>CP166621.1:1780000-7186627 GCA_041937185.1 Leptolyngbya sp. BL-A-14 | reverse complement strand
CGCCTAAACTGGCTATAAAAAACAGTCAGAAATACTCGCCACAAACAGAAATTAAACATTATTTCAAATATTCTCAATGAGTTAAAAAGGAGATCGCTTTTCAATCTTGAATTCAACGTTTACTCGCTTGGCAAGAATAAATTGTGTAGAGAAATTTGTTAAACATTGTTTCTCCGTACAATCCTTACTCTATAAATTTTTTCTAGAGTAGAGAGATCATTTGCACCTGACTATCTGATTCTTGCGACACTATCACAATCTTGTGGTAATTGAGACTTACCATGTCTCCCATCCGCAATCCCTCTTCATGCAACAACGCCTTAGAAGACATGAAAAAATCACTCCAAGCATTAATTCCAGAAGCGAAACTAGAGCCTGTGGAAAGTGCGTTAAAAACGACTTTCAGTACTGCGATCGTTGACAGTGTAGAACAATTAACAGGTGGACTTTCGACATCCGGCGTATACAAAACGGCAGCGATCGTGCGAGAGTGTGATGTTTGAGTGTTCCTGCCATTTCGCCCTAGAAGGTTGTTGTGATGAAAATACACTGTAATCTACTAAAAAGGGATAAGCGCTGTCGTGTTACAAGCTCCTGAAATATTTACAACGGAAAGGCTTGTTTTACGTCGCCCTCGTCTCTCAGATGCAACGGCAATCTTTGAGTATGCCAGTGATCCTCAAGCCGTTCATTACATGAATTATTATCCCCGCAAGGATGTTAGCGAGGTTGTGAAACTGCTTGAGGAGCAGCCTGAAAAGTGGAAATCAGGCGACCTATCCTGGGTTCTGACCGTTAAACCGGAGGATCGACCCATTGGTACGATCGCCTGTTGGTTAGAAGGACACATCGCTGGGTTTGGATATCTGCTTCATCAGCAATATTGGAGACAAGGGTATGCAACAGAAGCAGCGCGTGCTTTAGTGGAATGGGCAATCAGCTTACCCAATATTTATCGGGTTTGGGCAACCTGCGATGTTGAAAATCTCGCTTCAGTGAGAGTTCTGGAGAAATGTGGATTGGTGTTTGAAGGGAGATTACGCTGTTATGCAGTTCGCCCTAACATTTCAGCCATTCCTAGAGATGCGTTGATGTATGCAAGAGTACGTGAGATTGACTAACGACATTGAAGTAGACCTACGGAAGTAAGTTAGAACTCTCACGAGGCTTACAGATGACGCTCAAGGAGTTGCTCTCGATGATAGAGAAAGAATGGTAGAGAACAGCACAACCCGACTCCAAACGTTAAACCGATATATAAAATAATCCAGGAACGAGAGGCATTCAATCGCTTGAGTTCAAGCCAGGCAAAGCAAAAGAAAACAACGACTGAGAGTATCAAATCTGTTGCCCATGTGCTTGCGATCGCATTGGCAAAGGTCTGCTGAAAAAACAGGGTAGGGGACAGTAAAGCAGGTAAATCTTGTAAGAGCCAGAACCAGGGCGCAATTGTACCCGCGATCGCAAACAGCAAATACAGTGACTTCATTAAGCCAAATGGAGCGATTGCTGAGGCTTGAGTTGTTTTTAACATCATTCTTACCCTTAATTGGTATGGCTCTATGATGAGGAAAGGAGATAATTGAAGCAATTACCTCTCAGGTAATCAACGTGATTGTTTCTGAATGTCTTACGATGCAGCGACGGACTTCTACCTCGGAGCAACAAGTTGACTCATTTAGACTGCTGCTTAAGCAGTGGCGCAACCAACGTGGCTTCAGTCAGCTTGAGCTCGCTGTAACCAGTCAGGTGTCTCAACGGCACATCAGCTTCCTAGAATCGGGTCGGGCGAAACCCAGTCGAGAGATGGTGCTGCAATTGGCAGAAGTTCTAGAAATTCCACTCAGGCAACAAAATCTGATGCTAACTGCTGCTGGCTTTGCGCCCATTCATGCTGAAACCGATCTCTCGGCTCCTGAAATGGCGGCTATTCGTAAAGCCCTGGACTTTATGCTGCGCCAACAAGAACCCTACCCAGCCATTGTGGTCGATCGCTATTGGAACCTCCTTCTACCAAACAACGCTGCGACCCGGTTGTTAACTGCATTTATTCCTCTAGAAGAATTGCAAAGGCACTTCTACCGGGATGGCAAAATTAATCTCATGCGAGCAATGTTTCATCCTCAAGGATTCCGTCCATTTGTTGTAAATTGGGAAGATTTTTCAGGACATTTGCTGCAACGACTCCACCGAGAAGCGATCGCCGATGGAGAAAGTGAGCAATCTAGAGCTTTACTGGATGAGTTGATGAATGATCCTGGTATTGCTGAAGCCTGGCATCAGACTGATAGAACTGCCCAAAATACAATGCTGCTTACTGTTCATCTCAAACGAGAAGATTTGGAGTTACAATTTTTCTCAACGATCGCCACTTTAGGAACACCTTACGACATCACGTTGCAAGAACTCAGAATAGAATGTTTATTTCCCGCCAATGAAGCGACAGAGCAGAACTGGAAACGAATTAATGTTGTCAGTGACAATAGCAGCTTCTTTAACGGTTAATAAGTTTCGGCTAGGGTGCATCTAACGGTTGGGGGAGTGGAGGGTAGGCGATAGAGAGTGATTAGCAAACAACGGATCAAAGCGTCCATTCACCCAAGCTAAACGTAGATGGAGCAGATGATTAAAGCCGGGTTCACTCCAACGCATGCCAGTGCCCTTAAACCGTTGCGTGATTAACCACTTGCAAGCACTCTCTACCATACCGGAACCAATCGGGAACCCTAACTTTTTGAATTGACGATACTGGAGGTGGGGCAGATGGGTGCTGAGATACTGCTGCACTCGCTGCAATGTCGGTTTGGCCGTTGCGGGGGTGGAGCGATACTTCAAGAGATGCCCCAATTCTCGGATCATCGGACGGACATAACCGTGCCGCAATTGCCGGCGCAGTCGCTCAAACCATTGCTGGGGCGTGCGGGTGGAAATGGTTTGACCATAAGCTTCAGCGGCTTGCCAGAGGTGCTGCGTGGCATGATAGAAATCCAAAATACCAATGGCGAGTTGGGCAAAACTTTGTTCAAATAAGCGCCACAGGCCGGGTGCGCCATCACTAATCCAAACGACTTGTGGCGCAGTCGTGATGCTTTGACGGACTGCCTCCAGTTGCAACCGGGTTTGCAGGGCATCAATCCCTCCAAGCACTGCCACGAGGCGTCGTTGCTGCAAGCGCGTGTGCCGCTTCCCGGTGCGAGTGCAAACCTGTTTGAGGCGGGCAAGCACAGCGATCTTGACTTCTCGAAAGCGAATTTTGCCCCTGGCAGTGCCCGGAACTGGGCGAAAGGGGACACTCACACCATCAGCGGCAAGCACCAGCGGTAACGCTGCTAGAACCGGGTCTAGTGGCTCAGGCCGGGGTTCAATCCCCTTTGCCAGTTGCTCCAGTTCCTGGTCTAGTTGATGCTGCGCTTGTCGTCCAAACTGCTGTACCCATTGCCAAACACTATCGTCACGGAGGCGAACACCACACAATTGCCCCAACAAGTGCACCGCCAACTCAAACGGCAAAAATACGGCAAGTAAACAGCCCAACCGCACCAATTCCGTCGAGGTCTGTTGGTAAGCTGTAAGGCCAAGCCGTGCATCAAATGGGGCGCAATGACTCCTAGCACAGCGATTTGGACACCGTCCAACCCGTCGTTGCCACGCTACCCATCCGACTAAGGTCAGCATCCGGCGGCGCACAAAACCCTTACTTTCTAAACGACGACCGCACTTGCTACAATGCCCCCACACCTGCGCCTGCTTGGCACGTTCATTCAATTGGTGTTCGACAAGAGTCTTGGCAAACCATAAGCCGATTTCCCATGCCGTTAAAACCAGACTGGCAAGCGTGATACTCGTTTGCAGCTTGTCATAAAGCGGTTGTAACCCAGGGGTATCGAGTGCAGCAGAGGGGTGGGGCGTTAGCATGGAAGTAGAAAAGTTTATTGTTTCGGTGTGCTTAGTAGGGCGCACCTTTTTTTTCCTCTTCTATTCTCCCTAATCTTCTTTAGAGTCCCCCAACCGCCAGATGTGCCCTTTCGGCTATGGTTCCGTGCGTGCTGTCCCTTCTCGATCGTGCTCATACCGACGTGCAACGTTGAACGAGGGTAGCCAATCCTCCCGACGACACATCCAGAGTTCATAGGTGGGTGTTACTTGATTCGGCATATCGAAAATACCAGCAGGGACTTCGATTTCGTCAGCAGAGCGACCGAAGACTGAGGAGCCGCAAACTGGGCAGAAATAGCGATCACGATAGTCGGATACTGTGCCAGTGATACTGACCGCATCAGCAGGAAATATTGCAACAGTATTGAATATTGCCCCATGGTGCTTGCGACAGTCTAGACAATGGCAAATACCCACCCGATACGGTTCAGCAGCAATTTCCAGACGCACTGCTCCACAAAGGCATCCTCCACAATACTGCACTTTTTTCATCTGTCCTCCATCGTGTGTTGCGACTAAGGTTAGCTGCTGATTCTGCCTCATGATTGGCGATCGAGAGAGGCATACCAGGCTGATAGTTCTTTGCCAATCAAATGCGGGTTATCCTCCTGAAGGTAATGGATACCAGTCCCAACGTGAACCACTTTCACATTCTGTAGGTGCTCTTGATACCATAGCGCTTTTGCTTCAGGCACTAACGCTCCCGGCGTTGCCCAAAACAGCAGTTTAGGGAGGGAAGTTTGAAGTAACCAATCGTGGTAGTAGCTGACTAACTCAACCATAGGCGCAGGTTCGCCACTAATCGGAAGGTGATTGGGAAATTGGCAAAGGGGCTTGCGATGCGCTTGGTCGATAAAGGGAGCGCGATAGTGTGCCATCTCCGCATCTGACAACGGGCGAACGATCGAGTGGGGCAACACTTGCTCGATAAAGGCATTCTGGTTCACCAACAAATCCCAACCCATCTCAGGCTGACGAAATGCCTAAAATAATCTCCTGGCGGGCTCCTGCCATTCCTCCCAGGTGGTTGGGTGAATAAACTCCATTAAGCACAATGCTTTGATATTCGCTTCATGCTGTTGAGCGTAGTGCAACCCCAGTGCTGAACCCCAATCATGTAAAACAAGGGTAATATTGGCTAACTTAAGTTTTTCGATGAAGGCTTCGAGGTAACGGACGTGATCAGAAAAAGAATAATCCAGGTCAGGTTGATCGGACTTTCCCATTCCAATCAGATCAGGCGCGATGCAACGGCCCTGCTGCGTTAAGTAGGGAATGATATTACGCCACAGGTAGGACGAAGTCGGATTTCCGTGTAGAAACAGAATCGGATCGCCCTGTCCCTCATCAACGTAATGGATTTGATGCCCATGCACCTCAACAAAATGGCTTGTGAAAGGAAATTCACTCAGGATTGCGGTTGCCATAGGAGTTGAACCTGAAATGACTGAGGAAATAGTAGTGCATCAGTACTATTATTCAATCGCCTGACTGGGTGATTCTAGAATCGCCCAAGCTGATTCGCTTCAGCTTTTCTAGATTTCTCATCGTGTAAATTGACTGAATGGAGCCATCCAAAATATCAAACGTTGTCACACTTTGAATGCGATAGCTCATGATGATCTGTGCTCGAGCTTTTACCAGACATAGGGCAACAGCCTGTATCGAATTCGCTCAGTATAAGCATCATATCCACTTAATTCTTGTCTCAGGAATTGTTCCTCAAACACAATTCGCACTGCCAGCAAAATAATTGGAACGATCGCAAACAAAGCTGCTGCATAGGATTCTAACCACAGCGGCATTCCAATCATCAGCAATACAGCTCCCGCATACATAGGATGGCGGACAATGCTGTAAACTCCCGTGTCGATAACCGTTTGATGCCGTTCTGCCTGATGTTTCACCACCGGAGCCGCAAAGGTATTTTCCTTAAAGGAAAACGCAATCATCCACCAACCTGCGATAAATAGCAGCAAGCCCAATCCTGAAATGATCGCATCCGGCTTGCCCAACAGATGAAATCGAAAGACATCCAGCGGAATGACGGCAACTAACCCAAAGAAGGCGAGCACAAACACGCTGATGATAATTTTGTCTACCAGCGGTTGACCCTGTTGAATGGGTGGTTTGAGGCGCTCCTTCCAGAGTTCTTCATTCTCTTGAAAGGCAATGAACATGGTTGCAATGACGCTCACTGCCACCACTCCCAGAAAGACCCAGGCACGCCACCAGTTTAAAGTCCATGCAGGTAAAAATAGTAATCCACCAAAAATAACCAGATTCCCTAGAAGAGCAGACAGGACTTTGAGAATAAACATCGTTTTTGCCTCTTTCTCCTAATCTTGGATAAATTGAGTGTGGCGTACTAGTTTTAGAAGCACACTATCCTTTCGGCTAATGCCCCCTGTCAGGTGTGCATCACACTGAATAAAGTTTCAAAATTTGGCTCTATCAAATCTGGGAACGATCGCTATGGGTTCTGAAACGATCATCGTTAGAAGCGTTCTTTCCACACGACGTTATCCGATTAAACCAATGCAGGGAGAAGAAATTGATGCTGTCGAGGTGACAGAACGAGGCGTGTTAGGCGATCTCCCCTTGTTCTACGGCTGATTGCGCCAACCCTAATTGCTCATAGATTTCCAGCGTGCGGGCGTGAACGCCAAGAACTTTGGAATAGGGCGTAATTCCTTCCCGCTGATCAACTCAACAATGACAAAATCGATGCCGTACCTGACGAACTAGCAAACCAATGCTAATTCGGTTGGACTGGCTCCGACAATCACAACACCTGTATTTTACTCCGCTCAGGGATAGCTTGTAAGTTGTTCATGGTGTCCTCCAGTAGCTCTAATCGTCAAGATCTACAGATTCAAGGAAAGCGATTGTTTCAGAAGGAATTCACGAATTGCTGGGTCTTCGGTTAACCCGATCGCTTGTTCATACGCCCGTTGAGCATTCGACTTATCCCCCAATCGCTTAAGCAGGTGAGCCTTCAGTGCCCAATAAGATTGGTAATTTTTTACAGCTTCTATTGGGAGGGCATTGAGCTTTGCTAAACCCTGATCAACTCCCTGAGTTTCGGCGATCGCGGCTGCCTGGTTCACCAGGGCACCTAGCGTTGGTGAAAGCTGAATTAAGCCTTCATACAGCAAGACCAGAGCATCCCAATTCACTTGATGAGTGACGGCACGCTGGATATGAACTGATTGAATCGCTGCTTCGAGTTGAAATCGTCCTAACTGTTTGAATGGCGCAGCCTGCGCCAGTTCGTGTTCTGCTTCATCGATCATTGGCTGTGACCAGAGTCTTATATCCTGCTGCAATAGAGGGACGTAGGCACCATCGGAAGTCCGACGTGCATCCCGTCGCGATTCGCAGTAAAGCATGAGCGCAAGCAATCCACGAGCTTCTGGTTCTTGCGGCATTAACTGAACGCACAAACGTGCCAACCAGATTGCCTCTTCTGCCAGTCCTCGATGTTGCGGATCGCCCCCCTGCACCGTTTCCCAAGCATTGGTGTAAGCGGCATAGATTGCTTCTAATACGGCGGCTAACCGGAGTGGCAACTCATCTGCGTCTGGTAGCTCAAAGGCAATCCCCGCATCTCGAATCTTTGCCTTGGCCCGTACAAGGCGCTGGCTCATGGTAGTGGGCGCAACCAGAAATGCTGAGGCAATCTGAGCCGCATTCAGACCCAGTACCGTTTGCAACATCAGAGGGGTATGAATCGCCGGATCGATCGCAGGATGGGCACAAATAAACAGCAGTTTCAGGCGATCGTCTGGAAAGCTCACTGAATCGAAGGAGAGTTCAGTCTGCGATTCCAATCCGTTCAATTTTAAGTTGTTGAGAACTTTATCCTGAATTTGGGTACGCCGCGCTGCATCGATGAATCGATGTCGTGCACTGACGAGCAACCAGGCTTCAGGATTTTTGGGAACTCCGGTTTCTGACCAGGTTTTTAGGGCAGTCAGGAAAGCATCGCCGAGGGCATCTTCAGCCGCCATCACATCCCTTGTGTGGGCTGTCAAATACGCAACCAAACGCCCGTAGGAGTGACGTGCTGCCAATTCTGCCGCTCGACGTGCATCCATTGTTAATGCTCGATTCTTCCTCTATGGTAATGACTGGGTGCGAGTAGAAAAGAAGAGAGACTCAGACAACTTCCTCCGTTATGTTTGGTTGGCGATAGGACGAACTTCGACCCCAATGATCGGACGAACCTCGACCCCTGCCAGACTCGCCGCAGGATTCCGTGCCGCCCATTCAAGGGCAGCATCCAGGTTGGGTACGTCGATAATATAAGCACCACCCAATTGCTCTTTGGTATCAGCAAAGGGGCCATCCTGGACGTTCCGCTGTCCGTTTTGGTTGCGGATAGTTGTAGCCGTGTGACTGGGTTGTAGTCCTGTCGCAGCAACCATCACTCCGGCTTCAAATAATGCCTGGGTATAGGCAGCGAAGGCAGGAGGATGAATTTTGCCAGTCGCATAATCTTCCTCGTTTACGTAATTTAGAATGACGTATTGCATGTGTAGATACCTTGTTCTAGGTTTGATCGAAGCAACTCTCGCTGCTTCTATGACTATGACGAGTGAGCCACTACTATTTCGACAGGAACAAGGAAATTTTTCCATCTGAATTTCCTTGTTGACAGAAATAGTTGTAAACATTTTTCTCCTTAAACCAATCTTTTCACCCGTTCCAGTAGCCGGAAAACCATCATTTGAACTGCATCTGTTAAAGGCTTTGTTGCATGAATGATTTGAGAACGCTTCTCCCCCATGTTGTAGTCATAAATCAGTTTTCTACTCGATAGCTGTCAGGCTTACCCAATTGAATCATGCGATTCAGTGCTGCACATTTGAGGAATAACTCAACAGCTTGGTTATCAAAGCGTCGTCGTCGCAGTGTTGAACCAAAGATCGTCTTGAAGCGAAACATGGTTGTCTCAGCCAAAGAACGGCGGTGATAACCACTCTCTTGCTTCCACTGCTGACGTCCAACTTGCTTAATCCGTTCAAGGACTTGATTACGGGGATGGGTCTGCTCACCCTCAGGGGCATCTTCCCACATCACCGCATCTTGGCGAGGAGGAATTGTGGGGTTCGCTTTGCGTGCAGCAATCTTGTCATAGCACTTGCGTTTGTCATAAGCTCCATCGCCTGAGACCTGCTCAATCTCCTGCTCAATAGCGTCAATGAGATCACCAAAGGCTTCATCGTCACTGACATTGTTGGTACTGGCAACGGCAGCGAGGATCTCTCCGGTTGATTCATTGACTCCGACATGTAACTTGCGCCAAGTGCGTCGCTTATCCACCCCATGCTGGCGCACTTTCCATTCTCCTTCTCCATAGACCTTGACTCCAGTGGAATCAACGACCACATGAATGCCTCCTTCAGTCGGTGCCACTGGCATTGCAACACTCACCTTGCCCATGCGTCGCGATAACGTACTATGGTCTGGCACTGCCAGGTCAATCCCCATCAGGGCAAACAAAGACTCTAGAAATCCTTCGGTTTGCCGTCCAGCCAAGTTGAACAACGATTGTACTGTTGCCATCAAGCCAATGGCTCGGTCGCTATAGTGCTTGGATGCTCCCCGTCGTCCACTTTTTTGGGCATTGATCCACTCCTCAATCACCGATTCGTCGATCCAAAAGCTGATGCTGCCTCGTTGTTTCAGCGCTGTATCATACTCACTCCAGTTGCGAACTCGATAGGATGGTTTGAGCTTCGTCTTCATCGCAACACTCAGCGTACTAGAGCCGTTTAATCTCGTTATTCTACCCCCTATCTCATATCTTTTATGCAACAACGCCTCTGTTAAAGAAAGTTCATTGTTTACCAGTGACAGTGGCACCATCCTTTTAGCTAGTGTCATCATGCTAGATAGGGTCACACTAAACAAGATTCCAAGATCTGTCTCTATCAAGCCTAGAAACGATAACCATGCGTCTTGCAACTGCCATCGGTGGAAGCGTTCTGTCTATGTGGCGTTATCCTGTTAAATCAATGCCGGGAGAAGCAATTGATGGGGTAGAGGTGAAATCACCATGTATAAATTTGCTGCTGCTTCAGAGGGTGAACTCATTGTGTTTGGCTCCGCTCGCCCCGGATACAGCAACGAGAAAGTCAACCAGTGGATTGAGTTTATGCAGAGCCAAGAGATCAAGCGAGTCTGTTGTTTACTCCCGGAATCTCAACTCGATCGCTATGCCAATCTGCATGACATTTATCAACAAACGCTTGGGATTGACCAAGTGTGCTGGGCACCCATTGAAGACTTCTACTATGCCGATCCTGATCTACTGATTGATCAAATTTTACCGTTCTTAGCAACTGCTAATCAGACAAATGAGAGAGTCGTTGTGCATTGCTCAGGCGGCATTGGGCGCACGGGGCACGTTTTAGCCGCCTGGCTGGTGGCTGGACGAGGGTTCTCCCGTGAAGCCGCGATCGCCGCCGTTAAGCAAACGGGGAGAAATCCCCATGAAGCGATCGTTGCCGCTCTTTTCACAGGACGCAATCCATGGAAAGTTGCAGCAGAACTTGATCGTCTATTGAACGAATGCGATCGATTAAGCGGCAAGTTAGCTTGATGTAGAGATTTAAGCAACGTTTAGAGCGTGCAGCGTCGCTGATCCTGTTGAATACGCTAGAGAGAAAAAAGAAGGAATTGAAGGAGGTCAATCGATGAGTTCTTACATACTCGGTTTTCAGGAGATTGACAAAGCAAAAATCGGAGTTGTTGGGGGGAAGGGCGCGAATCTGGGAGAACTTTCCACGATTGAAGGCATACTCGTACCTGATGGCTTTTGTATTTCGACGGGTGCCTTTAAAAGAATCATTGAAGAAACACCCTCGATTCACGAATTACTGAATCAGTTATCACTTCTGAAACTGGATGATCGAGATAAAATTCGTGAACTGAGCGGTGAGATTCGCAGGATTATCGAAGGAATCACCATCCCTGAAGACATGAGGGAAGCGATCGCTCACTTTCTCGCCAAACTTGGAGAAGAAACTGCCTGCGCTGTCCGCTCCAGCGCAACCGCCGAGGATTTACCCACAGCTTCCTTTGCAGGACAGCAGGATACCTATTTAAACATTGTTGGGACAGAGGCCATCCTGAAACGCATCAGCCAGTGCTGGGCATCGCTCTTTACCGAGAGAGCCGTTATTTACCGTTTGCAAAACGGCTTCGACCACCGTAAAGTTTACCTGGCTGTGGTGGTTCAGAAGATGGTCTTTCCACAGGTAGCAGGAATCTTGTTTACTGCCGATCCGGTCACTGGTCATCGAAAAGTGTCATCCATTGATGCCAGCTTCGGACTGGGTGAGGCTTTGGTTTCCGGTTTGGTGAATGCCGATAGCTATAAAGTGCGGAACGGTAAGGTGATCGACAAGACAATATCCACTAAGAAACTGGCAATTGATGTCCTAAAAGACGGCGGTACAAAAGCACGGGAGATTGAGTCTGAGCAGCAGAATCAGCAAGCGTTGACAGATGATCAGATTGTGCAGCTTGAGCGCATCGGACGAACGATCGAAGCCCATTTCAGCAGTCCCCAAGATATTGAATGGTGCTTGGTTGACGATACGTTTTATATGGTTCAAAGTCGTCCGATCACGACGTTATTCCCGATTCCTGAAACGAATGATCAGGAAAATCACGTCTTTGTTTCTGTCGGTCATAACCAAATGATGACTGATGCCATGAAACCATTGGGATTGTCTTTTTTCCTGTTAATGACCCATGCACCCATGCATACCGCTGGTGGAAGATTATTTGTTGATGTGACAGCGACGCTGGCTGCACCTGCCAGCAGAGAAACGATCTTAAACGTCACCTTGGGAAAATCTGATCCGCTGATGAAAGACGCACTGACAACCATCATCGAGCGGGGAGATTTTATTAAATTATTACCCGATGAGAGTCCTGGCAAAAGCAGGACAGGACGATCGCCTGCGGATTTTCAAACTCTCAAAGACTACGACCCGGCGATTGTGGCTGATTTGATTCAACAGAGTCAAACCTCGATCTCAGCTTTAAAACAAACGATCCAAACGAAATCAGGAGTGGATTTGTTTGATTTTATCCGGGAGGATATCCAGCAATTAAAGCAGAGCAACGCTGATTCCCAGAGTTTTGGTGTGCTGATGACGGGCATGAATGCTGCCTCCTGGATCAATCAAAAAATGAACGAGTGGTTAGGCGAAAAAAACGCAGCGGACACGCTTTCTCAATCTGTACCGCACAATATTACGTCGGAAATGGGTCTGGCATTGTTAGACGTTGCGGATGCAATTCGTCCTTACCCGGCAGTCATTGAGTCTTTGCAACAGGTCGAAGAGGATAATTTTCTGGGTGAATTAGTAAAGCTTGAGGGTGGACAGGAAGCGCAGAGCGCGATCGCGACTTTTCTTGACCAATACGGCATGCGCTGTGCTGGAGAGATCGATCTTACGAGACCGCGTTGGAGCGAAAAACCAACCACACTGGTGCCGATGATTCTCAGTAATATCAGAAACTTAGAGCCGGGTGAACGCGATCGCAAATTTGAGCAAGGGAAACGGTCAGCTTTAGACAAGGAACAAGAGCTATTAGGGCGATTGCAGCAATTACCGGATGGCGAACAAAAGGTTAATGAAACCAAACGGATGATCCGTCTGCTTCGGAGCTTCATCGGCTATCGTGAATATCCCAAATACGTCATCGTGAGTCACTACTTTGTTTATAAGCAGGCATTACTGAAAGAAGTCGAACAACTCGTACAGGCGGGTGTGATTCACGCAAAAGAAGATGCCTACTATCTCACGATTGAAGAACTTCACGACGTTGTACGCACCTATCAAGTGGATGACTCGATTATCAACAAACGCAAAGACGAGTACAAACACTATGAGAAACTGACACCGCCACGAGTGATCACGTCTGAGGGTGAAATGATTGTGGGGAAGTACAAACGAGAGAATTTGCCAGTTGACGCAATCGTCGGTCTACCCGTTTCCGCCGGAGTGGTGGAAGGACGTGCACGGGTCATCCTCAACATGGAAGATGCAGATCTGGAAAATGGCGATATCTTAGTCACCACCTTTACGGACCCTAGTTGGACACCCTTGTTTGTAACCATCAAAGGTTTAGTCACCGAAGTGGGTGGACTGATGACGCATGGAGCCGTAATCGCCCGTGAATATGGCTTACCCGCCGTGGTTGGAGTGGATCATGCGACCCAACAAATCAAAGACGGGCAACGAATTCGCTTGCATGGAACAGAGGGGTATGTAGAAATTCTGTAGAAGCTGATCTGAGATAAGCTTAACCACGCTGCGCCGCTTCGATCGCAGCAATGTCGATCTTTTTCATTTGCATCATTGCCTCGAACGCACGTTTGGCGGCAGCAGGATCTGGATCGGTAATCGCTTTCGTCAGGGCGATCGGTGTGATCTGCCAGGACAATCCCCATTTGTCTTTACACCAGCCGCAGGCACTCTCTTGTCCACCGTTGCCGACGATCGCGTTCCAGTAGCGATCGGTTTCTGCTTGGTCAACCGTTGAGACCTGAAACGAAAATGCTTCATTGTGTTTGAACACAGGTCCGCCGTTGAGACCGAGGCAGGGAATGCCCATCACGGTAAACTCGACGGTCAACACGTCCCCTTGCTTCCCCGAGGGAAAGTCTCCCGGTGCGTGATGCACTGCATCGACGGACGAGTCGGGAAAGGTCTCGGCGTAAAATCGCGCTGCTTCCTCGGCAGTGCCATCGTACCAGAGGCAAATCGTATTCTTTGCTGGCTTTCCCATTTCACTTCTCCATCATGATGAGCCACCCTAAACCGGAGTCAACGATGTGCTTGTAGTAGAAGAGTATTGGCTCGGACGACATTTCCACCCATTCTAGCGCGGCTTCATTGTGCGTCACATAGGTGGGATAACGTCCCTGGTCAGTAGTTTTCAGAATCTTTACTACATTACAAGCGACTTGGAAAATCATTGCACCCGGGTTGTTGGGGCAATCGCTTATCAACCAAATTCATCTCGTATTAGAAAGTAATGTTCTCTGTGATAGCGCAGGTTATCTAGGTGTATCTCGTGCTGCGGAACTTTTGTAAGGGTACCCTCTATGCCTAACAGTGATAAATTGTCTGCTATAGAAAACGCGCCATAATCAAATAGCACATGATGATTTGGGCAAAGGCAAAGGAGATTATTTATGGAATCTGAACCATTATGAGGAATACCCAATGGTCTAATGTGAGCTGCTTCTGCATATAGACCAGCATTACTTTCCAAGCGAATGCCACAAACCTGACACCGGTAGTCATACAAAGCTTTGATTGTTCGTGCTTGTCTTGTATCACGAACAATCCTTAACACAGTTGTTTCTTGACGTCGTGGTATTGAATAAGCCCCAGAATCCTCAGTGACTCTTGAAGGAGTAGAAATTTTATCTTCAATAATTTTGACCAAGCGATAACGCCAAATGTAATACCCTGCCCTACCTTTCTCTTGCCAATAATCTTCTACCTGATATAGACCATCGTAGCGATAACCTGTAGAAGGTGAATTATCAGATTTATGTGTCGAGCCACGAATTACTCGAACTGGTAGTCCTTGGAGTTTGCTTTTTGCCAAGGCTAGATTGCCACGACTTAGTTTTTGGTTGGCAACCTGTCTACCGGTATCTTGGTCTCTTCCACCATGACCTGTATAAACGATTTCATCACCTAAATCTTCATCGTCTTCATATCCTCCAGATAGAACAATCGAATCTGCTCCTTCAGATTCAGTCCCACTAATTCCCGCTACTCGAGGACGATGTAAACCCGCTTCCGCTAAAGCTGTTCTAGACTCAAACCAACTACCCTCCGGACAACCCGAAATATGTCCAAAAATTCGCTCAGGCATGTTCTAAATTAGTAAGCTTTATATTCTATATTCTCGATCATCTTTGGAAGTAGATTCAATTTGAGCATTTGTCTCATCAGTTAATTCTCTGAGCTATCCCCATCGAGGATAAAGCAGCCCAACAGTTATTAGATTGAATAATTCTGCCTGAGATTCCATCTTAGGAGAATAGACAGGATTATTCGGGATAACTTCGACTTCAGCATCGAACAGGTTATCCCGTCAGGCGAGATTGGCCTGTTGCACTTGCCCGTCAGCCGTGCGCGCAGCAAATGGGGATGTTTGCGATCGCAACCCCCCATCCCAGAAAACAGGAGAAGCGATCGCTCGATCATCCAACAAAAGAAAGGTATTTACCTAAATATTAATTAGCGTTATAGTTAGGTATATGCCTAACCAATCTAGCCAACTCGATCGCGTTTTTTATGCCCTGGCCGACCCAACCAGGCGTGCCGTCCTCGAGCGGCTCAGTGTTGGACCGGCTGCCGTGAGCGAACTAGCGCAGCCATTCGACATGGCATTGCCCTCGTTTACGCAGCACCTCAATGTTTTAAGTGACTGTGGCTTGGTTCATTCCCACAAAACAGGTCGCATCCGCACCTATCAAATCGCTCCAGACGCTTTAATTGCTGCTGAACAGTGGATGGTAGAACAACGTCGCCTTTGGGAAGCTCGCCTCAATCAATTAGATGCTTACCTCACCCAACTGAAGGATAATACCGATGACTCTATCAACTCATCAACCTGACCCTCAACTTGACTTAGTGTTTGAACGCATTGTCGATGTTTCACCAGATCTGGTCTGGGCAGCCTGGACAACACCAGAACATCTGAAGCATTGGTTTACGCCTGCACCCTGGCAAACGATCGACTGTGAAATTGATCTTCGTCCTGGTGGTCTTTTCCGCACGGTCATGTGTTCTCCGGAGGGGCAAGAGTTTCCCAACGTCGGCTGTTATCTAGAAGTTATCCCAAACAAAAAGCTGGTTTGGACAAATGCCCTTCAACCGGGCTATCGCCCCATTATCCAATCATCTGAGAAGAACAGCGGCGACTTCGCATTTACAGCCGTGATTGCGCTTGAACCACACGGACAGGGAACGAAATACACTGCACTTGTTATTCATGGAAATCAAGCGGACTGCAAGAAGCACGAAGATATGGGCTTCTATGATGGCTGGGGCAAAGCGCTCGACCAGCTTGTTGCACATATGAAGCGTCCTTGAGTTTTGCCCTCAAATGGGTGGGACTTACTGCGATAGCTTTAGCTTGAAGATTTAGATTTTTCCCTCACGCAAAAGCCTCTGGGCGTCTATCCATGTTTCGACTCCAGAGGCTCTGCATTTCATACTCCTCACAGTTCCTATTATTTCCTGCCGTTCTCCTACTGGCTATACATCTTGTGGCAGATTAGCAAGTGGTTGCCATCAATTTCTCTAACCAATGTTGTAGCAAGAATTGTTTCTTCTGGTAGTCCAGAACGCATTCTGTGGTGCCGCCTGTGCAATTTGCTCTTTAGCGCCGATGCCGATTAAGGCGAATGGGAGCATGACAACGGAGAGAAGAATCCATTTCTTCTTCTGAGTGAGTGCAGGTGGAATCATGACTGTTCCTCCTTGCGTTGATGGGCAATTTAGCTTGGAGCCTGTATTTGATTATTCTTCGGGTAAAACAAGTCCGGCTGAGTTCTAAAAAAACTCCCAAGTCAGCACGCGCGCAACTTGGGATGGGTGTGGTGTGTGATGGAACGAACAGTTAAACGTGAATTAGGTTCAAGGCTACTGAACTTCTTTCGTTGATGCTTCATCCTTTTGGTTCGCTTTTGTTTCTACCTTGCAACAGATGAAACGTCAATTTAGACCTTCGGAATCTTATTCTCCATTGGTGAACGGCACGCAATCACAAACAGAGTGGGGGCTGTCAAGATCGTTCTCCACTCTTTGCCTGATGTAGCACAGCGTCTGCGGCTCGAATCACTGATTCTGATGAATGAAGTCATGAAAATTCGCTCTTTGGAGAGGTGTGTGAATTCCGGACTCCCTCTAAAGTGAGAGCGTTTATCCCTGTGTGGGGACTCGGCGACAGTCGCATGTTTAGACCAATCCGACTGCTGCGCTATGGGGTAGCTGTTGGTTCGGTTGCCCTGGCGTTGCTGCTGACTCTGCTGTTGAAATCCCTGTTGGCTCCCTCGGTGCTGCTGCTGTTTGTGCTGGCAGTTACCGTGAGTACCTGGTATGGCGGACGGGGAGCAGGGTTTGTGGCAACCATTCTCTCCGTGCTGGCGAGTCGGTATTTTCTACTGTCTCCGGTTCATTCGTTCTTGCCAATTCCGGGTGCTGCGATCGCTGCCCTGGTTGTTTTTAGCCTGGTCACGCTTCTCATCAGTCTATTAGAGACCAACTTGCGGGTTGTTTATCGTCGCAGTCACAAGCATCTGCTTGATTTAGAGCAAACTGAAGCCGCTTTGCGCGAGAGTGAGGCTCGGTTTCATACAGCCGCCGAAACTAGTTTTGATGCCATCCATATCCTCAAGAGTGTGCGGAACAAGGCTGGAGAGATTGTTGACTTCCAGTTTGTTGACCTGAACGAGCATGGCGCAAAACTGGTTTCGTTGACCAAAGCAGACATCCTGGGTCAAAACCTTTGTGAGTTACTGCCGGTTAACCGCTCAGCGGGATTTTTTGAGCAGTACAAACAAGTCGTAGAAACGGGGATTCCCCTGCTCGAAGAGTTTCCCAGCCATAACATGCCGGGAGTCACCGCAGCCTGGCTCCATCATCAAGTTGTGCCTCTAGGAGATGGCATCGCGATTACAACCCGCGATATTACTCAGCAAAAGCAGGCAGAAGCGGCTCTGCAAGCGAGTGAAACGCTCTATCGCACCCTGGCAGAAGCCATGCCTCAACTGGTTTGGACGCAGGACACCGAAGGCAGGGTAGATTACGCCAATCGACAGTGGCAGCAAGCTTTGGGGATGACGTTGGAGGCGGTGGCTCGTGACGGGTGGGCACATCTTGTTCATCCGGATGACCTACCTAAACTTCTGGCCAAGCAGGCAGTCTCCATGCAAGAAGGTGAGGTGTGAGAAGCAGAGTTTCGTTACCGCATGGCGGATGGCAGCTATCGCTGGTTTCTGGGTCGATGCGTGCCTGTAAAAGACGATCGCGGTCAGATTGTGAAATGGGTGGGCACCAGCACCGATATTCATGACCTGAAACGCTACGAGCAGGAATTAGCGATCCGTAAGCAACGGTTCAAAACTCTGGCAGAAAATTCTCCCGATATTATTTCCAGGCTCGATCGCAACTTGCGTCATGTCTATGTCAATGCAGCGATTACCCAAGCAACAGGGTTATCCCCCGCAGCCTTTATTGGCAAAACTCACGACGATTTAAATATTCCCGATCATCTGCGGAAAGATTGGCAAGAGCGACTGCGACGGGTGTTTGTAACGGGTCAACCCTGTTCTTATGAGTTTGACTTTCCTGCCCCGGATGGCACTCGCTACTACCTAGCTCGGATGGTACCGGAGTTTGCTACCAGTGGGGGTGTGGAATCGGTTTTGGGCATTACGTCTGATATCACCGAGTTTAAGCGAGTCGAACAATCGTTGCGGGAAAGTGAATGGCGTTTTCGGCGGGTGATGGAATCGAACATGATTGGCATGGGCTTTTGGACACTTGCAGGAGAGATTACTGAAGCCAACGATGCCTTACTGCACCTGATCGGCTACACGCGAGAGGAGTTTCTGGCTGAGAAACCATCTTGGAGAGATCTAACACCATCAGAGTATGTCGAACTCGATGAACAAGCCTTGGAGCAGATTCGACAGACGGGAGTTTGTATTCCCTATGAGAAGGCATATCTTCGTAAGGATGGCTCACGGGTGTCTGTGCTTTGTGGATCAGCCGCGTTTCACAAGACGGCAGAAAACGGTGTTTTCTTTTTGTTGGATTTGAGCGATCGCAAACGCATTGAAAAAGAGCGCGACCAACTGCTGCAATTAGAGCGTGCTGCCCGTGCAGAAGCAGAAGCTGCTAGCCGCATCAAAGATGAATTTTTGATGGTACTTTCGCATGAACTTAGAACGCCACTCAATCCAATTCTGGGTTGGGCAAAGCTCCTGCAAACGCGACATTTTGCCCCTGGGATGGTAGCTCAGGCACTCCATACCATTGAACGCAATGCCCGCCATCAGGCGCAGTTGATTGAGGATTTGCTGGATGTCTCACGCATGCTGCAAGGGAAGTTAGTCCTTAACTTCTGTCCAGTTGATTTAGTAGAGGTGGTTAGAGAGGCGATCGCCAGCATCCATCTGTCAGCAGAAGCCAAATCAATCCACATTGAAACCCGGTTGGAAGCTGAGATCGGACAGGTGTTGGGGAGTTCAGCACGGCTTCAGCAAGTCGTCTGGAACTTACTGTCCAATGCCGTTAAATTCACACCGGAGCATGGACGGGTAGCGGTGTATTTGACGCAAAGCGGCACTCAAGTCCAGATCCAAGTCAGCGATACCGGAAGAGGCATTGAGACAGGATTCTTGCCCTATGTCTTTGACTACTTCCGGCAAGCGGAGGGCAATACAACTCGAGCATTTGGTGGTTTAGGGTTAGGGTTGGCGATCTCCCGCTATTTGGTCGAGTTGCACGGTGGTCAGATTCAGGCTGCCAGTGAAGGCGAAGGCAAAGGAGCAACGTTTACCGTCTGGCTACCGCTACAAGAATCCGATCGCACTTCAGAGACTCATCGCTCAGGTGACGCTTTAGAGAACCGCTCCAAACTGTTGCAGGGACAGCAAATTCTCCTGGTTGATCCCATCGACGATGAGCGGGAGTTGCTCGTCGTGATTTTGGAACAGGCGGGTGCCGCTGTTACCACTGTTGCCTCAGCTTCAGCCAGCTTACAGGCACTCATTGCAACCCCAGCCTGTTACTGGGAGACATTGAGGTTTTCAGAGAGGACAATTATGCTCTGCCCCAACGACTTCGTTTATGGTTTCAGGAGTTTGGGGAAGAGATCCCTGTCCTTGCTCTGGCAACCTATCCAGACGCCGTTGAGCAATCAGAAACGCTGCGCCCTGGGTTGGAAACGGTTCTATCAAAGTCAATGGAGCCAGATGAACTGGTAGTGGCGATCGCTCAGTACCTTACCAAAGAACGCGCCCGGAGTTATCCACTGGTTTAAGGGACAGGGCAAACGCATCATGCTTGAGTGAGTACCTTGATGAGATAGGTATCGTCCCAACCTGCCTTTTTGCGTTTTGCCTTGAGTTCCACTTTGGTCGTTTGCTCATGAGACAAAAGATTGAGTGCGATTTGGCGCAACAAAGCGAAGTTTTGAGGGGCAGGGTCTTTACGGATGCGGCAGTCATCTTCATCAAAGGAGACATCGAGTACCCAATGTAAGGCTCTCCTAGGATTCGTGTGTTGAGTTAAAAACGACTGACTTTAAGCCTGAGTATTCGGGACAGATCAACTTCTATGTCAACGTCATTGATAATAAGTTGCGCCGTCCTACTGATAATCCAACGATCGGCATTGTCCTTTGCCGATCAAAGAAAAAGGCTGTCGTCGAGTACGCGCTAAGGGGCATGAGCCAACCGATTAGCGCCTCTACTTACCGCACGACGGCTGCACTACCTGAAGAGTTTAAGGCGAAGCTGCCTTTAATTGAAGACTTGCAACACGAGATTGAGGCTGTGGTCGCTATTGTCGAGGAATTCGAGCAAGAAGGCTCAACATGAACTCTCTGCGGGCTTAATTAAACAGCTCTTTGTTTTCCTCTTTTACTCCCTCCCGTTCCTTGGCAAGTGTTTTGCGAAATTCAGCTGCTTCAGAAACCTCTGTAAACTTGATTTGTGATCGACAGGTTTGGAGTGCCGTATCAATCTCACTCACATAAGCCCAGGCTAAAAGCCTGCAACTGCATTAGTCCTGTTTCTGTAGCTTCTACGACAAATCGAGAGCGGTCTCTCCCGTACAAAATAAAGCCTGGCGGTTCTTTAAACAGTGTTTGTAGCGGTCGTTATTACCTTACATCTGACCCTTCGTTCTCACCTTTCGCTGTTCTCATCATCGAGGCTTGTGTTTATGAGGAGTGCTCTCAAGAAATTATTGAGGATGAAGTTGCCGAAGTGGCTGGGACTTGGGCTGATTGTTGGCGCGATCGCCTTTGCAACCTCTGCCTTTGCTCAACAGGCGCTCGAAATTAACCCGAAGCTGACTGCCCAAATGCGGGTCACGAATGCCAGCTTTCCGGGCACCGTCCATCTGCTGCCTGCAACGCTAGAAACAACGCAGTGGGGCTGGTTTAACAATGCCCAGCCGCCCGTATTGTCCATCAAATCTGGGGATACAGTCGTGGTGGAAACCATGATGCACTCCCACAATCAGGTGGTGCCAGGGAAGACGATCGAGGAACTCAAAAAGCTGCGAACCGACTTTCCTGGGCGCGGACCGCACACGCTCACTGGTCCTATCTTTGTGGAAAGCGCAGAACCCGGTGATGTGTTGAAGATCCGCATTCTTCGGGTCACACCTCGCTCCTATGCCGCGAACTTCAATCTTCCCGGTATGTTTGGGCTCTTCCCCGATAAGTTTCCCGATGGGCAGGTGAAATATCTTTACCTGGATATGGAGCGCAAAGTGGCGCAGTTCAGCAAAGGCATTGAAATTCCGCTCGCACCCTTTCCGGGAACGTTGGGGGTTGCCCGTGCCGAGCCTGGGCAGTATAGCTCCGTGCCACCCGGACCCTACGGCGGCAATCTAGATATTCGTGATCTCACCGCTGGCTCAACCCTGTACCTACCCGTGTTTGTGAAGGGTGGACTCGTCTGGACGGGCGATTCTCACGCTGCCCAGGGGAATGGCGAAATCAATTTGACGGCGTTGGAGACGGCCTTTAAGGAACTGGTGCTGAATATTTCGGTGGTTAAGGGGCAGAAGCTTGATTTTCCCAGAGGAGAGACCGCTAAGGATTGGATTACGATCGGCATTGACGAAGATCTGAACAAAGCCCTGGAAAACGCCAAAACCGAAACCGCGAAATTCCTGGCGGACCAGCGCAAAATCTCGATCGCAGACGCTGCCAAGCTCATGCCGCAGGTGTCTGACTGTCGCATTTCACAGGTTGTAAATCGTGTACGTGGCATTCACTGTTTGAATCCTAAAACAGTGCAGGCGAAGAAGACCGTGCAGTATCCCACTACCAGTAACGCAGAGTACTATGTCACAGCGGCGAGCGGCAAAGACCTGAATGTGGTGATGAAGAGTGCTTCGATAGCGCTGATCGATCTGCTGCAAGAAAAGGAAAAACTGACGCGCCTGGATGCCTATGGGCTGACCAGTATGCGGATGGACTGTCGCCTGAGCAAGCTGGACGCTGACGAAAAAGGGCTTTCCTGCCTGTTGCCGAAGAGTCTCTGGGTTGGAAAGCGAACCGCATGATAAAGCTTTGGCATGTAATGCTGGCAGTGCTGCTGTGGTGGGGCTGTTGGCAGAGTCCTGTTGCGGCTGTACCGCTTAAGGTCGTTACGACAACCTCAGATCTCGCCAGTCTGGTGACGGCTGTAGGAGGCGATCGCGTCAATGTCAGCAGCATTGCCTTACCAGCCCAAGATCCGCACACGTTTGAACCCCGGCTAACCGATGTGCAGCAACTGCGATCGGCGCAACTGGTCGTCAAGGTTGGCCTGGATCATGATTTGTGGCTCGATCGTCTGGCCCAGGAAAGTGGCAATCCTACCTTACAACGGGGAGGGGAGCGCTATGTGGATGTCTCGACGGTCATTCCCCTCCTCGAAGTTCGTTCTGTCAGCCTTGCGCCTTCCGATGGACACAACCACGGTGCTGGCAATCCCCACTACTGGCTTGATCCCTTGAATGCCGATGCGATGACTGGCATTATTGCGGCTGCACTGGCACAAATTGATCCAGAGAGCAGCAAGACCTATGAAGCAAATCGACTGGCCTTTTTAGCCACCCTGGAGCAGAAGGTTGCCGAGTGGCAACGCCAGCTTGCCCCCTATCAGGGCGTTCCGTTGATCGCTTATCACAACAGTTACCCCTACCTGGCACGTCGCTTTCGGCTCAAAATCATTGATTTCATCGAACCACGACCGGGCATTCCGCCCAGCCCGTCCCATCTCACAAAACTGCTGCGCGAGATGAAGGATGAGCACGTCCCAGTGGTCATTCAGGAACTGTATGAGTCCGATCGCGTGCCTCGCCTTTTAAGCAACCGCACGGGTGCAGCGGTAGTGACGCTTGTTTCTTCCGTGGGTGCCATTCCTGCAGTGCCCGATTATCTCTCCCTGTTTGATTACAACGTTCATGCGTTGGCAACGGCGCTGGGGAAAACGAAAGTCTGATGTCTGATGTGCTGCAACTGCTCGCCATTCCCTTGCTGATTGCCCTGGTACTCACGGGAATTCACACTTACCTGGGCATTCACGTGCTCACGCGCAACATTATCTTTGTGGATCTGGCACTGGCGCAAATTTCGGCCTTGGGCGCAACCGTTGCGTTCATGCTGGGCTATCTGCCCCAGTCGATCGCCGCCTATAGTTACTCCCTCGTCTTCACGATCATCGGAGCCGTCATTCTTTCCTTTAGCCGCTACTGGTCAGGACGAGTCTCGCAGGAAACGTTTATTGGCGTGGTGTACGTAGTGTCGGCAGCGGCAGCCTTTTTATTAGTAGACAAAGCTCCACAGGGTGCAGAACACATCAAGCAAATTCTTGTGGGTAGCCTTCTCACAACGACAGAAGCAGATTTGTTCAAAGTTGTGCTGCTCTACAGTGCCGTTGGCGTGTTCCACTGGCTGGCTCGCAAGCAATTCATCCAGCTTTCCTTTCAGCCAGACCAAGCGGCGCAAACGCATAGACGAATTTGGTTTTGGGATTTTTTGTTCTACATTTCGTTTGGCGTGGTTGTCACGAGTTCCGTTGCCATTGCTGGTGTGCTGCTCGTGTTCTGCTTTTTGATTATTCCAGCCGCGATCGGCACACTCTACAGCACTTCAATTTTCATCACGCTGCTCATTGGCTGGACGATGGGAACGCTGGCAAGCACGATCGGGCTGGGTGCGTCCTATGTTTGGGACTTGCCCACAGGCGCAACGATCGTCTGTGTGTTTGGCGCAACGCTGGCTTTAGCCGCAGTAGTGAAACCAGTCCTTCTTACCTCACCGGAGCAACGCCGAGTGATGATTGCCAAAGCCCTTGCTGGATTGCGAACGGGTGCTTTTGGTTTTTTGTTACTATCCGGCTGCTGGTTAACCATTAATCCTCACGCGGATCAGCCCTTGCTCAATCTGATGGAAACCTATCAGCCTGCTGTCCGCTCTGTGTTTCTGTCAGGCGAGGAACAGCGTCTGTTAGACCAGGCAATGCATGGAGAAGATCGGTTGCGATCCCAAATCAACCATCTGGACTCGATGGAACAGATGAGCCGCTGGCAAGGGGAAGAAATGACTGGAGACGACCTGCGTCGCGTCACAGGCTACACCCTCACGTTTCAAGAAATGGCAAAAGGAGAGCAGTTTGTTCAGCAAACCATGCGCTACAAAGCCCGCGATCGCCAACGTTGGGTGATTGGTATTCCCCTGGCTCTCTTTTCTCTCGGGTGCTTACTGCTGCAAGCATCTGCAAGCGAAGCCTTTTTCCCTGGCAATTGAGTTTAACCAGACCCCTATCCTGATTGAGCTGCAGAGAATCGATCGAAGCGAGGCTTAGAAACGGCACTTCTGCGGCGCTGGGCAGTTCACCCAGTTGTCTCGCCCAACCAGCGCTGCTTACTAAAAATGAAGTCCTGAGGGTGCCCCCAGGACTCGTTTTTTAAATTGCCAACTGAATCGCTTTGTCAGCACACTTTTAAGACCTTCACTATGAGGCAACCAACTGCTGAAAGCTAGGGGGAATCTACCCAAGCGCCTACCCGTTTCTTTGGGTAGCAGCAGGCTGCTGTCAGTGGTGCCCGTCGGCAGTGCTTTCCCACCCGGTGCAAAGTTGCGCACTAGCACGGGTGGCTGTAGACCGGCCAGGGCTACCCAGTCCGACTGAGTGTTCCGTGCTGCTGCTAGGCGCTTGAGCCCGATCAATCAGTCGTAGCTGCTTGGCTTGAGCTAAGTGCACAGCAAACGCGTAAGCACACTGATAGCCTTTTGGGGTTGAGATCAAATGCCCTTCTTGGCCGACAGCGAGAGCTTTCGCGCTTGAAGGCATAGAGTTCAACGCGATCCTCAAAGCAGTAAATTGAGTAAAACGGCACGCTTTGATTCTGTGACAAGAGACTCCACAGAATCATGAAAGCTTTAACCCAGTCAGGTTGTCTAGAAGCTTCCTGGCACTAGCGCTTCCAACATGAGAAACCTGACGCTCACTGGAGGCATGGTTGATGCACGCAACGAACCGATGCAGAAACGCACACTCGTTAGACCAGTCCCACCAACCGGGTTGGTGCTACTCTCGATTGGCTCTGTGCAAGTGGGATCAGCCATCGCGAAGTCTCTCTCAGCCCAAAGTGCGATCGTTGAGTTGATTTACCCATTCAGCTACTTGCCGCAGGGCTTGAGAGCGATCGCAGTTGGCACGGATCAATCTACTGGTACTGGGTAGGGGTTAAACTAAGCCGCCACGTGACGGGATGGCTTAGTTTAAGTCCTGAGTTCTAGTTGGCTCTAGATGCTTTCACCTAGCCAGTGAATTTGTAGCGCTCTGCTTGATCTCAGCTACAAATTTTTTAATTGACTGGTTCAATAATGAGGCGTTTATGAGGGAAATTGCTGAACCGGTTCAAATAAACTTACTGCGGGTTTTCCGTAGGCTTATGAATGAATTACGAGTAAACCTACTCTTGTTTCTTATACGTCTTATGCATAGATAGTAAATTTCGACCAGATTGAATTGAGAGTAATGATTGCAACCGTATTTTCTCGTAATCGATTTCTCTGTCTAAAATTTTTAACTTTAAACACTTTCTTAAGGTTTTAGGAGTGTTCACTGATGCCTCTAAGAACCAGGAATGTAATTAATTGTTAAGAAAACCATTGGTATTTTTGCTGGGAAATTGTTTCTTAATAAATCTTTAAGCATAAATACTGGTTTCTTGGTTTCGCAGCTCACCCTGCATCTACCGCAGTCAGTCCTAACAGCACTTCATTTAGTTAAACCGGTTAAAACGCCAAGGTTTCTAGAACGGTTGTGGTGTTTAAACCGTTGTGAATTTGCATGGAAGCCAGTTTATTCACTTGTTAGCAACTAAAGAGGGCGAATAATGCAAACATTTGATGGTATGTCAATGGACCTCAATCAATTGATGACTGAGAACTACATTGCAGTAACCAAGCAGAAGAATCCGATCGCAAGGTCTTTGTATCAAGCCAGTTTCTCTCAACTGGTCTATGTGATTCGCCAATATTCCATCTTTCCCAAAGAGCTTGTGTCGTTTGCCAAAATTGCTCGTAAAAAAGCGTTTGAAGCCAATTGGTTAGACGTGGCCAGAGAGCTACAAGAGAATATCGCTGAGGAGATGGGCAGCAGTACTGATGGAATTTCCCATTACGACCTTCTAGCAGAGGGGTTAGAAGCAGGGCTCGATCTGCCGATCAAAACGACTCAACCATCACCTGCCACACGCCGCTTGCTCGGAAGGCTAGACGCGATCGGTCACCAAGGAACTGTTTACGTCTTTGGTGCAATGTATGCGATCGAAGCAACCTCCATTGCTGAATTAACGATCGTAATGCAAGTGATTGAGCACCTGCTCGAAGGTGAAATGCCTCAGCCGTTGCGATATTTCTTCGATATGCATTTGAACGAATGGGAGCCAGAGCATGAAGCGGATTTACGCAAAACACTGGCGCAATATATTGATCAGACGGAGTTCCATCAGTTCAAAGCAGGATTTTGTGCTGTGATGGCAGCGATGGATTTGTGGTGGACTGAGTTAGCGCTAGAAGCGGACTTGCCCATTGAGGCGTTAGAACTGGTAACTGCTTAAGCAAACAACTAGGAGGCAGACGTATGAAGGTACTCTCTGAAGAGTCGCAGGCACGTGGGAATGCACTACAAGCTAAACCAGCATCAGGTCTACCCAGCGATTATTATTTCAGTGAAGAGGTGTTTGCGCTGGAGCGACGATCGCTCTGGAGCCACGTCTGGCAGTGTGTTGGGCGCGAATCGGATCTACCGAATCCGGGGGATTATGTGACCTGCATCGTGGGCGATCAACCCATGTTGGTAATTCGAGGTACTGATGGGACGTTACGCGCCTTGCACAATGTTTGTCCGCATCGGGGTGCACGGATGTTGGATGGACAGGGGCATTGCAACCGCATTATTTGCCCCTATCACGGCTGGACCTTCGATCGAGAAGGTCAACTCAAATCGCTACCGCGTGCCGAGTGCTTTCCCCATCTCGATCAAGCTGCAACTCGGTTACTAGAAGGACGAGTCGCTACGTGGGGTGGATTTATCTTTATTCACCCTGAGCCATACGGCGAATCGTTGCCAGAGTACTTAGCTGAATTTCCCGCTTATTTAGAGCAGTACGAACAGCCCTGGGAGGATTTACGCGAGGTCGATCGCTGGTCGTATACGGAGCCAGCCAATTGGAAGTTTCCGATCGAAAACTACCTGGAGTGCTACCACTTGCCAGTGGTTCATGCTCAAAGCCTGCGCTGTTTTGATGCCAGTGGCATTCAATACACACCCACGGGGCGACATTATCAGATTGCGGTGCCCTGGACTGGCGCTGATTCGGTGCAGGAGCATCCCTCGTTTCCAGGTAAACCGAAGCACAAGTCCTATCAGGGCTTTATTTTTCCTAATCTGATGGTGAACACGGCTAGAGACATGGTTTCTGTGTTCAAACTCACGCCGCTCACCCCTGAAACAACTCAATTTGAGGTATTCATTTATCAGACGAGGGCGCAGATGGATGCGTTTCCTTACCAGCAGGCTGCGTTTCGATCGGAGTTCGATCGGGTGCTGAATGAAGATTTCATGGCGGTCCGTTCCTTGCAACAAGGCGTGCGGTCTAAAGCCTACCAAGTTCACCTAGCAGAAAACCTAGAATTTGGCATTACCCATTTCCACCAGGTGCTCTCTTCATTCATCCCCGCCACCCCCACTAAAAACTAAACTGGGCGCGGAGATTACCCACATAAATGTTGGGGTTACTGCCAAAATTGTTGGGGTTGAAGATGGCATAAAACGCGGGAACGATCGCTAAATGATCGCTGAGGGGATAGTAGTACGACGCTTCTAGCTCATAGATCGTCCCGCCATCCCCGCCGCCAGAAACAAAATATTGGCGGCCTTTCACAATATCCATCGGCGCGACGAATGTAATCACTCCCAGTGCTCCTTTCTTGCCCAGATCAGGAAAGCCAAGCCCGACTTGAAATGACTGCACGTTGACCGCACGATCGATCGGTTCCAGATTCGTGGTGCCGTAACTGTAGCGGCCAAAGATGCCAAAGCCTGGAGTGATCAGCCAATCAAAATTGAGGGCAAAGGTATGGGCCGTGGCATAATCAAGCCCACCGGATGTTACGGTGCCCGTAGCAGCATCAAAGACGGAGAAACCGGGCCCCGCATCTACATAGCCATAGGGTAAGGGTGCTGCGTTAGAGCCACCGATTTGTCCGCCATAGGCTTGCAGTCGTGTGTAGTTATAGCGGAACCGCAGGCTCAGGCGATCGGTGGGCGAGTAAGTTAATTCGGCAGTCGCAGCATTGGTGCCACCAAATAGTCCAGAACTGGGATTGCTAGCTGTATTGTAGCCAAAGGACGCAGGTAGATAGGGGACACTCTCTCCTAAGTAAGCAGCCACAAACCGCCATTTGGGATTGATATTCCACTCTAAAACGGCACCCGATCCCCAGAAGGTTGCACTTGTCTGGGTGCTGCTAATCGAGGCATAGCTGCTGGCCCCCGTGAGAAAGAGCGTGAAGCGGTTAAAGTCAAAGTAGCTGAACCAGTTGATGCGGGGACCAACCGTCAGTTTGACAGAATTGCTGAGGGGGAAACTATAGTAGAGGTCCTGGATGACGACATCGGGCCGCCCTGGTACGGTGCTGGAGGTCTGATCGGTATAAGGATTGCCATAGGTCGCCAGAAAACCCGCCGAATTAAATTGGTTGACCGGCGAAATGCCATTCCCAGCAGCCAGTTGCACTACCAGTGCATCACTTCCTGTAAAAGATGTGTTGAATGTCAGCCACGTCAGCGCGCTAAGCGTTGGTTCCGCCCGATCGGTCGTTTGAATTAAGGGTCTACCTGTGGCATCGCGCCCCCCTGCAAAGCGGGCATCTACAGGTGTGTTCGGCAATGCCTCGAACTTGACATTGTCGCTAGTAAACGCTCCCGTCAAGTTAAACCAGGCTAAGCCATTCAGTTTTGTTGTGGGTGAAAACTGCTGCTTTTCGAGTGTCGCCGTGCGGACGTTGAGCGCTTCGACCTGCCCCCGTAGGGTGGCTAACTCCGCGGCAAATTGCTCTTGCAATCGCTGTAATGCCAGCAAATCTTCCTGCTTCACGAGATTGGCGGTGCCTGTGGCAATCAGTTCATTGATGCGATCGAGGCAGGCGTTGACCCCTGCTGCAAATTCGTAACGGGTAAGGGCCCGATCGCCGCGAAAGGTGCGATCGGGATAGCCAGCAATGCAACCGTACCGCTCGACTAGGGATTGCAAGGACTGAAAAGCCCAGTCAGTTGGTTTCACATCAGTCAATTGCGACACAGAGGTTACCTGATCCATGCCCTCGCTTAGCGTGGATGCAGAGTCATCCAGTTCGCCAGCAGGCGCGATCGTGGCTGTGCTTTGGTCAGAAGCCAACGGAGCGTCCGTAGGTACCGGAGCGGCTGTGATTGGAGCATTCCAGCCAAACTGCATCAGTGCAACAGCCGATAGACTGCTCAATGCCGAGTTAAACGATTGCTTACCACCACGATCTCTCATCCCAACTCCTCATACATAACCTTTTTAATCTACCCAGGGTGAGAGCAAGCTCTACATCATGAGGTGCTATTTACATTCGAGGGCTTTGTGAGCTCACAGCGGCGACGGCAATGGTTCAAGCAGAAAAAACTGGGGCACTCTAGCATTGCTTGTTCAGTCTGCTGTGAGTGCAGGCATGATGAAGCGCCATCCACGCCAACGACTGGTTGACAATCAATCCCTGTGTAGTAATGCCATGAGCCGAAAGTTTCCCTTTATTCCAGACCGGACAGTGATTCTTGCTGCCGTCACGCTACCAGTGATTCACTTTGGCGTATCAAAAGTAGTCTTACTCGTCTCAGAAAATGGGCTGAGTGCAATCTGGCCGTCCGTAGGGATTTATTTAGCGGCTGTTCTCCTCTTTGGGTATCGGATTTGGCCAGCAATTTTGCTCAGTGAGCTGCTCATTAATCCGATGTTTTATGGCTATGACAAAGTCTGGGTGAACATTGGTGCCTCGCTGATTGATTTAATCGATCCGTTGCTGATGGCGTTTCTGATTCAACGCTTGGTAAGCCATCGCAACTGGTTGGGACGATCGCAAGACATTTTCAAGTTTGCTGGAGTGGTGTTAATTGAGCCGATAGCAACCAGCCTCTTGGGAACGCTGGTGCTGTGTCTGGGTGGCGTAACAGCTTGGGATGCGTATGTTTCATCCGCCATTACCTGGTGGGAATCCATTGTGATTGGAGCATTCATTGTGACACCGACAATCCTGACTTGGAGTCCCCGTTTCGGTGGCACGAAACCACTGCCTCGTTACTGGATGTTTGAACTGGCGTTGATTCTGGCCCTGATTTTCGGTATTAGCCACTTTGCCTTTGGGAGCGGCGGCTATAGCGTGGAATATATGCTGCTGCCGGTGCTGGTCTGGGCAACGTTCCGGCTCAGACTGCGGGACGTGACACTATTGATTGCGGGAGTCTCAGCCACAGCAATTTGGGGAACGGCTCACAGTTTGGGCACGTTTGTGCGACCCTCGCTGGCTGAATCACTCGTACAGTTGCAGTCTTTTATGGGCGTGATGATGTTGACCAGTTTGATTTTGGCTTCTGTATTAAGTGAAAACCGTCAGGCAGAACTGCAACTGAAACAGGCCAATGAAGACCTGGAACAACGGGTGGAAGACCGCACGATCGAATTAAAGACCACTTTAGAAGATTTGCAACGTACTCAAGCCCAGATGGTGCAGGCTGAGAAAATGTCCAGTCTCGGTCAATTGGTCGCTGGCGTGGCGCATGAGATCAACAACCCGGTCAATTTTATTCATGGCAATCTGATGCATGCTCAAGAGTACACGCAAGATTTGCTCGGCGTGGTGGAACTGTATCAGGAAGCGTATCCCAATCCAACCTTGGCCATTCAACAGAAACTTACCGCGATTGATCTGGAATTTCTCAAAGACGACTTAACCAAACTCATTCAGTCGATGCAGGTAGGAGCTAACCGCATTCGCAGCATTGTCCTCTCACTCCGCAATTTCTCCAGGCTGGATGAAGCAGAGCTAAAAGCGGTCAATCTACATGAAGGCATTGACAGTACGCTAGTGATTTTGGGCCATCGGCTCAAAGCCAAAGCGGATACTCCTACCATTGACATCGTGAAAGATTACAGTAACCTGCCGCTGGTGGAATGCTTTGCTGGGCAGATTAACCAGGTATTTATGAACATTCTCAGCAACGCGATCGATGCGTTAGAGGAACCTTGGACTAATCGTCATTCGGCATTAAAATTGCCCCTCCAGCACCCAGCGGATGATCTTCAGCAGCTAGCCCCTACGATCACGATTAGGACTATGGTCATCGATCGACAATGGGTGCGCGTGTCGATCGCAGACAATGGGCCGGGAATTCCCGCTGCCACGCTAGAGCGCATCTTTGATCCTTTCTTCACCACCAAGCCCGTCGGTAAAGGGACTGGGATGGGAATGTCGATCAGCTACCAAATTATTACTGAACGGCATCACGGCAAGGTGTACTGTCAGTCTACTCTGGGACAGGGAAGCGAGTTTGTGATTGAGCTTCCAGTTAAAACGGCTCGACCGGCACTGGAACATTCATGTTGAATACCGCTCCCTGTTCTAGAGTCAAATTAACGTTGACTGTGCCTTTATGCGTTTTCACTAGGGGTTGAGCCGACATACGACCAAAAGAGTGCGCCATGAGCTGGAAAGCCTTGTTTGAATTAAGTTTTAGAGAATCGATCGAAGCAAAGCTTAGAATCGGCACTTCTGCAGCACGGAGCAGTGAACCATGACGCGCTGACAGCTCCACCTGAAGAGGCGAAACTGGTAGAAGGCGAGCAGTACCAAACGAGCGCTAGAGCCAGAGGCGATCGCTACACTCAGCCCTTACTGGACGCACCACGTGAAGCGCTTTGGTGTGGATGATCTCAATCTTGATCGCTGTCCGTTAACGATTAATTTTGCAGCGCCGCTCCTTCCGACGACGACAAGTTAAGTTGTCTCAAACCCCAAAGCATTTTCTCCGTAAGGAATGCAGGCAGATGGCTCATTTTTACATGAATCGCTGCCATACCCCTTCTAGGCATGGGTGAGGGTGCGATCGCAATTGGCGCGTATCAAGTTACTGGTTTTAGGTACACAGGGCAGTAACCAGCCCTTAGGCAGGGTCAGTGCCAACAGGTTTAACCGATATAGCCTAAAAAAGCTCCCATCGCTCACCCAGAGTGAGTCAATAGGAGCTGAATTGGATTACTCATGGCGCGAGGCATCAGTGGCACGGAAACCGGAAACGCCTAAAGCTCTTCAATGGGGTACTCGGCCCTTTTCCAAGCGGCCAGACCACCTATGAGTTCGGCAATATTTTGATACCCTGCTGCCCGCAGTTGCGATGCCGCTGTCGCTGTTTGCTCATCCGTCTGACCGTAGACATAGATGTCACGGTTGGTTTCAAGCGCGGCACGCGCGCGGGAGACTAGCTCACCCAGGGGCATCACGATCGCTCCCATAATGTGGCTGGCGTTGAACGTATTGCGATCGCTCACGTCAATAATCGTTAGGGCAGGCTCGCCCCAATCCAAGCGCTCTTTGAGCGCAGCAACGCTAGCTTTGTCCTGCATGGCACCGGGGGTAGGAATCAGTGAGAAAAGCTTAGACATGGTTCACCAATGATAAAGATTGCAGTCTGGACAGTTGTACGGCTACGGATCAAACAAAGCAGGGTTCAAATTCAGGAAGCTTGACGGCTTAAGCAATTGGCTAAAGCAACTTCTGCTTCGCTTAACTTGGGGTCAGCCTTGAGGTTCAGCACTCGCTCCAGCTGATCGTTGCCCATTTCACTTAACGCACGTTTGAGACTCGGTTGACTGAGTACCGTTGGTAAACAAGCAACAAGGGCACTGGTGCGATCCACTTGAGGAGCGACCTTGACGACCTTTGGAGTCATCGTGTCAGAAAGGGTCGCAGCCTTAAGCGGCAGCGCCAGCGCCGGATTAAGAAATAGTCCTGGTAGCCAAAACAAGCCCACTAACAGAGCTGTGAGGAACATGCGAGCGAAGCGATCGGTGATCTGATTGAGCGCAAAACTGATGCCAGCAAATAGTACTGGACTGTGGTTTTTGAGACGTGCAAGCGTAGTCATAACAGTCCTTAGTAAGCTGAACAATGATTGGAAAGCACTAGCGATGAAAAGGCTTGCTGGTGGCCAAACTGGATCGCACTGCACCGTTCAACTTCGATGACTGAATAACAGCAGCCCTTAGAAGTGAAGCATGCCCTGAATCGATAACACTTCGGTGAGAGCAACAGACACGAAACCCAGTATGGCTAATCGACCAGTCCAAGCTTCAGCTTAGGGCGTAAAATCCCAACCCAAGCATTGCGATTAGTTGTCGGAGCGGTAACGTTAATTGAACTTGTCAGACGCCTTGCTCCAAAGGCGGTGCTTGAAATGATTGCTGCAAGGCTGAGCATCAGACTTGCTTACGCACCTTAAAGCGAGGCAAAGCCTTTATCCAATTGCCATTCCTGTTTCAGCAGATCCTGATAGAGGGTTTCCCGTAGGAGTATTTGGCGGTACTGCTCGATGAGGAGTGCTTGAGCCTGCTCGTGAGACATCTGCTCTACCTGATCGGCAAAACGTCTGAGGCTAAAGGATTGCTCTAATGTGAGTTCGGTGACTTGATTCATAGCGATCGCTGGTGCCCTCAGGGAGATAAAGCCGTGAACAATGGTTTATTGCCCTTTGTTACGTCATGTAAACCAGTGTAACGAAGTATTTACATAATTTGACGATTTTAGGAAATTATGTTTGGGTATGCCTTTGGATTAGCGTGCGATCGCCTGATTCTGCATGGCAGGCGTTGCTCAAAGCTTGACGTAGCATGCTGCGATCGCTGAGTTTAACCCCCTTTGTTGCCCTCATCTCGGCTCAACCCCACGATCGCGGCGATCTCTGACACGCTGAACTGACTTACGCTAAAGCTTCATCCCAAAAGGAAAGGAAACCGATGCACTTGATTCAATGCGAGGTCTTGACCGCGTCAAACTTTAAAGCTTCAGACCGATGGCAAGAGCTGAGTCCTGCTTTTTGCGCGGCGATCGCACACTTAGCCGTGGGTCAAACCTATTGGGCGAAAGACCGGGCATTTGTCGCGTTGCCTCCAGGTTCGACCAGCGCGGCAGCGATCGCCAACGCGCAGTTGACGACGTTTGACAGTCTGCAACAAGCCGAAGCTTATCTTCAGCAATGGTCTGCCTTGAGCCCTGAGAGTCAGCAACTGTTTTCCAAAACCGGGCTTGGGGTGAGCCCTGGCAACACAACACTGATTCAAGCCAGGTTCTACAGATTTAAGACGATCAAGGCCGACAGCAAGGGCTAGCTTTAGCGATCTGCCTTCTTTTCGGAGTGATGAACTGGGTCAAAGACCGAAAAGAAGCAGCTTGTTGATCTGTGAAGAGAACCCTTACACAGTCATCGCTTCAGCCTTAATACTACTGCCTGTTCCTCTGCTCGCTTCGCCCTAGAAGACGGGTAATTGTTTCTAGGGCATAACAGCGCGGGTAGGAGCACTGCCAATACCAATCATCCATGCTGATGGTTCAGCACCCCAAAGGATAAAAAGGGTCTAGGGTATGGGGTACAGGGTACGGCTATGACATTTTCAGAGCAGCACCGAAGGGATTACCAGTCCCCAATCAACCTAAAGCTGCATAGAGCAGCGATTGAGGACTAAAGACTTCAGTTGTACCGTTTCCAAGGTCGATGCTTTCGCAGACAAGCAGTGGGATAGGTTAGTTGGTCTGGCAATGGTGCACAGCAAAGACCCGCTAGGCGACTCAACCGGTCTTCAATCACCCCTACTATCCAAAGGCGATTTTCTACGACTGATGGCTCAGCCCTGCTGCGATCACAGGACTCTGCCCCTGCGCCAAGCGCTGCAACGCCTCTGGATATGCCTCATGATAGGCCGCCCGCACCTGGGCATTGACCGCCATCGTTTTCACGTCATACATTTGGGTTGCCAACTTGGGATAACACCCGATCGCAAGAATCAGCCCCAGAAAACAAACTGCAATAAAAATCTCCCGGTAATTGGCATCCTTAAACTCTGCCTCCGCTGGTAAGACACAGTCCGTGCCAAAACAGTTCGCCTCTTGGGTGCCCTGGGCCTTCAAATCTAGATCATTTAGGTCACAGGCAGGCACCAGGTCACACATTTGATCAGCGCTGGCCCCATGAAACACCTGCCGCACCATCGACAGCAGATAGATCGGCGTCAGAATCAACCCCACTGCTGCCAGGAAAATGGTCACCAAGCGAAAGGTCAAACCATAGATGTCTGTTGTGGCCAAGCCGACAAAAACCGCCAGCTCTCCGACAAACCCACTCATCCCCGGCAATGCTAAGGACGCCATTGCCCCCATGGTGAACAGGGCAAACACCGTAGGCATCGCCTGCCCCAACCCACCCAACTGATTCATCATCATCGTGCGGGTGCGATCGTAGGTAACGCCTGCCAAGAAAAATAACACCGACGCAATCAGCCCGTGAGACAACATTTGCAGCATCGCCCCACTCACACCCAAATCACTATAGGAAGCAAGCCCCAGCAGCACAAACCCCATGTGAGAAATGGAGGAATAGGCCAACCGCCGTTTCATATTCGTCTGTGCAAAGGAGTTCAGTGCCCCATAGACGATGTTGACCACCCCTAAAATCGCCAACACTGGCGCAAAATACACATGGGCATGCGGCAGCAGTTCTAAGTTCAACCGGATCAGCCCATACCCGCCCATTTTCAGTAACACCCCTGCCAGAATCATCGACACTGGAGAAGACGCTTCGCCGTGAGTGTCCGCCAGCCAAGTATGAAAGGGGAAAATTGCCAATTTAACCCCAAAGGCCACCAGCAGGCCAGCGTACAAAAACAATTCCAGCCCCAGAGGAAACTGCTTTAACCTTAGTTCAGCCATATCAAAGGTGAACGTATCACCATAGAGCGCCATCCCCAGGGCTGCCACCAAAATAAAAATCGAAGCCAGGGCTGTGTACATCAAGAACTTCGTCGCTGCATAAGCCCGATTTTGCCCGCCCCAAATAGATACCAGCAGATAGACCGGCACCAGTTCCACTTCCCACATGATGAAGAACAGCATCAGGTCTTGGGCCACGAACACGCCTACCTGAGCGGCATACAGAATCAACATCAGTGCGTAGAACAGGCGCGATCGTCGATCCACCTGCCAAGCGGCAAACATTGACAGCGTCGTCACAAAGCCTGCTAACAGCACCAACGGAGCCGAAATACCATCCACCGACAGCGCCCAACTCAAGCCCAACTGCGGTAACCAGATCACCTTTTCTGCCAGTTGGAATGTGACCTGGCTCGCGTCATAATGCTGCCAAAAGGCATAGAACATTAGTACAAAATCAGCCATGCCAACCCCCAACGCATACCAGCGGACAGTCTTGCCGCTTTTGTCAGGGATCAAAGGAATAAACAACGCGGCGACCAACGGCAGCAGCACAATCACGGTTAGCCAGGGGAACTGTTCTATCATGATAAGAATAAATACCTATCCACTGAGTTAAGACCATCTTACGTAACAGTGGGGCTCATCATCCATAAATCCTTTACTGATTTGCCATGGACTTAGCATTATGGATTTAGTGTGGAAATTTCCCAAACCCCTCTTTCTTGTGGCTCGCTTGCCGCAACGGGTAACCCTTCCCTACCCGAGAAAGCAGGGCTAATCTATTGGAAAAAAGGAAAAGAGCGTCGGGAGATTGTGGGCAAGGCGGCGTCAGCCCTGGGTAATGGACTCAAAGCGGTGGTGCCGAAAGAGATTGAGCGCTATCGTTCGCACAATGGCAAAATTCGCTAGGGCATTGCCATCACAGAGGGGAGAACTCTACTCCTTGCCCCTGCATCGTGGCTAAATTCAGTGTTATTCTACTGGCAACCGCCTTTCGGCTGCCTGGTAAGGGTGCAAGTTGTTCACGCTCACCTAGCCACAAGTCTTGGTTCTGCTAGATTTTTGCCGTGCCTGGTTGCCTGCTCAACAGCAGTCCTCATCCTCCAGCAGCGAACCGGCGTTCTGCCCACTTCTTTTCATCATCATGCTGCATCGCTTTCTTGCCAACAGCCGCTACATCATTATTCTGGCGGTTGTGAGTTCGCTTCTAGCCACGGTGACCTTACTGTTGTACGGTACGGTGCGGATGATGAATACGATCGGGGCGCTGTTAACAGGTGGAAAGGTCTCCAGTGAAGTGGGCAAAACGTTAGTCGTTGATTTTATTGAAATTATCGATTTGTTTCTGCTCGCCACGGTGTTCTACATCATCTCCCTGGGCTTGTACGAGTTGTTTGTCGATGACCGGATTAAGGTGCCAGAGTGGTTGGAAATTCATGACTTAGATGATCTCAAGAACAAGCTGACGAGTGTCACGGTGGTGCTGTTAGGGGTCTTGTATCTGGGGCAGGTCGTGGGTTGGCGCGGCGGGACAGACATCTTACCGTATGGACTGAGTATTGCGCTGGTCATTGCCGCACTCACTTATTTTTTGAGAGGAAAAACCAAGAAGCCCTGAACGCTTTGCGATGCGATCGGCTTTGACTGGCGTTGAAACGCATCGGTGCAGCAAAGCGGCCAGAAAGAACGCGCGGACCACTGCCTAGACGGGTCGGGTTCTAACGGGAAAAAGGGCTGCAAGGCTGGCAAGGAGTTTGGGTCTCAGTTTTTTCAGTAAGGCTTTCATGGGTTAATTGCAGCGCGGGGCAGTGAACCCGGCGGCAACTAGCTGCCTAAAGGTCAAAACGACAGAACGTCCAAGCAAAATGTTCAAGTCCGCCTTTAGATCTACGGTTCTAGAGGCTTTTTTCTACCCAACGAACCTCAAAGTCTCACTCTGCTGAGGGAGAGGCGAACCCTACCCCGGTTGCTACTGTGAACACAACGGCTTAGTGAACAAAGAGGTTGAACCATGAATATTTTAGCTTGGGTGGTTTTAGGTTTGATTGCCGGTGCGATCGCTAAAGCGATTGACCCCGGTGCACGGGGTGGTGGCCTGCTCGGCACCATGTTGTTGGGCATCGTCGGCGCGTTTGTGGGGGGTACCCTGTTTACCCTGCTAACCACAGGAACGTTCACATTAGCCGCGAGTGGCTTATCTTTAGGCGGTATAGTTGTCGCGGTGATTGGCGCGATCGTCTTCTCGTTCCTTTGGAATCGCTTTGCGGGTCGTGCAGCGCTGTAAGGTAGCGAACCGTTTAGCCTTGAAGGATTAACTGCAACCCCTGTCACATGGCAGGGGTTTTTGCTGTGGGTACTTGCCAGTTGTGAGGGGTGAGCGCTCCACACGGTTGCCACATGCATCGGTTAGACTGCAGCTTGGGTGATTATAGTCGGTGTGTCTTATGCCTCAACCTACAAAGCAACAGCAGCTCGCAGCTCTGGCACAGGCCGAAGCCGCGTTGCACGTAGCGAGTGTCAAGTGTCAGAAGGAGCCCCGCAACAGCCAGTGGCAGATAGAACAAGCTCAATGGCAGGCAACCGTGCAGGCTTTGAGAGCGCAGTTATGGGAACGAGGAGGAAGGTAGGCCCTGTAACCGTCAGTCTGCCTGAGCTTGATTAAACCTCTACCCTGCAAAAGTTGTCTAATCATTAGAGAACCAAAGAAAAAGACAAACGACTCACAGAGAGAGTGACTGTCAGTTATGAGCCAGCCATGTAGGACCACTGACGTTAAGCGGCACTCGTTCAGTGGCGGTACGTTGTCAAGCCAAGTCAGAATGGCCGCCACGCTCTTGGCACTACCCCTTGGCTTTGTCAAGGAGTGATTTTTGAAAGCGTTGAAATGGTCAAGGACTTGATGGCAAAAGCGAAGAGACAAACAAATCTAAAAGTGTTTGTCTCGATTCTCGACCAGGCATATCAGACAGGTCGTGAAGTAACTGAAGAGTTTAAGCAAACGATGGAGATTGTGTTTGACGATACCTCCACAGTGGAATTATACTGGCAAGTCACAAAAACTATAATTCCGGCTTTCATTTAATCCACGATCCTTAGCAATCCCGCTGGAGATCCTACAAAGCGAGTTTGCTTTGGCAATGGCGTTAAGTGGCTGCATCAGTTTACAGAATGTTGATCGTAATTTATGCGTTAAAGGCATGTTTTCTTTGACAACTAATTAATTCGCCCATTAGGGTGGTTTAGTCCTGCAACAGCCCTTCTAACATAACACCAATGGTTTGGGCGCGATGTCGGGTAATTTCAATGGTGCCGACTCTAAAGCAGTTCCTCTTGTTAAGCCTGCTCTAATTGGATAGAGTTCGCCTGAAAGTAATCGGATCAGCTTGTTAGCAACAAGCAAAACCCCGTCAATTGTAAGTATTTGGAATTAGATCGTTAGAACGCACCAGGGACTTTCATGGGAGCAAAGAATGGGGAAATGGTAGAGCTCCACCTAGTAAGCTGCTTCTGCACTCGTTAAGCTGTTACACACTTGAGTTTTCAGGTTAATCCTTTATTAGCAGTAGCTTCAGAGGATGCAATATGTGGTTCAGATGAACAATAGCTTATATACAGTTGAATGACAAATCGCTACATAAAGTTATAGCTGACTTCGAACGTGCATCAGTTGGTTGCCCTGGCAATGATTAACTAAGAGGGAAAGAACTATTCCAAGCCTTCAGGTATCAATCCATTACTGCGTTCGAGGATATTCATTTTATGGTTAACACTACATTTGCTTGATCGGTATTCTGTTTACCCCCTCATCGCTCAGCAAAGGCTGCTATAGGGCGATCGCATCAATTACCAGAGCCAATCACATCGCTTGGGTAAAGTAATCGTTCACTCAGTTTGGCGATCGACGGGGGAGTTTCCATCATTGGAAAGCGATGTAATCGCGTTGCAGGTATCGTGATCTATTTAAACCACCCTGATCGTTTGGCACAGTTCTTCGGCAACATCTACCAGGATTGAAAATGCTGAGAAAACTCAAACTTGGAACTCAATTTACCTTGCTGCTGACTCTGATCTTCTTAGGTGGCATTACCCTGAGTGGCATTACCTTAGCGGAAGCCATGCAACGGAAAGCGGAGGATGAAATTGCAACCAAGGCCGAGATCCTGACTCAGACGATGAATGCGGTCAGAACCTACACCAGTGAGTATGTTTCCCCCCTGCTGCAAAAGCAGCTAGAAACAGCACCCACATTTATCAGTGAAACGGTACCTGCCTTCTCAGCGCGACAGGTGTTTGAGAACTTTCGCCATCAATCTGAATATCACAATTTTTTCTATAAAGAAGCGACTTTAAACCCGACCAATCTTAAAGATAAAGCCGATGCGTTTGAAACTAAACTTGTAGAGCAATTTCGCAGCCAGCCTGATCTCACTAAACTCTCAGGGTATCGAACGGTTGATGGGGTAAAACAGTTCTTCACTGCCCGTCCCCTTGTAGTGAAAGCAGCCAGTTGCTTGCAATGCCATAGCACCCCCTTAGCCGCTCCCAAGAGCCAGATTGCTAGTTTTGGTGCTGCAAACGGTTTTGGTTGGAACCTCAATGATATTGTTGCCGCTCAAACCATTTATGTGCCCTCTGATGAGGTCTTTGCCAAGGGTCATCAATATCTGGCATTGACAATGGGCATTTTTGTCTCGATTTTTGCAGCAGTTGTGCTGCTGATTAATTGGCTGCTGAAGCGGCGAGTGATTCATCCGATCAAGCAACTGACAGCGATCGCCCGCAGCATTAAAACTGACACGATGACGGTAGAGCAAGTCAGCGAATTTAATGCCCCCAGCATTACCAAGGTGGCGCAACGAGCAGATGAACCAGGGCAGTTGGCTCGTGCCTTTCAACATATGGCGCACGAAGTGGCAACCCGCGAGCAGAACCTCAGTCAAGCGGTTGATCAGCGCACCGCTCAATTGGCTGAGAGTATGAAAGCTGCTCAGGAAGCCAAGATTCAGGCAGAGGAAGCCAACACGACCAAAAGTAAATTTCTGGCAAATATGAGCCATGAATTACGCACACCGCTGAATGCCATCATTGGCTACAGCGAAATGTTGGTCGAGGAAATGACCGATCTGAACACGCCTGATTTGATTCCAGACGTGCAAAAGATTCATGGTGCCGGTCAACATCTTCTGGGGTTAATTAACAACATTCTGGATCTCTCGAAAGTCGAAGCTGGCAAGGTGGAGCTCTTCCTGGAAACCTTTGCGATCGCGCCCTTTGTAGCAGAGGTCACGGATACCCTGCGTCCCCTGTTGACAAAGAACCATAATGCTCTGGTTGTTCAATGTCCAGCCGCCATCGGCTCTATGCATGCAGATATCACCAAGCTGCGCCAGAGCCTGTTCAATCTCCTCAGTAATGCCAGCAAGTTTACAGAAAACGGCACGATTACGCTGACAGTCGAGCGGAAAGACGTTGGATGGATCACCTTTCGTGTTAACGATACAGGCATTGGCATGACGCCACAACAGCAGGCAAAGCTGTTTCAGTCCTTTACGCAAGCGGATGCATCGACCACGCGCAAGTATGGGGGAACGGGTCTGGGACTGGTGATCACCCAACAGTTTTGCACGCTTATGGGCGGGACGATCGAGGTTGAAAGTGAAGCAGGGCAGGGCACAACCTTTACGCTTCGGTTGCCGGAGCAGGTGCAGGTGCTTCAACCTGAACGATCGAGCCAAAATGGGCAGTCTGAACCCCGTGCCGCTGCCTCAGTCATGACTGCTTCAGTTGTGGGTGCCAGCACCATTCTGGTGATTGACGATGATCCATCCGTTCACGATTTAATGCAACGCGTTCTGAGTCGGGAAGGTTTTCACATCATCACGGCTCAGAGTGGACAGGAAGGGCTGCGTCTTGCCAGAGAACAAGCCCCCGATGTCATCCTGCTGGACGTGAGGATGCCGAACCTGAATGGTTGGGAGGTCTTGAGCCGACTGAAGTCTGATCCAGAGTTAGCCAGCATTCCAGTCGTGATGGTGACGATCGATGATGACCAGGCTTTGGGCAGTGCCTTAGGAGCCGTTGACTACCTGCTCAAACCCGTTGACTACGATCGCCTGTTAACGCTCTTGCAGCCCTACCGCACAGACTCGTCTCCCCACTCCGTTCTGGTAGTGGAAGATAACACCGACAATCGAGAAATGATCTGCCGCCAGCTGACTAAAGCAGGGTGGCGCGTGATTGAGGCTGAGAATGGTCTCAAAGCACTAGAAGCCATGCAGATTGAGCAGCCTGGGATCATCTTGCTCGATCTGATGATGCCAGAGATGGATGGCTTTGAGTTTATTCGCGAATTGCGGCAGCGCCCCCATTGGCGATCGCTCCCTGTGATTGTGCTCACTGCCAAAGACTTGACGATTGAAGAACGCCAATGGCTGGACGGGCAGACTCAGCGAATTTACCAGAAAGGCAGCAGTAACCGACAACTTCTACTGGACGAGATTCACAATCTCCTCGCAGTTTCTTCGTCCTGAATGGGGTCGCTCACAAATCATATAGAGGAAATTCTAAAATGCTACAGAGCAGCCAGGTGCAGACCACGCTACTTGCCTATTTACGCCATGAACTCTGCACACCCATCAATGGCATGATTGGTTACAGCGAACTGCTGCTGGAAGCGGTGCAGACTCAGCCAGAGTCAACCCTGTTTGGGGATTTGCAGAAGATTCACGGGTGTAGTAAGCAACTGTTGACACTGGTCACCGTCATTCTCGATCCAGTACAACTTGAAATGAGTCAGATCGATGGCGATCTAAGTGGTTTTGGCTCGACGCTGCGGATGGAACTCCTCACGCCGCTAAGTACCATCATTGGCTACTGCGAGATGCTGCTGGAGGAAGCCCCTGCTGAGCTGATTCCAGACCTGGATAAGCTCAACGCCTCGGCTCAACAACTGATGAGCCTGATTAACGACATTATTCATCTGGCGCAGCAGCAGTTGCAGACTTTGAATGCACAGGTGGATAACGCCCCCCCACTCTTACTCGAAAGCCCGCTTGCTCAGGGTGCTGCAACCGCACTTGAAACACTGCGTCAGGGGTCTCCTGAGAAAACGGCTCCAGGCGGCATGATTTTAGTCGTTGATGACAACCCAACCAACTGTGATTTACTCGCTCGACAGTTAAAACGGCACGCGTATACAGTAACAACTGCCAACAGTGGTTCTCAAGCCTTGCGCCTGCTAAAAGCGATCCCTTATGACCTGATTTTGCTGGATGTGATCATGCCCGGCATGAATGGTCTTGAATTGCTCCAGCAACTCAAGCGCCATGACACCTGGCGGCATATTCCCGTGATCATGATCTCGGCGTTGGATGAAATTGATGGTGCCGTCAAGTGTATTGAACTAGGGGCAGACGATTATTTGCATAAACCGTTTGATCCAACCTTGCTGAAAGCCAGAATTGGCGCTTATTTGGAGAAGAAGCAACTCCGAGACCAGGAGCTCCTCTACTTGCAACAAGTGGAACGCTTGACAGCAGCAGCAGCAGCGATTGAAACAAAAACCTTCAGCCCTAATAGTTTGGACGACCTAGTCCAACAACCAAATAAGCTGGGACAACTGGCTCGTGTTTTCCAGCACATGGCTCAAGAAGTCTATTCCCGCGAACGGCATTTGGAGCAACAGGTGCAACGCTTGCAAGTGACCATCGACAACGGTCAAAAAAAGCGATTGGTTGCCGAAATTGCTGCCACTGATCATTTTCGGCAGCTTCAGAAACGGACTAAGAGCAGCAGAGACATTGAGAATCTGTATCGTCCTTCCCTGTATCCTTCTCTGTCTCGCTTCTCCTCAGAAACGGCTTTGCCAGCAGTGGGACAGCGCTCTACTGCTGCTGTAGACCAAGCCTTATCGGTCGCCAAGAAACCAGAGCAGCCAACGGTAGACCGTGATACTTACGGCGATCGCACTGCTGAAATCGTGGTTGTTCATTCCTTTCGAGGGGGAACAGGCAAATCAAATTTAACCAGTAACCTGGCAATCAGTCTGTCGAAACAGGGCAAACGAGTGGGGATTATTGATACCGACTTGCAATCTCCCGGTATTCATGTGTTGTTTGGTCTGGATGATGAAATGATCAACCTGACCCTGAATGATTATTTGTGCGGTCACTGTGCGCTCCATGAAGCCGCTTATAACCTGAGCCATCTCTTACCGAAGCAGTTACAACGTGATACTGGCGGTATATATCTCATTCCTGCAAGTGTCAAAGCCGATGATATTACACGCCTTCTGCGGGAAGGATATAACCAGGAACAGTTGATTGATGGGTTTTCTGACGTTAGCCGCGATCTGCAACTGGATGTTCTGTTGATTGATACCCATCCCGGCATTAATGAAGAAACGCTACAGGCGATCGCGGTCTGCAATCTCCTCATCGTGGTGCTGCGTCCAGATTACCAGGACTATCAGGGCACCGCTGTCATTGTAGAACTGGCACACCTGTTACCTGTGTCAGAGATGATGCTGGTCGTCAACAAAGCCTTTCCCACTCTTGAGATGGAAACGTATCGACAGCAGCTAGAGAGCGTTTATGACGTCTCAGCGGTGGAAATTCTGCCTTTCTCAGAGGAGATGATCTCTCTGGCAAGCAGCGAAATCTTCTCAGTACGGCATCCAGATCACCCGCTGACAAAGGCAGTCGACGCCCTTAGCAAGCATATTGTGGAGCAAAAGGAACATTCGCGTTCCTGTTAACCTCGCGTTTAAAGCAGTTGAACGGCAAATCTTTACGTATTTAACGACAACCCTTTAATCTCCATCTGAGTCAATGGCTTGACTGACCTGTATGACTAAACGCTGTTTGGAAAACCCATGACTAAGATTCTGCTAGTTGAAGATAACGATATTAATCGCGATATGCTGTCTCGCCGTTTAGAGCGAAAAGGCTATGAGGTGATTGTTGCGGTTAATGGCAAAGAAGGTGTAGCTAAAACCCTATCAGACCAACCCGCTCTGGTCTTGATGGATATGCACTTGCCTGTTTTAGATGGATGGGAAGCCACCCGACAGATCAAAGCCAATCCCCAAACGCGATCGATTCCAGTCATTGCGCTAACGGCTGATGCGATCGCAGGCGAACGTGAAAAAGCCCTTGCAGCTGGTTGCGATGAATATGATACGAAACCAGTTAATTTGCCGCGATTGCTAGACAAAATGGCTAAGCTGCTCAAACCCGTCGCCCAAGCAGCCGTATCACAGCCACTTGCCGCTCTGAACATCTCTCCAGATCACCGACGACAACAGATCTTGCGCACCCGTTTACGTCGTGATTTTGAGCCACTCATCCATCACATCATCGGTTACAGCGACCTGCTCTTAGAAGCAGTCAGTGCGCAGCAAAACCTGGCTTTATATAGCGATCTCCAGAAAATTCATACCTCTGGGCTGCAATTGTGGCGATTAATCCATGCCATTCTGAACCCAGTGCTCGTGGAGATTCAACAGCAGGAAATCAACCTTCTCGCGCCCGCTCTGCGCCTGGAACTTCTCACACCACTCAGTACAGTGATTGGCTACTGTGAGATGTTGTTAGAGGAAGCGCCTGCTGACCTGATTCCAGACCTGGAGCAGATCTATACTTCAGCTCAAGGGTTGCTGAACCAGGTGAGCAATCTGGACGAGCTGGTACAGCAACACCTTGAATCTCTTGATAGGCTCAATGCCGACGAGCAAGGTGCAACAGGGCAATCGCCAGCATGCGCGCCTGCTCCGTCTTTGGCACATCCTTGGGAGACTCACCGATCGACGGCTGCTGAGAATCGTCGTCTTCTGGTGGTAGACCACAGTGCCTTGAACAGCACGCTGCTGTCCCGTCAGCTAGAGCACCAGGGCTATCAGGTGACGATCGCCGCCACAGAGCAGCAAGCGCTACAGGCGATCGCAGCCACTTCCTATGACCTGGTTTTGCTGGATGTGAGTTTGCCAGAAAGCAGTGGTCTGGAGCTACTGGCACAGCTCAAGTCTCATGAGGATTGGCAACACGTGCCAGTCTTAATCATGGCAGCACCCGATGAGATGGAGCCTATCGCTCAGGGTCTGGCAATGGGAGCAGCAGATTATATTACCCGCCCGTTCCAGTCGCTGCTGCTTCGTACTAGAGTCACCGCTTGCGTGGAGCAAAAGCGACTGCGAGACCACCAGGGAAACTTTGACAGCCTCCTGGAAAACGCGCCTGTTGGTATGTACCAGGCTACGGTCGAAGGGCATTTTAAGTGTGTTAATTCGTCTTTAGTACGACTGTTGGGCTATCCTGCGGCTGTGACTCTTATCGAAACAGTCACAGACATGGCTCAGCAGGTTTATGTTGACTCAAGCCGCTATGCTGAATTCAAACGCCTGTTGGAAGCACACGATCGCGTAACAGGCTTTGAGTACCAGGCGTATCGTTACGATGGAGATATCATCTGGGTTTCAGAGCACGCGCGTGCAGTCCGAGATCCCAACGGGCAATTAATTTATTACGAAGGGATTGTAGAAGACATCACGCAACGCAAGCTTGCTGAAGTCGATCTCAAACAGCAACTAACCGCATTAAAACGTGAGTTAGAGCAGATCAAGCATGCTCAGCAAGTTGCAGAGATTATCCAGACGGATTATTTTCAGCAGTTGCAGCCAAATGGTGAAGCGCCAGGCGATCAGGATGCCCAGCAGCAGGCAACTTTACCCCTCAAAGTGCTACTAGTTGAAGACAATGAATTGAACTGTGATATGCTCTCTCGCCGCCTACAGCGCTCTGGCTACACCGTTGTCATTGCAAACGATGGTGCGGATGGCGTGTCGAAGGCACTCGTAGAACAGCCCCATGTCATCCTGATGGATATCAGTTTGCCCGTGATGGATGGGTGGGAAGCGACGCAACAACTTAAAGTTAATCCTCAAACGTCCTGCATTCCAGTGATTGCCTTGACCGCTCATGCAATGGCGGGCGATCGCGAAAAAGCGATCGCAGCAGGTTTTGATGACTACGACACCAAGCCAATCAATCTACCCCGTTTACTCAACAAAATTGAGGGCTGTTTGCAACGTTGAACCGCTACGAGCAGGGCTTTCCCATTAAAGAAATTTTTAAACCCTTAGGGCTAGGTTTGATGTCTATGATGTCTGTCATTCTGAAGCACTCAATTCCAGAATTCCTTACTGCCCTGCTCATGGTCTTCATTGGCATCAAGGCAGAGCCGATGTTGGTCAGTTCACTCTTCCTCGCCAGTGCATACCTGCTGAGACTAATCTGGACAGGTTCAATCGTGTTGCATGGTCTAGGGCATGTTTGTTTGATTGCCGTTTGCGATCGCAATCCCCGCTTTTTCAACGCTGTCAATATTCTCGAACATCAACGTCCATCCAGCCTATTGAAATCCCTGCTTCCCTTTAGTTCGATTCCTTTACCGTTTGCTCATGACACAGCGTCTCCATGGGTTGCAGTGGGTAACGCAACACCCTGGAGCATTCGTATCAAGGCATCAGGCGGCATCATGTTTAACGCGATCGCCCTGGGCTTAGCACCGTTCACAGTGCCGCTACTGACAGAGTTTTTAAGGGTTGATGACCATGTAGGCAGCTTGATCAGTCAGTGTTTGATGAACGCCGTCCTGAGTGCCAACCTTTTGCTTATTTTGAGTTCACTCTCAGATCTAACCGCGATTGTAACGGGTGAAGCACATTGTTTTAACTGCGGCAACTTTGGTTTTTTGGGGAAACGGTTGCCGAGTGATGGCAATGACCTTTTACCAAGGCGAGTGGTAGAGATCTTCAAAACAATGGGCTGTGAAACCGAAATTCGGGGTGAGCAGGCTGGAGGAGGGGTTATTTTTGCCCGCGATCGCACGCATGGGGTTGTGTTTGTTGGCAAAAAAGTGGTGAATCAGAAGCGGCGTAACCTGACCCAATCTCTGGAAGCTGCGTTTGCAGCAACGCGACACAAAGCCACGATCGCGGGTGCCAGGGCGCTAGAAGACGCGGTGATGGGAGTCTGGCACTACCGCTATGCAACGAGTAGCCTGCCGACTCTTTTGGAAACCCACTGGCATGAATGGATGCCCGCTAGAACTGCCGCTGTTTGGCGTGTGGAACAGGGAAAATGGACGTGCGATCGTCAAATGGTCAACCACCGTATTACCCACAATGGCGACTTCGATGCCTGGGTGCTGTTTGGCGACCCTATTGAAAATGCCCACTTAGGGCTATGGCTTGAACGGGTGTTGCATACGTCGAATGCGACGCTCGGCGACTCTCCCAAGATTGCAGGCATGATGGATTTACTTATCACGCAAGGCATGTGGGATGCTTCGCTGAGACTGGCGTACCAGCTTGCCGTCGCCGAATCCATTGAAGAGGCCTTTGGTGGAAAGTCGCCTTCTAAAACCGCACCCAATACTGCTCCTTCCGAGGTGGAGATCAACGATTGGGCTGCGATCGCTGAACACATTTTCCTACAGCATCAAGATGCTCTCTTGCTACCCTATGCGAAGTCAATGTTGGAGTGTTCCCAGAAGCACTTAAACCACTTTGAGCAGGAGCTTTTACAAGCGCTCAGCCAGAACAATGCCATCAGCCAATGGACACCCCAGAAGCAAGCCGCTTTTGTGAAGACGGCACTCTATAGTTTTTTCCATAACAATTTGTACCAGGCGACAAAACTATTTATGTCGAGAGCCAAGGGTAGTTTTGGGCTGGTAACGGCTTCAACCTTGAGTGAAGCAAGTCTGGTGCTTAGTGCCTGGGGGCAGCCGATCGCCACCGGGTTTAATGTCCAAGACAATTACATGGTTTATGCGTCAGAACCCGCGGCTGTTGATGCTGTTCTGTCCCATATTCCCAGATCCTATCGCTTAGATTTAGACCAGGGAGCAGGTGAAATTGCCTGGGTCGGTGTGAATCACATCACCGTTTACTCCATGCTAGAAGACCGTGAATGGCAAGGGGCAGAATTAGAGCAGCGATGGATTCCACTCCAGGGCAATCCCTATATCTCGGCTCCAAAAACGAGTGCTAACGATCCTGTCGAGCAGGACATCCAGGAAATTCCCAAAGTGCTTCAAGCCATTGATGTCTCCTGGAGCAATCCAGCGTCATTTAATCGCCAAAGTGCCGATTATTTAGCCGAACTATTGCTTGAAAAAGCCAAAGCTTGGGAACAGCGGCAGCGCGCTACCATCAACATCAAGCTGGATCACATAGCGTCTGAACCGTCTGTGGATCTTCTCATTACAGGAGTTGAAAGTAGCCTCTGGTTAGGTGAACAATTCGCCCAAGATTTAACCATCCTCTTCCCCGCTTTAAGTGTCAAGACGCTGTCTGCGAATCAGGCATTACGAAAATTACAATACGACTTGAAAGGGCTGCATTTAAGCAAAACCTCGATCGTGCTGGCAATTAGCCAGTCTGGGCAAACCTTTCCCACGCTGCAAGCCACCAATGCGTTTGAGCAGCTACGCTGTCAGGGCATGATCGGTGAATTGTTCATTATGACGGGAGAACTCTGTAGCCTCATGGGTACCGCGATCGCGCAGTACTATTATCAAGAATCGAGTTTTACCCGCCGCATTTTTATCAATGGGAGTGGGCGACGAACGGCTGAACCCACCACGGTAGCGGTTGCGGCGGCTCAAGCAACCTTGACAGAACTCTTACTCTATCTGGCAAAACAGCTCCGACAGCGGTTTCCTGGCACGCAAGGTCCGTTTGGCATGACGCTCACCGCCGCCAACCTTGCGACACTAGAGCGCGTGAAGGATGACTTTCTTAAGCAAAGCGTTGTATCCATCATTGGTAAGACAGCCAGTGGTGAGACGATCCCTTCTCCAGAAGCTCGGCAGCTCATGCGAAGTGGTCAAAAATGGGCGTTACACATTACAGAAACACCTCTTGCTTGGGGCATTCATGCCTTCTATATCCTGATCACTGTTGGGTTTAAAGCGCCATTGGTGCAAACTCTTTTTCGCTTACTGGTTGTCTTCGCCAATTTACCAACCTCTGTTTTGCTGCTGTTGCCGTTGATGACGTTGGCAGACATTCTTATTTACATCTTTGGTCCCTGGTTCTGGACATTGGGACTGCGCGCTCTCCAGGGTAGACCACTCCTGGCACGCCTGGGCAAACGCACGTTAGTCATTGGCGATATACCATGGGTGCATCAATTGCTCAAAGTTTACGTCAGCAAGCTCTTTTCGCTTAGCTACGGCATTGCCTCGTTGGATGTGCATGGTGCTAACCCGCAAGATCACATGCTGCATCATTTTGGTCATCGAGTCGTGAGAGGCACGTTAGTGTTCCTGGGCGTACCCGATGGGCGGCGCAACCAGATGCAAAAAGAAGATGAAAGTGCGGTTATTATGACGGGGAAACAAGCCAGTGGCGTCTGTAATGTTCGAGCAGGGGCAGAAATTGTTGCCCTGGGGCACAACCCTACGATCGCGCAACAAGGCTTTCAAGACGCCATCATTCTGTTTAGTTCCTCTAATAACCTTGTCACAGCCAGCGGCAGCAGCATACATCAACCGCTTGCACTTGAGCGATTACGAGAATCTCGCTTTGGCTCTTTTGAGCGGTTGCTAGCCAGCTATGTCTTTTTCTGGGCATTGGCGAAGCGGGTAGCATCTTTTCCGCTCCTCCGGTATCAACACTGGAAGTCCCAAAGCCGCACCCGTATTATGACCACTGCTGCCCCTGTTCCGCGTGCAACGCTTAACTTGAGGTAGTTCACAAGTTGCAGGTGTGGCGATGTTAGAAAAGGGTGCAGTAAATGCTGAAGCCCAAAAAACGAGCCAGCTATGAATGTACAGAAAGAATAGCGCAATTAGCAAATGAGTGGCACAACCCGTAGAACCTCTATCTTTGCTGCTATGCCACATCTTTACTAACGGCTACCATCTGCTGCTGAACGTCTATACGGCTTAGTTTTAGCAACGGACAAAAAAGGGGCGTTAAGGCTGAAAAGACTATGAATGAAAACTTTTAGCGGCTTCTCCGTTTGGGTAGTCGTTGGGTTGAACTGGCCGATCTCTAGCTATAAAGGGGATAGTCTAAAACAAAGGCAACGATTTTCGCTACTACAACCTCCTCAGCCGTGATCGACCAGACCTTGTAAAGGGACAGTCCACTTCAACTGCTCACTAACGACCAGAATTTTGTGCGACTCGCTCAGTTGTGACTGAGCAAAAGGTTTTGCGCAATTTGCAAATAGTTAGCACAAGCTTACGAAGTTAGAACCTGTGCGTATTTCAGAATTTCGTGCACTTCCAATTGCCGTTCCTTAAACGCAGTTTCAACTCAACTGATCAGAAGCTAGAATGTTAGCCTGGAGCGGCTCTCACTCGTTGCGCCACTCATTGGCAAAGCGCGTTAGATTTTCTGTTCATTCACAATAGACTTGTCGGTCAATAAGGAAGAATAGAGAACAGTGACGAGATGAGATGATGCTAGACATTCAACGGGTGCTGAAGCAAGACCGATTAGTGCGGGCGCTCACTGGATTGAACCGGAAAGCGTTTGACCAACTGCTGATTGCTTTTAGCCCTGTGTATGAGCAAAGTCGCCAGACTCAACCCCGTCAACGAGCAGTGGGTGGGGCTGCAAAGCTCGCTTATTGGGCACCCAAGAGAAGCTGTTTTTCATTCTTTTCGACTTCAAGTGCTACCCCACCTTTGACTTGGCAGGCATCATCTTCGATCTGCATCGCTCTCAAGCGCATGACTGGCTGCATCGTCTGCAATCGATTTTAGAGGAAACGTTGGGTCAGAAGATGGTGTTACCAGCGCGCAAGCTCGACAGCATGGCAGCCTTTTTAGAACGTTTCATGATTGACGGAACCGAACGACCGATGCAACGCCCCCAAGACAGAGAGGCTCAGAAGGCGCATTATTCAGGCAAGAAGAAACGTCATACTCGCAAACATCTTGCGGCTGTCGATAAGACCAAACGGATCTTAGTCTTGAGCAAAGCCCGGAAAGGCAAGTTGCATGACAAACGCTTGCATGATGAAGACGATCTTGCGGGTGTGGTGCCTGATGCGATTCCCATTGAAGTCGATTTAGGGTTTTTGGGACTGCAAAAGGAGTATGACAACATTCACTTGCCGCCTCACGAACCGAAAGGAGGAGCGTTGAGTGACCAGCAAAAGCAGGAGAATCGAGTCTTAAGCCAATCGCGTGTGGTTTGTGAAAATGCGTTTGCTGGAGTCAAGCGTTACGACGCTGTCAGTGCGGTTTATCGCAACCAAAAAGCGGAGTTTGATGACCATTTAATGCTAACAGCCGCAGGCTTATGGAACTTCTATTTGATTGCAGCATAGGAAGCAGAACTTGAAAGGTCAGGTTGGCTACCTTTGTTTTTATTTCCCGACAACTCTAATGCCTTAATCATTTACAGATAGCATCAAGTGTGGGGTGGGAATGTGGTGATCAGCGCGTAAGGGAATGACCGCCGTGCCGACGGCAAAAAATTCAATGACATGGGTATTCCAGGCATAGCTACCCTCATGCAATTGCACGCCCACAATGCCTTCTGCTTTCAGGTGGGTAGCCTCCGCCTGCATCCGTTCCATCGCCAGTTCGCGGGCGTCGTACAACCCCTGCGTGAAGTTAGTCATTTCCACATTCTTGCCCAGGTTTTTGAACCACTGCCCCATACCCTGGTAAGCCACATGATAAACGCAATTGCCCATCACCATGCCCACAGGTCGATAGCCCGCCCGCAGCAGTGTCCAGAAGTCTTGTCCGGAGAGGTCGCTGGTAAAGGGTTTGTTGTCCAATGTACGGTAGGAGAGGTCGCGATTACGGGCTCGTACTGCTGTCCCGATCGCTACAAACTCCGCTAGGTTCGGCTCCCATTCCATGTGTTTGGCCGTCAACCGGACACCTACAATGCCATCGGCACCGAGGGCATCGGCTTCTTCTTCCATACGGCTCATCGCCAGTTCCCGCGCATGGTACATGGCTTGCGAAAGAACAGTCATTTCCATGTTCTGATTAACCCCTGCCCATTGAAAGCCAATGTGATACATGGAGCAGCCCACCACCATGCCCACAGGATCGAAGCCTGCTTCTTTGACTAGCAGGAATTCATTGACGGTCAAGTCGCTGGTAAACAGGCGATGAGCTTCATCTTTGCCTCGCATGGCTAGCAGACGTTCATGGGCATGGGTGGGAAGATCAGAGGGTGTTTGAGCGCTCGTCATGGTGCTTCAGGGTTGGGGTAGGTTAATTAACGTTAAGTGGGGCCACTTTACGATCGGCAAGGTCGTAATAGAGCAGGGGTGCTTTGCGATCGCCTGCTTTCAGCTGTGGATCATGAACAATGGCGGTACCCACAGCCACAAAATGCGCCAGCAGGTCGTGATACTTTATATCGTTGACTTCGTATTCAATGTCTTCGATACCCATGTCAATGTGCATGCCAACAGCACCTTCTCCGCCATGTTTGCGTATATCAGCAGTCAGGCGCTCGGTTGCCAGGTGGCGGGCACGCTGAAAGCCTTGCGTGTATGAGGTGATTTCCTGGTTCTGGCTACTGCCCAGGCCCCAAAAGCCCCCTCTGGTCATGTTACGGGTGTTGCGATCAGTGTGGACGTAATAGGAACAGATGCCCAGTACCAATCCTCTGGGGTAGTAGCCTGCCTGGTGTAACTGCCAGAACTCCTGCCCGCTCAGGTCGCTGGTGAAGGGATAAGGGTCAGGGTCGTGGTTGGGAATACGAATCGCCGTGCCGATCGCGGTGAACTCCACCGTCCGAGCACTCCAGTCATAGCCTCCCAGTTGCAGGCGCACGCCGATGACCCCGTGAGCACCTAAGAGTATGGCTTCCTGCTGGAGACGTGCAACTGCTAGCTCGCGGGCTGCCAACTGCGCCTGACTGAGGCTAGTAAGTTCACCCGTCAAGGTACGATAGCTGTTGAAGTAGCCCCAAAAGCTGACCTTATAGAAGGCCGTCCCCATCACCAGCCCGATCGGTTCATACCCTGCTTCGCGAGTCAGCAGATGTTCGTTAGAGCTGAGGTCACTGGTGAAGAAGCGATCGCCCCGCTGGCGTTGTTCCTCCAATCGATGGCGAGCGCGGTAAGGAATTTGCCCCCGCTCCAACGCCCTTCGAGTAGCTTCGTGAGCCTCACGGCGACTTTTTGCTTCCGCCGATTCCCAAAATGGCATGAATCAACCTCCCAGGACGAATTTATTCAATGCCTGCCGGGTTTGGGCATTTTGCTGCGCCAAGTGTGCCAGGTGTTGGGCAATGTCTGCTGTCCACTGATCAACGGAAATTTCTGTCGTCTTTAGCACCACTCCCCGCACAACTTTTAGGACTTTAGCGGTGAGAGAACCGTGCTGCTCGCGGGTGATCTGGTAATGGTAGTCCTGAAACCGCACCACGATTTCTTTCACCGGACGCGTTTTGGTAAACAAACCACCGCTGCGGATGATGGTGGTCGCCTGAGGTAGTGCTTGTTCCAGCTTTTGGGCAAGAAACTCCAGCAAATCTTTTGTCTCCTGGTGATCCAGGCGTAGGGCTGCGGCTAAAACATCAACCTGCAAAGCGGCATCAAGATCGTCAGTCATACCAAACATACCGGGTCACTAACCATCATTAAAGCATCGGCTTTTTTCACTGGCAGCGTTATGGGTCAAACCTTAATAGGTCAATACCTGCGAGACGCTGTTGTTGGTCTGCTTCTGCAACGACACGCTCTCGGTAGCAGTATCCAGGGTGCCGTATTTAGCAGCTCAATGCTCAAATCGCCTTCTTCCTCGATCGCTTGTGATCAGAAATAATCGCCCAAGCAGTTCTAAACAGACGATTGGTAGCGGAAAAGCAAGTAGACAATGGCGGGTGTGAGGAGGCAACAGAGCAGAAAAAAGAGGACGACAACTGACAAATCAACGCCGAAATAATCAATGGTAAAACCCAGCAGCACGCGCGAGGTTAGGTAATTGTGGCGGTAGCGATCGAAGAGGCAGTTCGTGCACCAGCGTCATCAGGGGATCCAGCAGGAATATGGCCTGAGCGGACAGTGATACCAGGATTGCTAACAGTAGACTAGCAGCGATCGCATTCAGTGCATTTGGGTCGCCTCCAAGCTACCTTTGGCTGCCCATGCTCTTAACTCTGGCAATTTTGCCATCGGTTTCCGTCCCTTTCCTTTGCTGATAGCAGTATGCCCGTTGAACCAGCAGGCTTAGTGTTAGCAGCAGATGTTGTTGGCGAATATATGATAATTTCCTTGTTACACAGGCTACAAGCCTTGAAGGAAGAACCATTGTTAATCAGTAAAAGTTCAACCCCTGTTGTTAATCAGTAAAAGTTCGATCGCAACCATTGCACAACAAGCTGACTTTGCCAATCAAGCGCATCTGAATTACTAGCAAAAGATAACAAGCCTGCTAATCAAGCACCGTGATTGTAAGACCTGTATGGTAGGCGACTTGATTTTGCCTACCGTTACTTCTATAGTAGCGAGCACTTAATTTATAGCTCTAGAGTGATGTCAATATGCTTGGTATACTGTGAGCAGCAAATAAATGATGGTTTTTTCATTCACCTGTATTTCAGTACTGTAGTCTTGGCGCACTATGGTCTTTCAGCGTAGATACGCTGGGCAATAGTGCTGATTTTATATTGCATTCACCTGATGAGACGATCTGCCTCGCTTTGTCCAGATGACGACTTTGTCAGGATAGTGATCTCAGTCCAATGACATCCTCTACGGCAATGTAAATTGGTGATTGGATCAGCGTTACATTCTTATTTTCAGTGGCTCTCAGCTCAGCGATCGCATCTTGTTAAGAAAGACTGGTCAGAACTCAAGGCACTCTTGCTGCTGACAGTGATTTTCTATAGCACTGTGCTCGCGCTCTCTTTGCATCGGTACTACTCGTTCTATGCTTCCTACGATCACGGCTTATTTAATCAAATTTTTCTAAACAATCTGCATGGGCGGTTCTTTCAAAGCTCGTTATCGGGGGCAAATGCTTTTAGTGCACTTGCCGGTGAAAAGGTTCCCAGCGTGGCGGCAGTGCATTTCGGTCAGCATTTTGTGCCCGATTTTCTACTATGGCTACCGTTTTACGCTTTTTTCCCTGCGCCCGTAACGCTAGTTGTGCTCCAGGTGAGTTTGATGACAGCGGGGGGACTGGTCCTTTACCCCCTGGCGAGGCATTATCTGCAGCCATCACTCTCCCTGCTAATCACGGCAAGCTACTACAGCGCTGGTGCTGTCATCGGTCCCACCTTTGCTGACTTCTATGAACAGTGTCAGATACCGCTATTAACCTTTGGGTGTTTGCTGGCGATGGAAAAGCGTCGTTGGGGGCTCTTCTGGTTTCTGGCAGTGCTGGTGCTAGGTATTCGAGAAGACGCAGGGCTCATCTTGTTCAGCATCGGCCTCTATCTTGTGATTAGCCGTCGTTATCCCTTAGTCGGCGGAGCACTCTGTTTGCTGAGCTTTGGCTACGTCGTCGTCGTGACCAACCTTATCATGCCGCTCTTTTCGGATGATAGCTCCAAGCTCTACCTGGCAAATCGCTTTAGAGCCTTTGTCGAGAACGATCCAAACCCCAGTACTTTGAGGGTGCTGCTGGGCATGTTAACCCATCCCATAGCACTGCTGCTAAGCCTGTTCACGCCATTAGACTCACGCCTGTTTTATCTTTTCAAGCAGTGGCTACCACTAGCCTTTGTGCCTGCCGTTTCGGGTGCAGCGTGGCTCTTGATAGGTGTGCCCCTCCTGTCATTACTGGCGCAGTCGAGTCATTGGGTGGCAACCGTTACGATACGTTATGCGATCGCCGTGGTTCCAGGTCTGTTTTATGGAGCAATCCTCTGGTGGTTTCACCATGCCGATCGATGGCGGCCTTCGTTTCGCCGCTTTTGGGTTGGGTGTCTCTCACTGTCACTGGTGTTAGTGGTGGCTGATAACCCCAATCGAGCGTTCTACTTTCTTGTGCCTGATGGCTTTTTGGCTCAGTTTTCAGTACCGCTCGTGAGGCAATGGGAGCATGCTCAGCATCTCTGGCGGGTGGTTCATGTCATTCCTCCCGAAGCCAGTGTTTCTGCTACAAGCGATCTACTGCCGCAGTTGTCCAAGCGGCGATTCTTACTGAATCTACCGTTTATGCAGTTGCAAAATGATCAAGGACAGGTTGTTTCAGTAGAATATGTTGCCGCCGACCTTTGGCAACTGCAACGTCCCAAAGCGTTACCAGCTTTTGAGCGTAATCACCTGAGTGCAGCACTGATGCTTTGCGATCGTGTTTTGGCTGAGGCTACCTACGGGTTTTTACTGGTTGAGGATGGCGTCGTCTTGATGCAACGAGGAGTTACCTCACCACCGGCAGCACTCGAAGCCTGGGAAACGCTTCGGCAGTCGCTAAAAACGGCATGATCTTAGGGTTTAATACTGATGGAGGAAAAATATGGGATGGCTGTTAAGCAAGCCTTCTGCCTTGTTGCGACAACAACGTCAACCACAAACATTGCGTAGCACACTTCGGGGAATTGCCAAAAATCAGACGAGGCAATCGCTTCAGACGGAAACTATTGAGGTCAAGCGTTCTCAGGGAGGACAACTGCTCAAACCCTATCGAGTATCCGTCGTGCTGCCCGTTTACAACGAAGAAGCGTGCCTGGATGCGACGTTTGATGCCGTTTTAAAGTATGCTCGTCGTCATTCTACTTACCAATTCATTTTTGTAAATGATGGTTCTGTTGATCGCACCCAAGAAATACTTGAAAAGAAACTGGCGCTCTATCAAACCGAGCAGATTCTGTTAGTGTCTTATGCCCGTTGTCAGGGGAAAGGGCATGCGGTCAAAACGGGAATCGCTCTCGCAGAGGGCGACTACGTCTGCTTTTTAGACAGTGATTTAGCCTACTCGCTTGATCACCTCGATCGCTTACTTGAAAAGCTTAAGGAAGCAGATGTTGTGATTGGCTGTCGACATCTTTTGCTCGATGGGGCAACAGGCTTGAAGCCAATGCGTAAGCTGGCTGGAAAAATCTTTAATCTCCTCTCTCAGTGGATTTTGAATCTTCGCTTTAGTGATATGCAAGCAGGCATTAAAGGCTTCCGCATGGAAAGTGCCCGCTCTTTATTTGCAAAGCAAGTCTTAAAAGGTTTCTCGTTTGATGTGGAATTGGTCTATCTAGCTAAAAAGCATAGGCTTAAAGTTGATGAGATCCCCGCCCATGTGTCTTTAAACCATGCAAAGAAAGCCTCTAAAGTGCATCTGGGAAAAGATTCACTCAAGATGCTCATTGATTTATTTAAGATTCGCTATTACGACGTGATTAAACGGTATGACTAAGGTTGTTTTGTTGAGCTTCGATTTGGAAGAGTTTGATATTCCAGAAGAATACGGGCAACCAATCGAAAATACGGTTAAGTTTACGGTTTCGCTGAAGGGACTGGAAACGCTCATACCACTTTTAGAGCGACTACAGATTCGAGCAACCTTTTTTGTGACAGCGAATTTTGCCATGCATTATCCATCCGTGGTGCGATCGCTCGCACAAACCCATGAAATTGCGTCACACGGTCTGTATCATGGCTCTTTTGCAATACCGGATCTACGACATTCAAAAGACGTGCTGGAAGAAATTACAAAGACAGAAATCAAAGGGTTTCGCATGGCGCGTTTACAGACCGTGAGCGACCAGGCAATCCTAGAGGCAGGCTATGCCTACAACTCTTCTATGAATCCAACCTATTTACCAGGGCGTTACAATAATCTCCGCCAAAGACGCACTGCTTTTTACTCACAGCAACTACTGCAAATTCCAGTCTCTGTGATGCCCTTCATCCGCTTTCCTTTGTTCTGGCTCAGCTTCAAAAATTTGCCGTTATTAATGTATAAGGCTGCCAGTTTATTGACCCTACAGTTTGACCAATATCTGAACCTCTACTTTCATCCGTGGGAATTTACAGATCTGACAGCATTTTCGTTGCCAAGCTATGTCAAACGGTATTCGGGTCGCTTGATGCTCCTAAGGTTAGAGCGGTATTTAACTTGGCTACAGCCTCAGGCTAAATTTATTACATTCGCTGAATTTAAACCGATTGAAGCAAACGCTATTTGCCAATCCATTTAAGTGCAGGTGCTAGAGGGACTGATAACTGCAAGTACCTTTAAGAGTACCGCTGAGTGCTATTCTGTGAGTTACTAGCGCTTTGCCCGCTGTAAGTATCACTGTAATTGTGGTAGCAGGTAATCGTAGTCGCAGCCTGCTTTGCTAAATGTGAGCGATATCGGCAGTCTTTCTGCAGAAACCCAGGTCTTTACCAGCCTCTAAGCTGTGTTCAAAAAGCTGGTTTAGCTCAATCTGGGTATTAGCTTTAGGCGGGCTCATCCAATCGTTGAAGCATCTGGCAGTAACCGTTCTGCACAACCATGAAGACTTTTCAGAAACCATCTCAACGAAATGGACTGCTTTTCGTCTTAGTCATCTGGCTACTCAGCCGCTTGGTCATCATTGCTGCCATGCAGCTCTTTGCTCCGTTGGCCTTTACAACGCCTGTCCATCCTGAATGGCAAATTGATAGTAGCCCTCCTGGCTTTGTGCCGGGATACATTCCCCACGTTGGATGGGAACTCTTCTCCCATTGGGACAGCAAATGGTATCGCAGTATTGCGACAGATGGCTATGAATACGTCAATGATGGTCAACAACACTCGATCGCCTTTTTTCCCTTATTTCCTTTAGTTGCCCGCGCCGTGATGGCTCTAGGACTGCCGTTTGAGATTGCAGGCACCCTTGTCAGTAATCTGGCGCTGCTTGGCACCTTAATGATTTTGTACGTTTGGGTGGCCGATTCACGGGGTGCTTATGCTGCAAAGTGGGTTGCTGCTGTGATGGTCTGGTGCCCCTCTTCTCTTTTTGGCACTGTCATTTATACAGAAGGGCTTTTTCTCTTTGTCACAACAGCTGCCCTTAAAGCATTCGATCAACATCACTATCGATGGGCCGCTTTTTGGGGCGCTTTAGCGTCTGCAACCCGAATCTTTGGTATTGGCCTGATTCCAACGTTTCTTTTTGTTGCCTGGAGAGAATCTAGACCCCCGATCGCCTATGTTGCAGGATTAATTACTAGTAGCGGATTGCTACTCTTTTGCCTTTACTCAACTATTCAGTTTGGAGATCCTCTGGCCTTTTTTCACGCTCAGCAGGGATGGGAGCACGAATCGCTACTGGAAATTGTCAAAAATGCGCTGACTTTAGACCAGGATAGTCTTTTTTCAGTTTTTGCCTTATTAGGCAGTGTTTTTGTACTCTGGCATTTACGCTCTAAAATGCCTCCTGTTACTATGGCGTATGGCGTTTTCTCTTTACTTCTGATCATCAGTGCAGTCGTTACATCGGGCATTTCTACAGCGTCGTTGCCCCGTTATCTTTATGGTATTGTTTCTGTTTCAGTAGGCTTGGGGCTCTGGTTTGCCCGCCATCCGCGCTGGTGGGGCTATATTGTTCTTTGTATTTTTGCCATTTTTCTCTTTCAGGATGCCTTCCATTTCGCTGGCTGGGATTTTGTTGGCTAAATTGACTGGAAAATACGCAAGGCTCTGTTTCACCGTAGAGACTCCCTATTAGCATCAGTGTCACTTAAATGCAAATTTCCTGGAGGCCTGAGCTACATCAGTCAACTGCTGGCGTTTGACGATGAAGCGATGCAATGCGGGAAACGGGAGTTCGATCAACCAGAGGCGTTGCACCAAAGCAGTCCCACTATCAAGCCGTGGGCAATCCGGTGTTAAGCAGGGGCACAAAAAAGAGAACTGATTAGAAACCTCTATTGGGAAGGACGCGTGTATACCCAAGACGAAGCGATTCCAGTCTTTGACCATGACTGGAAGTCTCTAGGGGCTGTCATCAATTACGACTACACCTTACTTCTAGCAAGGGTTTCAGCCCCTAGCCTCATGAGTTGGAACGGGCACGAAACTGCTGATACCAAAGGTTTTGGGGCTTAATCGATGACGTGCCCTAGCAACAGGTATTGTGATTTCTCATGGCTTATATGACCTCAAGCTCAACAGAGGGTGCCTGCATCTGGGCACCAGTCATGGCACGGGGAAGTTTGCTTGTGATACCGCTCGCGATTGGTGGCTGAAGCATGGACAACAGCACGATCGAACGGGGACATCGATTCTTCTACTCTGCGATGGTGGCGGTAGCAATAGTTCCAGGCAGTATTTGTTTAAGCAGGATCTACAGCGCTTGGTCAACGAACTCAACATTGAGATTCCGCCTCTCTCACTATTCCCCCTGCACCTCGAAATACAACCCCATCGAACACCGTTTAGTTCCTCATCTCACACGCGTGTGTCAAGGCATCATCTTCGAGAGTGTCGCCATCGTCAAAGACTTGATAGCAAAAGCGAAGACTCAAACTGGGCTAAGAGACTTCGTGACAATTTTGGACAACGTTTATCAAACAGGCCGAAACGTTGCGGAGAAGTTCAAGCAGACGATGGCGATTGTGTTCGATGAGTACCTACCAAAATGGAACTATACTGCCAAGCCACACGTATTGTAATTTCCGGTCTTATTTAATCCATAGTCCTAACCGATCGCGCCAACGTTTCTCCAGAGCAAAAGCCTGTTACTGTGAAGCAAGCTTTATCCTTTCTTTGGAGATTGGACTATGGCAGACGTGTTTATCTCCTACTCGCGTAAAGATAAGGATTTCGTCAAAGCTCTGCATACGGCGTTGGCGAAGTGCGATCGCGCTGTTTGGGTAGACTGGCAAGATATCCCCCTCACGGCTGACTGGTGGCAGGAAATTGAACACGGCATCGAAGCCGCTGACACCTTTGTCTTTGTCGTCAGTCCTGATTCAGTCACGTCTAGAGTATGCAATCAAGAAATTGACCACGCCATAAAGCACCACAAGCGCCTGGTGCCCGTCGTCCGGCGCGATGATTTTGACCGATCACAAGCCCACGATGCGCTAAGACGGCACAACTGGCTCTTTTTTCGAGAAGAGGATGACTTTGCCTCTGCCTTCCAAAACCTGATTCAGGCGATCGACACTGACCTTGAACATGTCCGACAACACACACGGATTCTAGTACGTGCAATCGAATGGGACAACAAGCAACGCAACCCTGACCTGTTGCTACGGGGCAGCGAACTCGACGCGGTCATCCAATGGCTCACGCAAAATGCGGAGAAAGAGCCGCGATCAACCCAGATTCAACGAGAGTATATCGATTCCAGTCGCAGAGCGGAGAGCGATCGGCAGGAGGCCGAAATTCAGCGACAGCAGCAGGAGATTCACAAGCAGCGTCGGTGGTTAGGTGCCGTTACGGTAGCGCTGCTGGTCGCCAGTGGTTTGGGTCTGCTGGCATTTACGCAATATCAGACGGCAGAAGCTCGTCGTAAACAGATCGAACTAAGCCAGATTGAAACCCTCAGCATGTCTGCGGATGCCTTCTTAACGGCGAATCAGGGGCTAGATGGGCTAATGCAGGGCTTGAGAGCCGCCCGCAAGCTGCAAACAATCAAGGGTGTCACTGACGACACAAAATGGCAGGTGATAGCAGCGCTGCAACAGGCACTCAACAAGATGCGCGAACGCAACCGCTTTGAGGGCCATCAGGATCAGGTTTGGATGGTGAGCTTCAGCCCAGACGGTCGCATGATCGCTTCTGCAAGCCCAGATAAAACCGTCAAACTCTGGGATTTGCATGGTAAAAATCTGGCAACACTGATAGGACACAAAGAAAATGCAACATGGGTCAGCTTTAGTCCAGACGGTCAGACCATTGCCACTGCCAGCGATGATCGCACCATCAAACTTTGGAGTCGGAATGGAACGTTAATTCGTACCTTAAAGGGTCATGTAGGCAAAATTTCTAGCGTCAACTTCAGTCCGGATGGTCAACAATTAGTGTCCAGCGCAGACAGTACCATCAAATTCTGGACATTGGACGGTCAACTACTTAAGAGCATTGATGCTCATACTGGTGGCGTTTGGAATGTCAGTTTTAGCCCCAATGGCAAATTATTAGTGTCCTCTGGCGTGGACAAAACGGTAAAACTTTGGCGTGTATCGGGTGAACTGCTTAAAACGTTCACGGGTCATACCAATAAAGTGATACGCGTAATCTTTAGCCCGAACGGACAACTCATTGCATCAGGCGATGGTGACGGCATCATTAAACTTTGGAACTTGGACGGCAAAGAACTCCATTCTCTCAACGGGCATCACGCTCGCTCGGTTTGGAGCTTAAGCTTCAGCTCCGATGGTCAAACATTAATATCAGCCGCCAATGACGGTACGGTCAAACGCTGGACGTTGGAAGGGAATGAACTCGAAACGTTGGGAACGTTTGATACGCCCATTGATGCAGTCAGCGTTAGCCCGGATGGGCAAATGCTCGCTCTGGGCAGTCGAGACAATACTGTCCGGTTGTGGAACCTTAATCGCCCAGTGCTAAAACATAACGATGTTGTTCAAGACGTGCGGTTCAGCCCGGATAATCAGCTGCTTGCAACCGCCAGCGAAGACAAGACCGTTAAGCTTTGGAGTGCAGATGGCACATTCCTGAGAACGCTGAGAGGTTTCAATACTGCGGTTGACTGGGTGAGCTTTATGCCGAATGGCACAACCATCAATGCTGCAACACATCACGGCTCGGTAAAATTCTGGAACCGTTCTGGGGCAGAACTGAAAGCCAAGGCACAGAAGCGACCCAGTGACCAGTGGCGGCGTCCCTGTATTAGTCCCGATGGACAAACGATCGCTCTGGGGGACGACAATGGCACCGTAAGTCTATTTAATTTAGAACGGAAGCTAATCGCCCGCTTTAAGGCAAGCGACACGAACATCAATCGGATCAACTTCAGCCCCGATGGGCAAACGATCGCTGTGTCCAATAACGGCGGCATCATTACTCTGTGGCAGCGCTCTGGCAAACAACTGGCAACTTTGAAGGGTCATACGGCTGCGACCTGGAAAACCAGCTTCAGCCCCGATGGCAGATCGATCGCGTCTACTAGCTCAGACAAAACTGTGAAACTGTGGACGCTGGACGGCAAAGAACTCAAGACGTTTCGCGGACATACCAGCGGGGTTGGCAATGTGAGCTTCAGCCCCGATGGCAGACTGCTCGCTTCGGGCGGTTTCGATAGCGTGGTGAAGCTCTGGAATCTTGATGGTAAAGAGTTAGCAACCCTGAAAGGGCACACGGCTTCAATTAAAAGCGTCAACTTTAGCCACGACGGGAAGACGCTGGCAACCAGTTCAGCTGATGGCACAGCCATGTTGTGGAGCCTCGACTTTGACTCATTAGTCGTGCATACCTGCCATTGGCTCAGCGATTACCTTAAAATGAATCCAAATGTGAGCGATCGCGATCGCCAGCTTTGCAATGGTGTGGAACGAGACTGGATCGCTGAAGGGGAAGAACTGGCAAGAGCAGGCGATATTGACGGTGCCACTCATCGCTTTCAAGAAGCCTTGAAACGGAAGCCTGACTTAAAGTTTGATCCCAAACTCAAAGCGCAACAAATTGCGGCTGTACTACCACTTGATGAGGGTGAAGAACTCGCTATCAACGGCGATCTGAAAGGTGCCGCAGCAAAATTTCGCCTTGCCTTAAAACGCTACCCTGGCTTAAGCTTCGACCCTCAAACGAAAGCCCGCCAAAGTGCCGCGATCGCCCTGCTTGATAAAGGCGAAGATCTCGCTAATAGGAACGACGTGGAGCAGGCATTCCCCCTGTACGCTAAAGCGCAGCAACTCGACCCTACCGTTGAAGTCTCTGCAGCAGCATGGAATAGCCTTTGCTGGGTTGGTGCACTCAAAGGGTATGCTGCAAAAGTTCTGGATGCCTGCAATAAAGCTGTTGCGCCCGACCCCGCCAATGGTCAGATTCGAGACAGCCGTGGGGTAGCCAGAGCAGTAACAGGCGATTTTGAAGGTGCGATCGCCGATTTTCAGGTTTATGTTGACTGGCTGAATGGAGAGGGCAGCAAAGCGCTAGATGCAGAGAAGCAGAAAGCCGATCGTCAGCGCTGGATCAAAGAACTTCGTGCAGGCAGAAACCCGTTTACCCCTGAAGAACTACAACGGCAACTCTAACAGGGAGTGGCGCGACCTACTGTTGAAGCTCAAACATACGCCTCTGATGCAGTAAGCGACAACGATGAGTATCAATCATTCACTAACGAGTGGTAAAGACTCAATGACGAGATTTAAACACTCGCTGACGAGACTCAAACACTCGCACATGAGTATCAAAGACTCATTGATGAGCTGTAAAGTCTCAACGATGAGTCTCAAACATTCAACGGCGAAGGTCTAATATTCAATGCCGAGGTGCAAAGGCTCAACGACGAACCGCAGAACATGGTTGGTGAACCCTTGAGTTTCAACGATCAACCTGAGAGCCCGAACAAACCACTCATACGGATGAAGGCGCGAGTAGCCGCACGATCGCCTTCACCAAAGCGTCTGGTTCTACAGGTTTGGAAAGGTGATATTGAAACCCTGCTTCTAACGCTTGCTGGTGGTTATACTCCCCTGCATACGCCGTCAGCGCGATCGCAGGAATACGCCCACCCTGCTCTGGTTTGAGCGAACGAATCTCGCGCATCAAGCTGTAGCCATTCATCTCGGCCATGCCAATGTCACTTAGCAAGGCGTCGGGTATGGTCTCGCCCAATGAGGCTAAAGCGGCGGCGGCTGAAGCAACGGCTGTGACCCTGGCACCCGCCTGTTCCAAAATGAAGGTGAGCAATTCCCGCGTGTCGCGTTCATCATCCACCACGAGAATATGGAATGCCTGTAAACTCAACGGTTGGAGGAGCCGATCGCGGTTTGCGTTGGCTGGTAAGCGTGTCGCTCTTAAGGGAAGCCGAACGCTAAACGTTGCACCCAATCCTTCACCGGGACTTTCCGCCGAGACCGTTCCACCATGCAGCTCAACAATCTGCCGGACGATCGCTAACCCTAAACCCAACCCGCCAAACTTTCGGGTGATGGTGCCGTCTGCCTGCCGAAACGTATCAAAAACAAAGGGGAGGAAATCTGGGCTAACGCCCTTACCTGTATCCCGTACGGTAATGAGAGCTTCTGTCGTCGTGTAGGTCAACGTAACGTCGATCTGTCCTTCTGGTGGCGTAAACTTCACTGCATTGGAGAGTAAGTTCCACATGACCTGCTGCAAACGGTTCGCATCGCCCAGCAGCGATCGTGTTGTGGCTTCTAGCGCTGTATGAAGGGTGATTGATTTTGCTTCTGCCGCTAACCGGATGGTTTCTTTGGCAGCTTCAATGGTCGCAGCTAAATCAACGGCATCAAACTGGAGGGTGAGCTTGCCCTGCAAGATGCGTGAAATATCCAGCAAGTCCTCAATCAGTTGGGTTTGCAACTTCGCATTGCGTTCGATCGTCTCCAGTGCGATCGCCGTTGTCTGCTGATCGAGTATCCCTTTTCGCAACAGTTGTATCCAACCAAGAATCGGGTTGAGTGGAGTACGTAATTCATGGGAAAGCACTGCCAAAAATTCGTCTTTAATGCGGTTTGCGGCTTCTGCCTGTTCGCGGGCCAATCGTTCACGCTCTAGCAGTTGCTCTCGCTCCGCTTCAGTCCGTTTGCGATCGGTAATATCCAAGAATGCACCGACCGAGCCGCGTGGCTGACCTTGCTCATCCCGCAAAGGCGAGGCGTAACCATAGAGATTAAACAGCGTGCCATCCCCCCGCAGAATATCAATCTCGACACCTTGTAAATGGATGCCGCGCAGCCCTGCATAGCGAATGGGCGTTTCCTCTGGAGCCAGTTCTCTGCCATTCTGTAAAATTTTGTAGGTGGGGTTCGCGCTCATCGCTGGCGGTGTCCGGGAAGCATTGCTGGCAGGGGCGATTCCCAAAATACGCGCAAACTCAGGGTTGACTCGAATCTGTTGAAACTCCAGGTCATCGCTCATTGCAATGCCAACGGGAATCACCTCAAACAGGGTTTGCAGATCGTCTACCCGATTCTGCAAGTCCCGATTAAGGGTGGCGATCGCGGCTTCCGTTTGCTTCCGTTCAGTAATGTCGCGGCAGATCACTTGTACGGTGGGGAGTGCATTGAGAGTAAACAGTGTGGCACTCACTTCAACTGGAATTTGCTGTCCTCCTTTGGTGCAATGCAGCGATTCCGTGACAATGTGCCGTTCTGCTAACAACTGTTCAATACTGCTTTGCAGGGTGTCTTCCGATCGTGCAATAACATCTATCACCGATCGGTCTAGCAATTCCTGGCGAGTGTAGCCTAACCGCTGACACGCTCGCTCATTGACCTCTATCAGTTGCCCCGGCTGATGGTCAGGTGTCAGGTGATAAACCAGCACCCAATCCTCCATGCCATTAAACAGGGTACTAAACCGCTCTTCACGCGCTCGTAGCTCTGCTTCGATCGTCTTGCGATCGCTAATTTCGTGTTGCAACTGCTCATTCGCTCTTACCAGTGCCGCTGTCCGCTCCTGCACACGTTGCTCAAGCTGGTTCTGAGCCTGGCGCAGTTCTGTTTCAACGTTCAACCGCTGTTGGATCTGAGCGTGAAGTGCGTGATTCGCTCGTTCTAACTGGGTGGGGCTAGGAAGTGCCAAAGCTTGAGGCACCAGTGGCACCAGCACAGACGCCGTCAGTAGTGAGACGATCGCCGTGATTGCTTTTACTGCGCCAGAGAACCAGTAGGTCGGGTGCCAGAGCGTCCAAATTTCTAAGATGTGTGTTGTACCACAAGACACAATGAAGACTGCAAACAGCAGAAAAACACTTGCAAAGGGGAGATCTTGCCGTTTGCGTACAAAGTAGAACAGCGTCAGCGGAATCGAGTAATAGGCGAAAGCAATCAGGCTGTCTGAAATCAGATGTAGCCAGACTAAACTTGGTTGCCAGAGATAGCAATGACCGTGGGGAATAAACGGCCCTGTAACAAAAAAGTTACTCAGAATGTCGTTCATGCGAGTGCAGAGTGAAGCCAAAGACAAAAACAGGGTAGAGCTAAGCAGTATATGTAGACTGACGCCTCTTAAAAGGCTCGATGAGTTCTCTCAGGCAGCCTTTTGCAGAGTGATTAGAATGAAGTTGTACTCCTTGCAGCAATGCGATTTAGTAATGGACACGAGCCAAGCACCCTTAATAAAAGTGTTCATTCTAAGCACAGATTTGGGAAAGCTGTAATGGCTTCTATTTGTGATATTTCGATCGCTTTTATTGCGACGAGTTGATGCGTGTGGCTTTTGCAACGACATCTAACGCTGAATTGCATCAAGAAATTCATTTCAATGGAATAAATTCTGTAGAATTCTTGCTGTAATGGCAATTGCTATACGCCTCTTTGGGTCAAGATGACTGCCAATCCGTTTGCTATATCGGTTGTAACACCTTCACAGATCTTAGAGGGCATTGCGGCGATCGCACTCCAAAGCCAGCAATCCGTGGCCCTGGAAACGATTCTACAAACCGCATTAGAAACAACCAGAACGCTTCTGCGTACCGACCGGGTTCTACTCTATCGCTTTCTACCAAACAAAGATGGTGTCGTTACGGCTGAAGCGGCCGGTGCAGAGTGGATGCCACTGCTGGGGCAAGTGATTCACGACCCCTGCTTTGATGCTGCCCGGTTAGAGCGTTATAGGACAGGACAGTTCAGCGCGATCGAAGACATCGCAACGAGCGGACTGCAAGCGTGTTATGCCAGTTTATTGAATCGTTTGCAAGTCCAGGCAGCGCTAGTGGTGCCCTTGCTTACTCAGGATGAGGTGTGTGGCTTGCTCATTGCCCATCACTGTCAGAGCGCTCGCTCGTGGCATACCTCAGAGGTGCAATGCCTTCAAATGGTTGCTGTGCAGCTAGGGGTTGCCATCCAGTTGCATCGGGTCACGCTTGAGACGAATCGCGATCGCCACCAGGCCGTTGATCCACCGCGTGACAAGGAACAAGGGCTTCAACCGTTGGTTCGGTCTTTCAATAGCATTTACACGCTGGTACAAGAACCCAACAGGCACCTCTGGTTTGAATTTATAGAGGGAGACGTGGACGCGCTATATGAAGTCACTCAGGCACAGGTCTTGGAGAATGCCTTCATCCTGGTTGATATGATTCATCCAGACGATCAAGCAGGCTACACTGCGGCAGTGGCGCAAAGTGCCCAGACTCTCAGCGCGTTTTCCCATGAGTGGCGAGTCGTTTTGCCCTCAGGTAAGGTGAAATGGCTTCAGGGTGTTTCGCAACCAAAGCAACGGCCAAATGGCGCGATCGCGTGGTGCGGTGTGATACAAGACATCAGCGATCGCAAACGCACAGAAGCTATCCTGCGGGAAAGTGAAGCGCACAAAAGTGCACTGATTAGCGCTCTGCCCGATCTGGTCATGCGGGTGAATCAGGAAGGCTTCTACCTGGAGTTTCTGGCAACCAAAACCTTCAAAGTCATTGGTGATACAGGCGATTTTGTGGGTACGCATGTCTATGACAGTTTGCCGCATCATTTAGCACAACGACGGATGGCTACCATCCAGACAGCCCTGGAAACGAAGGCAATTCAGTTTTACGAACAAGTGATTGTGGTTGATGGCACGACTCAAACAGAGGAAGTCAGAGTTGTTCCTTATGGAGTCGATGAAGTGCTGCTGCTCGTGCGCGACATTACCGATCGCAAGCAGGCAGAAGTCGCTCTGCGAGAGAGTGAAGAACGCTCCCGTCTTGCCTTTGAAGCTGCTCACATGGGCAGTTGGGACTGGAACCTTGTCACCAATGAAGTGATTCGGTCTGAAAGTCTACAACGGTTGACAGGGATGGCACCTGGGACGTTCGATGGGCGGTTTGAAACCACTATGAACATCATTCATCCCGACGATCGCGATCGCGTTCTGGAGGCGCTGACCCGCAGCATTAAGCAAGGCGAAGCCTATGATCTCGAATTCCGCTTTGTCAAACCCGATGGCAGCATTCACTGGGCGGTGAGCAAAGGGACTGTGTTACGAAATAACGCTGGTCAACCTGTGCGAATGTTGGGCGTGGATGTGGATGTGACCGATCGCAAGGAAGCTGAGATCGCTCTTTGGCAGCGCGCCGAACGAGAGCAAGCTATCAACCGAGTCGCACAGGCCATTCGTCAATCGCTGGAGTTACAGTCCATTCTGACGGCTGCCGCCACTGAAATTGCCCAACTGCTAAACGTTGACCAGGCGGCTGTGGTGCAATATTTGCCAGAGCACCAATGCTGGCGGCACGTTGCAATTTATAAGCAAAAGCCAGACTTACCCAACAATCTGGGGTTAGAGATTCCCGATCAAGGGAACCCTTTCGCAGCTCAACTCAAACGTCGAGAGATCGTTCAGGTCATAGATGCGGCTTACATCCAGGATGACATTAACCAAACTATTGCTCGAGAGCTGCCAGGGGCATGGCTCCTGGTTCCCGTAGTGGTTGACGATATGGTTTGGGGTAGCTTTAGTTTGCTTTCAAGCCAGCGGATCACGTGTTGGCAGGATGAGCAAGTTGAACTGGTTCAGGCTTTAGCCGATCAATTGGCGATCGCCATTCAGCAAGCTGCACTCTATCAACAGGTGCAAGCTCTCAACGCTAATCTGGAATTGCAGGTACAGGAACGCACCGAGCAGTTGCAACAGGCGTTGAACTTCGAAGCCCTGCTGAAGCGGATCACCGATCATGTCCGCGATAGCCTGGATGAAAGGCAGATTCTTCAAACAGCTGTACAGGCATTGGCGCTCGAACTGGACGTGGATTGTTGCGATGCCGCTCTCTACAACATGGACACCCGCACCTCCACCATTTCCTATGAACATATTCGAAACAGAGCATCGAGTGGCATCAATCTCGTCATTCCGTTTGAGCAGAACCCCGAACTGTATCAGCAAGTTTTGCGCAGGCAGGTTGTTCATTGCTGTGTGACCGATTTGGTCAACGACCCTCAACGAAATATCGAGCAAAGCGCCAGCATTTTGGTGTGTCCCCTGATGGACGAACGCGGGGTTTTAGGAGATATGTGGCTTTTTAAGCCGCAGCACACATACTTTAATGAGTTGGAAATTCGTTTAGTTCAACAGGTGGCAAATCAATGCGCGATCGCGCTGCGTCAATCTCGTTTGTACCAGTCTGCTCAAGCGCAGGTGCAGGAACTAGAACGGTTGAATCAGCTCAAAGATGATTTTCTCAGCACCGTGTCCCATGAACTACGAACGCCCATGTCTAACATCAAAATGGCGACTCAGATGCTAGAAATCAGTCTGAAGTCATTGGGTCTGCTTGATAAGCAAGGAGATCCAATCAATCGCTACTTCACAATCCTCCGCGAGGAGGGGCAGCGGGAAATTGGGCTGATCAACGATCTTCTCGATTTAGCGCGTCTGGATGCCGGTACAGAACCGCTCAATCTGGCGACGGTCGCACTTCAGCCCTTTCTCTCGCATCTTGCCGAGCCCTTTCTTGAGCGCACCCGTAAACACCAGCAGCAAATGTGCCTGTGCCTGCCCGAAACGCTACCCTCCCTGACCACTGATCTGTCTTACCTGGAGCGCATTTTGACGGAGTTACTGCACAATGCGTGTAAATACACCCCTGCTGGGGAAACCATTACCTTTGCGGCTGATACGACCGCAACGGCTCTAAAAATTTGGGTCTGTAACTCTGGAGTTGAAATTCCAGCCATTGAGCGCGATCGCATTTTTGACAAGTTCTACCGCATTCCCAACAACGACCCCTGGAAACACGGCGGTACAGGTCTCGGCCTCACGCTGGTCAAGAAACTTGCAGCGCGCTTAGGGGCATCTATCTGCGTTACCAGCCTTAACAAGCAAACAACCTTTACGTTAGAGTTTTTGGAGCAATCTAAGCTGTAGAAAGCTTGGAAGACAGTAAGGCAGGACTTAGGGATTTGCACTTAGGGATTTGCCTTTTACACCCTTTCATTCACCCGCGCAATGACCGTTTCTCGCACTATTTGTCTGGGGTTTTTGGCTGTTATCGCGATCGGCACGCTCTTGTTAGCGCTCCCCTTTTCTATCAGTAACCATGCCTGGACGTGGCACCATTTGCTTGTAGCCCTCTTTACAGCGACATCAGCGGTTTGTGTTACGGGGCATATCGTCGTCGATACGGGAACCTATTTCTCCCCGATCGGGCAATTTTTTATCCTGGCGCTGATTCAGGTGGGCGGGTTAGGCTACATGACCGCTACAACCTTTTTGTTGTTGCTGATTGGACGACGCTTTGGTCTGCGTGAAAAAATTGCCGTGCAGCAAGCCCTCGATCGCAGTGAGATGGAAGGAGCCGCCCAAATGATCCGCTCGATCATTGCGACCACCCTACTGTTTGAGATCACAGGCATTTTTCTGCTGTTGCTGGTGTTTGCTCCAACCTATGGGTTAAGGCAAGCGCTGTGGTTCGCCATCTTTCACAGCATCAGTGCCTGGAACAATGCTGGCTTTAGCTTGTTTCCCAACAATTTGGTCGGATATCAGGCCTCGCCATTGCTAAATCTGGTGATTCCAGGGTTGATTATCTTTGGCGGCATTGGGTACGAAGCCATTTTTGAGCTATTTCTCTGGTGTCGCGATCGATTGCTCAGGCGTTCTCGCTGCCTCGTTTTCTCCCTCAATTTCAAAGTTGTTGTCAGTACGACGCTCTTGCTGCTGACGCTAGGGACGATCGCCGTTTTCCTGATCGAAGGGCGGAACCCAAAAACCCTCGGCTCTATGGCTTTCGGCACACAGGTGCTTACTGCCTGGTTTCAGTCTGTGACCGCTAGAACCGCTGGCTTCAACACGATCGACCTTAGCCAAATGACAACAGCAGGGTTGTTTCTGACGATCGCGCTGATGTTTATTGGTGGTAGCCCTGGTGGTACGGCAGGTGGCATTAAAACCACCACGTTACGAGTCTTAACAAGCTGTACCAAGGCTATTTTGCAAGGGAAAGAAGAGGCAACGTTGTACGAACGCCAGATCCCTTTATCGCTTATTCTTAAAGCCATCGGGGTCGCTGTTGGCTCACTGGTCACGGTGCTGGTCATGACAACACTGGTTGCTCTGAGTGATCCCCAATTCGACTTTATTCAACTTTTATTTGAAGTAGTCTCTGCCTTTGCTACGGTTGGTTTGTCTACAGGCATTACTGCTGGCTTATCCACCTTCGGTAAGCTTGTCTTAATTGCTACGATGTACATCGGTCGGGTGGGCGTTCTACTGCTGATGAGCGCGCTTCTGGGCGATCCCAAACCTAGCGCTATTCGATATCCAGAGGAAAATTTGCTGGTAGGCTAAGACCAGCACTTGTTGCCTGCCGCCTGCCGCCTGTCGCCCGCTCAACCATTCATTCCCCACTGTTCGGAGTTCGCGCGTGAACCTGACCTTTTTAAGTTTTTTTCGCAGCTTACAGTCCCACCCAAACAAGCATTACGCGGTGATTGGTCTGGGGCGCTTTGGGCGAGCTGTCTGTATGACCTTGCATCAAATGGGCTACGAGGTACTGGGTGTTGACACTGATGAGAAGCAGGTAGCCCAGGCGCTTGCCGATCAAATTGCGGTGCGCACCGTGCAGCTCGATACGACCGATCCAGCCGCACTCCGGGAAGCGGGCCTTTGCGAAATTGATACGGTCATCGTGGCGATCGGCAACTACATTGAAGAAAGCGTCATCACAACCCTCAATCTTAAGGAAGCAGGGGTGCCTCATGTCATTGCCAAAGCCTCTTCCCAAATCCACGAAAAGCTGCTGAAAAAAGTGGGAGCCGACCATGTTGTTTTTCCAGAGCATGAGATGGGCTGTACCCTTGCCCGTGCGCTGACAAAACCCAACATTCTAGAGCGTTTTGAGCTTGACCCAGACAATAGCATCGTTGAAGTGCTAGTGCCAGAAGCCTTTGATGGCAAAACGATCGCAGAAGTCCGGTTGCGCTCTTACTATGGCTTGAACCTGATTGCGGTGAGTCGTGACGGTAAATTTGAGATCAACCCGGCACCGAGTAGCCAGCTACAAAAGGGAGCCGTTATGGTGGTCATTGGCGGCAACAAAGATATCGATCGTTTACCGGTTTAAGACCAACTCACTGGCTTAAGATCCACTCACCTTAAAGACGATGAGCCACTAGCGATACACTCCCACTGACTCACCCATGTTTGCTCAAGGAATTCATCACGTTGCGATTATTTGCTCCGACTACGAGCGATCGAAGCATTTCTACACCCATATTTTGGGTTTCCCTATTATCCGAGAAACCTTTAGAGCCGCTCGCCATTCTTACAAGCTCGATTTAGATTTAGGCAACGGTAGCGCGATCGAGCTATTTTCGTTTCCCCATCCGCCCGATCGACCCAGCACTCCTGAAGCCTGTGGACTTCGGCACCTTGCGTTCAAAGTGGAAGATTTAGAGGCGTCTGTTCAATACCTCACGGCCCATAATGTTGCCGTTGAACCCATCCGCACCGACGAACTCACCCACAAACGCTTCACCTTTTTCAAAGACCCCGACGGACTCCCCCTCGAACTTTACGAACTATAGTTATACCGTTTAACCCACTGACCTGTGTTCCGCAACACTTTCTTTTCCAGGCGACTTCTGGGAGGATTTCTAGCAACGGCCATCAGGTATTCCCATGACCAGAGCGAGAGAGACTACTCAACCGATCAACCTGAGCGATCCGCAGTATTACTTCAATCGTGAGTTGAGCTGGCTTGAGTTTAACCACCGCGTGCTGCATGAAGCGCTTGATTCACGGACACCGCTGCTGGAACGGCTGAAGTTTCTGGCAATCTTTAGCTCCAATCTGGACGAATTTTTCATGGTTCGGGTGGCGATTCTAACGCAACAGGTCGAAGCCCAACTGGATAAGGTGGCACCTGATGGCAAAACGCCCAAACAAACATTAGATGCCCTTAGCCAGCGATTACGCCCAATGGTGACTGAGCAGCATCGCCACTTTGAGCATGAACTCCGCCCCCTGCTGGCAGAAAAAGGGATTCATCTGCTCAACTACATCGATTTGAATGCAGAGCAGCGTCGCTACTTACAAGGGTATTTTGAACAGCGGGTGTTTCCAATTTTGACCCCTCTGGCGGTCGATCCGGCCCATCCCTTTCCCTACATCTCCAACCTCAGCCTGAATCTGGCCGTGGTGGTGAAAGACCCGGTGACGCACAAAGAACTGTTTGCCAGGGTTAAAGTACCAAACAGTTTGCCCCGGTTTGTGGTGCTACCTCCCGAACAGAAGCCCGATCGCGCCAGTGTTTGGGCAGGTGTGCCGCTAGAGCAAGTCATTGCCCACAATTTAGAGCTACTGTTTCCTGGCATGAATATTCAGGAATATTCGCTCTTTCGCATGACGCGCGATGCTGATTTAGAGATTGAAGAAGATCTGACCCATGACCTGCTGCTAGTGATTCAGCAGGAGTTGCGGAAGCGGCGCATGGGTGGTGCCGTGGTGCGGCTCGAAATTGAAGCTTCTGCCTCACAAGCGGTACGCGATCGCTTGATGTGTGAAAAGGACTTGACCGATCGGGATGTTTACGATGTTGAAGGGCTGCTAAACCTTAAGGATTTAATGTCCTTTCTGGCTTTACCCCTCTCAGAACTCAAAGATCCCCCCTGGATGCCAGTCGTGCCAGCGCGTTTACGTCATCTTACAGACGCTGCTGCCTTAAGCGGGGCACCAGCCTCTGATGCTGGTGCAGATATGTTCACGCTGATTCGCCAGCAAGATTTGCTCGTCCATCATCCCTACGAATCGTTCACCGCGTCGGTAGAACACTTCATCACCCATGCTGCGCACGATCCAGACGTACTGGCAATCAAGATGACGTTATATCGGACATCGGGTGATTCGCCGATCGTCAAAGCGCTGATTGCAGCGGCTGAAAATGGCAAGCAAGTTGCCGTCTTAATTGAGCTAAAGGCTCGGTTTGATGAGGAAAACAACATCAACTGGGCAAGGCGCTTAGAGGAAGCAGGCATCAACGTGATCTACGGCGTGGTCGGGTTAAAAACCCATACTAAAATCGTTCTGATCGTGCGGCAGGAAGCCGATGCCATTCGTCGCTATGTCCACATTGGCACGGGTAACTACAACTCCAAAACCGCAAAACTCTATACGGATTTGGGACTGTTTAGCTGCCAGGAAGAGCTGGGCGCAGATCTAACGGATCTCTTTAACTTTTTAACAGGTTACTCACGACAGCAGTCCTACCGTAAGCTGCTGGTCGCTCCTGTAAATTTGCGCGATCGCATGATTGCCCTGATCCGCCGCGAAACCGAACATGCCAACCGGGGCAATCGCGGTCGCATCATTGCCAAAATGAACTCGCTGGTCGATCCGCAAATTATCAAAGCGCTGTACGAAGCTTCGCAGGCAGGCGTAGAAATTGACCTGATTATTCGCGGCATCTGCTGCCTTCGACCAGGCCTTACAGGCTTGAGCGATCGTACTCGTGTGATCAGCATTGTGGGGCGGTTTCTAGAACACTCACGCATCTTCCACTTCCACAACAATGGGGCAGAAGAAGTCTTTATTGGCAGTGCCGATTGGATGCCGCGTAACCTCGATCGACGGGTCGAAGCCATTACCCCAGTCGAAGCGCCCGAACTGGCCGCCCAACTCCGTGCCATCCTCGATATTTTCCTGACAGATAACCGTCACGCCTGGGATTTGCAACCCGATGGCGCTTATGTGCAACGCCACCCCCACGATGCACCAGAACGGGATGCGCAAGTAGAGTTAGCCAAACAAGCACAGCAATAAGCGATTGAGTAAGCCACAGTTCTGTCAATGGGGGAGTGGGGAGTGGGGAGTAGGGAGTGGGACATAAGAACAAGGTGAGTTGCTTCCCCTGCTTCCCCTGCTCCCCCGCCCTCTGCCTCCTGCCTTCTGCCCCCTGCCCTCTGCCTTCAATCAAGACAGCGGATGGACACAGAGGCGATTGCGTCCTGCTGCCTTCGCTTCATAGAGCGCTTTGTCGGCGGCGGTGATCAGCGTTTCTGGCAAAAAGTTCAGGGTACGATCCGGTATCACGCTCGACACGCCTAAACTGAGCGTGACATAGGGACTCACGTTGGAGTTGGGATGGACTAATTGCAGCGCTTTAATACTCGCCTGGATCATCTCAGCCACCTTAACGGCTCCTTCGATCGGCGTGTTGGACAAGATGATGGCAAACTCCTCACCGCCATAGCGGGCTGCCAGATCACCAGGGCGTTTGGCCACTGCACTAATGGCATTGGCAACATGACGCAAACACGCATCTCCGGCCAAATGACCGTAGCCATCTGCGTCGTTATAACGCTTGAAAAGGTCAACGTCACAAAGAATCAATGACAGCGGTTCTTTATTGCGCATCATCCGTCGCCATTCTTGATCAAGATGAGCATCGAGCATCATGCGATTGGCTAGCTGCGTCAAGGCATCAACCGTTGCCAAACGATGAAAAAGCTTGGTTGCTGTTTCCAGTTGCTTCAGCAGTTGAGACTGTTGGATGAGTCTGCGCACCCGTTGGCGTAAAACTGCCCAGTGAATGGGTTTTGTCACATAGTCAGTCGCTCCCGCCGCAAACGCTCGATCAACGGAAACCTGATCATCCAGACTGGTAATCATCAGAACGGGAGTATGGTCTGCACTGGGCAGGGCTTGTAATTGGGCACAGCACTCAAACCCATCCATGACAGGCATCATGCCATCCAGCAGCACAATATCTGGCTGAAAGCGGTTACAGGCTTCAATGCCTTCTTCGCCATTGGTGGCCTCGACAATTTGGTAGCTTCCTTTTTCGAGAAAGCGTCGAATTTGAGTGCGGATCACCTTATCGTCATCAATGAGTAAGATGAGTGGCGATGCTTTGGGCATAAAGGGGGTAGGCAGAGGGGACTTAAGCAGCGATAAATTAATCGAAGAATTCATGGAACTTGATGTTATTGTGCCCGGCTTAAAGTGGCTTTAATGCATGGCTCAAAGCGGCCTTAACGCTTGTAAATTCAGACTCAAGACGAGCCATCATGGCTGTGATCTGCTCGATCGGTGCGCTGAGTGCCATTGCTTCTAGTTCCCCACAACGCCGACTGAAGGGAATTGCGCCCAGAGAGGCACTGCATGCTTTTAGCCCATGCGCAACGCACTGCACCGTTTTGACATCCTGTTGGTTTACGGCAGTACGGAGGGTGTGCAAAAGCCGGGGAGCCTCCTCAAGGTAGCAAGTAATCAATTCGGCAATCACCGCGTCTCCCATCTCTCCCATTTCCTGCCGAAACGCTATCAGAACGGCCATATCTACGGCATCAGGCTCTGCTTGTGCATCAGGCTTTGCTTGCTGTACATCAGAACCAAAAGAATGTGGCGCGGAAACCTCCTGAGACACTGTTCCAAGCGGCATCGTTGAGGGGGGTAAGGGCTTACATTGGCTGAGTTCCTGAGCCAGTACTTGTAGACGGAGAGGCTTACTGAGATACCGATCCATGCCAGCGTTGAGGCAGCGTTCGCGATCGCCTTGGACTGTATGGGCCGTTATGGCAATCAGGTAAGGTCTTTGGTGCGGTTGGCCTTGTTGGCAGACCCAGCGAGCGACTTCAAGGCCATCCATTTCTGGCATTTGCACATCTAGCAGCACCACGTCGTAGAGCTGACATTGCAGCGCTTTCAGGGCTTCCAGCCCATTATCTGCCACATCTGCCTGGTAGCCCAGACGCTGCAACATCAGCAGAACAATCTTCTGGTTAATCGGCTGATCTTCTGCCAACAAAATTCTGAGGGAAGGGTTGTATTCAGTTTCAAGCAGCATACAGGGTTTGATTGGTTTTTGCCGCGCTGGGAGTGAGGGCGAATCTGACTGACTGAGGCAATCGCATGAGCAAGTAGCACCCTCTAGCAGCGGCGATCGTCAGTATGCAGATGAGTGACAGCAAAGCGATGACACTTTTACGATCACTTCTCTATAGAGTGCCCACTTTTGCACAGAACAAATTAGGGCTGCGCAGAACAAATTAGGACGCATTCATTCAACAAGGGTATTATTTGGCACCTGGTTCTAGGCGCCCTATGTTGCTCAGGAATGCAGAATTAATTGGCACAAGCTCAGATGGGCGATAGAACCATGCCTTCACGCGCTAAAACACTGTTGGGGAAGACCGATCGTACCTGCTTTTCCACCTCGTCGAGGAAATCATCACTGTGATTTGGGTCATGGTGGAAGATGACTGCTTGCTTGACATTGGCGGCTTTTGCCAGCTTAATCGCCTCTTGCCAGGTTGAATGTCCCCAACCGATCTTGGGCGCTTTAGGATCGTGATACTCTTCATCGGTGTAGCACGCATCGTAAATCAAAATGTCGGCATTACGGGCAAGGTGCAGCAAATTCTCATCCAGGTGATCAGGATAGTGTTCCGTATCCGTTGCGTAGACAACCGTATGCCCTTGCCAGGTCACGCGATACCCCATAGCTGTGTTGGGATGATTTAGCGGCCCCGTTTCAATGGTAATGTCACCAAGCTGCATGACATCGCCAGGGAAGAGGTCATAAAACTTAAGGTCTGACTGCATCACCTGAATGGGCACCGGAAAATTGGGGTGCAGCATCTGATCGCTGAGGCGTTGCTTCATTGTGGCCCCGTTCGGGGCGATCGCACCATAAATGTGAAAGCAATTACCCTTCACAAAGGCGGGTACAAAAAACGGAAAGCCCTGAATATGATCCCAATGGGAATGGGTGAAGAAAATATAGGCTTCTACAGGCATTTGCTTGAGCAATTGCTTGCCCAGCACACGTATCCCGGTACCGCCATCAAAGATAAGGCGTTTACCGTCCACTCGCATCTCCACGCAGGAAGTATTACCGCCATAGCGCACGGTCTCACTACCAGGAGCAGGAATGCTGCCCCGAACTCCCCAAAACTCAACTGAGAATTCTGGAGACGATGGCACAGGCGTTGCATCTGCACGTTGAACCTGGAGGTTGGATTCAGGTGAATCAGGGTTTGGCATTTTTGATCTGATTAGCCTTTTCTAGCAAGTCTATAAATGGTAAAGACACGGTTGACTCTAGCGATTAGGACAGCTTTAGAAGCATACATTTTACGTTACAGATACAGGCTGGGTGGTATTCTTCCTAAAAGGCATCTCGTTCGGCGCTTCTAACGTCTGTCACAGACTCACCTGATGCGATTGCAGTTGCTAAAGTAGGATGCTGACCGATTACTGGCTAGCGGTGCAATTGGCAATGACTAATAACGTATCCTAATTCATGGCTGAGATTACCAGCATATTCGTAATGTCTCATCAATTCTTATGCTACCCATATCGCTGATATCAGCAGCAATTGGAGCAAAATTATGGTTAAAAACGGATGACTCAGTGCGTTGATTGCTCAAACTAGAGGCTGTCTATCACCATGATTCTCAAGGGAGAGGAATAAGGTCTCAGGGAGGGCAGCAAAGTGCGCTTTTAGCCTTATAAAATGCGGTAGTTTTATCGCTGGCTCAGTTAACCTGCTTTAGAAAACTCACTCTAAACGAGAGTAAAGTCGAGTGGCAGGGCTCGCCGAGCAGCGGTTGAGAGAAAAAAAGGAGGATGTCAAAGAATAGCATTCTCGACCAAATTCGTCGATTATGCCTACTTCTTAAAACCAACCATCTTCAGTAAATCAGGATAATCTTTAATATTCCCCAGGTATAAATATTTTTAGCAGGCTTAGGAATTACGCTCCCTAAGCCATGCTCTACGCGAAATCAGATTTTTGGTCGCTTTTAACCTTTGGCACTGCCTGCCTTGACGCACTGCTCTACCAGGGGTAGAACATACTCAACATCTTTCCAGCCTAGAATTTCGGTCACTTTCTTCTCCAGATTTTTATAGGATCTAAAGAATTCAGCGATTTCGTCTAAGCGGTGAGGGGCTATGTCAGCCAGGCGCTTTACCTGGGTATAGCGGGGGTCTTTGTCGGGAACACACAAAATTTTCTCGTCACGATCGCCACCATCAATCATTTCTAGCATGCCGATCGCGCGTGCCGGAATGATGCAGCCCGGAAAGGTGGGCTGATCCATCAACACAATGCCATCGAGGGGATCGCCATCATCAGCCAAAGTGTTTGGTACAAACCCATAGTCATAGGGGTACTGCACTGAGGAGTAGAGCACACGGTCTAGAGCAAACGCATTCAAGTCCTTGTCGAATTCATATTTATTTTTACTCCCGGCGGGAATCTCGATCAGGACGTTTAGCAAACCGGGCTTGGGTTGGGCGGGTATACGGGACAGATCCACAGCAATTCTCCAAACTAGCGAGGGGGATGGGGGGAAGGCCAAAGGATGAAGGCTAAAGGCTGAGTTTTTATCCTTTATCGTTTAGCCTTTATCCTTTCTGATTGCTCTCCCCGATTAGCATTTTAGGTGAAGACGGTGGCGTGGAGTGTGGAAGGCTAAAGGCTAAAGTCTCAAGGCTAAATTTTTGACCTCTCATTTATCCTTTAGCCTTTCTATTTTTCCTGTTTTGCCTGCACAAGGGGCAAAAAGGTAGGGACTAAAGCGGGTTGGCTGACGACCAGAGTTGGGTAAGCGCGATCGCCATAGTTTTTTCCTACCTGGAGTGGAAAAATCGGTTGTGGTTCTAAGGGTGTCCAGATTGCACCAGCGGCTTGCACGATCGCCCAGACGGCGGCAATGTCCCAAATTTTGGGAGTGGCTTCGACACCGCCTAGCGTGGCCCCAGCGGCGACGGTTAGCAGGTTATAGGTTGCGACACCTAACATGCGGATTTTGCAGGGGAAAGGGTTTTTGAGTAAGCCAGTGCTGCGGGTGCAGAGGTTGAAGAAGTGATTCGATGTAAGCGTATCGGTGCTGGCGTGGATGGAGCGATCGTTTAAAAAAGCACCCGTCGGCATCTCTAAATCAGATGTACCGCGCCAGTAACCGTAGAAGGATTGCTCCAACGGCGGCAAGTGGACATAACCGAAAACAGGTGTGCCTTTGTAAAGCAAGCCGAGGGAAATGCCCCAGATGGGTAGACCTCTAGCAAAGTTGGTGGTGCCGTCCAACGGGTCAACAATCCAGCACCAGTCATTTGTCGGAAAAATGTGTTCAACTTCTTCGCTTAGCACGCCGTGGTCGGGAAAGGTTTGGGCGATCGCGCCTCTCAACGTCTCATCCGCCCAACGATCGGACTGCGTAACGAGGCTCCCATCCGCCTTTTCTGCCGCCTGCGCCTGCCCAAAATCTTGCAGCAGTTGAGTGCCGACACGAGCGGTCGTGGTTTGGGCAAAGTCGAGCACTTGAGTCCAAAAATCAGACATAGTAAGAAGTTTTAAGTTTTGAGGAAGTCTTCCTGACTTATAGATGGCGTCATCCTAGACGAGACCTTAACTCAGAAGTCTACGCATACTCTATTTCCTGCGTTTGATTACCCTCAAGCAGGGTATGCAGCGCACGAGAGAATCTTAAATACAGCTCTGTATCGTTGTCTACTTGAAAGCTACAGAGAGGGTCACAGCCACAAAGCTGATTGAGAAAGTCCTTAGATACTTTGTTGCCGTGAGTAAGCAGGGTTTCATGAACACTTTGGCAAAGCTTTTGGATCAATCCAAGGCGCTCATCATTCAAAAGAAATCTATCTAAGTCTGGGTCAAGGCACCCATTGATGGACAATGTCGCTTCTTGATACCAAAAGTCACGCGCCTCTCTTAACCAAGATGGTATTTCTGGCAACTGGTCAATTTCGCGCACCAGCAGAAACAACCAGACCTCGATCTTAAAGTCCTTTGCACAGATATGCTTCCCACGAAATGAAACTGAAGAGTGTCCCATGACTTACTAAGGAATGTTTTCACACAACGCCGCACTTTCAGGTGAATTACGCTGAAAGAAGAATATAGTTTTCAGACTCAATCACTTTGCGGCGCTAGGTCAATCCAATTCATTACTTATTACAGTAGCGATCGTATCCTTCGCGCTGGTCTGAAATTCTTGGACGTTGACGCGCGTGAGGAGGGCAATCGCTCCGATCATACAGAGTCCTTGCAGGACAAAGACCAGGCTGTAGGCGATCGTCGGATCGCCGGTGAGCCGTTTGCCAAGATCCAGCGCTGTTCCTCCGATGATGGTTGCCATGCCGCGAGAGAGTGCCTGTGCCAAGCCCCAAGCCCCGATAAACGTGCCTGCGGTTTCAGCCGCCGTGAGATCCATCATCAGCGTAATGGCTCCGGTTGTGGTGATGCCTGCTGCCAGGCCAAACAGCAGCAGTGACAGTTGAAGGAAGTGAGGATTGCGGCTAAAACCAGCGGCAATCACCAGTACCAATGACAACACCACAGCTTGGCAGCCCAACTTGGTTGTTTGGCGCTTGCCAATGCGGGGGGCTAACGCAAAGCCTGCTCCGATAATGCCAATGAGCGTCCCTGTGCCCCAAAACGCATTCAGGGTCGCGGTCGCCCCGGCGGGCATTTTGAAGACTTCGCCACCATACGGCTCAAGGATCGCATCTTGCAGAAACAATCCCAGGGTCATGGCCAGCAAAAAGGTGAAGAAAAAGCGTGTTTGACGGTTGGCAGTGAGAATCGTCCAGGCTCGCTTTAACGTAATCCGCTCATTGAGATCGGTAAAGCGCGATCGCTGAGCATAGCGGGAATATTTTTTTTCCACGCCCCAGGTGGCAATGAGTGCCAGCACTACGACGATCGCAGGCAGTATCAGAAACAACTGGTTAATGCTGCTCCGTAGAACCTCTAAAGACGGATCGATGCCCAGCTTTTTCAGCATGACGCCGATCGTAATACCTCCGACAATGGTGCCGCTAATGAGCAGTGCCCAGTCCACACCGACGATTCTGGAGCGGTCTTCCTCCTCCGTAACATCGACCAGTAAGGTTGCAAAGGGCGTCGAACAGACGCTAACGGCAATCCCGTACAGCCCAAACATTGCCGCCAAAAGTGCCGTCCAGGCGTAGGTGATTGAACTCCAACCCGTCGCTTGTAGGCTACTTCCCACTTGCCACATAATCTGCACCGCAAGAAACGCAGTGACGGCTAGACTCACCGCGCCAATCCAGACATAGCCTGTGCGATGCAACCCCCACAAGGGCTTTGTATCTGATAGTTGCCCAAACCAGACGCGGGCAGGCGATACCAGCAAGGTAATGGCTAAGACAACGCTGGCGATCGTCGCGGGTACCCCCAGTTCTTTAATCAGCACTCGGTTCAGCAGCCCGAACAGCAGCACCGACATCATGCCTAGCCCAAGCTGAAATAGCCCCAACCGTAGCATTGTTAGCAGGGGAATACGGGGAAGCGATCCAGTGGATGAATCAGAGAAATGACTGGTTTCCATCACAAGATTGGGAGTTTTCAAAGACAAGTTTCGCAAGTCAGCCTTTAGTCAGAAATGACTTCTGATCTAATAGGATAAAGCCCTGCGTCTCCCTGCATCGCGTTAAACTCTAGATGTTAAACACTGTAACGTTCGTTAACAGGTGAAATGGCTGTAGACGCGATCGCATTAGGTCCCAATGGTCCCACTGTTTCTCCCCTTGGCATTGGCACCTGGGCTTGGGGCGACAAACTCTTTTGGAGCTATGGCAATGACTACGGTGCCGACCAGGTACGTGAGGCATTCAACGCTACGCTTGAGGCTGGAATCAGCTTTTTTGATACAGCGGAAGTCTATGGCTTTGGTGAATCGGAACGGTTGCTTGGACAATTCATGCGGCAAACGGATCAACCCGTCAAGATTGCCACAAAATTCTTTCCGGTACCGTGGCGCTTTACGGCTCAATCGGTTTCTGATGCTCTAACCGCCAGTCTAGAACGCTTACAGGTATCACAGGTTGCCCTTTATCAGGTGCATCAGCCGTTTGATTTTCTCTTGAGCAAACGGGTACTGATGAACGCGCTGGCCGATGAAGTGCAGCAGGGCAGAATTGCGACGATCGGCGTCAGCAACTATTCTGCTAACCAGATGCGACAAGCGCATGCCTACCTGGCTGCAAGAGGTGTACCGCTGGCCGTCAATCAAGTCCGCTATTCGTTGCTAACTCGCCAGATTGAGAGCAACGGCATTCTGGACACCGCTCGCGAATTGGGCATCACTATTCTGGCGTATAGTCCCCTGGCGCAAGGGCTACTGACCGGAAAGTACACGGCTGAGTCTGTTCGCTCTGGTCAATCACTTCAGGGTGCCCGTCGCCTTGATCCCCGCTTTAACCCGAATGGGTTGGAGAAAATTGCGCCTGTCGTTCGTGCGCTTCAGGAGATTGGTGCGGCGTACGATCGCACCCCCGCTCAAGTTGCCCTTAATTGGCTCATTGCTCAGGGAAATGTGATTCCGATTCCTGGAGCCAAAAACGCTGAACAGGCTCGTCAGAATGCCGGAGCCCTGGGTTGGAGCCTGAGTGAATCGGATGTCCAACGTCTTGATCACCTGACGCAAGCCTGGAAATAAACTGATCACTGAAAACCGATCGAGTGATAACTTCACACGTTTGCCTGATTCTAGAGACGATTGGTAACTCGATTGCTCTGGTGTTTACAGGGGCGTCAGATAGACTCTTTCCATTGGACTGATTGCGGTTGCGTTTAGTTGGGCACTCTAGCAAGTAGGCCTGAGTCACCTGATCGGCACACTTCTCTTGTTTGCGTTTTTAGCGCCAACGCGAGCCGTGAAGAACGCTGGTTGCTGCAAAAATAACCCTGACTATACGGGCTATCAGCAGCAAGTAAACTGTTTAATTCTCTGGCTTTACTGAAAATCGTTCTGTTCTTTGAGTCGAAGGTGTGTAACGAGAACTAAGCGCTTCTGCCGGAATCATGCCTAACCCGTGTGAAGAAGGCTATGGAAGTGCCCCTTCGCTTGCCAACAAACGATGGCGATCGCAATCCACATGCCGCCTTCAAACCGGAGAGTAGGGGCAAGCCTCTTCCTCCCGTTGGCTCGACAAACACGCTAAACTATCGCAATCCCGCCTTAATCACTGAGCCGTTATGGAGTTATGACTATAGTTCTGATCGTAGACGATAGCCCCACCGTGCGGGAAATGGTCTCAGAGCAATTTCGCAAAAGCGGCTTCAGCGTTGTTGAGGCAGTTGACGGTGAAGAAGCCATTGAAAAGATCACGGCGAAGGTCCCCGACGTCGTAGTAACTGATATTGTCATGCCGCGCAAAAACGGGTATGAACTCTGCCGCTGGATCAAAAACGATCCTAGAACAAAGCAGATTCCCGTCATTATGTGTACCAGCAAAAGCGAGGAGTTTGATGTCTATTGGGGCATGAAGCAAGGGGCAGATGCGTATATTACCAAGCCGTATCATCCACCCGACTTACTGGATGCCGTCAAAAAACTACTGCAGCAGGCTAAGGGGTGAGGCATGAGAAACGGACTCAGGTAGAGCTGTTGCGCGGTCATGAAAGATTGTCGATCGCCACAGGTTCCACCTGATCGGCCATTTCAAAGCCAAACACTTTGGCATAGAAGTAGAACTCGCCGTCGAGCGTGCGCTTAATGTTTTCAGCCTTGCGGAATCCGTGTTGCTCGCCTGCAAACAGGACATACGCAACGGGCAGTTTCTTCGCACGTAAGGCCTCTACCATCATTTCTGCCTGGTTGGGCGGTACAATCTTGTCTTCATCACCCTGAAAGAAAATCACCGGGCAGGAGAGGCGATCGGTCGCATAAATGGGCGATCGTTCCCGGTAAAGTACCTCAGCTTCAGGATAGGGACCAATCAACCCATCCAGGTAACGGGCTTCAAACTTGTGAGTATCTTGCGCCAGTGCTGCCAGGTCGCTCACGCCGTAAAAGCTGGCTCCCGCTTTGAATACCTTACGAAAGGTCAATGCTGCCAGGGTTGTGTAACCGCCTGCGCTGCCGCCGTCAATCACTAGGCGATCGCCATCCACCAGACCGGATTCGGCTAAATACTTCGCACCGTTCGCACAATCGTCCACATCGACAATGCCCCATTTCCCTTTCAGGCGTTCGCGGTACTCGCGTCCATACCCCGTGCTGCCGCCATAGTTCACATCCAGCACCGCAAACCCGCGACTCGTCCAGTATTGAATTTTGAGGTTGAACACGGTTGACGTAGAACCTGTGGGGCCACCGTGACTTTTCACCAGCAGGGGCGGACGCTCAGCGCTCGGAGCGGTATAGTCCTGATTTTTGGGCGGGTAGAAAAAGCCGTAAGCCGTCAAGCCATTTTCAGTAGGAAAGGCGATCGACTGTGGGACAGACAAATAGCCTGGGTCGATCGTCAAACTGCTGGAACGGCGCAGAACGTTGATTTGATTCGTTGTTAGATCCAGTCGAGCAATCACCCCCGGTTCCGTTGCCGACCCTGCATTAAAGTACACGCCTCCCGGTGCCACATGGATGCCGCCAATCTCGGTGTAGGGCGTTTCGAGGACGGTCAACGCCTTCGTTTGCGTGTTCAAACTGGCGAGGTAGGAAATGCCTTCTTTGCTATAGGTGCAGATCAGGCGATCAGCAGATTCAAACCCATAGTTAGAGATGCCAAACACCCAATGAGGCGACCCAAATTCAGCTTCCATCGGGCAAAGCGGCTCAATCTCTCCCTGCCAGCGGTAGAGGTTCCACCAGCCAGAGCGATCGCTCACAAAGTACAGTACCCCGTCGGGCGACCATTGGGGTTCCAGCACTGATTCTTCCGCACCACCCGCAATTTTTTGTGGCTTTTCGAGGGAGCCATCCGCCGCGATCGCCGCGACCCAAAGTTCTGTGCTGTCCCACGGCATATTGGGATGATTCCAATTGATCCATGCGAGATGGGTTCCATCCGGACTGAGGCGGGGAGATGAGTAGAAATCGCTACCAGAAACCAGCACTTGCTGTGCCAAGCTGCCATCCAGACTGACGCTGGCGATCGTATTTACCGCCTCGCCTTCGCCCGTATGGTCTTCTCGCACGCAAATGAGCCGCTGTCGTTGGGCATCCATCACGCCATCAGCGTAGCGCCAGGCGGTTTCAGGGCTGACGGCAACGGGTTCCGCCCCAACAGATTGTCGATACAGGCGTTGATCGGCAAAATTGGCAAAGTAGAGCGTTCCCTGATGTACCAGATAAGAACCGCCGCCGTATTCGTGGACGCGCGTTCGTACATTGAAGGGGGCAGGCGTCACGTCGATCGTCTCTCCATCCGGTGTCCGCTTCACCACCACATTCCGTCCGGCTTCAGTGGGACGTAGCTCCGTCCAGTACACATCATCGCCATCCAGACGCACACCGCCCAGCCCGATCGTGCCTGCGACGATGAGATCAGAGGTGATGGGAGATTTCCAGGAGCCGTAGGGAGCGGTGTGTGGGGCAGACATGATGGTAGGGGATGGAGGGTAGGGGATAGGGGATGGGGATGAGGCACCAACGCTTACTGTAGCGCGATCGCATCAATCTTGAGACCCTGCAAATGGCGACGAAAATGGCATCAATGCTGTTTGTCGTCGCACATTTGGGTACATTCCAGGTGAGTGGCTGCGATCGCCCCAGTTATCCACATTCAGGTGGGTGGGGGAACTTCAATTTACAGCGCTGCGAACCCTGCTCATCTGACCATAGTGACCCGTGATCCAGCCACTGTTGAAGACCTTATTTCTGACGGTTGGTTAGTGGCAGTTGGCCGGATCACCTTACTGTCCAGCTGCTGGCGCTTCAACAGGGCGAATAATCGTGGCGCCCGGAGTAATTTGAGGTTTAAAGATGGCTTGCAATGCTTCTTCTAGCGTAGGTGCCATCACAATGCGATTTTCGTACGCCACAATAACTCGTACTAAAGTGGGCAGGCTATTTTGAGTGGCTTCCAGATAAAGCGGTTCGACATACAGCAGTGATTGCTCGATGGGGATTACCAGCAAATTGCCTTGAACGGCGCGCGACCCCTGACGATTCCAGAGTGAAATTTGCTGAGAGATGACTGGATCCTGGTTAATCCGCGCTTCAATCTGCTCCGGCCCGTAAATTAACCGTTCTTTTGGAAAGGTATAGAGCAATAATTTGCCGTAGTTTTCACCGTCCGATCGAGCGGCTAACCAGGCAATCAGATTGGTTCGTTGTCGAGGCGTATAAGGCAGCAGCAGAATAAACTCTTCAAACGGCACAGTAGGTAGGCTGGTGATTAAGTAATACGGCTCAACCGGACGCGCCTCGTCGCCGTACACTTCATTGGGAATCTGCCACTGGTCTTCCCGGTTGTAGAACACCTGAGGATCGGTCATGTGATAGACCATCAAGCGCTCCGATTGCAGTTTAAAGAAGTCTACCGGATAGCGAAGGTGCTTCCGCAGGCTCACAGGCATTGCTGTCAGCGGTTTGAACAGGTTGGGGAAAATGCGAGACCAGGTCGTAATCATGGGGTCACTGGGATCAGCGACGTAAAACTCGACGGAGCCGTGATACGCATCAATAACCACTTTCACTGAATTACGAATGTAGTTGATGCCTTCACTGCCAGCATCGGCATAGGGATAGCGATCGCTCGTGGTGTAGGCATCCACAATCCAGTAAAGATAGGACTGATCCTTCGTTGCAGTGGGTGTTACCCTGGCAGACACCAGATAAGGATCACTGTCGTAGCGTAAAAACGGCGCAATGGCCTGGACACGGTGTTTAATATTGCGGCGAAACAAAATCTTTGTTTCTGGCAAAAAATCCCGAGTGAATAAAATGCGCCAGTCTCGGAGATAGATTGCAAATAAGCCCCGTCGCCACCAGGAGCCAATGTTGATGCCACCCTGTCCTTCGTAAACGTTGTAGACGTTGTCACGGCCACTGGGGTAATCAAGCTCACGGGTGTGGGTACGCGTCATGACGTAGGTATTGGCAAGCTCTCCATAATAGAGTCGAGGCTGCCCAATGGGAACGCTGGCACGAATGGCAGGGTTGGCTGTCGTTAGCGCTCCATTTTCGCCCTCTGTAATATCTTTAATGAAATATTCTGGCAAACCACCTGCTGCGGCTGTGTTGACAGGGCTCAGCGTGAAGCCATATCCATGCGTGTAGATTAGATGACGGTTTACCCAGGTCTGAGCTTCTTGAGGTACGGCACTATAATCCAATTCCCGAGCGGCAATCAATACCTGACGCTGTTCTGTGGCGGTCTTTGGGGCTGGAGTAGAAAGCGTCGATCGCTTGATGGGCGAACGATCGAGTACATCAGTTTGAAGGGCGTAACGATCGACATCCGCATCGGGAAAGCGGTAGTAAGGACGGATTTGCTGCAATTGGCGATTGGTTTCCAGCAGTGGTCGCTGATCCCACAGGCGAATGTTGCGAATGGTCAGAGCATTTGCAGTGAGATCCGCTTCTGTTAAGCGTCCTTGTGGGTTAAAACTTTTGGCATCAATTACTTCTAAGCCAAAGGCCTGTCGCGTGTAGGCGATCGTGCGTTCAATAAAGGGGCGTTCCCGTGCGAGCTCGTTGGGCTGTACGACCAAATACTGCATGGCTTCGGGCACAGCCAGACTGGCAACAACTAACCCGCCAAATACCGCCAGTCCTAATTTGGCCCAGCGTGGATGAGGTGACTTGGGATGCCAAACAGTGGGATGCCAGAAAATGGTCTGCCACAAAAGGTAGCCCGCGATCGCTAAGGCTGCAAGACTCAGCCCCGTGTAGAACGGCAGTTGGGCAGCGACATCGGTATAGCTAGCACCAAAGGAGACCCCACGCGGAGAGTAGACTAATTCGTAGCGCCCTAACCAATAGCTAAACGCGATCGCCATCATCAGCCCGCTGCCGACTCCACTGAGATGCCGCTGTTGGGCGGGTGAAAACCCTGCAAACCTACCCTGGCTGAGACTATTGCCTGCGAGTAAGTAGGTCAGCACAACCGCGATAAAGCCATAGAGGAACAGCCCAAACAACCACAACTCCAGCAGTTCCCAGAGTGGCAAGGCAAAAATATAAAAGGCAATATCACGCCCAAAGAGCGGGTCAGCGTTATTAAAGGCTGTGGGCTGTAGCCATTGGAGGAGGATTGCCCATTGCTTTGAGATTAACCAGCCAAACAAGAGGCTGAAGGTGAGCGCGAGCGCTCGCAACCAAAAGCGAGGATGAATGATCAGGGCGATCGCAATACTCACCAAGCCACCGAGCCACCAAAGCGTTTCCATCCACGACGCGCCAAACTGCCCAGCTATCTTTAGATTGAACTGAGAGAAATTGAAGTGAGAGACTACTGAACTGGAGCGTATTGGCCCTGTCTGCCAATAATGCACCGCTAACTGACCATAACTCAGTAGTAAAATGCCAGCGATCAAAGCCAGTCCTAGCACGAGCGGGAGCAGTAATGGCAACCTCAAGGCTCTGGTTGACTGCAAGGGTGAGCGAGAACGCTGAAGCTTGACGCTGTAGGGCGACAAGAAGGCATCGGGTTCGCCTTCCTGTTTTTTCTCCTGACTCGCTGTTTCTGTGGTGCGCCTATCTTTAAACTGTTGCGCGAGTGCCAGGTTTCCCCAGAGATAGGCGACGGAACAACCCGTTACGACGACCAGCAGAAGTAAGCGAACTTGAAATTTCAGCAGCAAAACCGAAAGGTAGTTGACCTCCTGAAACCAAAGCACTTCTGCTCCTAGACGAGTGGCTAAATCAAGGAGCAGCCAAATGCCTAGAAGAACTGTCATCAATTGAAAAAGCCGTTTTGGTAACACAGAGGTTAACTCGCCAAGTGATTGGAATGAGTTCAGGTTTAACAGTGCCCGTCAAGGCAGTCTTCCGCTGGGGTAAGGAACACAACCTGCAAGCAAAACCTGGGGCGTCACCCGTTAAGCCGGTCTTTGATCATGGGGTCAGGGCTTTCTCAAGCCGCCGATCGGGGATAAGCCACATCACGGCGACCACAACATACAGCAGGCAAGCGGCCCATGCGTTTACAAACGTAAGTAGAATGGCGATGGCATAAATGACAACAGAGACTTTGCCCTTAAAATCTTGCCCAAGGGCGATCGCCAAGGTGGACTCTTGACCGTGATTAGCAACCAGAGCACGGCTGAGAATATAGTACGCGATCGCCGAAAAGAGCAGCACGAAACCATAAAGAGCAACAGGCAAAGCAGCAAAGTGATTTTCGCCTGTCCATGCAGTCACAAAGGGAATGAGTGACAACCAGAACAATAGGTGCAAATTTGCCCATAGAACATTGCCCTTCACTTGCTGTACTGCTTGAAACAAATGATGGTGATTGTTCCAATAAATACCTAGATAAATAAAGCTGAGGATATAGCTTAACAAGACAGGGAAAAGCGGGCGCAGTGCAGCAAAATTAGGTTCATGCGGCACTTTCAGCTCTAGCACCATGATGGTGATGAGAATGGCAATAACACCATCGCTAAATGCTTCCAATCGCCCTTTATCCATTCTGTCCAGGCTCCTTGTCTGCTCAATCAATGCAGGTTTGGACATTTCTTAGAGTACCGCATCCCACGATTGGTCGCGAAGACGATCGAGAACCGTTGTCTGAACAAGCAGCGATCGCTTATTTGGCTCAAAGACTCCAGGCAAGCAGAAATGACCCAGCTACATAGGCAAACGCCTCAATAAGCCCCGCTGCAAGATTGGGTACCGCTTGATTCACAATTTCGTCTGAAATCTTCACCCCTGGCACCAGCACTAAATCCGCAAGCCAGCGAATCAAGGCCAGAGCAAGCAAGCAAAACCCTAACACTACAAGATACTGCGTAAAACTCTCAGACCAGTTCTGAAAGTCTGGAGCAAAGGCAACTCGCACGATATTCCCGGTACCAATGAGCAGCCCCGCCAGCGCTACCCCTGCTGCCGGATTGTTGCGTTTGCAGATTTCCCTAAATACGTTGTATTGAGTCATACGGGGATAGAGGGAACTCACCAGCACCAGGACACTCAAACCCACGCCCCAGCAGACTAACCCCACAATCCAGGTGCCGCTCTGTCCGCCAAGGGCCGCACTCAAAATTAACCCATTGGCAATATGCACACCCGCTTCGGCTGAGGCAGCTCCCACATTTTGCTCTTCGACCACTTCACGAGCACAATCACAGCGGCGAAGAATCAGCCGATCGCCCACCCATGCACCTGCCAGCATCAGCAGAATGACGCCTGCACCGTAGCTTGCCAGGTAGATTAAGTGGTCAAGCCAGGCAACGCTCCCTTTATCCAATACGCCTGCCAACGCAATGATGATGCCAAAGTTATAGCCAACCAGCGCGATCGCCACTGCCGGATTATCGCGCACAAACAATTCCAGGTTTAGCTCCATCCGTCGGAACAGCTTTTGATACGCCAACTGCCCCACCCAGAAAACACCAAAGCCAACCACTAACTCAGTGCTTACCAGGCCAATGCGGGAGATACCGTTGAGAAGGATGGGATTCATGAGGCGATTTGTTGTTGCTAGGTTGTCATTAGCGGTGAGTCTTTTAGCCTTCAGCCTTTAGCCTTTAGCCTTTAGCCTTCCTCCCCTCCCACTCGCTTGAAGAGTCCGATCAATGTTTCGGCTAACTGATTGTAGAAGAAGAAATCGTGAGCACCGATCGTCGTCGCAGGGGTACCGCCGAACTGGCGCTTAAACTGTGAGAATTTAGCGTAATTATGCTTTGGGTTACGGGTGTAGCCATAAAAATCGTAAACGGTGCAGCCTTTTGCTTTAGCACGTTGCATCGCCGCCCAGTGGAGTCCATAGCTTGCCATGACGTGAGCGTGAGCCTCGCTACGTCCACCATAGAGGTAGGTTGCACGCTTTCCCCAATACACCATGAGCGATGTTGCCAAGACCTCATTTCGCCAGGTTGTCCAGCCAATTTCTGCCATGTTAGCGGCAAATAATGACTGGCAAAGATTGATAAAGAAGCTATAGGGTTCGCCAAAAAAACGCTGCCGTTTTACCGTTTCCCAAAACAGATTGTAGAACAGGGGAATGGCTTGAGCATCAGTTGTAAAGTGTGTTGTCACTCCATGTCGTTGGCTCAGACGAATGTTGTAACGTCCTTTTGGTTTCATTGCAGCCAGTATTTTAGAGGTGGGGGGACGGAGATCAATCAACAAGGTTTCTGATGGTAAAAGCTCAACAGGAGCACGCACAAAACCATCCAGTTCAGTCAATTTTTGTGCCCATAATGGTTCAATTCTGAAGGCGATCGCGCCCACCTGTTTAGCCAACGCTTTTGCCTGATCGATGAGTAGGCGCATACCTTCTTGCTCAAAGCCAGGTAAGAAACAAGGAGCGCCCGGAGCCACTAATAGGCTTGCAGCCTGTTGGCAGGGATAGTAATAAAAACAGCAACCGCCCACTAAAACGGTTTCAGCAAAAAGACCATAGCGGAAGCTTTGATAGCCTTCCAGTGCTTTAAATTCTCCCCATGCCCATGCTTGCATAAAGCATCCGGTTGATGATGCTTCAAGGAAGGCATCCCACTGGGCACGATCGTCCGCTGTTAGTAGCCGAATCTCTAGTGGAATGGGGCTTCTAACAGCATTTTCGGACTCAGTTAACATGACTGTTTTTTCATGCTGACGATTCAAACCTCGTTTCAAACCTCGCCTCTTTAATCATCGGAGCGGTTGTAGAGATTCCAAAGCCAAACACCGCCGATGATCATCGTCCAAAAACCAAGCCAGCCAAAGTTTCCTTCTCCCGAATCGCTATCATAGCTGCTATAGCTTCCTGAAGAACCAGAATACCCCTTAGCAAACACAATATCTGGCGTTGTCACATTTGCCATTAGAAGCGTGACAGAAAGTAACGTGATTAGTTCAGCCGTATGTTCTGAAACGTAGGTGAGTGGCTGTCCGGTGCGTATTTTTTCAACCAGTTGTTTAAGTTCACGAACCAGTTGGGGCGGTAGTTCCTGGGCGCGTTCTAACAGGCTAGCTAAAAGCTGGTTGATGTTGACTTCTTCTAACAGGGCTTTGAGATAGCTCAGCCATTCAGTTGTCATTTGAACATTGTGATAGCGATGCTGCACAGGCATAAGTTCGCTGACTTGGGCAGACTGAGGGAGCTTTTTGGTTTGATGTAAATGGTCTAGCCATGCGGTCGCGATCGAGTCTAATTGCAGCAAATCACGCGTACCGATCGCGCCAGTTCCCGATTCTTGAAGATCCAAAAAGTCTACCCATGGTTGGTCTGAAGTTGCGCTGGTCGTAGTGATTAATTGCAAGCGAGGATTCAGCAGGTAGTAGAAAAGCTGAGGACAATCGAGGGTGTGTACGTTTGCAGCATGGCGGTGTTGAGCGATCGTGGCCGGAATTTGAAAGGCGTTTCGCCAGTCGATCACAGGCAGGGCACGCAGGCTGGAGGGCAGGGTGATTGCCTCAACCTCCGATCGTGTAATGGGAACGGCTGAAGCGAGGAAGAAACCCCAATCGCCATAGCCGTGTTCCCGAAAGGAGGGAATGGCAACCTGCAAGGGTTTTGCCCACAAGCCTGCCGCTAAAAGGGTTTGATAAAGGCACCAAAAACCTAATGTTCGCTGCTCTGGTGAGACACCGTTTGTACTCATGATGCCGCCAGGACGCAGAACACGCTGCACCTGCTGAAACCACTCGCGGCTGTAGATTTGCGTATCCTCCGATCGCGTCGGGAAGGTGAAATCGCAAATCACAACGTGATAAGAGTCATCGGGCACAGTTGCCAGGAACTCAAACGCTTCCTGAGTCTGCACGGTAAGACGACTTTCGTCTGAAGCCGTGGATGAAGCATTGAGCAAACTTCCTTGATTGTAGGGTTGAAACACGGTTCGCCCCAGTTCCAGCACTTCCGCGTCGTAGTCCACCAGCGTCACTTTGCTAACCGCAGCAACACGGAGAACATCCCGCACAGCTAACCCATCGCCACCACCGCAGATGAGAACGTGCAATGGGGTTTGAGGAAAGCGTTGCATGGCGAGGGCGATCGCGGGAATCACCAGATACTCGTGATAAATCGCTTCATCGGCAGTATCGAATTGCAGATCGCCGTTGATGTAAAAGGCAAGACCGTCGGTGTGATGTTCGATGAAGAGAGAGGCCATTGAACGCTGGGGGGAGAGTTGGGAGTTGGGAGTTGGGAGTTTTGAGTTAGGAGTTTTGAGTTAGGAGTTTTGAGTTGAGAGTTTTGAGTGGGCCTTTGCGCTACGACGCTAGAGGGGTACAGCCGTTTTTATTTGCATTCACAACACCTCACACCCCATCCCCTACACCCTATCCCCAGATTCACAGGGCTGTGGTTTCCCTGATCAATCGCCGCTGTAAGCGTTTTGAATGGGAGTGCCAGCGTTTAAGTCACGCTCCTTCGTGCGCTTACGCCTGTGTTCGTTGCCGTTTCGCTTCATACAAAATCAGTGCGGCGGCGATCGCGACGTTGAGGGATTCTACACCAGGGTTAAGTGGAATCGTGACGTGGTGGTTAGCGATCGCGGCTAGTTCGGAGGACACTCCGGCACCCTCATTACCCATGAGAATTAGCGTCGGCTGCCGTAAATCGACCTGCCAGTAGGTCAACTGGGCAGTTGGTAGTGTCGCAATCACCTGCATGCCCTGTGCTTGATAATGGCACAAGTCGGCTTTGAGGTCAGACGTTGCGGTCATGGGAAGTTGGAACCACTGACCTGCCGATGCTCGTAGCACTTTTGGGTGGTCAAAATCGACACTATCACCACTGAGCAAGATCCCTTCTGCCCCCGCTGCTGCGGTCGTGCGAATCATGGTTCCCAAATTACCAGGATCTTGTATCGTCTCTAGCACTAAGCCAAGGGTGGTAAAAGATGGAATCGGTGTTGCGGTGCGTTCCATCGTTGCCACGACTCCGTCAGGTTCTACCGTGGTAGCAATGGCTCTCAGGACATCTTCACTGACTAATTCAACGCGCTGTGCAACCTGTTGTGCCTGCGCATAAAGCTGGGGGTACTTTGATTGCCACGCAACGGTATGACACAAGGTGACGAGCGGTCGATCGGCTTGCAGTGCAGCTTCTAAGACGTGCGTTCCTTCCACCAAAAGAAGCTGCTGTAGCCGTCTCTCTTTGGTTCGGTGCAGTTTCCGAATCTGTTTGACCAAAGGGTTCTGAAGACTGGTAAGCACAGAGCAAATTTAATTAAAATTTTGTTACAAATCGCGCAAGACGTATAAGTAGATCTGAGGGATGCACTGAGCAAATGTGACCCCTCGATTCCTCTTGTCGTTCACGCTTGGTGACCCCATGTAAATGCGGAACCCGGGACTTGAACCCGGAAGTCCTTGCGAACACTAGAACCTGAATCTAGCGCGTCTACCAATTCCGCCAGTTCCGCATGTGTGCAGCAACAGCCGCGATTCATAATCATCGATTAAGAAGGGACATCTGTCAATCACTTTTAGTCAGAAAGAGAGGATACTTTTAGAATCTTCTCAAAAGGGCGCTTTCGATCAACGAGGACGAAAAACTGTACATTCTGCATCTTTCCGGTAGAATTTCGGTGTTCGTTTTTTCGACCTTCAGATATTGTGGCTTGGAAAACGACTTACGTAGATTACGTGTTTAACTCAGTATTTATTGGAGGACAGACCAATTACTCTCTCGCCTAGCCTTTCCAACACTCACTCTTCATCGGAAGAAGACAAAGCTGTCCTGCAAATCTTGGGCGGTGCTTCGTTACAGGGTCATGTTGATATCAGTGGCGCTAAAAACTCTGCGCTAGTCATCATGGCTGGGGCATTGCTTTGCTCCCAAGATTGCCGCATTCGCAATGTTCCCGCTTTGGCGGATGTCACCCGCATGGGCGAAATTCTCTCTGCCTTGGGAGTGAAACTTGAACGGCAGGGCGACAGCTTATTGGTGAACGCCTCTCATATTGCGCAATCAAAAGCGCCTTATGAGTTAGTTAGCCAGCTTCGCGCAAGCTTTTTTGTCATTGGTCCTTTGCTGGCCCGTTTGGGCGTTGCTCGTATTCCCCTGCCGGGTGGTTGCGCAATCGGGGCGCGTCCCGTAGATCTCCATGTGCGTGGTCTACAAGCAATGGGTGCCGATGTGCAAATCGATCATGGCATCGTGAACGCTCATTTGCGCGGCAGAAACAAACGCCTGCAAGGTGCCAAGATTTACCTGGATTACCCCAGCGTGGGCGCGACTGAAACGCTGATGATGGCAGCAACGCTGGCAGACGGCGAAACGACAATCGAAAACGCGGCTCAAGAACCAGAAGTGGCGGATCTGGCAAACTTCTGTCGGGCCATGGGTGCCAAAATTCGCGGTGCTGGCACAAACACGATCACGATTGTCGGTGTTCCCAGCTTGCATACGACTGACTATGCCATCGTTCCCGATCGCGTTGAGGCGGGCACCTTTTTGATGGCAGGTGCCATTACCCGTTCTGAAATCAGCCTGTCTCCGGTCATCCCAGACCATCTAACGGCGGTGATTGCCAAGCTCCATGCGATTGGTGCACAGGTCATTGAAGACGCGCCCAATCGCCTGCGCATTGTGCCGGGACATCGTCATCTGGCAACCGATATTGAAACGCTGCCCTATCCTGGCTTTCCGACGGATATGCAGGCACCGTTTATGGCGCTGCTCACCCTGAGCGATGGCGATAGCGTCATTACCGAAACGGTATTTGAGAATCGGTTTGGTCATGTTGCGGAGCTCACCCGTATGGGTGCAGATATTCGAGTCAAAGGTACTCATGCCATTATTCGGGGGGTGCCAATGCTTTCGGGGGCTCCTGTGGTCGCAACGGATTTACGTGCTTCTGCTGCCCTTGTCCTGGCAGGATTAGCGGCTCATGGCAAAACGACGATCCAGGGCTTGCAGCACCTCGATCGCGGCTATGAAAAGCTAGACATCAAACTACAGAAACTCGGTGCCAATCTACAGCGATTGCAGTCCAGTGATGCGGCCGATAGTCCTTTTGTTGCGGCTGATACGACGATCGTGTTGCCATCAACAGGCCTTGGCTAAAAACTAAACGTTGGACAGACAGTGTCAGAGGCGCAAGAACGATCGTTCCTGCGCCTTTCTCGCATTGGGTTGCTTGGGCTTCAGCACTGTACCAAGTCGCAAGCTGTGAGAGCTTCTCGTTATACTAACGGTGAGTTGCTGGTATCAACTTGTTTTCAGTTGTCTCTAGGTAAACCCTTAATGGGTTTGATTAAGACAACCCTTGTCAGCTTCACAGCACAGCGAACAGAACTGATACTGCTTGCCTCCAGCTTTTGCCTTCTATCGGTTTCCCCCTATGTCTTTCCTCAAAACGCCTCTCATTGGCCTACGAGCCGACCATTTTCGTCACCCTCTAGACTTTGAGGCAACGGCGAACTTGAAACAATTGCCTGGGCTAGATGTCGTAATTCGGAACTTGTTGGGGCCGATCGCAGAACAGGTTTTCTATCTCGAGAATATTGCGTCTAGCGTTTTAGTGGGCGAGCAGCAGTTGCCTGAACTCCATACGCTGCTGTTGGATGCCTGCAAAGTGCTGGATCTAGAGCCCCCCAACCTTTATGTACGGCAGCATCCTGTGCCCAATGCCTACACCTTTGCAATGCGAGGCAAGCAGCCCTTCATCGTCGTTCATACCTCGTTGCTTGATCTGCTGACGCAAGAGGAGATTCAAGCAGTGATCGCCCATGAATTGGGGCATTTGAAATGTGAGCACGGGGTTTATTTGACGCTAGCGAATATTTTGGTGCTGGCAGCAGGGCAGCTACCCACGTTGGGTGGCGCGATCGCCCAATCTTTGCAAGCGCAAATTTTAGAATGGGTACGCTGCGCCGAATTTACCTGCGATCGAGCGGCGCTTCTAGCTGTTCAAGACTCCAGAGTGGTGAGTTCTGTCCTGATGAAACTGGCAGGCGGTTCACCAATTCTACTGGCAGGGCAACTGAATCTGGACGCGTTTCTGGCTCAGGCACGGGCTTATGACGAGATTAGCAATGATCAGATTGGTGATCTGCTCAAGCAGGCGATGACGGCTCAACTGACCCATCCAGTCCCCGTATTGCGAGCACGCGAAATCGATCGCTGGGCCAGCAGTCAGGAGTACCAATCACTGCTGCAAAGCCGTCCCATTCAGTCTCAAAAAGACGCTAAACCCACAGGTGGTTGGCGAAACTGGTAGACCGACCCTGAAGTTGGTGCAGATATTCGTGATCGATCGCAACGAGATGGCATCTTGATCTAGCAGATTATTTTGCGTCCGCTATAATCAGAATGCCTTTACAGAACTATACATATGAGCAGCGCTGTAGTCTCGACAGAGAAGTTACTTCAACAGTTACAGTGGCGTTACGCAACGAAGAAGTTTGATCCGACGAAGAAAATTACAGAAGACCTTTGGCAGACCCTCGTAGAAAGCCTGGTACTGGCTCCCTCTTCGTTTGGATTGCAACCGTGGAAGTTTTTTGTCGTTACTAACCCAACGGTGCGCCAGCAGTTGGTTGAGCATACCTGGGGGCAAACTCAAGTAGTGGACGCGTCTCATCTGGTTGTGCTTGCCTTCAAAAAGGGTTTGAGCACGGCCGATGTTGATCGCTACATGCAAAATATTTCTGCCGTCCGTCAGGTGCCCGTTGAAAATCTGCAAGGGTTTGCTAAGGTCATTAATGGCTTCTTAGATAAGCCACCCTATCCGCTTGATATCGACGAGTGGTCAAAGCGCCAGGTGTATATCGCGTTGGGGCAGTTCATGACAAGTGCAGCACTTTTGGGGATTGATACCTGCCCGATCGAAGGCTTCAACCCACCGAAGTACGACGAAGTGCTGGGGTTAACTGAATTGGGCTATGCCTCTGTCGTGCTGTGTCCGGCAGGCTACCGTGCAGAGGATGATAAAAATGCGGCCATGCCTAAAGTTCGCTACCCTGTGCAAGAAGTCGTGCACTACATCGCATAGGGCATGCTCAGGCCGTAGTGTTACGCCTCTCAAACCATCAAAGATCAGGCTAAGAGGCAGTTCTGGTCTTTGATGTCATGGTTATCTGAAACCAAAGTTGAGTCTCCAGCTTGTCTTTGTCAACGATTCGGTACGACTCTAAGACCCGAATGATAGGCCGAGAATAGCGGTTCTCCTCAAACAATTGCTTTAGAAAATACATGGTCAAAGCTTCCGGTGGGTCAACCCACGATCGCCCTCCGACGACGGCACTGATCGTTGGAGCAGGGCAGGGAATTGGGTTAGAGTTCGTGCGGCAATTGTTGCAGCGCGGAGACTACGATCGCCTCTACGCCACGTATCGCAATCCGCAAACAGAGTTGCTAGCGATCGCCGACGATCGTCTTTCCTGCTTGCCAATGGATATTACGGACGAAGCGCAGATTGCGGCAGTCGTCAAAACCATCCAAGCAGAAACCAAAGCGCTCCATACGGTCATTAATTGCGTTGGCGTCTTGCACGGCGGCACGATGCAGCCAGAAAAAAGTCTGCGTCAACTCAATGCTGAGCAGTTGCTTCATTATTTTCACGTCAACAGTATTGGCGCTGTGCTGGTGGCAAAACATGTGCAGCCATTGCTGAAGCATGGCGATCGTGCCCTTCTAGCAACCATCTCCGCCAAAATTGGCAGCATTGGCGATAATCAGCTAGGTGGATGGTATGGCTACCGTGCTTCCAAAGCGGCGTTGAATATGTTTATGCGCACAACCGCGATCGAATACAAGCGCACCTGTCCACGAGCGATCGTCGTAACCCTCCATCCGGGCACCACAGACACCCAACTGTCCCAACCCTTTCAACGTAATGTGCCACCCGAAAAACTCTTTTCGGTCGATCGTACCGTGAAGCAACTGTTAGCCGTGTTGGATCAACTTCAGGAGCGCGATAGCGGCGAGTTCTTTTCCTGGGATGGTAGCCGTTTGCCGTGGTGAAGCGTGAGGAGTGAAAGATTAGGATTGGGAGTTGGAGGTTGGGGGTTGGCGGTGAACTGGAATGGCTGGGAGTAGCGACTGCTAGCGTTATTGCTCTCGCAATTTGAGTGCGTGGAAAAGACTCAACACATCATGGTGCCACTGGGGCAAGATAATGGTCATCGCAATCTCCTCCAAACTGTTCAAAAGGCAGAAGCCGATCGCTAGCCACAGTGTCTTGGCATAGCCAAACCCGAATAAGCCAATGGTTGCAATTAGCAAGGCAATGCCCCAGGCTTTGGCCGTGTAGGTATGGAAGCTGGGAAACTTGCCGAACTTGACCAAACTGATGGCAAATAAGGTCAGTTGTGCTCCAATTGCGATCGACAGGGGTAGGCCAAAGTCGACAATGGTCTGGGGATACACCAACCAGGCGCTAATGGCAATGCAAACATAGAGACAAATATCTGCCCAACTATCTGCTTGCCGTAGCTGGACGGTGCTTACCCCCAAGCGACGAGCAATGATGCCGTCAAAAATATCTGAGAGGACGGCCGCAACATAGCCCACCAAGAACCAGAGGCCTGTGGTTCGATCGAGGGCATCCCAAAGCAGCAGGAGCGCGACGGCAAACCGAAAGCCCACCAGAAGAGCAGGAACGCGCTTCACTTGCATACTCTACCTAACGCAACAACAGTGAGGCCGACTGAAGCAAGCCGATAAGGAAGCCGAGAATACCACCCAGGTTCACGATCGCCTGGAGTTCGCTTTTGACAATGCCGTTGATGGCATCCTCCAGGTTTTCGGGTGAGGTGGCTTTTACGCGATCAATGATCACCTGATCAATGTTGAGAATCGGAATGGCTTGCTCTACAAGTACTTCTAAATCGCGTTCTAAATAGCGTTCTAGAATGAGCGCCAGATCGTGGCTGACAATTTCCAGCGAAGCCGTGACCACCTCAGAGGTGCGTAAGCGGTTCAGAATGAGGGTGGCTACATTCTCCCATTCAACCGATTTTCCCAATTCTTGCAGGACGTCAGAGCCTTTCTCTTGGATATAAAGACGTACGCTATCCCGCAAATTTTTTCGCAGTTGCCGTACGGTTGAAATTGGCAAGTTTTGGAGCGATAGATTTTGCAGCCATTCTTGCAGACGGCGGCGTAGATTGAGCGTTGAAACTAACTCGGCAATACGGGTGTTACTGTCTTCTTTCTCGTCCAAACAAAACGTACGCAACCGCACTAAAGAATTGCGAACGCCAAAGAGATTTGCAACAACCCAAGAGGTGCCGCTAGTACGCTCTCGAAAGCCTTCATCAATGACTTGAATGTTGCGATCGGTCAGAAAATCAATCAGTGCTAACCGAATGGAGTCCGGCGGCAAAACGACCTGTAGTAACCAATCTGCTAGCTTAATGGACTGCTCATCATTTAATTGAAACTCCAGGAGTACCTGGTCAAAAATTTGATTTAATTGTGCCTCTAGAAAATCTTCTCGACGGGCTAATACCTTCAGTAGCCGTGGAAGCGATTCACCCAGCAAGTCGCGCAAAATACTTGCCAGCACCTTTGCCGTTTTCTGCTCTTTATCGGTTTCAATTTGCTCCAGACCCAGCTTCAGCAACCAAAGAATCGCACTTTGAACGCGTTCGGTTTCGAGGAGCCGTTTTGCCAGTTTTTGCAATTCTTCTGGCGTCAGCAGCGAACCCATGATGGTATCCGAGATGCGCTTTGCTAACCGTTCCTGGTTGCGGGGAATGAGACCTGGAGTAAAGGGAATTTGTCGCCCACCGATGTAGCGCGGTTTATAGGGACGAAAAAGCATCTTGATAGCGATATCATTGGTGAAATAGCCAATGATGCCGCCAACCACGGGAGGAGCCAAAAATAGCCAGAGCGCAGAAAAGTCCAAAGCAGAAGGCATCAGTTTTTAGTTTTTAGTTTTTAGTTTTTAGTTTCTAGCTGTCACTAACAACCAACAACTAACAACTAACTACTTCATCACCACCAACACTCCCATCGTACCGCCCGCAATGGGGTAATGTGTGACTTTGGCAAAGCCTGCTTGATAGGCCAGCGTCACCTGTTCAGGACCCGTTGGGAAGCGATCGAGGCTGGGTGCAATGTAAGCGTACTCTTCTGTGAGGCCAAACTGCTTGGCAGCAGGCACCACGATCGCATCCAGATACCATTGCTGCAGGGTGCGGATCTGGGGATTCAACGGGCGATGAAAATCGAGAATAGCCGCTTTCGCCTGCGGTTTTAAGACGCGATGAAGTTCTTTAAGGCTGCCAGGGATGTCTGTAACATTTCGCAAGCCATAGCCCATCGTAATGGCATCAAAAGCGTTTTCATCAAATGGCAAATTTAAGGCATTGCCTTCTACCCAGGTAATCGGTGGAATGGGATAGCACTGTTGGGCTCGTTGCTGCGCGATCGCTAACTGCTCTGCTGCAAAATCGATTCCGATGACCCGACCCTTTGCACCAACCTGCTGCGCGAGCAGTAACGCCAAATCGCCGCTGCCACAGCACACGTCCAGGCACGTATCACCACTGCCTGCGCCACTCCACTTCACCGTCATCTGTTTCCAAATACGGTGCTGCCCCAAACTGAGCCAGGTGTTCAGTTGGTCGTAAACAGGGGCAATACGGTTGAAGAGTGTGCGAATACGATCGTCGGAAGTCATCAGCTTAAGATTGGAGCTTGCAGTACAGAAACCCACATGGCTCAGGTGCTTTAAGCCAGTCAATGCAGGTTACATGACTATCTCACATCCAGTTAACAGACGGGCTCCAATCTTAAACTAATCAGCTAAACAACAGGGCGGTAGTAGCGTGTACACGTTAGCGCTAGAGCAACCTGTTGTGCCGAAAGCTGTAGCAGCAACAATTCATCGTCCCGTAAGGTGACAGGCTGCTTCCACTGCAACGACAGCACCGCAAGGACTTCTTTTCGGTAGGTCACTGGAATCAACAGATGGGACTGAATACCAGATACGGCGTAGTGCTCAATACCAGCGAGTGTTGTGTCTGATGCAACATTAGTGACAACTTGAGTTTTGTGCGTGGCGATCGCCTCTTTGACCAGGGGATCGTTTTCTAACCAGTTGTCCAGTTTGCCGTTGGTGCTGTACTCACCCTGTGGTGGCACCAGGCGATCGCCTTCGACCAGTTGCAAAAGGCTGCCATCGGCCTGAAAGTTTTTGCCAAAGGCAACGGCGATCGGTTTCAGGCTTTCTTCTAAACTCGCTGCTTCTTGCGCCGTGTGAACGATGGTCGACAGAAGCGCCATTTGTGCCTGCGATCGACGGAGTTCTTCAGTACGCTGCTTAAGTAGCTCATAGGTTTCAGCCGCCCGTTGCACGACCGCTTTCAGTTCATTCGGGTCCCACGGTTTGGTGATGTACTTATAGACCTGTCCAGAGTTAATCGCCTCGACCAGATCTTCGACATCCGTAAAGCCCGTGAGGATTATCCGCATGGTGTCTGGAAACTGGGGCACAGTGCGGCTGAGAAACTCGGTGCCTTTCATTTCTGGCATGCGCTGGTCAGAAATAATCACAGCCACTTCGCCTTCCGATGCCAGCAATTCGAGCGCGCGTACGCCACTTTCGGCTTTTAGCACCTGAAAGTCACGTCGAAACGTGCGGTACAGCAAATCGAGATTATCCGGTTCGTCATCAACGACCAACATTTTTGCCTTCTTTGTCCGCTCCAGGCTTTTCAACTGGCGGCTCGTAGCGTCAAGGTCAGAGATGGTATAGTCCATAGTTGCAGTAAGCTCCTTAAGCAGCATGAGGAGGAAGGCTCTCCTTGGCTGTATTCACATTTGTGGGATAAGTACGTTATTAAGTGTGGCAATCGTCGTCGGAGCCATACTCTAAACTCCTGGTTAAGAATATATTGGCTGACCGGACCGATTCTCTCTTGCAGTTTCAGGAGTCGTTTAAAGCCGCTTTCTCACTCGACCATGAGCAATCAGCGCAGTACTAATTGCTTACTCACAGCCATGAGTTCACTTTTAACATGACCCACGGATTCCGTTAAGTCATGAAACCGACCCATTGCATATCCGAACCGATCACCTATAGTTTTGCCAATCTTGCGGCTTTTCTAACGTCTGAGCGTGAAAAACTTCGAGAAAGCTGCGATCTACCCTTTTTCCTAAGCAAGACTTTTTTCTAAACCAAGACTAGCGGACAGACAATTCGTTAATGTCCGCCTCAAGAATCCAGGCTGCTACATCGGAGGAAGACAGGGATGGGAGTGTGGCGTGGGTCATCCCTGTAACGTAGCCGATATAATTTCCCATCAGAAAATAGACAGCTACCATTGCTGCTGCTGAGAACGCAACCAGGGTGCCCGCTAGCATCAACGAGAACTCACTACGATCGACTGCCTGCTGCATTAAGTGCAGTGACCAAGCGACCAGAAGAATGACAATGGCAAGAATGAATATCAACATACTTAAAGTATTGTAACAGATACTCAGATTTCGTCATCCCCCTTCATATATCGATCAATGCAAGCAACGATAAAACTGGCTTATTGATCGAACAAACAAGAGCCATGCCGCAATGAAAAGCATTTGCTTGAACGCTAATTTTTGGCGCGTTAACGTCATTGGGCTGTCAGACGTACTGGCACGTGTTGATCGGCTAAATGCGCTTTAATCTGAGCAACCGTTAACTGTCCGTAATGGAGCAATGAAGCCAGTAGAGCTGCTTCTGCTTTGCCTTCGGTGAGTACAGAGGCAATATGGTTACAGTTACCGGCTCCGCCTGAGGCAATCACTGGAATCTCTACCTGTTCGGCGATCGTGCGCGTTAATTCCAGGTCATACCCTGCCTGAGTGCCGTCTGCATCCATGCTAGTCACCAGCAGTTCACCAGCACCACGCCGCTCAACGTCTTTTGCCCAGGCGATCGCGTCTAACCCTGTGTTCTCTCGTCCACCCCGCACATACACATTCCAACCTGGATTAGCCGCATCGAGCCGACGACGTGCATCGATCGCCACTACAATACACTGATTGCCAAAGCGATCGCTGGCCCGATCAATCAGGTTAGGATCGCGCACTGCTGCTGAATTGATGCTGACCTTGTCAGCTCCAGCCCTTAACAATTGTTTAATGGTTTCTAAGTTTTGGATGCCACCCCCGACAGTGAGAGGGATAAAAACTTGTTCTGCTGTGCGATAAACCACATCAAAAATGATGCCTCGATCTTCATGGGTTGCTGTGATGTCGAGAAACACTAGCTCATCTGCCCCTGCCTGGTTGTAGACCTGCGCCAACTCAACGGGATCGCCAGCATCCCGCAGATCAACAAAGTTAACGCCTTTCACTACCCGCCCTGCTTTTACGTCTAAACAGGGCAAAATTCGCTTTGCCAGCATGGTTTTTCGCAACATAGAACGTTTGCATTCTAAAGCTTTTGGGAGGAGCAGAAGGCAGAAGGCAGGAAGTAGAGAAGTGAGCAATCAGCTTTTTAGCCTTCATCCTTCATCCTTCATCCTTTATCCCCTGCTTCCCCTGCTTCCCTTGCTTCCCCTACTTCCCCTGCTTCTCTACATCCTCCACTCTCTCTGCCCTAAAATCTCTCCTATGTAACACCATCCGACACTCGACGCTGATACACTAAACTTTGGTTTTATAGTCTCGGAGCGGCGATGGAAGTTGGTCAAAAGGTTCGTGTCTATCGGCTGCGCGATCGAGTGTCGCCAGTAATTGCTAGGAAACTGGGCGAGTACGGCGTGATACAGGATTACAAAATGACAGATGCTAGCGGTGTTGGGTATCTGGTGAAGTTCTCAGATAACTCAGCCACCTGGTTTTTTGAAGATGAAGTGCAGGCTGTGGCATCTAATAGCTGATTGAGGTTGGTGTAAGCATGCGATCGTCGTGCAAGATCACCTCACAGGCAAGATTACCTCATAGGAATGTGTGCAGAGTTTAAGCAATCGTTACCATAAGAGGGACTGCTGGCAGAAAATTCGGCTGGCACACATAATGCATTGGGTTGAGAAGCGGACACATGGCTTTAATTTTGACGTTTTTGGGCAAGGGTGGGGTTGGTCGGACGACGATCGCGATCGCGGCTGCCAAGCGCTTTGCCGCTCAGGGAAAACGAGTGCTACTGGCATTTCAGGAGCCTGAATCAGCGCTGGGTGTTCTTTTAGGTACCGTGCCTGGTCATGAGCCACAGGAATTTTCGCCAAATCTTGCGATCGTTCAGTTTCAGGCATCGCTGCTTCTGGAACGGAATTGGGAAGAGGTGAAAAAGCTGGAGGCGCAATACCTACGTACCCCATTCTTTAAGGAAGTGTTTGGACAGGAACTTAGTGTGCTGCCAGGGATGGACAATGCTCTGATATTGAATGCTCTGCGGGATTATGACGCAAGTGGCAAATACGATGTGATTGTGTATGACGGGGCAGGGGATCAGGCAACGCTGCGGCTCTTTGGTATGCCCGAAAGCTTAAGTTGGTACGCTCGTCGCTTTCGGAAGGTGTTTGCCGATTCAGATTTAGGTAAGACACTCTCACCATTTTTGCAGCCGATCGCCAGCGCAGTACTCAATGTCAGCTGGACAGATGACATTTTCAACCAACCCGCCGCACAACAAGCAACCAATATTTTGGAGCAAGGGAAACAAGCACTCGCTGATCCGAATCGAGTTGCCGCTTATTTGGTGACGACGGAGGACGCGGCAGCCGTTGCCACAGCAACCTACCTCTGGGGAGCTGCGCAGCAGGTTGGCTTGACGGTCGGTGGTGTGCTGGTAAACCAAACTCGTGACAGTGGCGCGATCGGGGACACCTTTGCCCCGTTGCCTGTGACACCCATTCCGACTCAGGCAACCAATGACTGGCAACCCCTGATGGATTCGCTACCCGATCTAGAACAGGCGTCTCAAGCACCACGCCCGATCGCCATTAACGTGGCAGAGCGCAAAGTTAGCCTTTTTCTACCCGGGTTTGATAAAAAGCAAGTGAAACTCACACAATCCGGGCCTGAAATTACGATCGAGGCGGGCGACCAGCGACGCAACATCTTGCTACCACCGGAACTAAGCGGCAAGCCTGTTGCGGGAGCCAAATTCCAAGACAGCTTCCTGATTATTTCGTTTTGATTTCTGACTCCTTTTTCTAGTTCACTTAGTTCTGATTCGGATATCCCAACCGTATGACTGAATCGAATTCTGCTCCACTGTCCGATGAGCCAATCACCGCTGCTGAGCTTACACCAGAGGAGACCGTTGCTTCGACGCTGTCAGGCGATCGCACGGCTCAAGCTCGTCAACTTTTGGGGATGAAAGGCGCGCAGCAGGGCGAAACGTCAATCTGGAAGATCCGCCTCCAACTCATGAAGCCGATCACCTGGATTCCGCTGATTTGGGGTGTTGTGTGTGGTGCAGCGTCGTCAGGAAACTATCGCTGGACGCTTGAGAATGTTTTGATCTCTGCTGCCTGCATGCTGATGTCAGGGCCGTTGCTAACGGGGTATACCCAAACGCTGAATGATTTCTACGATCGCGACCTTGATGCTATCAACGAACCCTATCGTCCGATTCCATCGGGGGCGATTTCGATCCCACAAGTGACGGTACAAATTTTGGTGTTGCTGGCGGGTGGCATTGGGGTGGCTTATGCGTTGGATCAATGGGCGGGTCACACGTTTCCGACCATCACAGTGATGGCGATCGCGGGCTCTTTTGTGTCCTATATTTATTCCGCACCACCATTAAAGCTGAAGCAAAATGGCTGGTTGGGGAATTATGCGCTGGGTGCCAGTTATATCGCGTTGCCGTGGTGGGCAGGACATGCGCTGTTTGGAGACCTGAATCCAACAATTATGATCCTGACCTTGTTCTACAGTCTCGCGGGACTGGGCATTGCAGTCGTCAATGACTTTAAGAGTGTGGAGGGCGATCGGCAGTTGGGCTTGCAGTCCTTGCCTGTCATGTTTGGGATTACAACAGCCGCCTGGATTTGCGTTTGCATGATTGATATCTTTCAGGTTGGAATTGCCGCTTATCTCATCAGCATTCACGAAAATCTGTATGCCACAATTCTCCTACTGTTAGTCATTCCCCAAATCACCTTTCAGGATATGTACTTCCTACGCGACCCGCTTAAGAATGATGTGAAATATCAGGCAAGCGCTCAGCCCTTCCTGGTTCTAGGCATGCTTGTGGCTGGCTTAGCGCTGGGTCACGCTGGCATTTAATGATCTGGCGTTTAACAAGCTGAATTTGGTTAAGCTGAGTACAAACTCAGGGCGCACTCACCTGTCATAGTAGGCAGAACTCATTCACGGTAAGGACTGGGATCGGCTTTTGGTCGGCATCGTAATTTGCTTAAACCCTCGGTACATCGTGCATCCTTAGGGATCGCCACCTTGACCTCTCTCGAGATTCTGTCAAGATATATCAGACCCTCATTTTAAATGTGTTGGAACGTTGGCTAAATGTTGAAGTTGTTAGGGTTTGTTTATGCCCCGAAACGCTTTTTGATCCCAACCCCTTACAATGAGGACGGCGATCGCTTGGTGGTGATGAGGCTGTAGTGTGGAAAATTTTCTTTCAAAACTCAAAAACTTATCGATCCGCTCAAACGGTTCTCAGCCGTTACCGTCTGATCTTAGGCCAGACAATACGGTGAACTCGCCTTCTGTGTTGCCGCTAAAAGCAACGCCTAATGTGCCTGAGCGTACAGAGCCTGTCGCGTCGCGTGGTAAGCGCGTTCGTATCGGTAAACCGTTCTATCGTCGCCCGATCTTCTGGCTAGCGCTGGTTGCTCTAGGAGGGGGGGCAACGCTCGCTTGGGGGGTGTGGAAAATTGAAAAGAGCTTGCCTGACGTTTCCGATATTTCCAGTTTTTCCCAAAACGGTACGCTAACGATCAAAGCGGCTGATGGTGTCGTGCTACAGCAGCTTGGTTCTGCGACGCGTCAGAAATTGACGATTAAGCAAATTCCCGATCGAGTCATTAAAGCCTTTATCGCCGCTGAAGATCGTCGTTTCTATCAGCACAGTGGAGTTGACTATCAGTCGATTGTACGGGCCTTTGCCTCCAACCTACTGGCTCGTGATGTGGTTGAAGGTGCCAGCACGATTACTCAACAGGTCGCGCGGATTGTTTACCTCAGTCAAGACCGCACAATGGGTCGAAAGATTCAGGAAGCCTTTCTAGCCCAAAAGATTGAACGGACGCTGAGTAAAGATCAGGTTCTGGAAAAATATCTCAATTTAGTCTACCTGGGCTCAGGAGCCTACGGCGTTGCGGATGCCGCCTGGGTCTATTTCAGCAAATCAGTTGATCAACTGACGTTATCTGAGACAGCGATGATCGCTGGCTTGCCACCCGCACCCAGTGACTACTCGCCACTGGTGAATTTGCAGACCGCTCGCCAACGGCGCGATATTGTGTTGGGACGTATGCAAGAGGCTGGCTTTATCACGGAAGCTGAAGTTGAGCAGGCGCGTGCCCAGCCGATCGCGCTGAAACCGAGTGCGCCCAAAAAGCTATACAGTGATACACCTTACTTCACCTCTTATGTGCAACAACAGTTGCCCAAGCTGATTTCGAAAGAGCAGATAGAGGCTGGAGGGTTAACCGTTGAAACGAGCCTGAATTCTACCTGGCAAAAAGCAGCGGAAAAAGCGGTTAAGGACGCTGTAAAAAATATTGGACCGGCGGAAGGCTTTAAGCAAGCTGCGTTGGTGGCCGTCGATCCCCGCAATGGCGAAATTCGTGCAATGGTGGGCGGTACCGATTTCATCACAAGCCAGTTTAACCGTGTGACGCAGGCACAGCGGCAGCCTGGTTCTTCCTTTAAGCCGATTCTGTATACCACTGCGATCGCAACGGGAATTTCGCCCTATGCCTCCTACCTGGATGCACCCCTAACCGTAGACGGCTACCAGCCTCAAAATTACAGCCGTAAGTACAGCGGTTGGCTCACCCTGCGCGATGCCTTGACCAACTCTGTGAATTTGGTATCAGTGCGGTTGTTGATTGATGTGGGCTTTGACCCGGTCATTAAACTGGGTCATGACATGGGTATTCAGTCCGAACTTTTGCCGACGTATTCTTTAGCGTTAGGAACATCCGAAGTTAACCTTCTAGAGTTGACCAGCGCCTACGCTACTCTAGCGGCAAAAGGCAACCACACGGAGACGCATGGCATTCGCCGCATTGTGAACCGTAAGGGTGAGGTCATCTACACCGCGACGCCGAAACCGAAACAAGTGGTGGATAAAGATTCTGTGGCGATCGTCACCTGGATGATGCAAAACGTGGTCAATAGCGGCACGGGGCAGGCGGCACAAATTGGTAGACCTGTAGCGGGTAAAACGGGTACCTCTGAAAGCGCCCGCGATCTCTGGTTTATTGGCTTTGTCCCTCAAATGGCCGCTGGCGTTTGGCTGGGAAACGATGACAATACCCCAACTTGGAGCTACAGCAGCACGGCCGCAGAAGTCTGGCACAACTTTATGACCACGGTGGTCAAAGGGATGGCTGTCGAGAAGTTTGCCGAACTGCCCAAGCTGGACGATCGCAAAGGCACCATCAAAGCAAAGCCAGTGAAACCAGCCCAGATGTACGACGGCGAATTACCAAGATCTGAGACCAGATCCTATGAGGAGCCGCGTAGTTACACCCGATCGAGCGGAGCAACCAAAGCAGCTCCCGCGCCCGATTCTACTGGTGCTCCAGCCCCATCAGAAGCTCCTGCCCAACCCACAGAAGCAGCACCTGCCGCGCCTGAGGCACCGCCCCCACAAAATACAGCTCCTGAGTTGCCTCCAGCCGATCCAGCACCGCCTCCAACGACGTCTGGACCACCCAGACAGCCTTCTGGCAATTGATGTCAGCCGATCGGCATGATTCAAAGGTTCCAGATTGCAACTCTGAAATAGATTTAGATTGGCTTACAGCGGTTTTTAATCCAGTAAGCCACAGTCTTGTAAGGATGGGTATGGAATGTTTGGTTATCGGGTTTTAGCATAAGCTTTCGACCTGAACTTACGCTGAAAGACGCTAGCCGATCGGTGTCGTGAATGCAAGTAAAAACGGCTGTACTATGTTTTCCAAAGTTCTGATTGCTAACCGGGGTGAAATCGCCTGCCGTATTATTCGTACCCTCGATCGCCTAGGCGTTGCTTCAGTGGCCGTGTATTCTGAAGCGGATGCCCATGCAGCACACGTTGCGGCAGCGGGTGAAGCCGTTTTGGTAGGGGCTGCGCCTGCCGCTCAAAGCTATTTACAAGCAGAGGCCATTCTGGCAGCAGCAAAAGCCACTGGAGCAGAGGCGATTCATCCGGGCTATGGCTTTTTGAGCGAAAATGTTGCCTTTGCTGAAGCGTGTGCTCAAGCGGGGATCGCATTTATTGGCCCCACACCCGACCAGATCCGTCAGTTTGGGTTGAAGCATGAAGCACGGGCGATCGCCCAAAAAGCAGGACTCCCACTCGTTCCCGGCACGGCGCTTTTGGATGACCTGGATCAGGTGAGAGCGGCAGCAGCAGCGATCAGCTATCCCGTAATGATCAAAAGTACAGCGGGTGGTGGCGGCATTGGGATGCAGCTTTGTCGAGAGGAAGCAACGCTTGCGGATCGCTTTGCCGCAGTGCAGCGCTTGAGCCAAAACAACTTTAACGAAAGCGGAGTCTTTCTCGAAAAGTATGTGGAACGGGCACGCCATATTGAAGTCCAAATTTTTGGCGATGGAGAGGGGACGGTTGTGGCATTGGGTGAGCGAGACTGCTCTATTCAACGGCGCAACCAGAAAGTGATTGAAGAAGCACCCGCCCCGAATATCAGTGATGCACTTCGGCAACACCTGTATGAGTCGGCGGTACGGTTGGGACAGGTCGTGAATTATCGATCGGCGGGCACCGTTGAATTCATCTATGACGTAGACACCAAGCAATTTTATTTTCTAGAAGTCAATACCCGCCTACAGGTCGAACACGGCGTCACGGAACTGATTACCGACGTCGATCTGGTGGAATGGATGATACGGCAGGCGGCAGGTGAATCGCTGGCCCTGGAAACCTACCGCTATCAACCGAAGGGTCACTCCATTCAGGTGCGGGTCTATGCCGAAGATCCCAACAAAAACTTTCAGCCAAGTTCGGGGACACTGACTAACGTACAGTTTCCCAACAACGTCCGGTGTGATACCTGGATCGCTACAGGCACAGAAGTTTCACCCTTTTATGATCCCCTTCTGGCAAAAGCGATTGTGCATGGCGAATCAAGAGAAGGCGCGATCGCGGCCCTCCAAACAGCTCTTGCCAGTTCTCGTCTCGATGGCATCGAAACCAATCTGGAGTATTTGCGCCAGATTATTGCGGCTCCTGCCTTTGCCGAGGCTGCAATGACCACCAAATTTCTCAATACCTTTGCCTATCACGCCCGGACGATCGATGTTCTTGTCGCAGGCACCATGACGACGGTGCAGGACTATCCAGGGCGCGTAGGTTACTGGGATGTGGGCGTACCGCCATCGGGTCCAATGGATTCCCTCGCCTTTCGTTTGGGCAATCAAATTCTAGGTAATCCAGACACAGCAGCAGGTTTGGAATGTACGCTGTCGGGACCGACGCTGCGCTTCAACACCGATACGGTGATCTGTCTGACGGGTGCCACCATGAAGGCCACGCTGGATAAGGAGCCGATCGCCTTCTGGACATCTGTTCCCGTTAAGGCAGGCAGTACATTACGGTTGGGCACCATTCAAGGCAATGGTTTTCGAACCTACTTGTCTGTCCAGGGTGGCTTTGATGTACCCGACTATTTAGGCAGCAAGGCAACCTTTACGCTCGGTGGGTTTGGTGGTCATGGGGGCAGAGCGCTGCAAGTGGGTGATGTGCTCAAGCTGCATCCAGCCACCCCCCAGGAGCCAAAAACGTTACCACCAGAGCTCATCCCAACCTATCCAGAGCATTGGGCGATCGGGGTGCTGTATGGACCTCACGGTGCGCCCGATTTCTTTACAGATAAAGATATTGAGACGTTCTTTAACACGCATTGGGAAGTTCATTACAATTCAGCGCGAACGGGCATTCGGTTGATTGGTCCCAAGCCTCAGTGGGCACGGCAGGACGGCGGCGAAGCAGGGCTACATCCGTCCAATATTCACGACAACGCCTATGCGGTAGGCACGATCGACTTTACAGGTGATATGCCCATTATTCTGGGTTTGGACGGTCCCAGCCTGGGTGGGTTTGTGTGCCCTGCCACGATCGCCGAAGCCGAGTTGTGGAAAATTGGACAGCTCAAACCGGGAAATACCATTCAATTCCATCGCCTCACCTTTGATCAGGCGTTGCAGCACGAATTGGCCCTCGATCGTCAGATTCAGACGCTGCAAGTTGGGCAATCCATCACAGTGGCTGACGATGGTTCCAGCGACCGCGCCGTTCTCGCCACCGTGCCTGCCTCTGCCACTCAGATTGCCGTGACCTACCGACAGGCAAGCGACAAATATCTGCTGATTGAGTATGGCCCCCTGGTGCTGGACTTCAATCTGCGCTTTCGAGTGCATGAATTGATGACCTACCTGCAAGCAAACCCCATTGCAGGGATTCTGGAATTGACGCCAGGTATGCGATCGCTCCAGGTGCATTACGATAGCCGCGTGCTGTCTCAACAGGATCTGCTCACGGCGTTGCAGGGGATCGAGGCACATTTACCCACGATCGCCGACCTGGAAACCTTGCCAACCCGCATCGTCCATCTCCCTCTGTCTTGGGACGATGCCTCAACGCAATTGGCAATTCAAAAATACATGCAGTCGGTCCGCAACGATGCGCCCTGGTGCCCCAGCAATATTGAATTCATCCGACGCATCAATGGTTTGGACAGCATTGAAGATGTGAAAGACATCGTGTTCAATGCCAGCTACCTGGTGATGGGGTTAGGCGATGTCTACCTGGGTGCTCCGGTTGCCGTACCGCTCGATCCGCGTCACCGTCTCGTCACCACCAAATACAATCCTGCCCGTACCTGGACGCCTGAAAACGCCGTGGGTATTGGCGGTGCCTACCTGTGCATCTATGGGATGGAAGGTCCTGGTGGCTACCAATTTGTGGGACGCACGGTGCCTGTGTGGAATCGCTATAAGCAAACGGCAGACTTTAAGGATGGTAAGCCTTGGCTACTGCGCTTTTTTGATCAAATTCGGTTCTATCCGGTGTCTCACGCGGAACTGATGCAACTCCGCGAAGACTTTATTGAAGGCAAGTTTAAGCTGCAAATTGAAGAAACAACTTTCAATTTGCAGGACTATCAGCAGTTTTTACACAGTATTGCTGAGGAAGCATCTGCCTTCAAAACCCGCCAGCAAACCGCCTTTCGGGAAGAACGCGATCGCTGGGCACTCAACGCTCAGGATGAAAGCGCGATCGCAGCAGAACCCGATCTGCCTCCGGCACCAGCCATTGAAATCCCCGACGACTGTTACGCGATCACGGCAGCAACGACTGCAAATGTCTGGCAAATTCTGGTACAACCCGGCGATCGCGTCACCGAAGAGACAGGCGTGATCATCCTGGAAGCCATGAAGCAAGAAATGACGCTTCTACCAGAAGAACCGGGCATCGTCACTGAGATTCTATGCAATCCTGGACAACTTGTCACTGCTGGACAAATACTGGCAATCATCCGCATCGACGACGCTTTGTAATAGGACTTCCTTGTAAGTGTTTGTTATGCCGCTAGTTCGTGATGGGAGCGTGAGTGAGAGAGATTGGCTGGGTATTTCAGCGTATGTTTGTTCAGTAAGAATAGCTGTAACAACAATTTGTAGTTACAATTGGTCATTGTAACGATCGTTGGTCATGGAATACGAATGGGACGAAGCAAAGCGTCTCGCCAATCTTCGTAAGCATGGAATCGATTTTATTGATGTCCCAGTCATCTTCACTGGCAACATCGTAACCGTTGAGGACGATCGTTATCGCTATGGAGAACAGCGGTTCATTACATTTGGCTCGTTGCAAGGGCGAGTAATTGCCGTCGTCCATACAGAACGTGAGGATTGTACCCGTATTATTTCTGCAAGGAAGGCAACGAAATATGAACAGCGAGCCTACTTCGAGCAACTCTCAAACTGATTGGCAGCGTCTAGATGCAATGACAGATGAAGATATCGATCTATCTGATTGTCCGGCGATCACCCCTGAAATGTTCGCCAGAGCGATCGTGCGGCGTGGTCTACCTGCTGCAAAAAACAAAACTCAAGTTACCCTTCGTGTTGATAGTGATGTATTAGAGTGGTTCAAGTCTCAAGGGCGAGGCTATCAGACACAGATCAATCAACTGCTAAGAGCGTATATGGAGGCGCATCGATAACAGGCAGCTTGAGCTTTCTAGGATTAAACTGTGGTCACTTTTGTTATTAGAGTCAATATACTATGGCTGGCAGAAAAGAAGCCTTTAATAAGTGGTTTGTGTCTGTTTCTAACAATTTGAAGAGCCAGTACCTAAACTGGGATTTAGATATTGGCACAGTGTCACTACAGAATAAGCATTGGTATCAGCTTTGGAGGATCTTTGAGAGCCATGTAGAGTGCTCCCATAAAGGTGCGAAAGAACAAATGGAATCTCTTGAAGCAGCAGATTATGAAGCAAGGAAAGTAGTTTTAAGTGCTCATGGTCAGAGCGCCAGTGACCTTGATTGGAAGGTTCAGATGGATCACTATATGAATTCTGGCAACTATGACTAAACCGAACGTTATACCGCTAGATTATTCATATCTGCTTGAGTCTAAGTCAGTGTGACCTTAATACGTAAGTTCTTACTTACAACCACGAAAGCTGAACGGGTTCGGACTGCTCTAAAATAACGCGCTCCACACGGCCTCGTTGATACATAGGCGTTTTGTGGCGACCCACAAATTTAGGAAAAACACCTGCTTTCTCAAGGCGCGATCGTGCCTGTTTGCCCGAACAACCCAATAGTGCCGCTGCATCACCAAGCGGTAGCCATTGTTGAACAAACCGCTTCAGCAGCACTTCATCTGACTCATTTTGCACTTCAGTAAGCAGGCGTTTGGCGAGGAGCCAGCAGGCGATCGTATCGGCCTCTGCACGATGGGAATGGCCAACCGGAAACTGAAAGTGCTTCACTAAATCAGGCAAACTGCGGGACGGCAACTCAGGCAGCATCAGGCGAGCCAGAATCACGGTACACAGCTGTTCAGCAGGCGATCGCGAAAACTCAATACCCAACTGATCAAACTCTGCACACAAAAAGGCATAGTCAAACGCTAGATTATGAGCGGTCAAAATCCCTGCATTGAGTAATGGAAGATATTGGTGCCAGACGTCTTCTGCGAGAAGAGCCTGATCCACCATTGCCTGATCAATCCCTGTAAAGCGGGTAATCATCGCAGGAACAGGCACCTGCGGATTCACTAAATGGGTCTGCTGTTGCAAAATGCCATCTGTCAGCGTTGCCTGTAAGACCGACATCTCAATCACTCGACACCCGCCAGAAGCACGATGTCCAGTGGTTTCCACATCCACCACGGTTAAAGTCTGTTGGCTGACGCGACGGTAGAACGCAAGCAAATCGGTTGACAGCACGGGCAATAGCTCAACGACACTCCATAAAACAGTAGGGTGAGCAATGCCCACCCTACCGCTTATCATTCTAGTACAGGTTCACTATCTCAATCGATCGCGGCAACCCTTACCGATCGAGTGATGGTGATACCTGGTTCTCGGAATTTCCAGCATTGCGACTACGTTTCACAGGTTTGGGCTTGGGTGAACCACTGCCACCACCGTTGCCACCGTTGCCGCCACTGTAAACAGGCTCGTCTGCGTGGTCTTGCTGATTATTCGAACGCATCCAGGTTGGGCGCGTTTGATCGTAAGCCATTTGCAAAGCCGCTGCCGCGATCGCATGGGGTTCATATTCTTCCGACAGTTGCGCCACGATCGGCAAGAAGGATGCCATCCGTTCACCCACTAATGCTTCGCGGATTTGACCTTGAAGTTTGTCAATTTGACGGGCTTCAATTTGGGCGCGGGTCGGAATCGAAACCACTTCTAACCGTTGACGCATGTGGTACTCAATGTCGCGCAGCTTGCGGCGATCGAGGGAATGGATCAAAGAGATTGCCGTTCCTTCCTTGCCAGCGCGTCCCGTCCGACCAATGCGGTGGACATAATTTTCCACACTGTCGGGCAAATCGTAGTTGATGACATGCGTCAGGTCATCGACGTGAATACCACGTGCGGCAATATCAGTTGCCACCACCCAGCGCACCTGGCGCTGACGGAACCGAAGCAATAAGCGCTCCCGTTGAGACTGACTGAGGTCGCCGTGATATTCATCCACACTATGACCCGCAGCTTGAAGTTGGCTGGTGAGTTCGGCAGCGGCTTTCCGGGTACGGACAAAGATCAGTGCGGCTTCAGGATCTTCCAGCTCCAGGATGGGTTGAAGGGCGCGCGCCTTCGTCCAACCACGGGGGATCATGTACGCAACTTGATTAATGCGCGTCGGTGCCGTTTTGGGCTGCTCGATCGTGACCGTGATGGGCGATCGCAGGAATTTAGTCACCAGCTTCCGCACCGAGGGTTCCATCGTGGCAGAGAAGAATGCGGTTTGACGCTCGATCGGGGCCTGGCTCAGAATTTTTTCGACATCTTGAATGAAACCCATGTTGAGCATTTCATCCGCTTCATCCAGTACCATCCAGGTCAACTGATTGAGCTTCAGATCGCCACGACTGAGAAGGTCGAGCACCCGTCCTGGTGTACCCACCACAATTTGGGCACCGCGCTCCAGACGCGAAATTTGCTGATCGATCGCCTGCCCACCGTAGATAGTGACAACTTTCAAACGCCGATCGTCAATAAAGCCACGAATAGCCTGACCGACCTGCATCGCCAACTCGCGAGTCGGAGTCAGAATTAGGGCTTGTACAGCGGGCAGCTTGACATCAATGCGATCCAGGATGGGTAGCGCAAACGCGGCTGTTTTACCGGTGCCTGTTTGAGCCTGTCCAACCACATCGCGTCCACATAAAAGATGGGGGATCGCTTGTGCCTGAATCGCGGTAGGGACAGTAAAGTCCATGGATTCCAGGTGACGAATACGGGCTTCAGAAAGACCAAGGCTATGAAACGAAAGGGTCATTGAATCTCCTAGTTAAGAGTATGAGAGTGAGTTGATTGCAAAGAATTGACAGCAAAAAGATGACACAAGCAGGCTTGAGCAGATGCATTCGGCCCACATCATGAACTCAAGGAACCGCCAGTGGTTGCATGCGAATGAGGTCAGCCGCAACGGCAACGTGACCATATAAGTCGTACGCATCGGCATCGACGATCGTCACGGGTACCAGCGATCCGAGGGCAGCGTCACCCCGGACATACACTAAGCCATCAACATCGGGTGAGAAACGAGCAGAACGACCAACCAATTCGCCGGTTTCAGGGTTTTCTTGCTCGATCAAAACATCAACAATCTTGCCTACTTCCAGTCGATTTCGTTTAAGTGAAATTGACTGCTGAGTGGTCATCAGGGCATCCCGCCGCGCATCCATTACCGACTGAGGAAGCTGATTGGGCAAGTTATACGCAGGTGTTCCCTCCTCGGCTGAGAAAGTAAAAACACCCACATGGTCAAATTCGTGGCGCTGGACAAATTCCAGCAGGTGCTGGAAGTGCGCCTCCGTTTCGCCAGGGAATCCAACAATGAACGTCGTCCGCAGTACGGCATTGGGGATCGCAGCTTTAATACGATCAATCACACCGTCATTGACGCGCCCTTGCCACGGACGGTTCATCGATCGCAGCACCTCAGGATGAGAGTGTTGGAGTGGCAAATCGAGGTATGGCAAGACATTGGGAGTTTCTTGAATGGCCGCAATCACACGGGGCGTTAGACCTGTTGGATACGCATAGTGCATCCGAATCCAGGGGATGTCGACATTGCCCAACGCGCGCAAAAGCTCTGCTAGCCGAGGCTCACCATAAATATCTAACCCATAATTCGTGGTGATCTGGGAAATCAAAATAATCTCCCGCACGCCCTCCGAAGCCAGACGTTCTGCTTCTGCCACGATAGATTCAATGGGACGCGATCGCTGCTTCCCTCGTAACTGAGGAATGATGCAAAAGGCGCACCCATAGTCGCACCCTTCAGCAATTCTCAGGTAGGCCACACCTTCAGTCGTCGTGCGGTAACGCGGGGTGGTTTCGTCAGCGATGTAGGTTGGTTCTTGAGAAACTTCCCGCACGCGCTCCCCGGTTTCAGCCCGCTCGATGACATTCACAATCTTGTGATAATCACCTGTTCCCACTAGAGCGACCGCTTCCGGAAGCTCCTCTAAAAGCTGCTCCTGAAAATGCTGCGCCATGCAACCTGTGATCACAATTTTTTTATCTGCTTCCGCCAGCTCTACCAGCATGCGCACAGATTCTTCACGCGCCGCCTGGATAAAGCTACACGTATTAACAATGACGTAATCAGCTAATTCTTCGTTGGAATCGACTTCGTAGCCTGCTTGGACTAGAAGCCCCAGCATATGCTCTGTATCAATTCGGTTTTTCTCGCAGCCTAAATGTGCGACGGCAATCGTTGGCTTGTTGCCCATGAAATCCTATTTCGGGTGGAACTGGAAGGGTGGTCAGTCGGTAAGCTGTAGCGATCGCTCATGCGACGGATTAACCCTTCGCCTCAAACTCGATAGCAGCATGTAGAGCTACTATTCATTGCAATCGCCCAGATGTCAACACTAACTATACTAGCGTAAAAAGTGAAATATTACGATATTTTACGCAAACATCAAGCCGCTTTCAGGAATAAAGCTGGTTGATCAAGAGCCAGCCTGAATGGGCATCAATTTCTAGTAATCGCTTCTCTCCATTCTTTTCTTCTCATCTCTCTACTCTAACGTATCTAGCTTTTCACGCATGAAACAAGACCGTGGAATGAAACAGGAGTCTTGGTTTGAAGTGACCAGAGCGAACGCCTGAATCACGGCTTACCTCTGTTACTACGTCTGTTGCTATGTATGATCCTAATGTTAACAGACGGGCTAAACAAGATTGACCGCTAAATACAGGGCAGTAAAAAGTTATGATTTTAACAACTAAACCCGTTTCTATGAGTCCGAATTTTTGACGCACGTGGACTTAACTCAGATTTTTAAGACTCCAAATCCAATTATTGGTGTCGTTCATCTACTGCCGTTGCCGACCTCAGCGCTGTGGGGCGGTAGCCTGAAGGCTGTCATCGATCGCGCTGAGCAAGAAGCGACGGCCCTTGCTTCCGGTGGTGTGGATGGCATCATCGTCGAAAACTTTTTTGATGCGCCCTTTCCCAAAGATCAGGTTGATCCGGCTGTGGTGAGTGCGATGAGCCTGGTTGTCCATCAGTTGCAGCAGATGGTGACGCTACCCATTGGCATCAACGTACTGCGAAATGACGCGCGAAGTGCGTTGGCGATCGCCACCTGCACCCAATCGCAATTCATCCGCGTCAATGTGCTCACAGGCGTGATGGCAACTGATCAGGGGCTCATTGAAGGCAATGCCCATGAACTGCTGCGCTATCGACGGGAGCTGGGCAGCGATGTCAAGATTTTTGCGGATGTGTTGGTTAAGCATGCCCGTCCGCTCAGTTCGCCCAACCTGACGGTTGCAGTACAGGACACCATCGAGCGTGGTTTAGCCGATGCCGTGATCTTGTCTGGATGGGCAACGGGAAGTCCACCTAATTTGGAAGATTTAGAACTTGCGACGGCTGCTGCTCACGGTACGCCTGTTTTAATCGGGAGTGGTGCTGATTGGGAAAATGTACAGACTCTCATGCAAGCAGCGGATGGGGTGATTGCGTCTACGTCACTCAAACGGCATGGTCGTCGCGAACAACCGATCGACCCGATTCGCGTCAGCCGCTTTGTGGAAGCAACCCGTCGTAGTGTTGCGGCTCAAGAAACCAAGGCTATTCCCTCTGTACCGTTGCCATCGTGATGCGATCGGTCAGGTCAACCAATTACGCCATCGCGTTGAGCCGAGTCAAGGTACATCTGTAGCTTTTCTGCGAGCAATTGAACGAAAGGGTCAAAAACGACGTTGAAATGGTCGCAAGGCAGAGCACAAACTTCAAGGCTATGAATGAGTTCTGACCAACCTAACCAGGCATCTGTTTTTACGGAAATTAAACGGTGCCACTCCTCAGGCGGTTGGGATGCTTTAAAGAGAACGGCTTGTCCTGGGTAGTATGGAGGAGAGTAGTTTTGTGTCAACTGCCTGTAAGCGGCTTCGAGCTGCACAGTCTCAGCGCTAGGCTGATAGAGCGATCGCGATGACTGCTTGTCTGTCTCTTTTTGAACGCCCTTCGCTAAAAGCTTCCAGCCATAGCTCATTTTTCCCTTCAAGCGTCGTTGTCTGAGCTCAGACCGATGGACACCTAGCCGCTTGAAAAGATGGAGATGGGTCGGTGTCCGTCTAAACCACGGCTCCCTCAAATTATAGGTATCGACCATTGCTAGCAGTGCTACATGCTCATCCTGGAGTGCAAATTGACTGGCAATTTCATAGGCAACCAGTCCGCCGAACGAGTAGCCCAGAAGAAAATAGGGACCGCTTGGTTGAACTGCTCGTATTTCTTTAATGTAGTCAGCCGCCATCTCCTCAATCGAAAGCCTGGAGATTAGATCAGCATCCGTTGTGCGTGGCTGTAGACCATAAACAGGTTGATTTGGGTTCAGGCGCTGAGCGAGTGGGTAGTAGTTTAAAACATGGTGGTTTCTAGAGTGGATGCAGAAAAGTGGTGGTTTCGTTCCGTGCGGTTGAATCGCAACCAGTGGCTTTTGTTTAGTCGTTAAGTCCTGCCGCTGGATAAACTCAGCAAGTTTTTCTACCGTTGCTGCTTCCTGAAACACAGCCAGAGATAGTTTGTGGCCGTGCATTGCTTCAATTTGCGCTAAGACACGCATAGCCAGCAGGGAATCTCCCCCCAGTTCAAAGAAGTTATCCTTCACGCCAAGGGGGTGGATGTTTAAAACGTGTTCCCAAATTTCTACCAGAGCCTGTTCTAACGCATCATTGGGGGCTTCAAAAACGGTCTCTAACTCAAAATGTTCTGATTCTGGAATGGGTAGTGCTTGGCGATCGAGCTTACCACTTGCATTCAAGGGCAGGGCTTTAAGCGCCACAAAAGCAGAGGGCACCATGTACTCAGGTAGCTTTGCTTGCAAAAAGCTTCGTAGCTCAGTCGTTGTTGGCACCGTCGCTTCAGAGGGCACCATATACGCCACCAGCCGATGATTGCCGGGCGAGTCTTCACGAGCAACGACGACGGCTTCACTCAGCAAAGGGTGCTGATTCAGTGCTGTTTCAATTTCGCCTAACTCAATGCGAAAACCTCGGATTTTTACCTGGTGGTCAATTCGTCCTAAAAACTCAATATTGCCATCGGGAAGATAGCGTGCCAAATCGCCTGTTTTATAGAGACGGGTATCGGACTCCTCGCCGTGCGGGTTGAAAATGAACTTCTCAGCCGTCAGGTCAGCGCGGTTGAGGTAGCCACGAGCCAGCCCTGCACCGCTGATGTGCAGCTCACCGGATTCTCCAGTCGCCACAGGTCGAAGGGATTCGTCAAGAATGTGAATTTGCGTGTTCGCGATCGCCCGACCGATTGGCGCAATCCGATGAGTGATAGGAGTTTGACACGTCCAAAAAGTCGCGTCGATCGAGGCTTCAGTCGGCCCATAAACATTGTGGAGCAGCGTCTTTGAACGAAAGCGTTGATAAAACTGCTCAATCAGTTCAGACGGTAACGCCTCTCCGCCACAAAAGACGTGTTTCAAAGCAGTGCATTGAGCTACCGCTGGTTGGGCTAAGAGGACACGCAGCATCGAAGGCACCAACGCCATAATCGTTACCTGCTGCTGAGCCATTAGCTGAATGAGATAGTCAAGATCTTTTTGCCCACCGGGCACTGGTAAAACGAGTTGTGCCCCAAACGCCAACGGCCAAAAGATTTGCCAAACAGACGGGTCAAAGCTGAAGGAAATGGACTGTAAAACTCGATCGCTAGGTGTTAAGGGAAACGTTGATTGTCTCCAGTAAAGCTGATTCCAGATGCCAGCATGGGGAATCATGACGCCCTTTGGCTTGCCCGTTGACCCTGAGGTGTAGATGACATACATCAGGTTGGTGGCGCTCGATCGCTCTATAGGATTTTCTGAAGTGGGATTTTCTGAAGCGGTCTGACTAATGGTCTCCCAATCGGCATCCAGGCAGATCACGTTGGCAGAGGAAGTAGGCAGGTTAGCTGCCAGGTGGGCCTGAGTCAAAATGACAGGCACTTGAGTATCGTCCAAGATGAACGTTAAACGCTCAGCTGGATAAGCGGGATCAAGCGGCACGTAGGCTCCACCCGCCTTAAGGATGCCAAGCAAGCCAATGATCATCGCCAAGGAGCGCTCGACACAGATGCCAACCAGCACTTCGGCACCAACCCCTTGCTGAATCAGATAATGGGCCAGTTGATTCGCCTGCGTGTTTAATTCCTGATAGGTGAGGGTCTGGTTCTCAAAGATAACCGCGATCGCCTCTGGAGTTTTTTCAACCTGTGCTTCAAACAAAAGATGAATACAGGCGGCCTGGGCAGCATAAATACGGTTGCCCTCTTTTACTGAGGGTAGCGTCTGGTGGTCAGCGGTCAAAAGGTTGACTGAAGTCGCCTTTTCTTCCCATTGCATAGCGCGGCTTGATTCCATCTTCATATCCGGGCAAGGGTCTCTTACGACCAACCCATTCACCCGTAGCCCTGATGAGACAGTGGTTTTGCCTTCAGGTTTTTTCAAACTTTATTGTTTGTAATCGTGAATAAAGTTTTGACGAATAGACGCCATCACGTGTGTGCAATCACGGAATGAGCAAGGCAATATGTACCCATAAATTGCTCCGGAAAAAATTAGGCTATCTACGCTGAGTCAGCTTTCTCAAAAATTACTCAAGTCATTTTTACAAGCCTTTTAAGTCAATTAATGGAGAGGTGATGTACTCTCCAGACGGTGTAAACGCCCTGTTCGCTATCGGTTGTAGCGGCATACTTTTCAATGCTTAGCAGCTACCAGTTCATTCTCCAGTAATCTTTTTTGGCTGGTTGAAGCGCTATTTAACTTTGCGCAAATAAACTGTTGACGTTGTAGAGGCTTAGTGAAATGCAGCTCTTTGCACCTGCTGATCTCGGTCAGCTTCAGTCGGATTTGGCTTGTTTAACTGAAATAACGGAGTGGGTCAAGAACTTTTTGGGCAGACCACATCCCAATTTAGGACGATCGGGTCCTGTTTGCCCATTTGTACCCCGTGCCTTACAACTGGACACGATTCGCTTAGCGGTCATTCGGACGCACGCGATGGATGCGTCTCAGATTGAAGAGATTGTGCGCTGTTACCGTGACCAGTTTTTAGCACTGGAACCCCAAAGCGGAGAACTGGCTTTTTATAAAGCAATCCTGCTTGTCTTTCCGGATGTTTCGGTGGAGCAGGCACCTAAACTCATTGATGCGGTACAGCAAAAGCTAAAGCCCTTTTTCGTCGAACAGGGTCTGATGATTGGCGAGTTTCATCAGCAGAACGAAACGCCAGGGTTACACAATCCTGATTTCCGTCCGCTGCGCAGCCCAATTCCTATGCTGGCAATCCGCTTTATGGCAGAGACAGACCTTCCCTTTCTAGAGCGCATCAGCGACCAGCCTCAACTTCGGGTCAGATATTTACAGGCATATTTGGAACGCATGGGGCCAATCATCAAGGATGAAGCCAAGCTCAGCCATGCCCGAAAAGCCTTGACTCTGGCACTGTCTCAACTTGCACAGGGTCAGACAACAGCGCCCGTTTCACAGGAACCCTCCGTGATGCCTAAAGTTAGCAAGTGTCCGTTTGCCCGATTAGCACAAGCTTTCGGGTAGACTGTCTCCAGCTTTAAACGTTCGCGTGGTCGCTATGCACGATCGTATCCGGAAAATTCTGGACGACTCTAAAACGCCCTATCAAGTGCATGTTCACAAGGACTTGCGGGTGCCTATTCGTAGCCCTCAAGACTTTGCTCACGCGTTGGGCTATGAGCTTTCTCGCATTACAAAAACGTTATTGCTTGAAACAAACGATCAGGAGCAGCGTTGCCTGGTGGTGGCTCCAAGCGATCAGCGCTTAGATTTGCACCAGGTTGCTGAGCAGATAGGTTATAAACGGTTGCAGTTGGCAGATCGGAAGGCGCTTTCAGCGTTACTTGATTATCCTCCGAACGGCGTTTCTCCCATTGGAGCGGGTTCAATTCCCGTTCTGATGACCAGGAGCTTAATGGGCTTCCCAACTATATTGATTGGCGCAGGTGAGGCTGGAGTTGAGCTTGAGCTATCGCCTCAATCGCTCCAAAGCCTCACAAACGCAGTGCTTTTGCCATCGTAACCGGGTCTGTTAACGGACGTTTGCTCTGTAGTGCTTGATGCAAAACAGGGCTCAACGTAAAACAGTGCTTAACGCAAAACGGCTCTAACAGGGCTACCCGTTTGCGCAGGAGCCGCCGCCTTGGTTTGAATGAGTTGCCCCAGACGGGCGATCGCGCTGGTGTATTGGGGATCAGCCGTTGTTGCAACCTGTCGTTTTTGCGCTAACGCTTTCTTTTGGGCATCGGTCAAGCTAACAACGACATCAGGGGTAATCCCAACGTGGTTAATATCTCGACCTTTGGGAGTGTAGTACTTCGCGATCGTCAGCTTCAATGCAGAACCATCTCCCAAAGGCTGCACCGCTTGCACCAGCCCTTTGCCAAACGTGCGTGTACCGACCAAAACGGCGCGTCCATCATCTTGCAGCGCACCAGCAAGGATTTCGCTCGCACTGGCAGAGCCACCGTCTACTAACACGACTAAGGGTTTCTGCGTCAGCGATCGCCCTTCTGTTTCGTAGCGTTCCTTCACAGATTGCCGATTCACAAGCGACACGATCGGATTTTGATCCATCCACATACTGGCAATTTTGAGACTGGCATCTAGCAAGCCACCGGGATCGGAACGCAAATCAAGCACATAACCCTGAACGTTTTGCTTCTCAAGTGCGCCAATCGCTCGGCTCATCTCAGCGGGAGCGGTTTGCGTAAATTCGGGCAAGCGAATATAGCCAATCTTGCCAAATTCGGTTGTTTGGGTGCGGTAGGAGACTGGATTCAGCGTGATGTTGGCTCTGGTCAGTTTAAAGGTCAGGTTTTGGTTTCCTCGAAGAATCGTCAGCACGACCTGTGTGCCTGCTTCCCCTTTAATTTGCTTGACGGCATCGTTAATATTCATGCCCTGCGTCGATCGTCCGTTGATCTTCGTGATTACGTCGGCAGGTAAAATGCCAGCCGTTGCAGCCGGAGACTGTTCGATGGGGGCAACCACGGTTAACGCTTTCGTTTTTTCGTCTGCGGCCAGTTCCAGCCCAACACCAGAAAGGTTGCCGCTAATTTCGGTGTTCAGCGCATTGTATGCCTGTGGCTCAAAAAACTCGGTATAGCGATCGCCCAACTTCGACACCATCTGCTGAATCGCTTTATATGCCGACTGTCTGGAACTATAGTTGCGACTCAAGTAATCTTGCCGGACGGCTTTCCAATCCTGTTGGTTAAACGTGCCGTCAACATAATTCTGATCCAGAATATGCCAAACTTCATCGACTAACTGCTTCGGGCTGGGTTGAGGCTCCGCCCAGCTTTTTGAAATACTGGCAGCGCCTGTAACGAGGACGGTTGTAGCCGCAAGGACGGCAGTTCTGGCGAAAAATTTCTGCGTAGTCATACGTTGATGAAACGAAGGGGACTAGGGACGTTGGCATGGATCCCATGCGGGGCGGCAAGACGAAGTAACCATTTTGTAGAACGTTAGACTGTGCGCTGCCGCAAGTGGTTCAATGCAATCTCAATCAATACGCTCAATCGGGGCAATACGCTCAACTGGGAATGTAACCAAACTTAGAGGTAGCCGCTGAAGACTTTGATGCCGAAGACTTTGATGCTGAAGACTTTAATGCGTTAGAACTTAATGCGTTAGAACCTGATGACCTTGATGCTAAAGACCTTGATGCTAAAAGACTAATGAGACGATGCGGATAGGGCTTGTTTACTTGTACTGTCTGGTTGTGTCGCTACCGTTGCCAGAGTATGGCGCTGAAAGAACGCCCAGATCATTTGACTTGCATCCAAAAACTGCGATCGCCCGTAACCACCACCCGGCCAGATATGGCTTGCTCCATTCAAGGCGACTAATTGAACGGTTGAGTTAGCCTGGCAATTGGTGTAAGAAGAAGACGTGACCAGCTTGTCAGGACGTTGTTTCACGACTGCGGGTGCGGCACAGCCATTATGCTTTTGCCAGAAGTTAAATACGGCGGGGATGGGTGGAATCGAGAGATTACGGCCGACACGTACTTCGGGCGGTTCACCACCTTGCCAGGGCACCACAGCATCAGCCGTCCCATTAATCATTAACATCGAGACGGGTGTTTTGGTTTGGCATTTGGCTTGAAACTGTTCTGGCAACGAAGCGGCCACGGTCGCAAAAGCAGCAATGTTTCCGGGATTTTCACATGCTAGCTTTTGCACAAGAATACCGCCATTGGATAACCCTGTTGCGTAGATGCGCTGGTGATCGATCGCGCGCAGTTGACCAAGCTGGGCAATCAGCGCCTGAACGAAAGCAACGTTATCTTCCTGAGTCTTTGCCTGCCCGGACACATTCCACTTTGCATTAAGGCCATCGGGGTAAACGACCATAAAGCCTTCTCGGTCTGCAAGCTGATTGAGGCCGGTATGGGTAGCCATATCCTTACCTGTGCCTTCTGACTCATGGAAGGCTAAAACAAGCGGCAATGGTTGAGTCGCTTGATAGGACGGTGGTGTATGTAAATAGTAGGTGCGCCGAATGCCTTGATTAATGAACCCTGCCATAAGGTCTGTTTTAACGGGTTGATGAGCAGAAGCACTCATCGGTTTTGCAGCAGGCGTTGGCCCATTCTGGGTTGATGTTGCTTTCTCCGCTGAGGGCTCAGGCTGAATATGGTAGCCCGCCGCTAAACCAATCAAGAGAGCAGCCATTGAAGAAGTAACCAGGACGGGTTTTGGCAAGGGAAAACTCATGATAGGCGGAACAATGACTTAACGGCAGTACTTTTCAACAAGTGCTTCAAGATGCGCAGAGCGCCATTACATGCACATATCGCATGCACATAGTTTACCGATCGCAAAACCACTCAGCGAAACATTAACGCTTAGAAGTGTTGTGCCTCAGTCTAAGGTAACAATTACGTAAACAAACCATTCTCATGACAGATCTCATGACAGATTCTTGTTTGGGTTAAAGGCGCACACTGAGATTCAGCAGGCTGTTTCCAGTCGTTAGACAGCAGCTAGCGTTAAAACGTTCAGTAACTACTGCCAGGCACAGATAGTATTAATCGAAAGCGATTACAATGCAAACCAGTTTCGCTCCTCTGTCGATCGTTGGTTTAGTACACGATTGGTCTAAAGCGCGATCGTGTCAGTAAGTCTTGGCGATCGTGCACGACTTTAGTGTAGAACGCAGCGAATCAGGGAAAATAGAGTACATGTTCCTGGTGCATACGTATGACCTGCTGCCTCAATCCAGACTGCCAGCATCCCCAAAACGCTGACGATGCCGAGTTTTGCCTAAGTTGTGGCACCAAGTTGATATCGTTGTTAAGGGGGCGTTATCGAGTCATACGACCGATCGGGCAGGGTGGCTTTGGACGCACCTATCTGGCAGAAGACGACGATCGGCTCAAAGCGCGGTGCGTGATCAAACAATTTTCACCCCAACTGCAGGGCACAAAATCTCTGGAAAAGGCCGTCAAGCTCTTTGAGCAAGAGGCTGTGCGGCTGTATGAACTGGGCGAACATCCCCAAATTCCCGCGTTGTTAGCGTATTTTGAACATGACAAACGCCTTTATTTAGTCCAGCAATTTATCGAAGGCAACACGCTTTTGCAAGAACTGGCGCAAAACGGCGTCTTTATCGAGCAACGCATTCGTGAAGTGCTGGCAGGCATCTTACCAATCCTCAAGTTCGTCCACGATCACCAGGTCATCCACCGGGATATTACGCCGTCCAATATTATTCGCCGTAAGTTTGACAACAAGCTGGTGCTGATTGATTTTGGTGTGGCTAAGCTCCTGTCGGTAGAAGCGTCAAACCAACCGGGTACAAAGATTGGCACTGAGGGCTATGCACCGATCGAACAACTGCGCAGCGGCAAGGCGTACCCGGCTAGCGACATCTATAGCTTGGGTGCCACCTGTATCTTTTTAATGACTCAGATCAAGCCAGAAGATCTGTACGATCCCCTGCAAGGGCGCTGGCTTTGGCGAGAACGCCTAAACGAGAAGGGTCGGACAATCAGTGAGCCGATCGCACAGATTTTAGACAAAATGCTCAAAGACCTGGTCAGCGAGCGCTATCAATCTGCAGATGCGGTGATGAAAGACTTGCGAACAGCCCTGTCACGTCCTCCCGTTGGAGCCACCTCGTCTGCTTCAAGGCAACCAGTGAATCAGCCATCCGCCTCAACACCCCCTGCTGCAAGAGCGGTCGGTCAACAGCCTGTGAGTCAGTCAAGAGGTGGGCAGCCAACTAGCAGTCAGCCTCGTGTATCCGGTGCGCCGTCCTCTAGACCACCCCTCTCGCGACCACCTGTATCGAAGCAGCCCATCTCGAGTGCGCAGAAATGCCACTGCTTGCATACCCTGATTGGGCATTCCCGCTGGGTGACGGCGGTTGCCATTAGTCCTGATGCCGAGACGATCGCCAGTGGTGGACTCGATGACAATATTAAAATTTGGAATCGCTCGACAGGCGAACTGCTGCGAACCCTCACCGGACACAACAAGCCCATTAATTGCTTGAGCATTAGTCCCGATGGCAACATTTTGGTGAGCGGCAGCGACGACGACACGATTCGCCTCTGGTCTCTAGCAGATGGGAGACTGTTGCGATCGCTCACGGGACACACCAGAGATGTCAACTCAGTCGTGATCAGTACCGACGGTCAACTGCTTGCCAGCGGCAGCGAAGACCGCACAGTCCGTTTGTGGAAACTATCAACGGGTGAAGTGTTGCGATCGTTTTCAGGTCTGGCAGGGATGGTGCGATCGGTGGCTCTCAGTCCCGATGGTCGGTTCCTGGTCAGCGGCGGTCTAGACAACCAAATCAAGCTGTGGAGCCTCAAGACGAACGACCCTGTCCGTACGCTGCCCAATGGTCACTTCAATTCAGTCAATGGCGTTGTCATCACACCCGATGGCAAAACGCTCGTCAGTGCCAGCAAGGATAAAACAATTAAAGTCTGGGATTTGGCGAAAGGTTTGGTGGTGCGAACGTTGACAGGGCATATGGATTCGGTCAACGCGATCGATATCAGCCGCGATGGCAAACTCCTGGTCAGTGGCAGTAGCGATACCACGATCAAGCTCTGGAATTTAGAATCAGGCAGTTTAATTGGCACCTTAACGGAACACATTAGCGCCGTCAATGCCGTCGCGCTATCAGGCGATAGTAGCGTGCTGGTCAGCGGAAGCTCAGATAGTAAGGTAAAAGTTTGGCAGTTGGGATGATGGCAGAAGGCAAAGGGGAAAGACGTGAGTCTTGAGTGGCGCTTTGAGTTGCCAAGTCCGTTGGACACGCTTTGCAAACGCTAGAAAGTTTTGAGTTTCAATGTTGCAGTCTGCATCTCCACCTAGTACTACGAGTAACGCTGGATGTACCACCCGTCGGTAGTTGAATAACCTTCTGCCTCTGTATCTTCTATGCTCACAGGTTCGCCAATCCTATGGACACTTAGCGGTTTTCCCAAAGCCTTACAGAATAATTCTTCAACCTCTTCGATCGTTGTAAATCCTAGTTCCTCACCAATCTCTTCACTGATAAGGTCAAGGCTATAATCTGGTGCCCAAATTGCAACCGATGAACCCAATACACGACCAATGCGTTCAATAATCTCCAAATGCACCTTCCTCCAAGACTCAATGCTGTAAAAGCCCCTCCAACGTGCCCCAACCAGAATATAAACTATACGCATCCCTAAATAGATCCCCAATCCTTCTGGTCCATCAAGTAAGGTATACCCTTCAAGCAAAAGCTTGTCCTCAGGAGGAACTTCGAAGACCCAAGAATTGCGGTTAAGCCCATTGAATTGTTCCCCACGTTCGTTAAGGCACTGAATAATTCCAAGTGGAGGCTTGATGCTGTTGGTTAGTATTTGATCAAGCTGTCTTAATTGATGAATATCAAAGCTGTGATCTAGATAGGTAACGGTATTAACACCCACTTTTTGCTCCCCTTCCGTTTATATGAAGCTTCTTCGTTTTCAAAACTCAACTTGGAGATACAAACAGTATCATTTGTTACGGAATCTTTTCGACTCTCTATTCCTTTAGATAGATTTTTTCCGATCTCAGGCGCAGGGGTGAGGAAGTCCGGTTTCAATTATGGGTAGTCTAAGGAATAACCCTTCACACGCACCCTTATGGACTCTGTGCAGTACCCGTTTGGGAAGATTCACTATCTCTTTCGAAAAGCCGACCATGCCAAGTGGCAGCGGCAGGAGAGTAAGCGTCACATCCTGCGATCACAATTGGGCTTTAACGATGTGGTGCCAACACGTCCAAAACCCTGTACTGGTTGTGCAAACTACCACGGAATTGCCTACGGGTATACTCAGGAAGCCCGCACGCCGCTGATTTGTGGGTTTCATCCCTATGGTTGGGAGAGCGACAGTGCCTGCCCCGATTGGTGTGGTGCGCATTAGGGCGCGTCATCAACTCAGCTCCGAAACCTTTGGCATCAGCAGTGTCGCGCCCGTTCCAGCACACAAGGCTAGGGGCTGAAACTCTTGCTGCGAGTATGTGTAGTCTTAATTGATGACAGCCCCTGATCAGTGTGGCAGGTGTTGATCGTTCAAAAGAGATTGTTCCCGTAAGGACGTTACAGGTAACGTCTCGCTTAATGTTGCGGGTGGGGAAAGTTAGCTAGAGTGGTTGGCAGTTTTGTTGCATCAACCCATCTGCTGCGAGGTCTGCTTTGGCTCGGTCTACCGCTCGTTCTTCGTCTAAACAGGTAAAAGTAAGCTCTCCACGATCGCTGACTTCAACCAGTCATCGACAATATGCTCATCCGCTCAAGCGCTTGCTGGATTATGGGCAGCGCTACCATAAGCACACCACCTGGGCGATCGTCTGTTCGATTCTCAATAAAGTCTTTGACCTGGCACCTTCGGCACTGATTGGTACAGCCGTAGATATCGTCGTACAACAGCAAAATTCAATCCTCGGTCGCCTTGGCATTCACAACCTGTTTACGCAACTCCTGGTGCTATCAGTCCTCACGTTTTGCATCTGGGGCTTAGAGTCTGCGTTTCAGTATGCGTACGATCGCCTGTGGCGTAACCTGGCGCAGAATATTCAGCACAACTTGCGGCTCGATGCCTATGCTCACTTACAAGAGCTAGAGTTGGCCTATTTTGAGGAGCGCAGTACGGGTGGCTTGCTGTCGATTTTGAACGATGACATCAACCAGCTAGAGCGGTTTTTGAACGGCGGTGCAAATGACATTTTGCAGGTAAGCACAACCGTCATCATTATTGGCAGCGTGTTCTTTATTCTGGCTCCCAGTGTGGCGTGGATGGCGATGCTGCCGATGCCGTTGATCGTGTGGGGATCGGTGCTCTTTCAGCGTCGCTTAGCGCCTCGTTATGCCGATATGCGTGAGAAGGTCAGCGTGCTCAACGGTCGTCTGTCAAACAACTTGAGCGGCATCACCACCATTAAAAGCTTTGCAACTGAAGCCTATGAAACGCAGCGCATTGCCCAGGATAGTGAAGCCTATCGGCGGAGTAATCAACGCGCGATCGCCCTCAGTGCGGCCTTTATTCCCTTGATTCGTGTCCTCGTGTTGATGGGGTTTCTGGCAACGTTGCTTTATGGGGGACAACTGGCGATCGCGGACAAACTGTCGATCGGCAGCTACAGCGTGCTGATTTTTCTGACCCAATCGCTGCTGTGGCCGTTAACCCGTCTGGGTGAAACCTTTGATTTGTATCAGCGCGCTATGGCATCGACGAAACGCGTGATGGATCTGCTGGATACGCCGATCGCGATTCATTCGGGGTCTTTGTTAGTTGGGAAGGGAAGGCAGGAAGCAGGTTTTGACGTGAACGCTCAGCCAAATGGAGTCAGAAGCCAGGAGTCAACGTTGCTAGCTCCACAAGTGAAGCAGGAGATAGAAGCGTTGAAAGGAGTCAGGAGCCAGGAGTTAGAAACGACTCATCCCCTAACAACGGACAACCAAAAACCAAAAACTTCGATTCAAGGGGACATTTACCTTCGTGACGTGACCTTTGCTTACGCTGATCGCCAGCCTGTGATTAAGCAGTTGTCGTTGCACATTCCCACCGGCAAAACAACGGCGATCGTGGGAGCAACAGGGTCGGGCAAAAGTACACTGGTGAAACTACTGCTTCGGCTCTATGAAGTGCAAGCCGGAACCATCATGTTGGACGGTATCAATCTGCAAGAGTTAGAACTGGGTTCCCTGAGACGCATGATCGGATGGGTCAATCAGGACGTGTTTTTGTTTCATGGTACGGTTGCGGAAAACATTGCCTACGGTAGCTTTGATGCCACTCCGACGGCTATTAAGGCGGCGGCTGAAATCGCTGAGGCACACGAGTTTATCCAGCAGTTGCCGCAGGGCTACGACACGGTTGTAGGCGAGCGCGGGCAGAAACTCTCAGGTGGACAACGACAACGACTGGCGATCGCTCGTGCCATTCTGAAAGACCCGCCAATTTTGATTCTGGATGAAGCGACTTCTGCGGTGGATAACGAAACGGAAGCCGCTATTCAGCGATCGCTGGAGCGCATTACGGTTGGTCGCACAACGATTGCGATCGCCCATCGCCTCTCTACCGTCCGCAATGCTCACTGCATCTATGTGATGGAGCACGGCAACCTGGTTGAATCTGGCAGTCACGAAGCCTTGCTGGAAAAACGCGGTCTTTACGCCAATCTGTGGGCCATTCAAACGGGTGCAACGCTTGAGAAGAAGTAAAGCCATTTCCAGGAAAGGGAATAATCGCCGATCGTAGGGCCTTGGCATTGCAGACCAAGATTTTTACGATGCTCAAAGAGCAGCTACCGCATGCTAAGCCCATATAGGTGTAATCTCTTTCTCAGAAATCCCTCAGTTGTTGGTTATTGGTTGTTAGACGCCCAAAATGGACGCTGTATGTTCAATTTAACGATAGGCAAGTATACACTGCATTGTTTGCCTGAAAGGCTACCCGACCTATACTCATACCTGAAGCACGCAGCATTAGCTGAGGTGTTCAATATAAGAGACTCTGAAGAGGCGAGCTGTTTTCTCGCTATCAGTCAATCAGGTCAATGGCCTTTCCTGGTAGTGGCGCAAAGATACGAACCAGCCGGAGGAGGGTTTTACCCAGGAGCGATACTCATACCAGAAACAGAACTTCTCTTGATTGGTGCTGGCACTCGCCTACTGGCCTATGACTTGGCTGGAATCACGAGGATATGGGAGGATAGAGCCGATGTTGGGTTCTGGAGCTGGGCGCGACACGGCAAATATATTGTCATGTCAGCCGAACTTGAACTGGCGGCATGGGATATTCGTGGAAAGAAGTTGTGGACAACATTTGTAGAGCCGCCCTGGAACTACTCGGTTGACGAAGGCGTAGTTAACCTCGACGTGATGGGGAAACAATCGTCGTTTTGCTTAGAGACAGGCCCGTGAGAAGGGCGTCTAACAATGCGTTGCAGCGGAGGCCGTGCAGCGAATTGCTCATCAACATTGGAGTACCGTTCACGCCTCGCTGAACGCTGGCGTTAGTGCTAGAAAGCTAACCGCTGATAGCTGACGGCTGGCGGCTCACTGCAATATTTCACCCACCATCTCTTTCGTAAAACTGGGTGAAGAAAAATGACAACTCGGTGACTGTCACAGTTTACTTTACGCAAAATTTACAGTCCCCCTAAAATCTGAGGACATTTCATTGGGGCTGCTTTTTATGTCTGCGATCGCAACTACGTTGGTGTTCCTTGCTGTGACTTTTGGCGCTAATGCTTTTGTCACAATTTTTATGACCGCAAATCACGATGGCATTCCAGGGCGGCGCTTGGGAGGAGGGACTCGTTACGAGGCACCCTCTCTGCCGTCCACAATTGATGCCTAGCTACCCGCGCAAAGGGTTAAAGGCAACCCGTAAGGTAGGTCAACGAGTGCTCACTCATTAGACTCGCTGCTCGGTTTTTGCCTCAATCAGGGATGCATCCACCACCCAATCCAGCTACCAGAACCAGCTACCAGAGCCGATCGCTTCATTCGTTCTAAGAGCCTAACTCAACTGCTCCACTCATGGCTCAGCTTTACCAAAGCTTCGTATTTATCGACTGATCTTCTCTTTTGCCGGTGGCACGATGCCGAGGCGATTCAAGGTTTCATCCAGGTCTCTCAGCAGTGCAAAGTCTTGCTCAGGCAGGGATTGATCATCGCTACTAGACAGTCCTTCGCCGCTTGCAGGATGCTGTTCTAAGAACGCAAACGCCTGTCGAAATTGCTGTGGTTCTGCCTGAATGGGCGCATCAAAATGACAGGGGATAATCTGCTGAAAGTCCCACTGAGCGATGGTATCAGCCCAATCAAGCGTTTCTTGTGGTGCCCGATTCAGAATGAGGGTTTGCAGAACGGGAGCAACGAGAAGCCGCCCATGACCGCGCAAGGCTTCAAACGATCGCGGCCAATCGTCGTGCCATTGAAAGGGAAATAACCCGAAGTAGGCTTTTTTCGAGCGATCGACTGCCTTCAGCGCATTGCTGATCGTTTGTTTCCAACTCGGCACTGACAGCACGCTGGGTCGAAAGAAGAGCGTGAAAAGTGCAATGCGCTGCCATCCTTTACGCCGCGCTTCAGGCGTGTCAGCAACACTATCCGTTGCCCGATCTTTGGCATGAAATAGCAGTGGGTAGGGATCGAGCTGAACGACCGCAGGCGGTTCTAAAGGGACAGAGACAATTGAGTCGGTAACCAGTAAAGTGTGCGATCGCCGATGCAAAAGAGCCACTTCCTCAAACTGTCCTGGTCCCAGTGCGATCGGTCCGAGTATCGCGTAATCAAATTCATCGGCAAAGGGTGTCTTGCGGCTGTCGTCGGGTAGCACGTGCGTCCGTTTGGCGGGCAACCCTAACCAGCTCAAGGGCAGATTCAGCGGAAAACTCCACTGATGGGGCGCAACAAACACCTGAGCATTGGCAAACCTGCGGGCAAAGGGGCCGACAAAAACCTTATGTTCAACGCCCGAAATGGTGGGCAAAATGATGTACTTTACGTCGCCATGCACAGCAACCAGTTCGTTGACTAATCGGAGACATTCGGGGGTCGGTGCAACCGGGGCGTACACCAGCAACCCACCCGCCTCCAGCTTAATCACCGTCATCCGAATCGGCACCACCACGTAGAAGATGCCCTGGATCTGATCAAACGTCCAGATCGTGTCTTTGATTACCTCTGTCCGCAGCGTGCGGCGTTGGCTGTAAGGGTAAAGCGGTACGGTTAGCCAAAATCGCCATGCCCAATCGTTAGGCTGTTCTTGTTGGGACGGTGCTAAACGTCCGTTGGCTTGATGCTCGATCGTGGTTTTTTCCACGCCACGATTCCTCCTGTCCCGATGCTGCGCCGTTTTGCTTCAATCGCTTGAGCCTAAAGTTTAGCAAATGGTTAAGCACGCGACTGATGAAAATTGCTGGTTTAAATTCTTTGAAATATAGAAAAAGGTAGAGGGCAGAAGGCAGAGGGCAGAATGCAGAATGCAGAGGGCAGAGGGCAAAACCTCGCTGAGCAGAGTGCTAAACGCAATGGCGTGTCCTGACTAGTTTGCGTTACCGCCGTAGTTCAATAGCGGCTTGCTGGCAGGGGCTAGTTTGGCTTAATTGCATCGCCATGACGCTGACAAGTACGTTGGGCAGCTTCCTTTGCGCCAGAAGGCAGGTACACAGGATCGTTTGCCACTGTCTGCATCTGGTTACAGGCAATGGTCAGCCATTCTTTCTGGTTGCCGACGTGCCACAAACGCACGTTACTGTCAGCACTGCCTGTGAGCAGGTCGCGTCCATCCGCGCTGAAGGCGATCGCGGTGATGAAGTTTGCATAGCCGTCCAGTGGTTCGCCCAGGGGCTGTCCCTGAAGTGTCCATAATCGCACCGTTTTATCCCAACTGCCGCTGGCAATGAGTTGACCGTCTGGGCTGATGGCAAGGGCACTGACCCAACCAGAGTGCCCTCGAAAGGGCTGAGTAAGCGGTTGTCCTTCTAGGTTCCAGCGCCGAATCGTGCCATCGTTACTGCCACTGATGAGTGAGCGGCCATCAGGGGTAAACACAACGGCTTTGACCTCATCCTGGTGGGGAATGGGTTGCCCAATCGGCTTTCCTGCTTGATCCCACAGGCGCACTGTGCGATCGCGGCTACCACTGGCAATCAATTGACCATCAGGACTAAAGGCGATCGTGGTGACAGCTTCTTCATGCCCTTGCAGTGGCGCTCCTAGCAGTTGCCCTTGCAGATTCCAGCGGCGAATCGTGCCATCATCACTCCCGCTGACCAGCGTTTGCCCATTGGGACTAAAGCTCAGGGAGGTGGCTACAGCCGTCAAACCTCGAAAGGGTTGCCCGATCGCTTGTCCCTGAAGATTCCATACATGCAGTGCCTTATCAGCCCCGCCTGTAACAATAAACTGACCATTTGGGCTGAAGACCGCAGGCACAACCACAGTCCCATATTGATCACTAGCCAAGGCTGCTTTTGGGAAAACAGATTCTTTATAGCCTGGTAGCGGCACCATCTGAGGTTTACCCGGTGCTTTCCAGATTCTCAGGAACCCATCTTCACTCACACTTAGCTTGGTCTGCCCCTGTTGACCAAAGGCGATCGTCTCAACTCGTCGTTGGGGTGCCGTAGCCCCACTCAGAAACACTTGCTCTGCGGTGTAGCTTTGCGGATGCCAGAGGCGTACCGTATTGTCATTTGCACCACTCACCAGCGTTTGACCATCGTTACTGATGGCAACGGATGTCACCCAGGCAGTGTGGCCTCTCAGAGGAGCACCTAAGGATGCCCCTTGCCAGTTCCACTGGCGGATGGCGTTGTCATGCCCACCACTGATAATCCTGCGACCATCGGCACTCACGGCCAGGGATGTAATGGCGTCCTGATTGCCTTGAAACGGATCACCTTGAGGTTGCCCCTGACGATTCCAGAGACGGATTGTTTTATCGTTGCTGCCACTAATGATCGTTTGCCCCGTGGGACTGAACGCAACCGCCGTAATGGTCTGCTTGTGTCCTCTGAAGGGACGGCTGATGGCGTTTCCTTTGCGGTTGGAGAGCAGCAGGATATTCGCGTCGCTACCGCTGACGATCGTCTGTCCATCTGGGCTAAAGGCAACCGCTGTCACAGGCGCTCCATGACCTTTGAACGGTCGTCCGATCGACTGTCCCTGGAGATTCCATAGCCGTACGGTTTCATCCTTGCTGCCGCTGACGATCGTGCTGCCATCTGGGCTAAACGCAACGGCCCAAACACTATCTGTATGGCCTTTAAAGAGTTGACTGGCGCGGCTTTGCACATCCCACAAACGCAAAGTACCATCAGCACTACCGCTGACGATTAAGCGACTATCAGGGCTGATGGCTACGGCCGTTACCCCATCGGTATGACCTTTGAGCGGTTCGCCGATCGCCTCTCCCTTTCGGTTCCACAGGCGTAACGTGGCATCATCGCTACCGCTGACAATAAATTGACCGTTGGGGCTGATTGCAACGGCATTGACAACATCGGTATGACCCAGCAGGACGGCTTGAGCCTGGTTGAGTTCGATCGCGCTCAAAAGACTGGATTGTACTGTGTCCAGAACTTGTCCCGTGAAGATTCGTCTGTCTAAATTGAGGCCAACCCCTTGCAGCGCCAAAATTAAGCCACCAACGGGTTGGGTAGACAGTAGATTTCTCGACTCAGCCGCTTTTTCACGCAGCGTCGCAAAGGTAGATTCTTGAAAGGTTTTGATGGCTAAGCCTGCCACAATGGCTAAACCAGAGGCAACGCCGATGAGTGCAAGACGCTGACGTTTAATCTCTGTCCGCTGGCGGAGCGTTTCTACCTGGTGGCTGGCATCAAGATACGTGCGCTGCAACTCAGTTGGCCGTGGCTCTTTGGTGTAGCTTTGCACAAGCCACTGTTGAGCGGTTTCTAAATCAGTGCCGCGTAACAAGTAACTGTCGTTTTTTCCTTGCTGTTGCCACTCAATAGCTCGCTCTAACAGCCGTGTATGAGCGCGAACGTGATCCAGATCGGTATCGATCGCCTTGAGCAACGATTGCAACGCTTGCTCAAAAGGGTCTTGCTCTCGGAAAAAGAGCCAATTGTGTTTAGACAGCGCTGGATGAATTTTCTGCGTGTCAAACCCTTCACGTCGGACGATCGGCACTAAGCGTTTGTTGTGCTCGACAGCGTGATCAACTTCCTCCCGACAAACGGTTGAGATAACCGAATCAGGGGTGATGACGAACACAAAGGCATTGGCGGCTTCAATGCCGCGTTGAATCTCTACCCACCAATCAGCGGTGAGGGGAATATCCTGCCAATCGACCCAGGTATCTCGTTGATGCTCCTGTAAAGCGGTGTGGAGCGTTTGCACAAATGCCTTGTCTTTGCGCGAATAGGAGATAAAAACGTCACTCATGCAACCCTCTCAAACGACGCATTACGGTTAGCGGTCAGAAAAGTTAGCAGATGTAGCCATTGTGCCGTGAGTAGCACAGCCGAAACGACCGTACTTAACCACACGCTGATGGTCAGGCTTTACGTACACCACTTCGGCTTTAATGGTTTGAGTGCGATGGGTTTAGCTGGATTCGGCAGGGTGTGGGACTGCTCGAATCTAGATTTTTTGATCGCTGTAGTTTATTTTGTCCCTGACCTTTGCTATTCGCAAGGAAGCAGGTTAAGTCTTCAGATTGATCATTCGTCTGCTTGAGCAAATGCCTTTGTCTTACTGCCGTTGGTAGCGCATGCCAGGTTGCTGGGAAATTAGCCCCATGAGTTCGAGTTGCAGCAGAGCACTAGAAACAGCCCCAGCCTGAAGTTGGGATTGCTGCACGATGATATCAAAGGGTAAAGACTCCGGGCCATTTTCGTGAGAGTTGGTGAGAATCTGGAGCACGTTTGCTAATTCAGGTTCTAAATCCAGGGGAATTGATGTCTGCTGGACTTGAGTAGGCGGGACAATTTGGGGCAGGCTGCCTAGCATTTCGAGCAGGTGTGCCTCGCTGAGAATGACCTGGGCACCTTTATTGAGCAAGTGAAGGCAGCCAAGCGCCTTGCGATTATCTAAACTTCCTGGCAACACATACACATCGCGTCCATAGTCGTTCGCCATATGCGCTGTAATGAGGGCACCCGATCGCTCAGGGGCTTCCATCACGATCGTTGCGCGGCTCAGTCCAGCAATGATGCGGTTACGGCGCGGAAAATGGGTGCGATCGGGCTGAGTACCCGCAGGATATTCACTCAACAGCAGCCCGTGCTCAATGACTTGCTGTTGCAAGTGGCGGTTTGACCAGGGATAGACGACATCCACACCCGTGCCTAAAACAGCCAATGTGCGACCATTCAGGCTCAGGCAACTGCGGTGGACTTCAGTATCAATGCCTTCTGCAAGTCCCGAAACGACTGTGAAGCCGCTTTGGGCCAGGGTTGTGGTCAGGCGGCGCGTCCAGCGTCTACCGTAGTCGGAGGGATCACGGGTACCCACAATCGCCACCATTGGCGTAATGCCCTGATTTTCGAGCGGATCAGCTGTACCACGGTAGTACAGGAGGGGCGGTGGGTCTGGTATTTCCAACAACAGTCGCGGATAATCGGCATCGGCGGGTGTCCAAAAATGGCGATTCTCGCGTTCGTGTTGCTCCAGTAATGTGGCTGGATCGCAGGTCTGGCGTTCGGCGGCGATCGCATCGGCTGTTTGCATACCGATACCATCTACGTCTACTAAGGCTGAAGCATCAGCTTCCCAGGCTGAAATTAATGAGCCAAAGTGCTTCTGTAATCGCCTGAGCAGAACTGGCCCAACGCCATTCATCTGTGACCAGGCGAGCCAAAATGCACGTTCTTCAACCAAGGTTCCATCCTCATGTAGATGCTATGCTTCACCAGAGCCAGGGCTACGATCGCCAGATCTTCCTAGTTTCCTGTAGAATGCCCGGTTGAGGTACAAATTGAAGCGGCGCGAGCAACCAATCGTTAGACTCGCTGCTGGATGGGTTCAACCTGTTTCTACGCGTGCTGGTCACATTGAGTCACGAGGGCGATCGCTGGTAGCAGTCATTATGGACAATTTGGTGATTAAAGTTGCAAAATTTTCGCTCGACTTTCCGGTCATTCAACACATTCGCTATCTCGTTTTTCAGATTGAGCAAGGCGTTTCAGCCGATTTAGAATTTGATGGCAACGATGAGACGGCTGACCACCTCCTGGCGTATTTAGATGGTCAACCCGTTGGTACAACGAGAATCCGCAAACTCGACAGCCAAACGGCAAAAGTGGAGCGGGTTGCTGTAATTAAAGCGGCACGAGGCTTTGGGGTTGGTAAACGCCTGATGATCGAAGCCCTCGCTTTCTTGCAAAACGCAAAGGTGTTAGAAGTGAAAATCCATGCTCAAGAAGCTGTGCGGGACTTTTACCAGCGGTTGGGGTTTGAACCAGAGGGCGAAATTTTTGTCGAAGCAGGGATTCCCCATGTCAAGATGAAAAAGCTGTTAATGAGCCAGACTGGACGGTGATTGGAAGCAAGCGGCGACCGTGGGTGAGAGGTTTGCCTGCATTGGGATTGATTTGGCTGGTGGAGGCGATCGTCGATCGTCTCTGGTTTGCGTTAGACCACAGCATTCCCAATTGGGATCAAGCCGATTATCTCACCGGAGCACTGAACTACTGGCAAGCGCTGCAAACACCACAGTGGTTCTCTGGCGAGTGGTGGATTCATCTGTGGCAGCTATCCTCCAAAATTCCGCCGCTCCTCTATCTTTCGACCACGCCGTTCCTGAGTCTTTTTGGTCCTGGTTTTGATCAAAGTACACTCGTCAATCTTTTCTACAGTGCGATTTTGCTCGCCTCGGTTTACACCATTGGTGTCTGCCTGTTAACCGTGCCAGCAGCACTATGGGCAGCAGGGCTATGCTTGCTCATGCCAGGTCTATACCGTGTGCGCTTAGATTTTTTGCTTGATTTTCCGCTGACCGCACTGGTCACGCTTTGTTATGCGTGTTTGACTCTATGGCGGGAGAAAGGCAGAGGGCAGAGGGCAGAGGGCAGAGGGCAGGAAACGCAGGGGCGTGGGGAGAGCGCAGACGGGTTAGAAGGAGCAGACGCCAAAACACGATTGCATTCCCGCCTTTTTTTGTCCTTTCTTCGTTCAGACTGGCTTCTCGCGATCGCGATTGGGATAACGCTAGGGCTGTCACTGATGATGAAACAGCCAGCGCTATTGTTTCTCTTTGTGCCGTTGGTCTGGTTAGGTGTTGAAACACTCTGGCAACGTGCATGGATGCGGTTATTGCAGTTGGTATGCGCCATTGGTCTATCCACCTTGATCTGGATGCCTTGGTATCGCACCAATTGGCTACTCATGCTATCGGCAACAAAGCGTGCCACCGTTGATTCTGCGATCGCGGAGCATGATCCGTCGCTCCTTTCGCTTGACGCCTGGACGTATTACCTGAAAGCGCTGCCTGAAATGGTCTCGGTGCCACTACTGATTGTGCCATTGCTAGGACTGTTGTTTTTTTGGCGACGATCGCGGGTCAGTAGCCATTGTGGTGGCGACGCTGATTTTGACCCCAAACCCAAAAGCTATCGCCAGCAAGCCTATCGCGCTTCACGGGAGTCGCTGGGTTGGCTATGTATCTACTGCATGGGTGGCTATTTATTGTCCTCATTGAACGTCAACAAGGACGATCGCTACGTCGTGCCTTACTTGCCCATTTTGGCGTTGATTCTGGCGTATGGCATCACGTTGTTACCAAAGCGTTGGCGGTTGCTGCAATGGGGCACCGTTGGTTTGGCGATCGTGCTGATGTGTAGCAATCTGGTAGCGCTGCCGCTTGGCCGGACGCCACCACAAACGTCCTTTAGCCAGCATTTTGCCTACACTGGTGCAGCCTATCCTCACGCTCAGGTGATTGAGTCGGTGATTCAGGCAGAACCCTACCTGCGCTCAACGATCGGCGTTTTGCCATCGACGGGACAAATCAACCAGCACAACATCAATTACTACGGCAATCTCCAGAATTTTCGGGTCTATGGGCGACAGGTGGGTACTCGCAAATCGCAGGTAGAACAAGACCAGCGATCGCTCTCCTGGTTCCTCACTAAAACAGAGGACCAGGGTGCCATTCGCCAGCAAGCGCCTCAGGCTGCGCTAGTCAAAGCGGTCGAGCAAGGGGGAGACTTTACGCTGCATCAAACCTGGACATTGCCCGATCGCAGTACCCTCAAGCTTTTTCGTCGTAGCATTCCGTTACTAGAAGTCGCTCCGGTCATTGGGGAGGAGAAGGCAAGGAGCAGCGATTCTAGCTCTACGAACGAAGGCAGGAAAAAGGAGGCAGAAGGCAGGAGGCAGGAGGCAGGAGGCAGGAGGCAAAACTCAAAACTCTCTGGCGTAGCGGCGCAAAGCCCTACTCAAAACTCAAAACTCCCGCTCTCTACTTCTCCGATTACCCTTGATCAGGTCATCGTTCCTGATCGCGCTCTGCCGGGGAAGCCAGTTCCGGTAACGTATCGCTGGTCTGGTCAATGGGACGCACTGCAAACGGGTTTAGTCATTCTGACCTGGCACAAGCAGGGAGACAGTAACACGTCAGACCGTTGGTTGCATGATCATGGCGTTGGCATGGGTTTATTACATCCCAAGAGTTTGCCTGCAGGTAGTCCTTCTCGCTTTCAGGTCGTTGAGCGCCTCGCGATGTTGCCACCGCCAACAGCGAAGCCTGGAGTCTATACGCTGGAGGCAACCTATCTCGATCGCCAGACGGGCAAAACCGCTGCGATCGTGACGCCACCCACTAGCCTACGTTTAGAGGCCAGCGCGCCTGTTAACTCTGCACCCGAATTGGATCTCGTCACGCAGCTACGCACCTTATCAGCGGCACTTCCTAAGGGTGGAAAGGCGCTAGATCCGGTCTTTGACCAGATCGGGCGGATCAACCAATATGACCCAACGCAGGATTATGCCGAACAGGCAAGACGGGCAATGGCGTATCGGTTAACGCAGGAACCGAAGAATCGTGAGTTTGCCTATGCGCTTGCATTAGCGACCGTGCTGAAACGTCGAGTCGGAGACGCGATCGCCGCCCTCCAGCATGTGGTGCAGCTTGACGCCCAAAATCCTTATGCTTACGGCTATCTAGCCTTCATTAACCTGTACGACTTTCGGGTTGGTGCCGCTCAAACGGCGCTCAATACAGCGCTCAAACTGAACCCAAAGCTACCTGAACTCTATGCGCTTAATGGAGTTGCGGCGCTCATGCAAATCAATCCGATCAAGGCATGGCAAGAACTTCAGCAGTTTGAGGCGTTGGAAAACCCACTGCTGTCACCAAAGGCTACAAAGCCTTGAGTATTTTCTCCGCTTTTTTTACCACATGCCGATGCCGTCTGTAGTGGTAAATCGGTGAAGCTTTTACCTTTGCCAGCATGGTTTCCAGACAGGTGCGAGCCTCTTGCGCTTGACCTGCTTTCACGAGGATCGTGGCGAGCAAAAGAGACGATTCAGGATGGCTCCAATATTTGATGTCTTTTTCGAGATGATCCTGAGCCATCTCCCAATTTCCTAGCTCAAACAAGGCTTTGCCATAAAACAGGGAGGCTTCACCACATTTGTAGTCTGGATCGAGCTTAAGCAGAGCCTGTAAATGGTCTGCCGCTGCTGCAAACTGCTTGCTTCTCATTTCAATAAACGAAGCACCCCAAAGGGCGTGGATGTTAGCAGGTTCTTTCTCCAGAGCTTGCCGGTAAGCTTCGGCAGCTTTGTCAAAGGTGCCCATTTCGGTCAGAACGTTGCCTAGAGTGACATACTGATGAGCTTTCCCAATGTTTCGCACCCCGGCTTCAGCGTTCCACAGGGCTTGACGCCGACTCCACCGTTTGAAGTAGTTGGGTGCTGGCATATTGGAGCGTGGCAGCCAACAGGCAAAAAAGTACACGATCGCACCAGCAACATTCAAAAACATCAGAATATAGAGCCAGGTCTGACGATCGGGCTCATTGCGAACACAGTCAAACAGCATCAACATCCAGAAGGCACTGGGTACTAGCACCCACAAGCCCAATGATGAAACCAGCGCGTGTATCATGTCTGGACTTCCTTGCAGCAAATATCGTTGGTAGAGGGCTCAGCGTGCCATTGCCTGGCATGGCTATGGGTGCCTCACACGCTTATAGTGCCCTCAGGCAACGAGATATTTAACCGTGGAAAAGTGCAGAATCATCGCGGGCGACTGGATGGCTTATGAGCTTAAAGCATCCGAGAGGTAGTCAGCGGCAGCCTCAACCAGCGCGATCGCATTTTCGTACACCATACGAGTTGGGCCTAAGACACCGACGCTTCCGACTGGTACAGAGTCTTTGTGGTAGGTGGACGAGATCAACGTGCAGGTTCGCATCGGCTCTAAAGGATTTTCGGCTCCAATCCGAATCGAGACGCGCTTCCGCGATGGGTGTAGCTCCGATCGATGGAAGTCATCCGAACGCTCAAAAATGAGCGGTACCAATTGGTGCTGACCCTCTTCCAAAAGGTGGATGATTGTTTGCACCTGCTGTAGCTCCGAAAATTCTGGTTGCCGGAGCACTTCTGCAAGACCACTCACGACAATTTGGGTGGGTGCAGGCGGCTGAGAACGGCGCGTCAGCTCAACTAAGATGGTTCGCAGGAGGTCAGCGTAGCGTTCAAACTCACGATCGAGTTCGCTCCAATCAAGGGTTGCCAATTCGACGATCGCCCGTCCGCGTAACTGACTGTTTAAGAAGTTAGACAAAATCTGGAGTTCTCGTTCCAGCAGGTCTGTGTCCAGTTCAGCCGCGTCCGCAAAGAGCGGTAATTCAATCAATGCTGATTGGGTTTCGTACGAGTCGGTGACAAAAATCAGCATCACTCGACGCGAATCAACGGGTACAAGCTGTACGTGGCGTAGATGGCTTGTACGCGTTTGGGGCGTTGTGATTAGGGTGATGTAGCCACCGACGGTTGCCAAAATTTGGGCCGCACCGCGTAGTAAAGCTTCAAAGCTCCAGTCCTCGGAGTTCAAGCGATCGTTGAGTAAGTGTGCCACCTGATGAGACAGGTCGTTAGACGGCACAATAAATTGATCCACATAGGTGCGATAGCCCGAATCTGAAGGGACTCGACCGGCCGATGTATGCGGTTGGAAGAGTAAGCCCCCTTTTTCAAGCGCCGCCATGGCATTACGAATGGTCGCAGAACTGACGCTCAAATTGTAATCTTTGACCAACGCTTCAGAACCCACGGGTTCAGCCGTAGCAATGTAGTGGCGGATGGTGGCCCAAAGAACCTGCTGCTGGCGATTTGTAAGATTGACCGATTGGGACATTCTAAATTCGCAACGATAATTAAGGATTGGAATGATCGCTGATGCACGACAGCAAAGGCACCAGTAAAAAATGAAACCGATAACTAAAGTTTCGATACTAAAGTTTAGAAGCCTTTATCAAAGTTTAGAGGCTCTAATTTTAGGATAGCAGATGCCCATTTTCACCCCAGGTTTAGATGCAACTCGTAGCAAACGCAACGAAATGCAAAATCTTTATGCGACGACGGCATTTCATCATTGCGCCTTGATGAACAACCCGCCTTGATGCATAGCCAGCTCTCATGTACAACAATATCGGTTGGGAAGGCAACGATCGACTCAGTACTGCGGCACTGAAGGATCAACCGCGATCGCGTAGGCATCGATACCGCCTACAACGTTCCTAACGTTTGTAAAGCCCTGCGTCTGTAACCACTGGCACATTTGCGCTGACCGGACCCCGTGATGGCACAGGACGATCGTTTCCTTCTGTGGATCAAGCCGGGTATGAATGTTCTGTGACCAGACCGCAAACTCACTCAACGGAAAATGTGCAAAGCCTTCTAATTTCGCGATCGCTAGCTCACTTGCTTCCCGTACATCCACAAACTGAACGGTCTCGGGAGCTGCGTCCAAAAGCCGTCCTAATTCTGCAACGCTGATTTGAGGGATGGGCTGGCTGAATGAAGTGGGCATTAGAAGTCGGGTGGGCGTGGGGATGGGGTAGGGTTGACCGTTGCCCCAGGTTGCTTCTGATTGTAGCAGTCTGATGGTTATAGCTTTCTGCGCAGAAAACTCTCTTGGTGACGACACTGAGAATCGTGATCGCCCGATCGCAAAGAAGATGCACGCGCTACAGGATAATGATGCTGGACTAATTTGCGCCTCCGCCTTAGCAACAGTGATCCCATGAAGCTCCGTTCATTCTTTTCCTTTTTGTCAGTCGTCGTGCTGGTGCTGCTGTTGCTTAGTGCTGGCGGTTTCTACTGGTTAGTTGCCCGTAACCCTGTACGCCAGTTGGCGAGTGAGCCGAATGGTGTTCCTGGTGCAGCGATCTTTGTGCCCAGGCAGGCTCCTGCTGTGGTGTCACTGTTACTCAACCCCGATCAGCTAGAAGCCGCTCAACTGGTCGCAACACCGCTAGCCAAACGTCGTCAAGCAAGAGCTGAGCTAGACCAGATCAAGCAGAGTTTGCTGGCTAGCACAGGGTTGGAGTATGAGCGAGACGTTCAACCCTGGATTGGGCAAGAAATGACGTTGGCAGTGACATCACTGGATCTAGATTATGATCCAGCGAACGGGCAACAGCCGGGTTATTTGGCTGCGATCGCCACCGAAGACCCGCAACGATCGCGAGAGTTTTTAGAATTGTTCTGGCAAAAGCGGGCGATCGCGGGCAGTGATCTCGTCTTTGAGCAGTACAAAGGCGTGAAAATTATTGCAGCTAACCCTCCCGCTGTTGAACTTGATCGTGAGGCAACCAAACGCAAACCCAAGCCATCTAGCTATCGGTTACAGCTACAACCACCAAGTTCACCCGTTGCACCAGCACCTGTACCCACGTTAGCCACGGCAGCAGTAGGCGATCGATTTATCCTGTTTGCAAATCATCCTAAGGTACTGCGCGAAGCGATCAACAATGTCCAGGCTCCTGATCTTAGCCTTGAACAAGCCAACGTCTTCAAGCGTGCGATCGAGTCGCTAACCCAACCGCGCCTGGGGCTGACATTTGTCAACCTACCCAAATTCACCCAGTTTCTAGAGCACGAATTTCCATTTACAAAACCAGTTCGCTCATTAAAGGCTGTAGCGGCAACGCCCGTAGAGAGTGAATCGTCTTCGCTCGACAGACAGGCGTTAATCGTTGGTTTTACCCTTCAGCAGCAAGGGCTTGTCGCTGAAACAGCGCTACTGTCAGCAGATGGCACCACAACCGCTCTGCCATCCTTAGCTGAACCCGTTGGCGCTCTACAATACATCCCTGGCAACAGTTCCCTCGCAGCATCAGGGCAAGACCTCGATCGCCAGTGGGCCCAAGTTACAAATGGGCTAGCACCTTATGAAACGGTATCTCAACTCATTCAGCAGCCACTCCAGGGTTTGCAAACTCGCTGGCAGCTTGACGTTTCAACGGATATCTTTCGTTGGGTAAAAGGTGAGTATGCACTGGCGATGCTTCCCCCTGATCGCGTTAGTGCGGATGGTATCCTGCGGCCTGATTGGATCTTCGCTGCACAACGACCTCAAACGGAGGAGGGTCAACAAGCGATCGCGCAACTCGATGACCTGGCAAAGCAACATGGCTTAACGGTCGGACCACTAACGCTTGGCGATCGCACAGTCTCAACCTGGACACGCTTAACAGCGGCAGCTAAATTGGCCTCTCAACCGCTTCGCCTTCAGGCAGAAGTGCAGGGAGTCCATGCTTCGGTTGGCAATTATGAACTCTTCACTACGTCTGTCGCGGCGATGGATAACGTGCTCAAAGCTGCCGATCGGTCACTGTTAAAACAGGACGCGTTTCAGCAAGCAACGACCTCGCTCTTACAGCCCAACAACGGCTATCTTTACCTGGATTGGGAGACCAGCCAACCGATTTTGGAGCAACAGTACCCTGTCTTAAAAGTGATTGAACTGGCAGGTAAGCCCTTGTTTAACCGCCTGCGATCGCTCACTATCAGCAGCTACGGCAGCCAGTCAGGTGTACAACGGGGTGGTGTGTTGATTCAACTAGAGGCACCTTGAAACCACCGAGCTGGTTGAGCATTGCGTCGCAGGTAAAGCGGGTGCTTCGGCTGTCCCAGGCGAGTCGTTCCCAAGCAATAGACGGGGGCGCGATCGTCCCACAGCGCCATCACTGCACGATCGCGCGCTTGTAGACAGCCGTCATTGCCCCACGCCAAGATCATGGTATTGACCCGTTGGGGTAGGGTTGCCAGATAGCGATCGTTTTCCTGCCCCACAGGATCAGCAACCTGACGCAGTTCCTTTGGGTGAGCCGTGCAGTAAGCAAACAAATTAACCACCTCTAGCGCTCCAAACCCCCATGCTTGAGCAAAGCCCAGGCAGCGCCGAATGGTGGGATCATTCATCACAGCATCCGCTCGACTGGGATTGAGCATCACAAACCCGACTCTTGGCGCTTGCTCATCCCACGATCGCCACAACAAATAACGATAGCGGCCCGTGACATCAAACTCAGCGCCCGTTTGCATGGGTTGTTAAAACGAAACTCCTGCCTTCTGCCCTCTGCCTCCTGCCCTCTGCCTTCGTTCGGCTGAGCGCCTGCGCCGAAGTCTGCGCTTCTGCCTTTCCTCAAATCACCTCGCCAATTCTGTCGTCACTTCATTGACCTGTCGGCGCTTCAGTTCAAGGGTTTCCGTCCTTGGCAGCAAGTCAAACACTTCTCGAAACTTTGTATCAAGCGTCTCAAAGGGCACAACACCCGCTTCATCTAAAACGACTTTGCCAGCAGCATCAAACAAAATCGTCTGTGGTACAAGCCCTTTGTAGTAATGTCCAGGTTCTGTAGCAGCATAGGTTTTCTTGGGTGGGATGCTATCAACCCGCACTGGCAACAGATCAGCCGCTTTGCCATAAAAAGCCTGTACCTGCGAAACAACAGCAGCATAGGTTTTACAGTCGCTACTGTCATCGAGATACAACACCAGGAGGGTAGGCCGATCGCGCTTTAATGCCTCTGCCAGCGTGAATTTTGGTGGCACCAGCGACCCATTACCGGCGTAAAGGGTAAAAATTTCGCCATCGTACCGATCATCTTTCAACCCTGCCAGCGCTGGTGATGCGCCGACCAGAATCAAACAAAGGACGATTACCACGAGCAGACACGATCGCGGTATCAATCGAGATAACCCTTTTTGCCATCGATCGACAGCTTGTCTCCCTACGATCGTCAAACCTGACCAATGGAATTGCAAAACGCTCATAAACCCTGGCACTTCGGTAACATCTCTTGTTCTATTGTCTAGCAAGCGAGGACAGAGGGAAAGATGCAACTCTTGCCACGCCTGCCCAAAACTAAAGCAAAGTTGTAGCGAGTTTATGTTAGCGTGTGATACAACTGTATGTAGCAACGCCTACAGATGCCACTCTAAATTAGGTTGCTGACGGTCTGAGCTTTAGAGGCCATCGCTGTTAGAGTCTTAAGCGTTAGAGTCTTGAGCTGTACTTAAGCAATGATGTTTAATCAGCTTGGGAATGGTGGTAATCTAACAAACCAGTTTTTTGATATGGTCAAGACCTGGCGTGATGTAGGCACAGAGGTCATGTATGCGAGCCGAGAGCGGTCAATATGCAGAATGATGTCGCAACGATAAAACCAATACGATCGCTGGAAGATGCCCTGGAACGCTGTCAGTCTCTGGGGATGAGGTTGAGTCGTCAGCGACGGTTCATTCTTGAGCTCCTATGGCAAGAAAAGGAACACCTGGCTGCTAGAGAAATCTACAATCGCCTCAATCGTCAGGGCAAAGAGATTGGTCATACGTCTGTTTACCAGAATCTCGAAGCACTTTCTGAACACGGCATTATTGAGTGCGTCGAACGTTCTGACGGTCGCCTCTACGGCAACATCAGTGACTCGCACAGTCACGTAAATTGTCTCGACACCGATCAAATTCTTGATGTTCACATCGAGTTGCCAGAAGCGCTCTTGCAACAGATCGAGCAACAGACAGGTGTGCGTATCACTGACTATCACATTGATTTTTACGGCTACCGCAACACACCCGAAGCGTAAGCGTTTAGCTATAGCGAACTGCATGTAAGAGCCATAGCGAACTACCTGTAAGATCGGACTGTTTGAATGGGCATCACAGCCTGACCGATCACCCCATAGACCCATGCCTCTTGATCCCACCCTTGTTACGTTGGCTCACTGGATGGCAGGTGAGTTCGATAATCGCGAGCAGGCAATCGAGGAGCCTGCCTGGTTTGTGCATCTGCGCTTATGGCAAAGACCCGTGCCGCTGTTTGGCGAAGACAGCTTGACGCTTTTTGCAGAGCAAGCGAATGTGGTCAATCTTGATCAGCCCTACCGACAGCGCCTGATTCGTCTGATGCAAACGGGTGATCCGGAAGCACCGCTACAAGCGCAATATTATGCGTTCAAAGACCCGATCGCGATGAAGGGAGCAGGGTCAAAACCAGAAGTGCTCAACGCCATCACGCTGGAGCAGATTGAGTTTTTACCAGGTTGCCTGCTCCAAATTACCCATCCACCTGAAGCTAACCGTTTGGTGGCACAGCCAAAGCCGGGTTGCGAGTGCTTCTTTTCCTATCAGGGCAACAAGTCCCAGGTTCAACTTGGGTTTGCCGCGAGCGATCGTACGTTTGAGAGCTACGACAAGGGCATCGACATTGCCACAAAAAAAGCAACCTGGGGGGCTGTGATGGGTCCGTATCGCTACACCAAACGGCGAGATTTTTCGGCTGAGTGGGCGATCGCGGGCGTATAGCTAGGCAGTCGCATGGAAGAGAGCATTCAAAAAACAATCTAAACAAAAAACAACCTAAAAAGATCTGTTCTGCTCTAAATTGCATCATTGAATCGACGCTAACGTAGATTCAAAGTGACATACTGGTTAAATAGTGAGTGAACATTGCCACATAGTAAAGCGCTTGAAAAGGAGATGTCGGCTTTAAACCAGCCTCTTTTTGCCTAAAGCGGTGATACCTGGTTGTCTGATTAGTGAAACGCTGTTTCAACTGAAACCAGCATGAGGGTCACGAACGTTTGCCAGTTTGCAATGCTCTGTTTAATGCTCATTCCTGTGATTGTACGGAAATTTTTATGACCTCTTCTCAACCAAGCCCCACCGCTTCCCGCCAAACCCTGTCGGAAGATGAAACCACTACGCAGCCGGCTGATACTATTACTGCTGCCAACATCGTTGATGTGATTGAAACGGTGATTGATAGCCTGGATAGCGACAACACGGCTATGGTCAGCAATACAGAGGGTGGCTACGTTTGGAAGTTTAAATACGGCACGGTTGAGGTGTTTGTTCAACTGACTGGGTTATCGAGTGAAGATACGATCAGCGCCTGGTCAACCGTCTTGAAGCTTCCTGCAAAGGATGAAGCAAAGCTCACCCGCAAATTGCTGGAAATGAACTGGTCGGGCACGTTGGAAGCTCGGTTTGCCATCTTGCAGAATGACATTGTGGTGCTCTCAACGCGATCGCTCGCGGATCTCTCCCCTGGCGAAATTTCGCGTGCCATTACGCTGGTAGCGACGATCGCAGATGAGCAAGATGAACCCCTTCAGGCTGAGTTCGGCGCAAGCTAAGGCAGTCATGCATTTGCGATAGGGGCATTTGACCGTTGGCAACCACTGCTTGTAAAAGGGTTTTTATGAAAGGGGTTGGCCAGCCATCACACGATCTTTCCTTGTCCCTTTAGCCCCTACATTCCAACATGCAAACCTGGCGTTTTATTCCGCTTCTGGACGCGCCGGGCACCGTTCAAATGGCGCTGGATTCGTGGTTGTTAACGCAACACCAGCAAGGCAACCATCCCTCAACCTTACGCTTTTACACCTGGAAGCCTGCCGCCATCTCGTTGGGCTACCATCAGCATCATTGGCCAGGTCACTGGCAGCAATTGACCTGGCAGGGTGAAGCGTTGGAGTTGGTACGACGACCCACCGGCGGTCGAGCCGTGCTGCATCAAGGAGATTTAACCTATGCCATTGTGACCTCCGGGTTACCAGTCAATCGCCTAGAGGCTTATCGCACTGTTTGCGAGTTTTTGATTCAGGGTTGGCGATCGCTGGGGGTCGAACTGCAGTATGGGCAGGCGGGGCGAGGGTATATTGGCAACCCCAACTGCTTTGATGTCGCAACAGGTGCCGATCTGGTTCTAGCAGACGGTTCTAAACTCGTGGGGAGTGCCCAACTACGCCGTGGTTCGGGCGCTTTGCAGCATGGTTCAATGCCGCTATGGGCTGATTCTGCCCTGTTTCAGCAAGTTTTTGGCGTAGCGCCAAAGGTATCAGCACTCCCCCCCTTCGCCCAAGCCACACTGATCTCAACAGTGATAGACGCGTTAACAACAGCGGCCGAAGCTTGCTTTGGAGCAAAGTTTCAGGTGCAGCCGTTGTCCAACGACGAGTGGGAGGCGGTTCTATCGCATGGGGAGACGTGGAGCATCGAGAGTGGGGCGTAGGGATGCGATCGAGTTTGTTACCGATTGACTGCGCAACTTTCATCAGTCTGCTTTAGGATTAGCTGTATCTCTGTTGCTGCGCGGTGCCCTCATGACTCCTTCCCCTGATCCTCGGCCAAACCGTAGATTGCTCAGTTCTGATGAACTCATCGCTGTTGTTGTTGCCCTCACAAGCATTGGAGCGATTTTCTTCTGGTCCATTAGCCAGAAAGATCGAGGGCTGGATCTGCCTTTCCTACAAGCGCCCGTGGCATCAAATTCTCCGACGACTGCCCCCACGCTCCCGCCTTCGCCTTCTGTAACAGCCAGTGCGCCGCCACCCATTAGTGCCACCACAGGCAAGCCGGAGGCCGGGGTTCCATCACCCGTGGTAACGCCTGAAAGCCCATCTCCCGTTTCCACGGCCTTGCAGGCAGCACCCTTTATCGCCGCAGCGCCCAGAGTGGTGGCTTCCCCTCAAGCATCGCCTGCGCCTGCTGCGCCTGCTTCTGTAGCACCTAAGAAATTTACCGATGTGCCAGCGGGTTACTGGGCCAGTGCGCCGATCGCCGCCTTAAGCGCTCAAGGTATTTTGAATGGGTTTCCGGATGGAAGCTTTCGGCCGAATAAGCCCATTTCGCGGATTGAATTTGCGGAGATTATTCGGAACGCTTTTAACCAACCAGCGAATCGTGCAGCGCTTAAGTTTAATGATGTAGAGTCTGATTCTCCGGCGATCGCAGCGATTAACGAAGCGACCCAGACTCGCTTTATGAGTGGCTTCCCAGATGGCAGCTTTCAGCCCAATCGCCCGATTCCTCGGTTACAGGTGTGGCTGGCACTAGCAACGGGTTTAAATCTGCGACTAAAGCAGCCTGCCGTCCAAGTGCTGAGTCGCTATCAGGATGCAGACCAGATTCCCAAGTATGCGGTGGATAAAGTTGCGGCCGCGATCGAGTCGGGTTTGGTGCTGAATGACGCAAATCCCAACGTGCTTGCTCTCAATCAAGTGACGACTAGAGCGGAAGTGGCTACTCTCATTTATGAGGCAATTAGAAAGTAGTCATAGGGAGATGGGGGTGAAACTCATTCAACGGCGAGTAGGCGCGATCGTCTGCTGACGGCTACTCTCAGCTTTGCCTTATCATAACTTTACAAAAATTGAATTTTGCGTAAAAACACGGCTGAATTGTAACGATTAACACGGCGTTGATCAGATCGGCTCCAGAAGATGGTATAGCCGTTCGTATTAACACGCAAGCTTCATGAAGACTCGCCTGCATATCCCCGCTCTTTTCAGCATTTTCACGCTGATTAGTCTAGCTGCCTCCAAAGCAGAGGCGGCCTTGCTTATTGGCAATAGCGACAGCAACAGTATCATCGTCTTTGATGAAAGCACCGGAACCTTTCAGGGCAACTTTGTTACGCCTGGTCTGGGAGGACTTCGAGCACCGGATGACCTCACGATCGGGCCTGATGGCAACGTGTATGTCAGCAGTGGCGGCAATAGCGGTCTTAATCTGTTTGATCCAACCTATCCTCAAGACTCTGCCGTACTGCGCTATAGCCCAACAGGCTCATTCCTGGGTGTCGCCGCTTCGGGTAGCGGGTTAACGCGCCCTTATGGCAATGCGTTTGGTCCCGATGGCAGCCTCTATGTCAGTAGTTTTCGGACGAACGAAATTCTGCGGTATAACCCAATTACAGGGGCATTCCTGGGTGTTTTTGCCTCTGACAACAATGGTGGTTTCGGCTCGTTGAACGGCTTGAACGGCCCCAACGGGCTGCTGTTTGGGCCGGATGGCAGCCTCTACGTCACTACTGAAGGTACTGCTAATGATGCCAACGGCGATTTAGCCTTTGCGTTTGCCAGTCAGGTGTTGCGCTACAGCCCAGAGCAGGTCGCAGGCTTAGTGCCGACGACCACACCAAGCGTGTTTGTTGACCAGCCAGCGCTTTTGCCCGAAACGCCCGGATTTATTAGCTTGCTGGGGTTGGCGCTTTCGCCGACGGCAGATAGTCTTTACGTCAGTGATTTTGCAGCGGGTGTACGACAGTATGATCTGGACGGCAATCTTCTCAGCGTCTTGTCTACCAATTACACGGGAACCACCCCCAGCAGCAACTTTATTGGTAGCCTGACCTTTGGGTCGGGTACCAACAGTGACGATCTCTATGTCATTGGCTTTGACACGACAAGCGCGAATCTGGGCGCTGTGCTGGCATACGCTGGGGGAGAAGGTAGTGCTGATACTTTCTCAGGCGACCTGTTTACCAATGGGAGCCTTGTTCGACCGATCGGCGTTGTTGCCACGAATACGGCTGGCGTACCAGAACCCTCCACCGTTGCGGGTCTGCTGCTTGGGTTGGGTGGTTTGGGCGTTGCCCGGTTCCGCCAGCGACGATCGCAGGTCAAGCTCTAGCCAATATAGGAGCTATACCAATTCTCTAAATTCCGTCCACAAATCCTCGTAGGGGCGTACAGCCATACGTCCCTACAGACGGTCATCTGCAGTGCTAACTTTTGGAACTGGTATCCGAAGTCAGGAGTCAGAAGCAAATTCCCATTCTGGCTCTTGACTCCTGGATGCTTCTCTCCCGTCGATCGCCTATGCCGTGGCGACTTTTCCGTTGGGTCGTTGAATGATGGTCTCGTTGACTCTGCGCCGATTCTCTGGATCGATGCCGACAAGCCGCACATAGCTTTTGGCATTTTCAACAAGACACGCTTCTAGAGCGGCGATCGCCTCCGATGCCTGCCCCTGAAACGAGCCGTAGGAATTCCATGAGTTGGCGCGGAAGCGACGCTCATCCACATACTCAATGCCCAGACGCAGCCCCTGTTTCAAAATCTGATTCACTTGCGTAACGACGTCCGGGGTGAGCTTGGTGCTGGAGGGTTGTCCGCCGTAGCTCGTCGATGAGGCTGGCTGAGGTTTGCTCTGTCCATTCCCACTGCTCGCGGGATTGCTATCTTCATACTTGTGGTAGTACTGAGCACTGCTGACAGGCACTGCTTGTTTAGAGGTTTCCCGCTCAACATCGCCCAGCTTCCGGTTAAAGTACAAGGCCTTGTTGTATTGCTCTGCCAGTCCCATCTCTTGAATCCGCCGTTGTTCGGCAACGAGTTGTTGACCAACCTCTAGCAAATGCGGCAAGTTGAAGTTCGGCTTGCGGAAGATGGGTGCAGCCTGATCGCTGTTGACCACACGCTGCGAGATGCGATCGATCCCGACTTCATCAATCAGTGCCTTGACTTGTTCATCGTAGAGGCGCGATCGGATGGCTCCATAAAAGTCGATCGACTGGTCGGGGAAGGTATCCACCAATGTTTCGACTGCACTACGCTGCACTCCATCCGCCTCAAAGATGCCGCTGACAATGCCAATGCGATCGGTGCGATCGGGTTCCCAGAAAAACTTCTCCATCCGCCCATCGCGGATTAATGGTGCATAGAGAGTGGAAAAGTCATTCCCTGTCACAATAATTGGCACACGACAGTTGGGTTCCAGTTCGTAGCTACCCGGAAGCTGTACGTTCGTAGGATTGTCCGCGATATTCATCAAGGTACCGTTCACATTCTGGGTGTTCACGGTGTATTGGGTGTATTGGTCTACCCGTCCAGCACCCGCATCAATGTCATTAATCAACAGGACGGCCATCTTGCCGCGCACTTTTACCAGTTCAGCCGCTTCTCGGTAACGTAACCGCACTAACCGTCCGGGATCACCTGCATCTGGGCTTTCCAGTTCCCCAGCGGACATATAGACCACATTGATGCCCATGCGCTCAAACACCAGCTCGCATTGAAAGGATTTACCCTCGCCCTTCCGACCGTGAATGCCTAGAATGAGCGGTACTTTGACGCTGGGAATGTCGAGATAATTCTTGGTGATGTGAACCGCAAGTTTGTCGAGGAAGCGAGGCGAAATGTAGTAGCTCATAGGTCTTGGTTTGCGGAGAGGAGTGAGGGGGGAAGAGTGAAAAGTCAGGAGGCAGAAAGCGGAGGGGAGTCAGGAGTCAGAAGTCAGAAAGACATAAAGGTGTTCCAGGCCGGCCATGCTTGAATAACCTGGGCAAGTTCGGCATAGCCAGCAGTATTGGGATGAGCGCCGTCGCCTGCCGCTGCTTCTTGCATCCAGGTAGCTAATTGGCTCAGGGGCGTGAAGATATCCAGATAGGGCACATGAAGCGTTTCACAGAGCTGAGCAAAGTGGACTGATAACTCGTGGATTCTGCTATTTTGCTCTGGGTCGGCGATCGCAGCGGGTCCCACCATTAACGTTGGATAGGTTTGCTGCGCCACACTTAAAATCTGGCGGGCATTCGTCAACGATTGTCCCAGTTCCACACGGGTCCTGCCATGTTCCAACGTGGTGTCGTTCACTCCAAAGGAAAAGACAACGCGGTGCTGGCAGTTTGGGGGAAGTCGACGATCGCACTCTTGCTGCCAGCGTTCCAAAAGCTCGGTGCTGGTTTCGCGCCGAATCCCCAGGTTGTAGTAGGTGATGTGATCGCCCCGTTGGGAAAGCGTCTGGCAAAGTCTACCTGTCCAACCCAGGTGGGTGCGATCACCCGTGCCGTTGACAAACGACTCACCTAAAAAGCAGATCCGGATATCGTTTTCAGCGATCGTCATCATTAGAACTGTCACATGCTGATTAAAACCCCGGAGGTTTAAGCAACCACACGTTGATAACGATGCATGATACTGGTTAAAACCTCTGAGGTTTGCGTAAACCCCATGGCATATGAAAAGCGGGCTAAAGCAGGCATTGCCCACCCTACCCCGCTTTCAATCAGATCATTGCAGCATCATTACATGTTGCGTGGCTTCTGAACAATGAAGCTCATCACCTGACATTGTTTGATGTTGTCAAATGCCACCACACGAATGTAGCTGTTGGGATACTCAGACTTGCACTGCTGCACTTCATTCAGCACTTCTTGGGGAGAGCGTGCGCCAAACATGGGCAGCTTCCACAACGTCCAGTAGTGCGCTTCAGCACTGGGGTCATTGGTAAACTCAACGCCAGGGAAAAACCCTTGATCCAGCGTGTACTGAATTTGGCGAGAGATTTGGGCGTTGTCCATCAAAGGCAGGTAGGAAAACGTCTCGTAGCGACGCTCGAAAGGCAATGTTCTCATAAGTTTCTCGATTGGGTTAATAAGTGGCTAGGTGTCAGGTACTAACCGTTAGCAAGAAGCGATTTCACAACTAACGGTTAACAGGTTCATCAGGTTTCTTCAGAATTTGGCTCTTGCTCTGGGTTAACGCTTGGAACAGACAAATCCAACTGCGTTATCCGCTCCAACCGCTGCCGACGCTGCTCCATATTTGCCTGCTGGATGCTTGTGCGAAGCATTTCAGGCAACACATCAGCAATCTCCTCTGCTAGATGTTCTCTCACCGTCAGGATGCGAAAGGCCAGATCCTGGCGTTCCTGGAACAGAGCTTTCAGATAGGCTTCCCCATCCTGAATCTTTTCTCTTGAGGAGAAGTTTTGCAGCCAGAAGGCTTGGGGTGGATCCGTTTCACTGAGCTGAGCAATCACCGTTCGCACAGACTGATACGTCAAGTAGCTTACCAGCGTCTTGGCCGTATCTTTGGCAATTTGCTTTAGATCCATAGCGAACAAGATGAGTTGGAAAGGATGAAGGATGGAGTCAGACGAGCGATGCGTCTTTTATCCTTCATCCTCCATCCACGACGATTAAATGGTATCCATTGCGTCAAACTCAAACTTGATCTCTTTCCACAGTTCGCAAGCAACGGCCAGTTCAGGCGACCACTTGGCTGCGGCACGGATGATATCGCCACCTTCACGCATCAAGTCGCGACCTTCGTTACGGGCTTGAACGCACGCTTCCAAAGCAACGCGGTTGGCGGTTGCACCCGGCGCGTTACCCCAGGGGTGACCCAAAGTACCACCACCAAACTGTAGGACGGAGTCATCGCCAAAGATTTCCACCAACGCAGGCATGTGCCATACGTGGATACCACCGGATGCGACAGCCATCACACCGGGCATGGAAGCCCAGTCTTGAGTGAAGTAGATACCGCGAGAGCGGTCTTTCTCAATGTAGTTCTCACGCAATAGATCGATGAAACCAAGGGTGATGGCTTTGTCGCCTTCCAATTTACCCACAACGGTACCGGTATGGATGTGGTCACCACCGGACATCCGGAGTGCTTTCGCCAAAACGCGGAAGTGGATACCGTGGTTCTTCTGACGATCGATCACAGCGTGCATCGCGCGGTGAATGTGGAGCAAGACACCGTTGTCTCGGCACCAGTGAGCCAGGGTTGTGTTAGCGGTGAAACCTGCGGTCAGGTAGTCATGCATGATGATGGGCATTTCGAGCTCTTTCGCATACTCAGCCCGCTTCAGCATTTCTTCGCAGGTAGGAGCCGTCACGTTCAGGTAGTGACCCTTGATTTCGCCCGTTTCAGCCTGTGCTTTGTAGATGGCTTCAGCTACGAAGGAGAAGCGATCGCGCCAGCGTTGGAAGGGAGCTGAGTTGATGTTTTCATCATCTTTGGTGAAGTCCAGACCACCGCGCAGGCACTCATACACCGCACGACCGTAGTTCTTCGCCGATAGACCCAGTTTGGGTTTGATGGTGCAACCCAACAAAGGACGACCATACTTGTTCAGCTTGTCGCGCTCAACCTGAATGCCGTGGGGAGGACCCTGGAACGTCTTCAGATACGCAACGGGAATCCGCAAATCTTCCAAACGCAGAGCTTTCAGCGCTTTAAAGCCGAACACGTTACCCACGATCGAGGTAAAGACGTTGGTGACAGAACCTTCCTCAAACAAGTCCAGAGGATAAGCAATGTACGCGATGAACTGGTTGTCTTCACCGGGAACGGGCTCGATGTCATAGCAACGACCTTTATAACGATCAAGGTCGGTTAGAAGGTCGGTCCAAACAGTGGTCCAGGTACCTGTCGAAGATTCGGCAGCAACGGCTGCACCTGCTTCTTCAAATGGCACACCAGGCTGTGGGGTCACACGAAATGCTGCCAAAAGGTCTGTATCTTTTGGGGTGTAATCCGGTGTGTAGTACGTCAACTTGTACTCTTTAACACCAGCCTCGTACCCAGACTTCGCCTGGGTTCTTGTTTGCGCGTAAGACATAAATCTCCCTTCCTGTTTAACTCTACAAATTTCCCGATCGCAATCATCAGAAGCAAGCCAAGCTTTCACCTGAGCGTATCCGAAAGTCAGCAACCACCTTCTGCTATGGAGAATTCGTTGGTGTCCCAATCTTGCAATCTAGGAGGCTGGGTGCAGTGAACGAGTTGCTCACCCATTCCTTCAGATTGCTCTCATAGTATCAGCTATTGGAGCACCAGCAATAAGCTGAACTTCAAACATTCTGTATCGTTTGATAACAATAGATTATGAATTAAGTCTGTGCATAAAGTTGTATTGAACAGTGGACAAGCGTGACATTTTTTGCATCAGTTTCTGCTGAAGGCGCGATCGCCAGCTAATCAAAAAAGCTTTCTACAACGGGTTTTGAGGGAACGACCCTATGACTTACCATGAGCCGTCTATCGTTGCAACACGTTCCAGACACAGCCCTGAATGCAACAGAATTTGAAGGGTGACCACTACCGCAGCTTTGTTACATTTCGAAACAAAGGCTTCACAATTCTACGTGTTGTGTTGGTGCTTAGCATTGACAGATGACAGCTCGCAGGAGGCAGCGTCTATAAAGGATCAAACTGTTCTGGAACTCAACTATTTTGAGGCTTAGGGAACGATCGCAGGGTTTCTTGATCACGAAGCGAATCTCTCGCCACAGATTCAGCCGTTTGCATTGAAGGTGAACGCATAGCGAAGGTCGTAGTTATAGATGCTATTGAACGCCCTTCTAGAAGGAAATTGCGATCGACGTTTTAAGTTCTCAAGCGTTTCGATCAAGGTATTGCGCATTAGGAGAGTTAGTCGTTCAATAGTTAGAGAGGGAGCAAGTCAAAGCAGAATTTATACAGAAACATTCTACCTACCTATCCGAATTGAGATGTTATGGGGAAAGTTTCAGTCTAATAAGTTGTTAGCCAGATGTTCTTGTAGGGGAAACGTATTTGAACATAGGCTTTTGTATTCACACAGGTTATTCAGATGAGTATTGAATCAATTGATCATCTATATATAGAAACCCCTTCTTTTGAAGCAAGCTGTCTTTTTTGGACAGGTCTGGGCTTTAAGCTCATCGAACAATGGGAAGAAGACAATCATCTTGCCTGTCGTTTGGAAGCTGGCAATACATACATTGTTTTAGCAGAAGCTGAAAAGCCATCTCTAACAGTTCATTTCCGTGTCGCTAATTTTGATAGTTATGCTGAGCAGATCAAAAACAATGAGTCAGTAATTGTTCAAGTTCCATTAGAAGAAACTCATTGGGGTAGTCGGTGGATGTGCGTTGAAACTCCAGATGGGCATTCAATCGCCTTAGAAGAACCAGGCAGTCTTCCTTAAAATTTATAGAGGGAGATTAAGCAGTAGATCCCCTTAATGAGAGGCAAGCTAACTTTCGCCCCGACAGCGATCTTGAGTCCTACCGTAGTAGGCTTTGATGTTGAGTTTTCGCTATCGCCACAATCCAACCTACTGAAAATATTAAAACTGACATACTGAAGGCGATCGTAGTGGGCAGGTTTTGTTGGCGATTGGATTCCCTTGAAGAGCTACAAAGTCCAAGTTGGGGAGTGATCGTAGTGGGCGAAGATCACGTACTTGATTTTGCACAAGATTAAGCATTCCTAAGTTTTTCAGTGGTTTTAATGGGCTAAGGTCACTTACTTGATTGTGATTAAGATTAAGTATGCTTAACTCAATTAAAGATGTTAGGGGGCTAAGGTCGCTCACTTTGTTTTCTTGGAGGCTAAGAATTCCTAACTTCACCAATGGTTTTAAAGAGCTAAGATCGCTAATTTGGTTTTGACTAAGATTAAGCATACCTAATTTGAGTAGAGACTTTAGTGGGCTAATGTCACTCACTCTATTCTTTTGAAGTCCGAGAGTCTGTAGATGAATGAGTGGTCGTAAAGGGCTAATATCACTAATTCGATTATTTCTAAGGGTAAGAATATCTAATTTAGTTAGCGCTTTCAAGGGGCTAATATCACTAATTCGATTATCTTCAAGATCAAGAATAATCAATTTTGTTAATGAGCGTAACGGATCGAGATCGTGAATTTTATTGCCACCCAAAGAGAGTATCTCCAAATTAATCAATGATCGTAGTGGTCGGAGGTCACTAATTTTTCTATCGCTCAGGTTAAGCCCGCCCTGCTTAGAAAGTTGATCATTCGCCTGCTGACAATCCGTTTCACGAACTCGCTTCAACAGAACTTCAACGGTATGTTTTGCAGCGGGTGAAAGTTTTTCCTGGTTGAGGCACCAATCGGCGAACGTTTTGAATTCAGGTGCAGGTGGAGTGGCAAGAGCAGATTGGATACCAGCAATGAGCGTAAGAGAACCAGCGATCGCTGCCATACCAAACTTGAGCATCATGCGGCGAAACCTCTAACGAACCTTAGCTTCTATAGACTTCCCGACGATGCCCAATTTTTAGCACCAGCACAATTAATACATCATCTTGAGTGGTATACAACGCGCGATAATCACCGATGCGAATCCGATAAATGTCTGTTTCTCCTTGCATTTTGACCACACCTGAAGGGCAAGGATCCGTTACGAGTGTTGCCAATTTTGCCTGGATGCGATTCTGCACATTTTGAGGCAATGCGTTTAGCTGTTTGATAGCAGCTCTGGTGAATTCAAGCCGATACGTCATCGTCTGCTCATTTCAGCTTTGACAGTTTCCCAAGAAACGGTGCCGTTTTGTTTGATGTCTTCACGAGCGGCTTGAATGTCCGCTAGATCTGCCTCAGTGAGTGTGTCATCTGGGTCGATCGCTAAGTTTGCACCATCAATGTCTGGAATCGGCTGATGGCTACTAAGTGCAAGAATCATCCATTCTTCCAAATTCTCCTGTAGTGAAAGACGACATGCTTCTAGTGTGTCAGCGTGTGACCAGACATCTGGCAATGGCGAAATCTCACCGAAGTAACTGCCATCTTTCTGAATGCTATAGGTGGCATTGTGCATTGCGACTTCAATGTAGCGAGTAAGCATGGCACATCTCACAAATTTATTTCCACATTAGCGTTTTTTAGCATTTTATTGAGGTTGTTGGGTTGCTTCGAGGCAGGTTTGCACAGGTATACAACCGTTTTAAGGCTCGCCAACGAGGGTGAATGCCGCCCAATCGATCGGGTTGGGATATTCCTTCAGTGTCGCCAGCATCGCCTGTCGAAGTGCCTGCGCTTTGCCTGATTGGAGTGGCAGTTTGCGGTAAAACTCCGTCATCAGGGTAGCGGTGGGTGCATCGGGAATGCTCCAGAGGGTGACAATTACACTAGGCACACCTGCCAAAATGACGGAGCGCGACAGCCCAATCACCCCATCGCCAGTAATGGAGCCGCGTCCCGTATCGCAGGCGCTCAGGACTACTAGTTGCGCTTTGAGTTTCAGCGCCAGAATTTCGCTGGAGGTGAGTAAGCCGTTATCTGTACCTGTGGGAGCCAGGGCGATCGCACCAGGAACCCCCAGTCCCTTAAAGTCATCCAGTAAGCCATGCGTGGCAAGATGCACAATACGAGCACGCGCCATTTGCGGCAATACCGTTGCTTTAGTGGCTTGGTTGCCCGTCAGTGGTTGCGTTTGCAGAATGCTGGCGATCGCAGTGGCTTCTTTCTCAGCACCGGGCAGGTCTGCCAGTTGTTCAGGCGGTTGCCCGACCTCGACGGCGATCGATGGCATGGTGGGATTACCAACGACGACGGCAGAAGGGCGATCGAGTGTATTTGGGGCTGGAGCATCTTCTGCCTCCAGTCGATGGGTGAAGTCCAGCACTTGAATAGAGGGGGCCACCGAAAGGGTGTGCTGCTGGATGAGGTATTGCTCCTTGGCATCCACAAGCGCTGGAAAGGGCACCAGAAAGAGGGAATCTTGGGGGATGACAATCACGTGGGCGTTAGGGTCGGGAGGCAGCAGGTCGGCGATCGGCTGGATAAGCAGTTGATGGAGTTGCTGTAAGTACTTGTTTCGCTTTTGCTGACGACGCTCTTCCCGTGTGAGCATGCCGCCCTCTGATGTGGCACCCCGTCCGCCTGCGCCGATGATACTGCGGCTGTTGCTGACGAGACTGGTGAGAAACGTCTGCTGCCCTAACCCTGCCTTTCGCGGCCACAGCGAACGGAGATCAACCTGGCGAAGGGTGATTTTGCCGTTGGGTTGCACCACCCAAATAAGAAGCTGAGATTCTTGCGCTGTGTCCTGACCATTCACTTTTGCGTGGTCGTAAAGAATGGAATATTCCACCAGAGTGGCGTTTTGCTGCTGAGCGATTTGTTTCATTTGAGATGCAGTGGGCGATCGCACCGCAGCATCAAGTTTCGCTGGCAGCAGCGCTTCATCCACCGTGGGAATGGTCGGTGTTGGGGTGGGGCGATCGCTGCCAGGAGTCGTGTGTTGGTCTGCCACGCGTGCGGCCAGCAGTTCCACAAAAGCACGGGCGCGACCCCGTTCGGCAATTTCGAGTGCCGCTTCGGGCTGGTGTCGAGCAATCAAGACTTTTTGGAGGGTGCGGTAGGTGAGGGCTTGTATTTCAAATAGCGAGACCTTGCTGGCATCATCATTGCCCAAGCCTGCTCGGAGCGACTCCCACACCTCAATGCTTTGGCGTAAGTGCTGCTCGGCTGCCGACAGATTGCCTGCCTCGAACCAAACGCTGCCAAGATTGTTCAGCGCCATGCCTTCACTTCGACGATCGTGAATCGTTCTGGCGATCGTCAGGCTTTGATCGTAGGCAGCGATCGCGGGTTGCCGTCTCCCTTGCGCATCATAGACTTTACCCAGGTTAAGCAAGGCTTCCGCCTCGCCCTGCCGATCTTTGAGCGTCCGCGTTAAGGTCAAGCGTTTTTGCTGATAGTTGATGGCTTTGGGATAATCGCCCAGGGTGTCGTAGATTAAGCCCAGGTTGCCGAATGTGATGGATTCGCCCTGCCGATTACCAATGGCTTGAGAGATGGCCAGGGACTGCTGGTAGAATGCAATGGCTTTGGGATAGTCTCCCAATTCATCGTAAACAAGACCAAGATTGCTCAAAGCCCCACTCTCGCCCATCCGATCAGCAATTTCGCGCGTGATCTTGAGCTTTGCCAGCGTATATGCCTCGCCTTTTTGCAGGTTATTCACGGCAAGATAGGCGATACCAAGATTGCCCAAAGACACATGTTCACCTGTGCGATCGCCAATTTGCTTTGCCAAAGCGAGACTTTGCTCATGGATCTTGATCGCCTTGCCATACACACCCAAGCTGGCAAAGGCAGAGCCAAGGCTGCTGAGAGCCGTTTGCTCTAATGTACGATTTTTGCGGGCACGGGCGATCGCCAGACTTTGTTCAGCACTCGCAATGGCTTTGTCGTAAGCGCCAATCTCGCGGTACACCACTCCTAGATTGTTGAGGACACCCCCTTCTTCGATCGCGTCCTTGTTGGTTCTGGCCAGCGTCAGGCTTTGCTCCAGGGTAGCGATCGCCGAGTCGTAATTGCCTTCCGCTAAAGCGATCGTTCCCACCATACGGAGTGCCGAGCCTTCTTGCCTACGGTCTTTATGCTCACGGGCGATCGTCAGGCTTTTCTGTGCTGCTTCGGTCGCTTTGGCATACTCACTGGTCTGGTAGTAAAACGTGGCTAAATCTTCCCAGGAAGAGGCTTCTCCTGCAGGATCCTTAACCTGCTGCGCCAACGTCAAATTCTGCTGGAGAAGCGCCAGAGCCTGAGCCGTTTTGCCTTGATTGCGATAGACTTCGCCCTCTGCTTTGAGTAGCCGCCGCACCATGCCATAGTTTTTAATGTGCTTGGCGATCGTCAAACTTTGCTCATACAGCGCGATCGCCTTGCGGTAGTCCAGTTGTGCCTGATACACATTGCCTAACTGCTCCAGCACCGTCCCTTGCCCGTACAGGTATTTGGTGTCTTGAGCCAGCTTGAGGCTTTGCTGGTAGTTGTTGATCGCCTTGGGATAGTCGCCTTCAGCAAAGGCAATGCTACCCAATTTGCTTAGCCCAATGCCTTCGCCCATGCGATCGTTCTGCTCACGGGCGATCGTCAAGCTCTGCTGGTAATGCTCCATTGCCTGAGCAAATTCTCCCAGGGACTTGTAGGCGCTGCCCAGGTTTCCTAAAGCCGTACCCAAACCCTGTTTGTCATTCAGCTCTCTTGCAATAATGAGCCGCTGTTGATACACCTCTACAGCTTTAGCGTAATCTGACAGTCCTGCATACGCATTGCCTACGTTGCCCAACACCCGCCCTTCCAGAAACCGATTCTTGAGTGCCCGCGCGATCGCCAAACTTTGCTCATACAGCGTCAGCGCCTGCTGGTAATCGCCCCGATCTTCATAGACAAAGCCCAGGCTATTTAATGTGGTGGCTTCCAGGTTTTGGTCTGGGATAGAACGAGCGATCGCTAAGCTCTTTTGATAAGAATCGACGGCGTGATCGTAGTCTCCTAACGTGGCATAGGTCAGTCCTAATTCTGTGAGTGCACCACCAATACCCGTTTGATCGGCAATGGCTTGATAGATCGTCAATGCCTGCTGATAAAGCGTCGCTGCCCCTTCATAATGACCCGCATCAAACTCGGCAATGCCTTGTTGCAAAAGCTTGTCCGCCTCAGCTTTACGAGTGTCAGATGGGCGGGTATTGGGTATTTGAGCGATTGCAGGCGATCGCAGTATGTTGCTGCCAACAGGAACAATCCCCAATGAAATGATGAGCGTAAAGATAAAGAGGGCAACGTTGATTTTCCAATCAATGCGGCGGTGCATGGACAAGCATCCAGAACGAGGTGCAACCACAGTCTGCCCACGTTGCTCTCAATAAATCAATGTCTCAACCAAAACCAATAAATGTTTAACTACAGCAAAAAATGATCAAAAAATTGCCTGACCCTAATAAGCCCCCAGGGTCAGGCAGTCTGCCTGTAAGGACGCGTTCCTAAACGTAAAAGCTAGTCGAGCATAGTTGCCCCCTATAGCTCTTTAGCTTTTCCGACTGCGTTCCTCAGATCTATACCAATTCTGGTTCCTCTCTCGGCTAAAACCATCCGATAGAGTACTCAAGTTACTGTGAACGATTGCCCATCCTCCCCCAGTTCAGATCCGTAGATCCACGCTTTTGAATGGAAGATCTGGAACTTTATGGGGTGAATGGCTGCAATGGCAATGTGCAACAGCCATTGGCACGTACTACAAGGGTGCTGGATGCCTTTATGTAATGCTAGGCTCGTAGCAGATTATTTGCGATCGCGTCCCTTAGCCAAGACCCATGCTCATTCCACTGACCCGTAAAACATTTGAAAATCTGGTGCCTGCGGTCGCCACTGGTCCGCAGTACGTTTACTGCTGGGGAAAATTTCCGGCACTGCTGCTGCGGCTCTTGATTTCCATTGTGGGAGTCACGGTCATTTTACTGTTGGGTGGTCTTTTAGGAGAGGGCTTTGGCTTTATTCGGTTTTTGGCAGGCATCATCACAGGTTTGTATTGGCTATGGGGTCCTGTCTTCTGGGCAAGCCTCAAGAATGCTGAATGTCGCAAGTTTGCCTATAGTGGCTTCTGGCAAGGGGAAGTGGTCGATGTCTACGTTACGGAAGAACTCATTGGCAAAGAAGAAACGGTAAATGAACATGGTGAACTGGTCATCGTCGAAAACCGTGAGCGCCGTTTGAATCTGGTTGTTGGCGATGAAACAGGTTTCACAAGTCGGTTGCAAGTGCCCCTGAAGCGCAACTATCAGGCAATTGCGATCGGGGATGTCGCCGAAATGGTTGTCATGTCAAACCGGGGCGATCTGGGTCGGATTAGCAAAACGTCGGACGTGTACATTCCCAATCACAATATTTGGGTGAGCGACTATCCCTTGCTGCTGCATGAGGCGTTTGTAGAGGTCAGTCGCAAGCTGAACGCACGCCATCGCGATGAGCAGGTTGAGCCAGAGCATGATCGCTATCCAAGCGATCGTTACGAACAGCCGGAACGGGGTGGCGCGATTGAACTGAGTCGTCGCCCACGGCGATCGCCTCGTCGCCCCTCAGCCAATTGGTAATTGCTATTTGATATTGGCTCTGAGAACTGAATGGTCGCTGAAACCGAACGGTTAACAGAATCTCCTTCTACACCATGCCGCCCTGTTCGCGACCGTAGGCTTGCCATGCTAAGTCAACCAGCCCGTTAACGATCGCTGCTGCAACCACTGCACTTCCCTTTCGCCCAGCAATGCGGATATGAGGAATCACCGAATCGGCTAACCGTTCCTTCGCGCTCTCAACATCAACGAAGCCCGAAGGTGTCGCCACGATGAGCGCAGGGCGGATTTCCTCTGCTTCAATTAAATCCACCAACGCTGTCAGGGCAGTTTGCGCTTGACCAACCACAAAAATGCCTTCAGGATAGCGCCGCGCTAAAGTTTCAATGCCCCACGCCGCCCGCGTTTTCTCTTTCTGCGGACGAGTTAGGGCTTCCATACTGCAATAAACCGGATTGGCAAACGTATTCTGGATATTCGTGGTAATGCCAACCTGTACCATCGGCACATCGACCACGATCGTGCTTCTGGCGGCCAGTGCAGCGGCTCCCGATTGAAGGGCTGCATCGGAGAAGCGAATGAGAGCTTTGTATTCGAAATCTGCCGTTGCATATACAACGCGACGGACAATTTCATACTCAGCAGGAGAGAAAATATGCTCACCAATCTCACGATCGATAATCGCGAGACTTTGTGCATCCGTTGTATGCCACTCCATCACGACCCTTTCCGAAAATATTTGCTCGTGGTAATTAGCCTACACGCGCTGGCTCCAAATGGCGACCCTTTGCCTGCGATCGTCACAATCCCAATCTGAGGAAGGTTGCCGCAAAAACACCAAGATTCCGTTTTACAGCCGTTTTCAGTTGCGTTCACCACAACCTTCTGCTCTGTCACCATCTTTCAACCGTGGCTTACCCAATCAACACTCGCTGTTAGAAAGCATTGAGCCAAACTAGTAGAGCTTGGCGTAAACCTGCTTACCCATCCTGACTCCTGACTCCCTGGAACGGTTGTCGAACTTGCGCTGAAGAGTAACTAGGCTTCAGAGGAAGGAGCACGGCTGAGAACAGGCACGAGATAGGCTGCTAGGGCCCCCGCCAAGAAGCCAGCTACATTACGAAAGAGCGGTAGCCAATCCGTTGTGCGGGTAATCACAGGACCAATGCCAAAGGCAATAAAGAGAATCCCCCACAGTGGCGAAAAGATCAGCGCCCATTGCCAGGCAACAATTTGCCCTTCTTTACGGGGTTTGGCCGCAAAGCCACAGACCACACCACCGACTGCTGAGGTAATCAAGGTCAAGATCCACTGCTCTGGAGGCAAGCCAGGCACAACCTGACACCCACCCTGACGGATACACGTCTTAATCGATGACAGCGCTTCCAGAATAGATTGGTCTTCACCATGCTCACGGACAAAAAACTGGTTACCAAACCGAGTCTGTAGCTCAATCCAGAAGGTACGAGGCATCAGCGGGTAGAAATCATCCCCCACACTGAAGTTGAGCAAATTGCCACCACGCGGGTCAGCGACCAGCAGAACACTGTGGTCATCCAATCCCCAGTAGTCTTTAACAGCTATGCCGGGTGTGCGCTCAAATTGCGTTAACACTCGCAGTTTCCAGCCCGTCTCCTGCTCAAACGCTTCTAAGTCTTCTGCCAGGGCGGCTTCTTGTTTTTCGGTGAGCGCTTTTGCCAGATCGATAATGGGTGTTTGCACCTCTGGCAGTAAATCAGGATTGTTATAAGCGTAGGCAGTCGATCGCGCCAGACCATCAAACGGGCTAAGCCAAAGGGTTAAGGCCACGAGCAAGCCAACTGCTAACCGCAGAAACGCTTTGAACGGAGGCTGTTGCGATCGCCCTGTAACAAAAGCATGGGGAGTGAACATAAGGAATCTTGGCTTAACCGTAAGAAGTTAGCGATATAGAAGCGTAATCTTTCTTTACACTCTTTAATCTTATTCTAATCTTAAGAAGCGAACGGATCGCCGTCAATCACTTCGTTGTTGGGCATCAGTGCTTGCAGGCGATCGGTTAGCAAGCAACCTCTGTCTTTAGGTCGTTGACAACGAAGCAATAGTTAACAACCAAGTCGTCACAGTGAGCGGCTAAACTATGAGAATTGCTCGTTGGTGCTAAGAACTTTGTATGGTGCAACGCCCCATTTATTTAGATTGTCATGCGACCACACCCGTTGATCAGCGCGTCATGGCAGCGATGCTTCCCTACTTTATGGAGCACTTCGGCAATGCAGCGAGTTCCAGTCACCTTTACGGTTGGGAAGCTGCCGCAGCGGTGCAGCAGGCAAGAGAGGTCTTAGCAGGGGCGATCGGCGCAACCCCAGAGGAAATTGTTTTTACGAGCGGAGCCACAGAAGCCAATAATCTGGCAATCAAAGGTGTTGCAGAAGCAATGCTTCAAAAAGGCCGCCATATCGTGACGGTAGCCACCGAGCATAGTGCCGTTCTTGACCCTTGTCGCTATTTGCAAACGCTTGGCTTTGAAGTGACGGTTTTGCCTGTACAAACAGATGGCCTGGTGGATCTAGAGACGCTGACGCAAGCACTTCGACCAGACACCATTCTGGTTTCGGTAATGGCGGCTAACAATGAAATTGGGGTGTTGCAGCCTCTAGCCGCGATCGGGGCACTCTGCCATGAGCGCCAAATTCTCTTTCATACGGATGCTGCACAGGCGATCGGTAAAATTCCTTTAAACGTAGAGTCAATGCAAATTGACCTGATGTCGCTGACGGCTCACAAGGTTTATGGCCCCAAGGGTATTGGCGCGCTGTATGTCCGGCGGCGCAATCCTAGAGTGCAATTAGCCCCTCAACTCCACGGTGGCGGGCACGAACGCGGGTTGCGATCCGGCACTCTTTACGTCCCGCAAATCGTTGGCTTTGCAAAAGCAGTAGAACTCGCGATCTCGGACATGCCAGACGAAACTCACCTTATTAGCCAACTACGCGATCGACTCTGGGAGCAGCTTAGTCAGCTTGGCGATGTTTATCTCAACGGGCATCCAACAAAACGGTTACCTGGGAACCTAAATATTAGTGTTGCTGGAGTGGATGGGCAGGCGTTGCTGTTGGGACTTCAGCCAGTCGTTGCTGTTTCCTCTAGTTCAGCCTGCTCATCGGCCAACGCAGCCCCCTCTCATGTACTGGATGCTTTAGGCCATGCCAAAGCACTTTCGTATGCTTCCATTCGCTTTGGCATTGGTCGCTTTAATACAGAATCAGAAATCGATCGAGTAGCCGCATGTGCGATCGCTACAATTCAATCTCTGCGTCAAGTTTCCAGGGTTTAAGGCTGTAAAGGCTCCATACAAATCCCTTGCTTGAGAAGTTTGCCTGCGGGCGAAGACATACAAGCTATAACCATTAGTCCTACACGCCTAAAAGGTGTCTGGACTAGCGTCTGAATGCACCTAAAAACGTTCGCGTTTACCTGAGCGTTGCCAAAAACAAATGGGTGTCACCGCTTTTGATGACACCCACTGGTATAGATATTCTGCAAAAACTAAAACGCTAAGCTTGCGTCACTCTAGCTCATGCCAACGGTACGAGATTGATTGCGGATAGCGTCATTTGATACGCCAACTTCAGCGGCCATGCGGCTGAGGGCAGACTGTTCACGGTTCTTAACCGTATGCTGGTGGCGGTTAACAATTGCGCGTGCTTGATCTTGAGTAGACATGGCGTTGTTCCTTATGCTTAATTTATTGCTCTTGCTAACCAATATAACAGAATTTTCTGTATCTAAAGCTACAAAATGACTTGATTAACAAAATTTTATGTTTTTAGGCGATCGCCGATGCGTTAACAGTACGGTTGAGCAGTTACGACCCAGCCAATGTCCGATTGGAGAACACTTCTGCGTCCCGCTCAAATTTCTCAGACTTGCTCTGTGATCTCATCAAACGGTAAGCTCAAGCAACCTTACGTAGTGCAGAAAACATTGTGGCAGCAGACGAGCATTGGATTGAGGTTGGCAACTTGACGTGGTTTTATCGTGAGACCACACCGCTTGGCAAGACAACGCGATCGCCCGTTGTGCTGCTGCATGGGATTCCAGCACAGAGCTACGGGTGGCGTGAAATTTTGCCTACTCTGGCAAATCAGGGATTTCGCGCAATCGCGCCTGACTGGATTGGGTTTGGCTTTTCGGCACAGCCCGATCGCCGCGATTTTGCCTACACGCCTGACGCCTTTCTGCAAGCGTTAGAAGGGTTCCTCAAGGCGATGGAGCTTGAACGCTTTTCTTTGGTGGTGCAAGGGTTTGTCGGGTCTGTGGGATTGCAGTATGTCCTCCGCCATCCGGAGCAGATCGAGCGCGTCGCCATTCTCAATACCCCACTCACAACCTCTGCAAAGCTTCCCTGGAAAATACGGCAATTGGGCTTGCCCTTGATTGGGGACATGATGACTCAAGATCCATTGCTGGTCGATCGTACCCTTGAAGGGGGCGGCGGTTATCGCGTTGAGGACGCCGATTTAGATGTATACCGTCGTCCTTTTCTCCGAAGTTCTGATGCCGGGCGAGCGCTGCTGGCAACCATTCAAAACCTTCAGCTTAAACAGACAATGGCAGAATTAGAAGCCGGGTTTCAGCAATGGCAGCATCCCACCTTAATTGCATGGGGCGATCGTGATCCGTGGTTACCCTTAGAAACAGCCCAAGGTGTTGCTAGTTCGCTGCCGAATGCCGAGTGGGTGGCGTTGGAGGAAGCGGGGCATTATCCTCAAGAAGACTGGCATGAGAAAGTCAGCGATGCGTTATTACCCTTTCTCCGTCGCCAATTGGTTTAGGCAGCTTCTTACAGCCGTTTTCATATGCATTCACCCACATCCTATACCCGTCACCCCACCCCCGTATTCACCGCGCTATGGGTGCCCCAATCAAGAGTCGCTGCACTATTTCAAGCATCGCTGCTGATTCACTCAGCACAACATTAAGATACAGAAGACCTTAGATATCCCGTTGATGTTCAGCGTGGTCAGAGTTATAACCGAACCTGTAGGCACTGGTGATAGACGATGGCTGGTCAAATCCTGGGCGATCGCTACGAAGTAGAGCGGCAGATTGGTAAGCAAACTGGTCGTTGGACATTGCTTGCCCGTGATCTCACCACGCAAGAGCGGGTCGTGATCAAGCTGCTGTTTCTCGATGACGCGCTGGAATGGGATGATTTGAAGCTGTTTGAACGCGAGGTTGAGATCCTCAAATCCCTCTCTCATCCCGCGATTCCCCGTTATCTAGGCTTTTTTGAACACCAATTGCCTAACGACAAGGCATTGGCGCTGATTCAAACCTATGTGGAAGGGAAATCGTTAGAGCAATGCTTACAGGAACAACGGCTGTTTACAGAGGCAGAGACTAAACAGCTTGCTAAGGCAGTGCTGCACATTTTGATCTATTTGCATGGGCAGCACCCGCCGATCGTGCATCGCGATATAAAGCCCAGCAATATCCTGCTGGCAAATCGACAGGCGTATCTGGTTGATTTTGGCTCGGTCAAAGCGCTCACCAGCAGTGGCGATACCAGTGCTTTTACGGTCGTTGGCACCTATGGCTATATGCCACCAGAACAGTTTAGTGGACGGGCGATTCCTGCTTCTGACCTTTACAGTCTGGGTGCAACGCTGACAGCGATGTTGGCGGGGGCGCATCCCTCTAGCCTGCCGCATAAAGGTATAAAAATCGATTTTGCCAAGATTGCAACCCTCAGCCCAGCCTACGTGGAATGGCTTGAGTGGTTGACTGATCCAAACCTAGAGCGCAGGGCCAAATCCGCTCAAGAAGCCTTGCTTGCTCTGGATCAGGGTGTTTCAAAGCCAGCGGCGATCGCTCCGGTAGCAAAGCCTGCTGACACCAGAATTGCTTTGGTCAAAGAAGCAAACAGTTTAGAAATTATGCTGCCGTCTCTTTTGGGTCAGACCCATCTGCAAATTGATCCACAGCAAATTTCCTTCACCAGCAGACGTTTAGGCTTTCAGGCTGGTCGGCCTCAAACTACACCACGCAATCAGGTGAATCGGTTAGAGTACCGCAAAGCAAGCAATGAACACGGTGAGAGCGACCCTCATCTTGCCGTGTGGGCTGGTACCGACAAGTATGAGCTACGAGGAAATCCACCTCTGACTGTGCCGGAACTGGATTGGTTAGCCTACGAACTGTCAACCTGGTTAAACTTGCCCATTAGCTGAAGCATTGGTGTGGTGTTCAGCGCTTGGCCTTGCCAAAGTTCAGAATCGCTTCTGTTTCGATGTGGATCAGTCGTGAAAAGTCGTCCTGGATTGATAACCAAAGGTCGATCGATCCTAACCTCGTCGAACAAACTGTTTCAAAATTTCTCCGGGAGGCCGGTCCCAGGTATCAACGTGAGTTTTGATGAGACCGTCCTCACCAAGCGTGTAAATGGAATACCCATGAAACAGGAGTTTTGCGTTCCAGGGCACTCGCAGCACACCACGGACTGTCCAATCGGCACGAATCGTTTCATGACTGGCCTGCTGAACGTCGTGTAAGTCAAAGTAAAGCTCTGTGAAGAAGAGCTGCCCATGAAACCGCAACGTCCAGAAGATAATTCGGTAGTTGAACTTGCCCTTGAACCGATTGACGGGATCGCGAAAATTAATTTCTCGACTGTAGATGTCGTAAGAAATGTCACGCTCGAATAGGGTGGGTAAATCGCGCTGGAGGGTTGCGATCGCAACCGCAGCACGTTCCTGGTATTCACGATCAGCCAAACGATGTTCTGTCACAGTGATCAAGTGTGCAAAAGGCAAGCAAAGCAGCCGATAAAGTACCAGTTAGCATCGCTTGCGTCTTAAACGTCATCCTTCGTCTTTGGTTTTAACGCATCAGCACGCATCAGCTTTTTCAGTTCCTCAATTTGCACGGTCAGGTCACCTTTCGCGCCAACATTAACCGCGCCAAGCTGCTCTCCTAAGCCCAATAACTCGCCCGGTTTAGCATGAGCAAAGTCAAAGGATTTAACCAACTGCGCCAGCGCGTATTCTAGCTGTTCACCAGGGTCTAGAGCGACCCAGCCTTCTGGTGTAAGCTGTCGAAACTCAAAATGGAGATGGGGACCTGTAGACAGGCCTGTGCTGCCGACGCGCCCAATGACCATACCTTGCTTTACGATTTCACCAGGCTTCACAAAGATCTCGGAGAGGTGTCCGTAGAGCGTTTGCTGCGTGCCCTGGTTATGGTCGATCGCCACCGCTAACCCATACCCACCCAGAAAATCAGCAAGCGCAACTTTTCCGGCATATGCAGCCAATACTGGGGTGCCCATAGGAGCGCCTAAGTCAGTGCCAGAGTGGAATCGCTGCCCACCCTCGATCGGATGAGTCCGCCAGCCAAAAAGGGAGGTAATCGGCGCTGGGATGGAAAGGGGAAAAATGAGACGAATATTCCCATTGCCCAATGCCGCAGGTGGACGTAACGTGCGGTAATAGTAATCCTTGACTGACGGTGTCGCACGACCGATCGTCACACTGTAATCACCTGCTGGCGCTCCACCAATGCTAAGTGATGTTGTGCCGTTGGATAAATTCGGTAGGGCTGGACGCTTGGCCACATCACGAGTGCGCTCTGTTGCTCCAACGCTGTAATTAGTCGTATCGATGTAGCGATCGTCTCCACCGCTCGTAGACGCCGAAGCTGGAAACTTGGGATTGGTATCTAACGGCGCTTGTACCGTTGGAAAAGATTCTGGAGCAGCAGGCGCGATTGAACTGGCGGCGCCAGGAGACGCACTCAAAGAAGGCTGAGGCGTATCTAATCCTGATGGGGTGACGCCTTCCGAGACAGGCTCTGATGCCTGGTCCGCCGACTGTGCCCACACCGTGCCACCGCTCAGAATAGCAACAGCACTGACAACGCTTAAACCTCTGCTGAGAAGCGATCGTCGGGATGTATCGAGGAGAGAACGGGGGGCAGTGACGTGCGAAATCATTGTGTGATCCTTGTGTCTAGCAAACCAAATGTTGAGCAAACCGAAAGAGTAGGGCAAAGCTTTATCGTAATCAAATCAGAAGCATTAGGGTGCTGATTGAGTAGGCGTACTGGAAGCGGGCGGCGTAGTGGTTGACCCAGAAGGAGCCGGTGCCGTTGTACTGGGGGACGCAGGACTAGACGGCGTTGTGGTAGGCGCGGTCGTGCCAGGGGATGATGTGCTGGGGGTTGCCGGCGTTGAAGGCGTGCTTCCATTGGGACCAACCAGGACTGGAAGAGTCGTCCCCGATGGAATGGGGAGATGGGTCACGGCGCGTTGTAACGTTGCTAGCGATCGGTTGTAACCGATGATGGCGTTGACTCGGTTCCCTTCTGCGGTGGTTAGTGCATTTTCCGCATTGATGGTGTCGGTTGACGTACCAACGCCTGCTCTAAACCGTAGTTGCGCCAGACGCAGGGCTTCTCTCGCCTGCTCAAGCGCTTGCGTTGTGGTGCCAATATTCTCAAAGTTGGAGAGCAAGTTGGCATAGCCTTGCTCAACCGCAAAACGCACTTGATTGCTTTGGTCGGCAAAGTTTTGCTCTGCGATCGCAATATTGGCTTCAGCTTGCCGTGCCCGAGAAATGGACGCACCGCCATCGAAGAGTGTCCAACTGGCACCTAACTGAAACGCGTACCCGTCGCCGACTGGATTGTTATCATCCAAAATATCTGCTAACTGATATTGCGCCTGGGCCGTCACCGTTGGTCTTACGCCTGCTAGAGCCGCTCGACGCTGTTGCTCAGCTTGCTCTCGTAACACCAGTTGCTGCTCCAGTTCTGCCCGATTTTTGAGCGCCAGTACAATGCTTTCTTCCAGGGACAAATTCCATGCACCTGCAACCTCAACCGGATCGGCAGCAGCCAGGTCGATCGCGGGGGAAATGCTTAACCGCTGAGCGAGTTGACGGCGATTAATTTGCCGTTGCGCGATCGCATTTGCCAAGTTCTGACGCGAATTGGCTAACTGCACCTGTGACTGCAACACGTCGAAGCGAGTCCCTAACCCAGCACGCTCTAGTGCCAACGTATCGCGCAAGCTAGCTTCATTGTTTCGTACCGTAGATTGCTGAATGCGAACCGATTCATCCGCTTGCTGCAAATTGTAATAATCCCCTGCAACATCAAGCCGGAGCTGCTCCAGGTTGATTTCAAGCTGAAGCTCGTCAGAGCGAAGCTGGCGCTCGGCTGCCCGAATATTGGCGGGGCGGCGACCAGACGTAAAAATGTCGTAACTCAGGGTTGCTGAAGCACTGAACGCATTGCTGATCTGGCTTTGATTGTTGTTATTGATGCCCAGCAGAGAGGACAACGCGTTGTTCTGGTTATTACTACGATTGCTGCTTGCAGACAATGAACGGCTGAGATTAGATTGAACCGTTAACGTTGGAAAGTTTGCTGCCTGTGCCTCCCGCAAAGCCGATCGACTCCGTTCTAATTGCAAGCGGCTGACTTGAAGCGGACGGTTATTGCGCTGCGCTAGCTCGATCGCCTGCTGTAATGTAATCGGCTGAATACCGCGTAATTGCACTTCCTCCGGCCTTGTCGGAAAGCTCAACGGATTTGGATTAGGGTTGAGATAGTCGGGTGCAGCCCCTGGTTTCGCAGGACCTATAGGACGGGATGGGCCAGGATCAGGCGTTGACAGAGGCGGTTGATTAACACCTGGAGCCTGTTCTTGAGAGCCGGATGGTGCGGGTGCAAGGTTGGGAGTGGTCGAAGGGGTAGTCTGCCCAACGGTAGTCGTCTTTACGTCCGGCTTTTTCGTCGCAGAGCTGTTGGGCTTCGTGGGCGTTGCAGCTTCTTTCGCTTGCGCAAGCTCAACTTGGCTCTTGAGCTTGCTGGTTTCAGGGGCGATCATCGTGGGCAAGAGCGACAACGTGGGAACCATTTTTGACAGAGCCTTATCAGACGGCGTCGGTTTTGCCAGACTCCGATGATCTGACCCTACACCCCCAGCAGCCTCTTTGCCCTCTACAGTATCGTTAAGTGAAGATGGCTGTAGTTCATTGGGCTTGGCAGAAGAGGGTTGGCCAGACGTTGGCTCGGATAAACCCGATGGCATATTACCGAAGACAACTAAAACTCCCACACCCACAGCAATAAAATGACGAGAAGGTTGCATACGTTTCTTGCTTACAGTCGAAAAAACTTTAATGATGGCACCCATCGAGGAGCAACCTTATGCAGAATAGCCGTTTATCTATTTGTTTGGCAAAGCCAATTCAACTCAAAATTATATATTAAGCATGCTAACTAAATCTATAGCTGATGCATTTCAAACAACACTATTCCAGACAACAATACCTCTAATCCATGTGGTTTTTGGGCGGAGCGAGCGTCTATATAAGACACTGATAACTCTACAGGGACGTGTCTTAAAAGCACTTCATCCAGTGGCATTACCTGACCGGGTGAAACAGGCATTGATAAGTTATCTTTATCCATTAAAATGCATCCATAGTTCTAGACTTCGAACACTATTCAATAAACCATTCAGGTGTACACCAGGCGCATAGGGTACAGAGAAAAATCTGGTACACACCCAACCTTCCACTACGATTCGGGACCTGAAGCCCAAACATCCCGCCACTTCACCGTACCTTCATTCGCAATCACCCAGCGGCGAGCCACCAGATTTTCCCTCAAAGGTGCCTGCCCTTCGCGCCACATCGCATATTTATAGGTAATCATTTTGCCAACGCTCTCCTCAAAGGGAATTTCACCAAACCAGGTGTTTGTGTTGATATATTCCAGCGGATAGGCTTTGGAAATATCCCAATGACCTAGTTCAGGGCAGTCACCCGTCACGACGATCGTTTCGCCAGGTTGGGTTTGCACGCCATTGAGCTGTACCCGTACGATCGTCTGACCTTTGATGCGATCGCCCACGTGGCTGATCACCACGGCACCACGAGCAGGCAGTTCCAAACCGTGAAGCTTGCCGTCCCGCACTTCAAACTTGTTACGGGTTAACACACAGGTATGTTCTCCATCCGGAAGTTCGGTTTCAACGGATTCGACTGTTGTTGCCTCACTTCGGTTCAATGCTACAAAGCAGATCGAGTCACGGTAACGCCGGGCATAGCAGTAAACATCGGCTTCTAGAAGCTTTTGCCAATGTCCACCCATGGAGATCGCTGGGTTGAGACGGCGTAGACCAGACAGTAAGCGAACCGATCGGTAGAGTTCCGTTTCCGTATCCCACTGCACCATCATGGGACGGTTGTACGGATCATTGCCGCCCTCTGTGTCGTCGTGAAGATACTGCTCGGTGCCGTAGTAGATGCAGGGAATGCCACGACTGGTCATGATGAGGACGATCGCCACCTTGAGCATGTCTGGATCAGGGTTCAAGCTCTGAAACCGAGGCATGTCGTGGTTATCAATGAATGTCACCAACTCATTTGCTCCAAAGTAGCGATGATCCAGATCAAAAATCTCCTGAATTAGATGAAACCCCCCTTCGGCTCCCTGGGCTAAAGCGGCTCGGATAGCAGTACAAAGCCCAAAGTCGAGCATCGTCATGCCAGAGTGGTTGGCAAATTCAACGGAGCGATCGTCAGCAGGATGGCTGTAGATCCATTCGCCAAAGATAAAGACATCCGGTCTGTGTCCCTGAATATCGGCGTTAAACTCCTGCCAGAACCAGATTGGCATGTGCTTCACCGTATCGACCCGTAGCGCATCAACGCCGCGATCGAGCCATTGCTTAATCGCACCTTTGATATAAGAGCGGTAAGCAATATTGTTTTCGTTAAAGGTTGCTAATCCTGCCAGTTCACGGTTTTGGATTTGCCACTCGTCTTCCCAATCCGTAATCTCGCCGTAATGGTGATACCAATTGTCTTTGTCATCGTTGAAGTCTGCAATCTTAACCCCGTCATCGTAAAGCTCTCCCTTTTTGCCGCTGAAGTCGGGGTTGCTATGGTTACAAACAATGTCCAAAACAAGCTTCATGCTGCGTTTATGCAGCTCTTTAACCAGGCGATCGAACGTCGTATTTTTTTCCTTTTGGGTGTTGTTGAGGGAGGGATCTTCGCCTTTGCCAATGTAACGAGGATTGAGACGTTTAAAGTCTCTTGTCCAGTAGCCATGAATCGCAGCATTATCCACAAAAAGCGCTTCTACTTGCTCAAATAAGGGCGTCAACCAGAGTGCTGTAATGCCCATATTTTTGAGATAGTCAAGCTTGTCAATGACACCTTGTAAATCGCCACCCCAATACTTTCCCCAATCTTTACGCTCAGGGTCAAAAAGCTCTGGATTCGGCCCCTGGCTGTTATCAGGATCACCATCATAGAAGCGATCGACCACAGCGAAATAAATCGTTTCCTGACGAAATTCAATATCCCTGGTGTAAAGAAACTCTAGATCGATTTCACTGTCCTGTCTGGCTTCAGCAATAACCGATTCGACGCTAGCTTTAGGGTCGTTTGTTTCATATTGGGCACGAGACCCTTGAGATGGAGGTGTTGCTACCATAGAGCGTTTAGAACGTAAATTTGGGTGAAATGGTTGCGGTTCAACAAAGTTGTTGGTAGACCAGCGTGTAACCCGGCGCTTAAAACGAACATTAAACGATAGAATTGTCGTCGCTGTTAGCTTAGTACGATTACCTTTACTTTTGGGCTAGTCTCTATTGGGGCTAATCTCGGTTTAGTAAATAGAATTTTTAGTGAATAGAATTTAAGCTAATAGAAGCTGATAGGCCACAATCAAGTAGCAGTCGCATTTCAAACGCCAGTCAGCGGTCTCTGCTATGCCATCCAAACACCTGTTAGTCTAACTGTGTAGAATTTAAGCTGTGTTTATCCAAATGGGTATCCCACTTTGGGCAGTAGTTTTTAAGGTTTCGTCAGTCTAAAGACATAAAAACAGTCGATGTTGCCTACCGATCTGCTCATTTACCGTTATAGCGGCGAGGAAGTTGTGCCCAAACGGTACACGCCTGCTGGAGAACCGCTCACGATCGCAAACCATGTGATCACTCTCTTCCAAGAGGCTCAAGGGTGTACTCGTAGCGTCCTCAATCAGCAATTGCAAGCGTTTGAAGGCGAAGGGATCGATTATCGCTTTCAGCGTGGTCTCGCCCATCTACTTGCAAGTGAAGCCTTTAGCCGCTTTGAAACCATTAGTCCCCTTGATCCATTGACGTTACGCCAGCGCGTGTTTGCCCTTGCGTCTCAGAGAGCAGGCAGCACCGTAGCAACGCAGGCAACACTCCAACAGTTAGCCGTAACCCTCAGTCAAGAGCTGGGGCATGAGGTGTTACCTGCACAAATTGAAACGGGGCTATACGCTGACTTGAGCAATAATCAGGTTTTAACCAGTTTTGAAGCCCCGACCGCTGAAGCGCTGCTGCATCGCTACAACCTCTCTCAAGTCCAAGGGGTGTTTTACCGTGCCAGTCATGTTACGCTGACTGCTCACCGCAACGATCCCGGTGAATATAAGCTCCTCTTTCGCTATCTCAAGCTCTTTCGCTTGATGACCTACATTGAGGGCGATGCTGATCATGGGTTTACGCTGACGATCGATGGCCCTACCAGTCTCTTTAAGCCCAACACGCGCTACGGGTTACAACTGGCAATGCTCCTGCCGGCCTTGCTGCACGTATCGAAATGGAGTTTAACCGCTACCCTGCAACAACGAGAGACCTATAGTGGCAAACCGCGCACCGGGCGTTTTACATTGAACTCAGACTGTGGGCTGGTGACTCACTATCCTCCTGGTAAAACCTATGACAGTATGCTGGAGGCTGGGTTCGTCGATCGCTGGTCAAAAACAAAAACGGAGTGGCAACTGGAGCGCGAAGTCGATCTCATCCCCATTCCTGGTAGCGTGATGATTCCCGATTTTCGCTTGGTACATCCCGATGGACGCACCTTTTTGCTCGAAATTGTTGGGTACTGGCGACCGGAATATCTGCGCAAAAAGTTTTCTCAAGTGCGCCAATCGGGACGCGATGACTTGATTTTGGCCATTTCAGAACGGCTTAATCTGGAAAAAGCAGGCGTAAAAATGAGCGATATTCCGGCTCAAGTCGTTTGGTTCAAAGATCAACTCATGCCTAAAGTCGTCCTGGAGTTGTTAGCTGCCGGCGATTGATATTGTTCAGTCAGTATTGAAAAGGGGGATAGGGGATAGGGGATGGGGGATAGGGTGTGGGGTGTGGGGTTACAAATTCTTGTAGGGGCACAACCTATCTTCTCGGTGAGTGTTACGTCAGAATTGCGCCACCCATTAAGCGACGATAGCGATACTCTAGCTCTTGTTGCATGAGCGTCCAACCACTGAGGGTTTCGTTCTTCGCCATGACGGTTTCTGCGGCTTGTCGTGCCAGTTCCAGTACGTCTTGATCTTCCACTAAACTTGCCAGCGCAAAATCGGGCAAACCAGATTGGCGCGTGCCCAGCACTTCACCAGGCCCACGGAAGCGCATATCCATCTCAGAAATAAAGAAGCCATCCTGAGATTGTTCCAGTACTTTGAGACGTTGACGTGCGGTTTCGGTTTTGGAACTGCTCATCAGTAGACAGAATGACTGAGAACCACCACGCCCAACTCGTCCTCGTAGCTGGTGCAGTTGAGAAAGCCCGAAGCGATCGGCGTGTTCGATTAACATGACCGTTGCGTTCGGGACATCGACGCCCACTTCCACCACTGTTGTTGAGACGAGAATTTGCGTTTCGTTGTCGCGAAAGCGGGTGATGGCATCGTCTTTCTCAGCAGACGTCATGCGTCCGTGGAGTAACCCGACTTTAAATTCGGGAAAGACGCTTTCCTGTAGAGCGTGATGCTCGTCGATCGCCGATTTCAAATCCAGCTTTTCCGACTCTTCAACTAAGGGCAATACGACATAGACCTGCCGACCTTGAGCAATTTCACGACGAATCAGGTCATACGCCTGCATGCGCTCTTTGCCAGTAAGGACGGTCGTTTGAATGGCCTTCCGTCCCGGTGGGAGTTCATCGATCTGGCTGACATCCAGGTCGCCATGTAGAGTGAGCGCTAACGTCCGGGGAATGGGCGTTGCAGTCATGGTCAGCACATGGGGATGTTTGCCCTTTTGCTGAAGCCTAGCCCGTTGCTGGACGCCAAAGCGATGCTGTTCGTCGATCGCCACAAGCCCCAAGCGCTGGAAATTGACGGTGTCTTGAATAAGCGCGTGGGTGCCCACGAGCAACGGCAGTTCTCCCGTTTCAAGGTGAGCGTGAATTTCACGCCGCTTTGCCGCTTTGGTTGACCCGGTCAGCAGTTCGACGGGCAAGTGGAGCAAGTTAAACCAGCCGACAAGCTTGCGATAGTGCTGCTCTGCCAGGACTTCTGTAGGAGCCATCATGGCGGTTTGATAGCCTGATTGAATGGCTGCCAGCAGGGCGACTACTGCCACAACCGTTTTCCCAGAACCCACATCACCCTGCACCAGGCGGTTCATGGGTGACGGTTTTTGTAGATCGTTCAGGATGTCGTTGATCACCCGTTGCTGAGCGTTGGTCATGGCAAAGGGCAGAATGTCGTAAAACTGATCGATGAGCTTTCCGGTGGGAGCCATGACGGCACTCGCCTGGATCTGTCGCTGGGTTTGACGGCGTTTCAGTAAGCCGAGTTGGAGGTAAAAGAATTCATCGAACACCAGACGACGACGCGCGGTATCCAATGCTGCGCCATCGGGTGGGAAATGAATGTGTGCGATCGCCGCTTGAATCCCGTTCAGCCCATATTTTTCGCGTAACCCCTCTGGTAATGCTTCCTGAATCTGCGTTACGGCAGGGAGGGCAGCAATAACGGCTCGCCGTACCAGTGCGGCATCTACACCTTCGGTAAGGGGGTAAATGGGCACGACTCGCCCCACGGTAAGGGAGTCGATCGCATCACTAGAATGCTGCAAGACCTCGATATCAGGGTTGTCGAGCGTCATGCCAAACTTACTTTTTTTGACTAGGCCAGAAGCGGCGATCGTGGCTCCGGGTGGATACTGGCGTTTCTGCTGCTCTTGCCATCCTCGACTGCTGTAGCGACTGCCAGCAAAAAAGCGACCCAGTTTCATCTGTCCCGTGTGGTCGCGAATGATGAGTTCTAGAATGGTCAGCTTGGTATTCCGTGGGCTAGAAAAGCACGTACAGCGCTTCACGGTGCCGACTAAGGTGACCGTTTCGCCTTCCTTCAGGTCGCGAATTTTCACCTGACGCGCATAGTCAATGTGATCGCGTGGGTAATAGAAAAGTACATCCCGAACCGTCAAAAGCCCTAACTTCGCTAGCTTCTCTGCATTTTTGGGACCAATGCCTGTCAGATAAGTGACCGACTGGTCAAGCGCAACGGGACGACCCGCTTCGACTAAGGGAGTGGTCTTTGGCGTTTTTGCTGACACCTTAGAGGCTTCTCCATTCCCTTTCCCCGCTCCTCTTTCTGTTTTCCCTTGCTCCTCCCAGGACTGGCGAGCGTGATGCAAAAACCTGCGGGTATCGGCAACGAGGTGCTGTCGTTGGGCGAAGGTTAACTCAGCATAGGTCGTGAACTGTTCGCCCAGTTCTTGCCAGCGACGCTGATCGATCGCTGGTAAGCCCATCGGCGGTTCACTCAACGTCATGCTAATGAAGGCGCTAAAACGGTGTTTTTTGCCTTCGACATCGTCGAACCCACTTTCAGCTTCAAACGAGAGCGCTTTTTGCAACCGAACCCAATCTGGAGTTGGGGATGTGTGTCGCAGATCCTGGGTAGCGGGTGGTTGCACGTCTGGAGCGATCGGCTCTTGGTCTAAGTTACTCATCTCCTACTCCCTACTCCCGATTCCCAATTCCCCTCTTCTTAATCTTCAGTCCAACTCGATCGCCAGGCTGCCTGCGCTTCTGCGATCGACTGTTCATGCTGCTTCTTTTGGTAGTTGCGCCCCAGTGCTTTGAGTTGGGCAAACAGGCTACGCAGTTTACTGCGGGCTGCTGCTACTGAAGGGTCAGCAAACTCGATTTCGGGAAGGCGTAAGTAGATGGCAACGATGTGCATGAGCGCAGGCCCGATTGGCTCGTCTGCAGCCTCAGCTTCAGCCTTACTGTTTCCTGCTTCTACCAGCAAGTTCAACAAGTTTGGTGTACCTGCCCTGGTTTCTGATATGTCAGCTTTCGTCGCTGCCTCCAGCACTGGTTCTGGTAAGGTTTGAGGCAAAATATGGGCTTGCTGCAACAGTCGGTTTGCGGCATGAGAAGCCGTTTTAAGTTCAGCGATAATCGCGTGCTCCAATTCTTCGCGCCACTCTGCAAGATGGCTTGGAGTCAGCGATCGAGGTTGGGTGGGCTTCGACACCACACCGGAAGTTTTGAAGGCTAATAGCGCGATATCGGGTGGGCTATCGGTCGCTAACGATTGAGCCTCACTGCTGGACTGTGAATCCTGGAATAGTGGATCTGAAGAACCCGAAGGCCGTTCTAAATCGAAATCGCTTTCTGGGTCATCTAACAAGACCGGAGGATGGAGTTGGGCTAAGATTTCTTCCTGCACGTGCTGTGCTAGATGACGAAGCTGCTGCTGTAGCTGCTGGCGCTGACTGTAGGGCAGGCGCAAAAAAGACTCTGGATAGCCCTGAGTGCAGACGTGATAGCTGGCAAGAATCAACTGCTGGCGTACGGCTTGCCCCAGAACGGTAAGGTAAGTTGAGTAACCACCGTAAAGTTCATCCGCGATCGCGCTCGTTGCTTTGTCCAACGCTGCAATTTCTTGTGCAATGCGCTCAATGGCTCCGACCATAAATCCGCTGCTTTTAGCCTAAACAAGACACTATATCCCAGGATAGCGGGTCAGCCTAACCATTTGTGTCACTTGATCAAGCTTCCATCGCCTTCAGAGAGCAACGGTTACATGCCAGCAGAATAGCTGTTTCTATGCATTATGTGTCTCAAACCATGTGCTCAAACCGTGCTTTTTCAGTCTTCCGAGCGACCAAAAAAGGCGGGAGCTTCACAATCATTATCCTTGGGATAGAGATTTAAAGGTTTCGTGAAGGGTACTATAGAGTACTGTTTTTCGTTTTGTAGTGCTTACTACCATTTACCAAACTATTCATGCCAATTTTTGGACTTGTATGGGTTGCATCCTGGGTAAACTGCTTTTTCTCGTCTAGCCAAGACCTCCTACGGGCACCCTCCTACTTAGCAAACAGTTTACCAACTCCAGTCGCCGCTCACGTGAGTGGCACTCGAAGCGCTTTATTGCCAACAGCGCACAATTCTCTTAAAACCACGTTGTCTGTCTCCTCACCGACGCATACGTTTGGTCAGCCAAAGCAGTCTGTGCCATTGGGTTTATCTGCTTCAGCGCTGCCATTCTCTTTGGATGCCTCGTTGCCAACGCTTGGGTTCTTCGGTGCAGTTAAAGGGTTAATTTCTGGCTTTCAAAAATTAACTGCGATTCATGCTCCTATTCCTGTTGTGGTGACCCAAGCTGATCCAACGCAGGTCGCTCAAGTGAATATTAGTCATTCAGGTACAGCCGGTTTAGGGTTTGGTCAGTGCTTGCCGATCGTGCCAAACGACATGACGCAAGCGGATCATTCGTCGAGCCAGCGATCACCAAAGCATCGCTTCTTTCAGGTCAAAGTGAAGGGGCATGTTGTGAGTGCAGCACCCAAGCAGCAGCAAGCAAAGCAGATTGCTCATCGCCTTGAACAAGTGCTGAGGGAAGCCAAACCGCCGTTGCAACAGCTTCAACCGGGCATCGTCAACGGGATTCCAGTCGGACAAATTGGCGATCGCGTTCTCTTTACGATTGATCAGCAAGTTGCCGCGCAATGGGACTGCACCCCTGAAATGCTCGCCATTCAGTGGATCAACGATTTGCGTCAAGCGGTTGCACAACCACCGCTATCGCTTGCTGATGCTCAGACAAGAATGTATGGGCTTCAAGCCACAGGGCAATACATTGATGGGTTAGCGTCCTGGTATGGCCCTTACTTTCACGGACGGCAAACGGCCACTGGGGAAACCTTCAACCAGGATGACTTTACCGCGGCTCACCCTTCGCTGCCTTTTAACACCTACCTGAAAGTCACCAACATTGAGAACGGTAAGACCGTGATTGTGCGGGTGAACGATCGTGGCCCCTATTTTGAGAACCGAACGCTGGATCTGTCTCGTGAAGCCGCGCGCTGTTTGGGTAGCGAAAATGTGGGCGTTGTCTCGATCGAAGCTGAAATTATGCAGCCATCGGCTAAAGGAAGGGCAACCTCTGAGCAAACGATCGCCCAGGGGTTATAACGCCACTCCAACGGGCAGAATTAAGTGGCGGTTGGCATCAACAATCAATCGCCCTTCGCCCCGGAGTTGACCCAATAGGCGTGTGACGGTTACTCGTGTGGTGCCGATTGCGCTCGCTAAGTGCTGATGGGTCAGCCGTACGCTAATGCGAGTGCCCCCAGCAACTGGTTGACCCACTTCCATCTGCAACAGCAATAGCAGTTGGCGCAACCGATCTTCCACCCGCCGATAGCCTGCCATCGCCAGCATGGCTTCTGTTTGGCGGAGCCGTCGCACAGTATGACGACCAATCTCTTGCGCTAATGTAGGCGATTGGTCGATTTCGGTTGTGGAAAGCCCCATCAAATCGACATCCGACAACGCGGTTGCCTGATAGGGATAAATGAGGGTGAGCGGCAGGCCAAATGGCATAGATGGACCGGCCAAGCCGAGAAGTGCCTCATCACCACTTTGGTACAGGGTGCTAAGCTGAACCACCCCTCGACAGACAACCCAAACGATCTGCGGGTTCATCGGAATGGGCTGGCCAGATTGAAACGTACTGAGATCCCGCCCCTGATAGAGTTCTTCCAGAAATTGACGTAGATCGGGCTGGGTAACTTCTCTAGAGGCGTAGGATTGCAGCATAGAGTTATGAGTGTGATGGAGATTACCATCAGACTAGAACCTCTATTTCAAGGGAAGTTAATTGAGAGGTTGGCTTCAGGTTAAATTTTGGTGTGAGTTCAGATACATTTGGCAGCGCTTACAGTCTTTTGGCAATTTGGAGATTTAGCGATTTGAGGTTTGGCGATTTGAGATCTTCGCTAGCTTGAATCATGACTTCTGGTTTCTCCAAATAGCGATCGCCTCGTTCTCACCAAATCTGCGTGAGTTCTCTATGCATAAGGCCCTATCCATTGTGAGACCAGTAATATGGTGGACATATTCAATGTCGCTTTCCGATAGACTCCCCTCACTACTACACCAATTCTAATGCTGCAAAAGTCAACGATCGCTGCTGTAACGCTGCTTTTAACTGGACTTTGTATAACCAGTATGGCTACGGTTGCTTTGCCCACACCTGACAGTGATGCCCAATTTCGTAAATTAGCTAGACGAGCACTAAACTATGGGAGCGGAGAAGCTCAACTGCTTCCTGGACAGTTGCCAAAACCATTACCCCTAGACTTACCGTTGCCATCACAGACTCAAGTCATTGGCAGCATTGTGCGAACAAAAGAAGCACGCAGCTATCAAATTTATTTGGACGTTCCAGCCACGCCTGAACAAGTGCAGGCTTTTTACCAACAGCGACTACAGGCGATCGGATGGCTAAAGCAGAAATTTCCTCGTGCCCTCAACGGAGGCTTTACCTCATCTGCATTCAGGCTGCCTGTACTTTTCTGTAAAAGTCCAACAGGACCTTCAATTCAACTTACGGTTACCGCTGTCGCGGATGCTCCTACCGACGTAAGGCTTACCTTTAGTTCTGATGCTGATAACACGTGCAAATCCATAGAAAGATTAACCGAAGAAAGATTAGCTGACTATAACTCTCCTCTACCGGAACTTTTACCGGCTCCCCAGACGGAAGTAAATTTTTTAAGTGGCGGCAGTGGCAATATGGTGTACAACTCTACTGCACGTTTGAATACGAAGCTAAGTTCCCAGGCATTAGTACAACACTACGAAAAGCAGCTAGAACAGGCAGGCTGGACACAACAAAGTAAGCAGCAAAACGGCGAGCATTTTTGGAGCCTTTGGAAGTGGAAAGATAACAAAGGCAAATCCTGGCAGGCTAATTTAACGCTGATCAAGGCAGAAAATAAACCTAATCAGTACTTTGCTTCAATCGTTGCGTTTGAGCCGTAGCCGTTATGGCATGAAGCAGGTATACCCCTACTCCTCGCCTTGCCACACATCAATGAGTTCACTCATACTTAGCCCTAAAATGCGCGCCAATGGGCTAAGTTGCGTATGCTCAATGTCTTCACCCAAATAAATAGCTTGAAGCTCAGCGCGTGAGAGGCGGAAGGTATCGCAAAACTTGGCAAACTCTGCATCCGTTAAATCCAGGTCTTCCTGACGATGCTGCAACAGCATGGCGACCATGGCCGTCCCGCTTTTTGGGAATGCGGCTTTGGCAAGGTAATGCTGCACCATTTCGTCCAAATTCACACTGCTACTGCCCGATCGTGCCGATAGATCGTAGCAAGCCAGCTTCAGGGCTTTGGACAACAGCTCCGCTTCATTTAACTGCTTTGCTACATGGCGTGCGTAAGCAGGCTGACAAAAGCCAATCACCTTCCCTTCATGGGTCATTGCAATGAAGGAATCAGATTCGTTGGTAGCCCAGGATAATGGTTGCTGCATCTTCGCCATGCGACTGCTCCGAGAGACGAGTTGCGGAAAGTTTGGCGGGTTGAGACCTTAACTTAAAACGCCCAACTCGACACTCAACGCTTCCATCCTTCACTATTCCCTAAACGTAATCGAACAACACAGTCGTCATATAGTGATTTGCCCACTCTTGACCAAAGGCTTTTTCGAGCACGCGGCGAGTTTTGTCATTTTGCTGCTGCTTGGTGCAGTAATAGCGTTGTCCTGCCAAGATTTCATCTTGCTGCTCCGGTGTGGAGGGCGTGGCGATCGCTTGCAGGCAGTGGATGGTTAACATCGCTTCAACTCGGTCGATAAACTGCGTTTCTTCGTCGGTGCCATCCGGGCGAATAAACAGGCAAAAGGCTGAAAAAATATCGCCCCACGGTGGTAACTCACGGGGTTGGGAAAAGGGGTGCATCGGCAGTGCTTTGAGATCCTGCTGGTAAGCTTCTGGTAGTTGATGATCGAGACTGGTTGGGGATAAATCGGCAATCGCTGCACTAATTTGTCCCCGTCCGCCTACCAGATCTGTGCCAAACATGGGTAACGCATAGTCTGGTCGCGGGAACATGACGCAATGCAAAATGTCGAGATTTGTGCCAACTTTTGCCAACTCTAGATGCAGTTTGCGGAATTGGGGAGTCTGGTAGCAGTGGTTTTCGATCGTCAGCTTCTCCCCTTCTAAGCGTCCTTCGACATAGCCAAGCTCAGCCGGAAGCGGGTAAGGGGATAAATCGAGATGCCGTCGCCAAACGCTTTCAATACGGTCAGCCAGTTGGCAAATAGCACGATGCTGCTGTGAGCGGAGGGAAGTAGTAGAAGACATAAAAATAAAGCGACGCAATGAAGGGGCAAGGACAGACCCACGCAGGTTGCTTACTGCTTGCCACGTAACCATTGCCACTTGATGGATGAAGTGTGGCGCAACCATACCACGAGCAGTCCCGCAACAATCAGTAGTGAAAGCACAGAAGCGGCAATAAATAAGGGTTGGCGGCGGGGAATGGTGGCAACGGTGGGGAGATTGGGTTCGGCAACGAGTTGAATGGGTGGATAAGAACCAAAAATATCACCTTTATCGACCTGTAGCCCCGCTAATGTGGAAGAAAAAACAGCTTGAGCGATCTGCACATCTCGGTTGAGTGCTTCCAGTGTAGAGCTACGTTGTGACAAGACGCTCAGCCGTTGCTCTAGTTGTGCGAGCTGACGATCGAGCTCTTGCACCCTTGCCGTTAGCCCCCGTTGCTCTACATCATTCGTTACAACGTCTTTAAAGAGAAGTTCACGCGGATTGTTGCCCTGGGCGTTGTTGCCTGTATTCAGACGAGCGATCGCATTTAGGTCAGTGGGGTGTCCCAGCAGTTGCTGCCCACGACTTTGCAGGGCGCTTTCAGCGGTTGCTTGCTTCGTGACGGCCTGCACAACCACAGGATGCTTTGGACCAAATTTCGCGGCGATCTCTCCCAGTCGAGCCGTGGCTTCACTGTATTCGCGCAGATATTCCTGGAATAAGGGATCGGCGTGCAGGGTAAAGGCTTCGGTCGCCAACTGGGACGACAGTTTCAGGCTGCTCGACAACTGCTGTGTCCGCATCATGGCATCCCGCTGCTGGGCGATCGCTTCTACCCGTTGCCGTCGGAGAGCTTCAATGTTGTTCGCAAGCTGGTCGATCTGCTCGTTTGAGGCTAGGCCAGAGCGCACTTTGTAGTCAGACAGACGAAGCTGAGCCGTTTCTAGCTTCTTGCGCACAACACCCAACGAGTTCTCAAACCCCGTATCCATTTCAGAGGACTGCTGCAACCGGAGTTGAGATAAACGCTCCTGAAACGCTTCGTACAATGCCTGCGCCTTCTTCTGCGCTTCTTCTGGGGTGGAGCCAGCAATGCCAAAATTCATGAGCGCCGTGCCTCTGACGCTTTCTGCCCAGGGCACACCAAACTGGGAGGTTGTCATACCGAGCTTCGCTGCGGCCGATCGACGGACTTCATCCGTCGTTGCAATCAGCTTATAGCTGGCTTTCACGTTTTCACGTGTATTGTCAGTGCTGGGAGGCGGTTCTGGCGCTACTCGATCCGGCGTAGTGTCTTTGGTGCGGCTAATTTGTTCCGGTAAAATAATTGAGTAAAGACTGGTGTAGAGGCGTGGCGAGTCTTTCAGCAGGTAGAGCACCAGTCCCCATACGGCTGCATTTAGCGCTGCCGCGATCGCCAGATAGCGCAGTCCCCGTCCTCGGTCTACCGCTGACAATGATGCCGATTGGGAAAGTTGAGGAAACTCATTCATCCCGGAACAACCTGTGGATTAAAAAGAACGGACTGGCAATATCAGTGATCAGGCGGAAGATGCTAGCGAGGTTCGTGACAGTTGAATCGTAACAAACTACCCCATCTTGCGGCATCAGGAACGGATTTTCGGTATCGTCATCTGAATGCTTGAGTAAGCGCTCGACAGGACGTTCGACCACACTGGTTTTGCCAGTCAATTGCTCGGTTTGCACCAGCACTGCGCGCCGTCTTGCATTGGTTCTTTGGGTGCCGCCTGCACAACCCGCCACGATCGCAGCCTGAGAGAGGCGAGAGCCGTAAGCCAGCATGACAACCTGCCCGCCTTTGCTAATGTTGGGTGCGTTCGGCACAGTCAGGTTGGATAGATAAATCGGAATTTCGGTTGGCGTGAGCTGCGATGGACGTACCAGTGCGTTTTGGCTGTAGCTCAGCGCTGGCACCACGACCTGATCGCCTGCAATCAGTGGCACATCAGGAACCGCCTTGCCTGTGAGGATGCCGGACAGATCGAACGTTTTTTCTTGCTTGCCCCGTATCAGGCGAATGTGTTGCAGATCGGCGGCGGGTTTCAATCCCCCTGCGCTACGGATAGCCGTGCTCAAATAGCGATCGGGTGGATAGCTGCCACTCACTACTTCAGGGCTAAGGGACGATCGTGCTCCCTCTAACGGCTTGTCCACAGGTGTATTGATGAGCACTCGCCCTGGATGAAAGGTCTCACCTGCAACTGTGACCTGCACGGGTGCCCAGGAGACGACGTTAACACTCAACTCCAGCGATTCTGGACGAAAAAATTCCTTGCGAACGAGTGCCTCCGCCAGGGTTTTTTGCACCTCGGCCACTTCCATGCCAACCACAGGCTGTGGCTCTAAAAAAGGAATTTGCAGCGTGCCATCCAGATTCACTTCATATAAACCACTGAGCCGAAAACGGCTATCTGTCGGCAACTCGTCATCCATTGGCGTTAACACACGCACGCGATCGCCCGGTGACAACGGCAACGCAAAACCGGGGAACGCGCTCACAGTCGCGATCGCAAACGCTGTAAAAATGGAAAGAACTGACTGTTGAACGTGCATTAAGCTGAGCGATGAGATGTAAGCGTTTTGAGTTGAACCAGTTGCTAGTTGTTGGTTGTTAGTTGTTGGTTGCATAGCCCACTGGGCATTCAAGAAAAGTTGATAGTGTCTGGGCGTTCTTGCCTCCTGAAAACTAAAAACTAACAACTAAAAACCAACAACTCTCCTGCCTCCTGCCTCCTGCCTCCTGCCCTCAAATATTGATGCTATTGGGAATACGCGACGGTAGCAGATAGGGATACTCTACCCCGCCCTCAGCCACTAGCTGCTGGTTACGGGTGTTGATTTTAGCTTCGATCGCAGTTAGATCGCTCTGAAATTGTGCCAATGCTTGACGATCGCCTGCATCAACAAACTTGATTAACTCCGAACTCCCCAACATCCCCCAACGAATACCACTCAGGGCAAACGTTAGCTCCATCTGACCAAGGTCTTGATCAGCCGTTGGTAAAAGCTGTTGATAAGACGTGGTCGTATCTGGACGGCCATAGAGTGCTAGAGGCGCATTTGGGACATAGCCGACATAGTCAAACTGGCTGAAATTAACGGCGGCATGTTGCGGCCCACAGGTGAAAATAATCTGCGTAGCAATGTCAATCAACTGTTTCACACTCACCAGCGCTGGGCTTTCGGCATCGGCTCCCATACCGGGAGGAAATCCTGGGACACGTGGATACGTTGGTAATGGATCGGGAACGAGTTTGGCTTGGTGTTGCCATTCGGGCGGTAGCCATGCCGGTGCCTGGGGAAACGCTGTGGATGGGCACGCGTCGAGTGGCGCGCCTAATTCGGTTGCCCAGGCTTGTAGATACGGGTCTTGCTGAACAGCTTGATCGTCCGGATAATAGCGTTGTAAGTATTGAGTGACGTAACGCGCGATCGCCTCCCACAACAGCAACGCATCGTCTCGATAGGGAAAGTCTGGTAGTACGTCTGCTGCCAACCCACGTTGGGTAATCACCGAAGGCAAGGCGTAATCCTGAAACGATCGCGATCGGTAGGACTCGTTGATAATTTCCAGTGATGCTGCTCGTGTGGGTGCCATCAGGTTTCCGATCGCGGCTCCTTCGCCTAGCAGAATCGTGTTGCCCCGTGTGTTGATCGCCAGCAAGAAACGAAAATGAGGACGCAGCAAGCGATAGAGCGGATGAGTCTCTGGTAACTGGCGTGGGGTCGCGATCGCAAACGCCTCCATTGCCAGATGGGTATCGCAGAGATGCACAATCAATTCGTGGTAGGTGACATCTGCCGTTTGCACAAACAGCTTGGCCTGCATCCAGCGATCGACATCGGGTTGAGTGGGTGTCGCCAATCGGCCTGGTTCTACCTGAATCAGCATTGGCTCCAGTCCGGTGTCGGCACGGTAAAACACAGCAACAGGGCTACCAACGTAGCGTCCAGCCTGTAAATCTGCCGGAGTAAGCTTTGCCAGCAGCGGGTAATCGGTGACAAAGAGACGGTTGTTTGCTGCTGCCTGAATTAAATCAATCCCGTTGTCGGTTGCTCTGACGTGTTCTGCCCACGTTTGCAACAACTGTTTATCTTCATCTGTTTGCTGGATTTGGCGCAGAGCCATCGGATTTTGGCCTGCCAACCGCTGACGGGCAAACTCACGATCGCTCAAACCGCCCTCACTCCCATGAATTTTGCTGACGATAGGACGAGAGCGGCCCAAGTCTTCCAGTACTTGATAGAACTGCGATCGACGAGCAGTAGTATCGGCATAAAGCTTAGCCGCCGTTTTAGCTGCCAGCAGCGTTGCGGTCATTGCCCGTCGCTCGCGGACAAACTCCGTATTAAACTGCTCGTTCGGCGGCAGATTGGTATTAAACCACCCCGATTGCAAAAATTTGAAATCCACCAGCAGCGTGGCGAACTGTGACCATGCCTGATCAAGGCGCTGGTGCGTCTGCTCAAGCTGGTGCAGCAAGAGAGTAAGCGGCTCTGATAACTGTCCTTGAGCCAGGAGGTTGTGACGCATCTGGGCTAACACATAGCGCCATACGCCATCCTCACCCGCATAGGGAAACAGACGAGCCGGTCCTTTTTGATCGAGCGCTGTTGGATCGTAGCGGTAGTGACCCTGTTGCTCGGTGGGAGAAACATGGAACCCCATAAGTTACTCCAATTCCTAAATGACTGGGTGAGAAAAAATGCGATCGCGATCACGACGCATCATAGCAAGTAGATTGTTGGGAAGCGATAAACCAGCACACAATCTTCCCAGAAGAACGATCATATGTGGCGTTACGAAACGACAGACCGCAGAGAGATCCGGTGAATGGTCAGAAGTCAGAGGGCGTAAGGGAAAGCGGGGGAGCCGTCTAGCTTTTTTGGGGTGAAAGTTCCTTGGCTATCCAGGTAAAAAAGCGAACCGCCAATGGCTCCATTAACTTTTTTAGCTTTCAGCCTTTATCTTTTAGCCTTCAGCCTCTAGCATTCATCCCCATCCCCCATCCCCCGTCCTTCTCTCCTACCTTCCACCAACGCGCGTTGCTACCTGCACATTCGTTTCTTGTAAATAGCTGCTGGGGTTTAAGTCATTCATTGCCAGTACTTCGGCACGAATACGTTGTTTTTCAGTGTATTCACGGATCTTCTCCTGAGCGGTCGGATAAGCCGTTGTCGCCTCAGAGATTTTCTGAAGCGTTCCAAGCGCTTTGTCAAACGCTTTTGTTTCTGCCTGATTGTAGGCAGTTTGAAGGTAACTCACGGCTTGAATCTGCTGCTTATCGCTGTACTCGCGAAGCTTTTCCTGCGCTTTAGGATACACAGCAGTATTGGCAGGAATCTGGCTGAGCGCTTCGATCGCTCTAGCAAAATCTTTGTCGATCGCCTGGTCGTATGCCTTTTTTAGCGCCAGTTCCGCAGCCGTTTCAGCAGGACTGGCGGGTGACGGCGCTACGGTTGTCGCTGATGGTTGCCCATCCGTTTGGGGTGTTCCTGTCGCTTGCGTTAGTTGGTTACCCTGTGGTGATGCCGTTTTAAGATTGGATGCTGAGAGATTGATTGTTGGTGCGTTGTTTGACCGGGTAACGGTCAGGGAACGGTTTAAAGCGGTGAAAGCGTTTTCTTTAGGAAATGCTTCTACCGCCGCTATGGCTTTGGGTGTCTGGCCAGCGGGCTGACGCGGGGTTGCATCCGCTCTTGCCTGACCATCCTGATCGTTGTCACCAAACAGGGCGTGATCGAGCAAATGAGGCAAGGCATAGCCACAAACGGCTGCTGCCATGACTGCCCCAATACCAACACCGATCTGCACAGCAGGGCTAAACAAGCGCTCTACCATGGTTTCGGATTCAGGCACTTTCGCTGGGAGTGAGGATGAGGGCTCCTGAGTCTGAGAAGGCGGTTCGATCGCGGAAGCGATGGGTGGTTGGTTAATCGCAGCGAGCAATCCCACTTGGGCAAGCTGCCGTACGGCTTGCAAGGCTTCTTTTGCAGATGGATACCGCTGAGTTTGATCAGCGCGCACCATACGGCTGAGCACAGCCACTAATCCATGACGCAGCGTTGACCCTGGTGTTTGACCAAACGGCTGCCAGCAGACTTCTCCTGTAAGCGCATCGCGGCTCATCTGCAACGGTGTCATGCCGGTAAGCGCCTGGATGCCGATCATGCCAACAGCATAGATGTCGCTGGCAAGACATGGTAATCCCTGTACCTGTTCCTCTGGCTGGTAGCCCTGCGTGTTGGGCACCCTTGAGGTCGCAGGCTGCCGTTGTAGCGTCATGAGAGACAGATGCAAGTCGCGGGCACTGCCAAAGTTGGTCAGAATGAGTGCGCCATCGTGCGATCGTCGAATTAAATTATCTGGCCGAATATCGCCATGCCGATAGCAATCTTGATGTACAACAGCTAACACCTCCAGGCATTCCAGAAGCAGTTGTACGACACGGTCTTCCCGCCAGGGCTGCGACTCCAACTCCAAACTCAGTGCCGTACCGCTGACCGTCTCCTGCACCAAATGAAACCCCTGCTCATTCTCAAAGCAGGCTAGCAGTTGGGGGATTTGCTCATGTGCTCCCAACCGCTCCAGGGTGGCAGCTTCGCGGACAAATAGCTGCCGTAAAGCTGATTGATACATCGGGTCGCGTTTAACGGGTATAACGTGCTGAATCATGCATTCCGCTTGGCTGGGACGACGGGTATCTTGTGCAAGATACGTGTGCCCCCAATGCCCAGACTCTAAAACTTGAATTACTTGGTAACGACCATCCAGTAGCCGATCCAGCCCCGGATAACTAGTCTCAACAGGCGTTAGTACGTTTGACATAGGGAAGGTAATAGAAGCAGTGAGTGGAGAAAGAGAGCACCGCTGTCCTAAAAAGCACGATCGCAACGCTGACAATGGCACGCTTAAAATTCTGTCTACAGTTGCTCGGTTAATTGATCCGGATGGTTTTAGGGAGTTTTACAATTGGCAGTCTGAGCATTCCCCTGTTCAAGGCGAATGGATAGATGCTTCGTAGGGTCGTCCTCTTAAGGAAAGGAGCACGATTCAAAGCGTGAAGGTGAGCGTGTACTCCCCCATCATTTTTTCTTTCAGAGCGCTACCGAACTATCAGGGCACTAGCGCGACATCAGGGCATTAGCAATACATTCAAAGCAGCATGGCAGCAATTTCTTCACACGTTGAGCCTGTGAAATGAATGGAAACAACGTGCCGATCGCGGCGTTTCAGCTTACTATTAAAGCCGTTAAAGCTCCGGTTTCTCTCGCATGACTGATGCCTCCCCGTCAACATCGGTGCCTGTCGTCCCGCCGACGGCTACAGATGCCGATCGCAACCAGCTCGATCGCAATCAACAGGTTCGCTTTCGCACGGAAGGGGGCAAGCTGCTTCTGTTGCTGCCGCCCGAAGGTGAAGACAATGAGACCAACACCGCGTTTCATTGGACTGAGGTCTGGCAACAGCTAAAGCAGCGCTTAGACGCAAATGAACGCTTTTGGCAGCCTGACACTACAGTTCATTTACTGGCACGCGATCGCCTTCTTGATGGGCGACAGCTTCAAGCGATCGCCGATGCTTTGACCGAAGCCCAACTCCACCTCAAGCGGGTGTATACGAGTCGGCGGCAAACGGCTGTTGCGGCTGCCACTGCTGGTTACTCAGTGGAGCAACAATCTTCCATTTCGCACCTGAACCAGCCGACTCAGGAAACAGCCCAGGCCATGGCAGAACCGCTCTATCTTGAAACAACGCTCCGCTCCGGCGCAGACATTCAGCACAGCGGTACCGTTGTGATCTTAGGGGATGTCAATGCTGGGAGTGCTGTTGTTGCAGAAGGCGATATTTTGATCTGGGGACGACTGCGCGGTGTGGCTCATGCGGGCTCTAAAGGTAATGCTCGCTGCCTGATCATGGCGATGCAGATGGAGCCAACTCAACTTCGTATTGCTGATTTCGTTGCCAGAGCACCCGAAACGCCGCCTGCTCAGTTCCAGCCTGAGGTTGCCTACGTCACTCCGCAAGGTACGATTCGCATTGCCAGAGCGGTCGATTTTCATCGTGGTGAGAAGGCGTGAGGGGGAAGGAGGGGAGTTAGAAGTTAAGAGTTTTGAGTGAGGAGTTAAGAGTTTTGAGTGAGGAGTTTTGAGTGACTTCTGCCTTCTTAAAACAGCTCTCTTCGCGCTTTTGCAGGTTGTGCCTGGAATTGCCTTTTCTGATACTGCGATCGGAGCGTCATAAACAGAGTATAAGAATAGTCAGTTTCAGTATAGTTAAAGCACCTGGAATGACGCAGTTTAAACATGGCTGTTGGTTGCCAGACGATCAGTGTTTCAGTCCGGCAGTTTATAAGCGTCAGATTTGTGAAGGGTGAACAATCTAGGGCATAATTTAGAGCTTAAACCAGTAGAGCTTAAGCCAAACGGTTCAAGTGTTTCCTGACGTATCACAACCATTTCATCCGTTGTCCCTGTCGTTATTTATTGCCTAGTCCATGAGTCGCATTATTGTTGTCACATCTGGCAAAGGGGGAGTGGGCAAAACCACTACTACCGCCAACCTGAGTATGACGTTGGCACGGCGAGGTCGTAAAGTTGCCGTAGTGGATGCTGATTTTGGTCTTCGCAACCTGGATTTGCTGCTGGGGTTAGAAAATCGCGTTGTTTACACGGCTGTTGATGTTCTCTCAGGGCAGTGTCGGCTGGAGCAAGCGCTGGTAAAGGATAAGCGCCAGCCTAATTTAGTGTTGCTACCAGCCGCCCAGAACCGTACTAAGGATGCGGTCAATCCTGACCAGATGAAACAACTGGTGATGGCTCTGGCACAAAGCTACGAATATGTGTTTGTGGACTGCCCCGCAGGCATCGAAATGGGCTTTCAAAATGCGATCGCCGCTGCCAGAGAAGCGGTCATTGTCACCACGCCCGAAATTGCGGCGGTTCGTGATGCCGATCGTGTCGTTGGCTTGCTTGAGGCCAATAACATTAAAAAAATTCAGCTTGTCGTGAATCGTATTCGCCCTGCAATGGTGCAGGCAAACGACATGATGTCAGTCGAAGATGTGCAGGAAATTCTGGCGATTCCGCTGATTGGGGTCGTGCCTGACGATGAGCGTGTGATTGTCTCTACCAACAAAGGTGAGCCGCTTGTGCTATCGGAAACGCCATCTTTAGCGGGTAGTGCCTTTGATAATATTGCTCGTCGCCTTGAAGGCGAAAAAGTTGAGTTTCTCGACTTAAACAACACCAATGACGGCTTCTTCACCAAACTCCGCAAAGTTTTGAACAAGAAGATTTTTTAGGAGAGGTTAAAGGCTAAAGGCTGAAGGCTAAAGGCTAAAGGCTAAAGGCTAACGTTTTATCCCTCATCCCACCGCAAAGCGGAAGCAAGCTTCATCCCTCATCCTTTTCCTCCATCCTTCACCTCTATATGCTCCATGTTGATTGAACTTCTCGAACGCCTGTTTGCTCGACCCGGTGATAACAGCCGCAGCCAAGTGAAGAATCGCCTTAAGCTGGTGCTGGCGCACGATCGCACCGATATTCCGCCACAGGCTTTAGAAGCAATGCGTAAGGAGATTCTTGAAGTGGTCTCTCGCTACGTGGAGCTTGATACCGAAAGCATGGAATTTGCGCTCGAAAATAATCAGCGCACCACGGCCCTCATTGCCAATTTGCCCATTCGTCGCGTGCGTCCCACACCTCAACCACCCGCGACTGATGCCACTGAAGCGGCACCGGAATCGACACCGGAATCGATCGCTCTAGAGTAGATTCTTACCCCACACCCCACACCCTACCCCCTTTCCCCTCCCTCGTGATTACTGGCAAAACCAAACTCCTGGGTGTCATCGGTGCGCCGATCGCCCATTCTTTGTCGCCGATTATGCATAATGCCGCGATCGCGCAGTTAGGAGTGGACTATGCCTATATGCCGTTTCACGTCGAGCCAGGGCAGCTTAAAGCCGCGATCGACGGGTTCGCCGCGATCGGTCTACAGGGTTTCAGCATTACGATTCCCCATAAGCAAGCCATTATGCCGCTGCTAACCGATGTCTCGCCCATTGCCAGGACGATCGGGGCGATCAACACGGTATGGCGCACAGATGCTGGTTGGAGTGGCACGAATACTGATGTGACAGGGTTTCTGCATCCGCTCATTGCCTTGGAGCGCGACTGGAGCCAAACAACGGCAGTTATTCTGGGTAATGGGGGTGCTGCGAGAGCTGTGGTGGCAGGTTGTGCCCAGCTTGGCTGTGCGGCTATTCAGGTAGTGGGGCGTGACGCTCAGAAGCTAGAGCACTTTTTAAACAGTTGGGCTGGCTCAGCCCTGGCAGCTAACCTGAGCATCCACCCGTGGGAGCGTTTAGGCGACCTTCTCCCCCAGGCTGGCTTGTTGGTCAACACGACACCGATCGGCATGTCGCCCTATGAGTCAAGTTCGCCCCTCAGTGACACTGACGTTAACCGCCTTCTGCCCAATGTCATCGTGTATGACTTAATTTACACACCTGCGCCTACTGTCTTTCTAAAACAAGCCATGAGTCGAGGCGCGATCGTCATTGACGGGCTGGAGATGCTGGTTCAGCAAGGGGCTGCTGCCTTAGAAATTTGGCTACAGCAACCCCCACCTGTCGATGTCATGCGACGATCGCTCCAGCAGCACTTGGGTTTAAGCCACAAACAACCTTGATTTCATGACCCCTACTTCGCTTGTGGAGCCAATCACTTTAACTTCTGACTTCTGACTCCTGACTTCTGACTCCTGACTACCGCCCCCTGCCTTTAAAGAACGCCCTCAAAATCCCTGCAAGCCTGCATCACTCACGCCTGTAAACATAAGCCACGAAAGAAAGAAATCAGAAATAATAATCGCTAGAATGCTGGTCACAACAGATGTCGTGGTCGATTGACCCACACCCTTTGCCCCACCACTGGTCGTCAGACCCCAGCTACAGCCAATAATGGCAATCAGCGCACCAAAGATAACGCCTTTAATCGGACCGGCGCAAATATCCCAAACCGACATGAGGTCATGGGCTGAAGATAGAAAAACGCTAGTAGGCATATCGTAGATTTGGTTGGAGATGAGTACGCCACCCGCCATGCCTGTGAAAAACGAGAGAATCGCCAACCCTGGCAACATCAGAATACAGGCGACGACACGGGGAACCACCAGGTAGTCAACGGGATCGGTTTTCAGCATGTAAAGAGCGTCAATTTGCTCTGAAACGCGCATAGTGCCTAACTCCGCCGCAAACGCAGAACCCACTCGTCCAGCCACTACCACGGCAGTCAAGATCGGTGATAGCTCTCGTGAAAGCGCGATCGCCAAAATGCCTCCTACCGCAGACCCTGCTCCCAGGCGCAAAAATTCTCGTGACACCTGAATGGTAAACACCATACCGATGAAAGCAGCCGTAATCAGCACGATCGAAAGCGATTGCGGCCCCACAATTTTCATTTGCTCGATCGTGTTGCGGCGATCGATCTTACCTGTCAACAAATGATAAATAACCCGTCCGCCTAACAGTACAGCTGCCTTTAACCGTTGATTCCAGGCTTCTAAAGACGAGAACGTTTCATTCATCGGAAACACCAGTAAAAATTACTTGTGATCATACCCTTTACTTCGCTTTGAGCAAGACGCTGAGCAACGGTATACCGATCCACTTTGGATTGTGAGAAAGGACGCCGCGGGCATCATCTCTCACAAAGCCTCCTACGCTCACATATGGTTTAGGGCTCCTACCGTCATTCAGGTTGGCAAATCGGTCGATATAGCAGCACACAGGTTAGTTAGAACACGTTGTTGTGGTCAAAGCTCTAATAGATGAGGTTTCCCTCCTGCCTTCTGCCCTCTGCCTCTTGCCTTTTGCCATACATTTACCACAACGAGTTTGGAATGGGCTGTTGACTATTTACAAACGCTTGATAGCCGTTTCTGTAACCATTGCTATAGGCTTGCTGTTCTCGCGCAGTGACCAGGCCCAAACGGTTAATGCCTCTGCTTGCATCCTGTGGAAAGTTTGAGCGAGCATCGGCATCGCCATCGTTGTAGCCTTGCTGTCTCAGTTCAGCAAGTCTTCCAGGCGAAACAATGGGTGAAGGCGATGGCGATGGCTGCCGCTGGTAACCAGCATTATAGGCATTGGTGTAAATTCGAATTTCGTTAGGGTCTGTGAGACCAAGGGCTGCAATGCCACTGCTCGGGTTTGAACCAAAGTTTGACTGAACATCTCTGGTGCCATCTTGATACCCTCGCTGTCGCAGTTCTCTCCGGCGCGCTGGTGAAACGGTTCCTATGGGAGAGGGAGAAGGAGAAAAAGAGGGCGATGGCGATGGTTGCTGGCCTTTGCCTTGAGCGTAGCCACGATTGTAAGCGTCCGTGTAAATTCCTTGCTCAGTTGGATCGGTCAGGTTCAGGTTCGCAATGCCAATACTGGGGTTGGATGGAAAGTTCCCGACCCCATCTTCATAGCCATCGCGATAGCCTTGATCGTCAATTTGATTTTGGCTCGCAGAAGCATAGCGTTGGGATCTGGGTGGCAACGCCGTTGTGAGCCGGGAACTTTGTGCCGCTGCGATCGGTGTTGTTTTTTGAGCGGATGGCGCGGTAAAAGGGACACTGCAACCAGTCACGGCGATAAGTACAAGCGAGAGAGGAGCAATCCTGATCAACATTCGTTCCTTTAATGGATGATCTAACAAGCTCGACCATGGATCGAAAGGGAGCGCACTACCAGAGTTGCGTCGCTGTTAGTTCCAAAGCCTAAGAGTCAGCAATCAAAAGCAGATTGCAATTTCTTGATGCTTTCATATTCCACTAAGCAAGTATTTTTTGAACGAAAAATGGCAAAGTTTTTTTGCTTGCTCGATCGCCAACGGATGCTTGTCTTCCAACGTCACGTATTCGGTATGCCACAGACCGCTTAAAGAGGGGCAGGTCTCGATCCTGGTTGGTTGATTATGTAATGCAAATGATTTAATGCAAAAGATTGGGAGCCGCTTGCTTAAGTAAATCAATGATGCCGTCTGCGACGAATTGTACGGCGATCGACAAAATGAAGAAGCCTAGCACCCGATTGAGCGCACCTAACCCACTACTGCCAAAGCGTTTTGCGAGTGTTTCGCCTAGAGCAAGACAGAGATAGAGGACGATACCCAGAAGCCCAATGCCAACGAGACAGCCCACATAATCAGCCGCCTGGGTGACGCGCTCAGACAACCCAATGACAACCCCGATCGCTCCGGGACCGCTCACAAGCGGAATCGCCATTGGCGTAAAGGAAATATCCTCTTTGTCCTGTGCGTCCTGATGCTCGGTTGCGTTGAGCCGTTGCCGTGCCGTAACCATTTCCCAGGCGGTATGCCCTACCAGAAGGCCGCCTGCCACCCGCAGCACGCCCAGCGAAATGCCGAAAAAGAGCAGGATGAATTTGCCGACCAGGAAGAACGTCGCTAGCAGCCAGATGACATTGATAGCGGTCATGCGTGCTTGTTGCAGACGATAGCGATCGGTATCGGCCAAGGTCAGACTATAGAAAACAGGAGCAGCGCCAATCGGGTTTGCAATGGGGAATAACGCCACAAAGGTGCCAGCACTATACGTTACCAGGGAGTGCATGATTTCACCAATAACCACGGTTACACCCTCAAAGCCATATCGTTACACAACCGTTGATCGGTTCATACTGCTGATTTTAGCGACAGAATGAGAGACGAGGGACTCACTGGAAAAACGGATATAACCACGCTCTTACAACCGTGGCTTCTGGCTAAGTCCAGTCGTACACAATTTCTCCACTGGCGACTTTCTCATGAATGAGTTCTCGGACTAAATCAAGCTCTTCTGGGCTGACCTTGCCATTCGACCAGATGATCCTTTTGATTGCTTGCATTTCTTGAGCCGTCACTCTGCCATCGGCGATCGCTTGTTCAATCACGCTCCGCAGCTTTTCTAGATGTTTAGCATCTTCTGGTGCACTTACTGGCTCATGGAGGTTTTCCATGGATGACTCCTGGCGTTCTATTTATCAATAATGGGCTGCTTCAAAACGGGCTGCTTCAAAGCCATGATGACTATTTTTTAGTAAGCGCTTACAGAATATTGCTCATGCAGCACAAGACTGTCATTCTCGTGATGCGGCTGATTCGTACTACAGAGAACCATTCGTCCGCCGTTGCAAAGGTCCGATGAACTGTTGTATCGCCTTCAAATAAGACTGTGCTCCCGGTTGATACAGCCTGACGTGCTCGGCACCAGCAATGAAAAAGAGTTGCTTCGGTTCCGAAGCCGCATCATACAGCCGTTGACTCATTTCAGGCGGTACAACAGAATCCGCCGTTCCATGCAGAAACAAAACTGGCATGTGGAGCGATCGCACTTTAGAAAGTGAATCAAAGTGCTCTGTCAGCAGCCAACGTACTGGAAAGAACTGCAAAAAGCTTCTTTGCTCCGCCACCTCAGCCATTGAAGTGAAGGAGCTTTGCATAATGAGACCTTTTGCTTCAGGGTGTCTTATTGCTAAATCGAGCGCGATTGCCCCTCCTAATGACTCCCCGTAAAGCAAAATCTGTTCAGGCAGTAAATGACGGTTTTCGCGAAGGTATTGCCAAGCCGCTTGGCTGTCCTCATAAACCTGTTGTTCGTCAGGAAACGACCCGCCACTGCGACCGTACCCTCGATAATCAACCACCAACACAGAAAAACCAAGCTGGTGAAACGCTGCCACTCTGGCGAGGTAATTGTAATCGCCGATGTTACGACCGACTCCAGAAAAGTACAGTATCGTTCTTGCAGTTGTCAGCACCTTTGCAGGCTCCTGCGGCAACACTGCGTATCGCTCTCCAGTAGCTGGAGATGGCACCCACCAACCATGAAGACGATCGCGCGTATGTGCGATCGATATCCACACATCTTCATAAGGCAACTTAAAAGCGTCTGCGCTAGGCAACATGGCAAGGTCAGACTTGGGGCGGTAAAGCAAGTAGCGTTGCCCAAAGAAGAGCAAAAGACAGGCTGCGGTATAGGCGATCGCAACAGCCCCCATGCCAAAAAGCAGTTTTTTCCACCCGTAAGAGAGCCTGTTTCTGGCACCAACCATTGCAATCATCCTGAAGACGTTATTCTGTGAACTCCAATGTAATCTAGTCCCAACGCAAAAAGCGCCCCTCATGGAGGAGCGCTTTTGATTCAGTTAGTCAACAAAAGGTTAAAACTAACCGTTGATGGATGGAGCAGAGAGGGCAACAGGAGCCGCTTCACCGGCAGCCAAGTCGAGCGGGAAGTTGTGTGCATTGCGCTCGTGCATCACTTCCATCCCCAGGTTCGCCCGGTTCAAGATGTCCGCCCAAGTGCCGACCACACGACCCTGCGAGTCGATGATGCTCTGGTTAAAGTTGAACCCGTTCAGGTTGAACGCCATCGTGCTGATGCCCAACGCCGTGAACCAAATTCCAATCACTGGCCACGCACCCAAGAAGAAGTGCAAGCTGCGGGAGTTGTTGAACGACGCGTATTGGAAGATCAACCGACCGAAGTAGCCGTGTGCTGCGACGATGTTGTAGGTCTCTTCTTCTTGGCCAAACTTGTAACCCGCATTCGCTGACTCGTTCTCGCTGGTCTCACGCACCAACGAGGAGGTGACCAACGAACCGTGCATCGCACTGAACAAGCTGCCACCGAACACACCGGCCACACCCAACATGTGGAAGGGGTGCATCAGAATGTTGTGCTCGGCCTGAAACACGAACATGAAGTTGAACGTACCGGAGATACCCAAAGGCATGCCGTCAGAGAAGGAACCTTGACCAATCGGGTAGATCAAGAACACTGCCGTTGCTGCGGCTACAGGTGCACTGTAAGCGACGCAGATCCAGGGGCGCATGCCGAGGCGGTAGGACAGTTCCCACTCACGACCCATGTAAGCGAAGACGCCAATCAGGAAGTGGAACACCACTAACTGGTAAGGGCCACCGTTGTACAGCCACTCATCTAAGGAAGCGGCTTCCCAGATGGGGTAGAAGTGCAGACCAATCGCGTTGGACGAAGGGACAACCGCACCAGAGATGATGTTGTTGCCGTACATGAGGGAGCCAGCGACGGGCTCACGGATGCCATCGATGTCCACAGGAGGGGCAGCGATGAAGGCGATGATGAAGCAGATGGTCGCAGACAGCAGGGTGGGAACCATCAGGACGCCGAACCAGCCTACATACAGGCGGTTGTCGGTGCTGGTCACCCAGTTGCAGAACTGCTCCCACACGTTGACGCTTTCACGTCTCTGTAAGGTGGTTGTCATGGTAATAAAAGTGCGTTGTGTATGAATGTAACGGGGTATTAATTTCCCCGTGATAATCACGATACCGAAGTTTACAGTTTTTGTAAAGCGTTTGTTACGTTCTTTTCTCAGACTCTAATCCAGTGGCGCTCAAGGCTTGCGACTAGAAAATTCCTAAAGGAACGCTGAGAAGGCGTTTTAAGCGTAGCGATCGACTAAGCAGTGTCCGTAGCTCACCACAGCTGAAGCTGTGGTTGCAAGCCAGAGCGTTACACAGGGTTACATGAGGAGCCTGTGACAGAAACCATCGACGATCAGTCTTCTATTGCTAAGTTCCAGCCCAGTGCTTGAGCGATGCTATGCGGTAGCGTTACTGGGTTAAAGGGTTTAGCGATCGCGCCAATGACACCAAGTTGCTCCAATTGTTTATTTGTAAAACAGCGCGCCTGTACTGTTAACAAAATAATTGGAATCGTTCTGGCAGCAGGATTTTTATCAAGACTGTGGATAAAGGTAGTACCGTTCATGCCTGGCATGATCATATCTAGTAGAATGGCATCCGGGCGTTCTAAGGTGAGACGCCTCAAACCTTCCTGGGCTGATGACACGGTAATGACAGTCCATCCCGCCAGGTCACTCAAACAGGCTTGAACGAGCTCTTGAATGCTTGTCTCATCATCGATGAGCAGAATTAATTTATGTGATTTAATACCATGCATCTGTTTAGATGGAGGGCTTGTACGACGCGATCGAGGCTTGAAAGGCTCTTTTTGCAAACGGCTTCAAGTATCTGTTGAGTACCGTTGATAGAAGCGACTTAAGTTTGCAGTCCTGTTATGGCATCCTTGAACGGTCGTCTCAGCGAAGTCCTGTAAAGGGTAACGATTCACTAGTATGAAACGAGTTTGCTAGGCGCTGTCATCAATTACGACTACGCCTTACTTCTAGCAAGGGTTTCAGCCCCTAGCCCTATGGGTTGGAGCGGGCGCGAAACTTCTGATACCAAAGGTTTCGGAGCTTAATTGATGACGCGCCCTAGCACACAGAAACCGCCGTGGTGTGAATATCTTTAAAATAGCGGGGCAACGATAAAGATTACCCCGCCAGGTTTGCGTACTTTAGAACAGCTCGTTAACCGCGAACACTTAACGGTAAAGCTAAGCCGTTTCGGTGCCAAGCTGCTAGACACAGCAAGCTACTAAACGGTCTCTCTTACGCGCCGTGCCTCTTCGATAGTCGATTCATCAAAAACATTGCTGTAGAACCAACCTGCCAGTAGCGCGCCTAAAATTGGAGCTAACCAGAACAGCCAGACCTGACTAAAGAGTTCTGCGCCTGCAAAGAGTGCAACGCCTGTGCTGCGTGCTGGGTTAACTGAAGTGTTTGTGACTGGAATGCTGATCAAATGGATGAGCGTTAAAGCAAGCCCGATCGCAATGGGAGCAAAACCTACGGGTGCACGACGATCGGTCGCGCCCAAGATGATAAGCAGGAACATAAAGGTCAGCAACACTTCAGCCAGGAAACAAGCTGCCAGACTATAGCCACCGGGCGAATGTGCACCAAAGCCGTTGGTGGCAAGTGGGTTTGAGCCAGTCAAGGCAAAGCCGGCCCGACCACTGGCAATGACGTAAATCGCTCCCCCAGCCAGAGCGCCTCCCAGCACTTGAGCCACAATGTAAGGCAGTAACTCAGACCCAGGAAAACGCTTGCCTGCCCATAGCCCGAATGAGACAGCTGGATTGAAGTGACCGCCAGATATATGGCCCACTGCATACGCCATAGTTAAGACTGTGAGGCCAAATGCCAGAGCAACACCCAGGAACCCCAGCCCAAAGAAATTAGCAGAATTAGGAAATTTAGCATCGTATGGGAACGCTGCGGCTAGAACAGCACTGCCGCATCCACCGAAAACTAACCAAAAAGTGCCGATAAACTCAGCAATACAACGTTTTGTAAGTGGCATTTCGTGTCTCCTCGAAACGAACAATGACAGTAAGATCTATCCCGAATCGGCGATCGAATCATTTGCAAACAGACTTTGAACCGACAAGCAGCTTATATTATGGTCATCGTGATTAAACGGAAAGCAGCATCAGTCGTTTATTGGGAGTAACTTACTCGATCCACGCTTGGATAAGTACCGCGAACGCATGGATGGATGGTTACAACCCTCAATTGCTTCTCGCCTTTGCGATTGTTGGGCTAGTGAACTGTCAAGCTTAAAATTGTGTGTAATCAGATCTTGTAAGCGCTTCTTAGTGGTGCTCTCAGAAGCAGTCTACGCACAAAATCAAAACTGACCAACCACTAGCTCAAGCTTGCGGAACGTCTGTAATGCATAGCGCAAAGATTAGAGCAAAAAGATAAGGAACTGATAAGCTTGCCATCAGCGCTCATTCCATTTCAACATGGTTGCCAGTTGAGCGCATAGATGCGTTGGATCAAACGGTTTTGTTACCACCCCTGCAATGTCCATTTGTGCAAAACGGGCGCGATCGGTGGGTAGCACTTTGGCGGTCAGCAGCACGATTGGCAAGTGGTGTAACGATGCATCTGCTTTCAGCGTTTCGTAGACCGCAAAGCCATCCATATTTGGCATGGAAACATCTAGCAAAATTGCGTCAAGGTGATAAGCGGCTGCTTTACGTAGCCCATCATGCCCTGATGCAGCCGTGACGACTTCCCATCCACCCAGGTCTTCTAAGCAAGCAGCAGCGAGATCTCGCAAAGATTCTTCATCATCTACGACTAAGATACGTTTGCTCATATTGCTCTTAAAGGGACGAAAACTCACTCCCAAAATCAGGCTACCAGGGATTAGCTGTACAGGCGAAAGGGCTTGCGACCCTCCGAGAATCTGTAAATCGAAGTGGAGGATTAGTGTAACCCATGATCTTGCTGCTGTCTGTGCATTCCAGAGCCTAAGGTTAAGGCATAAGTTTAGAGCGTCCTTGACATCATCACTGCGATCGAAGATACCAATATCACCGTGATCGAAGATAGCAATGCTTGAAACTCATTTAAACGTACTTATGCTTCTGGCATGGGCACCGTGAAGTAAAAGGTGCTTCCTTGCCCAAGTTCACTTTCTACCCAGATACTCCCGTTGTGCTGTTGTACGATACTTTGACAAATGGCTAGCCCTAGCCCTGTTCCACCCCGTTGACGAGCATCAGAAACATCGACCTGCTGGAAGCGACCAAAGATTGTTTTTAACTTATCTGTGGGAATGCCTCTACCCTGATCTTGCACTTGAAAAAGTACAGAATTGCCTTGAGCGCTGATTTTGATAGTGACTGTCGCGTGAGGGGGCGAGAATTTGATGGCGTTGCTGAGCAAGTTTGTGAGGGTTTGAATGATTGCATCAGGGGCAGCCCAAATTTGAACTGATACAGGAATAGCCAAAAGTGTCACATTTGCTTCATCAGCAATAGATTGCACGCCTTCAACTGCCCGTTGTAGGAGTTCTTCTGCCTGGCACACTTCGAGTACCATCGGTACCTTCCCCGAAGCGAGCCGTTCTAAATCTAAGATGTCGTTAACGAGCCGTACCAAGCGATCGCTGTTCGCCAGGGCAAGCTCAACCATGCGTTTTGCTTTGTCGGGTTTGTTCGCATAAATACCAGTATGAAGCAGGCCCAGAAACCCCTTAATCGCTGTGAGGGGAGTACGCAACTCGTGGCTAACGATGGAAATAAATTCATTTTTCATCTGGTCAATGGCCTGTTGTTCTGTCACGTCTTGAATTTGGGCGACGTAGTACAACGGTTGCTTCTGGTCATCGCGCACCAGTGATAGGCTAAGACGTCCCCACGCTGTTCGCCCACCCCTGCATTGATAGCGGATTTCAGCCTGAGCCGCTTCATTTTGCTGTGACAATAGTTGCTCAATGCGCTGTTGCAACAGACTGCGATCGTCCGGATGAACGAGAGCGGATGCTGGCATCGAGAGTAATTCAGCTTCAGGGTAGCCCAGCATGGCACACAGTACAGGATTCACTTTGAGCCAACGATCGTCTAAAGCAATCAGCGCCATGCCGATCGGAGCATCCTGAAAAGCGCTACGAAAGCGTTCTTCACTGTTGCGCAGTGCGGTCTCTGCCAGTTTCAGGTCGGTGAGGTTGCGCACGGTTACGACTGCTCCAGAAATGGTTTGATCCGGTTCAACATATGGATCATAGGTAACGCTCATAAACTGAAACCCCATGGCGGGGTAGTCAAACCAATCTTCATATTGCACGGTTTGTCCCGCAAAGCATTGATCAAGACGAGCTTGAATGACGGTCTCAAAAATCTCTTGACCAATTAACTCTGCGACGGAGTGTCCAACAATTTCATCATGCTGTTTATCGAATCGGGTGAGGTATGAAGGATTGATTACGCGATAAATGTAGTTACGGTCAATGAGTGATATGCCATCAGTGGTAACGGCAACAATGCGTTCGTACTGGCGTAAGGCGTCTTCTGCCCGTTTACGAATGGTGACATCTCTAACGATGACTAAGACTCGATCGTCCCCCACTCCAACCACTCGGACTTCTTCATACTTCATTGCGCCTTGAACTTGCACCTGATGCTCGTAAACAGTGACATCGCCTGTGGTGAGTGCTTGTTCAATCGCGTTTTTTCTTGCCTGCGCTAAGTCTGGAGGGAGGAGATCATAGAGATTCTTGCCAACTGCTTCTGCTTTGACATAAAGGTTTGTCATGCTTGGACCATCGATCAAATCGATGCACGTACCATCTGTCTTCATCCAGATGATCAAGTCAGGAATGGCTTTGAGGATTTGATTTTTGACGGCTTCGCTCTGGCGGAGGGCAAGTTCTGCTTGCTTACGGTTTGTGATGTCGAGATTGGTGCCAATGAGTTGAATCACTTGACCCTCTCGATTGACGATCGCTTCTCCTTTAGCTTCGACATAGCGGATCATGCCATCTGGTAGCACCGTGCGGAAGTCCAGACTGTAGGGAATGCCCGTGGTAATCGTGTGCTGAACGCTTTGCTGTAGGACATCGCGATCGTCGGGATGAAGCAAGGCGATGAATTGAGACAAGGTTGGTTCTGGTTGCGTTACATCCCACCCAAAGATGTGGAAGCTTTCTTCTGACCAACGCACGGTTTCGGTGGCGATATCCAGTTCCCAACTGCCTACATGGGCAACCTGTTGAGCGCGCCGAAGTGCTGCTTCGCTGTGGCGTAAGGCGGCTTCAACCCGTTTACGATCAGTGATTTCTTTCACAATGGCGATGATGCAACGTTGCCCTTGAACGTCGATGGTTTCGGCTGAATACAGCACCGTTATTAGCTCACCGAGATGGTTCCGAATGGTGAGTTCAAGGTTACGTACCCGTTCACCTGCCAGGATGCGCTGCATGGCGGAGTCTCGATCGTCCGGGTTAGACCAGAGGCCAACGTCAGCGACGGTGCTACCCAAAACAGTTTCTCGCGTGAAACCAAAGAGACTAAGAAAGGCATCATTCACATCAAGGTAGCGCCCTTCCGGAGTGGTGATTGCGATCGGGTCGGGACTGGCGCGAAATACTTTAGCAAAGCGCTCTTCTGATGCTTGCAGTGCAGTTCTTACGTGGTCAAACGATCGCTGTAACTGTTCAGCCGTTTGATTGAAGGAGCGTGTGAGTTCCTGTAATTCAGCGATCGCGCTGTCTTCCTTGAGAGTTTCATCCCAGTCACCCTGGGCGAGTGCACGACTTGCCCAACTGAGCCGTTGAATCGGTTGCACAATCCATTGAGCGGTGAGAAGCCCTAGCCCGATCGCGCCGAACAAGGCACCGATGCTGAGTAGAATGGCAAGTTGCGTATTGGCGTCAATTTGTTCCGTGAAATCTGACGCTGGCACGGTCACAACGAGCAGCCAGTCAAGACCCATGCGATCACGAACAGGCGTAACCTGGAGAAAGTGTCGCTTGCCCTCTACCTCAAAGTGAAGCTGTGCAGCGTCTGTAACTTGATTGAGCGTGCCGTAGCGAGACACCAGATGCTGCGCTGCCTTGCGAATGGATGGTTCCTGGCTGTCAAAGGCGTGAATGCGTCTGTAGCGTTTGCGGTCAGTGCTGGTGAGAAAGGGCTCTTCTGGAGTTGAGGAGGCGACGAGCATTCCTGATCGTTCCATGAGGAATGCTATGCCATGTGTTCCAATTTTTAGCTTTCTTAGATACTGCGCGATCGAAACCAGTGTTAGATCGCTAGCCAGAACTCCTTGCAGTTGCTGGGCTTTGTCGTAAAGAGGATAGCTAGCCGCAAGCCCTAAACCTAGCGTGGATGGAACATAGACATAGATCGGAGTCCATGTCGGCTTACCTGTTTTCAATGTGTGTTGATAGAAGGGGCGTGTCGTGGCATCGTAAAATTGCCGTGTAAGCAGCAGGGCTGTCCGCTTACCGGCTCGATCGACGCTGTAGACCCGTAGCGATCCCTTCACAAAGCGATCGGTTTCTGCAACGGTCAGCCCTCGCTGATCGTTACCAACGGAGACGTATCCGCCTTGAGGATTGCTGAAATGAATGCGACTCAGTGACTCAAAGGCCTGAATTTGATGGAGAAAGCGGCCTTCTAACTGTTTTTGATTGGTGCGATTGATTTCACCGAACTGGATCACGCTGGCATTCAAGCGATTCATTTGCTGTGGCGTTTCGAGAAAGTTGTTGAGATAGAGCGCCACGCGATCGCTCACCTCTCCCATCAATTTGTTCGCAAACTCTTGTACAGACTGCTGCTCGTTCCGAAGATACAGGTATTCAACCAGGCCAACGGTGCTAACTACCAGCAGTACAAACGGTACAACAAGCACCCACCGCAGTGGTATTGTTGGTTGGCGATCGCGTTTTTTCTCCTGTGGCGGTTGCTTGTATGAATGCCGGAATTGGATCATGTGCCAAATCTCCGCTTCATCGTCTCCAGTTGGTGTTGCAAACGAGCGCGATCAATCCGGCTGATAACTCGCGTTACCAGCTCTGGCCCAACAACAGGTTTGCCGATAAAGTCATCAGCGCCTGCTGTAAACACTTGTTGAATGGATGCCATATCAGTATGGGCGGTGACAACTAAAATCGGTAAATTGCCCCACTGTACATCCTGACGAACCACTCGGCAGAGGTCGATCCCATTAAATGTGGGCATCTCTAGATCCAGCACCAGAAGATCGGGCTGTGTGGTGGTTAGCACATCCCAAAACTGGCTTGAATCTTGCAGGCATGTTACCTGTAACCCCCACGGTTGTAGGTGGTTCTGCAAATGCTCCAGCATGATAGGGTCATCGTCTACCAGCAACACTCTGGCCTCCGTCGTAGAGCCCTGGGGTAAGATTTGAGTCAGAGCCTTAAAAATCTGGTCGTTGTTTATGGTTTTCTGCAAAAAGCGCCGCACGCCGAAGCGAGATACAGCTACGCGATCGATCAGGCGATCGTATTCTGTCATCACGACAATTGGCACGGCTGGCCGTTGCACGCTTAACGCCTGTAGCAGAGCCAATGCCTTCTCAAGCTGATGTGAGTAGAGCGTCACTAAAATGGCTGCGGGTGTCTGACGAGCAAGTATCGCCTGTACCGTTTCAATCGTCGGCGTAACCTCCACCCGTAGTCCCCAAGTTACAGCACCCGTTTGCAGTTGTTGGGTGAAAGTGGTGTCATCGTCGATGACCAGGACTAGGCGTGCCGTCTGTGGCTCTGGAGTCTCAACCGTTAAAGGGGCCGGTGGATTCGATAGCTCCTGCTTGAGGGCCGCAATCAGTTTGGTGAGTAAAGGGCTGTCGGCTGGTGTGAGGGCTGTTTGCAGCAAATGCTCGATCGTCCTGGCGAGTTCCGAGCCTGCGTTGTAGCCAAAGGAACCAAGCGTTCCGGCTAGTTTGTGTGCTTCCTGGGCGGCCTCTTCCTGTAGCGCTTGGCTCAACGTGTCCTGTTTTAAGGACAGCTCAACGCGCTCTAGTCGCTCTAGTCGTGCGACAAAGGTTTGCTGATACCGCCGCAAGACCTTACTGATCGACGGCAGTTTTTGCTCCAGAGATGGTGATATGCCAGTTGTGGCGGGTGGGATAGTGTAGTTAGCAGTCTGCTCAGTCATCGGCTTCTGTGGGACTGCTTTCAAGCGATAGCCTAAGCCATAGACGGTTTCCAGCAAATCTTCGGTCATCCCGGCGGCCTTCAATTTTTGCCGCAAGTCTTTGATGAGATTGGTTACGGTCCCTTCACTGGGCGATGCATCAATCGACCAGAGGCGATCGAGAATATCACTGCGACTAAAGGCCCGCTGTGGGTTTCGTAGAAATAAACCCAGCAAACTGTATTCTTTGGGTGTGAGCGTAATGGGTTGTTCTGCGTATTTCACTTCAGCGGCTTGAAGATTCACTTGCAGCTTTCCCCATGTTAAAAGCATGGGAGCCAGGTTAGTTTCTCGCCGTCGTAGCAATGCCCGCAGCCGCGCGAGCAATTCAGACAAGTTGTATGGCTTCGTCACATAATCATCGGCTCCAGCATCAAGACCTTTGACCACATCGGCACTAGAATCTTTTGCTGTTAATAGAAGGATTGGCTTTTGAATCCTTCGTGACCGAAGCTCATGACAGAGGCGAATGCCGTCTAATTTGGGTATCTGTAAATCTAGCAGAATGAGTTCATAATCACAGCGGGTCGCTAACTCCAGGCCGATTTCACCATCCGTTGCCACATCAACGGTGTAGTGTTGTGCCGTGAGTACTTCTACAAGCACCGCCGCAACTGGCTCATCATCCTCTACTAAGAGAATCTTCACAATGGGAACTGCTGGCGCGGTCGTCTTTACCTTTTATGGAGAGTAACAGGCCTCATTAACTTGTGCAACATTATGTATATCATCCCTTTAAAAGAGTCAGCAGCGATCGGCTGTTGCTGATCGCTGCTGGCTGCTATCGCAATCCTCTTGAATGGTTTAAAAACGATGCTAGTTTGGCGCTCGGCTTTTATGTCGAGGCTGATAGCTTCTAGCGGCAGAACTTACGCGTCGATCGCCACAGCGCCCTGAGGATAGGCGACACATGCTAGAGCATAGCCAGCTTGCTGATCAGCAGCCGTGAGCGCGGTTGGTGGCGTATCATAACGCACATTTCCCTGCTGAACGCGCACCTTGCAGGCTCCGCATGCACCCACGCGGCACGCATGACGAATCTGAATGCCTTCCTGTTCTGCCAACTCCAAGAGCGACGCACTATCATCGGCTAGTACACGCTGCTCTGCTTTCATAAAATGAACCATCGGAGCCGTATTAGCCTTCGCTGGCTGCGTTGGCGCAGGCTTTGTGGCCATTAGTTTCCCGGTCTGATTTCCTTTGCTACCATTGCGAGCGATCGCCGTTTCGGTCTCTGTACGCCAGGTGGTCGCAGCGGCTTCCCGTGGGGCGGGCTTCGCCTTTTTACTGCGGCCAAAGCTTTCTTCCTGATAGTTCTGCATCGGAAATTTCATGGTTTCCAGCAGCGATCGCATACCATCCATAAACCCTTCTGGCCCACAGACAAATACCGATCGCTCCAATAAATCTGGCGCAACCATCTGCAATAGGGAACTAGAAATCCGTCCGGTTAATCCCATCCAGGGGTATTGTAATGGCTTTTGGGTCAGGGTTATGGCTAGATGGAAGTTCGGCATCTGAGCCGCGATCGTCTCTAATTCAGTACGGAAGATGATGTCTTCTGGGGTGCGGGCGCTGTGTAAAAAGACCACGTCACAGTCTGTCAGCGTGTCTTGCACCCAGCGCGACATGGACATCATGGGTGTGATGCCGCTGCCAGCCGAGATGAGCAAAAGCTTCGGTGGTAAGTTGGGCAAACACGTGAAGTGTCCCAGGGCTCCGCCAACAAACTGTACGCGATCGCCGACCTTGAGATGGCCATGCACCCAGTTAGAAACTAGACCAGCAGGGGCATCGGGTTGATCTGGGGGCGCTGGTACTCGCTTGATGGTTAAGCTTAAGTGATGGGGACGAGTCGGTGAGGAGGAAATGGAGTATGAGCGAATGACTGGTTTGCCATCAATTTCGATCGCCAGATTAACAAACTGCCCGGGTTTGTAATCAAACAACACAGGTGGCTCAGCGATGAAACAAAACGTTTTTGCATCCGGCGTTTCATCAATAATGCGGCAGCAACGGCACACCAAGTCTTCTCCTGACCATGTTTCTTGCGGTAACGAAATGGAAGGATAGGTTTCTAACGCTGCGGCAGACGCGATCGGAGAAGGTGCAGTAATGCCTTCAACATACAAAAAGGTTTCCCCTAGCTGCAGAATGTCGGCCAGATGTAGTTCATGCTGTTCGTTTGCCCCAATGCTTTTGCCATTCAACGATGATCCAAAGCTGCTGCCCATATCCGTAAAATAATAGGCATCGTCCATGTAAACGATTTTTCCGTGAACTCGACTAACCTCAGGATTCGGTAAGATCAGGTCGCAGGAGGAACTCCTTCCAATAAGCCATTCCATCTTTTCAGGATGGGATTGCTTCAATTGATGAATTTGAAATTGCTGTTGCTCGAAGTTGATTGACTTTAAGGTCAACATAGGCGTGTAGATTCCTTGGCAAAGAGTTTAGTTCAATTCGCGTGGGGGGACGCTAGTGTCGCTTGAGTGCTACTGCGTTCAGGGACGGTTTGAATCATGGCGTTCAGGCACATGGAGTAGCTTTTCGGACATTAATGGACGATGAGAATGGTTGTGCCTGTTTCTGGCGAATCAGAGAGGCGTTGAATGGGCAATTTTCAGGGAGCGCATTCTCAAGGTTGAGCGTGATTAACTCGGCAGTAAACCACCTTGCACTGGAGAGCGGCTTGTGGCTGCGCTCAATCTACTGTTGGAACGTGATGAGCGCAGTCGAAACATCGTTCTGATGGGTAATACCTAAAGTTGCCGGGTTAATAGGTGCCGTCAATTGACAGCGCCACACATTTAGATAAACATCAGTCACTGGTAACTATCTGTTACCGTTAACTACGGGCGCGTTTGGCGGCGGGTCTCCGAAGTGGTCGGGCGATCGTTCTAGCCACCGTATCTTCATCGTGAATTTGCGCCGAAAAGGGTTGTGCAGCAGAAGCTGTGAAAATTTGTGGATGGGATGCTGCAAGGGCTTCCAGTGCTGCAAAGTGATCGGCATCTTTAAGCTGCAAATCTTGTCGGAGTTTCTGACAAAACTCAAAGCTGTTAGAAGTATCGGTTGCTTGCTGCTGTAGCAAGTCCAATACCACTCCTGTATAGGTTTGTAGCCGTAGCTGTTGCGAAAAGCCCTGCAACACTTTTACCAGGGTGTAGATTTCATCTGGGGTGAGTTCGTCGATCGAACGACCATCCAATAAAGATGAATCAAGCTCAAGCTTATGCAGTTGCCTGCGCAAACTATTTGCCATATGTTCACGCTCATACTGGGCATGGGTTCGCTTGATCGTGCGGTAGAGCCATAGAGAACCCACTAAAACAATGAGCGCATTGAATGCGAGTAACGGCCAGTAGGGCAAGCGGTTAAGCGAAGGGCGTGCGCCATAGGAGAAGAAGGTCCAGAACGAGACGATCGTAAACAAGGTGAATGTAATGTGTTGTGCTTGTTCGGCCGATATGGGGCGACCACGATACCGTAACCGACGGCATAGCTTTTCAACAATGATCCCGATCGTGTAAGTGATGGCAACTAGCACAAAATACGTGATGAAGACCGCAAACAATTTGGGAATTGGAATGGGGTGGCCATAGATGTAAAAGCCTGTATCCATCACTTTGGCAAGCTGATCTTCTTCATGCGTCCATGCACCCGTGAAGTAGTAATCCCAATTGCCTGCATAGAGGTAATAGTACAGGTAGAACGCAATGACCATTCCCAAATAGCCGTATTGCACAAGCCGCCGCCCTGGTTTGTTGAATTCAGTCCAGTACGTTTTTTCAGCATCAATATCAATGCAGGGTGATTTGCAGCTTACACAGGCGCTTTGCTCTTTACCGGTTTTGGGATCCACCATGCGGCACATGGATTGGGTGACAGCCGCTTTGGGTTGCAGATGGTTTTGGCTACCTAAGAGCGATCGTGGGCCTGTATACACCGTTTGAACGATCGCCATAGGGCAGAAATATTGGCACCAGCTCTTGCCAGCGTAGAGCACACCCACGAGCATCGAACACAGAATGCTGAAAATGAGGAAACTGCCTAACGCAACGCGATCGGAGTTGACAAAAAGAATACGGAGCCCTAATCCCAAGACAAAAAAGCCAAACTGAACATACAAATGATTGCGCCCCAGCCAGGATTTTTCGCCAATGACAACAACTTCCCAACGAGTCTCTCCGGTCACTGGATCGACTACTTTCCGCTTCCGCTGTAGCCCCAATGCACGTGGAATTTGTGAAAGAAAAGAAAGTGGACAAATCCGTCGCCAAAATTCATGCCCCAACACCAGCAGGATGAAAATACCAGCAGGTACAATCATGGCCCACCAAATGATGGCGCTCATGGAAAATGGCTTTTCAGGCAGGCAAGCACCTCTAATTTTGACGCATCGTGCCGGATCAAGATAAATTTCTGGATGAAGCCGAAAAGGGCTTCCTACCGCCTCTGGAGCGGTAAACATTGGCGTAATGGGGTCATAGAAAAAGGAGGCAATTAACACCAGCCAGCCGATGGTTAATATCCAGCGGACTCGATGCATGGTGGTTTCAGAAACGTTATGCAGCATACGTCTTACCTTCTATGAAATCGTTCATGATTGGGTTCGTGATGATAAGTGCGCACCCAACTTTCATCAATTTTTGGGGTTTGAATGTTGGCTTTTTTAGTGGATGTCATTGGCATTTAACTGCCAGACACGCAACCGCTGATCGGTACCCCAACTCACCAGGTATCGATGATTGGGGCTCAGTGCTACGTCCAAATTGCGTCCTAACGCACTGGACTCTCGTTGCACCAACCGCCCTGCCTTACGCATCCAAATGCGGAGGCCACCGTTGGCATGGACAGTGACGATGTTTTGTTCATTGAACGAAGCCGCGATCGTGTTAGCAGAATCTTGAGGGAACACAGTGGCAAGTTCTTCGCGTTTAAGATCCCACATCAGCCCCCGATCTTTACCAACACTAAAGAGCATGTGGTCGTCTGCTACCTGCAAGCCACTAATGGCAGCGGTATGTCCAGCAAAGGTGCGGGCTAGTTTGCCAGAACTAAGATCCCAAATTTGAATCTGACGGACTGAGGTATCTGCACGATCACTATCATTACTGGCACTAATTAGGCGATCGGACGTTGTGCCATAGGTGAGTGCTGTCACACCCCCATGCAGGAGCTGGATGGTTTGCAGCCGCACCCCTGTTTGCAAATCCCAACGGCGGATTTTACCTTCTTGACACCCACTGGCTACCGTACTTCCATCAGGGCTGATGGCAACTGCGGTGACAGGTCGTCGATGCCCTTCGAACGAACGTAGAAACTGCCCCGTTGTGAGATCCCACAAAGACACGGTGCCATCTTCACGACCACTGACTAACAGCTTGCTATTTTGACTAATGTTTAAAGCCGTAATAGCTGCTGCTTGCTTAGGCAGAGTGCTGATCATTGCACCCGTGGGGAGGGACCACAAGCGAAGAGTATGATCTGGCCCTGCCGTGACAAGGATACGATTGTTAGGTGCAATGACCATGCGATCGATACCAGACTGCACAGAGACGTCATGCATCATGGTTAGCTGCACATCAGATGGTTGAAAATGCTGCTCTAGCCGATTGAGCCATACTTCGGTATGCAGTCCTTGAGTCCGACCATATTGGACGCCAACAACACCCAGTAGTATTCCTGCTAAGGCCGGTAAAAGCACTTTGGGTGTTGCGCCTTGCCACCCCCCACGCCGTTGTCCAAACCGTTTTTTGATTGGTAATGCCTGCAAGTCTGCCAGCACCTCTTCTGCTGTCTGGTAGCGATCGCGAAAATTACTTTGCACCATCCGATCGAGAACTACTGCCAGACGTGAATCAATGGTTGGAACAGTGAGATGGCTTTGCCAGTCTAATTGACCTGAAATGAGGTCACGCTTAAACTGGCGTGGCTGAATACCCGTCAAAAGCTGAATAAACAGAATTCCCAGCGCAAAGAGGTCACTATTCAACTGAGGGTAACCCAGCTTTTGTTCATCTGGCATGTAATCAGGTGTGCCGATCGCCATTTGAAGTTCATTACTAATTGATGAGGTTGTGGCGCTGGATGTAGCTTCGGGTACCGTGCAGGCAGCCCCAAAATCAATCAAAACTAGCTTTCCATCGCGCTTCCGTCGAATGATGTTGCTGGGCTTGATATCACAATGGGCAATTCGGTGTGAATGAAGATACGTCAGGATCGACAGCATCTCTGACAACAGTTTCACGGTTGATTCTGTTGTGAGCCGCTGATTACGGTTCAGCCACTTACGTAAGCTTTCACCCTCAATATATTCCTGAATTAAATAAACCTGCTCATGTTCGTGACTATAAGCTAAGAGGGTCGGAATTTGATTGTGGTGTTGCCCTAGCTGTTCCAAGAGCTTTGCTTCAGTTTCAAACAACTGCTGCGCAGTTTCTGGTGAAAGACTACAGCTAGCTGATAGTTGAAGTGATTTGACAACACACAATGGATGATGGGGGAGATATTTGTCACGAGCCAGATAGGTTTCGCTGAACCCACCACCACCCAGTTTTTCCAGAATGAGATAACGTCCTGTCAATAGTTGCCCGATCATGCCAATTCAACCTTTTATGAGGTTCTGTCTATACCGCGCTTGCTAAGGAAGACAGCAGATGCTTTCAATAACAAACAGCAGTTTCAGCGCGTTTGCAGCTCTACAGTCATGTAGAGCACGGTATTTCTTCTCTCTACTGTCGATCGCTACTGCAATTTAAGACAAACAACGTAATGCGAATCAAATCTGTAGCTATTTCTGCAGTCGCGATTGCTACCACTCCACCACACCGAATCAATCTGTCAAATTTGATTTGACAAAACACCAAGCTCTAAAGCGCCAATTAGCGATGACGCCAAGTGCGCTAAACTCCGCAAACACTTTAGAGATAAAACGCTAAAAACAAGTACTGCTAACAATATCAGCGGCTATAGAGCGCTTGCTGGAGAGGAGCAAGTTAAAGCGACACAAGTTAAAGCGGTAGATGAAACTTTACTGGCTTAACCTTGCCTGCTCTAAGGCAAGGAGGACTCAGTAGCAAGGCTGGCTAGATGCTTCCGTAAATTATAAACGTCAGAACACTCAGTGTCCACGCCTTATGCCAGAACTCGACTGCTAAAGCAGAGCGATTTTAACTAGAACTTGCACAGCGCTAAGGTTCCAATTAATTTTATTGAACCGACCGACGTCTAACTGGCACAAGGAGAAAAACGAACATTCTCCATATTGAAGGTGAGAGAAAAATAGCCTAGCGCAACGTAAAAATTGCTGTGACAATCCATAAACAAGCATACAGCACACATCCAGCGAGAACGAAATGAACAACGATAAAAGTGCAGTGAGTAAAATTTGCGTTTATGTCAGGGTGGCTCGAGAAACATAACACCAATGGACTATAATGGATGCGCAAAGTTAAGCGCCCGCTTGGGAACAAAAAGTCAAGACGGGGATTATTACTTTTGGTGCAGAGTTTATTGCCGTTTATTACTGTTATCTAAAGGGCATAACGATCTCAGCCTTGCATCTGTCTAAACTGCTGGGTGTATCGACCAGAAAGCGATTCGATAACAGGTTTTGTTGAACGTAAGATGCTAAGAAGGTTCATCGTTTTGACCGTTCAGTCTTCTTCTCATTCCGACATTCGCAACACCTTAGGAACGAACTGATAGCGTTCAAGATGCTAGAGCCCTTTTTAAGGGCCTTTGGCTTCACAGTCTTAAGCATCGCTTAAAATGCGCTTTCTTTAAACCAGTGCAGAGTATTGAAATGGTTTGTCACTCTGCCCTGACATCGCTCCATCTGGAAATGTAAGGACTACACTGAAATATGGTTTCTACTCTCTGGGAAATTCCTGGGATTCAATCTCAAGAATCCTTAAGTCTTCTTGAACAAGTACTGGGGCCGCTTTGTGTTTATGACGATCGTGGCTACCCAATCTATGCAAGCCAGAGCTTCTTAGAGCTGCTAAAAGCTACTTTGGAAGAACTTAACTTTTTTCTCTATTTTCAATCAGACGCGACACCAGAGTTGGTCTTAAAGGATCTATGGGCGCTAACCTTGCAAGGAAGAACGGTTGATTTTATTGCTAAGGCTAGAGACGATCAGCAACCCCTTGAATGTTCCCTCAAATTTAATGCAGAGACAAATTCAGTTTTTTTGGTTGCTAAACCGATCAAGCCAGAAACCTCTCTCTCTCGCCGCTTGGAGGCCCACGAGAAGGCACTGACTGTCTTTGACCATCCTGCCTTGGCGACTGCCCTGATTAATGAAAAGGGAGCTGTGCTTAAATGCAATCAGCGCCTGCATGAACTATTAAAAACAAGTGATGATGAATCTTTTTCTCTCGAGGACTTAGTTTCTCCAGGCGATCCATTCATTAATGCTGATCTGAAGCAAAAATTACTGAGCGGTGCCATTCCTTCCTATACAACAGAGAAATGCTTTCTTGCTAGAAATAATGAAATTGTCTGGACCAAAACTCGTGTTTCTTTAGCTGAAAAGCACGATACTGCAAGACAATGCGAGTGCTATTTCATAGTTTTGCTAGAAGACATAACAGAGAACCGTAAAGTTTATAATGCACTGATCAGAACCGAGGAAAAATGGAAAGCATTCGTTTTTAACAGCCCTTATTTATTTATTCAAACCAGTCATACAGGACAAATCGTTTATATTAGCGCAGCCGTCGAGCGTCTTTTGGGCTATAGCGAGGCAGAGCTTTTGGGGCGGCACGTCACGGAACTAATCCATCCAAACCATTTCAACGAATTTGAATTGATTTTGCAGTTGTGGAGCAGTGGTGTGCAGCCCAGCCAGCCAGAGATTGAGTGCTGGTGGCGAACCAAAGCCGGGCGATGGGTTGCCCTTTCGCTACAGGGGCAACTGTTTCCTTCCGCCCTGAAGCTAGATGGTGTTGTGCTAAGCGGCTATGATATTACCGATCGTAAATGCTTAGAGATGGAGTTAAAAGCCAGTGAAGAACGCTTTAGATCACTGGTTATAAACATTCCGGGCGCTGTCTTTCGCTGCAATTCAACTTACACAATGGAATTTGTGAATGACGGTATTGAAACTATTACTGGCTATCCAGCGTTAGCCCTGGTGCATAACCAGATGCAGTCATTTCTGAGTATTGTTCATCCAGATGATATGACTATTATTAAGGATTCACTGGTGCAGTCAGTGTTAGACCGCCACCGCAGCTCGATTGAGTATCGTATTATTCATGCCAGTGGACGTATTCGATGGGTTTTTGAGCGCAAGCAGGGTGTTTTTGATCAGAACGGTAATCTGCTCTGGTTCGATGGTGTACTGCTAGACATCACCGATCGCAAGCTAGCAGAAGCAGAATTAAATCGCTATGGAACAATGCTGCTTGGCTAAGAGCGGTAAAACCCACCCCAAAAGGTGAGCCCTATCAGCCTGGTTTGAAGTATTTTCAGGCATAGAATACCGTTTACACCTCACGATGTAAACGGTATTCCATCATGTATATGAGATATTTCCGTAAGAGCCATCTACTTTACGGAAATAGCGCTTAGAAATGATCTGAATCAGAGTGGTTAGGTGCTTTAGGCTTACTTCTAAGCACGAAAGCAATTCGCTATTTGAGGCTCAACTCTTAACAGAAACGCGACACTGCTTCGCACAATCTTTCATTGGAGCGATCTGTTTACAGATTTTTTTGGGATAGAATGAGTCCATTGCAACCGATCAACCTGAGTTAGCGGATTTACCAGGTGGATAGCTGGCGAGTCTGATGTACAGCTACTGATTTTTTCTGACATGAGTCGTGATGTTCCTGTTTCAGCCTTCAATGAAGGGTCTGTTCAAGCAACCCCTCAACAAGACATGCAAGCGTTGACTGTGCCTTTCAGTCAAGCAACGCTTTCTGCTGGTGACTCGTTAGAGGATGAGCTGGCAAATGTAGATGGTATTTTTGACCGCGTTAGTCAACTGAAAACAAAAGCAAAAGTTGCGTTAGTCCGCCGTTTGCTCACTCAGCTTGAAGCGGATCAAATTCAAACTGTATTAGAATTTGGACTACGTGAGATTGGCGATCGCCACCGTCGAGGGATTGCTTCTGAGAGCCACAACACACGACTCTTGCTTAAGAAGGACTACAGCTATCAAGAGCGAGGATTGGATGAGCCCACTCAATACTATGTCTATTTAAGACGGCGCAAACCCAAGCTCGATCGCTATATTGGTACCCTCTTCTATGTCCCTCAGGGGTGTGCGCTCGACTATTTTATGGATGTTGAAGGACGGATGGTTTTTAGACCGCCTCATAATGTTTTCCAGCTACGGGACAGTACAAATCCGGCTGTTAATCAAGTGGTGCGTCTACTCAGCCTTGAGCCGCCACCGCCTAGCTATACCTTTGACAAACAACAGAATGATACTCCAGATATTCATTTGTATCTGGAATATCTCGATCCCAAAACGTATCAACCGATCGCAAAGCAGGCTTATCCCTTTCCCAGTTGTATGCATGAGGGTGGAAGACTCGACCGCTATCGTTGGGATGTGACACCAGTAGAGCTTCCAGATGATTTACCCGTACGCCATGAGGTAATTGATCGATCGCCTATTCTGGGACCGTTGCCTGTCGATGGCTTGCTGGTACCGCCTGAAGCTCTTGCTGGTCTGAGCCACCCTGCCTTGCAAAGCGGTACTACTGCGCTTATAGATGAATTCAAGCCAGTGACGATTGCAACTCAACCACCCTGGAGCGAGATTCAGCCTACCTTTAGTCAGTCTGAACCCACGGTGGTACAACCATCCCGGCGTGTGCTTGAATTACCAGCATCCCGGTGGCTTAACTTCTATTTATCCAATAGTCGTGACTCGGACGCTGTTCTAAAGCGGATGCGATTATGGGCTGCGTGGAGTGAGAAAGCAATGCCTCAAGCGCGCTGGGAGCTCGTACAGGAAGGAACAACATACACCTTAATGAATGCTCATTTTAAGCGACGGATTCTTAGATTTTCTAGCGATCGTGACTCCATCGCCTTTGAGAATTCGTTGCCTGTATTGGTGCGGTGGTTCCATGATTTAGGACTGGCAGTTTCTCAAGCTCAAAATCAGCGGCAGTATAGTACTGCTCAGTTGCAGCTTGCCCATAGTCTTTTTGTTGATATGAGTCTCCCTCAAACGGATCCTGTAGTTGTACTAAAGAAGCTCTTTGGGGTTGAGTTCTCTAAGACCTTACCAACCAAGAATTAGTACGAAGGTGAAGCCTTTTTGCAAAGATGCCAGAAGGGATGTTGTTTACCACATCCCTATCCTTCTCAATTACCCGTGTCGTGCTAGCGCTGCTGCAATGATCACAAAACTACGCTGCTCAACGCACTGCAACTCTTATGGCGCTGACGTAACAGAAATTGTTTCTGGTGGGACAACGGCTGGTTGTGCAGTGGGTAAGTCTTCCGTTGCAACTTGCAACATAGCAGAATTGGGCTTGTAGAGCTGTGTTACCGCTTGTTGGAGCAGTCCCTGCACCAGAAGGCTCTGGTACATCGGAGCACCTTCTAAAGCTTTAATGGTATCAATTACACCTTGCCAATCGCCTGATTGCTTAAGGGCGATCGCGGTTTGGAGTATTTTATCCTGATTGCTCCAGCGTTGTCGTAATTCAGTAATACGCGTGTGCAACTGGCTGTTAGATGGAATTGTATTGAGCATTGACAGGGCTTTCCCAACCCGGCCTTGCTGGCATTCACCTGTTGCCTGCCTGAGTAACTCCCGCGACCAATCTTCCTGAAGCTGTTGAGCCATGCCGTAGTGCTGACTGTTTTTTGGAATGCCTGCAACCAGATCGACTGCTTGTGTCAGTTGAGTGCGATCAACCAGTGCTTGTGCTTGTGTGATTAAATCACCATAGACGGCTTCCATCTTATCGGGAAGTCGATCGCTCGTGCGATCACTCCATTGGTCTGTTGTAAGGTTTTCTGGAGCAGCGTTAGACGTTGGCTTTTGGGCAATGAATAAACAACGGCTTGCCGCACTGGAAACCTTTGCTGCCGTTTCACAGTCGTGAGGAATGGCAGGCTCTGATACAGAAGGTTGTGACCAACCGTAAAGTGCTAATGCAGAGCAAGCGAGTACTCCGCGCTCTAATACCTGACGGCTCATAACCAAGTTTTCCAAAATAAAGAACAGTAGACTGGGGTGTGGTACCAGTTAGCAATGAAAGCAATTGAACGGCATATTGAAGATGCAATGGCTTATCACGAGTACCACAAACTCACACCTTTTGCTTTAAATTACAGACGTTTTACATCTTCCTCAGGATAGAAGCATGACTAAATTCCTATGAGTTTTGGAGACAGACAATTAACTGTCCAATGAGTTGCGGATAGAATTTTAGCGATCCATTTAAGATGAAATTTTTAGTCAGGAGCACAGGGCAAATATTAAGTGCTGCTTTGCTCCACGCGCTTTAGGGGCAACCATTACTGATTGCCCCTAACCTGTTTTCATGCCTTGTCACACCTGTCGATGGACTGGCTATAGCGCTTAGACTAGCGTAAAGTCATTCGCTGAGAAGTTTGCAATGTTTGCCATGCCAGCCGCGCCGCGTTGGTTGTCCAAGTTGGCAAGAACGCTGATGTCTCCGCCCTCGCTAAGATCATTGGAATATACGAGTCGCGTTAGTCCCAGTGTTGTGTTGAAGTAAACAAATGCCCCTTCATGGGAGGTGATGTTCGGATTATTCGCGATCGCACGAGCGGCAGCACCAGCGGCTGGGAAAGGGTCAGTTAAAACAATGACGTTGGCATCGCCAGCAACTTGAGAGGATTGACCTTTCTGAAAGTTTATATTCTTAAGACCTAGATCCTTGCCATCAAATGCAAACTTGTCTTCACCGATCGTGTAATCCAAAATAATATCGGGTTTGTTAAGGGCGTTAATCCCTGTTTGTCCAGCGGGTGCAGGCGTTCCGTTCGCAAACACGTTGCCTTCGTAAACAAACTGGTCAATTCCTTGACCGCCTTTCATGATATCAACGCCATCCCCACCGATGAGAGTATCATTGCCTTCTTCACCTTCCAATGTATCATTACCCGCGTCACCGGAAATGAAGTCGTCACCTTGGCTGGCAAAGAGTTGATCGTCGCCAGCACCACCAAAAACCCTATCATTACCGCCATCAGCTTCTAAGCGATCGTTGCCATTGCCGCCAAACAAAGCATCATCGCCAGCACCAGCGGCAAGAAAATCATTACCATCGCCGCCGAGCAGTAGATCGTTGCCTGCCTGTGTTGCATTGGAACTATCCCCAGTCCGGACGATATTATCTCCTGCATCGCCAATAAAATTAACAGCAGCAGTTAGATCGCCAGATGTACGGGTATGAAAGGGACCTTGAAATTGGTCCTGTCCTAAAAAGTTTGATGGATTGTTCTGCAAGAAAGACAAAAGAGTATCCAGTCCTCTCTGTGCGCTAGTAGCCATGATGAATTCCTCTTAATGGTTAAATTGCCTTGGTTGAACTATGTATGGCAATGCACACTGATTGCGGGTTAAATCAACCTCAGATCGCCTGACGCTGCTCCTTACTGCACTAGGTTTATTGCATTTGCAAGGGCGATCGTTGTAAAAGATTTGGCACAACGGTATTGGTGGATGAACCAAAGACTCAATAAGACTTTGATTTAATGCCATCTCGCTTCAGCAACGCCAAAGCTGAAAGGTGTTTCAATGCTTGATGGATCAGCGCTTCCGCCAGGTTGCTCTTCAAGAGACAAGACGATCGTGATATTAGGCGAAGGGATGTTAAAACGCCGACCGCTTGGAGCTTGGGAATCATTTCCGGTCATGCCTACATGCGGCTACCTGGTAGAGCTACACCAACGTTTTTAATGCAAAGGCTACACCGCTCTGTACCAAGGTAAAGAAGCTGAAGGATTTAGCCAACCTGAGAATCTCAGAACTTTTTGCCAATAAACTGCAAATTTTATACGTACTTATCTAAGTACTTTATATAACTTGAATAGCTCCAAATCCCTTCTGAAGAGGAGCTAAAATGAGAATCGTGTAAAATAGCGACAAAAGAATGCTGCTTTCGATGTAATATTTTTTACTTAAAAGCCACAAACAGGACTAACTGGAACCAGATTATTTCCGTGGTTCTAACTGTTTTTTGGATCGGCACAGCAGTCAGCCTGGTGTGAAGTATGGTACGGTTCGGTAGTGGAACTCTGTAACGGTTGTTTTTTAACTAGAACAGTTTGTAAATTGGTTCTAATTAAGCCGTCATCACAATAATTGTGTTATCGTCTGGGTCAAGTGCATTGCCGCGAGTTTTCTTCGCAAAAATTTTTATCTCTGAAATCACACCTGTATGTATAGCGTGTCTGGCATGCGTAGAATGCTGTCAGTTTGAGAAAGATTTGGTGCTACTTGATGGTTTGTTCTAATAGCGAGTAGAAGCTTACGCATGTTGTTGAAATCAGAATGAATCTGAGAGTTTCAATTAATCTCTAATTTGTTCCCGAAGAGTGCAGCACTGTCTGTAAGTGTGAGTTAGGCAAAATGTGAGTTAGGCCAAAGGAGAGCAAGATGGCAAGAAGGTGATTGTTTTTACCTTCATCCGATGCTCGATCTGACTACCCGGTGTGATGTGTCTGCTAAAGCATGTTTGCTGGTGCCCCTCTTAGTTAATTTGAGTGTTGCCAGTCAAACAAGCTGCCGACGGGCGATGGTGAGGAGTATTCGCTCAATGACATCAACGTATTGAACACAAAACTTCTCTGGATGGTGGGTTAGGGACATTGCTATGGGCAACTATTTGAAGATTGGTGATTACTTGTTAAACGGTGATCAAATTATTACGGCGTTGTTTCGGTATAAGCTGCTTGAGCCAATGGTTGGGCAGATTTTGCTCGATGAAGCGATTAAAGATGTTCCACTCACAAAGCAGGAGCTGTTTTATACTCTGTTTGGGGCAACAGAAGCTCCTCTACCAGACGATTTTGAGGGTTTTATTCATCAATGGTGCCAGCTTAAAGGGGTAACAATAGACTATTTCAACTCTGTTGTACTGCGGGAATTGCAAGTGCAAAAGTTTAAACAACTTCAGTTCGCTAGCCAGGTGGAATCAGAATTTTTGCGCCTTAAATCAGAGTTGGATCAGGTGGAATATTCCTTAATTCAGTTAACGAACTTATCTCTGGCGCAGGAACTTTACTTCCAAATCCGAGACGATGGCGCAGACTTTGCATCTTTGGCACAGCAGTATTCACTGGGGAAGGAACGCCTAACTGACGGCCTGATTGGTCCTGTGCCGCTCTCATCATTGCCGTTCGAAGTGGCAGCACTGTTTCGTACCGAGCAAGTTGGTATGGTCTACGGCCCGATACCCGTAGCTGATAGTTTTTGGATTGTGCGCCTGGAACAATTTACGGCAGCACGACTTACTGAAGCTACTCGTGCTGATTTAATCAATCGCTTATATAACCAGTGGCTACAAGCGCAAGTTAGAACGATGACTGCCACACCGGGCACGATCGCGATACAAACAGAAGCCACACAAGTAACCGCGACTGCGGCAAATATGATGGAACGATTGCCAGCAGCAGCAAATTAAGACGTAACGAAAGGCTTGAGGGCTATAGCAATGATGCAAGTTGATGCACCTGTACAATCGTTTCTTACCGATTTTTTTGCGGCTTGGCCGTTTAATCATCTCCCCGCTCAACTGCAGAAGCAGGTTGCTGCCAAACTTCAGTTGTGTTCGTTTCAGGCAGGAGAATTAATTTACCCATCTAGAGAGTTACCATCTGTTATTCACTGCGTTGTGCAGGAACGCGTGCGAATTTTGGGCCCAACTTCATACCAAAGCCCCACTTTAGAAGTTGTGGGTGAAGGTTCCGTTATTGGTTGGGATAGCTTATTAAGGCGTGTGGCAGCCGGATCGGCGCGGGCAGCAATGGCTTCTCCGGAGGGCGATCGCAACGTATTGACGCTAGCATTATCGGCGGATGAGTTTGAAGCACTGGCTATTAAGCATTTAATGCCCGTGTTGATGCGTCGCGCGAGTTTGATTGAACTGTTTGATACGCTTTCGCGCGCTCTCACTAAAATGCCCGATCGTGGGGCAAGCATTAATTTAACCGAGGTTGTCCACCACATCGATCGCGAAAAGTTAGCCGTTGTACAACATTGGCACCCCGATGAGCCGCAGATGGATACGTTGTCCGATGAATTACCCCCCGATCGCGTCTGGCTAGTCAGTGGTGGTGAGTGGCTCAATTTGCCTATTGGCACACCCATTAAGAGCCTCAAACAGTTACAACAGTCACGCCCCTCACGGTTTCCCATTCGCCTGGTGGGGATTGATCGCACCTGTCTGGCATCAGCTGTCTTAAATCGAAAAGCGCCCAGTTTACCCGCAGCCGAAGAAGCTGCACCGATGTCGACCCTCGATTTAAGTCTGCCAGAGGCAACGTCTCAAGAGGAGGATGCTCTCAGTCCTCAGATAACGCCTGCCCACTCAAAACACTTTCCAGTCTGGAAAGCTTCCGTGCCTGACCCGATTGAGGATGTGGTGGCTTGCTTTGGGATGGTTTGCGATCGCTTACAGGTTCCCTTTCGCCCAGATTCGCTACGCCGCTCCTTGAAGCAACAGTCACTCGACAAATTTGAACCGTTTGATCTCTATGTGCGCATTGCGCAAGCGATCGGGTTAAATGCTCATGTCGTTCGCTTTACACCGACAACTGGTGGCATTAATCGCCTTGCAACGCCAGCGCTGATTGAATGCAGTAATATCCTTGCTGTGTTGCATGATGCAACCCCCACGAGAGCAGTGATTGGTTCACCGCGAACAGGCTTGTTAGAGTTGGCTCCAACGGAACTTGCCTCCCGTTTAACGCTGGATGCCTCTTCTACAGGAAATCGCGACACAGCAACCTGTCGGGCTATTGTGCTGGAACGGTTTGCCACAACTCCCACAAAGCGGTTTGGGTTCGACTGGTTTTTACCGTTAGTGGTGAAGCAACGCGGTACTCTGGTGCAGGTTTTACTTGCTTCAGTCGTCATTCAACTGCTGGGCTTAGCAAATCCATTGTTGATCCAGCAAGTCATTGACAATGTCATCATCAAAGCTAATGCCGATGCGATGACAATGTTCGGCATTTTGATGGTTTCGTTTGCGTTTGTCGAAGGCATTCTAACGATTTTGCGAACGTATCTGCTGCTCAGTACGACGAATCGGATGGATCTTCACCTGGGCGTAGAGTTGATTCGTCACTTACTCCATTTGCCGCTTAATTTCTTTGAAAAACGACCAGTCGGTGAACTGTCGTCACGCCTCTTGGAACTAGAGAATATTCGTCAATTTATGACGGAAACGGCGATCACAAGCGTCATGGATGTGGTCTTCTCGGTGTTTTACATTGGCGTGATGTTTCTCTATAGTTCTTTGCTGACGCTGTGTGTGCTGGCAACTGTACCGATCGTCATTGTTTCAACGCTGCTGATGTCAACCATTCAGCGAAAATTAATTCGCGTGAAGGCAGAACAGGGAGCGAAAGTACAGTCGTACATGGTTGAGGTGCTGGGCGGCATTTCATCAGTTAAAGCGCAGCATATGGAATCGTTGGTGGAAGCAACCTGGCGCGATCGCTATGTGCAATATCTAACCAGCGGTTTCACAACGTCAACCATTAACACGATCTTCTATTCGTATAGTCAGTTCTTAAATACGATCAGCAGCTTACTGGTACTCTGGGTTGGAGCCTCCCTGGTCTTGAAGGGAGAGTTGTCTTTGGGTGGTTTGATCGCCTTCCGGATTCTCACTGGCTATGTGACAGGCCCCTTGCTGCGTTTAGCTCGTCTCTGGCAGAAGTTTCAGGAAACTGGGTTATCGATGGAACTATTGGCTGATATTGCCGATGCGCCGATGGAAGGCGAACTGTCACAGGAGAAGACCTATCTGCGATTGCCCGCAATTGAAGGTCAGGTAGAGTTCCATGACGTGAGCTTTGGGTTCAAACCAGGACAATTGCAACTCATGAATGTTCACTTAGAAGTACCACCTGGTACCTTTGTGGGGATTGTTGGACAAAGTGGTTCTGGCAAAAGTACGCTCATGAAGCTGCTACCACGGTTATACATGCCTCAAAGTGGCAGTATTACCATCGATGGCTATGACATCAATAAAATAGATCTCAGCTCGCTACGATCGCAGGTTGGTATCGTTTCTCAAGATGCTGTGCTGTTTCAAGGTAGCATTCGAGACAACATTGCCTTGTTTGAAGATTTGCCGGATGAGATGGTCATTGAAGCTGCACGGGTTGCAGACGCTCACGATTTCATCATGCAATTACCCGAAGGCTATGCAACGCAAATTGGTGAACGCGGTTCAGCCCTGTCCGGTGGGCAACGGCAGCGGATTGCGATCGCACGGGTTGTCATTCGCAATCCACGCCTGTTGATCTTCGACGAAGCGACAAGTGCGTTGGATTATGAGACAGAGCGGCGCGTTTGTCAGAATTTGATGCAGCGCTTTAAGGGACGCACTTGCTTTTTCATTACGCACCGTTTGAATACGATCGCGCATGCAAATTGGATTTTGTTCATGCAGGCTGGCATCATCGCTGAACAGGGGACGCATCAAGAGCTTATGGCTCGTCGCCAACTTTACTACTGCCTCTATGCTCAACAGTCGCGCGAAGCGTAACTAAACCAACGAAACGATTATTTACCTGGAGAAGTATTATGAGCCGTCATTGGTTTATGAATCCCTTAGGAGCACTGCAAAAGCACTATCGCACCAAGCTGGATGAAGTTGAGCAAAGCTTAGAACTAAAAACCATCACACTGCCAGCCGTTGCACCCTGGACGAAGTTAATTACGCAAGTGATTTTAGTGGGGGTTGCAGTTGGTGCTGGTTGGTCGATCGTGGCACGAGTCGATGTGGTGGTCACAGCCAGCGGCAAATTGGAGCCTTTATCGCAATCTCAGGTCATTCAATCACGGGCCGGTGGGGTTGTAACGGCTGTGTTGGTGCGGGAAGGACAGCGGGTAAAGCAAGGTCAACTATTGATGCAGTTGGATAAAACACCGCTTTACAATCAATTGCAGCAATTACTACTTCAGCGTGATCTTTTAGTGAAAGAAATTGCAGTTCTAAGAACGGCGCGAGAAGGAAAGCCAATGGAGACTCTGGGTCGCAGTATGGCGGGTGTGCCGCCTGAACTCATCAATCAGGTACAAACGCGCTTACTCCTGGTTGCCCAATTATCTGGTGATCCTAGCAACCTATCACCTGAGCAACGTCAGCGTTACGACTTGTTTGAGCGGCAACTGCGTGAGCGGCAGTCCATCAGCAGCTTACAAGATTCAGACAGTCAATCAAAAATTAACGAAACAGAAGCGCAACGAAACCAAACAGAATTTCAACTTCAAGCCGAGCAAGAGCTTTTGGCACGGATGAAACCACTTGCAGATCAAGGAGCCATTTCTCGTGTTAATTTGCTCCAACGTAAGATCAGTGTGAGTGAATTACAAAGTCAACGGTCACAAGCACTCCTTAAGAGGCAACAGTTAGAGATCGGTCGCGTGCAAACCCAAGTTGAAGATGGTAAGCAGATGACCGACATGATGCAAGACCTCCAGCGTCAGCTCAGTGACTTAGATGCAAAATTTGATACTACGATTAAGGACAGCCAGCGCCAACTCATTGACATTAATGCCAAATTGAGCCAAACACAGCTTGATCTAAAGGCTCAAGATCTATTAGCTCCGGCAGATGGCCTTGTGTTTGAACTGGGTCCCAAGCTTCCTGGAATTGTGACTCAACCCGGTCAAACCTTACTTCAAGTGGTACCCAATGAATCGCTCACAGCCCAGGTTCGAGTCGCCAATGCAGACATTGCTAATATTCGGGTAGGTATGCCTGTTGATGTCCGCATTGATGCCTATCCGTTTACAGAATTTGGTTCTGTGAAGGGGGTTGTCTCAAAGGTTGGAAGTGAGGCAGTGAAATTAAGTGAACAAGCCCCTGGGCCAACTGTTTTCCCGATCGAAGTGCAACTTGATCGCCAATTTTTAGAACGCAAATCCCAACGCTTTCCCCTAACACCAGGCATGAGCATTGCGGCTCTCGTTAAAGTGCGTCAAAGAGCGCCGATTAGCTATGTCACTGAAGAAATAACGAAAGCCTTTGATGGTCTCAAATCTGTACATTGATGAACGTCAATTCAATGCAGGATGGGAATAAAAGACGATCGCATAATTTTACAATCGACCTTTTCACGTTCCCATCTTTTCGCTCTTTCGCTCTCTGCCACGAATCATTGCTAATCAGGGATTATGCGCAGAACGGGAGCATCCCTAACCCCCTAGTTTGACGGATCAGTTATCACGAAACAGTCCTTCTCAGCTCATTTGCAAGGAGATTTCATGAACAAAATCTTACCGTTTCTTCTTTGGACGGTGTGCATTAGTGCAATCATGCCCTTGGCCTTTGCGCTACCTCTGCTTGCCCATCAAGAGCAGACGGCTTCTAGCGTTGGAGCCATGATTCATCTTGACCCCAATGACTCGCCCTATGCTGGCAAGCCAACATTAACGTGGTTTATGCTGACCCGCAAAGGTGGCAGTATGATATCGCCTGCAACTTGCAACTGCCGCATTACAGTTTACAATGCACGTAATCAGGCGATCGCTCGTGACCTCCCTCTTTCAACCATGGAGATTGAAGGGCATCAGAAAGGACATCGAGCCATTCGCACTACCATTACCTTTCCCAAAGCGGGCGCTTATACAGTCGTCTTATCTGGGCAAGCCAAAGATAAAAGCTTTGCCCCCTTTGAAATCAAGTTTCCAGTTACTGTGCGTCCCTAAAGGCACGAATCGGTTGCCTTTTTGAGACTTTTTTCAGGTTTCAATATCGCGATCGCGACGTTTTTAGCGGCACTATTTGCTGTGCAATACTCCATCAACCTAGCCATAGGCCCAGTCGCGTTGTAATCAGGGCGCTCTCCACGTCATTTATTGATTTTAGGATGTGGTGACACCATGACGGTATTCCTTGACCAAACAGCTTACCCTTCGACCACTAGCAATAACGCTGTAGCTCAACTTCAACGATCGCGCATCAGACAAGAACTCCAACAAAAAATCCAGACGGCTTTACAGATTGCTAAAGATTTACCGCCACAAGATTGCTTGAAGGAAATTGAAAGGAGCCTTTTAGGCATCCAAAGCTATTGCAAAGTTGTCCAAAAATCATTCATCGTTATCGAAGAAGAAATTACTTGCGATCAATATGAATTAGGGGGCAGCCATCAAGATACAGCAACGTTGTTTCGTGGCCCCAAGCGTGAGGCGACTGTAGCCATTTGCGTTACAGCGAAAGGCTCTCTGCTACATCGCAATGACTATCCTTGGACGATTTATCGGAATGCAGGTGATGTTGATCCTCTGGAATCAACTCCTTTCCCAATCATCACTGAAGCATAAAGGGCGTTCAATACTTGCGTTTAGCTTACGCCTTTGATCATTTAAGTAATGATGGATCGGTAGTGCAATGATAAAGGGCACCCTGGAGTGCCCTTATAAGTCTTAGAACGATTTTTCAGTCTTAAAGTTAAAGTGTCAGGTTATCGGCGTAGACCAGACGAGAGGCCGACCGCAACTCAAACAGCAGGTATTCTTCCATCACGCTCCAAAGAAACGCGCGTAGCGTCTTTTGTCGTGCTTCTGCTGGAATTGCATAGGTGAACGGTGCGTCACAGGGCTTTAGCTTTGCCAAGTGATTTTCGCAGCCACAGCCATGCTCAAGAAAATAACCATACTGGCTGGAAATACTATCAATCAAGCGGCGGAGCATTGAAACATAACCGCCATGCAGGATTGCATCAAATTTTCGTGCTACGCCAAGGTCTTGTTCACTAAAGCGGAATGACCGTAACTCAAATAAATCCGATCGCTGTAACGGATGTAAAAACGTCCAGTAGAACGTTGCCGGTACATCGTAGCCAAGTTCAGCAAAGAGATCGCTAACAACGTTAACGAGTGCAAGACGCTCTTGATGCTGGCGATCGTTGGCGTTTAAAGCGTCGCGAAGCTGTTGTAAATCAGGATAGCTTTCGGGTAAAAATGCCTCTCCAAAGTGAGATACGGCTTCCCATGCTAATAACCCATTTCCCTCACAGTAAGAGGATTTTAAGTGGGCCGTTTCAGGACGCTCTGTGAATAAAACATGCCCCTGTTGATTCTTAGCTAGAAAGACCTGCGCCATTGCCGTATAAACGTGTGGCTCAGTCATCCATGTTCCAGTCGCAATTTGCTGCCAGCTTTCCGGCATCGCCTCAAGTGGTACTGCGGGCTCGCCGTTAATCGTCACTAAACTCAAATTAGACGCCGTAAGAGTCGATAGCATCAGAATTCTCCTTGCCGTAGACACAACCTTCAAACGGTAAGAGCGATCGTTGATACATTTGTTAATATATGAACGCTGGCTCGACCTTAATATGCCATAGACAACGCCAAAGCGCTACTTAATTGTGCTTTCATGTTGCAGCCTATCGATCGATCGATTAAAGTATTTGTCTTTAGCGATGAAACTCATGCCCTTAGCGCTGATGGAATGAAGCTGCCGCCGACTCTTGAGCCTGCTGTAAAGCTAATATGAAACGCTTGCCTTTAAATGATTTCTTGCTTTAACCTATTGAGTAGAGTACACAGACTCTTCAAGAGTTTGGAGCCTGTGTTAAAGCTTCAACGCTTCTAACAAACATAACTACTTCATTATCTCCAGCGGTCATCCTGCTTTGACTGACAATCGCCCGCACTACCATCATTGGCGATTTGGCTGTGAGCATACTTGCATTTACCTTCTTAGGCTTCAGGCTTTGGCTTTAGTTTGCATTCGAGTGGCTTAGAGTAATTTGTCTCTCTGGCTATTTATGGATGCATTCTATGCCCTGCAACCTGAGCAGTTGCTTGCTGTGAGTTGCTGCTCAAGCTGTCTCAGGGCTATCTCAAGGTTCTATTCACTCACCTCTAAGGAGTTCTATGGAAGGCTTTGACAATAAGATCCATCAAGATCAACATAGCACTGGGTTCGCGGATGCTTCTTTGGGGCAGACTGACCTAAACCGCTCTGCAACCTCTAAAGGTGCTTCCGTTCAAACAGGAGACTTCAAGACTGCGATCGACCAAGCACTTCATTCGGATAATGACGCTCATGGCACGACCCAGCATGCAGAAACAGTCGGTGCGCCACCATTCCACATTGCGCTCAAAGATGTTGAAGTCGTGCGAAATGTTGATCTTAAGAAGCTGCAAAAAGAGTCTTCCTTCAACGATGATATTGGTGCCAAGGGCGACTTTTTCATTCCTGGTGCTGGCACTAACACCATTACTGGAACGGCAGATAAAGACCTGTTTGATGGGCGTGGCGGTGGCTTCAATACCATTACGACAGGTGGTGGCAAAGACAGCATTCTGCTGGACGACCACACAACCAACCTCATTCGGGATTTTGATCCCACCCTCGATCGCCTTCTTTTCACCAAAGATATAGATCCTAGCAACCTCGTCATCGCTCAAGGCAAAAACACCGCCAAGGATGGCAATAACCAGCCACTCGATTCAATCAACAATACGCTGATTATTGACAAATCCGATGGGCATATTCTGGCATCGCTTGCATCCACCAAAGCCACGGCACTACAAGGCATTGAGCAAAGCGCAAGAAAGGGCTTTAGCCTGGTTGATGACAACGTTTTTAACACCCTCAATGGGGTAAAGTTTGATCAAACTCGGCAAGGTGACCGTCAACTTGCTGGCACAGCTGGGCGCGACAAGCTCATTGGTGGCAAGGGCGATGACAGCCTCTTCGGTGAAGCGACCACTATCCCCACACCTCCGGGTGGCTCGACAGGTGGCTCAACGGGCGGTTCAGCGGGTGGCAGCAATGATCACGATCACACTGGTGCAGGAGCCAGCAGCGAAAATCACGTTGCCCTGGATCAGGTTGAGGTCATTCGTGGTCTCGATCTGAAGAATCTGAAGAAAGAGATCTCATTCAATGACGATGTGGGCACCAAAGGTGATTTCCTTATCCCCGGTGCAGGCAAAAACACTGTCATTGGTACAGGGGACAAAGACCTGATTGATGGTCGTGGCGGCGGTTTTAACACCATTACGACTGGTGGTGGCAAAGACAGCATTTTGCTGGACGACCATACAACCAACCGTATTCTGGATTTTGATCCTAACCTCGATCGCTTGCTTTTTACCCAGGGCATGGATCTAAATAACATCGTCATTGCGCAAGGGAAGAATCCAGGCAAGGGGGGTGTTAATCAGCCGCTCGACTCTGTAAACAACGCTTTGGTAATCGACAAATCTGACGGACATATTTTGGCATCGCTAGCCTTTACTAAGGCGACATCGCTTCAGGGGCTTGAGCAGGCTGCTAGAAAAGGCTTCAGCCTGGTTGATGACAAAGTATTCGACACCTTAAAAGAGGTGAAGTTTGGCAATGTCAAGACGGGCAGCGGGCAACTGACGGGAACTCAAGGCCGCGACAAATTAGTTGGCGGAGCAGGCGATGACTTCCTCTACGTTGGAGACAATGGCTTTAGCCTGGGCACCGCCAGAGGTGGGGGTGGCACCGAGTTTCCCTTCAAGACCGATAGCCCTGGCACCTCCGAACTAACCCCAACACTCAAGAATGGCGTCCTCAGCTTCTCCGGCTCTTACAAAAACTTTGATGGTGCGCCCCTGTTTAGCCAAGGTGAAAAGGAGCTTGACCCCAATGCAAAGATTCTCAGTGGTGCTGACCCCAAAGCACTGATGGAAGGCTTCTTGAAAGTTCCTGTAGACAAGGAAGGCAATGCCATCTCCGGCACCCACTTGCACTTTAGCCCTGCGGGTGACAATCGCGGTAACTTTGCGGATGCTACAGTTGTGCGGTACTTCGAGAACACCCCAATTGATGCGAAGTCTGGCACGCTGAGTGGCACGTTTGAACTCTCCCCTGAAGAGCAAGCGGCTTTTCTGGCGGGCGATCTGTACGTGAACATTCACTCCAACATTGATGTGGATGGTGATGGTAGAGCGGGCTTTGCCACTGGCGAAAACCGCCTCAACTTTAACAAAGACGTTGTGCGCCTTGTCTAACACCTAGAGCCAACGCGATTGTTATAGCCACATAACAACAATAGCCTGCTGAGGAATAGCCACCCCAGCAGGCTTTTTTCTACACGATCGTCTAGAGTCTGCTTCAAGACCCTCAAAGGCTGGTTGGTTAAACGTAGGATGTGTAAAGCCTACGGCATGGCTACGCTAAAGGCACAGCCATAACGCATCGAATCCTTTGCCAGTATGGGCTATGCTAATAGCCTTCGGCATGGCTTCGCTAGCGCTTTTCTAGGATGCCGGAACGGCTTTACCCATCCTACAAAAGCTCTGTTTATTTACGGTTATCCACTTATTTGTAGATGGAATGCTTAAAAAGGCTTTTACGTGCGGCAAGATTTATCTGCCAGAGGTAAGTATCGCTGCTCCCGAAGAAACCCTCAAAGGGCTTTGTGAGTAATTAGAACCAGCTTCTGGAGATGAGTTCTAATTAATTTCTGATTTACCCTCAAAACGAAGCAATTCAGACTTGCCATTCCATATTCATTTGCTATAGTTGTAACGAAGAGATGCCAACGAACCAAATTGCTCAGGCTTGTGAGTCCCTGGAGGCTGCGTTAATCTTCTTGTTTTCGCCTCTATCGTTAAAATCACTCATCACCTGACACTGACGATAGAGCGATCGAAATCTCGCATTTACCATTAATCCATTAATCGAATTCAGGACTGTAAGCTAGCGTATCGCTGAGTGCTGTGCTAGTTGGTTCAGTCCATGACGCCATTAGTATTCGAACTCATCATACCTGCTTCAGTGGCAAAATGCAGCACTGGGAATCGCTTCCTGCTGTTCAATGGTGTGCGCTCTTCTCATTTTTGTCCTCACATCTTAAGGAGTCCTTATGGACGGTTTTACAACGACAAACCATCAAGACCAACACAACATTGGGGCGATCGCAGATCCAACGCTGAGCACAACGAATGGTGCAACCTCAGCAACCGGATCAACAGGTTCGTCCGTCTTGAAATCTGATCTTCAAACAGCATTGGATCAGACCCTGGCTCCAGATGAAAAGGCGGCTGCTCCTGCGGCAGCACCTGTTGATGATCACGATCATGCACCTCAGGTTGGCCCTTTCCAACTTCATGTTGATCTAAATAACGTTGCAGACTCCAGAACCTTAGACGCTAAGAAGGTTGGCAAACAGGGTTCCTTTGAGGGCACATTTGGTGACAAAGGTGATTTCCTTAACCCCGGTGGTGGCAATAATACAGTGATTGCCGGTGGTGGCAACGATGTTATTCGAGGTTCAGGACAAGGTTTTAACACAATTACCACGGGCACGGGTAATGACACCATTATCCTAGGTAAAGAAACCACCAACCGCATTCTAGATTTTGATCCAACCCATGACCATTTTGATCTTCAAGGTGTCAACCCCAAAAATATCATTATTGCTCAAGGGAAAAACCCCGGTAAAGGTGGCCTGGAACAGCCCCTGGACTCTGTAAATAATGCCTTGATCATTGACAAAACTGAAGGCCATATTCTTGCGAGCTTGCCATTCGTTAAAGCATCCTCTTTGAGTGAGAGTAATTTTTCGAGACTCACTGGCGAAGCGAACCAGAGCTTGCGTAAAGAGGAACTTGTAGCTGATGGATTCAAGAACCAGCGTGGCGATGGTCAACTCAATGGCAGCCTGGGGCACGATCGCTTAATTGGCGGCAAAGGGGATGACTTCCTCTATGTTGGCAACGATGGTTTCAAACTTAATCTTGCTCAGACCACATCTGGTGCTGATGAGTTTCCATTTAAAAATGATAGCGCCGGCTCCAGCCAAATTCAGCTTAATCTGAAAGATGGTGTATTGACTGCAAGCGGCAGCTATAAAGATTTCAATGCCTTCCCGCTCTTCAGTCAGGGCGAAACTGCAATCGATCCAAACGCCAAAATCCTGAATGGATCAGATCCAGTGTCGCTCATCAACAACTTCTTGAAAGTGCCAAATGACAAAGAGGGCAATCCCATTTCTGGAACACACTTGCACTTCAGTCCTTCTGGCGACGATCGCGGCAATTTTGCGGATGCCACTGTAGTCCGTTACTTCACCAACACGGTTACGGATGATCACTCAGGCACCCTCTCTGCTACGTTCCATCTTGCGCCAGAGGAACAGGCAGCACTGTTGGCAGGTGATTTATACATGAACATTCACTCCAACATCAATCCCAATTTCGCTACTGATGGTAAGACTGGCTTCCCAACTGGGGAAAACCGGATTAACTTCAACAAAAATGTTGTGCAATTCGTCTAGTGGTTAACAATCAGGCTAGTGCATGACACGCTATTGCCTTAGCCTGATTGCCGACACAGATAAATCTCCTCATAAAGCGCAGTGAACACTGGCAACCTGTTGAGGGGTTATTACTCCTCAACAGGCTTCTTGACGCTAGATGAGAATTTTCTCCAGTTCAATCTCATCATGGAGTTCAATGATGCGACAGATTAGCTATACCCTGGCTTTAATTACATCAAGTGTCTTGTTAAATGTCTGGACGGTGGCCGCAACTCCTGGTAACGATGCTAAGCACCTCAACCAGGTACCCCAGCTTGCACAAGTAAGCGTTGTGAGCGATCGCCCCCAAACCAGCAATGATACCCACTATTTCACCATCACAATGCCAGAACGAGCAGGAAAGCGGTTTACCAAACTTTCCCTCTCGTTCACTGAACAAAATCAAGAAAAAGCGGTTGCTCCCATTCGCTTTGATTTAGCGAGCACAAAAGCCTTTGTAGGTTCACCCCAGGCCAGTGGTCGAGCGATCGGCATCAAAGACGCGTGGATTGATGAAACGGGTATTTTTTGGGTTGAATTTAATGCGCCTGTGCCCCCCAAAACGGTGCTTACGCTGGCGCTCAAAACACTGAAGTCCTCACCTGCTGCGACGTATGACTATGGGATCGCCGCTTATCCAGAGACAAAGTTTCCGGCTGTCTTTGTGGGTGATGGCACTCTGACTATCCATCAATGATCGGTGTAGCCAGAAGTAGTGTAGCCCATCAGCGCTGACCAAGTCAGGCAGTAAGAGTACTGGGGCTATGAGACAATTTTGTAAGAAGACAGACCATTAATCCCGGTTTCTAGTCGCTCAAGCAGGTATATTGAGGCAGACGCAACACGAAACCAGTCTGGGTGACTGAGTTGCTCATGGCCACAGTTTACGGTGAGTATGTAGTTTATGCAGCTTTACAAAAGTACTAAAAGTGATAGTTTTTCTATATACAGGGAATGCTAACACTAAACGCTAGCCATGACTGAACTCTACTCATCATCGATCGCGATTCTGCCTGCAACTTGAGAAATTAACTATGTCACTGACGGGACTCGTTCAAGGCCTCAACGCTTTTCACAGCAATTACTTTAACGTTCATCGAGAGCTCTTTGAAAAGCTTTCAGGTGGGCAGTCACCAGAAGTACTGTTTATTACGTGCTCTGATTCTCGGATTGACCCCTGTCTGATTACCCAGGCACCACCCGGTGAACTCTTTGTGATGCGAAACGTGGGTAATATCATTCCGTCCTATGGGGCTGCTAGTAGTGCTGAAGCTGCGGGCATTGAGTATGCGGTGGAAATGTTGGGCATCAAAGATATTATTATTTGTGGACATTCTCACTGTGGTGCAATGAAGGGATTGCTACAGGTTGGGACGTTGTCAGAAACGATGCCAGCGGTCTATGACTGGTTAAAGCGACATGGAGAGGCTACCCGGCGGCTAGTATTGGAGAACTATCCCGATGTGGAGGCAGAGGCGCTGTTAAAAATCGCGATCGAGCAAAACGTTCTCACCCAAATTGAAAATTTGGAAACGTATCCAGCGATTCGCGCAAAATTACACGGGGGCAAGCTCAACCTGCACGCGTGGATGTATGAAATTGAAACAGGTACTGTTTTTGCTTACAATGCCTCCCAGCGACGGTTTACGCTCATGGAAAAGCGATCGTTTCCTGTGCCTGATCCGCTGATTACGACGGCACCAGCCTGAAAGACGCCAGCTTGAAGGGAAGCTAGGGACGAGAGTCAGGAAACCTTTAACGGTTTGTGTTTGGTCTTTATCGGCCTCTTTCGTCTAATCTCTATCGCAAATACTTCAACAAATGCAAAGAGATGAGAGGGATGTGCAGCAAGTCGGTATGCTGGAAAAGTACCGTTGAAGCGCGTCGTCTCAGCTACTTAATACGTCATGTCACAGTCGACAATCGAATCTATTCTGCAAGAGAATCGCTTGTTTTACCCCTCAGAAGCATTCTCCCAGCACGCCCACATCAAAAGTCTGGACGATTACCACCGTCTGTATGCGGAGGCAAAAGCTGATCCACAAGCGTTTTGGGCACAGTTAGCAGAAACGGAGCTGGACTGGTTCCAAAAATGGGATACGGTACTCGACTGGCAACCGCCCTTTGCAAAATGGTTCGTCAACGGCAAGCTCAACATTTCCTACAATTGTCTCGATCGTCACCTGACAACCTGGCGACGCAATAAAGCTGCCTTAATCTGGGAAGGTGAACCGGGCGACTCGCGTACATTGACCTACGCACAGTTGCATCGAGAAGTGTGCCAGTTTGCCAATGCGCTCAAGCATCTGGGGGTGCAAAAAGGCGATCGCGTGGGCATCTATATGCCGATGATCCCTGAGGCGGCGATCGCGATGTTGGCGTGCGCACGCATTGGCGCGGCACATACGGTTGTGTTTGGTGGCTTTAGTGCAGAAGCGTTGCGCGATCGCCTGGTTGACGGGCAGGCGAAAGTAGTGGTGACTGCCGACGGTGGTTGGCGGAAGGATGTGATTGTTCCTCTTAAAGCACAGGTAGACAAAGCGCTGGCAGATGGCAGTGTACCCAGTGTCACGAGCACAATCGTAGTGAAGCGTACAGGGCAAGAGACTCACATGCTGGGCGATCGTGACCATTGGTGGCACGACCTCCAGAAGCAAGTCTCTGCTGACTGTCCCGCCGAACCGATGGACAGCGAAGATCTCCTCTTCATCCTCTATACCTCTGGCAGCACGGGCAAACCCAAAGGCGTGGTTCACACAACGGGTGGCTATAACCTCTACACTCACATCACCACCAAATGGATTTTTGATCTGCAAGACACCGATGTTTACTGGTGTACTGCCGATGTGGGCTGGATTACAGGACACAGCTACATTGTGTATGGCCCACTGTCCAACGGCGCGACCACGGTGATGTATGAAGGGGCTCCTCGCGCCTCAAACCCTGGTTGCTTCTGGGATGTCATTGAAAAACATGGCGTTAACGTCTTTTATACGGCTCCTACGGCGATTCGTGCCTTTATCAAAATGGGCGATGAGCATCCCAAGGCGCGGAACCTTTCGTCTCTACGCTTGCTGGGTACGGTGGGTGAACCGATCAATCCCGAAGCCTGGATCTGGTATCAACAGGTGATTGGAGGCGGACGCTGCCCGATCGTGGATACCTGGTGGCAAACCGAAACAGGCGGCATTATGATTACAGCGCTGCCAGGTGCCATCCCAACTAAACCGGGTTCTGCAACCCTTCCGTTTCCTGGCGTTTTGGCAGACGTGATTGATCTAGAAGGCAACTCAGTCGGAGCCAATGAAGGTGGCTATCTGGCAGTTCGGCATCCGTGGCCTGGGATGATGCGAACGGTATACGGCGATCCCGATCGCTTCCGTCGTACTTATTGGGAGCATATTCCACCGAAAGATGGTCAGTATGTCTACTTTGCAGGCGATGGTGCCCGTCAAGATGCAGACGGTTACTTTTGGGTCATGGGCCGCGTGGACGATGTCATCAACGTTGCAGGCCATCGTCTGGGTACGATGGAAATTGAGTCTGCGTTGGTTTCTCATCCCGCTGTAGCGGAAGCTGCGGTTGTGGGTAAGCCCGATGAGGTGAAGGGGCAAGAGATTGTGGCCTTTGTTACGCTTGAAGGCACCTACACTCCTAGCGATGAACTGCTGAAGGAACTCAAACAGCACGTCGTCAAAGAAATTGGCGCGATCGCCCGCCCGGGCGAAATTCGCTTTGCCGATGCTCTGCCCAAAACCCGCTCCGGTAAAATCATGCGTCGTCTATTACGCGATTTAGCAAGCGGTGTAGAAATTTCGGGTGACACCTCTACTCTGGAAGATCGCAGTGTACTGGAAAAGCTAAGGGAAGGGTAAAGGCAGAGGGCAGAAGGCTAAAGGCTAAAGGCTGAAGGCTTACCACCTTTTTTGAGCACCTGCTTTCCGACTGTCCCTGACGTGGGAGAATAGTGTTCTGCCCAATACATATGTTGACTGAGAACTATGGCTCGAATTCAATTTTCTAGAGGTGTTGACGAAGAGGTTGTGCCGGATGTGAGCTTGACCCGCGCTCGCGATGGTAGCAATGGTAAAGCAATCTTCTACTTCCAAAATCCAAAAGCGCTCAGTGGCACCAATATGGAAAGCATTACTGGGATGTACCTGGTGGATGAGGAAGGGGAACTCGTCACCCGCGAAGTGAATGCCAAGTTTATCAACGGTCAGCCGGAAGCGCTAGAAGCAACATACGTCATGAAATCGCCTGCTGAGTGGGATCGCTTTATGCGGTTCATGCAGCGATATGGCGAAGCCAACGGGTTAGAGTTCAGCAAATCCTAAGTGCTGAAACGCTGAAACACAGATGGCAGTCATTCCCCATCCTGACACTAGTGCTGTAGCGATTCACTGCGCGGTGATTACGGTCAGTGACACGCGCACGCCTGAAACCGATCGCAGCGGTCAGTTGATCCACCAACTGTTACAGGAGGCGGGGCATCGGGTCATTGCTTACGCGATCGTGAAAGATGAGCCGACTCAGATCCAGGAACAGCTTGAGCAGTTAAGCCAGCAATCCGTTTTAGATGCGGTGATTGTAAATGGCGGCACGGGCATTGCACCAAGAGACACGACCTACGATGCGATCGCCCAACTGCTAGAAAAGACCTTACCTGGCTTTGGGGAAGTCTTTCGCTGGCTGAGCTATCAAGACATTGGCTCGCGAGCAATTGCTTCACGGGCGATTGCGGGTGTCTTCCGTCAGAAGTTAGTGTTCTCAGTGCCCGGCTCTACGGGGGCCGTGACGCTTGCCATGCAGACGTTGATCTTGCCAGAGCTGAAACATCTCGTCAGCCAACTTCATCCTGAACGCTCTTAGGTGCAAAGCGAGTGCGGAGCAGTCAGCCCGGTCAAAAGCTATCCCGATTCTTCAAAATTTGACGTGACTGAATGCGCCTGTCTAAGGAATATTGATGCCTAAGACAAAAGGGTGAATGAGTCGATCAAGATGCTTCGACCCATCCACCCTTATTGCACTGCAGTTGTGCTAGCCAGGCTCAAGCCCTTATCTCTGGCTTTGGTTTGCCTGCTGGATCGTTTCTGGAGCAGGTGTGACAGCAACCTTTTGTAAGGTCATCAATGCCCGTGCATATTGAGGGTCATCTTTCGTTGCAACGAGCCTTGGATTAGAGGCAAGCTTCTGCCGTTGCTCATCGCTCAAGTCGATTTTGACATCGGGCGTAATACCTTTGTGGCTAATGTCGGTGCCTTTAGGTGTGTAGTAGTGGGCGATCGTCACCGCTAATCCTGACCCATCTGAGAGGGAATGCACCGACTGCACCAGCGCTTTGCCAAAGGTTTGGCTGCCAACAACGGTAGCGCGTCCGTTATCTTTGAGGGCTCCCGTCAGAATTTCGCTGGAGCTAGCCGAGTTCCCATCAACCAGAACCACCAGTGGCAGCCTTGTCAAAGCCGTCCGATTGTTCGAAATTTCTTCGTTGTTGCCTTTGCGATCGACAGTGCGGACGATCGACCCTTTATCCATCCACATGCGGCTAATGTCGATGCTGGCTTGCAGCAAACCGCCAGGATTGCCCCGGAGGTCTAACACGTAGCCATCCACTTTCTGATTGCCCAGATCTTGGATTGCTCGACGCATTTGGTCGGCGGCATGGGCGCTAAACTCGTTCAAGCGAATGTAGCCAACCCGTCTTGAGCCCTCCTGCTTAAGCGAATAACGCACAGTAGGCAATTCAATTCGAGCACGGGTAAGAGCCAACAGTGAGTTCTCTTTGCCCTGCCGTCCAATTTCAAGCTTAACTTTAGTGCCCACATCTCCCCGGATCAGGTTTGACGCATCCTCTACAGTCATCCCTTTGGTTTGCTTGCCGTCGATCGACAAAATTTGATCCCCAGCTTGAATGCCTGCTTTGAGTGCGGGAGAATTTTCGATCGGTTCAACAACTGTCAGTACTTTAGTCTGGTCATTCACCTCTAACCGAATGCCAACACCAGACAGTTCACCCGACGTTTGGTTACTCAACGCTTCATACTGCTTTGGATCCATGAAGCGCGTGTAAGGATCATTGAGCTTTTCTAAGGCTCCCCGGAGGGCAACGTAGGCTTGCTCACGCGATGAGTAGTTTTTGCCCAGGAGTGATTTACGAACTTCTTGCCAATCGGTTTGATTGAAGGTGCCGTCAACGTATTCACGGTTAACGATCTGCCAGGCTTCATCAATGACAGTTTTGGGGCTCTCTTGGAGCGCCGCACGAACGCGGCTCAAACCAGGACCAAAGAGGGAGATAGCTGCCGTAGTGGCGACAGCCCCACCACAGAGTGCAATTTGGAACAGTGGAAGGTGCTTTGAGGGTCGGTTCATTGAAGGTAAAGATAAATGAAGTGGCTTAGAAATTTAGAAAACAGGTGCTACGGCAGATAGGTTAAGCTTCGGACGATCGGTGTTAGGCCCAACATCTATCCCATCTCGATTCATAAAACCTGACGTTCCCAACTGGCGATAAATTCAGAATATCCAGACAATATCGTGACCGTCCATCGTGAAAGTGACAGTTTAACCAGAACGCTGAACACGAACCCACGACCATATCGACACCCTGGCAAAATTGAGACTTAAACCTTTTAGCCAATCTAACCGAATCTCAATAAATTGGCATAGGGGTAACAAGGTTAACTTTGCTAAACCTAAAAAACAAAGCTACGTTAACTTTTGTAAAATTTTGTTAAATCACGAACGGCACATGATCAAAAGCGGGACAACTGAGCATGGAGGCGCTTGTTGTCTCCCCCATGCTTAAGCACCCGGTTGAGCTTTGTTTTGAGACGTCGCAAGGCTTTGAGACGGAGCCAATTTGAAACGCAGCCAAAAAGATGACCGCAAAAGATCCAGTAGCAAAACCCATTGGTGCCCATTCAACCTTGTTGCGTCCTTTGCTGGGTGGCTTACTTGCGATTGCTGCCTTAACAGGCGTGGTTTTGATTCAGCGATCGCAACTCACACGTCCCTCCCTCTGGTCTTCTGACCCCGCGCAGGCAGAACAACAAGAGGCGGTCAGGTTGCGTCTGCTGAAACAGGCACCCACTTTTGGCCTCAACAATCTGATTGCTGATTGGACCTTCCTAAACTTTTTGCAGTACTACGGTGACAATGATGTTCGTTCTAAGACAGGGTATGCGCTGAGCCCCCAGTACTTTGATATCATCACGCGGTTAGATCCGCGCTTCGTTGATATTTACTTATTCCTTTCAGGTAGTATTTCTTACCAATTGGGTGAGCCTCAAGTCGCTGTGAAATTAATGGATCGGGGCACCGCAGCGCTATCGCCCCAAATTTCGCCGAAAGCCTTTCAGGTATGGCGCTTCAAGGGCCTGGATCAACTGCTGTTGTTAGGGGATGTGCCGGGCTCGATTCACTCCCATGAAATGGCAGCAAAGTGGGTGCAGGGAACACCCTATCAAGCGCTGACGCCCCTGTTCGCGCAAACGGCGGCGTTTTTGCGCCGAGATCCCAATAGCATCCCCGTGCGGTTTCAGGCATGGTCGTCTATCTATTACCAAGCCGTTGCTGTGCGCGATAAAACGACTCAAGAACGGGCGAAACAAGAAATTCTGCTATTGGGTGGACAGATGAGTACGAAGGATGGGCAAACCATTTTTACTTTGCCGGAGCACGGAGCCTCAGAACCTCACCCGTAACCTTTGACGCTGTCTCTAGCATCCTTTCACAGCCGTTCCTAATCAAGTCAGCCACACCTTGAGCAAGAGGGGTCCCGGGTTTTGGGTACTGGGTGCGGTGAAGACAAATGAAACGGCTGCTGATCGGTGCTGCTGGGGCGAAAAGCAGTAGGAGTCGCTGTATCCAGTTGTTTAGCCACTGTGGTCAAGCAGTGGTCAAGCAGTAGTGCTGCGAAAAAAGCGACTGGTATACGATGCCGCTTTCTGCAATCGTCGATCGCATGCTGTTTTGTAGAACGTCAAAAACTGTTAAGGTTTTGGTCATTTATTGTTAAATGGTCAGCTACTAGCATTCAGTGATGAGACGTCAAGTGATGAGCTGTTAACTGTGAGTAGCCAGGAATGCAAAGCTTAAAATGCTTGAGACATCACCCCTGACTATCGCTTCTAGCGTTTGCGTAGCGGCTTAAGTGACTGTTTGAGCAACCGGGCTGCTTGCCGGAAGCTGAAAGCCAGAGGCTGAAAGCTGAAAGCTAAAGGCTGAGTGCTGGTAACTGACCACTTTTATGGTGTAGGAGGCGTCGATCGCAATGTTAAGTTGGGAACAAAGTCCAAGTGTGGCAACGATGCGGCAAGAGCGAGCCTGGGTTGAAGTGAACTTAAGCACGATCGCGCAGAACGTCCGGCAACTCCGCAGCCTTTTGTCAGCCCAGACGGCGCTTATGGCAGTGGTCAAAGCAGATGCTTACGGACACGGTGCGACCTCTGTTGCGCAAGCCGTTTTGCAAGCTGGGGCGACCTGGTTGGGAGTCGCCACCATTCCAGAAGGGATTGAACTTCGTGAGGCTGGGATTCAGGCACCGATACTCGTGCTGGGCGCAAACCATACATCTGAGCAAATTCGTGCGATCGCGCACTGGAAACTCCAACCGACGATCTGTACGCCGCGACAAGCGCTGATTTTTGCCGAAGTTTTAACCGCTCTGCCGCAGCATTGTCCCTTATCAGTTCATCTCAAGCTGGATACGGGGATGTCACGCCTTGGCACCCAATGGCAGGAAGCGGCTGCCTTTGTACAACTGGTACAGCGCTTACCAAATTTGACGATCGCCAGCGTTTACTCCCATCTGGCCACCGCAGAAGATCCCAATCAGGCGATTGCGAAACAACAGCAGCAGCGTTTTGAAACAGCTATTGCCCAGATTCAAGCGTGCGGTATTCACCGACCCTGTTTGCATCTGGCAAACTCTGGTGGCACGCTTTCTGATCCAAGCTTTCACTACGACATGGTAAGAGTGGGCTTAGCAATCTATGGACTCTATCCCGCCAATCACCTAAAGAGTACGCTTACGCTTAAACCCGCCCTACAGGTGAAAGCCAGAGTGACTCAGGTGAAGACGATTCCAGCAGGAACGGGGGTGAGCTACGGGCATCGGTTTGTTGCCGATCGTGAAATGCAAATCGCTGTGGTGGCGATCGGCTATGCCGATGGCATTCCACGTAACTTATCTAACAAGATGGAGGCGTTGGTTAAAGGTCAGCGTGTGCCTCAAATTGGTGCAGTGACAATGGATCAACTCATGCTGGATGTGAGTGCAGTGTCCGACCTACAGGAAGGTGAAGTGGTAACCTTACTCGGCAAAGATGGTCAGCAGACGATCGCAGCCGAAGATTGGGCTGCAACGCTTGGTACGATCCCATGGGAAATTCTCTGCGGCTTTAAACATCGATTGCCGAGAATTGCGATTGGGCAAGCACTGCTGGATTCGGTGAGTCGATGAGAAGGCAGAAGGCAGGAGGCAGAGGGCAGAAGGCAGACGGGGAAGCGAGGGGGCGCGGGACGCAGGGGACGCAGGGGACGCAGAATTAGCTCAAAACGCTTTAGCACAGCGGCACGGACTGCTACCCAAAACTCAAAACTCAAAACTCAAAACTCTAGCCTCCCCTGCTCCCCTAGCCTCCCCTGCCCCCTAGCCTCCCCTAGTGTCCCCCGCTTCCCTCACTGCCAAATAGTGCCAGAACGTTTCGGAGAAATGCCTTCAATTTCTCTCCCATTTCTGGTGCGGGATAGTTGGTTCCTTCAAAAGACCATTGATCAATGGTTGATAACCACCATTGCTTGCCACGATGGTCAAAGCCAGCGATTTCTGCCCCGATCGCGCGCCTCTCATCCGTTTGGGGATCCTGATAAAAGCGAATTTGCAGCAAGAGACTGCGGCTCTGGAGCAGGCGTGAAACTCCTGGAAAATGAAACCCGATGTCGATCGACTCTGGATCAACCAGCTCTTGTGTATCCGGATCGTTGACCCAGGGTTTTAAGTCTGACTTCGCATCGGGGAACTCGGCCTTAAAGAGATTTACGGCGGCGGCAATCTTACTTGTTGTTTCCAGAGACGTTGCCTGTTCGGCTGCGTTCATTTGTGATTCCTTTATCGCAGTACACGAAAGAACCTGCAAGGAGTTGGTGCTTAGGTTAACTTCAAAATTATTCACAAATTACCAGGATTTTCAAGGGCTATCGATCAGTGCTTGACCTTCAACAGTCCGTTAGCGCCTTCCAAATTTGAAGCCTGAGCCATCATTTGACAGAAAACAAGGCTCAAATGCCATAGCAGAAAGGCTAAAGATTCCCGATTGCCGGAATCTTTTCGCAATTTGCGCGTGCTCAAGTCGCCATTGTGGTCATAATGGTGTCTTGTTTGCTACTCCACTGGTTCCTGGGAATGTTGCTTCGGTTGCTTGAGACAATTGAAAGGCTGATCGAAAGGTTCAGGCTGGCTTCTAGACTACTGATTAGCCTCCTCTGTCTGCTTGTTCTGGTTGCGATCGCCTCGCTAGGCCAACCGTCCATCGCGCAAAATAGCTCGGTGCAAGATTTACAGCGACAGCAGCAGCAAATTGACAAGAAGCGATCGCAAATTTCTCAAGAGCATGATCGCCTGAAGAATCTGGAGAAAGCCGCACAGGGAAACCTTCAAGGGTTGCGCCAGGGCATCAAAGCTACGAGTAGTCAGATTCAAGCGAGTGAAACCCAGCTACAAACGGCAACCGCCCAACTGAGATCGTTAGAAGTGTCGCTAGTTAAAGCGGAACAAGTTTATCGGCAAAAGCAGTTTTCAACTGTGGCGCGGCTTCGGTTTCTCCAACGGCAGCAACTCGATCGCGGCTGGGCTGTACTGCTGCAAAGCCAAAATCTGAACGAATTTCTCGATCGTCGTCATCAGCTCAAGCAGCTTTACAAGGCCGATCAGCATCTGCTCAGTAGCTTCAAGCAGGAAACCGATCGCATTGATGATCAGCGCAACCAGGTCGAACAGCAAAAAAACCAGATTGCGCTCCTGAAGCAGCAACTCTTGGCGCAAAAATCAGAATTTGAGGCACAGGCGAGCTCTCAGCAAACGATGATCGAACGGTTGCGGAGCGATCGACGCGCCTTAGAAGTGGCTGAAAGCCAATTATTGCAGGACTCCCATAACATTACGCTCTTGATTCAGCAACGAGTTGGCAGCGGTGAGATCGCCTTTCGTGGTACGGGTCAAATGATTGCGCCTTGCCTGGGTGAAATCACCAGTGGGTTTGGCTGGCGGATGCATCCTATTTTGGGCTACCAACGCTTTCACTCCGGGCTAGACTTTGGGGCTGACTACGGCACAACGATCAATGCTGCAGACAGTGGCACAGTCATTTTCGCGGGCTGGTATGGAGGCTATGGGAATGCCGTCATCATTGACCACGGAGGAGGCATTACGACGCTGTATGGTCATACCAGCGAAATTTACGTTTCGGAAGGGCAGACGGTACAGCGTGGACAAGCGATCGCGGCAGTTGGTTCCACGGGGCTTTCCACAGGCCCTCACCTCCACTTTGAAGTACGCCAAAATGGCGATCCCGTTAATCCTGCCACGTATCTTTGAAGGAATGAGATCTTTGAGGGAATGATCGCGGATGGATGAAGGGGAGTAAGGTAAGACCAGCATCAGTTCTACAAGCTGCGTATAGCTGAAATGGCGGCTGACGGCTATTCTTCCACCTTTCTCAACGTTTTCATCTCTTATCCTGCGTCCTTCATCCTTTCCCAGATGCTATACTCTCGGAAGAACGAGGGCATGTAGCTCAGTGGATAGAGCATCAGGTTCCGGTCCTGAGGGTCGGGGGTTCGAATCCCTCCATGCTCGTAGTAATTGTCGAGTAACGCTTTGTTTGTCATCGTTAACGAACTGGTGTCATCTTTAACAAAATCATGTCGTCGTTAACGAATTGGTGTCGTTGTTTGTCTTTTTTTGAACCGTTAACAGATTGTTGTCATAAAGCTTAATGACTGAGCTTTGTGGCAGAACCTGATGCTCTATCCTTTCAATCCACCTTGGCTATAAGAATAGCTGAAATATTGAGATTTATGCGAGTGGTTCTTTGAGAGCCCTGAACCACAGCTTGTTAATAAAGTCGGCTTGTTATGCCTTTTCAACTTGCCCTCACTGAAAGGGAGATCGCGACCTGATCGCCTATCTGTGCGATATCTGAAATCGACCTCTTTTAACCCGCCTCTCGCTGAAAAAGCGATCGCGACCTGCTTTAGTCCTGGTAAATAATGGTGCGGGGGTGGCTTTCAACCCGCCTCTCGCTGGAAAGGCGATCGAGACGTCGTGGATACGGTAATCCCTTCAACACAACTGCAGGCTTTCAACCCGCCTCTCGCTGGAAAGACGATCGAGACCAAAGCTCGTCAAAGGTATGGGTTTCTGGTCAAAGCCTTTCAACCCGCCTCTCGCTGGAAAGACGATCGAGACTCTCGCGCGTTGCAACGCAGTCACGAAAGGCTTTTCAACAGTGTTTCTGGCAAACCTCGACTTAAACTCGATTTCTGGCTTTTCAACAGTCGTTTGAGATCGGCGAACAACCTTCGAAAAGGAATCTTAGAGCGAAGTACAGCCTTTTGGCAAACCTCCTAGGCATTTTGCCCTTGCTTCGGTTTGCCAAATTTAAACAGTTAAGGTGGATTCCTCCTTGCTCGGAGGTGAAGACGATAAACCATCACTGCGGTATACCCGCACCCTCTTGCTATGAGCGCGCCTAACTTCGGGGTGGACAGTCTATCTGAGCCAGAAAGCAAGACTATCTTCCGATAGTCAAAGTAGCTCGTAATTGGCAGTAGCACAGAGACCATTGCTGGCATGAACTATGGCGCAGTTACTTTATACAGTACAAATGCTCTATAGGCAAGTCATCTTTATTTTCGTGCTTGGTAGGCTGCGATCGCTAGCCCTTTAGCTTTCTCTTGAGGCGTGCCGACAAACGGTTGTTTAGCGATCTCAATTGCAATACCAATCTGGGCCGCTTGACTCTGAATGGCTTGACTAAGTTGAGCATAGCTCCAGCGATGCACATTGATTCGATAGCGGCGTGCATATTGGCGTTGTCGTTCGAGGGGACCGAGAATTGCTTGTTCTGCTCTAGCTTGCACCTCACTTTGGATGATTTCTCGAATATCGCCGATATTAGGCAAGACAATACTACTGACATCGTATTGCTGCGCGATCGCAACAATGGACCCTGCGATCAAACGATCAATGTGCTCTCCCTGATTCGACTCTCTTAACCGATTCGAGGCATTTTTGCGTTGATTGTTGTGCCGTTGATGGGCATTCCGTTGCTGTCGCAGACGATAACGATTGAGAAGCCTGTAATTCTCTCCTAGAATTTGTCGGATGCTGCGATAAATGATTGCTTTACCAGTTTGAATATTGACGATTGCGAGGGTAGCGGGTTTGTCTAACCCGTAGCTGACACCAGCAAGCAGCGAAGGTTGTCCCTGATAAAGTGGACGACTTGGACGAGGATAAGCATGATTGAGCAGTGCCAGTGTTTTTTCACGTTTCTGGATAAATGCTTCTTGCTTTTCATTAAGATCACCTTTGGCTTTCGTGCCAGCGATCACTTTTGCATAGGTCGTTGCCTTTTCCTGGCGTACTTGGTCGGTGCCCTCACTCGTCCAGAGGCGCGTCTCTACGGAACAAGAGAGAGAGAGCCGATGGACGTTCCAAGGATTGCCCTGATTCTTGCTTTCCTGCCAAGCGAGACGTCCAGCACGGAGTGTAAATAAGCTGCTTGAGAGCTTGTTCTGGCTGGCTTTTTTTGCCTGCTGGTCCTCCAAAAACCGCTTGAACCAATGAAGTTGCCTTTGGTCGCAGTAAATCTCAAACGTGTGTTCGCCGAGGCCATTGAAGCTGACACATAGCCTTCCTTTCTCGTTTAGAAACCAGCGGAGGTCTTCGTTGGTCTCATAGTTGACTGGGAAGGGCAGCCTTGCTGCTTCAGTCAATAAGCTGGCTTGCCAACCTGCGGCTTGGTCTTCATCCTGAGGAACACACTTCGCTGACTGCTCTAAGGCTTGTAACCAGTTTTTCCAAGATAAATCCCGCCCTTGCGGAAGTCTTGTACGCTGAAGTGTATGCATAAGCCGTTCAAGCCTGATTTCTGTTTTACGGCGACGCTTGGCAAACTTTTTGGCATCTTCGGGCTTGTCCGGTAGCTTGCAGCCATTTTTGAGCAGGTAGGCGATCGCGCATCGCGTCAACACATTGTCTACAGCGTCGTACAACTGGAAAAGCTCATTGGGAATACTGTTTTTCTTTTGCTCAGGGGCTTGCGTCGGTTTCTTTTTATTGCGAGCCTTTCTAGGCTTGGAGTTACTACCTGGTAGTGCTTGGGATTGTATTTGAGCCAGTATTGCTTCAGCCTGAGCCTTCAAAATATCTAGGTCACTACCACTGGCTTCTGTTAACTCATCGTCACTCTTGAGCATAGCGAGCCAGCGTGTCTGACCCGCAATTTTGTACCGGAGGCGCTTGCGAAGGGCGAGCCAGGACTTGTAGATGCGATGTACAAGGGCGATCGCGGAGCTATAGAATCGTCCTGGTTGTCCTGCAAATTGTGAACCTTTCTTCAATTCATCGCAGAATTGTTTAACGATCTTCACTGAGATGGTGCCAGTCTGGCACCATTCCTCGAAGTGATCGTCCTGGGCAACTTGTTTCAGTAGTGCATTGATGAGGGGAGTGTACTTTTCTGTCATTAGGTGCCAGAGATAGCGACGGGTGGCTTCGGTGGCAATCAATCTACACTCAATAGTTTTTTGGCTCATTGTAGATAAATTAGTACAAATGAACCAAATTATAGGGTGATTTGCTCAAGTAAGCTACATTGAGTGAAAAATCGTTTTGCGTGTCAAGCTTTTAGAAATCAACGTCAGCAAAGAAGTCCTCGTCGAGGCGCTTGAGGTGGAAGGTTTCTTTGATACTGACCCCAACATCATGCTCGATCATGAACTGCGTCAGCTTCTGACCGTCAATCAGGATGATTTTGCTATCTCTGAGTTGAGCGGCGTAGGCGATCGCCTGCTGGGTATAACTGGAGGTAGTGATAAACACCCCTTTGCGAGCACCAACGCCTGCTAACGCTCCTTGAAAGGCTTGAATCTTTTCTCTGCCGACTGAGTTCTCCCAGCGCTTGGCTTGAATGTAGATCACATCCAGCCCCAATTTGTCTTCTTTGATGGTGCCGTCGATGCCGCCATCGGGACCACGGGGAACGCCTTCGACATCTTTGAGGCTGCCGCCATAACCCATCGCATGAAGCAGCCTTAAGACCAGTCCCTCAAAGTGTTCAGGGGTCAGTTGTTTGACTTTATCGAGTAGTTCATCCCGCAGTTCAGCATTGAGAATGCCGATGGCTTTGCTAATGGTCTCTTCTGGAGTTGTGGTTGAGGCTGGTGTCGCGTTGGGAGTGGTGGCGAGGGGTTCTTCAGTGGCAGAGCGTTCTCTGAACTCACGGAATTCATCAAAGCGTTGGAGATACAGGTTATCGATTGCGGTCGGGTTCTCAGCCAGCACATCCCTTCCCCGCTGCGTAATTTGGACGTAACCGCGCTTGGGTCGGGAAAGCAACCCGGCTTTGCGGAGATAGGTGTTTGCCCACCCGATGCGATTATCAAAAACGGACTGTTGCCCGCTGGGCAGCCTGATAGCTCGTTGTTCTGGTGTGATACCGAATTGTTGGGCGAGTCTTTCTCGCAGGCTGGCAATGGGGTGAACCTGCCCATCTTCGGCAGCGAGTTTGATGAGTGGGAGCATGAACTGGTCATAAGTCGGAAGAGTCATTGTCGGGTACTGAGTTTTATTCTTCGACGGCTAACAATGGCTCGATCAGGGCAAGCAACTGGGGGAGATCGGTTTGAATGATGTCCCAAACGATGTCTGGGTCAACTTCGTCGTAGTGATGGGTGACGATGTCTCGCATACCAGCCATTTGTTTCCAGGGAATGGTTGGGTGTTGAGTGCGGTAGGTTTGGGAGAGGCGTTTGGTGGCTTCGCCAATGATGGTGATCTGGTAGAGGATGGCGGAGAGCTTCTCTTCGTTGGTTTCCAGGTCGGCACGGCTAATGTCCGCAGTAAAGCGCAGAATCCGTTGAGTGGCTTGAGCGATGTCAATTAGTGCTTCTGGGTCACGCGGCATAAATCACCTGTGCCGTTTCCAAAATATTCTTGCGCCGAATCCAGTTTTGGCTACGCTCGATCGCGCGTTTGCTGACGAGATCCACATCGCGTCCAAAGATGGCTTCTAGCTCTGCTTGCATTTGGGCGATCGCCAGTAAGCCGCGTTTGGCATCGGGGGCAAAGGTGACGAGAATATCAATGTCGCTGTTGGAGTGGAAGTCGTCGCGCAGGACGGAACCAAACAGCGCGAGTTCTGTGATGTGCCAGCGGTGGCAGAAGGCAGTGATTTGTGCTTGCGGCAGGGAAATGTTTAAGGTTGGCATCGTTCAGCCCTCACGATGGGGTTATGACCAGCGAGTTTGGGTATAGTTCATAATTTCGCTAGGCTTGGTCAGATGCTTGGTCTGATTCCCGGCGCGAATGAAGAAGCATTCTTCTGACTGTCCGCTTTTGTTCTTAATCTCACAATAAGCGGGGCGAGGAGAGGGTTGAACAGTGACTTTGCAGACTTCTTTGGTTTCGATGATGCCAAAGCTAACCGAGATTTGAGGCGCGAGGTCGTTGCCTAAGGACTTGAGGAGTAGATCACCCATGAGCCATAACTCAAAGCCGTCACGGTCTTTTTTCCTGAGGGTTTGATAGTCATGCTGAAGACCAAGGATGTTGCCCTCGTCGTTTACGCCGATGAGTAGGGTGCCCCCCGCAGAGTTTAGGAACGCCGCTACAGTCTTGAGGATGACTTCCTCCATAACGGGATTTTTCTTGTTCTCGTCCAGATCCCAGCGGGCGGTGGATTTGAACTCTAGCTTGGCGCTTTCGCCTTTGGCAATCAGGTTAAGGATTTCGGCATCACCGACTTTAGGGGCGAAGTTACGGTACTCCTCTAGGGCGGCTTGCTTGACCTCTTCGGGGACGATCGGGAAGGTGCTGAGGATATGAGTGAATTCGGCTTCGGTTAAGCCGTAGAGGTGGGCAATCATACCATCCAGTTCGGCGCGGAGTTGAGCGCGTTCGATTGGGGCGACGACACCGTTGGCGTGGGAGCCTAACCCGACTTCGGCGGCGAGGTCGTCAAATTCGGGAGTGGTGCAGATGAGTTTAGCAGCACGGTCTATGATGTCGTTGAAGTAGGGGTCGCCTTCTACCAATCGAGGAATGGGAAGTTGGTAGATAGAAAAAAAACTAACGTTTCGGGCAATTTTGGCTCGAAGACTATAATCGACGATAAAACTATTAAATAAGACACATAGAAGCACTAGGGTTTTAGAATCTCTGAAGGTACATCTACTTACTCCTAGAGAGTGTCCACAAAAGACATTTCGAGGAATTAAAGCAACAATAAAATTTCTGAGATTTGTATTCTCTCCAACCAATCTAAATGCTAAACGATAAGATTGGTAATCTAGCTCTTGACCAACATCTTCACTCTTGCCTAAAAGAGTTTTTCTAGCTTTATTTTCGTTAACCCAGTAGCGAGGCTCACCATATTGGTGAGTGAACTGACCAATCATCTTCCCTTCGTATAATGGCAATCGTCCTTGCCCAGATTCTTGCTGAAACAAATGACTGTCGCTGGTCATATTCAATTCTTGCCTAAGCGTAAGGTTCCACTTGTCAGGCAGTTTCTCGCGTAGCAGTGGAAACTTCAACATTTTCTCAGCGATCACAATATCTTGTTTGCCCTTAAACTCCATTACAGAGAGTGAGTCGGGTGATAATTTACGAATAAGGGATACTGAAATTGCTATATGTTGTTCTGCATCTTGAAAGAAATTCTTTAATTGTCCTACTCGAACTGCTTCTCTTGGATTAATTCTAAAAGCAGCATCAAACACCTCAGTAGACTTGCCTTTTTCAAAGGTCAGGAAAGCTATCTTAAATGAATGGTGAACCTCATCAAAAATAAACTTCTCATTAGATAAACCAAACAAGCTCGTAATTTGAGTCTGAGAAAACAGCATCTCTCGTAATTGCTTCGAGCCTAAGTCTGTATAGATGCTTGATGGCACCAAAATTCCACACTCACCACCTTGCTTAAGTAAATTGAAACAACGTTCTAAAAAAAGAGAATACAAATTTATTTTTCTAGATACCACTTTGCCGTCAGTTTTTGATATCTGATTTTTATAGCTTGCAGAACCTTTGAAGAATGCACTTACATGAGGATAACTACTACAGTAATCAAGCCATTTCTGAGCAATTTCAGTATCTTTTAAGAGGTTGTCTCGCTGATTATTCCAAGTTTTAATGTCAAGCTTCTTCTTTCTAATAAGGTCATCGTATTGATGAAAGAATTCTTTTTCATCAGTCTGAAATACATCCCAGGGAGGGTTGGCAATAATAACGTCAAATCCGCCCCTTACATCCATCACTCTATCAAAGTGATAGCCCCAATGGAACGGCTTTAGAGCCTCTATATCCTGAATCCTTAAATCCCGTTTCTTCGGTTTTCCTTGTAGCTGTACTTGTTCATACTTAATTCTGAGTCCCTGCGTGAACTCATTCAGCAGTAGTTGGTTTAGTTTCCCTTCCGACTCGCGATTTACCGTATTAATGTGATCGCGCAACATTTGCAACCGATCCTCCTGAGTTGTGCTCTCAATAGACAATCGCTCAAACGAATGCTTCTTATAAAGCTCAATGCTGCGATTCTTTTCTTCAAGAATTTCGCGATAGCGGTTTACTGCATCCAAGCCCAATAAACTGCCCTGCACAATCGTAGATCCAATCAAATTTCCCTGAACCGGATCGATCGCCATTCCCTTGGAGATCACCAGTTCATTGAAGGATTCTTCCTCCACCCGAATCAAGCCAATCAGCGAATTACCCGCCATGATATTGAAATCAATATTGGGCAACGGCTCCAGTTCATCCACCGCTATCGCTGAAGACACCAACGCCAAAAATAGCCGCAGCTTGGCAATTTCGACCGCTTCCTCCATAATGTCTACACCATAGAGATTGTCTGTAATAATGCGCTTCTTGATGAAATAGGGCAATGAGTGATGATCATCCTCTACCTGCTTTAGCCAGCCCCGCAACTGGTGATCCGACGAGAGTTGCACGACCCCAATTACTCGTTCATAAATGCGGACTAACGTCTTCATCGCTGCAATCAAAAATGCTCCTGACCCGCAGGCAGGATCAAGCAACGAGAGGTTCCGCAGAATGGAGTCTTCCCCATAAACCAGATGCCGACAGACATCGACCTCCATGTGCATCACCAGGTCATCAATGCTTTCAAACTGCTGAATTTTGCAGGGATCTTGCTGCTGCGGTAAGGTCGCATTCACCCGATCGAGAATCAGCTTGTTGATGGTGCGATCGCACAGATATTCCGTAATTTCTGGGCGAGTATAGTACGCGCCAAACGCCTTCTGGTTAATGTATTTCTCAAAGATGTAGCCCAACACATCCGGGTTGATTTCATTGGGTTTTCCCGCAGGGCGATCGTCTAAATGCCAGGAGTACTTCTCAAACAGAGCAAAGACCCGCTGAAAGCCCTCATCCGGGATCTCAATGCTGGGATACGTCTGCTCAATCTGGTGCTTGAGAAACAGCCCACCATTCAGGTAACAAACCTTGCCAATCAGAGCTTTCACTGCATCAGAGCGATCGCGTTCTGGCTTAGCAAACCCCTCAAAAAATAGCGTCTCCAAAAACTCGTTAAAGAAGCGATCGGCTCCCTTTTTCTGGCTGGCTTTGAGCTTCTTACTGAGGTACTGCGTATCTCCGCCATCCAAAAAGCCCTTCTTCTGCAAGAAGTAGACAAACATCAGACGGTTGAGAATCACCGACACATACCAGCGGCGATCGGATTCTTTGTCGATGCCCCGGATGTAGCGCAAAAACTCCTTGTGTTCTAGCTCAAATTCTTTGTAAAAATTCTTTGTGACCTGCTCAACATCCAGACTCTTTTGGAGGCGATCGGCGACTTCAAAGACTGGCACCTCGCCATTCTCATCCAATTCAGGCAGTTCAAACTTCAGCCCTCCGATTTTACTTAGTAGCAAATCAGCAGGCTGGTTTTGAATATATGTTTCCGTGCGGGGGTAGGCTTTCGACCCTTCTCGTTTTGCCCAATACCAGAGCGAACGGGTGCGATCGCCATTCACAAAAATCAGCAGGTTTTCGATCGACACCGCTTCCGAAATTTCTTTATGAATCCTGGTGCGCTCCTCCGCTTTCGGAATCTCACCATCAGCGGCGGTGATCTCTAAAACAGGCACCCCTGCCATCTCAGCAATGCGCCGCCGCTCATAGGTTGTGCCCTCAATTTCTAATGACTCCACCACCTTCTGACTGGAAGGCTGGTTCCATCCCAGTTCATCGATAAACAGGTTGTGGAAGTCAAACTTGCTCAGCCAGTCACGAGCTTTTTGGAAGTCGAGCGCCATGAATCAGGCTCCTGTTGAGGACAAAACAAACCCATCGAGCAAATAATTTGAGGCTCGCGAGTACTTGCTTCTTCGTGAACCAAACATAGCCTGTCTTCTAAGTGGAGTGCCACAACCAGTTCTGCCAATTGTTCATCACTGATCCCACTTTTGAGTTGACGGTTAAGTTGATCGATCGCTGCTTGCCGCAAGGGATGACGGTAAAGCGTGTCGATCGCGCTAAGCAAATCTTGAGACTCAAATAGTGTGCCCTTAATTGCCTGGGCATACCGCTTCAGTCGCTCATAGGTACGAAAGCGGGCACCAGATGGGCGACCCAACTGTCCGCCTGTACCTTTCTCTTCCTCCAGAATCAGCTTTGCGCCCTGATTCACCAGGTCATGATGCTGCTCATTGCGAGGCATGGCAGGTGTATCAGGATGGCACTGCGCCATGCGAAGAATTGCAAGCTGGGATTGCGTGACGCTAGTGCCCGCACGATCAACCAGGGCTAACGAGTCATTGCCCTCTGCGGTTTTGACGTACACCAACACCCCTTCTGGGTGGGCTGCGGTGGGAGTATGGCGGCGGGTGGCATATACGACAGGTGGCAGGTTCTCAATCGTTTTCTTGAGGGAGGGATCGGCGTCGATCGCGTTCTTCCAGATCTGGTATGCCTCAGAGGTCAGGTCTACCTCCGAATCTTCATCTCCATCAAGTACCCCCGACTTCTCGTGATAGAGGTCGAGAATCGTTTGCTCATCCATATCATCTTCAAAAAAGGCTTCGTCTGTCCCCACGACTTCCGCGTTTTCCTTAAGTCGCTGGCTGAGTCTGCCCCGCAGTCGAATAATCCGCTCCACACCTTCGACGGGTAAGAATGAGTAACAAAGAATCGTTTCGGCGGTCTGCCCAATGCGATCAACCCGTCCGGCACGCTGGATCAGGCGGATAATCGCCCAGGGCAAATCGTAATTGACGATGATGGCACAGTCCTGAAGGTTCAAGCCCTCGCTCAGGACATCGGTGGCGATGAGTACCCGCAATTCTTCCTCTTTGGTCACAGCTTTGCCATTACTGGTGGGGCTAAATTTCCAGGCGATCGCTGCCGGGTCGTCGGAGTTGCCCGTTACCCCTTCCACATGGGTCATGTGCCGCTGCTTCAATGCATCCGTCAGGTAGCGTACCGTATCGGCAAACTGAGTGAAGACCAGCACTTTCTCCTGCGGATGAATGTCTTCCAACAACTCCACTAAAGCCGCAAGTTTTGTATCCTGAGCCGCCTGCCAATCCCCACATTCCCGCAGAATCGCCGTGAGTATTTTGGCATCATCCAACAAGTCTTTCTTCAAAGCCGCTTTGAACAACCCCGGCTTGATCCACTTAAAACGGCGCTTGTAGCGAGTAGCATAGACTGTGTAAATCGCTGCTGCCCGTTTGCGAAAGTCCTTCTCTGCCGAGTCTAAAGCTTCCTCAGACGTAATTTCAGCATCATCCTCTGTTTCTGAGTCAGAGGTTGGATCAAACAGGGTGGCTAAAAGGGATTCGGCATCTTCATCCGTATTGCGACTGTCCAGCAAAGCCGCTTCCTGGCTGCCGATCGGAAGATCCAACCCCTGCTCGATCGCGTGCACCACGATGTAGTTCCGCAGAATGTGACGCTCGATCGACTGAATAAAGGCAGGACCACCACTTTCCAGTCGCTTAAATAAGTTGGTCCGGCTAAATCCCATCAGCCGCTTGCCTGCTCGTGACAGCCCTTTAAGCTGCCGTTCCTCTGCCTCTGTCAGTTTCCGTCGTCCGGTCGAGACGCTGTAGTTGCCCAGCCCATAGCGCGGCAGACTGAGACTGTTAATCGCCTCCACCACATTTTCGGAATATAACGCCGCATAGGGATCGGCTCCTTCACCCAGGTGGAACTTGACCGTGCAAGGCTTGCGCGTCGGGAAATAGGCACGACTGCCATTCGGAAACTCCAGATATCGCCGAGACTTGCCATGCAGTGCCTGCTCTAGCGGCAATAAGGCATCTTCTTTCGCATAGTTCGCTTGAATAAAGCTGCGCGTCCGACGCACCATGTACAGCCGCATCAGCTCTCGCCAGTCGTCTGGATGCTCACTCTTCTCAAATGCCGCTAGCGATCGCACGGCTGCCTGATACTTACGGATGAACTCCAACTCGCCACCCATTTCCTCCAGCAGTGCCTCTGGTCGAGCGCCCAGATCCTTGTCTTCTGGAACAAACAGCCGCAGTTGAGCCGATAGATCCAGGTAGGTTTTGTTGTAGGGAGTGGCAGAAAGTAGAATACAACGACTCTCGTTAATCGCAATGTATTCTTGAATTGCTCGATACCGCTTCCCCTCCCGATTCCGCAGGTTATGGCTCTCATCGATCAAGACAACCCGGTAGCGCCGTAAATCTGGCAATTCATTCTGTACCCGACTCAGGGGCAGGATCTTCGCCAGCAGGCGATAATTATCGACATAGTCCTGCCACATGGAAACCAGATTCTTCGGGCAAATAATTAACGTTTCCAGGTAGAAGTCGTCCTGCAAGATGCGGGCAAGCGTAGCAGCAATTAAGGTCTTGCCCAAACCTACTACGTCCCCGATCAGTACGCCTCCGCGCCGATTCACATGATGGGCAGCAATTTGCACGGCGGCGCGTTGAAAATCGAACAGGCGATCGCCGATATCACGAGGGATCTTGTACTCGGATAGCCCAACTCGCGCCTCTTGAGATAGGTGATAGGCGATTTTGAGATAGATGTAGTAAGGCGGAATCAGGTCTTTCCGTGCCCAACTGGTATCCAGCAGCGCCGCCAAGTCATCGGAGATGTCAACGCACCAGCGATCGTCCCAGCGATCGTCAAACCACTTCTGTAGCTTTTTGCAAGCATCGTGATCAAGTACATCCACGTTCAGTTCGCCCTGAAACGACAGACCGGACAACGTGAGGTTACTGCTACCGACCAATCCAAGAGTGGGATTCTGCACGTCATGGCGATGAATCAGGTACAGCTTGGCATGAAGGGGCTTGAGGTAGAGCTTGATCACCAGCTTTCTGGTTTTAAGCTGAGCACTCAACCGTCGTAATCCGGCTTCATCCTCATTGCTGGGTGTGCCAGTCACCAGTTGCTGATGAAACTCTGTAGCTACCTGCTTTTTGAACTGGAGAACTTTGCTGTTATCAATGCCCGTGTTTGAGGCGGAGAGGAGCGATCGTGATTCATACAGAATGGTTTGCGGTAACTGAGGAATGCCAATCAAGAGCCGACAGCAGGCTCCCTCGCCGCCCGCGAACTTTTCCACCAGGTCGTCAACCTTACGCCAACCCCGCAGGTTGAAGTAGCCCACACAAAAATCTGCCCGCACTCCAACGTCTAACGCACTTCGCAGCGTGGGCAGTAAAAACTCATCAATGTTGTCGAAGATGCGCGGCAACTCAGCGTCTCCTAAACAGGTTGCTGAAACAACCTCATTTTATGACTCCTGACTCTTAATCTTTGGCTCTGTTTGCAACAAATTCCCTCAGTCCTGCCCTGATCCGGGTGCAAATCCTTAGAATGAAGTCAGATATAGCGTAACGCAGGTTCCATTACGCGATGCCAAGATTAGGGAAACGTCATCAAGAACACTTGAATGTCCGGTTGCCGAACACAGAGATGGCGATCTTGAAGCAATACTGCGAGGCAACCCAGCGCACCCAGTCGGATGTAATCCGAGAATTTATTCGTAGCCTCAAAGCAACCGCTCCGGTGGCTGAGGAAAATGTTTACGCTGAAGCGTGCGAGTTAATGAGGAGATGAATGCATGACCTTTGCCGAATCCCGTAGCGAAACCGTGCCGGTGCAGCTTCCGAATGGAGCGATCGTCAAAGTCGAGGTGACGAATACCGGGCGAGAGGATGTCGGATTCGACACGAAGCAGTTTCAGCCCGTTGCCGATGCGATCGAGGGTGTGGTGCAGATGATTGCCGCGCCGATTCAAAAGGTGCGACCGAAGAAGGCGACGGTGAAGTTTGGCATGGAATTGGCGATCGAGGCAGGGCAACTAACGGCAGTGATTGTCAAAGGCTCCGGCAAAGCCAACCTGGAAATCACGTTGGAATGGGAACCGGGCAAAAAGCTTGAGCCATGAGTCAGCTAGAAGCTTTGCTACAACAGTGCACGGTGAAACTTACTCTTCCTGGTCGCATGGGCTGGGGCACAGGCTTCTTTGTGGCTCCCGGCTGGATTCTCACCTGTGCTCATGTGGTGCAGGAGGCGAAAGGTGAGTCTGTTCAGGTGTGGTGGCAGCAACGAGAATTGGAAGCGGTAGTGGCGCGATCGCTGCCGAACCCCTACGATTTGGCGCTGCTACAAGCAGAATGCCCGTCTGATGTCAATCCACCCTGTGTTTACTTGGATCAGGAGACTCGCTCTCGTGATCCGCTATATCTGTTTGGCTATCCAGATGAGGGTGATAGCCAGGGAGAGCCGCGCACGTTTTACTGTGATGGCATCACAGGCAGTAAGATTCCCACGATTCTGTTTAATTTAGGTCAGGTACGACCGGGGATGAGTGGGTCGCCCTTGCTGAATCAGAGAACGGGGAAGGTGTGTGGGATAGTAAAGTTTACTCGACAGCGCTCTTCTGACCTGGGCGGAGGAGCCATTCCAACAGGAGTCATCTTTTCTCAAGTTCCCGAGCTAGTGAATCAGAATCGACAGATTCATCAGAGAGATAACCGCTGGACAAGACTTCTACCAAGCTCCTCATCCCAAACTCGTCTTGGAAGGCAGGATTACAAATATCGTCAAGTTTTGCTTAGTCGAGTAAAGGATTGGGTTAAGGGAGCTTTAGACAACTCACTACATCGTCAAATATTCATCGAACTCGGTCTAGAGGAACGATACGATGCACTCGCTCACCCCTGGGAAATGCTGTGGGAAACCCCTACCCAGTTAAGGCAACCTTTACCTGCTGGTACAAAAGTCATCGATAAGTTTGATGATATGGGTGCAGGAAGATCTCTCTTAATTCTGGGAGAACCAGGAGCCGGAAAAACAACGACTCTTGCGGAACTGGCAAAAAACCTTATTGATCAGGCTGAACAAGATTTTAACCAATCGATACCAGTAGTATTTAGTCTTTCATCTTGGCACAGTGAGAAAATAACTAAAACTTTGACTCAACAGAATTCAGTAGAGTCATTTACTACTTGGCTAGTTGCGGAATTCCAACGTAACTACAAAATCCCTGAAAAATGGGTTCGCAGTTGGCTGGAAAATCAAGAGTTACTGCTTTTGCTAGACGGCTTGGACGAAGTTGGAATTGGACAACAGGACTTATGTGTTCAAACTCTAAATCGGTTTAGCCAAAAATATGGACAAACAGAAATAGTGGTTTGTAGTCGTGTTCAAGAATACGAATCTCTTTCGCACAGTCTCAACTTTCAAGCTGCTATATACATACAGCCACTTACTCTTCAGCAGATCGATCAGTTTTTTGCTGATGTCGGTTCAGAATTAGAAACTGTTAGAAGATTACTACAGATAGACAATATACTTCAAGAGCTAGCAAAATCTCCTTTAATGCTGAGTATAATATCTCTCACTTATCAAGAGACATCAGTAGAAGATTTTTCTCTTGTGAACTCATTAGTAGAAAACCGACAAAATTTGTTCGATAGATATATTGAGCAGATGCTTTTTCGGAGGAGACTCAGACGTAGCTTTGACCCAAATAATCAAAAGCAAAAAAAGCTAGACCAATCTTACTCAAATCAACAGGTTAAGCACTGGATGGCGTGGTTAGCACAAAGAATGCTACAGCAGTCTCAGAGCATATTTTCGATTGAGTGGATGCAGCCAGATCTCTTACGAACTAGCAAGTCAAAAAGACGGTTGTACGCTTCGGGAGTGAGATTAACTGCATTAGCTTTATCACTGATTTCGGGTTTTATTCTCGGTTTGGTTTTACAGAATTCGGGCTTAAGCCGGGGAGGATTAGGCACGGGAATAGGATTAGGCCTTGCTTTTTGGTTTTATGGTCTTCTAGGTTATGGTACTGGAACATTTAGCCCAGTTAATGTGATTGTTCCAGTTGGCAGTTTGAAACGGAAAGGAATAATTCTTCTGTGTGGAGCAACTATTGCAACAGTCCCGTTATTGTGGTTTGCGCTGAAGTATCGCTGGTTGCAAGGACATGAGGCCTCTTGGGCCAAGAGCACTGCGATATTTTATCTAATAGCACAAGGTCTTGGTGCGTATGATATTGATAAATTCACGAACTTCAAGATAGGCAATACGTTAGCTTCTAGCGATGAGATTAAACAATCATCAGTTAATATTACAGTTCTAATTTCTGTTAGCACGATAAGTGGCATATTAGGCGGTGGATTAATTTTTTTAATATTTATATTGTCGCACGGCGGACTTGAGATTTTAGGCTATATGTGGGAAATTTGTAACATCAGTGGATGGAAGATTGATATTGTTAGAGAGCAAATTAATGAAATATTTTTACTTGTTTTTAGTTTGCTCAAAAGTCCAATAAGATTTGGTTCGGGAGTTGGTTTCTCTATTGGGCTCTTTTGCTCAATTGCTACTGCTACTGCTTTTATCCAACACTTATTGCTACGCATTATTCTTTATAGAAGTGGAGATATTCCCTGGAATTACAAAAACTTTCTTGAGTATGCTAGAGAGCGTATTTTTCTACAGAAAATTGGAAAAGGATATATCTTTAAACATCGTCTGCTGCTAGAACATTTTGCTTTGCTTGAACGAGATCAATCTCTACAGAATTTCCTACTTCGACTAGAAGATAAAAGGCAGTTTAGAAACAGAAAATTGAGCAATGTATATGCAAGATCACTGGAATTATGCAAGGAGATATTGAAAGAAAGGTATTCTGATATTTCAGAAAGCTTATCTAATTTAGTAAGGCTTTATTACGAGCAAGAACAGCATAGTAGAGCCGACTCAAAATCTCAAAAGGCAATAGATCTTTTACAATCCCTAGTTAGACAAGACCATGAAGATGTATCTAATAGTCTCAACAGTCTGGGAGTGTTTTACCATAATCAGGACTGTCACAGGGAAGCAGAGTCTCTTTATCTTCTCGCTTTGCAACTCAAAAAATATTTTGAATATAAAACAGGGAATCGAAGATTAGCTGTTATTTTAGAAAATTTAGGAGATCTGTACTATGTAGAGAGGCGTTACGACGAAGCCAAGCCTCTTTACTTGAAGGCTTTGAGGCTCAGAAAGCGATGGTTAGGGAAAAAAGATATTACAGTAGCTGCTACTCTTAGCGATCTAGGGTCTGTTTATTTCGCCCAATGCCAGTACGGGAAGGCAGAATCTTTTTTTATAAAAGCTTTAGAGCTTAGAAGAGCTGTATTAGGAGAAGATCATCTTGATGTAGCAGATACCCTAATCAACCTTGCGCGTATATATGAATTACAGAGACGTTTTGATAAAGCTGAAATCCTTTACGAGCAAGCCTTTGATATTAAAGTGCGTTTATTGGGTGAACGACATTCTCAAACAGTAAATAACCTACAAAACTTAGCTAATCTTTATCAGTTGCAAGAACGATATAGTGAAGCAGAATCTGGATACTTAAGAGTCATAGAGATTAGAAAGCTGCTCTCAGGAGAGGAGCATCCTGATGTGGCTCTTAGCCTAAATAGTTTGGCAATTTTTTACTACGTACGAAATCGTTGCCAGGAAGCCGAACCACTATTAGTTCAGGCTCTCTCAATTCTTGAGCAGCAGCAAGGAGAGGAGCATCCTGATACCACTACTATCCGAGAGAACCTCAATACTATTCGCTCTGCCCTGCCTCCTGAAAATTGTTAGGATAAATAACTCGAAATTGGAAGTTGAGACGCTGGTTCCACTACATAGAAAGGCATGTAAAATTCAGGCAAGACAAGTATTAGAGGTGTTCTAAAGTTGCCCGAATTCTCATTCTGCTGTGTCCAGGAAACCAGACACGATTGTCCTTTGGTCAGCTTCCGGTGTTAATTCAAAAGCGTCCGGACTATTACCACTTGAGCAACCGAGATGAGGCATTTCAATTGATCACCGAAGGGATTCGAGCAGTGACGATCGAATTGAGACGGACAAAAGGTGCTAGAGCTTAAGCCTCATCCTCATCCTCTAAGAGCTTGCCAAGATTGTGCATCTCCATTAAACCCTTGTATCGCTGAGGCAGGCCGTCTCTGAGCGTATCCTCAACGATACTGCTGACCGTATGATCGCTCAGACCAGAGAGCGTCTTCAGCAGCCGATCCAGGTTAGGTGTGACGTATAGGCGCAATTCGGTTTTCTTTTTCCTAGCCATCAAACGTTCTTGGTGCCTGCTCAACTTCAGCAACTTAGCGATCCTAACCAGCTTTTAGGCTAATTCTTCAATTTTGGTAATTCTATATTGTACGAATTGCCGAATTTACTCTATATTGAAATTACCTTGAAAACACTCAGAGCCTCTAAAGCTTCTGGGTTGGCTCTCATGCAACTTCAAGTATCACTATCCTTGCCACCAATGCAATCAACCGCATTCAGCCCAGATTGATGCACCGATCTGGCACTCACTCCCACTCATCCAGGAGCAATTTTCGATCGTATGTCACCGCCTTTGATTCCCCATGAACAGGACTGTAGCCGCACTCCGCCTGCCATTCCTAAATCTTCCCTTCCCACTCAAACGCTGGATCAAACAGGCTATCAACAAGCCTTGAATGATTTTGCCATCAGCGATCTGCTTCAAAGACTCAAAACCTACTCCGATAGCAGCTTCGATGCCACTTGGGTCGCACTCAAAACTCAGGAAGCTGAAACCCTCGCTGCCATTCTCATCCAAACCCTAACCGCCAATCTCAATAGCAAACTTCTCGCGGTCTATCTGGATGCCATCCGCTCTAAAACGCTCGATGTCTCTAGGCCCCTTTCTAGTCTGCACCTCCCACCCCCTACAACCGACTTGCCCGCTACCTTTCCCGATGTTGAAATGCCGCGCTTCCTCTACGGCGATCGCCTCTGCTGGCTTTCTAATGGTGAACCTACTGACTGGGGAGTCGCGATCGGCAGATTCTACAGCTTTGCTCCCCATCGCTGCTGTTGGCACTGGTGCTACCTAATTTGGCTCGATGCCGATTCTCCGAGTGCTGCCTGGGTCAAAGCGGACATCGCCTGGGAAGACGACCTAGAACCTCTGGAAGCGGAGGAGTCCCTATGAATCCTCGCCCTCTGACTGACCGCGAACAGCAACTGATTGACCGCTACAGCTATTGCCAGCTTGGCATGACACCGCAGACCTTCTATGCCAAATGGCACGTTAGCCAGGAAGCGATCGCGGCGATCTGCTCTCGCTCCACTTCCACCGTGCGCTGCTGGTTTCGTCGCGGTCGCAGCTATCGTCGCCCCACCGCGATCGACCTGCGTCATCTCGCCCTCATGGACTTCCTGCTGGAGCACTTCGAGCAAATGCCCCCCAACCTTGTAACGGCACTCTGTTCACCGCAGCAGGAGAAAACAGAAGCCTAAGCCCGCCAAAAGTCAATACCATCCTGACCTGTTTTGCTTCGCTCGCTCTTCATAAGGTGGTTGGAGCGTTTTAAGAGCTTAGAAAGCCGATGAGTCAGAGTAGCGTGAACTATCAGCAGCAGTTACATCCGTGGTGCATTGTCCGACTTCTACCAAATTTGAAACGGCTCACTGTTGCTCGTTGTCGCCGTCGAGGCGATGCAGAAGCTCATCTCAAACTGCTGCGTCAACAAACTGCCGCTGATTTCACGATCGTTTTTGATCCATCCTCGCCCACAGAGGAAGGATAAACGAACTGAGTAAGCTCCTGAACTGAACGCCTCCAATTTGGTGCAGATAGTTGCCCCAAAGTTCATGACTAAAACGGTGCTCAGTGCCGTGGAAGACGAATACCGAGGTTTTAGCGATTGGAACGAGATCGGTACTTTCTGAGCGCTGGTAGAACGCAAAAGGCTTACACAACAATTCACAGCCATGACCGAAGACCAATTTTGGGAACTGATTGCTCGCAGTCGCGAGCATGGTTCAGACTCTGCTGACCAAGCAGTCAAGTTAGCGTCTCTGCTTTCTAGCCTGCCGCCTCGGGAAATTCTTGCCTTCGAGCACCTGTTCTTTGCCAAACGAGCTGAATCTTACCGCTGGGATTTATGGGGAGTCGTCACGCTAGTGCAAGGTGGCTTCTGTTCTGACGATAGCTTTGAGGATTTTCGCCTTTGGTTAATCTGCCAGGGGCGTCAAGCGTATGAGAACGCACTGGCCAATCCAGAAACCGTGCTAGACCTATTTGATCGCGAGAGCGTTGCTCGAAAGCATTCATACGTCCCTAGCTTTATGTCCTATGAATGTCTAGGGGCTGTGGCTTATGAGGCCTATGAAAGTGTGACAGGAAAGCCATTATCTATCATGGATACTCTAGTGGGAAAGACATGGCCGACTCAGCCGCAAGGAGAGCCTTGGCAGATGAAGGATTTAATGAGCATGTTCCCCAGCGTCGCTAGAAGATATTACGCGTAATTGTTTTTCCCAATCACCTGTTGATCACGCCAATCTTGCCATCTGCCGCAACACTCACTTTACTGCTGCAGAGTACCACCCGTACTCTGCATATGTAGGCTTAATAGAGAAAATTAGAACTATATACACACTTTCTCCCATCACTTTTTAGCGAGCGATTCAAAGGCTTTTTTAGCGACCGTTTCTGCCCGTTGTGATGTTACTTTTTGGTAGCGCAACGTTGTTTGAATGTTCTGGTGCCCCATTAATGCTCGCAGTTCCTCAATGCCCATCAAGCCCACCCGCTCGGTCGCAAAGGTGTGGCGCAGGTCGTGAATCCGAATACCTTTCAGGGTTGGTTCCTGCGAAATGAGATCAGTCCAGTCTTGATGTGCCATGCGGTAGCTCAAACGGCTGGCAGCAAGCGTATAAGGTTGCTGCGCTGTGAACAATGCCACACTGCTGGAATACCTTTGATAGCGACAGTAGCGTTCTAACGCTTTTGCGGCAGCTTCGCTATAGAAACACCAGCGTTGCTTGTTGCCTTTGCCCAGTACCTGAAACTTCCGTTGTTCCAGATTCAGGTTGTGCAGGTCGAGCGCCAGAATTTCCGCAATTCTTGCGCCTGTATGATGCAGGAGATGCACCAAGGCATTCAGCCGTAAATCAGAGGCGACGACCTGATATAGAACCACAAGTTGTTCAGGAGTTAGGTAACGAATCACCGTATCGCTCCGATGCTCTCCTTTTGCCTGATCAGGTTTGCGGCGCTTGAGTTGTGCGATCGGATTCGCTTTCAGATAGCCTTGCTCTACAGCAAAGTTGAACAATGCTTGAATAATCGCCTGATGGCGGTGATGGGTAGTATAGGAAATCTCAGTCAGACTGTTGAGATAGTCCTGTAACGTCTGACGAGTGAGGATTTCAATGGGCGATCGCCCGTGTTCTTGCAACAGGGGCATCAGCGTCGATTCATAGGAACGCAAAGTTGTACGAGCCAAACCGGGTCGTTGCAAAAAGGCGGTTGTGACTGTAGCGAGTGAAGTAGTCATTTACCTGTATGAATGTGGTCAGAATGACAGCAAAACTGAATAAATAATATAGTCTTAAGAGAAATCGATTTACATCTACTTCAATGCCGCTTTTACAGCAAGAACTGGCTCCAACCCCTGAAGAAACCCTGGCAAATTACGTCCGGCGGGTGCGGACGAGCCTGGGACTGAGCCAGAAAGAACTGGCAGAGCGCGCAGGGCTGCACTTACAGAGTGTAGGCAAAATTGAGCGTGGGCAGACGACTCGGTTGAAGCAAACGCCAAAAAGTGGATTAGCCCATGCCTTGAATGTTCCTGTCGAGTATCTGGATGCGATCTGTAAGGGAGTGGCTGTAGAGGCGATCGCATCCCTCAAGTTCTGCCCTCAGTGCTGGTTGCCGGGAACACCGCCTGACGCGATGTGGACCCACCCGCGTGCCAAGCATTGCTTTGCGTGTGGAAATCAGTTGCGCGATCGCTGTGGGAGTTGCAAGGAACCGATCATTTCACTCAAATTCCGCTTTTGTCCTTACTGTGGCAAGCCTTATAAAACGCCTTCAGTCTCATAAGGCTTTTGACTCACAATCATTTCTGTGAATGATACCAGGCAGCGTTTGCATCGCCCTTCTAGCCAAAGGGCAGGAATTGGAAATCTCAATTTGCAGTTTGGGCACTCAGAGAGCAACCGTAACTGATGATGATCGCACCCTCTGGTCGCTTTAAACTGCCACTCCAGCTTGTGGTACGGAGTTTCTGCGTAACAGACAGCGCATAGCCGGATTGGCTCATGCTTCATACCTACACCTTGAGGTGGCAGCATCTGTCGTAACTGTTCAACCTCTAGCTGGACAACCAGCGCTAACGCTTCTAATTGCTTCTGGCTGGGTGGCGGAATGAAGTGAAATTTTTCCCACCGAGCCAGTACACCACCCAAACCAGTCTTTTGACCTAATTCATTTGATGAGGCATAATTTGCCCGCCGGAACCGACCGAGAAAGTGGCTTAAACTTTCACCTTCATAGGGTTCGACAGGAAAAATCCAAGATGGAACCTCTAAACAAGAGTTCATATGTATGCCTTCGCTACCTGCTCCAAAATCGTTTTGTCAATATACGTTAATTGGCTCTTCAAACATCGCACTGCCGCTTCTCGTAGAATCATGTCAATTACCACGAGACGGTAGTCATGTTCAGATGTAAGGGACGCATCTCGGAGAATGTTCAGATTTGGGCTCTTGGTAAGATTAGATTCACCTGGAAGAGCAATGACATCTTTCTCCCACACCCAAATGACTTCTTCCAATTCTTGAGATGAGACGTTGTGCATCCGATACTTCAAATGAAATTGACCGTTGAGTTTCTCATCTTTACGAAGAAGTGAGATTAGTCTTCGTTGGCTCCCCACCAGAATTACAGCAATATTTAGCTCATGAGTAATAGACCAAATATCAGTAATGTTTTTTATTGTTAGGTGATCAGCATTATCAATGATCAGCATTTCAGTTTTCTGCTCTTGCAAGAGCTTTAAGGCCAGATTACGGGCATCTTGGGTCGTTCTCTCTTGTGAGTTGTGTTTGTAATAAGACGCAATGTATCTAAATAGCTCTCTTGAGGTGCAGTTCGGTGGGAAAGCGATATAAGCAATAGGAGTAGAAAGCTTCTGACTGGAAGCATCAGCTTTTCCGTACAACTTCAGATAGCTAATACAAGCGATCGTTTTACCTACTCTGGCTTCACCAATTATTTGCCCACACTGCCTAAAATCGCGTCTGCTGTTAAGCCACTCATGAACTTGTTTAACTTGCTTCAAAGGAATAATGTGTTTCTGCTGTAAGCGCTCAATATGAACTTGGTATGCCCTCTCACTTAGCATTATCGACTCCTTCTAAATATTTACAATCGAAATCATAATTTCCAACACAGTCAACTGTATTCCTCGGCTACCTGAGCCAAAATCGCTTTGTCGATATACATAAATTTGGCCTCTAAAGATCGAATAGCGGCTTCGCGTAAGACCATGTCGATGAGGCCAATGTAGTAGCCACGTTGAGCAGCACCAATCGCAGGTCGAATAATTTTTAGCATTGGTTCGTTGGTCAAATGTGATGGAACAGGGAGGGCAATGATGTCTCGTTCCCAAACTCCAACAATCTGTTTGAGTTGGCTGCCTTGAATGGTGCCCATGCGGTGATTAGAGCGGAAGCGATTATAAACTTGCTCATCGGCTTGAACAGCTGGGTCTAAACGCTTCTTCGTCCCGATTAAGATCACAGCGATTTTCAACTCGTCGAAAATATCCCGCACGTCAGCAAAGGTATGCTTTCTCAGTCGATCGGCTTCATCAATAAACAGAACTTCTGTTTGACTTTGACGCAAAACTTTTAACACAAGGCTGCGAATATCGCCAACAGTACCTCTTGGCAGGTCAAAATTATAAGCTCCCAGAATCTGTCGAAATAATTCTCTCGATGTGCACTCCTGTTTAGGGAGAATATAGCTCACAGGAATAATGGGCGTTTTGCCAGAGAAATCAGGCTGTCCGCGTCGCTTCAGGTAAGCCTCGCAAGCTCTAGTTTTGCCTGTTCGGGATTCACCTGTGATGCGGCCACACTGACGAGAGCTGCGTTTGCGATCGAGCCACTGGTGCAGTAATTTCACCTGCTCAAGCGCCACCATTGTTTCTTTTCGCAAGCGCTCAATGTGAGTTTGAGCATCATAGTTGTAGGCATCTTCCATATTTCGTACTCCACTTAGTCCTCGTCAAAGTCCCAAATTTCAAATCGGGGAATCTCAAGCTCCTGCTCCGGTGACAGCACCGAGGAAGACTGAATGGCATCAGGCTCGACAGGTTCGACCCGTTTGGGCGATCGCGGTAGTGTTGCCTGCTCCTCCTTCTGGCGGTCGCGACGACTCTTTTTCTTCTGGTCTAAGAATGCTTCGCGATCACGCATCTCATCCAGCAGTGACTGGTTATCCACCGCTTTTCCAGCCTCTCGAATACTGCGACTAATGTTTTTTGCTTCTTCCCAGGACAGTTGCTCAGTTTCTAAGTCTTGAGCGTGGGCGGGTGCAAGAAAAACTTCTTTGGCAAGGGTGACTGCACCTTGAGCATCAGGCACAGTTTCTCGGCAATAGACCAACACGGTTGTAATGTCGCGTGGTTCGTAGCGCAGCACCACGGTTTCGCCTGCAAAAGGAGCCAGGTCATCACTTTGATACGTCAGGTTTTCAAACTGAACGTAGCCACCCCGATAGATCGACCGTCGGGTCTGCTTCATTAAGCAAATATCTAGTTCTCGCTCTGGAATGACTGGTGGCTTTCTCAGTAAGCCAGCATCCCAACGTTCGGCTCGCGTTTGATTGCCCATGCGGGCGTCGAGCCCCTGGTTATAGCGGTTCACCAGATACGCTACAAAAAGCTGTTCGAGTTCTCGCAAGGTCAAACAGGCATCTTTTTCAGCATTTTCAGGACGTTCCTGAACATTCGATCCGGTGTAGCCCGGTAGAGTAGCAAAGAATTCTGTATTGAAGGTGCCAAAGGGTCGCTCGACGATGCCACCTTCGGAAGGGCGATCGCGTAAATGGCAGGTGAATCCAAGTTGCACGCCGATTTGTTCCAGATGCTTAGAACGGAAGTCTTTTCCACCATCGGTAAAAAAGTGTTCTGGTTTTCCATAGGCGATCCAGTCGGCATAGAGCTTGTAATCCGAGCCGTACTGCTTCGGCAAAATCGCGTGACGCAATGCCAGCGCTACTACTTTAGAACTTGGGGCATCAAAGCCCAGATTGAAGCCAACGATGCAGCGGGAATAGGTATCTATAACCGTGGTAAGCCAGGGGCGGTTGAGTAGAGCACCGTGCTGATCAACTAGCAAAATATCAGCACGGGTGTGATCACACTGCCAAACCTGATTGCTGTATTCAACAGATAGTTCTTCGCCATCGCGTGTTTTGAGCGCGAGTCTGGAGCCACGCCAGCCAATATTGCGAATAGAGTCCTTTTGCTGCTGACGCTCGATGAGGGGAGCCAGGACTCGATAAACCGTCATGTGGCTGGGGTAGCTAGTCAACCCATCTGCCTTAGCTTTGGTTTTGACCTTAATGGCAACTTGTGCAGGCGTACATTTGCCTTTGTCGTAAGCACCGATGATAAACTTCTGCCACTCTTCACTAATTCGATGGGCACCTTTATCGCTGCGCCCCTCTTGAGCAAGAGCCGCTAGACCCTCTTCTTCCCACTTCTTCACCAACCGTTGAACAGTGCGAACCGAGCAGCCTAGCGTTTCAGCAGCGCCCCTGAGATTTTGACCGTAGGTTGCCTTGTCGCATGGCTCAATCAGCTTTTGAATGACCTGCAGCTTTAGGTTCGCTTCGGCAGAAACCAGTTCAGTAATAATGGCGTTGGCTGCTTCAGGGACAGTGGATGAGTCAGTACTACAAGCATCCATAACTTAGTACAAAAGAACTAGTCCGCCGCAGCATATCATTTGCTCTGGTGACAGTCAATCTGTCAAGCGAAATTCAAAATGTGATTGGAGTATAGGGCAGGAATATGGCTTCTGTGAGTTAATCGCCTCTCTACTAAGCTCCAGGCTCACAGGGCTGAAATAGTCAAGCTCGCTTCACCAGCGCATCCTTTCACGATGAAGAAGCCATACGGAAAGTGGCGCTAACACCTTCTTCAAGAACTTCAAGGCCACAGCCCGAAGCCTGGAGAGCGTGAATTCTTTTCACGAAAGTTCCTGACGCTGTTTATTCTGATAGAAGGATTTTCAATAATCGCCCCCAGACGAAACCATCATGGCTCTTTCGCTTAAGCTCACACGCTGGTTTGCAGCCAGTTTGCTCCTCTCCCCATTGCCCTCGTTGCTGGCTGTTTCCTACCCCCATCAGCGAGCCTCTGCCCAAACGCCCACCGAGCAAACACGTAAAGCCGCAGCCAAAGAGTTGTTTCAACAGGGCATCCAACAATTTCAGACGAGCCAATTTCAGGCAGCGCTCAAATCATGGCAACAGGCATTGACCATCTTCAAAGAGATCGGAGATCGACAGGGGGAAGCGGCTTCCCTCGGCAATCTGGGCCTTGCTTACTTTTCCCTGGGGCAGTACGCCATAGCGATTGAGTTCCATCAGCAGTCGCTCGCTATCGAATGCCAAATCGGGGATCTCCCCTCCCCATCCTCCAGTTTGTTGAAATCTGCATAACTTGACCTGACCGAGAGCGATAAGATACTGATCGCGGTTTTCCTACGGAGTTCACGATGCGTTATCTTAGTGCTGGATTTGCTTCCGCTTTACTGCTCGTGTCTCCGATGTCATCGGTTTTGCTTCAAGGTGAAGTGGTGCAAGCGCAGACGATTCAAGACCGCAAGGCTGCGGCTCCGGTATTGGCGCAGGCGGTGGATCAGCGAAAGGCAGAAGCTGATCGGCTTCTCCAGCAGGGAGATCAGCAGTATTATCAAACCAGCCAGTACGAAGCGGCGCTGCAATCCTGGGAAGCGGCACTTAAGCTGTACCGCGAACTCAACGACCGCAATGGCGAAGCGAAGGCATTGAATGGTTTAGGCATCGCTTACGGTTCGCTGTCACAGTATGACAAAGCCATCAGCTACTATCAGCAGGCATTGCCCCTCTTTCAGCAGGTCAAAAACCGCAATGGCGAAGCGAAGGCATTGGTTAATCTAGGCATTGCTTACGGTTCGCTGTCACAGTATGACAAAGCCGTCAGCTACTATCAGCAGGCATTGCCCCTCTTTCAGCAGGTCAAAAACCGTGGTGGTCAGGCTCTGGCGCTGGGTAATCTGGGCCAGCTTTACTTATCCAAAGGCCAGTTAGACACAGCGATTGCTTACTACCAACAAGCTCTGCCTATCTTTGTGCAAATCAAAGACTTCAATGACGAGGCAGCAGTGTTGTTGAGCATGGGCAATGCTTACTGGTTGCTTTCGCAATACGGCAAAGCAATTGACCACGAACAACAGGCATTGCTTATTTATCAGCAAATCAAAGATCGCAATGGTGAAGCAAAGGTTTTGGTAAGTTTGGGCACTGTTTACCAAAGTCTCTCGCAGTACGAAAAAGCCATTACCCTCTACCAGCAGGCATTACCCACTTTTCAGCAAGTCAAAGACCGCTATGCGGAAGCAGTGCTGCTAAGTAATCTGGGCAGTGCTTATCAGTCTCTCTCACAGCATGACAAAGCCATTGCCTACAAACAGCAGTCTCTGAGCATCTATCAGCAATTCAAGAATCGAAATAGTGAAGCGGGTGTGTTGAATGATCTTGGCAGTATTTACCAATCTCTCTTGCAGTACGACAAAGCCGTTACCTCTTACCAGCAAGCACTGTCCATCTTTCGGCAATTCAAAAGCAGTGGCGAAGCGGTAGCACTGACAAATCTTGGCAATACTTACCAGTCTCTCTTACAGTACGACAAAGCCATTGCCTCTTACCAGCAAGCACTGCCCATCTTTCGGCAATTCAAACTCCGTCAATCTGAAGCAGAGGTGCTGACTAGTCTAGGGTCTGTATTTCAGAAACAAGAACAATCAGATGTCGCAATCGTTCTCTACAAGCAATCCGTCAATCTCCGTGAATTGATTCGTAAAGACATTAGAAAACTTCCTAGAGAAGCACAAGAGATATATACCAGCTCAGCTGCTAACACCTATCGGGTTTTGGCAGCCCTCTTACTTGATCAAGGACGTACCCGCGAAGCACAAACAATTCTAGAACTTCTCAAAGTTCAGGAAGTACGTAGTTATGGAACAGATCAGGACACTAACTCACCAACAGTGAAGCTCCCCCTTCATCCGATAGAATCCCAAGCCCTTCAGATCTTCGAGCAGGCGATCGCCTCTCAATCCCTTTCCCTCCAAACCCTCATGGCTCTTGGTCAACCCCTGATCCAAAACCGCGATCGCATTATCCAGGAGAGCAACAACACGCCCAGCCCGATCGGTAATCCACAAGCTATTCTCAACGCCAACCCCAACGCTCTCGTAATTCAAAATCTTATCGTTGGCGATAACCTCTGGGTACTCTGGACGAATGCTAGCGGAAAGACCACTGCAACCTTCGTTCCTAACTTTACTGAAGCGGAACTCAACAGCACCGTCCAAGCCTTCCGCAAGCAACTTGGCACTCCCTCCAGCAACCTCGAAACCCTCAAAGCTACCAGCAACAAGCTTTACAACTGGCTAATCCCCCCTCAACTTCAAGCCGAACTCGCCAAAAATCCCAAACAACATCTGATCTTTTCCCTCGATCACGTCACCCGCTACATCCCCGTCGCTGTGCTGTTCGACGGCAACCAATACCTCGCCCAACGCTACATTCTCTCCAACCTTGTCACTATGGATAGTGACATGAGCGATCGCCTCTCCCTCAACGGGAAAACTCCGAATGTCCTCGCCCTCGGCACCTCTAAAGCCTTCCCCCCAAACTTTAATGCCCTGCCCAACGTCCCCGCTGAACTGGACTCGATCGTCCGCAATGGCAACGACAAGGGCATCTATCCCGGCAAAATCCGTCTCAACGAAGCCTTCACTGCCAACAGCTTGCGCGATAACCGCGAACCCTTCCGCATCCTCCACATTGCCACCCACGGCAGCTTCAACCCCGACAGCATCACCGAATCCTTCCTGCTTTTGGGCGATGGCACCCATCTCCTGATCACCGACATCGCTTCCCTAACCAACCTCAACACTATCCACCTCGTCGTCCTCAGCGCCTGTGAAACTGGCTTGAGCAATACTGGGCAAGACGGCACCGAAATCTCCGGCATTAGCGGCTATTTTCTATATCGCGGCGCGAAAGCAGTGCTAGCTTCACTCTGGCAAGTGAATGATGCCAGCACCAGTCTGCTAATGAAGCAGTTTTATCAGAATCTCGCTACTGGCAAAATGACAAAGGTAGAGGCATTGCAACGGGCGCAACTGTCGCTTTTAGAAAATAACCGTCAGAGCAATTTAGGTAGCGCAGTTGCTCGTACCAGTGTTCAATGGTCATCAAGACAGAGTACAGGTGCGATCGCGCGCAATCTCAGCCATCCCTACTACTGGGCACCATTTATTCTGATTGGCAATGGTTTGTAAGTTGTGGGATGTGGCTTCAACCTTGGAGGTTTTCACCAGGAATTGAACCGCACCACCCGATCGGCGCTTAAACCTTCGAGATTTCGGCAAGCTGAAGTCTTGTAAATCCTCATACTGAGGCTCTGAGCTTGTCGAAGATCTTTTGAGCCTGGTTGTTGAATCCTTAAACCTCATTGACAGAGTTCTGCCTAACCCCTCCTACATAACCCAATTATCCCGGAACTGAACACTCAATGGCTGTAGATTTTCTTTATGCTACGAGATAAACCAGACCGTTCAGTTATCTCCTTTGGTAAAACTCAATGCGTCCCCTCTTGACTCGCCTGCATGCTTTCACAATGGTACTCTTGCTGACTGCTGGGGTGCCCTGCTTGCCAATTTCTCTGGTTCAACCTTCTATGGCAATGCAAGTACGACAGAACTACCAAGCAGAAGCCAATCGGCTCCATAAGCTTGGAATTGCGTATAAAGAGCGAGGACAGTATATAAAAGCGCTGGAGTTCTATCGGCAAGCTCTAAGTATTCGCAAAGAGTTGAAAGATCGCACAGGAGAAGCGCAAACACTTAACAATATTGGTGTTGTGTATGGCGACCTCGGGCAGTATACGAAAGCGCTAGATTACTATCAACAAGCATTAGTGATTTGGAAAGGCATAAAGGATCAGAAGGATGAGAGCCTCGCGCTTAATAATATTGGAATCGCGTACAAAGAACTGAAGCAGTATACGAAAGCGCTGGAGTTCTATCGGCAAGCTCTAAGTATTCGCAAAGAGTTAAAGGATCGCAAAGGAGAAGCGCAAACACTTAATCTTATTGGAGTGGTGTGTGATAGTCTCGAGCAATATGTGAAAGCGTTAGAGTATTATCGACAGGCATTGCTTATTTTCAAGGAGGTAAAGAACCAAAAGAGTGAAGGTTTGGTTCTTAACAATATTGGAATTGTATACAAAGAACTGAAGCAGTATACGAAAGCGCTGGAGTTCTATCAGCAAGCTCTAAGTATTCGCAAAGAGTTAAAGGATCGTAAAGGAGAAGCGCAAACACTTAGCAATATTGGTTTTGTGTATGAGAATCTTAATCAGTATGCAAAAGCGCTAGATTTTTATCAGCAGGCACTAGTAATTGATAATAAACTTAGCGATTCGAATGCTATTACAGATCTTCTTTTTATGAGTCTTGCTTTTTTCAATCTTAGTCAATATGGTGAAGCCATAGATTTAGCTCAACAGGCTTTAGCACTTTCTAAAAAATACAAGAGTCGAATTGGTGAATCCACAACGCGGTTGTATCTTGCAACCATTCGGAGTAAATTAGGTGAAGCTTCTGAATTAGTAAAAGTCTTAAAAGAACTCTCGTCGTTGACTATCATAGATGCCAAGATGGTTGCTTGGGCAGAGTTTTACCAGCAAGAATCCATTATTCTCAAGAGGGTGAATTATCAAGGAGAAAAAATACAGACATCATTTGATCTGTCTAAAAAGGCAGAGGAAGCTCTAGCGAATCTAGCTGAGTATCGAAAGGCTGGAAATCAACAAAGCGAGGCAATTAACCTTGGTGAACTTGGGCTTATCTATCACAGTCTTAATCAGTATTATCAAGCATTAGAGTTTTACCAGCAAGCCTTAGCAGTTTATGAAAAAATCAACGATCCAGTGGAGCAAGGAAACACCCTTAATTTTATTGGAGTTACTTATAGTAGATTGAAGCAGCTTTCAAAAGCGTTGGATTCCTTTCAGAAATCCCTAGGCTTTTTTAGGCAAGTTGGAAGTAGAGCTGAAATCGCTACAGCCCTAAGTAATATTGGCTATCTACTAGAAGAAAACAGGCAGCCAGAGTTAGCCATTGTCTTCTATAAACAATCTATTAATGTTCAAGAGAGCATCCGTCGAGGGATGAGGAAATTGTCTCTAGAAGAGCAGCAATCCTATACAAATTTTGTGGTAGATACCTATCGTAGGTTAGCAAACCTGCTACTCCAGCAAGGACGGGTGATGGAAGCCTTACAAGTGCTTGATTTGCTGAAGGTGCAGGAACTGCAAGACTTCTTCAAAGATGTCAAAGGCAACGAACGAACCGCCAAAGGCATCGAGATGTTGCCTGAAGAACAACAGATTCTTAGCCACCTGGACACCTCGAATCTGGATCAATACCTGAAGAGCACCCCAGTCACCGCGCTGGTAAACCAACTGCGGCAAACTGCCACAGCCCAAGACCTCAGGCTGGCAGCTTATACTGACCTGCAAGCCCGCTTGCAAAATCTCGGCAAGGATTCGGCCCTGCTCTATCCCCTGATCCTCAAAGACCGCATTGAACTGGTGATCTTTACCCACAATGCCCCACCTATCCATCGCACCACACTCATCGACCAAACGAAACTAGAACAAACCATCCAGTCCTTCCGAGCATCCATTCAGAAGAAGGATTCCCAGGACATCCGACAACCGGCAAATCAACTCTACAACTGGCTCATCCAACCAATCGAAGCAGACCTCAAACAAGCAAACATTAAAACGCTGATCTATGCTCCTGATGGACAGATGCGCTATGTCCCGCTGACAGCGCTCTACGACGGTCAGCAATGGTTAGTTGAAAAATACCAGGTTAACTATGTTACTGCTCTCAGTCTTACCAAACTCGATCGACGCTCATCACAACCACCTAGAATTTTGGCTGGAGCATTTACAGACAAAGACGTAACTGTAAGTATTAATGGTCAAAACTTTTTCTTTGAAGCCATTCCGTCTGCTTTGACAGAAGTTAAAAACCTGACCCGACTCTTTCCAAATACCACTCCACTAATTGAAAAGCAGTTCAATCGGGCTGCGATGACTCCCGACCGCATCAATGGTTACAGTATTGTGCATCTTGCCACTCATGGCAAACTGGTCAGCGGCGCACCCGAAGCTTCCTTTATCCTGCTCAATAACAACGAATACATCACGCTGCGAGAGATCAAAGATTGGAAACTGCCCAATGTTGCCCTCGTCGTTCTCAGTGCCTGTCAAACCGCGTTGGGAGACAAGTTGGGCAATGGGATTGAAGTGATTGGCTTTGGCTACCAGTTGCAGCAGGCACAGGCCAGAGCTTCGATCGCCACGCTTTGGGAAATTAGCGATGCCAGCACCAGAAACTTGATGAATGAGTTTTATGCCCGGTTGCAGTCAGAGCACCTATCCCCGGTTGAAGCGTTGCGTGAAGCCCAGATTGCCCTGATTACTGGCAAGGGGCAAACGAGTGGAAATAAGCCACGCAGCAGTGTTGATTGGCCCGCCGGACAAAGCCAAACCGCAACGATTAGTCGCGACCTCAGCCATCCCTACTACTGGGCACCGTTTATTCTCATTGGCAATGGACTTTAGCCCTAACCATAAACAACCATGAAACGTCGTCATCTGCTCCAATCGATCGGACTTACCCTGGCAACCCTTGGCATCAGCCAGTTGGAGTTGCAACATAGGACGCTCCAGTATGGTAAAGTGCTGGCTCAGGATACCCGACGAAAGCGGGCTTTACTCGTAGGCATCAGTGACTATCCGGGACGAGATGCTAGTGATCTAAAAACGCAAGGGCTATGGTATCGACTACCAGGGGCAGTGACGGATATAGAGCTACAGCGAGAACTGCTGATCCATCGCTTTGGCTTCCACCCCGATGATATCCTGGTGCTCAAAGACAAAGAGGCAAAACGAGGCCCCATTCTGGCCGCGTTTGAAACCCATTTACTTCAAGGCATCCAATCGGATCGCGATATCGCTATCTTTCACTACTCCGGTCATGGCTCCAACGTCATTGACCCTTACAAAGTCTTTCCAAAGGATGGCCTGAACGGCACGATCGTACCCTACGATGCCGATCTGCCAGAGGGCTATCCCCAGAAGGGAGGTGAGGTGGATGACATTACCGCTGGGACGATCTTTCTGCTGCGCGAGGCAATCGCTCGTAAAACCAAAAATGCCACCTTCATTCTGGATAGCTGTCACTCCGGTGGTGGGGTACGGGGAAATTTAATTTTGCGATCGCGCCCCGGGCAGGTCGAACTGGATGATTCACAGATGACCCAACTGATGCAGAGCACCGAAGAGACAGCGGAACAGCAACGGTGGTTGAAAAAGCTGGGTTGGAATGAAGCGGAATGGCTTGACCGCCGCAAGTGTGCCTACAGAGAGGATGTCGCCATCCGCAAATGTTCTAGCGTGAATGGTGCCGCTATCTTTGCAGCCCAACGCAATCAATCTGCCGCCGATGTGACCTTTGCTGAAAATTTCCATGCGGGCATCTTTACCTATGCCTTAACCCGTCAGCTTTGGCAACAGACTAGCAATGAAGGGATGGGGAAAATTATCGTAGCGGTGTCTGCGAAGACGGAGCAATCTCTCAAAACTTCTAAGAGTGATCGCTCACAAACGCCAGGAATTGAGGTACAACAGGGGAGCCAGGATGAGCAACAATCTATGTACTTCAGCCCCATGCAGCGATCAGCGGCGGAAGCAGTGATTATTGAGGTAAGTGGAAAGGCAGTCAAACTGTTTCTGCCTGGAACTGAGCCAGAAATCTTGGAGGCGCTGGGCAAAGGAGCCGTATTTACGCTGGTCGATGATCAGGGACGACCTCAAGGGAGTGTCCAGATTGAGGGTCGCGATCGCCTCACTGCTACAGGCACTCTCCAAACCAATGCTGCTTTCAAAGTTGTTCCAGGCACGGCATTGCAAGAACAGGTACGGGCAGTGCCAACGGACTTGAAACTACGGATTGGGCTAGACTCATCCTTAGGGCAGGAGGCAACTACCGCTAAAGCCAATCTGCGATCGCTGCCCCGCATTGAAGTTGTGCCACTGCTGGAGCAGGAAGTCCACTATATTCTGGGACGCATGACGCCTGCTTATCATCAGGCTTTGGTGAAGCGGCTGCCCCAAGGCTTAGCGCCAGCTTTGCAGCAACAGGCACTGGCCGCCATACCCGATGTGAATAGCGTGGGTCTCTGGTCCATTGGTTTCGACCCGATCCCTGGCTCGTTTTGGTCTGCCAATGAAGCGGTGAAGGATGCGATTCAGCGACTCCAGACCAAGTTCAAGCTGTTGCTGGCAGCACGGCTTTTGAAAATGACCCTCAATACAACCTCATCCCAGCTTAATGTTGTTGCCAGTATGAAGGTGGCAGATACTCAAGCGTTGCTGGCGGAGTCCTTCACGGTGCGAGGCAGCAACAATGCTGCTCAAGGCAAACTGCGGACAATTAACGCGGCAACTGGTCAGTTGGCACAGGTCCAAATCAATAAGCCGGTGCAAATTCTGGTGGAGAATCGAGAACCCCAGCAGGCTTTGCATGTTGGCGTTTTAGTGTTTAGCCCCGATGGCGATATTGATATTCTGTTTCCCCTAACTCAAGGCAAGAATGCTGCCCTGGTTACGGCGGGACAAACTTTGGCAATTCCAAGTGCTGAACAGATTCAGAGTGGAGTCCCCCTATCCTTTAAGGCTCCACTGGGACTTGCCGAGGTGTTAGTAGTTGCCAGTACCGCCCCGATCGCTAAAGCCTTAAAGCCGTTGCAGGCACTCATTGAAGAACAACAGCATCCCCAACGCAGTGTCAGCCGGGTGGCAGAGAAAGCGGAGGTGGCGATCTCCAGTCTGCTGGATGACATAGCGGTGGAAACCCGTGGAAAATCCCTGTCTGCTTCAACTCGCCGCTTCGATGTGCAGCAACTGGCAGCACTATCGATCACATTTGAGATTATCGATGTTTAAGGTTGATCTTTTCTCCGAAGGCGATGGCTTCCGGTTCAAGAAACTGGGATCTTAGGGCTGTTATTGAAGACAGCTCTACTAGAATCAGCAACGCAGTGCAGTAGATTTTAGAAGGAGATGAATCGTTTCGTTGGAGAACTTCTGTGATGCTCCCTAACTTGAAGTTTTCTGGTCTGGCAATGGTAGTCCTGTTGCAGTCTCTGGCTGTTCCCCTACACCCCAACCCTCATACCTCATTTCCTGTCTTAGCTCAGGAAACGACCCATCAAACTTCTCAAGCAAGAGCAGATCAACTCCTGCAACAGGGAATTGAGCAGAATCAGAATAGTCAATTTGAAGCAGCACTCCAGTCTTGGCAACAAGCACTAGCTATCTATAGAGATATTGGTGACCGCCAAGGTGAAGCTAATGCCCTAAACAATTTGGGACTTGCATGTAGAGATCTCGGACAGTACACCCAATCAATTGAGTTCCATCAGCGATCACTTGCTATTGAAAGGCAAATCGGAAATCGGCGGGGAGAAGCGGCTTCCCTGAATAACCTTGGGAGTACTTACAATTCCCTGGGACAGCACATACAAGCGATTAAGTTCCATCAGCGATCACTTGCTATTGAAAGGCAAATCGGAAATCGGCGGGGAGAAGCGGCTTCCCTAGGTAACCTAGGGAATGCTTACGCTGATATGGGACAATATACACAAGCAATTCAGTTCTATCAGCAACAGCTAATAATCGCGCGCCAAATCAGAGAACGTCAGAGTGAAGCCAATTCCCTGGGGAATCTGGGACGTATGTATAAAGACATGGGAGAATACGCCCAAGCAATCGTGTTCCATCAGCAGTCGCTTGCCATCAAACGCCAAATCGGAGATCGACAGGGTGAAGCCAATTCTCTGGGGAATCTGGGACTTGTCTACAGACATCTAGGGCAGCACATCCAATCGATTGAATTCTTTCGGCAAGCGCTAACGATTGAGCAGCAAATTGGGGATCGTGCGGGTGAAGCTAGTGCCTTGGGTAGTCTAGGTCTTGCATATTATTTTTTTGGAAAATATAACAAATCAATTGAGTTCGGTCAGCAGTCGCTTGCTATTGAAAGGCAAATTGGGGATCGCCACGAAGAAGGAACTTCCCTTAACAATATAGGGCTTGCTTACAATGCTTTGGGACAGTACACACAAGCAATTCAGTTCTATCAGCAACAGCTAATAATTGCGCGCCAAATAGGAGATCGGCGAGGTGAATCCTATGCTCTTGGAAATCTGGGACTTGCACACAAAAACTTGGGTCGGTATGTCCAATCAATTGAGTTCTTTCAGCAATCACTTGCCATATTGAGGCAAATCGGAGATCGTAGCGCTGAAGGGATTTCTTTTAGCGTCATTGGTGATCTTTTGAAGGAACAAAATCAACCTGAGTTGGCTATCCTACTTTACAAACAATCAGTCAATGTACGCGAAAGTATTCGGAAAGATCTTTGGAAATTATCACGCGAAGAGCAGCAATCCTATACTCAATCTGTAGCTGATACTTACCGTAACTTAGCAGACCTGCTGCTTAAACAAGGACGGGTGATGGAAGCTCTACAGGTGCTCGATTTGCTGAAAGTACAGGAGCTTCAGGACTTTTTCAAAGATGTGAAAGGTAATGAACGCACAGCGTATGGCATTGAGACGCTAAGCGAAGAGCAGCAGATTCTCAGCCGCTTGGATACTGCGAATCTGAATAAATACTTAAAGAGTGCCTCTGTCACTGCCTTGGTGCAACAATTGCAGCAAATGGCTCCAGCCCAAAATCTCAAACTGGCTGCCTATATTGACCTACAAACCCGGTTGCAGAAGTTGGGAACAGATTCGGCGCTGCTCTATCCGCTGATTCTGGACGATCGCATCGAACTCGTCCTGTTTACCCGCAACGCCCCACCCATTCACCGCACTACAACGATTAAGCAAACTGAACTAGAACAAGCTGTCAAGTCTTTCCGGTCAGCGATACAGCAGAAAGATTCCCAGAACATCCGGCAGCCTGCCAATCAACTGTATAACTGGCTGATCAAACCTATTGAAGCGGACTTGCAGCAGGCAAACATCAAAACCCTCATCTATGCTCCAGACGGTCAGATGCGCTACGTGCCCCTTGCGGCTTTGTACGATGGCAAGCAGTGGTTAGTGGAAAAATACGAGATCAATTACATCACAGCCTTGAGCCTGACCAATATTGCCACCCGCTCATCGCAACCGCCTCACATTCTGGCAGGCGCTTTTACGGACCCAGCGGGTCGCGTTCAGGTGAATGGTCAAGCCTTTGACTTTGGAGCCATTCCGTCGGCTTTGTCCGAGGTCAAAAGCCTTGCCAAGCAGTTCCCCAACACAACCAAGCTCGTTTACAAGGATTTCAATCATGCAAGCATGACGTCCGATCGCTTGAATCGTTACAACATTGTCCATTTGGCGACACATGGCAAGCTGGTCGCTGGCGCACCGGAAGATTCCTTCATCCTGCTCAACAACAATGAATACATTACCCTTCGAGAGATTAAGGATTGGAAACTGCCCAATGTTGCCCTTGTAGTGCTCAGTGCTTGCCAAACGGCGCTGGGCGATAAGTTAGGCAGTGGAATTGAGATCATTGGCTTTGGGTACCAGTTGCAGCAGGCGCAGGCAAGAGCCTCGATCGCTACACTGTGGGAAATCAGCGATGCCAGCACTGGTAGCTTGATGAATGAATTCTATGCCCAATTACAGTCAAAGCAGCTTCCTCCCGTAGAAGCCCTGCGTGAGGCCCAAATTGCTCTGATTACTAGCAAGAACCAAACTAGTGGAGTGAGTAAGCCGCGTACCAGCGTCAATTATCCTTCTGGACAAAACCAAACCTCAACGATCAACCGAGACCTTAGCCATCCCTACTACTGGGCACCGTTTATTCTTATTGGCAATGGGTTGTGAATGTTGTCGATCTCGAACCTTTGCCTCAGTTCTAAGACACAGCTTTGCAGAGAGCACGCATAGTTAGAGACTGGAGGCGATGAATGCATCAGTTTCCACGTCACATTTTTGGTCTTTACCTAATCGTCTCTCTTCCTCACCATCTTTCATAAGTTTCCACATTCTCAGAGTGATAAAGTAACCAACAGACCTTTCTAACCCTAGAGAATCACTGTATGCGCCGCAGCCGATCTCTCTCTCAATTTACCTTAGCACTGGTGTTGGCAATCCCTGTCATACCTATTGTGATACTGCGAGCGGAGGCAATTGCAATTAAGCCCCTAGCAACTGAGAATGGGGTCGCGCAGACAGTCGATGGGCGGAAGGTGGAAGCTGATCGCCTGTTAAATCTGGGATTAGGGCAACATCAGACTGGCCAATACGAGGCAGCTCTGCACTCATGGGAACAAGCATTATTGATTTATCGTTCCATTTCAGATCGCAATGGGGAAGCCCAAGCACTGGCAAATCTTGGCATTGTTTCCCAGTCTCTGTTGCAGTATGACAAAGCGACCGCCTATTATCAGCAAGCACTGTCGAACTTTCAACAAGTTAAAGATCGCGACGGAGAAGCTAGAGCAGTTGCTGGGCTAGGTATTGCCTACAGCTCTCTGTCGGAGTATGACAAAGCGATTACTTACTATCAGCAAGCACTGCCGATCCTTCAACAAGTCAAAAACCGTAATGTGGAAGCCAGAGTGCTGAACAATATAGGTTTTGCTCACCAGTCTCTGTTGCAGTATGACAAAGCGATTACTTACTATCAGCAAGCGTTACCCCTATTGCAACAGGTCAAAGACCGCTATGGGGAAGCTAAGGCGCTGAATAATTTAGGTATATCCTACGATTCTCTGTCGGAGTATGACAAAGCGATTACCTACTATGAGCAATCCCTATCTCTGTTTCAACAAGTCAAAGACCAGAAGGGGGCAGCTGGGGCGTTGATAGGTTTGGGCAACGCTTACCGCTCTCTATCGGAGTATGACAAAGCGATTATCTACTATGAGCAATCCCTATCTCTGTTTCAACAAGTCAAAGACCAAAAGGGAGAAGCGGGAGCATTGATAGGTTTGGGTAATGCTTACTTTTCCCTGTCGGATTATGAGAAAGCAATTGCCTACTATCAGCAGTCCTTGCCTCTGTCTAAAGAAGTTAAAGACCGTAATGGGGAGGCTAATGCATTGAATGGTATCGGCGCTGCTTACCGTTCTCTATCGGATTATGAGAAAGCAATTGCCTACTATCAGCAGTCCTTGCCTCTGTCTAAAGAAGTTAAAGACCGTAATGGGGAGGCTAATGCACTGAACAATATAGGCATTGTTTACAGTGCTTTGTCGCAGTATGAAAAAGCAATTATCTACCATCAGCAAGCTTTGCCCCTATTTCAGAAAGTCAAAGACCGTCATGGCGAAGCCAATGCGCTAAAGAATCTGGGCGCTGCTTACCGCTCGCTGTTACAGCATGATAAAGCAATCACTTACTATCAGCAAGCGCTGACTATCTATCAACAGGTTAAAGACCGTGAGGGCGAAGCTAGGGTGCTAAATGCTCTAGGCAATACTTACTACTCTCTGTCGCAGCATAGGAAAGCCATCACTTACTACCAGCAAGCGCTGACTATTTATCAACAAATCAAAGACCGCAATGGGGAGGCTGGGACACTGACCAATCTGGGCAATGTTTACTCTTCTCCATCAGAGTATGAAAAGGCGCTTGCCTACTATCAACAGGCTTTGCCGATTTTTCAACAAGTCAAAAACCGCGATGGAGAAGGCACTCTCTTGAGCAACCTGGGCGACTTGCTTCAACAGCAACAGCAACGAGAATTGGCAATTGTGCTCTACAAACAATCCGTCAATGTGCGCGAAACTATTCGTGTAGGCAATCGAAATCTTCCCAAAGATTCTCAAGACTCCTACACTCAGTCCGTTGCTGGAACCTACCGCCGTCTCGCTGACCTGCTCTTGGCTCAAGGCAGATTAGCAGAAGCCCAGCGCGTTCTTGAACTCCTAAAACTTCAGGAACTGAAAGACTTCACCCGTAGTGATCCAGCAGACGGAAAATCGGAAATTACTCTACTGCAACCAGAACGCCAAATTTTACAGAAGTATGGCACCCTAATTGCGTTTGGTCAAAAAATCTATGAATGCGAACGTAGTGGTAAGCCCTGCAAAGATCTGCGCGACCAACTTGACGAAATCACCGTTGCCTTCAATCATGAGTCCAATGCCTTCACTAGAACACTACGGGAACGTCTTGCTAAAGACCCGGCATTTCTCAGCTCTGATCAACTCGGTAGCACTGCTACCAACATCGTTACTGCCGAACCTGGTACTGTCCTAATCTATCCTCTAGTGCTGGGCAGCAAGATTCGCCTGTTACTAGCAGTTAGGGCCGGAGAACAGGGAGTCGTGTTTAGAAGAATGGAAATTGCCAACGTCGGGCAGCAGAAGCTCTGGAAAACCGTTTCTCGCTTTCGAGCCTTACTACAATCGCCAACGTCCGACCCTAAAGAACTGAAACAAGTCAGTGCCCAACTCTACAGTTGGCTGATTGCTCCTCTTGAAGTTGAGCTTAATAATCGACAAGTGCATCATCTTGTCTTTGCTCTCGACCGCGCCACCCGTTACATCCCAATGGCAGCCTTGTTCGATGAGCGTAGCCAACAATACCTGATCCAAAAGTACGCCGTCTCCACCATTCTGTCCGCTGAATTGACCGATACCCGCGATCATCTACCAGTCAACAAAGACCAAATCTCGGTATTAGCCTTGGGCGTTTCCAAAGCAGTCGCCAGCTTCAACGCTCTGCCTAACGTCCCTCAGGAATTAAAAGTGATCGTGCGCGACCAAGCAAATCCGCAAGGCATTTATAGTGGTTTAGCATTTCTCGACGAAAACTTTGACTACTCTGCCCTGCGGGACAACCTTTCCCATCGCCAAATTCTCCACATTGCTACCCACGGCAAGTTTGAACCTGGTCGTCCGGAGAACTCCTTCATTCTCCCCGGCAAGGGCAAACCATTGACCATTGACGAAATCCAAAAACTGCGTAACTACATGGGCGATGTGCATCTGGTTGTCTTGTCCGCCTGCCAAACAGCGGTTGGGGGGCCCGATGAAAGCGGCATTGAAATCCCTGGAATCAGCTTCTATTTTCTGAAAAACCGAGTCAAGGCAGTGATTGCCTCTCTCTGGTTAGTCAACGATTCCAGCACCAGCCAACTCATGCGTCAGTTTTACACCAACCTCTCCACAGGTAGGATGGGCAAAGCGGAAGCCTTGCGGCAAGCGCAGATCAGCCTGATAGCTGGAAAGGATCAGAGCCAAAGTACGAGCGATCGCAGTAGTGTGAACTTCTCATCAGGACAAGGGCTAAGCAATGAGTCTATCTCCCACAACCTCGATCATCCCTACTACTGGGCTCCCTTCATCCTAATTGGCAATGGGTTGTAGAGACATGATATCACGATCGCTGTCGCCCACCCTTATCCTTCAACCAATACAGCACTGGGCATCTCCAGCAATTTGTTCCATAGTGGTAGAAATATTTCTTAGCGATAGGTTTTGCTTGCGCCCTATGGTTTTGCCCAGTTTTAATCGGCTCTTCCTCTGGCTGGTTCCAGGTTTACTGATTTCTGCATCCTCCATCCTGCCGGGTTCTCTCTCTTTACCATTACCTGCTTTTGCCCAGTTACCAACCAATTCAGCTTCTAAAGCAGAAGCCGATCGCTTATTTCAACAAGGGACTTATTCGTCTGACACCACTGACGAAGCGAAATTAAAAGCTTTACAGCGGGCACTTGAACTCTATCGGCAGATCAAAGACCGGGTAGGGGAGAAAGCTACCCTGATTTTTCTCAGTCAGGATGCTGAGTCTCGTCTACAGGACTATCGCAGAGTTATTAACTATCAAAAACAGATCCTAATCATTGTGCGGGAACTGAGAGACCAGATGGGTGAGAGAACTGCCTTAGCCAGTCTGGCAGATGCTTACGAGCATCTGGGAGAGTATGAAAAGGCAATTAATTATCAACAGCAGATCTTAGTCATTGACCGCGAACGGAAAGATCAACTACTGGAAACCAGTACTTTGCTCAAGATAGGAGACGCATACTACCGCTTGGGGCAGTACCACAAAGTCATTGACTCCGAACAACAGATTTTAGTCCTTGCCCACGAACTGAAAATTAACCTGGAAGAATATCCACTGGCAAAGGAGGGCGTTGAGCAGCAAGCCCTAAGTGCTTTGGCCAATGCTTACCGTGCTTTGGGAGACTATCAAAATGCGACCAAGTACCAGCAGGAAAGTTTAGCCCTTGAACAAGAAATAAAAAACTACGTGTTGAAGGTGAATGGAAATTCACCTTCAACATCCTCGAATAGGACAACCGTTCAAAGTGAAGATAAAAAAGTAGAGGCAGACCAACTATTAGAGCAGGGAAAAAAACAGATCAGTCCTGAAGCTAAAATTTCAAACTTGAAGCAGGCACTTGAAATATATCGACAGATCAAAGACCGTCAAGGGGAAAAAGATGCCCTTCTGGAGTTGGGGAATGCCTATGTATCTCTTGGAATCTACGGTTCTGATTATTCCCAAACCCGTTCTTTCCAATTGCCTCAGCTTCAGGAGTATGTCAACAAGGCGATCGATTATCAAAAACAAAGTTTAGCGATCGCCCGAGAATCGAACGATTCTCCCAGCGTAGAGTACGTTTTAGAAAATTTGGGCGGGACTTATGCTATTTTGAGTAACTTTTCCCACATCTCTGGGGATTACACTAAGGTCATTGAAGCTCAGCAACAGCGATTAGCAATTGTTCGGGAGCTGAAAGACCGACTTGGAGAAAGCGATACTCTCCGTAGCCTAGGAGATGCGTACTACCGTACGGGGGAGTATGCTAAAGCGGTTGACTACGAGCAACAGAGTTTAGCCATTGCACGAGAAATTAAAGATCGGGAAAACGAGCGCGCGGCATTACTCGGTCTGGGAAGTGTCTACATTGCTCAAGGACGCTTCAAGGCAGCAATCGACAGCGATCTGCAAAGTTTAATCATTGCACGAGAAGGTAAAAGTCGTGATGACGAGGGGACTGCTCTAAACGACTTGGGAGTGGCATTAGAGGGTGACAGTAAACTTCCCGAGGCGGAGCACCGTCTTTTAGAAGCTATTACAATTTGGGAAAATCTACGAGAAAAGACACAAGGCAAGGCATCAGAGGGCGATGACGATCAAGCAAAGATTGCGCTGCTTGATATTCAATCGACAACTTATCGTACTCTACAACGAGTTCTGGTCACTCAGAAAAAAACTGATGCTGCTCTGGAGATTGCCGAACGGGGAAGAGCGAAAGCCTTTGTTGATCTTCTCTCGTTCCGTATTCGGGGAGAGGGATTCCCCCGTACAACCACTTCCTCTATCTCTCTAAATGAAATCAAGGAGATTGCCAAAGCTCAGAATGCCACTCTGGTGGAGTACTCTATCATTGATAGTGTTAGTGGTCCGCTCCATGACTTCGCTGGAATAGGGCTTTTAGAGCAACCATTGTATGCATCTACTCTTTACATATGGGTGGTACAACCCACTGGCACAGTAATCTTCCGCAAGGTGGATCTTAGAACGCTGAAGCAGCGAAATTCTTCGCTCGATCAGTTGGTGGTGTTGGCTCGTTGCCTGGGAATCGCCAAGTGTGAATCTAAAGCAGCTTCTGGTCAGAATATCAGAGGTGGGGCGGGGGCATATAACGCAAGCCAGTCTGATCGCCTAGCGGTTAGTGCTCAAAAGTTAGCAGCCCAAAATCCTTATTTACAACAACTCCACAAGCTACTGATTACACCGATCGCTGATCTGTTGCCCACAGAACCCGACGCTCATGTCATTTTTATGCCCCAGGGTTCCCTATTTTTAGTTCCCTTTGCCGCCCTCCAGGATGCTCAGGGCAAATATCTGATTGAACAGCATACCATCGTCACCGCTCCATCTATTCAGGTGTTAGAGTCAACCCAAAAGCTTCGCCAGCAGGTACAACAGGCGGATCGCCAGCAAGCCCTGGTAGTGGGGAATCCTAAAATGCCGCTGCAACTGCCCCAGCTACCCGGTGCTCAAAAAGAAGCTGAGGCGATCGCACCTTTACTACACACGCAGGCAATTATTGGTGCCCAAGCAACTAAAGCGGCGATCGTCCAACAGATGCCTAACGCTCGGTGGATTCATCTGGCAACTCACGGCATTCTGGATGACCAAGGGGGATTGAACAGCGCGATCGCCTTGGCTCCTAATGGCACTGGAGGAACAAATGACGGATTGTTAACCGCTGATAAAATTCTCAACCTGAAGCTAAATGCCGAATTGGTAGTTCTGAGTGCCTGTGATACAGGAGAAGGGCGAATTACGGGGGATGGCGTGCTCGGCTTGTCACGCTCTCTAATTACCGCTGGGGTGCCCAGTGTGCTCGTCTCTCTGTGGGCGGTCAATGATGATAGCACCAGTCAACTCATGCGCCAGTTCTACACCAACCTCTCCACCAGCAAGATGGGCAAAGCTGAAGCTTTGCGGCAAGCGCAACTGACTCTGCTCAGGGGTAAACCTCAGAACCAAAGCCTGAATCGCAGTAGTGTCGTCTTTTCAGCAGTGCAAGGAGAGGGAAAAGCATCGATTTCCCATGACTTCAGCGATCCATACTACTGGGCACCCTTTATCTTGATCGGTAATGGGCTGTAGGGCATAAAATGCTGCACTAATGAATTTTACTACCAACTTAAAATAACCATGTTGTCTTACTATCGCCATTTCGGTATCATCCTTACGACATTAACAGTCTACAATGCAGTATCTGGACAACTAGCGGCCCAAACTATTCGACCTGAGCTACGTTTTGCTCAAACTCAGACTTCTATAAGTAGCCAAAAGGCTAAAGCAGACGGGCTGGTAGAACAAGCTGCCAAGTTAAACCAAGATGCTCCAGCGGCACTCAAAAATCTTGAGCAGGCATTAGAAATATATAGACAGATCAGCGACCAAGCTAATGAGGCTAGTACACTTGAAAAAATCCAACATCTCTACTTTTTAGTAGGACGATACTCTGATACATTAGATTCACTAAATCAGGCAAGAAAAATTTACCAAAAACTGCACGATACTTCTGGAGAAGCCAGAGTCCTCGGTCACATTGGCTGGAGCTACTATTTCTTGCTTGGCGACAAATCCAAAGCGTTTGAAGCTTATAATCAATCTTTAGAACTCTATAAGAAATTAGGTGATCTTTCAGAACAATCATATATTTATTCCCAATTGGGATGGGCTTACTATGGAGTTGACAAATACCAGGAGTCTCTGACTGCTTACAACCAGGCTTTAGTTTTAGCTCATGAAGTTAAAGATCAAAGCGCAGAAGCTTATGCACTCATTTATATCAGCCAACCTTATGCGGCATTAGGCCGTCAACAAGAAGCTATAGACTCTTTAACCCAAGCTCGTGCGATTTATAAGGCTCTTAAATTACCAAGTGAAGAAGCCAGAGTTCTGCGACATCTCTGTGGAACTTATAGAGGGTTTAGCAAAAATCAATTGGCAACAGATGCTTGTAATCAAGCTACTTCTCTTTACGTTGCTTTGGGTGATTACGTAGAAGCAGGCTATGTTACACGCGAATTAGGGCTGCTGTATCATTCAATTGGTGAAGCTACTAAAGCTTTGGAAACATTAAACCAGTCTTTAGCTTTCAGACGCAAGGTCGGTGAAAAAGGTGAAGAAGCTAGAGTCCTTAGCGACATCGGATATGTGCTCCAAGCAAGTAACAAACCTGAACTTGCTATTACTTTTTATAAAGAAGCCGTTAACGTCCGAGAAAAGATTCGGAAGGATCTACGTAAGCTATCAGTTGAAGAGCAAAAGTTGTATACGGAGACTATTGCAAGTACATATCGAGCTTTAGCAGATCTGCTTCTATCTCAAGGACGTGTCCTAGAAGCTCAACAGGTTTTAGAGCTGCTTAAAGTTCAAGAGATTCAACTCTACACGAGAGAAGCTAGTGCTGGGCAGGATGGAAGCGGAATTGCAATTAACAACATTGAGAAACAAGTGCTCCAAACTCACGGTACTCTGATTGCTTTTGGTCAAAAAATAGATCAATGCCAGCAAACTCAATGTTCTGAACTAAGTCAACTGTTAGATAAACGAGATGTACTCAGAGACAATTTTGAGCGAACCGTAGCTACTTTAGAAGAGCAAATTCGGAAGAATCGTCATAACGACGATGATGCAACAAACCCTAATAAAGTGTTTGGCAATCCCGACGAGATTGTTTCTGCTCAACCGGGTACAGTTCTTATTTACACATTGGTTCTTCCAGACAAGTTATGGGTTTTATGGGCTTCTAAAGGTGGAATTACAAAGAGTATTGAAGTTCCCAGTGCTGGACAGGAAAAATTAAGTCACGCGGTCTTTGAGTATCGGCAGCTATTGCAGAACCCTGAGTCTGACCTCAAGGATGTGCAAGCAAAAGGTAAGCAGCTCTATGACTGGCTAATTCCTCCAAAACTTCAAGCAGAGTTGAAAGCGAATGATGTTCGACATTTAGTCTTCTCACTTGACCATGTGACTCGCTACGTTCCAATGGGAGCATTGTTTGATGGCAAGCAATACCTAATCGAGCGCTACACAACTTCTACAATAATCTCTGACAAAACCGATACGCGCGATCGTCTGCCCCCTGGTGTTCAAAATACATCTGTCTTAGCATTAGGTCTAACGAAGGAAACATCCGGCTTCAAGGCTCTACTAAATGTTTCGACGGAATTGAACCAAATAGTTCGAGAGTTTCCAACTGAATCGCAAGGTATTTATCCTGGTATCAAACGTTTTGATGAAAATTTTACCTGGCGTACTCTGCGAGACAATATCACCCATTACCAGATTTTGCATATTGCCACTCATGGCAAGTTTGAACCTGGTAATGCATCTGCCTCATTCATTGTTTCGGGAGATCGTCCACTGTCTAAATTGCCTATTTCAAAAATCAAAGAGTTAGTAAACTTAGGCAACTTGCATTTAGTAGTGCTCAGCGCTTGTGAAACGGCATTAGGTGGTAGTGGACAAGATGGCATCGAAGTTTCTGCAATAAGTTCTTACTTTCTTGATCGAGGAGCAAAAGCTGTCCTAGCTTCTCTGTGGGCGGTCAACGATGCTAGCACCAGTCAACTCATGCTTCAGTTCTACACCAACCTTGCCACAGGTAGAATGGGCAAAGCGGAAGCATTGCGACAGGCGCAAATCAGCCTGATAACTGGGAAGGATCAGAGCCAAAGCAAGAGCGATCGCAGTAGTGTAAACCGTCCAGCAGGACAAGGAGAGGGCAATGGAGTGATTTCCCATAATCTCAATCACCCCTACTACTGGGCACCATTTATCTTGATTGGCAATGGGTTGTAGAGGAACGGTAAGGAGTTGATATGTCCCCATCTACAACAGGTCTTGATCTCGAATCAGCAATCCAGCAATATGCGGTTGCTCTTGAATGCCTTACCCCGCATATCCGACCAACGGTTGGCTCTGAGTTAGAACCAATCCAGCCAATTGAAACAAAGGCACCTGAAGTAGTTGCTTCAACAACACAGATCTCTGAGGCTCAGGTGTTGACGATATTGATTGCCCGCGATCAAGTGCAGGCTATGCTTGAAGGTTTCATTTCGACAAACGATTCTCCTGCATCGCTAGGGGAAAGCCTGGGTAAAATCAGCCAGTTGGATCAAACACTTAAAGAACATGCTGACATTATCACTACCTACGCCAAAGCCGCAGATTGGCGAGCTAGTTTTAATCCTGACACCAAAGCTTGGTGGTGGTGGCTGGAAGCACCAAAAGGAGTGTGGAGCGATCGCTTAGATTGGCTCTGGAGTGCTGCTTCTATCACCTGTTTGACGATTTCACTAGGGTTAATAGGTGATATTGCCCCCCGATTCTTGACCGGAACCCCCGATACATTAGGCGCATTTACAGTGAGCGCTCAAAGCATCTTGACACTGCTAGCAGCAGGCGGGGCACTGACCAAAGCGGGTCAAGAAGCTTTAAAACGGTGCCTGAGACAGATCAATTATCCTGAGAAATATTGGCCTGCGCTGGGATTTACAGGATCGGTGGCACTGGTGCTAGTGCTGTTTAGTTTGCGTCAGTCCTTACCTCAGTTTGCCACCAACTTCTACACCAATCCAGGTCTGAAAAGCTATCGAGATGGCGATTGGAGTACGGCTGAAACTCAATTTAACCGGGCGATTAAGCTAAACGCCGAAGATATTCAGGCCCATTTTCAGTTGGGTAACTTGTATGAAGACTTACAACTCCCCGATCAGGCTCGTCCGCAATATCAATTGGCAATTCAAGGTGGTAATCCTGCGGCCATCAATAACTTAGCTCGCCTCAACATCCTCAAGAAGGACTATAATGCTGCGATTTCTCTTTTACTGAAAGCCCTCGAAACCGAGCAAAAACACCCCTTTGATGTCAAGACCAAACATGCTGTCCTTAAAAATCTGGGCTGGGCAAGGCTAAAGCAAGCCAATTATCCCGATGCAGAAGCTCGCCTAGGAGAAGCGATTGATCTGGAAGCCAAAAACCAATTCAATCGAGATGAAATTGCTGATACTCACTGCCTGCTAGCCCAGGTACTAGAAGCTCAAAAAGAGACAAAGGAGGCTTTGGCGCAGTGGAAAATTTGTAATCAGAATGCCAACATCACGATTCCTGAACAGGATGAATGGGTAGCGATCGCGCAAAAACGTCTAACGCCTTCAGTGCCACATCCATAACTTACTTCAAACTATGCTGAAATTTCCAGCTCTAACCACTGCTATTTTGTTACTGGCGCTTGGCTCATCTGCCATTGCTCAGACGGCTACTGTTCGCTCTATCTCAGGCAGCGGTAAAGTCGTTGTTCAACGAGAGAACCGGACAGACTGGCTCCCCGTCCGTCAGGGCACAGACCTCTATCAGGGAGACCAGATTCTGCCCGATCGAAAAGCAAAAGCCTACATTCGCTGCCCGGATCAGCAAGAGCCTGTACTTGCTAGAGCAGGCGTTCCTTCAGGCTTAGGTAGTATCTGTATACGCTGGCCCGGTCGAGATGCCAGAGGTTCGCAAGCCACAGAAACAATCGGTGGACTCGATTCAACCATTCCTTACCTGATTGCCCCTCGCCATACACTACTCCTCAGCGCCACGCCCTTGCTCCATTGGAACTCAGTCGCAGGTGCTTCAGAGTACATCATTGAAGTCAATAGTTCCACGGGGCTGGTCTGGCAGACCAAAACAAAGGAAACCCATCTGGTTTATGCCGGTAAACCCCTACAACCCGGCACGCCTTACTCTGTGACAATCCGCACGAACACTGGAAAGTCTTCCCAGGACGATCGCTTACCTAACCAGTCGAAGCCAGCCACTTCTCTCGATTTTAGAATCCTGCGGCAAGCTGAAACAACATCGGTTCGGGCAGAAGCAGGCAAGCTTTCTGCCCAAACCCCGACCAATGTAGCTGATGCCCTTGCGCTAGCTAAGTTTTATGGCAACTACACAGTATCTGAAGCCACTGCCTCAGAGTACCAGTTGCCTCACCAGACCTTTGCTACCTATAGCCTGACGAGTGAGGCGATCACAGTCCTAGAAGACCTCCCGCAACCTGATCAGCAATCAACGAAAGTCCAACTTGCTTTAGCAGATCTTTATTGGCAAATTGGACTAACCCGCCAGTCTCAGGAACATTACTTGCAGGCGATCGCGCTGGTGCAGGGATTGGAAGATCTGGAAGATTGGACACGTGCACAATATGGATTGGGTCAACTTTATGCCGCCATTGGTGATTCTGGGAAGGCATTGCCATACTACGAACAAGCAAGAGCAGGTTATCTTTTCCTGGGAGACACCCACCTTGTAGAGGTTCTGACGCGGCGGATCGAACGACTAGAGAAAACGACATCTAACTTGTTAAAACAGGGAGGTTAAACTCAATTCGGTAGTATTGAAAACCGTCAGCTAATTTGTTAATTTTTGGGATAGCGACACCGAAAGTGTTATTTGGGGTACCCCCCTTTAATCAATGCTTAGAAGCTACAACATAGTGTTCATAAGCTTTTCAAGTTGTTTCTGAAGTGTGACACTAGTTTGTTAAGACGACAGATAAAATGTTACTCGACAGTAGTAATCAAATATCATTTGACTCAATAGGTGTCGTTGTTGACAAGTTTTTGTCGCTCCGACACTTTTTTGTCGTTTGCCCTATTGCTGTCGCTCAAAACATCGTTGACACGTTGACTGTCGTTTGTTGAGCAATATGATTGCATCTAAATTCTCGCTTAGAACCTGATGCTCTATCCTTTCAATCCTCCCTAGACTTAGTAGCTTTTAAGCTTTTATTTCCCGCTTCAGACCCTCTATTCTGCTACACAAACCTTACGGGATAGCTGCTGCGACACTCAGGTAAGACCGCACGAAACGCTGAGCAGAGCCACCACTTTAGACCTATCTCTTTGAGAGAGGGCAATGGCGACTTACGCAAGGTAAGCGACTGCTTAAAAAAAGTGCCAGCTTTCAACCCATCCCTGTTGTCACTTGACACGAGACAAGCTTCGACGACACGATTTTGTTAAGACGAGAACTAATGTGTTGCCCGACATCACGGACCTTTGGTGAGGCTTTCGGTCGTGGGACTCTATCATTTTGTAGTATGCGTGGTCGCCTTGCTAGCGTTGGCTGTTCTCAGGAGGGCTTCTGCCCTCAGGTGCTCAAGCTCAAGTGCCGTGATGGTTAAACCAGCTTGGTTTCCATCTGCAGGGTGCCAGCGTAAACGGAGCCATCAAAGCCGTCAATGTTGTTTTGGTAGCGAAAAAGCTGCGCGGAACCGTATTGGTCGTCTGCTTTCACCTTGCCACGGTCAAACTCGAAAATGCGGTATTTGAGGCCTTCGACTTCTAAGTAATACTCATTTTTCAGCGTGTGAAGTGTGCCTGTGCGGCGGTCTAAGCTCATCATGCAGTGTTCCAGGAGGGTTTCAGCCCTCTGTCCACTTTACCCTGCTTTGAGCGGTGTTCCCAAGCACTTTGCCGTTGAAGACCGATTGAGTTGCCTGCGGGTCTTTGCTGTGTGCCATTACCAGGTAAACTAACTTACCCTTCTATTGCCCTATTGCCAAGCGCCGCAGAAGACTAAGGCGATCGCATCGCAACGACCGCAAGTCCCGCATCAATTCTTGCCGCTTCTAGGAGCAACTAATTAAGCATGGTCACGGCATTGCCCATTTGGAAATTCAATTGGACAGCATGGATACACCCTATCCCTATCTGCTGGTACTACCACAGTACAAAACAGAGGCGCTGCTCACGGATCTTTTGAGCCAATGCGTCGGGCAAGTGGAGCGGCAAACAGAACTCGTTGCCTCACAGCGACCCTTCGGCATGCTCAGGAAGAGGAACAGGTGCGATCGCGGTGGTTGGTTGGTTGTAATGGAGCCAGTAGTCTGGTGCGGCATGGGTTGAAGCTATCGCTTGAGGGCAGTGATTATGAGGAAACGTTTTTGCTGGCTGATGTGCAAATTGACTGGGACTTGCTGATCGAACGGGCGGTGCCCGATGGCAGATAGAAGTTTTCAAATGACAGTTGACCAGGCATAGGGCGACGGGACATAGCGCTTGTGCAAGAATTTTAGCCATTTACAGCGATTTTCCTTGCACTCTACCAGGCCTTGAACCCGTTGGAAACCAGTTCCTTCAAGTCTTTCAAGTCTTTTCAGCAAGCCCTATATAGCAATCAACGCATAAGCCACAGTAAGCATCAGGGATTTTTTAGCCCTATAGTCAACATACTCATTAGAGGCATTGAGCAGGTAGCTTAAACCAACTTATAAGCGATAAATAAGCGATAAAAGCCTTCTGTCAAACCAAACCAGTGAAAGCAGAGATCTGGAGCTTTGCCCCATGCTGTTACTGAGTCGATCGGACGTAAGTTGAAGTCAAACAGCATAAGCAACCCACCTACAAGAATAGGGCGTTTCCAAAATTAGGGCTCCAATCCTATGTCACTCAAAACTTGAGGTAGTGCATCAGTTCTGCAATCAGTTGACTCGATAGAGAGAGTCGCCGCTGAAAATGAATTAAGTTACGGTAAGGCCCCATCTTACGGTTGGCGACGATCGCCCGTGCCAAATACATATCAACTGCCGGAATCCGGATCAGCAACTCGATCGGTGCCGTATTGGGGTTCACAGGCTTGATAGTTTCAACGCTGTCAGCATCGTAATAGCAAAACAGCAAGACAGGTTCCAGTGGCTTGAGGCGGGGTACAGGCAAACTTAGCGCAGCGGCAATGTCTTCAATGCAATGCAACTGCACGCCTGCCTGCGTTAATTCAACCAGCGATCGCGCCTGGTGAATCGAAAGCCCAGGTAAGCGTAGCCAGTCATCAACCCCAGCCTGATTGACATCAATCTTGACTCCCAAACTGGCCGCCAGGTCAAGTTCCGCCACATTCTGAAAGCGGTAGTACGGATCGGTCAAAATTTTCGATCGTAGCGGCTGATGGACTTGCGTAACCGACGATAACCAGTTGGGAAGCGGCATTGAGGGAGGGATGAGGAATGAAGTATGAGGGATGAAGTATGAAGGATAAAAATTGAACGACAGTCGCTACATCAGTTAGCAGAATTTCTCTTTTCTAGCCTTTAGCCTTCTGCTTTACGCAATTCGATCGAGCAACTGACGGCGCTTTTGCTCAAACTCGTACTCAGATAGCAGTCCATCCGCACGTAGTTGGTCAAGCTGCCTTACTGCATCAGCAACCGCACTAATGTGGTCTGGATTAACGGCCTCTGTCTTTGAGATCACTTTGACCGTCGAAACAACGCCATCGTTGAATTTTAGATCAAACTCGTCAGCATCTTGAGATAAATACCAGAGACCCTCGATCGCGCAGGCAACGCGAGGAATAGGCGTCATCGACAAGAGAAGATACAGGATGCCCCAAAGCGGCTGCCCCACGTAGAACTTATGCAGACCTGCACCGATCGGTGCCGCAGCACCAGCAAAGGCTAAAGCAGCAGCAATCTTACGACTTCTTGGCTTTTCTAACATGTCAGACTCGCTTCACAGTATTCTTATCTAGCCACTTTCCTGGCAGTCATGAGCGTACGATCGCCAGTCCCACTCATGAAGGCCCGGAGCGACCAACCCTTCTGCAACAACTCCTTCTATCATATTGACTCTACCGAGTCGATGACAGCAAAGTTAGCCCAAGCAAACTTATCGCACGGCTTCACTGAAACTTTAGAAAACCAAGCACCATAATGTTCTGGGTGAAGCAATCTTATTAGTAAGAAAGCGCTAAGGTTCTTCAGATATGTCCGGTTCGGACTCAGTAAGCACGGTACAGTAGAGTAGTGATCGTTACAATTGAGCCTTTACGGAATGTGAAGAGTCAAAGCAGTACATAACTTCCAGGTTTGGCAGGTTCGTTTGCTCTATAACTGAACCCTTAATGGTCTAATTTGAGTAGCATCGCATTGGACAGAAGCTAACGGCTGGACTGCTTGACGTTAAGGCGCTTGCTTAAGCCCTTATTCGTAGACAAGCCCATTTACTAAGGCAACTTGCACGGGGCTCAATTCTGACCTAGACCATCGGTCATACTCATTCAGCAAAGCAACGGCTGGAATCAAGGAGTGCAGTCAATCGAGAACTGTGCCAAATTTAGCGAATCTTCTAAGGTTACTTGGTCGATGTCACAGAGTGCGCTTCCCTCAGAATGGCTAACTAACTTTTCTGACCCCTACGCGGTGCTGGGGGTTTCGCTTGCGGCTGACGATCGTCGGGTGCTTAAGCGTTATCGGTCAGTTGCCAAACTGTTGCACCCCGATCATTACACCCCTGACGACACGACAACCAAAGATTTAGCCAGCCAGCTTTTTGCACGATTGGTCAACCCTGCTTACCAAAAACTCAAACAAGAGAAGGGCCGCAAAGAAAATGTCTCTTTACTGCGCCTTCATGTACGACGGCTCTACCGCGATGCCCCCCTAGCCCCTCAGGGAGAGTTGGCACGCCAACTGGCAAAACAACCCGTTAATGGAGTCGATGTTTTTTACGAACAGGCGATCGCCCAACTATCAGAGTCTCAATATCAGCCATTAGACCAGTTCGCGCCACTCACCCAGCAACTTTGCGAGCTCAACCTGGTTTACTTGCAACTCAAGATGGGTGAAACGTTGATTCGCGAGAAACGTACAGGGTTAGTAGCGGCCCCTGAGGCAAAACCGCTTCAGTTCACACCCACTGCCGCTGAAAACGAAACGGTCACCGAAAGCTATGCTCAGCGCCATTATCGACGGGCGCAGGAGTATATGAAAAAGGGGAACTGGAAAGAAGCTGAGCAAGAACTTCGCGATGCCATCAAAATCGAAGCGGGTAAAAGTGAATACCACGCCCTTTTGGGGGTCGCTTACCTCCAGCAAAATTTGCACAGTATGGCAAAAGTGTATATCCGTCAGGCACTTAAACTTAACCCTAAAGAACCGTTGGCATGCAAACTTGCGCCGAAATTGGGCATCGAAATTGCAGTCACAGAAAACGGGCAACAGAATGGTAAAGCCGTCAAAGCTCAGGCACCTGACAGAACACCCAAAAACGGCGGCGGTATCTTTGGTCTCTTTCGCTCCAAAAAGTAGGCTTGCTCAGAAAAACACGCTCATTCTGTGCCACCACTCAAAGCAACTGCAAGGATTAATGAGCTACCCGTGGCCGCTTTGCATAGCGCCACATGCCTAGCGCTAAGACTCCCATAAAGAGGAAACCGATCGCACCAGCAAGAGGATTGTGATCAATCCCTGAGAGCCATGCAGGTGCCTGAGGCACATACCGGATCAGTTGCCCGACATTGACCATGTAGTAGCCCCAAACCAGTCCCGCATGGAGCCCCATTGGCAAACCCAAACGCCCACGTGGTACATTCAACCACTGGTACGGCCGTTCCTTCCCACTCAAGCGCATGGTACTGCCTGAGTCGGTACGCGATCGCTTCGCCCAAATCAACGTGACTGCGAGTAGAACCAACGCTGGAAACTGTGGCCTCAGTCCATGCACGAGGGCGAAAATAGTAGCATCAACCCACAGTGCCACAGATGAAGCATAGTCCCGTTGAAGTTCATCCAGCAGCCACCCCCGAAAGAGCAGTTCCTCTGCGAAACCAAAGCCAAGCGAAACCAACAAACCTTCTGCGGCAATTCGCACCAGCGCACTTGAAGGCACTTGCCAGGTGATCCAACCAAACGCGGTTTGTGTGGCAAAGAGTGCAAACACAGCTGCACATCCAATCACCAAGCCGATCGCCAACTCTATCGCCATCCGCTGTGAACGTTCTAGCCCATAGCGCCACAGCAAGTCAGCCTGACCGTAAACTCGCTTGCCCCAAACGCGAACGAGGAAAATAAATTCGATGTAAAGGGCCAACAAGGTCACAATACTGACCGTATTACTATCCTTTACAAACCCATAAACGGGTAATGCGATCGGAAGCCAGAGCAGCGCCAAAAGCAAAAGGAACGCTGCAATTCTTACGGGTGCCGGATACCGGGCAAGCTTTGTTAACGCCAGCTTCAAAATGCTTTGGGTCGATTACTCATCTGGCTCGATCGTACTGCTCAGCCCGTGATTATTGAGCGTTTCGCTGTAAAACTCAGCATGCTCTTGAGCGCATGTAATGACCAAAGCCAATCCGTTTGTGTGAGCTTCCATCATAATGTCAACCGCCTGAGGTTGAGTCAGGCTCGGCACAGTGGTCATCAGCGTTTGCACCACATACTCCATTGAGTTGTAGTCATCATTGTGCAGTAAAACGCGATAACGGGGCGCGAGTTTGCGAACCGTTGAACGCTGTTCAATGGTTTCGACAGACACTTCTCTATCCTCTCCGTGAACAATTGACAACAACTTGAAGCGAATCTTCTGTAATGCTAACAGATGCGACCCACTCACCTCTCAACCATTTGTAGTTCAGTATGAGTAGCTGCTACGTTTACATTACTTAATCTCCTTTATAGCATCTGATCGGGGATTAGCGTACTGCTCTCGATGATTCGACTACCTACGTGAGCGACGAGCCAACACAGATGCCCCTTTAGAGGCTGTTTGAAAAGTCGTCTAGACCGTAAAAAAGCTCACACGGTAGGCTGTCAGTAGTGAAGTCCAGCCCCGTGAGAGCGATGGTTAAATTCTACTCAAGCAACCTGACCCGCGCCCAATTTGACTTAATCCAGCCGCTGCTGCCGCCTGCCAAACCCGGTGGTCGCCCGCGCAGTACCAATCTGTGGGCAGTGCTGAACGCCATTTTTTACGTGGTCACGCAGGGCTGTAAATGGCGAGACATTCCTGGCGACTTTCCCGCGTGGCAAACGGTGTACACCTACTTCCGCAACTGGCGCAAGGACGGCACCTGGCAAGCGCTCCATGAGCGGTTACGAGCGTGGACACGGGTCGCGACTGGACGCCCCGAAAGTCCTTCCGAGGTGATTCTCGATAGTCAAACGGTACCCACGGTGGCGATGGTGCAACAGGCCGTGGGGTTTGACTGCTTCAAAGCCACCAAAGGGCGTAAACGGCATACCGTCGTGGATACACTGGGTTTAGTGATGGTTGTATTGGTGACCGCAGCGAGTCTACCGGAACGCGAGGGCGGCAAACGGGTGCTGCAACGACTGTCTGAGCTGGGTGCGAAAGTCTGTCGCCTCTACCTCGTCTGGGTCGATGGTGGCTATAGTGGTCAACCCTTTGTGCAATGGGTGATGGATCGCTTCCGCTGGGTCATTTACCCCGTGCTGCGCCCTGAACAGACTAAAGGCTTTGTGCTCCTGAAAAAGCGTTGGATTGTCGAACGGACGTTTGGCTGGTGGCAATGGTATCGGCGGCTCAATTGTGATTATGAACTACTTCCAGAAACCGCTGAAACCATGATTTATCTCGCGATGATCCGACTCATGGTGCGACGGTTGGCGTAATTTGTCACACCCCTCCCCCTTTTCAAACAGCCTCTGAGGTGGGTAGAAGCCCAATTTCAGTATTATGGCTGCGGCTAGAAAACCATTGGACGTTTAAAGTAGGAGAAAGCAACCGCACGATCTAGCCCTATGGGTTTCTCTTCAAGCCACGAGTTTATCACTGAGGCAACTCCACGCTTGCAACCGTGTCAGATTGTCTGCCTGGAGCATGAAACGAACTATCTCTATGCAGAGGTTATTCAGGTAATTGAATCTCGTCAGCTTTGTTGGGCACGCCCACTCATCCTGGTTCTCCAACCAGCAGCACTCACCTGTGATTCCCCAGAGTCGGTGATCTGCTACGATTTACGCCAAGATTCTGATTTGCTGCTGCCTTTAACCCTGTTTAGACCAGCGCTTGATACAGAAGTTTGTACCTGGGCCACCAATCTGTATGCCAATGATCACCATCCCGAAGTGCCAACCGCTCAACGGAATGAAGGTCACCGACCATTCAGGCAATTTATTCAGCAAATCTGGCAAGCACATCCAGATGTTTTTCAAAGCCTATCCACCTCAAACAAAATGCCTGCTGAGTAGCTTCTAGCCAAACAGAGAACAAAGCATGATCGGAAACGTGCCCCCCGCAAACAAAGGGTTCTGCTAGCCGATCTTGGATGAAATAGCTCCGTATCGGTTGGGTTGAAGCATAAAGCCCAACGTCTTTGTAAATGTTGGGGTTCGCGACTCAACCTAACCGACAAAAAATCGGTGTGATTTCATGCTTATTCCTAAGAGATCGCCGCTTCTTCCTGCTTATAAAAGGCATGGGCACCGTTAGATTGAAGATATTTTTTGGGGAAGCGAAGGCTTCAAAGCACTTCCCTAATCCCCTATAACCTCTTATGACCATAGATGAGAGCTACCTCCCTGACGAGAGAGCACAGATAGCAACGCAGTGGGAATGGGAAAACTTAAGTAGAAGACTGGAATCACCCATTAGTTCAGTGAAGTCAGTTCAAGCAGGGTTCCTGCGTTTACTTTGTGTAATTCAGAGTGTAATTCAGATAAAAGTGCTGTCAGACGAAACGGTAGAAATTTCAGATTCGCCGAACCAAGCACAACCGTAAATGACGGTGCGCAACTCTAAACTCAGCTTCAAAACCCGCTCCATTCATGCAAACGACTGAAGTTTCGCAACGACGATCGCCATCTTCTCTCGACCTTCTAATCCGTCGAACGGCTTCTACATTCATTAGCATTTATCAAAAACAAATCTCTCCTCACAAGGGGTTTTCCTGCGCGTACCGTATACTGCACCGCAATGAATCTTGTTCGCAGTATGCCAAACGCATTATTTCTGAGTTGGGCATCGGTCAGGCCATGCCCCTAATTCAGCAGCGTTTTCGGGCGTGTAAAGCCGCGAATCAGACATTAAAAGCGCAGGGTTGTCGTTTAACCAAGCAACGAGAGACCGCTACCGTATCACCCATGATCACTCCTCAAGACACGCGCTCGACTGCATTGGTAGACCAACCGTGGAGTGCGATTGAAGATCCCCCTCTTGGTGATGAACCGATTGGGTCACCGGATGAGGACGCTAACCCTGATGAAGAGCGATCGCAGCAAAAGGGAAGAAGCATTGGTGGCGGCAGCTTTAGGAAGCCACTTGTTGCTAATAATGCTGACTCTACAGGGACAACCAATCAAAACAACTGTTCTGACTGGAACTGCGACTCTATTGACTGCGCTAGCTTAGGCTGCGACACGATCGATTGCGCTAGCGCTGACTGTAGTGGGATGGACTGCGGGGTTGGTGACTGGCAAGGACTAGATTGTAGTGGGCTAGATTGCAGCGGAGCCGATTGCAGCAGCCTCGATTGTGGCAGTTGCGATGTCGGTAGCTGTGATTGCAGTTGGTAAGGGAGAGTGGAATTAGGGAGTAGAGAGTAGGGAGTGGGGAGTAGGCAACTAAAGAGCATTTGTTAAAAGATTTAGGAGTCAAGTCAGTAGCCAGTGGTTAATAGTGCCCCCTCATCCCTCAACCAATCGCCGCTTCTCCTTCCTGGTAGAAGGTTCGAGCGTAACCTGTCCAGGCACCCTGCCCCCAGTAGCGAAAGCAACTGGTTTGCAGCAGCAAGTTATAAAGCAAGCTTTTGCGGTAGTGAGCCGTGCGTGTAACGGGTTCAGTGGTGTCTTGAGCTTGTACAAGTGGGTCGAAGGCTTGGTGAAAGTGGGCGCTGAGTTGGTTCATGGGTGTCAGTACGTTGTCGTAGTCTTTCACCCAACTGCGATCGTTCGTCCACGACGAGCCTTCCATATGGAACTGGGGATTTTCTTGCTTAATGGCTGCGATCGCTGCTTCGACGACTTCGGGCGTGGCCTGTTCGGGTGAGACACGCTGCCAGATCTGGTGCTGCCCGATCGCCTGACAGGTCGGAAAGTCTTCTGCCTTCACGCCTGCAGCTTCCAGTAATTCCAGATACTCGGTACCGTTGATGCCGACAACACCCGACCTGCTGCCGTTTTCTGCCATTTGATACCAGGCTTGTTTAAAGGCTGGCGGAAACTCGTTCATCATCACGCCACCGTTTTCGCCATCGCCAATTTGTGAGACGATCGACGGAATGGAGATACCGTTGAGCGATCGACGGGACAGCGTTTTGGCTTCGTAATAGGGCTGCATCTGCGCGACCAGCTTGGTATCGGATCCCTGCGTTTTGATTAATACCGTGATGCTCACCGTCTCCCCGTGGGAATTGCGGGCGACCAGTTGATGGGGCAAATGCTTATCGTGTAACGGCTCACCCTGAAGCGTTTCAACGGAATGTTCCTGTACCAGCAACCAGCGGTAGCCGCATTCTTTGAGTGCTTTGACGAAGGCGTACAGCGTGTCAGGTTGGTTCGGCAGATGCATTTCAGGGGGTGAGAAGCCTTTCACCCGTGCCAATGCGTCCCAGCCAAAGATTGCTGCAAAGTGGTGCTGCCACGCCTGAATGTGCAGCTTGATGTCAGGAATGGGGGTAGAGGGCACTACAGAGTGGCTCCACATTGTTCCCAACCACTCGACGTAGGGTTGGTAGTTGGGGTCGCAGGTAATGCGCTTTAAGTTATCAATAATATCGCCGCGCTCCATTTGCCGTAGCCCCCACAGCAGATTGCCAGAGTAGTCCAGCATGACGCGAGGATTGCAACCATTGCCAACCAGTTCGGGAATAAAGTCGCCCATGCGCGAGTAGCACCAGGCAAAAGTGCCTGCATTGTGGTTGTCGCCTTCGCCAGCATGCTCAAACATGTGTTGCAGATGCCCGATCGGCGCACCATTCCAGCCAGTAGGAACGGTGGGTTGGTGCATATGCAAGGCGATCGCAAACGTAGCCGTTAGATCGTCTAACCGCAGGTTCGTCGTGGGCAAGAAAACAGGACGCTTTTCGCTCGTCACAGCTTGCACATCCGCTTCCCAGCCTGAAATGTTGGGCAGATCATCAATCAGCTCAGGCATCGGCGCAGGACTGGTGGTCAGTGTGGAGGAAACCATAGAAAGCCTTGGGTAAGTGGACGTGCGATCCCGACACTTCACCCTATACGCAACCTCTCGTTTGTTCAAGCCTTGGTGAGGAATGGGAGTCAGAAGTCAGAAGTCAGAAGTCAGCTTTTCAGAACGTACATAGGGTTTAATGAGGTCTGCCCAACGCTGGTATGCGATACCGTTCAAGTGGATGCCATCGATCGTATACGTTGCATCTAACTGATGATGAGCATCTAAAAAGTGTGAATGCAAATCGATGTAGGGATAGGCAAATTCAGTTGCTAAATGCTGAAGTATTTCGTTTAAGGCTCGAATATCGCTGTTGGTTGCAGAGCCTGTAAACATACTTGGATGGACAGGTAAAACGCTTTGAATGAAGACATGCGTTTGGGGCGATCGCTCACGAATTTGCGCCAGAATCTCACGATAGGTTTGAGCGATGTCAGCAGGCGATCGTCCCAAATTCGATAGATCATTCACACCAATCATCAAGAAAAGCTTTTGCGGTTGGGGTGTGATGATGGATTCTAAGCGATCAAGCACGCCGATCGTCGTGTCGCTAGAAATGCCACGATTGCGAATGGCTGGATTTGCGAGTAGCTCAACCCATTCCCCTTCATCGGTAATGCTGTCACCTAAAAAGACGATGTCAGCGGTATGAATTGGTAGCAGTGCCAGTTGACTTTTACGATGATCGTAATAGGGAAAATTGAAGGAAGCGCCTTGCATACTCTGAATGCCAAGCTTTTTTAATAAGGGCAATCTCATCGCCAAGTAAGGCAAGCCACCACGCTTGAGAATGATCCAAATGCCGAATGAAAGGAAGAGCGCATTGGTTAAAACTGACAACCAAACTAACACCTGAATCGTTTGATTCATAAGCAAATCCCTTTCTTAAACAGTAAGTTAATCCTTTGAGTTAGCTATGACGACGTAAGCAAAAATGTGGATAAGGTACGATAGGAATAGTCTTGCGTCCTTGTTCTTGACAATTTAGTTTGGTTATGCTTTGCTTTAATGAAGCAGGCGAATATCAATACCTAGATGTTCGTCTCATGGGCACTATCTCTAGTCCTCAGGTCAATGCATGCCCACTATTCTGGTCTAGCATTTATCCGAGATGAGAGATTCTACCTCAGGTAATTGCTAGTTCAGCATACTGTGTATGCACTAGTTTGAGGCTTAGAGATAGTGCGCTTGAGACGTTTACCAATAGGTGGAAAGCAAGCAACCTTCCTTACAAGTGGGATGGGTTCTTCATACTTGATATTCCGATGCTACTAAACCTAGCGCAGGAAATCATACATGACTCCTAAACAAAAGAAGGCTAAAAAGGCTAAACTCATTGCTCTCTTTGGTCCGTGCTGTTGGCATTGTAAGCATCGCTTTCCCGCAGAAAGCCTGACCCTTGATCATTTAATACCCCGAAGCAAGGGCGGTTCTAACTCTTTAGAAAACCTTTGGTTAGCTTGCTTCCCATGCAATAACTCTCGTGGAAACAGCTTCCATCCGCCTCGGCGTTCGTTCGGCATTTAAATCAGTTCTCAAATAGTGTAATGAGGAGAAAATGCACAAACTCTTGATGTTTAATGATGAGAAACTTTTACGTCAAGCTTTAACTCATCGCTCATATATCAATGAAAACCCAGGAGAAGGCAGAGATAATGAGCGACTGGAGTTTCTTGGTGACGCAATTCTCAATTTCATCAGTGGTGAATACCTTTATCAGATTCACCCTGAGATGGGAGAAGATGAAATGACTCGACGACGAGCAGCACTTGTAGACGAAAAACAACTTGCTAGGTTTGCGGTTGAAGTTGGATTAGATTTCAGAATGCGACTAGGGCAAGGTGCAATCCGTGAGGGTGGTTATCAAAATCCAAATCTTCTTAGCAGCACGTTTGAAGCCGTCGTTGGTGCTTATTATTTAGACCACAATCGGGACATTGAAGCACTACGCCCTTTAATCGCACAACTATTTGATTCCGTACCTGAAGGTGTGATGGTCGTTCGCTCAAATATAGATTCCAAAAATAAATTTCAGGAGTTCGCGCAAGCAAACGGGGCAACAACTCCTCCAAAATACGTCACTGAAAAATTGGGTGGGGCAGATCATGCTCCAGAGTTTTTTGCTAGGGTCTATGTAGAGGGTAAGCTTTATGGTGAAGGTAAAGGTCGTAGTAAGAAGGATGCAGAGAAACAGGCTGCTGAAGATGCTTTAGCCAAGTTGAAAAAACGAGGATTGCTATAAAGCAGCCAATTAACTCTACACCCCAAAGGCTTTCTACTTTGCTTTTGCTTCGAGGTTTTCCAAGCGGCTGCGTAGTTCCTGGTTGGCTTGCTTGAGTTGATCGAGTTCTTCCCGCAATTGCTTTACGGCTTTGTCGGAACCCACGTTCTTCTGCACACGCTGGACGGCTTCTTCGGCGATGCGACGCACGCGACCATCGGGGGTTTGGTCTGCGAGGGATTGGAGAATGCCGATCGCCCGTGCGGTTTCCATTTGTCCCAGCGCAATCACGACGGCTACTTGCGTGAGGAAAAAGGTTTCGCGGGATAGCTCCTGGAGGCGATCAAGAATACGTTCTACGCTACTGTTGGATTGTCCGGTTGAGATGGCACCGAGCGCACGAATAGACGCGAGACGAAGCGCCTGCGGTACTCCGGGAGCCGTGTATTCCAGAATGAGGTGCAGGGCATCTTCGGAGGTTTTCATCTGGCTGAGAGCACCGATCGCGCCCGATCGCACCACTTCATTCCAGCCCTGCCGTTCTTTCAGCACCGACTTGAGCAACTTCAGCACCTTCTCTTCTTTCGATTCACCCAGACTGGAGGTGACAATGCTACCCAACGCCCGGATTGCGGCGGCTTCCACGTAGTAACTGGCATCGCCATTTTCAGCAACGGACTTCAACGCCTTGTAGCTTTCGCGAGTCTTAATGGTTGCCAGCGCTTCAACAGTGGCGCGTCGTACCCGTGCATCGGTGTCTTTAAGTCCCGCAAGTAGCCCGTCGAACGCCTGATCAAGTTTAATGGTGGCGAGATTTCTAGCGACTTCGACGCGGACACCCCAAAAGGGTTCAGCTTTCAGTGCATCTGTGAGAGCATTCACAGCTTCCAGTCCGCCTTTCTTTGCGAGCATCTCAGCCGCCATAATGCGCGATAGCGGATCGGGATCAGATTGAAGCTGCACCTTGAGTTCGGGCAACGGATACTCCAGCACCACGGTTTTGAGAATGTGATTGCCCACATCAAAGCTCACAAAGTCTGGCTTCTTCTCCAGTGGAAAATAGAAGGCTTGCTCGCGCTCATGAATCCGAACAGGGAAAGTTTTGAGTTCTGAATTTTGAGTTTTTAGTTTCGATCCGTTCTTACCTTCTGCCTCCTGCCTCCTGCCTTCTGCCTCTCCCACATACCCAAACCCGATCGGCACCTTCAGATCAAACAACTCATTCTGGCTACCATTGCCATTTTTGGCTTGCGTTTGAGTAACGGTGATTTTCGCAAGGTTGCTGTCGTTGTCCCAGGAGTAAGCCACTTTGTAGTCAGGATGTCCACCACGATAGACGTACTGGTCGAAAAGGAAGAGCAGGTTGCGTCCGCTAGCTTTTTCGATCGCCCGCAGCAAATCAACCGTCTCCACCGTCTTGTGGGCGTTGTCGTTGACAAAGGTGGCAACCGCTTTCCAGAACAGGTCGTCGCCTAACTCAGCGCGAATCATGTGATAGACGCAGGCACCTTTTTCGTACAGGTGGCGATCGTAGAGTTCGATCGCTTCCCGGTAGACGTGGGTGACGATCGGACGACGATAGCGAGAACTGTCTTCATCTAAATAGTTACGGGCCTCACCAAGACGGTAGTAGGCCGCATCTTCTGCACCGTATTCGTGATCCGTCCACATGATTTCGGAGTAGGAGGCCATGCCTTCCTTCAACCAGGCGTGTGACCAGTGTTTGATCACCACCAGATCGCCGAACCATTGGTGTGCCAGTTCGTGAGCTACCAGGCTTTCGGTGCCCCGGTTGTCTAAAGCGGCACGTTCGTCTAAAAGGCAGCGATCGGTCAACAGCGTCGTGGACGTGTTCTCCATGCCACCGAAAATGAAGTCATCGACGCAGACCTGCGCGTATTTGGGATAGGGATAGGTGTAGCCGTACTTTTCGCTAAAGAACTCAATCATGCGGGGCGTTTTACCCATGCTGATGCGGGCTTCCTTTTCTTTGCCCTTTTCGACGTAATAGGTGACAGGCTTCCCCTTCCACTCGTCCTGTAGTTCGGCGAAATCGCCCACTGCCAGCGTCATGAGGTACGTGGGATGTACCTGCTTTTGGTGCCAGTGGTAGATCTTGTCATCGCCATCGGCTTCGGTGCTGATCAGCTCACCATTGGAAATGGCGACAAGTTGCTTGGGCACGCGCACCCGAATTTCGGAGGTGGCCAGTTGACCGGGGTAATCGAAGCAGGGGAACCAGAAGCGAGAATCTTCGTCTTCGCCCTGAGTCCACACTTGCACAGGCTTATCGGGGTAATGCTTGTCGGGTGCAATGAAGTAGAGGCCGCGCTGGGGGTTGTTGACCCGGTAGGCGATCGCCAGTTCAATCGGTTTCCCTGCCTGTGTCGTCGGCTCTAGCTGAATGTGGAGCCGTTCCCCGTCGTAATCAAAGCGTTGTTTGGTTTCACCCACAGAAACAGAGTCGATCTGCAAATTCACGGCGTCTAACGTCAGGCGATCGATGCCGTCACGGACGGGGTTGAGCCGAATGGTGCACGTCCCTTGATAGCGCTGATTGGGAATATCCAGATCCAGATCCAGAAAAATGTGCTCTACTTGGCCAGGGCGATCGGGATTGTAGTGAGGCTTGGCACCGGGCAGTTCAAAGGACTTGTGACCATTCGTTTCAGGGTCAAAATAAACCTGTGGCATAGATTGGGATGCTCTGTTTCTTAGGAAATTAACGGTCGTCTTGCGGAACTTGGCACTTACTTCTTGTCAGCGTAGCGTGAATGCCATGTACCGACTGTATCCATAATCCAGTATGGTCAACGGCATCGTCGGTCGGCCGTCTAAACACTCCTGACTACTGAGATAATTCTATTAAACCAAATCTTTTTGAAAAGCGTACTCATGACGACTACAAGTTCTGCCCCAAATCTCGCATCTCGTTTGATTAACGGTCTCTTGGCCGTTAAACCACTGGCAAATCTGGCAAAGCACCGGGCGCGTCAGATGATGATTAAACGGGCGGAATCGATCGGGGTTTATTGGACGAAAGAAGTCGAGGCACTGCGATCGCGCACGTGGGACAATGATTTAGCGCAGGTGCAAAACCCGAATCTGTCCTATCCGGAGTACTACGTCACCTCATTTCATGCTTACGAGGAAGGCAATCTGGGTTGGGAACCCGCGCTGGAAGTGGAAGTGGCCGCTCATGCCGTCCATGCTCGCATCTGGAAGGATGCTGGGGCGCAGGGCGATGCTTGGTTGCGCCAAAGCTATCACGATGCCTTGAAAGCGCAATTGCCTGTAGCACCCAACGACATTTTGGATATTGGCTGTAGCGTGGGGATGAGTACCTTTGCGCTGCAAGAGACGTTCCCCAACGCGCAGATGACGGGTTTGGATTTGTCGCCGTACTTTTTGGCGGTGGCGAAGTATCGGGAGGAAGGCAGGAGGCAGGAGGCACAAGGCAGAAGGCAGGAGACGGGGGAATGGAGGGCAGAGGGAGCAGAGGAAGCAGGGGAAGCAGGAAGTGACACGGAGACGCGGAGACACGGGGACACGGGGGCAAAAGCAACTCAAAATTCTTCCCCACACCCTACTCCCTACTCCCTACTCCCTACTCCTAATTGGCTCCACGCTGCTGCCGAATCCACAGGCTTACCCGATGCGTCGTTCGATCTGGTGTCTGCGTGTTTACTGTTTCATGAGTTACCTCAAAGCGCAGCCGTGGCTATCATTCGGGAAGCACGGCGGGTGCTGCGTCCGGGTGGACATCTTGCGATTATGGATATGAACCCGAAGTCGGAGATCTATGCCAAGATGCCGCCTTACATCAAGACGCTGCTGAAAAGTACGGAACCGTATTTGGATGAGTACTTTACGCTGGATTTGGAAGGGGCGATCGCCGCTGCTGGCTTCACGCAACCGACTGTCACCTGCAACAGCCCACGCCATCGAACGATCATCGCTCAAGCGAAGTGACTGGCAATTCTCAACATAATAAAGGGAAGAATAGAGCTTGCTTCAAGCTTAGAAAGTGCTTCACCACTTAACTCTTCTACAGTGATCAATCAACTATTTCTTTTTTGTGTTGGGATCGTCTCGGCAACACCGCTTTTATTTGGCACGGGTCTAGGAGTAATATTCGGTGTAATTATTGGGATTTATGAAGGTTCTGTTTATCGCTCTCCCAAAATAATTTTTGGAGTTTTACGAACTACTGTCGTTTGGGCAAATATTTATGCGATCGCTTATGGCCTCGGTACAGCAACCATTGCATACTTTTTACTTTACGGATTTTCTCTCCATCCCATCATCACTAATTATCTTGACTTTGGCGACAACGGCGTAGAAATCCTTGTCCCTTTCTTTATACTGCCTTCGACCTTTGCCTCTCTAATAGGAGCTTTTGTTGGGTCAAATATTGGTACAGCAAAACGCTCAAACTATTTGCAGCAGAATCGATTAAAGCGTTGATCTACAATTTCTAGTAAGATTCTTGATTGGGCTGTTCTTTATTCATACCCAACTGGCGAAAGAGACGATCGTACTCTTTCAAGCGTTGTTTCAATTGATTTACTTCTTCAAAAATCTGCTCAAGCTCATTTTTCTGTACTGCTAAAGCGGTAGAAGGCGATGAGGTCGCTAGTGGGGCATTGTTCACTAGCGTGGTATTAGCCTTAACGTTCTTAACGGTGACATAGTCATCAGTTTCTAATGTCAAATTGAAGGCACGAAAAAACGTTTTGATCGTACCTCTGTCAACTTTGACCTCACAACTCAATAAGCGGCTGATGGTACGCGTATCAAGCCGCGATCGTTCACTCAATTCGCCATAGCTGAAGCGCTCACCAAATTCATTGTGCAACACTCCCGTTTGAACGAGCTTTTGCCAACCTTGATGAGATAGAAATATCCCTCGATTACGTTTTACAAGTTTGAGATGCAACTCTGGTCGGCTAAGCTCCTGCTGACAAGAATATCTATTTGTTGGAGCAAAGGAAGTAGGCTGAGCATACAAAACTCGATTCATTGGTTTGACCTCAGATTCTCTCAAAGCTGTGTAACTGGTAATGAATATGGATCAATATATGAAAGCAACTTGGCTTTGTCGTCCACTGAAGGTTGACAGTTTTGTACGATCGAGTGATGGAGAACCGATCCAACTTAAGGTGGCAGACTGACTCAAACTTTAGTTGGCCTCTGAGTACGACCTTGAGTACAGTGTCGATTGGTAATTTAGCCGACGATACGGCATTAGTTTACTGTGAATGAGGTAATGCCCCTTCTCTCTACACATTCCACCCTGGATTGACGCACGACCCCAATCGCCTGACTACAGTGGTGCTTCGTGCATACCCAATTCATGGATTGGCAATTCCTCGCTTCAGGGCAATAATCGTTGCCTGAGTGCGATCTTTAGCACCCAACTTGCTTAAAATACGGTTGATATTCGATTTGACAGTGCTTTCAGTAATGTTCAGCGCGGTTCCAATTTCAAGATTACTCATGCCCTTAGCAACTAATTGCAGGACTTCTAATTCGCGATCTGTTAACTCTGGATTATTCATTCGCTGCACTAACTTAGCGCCAACGTGGGGTGGAATATATTGCTGTCCATTAAAGACGGTGCGAATAGCCGCTCGCAGTTCGTTGGGTTTAGAGTCCTTCAGCAGGTAGCCTTTTGCACCTGCCCGCAAACCACGATAAATATCCTCATCGCCGTCATAGGTCGTGAGGACAATGACACGAGCCGTGTTGAATTCAGCACAAATTGCGGTGATGGCTGCCACTCCTTCCATTTGAGGCATGCGTAGATCCATCAGCGTAATGTCTGGTTGTAGCTGACGGAATTGGTCGATCGCTTCAATACCATCTTTGGCTTGACCAACGACCGTCATGTCAGTCTCTTCATTAATAATGGCGGCTAATCCTTGTTGAACGATTGGATGGTCGTCCACAATCAACACTCGAATAGTGGGTGTTTGGCTCACGGATGTTTACTCCCGGTTCACAATGACAACAATTGCTGTCCCTTGGCCTGGTTGGCTTTTAATGGCTAGCTCACCACCGATTTGTTCTGCCCGTTCACTCATGCCCAGTAGCCCAAAGCCTTTACTCACAGCAATTTGGCTCACATCAAATCCTTGCCCATTATCTTTGATTCTTAACAAACATTGAGTTTTTTCATAAACTAATTCAACTTGAATCTCAGCTGCCTGTGCATATTTAACGGCGTTTGTTAACGCTTCTTGCCCAATGCGCAATAAATGATTCTCCACTTCTGGTGACAGTCGATATCGATCGCCAATGATTTCACAGGTAAAATGTGTGTCTGTGGTTGATCCCATTTGCGTCGCTAAGTGTTTCAGCCCATTAAAGAGATCACCCTCTTCCAAAATTTTCGGACGCAGTGCGGACACCGATCGTCGTGCCTCAGCGAGCCCTGTACGGGCTAATTCATCAACCGTTTCCAGATGTTTTTGAACTGTGGCTGGTTTTTTGGTAATTTGCTCAGTTGCCGCGCCAATATGTAACAAAATGCCGGTAAACGCTTGAGCTAACGTGTCGTGAATTTCGCGTGCCATGCGGTTGCGTTCGTCCAGAATAGACGCTTCTTCAGCACGTTTGCGATCGCTGATATCCTGTCCAATTCCAACAAAGAGATGATCACCCAGTTGAACATTGGTCCAGGTTGTATCCACCCAGCGATCGTCTTTAGTCCTGATCTTAAAATCGAGCCAGATGCCCTTTGCCGCCAACATGTGTTCGAGAATTTGCTGCTGCTGATCGGCATCAGAGCTACACTCAGCAATGAAATCAATACGGTGCAAATCAGCCGTTGACCATCCCAAAATTTGCTCAACCTGACGATTCACAAACTCAACCTGCCCGGCTGGATCGTAAAGCATAATCATGACTGGAATATGGTCAACGATCGTTTGCAGAAGTTGCTTTTGTTGATTGAGCGTAACTTCCGTCTGCTTTCGTTCAATGATTTCTTGCTCCAGGTTTACCGTTCGCTCTTCTACCTTTTGTTCTAAGGTACGGGCATAGTCTTTGAGGTTTTCCCATAGCAAAATGCTACTGCTGGTAACTGCAGAACCGACCAGTGCTAGCAGGGGAGGCACCGTAATAATCCACCAGCCAATGAGAAACAGTCCGTAGGCGCTGCCTAACAGCACAACTCCCAGCCAAACAATCCTCAGTATTGTTTGGCTGGGCGATCGTGAGATCCATCCAATGACAGCTCCGATCGTTGACCAGACAACAATCCACAGCCACTCTAGCGGTTCTGGCCACACCATCAGTAAAGGGCGACCATCCACAGCCGCACTCAGCAATTGACTCGTCAACAGAGCATGAATTTTAACGCCTGCGGGTGTAGCAGTTGCCGTCTTTGTATAGGACGTGAAGAACCGATCTTCAAGGCTTTCTGCGGTTAAGCCAACGAGCACAATTCGATCGCGCATTAAATCATTGGGTATGCGGCCTTGTAAAACATTCGTGACGGAAACAGTAGGAAAGCCGTGGGGCAAGTTGGGAAAATTTGACAGAATTTGATACCCTCCGGCATCGAGACGGACGTAGCCACCATCATTCGGTTGCAGGGTTGAAAACTCAGCGCGACCCAGGCGGAAATGGCTATTGCTGGTGTTCAGCGAGTTAAGTTGAATGCCCTCACGTTTGAGATACACAAAGGCTAGCTGTGCGCCTAGTGTAGCGATCGAGTTGCCATCCTTGTTGGTTAAGTACAAGAGGCTGCGACGAATCCGACCATCTGCATCTAACAAGAGATCGCTGGCGCTGACCTGCTGCTGCTTCAGGATCGGAGGGGGTTGGATGACTTCACCTTGCGTCGTTTTAATGACTTTTTCCACACCAATGAGGTTAGGTGTGGATGTAAAAACACGAACAAGATCCTGATGGCCGGGTTCAACGGGCAAATCTCGAAAAATATCGAGCCCGATGACCCTGGGCTGCTGTTTCTTGATGGATGAAATGAGGCGAGCGAGTATAGCGTCGGACATCGGCCACCGTCCAAGCTGCTTAAGATCAGATTCATCAACGGTCACGAGTACGATGCGAGGATCGGCAGGTTCTACAGGGCGCCACCGGAACATCTGATCTAATGCGACCAGTTCCATCCACTGCAAGGCTCCGGCTAAACGCAAAATCAGCAAACCGCCAGCAACGCAGGGAACCGTGATGAAGACTCCGCGCCATTGCCGAAGCTGCTGTTGTAGGGATATCCACATAGGCCGAACGCGCTGCTCAACGCAAACTCTTTTGACTCGATTTGTTATCCATCAGGCTATCAACGCCGCTTGAACGTAGAAACTCCTGCCAAGTTGTGTTGATGCTGGCATCGTTGGGATAGGCGCGCTGTAGCTCATACACAACCGCGAGGGCATCGTACCAAAGGCCTGCTTGCTGGTAGAGCGAAACCTGTTCTCTGGGGGATGCCTGTTGAATTTGGCGCAGGCGAACTGAGTCGATCGTAATGCGCTGTACCGTACCGGAGACGAAGCGATCGTCTAGGCGATCGTTGGGATTACAAATGACGGCGAATGACCATACATACTGCTGATTCACGTCTAAAGACGGCGTCTGATCAGGCAGGCTGAGACGAACAATAGCAGGTGTCTTGGTGAGGGCTAACGTCGTGCGATAGACACCCATACCCTTGCGATCGCGGAGGCTAAATTCTGCAGTTTTAGCACTAGTTTTTGGCACATACACAAAAAAAGTTGGTCGTGCTGCCAGGGTGCTATCGGGCTGTGTTTTTGGGGTCAATGCAACTAATTCTGAATTTGTAGCTAATGCACTTGTATCTTGAGGGCATGCGCTGGGGGCACGCCGTCCACCGGCGGATGAGCCGCCTGGGTTTTTACGGGGGGGAGGGACGCTTTGCTTGAGCTTTGTATCTTCTCTCTTAGCCAACTGGAACTGAGGGTAAATCGTTCTCTTTGTGGGAGAGACGTTGTGTGAAGGAGGGGATGTCATACCAGGTGTAATGGCGAGTGAGGCTAGAGCAAACCCAGCAGGTACAGGATAAAGAAGGGATTTGAGCAGGTACATAAGTCTCTAAAGCCAATTTCCTAAAAGAACGAACGGTGCCCAGAAATAAGGGGACGTGTAATCGGTTTGATGTAGTAAGGCTACCTGCGCGCGACGCAATGCCTCGGCTTTGGTGACTCCAGTTTTGCCTAACTCACGATAAAACTCAATCATGAGTGCGGCTGTAGAGCGATCGCTGACAGACCATAGGGATGCTAATGTACTGCGGGCTCCCGATCGGACGGCCACTCCTGCCATTCCTAGCGCGGCTCGCTTGTCTCCTGTAGCCGTTTGACACGCACTCAGAACTAACAATTCGATCGGGTTCAATCTTCCTTCTCTGGAGCGCAACAGTTGATCCAGTTGCTTGACATTAATACGGCCATCCCAGGTCACGATAAAAGTGTTTTCAGCATTAGAGCTAAATTGACCATGCGTTGCTAGATGGACGATCGGTGAAGGCGTCGAGTCAATCTGGTCTTGAAACGCTCGATTAGTAAACGCTTGGTCAAGCAATACCTGAGCCGGAATCTCGGCTTCAATCTGATTGATTTCAACCGCAACATTGGGTAAAGCCGCAAAGCGATCGCGGGCTTGTGTCAAGCCTGCTAATAACCCTTTGAGCCGTTGACGATCGAGGGGTTGTGGCTGCAACAGTTGCAGTCCGGGAGTGAGCACGACACTATATTTTTCGATCAGATAATGTTGCCCATCGTGTAGGGCTGCCATTGGTAAACTGCGGAGCAACCCGTCAGGGACAAACACAAGAGTCGTGACCCCACTTGCTGCAATTTCATTCTCCAGCGGACGCAGAATGAGGTTATAGACCTGCTGGTCAAGCGGCAACCAGTCCTCGACAAAAGCAGTCGGTCTGAGTGCCTGCCGCATTTGCGCCAGGATGCTTTCAACCTTTGCTTGTGGCAATGGTGTTGTGTGATAACGCAGCGGTTGATTCGGCAAGGACAGAATGACAGTGAACTGACTAGGCAGAATAATGGGATAGATAACAGCAGCGTGTGGATCAACTTGATCAATTTTGACTGGACGCGCCATGATACAGGCTTCGCGGAAAAAGTTATCGAGTTCCGCTAATTGAAGGGCTTCGATCGTCTCACGTGCCTGTATCAGATTTTCTTGACTTGGGCCATTAGCGTTTGATTGCAGCAGCAATTCCACATACTGTCGATAAACTGGCTCAACCTCTTCTCGGAACGAAAACTGCACATCTGGATTGATGGCTGCCAGGTCACTTCGCAACGATTGTAGAGTTTTAACTGCTTCGGCGTAGGCGATCGTCGCCTTTTGCGTGCCTGTAGACGTGCAAGGCTGGGCTCCTTGACAGAAAATTCTTCCTAACTGCCACTGCCACTGATACGCAATATCATCAGCACTAATCGCCTGCGCCAGGCTGAGCGCTTGGTGCGTCAAGGTTTTGGCATCGTGCCACTGTTGGGTTACTTCATACAAACTGCCTAACGTCCCTAAGGCATAGGACTCAGCCCGCCGATCGCCGATCGCATGAACGTATTGCACGACTGTTGCAAGTGCCTGCGCTGAAACACCAAGATCATTAGCCGACAAAGAGGCTTTATTACCCCGACGGCTCAGCCTAATTAAGCTACGTGCTAAATCGACTTGCGCATAAGCCGTTAGATGGCTTGGCGGTAACTGGGCCATCTGAGATTGAAGTTGCGGCAGTAGAGCACGCACCTCGATTGGACGATCGCTGTCCACCAACAAACTGAATTGAGCAAGTTGAACTTGCGTTTTTGCCGTAAGTGAGGGGGCAATCGCGGCCGCTTTTTGGTAAAAATTGTGGGCAGCATCCAGTTCGCCCCGAGCGCGAGTTGTATTGCCCAAGCTGAATAGAATGCCGCTGATCGCTGATGTTGTTTTTGGATCCTGAAGGCTTTGGGCGATCGCTAAACTTTGCTCCAAAACGGTTTGCGATCGGTTGAGATCGCCCACTAGCCGCAGCATCTTCCCTAAATTTCGGAGCCCAACCACCTTCAGCGGCGAATCAGGTTGCTTTTGCAGAGACCGATCGACCTCAGTGAGAAGTTCTGTTGCGCGGCGGTAAAGCCCATCTGCCTGAAATGCCCTTGCCTGATTGATCTGGCTTCCTAAAATACCGGTTGCATCATTTAGTTGACGATAAACAGTCTCTGCGCGTTGCCAGTTTGCTAACGCCTCCGTTACATTTCCCTGAGCAAGCTGTAGCTCGCCATGAGTTGTGAGAACTTGCGCAAGGGCGAGTGCATTGTTTGGGTTGGACGCTGAATTTTCAGTCTGCAACAGTGAAATTGACTCATTCATCACAGCCTTCGCTTTCATCCACTGACCTGTGTCGCCAAAGGCTGTAGCAAGATAACTCAGGACGAGGGCTTGATGCAGGCGATCGCCAGCCTTTTCATACGCTTCAACAGCTTCTTGCCAAAGCGCGATCGCATCAGAAATTTGCCCTGCCTGGTAGTACGCTTCGGCTTGCTGCATCAACGGAGCTAAAGACGTTGCCGATCGCGGCTGAGGCTGAGGAAGAGCCGTGATTGATTGCGCTTGAGGCTCCGGTTTCAACCACTCGTTTATTTTGTCGGTTGCAACTGCAATACCTGGATGAAAGCTGATCACAAAGAGCAGTCCAAACAACGCACACAGTAGGGAACGAACCCACCCATTGTTGAAGCAGAAACGGGTGGCTCTACTCTGTTTTTGATCAATTCGTCTACCTCTTTGTCCAGCATCCATCGATCGGTACAACTCCTCCTGGTACTGCAAAAAGCACAGTGGTTGATGGAAGTGAAGATTGGCTTATTTGGTTATCGCAAGTTTTTCATCAGAAAACGAGGACAGATAAGCAAGTTAGCTTACTTTACGAGATTTAATGCCTTCCTGGACAGGCGATCAGCCGATTCAACGCCTTTTGTATCCCTGAGGTCAGTATTGCCGCGAAGAGAATGGTTGTGCCGTCCGGCGTTATTCGCCAGTCAGTCGCTTCGATGAGGGGAGGGGGGAAACAGTGGGGAGGCTTGTGCTCGTCCCCCCGTGTCCGCGTCTTTCTGTCGTTCCAAGTTCATCGCTCCCAGCCATAGCCAACCGACCCCGGTCGCGTCACGGCGCATCATCATCCAACTGTTGTTCAGGATTGGGCGACAAGCCACCGTGACCTGTGATCACAAAAGAGTTGCCCTGATTCGCGGGGCAGCCCTGAGCAATCAAACGGGAAGAGTCAACGAGGGTGGTGGATAGTTCGATTAAGCCGGAGGTTGGGTCAAGCCGCTTGATGTTCAGCTGTACTGTGCCACTCAACGCAGAACTGGCTCCGGTCGCTGTAATACCCCTCAAAGCGCTTAAGAGTGGACGCTGCCGTCGGGCATAATCATGCCTGTGAGAATTGCGCCTGTTAATTTGACCATGATGCGATCGGAAAAGCCAATTTTGGCTCCTTGCAGGTCAGCACCGCTTAAATCTGCGCCACTTAAATCGGCACCAATCAAATTTGCACCCTGAAGATTGGCATTGCGCAAGTCAGCCTGCAATAAATTCGCCCGAAATAAATTGGCGCTCGATAAATTGGCGTTTGAGAGATCCACTCGATGCAAAAAAGCATCGCTGAGATCAGCGTTTTGTAGATTTGCTTGACTCAAATTTCGACCGGAGAAATCTTTCTCTCGCAAATCTGCTCCTTGCAAATCAGTACCGCTTAAATCACGTTTAGATTTGTTGCTAGCTGAAGGCGGCTTAGGAGGCGACTGCTGCCAGGATGCAAAGTTGGACGGCTGGTTAACAGACGATCGCGATGAAGACGTAGACTGAGCCGATCGAGGTCGATCGGTGTGAGCAGAAGCTTCAGCTTGCGGTGGCTTTGGACGTGGCGGTTGGTTAACGTACGAACGGAAACGTTCTTGCTCGGCAGCGCTTCGATCCGAATATCTGTCTGCATGGCGTTCGGTCTCTGCATGGCGACTATGCCGAGTTTGGTAGCGAAGCGGACGCGATCGCAACTGATCTCGGGCCTCGTTGAGCGCTTTGAGCTTTTCTTGCGCTTCCGCTTGCAGCGTCTGGTCGTCCTTTGGCAGACGATCAGGATGCCACTGAAACGCCAATTGACGATAAGCCTGATTGACATCCTCCAGGGATGCTCCAGGTTTTAGTCCTAGCACTCGGTAGTAACGATCAAAGTCACTCATGCGGTCGAGGCAAGTGGGGTTATTCCTAATGCTACAAGGCAGTGGCGAAGAATGGGGAAGAAATGGGATTAAGAGAAAGGGAAGGTTTAGCTGACGGACGACTGCCTGATTGAACGTGTTACTGCTGTGAGGGGAATAAAAGAAGTCATTGTTACTGCCACCAAACTGGAACATGAACCCCTTGTAAGTACTCGCTGCATTGCCTAACCTTGAAGCTTCTATTGCAGGCGCTGGTTCAGCCCCTAAAATTATGACGAATCCTTTCAAGGCTCCGACTGCCTCACCCCGCACTTTAGGCGACAGACGACACTTTTTGAAATATCTAGCAGGCGGCACGATCGCGTCGCTTGTACTGGGTCGCTTCTTACCCGCTCAAAGTGTAGAAGCCAGCTTAGAAGACCTCTGCTCCGAATTTCCCCTCAATTCGCGCTGTAAGGACTATTTACCGGGTGTGTCTGCGACGGATGAACAGGGGCGCTCTTTTGCCGCCGATCAGCTATTAGCGACAGTGCAGCCAGGAGCGCGGGTCGCAGCGAAAGGATTGGCGGATCCAACCTTAGCCTATCTAGTGATTACGGACGGTCCACAAGTTGCAGAGTATGCGATCGGCACGACCTGCACTCACCTTGGCTGCACGGTTGCCTGGAAGGCGGATCAAAACCGCTTTGTCTGTCCGTGTCACGGTTCCCAATACGACAACCAGGGCCGCGTTGTGCATGGTCCCGCTCGCCGTGATTTGGGTCTATTAACTGTGGTGGTCAAACAAAATCAGGTACGGTTAGTAGGACGTGCACCCGCGATTGACCCACGTTTACAGAAGGCGAAATGAAGGTTATAGAGGTCTAACACCAATCATCTGTGATGATGTTTACTCCAGAGGGTGTGGGGTATGGGGTGTAGGGTTTGAGTCATTGCCTTTTGAGAGCAATCTGGACTGTGACGATCGTAGCTTTGGGTCGAGACGCATGGTTATCTGTCCAACCCTTGTTTGCGATCGCGATAGTCATGCAATTGGGTTTGCCCTTGCTCCAGCAGTGCATCCAGGCCGAGATTCCACACGATCGCACCCGATGCCTCACTCGTACTCATAAGTGCCTGACCAGAAGGGCTGAACTGAATGCTATGCAGGCTATCCATCTGGCCTGTTAAGGTTTTAAGCAGCATGCCATTCTGGCTATCCCATAGCTTAATCGTTGCATCCGTACCACCCACTGCAAGCACATCACGATCGGGATTAAAATCTAGACTGGTCACACCATCACTCTGGCTCAGCATGATTTTAAGGAGCGTTCCCTTGCTGGCATCCCACAGCTTGATGGTGTCGTCCCAGCTACCAGAGGCAAGGATTGTACCATCGTGATTGAAACTGAGAGCCGAGACGGATAAGCCATGCTGTCCCAAAACGCTTGAGTCGGTTCCAGTCAAGCTCCACAACCGGATGGTGGTGTCGTTGCTGCCGGACGCTAGAGTTTTACCATCGGGACTAAATTGAACAGCGGTGATGCCATCCGTATGTCCAGTGAGCGATCGCACCAACGATCCATCCTGTACATTCCATAAGCGAATGGTTTTATCAGCGCTGCCTGTTGCCAGGGTTTTGCTGTCGGGGCTGAAGCGGAGGGTTGTCACCCCATCAGTATGACCCGTCAACGTTCGGGTAAGGATGCCGTCGGGTAGTTTCCACAACTTCACCGTTTTGTCGGCACTGCCTGATGCCAACCACTGACCATCGGGACTGAAACTGACGGCGGCGATCGTTGCTTGATGGCCTTTGATGGTGGTGACAAGCTTGGCGGTTGTGCCCTCTCGCTGCCAGATTTGAATGGTTTTGTCCCATCCGGCTGTAGCAAAACGTGTGCCATCGGGGCTAAAACTAGCGCTGTATAATCCAGTGCCGTAAGATTGCAGCGGAGTGCTGACACGCCAAAGTCTGACGGTTTTATCCACGCTGGCGGATGCTAATGTAGTGCCATCAGGGCTGAATGCCACACTGTTCACTTCTGCACGATGCCCCTGAATGGTTTGCAACAAGGTGCCATCCAGGTTCCATAGCTTGATGGAACGATCGCTCGCCGTTGCCAATTGCTTTCCATCAGGACTGAAGCTCACGCCATTAACTTGATCGCTGTGGCCCTCAAAGGTTTGTAGCAGCCTGCCCGTGAGGCTCCAGAGTTTCACGGTTTTGTCACTACTGGCACTGGCAAGAGTCGCACCATTGGGACTAAAGGCGATCGCGGTAACACGATCGCGGCTACCCGCAAACATATGCACTGGCAACGCTTTAGGATTCGTCGTGCGCCAAATTCGGATGAAACCATCTTCGCCTGTGGCTGCAACCCATTGACCATTAGGGCTAAACTGGACGCTATTTACCCAGCCTTTTGCTCCTGTATAGGTACGCAGGAGAGACGCTTGATTGCCCGTAATGCGCCAGAGCTTGACGGTACGATCGCGGCTTGCGGTCGCCATCAATCCATTAGGGCTAAAACTCACGCTGGTGACCCAATCTTGATGTCCTGCGAGAGTCGCCATCAGGTTTCCATTGCTGTCCCAAAGCTTGATGGTTTTGTCGGCACTCGCGGTTGCCAGTTTGCCATCGGGACTAAAGGCAAGCGCGGTTACACGGTCTGTATGCCCGGTCAAATCTTTGATTAGAGTGCCATCGTGTCGCCAGAGTTTGATGGTTTTATCATCACCTGCGGTTGCTAGACGGCTTCCATCAGGACTAAAGGTCACGGCGTTGACTTTATTGGTGTGTCCTTCAAGACGATTGAGTTCTTGTGTCTGGGTGATCGCCTGCTGGAGGGCACTCACCGTTTTAGTTTCGGTGGCGATCGGTAAGCCCAGTGGAATGCCCCAGAGCGATCGCAACTGGCGCAACTGTTCCCCTGCCTGCACGCTAGCAACTAGACTTTCTAGCTGCTGATGGGACGCTAACAGGGCTTCTGAAGAGGCAGCTAGAGCCTCGACTTCTCGCAGTTGGGCGTTGCGCTGCTGCCAGTAAGCCACGCCTGCTAATCCACACGCCATTACACCCAAAACACCGATCACCGTTGCCGTCATTTGAGCACGACGCAGACGACGTTTTGCCTGTTGTTGTTGCTGCTGTCGTGCCTCGAAACAGGCTTCAATGAACTGCTGGACAAGTTGGGGCAATTCGTCAACGTACTTAACGTACAGTTCTTCCGCTTCTGCCAGTTGGATGCCCTGCAACAGAAAATCGGGCTGGCGATCGTGCTGCTGCCAGAGCATTGCGGCTTCGGCAATTTGCCGCTGGGCACGGAGGCGCGATCGGTTTTCGTCTAGCCACCAACGCAGAGTAGACCAGTGGCGGATGAGGATTTCGTGGGCGACTTCGATGGTGGGGGAGGGAGGGAATGGGGAGTGGGGAGTAGGGAGTGAGGGAGGGATGGGGGATGGGGGATGGGGGATGGGGGAGTGATTCGCCGCGACTTTGGGCAACGGAGTCGGGATTGTCGAGGCTGATGACGATGAGTTTGGCGGTGGTGAGGGCGTGGAGGGTACGATCGACGAGAGGTTCGGGATACTTGGGGACAATTAAATCGGTTTTGGGAATGCGGCGGCGGGTGTCTTCGGTGGTTTCGCCGAGTTGAGTCAACGTAAGAAAGATCCATTGGGCACAGGCTTGGGCATCGGCATCCAGGCTTTCATAGACGGCTTGGGCGTTGCGTTCCAATGCAACTTTCAGGCCGCCAAGCTGCTGATAGGCTTGCAGGGTCAGGACTCCGGCCTGCCGTCGTTCCCATAGTTGCTCCAGCACAAATTCCAGCAGAGGCAAATCGCCTGCCGAATGGCTGAGTTCTGCTAGCAGGACTTCGACTAGCTCTGGTTCCACCTGTAGGCCGACTTGTGCAGCGGGTTGCGTAATGATCTGACGGTAATCAGCTTCCGCAAGCGTTGGGGGCACAAGCACACTCGATCGCTGGAGAATGGTCGCCAACTCAGGCGCATCCAGGCAACTCGCGATAAAGTCAGCGCGAAGCGTCAACACCAGCTTGAAGCGATCGCTGGCATACGTTATGGCACCAAACATCAGTGCTAAAAATTGCTGGCGTTCGGCGGCATCGGCGAGGGTAAACAGCTCTTCAAATTGGTCTACCACCAGTACAACCATCGGCTCCGATCGCTGCCGCAACCAATGCACAAAGCCTTCTGCCCCCTGATAGAGCAATCCTTCTAGCTGCTGTTGCTGGTAGACCTTCTCTTTTTCGCTGCCCGTTTCGATGAGGCGATGTGCCAGTGCATTGGTGGGGTGCGCGCCCGGTCGCAGACTGCCCAGCCACCAGCGATCGCTGCCCGGAAGCTGTTTGCCCTGTTGGAGTTGTGCGAGTAACCCTGCCTGCACGACCGACGATTTGCCGCTGCCAGATGCACCCACGACTGCGAGACACGATCGCTGGTTGAGCTGTTGGATTAACGTCTGAGTGAGCGTTTCACGGCCATAGAAGTATTGAACATCCGCTTCGGAGAACGATCGCAACCCCATGTAGGGGCAGACCCCCACATCGAACCCTTCAGCCGCCTCTGTCCCACGGGAGCCGATCCCTCCTGGCAGCACCTCAATGACCCCGCGAGCACCTGACAGCCAAACGTGTAGGGAAATCCCGGTGCCTGCCAGCGCAATCTGCAACTGGGTGATCCAACCTGCAACAGGGAGTCCCGCTTGCGCATCGGCATTCGTTAAGGTTTGCAGCAGCGCTTGTAAGAATAAATTGGGTTGCGAGAGCGGTGAGGCGGCAGCCAGCAAACACTGACCCCGATCGCGCGGTGTTCCCGTTGGCGCTTCGGCACTGAGTTGCAAATCCTCTATCCAGCTAGACAGAGAGGCGGCACCCGGACAATCCAGCACAACCACCTGCTGGGCGACACCCGCTTGACGCAAGGCTTGGCGTAACCAGGAGCGACTGAGCCGCACATCATCGCCCAGTAGCAGCCAGGACTCCCCTTCGGCTGTTTCTTCAAGCCGTCCCCGGAGGTAGAGGAAGGCGGTGGTTTCGGGAAGTGAGGAGGCAGGGGGAGCAGAGGGAGCAGGGGAGGCAGGGGAGCGGAGGCAGGTTTGGATGGTGGTACGGAGGTCGGACCAATCGTTGCCGGGTTGGGGGCGAAAGGTGAGATCGAAGCGTCCGGCGCTGCGGAGGAGTCGACTGAAGCCGATCGCGTCGGGATGGCTGACCAGACCATTAACGACCAGTGCGGTGCGGGGATGGGAGGTGAGGGGCGATCGTACCTGTAGCCCCAGCACCAGTTCTCCAATGCCTTCCACAATGCGTTTGGGCGTTTGCAGGGGATATTCGGCATGGAGTTGAGTATCGCCGCGTCCACGCTTTTGCTGGTTGATCAGGCGTCGCTGCTGGTTGGTCTTGTCAATGTATTGAAGCGTTTGGTGGTAAACATATTTGTACAAGCCATCGGCTTCAATCACCCCTTGCGCATCAGCCGCTTCACCCCGTAGTCCACGCATCAGGTAGTAGCTAAATACGCCATGCCCCAATTCTGGGAACTCCCAGGACTGCTGAGCGCGATCGCAGGACAACAGCGCATAAAACCCCTGGCTTTGGGATGCCCGCTGTCGCAAAATATCCACCAGTTGTGGGGTGGGGTTTACAACGGGTTCAATGTCCTTCGCGGCTCTTGCTCCTCCCGGTTGTCCCATCAGGGTCATGCCACCGCTATGGCAGGCATCCAGCCAGATGAGTTGCTGTCGCGCGGCACAGTTCCCCAACAGGTGCAGCAGTTCGACCATGCCCAATCCTGTGTCAATCAGCGTTCCTTTCTGCGTATCTGCAAAGCACAGGAACGCCTGCTCCTTGCGCGGTTCCAACATCCCATGTCCCGAAAAGTAGAACAGTACAGTGTCCTGTGGTTGAGCATTGGAGACAATCTGCTTCAGGCTGGCCCGCACCGCATCCAAGTACGGCGGTGTCGCAGCATCGTGGTAGATCTGAATGTCCTTTTGTGGAAACGCTTGTGTTGCTTCTGCCAAGGCCTCACCCACTCCCTGACAATCGATCGCCGAGTAGTGTAAAGACGGCAACTGTGGATCTTGATAGTGATTCACCCCAACCAGGAGCATCCACAGCTTGGCTTTCCCGGTTTCCAGGTCGTGAGTAGAACGGCTAGTGCGAACGCTGAGGGGGGACATGGGAGGGGATTGGGGTGTGGGGGATGGGGGATGGGGTGTGGGGGATGGGGATGGGGAGGCGGGGGAGGCAGGGGAAGCAGAGGGATGAGGGATGAGGGATGAAGGCTAAAGGATGAAGGAGAAGGGAAAAAAGGTACTGGTTGTTATCAGAGGGCAGAAGGCAGAAGGCAGAGGGCAGAAGGTAACAAGCTGATAGCTGACCGCTGTCCTAACCCCCACTCCCTACTCCCTACTCCCTACTCCCTACTGCCTATCAATTCCATACGTAAACTCAAACAACTGTGCAATTCGCTGACGCTGTCCGGCGGGTGGGTACAGTTTAGGCGATAGGGCCGTGGTGGCGTACTGGTCTGCATCCACAATGGCGCGACGGGCATCGGCTTTGGAAACCTGTCCTTGCTGGTAGGCGGCAATTACGCGTTCTAGTCCCTGGCTGTATTCGGCAACGGATTTGAAGTCGAACTGGGATTGGTTAGCGCTTGCCTGTTGGGTGGGTGCTGGTGTGGATGCGGGTTGAACGGCAAGGTTGGCAGGCAGGGCGATCGGGGCTTGTAGCGACAGCACATATACACTTCCCTGGGGCAACTGCACGACCCGGAGGCTTTTGGGCGAATTCATGCCGGTGAGAATGCCGAGTGCTCCACCGATCATGCCACCTTGGTCAAACGCATCGGCTTTACGGGCTTGAGGGGCGATCGCGCCCATGGCAGCACCAAAGAGATTGCCATAGACAGCGCTATTTTGCCGTGCGGTTTCGGCTCCTTCTTGCTGCGTAATGGTGTTACCGGGAATGACGGCACTGGAGGCTTGAATAGGTACAATCTGACCACCGACGACGATCGACTCTGCCACAATTCTGGCACCCCCATTCTCAGGTTTGAGCTTAATGGTGACAGGGGCATTCACGGGGACGACCGTATTGCCTTGCGAATCCATCAACGCCTGGGACAGGGGCACCGTCAACGGATAGTCTTGATGCTGACCCACATCAACGGTGATCGGCATCGGCAGGCTAATCACAACACCCGCCGTTTGTGGAATGAGGGTGCTACGGCTGCTCGTTTGTGTGTTCACAACCACAACCTGATCGGCTACAGCAGGCAAGGAACCGGAACCAACGATCGAAAGTGTAAGCGCCACATTTAAAAGGGTGCGAGTGTTCATGACTGTCTCTCCATAAGTTGAGTGTGATGTGAGTGGGGTTTGAACCCGTTACTCATGGATAGGGAGAGGTCAGGAGTTTTATGCAGCGCTATTTAGAGATCGCTTTAGAAAAGGTGATCTGCACTTGGAACAGAAAACTTGCTGTTTGGAACAGGAATATTACCGCAGCGTCCCGAAAGAATCCCACCTGAAACTGAAGCGATCGCCATCAGAAGCTGATCATTACCGTTGAAACACTGGGCTAACCTACAAAAAACCACAACGAGGGAGGCTGTACTGAAGAGAATCGATCGCCTTACACACGCCAATAGCGACACCTTTAATCAAGATGATAAAGATTTCTGAAATACCACTGCAAGGTAGGGCAAAACCAATTAAACGGCTGCGGAGAATTTTTGTATGTTCGAACCAGTGACAACGATTACAGCTGAAGCCGATGGCGGGATTTGAACCCGCGACCGCTCGATTACGAATCGAGTGCTCTACCACTGAGCCACATCGGCATAACGATTAATCAGTATAACAGGCTTGGTACTTTCAAGGGGTATAGGGTGTAGGGTATAGGGTGTAAGGCTAAAAGAATTCGTAGGCTGATGGCAGAAAAACCGCTCGGAAAGGCTGGTAATCGCTCACCACTGCAACAGACAGACCCTGAGAAGTATGCGTTTTTGAAAGCGGAAGCGGAAGCGCCCTACCGGGGGTTGCGAAAGTTTGTGTACGTCAGCTTTGCCGCCTCTGGTGCGATCGGCGCGTTTATCTTTCTAACAAAATTGCTGGCGGGTCAAGAAGTTAGCGATACCCTGCCCAACTTAGCGCTTCAAATTGGGGTGGTGGCACTCATGGTCTGGCTATTTCGCCTTGAAGGTAGGGCAGAACGCAAGTAACCGTTTGGTTCTGACGACCTCTCATGCCTTTTCCTCACGTTCACGGCGTCAGCACAATATACGGTGAGGCGATCGCAGATGCTTTGCCTGCATTGACCATTGCCTGATAGACAAACGCAGCTACTTCGGCGCGTGTGGCATTGCGTGTGGGGTTGAGTTGGGTCAGGGTTGGGTAGTTAACCACAATTTTGCGTTGGGTGGCGGCGGCAACAGCGGGGGTTGCCCAGGAAGGGATTTGCGCCGCATCGCGATATTTCGAGAGGGTACTGGTGCTGCTGGCGTTGAAGTTCAGTCCATTAGCCAGGGCTACCAGTACTTCAACCCTCGGAATGGCTTGATTGGGGCGAAAATCACCGTTCGGATAGCCCCGCATAAACCGTCCTCTTGCCGCCGACTGGATGGCTGAGTAGCCCCAGAAGCTACTGTTAACATCCTTAAAGCGCGTCGCGGATTGTTTGGCTGTGGGTGCGAAGGCTTTGTCCACGATCGCGGCAAACTGCACGCGGGTAACGGGGTCATCGGGGTGAAAGGTGCCTCCAGGGAAGCCACTGATGATCTTTCGTTTTGCCAATGCTCCAATATAAGCCTGTGCCCAGTGCCCTTGCACATCAGCGAACTGATCGGAGTTACTGGGTGAGGTTGCAGGTGCAACAAAGGCGACACGACCGGACACCTTTTTGGGATCCATCGTGTTGCCCACCGAGTACAGCATACTGTTCGTCGTGTTGTTGAGGTCGTACTGGCGGTTATTCCGCACCGTATTGTTGCCATCACTGCCCGTTGTGCCAAGGTCTGGTTGCGCGTTAATCGTGGCGACAATCCCATCGCGCTTGTTGTTTTCAATAACGTTATTGCGCAGGATGGGACGGGCAGAATCGTTGATATAGAGTCCATCTGTATTCTCTATAATGCGATTGCCGCTGACTTTAGGGGCTGCGTTGCCACCGATCGCCAGACCAAACCCCGTATTTTGAAACACGTTGTCCTTAATTTCTCCCGTAGCCTGGTTTGCCACCGAAATGCCATTCCCGCCATTTTGGGTAAAGACGCTGCCTGTAACAACTGGATTAGCCGTACCCATCATGAAAATCCCTTCCCGATTGTTGCGGTTAAAGGTGCAGTTTTCGATCCTGGCATTGACCGATTCAACCCAAATGCCTGTTCCGCGTGTATTGGGGTTCGTTACCGAAACGCCCCGAATCTCTGTATCTTTGCCTGCCTGAAGGGTGACATTTTGGCGGGCAAAGCTTGGACTAATGAGATTGCCACCGCCAATAATGGCTACTGTTTGACCCTTTTCAGCTTCTTCACCGCGCAATGTGACCCCAGGCGGAATCACCAGTGGAAAAACTTCCCCTGATGCTTCTGTGTAGCTGCCGCGTGCTAGCTGAACATAGGTGCCCGGTGTTGCCTGCCGAAGTGCGTAGGCGATCGTGCGGTAGGGAGAGCCTTCTGATCCTGCACCGGGAGCGTCCGTACCAGACGCGGGGTTGACGTAGATGAGCGTGGCCGAAAGTGGCGTTTGAGCCAGTAAGACTGGTTCCCTTGCATGCTTGGTCGAGTCCTGAGCAAACGTGGCTGATGCGCCCAGACTCTGCCCACTGACTAAAAGCACTGCCATAAGACCAACGCTAAGCTTCAAACCACCGTTTAAATAGAAACCGCCTGCTTTGAACCATTCTGTAAAGCCGGTTGCTTGGCGTATTGAGTGAAGTTGACGAAACCGATCGAGCTGTAACGACATAACGTGTACTGATGACTGAATCTAGAGAAGAGACGTGATGGAGGGAATGCAGGTGAGCGGTGCTTGAGTATGCCCAAGACGATCGCACGGATGACGATCAGGCGGCAATGGGACGCGATGGCACAAAGGCTGCTCTGGGAATGACACCATCTCTGCAAGCAGTAAGCAGCCCCTGACAGAATGGCGTTGCGCGACTCCCAATGAATCGTGTTAATTGTAAGACCGTGACAATTGTTGGAACACGGAAGTTCCAAATTTGACAAACATCTACATGATCCGGCTGTTGGGCAAAACTCAGAGTCTCTAGGTCTTGTACTCCACGCCTTGCAGCTTTTTGTCAGCCGTGAACCGCATGCTTACAGAACACAGGTATGTCTCGTGCCAGATGAGCCACTTGAGGGAAACGAATATCGTTTAGTATCGTCAAATTAGACTGGTTAACTGTTTTTTGCGATCAACTTATGCGTCTCTCACGTGTCTTGCTTCATGGCTGTCTACTGCTTACCGCGAGTGTGGGCACCCTGCTCTACAGTACGGCCGGTGATGCAGCCGAAAAAGTCACCTTACACTACGGCATTTTTCAAGAATCGATCTCTGTTGCTGAGCTTGCAAGTTTTGCTGAGACGGGCGACCCCTCCCCAACGCTTGCTGCCTATATGAAACTGGCAAACAAGAAACCAGAAGAAGTGCGGGATGCCCTAAATAGGCAAGTCAATATCAGCGCGATCGTCCTTGATCACGCCTTGAATAATGTGATTGGCGAGCGAGTACTGGACGAAGTGGGCACGACTATTCATACCTCCACAAACACGGCGAACCGTCAGGCTTTGCGTTCCGCGCTTGTGCTTTCTGCCAGTGACGATGGCAAAATTTCGCTCATTGAGGCCATTCAAAAATACCCCACTCAAGAAGTGGAAGTAGAGGGCGATCGCCTCGTTGACACTGCGCTCAAGCTCAGCGAACTCGAAAGCGGTCTCCGCAAGATTTTGGGCGTCTTTGATAAGCTTTAACGCTGTCGAACGATCATGTTGACAGGCGGTTGAACTAAAGCCAGTGGATCGCGTTAGTAAGCAAGGGTTTCTAGCGTTTCGCGCAGATAGTACCGCACCAGATGATCCAGGTTGAGCCCGCTCAAGCGACCATCGGTGTTGCGCTCTAACCGCCAACGCTCAAACCCAGAGCTGGTTGCGATCGCCTGCTTAAGGTTATGCCAAATTTCCGAATCAGCGGGAAGTCGGCTCAATAGCTCTTTGGGTATTTCTCCTGACTGGGAAGCATTCTCAAAGGAGGAGCGAAACTGTGGATTAACCATAAACACCTCAAGGAGAAGAACCTTGCCTGCGAAATGCTTGGGTGCAGTTGCTAAGAAACCAGAGACTAAATATCTCTAGCTGGGTAAAACACACTGCCCCTTTACAGAATAGCGTAAGCCACAAATCGGAGTGTGCTAATCACGACATTTCAGCCGTAAAGCGAGCCAAATGCACCAAATTTAACGGGCTATGGCAGAAAGCAGACGCAATGGGGCGGTTAAAGCAAGAGACACGAAGGCAGGAAAAGGCTAAAGGACTTTTTAGTTTAAAGTTGCTAAGGGTATACCAGAACGGTGCTTAGAAGTAAGCTAATCCCTAATTGCTGGTAGCTAACCGCCGAACGCGCAATCAACTCGAAACGCAACTCATATTCCACTTCGTCGTTTTCCTATGATTTCAGTTGAGCAAGCAGAAGCCATCATTCTAGACCTCGTGCAGCCATTCGATGCCGATCGTGACCATGAAGTACTCGATCTCATGGATGCGTCTGATCGAGTGCTAGCAGGCGCGGTGACAAGCAATTTGGACTTCCCCCATTGGGACAACTCAGCGATGGATGGCTATGCGGTGCGCTATGCCGATGTGCAGACGTGTTCGGCTGAGTCTCCTGTAAGGCTGGAGATTATAGAGACCATTCCAGCAGGCTACCAGCCACAGCGAACGGTTGAAGCCGGGCAGGCAGCGCGCATTCTCACAGGGTCCGTTATGCCTCAGGGCGCAGACACGATCGTCATTCAGGAAAACACGCAGCGCGAAGGCGATGTCGTGACGATACTCGCGGCTCCAAAGCCTCAAGCCTTTGTGCGTCAGCGGGCCGCATTCTATCAGGCAGGTAATCCTCTTTTGCCATCTGGTTTGCGCCTTCAGGCCCCCGAAATGGCTGTGCTGGCAGCGGCTCAATGTGCACAGGTCAAGGTGTACCGTCAACCACGGGTGGCTATTTTGTCTACGGGTGATGAATTGGTCAGCATTGATCAGCCCCTTCAACCCGGTGAAATTGTAGACTCCAATCAATATGCGCTGGCAAGTTTAGTGGCACAGGCAGGCGCGATTCCCCTCCGATTGGGAGTGGTACGGGATGATCCAGAAGCGCTCAAGGCGGCGATCGCCACTGCCATTGAACAGGCTGACATCGTCCTTTCGTCTGGTGGTGTCTCTGTTGGAGACTATGATTACGTCGAAGACATCCTGGCAACCTTGGGTGGCACTATTCACATTCGTGCAGTAGCCGTGAAGCCAGGGAAACCGTTGACGGTGGCGACATTTGAGCAGGAGGCAGAGGGCAGAAGGCAGGAGGCAGAAGGCAGGAGGCAGAAGGCAGAAGGCAGGAGGCAGAAGGCAGGAGGGGAGGCAGGGGGAGCAGGGGGAGCAAAGGAGGCAGGAGGGGAAGCAGGGGGAGCAGGGGAGTCAAAACTCTTAACTCAAAACTCAAAACTCCTAACTCAAAACTCCACCCCCTATCCCCCATCCCCTTCCCCCACTCTCTACTTCGGCCTTCCTGGAAACCCTGTCTCCGCGCTGGTCACGTTCTGGCGGTTTGTGGAGCCAGCTTTACGCAAACTGTCGGGATTGCCCGAAACAGCCTGGAAGCCAACGTTTGTAAGGGCGACGACGCGGGTTGATTTGCGATCGGACGGCAAGCGAGAAGCGTACATCTGGGGGCAGTTGCAGTTGGTCGATGGGCTTTATGAATTTACGCTGGCAGGTGGTAGCCACAGCAGTGGAAATTTGATCAACTTAGCAGGCACGAGCGGATTAGCCGTGATTCCAGTGGGGCAAACTCATATAGGCAGTGGCGCTTTGATTCAAGTGATGCAAGTGGGATCGCCACTCCGGAGTTAAGCCAGAGCGACAGAAATGCCGATTATGCAAAACTTCTGCAATGAAAGGCTGTATTTTCAACACGATCGAGCAATGAGATTAAATGTATGATTACGTCATTTTCTGTAATTGTTCCGGTGTTGAATAAAGAAAATGAAATTATTCGCACGTTAGAAAGTATTGATGCCAGTATTGCCTTTTTTCACGAGCAGTATCGAGGGGCGCATCCAGTTACGTCTGAACTAATTGTGGTGGATGAGGCCTCGACCGATCGTACACCAGCGCTACTTGAAGAATTTGGCCAAAACAAACCTTATTTCAAAGTCATTAAGCACTTCAAAAGCTTAGGTATTGGTCCGGCAAGAAATACGGGAGCAAAAATTGCGAAAGGCGATATGCTCTTTTTTTGCGATGGGGACGATCTGGTTTTCAAAGAGCACATTTATCTTTGTTTCTTGCTCCTGAATCATCAGCCTGCCCCTGAAGAAACAGCGCTACAGCGAATCGAAATTACGGTGGATGAAAAATCCTACCCATTAACATTACCGCCTCATTCAATTGGCGTTGTGCGAACGGGTGTAAAAATGCAGGATCCCATTCACCCCTACTGGAAAGCTGCGATCGAAAATACACTGGCGCTCAATCTTTGCATCCGACGCGATTGTCACGAATTTATTGAAGGGTTCCCTGAGGCACCTGTTTATAAGCAAATTGGTGGCTGTGAGGACGTTTCCTATGATTTGTGGATGGCGAAATTCTTTAAAGTGCTAAAGGTCGAAATTGAAACTGTTGAGTATATTCGCTATCCCGGTAATAACTTTGATCGACAACTGAAAAAGTTTCAAACCGCTCCAGATCAGGTTCAAGATGAAACGCCACCTGACGAAAAAGCGCTTCACATCCTGCGACGAAAGCTAGAGCAAGACCGCTTTAGTTACCTAATGGAAAAGTTTAGAAAAGTTCCGTTATCGGTTGAATTTGCGGCTATTTTGAACTGGCAACAGTTGGCAAGTGACTATCTCTCTCAGGAGTGCTATCCCGAAGCGATCGCGCTTTACGAAGTAGGAATGGTAGCAGAACCTGCTACTTATGCCAGTGCAAAAAATGTGCTGGCGGCTGTTTACAATAATTTTGGCTCAGCGCTGCATAAACAGGGCGATCTGAAAGGAGCGGGCACCTATTTTCAAAAAGCGATCGCTCTAAATCCGGCGCTTTCGACAGTGGATCTGGCAAGAATTCATTTTAATGTGGGTACTGTTCTTGCCAAGCAGAAGCAATACGAGCCTGCGATCGCATCCTTACAGCAAGCTGTATCACTAAAACCAGATTTTTTGGAAGCGATCGTTGAGCTTGTTAAAACAAAGTATCAGCACCAATGGTTGACAAAAGGCTATCAGTTTTCTAATGGTTTAGCCGACACCGATTTATATGCTTTATCCAAGTTCCTTCAACCACTACAGTCGATTGAAAATCTGAACGTATTAGAAATTGGCAGTCGCGATGGTTCCCTTACCTGCTGGCTATTGGATAACATTCTGCTGCATGCAACGGCACGCTTAACCTGTATTCAGCCTGTTGAAGGATTGGCAAACAGTCAGACTCAGTTAAATCTGTTTGACGCAAATCTTACGCGGTCAGGGGCGGCTGAGAAAGTTCACAAAGTTGCTGATGCACCACGCGACGTTTTACGATCGCAGCCTTATCAGAGTTACCAACTAATTGTTATCAGCGGCGTACCGACGGCAAGCGCGCTGTTAGAACTTGCTGTTTTAAGTTGGAGCTTATTAACCATTGGCGGCATGATTCTCTTTGCGGGCTATGGTACTAATGCAGCCTTTAGCACGTCTCCAACACTGCCTAAGAGCGCGATCGACGCCTTCACAAATTTGTTTGGAGATAAGCTCAAGCGACTGCACCAAGGGAACGAAATCCTGTTAGAAAAGCTCACTGATTAAAGGCAACTTTTATTCCTAATCGTCAAAAAGTAAAAAGCGATTAGTCCAGGTTCTCTTACGCTGAATATCGCTGGGTTTGTTGCCATAGCGCAGCTGCAACCTGCTCAAACACGCCTTGCCAATTTCCGCGTTGGCGTTGCCGAAATAAGCGCATGGTGGGATACCAGGGGCTATCTTCGCGCTCTAGCAACCAGCGCCAGTCAGGGGCAAAGGAAAGCAGCAGCCACACAGGTTTGCCCAATGCACCCGCAAGATGGGCTACAGCCGTATCCATCGTAATGACCAGATCGAGTTGAGCGATCGCCGCCGCTGTGTCATTGAAATTATGGAGATGCTGCCCTACGTCTTGCATTGGCATAGCAGAAATCGCTTGTAAGTCTGCCTCTGCACCCTTTTGCAAACTGTAGAACGCGACTCCCGGTAATTGACACGTGGTAAGAAACTGGTCGATCGCGAACGATCGATAGCGGTTGTTTTTGTGATTAGGATTACCTGTCCAGACAATGCCGATTTTGAGGGTGAGGAGTTGAGAGTCGGGAGTCGGGAGTGGGGGAAGCAACGAGGCGGGTGGGTAGAGGTAAGGGATGTTGACCGGAATCCTCTCTAGTGTCGTACCTAATAGATGCGGCAGACTCAGCAATGGCGCGTGAACATCAAAGATGGGGATAGGCTCGCCCTGGGCAATGAGTTGATCGATGCCTGCCACCGATGCTAATAAGTCCAGTAGCTCAGGCTGGCACTCAACGATGACATGACCGCCCAACTGTTTGACGAGTGGCGCATAGCGAATGCATTGAATGGTATCCCCAAACCCTTGCTCGGCATGGAGGAGAATCGTTTTGGCATTAAGGGGCGACCCATCCCACAGGGGTTGTGCATACGATCGCGGTGCCCAGCCAGGTTGCCGCCAGCGCCACTCGTATTCCTGAAAGCCCTGTTGCAAATCGCCTGTGAGCAACAACGCATGACCCAGGTTTTTGTGTGCTCCGGCTGAATGAGGATTGAGCTGAATAGCGGTGCGATAGTGGGCGATCGCGTCTTCCAACAGACCCAACCGCCGTAAGAGAAAGCCGTGGTTGTAGTAGGCATCCGCAAACTCCGGCTTCAGCTTCAGCACTTGCTGACTGTGAAAGAGAGCCTCTTCCAGCCGATCGTGCTCTTGCAGCACCAGCGCCAGATTGTAGTGAGCATCCGCATAATCCGGTTGCAGGACGATCGCACGGTTGAAAAGCACGATCGCCTCCTCCGTCCGTCCCTGTTCCTGCAACGCCGTACCCAAATTGCTCCACGCTTCGGCATTGTTTGGCAGCAATTGCGTGACGTGTTGAAGGTAGGGAATCGCGGCGATCGATTGCCCCATACGACAGAGCGTCACGCTGAGAATTTGCAACGCTTCGATGCGATCGGGCTCTTGCTGTAACACCTGCCGACAGAGCCGTTCTGCCTCGGCAAAGTTGCCATTGTGGTAGTGCTGGAGGGCGGTGGGGAGTGGGGAGTGGGGAGTGGGGAGTGGGGAGTGGGGAAAAAGTTTTGAGTTTTGAGTTTTGAGTTTTGAGCTTTGAGTTTTGAGTTTTGTTCGCGAAGCGTCTCCGTAGCTTTGGCTTCCCGAAGGGTAGGAGATATTTTGAGTTTTGAGTAGCGCTGCTTTGCTGGAGAGTTTTGAGTTAATTGGCTTCTGACTGTTGGGCATTGACTGTTGACTGTTGACTGTTCGTCTCCGTATCTCTGCGTCCCTGCAGTTGCCTGCGGTTCTATCCATTAGCACCGTTTTTACGGCCTGTATCACGCTTTCCCAATCACCGTAAGACGGTTGCCGAAACAAACGCATGGTGGGATACCAGGGGCTATCTTCGCGTTCCAACATCCAGCGCCAATCGGGGGCAAAGGGCAGCAGCAGCCAGACGGGTTTACCTAATGCACCTGCGAGGTGGGCAACGGATGTATCTACCGCGATGACTAAATCAAGCTGATGAATCAACGCTGCGGTCTCAACAAAGTCGTGCAAACGTTCTCGCAAATCTTCCACATTGGGATGGGCTTGCAACAGGGAGCGATCGCGCTCAGACAGTTCCTTTTGCAAACTATATAGGACGACACCCGGAAGCTCGGCCAGCTTTAGCAGTTGATCGAGTGGACAGGCGCGCGTGCGGTTATAGGGATTTTGCGGGTTGCCGCTCCAGACGAGGCCGACTTTGAGAGGGTGTGGGGTGTGGGGTGTGGGGTGTAGGGATGAGAGAGGCAGAGGAAGCAGGGGGGCAGGGGAAGCGGGTAGTTGAAGGTAAGGGATGTTGGCAGGAATGGTGTCTAGAGTGATGCCGAGGATATGCGGTAGGCTCATCAGCGGTGCGTGGACATCGAAAGGCGGGGGTGTGCTGCCGTAAGAGACGATCGCTTGTACGCCAGGAAGCTGTTTGAAAAGGTTCACCAGTGGCGCGTGGCATTCCAAGACTATGCGTCCACCCCGCTGTGCGACGAGGGGCACATAGCGGGCAAACTGGATCATGTCGCCCATACCCTGTTCGGCATGGAGAAAGATGGTTTTACCTGCCAAAGCGGAACCATCCCAGCAGGGTTGTGATAGCGGGCGCATGGGCTGAAAGGTAGGCAAATTGACCTGCCAGCGCCATTCATATTCAGCGAACCCGGCCTGTAATTCACCGTTGAGCAGCAGCGTCAGCGCTTTATTCCAGTGGGCTTCGGCAAACTCTGGCTCGATCGCGGTTGCCTGGTTGTAATACTGCACCGCTTCTTGCAATGCACCCCGATCGCGAAAAATATTGCCCCAGTTATTAAAGGCTTTGGCGTAGTCCGGCTTGAGCGCGATCGCTCGTTCATAGTGGGTGATGGCTCCATCGAAGTCGCCCAGTTCCTTAAGCGCATTGCCTAAGTGGTTGTGCGCCTGCGGAAAGTCTGGCCTCACTGTGATCGCCTGACGGTAGCATGCTGCTGCCTGCTCAAAGTTGCTTTCTGCAAAGTAGATTAAGCCGAGATTGTTGTGCGCATCGGCATAATTTGGTCGAATGGCGATCGCCTCCTGGTAGTGGGCGATCGCCTCCTTTGTACGTCCTTTGTGGCGCAATGCATTGGCAAAATTATTGTGCGCATCGGCATAATCGGGCTTGAGGGCGATCGCTTTTTCGTAGTGCGCGATCGCCTCATCAATCTGCCCCAATTCCTGAAGCGCCACTGCCAGGTTATTGTACGTGTCGTAGTTATTAGGCGTTGTAACCAGTACCTGACGATACGCCGCGATCGCCGCCTCAAACCGACGCTCCTGATGCGCCACCATGCCTAAGAGATGCCACGCATCCGCATGGTCTTCCTGCTGCTCCAAAATCTGACGACACAACCGTTCCGTCTCACGATACTGCCCTGTCTGGTGATGACGGACAGCTTCTTTAAGGAGTGAGTGGGGAGTGGGGTGTGGGGAGTGGGGAGTGGGGTGTGGAGCTTTTGAAGGTAGCGCTTTATCACCTTGGGCTGGAGCCTTTGAAGTTGCCTTTGACTGAGAGGTGGCTACCGACTGCCTCTGCGTCTCTGCGCCTCTGCGGTTGCCGACCCTTTCAGTCAACGCCCTTTTCACTGCCTCCATAACACTGCTCCAATCACCGTAAGACGGTTGCCGGAACAGCCTCATAGTGGGGTACCAGGGACTATCCTCCCGCGCTTGCATCCAGCGCCAGTCGGGGGCAACGGGTAGCAGCAGCCACACAGGTTTACCCAATGCGCCTGCCAGGTGCGCTACAGCGGTATCGACTGAAATAATCAGGTCAAGCTGATGGATGATGGCAGCAGTATCAGCAAAATCGTGCAGGTGCGCCTGTAAGTTGTGTATCTGGGGGCAAGCCTCTAGCTGGTTCTGCTCTGCGGCTGAAAGCTCTTTCTGCAAGCTGTAGAGGGTGACATTGGGTAAGTCGGCCAGGGGCAAGAGCCATTCTAACGGGCAGGCACGGCTGCGGTTGTAAGGATTGTGGGGGTTGCCGCTCCAGACGAGACCGACTTTGAGGGAGAGTGGGGAGGGGGAGTAGGGAGTGGGGAGTGGGGAGTGAGGGGAGTGGGGAGTGGGGAGTTGGAGGTACGGAACATCGGCGGGAATGGTGTCGAGGGTTGTGCCCAGAAGATAAGGCAGGCTCATCAGTGGGGCGTGGACATCGAAGGCTGGGAGGGGATCGCCGTAGGGAATAACCTGTTGAATGTCTGTAACAGTTTGAAGAAGGGTTACTAAAGCGGTCTGGCACTCGACGATGACCTTTCCGCCACGTTGGGCGACGATCGCCGCATAGCGAATGAACTGGATCGTGTCACCCATGCCCTGCTCGGTGTAGAGCAAGATAGTTTTGCCATGCAGTGGGGAACCGTCCCAGCGGGGTTGAGGAAACGATCGCGGCGGGTTTTGCTCTTGGAACTTACTCCACTGGAAGCGCCATTCGTAACCAGCAAAGCCTTGGGCTAAATCGCCGACAAACAGGTGCGTTAGTGCTTTGTTCCATTTCGCTTCTACAAAATCTGGGTCAAGGGCAAGTGCCTGGTCATAAACCGCGAAGGCAGCCTCAATTTCACCGTGATTGCGGCGGGCAATGCCGAGGTTGTTATACGCCCCGGTATACTCTGGCTGCACAGCGATCGCGGCTTCAAATTGCTCAAACGCTTCCGCAAACTCGCCGTCTTGCTGAAGTAAATTGCCGAGATTGCTCCGAATTTCGGCAAAGTTGGGATTGAGTGCCAATGCCTTGCGGTAATAGTCGATCGCACTTTCCAGATCGCCTTGATCTTGATACGCATTGCCTAAGTTGTTGTGGACTTCGGCATAGTCGGGGCGAATGGCAAGCGCCTGCTGAAAGTGCGCGATCGCCTGCTCAAACTGCTTCTGATCTTTTAGTACAGAACCCAGATTGCTGTGAGCTTCGGCAAACTGCGGTCGGAGGGCAAGGGCACGCTCGTAATGGGCGATCGCCTCTTCTCGCCTGCCTTGTTCCTGGAGCGCGTTGCCAAGATTGTTATGAGCCTCCGCGTAGTCTTCCCGGAGGGCAAGCGCGTCATGGTAAGCGGCGATCGCCGCCTCAATTTTGCCCTGTAACTGAAGCGCATTTGCCAGTCCGTGGTGTGCCTCTGCGTAAGTTGGTCTTTGCGCGATCGCCTGTCGGTATTGGGCGATTGCCTCCTCTAGAGCACCCTGCTGTTGTAGCGTGTTGCCCCAGTGATGGTGGGCTTCAGGGTAGTTTGGCTTGAGCGCGATCGCTTGTTGATAGTTGTGAATCGCTTCATCTAACATTCCCTGTCGCTGAAGGGCAACACCCAGATTATGGTGGGCCTCCGCATAGTTGGGTTTAAGTTGGATAGCTTGCCGATACTGCGCAATCGCCTCCTCCAGGTTCCCCTGATCTTTCAGCGCGGTACCCAGATTATTGTGTGCTTCGGGATAGGTTGGGCGCAGGTCGAGGGCTTGCTGATACGCCGCGATTGCACCCTCCAGATCGCCCAGATCTTTTAGCGCATTGCCCAAGTTATTGAGTGCTTCCACATGGGCTGGTTGCCGTGACAACGCCTGTTGATAGTGAGACACCGCCTCTTCTAATTTGCCCTGTCCCTTCAGCGCAATACCCAGGCTATTGTACGCATCAGGATTTTCCGGTTGTAGCGCCAAAACCTGCTCGAAGCAGACGATCGCCTCCTCAAAGCGGTTCTGTTGATACACCAACGCACCCAGTAGATTAAGCGCGTCTACGTCCTGTGGTTGATGCTCAAGCCTCTGGCGATAGGCAGATTCAGCTTCGGTCAAGCGTCCACTACGATGAAGTTGTAAAGCGACAGTCAGTGATTCGGGCAACAATTCAGGGGGCTGTGTCATTAGCAGGATTCCTATCCTGTACTGTCTGGCAGTTTATTCTACCCGTCGCCTTGCAGTCATTAACGCGGACTGTAATGCCCTGTAATAAGAGGAGGCAAAAGAAGGCAGAGGGATGAAGGCAGGAGGCAGAGGGATGAAGGCAGAGGGATGAAGGATGAAGGCTAAAGGCTAAAACTCAAAACTCAAAACTCAAAACTCTTAACTTAAAACTTCTTCCCCCCTCCCACCGAATACGGCTTTCCCCACTGCGATCGCCACCCTGCCAGCGATACAGTATCAATACACAAAAGTACATACGGTCTACTGGGGAGCCGAACCCCACGATCACAGCTCATTTGCCTCATTACAACTGAAGAGTCCAGATTACAGCGTTTCTCGCCACAGCCTCTTGCTCTATCAGTTGTCTCATTTATCGCTACAAACGGCGTGGTAGGAGAACCAACTATGTTTGAACTGTTCACAGAAAAAGCCATCCGGGCAGTCATGCTCTCCCAGGAAGAAGCCCGTCGTCAGGGGCATAATCTGGTGGGAACGGAGCAAGTGCTGCTGGGTCTCATTCGCGAGCAAACAAGCCCCGCCGCGCAAATGCTGGTTCAATTAGGCGTGACACTGGCGGCGGCTCGTGCTGAGTGTGAAAAAATTACGGGTCGCGGTACTGGTAGCCTCCCGGCAGAACTACCCTTTACCCCACGCGTCAAGCGCCTGTTTGCCGAGGCGATGCAGCAAGCGCGCGAACTAGGGCAAAACCACGTTAGCCCCGAACATTTATTGCTGGCCCTGACGCAGGGTAACGAAACGGTTGCGATTAAAGTGCTGCAACGTTTAGGTGTCGAACCGTTGGCCTTGCAAGACCAGGTGCTTCAAATGTTAGGGGCGCAAACGATCGGGGAAGCCGTTGCGGCCTCTGTCGGTGGCAGGCAGGAAGACCCCTTCAATAGTCGGGGCAATACTCAAACGGCTACTTTGGAAGAATTCAGCACCAACCTGACGAAACTAGCGGCGGCTGGAAAACTCGATCCTGTCGTGGGTCGCCAAACTGAGATCGAGCGCGTTGTCCAGATTCTAGGTCGTCGTACAAAAAATAACCCGATTCTCATTGGGGAACCAGGTGTGGGTAAGACCGCGATCGCGGAAGGTCTCGCCCAACGCATCGTCAATCGTGACGTGCCCGAAAACCTGGAAAACAAGCAAGTTGTCAGTCTAGATATGGGGTCGCTCATTTCTGGCACCCGTTTCCGTGGCGAGTTTGAAGAACGCTTGAAAAAGGTTGTGGAAGAAGTGCGCGCTAGCGGCAACATCATTCTGGTTGTGGATGAAGTCCATACGCTGGTCGGTGCGGGTGGCACAGAAGGCGGTATGGATGCCGCTAACCTGTTGAAACCTGCCCTTGCACGAGGCGAACTTCAATGCATCGGTGCAACAACGTTGGATGAATACCGTCAGTACATTGAACGGGATGCTGCACTAGAACGCCGCTTTCAGCCCATCACTGTTGGCGCACCCAGCGTGACCGAAACTATTGAAATTCTCTTTGGGCTACGCGATCGCTACGAGCAGTTCCACAAAGTCAAGATTGAAGATACCGCGCTGGTGGCAGCGGCTACCTTATCCGATCGCTACATTGCCGATCGCTACCTTCCTGACAAGGCGATCGACCTAATCGACGAAGCAGGCTCTCGCGTTCGCTTGGCGAGCACCCAGCATTCGCCTACCAAAGCCCTGCGTAAAGAGCTTCGCCAAATCAAAAAAGATAAAGAAGATGCGGTGAATGCTCAAGATTTCGATGCGGCTGGAAAGTTGCGAGATCGAGAATTGGAGTTAGAAGCTCAAATTAGCGGTCATAAGGCAGAGGGCAGAGGGCAGAAGGCAGAAGGGTTAGAGGAAGCAATTCCCCACTCTCCACTCCCCACTCCCCACTCCCCCTCCGTTACCGAAGACGACATTGCGCAAATCGTTGCCTCCTGGACAGGAATTCCTGTTCGCAAAGTCACCGAGTTGGAATCTGAACAACTGCTGTACCTCGAAGATACGTTGCATGAGCGAGTGGTTGGTCAAGATGAAGCGGTCAAAGCGGTTGCGCGAGCATTGAAGCGGGCACGGATCGGGTTGAAAAGCCCCGATCGCCCGATCGCCAGTTTCTTCTTCTCTGGCCCCACTGGAGTCGGTAAAACCGAACTGGCAAAAGCCTTGGCAGCTAGCGTCTTTGGCACTGAAGAGGCCATGATTCGGCTTGATATGTCTGAATTTATGGAACCGCATACGGTGTCCAAACTCATTGGTTCGCCTCCAGGCTATGTGGGGTATGGCGAAGGTGGTCAACTCACCGAAGCGGTGCGCCGTAAGCCCTACTCGGTCGTCCTCTTTGACGAAATCGAAAAAGCCCATCCTGATGTCTTCAACCTCTTGTTGCAATTGTTGGATGATGGACGCTTGACGGATTCGCAAGGTCGTACGGTCAACTTCAACAACACGGTGGTGATCATGACGTCCAACGTCGGTTCCAGGGTGATTGAAAAAGGTGGCACTGGGCTTGGCTTTGATTTTGCGACTCAGGCAGATGCCCAATACAATCGCATTCAATCATCAGTACATGAAGAACTAAAGCAGTTCTTCCGTCCCGAATTCCTCAACCGACTGGATGACATCATCGTCTTCCGTCAACTGACTCGCGAGGAAGTCAAGGACATCGCCAGTCTGCTCATTCGTGAGGTAGCGAACAACTTGCACGATCGCGGCATTGCCCTTGAAGTCACCGATCGCGTGAAGGATCGTCTGGTGGTGGAAGGCTACAGTCCCAGCTATGGTGCTCGATCGCTTCGTCGAGTGATTACTCGCTTGCTGGAAGATGCTCTGGCAGAAGCCTTCTTGTCAGGCAAGATTCAAGACGGTGACACTGCAGTAGTGGATCTGGATGATGATAACAACGTTGTCATTCATACAGCCACAAAACCGGAGCGGATGCTGGAGTCGATCGTCTCTTAAAAGCGGCTCAAGCTGTACAACTAAAGCCCTGCGCTCCAACAGTGTAGGGCTTTTTCTTGCAATGTCTGGATTCTGACTTGCAATGTCTGGATTCTGAAAAGATATAGATCTTTTCTCAAAGATCTCCTGCACCAGATATACCATGCGAAAAAAGTCTTGGTAATGTTCGTTGCCGGGTAAGTATCAAAAAAAATCGATGATAGCCCGATTTAAGCATTGCCCAGAAAATCCTGCGTGGGTTGCTTATTGTGCTGATGATCCAATGGTGGAGTGTATCTTACAGAGTGGTTAATTCATATTGAGGTCGGACTAAAGATGTCTCATGTTAGCAATGGAAGTGCAATTCTCCTTCTACTCCGAAATGGTACTGCAACTGACTGGGCGAGCCTATGTACTCAATGTGGGCTAGAGCCTAATGCATATCACACCATGCATTCGTGGCTCCGCGATACTCTTTATCGGTTGCGTGAAGCTGGTCTTATACAGTTTTCTACTAAGGAGGGGGATGGTTGGGGCTGTTCAGACATCAATGGAAAGATTACGGTTTTAAAGCAGTGGGAATATATCCAAAAAGCACTCGGAATCAGCCTGGCAGAAGTAGCCAAATTAGATTCCAATAAATCTTTGATTGTGAAGCCTTTTTTTGGATTGCCAGATAATTTTATTAGTAGCGCCGACTTATTCGTTTTAATGCCATTTAAAGTGGAAATGAAGCCTTTATATGACGATCACATTGTAAAAGTGGCAGCAGATTTAAATTTAAGTGTTGCGCGTGGAGATGACTTTTTTACTGCTCATTCTGTAATGTTGGATGTTTGGAGCGCTATTTGTTCGGCAAAAGTGATAATTGCAGATTGCACAGGTCGTAATCCAAATGTTTTCTATGAGATTGGACTTGGGCACGCTTTAGGAAAACCGGTCATATTAATCACGCAAAGTAATGATGATGTGCCGTTTGATGTAAGACATATGCGCTATATCCAGTATTCTTATACTCCAAGAGGAATGATAGCGTTTGAGAAACGCCTTTCCGAAACTATCAAAACGATCCTAGAGAGTGAAGAAAAAAGTTAGCGATCGCTGCTCTTTAGGTTGGTAGAGCATTGCGAAACCCAACACAAGTGTTGAAACGAGTGATCGACTGCCCAAGCTAAAATGAAGGGGTTAAGTCGCAGTGAGATCAACCTCATGACCGTTTCTCCAGAGGAGAGGTTCCACCAACGACAACCCCGCTACAGCAAAGAAGAATTTGCCCAACGTGGCGATGCACTCTATGAGTCTCAAGTTCGCCAGCAAGTCGAAGAAGGCAATCACGGCAAGATTGTGGCGATTTGCTAGCGCAACACTGCGTGAACGATATCGAAACTGGGGCTTTTGAGGTTGCTGACGAAATCTTGACTGCAACCGATCGCTTATTTGAGCGACTTCCCAATGCTCAACCCTGGATTGTCCGTATTGGTTATCGTGCCGTTCATCGCTTTGGCGCGCGGAGTCTGAAAAAACCTGTATGATGCGCGGGGTCGCAAATTCAAGCTGTGAGGCACCAATTTCGCTGGTTGTCAGCAACACAAATCGTCAGACGCGCTTGATTGATGCTGTTATCGATACAGGCTACACCGGATATCTGAGCCTGCCGCGTGAAATCATTGCTGCTTTGAGCTTACCTTAGACAGGTGTCGATCGCGGAACATTGGGTGATGGCAGCGAAGTGACCTTTGAAGTTTATGCCGCAACCATTATCTGGGATGGTCAATACCGACCTATTCCCGTCGATGAAGCAGAGACTGATCCTTTAGTTGGAATGAGTTTACTTTACGGCTACGACTTGCAAATTCGAGCCGTGGAAGGTGGTAACGTCACAATCCAAGCTATAGAGTAGTGCGATCGTCGATCTTGTAGGGTACGTTACTGATAAGCAAACGCATCAATCATGTCGGCACCATGAGATGATGCCTTTGTTTGAACACAACGCATCCTGTTGGGCTAATCCTGCAAACTCGAAAGGCTTTAGGTCGTTTGCTACGATGGGAAGCAGAAAGCTTGATCAAATCTATGACTCTAGCCATTGCCCTTGAATCCGCACCCATAGACACCGATCCTCAAGGTGTTGTGCGAGTTGCCAAAACTCGTGTCACTTTAGACACGGTTGTGACTGCTTTTCTTGAGGGATGTACGCCAGAGGAAATAGGGGAGCAATATCCATCGCTACAGCTATCAGATATTTACCTGGTGATCGGTTACTACCTTAGACATCGAGATGAGGTGCATACTTACCTTGCAAAACGCCAACAGCAGGCAAGTTTGATTCAGAAAGACGCAGAACAACGTTTTAACCCGATTGGCATACGCGATCGCCTACTCACTCGACGAAAGTAATCCAGGTAATCTAGATAATCTGATTCACAATAGCTGCCCCACCAACACTGTATTGGTGCTTTTGGGAGTTGATAAGCTGTGACTGAATGACTCGCAGCGACGATCGCGCGATTAAAATGTTGTCGATCGACAAGCATGACGCGATCGCGTCCGCCTTTGATGGTGTTGTGGGGCGAACGCGAGTTGCGGCTGATGAATCGGTTACTCTAACGAACCTGTTACTTAAACGCCGACTTACCCGCAAAGCGGGCTGATTTGCCTAATTGCCGTTCAATTCTTAGAAGCTGGTTGAACTTGGCAACGCGCTCACCCCGACAGCCCGATCCTGTTTTGATTTGTCCAGCGCTGGTGGCAACCGCAAGGTCGGCGATCGTGGTGTCTTCTGATTCACCAGAACGATGGGAGACAAAGTACTTATAGTTATTTTTGCCCGCTAGCTCGATCGTGTCCAGGGTTTCGGTCAAGGTGCCGATTTGGTTGACTTTGATCAGCACGGAATTTGCAACCCCTGCTTCGATGCCTTCAGCCAGAATTTTGGCATTCGTGCAGAAAAGATCATCGCCAACGAGTTCTACCGTATCGCCGATCGTTTCGGTGAGAAGTTTCCAGCCCTGCCAGTCGTTCTCGCCCATTCCATCTTCCAGGGACACGATCGGGTATTGCCGTGCCCAGGATGCCCACAGATCCACCATTTCTTCCGATGTTTTGGTGGATTGGTCGGATTTAAAGAACACGTACTTGCCGTCTTTCCACATTTCGCTGGTGGCGGGATCAAGGCAGATGGAAATGTCATCACCAGGTTTGTAGCCAGCTTTCTCGATCGCTTCCAGAATGACGTCCACCGCTTCCACATTAGACTTCAGGTTGGGGGCAAACCCGCCTTCATCCCCTACTCCAGTGCTTAAGCCTTTTTTGTTGAGGATCGACTTGAGTGCATGAAAGGTTTCCATCCCCATGCGAATGGCTTCGGTAAACGACGGCGCATTGTGGGGCGCAATCATAAACTCTTGGAAATCCACGGTGTTATCAGCATGGCTACCACCGTTAATGACGTTCATGCAGGGTACCGGCAGCAAGGAGGCATTGATGCCACCCAGGTAGCGATAGAGGGGTAACTGCTGGTAGTTGGCAGCGGCTCTCGCAACGGCTAACGAGATGGCAAGAATGGCATTAGCGCCCATTGCGGCTTTGTTGGGCGTGCCATCGATCGCAATCATGGCAAGGTCGATCGCGCGCTGATCGGTTACAACCATGCCAACCAGCTCCGGTGCAAGCTTATGGTTGGCGTTATCGACGGCCTGGAGTACACCTTTCCCGCCGTACCGTTTAGGGTCAGCATCGCGCAGTTCAACCGCCTCTTTCTCACCTGTCGAAGCACCTGAGGGAACGATCGCCGATCCTTCTGTACCATCCTCAAGCACAACGCGTGCCTCAACGGTAGGATTGCCGCGCGAGTCTAGCACTTCGCTTGCAATAATTTCCTCAATGTACATGCTAACTACTCCTTGCGAGTGGGTTGAGAAGGGTGAAGGACAGCGTATTGCCCATGCCATGTTTTGCCTAGACATCGTACAGTACAGTGTCTACTCATGGCAGTACTACAGGCAACAGATGTTTTTGGAGTCATCAGATCTAGCGAAAAAATGAGTGTCAGCAACGATAGCTCAGGCATTTCTAGAGACTTAACCGAAGCTTAACTAACGGTTTGTCGCAACATTTTCCATGCGCTTACCGGGCTGAGAAGTAGACATGGTGCCAGTGGGATTTGAAGGGTCAGTTTGTGTCACTTGTTGCTAAAATCGGGATTCGCTTACAGTTAAGGTTAAGGACTAGACTGTAGTAACGAAGCATTACGTTTCAATGCTGCACACTGATCTCACTGGTTAACCAATCACACATGTGTAGCGCTATTAACCTCGACCCGGGTGCCTCGATCCAGTTCAGCGTGTGTCAGCGCTTGAACGTTTGCCTTCACCGACATCGCCCCTCTCACTAGAGCATGTTTCAGCTTCATATCGCTTTCTAGCGGCCAGAGTCACCTGCGTTTAGCCATGTTCTTGGTTACCAAGCACGTTTGTGGGCGGCGATCGGTTCTGTCAGGTTAAGGGCGAACCGATTCTCCCGATGAAGTGATCTATGCTGCCATTCGATCAGTGATGTGTGTTGCCATTCTAAAGATCCTGTGCCACGGCATTGGCTATTCATCGCTTGCTTTTTCTCTAGTTCCCAGAGTGCAGTCAGCTTTATAGTTGAACTCAAGCTTTTATACTGCTGATGTCAACGTTTTCATCCAAGATTGAACCAGGTGATACCGAGTCAAGCGCCAGTGCGCTAGCTCCCTGCGTGGCTAGCTCTGAGCGATCGCAGGCAGAAAGACGCCTGTTGCAGGGAATCATCCAGGCGCTTGCGGGCACACGAGAGTTCAACCATGCGTTGAGTATCGTCATGCAGCACGTTTGCCAAACGATGAATTGGGTGTTTGCTGAAGCCTGGGTGCTCGATCAAGCGAGGATGAGACTTGAATGCAGCCCTGCCTGGTATAGCAGGCAAGACAACCTGCATCTTTTTAGAGCCGCTAGCCAGCAATTGAGCTTTGCGCTTGGCGAAGGGCTGCCTGGACGAGTCTGGCAGAGCAGGCAGGTTGAATGGATTTCTGATATCAGTTGCTCAACTGAGTGTGAATTTTTACGCGGGCACCTTGCTCAAGTGGCCCAGATCAAGGCTGCTCTCGGAGTGCCTGTACTCGCTCAGAATGAGGTGATTGCCACGCTCGTCTTCTTTCTAACAACACCACAAACCGAAGATGACGAATACGTGCGCATCGTCTCCGGCGTAGCGGCTCAGCTAGGCAGTGTTATGCAGTACAAACAAGTTGAGGCACCCCTGGGGCATAGCCAGCAGCGCCTGTTTACCTTGATTAACGCCTTACCAGGTATTGTCTTTACGGGCAGTAACGACCCTGATTGGACCATGCTCTACCTGAGTGAAGGTTGTCTGGAGGTTACAGGCTATTACAGTCAAGAACTGACTGGCAAGCAACGGCAACTCTCGTACAACGACATTTGCCATCCAGACGATCTACCCTTACTACTGGCAAGTATCAAACGGGCGATCGCTAACAAAGAACCCTATGTCTTTGAGTACCGCATTCGCACCAAAACGGGACAGGAAAAGTGGCTGTGGGAAAAAGGACACGGAATCTATGATGCAAAGAGTGGGGTACTGGGCATTGAAGGCTTTATTACCGACATTACCGAACTGAAGCAGGCTGAGAAGGCACTCCGTGAAAACGAAGCGTTCTTAAGGCTACTGCTTGATAACCTGCCTCTGGCGATCTTTTGGAAAGATACCCATTCGGTATACCAGGGCTGCAACAAGCTCTTTGCCGATAATCTTAACCTGGGTACGGTTGCAAACATTATTGGCAAAACGGACGACGAATTGCCTTACAGTCCAGCGCTTGCCAAACGGTTTCAGCAGCAAGACCGTCAGGTAATAGTCTCTGGTACTCCATTACTAAACATCACCGAAACAGATACGATCGCCAATGGTCGCCCAAACTGGACACAGGCGAACAAAATTCCCATTCGTGATGCTGATGGCAAAGCGATCGGTGTGCTGGGCACCATTGAAGATATTACCGAACGCCGTCAAACCGAAGAAATTATCCGCCTGCAGCTAGCGGCGATCGAAGCCTGCACCGAAGGGATTGCCGTACTCAACACCAGTGGTGAATTTGTCTACCTCAATCAGGCTCATGCTCAGTCCTTTGGCTACGATGATGCGGCTGCACTGGTGGGTAAAAATTGGCGACTTCTCTACGATCCCAGCGAGGCGGATCGCTACGAATCTGAGATCCTCCCCGTCTTGCGGCAACACGGACGCTGGCAAGGCGAGGCAACCGCTAAACGCCGCGATGGCAGCACCTTTGCGGAAGAACTCTCGCTAACACTTCTGCAGGATGAGGGGCTGCTCTGCATTTGCCGGGATGTGAGCGATCGCAAGCGCAGTGAAGTTGAACGCAAACAAGCAGAAGCCGCGCTCAAACAGGCAGAAGAGAAATACCGCAGCATTTTTGAGAACGCGGTTGCAGGCATCTTTCAAACGACGCCTGAAGGTCACTACCTCACCGCTAACTCAATGTTGGCGCAGATTTACGGCTATGGCTCTCCCCAGGAACTCATCACGAGCCTGACCGATATCCGGCATCAGCTTTATGTTGACCCACAGCGGCGGGATGAGTTCAGACGATTACTCCAGGCACAGGATGCGGTGCTGGATTTTGAGTCGCAGGTTCACCGCAAGGATGGCAGCGTCATCTGGATTTCCGAGAACGCCCGGGCCATTCGGGATGCACAAGGGCAGTTACAGGGGTACGAAGGCACCGTTGAAGACATTACAAAACGCAAGCAAGCGGAAGCTGAACTGCTCAAGCGCGATCGCCTGCTAGAGGGCGTAGCCACTGCCATGACCTTTTTGCTGACGGATACTGACTATGAAGCCGTGATTGCAAAAGTGCTAGATGCCTTGGGTCAGGCGGCAATGGCTGATCACGTTTATATTTACGAAAACCATCCCCACTCAGAAACGGGGGACGTGGCGATGAGCCTGCGCTATGAATGGACACGCCCCACCGTTCAGCCCACCTTGCACCAAAATCACTGGCAGAACCAACCCTATAGCGCCTTTGGCTTGACCCGTTGGTACAACGCCCTTGCTAAAGGAGATTCACTGCAAGGCATCACACAGGAAGTTCCCGCCGCCGAACAGGAACTTCTACAGTTAGATCAGATTCTCTCGTTTTTGCTGGTGCCAATTCTTATTGACGAGCAGCTTTGGGGCTTTATTGGGTTTGATGATTGCACCACAGAACGCCGTTGGTCAAGTAACGAAGAATCGATCCTGATCGCAATGGCAGCCAGTATTGGGGGAACGCTTAAACGGCAGCAAGCAGAAGCCACTATTCGCTACCAGGCGTTTCATGACCTGTTAACTGGCTTACCCAACCGCATGCTGTTTAACGATCGCCTGCCCCTGGCTCTGGCAAACGCCCATCGTTCAAACACCATGCTTGCTGTGATGTTCCTTGATCTCGATCGGTTCAAAACGATTAACGATACCTTGGGACATGCGATCGGAGATCAACTGTTGCAAGCCGTTGCGAGTCGTCTGGCAGGCTGCCTGCGAGAAGGGGACACGATCTCCCGGTGGGGAGGGGACGAATTTACTCTCCTGCTGCCCCAGATTGGTAGTGCAGAAGATGCAGCCAAAGCTGCCCAACGCCTTAGCGAAGCGCTTAAACCCGCCTTTCATTTAGAGTTACACGAACTGTACATCAGCACTAGCATTGGTATTGCTCTGTACCCTCATGATGGTGAAGATGCCCAGACGTTACTTAAAAACGCCGATGCCGCACTCTACCGCGTGAAAGAACAGGGACGCAACGGCTACCAAATCTATACTCCTGCCATCAACTCTCAAGCATCTGAACTACTGGCACTCGAGAACAGTCTGCATCATGCTTTAGAGCGTCAAGAATTTGTGCTGTATTACCAGCCACAGATCAACATCACCACCGGGGCAGTTACGGGAATGGAGGCGCTGTTACGCTGGCAGCATCCAGAATTGGGACTGATCCCACCCAGAGTTTTCATCCCTTTAGCAGAAGAAAATGGCTTGGTTCTTGCCATTGGTGAATGGGTATTGCGCACGGCCTGTACTCAAAGTAAGGCCTGGCTGCTGGCTGGGCTAAGCCCGTTACGGATGGCCGTTAATCTTTCAGCCAGACAATTTCAACGACCTCAGCTTGTTCAAACCATTGCCCAACTCTTGACAGAGTTGCAGTTGCCTCCCAGTTCCTTGGAGCTAGAGATTACCGAAACTACCGCCATGCAGGACGTAGACTTCACGATCACCATGCTGGAGGAACTGCGCTCGATGGGGGTGCATATTTCAATGGATGATTTTGGTACGGGCTATTCATCCCTTGGTTATTTAAAGCGCTTTCCGTTAACGACGATTAAGCTCGATCAGTCTTTTGTACACGAACTCACTGTCGACCCAAGCGATGCCGCGATCGCGGATGCGGTGATTGCTCTAGGGCGCGGGCTGCATCTAAACGTGGTGGCTGAAGGGGTAGAAACTCAGGTACAGGCAGATTACCTGCGATCGCGCCACTGTGAAGAGATGCAAGGCTATCTCTTTAGCCCTCCCATGCCAGCGGTAGAAGCAACCCAATTCTTGCAGTCCCATCAACTTAAGGCATCGGTTACTTGAACGATTCAGCCAGTGCAGCCCTCGTCCGAGCGACAGAAAGGCGAACCCGCTCCATCTGCGAGTCGTAAGCTGCTTTTTGTTGGGGTGAGGCATCGCCTGGGTTGGCCCGCAAGATTTGCTCGTAAAAGCGAAAGATTTGAAAGGCGTAGCTCGCGATCGCCACCTGCTCCTGAGACAACGACTTGACGCGCTCTACCAAATCAGCGCAAGTCGCACCAGGCGGTAAAACAAAGACATCGGCATATAGCGGTGGCACCACATCCGATCGCTGGGCTAACACATCTAACAGCCCGATCGCTTCTTCAGAGAGCTCCCCATCAAAATCAGCTAAAGCATTCAGCAGGGCCAACAGCAAAAATTTTGAGCGTTTCTGTTTCAAGGTCTACCCGTGAGCCAGCCATTAACATCCTCAAAATTCTAGCAAGGATAGCTTCAGAGACTTCACTGCCATGAAAAGGGTGTGGGGTGTAGGGGATAGGGTGTGGGGGGTAAGCCTTGCCCTAACCAAATCACGATCGCTCAAATGCAGGCAATTTTTCTGGTTCTGCCTTTGCGTCGGTGATCCATTCGTGCATGGCGGGTAGAGCCAGAATGGTCTCAACATAGTGGCTGCAAACGCTGTCCAGCGGAACTTCGTAGGTGTTGAACCGTAGGGCTACGGGTGCAAACATGGCATCGGCGATCGTAAACGAACCAAACAAGAGTGATCCTTCGGCACCGTAAGTCTGCCGACACTCACGCCAGATAGCGGTGATGCGATCGATATCAAGCTGCACTTCAGGGGTCATCCCTTGCCCAGGAAGCTTGGCGCGGCAGTTCATGGGCATGTGGTGGCGCAGTGCCTGAAACCCAGAGTGCATTTCGGCACAGATAGAACGCGCGATCGCCCGTGCAGCTTTGGCTTCGGGTAACCACGGTTTTGTGGGAAAACGTTCTGCCAGATGTTCAAGAATAGCAAGCGAGTCCCAGATGGTGAGTGTGTCATCCAACAGTACAGGCACTTTACCGGCGGGGGAATACTGCCGAATGTGCTGTGGGGCTTCTGGTGTGTACAGAGTCAAACGCACCTCGTTGAACTCAAGCTCAAACTGCCGCATGGCTAACCACGGGCGCAGCGACCAGGACGAATAGTTTTTATTGCCAATTACAAGGGTGAGTGCCATTTTGCTGGGGTGTCATTTGGGATGGAGAAGTTCTGGACGCCTTACTGCGGATAATGGTGCTGATCAAGCCAGATGCGAATATCGGCTTCTGAACCGGAACTGGTGGATTGTCTAGTGACGGGATCATACGCCTGCCAGTAACGCCTGCCTGTGCGATCGCTGCGTCGCCAAACCTGTAGTGCCTCAACCTCCGTAAAGGCCTGCCAGAAATGCTGCCAACGCTGATGCAAGCCTAATAGCCCTACCCCAGACGGCTTTGTAGACGGTTTGATTAAACAATCGGGTGCCCCTTGGGGTTCTAAAGGCAATCTTTGTTTAGGAGAGGGCATGAGCGTTGCTCCTGGCATGAACGGCATAGTCTTACGCTAGCAAGGCCCAAACCCGCAATCAAATGGCGGCGTGTATTGGTTCTATCGATAGAATCTATGGAAGCGATCGGAGAACATGTAACGCTGGTAAGTATGATCGTTCGCGTGTTTAGTCTTTCGCGTGTCAGGTGGTCGATCGCTCAGTAACGGTGCATGGAGGGGCACATGATGAAGCTTTCTCAACTGCGTGCTCTGATCGCAGTGGCAGATTACGGCAATTTTAGTGAAGCGGCTCTGGAATTAGATCTGTCGCAGCCGACGATTAGCCATGCGATCGCCACCCTGGAAGCAGAGTTAGGGGTGCCCCTGTTTGCACGCGGTCGTCATGGTGCTGTGCTCACGGCGGCTGGAGAGAAAATCGTGGCGCATGCGCGGCAGGTACTTCATCATCTGGAGTTGATGCAGAAAGAAGCCAACTTGCAAAAAGGTCTGGATGGTGGACAGGTGCGCGTTGCATCCTTTCGCAGTGTGGCAACCCATTTGTTGCCTAGAGTGATTGCGCAATTTCGCGATCGTGTTCCTAATGTCAGCATTACCATCATCGAACGTCCTGATTACCTGGACATTGAACAAACTCTGCGCGAGGGACGGGCGGATCTTGGCATCACCTATTTACCCACCAGTGCTGAATTTACCGTATGGGAACTGCTGCGTGATGATTACATCGTGCTCTTGCCGCCCAAGGCCAAGATCCGCAGCACACACCTGACGTGGGATGATTTAGCAGCATACTCGCTGGTTTTGCTGCCATGCCTGCCGTGTGGACGAATGCTCCATAAGCATTTAGGGGCGGTTGCTCCACCGATGCGTACAGCCTGTGACATCCAGGAGGATTCGACGATCGTCAGCATGGTGATGCAGGGGTTGGGGGCGGCGATCTTACCGCGTCTTGCCGCAGAGCCAATTCCCTCTGCCTTGCAGGTTTACCCACTGCCAGTGCCGTTCAAACGGGTGATCGGTGTGGCGACACTGCCAGAAGCCCTTCATACACCAGCCGTTTTTGCCTTTCTCGAAACCTTAAAAACCTTTAATTTACAGAGCTTAGCAGCGGTGGGATGAAGTAGATACGCATGATAAAACCGTCTCGACATTACCTGATTTTGGTGGGGATTCTCATTCTGGGAGGCTGCCTTCGGTTCTGGCATTTAGACCTGAAACCTGTCTGGCTGGATGAAGTCATTACCGCTCTGTTTAGCCTGGGGCGCAATTACTACGATGTGCCGCTCAATGAGGCGTTTCCATTGGTGCTTCTGGATCGGGTGTTTACGCTCAAGCCAGAGACGAGCTGTGCCCAAATTGCCCAAACGGTGGCTAGTCAGTCGGTGCATCCACCGCTCTTTTTTTGCTGGATGCACGATTGGCTGCGCTGGGTGCAGGTGCTACCGCTGTCATGGGTTTGGAAATTACGAGCGTTGCCTGCTTTGATTGGCGTTGTCGCGATCGCGGCGCTTTACCAACTGAACCGCCTTGCGTTTTCTCCAACGGCAGGGCTTGCGGGAGCCATGATCATGGCAGTGTCGCCCTTTGCGGTGTATCTCTCTCAAGAAGCCCGTCACTATACGTTACCCATGTTGTTGGTCACGCTGGCGCTACTGGGGTTGTATCAGGTGCAAACCGATTTGTATCAACGACAGATTCGTCCGGGTGTGTGGTTCGGCTGGATCATCGTTAATGGCGTTGGCTTTTACGTGCATTACTTTTTCCTGCTGGCGTTTGCGGCGCAAGTTGCCACCTTACTGATCAACATCCTGACGTTCAAATCCTTGCCCACCCTACACCCTACACCCTACACCCTACATCCCCGCCGTGCCCTAATCGCCGTAACGCTTGCCACAACGGCCGTTTGTCTCACCTATGTGCCCTGGTTATCCACCTTTTTGAGCCATATCAGCCGTCCCGAAACGGATTGGATGAAGCCGTTTGAACCCGATTGGATGGACACGATCGCACCGCTCTATCAGTTGCCGATGGGCTGGATTTTGATGGTGATTGCGCTGCCTGTCGAAAATCAGCCTCCGGCGATCGCCATTGGGATGGTGCTGGTGATGGTGCTCTTTACGGGCTGGCTACTATGGCGACTTTCCACGCGCTTTGGGCTACTGTGGAGCGCACCCGAAACCCATCTAGCCACTCGCATGCTGGCGGTTTTTGTGCTGTGCGTGATGCTGGAGTTTTTGGCGATCGTGTACGGGCTGGGGAAAGATATTACGTCTGTTCCTCGCTACAATTTCCTCTACTTTCCAGCCGTCTGTGCACTATTGGGTGCCTGTCTGGTGCAACCTGATCGCGTCACAAAAAGAGCGGTTACAAAAAGAGGGGATGATTTGGAAACGGGTACGCCCTCGATCGCCCGTCCCTTTCGCACGAAGCTTTCCCCCGTCTGGATTGTTCTGCTAGTGGGTGTTCTCAGCAGTACGCTGGTTGTTTCAAATCAGGTGTTTCTCAAGCCGTACCAACCAGATCAAGTGGCTAAAACCGTTCAAAGTGATGGCTTATCCTCGCGGTTGATGAGTATGGCCTATGGGGATCTGCAAGAAGTTGCTTTAGGGCTGAGTTTTGCCCTGGCGCTAAAGCCGCAACAAAGGGGTGCAGCCGAATCCCAGCAATATTTTGCCTTTGTTCCACGGGTTGCGTCTGCTCAGCCACGATCGGTTAACGCACCCTCGGCTAATGCACTATCATCTAATGCACGCCCAGCTAATGGAACCCCCCAGACCGTTCCCAGTGCTAATCAGCTATGGCAAAATTTGGCAGCAATCAAGCAGCCGTTGAGTCCTCCCTTTGGTCTCTGGGTTGTGACACCGGGCCTCAAGAAAGCCGATTATCCACCCAGCCTGTCTTTGCTCCAGACTTCAGGCACATCGATCGCGTGTGGGGTCGATCGCGATCGCTTTTACCGCTTGGGCATTCCTTACCAACTGTATCGCTGCAAGCTTTGAAGCTTACTCATCAGTCTGCCAGCCCTCATATCCCGGTCGGCTGCCAAAGTAATCTTTGGTGTAACTCTCATCCACAATCTTTTTGGGACGCATGACCAGGATTACTTCTCCCAGCAAGGAGGTTTCAGGCTCTACGTCAGACCATTTGATCTGAAGTTGATTGGCCTCTTCGGTGATGAAGTAGCGATCGTTCCTCCACGTTCGTTGGGCTCGATCGACCACCACAAGTACTTCCTGGGGTTTGCCGGAGAGCGGTGTCGGCAGATCTTGATGGCTATCGCACAGCAGCACAACCGGATCGGTTGCGGTCAGAATGATCTGCCAGCCCGGCACCGGCACCCAGGCAGCCGCACCTTCAAACTTCACCATGCCAAAGGGTTCGATCGTCTCAATCATTGGCACGGCCTGGAGATCTGCTTTGGTTAACGGTAGCTTGCCCACAACAGGGATCACGCGCGGCAGGTCTTCATCCGTCTCCAACCGATAAACGGGGAGTGATGGCGCAGGCACCGTGCGAACAACGCTGAAATCTGTCAATAAGCGCTCGATCTGTTTACGGGCGTCATCACTATGCACAAACCGCAATCCTCTGGCAATCAGGCGCGATCGCTCTTGCAGATCAGCTTTTTGATGGGCCAGCTTCCACGACTGGTAGGCGATCGCATCACCCGGATGATCGGTAAACCCTTCTGGTGAAGCCCCTAACCGCGAAAAGTCTTTGATGGCTTTTGCCACATCCCGTGCTTCATCTGCATCAATATTTTTCTCCACAGCCAGAATTGCCGCTGCAGCACGCTCTGCCTGCGTCAAAATGCGGAATTCATACAGGAGATCGCTGCCTTTGCGCTCAAAATGAGTTCTGACAGCATCGGGAACTCCCTCACTGACGGCACTGGCATAGACCTGCCCGCCCACGATGATCTGATTTTGCTGAATGGGCTCAAACCCCGTTGCCTCAAAAATGGCTTGTTGGCTATAGCCTGCTTTTTGTAACGTTTGGCAAGCTTGCCCCCATTCAACCCAGGAGCCTTCTTTCCGCCGCAGTGCTTTGAGTAAACCCTCTCCATCCACATCAGACTGAGGTTGAGGCTGGGAAAAGTTTTGAGGAGTGTCAGTCATAGGAAGCTAGAACCAAAATAAATAGTTAGCGGTAGGGAAAAGGCATTATCAGAGAGGCGGTTGAACGGCCGTGATGATCAGTCCTTAATCATATGTGTCTCGCGCACACAGGCAAAAGGCTTACGCTTTGTCACTCATGACCGCCATCCTGTATTAGTACAAACAGTAATCGAAAACGCGACTTGAATTGGCGGTCTATCCTTAAAACTAACCTAAACTTCTGGTTCGCTGTGGTTAAAAAAAGCAGTAGTACAACTTTTGTGCAATGCTTTTACTGCTCTTTGAAGCCCATTGTATCGTGAGCCGTAGGTGCGATCGGGTTTGCCAGAGGCGATCGTCGGAGGGGCGATCGTGAAGCCAACTCCTGTCTCGGCAATCTGGGCCACGCTTCATGACCGAAAACCGTAGCGTATGAGGTGTAGGGAATGCAAACGAGAACCCCTGTAAGTTTGATCTTTGATCGAGGTGCGCTTTGCGGTCAAAGCCATTACTCGGATGCAAACGGATCTAAATCATCCTGTGCGTACAGTTTGCGGATTTGTTAGATTCATTGAATAAAGCCACATTTCTAAGTGTTAAAGCAGACTATAAACAATTAATTCAAAACAGCATCGTTGTTTATTGTGGCAGCATAATAAAAGTGTTCCAAGCGACACTTTCCTTGTTAAGCAACGTTGCAATTTGCCCAAGGCAGTTTCGCTTCACGTTTTGAATTAAACCAATATTTCTTTGAGGGATGCTTATGTCTATCTTTAAGCAGCTTGATCAGGTTGTTCAATACTTTTCAGGTGCTTTTGTGCGCATCTTTGGACCCACTGACGATTCCTACCCAGCAACAGGTTTACAGCCCTTCGAAGGTACACCAAACAAGAAAGATAAATTATTGTGATGAAGCTGTCGACCGACAGACATCCGCTGCGTTTTGATCAGTGATTTAAACGCTGTGAAAGGAAGAAACGACTAAGGTAATAAGGACTGTAGCAGTCCCAAATCATTCGTGAGAGGCACTTCATATGAGAGGCACTTCATAGTTGAAGCAGCCTCTCTGTATCTGCTGACCGCTAACGGTTAAAAGCTGACATCAAGAGGCTTCTCACAGCTCAAATAGGATCGCTATCAATCAGTTTGCTCGTTGGTTGAGGTGAGTTTTGCGGCTGATTGACTGACAAAAGTCTTGAAATGTTGATTGCTTCGTTGTTCACCCGCCCGTGATTAAAATCAGGGCTATTGAGGAAAAGTCTATTGAGGAAAAGGTGGCGCTGACAAGAGCGTGCATAAGATGATGAGCTTTTTGCCCTCTCACCATCCTTTCTTTCGGGTCATTCACAAGTTCTGTTGTCGCGCTACTCTAAAGCTGGTGAGATTAATTCACTCCAAATTTCACCAGCTTTTTCTGTGGTTAATTAACAACGAGGCGCGACCTAAACCTATTTGGAATCAAGTCATATTTAAACTTTCATTCGCTGCACGTTTTAGCGGCTGATGATGCCAGACCATTGTGCTTTTTTCTCAGGATTCCGACGGTAGGAAAAGAAGCGATCGGGCATTTTGTACGTGCAGTAGGGCGCGATCGCGATCTGTTCGCTGCTAAGTCCAACTTGCTCTAGCTGCAACGCATTCACACGCCGCACATCCAACCGTATCCGCCCCGGTTCTGGATCGTCTAACAGTGGTGAATCTGGTAGTTGGCGTAAGGCGGCAAGCGCGGCGGTGGTTTCCTTCGGATCGATAGGAACAACTGTTGCTCCTACTTCAGCAGCAACATGCTCGGAAACTTGATACACATCACCCGCGATCGCTGGCCCCATTGCCACCCGCAGATTTTTGAGCTGGCTACCCTGCTCCCGTAAACGAGCGATCGCCTGAGGCACAATTTTGAGTGCAGTACCGCGCCACCCTGCATGGACGGCTGCCACTTGCCCCGTGATGATATCCGCAATTAAAGCAGGGGTACAATCGGCACTACAGGCCCAAACGGCCTGGTTGCTCTGTTCTGTGACTAAGCCATCGGCTGGTAGTAACTCTTGATCGATCGCTGCGTTCAGTTCAGAGGGTGCCAGCACCGTATTGCCGTGGACTTGCTTCACACGATAAGCCTGAGCGGTTGGATGCAGTAGTCTTGTGAGGTCGTCGGGCGATCGTTGCCAAAACTGCTGGGTAAAGAAGCCATGCGACCAGGGCTCTAAAAGGCTACAGGTGAGATAAGGTAAATCATTCCAGACTTGCCAGTGCCAGGTATGCATAGGATAAAAAGCGCAAAATAGCGTCAATAGGAGAATAACAGGGTACTCAGTGGGTTCTTACAGCGGTTGATGATTGGGTAAGGATAGTAGATTCAATAAGACCATTTATGCCAACTGTAGGACGATCGCATTTACGTCTTTGCCTTGCAACGCCCATTCTGGGGCTTCAGAACGTTTCTGGCTACCAGAAACGAGCGCTAGGGGCTGACTTCCACAGCTTTTGCGTAAGTCCGATACGAAAGGTTTTGCAAAGGCGGGTACAATGATCAGGGCTGTAGGTTGTCTGTCGCTGTAGATTGCCTGTTTCGATCGGTTACAGTGCAAGCCTTACTAAGCTGTACTGCATCCCTCTATTTGGGTGTCAGGCAGCCACCAAACCTGCCACCACAGCCTCTAGTCTAGAGTCCTTTGTTGATTCCGTATGGAACTTTCATGTTGTATGGAACTAAACAATGGCTTTCAACGACCAGGTTGCTAGTATGGCAACGATCGCCCCTTCAGGAATTGCAAATGACTCCAAACGCTCACCAAACGTTGCTCTCCCCCCGCCGTAGTGCTCTCTTCCTCCGTGGGCTTGGCTGGCTTGGCAGTTTCGGTCTGCTGAGTGGTGGTATGGTGCTCGTCCAGGGTGCGGCGAAAACGGCGGTAGCGAGTACCCCAAACGATCCCGCACTTGCGACGCCTGCACCGATGGAGCCTGTAGTAACGCAGATCAGCCCCAGTGCAGCACCTCAAGCGGCAACGCCTTCATCGTCGAGTGCAGAACGGGCGATCGTCGAGCCCACGCTTAGCCAGCCCATCGTTGATCAGCCCAATGTGGTTTTGCCCAAACGAGCTGTTGCTCGTCCTGAAAGCAGCTACGATGCACCCACCTCTATTGTGCTCACAGAGCGCTCTACAGGCTGCCGTGCCGTCCTCCGCAGCGGACAATTGTTGAATGGCAGTCCTTGTGCTTTAGACAGTCGTTGGCAAGCCGCAAATGCGCCCGCAGCAACCCGCAGCCTGCCAGTCGTCAGCGTACAATCCTTTAACATGGCGACCATCACCCCTGGCGCGGGTACGACCCCGACCTGGAAAGATTATTACAACCGCACTGCACGACCACCAGGACGCCTGGGTAACGGCAACATTCGGTTGATTTTTCCACTCTCCATTCCGGCTCCCATTTCGTCTCTGTTTGGTTGGCGAACACACCCCATTACGGGCGAGCAGCGTTTTCACTCTGGTACTGATTTAGCGGCTCCTCTGGGAACGCCTGTGCTGGCCGCTTATGCCGGAAAGGTGGCGATCGCTGATTTTCTTGGCGGCTATGGCTTGGCCGTGGCTCTCGACCATAACAAAGGGACACAAGAAACCGTTTACGGTCACCTTTCCGAAATCTTTGTCAAACCGGGAGAATGGGTGAAACAGGGCATGGTGATTGGTCGTGTGGGCAGTACAGGCTTGTCTACGGGTCCCCATTTGCACTTCGAGTTTCGTCAACTGACCCCCGATGGTTGGGTGGCGATGGATGCAGGCGCGCAGTTGGAATACGCGCTAGCACAGCTTGTTACGGCGATGCAGGTCGCTCAAGCAAAAGCAACATCAAAGAGCTAGCGCGCTCGATTCAGATACAAGGCAGTCGTCATTGATCGGGGCAGTACTGACCGATCAATGACGACTGATAGCCCTAAACAGGGCTACTAATGCCTGAGATATTGAAGTCTACAGCATCCGCGCGTCTGATCGAGCGAGACCCTACACCCCACTCCCTCTAAACGCCTTGCCCTTGCCCGCGCAAACCGATCTTGAAGTGCCTTTAGTGAGTAGTGTTTTACCGACTGGGTAAGCAGCAGGAAGAGTGAAGATTCAGGTAAGGAGCCATCGCGGCTGACAGTGTTTCCATTTCGTAGGGTTTGCTAACATAGCCGTCGCAACCTGCTGCCGTTGCCAAGTCTTGATCGCGCGATCGCGCCATCGCTGTAACTGCAATAATCGGTATCGCTTTGGTTTGAGGGTTCTGTTTGAGACAACGAGCCACCTCAAAGCCATCCATCTTGGGCAGCATAATATCGAGCAGGATCAAGTCAGGTAAATATGACTGAGCAAGTGTAATTGCCGTCTGTCCATCCTGAGCACTGATCACCGTACAGTCAAGCAGTTGCAGCAACTGGTAATTGACGAGCAGTAGGTTGTCCTGGTCATCGTCCACAACCAGAATTCTCATTTGGGCGCTGTTCGTGCCAACCACTGGGGTGTCCATACTCTTTTCAGCCATACTTTTGCCAGTAAAGTTCAGGCTGCTAGCAGCCTCTGAAGGAGGTCGGACGAAGCGCCTTAAGCGGCTAAGTGGCGCTTTGGGCTGCTCATCGTGCTTCGTTTTTGTAGGTTGTGCGCCTGTCGGTGCGATCGCTTTTTGGTTGACTGTCCCAGGTAGCGGTTGACTGTCCCAGTTAGCTGTTTGTACCAGCAGTGCTACAAGCTCGTAAAGTAAATGCGTCTATCTAAACACGCAGATTTATACACTGACACATTTATACATTTACATATTTAAGTCACGATTGTACACGAGGCGACTCAAAATTAAATACTTCTTCAATAGAAGATAAATGGTTGGGATTGTTGGGGCTTCCATTGGCAAGGTGACAGCATTCTAGCCAGAGGCACGCCCTAAAACGCTCAAAATCACTCCTGTGGCAGATAGCTTAAACGATTTTAATGCGCTTATTCTTTTAATAGAAATTATTTTGATGAACGCTGTCTATGACCGATACACTGCCTACACGAGGTCAGCTCGAACGATCGCTCTCGCAACGCATTCAAGCACTTTATCGCAACCAACTGGGTCATCGCCTGAGTGCGATCGATTGTGAGCTTTTGGGAACAAAAATTGCGATCGTTTTGGAAAAATCAATTACCCAACCAGAACAGCTTTTAGCCAATCAGGGCAAGGATGAACTTGTTGCGCAGCTTCATTCTGAATTGGATGAAGCCATTCAACCACACCTCAAAGCGTTAATTGAAGAAGTGGTTGGGGTTTCTGTCGTCGATTTGCTGAGTGATGCCACCTTTGAAACAGAGCGCACAGGCATCATTGCCATTCTTGCAGAAGCACCCCAACTCCGTGATGCTGTGAGCAAAGTAGCTGCGCAAAACTCAGTCCCCGCAAAGTAACCCCTCCGCAACGACTGTGCGAACGTTGCAGAAGCAAAGCCACCACTGTTCGGTTAAACTGTCCTTTCGGTTAAACTGTCCTTTTAATGTATGACCGAAGGCTTGAACCCGCCTGTGCTGCCCTTTGAGAAAACTGCTGCGAAACAAGTGCGCTACCGCAGCGAAATTAATCAGCTTTGTGCCGAAGATCGGGCGGCGCACAACTGGTATCGCTTTGTGCTGTCTTATCCACCCCATTTGGTGCGTGATTATTTGCAACGGTTTGGCATCACGCCACAGCATCGAGTGCTCGATCCGTTCTGTGGGACGGGTACAACCGTTGTGGAATGCAAGAAGCTTGGGATTCCCAGTGTTGGGGTTGAGGCGAACCCAATGGCACATTTTGCGGGACGGGTAAAAGTTGATTGGCACCCTGATCCCGATCGCTTACTGGATCATGCCAAGCGGGTTGCTGATGCTGCGCTTACAGCATTGGGGGACGGAGCAGGGAATATAAATGGGACTGAAATGATTGCGGCGGCACCGCTGCGATCGCTCAATGACGAGCAAGCAACCCTCATCCTCAAGAACTCAATCAGCCCGCTCCCGCTGCACAAAACGCTGGTGCTGCTGGAACACCTCAAGCAGCAGGCAGTAGAGCCTTTCTACGACCACGAACGGCTTGCTTTGGCGCGGTCGATCGTCAACGCCATCAGCAACCTGCACTTTGGCCCCGAAGTGGGTGTGGGACGTGCAAAGGCAGATGCGCCCGTAATTGAGTGTTGGCTGGAGGCGATCGCGATCATGGCGAATGACTTGCGGGAGTTGCAGCAGCGTCCCCCCGTTGAGGCGATCGTGCATCATGCTGATTCACGTCAGTTGCTTACGGTGTTGGAGCCTCATTCTATCGATGCGGTCATCACGTCACCGCCCTACCCCAATGAAAAGGACTACACCCGCACTACGCGCTTAGAGTCGGTCTTGCTAGGTTTTATCAACACCAAAGCCGATCTCCGCGCCCTTAAACAAGGGCTCGTGCGCTCAAATACGCGCAATGTTTACGCCGCTGATGAGGACGATCGCTGGGTGGCTGACCATGCCGAGATTCAACGGATTGCCAATGAAATTGAGGCGCGACGCATTGCACTGGGCAAAACCAGCGGCTTTGAACGACTCTATGCCCGCGCCACCCGGCTCTATTTTGGTGGGATGGCGCGTCACCTGGCAGAACTGCGGCAAATCTTGCGCCCCGGTGCCCATCTTGCCTATGTGGTGGGTGATCAGGCTTCTTACCTGCGCGTCATGATTCGTACCGGGCAGATTTTGGCGGATATTGCACGATCGCTCGGCTATGAGGTGCTGGCGATCGACCTTTTTCGCACCCGACTTGCCACGGCGACCAACGAACAAATGCGTGAAGAAGTGGTCGTTTTACGATGGAATGGGTAAAGCCCCTTCTTTAGCAAATTGCGTTTCTATGACCGATACTCCTACAGCACCAACCCCCCGCGCTGGTACGAAGACAGAACATACCCTTGCGTTGCTCCAGGGCGAGCTGCGCTACACCGCCTCTGCCGAGTGGCAAATTTTGTACGAGCAGGAAAAACCGATCGCCGAAATGTTTCATGTCGCGTACATTGCCGACGAGGAGACGACGAAGCCACGACCGCTCACCTTTGTTTTTAATGGTGGCCCCGGAGCCGCGTCTGCGTACCTGCACATGGGCGCACTGGGGCCGAAGCGAATCGCCTTTGGTGAGAACGGCACCTTACCTAAACCGCCTGTGCAATTGGCAGACAACCTGGAGAGCTGGCTGAGCTTTACTGATCTGGTGTTTATTGATCCGATCGGCACAGGCTTTAGCCGTAGCTTACCGGCTGACAAGGAAGCCAAAGAGGGAAAAGAGGGGGCTACCGATTCTAAAACACCCAAAGAAACGGAGTTCTGGGAAGTTGAGCGCGATCTCAAATCTCTGGGAGAGTTTATCCAACGGTTTCTTTCTCGCCAGAAGCGCTGGCTGTCACCGATTTTTATTGCTGGCGAGAGCTACGGTGGCTTTCGAGTGGCTCGTCTAGCACGCAAGCTACAGCAGGAATTTGGGATTGGGCTATCGGGTGCCATTCTAATTTCGCCAGCCCTGGAGTTTAGCTTGCTGGGTGGCAGTGATTATGACCTGACCTCCTGGGCAACCTTGCTACCGTCTCTAGCTGCTTCTGCCGCCTATCACGATCGCGTCCAGTGGGCAGGCTCTCCAGGCGACTTGCAGGCACACATAGCGGCTGCCGAACGCTTTGCGCTTAAAACGCTGATTCCGTTGCTGGCAGCGGGCGATCTGAGCACACCGGATGAACGCCAGACAGCCTACCAACAGCTTGCCGGGCTCATCGGCTTGCCGCTATCGCTGGTAGAGCGGCAGGGAGGACGGATTGATCTTGAAGTCTTTGCCCGCGAATTGTTGCGTGACAAGCAGCGCATTGTGGGACTGTACGATGCGTCACTGACCGCGATCGATCCCTTTCCCGATCGCATCCACTATGAGGGCATTGATCCTACGTTGGATGGCATTGATCGCCTCTTCACGGGTGCTATTAACAGTCATTTACGGGATACTCTGGCGATCGAAACCGATTTGTCCTATCACCTGCTCAACTACGAAGTCTTTAAAGCCTGGAAGTTTGACCTCAAAGGCGAGTTAAGGCAGGGATTCATTGGCGCAGTGGATGACCTCCGCATTGGCATGACGCTGAATCCATACATGCAGGTCTACATCACACACGGCTTTTTCGATTTGGTCACGCCCTATTTTTCGTCGAACCATCTGGCGTCTTTGATGAAGCTTGACCCAGAGCTGCGTCCCAATCTCACCTTGCAGCACTATGAGGGTGGGCACATGTTCTACACCTGGGAGCGCTCGCGCCAGCAGTGGTTTTCAGCCGTGCAAGCCTTCTATCAAAAAGCAACAGCCTAGGACGCGTCATCAATTCAGCTCAAAAACCTTTGGTATCAGCAGTGTCGCGCCCGTCCCAACACACCAGGCTAGGGGCTGGAACCCCTGCTGAAAGCAATGTGTAGCCGTAATTGATGACAGCCCCTAGCTGCAATCCATCCAGTCCGATTTTTAGGACTTTAGTCATACGCATGTTTGGGATATCTGATTCATGCGATCGGTCAAGCTCAACTCCTACGCTTTAAGGAATCTGTAAAGCCAATTGCTTCATCAGCTAATTTCTACCAGCAAAGGAGTTGTGATGACCAAGATTGACTTGAATGCCCTCAAGCAACTCTCAAACATTGAACTGTTCCTACTTCTTTGTGGGGCGATCAGCCATCCAAAATCTAACAAAGCATATCAACAGATCAGGAGCGGCACTCTCACTTACAACGACAAGCATTAAAGACTCATTGATGACGTTCTAACAGACAACGATGAAGCTCAAAGACTCGATGACGAGTAATAGAGTTGGTTGACTGCCAAATCTTTCACCACTTGCCTGTCCCGCCCTGCACTCAGAGTGCGGACTCATAGAAGAAAGTCCTTTAAAGAGGACGCCAGGAATTTTCAACCCGTTTGAACGGGTTTCGTGCTGTTAGCCCGGATTTTAATCACGGGCGGGTAGTCAACGAAGCAAGCAACTTTCCTCACACCATAAACCACTCGATCGCCTCTCCGAAGCTGGTCGTTGCCCTACTCAGCCATTATGATTTGAGTAACCTGCAAGTTTCCTGATGTCGTCCAGGTATCCATGCTAAAACGCCTGCCTCATCGTATGCTGCTGATGGCTTTGCTATTGGTCGTCTTCAGTTTTATTTACTCCACTCTCACGCCTGCAATGTCTGCTAAACCAACCCTTTTAACAGAGCCATTCCTGCAATTGCCCACGGAGTCTTCTGTGCGCGTGGTGTGGTTCACCGAATTTGCAGGCACGAAACATACGGTGGCGTATGGGGATGGATTGACTCACAGCGCAACGGCTAACACAACTCAGCTAAGCCGCACCCGCGAAGATTCAGCATCCCACCTGACGAAGAAATACGATCGCGTTACGGTACGTCCTATCTGGCGACACGAAGCAGAAGTCACAGGGCTGAAGCCCGATCGTCGGGTGCCCTACCGTGTAACCAGCGTGCGCGAAGATGGCGCAACCGTAGAGAGCGAGACGTATACACTTGCGGCGAAACCATCCGCAGGAAAGCCTCTCAAAATTCTGCTGACTTCTGACCATCAAATCAAACCGATGGTGGCAGCGAACCTGCAAAAAGTGGTGGAAACGATCGGACCGGTCGATCTCGTCCTCTTTGCGGGTGATTTGATCAACGTTGCCGATCGCGCCTCTGAATGGTTTGACGATGCCTGCGGCGGTTCGCTTTTTCCAGGTCTGCAAGGTCGCGCCTGCTACGAGCTAGAAAAAAATGGCGTGAAGACTCGCTACAAAGGGGGAGCCATCATTCAACATGCGCCGATGTATACTGCGATCGGCAACCACGAAGTCATGGGTCGCTTCTCCACCGATGAGCCCCTCAATGATCAGTTCTACAATACACAGCCACGCGATGTTGCAGAAGGACTCTACCGAAGCAAAACCGAATTCGAGTTTGACGAATCTGGTAAACCGCCTACGTTTAATCCCACAAATGATCCAGCCATTCGCAACGCGTGGATCAAAGACCACTCATTCAATACTGATACCTACGAAGAAATTTTTTCGTTGCCTGAAAGCGCTACAGGTGGCAAAACTTACTACGCAGTCACGTTCGGTGATTTGCGTTTAGTCGTACTCTATATCACTAACGTTTGGCGGACTCCCAGCCTTGCTGCCGATGCCAAAGGAAAGTATCGAGAGCGAGACGTTGATCTCAATCAGCCTGATGAATTGGGATGGGGACAGCATTTGTTTGAAGATATTGATAAAGGCAGCACTCAATACAACTGGTTAGAGCAAGAACTCAACAGCCCTGCGTTCAAACAAGCAAAGTACAAAGTCGTGATGTTTCATCATCCACCTCACTCGCTGGGTGAAAACATCGTTCCACCTTATACAGACCCTCGACATTTCGCGACAACAGATGGAGGAATCATCACATCTATTCGTCACGAATACCCCATCAAGGACGATTACATCATTCGTGATGTGGTGCCGCTATTGGAGAAGGCGAAGGTGCAACTCGTGTTCTATGGGCACTCACATTTGTGGAATCGGTTTGTGAGTCCCAGCGGGATGCACTTTTTGGAAACCTCCAATGTGGGCAACTCCTACGGTGCGTTTTTAGGCGACCTCAAGCGCAAGGTGCCCACAGACTACAAAGAAGACTACGCTGCTACAGGTAATCCCAATGGGTTAGAGCCGATCGTGCCGACGATCGCGCCACTCCTTGATGATCAAAAGCAGCCCATGCCCTACATCGCCAGCAATAACATCACGGCCTTCAGCATTTTTGATACGGGTACAGGCACCATTAGCAGCTACCGCTTTGATACCCGCGAGCCAACGTCAGCCGTGATCAAGTTTGACGAGTTCAAACTCAAGCGGTAAAGCCAGTGTCTCGATGGCAAATCTGGGTGCATGCGATCGTCATCCAAGCCAAGCTTCCGACTCAGCCACAAATTATGCTTCAATCCCCAGATTCAGCCGCTTAAGGATTAGGGTTATTGGCCGTTGGAAGGTCGGTTGATTCCGGGTCAGAGGTGCCTTTTACATGATCTTCTGCCGTACTGGGAGCGGGACCACCCGCCGCATTCGGACCTTCGCCCGCGGCTGCATTTTCTCCTTCCTTCAAGGAGATGGACGGGTCACGATCGATTGCCGTGTTTCTAGCACCAGCATTTTGGGCAACATCGTCGGAAATGTTTTGGTTTGAAGGGGTGCTGTTTGCCATGAGTGAAAAATCAACGCTTGTAAGGAACGAGTCGAACAGTTAAAACAGGAAATTCACCAAAGCCCAGTAGCCAACCAGGCTGAGAAGGACGCTAAGCCAGAGATAAAGCGGTTTCATAGCCAGGAACCTTGAGGAAACGAGTAAGTATCTATGTATTACACGATAGGAACAGAACCCACGATGTTCATCTCCTAAAAGATAGGGGTCAAGCATTGGGGCAACGCCTTTTCCAGTCGATCGTTTTTCTGATTTAGCAGTAAAACAGGGGGAGTTGCTTGGCGATCGGCATTTCTTAGCTTGCTTGCTTGACGGACTGTTACATATAGTGTTTTATATGAGGAAAATCTACGAATCACGCTAGATTTGTATTGCTTCAAAACCTGTTTCAAAAAGAACTCGCTTAAAGCCGCTAAAACAACGCTGGTACAGGCAACTCATTATTTGGGCACGACTTATGGTTTCACAGATCGAAACCCCTTCGCTGGATGTCAATCATCAACTCACGCATCGGGTCGAGGGGTTGGTGCAGGTCTTTACTTGTACGCATCGCAGCTTTTTTACCAATGTGATGGCACAGGCATTGCGCATTGCAGGGCAGGGAACGCCTGTACTGGTGGTGCAATTTCTTAAAGGGGGGATTGGTCAGGGCTACGAACATCCCGTGCGGTTAGGTCAAAATCTGGATTGGATTCGTTGTAACTTGCCGCGTTGCATTGATACGCCACATTTAGACGAGGAAGAAACACGATCGCTGCTCGAACTCTGGGACTATACCCGCGCGATCGTCCTTGAGGGCAAATACGAACTGGTCGTGCTGGATGAACTGAGTCTAGCCGTCAATTTTGGACTCATTGCCGATACCGAAGTGCTGTCTTTCCTAAAGCAGCGCCCGCGCTATGTGGATGTCATTCTCACAGGGCCAGAAATGCCGCGATCGCTCCTCGACGTAGCAGATCAAATCACCGAACTCCGGCGTAGCCATCAGCCTTAGCAATCAACGATTAGTGCGATCGTTGACTATTCAAGCCAAATGCTATCTCACTAGCCTTAATCTATGATCTCACTGGCATGGCAAAAGATACCCTCAGCCTTACTGTTCTTAAGCAATACCTGAAAGATTGCCCAAAGGAAGAACTTGCCAAAGATATTGTTGAGCTTTGCAAGCGCTTTCAACCTGTAAAGGATTATTATCAGCTCAAGCTTAATCCTGAAGATGAAACTCACGTCATTGCAAAGTATAAGCAGACAATTGAGCATGAGTTTTTTCCTGCTCGTGGTTATGGTAAAGCGAGGCTTTCCGTTGCTAAAAAGGCAATTACTGAGTACAAGAAGGTGTGCAGAAATCCCGTTAATATGGCGGATATTATGCTGTTTTACGTGGAGCAAGGCGTGAAATTTACCAATGCCTATGGGGATATTGATGAGTCTTTTTACAACAGCATGGAAAGTATGTATGGTGATGCCATCAAATGGGTCATAAAGTATGAAATCCAAGAAATGTTTCAGAAGCGTTTCCAAAAAATTGTCGAGGATACATCTGGTATAGGATGGGGCTTCTATGACACACTCTTAGAAATTTATGAAGAGGTTTACGGTGCTTAGCTTCTGTTATTTCAATTTGAGTGCTGTTTTTTGATTGGGTTGGTGATAACTCATTTCATAGAGCCTTATTGTTCTGTCAGGTTAACTTCTAATGGTTAAAAGCGAATGATTAAAAACGATACCTGGATTACACAAATGGCAGAGAAGGGCATGATTAGCCCCTTTGAGCCACAGCTTGTGAGAAAAGTTGATGGTTTGCCTGTCATTTCCTATGGGTTGAGCAGCTACGGTTATGATTTGCGGCTCTCGCCATCTGAGTTTCGGATCTTTAAACACATTCCTGGTACAGTCGTCGATCCGAAAAACTTTAACCCGGCTAATTTAGAGCCTGCACAACTTCATGAGGACGACAGTGGGCATCACTTTATTTTGCCTGCTCATTCCTATGGGTTGGGGGTTGCCCTGGAGCGGCTAGAAGTGCCCGAAAATGTCACCGTAGTTTGCATTGGCAAGAGCACCTACGCTCGCTGTGGCATTATTGCAAATTTGACGCCTGCTGAAGCGGGTTGGCGCGGTTATTTAACGCTCGAATTTTCTAACTCATCCAGCGCTGACTGCCGTATTTATGCCAGTGAAGGTGTGGTGCAGTTGCTCTTTCTTGAAGGGGCGCCCTGCGCGATCAGTTACGAAACGCGACGCGGCAAGTATCAAGACCAACCGGAAAAGGTGACGTTGGCAAGAGTTTAGGAGGCGTTGGGAGTTCCGAATGAAAAATTTGGTAAGGGCACTTCCTGAATTTTTTATGCTTTTGCATTGTTTACATTCTGACCCCTGACCTCTAACCCCTGTCTCCTCGATCAACCGATCGTCGCCAGTTGAAAAACCGTTCCCAAAAATCTTGCCGCGAGGTGTGCTGTTGCCATCGCTGGTGATGCCATTCTGCCGCAGCCTTGTGGATGATCTGGGCAAAGACGGAGGACGGTAGAACGAGAGCGGCGATCGCTTGAATTTTCAGCTTTTGCTGCATGGCAAGGGCGATCGTGCCAATCAGTTCATCTGCCTGCGCGCCAACAATGTGTGCCCCCAACAGCGTACCGTTGCGATGCACCAGCAATTTGCAGAACCCGGTTGTTTCGTCCTGAATGTGGGCTTTAACAAGCGTTTTGAACGGCTGACGGAGAACCACGACATTTTTGCCAAAGCGTTGCATAGCAGACGGTTCTGTATGCCCAATGCGTGCGAGGGGTGGAGCCGTAGAAATAACTGAGGGCACAGGGTAAGGCGGGATCTTGGCGATCGGCCAAAAGAGTGCATTTTTAAGGGCAATGGCAACGTCAGCGATCGCCTGCTGAGAGGCATAAGCGCCAGCAATGTGTCCTCGACAGGCATAGATGCGAGGGTTAGTCGTTTGCAGTTTCGCGTTGACCCAAACACCCAACGGCGAACGTTTGACATTGACAGCTTCCAGGTTGAGCGTTTCCCACACAAAGGTTGGAACGGTCGCCAGCACAATTTCATCGGCTTCGATCGCGCGATTGCCCGCCTGCACCCACTTGCTTTGCTCAATTTGCCGCACCTGGGTAACAGTGGTTCCCGTTACAACCTCGACGCCTTCTGCTTCAAGTTGTGCTTGCAGTAGAAGCGCTGCTTCTGGATCTTCGTGAGGAAGGATGGTGGGAGTTGAAACAATTAGCGTGACGGTTTGCCCCAGTCTCACCAGGCTTTGTGCCAGTGCAACGCCGATCGTGTCATTGCCCATAATGACCAGACGCTGGGGTGTCTCCAGAGTTGGTATCTTTTCAAGGACGGCACTCGCATTCAAGTACCCTATGGTTGCTAAACCATCGATCTCTGAAAGCGCGGGTTCTGAAACGGTGGGAGAAATCGGGTTAGAGGGCTGCTGTATGGACGATTCCAGCACAACGGGAAGCTGCTCGATCGCCAGCAGGTAAGCCCGCGATCGCAGCGATCGACCATTCACCCTGAATCCCGGCACAGGCTTGCGATGAAATTCACCACACCCCGAAAGAACGTCAATGCCCAAGGCTGAGAGCGCTGAAGGCGAAAGGGGATCAGTGATGGCGATCGCGGCGGCTTCTGACCACTGCTTTGCCTGCGTCCATAAGGTTGTAGCCAGTGGAGCCGTTGCATCCCATAACCCAAGCGAGGCTCCCCACTGTCTTTGGTAAATTGCTTGCCCAACTTCGGTTAAAACACGCACGCCAAACTCATCGCCAATGGCTGAACGGCCCTGTTCAACCAGTGCCACACGAGCCTTCAGGTTGGCAGCCGCGATGGCGGCATGGATGCCAGCCGCACTACTACCGATAACGACTAAATCGTAATCAACAGGCATAAGAGGGAGGAGGAAAGTTTTGAGTTTTGAGTTTTGAGTTTTGAGTAGCACGTTGCGCCACTGAGTCCATTGGACGCGCTTTGCGTTTCTTTAATGCCAAAGGCTTTACATGAGAGAGTTTTGAGTTTTGAGTTAGAAAATGGCCGCCACTGATCAAAACTAACGCTGTTTTCCATTTGAAAGGATTTGTCTCAATCCGTCCAGTAAGCGTTGGTTTTCGGCTTCGGTACGAATGGCTACACGGAAGTAGCGATCGCCCAATTCTGGAAAGCTCAAACAATCACGGATCAAGATTCGGTGCTGTTTCAGCAGTTCTGTTTGAAGCTGCACAACCGATCGCGCTGAATGGACTAACAGAAAATTCGCTGCACCAAGAAAGGGCATTAAGTCTGGTAAGTTTGACAATCCTTGAAACAACTGAGTCTTTGCCGCAGCCAGCCATTGCCACGTCTGCTCTTGAAACGCTGTGTCTTTTACCATGACGGCACCAGCAGCAGCAGCCAGCGCATTGACCGACCAGGGATCACGCCATGCCTGCCAGCGTTTGAGTCGATCAGGATGGGCGATCGCGTAGCCCAGTCGTAATCCCGGCAAACTGTAAAACTTGGTGAGCGATCGCAGTACCACCAAATTAGGATGCTCCAACACGCGATCAATCACGCTCTGCTGTTGGTCTGGTGGCAAGAAATCCATGAACGCTTCATCCACGACAACCAGCCGTTCCTCGTCCATAAAAGCCGAAGCGACTGCTTGATCAAATAACCGTCCGGTAGGATTGTGGGGATTATTGAGCAGCAAGCCAGCAACTTTAACTTGAGAAGAGCCTTCGTGGATGTGGGCCAGGGATTGACTCAACTCCCACTGCCCACTAGCTAAAGGCTCTAGAGAATATTCCAGTACCGTCGCGTCAAAGGTTTTTAGCGCCCGTCGATAATCGCTAAAGGCTGGCGTCAAGAGACAGGTCACATCAAGGGCAGCGAGATCTCGACATGCCCAGGTCAGAAGCTCGGCAGCACCGTTTCCAGGCAGAATGTACTCTGAAGGGATTTGGTGGAACTCGCTCAACGCCGATCGCAGATCGTGGTACTGGGGATCGGGATATGCTTTTAGATCGCCCAAGTGGGATTGAATCGCGGCGATCGCGGAAGCAGGTGGGCCGAGCGGATTAATACTGGCAGAAAAATCCAGAATGGCAGAGGGGGAACAGTTTGCAAGCGCTGCTGCCCAAACTAAATTCCCCCCATGTAACGGACGTTTAACCGATTGCTGAATCAAGTTGTGGCATTAAAACGGGGCTCTTTCAGTGTTGCTGATTTTGGAGGGTAAGAGGGGATTAAAAGCTGAAAATTTTGGTTTATAGCCTCCCTCACTTCAGCAACCGCTTTACTGCTTCTCGGGAGCCACCTTCTCCCTGAACAATTTCCCAGCCGAAAACGCTGGCACTTTGGTTGCAGGAATCTCCATTTTGTCGCCGGTTTTGGGGTTACGTCCTTCGCGGGCTTTGCGTTCCCGTGATTCAAAGGAGCCAAACCCAACGAGCGTGACTTTATCTCCATCGCTGACAGCTTCGACGATCGCTTCCAGGGCTGCTGTCAATACAGCGTCTGCCTGTTTTTTCGTCACGCTGGCTTTGTCTGCCACCGCATCCACTAGCTCTCCCTTGTTCATAGGTTCTCCTTAGGTTGTTAGGGCAAAACACACTATTCATCGGAGTTTCGAGCGAAAGCCGACCACTGAAAATCGGGTAAAATTTTCAATAAAATGGCTGAAACACCCGTCTACTCTGACTTTCAATGCCCTATTCTAAAGCGTTAACCCCGGCTCTTGATCCACGAAACCTTTAAGATATATGGCTTTTGAGACTTTTTTGCTGATTTCAAAGGCGTGTAGCTATAAGGAAGGCATATGAGTTGGGGGGGAAAGGCAGGAGGCAGGAGGCAGAGGGCAGAAGGTGGGAGTGGGGAGTGGGAGTGGGGAGTGGGAGGGTGCGATCGCGTATGAAAATACCCTGATGGGGCGATCAGGGCCAAGAGGGGAGATCAGTTAGCACTTTAGGGATAGTTGCCAGCCGTGCCATCTTCGTTTGTCCACCGCACAGAAGCAACGCGAAAATCAGGACGATGATCTTCCGCAGTCACAGTTGCTTCAAAATCAGCATAACTTCCTGGTGCCAGCGAGGATTGATCTACCCGTGTATAAGGCGTTAATGTTTGTGCTCCCGCTTGGACTCTAAGCGTTACTGATAAACCACGAACCATTTGCTGCGTTTGGTTTTGTATCTTGCCTGAGAGTGTCCAGCTACCAGAGCCATTGTCTTTAATTTCACGTGCGGTCTCTACTACCTGACCACTGTTAACAGCTTTCTTCTGGGATTGTGGGATCGCTTCTTGGCTTATTGGAGACTTGTCGACGTCAACAGCAACTGGCTTACCAACACAAAGGGCTGTCAAGTTGAGCACACGTCCAGAAACCGTGCGCATGTAACAGGGGTAATCAGGTTCAGGTGATACGCTTACAGCCCGAACCGTAGGGAGAAAGAGCGTCGCGACAGTGAGTGGTATAAAAGCCCAGCGTGAAATCTTCATGCGTTTGACCGGGTGAGTTCTTCTTAAAGAATTCCCGTGTCAACAGAAAAATTCTCAAATTAGCTGAGCAGCATTAACGCAGGAAACAAGCTGAGGACGTAAAGCGATCGCGCCCCCAAAGCCTCCGGCCTCTTATTTCTTAGCCTTCTGCCCTCTGCCTCCTGCCTTCTACCCTCTTCCCTCTTACACCAACGCTTGCAACCGTTGAATCAGCTTCTCCGCAGGCACAACGCCCTCGATGCGCTCTACAGCTTGCCCTTGCTTAAACAACACCAGCGTTGGCAGTGCTTGAATCTGGTTTTCTGTAGCGATTTGCGGATATTTATCGGTATCGATCTTAATCACCTTTACCTGATGCTTCATTTGGGCATTTACCTGCTCCAAAATGCCCGCCATCATTTGGCAGGGACCGCACCACGTCGCATAAAAATCAACCAAAACAGGCAAGTCTGAATCCGAGAGCAACTCTTGAAAGCTATCAAACTGCTTTTTTACCGCCATACAAATTCTCCAATCGCCATACCACGATTCTAGTGTTGCTAACTACGATCGCGCCTCATAACCCTCCTACCACCAAAATCCAACACTTTCTTAATCCTTACAAATTCAGTTTTTCTACTTGTGAGGCTGCCTTGAATTGGTCAGGGGGTTAGGGGTTGGGAGTTAGGGGTTAGCCTTTAGCCTTTATCCTTCATCCTTCATCCCTTATCCTTCCTCCTTCATCCCCCTCCCCCTTTCCCCTATGATCATTAAGCGATATTTGGAGAGAGAACTATGGAAGCACTGCCAACCGACCTGCAACAGCTACACGAAAAAGTGGCGATCGTCACGGGCGCTTCACGTGGTATTGGTCGTGCTACAGCGCTGGCGTTAGCAGCAGAAGGGGCAAGCGTGGTTGTGAACTATGCAAGCTCGCGTGAATCTGCTGATCGAGTTGTGGCAGAAATTGAGGCAATGGGCAGTAACGCGATCGCGCTTCCCGCTGATGTTTCTCAAGCTGGGCAGGTGGATGAGTTGGTTAACGCTGTCATGGAGAAATGGGGTCGGGTGGATATTCTCGTCAATAATGCTGGCATCACTCGCGATACGCTGCTCTTGCGGATGAAGCCTGAGGATTGGCAGGCCGTGATCGATCTCAACTTAACTGGCGTCTTTTTGTGTACTCGCGCCGTCAGCAAAATTATGTTGAAGCAGCGATCGGGCCGTATCATCAACATCACCTCGGTTGCAGGGCAGATGGGCAATCCCGGTCAGGCTAACTACAGTGCGGCTAAAGCAGGAGTAATCGGCTTTACCAAAACGGTCGCGAAAGAACTGGCAACTCGTGGCATTACTGTTAACGCCGTTGCTCCGGGCTTCATTGCAACAGATATGACGGCTGATCTCAAAGCAGAAGGCATTCTGCAATTTATTCCGCTGGGACGCTACGGCAAGCCCGAAGAAGTGGCAGGACTGATCCGCTTTTTGGCAGCTGATCCAGCAGCAGCTTACATCACAGGACAGGTGATGAATGTCGATGGTGGAATGGTGATGGCGTAAGGGGGAGGCAGAGGGCAGAGGGATGAAGGCAGAAGGCAGAGGGCAGAGGGATGAAGGATGAGGGATGAAGGATGAAGGATGAGGGATGAGGGATGAGGGATGAAGGCTAAAGGATGAAGGCTCAAAATTCTCTCGCTTGTTGGCGCAACTCAAAACTCAAAACTCAAAACTCAAAACTCTCTAGCAACTCAAAACTCAAAACTCTCACGCTAACCGCTGATGGCTAGGCAATGGCTCAAATAGTGATGACAACTTTGCCGAAGTGAGCTCCGCTTTCGAGATACTGCATGGCGTCTATCGCTGCGTTAAAGGGAAAGACTCGATCGATGATGGGCTGCATTTTGTGCAGAGCGATCGCCCGGTTCATGGCTTCAAAATGATCACGAGAACCAACGTAAATGCCTTGCACGCGCACGTGTTTGTGCAGAATCACGCTGGTTTTTACATCTCCAGCCGTACCGGAGAGAACCCCAATCAGAGCAATCTTGCCACCATAGCGGACGGCTCTTAATGACTGGGAGAGGGTGTTAGATCCACCCACTTCAACCACATGATCAACGCCTTTACCGTTGGTCTGCTTCCAGACGGCTTCTTCCCAGTTGGGGGTGGTTTTGTAGTTGATGCCGATAGCCGCTCCAAGCTGTTTTGCTCGCTCTAGTTTGGCATCACTGCTGCTGGTGATGATGACGCTTGCACCCATCATCTGGGCAAATTGCAGCGCGAAGAGTGACACGCCGCCTGTACCCTGTAGCAAAACGGTTTCACCCGCTTTCAACTGCCCTTCTGCCACCAACGCATTCCAGGCTGTAACGGCTGCACACGGTAACGTTGCTGCCTCTTCATAGGAAAGATGAGCGGGAATTTTGACAAGTCCTTCCTCATCAAACACCACATACTCTGCCAGCACACCGTCGATCGCGCCCCCTAGCGCCGATTTTGCCTTCTCTGCGGTGAGTTCGCCTGCTAAAAAGCGCTGCATAAAGATGCCTGCCACACGATCGCCCACCTGTACACGGCTCACCCCCGCACCAACCGCAACCACCTCACCCGCACCATCCGACAACGGCACGATCGGCTGCACTCCCTGGGAACCGTAAGCACCTTTCGCCACCAGCAAATCCCGATAATTCAACGAAGCGGCACGCATTTTTACCAGTACCTGCCCTGCCTGGGGCTGCGGCTCAGGGCGCTCAACCAGCGTCACAGCCTCTAATCCCGGTCGATCGCTCCGTAATTCATACGCTTGCATAAAGATTTCCTCGTGATTTAAGGGAAGCAGGGGAAGCAGGGGGGGGGAAGCAGAGGAAGCAAGGGAGCAGGGGAAGCAGGGGACGTTTTGAGTTTTGAGTTTTGAGTTATTTGAGCCTTCATCCCTCATCCCTCATCCCTTATCCCTCATCCCTTATCCCTCATCCCTCATCCCTCATCCCTCATCCTTTTGCCTCCTGCCTTCTCCCAACTTCCTCATTCTGATCACCTACCTATCTTTTGACAAGTACGCACAATTTTGTGGAGTACTATCAAAAAGTATCCTATCTAGAAGCTGCTATGCGAAAACGACAGTACGACTGCCGCTACGGTTGCGCGGTAGAAGCGACACTGGATGTCATTGGCGGACGTTGGAAAGGGGTGATTCTGTTTCACCTGTTGGAGGGAACGAAACGCTTTAATGAACTCCATCGGCTGATTGACGGTTGCACTCAACGGATGTTGACCTTGCAATTGCGGGAGTTGGAGCAGGATGGGGTGGTGTTGCGGACGGTGTACGCGGAGGTGCCACCCAAGGTGGAGTACTCGCTTACAGAGTTTGGGCGCAGTTTGGAGCCAATCTTACTGCTAATGCGAACATGGGGCGAGCAGTACACCAGCAAGCTAACCCAGCAAAAGCAAGCCCATGCGGTCGATCGCGCTCCTGTAGACTCCACACCCTGACTCCACAAGCGCCTGACGCCAAACTTTGCTCATCATGGAATTGCCTGCTGAATCATTAGCACTCGATCGCAGAGAGTGCTAAAGTCAATGTGGAGAACTGAGCGAGTAGTTATGGCAAAAATTGTTGTCTTTAATGACGAATCGCGGCAGGCATTGGAGCGAGGCGTGAATGCGCTGGCAGATGCCGTTCGCGTGACCCTGGGTCCCAAAGGGCGTAACGTCCTTTTGGAGAAGAAATATGGCGCACCCCAGATTGTGAACGACGGCGTGACGATCGCCAGAGAAATTGAACTAGAAGATCCGCTCGAAAATACAGGTGCGGCTCTGATTCGAGAAGTGGCCTCTAAAACCAAAGATTTGGCTGGAGATGGCACTACGACAGCAACTGTGCTGGCACAGGCACTTATCCGGGAAGGCATGAAGAACGTGGCGGCTGGGACAAATCCAGTGGCGTTGCGTCGTGGCATTGAAAAAGCTGTCATTAAGCTTGTAGACGAAATTAAGGCAGTCGCTAAGCCTGTGGAAGGCAAGGCAATTGCTCAGGTTGCCACCGTTTCATCTGGCAATGATGAAGAAGTGGGTGCCATGATCGCCGAAGCGATGGACAAAGTCGGCAAAGATGGCGTGATCACCGTTGAAGAATCCAAATCCCTTAACACCGAGTTGGATCTGGTTGAAGGGATGCAGATCGATCGCGGCTACATCTCGCCTTACTTCGTCACCGATGCTGAGCGGATGATTGCTGAACTGGATAACGCACTCATTCTGCTGGCTGACAAAAAGATTAGCTCCATTCAGGATTTAATTCCGATTCTGGAGAAAATTGCGCGATCAGGTCAGCCCTTGTTGGTGATTGCGGAAGATGTGGAAGGTGAAGCGCTGGCAACCTTGGTGGTCAACCGTTTGCGCGGTGTACTCAACGCCACCGCTATTAAAGCGCCTGGTTTTGGCGAGCGCCGTAAAGCCATGCTGCAAGATATTGCCGTGCTGACGGGTGGATCGGTTGTGTCCGAAGAAATCGGCCTGAGTCTCGACACCGTAACCCTCGATATGTTGGGCAAAGCGCAAAAGATTACGATCACGAAGGATTCCACCACGATCGTCTCTGGCGTTGAGAACACCAAAGACATCGAGCAGCGTGTGTCGCAACTCCGCAAGGAACTTGAGCGCAGCGATTCTGAGTACGACAAAGAGAAACTGCAAGAGCGCATTGCTAAATTAGCAGGCGGTGTGGCGGTCATTAAAGTCGGTGCGGCAACCGAAACAGAACTCAAGAGCCGTAAGCTCCGCATTGAAGATGCTCTCAATGCGACCAAGGCAGCGGTTGAGGAAGGCATCGTTCCCGGTGGCGGCACAACGCTTATTCACCTCATCCCCAAGTTGCTTGAGTTTAGCAAGTCTCTAAGTGCAGAAGAGCAAGTCGGGGCAAACATCGTCATTAAGGCACTGGAAGCTCCTTTGCGCCAGATTGCCGATAATGCTGGCGTTGAAGGCACCGTTGTCGTTGAGAAGGTTCGCACCGCTGACTTCAATGTTGGCTACAACGCACTCACCGATGTCTACGAAGATCTGATCGCAGCCGGGATTGTTGATCCTGCAAAGGTTGTTCGCTCGGCGATTCAAGATGCGGCGTCGATCGCGGGCATGGTGCTGACCACCGAGGCTCTCGTCGTCGAGAAGCCTGAACCCAAAGGCGCTGGGGGCGGTGCTCCCGATATGGGCGGCATGGGCGGTATGGGCGGCATGGGTGGCATGGGCGGCATGGGTGGCATGGGCATGATGTAGTCCCTCTACCTCCAAATCACATATCACTTAGTAGGGGCGTTACATGTAGCGTCCCTACTGTTTTGATAGCCGCTGCACTTTCTGTCCACCCAGCAACTCGTGGGTCTCTGCTAAAAGTGCTGGAATTCTATCAGCATGGGGGCTGTTAGCAAGACACTGCCGCAAATCGAGTTCTGCAACCCGATCGCCACTTGCGCCTGGAAACCAATGCCCACCATTACCCAGCAGGTTGTAGCGCATTTTGCCGAACTCTACCATGTCGTAGGCAAGCGCCAAGTTTCGCAGCCACAGCATCACGGGAATATTTAAGCCACCGGGCGTTTCGGCTGGCGTCGGTAAGCCAAGATGCCAGGTTTCCATCCAGCTTTCGCCAAGGCGATCGATCGCGGCTTGCTTCAGTCGCTCCAGAATCGGCGGTAGAACGTCAGGTGCCTGATCAAGCAACGCCAGCGTTTTCAGGTGTTCATCAAAGTCTTGCGGCTTGGCAGCGCCGACGCTGAGGGTATGCACTTGCGGATGACTGAGGCAAAACAGATCGTTAAAGACGATCGGACTCAGCGGCGCACACAAATCGACTAACCGCTGGGGTGGTTTAAAGAGCATGCCACCTTTATCAGAGGGGCTGATGATGAAAACGCCCATATCGTGGCGGGTAGCGGCTTCAATGGCAGGCCAATTTATTTGATTGATGTAGTACCAGTGCAGGTTCACGTAGTCAAACTGATCCGTGGCGATCGCCTGTTCAATAACGTCGGTCGGGCCATGCGTCGAGAAACCCACAAAGCGCACCTTACCTTGCTCTTGCAGCGTACGAACGACATCCAGGCAACCACCAGGTCGGATGCAAAAGTCCAGCAATTCAGGCGTATTAATACCGTGTAAGCCCAGCAAGTCAACGTAGTCCAGCTTTAAGTACGTTAGCGATTGGTCAAACGTACGCCGAAACGCCTTGGCATCCGCCACGGGGGCAATTTTTGTTTGCACAATCAACTTTTCGCGGGGAAGCGTTGGCAAAACTTGCCCTAGCTGCATCTCCGACGTGCCGTAGCCTCGTGCCGTTTCAATGTGGTTGATGCCAACCTCTAGCGATCGTCGAATCGTCGCTTCCAGATTCGCCTGATTATCGGCGGGAATCTGCCCCAGCGAAACATCCTGCCACTTGTGCTGGTATCTCATCCCACCGCACGAAAAAACAGGCATTAATAAGCCGGTGCGCCCAAAGCGACGATACTGCATAAGTGATAAATGAGAGAGATTTTGACTTGCTTCCACTTCGCAGTGGAGTTTCGCCCGCTTTCTAACAGTTGTGCCGTCAAGAATGCAAAAGAGGTAAGTGAAAACCTGGCCAGATAGCCTTCATAGTGATTTCCCCTCGTATGGTGTAGCTAAGCACTCCCAGCTACAGGAGCGAAGTATTCGTAAATTGTGTCAGTTGGTGAAAACGTTACAACGCCTGTTGAAGTTGTTTGTCTCGATGGAGTGTTCGTAGCGCTGCGCCTGAACTTTTTTTCTCTTGAGCTTTTGAGGGCGCTGTCAGCCTGATGCCAAATTCTTCACGAATTTCTACAAGCGGCTTATCAAGGTACTGGGTGTATTCTTGGGCTGGAAAGCGCTTTACCATTCGATTCGCACGGTAAAGCGTTTTCACAATTTCAGGAATCCTAGATACCCACATGCTTAAAAGTCGGGCATGACCTATGCTTGCCAGAACATCTTGATGATCTTGATGCATATTAACCCGTGCCATTTCTCGTACATCGTATGTGGTGCCAAAGACAGCCCAAATGTGTGCAATGACTTCACCCGCTAGATCTGTACTACACGCAAATAGCACATGAATAACATCATGGATTTCAACATCGTCTAGAAGTTCAGGAGCAAGGTTTACAGCAGCGTCGTCAGCCCCTTCTAAAACTCGAAGTTCTAGAAGTGCTTCGTATAAAGTTTGGTTAGACGTTGGATCAAAGTATTGCGGAATTTGCATACCCACTCTCCATCCCTTTTCTGCTCAGACGCTAACACATAGGTCAAATGCTAATTAAACTTCTGACAAATATAAAGCTTTAAACTGTGTACCTGACTCCTAATTAGACACTTCCGCCATTTCAATGACATTGCCCTCATAGTCCTTCACCAGAAAGTTGAGCGGCTTCTCCTGTCGGATTTTGTACTTCAGGTTTCGCGTTTGAACCCGTAGCAGCACTTGCTCAAGGCAGTCGCGATCGAAGCACACGTGGCGCTGTCGATTCTTCTCGCCGATGCTGGCTCCAGAAATCACGTGAAGTTGTGTATTTTTCTTCAGTTGATACCACAGCCCATCAGGTGTGCTGGCACTGTTGATGGTCGATCGCCCAAGACCTGGAGTTACGTAGAGAGGATCGATCGCCGCCGTTCCCAAGGATTGCTCGTAGTTGTAGTAATAGTGAAGCGGAATATCAGCCGCTGGTAGCTCTAGCATCCCTTCGTAGAGGTTACGCGCCAGTTGTACATCCGACACCATAATGGTGTGAACTTTCGGCGCACTCGTCAAAAACATCCACATCGCCACTGCATACGCACCCAGCAGCATCACCATAATGCCCTGAGTCGAAAACAACGTATCCAGCCCGGGAATGGATGCTAACGGTAACGATTGAACAAGAGCCAAAGTGCTACTGATAAACATAATGATGATTAGAACAGGGCAAACGATCAATGGCACAGCTTGCTAAACAGACGTTTGCAGACAATAAGGTTAAGCAGCTTTAACCATTGTATCAAGAACGTCTGTAGTGGGAAGTAGGGAGTCGGGCAGAGGAAGCAGAGGGCGCGGGGGAAGCGGGAGGCAGAGGGTGAAATCAAAGCTCCCTAACGCAACTCAAAATCCAAAACTCTCTAGCGCAGGGTCGCAACACGCTACTCAAACCTCAAAACTTCCCCTGCCTCCCCTGCTTCCCTTCCTTCCCCTGCCCCCCTGCTTCCCTCCTCACCATTTTGTAAAAAAATTGTGTCAATTTGCCAAAAACGGCTTATATATGGGAGGTCGATCGTTTCACACCTAGCTGGTACTTTGGGCTGTGTCCATTCCTACCTTTCCTGCAATTCCGTCCTTTCCTGAATGCAATCATCCGATCGTTAAGGGGCTGACGCACTATAGCGATCAAGATTTGCTGACGTTGTTTCAACGGTATCCTGACTCTGGGCAGTACTTTACGGCTATTTTCTGCCGCTACAGCCCAATGGTCTATACGTTGATTCGGCACTCGGCTCGATCGCCTGTGCAGGCAGACTATTTGTTTGGCAATACCTGGCGACACATTTTTCACGAGTTGGGTGGCGTTGATTTGCGAGGTGGCAGCAGCGAAAGTGAAGCTGGCATGACTTTGCAAAGCTGGCTGATTAACGTGACGGCGATTTGCATTAATCGGGCTGAGTTACCGCCAGTCGAGGCGATTCAGTACAATCTTGAGGCAGCACCGCCACCGTTGTGGTGCTATATCGAGCGGGCGCTTGATCAAATGCCACCGACGCTGCGGTTGATTGTCCTGATGGCGCAAACGTTTAACTGGAGCGAAACACGGATTTCGGCGTATTTGCGGGCGGAGGGTGAGGTGATGTCTCCTGCTGAAGTGCGATCGCAGGTACAGGAAGGTTATCGCTTGCTGGAGGCAACCTTACCGGAAGATGTGCGAACGATTTATCTGGAAGGGAATTCTAGAAGCGGGCTGGGGTTTGGTGCAACTTCAATGGAACCAAGCGTTGAGTAGATGCCTGTGGCCTTGCCCATCCACCAATCACTCGCTAGAGGCAGGATGATGAAGCGTTGTGGCATAAGCATTTTGAGCCAATCAGTTGCCCTGGGTGCGATCGCACTTCTGGCTCCTGCTGTCATTGCAGCCGATCTAAATTCGTCATTACAGTTGAATCAGCAACTCAATGTACCGCTGAACAATGGGACGCGTGGAACCTCCAGAGACGAAGCCGATCGACTGCTGCAATTGGGCAAAGACCAGGAATTTGATGGTTCCCTACTCGACGCCGTGCAGTCCTGGCAGCAAGCGCTCCGGCTCTACCAGAACTTGGTTGATCGCTCTGGCGAATCACTCGCCTACGGCTATCTCGGTTCGGCCTACTCCAGCCTGGGTCGCTCTGTAGAAGCTGAAGATGTGTTGCGCCGACAGTTGGCGATCGCGCGCGATGAGCAAGATTTTCAAGGGCAAATTTATGCCCTCAACAGCTTGGGTCGGGTTCTGGCCCAACGGGGTGGTATTCAGTCAGCCACATCTCTATTCAACGAAGCACTGGCCATTGCAACCAGCATCAACAGTGCGGATGGGGCTGCACTATCGCACGACAGTTTGGGACTTTTGGCTGTGGCGCTGGGCAATCGCGATCGCGCCCTTTCGGAGTACACCATTGCCCTTGCCGCTGCCCGTCGAGCCAGTAGCGCCAAACGCGAAGCAACGACGTTGAACAATCTGGGTGATCTGTATCAAGCCGCGGGGCAGTCCCGTGACTCCATGAAGTACTACGGGTTAGCCGTCAGGCTCACGGACATCAATCGTGATCGCCCCAACCAGTTTCGCGCGATCGATGGGATGGTTGCTGCCCTGACGACGACTGGCGATAACAAACAATCCCTTGAATTGCTCAACGAACGGTTGCGAGTGGCTCAAATGATTGAGAACGATCGTCAGGAGCTTGTTTCACTGAAGGCGTTAGGGCAACTCTACGAGAAAACGGGGGATTATCCCAAAGCACAGCAGAGCTATCAGCAAGCGATCGAGGTGGCCCGTAACCTGGAGGACGCTCAGCAAGAAGGGGTTTTACGAGAAAGACTGGTGAGCCTGACGCGAAAGTAGGGCGAAGAAAACGTAGGGTGGAGAAGACGTGTTTCAATTTCTGACCAAGCTGGATTATCTGCTGCGTGAGACGCTGCTAGGGTTGCGACGGGGCGGCTGGATGAATTGGGCGGCTATCAGTACCGTGACGGTCTTGCTGTTTTTGTTTGGGGTGAGTCTCCAGGCTTCATGGCAGTTGGAGGGGTTGCTGAATCAGTTTGGGAGCCAGTTGGAAGTCTCCGTCTACCTGGATACGGGTGTGCAGGCCGAAACCCTCAAGCCGATCGTGGTTGCCCTGCCAGGAGTCGCAGAAGCGCAGGCTGTTCCTAAAGAAGTAGCCTGGGCTGCACTGGTGAAAGATCTGGGCGTGTCAGATATTAATGGTGCGACAAAACAGCTAGATGGCAATCCGTTGGTCGATCAGCTAAAGGTCAAAGCGCGATCGTCCCAGGATGTACCCGCGCTCGCCCAGACGCTATCGAAGATGGAAGGTGTGGATGAAGTGCAGTATGTTGACGAAGCTGTACAGCGTGTCGGGCAATTGAATCGAGGCTTAAGTTGGGTGAGCTTAACGGTGACAACCCTGCTGACCCTGACTGCGATCGCCGTGATTACCACCACGATTCGTCTCATCGTGATGTCGCGCAAACGAGAAATTGAGGTGATGCAGCTTGTAGGCGCAACGACGAGCTGGATCTACCTGCCCTTTATTCTTCAAGGTGTCACGTTTGGAGTGACTGGCGCTGTATTGTCGTGGGGCTTGATCAGCAGCGTGCAGCATTTTCTCAATAGCCTCCTCGCTCAGCAGCCCGAATTTGTCCAATTTCTCGCCAACGGCGTACAAATCAGCCCGTTACGGTTGCTTCTTCTGCCCATCATCTTGCTGGGGTTCGGTGGCTCCGTTGGCGTCATGGGTAGTCTTTTTGCCGTACGTCGAATTGCCGTGAAATAAAGGCGCAAGCAGTTTCATTTCTCCGCGTCTCTGCGTCTCAGCGGTTCCCCCCTTTGACCTCTGCTCTCCTTTCCCCTCCCGCTTTTCCTTCCCTCTATGAACTCCCAATGGCATTGTTTACTGCAAAATTTGGGCGAGTGGCGAGGGTCATTTGCTCGCGTTTCGCCTGCTGGAGAGCTACAGGAAGAAACACCCACGATCGTGTCTTTAGAAGGGTTGGACGACAATCAGACCATTCGCCAAACGATTCGACGCTACGCCTCAACGGGTAACGCTGATTTCGATGATTCTCTTCTCAACAGTCCACCGATCGACGAAAAAGTTCTGGTCTACAGGTCTCTCGGTCAAGGCGTCTTATTTTTTGACAACGGAGCCTTTTCTCAGGGCTCAATCCAGTTTGGCCCCTTCTCAGACTTTGGAGCCGAATTGGGTTTGATTGCGGGCGATCGCCGCTTGCGCCTGGTGCAACTATTTAATCGTGACAGCGTTTTGCACCAACTAACCCTGATTCGTGAACAACGGGCAGGAAGCCATGCGCCAGAGCGGCCACCCCTGACCTTAGATGATCTTTTAGGCGAGTGGCAGGGAGAAGCCATCACGCTGTGCCCCGATTGGCGATCGCCAACCACCTACTCAACTCGGTTACAGCTCAGCCGCACGGGTGAGAATGAGGTAGAGCAGCAGCTAACGTTTGGGGAGGGGGATGGTACAACTCTGCGATCAACTGCGATCGTGAACGGGTCTCGCCTTCAGTTTGAACAAGGTTCTTTGCCTGTGCAAGTACTGCTGTTGCCAGACGGAGCCTCTGCAACTAGCCCTGTTCGCATTCAAAACAGGCAGCCCTTTTTCTTAGAGATCGGGTGGCTTGTAGACCGTAATCAACGGCAACGGATGATTCGTCGTTATGATGCCCAGGGTGGGTGGATTAGCCTGACGTTAGTGACGGAGCAACGGCTCGCCCAGACGTAAGACCTATCCTTGACCAGAAACACGAGTGCGAACAAGGTAGGCTTAGCTCGACCAACAGAAGCCATCACGAATGTTGATTGTACGGCTCCAGTCTTGGCGCTACTCAGCAAGCGGCGATTGAGAGACCACCAAGACATTGCTCCGAAGGTCGGACTAGCAAAAAATAGTGGGAGCATATTCCAGACTCAGCCCCGCTTTTCTCAAGTTCATCAAGAGTTCAGCTTGTCTATGAGCCGAATTCAAACCAACTCTAGGTGCGATGCTTCTGACTTTAAGACTTGCTGCGGGGGAACAGATAGCTCAGCGTTAAAGCACCTGATCCTACCAGCGCAATAATCACAAACAGTGCCAACGGTAAAGAAAGCATGAGGGATTCCGTCGTTGTAACTAGATACACTTTATCGTCACCGTTTGACAGACCTGTGACTGACCTATCTCAACCTGTTGACAACGACATGACCGATTGGGAAAAAGCGCTTACGTAATTTGCCAGGATGCACAAGTGAAAGAAGTGGAGGGGCTCGTATATCTCGGCAATACTAGGGCGCGTCATCAATTCAGTTCGAAAGCTGTGGTATCAGCAGTGTCGCGCCCGCCCCATCAAACAAGCTAGGGGCTGGAACCCTGGCTGCAAGTGGTGTGTATCATTAGCTGATGACAGACCTTAGCACCCGATCGGAATTAGTAGCGTCACGGGTTTTACCAACCCAGTACGATCGGCCCGCCAAATTTTCGCATCTCAGCAAAGAATTTACCTTGGGCTCCCGACTCTGGTAGGGTTGCCAGGTATACGGCTGTTTCAGCGCCCTCATCGGCAGTGAATGGGGCTTCTGAACCACCCATATCAGTTTTCATCCAGCCAGGTGAGTAGGCATTCACTAAGATGTTGCTGCCCTGCAGTTCTTTTGCCAAAATTGCCGTGAAACCATTCAACCCAATTTTGGACAGTCGGTAAGAGGGTGCCAGGGGATAATAGTCTGTGCCGAGTGTCGTTAAAGAAGCCATCTCAGTCGAGACATTGACAATGCGACCGTAGTTTTGAGCTTGCATGAAGGGCAAAAGCGCCTGAGTGATCCGCGCTACGGCTAACACGTTGGTTGCAAAGGTTGAAAGCATAGTTTCGAGGTGTACCGTGAGCAGGCTTGACTCTTCGGCCTGCATGGTTGGGTTAACACCCGCATTGTTAACGAGAATATCGACCTTGCCGTAGGTTTGCTGTACCCAACTTGCCAACTGCTGGACGCTAGCGTCATCGGTCACATCTAACGGGTGGTAGTCTACCTGAATCCCTTCAGTGGCTAGCCGTTGCTGTGCCACAAGGCCATCTTCTTCTTTACGGCTTGTCACAACGACTTTAATGCCAGATTGTTGAGCCAGTTTGCGCGCGATCGCATAGCCCAATCCTTTATGGCTACCCGTAACTAAGGCAATCCGTTGCGGTGTGTTCATCAGAATCCATCAGGTTAAGGTACGTTAACAGCACTGTACCAACGGCTAAACTATTGGACAAGACGATTTTAGCGATAGACGGTATTAATGAAATCGATAAATCTGGCGGCGATCGACCTGAATCTGCTGGTCGCCTTTGAAGCCCTTCTCGAACATCAAAGTGTGACACGCGCTGCCGAACAGCTCCAGATTGGACAGCCCGCGATGAGTGCAGCGCTCAATCGCTTACGAAGTTTGTTTGAAGATGAATTGTTTGTGCGGTTGGGACGGCAGATGCAACCAACGCTCAAGGCACAGGCGATCGCACCGGGCGTTTTGGCTGCCTTGCAACAGCTTCGTCAGACCATTGCCTCCAGCCAAGCGTTTCACCCAGAAACAAGCGATCGCACCTTTGCGCTGGGCAGCTCAGATTACACGAGTTTTGTACTGGTGCCACCCCTGCTAACGCTGAGCCAGCAAACAGCACCCTTGCTCAATTTTCGCCTGCTGGGGTTTGAGAAAGACAGTGCTGGAACGTTACTGGAACAGGGGGCGATCGAGGTTGCTCTGGGTGTGTTTCCTCAGCCACCGCGTCAAACCCATTGTGAGTCCCTGTTTGAAGAACGCTTTGTGGGGATTGCCCGCCAAGGACATCCAGCCTTGCAGCAAGGCACAATGGATCTGAAAACGTTTACAACCCTTTCCCATGCGCTGTCAACGCTACGTCGGGATAGTGTGGGTGCGATCGATCAAGCCTTACGTGAGCAGCATTTAGAGCGTCGCATTGCCTTAACGACTCCCCACATGCTGGTGTTGCCGTTTGCGATCGCGTCTACGGATCTTGTCGCAGCCGTACCTCATCGTGTGGCCCTACGGTTGGCAAGTATTTGCCAGTTGACGCTGTTTGAACTACCAGTTAAAACGGAACCGTGGACGGTTTCCATGCTGTGGAGTACGTTGAGTGATCAGGATGAAGCCGCTCGCTGGCTGCGTAATGTCATCAAAACGGTGTGTAAAACGCTTGAGCCTACAGTCTGTTAGAAAAATAGCCGAGGCAATGGCTGGAAGCCTGGAAAAATCCTTTACTCAGTCATCGCAAGGTTGGATTGCTTTGATCGAGCGATGGATTAAACGACAGGGCCAGAGGCAGGCTCCACAAAGGCTAACGGCAGCGATCGCAGTCCATCTTTGCCACTTTGCTGAGGAGGGATCGGCCGTGTCTGAGGCATTCGGTTCAGCGCGATCGTTCAGGTCTAGCGACGAGTGCGATAGTTGACTGGCTGCATGCACTCCTTCAACCGCGGCTCCGATCGAATAAGCCACCAAGGCAATGCCTAACCAGTTATTCATAACGTTTTGCCCTTAAGCTGCAATGAGTGAAGCGTATTAGGAGGGCTACAGTAATCTTTAGAATTAGTGGCTACCTTGGTTGACAGAGTTTCTGTCTTCAGCGAGATCACGAATGAGTGGCAGTTTGGATTGAATGTAGGTATCAAGGCTCGTGGTGTCATGAGCATCGATTAACTGCTGAGCTTTGAACCGCTTGAGGAGAAACTGTACGAGGTCGGAGTCTTCAAATTGCAGCAGCGTGCTGACCTGAGTTGACTCTACTAAAGCCCAAAGCTGTCTCATCATGTTAGGAGTGACCATACACCGCGAACCTCTTAAGCTTTTCTTTATATTTACACGGTTTCTTCGTTTGCGCCTGCTTGTCTCCCTAAACTTTATGTATTGATACGTCTCGACACTGTATCCAAAAAGACTTTAATCGATGGAATGTATACGGCATAACGGTTGTTGGTACCTGTGTGGATTTCGCTTCGTTACGAGATAAAACTCCTTTAAGGAGCAAGAACTTAATAACATCAATCTTTCTTGTAGGGGCAAACGGCCGTTTGCCCCTATCCGTCAACAATTTGTCGATTTCATTTAATCCACAATCCTAAGAGCTAGGTACGATCGCGCGAACAGATTCTGGCGTTAAGCGGGGTTTGGACAGATTGAACGGTTGCAGCTTAAGTCCTTATCATTCGGTAGGAAGTATCTGTTGGCTCAGCCAAAGCTCTGCCTTTGATTTATCTCACGCGATAGATATGCCAAAGGGTCTTTGATCCGTAAGATGGCGCTTTGTTAGTTTCTATTCAATTCGTCAAGCCAGGTCAATTTGTCAAAGAAGGTTAATTTGTTAAACCAGGGTGTTATATCGGGGTCAAAGATTGGTATGCGCCCTTATCTTGTTTGGCTTTTGGCGATCGCGTGCGGCACAACGGTTGCCAACCTTTACTACAACCAGCCCTTGCTCGTTTTAATCGCCCGCAACTTTCAAGTCACGGATCAGGCAGCAGGCTTCATCCCGATGGCAACGCAAGTGGGGTATGCACTAGGTATTTTGCTATTCGTACCGCTGGGCGACCTGCTGGAGCGACGTAAGCTCATTGTCACCATGTTGGGCATCACAGCCGGAGCGTTGGGGTTGGCGGCAGTGTCGCTCAATTTAACCTGGCTTATTGGAGCAAGCTTTGCGATTGGGATGAGTACGATCGCGTCGCACGTCATGATTCCCTTCGCGGCTCAATTAACTCACCCCAAAGAGCGCGGCAAGGTCATTGGCACGATTATGGGCGGTTTGCTGATTGGCATTTTGGCGGCACGCGTCGTCAGTGGCTTTGTGGGTGCGGCGTTGGGTTGGAGAGCCATGTACTGGATGGCGAGTGGGCTGACTCTGGCACTGGCGGTTTTGCTCTGGCGACTGCTACCTCAAAGTCAACCCGCATTGCACCTCTCCTATGCAAAGTTGATGCAGTCTTTGTTTCGGATCGTACGAGAGCAACCTGTGCTACGAGAAGTATCGGCGATCGGGGCTTTGTCGTTTGGTGCCTTCAGCGCTTTTTGGAGTACGCTTGTTTTCCTACTGGAACAACCGCCTTACCACTACGGCAGTGCCATTACAGGGCTCTTTGGGCTTGTAGGGATTGTGGGGGCGGCGGCTGCGCCGATCGTCGGTCGAATGGCCGATCGCAAAAGTCCAAGGCTCACTGCGCTCATTGGCGTCGTGATCATAACCCTATCCTTTCTACTGTTCTGGATCTGGGGGCACGTGCTTTGGGGCTTGATCGTCGGCGTCATCTTACTGGATTTGGGTATGCAAACGGCTCAGATTTCTAATCAAGCACAGGTTTACAGCTTGCCAGAAGAAATCCACAGTCGCTTGAATGCCCTTTACATCATGTTTTACTTCGTGGGTGGGGCGATCGGTTCACTTTTGGGAGCTTACAGTTGGAGCTACTGGCAATGGCAGGGCGTTTGTGCCACGAGCTTACTGCTTCTGGCAGGTGCTCTGGCCGTGTTTTGGAAAGGACGCCATCAACGCCAGCTGGTAACGCCATCAACAAAGTGAAGCACGGCGATGCTTGAAAATGACTTTTTAACCCGATTGGCTTTGATGCACTGGTTTTGATGAATGGCAACCAACAGGAGATCAACGGATGAGTGACACGATCGGTTTTATCGGACTGGGCAGCATGGGCTTGCCACTGGCAACCAACCTACTTGAATCAGGCTACAAGCTACGGGTCTACAACCGCACTGCGGCAAAAGCCCAACCCTTAGTCGAGAAGGGCGCGATCGCGGTTGATGCTCCAGCAGATGTTTTAGAACCTGGTGGGATCGTCATTACGCTGCTGTCGAATGATCAGGCGCTAGAAGCAGTTGTCCTGGGTGAGCAGGGACTTTCACAGAGTTTCACAGCCGATAGCATCCACCTTTCGATGAGTACAGTCGCTCCTGCAACCGCTGAGAAACTGGCAGCACAGCACCAGCAACAGGGGGCGCATTACCTGGCGGCTCCTGTCTTTGGTCGCCCGGATGCCGTTGTGGCTAGAAAGCTGTGGATTACGCTGGCAGGCAATGATGATGCCAAGGCGCGTGTCCGTCCGTTGCTAGAAAAAGTGGGGCAGGGTCTTTTTGACTTTGGCACTGATGTGGGTGCGGCAAATGTGGTGAAGCTTGCAGGCAACTTTCTCATCATTTCGGCAATCGAGGCGATGGCAGAAGCCTTCACCCTGGCAGAAAAGAATGGCGTCGATCGGACGCAAATCGCTAACCTCTTTGGGCAGACCCTTTTTGCCTGCCCCATCTACCAAAACTATGGTCGCCTGATTGCCCAACAGCAATACGAGCCCGCAGGCTTCAAGCTTGCTCTTGGCTTAAAAGACGTGACGCTCGCACTACAAACCGCGAAAGCCAGCCAAATGCCCATGCCTCTTGCTAGCCTGTTGCACGATCGTCTGCTTGCCGCAGTCGCCAAAGGCAAAGGTGACATCGACTGGACAGGACTGGCACTAACAGCATCTGAAGAAGCAGGAATAGGGAAGGAGCAGAGTGAGGAGTGAGGAGAAAGTTTTGAGTTTTGAATTTCGAGTTTTGAGTTTTGAGTTTTGAGTTTTGAGTTTTGAGTAGCGCCGCTTTGCTAGAGAGTTTTGAGTTTTGAGTAGCGCTTTGCGCCGACAAGCTAGAGAGTTTGAGTTGATTGAGCCGTCAGCAGTCAGTGATCAACTTTTTATCCTTCATCCCTCATCCCTCATCCCTCATCCCTCACCCTTCTGCCCCCTGCCCTCTGCCTTCCAACCCCCAACCCCCAACCACTCCCATGCCTCATCTCTTCGATCCGCTGACTCAACGTGGTGTCACCTTCCGCAATCGCATTGCTGTTTCGCCTATGTGCCAGTATTCCAGTACGGATGGTTACGCCAACGACTGGCACTTGGTGCATTTATCCAGCCGTGCGGTTGGTGGAGCGGGACTGGTGTTTACCGAAGCGGCGGCTGTAGAACCGCGCGGACGCATTAGCCCACAAGATTTAGGCATCTGGCAGGATGGACATATTGAGTCATTAGCCAAAACGGTGGCCTTAATCAATCAATTTGGCGCTGTTGCTGGGATTCAACTCGCACATGCGGGACGAAAAGCGAGTACGGCTCCACCGTGGGAGGGCGGCAAAGCAGTTTTAGAGGATGCAGGTGGTTGGCGTCCCATCGCTCCCAGCCCGATCGCCTTTAACCAGGACAGCCCGATACCGGATGCTTTGAGTCTCGACGACATCCATCAGTTGACCGAGAACTTTGTGCAAGCGGCGAAGCGATCGCTAGAGGCTGGGTTTAAGGTGATTGAAATTCATGCGGCGCATGGTTACTTACTGCACGAATTTCTGTCGCCCCTGAGCAACCGGCGCGAGGATGCGTACGGTGGTAGTTTTGAGAATCGCATCCGTTTCCTGTGTGAGGTGGCGCAAGCCGTTCGCAGTGAGCTACCGGATAGTATCCCTTTGTGGGTCAGAATTTCGGCAACGGACTGGGCAGATAATGGATGGGAAATTGAGCAGAGTATTGCTTTGAGCCACAAGCTCAAGGCTCTTGATGTGGACTTGATTGATTGCTCGTCGGGTGGCTTGGTGCCAAGAGTCAAAATCCCAGCAGGTGCAGGCTACCAAACCCCCTTTGCCGATCGCATTCGCCATGAAGTCGGTATTGCCACAGGCGCAGTTGGCATGATTACATCACCCGCCCAGGCGGATCACATCATTCGCACAGAACAGGCGGATGTTGTGCTGCTAGCCCGCGAAATGCTTCGTAATCCCTACTGGCCGTTAGCGGCGGCTAAAGAATTGAGACAGGAGAAGCTGTATCCGGTGCAGTACGAGCGAGGTTGGGTGTAGACGATTGGTGCTTTATTCGTATAGCAAAAGGCAGGAGGCAAAAGGCAGGAGGCAGAGGGCAGAAGGCAGAAGGCAAAACCTCATCTATCAGAGCTTTAAATGATGTGTTCTAACTAACCTGCGTACTGCTATGGAAGTGATACTGTCTCAATCTGTCGTGGGGTTTGTTTGATTGGTATGAGACTGTCACCATAAAGTCGTTTGCCTTTCTCATAGCCCCAACATTGCCCCTTTTCTAAAGGACTCGCAAATTGTCCTGAATTGGAAATCCTCGTAAATGTGAATTGGCTTTAATGGAGCTACGGGTAATTGACTCCGGAAACCTAAAACTCCGTTGTGAATCCTAAACCATTAGCGAGGTAGCTTATGACAGCGCAAACATTTGACAAAATCAACTTGCTGCACAAATCTCAAGCTGAGTTAGATGAGCTTTACCAAAATAGCTCTGTCGGCACGATTCCAGAGGGCGATGGTCAAGGAACGGCTCTCTTTTTTCCAGGGTCGATCGTGGCGAAAGTGCTGGCGTTCATCATTCGGCTGTTTGTCTGGCAAGGAAAGGTCTTTTACCGCGACCAATCATTCCTACTCAACAAAGTTAGCCTGTTTCGATTGCAAGCAATCAAAGCTCAGGTTTATCAGGGTGAGAGCTGGTTGTGCGATGGCGAAGCGATCGTGCTTGACTACTCCAAGACGTCGTTTCTCGCGCAGAAAATTCGCGATGAGATTCGAGAAGTGGCTCCTGGCGTCTATTTAGGACAAGCTTACTGGGGCAGAACACGGGTGTTAAGTTTTGTCCTTGAATTTTGAAACGTCCCGTGACGATGCTTTGATCGCGTTAGCTATATTTTTGTCGCAAAGGGGTTCTTCATGAACAGTTCCCGTTTTGGGCTCATTAAACGTGGATGGAAGATCCTGATCTACACGATCTTGCTGATGGGGATCTGTTCTACAGCCGCTGCCGTTGCCAATGAGTTGGAACCAGCGTTAGCAACTCCCACCACGATCGAAACAGCAACTATTGCCAGTGAGACAGTTACTCCCCTCCCCACCGCCGCCCTTGATGACACTCCTCAAGCTCAAGCCACTCAGACGGCAAACGAGCAATATCCCGATCATCAATATACCGACACTACATACGATACAGCGACTAACCCCTGCGGTGAGTTGGGCTATTTGCCTGCGTATCAAGATCGAAAGCTTACAGATGCCGAGCTTCAGGGTCGCTGCACCTGGTATCTTTGGACGGGCGATGGCGATGAAAAGCTGTATCGTACTCTGACGATTCGGACACAAGGCAAGATTGATTTTCTGAAAGTGATTGATTCGCGCAAGCACGATCAGCGGTTTGCCCGGCTTGGTGTCATGAATGATCCAGGCTGCAAGAAGGCAGAGAAACCCGATCAATATGGTTTGTGGATGGATGAATGTCAGGATCCCCATTCATCCGGCGTGATTGGTATTCGTAAATTTAATAATCCCAACTTTAATCTCCAACGGTGGAGCGCCAGCGCGTATCAAGCGAAGCCTGCCGCGATCGAACCGCCTTACCTGTTTGGCTTAAGTTGTGCGTCCTGCCACGTCGCCTTTAACCCACTCAAGCCACCCGCTGATCCGGAGCACCCTCAATGGGAAAATCTTGTGCCGACGATTGGCAATCAATATTTGCGGGAAGGATCGCTATTTTCCTCAGGGTTAAAACCCAGTGATTTTGTCTGGCATGTGCTGGATACTCAGGAGCCTGGAACCTCAGACACGTCACGGATCGCAACTGATTCCATCAATAATCCGAATGCCATTAATTCCATCTTTAACCTGGCCGATCGGCCAACAGTTGAAGAGGTTATGCCGGATGGTTCCATCCGGGCGGTGCAACACATTTTGAAGGATGGAGCCGATTCCATCGGGATTGCTGGAGCGTCTGTGCGGGTGTATGTCAACATTGGCACCTGTTCAGAATACTGGCTCACGCGTCATGATGCTTTGTTGGGTCGCACGCCCCAACGACCGTTTGATGTAAAAACGGCTCAAAAAGTCTGTAAGGGCTATGGCGAGACGGAAGCTCGGATGGCAGATGCAGAAGCGTTTTTAAAGACACAGGCACCTTTGCGATTGGCAAATGCAGAAGGGGGCAAGGCGTTTCTGACCGCAAACGATGATGTGTTGAAGCGCGGCAAAATTGCCTTTGCAAATACCTGCGCCCAGTGTCATTCCAGTAAACACCCACCCGAAGACATCGCCGCTGATCCCGAAAAAGCGAAGCAGTGGTATGTCAACTCGGTACTGAGTTCTGATTTTCTTGACCATAACTTCCTGTCGGATGACAAGCGCTATCCTGTCACAGAGATTGGCACAAATATGGCGCGCGCATTGGCCACAAACGCCACTCAGGGACATATTTGGGAGCAGTACTCGTCCAAAACGTACAAGGAGCAACCCTCTCCCGGAACGGTAACGCTCGAAAACCCGTTTGATGCAAAAGCTCCGATCGAGTTCACGATTCCTGATGGTGGAGTGGGATATTACCGCACGCCCTCTCTCATTAGCGTCTGGGCAACGGCACCACTGTTACACAATAATGCTCTGGGTCTTTATAACGCTGATCCATCGGTCAAAGGGCGTTTGGATGCCTACAACGATGCGATGGAAAAACTGCTCTGGCCTGATAAGCGAGATCATGTCATTAAGCGCACCTCGCAAGACAGCATTCTATCGGCAGATAAACTGGTGAATTTCCCCGTTGGGCTGGCTGTACCCATCCCCAAAGGCACTCCCATCAATCTCCTGGCGAATGTCAATGTGAGAACGGCGATCGCCCAACTTCTAGAACGTAAACCCTCCCTGCGTGACCTGGATTTCTCCGGTGGGTTACCGGCTCTTATCAGCCGTCCGCTTCTGAACATCAGTCAATCGCCAGACTTTGTTGAAGACCGGGGGCATCTGTTTGGTACCGATCTACCGGATGAAGACAAGAAAGCATTGATTGAATTCATCAAAACATTCTGATCACCGTTCCGCTGATCGGCATGCAATTGTTACGAGGTTACGAGCTAAAGATTCGTACAATTGAGATTGGGATGGTGACGATCGAGGCATTTGAGTAGAGCAAGGTGGTCGGTAATGTAGCAGAGTTTACTAGAGGCTGTCATCAATTATGACTACGCCTTACTTCTAGCAAGGGTTTCAGCCCCTAGCCTCATGTGTTGGAACGGGCGCGACACTGCTGATACCAAAGGTTTTTGAGCTGAATTGATGACGCGCCCTAGCAGTCGCTTGATCGGAACGTTAGCCATTGACTTGGAACTAGCGTTTGATGGGGATAAAGAGCTTCAAATGTTTTTTGAGAAACGTGAGGTGCTTTCAACGATTTGCTACTACTCTTTAGTTTGCTACCACTTTTTATAAGGTAAGAACTTACCATTCATGGTCACGACGACCCGATCGCCTTTAGGATCAACTTCTTTTTCAATGTCCAGGGTGAAATCGATCGCGCTCATGATACCGTCGCCGAACTTTTCATGAATGATTTCTTTTATCGGCATGCCGTAGACCTGCATGATTTCGTAGAAACGGTAGATGAGCGGATCGGTTGGCACAACCGGCCCCAAACCTTTGACTGAAGAAGCAGTTAACGCAGGAATGAGATCAGCGCTCAAGCCCAAGGCTGTTAATAACTTACTGGCTTCGTCCTCCGAAGCGCTGGCTTGCCGATAGATAACGGCTGCAATCCACACCTCATCACGACCGATCGCTTGCTCTAAATCTGTAAAAGTGAGCCCTTTTGCCTGCTTAGCCGCTAAAAGCTTCTCAGTAATTGCAGGAATCTCGACATCTGACATAATTGGGCTCCTTTGAATTGCCATGCACACTAACGGTCATTCTTGGCAAGCGCATTGAACGCGTTGTCTCAAGAAGGGGTTTCTTTCGCAGTTTTAACGGGACTCAGAAGACTGAGTAGTATCGAGGGCTACGGTTCTTCAGCGATCGCTGAGGTGCCATCCCGTTCAAGGCACTCGAACATTAGGACATGGCATTGCTATGTGCCTACGAAAAGAATTGCGCTTATCGTTCGATTTACCGTTGTTTCAGTGCTGGTTTTGTTCTAGTGCTGCTTCTAAAAGGGCTGATACTGCTCAATGTAAGCCTTTGTCGGCAGCGTCAGCGTTTTTTGTAGGCAGGCAATCAATTGACGATCGTCCTCCGTCCACACTCGCGGTTGGTCAATCATGGAACATTCCAGAATCCCAATCAGCGCCTCGTGATCATAAATCGGCGCATGGACTAACGCCCGATGGCGAAATTTCTCCCGCTCATAGGTACGATCGACCACACCACTGCCGGCCGTTTCAATATCATCCACAAAGACGGCTACGGGGGTGCACAGGGCGATCGTCATCAATGGATCTTGCGGTGCAGTTGGGTCTTCAAGCCAATCAGCTCCAATCCATACGGTCGCTTGTTCATTCCTCGACCAGCAGTGGGTGATCACTCCCCGGTGCTGGGCTGGTTCACGCACATAGAGAAAGCAGCGATCGCAGGGTAAGGTCTCCCCTAGAGCGGGCATCAAGGCAGTAAACAGCGCGTGTGGTTCCGTAAATTGCTCAAAGACGCGGGCTAGCGCTTCAGGTAATTGCTCCTGGCTCATCATTCATCCCTCACACAACACAAACTTTCCATCCCCACTAAACCCGAAATTTGAGCGGCAGCAAATGATTGAAAAGCTCTAGAGTCAGCATAAGCCTGCGTTTAGCATCGTTGACTAAAGGGTTTCAATACACTGAATGCGCCATTGGGCAGCTTTTTGATCCATCGCCTTAATAAACCCATCTTTGCCATCCATGTACCGATCAATACTGGTTGGATATTGCTTCGCTAACGCACGCTTTAGCTGACTGTATGCCTGTGCATCTTCCGGGTGAGCGCGCATGTAATCTCGAAAGGCAAGATGACGCTCTACTTCTGATCCACCCGCCGCAAACGCATGCACATGATGTGTTCTCACGCCTTGTTGATTTTCTTTGCGGAAGTAGCGACGACCTGGGATACCAAACTCGCCCATACTAACGTAGCCTAGAGACTCCATAGCCACCTGATCTTGATCCATCTGGACAATCTCGTTGACTTCAATGAGCAGATCGATGATGGGTTTGGCGTAGATCCCTGGAATAGCGGTGCTGCCGATGTGATGAATCACAACTGGGTTGCTTAGAGCCGCTTGAATCAATTGTGCTTCGGCTTCAAAGTCGGCTTGCCACAAAGGATTGTGGTCAACAACTTCTACGATTCTCATGCTTCAACCGTTTTACAATGTTGTACCAACGATCGCGAACCCTTCTAATGATCGCCCTATCGCAGTTTAAAGGAAAAACGGCTGCGAGCCGTCGGCTCAACTCTGTGAGGTAAGCGATTGCTAAAATTTTGACGAACTGCTTACATCAAAACGCTTGCAGAAGGCAGGGAATTTTATGGAACCGTTAGATCAGGCTAGAGCCAACTTGCAGTCTGATCGCTGGTTCGCTTTGTCGATCGGCAATACACATCTGCACTGGGCAGAGTTTTTGGGTAACGAGCTTCAGCGCACCTGGAACACCCCGCACCTCTCTACAGCCGAAGCGCAACGGCTGTTTGAAACTCAACTTGCCGAAACTCCTGCTCTTTACATTGCTTCTGTTGTGCCCCAGCAGAGCCAACTCTTTGAGCCGTATGCCTCTGCTCATTTCATTACGCTAGAGCATGTGGCGTTGAGTGGGCTGTATGCAACATTAGGACTCGATCGCGCGCTGGCAGTGTGGGGCGCAATTGAAACGGTGGGCAGTCCTGTTTTAGTCATCGACGCGGGCACAGCGCTGACCTTTACAGGGGCGGATGGCGATCGCCAGCTTGTGGGTGGCGCAATTTTGCCTGGTTTGGGGCTACAGTTTCGATCGCTGCATCAAGCCACAGCCGCTCTTCCTGATCTGGGTATGGCTCAGCCGCATCTCCCCTCTCGTTGGGCACGCAATACAACAGAGGCGATCGCCAGTGGCATTCTCTACACGCTGCTAGCAGGGCTGCGAGATTTTGTCACATCCTGGTGGCAGCAATATCCCGGTAGCCACGTGTTGCTGAGAGGCGGAGACAGCGATCGCCTCCATTCTCATCTCACCGTCTATGACCCTGATTTAGCAAGCCGAATGACGATCGAGCCAAACTTGATTTTTTGGGGAGTGCGATCCGTGAGAGCGGAAGCGATGAAGCGAAAAGAGTGAGAAACCAGAAGCCTTTTGAGACGATTTAGCGATTAAGGAGCCCAGCTTGCTTCTTTTCTTGATACCCCCTTCCGCCCTCTGCCTTCTACCTCCTGCCCTCTGCCTTCTTGCCCACAAAGCCCCGAATTGCCCCCGCTACAGCGTCAGGTTGAGTGGCTAAAAGATTTGAGCGATCGCAGGGTAGTTGCTGGAGTGTGGCGTCAGGCAGGAGTTGAACGTAGGTGCGATTCAACCGCTGGACATCGGCTTGATCGTGATCGCCTTGCAGCACCAGCACTGGCCGCTTGAGCCATTTCAACTGTTCCTGAAGTTGCTCCGATCGCAGTTCCGCCTGTCGTCGTTGGAACAGGAGTTGACAAGCAACGGGGTAGTCAAGAAGTTGTTGTCGCCGCTGTAATAGTTTCTCAACCGTAGGGAGCGGCAAAACCTTTCGGAGTGAGTGGAGCGATCGTAAAACCCAGCCGATGATCGGTAGCCTCAAAAGTTTCGCTTTCCACCAGCGTCGGCCCAACCCTTCTGCCTGCAAGCCTTCAGGAGCCAGCAACACAACGCCTTCAACCTGCTCTTGATACTTCAGGGCGTAGCTCGTCGCAATCCAACCGCCCAGGGAATGCCCAACCAGGTAAACCCGCCGCAATTTTAGTGCGTCCAAATGCTCCGCCAGACAGGCAACTTCAAGCCCGATCGAGTAATGCGTGCTGGGTTGTTCTGACTCCCCAAACCCTAACAAGTCCGGCACAAGACAGTGATACTCTGCACTCAGTTGTTCAATGAGCGGTACCCACTGGCTACTGTCTTCCCACGCGCCGTGCAAAAAGACGATCGTGGGACCCTGACCCACTTCACGCCAGAAAATTTGTCCCTGCGTAAGTCTAATGCGAGCATTTCTGAGAGGTAGAGGCATCCTGCGCTGAATCGTTTTAAGGTTTGAATTAATCCTAAAACGTCAATCATACCTTTTAGAAGCCGTGAACCATCAGCTTTCAGCATCAGCAGTCGGAGCAAGGCTTATGGTAGAGAAACAAAGTCTTGTTGAGTCTTGAGGATGGAAAGTCAAGATCCTTACGCCAGGGTGGTTTTCCCGGTAAGGTAATCTTGAAGCTGGCGATCGTGATCATGAGAAAGATTGCCCAGCGGTAGATCTGCCCGAGAGAATGCCTTCACATCAAGCACTTCCATCGGGTCACGAATTTTCATCGTGCCTCGCGCCTCCACTTCGACAACGACACAAATTGAGTGAATACGGGGGTCACGCTCTGGTGAAGAGTAAACGCCCACAAGGCGAAGAATCCTGGCAACCTCCAGTCCCGTTTCCTCAGTCAACTCACGCTGAACAGTTGTAACAACGTCTTCCCCCCAATCAACCATGCCGCCTGGTAAGCCCCATTTGCCGTTATCACGCCGTTGCACCAGTACAATACGCCCGTCTGGCAGAAGCGGAATGATGCTTGTTCCTGTAACCGGATGCCGGAACAGAATCCCTAACACTGCTTGTCCAAAATGCCATAACCGACGCATAGGCGAATCACTGGATAGGGGAAAAACAAACTGATGCCCCAGAACACAGTGTAGCAATCAGTATGATTACGGCTTCAGCAGAAGCTGCTTTACAACGTTCTTGGCAAGGCTAAACCATTAAAGCGCCGTTAAAGGGGAGACTGTAAAAACAATCCCCCTTAGATCAAGAACTCGTTGAGTCAAAGTATACAGGTACACCCTTGCAAAGCCACTCTCAGGTAAGCGTCGCTAAGATCTCCTCCGCATGGGACTCAGGCTTCACTTTTTTGTAAATGGCCTCGATCGTACCATCCGCCGCAATCACAAACGTATTGCGACTAATGCCCATGTACTCTTTACCCATAAATTTCTTGAGCCCGTAGCTGTCATAGGTAGCCGCAACTTGCCCACCTTCGTCAATCAGCAGTGGAAACGGTAGCCCATATTTAGTCGCAAATTTTTCGTGAGACTTGGCATCATCTGTGCTGATGCCTAAAATCACCACATCTTTCGCCTGGAATTGGTCGTAAGCGTCGCGGAAGCTACAGGCTTCTTTTGTGCATCCGGGAGTGTTATCACGTGGGTAAAAGTACAACACCACACGTTTGCCTTTCAAATCAGCCAAATTGACGAGATTCCCCTTGCCATCCGACAAACTAAATAAGGGAGCAGGATCACCAACATTAAGAGCCATAGCGCACGATCGAGTAAGCCTTTACTATTTTTGAATGTTAAGGGGTTCTTTACAATCTGTCTAGGTTGGAAAAACGCTTAGGCCTCGAAGGACAAAAACTTACGATAAAAGCCTCTTTTTTGAGCCTTTATCCTTTATCCTTCATCCCCATCCCTTCTCACAGCACACCCTTAGAACTGGGAATCGCTTGGGCACGTCGAGGGTCAGTTTCGGTCGCCATCCGGAGCGATCGCGCAAAGGCTTTAAAGGTCGCCTCAATAATATGGTGCGAATTAATGCCATCAAGCTGACGGATGTGCAGCGTCATCTGAGCATGGTTGACGATCGCTACAAAAAATTCTCTTACTAGTTGCGTATCGTAGGTACCAACGCGTTGAGTCGGAATTTCTAGCCCATAACTGAGATGAGGGCGACCCGAAAAATCGAGCGCGACTTGAATGAGCGCCTCATCCAAAGGGGCAACGAAGTGGCCAAAGCGCACAATCCCTTTGCGATCGCCCAAAGCTTTTGCCAACGCCATCCCTAGCGTAATGCCCACATCTTCATTGGTGTGGTGGTCGTCAATTTCAATGTCGCCAGTCGCACGCACATCCAGGTCAACCAGCCCATGAGAGGCAATCTGATGCAACATGTGGTCAAGAAAGGGAATCCCCGTTTTTGCGGTACAAAGCCCCGTACCATCCAGATTCAGCGTTACTTGCACATCCGTTTCACCCGTTGTGCGGCTTACGGTGGCAACACGGCCTGGTCCATTCAGGTTCTGAGCTAGAGTCGTAAGGCGTTCATGCCGCGACTCTGTAGGAGCATCACTGGTCTGCATGACAATCTTCAATTGGTAATGACTCCATTATCAGCAATTTTGGCAACGATGAGGCATCGTACTTTCGCCCAAACTCGTCCTTTAGGGTCTAGGAACGAATGGTATTTTGAGGGGTGTCGTGCTTGAGGGGCGAGCGAGCAGGGAAAAAGCTTTTGAGCCTTGTCTGTACCCAACTCACGAACTGGTTTTGGCGCTCATCCATTCCCAATAAACCGAGATCTTGCAACTGTTGCCGGACGGACTGATACAGTTCGGTTTCTTTCGTCAATTCCTGACTGAAGACATCAGCCAGGTGTGGGTGCAGGCGCAGCAACCGCTCAAAGCTTTTCTGATGAATCACAAACAGGCTGGTATCCTCTAAAGCGCGGGCAGTGCTGGTGTAGGGAAGCTTCAGCATAATCGCCACTTCTCCAAACACATCCCCAGCCTGGTAAACCTTGATAGATTGGTTCAACCGGGTCACGATCGTTTCAACCGAACCGGAAAGCACCAGGTAAAAGTCACTTCCCATTTCCCCTTCATTGAATACAACTTCTGAAGCCGCAAAATACTTGCGATAGCCTGTTTCAATCAGTTCACGCAAACTCAAATCAGAACAAATATTGAGATGGGGCAACTGTCGTAAAGAATCTCGAATGGAGATCGGCTGACGCAGATGGTGAACCGTCTCAGGATTCGGTGTCGCGTCTAGTTGTCCCTTAGAAGGCTTTCCATTAGCGGCTTGCCCGCCTGTGGACGGCTCCGGATGGGGTTGGGGACGATCGCCTAGCTTGAGCAAGTCTGCATTACGCAGCCATAAGTCTCGTTGAGGAAACGGAATTTTGAGCCCCATCCGACGCAGGTTGTGCTCAATAATGAAATTCAGCGAACTTCTGACCGAAATGCCTTCGTCTATTTGAGCGACCCATACCCATAGATCAAACTCCAACGAGCTATCACCAAAGCCCTTGAAGATCACCTTGGGCGGTGGGTCATGCAGCACGGCTGCTTCCATGTAAGCAGAGTCCAGCAGCGTCTCGGTAACCAGAATCGGATCACTATCGTAAGCAACCTTCACTGGTAAATGAATCTTGCCCGTCAGACTCTTGTAGCTCCAATTCAGCACCCGATTACTCGTCAAATTGCTGTTCGGCACAACCACATCGCCACCATCAAACGTACGAATGACGGTAGAGCGCATAGAGATTTCTTTGATGTAGCCCGATAAGCCGTCGAACTCGATATAGTCGCCAACCTGGAGCTTACCTTCGATCAGTAAGGTCAAGCCGCTGATCAGGTTTTTGGTGATTTCTTGTAACCCAAAACCGACACCAATTCCTAAGCCTCCTAAGGTCACAACTAAGGGTGCCAGGTTCAGCCCGTTGACTTGCAAAACGATGACAAAACCAACCGTACCAACACCGTAGCTCAGAAGCGTTGATAGAGCCTCCCGATGCCCCTGACTCATACCAAATCGCCGCAGCACCCGATCCTTAAGCAACCGCTTAAAGAGGGTAGAAAGTATGATGACAACGAGAAAGGCGAACGCTAGCTTTAGCAGCCACAGTAGCGAAATCGACTCATCTCCGACCTTAAAGAGACTTGCCTGAATGAGCCGATTCACATTCACTAAAAACTGTTCAAGTTGAGGATTCATGCCGTTTATGCCTTTGCCAATACGACCCTACCTCATCTGGCACTCCGAATCATGAGAATCAAGGTTTTTGCCTAAGCAAATGCTTTTGACGCTACACCACGCGCTAGGTCATTAGCACTAGGGAGCGATGATACGGATCAACACAGAACAGCAGTCGTACTGGCTCAGCCGACCCATCAACCCGTGTCCCATCACTGATGTGACAAAGTTGGCAATCGCCTTCTCAACCGACCAGCGATCGCCAACAAAAACATAATCAACATGAACAACAAAGCGGGTAATCGGACTCGAACCGACGACATTCAGCTTGGGAAGCTGACGTTCTACCACTGAACTATACCCGCGTGGAAAGGGATGAGGGATAAAACGGAAGGTAGGCAATGCCCTTTAAAATCGCCTCCGTAGAGTCATTATAGACGGTGATGTGTGCTACGGATGCAAAGGGTCGTGCGATCGCTTCGCCTGACTTCATCCTCCCATCTGGTTTAGGCTCCTGCGGTAACGGCTTGTTTATAGCGATCGCTAACCGCTTGCCAGTTCACGACATTCCACCAGGCTTGCAGATAATCGGCGCGACGATTTTGGTAAAGCAAGTAGTAGGCATGTTCCCAAACGTCGTTGCCCAGGATGGGATACAGCCCTTCCATGATGGGATTATCTTGATTGGCGGTGCTGGTGACTTGGAGCTTGCCATCTTTGGTTCGCACGAGCCATGCCCAGCCGCTACCAAAGCGTTTTGTGCCTGCTTCATTAAACTGCTTTTTGAACTCGTTGAAGCTGCCAAAGTTCTTTTTAATGGCAGTTGCAAGTTCTCCGGTAGGTTCGCCGCCTGCCTTTGGGCCCATAATTGACCAGAACATAGTGTGGTTGATGTGCCCACCACCATTGTTGCGGACGGTCGTACGAATTGCTTCCGGCACATCCTTCAAGTTGCGAATCAGATCTTCGGCAGTTTTGCCTTTAAGTTCAGGGTACTTCTCAACAGCACCATTTAGAGCTTTGACATAGGCAGCGTGGTGCTTATCGTGATGGAACTGCATTGTCCGCTCGTCGATGTGCGGTTCTAAAGCGTTATACGCATAGGGGAGCGGTGGCAACGTAAAAGCGGGTGTGGCTTGCTTCTCGAGAACTTCAGCGGCCCAAGCGAATGAGGGTGTGTAAATACCTGCGGCAATCGCACCTGTCCCTGCGCCGAACAACCCTAAAAAATGGCGACGATTCAATGTCATAGCGGTAGATCCCCTACTCTCAGCGTTACTCTGAATTATCGGTGTTTAGAGCGGTTCTGTCATGACTACAACGATACAGGTACGATCGTACCCAATGGCTTCTCTAGAGAACTAATGACTTAAACGGTCAGAATCAGGTATGAGCGGCGTTGATGAATAAGCAGTCTGTCCATTGCCATTCTGAGCCACATCCGTATGGCGTCGCTTGCTGGCACCGTGCAGGAGGCGACCAAAGACGAGATGCTGAAGCCGATCGATGTAGGTGAAAATGACGGGCACAACCACCAGCGTCAGCAGCGTGGAAGTCATCAAGCCGCCAATGACCGCGATCGCCATCGGGCTACGGACTTCCGAGCCAGCCCCAATGCCCAGCGCGATCGGCAGCATCCCGGCAATCATGGCGATCGTGGTCATCAAAATGGGACGTAAACGAGCCACACCAGAATCCAGCACCGCACTAAATAGAGGCTTGCCCTCACGCTGATTGAGCAGCGCGTAATCGACCAGCAGAATCGAGTTTTTAGTTACCAAGCCCAGCAGCAGCACAATCCCAATCAGCGCATAAAGTCCCAATTCCTTCTGCGTAATCAGCAATCCCATCAGCGCCCCACCCAGCGAGAACGGTAGCGCCGCCATAATGGTCATGGGATGCAAGAAATCGCCAAAGAGCAGCACCAACACCGCGTAGATAAACAAGACGGCTGCGCCCAGAGCGGTTCCCACATTCGTGAAGAGTTCATTCATGATTTTGGCGTTGCCAAATTTCTCTTGCTTCACGTTGGGCGGCAAGTTTTTTAACGCAGGCAGGTTATTGACTTTTGCCAACGCGTCACCCAACGCTACTCCCTGAAGGTTGGCTTCAATCGAGATTTTGCGCGATCGATTGTAGCGATCGACCTGGGAGGGGCCGTTACCAAAGCTAACCTCTGCCACACTCTGAAGTGGAATCAGTGCACCACTTTGGTTCTGCACCTGGAGATTACGAACCGTGTCGATATTGGTGCGTTCTTTGGGGTCAAGCTGGACTCGAATGGGAATCTGGCGATCGGGGAGGTCGAATTTTGCCAGATTCGCATCAAAGTCACCCAGCGTTGCCAGGTTTGCAGTACGCGCAATGGTCTGCACCGTTACACCCTGATCCGCCGCTTGTTGTGGTTTGGGACGAATTAAAATCTCTGGTTTCACCAAACTGGCGCTAGAAGCCACCTCCACCAGACCGGGCACCTGACGCATCTGCTTTTCCAGACTTTCGGCAACGCGAGTCAGCGTCTCGGCATCTTCACTTTTGAGGACAATTGACAACTCTTTAGAGCCACCAAACCCATTTCCCTGGAAGCTAAGGCGAACGCCCGGAATTTGACGGAACAGCGGACGCACGTCATTTTCAAACTGAGTCCGAGAAATTTTGCGCCCTTCTCCTTTTGGTTTCAACTTCACATAGAGAGTCGCTTTATTGACGCGTTCATCGGTTTGGATGCCCGTCACATTTGGGTTTTTGAGCAAAAGTGTGGTGAGTTGCTGGGTCGTGTGATCGGTCGTTTCCATCGTCGAACCAGGAGGCAATTCCATATTGACAACCGATAGACCCACATCATCATTGCCAAACAGTCCGACTGGAATGTGAGGTACGAGCATCACGCTGCCCACCAAAAAGACCAGCGATGCCACCAGCGTAACAACCCGATGCTTGAGCGCCCAGGTCAGTACACGGCGGTACTGATAGGACAACCGATCTTTTTTGAGATTGTCAACCTGATGGGGTTTGTCTTTCAAGATGTAGGCAGCCATCAGCGGCGTAATCATCCGCGCGACGAGCAGCGAGAACAGGACGGATGCCGCTACCGTCACGCCAAAGGGACGGAAATACTGTCCGCTCACGCCTGTCATCAGCGCTACAGGCATGAAGACCGCCACAATACTCATCGTGGTTGCCACCACCGCCAGCCCAATTTCATCCGACGCATCGATCGCAGCCTGGAACGGCGATTTGCCCATCTGCTGATGTCGCTCGATGTTTTCAATCTCCACGATCGCGTCATCCACCAGAATGCCAACGACGAGCGCCATCGCCAGCAGAGTCATGAAGTTGAGCGTGTAGCCCAGCACCAGCAGCACGATAAAGGTGGGAATGAGCGAAAGAGGCAGCGCAACCGCCGTAATCAGCGTGGCTCGCCAGTCGCGCAAAAAGATCCAGATCGTTACAACGGCCAGCAGCGCACCCAGCAAAACCGCTTCCACCGAAGCCAGGTATGACTCCCGTGTGTAGTCTGCTCGCACATTGTTCACCAACTCCAGCTTGATGTCGGCTGGCAAAGTCTTCTGAAGTTCTTTGACCGCAGCCTGAACGCCTTCCTCCACCGTCACCAGCACTGTCCCCGTACTGCGCAACACAGAGAAGACAACGGCAGGCTGGTTGTTGAGACGGGCAATGCGACGAATATCGCCAGCGGCATCCGTTACCGTACCCAGGCTGGAGAGTGGAACAAAGCCACCTTTGGGCAACGGAATTTGATACGTCCGGAGCGCTTCCACCGTCGGGGCACTGCCCAGCGTGCGAATAGTTTGTTCAGTGCCGCCCACTTCACCCCGACCACCTGGCTGGTTGATGTTAAATGCCCGCACCTGATCGTTGACCTGAGTGGCGGTAATGCCCAACGCCTGTAGCCGATCGGGGTTCAGATCCACCCGAATTTCGCGATCGAGTCCTCCAATCCGGTTTACCTGCGACACACCAGGGACAGCCAGTAAGGCGCGGCTAATATCCTGATCCACCAGGTTGCTTAACTCCCCCACCGATCGCTGGGTAGACGAAACCGCGTAGGTGATGATGGGGCCACCACTGGCAAAATCCACCCGTTTGACGATCGGCTCGTTGATATCCTGCGGCAAGTTTTGACGGATCTGAGCCACTGCATTGCGAACGTCATTGGTGGCGCGATCGCTGTTCGTCCCCAACACAAAATTGATCTGGGTAATGGAAGAGCTATCCGTGACGGTAGAAATAATTTCATCAATATTGCCCAGTCCTGCGGCTGCGTCTTCAATGCGCTTCGTGACCTGAGTTTCCAGTTCTGCTGGATCGGCTCCAGGCTGCGACACCGTTACCGTGACGGCAGGAATATCAATGTTGGGATTTTCGTCAATCCCCAGCATCGGAAAGGCAACTAGCCCTGCTAAGGTCAACACCAAAAACAGAACGATCGTCGGAACCGGGTTGCGAATTGACCACGCGGAAATGTTCATGATTGCTCAGTTGATGAGTGATGCGCGAGCGGGGCTAAGAGTTTTGAGTTTTGAGTTTTGAGTTTTGAGTTTTGAGTTCTGAGTTTTGAACTGGGTAGCAATCAGTGGTTAGCCTTTAGCCTTTAGCCTTCAGCCCTACTCCCCACTCCCTATTCCCTATTCCCTAACTACCGTGACCCGATCGCCATCTTTCACATACCCGGCACCTGCAACAATGACGCGATCGCCTTCATTCAAGCCACTTTTGATGACAATGCGGGCTTTTGTCGGGTCAGTGGATTCTTGGCGTGTACCGACCACGACCGCTTTGGCACGAGCAAGGTCGGAGCCTTCGAGCACGTAAACGAGCGATCGTCCATCAGGTTGGGGCAGCACGGCAGACGCGGGAACGGTCAGGGCTTGAGTTGTTTGGACGGTAACGGCTGCTTTGAGGAACATGCCCGATCGCAGCAGCGCACTGGCTGGCAGGTCAATTTTGACGGTTGCCTGTCGGCTTTGTGGATCGACCAGTGGCGAAATTTCGCGCACGCGTCCCTGGAGATTAATGCGCCTGTCCGCATCAGAGGTAATCCGTGCAGTTGCGCCAATTTTCACCTGAGGAAGCTCAGTCTCTGGCACTTTTGCCTGAAGCTCCAAAGAGCCATCTCGAATCAGAGAAAAGAGCTTTTCGGTACCTGTGACATTGCCTACTCTGGCGACCTTTTCAGCAATGACACCATTAGAGGGTGCTCGCACCACGGTTTGAGCCATCTGCGTTTCTAGCTTTTGCACTGCGGCAATCTTGCTCTGGACATCGGCTTGAGCACTGGTAATGTTTGCCTGAGCGACACCAATCGCCTCACGCGCCGTTTTGGCTGTAGTGACGTAGGAGTCCAGATCTTTTTGGGACACCGCACCCGATCGCGCCAGTTCTTGATAACGCCGTAAATTGCTTTCTGCTTGCGCCAGAGTTGCCCGTTCTTGACCGAGCGTGGCTTGTTTTTGGCGGACGATCGCCTGCGATGAGGCAACTTCTGCCTGGGCCTGATTCCGCTGAGCGGTGAGCACAGCATTGTCCAGGATTGCCAGCACTTGTCCAGCCCTGACCGTCTGACCTTCCTCTACCAGCACTTGCTGAATTTGTAGCCCGGTTGCTTGCGCCAGAATGGGCAGCATGTCGAATGCTGCCACACTGCCAGTGGTATCAACCGTTTGGGCAACGCTGTTTGTTGTAGCAGGCGCGATCGTCACGCTTTGACCAGCCACAACGCTGGAGGGTGTGGGTGCAGGCGCAGACGGCTGGGAACCAGAGGGAAGGTGGGTTGCGACGGTGGCGATCGCGGCTCCCACGCCTAACCCGATCGCCAGTCCACGCCAACCACTCAACCAATCGCCGATCGATCCGGGTTTTCTGGCAGTGGTGGAAGCAGCGAAGGCGTCTGGTTCAGTCGGTTTTTGCGCTGCTGGCGGTGTATTCTCTGCACTGGAAAATGATTCGTAAGCCACAATCTGTTGCCTCGCTGAAGACCCATCCGAGCGTTCATCTCTTGACTGTTTTGTGTGAGTCAAAGTTGCCCAAGCCAGCTTTATGAGAAAGCGTTACCTTTCTTAATTATGACGTAACTTAAGTTTAGGTTAGCCCTAGTCAGTCTTAACGGTCTAAAGTTGCGATCGCCATCCTCCAGGCAGTTCGCCTGAATGGGGGAATCGCGCCTTTAAAGAGGTTTGTACCCATAGAGATTAGGTATACGCTTCTAATCCAACCGTCGCAGCAGACCACCCAAAAGCGCCATGCCAACTTCGAGCGTTTTGTAGCCAACCTCGTCAAACAAAACGACCACTTTATCGCCTTCGTAGCGCATCACGGTGCCTTCACCCCAGCTTTTGTGCTTGACGCGACTGTCGAGTGGATAAGGTTCTAACCGATCACCCTTCTCCGTTGTGATACCCGCCTGACAGTTGTCACACGCACCACAGGGGGTCTCAATTTTTTCGCCAAAGTAGTTGAGCAAATATTCTCGCCGACAGTCGCGCACTTCAGCATAGCCACGCATCATTTCCAAGCGCGATCGCTCAAATTGTTGGTGCTGTTTGTCTGCCTGAGCCGCTTCTTCCAGCGCTTCACTTAAATCAGTTGGGTCTTCACAGGCAACCACCTCACCCGTCGGCAGCATTTCTACCACACCGGCCGCCTGCAAGTGGTTGATGGCCGTCATCACCTTCGTTTGAGACAGTTCTGCTTCCTGCTGCAAGTCTTTGAGCGGTAGCGGTGCATCGGCTTTGTGAATGGTGACTGCCACCTGTGCCACTTGATCCAGGTCAAGCTGACCGCCTGAGAAGAAGCGACGTAAGCTCAAATCTTTGGGATTGTAGAACAACTGTGCCGTAGCGGGGTTGCCATCCCGTCCGGCTCGGCCAATTTCTTGATAATAGGAATCGATCGAATCGCTGATGTCGTAATGAAACACAAAGCGCACGTTCGGCTTGTCGATGCCCATCCCAAAGGCAGTGGTAGCAACCATCACCTCAATTTCATCAGCCATGAATGCCGTTTGGGCCTCATCCCGTTCTCGACGTTTTAACCCTGCGTGGTAAGCAAGTGCATGAACGCCGCGATCGCTCAAAGCCGTTGCCAATTCCTCAGCACGTTTACGCGTTGCCGCGTAGATAATGCCTGGTTTCTCTGCTTTCAGTATGCGCTGAATTAGAGCAGTCTGCTTTTCGGCATCATCCTCAAAGCGATCGACCCCTAGCCAAAGATTGGGGCGATCGAACCCCTGCACAATCACATGGGCATCATGCATGCCCAACTGTTCCACAATGCCTTGCCGAACGGGTGGCGATGCGGTAGCGGTGAGTGCCAACACAGTCGGATGATCCAACGCTTCGATCACTGACCCCAACCGTCGATAGTCGGGACGAAAGTCATGCCCCCATTCACTGATGCAGTGGGCTTCATCCACCACAAACAGGGATGGTTTAGCTGCCTGAAGATGTTCCAGCGTTTCAGGGTTCTTAAACTGTTCAGGAGCCAGGAAAATAAACTCAAGCTCACCTGCTTTCAGTTGATCAAACGCCTCTTGCCGATCGCCCTCTCGGATTGTCGAATTGACCTGTGCGGCCCCACCCAAATCCTGACTCTCGATCGCGTCTACCTGATCCTTCTGCAATGCAATCAGCGGCGACACAACCACCGTTGCCCCTTTTAGTTCCACCGCTGCAAGTTGATAGATGGCAGATTTACCGGAGCCTGTCGGCATAACCGCCAGCGTATCCTGCCCATTCAAAACCGATTGGATGGCGGCTTCTTGCCCTGGTCGCAGTTCATCGTAGCCAAAGTGTTCTTGCGCAGCCTGCTCGATCTGCTTCGTCCGTTTCCGCTTTCTAGCCATAGTAGCAACAGAGCGTCAACCAGCGTTTATTCAATGCCGATCGCCCTACTCCTCATCTCTCCGCTCGGTGTAATCTTCAGACGAGGAAGGCTCCAGTTCCCAACGACGGGCATCGCGCTCTTCCAGTACATCGTTGGTGCGGAGAAAGGAGCGATCGTCCATTTCTAGCCCCACAGCCGCACCCAATTCATCCACAATGTCCATGTCAGGCGTATTGGCCGTGCCGCCTACCGACTCGTCACCCTCAGCATTGGCCTGCTCGTAGTTAGCGTCAATATCGCCTCCGGTTAACGTCGCGTCGGCTTCGTTAAACTCACGCTGGCGATCGCGCATCGTCCGTCCACCCGCCACGTAGCCTGGTAATTCCTGCACCCCTGTGCCATAAGACTCCGTCAGCGCTTGCGGCACATCCCCATAGTCCTCTTCCCCCTCATCTTCAGGGTCAACATCGGGAATGAGGTCTAAAGCATCATTCGTCTGCAAATCTAAATTTCGATCGTCAGCCATTGTCATGGAATTGGCTCCTCTGCAAGTCTCTGTCCATGCAGCTTAACCAACGGATCGGGACGCAGAATCCTCATAGGGATAGATAGAAGGCAATGTCCAAGACTCAGCATGGTACATTTTGCCCGACTCCCGATTGACACAATGCCTCCTCCTTCTCCTTCCCTTCTGCCTTCTGCCCTCTGCCTCCTGCCTTCTCCTTCCCTCTTGCCTCCTAACAGTTACGGTAGAAACGCACCTTCAAACCATCTTTAGGACGACGAGTGGGAATCAAAACAGCCTCTAAGCGCTGATTGGGCAAGAGTTCCCACTTGTACTCTCGTAAGAGATGAGCAAGGACGAGTTTCATTTCCACTTTGGCAAATGCCATCCCAATACAGATGCGGGAACCGCCACCGAAACCAATTAAGCTAAAGGATTTTTGTTTGGCTTCCTGGCGATCGGCACTGAAGCGAGCGGGGTCAAAGCGATCGGGCTGCGGATAAACATCGGCTTGTTGATGAGTAAGCAGGATGGAATATTGCAGCAACCAGCCTGCCGGAACGTGGAAACCATTGAATTCAAACGGTTTGATCACGCCTCGAAAGCCACCCGCGATCGGCGGATGCAACCGTTCAGTTTCATTCAAAATTTGATCAAGATAGGGCATTTTCCCCAGCTGTTCTAAATTCAGCGCACCATTAACGGGGAACTGCTGCTGTTCGTCCCTAGCACGTCGCAGAACGTCAGGATGCTGTGCCAGTTCCAAGCAAATCCAGGTGAGCATTGCAGTGGTAGTTTCGTGTCCAGCGAAGAGTAATAACATCGCCTGTGCTCGGATTTCTTCCAGGCTTAAGCGGTTGCCCTCTTCGTCCTGGGCTTGAATCAAGAGGCTTAGCGCATCGTCGGTCGGGTTCTGCTGGCGTTGCTGGATAACCTCAGTGAGATGATTCAACAACTGGTCACGAGCCGCGATCGCCCGTCGCAGTCCTAACCCAAAGAGCCCATTCGTCAGCGTTGTAAAGAGGCTACTGAGTCTAGCGGTATCCTTGCCGGGTGGAGTGCCCAAAAAAATTTGACTGGCAATGTCAAAGGTGAGTTGCTTGAACTCGTTGTACCAAACAAATTCCCGTTGCTGCTCCCACTTCGTCAGGTAGCTCTGAGTGATCTGCTCCATCGTTGCCACATATCGGGCTAACGCTGGCCCGTGAAAAGCAGGCATCATAAGCTTTCGATTGCGCCGATGTTCATCCCCTTCTTGCAAAAAGAGCGATCGCCCCAGCAGCAGCTTGAACGATTCAGGCCAGCCATCTTTCCAGGAGAAGTGATCCACATGACTGGACAAGACAAATTCTGCGGCTTCCGAGCCAATCATAAAAACAGCCGGTCTACCCAAAAGGCGCGTTCTGAAGATGGAACCGTAACGCTTGTAGCGCTTCTCAGCAAATTTCGGATCAAACAGCAGTTGCAGGGTTTCGCCAATGAGAGGGAGTCCGGTTTGTCCAGGCGGGAGGGGGAGAGGGGGCATGCGGGATAAAGGCTAAAGGATGAAGGATGAAGGCTAAAAGGGGCAGGGGTGGTTGGCTTCATTATAGGGAGATTGGGATGGGGAGCGGCGATCGCGGCGTTGTGCTCACTCAGGCGTTTACGGGCATACTGAAGCTGGTTTTGCATGAGGTAGTCGTGAACCGGGCGGAATTGTTGGTTCTGTGGTGAAGTTACTACCAGCTCAACCATTCAACAGGTTATTCAACAAAACGTATGTCTCGTCTTAACCAGCGTGCCTTCGAGATTCTCAAAGCAGAAATTTTGCGCTGTAGCGCTAACGATATCGCTGGAGAAGTGCAGCGAGACATTGCTCTGCGACGGTTAGAACGCTTCCAGGCTCAAACGGGTGCGCCATTAACGCTAGAAGACCTGCGGGACGCGATCGTCGATTTATTTCCCGATTTTAGCGAAAAGGTTTTGAAAGCAGCGGCTCGTGCCAATTGTCCGTCTTCAGCAACGAATCGGTTACGCCTGGCCTCGGCAGTCCTGGTTGGGTTAGCGGGCGTTGCAGGAGGCATTTGGGTGTTGAACTTACCCTATCCACCGATTCGTTGGCCAGTCGCACGCGTCGCGCCAATCCTGCTGCTGCCAAGCTTCATCAGCATGGACAAAAACTATCGACAGGCGATCGCCGCTACCGAACAGGCAGACCAACTGGTGAACCAGGCAACCAGTGCGGCTGATCTGGAGTTGGGCACCACCAAAGTTAAAACGGCACAAAAAAGCCTGGATGCTTTGCCCGTCTGGTTCTTAGGCTATTACCCACAGGCATATTGCGGTTTTTTCCAATGCTCCTGGCGTTTCACATTAGATGAATTTCAAAGTGCCCGCAAAGAAGTCGCCCGCATGGATGCCAAGCTGTTTCAGGAAAACAACGCCCAGGCGCAGCTCAATCAAGCCGATCAATTACTGGATAAAGCAAAACAGCAGTATCAAGCAGCACCCAATGCGTCTGAAAAGCAAGCCGCGATCGACCAATGGCAACAGGCGATCGACCAACTTCACCAACTGCCCGACCAAACCCTTGCTGAACGGATGGCACGACCCAAGCTAACGGCTTACGAGCGAGATTTTCAGCAGGTTTCCGGTTTAGCATCAGGTACCGCTCAGACAGGCAACTTGACTCAAGCGGCTCAATCATTTGCCAAAAAAGCAGAGCAGCTAACAACGGGCACCGCACACACCAGCGACGAATGGGAAGGAATCCAGAACCTATGGCAAGAAGCAATCGCTCGCCTAAAGCAGGTAGACGTGAAAGCGCCCGATTACAATAAAGCTCAAGACCTGCTGGTGGACTATCAAGCCAGCTATGACAAGGCGAAAAATCGCCTCAATGAAGAAAGAGCGGCTGTGCAGGCTTACGAAAATGCCAAACGACTCCGACAAACGTTGCTTGTTTCAACATCATCGGACGCCAAAGCACTGAGTCAATCGCAAATCGTCCAGCTTCAAGAAATCGCTGATCAGTTAGATACCATCAAGCCTAATACGACCGTTTATCCAAAAGCGCAGGTAATGCTAAAAGCAGCCAGTAACCGCCTCAAATAAGCGATCAGCCGTCAGCTTCTTAGCCTTTAGCTTTCATCCTTTAGCCTTTAGCCTTCATCCCTCATCTCTTACACTAGCTCCCAGATCAATCGACAACGGTTCTGCCAGCGTTTGGTGAGTGTTAGCCAGAATAGCGGTTAGATAGTGCTGAAAGCGATCGCGCATCTCAGGGTCGAAGCCATAGAGTTGGTTACTCTCCCTGAAAAACAGGGGTTTTGCGGTTAAGTCCTGGTAATCAGAGGTTTGATCTGCTTCAGAAACCAGCAAACTTGTCGTTGCGTTAGAAGGCAGAAGTCCTTCTGGCAGATGACCTTCTAACAGGCTGAGAATTTGGCGCTGACAGAAATTGGTGTTGATGCCCTGGTTTTCTAACAATTGCAGAATGCGCCCAACTGAAAACGATTCATTTGGCAGAAGCTGCACCAGTTCATGCAGCAGAAAATAATCACTGTACTGATGGCGTACGGCATCCAACATCTGTGGATAGAGCGGCAAGCTGGCTAAGCCCCGCGCCATTCGGCTGGCTTTTGCTGAGTCACCGTAATCTTGCACCAGATGCATGTTGGGGAGCTTTTGCTTGAGCCAATGGGCGATCGCGGGCAGGGCTGTTGTCCCACCTGTGCAAATGACCTGCTGTACTGCCTGTACCGCCATACCGCTCTGGTTAAACAAGATATTCAACTCTCGATTAAGCTGCTGGAGATAGGGCACCATAATCCGGCTATGCAAGTCTTGTTGGCTGACCGTCCACTGCTGGTCGTTGAGCTTAAAGGTGGCGGTATCTTGATGATGCAGAGCCAGCTTGAGCTGTCTGGCAGCATTCAGCAAATGTCGTCCCAGGTCGCTACTGCGTAAGCGCTGCTGCAAGCAATCGCGGGCATGCTGATCTGGCTCACCTGGCAGCGGCAAATCCAGGCTCTGTAAATCCAGACTGTCCCAGTTCCAGGCAGAAGGATACAAAATCTGACAGATGATATCCTGGTCGATCGCATCGCCACCATATGCAAGGCTGCGTAGATAAAGCTGCTCACGGGTCAGCCAGTTAGAATCAGACGGCACATCCACCAGCAAAAGCTCAGTCATAGTGGCCCCTGCACTTATCACTAAAGTGCCTCCCTGCAGCGGTTCAGGCAAATTATTGTGAGCTACAGCAGCAGTCTGGGCAGATACACCTGGTCGACTGAAGGTGCCCAGTAGGGCTGCGATCGACTCTTCAAGAAAATAAATCTGTTCCGCGCGCGTGACTAAACCCGTTGCAAGGACCGCTTCTCTGAGATTAAAGCGGTAGGTATCTGACCAGCCTGCGGGGCACCCAATGACAATGCTGCTAAGGTGAGCGATCGCAACTTGAAAGGTTTCTGGTGAAAGATCTGGTGCAGTGCTGGTTAAGCCAAAGGCACTTCCCTGCAGGGTTTCTAGAAGCCCTATCAGCGCTTGCTGGAACCATCGCAGCGCAAGCGGTTGTTGATCAGACCACTGCAACGTCGGCTCCCACTGGTTTGTTTGTGCCTGAAGGTAAGGTATACCCACTTTCAGATAAGGCTTGAAGTTGCTCAGTAGCAATCCGTTTTGCGCCATTGGCTGCTCTGCGGCGACAAAATCAGATTCTAATGCCTGGTAGCCGAAGGAGGATGGCGTTTCAGGTGCATGCTGAAGCTGCCGAGCAGACAGATAGGCGATCGCCGGAAGCGCCGTTAAAGGCAACTGCTCAGGGGTCTCTAGCTCTTTCCAGACAATAGGATAGGTTCGTTCCGCTTGCACCTGTAACAAAGCAGCAGTGATTTCTGTCGTACCAATATCGATACCCAAACACCACAAAGAATCGCCATCCACTGTACTGGCATCATCAGGTGGAAGCGCTGCCAATTGGTTTTCTGGCTCCGTTTTAGGCGCAACCAAGCGATCGTCCAGCGCTTCCGATTGATCTGAGAGTGCCTGTTCTGGGAGTGCTAGAGGCTCCAAACGATTAGCAGTTAATTCATCCCCTTTTTTTTTTCAGGATCTTGAGTGTCTTCCTCACTCTCAAAGGAAGGCAACAGTGGTTCGTCAAACGATCCCATCAAGCTGGCAAAGGCTTGCTCTAGGGCAGAGGGCTCAGACGACGCTGGTTCCTCAGTGAGGGGAGGTATTTGCAAGATGGGGGCGGTAGATGATGGCTCTACGGATGCATCCGCAACAGGGCTTTCAACAAACAAATCGTCCATTTGCTCCAGGGTGAAAGGCTCAGAAGCCGATTCTGTCATTTGCTCTGAAGACGTTACGGCATCACCTGTCGATCGTGCGTCCAGAACAGGGCTTCCTCCAGCAGGCACTTCCACAAACAAATTACCCACTTGTTCAAGGGTGAAAGAGCTTAGTGGCACTGAATCTGCTTCTGGTAGAGCTTCTGTCAGTGGAGCGAGCACCGCTTCGCTGCTAATGTTTTGGACGGGGGCACCCGGTATTGGCTTTTCAACAAAGAGATCACCCACCTGTTCAAAACTGAACGCAGAGACTGGCTCCGGCGACTCTGGGGTTGGTGGTTGAGTTGTCTCTTCAGCCGCGGTTGAAAGTGTATCTGTTTTCGCTAGTGTGTCTGTCACAGATGGTGCATCAGGCACGGGTGGCACATCAGCAAACAGGCTGTCTACACCTTCCAGCGTAAATGGCAAAGGCTGGCTGGTTGGCACTGGAGTCGAAGGCGCTGAAGCTGGCGTAACCACAGGTACATCGCCGAACAGATCATCCATGCCTTCCAACGTAAACGGCAATGGCTGGCCGGATGGAGGCGCAGTAGAGGGCGTTGGGGCTGAACTCGTTAGAGGATCGGCAAAGAGGCTATTCATTCCCTCCAGTGAAAACGCTGACGATGGTTCCGCCTGATCTGCTGATGGTGGTGAGGCTGGGGTAACAGGGGGAGCAACCGGGGTGTCAGCAAACAAATCATCCATCCCTTCCAGAATAAATACTTCAGGGGGTTCACCAGTAGTCGTGCCTCGTTCAGTCGCAGAAGGGGCTTGGGTCGATTCAATGCTTGGTGGTGCGTCAGCCACCGCATCCAAAGATGAGCTCCAATCTTCCAAGGCCATTGAATCATCCAACCTGGAGTTATCTAACCTGGAGTCATCTAATGGTATGAGTTCATTCGCAGGTGCAGGCTCGGCCTCTGCTACGTCTGCTGTCTCAGAAAAGAGCGCCGGGGCCTCGCCGTCAGGCTCTGTGCCGTAAGACAAGATGGATGGGTCGGTAATGGACTCTTCAAGGCTAAACAAGTCTTCACTCAGGCGACTCAGCGTACTTTCATCAAGCCAGAGTTCAGGATCAGGTTCATCAACGGGGGCTTGAAGAGGGAGTAAATCTTCTTCAGGAGAAGCAGGAGTATAACGATCGTCTGGCACGCGATCGTCTCTTAGCTCTGCCTGCGTACTCTGGGTAGGCGTGACTACAGGCAGTATGGGCGGGACAACATCAGCAGACGGAGCGACTGGAGCCGGAGCAGGCGTCGCAGGGGATGCCGCGATCGATGCCGCTTCCGCTTCAGAAGGTACTACGTCATCAAATAAATCGTTGAGAGTGCTGATTTCATCCTGGAGGGGAGCGGCTTCGGTAGCAGCAGGAACCTCTTCGGTAGCAGCAGGAACTTCTAATGTCGCAGGCTCAGAAGCGATGTCTGTGAGCAAGCTTTGTGGCTCATCTGGAGGCGTTGCAACAGTGGATGATGGGGAAGAATCCGATAGCGGCGCAGTAGTATCCAGTAGACTTGGGGCACGATCGCCACTTGCAGCCGTTTCGCCAAGACCTAGCGGATCATCCTCAACGGGTGCTGTTTCTGGTGCGGCTAATGCTATGTCGGCATCGTCAAAGTCCCAGCCACTTAAAAGCTCATCTTCTAGTAACGCCGTCGGAATTTCTGGTTCCGCTGACTGCTCTGCTAAAGGCTGTGCCAGTAAATCCCAACCAAGCGTCGGGTCAGCGCTTGTAGACACTGATGGTGCGACCACCTCTGTCGAAGGTTGAGTAGCCGCTGGCGGTTGGGCCTCTGCGGGAAGGGTATTAATGGGCTGCACCGCAGCTGGTAGCGCATCGAGCGATTGAGCCGCGGGCGTCGGGAGTGATGGCTCGATAGGGGGCTCCACCGCAGCGTTCGTTGAAGCTACTGGGGCTGCATTCTCTACTGGGGCTGGTGGTGCTGGAGTGGGTACAGCAGAAGCCGCTTCTACCGAAACTGGAATTTCAGTACTTGGCTCTGTTGTAGATGGTTCGGCCGTATTGGTCTGACTGCCAAACAAACTCTCGTAAAATTCATCCAGCTCATCCTTAGCATCATCCGGTATGCTTGCAGCCGTCTCTGGCGGAGTCAGAGGAGTACTCAGCATACGATCGATTTGAGCATCCGCATCTGCAACAGACGTCGGTTGGTCTTGTAGTTCTGAACTGAGCTGTTCCAGCAATTTTAAGGCGGCGTCAATATCAGCCGTGTCTTCAGCACTGATCTCGCTAGATGGTTCAGCGACCGTCGAGGGCGTTGAAGCAGCAAGTGGCTCAGGCGCTAGAATTGGCTGCGGCGGCAGATTTGTACCCAGCAGGTTAGCATCCAGTTCCAAGAGCGCGTTGACATCCTGGGCTGCCAGTTGGTTCAGGTCAAACCCTTCCAGATTGAGTTCTGCAATTTCTAAATCAACGCTCGATTCTCCCTCACTATTACCCGCCGAACGAAGCCAGGAATCGATCGCCGTATCAACAGAGGGGGATTCAGCGACGTTAGATGCCGATGTAGCCGCGACGCTTTTCGAGATCTCCGTACCTGGAAACGGTAGCGTCAGCGGTCGTGAAGCAGCATCGATACCAGGTTGATTTGAGGGTGACTGACTGGGTGTCGTCTTGAGCGGTTGAGCTGCCGGTGCACCAGATGAAGGTGCTACAGAGGAAGGTGTGCCGGTCAAAGGCGTTACTGACCGCGCCGACTCTAGTGTTGAAGTAGTGGGTGGTTGTAGATAAGAGGACGCCTCTTGCCCAAGCTGATTGGCGAGATGGCTAATCAGCGCCGTAAACATCATCTCGCCCTGCTGCCCCAGACTATGCATCTTACTCAACCCCTGAGAGAGGGATTCTTCATAAGCCTGCACGTTGCGTTGTAACGACTCAAACACAACACTCAGCGTAGAGTCTAGCTTGATCAGCAGTTCGTCTGACTGGGATTGGGTCGTTTGAATGTTGCCCAGGCCTGAAGCTGGTGCACCCGAAGACGTTGCCACAATGGGAGCCGAACCGGACAAGGCTAAGTTTCCGCCGTAAGGCAATGGTGGCTGATTGCCGCTCTTCAATGACTGCGCTACTTGCTGCGGTAGCGTTTCTTGCAACCGATTCATCAGCGCTTGCAAAAACTCAGCGATCACCTGCTGCTGGTTTCCGGGTAGGGGTCCGGCATAGCCCTGACGCTGTGCCTCCAGTTGACGAATCTCCTGAACCAACGCTTCTCGCTGCTGGCGCAACGCCTCAACATCGGACTGGAGCGGCTGCATCAGGTTAGACCGCAAATAGCCCATATCCTGAATCAGTGCCTGTAGCATCTGCTGTGCAGCGACCTCGCCTTGATCAGAGTACTGCGATCGCTCACCACTTGGGCCAGCAGGCGGCGCTTGATAGGATGCCTGCGACGGCTGGTAATAGATATCGTGCGCCAGCAAGTCAGGTCTGGCACCCGCTTGCTCAAAGCCTTCACCAGCGATCTGCCGTCGCTGAAAGTTCACCAGGTAATTGCGCACCCGCTCCAGAATTTGGCGTTGTTGCGTCATCTCTCCAGACACGACCCAGGGAAGACGGGGCGTCGTTTTCTGAAGCACACTGTCGATATCTGTAATGAGCGCTTGAATTTGATCCTTCTGAGAAGTCACAATGTAACCCCTGACGAGTACTGAGCAGAAGCAGGCTAGAGTTGGCTGCCACTTCTAATTTGGCTGCCACTTCTAATATAGTTAGGCTTCCCAGAACAGCCCCAATTTATGTCCCGGCTGCTGCTGGAAAACCCAGATTGAAATGGCGATCGTATTGGCTAGAAGACAGTCTAAATGGACACTTTGCCTACATCTAAACGGTATTGAGTGAGAAAACCAGCCTTAACGTTTAGTAACCTTAGCAGCGGTAGCATTAAGAGCAATTCTGCCTTCTGGCGGAAGTGCCTGGCTGTAAAGGTAAGCTGCTAATGGTTTAAGTAGCTTACTCTTGATGAATCCTCTCGGTTAGAGATTATCCCGCACTGCCTGAGACCACCATATCTGGACAAAGTGTACGTCAGGAACCTAAAAATGTGACAAATTCGCCCAAAATTGCCGATCGAGCCTTTACATTAGCCACAACCCTTTAGCTGCACGCTTAACAGATTCAAAGCAACGGGTAAGCCGTTTTCGCAACGGTATTTCAGAAGCGATTGACCATTTGAGCAATTGCCCCATTCTTGCGTCAGCACTCACCGATTCAGCAATAATAACTAGCGGCAGGTATGCATTAGGTTATTATTGCTATAAAGCTTATCTACCTGATGTGACTGTGCTAAAGCTTCAAACGCTGATCTGGGTTGTATTCCTGTCTATTATCACGATGTGATTGTAAATCATGATGTAGTCATAAACCAGTCTGCGAAGCAGTAAGACGATAAAAAGCTAGCTGCGATCGCATGACATCCGGAACCCACGTTATTAGAAGTTTGGCTTTTTTCGGGAGGCAGTACTTCGTTTGCTGCCCGGCGTTTGGTCAACTAGCTGATGCAGCAAGGCTCCAAATTAAAATAATGACTTGATTGTCAGGTTTATCGACCAGATTTGCACCCTTGCACTATCATTTACCCTGACTTGAGAATTACGACGCAGCAGCCACATGGAAGATCGGTATAGTCCTAGAGATGCTCAAGCTAACATATCGATTCGCTCAGCCCCCTTTTTTGAGGGGTTGCCGGAGCTTGCTGTCGAAAAAGCGACCGCGCAAGTTGTGATGCGGAGCCATCCGGCAAATCAGGTCATTCTGCTAGAGAATGATTGGGGGAGCTCAGTCTATTTCATCTTGAACGGCTGGGTCAAAATCCGCACGTACAACCTTGATGGCAAGGAAGTGACCCTAAACATTTTGGGCAAGGGCGAGCTGTTCGGCGAAATGGCCCCTCTGGATGAAGTCCCCCGATCGACTGATGTGATTACCCTTGCGCCAACGGTGATTGGCAATATGCCTGCCCAAGATTTTGTCAATCTGCTGCATACCGAACCCCAATCCGGCATTCGACTGGCACAGCTAATGGCGCGGCGTCTCCGTCAGGTGAACCGACGGTTGCGGTTACGTGAATCAGACAGCACTTCGCGAGTCGCCGATATTCTGCTCTTTTTAGCCGATGGGCAAGGCAAGAAAGTCTCTACCGGAACCGAAATCCCGAATCTGCCGCACCGTGAACTAAGTAGCCTCAGCGGTTTAGCCCGAGAAACGGTAACGCGAGTCTTAAGCAAGCTTGAGAAAAAGGGCCTGATTCTGCGCGATCGCGATATTCTCACCATTCCCGACCCCCATGCGCTAGAGCGGTTGATGATTTAGTTGGAAGGCTACAGCAAAAACCGATCGAGCGCCGCCTTTAATTCTTCAATCTCGGTCTCAATGTTGCCTTCCTTGGCAGCACGACCGATACATTCGGTTAAATGTTCGTCCAAAATCATACGGGCGACACGGTCAAGAGCACCCCGTACTGCTGCCACTTGAACTAAAACATCCGGGCAGGGGCGGCTTTCTTGCACCATTGTTTTAATGCCCCGAATGTGCCCTTCAATACGCGAGAGACGGTTCACAACGCGCTTGAGTGATTCATCACTGTGAACGTGGGTATGGTGAGACGTGCCGTGATCGTGACGATGCAGCGGCTCATCCTCAAGGCGATCGTGGTCTCGGCTAAGGGGGCGTTCGGAGGTAGCCATTTAAAGTCGTGAGGTTAACGCAGAGAATACCGTACACCTGCGATTCTAGCCTAGGTCAACACCTAGTCCACAGCATAGTGAATACAGTCTGAGGCTTTTGCCTGTCAAAATAGGATAGAAACATTTCAGCTACATTTGCTATTTGTAGGTCGAAGCTATGCGATTCTTAACCCTTTTTCACTCGTCCCGTCGCTTTTTGGCAATGGTTTTGACCGCTTTGCTGGCAACAACCTTCATGCTGGCCATGCCAACTGCCCAGGCGAGTGCGTTGCCATCTTCGGACACGGCCGCTGCCGTTGCGGCCGTTAGTCCTGCTCAGATACCAGATGCTGCTGGAAAGGGTAGTTTTGTGGCAAACGCTGTCAAGCTAGTAGGCCCAGCAGTCGTGCGCATCGATACCGAACGGACCGTGACTCGGCGCAGTAGCCCTGATCCGCTCATGGAAGATCCCTTCTTCCGTCGCTTTTTTGGTGAAGAGGGCTTTCCGCAGTCGCCCCGCGAAGAACATTTGAGGGGACAAGGATCAGGGTTCATTATTGACCGCAGTGGTGTCATTCTGACAAACTCCCATGTCGTAAACGGGGCCGATAAGGTGACGGTGACGCTGAAAGACGGGCGAATTTTTGAAGGAAAAGTGCGCGGTGCGGATGAAGTGACTGACCTGGCAGTTGTGAAAATTGACGGAAGTGACCTTCCGGTTGCCGCACTTGGTAATTCTGATCAAATTCAGGTCGGTGATTGGGCGATCGCAGTTGGTAACCCCCTGGGTTTGGATAACACCGTCACGTTAGGGATTGTCAGTACACTCAAGCGGTCTAGTGCCCAGGTCGGCATTCCCGATAAGCGTCTGGACTTTATTCAAACCGACGCCGCGATTAACCCTGGCAACTCTGGTGGCCCACTCGTCAATGCCCAGGGTGAAGTCATCGGGATCAACACCGCCATTCGCGCCGATGCGATGGGCATTGGGTTTGCCATTCCTGTCAACAAAGCAAAAGCGATTAAAGACCAACTGGCAAAAGGTGAGCGCGTTGTGCATCCCTATCTGGGTGTGCAAATGACCCTGCTCACTCCAGAACTCGCCCGACAAAACAATAGCGATCCCAACTCTGCCTTTATGGTGCCAGAAGTCAATGGGGTGATTGTCGTACGAGTACTGCCCAATACCCCTGCGGCAAAGGCTGGCATACGCCGTGGTGATGTGATCACGCAAGTCGATGGTCAACCCATTACCACCGCAGAACAACTACAGACGATCGTGGAAAACAGCCACCTTGGTCAGACGCTACAAGTGAAGGTACAACGTGGGGATCTGACCAAACAGTTGCCCGTGAAAACCGCTGAGCTACAAGACGCGGCATAAGCCTACATGCCAGGATCACAAAGGCCTGAACTCGACTTTGTCCAAACGCTGAACCCCTTGAATGAAGCTGGCTGTGCATATCAGATTGTCTCTAGACTTTTCTTTCTAGACTTTTCTTGATATCAGGCCAGCCACTGGAAATCTAAAACATTCTCGGCGCTGTCTGCGCTCCCACTCATCGTCGAGAATGGGAGGTTTTCAAAATGGACAAAGTCGAGCTAAGACAGTAGACGGGTCAAACGCCACTATACCGAGGCGCGCTGGTCGTTCCGTAGCTGAAGTTGGTACTTCAAAACCAATTTCAGCTTTTTTCTGTCAATTTTCATTTGTCGAATTTAGTTTCTTCTTCTTTGGGTTACCAGGCATCGCCTGCTACTCGCCTGCTACTACTACTCTCCTTCCGCTACAAAGGCTTCTTCTAGATCAGGTTCCATCGCTGCTTTGGGCTCTTTACCATCCAGTAAGCAGCTTACGGTCATGTCGCCCATAACATTGATGACCGTGCGGCAGCGATCGAGAAACCAGTCCACTGTTATCAATAGCGCGATGTATTGCGTAGGCAAGCCAACAGCCGTAAAGACCAACGTCATTGTAACCAGCCCTGCTTCGGGAATACCTGCCGCACCAACAGACGCAAAGATAGAGGTCAGGACGACGACAAGCTGTTGCTCCAGGTTGAGGTTCAACCCAATCACCTGTGAAATGAAGAGAGCGGACATGGCCTCATAGAGTGCCGTGCCATCGTTGTTAAAGTTGCTTCCGACGAGCGCCCCCAACGAGGCGGATGATTCTCGCAGGCCCACTTTTTCCAGCAAGCCCCGAAACGTGACGGGCATGGTTGCCACCGAAGAATCAGTAGAAAACGCCGTCAGGAAGGCATCCACACCACCTGTGAGAAACAGCTTAGGGCTAACCCAGGAGCCAAAGCGAACACGAAGCAGGTAGTAGCAGGTTTGTAGCGCCAGTGCGAGAACGACGGCAATCACAAAGGCTGCCAGGGATTTGAAGGGCGCAAATCCTTTCAGCGCGACGGTGCTGCCCACAATACCAAAGACTGCAATCGGCACAAGCCGAATGACCCAGGACAAAATGCGAACGACAGCTTCAAACAGTATCGTGATGAGATCTTCGATCGATCGATACCCGCTTTTACCTGCCGCTTCCTGTTCTGCTTTCAGCGCCCGCAGGACAATGCCAAACGAGAGTGCTATCACAATCAACTGAATCACATTGTTGTCCACCAGCGGCTTGAGGACGGCATCAGGCACGCCACTATCGACCAAACCCCAGGGGTCAAACTGCTTATTGAGCGCTTCTCCAGCGCCTGCTAACGTGATTTTCTCCCAGGAACCGGGACGCAGAATATTGGCAACCAGTAGACCAATCACGATCGCCGCAGTGGTATTGGTGACCAGCAAGATCGCAATCCTACGCCCGGATCGACCCGGAATGTGGGTTGTTAAAAAGGAATGTAGTACGGCTAGCAGAATTAGTGGGGTTGCCAGCGCTCGCAAGGCTTTTAGCACCAACGTACAGGGCAACGCCAGGTCTTTAGCGATTTCAGCATTTTGAGGGCTTGGGTTCCCGGCACCGAGAACAACACCCAGTAAGACCGCCAGAACAAGCGCAACCAAAATCTGAAGGTAGAGCGGAATCGTTTTGCCAAACAGGCGCAGTCCTTGTTCGTGATCACTCATGAGGGTGTCTAGATGGGGGCTAACCTTCCTAGAATGCAGAATGGAGCTGATTAGCGTCAAGTGTCCCCCTATATTCGGCTTGAGAGCGTTGCATAACGTTACGATGTAGCAGCTAGAGGTCAGCTTAGGATGGTGAGCTTTGAGTTTTGAGTAGAAAGAGGTCACTCGTCAGTGGTCAGCGTTTTAGCCTTTAGCCTTTAGCTTTCATCCTTCATCCCTCATCCTTTGGCCTTCCTCCCCCTTGCCCCCATATCAAAAGGATGATTGCACTTCCGCTTTTTTTTGACACACTATTGCCGAAGTGACTTTGTTCAAACCGTACCTCATGCCTGATATTACCCGTCGTCAATTTATTGTTACAGCCGCTTTTGCCAGTGGTTTTGCACTTGCGGTTCAGCCGATCGCGTCGAGTACGATCATGACCAGCTCAGATGGCCTTGTTGCGGGAACCGTCAAAATTCCGGCTAAGGATGGCGAGGTCACTGCTTACAGAGCCATGCCAGCGACGGGCACCAATTTTCCGATCGTGCTGGTGGTTCACGAGATTTTTGGTGTTCACGCGCATATCGAGGATGTTTGTCGCCGCTTTGCTAAGTTGGGCTATGTGGCGATCGCGCCTGACCTGTTTGCGCGGCAAGGTGATGTGACCAAACTCAGCAGCATTGATGAGATTCGCCTTGTTGTGGCTAAAGTTCCCGATGCGCAAGTGTTGTCTGATCTGGATGCAACGGCTGCTTGGGCAACCAAAAACGCGAAGGGAAATGCTGCGAAGCTGTCAATTACAGGCTTTTGCTGGGGTGGGCGCATTGTGTGGCTGTATGCAGCTCACAATCCTAAGGTAAAAGCGGGTGTGGCGTGGTACGGACGGCTCGTTGGCGAAACGAATGCACTTATGCCGAAGTATCCAGTTGATATCGCTTCGTCGCTGAAAGTACCTGTTCTAGGGCTATATGGCGGCAAGGATACAGGTATTCCGATCGATACGGTAGAACAAATGCGCGATCGGCTCAAGTCCAGCAGCAGCAAGTCTGAAATTGTGGTTTATCCCGACTCCGGACACGCCTTTTTTGCCGACTACCGCCCGTCGTACCGCGAAGCGGATGCAAAGGATGGATGGCAGCGTTTACAAGCCTGGTTCAAGCAACACGGAGTCTAGGTAACGGCTGACGCAAATTGTTACGTTATCGCTGAACCATAATTTATTGGATGGAGTGGGATGTTGTCGATCGCACAACCTTACACTCCATTTTCGATCATGCTATCTAAAAATAATTAGCTGAGCAGCAGACGTTCACGTAATAATAGAAACCCAATGATGATATTCAGATGAGTCCGATCTGAACGATTTTGTGCGTACAGGTTGCGCGCTCAGGGTTCACGTTAGTTATCATCACGATCGCCCGTCAGGTGCATTATGGCTCTCCCTTACGCTAATCCTGAACAGGTTCGCAGTCAGCTAGTCAAAATCTATCGATCGCTGCCACCGATGGAACAGTTGATGGTGCAATTGTTTTCGGTGATTTATGAGCCGATCAGCAGAGCCTTATTAATTAATTGTTGGAATAATCTTGGCGAGCACGATCGCGGCAGCAAGCATTTCACAGCTCCCAGCATTAAGCCGTACATCGATCATCTGCTCGAACTTCATGTTTTGGTGCAGCAAGGAAATACCGGGCCGCAGTGTAATCCGCTTTTAGCGGAAGTAGCGACTCGTGATGCTGTAAAAGCAAATCGGTTTGAACGGCTGGTGCAGGCAGTGCAAAAGGGCTTTCCGGTGCCCAGACGGTGGAAAGATGGTCCCATTTCGTTTGGGAGCGATCGCCAACTAATTCGTGAAATTCGGATTGGCGTGTATCGCAAAGATATCAATTTCATCCATAAGCAATTAGAGGACTACTACAAATACACCTATCAAAAAGACAAGCTGTCGATCAACGATATCTATCAGCAAATTTGCAACAATCCCTTTGATGCAGAATGGTTTCGCACCCTTCCGCCTGACCTTTACAACGATGCGCTCATCAGCATCTTAAATATTTCAATGCTGGAGCTAACGCCTGCCAATGAGGCTTTAGCGCTGTTGGAGGAAGAGGTTGCCAGGACAACAGGCAAGCAAAGCGCTGCCCTGCCCTTTGTGGTTTTGGTCGAACACTTACTTCTGCGCGGTCGCTTACCAGAAGCGCAGGCCGTGCTGGAGCGGATTCCAGAAATGCATCACCCTCAGTTTGCAGCCCTGTGGGGACAGCTCTACTTCTTGCAAGGAGATGATGCGTCTGCGATCGCCCAGTACACAATGGCATTGCAAGCCCTGAAGAAAGGGACGGGAAAACGAAAAATCTACTTCCAGTCCATGAGCGGCTTGTTTTTTATCCTGGCCTTGCTCAGAGAAGGGTCTGCCGATCGCCTTAAGGAAGCCGCCGAACATACCAGCATTGCACGACAGTCAAAAACCTGGCTAAGCCCTACCTACACCGTTCTAGAACACCTCATCAAAACGCAACAGGGTGATCTTGCTCAAAAAGATTGGCTGAGCCACCGACCGATCGCCCCGCATACCGCAGGCAACAGCCTGGAAACGCTGATTGCGTGCCTGTGTCTTTACTGGGTTGATCTCGATCAGTCCAAAAAGCACCTGCCAAGACTCCTGGAACCGTTCTACGAAGCGGCGATGGCTTCCGGCTATGAGTGGCTTGCCAAGACGGCTGGAGAACTGCTTGCCCAATTAAAACCGCGTAGCACTTATGCGAAACAGGCCGCCACCTTACTGCCAGACAGCAACCTGCGATCGCTTGTAGGTCTGATTCAACCTCAGGAAGCGTGGGAACTGAGCCTGAAAGCACTCTCTCAATTGCAGAAAGACCAGCCCACCGTAGCAGCAAAGGCAGAAACGACTCAACGCCTGGCCTGGTTCGTCACGTTCTACCCTAAAACGGGCTGTGTGCTGATGCCCCGCGAACAAACCCTCAACGCCAAAGGGGAATGGAGCAAAGGTCGCCCGATCGCCCTCAAGCGACTCAAAAGCAATCCCGATGAGTTCAGCTACCTGACCCCTCAAGATCAGCGGATCTGTGCCCAAATCAAAACCTATAGCTACGGCTGGGGCAACAAAACGGACTACACCTTCACTGAAAAGGCGATCGCGCTTCTTGTCGGGCATCCTCACGTTTTTTGGGAAGATGCGCCCACCACGCGGATCGAGGTGGTAAAAGGTGAACCCGAACTGCTGGTTAAAAAAGGCAAAGACGACCACCTGACGTTGCAACTGTCACCCGAGATCAAGGGCACGAACGAAGTGCTAACGGTCAAGGAAAGCCCTACCCGGCTCAAGGTCATCGACATTACGCCAGAGCATCGCCGCATCGCTGAAGTTCTGGGTCTGCAAAATCGGCTGGATGTGCCCGCGGCAGCGAAAGAGCGGGTTCTCGCCGCTATTAATGCCGTCTCCAGCATTGTTACCGTCCATTCGGATATTGGCGGCGGCGTGGCGACTGAAGAGGTGCCGTCTGATCCCAAGCCCCATGTGCATCTGTTGCCTGCCAGCACGGGCTTAAAAGTCGCAGTCCTGGCACGCCCCTTTGCGAATGCAGGGCCTTATTACCGTCCCGGCACTGGTGGCGAAACGGTCATTGCCGAAGTGGACGGCAAGCGCCTGCAGACGACTCGAAATCTACGCGAAGAGAAGAAACTCGCCAATGCCGCGATCGCCGCCTGCCCCACCTTTTCGCAACACGAAAAGCAAGACAACGAATGGCTGATCGATGATCCAGAAGCATGCCTGGAACTGCTGCTAGAACTGCACGCCTTGGGCGATCGCATCGTCATTGAACACCCCGAAGGCGAGAAATTCCGCGTTAGCCATCAGGCCACCCTCAAGGATTTCCGGCTCAACATCAAGCGCCAAAACGACTGGTTTGCAACCGAGGGCGAGTTAAAGGTCAACGATGACCTGGTGCTGGACATGCAGCAACTCATGCAACTGCTAGAGCAAACCCCCGGTCGCTTCATTCCGCTGGCAGACGGGCAATTTCTCGCTCTCACGCAAGAATTTCGCAAACGGTTGGATGAACTGCGTGCGTTTTCCGAGCGATCGGGCAAAGGCGTTAAACTTCACCCCCTTGCGGCTTTTGCGGTCGAAGACTGGATGGAAGAAGTCGGGGATCTTAAAGCCGACAAGCACTGGAAAGCGCATATCCAGCGGCTAAAGGACATCCAGCACTTTGATCCCCAATTGCCGTCTACCCTCCAGGCAGACCTGCGCGATTACCAGATCGACGGCTTCCGCTGGCTGGCACGGTTGGCGCATTGGGGCGTCGGAGCCTGCCTTGCTGATGATATGGGTCTGGGCAAAACCATCCAGGGCTTGGCTGTCATTCTCACCCGTGCGCCGGAAGGTCCTACCCTCATCGTGGCTCCCACGTCTGTGTGTATGAATTGGATGGCTGAAGCCCAACGGTTTGCGCCCACGCTTAACGCCATTCAGTTTGGCGCAGGCGATCGACAAAAGGTGCTCGATCAACTACAGCCCTTTGATCTGCTGGTATGTAGCTACGGACTCTTACAGCAAGAAGAAGTGGCAGAAAAACTCGCCAAGGTGCAATGGCAAACGATTGTGCTGGATGAAGCCCAATCCATCAAGAACTTTGCTACGAAGCGATCGCAAGCAGCCATGAATCTGCAGGGCGGGTTCAAATTATTGACAACGGGTACCCCGATCGAAAATCATCTGGGTGAACTGTGGAACCTCTTCCGCTTCATCAATCCAGGCTTGCTGGGATCGCTGGAAAGCTTTAATCAACGCTATGCCATTCCGATCGAACGCTACGGCGATCGCCAAGCTCGTAATCGCTTAAAAAAATTGATTCAACCCTTCATTCTCCGCCGTACCAAGAATCAAGTGCTTGAGGAACTGCCCTCACGCACGGAAATTCTGCTGCAAGTGGAGCTGAGCCGCGAAGAGCTCGCCTTTTATGAAGCCCTCCGACGAGAGGCGATCGCCAAACTCTCTGAAAGCGACGCTACAGCCGGAGCAAAACACCTCCAGGTGCTGGCAGAAATCATGCGTCTGCGGCGAGCCTGTTGCAATCCTCAGTTAGTAAAACCCGAACTTGCCCTACCCAGTTCAAAGCTGCAACTATTTGGCGAAGTGCTAACGGAACTTTTAGAGAATAAACACAAAGCGCTGGTCTTTAGTCAGTTTGTCGACCATTTGCATCTGATTCGAGACTATCTGGATGCTCAAAAGATCTCCTACCAGTACTTAGATGGCAGCACCCCGATGGCCGAACGCAAAAAGCGCGTCAACGCATTCCAGGCAGGCGAAGGGGACGTTTTTCTGATTAGCTTGAAAGCAGGCGGTACGGGACTCAACCTCACCGCTGCCGATTATGTCATTCACATGGATCCGTGGTGGAACCCGGCTGTGGAAGATCAAGCCAGCGATCGCGCCCATCGTATCGGGCAACAGCGTCCAGTTACCATCTATCGTTTGGTGGCAAAAGGCACGATCGAAGAAAAAATTGTCGATCTGCACCAGCACAAACGCGATCTGGCTGATAGTCTACTGGAAGGCACCGAAATGAGCGGCAAGGTTTCTACCGATGAACTGTTACGGCTGATTGCTGAAAGCTAAGGCTATATCCACAAGCCGTAACGAAAACGCCTTCTAGCGGTGGGGATACTGATTAGGACAGACCTAATCCTGATTCAAACAAACCTCACAACCGATCGGTGCCCAAACCGATCCCCCTCATTCTCCCTGATAAAGGAGATGCCAAAAGCAAGGGGATCTCATCTGTCGTATTCACAAATCAAGACGGTATCACGAGAAACGACCGCTCAGGCTTGACCTTCTGCCTCCTGCCCCCTGCCTTCTGCCTTCAGGAGACGAGATCGCACAAAAAAAGAGGATAAGCACTCTTCTGGCTTATCCTCCAAACGTTGCCTCAAAAGGCTGGTTAGCTGGCAAGATACTCGCGCACGTTGGCTTTCCGGCGGCGCAAATGGTCAAGCGCTTGCCGCTCAAGTTGGCGTACCCGCTCACGACTGAGGTTTAACCGCTCACCGACTTTGGCAAGCGAGAGCTCGTTGCCATCTTCCAAACCATAGCGCAGCGCAATGACTTGGCGTTGCTGCGGAGTCAGATCCGCCATGAGTGTTTCCAAGTCCTGACGCAGCGACTCTTGCGCCATGTAATGCTCCGGCGAAGGACCATCATCTTCCAGCAAGTCTTGTAGCTCTGTATCCTGATTGTCGCCAACGCGCAGATCAAGCGATACGGGCTGACGAGCGATCGTCAGATATTCCCGAATTTGAGCGGGTTCCAATTCCAGCGCAACCCCAATTTCGGCTGCTGTTGCGCTACGCCCAAGCTGTTGCGCTAGCTCACGTTGAACTTTCTTGATTTTGTTGAGCTTTTCGGTAATGTGAATGGGCAACCGGATCGTCCGGGCTTGCTGCGCGATCGCCCGCGTAATCGCCTGACGAATCCACCAGTAAGCGTAGGTCGAGAACTTGTAGCCCCGCATGGGATCAAACTTCTCAACACCGCGCTCCAACCCCATTGTGCCTTCTTGAATCAAATCCAGAAACTCCAGGTTGCGTTTCTGGTACTTTTTGGCGATCGACACCACAAGACGCAGGTTGGCCTCAATCATTTTCTGCTTTGCCCGCTGACCGCGACGTATCACCTCATTGAGGTCTGCTTCGCTCATGTGAGCATGGTCAGCTAACTCTTGAACGGTCGGTTCATGGTCAAGCGTTTGGGCAAGGGCTTCTTTTTGGTCATGCAGTGCCATCATCTGCTGCACCTGTTTGCCGTAGATGATTTCCTGTTCATGGGTCAGCATCGGCACACGACCAATTTCATGCAGGTAGGTGCGAACCATATCTGCTGTAAACGTAGGTTTCGTCGTCTTCGATTTGGTGTTGGCAGTAGCCATGGATGCGTACAACTCCGTAGACAAAGGACAGGGAACAATAAGACTGAAGCGAAAACACGTGCCCTAAGTAAAACCAAACAGGGCAAGGAAAATACGCTTTCTACCTCAAAATCGTTGGCATAAGGGAAGCGATCCAGTTAACAGCTCAGCCATCTGATTGCTGGCCGTTTTGCTTCTCAAGATTTAGTCGGCAGATGGCGCAAGAACACTTTTAGGTGGTTAGCAACAATTTGCTGGATGTAGAAGCGTTGTATAGCAGCGTAAAATGCTGGTGAAAAACTGTAGGGATGCTCAAACGAAGGACGTTCAGGGTTTAAGGAATAGCAAAAAACAGAACTTGAAGCACTAACACGGAGTCATTATGAGTTTGGATTGGATCGTAGCCTCTATTATAGACGCAACCTAAAACCTTTAGTTTCGCCCTACAGAATGACCCGGATGGATGATTTACAAGGCTTTAGCTGTATAGAAAGTTCCAGATCTTTTAAGGTTTCATCATCGACTTCCATAGAGTAGCGACTGCAGATTGCGGCTAGATAAACGCTATATAGGCTCTATTTTGGCTTGATTGTTTGCTTCAAAACAGTCCCCGCAGAGAGGGATAACCGAACCAAATAATGGGTGTAAAACGGCCTTAAAGCGATTGATTGCTCATATTCATTAGACTTACGCTGCAAATAAACAAATGGATTTATCCTTATCGCACAGCTAAACCGCGCTTTAGGCGGCAAAAACCCTGACACTGAGTAATGTCGTTGTTGAAGGACGGGATCGCACCACTTCTATCCCGGTTGCCGTCACTGCTCGGCTCAAAAGCCGAGATCAGCTTTGGCTGCTTCCGCGGCTTTAAAGACGACAGACGCTGGTAGTTCCTCCCAGGCGGGTTCACTAATTTCGGCATAAAACGTTTCATCATAGGGGCGAGTTTTGACAACAACGGGCATGGGAATGGCATGACCCAGGATGAGCGCCTGCTGTTTTGAGTCCAGCTTTGCGAGAACTGATCGTAAACTTTGCGCGCCCGATACCCCGGTGAAAATAGCATCGATGTCTTTTTCGTCATTGAGTAGGGCCGTAATCCGAGTCCCAATTTGCGACATCACTTCATTGTCAATACCAGAGGGACGTTGATCTACCACCAAAAGGGTGACGAAGTACTTGCGCATCTCGCGGGCGATCGTCCCAAAAATGGTCTGCCCCACGGTTGAAGGGTCCAGAAAGCGGTGTGCTTCTTCAATGGTGATCACCAGTTGACGAGGGCGATCGCTGACTTTCTTGGTTTGCAAAAACTGTTCGGCTTTGCGCACATATGCCTGGTGAATCCGCCGCGCAATCACATTCGTTGCCAGCATGTAAGACAGCAGATTGGACTGAGAGCCAAATTCCACCACGACGTGCTTACCCGCATCGATCGACTCTAAAATCTGACCGACATAATTGTGAGGGCAGGTCTGACGAATGTACTTCAACTCATCCAGGCGATTGAGCTTCCGCTGGAGCGCCATGATGGAAGACTTACTCCCCATCTTAGTTTCGCAGAACTCCTGGATCTCACCATTGCTCATGGCTAACAGGCGCGTAATCCAGGCTTTACCAAACTCGTTGCGGAGAATAATGGCGTTTTCCAGGCTTGCTTCTGACAGGTTGAGTTCCCCTCGCACCAGCATGAGATCTTCAACATCAATCTGGTCATAGCTGATATAAAGCTCCTGCGAATCCCGTACTCCTCGCCGCTTTGTCGAATCGGGATCAAGCGTATAGATTTGCACCTGCCCCGGAAAGAGTTGCCGCAGCCCTTTCACCGTGCTGAACTGTTTGCCTTCGCGTGCGGCCTCCCAGCCGTATTCTGAGTGCATATCAAAGATCAGGTTGACGGCTGCCTGCTTCCGAATGATGCCCGAAAGGAGCAATCGCGTTAAGAAGGACTTTCCCGTTCCCGACTTCCCAAAGACGCCATTGCTACGTTCAACAAAGCGATCGAGATCGATACAAACGGGAACTGCCATGTCGATCGGCTGACCGATCGCAAAATTCCGCCGACTGGGATCATCCTCCCAGCCAAACACTGCCCGAAAATCTCGCTCGCTCGCATCGTACACCTGACTAAAATGACCAGGGATTGTTTTGACGGGAAGCAACTCGATATCAGCACTGGTTTGAGCCTTGTAGGAAGACAGTTTTGAGTTAGGTTTCAACTCCTGACCCCTGACCCCTAACCCCTGACCCCCAACTCCCGACTCCTGACTCCTTTCCCCCGGCGTAAACATCAACATTGGCGTCAAATTAATCGTGCCGAAGGTGCCCGTACCTGCAAGCACTTCTTGCAAAAAGCTGTTGGGGTCGGGTGGGTTCGCCAGAATGCGAGGACTGCCTGTTCCTAGAGAAACATCCGTGAGCATGCAAAAGAAGCGCGATCGCATCCCCTGGACAACCAGAAACTTTCCAACACGCATGTCTTCGACAAACACGTCGGGGTGCAATCGTACTTCTAAACCCTGGCTAAGCGAACCCTGAACAACAGAGCCAAGTGGTTGCTCTAGCGTCATTCATTACCCCATACGCTGACTACTCAAGCTTGATATCAGAAAAACGTACACACCTTTGTCGTGTGACGATACTGGCTTGAAGCAGATGTACTATTGGTAAGACAAGTGTACCATCTTGCTGAGTGTATGCAAGCGGACTGGAATAAGCGCTTAAAAAAGCCCCTGCTTGTCCGGGGAAGCAGAGGCACATTAACTAGAGCTTTCAATCAGTAAGCCTGAATCCAGTGAGGTGAAGCGGTTTAAGCATCAGGCAACAGCTTGCTAGAGTAAGCATCCAGGTCAGCGTAAGCAGGAACGCGAGTGCTGTAATCGATCGCAGTGCCCGTAACAGCTTCCGACAAAGCTTCAAAGGATTCTGAACGCCAGTTGCGCTCGTGGATGGGCTTGGATTGTTCACCCCGGAAATATGCTTGGGTTCCCAGTACGGCAACAGCAACCCAACCTACTACAAATAAGACAGCTAAGATAATCATCGAACTCTCCGTAAACTTTTGTTTCAAATTATGTAAATAAATATAACAAAGTATTGCGAAAATCTGCAACGTTTAATAAGGGTCGGGAAACCGAACCGCACATTTCACTGCACACTAAAAGGGGCAATTGACGTTATTCCCGGTGCCAGATAGCTTTTGGTGCCTCAGTACGAGCCAGAAGTTTGCCTTGTGCAATGACGTAGCTAACGGTGGCGCGACGACGGATCGCATCGTAACGATCGTGCGCATCCAGCACAATTAAATTGGCGGGTTTGCCGATTTCAACCCCATAGCGATCGCTGACATTTAGCGTCTTCGCGCCATTCCAGGTCACCATGTCGTAACAGGCGTCAATCTCGGTTTTGCCGGTCATCTGGCAGATATGAAGACCCATTGAGGCAACCTCCAGCATATTGCCTGTACCCAGCGAGTACCAGGGATCTTGAATGCAATCGTGCCCAAAGCTGACATTCATCCCTTGTTGCCAGAGTTCTTTAACACGAGTAACCCCCCGACGCTTAGGGTAGGTATCCGTTCGCCCCTGAAGGGTGATGTTAATAAGAGGATTGGCAATAAAGTTCAACTCTGTGCGGCGGAGAAGCCCCAGAAGCTTGAAGGCGTAGGCGTTGTTGTAGGAACCAAACGCAGTGGTATGGCTGGCGGTTACACGAGCCCCCAACCCTGACCGTATGGCACACGCTGCCACCACTTCGAGAAACCGGGACTGATCATCATCAATTTCGTCACAGTGGATGTCGATGAGACGATCGTACTTCTGCGCCAGTTCAAAAATGCGATGAACGGATTTCACTCCATCTTCTCGCGTTAACTCGTAGTGAGGAATGCCTCCAACGGCATCAGCACCCAACTCCATCGCTTTTTCCATCAGGGTGTCGTTTTGTGCACCGCCATAGATTCCATCCTGCGGAAACGCCACCACTTGCAGCGTCATCCAGTCTTTGACCGCTTCACGAACATCCAGAAGCGCCTGGAGTGCTGTGAGACTGGCCTCACTCACATCGGCATGACTGCGGACGAAGAGAACACCCTGCATTGCCTGCTGTTTCAGCGTTTTAATCGCACGGGTTTTGACATCTTCGAGGGACAGGTTTTGCTTACGATCGCGCCAGATTTCAATGCCTTCAAAGAGCGTGCCGCTTTGATTCCAACGTGGTTCGCCAACCGTCAGAGCAGAATCCAGATGAATGTGCGACTCAACAAACGGCGGACTGATCAGTTGGCTTTGAAGATCGAGTTCGAGTTCGGCGGGTTCTGTAATTTGCGGTGCAATCGCCACAATCGTCCCCTGCTGAATCGCAAGATCGACAGGGGCGATCGTTCCGTCCGGTTGAAGCAAACGACCGTGACGCAGGAGTAAATCGTACATCTTGCACCTTCAAGGGTTAGACCTTAATCTCATCGGCAAAACTCGCCCAACGGACAAATTCAAACGGTCCTGCAAGCGCCCCCCAAACGTGCTCATCCGTTTCAGGATCGCGCCCTCGATCGTGGCTAATGAATTTCTCGCCATCAATCTCAAATTCGCTATCGAGATAGGTCGTTGCACCCTTGCGCACAACAATGCAGGCTTTCCCTGGTTCAACGTGTCCCTTGAAGCTATGCCCAGTCCACTGCACCTGCATATTGCATCCCGGCATTAGTTCCAGTTGATCTACCTTGAGCATTTTCAGGCGCTCAACATCCCGCGTTGCGCCATAAAACTGTGTTTCGTCGTGAACTAAATAGTTCTCAATCTCAATGCGATCGTCCTTCGGCAACAGTTTCAACACACGAATGCGGTAAGGATCATGCAGCGCATAATCATACGCCTGTTCCACCATTAAACTCAGACCACCCAACAGTTCTACAGGTAAAGGACGCATGCAAACACGAATATGGGCGAAGAACGGCGGATTCTCATACGCCTGCGCCTGATTGCTAAAATCTGCTGCCATCCATCGTCCCAGAGTTGCAATATCGGTAGAGTGAGTCATCGATCGCCTATGCATTGAAATACTGACACTATCTTAAAGCGGGCGTTGTCTTCTCTGATGCGTTAAGGGAGTTTTGAGTTTAGTAACGCTCAGCAGCCAGCTTTTCATCCTTCATCCTTTATCCTTCTCCCCAACCCCCAACCCCCAACTCCCATCCCCCATCCCTCATCCCAGCCCTTCAAGCCGAAACAACAAAAACTGCGTTACCTGCTCTTGTCGGAAGTTGTCGTCGCTGACCATTAAAAGGCTACGGCTACCATCAGGCAAACGAGGGCCGATCGCAATGCCTTCGAGATTGTCCAACGGTAGATTGAGCGAAGAGAGATCAAGCAGTAGCTTTTTGGGGATGGCAACTGTCCCGCGTAACGTCCCTTTTAGGCTATCGATCGTCGAAATATCTGTTGCGCCACCCGTCGCGAGTTGAAACAGCTTGACCTGAAAGCCATTGGTGCCAAACGATCGCTCCAGGCTCAGAAAATGCCCACCCTGATCGATCGCCAACAGTTCGGTCAAACCGTGACTGATAGCTCCATCGGGTGGTGGGTCAAGCGGGTAGAGATGCTCCGAGACGAGTAAGGCTCGTTGTGCATCAATTAAGTAATGGAGCAGGCGATTTTTAGCTCCCTGCGTTGCGTCGGTTGTGCTCACATCTTGTTTGAGGGCGGATTCGGTAGCGGTAAACAGGCGAAACGGCTCAACGCCTGTGGTGCCATAGCTACTACCAGCGGCGATCGTTAAGGCTTCAAAGCCTAGATTGTCCTGAATGCCCTGGGTTTGCTGATCGCCCTTTGCATCAGGAAGGTAGCGCTTAGGAATTTGCAGGCTCCGCTTCCACTGTCCCGTTTGTAGACTAAACTCGCGCACAAAGGGTGGAATGCCACTGTTCGTTACGCCTTCGCTAGAGATAAAAACGGTTCCTAACGGTGATACTGCAATGCCTTCGGGGTCGATCGTGCCCCTAGCGTAAGGCTTGCCGGTTTCATCCGTAATGGTTATCACGTTCTCGATCGCCACTTGCTTGAGATGCAGGGCTTTCGGATTCGCGCCATCTAGAGCCAGTTTAAGAGTATAAAAACGAGCGGGTGCAAACTCACTCCGATCGTCGGAAATGGCGTAAAAGCGATCGCGCTGACGATCGTAGGTGATACCAGATAGGCCACCCACGCGAGTTCCTTGAAAGTCCTGTTTCGGTAATTGATAGTCACCCAGAAAGTCTAGCTTCAGGTTTAAAAACAGTCGGTCTTCAGCGCTTACCTGCGGCAAGTCGCAGCCAGCCAATAGCGGCAGGACAGCTAAGATCAAGCCCAGGAGCCAGGAAGTGAAGTGAAATCGCCGATCGCTCACAGATGCGCTCTCAATGCAAATGGATACCCCTGAATTATGAGGGATCTTGCGATCGGTGTGGGCGTTGACTAAGCGAGAGCTTTGCCGTGTATGGAGTCAGTCCTACACAATTTTCGACGCTACTTCAACAACCGCTGCTTCCGGCGAGAAGGCATTGCTTTCAGTTTTTCGGGCTTTTGCTTAACCAGCAATGGCATTACTGAAAGCAAGGTCAGTACACCCAGCGAGAAGAAGAAGGGGAGATGATGACCACCACTAAGAGCCTGCTTGCCCGTCACACCCAACCAGGTATAGGCGATCGTCAATGGAATAATCCCGATAAACGTGCCAATGGTGTAAGTCTTCAAATCGATCGGAGTTAAGCCAAACAAAAAATTAACCAGGCTAAAGGGCGACAATGGCGTAAAGCGTGTCGCTAGCACGAAATTCATGGGCTTATGTGCGATCGCCTGATTAATCCGTTTCAGTAGTGCCTGTTCACTCAGGCGTCGTGTTGCCCACCCATACAAAAAATAGCGCGCCAATAAGAAAGCGCCAACAGCACCAAACGTCGCGCCCAGCAGCGACCACAGCGTTCCCCAATACAAGCCAAAGACAGCACCGCCCGCGATCGTTGCCACATTACCGGGAAAGCCAAATGTTGTGGCGATCGTAAAGGTAAGTACGAAGATCAGCGCAGCGTAGTCTCCCAGGTCATCCAGTTCCATCACCAGAAACGCCTGGTTAAACAACAGGTTGACTGGCGTATATAAACAAATCACTGCCAGCAAAAAAACTGCAAGAGCAATCCAGAGGGCAGTTTTGTAGGGACTAGTCGGCATTGGCTTCGACAAACAACTCAGCAAACGATCACTTAATCTGGCAGCATAGCTTAATCTGATCACATCGCTCCTAATCTGTCGCATGCCTTAAGACTGATGCAAAACCCCGAAGGTTCATCGCTAAGGATCTGTTTGCGGACAGCCACGAGAGATCAACCACAACGGTTCATTAGACCATTGTCCTTGACTATACTCGGCCGCTTCTTGAATAGGTTCCCCTCGACTACAGTTTTCAGTTGTGGTACACAACGCTACCCCAACAAGTCGTCTTGCAGCAGTGGTTGATTGGGTAAGCGATCGTGCTTTCAAAGGAGGAGGGTTGAGGCTATCGGGCTTCAGCGTGAGCGCTCAGCCGAACGGTGCCGTGAAAGCGAGAAAAACCGCTTGTAAATCACTCCCTTGCTACGCCTCCTGATCGAACTGCTGACTCCTGACTCCTGACTCCTGCCTTCTGCCCTCTGCCCTCTACCTTCTTATGCTAAATCCCTCTCGCATGGACAGCGTGCAATCACCCATCATCCCGACAGTTGCTGCCATGATTCAGCAGCATCCGGGAACCATATCGCTGGGACAAGGGGTTGTCTATTACCCACCACCACCCGAAGCGATCGCCCAAATTTCCACTTTTCTAGCCGATCCAGACTTGCACAAATATCAGGCGGTTGAAGGCATTGCCCCGCTACGAGAGCAGATTGCGTTAAAGCTTAAGACCGAAAATGGTATAGCGATCGATCCGCACCGGCAGATCGTCGTCACGGCTGGAAGCAATATGGGCTTTTTGAATGCAGTTTTGGCCATTACCAGTCCTGGTGACGAAATCATCCTGCAAACGCCTTACTACTTCAATCATGAGATGGCAGTCACGATCGCAGGTTGCCGTCCCATCCTGGTTGCAACCGATGAGCAATACCAGCTACGCCTGGGTGCGATCACCCAAGCCATCACTCACCGCACACGGGCGATTGTGACCATTTCGCCTAACAATCCTACGGGAGCCGTTTACTCAGAAGCGTCCCTACGGCAAATCAATGCCCTCTGCCGCGATCGAGGCTTTTATCACATCCACGACGAAGCCTATGAGTACTTCATCTACGAGGATGCTCAGCATTTTTCACCCGGGTCGATCGCGGATAGCAGTGAGCACACCATCTCACTCTATTCCTTATCAAAAGCCTATGGCTTTGCCAGTTGGCGCATCGGTTACATGGTCATCCCCACAGCACTGATGGCCCCCGTGATGAAGATTCAAGATACCAACGTAATCTGCCCGTCTGTAATCGCCCAATACGCCGCATTGGGTGCCTTAAAGGTCGGTGTTCGCTATTGCCAGGAGAAATTAGGAGCGATCGTGGCAGTCCGTCAACAACTGCTTCATGAATTAGCTGCACTGGGCGATCGCTGCATCATTCCACCCAGTAAGGGTGCTTTCTATGCTTTGTTAAACGTCCGCACTGAACTCGATGCATTGTCGCTGGTAGAAAGGCTCATTCGGCAGCATGGCGTTGCGGCAATTCCAGGGCCAACGTTTGGTTTAGAGGAGGGTTGCTATCTGCGCGTTGCCTATGGTGCCCTTCAACCAAAAACGGCGATCGAAGGCATTGGACGGCTCGTACAAGGATTAAACGCCATTCTGTAAAGCTGTCAGCCGCTATTCACTGCTGGCATAATCTAAGCGCCCGTTACGCTATCGCCATCGCTAATGGTGCCTTCACGATCGATGGTTGCTTGATCGGGAGGGTAATCGAGAACTCAGTCCTTTCTCCTGGTACAGAACTGCATGACAACTGCCCACCATGCTTTTCACAAATAATTTGATAGCTAATGGATAGCCCTAAGCCTGTGCCGACACCCACAGGTTTTGTTGTGAAGAAAGGCTCAAACAACCGTGCTTGGTGCTCTATAGCGACTCCTGGACCATTGTCAGCAAAACGGATGCTAACGTAATCTGAATTCAAGCGTTCAGTTGTAATCGTAATCGCTTTAGCGCTCTGCTCATGCTCATTCAAGGCATCAATAGCATTGCTCAGAATATTCATAAAAACCTGGTAAAGTGGCCCAGAATACCCCTCGATCTCAGGTAGATTGCCATAGTTGCGTGCAACGGTAATGCCCTGCTTAATGCGGTTATTCAAAATGAGCAGGGTGCTATCAAGACAAGCATGAACATTCACTGGATGGGTATCCGATTCATCCAGGCGAGAAAAATTCCGCAAGCTAAGGACAATTTGGCGTACACGTTCAGCACCCACTTGCATCGACTGAAGTAAGACAGGCAAATCTTCCTTTAAAAAGGGGAAATCGATTTCCATTGCTTTTTGTTGAACGGCGATCGGCAGTTGTGGCACTTCTAACTCATAAGTATGAATTAACTCAAGAATATCGTTCAAATAATCCTTCACATGGCTAAGATTGCCATAAATAAAATTCACAGGATTATTAATTTCGTGTGCTACACCAGCCACCATTTGTCCCAGACTGGACATCTTCTCGCTCTGCATTAACTGCTGAGTTGTCGTTTCTTTCTGCTCAATCAAAAGCCTCTCCAATTCTTGATTAATCACTTCTAGCTGCTCTGGTGTTCTCAGTGCTAGAAAGCGCGGCAGTAGTTCTACCATGCACAGGGCTGTGTAGCAAGAAACTAATGCTGTCAATGCTTTTTCAACGCCCGATAACCAGTAGGCTGGATGCCAAAGCGTCCAAATTTCCAGCAAATGACCGACACCACAGAGAATAATAAAGGTTCCGAAGAGGGTAAAAACTCTACTAAATGGCACATCACTCCGCTTAAAAACGAAGTAGATCAACATGATAGGAATCGAAAAATAAGCGATCGCAATCAGAAAATCACTAACAATATGCAGCCATACCAAAGGCGTTTGCCAAAGATAGCAGTGACCATGAGGAATGTATTGATCAGGCGATAAGAGTGTCTTAAGTAGTTCCATCATTTGATCATTTTGTTCGTAAAAGAGCGGAAGAATTGACGCCTAAGCTGACTAATGCTAGCCAATAGAGCATACGTAATATCTCTAGGTTACTGACTAGAAATGCTAACGAACTAGGTAAAAGGAGTAAACTTGGCAAGCCTTTTTGCTGAATTTGATTAATCGATTAAAAGCTCTTCAATCCTTGATGTAATTAGTTCTTGCTAAACAGAGTCTTGATAAAGAGGAACCTAAGAGCGTGCTATTGATACTTACAGGGGCATTTTCTAAGCCGGAAGGAGTAGGGAAGAGGACTAAATTAAGGACTATTTAGAGACCACGCTCAATGCGCCGAGGTATAGCTCCCCAAAACTCTTCTTCCAACGGCAGATACAGGGACGCAAATCATTGTTTCTTCTCGCTCAGGTTAGAAGCAGCAAACGCGAAGGGGAGGGCAGAGAGTCTCTAAACACCTTGACGATATTCTCTGAGAAACGCCATTCAGTGGCTTTACTGATTCCGTGCAGACGTAGTCGTGCGCGATCGCAACAGTGTTACAAACGCTTAACAAACTGGCACACCTTGCCTGGCCTAGCCAGCGAAATGGATTGATACTCTAATCGTGGCTTTTGGATCTGTTGCTCTTTGGATCTGTTGCCATTAATGCAGTCTGCGTTACGCCTGCCATTTAACGAAAAATTTTCGCTTGAGATCTGGAATCCCCACTCCAACGTATGGAGTTATGTATCCGTTCACGCAACGGCAACCCACGTTGGATGGCTCCACGACTTTCTTTTCTCTACCGTGTGTGATGGTCACTGGTAGATCAAGAGTGCATACTGACAGCTAGAAGCGAGTTAAAGCCAAAAGTCGGTTGCCCTAGTTACAAACAATCGTTCACGTTTTTAATTCGCGATTATGAACCTTTCCAAACCTAAACTTTTACCTACACTAATTTGCTTTGCTGTCGTTGGTCTGGTGGCTGCAACGTTGCCCTACCCCACATTGGAGAACCATTTGACCGTAATTAGTGCAGGTTCAGATCGGTAGTGATTCAGGCAACGAATGCTTCTGCCTATCGTCATCCTGCTAGCGCTAGAGGGCTGATTCAACCTTGCTCATTAGGATTGAAGAAAGCTTATTGAGCAAAGCACAATGAAAAGCCCTCTTTGGACGCTGCTGTTACTGGCGCTATTGTTAGTTGCAATCGTTGCTCCGTTTTCTGCATTAGCGATGTTGATGCTCTTCACGCTTGCTGCTGTCTTTATTTGGACCTTTTGGACTCTCGTGCGCAGTTTCTTTTCTAGCGATGCAATGTGAGGTGGCTATGTTACGCCGTTTGGGGCTAGTTTTCGTCACTGCACTCTTAACGTTTTTGCTCATGCAAGGACGCCTGTCTGCCCAGTCAGCATCAAACCTTCAGGCAGATATCGTCCAACTGCGATCGCAGGTCAACCAACTTCGTTCTCAAGTTTCTCAGCTCAGCCGTCAAGAGCCATCCAGCGTAGCCCAGCCTTCTGGTAGAGTGCGTCGCAGTCCCGCTGATCCTACGGATGCCCAAATCGTTGATCGGTTGGCAGAGTTAGCGATCGAAGCGAAAGAGCGCCTCAATGCCTTAGAAGCTCGTGTTTCAAAGCTGGAGAAACGATCATAAGCACGGCTCTAACTTGCTCACTGCCGCGATCCGCGCCACAATAGGAGATGTAACGAAACCTTAAGTTCTTTATTAAGTCTCGAAGATGACGCTGGAGCAACTCGACCCGATCGCATCCTCAGCAATTACAGCACCCAGTGCTTTGCAACTACCCACCACTGAGCGGCAGGATGAAGCAACAAAACCCGTTGATTATGATGTGGTAATCGTTGGGGGTGGGCTGGTCGGTGCAACGTTAGCCTGTGCGCTCAAGGATTCTGGGTTACAGATTGCACTACTGGAGGCAAAGACTCAGTCTGAAGCGGTGTCCAGGGGACAGGCCTACCACGTCAATTTGTTATCTAGCCGGATTTTTGAAGGCATTGGCGTTTGGGAGCAGATGTCTCCTGAGGTAAACCCGATTGAGCAAATCCATCTGTCGGATGCCAATTACCCTGCGATCGTCCGCTTTTTTCAGCAAGATCTGGGTACAGATGTTTTGGGCTACGTGGCAGAACATCGTGTCTTGTTGAATGCGTTGCAAAAGAGGCTAAAAGCCTGCGCCAATGTGACGTATCTGTGTCCGGCTGCTCTGGTGAACACGATCGCGATGGAAGACTATGTGGGGCTGGAAGTGCTTCAGGATGGAGTGGCCAAGCAAATCCGCACTCGCCTACTGGTGGCAGCCGATGGCTCACGATCGACCCTGCGGCAGCAAGCAGGCATTCGGACGCATGGCTGGCAGTATTGGCAAGCCTGCGTAGTGGCGTTTATTAAGCCTGAAAAACCGCACCATAACATTGCGTACGAACGCTTTCAGCCAGATGGTCCTTTTGCCATTCTGCCTTTACCCAACAACCTGTGTCGCATTGTTTGGACGCTACCCAAAGCAGAAGCAGAGGCAGTGATGGCGTTGGATGAAAGCACGTTTCTTGCTCAGTTGAAACAGCGTTACGGCGACCAAATGGGGTCGCTGGAGTTGGTGGGAGAACGGTATGTGTTTCCAATTCAGCTAATGCAAAGCGATCGATATGTCCTGCCTCGGTTGGCACTGATAGGCGATGCGGCTCACTGCTGCCATCCCGTCGGTGGTCAAGGCGTTAACCTGGGGATTCGGGATGCGGCGGCGTTGGCGCAGATTATTCAAACGGCCCATCAGCAGGGGATAGACATTGGGAATCTGCACGTGTTGAAACGCTATGAGCGCTGGCGTCGCCTGGAAAATCTCATCGTGTTGGGCTTCACCGATACGCTCAATCGCGTCTTCTCAAATACTATTCTGCCGCTTGTTTTACTGCGGCGCTTGGGTCTTTGGGCGCTGCAAACCATAGCTCCTGTGAAACAAATTGCGTTAAAGCTCATGACTGGCTTGAGTGGACGTGCGCCAATGCTGGCTCAAGGTGTCAGGGAATAGGGTGTAGGGTGTAGGGTATAGCAGCAAGACAGTGCTAACTCTATGCGAACGATTGCCGAAATTAACGACAAAATTAGCCAGAAGCGAGCGATCGTCTGGACGGTAGAAGAACTAAAGACGCGGGTGGCTGAACTGGGGGTGACTCAGGCGGCAAAAACCGTTGATGTCATTACGACTGGCACCTTTGAGCCGATGGAATCATCCGGTGCCATCATCAATCTGGGCCATACCGATCCACCCATTAAAATTCGTCAATGTTGGCTGGACGGCGTGCCAGCCTACGCAGGTTTTGGGGCGGTGGATTTATATTTGGGCGCAACGCAGGTGAGCGAGGCGATCGAGGGCGAAGACCCCCGGGAGAAGGGCGGCGGCTATGTGATCGAGGATCTGATCGCAGGTAAGCCGGTGCATCTGCGGGCACTGGGCCAGGTAACGGATTGCTATCCACGCAGTTCTTTTGAAACGACTATTACGCGTGACACCATCAACCAGTTTTATCTGTTTAATCCACGCAATCTTTATCAAAATTTTATTGTTGGAGTGAATGGTGGCGATCGTCCCTTATTCACCTACCTGGGGCCATTGCAACCGCGTTTGGGCAATGCGGTTTACTCTAATCCAGGTGCCATCTCCCCCTTACTGAATGACCCAGACCTACAGCTTGTAGGCATTGGCACTCGCATTTTTTTGGGGGGCGGTATTGGGTACGTGACATGGGAAGGCACTCAACACTTCCCCTTACAGCGACGGCTTCCCAACCGAACCCCGATCGGCCCTGCTGCGACGTTGGCGCTTATTGGCGATGCAAAACAAATGACAGCACGTTGGGTAAGGGGATGTCACTTCAAAAGTTATGGCCCCTCATTGATGTTGGGCGTTGGAGTACCACTACCTGTCTTGAATGAAGAGGTCGTTGCCCGCTGCACGATTCAGGATCAGGATCTTGTCGCGCCTGTGGTCGATTTTTCGATTCCTCGACGGGTGCGTCCAACCTTTGGTCTGGTCAGCTACTCCCAACTAAAGCTGGGGCGCATCACCATTGATGGGAGATCTGTCAGGGTTGCTCCCCTTGCGAGTCTCTTCTTGTCAAGGCAAGTGGCGATCGAGCTCAAGCAGTGGATTGAAGCAGGAACCTTTACATTGACAGAATTTGTGGCACCGATCCCAAACGATCGCACCTTTCGACCGCAAGATACCTGGGGTTCACAGATTGCGATCGATTGAGAGGGGCATCAAACAGAGCGAGTAGGGGCGCACGGCCGTGCGCCCCTACTACCCTTCGCTGCCTTGCTCAGTTCGCTTGACGGGTTTTGGCAACGGTTCACGGCGTGGCGCACTGGCCGGTGCCGCACTTCTTGCACCCGCAGGACGTGCCTTACGCTGTGGCCCCCGACGATCGCCTCCACGTTTAAAGCCCGCGCTGGCAGTCTTTTTCTTGGGCGGCACCAGTCCAATGGGTGTACCACTGGTTACCACTAAAGCCGCCGCTCGTCGTTCAACCTGGAGATCCCAGAAATAGCCCAACGCTTTGGGGCTGCTGAGAACACCATCCAGACGAAGTTTAAACGCTTTCTCACGGTCAGCCGTTTTACGCGGTGCTTGTTGAATTTTGACCACAATCTGCTGCTCTTCGGCAGAGTAGAACACTACTTCACCACGAATTGAGAAGTAGTTCTCGTCCAATCCCGAATCATGAGACGCTGGGGCAGGGGGCTCTTTGGCTGGAGTTGCCTCAGAAGGGGTGGCTGACTCAGCGATCGCTTCATCGTCGGTTTCACCGTCAGACTCAGCATCCGTCGCCTTGCTTAGTTTTTCTGGTTCCCAGACCCCAACAATCTGTACGTGCAAATCTTGCCGCATTTCACGCGTGCGCGGATAGACAACCCACAGATGCTCTTGTTCAAGATCCAGGTGGTTTCGCACCAGGCTCATCACCCGCCCCAGAAGGACAGCTTCAACTTCTGTGCCATCGCTTGTCATCATGGCACCGCGCGTAAACTGCTCATCCGAAGGGGTATACCGACCCCGTACCAGACCGATCGCGCGGTACTGCTTTGGCTCGCTGGGTGGCGGAATGGGTTGCTGGCGAATGATGTCTTGCTCAGCCGTCGCGTCAGGGGTGCTGGTTGAGCTACTTTCCGCAGGCGTCACCGACACAATGTCGGACTTAGGCGACGGAGACACAACGGCTACAGGTGTTTGAGCCGCTGGTGCTGGCGTCACAGGGGGTGGCGCAGGTGGCTGAGGGCGGCTCACAGGACGCATCAACGGTCGTTTTGGCACTAATGGCGGCGGATCTGCTGGTGGAGCATCGTCAGTCACTGCATCAGACGCACGATCGGTAGCAGCTTCTTTCGCAGTTGATGCATCTATTGAGGTCGAAGCAGAGGCAGCAGAGGGCTGCTCTGGGATAGGGGTGATTTCGTCGGGCAAAGGAGACTTGGAGGATTGGGGGGAGCGATCAGGCAAGGGACTCATAGGCTTTAACTCGGTCTGAGCGCACGATGGCATCAGTCAGCATATTGTACTGAATGCATCGAAGCCGTGGACTAATCCGAAAGGTTTGCGCAATGTTTACAAAAAAGGAACATGAAGAGCCGTGCCAATTGACACGACATAAAGTCAAGCGCTTCTAGGAAAGAGGCGTTTAACATCGAGAACTCAGTCTTAGCATGGGCGATCGGCTTGCAGCAAGATGAATAGACCTATCATACCCAAACACAACTGGCTGAAAGCGTCTAAAAAACAGTTGAAAGCAATAGTACCTGGCGAGGCCACCCTCCTACGTATCGTGCGCCACTACACTCACTAACAACAAAACTTTTTAGTAGATTCAAAATGTTTTCTAAGTTCAGTAATTACTGAACTTTCTATGCTAAGCTATGACTATGCGTGCACCAGAGTCTCCTAATACCGATCCAATCGTGATAAAGCAGCCACCACGGCTTGAACATCGCCAGTTTATTGAAACGGTGGGGCTTTCCTTTGAGTTAGTCGGCTTACCTCGTATGGCAGGACGAATTTTAGGTTGGCTGCTCATCTCTAACCCTCCTTATCAATCGCCTGGTGAACTGGCAGAAGTTTTGCAAGCCAGCAAAGGGTCTATTAGCACCATGACTCGACTGCTGACGCAGCTAGGCTTAATTGAACGCACCAGCCTTCCGGGGCAACGACGGGACTACTTTCGTATCAAGCCGAATGCCTGGGCAGAACTGACAAAGCAACGCATCACGCAAATCACGACGTTTCGTGAGATTGCGGCACAGGGACTGAAACTGATTGATGGCAGCCCTCCTCAGCTACGCCAAAGATTAGAAGAAATGCACGATGTCCATGCTTTTTTAGAACAGGAGTTGCCGCTCATGATGGAACGCTGGGAGCAGCGACACACTCAGCGGTCACAAGCAACGGTTGATGAGCGGGTTACCTCAGACCAATTAATTGTCTAGCCGAGTTAGTTGCCATTCCTGATTTGCGGCTGCTCCTATGGGCGTTTCTATGTTTGCAGTGCCTTTGCCATTACCCTGATTGGTCAAATGCTTCGATTGGTTACGATCCCATCTTTCTCTCAACATTATTTCCTCCCATGCAACGCTCTTTCGGTAAAGTAACCAAGTCAACTCCCTGGATGGTAGGGCTGATTGCAGTCGGTTTAGTGGGCCTTACCGCCGTAACCGTTCCATTGATTCGTCATACCGCACCGAAACAACCACTCAGCCAACTGACTGTACCCGTACAGGCGAAAGATACCACGTCGCGTATCAGAGCTAATGGTGAAGTGCAAGCGGTGAAAGAACTGAACCTGAACCCTAAAACCGCTGGACGCTTGGAAGCGCTGCTGGTGCAACGAGGCGATCGCGTCAAACAAGGGCAGATTGTCGCCCGCATGGAAACCAAAGAACTGCAAGCCGATCGCGCGCAGGCGCAGGCAGAACTCGCGAAAGCCCAGGCAAACCTATCGCTCTTGCGAGCGGGCAATCGTCCCGAAGCGATCGCTCAGGCACAGGCCAACGTTAGTCAGTCTCAAGCTCAAATTGCGGCTGCCCAAACGCGTTTGAATTTAGCCTTGCAGCGATCGCAGCGAAACCGCGAACTCGCTGCGGATGGGGCGATTAGTCGCGATAAGCTCGACGAAGTGTTGAACGAAGAACAGAGCGCTAAAGCCAACCTGGAACAGGCTAGAGCAAGCTACAACAGCGTCGTGCAACAGCTTGACCAGCAGAAAAACGGTGCCCGCATCCAAGAAATTGAGCAAGCTGTGGCACAAGTACAGTCGGCTCAGGCAAGCCTCGAAAAGATTGATGTGCAGCTTGATGATGCCGTCATCCGTGCTCCCTTCGATGGGGTCATTACACAGACAGGTGCAGAAGTCGGTGCCTTTGTTGCCCCCACTAGTTTTGCCTCCAGCACCTCTTCCGCAACCTATGTTGCCAACCTTGCAAGTGATTTAGAGGTCAAAGCCAAGGTGCCAGAGGTTGATATCTCTCAAATTCGCTTAGGTCAGTCCGTTGAAATTCGAGCTGGAGCTTACCCTGACCAGACTTTTAAGGGCACTGTACAACGCATTTCACCGAAGGCAGAAGAGGAAGACGCTACCCAGAAAGGGGTCGTGACCTTTGCTGTCTGGGTCAAGCTCGACACGGGTAAAGACCTGTTGCGATCGGGTATGAAGGATATTGACCTGACCTTTTTGGGCAAGCAACTCAAGCAAGCGCTGATGGTGCCGACAGTGGCGATCGTCACCGACAAAGGGCAGACAGGTGTTCTGGTTCCTGATGATCAGAGCAAGCCTAAATTTCAACCTGTGGTGGTCGGTGCCACGATCGGCAACGAAACGCAAATTTTGAGCGGCATTCAGTCCGGCAAACAAGTCTTCGTGGAGCTACCAGAAGGTCAGAAGTTGGAAAACATTACGAAAGGAGTCAATAAATAAGTCTAAAAGCTAAAGGCTAAAGGCTAAAAAACTTAGCATTCATCCTTAATCCTTTATCCTTTCTTCTCCTCCTATGGATTTACTTGAAAGTGGCAAAATGGCAGTCAAAACGTTGACTGCAAACAAACTCCGAAGCGTGCTGACCATGCTGGGCATTGTGATTGGTAATGCATCGGTCATTGCGATGGTGGGTATTGGTCAGGGTGCCCAAAAGCTGGCATCGGAACAGTTTGAATCGTTGGGACCAAATGTACTGTTCGTCTCGCCAGGGAATCCTGAAGCACGAAGCCGTGTTACCGACCTACCGAAAACGCTTGTGTTAGACGATGCCAAGGCGATCGCGGCCCAGGTGCCATCCATCAAAGAAGTTGCGCCCCAGCGTCAAAGCCAGATGACGATCGTGTACAAAAACCTCAACACGAGTGCATCAGTGGTGGGCACAACCCCTGAATTCCTTACTGTGCGCAGTTTTGACATGGCAAAGGGCCGCTTTCTCAGTGAGCAGGATGTGAAGCGTGATACTCAGGTTGTGGCTCTGGGATCGGATCTAGCCAATCGCTTTTTTGGCGACAGTGACCCGATTGGGCAGCAAATTCGCCTGCAAGGGACGAGCTTTCAGGTTATTGGCGTTTTGCAGGCAAAAGGTTCGTTTTTGGGTAGCAATCAGGACAATACTGCCTACATTCCCATTACAACTCATGCCTATCGCCTGACCGGACGCACCTCTCCTTATGGTTTGGATGTCAGCGTCATTTCCATTTCAGCAAAGGGCGAAACTAATATTCGTGCAGCCCAATTTCAGATCACAAACCTATTACGTTTACGGCACAAGATCGTGGATAGCGACGACTTCCAGGTGCAGACGCAAAAAGATGTGCTGACGATCGTCGATACCATTACGGGTGGTCTTACAGCTATGCTCGCCGCGATTGCAGGCATTTCGCTCCTGGTTGGTGGCATTGGCATTATGAACATCATGCTGGTTTCTGTGACGGAACGCACTCAGGAAATTGGCTTACGCAAAGCGATCGGGGCTTCCCAACAAGACATTTTGATCCAGTTCATGATTGAAGCGGTGATCCTCTCTGCGGCTGGCGGTTTGCTCGGCACTACAGTTGGAGTCGGTGGCATTCTTGCCGTTGGTGCCGTCACGCCGCTCAAAGCCAGCGTTTCTCCCCTTGCGATCGCTCTGGCAGTCGGTGTTTCCGGTGGCATCGGCTTATTCTTCGGCGTGGTTCCGGCAAGACAAGCGGCGAAATTAGACCCGATCGTGGCGTTGAGAAGCACTTAGTGGGAAGTTGTTGGTTGTATAGCCCTTCGGGCATTCAAGAAAGGTTTTTAGTTGTTAGTAGGTAGGAGTCAGGAGTCAGAAGTCAGAAGTCGGGAGCCAGAATGAACTCAAAACTTCTAACTCAAAACTTCTAACTCAAAACTCAAAACTCTCCCCTAGCCCCCTCTGCTTCCCCTGCTCCCTCTGCCTTTCCTCACCCCTCACCCCTTTCTCCTTCCCATGCCGACATCAACCATTGTTCGACTTGAAGACATTTACAAAATCTACGGTTCTGGTGAAACAGAAGTGCAGGCGTTGGCGGGCGTGAACCTGACGATCGAGCAGGGTGAGTATTGCGCCATTATGGGTGCGTCGGGTTCTGGCAAATCCACCATGATGAATGTGATTGGTTGCCTCGATCGACCCACACAAGGGCACTATTACCTGGATGGTGAAGATGTTGCCCAACTGGACGATACAACACTCGCCCATGTGCGTAATCGCAAGCTGGGGTTTGTTTTTCAGCAGTTTCATTTATTACCACAGCTAACGGCGATCGAAAACGTGATGCTGCCGATGGTGTATGCCAATGTGTCTGAACGGGAACGGCGCGATCGTGCCGGGGAAGCTCTCACCCGCGTAGGTCTGGCGAATCGGATGAACAACAAACCGTTTCAACTATCAGGTGGGCAACAGCAGCGGGTAGCGATTGCACGAGCGATCGTCAACCGTCCGGTGGTGCTGCTAGCAGATGAACCAACAGGGGCGCTGGATTCTCGCACAACGGTCGAAATTCTCAACATTTTTACAGAGCTAAACGCCAGTGGCATGACCGTGATCATGGTGACGCACGAAGCCGATGTCGCCCGTTGCACTCACCGCATCATCTGGTTTAAGGATGGAACGGTTGTGCATCCGCATCTCGCGCCTGAAGAACTCACCCAGTTCATGGCAGCCTAATTGCCTGGTGGTCTCGATTTCTGTCTGGTAATCTCCCAAGCACTTTAGCCTGATTCGCCTGAAAGCTCGCTTATTACGTTTGGATGTTCGCGTCAAGTACCTACAGCACGCAGACTAATTAGAACACACCGCTGCAACAAACGCTTTGATAGGCGGGTTTTACCTTCTGCTCTCTGCCTCCTGCCCTCTGCCTTCTGCCTTATGAAGCACTTACAGCGGAAGGCGACCCGTCCGCTCTCGCTTTGATGATGGTGTAGTACGGGCAAGGTTAGCGCGGTTGGGAAAGTCGCTTTCATCGTAGATTTCGCCAACCAACTCTTCCAAAATGTCTTCCAGCGTCACCAGACCCACAGTGCCGCCATACTCATCTACCACGATCGCCATGTGGAGGCGTTGTTGCAGCATTTCCTTCAGCATGTCTGCCACCCGCTTCGTGTCAGGCACATAAAAGGGAGGAGCCATCGCCAACGTCACCGAACCATTGGTTTGACCATCCTGATGAAGCTGATTGAGTTGTTGCAATGCCCGCTTGAGGTTGACAATGCCGACGATCTCATCCTTGGATTCCTCCTGCACGGGAATGCGCGAATAGCCTGTTTCTAAGCACAGGGCTACCAAATCTTGCAGCGTGGCTTCTCGCGAAATGGTTCGCATATCAATGCGAGGTTTCACAACTTCTTTAACGCTCAAGCGATCTAGCATCAACGCCTTGTTCAACATCTGATGCTGATCCAGGTCAAGCTGCCCCTTCCCACCCAAAATCTCGATCATCAATTCTAAATCTCGCAGCGATTCGCCTTCCTGCACAACCTCACCCTGAAAAGTACGAATCGCCGATTGAGTAATTTTTTCAAATAGTTGAATGATCCCAACAAGTGACAACAGCCTGGTTAGCCAGTAGATCGGCTGTACGACCAGGGTGAAAATGGGCATCACATTGTTAATTGCCAGTGACTTGGGCACAATCTCGCCAAACGTGAGCGTCAGAAATGTGACCACAAACGTAGCCAGCCCGATCGCCTGGTTGCCAAACCAGAGGCTAAACAGATTACTCGTCAAAATGGCGGAAAAGTTGTTGACCAGCGTATTACCAACGAGCAGCGTCGTGATGAACCGCCGCCGATTGTTGAGTACCAGCGTAAAAAGACGGCTGGGATCTCCCTGCTCTTTAATCAATGCTTTGAGCTTGAGGTTATCTAACGCTGTGATGGTCGTTTCTGACCCAGAGAAAAAAGCAGAGAGCAGCAGCATCAGCGCCAGTACTGCCACATCCACTCGCACATCTCCCAGGAGAGGACTTATATCTGAAGCCGCCAACAAGTAGGAAGAGGTAAACAAAATCACAGAATGCCCTGGGGCAAAACCGAATTGAACGCAAGCAGAAGTTATTTGTTGATGATACCTTTCCTACCTGTTGGCTTCCACTTGATTTTGAAGACATTTGGGAGAAAGGGCGGCGGGGGAGAGCGGAGGGAGCGGGGAAGCGGGGGAGCGGGGGGAGAGTTAGGAGTTTTGAGTTTTGAGTTAAAAGTTTTGAGTTTTGAAACAGACAGCGTTCAGTGGTCAGCAGTCAGCTTCTTAGCCTTTAGCCCTTAGCCTTCTGTCCCCTACCTCCCCCTCCCCTGCCTCCCCTGCCTCCCCTGCGTCTTCTGCCTTCTGCCCCCTGCCTTCTGCCTCCTGATCTAACGAGATTGCGTTGGATGCGATACCTTTAGAGGAGCAACGTACCTGCTACTGGCTCTTCGATCGCACTACTTTTTCATGACCCAAACGAAAGATTTTCTTAGTCATCTCAACCCATCGCAACGACAGGCCGTTGAGCATTACTGCGGTCCCTTGCTAGTTGTGGCGGGCGCAGGCTCTGGTAAAACACGCGCCTTAACGTATCGCATTGCCAACCTAGTGCTGACCCATCGGGTTGATCCGGAGAATATTCTGGCGGTTACCTTCACTAACAAGGCTGCTAGAGAGATGAAGGAGCGGATCGAGAAGCTCTTTGCCGATCGCGAGTCTTACAGCCAGTTTGGTAAGCCGCTGGATTCGCTGCCACCGTATGACCAGACGAAGCTCAAAGCTAAAATCTACAAAACGATTACGAAAGAACTGTGGATCGGCACCTTTCACGCGCTCTGTTCCCGGATTCTGCGCTTTGACATCGAAAAATTTCAGGATGAGAAAGGGCGGAGTTGGAACCGTAACTTTTCGATTTTTGACGAGTCAGATGCACAAAGCCTGGTGAAGGACATTGTGACGAACCAGTTAAACCTGGACGATAAGAAATTTGATCCCCGATCAGTGCGCTTTGCCATCAGCAACGCTAAAAACCAGAGCTGGTCACCCCAAGACCTGGAGCGCGAACAGCAAAACTATCGCGGACGCGTGATTGCCAACGTTTACAGCATGTACCAGGATGCGCTGGTAGCAAACAACGCGCTGGATTTTGACGACCTGATTTTGATGCCCGTCAGGCTGTTTCGCCAGAATGAACAGGTGCGCGCCTACTGGCACAACCGTTTTCGACACATTCTGGTAGACGAATATCAAGACACTAACCGGACTCAGTACGACTTGATTCGCTTGCTGGTGACCAATAGCGAAGAAACACAACTGTTTGACAAATGGGAGTATCGATCGGTCTTTGTGGTGGGCGATGCCGATCAGTCGATTTACTCGTTCCGAGCCGCAGATTTTACGATTCTGATGGGCTTTCAGAAGGACTTTGGCGATCGTCTGCCGGATGACGATACCCGCACAATGGTCAAGCTGGAGGAAAACTACCGCTCGACGGAAAATATCCTCGCCGTTGCCAATCAACTGATTGAAAACAACACCGAGCGCATCGATAAGGTACTGAAGCCCACACGAGGCAGTGGTGAACCCATCTTCTGCTACCGTGCCGACGACGAAATTGCTGAAGCAGAATTTGTCGTGCAGCAGATTCGCACGATGGAGGCAAAATATCCTGAACTGCACTGGGGCAAATTTGCGATCCTGTATCGTACCAACGCTCAATCCCGCGCCCTTGAGGATGTGCTGGTCAAGCAAACCATTCCGTACAAGATTGTGGGTGGGCTGCGGTTTTACGATCGCAAAGAAATCAAAGATGTACTGGGCTATTTGCGGGCAATCGCCAACCCTGCCGATACGGTGAGTTTGTTGCGCGTCATCAACACGCCTCGACGCGGGATCGGTAAAGCCACGATCGATTCACTCGTCCGAGCGTCCCAGGAATTAGGGCAACCACTGTGGGAAATTTTGATTGACGAAACGTCGGTCAAAACGCTGGCAGGACGTTCCTCTAAAGGCGTCCTCAACTTTGTGCAAATGCTGCAAAAATGGCGATCGCAATTGGATACTCTGCCTGCCAATGAGATCGTCCAGGGCATTATGGAAGATTCGGGCTACGTGCAGGACTTAAAAACGCAGGGCACGGATGAAGCCGAAGAGCGTGTGCAAAACGTGGGCGAACTCTACAATGCGGTGCTGCAATTTCAAGAGCAGAACACGGATGATCCCAGTCTGAGTGGCTTCCTTGCCAGCGCATCCCTGTCGTCTGAACTGGACAACCTGGAAGAAGATGCGACGCGCGTTTCACTGATGACGCTGCATTCGTCAAAAGGACTGGAGTTTCCGGTCGTGTTTATGGTGGGGTTGGAACAGGGACTATTCCCCAGCTATCGGTCTCTGGATGATCCCGCTGCACTGGAAGAAGAGCGTCGTCTTTGCTACGTGGGCATTACCCGTGCTCAAGAGCGACTGTTTATCTCCTATGCGCGAGAACGGCGGCTGTATGGCAATCGGGAGCCTGCCAGTCCATCCTTGTTTCTAGCCGAACTGCCTCGCGAAATGCTGCAAACAAACGTGGCTACCGCCATTCCAACGCGATGGACAAAAGGCACTACCGCTTCTGCCCGCAGCACACCCTCTGAAACGGCTTCTCTACCGGATACTCATGAAGACGATTGGACGGTGGGCGATCGTGTTGTTCACAAAGCCTTTGGGCAAGGGCAAGTGACGCATATTTTTGGTGCAGGGAACAAAATCTGCCTTGCCATTAAGTTTGCAGGCATGGGGCAGAAAATCGTTGACCCCAAACTAACGCCGCTACAACGAGTGGAATGAGTGCGAAGGCTAGGGGCTGTCATCAATTACGGCTACACGTTGCTTTCAGCAGGGGTTCCAGCCCCTAGCCGATGTGTTAGGACGGGCACGACACTGCTGATACCAAAGGTTTTTGAGCTGAATTGATGACGCGCCCTAACTTAAGGTGAGGCATTTGACGCTGCATTCAACGCCTTCAATGCCTCTTGTGCCGATTGCCCGTCTCCCTGAAAGCCAAAGTACCAGAGTGCGGCAGCCGCTTCTGCGCGAGTGACAGATTTCTTTGGTTGAAACAGCGTTGTATAGCCAAAGGCACGCCGAATATTAGACGAATCGCCATTCTGAAAATCGGCTAACACCGCGCGCTGGGCTTTGGGGTCAATACGAGCAGCGTCTTGAAACCCCCAGGTCTGTTTGAGCGCGTCTAAACTTGCCGTTGGCAGTGCTTGACGGGTGTCTGCCGGAACCTTCCACAGAATCAGGTTTTCGCGCGTCAGCGGGGCATCGGGACGAAACGTGACGGTGGTACTGTCTCCCGATAGCGGGCTGGGGAGCAGTCCTGCTTCCGCCAACCCCTGAATGGCTGGAAAATCGGGGTCGTTACGAGGCACATCTTGAAAAGCAGGCTGAGTCGTATCTGTACTCAGTCGAATCTGCTTGGCGGGTTGGCTCGCGTAAAGCCGATTGTTTGCGGCCACTAGCCAGCGAGCATACTCTCGGCGCGTAATAACTTTGTTGGGTGCAAACAGGGCACTGTCTTTAGCTGAAGCCGCTTTACCGTTTTCTGTGGCTGGAGTGAGAACCCCTAGCTTTGCCAGGTCGGAGACATATTGCTGAAGCTCTTTCGGCGTTTTGTTGAGGTCTGTAAAGTCGATCGCCACAGGAGCTGCCTGAGACTGTCCATTGGTTGCATTGCCTGAAGTATTTGCATTAGCTGAAGCACTTGCCGCCGGAATTGGGCTGCCATCCGACGTCCCTGATGCTCCCACCACTGTGCTATCCGACAGATCAGGAATGCTTGGGATTCGAGGCTGAGGAGCAAGCGATGGCGTTGCAGACGGACTTAACGTGGGTACAGGTGATTCACTTGCCAGTATAGAAGGCTGGGGTTGCGGTGTTGTAGAGTTCACAGGCGCTGCTGATGGCTCAGGCGAGGCGCTCGTTTCCAGCTTAGGATCAGCCGCAAAAGATTTTTGTAGCGATTCGCCCACGGGACTGTTAGCACAACTCGCTAAGGGCATCACCAGGCAAGCAGTCAAAAAAAGCGCAGTCTTTGAGAGTCTAAAGGGCAACACAGTACGTTAACAGGATCAGGGCAAGAGTCCAATTTCTACACTAGCGTAGATCGTTCTGTGTTGAAGAGATGGGAAAGAAGAGGGGCAGGAGAGGAGGGAAGGCAGAAGGCAGGGGGCAGAAGGTAGAAGGTGCAGGGGAAGCAAGGGTGAAGCAGGGGAAGCAGGGGAGGCAGGCTGTAGAGGACAGGAGGCTAAAGGCTAAAGATTGAAGGCTAAGAAGCTAGCCGCTGACTGCTGATAGCCATTGAACTCAAAGCTTTTATCCTTCATCCCTCATCCCTCATCCTTCATCCCTCATCCTTCATCCCTCATCCCTCAAATGCTGATATGCCTGATAAACCGCTTCAAGGAATTGATCGGCAGTAGTGTTAGGGGGAATAGTTTCGAGTCCAATCAGGGTGCGGAGTTGACGTGCCAGATTCATGCTGAGATCGTTTCTGGCTCTGGCATCCATTGCGTGTCGGCGTTGCAGGTAGGTTCGCACAACGGCAAAGTCATCGGGCAGTAGTTGGCTGAGATCGGCGAGTTTGGGTAGCTCGATCGCCAGTTGCTTTGCCGGTTCCGAAATCGTCAAGGTGGCTTTGCGATCGCCCCGTTGTTCTTGAATTACCAGCGTTCCGGCGGCCCAGTCGCCCAGTCGTTTCTCTTGCTCACCAAACAGAATGAAGAAAACGCCGATAAAGCAAAAGTCGTCGATCGGCCTTAGCAGCGCACGCAGAGCGGCTTGAGAGAGCCCGATCGGTCGGCCATTATCGCGTATGACGCGAATTTTGGTAAAGCGTTTGCCGGGAGTTTGCCCTTGCCAGAGCACTTCAAAGAATGTGAAGTAGCCTGCAAAGATGAAAAAATTGATCAGGAGGGCGATCGCGAGCAGCCAGAGCGGGGCAGACGTGTAGTTAACCCCACTGGAGTTGAGATAGCTCAGCAGTCCCAGGCTAAACGTTCCCCAGAAAACCCAGAAACCAACCAACAGCGCCGCTAGAATGTGGTAGTCAATCAGCAGCGCTAAAGTGCGATTACCAATCCCTGCCAGCGTAAACTCTAGCTCGACACTTTCTGGCGTAGATAACGAAACCCGGTTGAAGAAATGCATGGCGTGGTTAGAATTGAGCACCCCGATCGCGCAGTTGTAGCCCTAACCCCTCGCGCCGACTTCGCAGGTCATAGTAGATCACCGCTTTGATGATTTGCCAGAGCGGCAGCACCACGATCGAGAGCGCAAAACTCACTGCATAGGTGATGAGTAAGGAAAGTGCTGTGTAGGTGGATGATGTGGGTGGAACTCCAGCCGCACGAATAATCGCATCAGCGCTACCGACCACAATCTGAAGCACCAGTTGTATGGGCAGCGTCACCAGCCCGGTGACAAACAAAATGAGCGCAATCCGCCACGCGCTGCCTTTAGTGAGTGACCAGATGCGCCCGATCGTCTGGGTGGCAGACGAGTCAGGCTCGACGGCAAGCGGCAGTTCAACCGATACAAACCGTGCGGCGAACCAGAGCAGAAAGGCAAGAAACACCAGCAACAGCGCTAACCCCAAAAGTGCCAGCAGGACGATCGTGCCAGCATTGGCAGCAAGGGTTTCGGGTGTGGGATTTTGGAACAGTTGAAAACCGCCAACGCTAAAGATCAACCCCACAACGACGATCGCCAGCACCAGGTAAAACACCACCATCACAACCATGTAGATCAAGCCCATTAGGAAAGATGCGCCCAGAAAGCTCCACTGGCGCGACTGCACAAACCGCTGAGCCTCCTTCAACGGCTCTGGCTGATTGGTGATCTCACCAAAGGCCAGTCGTGCAATCAAGGCTGAATTTACAAGATATTTGGCGAGTGTGTAAAAGAAGAGAACGAGCAGGGCAGGAATGATTAACCCCAACGTGGCGTAATAGTTCTGCACCACGGCAAACACCGCAACAACCGCGATCGCCACCACAAACGGCAGCAGCAGCCACAGCGTGCCATAGAGGGCGATCATTAAATATTGCTTGGCGTTCGCCCCATATAGCCGAAAGCCGGCACTGACGACGTTACCAACACTGAGCGGAGAGGGCGAAGCCATAAGCTACACTTTGGCTAGTTTGAAGGATAGGTGTTGACGCGATTCTAAACCACGTCTATTCGATTTCCGGGAAATATCACAGATTATGAACATACAGCGCTGGCTAGCGCGGCGACAGCCAAGTTGGAAAGAACTGGATACGTTACTTAAGAAAGCTGAAACACGAGGCTGGAAAGCACTTGATGCCAATGAAATTCGCCAACTTGCCAGCCTGTATCGATCGACCGCTGCCGACTTAGCCCGTGCCCGTACACAGTCCGTTGGCGAATTAATTGTTCAAGATTTGCAAACGTTGACCACTCGCGGCTATTCCCAGATCTATCAAGGGTCGCGTCGTCAGGAATGGCAGGCGATCGGCGCATTTTACCGCTGGGGCTTTCCAGCCGTGGTGCAACAGTCGCGGGGTTACATTGCCCTGGCAACGGGGCTATTTGTCATTGCAGGGTTAGTGTCCTGGTGGTTGGCATGGCGTGATCCCAGCTTTCTGTCGCTGGTTGTGCCTGCACGGATGATTGAGCAGGTGCGTGATCGCGGCGAACTCTGGACAGGGTCGATCGTGGGTATCGAACCGTTTGCCTCCAGCAATATCATGATCAACAACATCAAGGTGTCGTTTGCAGCTGTTGCAGGTGGCATGACAGGAGGACTGTTTACCGCCTTTGCCATGCTGTTGAATGGCGTTCTTATTGGCACCGTTGGCACGCTTGTGGGGCAGAACAATCTTGCGTTCCCCTTCTGGGCGTTCGTGTTTCCTCACGGAGCACTGGAACTGCCAGCAATCTTTCTTGCCGGTGGGGCAGGCTTTCTGTTAGCCAGAGCGCTGCTGTTTCCAGGTGATTATCGGCGATCGGAAGCGCTCAAACTCTACGGTGCACAGGCAGCCCAACTGGTCTACGGCATCGTCCCCATGCTGGTGATTGCAGGCATCATTGAAGGCTTTTTCTCACCTAACCCCGCCGTGCCTGATCTGCTCAAGTACGTGACAGGCATTGCGCTCTTTACAGCGTTGGTTTGGTATTTGGGACAGAAGAAAGAAGGCAGAGGGCAGGAGGCAGAAGGCAGAAGGCTAAAGGCTAAAGGCTAAAAAGCTGACCACTGACGGCAAGGTTTTGAATTCAGGAGTCAGAAGCCAGAAATCAGAATCAACTCAAAACTCTCTAGCTTGTCGGCGCAAAGCGCTACTCAAAACTCAAAACTCAAAACTTCTTCCCCACTCCCTACTCCCCACTCCCTACTCCCCATTCTCCTACCGCTGCCCCGTCACAATGTACGCCACACGCTTACCAATATTCGTCGCGTGGTCTGCCATGCGCTCCATGTGGCGGATGACGAGCACCATGAGGACGATCGGCTCGACAATGCCAGGAACATCGCGTTGATGTGCCAGTAACTCGTAGAGAGTTTCGTAGTCTAGATCCACGGCATCATCTTTGATTTTGATTTCCAGCCCCGATTCGGCATCCAGGTCAGACAGGGCAGCAAGGCTCATGGCTAGCATGGCACGGCAGCGATCGCACATCATCTGCACCCGTCCCATATAAACAGGCGGTGGATAGGGAAACAAGCGAATGGCAATTTCACCTAAATCTTCGGCATAATCGCCAATGCGCTCCAGGTCACGCACAAGCTGCATGGTGGCGCTCAGCAGGCGGACATCTTGAGCAACGGGAGCCTGAAGTGCAATGAGGCTCACACAGTCTTGCTCGATCTGCCGATAAAGTTTATCAATTTGCTTATCTTGAAGCGCAATTTTAGCAGGAGCCTCTAAATCACGATCGAATAAGGCCTGACGCGCCAACCAGAAGGAGTTTTCGACTAATGCGCCCATACGCAAAACATCACGCTGAATGCGCTTGGTCTGCCGATCGAAATTCGTACGGATGAGTCTAGGGCTTTCCAATGAAGTACTCGCATATAAGATCCACAACGCCAACCGGGATAAATCCTCGATTGTTCGCAGGCACTTCTGTAAACAAGTATAGTTGTTCAGCTTATCGCAGTCGAAAAAACTTGACGGTCTGCTGCAAAACATAAGGCTGTTAGGCGAGGGACACTTTGGGTACATGGCATCGTCTCGTCCGGAGGAATGGCCGCATGAACGATGACTTACGCTCAAATCTTTTCCTCAACCAACGGCATTGTCTTGCCAAGTCGCTTACCATCGTGATCAAAGCTTCATCGCCCGTCGTCCTCTTTAACGTCTGCTGCTGTCATGTCTGAAGTCCCGAACCTACATTCCCTTTTTGTCCAATTGCAAACCCGGTACCCCACTAGTGGGCTGCTGACAGAATTGGTGCAAACTCATGCTGACCAATTTGTGGTGAGAGCGATCGTCCAGTTAGGAAGTATGACCTTGGCAACCAGCCTGGCCTCGGCAGGAACCGTCGAGCAGGCAGAAGATCAGTCGCGGCTAAGGGTATTATCGCTATTAGGTATTTACCCGGACGTTCATCCCGCTCCGTTTGTGAGTTTTCCTGCGGTGTCTGTCCCCAGTACCAGTACGTCGATGACATCACCCGGATCTGCTTTCAAGGACACAACACTGCCATCCGTCTCGACGCACAACCTGACCCACTTGGACAGTGTCACGCCGAGTGCTTTGCCGAATGGTGCCGTACCGGATAATGACGCGATCGCCCCCCTCTCATCCTTTGCCACAACCTTTGAGCCAGCATCGCTAACTGGCAGTTCCCAGACTGCGTTCTCTGACGCAACGGTGAAAGCCTCTGGACTGACACCTGATCTTCCTGACACGGCATCAAAGATATTGCCTGAGACGGCATCAGACACATGGGAAGCACCGCTTGATGAGGCACTACTCGATGAAGGTCCCCCCGATCAGGACGAGGTGCCCTACGATGGCGTAACCTATGACGAGGAGCCATATGATGCCTACAAACCATTGGTTGAATACCCCGATCTTGCCGTTGCCCCTGAAGAGTCTCTTCCCGCTGTCGCTGAAACCGCGCCACCCAAAAACAAGCCGCGCAAGTCAAGCGCCAGCAAAGAGCTACCCGTTTCAGACGTGGATACTGCTGAAAGTACATCGAGGGACTTATCCTCGCTCATCTCCCAAATTGGGGTAGAAATCGATCGCATTGGCTGGAGCAAGCGACAGGGCAGCACCTATCTGCAAAAAACCTACGGCAAGAAAACCCGCAGCGAACTTACGGATGATGAGCTTGAAGACTTTCTCAACTATTTGAACACGCAACCGTCAGCAGGGGAGGGGTGAGGGGTGAAGTTTTGAGTTTTGAGTTTTGAGTTTTGAGTTAAACCTCTGCGCCTCCGAGTCTCTGCAATTTTCTGCCTTCTGCCTTCTGCCTCCTGCCTTCTGCCTCCTAATTCTGAGTTAAGCCTCTGCGTCTCCGCGTCTCTGCGGTTTTCTGCCGTCTACCTTCTACTCAGTAATTTACACAAACCTTCTGGTTTTATTTAAACCAAACTTAAGGGCTGCTTAAACCTGTCAGCGTACTCTATGCGTACTAGTACTGCTTGACCGTACAGTTGTTATTAATGCTGGACGGTCACTGTGGAATCGCTGCTTTGGCGCGTCTTTACGCCGAGCGATCGTCGATGAGAAGAGAGCACTTGAGGAAAATTGCATGGACAGACGAACGTTTCTGAAGTATTCCCTGGCAACGGGTGTTGTGGTTTGGGCGGGCAGCGAAGTCCCGGCTTTGTTGGGACTGGATACGTCAGAAGTGGGCAAGCTGTTTGTTGTTGAATCTGCCAATGCAGCAACAACGTTGTTTCCCCAAAGTGTGGCGTCTGGTGACCCTCGATCGCACGGTATTACCCTGTGGACTCGACTTGCGCCGCAGCAGTCTCGGCAGGTAAGAGTCGCCTTCGAAGTTTCTGAAGATGCTGGCTTTAGCGCGATCGGCACGTTGCGTGGGGTTGCGAAGACTGACAAAACAAAAGACTACACTGTCAAAATCAGTCTCGATAACAACGAACTGAAGCCCTACACAACGTATTACTACCGCTTCCTCTACGAAGGTAATGCGAGCCAAACGGGACGCTTCAAAACACTGCCTGCCCCGAATGCTGACATTAATAAGGCTCGCTTCGCCTATATTAACTGTCAGGATTACACCAACGGCTACTACAACGCCTATCGGTTCCTGGCAGAAGAAGAGATCGATTTCATCGTCTTTCTCGGTGACTACATCTACGAAACAGTCGGTGATACGAGCTTTCAACGGAGCATTCGCCCGATCGCCCTTCCCAGTGGTCAGCCTTCCGCCTCAACGCTGGCTGACTATCGTTTTCTGTACCAAACCTACAACAGTGACCCCGACCTCCAGAGCATCCGCGAAAAATTCGCCTTCATCACCATTTGGGATGATCACGAATTTGCCAACGATTGCTTTAGAGTGAATGCGCCTGACCAGGTGCCCTTCCGCAAGCCAGATCTGCGTCAGGCTGCCACTCAAGCATGGGCAGAATATACGGCTACCAGTGTGCCTTTTGAAGAGGGTGAAAAGCCTCTTCAAGCCATTCAAATTTATCGATCGTTCAAAGTCGGCAAACTGCTGGAACTGGTCATGACGGATGAGCGGCTCTACCGCAATGGCCCGCCCTGTGACGATCTGGCAGCGCAGAATCAGACGTACCTTCAGAGCAAGCGTTATATTGTGCCCGACTGTCCGGGACGTAACGATCCCAACCGCACCATGCTGGGGCTGAAGCAACGCCAGTGGTTCCTCAAACAAATTACAAATTCTTCTCGCACCTGGAAGATCTGGGGCAACGAAGTAACGACGATGCAGCTTAAAGTGTTGTCAACCTTTGCAACACAGCTTTTGGGCGCACCTACTCCTGATTTGTTCATCACGTTGGATCAGTGGGATGGCTACCCTGCCGAGCGATCGCTCCTGTTCAAAACGTTGAGCGACGCTGGAGTCAAAAACTTTGTCACCATTACAGGCGACCTGCATACCTTTATTGCAGGGTATCAGCGCGTGAACTTTGACAACCCCACCGACCCTCCGATCGGCGTTGAATTTGTGGTTGGTTCCACCACATCGTCTAACTTTGCTGAACAGAACCAGGCCCCGACACCCGGCACGCCTTCTGTACCGATCAACATCCTGACACAGGTACTTCGGGGCAGTAATCCGCATCTTCAGTACTTCAACTCTGCAACGCACGGCTACAACCTGGTTGAGGTCACACCTGAAGCTCTCACCTGCACCTTTAAAGTCGTCAGCGACATTCTCAAACCAGGCGGCACACTTTCAACGCTCAAAGTATTCCGCGTACCGCGCGATCAGGTGTTGATTCAGGATATAACGCCAGCTTAGGCAGAAGGCAGAAGGCAGGAGGCAGGAGGCAGAAGGCGCAGGGGAGGCAGGGGAGGCAGAGGGCAAGAGGATGAAGGCAGGAGGCAGGAGGCAGGAGGCAGAAGGCCAAGAAGTTGACTGCTAATTGCTACTCAACTCAACCCTTTCATCCTTCATCCTTCATCCCTCATCCTTCTTTTAGAGCGCTCGACGTTCTCTCACAGAGTTAGGATAATGTCGGTTCGTGCCGTTTCATGGCTCTGTGATGGTTCCTTCTCGCCGCGTTTATCAATTGCTGCTGCTCGGTAGTGCGATCGGGCTGGGGTTGGCTGCGATCGGGTCTGATGTCATCAACTCGCAGTTTCTAGGATTTTCTATCCTGTTGACGTTGGGGTTTGATGCGTTGGTGCTGCTGTTAGCAGTGGTGGATGCCAGGCGCGTGAAGTCTTACCGTGCAGTGGTAGAGCGCGCTCAGTTAGAGCGTCTCTCGATCGGGCGCGATAATCCTGTGCAGCTAACGGTCAAAACGGGCTACCAGCCTGCTGTGCTGCAAATTCGGGATTTCTACCCCCAGGCATTCTCGGCCAGCACCAAGCTTTTGAGTGTTTCGCTGCCTGCTCACAGCCGTGAGGTTCTCACGTACCAGGTGTTTCCAGCAAAACGCGGCGAGTACAACTGGGGGGATCTTCAGGTGCGCCAGTTGGGAGCCTGGGGGTTGGCGTGGCATAACTGGAAGCTACCACAACGCCAGACTGTAGCGGTGTATCCAGACCTGATTGGGCTGCGATCGCTCTCTATTCGCCTCACGCTGCAAACCAGTGGAAATATCCGTCGTGCCCGTCGGCAGGGTATTGGCACCGAATTTTCAGAGCTACGCGAATATGCTACGGGGGACGATCCCCGCCTCATTGATTGGAAAGCAACCGCTCGCCGTAGTCGTGTTTTGGTACGAGTTTTAGAACCCGAACAAGAGCAAACGCTGATTATTTTGCTCGATCGCGGACGGTTAATGACTGCTCAGGTTAAAGGACTGGCACGCTTTGACTGGGGCTTAAATGCGGCATTGTCGCTCGCTTTAACAGGCTTAAATCGGGGCGATCGAGTGGGCATTGGTGTGTTCGATCGTCAAATGCATGCCTGGGTGCCGCCAGAACGCGGACAAACTCAGCTTCCAAAGTTGATTGAGCGACTGACTCCCATTGAACCAGCCCTGTTGGAACCTGATTACATTGGTGCTGTAACCACCGTCGCAACTCGCCAAACTCGTCGTGCCCTGGTAGTGCTGTTAACAGAAGTGATTGACGCAACTGCTTCAACCGAACTCCTGGCAGCAATGGGACGGTTAGCGCCACGCCATCTACCCTTTTGTGTGACTTTGCGAGATCCCCAAGTCGACATCCAGGCAAACACGTCAACCATGACCATTCCTGATACCTATGCTCGTGCGGTTGCCCTTGACCTGCTCTCACAGCGACAGTTAGCGCTGGCAAAACTCAAGCAAAAAGGTGTGCTGGTATTGGATGCCCCTGCCGATCAAATTAGTGACCAATTGGTCGATCGCTACCTCCAACTCAAAGCTCGTAATCAGCTTTAGCGCCATGCTGGATCCAAACCTGCTTAACTCTCAACAATTTTCCAGCATTGGTAACATCGTGACCACTGGCTTGCGACTGTATTTGATGCGGTTCAAGCCTTACTTACGTATGGCGATAACAGCCCATCTTTGGTTGCTGATTCCACTATATGGTTGGGCTAAATTCTCCGCTCTTTCTGCACTTCTGGCACAACTATCCTTTCATAATTTAGTCCAATCGCCCGAACAGTTTGCTTTGCTTCAGCAGCAAGTTAAGAAACACGGGTGGAGTGTCTTTATCACGAATCTTCTCATCACAGTAATGGTCGTTTCGGTTGCCTTCATTGCCTTTATAGCCGTTGCTTTTCTCCTTGGTATCATCCTTGCGCTGATACCACGTATTTTTTCTGTTTCAGTACCCCCACTGCCAAAATCAAATCCCACAGATCCCTTTGCAGAACCAGTTGGTTTGGCGATCGGGCTAGGCGGTATTTTCGTTTTGTTGGCGACAGCCGCTTGGGTTTACGCTCGCTACTTCATTGCAGAGCTTCCCCTCGTTTTAGAATGTGACTACAAAGTAATGAGAGCCATTAAGCGCTGTCGTAATCTCACAAAAGGATCATTCTTTTTGAGCGTTGGTATTATTACTGTTGTATTTAGTTTAACGTGCCCGCTTTCTTACTTAATTGCTAGTATTTCTTCTCGTCTCATGATTTTATTGCTGCGAGCATTGCAGTTAAATTTTGAAACTCGACGAGCGATCGTCTACGCCTTCTTATTGATGCTTAGCCTGTTTCTCAACGCAATAACAATGCCGTTTTGGCAAGCAACTAAGGCTACCCTTTACTACAGTTTGCGTAGTCGTCGAGAAGGGTTTGATCTCCAGTTTCGTGCTCTCGGCCGTCCCTTATAAACGCATAAGCGTCTCTCTTAAACATTGAGTTGTAACCAAGCTTGTACTCCCACGTCCAACCGTTGAGAGCCTAAACGTTTTCGAACATTAAAATACCCCCCAATTCTAATCGAATTGGGGGGGCTTAAATATAGGGTTACTGGTAATTCGCTCTCAGACAATCTCAATATAAGCCATCTCTTCAAGTCTTAGGCTAATTTTTCGTCAAGAAAGAATGAAGTATTGATGAAGCTTGGCTAGCACATCCGTAAAAGCCGATCTTTGCGGAAGAGCAGTAGGGGGTGAGGGCTAGGGATGAGGAACGAAGGATAAAGGATGAGGGATGAAGGATAAAGGATGAGGGATGAAGGATAAAGGATGAGGGATGAAGGATGAGGGATGAAGGATGAGGGATGAAGGATGAGGGATGAAGGATGAGGGATGAAGGATGAGGGATGAAGGATGAGGGATAAAGGATGAGAGATGAAGGATAAAAGGGGTGAGTTGAGCAGCGATTAGCGATCAGCGGTCAGCGTCTTAGCCTTCTGACTCCTGACCACTGGCTCCTGCCTCCCGCCTTCATCCTCTTGCCCTCTGCCTCCCCTGCCTCCCCTGCTTCCCCTTGCCCTCTGCCCCCTGCCCCCTGGCCCCTGCCTCCTATATCAGTACCTCTACTTATAAGCAAACGCGTTATGGTCGGTATCAAATGCCCCCAACGCCCTCCGTACAGCATTTGGTATCAGCATTCTCATACTTTTTACCAAAATTCGTTTTCTCGTCTATCTTTACCTCTGACGCGGTGGCGGTATAATTGGCTCGTCCTTTGCAAAAGTTAACTTCAGTTAGAACGGTTTGGGCTGCTTTTAGCTTTAGGCTGCTTCTAGTTCCATACTGCTTTTAATCAGGACTTTATTTATCAGAGTGTTCCAAAAGCTTTTACCACCAATGCCGCAACGAACGTCGCCCCCAAAAGACATTCCACTTCTCGGCCTAGCACTACTATTAGCGTTGCTCACGGCTTCGAAACCTCTGGCAGCATTGATCGCTCTTGATCCAGTGCTGGCGCAATCACCCACTTCGTCGTTCTCACCGCCCGCAGTGGTGCCAAACGGTACAACGGTCAGGATTGATGGCTCTAGTAGCATGGCGACTATCAATCAGGCGCTTAAAAAGATCTACGAAACGCAATACCCTGGCACGAGCATTACGCTGGCAGAGGAAGGCAGCGATGCGGCATTGAAAGCACTGCTGAATGGAACCGTTGATCTGGCTGCGATCGGTCGTCCCCTCACGAACCAGGAAAAGCAGCAAGGGCTGGTTGCAAAACCGATCGCCCGTCACAAGATTGCGATTATCGTCGGGCCTAAGAACTCCTTTAAAGGAGACATCTCGTTTGAGCAATTTGGTAAGATTTTCCGAGGCGAAATTAAGGATTGGTCTGAACTGGGGGGCACTCCAGGCCCGATTCGGTTTGTTGATCGACCCAACTTTAGCGACACGCGGCAGGCGTTTCAACCCTATCCCGTCTTTCAAAAGGCACCCTTTAAGACAGGCAGCAACGCCAAGCAAACAGCAAAGGATAATACGGACGAGGTGATTCAAGCCTTAGGAACGGATGGCATTGGGTATGCGATCGCGGATCAAGTGCTCGATCGCAAGGACGTTCGCATCATTCCGATGCACAAAACACTACCGGACGATCCGCGCTATCCCTTTTCTCAGCCGTTAGCCTATGTTTATAAGAACGCTCCCAGTCCTGCGGTATTGGGGTTTTTAGGGATAGCAACGGCATCCGGCAATCAGGCCATTATTGAAGCAGCACGCGAAACAGGCACCAAAGCAGCGACGGATGCCAGTCCTGCAACCGTTAGCCCCTCTCCAACGCCTAGCCCAGTAGCGAGCGCTACCGCTAGCCCAGAGGTTGCGGCTGCCACACCTGTAGAAAGCGCCCAAAACAAAGGGTTGTCGCCCTGGTGGCTGTTATTGTTACCTCTAATCGGTATTCCACTCTGGCTTTGGCTAAGAGGACGTGGGGCTACCCCTGCTCCTGCGGCACCAACGGGCATGACGGCTCCTCCTGACGATCGCGTACCCACACCACCGATTCCTCCTTCAGCAGAGATTCCTCCAGCCACAGGCACTATTCCTACGGATGCTGCTGCACTTGCAGGGGGCACGGCTCTAGCGGCGGGTGCTGGAGCGGCTGGACTGGCAGGCTTAGCGGCTTCTGACGCAGCAGAGAGTGCAGCAGCACCTATCATTGAGCCACCTGTAGTCGAACCACCTGTCATTGAGCCACCTGTAGTCGAGCCACTAGCAGTCGAGCCACCTGTAATCGAACCGCCTGTGATCGAACCGCCTGTGGCTTCTGTCCCTACAGTAGAGCATCCCTTACCTACGGCCACAGCACCAGAAGGGGGTGGTTTACCCGGAACCGCGATCGTGGCAGGAGGACTGGCTGCAGCGGCGGGAGCAGCAGCATTAGGAGGTCTAGCCGCTAACAGTGGAGCGACCAATCGCAGTCACATTACCTTGACTCCCCAAGCAAACGATCAAGCCCTTGCTGAATGGGATACACCAGACGATCACAAAGCCGAAGTGCGTCAGCAAGGCGGGCGTCTCCTGAAACTACGGTTGTACGATGTCACGGGGCTTAATCTCGATGAGCAGCGTCCTCAGAGTTTTCAAGAGTTTCCTGTTTCAGAGGAGAGCACCTATTACACCACAGGCGTTCGTCCCGATCGTGATTACCTTGCCGAAATTGGCTATCTCACAGAAGATCGCTACTGGCTTTCGCTGGCGCGATCGAACTCCATTCGTATTCCATCGACAAAAGCGGCAGAGATGCCTGTGGTTGGGGGCGCAACGTTAGCAGCCGGAGCTGGCCTGGCAGCCTTAGCAGCACTCTCGACGGATAACAGTCAATCGGATGTTGAAGCCGCTAAATATAACGTGGGGCAGACAGATCTCAGCAGTGAGGCGTTGGCGTCGGTTGATGAAGGGCTACCCGACCTACCAGAAGGCTATGGGGATAGTCGTATCGTCCTGATGCCACGCGACCCACAGTGGGGCTATGCGTACTGGGATACGCCCAATGAACAGAAAGAAGAATTACGGCGTCAGGGTGGACAACGGCTTGCTTTGCGGTTGTATGACGTGACTGACGTTGACCTGCATCAGACCAGTGCTCACAGTTTGCAGCAGTACGACTGTGATGAATTAGCCCGCGATTGGTATGTACCCATTCCCGTGAGCGATCGCGATTACGTTGCCGAAATTGGCTATCTCACAGGGGATGGACGGTGGCTGCTGCTGGCGCGATCGAACCCGGTTCGAATTCCACCTATTTACCCCTCCGACTGGTATGAAGACCAGTTTATTTCAGTCGGCTGGGACGATGATTTGCGCGGCAAGACACTCGTTAAATTGGTTTCTCCAGACCAGCAGCGTATCGCCGCCGCTGCAAATCCCCTCTATGACCAGATTTTTGGCTTAACCCAGTCTGCCGAAGCCTTGCGTGTGGCAGGATCTTTGTTTGGTTCCATGCAGCATGTTGCTGGCTCTATGCAACAAGTCCCGCAGCAAGCCGTAAGTTCCTACATCTTTCCGTCGGGCGTGGGTATGGGAGCAGTGCCTGGTGTGCCAACCATGTCAGGCTTGACCATGTCCGGGATCGGGATGTCAGGCATTGGCTTTGGTGCGTCTATGCCGCCTATTCGAGCCCGTAAGTTCTGGCTCATTGCGGATGCCGAGTTGATTATTTATGGGGCCACTGAACCCGATGCCACTGTGACGATCGACGGTCGCCCCATTCAACTCAACCCTGATGGCACCTTCCGCTTCCATATGTCCTTCCAGGATGGCGTGCTTAACTTCCCCATCATTGCTGTTGCGGCGGATGGAGAGCAAACCCGATCAATCCATATGACCTTTAATCGGGAGACGCCTCAGCGCAATACCAATACAAAAGATGAGGCAGTTGACGAATTGTTTTAAATTCTCTCAATCGGCTTCAATGACGTAATCAGCACGCCAGAAGGTTCCTCTGTATGTTTTACTTGAACAGTCAGGCATTGGTGTTTGTGCTGCCAATGCGTTTTGACCAGTAGTCAGCTCGACGAATTGATTTTGGAGAATACAATGGCGAATGCGGTTGGGATGGTTGAAGTGCTGGGTCTTCCTCCTGCATTGGCAGTGGCAGATACGATGTGCAAGGCAGCGAATGTCACGCTAGTCGGCATGGAAAAGGTCAGTGGCGCACGTTATACGGTTATTGTGCGGGGGGATGTTTCTGAAGTCAGTATTGCGGTCGAGACAGGTGTTGAAGCGGCGAAAGGCGTACCAGGAGAAAAGCAACTGTATCTTTCGTCTCACGTCATTGCTCGTCCCAGTGAGAATCTGGAGTATGTGCTGAAGTCTATGCGTCCAAGTGCAAAACTCGCGCAATATTTATCACCGACACCCAGCGAACCGCCTTTAGTTAGTGGCAGTTGAGGCGTTGACGCAGCGAATCCTTGAATCTGCTACAACTTTGTGCTTTAGGGGATAGGGTTCAGGGTTTAGGGGATAGGGCATGCGAACGAGCACGGCTATAAGTCAGCGCCGACACCATAGCAGTACGAAGATCAGTTAGGTAGGACAAACTGTTGCGGCCAAAACTCTGATAGGGGCGGTTTTACCTTCTGCCCTCTGCCTTCTGCCCTCTGCCTTCTTCCATACCAGCATTCTAGCGGGGCGTGACAGAAACAATCGATCGCCCATAGCCTCCAATGCTTTACTCCCACAATCGCCGTCCCACTTTGCCATTCAGGCGTTCGTGAGTATCGCGCAAGAGCGCTGGAATGTTCAGCGTTTCGGGGCAACGAGGCAAGCAGTCTCCACAGTCTGTACAGCGATTGCCCTTGTTGCCAGGAAACCAGTGACCCGCGTTTTCAAACATGCGGTAGCGATATTGTCCAAACTGGGTCATGTCGTAAGCGATCGCCAGATTTCGCAGCCGCAGCACCTCAGGAATATGAATGCCCTCTGGACAGGGTAAGCAGTCATAGCACTGACGACAACGATCGATCCCCAATACCTGTGTCTGCTGAGCATCCAACCGTCTGAACACGGCTACTTCTTCCGCCGCCAGGGGTTCAACGCGATCGGCAACTGCTAGCGGCAACGCCAATTCGCTGGCAGTCGCAGCCCCAACGCTCAGCGTCGTTATTCTAGGATCACTCAGCAAAAAGCGGTAGTTTAACTCCAACGGCGAAAAGGGTTGGCACAACTGCTCCAGCGTTTCGGATGGCGTGTAGAGCAACCCACCTTTATCTGCGGGCGAAATAATGAATATGCCCATATCTTTTTCATGAGCAAGGTCGATCGCGGCAGCATTGCGCTGAAAAAAATAGGTGTAGTGCAGATTGACGAATTCAAACAAATCAGTCGCGATCGCGGACAGAATCACCTCCAGCGGACCATGCGTTGAGAAGCCAACATGTCGGATGCGACCGTCAGCCACCGCTTGATGAACAGCCTGTATGCATCCCTTTTCCGCCTTCACCCAATCCAGGTGCTCCCAGGTATTGATGCCGTGAAGCGCGAGTCCATCCAGGTAGTCCAACTGGAGACGATCGAGGGATTGATCAATCGCCCGTTCCATCGCCGCAGCATCCGCTACTGGTACTAACTTGGTCGTAATAAAGAGGTGCGATCGCGGCACACCTAAACCCTTTTGCAGCGTGGCTCCTAAATACTCCTCACTCTTACCGTAGCCCTGCGCCGTTTCCAGATGGTTGACGCCGAGGGTTACAGCTTGGCGTAGAGTCGCGTAAGCAACCTCTGCCGACGCCAAACATCGCATCGTGCCCAAGGAAAATACCGAGAGCGATCGATTCGTCTTGCCAAAACGGCGATACTGCATGAAAGCGGGAAGCGTTGTTAGTTGTTAGTTGTTAGTTGTTAGTTTTTAGAGGTGTTAGAAGTCAGAAGTCAGGAGTCAAAAGCCTGTAGCCAGGCGTTAGTCTTTATCTTTTGACTTCCCCTGCTTCCTCCGCTCCCCCTGTGCCCCTTCTCCTCATCCCTCACTGCTTACTGCGCTTCTTCGCTGCTGAGATTACCGCGCTGCAAAAAGTCTTCAGGGCGAAGGTTGGAAAGAAAATCACGAAACGCTTTGCGCTCAGCTTCGTCGGCATCGCGATCAACCGGGATCGACGCATCGGCAACGACTTCTTCAAGCACCCAGATTGGACTGTTAGTGCGAAGGGCGATCGCGATCGCGTCACTGGGACGGGCATCAATCTCTTTCTTGGTCTCGCCCTGAGAGACGGTCAACATGGCGTAAAACGTATTGTCCTGTAACGAATGGATGACGATACGTTCCAGGTTCATGTCCCATTCTTCCAGCAGGTTCACAAACAGGTCATGGGTCAGCGGGCGTGGCGGCGTTTGATTCTCTAAAGCGTTGATAATGGCTTTTGCTTGATCCTGACCGATGTAGATTGGCAACTGTCGTCGCTCGGTGGAATCTCGCAGAAGCACGATTGGGCTGCGTGTAGCGGCATCCAATGCAATTCCAGCGACTTTCATTTCAATCATCGTCTTAGCCTCTAGAATACCTGAAGAAAACGGGAGTCAACGTAACGAAACAAACCTGGACGGGGTAGAACATTGGCCTAAGCCGACTCATTCTTTGTTCTGAGTTCTAGGGTGTAGCGGTTTGAACAGTCAACCGTCTCTTGAGCCGAAAAAGGTAAACCGAGTTTAACTGAACCCGATCCCACGAGCAACGGAAAACACTAGAACAAGATAAGGAAAGAGCTAAGATCGCAATAGGCCAGCCCTGGGTAATGAAAGGTGATTGACCTTAAGTATGCCCTGATTCATGCCCTGATCCTAGTGGATCATTAAGCAATTTTGACAATCTGAAAAAGTTTAGTCAGGTGTCGGGTAGGGCGATTTTTTGGCATCAATAGAGCAAAATCAGTTAAAAATCATTGTTGTTTGAGAGAAGCCTGTGTTTACTGGTCTAATTCAAGGTTTGGGCACTCTAGAGTCCCTTAGCGTTGATAAGTTAAGAATCACTTGCTTGCCTGCCACCTCCGGAGTGATCCTGCAAGACTTAACGATCGGGGATAGCGTCGCTGTGGATGGTGTGTGCTTAACAGTTGTCGAGCTTTTACCGCAGGGGTTTATGGCCGATGCCTCACCCGAAACCCGCGATCGCTCCAGTCTGGGACAAGAAGATGGGACGCTGGTGAACCTGGAAACCTCACTGCGCATCGGTAGCAAGCTGGGTGGGCATTTTGTCACTGGGCACGTAGACGGCACTGGGCAATTGCAAGCCTCCGTTCAAACCGAAACCTCCTGGGAAATGACGTTTACCACCAATGAAGCCCAGATCGCTCGCTACATCATTCCTAAAGGGAGCATTGCGGTGAATGGCGTGAGTCTGACGATCGCCGACTGTGACTCTGCGGGAACCTGGTTCACCGTGGCGGTGATTCCCCATACCTACGCTGAAACCAATCTCAATCGGTTGCAACCCGGCAGCATCGTGAATCTGGAAGGCGACATTCTAGGTAAATACGTTGAGAAGTTTCTAGGGCATGGCGTGCCTGCTGGCGGCTCACAGAAGTCCTTTGCGCCCGAAAGCCTGACGCCTGCATTCCTAGCAGAGCATGGGTATGCGTAGCGATCGCCCAACGTCTCTGCGTGGTCAGGGTTTACCTGATCACCTATAACCCCATATCTCAAACCTTTTCATTCTTTGAGTACTTCATTCAACTGGCACAGATTGAGGCGTCGGCTGAGATCGCTCATTTTGCTCCCAGCGGCTCAAAATAATGGCATTGGTCGTATTGCCAACCACGTTCAACACGGTTTTGATGCCATCGACTAAGCGATCGACACCTGCGACGATCGCCACGCCTTCGAGCGGTAAGCCTGCCGCGCTTAAAACCGTCGTCATCGTAATGATGCCAGAACCGGGAACGCCCGGTGTGCTGAAGGAAACCAGCAAGGAACTGAGCGCGATCGCCAGCAACAGAGGCACCGTCAGGGGCACATGATACACCTGAGCAATAAAGAGGGCATTAAACCCTTGCAGAATGGCTGAGCCATCGCGTTTTAAAGCAGTCCCCAGCGGCACCGCAAAACTGGCAATCTCTTCTGGTAGCCCATAGCCTTCTTGAACATTTTGTAGCGCAATGGGCAATGCCGCATTGGAACTCGCTGTCCCAAACGCCAGCGACAGTGCGGGTAAAAGGCTCCGGAAGAAATGCAGCGGTTTTGCTTTAAGGGCATAGAGAATCAAGGCGTAGAGGGCAATCATCAGCAGTGAACCGACCACTAAGCCCAAAACATAGATAAACAGCCTGACCACGATCGCCAGCCCTTCTACCGCAATCACCGAGCTAATGAGTGCAAAAACGCCTAGTGGAGCCGTGTAGAGAATGAGCCCTAAAATCTTTTCAAAAATGGCGTAGCAGCTTTCGATAAACGCGACAAAACTGGTTGCTTTGGCTCCCACCAACTGAATGCCCACCCCAATGAGCGCGGCTGAAACGATCGTCTGAAGCAAATTGCCACTGCTTAATGCCTCTAGCGGATTCACCGGAATCAGGCTGATCAGCCATGCAAGGAGTGATTGACTCTGCGTTTGCTGCAATTCGGTTGCTAACGTAAAGCCTGCAATGCCCGTACCGGGTTGCAACAACACAGCCAGCAGCATACCCAGGCAGACCGCGATCGCACTCGTCACGACATAGCTCAGAATGAGTTTGACGGCATAGCGCCCGACCTGCGTGGCATTCTGAATGCGTGTCAGACCCAAAATCATGGAAGAGAAGACGATCGGCACAACCACAAACTGAATCAGACGCAAAAAGGCTTCTCCAATGGGAGCCAAAACATACCCATTGATTGGCTCAATGGCTGTGGGGAAAAAGCTATTCAGCCCCGCACCAAACGCAATACCTACTCCCAAGGCAGCCAAGATGAGCGTCGATAAATTCATAAAAGGATGGGTGTGTCAGGTGCGATCGACTACTGCGAAACGCTTAATGTACCACTACTCATGCGCGGCGTTTTGCTTACTGCTCTACAGACTTGTGCTTGCAGTGGTTCTCAGGCGAGTAAGCTACGGTTTGATCAAGATGGGTGTGGGGTATCGGGTATCGGGTGTGGGGAATGCAAATGACAATGGCTGTAAACACAGCTTGCTCACGGTGGGCTTTGTGTGGCTCAATCGTTTGCTCACAACGCATGCGAGTCACGATAGACTGATAGCAGCTTTTGGCCTCGCGCTTACCCAACATCCAATGCCTCCCCTACCCAACTATCGACCCAAGCAACTGTCGCTCGGTCCCTTAGAAAGCGAAGTTCTCCACATTGTTTGGGAGCTTGGCGATGTGACGGTGAAGGATGTCCACGATCGCATTCTCTCCGATCCAGAGCGGGAGTTGGCGTACACCTCCGTCACAACCATCCTTCAGCGCCTCACCCAAAAAGGCTGGCTCGTCTGCAACCGACAAAACCGCATCTATACCTGGACGGCGCTGGTGACAAAAGAACACGCGCAGGCGCTCAAGGCGTATGAGCAGTTGAATCAGTTCTTAGCGGTCGGCAATCCTGATGTGGTCGCCGCTTTTGCCGATAGTCTGGATCAGTCCAGCGTGGATCAACTCGAAGCGATCGCGCAGAAACTCCGCGATGTCCGCAAAGCAAGGGAGGAACAATAATGCATTTAACCCTGCTGTTTTTGGGACTCTTTTGCGCGTGGGGACTGCGACTGCTGCCGCTTCGCTCGGATGGCACGTGTCAAGAGCGCTGGCAGCGTGCATTGGGGCTGTTTCTGTTCCCGCCTCTCTTGCTGCTCATGACCGCGATCGCGCTAGTGTGCATGGGTCCTCAAGGGCAGATGGTGCGCTGGTGGGAAGGGTGGTTTAGCTACACGCTGGCGATTGGCTTTCTGACCGTGGCAGCGTTCCTGGCACTAAGGCTGATGGGGGAAGGGCGGCGATCGCTTCAGCAAGTACGCACCTATCCTCAAATGAAGCTTCAGGGAGAGGATACACGCCTGCTGGCAACACCCATTCCGTTTATGGCGCAGGTTGGTTTCTGGCAGCCTGAATTGGTCGTTAGCCAGGGCTTGTTAGATACTTTCAGCGCTGATCATCTAGATGCCGTTTTAACCCATGAGCAAGCGCACGCCCACTACCGCGATACCTTCTGGTTTTTCTGGTTAGGTTGGTTGCGTCGTTTAACCATCTGGCTACCGCAAACGGAGGCATTGTGGCAAGAACTATTGTTATTGCGTGAACGCCGAGCCGATCGGTGGGCGGCTCAAACCGTTGATACCTTGCTACTCGCTGAAGCACTGCTGCAAATGGTGCAAGCACCAGAACTTTACTCTGAAGCGATCTGTGCTGCTTTTAGTAGCGCTACGCCTCGTAATCGCCTTGAAGAGCGCATTGATGCGTTGCTATCAGTACAGGAAGAGGCTCGTTCAACAAATGCTTGGCCATGGTTATGGTTGCTGCTTGGTTTCCTACCGCTAGCAACCGTTCCTTTTCATTACTAACGTTTGGCGCTGTTGAAAGGTACATAGCAGAAGGCAGAGGGCAGAAGGCAGAGGGCAGAGGGCAGAAGGTAAAACGTTGCCTAGCAGAGCTTTAACGGCCGCCGTGTGTTCTAACGGGCCTGCATACTGCTATGGAACGAAAGACTCATTACATACAAGCCGGCCTAACGCCATAACACCACGATTAGGCTGATCAGCACTAGCCCAATCAGCGCCAGTAAGCCTGAATTGCGCCTTGCCCATGTATTCAAGTTAAAGCTGCTTTTGTACTGAACGTCCTTGAGCAGTGGCTTACGCATATCGTTGTAGAGCGTACAGTCCATTGCCGTAGGGCGCTTGGGAAACGTGCAGGTATCGTCTGCGTGATAGGTGCAGGTTAGACACAGCGGCTCTCCTTCGGTCGCTCGATACAACGGTATCCCCGGGTGCCCATGTGCTTTGAGCGGAGTGCGGCAATGGGGGCAGGCGATCGCTTGCGGCTCGACAGGTTGGTGACAAACAGGACACTCGGACATCTGTAGCGGGCTTGGTGTTGAGGGCTTCTCTCAACCATTACAACACCTTTGAAGAGTCTCTGGCAGGGTCTAAAAGAGTGCCTAAGGCTGAAACGGCAGCGATCGACGGACCTGTTCAAGTTGAACGGGTGTCAGCACATCGGCAGGTGGCGACTGGTTTAACAGCAAAATTTGCAACAATTCCGTCTGCTGTAGGGGCGAAAGATCGAATGCGATATCCTGACTGCTTGCATCGCTGATTGAAGCACTTTCAAGTGACCTCCGCTGGACGGGGATGAGAATTGCCTGGAGTGCCGATCGCATCTGTGCATCATGGAAACACAGATCTTGTAATTTTACTGTGGTAGAAAGACCTGGCAGAACAGAAAGACCTGGCAAAACAGAGAAACCGGATGGCTCTAAGGGTTGCGCTAAAGACAAAACGGGGGCGATCGCTAAAGAGATAGCCCCCGTAACCACTAGCACACCGATCGAGCAAACGATCAGCTTCATGTGAGCACCTCTACGAACTCAACCTTGGGCTGATTGAATTCGTGAGTTCATCTTAGGGAGAAGCCATTGGCTGCACATCAAGCGTAAGTCCTGAACAAACTCACCCTGAAGTACTGCCTCACACCAGGACAATAGTCATGGGTCATAGCGTCTGAACATGACGCAAGCTTCTAGTCGTTGCGATCGTTCGTGGCCTACAGTATGGGAAAGTCAATCGGTTATGGCTGCCGTCCGTGAAACAGTTGGTTCCAGAGCGACGTAATTTCTTTCGGCTACTACTCCACCTGGAGTGGATCTTGCTGGGTATTGCTATGCTGACTGAAACCGTGCCCAACCCCATGAATCGGTTTGAGCCGTCGCCGTTGATCGCTCTCCCCATTATTTTGGCTCTGGGTCTGATGGGGCTGCACATTCCCAAAAAAGACCGACTGACGAAGTTACTCTATACAGGCTTGGAGTTTGGACTGATTGCGTTACTCCTACCCCTTGCCGGTGGGAAAGTCGGGCTTTTTCCGCTCCTGTATCTGGTGGTCGCGATTCGCAGTTGCACCATGTTTCAGCCGCAGGGCCGTTTGGCTGTTGCGATTTTGACCTTTATCTCCTTTTTGCTGACCATTTTTTTCAGAGTCTTCCCGCCAGAGCATCACCGGGGGAAAAGTCCGCTACCCGAGTTTGATAACAGCATGATCTTGACGCTCAAGATCAATGCGGCTCTTACGTTTGGGCTCACGCTGGTGTTTGTGCTGCTGCTGGTAAACGCACTCCTTTCAGAATGGCAGAGTCGAGAGCAACTCAGCGCCGCAAACGAGCAGCTTCGGCAGTATGCCCTCCGCATCGAAAACCAGGCAACGCTGCAGGAACGGAACCGGATCGCCCGCGAAATTCATGATTCGTTAGGGCATTTGCTCACTGCACAAAGCATCCAGCTCGAAAATGCCCTCCTCTTTTTGCCAGCGGAAGCAGAGAAAACGCGATCGTTCCTCACCGATGCCAGGCAACTTGGCTCTAGCGCCTTGCAAGAAGTACGGCAATCGGTAGCGACGTTACGATCAGACCCGTTGCAGGGCAAACCGCTGGAACTGGCGATCGCGCATCTGGTCAAAAGCTTTCAGCAAACCACGGGTATCACACCAGAGGTCATCACTGATCTGCAATCGACCTTGTCAACCGATGTGAGTACGGCGATCTATCGCATCCTGCAAGAAGCGCTGACCAATATTGCGAAACATGCTGAGGCGACCCGCGTTTCGCTTCAGCTTTGGGAGAAACCAGACGGCCTGCACTTACGCGTCGAAGATAATGGTCATGGCTTCAATCCAGACCAAAACACAACTGGCTTTGGCTTAAAGGGGATGCGAGAGCGCGCGATCGTCCTGGGTGGGCAGTTTTCCATCCTGAGTCAGCCCCATACAGGTTGCCAGATTACGGCAGTGATTCCTTTGTCGAGGCACGTTTTATGATTCGAGTCTTGCTCGTTGATGACCAGACCATCATCCGCCAAGGGTTGCGGAGTTTGCTAGAAGCCAAACCAGACTTGCAGATTGTGGGTGAAGCAGAGAATGGTCAAACGGCTTTACAGCAAGTCGAAGCGCTCCAGCCTGATGTCGTGCTGATGGATATCCGCATGCCGGGTATGGATGGAGTGGCAGCCACTCGTGCCATCACGCATAACTTTGCCAGCACACGGGTTCTGGTGTTGACCACGTTTGATGATGATGAATACGTCTCTCAAGCCATGCGCGTGGGAGCTAACGGGTATTTGCTCAAAGACACCCCTTCGGAAGAGTTGGCTCTGGCCATTCGCCTGGTGCATCGTGGCTACACGCAATTAGGGCCTGGGTTACTCGAAAAAGCGTTTGCAACGCCGATCGCCGCGACCCAACCGAGTACACTGCCTCAAGAGTTAGCCGAACTCACGCCCAGAGAACGGGAGGTGCTGTGCCTCCTCGCCGCTGGAGCCAGCAATCGCGAAATTGCGGAATCGCTCCACATTGCCGAAAGCACGGTTAAAAACTACGTCACCAATATTCTGAGCCGTCTGCACCTGCGCGATCGCACCCAGGCAGCCCTGTACGCCAATTCCTTTCTACCGCTTCTGGAAAATTTGGGTTGAGTGCTGAAGAGAGAAGGGTGATCCCAATTTAGACTGTAAAGATTGCAGGTTTTAATAGGGTTTAAGCGGCTCTGAAGTCTGCTCAAGTTGAGCTGAAGATGTCATAGCACACCCGACACCCGATACCTTGTCTCCTTTCATTCTTTGGTGTGCTGAAACATCAGTATGGATGAATAGGATGAGAATCTGTACCTTAACTCAAGTCCATTGAAAAGTTGCTTAACCCAAGAGGGAGTTGCAATGAAAAAAGTAGCTGTGTTTGGCAACGCTGGAGGCGGTAAATCAACGCTCAGCAAGAGATTAGCGGAAATGACGGGATTGCCGCTCTACGTTTTGGACAAAATCAAATATCAGCCTGGGGGAGCTGAGGTTTCACCGGAGGACTATCAGCGGCTCCATCACGATATCGTCACGACCGATCGCTGGATCATTGATGGGTTTGGTTCCATCGAAACCATCTGGCTACGACTTGAGCAAGCCGATAGTTTGATTTTCGTTGATCTACCAATCCAGATGCATTTGTGGTGGGTGACCAAGCGGCTCATCACAGGTTTTTTCAAACCACCTGAAGGCTGGCCTGATGGCAGTCCCATCTTAAAAGGTTCGTTGAATAGCTACCGTGCGCTTTGGCTCTGTCATAAATATTTGACACCCAAATATCGTGAGTATATTGAGCAGGCGCAAAAGACCAAACGTGTTTACCACCTTCGATCGAAGGCTCAAATAACGCAATTTTTCACCTTGTTGGAGAAGAAGGCTAAGGTTGAAGAGGGCATCCAACTTTAACGAATAGCAAACGTTCTCTAAATCCGATTGTGATCATTTAGCTCACTCTTGGCCATAGTAAGGGTGAAGCCCTCGTTACTCATTCATCTAACGCCTGCAATGCCGCCAACCGAGCCAGAGTCGCTGTTTGATGCTCAGACAGGTGAGGAGGTCGATCGCCAACCTGTCCCTTCTCCTTCCTCTACACCATCACGCTTTCTGGTTTGTGGGCTAGGGAGCTTAGGGCAATATTGTGCAATGGTGCTCAAAGAGTTTGGCGTTCTGGTCAGTGCCATTACGGTTCCAATGCCTGAGCGCTGGGAAATGGCAACGTTACCAGACTTACTGGATGATCTGGTGATTGGAGATTGTCGTCAGACAGATTGTTTAGAGCGTGCCAGGGTGCAGACGTGTAGAGCTGTTCTGCTGGTGACAAGCGATGAGCGGGTGAATATTGAAGCCGCGTTTGCCATTCGGCTACTCAATCCTGATGTGCGATTGGTTGTGCGATCGTCCAAGCAGAATTTGAACGCACTGTTAGGCCAGAGCTTGGGCAATTTTATCGCCTTTGAGGCCAGCCAACTGCCTGCACCCGCCTTTGCGATCGCCGCACTTGCCAGCGAAATTCGGGGCTTTATTAACCTGGGCGATCATCTGCTGCGGGTGGTCAAAGTATCTATTGATGATGAACATCGCTGGCGTGATTTACGCGTGCTGCATGAGTTAAACACGTCAACACGACGGTTGCTCAGCCATATTCCCAGCGGTCAGCCGTTGCCTACAGAATTCCATCAATGGGAACCAGACGCAAGGGTGCGGGTAGGCGATCTGGTTGCCTATATTGAGGTTACAGGGAATTTAACCGATTTTGCAGCACCGTCGATCGCGCCAGCGTCTCGCCCAGGAGGATTGCTCAATCGCCTCTGGGAGAAACGACAGCAGCTTCTTTCGGGTGCTTACCTGCGGCGCAAACTTTGGGAGTTCTGGCAGTCTACCGCCCAGCAACAAACGAAACGGGTTGCCATCATTGTCGGCAGTGTCATGCTGTTGCTTTTAGTGTGCGGCACGGTGATTTTCAAGCTGACTCAGCCCGGAATCAACTGGCTCCAGGCCTTTTACACTGCTGGGGTCATGCTGCTGGGTAGCTACGATACGGTGTTTGGTAGTCTTAACCCACAAGACCCGATTCCTTTGTGGATGCGGCTCATGAACTTGAGCTACATGATGGCGGGGACGGCTTCGATCGCCGTACTCTATGCGCTGTTGACCGAAACGCTGCTGGCTGCAAAGTTCCAATTACCCAAAAAACGTCCACCTTTGCCGCAACACGATCATGTAGTACTGATTGGTCTTGGTCGGGTTGGACGACGGGTTGCCACTTTTCTGCAACAGATTAAGCACCCATTGATTGGCGTGAGCAATCAGGCGATCGAACCCAGCTTTTTACCCCAAATGCCGCTAGTGGTGAATGAACTCACCAGCACGCTATTGAAAGTGAATTTAGCAACCGCAAAGAGCGTGGTACTGGCAACGGATGATGAAATGGCAAACCTGGAGTTGGGCTTGATGGCACGGGCTGCTAACCCCCATTGTGCCCTCGTCATTCGGACGTTTGACCCACAATTTAGCGCCAGTATTGATCGTTTGCTACCTTACGCGAAAGTGCTGTGTGCGTACGATCTGGCCGCAGAAGCGTTTGTCGCTGCCGCATTTGGTGAAAAAGTCCTGAATTTGATTCGCTTAAACGAACAGACGGTGCTGGTAACGGAATACACCCTTGCGCCAGACGACCATTTACAGGGACACCTCTTAGCTGAAATTGCTTACGGGTATGGAGTTGTGCCCATCTTGTACCAACGATCGCCCGAATCAGCCCGCTTAATGCCATCCGACGACATCCGACTAGAAGCAGGCGATCGGCTCGTCGTGCTGGCAACCATCAACAGTTTGCAGCAGATCGAACACGGCGAAATGTTGCCCCGTCAATGGCAGGTATGTATCGATAAAGCCCTGTCAAAAGATGCTCTATTTGATGGCGCAACGACGATCGCTCGCGTTTCTGGGTGTAGTTTGACCGTGGCACGCGATTGCATGAGCCAACTCCCCATCATCCTGCCCATGCCGCTGTATCAACACCAGGCCCAACGGCTCACCCGTCAACTCCGCAAAGCTCAGGTGCTTGCCCATTTACAAGGAATGAAGGATGAGGGATGAGGGATGAAAGTTTTGAGTTTTGAGTTTTGAGTTTTGAGTTGGAAGAGCAGCGTTATTAGTCAGCGTGTTAGCCTTCTGCCTTCTGCCTTCTGCCTTCTGCCTTTTTCTCAAACAGAATAAGTTCTGTAACTCTGCTCATAAAATTGTTATTGCAGAGACTCATTGGGCACGATGGAATTACCCCATACATTGACAGAGCATCTTGCTTGTTGCTTGTGCCATGAGTTTATCATCTGCTCAAAATCAATCTTCCCAGGTGCTGCGGGCAAAGCTAGTATCGACGCCGCAGACGTTTGAAGAGGCGATCGTCGCACTCAAAACTTTCGCCTTGCAAGCCTTCGATCGTGAAATAATTGAGCAGAAACTGTGCTACCACACCCGCGAACATGTTGAAGGAGTGCAGCGACGGGCCAACCAAATTTTTCAGGTTGTGCATCCATACCTGTGGCAGGCTACTGAGCGCGATCGCATGGAAGCCTTACTGGATTTATGCGCAACGGCTCACGATATGGTGCAAATTTTCGTGCCGCAACCTGCTCCGCATACGACTCGACGGCGAGAAGCAGGCGTAAGCGAAACAGCAACGGTGGCACAACTCTTTGCCTGGATGGAACGCTTCAATCAACAATGTCAGAAGCACTATTCAGAGAAGATGGTACTGTTTACAGATCAGGATTTTCGCTTGATTCAAACGGCGATCGAAGCCACCATTTGTGAGTATGATCCCATTGAACAAGCCATCTTTCAGCCCGCGTTAACTGGACGGGAGCCACCCGTTTCACCCATCGCTCGCATTCTGGCTCTGGCAGACATAGGCACTTTGGGGATGGAAGGGATCGACGCCTTTAATCGTGAAGGCTGTCTGCTATTTCTGGAAGAGAATCCAGATGTGCGATCGCTCCTTGAACAGCATAGGCTGGAACATCTGGACGCAGATGATCCTAAGCTTTGCGAGAACATCCGACTACGGTTATTGAGACGGACACGCTTTCAGGTGCATCTGGCGCAATCACGTCTCCAGCGCTTTCCCCAAGAATTAGAAGGGTTTCCCATCGAAACCATTGCACTGCTGCAACAGAACGTCTTTCCATATCTCACGCCGGAGACGATTCAAGCGATTGAGTTAACAACGCCTACCGCAGAAGATACAGCGCTTGAGAGCCTCCTTGTCTTTTTTCACTTTGAACAAGCGTTTCCCTAAGAAGTGTGAATTATTAACCTGTAAGGCTGGAGGGGCAGCAATGCCATGCTCCGACACGAAGCGAGAGGACTTTTGTGAAGAGCGTGATCCCATTTCCATAAGCGGGAATGCTAGGGGCAATCAAGCGGTGTGTTTGATTTGTATTCCATTCAATCAGCGAGTGGAGCGCGCGATGTTGCTGTTAGTTTTCAATGTGGGCAATAGTCTGTATGCGATCGAGAGCGCACATGTTGTGGAAGTGATTCCACGCCTCTCTTACCGAAAACTCCATCAGGTGCCTGAGCACGTGGTCGGCGTTTTTAACTATCGCAGTTCCATCGTTCCCGTCATTGATTTATGTCGATTGATGCGAGGGACTCCCAGCCAGTCATACTTAAGCACACGCGTGATGATGGTGAGCTATCCCCGTGCAGACGGTGCATTGCGCTATATCGGCTTAATGGCAGAGCGCGTGATTGAAACACTGGACAAAACAGAGGCAGACTTTAAGGATGCAGGCATTCGAGGGCAAGAAGCTTCCTATTTAGGGGGCATTATGACGCATAAAAAAGGGCTAATTCAACAGATTTGTCTGGAGCAACTCCTTGCGGATGTACACCTGAAGACGGCAGCAGGAGCTTGACCCACCAATGGCTCTAGATCACATCACAGCACTCCTAAGTAAGCGCATTGGGGTCGATACCAGGATTCTGGGCGATCGTGCTCTTGGTCGAGCGATCGATCGTCGTCGAAGTGCTTGCGGTGCCCGTAATCTGGAGGCCTATCTTGCATTACTGCAAGCCGTGCCATCAGAGTTTGATGCGCTCGTAGAACAGATCGTGATTCCCGAAACCTGGTTTTTTCGCGATCGCAAACCGTTTGATTTTCTTGTAGATTTTGCTCGCTCTGAGTGGCTGTTGAAACCGAGTAATCAACACTTGCGGGTACTCAGTGTGCCTTGTGCGACTGGAGAAGAACCGTATTCCATCGCGATCGCGCTGTTAGAGGCAGGGTTAACAGTCAATCGCTTTAGCATTGATGCGATCGACCTGAGCCATCAGGCGATCGCAAAAGCACAGAAAGCAACCTATGGGGAGCATTCCTTTCGCGGCAAGGATTGGGTCGAGCGGCACCGCTACTTTCAAGCCGTTGCCGATCAATACACGGTTTGCCCCCGAGTGCGTCACGTCGTGAATTTTCGACAAGGCAACCTGCTGGATGTGTTTGCAGGCAATTCGCTTCAATATGACATTATTTTTTGCCGTAACCTCTTGATTTACATTGAGCAGACTCGTTGCCATCGCATCCTTGAAACGCTCCATCACCTATTGGTGCCCGATGGATTATTGTTTGTTGGTGCGGCTGAAACTGGCAAGGTACCGAGCGATCGGTTCTCCTCTCTGCGTCAGTCCTTCACGTTTGCGTATCGCAAAATTAGCTCACCCTCAGCACAACGGACAGAAGCCGATTTAAGACATCCAAACGTAGAAGCGAGTTATTCCAAGGTTGCCCTGCCATTAGCTGCTAAGCGATCAACCGGGCCTCGACCCAAGCATTCCCAATTACCCCTACCAAAAGAGCGATCAATCCGTCCTCCCAGGACTCACAAAGCCTCCCTTTCAATGCTTCAACAGGCCAAAACACTTGCCGATGCAGGGCAGTTAAGTGCTGCCATTGCATGCTGCAACGTCTATTTAGAACAGCACTGTACGGATGCAGATGCCTACATCTTATTGGGCACGCTATATCAGGCGATCACAGACGATGCCCACGGAGAGCGCTGCTTCCAGAAGGCGCTATACCTTCAGCCCAACCATGACGAGGCGCTACTGCATCTTGCGCTGCTAAAAGAATCTCGAGGAGATGCGAGCCGTGCTGCACGGTTACGACAACGGATTCAAAAACTGCAACAGCCTTCCTAACCTTCCACGACTCCAAATAGGCACCAAACTTCAACAGGCACGCAACTATGGTCAGCTCCATGTTTAAGGACAAATCACTACAAGAACGCATTATGTCTGCCTTTCTCTTTATGGGTGGATTGGTGCTTGCGGTGGCAGCAGTGGGACTCTTTTCCACTTTCCGCTTAAGTAGCAGTATTGATACGCTAAGCAACAACAGCCTGCCGAGCTTAGTGGGACTGTGGAAAGTGAATGAAGGGCAAACCCAAGTGGAATCTTCTGAGCGGGCTTTGATGATTTCTGGGCTCACCGTTCAAGAACGGCAAACCGAACTTGCCCGTATGAAAGCAGCCTGGAATCAGATTAATGAAGGGTTTAAGCAATATGATGCCGCACCCCGATCGCCCGAGGAAGACCGCGTTTATAAAAAACTCTTAGACAATTGGAGCGCTTGGAAGGCTGACCATGAAGCTTTTCTTCAGTTAGATCAGCAGTTTGAGACGCTCGGTATTATGCATCCGTCCGATCGTCAGTTTGAGCTTCAGCGTCAGGGTAAAACAGATACACCTGAATTTGCGGCGGCACGGAAAGCCTTTGAATTATTGGAACAACTGCGCAATCGCATCAGAACCAATCGGTCTACCTTTGAAGCTGCAACCAGTTCCATCATTGAGGACTTGAAGATTAATGAGAAGGTTGCTGAAGACGCTGAAGCCTCCGCCACTCAAGCAATTAAACGATCGCGGGTTTGGGCAGTGGCAGCAATGGTGATTGGCCCACTGACGGCGATCGTGTTTGGGCGCTTCCTCAGCAAAGCGTTAATCCGCCGGATTCAAAAGTCAGTGGTGCAAATTACCACTTCTGCCACCCAAATTGCCGCCTCTGGTAAAGAGCTTGAAGCCACGGTCGCAGAGCAACTGGCATCAACAAATGAAGTCACTGCCACCTCCCACCAAATTGCAGCCACCTCCAAAACCCTGGTGCAGACAATGGATCAGGTCGCAAGTATGGCACAAGCAACCGCTCATGCTGCCAACGATAGCCAGGATGAACTCGGCGATATGGAAGGCGTGATGCGGCAATTGCTCGACGCAACCACTTCTATTTCCTCCAAGCTGGGGGTGATGAACAGCAAAGCCAACAATATCAACAATGTGGTTGTCACCATTACCAAGGTCGCTGACCAGACCAGCATTTTGTCACTGAATGCCGCGATCGAAGCTGAAAAAGCCGGGGAATACGGTGCAGGCTTTGCGGTCGTTGCGCGTGAAATCCGACGTTTGGCAAACCAAACAGCGGTGGCCACGTTGGAAATTGAGCAAATTGTCAAAGATATGCAGTCTGCCGTTACTGTTGGCGTGATGGAAATGGATAAATTCAATAAATCCGTAACCGATAGTGTCGATTGCGTCAGCAAAATCAGCGATCAAATTGGCGATGTGATCAGCAAAGTGCAAAGCTTGCCACCACGGTTTGAACAAGTGGGACAAAGCATTGAAGAACAATCTGAAGGGGCACAACAAATCAGCGAAGCGATGGGTCAACTCAGCCAGGCTTCTGAGCAAACCGCCGATGCCCTGCGCGAAACCAACAATGCTTTAGATCAGCTAGACGATGCTGCAAGAGGCTTACAAGCGGCTATTACGCGAAAGTAGATCACAGCGTTAGGCGGTAGAAGTTTTGAGTTTTGAGTAGCGCTTTGCGCCGCTACGCTAGAGAGTTTTGAGTTCAGGAGTCAGAAGCCAGAAGTCAGAAGTCAGAAGTCAGTTTTTATCCTTCATCCTTCATCCCTCATCCCTTATCCCTCCTCATGCCCCATCCATCTTTGATCGCCGCTTCCACCTTCCCTTCCCCTTCCACCTTGAACGATTGTTGGAATCAGATTGGGGTGATGGGCGATCGCTCGTGCGGTGAACTCAAAGCCGTGATTCACTGTCATGATTGCCCGGTATTTGCGGCTGTGGGGGATAGTCTGCTAGAGCGAGAGCCTCCATCGAATTATGTGGATGAGTGGGTTCACATCTTGTCGGAAGCTACAGACGCTGGTGATGCTGATAACAGTGGCGCGATTCTTCCGGCAGAAGCAACCATGTCAATTATGATTTTCCGTCTGGAAAATCAGAAGCTCGCGCTGCCTGTCCGCATTTTGCAAGAAGTGACCCATCCCTGTGCCATCCAGCCGCTTCCCCATCGCAGTAACGACCTCTTTCTAGGGCTTGTCAACATTCGAGGAGAAACATTGTTATGTGCATCGCTCAGCCATTTGCTTAACCTGGAACGATCGAAGGCATTAGCGCCACAGCCAGATAACAAGCGCATGATGGTTGCTGGTGTGCCAGAAGGAAAATGGGTTTTTCCGGTTGATGAAGTGTATGGAACCTATCGCTTCCATCACAATGAGCTTTACGATGCACCCGTTGTCATTACCAAAGCGGCTGAATCTTACACACAGGGCATCATTCACTGGGATGGAGAAAAGGTCAATTACCTGGATGCTGAATTGCTGTTTTACACGCTCAACCACAAAATTTTGTAGGCAATGAAGTGACTATGAGCGCGTACTCTAAACTAGATCTATTTCGTCGCGAGGTGGATGCTCAAGTTGCCATCTTGAAGCAAAGTCTGGCGATGCTCAAAACGCAACCCTCTGCTCTGACAGAGATCGATCGTGCGGTGCGATCGGCGCATTCGCTGTGGGGAACGGCCTGCCTCATCGAGCAAGACGCGGCGGCTTATCTTGCTCAAGGCATGAAGGAGTGTTTTGCGGTTGCCGAGCAACAAACCATCACGTTAGAGGACGAACACATTGAGGTGTTGCTCCATGCCAGTGATTTGCTTCTCAGCCTCGGTCGGGCAGCAGAGGTAGATCTAGAGCATTGGATGGCGGAGCATGCCTGGGATTTGGCAACAACGCAGAAGACGATGGCGGTCATTGCAGGAATCAGTGGGCAGAAGACAGAAGGCAGGGGGCAGAAGGCAGAAGGTAACGTTATTGATTCCACAGATGAAGCAGAAGCCAATAACGTTAGGGGACAGGGAGCAGAAAAGGATGAAGACATCAAGGATAGGCAAACGGACGCTGAAAATCTGAAATTGATTGGGAATTCATTGTTGGATGTTAGTTCCCTGGATTCCAATCTCCCGACTTCGCACGATGCCACACCCACGTTTGCTGCAATTTCTAGCAGCGACGATGACTCCATGATGGATCTGTTTCGTCTGGAAGTGGAAGCACAGGTTGCTATTCTCAACGATGGCTTGCTGGCGTTAGAAAGCAAATTGCATTCGACACAAGCGCTAGAAACATTGATGCGGGCGGCTCATTCCATCAAAGGGTCTGCCCGCATTTTGGCACTAGAGTCCGTTGTGAACTTGGCGCACGTGATGGAAGATTGCTTCGTCGCAGCTCAAAATAAAATACTTGTATTGGATTCCGATCGGGTGGATGTGTTGCTGCAAGGGGTGGATCTGCTGCAACATATCAGTCAGCTAACCAATGAAGACCTTCCACATTGGTTAGCGCACCAGGAAACGGCGTTTAACCACACGCGATCGCACCTTGCCACCCTACTCAACCCTGATGCGGCAGGTTCCGTTTCGCCATCGTCGTTACAGCGCGTGGCTCCAATCGCAACTGAACCATCTGAAGCCACTCCAACAGCCATCGTTAGCCAGACGGGGGAAGTCACAGCGGATCATCTGTCACCGGAACGATCGGAAGCGGCTACAGAGCCACCACCGAATCAAGATCGCGTCGTACGGGTCAGTGCTGAAAACCTGAATCGCATTATGGGATTAGCGGGTGAATCACTCATTGAAGCGAATTGGCTGCAACCCCATGCCGATTCCATGATGACGTTGAAATGGCGTTTGGTAGACCTGTCAAGGACGCTGGAGCAGTTGCAGGATACTCTCGATCGCGGGTCTCCCCAGGATGGCAGGGACTTTTTAGACCAGGCACGCCAAAAAGAGCAGGAGTGTCTTAGCTTTTTGAGCGATCGCCTGAATGAGTTAGAACTCTACGCCCAACGCACAGCAAACTTGTCCGATCGGCTCTACCGTGAAGTGATCACCTCCCACATGCGCCCCTTTGCTGACGGTGTACAGGGCTTTCCGCGCATGATTCGCGATCTGGCACGTAAGCTAAAAAAACAGGTGCGGCTGGAGATTTTAGGCAAAGCAACGCCAGTCGATCGGGATATCCTCAAGAAGCTAGAAGCCCCATTGACCCATATTTTGCGCAATGCCACTGACCACGGTATTGAAAGCCCTGAAGAACGGCTTGCAGCGGCCAAACCTGCTGAAGGCACCATTCGCTTAGAAGCGTTTCATCGGGGTGGCATGTTAGCCATTACCATCACCGATGATGGACGTGGCCTTAATCCTGAATGGTTGCGTCAGAAAGTGATTAGCAAGAAGCTTGCAACGCCAGAAATGGTAGCCCAGATGAAAGATACCGAGCTGTTGGAATTTATCTTTTTACCTGGGTTTTCTACCGCAAAGCAGGTCACAGAAATCTCAGGACGCGGGGTTGGCTTAGATATTGCCAAGAGTATGGCACAGGATGTGGGCGGCACTGTTCGCGTCCTGTCTCAACCTGGAAAGGGGACGAGCTTTCACTTCCAACTACCGCTCACGTTATCGGTGGTGCGCACCTTGCTGGTCGAAATTTCGGGGAATCCATACGCCATCCCACTAGCACGGATTGATCATGTCTTGACGATCGCCCGTTCAGAGATTTCAGACATTGAAAATCGTCAATATTTCACCATGAATCAGCAATCGATTGGCTTGATTCCGGCACATCAGATCTTGGAGCTATCAGAATCGACAGCACATGCTGAAGCCCTTTCTATTGTGGTGATCAGTGATCAGACAAATGCCTATGGCTTAGTCGTCGATCGCTTTTTAGGAGAACGCGATTTAGTAGTCAGGCCGCTCGATCCACGACTTGGCAAGGTTCCAGACATTAGCGCTACATCCCTGCTTGCCGATGGCACGCCTGTGCTGATTATGGATGTGTCCGATATGGTGCGATCGATGGATGCCTTGCTTAGCAGCGAGACGCTGACAAAGATTGAGGTTAGCCTCACAAAGCCAAACCACGATCAGCGCAAGAAAATTCTGGTTGTGGATGATTCCATCACTGTACGTGAGATGGAACGGCGCATTCTCGAAAATCGCGGCTACAAGGTTGATATTGCCATTAATGGGGCTGATGGCTGGAGTGCCGCTCGCACCAATCATTACGATCTCGTAATTAGTGATGTGGATATGCCCAAAATGAGCGGCATTGAACTGATCCGTCAGATGAAAGGACACGCCCGGTTACAGACCATACCCGTCATGATTGTATCCTACCGTGATCGTGAAGAAGACCGACTTCAGGGGCTTGAAGCGGGAGCCGATTACTATCTAACCAAGAGCAGTTTTCAGGATGACACGTTTGTTGAGGCCGTCATTGATTTAATTGGACACTGACATGAGAATTGCGATCGTCAATGATTTAGCCATCGCTGTTGCGGCCTTACGACGCGTGGTGCAAACCGTTCCTGATTATGAAATCATTTGGACTGCCAAAGATGGGTTAGAAGCAGTCACCCGTTGTGCTCAAGAAACCCCTGACCTCATTTTGATGGATTTACTGATGCCCGTGATGGATGGGGTTGAAACCACCCGCCAAATCATGCAAAAGTCACCCTGTAGCATTCTAGTGGTTACATCCAGCACTGAAAAGCACGTCAGCCGTGTGTATGAGGCCATGTGTCACGGTGCCCTGGATGCCGTAGATACACCCATCCTTAACGTGGCTGATAGCACTCAATCTGCGAATGCACTACTCGCCAAAATTGCCACGCTTCGTAAGTTAATCAGACCGACCGCCTTAACCCAAAAAGCTGTCCCATCAACGGTTACTGCATCGAAGATTACGGCATCAAAAGCCACTGTCTCTGAACGATCGCACTCTCGTTTTACAACGCCTCCCATGATTGCGATTGGGTCTTCCACAGGTGGTCCCAAAGCGCTAGCAACGGTATTGTCTAAACTACCCGTGGGTTGCAATGCCGCGATCGTCGTTGTGCAGCATGTGGATGCTCAATTCGCGGCGGGTTTAGTTTCCTGGTTGGGCCAGCAAATTAGCTTACCTGTTCGAGTGGCAAAAGCGGGTGAACCTCTGGAAGCCGGTACTGTGCTGGTAGCAGGCACGAACGATCACCTTTATCTCAAACCCGATCGCACACTGAGCTATATCAAAGACCCGATCGACTATCCCTACCGCCCTTCAGTGGATGTCTTCTTCAAAAGTTTGGCGGAACACACCACCCGTCGAGGCACTGCTGTTCTGCTCACCGGAATGGGACGCGATGGTGCGGAAGGATTAGCAACCCTGCGATCGCGCGGTTGGCACACGATCGCCCAGGATCAGGCAAGCTGTGTTGTCTACGGCATGCCCAAAGCAGCGGTGGAATTGAACGCAGCCGTAGCAGTGTTGCCCCCAGAAGCGATCGCCATTGCCTTATTACAGACCCTCAAACCATCACGGTAATCCTCATCCCCAACCCCCAACCCCCATCTCCCTATGGACGAGCACATTACAGTTCTACTGATTGATGATCAAACCATCATTGCAGAAGCCATTCGGCGGATGTTAGCACCTGAAGCTGATATTGCCTTCCACTATTGCAGCGACCCAACTCATGCGCTCAAAGCGGCGGCAAACTGTCAGCCCACCGTAATTCTGCAAGATTTAGTGATGCCGCAGATGGATGGCTTGCTGCTGGTGGAATTTTTGCGCTCCAGCGATGCATCTACCTGTCATACGCCACTCATTGTGCTGTCCAGTAAGGAAGATCCGGTGATTAAAGCCGAAGCGTTTGCGCTGGGTGCCAATGATTATCTGGTCAAGCTACCGGATGCCAGAGAACTCATCGCGCGCATTCGGTATCACTCCAAAGCGTACGTCAATTTTCTCAAACGACAAGAAGCAGAAGCCCTTTTCAAGGCTGAAATTCTGCGGCAGGCTGCTTACATTGAGCAGGTGGGAAAGGTCACAACAGCCGCCTCTGATGTTGAACGGGATGCGTTTCAACCGGATAAGCTGAGTGAAGTGGCCGATCGCAGCGATGAACTGGGGCATCTGGCGCGCGTGTTTACAAACATGGTTAAAACCGTCAAAGCGCGCGAGCAAGAAATGCTGGAGGCGAATCAGCAACTCGAAGAACTGCTCACCGCCTACGGACGCTTTGTTCCCAACGATTACCTCCGCTTTTTGCGTAAAAAAAGCATCACGGATGTGCAGTTAGGCGATCACGTCAGCAAAGTGATGGGTGTGATGTTTTCCGACATTCGCTCTTTTACCACCCTGTCTGAGAGCATGACGGCAAAAGAGAACTTCGCGTTTGTGAACTCCTACCTCAGCCAGGTCAGCCCCGAAATTCGCAACCATCATGGGTTAATTGTGAAGTTTCTGGGTGATGGAATGATGGCTGTCTTCCCCGAAGGTGCCGATGATGGCTTGGCTGCTGGCGTTGCAACCCTCAAGGCGGTTGATCGCTTCAACCAATTACGCCAACCAACCGCTGCTCGTCCCATTCAGGTGGGCATCGGCATCCATTTGGGGCAGATGATGCTGGGCATGGTTGGTGAAGCAAACCGCATGCAGGGCGATGCCTTTTCCGACACCGTGAACCTGACCGCGCGGTTGGAAGGGTTAACGAAATTTTACGGCGTGTCATTGCTCATCTCTGGGCAGGTCTTAGACCATCTCAGCCATCCCGAACACTATCAAATTCGCTTTTTAGACCGCGCGATCGTCAAAGGACGCAGTGAGCCGATCGCGGTGTACGAAATTTTAGATGGTGAATGTGAAGCGGTGCGATCGCTCAAACTTCAGACACAACCAGACTTTGAACAGGGCATAGAGTACTACCGTGAAGGCGATTTAGCAGGCGCAAGAAATGCCTTTGAGAACGTTCTCGTCACCCACCCTGGCGATAAAACCGCCCAACTCTATCTAGAACGAGTTGAAACACTGCGCGATCGTGGCTTACCTGACCAATGGACGGGAATTTGGACCTTCAGTGAAAAATAAGCAGTAGGGGCGAAGCGTTCGGTAGTTAACCTGACTGGGTGACAAAGCTTTTGTCCGAATGCTTCGCCCCTTCTTGGCGTTGATTTAAGGAGAGAACGCTAACGCAAACCTCAAACGTCCCTTTGTCCCCTAAAATAACCAGAGACAACGCTTCAAAGGTCGCGCTTGCATGAATGCTCTCTGGCAACAACTCACGCTTTCTACGCTTTCGCTGCATCAATGGCGGAGTGCGAGCTACCTGCATCGTCTGCTGAAACCGTTGCGTCGCTGGCGGCAAAGTAGCTTTATGTTGCGGTGGGGCGATTTGCTGGGAGCAATTTTTGTCGGGTTGGTGTTTGCGATCGCCCCCTTTGTCTCGGACGATAAAAATTCACTCGCCGTACTGCTGATTGCCTGTGCAGGCTTTTGGGTGCTCTTAACAGTGTCAGATGGGGAGGTGGATGGAGAGCGCCCCGTGTTCACTGACGTACCCGAAACGCGATCGTCCCGTCGCTTTTGGGATAGCTGGCTCAGCAGTAGTCGTGCTTCTGCTCTGTCAACGCCGATTCACGCTTTGGTGCTGTTGTATTGGAGTATTTCTGCCGCTGCCACAGCGCTATCTCCCGTCAAACGAGCCGCCTTTACAGGGCTCAGTAAACTGACGCTGTACTTGATTCTCTTTGCGTTGATGGCACGGGTGCTGCGATCGCCGCGTGTTCGTTCCTGGGTGATTGGTATTTATATGCATGCGGCCCTCCTGGTCAGCATTTACGGCATCCAGCAAAAAATTACGGGGGTGGCTGCGCTGGCAACCTGGGTTGACCCAACCTCGCCGTCTGCTAAAGAACCGCGTGTTTATAGCTATCTGGGTAATCCGAACCTATTGGCAGCCTACTTACTGCCCGCGATCGCGCTCAGCATCGTGGCTATTTTCGCGTGGCAACGGTGGGGACCAAAGCTCCTTGCCCTCACAATGGTCGTCGTCAACTCCACCTGCCTTTACTACACCGGAAGTCGGGGCGGCTGGATTGGGTTTGCCGTCATGATCTTGGTGCTGGCACTCTTCTTGTTTCACTGGTGGAATGTTTATCTCCCGCGCTTTTGGCGTACAGTGGCGCTACCGATCGGGTTAGGGAGCCTTGCTGCGGTGCTTGTGTTAGCCGTTTTAGTGGTGGAACCACTCCGTGATCGAGCCAGCAGTATCTTTAGCGGACGCAACGACAGCAGCAACAACTACCGCATCAACGTTTGGACAGCGGTACTTGAGATGGTTAAAGACCGCCCTATCCTGGGCATTGGGCCTGGCAACGTAGCGTTCAACAGCATTTACCCACGCTATCAGCGCACGCGTTACAGCGCCCTGAGTGCATATTCCATTCCGCTTGAAATTGCCGTTGAAACTGGCATCATTGGACTGATGTGCTTTCTCTGGCTCCTGCTTGTGACGTTTAACCTGGCTTGGCAACAGATTCAACGTCTGCGAGCCGTGAGGAATGTTGAGGCGTTCTGGCTGATGGGCGCGATCGCTACCTTGCTGGGGTTACTGGGTCACGGCTTGTTTGATACCGTCTGGTATCGCCCTCAAGTAAATACCCTGTGGTGGTTCATGATCGCCATCATTGCCAGCTACTACACGCCAGCTGCTGAAACCAGCGAAGTGCAAGAACTCCAATAGAGTGCGATCGTCTAAAAATTCTTCAGGCTAAAAATTCTTCAGGGCGCGCTGCATGCTGCGCTCATCTTCGCGCTTCTTGATGGTTTCGCGCTTGTCGTGCAGTTTCTTACCGCGTACCAGCGCCAGATCAACCTTCACCCAGCCACGCTTCATATACATTTTGAGCGGCACCAGCGTCAGCCCTTGCTGTTCAACCTTGCCAATGAGCTTACGGATTTCTTCTCGGTGTAGCAGCAGTTTGCGGGTACGGGTCGGTTCGTGGTTAAAGGTTTGGCTCGTCGTTTGGTGAGGCGAAATTTGCACATTCAGCAGCAGCACTTCGCCATTACGGATGAGCGCGAAACCATCTCTCAGGTTCACTTTGCCTGCCCGAATCGATTTGACCTCTGTGCCCATCAGTTCGATGCCTGCTTCGTAGGTCTCTAGAATTTCGTACAGAAAGCGAGCCTGGCGGTTATCGCTAACGATTTTGTAGCTTGTGTTGTTGTCGGCCATACATTCACTCTAACGCTTTGGGAGACGGTCTGCGGTGCGTTTACGGAACAAAACTTGGGTTTGACGGTCATCAAGGTATACGATCGCTTTTGTTAGGGTCTCTTTGAGTCATTACCTGAGACTTTTGTTGGGTTTGGGCACTGCTTCGTTTGGGCATCCTGATACTCTAACCAGTTCGGTGCGCACGGCGATCGCGTACGTTAAACATGTCTTTGCTTAGCTTGCTGCCAACGGTCAGCCAACGCAAGTCCCGAACGAAAGGGTTTTCTTGATCGATGCCTTTAATTTTCCTCACTGACACCATCTAGCCATGTTGAAGCTCTCTAAATCTTTCTCTCGTCGCCCTCGTTGGGTATACCCGTTACTTTCAATGGTCATTGCTCTGGGTGTGTTGGTTGGACAACCCGTCATGGTTCGGGCGATTTCCCTGGGTGATATTATCCGCCTGATTCCCAGTGGTATACAGGTGATCCAACTGGCTAGCCTTTCCGATAAGCAGGAGGTTGCGATTGGGAAGCAGATGAATGACGAGACGATCGCGCGCCAGTTTAGGTTTTACCGGGGTGCTGAACTCAATCAGTACGTGAACCAGATTGGGCAACGCTTAGCTGCCCAAAGCGGACGCACTAACATTCCCTATACCTATCAAATCGTGGAAGACAAGAGTGTCAACGCCTTCGCGACGATGGGTGGGTTTGTTTACGTGACAACAGGCTTGATGAAAACAGCCGACAACGAAGCGCAACTGGCTAGCGTAATCGGGCACGAAACCGGCCATATTGTCAGACGGCATCTGGTCAACCAACTGAAAGAAGAAGCGACACTACGGGGCGTTGCCACGCTTGCCAAGGTTGACACCAATACGATCGTCAACATTGGCACCACGCTGGCGCTGAGCCGCCCCCATAGCCGTAATGCCGAATATGAAGCCGATCAGGCAGGCATCATGATGATGGGTAAGGCGGGCTATGCTCAAACGGCGGCACCAGCATTCATGAGTAAGCTTTTGAATCAACCTTCCACTCCAACCTTCTTGAGTACCCATCCTGCGACGGCTGACCGTGTCGCCCGCCTGAAGCAGTTAGTGAATCCGACGATGGCTAATGGCGCGGGGATGGATAATGCCGCATACAAGGCGAGGATTCGATCGCTGTCGTAGTGGGAGGTAGAGGGCAGAAGGCAGAAGGTAGAAGGAATCAGCATTCAGAGGATATCTGAGACGTTGAAAGCGCCTTCGTGGCGGGGTTTGCCTCCACCGAAGTGGACTCGACACCCTGGTGATGGCTTGAGTCCGTTGAAACGGACTTTCTGCAATCAGCCCGTACTTCAGTGCAGGGCGGGTGAGTGCCAGCAACGACTGCTGTTTAGTCAGGATGGGTAAACAGTATTTGCGCCAAGGTCTACTAAAGCGTTCGGTGAGGGGAGTCAGGAATCAGGAGTCAGGAGTCAGGGGGATAGTTCCCTCTGGCTCCTGATTTTTTTGGGGTTCAATGGAAGTTGAGTGTTGGAAAAACTGGCTCAAAAGGCTTTGGAGGCTGCCATCAGTTCAGCATGAGGTGATAGTCTTATTTCCTAGACATGCGTTTTGGGAGCAGCGAGGGATTGAGCGAGCAGCGATTGCCCGTCATTGGTATCACGACCTATAGCCGCAACGAAGCGGGTGAATTTTACCTCCCCGGAGCTTATATTGATGCGGTACAGCTTGCCGGGGGCATCCCGGTTTTGCTACCACCCAATCAACCAGCGCCAAAGCAGATTTTGGCGATCGTCGATGGGCTCATCTTCTCTGGTGGTGGCGATATTGACCCCCAACATTACAACGGGGAGCATCATCCCAGCATTTACTTAGTAGATGCAGAACGGGATGAGTTTGAACTGGCGCTTGCTAAGGCAGCGATCGCCTCTAACGTTCCTGTGCTTGGCATTTGTCGCGGGATGCAAATTCTCAGCGTGGCGAGCGGAGGCAGTCTGATCACTCATGTTCCCGATGTGTATGGCGAAACGATTAACCACCGGCTCGATCATCCCCGTCGCCCGATTCCCCATGACGTGCAAGTACAGCCCAACAGCCGGATGGCTCGCATTCTTGGCAAAACGGAAATTACGGTTGTGTCCTGGCACCATCAAGCGATCAAAGCCGTACCGGAAGGGTGGACAGCGATCGCTCAAGCTGAGGATGGCTTGATTGAAGCCTTGGAGCATCAAGAGCATCCCTGGATGCTAGCTGTCCAATGGCATTCAGAACTCTCGCCCGATGATCCCGTTCATCAGCGCTTGTTTCAGGCGTTGGTAGAAGCGGCGGGGAGAGATGAGGGATGAGGGATAAGGGATGAAGGATGAAGGCTAAAAGCTAAAGAGCTGATCGCTGGCTTTTCGACTCTCCAGACCCTATTCCCTAAGCCCTACTCCCCACTCCCTACTCCCCACTCCCCACCCGTATCAAAAAAACTACATCACGAAGGAACTGTTATGCGTTTAGAGAATAAAGTGGCGTTAATTACTGGCGCAGGAAGCGGCATTGGGCGAGAAGCGGCTGTGCTGTTTGCTCAAGAGGGTGCCAAGGTTGTGGTGTGCGACCTGAATGAAACGGGTGGACAGGAAACAGTGGCGCTGATTGAGGCGATCGGAGGCAAGGCGACCTTTGTGCGGGCAGATGTCTCAAAGGGTGCAGAGGCAAAAGCCATGATTGAGGCGGCTGAGACGGCGTACGGCAAACTCAACGTTCTGTTTAATAATGCTGGGATCTTTCATCCTGCTGATGGTTCCGTTCTCGACACCGAAGAAGACATCTGGGATTTGACGATGAACGTAAACCTCAAGGGTGTCTTTCTAGGCTGCAAGTATGGCATTCCCGCACTGCAACGGGCGGGCGGTGGTTCCATTATCAACACGGCTTCCTTTGTGGCGATGGTGGGTGCCGCGACGTCACAGTCTGCTTACACGGCCAGCAAAGGGGGGGTGCTGTCGCTCACGCGGGAAATTGCCGTTGAATTTGCACGTCAAAATATTCGTGTCAACGCACTCTGTCCTGGGCCAGTCGAAACGCCGCTACTGGCAGAACTCATGTCTGACCCGGCGCGGCGTCAACGTCGGTTGGTGCACATTCCACCGGGCAGACTCGCACAGGCGAAGGAAATTGCAAATGCAGCGCTGTTTCTAGCCAGTGATGAGTCGTCGTTTGTGAATGGTTCAACCTTTTTAGTCGATGGTGGCATTACAGCCGCCTATGTTACGGCTGAGTAAGGGGAATGGGTTAGAGCGGTTGTGGGGAAGCCTGATGTAAGCATGCTATTACCCTCGTCATGACTGTTGGGCGATCGATGGTCTTTCGGTAGCGTGCCTTCACAATGAAAGACGATTGATTTTATCAGTCAGTCACCCTAGAGTGGGGGCAGCACGTTGCATTCACCTGGGTTGATGGTTGTGATGAATTGACCGTAGGGGCAAAGGTTCAAGTCGCATCGGTATGGCTGACGTTGGTGCTCCTGACTGAATGCGTTTCCTCCACACACGTTGCTTCACAGAAGCGTTTGCCGATGAATATTCTAGAATTCACAGGGCTTGTTGGGCTTGTCTCCATGAGCGCTGGCTTTTTGGGCGCACTAACGGGACTGGGGGGTGGGGTAGTGATCGTACCCTTGTTGACGCTTTTGTTTGGTGTTGATGTACGGTATGCGATCGGCGCTTCATTAGTCTCTGTGATTGCAACCTCTTGTGGTGCCGCCGCTGCTTTTGTGAAGGAAGGCTACACCAATTTGCGCTTAGGGATGCTTTTAGAAGTTGCCACTACAATGGGCGCGATCGCTGGAGCCATTCTTGCCGTGCATATTCCGACCCAGGCGATCGCCATTGTGTTTGGCATGGTGTTACTTGCCACTGCCTACCTGTCACGTCAACCACATGTAGAGCATGAGGCGACTTCACCAGATCCGCTGGCAACCCGACTAAAGCTGAATAACAGCTACCCCACTACCGAAGGGATGCAAGCCTACTCAGTTCGTGCAGTACCGCTGGGGTTTGGGATCATGACGATCGCAGGTGCGTTGTCGGGTTTGCTAGGTATTGGCTCTGGTGCCTTTAAGGTGCTGGCAATGGATCAGGTGATGCAGATTCCCTTTAAGGTTTCGACCACTACCAGCAATTTCATGATTGGCGTAACGGCTGCTGCAAGCGCTGGTATTTATCTCAATCGAGGCTACATCGACCCTGGATTGGCCATGCCCGTTATGCTGGGTGTACTTTTTGGGGCATTACTTGGTGCAAAAATGCTGATAAGAGCCAGAGTCGCGCGGCTACGTCTGATTTTTAATGGCGTCATTGTGCTGCTGGCATGTGAAATGCTTTACAACGGCTTTACAGGCAAGAGTTAAATGCGCACTCAACGATCGATCGCACAAGAGAATGAACAACAAGTTGAGCAGGTCGTTGGAACTCTGCTGCAATTTGGCGTCCTGTTTGCAACAGGGATTGTTTTGGTGGGTGGTGTGCTCTATCTCACTCGTCATGGACTGGAAGCGCCCAACTACCACATTTTTCGAGGCGAACCAGACCTTTTCCGGTCGCCTTCTGGTGTTGCCACATCAGTCATCGCAGGACGATATCGTGGCTTGATCCAACTTGGACTGCTGCTGCTGATCGCCACCCCGATCGCGCGAGTTTTGTTGGCGCTGTTTGTCTTCGTGCGCCAGCGCGATTGGACGTATATGCTCGTAACCTTAATCGTGCTCACTGGCTTAATTGTGAGCCTGTTTGCCCGCTAATCCTGTTTGCGCACTAACGCTAAATCCCAGCGCCGTCCAAAAATTCTTCAATGACCTTGTCACGAATGCGGCAACTGCGGGAGCTTGCTTCAGAGACTTCGGAACAGTTTGCGGTATAAGCCCCTCCATTATTATTGACAGCTTCAGTAGCTCTGGCAGTGGCTGTAACCAGCAGAAGGGAGTCGTCAAGCGATGGTTTTGTCTGTAAAAGCTGCACTTGCTGCTCTAGAGACTCGATACGATCGACCAGAGCCCGAATGACCTGTGCTTCCGAGTCGGGTAAGCGCCCATGTTCTAGTGGATCAACCCGTCCACCTGCTCGATACACAATGCGTCCGGGAACCCCAACGACTGTGCAATCTGCCGGTACCGTACGTAAAACAACGGAACCCGCCCCAATGCGCGCCCGATCGCCAATCTCAATATTGCCAAGCACCTTGGCACCGGCACCAACGACCACATCTTCGCCCAGCGTTGGGTGACGTTTGCCCGTCTCTTTACCCGTCCCACCCAGCGTCACGCCTTGATAAATGAGCGCGTAGTTACCCACGATCGCCGTTTCGCCAATCACCACGCCCATTCCGTGATCAATAAAAACACCCTGCCCAATTTGTGCGCCAGGGTGAATTTCAATCCCAGTTAAGAACCGTGCAAACTGAGAAATCAAGCGAGGGATAAACGGCAAACCCAGGCGATACAAGAGGTGGGAGAAGCGATGAAACACCAGGGCTTGCAAACCTGGGTAGCAGAATAACACCTCTAACCAGTTACGCGCCGCTGGATCACGCTCAAAAATAATGCGAAAGTCAGCAATGAGGGTAGTTAGCACAAGAGACAAACCCTTCAGCAATACAAATCCTATCTATTTTAACGTCTGAGGGTCTCCGTGCGTAAGCGAAGCAAACTTCTGTACTGCTGCACCCACGCCTCCTAGCCTTTCCTGACAACGAAGTCGCTTCGCCTTTGATGACCCGTTCTGTGAGCTGAAACCGATTTCGCCTCTCGGAGCGCGGTTGTTCTCTGAATCTAGTCCAATAGCCGCACACTATATCTCTACAAAGGCAAAATTCTGGGGCATGCTAACGCTAAGCTGGTGGAGAAGTTTCAGTTTTCTGCCTTTACTATCACTCTTATTTGTCTCACCCACCGCAATGAGTAGTCATGGCGAGCCCATCACGAAAAAATCCATTTTAGTTGTTGATGATATGCCCGACAATTTGCGTGTTCTGTCGGCATTGCTCAGTCAACGAGGCTATGTGGTGCGCAAGGTACTCAACGGCAAACTGGCGCTTAAAGCGGTGCAAGCAATGCCCCCCGATCTCATCTTGCTAGACATCCGCATGGCCGAGATGGATGGGTACGAAGTTTGCCAGCAGCTCAAGGCAATGCCACGCATTTGTGACATTCCGGTGATTTTTTTAAGTGCGCTCGATGGGGTTTTCGATAAAGTCAAAGCGTTTCAGGCTGGCGGGGTTGACTATATTACAAAGCCGTTTCAGGTAGAAGAGGTGCTTGCCAGAGTTGAGCACCAGCTCACGATTCGATCGCTCCAACAACAGCTCCAGCAATATAGCCGTGACCTCGAAACTCAGGTACAAATCCGTACGGCTCAACTCCAACTGGCGTTTGATTTTGAAGCAACGCTCAAGCGAATTACCGATCGCGTCCGCGATAGCCTGGACGAGACCCAAATTTTGCAGGCCGCTGTACAAGAACTGGCGATCGCAGTGGATGTGAGAAGCTGTAACGCCGCTCTTTACAACCTGGAACAGCATTCTGCCACCGTTCGATACGAATATACCGCCTCGCTCGCTCCCCTCCAGGGGCGGGTTCTCAACATGAACAATTTTTCAGAGGGGTATCATCAACTGCTGGATGGGCAATACTTTCAGTTTTGCTCGCTTTTGCCCAATCCTCAGCGGGGAAGGGTTGTGATGCTGGCCTGCCCGATCGTGGATGACCAGAGGGTCTTAGGTGACTTGTGGCTGGTCAATCCAAGCGACTACGCCTTTACAGAACAAGACATCCGCCTGGTGCAACAAGTCGCCAATCAGTGCGCGATCGCGCTTAGGCAAGCACGACTTTATCAAACGCTGCAAACCCAGGTGACGGAACTAGAGCAGCTTAATCATCTCAAGGACGATTTTTTGAGTACGGTTTCTCACGAGCTTCGTACCCCAATGGCCAACATCAAGATGGCGCTTCACATGCTTGAGATTAGCCTGAAAGCCGCTGAGTCTTCATCGACCATTCCTCGTGTGCAGCAAGGAGAACAACAGGGGGAGACCGCTGCGATCAAACCAAACCCTCGATCAAGCAGCGTCGATCGCTACCTGAAAATCTTGCAGGATGAGTGCCAGCGGGAAATTGACTTGATTACAGACTTACTCGATTTAACGCGCCTTGATAGTGAAGTTGATCCACCCATTTTGACGACGATTGAGTTAGAAACCTGGATTCCAACGATCGCTCGACCTTTTTTTGATCGTGCCCAAAGCCAGCAGCAACGGCTACACGTCGATATTGCCTCTGAGATCCCCCCCCTTGTTACCGAACAACCCTATCTCGCAAGAATTCTGGCTGAGTTGTTAAATAACGCCTGCAAGTACACTCCCGCAGGTGAGTCCATTATTATCGCCGCCAGCACTGTCAACGCCTCAACGGGGGAGCATCTGAACATCAGCGTTACCAATACCGGCATCGAGATTACCCCTCGTGAGCAAGGACGCATCTTCGACAAGTTTTATCGCATTCCCCGCCATGACCCGTGGAAACAGGGAGGCACCGGGCTAGGACTGGCACTTGTAAAGAAGCTAACAGACCGCTTGGGCGCAACAATCGACGTTAAAAGCAGCCCAAAGGAGACGGTCTTCACCGTGCAGTTTCTACTGAGCGATCGCACCGCACCAGAGCCCAATGAACCAGGCAGTGATCAAACGACCTCAGCGTCCATGTAATCGGACGGAACCCGCAGGGCAACGGCTGTTTTGGATCACCGCGACTGTAGGCGATCGCTAGTTGGTCGCAAACGTATCACACTGTTTCAGACTGCCAGACTTTAAGCCACGGCTAAACCACGAGACGCGCTGCTCAGATGAACCATGCGTAAACGCTTCGGGGACGACATAGCCCTGAGACTGCTTCTGCAAGTAATCATCCCCAATTTGCGCGGCTGTATCCATCGCCCCTTTCACATCTTGCCCATTGATTAAGTTGCGCTCAGCCGTGTAGTGCCCCCAGATACCAGCAAAGCAATCGGCCTGTAGCTCAAGGCGGACAGATAGGTTATTCGCTGTAGCTTTATTCGAGCGCGTTTGCAGCTGTCTGACTTTAGTGGAGATGCCGAGCTGATTTTGAACGTGATGCCCAACCTCATGCGCGATCGCATAGGCACGAGCGAAGTCAGCATCCGCACCAGCCGTTGCCTGGATTTGTCGGAAGAAGCCCATGTCGAGATACACTTTGTCATCACCAGGGCAGTAAAACGGCCCCGTTGCAGACTTGGCCAACCCGCACGCTGAGTTCACACCATTGGTAAATAAGACCAGTCTGGGTGGTTGATACGTTGCGTTGAGCTGTTGCTTGAAGACTCGCCCCCAGGTATCTTCGGTATCGCCCAAAACTGCTTTCACAAAATCTGAATCCCGATCCTGGATGGGCTTTCCCTGCTGCTGGGGTGCTGGGCCAACGTCGCCTCCTTGCAGCAAACTCAGAATTTTCAGGGGGTTCACCCCAAAGATTAAGCCTGCAATCACAGCAATGACCACACTGCCGATGCTCGCACCACCAACGCCACCCGGAATTCGACCACCCCCACCGCGGGTATCTTCTACATTCCCACTGCGGCGCATGTCGCTCCATTTCATAGCCGTCTTCCCCGTGTTGTGTATTTTTTAAGATGGTACGTGGGCTGTTGAAACCGAAACCGCTCTCCGCTGATGTCTACTACGACACGGCAGGCGATCGAGAGACCACAACGCAGAGAAAAGCAAAGAATCTGAGAAAAGCAAAGAACCTCGATCGGTTAATTGTTGCAGTTTAGATGCAACTAATGGTTCAAATGCTACCAGAACGAGAACAAACAAAACAACGTCGAAAGGCTGATTGCCCATCGTTGAGGGAGCCATCAACGGCTGGAGCCGTCATGTCAGCCAAATAAGCTCTGTGGTGCGACTGAAAAACCGTGATGGGACTGAAAGACCGTGATGGGACTGAAAGACAATGTTGTCGAGAGCAAACCAAATCTTTCACAATAGAAGAAGATCGTCTGCTTGTTGAATGAACTTGAGTTGATAGGCGGTCGACCTTAACGTTAGGACGTTAGTTTAAAGGGGTGTGTGAGTTGTGCCCCGTCCGACAGTTAAGTGGTTATGGCTATAAAAGCGTTTGGCTCAGTTTGGCATCTACTAACAAACAAGGCGCATGGTTGAGCGATGTGGAATTTTAGGTGACGTGGAGGTGCCGTATGAAATGGCAGCTATTGGGATTAGCAGTGAGCTTGATGGTGAGTACGGCGTCCTCTGCTCTGGCCGTGCAACCAGCAACCGTCGAAGCCAGCGATAACGTGGCGTGGTCAAAGGTGGTTGAAAATCCCTTTGATGGCAAAGTGGTGTATGACCGGAACTATAAATCTGGGTTTGTTTTTGTCAGCAGTTGGTCTAAAAACGGCATCGGCGTTACTTACAATCGCGTCCGGTCAAAAATCATCGGCTACGACGCTGGCTTTGGCTACTCCGGGTTTGGGTTCGGGCGGCACAGAGACGGTTTTGGGTTGGGGTTAGGTTTATCGTCAGGTGTGGAGCCGGTTTATCGCTATTATCTGAGCGAAAGCGTGCCGGACTCAATCAGCCTGGCGATCGGTGGCAAGATTTACACCTACACCAGCGGGCCTGTCTCACCAGAGCTAGCCACAGCGCTGGCAACCGCACCACCGGGAAACATTGCAATCCGGCTGATCTGGAATGATGGCAGAACCAAAGACTCAGAGATCGGCAAAGATACGGTCAAAGCCTGGAGAACGATCTTTCAACCGTCATAGGTTAGCGTCCCTCCTTCCATTGCATTATGGGATGAGGTTAGTCGGTGGTGATGTCGAGATGTCAATAGGACTTACGCAAAAGAGATCCTCAAAAACTCTTACAGCCGTTTTCATTTGCATTTACCACACCCCGCACCCTACACCCCACACCCGTATTCACACGACTGTGGCTTACCCAATTAGCCACCGCTGTAAAAAGCGGGCTTTCGAGATTTTTCCCTTTGTAAGAGAGTCTGGAGCATCGAGATTTCATACTTCAAATGCGCAAGTCCTAATCGATAATCAGTGCAGAGAGTAAGATTTGTCTTACTGTGAAGGTTTCAGGGACGGGTAAAAGCTTGCTGCTCCCAAACTCGCTGCCTTAGAACCTTTAGAGTGCTTACCTGTGGATGCTTCCGCTGCTGATCAAGCAAATCGCCTCCCAAAAACCGCCTTTGAGCTTGTGGCACTGGCGGCTTCTGCTGGAGGACTTAAAGCCCTGACTGAGGTGCTCTCTGAGTTACCTGCCGAGTTCAAAGCGGCAATTGTAGTTGTGCAGCACCTTGCTCCCCATCATCAATCGCTGATGGTCGATATACTCAGTCGGCGTCTGGTGTTACCTGTGAGAGCGGTGGAGTCGGGTGAGCCTCTTTGCGCTGGGATGGTTTACGTTGCGCCACCCAACTACCATACGTTAGTTAATCCAGATGGCACCTTTACCCTGACTCAATCGCCACTGGTGAATTTTGTGCGCCCATCTGCCGATCGCCTGTTTGAGTCTGTGGCAACCAGCTATGGAGAACGCGCGATCGCCGTTATTTTGACGGGCACAGGCAAAGATGGCGCAATGGGCGTTCAGGCGATTAAACAGCACGGCGGACTGGTCATCGTTCAGGATGAAGCGACGGCGGAATACTCTGGGATGCCGGAGGCGGCTATTCGGACGGGTGTGGTTGATTTTGTGCTACTACTGGCTGAAATCGCCCCTAAGCTAATCGCGCTCGTTCATCCTCAGCTCTAACACGCTTTAAGAGGAGCCGCTGCTATGGCTACTGTGAGCCATTCAACCGTTGGCTATAGAAGAGGGAATGGTTCAGCGCTATTTTCCTTAAGCCAGTGCCATTCTTCTATATCTCAAAATGCTACGGCAAAAGCAAATGCGGTTGTCTCATTCGCTGGATTTGCGTTATACATGTGAGGCCAAGCGCTAACAATACCTTAAAGTGAAGAAGCAGAGCTTGCACAGGGTCTGCCCTACGTTTTTTTAACCAAACTGGACTCAAGCATTCATCCGCCCTCCTTTATTTCCCCAAAAACGTGAATTCAGGTGACGACGACAAGGCGTTTGAAGCGCTGTTGGATTATTTACAGCGATCGCGCGGCTTTGATTTTTCAGGCTATAAGCGATCGAGCTTCCAACGCCGTGTGCAAAAGCAAATGCACTTTCGAGCCGTGGCTTCCTATGGAGACTATATCGATTATCTGGAAGTGCATCCAGACGAATTTGTCAGCCTGTTTAACACCATTTTAATCAACGTCACTAGCTTTTTTCGGGATGGGGCAGCCTGGAGCTATTTGCAAGAGCAGGTGCTCCCCTCCTTGCTGAAGGCGAAGCCTGCCAAAGAACCCATTCGCATTTGGAGTGTGGGCTGCGCATCTGGTGAAGAAGCGTACACCCTGGCAATGATGCTGACGGAATTGCTGGGAGCGACCGAGTTTCGGCAACGCGTCAAGATTTACGCCACTGATATCGATGAAGACGCGTTGCAGCAAGCACGGCAAGCCACTTACAAAGAACAGGATTTGGACTCACTGCCAGTCGGGTTTCGGGAGCGCTATTTTGAGCCAAGCATCGATCGCTACATCTTCCGTACAGACCTGCGTCGTGTGGTGATTTTTGGTCGTCATGACCTGATGCAAGATGCACCAATTTCCCGTCTGGATTTACTGGTCTGCCGCAACACACTGATGTACTTCAATGCCGAGGCGCAGGCTCGCATTTTGTCGCGGTTGCACTTTGCCCTTAACAGTAGCGGGATACTCTTTTTGGGTAAAGCAGAAATGCTGTTAACCCACACCGACCTGTTCAAGCCCATCAATCTCTCGCATCGTCTTTTCTCCAAAGTGCCCCTGCCCGACCCACGCGTTCCCAGAGTGGGGACGCCTCAAACACTCAATGAGGTGATGAACAGTCAACTGTCTACCTATATGCAGTTGCGGGAGCAGGCGTTTGAAACGACGCCAATAGCTCAAATCATCTTGGATCGGGAGGGTAGGCTGGTGATGGCCAACACCCTGGCACGATCGCTGTTTGGGCTGCACGAGCATGACCTGGGCAGTCCGCTGCAAAATCTTGAACTCTCCTACCGCCCCTTAGAGCTACGGGCGCGCATTGAGCAGGCGTACGGTGATGGTCGCTCGTTGACTGTCAGCGCTGTGGCTCGCATCCTGCCGGATGGCACTGTTCAGCACCTGGATGTGCAGTTCATTCCGCTACACACAAACGGCGAACCATTGGGTATGAGCATCAGTTTTATTGATGTCAGCCACTATCACGTACTGCAAGCGGAACTTCATCGATCGAGCCAGGAGCTAGAAACGGCGAACGAAGAACTCCAGTCCAGCAACGAAGAACTAGAGACGACAAATGAAGAACTGCAATCGACCAACGAAGAACTAGAGACGACGAACGAAGAACTGCAATCGACCAACGAAGAACTGGAAACCATGAACGAGGAACTCCAGTCCACTAACATCGAATTGCAAGCCATCAACGAGGAACTGCTCAAGCGAACTGAAGAAGCTAACCAGTCCAATGCGTTTCTCCAATCCATTCTTGCTAGCATCAAATCAGGGGTTGTGGTGATGGATAACCAGTTCAATATCTTGAGCTGGAATCAGCAAACCGAGAACCTGTGGGGACTGCGCACCGACGAAGTCGCAGGGCAATCGTTTTTTAACCTGGAAATTGGCTTACCCGTTGACCAACTGCGCGAAACGATTCGTCGTTGTATGTCAGGAGCCGACCAGTTAGAGATCACCGTCGATGCGGTGAACCGACGTGGGCGATCGTTTCGTTGCCATATCATCTGCAATCCGCTCATTGGGGCTGACCAGATCCATCAAGGGGTGATTTTAGTCATGGAGGAGTGGCAGCATGAGCGATATTGAAGCGATGGGGAGCAAGCTACACAACGCCCAGCAGCGGGTCGAAATTCTGTCGCGTAATGCCGAAGAGTTCCTCACCCAACCGGAGCTACTCTCGAGTGTGCTGGAAGAACTTGCCGTTGTGCTAGAAGAAGTAGAGCAGCAGTACGAGGAAGTGTTAATCACGCGTCAGACCTTAGAGGCGCAACGGCTGCGCTACCAGGAACTGTTCGACTTTGCCCCCGATGGCTACCTGGTGACAGATGTAAACGGAGTGATTCAGGAAGCGAACCATTCAGCCGCCAGCTTATTTGGCATGCTGCAAGCATTTTTGGTGAACAAGCCTTTAGCCATTCTGGTTGCAGAAGACGATCGGCGTGCGTTTCGCACCTACTTCAGTCGTTTAGAGTCCGCCCCCCAGCAACGAAACTGGGATTTTCGATTCAAATCTCAGCGATGTGGCGTGTTTCCGGCAGTCCTTACAACATCCGCGATGCGAACGGCTCAGGGCACCTTAACGGGTTGGCGCTGGTTGGTGCGAGATATCACCGAATTGAAGGAGACTGCCATTGATCAAAAAGCATCCTTTACCCAAACAGGGTTAGATGATTTACGCGCGAACTTTATTCAGGTGGTGTCGCATGAACTGCGAACGCCCATGACCATTATTTTGACGGCGCTCGAACTCTTGATGCACTACACCAAAGTGAATGGGACGATTGATACTAAGCAACAAACCTACTTCGATCGTATTCATCAAGCCATCTGGCGCATGAACACCCTGATTAACGACGTGCTACTCTATGCTGACCCGGATGCTACCGCGTTTAATACTGCACCGCTCAACTTAGAAACCCTGTGTGCCGAATGTGTGCAAGTGCAACGCAACCATGGCCACGATCGCCACACCCTTATGCTGAGCAGTGAAGGAGCCTGTGGGGCTGTCTCTGTGGATAGAGAACTCATCCGGCAAATGCTTGAGCGGTTAATCTCCAATGCCATCACCTACGCTCCAGCCCGCACAACCGTTTCGGTCACCTTGCGCTGTGAGCGTGACCACATCTGCATCAGCGTTCACAATGTTGGCACCTACATTCCTCCAGAGCAGCAAGCCAAACTCTTCGAGCCGTTCTACCGATCAGAGGACACCGCGCATGTGCCTGGGATCGGACTCGGCTTAGCGATCGTCAAGCAAGCGGTCGATCGGCATGGCGGCGAACTGTCGGTGGAAAGTAGCCTTGAAGCGGGCACCACGTTCAACGTTTCGCTGCCAGTAGGGAACCAATTGGGGCAAGACGAATAGCATTGCACAATGATCACGCTCAAACTAAAGTTAGCTCCCACTAAACCCAGTTTACAGACTTAGTTCTTTGTAACTATGGAAACTGTAAATATCCATCAGGCGAAGACCAACCGCTCTCGGCTTCTGTCCCGTGTGGCACTCGGAGAAGAAATTGTGATTTCCAACCGGGGTGTTCCTATCGCCAAGCTGGTTCCCTTTTGGACAGCGGGCGATCGGCGCTCTAGTTGGGATACGATCGGGGAAAGTTTGTTGTGCCAGATGACTTTGATGCCCCCCTGTCAGAGGAGATTTTAGTTAGAGTCTGAAGGCTGTATCCCTTGAAACATCGTGTCGCAGGGTTCAGTTTGACAAAAATGCCTTTTACAGAAGCAATGGCTGGATTTTAGCTTGAACCTCTTCAATCACGTCTTCAGGCACAGACTCAACAAAGCGAACGCTACGGGCTTTCCAGTCTAGACATCTGATTTGATCGACCAGAATTACGCCTTGAACTTGTAACCCATTTGGTAGAAGCACTTCAAAGGGATAACCCTTCTGCTGCTTTGTGATTGGCATCAATAACGTCAAGGAGCTTTTTTGGCTATACGCACGCGGTGACAGGACGAAAGCAGGTCGGTGCCCTTTTTGCTCACGCCCCTTCGTTGGATCAAAATCAAGATAAACAATGTCGCCACGATCGGGAATGTAGAGCTTTGGCCGTGTTACCAAACTTCATTCCCCACAGCAACACCTGTCTCAACTTGGTCGTGTCTATTTTCCGGCGTAATTGCCTGGACTAAGTCCTCAAGCGAGTAATGACGACGGGTTTTCGGCGTGATCACAAGGTTACCATCGACGACAACAAGCTCTACTTCAGACCCTTCAGCCAAATCGATTTCTTTCGCTAAATGTTGTGGAATCCTTACTGCAAGACTGTTTCCCCATTTTGCGATCGTTGCAGCCATAGCTTGACCTCTAACTAGTAATGGTACGTTGAAGCTTTTCACCCACAAAATGACTGTAGATACTGTGTGTCTACAGTGTACTTCAATTGCTGCTTCGATCGCCTCTCCTATCGTTTCTTCCCAAACTTCGCTTTCAAGTCTTCTAACGTAGCAGGCTTTGTCTCTGAGGCAGTTTTGGCTTGAGATGGATTCACTTTCGCTGATGGATTCACTTTCGCTGATGGATTTACTTTGGGTGATGGATTGGTTGCCGCTGATGAATTGCTTTTGGGCTGGCTGCGCTCTTGTCCCTCTGCCGCTTCGGCACGCATGGAAAGGCTGATGCGCTTGAGTTTTTCGTTCACCTCCAGCACGCGCACTTTCACTACCTGGCCGACTTTCACGATCTGCTTGGGGTCACTGACAAAGCGATCGGCGAGTTGCGACACATGCACCAAGCCATCTTGATGCACCCCGATATCCACAAAGGCACCAAAGTTTGCCACGTTGGTGACAATGCCTTCTAGCTGCATGCCCACCGTGAGATCAGATATCTCCTTCACGCCCTCCTTAAAGGTGGCGTATTTGAATTCCGCGCGAGGGTCACGCCCTGGTTTTTCCAGTTCAGCGAGGATGTCACGCAGAGTGGGTTCGCCGATCGCCTCCGTCACATATTTCTTCAAATCGGTCTTTTTCAGCCGCTCGGCCACCTGGGTGATTTGGGTCAGAGGAACGTTTAAATCTGTGGCGATCGCTTCCACAACCTTGTAGCTTTCGGGATGAACGGCTGTGTTATCGAGCGGGTTTTTGCCGTTGCGAATCCGCAAGAAACCTGCCGCTTGCTCGAAGGCTTTGGGACCCAGTTTGGGAACTTTGAGCAACTGCCGACGATCGCCAAACGCGCCGTTTTCATTGCGGTAGGCAACGATGTTATTGGCGATCGTGGGTGTAATACCTGAGACAAAGGTCAAAAGCTCTTTGGATGCCATGTTGAGATCCACACCCACGTAGTTCACGCAGCTTTCCACGGTTTCATCCAGTTTTTTCTTCAGCAATTTCTGATCCACATCGTGCTGGTACTGCCCGACCCCGATCGATTTCGGATCGATTTTCACCAGTTCGGCTAATGGATCTTGCAGACGACGACCAATGCTGATGGCACCCCGTACGGTGATGTCCTGGTCAGGAAATTCGGCGATCGCCACGGGACTAGCAGAATAAATCGACGCGCCAGATTCATTCACCATCACTTTTACGGGTTTGCGCTCCAGCGATTGCAGCACTTCGGTGACAAACTCATCGGTCTCACGTCCGGCTGTACCGTTGCCGATCGCAATCAGTTCCACATGGTATTTCTCGATCAGGGTGGTGAGGGTACGTCCTGCCTGCACGCGCTGTCCCGCAGCCTGATGGGGAAAAATGGTTTGATATTCGAGGAATTTGCCTGTTTGATCCAGTACCGCAACTTTGCAGCCTGTACGAAAGCCAGGGTCGATCGCCAATGTCGGCTTCATGCCAGCAGGCGCAGACAGCAATAGTTCCCGCAGATTTGCCTCAAAGGTGCTGATGGATTCCACATCGGCTTCCACTTTTTTCGCGGCACGGACTTCTGTGATGAGCGAGTTTTTCATCAACCGATGGAAGGCATCTTTGAGCATGTCACGGTAGAACGTGCGGACGTCCCGCTGCTTTGCTCGCAGTTCTTGAGCTTCTAAATACGAGAGTACAGAGTCTTCATCAAAGGTTAACTCCACATCCAGCACGCCTTCGGTTTCACCGCGATACAACGCCAACAGGTTGTGAGACGCGATCGCCTTCACCTTTGCCTGATAGCTGCGGTACATCTCAAATTTCGTCGATCCTTCGGGATGGTCGCCCTTCACTTTAGACACCAACACGCCATCGGCCATCAGGTATTCGCGCAAGTAGGCCCGTAGGCTCGCCTTCTCTGCTACTTCCTCAGCCAGGATATCAGACGCGCCTTTCAAGGCATCCTCAGCCGTTGCCACGCCTTTTTCAGCGGAAATGTACTTCGCGGCTTCCGTTGCCAGGTCAGTGGGTGCAGCCGTGGGAGTATTCAGCACTTTGATGAAAGCAGCCAGCGGTTCGAACCCTTTCTCACGCGCGATCGTGGCGCGAGTACGACGCTTGGGACGGTACGGCAGATAGAGATCTTCCAGTTCGTTTTTCTGCAAGCACGCCGTAATTTTGGCTTCCAGGTCTGGGGTCAGTTTGCCTTGCTGCGCGATCGCCTCCAGAATGGCTTTCTTGCGCTCTTCCAGTTCGGTGAGATAGGTGTAGCGATCGAACAAATCCCGCAACTGCGTTTCATCCATTTCGCCCGTGCGCTCTTTGCGGTAGCGTGCGATAAACGGCACCGTTGACCCTTCGGCAAAGAGTTCGAGCGCGTTGCTCACCTGAAACGGTTTGAGATCAAGCTCGTCTGCCAGCAGTTGAGAAATGTTCAGCATTGCGGTTCGTCACATCAGCTTTTCTAGGATAGTCTGAGATTGAGCCTCCAGATGCGTGCTGAGTTTTGTTCGCTGTAGCAGCGATCGCATAACTAATTTCACTCAACAGAAACTGGCTACAAATCTTCTGGCTTTAGCCCAGTACGTTTCGCAATTCGTGCCAGCATTTTGGGACCAATTTCTTCGCCATCGTGGAACGCGAACACAACGTCTGCCCAACCAGAACGCGATAGAACTTTATGTGAGCCGCCAGTCTCCCGCTTTACACTCCAGCCAATACGTAACAAGGCTGACAGCACTCGCCTCGCTTTCGCTGCTTTCCACTGACTCATGCGGCGAGAAAGGCAACGTGTTCAAGCTTGGATGACTCCTCGCCATTCTCAATCTGCTCAGCTAAGACACGCAATGCCAATGCCTTAACTCTTGCCACAGCATCTTCTTGGCTATCCCCGTAAGCAAGTACACCTGGTAAATTGAGAATCTCTGCAATCCAGCGTCCGTCTTCTTCTTGCTCAAGCTCGATTGTGAGATCCATGAAATGCTTCTTCACTATTGCTAGCTCAATTCTACTACGGTGCTGTTCTTCCGCAAGCTTGGAAAGATTGTCTGCTTCATCGTCATTAACCATTCTGTTCTTGCCTCTGGCTGGTTGACAAAAACTCCTGAAAAATCGTCTATTTAATGTCAACCACCTACTGACCTTCAAGCTAAATCATTGCGCTTACCGCTTTAGCTTCAAACCGCTTTAAACTATGGCTATCCTAATGACATCCCATTCGGGTTGTACCCCCCACTACAATGGCGACCGCAAAGCGCTACACGGTCTTACTGATCGACGATTCGGCTGAGGATCGAGCCGTCTATTGTCGCTACTTGCAGCGTGGTGCTCCCGATCGTTATCAGATTTTAGAAGCAGATTCGGCTGCATCGGGGCTCGATCTCTTTCAGCGTCAGCATCCCGATGTAGTTTTGTTGGACTATTCCCTGCCCGATCGAGATGGGTTAGAGGTGCTTGCGTTGTTGCAGCAGGATGAAAAACAGCGTGTGCCTGTTTTAATGCTGACGGGGCAGGGCAACGAGACGATCGCGGCTCAAGCCATCAAACAAGGTGCTCAAGACTACCTGATCAAAGGCAACCTGACGGCTGGCAGTTTATGTAAGGCCTTGCAGCACGCGATCGAGCAGTTTCAACTCCAACAACGCCTTGCCCGACAGGAGCAACAGCAGCGAATCCTCAGCGCGATCGCGCTTCGCATCCACCGGGCACTGAATTTGCAAACGATCCTGGATACGAGTGTGGCCGAGGTGCGGCAGGCTCTGGGGGCAGACCGAGTCGTCATCTACCAATTTGCACCTGACATGAATGGTCGCATTGTGGCAGAAGCGGTGCTGCCGGAATGGAGCAAAAGTCTACACACCCAGATTGAAGACACCTGTTTTCGTGAGAACCGGGGTGGCGACTACCGCCTGGGCAAAACACGAGCGATTAACAACGTTTACGACGCCAATCTGACCGATTGCCACCTTCGGCTGCTGGAGCGCTTTCAGGTCAAGGCCAATCTAGTCGTGCCGCTGCTGCTGGTTGAGCAGGATGCAGGCAACACGGAAGGCGGCCTGACTCCCACCCCACCTCAGCTTTGGGGGTTACTGGTGGTGCATCAATGCTCTACCACCCGTCAATGGCTACCGTTTGAGACCGAGCTTTTGAACCAGGTAGCCGTCCGGATGGCGATCGCCATTCAGCAAGCAGAGTTGTACCACCAGTTGCAAAACGAATTGGCTGAACGACAACGCATTGAAGCGGCACTGGGCAAGAGTGAACAACGCTATCGGTCACTGGTGACTGCAACCACACAAGCGGTCTGGACCGCTGATGCCGAAGGCAAGACCAATGAAGACATTCCTGGATGGCGCGCTTTAACTGGGCAGACTGAAGCAGAAGCAAGCGGTTGGGGTTGGATGGATGCCATTCATCCAGAGGATCGAGCCAAAACCGCAGAAGCCTGGAGAATCGCCACCACAACCAAGACGCTGTATGAGGTCGAACATCGCATCCGTGTCGTAAATGGCGACTATCGATTCTTTATTGGACGAGCCGCACCCGTCTTGGATGAATCGGGTAACATTCGCGAATGGATTGGTGCCCATACCGATATTACCGAGGCAAAACGCGACGAAGCTATTCGCCAACAAATTGAAAGCGCATTACGAAGTAGCGAAGAACAACTCCGGCTAGCGCTTGACTTTAACCAGATTGGCAGTTGGGATTGGAATATTCTGACGAACCAATTGAGCTGGAACGAAAACCATGCACGGCTACTGGGGCTTGACCCACAACACTGTGAAGTAAGCTATGAAACCTGGCACGATCGCGTGCATCCAGAAGACATCGATCGCGTCGAAGCCGCTATTCAACAGGCGTTATCAAGCCGCACGCGCTTTGCAGAGGATTATCGAGTGCGGCATCCCGATGGCACGTTACACTGGATGACTGGCAAAGGGCAGGCCATTTATAACGAGGCTGGGCAACCGCTCCGCATGATTGGCGTCATGCTCGACATTACCGATCGCAAACAAGCAGAAACCGCCCTACAGCAGCTTAACCAGGAGCTAGAAGCAAGAGTGCAGGAGCGCACAGCGACCCTCCAGGCCAGTGAAGCCAGGCTGCGAGAGGCACAGCGCATTGCCCGTTTGGGCGACTGGGAGTTTGACTTAACCACCCAGAAGATCATTTGGTCACAAGAACTATTTCGGCTTTTTGAGCTGGATTCAACCCAGGGTGAACCTACCTATACAGAGCATCTACAAAGCTTCTTTCCTGAGTCTCGCGCCCAATTGGAACAGGCTGTAGAGCAAGCAGTAACACTGGGCAAGCCGTATGAATTGGAGCTGCAATTTCGACGGGCCGATGGCTCAGCAGGCTGGGTCTTGGGTCGTGGTGAAGCAGTGCGCAATGAGCAAGGAGCGGTTGTAAAGCTATTTGGCACGGCGCTCGATATTTCCAGGCGTAAACAGGCAGAGCAAGCGGTACGAGAGAGTGAACACCGCTTTGCGACGCTGGCAGCAGCGGCTCCAGATGCGATTTTCCGCTTTGATGCATCGCTTAACTGCGTGTATGCCAACCAACGCTGGAGTGAAATGACTGGAAGACCCACAGAAGCGGGGATGGGTTGGGGATGGGTAGACACCATTCATCCTGAAGACCGGGCACAAACGTCTACAGATGTGGCGCAATGGTTTCAAACGCATCAGCCGGGGGATGTTTGTCGGCATGAAGCTAGAATTCTGCGACCCGATGGCAGTGTGGTTTGGTATTTCTGCCAAATGCTGCCGGAGACCGATGCAAGTGGTGCCATGATCGGCTACGTGGGCACTTTAACGGATATTAGCGATCGCAAACAAGCCGAGGCCCAACTGCATCAAGTTTCCAATCGGCTCACGCTGGCCATTAAATCAGGCTCGATCGGTATCTGGGATTGGAACGTTGTAGACAACGTTTTGACCTGGGATGAGCGGATGCATGAACTGTATGGCATCCCGCCCAACCAGTTCACCAACCTCTATGAAGCCTGGGCAAATAGCTTACATCCCGACGATCGCCTCCTTGCAGAAACAGCCATTCAGCAAGCGCTGGCGGGCGAGAAAGACTACGATCCAGAATTTCGGGTGCTTCATCCCGATGGAACCATTCGTTTCATCAAAGCGTATGCCTTGGTAGAGCGCAACGAGCAGGGTGAACCCCAGCAGATGATAGGGATCAACTATGACATCACCGAGCGCAAGCAAGCAGAAGAAGCCTTACAACAGCTCACGGTTGATCTTCAGCGATCGAACCAGGAGTTAGAGCAATTCGCCTATGTGGCGTCTCACGATTTGCAAGAACCGTTACGTGCCATCACCAGCTACACCCAACTATTTGCCAAACGCTATCAGGGACAGATTGATGAAAAAGCCGACAAGTATATTCATTACGTGATCGATGGCGCTGCCCGCATGCAGCAACTCATTCAAGATCTGCTGGCTTACTCGCGGGTTGGTCGGTATGAGCTAAAGCTGCGTCCAACAGACTGTAATGGTGTCCTCCAACAGGTCACCAAAGACCTACAGATGACGATCGACGAGACCAGCGCAACGCTCATCGTTGACCCCTTACCAACTATTTTGGGTGATTCAATGCAGGTGGCGCAGTTGTTTCAAAATCTGATCGGTAACGCGCTTAAATATCGAGGGCAAGCACCTCCCATCATTAGAGTCTCTGCGAGAGAGCAGGGTGATGACTGGCTCTTCTCCATTCAAGACAACGGGATTGGCATCGAACCCCAGTACGCGCAGCGCATCTTTGAGATTTTTCAGCGCCTCCACACCCGACGAGAATATGAAGGCACAGGCTTAGGCTTAGCCATTTGTAAAAAGATTGTTGAACGACATCACGGATCCATCTGGGTTGAACCACAATTGGGACAGGGGTCAGTTTTTTGCTTTACCCTGCCAGCGCTACCCGGGGATGAACATGTCTCAGCATAAGTTATTATCAAAGAATAATAGCGTTTTGCTAGTCCAGGTTCATTTACGTTTGACGTGGTGCAGGCATTTTCAGCATTTTCAGCCCTGACTTTTGTCCGCTTTTGCTCCACTAAAACGCATGTCAACTCCCCAAAACCTGTCTGTCATCGAGATTTTACTGGTTGAAGATTCTCCGAGCGATGCTGAGTTGACGATCGAGACATTTAACGACAGCAAAATACTCAATCGCATTCATGTCGCTGAAGATGGAGTCGAAGCGTTAGATTTTCTTTTCAAAAGAGGGAAGCATAAAGAGGCACCCTCTCCCGACCTCATCTTGCTGGATCTCAATCTGCCCAAGAAAAATGGGCGGGAGGTTTTAGCAGAAATTAAGGTTGACCCTGTACTGCGAATCATTCCTGTCGTCGTCCTCACAACCTCTGCCGCTGAAGAAGACATTCTGCGGAGCTACCAGTTACACGCCAACTGCTACCTTACAAAGCCCGTCGACTTTGAGCAATTTACTAAAATCGTCAAATTAATTTCTGACTTTTGGTTTGCTGCCGTTCGTCTGCCTCCCCGTTAGCTTACAAGGTTCCCTGATTGCCTCCCATCATGCCCCTCAATATTCTGCTGGTCGAAGACAATCTTGCAGATGCTGATCTCCTCATAGACAGCCTGGCAGAAGACAATACGGATAGTGTATGGCAGGTAATACAGGTAGAACGACTGAGTGCAGCCCTGCAACATCTCCGACAATCCTTCCTTGAGCAAGCGCCCATTGATGTTGTGTTGCTCGATCTGTCGCTTCCCGATTCCCACGGGTTGGAGAGCATTCCCCAACTGCAAGCCGTTGCACCCCTCATCCCGATCGTCGTGTTGACGGGGCACGATGATACTCAGATCGCTGTGCAGGCCGTTGCTCAAGGCGCTCAAGATTATCTCGTGAAAGGGCAAATTACCACCCAATTACTCACCCGTGCCATCCAGTATGCGATCGAGCGATCGCAGATTTTAAAGCAGCTACAGGCCAGCGAAAGCCGCTTTCGAGCCGTTTTTGATCAAACCTTTCAGTTTATGGCGCTGCTATCGCCCGCAGGCGTCGTGCTGGAGGTAAATCAGGCACTTGCGATGGCAGAAGGCGATCGAGTGAACGATATCCTACAGCAACCGCTGTGGGAGACACCCCGCTGGGGCTATAGTGAATTAAGCCAGCAATGGATGAAAAGGGCCGTTGCTGCTGCTGTCCAGGGGCAGATCGTGCGCAACGAGATCCAGACGTGTAACCCTCATGGGGAACTGTGCTGGCTTGATTTTTCCATCAAACCGTTAAGAGACGAGCATCATCACGTTGTATCGCTCATTGTCGAAAGCCATGATATCAGCGAACGGAAGCTGATCGAGGCTAAAACGCTGGAGACATTAGAACAAGAACGAGAGCTCAATCAAATTAAGTCCGACTTTGTCTCGATGTCCTCCCATGAATTTCGGACACCGCTGACCACCATTCGCATGGCAACCGAACTGCTGCAAAACTATGGGCACAAGCTAACCGATGAAAAGCGTGCCCAGCATTTTGACCGTATCCACGCCTCGATCGCTTCTATGCTGCGCCTTTTGGATGAAGTGCTGCTTCTAGGCAAAGCGGGTTCGGGTGGGTTGCAATATGAGCCTGCCTCCCTTGAACTAGAAGACTATTGCCAGGAGTTGGTCGAGACCTTACGGTTGACCCTTAGCACCAACCATCAGTTGATCTTGCGTTGCACGCCACGGCGAATTCAAGGTGAGATGGATCAAGTATTAATCCATCACATTTTGACCAACCTGCTTTCCAATGCGGTCAAGTATTCCCCTGATCAGGGCATAGTACGGCTTGAGATCAGTTGCAACAATGATCACGTGATCTTTCAGATCAAAGATGAAGGCATCGGTATTCCCTTAGCAGACCAGCAACACTTATTTAAAACGTTTTATCGGGCGCACAATGTCGGCAAAATTCAGGGGACAGGACTCGGTCTGGCGATCGTGAAAAAGTGTGTGGATTTGCACCAGGGACAAATTTACGTCGAGAGTGAAGTAGGGGTAGGCACCACCTTTCGGGTCGTTCTGCCACGATTTTCGCCAGCAGCTAAGCGGCAAGACAGTTGTAGTGTTTTTCGCTCCAGGGAGGGCACCTAGAACGGTAGCCTGGTAGCCTTTTTCGTGAACATGTTCCTCATCACTCCTATCGATCGATGCCTGCATAGAAGCGGTTAGAGGCCAAAAAGCTGCTTAGGGACAAGCATTTAATAACCGTCGATATTTCTTGCAGTAGGAGCAAACGGCCATTCGCCTCTACCCGTAAGCTGCTGGCTAGAACTGCTCGCTAGTAAAGAACGCAATGATTGCGAACCCTCATTCTACGATAGGCTGAAATGAAGCATGGCGCATAGGGCAAGGCCCTGCTTTTAGGATCAGTTGACAGGATTGAATTAAGACGGCATGGGCATCACGATCGACTTTGGCACCAGTAATACGGTCATTGCTCGTTGGAACCGGGCGACACAACAACCAGAAACCCTTTCTCTCCCTGGCATGAGCGATCGCTCCGGTCAGAATCCCCCCCTTATACCTAGCCTGCTCTACGTTGAGGATGCCAGTCAGGACAAGGTAGTGCTGGGTCAGGCTGTCCGCGATCGTGCGCTTGATTTGACGACCGATCCACGGTTCTTTCGCAACTTTAAGCGCGGGATTGGTTCCAGCGTGCAGGGCTTTTTACCTGAACTGGACGGACATATCATGACGTTTGAGCGGGTAGGGCAATGGTTTCTCACGCAGTTGGTGCAGCAGCTTAAGACCGTTGAACCCGATGCGGGGCAGTCGATCGTCTTCACAGTACCCGTTGATAGTTTTGAAGCGTACCGCCTCTGGTTAGGGAAGGTCTGTGAGTCGCTCCAGGTTGAACAGGTGCGGATGCTGGACGAACCTACAGCAGCAGCACTGGGATATGGGCTGACCGAGCAAGAAACGCTACTGGTTATTGATTTTGGTGGCGGCACGCTGGATCTCTCTCTGGTGCGGCTTGATGCAACTCCAGCACAGTCAAAACCTCTCGGCTTTATCCTCAAGTGGGGACAAAAATCGTTTGCAGAACAATCGGGGCAGAAGCCCAAAATTGCCAGAGTGCTGGCAAAAGCAGGGCAAAACCTGGGTGGTTCGGATATTGATCACTGGCTAGTCGATTACTTTGCCGAAACGCAGGGGTTAGCAGTGACATCCCTCACGACACGGCTGGCAGAACGGCTGAAGATTCAGCTTTCGCTGCAAACACAGGCTCAGGAAGTGTACTTTGACGACGAAACGTTTGAAAGCTACGAGTTGCAATTGAGCCGCGATCGCTTTGAAGAAATCCTCCAAACGCATCAGTTTTTTGACCAATTGGACGAGTGTCTCGCTCAGGTCTCGCAGCAAGCGCGACGGCAGGGGTTAGAACTGAGTGATATTGATGCCGTTTTGTTGGTGGGAGGAACGGCACAAATTCCTGCGGTGCAAACCTGGGTCAAGCAAGCGTTTGGCGAACGTAAAGTGCGGTGCGAAAAACCATTTGAGGCGATCGCTCACGGTGCCTTGCAACTGAGCCAGGGCGTTGAGATCAAAGACTTTCTGTATCACGGCTATGGTATTCGCTATTGGGATCGTCGTCATAACTGCCATAGCTGGCACCCGTTGATCAAAGCGGGGCAGTCTTACCCAATGAGCGATCCGGTGCAATTGCTGCTAGGCGCGTCTTTAGACAACCAGCCCAGTATTGAACTCGTCATTGGAGAATTGGGTGTAGATACGAATCAAACTGAGGTTTATTTTGATGGCGATCGCTTGCTAACCCGGCGGGTTGACAGTAGCTATCAAGTCCAACCGCTGAATGATCGCGATGGTGCCCGTAATATTGCGAAGCTTGATCCACCCGGACACCCCGGGAGCGATCGGATCAAGGTGCTGTTTCGCGTGGATGAGCAGCGCTTTCTGCGCATTACGGTTGAAGACCTGTTGGCACTACAAACCCTGATCGATGATCAGCCCGTTGTGCAGTTGAGTTAACCGATATAGCAAAAGGCAGGAGGCAGAGGGCAGAAGGCAGAAGGCAAAGTCCCGTCTATTAAAACGTGACTGTGACGGCGCGTACTAACTGCTACCAGGTGCTCAGCGCAGTCGAAGCACGGTGATGCTCGCACAAATGTTGCCAAATTAGTTAAGAAACCCTTCTTGTGTTGTCTGCTTACCTAATCGCTGATCTGCATCAGTGCAAAATACACGTTGACGGCCAAAATGGCGGGTAGCAATGATGCCAATTCCAGGTTGAAATTGAGTAGCTGTACCAGCGGAAAGTAGAAGCTAGCCCAAAGACCAACCGCTAACCCAACGGGCGTCACCAAAAACTCAATAAATTCCAGAAGAGTTAGCAACCATTTCATTGCCTGAGCCCCTTGATGTTCATCCATAAAGCCTAAGCCTTGCCTGTGAGCAAAGCAGTTACGTTTGCAACGAAAGCGGGTTCATTCTCGCAGTGAGTAAGGAATGAACCTGCTCTTTGGGTGCTACAGTGCAGTCATTATTCTTCCCGGAACGAGCCATACTTCATTTGAGTGAAGTAGCGTTTCCACAAGTGGAAGTCAGCATGCATCAAGGTTTCTGTCGAACGTTCTCTCTAAATCGTAAAGGGGTCGATCGCATAATCGTTCCATTGTCTGTGGAAGCGTTCTGCCACATACGGACGCACCACAAATTTGGGTGGGGTGCCTGCCTGTACATCAATGCGAATGAATGAGTAAGGTCGTCGCCGATGAGAACCTTGCCCGCTGCGACCGATAAAAAGATGGGACTTCGCGACTAAACGCTCTTTGTCGCTACCAGTCTGACTGAAAAATTCTGTGACCTCAGGCCCTTCTTCCCGCTGACGGCGCAAGCTAAAGCCACTGCCCCCGCAAACAATCCAATTGCTGTTGGCATCGGCATGCCCCGTCTCTACTGTGTGCAGGTATTCCAGACAGTGAGCATGACCGCACAGCACGAGATCCACGATCGGGCGTCCTTGAGTACCATCGCCGATCGCGGCGGCTACATTATCCAGCACCTGCCGCAGACGATAACGCACAGCCAGCGTTTGGGCTTGATGCCATTTCGTTGCTTCAGTCACATAGGGAGGATGATGGAAAAAGAGAACCCGTCCTCTGACCGCTTCATTTTGCCAGGATTCAATCAGCTTTTGCTTGAGCCAATCAAGCTGATGTAAGTCCGTTTCGGTTGTCTCATTGGATGCCAGTTGTTTTGTAATGTCCTTGTTGACTTCGGTGAGTTGCTCTAATTTGGCCTGCAAATCATCCATGCGTTCAGCATCATCCGGGTCATCGGGCTTGAGTTTGGCAAGGGTAATCAAAATTTCCTGCATCTGGTTATCCACCTCTGTCCGACGCTGCTCCAGATGGCGACGGTACTTGGTGCCAGATGGGTTATCCGGTAGGGGCACAGGGGCATTGATCGTGTTTGAATCCAGGGCAAAAAAATCGATGCCGCCCGATCGAAAGGTGTAATAACGGTTTGGGACGCGAGTAAAGTGTCCTGGCTGATAGTTCAAGCAGCGCCCCGTTTCGGTTTTAGCCGTGTAGTGAGCATCCAGATGCTGTTCCAGGCTGGCTCCAGGCTTGAGCGCTTTGAGATAATCCAGAAAGGCACGGGCGTAAGCGTTGCCCTGTACAGAGCCTCTCCAGCTTACGTCGAGGTCAACTCGCGATTGGAGGGCTTGGCGCAACGGCAGGGTTAGCTGCGAGAGCAAGCCATACAGCAACGGCATGTCGTAATAGTCGTGATTGCCCGGAACGGGTAGAAAGGGCAGCTTAAAGACCATGCGATCGTACGCAATTCGGTGAAACTGCTCACCTCCCACCAAAAACTCCCGGTATGGCTCGATAAAGTTGGGAGGATAGTAGGCACTTGACCCGGTCAGGTAAATGACATCCCCTGTATGCAAGATAAAGCGAGCTTCTTCCTGATGCTCTAGCATCTGTTCGGCGATGCGTCGCTGGGGGTTATGTCCACGATGGGGACCGGAACCGCTGTCACCTAACACCAGGAACGAAAACTCTGGGTTATCTTGCCGTCCATCATCCAAAACAAGGCGAGTTTGATCGATGCCCCGCTCCCTGATGACAGGATCATGCCAGCGCACCCGCTGCTCCATCTTGCGAATTTTAGTGGCAGTCGGTGGGTCGATCACAAATTCCATGACAGCTTCGCTCCCTGCTTTAGCATCGCACGCCGTTTCAGCATCGCACGCAATCGAGCGATCGCTCGTGCCGATTGTAACGACCGAAGCTGCCTTCCTTCAATCTAGCTAACGGCTAGTCACGGTTGCTTCATTCAAGTTTTAACCATGACTACGTCTTTAGACAGAGTTAAAATTCGGCGATATCTCTTACCTTCATAAGTGCAAAGAGCTGATGACTCCAAAACCCCAGGGCAACCTGGGGCTTTCGTTTTAAAGTAGAAAAATCTAGAAAGTCAAGCAACGAATGGAGTTTGCCCCAAAGAGATGCCCTACGTTTTTGACTCATAGGTGATGTGATCGGACATGTGCGACGGCGGCTCCACATGAATCAGAATGCGAGCGGGGCTAAAGCGCTCTTCCAATCTGTCTTCGACCGTCTCGGTGATTTTGTGAGCTGTTTCCACATCAACCGCATTCACAATCAGATGCATTTCGATGAAAATTTGACGACCCACAATGCCTCTCGAAGCAATGTCGTGACAGTTGATGACACCCGGCACCTGCATGGCGATCGCATGAATCGCTTCGGGCGCGATCGCCATCTCATCGACGAGCGCCGGTAAATTGTCCTTCAGCACAGACCAGCCGCTATAAAACACCAGAATGGCAACCGGAAAAGCCAGCACCACATCCAACCATTGCAGACCCCAAGCCCAAACGCCAATCAAACCACCGATGACACTGATGGTGACCCAAATATCACTCATCGTATGTTTCGCATCGGCAACCAGAATGGCACTGCCCACGCGCAGCCCTTCACGCCGCTCGTAAAACGCCACAAAGATGTTTACCCCCAGCACAATCAGCAAAAGCCACAGTTCTTGAGGCGAAATTTTGACTGGCGAGTGATTCGGAGTCATCAGGTGCTCGATTGCACCCTGGAGAATTTCAAAGCAAGCGATGCCTAAGAAGGCCGCGATCCCTAATGCACCGACTGCTTCAAACTTTTGGTGCCCATAGGGATGGTCGCGATCGGGCTCTGGTGATGAAAATCGACTGGCAATCAAGCCCATAATGTTGTTAGCGCTATCGGTCACACTATGCAGAGCATCTGCAAGTAGGCTGAGTGACCCTGTCAACCAGCCGACCCCAGCCTTAAGCAACATCACAAACAGGTTGAGCAGGAGTGTGATGATCAGAACTTTGCGCACATGCGATCGATTATCGATAACCACAGCTTTAACCCAACTCATTTTTCTTACTTTAAGACAGCAGTTGTGCCTTCACCACTGCTGGTTTGCCCTTAGCAGTAAACATTTGCAGTAGTTACCCCTCACTGCAATCGTGCAATAGCAGCGGTCGGTCAGCAACACTTTGACCAGCAAGGAATTGAGGCATTTCCCAGGCTAGATGGGTTGATTCCTAAAGAAAAGATCTTTTCAGTTACGATCGCCAGTACGATTTAGAGGGTCGATTCGTTGAGTTCAACCACCCATGTCTGCATCTCGGTTTACCATTAATCTTGCCGAAGGATCTGTTGCAATCAGCTTCACCCCACAAGCTGCAAAGGATTTACAGTTAGCCCTTACTCACCTGATGGAACGCTTGAAAGCGATCGCTGCCAAAACGGCTCCGGCTGGCCGTGCGACACCGCAGAAACCAATGGAATACCAGTACACAGGGGATGTCTTTCTCGAAATTTTTTGCAACCCCAATATATGGCCGACCCCATTTGCAGCCAGAGTTCTCATCACCCTGCGGGACGATCGCATCCGTCTCACCACAGAAGCTGAACTCAGCCGTTTGATAGACGACGTGAATCAGTATTTAGAGCAAGCTAGCTAGTGCTTTGGTCTGCACGCAGCTTTGCTTAAGCCCCTTTTTAGCATTGCTAATGTGACAGTACTGTTTCTTCGCCCGTTTGTGTCCCATGACAGCATTTGTAAAACCTGCGTCTGTAGAATAGGCTTAAATTGTCGCTGACTATCTATGAGAGGAAACAGTTGAGATGAACTCTGACAAATTTGTACAGCTCTTTCAGCAAGGGTTTCGCATCACACTGGGCGCAACCGCTACCTTCGTGGAAGTCTTGCAAGATCCCGAAAAGCGGGATGAGAATCTTGCAAAGTTGAACCAGGAGTGGAGCGTTTTATCCGCTGAATGGGCGCAGAAGGGCGAAATTACAGAACAAGAGGCTCGTAATTTTGTGGATACACTGCTGACCAAGCGCAGTACAAATCCATCGACAGGGGCATCGAGTACTACAGTAGCAACCCCTTCTGCGCCACCCGATGTTCAACTAGAACTGCAAGAGCTGACGGCCCAAATTGTGGCAATGCGGGCTGAGTTGGAACGCCTACGAAACGAGAATGCCGCCTCTTGAAGAGAGCGGCGTCACGGTTAGTCGTTTTCCCACTCTTCACGACCAACCAAATCACCAATGCGATCGCGCAGCAAAAAATTGCAGCGCTCTAATTCGCACTCAACGAACGCCCACTCGCGGGCTGGAATGTACTGGCAAAGAATATAGATAGGCTGTTGCCGACTAACCTTGCCTTTACGGACGAGTTCGCGTGCTTCGTCCTGGATCATGTTGAGAGAATACTGTGCGGATTGAAGCATAATCACCCTTTGGCTAGCTAATGGAATGTGGTTCAAGAATGAGGGCTTGTTCAGAGCGACGCCAGGTCGCAGTAGGAATAGAAATAGATAAAACTTAGGCTTAAATTTAGTAGAGGTAGGATTGTAATCCTCTATACTGAACCGATTTCATTTTCGCGCTAATCCTCCTTTGATTGTATTAAGAACCGTTGAAAAAGTCATCAAATCCTAACTAGATTTCCTGCAACTTTGCCATTAGAGTGCCCGCCGTTCCGTGAATTCAGGGAAAGTTTTAAGATTCTGTTACAATTGATTAGAAAGTGCTATGAAACTGATTAGCATTCCATAGTCTTTTCAGGGCGAGTAGTCACGATCGTGTTGAGGCTACAACTACAACACTAGGGGCTGTCATCAATTACGACTACGCCTTACTTCTACCAAGGGTTTCAGTCCCTAGCCTCATGGGTTGGAACGGGCACGAAACTGCTGATACTAAAGGTTTCGGGGCTTAATTGATGACGCGTCCTAGGATCGCTTCCGAGCAGGCACCTAGACCTTGGCAGGTTCTGTTTTTTCATGCGTAGAACAGCGCTTACAACAGAGTTCTGCGGCCAGTTCAAGCGCGGCTCTCATGCTAGATGCGTCTGCCTTACCCTGCCCCGCAATATCAAACGCAGTGCCGTGGTCGGGTGAAGTTCGCACAAACGGTAAGCCGACCGACGTATTCACCGCGCGATCGAACGCCATCAATTTCACCGGAATGAGCCCCTGGTCGTGGTACAACGCGAGGTAAGCATCAGCAGGGTTAACGCTTGAAGCGGCCAACGCCTCTTGGTTTTTGCCTTTTGCGTCCGACCAACGACCAAACCACGCCTGCCCTGCTTTGACCCAAAGCGTATCAGGAGGCACGGGACCCTCCAGTGTGAGTTTGGGAAATTTTTGGCGCATCGATTGCAGCCACGGAATCAACCAATCCTGTTCTTCGTGCCCTAGTTTGCCCTGCTCGCCACTGTGGGGGTTCAAACCCGCGATCGCAATGCGAGGCGTTTCTAATCCAAAATCTTGTTGCAGGCATTCGATCAGAAGCGACAGCTTACGGGTGAGAAGGTCTGGAGTGAGAGCATCGGCGACTTGCCGCAAAGGAATGTGGGTGGTCGCCAGCAGCGTCCGCAGTACCCATCCTGTATGAGGCGATCGCGCCACAAACAGCATGCCAAAGCGGTCAACGCCTGCTCGCTCTGCCAAAAGCTCCGTTTGACCAGGGTAAGCCTGTCCGGCTGCATTCCACGCTGCTTTAGAAATCGGCCCCGTTACGATGCCGTGAAAGGTGCCAGCCAATGCCTGAGCGATCGCCGTTTCAAGATAACGAAAGCTGGCTGCCCCACTGGCCGCACTTTCTACACCCAAAACGATGGCTTCCTCCTCTAAGGAAAGACCGACATCGAGAACGTTCAGCGTCTCTGGGTCTGCCAAATTGAGGCCTGGGTGACGCGATCGCACCTGCTGATACGCAGCCGTGAGACGCGATCGGCTCCCAACGATCGTGACGTCACAATTTACGGGTGGAACGGCTAGAGCCTTGAGCACCACTTCGGGACCAATGCCAGCGGGATCGCCCAGCGTGACGGCTAATTGAGGGCGAAAGGACGTTGAGTCAGACATAATTTGCATTCGTTCTTACTGCACCTTAGACCACTGTAGCGATGCGTAGAGCTACAATCCTCGCCGATGCGATCGTTCAGCCACTCATTTTCCAGGTTTTATAGCAGTCCTGAATCATTCGTGAAAAAAGAGAGTTGTGAGAGTTCTCCCTACAGGAAAGCCTTTACACAGTCCAAATAGGATCGCGATAGCTTGACTATGTTTTAGCCATCACATCGTCTAATTCAGCATAGTCAGGAAGCGTGGCATTGATCGCTCGCCCAGACCGCACCACCAGGCGATCGTGTTGAGAGCGAGATAATAACTCACTGTAGCGACGGGCCTTAAACAAAACGAGATCGGCTGGTAGCCCGACGCCAATTCGCCCCACTGTGGGCAACCCCATCATGTCAGCCGGGGCTGAAGTAATGGCGCGGCACCACGCTCCGTAAGGCTGATCCAGATGAGCAATTTTGACTGACAGGCTAAAAACCTGTAAGGCATCATGGTCGCCAAAGCCATGAAAGGGATCGCGGCAGTTGTCGCTAGCGATCGCAACAGGCACGCCCGCCTGCTTCAATTCATGGAGCAGGGTTACCCCCCGCCAACGAGGTGTTCGTCCCGTCTGTCGATCTTGCAAATATAGGTTGCACATCGGCAGGCTGACAACGCCAATCCCGGCTTCCTTCACTAGGGCGATCGTGGTCTGAGCGATTTCAGGGTCTTGTACGGCTAAGCTACAGCAGTGTCCACAAACGATTCGTCCTTCAAATTGATGACGAATGGCTGCCTCGGCAATGATACGAAGGGTTGTGGAATTTGGATCATTGGTTTCATCAGCGTGAAAGTCCAAATTCAAACGACGCTCTTTTGCCAGTGTGAAGGCGCGATCGACCTGTGCTTCAATCTGGGGGTTCATGTAAGCAACGCCACCCATGATGCCATCTACTTCAGCCACATAGTCGGCAAGGTGTTCTCCCTCAGGCGTGAGGTAGTCCTCTAACGACACCAAAGACGTGGCCTGGAGGGTTAATCGATCGGCCCATGCAGTCTGAAGCGTTTTAAAGATACTAAAGCTAAGAGCGGCTTGCTGACCGCCAGAATCGAGGTGAGTGCGAACAGCTTTGGTGCCGTGAGCATAGCTACATTTCAGCCCAAACTCCATGCGACGATACACGTCATCCGCATCCCAATACTTTTGGGTATCGGCCTGAATGGTGTCGATCGCGCTATCAAAGGTGCAATCAGGATTGGGGGTGCGCTCCCAGATGTGCCCTTTGTCTAAATGGGTATGCAAATCCACAAAGCAGGGAAAGACAATGCCGCTACGGAGATCAACTGATGGGCTACTGTCGCGGGTGTTTCCGGCTGGAACAATCGCAGTGATGACACCTCCCGTAATTTCAAGATCAACAAGTAGGAAGTCACCACAGAACGGTCGCTGATCGGGCATGGCAAGAGGCGCGTCTGGCTGTTCTTCCAATAGCGGTAAGGGAATATGAGCGTTTCTGAGCCAATAGCGATCGCAAACCGGAATCATGAAACCTGTCTCGGTAAAAACTATCTCGATAAATGAGCAGCAGTGAATGACCGGGTTTAGTAGTCCTATTTAGGAAAGGATGAAGCATAAGCATGGGAGGGTGGGATGATTCGATCTCGAGAACTTCGCTCCCACTCACCCTCTCGTTATTCTGCTCTTTCCAGCACGACCTCTGGGTTCACCACTGGCTACAAACATTTCCTAAAAAATTCTAGGGTGAGCAAACGCCCACCCTAGAGTCATTGATAATGACTAAAGCAAATTGCCGTAACGAAACCTAGACTGCTGCGAAGTATTCCTTCGACTTCTTCGGATCGGGGTTCATGGTAGCATCACCGGGCTTCCAACCAGCAGGGCAGACTTCATCCGGGTGAGACTGCACATACTGAATGGCTTGTAGAGTCCGCAGCGTTTCGTCAACACTACGACCGAAGGATAGGTTGTTGATGGTGGAGTGCTGGATAATACCGTCTTTATCAATGATAAATAGACCACGCAGAGCGATACCAGCATCGGGGTCAAGCACGTTGTAAGCGGTACTCACTTCCTTCTTGATATCAGCAACCAGGGGATAGTTGAGATCGCCAACACCACCACTCTTGCGATCGGTCTGAATCCAGGCCAAATGAGAAAATTCGCTATCGACTGAAACGCCTAAGACTTCGGTGCCCAGTTGCTTGAACTCATCATAGCGATCGCTGAAGGCTGTGATTTCGGTTGGGCAAACAAAGGTAAAATCGAGCGGGTAGAAGAAAAGCACAACATACTTGCCACGGTAGTCGGACAGCTTAATCGTCTTAAACTCTTGATCTACCACAGCCGTTGCTGTGAAGTCGGGAGCCGATTGCCCAACGCGCAAGCATCCTTCTTGAGTCATGAGATAGTAGCCTCCTAGTAGTTGGTGCGTCTTGATCGTGTAGCACACATGGTTGACATAGTAGTTATAGCGTCGGCAGCATACAGGGTCTCTACTGACAACGACCGACTGCTTACAAACTGTTACAACTATATCATAGTCATAACGATTTTGAGTAAGGTGTTCGTAAAGAGGCTGGAGCGGCGATGGCCCGTAAAGCGCGGTCGATCTTTGCAGAACCACCTCACCACATACTGCATCTCGCTAGATTGAAGGTTGGGTATGATTGAGGAGCAATCCGTTGCCACGGCGACTAGACAATGGTTCATGGAGTCTTCCGCTGCTGTTGAACCGTTTGCTTTATAGGTAGCTTAAATTGAGTGACTTGTTCTAAAAAAGGAACTAGCTATGCAAGTTAAAGATCTCACTACAGAAGAACTCAAAGCGTTAATCCGTGAGACAGTCATCGATACTATTCAGGAAGTTTTAGATGACCCTGATAAAGGCAGAGAATTGAAGGAAAACATCCGGCAACAGCTTATTGAGATGCGATCGCGCAGAGAAGCAGGTAGTCAAAGAATTTCCTCTGAAGAAGCCATGCAACGCTTGGGTTTAAGCGGTCAATGAGTTACTCAGTTGAATATGAACCAGAAGCCCTTGATGACCTTGAAACGTTAACTCAAGCTACACGCTTACGGACGGTCAACAAAATCAACTGGTTGGCCGAGAATTTTGATCAGATTGTTCTCAACCCCTAACAGGTGACTTAGTAGGTTTCTTCAAACTAAGAGTTGGTGATTATCGAGTAATTTACGAATTCAATGATGAAAGTAAAATTATTACGATCGACAAAGTTGGTCATCGAAGAGATATTTATGGTTGACAAGAGTTGGTGAGCACCTTAATTCACTAATCAAGCAATTGTCATCTAAATTAAAAAATATCGAGTCTTAAAGCGAATCGGAGGTTTTTTGTAATTAAACAAAATTTCTACGATTCATACTAAAGCCTTATGTTCCTTAAATTAGATGATTAGAGAAGGCTGTCCAATTTACTCTTCTCCAATCTCGGTTAAGCATCTCCCTCTTCAGGTAAACCCATCACGCGACGATAGTGGGCTTCCACTTGATAGATGGTTTTGTATTGAGGGTTGCTGTGAACGTCTCCGGTATTAAAGATGGTTTGCGCGAAGTCGTTCGTGCTCACCGTTTTGAGCATGCCAGACGTAATAACCTGCCGACCGCGTACCCAAACACTATCCACAGCGGCACTTGGCCTGCCCAGGATGAGTAGCTTGATGGGATCGGTGCGGGGCAAGAGGGACAGGTTTTTGAGATCGTAAAGGACGAGATCGGCTTGTTTTCCAATGGTTAAAGAACCCACCTGACTCGCCAGATTAACGCCTGTAAAACCGCCGATCGCAGCCATCTCAACCGCTTTGCGAGGTGTAATCCAGTGCCTGTAGTCTGGATCGGTCACATTGTGCAAAAGGGAACCAATTTTGATGGCTTCGAGCATGTCTTGTCCATCATTACTGGCCGCACCGTCACAGCCAAAGGCCACATTCACTCCGGCTTGCAGGTATTTCAGCACCGGTGCAATGCCACTGCCAAGGCGGAGATTGCTCAGAGCATTATGTACGACCGTGGATCGGGTTTCTGCAAGAATGGTGATATCGGCGTCATCCAGCCAGATCGAATGGGCGAGCGACGTGCGGTGATCGAGAAACCCAAGCTGCTGGAGGTGTTTGACGCCACTGCCACCGTAGCGTTCTTGAGCCAGCATTTTCTGCGATCGGGTTTCCAGCAGGTGCGTGTGACGACAGAGATCATGGCGATCGCTCAAGTCTCTTAACCCTTCAAACAGCGCATCCGAACAGCGGTGAAAGCCCGTGGGACCGACTGCAATCTGAATGCCATCATCTGGTGCATGAGATTGAGCGACGATCGCCTCCATCGTTGCCACTATATCCGCTGCTGATTGGGGAAACGGTTGATGGGGAAGTGTTTTTAAGCCTTCGGGATAGCCCGCAACAAAGGGCATGTCTTGAATTAATGGTGCAATGAACGCACGAATTCCCACTTCTTTGTAAGCACGAGCCGCCGCCGCCACGCTTTCGAGTTCTTGCCCAGCAATCAGGTACAGGTGATCCATCACGCAGGTACCACCTGAAAGCAGCGTATTAATGGCAGTACCTAACGCTCCCAAATAGGTTTTCTCCACCTCGGTAGGAGAGGTGTCAAACACATCTGCCAACCACAGTTCAAGGGGCAGTTGGGGAATCAATCCACGTTGCCAAAACTGGGGCGAGTGCGTATGCCCATTCACAAAACCGGGCAGTAGCAGCTTGTTTTCAGCATCGATCGCGGTTCCTACCGTTGGTAAGTCAGCCCCGATCGCCGCAATACGATCGTCCTCAATCTGAACATCAACCGTAGCGTAGCCATCCTCAACGGGAATAAGAGCCGAACGAAGGGTATAAGTCACAAATCAATCCTGTCGACGTTGCTCAACTTCTCCATGTGCTTTCAGCAAGGCAGCGAGCTTATGCCGCATTAGAATACCAGGTTTGTCGGATGCCATGTGCTGTTCTTCACGGATATCAAGGGGAGCATCATAATCAGTCGTTTCCAGAACGTCGCGATCTTCCTGGGTTACGGTGCGATCGAACGCAATGACATCGGCGGCTTTGGCATCAGCTTCGGTATCGTTACGGAAACAGAACTGAATGAGTTGGGACGTTTTGTCATCGATCGGCGTTGCAGCCGAAAAAATGAGGTGAATCAAGCCGTTGGGATACTGAATTTTAAGCGTGCGGGCAAACGGCATAAACCAGCGTCGCTCATTCGTGCGAATGGTTTTTTCATCTTGAATGCCCAGGTTTTGCTTTTGCAGATCCGGGTTGAGAACCTCCACCCAATGCTTCATCACAAAGCCCGTTTCAGTATCAGACACTTCGTCGATCGGCGGTGGCACGGGGTTGCTCATATCTCCCCACGATCGCGCGTGGACAAAGTTACCGTGAGCGCTGTCAAAAGAGTTCTCCATAATCCGCAGGCCGCTTGCATGCCAGGTTTCGTAGAACTCGTGAATCTGGCGAAACCCCGCATCCTTCGCTTCGGGAATGTCGGGAATGTCTTGCAACGGTTCACCCATGCAGACCCAGACGTAACCATAGCGCTCCTGACAGCGGTAGCCACTCACTTTATACGTCCGGGGAATGCTGTCACTGGTCAGTTGAGGCACTTTCACGCAGGCTCCGCTGCTGTCAAAGGACCAACCGTGATACGGACAGCGAATGTTGCCATCAATGACCTGCCCCTTCGAAAGCTGTGCGGAGCGATGACAGCAACGGTCTTCGGTGGCAGCTGGGTTACCCTCGCTATCTAACCACAGTGCTAATGGCTGCCCCAGTAGCGTAAAGGCTTGAGGAGCCGCTTGAAGGTTGGCGATCGGCATCACAGGATACCAGAATCGTTTGAGAACGGGCTGTTGAGTAATCAGCATGGGAGTTTGAGTCCGCAAATTTCGATCGATAACGACCTTAACCAACTAACCTTAACGAACCAAGTAGAGGCGCATACATGAATTCAGGAGCATTGACCGCTGATGACTGGAAGCTGATAGCGGTCAGCCATCAGCAAATTTGGTTTCATTAAGGTATTTCTCGTAGGGGCGAACGGCCGTTCGCCCCTACCCATAAACAATTTGTCGATTTTATTTAATCCACGATCCTTAGCAAGACGAATGATAGGCGAAGGCAGAGACTAAAACGGTAGTGAAGCGAACACCACTAACAGCAATCAGGCTTTTCCGTTCCACTTCAACCTGATTGTGCCGTCATACCGCCATCGGCTGGAATGATGGAACCTGTTTAAAACGATTCTAAAGTGGATGCCCCTGCACTGAACTGGACGCTGACTCGCGTACGTGATGAAGCCAAGTTGACATTCAAAATGCACGATTGCAACAACCGACCCAATACGGAACCCAATTGCTCCACATGGACAACGCTGACGGTTAAAACACCGGACTGAGATTAAACGCCATGCGATTATAGTAAAGCGTTCCAAGTGCAGTCCAAAATCCTTAATGTTGGGTTTGGTCTAAACGCGATGGGAACGCTTCGTAGGACGATCGCGCCCAAACACAGTAGTGTTGCAAGCTCACGGTAAGGGAACACAAAGACGGCTATGAGAATCTTACTGGTCGAAGACGATGACCGGATTGCCCGACCACTGGCCGAAGACCTGAGTCATCAAAACCATATTGTGGATCTCGCTCATGATGGTTTAGAGGGCTGGCAATATGCTCAAGCCATTGACTATGAGTTGATTTTGCTTGACCTGATGCTACCGAAACTAGATGGGATAACGCTTTGTAAGCAGTTACGTATGTCTGGATCACAGGCACTGATCTTGATGTTGACGGCACGCGATACCACCAGCGATAAGGTGATTGGGTTAGATGCAGGTGCTGATGATTATTTAGTGAAACCGTTTGAGCTAGAAGAATTGGCCGCGCGCATCCGAGCACTTTCTCGTCGCACTCCAGAGCTAAAACCGCTTATCCTCACACATGATGGTTTACAGCTTGATCCGAGTAGTCACAAGGTGGCCTACGCTGGCAAAGAGCTCTCCCTCACGCCTAAAGAGTACATGCTTTTAGAATGCTTTTTAAGAAACCCCACGCAAATTCTGACGCGAGCCTTCCTTCTGGAGCGGCTGTGGGACTTGGATCAAACCGCTGGCGAGGAGACGATTAAAACGCACCTGACCAATTTACGCCGTAAGCTTAAGTCCGCAGGCGCAACCGAAAACGTGATTGAAACCGTTTATGGTGTTGGTTATCGTCTTCAAGCTGAGTGCTGATGTGTATGGCTAAGCAAGCGCCTGAGCAAGGGGATCGACCCCTGAAGCCTATGTTTCAGAAGTTGCAGCATCGCTTGCTGGCTTCTTATCTAGTTGTTTTAGCTGCGATGCTAGGCACCTTTGCGATCGCCGTCCGCGTGATTTTTGCTCGTAGTCTGGCGCATCAAATGACGAATCAGCTAGAAACACTGGCACAAGGCGTTGCAGCCAACACAGAATTTGACAAAAGCCACCATAAGCTTGGGGAAGATTTTTCCCTCCAGGATTTAAGCGTGCGCCATCGCGCCATCCAGTGGTTTGATCCTCAGGGGCATCTGGTGCAGCAGAAGGGCACGGTCGTCGTATCTTTACCCCTCTCTTTGGAGGACTCAACCCAAATCCAGCTAGGGAAGCCGCGCCTTGAAAGTGTGACCCTACCCATTTTGGATGGTGAGGAAAAACGTTTTTTGGGTTACGTCAGGGTCAGTCAATCGCTCGAGGAGAATGACGAAACGCTCCAGAAGTTAGATGTGGGACTGACTGGTGGGATCGTCATCGCGCTGCTTTTGAGCAGTGTCGGCGGCATTTGGCTAACACAAATGGCGATGCAGCCGATCGAGCAAAGCGTGCAGCGGTTGAAACAGTTTACGGCAGATGCTTCACATGAATTGCGCAGTCCGTTAATGGCGATTAAAAGTAATGCGGCTGTGGCACTCAAATACGCTGAGGGCATGCGGCTGACCGACTGGGAAAAGTTTCAGGCGATCGCTAGCGCTACCAAGCAAATGACACGTCTGACCGAAGAACTGTTGTTATTGGCACGGATGGAACAAAGTACCAAGCAACATTGGCAACCTGTGCCTTTAGTTGCCCTCTTAAAGCAACTCATACAGCAGTATGAGTCACCAGCAGCCACGAAACAAATTCATCTCAAGTCCTCGCTCACAGGGTCTTTAACGGTATGGGGTGATGCCGCTCAACTCACTCAATTGTTCGACAATCTCATCAACAATGCGCTCTCCTACACGCCTGTCGGGGGGACGATTGAAGTGCAGGCTAACCAGATAGAACAAACGCTCGTCGTCGATGTGCGTGATACAGGCATCGGCATTGCGCCCGAAAACTTGGAACGTGTGTTTGACCGCTTCTGGCGTGCGGATCAGTCTCGCACTCATTGGGCTGGTGGCTCTGGCTTAGGGCTGGCCATCGCTCAAGCAATTGCGCAAGCGCACCGGGGCTCGATTACGGTTAGCAGCCAGTTCGGTGCTGGTAGCTGCTTTACAGTCCGCCTACCTGCTTAAACTGGCGACGGCTGCCCTTGCCTAGTGGCGGTTAGAATCGGTAGCAATAGGCTCTTTTCTGTGAGTCTAGCTGTATGACCTGAAAATCTTGCTTACGCCAGAGTGGCATCAGTGTGGCTGGGATCTCGAAACAGAGCAGTTCCCATCCCTGCGCCTCAATGAAGGTCAGAAACTCATAGAGAGCTGTTGATATGTCACTGAAACTAAGCTCATTGGCAGCGATCGCTAGGCGGTTAAACGCTGCCAAGGCAATGGCATTTTCCCATCGCTGTTGGCAACCATCAGCCTTAACCAGCACAATACACCTGATTGAGTGAGACACGTAAACCCGACGCATCGAGTGCAATGATCTGCAGGTGACTCTTTTAAGGGTCAGCATCGACTCTGTAGAAACGTGAGGCATAGGTAGCATGCGTAAGGAGTAAGGATGAGTAGAGTGCGCTCTCCAGCACCGTCAGTGCCAGCAGTGCAACATGAAGGTCGTTTCCATCGTTTTGAAGACTGGCAGCATCAGGAAACGCGTTTCGCTCGCTGAGACGTGAGGATGATGGCCATGAGCATGAGTGCGGCGATTCCAAACGAAGCGAGGATACGGTTCAACGCAAAACCGCCATCGTCGAAGGGTTTGGTGAGCGTATCGCCGAGAGTCGCGCCAAGAGGGCGCGTCAGCACATAAGCAGACCAGAACAACACACTCGGCGAAATCTTGGTGAAAAAGTGCGCTCCTGCTACCAGTCCAATCAGTCCACTGAACACCAGTGCCCCGCCTTCAAAGCCTAGTCTCGCATCGGTCGCGACAAAATCACCCAGTGCTGTGCCGAGTGTGTTTGACACCAGAATCGTGACCCAGTAAAAGATTTCATTCTTCCGCGTCGCAATGTGCTCAAACTCAATCCGTCCCACAACCCGATGCCAAAGAAAGAGCACCACGAGCACACTGCTAAAGAGCATGACTGAGGATGTCACATACCCAAGTCCGAGCGTGCGATCAAGATAGTCTGACATCGTTGTCCCAACGGTTGTGGTCGCCACGACAACCGCCCAATAGAGGAACGGGTGATACTGTTTCGATCGCACCTGAGCAGCCAGCATAACGCCAAAGAAACCGAGAAAGATCAGGCTACCAACCGCATAACCAAGTTGTAAGGTCATGGTCACCGCATCACCGCCTGTTTCCCCCAGCGTGGTCGCGAGAATCTTGATGACCCAGAAGGCGAAGGTGACGTGGGGCACCTTACTCACTAGGTTTCGGCGGCGATTGGACTCTGATCGACCCAACGCCGCCATCGACGACTCCTGGTTTCGCTTGAGCACTGAACAGTTTCTCCTGATAATTGCGACTTAGGTTTAAGACGGACTGCCTGATGCTTTGGTGGACGCGATCGCTGGTTCAACCATTGCCATTAGTTTCAGCGTCGCGATCGTGCGCCTGAGGTGGTGGCAGTTGTTGCGAGAATGCGCCACTTCAGGGTTGCTACTTTGTTAGTGCATTGGCTCGACACAAAGAATACGAGCATTGCCAGCGTCTACCGTCATTACTTGCTGACCAATCATCACGGCATAAACTAAGCGCTCTTTCATTCTTCAGCGTGACCTTGCTTGCTTTCGTCTGCTGAGCCGTTTCAGCTATCTGTTGCAGATTGAGTTAAACTCAATCCTCAAGATGAATGATGTGCCAAGGCGCATACTTCCCCCCTTGCTGTCTCTAACCAATAAAAATCCCAGCTCAGAGCCAGGACACAAAAGTGAGAAGAGAACATCGACCGATGCCTCTGCTACGACCAAACTAGCTCGCAAAAGTCAAGAACTCGAAAAGAAGCTTGGTTCTGCGCTTGATCACTAAGAAGTACCTTTCTCAGTTCTTGACCTTTGTTGGCTACGCTACAGACTCGCGTTTCAGGATTAGCCAAACATGAAATGTCTGTCTGTTGCTTTCATAAAAAAAATTGCTCACCAAGCAGCTATGGCTGTCTTTGCAGCAACCATGATCGTGATTTTTCTCTTTACGTTTGCAAGTTACTGTGATTTCGGCTTGCATGCTTCCCAAATAGAGATGGAAGCTTCAGAGCCAAACTAGGGGGTTGAGTAGCACCAGACGCTTGTGGGTGCATGGGTGACACAAAACTGGCCCCTGTCACTGTGCCACTCACCACACCAAGTGCAGTGCAGGGCTGGAACCAGCAGAACAGAGGTGATAGCTTTGCACGGTTATTTCACTCTATCTGAATGACCGCCATGGTAGTGAAGTCGTCCATCATGCGACCATGAGAGGACTCTGCTTGCGATTGTTGAAGCCCCTTTCCCGATTTACCGGCTACCCGTCGCACCACCAGACAGCGGCACCACCAAGGTCTGTGTTTGGCCTTATGCACACACAAGCGTCTTGCGGCCTCCCCTGAGATCTCAAAGGGGTTCTATAGCGTGAGCAGTTCGCTCGTTGCCTTAACATTAGCTGACAAGACTTGTGGAGCGAAGTTTACCCTGACTGTTCCTTAATAGGCAGTCAAAGCGTTGATCGTCACTGAACCAATGGTTGGTAATGCTAGGGAGAGTGGAAGGAAGAGAAATTCCCAATATCCCGTCATCCCTCGATAATTCTTCCTCTTTCTCCCAGATGGGACTACCTTTGGAGCGATTCGTTAAAGGGCAGAGTTTAAAGCCTAGGCAATGATTCTTTGCTCTGTACCGTTAATTCACCGTCCAGATGCGTGATTTTCCAGTGAGTTTGTTCCCCCTCGCGCCAGAAGCGAAGCGACACCGTAGCATCCCCAACGCTTAAATTGATTAATTCCAAATCGGGCAACCAATCGGGTAAAACAGGTTGAACGGTGAGCGATCGTGCGAAAGCATTGGCTTCTAACCCCAACATGGCGCGAATCAGTAAAAAGATTGAACCAGCTGCCCAGGCTTGGGGCACGTTGGCATCGGGATACGGCACTGGAAAACGACCGGGCTGACGTTCCATTCCCCCAAATAGTTCTGGCATGCGTCCCGCTTCAAAATAGCTGGCAGCCGTAAAAATGCCTTCCGCGATCTGATTTGCTTCGTGGTGATAGCCGTATTGTTTCAATCCCATCGCGATCGCAGAGTTATCGTGAGGCCACACACTCCCTAACTGATAGCTGATGGGATTGTAAGCAGGGTTCTGGCTAGAAAGGGTACGAATCCCCCAACCGCACCAGAGATCGGGCTGAAACAGACGCTTCACAAGGCGAGCCGCACGATCGTTGGGTACAATACCCGACCACAGGAGATGTCCGGGGTTAGAGGCGATCGAGCGAATTTGCTGTTTTTTGCTATCTAAGCCAAGGCAGTAGAACCCTTCGTCTTCCATCCAAAAGCGATCGTTAAAGCGCTGATAGAGATCATCGGCTTTCTGCCGCAATTGGGTTGCTCGATCTGGATCTTCTAAGATGTCATAGATTGTAGCGGCATCTCTCCAGGCATTGTATACATATCCTTGCACTTCACAGAGGGCAATCGGCGTCTCTACCTGCGTTCCATCAGGATAGACGATCGCATCACCTGAATCTTTCCAACCCTGGTTCTGCAAACCCATCGAGGATCGAGTTTGGTACTCCACAAACCCATCCTGATCAAAATCTCCATAGGTTTCAATCCAGGCCAGGGCTTTTTCTAAAGGCACCCGACAGGCATCTAGTAACGGCTGACTATGGCTCCATTGATACGCTTCCGCCAGCGTCACAATCCAGAGAATTGTGGTGTCGATCGTGCCGTAGTAAGGGGTGTAAGGGAGTTGGTGGAGTTGCGTTAATTCATCCCGTCGCAATTCATGCAGCATTTTCCCCGGTTGGGCATCACGCCAATCATCCACTTCAGTTGCTTGCAGTTGCGCCAGTCGCAGCAAAGTTCCATAGGCGAACCCATGATAGACCGACATCGTTTGCATACTAACGGTGACAGAATCACGCCCAAAAACAGCCACAAACCAGGGAATTCCTGCTGCAGGCATCCAAAAATCCTGCCCATGATCTTCAATCTTGATCCGCAGCGCTGACATATCAATCAACGCCTGCTGATAATATGCGGCAATGTCTGCATTCGATGATCGTAGCTTTGTTGCTTGCTCCAGAAAATCATTGCTCACCTGTTTGGCTTCTGTCGCATGTTCCACTTCACACGTATTTTGTGGATAAATAATCTCATCATCCACGATCGCTGCAAAATTAACGCAGGTATGCCAGGTCTGCCCAGGCTCAAGCACGACCACAAACACCAGGCGACCGTTGGCATAGCGTGGCTGAGACGTTGCGCATTCTGGCTGGGTAATCAGCCCCCGATGGAAAGAACCATTGTGGTATTCGGTGGTCAATTTTCCATCTCGCCAGAAGGTTTCTGTTTCTCCACGGGTTAAAATTTGCCGCGCTTTGACTTCAAAGATATCGGCAAAGTCAGAGCGAATTGCTAACATCAACTGAAATTCAACTTGTTCTGAATGGTGATTTGTAATATCAATATCTTCGTGCATTCCACCAACCAGATCGCGTCGGATGCTGATCATCAAGCGTCCGTTTGGAATCACGCCATTCACAGTACGAAACGGTGGATTGGTGTATTGATAGAGGGCGCTGTGATGATTGATCGGGCTGGAGGCAAGCAAGAGTAAGCGATCACGGTTAATCGATACCTCGTAGTAGGACAGCAAGCGCGTATCGGCTACAAAAAAACCTTGCGCCAAGGTGTCATCAATCCAACCATAGGAATCAGTGACTAAAAAGGTCGAGCCATCATTAATCGTAATTTGCCCTGAATTCACTGATACCTTTGTTGGCATAACCATCCTCACCAGAATGCTGCTTTAGTCTAGAATGCTGCCCTAGTCTAGAGTCTGAGCCTCAAAAACACCTCTATCACAAGACTTAAGGAAGCTTTCTCTTGCTTAGCTGAGACCTATTTCACGCTCATTTCATTTTTATGGCATTGTCACACAGTCGTTGCAAAGCCGTTGTAAGTAAGGCTGAATGATTTCATGAGCCATGATGCTTTAAAGCGGTGTCACCTGGTATTTTCTCGGAGAGCGACCAGCAGGCACTTACTAGATTTCACCCTTTTAGCTCAACATAGGTTTACACGATCGATAATCTCCAAAGAACCTGTTAAAGGCTCCGGATCACGCTTTTTCCTTCCGAATAAGTAAAGACAGGGTATTGCCCATACCCAAGCGCAGGAAAAACTGTGCCTTAATGTGTGTTGCTTGGAGCCCCCCAAGATCGATTTCGATTACCTAAGCAACAATTGAGGATCAGGGATATGGCAAAGCGATCGTTAAAAGCATCTGAAGTCGGCATTAAGAAAGCAAAGCAAGCCTTTCGACGTACCGGCTGGACACAGGAATATTTAGCAAGTGCTGTCGGGCTAGAAACACGGCAGTCGATTTGGAAATTCTTTTCCGGTCGACCGATTGAACGTCACTTATTTATTGATGTCTGCTTTCAACTAAACCTGGAATGGGAAGACATCGTTGCTCCACCCGATGAAGAAGAGGAGATTGAGGTAGCCGTCTCGGAAGCGCTTGCCGAGTCAGATCACTCGCTGCAAACCTTGCGATCGCGCCTCAAACCAACCATTCAAACTCAATGTGGCTTGCTGCAAATTAGCCTGGATACTGCCCATCCCCTGGCAGTTGAGCAAATTTACACCAGTGTTCGAGTCTTGCCAACTCCTAGCAGTCAGCGCTGGTTAGAAGTGGCCAATCTGCAAGCAGAAGAAAGCGGCGATCGCGGCAGCACGCAAAAAGGCACCAGTATCCCGATCGAAGATATGCTGGCTACTCACAATAAGCTCGTCATTCTCGGTAAACCTGGGGCTGGCAAAACAACTCTTTTGCAATATTTGGCGACTCAGTGCGTGCTTGGTGATGCTTCTGTCGATCGCCTACCGATCTTTATTTCACTGAGAACCTTTGCCCTTGAAGCCAGAACAAACGGCGATCTGAGCCTGGAAACTCAAATTGGCGAACAGTGGAAGGCGGCAGGGCTAGAACCATCCCAGATTAGTTCGCTGTTGCAAAGCGGTAAAGGGTTAGTGCTGTTAGACGGACTGGACGAAGTGCCCCGGCAGGATAGTCATCCGTTGTCTTACCAGATTCAAAAGTTCGCCGAAACCTATCCCCAAACAACCATTCTGATCACCTGCCGTCTGGCCGCTCAAGACTACCAGTTTCGTGGGTTTACCTACATTGAATTAGCAGATTTTGATCCGTACCAAATTGCGACGGTTGCCCGCAAGTGGTTTGTAGCCATGAGTCAGGGACAGCAGGGAAACCCGGTTGTGCAGTCCGTTCTCAAGCTTGAATGTGATTCAACAGCGATGGCGAAGGCTGAAGCCATTGGTTTGGCGAAAGCAGAACAGTTTTTGCAACACCTCGATCGTCCAGAGAATGAACCCATTCGGGAAATGGTGACAACACCCCTCCTGCTGCATCTTGCGTGTCTGGTGTTTTACGAGCGGGCAATGTTCCCAACCAAACGGGCAAAACTCTATCAGGCAGGGCTCGATATTCTGCTGGTGCGGTGGGACAACGTACGTGGGATTCAGCGTGATCTCGGCACACACTCTATCTCTCCCAGAGACGTTAAATCTGTTGAGCCAGATTGCCTCGACACTCTTTGAGCAAGGCAAAACCTACTTCGAAAAAAGCGAAGTTTTGCCCATCATTACAGACTTTTTGCAAACGCTACCCAATGCAGCGACTGATCCAGAAGCGCTTTGGCTAGCCAGTGAAGCCGTGTTGCGGACGATTACTCTTCAGTCGGGATTGTTGATTGAACGTGCCCGCGATATCTACTCGTTCTCTCATTTAACCTTTCAAGAGTATTTAACAGCACGCAAAATTGCTGCCCGGTGCCTGAAAGATCCCACAGACGTTTTACACCAGCTTGCTCAGCACACTTCGGAACGGCGCTGGAATGAGGTTATTCTCTTAACGCTCAGCCTCTTACCCAAGGCGGCTCCCCTACTCAACGACATGAAACAAGCGGTTGATGCCTTAGCCAGAGAAAACAGTACGCTGCAACAAGCACTGCAATGGGTGAATCAAAAAGCAAAAACGGCACCCGCTCACCTTAAACCCGCTGCTGTGAAAGCCTTTTATCTACCCCTTTGTTACAACCAGGATCTGAGTCTGGCGTTGGCGCTGGATGATGCCTTTGCTTTTGACCTTGATCCCTCACTGGCGCTTGATTTGGCGATCGCTCGTACCTATCAGCACATTCAACAACTGGGTGAGAAACCCACCTATGAGCACATTCTCAATCTGTGGTTTGCGCTCGATTTTGGTCGTCAGTTTCCACGCGAAGTGCGCTTGAATCAAGCTCTGGCAGAGCTAAAAGCGCAATTTCCTAGCCTGGACAGACATGAACTGGAATGGCAAACCTGGTGGAAAATCCATAGAACAGACTGGCTCAAGCAGTTCCATGAACGCGTTCTCGAACCCCTGAACATGGACTTTTGTTGGCAGTTGAGCGCGTTGCAACAGCAGACATTATGGGAACACTATAGGACAAATCAGTTTTTAGTGGCTTGTCTCAACAGTGAATGCTCTGTTGACAGCGCTATCCGATCGCACATCGAAATCACACTGCTTTCAGACTCGATTACGGCTGTGCCATTGCCATGCGTTGTCCGTCCCTAATGTAACGACCTGTTGTAGCCCTTCACTTGAGGCATCACTAGTTCGTTTCATTAAGACGAATCAGTGATGCTTCCACGGGCGAAAGCCTCGTGACTTCGTAAGGGTATGTTTAAATGTTTTTACAAGAGCTATCAACATCTTCTTTATTATCAGTCAAACTTTTAGGGCGAATTCCAGCCATTGCGCTGCGAATTTACCAGTCAATTGAATTAGATCAAATTCTTAGTACAACCGTTGCCGAACTTCGGCAACTGTTAGAGTGCGATCGCGTGGTGATTTACCGATTCAACCAGGATTGGAGCGGCAAAATCATGGTCGAATCAATTAGCTCGGATGCTTTTTCACTTCTCGGCCGCACGATCGCGGATCCTTGTCTGCAAACCATTTGGGTCGAAGCCTACCAGAAGGGGCGCGTCCGTACCATTGATGATATTTACACAGCTGATATCGATCCTTGCCACATTAAATTTCTAGAAGAGTTAGGAGTTCGAGCGAATTTAATCGTTCCCATTCTGCAGTATGATTCTCTACTAGATGAAGGAGCTTTCACACCCAGTACTAATACCCCGAAAAAGTTGTGGGGACTGCTGATTGCGCACCAATGTTCTGCGCCCCGTTCCTGGCAACAGCTTGAAGTCGCCTTTCTGCAACAGCTTGCCAATCATGTCGCCACCGCTATTCAGAAGGCAGAACTCATTGAATTTTCCAGGCAACTCATTCAAAGCAGCGTTGATGGCATCATAGCGTTTGATGGTGGCTGTCGCTATCTCGCCTGGAATCCAGCCATGGAACGGCTAACAGGTGTTAAGAGAGCCGATATCATTGGCAAAAATGCTTTTGATTGTTTTCCTTTTTTGCGTGAAATTGGTGAGGACGAGTACTTTCATGCAGCTCTGCGAGGCGAAAGCACTATCTCAACTGATCGCCCTTACACGATTCCTCAAACGGGTCATCAAGGTTATTTTGAGGGACGTTACTCACCGCTGATCAATGAATCGGGTGAAACCATTGGTGGTCTCTGTATTGTTCGTGATATCACTGATCGCAAGCGCACTGAAGATGCCTTACGGGAGAGCAAGCAACAGTTCCGCCAATCGTTCGATACTGCCGCGATCGGGATGAGCATTGGGGCACTGGAGGGCCAGTTTCTCAAAGCGAATGCCGCTTTGTGTGACATGTTTGGGTATACCGAACACGATTTGCGTGGATTAACCTTTCAAGACCTGACGTATCCAGATGATCTGGCAGTCGATCTGAGCCAATACCAAAAATTGCTGGCTGGGGAGTTTTCTCACTACCATCTGGAAAAGCGGTACGTCCACAAGAGCGGTCGCGTCATCTGGGGGCTCCTCAGCACATCGCTGGTGCGCGATCGTCAGCAACGTCCGCTCTATCTCGTCTCTCAGGTGCAAGAAATCACCCAGCGTAAAGAGGCTGAAGAGCGCCTGAAAACAACCAATGCCGAAATGCAGGCGTTCTTTGCGGCAATGAATGACCTGATTTTTGTGTTTGACCGAGAGGGGCGCTATCTTAAAGTCTTAGCTGGCAACGACGATTCGCTGATCGTGCCAGCGAACGATCGCTTGGGTAAAAAAATTACCGATGTCCTGCCGCCAGACATTGGCCCCGCTTTGCTGCGGTCCATTCAGCAAGCATTAGATACTCAAACGCCGTTGAATGTTGAATACAAACTGGACTTGCATGGGCGAGAACTTTGGTCGAATGCAAGCGTCTCACCGATTGATGCCAATACAGTGATTTGGGTCGCGCGTGATATCACGATGCGGAAGCAGGCCGAGAAAGCGTTGCAAGACACTTCTTTTCGACTAGGCACCATTATTTCTAGCCTGCAAGCTGGGATTTTGGTTAAAAACGAAGCACGAGAGATTGTTCTGGTCAATCAGACGTTTTGCGACATGATGCATCTATCCAAATCGCCAGAAGCGCTAATTGGGCGTAGCTATAAAGAGGTGATAGGCAAATTCCAGCAGTTGTTTGTCGATTCAGAACAGTTTGGGCAACGTGTAGAGGCGATTCTGCAATGCCAGCAACCTGTTGTCGGCGAAGAAATCGCTTTAGCAGATGGACGAATTCTTGAGCGAGATTATGTTCCCATCTTTGCCGATGCTGAGTATCGTGGGCATTTGTGGCAGTATCGGGATATTACAGAACGAAAGCAAATTCAGGCACAGTTAGAGCAGGCGAAGGAAACGGCAGAGGCGGCAAATCGGGCCAAAAGCGATTTTCTAGCGATGATGAGCCACGAAATTCGCACGCCGATGAATGCAGTGATTGGCATGGCAGGTCTTTTGCTGGATACCAAGCTCAACCTGCAACAACTAGATTACGCCGAAACCATTCGCAGTAGTGGCAATACCTTACTCAATATCATTAACGATATTCTCGATTTTTCTAAAATTGAATCAGGGCACTTAGAGCTTGAAGAACATCCCTTTCATCTGCGGAACTGCGTCAGAGAAGCGCTAGATTTACTTGCTCCTCTGGCAGCATCCAAAAAGATTGAATTATCTTGCTGTATTGATAGTGATGTACCGGATGCGATCGTGAGCGATATTACACGTCTCCGACAAATCCTCTGGAATCTATTGAGCAACGCGGTCAAATTTACTCAGCAAGGTAAGATTACGATTCTGGTACAGGCAAAGCCGCTTTGTTCAGAACAGATGGAACAGGGTGAACATTCTCTCTCTGTTGCCACTCAAGCACCCTATCAGATTCAATTTGCGGTAAGAGATACGGGCATTGGGATTCCTCACGATCGTATGGATCGGTTATTTAAAGCCTTTAGCCAGGTTGATGCCTCGACCACTCGTAAATATGGCGGCACTGGCTTAGGACTGGTAATTAGTAAACGCCTGACTGAAATCATGGGAGGCACTCTGTGGGTTAAGAGTGAGGTGGGTAAAGGCTCTACCTTCTACTTCACCATTCTGGCAAAGCCAACAGCGGCATTAACGCGCGAACCACTACTATCATCCGTCGAGCCGCTTGAGGGTGACTCAACCTCACTACGAATCTTGTTGGTTGAAGACAACACCATTAATCAAAAAGTCGCGTTGCGAATGCTAGAACGCCTGGGTTATCGAGCCGACACCGCCAGTAATGGCTTAGAAGCAATTGCTGCTCTCCGTCGCCAACCTTACGATGTCCTGCTGATGGATGTTCAGATGCCAGAAATGGATGGACTGGAAGCGACTCGCTTGATTCGGCAGGAATGGACGTCTCAATCCCAACCCTGGGTCATTGCAATGACGGCTTATGCAGGAGCGAGCGATCGAGAAGAGTGCTTTCAAGCCGGAATGAATGATTACATCAGCAAACCGATCGACATGATGCTGTTGAAAAAAGCGTTAAGCGGGCTGCAACAGATGAATGAGGCCAATCGTCATGAGCCTGTGAATATTTATTCGACTGAGACCCAAACAACCTCTGAAACAGCAGTACTAAACTCCCCAAACACAACCAACGGAGAGTCTCAAGCTGCGTCGGATGTCATTCACTGGGCAATTCTGCAAGACTTGCGCGACATGGCTGGGGAGGATGCAGATGAAATGATCCAGGAGTTGATTCAGGTTTATTTAGAAGATGCGCCACAGCGGTTACAGTCCATTCAAGAGGCGATCGACCGTAACGATATGGTGGCTCTGCAACAGTCTGTCCATGCTTTACGATCAGTGAGCGTAACCATTGGAGCCATGCGGCTGGGCAAAGTCTGTGAGGTTTTGGAATCGAACCTAAGGGCAAAACTTTTTAATGATGTCGCTGTCTTGTCCTCTCAAATCGACACAGAGTTTAGCCGTGTCAAATGTGCATTGATGGATTTAAGTGGGTACGCTACAGACAGCAATGAAGGCTTCATTGAATAATTAAAACGCTTATGCCAACGTCTCACTTACATTCAACATTACCCAACAGAACCCTGATCAATGAACAGATTGCTTCTGTGTTGATTGTGGATGATGAGAAAGCACTCCGCTTAGTGTTATGCCGTGCTATGGAAAAAGAGGGCTATCGGGCAATCCACGCCAGCAGTGGAGAACGGTGTCTCGCACTCTGTCAAGAACAACTGCCAGGCGTCATTTTACTGGATGCGATGATGCCAGGAATGGATGGCTTTCAGTGTTGTAAACAGTTAAAAGATCGCTTTGGCGATCGCTGTCCTCCCATCCTCATCATCACAACTCTATGCGATCAAGAGTCTGTAGACAAAGCATTTGCCGCTGGTGCGACAGATTTTATTACGAAACCAATTCACTGGGCCGTCTTACGGCAACGAGTGCGTCGGTTGTTAGAAACATGTCAGCTTAACCACTACTGGCATACGTGTCTCCATCGCGAGCAAGCCTTAAAGAACCAGCTAGCGGATGCCATGCAACGGTTAGACTATCTGACTGAACTATGCACATCAAAAGGCATTGATCTTGCGCTGTAAGCATGGGTGGGAAAAACAGAGTCTCTCAATTCAGGGTGCTTTGGAGCATCGTTTTGTCCGGTAGCGGTGAATTGGGGCCTTCTGCACGTTCTGCATGGTCTCCGGCTAAACCACCGTCTAACTAAAGCTCTTTTCTCTGGCTGCTCCCTTGAAGACAAGCATTTAATCACATCGGTCTTTCTTATAGGAGCGAACGGCTGTTCGCTCCTATCTCCAAACCATTTGTCGCTTTTATTTAATCCGTAATCCTTAACGACCCAGTAGGCGTTGCACCCGTTGGCGAAACAAGGCCCAGTTCACAGGTTTGGTGATGTAATCGGTTGCCCCTGCTGCAAACGCCTGATCAACAGAACTAGCATCTTCCAGGGTTGTGATCATCAGTACCGGCGCGTGTTCAACCGTGACCCGTACGGATGACTGGTTAGAGGCGGTGATTTGGCGTAGCTTGACGCAACACTCAAAGCCGTTCATTTCGGGCATCATGGCATCGAGTAAAACGAGATGAGGTCGATGGCGATGGTAGAGATTGATCGCCTGTTCGCCATTTTCGGCCTCAATCGCCTGGTAGCCCTCTTTTTCAACCGCACGACGAAGGAGCGATCGCATCATGCGTTCATCATCCACAATGAGTACTAGAGGCTTATCAAGCTGGCTGGTAGTTGTTGCAGCGGGCAAAGGAATGACTGGAGACATCGGTTCAGGTTCTTTGAGTTGGAGCAGCAGGGTCTGAGCCATCGCAGGTTCAACGGCACGAGAGAAGAGGTAGCCCTGTCCATACTGGATGCCGATCGCTTTTAGCTGTTGCAGTTGTTCGTCCGTTTCAATGCCTTCAGCACTGACGCGGATATCCAATTCGTGGGCAAGCATGACGATGGTTTTAATGAGCTTTAACGCCTCTGGATTGTGATCAATCTGGCTGATGAGGGTGCGATCAATATCGAGTGCATTGACAGGTAAGCGATGCAGATTTTTGAGGGAAGCGTATTCCATCCCAAACCCATCCAGGCAAACTGAAATGCGACGTGACTGGAGTTGGAGCAGGATGCCTGTCGCCGCAGCAGGATCGGTCATCAGCGCTTTTTCACTCAGCTCTAAAGACAAGCAGCTTCCATCTAACTCATTGCTGTCCAGAATGCGATCGATTTGTGGAATCAGGTCAGGCTGCAAAAATTGCTCTGTCGAAAGGTTCACGCTCATGCGTAAGGGCATGCGTTGAGGAAATTCAATTTGCCAGTAGCGTAGCTGACGGCAGGCTTCGTTTAACACCCATAAACCCATGGGCACAATCAAGCCACTGTCTCGCGCCGCATCCAGAAATTCAGCTGGATAGACTAAACCCCGTTCGGGATGCTGCCAACGAATGAGCGCTTCAAACCCAGTGAGATTGCCCGTGACTAAGGAAACGACTGGTTGGTAGTAGACGCGAAACTCTTCTCGTTCGATCGCCCGCTTTAAATCTGCATCCTGCAAAACAGCCCGTTGTAGCACTTTAAAGTATTGCTGGCTGATCAGCTCTGGCGTGAAGTTAGAGGCAATGTAACGATGCCCTGCACTTCCCATTTGCCCTTTCATCTGTCCATCTTTCATCAAATAGCGAATAAAACCCGCTAGACCTTTACTGTCACCATTGTTAAAAGCGGCTCCACAATTTGCTTCTGAAACAAGTTGGCGCAGATAGGAGTGGGTTTCACAAATGACAGCAACGGGATTACCAGAGGACACAGCCGAGTAAAACTTACTGGGCGCAACCAACCCTTCCATCCCAACATCAATGCTCACTAACGATAAATCGCAGGCAGTCAACGACTCTGGTAAGGCTGATTTATCCTGGTAGGGAAGAAAGAGGCAGTTGGTTAAGCCCCATTCCTGTAGCGTTTGAATGCAGGCTTCACGCTTTGGCCCCCCACCAATAAACATAAATTGAACAGGCTCATCTTTTAGCTCCCTGGCGGCTTCCAGAATGGTCTGCATGTCGTGGCACCGACCCATATTCCCGGAATAAAGCACCGTGAATTTCTCGACCAGGTTGTGAGTGTGCGCAAACGTGTTGTCCTGTTTGGCTAACGGCTTGATCCACGTAGGGTCTGCCCAGTTATGAATCACTGTGATCTTATGATCAAGGTCAGGGACACGAGCCACAATGCGCTCTTTCATGGTTTCGCTGGGCACGATGATGGAAGCGGCACGATGCCAGACTCGCTTATTCACTGCGTTCCAGAATCTCACCAACCAGTGGTTTTCGGAAACAACTCCCAACTCAACCGCCACATCAGGATAGAGGTCGTACACCAAACACGCGTATGGCAAATTAAAGAATCGATTGGCAAGATAACCAAGCGTTTGTAAGTAGGGAGGTTCACTGACAAACAGTACAATATCGCCCCGGTGCTCCCGCTTCATCAAATGCCATGCCGATCGCGCACAAAAGAGCAGACTGCTCAACGTTCTGCCAATTCGTTTTCGAGTATGGGTAATGCGCGATCGCCGCACCTTAACGCCATTTTTGATTTCTTCCTGAGGCGCATCTGTCGTCTCGTACGCATAACCTGGTTGCCCAGTGAACACCTGTACCTGAATCCGTCCAGACAGCCGCATCGCCAGTTCTTCCACAAATTGGCCAGTGGCAGCAAAATCGGGTGGATAAAATTGGGTGACGATCGATAAGTGGATAGCCTCTGAGAGTAGCGTAACGTTTGCGGTTTGATCGTCTGATGGGCTAAGAGGTGGAAGGCTAAAGTGGGGAAGGCGGATCATGGTGCTTGAGTCCGATGATTGATATAACTTCAGTTTTAAGAGTCAGTGTGTGCGATCGCGTCTATTGACTCATCGTTTGAACGTATAAGTTGTGTATAGGTTTGAGATTCTTTCCAACAATTCCTTAGTAAGCGTTGGGCAAACATAACCATGACGAGCACCACACCGATCGTTGGCGTCAGCTCAAATGGAACATTGACAGGCTTGGCATTCTTTAAGTTGATGGCTGGATTTTGCCCTAAATTGGCAGTTCTCAGGATATTGTCAAAGTTTTGCTTTCCCACGTCCAGGACAAGCAATCCATCATTAAAGTCATTGTCGCTACCTTTTCCAGCAATATCTTCGTAACCTAAGATTAATAATGGAATCGTTTGATTGGGGTCAGCATAGGCAGCCCAAAAGACTGGAGCGTTCGGGTTATATTGACTGACTGGATTAAGACTGGGATCGGTACTTAGGGGCGTGTTTTTGGGTTGGAAGACCCCATTGGGTGTAACTGATAAATTTAGCTGCGTCCCCGCTTCCATCATGGAAAACTGCACCCAATCGCCTTTCCATAGAGGCCCGCTGGAGTTTGGCATCAGGCTGTTATACCCTGACAAATTCTGAAAAGCAGTGACGCTACCCGTCGTACCACCACTGGCGGAGAGTTTAATGGGTGACTGGTAGCCTGCCCCTTCATTCAAGAACCCAAGGCGTGGAGCGTAAGCACTCTGAAGAAATAGCTTGCTGCTGTCTACCAGCCATAAATTGCTGGAGGCAAGGTTGATTGACACCCGTTCTTGAGTACCAAATTGGGCGTACTGGTTCATATCAAACCAGGTTGATCCTTGCACATAATGTTGTACTGAACCAACAGAAATACTCATCGCAGAAATCCTTGGAATAGATGTGTTCTTTCCTAATCAGGCTGAGAGTAGATCTCCGACTTCCTGGAGAAATTAGAGATCTAAGAGCTGGTGAGCTTTACCGACAAATTAAAGAAGTTACCCTGATGCCGATCGGTTTAAATGCCATTCTCTTGAGCAGAAACTTGTGGCTAAACAGAAATAAAACGAACAGCAGCCCGATCGTGGGTGAAACCTCAAACGGAACAGGCACTGGAGCCTGCGGACTAACGGTCGCCTGAGGGCTGGGCGTGACTTGAGTCGTAGCAATACCCGTTTGAGTTGATGATCCAACAGGCGTTGCATTCGACGAGGAGCCTGAGGTTGCCCCTCCCCCTGAACTACCACCGCCACCACCACCACTACTACTTCCACCACCGCCGCCGCCACCGCCGCCTGACAGACTACCGGACGCTCCGCCTGACGATGCTCCCCCCGTATCGCCACCACCAGACCCGGTTGATGTGAGCGACATACCATCTGAACCAAGCTGAGTGCCGCCTGTAACGGAAGCCAGCATCAAAGCACTACCTTGAGGAAGATTTGTCTGAAGGTAGGAACTTTCACTGCTGGTTAATGCTGCTGGTGCAAGGGTGGTTGCATTAAAATTAACATTGTCAAACGGGACGGTTGTCTGGTACTTGGTTTGTAGATCCATCAACGTAAACTGTGTTGCAGGATCACTGGTTTGTCCATTGAGTTTGGTTGGGTCGACTAACCAAAGATTACTATCAGTCAACGTCACTGAGACGCTTCCCGCATCGGGGTTAAGACTGGTCGTTGGTGATAATAATGTAGATTCGCCAATGTACGTTTGAATGGGGCCAGTTGTTAAATCACTCATGGTTGCATACCTCGCTAATGGAATGTTGAAGCTGATTGACTGACAAAAGTCTTGAAAAGTTGATTGCTCCGTTGTTCACCCGCCCGTGATTAAAATCCGGGCTAACGGTACGAAACCCGTTAAAACGGGTTGGAAGTCCCCTTGGAGTCCTCTTTAGAAGACTTGCTGCTGTTAGCCCGTACTTTCATTGCAGGGCGGGCTATATTGTGATGTAGAAGCGATCGCATGTAGCATTTCCATCTGCTCGCTGGGCTTGGTTTGATGCACCCGAAGCACCCTGGCCTTCACGGGCTGTGCTGGATTGCCTGTATAGATCGTCATGGCACTGAGCGATCGCAATGCCACACCGCCGAGCGTCAGCACCGCCCCTTGCTCTACCGTGACACCCGGTCCCACTATTGCTCCTGCTGCAATCCAGCTTCCTTCCTTAATGTGAATGGGAGCAATTTTCAGTTGAAAGGCTGGATCACTCCAATCATGATTACCCGTGCAAAGATAAACCTTCTGTGACAGACAGACATTGCTTTCTAGATGCACCAATGCCAGGTTATCAATCCAGGCATTTTCCCCAATCCACACATGATCACCCACGACCAATCGCCAGGGAAATTTGATGCTCACACCTGGTTTGATTCTCACGCCCTGCCCAATTTGAGCACCGAAAAAACGTAAGATGAAAACCTTTAAACTGGAGATTGGCAACCAACTACTTTTCACGAAAGGAGCCCCCAGGAAGTACCACAAAAGCTGCTTCCAGTAAGGCGCACCGGGAGAGTAGGAACTGGGGGAGTAGAGGTGGAGGTGCATGGGGAGAGATAAGGAATAAAAGTTTTGAGTTTTGAGTTTTGAGTTTTGAGTAGTGGTGCAAAGCGCTACGCTAGAGAGTCTTGGGTTAATCCTGACTTCTGACTCCTGACTCCTGATTCCTGACTCCCCTCACCGCATTCCTCCAGCCGTAGCGAAAATACCAGGGCTTGGAGTCGGCGACATAATGGTGCAGAATGGCTTTGGGAGAACGGACTTCGGCACGATCGGGCAACACAACGTAATCCTTTTCAGAAGCAACTACACAGGTCTGACGAGCCATTAGCATGGCCACGATCGCCTGTTCCTGGTAGTAGTGGGTGCCTTCCTGTTCGATCAGGGTTTTGCACCAGAATTCCAATTCGTCCCAGTCCAATAGACTGCTGTTCAGGCCACTGATACCGACATTGATGCGATCGGGAATCGGAGTACCTGCCAAAGATTCCATGAGAGCGGGAGAATACCCGTAGGCGGTTTCCACATCAACCATATGACAGGGAGACTGGGGCGATCGTAGCCAGTTGATTAGGAGCGTGGACGATTGGAAGAACAGCATGTCAGAATCCAGCACCAGTTTCCATCCAGAAGAATCAATGTGGATGTCTGTTAGCTTGCGAAGATTGGGATAGGTAAGGCGACGTTGCCTGAGATAAGGAAACTGCTTCTCAGGGAGAGCGGCATCAAGTCGTGCCTGAATAGCTGCCTGCGAAACAATTTGGACATTCGCAAAAAGGCGCTGAAACTCCGCTTGCTGCTCTGGCTCTAACGTCCCGTCATCATAAATAACAGGGCGAAGATTGACCTTGCTGTGTTGTGACATGGAATAGGCACAGAAAGCGGTCTGGTACCAAAACTTGTTCCCACTTAAAAAATAAAGATCCAAGGCTGTGCCTGTACCAAACTCCGGCAAAGGTTTTAGCTTATAGGCAGCATTTTCCATCTCAAGCTGTGCCTGCGAATCCATCGCACGCCGGATGGGATCACGTTTAAGGTAGCGATGAACGAGCCCTCTGGGGGCATGGTACAGGTGGTACATTGCCACACCTAATCCCATCGTTTTTGCTTGAGCTTTTAATGTCTGCATGGTTCAGCTTCTTCTGCGATCGTGGCGTTAATGATTTCGCAATCTGTAGGGGCGTAGGACGAATTTGATGGGATGACCAGCTTTTGGAAAACCTTACCTCTATGCGGTTTTTTGTACTTATGATCGTGATTAAATAACATCAGCAAATCCAATCGTAAGGGCTTAGCATTCGGCAGGTATGCTTTCGGTTATGGCAGAAGCTTTCGTCCGAATGCTAAGCCCCTACAGAATGATCGGTTTTATGCTGTTCTCGTTCGTTAGGGCAAGATGCTTTGACCTGCAAAGGTGCCACAAGCGCCGCGCCACTGAATGTATGCTGCGGCGTTGCGCCAGGGTTGATAGCAGAGAGCAGCCTTCATTTGTCGCAATGACACCGTCCAGGCAGGAATTTTTTTCCAGGGTTGAATGCCGTGGATGCCCAGGACTTGCACCCACGATCGTGAGGCCGCGTAATTCAATCGCGCTAAGTAGTCGGGTTGTAGTCGGTGTGCAGCGATCAGGTGAGTGAGTTGCAGTTGTGGAAAATACCCAACACCCCATCCAGCCGTCAGGAGCGTGAGAATCATATCGTTATCCTCTCCCGATGTCAGTTGTTGTCCTGAGCGTCCGAGCGCTAGGCGAACTGGATTTCTGGCAACCTGCGCCGTGTAGGTGGCGAATAGAGATTTGCGAAGCGCCATGCCAGCCCCACACGGTGCAAAGAATGGATAGGATTCTGCGGTTAAAGCCCCAAAATTTCCGGCTGTAGTTAACGGCGTTTCACCAAAGTCGCGCAGAGCCAAAACGGAATGATACTGCTTAATCCAGGGCTCTGGCTCAACCTCGAATTTTGGGAGGGATTTGCCCGCGATCGCGCCTAGCTCCGGATGCTCCTTAAAGATTTGCACCACATGGGTAAGGTAATTCTGCTCCAGCACATTGTCATCATCCACAAAAACGATGAGATTTGCGTTTGCCGCTCTGAAGCCACATAAGCGTGCATGGGTTAGTCCCAGTTGCTCTTCTCGAAGAATGGTCGCAGTTGGATGCCAGCTTAGGTCTAAACGTGACGCTAGAGGCTGATCACTGGCATTATCAACGACTAACAATTCCCATTGCTGAGTCGGAAGCGTTTGATTCTTTAAAGCGGTTATGACGCAGGAGAGGTACTCCCATCGTGGGTTGTGAGTGCAGAGGATGAGACTGATGATTGGTTGCATGGTCAGGGCGGCAATGAATCCTGGGAATGATCCCATGATGGAAAAACAGTGTTTGCAATCGTGTCTTTTAAGGAGCTAAGAACGTATAACCTGGGCGATCGTGTGAGCGATCGTGTTCCAGTTCAATTGGGTTTTGATTTTTTGGCGAGCGTGTTCAGACATCTGCTGCAATCGCTCTGGACTGGTCAACAGTGATACAATTGCATTTGCAAGTGCGTCGGGCGTCGGCTGGGTCAGCACAATGCCATTAACATCATGATCCACAATTTCGGGCATTCCATCCTGGTTGGATACAATACAGGGAATGCCATAATTCATCGCTTCCATCAAGAAGGTTGGGAAGGGATCGCAACGTCCGGGTGCAACCACCAGGTCAGAGGTCAGAAAGAGGTTTTGCAACGCGTCAGAATCCACAGGCCCAGGATTAATCACACCCTTTGGTTTTTCAGGCATTTCAGCCCCAATCACTACCAGCGTTGCGTTTGGTAAAACAGCCCGTACCTGTTGGAATGCTGCCAGGACACGATCGCCCCCTTTTCGCAAAAAATCGGAGCCATTAAACAAAATTTGCTGACTGCCAAAGGCTTTTTCGCCGTCGTATATCTGTTCAAAGTTACCAGAGGAGCCAACCACAGTGATTTTGTCAGCGTTTACTTTGTAGTCTGTAATGAGGGAGTTCTTGACCAGCGCGCTCATGCAGAAGAGATGATGAGCGCGCTGGTAGGTGCGTCGTTCACAGGTCAACCAGCCCTGATAAGTCCTGTCGTTGGCAAAGGGTGCCCAGTCTGCCCAATTCCGTTTTGCCAACGCCATTGTGTAGTCAAGGTACATGACATAGGGCGTTGTGGTATTTCTCCAGAATGGGCTGGACATGCCGAAGACGTGAAACACGCGATCGGGTTGAATTGAAGACAGACGAATTTGACGTTCGGTATGGCGCGATCGTGCAATAAACACTTTGGCCGTCTTTAACGGATCCACATAAGCTGGCAACGTTTGCCGCCGCAGTTTTTGCCAGAGTCGTTGAGTTTTGCGGGTTAGCTTTTCCTGCCAGGGATGGCGAGGTGGTAGGTCGATGATGGGCAAATAGTCCAGATGATCAAACTGCTGTGCCACCGCTTCAAACAAGGGACGGTGACGGTGTAAAAATTCGGGTTTGCTCGTAACGAGCACGCGTTGAATGGTCATGAGGAATCAATGTCTTTGCTTAAAGCAATGGAGGGGAGGAGTCAGGAGTCAGGAGTCAGGAGTCAGAAGTCGCCCTTAGATTGCTGATAGGGCTGTGGCAGTGCGAGATCCAGCCGCTTGACGACGGGCGATCGCGCGTTCGTAGCTGGCTTCTTGAAGAGACCCGATGCGATCCAGGTTGTATTCGCTCAATACTCGCTCGCGGGCAAGCTCTCCCATTTCTATCCGGCGCGTTGGATTGTTCAACAAATCAATGACGGCTGCTGCAATCTGCTCCGGTTTTTGGGGAGAAATCAGGTGTCCGGCTTTGCCATCGTCCAGCATTTGAGTCATACCACCAGCATGACTGCCGACGATACCTCGTGCCGCTGCCATTGCCTCTAGACAAACATTGGGGAAGTTTTCCCAACGACTAGGAAAGACACAAATATCAGTTTGCGCCAAATAAGATGGAATTTGTTGAAGGGGAATCGCTCCTGTAAATTTCAACGATCGCCGATAGCGCCACAGTTGACGCGTCAGGTATTGTTGCATTGTGACGTTGGGATTTGTAGGCGATGGGCACACCTCACCCACAAATTGAAACGTGACCTGGGGATGCTTTTGCAGAATGAGAGGGATGGCTTTTGCCAGATTCAATACGCCTTTTCGCACTTCTAGCCTGCCTAAAAAGGAGACGGTTTGGGTCTGGGTTTGCGGTGAAATTGTGAGCAATTCTGTAGTGGGAATGTAGGGATTGGGCAAATGGATGACTTTTTCTGGTGGTAAACCCCAGGTTTCAATCAGGCGATCGCCCAATGCTTGTGACGGCGTTGTAATTTCATCTGCATCCAGGGTATGAATCCGCTCCGGATCGAGTTGGGGATCATAAGGCTCCTGTACTGCAAAGGGCTTCGGTAATTGCCCTCGTCGCAAGGCTCCCATCATCCGCCGCAGTTTCATGTTTCGTGAAGGCGGCACATAGTTCAGTTCCAACACCATGAAATAGGGGGTGTGCAGCTTCACCACCAGTGGCATATCAGGCACCAGAGCGATCGCACCTCTAGCGTGAGCATCATTTTCTGGTCCTTCAACCACATCAAACCCGATCGTGGCATGACGCTGCGCAAACACTTTTCCCGCATAGGTTGCAAAGTCTCGGCGATCGGTATTCGTGGTGTAAAGAATGCGATGAACGACGACACCATCTTCGATCATCACACCCTCTCGGTGGGGGCTGCTGGTAAACACTTCAACGTGATGCCCTCGCTGCTGCATCATCCGGGCAACCTGATAAACATAGGTAGCAATGCCACCCGTTGCCGTATCCGGTGGGTACTCGTAACTAATAAACGCAATTTTCATAGTGCATCACTTTTGCAGATTGAGCTAAACGAAACACGCCATGCTGCCGACCGTACGCCCACATGGCATCTTTGATAATGGCGGGATGCACCTCAAAGGACAATGCATCTTCGGCTTCAAGATAGGCAATCCCATCATTGGGACGAAAGATGTAAATTGAAGCGCGGTATTCCCCTGGAAACAGTGGTAGACGAGGCAGATCAAACGTGACTTCTAAGCGATCGCGCAACGCAAAAGGCTCAACGCCTTCTTCGGTACTACACAACGTGGAAACCAGAGTGCCGACTGCATCAAAGATATTGACAACGACGCCACAGTTCATGAGCGGTTCGTGTCCCTGTAAGGTGATTCGCAGGCTGTAATCCCGGTTGAACACTAGCGATCGAGTTGGCAGATTGTCCGTATCCTGCAAGGTCAGATCCACCAGTTCAATCCCATAAGGGCTGATGCGACGGACATTGGTTTCCTGAGCCTGGGGATTGCTGAGAAAACGGCTAACGACCTGTTCACCGCTGCCTGTCATGATGAGTTGCCCCTTTTGCAACAAAATGGCGGACGTGCAGAGTTGCCGTACAGCCGCCATGTTGTGGCTCACAAACAAAACCGTTCGTCCGTCCTGAGCCACATCCTGCATCTTGCCCAGACACTTGCTCTGAAACTGGGTATCGCCAACTGCCAGCACTTCATCTACAATCAGAATTTCTGGTTCCAGATGGGCTGCAACGGCAAATGCCAGTCGCACATACATTCCGGAGGAATAGCGTTTTACAGGCGTATCCAGAAACCGTTCCACTTCAGCAAACGCTACGATTTCATCAAACTTGCGCTGGATTTCAACTTTGCTCATGCCCAAAATGGCTCCATTGAGAAAAATGTTTTCTCGTCCGGTTAGCTCTGGATGAAAGCCAGTCCCCACTTCCAGCAAGCTAGCAACCCGTCCCCGTAGCCGCACTTCACCTTGTGATGGTTCGGTAATGCGGCTCAAAATTTTTAGTAGCGTTGATTTTCCGGCTCCATTGCGACCCACAATGCCTACACGATCGCCCTGCTGAATCTCAAACGACACATCCTGTAATGCCCAGAATTCATTCGGTTGGGAGGCTTGTTGGCGACGGCGCGATCGACCAGTCAGCCCTTTGCGGAGCGATCGCATCCCCTCACTCAAAGCCGACTTCAGCGATGACTGCTGACCTTGTTCACCTAAAATGTATCGTTTGCTCAGGCTCTCCACCTGCACAACAGCACTGGACATAGTTGGAAATCCCTTAATAGTTATTATTGGTGGCTGGAAGAAGGGGAGCAGAATTTTAGGGAGTGGGGAGTGGGGAGTGGGGAGTAGGGAGTGGGTGATCAATTCAAAACTCAAAACTCAAAACTCAAAACTCTCTATTTCCTGCTACCATTTCTCTCTCTCTAAATCACATCGGCAAACGTGCGCTCGTAGCGGCGGAAGAAGCGAATGCCACCTACAAACACAAGCACTGCCAAAACGCTGGAAAGCAGAAACCCTGGAAGATACAATTCTGCTGTGTTGCCTAAAATGGCCCACCGAAACCCATCAATCACGCTCACCATCGGGTTGAGCGAATAAAGCCAGCGCCACCATTCTGGAACAATGTTGCTGCTAAAACCTACAGGGGAGATATACAGTCCGAACTGAATCATAAATGGAACAACAGTCCGAAAATCGCGATATTTCACGCTTAACGCTGCCAGCCACAACCCAGCTCCCATCGAGGTAAGCAGCGCTAAGAGAATAAACGCAGGCAAGGTGAGAATGCGCCAACTGGGAATAAAGTTGTACCACGCCATCAATCCCACTAAAATCATGCCTGCCATCAAAAAATCAACAATGCTGACAATCACTGCACTGGCAGGAATAATCAAGCGCGGAAAGTACACTTTGGCAATTAAGTTGGCATTGCCGGTCAAACTACCGCTGCATTCCGAAAGGGCATTGGCAAACAGTTGCCAGGGCAAAATGGCAGAGAACACCAGGATGGGATAGGGCACGCCATGCGAGGGGAGTTTTGCCAAAAAACCAAAGACCACGCTAAAAACCACCATGGTCACAAAGGGACGAATGACAGCCCAGGCAATCCCGATCGCTGTTTGCTTATAACGAACCAACAGATCACGCCATGCCAGGAAGTAGAAGAGTTCCCGGTAGCGCCATAGATCGCGCCAGTAGTGTCGATCGTGCCGACCTGCGGCCAAAATAAGTTCGCCTGGGCTGGAAGTCATGATTTTAGAGGAAGGGGTTGAGGGTTGCATGCTTCTACTCTGAGAAGCACAGGCTTGCTATCCGGTATAGGGCAATGTTTGACTTTGGGGGCTGGTGTTTGCGATGTATAACTTCCGCAAAATTTCAGTCCCCCTGGGAATCCGGGCGGATAGTTGGGCTCTATAGCTGAATGTAGAGACATCAACGGAAAACGTTTCAAGGACCTATGCGCGGTTCCCAGCCAAAATTGATTGTGCTAATGGCTGTCCCTTTATTGGGTATTTGCCATGCCGAAGTAGTCCTGGGCAAGCCGACTATGCCCAACCGTCCCGTGGTTCCAGCCATTCCCAAACCAGCGTTAGCACCGCCATTTCCTCGCGTGCAGCCGTCTCTTCCAGCCGTGCCACAGGTCGAGCTTCCCGTTAAAGCAACCACCCCTGCCAGTGGCGTTAAACCGCAACCGACAACATCTTCGCTTCAGGCAGAACCTTACAGATTAACGGCAGGCGATCGCTTTGCTGTGACGATCGCCAATATTCCAGAGTTCAGTGGGCAGTATCAGGTGCAGGTCGATGGCACCGTTAATTTTCCATCGCTGGGGGGCATCTCAATTTGGGGCTTAACCGTGCATCAGATCGCCGAGTTGCTGACCGCTCGTTACGTCCAGGCAGAAATTCTGCGTGATCCAGATATTACGGTTGGTTTGCTGACCGTTAGTCCCCTCAAGGTGGCGCTCTCAGGAGAAGTGAACCGCCCTGGCTCCTACGACCTTGCCTCCGCCGACGGTAAACTCCCCACGTTGACAACAGCCATTCAAAAAGCTGGCGGCATCACGGGTCTGGCTGATCTGCGTAAGATTAAGCTGTTACGAGCACGACGATCGAGCGCAGACGAAACCTTCCAGGTCGATTTGTGGGAATTACTGCAATCGGGCGATCTTCGTCAGGACATTACCTTACGGGATGGCGATAGCATCATCGTGGCAACCGCCACAACTCCCATTGATCCCACTGAAGCAGGCTTGATTGGGGCGGCGACCGTCTCACCCGCATTCATGCAGGTTGGCGTTTTGGGCGAAACACGACAGTCAGGCGTTGTACAAGTCCCGCCCAACACACCACTCAATCAGGTGCTTTTGGCAGCGGGTGGTTTTAACAGCCGGGCACGTAAAGGGTCTGTAGAACTCATTCGGCTTAACCGCGATGGCACCGTTGTTCGCCGTAAAATTCGAGTTGATTTTTCCAGCGGCATCAATGAAGCAACCAACCCAGTTTTACGAAACCGGGATGTGGTGCTAGTAGGACGAAATTTTATTGCAGCCCTGTCTGACAATTTGACTGCTATTTTGGGGCCTGTAAACCAGGCCGTTTCAGGTCTTACTCTGTTTAAGTCGCTCTTTCCAGCTAGTAGCGGTAGCGGTTCCACCGTCATCATTCCGGCGAGCGGCGGTACGACCACGACGATCCCAACCACAACCGCACCCGCTACCACTACACCAACCGCGACCACACCATAGCCCTACGTTCTTTCCTTTTGCCCTAAATTGTAATGGAGCCATCCTCACTGCCTGAACCAACCAATACCGCTCAACCCTCTGCTCAGTCTAGAGCGGCAGATTTGGCAACCGACTCTTCACCAGCAGAGACAGGGTTTAATCCCGCTCAAATTTTGGGCATGGTGCGGCGCAAGGCACCGATTATTGTAGGAGTCGCGATCGCCGCCAGTGCCTTTTCTGGGTTTCAAGCTTCAAAACAAACCCCGTCGTTTCAAAGCAGCTTTGCATTGTTAGTAGAGCCTGTTACTCAAAAGAAACAGCTTGCCAAGCTTACCGATGGATCGAGTGAAACTACAAAAGAGCTCGATTATTCCACTCAAATTGAGGTAATGCTGAGTCCCAAAACTCTAGAGCCGATGATCAAAGAGATCAACGATCGCTATCCAGATGTCACCTACGATTCGCTGAGCGGTAAACTCTCGGTCAATCGTTTAGGAGAAACGAAAATTATTGAAGTGAGCTATTCTGGCGCTGATCCAAACAAAGTGAAATACACGCTGGAGAAGCTTTCTAAAGGCTACCTCAAGCACAGTTTGGACGAGCAAAAAACGACACTTCGGCAGGGTTTGAAATTTGTTGATGACCAATTGCCTGCACTTCAAAAACGGGTCAATAATTTACAGCAGCAAATTCAGACGTTGCGGCAACAGTACAACTTTGTTGATCCAGATACCTATGCTCAGCAGTTGTCAGGGCAGTTAAGCGCGATCGCCCAGCAGCGGCAAACCATTCAAACGGAGATGATCACTCTGCGGACGCGGTATACCGCCTTGCAGCAGCAGATCGGGGCAACGGCGGCGCTGAGCAATGCCAGTTTTTATCAAGAGTTTTTGAAACAATTTCAAGCGCTCGATCGCCAAATTGCCATTGAATCAGCCCGCTTTGGCGATAAAAGTCCCACCATTAAAATGCTACGTCAGCAACAGGAGAATCTTGCACCACTCCTGCAAAACGAAGCGACACGGGCACTGGGAAACCAGGTTGCCACAATATTGAATGACATGCAGGTGCTTCAGGTACGCGATCAGGCGATTAATCAAACCCAACAGCAACTCGACAAGCAGTTTAAACAAACGCCCGTCCTTTCCCGTCAATTCACCGACTTTCAACGTGAGCTCAAGTCAGCCACTGAAAGCTTGCAGCGGTTTAACGACACGCGTGAATCCCTGGAAATACAGGCCGCGCAAAATGAAGTGCCGTGGCAATTAATCACGCCACCCAAAGAGCCAGAAAGCAAAGTTGCCAGTAATGTTTACAAGAGTTTGATGTCTGGTGCCGTTGCAGGGCTGGCGCTAGGTGCGGCGATCGCCTTCATGCTAGAGAAGCTGGAAAGTGCCTTCTTTAGCCTTCCTGATCTGAGAAAGAAAACGAAGCTACCGATTCTAGGTGTGATTCCTTTCCGCCCTGACCTGGATCAAGCCGGACCCGAAGCCCATGTGATTGATTTAAGGCACCTGTATCCTAATGGGATTCCTTCTATCATTCAGGATGTGGACAATATTAAAACCCGCCTCAAAGCGCTGCTCCAGGAGCAATCAGCAAATCAGGGAGAAGTCTGCGAACTGGACGTGGCATCACCCTTAAAAGCTCAACTCGATCCTAATGAGCAGGATACTTACGGCTTTATCGAAGCGTTTCGTGCCCTCTATGCGTCCATTGAAGGGATTAACAAGAACCACCCCGTACGATCGCTGGTGATTAGTTCTGCCTTACCCGTAGAAGGTCGAACGACTGTTGCCGTTCATCTCGCTCAGGCTGCTGCTGCTTTAGGGAAACGGGTGCTGCTAGTGGATGCTCACCTTCGAGGTGGTAGTGTTCAATTGCATAACTTATTTGGGCTACCACTGAATGCTGGCTTGAGCAACTTATTGCGAGAAGAAATCGCCTTAGAGCAAATTATCCAGCGTCTCGATTGGGAAATGGGCCTGTTTGTTGTGAGTGCTGGCACGATTCCTCCTGACCCCACTCGCTTGCTAGCCTCCAAGCAAATGAAAGAGTTTATGCATCGGGTGCATAAAACATTTGATCTGGTTATCTATGACACGCTACCCATGATGGGTTTAGCCGATGTCAGTTTGATTGCAGCAGAAACCGATGGGGTGCTGCTAGTCACAGGGTTTGGCAAATGGGGTGGAGCCAGTGCCTTTGCCCAGACCGTAGAACGGCTTAACGGTGCTCAAATTCCCGTGTTGGGAGTCGTCGCAAACGGCGTGAAGAATTACTCAGTCGATCTATACGCGCGGTAACACTCGCTGGCACAACCAGCCAAACAGGACGATCGCCCCAGTGGAAAAAATCTGCGATCCATTGCCACCATGCCAGTAAGCAAAGGCGATCGGATCTGTAACCACTAAAGCCATCAGCGCAACTCGCAGGCTGCTAAGAAGAAAAGAAATTAACACGGCTAAGATGATAATTCTCATTCGCTGCGTGGAGTGGAGCGGAAACATCACAAAAAAAAGTAACGCAAGTTGTGATAGCAAAATCAATAAGGGCATGCCTGTACAACGAAACAGCACATCGACTGCACCGTGATTAACAATAATAGTCGTGTGCCGTTGGCTGGTATCAAACCCGATGTAGTGCAATACAAACGCAGCAACTTGAGCCGTCAATACTTGAAGCGGCTTTCCAAACGTGGATTCAGCCGCTTGTTCAAGCAGACCTCTTGGTAGCAGAAGGGGAATTAAGAGCACCCCAGCGCGCCAATGTCGCTTTAAGTGAAACCCGGAGATCAATAAGCCCAAGCTGACGACAGCAAGGGCTGGAAAGAGGCGGACAAACCATGCCTCAGGATGCGCGACCGTCAAACTTTTGGCGACGATCGCGCCCAACAGCAATAGCCCAAAGACGTAAGCACGACGATCGTACCTGACGTTAAACCCATGATTGATCAACGTTCCTAAAATCGCAAGCCAAAATAAAGCATTGATAGCGACTTGATCCACCTGCTGCATGAGCCGCCAGGTCAAAACGAGATGGAGTAACGCCAGTCCACTGCCAACGAGCCAGATCCTACCGTGGCGAATGAAATACTGGTTGAGGGCAACATTTTGGAGTGGGTTGTTCACGGTTTATAACCATTCAAGCATTTCAATTGTTTAACGTTTTGCACGATTGGTATGGGCGCAGAACGACCACGGTTCTCATCACAAACGGCGGCGTGAGCGTGAACCAAAGCCCAGAAACAACGTTGGAAGGCTTGTCAGCGATGATTTTCGAGGGGTCTCATACTGATAGGACTCTTTCCGACGTGTCCAGGTGGTCATCGACCATGTATAGATAAAAAAGCAACCCGCAATGAGAGATTCTGCGACCAGCTTGATGGTGTTTTTGACTAAATTCTGGCGTAAGTTTGCTCGTGCTTGCGTTGCCTGCTGTTCGGACTGTTCCTTCGCACGGTTTAAGTTGTTGAGAATCTGTGTCTTTGCCTGCTCTGGGCTGTTGGGGATATCGGGCAAATTGCCATTTTTGTCTGGTGTGGGCACAAGGCTGCGTAAACGCTCCGGTGATGCTTTTTCTAATTGTTTACGGGTGGCATCTAACTGTAGGCGTTGTTGACTAACCTGGTTACTAATTTGATTGTTGTTGAAACTATGGATACGCACTGCATCGGTAACGGTGAGCGGCACCAGTAGCAAAAAGACAATCCCTATGACCAGCGTTGCACATGACAAAATTCTGAGTGCCAGCCGTTCTGGTTTACTGCGAAGTGCCGTATCGCCATAAAAAATCAGCATCATTGCCAGTAGAGGGACAGGCACCAATTTGACCAGATCACCGATCGTCTGATATTCCCAAACCGGATTCAGCAGTTCTGGTGGCAATAAGACATACAGCAGATCGATCAAACACAACAGCAACAGCGCGTAACCCACCCGGCGGGACAGCATTAAGGTTTTCTGCTGCTGCAGGGTGAGTGGAATGGCTCGATCGCTGGCATTGGCTGAAGCACGCGGATCGGGAACCGAGGAATAATTTTGTGAAAGGGTCATAGCAAAGGCTTCCTTGAGGGACTTTTTGTAGTCTAAGAACAAGCCGTATGACATCACATCTGTTTTCCTAAGGACTCAACGCAAACACAAGTTGAACAGTAAAACAAACGCGATCGCACGTGCCTCAGGGGAATACTGGATGCAATGACATCTGGTATGAACCTATGGCGTTTTTGCAACGTGCAACCATTCCACCACTTTCCAGAAACGCTTTGAGCGTGAAGTGGCCATCATGGAAGCTGCTTTTGAGCATTGTTCTGACAACTGCCGTGGGTTATATTCCAATCCGTCTTGCGATCGCTCACTGGCAATCTCCCAAACCACAGGCTATTCTCACTCTGGGTGGTCGTCCAGCTAGAGAAGCCTTTACTGCTGACTTTGCTCGGCTTCATCCTGAACTCAAAATCTGGGTGTCCTCCGGTCTGCTACCCAAAGACGCGCACACACTCTTCCGCAACCAAAATATTTCCGACGATCGCATCAACCTGGACTATCGCGCCCTCGATACCGTGACCAACTTCACCACGCTGGTCAACGATTTAGAACAACAGCACATCCACCATATCTATCTCGTTACGTCTGACTACCACATGGCACGAGCAACGGCGATCGCCACCATCGTTCTGGGCAGTCATGGCATCGCCTTCACCCCGATCGCCGTCCCTTCAACAACCCCACGTGAAGACAATTTCCACATTGCCCGTGACGTTGCTCGCTCCGTTGTTTGGCTAGTAACTGGCTATACAGGTGCAGATTTAAAAGCCGGGTGAGTAGAGGTTGTTAGTTGTTAGTTGTTAGTTGTTAGTTGCTAGAAGGAAGCTAACTACTGACCATCCAATCAACTTAGCCTTCATCCTTTAGCCTTCATCCTTCATCCCCCATCCCTCATCCCTCATCCCTCTCTCCCCACTCCCCACTCCTCCCATGCCTCCCCTCGTTTCCATTCTCATTCCCTGTTACAACGCCGAACCCTGGTTAGCAGAAACGTTGCAATCTGCGTTAAACCAGACTTGGCAGCCGCTTGAAATTATTCTGGTCGATGATGGCTCAACGGATCAAAGTTTGACGATCGCTCAGTCTTTTCAATCATCCAAACTTAAAGTAATCGCCCAACCAAATCGAGGAGCCAGCGCTGCTCGCAATCGTGCGTTGCAGGAAGCGCAGGGTGAGTTTGTGCAATATCTGGATGCCGATGATTTGCTTGCACCAGACAAGATTGAGCGACAGATGGCATTGCTTTTAGCAGGCAATCTGGACTGTGTTGCTTCTGGCTCATGGGCACGTTTTTACACCCATTACGCCGAAGTCGTGTTTCAACCTCAACCTCTCTGGGCTGATTTTAATGCTGTCGATTGGCTTCTCTGCGCGTGGGAGGGAAATTGGATGATGCATCCATCAGCGTGGTTAATTCCGCGCACGATCGGCGATCGTGCTGGTCTATGGAATGAGTCACTGTCGCTCAATGATGATGGTGAATATTTTTGTCGGATTGTGCTGGCAAGCCGTGAAATTAAGTTCTGTGCAGACGCTAAAGCGTATTATCGATCAGGTCTTCAAGGCAGTTTGAGTGGCTTGAAATCGGCATCGGCTTGGCGATCATTATGGCAATCGTTACAGCTTGACCAGGCTCATTTATTTGAATACGAAAATAGTCCTCGTACTCGTCGAGCTTGTGCCGATCGTTTTCAACGCTTGGTCTACGATATTTACCCCAACTATCCCAATTTAATCGCTGAAATAGAAGCCGAAATTCAACAGTTGGGCGGTTCTAGCCTTCCACCAACTGGCAGTCCCCTTTATCAGAAGCTGGCTACCATACTGGGTTGGAAGTTGACAAAACGATTGCAGAACTGGCGAACAGCGTCTATTGATTGGAGGGTTAGTTAATGGCAATCTGTCGTGTTTATCTAACGACCTATCGACGGCACCAAACATTGCCACGAGCGATCGATAGCTTACTCAATCAAACGGTGACGGATTGGGTCTGTGAATTGCACAATGATGACCCAACTGATCCATACCCCAAACAGCTTGTAGAGGCGATCGGCGATCCACGCATTCAAGTGGTAGATCATCCCGAAAATTTGGGAGCAACTCGCACGTTTAATCTCATCTTTCAAACGGTGCCAGAAGAGTTCGTCAGCTTGTTGGAAGATGACAACTGGTGGGAATCACATTTTTTAGAAACCATGTTGCAAGCGATGCGTTCCTTTCCTACGGTGCAAGTAGGTTGGGCAAATATGCGTCACTGGCAGGAAGGCGCAGATGGTTCATGGTCAGACACAGGCAAAACAACCTGGGATGTGCCTCCAACCGCTCAACCACACCTCTTTGGCTGGGGTCATCCTCGTCAGATGGTTGCCGCTTTGCATGCCAACGGAGCCATGCTAGTGCGATCGCAGTCTGCTAACCGTTATAAAACACCAGACCACACGCCTTTTGAAGGGGCAGAAGCCATCCGGGAACGCACGTTTCACTTCCCAATTTTATTCGTACCGCAGATCTGTGCTAATTTCGCCGTCACCCGTCAGTCTTCTCGCTCCAATAACACGCTGATTTGGGCACAATTACAAACTCTCCTGGCAGGAAGTTTTCTCAAACACGTTCCCCTAACGCCTTCAGATTTACTGCAAGTCTGGCATCAAGCCCGCTGCAAAACACCCAAATCCACAACCACCTTGTTCTTTGCGGCTCTCGCCTGTCCAGGCTGCTTTTCCATCCTCAAATACGCCTCACTTTCAGATTGGTTGTTCTTTTTTGCCTACTGCCTGAAACATCCCATCACCGTCTGGAAAACTTCACGGGCGATCGCAACCTATCCCGAACTATGGCAGTTTTTAGACGAACAAACGGCTGCCAGAAGCCGAGAGAAGGAAGAGGAGAGTGCTAGGGAGCAGAGGAGGCAGGGGAAGCAGAGGGAGTCTCAAAACTCAAAACTCAAAACTCATAATTCTTCCTCCCTCCTATCACTATGGCAAAAATCCTGATTCTTATTGGCGCTCACCTCTGTACGGCACCCCGTCCACAGAAGGAAGCAGATGCGTTAGCTGCCACAGGTCATGAAGTCATCGTGCGAGGGGTTTGGTTTGATCCACTGCTGGTAGAACGCGATCGGCTCATAACAGCCCAAAAACCCTGGCGGTTTGTCCCTGTCCTTGATTTTCGTCCTCATCACTGGTTAACCAACGCCTGGATACGGTTAGAAACTAAATTCGCTCGTACCCATTTTCAACAAACAGGTAAGGTATCCCCAGTGCTATTGGGTTACGGAGCCAGAGCCATGCTCAAGGCAGCACAGCACGAAAAAGCTGACCTCACGATCGTGCATTCCGAAGCTGGGCTATGGGTCGGTGAGCAACTGTTGAAACAGGGGTTTCGAGTCGGTGTGGATTTTGAAGATTGGTTCTCTCAAGACCTGTTGCCTTCAGCCCTCTCAACCCGTCCCGTTCAAGAAATTAAACGCCTCGAAGCCTATTTAATTCGCCATTGCTCCTATAGACTGACCACCTCTCATGCCCTGGCAGAGACGCTCTCTGTTGTTTACCAGTCCCCTAAATCCACCGTCATTTACAATACCTTCCCATCCCCCATCCCCCATCCCCCATCCCCCATCCCCCATCTCCCATCCCCCATCCCCCATCTCCACTGGTTCTCCCAAACGATCGGTCCCGGACGCGGACTAGAAACCCTTTTTCAAGCATTACCCGACTTACATCTACCGGTCGAAATCCATTTGCGAGGAAGCTATTCTAACAATGCCCGTCTCTGGCTAGAACCACAGATTCCAGAGAATTGGCGCGATCGCGTTTTCATTCATCCCACCGTTCCCAACGACGAACTGCCGACTCGAATTGCTGAACACGATATTGGCTTAGCTCTGGAGCTAGCCGATCCACCAAGCCGCAACCTCACTATCACCAACAAACTGTTTCAATACCTGCAAGCAGGTCTCGCTGTCATTGCTACTGACACTGCTGGACAACGGGAAGTGTTTCAACAATGCCCCCAAATTGGCTGTTTAATTCCCTGCCAGAATCCCCTTGCTTTAGCAACGGCCATTACTGGCTTGATTCAAACGAACGTTGCCCTTCAGACTGCCAAACAAGCCGCATTGCAGGCGGCAGCCCAACAGTTTTGCTGGGAAACTCAGCGCGATCGTCTTATTCAAACTGCCGAGCAAGCCTTGCGAGCGTGAAACTCGAAGTCAGAAGTCAGAAGTCAGCAAAACTCACCTTTCATCCCTCACCCTTCATCCCTCATACCATGCGAATTCTCCTCACGGCCGACCCCGAACTTCCCGTTCCACCGACTCTCTACGGTGGCATTGAACGAGTCATTGATTTATTGATTAAAGGACTCCGAGCCAATGGGCACACTGTTGGCTTAGTTGCCCATCCAGACTCGGACTGTTCTGTAGATGCTTTCTTTCCTTGGGCAGGAGCATCTTCCCATTCATCATGGGATACCGTGAAAAATACCAAAACCCTCTGGGCAGCTGTCCATCGCTTCCAGCCCGATCTGCTGCATAGTTTCTCTCGGTTGCAATATCTTTTACCATTGTTGCCATCGTCTCTGCCCAAAATTATGTCGTACCAGCGTCCGCCAACGGCTCATACCGTGCGCTGGGCTGCGAAACTAGGCGGTCGATCGCTGACGTTCACTGGCTGTAGCGAACACATTTGTCGACAGGGACAGGCAGCAGGTGGCAGATGGGTTCCCATTCATAACTGTGTGGATATGGGAACTTACACGTTCCAACCGACCGTTGCGGCTGATGCACCGTTGGTCTTTTTAAGTCGGGTTGAGAAAATTAAAGGGGCGCACACGGCGATCGCGATCGCCCATCGCACTAATCGTCGCCTCCTCATTGCTGGGAATCAAGTCAATTCACCTGAAGGTGTTGCTTACTGGGGAAAAGAAATTTCGCCTCACCTGGGCAAAAATGGCATTGAGTATGTTGGTGCTGTTAACGACGTTCAAAAAAATGAGTTACTGGGACAGGCGGCTGCAATGGTAGTGCCGATCGAATGGGATGAACCCTTTGGGATTGTCTTTGCTGAAGCGCTTGCTTGTGGCACTCCCATCATTTCCAGTCCTCGTGGCGCTTTACCCGAAATCGTGCGACAAGGCATTGATGGCTTTTTGACCAACAGCCTTGAAGAGTCCTGTGCTGCGGTGGCAAAACTCCCACAGATTAATCGTGTGAGCTGTCGCCAACGTGCAGAACAAGGGTTTTCGGCAACCGCGATCGTCCATCGGTATGAATCTCTCTATCAGCAGCTTTCAACCCGCCTCATGCCCCAAACGGCGTGAAGTTATACGTTGGCATATACCCGATCGCACGATCGCGTCTTCGATACTGAAGTCAGATGAGCCTCCCAAATTCTGTGATCTCTAACTCCTACTAGCCGTTGAACGCTACGTATTATACGGGCTTGGCACTGCCAGGCCCCTTCTGATTTGCCATGCGCCTTAAACTTGATCACACATCTTCAGTTTTCCCAACGCCTTCAATCCCACGCCATCGGGTTTTGATTGTCTCTCCCCACTTTCCGCCCATCAATGCGCCTGACCATCAACGGATCAGAACTGCCTTGCCGTATTTGAGAGAATTTGGTTGGGAAGCTCATGTTCTGACAGTACAGCCTGATCAGGTTGAACATCCTAAAGATGATTACCTGAAACAAACGCTACCCGACGACCTTGAAGTGACCGCTACACGGTCATTACCCGTTCAATTGACGCGGAAATTTGGTCTGGGAAATTTGGGTTTACGTTCTTTGCCCTTTTTGGCACAGACAGGCGATCGCTTACTGGCTGCCCAGGCGTTTGATCTGGTGTTCTTCTCCACCACCATTTTTCCTGTGATGGTTTTGGGCGATCGCTGGCAGCGCCGCTTTGGAGTGCCCTACGTGCTGGACTTTCAAGATCCCTGGCGAGTGGATGCAGCACCAACGAGCCAACGTCCGGGTGGAAACCTTCGGTATGCAATCGATAAGTTTCTCGCAAGGCTGCTTGAGCCACGAGCGATGAAACACGTGAGCCATGTGGTCAGCGTTTCACCCAGTTATCCGACCTGTCTACAAAAGCGCTACTCCTGGCTTAAAGATGAACAATTCACCGTGCTGCCCTTTGGTGCGTCAGAACAAGACTTTGCTCAATTACCCACATTAGGTATTCAGCAATCAATCTTTGACCCTAACGATGGTAAACGGCATTGGGTTTATGTCGGTAGAGGCGGTTCGGATATGGCCTTTGCACTACGATCGCTCTTTCTCGCCATTCGTACCGACCGCGATCGCCAGCCTCAAGTGTGGGAAAACGTGAGGCTCCACTTTGTTGGCACAAGCTACGCCTCAGGTGCACGCGCAACCAAAACCATAGAGGCAATCGCTCAAGACTGTGGGATTGCCGATTTGGCGACTGAACATCCTCACCGCATTCCCTACTTTGAGGCGCAACAAGTTTTACAAGATAGCGACGCCATTCTGCTTATCGGTTCAGAAGATGCAACGTATACAGCGTCGAAACTTTACCCCAGCATCCTGGCACGCAAACCGATCCTGGCAATTTTCCATCAGCAAAGTTCAGTCGTTGATATTTTGCACCAATGCCGTGCTGGACAGGTTGTTTCCTTCTCATCCAACGACACGCCCGCAAATTTACAGCCTCAACTCACCACTCAGTTGCAAACGTTACTTCAACATCCCAAAGGATATCAACCAGCGATCGATTGGGCTGCCTTTCAACCCTATACCGCTCGTGAAATGACCCGTAAATTATGTAAGGTATTCGACCACTCCTTGCGGGAATCTTAGATTGTGGGAGTGGGGAGCAGGGAGTGGGGAGTAGGGAGTAGGGAGTGGGGAGTAGGGACTGTGATCGAGAACTGAACCATCTCCTACAACTCAAAACTCATAACTCATAACTCATAACTCTCTGCCTTCCCCCATCCCCTTGTCCCCCACCCCTCCGCCCCCATGTCTACTCCTCAAAAGCCACAATCCATGACCCAGGGTTTCTGGATTGGTATGGGGTTGTTGTTGTTTGCGAATAAAAAGGCACTTCTCCATTCGCCACCTGAAACAGCCATTGCGGCGCTAATTATTGGCGTCGCTTGTATGTATCCCATCTACTTGTGGTGCGCCAACAAAGTAAAGGGCATGCCGGTCTTTCCCTTTTTCTCGCTTACCTATCTATGGACATTTTGTTTGCCGTTACTAAGCGACAACCCAAATGTATTGAAATATTCTCCGTCTCAACATCTTTATGCAGGAATTTCAACTGCGGTCTTTCTTTTAAGTGGCACAGTTGTTTGGGTTCAGATGGTTAAATCTGAAGGCATGACCAAACCTTTTCGAGCTTTAAAGGCCGCATCCGCAGAGACGTTTTTTATTACGATCGTGGGTCTTGGCGCGCTTTTAAACATGTACGTTATTGGCGGTTGGACAGGCATTCCAGACAAGCTATTTACGATCGTTCGAGGCATTATTTTAGGTTTGAGCTTTCTCGGTATCTTCGTCCTGGCATACCGTTGCGGCGAAGGCTCCACGCCTCCTAAGAAAGCCAGAATATTTTTAGCCTTTTTAGCCTTAAATATTATCTCCGCCGCCGCATCGCTGATCTTAAAAACTGCCCTGACTTTATTTTTGTTATCTGTGATTGCGTTTGTGATTGGTGGGAGAAAGCTGCCAGTTATTGCGCTGATGATTGGGCTAGTCGTGCTTTTACCTCTGCACTATGGAAAACATGAAATGCGCCATAAATATTGGTCAACGAAGGGCACCCATTATGTACAACCTTGGGAGTATCCGGCCTGGTTTCAAGAATGGAATGGTTACGCGATGGAGAACATTAATCCAAAACCAAACCGTTATGAAAAGAAAGAGAAGAAAGAATCATTTATCGATCGCTCTAGCGTCGTGCATATGTTGATGATGGCGCAGGAAAAAATTCCCGCTCATTACCCCTATGTGGGCGGTGCGACATACGCCATTATCCCTCTGCTTTTTATACCCCGCGCCTTGAATCCTGCCAAGATTCGCAGTCATGAAGGCACGCACATGCTCAACATCCACATCCACCGTCAGACCTATCACGACACGTTGAAGACCACAATCGCCTGGGGGCTTTTACCAGAAGCATACGCTAACTTTGGTTTCATTGGCTGTGCAGGCATTGGTGCGCTTTTGGGAGCTTTTTATGGCTTTGTGACTCGTCTGGCGATCGGAACGCCTGCTTTTTCAGCCCGTACCATGTTTTGCGTGCTGGTGCTCAGTCTTGCTTTGGCATCTACAGAATGGACAGCCGGAGTTTATGCGGCCACGCTGTTTCAATCCTCCGTTCCCATTCTGGGCATCCGGTTTGTCTTCATGAAATGGCAAAATCCACTACTTAAAAAATTACTTCCATCCCGGCAATGAAAAGACTAGCCATCATTACGTCCCATCCGATTCAGTATTACGCTCCCTGGTTTCGGTATCTGGCGAGCCACGCAGCTTTGGAGTTTCGCGTCTTTTATCTGTGGGATTTTGGTGTCCGTCAGCAGATCGATCCAGGCTTTCAGCAGGTGATTGAGTGGGACATTCCACTGTTAAAAGGCTATGAGCATGAGTTTGTACCAAATGTTAGCGATCGCCCTGGTACTAAACACTTTTGGGGCTTACAAAACCCCTCCCTCATTGAGCAGGTAAAGCAATACCAGCCCGATCGCGTGTTGATGATGAATTACAATTATGCGAGTCTGTATCGTTTTCTGTGGCAGTGGCAAGACACTCCAATTTTATTTCGTGGAGACTCCCATCGTTTGGTGACTGAACGGGGCTTGAAACCCTGGCTCAAGCAACAGTGGATCTCCCAGGTCTTTCGGCGCTTTTCAGCCTGTCTCTATGTGGGCAAGGCAAATTATCACTATTTTCGATCGCAGGGTGTGCCACCAGAACACCTCTTTTTTTCACCCCACGCCATTGATAACGATCGCTTTTTGGCTCAGGCAGAAAAGGCACAAAGGCAAGCAGCAGTCTGGAAGCAGGAATTGACCATTCCAGACAATCATGCTGTGGTCTTGTTCGCAGGTAAGCTTATTCCCAAAAAACGTCCGTTCGATTTACTACAAGCCTTTCTCAGCGCTAAGCTGCCTGATGTTTCGCTGCTGTTTGTGGGGAACGGTGAATTAGAAGCTGAGTTGAAAGCGCAAGCTGCCAACCATTCCCATATCTACTTTGCACCCTTCCAGAATCAGAGCCAGATGCCCCGTACCTATGCGATCGCAGACCTGGTTGTTTTGCCCAGCTATGGCTCAGGCGAAACCTGGGGACTGGCAGTCAATGAGGCGATGTGTCTAGCAAAACCTGTATTGGTCAGTGACCACGTTGGTTGTGCAGGAGATCTGGTTCAGTCTCATCAAAATGGGTTGATTTTCCCTGCTGGCAACGTCTCGACTTTGATGGAATCGTTGCAGGATGCCTTTAGCGATCGCGATCGTCTGGCAGCATGGGGTCAAGAAAGCCATCGCATCATTCAAAATTACAGCTATGCTCAAACGACACGCGGATTAATGCGAGCAGTGAGAGCTTGATGGCATGCGTTTAGTGTATGGAAAACGTATACCTGACTAAACGCATACACAAACGCGATCGCAAACATCCAAATTCCACAGTGGAAGAATCTCATGAATCGTTAAGTCGAGGTTCTTCATGTTCTTACCGATCGCTTCAGTTGTTGCAGCGGCTGCGACCCTTGGGTTAACGCCTCTGGTGCAAAAGATGGGTTTGCAGTGGGGCTATGTGGATCAGCCAGGAAAGCGCAAAGTACATCAGCAGCCTATTGTACGGGTTGGCGGCATTGCCATCTTTGCTGGAACAATGCTAACTCTGCTGGTTGCATTCTTTTCCAATAGTTTCCATGTGCTATCAACTCCAGCCCAGTGGCAAATTATCGGCATCCTGTTAGGTGGTGCAGGCTTTTTTCTCATTGGTTTGCTCGATGATGTCTTAAATCTCTCCCCCTTTATCCGTCTATTTTTGCAGGGAGTGGTTGCCTGTCTTTGTTGGTCACTGGGTGTACGCGTTGAAGCATTACCCATTCCCTTCGTAGGCGCTTTCCCGACTGGAGTATTGAGCCTACCCATCACCTTTTTCTGGTTAGCTGGTGTGGCAAATGCGATCAACTGGATTGATGGCTTAGATGGGTTAGCTGGTGGAGTGAGCGCGATCGCCGCGATCGCCTTCGGCATCCTTTGCTGGGATAATCCCCCACTGGCATTGATTGCACTTTCCCTAGCTGGCTCTTTAATTGGTTTTTTGCGCTACAACGTCAATCCAGCTCGCATCTTTATGGGCGACGGTGGGTCCTATTTCATCGGCTTCACCCTGGCAGCGATCGGTGCTGTTGGCATGATGCACAGCTCTACCTTTACCGAAACATCCCTCCCCTTCTGGATTCTTGCTGTTCCCATCGCTGATATGGTGCGCGTCATTGCAAGCCGCTTGTGGGAACGAAAATCACCTTTCTTCGCCGATCAACGGCATCTTCACCACAAACTTCTAAAGGCTAACTTTTCTGTCAAAGGAGCCGTCACATTTGTTTGGTGCCTTACAGGATGGTTTGGCGTCTGGGCTGCAATTAATGCTGCCATTCCCTACAGCACGATCGCACTTCTCATTTCATCCATCCTCTTAGTCATGAGCAGTCTACCCCTCTGGAGTCCCCTCCTTCCCACCCCAGCTAGATCCCGCTAATCCCCTTATTCCGTGTTTCCCTGGCTCCTTCTGCTCCCTCTGCTCTCCCTCCTCCCCCTGCTTCCCCTGCTCCCCCTGCCTCCCCTGCTCCTCATCCCCCTTCCCCATGCCAACGCCTCCCTCCCTTCATCTCTGGACGCCCGGACTCTTCGATTTCAAAGGCGGCATTCAAACCTATTCAGGCTTTTTGCTTCAGGCACTCAACGATCTTGATCCAGAGTTGCAAACTGATGTCTTTCTCATGCACGATCGTCGCCGTCAACAATCAGAGATGGAGGATGCACGGTTCCATTTCACTGGTCAGATGCCATCCCGTTTACGAGCACCCGCTTTTGCCGCAAACATTGTGGCAGCAGGCATTTTGCAGCGTCCCGATCTGGTTGTTAGCACGCATCTGAACTTTACGGTAGCGGCTTACTGGTTAAAGCGATTGGCAGGCATTCCCTACTGGGCGGTGGCACATGGGTTTGAAGCCTGGGATGTCCAGCGTCCGGCATTACGTCGAGCGATCGCCCATGCCGATCGTATTCTAGCGGTCAGTAGCTATACCCGCGATCGTCTGCTGGACGAGCAACAGCTTGATCCCGATCGTGTATCACTGTTGCCGAATACTTTTGATGCCCAGCGGTTTCAAGTGGCGGCAAAGCCCACTCATTTATTAGAACGGTACCATCTAACGCCAGATCAACCCATTATCTTGACGGTCAACCGCTTGGCGGCAGGCGAGGCTTATCATCCCTACGATCGCGTCCTGGCAGCACTACCACAGATTCGCCAAACCATTCCCAATGTTCATTACTTGATTGTGGGTAAGGGAAACGATCGTCCTCGGTTAGAACAGCTTATTGCCGACCAGCAGCTACAGCACTGTGTCACGCTGACTGGCTTTGTGCCTGATGAAGAACTGACTGCTTACTACAACCTTTGTGATGTGTTTGCGATGCCGAGCAAATTGGAAGGGTTTGGCATTGTGTTTTTAGAAGCAATGGCATGTGGTAGACCCGTTCTGGGGAGTTGCTGCGATGGATCGGTGGATGCGTTGGCACAGGGACGCTTGGGGGCACTGGTCAATCCAGATGATACGGCTGCGATCGCCTATACTTTGGTGCAAATTTTACAGGGCTGTTATCCGAACCCACTCATGTATCAACCAGAAGCATTGCGAGAAGCTGTGCTGGAAACCTTTGGTAATGAACCATTCAAGCAAACATTAAAGCAACTGCTCCAGACTCATTGCAAGCAAGCAACAATCGTTCCAGCAACAGGTTCTATTCAAACCACCTAGCCATCGCGGTGACCTTATGAAAGTTCTGCATGTTATTCCTTCTGTATCACCCTTGCGTGGCGGCCCCAGCAAGGCGGTTTTACAAATGGTTCAGGCTTTGTGTGAACAAGGTATTGAAGCGGCGATCGTGACCACCAATGATGATGGCGATGGGCTGCTGGATGTCCCCCTTAATGAGTGGCTAGCGTATCCCAGTGATGCGCCTGTTCCCGTACGCTTCTTTCCGCGCTTTTCGCCACCAATCCCCGCGATTCGAGAATTTGCCTTTTCGGGAGCGTTGGCAACTTGGCTCTGGCAGCACATTGCAGAATACGATCTGGTACATGTTCATGCCATTTTTTCGTGTTCATCCACCATTGCAATGACGATCGCGCGTTTGCAAAACGTTCCCTACGTGGTTCGTCCGCTGGGGCAACTCTGTCACTGGTCGCTACAGCAAGGAAACCGTAAAAAGCAGCTCTATTTGAATTTGATTGAACGCGCCAATCTGAACCATGCTCAAGCCATCCACTTCACATCAGAACAAGAACAACAGGAAGCAGTCGCATTGGGATTGAACGCTCCAGGGTTTGTCTTGCCACATGGCTTGGTGATGCCATCGCTACTGCCCGATGCAAAGGTGCGCCTGCGAGAAACCTTAGATCTTCCAGCAGATGAACCCATCATCTTGTTCCTATCCCGTCTCCATCCCAAAAAAGGCTTGGATTACCTGATTCCAGCCTTGAGTCAGCTACAAGAACACCACTTTACGTTTGTTCTGGCTGGAAATGCCACACCCGACTATGAAATTGAAATCCAGCAGTTGCTTGAGTCAGCAGGTCTAACGGCATGCACTCGGCGGATGGGCTTTGTCACGGGCGAGCAAAAAGCGCTCCTCCTCCAGGGCTCAGATCTGTTTGCCCTGACCTCACATTCAGAGAACTTTGGGATTGCTGTTTTAGAAGCGATGGCAAATGGTTTACCTGTGTTAATTACGCCCGGAGTAGCTCTGGCGTCGTTGGTAGAGCGATCTCACCTTGGCTGGGTCACACCCTTAGAACAAGAAGCCATCGTCGCTACATTGGAGCTTTTGTTCAAACAGCCTGCGCTCCTGCAAGAGGTCGGCAACCGCGCCCAGACGATCGTCCGTCAACAGTACACCTGGAATCACATTGCAACCAGCCTCATCCAGCAATATCAATCCACGTTGCAACCACAAATGTTGGTCTTTAGCAGACAGACTCATTAAAAACATTGTTCTCTTTCTCTTACCTGCTCTTCCAACTCAACACTCATAACTCAACACTCATAATTTTCTTCCCCTTTACTCCCATGCTCACCACCATTACGCCCGTCATCCTCACCTACAACGAAGCTTCCAACATCGATCGCACATTGCAGAAACTCACCTGGGCAAAACGTATTGTGGTGGTGGACAGCGGCAGTACCGATGAGACGCTGGCTATTTTGCAGCGATACCCTCAGGTAGACGTTTTTCAGCGATCGTTTGATACCCATGCAAACCAATGGAACTACGGGCTGCAACAGGTTCAGACGGAATGGGTTTTGTCTTTAGATGCGGATTATCAAGTGTCTGATGAGTTGGTGGCTGAGATTGCTAAGGTACCATCTGACTCAGCTATTGACGCCTATTATGCACCATTCAAATATTGCGTTTTTGGGAAACCCTTACGAGCAACCCTGTTACCGCCTCGTGCCGTTCTGTTTCAACGCGATCGTGCCACCTATTTTGATGATGGTCACACCCAGCAATTAAAGGTTGATGGCATTACGGGTGAATTAGCGGCTTACATTTACCACGACGATCGCAAACCCTTACACCGTTGGTTGTGGGCACAAGACCGCTACGCGATTCTGGAAGCTCAAAAACTTCTGGCAACTCCTGATGAAACGTTGAGCCTGGGCGATCGACTACGGCGACAGAAAATCATTGCACCCTTTATTATTCTGTTCTATTGTCTCATTCTCCATCGCGGCATTTTGGACGGTCGAGCGGGCTGGTACTACGCCTTTCAGCGCGTCCTGGCAGAAATGTTGCTCTCTCTTCACTTGCTGAAGGATTGGCAAGAGGCAAAAAGCAGTCTACATCCCTAAAGCGCAACAGAGACGAGCGTAGATCTAGTGCGCACGCTTACAGCGGTTCTCAATCGAGTCGGCCACAGTTCGAGCAAGGCACTGATTTCTGCACGCAGGCTCCGACCTTTGCATAAGCTTAAGCATTTTAACTAACTCAACATAACCAGCATGATCCTGGCTTAGAATAAGAAGTCTGTCTCAAAGAATTTAATCCTTCTGTGTCTCTGACGCTTCACGCTGACCACTTGCAGGCCATCCAAGCCCACGCTAATCGCACCTATCCTGAAGAGTGCTGTGGGTTACTGCTGGGCACGATCGCCGTAGACGCAAAGGTTGTGCATGATGTCTACAGCGTTTCCAATGCGTGGGATCAAGAAGCGGCAACTGTTGTGAACGATCAGGAAGGCTTGACGAAGACCCGTCGTTACTGGATTGCGCCAGAAGAAATGTTGACAGCTATGCGCGCAGCACGTCAGCGCAACCTGGACATTATTGGCATTTATCACTCCCATCCCGACCATCCGGCAGTGCCGTCGGAGTGCGATCGCGCGATCGCCTGGTCACAATACTCCTACCTGATTGTCTCCGTTGAGCAGGGAAATACTGCTGATTACCGCAGTTGGATGCTCAACGAGCACCGTCAATTTGAACCCGAAGTCATCCAACTTGCTGAAATGGCTCGAATGTGAAGCCGTTCAGCAGCGACACCCTCACACTCTTATCCTTTAGCTTTCTTCCTTTAGCCTTTCTCCATCATGTTAAATCCCGATCTGAATGACATTCAGTTGACCAAAGAAGAGTACGAACGCTACTCACGCCACCTCATTTTGCCCGAAGTGGGACTAGAGGGGCAGAAGCGTCTCAAAGCGGCTAGCGTGCTGTGCATTGGTACAGGTGGCCTTGGTTCGCCCTTGCTGCTATACCTTGCTGCCGCTGGGGTTGGACGCATCGGCATTGTGGACTTTGATACCGTCGATTTCTCCAATCTGCAACGGCAGGTGATTCATGGTACGTCCTGGGTGGGCAAGCCCAAAATCGAGTCTGCCAAAGACCGCATCCACGAAATCAACCCGTACTGTCAGGTAGACCTTTACGAAACGCGCCTCTCTTCGGAGAACGCCCTGGATCTGTTCAAAGACTACGACGTTATTGTTGACGGTACAGATAACTTCCCGACCCGCTACCTTGTCAACGATGCCTGCGTGCTGCTCAGCAAGCCCAATGTTTACGGCTCCATCTTCCGGTTTGAAGGTCAAGCCACCGTCTTCAACTATGAAGGTGGCCCCAACTACCGCGACTTGTATCCCGAACCACCACCACCCGGATTGGTACCTTCCTGTGCAGAGGGCGGTGTATTAGGCATTCTGCCGGGGATCATTGGGGTAATTCAGGCAACGGAAACGGTTAAAATTATTCTGGGCAAGGGCACTACGCTAAGCGGTCGCTTGTTGCTGTACGATGCCTTGAACATGACCTTCCGGGAACTCAAGCTGCGTCCCAATCCAGTACGTCCTGTCATTGAGAAACTGGTTGACTACGAAGAATTTTGTGGCATTCCTCAGGCAAAAGCCGCTGAAGCAAAGGAGCAAGCTGGTATGCAAGAAATGACCGTACAGGAACTCAAGGCATTGATCGACAGCGATGCTGAAAACTACGTGCTGCTGGATGTGCGTAATCCTCATGAATATGAGATTGCAAAGATCCCTGGTGCTGTGTTAGTACCACTGCCCGATATTGAGAATGGCTCTGGTGTGAGTCAGGTGCAGGAGCTGTTGAATGGGCATAAGCTCGTCGTGCATTGCAAAATGGGCGGTCGATCGGCCAAAGCGATCGGCATCCTCAAAGAGCAGGCGGGCATTGATGGCATCAACGTCAAAGGTGGCATTACCGCATGGAGCCGGGAAGTTGATCCGTCAGTACCGGAATATTAAGCTGCTATTGGGCAATCTGTAATGAGAAGGCTGAGACGATCGTGCTCAGCCTTTTTAATGGCGCTTCAACTTCATTGCGTTCATGCCTGAAATCAGCCGCTTCTTTGGCATCATCATTGCGATGTATTACAACGACCATCCGCCGCCGCATTTTCATGTGCGTTATGGTCACCAAAAAGCCATCATAAGTATTCAAACGCTCACCCTTTTGGAAGGGTCACTTTCGCCGAGAGTGCTGGGTTGGTAACTGAGTGGGCAATGCAGCATCAGGCGGAATTGTTGCAAAATTGGGAATTGGCACGGCAGTTATTGTCGTTACAATCTATCCAACCCTTGGAATAGGTCATGCTCAGAGACATTGTTGAAGCACAGCCAATCGAACCGTATTGCCTCCATCTCCGTTATGAGGACGGAGTCGAAGGCGTTGTTGATTTGGAGCAAATGATTGATTTTTCTGGTATTTTTGCGCCGCTGCAAGACCCAGCATACTTCGCACAAGTGCAGATTCATCCCGAATTGGGCACCCTTGTGTGGAGTAATGGTGCGGATCTTGATCCAGATGTGCTTTACGCGATCGTCTCTGGAAAACCCATACCAAACTACGAAGTCAGCACCTTGCACCGTTCCTGATGGGTGAACAGCATTAGCAAATAACCTCTCTTGTATGCCCCTGGCTTGAATGCTAGAAACTGCTCGGTTTTTTCATCAGTTTGCGGCTTTGCTGAATGCTGGCATTCCAGTGCAGCAAAGTTTGGGCATGGCGGGAAAGGATTGCAGTGCCAGCCTACAGCGTGTCCTGAAAGAAGCCAGTCTGCAAGTTGAGATGGGTCAAGATCTCGCGACTGCGCTGGAGGGTAGATCGCCCTACTTTGACCGCTGGACGATAGCCCTCATTCGTTCAGCAGAATATAGTGGTTCACTGGCAGACACCTTTGAGCGATTGGCGATCGCGGCGGAAACTCGTCATAGACGGCAAACGCTCTACAATTCAGTGGCGGTGTCTGGCATTATGATTACTTTCGCTGGGTTGGTGCTGCTCATTGCCCTGATTGCTCGAAGCACAGCCTTTGTCATGCAACCCGCGTTTTTCATTCTGGTGGCGATCGTGGCGGTTGGGTTGCTGCTTAAGGAACGATTATTCGCACTCGTTGGAGTTGAGACAGGTCAGCAACTCATGGCAAACGTGCCGTTTCTCAAAGGCATTGCGCAGGCACGAGCGATCCTTACCTTTACCGAACTAGAACTACCGTTGCGCTGTGGTGTTCCCATTCTGCAAGCGCTGGAGCTGATTCGTCTACGCATTCCTGACGGGGCGTTGCGGCAAAGTTTGGCGATCGCGTCCCGTCAGATTCAAGCAGGGGGAAGCTTGAGTCAAAGTTTGGCGGGAAAGCTGCCGCCGCTGGCACTGCAAATGCTACGAACAGGCGAAGAGACGGGCAATCTGGACGAAATGTTGAGCAAACTGGCGACGTATTATGAAAGCGATCTGGAGCGTCAACTAAAACAGCTTCAAGCAACGCTACGACCGCTGAGCATTCTCGCAGCGGGTATTGTCGTGTTGCTTATTGGCGTTCAAGCAATGACATCCTTGCTTAAAGCATTGCCTGGTTGAGCGCTTGCTAAAGGCTCACCATCTGTAAGGCCTCACTGCAAAAAGGCAGAGGACAAATCATGCTTGCCTTCTGCCTTCTGCCTTCTGCCCTACGCGCTACTTCTTCCCAACGGCGTCTTCAATCTGGTCGAAGATTGCGCCATCTTCAAAGAACTTCTTCTGGAAGTCGCTCCAGCCGCCGTAGTCTTTGATGGTGCCGAGGGTTTTCACAGGTGGAAATTTGTCGGCATTTTCCTTCGTTTTGGCCGTGTCGGCATCCAACGGTCTGAAACCAACCTTTACAAATTCTGCTTGGGCTTCTGGAGTAAACAGGAAATTCACGAACGCTTCAGCGACTTCACGCGTACCGTGTTTATCGACGTTTTTGTCTACCAGTGCGACGGGCGTGTCGATCGACACATTTGTTTCAGGCACGACGTATGCTACTTTTTCACCCTTACTCTTGGCAAGGATAATCTCGTTTTCGTAGTTCAGTAACGCATCCCCCTGGCCTTGCTTGGCAAAGGAATCCGTCGATTCGCGTGCATCTTTTGCCAGTACCGCTACATTCTTAAACGCTTTAGTCACGAAGTCTTTGGTTTTCGCTTCGTCTTTCGTGGTTTTCAACCCATAATCCCACAAGGCGAGGAAGTTCCAGCGAGCGCCGCCAGAGGTTTTAGGGTTTGCAGTCACCCACTTCACATCGTCTCTGGTCAAGTCGCTAAAGGTTTTGATGTTTTTGGGATTGCCTTCGCGGGTCACGATCGCCACGACTGACTTTGCCACAATGCCGTTGTTTGGCCCTTTCTTGTCCCAATCAGCACTAACTAAGCCTGCTTTCACCAGCTTGTTTGTGTCAGCGGCTAGTGCCAGGTGCGTGATGTCTGCTTCCAGACCGTCAATAATGGCACGAGTTTGGGTGCCTGACCCACCGTAGCTTTGATTAAAGGTGACATTTTGCCCACCATGCTCTGCTTTCCACTTCTCAACAAATTTTGGGATGATCGCGTCGTGAGCCGCTTTGGGTACAGCGTAGCCAACTAAGGTCAGTTCAATATCCTTCTTTTGGTCTGCTACAGGGCTTGCGCTGCCAGAAGCACCAGGCGTTGAAGCGTTATTGCCTGAAGAGCAAGCGGCGATCGCGGCACTCAGCACCACGCCTACAACCATGAGAGAGACAAACTTCCTAAACGAACTGAATCTGAAGCGGTCTGCAAATTGGTGAATCAACGTACCCAAACCATTGGGTTTCTGTTGCCGGAAGGTCATTCTCTGTCTCCTTAATGTACGACTCATCAATCGGAATTACGTAGGTTGTGTGACAATAAGCAATCATACAAACAAACGCCGTCAAACACAATAAAAAAACCCGCATTTTCACGTCGGGTTTTAGGAAATTAAATAAGTTTCGTGTCCTTCGAGTGCGAGAGGCGGACATTGCTTATTTAGAACGGTGTGACTAAAGAGACATTTTCTTGTTTTCGCCACCGTTCGCTGGTTGACCCGTTGTGACCGCTTTCAGTAAGCCAAGGGTGTGTGCGACAAAGCCAGATGGCGCATCCCAGTACTCAGCATTTTCGATCGTGACTTTCAGCAAAGCAATATTGGGTTCCTCTAGACCTTTCGGGAACCACGCTTGAAGTTGTGGTTGCCATCGCTGCTCAATTTCTTGCCGATCTTGAACAAGTTGGGCTGTGCCAGACAGTGAGACATACTCCTGCTTGTGAGGATCGGCAAAACTCACGTTTACCTGCTGGCGGCGATCGATCTCATCCACTTTGGGCGACTGGCTAGACGTAAAAAACCAGATAGTGCCGTCATCATCAATCTCACCATTGCATGACATGGGGCGACTGTGTAAACCGCCATTTTCATCAAACGTGGTCAGCATGGCAATATCAATGCCTTTGACCATTGACTGTAGTTTTTGAAAGGATTCTGTTTGTTGAGGCGCTTGAGTAGTCATCAGTTTTTACTCGCATGATTTCCTCTTTAGGCTAAAGAGAGGCGATCGCAATTGCGTCTTACCACAGGCTTAAAGCGCCAAATTTAGAGTTTTGCGAGATCCCCAGCGTCTAATACCAGTTCCAAAAGATATCACTACACAGCACTGTCTGTAGGGGCTTACGGCCGTAAGCCCCTACGAGGATTTGTAATCGGAATTTAGAGAATCGGTATACAGGGGTTAAGCGTTGATAGCTGGGTGTAAACCCGAGGTCTGGGATCTGCTTACAGATTATTGAGCGGTTGGGTCTACGCCAAGTTGCTGGAGAATGCCGAGCTGGTCAGAACTGCCCCATCGTTCTACCATCTGACCGTTCTCGAAGCGTGCAATCTGCATTCCCCGTGCGCTGATTTTTCGACCTGTGGCTGGTACACCCAGAAAATCGCCCTGGTGTGTGCCCGTGATGGTGTAAGCCATCGCAATATTGTCATCATCGGCTACGACGTGATCGACCGCTACAGCCAAATCTGGAAACGCCGCACGGAAGCCTGTGAAAAATTTGATGAAGCCTTCTGGCCCTAACCCCTGATCGGGTGCTGGATCGTGATCCAAGGCAGTAGGCGCGATCAGATCTCGCAAAGTCGCGAGGTTGCCGCTATTGACTGCTTCCCCAAAGCGCTGCAATGTAGCGAAATTGTCTTGCTGGCTCATAGATTTCCTCTCGTGTGAATAAGGTGGTAAAGCGAAAGGGCTACCGATCGAGTGATACCGAATGAAAGAATGACGGCAACCGATCAACCTCTAGTGAAGACAAGGCCGTGACTTGCCCCTACAGAATAGGTCGCTCTTTCAATTCAACTCGATATTCTGTTTCGTCCTAGTGCTTAAGATCCTTGGGCGTTCACACTATAGAGAGATGCGTGTAGAACCGCGTCCTCCGATCGGGGTAAGTTCTTTATCAAAGAAAATGACCGTGCAAGTTAGCCGGAATGCTTGGCATGAGGACGGAGAGAGAGACGAGACCGCTTAGGTTGGCTCAACTTTTGCCGCAACGCCTCCATGTAGATGTAGAACACAGGCGTGAGATACAGCGTAAGAATCTGCGAGAACACGAGGCCACCGACGATCGCAATGCCTAACGGACGACGCGATTCGGCTCCCACACCAGAGCTAAAGGCGATCGGTAACGTGCCAATCAGTGCAGCCATCGTGGTCATCATAATGGGACGAAAGCGGACAATGCAGGCAGCGTAGATGGCATCAAAGGGGTTTTTGCCGTCCTTACGCTGGGCTTCGATGGCAAAATCCACCAACATGATGCCGTTTTTCTTCACGATGCCGACTAGCAGGATAATGCCGATGAAGGAGTAGAGGTTGAGATCCACCTGGAAGATCAGTAGCGTGAGCAAGGCTCCAAAACCTGCGGACGGCAGACCCGACAGAATGGTGATGGGATGAATGAAGTCCTCATACAAAATGCCGAGGATGAGGTAGATGACGACGATCGACACCAGCAGCAGCCAACCCAAATCGTTGAACGATTGCTGGAACGTTTGTGCCGATCCCTGGAAGCTGGCGGTAATTGTGGGTGGTAGGATCTCGCTCGCCGCTTGCTTGATGGCATCGGTTGCCTGATTAAGCGACGTTCCCGGTAAGGTGTCGAAAGAAATCGTCGCAGAGGGCAGTTGCGCGACATGGGTCACGGTCAGCGGCCCCACATTTTGCGTAATGTTGGCGATCGCGCTTAGAGGCACCTGCTGTCCGGTCCTCGATGGTACGTACAACATCGACAGCGCATTGGGATCACGTTGATACTCTGGCTTGACTTCCAGAATGACGTAGAACTGATCATTAGGCGTAAAGATGGTGGACACCTGACTGGAACCATAGGCCGCACCCAAAGTTTGCTGCACCTGTTGCGCGGTAATCCCCAGCGTGGCAGCTTTTTCATGGTCAATCTTGACTTCCACTTGCGGTGTGCTGAGCTGCAAATCGCTATCTACACCGCGTAATCCTGGCAGCGTTCTCACCTTCTCAACCAATTGAGGAACATATTGGCGTAAATCCTGTAGATTTAAGCTTTGCAGGGAGAATTGATAGGTGGAGTTGGTTTGTTGTCCCCCGATCGGAATCGCTGGCGGCGATCGTAAAAAGGTTTGAATGCCAGTAATGCGTCTCAGTTTTGGCGTGAGTTCCTGAATGATCTCGTCTGCACTCAGCTTACGCTGATCACGTGGTTTCAAACGAATGGTAATGCGCCCCGCATTCACGGAGGCATTGGGTCCACTGGCACCCACCGTCGAATTCACCGCGTCAATGTTGGGATCTTTGCGGATGATATCCACCACTTTTTGTTGGTGCCGCAACATGTCATCAAACGAAATGTCCTGCGCGGCCTTGGTGTTTGCCATCAGTTGTCCCGTGTCTTCATTGGGAACGAAGCCTTTGGGCACGATCGTGAACAGGTAAACGGTTAACACCAGCAGCACGCCGGAGCCAATCAGCGTCAGCAAACGGTGGCGCAAAATGGGTTTGAGACTCCATTCATAGCCCTTGAGCAAACTATCGAAGGCCCGTTCGGTAGCGCGGTAAAAGCCCTTTTGGGATTGCTCATGAGAGGAATGGATAAAACGGCTGCACAGCATCGGCGTCAGACTCAGCGACACAAAGCCCGATACCAAAATGGCAATCGCGATCGTCACCGCAAATTCATGAAACAGCCGACCAATCAACCCACTCATGAACATGATGGGAATAAACACCGCCACCAGAGAAAGCGTCATCGACAGAATGGTAAAGCTAATTTCTCGCGAACCATTTAACGCCGCTTCCATCGCAGATTCACCCATTTCTCGATGGCGCATGATGTTTTCCAACACGACGATCGCATCATCCACCACAAAACCAACCGAAAGGGTCAGTGCCATCAGCGAGAGGTTATCCAGCGAGAAGCCCAATAGGTACATCGCGGCGAAGGTACCAATGATGGCGATCGGCAGCGCCAAACTGGGAATCACCGTTGCTGTAAGATTTCGCAAGAACAGGAAAATCACCAGTACAACCAGGCAGATCGATAGCAACAGCGTGAATTTCACATCATGTACCGAGGCGCGGATGGTTTGGGAGCGATCGTACAAAATCCCCATCTCGATCGACTTGGGCACCTGTTCCCGCAGCGTGGGAAGCAGATCTTGAATAGCATCCACAATATTGACCGTATTCGCACCAGGCTGTGGCTGCACCGCCAGCACGATGGAATGACGATCCTTCACTTTGCCGTCACTGTAGCGGTTCAAGACCTTGGTGTTTTGCACCGTATCGATGACATCACCTAAATCTCCCAGTCGCACAGCAGCACCGTTTTTATAAGACACCACTAACTTCCGAAAGCCTGCTGCATCGTTGAGTTGTCCATTTGCCTGAATGATATAGCTCTTATCGGGTCCATCGAGCGTGCCTGTTGGGAGGGTGACGTTGCCCTGCTGGATGGCGCTTTTCACCTGATTCATGGAAATGCCCCGTGCGGCAAGCGATCGAGGGTCAAGCTGTACCCGCACCGCAAACTGCTGTTGCCCAAACACCTGCACCTGCGCTACCCCATCAATAGCAGAGATGGGTTGACCTACCGTAATTTCGGCGTATTCATCCACATCAGCGATGGGAAGCGTATCGGAATACATGTACAGAAAGAGAATTGGCGCAACGGATGGGTTCGCCTTCCGATAGGTGGGTGGGTGGGGCATCCCCGCAGGCAACTGTCCCGCAGCGGCTGAAATCGCGGCCTGCACGTCTTTCGCCGCATCTTGCTGTCTGCGGCTGAAGTCGAATTGCAGTGAAATATTGGTGCTGCCTGTGGAACTGGTGGAATTAAAGGAATTGAGCCCAGCAATGCTGCTGAACTGTCGTTCTAACGGAGCTGCAACGGATGATGCCATTGTTTCAGGAGTCGCACCGGGCAAACTGGCAGACACGTTGATAAATGGATATTCCACATTGGGCAACGCACTGATGGGTAGCAGCACGTAACTCATGAGTCCAAAAATGAGGATGCCAGCCATGACCAGTGTGGTCATCACAGGACGACGAATAAAAATTTCTGAAAGGTTCATGAGTTCGTTGCTCCCAACAATGAGATAGGGATTATGTCGTTAAAAAGACTCACTATAAATTCAATGAGAGGTCATTCTATTCAAAAACAAGCTTGTTTCAATTGCATTATTTATGGGTAGCTATTCGGGTTTTCAACCACCAATCCTTCATTGCGCGCTGCTGTATTCAATTCAGAATCTGCGGACACAAACACTGCGGGAGGTAAGCCATTAGCCACACAAAAATTGTTCACAGTACTCCCAGCAGCAAGCTGAATGGCATCATAGCCTCGTAACCCATAGGTTTCAGCAAGTGTCATTGCAGAGCTAATAATTGGTTCCACTATTTCGATCGCTTGATAGTCTTTCTGTAAATCACTTCTCAATTGCTTGCAGGTTTCTGCAGCATCTGCGGCGCTGATACTGCCACCCCGCGATCGCCGTGTAATAGCAGCAATCATCTCCACACCTGTAATGGCTGCAATAAATATTTCGTTGTTTAAGTTGACATCAAACAGCCCTACAACCCAAGCTGATCCAGTTTCGTTGATATAGCGCTTGACCAAGGCGCTACTGTCGATAAAGTAAACTGGCATCTAGCGGCGATCCTCAATAATCGTTTCCGAAATTGGTTTTCCCTGAAGGTGAATAAGTCTCCGTTGCGTGGTGGAATCATTGGAAGGATGCTTAACCTGCTTGACCAATCCAGAGTCTACCAGCGCTTGATGAAAGGCTGATTGTGCGTTCGATCTTTGGCGCTCGGCAAGATATTGCTGAATGGTTTGATGAAGCCGTTGAAGCTCTTCGATCTCAAGCGTTTCAAGTTGATTTAGGATTTGGCTCAGAGTTTCTTGAGGCACGGTCTACTCCTTTTTGAAAAGATAGTGAATCGTATTTAGATTCTAGTTTGAGCAATCGTCGGATAACGAAGAATCACGATCGTCCGCCCATGAAGGAGAAGGCGCGACGGAATTTCACCTGACTGAGCTTGTTGCGCCACGATTCCATGTAGATGTAGAACACGGGCGTTAAATACAGGGTCAGGATTTGGGAGAACAGTAAACCACCGACAACTGCAATCCCCAGAGGACGGCGCGATTCGGAGCCTGCACCAAACCCAAGGGCGATCGGCAAGGTACCCATAATTGCGGCCATTGTCGTCATCATGATGGGACGAAACCGGATTAAGCACGCTTGATAGATAGCTTCGGAGGGCTTTTTCACCTCATTGCGCTGAGCCTCAATGGCAAAATCCACCATCATGATGCCGTTCTTCTTCACGATCCCCACCAGCATCATGATGCCAATAAAGGAATACACATTCAGTTCCACATGGAAGATCAACAGAGTCAATAGCGCGCCAAAGCCCGCCGATGGCAGTCCCGACAAAATGGTGATGGGATGGATAAAATCCTCATACAGAATGCCCAGCACCAGGTAAATCACCAGAATGGCAATCAGCAGCAGTAACCCCAAACTGGGTAAGGAGCTTTGGAAAATTTGACTCGCACCCTGAAAGTTGGTGCTGATGCTACCGGGAATGATGTCTTGAACGAGGTTGTCGATCGCCTTGTTCGCCGCACCCAGAGAAGCCCCAGGCGCAAGGTTAAAGGAAATCGTGGCGGCATTCATCCGACCAAAATGGTTGACCATTAACGGTCCCACACCGGGCGAGAGTTGAGCGAAGGTACTCAAAGGAACGGCTTGCACATCACTGGATGCATTCGATGCACTGGATGCATTGCTGGATGTACCGGATGCCGTACTGGACTGTGTTATAGAGCCTGCGCTGCTGGTCGCGGAGCTACTCGTATCACCGGAAGACGTACCGGGAACCGAGCCAGAGTTTGCACCCGCACTGGTGGCAGCATTGCTGGTGTTGATATACAGCTTCATCAACGCGTTGGGATCCTGCTGATACTGAGGTTCCAGTTCCAGAATGACCTGATATTCATTGCTGGCTGCGTAAATGGTGGAAACTTGATAACCTCCATAAGCATTGCGTAAGGTGTTTTCAATTTGTTCTGCCGTGATACCCAGTGCAGAGGCTTTATCCCGATCGATATTCAGTTGAATTTGCGACGCAAACTGCAAATCACTGTTGACATCCTGAAGCTCAGGCAGTGCCTTCATCTTTTCCACAAGCTGAGGCACATACGTTTGCAACGGCTGTACATCTGAACTTTGGAGTGCCAGTTGATAGAGTCCGGTGCTTTGCTGGGTGCCGATCGGAATCGCTGGTGGATTCTGCAAGAAGACCTGGATACCTGGAACGGTGGAAAGTTGAGTTCGAAGTTCTTGAATCACTTCGTCAGCGGTTGCCTTGCGCTGCGATCGAGGCTTTAAGCGAATAAAGAGACTGCCCGTATTGCTCGCGGCGGCTGACCCACTGCCACTGGCGCTAGAACTGGCACCAATATTGGAATTCACCGCATCCACACTGGGGTTTTGGCGGATGAGATCTGTCACCTGCTGCTGGTGCCGTACTAACGCATCAAACGACGCATCCTCTGCCGCCTGGGTAATGCCCGTAATCTGTCCCGTATCTTCACTGGGAATAAAGCCTTTGGGCACCACGAACAAAAGCCCGATCGTCACCAGCAGCAGCACACCCGACACCACCATCGTCGTGAAGTGATACTTCAAGACTTTTTTGAGGCTCCAATCGTATAGCGCAAGGGTGCGATCGAACACTTGCTCTGACGCACGGTAGAGACGGCTCTGATTTTCATGATTGGGGGGACGCAGAAAACGACTGCTCAACATGGGAGTCAGCGTCAACGAAACAAAGCCCGAGACTAGAATGGCAACGGCGATTGTCACCGCAAATTCATGAAACAGCCGTCCCAGTAGCCCCGTCATGAAGAGCATGGGAATGAACACCGCCACCAGGGAAAGCGTCATTGACAGGATGGTAAAGCTGATTTCACGCGATCCATTGAGCGCGGCTTCCAGGGGTGGTTCGCCCATTTCCATATGGCGGACGATGTTTTCTAGCATGACGATCGCGTCATCCACCACAAAACCCACCGACAGCGTCAACGCCATCATCGACAGGTTATCCAGCGAGAAGTGGAGCATGTACATCACGGCAAAGGTGCCAATCAGCGATACAGGCAGCGCCAGACTGGGAATCACCGTTGCAGAGAGATTTCGCAAAAAGAGGAAGATGACCAACACAACGAGGGCGATCGTCAGTATCAGCGTGAAGCGTACATCATTTACCGACTCCCGAATGGACTGCGAGGCATCGTACAGCACCCCGATTTGCACTGAAGCAGGAATCTGGTTCCGCAAGTCAGGCAGCAGCTTCGTGATGGTATCGACGACCTGCACGGTGTTGGTGCCCGGTTGCCGCTGAATCGTCAGAATAATGGCGCGAGTGTCGTTGTACCAGCTTGCCAGCTTGTCATTTTCCACACTATCCACAATGCGACCCAGTTGATCGAGGTAGACTGGAGCACCATTTTTGTAGGAAACAATGAGCTTTCGGTAAGCCGCTGCATCTTCTAGTTGCCCGTTGGTCTGCACGGTGAAATTCTTGTGGGCACCCGAAAGGCTCCCTGTCGGCAGGTTCACATTTCCCTGCTGAATCGCAGTCTGCACCTGATCCAGCCCCAACTGCTGGCTCGCTAGCTGCTGAGGATCGAGCTGAATCCGAGCTGCATATTTTTGTGCTCCATACACTGCCACCTGCGCTACGCCGTTGATGGTTGAAAGCTTCTGTGCCAGGTAGGTTTCGGCATAGTTGTCTACCTCCGACAGCGGCAGGGTGGGAGAGGTCAGGTAGAGATACAGGATGGGCTGATCCGCCGGGTTGACCTTGCTGTAAGACGGTGGGTTAGGCAAGTCGTTGGGAATTTGCCCCGAAGCGGCTGAGATCGCAGCTTCCACATCCTGAGCAGCATCGTCAATTTCACGGCTGAGGTTGAACTGGAGCGTAATTTGCGTGTTGCCCAGAGTGCTGGTTGAGTTCAGAGAATCCAGTCCGGCAATGCTGGAGAATTGTTTCTCTAACGGACGAGCAACCGAGGCTGCCATGGTTTCGGGGCTGGCTCCGGGTCGGGATGCCGTCACCTGGATGGTGGGATAGTCCACGCTGGGCAAATCGCTGATGGGCAACTGCCGGTAGCTCATGAACCCAAAAATTAAAATCCCCGCCATCACGAGAGTCGTCATGATAGGGCGACGGATAAACAGTTCCGACAGGTTCATGAATTGCCTCCGGCTGACTGGGACGATCGCTGTTTTCGCGATCGGTTAGGATTTTCACCCGCGTTCTCTCCACCTGGCGCGCCAGATTTCGTGCGTATTTTGCCTCCGTCTATCAGGTTGGCCTGCCCATCTAACACCACCTGATCACCCGGTTGCAGACCTTTTTGCACCACGGCCAGACCCTCGATCGTGCTGCTAACGGCCACAGGTACGTTTGCCACAGTCATATCCGGCTTCACCACAAACACAAACTGCCCGTTGGGACCATTCTGTACAGCCTGGGATGGCACGACAGTCGCGTTAGGCTGCGTGGTGAGCGTGAGCGTTGTGTTGACGTATTGCCCCGGCCACAATTGCCCTGCCCTATCGTCAAATTGACCCATGAGTTGAATGGTGCCCGTCGCATTATCGACGGTGTTGTTGACGAAGGACAGAATCCCATTAATCGGCCGACCGTTCGTGTTCGGGAAGGTAACGGCAACAGGGAGTTTGCCGTTTTGCAGATACTTTTGAATTTGGGGGAGGTTCGCTTCAGGCACCGAGAACGATACCTGCATGGGATGAATTTGCTCGATCTTGACGAGTGCCGTGTTACTGCCTGCCTGCACTACGTTGCCCTGGTTCACCAAAATGTCTCCCGCTCGCCCATCGATCGGCGCATAAATCTTGGTGTAGGACAATTGCACCTGCGCATTTTGCAGTACGCCCTGATCCGAAGCAACAACCCCTTCCGCGTTTTTAATCGTGGCTTGATCAACGCCTAAAGCGGCCTGTGCGTTTGCGATCGCCTGCTGATCGGCTTGCAACGTCGCAGCATAGGTCTGACTATTGGCAGCGTATTGCTGAGTTTGATCCAGCGTGACGGCACCTTGCTGATACAGGCTGTTGTAGCGACTGCTCTGCGCCTGAGCATACTTTGCCTGCGCCTGGTCTTTTGCCAGGTTTGCCTGTGCCTGCCGTACAACGGTCAAATCTTTGTTATAGGTGGCTCTCGCCTGCTGCACCTGAGCCAGATCTCGCGCTAAAGTTCCTTGCGCTTGCTGGATGGCTGCCTGAGCGGTGCGATCGTCCAGGGTAAACAGGAGCTGTCCCTTTTTCACTTCCTGCCCTTTTTTAAAGAAAACGCCTGTAATCGACCCTCCAATTTGAGGTGTGACCGAGACAGTAGACATGGCCTGCACGTTACCGATCGCCTGTAGCTGGACGGGAACGGTTTTCTGCGTGACTTTTCCGATCGTCACCGGAGTAGCCTGTTGCCCTTTCGCCGCCTTATCTGGCTTCTCTGACTTCGCACCCGCCCGCATCCCAAAAAAGCCAAGTGTACCAAGCAAAAGTATCCCGATAAAGGCTAAGCCAATGCGTCTATTGCCTAAGAATGCGAGTCGCGATCGAGGGTCATTCCCAGTTGAACTCTCATTGGGAATTTCGTGGGTCATGAGAGCCTCCAGTTAACATTCGTTCATATGTACATCGTAGGAATCGCTACGAGCGCTTGCATCGAGCGGGGCTCCTAATCTCGTTAGTCAAAAAGTCATGGGTGATTAGGACTTTTTAACTAAGTGGTCTATCTGCCTAAAGGTATAGCAGCAGCAATCTTCAGTGAACTGTGAGATACATTCAGCCCCAGCAGACAGAAGCAGCATGGAATTAAACACCAGACCTTTGACTCTTATTGACTGACAAAGGTTCTATCCAAGCTACTTACTCCGATGCTCACCCACCCATGCTTCAAAAGCGGGCTGATAGCGATTCTCTAAATTGACGGTAATCCTGTTCATAAAAACAGCCCCAATAGCAACTGCAAGCGGTCACTTCCGCTGCTCGGCTTGGGGCTTTAGATCATATAGGTGTGTACGATTTACAGCGATCGCACTAGCGAATTTTGTCCAATATTCCTTGCACTCCCCAATCTGCTCTATACGCAAGCTTGCCATCAGGAAGCGGACTGAAATGCTCCCCTGCACCGGGCGTACACTTCAAACTACTGCGCCCGTCAAAATTACTAACGTTAAATTCATAATTATCATTCTGAACGGCTTTAAGCGAAATTTCCCCATAGCAAGGAACCTGAAGCACACTGATGGTGCCGCATTTTTCACCGATCTTACAGTACTGACGAATTTCAACTTGAATGGTGTAAAGCTCACCTGACGAGGCTTTTGCTTGACCACTCCAACGGTTCGCGATCACATCTGCCGTAACCGCTTGATCCTTCACAGACGGGGAGACCACGATCGGCGATGGGGCAGTGGAGCCAGAGGTGCTAGGGAGTGGAGAAGGTTGAATAGCAGAAGGTTTGGGGATAATGGTTGTGATAATTGCGACGGCACCGCTAATTAATGCCACGCTGATTGCGCTCACAGCCGCCCAAGCTTCTCTACTCAATCCTTTTTGCCTGCCCTGCGCTTCTGTCTCTGGCGCAGTTTGCGGTTGTTCTGTTGGCTTGTCCGTCATACTCAACCTAGAGTCCCATTTTTAGTCAAAGCGAATGATCCCAGCGATCTTGGTACGGAGGTCATCTCTCACACGGGCGGTTTCACTGCCATCTTCCCCAACGACCATGACTATTGCAGTCGCACGAGGATTGGTGGCAATACAGGTAATAGAGGCGTAAGTCCCTCCACTAGAGCCTGCAACTTCATTTTGCGATCGACGAATGTTTTGAAAATTCAGATTGCGCATAGCGTCATAAGCAAAGGCAAAACACGTTCTGACTGAATCGGTCTTTACGGCTGTTGAACCCCAATAAAGATAAGCCGCCTGGGCTGCTTTTGCCGTCGGTAGAAAGGATAGCCCCGCTAAAGACAAAGCAACGCTAACAGTTCCGATTTTTTTTAAAGACATCTGCATGAGAAACTCCAGCTTTATCAAAGGCTTTTCAGTCTCATTCTGGCTGTAAAGCGCTCACCCCAGTAGTACCCGCACGGGCTATTCTCAGCTTTTGAGAGTTTTGCTGACTGTATCAGGCACAGTCTTTCTATGCTTTTTGATCCAACCGGAGAGCCTGTTCCAGTGCGGTTTTTTCTTTTGCCCGATCAACATAAGGTTGAAGCCTTGCGATGTCCCAACCTGTGAGCAGGCGCAGATTGGCTAAGGTCATGCCGCGCATTAGTAATTCCACACACCAGGTTTGTTGGGTTTGCTCGATCGCAGGCGCTTGCCCGTCCGGCGTCAACAAACTTTCGGTGAGAGACTGCCAAAGCTGAAGTAATTCACGTTCTGAAAGCGGTTGTCCAGATGCGTTCAAAAACATCGCGAGTTGGCTGTCTTTTCGACTGCGTAACCATTGCGTGAGCGGATTCCGCGTATAGGAGCCGTAGCGTTTGCCCATAATCCACTGATTGACAGGCACCTGCCGCACAGCGCCCTGGGTAATTTGCAAAAGCTGTTGGTGTGGATCGCTAATGTGATGTGATCGTTCTAGTTGACAAAGCTCAAGCGAACTCAATCCCGCGCCAAAGAGAAGGTAGGCGATCGCGTACTCTTGCAGTCCCAACTTTTTAGCCCGCAGAAGGATGGTATGGACTAAGGTCGCGGGGAGATCAGAAATTTTTTCGGTGGCGGCTGTCTTTTGAGCGATCGTGGTCGTTGGCCGAAATGAAAGTAGTTCAAACGACTCTGGGCTGGCGTCTGAAGACGGTGACACGGCGCCCTGAAGAAAGAGCGTAATCAGATTTTCGATAAAGTCATCCCGGTCTTGCCAGAGCTGATGAAATTCGCTGGTGAACTCAATTACGGCATAGCCTAACAGCATGCCATTGAGCAAACTTGCGAGCTTTTCAGCCGGGATGTGGGTATCGAGTTGCCCTCGCTTTATCACCGTTTCAAAATACTTAGCCACATAGCGATTGGCTTGCGTGAACCCACGACCGATCGCCTCCCGATTTTTAGCGGGGTATTGTCCTGCTTCACCTACGACCGATCGCACGACGGCAGGCACCTGATCCATTGCCGCTAAGGAGGCCGTAGCGTAATCTTTGAGCGCCTGGTAGATGTTGCTGGTCTGATTAGCCTTTCGGATCAACGTTTGTCCGAGTTGGGCAAACACACCAGCATCCTCAATCACCGCTAGCAGCAAGCCATGTTTATTGCCAAAGTGGCGAAAGAGGGTGACTTCATTAACATCTGCTAATTCTGCAATCTGCCGCGTCGTTGTGTCGGTAACTCCCTGAACCGCAAACAACTCCAGCGCAGCATGAATTAATCGCTGTCGAGTTGGGTTTCGTTGAGCAGACATGGGCAAAATGTAAGTAGCACTTGCATTTTTTGGGATTCGCTGTTAGGCTACAGGTGTAAGTAACACTTGCATTCTCTTCTACTGTAACGGGTTCTTTTGCAAACGAGCCGCTGATGGATTCATTAAAGGCGCGATCGCTTGGACAGGAGTGTTCATACTTGCCTCACTAGGCTTCTGGCCAATCGGATGAGACAGGTTGTAGAGGGAGTAAGCCTGCCAGTGCTGCAATGTTGGACACTGGTTTGTTTTAGTCATTTTGTCAAGGATTTTCATGACGTCTAATTCTCTTGAAACTGCCTCCGAACGCAGGCAACCGCTCGCGCTGAGCTGGGTCAATGTTGTGTTTTTTGGAGCGTTCCACGCATTAGCACTCCTGGCACCCTGGTTTTTCTCCTGGAAAGCGTTGGGCGTTACGCTGGTTTTGCATTGGCTCTTTGGCAGCATCGGCATTTGTTTGGGCTATCACCGTTTGTTAACGCATCGAAGCTTCCAGGTGCCCAAGTGGCTCGAAAGGACGATTACGCTAATTGGTGCGTTGGCACTCCAGGGTGGACCGACATTTTGGGTCGCTGGGCATCGGATGCATCATCTCTATACCGAAGATAACGAAAAAGACCCGTATTCGGCTCAAAAAGGCTTTTGGTGGAGCCATATGATGTGGTTGTTCTACCCCCAAGACCGCTTTTTCGATCGCGAATCCTACCGCCAGTTTGCGCCGGATATTGATAAAGATCCGTTCTACCGCTTTCTCGATCGCTACTTCTTGCTGCTGCAAGTGCCTGTGGGTGTAGCGCTTTACCTGGCAGGCGGTTGGTCGTTCGTGATCTACGGCGTGTTTCTCAGAGCCGTCTTACTCTGGCATAGCACCTGGTTGATTAACTCTGCCAGCCACATGAGAGGCTACCGCACGTTCAACCCCGACGATAATTCCCGCAACCTCTGGTGGGCAGCGATTCTCACCTACGGCGAAGGCTGGCACAACAACCACCACGCCTATCCCAATGTGGCAAAAGCAGGGCTGAAATGGTGGGAAATCGACATGACCTGGTGGTCGATTCAAGCCCTTAAGAGCCTTGGCTTGGCGAAGCGAATTGTGATGCCGCCAACAAATTAATCTCAGAAGTCATCGCAACCAATAACGTCGAGAATCACCGCAGAGGCGCAGAGAACGCAAAGATTCCTCTCTGTGACCTCTGCGTCTCGGCGGTAGATCCCAAGTTCGACTGACGACCCACCTCAAAATGACCAGATCTACTTCGGTGGGTCTGGTCATTTTGGTTTTGACCTGTACGACAAGAGACTCACGCTATTCTGCTTCGGTTCGCTCCAGTAAGATGTCCTTTTTGTTTGAGTCAAGTGTCGGTGCTGTTAAGATTTCATCGTCGGGCTGCGTTTCGCGATCGTCCTCATCAGCCAACAGGGGAAATTTCTCGACTTCAGGCAGCGTTTCGAGGGTGAGGCGCGTCTGACTGGAGCCAGACAGGAGCTTTAAGAGCTTGGGTTTGGGATCATGGAGCAGATAGATCAGGCGATCGTCCACTTGAAAGCTCTCATTGGCTGGGAATACGGTTAAATTTCCCTGTCGCTCAATCAGCACAGGGAGCAGTGTGCCTGCGGTGATAAGTACCTGTAGGTGCGTCTGTTGGGACTCGATCGCATCCTCCCGCAACACGGTTTCGCCCAGTTTCACCGCCCCATCCGTAATAAATTCATTCCAGGCTTTAAGCGTAATTTGCGAGGTAAACGCCTGTTGAATCTTCGGTTCTTCAGATGCGGCTTTGTTCGTGCCACTGACTTGCGGATCACGCGGAAAGATGGCTAAAACGCGGGGTGGCCGGAATTCTTCTGCTGCCTGCCGCGCAATCACTAGATTCACCTCACCATTATTGGTCATAGCAAGAAACGTACCGACGTGGCTCAATCCTGCTTCCTCTAGCACCTCGGCATCCAGCGCGCTGCTGATGAAAATGCGATGATTCTCCTGTTCCGCTTTTTGACGGGCATCGGGTGCGGTGTCAATGAACGTGACAGGTTCATCGCGCTCTGTGAGCAGACGTGCAATGAGCAAGCTCAGGGGATTGCAGCCCACAATTACGGCTCCGGTGGCTGCGTTGGAGGTGACCCGCAGTAGATTCGCCACCCATTGCGCGGTGAGCGCCTGTAAGCAGACGGTGAGAATAATCGTCAGAAAAACCAGCGCTTTGATGGAGTCGCCCCCGTTAATGCCGCGCTGGGTCAGCGAAATGGCGAAGAGGGAGGCGATCGACGCTGACACAATCCCTCTTGGCCCAATCCAGCAAACAAATAGCTTTTGCCGCCAGTTCAAGCCACTGTTCCAGGTGCAGCACCAGACGTTGAGAGGGCGGACAACCAGCATGAGGCTCAGTACAGTCAACACACCGCCCCAACCCAGAGCGATGATACCCGCGATCGATAAATCGGCTGCCAACAGCACAAACAAAACAGACACCGCCAGGATTGTGAGCTGCCCCTTAAACCGCTTCAACAGCCGTTCTTCTGGCACTGACGAAGCTCTTAACGTAATACCGGCTGCAACAGTTGCCATTAACCCCGATTCACTTTGCACCATCTGCGCCAAGCCAAACAGCCCCCACAAGCCTGCCAGCACCACCAGGGCTTTCAGGTCATCGGAAAAGCGCCCTCGTTTGAGAATCAACCCCAGCAACCAGCCGCCAGCAATGCCGATGACGCCACCAATGCCCAACCGCACCATCAACCCACTCATAATGCGAACGGGATCAGCTTCACCATTCAGCAGAATATTCAAAACGACGACGGCCAAAATGGCACCCACTGGATCAATCAACACCCCTTCGCCTTCGAGCAGAGCGGCCACTTGCCGATCGACTTTCACCTGCCGCAGCAGTGGATTGATCACCGTTGGCCCCGTCACCACTACCAGAGAGCCATAAAGAAACGCGATCGCCCAGGGAAATTCGCTGAGCCAGTGCGCCGCAAGGCCAGCCCCCAGCAAGGTAATGAGAGTGCCGATCGTCACCAGATTGCGCAGGCTACCCGACACGCGACCCAACTCGCGCAGTTCTAGATTGAAGCCGCCCTCAAACAAAATCACCGCTACTAGCAGCGACACAATGACATCTAAGCCAATCCCCAGACGATCGGGAGACAGCCACCCAAAAACACTTGGCCCCAGCAAAATGCCAGACAGCAGCAAAAAGACAATGCCGGGTACATGGAGGAATTCTGCCAATACCTGCGCGCCAATCCCTGCTATGACAGTCAAAATCATTTGCAGAGTGATGTCTAGCGATGGTTCCATACGTGATCGCAACGAGCGTTCAGGCTTGCAAAAGCTAATGCTTCATTGTACTGGCGTAACGGGTGTCAAAAAAAAGCGTGATCGCTCGATCGCCCTTCAGAAGCTAATCCCAGTACGATCGTCATTCACCAAATAGTCTAAATGCATGTGTTAAGGGGTCCGACGACCTAACGATAGTCAAAAGTTTTGTGCAAAAGATTTCGTGACAGGCGTTCCGATCCTGCTTGCTCAGAATGTAAAGTAATTTAAACTCGGCCTTTGAGTCTGTTTGCGTTCACGCTCTTTACATACGGGATCAAGAGAATATGACCAATTTAGAGGCACTGCTTGAGCCGATCGCGGCATGGTTTCGCAGTCTAGGCATTCCTGAACCCATCACCCACTGGGGACATCCCGCCATGATGGGAATCGTCATTTTTGTGATGGGGAGTTACGTTGTCTATGCGGGTTGGCAGGGACGATTAGCCGCCGACAAGGATGTCGCTCTTAAAAATCGAGCCGATCACCGCAAACTTGCCCCTTTGATGTTTTTGTTCCTGGCTTTGGGCTATACAGGTGGCGTGCTGTCTCTCGTCATGCAGCAAAAGCCCATTCTCGAAAGCCCCCATTTCTGGACAGGCACCGTCGCGATCGGGCTACTTGCCATCAACAGCACCCTCTCTTTGGCAGGCTTCTGGAACGACAAAACTAGCCTGCGCATGGTTCATGCCTACTTGGGCACTGTTCTGTTTGGGCTGCTCATTGTTCATACAGCCTTAGGCGTGAAGTTAGGGCTGTCGCTTTAGGAAGGCAGAGGGCAGAAGAAGAGGGCAGAAGAAGAGGGCAGAAGGCAGAAGGCAGAAGGCAGAAGGCAGGAGGCAGGAGGCAGAAGAAGAGTAAATGGATAAAGTCAGGAGTCGAGAGTCGGGAGAGCTGTTGTTTTTTAGTTTCTAGAAGGAATCAGGAACGCTCAGCCACTAACAACCAACAACCAACAACTAACAACTGGTCTAACTCAAAACTCAAAACTCCCCTTTCCCCCTGGGCACTCTTAGCGTAGTTTTTCTACCGCGATCGGGGTGCTTTATGACAGCAATGGGTGCTGTAATCCTTTGCTTCGGATATGTTTTAGGTCTTCTGCTGACAAAAATCGCCTGGGGTGGTTTTGGCATCTTGGTGCTGGGCGCAGGGCTTTCTCTGGTAATTAAGCGCGTTTGGCGATCGGCTCCCAAGCGATGGGTGTGGCTACTGGCTGGATTGTTGGGACTGTTCGCCAGCCTCTACTTCCAGTTCAGAATGCCCCAACCAGCGGCTACGGATGTTAGTCGCCTGATTCCGCCTGTCGAGGCACCCAAGCAGGAGTGGATCGTCACAGGAGAAGTGGACAGCCTCCCGCAGTTGACCCGTAGCCAGAAGGCACAGGTTTGGTTGACGGTAAGGCAGGTTGATTCTGTCAGCGGTGAAGTGCAGTACGTTGATGAAAAGGCTCCGACAGGCACGCTTTACGTGACGGTGCCTCTGCTGCAAGCCACAGGGCTTTATCCAGGGCAATTGATCAAGGTGACGGGTGGTCTTTATCGACCGCAGCCTGCTACAAATCCGGGTGGCTTCGACTTTCAAGCGTACCTCCAGCAAGAAGGCTGCTTTGCTGGCCTGAAGGGTCAGACGGTAGAAGTTGTGGATGCTCGATCGCGCTGGGGTTGGTGGCAGATCAGACAAGCGGTGGTGCGATCGCAAATCCTTTGGCTCGGTAGTCCAGCAGGTGCGTTGGTCAGCTCGATGGTTTTAGGCAGTCGTGGCGTTGACCTGCCCTTTGATCTGAAAGATCAATTTACTCGTGCGGGTTTGGCTCACGCGCTGGCAGCATCCGGGTTTCAGTCATCCCTCATTCTGGGCGTTGTATTGTCTTTGACGCGCCGCTTTTCTGCCCGCGTTCAGTTTCTGGCAGGGACGCTCTCACTGTTTGTCTTCGTCGGACTTACGGGTATCCAACCTGCTGTGTTGCGGGCTGCAATTATGGGCTTTGGCGGTCTGGTGGCATTAGTGATGGAGCGGAAAGTTAAGCCGCTCGGAGGGTTACTGGTCACGGGGGTACTCCTGCTGCTCTTTAACCCGCTGTGGATCTGGAATCTGGGCTTTCAGTTGAGTTTTCTGGCAACGATGGGGCTGATGGTCACGGTGCCCCCTTTAACCAAGAGACTGGACTGGATGCCCAGCGCGATCGCTCCACTGTTTGCCGTTCCGATCGCCGCTTACCTGTGGACATTGCCGCTACAGCTTCAAGCTTTTGGGGTGCTGTCTCCTTATAGTGTGCCCGTCAACCTAATCACAACCTCACTCATCTCAATCCTCAGCATCGGTGGTATGGCAAGTGCCCTCGCAGCACTCATTTGGTCGCCTGCCGGAAGCGCGATCGCGTGGCTCCTAAAATACCCTACGCAGGCACTCATGCTGGTAGTTGATGGTTTCAGTCGCCTGCCGGGAAATGCCTACGCCGTGGGCACGATTCCAGTCTTGATTATGATTGCCCTATACAGCCTACTTGGCCTTACCTGGCTTCAACCCTGGTGGCGTAAGCGGTGGTGGGTCGCCTTGCTGCTCGCGATCGGGCTGGTGGTGATCCCCGCATGGCAGGCACAGGCTGCGCTGTTTCGCGTCACGCTACTGGCAGCAGGACAGCCCATTATGGTGATTCAAGAGGCAGGACGTACCGCACTCATCAACACGGGAGATGCATCTACGGCTGGCTTTGCGGTGCTGCCATTTCTGCAAAAAGCGGGCGTGAATGAAATCCAGTGGGCGATTGCAGCCGATCAATCTCTTCGCAAGCCCAGCGGTTGGGGCAAAATTGCCGAACGCTTAGCCATCAAGCGTCTATACGCCGTGAACGAGGACGCAACGCAGGGAACGACGCTAAAAGTAAAACCGACGCTTCTAGAAAACGGACAACTGGTTCCCGTTGGCTCCAGCCAGTTCAAGCTCCATAGCTCAGAGCCGCTCATTGCAGAACTCCATCTGCCAACACAAACCTGGATCTGGTTAGGAAACCTTACGCCAGAACAGCAAGGTACACTCCTGAAGACTCAGAGCCTACCAAAAGCACAGGTTCTCTGGTGGTCTGGCAAACGACTGGAACCAGATATCTTGGAAGCGCTGCAACCGCAAGTGGTGATCGCCAACAGCCAAATTCACTCTCAAACCGAAGCGAAACTCCGTCAGCGGGGTACTCAGGTCTATACGATCGAGCAGGCAGGCGCGCTTCAATGGACTCCCAAAGATGGTTTCAAGACAAGTTTGGAATCGAAGGAAAACGTCCCGTCTGCCCTGTAGAATAGATCGTTAGCTATAAGTTTTTGCTTGTTGACTAAAAACCAACAACCAAGAACTAAGCCCCTTTTGGAGAGGTGGCAGAGTGGTCGAATGCGCCTGACTCGAAATCAGGTTCGGTGCAAGCCGACGGGGGTTCGAATCCCCCCCTCTCCGTTTTTAACGTAGCTCGCGCACTTTACCCATCAGTGCCAGCATTTCCAGGTCTTCATCGAAGCTAATGAGCTTAAGATGCTCTGGGTTTTCCAAGAACTCCCTGGCAAGGAGATAGCCCGAAATCGTCCAGGTTTGATACTTGCGGGAGGCTTTGCCAACGAGTCTGCCATTTCTACCATCGTAGTATTCGGGCCACTCGTCCTCAGTCAGCCGCCGTTCTGCCATTTCTACGGCTCGCCAGCCTAGCTCTGATCGCCCCGTTTTTTGAGCCACAGCCGCCAGGTTCCACAGCAGTACGGGCCAGTTACCGCCATTGTGGTATGACCAGGGGACATTTTTCGGGTCACAGCCTGTAAGAATCTTCCATTCCAGGTCTTCCACTGCTGGGAAGCAAATTTTCATGGGCATATAGCCCACGAGATCCTGCCAGCGTTGTTCAATCAAATCCATGATTGACTGTGCTTCGTGTTCACTGGCCAGTGAGGAGGTAATCGCAATCAGGTTGCCCAGCGAGAAAAAGCGGAAATCCATCTGTGCCGGACCAAGATTGCCTGCCAGATAGCCCCCTTTTTCGGGCATCCATTCGGTCAGCCAATACGGGATGGAGTCAGGATAGATGTTGAATTTATTGACGGCTGTTTCGCCAAATTCTTCGCCCCGGTAGCGATAGATGGCATTGAGTCGGCTCAGATCCAGCCAGTAATATTCACGAATATGAAAGTTCAGGATGCTCAACCGCTGATTGACGACCTGGATATAAACATCCCCACGACGACCTGGCGCGAGGAGTTCCTGTGCTGCTCGAAGTGCGGCATAAAACAGCGCTTGAATTTCAAGGGGATGCCCATAGACGCCCATGCGACGATCGATCATAAATGCGCCATCGGGTACCAGCATCGTGGGGTACATATCAAAGCGATCGGCAAGACACAGCTTCAAAATTAAAATAATACCGTGCTGAAATTCGGGCTCGTGTGCCAGCGTCATATCGCCTGTTGACTTGACATAGGCTCGCAGCAGCAGCAACCACCAGAGACAAGAATCGACGGGCGTCACTCTGCCGATCGCATGTTCCCCAAAGTCTGCCGTCAGGTATTGATGACCGTCCCACGATTCCACCTTAAAACTGGCTGGCATTAGCCCCTGTCCGGCATTAAAGCAGTCCATTTGCTTATCGCTACTTTGCAGCGCCAGGGTTTCAATCAAGAAATTGCGCACAATTTCAGGCTTGCCTTTGATCAAAAACAACAGTGCTGCTGACACAAAATCCCGCACAAAGCACTGGTCGTAGTTGAGTGATTCGACGTAGGGATCTCGTGCTGCCACCGTTCCTACAGGCCGCCCCCGGTAGTAGACGATCGCATCTTCCAGCAATTCCCACGCTTCTTTGACGAGATTGCTTTGTCCTTGCATTGCTTGCCCAGTACTCCTCGTAAGGTTAAATGATTTAATTTGCATCGTTGCATCACAATTAGTGAAACCCAGCCAACTTGAGGTAACCCCTCGCGTAGCTGAGCTTCCCATAACTAAAATTGATCACGCCGTGAATCCCGGTGATCTGAATTGATAGCGATTACTGCTGCACCCCAACAGACGCAAAACAAGGGAACGGAAACAAGCGACCAAAGCTCACGAAGCAAGCTGTAGATCAAGCGAACTTGGGCTACTCAAACAATTGACACCGAAAAAGATTTTTAAAGGAGTGACTTCAGGGATGGTTTAAAGCTGTCTATCCTGAAGTGAGTGCGAACCCTGTAACAAACTTATACACCTAGCATAGGTCCCACCAGGAGGGATTTTCAGTAAATTCTTGGTGAGGAAAGGCGCTGTACTGATCGAAAACGATAAAGATTACGCAATCTTTATACAGTACCGCATCCGTGCCAGTGAAAGCCCTGACTCAAAGGCTCTACGCATAGATGAACCTCATAAGCTGAAGCTCACACCTTTGAGCGTACGTGTGCCGGACGCACCGTAGGTTTGTGGCAAAAACTCTATCTGAAGACGAGTAATCCGGTGTAGGATGAGCGCGATAGACCTGCCTTACTGACTACTTTGAGCGATCGCGGGTGCCAACTGGCGTAAGCTCGACTATTATGCTGTAGAATCCAATAGTACAAAAGTTCTATTTTAGCTTTATGGTTCAATACACGCTTGTTCAAAGCCCAGAAGTGATTTTGACTGTTCCTGGTAAAGACTCGGCCAAAGCCCGTGAAAAAGCGATGGATCAGTTAATTGAGCTGATGGATGCCGGTGAACTGCCGACTGAACTTTCTGATGGTTTTGCTCCCCAACAGTTTATTGAAGTGAAAGAACCGATCCTGAACCCTAGCGCAGAAGAAGATGCCGTCACTCACGCAGTGCAGGTACTGAGTAATTTGGCGAACCTTAAACTGAAGCTGCAAGATTCCCGCACCGAAGCGCTTCAGGTACACGCCCAACTCGATATGCTTTTTAGCGACGACCCCGTGAGCGAAGACGAAATTGCGACCTTGAAGGACGGCTTTAAGGTGCTCAAAACTTACGCTCAAGCAAATCTGCGCTTCAAAGAAGCCAGAAAGCAGGCAGAAGAGGCTCGTGCTGTGCTCGATCGTGCGCTCAGTCCGGGAGAAGCTGAGCCCAAAGCCAGTAAAAAAAGTGAGAACTAAGCGGCGGCATGGCTTGAGTGCAACCACCTCGTTGAAGCGCTTCAACCACCCATCGTCTTCTGAAAAGCGGGTCGAGCCATCATGCGCTTGATGTAGTCCATCACCGCAGGATAGGCCGTAAAGTCCATCTTGTAGCGCATTTGAAAAAAGCCCAACGTTGAGCCAATGGCTACATCAGCGGTACTAAATTGCTCACCCAGCAGATAGGGCTGAAGCGACAAAATCTGGTCGATCGGTTTAAGTAGGCGGGGCATTTCCCGATCGCGCGTGGCTTCATTCAATAGCTCTGGACCCAGGGTGGCATTGGCATATAACACCCATTGGGCAAGTTCAGCCCGTTGCTTGGCGGTATCCGCATGACCGTACTGATCCGCTATGTACAGCAGAATGGCACCGGACTCCCACAGCTTGAAGTCGTCATCGACGATCGCAGGCACCTTACCCACTGGATTAATGGCGGTGTAGTCCGCCTGCAAATGCTCACCCGCCTGCAGATCTAGCCGTACAAACTCGTAGGGAATCTGGAACTCCTCCAGACACCACTGCACGATCGAGGCTCGACTGAATTTGCCACCGTAAAGCTTAAGCATGAAAACCTTTTCGACTCGTTGAACTGTCTAACAACTAATAACTAACAACCAACAACGCCTAAAGCACCTTATGGGTATATTCATGTTGCTTCACATTGTCTTCTGTTCTCACAAGGCGCTGCGAGTTGAGAACGCGCTTCCGTTCAACCGAGTATTTGAAGTCGCTACGGCTGGAACCGATTGGGATGTGCTCTTGAGCCACCGGACGCACCTTGTAAGTACGCGCAGCCGCGATCGCCCGATCCACAAATTCATCGCAAAATTGGGCACTCGCTGGAAAGGCCGTTGGCAGTTGGGGCGTATCGCCTGCAAACACAGCTCCCATAGTCGTCGCGATCGCCATCTGGTAAGACGTGGGGATACCTTTGACAATTGCTTCTAACGCCGCAGAGGGAATGGGCTCCACAACCGCAACCTCATGAACCTCGCCCTCATCTTTGACAAAACAGGTTGCCAGACCCAAAACGATGTAGGCATCGGCTGCCAGATCAGGTGCATTCAAATTAAACGCCGCGGTTGTCATAGGAAAGTCCAATGTTCAGATTTAACGCCAGAGACAGTAAGCAAAGAATCAGGCGCTGTGTTGCATTCTACCAACTTCATGAGACGCTTCCCACTTCTCTAGGGCCTAAGGCAAATCATTCGCTTGAGGGAGGGAGCCACGCGGAGAATCTGGCCACCCCTTCAGAAACGGAGCCAATCACTGCTGTAGTTTCTCCAAGCGCTAATTTGCGAGCTGTCCGGATAGGTGTTGGTTACCCGTTGTTAAGTAACTTAAGGGACTGGTTACAGAGGGTTTTGTCAATATATCCCTTTGTTAAAACGGGTGTTCCTTCGCTCCGATGGCGATCGTCAAATTTAGAGGTTCCTGACGTCCTTCCGTACAAAGTCTCACTTTAGACACATAAGCAAGTGACACACAGATAGAGCAACTCCAAAAGGAAAATCTCTAATCTGATCGCATATTCAAGGTAGAAAGGTTATGAATCCTCGCATGTTTAAGGGCCAGCAAGGTAAGGGACAACCAAACAGTGCTAACCCATCCTCTGGCTCAGTGACCCCCACGACGTCAGTTACCGCTCAACCGGGTCGTCAGAAGCGCTTTGGCGGTAAGCAGCAAACCATTTCTAATCGATCCAACGCGTCCTTCGATTCCCTCAGCTTTGCTGCCCAGGATGACCTTTTGCGCCAAAAAGCACTGTCCGAAATTAAGCAAGGCAACTATGCAGCCGCGATCGACCTTTTTAGCTTATTGATTGAACGTAATCCTCAAAATGTCACGGCGTATAACAACCGGGGCTTACTATATTTTCAAAATGGCCAGTTTAGCCATGCGTTAGCTGACTACAACAACGCACTGCAACTGAACCCTAACCTGGCAAAAATTTATAACAACCGGGCAAACTGCTATGCCTCTATGGGGCGACCGATGGATGCGCTCTTTGATTACGAGAGGGCACTCGATCTCAACCCTGCCAATACTCATGCCCGCATCAATCAAGGGATCACCTTTCGTGAATTGGAGATGTACGAGCACGCGATCGAAACCTTTGATCTCGCTCTTCAATTTGATCAAATGCTTAGTGGCGCTCGTTCCACTGAACCAACCACCTCGATCGCAGGACACATCTACGCTCAACGGGGACGCACTTCGCACCTGGCAGGTGATTGGAACTATGCCGTTGCTGACTACCGTCGTGCCCTTCTAGCACTGTCTCCAAGTAATACTGCGCTTCTGGATGTTTCTAAGCGCCTGCGTCTTCAAGTTAAAAGCTGGCTCAGTGACTTGCTCAACCCCGAACTCAGCGAAGATTTCAAGTTTGGCCTCTAAGAAATTGCTACAGAAACATCCTGGCGCAAAGCATCTCTAAACACTGGATAGCCGTAGACGAAGGGATTTCTGAATCTAACAGCTTACGCCTGGTTAAGGTCTTGCGGGTTGACTCCAAACAATGCGACGCTGTTGTGCACCAATACGATGGCTCTGCGCTTGCATGTTTGCCTCAGTTTGCGTTGGATCAAAATATTGATTGAAGTGATCCTGAACACGCTGCACCCGTTCGCCAGCGGCTTGCACTGTTACCTGTAACTCTTGCAATTTTGCCATTTGCGACGATCGATACGGTAAAAGCTGCGTTAACGCACTGATTGCCACCACTGATAAAACGACGTTTACCGATAATTTGACTGTTGATTCAATGACAACGGCACGATATGGTCTTCGCTGTTGCTTTACTTTGGAGCGGGGAACCGTCCGGGTGCGCTTAGGCGGCTGTGGCGGAAGGTAGGACGGTTTCAGTGCATGCATGATGTTCAGTCCGGTCTAGGCAGGCAAAATAGAGAGCGATCCCTACAATTACGTCTACAGCTCAGTTGTAGATGATAAAAGCAGTTGAGGTATAGGCGATTCAAGAGAGCCTAATCCATTTAAGGCAACAATTCACAAATTAGCAACTCTGTGAAGGCTGATTGTCTATCGAAAGACGTTGCTTCAAACTAAAAAGAGGTAGCCTGCTTTTGCGATCGTGCCCCGGATGACAGCGTCACCCCTCTAACCTCAAGGAATTACCGGAAGATTATAGAGCCAATCGACAAAACAGACTACCTATTTTGTTGCGTCAGCGTCTAACGCAACAAAAGCAGTCTATTTATATAGCTCGGTGGCTAACCGGAAGGCGAGAACGCCAGGAACCAGTGCGACAACCAGAGCGATAAAGATTTGAGTATCCGATAGCATTGTCTAAAAACTCCTTGTTCTGGGGTTTATAGTTCCCCAATGTCCACCAAAGTGTGCGTTCCGGGAACATATTGTTACAAGATGCAACAGAACGCCAACTGCGGCTATTGTCTCCGAAACGGCTGTGAGACGGTTGTGCCAGGCAATGAGAAAAGCGTGATAAGTTCTCTAAGCGCGTCTAGCCTTCTGGCTTATGGCGCTGCAGCCATTAGAACACATTCTCTGGCGAATATTTGTGCTTAAGCGTTAGGCTTGGATACGTGGATAGGGTACGCTTTGGAGGACGGGGATCAACCTGTGCTCTCTGTTGTTTGTGATGCTCATTCGAATGGATGGTCAGCAGGCAAGAGGAACACAGGTCGGGATCGCTCTACTGAGAATCGCTCTACTCAAGAGTAGCCCCTGCCTGGCAACATGGCTCACTGATTCACTCTACCGTCAGTCAAGGCATTGAGCGTTCCAGGGGTTGTTATAATCTGTTACCTTCAGTCCTTCATATTTCAACTTTAAAAATCATTGAATGTTAGACCAACTGCTTGAATCGCCTAATTTTGGCATCGAAACGCTACTGGTGCTGCCTGTTTTAATTGCGCTGGAAGCTGTGCTGTCAGCCGATAATGCGATCGCCCTTGCCGCCCTGGCACAGGGCTTGCAAGACAGTGCTTTGCAGCGACGTGCGCTCAACATTGGGTTGGTGCTTGCCTACATTTTGCGTATTGCTCTCATTTTGACGGCAACCTGGGTGGTTAAGTTCTGGCAGTTTGAGCTGGCCGGCGCATTGTATTTATTGTGGTTGGTTTTTCAGTATTTCACGTCCAAGCCCGATGAAAGCGATGAGAGCCATCATCATCACGGCCCGCGCTTTACCTCCCTCTGGCAAGCAATCCCCATGATCGGGATTACTGATTTAGCGTTTTCGCTTGATAGTGTCACTACGGCGATCGCCGTTTCTCAGGATATGTGGCTCATCCTCATCGGAGCCACGATCGGCATTGTTACCCTTCGCTTTATGGCAGGGCTGTTCATACGCTGGCTCAAAGAGTTTGAATATTTAGAAGATGCAGGCTACCTTACAGTTGCCTTAGTGGGGGCACGCCTGCTGGTAAGGGTATTCAACGATGCACTGGTGCCGCCAGAATGGGTCATGGTAACGGCGATCGCCCTCATCTTTTTATGGGGCTTCTCCAAACGCAGTGAGGTGGAGAGTATTGAGTCCTCACTATCTGCTGCCATGACTGAACCTAAAGAACCTGAAAAAGAGAAAGCGGAACGATAAGAATAAGGTCAAGCGACGAGCGATGAGTTTTAAGAGGCTTAGAACTCATCGCTCAAACTTAATCGTGACTACTCGTGAATCCAGGGCATCAACGTAGGCTGCCAATTCACAAGTTCCTCATCCTTAAACCAAAGACCAATTTCTTGCTGTGCCGTTTCGGGTGCATCTGAGCCATGAATCAGGTTGCGACCGACATTCACCCCAAAGTCGCCACGAATAGTACCGGGTTCTGAGTTGAGTGGGTTTGTGGCACCAATGATCTTACGGGCAGACGCAATGACGCCTTCGCCTTCCCACACCATCGCCACAACGGGGCCAGAGGTGATGAAGTCTACCAACCCTGCAAAGAAGGGGCGCTCGCGATGCACGCCATAGTGGGTTTCTGCCAGTTCACGGCTGACGTTCATTAGCTTTAAGCCAACTAGAGTGAACCCTTTCGTTTCAAAACGACGGATGATTTCGCCGACCAATTTCCGCTGTACGCCGTCGGGCTTAATTGCCAAAAATGTCCGTTCCAAGGTTAACTCCTAGAGTTTAATCAACTGGTACAGCATTAGATTAGCTCATGATGGCAGAGGGCAGAAGGCAGGAGAGGGATGAAGGATGAGGGATGAAGGCTAAAAAGCTGAGCGCTGACTGCTGATTCCTCTTTCTATCCAACTCAAAACTCAAAACTCAAAACTCAAAACTTCCACGCTGGCAGCTAAAGTTAGGAGGCGTAATCACCATGCTTACGAGCAGCCCAAGGATTCGCGGGTGTCCACACCTGTGACGGGGTTTGTGCCGCTGGCCGTTTTGCAGAGTTGTAGTACCTGAGTGCGATCGAGCACAGCAAAGCTAAAGTCTGCACCGGTGACATTGGCATTGCGAAACACTGATTTAAGCATCATGGCTGACGTAAAGATCCCATCGCTCAAGTTTGCGTTCGTCAGATTTGAAAGATAGGTAATGCCGTTGCTAAGGTTGGCTCCTTGAAGGTTCGCGCCTGTAAGGTCAGAGCCGTTGAACACCGCACCTTGCAAATCAGCGCCGCTGAAATTAGCGCCCTGAAGCTTAACGCCAGCAAATTCTGCTCTCACCAAACTTTGGCCAGAGTAGTCCTGGGTAGTAGCTTCAGCATCATCGTAGGCACGAATGGCGGCTGAACTGGCAGCAAAGGCCGGTTGTGGAGCGATCGCAAGCAGAAACAAGAGAGCCAGAAGGGTAAAAATTTTCTGAAGTGGACGCATGGTAAATGAAAGGGTGAAACCGCTTGCCACCGTCAAACTTAGCATCTTTTCCGCCGTCCTCACGAACGCCTTTGTTCGCGACCTGCAACACTTCTTTATTTCATTGACAGGGATAGCAGGACACGATAATCATGATTCAATCTCACATCATTTTTTACAATGCAAGGTTTTTTGAACTTCCGGCTACAGCCGTGTCAGGAGGGGTGGCCATGGATGCTAGTTTAATCGTCTCCAATATTCTGAATCCGCCGATTCTCTTTTTCTTTCTGGGGATCACGGCGGTTCTGGTTAAATCCGATCTGGAAATTCCAGCACCTGTGCCGAAACTGTTCTCGCTCTATTTGCTTTTTGCGATCGGGTTTAAGGGGGGCGTTGAGTTAATCAAGAGTGGCGTCACGCAGGAAGTGGCTCTAACACTCCTTGCCGCCATGCTGATGGCATGTTTTGTGCCGCTCTACACCTTTTTTATTCTGAGGCTAAGGCTGGATACCTATGATGCGGCAGCGATCGCGGCAACCTATGGTTCAATCAGCGCTGTGACCTTTATTACGGCCAGTGCCTTTCTTTCTGAACTGGGCATTGGCTTTGATGGCTACATGGTTGCAGCGTTGGCTCTGATGGAGTCTCCCGCAATCATTGTCGGGTTAATCCTGGTGAGTCTGTTTACAAAAGACGAAAACCGCGAGTTTTCCTGGGGTGAGGTACTCCAGGAGGCGTTCCTCAATAGTTCCGTCTTTTTGCTTGTGGGCAGTCTCTTCATCGGGGTACTGACGGGAGAACGTGGCTGGAAAGCATTGGAACCCTTCTCACAGGGCATGTTTTACGGTGTTCTGACCTTCTTTTTGCTCGACATGGGATTGGTTGCCGCCAAAAGAATTAAAGACTTACAAAAAACAGGCTTTTTCCTCATTGCGTTTGCCATACTGATTCCTATAGTCAACGCAGGCATTGGGTTGCTCATCGCCCGACTCATCAACATGCCTCAAGGGAATGCCCTTTTGTTTTCTGTCTTGTGTGCTAGTGCTTCCTATATTGCAGTTCCGGCAGCGATGCGGATGACGGTACCTGAGGCAAATCCTAGCCTGTACGTTTCGACCGCGCTTGCAGTGACATTCCCGTTCAACATCATTGTGGGAATCCCGCTGTATCTATACGGAATCAATCTATTGTGGAGATAAGCACATGCATCTTGTTAAAAAAATAGAGATCATTGTCAACTCCTTTGAGCTTGGCAAAATTTTGGACAGCTTAGATAAGTCAGGTGTGTACGGTCATGCTGTCGTGCGTAATGTGGCTGGTAAAGGATTGCTTCAAAGCGGCGAAGGTGTAGACATCACGATGCTTGACAATGTCTACATTCTTGCGTTTTGTATGCCTGAACATGTTAAGACGGTAGCCGAAAATGTGCGACCCCTGCTGAATAAATTTGGCGGTACGTGTTTCATCTCCGATGTGATGGAAATTCGCTCGATTAAATGTGTGGCATCGCTGTAGCAGTCCTGAATCAGGTAGGAAGTGGTTGCTTTGGTCTGAGCGGTCAGGAGTCAGGAGTCAGGAGTCAGAAGTCAGGAGTTAACGTTTCTAGCTCCACAAGCGAAGCAGGAGGTAGGAGCGTTGAAAGGAGTCAGCCTTGAATTGAAAGCTAAAAACTGATGGCTGAGAGCTTTGCCTAAAACAACGTTCATAAATCAAGTAGGGTTTTGTATGCGCAGACATGGGTTCATCGGTCGTCGTGATGTGCTCAAGCTAGGGTCGATCGGGGCTTTGGGCTTAGCGAGCAATCTACTGTGGCAGGTGCAAAAAGCTGAGGCGGCTGAGGTATCTTCTCTGAGTCCCGAAGCAGCGTTGAAAAAGCTGATGGCTGGCAACCAGCGCTTTGTGCAGCATCACCCCCAATATCCCGACCAGTCTGCGAAGCGGTTGGAGGAAGTGGCTCAGGCGCAGCATCCCTTTGCTACGGTTTTGAGTTGTGCGGACTCTCGCGTTCCGGCTGAAATCGTGTTTGATCAGGGTATTGGCGATATTTTTGATGTGCGCATTGCGGGGAATATTGCAACACCCGAGGCGATCGGCAGCATTGAGTATGCCGTTGCTCTGGTGGGTACACCGTTGCTGATGGTGTTGGGCCATGAGCGCTGTGGTGCCGTTACAGCCGCCGTCAAAAACGAGCCTCTTCCTGGTGAAATCAGCACGTTTGTGACACCGATTCTGCCTGCTGTGAAACGGGTGAAAGATCAACCCGGTGATGCTGTAGATAATGCGGTGGCGGCAAATGTGCGCTATCAAATCGAACAATTAGAGCGATCGTCCCTGCTGACAGACCGGGTGAAATCCGGCAAGTTGAAAATTGTGGGTGGTCGCTATGACCTGGATACCGGAACCGTAACGATGTTGGTCTAGCCATTAACCAGGGTACTCGCGCCAACCCAAACCTCATAGCGTGTGTTGAGTTGGCGCAAGGCTTTAATCACTCCTCAGACCCGCGATCGCCAGACGCTAAAGATATTCCACCAATATTGGTTCTTCTGGAATGAAGCGTGGCTGTAACGTTGTCTTCTTATTCTTGCCTCGCAGCGAACCGATCGCGATGGGCGTTTTCAGTCGCTCTAGTTCCTGCACTTCCCAGAAGACGGCCCAATTGGGGCGATCGGTTGCTGTCGATACGGGACGAAAGATCGGTTTGCCTGGATAGCGCCCACGACGAGACCCGACAGAGCCGATGTAGAGTGCATGCCAAGTCACTTGAGGATTTAACGGTTGCTCTCCCTTAGCGTTAGCAGCATAGATGAAGACCTCGATCGCCTTTCCAGCGCGTAGTTTCTCAGCTTCCGCAAACACTTCAAAAGCCATGCTCCCAAAGGCAACTTTAGGCGAGTGGTCGGGTGGCAAATCGTCGGCATCCAGTTGAGCAGCGATGGCTTCTAGCCCAGATATTAAGTCGCTTTCGGGCACAGAAGCCAGGAGAGCGAAGGCACGAGTCTTTTGCATGAGGTCACGAATACAGCAATTCAGCCTTTCCAACCTACTGGAAACTGACAACGACGTCCATCGCTAATGCTTGAAGACCTGTGAAAATGGGTACAGGATGCAGGGTATGGGCTTCGGTGAGCGTTTAGCCGAACGGGTACAGCAAGTGAAAAGAGAAACGGCTGTAGAATTCACTCCAGCGAACGTAGCAGAAAAGGGCTATGCCAGGTAGAAAGTACAGAAGTGTTCACCCGCGATCGCCCCTTCCTTCACGAAGGTTTCACCCGTCTCTTCAGCGATAATGCCTAATAGTTGGTGAGGCGAGGCCACTGAAGCAAGCGCTATCGTGATGATGATAATTGAAGTGCCTTTCTGCAAACGTGTCGCGATCGCCCTCAGTAGCATTCTCTTTCTCTATTTCGTTTGCCTGGTACCTGTCGTTCTGGCACAACCCCTCTCTGTAAAAACGTTCCCCACGTTCACCGATCTCTGCTTGCAGCGATCGAGCCTTCCTGCGGCGACAGCGCACACGATCGCCGTGTTGTTGCAGAGCGCGCAGACCGCTAGCTGCCTTCAGGCAAACCAAACGCTTTCACGCCTCACCACGCTAGAGCTGCCCGATCGTCATCTGGTTGACCTCAGCCCGCTGCGATCGCTCACTCGCCTCAAGATTCTGAGACTGAATCAGAACCAGATCGTAGATCTCAGCCCGTTGAGTTCCCTCACTAACCTGACTGAACTCTACCTGAGCGAAAATCGGGTGAGCGATCTCAGTGCCTTGCGATCGCTGACAAAACTCACCACCCTCTTCCTGATCAAAAACCGCGTCACCAACCTCGAACCACTCCAACCGCTGACCGAACTCGATGAGTTGTTTCTGATTGGCAATCGCATTGACGATCTCAGCCCGTTGCGATCGCTCACCAGCCTGACCACTCTTCTGCTGAGTGACAATCGGATTGATGATCTCAGCCCATTAGAACCGCTGCGATACCTGGTTGTTCTCGGTCTACGTCGCAACCGCATTAGCGATCTTAAACCGCTTCGTAGACTTACCAAACTAATCGAACTAAATCTTGGCGAGAATGACATTACTGATTTGGAAGCGTTGCGATCGCTCACTAACCTGTCAAAACTAACTCTGAGCGATAACCAGATTGATGATCTCAGTCCCTTACAAGCGCTCCATCAGTTGACCCAACTCAATCTGCGTCGTAACGATATTAGCGACCTGAAGCCTTTAAGCTCACAGAACAAACTCCGAGAATTGAATCTTGAGGACAATCGTTTGACGGATATTAGCGCGCTGCGATCGCTTAAAAAATTGGAGAAATTGACTTTGGCAAAGAATGCGATCGCCCAACCCACTTGCCCTGTTACACCTGAATCTATTTGCCATTTATAATAAGGCTTAATTATTGTTCAATCACTCTAGCGATCGCGAATCTTGTATGTTGGGTTTCATGCTTCAACCCAACATACATTACTCTCTGCTACCTAATCTATGCTTGATCATAGCAGATTGTCTTGGTGGGTTTCGCGTACTTAACCCAACCTATGGCAAGGTGCTACGGTGAAGGCGCTCGCTTTGAAGTGGAATTAGAAAAATGAATGAGCAAATAAATGTAATTTCTCTTCTAGAAAATATTTCAGAGAATGATTACTGGGAATCCAACTCCCCTGCAGAAGAAGAGTCTATTCTGAAAGTAGAGCAGGAGTTTAACCAAAACTTCCTGAAGATTATAGGCAGTTTCTATTATATTCAGATGGAGGAGATTTAAGTGGACGTAATAATGTAATCAACTTATTTCCAGTACAAGATGTTGCCTTTTTTACTCTTGATCCTATAGAGAGGTTTGGGAAAAATCTTCCTGGTATGATAATTTTTGGAAATGATAACGGTGACTGCATCTATTACTTTGATCCTATAAATTACCTCGAGAAAGGTTATTGGTCTACGTATATCGCTTACAGTTCCCGCCGCTTTGAGTATTCAAGTTATGTTGCTAGGGATTTCACTCACTTGATTCATTGCATCCTAAGAGGGGATAGCATCTATGATCTAGATTTTCTTTAGTGATCGCGAATCTTGTAGCGCGATCGCGAACTTTGTAGGTTAGGTTGAAGCATGAGACCCTGCATTCATCACGCTCTGTCTGCCTGATCTAAGTTCGATCGCAACAAATTGTCTTGTTGTGTTTCGCGTACTCAACCCAACTAATTAGATGAAAATCATGTATCAGATCGTTTTAATAAATAAATCAAATATGTTCCAGTTAACAAGCTACTAATAAAACCTAAGATGCTGCCAAAAATAATTAATTGAATTGAACCGCTTAAGTCAACGTTTAGCCGAATATAAAGCAAGCGGTCTATAACCAGAGTGGTAGCTAGAGCCGTCCCCCAAGCAAGACTCCAGGCAATACCATTAACCAGTATCCAACTTGCCCATTCCATTAAAACAAAGCTTTGAGCAAATCCAATTAATAGTCCTCCTACCAAGCCACCTAAAATGCCGTACAAGAAAGAGCCTTGAATTTCTTGGGTAAAAGAGGAGGGTGCAGATGACAAGCTACTAAGCCCCCCTAAGCAAAGAGTTATAAACGCACTAATTAATAAACCAATAATGTTAGTCGCTATCCACAGTGGATGAAGTCTTAGAATCCTATTTTTTAGAACTAGCCATTGAGCAGTCCCCATAGCTGTAGCAGCCGTGATACCCATTAAAATATCTGGAGAGTAAATACCCAGACTTACTATAGAAGAACCTCCAAAGCTTTTTATCAATCCGGGAACCGAAAAGGGAAGCGAAAAACCTCCTGCTAAAGAAATCATATTTACAATGATCCATTGCAACCAGAAAAACTTCAAATTGCTTCTAGCTAACATTCTTTCCTCTCCAGTACGATCGCGAATCTTGTAGGTTGGGTTGAAATGAAACCCAACAATTATCATTCTTTGCCTACCCCATCTAAATTTTGAATCTTACCGTCTGCTCCCCAATCTTCCGTATACATTCCCCATCGCACTGCTCGATGAAAGCTTGAATATGCCCATTCTTTTGGTGCTTTCACCAAGCCATGACGGACGGGATTGTAATGGATGTAATCGCAATGGTTTGCGAAATCTGCCTCGTCGTAAATTTGATGTTCCCAAAAACGTCGTTGCCACACGGCTTGTTCTCCCTTGTGTTGCCGAGTCGTTGACCGTTGCTGACGAAATTGTGCAGGGCAGCACCGAGTAAACCTGCTTTTAATCAAGCGCCAGCGGCTAGAAAAATCTGCATCTTCTGGTGGTAACGTCCAAAGGCAATGGAGGTGATCTGGCAAAACAACGATCGCTTCGATCTTCAAGGGATGAGTTTGTTTGACAGAGCGAAAGGCTTGACGAAGTTGCTCAACCATCTGTGGATGCTGAAAGAGTGGTTGCCGCTGATGGGTGACAAGGGTAAAGAAATACGTTGCTCCGGGTATTTTGGCACGGCGGTAAGGCATGAGCTGCCCTCGATCTGACTAGGTTCAGAATGGGCAAGGTTTGAACAAAATTGATCGCGACGACAAAAATATGTTTGTTGGGTTGCGTTTCCTCAACCCAACCTACTCGGTATTCTCCAACACCTGCCAGTGGTCATTTCTGTAGTTGTTCTAAAGGAAATGCCATTCTTCTCAGTCCTTCCTAAGATAGAAGGTGGAGTCATACCGCATAATTGCGGAGTCATTCCGACCAAGCTCGGCTATCAGGAGGTTAACCAATGGTCGAAGCCTACGAATCACTAGACTACGAGTACGCGCTCGATCACGACTGCACCACACTTTCGCGTCACGTTTTTCAGCAACTGCAAACGTTCTCAGCCGACGCTCAGGATTTAAGTGCAATCATGAATCGCATTGCACTGGCAGGCAAGCTCATTGCTCGTCGTCTCAGCCGTGCGGGACTCATGGAAGGAGCGCTTGGCTTCACAGGTAGCGAGAATGTGCAGGGTGAGTCCGTCAAAAAGATGGACGTGTATGCCAATGAGGTGTTTATCGCCGTCTTCAAGCAAAGTGGGCTGGTCTGCCGTCTGGCTTCTGAAGAGATGGAGAAGCCGTACTACATTCCCGAAAACTGTCCATTGGGGCGCTACACGCTACTGTATGACCCGATCGACGGTTCCTCGAATGTCGATATCAACATTAACGTTGGCTCGATTTTTGCCGTACGCCAGCAGGAAGGGGAGGATCTGGACGGTACGGCGAGTGATCTGTTGCAGAGCGGACGCAAGTTGATTGCGGCGGGTTACATTCTCTACGGCCCCAGCACGGTGCTGGTTTACTCGATCGGCAAAGGGGTGCATGCGTTTACCCTTGATCCCAGCCTGGGCGAGTTTATTCTTTCCAGTGAAAACATCCAGATGCCAGAGCATGGTCCCATCTACAGCGCCAACGAAGGCAACTTCTGGCAATGGGATGAGTCAATCCGCGATTACATTCGCTATGTTCATCGGCATGAGGGGTATACCGCTCGCTACAGTGGTGCCTTGGTCGGAGACTTCCATCGCATCTTGTTTCAGGGTGGTGTGTTTCTCTATCCCGGTACGGTCAAAAAGCCAGAGGGTAAGCTGCGACTGCTTTACGAGACGGCTCCATTGGCATTTCTGGCAGAACAAGCTGGAGGCAGAGCCAGCACTGGCACTCAGGACATTCTGGACGCTGTGCCCGATAAGCTTCACGCCCGGACGCCGCTCATCATTGGCAGTAAAGAGGATGTGGCGTTAGTGGAGTCGTTTATTCAAGAGCGATCGCGTCAAACGATCGCAGCCCACTAAACAGTCGGTAGTTTTTGGTTTTTGGTTGTTAGACAGATTGATGCTGATAACCAGGAACTTAATTTAGGAGAAAGTACGATGACCGCAACAAATCATCTGTTTGAAATTAAAGAGTACGGCCAGAGCATCTGGATGGACAACTTGGCGCGGGATTTGATCAAGTCAGGCGATCTGAAGACGTTTATCGAAACCCGTGGACTGCGCGGGATCACGTCCAATCCGGCGATTTTTGAGAAGGCGATCGCAGGCAACGCGATGTACGACGCCGATATCGAAGCCGGGATCAAAGCGAAGAAGTCTACGCTCGAAATCTACGAATCGCTGGTCTTTCAAGATATTCGGGATGCGTGCGACATCTTCAAGCCGATCTATGACGAGTCCGGTGGTTTGGACGGTTATATCAGCATTGAAGTACCGCCCGATATCGCGAACGACACAGAAAAAACCATTTCGGAAGCGCGTCGCTACTACAGCGCGATCGGCAAAGAAAACGTCATGATCAAGATCCCTGGCACCTCGCAAGGGATTCCCGCCGTTGAGCAGGTCATCAGTGAAGGGATCAACGTCAACGTCACGCTGTTGTTCTCCGTCAGCAGCTACGTCGAAACGTTTTGGGCCTACATTCGCGGGCTAGAAAAGCGCGTTGCAGAAGGCAAAGATATCAGCAAGATCGCTTCTGTTGCCAGCTTTTTCCTGAGCCGCATCGACACCAATATCGACGGCAAAATTGACAAGAAGCTAGAAGCTGGGGTTCCTGACCAAAATATCCGCGATCGTCTGGTGGCAATCAAAGGAAAAGTAGCGATCGCTAACGCAAAGATTGCCTACCAGGAGTATAAGAAGATCATTCAGAGCGATCGTTGGAAAGCGCTGAGTGCCAAAGGTGCAAACGTTCAACGCCTGCTGTGGGCAAGTACAGGCACCAAAAACCCTGACTACAGTGATGTGATGTACGTCGATGAACTGATTGGTTCTGATACAGTCAACACACTACCACCCGCGACGATCGAAGCCTGTGCCGACCATTGCAATGTTGCCGATCGTATCGAAACAGGCGTTGAAGAAGCCTACAACCTGCTCGAAAGCCTCAAAGACCCCGACATCAACATTAACCTCGACGAAGTGATGGACGAACTCCTCGCTGACGGCATCGACAAATTCGTCCAGCCCTACCAGTCGCTGATGAAGTCGCTCGAAGACAAAGTGAATCGCTTAGCAGCGGTGTAACAGTTATGAATTACGAGTTGAGAGTTTTGAGTGATCCGGATTCAACTCAAAACTCTTAACTCAAAACTCTTAACTTCCTCCCCATCCCTCATCTCTCATCCCTCTTTACTTCCCCACCTATGGTTACTCTGCTCGAAAACCCCCTTCGCGTTGGTCTCCAACAGGACCGCATTCCCGAACCTCAGATTTTGATCATTTTTGGCGCGTCTGGTGACCTCACGCAGCGCAAACTTGTGCCCGCTATTTACCAGATGAAGCGGGAGAGGCGGTTACCACCTGAGTTGACGATCGTCGGTGTTGCCCGCCGTGATTGGAGTCATGACTACTTTCGTGAACATATGCGCGAAGGTGTCGAAGAATTTGGTGGCGGCTTGGGGACACAGGCGATCTGGGATGACTTTGCCAAAGGCTTGTTCTACCATCCCGGTGACCTGGATAACCAGGACGATTACCAGAAGCTAAAGACCTTTTTGGCAGAGTTGGATCAGCAGCGTGGCACGCGGGGCAATCGGGTGTTTTACCTCTCCGTTGCGCCCAAGTTTTTTGCCGAAGCCATTCAACAGCTTGGGGCTTCGGGGATGATCGAAGACCCCAAAAAGCAGCGGCTCGTCATCGAGAAGCCCTTTGGACGTGATCTAGCGTCGGCGCAAACGCTGAATCGGGTGGTGCAAAAGGTCTGTGATGAGCAGCAAGTTTACCGCATCGACCATTACCTGGGCAAAGAGACGGTACAAAACCTGATGGTGTTCCGGTTTGCCAACGCCATTTTTGAGCCCCTCTGGAACCGCCAATTTGTGGATCACGTTCAGATTACCGTGGCAGAAACGGTGGGTCTTGAAGGACGGGCAGGCTACTACGAAACGGCGGGTGCTCTGCGCGACATGGTGCAAAACCACCTGATGCAGCTTTTTTGCCTGACGGCGATGGAAGCACCGAACTCACTAGAGGCAAACAGCATCCGCAACGAAAAGGTGAAAGTGCTGCAAGCCACCCACCTGGCGGATCTGGAAACGCTTGGCAATTCAGCGATTCGCGGACAATATACAGAAGGCTGGATGAAAGGCAAAGCTGTGCCAGCGTATCGGCAAGAAGAAGGCGCTGCACCGGAATCAACCACGCCAACCTATGCGGCGCTAAAGCTGACGATCGACAACTGGCGCTGGAAAGGCGTTCCCTTCTATCTGCGCACGGGGAAGCGGATGCCCAAGAAGGTATCGGAAATTGCGATCCAGTTCAAAGAAGTGCCGTTTTTGATGTTCCAGTCGGCAGCCAAGCAGGCTAACCCCAATATCCTGACCATGCGGATTCAGCCGGATGAAGGGATTGCCCTGCGCTTTGAAGTGAAAACACCAGGAACCTCCCTGAGAACCCGATCGGTCGATATGGACTTTCGCTATGATACCGCCTTTGGACAGGCAAACACCGATGCCTATAGCCGTCTGCTCGTAGACTGTATGCTGGGTGATCAAACCCTCTTTACGCGTGGTGACGAGGTGGAAGCCTCCTGGCGCATCCTGACTCCTTTACTGAACGTTTGGGATGCCCCTGCCGCACCCGACAGCATTCCCCTCTACGAAGCGGGCACCTGGGGGCCTGTGGAGTCAGAATTGCTCCTCAATCGTGATGGGCGTAACTGGAGAAGACTTTGAAGAAGGGATGAGGGATGAAGGCTAAAAGTTTTGAATTTCGAGTTTTGAGTTTTGAGTTGAAAGAGCTGGCATGAGGAACCGTTCTAAATTCAGCCTTCTGGCTCCTGCCCTATGCCTCCTGCCTTTTTCTAACCACTAACCACTAATCACCAAAAACTGTTATGACAACGACTCCACTTGTTGCACTGCAAAGACCCAAAGATATTTCTCTTGATGAAATTGAGGCAGAGCTCAGTGCCATTTGGCATACTCAAAATGCTGATTCGCCCAACCAGGGTGCCACCAGAGCGGCGACCTTCAGTATGGTGGTCTATGAACCCGAAGAGTTTCAACAATTGTTGGCCGCACTGGGGTTCTACGAAGGGCCGATCGATGGTATTCATGGCCCCATGACCAAAGCGGCGGTGCAGGATGCCCAGAAAACCTATGGCTTGTCCATTACCGGACGGGTTGATCCGAAGACGTTGGCTAAGCTGCGCGAAGAATTTGCTAAAAAGCCCAGCGATCGCATCAAGTTCACAAACCCCAATGTACGTGGCTTCAGCATCAGTGACGCGATCGCCGTACAAAACCCCTGTCGGATCATCACACTTTGCCCTGTTTTGGGCGAAGACCAGGGTGTAACGGCTCAGGTCTCTGCCTACTGTCCCGTGCAGCAAGGCAGCGGTAGCCATCTCATTTGCTGCGAGTACATTACTCTACGGGGCACAAAGGCGGCTTTAGAGCGAGTTGGCGGGTTAGTGTCATCGTTGATGATCCATGACCTTCCTAAGTTTGTGTGGTGGAAGGCAACGCCAAACCCTGATCAAGCCCTCTTTAAGGCACTGGCAGAGTCCTGTAACTGTTTGATTCTCGACTCTTGCTACTTTAGCGATCCGGAGTCTGAGTTTCTCAAGATCCAAGAGTTGATTGATGAAGGCACGTACATTGCTGACCTCAACTGGCACCGCTTGCAGCCCTGGCAAGAACTGATGGCCGCTGCCTTTGATCCGCCAGAACGTCGTGCTTCCCTGGTAGAAGTGGATCAGATTGCGATCGACTACGAAAAAGGCAATGCAGCACAAGCCTTCTTATACCTGGGTTGGATCGCCAGTCGGCTTGGTTGGCAACCTGTCTCTTTCCAGGAGACGGGTGGTGACTATGACCTCAAGCACGTGACCTTTAAGGGGCCGAACCAGCGCGAAATTACGGCTGAACTGGCTGCGATTCCAACGGCAGACTGGGGCGAAATTCTCGGTGATTTGGTAGGTATCCGTATTACCTCCACCAACTTACAGGCAAACTGCTGCACTATTCTCTGCTCCGAAACCACAGGCTGTATGCGAATGGAGGCTGGCGGAAGCGCTCAGGCCTGTCAGACAGAAGTTGTTTCTTCGCTATCTGACCAGAAAGCTGAGTTTCTGCTCAGCCAGCAATTGCAGCGCTGGGGACACGATGTTCTTTACGAAGAAAGTCTAGCCGTCGTCGCCAAAGTGCTGAAGCTACACGACTAAACACTGCGCTGTACAGCTAATTTACACCCATTGATAGGGTCGTTTTCCGATCGCTCTGCCTGATTGGAAAACGATCCTATTTTTGTGTTTAGATTGAGTTTCTTCGTCTCTACTCCTTTGGCGCAAATTGATCGCTTCGCTTTGTTTACTAAGAGGATAGATTTAAACAGATTGATTTCTATGAGCAAGAAGACGATCGCGCAGTCCCATAGACGGAAATCGGCGTTCATTCTCAGCGCGAACGTCAGCGGCAACTTGCTGTCGTTGCTCTAAATAGCTTTCGACATCGTTTTGGTGCCGTAAATAATAACTAATAACCGCGTACACGTCTGCCAAATCAAGTGAAGGATATTGCTCAACAATACTCTCGGCTGTCGCTCCCTGCTTAAATTCAAACACGATCGTATCTAGAGGCACACGTGTACCGCGCACAAGAATAGCCTCATCAGGACTGATGATAAGCGGAGTTGGTTCTGTCGTAATTGTTAAATTCATCATTTCAAATAATGCTCTTTAACGCTTAGCTTATCTCTCGATCGGTAGGAAGTATTCTGCTATGCCCGTTAAATTTTTAATTGATGAAAACTTTAAGGGCGCTATTGTGCGGGGACTACTTCAGCAATCACAGCTTGATTGTATCCGGGTGCAAGATATTGGTTTGCTTGGAGCGAGCGATGCCATCATTTTAGAATACGCAGCACAAGAAGAAAGAGTCTTACTTACTCACGACGTTAACACGATTACAAGATACGCATATGAGCGTTTGGTCGCAGGCTTAGCGATGCCTGGTGTCATTGAGGTCAGACAAGATGCATCAATTGGGCAAATAATCGATGATATTTTGCTCCTGGCAGAATTTGAAGAGGACTGCCAGGGACAAATTCTTTACTTGCCGTTGTGACTTAACAGCCAATGGAGCATCAATGCAGCAGAACCACAATCATCCTGCTTGAATGCTCTACTATTTTGCTGGATCAGGCGATTGTTCGGGCTGTGCTTGTGGATCGAGTTGTTCACGCTCACGACCCTTTTGCTGCACATCGATCGCCGTTTGCTTTGCCTTCTTGATCGGCGCTGAGATAGAGATGGGTGGAGGACTGGCTTCAACCTGTGGCTTTGCCGCTGGTTCTTTGGTACATCCAACGGCCGCACTCATGCAAATCAGGATGAGACTCCATTGCAATTTATGAGTCATCGCTATTAACCTCTACGCCTTTTATCGGCTTAGCGTACCCCGAACGATCGCACGAAATACAAAGTTAGAACCTACAGACGGTGGAAACCGTTCAAGATATCTGTTGTTGCTTGAAGCGAGAACGGCTTTTGAGTTGTGGGTTATTGAAAAGGGATTTGAGCCGTTCGTTTACCCCCCTTGTTCCCTGTTTCCTAACCTCAAGTTCCCTCCAGAGCAAGGAGTTCTGCATCCATATACGATCGATCCCCCAAAATCTCCAGCATCGGTCCATGCTCACTAAATTTGACGACGCTTATGGAAGCGGCAAGGGTACTAATGCGATCGCGGTAACGCCCCAGATCAATGCCTAGTAAACTGCAAAGAATAATCCGAATGGTAGCCTTGTGCGATACAACCAGGACATTCCCAGACGGATGCTTCTGCTCAATTTCAGCGACGACGAGGGACGCACGACTGGCAATTTGTACAGACGTTTCGCCGCCAGGAGGGGCATTCCAGGCAGGCTCGGCTAGCCAGCGGATATAGGCTTCGGAGTAATGCTCTTTCACATATTCTTGCGTTTTGCCTTCCCATTCACCATAACGGATTTCTTTTAAGCCATCGCGGAACTGCATGTCTAGCCCAATGGCATGGCAGAGGGGTTTTGCCGTGGCGATCGTCCGTTTCATTGGGCTCACATACGCGGCGGTCCAATCCATCGATTGATACGCTGCCGCAAAGGCTTCAGCCATTTTGGTGCCATTGGGCGTTAACTCTGGATCCAGGTCGCCACAGTACCCACCCGTGCGGCTGTAGGTCGTTTCACCATGACGCAGAAAGTACAACTTTAGACTCATGAGGCTTTTGGAGGTTCTTGGTCGTAGTGCATTCTGTAAACCGGGTTATCGAGCCCCAGTTCGTTCATAACGGTGCGCGTATGAAGAATACGATCAGCGATCGACAGCGAATCGCTCAACACGCCAAAGAGGGAGATTTCCGTTTCCACCTTGCGGATTTCTTGCAACAGGTCTTGTTCTGTCTCACCCTCGACGGCGTGCAGTTTGCTCATCAGCGTACTGCGCTCCATTTTGTAATGAGAGTGGGAGTTTTTGAAATAGTCGTGGAGCTGAGTGACCAACGACGCAACTGACTGATGATCAACGAGAAAGCAGGGATCTTTGGTTTCCATAGGAGATGAGAAAGGGAGAGGGGGCAGGGGAAGCGGAGGGAGCAGGGGAGGCAGAGAGGAAGGCTAAAGGATGAGGGATAAAGGCTAAGGGATGTAGCTTGCTTCTGCGGAGTAGTAGGCTAAAACTGCCTTCTGCCTTCTGCCCTCTGCCTTCGTCTAATAACTAACCACCAACAGCGAAAAACATCATCAAACGATCGCCGCTCCTGCCTGGACGTATTCTTTCTGCTCGATCAGGACGGGTTTGACGTGCCAGATGTCTTCGCAGTATTCACGAATGGAGCGATCGGACGAAAACTTGCCCATCCGCACAGAGTTGAGAATCGATAAACGTGTCCAGTAGTCCTGGTCGCGATAGGCCTGACTGACGCGATCCTGACACTCGATATAGGCCTGATAGTCTGCCATCAGCAAGTAGTCGTCTTTATACAGCAGCGTGCTCACCAGCGCGTTGAACAGATTGGTATCGCCGTTGGAAAAACCGCCAGAAGCGATGCGATCCATCGCTGCTTTGAGTTCTGGATTGCCGTTGTAGTACTGCCATGCGTTGTAGCCGCTCGCTTTGAGCGCGTAGACTTCGGGCGTGGTGAGACCAAAGAGAAAGAAATTTTCGGCCCCCACTTCTTCACGGATTTCGACATTGGCACCATCGAGCGTGCCGATCGTCAGTGATCCGTTCATCGAGAATTTCATGTTTCCCGTACCGGAGGCTTCTTTGCCTGCCAGCGAAATTTGCTCAGACAGGTCGGCAGCGGGATAAACGCGCTGGGCAAACTTGACGTTGTAGTCTTTGAGAAACACGACCTTAAGGCGATCGCGGACATCGGGATCATTGTTCACCACGTCGCCAACCGAGTTGATGAGCTTGATGACCAGCTTAGCCATGTAATAGCCAGGAGCCGCTTTGCCACCAAAAATAAAAGTGCGGGGCGTGATTTCCACATCAGGGTTAGCTTTAATGCGGTTGTAAAGCGTGATGATGTGGAGGACGTTCAGGTGTTGGCGCTTGTATTCGTGAATGCGCTTTGCCTGAATGTCAAAGAGAGAATTGGGATCAACATCAACGCCGTTGACTTGCTTGATATAAGCTGCCAGGTCTTGCTTAATTTCGAGCTTAATTTGCCGCCACTGCTGGCGAAACTCCTCATCCTCAACGTAGGGTTCAAGCTTGCGCAACTCATCCAGGTGCTTAATCCAACCATCGCCAATTTTGCTTGTGATGAGGGTTGAGAGCCGGGGGTTGCTCAACACCATGAAGCGACGGGGCGTAACGCCGTTGGTCTTGTTGCTAAATTTCTCAGGATACAGTTCGTAGAAATCGCGCAATACGTCTTGTTTGAGTAGTTCACTGTGGAGTGCAGCGACCCCGTTGATGGCATGGCTACCCACACAGGCTAAATGCGCCATGCGGACATACCGTTCGCCAGCTTCGTCAATCAGGGACATGCGACCGAGACGATCGACATCATCGGGAAACTTCAGGCGAATCTCATCAAGGAAGCGACCGTTGATCTCGTAGATGATTTCGAGGTGACGTGGGAGCAGGGTGCTAAACAGTTTCAAGCCCCAACGCTCTAGGGCTTCTGGCAATAGGGTGTGGTTGGTATAAGCCAGGGTTTTTTGGGTAATACTCCAGGCCGCATCCCATTCCATGGCATGGTCATCCATCAGCAGACGCATGAGTTCCGCGACGGCGATCGCGGGGTGCGTGTCATTCAACTGAATGGCAAACTTTTCGTGGAATTGATCGAGCGGAATGCCCTGGCGCGTGAGGATCAAGATCATGTCTTGCAAGGAGCAGGACACGAAAAAGATCTGCTGCGCGAGACGAAGCTGTTTCCCCTGCGAGGACTCGTCGTTGGGATAAAGAACTTTGGTCAACGTTTCGGAAACGGTTTTTTGCTGCACGGCGCGGAAGTAGTCGCCAGAGTTGAAGGCAGCGAAATCAAAGGACTCAGCCGCCGCAGCGCTCCAGAGTCTCAAGGTTGTGGCGGTGTTTGTCTTGTAGCCCAAAATTGGCGTGTCATAGGGAATGCCCATGACTACTTCGTTGGGGATCCAGCGCACCCGGTTGCGACCCGTCATTTCGTCGGTATAGGTTTCGGTGTGTCCACCCAACTTGACTTCTACCGCCCATTCGGGACGAGCAATCTCCCAGGGGTTGCCGTACCGCAGCCATTTGTCGGTAATTTCAAACTGCCACCCGTCGCGAATGTCCTGATCAAAGATGCCGAACTCGTAGCGGATGCCGTACCCGATCGAGGGAATATCGAGGGTCGCCATCGAATCGAGGTAACAGGCGGCTAAGCGTCCCAGACCACCGTTGCCCAAGCCGGGTTCTTCTTCCTGGTTGGCAATGTCGTCAAAGTCTAGCCCCAACTCTTCGATCGCCTGCTTGGCTTCGTTGTAAATGCCCAGGCTGATCAGGTTATTGCCCAGATGCGGCCCCATCAAAAACTCGGCAGACAGGTACGCGACTGTTCGCACGCCTTGGTGGGTATAGGTCTCAGCCGTGGTGAGCCAACGCTTCAGCAGCCGATCGCGCACGGTGTAGGCCAGGGCCATGTAGTAATCGTTTTGGGTCGCAATCTTGGGAAACTTGCCCTGAATGTAGAAGAGATTGTCCTGAAAGGCGCGCTTCAGGGTTTCGACGCTCAGCCCCGTGCGATCGTCCTCAACGACAATCGTTGGTACACATTCGATCGGTTGGTTTGATGCGGTCTGCATGGTTTGAGTCCTTACAAATAGTTACACTTCAGCCAGGTGGAATGCTGCTCCCAGCCCTGCTCCCATTTCTTCGGGTGTAATCTTACCGTCATGATTGACATCGAGGGCGTCAAAGACGGCATCGGTACCCATCCATTCTTCGCGGGTAATAAAGCCATCGCCATCAAGATCATAGGTGTGAAAGATGTCTTCAGCGGCGTGAATAATCACTTCTTCGCCTTCCAGCATCGAGAGCCGTTTTTCAAGAAGCTTTTCAAGGGCGACCAGTGCTTTGGTAAAGCCAGTGATGCCTTCGTCTAGCTTTTGCGTTGCCATCGGGTCTTCAGCGTGGAGTTTGTCGAAGGTCGCTTTGTCGATCGTCAGCTTTTCCAATTCCAGTCCGGTGGCTTTGGCGGGATCAAGCTTGCGCGGCAGGTCTGCTTCGGTGGTTTGCAACTCTTTAAGCAGTGCAGGAGAAATGGTGAGCAGATCGCAGCCCGCCAGTTCAGTAATCTCGCCCACGTTGCGGAAGCTGGCTCCCATCACTTCGGTCTTGTAGCCAAACTTTTTGTAGTAATTGTAGATTTTGGTGACGGAGAGGACACCAGGATCTTCAGTCGCCGCATAATCTTTGCCCGTGCTGGCTTTGTACCAGTCGAGAATGCGCCCGACAAAGGGAGAGATGAGCGTGATCCCGGCCTCGGCGCAGGCGATCGCCTGATGGATGCCAAACAGCAGGGTCAGGTTGCAGTGAATTCCTTCTTTTTCCAGCACTTCAGCGGCTTTGATGCCTTCCCAGGTAGACGCAATTTTGATTAAGACGCGATCGCGAGACACGCCAGCCGTTTCGTACTGGGCAATCAGGTCACGCCCCTTGGCGATCGTGGCTTCAGTGTCGTAGGACAGCCGCGCATCGACTTCGGTGGAGACGCGACCAGGGATAATTTTGAGAATACGAAGCCCAAAGGCGACCGCGAGGCGATCGAACGCCAGGGTCAAGATTTTCTCATTGGGAGCATCCGCACCGGCATCCAGCTTTGCCTGCTTCAGCGTGTCGTCCACAATTTCTTGATACTGAGGCATCTGCGCGGCTGCCGTAATCAAGGACGGATTGGTTGTGGCATCGCGTGGCTTGAAGGTTTCGATCGCCTGAATGTCCCCGGTGTCTGCGACGACGACGGTCATCTCCCGCAGTTGTTCGAGTAAATTCTTTGCCATTGGATACTCCTAATTGATGGACGCAGAGTTGGCAGGGTGGCAGCGTACGACATGCTACGCACTGGCTACACCATCGCACTGGCGATCGGTTTCGCTACGGTTATACTACCGGGCGTTCGTAAGAACGGAGATTATCATCCAAAAGCTTTAATCTACTGTTTCGCTCACTACTGACAGAGTTGCGAAACCTAACAGGTTTCTTAAGGTTTAGACGCAAAAGGAGGTCGCGGGCGGTTGCGAATGGTGCGTAAACGCAGGGAATACTGAAAAAACTACCCTTCTACGGAGAATAACCCGATGCCACCCGTTCCCATCAGCGCAGCGCTCACTGCGACCGATCGTCATGCCGTTATGGATGCGATTACCACCATTAAAGAGAAGCTATCGTTTTTGATTGATTTAAGCCCAGAGGAACGCAAGGCGTTGCCCAAGATGGGCGATAAGAGTCGGGCGTTTGTAAGTAAGGCGTTGGAAGTCGCCACGCAGAACCCGGACTTTTTGCCACGATCGTTTGACCTGAACGAAATGCGGAAGGATGTCCAATTATTTGAGGATATGTACCCCATTGTGGTGGCACTGGCACAGCTTCAAGAATTGCTGGATGATACCTATGTGACGGTGGGCAGTGAAGCATATGCCGCCGCGTTGCAGGTGTATAACTACGCAAAAGCCAGTGGACAGGGCGCAGGGCTGGACTCTGTGGTGGATGAATTGGGTCAACGGTTTGCACGGAAGACGAAAAAGGCCAAGCCCCAACCGACAACCGTGTAGGAAAATTGCTGACGAACCAACGATCTGTAGGGGCAGGTTTGATATCAAGGTTTGCGATCAACTGTCAAGTCTCCGGCAAAACCTGCCCGTACCCAGCGGTAAAGGTTTCGATTGGCAATTTCCTACATTTCAGCAAGACAATTTTGGTTTGAAGTGAGAACGTTCTCGTTTGCAGCGGGAACGTTTTTGTTTGAAGTAGGAACGTTCTTGTTGAAAGCAGGAACGTTTTTATTTTAGATAGGTTATCGCTGCTGCGTCCGACCTTGTGCCCCCTAAATCCCCCAAGATTGGGGGACTTTGAAGGGTTAGCTCCCCCAATTTTGGGGGCTGGGGGGCACAAGGCTTTATGCTGGGGGACTTTGATGAGATGCAGGGAACTCTAGAAACACGCTTCACCCTGATCTACTAATGCCCAAAGACTCTCATCGCATTCGTGGCACAACCCCAAGAATTGAGCAGGCTGCTCGTCAGCTACGCAAGCGTCTGACGCCTGCTGAAGTACAGTTATGGAACGCCTTAAATCGTCGCCAATTGGCAGGACTCAAGTTTCGCTGTCAGCATCCTGTTGGACGGTTCATCGTTGACTTTTACTGCCCATCTTGCAAGTTAGTCATTGAGGTAGACGGGGAGATTCATATCCAGCAAGAAGCTTCTGACGAAGCTCGAACAGAAAAGTTGCGATCGTTTGGCTATCAGGTGCTGAGGTTCACCAATGAAGAAGTGTTGAGTGATTTGCAAACCGTCCTTACCCGCATTCTCCAAGCAACAACCGCCCAGTTCTGTTCAGAATCAGAGGACCAGGGTGGCATCCCCTAGCTTTCTGAGATTGAGTCGAAGCTTTGTACATCCGGTAGTCTGACGTCAGAAGCGGAAATGGAGACAGGGGTTGATGACGTTCTTATCTCTGATGGGAGCGTTTCTGTTTGAAACAGGAACGTTCCAATTTCAGGTGCGATCGTTCCTATTTCAACTGAGACCGTTCCTGTTTCAAGTGAGACCATTCCTGTTTCAAGTCGAAACGTTTCTGTTTCAAGTCGGAACGTTTCTGTTTCAAGTGAGACCATTCCTGTTTCAAGTCGGAACATTCCTGTTTGAGATCGAAACGTTTCTGTTTCAAGTGAGAACGTTCCTATGTCAAGTCGGAAGGTTCCTGTTTCAAGTGAGACCATTCCTGTTTGAAATCAAAAGAACGCTGGTTGAAACAGCAAAGAGCCTGGTTGCCGTAAGCCCGATCGCGTCAAGAACCCCAGCGATCGCCTTTCACCCCCTATCGAATGCCTTTTGGGGTAGGGGCGTAGGGCTCTACGCCCAGATCGCCAGGTTTGCAGTCGGACGATCGTCACCCTAAAGAATCCCAACCGCACAGACGTATGAGGGCACAAGGCCTTGCGCCCCTACGGTGGCTTTTCGATGGGCATGGGTGCGATCGCGTGCCGAAATTCCGAAAAGTGGCGAATGGTGCGTGATGTTTGCGATAACTGAGCTATTGCTCCATCACGGGAAATAATCGTGGCGCTGCCGACGCATGAAAGATTTTTTTATTAGCTACAACCGCCACGACAAAGCCTGGGCAGAATGGATTGCTGGGACATTAGAAGAAGAGGGGCATTCAACGGTCATCCAGGCATGGGATTTCCGGGCGGGTGGCAACTTTGTGCTGGATATGCAACAGGCGGCAACGGAAACGAAATGCACGATCGCCGTATTGTCCGAAACCTACTTGAAATCCGAATTTACAGCACCCGAATGGGCAGCGGCATTTGCTCAAGACCCAACGGGCAAAAAGCGAATACTGATCCCGGTGCGGGTAAAGGAGTGTACGCCCACAGGACTATTAGCCCAAATTAATTACGTCGATCTGGTAGACCTGGATGAGACAGACGCGCAGCATGCTTTGGTACAAGCGGTGTCTCCCAAACGACCCAAGCCTGATGGAAAGCTACCGTTTCCAGGCAGAGCTGCATCGTCGAGCGATCGTCCGAAACCCGTCTTTCCGCCCAGCATTCCCTGCAACCTGCCGCCCGTCAGCGCTATCTTTGTCGGTCGGGAAAAGGAGCTAGAGGAACTGCACACCCAACTGAAAACCGGAGACACGAGCGCCATTTCGGCAATCTCCGGCATGGGCGGCATTGGCAAGACAGAACTGGCGGCACAATACGCCCTGCAACAGCGAGACATGGGCACCTATCCCGGTGGCATCTGCTGGCTCAAGGCACGGGAAGACCTGAACCCACAAATTGTCCTGTTTGCTCGATCGCACCTGGGGCTAACCATTCCTGAAGACCTGGAATTGCCTGCACAGGTGACGTACTGCTGGCGGCACTGGCGACCGGGAATGACCCTGCTGGTATTTGATGACGTGCAGGCGTACAACGATGTGACAGCGGTGGCAATCCCTCAGCGATCGCAGTTTCGCGTCCTGCTGACCACGCGCCTGAAATTTCAACCGCCCGTACACGATTTTGAAATCAAGAAACTGCCAGAGGGTAAGGCGATCGAATTGCTGCGGGCGATCGTGCCTGATGGACGAATTGACCAGGATTTAGAGACAACCAAGGAAATCTGTCACTGGTTGGGCTACCTGCCGCTGGGCTTGGAGCTAGTTGGACGGTATCTGGCACGAAAACCGGGTACATCCCTGGCTACCCTGTGGCAACGCTTGCAGGACAAAAAGCTGGACGCCAAAGCCCTGAAAGATGCCGCCCCAGAAATGACCGCAGCGTTAGGAGTTGCTGCCGCCTTTGAGTTGAGTTGGCAAGAACTGGACGAGTCAGCCCAAACATTAGCCGTCTTTCTAAGCCTGTTTGCCCTGGCCGAAATCCCCTGGACGCTCGTTGAAGCGTGTTATCCAGAGGAAGATGCCGAGGCAGTGGAAGATGTGCGGGATGAGTCGCTGCTCAACCTGCATCTGCTGGAGCGCAGTGGGGAAGGAACGTACCAACTACATCAACTGCTGCGTGAGTTTTTTGCCGCCAAACGATCGCAGAGAACAGACACCGCAGGGATGGAGCAAGCCTTTCGCGGAGCCGTGCTTGCAGAAGCCGAAAGAAGCACTAAAACACCTGCGCGATCGCTCCTTGCCGAGACGACGGTCTTAATGCCCCATCTTCACGCCGTCGTACAACTCAGCGAAACGTCAGGACAAGAAACTGATGTTGCCGTTGACCTTGCATGGCTGGCAGCACTCTATACAGCGCAAGGACGCTACACCCAGGCCGAGCCACTCTACACCCGCGCCCGAACTATATATGAACACCAGTTGGGAGCAGACCATCCTGATGTAGCAAAAAGCCTCAACAATCTGGCAAACCTCTACCGTGCCCAGGGACGCTACGAGGAGGCCGAACCGCTGTATGTGCAGGCCTTGAAAATCGGGGAGCAACAATTGGGATCTGACCATCCCGATGTCGCCACCAGGCTTAACAATCTAGCAAACCTCTACCGTGCCCAGGGGCGCTACAGGGAGGCCGAACCGCTGTTTCAGAGAGCCTTGGAAATCGGGGAGCAACAATTGGGAGCTGACCATCCCGATGTCGCCACCAGGCTTAACAATCTAGCAAACCTCTACCGTGCCCAGGGGCGCTACAGGGAAGCCGAATCGCTATATGTGCAAGCCTTGGAAATCGGGGAGCAACAATTGGGAGCTGACCATCCCGATGTCGCCACCAGGCTCAACAATCTAGCAGGACTCTACCATGACCAGGGACGCTACGAGGAGGCCGAACCGCTGTTTCAGAGAGCCTTGGAAATCTCGGAGCAACAATTGGGAGCTGACCATCCCGATATCGCCACCAGGCTCAACAATCTGGCAAACCTCTACCGTGCCCAAGGACGCTACGAGGAGGCCGAACCGCTGTTTCAGAGAGCCTTGGAAATCGGGGAGCAGCAATTGGGAGCTGACCATCCCGATGTCGCCACCAGTCTCAACAATCTGGCAAACCTCTACCATGACCAGGGACGCTACGGGAAGGCCGAACCGCTGTTTCAGAGAGCCTTGGAAATCGGGGAGCAGCAATTGGGAGCTGACCATCCCGATGTCGCCACCAGGCTCAACAATCTAGCAAACCTCTACCATGACCAGGGACGCTACGGGGAGGCCGAATCGCTATATGTGCAGGCCTTGGAAATCTCGGAGCAGCAATTGGGAGCTGACCATCCCGATGTCGCCACCAGTCTCAACAATCTAGCAAACCCCTACCATGACCAGGGGCGCTACGGGGAGGCCGAACCGCTGTTTCAGAGAGCCTTGGAAATCGGGGAGCAGCAATTGGGAGCTGACCATCCCGATGTCGCCACCTGGCTCAACAACCTGGCAAACCTCTACCGTACCCAGGGACGCTACGGGGAGTCCGAATCGCTGTTTCAGAGAGCCTTGGAAATCCTAGTCAGCTGTTTGGGAACTAATCACCCCCATACCCGTACAGTCCACAATAGCCTTGCGGGTCTTTACGATGTGATGGCTGCCGACTTCAAGCTGCAAGGTCGCTACGATCAAGTCGCTGCCTACCTGGAAAAAGCCCGCACTCTGCACTCCCAACTCCTGCAATAGAAGTCCTACAAAGCAAGTGCTGGCTCATTTCTGGTGATGCAAGACCTGTTGCGACAGATGAGAGAAGGGAGTGGGGAGTAGGAAGTAGGGAGTAGGGAGTGGGGCTTATGAGTGAAACGGTGATACGCGAAGGAACTAGAGCCAATAGAATAGATTCAGGCAAAATTAACTCTCGCTGCTATGAACACTCAACTGGTTGATTCACTCGTCCAGGTGATTCTCGCCCTCCCAACTGAAGAACGTGCCCTCTTAGGCGAAAAACTCGCGACAGCCAGCCCCCTTGAGGCAGCAACCGACAGTGCGTGGACTGAAGAAGCCGTTGATGTTTTTCTTGCCCTCGGACGCGATGTTGTTCCCGGTCGCTTAAAAAATACGGCGGTTAACCATGATCGCTATCTCTACAGCAATCCAGAATGAATCCGCTCTTTGTCGATACCAGCGCTTGGGCAGCGATCGCCGATGCAAGTGATGATCAGCATCAAGCAGCAGTAGCGTACCAGGTCAAAATTGCTGGACGTTACCGCCTTGTCATCACAAACTACATTCTGGACGAACTCTACACGCTACTTTTGATGAACGTTGGTTACGCCCAAACGATCAACTTCAAACATAGGCTCGATCAACTGATTGAAGGTGGTTTTATGAAGTTACCTGGGTTTCAGATTCGATCGCTCATCAGGCATGGCAGGTATTTGAGCAATTCAACGTCGATAAACTCTGGTCATTCACAGATTGTGTGTCCTACGTTGTCATGCAAAGCCAGGGCATCACAGAGGTTTTCAGCTTCGATCGCCACTTTTCTCAAATGGGCTTCATCCGTCACCCATAACATTCAGATGCGGGGGATGCAGGAAAGACGTGAAGATTAGGGTAAGCCGTCTTTCTGCTGAGCTAGCTTGCTTCAATCGGTGCACCGTCCGCCTGTCCCCAAACTTCAGGTAAGAGCGTCACCCACGAAGACGGTACAGAGACCACATCCAGCGTTTCTCCCTGCTCAAACACTTCCAGCACATAACCCGGTTCTGGTTGTTTCGCCGTCGCAGGCAGGCGATCGACAATCACTGCGCGATCGCCCGCTTTGACAACAGTGTCAGGAACATCCTGGTTCAAAACAACCCAATGAAACAAAGCGTCCGTTGGCATTTTGTCCTAGCCCTCCTTCATCGTCTTGTTAGACCGTGACTTGTCTGGATACAACGTGACAAAGCGAATGATCTCTGAACCTTCGTCTTGCTGCCAGATGACAATAACCTTGAGTCTTTGACCATTAGCCCCATTCCACTGGGCTTTGACTTTAAACCGAGTGCCCCAGTCAGTAGGTATCACGTCTACGACTTCGGCGACTGCCATTGCACTGAGTATATCTCGCTTGAGTAGTTGCCAATTTTGTAGCGTGTATCCAGGCTAAAAACTCAGACTTATCATCCTCAGCCTGGTAAATCAGAAGATAATGCGTCAACTTCCGATCTTGAATCACCAAGCCTGATGGCACTTTCATCAGTAATACAATCCATCTTGATCAAGTACTTCATCATACAAACGATTTGGGTTGGGACAAACTGGGCAACTCTCCGACCATCCGGTGACGCAGGACCTGCTGCGACAGTGGCAGGAGGGGAGTGGGGAGTAGGGAGTAGGGAGTAGGGCATAGGGGATAAGGAGATTGTTATAGTTGAAAGCAAATCTACTCAATGCAAGTACTGATGGAAGCTCAGGAATTAAAAGCACTGATTAAGGAAAGTCTTAGAGAAGTCCTTCGAGAAGAGCGGCTTCTCCTCTGCAATGCACTCATGCCCTACATCAGCGATGCCGAGCAGCAAGAGCTGGAAGCCACCTTCGGTTCACCGTCAGGTTATGCCGACGAAGACGTGTTTGACAAGACGAATGGGGAGTGGGGAGTGGGGAGTAGGGAGTGGGGTTTCCACTGAGTTAGCTTGCTTCGATCACCAAATTTTCCGCTTGTCCCCAAACATGAAACAAGGCATCAATGAGCGGCTTCCTTCAACTCTGCCAGCATTTTGCGTAGGCTGGTTCGCCAGTAGGGTGGATGCGTGCCCAGCAGCGTCGAGACTTTTTTGAGGGAGAGAACAGAATAGGCGGGACGTTTGGCAGGCGTAGGGTATTCGGGTGTGGTGATTGGAACAACGCGCTGAATTTTGAGGGGGAAGCCGAGTTGCTCTGCCTCTTCGAAAATGGCAACGGCGAAGTCGTACCAGCTACAGACGCCACTGTTGGTGTAATGATAAGTGCCTGCGGTTTCAGCTGTGAGTTGGGGAGCGAGGTGGGCGATCGCGATCGCCAGATCCTTCGACCACGTTGGCGCACCAATTTGATCGGTAACGACCCGCAATTCTTCCCGATCGGCTCCCAACCGCAGCATCGTTTTCACAAAATTACCCTTGCCCTTCGCTCCATAGACCCAGGCTGTGCGAATGATGAAGTGGCGATCGCACGCGTCCCGCACCGCTTCTTCCCCTGCCAGTTTGGTCAAGCCATAGATCCCCAATGGATTGGTGGCATTTGTTTCCAGGTAAGGCGAACTATGCGTGCCATCGAAGACATAATCAGTCGAGATGTGAATTAAGCCTGCATCAATACTCTTGGCAGCTTTGGCAAGCACTCCAGGTGAAACCGCATTCACGCGTTTGGCAAGGTCAGGTTCGCTTTCAGCTTTATCCACAGCGGTGTAGGCTGCCGAGTTGATAACGATCGTAGGTTTGACCGTTTCCATCACCGCTTGCACCGCGTCTGGTTGCGAAAAATCGACGCGATCACGTCCCACGCTAACGACTTCTCCCAATGGAGCCAAGGTTTGCTGGAGTTCCTGACCAACCTGTCCAGTGATACCTGTAAGCAAAATTCGGGTCATAGGGTTAAAGGGGAAAGTGTTTAGTGCCGCTTGAGCTACTTTACCTAAATACTCTCTCTGCTTTACCTTCTGAGTGCTTGAAACTGCTTCTTTAAAAAAGAAAAATCTAGAGCAGCACCACCCTAGACTTTTCTTCATAATTTAAGTTCCGATCTTTCACTACTGGCGCAGCAGAACAAAAGCTACTGAGCGACAAAACTCAGGTACTTTTGGAACAGCTCAATGTTAGAGAGTAGGGCATACGCAAAAACAGCGCCGCCAACGCCACCCAGGAAGAAGCCCGTGGCGTATTCGTTCCACCCCTCGGAGTTGTCCAACGCTTTGGGAGGGCTAGGTACCGTGACCGTGGCTAGTGGAAAAGGCGGATTGCTAGCGGCATACAGCGAAATGCTCAGTGTCGCAATCAAAATTGTACTGATGGTCGCTAACAGCCCAGTGATTGATCCCACTTCAGTGTCGCGCAGTGGATTAAATGTCACAAACGGGCCTAACAGCCAATAACCATGAGCTAGACCAACTTCAATGCCACGGCGTAAAGGAGACAAGCCCTGACGGTAGGCGGGCAGATTATTGATGAAAGCACGGGAGAACCCGGACGCATTGATGGGGGTTTCCAAGTTGCCAATTTGGGGATCATCCCATGCCGCATGAACGACTTCGCGGTTTCTGGGGTCTCTTGGGTTGTTGTTAGACCGCTCAATTTTGTCTACTAAATTTGCCATTATTCCGTAATTCCTGATGGGTTTGCGGTACTTGGCAATCATCCTAAAAGCATTGCTCTCGCTTGCCCTCTTTCTCAAGCGATAGAGTGGGTCGATCGAGCTTGGTATCTGGAACACAATGCGTGAACAGTCAAACCCCTGTGCGATGGCAATAGGTTCTTAGCAGCAAGCGATCGACGCGACTATTACCCTTAAACACGAAGGGCTACTTAACCCTGAACCAACTGCTCAATGGCGCTTGCTTGGGTTGGTAAGTCTGCGGTCAGAATTTCTGCGCCAGTCGCTGTCACCAAAACGTCATCTTCAATGCGAATGCCACGTACATCCGCAAACTGAGCCAGTCGGTCCCAGTCCACGACATCTCGATACCTTGCTTGCCGTTCTAGGTCTTGCAGAATAGCAGGGACTTGATAGAAGCCGGGTTCGATCGTGACCACCATTCCTGCTTGCAACGGACGATCGAGCCTCAGATAATTCAGCCCAAAACGATCGCTTCGTGTGCGCCCAGTTTCATAGCCTGCTAAATCGCCCAAATCTTCCATATCGTGAACATCTAAGCCTAATAGATGTCCGACGCCGTGAGGAAAGAACAGCGCATGGGCATCCTGTTCTACTAATGCGTCCACCGATCCGCGCAGAATGCCTAAATCGACTAATCCAGCGGCGATCGTCCGTGCAGCTAACAGGTGCAAATCGCGATACTCCACACCAGGACGAATGGCAGCAATACACGCATCATGGGCAGCCAGCACCACATCATAGAGCGATCGTTGCGTGCGAGAAAATTCACCCGTTACAGGCCAGGTACGGGTAATATCCGATGCCCAACCGGATGCTGCTTCTGCACCAACATCAGCCAGTAGCAGATCCCCTGTCTGAATAGCGTGATGATACTGGTCATTGTGCAGCACCTCACCGTGGACTGTGACGATGCTGCTATAAGCACAGGTCATGCCACTCGCCATGATCACCGCTTCCATTGCTCCACGGATCTCCGCTTCTACGTGGGCGTTTCGCGTCGCTGCCAGACCTGCTTTATGAGCAGCAATACTTACGGTTGCAGCCTTTCGCATCTCTGCTAATGCAAAGTCGTCGTGGATCAGACGCAGAGAGACGATCGCTTTTGCCAATGTCACATCAGCACTCTCACCATCGGTGGTCAGTGAGATCGATCGTTTCAACAAATCGGACTGCTGCAATCGTGTAGCCGCATCCTGAACCGCGATCGTCGCAACCGCTTCTGTCTGCAAAGACAATTCTGCTAGGGGATACGCTTCGATCGCTCCAATTTCGCATGCAATGTCATCTCGCTTTGGGGTTTCTCCATGCCACAAAGCGCTTGCCGGACTCGCCTCATCCATAAACAGCGTTAGGCTGCCACCCTCTAGCCGAATCACAGCGTTCTCTAACGGCAATCCTGCGAAGTAGAGAAAGTGGCTGCTAGCGCGAAACGGAAATTTATTAGCCCGAAAGTTGCGCGAACTGCTTTGCCCCGACCAGAGCAGTACCGGAAAATCAACCAAAGCCGCCAACTTAAGCCGCCGAGCCTTTAAAGCATCAACAAGAGAAGCATTGCGATCGAGCGTCTGCATAGCACAAAACGACCTAACAACTGTAAAACCTAATAACTGTAAAACTGTTGCCCTAAGCAAACAACTAAAAGTGCAGTGTGTCCTACCCCCTATCCCCTATTCCCCCATCATGTCATCTTCTCACCGCTACCCGCTTCGCTTTTGCGGCTCTAGACTCCACCGTAAATTCAGGAATCTCCTGCAACTCAGTCGCGCTCAAACTGTATTGCTCACAGACTAAGCTTAACCGTGTGCCACCCGCGCGAACAGCGTTAATAGAATGAGTCAAATCGCCCTGAAAGTGAAGCAGCGTATTGGTTTTCGGTTTAATTTGCCCCACCTGCTGCCGATGGTTTCGTAAGACCAGTTCCCCTCCCTGCATATCAGGCGGCACTTGCACGTAAAGCACACTCACGATCGCCGGAGGCTCCACCGTTTTGCAGTATGACCGCAGCGATCGATCAATGTGGGGATCAACCCGCGATCCTTCCTTCAGCAGGAGTGGATTGAGGTAAAAGGCATTGCAGTGTGGCTGTAGAGCGCGATCAAGATAGGCGGCGAAGAAGGGAAACTGCTGCCTCACCGTCTCCAACCCACTCTGCTGAAACACCACCGAAAAGCCCTTTGTGCCAACAAAATCGCGGTTGAGATTATTCACTGAAAAATACGGGCACGCCAAGATTTCTCCACGCAACGTATGGAGATCGGCGATCGCAAACACATCAGTTTGTTGACGGTAGTAACTCAAAGAAACGGCTCTGCTTCATGCAACGACAGGCTCTCTATCCTAACCCACTAGAGCCTCTTAGCCCTCTGCCTTCTGCCTTCTGCCCTCTGCCTTCTGCCCTCTGCCTTCTGCCCTCTGCCTCACCCCTCATCCTTCACCAACACCCCATTCAAAAAGATGTCTGCTAGACCCTCCGCCATTTCCTGCATCTCTTTTGGCGACGATCCCTCGCCCATGATGGTGTCCTGACTAAAGCCCGCCACGGCAAACATCCCCAGAAAAACTCGCGCGATAATTTTAGGATTCATGCGCCGGTAAATCCCTTGATCCATCGCTGATTGAAAAAAAACCTCGGCGACATCCGTCATTTTGTTAATCACGTCCATCTGGATGCGATCGCGCAATTCTGGATGAAACTGCGCCTCCATAAAGCAAACCTTGAGGATGTCTGCGTTCTTGTGCAGGTTTAGCATCCGTCGCCGCATCACCTGCGCAACAGCCTTGTAGCTACCCATCTCGCTCAGTTCCGTTAACAGATCGGTGAGAATTTCCACCCAACCTTGTGTCGCTATTTCAATCAGAATCGCCTTTTTATTTGGAAAATGTCGAAACAGCGTCCCCTCCGCGATCCCAGACGCTTCAGCCAGATCGCGGGTGGTTGTACCGTCATAGCCCAACTTCGCAAATAACCGCAGCGCTGACTTGAGAATACGGGCGCGCGTTTCGGTTTCAGGCGGCGGTGGACGATGGGAAAGACGCATAACGTTTTGAGGTAAGCAAACTAAAGCAAACTTGTAGCGCTATTCTCCATTGCCTCCTTGTGAAAACGGCAGAAGTGTCACAGATCATTACAGATTTGGCTAGCGGTGAGGCGAAATAGAAGGTGGAACCAGTCAGTTTTTTGTCTGACTTCCAACTCTGTTTAGCCGCTTTTCATGGGTGAAGTCGCTGAATGATCCAAAAACAAAGCCGCCAAATTTCAGTAATCTTGCCCATTAATATTTCTTTAGATACGGGCAGCATAGGCTTGTCAAGGTAAAGCACTGATCCCAGTACAGCAACCGCCCTCACGCACCTCACCTTCAACTTCGCTTTAGAGGGAGATTGCCGCTACCATCCACGATCGCTAAAAGACCTTTTTCACTTCACTACTCTCACGTCTTATCAACTCTCACCCTATCAAGCAGGAGAGACAAGCAATGAAAACCGCTCACGCCCCAGTTCCGGACTCGCTCTCTAATCAGATTGTCCCTAAGCAGATTGTCTGGGAAGCACAAGAACCTTCGATGGAGCTAACGTCAGCAACCATGGTATCCACTCAACAGCACTCAACCCTTCAGCGATTTGCTCCACTTCAACCGATTCGCCAGTGGCTTGACACGATCGAAATTCGTGATCCAGAAATGGCAAACCTTCTCTGCCAGATGATCCCATCGCGTTGTCCCTTTGCCCGGACGGTGAAGCTTTTCGATCGCACCCTCTTCTCCATTCCTCCTCTTTGCAAGCTCAACCCCTTTTACGAACAGGTCGTTGGTCTGCGGTTCCGTGCGTTGTGTTACCTTGCAGATGAATGCAGCGTAGATGTTAGTCGCTATTGTTAGTGCAATTGTCCATTCTGAGCTATATGCCAGGTAAATCCTTACACCGAGAGGGTTTGGGGCAGTAGCCAAGCCTACGACAAGCTGAACGACTTGGAACTTACGTAACAATTAGGCAGAATTAGGCAGAAAATTCGACGGACTGAGTAGAATAGCAGGTATGCAAGTTTGCCTCCGCATTTTACAGTCGGTTAACCTTATCATTTGTACTTTGACGCTTGACGACACGCCATCCAGTCCACGTTTGAAGACTGCTTTTCCGTTGTCAACCTTTACTCTGCCATCCATCTAAATGCCTGTGATTGAAAGAATTGAGAGAAGACCAAACCGCGATTTACCAGCAATTAACGAACGGATTCGCTTTCCAAAGATCCGAGTGATCGATTCAGATGGGGCACAGCTAGGGATTATGCTCCCTCGTGAAGCGATGCAGATCGCAGAAGAAAAGGATCTGGATCTGGTTTTAGTCAGCGACAAGGCTGATCCTCCCGTTTGCCGGATCATGGACTACGGCAAGTTTAAGTTTGAGCAAGAGAAAAAGGCGCGTGAGGCGAAGAAAAAGCAGCACACCGTCGATGTGAAAGAAGTTAAGATGCGCTACAAGATTGAGGAGCATGACTACAACGTGCGCATCAGTCAGGCAAAGCGATTCTTGAAAGATGGCGATAAAGTCAAAGCCACTATCATGTTTCGAGGGCGCGAAATTCAGCACAGTGACATTGCCGAAGATCTGCTAAAGCGGATGGCCGGTGACTTGCAGGAGTTGGCGGAGGTGCAACAGGCACCAAAACGCGAAGGGCGAAACATGATGATGCTCCTGGCTCCCAAGAAGTAACAACGAATAGCATGATACCGCTCCATTAGTTTAGGGACACTCCAGTAACCGCTGGGGTGTCTTTTAGCATTAAGGTGATTTGGTCGTTCGCTCACGTGTTGTTATCTGTTTCACGTGCTCGAATGTATCTGGTGTTAACGTGCTTAACTACTAAAAGAAGACGCCGAGTTTCTTCTTTTGCTTGCGTCCACCTCCCCGTTTCGGCCTCCTCAAACGGGCGCAGCTATCAGGCTTTTATTGCTGAAGCGTTCCAACCAGGAACTTTTTGCGATGAACGGTGCGTGGCTATCTACAATGAGAGCCATTCGGGGCAAGCTAATGAGACGGGGTCGGCAAGATGCGATCGACAACGGCAATGGCCCAAGAACGGCAATCAGTTGGTGTCGGTAAAGCCGATAGCACGTGTCGGCAGTGAATACAGGACGCAAACGCGGCATGGAACTCAAAAGCCAGTGGTTAATCGATGATGGGTTGAAGCAGAAATTTCTGCGATGGGTCAACCTTCGTCCAGAGGAAAGCGAGCGCACGTTTTTAATGTTTGCGTTCTATACCATTACGTCGATCGGGCTGGTGTGGTTTGAAGCCAGTACAGTCGCCCTATTCCTGCAAGAATACAAAGCGGAAGACGGCTTGCCCTGGATCTATATTGCCAGTGCAGGTATTGGCTCAGGCTTGGGGTTTGTTTACTCGCAATTACAAAAGGTACTGCCCCTGCGGCGCGTGCTGGTTTTAACGGCAGTGCTCATGGCGTTGCCACTGTTACTGTTTTGGTTTGGGCTGGACAGTCGATCGTCTCTGTGGGGGGCAACGGTAATTGCCATTACGATCTTCCTCATGCGGCTCTGGCTAGAGGCGATCTACGTCCTTAATGACCTCAATACATCCATTACAGCCAATCAACTCTTCAACATTCGGGAGATCAAGCGAACCTATCCACTCATCAGCAGTGGTATTCTCGTTGCGGATGTGCTGAGCGGCTTCTCGCTCACGTTTTTGATTGCCTGGGTTGGCTTGAAAAACGTTATCGCGATGGCGTGCCTGATGCTGCTGATTGGCGCAGGCATTCTCTTTTATCTGAGCCAGTCTTATCAGCAAGCGTTTCCAGATTCCTTGCGACGATCGTCAGACGATCGCTTAACTGACTTTGCGAGTCGGCGGTTGCAGGGGCCTCTTCGTCGGTATGTCGTGCTGCTGTTTACGTTTTTTATTCTGGCGCAGGTACTGTTGCTCCTGGTTGATTTCCAGTTTCTTCGCCAACTCCAACTGCACGGAAATGAAGGCGTGATCGCCAATTTACTCGGACAGCAAAACTCAGATGAGGCGATCGCGAGCTTTCTGGGTTGGTTTAGCGCCATTTTGGGCATTTGCGAGCTTGCGATGCAGTGGCTAGCCTCCAGTCGTGTCATTGAACGTATTGGGGTCTTTGCCACAGCAATGCTGTTACCCGGCATGATCGGTCTTTTAGGGTCAGTGGCGATGGCGATCGCGCCAACAGCCTGGGGCTTAGGGCTTTTTATCAGCATCGTGGCGCTCAAGTTTCTTGACGAATTACTGCACTACACCCTGTTTGCGAGCCTGGGGCCTGTTCTCTTTCAACCGATTCCCGACAACGTTCGTAGTGGCATTCAGTCAGTGGTACGGGGCATTGCCGAGCCTTTATCAACCGGGGCAACGGGCTTAGCGCTACTGGTGCTGGTCTGGTTTAGCCGTAATACCAGCTTTGGTGATGTTGGCCTCAATTGGATTCTGCCTGTCATCGTCTGTCTGTCACTGCTCTGGGTGCTGACGATCTGGCTCTTACGGAGTAAGTATGTCGGTCTGCTGGTAATGAGCGCCGAGCGGGGACAACTGAGTGGCGATGTTGATCTGCGTGAACTGAAACGGGCGGTGATTGAGGCTCTCGACCAGCCAGGAACGGATGCCCATAAGGGTGCTTGTATTGAACTGTTGAGCCAACTGGATCAGAAGAACGTGGGTGAAGTGTTGGCACCACTGCTGACGAAGCTCTCTCCCAGTTTGCAACGCAAAAGCCTGGAAGCAATGTTGGCGCATCCCAACGCCGCCTACCTGGGGCAAGTGCGTGCCCTCATTGATGTATCGCCCCCGCCAGAGGTGCTAGCTGTTGCCTTACGGTATATCTGGATTGCTGAAGAGGCACCCGATATTCGTCAGTTGCGCCCCTATTTGCGGCCAGAAGTAGACTCAGTGGTTCGTGGAACCGCTGCGTCATTGATGATGCGGCGAGGCAACCCTACGCAGAAGGCAGAAGCAACGAATACGCTCCGCTTTATGCTGACCCACAAGCAAGAAAAAGAGCGGGTTATGGGCTGCCGAGCGTTAGGAGAGGCAGTCTATCTGCAAGCCTTGCGGCTCTATATTCCCGACCTTTTGCAAGACGAATCACTACGGGTGCGGTGTGCGCTACTGGAAGCGATCGCAGCGACCCACCTTGAAGAATTTTATCCGTCGCTGCTGCGTGGGTTGTATTACAAATCCACCCGAGATGCGGCGATGCGAGCGCTGGTGCGGTTGGAAAATGATGCCATTCCAATGTTAGTAGAACTGGCAGAAGACCCGCACAAACCTGATCTGGTCAGGCTACATGCTTGGCGGGCGATCGGTCAAATTGGCACCCTTGAAGCGCTGGATGCCCTGATTTCGCATTTGATGACAGCCTGGGGCACGGATCGCCGTAGCATCCTGCGTATTTTGCTCGAAATGCCTCGCGATGTGGGCATTGATAGCGTTGCCGATCGCTTAGGTCGGAGCGGTATTGAGCGACTGATTGACCAGGAACTCATGTTTGTCGGACAGCTCTATGCAGCTTTGTTGGATTTGACGCCCAATCAGGTTTGGGGCCGTGAAGCCGATCTATTGCGTCGTGCTTTGCGTGATTTACAGCTTGATGCTGAGGAGCGTCTGTTTATGTTGATGAAATTTCTCTATCCAATCAGTTCAATTAAAGCAGCGGCATTTAACCTGCAATCGAATTCACGCAGCAATATGGCACGGGGGTTAGAAATTCTGGACAACACGCTCGATATTCCCAGTAAGCGGGCTTTATTGAGCTTACTTGACCGCAATTCTGATCTAGAAAAACTGCAAAGCCTGTCTGACTTAATGAGTTATGAGCCAATGACTCCAAGCGATCGACTGCGTCATTTGCTGGATTTGCGACACTTTTTGTCTGACTGGTGCTTAGCTTGCTGCTTTCATCTTGCCCGTCAGGCGCGTTGGAGTTTGACCCCAGAACAAGCGATCGCGTGCCTGCGACATCCGCGAGGTTTTGTGCGCGAATCGGTGTTAGCGTATCTGAAAATGGCCTCGCCTCGTGCTTTGATGAAGTTATTGCCGATGTTAGCGCAGGATCCAGACCCCTTAGTTGCTGATCAGGTTCAGACATTTACCCGAGAATTTGCATCAGAAGCAGCAAAAAGAGGTCACCAAGCAGCCAAACGAGGCAATAATGTGATTAATTTTCCAAATCGAACCGGATTTGAGACGATTTAGTTGGGTTTACCAGAACATCGTGGGCATTCTAGAGAAAGCCCACTTCAGACGTAGACTTTAGACTCATCGTCTCAGGTCTTCAAACTTCGATCTTCAGAGCCCCAGTCTCAGCTCCAATCCAAGCTGCATGCCGTCGCTTTATGCTAACCAGCGTCGATCGCTTACTGTTTGTCCGACAAGTCCCCATCTTCAAAGAGCTGCGGGATGATTTTTTGGTGCGCTTGGCTTCCATCATGGATGAGCTGTCGTTCCCAGTCAATCACACTATTTTTACCGAAGGACAAGAGGGGCGATCGCTCTATGTCGTTGTTTCCGGTAGAGTCAGCGTTCATATTGGCAATCAGGAAATTGTGCAACTGGAGCAAGGCACCTGCTTTGGCGAAATGTCTCTCTTTGACGCAGAACCGCGCTCTGCCTCTGTCACAACCCTGGCACCGTGTGATTGCCTGGTATTAACGCAGCAACAGCTTTACGAGGCCATCGATGAGACCCCTGGCATTGCCGTCAATATCATTCGGTTGCTCTCTCGCCGCATTCGAGAACTCAACCAGAAAATGAACCACATGAAGTCGCCTACTGCCCCCCCGCCACCGCCGATGTATCGGGCTGTAAAACGGCGTTAGGGTTGTTCTACCGTATTGATTGGTTTTGACATACTCTGGACTTGAACGGCGAGCCAGAAATGACCGTCAAGTTTAATGAGGACAACGTGCAAAGCGAAACCTTGCTTTTCCAGTCGTCGCTGCTGCTAGGCCGTTTCTAGCCAATCAAAAATTTTGTCTAATTCTTCCAGCGTGACGAGTCCATACTGCCAGAGGATCATGGGCAGCGAGGTCGCGTTAAATTCCTGGTGACGTTTAACGGTGGCGATCGCCGAATCCGAAATCGCCAGTTCTTCTTGTAAAAACTTAATCAAACGGGCTTCCATTGAGCTCCATCCAGCCATTTGGCACTAAACGTAATTTAAAGAGTTTTTGTTAACTTTTGCAACATTCTCACATGTTGTTCTCACTATTCTCTCTCAAGGAACGACAGAATCAACAGCCTCAGGGCATAGCTTTGCAAGGTCTTTAAGGGCTGCTTAACCGTCTTGTGCTCTCACTTTAGACGCACTAACTTAACCCTCTATGAAAAAGCGATAAGGTTTGTCGTCGTAAGACCCTTTCATCTTCACGACTTTGCGCTTGTATTCCCGATGCGGATTACCGAACGCACTACAGCATGACAGAAGCGGGAAACCGTTCCCCTAGCGCCAGTACGATGGGTGAGGGCTCACGTTCCTGCAAATTTTCTGGTTTATTCCAGGTAAACGGAGCTTTTCGAGCGGCTGACAGCCAGAGGAGGCGTTTTGCTCGCGTTACGGCGACGTAGAGGAGGCGAAATTCTTCGGCAGTTTTCAGGTTTTTAGCGCGTTCCCAGGCATCGTTGATCGACGACAGCGTAAACTGGTGGTGCAAACGGGCGCGAATCTGGGCCCGCGCCACTTCTGCTAGCGTAAAGTCGCCCAAAAACTGAGCCTGAGGCGGAATCCACTGGCTACCAGGAATGGTTTGCTCATGCAGGAAGGGGATGAACACATAGTCCCAATCCAACCCTTTGGCCTTATGCATCGTGATGATCGTGAGCTGCCCAGCGCGGATGTAACGCTCTTCGGCATTGTCTGTCTCGACGGGTTCAAACTGCTCGGACGCAACAATTTCGCCTAATAGATTCAAAATCGCTGTTAGCGTATGGTTGCCAGTGTTTTGTTGAATAATGCGATCGGTTAGCTTGTCGGCAGTTGCAAGTTCGGTTTGCTCATAATCAAGCGTCAACGCTAGAAAGGGGATGAGTTGGGCGGGTGGAAGCTGCAAACGAGCGTTGAGCAGGCTGGTGCAATAGGAGCGTGCTGCAATGACGGCATCTGGTTGCGCTGGGTCTAGCGGGCCTGGGTAGAGAAGTTGTTCTGGAAAGCTCACGATCGCGTTGAGATCCTGAGTGGGAATGCGCTTACGGGCAGCCAGAACGGTGAGTGCAGCTTTCAGGTTGTCGGGCGAGTGAGGACGATCGAGAAATTGCAGTAAGGTCAGCATTTCGGCAGGTACGTGAGACTGGCGATCGCGCTGCCCTACTTCGTACACCAGCAGCTTATCGCCGTACCAACGGTTCAGCTCCTTCGCCACAAAGCGCCCCTGCTCGTTGGTGCGTACCAGTACAGCGGCGCACCCTTCTGGATGCTTCTTGAACAACGCCAGCGATCGCTGGCCAATGCGTTCTACTGTTTGATACACATCTTCTGGGGTGTGTATTTCTAGCCCTGGCCCTTCTGGTGCAGGATTGGCGTTGGGCTGCGGATCATTGGGAGCAACTGGGCGAATGGACTGCTCCCGAAAGGGCTGTTCTGCACCTGCCAGTTTAGACTGGTTAACCCACTGCAAGACAAAGTTTGCGGCATCGATAATGGGACGGCTGCTGCGTCCTGCCTGGGTCATAGTGGCTAGCCGCTGTTGAGCCCGACACGCTTCACAAAAGTCTCGAAAGAAAATGGGGTCTGCGGGGGTAAAGGTGGAATTGATAGCCTGGTTAGGATCGCCAACGCGCACTAGATTTTCTCGATCGCGATTCTCTGGATCAGTCGGATCAGCCGCCAGGATCTCTAGCAGTTGGGTTTGTAGCGGGCTAGAATCTTGCGCCTCGTCTTCAAAAACGGCAAAGACTTGCTGCTGCCAGGTCTGCCGTACGGCTTGATCGTTCAAAACCCGCAGCGCCGCCAGAATCATTTCGTCGTAGTCGATCAGGTTGCGAAAGCGAAGTTGGGTCTGGTAAAACTCGTACAGTCCGGCGGCGATCGTCAAAATAGAGTAGGGATCGTCCAGCTCATTGCTCTGCGCTCGCAGATCGTCTGGCGTTAAACCGGAACTTTTTGCTTCGTGGATAACGGTGATGGCCAGCGCGGGAAGCACTTCCGATCGCAAGACAGACTGTCGACGGAGGCGTTCTGTTTCCTCACCGTCAAACCGCTGTCCTTCTAGCAAAAGCTGGTAGTGACGAGCATTGGCCGAAATCCATTGCTCCACACAGGTGCGAACGAGACGGTGGTTTTGGTTTGGCGTTACCAGAACGCTGTCGGGGCTCAACCCTGCTAAGTCTGGATGGGCACGGGCGATGGCCCACGCCAGTCCATGCAGCGTTTGGACGCTAAAGCCTCCTGGCGGTAACCCCAACGTCTGCAAATTCTGACGGATTTTGGCCTTTAGATTAGCAGCAGCCGATCGCGTAAAGGTGACGACGACTAGCTGCCTGCGGGCATTAAGCTGATGCTGGGCAATGGCGATCGCGGCGGCTACGGCCATACCTGTTGACTTCCCGGCTCCCGGTACTGCCGAAACGGCCAGCGGACCTTCTTGCCACAGCGCAATCTCTTGCTGCCCTGGACGCAACGTATGGCGAAGTTGCTCTAGCGAAGCGATCGACACGGGGGAGGAGGGCATGGGGAAGGGGAGAAAGAGTTTTGAGTTTTGAGTTTTGAGTTTTGAGTTTTAGCTTTCAGACTTCAGACTTTAGCCTTTAGCCTTCAGACTTTAGCCTTTAGCCTTCAGACTTTAGCCTTCAGCCTCCAGACTTCAGCCTTCAGCCTTTCACCGTCTCCTCAAATAAATCTAACGGCAGATGTCCAAAGGTTTCGTTTACATCGCCGTCATAGGCAGACTGGCACGAAACGAGGACACCGTGATAGCTGCCCATGTAAGGGGCCACGTGACAGCGATTGGTCTTGGGGTTGAACTTGACGTAGACAGGGCCTTCCAAAAGGGTGACTTCAGGTATTGTTTTATAGCCTAACGCTGCGAGATAGGACTGAAGCGCGATCGTCGCCTGCTCAACCGTGTCAGCGCAGATTCCTAAAATCTGATAGTCAGAATGGGCTGCAACGAGCAAGAGTGCCTGTCGTACGAGTGCTGCTTCGGGCGTTGTTCCGGGCGAACGCTCGACACAAAGAAACTGCCTGAGAACGGTTTGAGCTGCTTCTACCGTCAAATTGCCTGAGTCGAGCGTGGTCATAGCGTTTCAATCAATGTCATCCTACAAACCTATTATCCATCGGAACGCTTAGCAGGGATCTATTGTCAGCTAATCTCCAGGGTTTTGAGTCAAGCTGATCGCGCTTAGTCAACGAGAAACACCCGATCGGTGATTACAAGAGCCTTTTTTTGTTGTACCTTGTGAATAGGCTTATTGCATAAATTTCTCAACAACAAGCTTGCACAGCATTCGGAACAACACTATGAGCAAAAAAGAGCTGCGATCGACATTGAGTCTGGAAGGACGATGCCTGGGCTTGGTCTTTAAAGATGGCAGACCCAAATGGCTACAGCTTTTAACGGCGAATGGAGAACACACCGTCAAACTGGCGAAGGATGTGCGTGCTTCGATCGGCGCAGATCTGGTTCCTGGTGCGTGGATTCAAGTTTGGGGTGAACAAAAACTCGGTCGTGAACTGGGCGATGCATCGTTCAAGGCTTATAAGGTCAAGGTTGCTGCACCGGGAAAGCCTGAAGAATTACCAACACCTGCCGAGTCAAGACCAACCACGAGCGGTAAAATCTTAGTCTGTCAAAAGTCAGACTGCATGAAGCGTGGCGGAAAAGCCGTCTGCCATGCTCTGGAAGCAGCCTTGAGCAATCGTCAGTTGAAAGATGTCAAAATTCAAGGGACGGGCTGTATGAAGCACTGCAAAGCTGGCCCTAACATTGTTTTTATGCCTGATAAGACTCGCTATAGCCGTGTTTCTGCCCAAGATGTTGATGCACTCGTTGACGAGCACTTTCCGCGTGCGCCAATTCAAGCAACCAATAGCCAGAGGAACTCAGGAGCGGTGTAAGTTTTCCCTCTTGAGTACTGGCTTTGCTGCTGCTTTCACAGAGCATCAAGGCCGTCATTGAAAAGGCTCTTACCCTGGTGGAGGATTAACACAACATCACCAAGGTAAAAGCTTTGATCGATTGTGCCGCTTTTGAACGGAGACTAGCTCTTAGGTGTTCCTTTTCCCAAAACCTGAGCTTTTAAGGAATCGAAGCTAGCGGCCAACTCTTGTCGGTTGGAAGCTCTCCATAGATAGCGATAGATAAACCAGGCCGTGTAGCCAAAGCCAATGAGTTCAAAGGTCGGAGCCAGTAAGGGAATGTCGTTGACAGCATCCAAAAGAGCGAGGGTCAATTTGACCGAGACAATTGACCCAAAAATCAGGCCAAGTGTAATGATTGGACGTCTGTACTCGCCAAAAAAGTCGGACAGGTAATCGGGCAATCCAGCAAGGAATGTATAAAGGCGATCGGCAGCTTGCTTCAATTGCTGGCTTGTCTCTGACTCAGGCGCAGGGGGTAACAAAGGTGTCTCATCTATAGGTACTTCTGTTTCGGGAACAAAGCTTGTAGGGCTTGTATCAGGAAATTCGGATTCTTTAACGTCAGGGTTCATACTTATAACCTGGGGATTAACAACCTGGGTAATGCTGGATCAAGAGAAATCTCCCAGCAATCGAACGACGAGTCTAGTTTGACAGCTTTTTTAACGCTAACAACCTTAAGGTCAGGTTTTATCACTAGTAAGACGGATTAAGCAAGAGTACGATAAACCCGATCGGGCACGCTTAGCGCACTCTCAACCTTAGCAAGACTGGTCGGTGCTGGAGCAACCGAATGATTAAAAATCTTAGCTGCAACCGAGCGCATCATACTCTCCACTGAAGCTTTTTGAACACGAAGGTTTATTAAATAACGGCTAAGTCCAGCCAGTGGACTCGTTCAAGCCTGAAATCATCTGTTTGGCGGCGTTATGCAAGTTAATTTAGCTGCTGCTTCGGGCATGCTAAAGAAGTGCCCCTTCTTGCCAGATATGCCTGGTATCCGGCTATGTAGGCTTGCTTTAGCAGTAGTCTGGCGGCTGGGTGCAGAATGATCGCGCCACTCCTGGTGTCATTAACGGACACTGTGTTTTGGGGGCGTCAACGATCATTTTTGACATCAACAATCGCGCCCCCTTTCAGTCGGGAAGAGAACAAGCACAATGACCCAGATTCTGGTGATTGAGGATGATCCCGTTGTTAGCGCTTTAATACTCAAGCTGCTTAAAGCCGAAGCGTATGAGGTCCTAACCGCCAACGACGGTCTTACAGGTGTGAGATTAGCGCAGGTTTATGAACCAGATCTGATCATCTGCGACATCATGATGCCTGAGTTCGATGGATATGAAGTGCTGCAGCAACTTCGCCATGCACCAGCAACCGCCACCATTCCGTTCATTTTTTTAAGTGCCAAAGTCGAACGCACCGATCTTCGGCAGGGCATGGAGCTTGGGGCCGATGATTACCTGGCAAAACCGTTTAAGCGAGCAGAACTATTGGGTGCGATCACTGCCCGCTTAGATAAACACGCTGCCATGACCAAGCCCTACATTGACGAAATGAAGCGAGCGGCCAATGCTCTGGGTCAAGCTGCCTATTACGATCCTTTAACGAGTCTCCCCAATCGCATTCTCTTCCACACCGAATGCCAAAAGGCAATTCAGCAAGCACAGCAGTCAGCCCGGTGTTTAGCCATTTTGCGTTTTCACTTAAAAGATTTTGGGGCAATCAACTCGACATTAGGCTACTTCAATGGCGACCACTTGTTGCAAAAAGTAGCAACACGCCTTGAGCAGGCAGCTACTAACTTTCGTGTGGCCCGTCTTGTCAATACCGACTTTGGCGTCTTACTTGACGAGATGGCTGATGAAGCGGCGATCGACGACATCACTCAACAACTTCTCACAACCCTAACCGAGCCTTACCAACTCGATGGGCAGAACATCCAGGTGCAAATGAGGGTTGGTATTGCGCTCTATCCTGAGCATGGGGATACTCCTGGTCAGTTATTTGACTGTGCTGAACTGGCAATGCAGGCGGTGACGGAGGACAACCAGTACCAGTTTTACGCTCCAGCAATGGCGGCGGCGGCAGCAGAGAGTCATCTGATGCAGAGCCAACTAAGTCGTGCGTTGAGTCAAGGCGAACTGCAACTTCAGTATCAGCCACAGGTCAGTTTAGTCACAGGTCGCATTATTGGTGCACAGGCGCTGCTGCTATGGAACCATCCAGAGCGAGGATTAATAAAGCTTGACACGCTGCTGGCAGAGGCCGAGGATGCGGTTGTGGAGGCGATCGAGCAGTGGTTATTGGAAACAGCGTGTATGGAGGCTAAAGGCTGGCAAGAAGTAGCGCAACTATCGCTCCGGGTTGCGGTCAAACTGTCAGCGCGACAGTTTCAGCAGGAGGGGTTGGTCGAAGCGGTGACTGCCCTTTTACAGCGCACAGCGCTTAACCCAGAGGTGCTGATGTTGGAGCTTACAGAAGCCTGCACAATGACAGACGTTGATTCTGCCTGTTCAAAGTTGCAGGCGCTCAAAGCGATCGGTGTGCAGATTGCTTTGGATGAGTTCGGTACTGGCTATTTTTCCCTGGGCTATCTCAAGCGCTTTTCTCTAGATGTTCTTAAAATTGACTCTTCATTCATCCACAAAATGCTGGTCGACAGCAACGATGCTGCGATCGCCAAGCTCATTATTGCGATCGGTCAAAGCCTACAGCTCAAGGTGATTGCTACAGGCGTCGAAACGATCGCGCAGTTTAATTTTCTTAAGCAAGGTGGTTGTTATGCTATGCAGGGTGATTTGTTTAGTCCGCCGGTTTCTACCGCTGTACTTCAGGATCTTTTGCGAGCAGACAAGCGCTTTGACGTTAATGCTGCCCTGAAAGAAGACAGTGTAACCTTGTAGGGTACAGGCTTGATGATGAGGGTGCATCTTGTGGTTCGTAGCCAACGATTTGCGATCGGCCATCAGTTAACCCTGATTTTTTGGAGCCGCTGCATTAAAAGAGATGTAAGCTATACGGCTGCGGTTGCCCTTTGCTTTCTGCCTCCACCCTTGGCCTTCTTCACCTTCTTCTGAGCGAAGGGCTCCTGGTGCGGTAAAGTTACAAATATGTATGATGACGACGACTTGAGTGTGCTCGATTTTGAGGGCGATCTGGAGAGTCCTCTAGATCGTATGGAGCCTGTTGATGCCGGGTTAGAGGAGCCAAAACCTGACCCGGAAGAAATGTTGCGGTTATTAGAAGCAACCGATACCAACCAGCGCATGCTGGCAGCACGTGCCTTTTGCGAACTTCAAGACGATCGCGCCGTGCCTCGCCTTATTCAGCTTTTGACCGATCCCTGCCCACTGGTGCGGGTGAGCGCTGCTTATGCGCTGGGTCGTAACCCTAGTGGGTCAGCGGTAGAGCCTTTAATTGCGCGCTTTAACGATGATTGGAATGGTTATGTCCGTAAGGGCGTTGTTTGGGCTTTGGGCAACTGTCGCGATCGTCGTGCGCTACCCACTCTCATCGAAGCATTAAAAACGGATATTTCGGCTGTGCGGCTATGGGCAGCGAGCGCCCTGGCCCAACTGGCAGCCGTGGGCTACGAAGCGGTTGTAGCGGCGATTCCACCGTTAATTGAATCGGTACGCCAGGATCCGATCGCGGCTGTACGAAGCAACTGCGCCTGGACGCTGGGGCAACTCTGCCGTGAACTACCGTCGAACGTCATCTATGGAACCGCGATCGACGCTCTTTTAGAAGTATTTGCCGAAGATGGCGAATTGGGCGTACGCGAAGATGCCAAAGCAGCACTGCTAAAAGTTGGCGACCCACGGGGGCTACAAGTCATTGAAGAGTTAGAACGCGATTGGTTTTTATAGAAGGCTATGCACTTGCTGAACCCCTAATCGCTACACGCCCCCAAACCATTCATAGCCCAAGTCTTCCCAGTAGCCTTTCATGGGTGTCAGGTTGCTCAGGAACGTGATTTGCGTGACCCATTTGCTTTGCTTGTAGCCCAGTTTGATAGGAGATGCCAGTCGTAACGGTGCGCCATTATCGGGCGTGAGGGGTTGCCCATTGCGTTGGTACGCCATCAACGTTTGAGGATGGACGGCTGAAGCAAGATCCCAGCTTTCGTAGTAACCATCGGCTGACGTGAAATAGACATAGCGAACATTCGCTTTAGGCTGTACCAGCGCGACCAGATCGCGCAAGCGGACACCGTTCCACTGTACGATCGCCGCCCAACCCTCAACGCAAACATGACGAATATTCATCGACGTTAACGGCAATTTTTTCAGGTCTGTCAAGCTCAACTGCATGGGACGATCGACGTCACCATCGATCGTCAGCCGAAAGGTCGTTGGATCAAGATTAGGCGTGGTATCAAACGTATTCACCAACAGCTTTTCTGCTGGATCAAGCGCACTGGCCGCAAACTCAGGCACAGGCTTTTGTGAAAGCATCAAGGCTTCGATGCGCTGATTGAGCGGTTCTGAAAACTGACCCACCTGTTCTGCAAACAGCGACGATGCGCAGCCATTTAATAACAGCCCCGCACCCGAAAGCCCAGACCATTGCAGAAGGCGACGGCGAGAGAGAGTGCGCTTGGGAAGAATCAGGTTCATGGGAAGAAACGAAAGAGTTTTGAGTTTTGAGTTTTGAGTTTTGAGTTAAACCTCTGCGCCTCCGCATCTCTGCGGTTTTCTGCCCACTGCCTTCTGCCTTATGCCTCCTGCCTTCTCTACAAAAACATCGATTTAACCAGGCGTAAGGCACCCACTCGCAGTGCGAGGAAGGAGTGAATAAAGATAAACATTAAAACGGTGGGCACCGTGATGAAATGGATGGTGCGGAGGGTCTGCCAATCCCCAAAGAGAGCGGCGAGCCAGTGGAGTTGGGCAGGCTTATACATGGCAAGACCACTGGCGATCGCTAAGACCAAAATTGGCACGATCGCGGTATAAACGAGCCGATGCCACGCATAGGTCTTACGCTTGGCATTCTGGCTGACCTGAATGGCTTTCACATCATTCGTACTTGCATAGCGATGCTGCCAACGGCGTGTAATCAATACATACAGCCCATAGGCTAGCAGGTTTAACGAGTAGACCCACATGACAGCAAAATGCCAATCGCGTCCCTCTGCCAACCCATTGCCGATCAGCAAGTAGCGTGGAAAATGCCACCCTGCACGTCCTCCAAAGACAGGATTAGCGTTATAAATCCGCAGACCACTGGTCATCATGAGCAACAAGCTGATGATGTTGATCCAGTGAAAGGCTTTCGCTGCGATCGCCTGACTGGGTGCTTTAACCTTGCGTTTGGAGGGAAGAGCAGAATCCATAAGTGACAACTGATGGGAGGGTTATTTGTAGAGAGCGGCAAACTGGGTCTTAAGCTGAGCCAGCTTAGGCAGATCGTGAATGACGACGTAAGGATAGTTGGGGTTGTTGTCGATGAAATTTTGGTGCTCTGCTTCCGCTTCATAGAATCCTGTTAAAGGGACAAGCTGAGTCACGATCGGCTTTTGAAAGACCTGTGCCTGGGTCAGTTGGTCAATATATGCCTGCGCCACCTGCTTTTCGTCGTTATTGCTAAAGAAGATTGCCGAACGATACTGCGTCCCTGAATCGGGACCCTGCCGATTTAACTGTGTTGGATCGTGCGCGACGGCAAAATAAACTTTCAGCAACTGCCCATACGTAATTTGTGAGGGATCATAGGTGATTTTCACAGACTCCGCATGTCCCGTTTGCCCGAAGCTCACCAGTTCATAATGGGCCGTTTCGGCTTTGCCACCAGAAAACCCAGACACCACGTCTGTCACACCCTTGAGGTGTTCAAACACCGCTTCCATGCCCCAGAAGCACCCCCCGGCAAAAACAGCAGTCTGTAAACCTTTTGCTTTAGATGCCTGGATGTCGGTTTTAGGGTCGGGGAAGACTTTGTGCACCATTGCGACGGAGGTGTCAGCAACAGATTGGGAAAGCCGGAGATACGAGACTCCGCCGACCAGGGCGATCGCTATGAGCGAAAGGATGGATAGTTTACGAAGAGAGCGCATAAGAAGGGTCACAGTAGACGTTGACATGGGTTTAGGGAATGCGAGGGTTGAATCAGTTACAGCGGTAAAGCCGGGAAAAACGGTGCGAGCCAAAGCTGAATTTGCACATCCCATCCGAGCAAGATGGCGATCGCGGTCACAACGATCATCACACCTCCTGCCTTCTGTAGGGTGGCACTATGGGCGCGTAACTTGAGTAAACGGCGGCTAACTACCCGCCCACCATAGGCGATTGCTAAGAGCGGTAAAGCTGCTCCGATGCCAAAAAAAGCGAGTAAGCCAAAGGCACTGATGACGTTATGGTTGACGGCGGCCAGAACTAAGATGCCCCCTAATACTGGCCCTGCACAAGGCGTCCACAAAAGTCCAAGTTGTGTTCCTAGCCAAAATTCACCCGCTAACCCACCGCGTGATGGTTCCTTGGTCCATCGGTTGAGTGGAAGGTAGCTAAACACCCGGTAGCTCCAGGATGGGAAAATGGCTAAAAAGCCGAGCAGGAGCAGAATCACGATCGCAGCATACCGCAAAATACTTGCTAGTGAGGCAAACCAGCTTGCTGTAATCCCCAAAAGACTACCTGCGACGGCAAAACCGCTGACTAGCCCAAGCACCAGCGCGATGGGGCCAAACTTGTGAGACTGGAGCGATCGTCCAACCAGCACAGGCAAAATGGGCAGTACGCATGGTGAAAGCACGGTGAGGATGCCACCAAGGAAGGCAAGTCCTATAGAGAGGGAGGAAGCGTTCATAGATGGGCATGGGGCGGAAGATAGGAGGCAGAAGGCAGAAGGCAGAAGGCAGAGGAAGGCTAAAGGATGTAGCTTGCTTCCCGTTGGCGAAGCCTGCCAAAGGCATAGGGTAGGCTAAAGGCTAAAGCGCTGACCAGTGATCAATGACGAATGACTCCTTTCTTCCAACTCAAAACTCAAAACTCCTAACTCAAAACTCTCTCTTTAGCCCAACAGTCTGCGGATCGTTTGTTCAGTTGTGTCGTATGCGCCTTCGCCAATATGGTCGTAACGTACTAGACCTTGACGATCGGCGAGAAAAAGATGGGGCCAATACTCGTTCTCGTAGGCTCTCCAGGTTTTGAACTCGTTGTCGATCGGTACCGGATAGGTGATGTTGTGCTTTTGTAGTGCTTGTTTGACGTTGTTGAGGTCACGCTCAAACGCAAATTCTGGTGTGTGGATGCCAATGACCTTCAGTCCCTTATCGGCATAGCGCTGATGCCACTGCACAATGTAGGGTAACGTCCTCTGACAGTTGATGCAGGCAAACGTCCAAAACTGCACGAGCACGACGTTGCCTTTGAGGCTGTCAACCGTTAAGGGAGCAGAGTTGAGCCACTGGCTAATGCCCTGAAACTCTGGCAAGCCTTTACTAGACGCTGCAAGGGCATTATCACCCAAACCTGCTTCCGAAGGCGCATTCTTTGAGGATGAATCAGGAGCGATCGTGGTGTCTGGAACGACTCGCTTTGAGGCGAATCCTAACGCTGTTGCGACCCCTGCGCCAGCTACGCCTAACCCTAAATAAACCAGGAGTTGTCGTCTACGCCGAGAGTTTTCCATTGCTGCGCTCCCCAAGAAGATGACAAAGATATACGACAGCCACGTGTATGTCTGCCATGACAAAAATCAATAGGTAAAGCATTTGTATGCAGGTACAGATCGCTTCAACGCTGCATCTGACCTGCATCACTGGACTTGCAAAGACGATCGACTACGGTTTGGTCGTGGTCTCTTTTTTCATGGCGTCACCTTTCATGGCGTCACCTTTCATCGCATCACCCTTCGCGTCACCTTTCATGGCGTCACCTTTCATCGCATCACCCTTCGCGTCACCTTTCATGGCGTCACCTTTCATCGCATCGCCCTTGGCATCGCTTTTCATGGCGTCACCCTTCATCGCATCACCCTTCATGGCGTCACCCTTAGAGTCGCCTTTCATCGCGTCACCCTTCATGGCCCCTTCAGGACTTGCACTGGCGGCAGGTGCGCTACTGGGAGCCGCTTGATTAGCAGAAGGAGCGCCGGAGCAAGCAGCAAGGCCAGCCATCGCAAGACCGGCAATAAGACACAATAATTTTGCTTTCATGGTGATTTTATCCTTGTAGTAGTAGTGGAATGAGGCAAAGGCTGCTTTTGATCGATCGGCCGCTATTTGGCATACGAGTCCAGGCGCTTAGAAGATCTCTTTGTAAAAGCACTGGCGATCGTGCGGCTCTTACTTGTATCCAGTACTGCTGTCTTCAGCCATTTAAGGGTTAAAGTGATTGACTCGGCCTTGCATATGAAGTCAATCACTTTAGATAAGATCAGCCTGTAAGCTTCGTGTGCTGCTTGGTTTCTGTCCTCCACATTGAGGCGTTTGCTGCATCTCAATGATTTGACAATGGCGGTAGTAAAACCAAATTAAAGACAGGAGTAGGCGGTAGTAAAACGTCTTTATGCTGGGTCAAACGCCGTGTCTTACTTCACTTCCGCTGCGGGGAATTGAGCCACTCTTCCTTTCTTCACAGCAACAACTACGTCGTAGGTAGAGCAATAAGAGAAGGTAACGTCATTGGCTTTGTTGTACAGATTCACAACATGACCCGCACCACCTACTTGAATGCCGATCGGCTCTAAATCGCCGTAGAAGAAGCGACGCAATTGATCGCCGCCACCAATCTGTCCTTTGTTCTTGGTAATTAAAGCAATTTTCTCTTGAACGGTAGGCCCAGATTGCTTTGCTTCAGCAGCAACAGCAGACCCACTGTGTGCAGGATTGAATGCTTTAAGGGATGCATCACCAACTGTAACCAAACCGACCATTGCAATGCCTGTGAGCAAAGAAGCTAATTTCATAAGTCACTCCTACGTGAAGGATTTAGATAGTGATTGCGGCGTGTTGTTCAGATGAATCACGATCGATTCACTGCTCAAAGCATCGCAGCCAGCACTGAAGCCCATCTGAAGCTCAACAAGAAATTGCCTGAATTTAAGCCAATAGGGTTCTCAGTTGTCTCTCAGCAATTTCTCAGCTTGTGAAGTGGGGGCTATCAGCAAGCAGCTACTAGCGCTCAGCGGGAGTTTTGAGTTTCGAGTAGCGCTTTGTGCCGCTACGCTAGAGAGTTTCGAGTTTTGGGTTGTGTAGCAGTACGTCAACAGGTTAGAAAAAGTCTTGGCTCTGTCTGTGATCTAGGCACCGACAAGAACGGGAGCTTTTCAAAATGGACAAAGCCGAGCTTGGCCTTCATCCCACTGCAAAGCGGAAGTAAGCTTCACCCTTGTGTTTTAAGACAAGAGAGATAGACCGATCAGCCCTGGATGCGTAGACATCGTGGTGAAGCTAGGGTCATCTCTCGACGGCAATTGTCAAACTCGAATCATTGGTTGGGACACCAGATCCCGTATGACGCAAGGTTGAGCCCAAGACTATCCCAATTGATGTAAGCGGCAGGGTGTGATGGAACCTATGGCACAGTGGATTGGCATGGATGTGTAAGCGGTGGCTGGATGTCCATATTCGTCCCCAAGGCACCCGGATTCGGGTCAGCAACAATGCTCTGGTGATTTAAGCGGTAGGGACGCAACTCAAGGCGGCCAGTCAGGTCGCTCGGATCATCTTGGAAGCAACGGGAGGATATGAGCGACAGGTGGCCTTACGGTTGTGGACACTGGCCTACCCCGTGGTGGTGATTAATGCGCGCCAAGCCCGTCACATCGCTAAAGCTGCTAACCAATTAGCCAAAACCGACCAAGTGGAGGCAGCGATTTTAGCCTGGTTTGGCGAAGCCCTCAAACCGGAGCAAGCTCTTGACCATTCTCAATGCCATGCTTAAAAAGGGCACCGATTGGCGCTTGCCTCCGTCGGTTGCTGCTCAATCGACCTGATTTGCTTGACATTCAAGATAATCGCTTCATCCCTCATCCCCTCTCACCCGACTCCCAGTTCCCAACTCCCGGATCATCCCCAAAGCGCGTAATATCATCCTCACCCAAATACTCACCGTTCTGCACCTCAATCATCACGAGGGGAATGACGCCGGGATTTTCGACGCGATGGGGAGTACACATGGGCACGTAGGTCGATTGCTTCTGCATGAGGATGGTCTCTTGACCGTCGCAGATAACTTTTGCGGTGCCTGAAACCACAATCCAATGCTCACTGCGGTGGTAATGCATCTGGGTGCTGATGTGTTGATTGGGGGCCAACTCAATGCGGTTGATGCGGTAGTGGTCGCTTTCTTCTAAAAGTGTGACGGTGCCCCAAGGTCGGAAACGAGTCGTGTCAGTGTCTGCAGGTTGAGAATGCGGAAGGTCGCGATCGTCTGTTTCGCCCATGCTTTTATCTACCAAAATCAACAAATCCATCATGCCGGATCACTCGCGTTTTTCTTTGATTCAAAAACACCTGTATCCTCTGCCTGAAGAAGGTTAGCGCTTATTTTTGGTTTGTTTCACGCTCTGACGTAGGCGATCGACTAAAGCTTGCAATCAGCAGACAGGCAATACCGATATTGATGAACGAATCTGCCACGTTAAAGACAGGAAAGTTGATGAGCCGAAAGTCTAAAAAGTCAATGACTTCACCGACGAGAAAGCGATCGATCCCATTGCCCAAGGCCCCGGATAAAATAAAGCCGTAGCCAACCTGCTCCCACCGATTGAGCGTAAATCTTTTGGACCACGCTAACCCCATCAATGCCAGGCTGACCCCGAGGGAAAGCCAGCGTAGCCAAACCGCTCCCCCTGGGAAAATACTGAATGCCGCCCCCGGATTGAGAGCGTAGGTGAAATGAAACACTCCAGGGATAACCGGAATGGAGTAACCCGGCAACGGAGGAAAAATGTAGGTTACAAACAAGATTTTGGTCAGGCGATCGAGCGCCAATCCCACAACAGCAGCAATCCAGAAGAAACGATTCTTAAAAAACATGTGTGAGGAGAGGTATGAGTTATGAGTTATGAGTTTTGAGTTTGCGTGAGGAGAATTATGATTTTTGAGTTTTGAGCTAATCACTAATTTGTTGCTTCCTCCGCTTCCCTGCTTCCTCCGCTCCCTTGCTTCCTCCGCCCCCTTGCTTCCTCCACTCCCCCGCTTCCTCCGCTCCCTTGCTTCCTCCGCCCCCTTGCTTCCTCCACTCCCCCGCTTCCTCCGCTCCCCTGCTTCCTCCACTGCCATGCCTCAAAACTCTCAGCCCTCTTAGGCTATCAGTAAAACATCAAGTGGCGCAGCGTAAAGGCAACGACCGTGACAGCGCAGATGATCGCAAATTGTCCCGGTAAGGGATATAGGGAGTACTTCAGCAATAACTGCTGTAAGGGGATGTTCGTCGTATTTACCAGCTTTAGCCCGTAGGCAGTTGCCATATACAGAATCCCGGTCAAATGAATGCTCAGCAAGCCACACAAGCAGCTAAACGCCAGTGATTCCAGTTTAGGCGACGTTTTAAACGCTAGATAGCCACAGAGCCAGGCACCGGGAATAAAACCCAGAATGTAACCAAAGCTGGGTTCCTTGATGTAGCCAAAGCCACCACCCTGCGCGAATACTGGAAACCAGGTCAAGCCCAGCATAATGTAAGCGATTTGAGACAGAGCCGCAGCATTCTTACCACCGAGACATCCCACCAGTAAGGCCGCCCCAAATTGGTATGTAACGCCCAAAGAGTGGGTTTGAAAGCTGCCTGTGCCCAGAGTTGGGGTTGCCAGGAAGCCTTCCAAAAACGTTCCCCCGATCGTCAGGATGAGACCAATCAGTGCCCACAGCAATTCAGTGGAAAAAGCCATGACGTGCAAAAGTAAAAGTGTAAAAGCAAACGGCAACAGAGTCCAACTCTGAAAAAGCACAACGTGTACATTAAGCGCGATCGCAGGGCAAACTAGCAGGGTGAAACGGTTCTTACGCTATGAACATGACTCCTTATGCCAGCCTTTACTGGCAGTATCTTCAGGCTGCTTGCCCCTCAATGACGTCCTCCTCATTGCCAACGATTCAGGCCACGCTAGAAGCTACCCACTGGGAAGAACCCCAATCTCCTTTAGAGTGGAACAACTACGGAGTCATTGCGCTTCTTGAAGCAGAGCAGGTAACCGATCTTGATGTGCGTCGGCTGTACGTGGAAACCGCGATCGAAGCCTTTGACCAGGGTGCCAATACCCATCCTCTCTGTGCCGCCCATCTTGCGCTTACCTACGGCCTAGTAGGCGAAACCCACATCGCTGATCAGATTGCTCTTGCCAACTTTGTTCAGATCTTGCAGCCACTCTACACCGAATCAGATCGTCTAGCGCCTGGATTGATCTATCTCCCGCTTAGCCGTTTGAACGATGATCGATCGCCATCTCTTGTTCCGCTCATCCAACAGAAAGATGGTGTGCATCAAGCTTTTTTGCTACTGGGTGAAGTGCTGAGCCATCAACTACAATCCATGTTTTATAACGAGGCAGGACAGCGATTTTTGCATCTGGCAGTTCATATAACACCAGAATCTATTATGAGCAATTTACTGTTAGGTCTATCAGGTTGTATGAATGGCAAATGGGAAGCTTTACTCTATCTTCACCGCGCCCAGAAATTAGCACCCGAAGAGCCGAAGATTCTGCAAGCACTTTATTTGGCATACCGCGATCGGCAAGAAAAAAATGCGGCAGAGGCCTGGTTAGAAACGGCTCGTCATCTGAGTTTAAAGTCTGCTGATACGAATGCCTGGCGGTGGACGGCTCCTGCTATCAATCAACTATTTACTTACGTTTCTTTTGATGCCATTCTATTAGCTGTAAAAGCCAGTCTTTTAACTATTTCAACGGGAGTCTTACTGGCAAAAGGTGATTGGTTTGAGGAGGAAATGGAGTTTTGGCGCAATCAGATTCAACCAGGCATGACGGTCATTGATGTTGGTGCCAATGTTGGTGTATATACGTTTAGTGCTGCCCAACGGGTCGGTGCATCAGGCTGTGTTCTGGCAATAGAACCATTCTCAGATATCGTTCAATGTTTGCAAGAAACCTGTGCCATTAACGAATTTCATTGGGTGAAGGTGATTGCTGGTGCCGCGAGCGATCGCAACCATACCGCTCAGCTAGCTATTCATTCAGCCAGTGAATTAAATCGACTCATTCCCTCTGAAACCGAAGCTTTAGATGCCGTGCCATTAGAAGCAGAAAAAACAGAAACTGTTTCCTGCTTTACCCTTGACTATTTGGTCAAACAAGCCGCTTTAGATCATGTAGATTTTCTCAAGATTGATGCTGAAGGCCATGATCTTCAAGTCCTAATAGGAAGCGAGCGCATACTCACAGAATTCCGACCAACAATTCTTTATGAAAATATTGGCTTTGGTGAGACAGCAAACTTAGCTGTGGCTCAGTATTTACAATCAAAAGGCTATCAACTCTTCTGCTATATTCCCTACCTTCAAACGCTTTCTTCCATTGAAACAATAGCCGCTTTACAGAATAACCTGAACATCATTGCCATTTATCCTAGTCAAGCTCAGTAGATAGCCACTCGTACGGAATCTGTTTTATCAAGAAGCACTATTTGGATGTATGGGCTGTATCTGTTTAGGGTCGGGTCCAACTGCTCATAGGCGATGTCCGCTTCAATTAACTTAGCCTTGGCTTCTGCCAGCTTTCGTTTTTTGGCTGTGTCCTGAAGCCGCATCGAAATGTAATGGCGTTTCCCCTTATAGCTAAACCTGAACCGCAACCACCCTTTAGAGTTGGTAATGGCGACAGTGCCTTTTTGATTTGCCTGCTGGAACCTAGATATGGTGAATGACTCAGCCGATTGGCTGTCCACTTTTCATGCACCACTTTTGACTAGAAAATAGTCATTTATGGTTCACTAGGGCGAAAGGAACCTAGCTGGGTACAAAGTTCATTAAGTTTGGACACAGACAGGTTTTAAGACGGAGAGAGAGGGATTCGAACCCTCGTTAAAGTTACCCCTAAACAGCATTTCCAGTGCTGCGCCTTCAACCACTCGGCCATCTCTCCAAAGGGCTGTGCTGTGTTCACAGTCACAGAATAATTATCCTAGCAGAAGCAGGTAGACTTTAGACAAGGGACTTTGGCACAAATCTGGAGGCTACCAGTGAAAAGCCACCGTCCATTGTCAAACGTCCACATCTAACTGTTTATCGATGGCTGTCTAACGCTGAAGCTATGCCGCATTCTTATACTATTCGCATTCACGATCGCCGTACCAATCAACACCACACTGTCAAGGTGCCTGACGATCGCTACATTCTCCAATCGGCTGAAACGCAAGGTGTCATGCTTCCATTTGCCTGTCGTAATGGGGCTTGCACGACCTGTGCCGTGCGAGTTGTATCGGGAGAACTCTATCAGCCAGAAGCGATGGGTCTGTCGCCTAAGCTTCAGCAACGGGGGTATGCGCTGTTATGCGTAAGCTATCCCCGCTCGGATTTGGAGGTAGAAACGCAGGATGAAGATGAAGTCTATGAGCTTCAGTTTGGTCGTTACTTTGGTAAGGGAAAAATAAAAGTGGGCTTGCCGCTAGACGAAGATTAGGACGACAGCATGAAAAGGGTGATCGATCACGTTGGACATTATCTGAAATATTTAGGATTGGTTGTCTTTTTCGTGCTTCTGGCAGGCTGTCAGCCGAGTGCACCGCGTCAGGGGTTGACGATCGAGGTCACAAAGGTGCTCAGCGGGCGAGAGTTTGAAGTTGCGGGTGTTGCTGCCGCACCAGAGGTTACAGAGCGTGTACGGCTAGAAGGCGTAGATGTACCCGATGTGCGACAGGAACCCTGGGGTATAGCCGCCAAAAGCCTGCTCGAAAACTACCTTCGCCAACCGTCTGTGCTCCTAGAAACGGATGCAGAACCACGGGATGCGTTTGGGCGACGGCTAGCGTATGTGTGGCAGGGCGATCGCTTGTTGAATGAAGCACTGGTGGCAGCAGGATATGCGATCGTCGCCCCTCATCCACCGAACAGTAAATACGACCAACGCCTAGCCCAAGCACAGGAACATGCTAGAGTATTGGGCCTCGGTCTTTGGGACCCTAAACTGCCAATGCGGGTAAGTCCAGCGGAGTTTCGGAGTCAACAGCGGCAGAATCCAGGGAATGGGGCGTAGGGCGTAGGGAGTGTGTCCTTCACTATGATTTATATTGAGACTACGCCGTCAGTGTGGTCTATCGCAATCGGATTGAGGCTTTTGATGACCGTTTGATGCTGACAGCAGCAGGATTATGGCACTTCTACTTGGTTGCAGCTTAGGAAATGAGACTGGCAAGGTCGCATTGGTTCAGTTGATGCTTATTTCCCGACAACTCTAATGACTAAAAGGTAATGACTAAAAGGCAGAAAAGAGAACGAACGAACATGCGTATGCAATGCCCCACGCTCTCCTCTGCCCTTTAGATTGGTTACAAGTGTGACTCGATCAGCTCTCGATACTGGCTCTTTTGCTTCACCCCTTTAACCTCTGCCACCTTTTCTTTTGCCTTAAAGAATTGGATGGTAGGTGTACCCACCACACCAGCGGCTTCAGCAATGTCAGGGTCTTGCTCAATATCAATCTCGATGTAGTGAATCTTGCCGTCAAACTCATCTACAACTTTGTTAAGAATAGGCTTGAGCGTATGGCAGGGACCACATTGGGGTGAGGCGTATTTCACCATGATCAGACGATCGCTGTCGTGGTACAGCTTCCGCAGAGCGTAGCCCCCTTCATGGCGAGTCCGCTCCACACTGAATTCAGTTTCTTGCTCGGCTTCCGTTTTCTTCGCCGTTGGCTCAGCGGCTGGCTTTTCAGAATCCGTCTGGTGAAATTCCTGAATCAGCTCATTTGCTGAGAGCCAGCGTTCTGCCAGCATCGCTGCCTGACAGCCCGTACCAGCAGCGGTAATGGCCTGACGAAACTCGTGGTCTTGCACGTCGCCAGCCGTAAAGACGCCTTCAACGCTCGTTTCAACCGAACCAGGCTTGGTCACGATATAGCCCACCTCATCCAGTTCTAGCTGTCCCTTAAAAAGTGAGGTATTGGGGGTGTGACCGATCGCATAAAACAACCCTTTGACGTGAAGTTCACTTTCTTCGCCCGTCTTGGTATCGCGGATTTTGACCCCTTTCATGTGGTCTGCTTCACCAAACACATCCACGATATCCGTGTTCCAGTGAATGGTGATTTTGGGATTACTTAAAACCCGGTCTTGCATGGCTTTGCTGGCGCGCATCTTTTCGCTTCGTACCAGCATGTGCACATGAGAGCCATACTTTGTGAGATAAATGGATTCTTCTGCTGCCGAGTCACCGCCGCCAACAACGGCTAGCTCTGCCGATCGGAAGATGGGAGTTGCGCCATCACAAATCGCGCAGGCGGAGATGCCCCGACTCCAAAACTGATGTTCGCAAGGCAGTCCTAGTCGCTTGGCCGTTGCACCTGTGGCAATGACCACACTGTGTGCAAGTACTTCCCGCTCCTCTGAGCGAATCACAAACGGACGCTGGCTAAAGTCAACGAAAGTGACATCTTCAGTCACCAACTCAGCGCCCCAGCGCACAGCCTGCGCTTTCATGCGATCCATTAACTGTGGCCCCGTAATACCCTCTGGAAAACCAGGAAAGTTCTCCACTTCAGTGGTTGTCATGAGTTGCCCGCCAGGTAACCCACCGGCCTGAAAGCCTTCAAACATAAACGGCTTCAAATTGGCGCGAGCCGCATAAATCGCGGCGGTATACCCGGCTGGACCGGAGCCGATAATCACTACGTTTTCGATCGTTGGGGTGGTCATTGGTCTATACAAACTCATAACGACTACGCATAGTATAACGCAATTATTCTTAAAGAGAAACCCTAGTTGCGCCAGAGAATCTTGCAGGCACTAGCTTCTGCCGCATCCCGTTTGTCAACTGACGTACAAAGCCCAGGACGCCAGATTGCGGCGATTGCCATCAATGCCTGATCGCCCTCAATGGCTTATTTGTAGCCCCGTTGCCAGAGGTTTAATTGATCTTTGTGGCTTTCAATCTTCCTGAACCCAGCCTGTTGCAGTTTCTCTTGCAAACTCTCAGCCGTGAAAGCCGTCCGGTGAGCCATAAAATGATTGCCATCCGCGATCGCGGTTCTTAAGCCATACAGAATGTCGATCGCGGCGATGGGTCCGGCAGGCGATACATAAAGAACCTCTTCTAACTTACCCTGGGCAACGTACTCAGCTACAGCTTGAATGTCGGGTAGGGTAATGAGCACAAAGCCGCCTGGTTTCAGCACTCGATAAAACTCTGCCAGAGCAAGCGGCACTTCATGGGCATAGAGATGCTCGAGATTGTGAGACGAAAATACGGCGTCTACCGACTCATCCGGCACTGCGCTCATGTCTGTAATCGAGCCAATAATATCTGGCTCAATGTCGGGATTAATATCCAGCCGTATCTCTTGCCATTCTGGAGTTCGCAGTGGTTCTGGTAACGCTCCAGGATCGTAGGGTCCACAGCCAACATGCAGAATCAATTTTTTGGCGATCGACTGAGACTCCTCCGATGACATCGCAAACGTGTGTGCTGATTGCTGCGCCAACCTGTCGGCAACTACCTTCTGGTAAAACTGCTCCAGTCCTCTCACACAGTTTGTATCGTCAAACAAGAATGTGTGCCGCTCACTCATACGCTGGGCGATCGACCGTTTCCACTCCGGTTCCACCCCCAAGCGCGCGGCAATGTCAATGTATTCAGCCTCGGTTTGAGCAATCGTTTCTGGTACGCCCAGCATGGTCAGCATCCCGCTAGATTGGCGACCGCGCATAAATTCGCCGGCATGAGTCACCACAGGAAGGTTGCAGGCGATCGCGTCAAAGGTGGTGTGCCCACCCGAAAAACCAGGCGTGTCGAGAAACACATCGGCATCCAACAGCAGGCTTGTGTAAGCTTGCCAATTTTGACCGGGCAAAAAGACGCAATAGTCCTCACTGTTAAGCCCTGCTGCTGCAAACGATCGCTGTAGGCGCTCGCGAAACTGTCGCTCTAACGTTGTGCTTGATCGGTTTGTCATCGTAGACCGAACGATAAAGACGAACTGTGCCTGTGGTACCCGTCGCGCAATTTCGACAAACAAATAGTCGTGCTGCGGCAAATATTTGATGATGAGCTGGCAGGAAACATAGACCACCGCCGCAGCACGTAACCCAAACGCCATGCGCGTTTTCGTGGGCGCAGGAATGGATGGATGTGGATAGCTAATGCCTAGATTGGGTAGGCGAATGAGTTGCTCAGTATAGTGTTCCTGAGCCTTTTCTGGCTCCATCAACTCACCTGATAAAAAATAGTCGATCGTTGGCAACCCAGACGTTACCGGATGTCCCCAGGCCGCACATTGCACGGGTGCCAACCGAAAGCAGCCCGCCATTGCAGTCGGTACATGCACGCCGATCGCCAGAAAGACCAGAATATGCAAATCATCCGCCAAAATTTGCTGACAAACGCCATCCAGATCATTGGGAATATAGTGATAAACATCGCTCAAGGCTTTGAACTGCTCTGTGCGACGATCGATCGCTGAACCTGTGTTGTAGCAATAAATTTCAAACTGACTGCGATCGTGTTTTTTGAGCCAACCAAACGTCCATAGCGACATGCTGTTCGTCCCAATGGAGTCAGCCAGATAGCCAATCCGAATTTTGCCTGACTTGCAGGCTGGTGGCATTCGCTTCGGTTGCATCCAGGCAGGCTGGTACTCACGCATGGCACGTTGGAGCAGTTGCCCGTAGAGCGCCTGAGGCTCACGCACGTTGATCGCTTGACATGCCAGATAAAACAGCCTTACGCAAGAAATGTTGCTGAAATCAACAGACGTTTGTTGAGCTTCTGCCGATTCAACCTGATAGAAAAGGCTTCTCAGCCCTTGCTCAAACCGTTGCTGATACGCTGCCATTTCCTCCCTACTTTGGTAAAGGAGTGGCAAAAGCAACTGCGGTAAAGCGGCTAAGCATAAATCATCGGGTTTCAAGCTTGCTGCGGTTTGAAGACAGTCGATCGCCGCTTCCATTTGCCCACACAGCTGATAACAGTCAGCTAATGTAAGGTAGTCCTGCACATTGCCAGCTTGCCCCGTTGCCAGGAATGCTTGGAACTCCTCAATGGCCGCTTCAGGATTACCATCGCGGTTGTAAGAATAAGCAAAAAAGTTATGGGCAGTCGCGAAATCATTCGCCGACGCATACGCTTCACCCAGTTTCCACAGAATCTCCGGATCGCGTTGCTTTAGTTTCAAAGCTTGATGGTAAGCCGCGATCGCCGCGATCGCTTGCTGCTGTGCCATCAACGCCTGCCCCAAACCCAGATGCCCCGTAAAGTCCTTTGGCTGTAGCGCGATCGCCTGTTGAAAGCAAGCTTCTGCTTGCTTAAACGTACCTTTTTGAAGTAAAAGATTGCCCAAATGATTGAGCGTCTCTACATGGGTTTCATCCAAAGCGATCGCCTGCTGAAACGCCGCGATTGCCTCATCAATGAGAGTCATACGCTCCAGAGCCAAGCCGTGAATATAATGCGCCAGTGCCGTATGAGGGCTAAGCGCTAGAGACTGCTGTACTGCCTCAACGACCGCTGCATCGTTTTCAGCAAGATAGTAAAGCATCCCTAAATTGAGCCAAATCTCTGCATTTTGAGGATCGAACTGGAGGATAGTCCGGTACTTTTCCTCTGCTTCAGAAAGCTGTCCTTTCACATGCAGGTCAACTGCCTCTTTGCGTAGCGTTTCTAAATGGACTTTTGGGTACACAGGCAACCGATAAATTGCGTCCATAACAGCGCGATCGCGTTGCGTATGCCAGTCACCTGATGCTGCGTCGGCTTGCTTCCCAGCCTCCCAACTAAGAACCAGAAACGCATGAGTCCCTTCCGCTAAGTCTGCCGCTTGAGCTACCCCGTCAAGTTGTAAAGTCGCTTGGGGATAAGACGCTAAAAAATCCCATGCTGCCTGCCGCACCGTCCTGAGATGCCGCTGGTTGATGACAATCACAGCCTGTTCCGCTAAAAATGGTGCGGCCAACATTAACCCTAAAATGACCGATCGATAATCCTGCTTGCCGTTGTAGAAGTAGACCCCAATGCGATCTTCCGTTTCCAGTTCCCGCAGGTCATGAAAAAACGCCTCAAAGGATTGATTGCAAAGGAAGACTTGCCCGTCCATTCCCGCAGACACTAATTGCTCGGTCAGTTGCGCGATCGCCTCATGCTTGCTACCAAACTGATCCTCTTCAACGGCATAGGCCATGCAGTCTGGATGGTCACGCAATACTGTAAGCAGGTTCTCTCCCGGTAGGCAGCCAACCTCGCAATACACTTCTCCCGGAGCCATGAAACCGATCGCGGTGCTCAAAAGTTGGGCTACGGGTGCTGTGGTCATCCCATGCGATGGCTTCAGCATGGTTTTTACCTGAGGAGAAGCTGAAGGCATGGATAGGCTGTCTGGCGTAGAGCGTTCCTTATGGTTTGGTGGAGTCGCTTTGTCGAGGGAGGTAAGGTGGGCAACAAACCGTTGAATGTCCATGATGCGTCAGCGATGGAGGGGGCAGGATAGCAGCGATCGTAGAAACTACACGAAAAGGCAAAGAACTACGTCTCCATATTGCCCAAACAGGTGCGACTGCACATAATTCAGCGCAAGAAAAATCGTTGGATGCACAAGTCTCCCCCGATTTTCTCATTTCAGAAAATTTTTTGTTGGCTTAAAAGCTTATGCCACAAGGGTTAGGCTCGGTTTCAAAACAGCAGGGGAAACCAGTCGCTAACTTTTTTTGGGCGAGGTGATATGAAAGCGAGGAGAGCGGGGTACGTTACGTTCAGGAGTTAGAACCACATACCCCGCACCTAAAAGGAGACCCTCTCATGAAGTCTGATTTCAAAGCTAAGTTCCTGCACCACCTCATCGAGAAGAAGCAAGACAAGGGCTTCACCCTGATTGAATTGCTGGTTGTTATCATCATCATCGGTATTCTGTCTGCAATTGCACTGCCTTCCTTCCTGAACCAGGCAAACAAGGCAAAAGAGTCGGAGTCCAAGCAGTATGTTGGTTCGATGAACCGCTCACAGCAGGCTTACTTCTTGGAGAAAAACACCTTCTCGTCTGACGTATCCCTGTTGGGTCTTGGTATCAAAACCGACACCACCAACTACACCTACCAGATTGACTCTCCCACCAGCTCTGGTGTGAAGAACGTTTCTAACCCCAAATTCACCAACACCTTGAGAGCACACCTCGGTGGCGTGAGCACCGGTTTCACCACGGGTGCAACAACGGGTGAAGCAACGACTCTCGCTGTTCTTTGCCAGTCTGCGAAGCCAGGTGTCACCACCCTCGCTGGTGTAACCCTGAACTCCTTGACTGGCCCTGCTTGCGACGGCACCAACTATCAGGATCTTGGTAAGTAAGCGAGTTGATTAAAGGTTGCGATCGCAGCCTTTAGCGACACCTCTGTATAAGTATAGAAAGAGTGGGTGCATCATGTACCCACTCTTTTTTGCCTGTCTACGGCTCGATCGTGCTTTTCTCGAACAGCCGCGATTCTTGTTTCTTACAATGACTGTTTCGTATCAGCCTCTACTCAGTCCAGAAACTCGATATGTAAGCATTGGTACATAGACGTTAAGTTGTTTTGCATGCTGTTAACCTGCTTGCTGTTGTTTAATAGCCACGCTAGTCTTTGCTTTAATGAGCCTTCGCTTCACCTTTGCCGAATCAGGAAGCTCCATTCATGAGACGACGGACTATTCTTCCTATGGATGTGAACGATGAACCGTAGTTTGTCTAATACAGTGACTCAAACTTTTTTGGTGGTGGATGACCACGAAGCCATTCTGGAAGGAACGGTGCCCGCTCTCAAGCGAACGTATCCGCAAGCTGAAATTTTTACAGCACAGGATATTCAAACGGCTCAAACCCAAATCAGCTACTATCACCCCACACTGGTTGTGCTGGATTTGAGCGTGCCGCAACAGCCTTACGCGATCGCAAGCGCTGAGGTTGGTATCCAGTTCCTTAAAACCCTGATTGAAAGTAAACTAGCACCCAACATTGTGGTACTGAGTACCAACATTCGGCCACTGGTGCAGCTTAAGCCGATGATCAACGCTTACGAAGGGGGCTTTGCTGCCATGGATAAATCACTGCCAGTACGGGAGATGCTCCGATTGGTAGATTTTGCCCTCCGGGGTTCAATTTATTTGCCGCCAGAGTTACGCTCTCGATCGGAGTTTGACCGCAAATGGCTAGAGGTGCTGACGCTGAAGTTTCAGGAGGGATTGACGGATAAAGCGATTGCAGACCGGATGCAGGTGAGCGATCGCACCATACGAAACTACTGGATCAGATTGCAGGATGCCTTGGGTATTTATGATGAGCCCGACAAAGATCTACGGATTCAAATTGCGATCGCGGCACGTAAGCTGGGTTTGCTGAGCTGAGGCTCAGGTTCATTGGATGGGTTCAAGGTTAAGTCTGATCACAGCAACTTAACCGCACAGTAGCAAAATATCAGGCGTGTGACTTTACCGAGTCTTTATTTTTAAGACGGCGTCCTTACTCAAAAATCATCTCTTTGGGGGAGAGCAGACCTTGTGGTGGACTGCTGTTTGCCAATAACGTTTGTTACACGTTCTTCAGGCTTGCGAACAGATTGCTGCTTGTTACCGCACAACACAACGCCGATGGGCAGAAGCAACTGTAAAACGAGATAGATGGTTGCGTCCACAAATCATCTCTACCCAATACAGCACATTGTTAAAGCTTAGCCACTGTTGACTCAAATGAAAATTAAGGTGAAGGCTGAATTTTGGGCACAGATTGAGCAGCAAGCTAAGGTTTGGCGTGTCGGCGTGCTTCCAGGGCTTGTGGTGATTGGATTTGTTGTGATCGCCCGCCTGACTGGAACGCTGCAAAATTTGGAGTGGAGTGCGTTTGATCGTTTTCTGCGATCGCGTCCCCTAGAGGCTCCTGACACACGAGTTATCATTGTTGGGATCAATGAAGAAGATATTCGCCTGGTGAAGCAGTACCCAATCCCCGATCGCGAACTGGCAGCACTTCTGAAAACACTGCAACGTTATCGTCCAACGGCGATCGGGCTGGATCTGTTTCGTGACCTGACAACCGATCCGCAGCGAGAAGAACTGGCTCAAGTCCTTAGAACGAGTCCTAATCTGATTGGCATTGAAGCCGACTTGGGTTCCGTTGCAACGCTCAAAGTCAAGCCGCCGCCCGAACTGCCACCTGAACAAGTTGGGTTAGCAAACATTTCTTTCGACTCCGATGGCAAGCTGCGTCGTTGTCTACTGGCAAGTAAGGTGGACTCTGGAGCTGTCAAGCACTCCCTGTCCCTGCTACTCGCCGCGCGCTACTTAAAAACTCAAGGCATCGAATTTCGACCGGGAAAACGTGCCAGCGAACCTATTTATTTTGGCTCAGTAGAACTACCGCGCTTTCGTGCTAATACAGGTGGCTATGTGCGGGCTGACGCAGGTGGCAACCAGATTCTACTCAACTTCCGCAGTCATCCATCGCCATTTCCGGTCGTTTCGATGACGGATGTTTTGCAGGGAAAAGTGAAGCCGGAGCAAATCCGCGATCGCATTGTCCTCATCGGCGTGACCGCCTCAAATAGCCTTAATGATACGGTGATGACAGATGCCATTAAAGGTAGCTTAATCACCAATGCCATTGGAACAACGGATGAATATCGGCTGCTTTACGGCGTCGAGAATCATGCCCATGCGATTAGCCAAATCATTAGTGCCGTGCTGGACCATCGTCCCTTGTTACGGACCTGGACAAAAGGCTGGGAGTATAGCTGGATAGTATTTTGGGGGCTACTGGGCATCACGCTAGGTTTGCTCCTACAATCGCCCTGGAAAACCCTCCTGGGGCTGGCAATAAGCAGCCTGTTCCTCGTGTTGATGAGCTATGGGCTACTCATCTTGAGTTGGTGGATTCCAGTCATTCCAGCCCTTCTGGCGTTGGGAGCCGCTGGTTTAACGACGGCCCTCTTTGACCGCGATTCCCGGCTGCTGCTAGAGCAACGTAGCCTGACGCTTAAGCGAACTTACGATGCGGTGCATAATGGACCACTGCAAACACTGGCAGCCATGCTACGAAGCCTGGATGACTTGCCTCCGGAAAAACTGCGATCGCAGCTCCAAAATCTAAATCAGGAACTGCGATCGGTCTACGATTCGATGCACCAAGCAATCGTGACGGGTGATCAACTCTACGTACAGACCCCCATTCACGAATTGCTCTATCAGATCTATGAAACGACTTTAGAACGAGAATTACCAGGGTTTAAGTCTATTCTCACCTTCATTGCGCCAGATTTTACAGTGCTCAAAGACTGCCCGCTGTCTCCCGACCAAAAGCAAGCCTTGTGCATGTTTCTACAGGAAGCGTTGTGCAACGTCGGCAACCATGCCGTTGATGCAACCTGTCTGGATGTTATTTGTCAGCGAAACAAAAATTGCTATACTTTGCAGGTGATTGATAATGGTTTGAGCAGTTTTGCTCAGGTTAGCGCTAGAGAAGGGCAGGGAACACTTCAGGCGAGAGATTTGGCACGATCGCTTAGAGGCAATTTTCAGCGTCGTCCAAACGCGCCTCGTGGTATGGTGTGTGAGCTAATCTGGCGTACTCCACAACCTTGGTGGCAATTTTCTCACCCATTCCAGTCAACGCAGCAGTTGCGCAACGGGCTTTAATAGAGTTAGCGTTTTTGGAGAGCCATGAGTTATCCAGTTGCATTTCGCTTCAAGCAACAAATCATCACAAAATTGGTTGCAGGGGTTCTTTTGGGGCTTTGGCTTTTGCCCGTCGCGAGTTGGGCAGATGAAGATAGAGCACCGACTAACGGTCGCTCATCCGGTGGTCGAGGTTGCGGTACAAGCGCCCAATCCAACGCTTCACAGGTGCCTGCACTTATCTTGCTGACACCCAATGGGCAAGCAGGGCAAACGGTATCGACGCGCCCCACCTTTGCTTGGTTTGTCCGCGATGCCGTGTCGTTTCCGATCGAGTTCAGACTCTACGAACAGAATGCGAATCGGTTTAAGTTGGTGAAAGAGATTAAGGACGATCGCCTGCGAAGCGCTCCTGGCATTATGGTGATGTCTTCAGCAGGCGCTTTACCTGAGCTAACGGTTGGTAAGCGATACCGCTGGCAGGTAGAACTGGTTTGCAATCCCAGTCGGCCTTCTAGCAATCTCTTTGCTGAAGCGGCGCTTGAGGTCATCCCTCTGCAAACAGGCTTGAAAAATCAGTTGGCCCAAACCCGCGATCGCCTGTCTCAAGCTGAACTTTATGCTCAGGCAAATCTCTGGTACGACGTGCTGAAAACAGCCTTTACACCCCCTACCAGCGCCACGCAGTTGCAAACACTCCGGCAGTCAGTGTTTGATCGTGTCGCGACCGACCCGGCTGAGCGCCAATTGCTGCAGGCTAGTTCCATCCATGCGATCCAGCGTTAAAGTTGCAGTAAGCAATCATGCTGCAATTGACGATGTTGGGATGGGACTATTGAGCGAACCACAACCAGATGAATTTTGGCGCGGCGTGGAACAGTTCAATCAGGGAGAATTCTATGCGTGTCACGACACTTTAGAGGCCCTGTGGATTGAAGCGACCGAGCCTGACAAAAAGTTTTATCAAGGCATTTTGCAGATAGCGGTGGCGCTCTATCACCTGAGTAATCAGAATTGGCGTGGAGCCGTTATTTTGATGGGTGAAGGGATGAATCGGCTTCGCCATTACCAGCCTAGCTACGCCAGCATTGACATGGAGGCGTTTTTGGCGCAAACGGCCCAAGTCTTGCACGTGCTTCAGCAAACCGGACCGGAGCGAGTTAACAGCGTCATCCAACAACTGGGTTTACTGTCGTTGCCCAAAGCGTTGGCTGAAGGTTCCGGTAGCCCGATCGCTGCCAGTGTAGAAGCTTTAATGCCGGAGGGTTTTGATACTCTTGGGTTGCCAACACTGCATACTGTAGCCACTCAAGCGTAGCAACGTCGCTTAGGCATGAACTTCAACTATTTGAATGTTGTAGGAGTGTATCAAGGCTAAATTCGAAACGAGACGCTTTCTTTGAATGCCGGAGCGGTCACATCATCCTGCGTAGACTGTTACAGGGTTAAAGCCGCAATTCCTGAAGGCCATTGACCGTGTGGCAACTTTTCACGTCAATATCAGTCATAAAACCAAGAGAATCGCTCCATTCAATGCTTAAATGAAAGCTGAATTGGGTGCCTGTTTTGTAGTGCGTAAAGGAAAAAATGGTGAGAGGGGCGAAGTGTGCGGCAGACCCAGATCTTAATACATGCACCCTCACTCGTTGAATCTCCATTCTTTCTAAAAGAGGACTCCCCCTCATTCAGCACGAACTTACCACTCTACAGAATTGGCTTCAGGTTCAGTACGATTGAGTAAACTACTAAAGCATCTGTCAGCGCTGTTACCTATTGTTCGTCATCGTTTTGCCATCCCGCTGAGTTTCCGCCCCATGATGTCTTCTCCTCACCCACTTTGGGCCTCCTTAAAGCACCTGAAATTAAAGCACCTGAAACTAACAGCGATCGCGCCGTCGGTCTTGGCCACTCTTTTGCTGCTAGAGGGTTCTGTGTCTCTCTTCATGTCTAATCGCCCTGCTAGCGCACAAACTGAGGCGGGTCGATCGCTCACGTTACGCTCAGACATCCAAGAAGCGAACTCTAAAACAGGGGTGATCACGGCTCGCGGCAATGTGCAAATCAACTATCCCGCTCGCCAAATTCAGGCAACGTCGGCTCAGGCACAGTACTTCAGTCGTGAGCGACGGATTGTGCTTAGTGGTAACGTGTACGTTTTGCAGCAAGGCAATAGCCTTCGAGGTGAAACCGTCACCTATCTGATTGATGAAGGTAAATTTGTGGCCCTACCAGATGCACCCAAGCAAGTCGAATCGATTTACCTTGTGCCGGATGCGACGCCCACCCCTTCCCCAACTCCAAATGCTGCGCCCTTTAGCCCCCAGCCAGAGTTTAAGCCTGCTGTTCCTCCGTTGTCGCGTCCACAGAGCGATTTGGCACCACCGCTTTCTAACTCGTCTCCTGGCTCACGCTGAGACAGCAACTGCTGATACACGATAAGATCGTCTTCAGCCTTGTGTTTCTTGCTCAGCACAGCCAGGAGTGGACGGTTGAAGATTGCCCTTGAAAACGTTCATAAGTCTTACGGCGCGCGGGTTGTAGTCAGCCGCGTTAGCCTTTCTGTGTCTCAGGGCGAGGTTGTTGGACTGCTAGGGCCGAATGGCGCTGGCAAAACGACGACATTTTATATTGCCACAGGGTTAGAAAAACCCAATCAGGGGCGAGTCTGGCTGAACGATACAGAAATAACGACTCTGCCTCTGCATCGACGCGCACGGTTAGGGATTGGCTACCTCGCACAAGAAGCCAGTATCTTTCGCTATTTAACAGTGCAGGAGAATATTCTGCTGGTAATGGAGCAATCGCAAGTGCCTCGCCACGAATGGCGCGATCGCTTGAGCTACTTACTCAAGGAATTTCGGCTTGAAAAAGTGGCCCATACAATGGGTGCTCAGGTTTCGGGGGGTGAGCGACGACGGACTGAACTGGCAAGAGCATTGGCGGCTGGCCGTGATGGCCCCAAGTTTCTGCTTTTGGATGAACCGTTTGCGGGGGTTGACCCGATCGCCGTAGCTGAAATTCAGCAAATCGTTGCAGCCCTGCGCGATCGCCAGATTGGCATCCTCATTACCGATCACAACGTGCGAGAAACCCTAGCAATCACCGATCGGGCTTACATAATGCGAGACGGACAAATTCTGGCTTCGGGTAGTTCGGAAGAACTCTACAGCAACCCGTTGGTACGGCAATATTATCTGGGCGATGGGTTTCAGCCTTAGAAGAGAGAGGGGGGAGTTAAGAGTTTTGAATTAAGAGTTTTGAGTTCAGGAGTCAGGAGTCAGAATTCAGCCTTTTAGTGCCTCATCTTTTATCTTGTCGCCTCCCTTGCTTCTCCCACCTCCCTTGCTTCTCCTGCTCCACTTTTTCCTCACCTTCTCACTATGGCTTCAATCACTCCAGCAAATCCACCGCCCTCAAAATCTCTTGGTTTGTCTATCCCTGGAATCTCAGTGATGGATCGCTACATTGCTAGCGAGTTAGTGATGCCTTTTTTGTTTGGAGTTGTGGCGTTTTCGTCGATCGGGGTTGCGATCGGCGTTTTGTTTGATTTGGTGCGGCGGGTGACGGAAGCAGGGTTACCAGTCTCGATCGCGGCTCAGGTCTTCTTCCTGAAGTTGCCCTACTTTGTGGGGTTGTCATTTCCCATGTCCATGTTGCTCTCGTGCTTAATGGTCTATGGGCGACTTTCAAGCGATAGTGAGCTAGTGGCGCTACGGAGTTGTGGTGTCAGCATCTATCGACTCATTGCCCCCGCTATTTTGATGGGCTTGCTGGTGACAGGGATTACCTTTGCGTTTAACGAAGCGATCGTCCCTGCTGCAAACCGTCAGGCATCCCAAACGCTTGACGCAGCACTCAATAAAAAGGAGCCATCGTTTCGAGAGAAGAATATTCTTTATCAGGAATTTCGAGACTTCAAGCAGCCAGATGGCGGCCGCGACAAAGCCCTCTCCCGCATTTTTTACGCCAAGCAGTTTGATGGCAAGCGCATGAAAGGGTTAACCATTCTTGATTTCTCACAAGATGGCTTAAACCAAATTGTGGCGTCGGAAGCAGCGCTCTGGAACACCGATCAAAAAACCTGGGACTTCTTCAATGGCACAATTTATGTCGTTGCCCCAGATGGCTCTTATCGCAACATCATCCGCTTCGAACAGCAACAGATTCAACTACCCCGCACACCACTCGACATTGCTCAGACATCGCTTGATCCTGGCGAGATGAACATTGCCCAAATTCAAGAATACTTGAGCCTGATCAGCCAAACGGGCAACCAGAAGGAAATCCGCAAGCTCACCTTGCGAGTTGACCAAAAGATGGCCTTTCCCTTCGCTTGTCTCGTGTTTGGATTAGTGGGTGCAACGTTAGGCACCCAGCCCCGTCGTGGTGTTGGACGCGGCACCAGCTTTGGCATCAGCCTGGTGCTAATCGTGTCCTACTACCTCTTCATCAGCATTTGCGAAGCGCTGTATCAGTTCGATATCCTTTCGTCCTTTCTAGCAGGGTGGCTACCAACACTGATTGGTTTGGTGTTTGGCGGTGCGCTGCTGGTAAGAATTAGTCGATGAAGGAGGTAGTGGGGAGTAGGGGAAGCAAGGGAGCAAAGGGAAGCGCAAAAAGGTTAACTCCTGACTTTTGACTTCTGGCTTCTGACTCCTGACTCCTATCCAACCTCTCCTCTCCCCCACTCCTCGCCGTTAAAAGTGTCGAATAATCGCCTCTGCAAACTCTGAGCATTTCAGCGGTGGCTCGACGGGTGGTTCCATCATGCGGGCGAGATCGTAAGTGACTTCACGATTGGCGATCGCCGCACTGATCCCTTTGGTAATCAAATCGGCGGCTTCTTGCCAGCCCATATATTCCAGCATCATGACGCCCGAAAGAATGAGCGAACCAGGGTTGACGCGATCGAGCCCAGCGTGTTTGGGAGCAGTGCCATGAGTCGCTTCAAAAATGGCGCACTCATCACCAATGTTGGCTCCTGGCCCCATACCCAAGCCGCCCACGATCGCCGCTGCCGCATCGGATAGGTAGTCGCCATTCAGGTTCATCGTCGCCAAAATAGAGTACTCATCGGGACGGGTCTGGATCTGCTGAAAGATGCTGTCGGCGATGCGATCGTTCACCATCACCTTTTCTTTCCACTGTCCCTTACCGTGAGAGTCCCAGATGGCCTCTAAGACCTCTTTAACTTCGGCGCAAATTTTTTCCTTTTTGTCAGCCGTCAGTGCATCGTAGCCGGGATCAATTTGGCGAGCGTTCTCTTCAAGGGAAAGGTCGGGCTTGCGTTCCTTGTTGCCCAAAATCCAGGACTCACGCTCAGTGACACATTCATCACGAAACTCAGTGGTCACCAGTTCGTAGCCCCAGTCGCGGAAGGCTCCTTCGGTATACTTCATGATGTTGCCCTTATGCACTAGGGTCACCATCTGCTTGGCTTTGGGTAGGCGTAAAGCGTGCTTCATCGCACGACGCACTAACCGTTGAGAGCCCTTTTTGCTGATCGGTTTAATGCCAATGCCTGCATCTAGAGGGATTTGCTTCTTCCCATGTTCGGGCGTGGCGGGGATCAGGTCTTCGTTCAGGAATTTGATCAGCCGATCGGCGCTTTCGCTACCCTGTTTCCACTCAATGCCGAGATAGATGTCTTCTGTATTTTCCCGATAGATAATAACGTCTAGTTTTTCAGGTGTTCGGTGGGGTGAAGGCGTACCGGCATAGTATTTGCAGGGACGTACGCAGGCATAAAGGTCAAAAATTTGGCGAAGGGCTACGTTGAGCGATCGAATCCCGCCGCCGATCGGGGTTGTTAACGGTCCTTTAATCGCGACGCCGTACTCTTTAATGGCTGCCAACGAATCTTCAGGCAAATACTGGTAGGTGCCGTAGACATCACAGGCCTCATCGCCTACAAAGATTTTGAACCAGCTAATTTGACGCTTGCCGCCATACGCTTTTTCTACCGCCGCGTCAAAAACTCGTTGTGAGGCGGGCCAGAGATCAATGCCCGTACCGTCTCCACGGATGTAAGGAATGATGGGATTATCTGGAACACTGGGTTCACCGTTTTGAAAGGTGATTTTAGCTCCCGTGGTGGGGGGAGAAATTTTTTCATAGGTCATGTACAGTCACTCCAATACGTATGTCGCGGTATGCCATCAACTTCGGCAATGAACAAACTAACGCTGTACGAGCAGCACCGTTCAGCTAATCCGTTGTGGCTAGAATAGCCCAATGGCTGAACATGTTTGTAGTGCATCTGACTGCGATATTGCGATCGCGAGTAATCAGGCAAATTCGTTTAGGGGGGAGCAGACATCAGCTCTCGTTGTTGGTGATCGTGGTGCCAATCAAGCCCAGTCAGCGTCCAAATCGTTAAACTCCTCTAGAATGGAGACTTCGAAGGTTAGGGATGATAAAGAAAACGGAGCAATCCAGCGTCTACTTTAAATTATTTAGTTAATGAGTATTCTTGCGGCCTTTTTCGTCAATTTTGTACAATGTTGATTTGTTCGGAAAACTCCGGGAACTCTAAGATAGGAACGAAGAAATTGCTGAACTTTGATCAGCTAATTGGCTCGATGTCGCTCTGCGCTGGAGTACATTAGTTGTACACATGTGTAGCAGTTAGCACCCTTTAATGGGAAAACTATTGTACCAGGCTCTTTTAAAGGGAGGGGTGCAGGAAGAGCGACGACTGATTCATAGGAACTGACCCAAAGGCTTCACGATGTTCTTAACTGCATACCTCGACTACGTGTACGTGAACGATATATACCGAAGAAGCAAGTTCTGCCTGGGTAACGCCATAAGCGCTTCTCTTGATGTATCCTGTACTACTGCCATAGGAAGCTAGATGAAGAAAGTTTTGGTGGTTGACGACGATGCAACGCTTCGAATGGCGCTAACCCGCTATCTGGAGAAACGAGGCTACTTGACACAAGATGTGGCGTCAGGGCTTGAGGCACTCGAATTATTTGAGCAAGACCCCCCAGACTTGATCGTCTCAGATGTCATGATGCCTGAGATGGATGGGTTTGAATTTTGCCGTCGTCTTCGATCAATCCGTTCGGGGCAACTTGTCCCGTTTATTTTTCTCTCCAGCAAAGGAGAAGTGGAGGATCGGGTTCAGGGACACTCCATTGGAGCCGATGATTATTTGATCAAACCGTTTGAACCCAGAGAATTGCTGGCAAAGATTGAAGCGCAGCTAGAGCGATCGCGTCGTATCCATAGTGAAATTGTGCTGTTGATGCAGCGTGAAAGCAATAGCGCACCCACGAATGGCCACGGAGCCGCCACGCCAAACCCATTACCCCTCACACCAGCTGAAGAAAAGGTGTTTTGGGAAGTGATTCAAGGGTTCACGAATAAGCAGATTGGCGATCGTCTCTTTGTGAGCCCCCGCACGGTACAGACGCATTTGAGCAACATTCTGAGTAAGCTACAGCTAGAAAATCGGTCTCAGCTTGTCCGCTTTGCGTTTGAGCGTGGGTATAAGCTACCCACAGAGAGTCTGCTGAAAGAAGACTGAGCGCTGAAACGGGAGGCTAGAAACGAGAGATTGTTTTCCAGAAGCAGTAGGCTGGAGAGTGTTTGTTGTCTTCTCAATCTTGCCCTTTCCTATGTTTTCTGGTCTTTATACGTTGGATACCCTGACCCAGGCGATCGCTGCTGACCCAAAGCGTTGGCGACCCCTCGTGTTTACCAATGGCTGCTTTGATCTGCTCCATGCGGGACATGTGCGCTATTTGCAGGCTGCCAGAGGTCTTGGGCAAGCCCTCATTGTTGGGGTAAATAGCGATCGCTCAGTGCAAGCTATCAAGCCCCAGGCTGCTGGTTTACCGCCGCGACCGATCATCCCTGAACAGCAACGAGCAGAAGTGCTTGCGGCGCTCAGAGCGGTGGATGGTGTTGTTATTTTTGCCGAAACCACGGCCAGTCAGGTGATTGCAACACTTCAGCCAGATGTTTACGCAAAAGGCGGCGATTACAAGTTAGAAACGCTTCCAGAAGCGGCGATCGTGCAGTCCTACGGTGGTCGTGTGGAGTTGATTCAAATTGAGGTGCCTAGCTCTACGACCGCGATCGTGAACCGCATCTTAGCGGCAAAACCGGGTTAAGCCGTCACGCATGATCAGCTTGCACACCTAGAACTCGTACAATGGTTGGAGATTAGATGGTTTGCTCACTTCTCAGCCTTAAATGACTTAATGGACAGGATGGCTAACTCAACTGGTAATCTGCTTACTGCGTCCTTAGCCGATGGGGTAGACCCTACAGACGCTCTCTACCAACAATTGAAAACAGCACCGACGAAAAATCAGATACCACTCATTCGGGCTCTGGGCGCAGAGGCGGAGCCTGGTTTAGCAGCGCTTATGCGGTTTCTCACAGACTATCATCAGAACTTGGAAACTGGCGCAAGTGCAACAGAGGATACGACCCCTCAAGCCCAGGAGAAAATGGCTCCTTTGGTGATGGGAACTGCCTACCAGGTACTCTTCGACTCCGAGTCTGCGGAAGCGACAACGTTTCTTCAAACCCATTTCCCTCAAGGTGTTGTGCCGCTGCTGTCGGCGGTCGGTGTTGACTATGCGCCTCTACAGCGACTATTGGCAGAACAGAAGTTTCAAGCAGCCGATCAGCTTACTTTACAAAAAATGTGTGAAGTGGCGGGCACTACTGCTGTCCAGCGTAAGTGGTTGTACTTTACTGAAGTCGATCGCTTTCCAGAAACCGATTTACAAACGCTCAATGCGCTATGGCTAGCGCATTCTGAAGGCAAGTTTGGGTTCTCTGTCCAGCGCGAAATTTGGCTGAGTGTGGGCAAAAACTGGGATCAGCTTTGGTCAAAGATCGGGTGGCGTACCGGCAACCTTTGGACGCGCTATCCACAAGAATTTACCTGGGATTTATCGGCACCCAGGGGACATTTGCCTTTATCGAACCAACTGCGGGGGGTGCGGGTGATTGCCTCGTTGCTGGCCCATCCTACCTGGTCTAAGAGTTAGCCCTTACTGCTGGCGCGATCGCGAAACTGATTGACCACCTGATCAAGCCCAACGGCACGTGAGGCTTTGAAAAGGAGTCTATCGCCCGGTTGCACCAGTGCTTGCAGTCGCTCGAAAAGCTCTGCATGACTAGTAAATCGTTCTGACGCCATCGGTGAAGCACCCAACGCCATCGCCTCAGCCTCAGCCGGATCGGCCAGAATCAGCAAGCGATCGAGCTTCAGTTCTCTGGCGGCAACTCCCACCCGTTGATGGAATTCGGGCGATCGGTCTCCTAATTCTTTCATCGTGCCCAGTACCGCAATGCGTCGTGTTCCGGGCGTTTGGGCAAGCAGTTGAAGGGATGCCAGCATGGATTCTAATCCGGCATTATAGGTTTCATCTAACAGCATGATGTCGTTGGGCAACTCGTACCGCTTCGCTCGACCACCGGGGAGATCAACGTGAATGCCATTGAGTAGGGGTGACCAATCAATACCCAGTGCTTTGGTCACAGCGAGGGCGGCCATGTAATTGAGTGCATTGTGCTGGCCACTCAACGGTAGCGGAAACTTCCAGGTGCCCATTGCCAGTGTGTCAGGATCAGGCAACTGTCCATGCAAGTCACCTCCGTTTAACCCATAGGTAATCGTTTCGCCCTGCCAGACCGTTGCCGCAGTCTGCATCAGTAGGGGCAAATCCTGATTGAGAATGGCGGTACTGGTTGAAGGCATTTCGGCTAGCAGTTCACACTTTGCCTGGGCGATCGCCAGTTCAGACCCTAAGCGCCCAATATGCGCCGTTCCAACATTTGTGATCACCCCGATGTCAGGGCAGGCAATTTGGGTCAGCAGAGCAATCTCGCCTCGCGCTCGCATCCCCATCTCAATGACGGCAAAATCGTGTTCTGCACCTAATCCTAGTAACGTCTTAGGCACACCGATCTCGTTATTGTAATTCGCCTGTGTTTTGAGCACCGTTCCCTGTAACGAAAGCACAGCTGCAATGAGCTCTTTGGTCGTGGTTTTCCCCACTGACCCTGTGATTGCAATGACAGGAATCGTGAACTGCTTACGCCACCAGTGCGCGATCGCTTGGTACGCCTGCAATGTATCAGCAACAGGTAATAAGGGAATGTTCAGCTTAGAGGCGGCAGGGGGCAGAGATGAGCTGGGACCGCTCTGTTCTTCGGTGAGGAAGCGATGGTCCACAATCGCGGCGATCGCACCTTGCTCGGCTGCTTGAGCGACAAAGGCATGACCATCAAACGTCTCCCCGCGCAACGCCAAAAAAACCTCACCCGCTTGGAGCGTGCGTGTATCAGTATTCAGACCCGTTGCAAGAGACTCCAGGGAAGCCTTCCCTGGGTGAATCGGCGTTGTGTTTAAAGTGGCGCTCAATTGAGCGATCGTCGCGCGGAAAGACATGCCAAACGTGTTGTAGAGAGATAGCTGCTATTGAACGGCTAACCGTACCCAGTTGGCAAGCTTTAAACCATTGCTTTAGATAAGTACAAGTATCGAGTCGAAGGACGATCGCGTCAGCGGTGATTGCAATGACGCACTACAGCCCGCTAGCAGGCTGATCGTCCGTTTGGGGCTTCTCTTCAACCAGTTGCTTCACCTTACGCGATTCCAGCCAGAGAGGGACTAAAACCCAGGCGATGGCAATCAACAGCATCACCAGAGCAAATTGCCCAGCCCAGGCGACCATCTTCTCAAGGGGCACAAACTGACCAGCAAAGTACGCGAGGGTCACCATGACCGATGCCCACGTAAACGCTCCCAGCGTGTTGTAAAAAGTGAATTGCAAATAAGGCATTTGCACAATGCCAGCCAACGGGCTCGCAAAGGTGCGTAAAAGTGCGACAAACCGTCCCAGAAAAACTGTCTTGCTAGCATTCTCACTAAACTGTCGCTTTAGACCTTCTAAGCGGTCTTCTCCAGCGTGAAAAAAGCGTCCTACCTTCAGCAGCAGTGGCCACCCGCCCCATCGGCCAATCCAGTAGCCAACATTACCCCCGATCGTGGCACCTAACGCGGCATCGACCAATACCATCCAATAGTTGAGTTGGTCATTGCCAGCCAGAAATCCACCTGCCAGAGTTACAGTTTCTCCAGGAATTGGCAGCCCTAAGCTTTCTAGAAAGATTCCTAGAAAAACAGCCCAATAGCCGTACTGCTGCGCAACTTCTTCAATCTTCTCTATCGAGATAAAATCCAGTGACATGCAATGCGGCTAGTAAAAAACATTGTTCTTCATCAATCTTGACGCGCTTTCTGGAAATCTGTCAACGAACGCGGTTTAGTCTAATAGGCCATAAAGCAGATTTGACGGAGCAGTACGTATTGCAGCGTACCGTTTACGGTCGAAATGCCGAATTTTATAGAAGTTGACTCAAAGCTGGCGGGACTATGAAGACTTTATAAAGCAGCGCGCTTAACACAAGCATTCTGAAGTCAATTTTCTATAGTGACCGAATAAATCCACGTAAGTAGATAAGCTTAGTGACAGTGTTCAAAAACGTTTTTGCAACTCCCTGTCGCCGTTCTAGCCTCGCGATTCTTGAGAAATCATGCCAATCGGTTTGAACGCTCTAATCACTAGAACACCAGCCTTGACACTTCGATCATCCCTTGACGGTTCCATCACTTTACATTGCCAGGTTGTGCAGGTATGACATCACATCACGAGACACTCGTTCACTCCAGAAAGATTGTTCGACTTCAACCGCCACAGCGTCTGGACTTACAGGGAGGCGTTAGCTTTCAACAACAAATTGTTGCCATTGAGCCAGAGCAAGGTAGCTTATGGCTGGTAGATATGGCTCACGTAGAGTTTATTGACAGTGCAGGGCGCTTAGCGCTGGTAAAGGCACTCAGCTTGGCGCAAGCAAATGGTTGCCGTTTGTTGATCTGCCATCTTCCTCCAGCCATCAAGCTGATTTTTGAAATTACCCAACTGGATCAGATTTTTGAACTGGTTGATAGTAGCGACCTATCGGTTTCGGGCATCTTGCCCAACGCTGTTACACCGATCGCTGCTTAACAGAAGAGAATCGGCTCGTTACTGCCTGGCTTTAAACGCTGCGTTGTAGATTTTCTCATTCGCCGCTGCGGATTTAAACAAATCCACGAGTGGGTTGGGGTAATCGACACCAAGCCTGATGCCAAAGCGCTGCTGTTCTACAGGCAACAGGGTCCAGGGTTCATGGACTTTACTGGCGGGCACCTGGCTCAATGCTGGCAACCAGTGCTTCACATAAGCACCCTGAGGATCGTAGTCCTTCGACTGCTTAAGGATGTTGAAAAACCGGAAGCCACGCGCATCGTTGCCAACCCCTGCGGTATAGTTCCAATTCCCCCAGTTGCTACAAACGTCATAGTCGATTAGTAAGGATTCAAACCATTCCGCTCCCATTCGCCAGTCGATCCCCAAGTTCTTAGTGAGAAAGCTGGCGACATTCTGCCGCCCACGGTTAGACATAAAACCAGTTGCAGCCAGTTCTCGCATATTGGCATCCACCAGGGGAAAACCTGTGGTGGCTTCGCGCCAGTGATCGAACCGTTGCCAATCTTCTTTCCAGGCAATGTCAATGCCCTGCAAACCCGATCGTCGAAAAAGACGATCGCCGTGCTTTGCGCCAATAAACCGGAAGTAATCTCGCCACAGGAGTTCGAAAATCAGCCAGTATGTGGAGTCATTGCGCACCCGCTCCGCTTCATACTGCTGCACTTGCTCGTAAAGGTAGCGGGGTGAGAGGCACCCCAACGATAGCCAGGGGGAGAATTTAGAGGAGTAGTCGGCTCCCAACATTCCATTGCGCGTTTCTTTATACGTCTTCAAGCAGTCGCCTTGCCAAAGGTAGTGGTTGACTCTTGCAAGTCCAGTGGTTTCGCCACCTTGAAACCCTAAAACAGCGCGATCGTTCGCTTTGGGCTGTTCTAGACCCCAGTCGGCCAGCGTTGGCAGGACTCCCGTTTCAACATCAGGTAAAGTCGGCAGGCGTGTAGGCGCTTTTCTTGTCGATCTGACCATGAATTGCTTCTCCACCGCTTTGCGAAAGTGGGTAAAAAGCTCCGGTAGTTGGCTGATCTCAAAGGGGAGATCGTCAGGGTGGAAAAGGGTATGCCCCCAAAAGGAGACGCATGCCACGTCCAACGGGCTCAAGGCGTGTTGCAGTCTGGTTTCAACTGTTGTTTCCTCGGACGTGACCTCGCGGTGGTAGTAAACAGCCGTAATTTTTAGTTGCTTAACCAGTTCGGGAATGACTTGCTCTGGCAAACCTTGACCTACAACGAGGTCGCTTCCAAGTGCTTGAAGCGATCGACGCAAGTCAGCAAGGCTTTCTAGCAAAAATTGAGCACGAAATGCTCCAGTCTTAGGAAAGCCGAAGGATGTTTGCCCAAATTGCCGGGGGTCAAAACAATAGAACGGTAGGATCTGAACGTCTGCTGACTGAGCCTGCTCTATTGCGGTGTACAACGGTTCATGGTCATGCACACGCAGGTCACTACGATACCAGATCAGAATTTTCGCTTCAGCCATCGGTTCTCTAGCGGTCTTTACAGTAGATGAAACAGTGTGGACTTTGATTTTTGGGGAACGTGAGACAAAAACGCAAAAAAGCCTCTACGTTAGCAGAGGCAATTGTTCCATCACAAGGCGTCTATTTTCAATGGTTGGCTGTCAATTAAACATCAACAGTTGCCTTATGTGCGTCGAGCCTAATAGGCGCGGCTGGAAAATTGGTAGTACAGGAAGATCGCAATGATTGCACCAAGTACAGCCACGATCACACCGGGAATGCTGAGACTCGCACCTGCCAGCGATAAGGTGCCTGTGGTCAGAAGACTCACTACAGCCCCACCGATAAACGCGCCGACAATACCCAAAATCATGGTGGACAGAAGGCCGCCACCCTGAGCACCAGGGTAAATCGCTTTTGCGATCGCACCAGCAATTAAACCCAAAACAATCCAAGCAAGAATGTTCATTTTTTAGCTCCTACAGCTCAATGATGTGAACGTAACCAATGCGTCTAATCAACTTGCCTAACCGTGTTGCCATCAGTGTTAAGCCCAACCCGCCGCGATCGTTGCCTGCATAGTTGACCTAACTTCGTAAATCTGCCGAACTAGCTGTCTAATTCGACTTAGCAATGAATTAGGGGCAATCCTTCAAGAAAACGGCTAGCTTCATAAGCGCAACTGATCTTGGGGCAAGGCGTGGGGCATTGTGGTTACCCACTCGTCCAACGCTGCCGCGATGTAATGAAGATAACTGGTCAGATCACTCAAACCTAACTATCGAGAGGATGAGACGCTCGTCTAGCGGAAGGAAGAGGTGTGGCGTAAAGTCTCTGCCCGTTCAGAGCTAAAAAACCTGAACTAACCTTTTTTAACGACGGCATCAAAGGGTTCTGACCCAAGGGGACTGGGTGTCCAGCCGTCGATCGTCTTTCGTTTTGCCAGTAAGGGTTGAGAGTGAACGATTGGCAGACGTAGCACTTCACGATGCAGAATTGCATCAACCTGAGCGTACAGTTTGCCTCTAGCGGCTTGGTCACTAGTTTCTCGCGCTTGGTCCAAAAGTTTAAACAGGCGATCGTTTTTCCAATTGCCTAAATCAGCCGTACTATTGGCACCAAAGTGGTAATAGAGAAAGTTATCCGGATCGCCATAGTCGCCTGTCCATCCCAGCATAAAAGACTGGTACCCAGGGGGTTTGAGTCGGTCAGCCTGATATGCTGCCCAATCTTTTGTTTGCAGCGATACTCGAATGCCGATCGCGCTGAGGTCGGCAGCAAACGCTTCCGCAATCGGTTTGGGTGTTGGATAGTAAGGGCGGGAAACGGGCATGTACCACAAATCGAGGTTAAACCCATTAGGATAGCCAGCTTCGGCAAGTAACTGTTTCGCTTTGGTGGGATCAAAAGGATAAGCGTCCAGTGAGGGATCTTGTGACCAGGCAAGCGTTGGAGGCGTAAAGTGAGCATCGCTTTGCCCCAAATCACCCCAAAACGCTTTGACGATCGCGGGGCGGTTGAGAGCGTAGGCGATGGCTTGCCGCACGCGCACATCAGACAAGGGTTTGTAGCCAGGATTGAGTGCCAAAAAGCCAACATTGAAGGATGGACGCAGTACCGTATCCAGCGCGGGATCGCTCTCCACCTCTTTCTTCTGATCCGGAGCAAGGTCAGCCGTAAAATCGATCTGCCCTGCTCTTAGTTGAGCTAACCGCGCCGCCGGGTCGGTAATGAACCGAATCACGATCTGATTCACCTTCGGAAAGCCCGATCGCCAGTAAGTAGGATTTTTCTCTAAAACAATGCGATCGCCTGTACGCCATTCTTTGAACACAAAAGCACCTGTCCCCACCGCGAGAGAACCGGGTGTGCCATAGCTTGCGCCTGCTTTCTTAATGGCTGTTGGGCTGGCAATCCCAAAAAAGCCTGCGGCGATCGCGTTTGGAAAGCCAGCAAACGGTTGCTTGAGTGTGAACTGTACGGTTGTGGGATCGATGACCGTAACGCTTTGTAGCAGCGAGCTTGGGCTACCCTTGAAGCCGCCAAATAAAGCACCCCAAATTTCGTAGAGTTTACCAGCGTTGCGATAGCCTTGAGGATGCTGAGGATCCCACCAGCGCTCAACGTTAAACTTCACTGCTTCGGCGTCAAAATTGCTGCCATCGTGAAATTTCACACCCTGACGGAGTTTAAACGTCCAGGTTTTGCCATCGCTTGCTGACCATGACGTTGCCAAAGATGGCTCCAGATCGGTCGTACCTGGCTTGAAGGTAATGAGGCGATCGTACAGTTGGTCTTGCACAATGATGGAATTGCCATCCGTAATGTTGCCTGGTTCCAAGTTGACTGGCTGCCCAACGGACCCATAAACCAGGGCACCGGCTGGGGCTGAGCCAGGACTCCCCGGTGCTGAAGACTCCTGCTGTTTACTTGTGCAGTTGGTTAACGCGATCGCGCTCACAAACGCAGCGACTAACCAGAGCGATCGCCATCGACGCCAAGCCATCCATTGCCGCATGTTCTTCGTCCTCTTATTTGCCCGCCTGCCGCGCTTGTTTGACCATATCGATCAGCGTATGGTGAGCGTCTTCTGCGTCTTGTAGAACGTGATCAAACACGATGCGCGTTGGGGTTGAAGCGCCATTCACCTGCGTGAGCAAATCCATCCCATGCGCGTCGATCGCCACCATTTCGGCAGCGGTCGCCGTCGTGACATTGCCAAATACTTTGGCATAGAGCAAAACTGCTTCTGCATGATCGTCATTCATGTGTCGGCAGATGCGATCGCTAATTTGGGGAGTAAATGCTTTAGACATAGTGTGTGCTTTGTTTCTACTGCTTTGTTTCTACAATCAAGATCTTAAGGCTGGCATACATTTCTAAAAACAGCATGATAAGTAACCATAGGCTGCCCGCCATTGCACTCAAACAACGATTCTGCAACCAGTGAACAGCCACCCATCCCTCTAAATTCACTGCTCAGCTTTTTCTACGAATGAAATATTCCGATGTATTTTCAGTGGGTGTGCGATAGAGAAAGAGTTCATTCCCAGTGGGTAGGCTGTAAATGCGATACACCGCTTCCACAACCGTTAGCTGACGCTCACGCGGAATGTTGCGGTTTTCGGGGAAATAGCCACCCCGGTTAACCACTGTATAGTTATCGAGAATGGTGGCAGCATCGTTTACGATCGTCTGGAAGTCTGCGCCCGTGAAATTGGGGTCGGTTTGCAAGTCTACTAACTTACCGCCAGAAAGGGTTGTAGAGCGCGTCGATAGTTCTCTGACCTGATTCAGCAGCAGCACGCCACTCCGGGTTTTCGTTTGAGCATACGCCTGCTGACTGAGTACGACCATAAGCGTTGCCACGATCGCACTTCTCACAAACGTACCGCTAACAAACGCACTTCTAGCAAACCAACAAAATCGCATCATCAGTTCAGTCCTCCTACACTCATGAATTCATATGCGGATTCATCACACCGCTGTAAACTGATTCCAACCGAATAAATTCAAACCTGCCAGTTTATAAAGGTTCAGACAGTAAATACTATCTGCGAGTTTCCACTGTAAGGTTGCAACTAAACAATACCTGGAATCACAACCTTGGGCTAGGGTGATGGGAAGAGAAACAAGCTGTAGACTGACGAACCAGTACAAGCCCAATCAAACAGTACAATTGAACTCAACAGTCGTGATCAGGGGAAACGTATGGGGAGTGACGATCGCAGAGAGAGCTATGGTGCAAGCGATATCGTTCGGGGCCTAAGCTGGATGCTGACAGGCGGCTTGGCTGTAGGAGCCCTGCTTGTAGGGAGTAGGGTCTGGCATGTGGGAGATCAGGTCTTCTCAGCGATGCAAACCCTGTTGAGGCCAACCCAACCCTCCCCTAGCGTCAATGTGCAATCGGTTGTTGTGCAGCAAGTGCAAGGAGTGAGCGAGCTAACCACATCTGTTTTCACCATGCAAGCGGTCGTACCCACGAGCCAAAATGCGACCTTTAATGGCATTGTGATTGGGACGACAAAACTGCTCTATATTGCGTATGGCGAGGTAAGAGCTGGTGTTGACTTGCACAGCCTTACTCCAGCCAATGTACAGGTGACTGGAGATAGCATTCAGATGCAACTGCCGCCACCCCAACTCCTCGATCGCAAGATTGACGTGAGCCGCTCCAATGTTTATGACTACAATCGAGGCACTTTCGGCTTTGGACCTGATGTTGCCCCCCAACTGCAAGCCTTGGCGCAACAACAAGCACTGCAAAAAATCGTTGAAGCTGCTTGTGCTGATGGCGTCTTAGAAAAAGCGAACGATCGAGCCAAGCTAGTTGTAACCCAGCTATTGACGACAGCAGGCTACCAAAACGTTACGGTAGCAACGCAACCTCCCGCACCCAATACCTGCCTGACGGGGCAAGGAGCCAAAGTGCTGCCAGGTAATGCACAACCAGTACCGTAGAAGCAATCATCGTAGTTTGAATAACTATTTAATTCTTTCTAAAGAAAAATTATTTTTGAGGAATAGCACTCAGGCGGTAGCAGTGAGTCCGATCTTTTTGGGTACTATGAATCGGCTGTTCAAAACGACAAATGAGTTCGTGGGTTTAATTAACTCGCGTGATCTCATACTTTTAACGGCCTAACGTTCAATCATCGCTTTATGACCTAACTCTTTCCTTTGCAAAGCATTGTTTCTCAAAGCAGTGTCCTAAACTGCCTATCAGTTGGGTTAAGCACTACTCTGTAAGTTTCAAAGGCAACTCATATTGCTTCATTATGAAACGTTGAGTTTGGTTCTACTTACCAGTGCGACTGCTTTATTGTAGTACCCTCGATCGCGAGGTTATCAGTGATTGAAAGGGAATAACATCGCTTTTAGTCACCACAAAAACATTCACTACTTTCACTCAATCTTCATGGATCAAGATGTTCTTTTGTTCTCTTTGTAATTCTCACTGTGATTCTTAAGCTAGCTACTACCATAAAGGCAGTGTCTTTATCCCTAACATTCCATTGCAACGGCTAGGGCAATCTACTAAATTGGCAAGCCGTAGAACTGTAACTTTAAGGTTGTTCAAAATCTCTGGTTACAATGACCAGAGATAGAATTAGCCCTTGATCATTTGGATGATCGCTTTGGGTCATAACCATTGTTTTAGGAAGTTGCATCACAGCAGAGAAGGTCGTTGCACAGCAAAGTTAAATCTTTATTTAAACTTTGCGTCTTGTGCTTCAAGTTAATATTCTTTGAAGTATAGATTACCATTCGCAATATTGTTCACATGAATCAACAGGGAAGGTGGTTGTACAAAAGATTAAATGCAAGAACGTTCAATCAAGAGCGATCGTGTCAAGTAAATGCTTGAGTAAGATTCAACTTTGTCAAGTCTATGCTTGAAAGTGAACATTGATTTCTGGAAATTTTCGTTTACTTTTCAATGTTTGCCCCGTTGAAAAGTCGATTATGGTGATTCTTAAGCTATTCAGTTAAGCCCCCTACTGCACTGGCTACTTCCTCTCAAAGGAAGAAGTGAAACGGCAAGCAACTGGTGAACATGTCATCGGTTTTAGGAATGCAACCTGAAGCAATCGGCAGCCCATATAGTCTACGCTTAAAGTCCTGATTTTCAGCATGTTCTAATTGCCCGCTTGGTGAGATGAAACCGAAAGGACTGGGCTAGACAAAGTGCTGATCGTAGCTGTTACCGAAAGGTTCATTACCTGCTTGCCATCAACCCCTTACGATGGCGAAAGGAGCCAACCAATGCAACTTCGGGCGAGTCCTTCTAGCTACTCACCGCCTCGGCACGTCTTTGAGCAGATTGAGCAAGAGTTTAGTACTAATAACGTACCGCAAGTCTTCAAACAACTTGAATCTCAGCCAGTCTTACTAACGCATCTGTGGGGTCAATTTCATGCGCTAGTGTTACAAGGTGATTTGCCTAGAATGCTGAAAGAAATGGTTGGGCTTGTTGTCGCGGGGAACGGTCGATGTGACCATATTTGTAACGTACTATTGCATAGCTTAAGCGAGCAACAGGCTGACCAACAAACTCTGACAGCGATCGTGAGAGGCGATTTTGAAGCGGCGGCGGTGAGCCATGCAACGCTAGCGGTGCTGCGGTTTACAGCAATGGCAATCCTGCAATACACGACTGGCGATACACGCGATTCGGATCAATGGCAGCAACTACAGGATCAAACGAGGCAGGCGCTAAATGACACTGGCTTAGAGGAAGGTGAGCAGGTGGAATTAGTTGCAACGATCGCGCTGTTTGAGCAGCTTTGCTTAGTTGCTAACTTGCTCCAGATCGACCCATCGTAACTGAGGTTGGCTCCCAAACCAACTTAGAGGGCACAAAGCTGCTCCAGTGTCGCGACAAAATCTGGATACGAGACGGCTACCGCCTCGGCACGGTGAATTGTTGTAGAACCCGTGGCGGCGAGCGCCGCGATCGCCAAACTCATAGCAATGCGGTGATCGGTAAAACTATCGACCTCTGTTCCAGAGAGCGGTGTACCACCAACAATCTCCATGCCATCTGGCTGTTCCGTCACGCGAGCGCCCATTTGATTGAGCTGATGAGCCATGACGGCAATGCGATCGCTCTCCTTAACGCGTAATTCTGCTGCATCGCGAATGATAGTGGTGCCTTGAGCAACGGTCGCAGCAACGGCCAGAATCGGAATTTCATCGATTAAGCGGGGGATCAAGTCTCCCGCAATCGTGCAGGCAGAAAGTGGGGGGCGATCGCCCGTACCCGCATAGCGCACATGAAGATCAGCGACGGGTTCGCCAGCTACCGTCCGTGACATCTCCTGAGTAATGTCTGCACCCATCATCATTAGCGCTTCCAGCACACCTGTCCGCGTTGGGTTAATGCCCACATTTTCGATCGTGAGATCAGCACCTGGCACAATGGCCCCCGCTACAAGCCAGAAAGCCGCCGAGCTAATATCACCTGGTACCACCACTGGCTGACCTTTGAGCTTGGTCGGTCCCGTCACCGTAACGCTACAAGTTTCTGGATCGACGGTTAGATTCGCTCCAAAGGCTTTAAGCATTCGTTCGCTGTGATCCCGCGAAAGAGCAGGTTCAGTTATCGTCGTTTGCCCTTCGGTCATGAGTCCTGCCAGCAACAGGCAGGATTTGACTTGGGCGGAGGCAATCGGCGAATGGTAATGAAAGGGCTTGAGAGCTCGGCCCTGAACGGCCAACGGTGCAAAGGCTCCTCCCTGCCGTCCCCACACATTGGCTCCCATTTGCCGCAATGGTTCGACAACACGAGACATCGGGCGCGATCGCAGGGAATGATCCCCAGTAACAACAAAAAAGCGATCGGGATGGGATGCCAGAATCCCCAGCATCAACCGCAATGTCGTACCAGAATTACCTGCATTCAAAATATCAAGTGGTTCTACCAGTTGCCCCAGCCCAATGCCTCGCACAGTCACGTGTTCGGTATTGAGAGTGGAAATGTCTGCCCCCATCGCTCGAAAGCAATCAGCCGTACTGCGGGGATCTTCTCCCAACAACAGTCCGGCGATCGTCGTTTCGCCTTCCGCTAGAGCACCTAACATCAAGGCTCGATGGGAGATTGACTTGTCTCCCGGTACTTGAATCCGTCCCTTAACGGTTAGTCCGGCGGCAGGCGGCGCAATCATGAGATCGTGGTGCGGTTCAGCAGCTTTAAGGGAGATCACGTTCGGCGACATGGGGATCAGATAGACTAATTGGGCATTGCGTTAGCGATCGTACCGCCTTTATGCAACTCCATCACCGTAAACCTGTCAGCCTACTCCTGACCTCAACCGATCTGCCTGTATGGTCAGGGATTGAGACCGTTGGCACGCTCTACCAGAAAGATCAGGAGCAGTTTCATTTACTCATGACCGAGCCAATGGTGAGCGATCGTGAGTATCTCGTAGGCAACCATGAAGTAACAACAGTGCCTGCAATTACAACACCACGTTTATTGTGGCTGGAGTTTTCGCCCTACCAGGTGACGTTAACGATGCAAGGGCAAGGGCAGTTTAGCTACCGACATGTTTGGCGGCAGGGGCTTTACGGTTCAAGCCGTTACTGGTTGCAATCTGAAGGAGGGAAGCCAGAGGATGGGCACTTTCAGCTACGCAATTTTACCCGCAGTTTGACGCTAGAAGCACGCCCACTACCCACCTTTCTGCGCGTAGAGTATGAGCTGTGGACAGCCAACATGCCCTTGGGGCACTACGTCCTAAATCTGGATATTCGGCACTGAGGGAGCAATCCAATCTGATCAATGAGCGCTGCTCTGAGGTAGCTGTCAGCTTGCCGCTCTCATTAGGCTGACTTCTGACTTCTGACTCGTGCAGTGCCGTCTAAAGATGAGGGAACAGACGATTAACAATCCCTCCCCAAAAACGCCTACACCAAGTGCAGCAACGCCTCAATCAACAATTGATTTTGCTCGTCAGTGCCCACCGAAATTCTGAGCTTGTCGCTTAAGCCCGCTTGCTTGAAGTAGCGCACCAAAATACTACGTTCTTTCAAGGCAAGGTAGATTTGTTCGGCATTGCCTTGCGGTGGCTGTGCCAGCAGAAAGTTCGCGTGCGAGTCCCATAGGTGAAAACCGAGTTGCTTGAGGTCGATCGCCAGCTTCGCGCGGGATGCTTTTACTTTCGCGGCACACTCATTTTTGTAGTCCTGATCGCGCATGGCAGCAGCACCCACTGCGTTTGCGACTGCATCAATGTTGTAGCTGTCTTTGACCTTAAACAGTCCACTCAGCAACGAGGGTTGAGCGATCCCAAAGCCAAGCCGCAGTCCTGCCAGGGAATAGCCCTTGGATAAGGTGCGGGTCACGATGACATTGTCAAACTCCTGCACAAGAGGCAATGCCGACTCTTCTGCAAAATCGACGTAAGCTTCATCAATGACTAAAACGCCTGAAAGTGCGGTTGCCAGTTGACGTAGCTCGTCAATAGCAACGACATGACCAGAGGGACTGTTGGGTGAGGCAATAAATGTAACGGCACCATTAGCAGCAATTAAGTCCGCGATCGGTAAACGGTAATCGTCGCCATAGGGAATTTCGATGGTCTCGGCAGGCTGCATGGCCGTCAGCGTGCGGTAAAGCACATAGGTTGGCACTGGGTAGACCACGTTGCGATTGGGCTCAGCACAAGCACGAATAATGACATTCAGGATATCGTCGCTGCCGTTGCCCACGATGATCCAATCCATCGGCACATCTAACGCAGCACTGACCGCTTGCCGAAACTCGTTGGCGTAGGGATCGGGATAGCGCCGCAGCCATTCGCCCTGGATGTCGTGCAGTGCTGCGATCGCTTTAGGAGACGGTGGATAAGGATTCTCGTTGGTATTGAGCTTAATAATGGTTGTATTGGGCTTTGGCTGTTCACCAGGGACGTAGCCAGTCATCGCGTCGATCGCTGGGCGAAAATAATTAGTCACGGCTACAGAAAAATACGTGCTTTAGAACTGGGCTTACAAGAAACGAGAAAAGGATCACTGAGACAGAAATCCTGTGATCAACAGTGGCAACAGAATCAGTGCAGAGACAATAAGCAGGAGCGTGCCTGCATCCACTTTAACCACGTTTACCTTTGGATCAGGCATCTCATACCTCCGCAAGTTCTGATCGATTACCTTAGCCTAAAGGATCGAGCCGTCTTTCTCAACGACCTCGCTCCATCCCGTTTCATTCCTTATCATGGGACGGAGCCGATGCTTGCCGCAAAAAGTTGACAGCAAAAAGCCCCTGGGCGTCTGTCCTTGTTTCGACTCCAGGGGCTTTCTGATTCGTACTCCTCACACTCTTAAGATAGTACCACAGGTTAGCTCAAACCATATCCCTTAGGACAGAGATTGAGGTGGAACAGTCTACTGGCGGTTGGTAAAAGGATGAAAGCAGAGGGCAGAGGGCAAAAGGCAGAAGGCAGAAGGCCAAACTCAAAACTCAAAACTTAAAACTCAAAACTCTCTAGCATCGTTTGAGACGTTATTGTTTAGAGCAGGAGACTCTAGACGATCGCTATGAACAAACCGTTAGATGCAGAGCAGTCGATCGAGCTTGCGACTCGCATTAAAAGCAAAGCCAAAAGCCCCTTCGATAATGCCTACCGTGCCACCCTGGCAACAACTGGAGCTAAGTACGTGCAAGGATTTTTGGCGTTTTCTGGCCATCCTCACGTGCCCCTAGAGCATGGCTGGATTGAACTAGACGATCGCATTCTCGACCCTTCTTTGCCCCATCTCAACCGATCAGCCGCAGCGCTTTATTACTTTCCCGCTCAACAGCTTACAGTAAAGCAACTCAAAGCTGCGATCGAAGAAGCCAAGGAAGATTATCCCGAAGATGACCCATTACCCATTTATGGGGCTATGCCCTACGAGTATTACGGCGATTTGATGCTGGGTGGAAAAGAATACCTGGCTGCTTACAACGCTGCTCTCGCAAAATGTCAGGAGCTCAAGCGGGCAAAACCGTCTTCCAATGGCCAACTAGATGCTTAAAGCACTAATAGTTATGACCGTTGGTTGGGTACTCCCCCTGCGTATGATACGAACCAATTTCATACTAAGAGAACGTTCGCTCCGTAAATTTGCTGACGAGCTTCCAAAAATGTCCTGGTTTCTACAGAAACTGCTGTAGAAAGAATTGAAAGGTTGACTGCTTTTACCTGCATGCAAGCAATACAGCGCTATCTCTATCGGATGAGATGACGCTTTTCCTTTTTTATCAGCCTGACGCTGTTAAAGCGAGGAGTTGCAAGGTTAAAGCTGGTTAAGCGCATCCAGAAAGATTCACCAGGAGTTGTTTTCTGTGGAGACAGGTCTAGAGGCTTGGTTAGGGAGACGTCAGTTGCGACAAGAGGAGGGGTTCACCCTACTTGAGATCACGATCGTGCTGGTCATTAGCGGAATTTTAGCGGCGATCGCGTTGCCATCCTTTCTCAATCAGGCTAGCAAAGCAAAACAGGTTGAGGCCGCGATGTACCTCGGCACCCTCAATCGAGCCCAGCAAGGATACATGCTTGAGCATGCTCGCTTTGCCGAGAGCGCTAGTACCTTAGGAGTCGTGATTCAAAACAGCCCCAATTATAGCTATTCGATTCATCTCGATGGCGCGGGGAATCAATTTGCGATTCATGATGCTAAGGCACTGAGTCCTAGCCTTCGCCCGTATGTCGGTATGGCCGCGATTACCCAGGGCGGCACAAATGACGCAAAGGTTGAAACCGCTCTCTGTCGCGCAAAAACGGCACAGTTGGGACAAGCCGAACAGCCAATTCTTGCCGATACAGCAGTGACATGTGCCACCAGTACTGAACCTGTAGGGCAGTAAGCCGCTTCGTGCTTTCTCCGTAAAACCGAGTCACGCCGTATGCACAAAGACTGGAACGCGCTTGTAGGCTGGAGTGCCCGATCGTGGTTCAGTGCGTGCCTTAAACACGACATTGACTTCGGGGTAGAACATGACGGCAGCACCGGGACGAACTGCACCGTAAATGACTTCTACGTTTTCAAGTTTGCCTGCATCGCCCTGCACAGTAACACGTTGGTGCGCCTGAAAACCTGCCTGTTCGGCATCCTGATGGTTCATCAAAATGCAGTTGCGATGGGGCATCCCCCGGTAATGGTCGCCAATTTTGTAGACAACCGTGTTGTGCTGGGAGTAACTGCGTCCTGTCATCAGCGCTAGGACAATGCCCTTCGTTGTCTCTGAAACACCGAATTCGTGCGGCTCCGGTAGCGTTAGTTTGGGCAATGGCGTGATGAACATCATCGCTTTCCCTGATGGGGTCGCAAATTTAGGTTCGGTGAAGATGCGTCCGTCGATCGTAAATTCCTCCTGGGTTTCGTCGATCGTGCCAATCTTCTCGTAACCAGGAATGGTTTGCGCAATGAGTTGGCGGATGTACTTCGTGTCCTGCAGCTTACGCCAGTTCACCGGATCATCACCCATCAACCGATGTGCCAGTTCGGTGAGAAACTCCACTTCCGAGATCAGGTCGGCATCTTTGAGGTGAGTTTTGCCTGTGTCATTCAAGCGCACAAAGTTGTTGCCTGATTCTACGGTTGTCTTATGGGGATTCTCAAAACGGTTCAGGACTGGAATGACGATCGTGTTGTGTTTCGCCAAGCCACTGAAATGCCCCAAATTGGGCTTCGTAGCGACATAGATCACAGTTTCAATCTTGCCCAAAGCGCGTTTTGCCTGGTTGGTATCTGGGTTCGCCCCGTACAGGTTGCCACCCAAGCACAACAACGTATCAACCTTGCCCGCGTCCGCCGCTTCGATTAAATCGCGGGTATGGTATCCCTGCACTTTGCTGAGCGGTCGTCCCAGCAGCTTTTCTAGCGCTGCCTGAATTTCCTGTTTAAGCTTGACGGTAACACCCATGGAGCCAAAGCCCTGAACGTTAGAGTGTCCTCGCACGGGCATTGTACCTGCGCCTTCTTTACCCGCATTGCCCGTCATGAGTGCTGTGTTCGCAATGCTAAACACATTGTCCACACCGTTTACATGCTGCGTGATGCCCATCGCCCAGCCGAAAACTACCCGTTCCGAGGTGCCAATGATGGTTGCAGCCGCCTCAATTTCTCGTTGGGAGACGCCGCAGGTTTCGGTAATAGTGTCCCAGGCGGTCGATCGCGCCTGTTCAACAACCGCTTCCCAACCCTCCGTGTGCATTTGCAAATAATATTCCTTTACCAAGCCCTGCTCAATCAGCGACTTCTGAATACCTGTGAACAGAGCTACATCACTACCCGGAATGGGTTGCAGGTAAAGGGACGAAATGTCCGCTCCTTGCACCAATCGTTCTGGAAAAGCGGGTGAGCCAAATTTAACCAGCCCGATTTCCATCATGGGATTGATCACGATGATCTTGGCACCTCGATCGCGCAGTTTGATCAATTCATTCATCAAACGCGGGTGGTTGTAAGCCGAATTCGCACCTGCCAGCACTACACAGTCCGCTTTCTTCAGATTCTCCAGACTGACCATGGATGTATTTGTGCCAAACATTTGCTTCAGCCCCGTAGTCGAGGGCGCATGGCAAAGGTCAGAGCAATCGGCCAGATTATTTGACCCAAGTGCCCGAATCATCAGTTGCAGCAGATAGGCCGCTTCGTTGGACGATCGCCCTGAACTGTAGGAGGCGACTCGCTCTGGCGGCTTACGAAAAGCGGCTTCGGCGATTGCGTAGACTTCATCCCATGAAAGACGTTCGTAATGGGATTTGCCTGCCCGCAGGATCACCGGAAAGCTCCACCGTCCCAAGCGATCGGCTTCCATCGACGTGAGTTTTTGCAGGTCATAAACGCTGTGTTGCTCAAAAAATTGAGGGGCGATCGCGGGTTTCAGTTCTGCCGAAATTGCCTCCACGCTTTTCATGCAGCGCTGAAGTTTTTCACCCTCCTCATTGGTGAACCCGCCCTTCTGCCCACCAGTGCCCCAGGAACAGGACAGACACGCACTGTGATGCAACAAGGTTTCCCATAGTTTGGGACCTTCAGGCGATAGGGTGTGCTGTGCCCAGTATTGGATGACCGAGGGACCGCCACCGATCGCGGGCGTTTCCTCATTCGTCTCGTGAAACGGTGGAATAGGTTGGGGGGGATGCGGTTCGGCGACCATCGGGCTAACCTCTGAGTGCTCTAAAGAAAGGCAAACGATCAGTGCAAACTTAAAAATGTGTTGGTAATAACGTATCGACCAGTCAGCACAGCGTCTATGCTACGGTTTCAGGCGTAAAACTGGCACAGTTGCACCTTAACTCAAATTGGAAGCCTGCTCAATGAACCAATAGAGAGATTTTGTACTACCCGTATGCGTTTTGTCTCGCGCTGATGGCGATTTCGTCCTGCTCCACCTGAGGAATCCGAGTCAGCAATGCTTGACAGGATTCTGCCCTCTCGTCCGCTAAGGAAGACGACGGTATAGTTAATCCAGGGCTAGTTTGAACCTGCTGGATAGTCTAGTGGTAGCTGCACTATGAATGTGGTGTGTCCAGAGCCACTGTTGACTAAAATTTTGCCGCCTAAACATTCCACTAATTTGCTTACCAACGCCAAGCCTAACCCAGTGCCACCACGTTTCCAGGGATCCGCTTGGGGCACCCGATAAAACTTTTCAAAAATGCGGGGAAGTTCTGCGGCTGGAATTTCGGTACCAGAATTTTTCACCACCAGCTCAACATGTGGGGGTGACCAATTAACAGCGACGTTAATTGCTCCATCGGGTGGCGTATATTTGCACGCGTTATTGACAAGCTCGACAACAATTCGCTCTAAGCTGGGTTGGTCTGATACCAGAACTGGTAGCTGCTGTGGTAGATCGATCGACAAGCTTTGGTGTTGCGTTTCAGCTCGTTCTGAAAATGCCTGAATGATGGGTGGCAGCCAATCATTGAGATTGATCGACTCAGGAGAATACGTCTGTGCGCCAGCCTCTAAACGCTGGAGATCGAGCAGATCATTGATGAGATCCGTTTCGCGAGCGCATTCGTATTGCAAGATTTTCAAGTAATGCGCAGAAGAGGCTTCAGAACGGGTGACTTTGAGTAGTTCGATTGCCATTTTGATATTTGCCATCGGCGATCGCAACTCATGGGAAACCGTACTCAGGAAATCGTCTTTGAGTTGTGCTAACCGTTGAAGCTCAGTAACCTGCTGTTCGAGAGCCGCTTCTACCTGTTTGCGCGGAGTAATGTCTTCTAGAACAAGCAGAAAGCCATTGGGTTGAAGTTGATTACTTTTCGTGCCTGGACGCTGGTAGCTTAACGGTTCTAGCTTTAGTTCAAGCCAGCGATCGCCCTGTTTCAACTCGCTAGGGCGAATAGAGATTTGCTGCCTGAGGTTTTGCAAGTTAGACTGCCATTGCTCAGCGCTAAGCCAGGATGGTACAAGCGATGCGCCCAAATTGCTGCCGTTCGTGACGTGTAGCCACTCTGCTGCCGTTGGATTACAAAACCAGACAAGTCCATCTAAATCGGCAGCTAGCAAGCCGATCGGTAAACTCCGAGCGATCGCAGCCTGCGCCGATTGAGACCGCGCGAACTGTTCTGCCAGCGTCATCATGCGAGTTACGCTTTGTGCCAAGCCTGCTTTCTGGCAGGGGCTGGTAGTTTTCGATAGCACAACCTGCGACCGCAAACCCGGAATCAGGTCATCTTGATGCTGGTGCCAAAGGTGCTGAACCTGCAACTGAAGAATTGTTGCCAACCGCATGCGATCGTTAACACTTACGACAAGCGTGGTCAAGCTAGTCAAGCCTAATGGTAGGGCGATGGGCACCCAGTAACCCAGTTTGAACAGCAGGAGACTTACCCCAATCCAACCAGCACAGAGTCCCAGAAAAATGAACAGCTGGAGTAGCTCTCGCCGATCGCTCAGCAACAGACTCAGCAATGGCCCCGCCAAGCATAGCAACACCCACGAACAGATAAGAGGAACAGGTTGTAGCGCTTTCTGCTGCAACAGGTTATTTATGACAACTGCATTGAGGTACACACCACTGGTCGGAGGGTTGCGATCGAAGGGCGTTACTAAGGGGTCAATTCCAGCCGCCGTGACACCGACCAAAACAAGCTTGTTTCGCAGCGCCTGTGCAGGTACCTTTCCCTGCACCACATCGCTAAACGAGTAGCGCTGTAACGTTTCAGCACGCCCAGTCCAATTGAGCCACAGGGGCTGATCTGCTTCGGGCAAAGGTACTGGAGCCTGCACTAGCGAGTAAGCTTCTACAGCTGCCAGCCCTAGCGTTGGTATACCTTTGTCATATAAGTTGACTTGGCGAACCAGTCCATCGGCATCCGACTGCTTAAAAATATGCCCAACCGCGATCGCGGCGTTTTGCAAAGTGGGCACAGGCTGTAGAGGTAAGCCAGTGCTGTCGCGGGCTTGAGCCAGCACGACGCGCCCAGAGCGTGCAATCACATCAGCTAATGGGGCATCTTGAGGGCTAGGTTCAGACCAAATAAGATCGATCGCAATAATACTCGGTGCTGCCGCTTCGTTTTTTAACAGGGCATCCAGTACTTTTACGTACTGCAATCGAGACCACGGAAACCGCCCAAGTTGAGCAATACTGCTATCGTCGATCGCAATGAGTACCAGGCGATCGTCCCAAGGCTGCTCCCCTCTCAGCTTAAACAAAGCAGTGTAAGCTAGTTGTTCTAATGGTTGTAGGGCTCCTAGAGCTAATAAGCCAGCAAAAGCAAGGGTCGTCAAACTACCCGGCAGCAACCGCCAACAATATTTACTGAAGTGCCAGTGCATATGTCTTTTGTGTTCCTAGCGGTGTCGTAACGACTACCTGAATTCTCATGTAAGATGGTACGAGCCGCAAGTCAGTAATGAACCTACCCTCGCGATCAGTTACTTGAGAAACACTATCAACCGTCACAGTATTGACTGGATCAACCTGACCAAGGAGTCGTACTTTCCGCACACCCCTCTCAATTCTTTTTTCAAAGTCATATTTCAGACTCGTATCATCCGTCCATCGCACCGGAGCTGAAGGCGGTTCTCCAGGTAAGGTAAAGTTCTGAAACCCTCCTCCCACGCTAACAGATTGGTTTTGGGCTGAACTACTAACCAAACCCTGACGCACGGCCAGCCCAGTCTTCCCATTTGGCTGCACTGCTACTCCAAACACCGTTCCACGAACACCACTCAAGCCTACTGGGGTTTGAATTTCAAGTTCTGAACCCTTGTGAGTAAAACGGCGAACCCGTAGACGAACATTTCCGGTCGGTACCGTCAGTCGAGTAATTCGACCATTATCAGGTGCCATATCCAAGGCACGGACACGCAAAATAGTTTGTTCTGCAACTTCAATGACACCCACACCCGTATCGACAAAGAGCGTCGTAGACGAGTTTTTACCCGTCGTAATACTATCACCAACCGCCTGGAGTCGATCGCCAACCTGAGCAGCACGACGCACAGAATCATGTTCAAGCGTTACATCATTCGTCACATGACGCACTTCGAGCCAGCGATCGACGCGCACTTGCAGTGATTGCTGTGCCTGACTCTGAGTTATGACCACAAAGAAAACTATTGCTGCTACAACCGCAGTGCCAACTAGAGCAGCCCAACGCTTCATGTGTACCCCTTTGTGTGCAGTCTAAAAACGATGCCGTGCCACTTCACGCGTTAGTGGCGACCTCCTCATCCCGACAAAATGTGCTTGCCTCTTTCAGAAACGGGGAGGGCAGCACATGATCAACTCCATACATCTCAACTTAATGTACGGCAAAAGACCAAGAAGCTGTCTGAAAAGTTTAACTGGCGCTTCTCAACGCCTCCCGGGTGACAATTGCCATCGCTTCTCTCTAAATGGGCAATGGCTTCAAGGCCGCCAGGAAAGATAAAGTGCAGCCATTTTTTTACCTACTCTTAATTAAAGAAGTGGCAATGCAGGAGATAGAAAAGGCGTGACAAGCTCTGTAGGGTAAAAGATTCTCTGCCTTTAAGCGGTAACACACTGCATCCTTAGAGGCTCTTTACCTGTGCCTTCACGCTACGCAATCAAAAGCCCTCCTCTAGACGAGAAGGGCCGAAATGAAAATGTGAAGCACGTTACAATCAGCTGCCAGTTTATCAGTAAGAATTGTCTTAACAGGCACTTGCTAGGAGAGCCCTTGCAAGACATGAAAAAAATGTCGTACGGCTCAGTAGCGGGAACCCCGCTTATGCAGCGACGCAAGGAGTTGGGGTCTTACCTGGCGTGCCCATAAGTCGAAGTTAAACTCATTTGCATTGCTGCTTGTAGATTCAGCAGACTTATTTTGTTCGTTCTCAGCTTTATTTTTCATACGATTCTTGATCAGCTCCATCAATACTTTGAGGCAAAACAGACAGTAGTATCTATGCCCAGTGGCATATTTTTCGTCGAGCAATGCGGTAACCGCAATGGCTTAATGTCATTTCGTCATGTGTACACGGTATATAGACAAGCGCTTAACCGCTTTGATTGACTCCGTGCTCGATCGCTGCCATACCGCCTACACTGACCCACACGACAGGATTTTGTACCACTTAATACAGAAATATTTTAAAGGCTTACGTCTGGGACTAGAGTTAAGCTTTAGTGAATGTTCAGTGAATCTAGGATACCCCTCATCACTCATCGAGCAGCAACGTCTGGCAGTCAATTTTTTATCCGCCTCTTCAGACTTCTCCCTTAGGAAGTTTAATGCTAATCTACAGACGCACCGCTGGATAAGCGTTTGGGCTTCAGGTCTATGCTTCTGACAAGCGGCCACTAATGTCTGGGAATAGCAACACAGTGAAGGGGTATTAAAGGGTGCAGGCAGCAAAGAGCCATGAACGTTAGACCGATTTGAGGGCGTGTTTGATTTCCTCGATTGTCCGCTCCGTCAACTGCTCTGGTGTTTCTTCTGAACGGTAGCGAATGCAGACATCGGCCTGAGCATAAAGGGCTTGTCGTTGCTCTAGGAGCGTTTGAAGTTTAGCGGTTGGATCAGGCTCTTGAAGCAAAGGGCGTACGCGATCGCCCTGTAGCCTTTGTTGAAGCTGGGCTACTGGAACATCAAGCCAGACAACAATGCCATGACGCAGATGGCCCCAGTTTTCGCGCTTGAGGACAATGCCTCCCCCTGTGGCGATCACTGACCGAGTATAGGCTGATAGTTGTGCCAAAACCTGGCTTTCGAGCGTGCGAAAGTCTGCTTCGCCTGACTGTGCAAACAACTCACGAATTGGCAGACCGGTTACTTGCTCAATGACAACATCCGTATCAAAGAAGCGGTAGCTGAGCTTTGCTGCCAGACGTTGTCCTATGGTGGTCTTCCCTGCTCCCATCATTCCGATGAGATAAAGGCTGGTACCTTTCAAGAAATCATTCACGTATCAATACTCATCCACAGTCATTTCGCCAGAATACCGCAATCGTGTCGCACCTCAACCCGTAATAATCACCTTTAAAGCATTTGTCACTTATGGATGGCTCACTCATTGCACCCAAGTTCTTTCCTTCAAGTCACTTAATGCCATCAGCACCGTATGGTTTAAAGCGTATAGACATTGCAGTGCTCTAGCGCAAAAAATACGCTTAATATCAGCTCTATCGTACCTGACTCACTCTTGTAAGGAAGCAGTTATGTCGACAGATCTGGTGATTGCTTGTTCAGCAGATGAGCACTATGCTATGCCGCTAGCCGTGATGCTTTATTCGCTACAAGCTAACTTAAAAAATAAGCAGAAACAGCTTGAGGTGTATGTTTTAGATGGGGGCATTCGCCCACTCACAAAGCAAAAAGTTGTACAGTCGCTGAATACGGATCACCTACGGATTCATTGGCTTCAACCAGATACCACCTTGCTGCAAGATCTGGCATTGACCCGCTACTTAACGATCGCGGCCTATTACCGCCTGCTGCTGCCAGACGTTTTACCCCACCATGTTGAAAAAGTGATCTATTTAGACTGCGATATGGTTGTGCGGGGAGACCTGGAAGCACTTTGGCAAATCGATGTTGGCGACCATTACGTGCTTGCTGTACAGGATGATAATCAATTGACGGTTTCGATGGCGATCGGGCTGCGAAACTATCAAACTTTAGGGATTAACCCTGACCAAAAATATTTCAATTCGGGTCTACTGGTCATCAACTTGCAGAAATGGCGAGAGAACCATCTAGGAAGAAAAGTACTGGCATTCTCGCAACAAAATCGCGACTTCGTTCAAGATGCTGATCAAGATGGTCTCAATGCTGTTATCGCAGGGCAATGGGGGCAGCTCGACCCGCGGTGGAATCAACTGCCGCGCATTTACACCTATACTGCCTGGTATGACAGCCCCTACGACGAGGTAAGCTTTACAGCCCTGCGGGATGCACCCTACGTCATTCATTACACCAACGCGCCTAAACCTTGGCAGCACGGCTGTCAGCATCCTTACACACCTTTATTCCTCAATTATCTAGACCAGACTGCTTGGTGCGGATGGCGAGAAACAATTTGGCACCGTGCCTCCAGAAAGGCGAATAAAGGCTTTCGTAAAGCCCAAAAACTACTGAGAGCTATACCAACTCTGGTTCAGGTCAGCGAAAGAAAGGGCTAAAAGCTTTATTTCATAAGAGAAGCTGTTCATCTCACCTGTATGAAACCATGTGCTGCCTCTTGATGAAGGCACTTGCCAGCTTTTTGGGTACAATGTTGGCGAACGGCGCTATCACTCTGCGCCTTGCACATCATTTTTGATCCTCGCGTGTTCCAGAAGCAATTGGGCTAATTCTCGAAAGCCTTCTCCTTCTGCCGCCTCTGTCACGTAAGCGGGTTGATACGTTAATTGATCGCGGTAGTCCAATACATTGGCTACGCCAACAGAAAGGGGAAAGCGGTTGGTATCAAATAGGCTCTCATCGTTTGGGCTATCACCAACGGTCAAAATATGCTCTGCTGTATACGTTGGGAAGTGCTTCTGCAAGACAGCCAGCAACCCTGCGGACTTTGCTTGCGATCGCTGCTTGATATGGCATTGAACTGTACTGTAGGTAAAGCCCCAGGACTCACTCTGGCAAAGGCGATCGATGTGCGCAAGTTCAGCCCTTGACAGACCTTGTACATCAAACGTCCAGTCAGTCAAACGAAAGCGGTTGTCGTCAGACGCTTGCAAATTTGGGAACCGATCTTGCAAACGCTGAAACATCGCTGCTAGCTGTTGGCGATGCTGCGCGATGTCTGCAAGCGAAACAAGCGGTACCTCTAAGCGCGGTTCTCCCGCATAAAGCAACCCACCGTTTTCAGCAATCGCACCCCAAATAGGCAGATAATGCGCTAGTCCACTGACCCAACCCGCCGATCGCCCCGTAACGATCAAGACCTGAATTCCGGCTGCGGCTAACTGTTCAAATGTCTGAACAAGAGTTGGTGTAAATTTTCCGGCTGTCGTTAAGGTCCCGTCCATATCCGTAGCAACCAAACGTACGGACTGAACATCGATAGCAGACAATGGCTGTAGTAGAGGCACGATCGACATAAATGGAAAGAGTTTTGAATTTACTGGGGAGAATTTTCGAGTTGTGGATTAACGCTCAATCCTGGGTTTTGTGTTATTAGCCTTCAGTCTTCTACCTTTTGCCTCCTCCTACCCTATCCCCTCTGCCTCTATGGGACAACTCACCGACGCTCAGCGGCAGTTTCTCTACGCTGAAGCTGCAACCCGCTCAGGCGTTCACAAAGCGATCCTTGCAGCACTTTATCAGGTACACACTAAGCCATCTCTGACCGATGGTGAGCTTGGCCTGGGCATTGCACCAGCAAACCAGATTCGACTAGAGCAGCTTGATACCTTTCCGGCTCAGGTTCAGTATGCCGCGAACACAATCCGTAGCTTAATCAATCACTTGATCGATGAGGGTTGGCGTAGTGCAGAACTGTGGCACGCCGAAAAGGGACGCTATACAGACAGAGTTGTGCAAACGATCGCAATGGGGTACACAGCACCATCAGGCGATTCCACTGCCGCACTGTTAGAGGCCAGTGACGCAGAAAACCTATTGAAATCTTACGTCGATTACTCGGCAGCAGAGGCTCAAGCGGCAGGGTTGCCCGAATCGCTCATCGGACTTGAGGCTGCTCTACTCGCTTTCTTAGAAGCATCACCCAGAAGCTATTTCAGCCTGCCGCATCAACGCAATGCCTTAGTAGAAGCGGTTCGCATCTGGCAGCAATTGGAGACACACAAAGCCGCGATCGCCTCCCTGTATGACGAGCCATCCCATCAGGCAACGATCACAGACGAGGCTCAACTGGATAGGGCGTTACGGCACTTTGTTCCGCTCATCGCTTCCAACTATGTTGGCTATCCCCATCAGCACGAGGCCCTGTTGCGTCTGGTTCAACTATGGCAGCAGTTAGACTCACGCGAAGCCGCAATCAAAGCGCTTTTGCAAAAGCCTTCCCCCACGCTAAACTTCAGCACCCTGGATGCAGCCTTAATGGCGATCGTCCAGCGGCTTCCCCAAACCTACGAAGGCAAAGGTGAGCAACGCAATGCACTCGTCGAAACCTTTCGCCTCTGGCATCAGCAAGAAACCCGTAGCGCAACCCTTATAGCATTGGGTCTGAATCCTGACATCTTCACCACTGTCGCGCCATCCCAGGCTGAGATGACCAGTGCAGCCGCTCAGCTTGACCAGGCACTACTGGACTTTTTCTACCATCTGCCGCTGTACTATACAGGTACGAAGGTACAGCGGGATGCGCTTTTGCGGTTAACCCAGCTTTGGCGATCGCTGAGCACACCCGAACAAGCCCTTCAGTCTCTACTCAATGACTTGAGGCAAATGGCAACAGCGCGGCGTAGTACGCCAGAAGCTCCACCTATACCCTCTGCACGATCGTTGCTACCTCGTCCCGATCGCTGGACTCCAGACACGCTCCAACTCGATGCTGCCATCATTCCCAATGGGAGCTTTACCTGGGCCGATGCAACCCGTGGCGGCATACACATGCCAACCAATCAGTTCGCTGTAGATGCCATGATTCGCCTTGCCCAACTCATCCAGCAAGCCCGCGATCGCATTAATCGTCCGTTTCACATTATCAGTTGGTACGGTTCTGGCGATTTAACGGCCACTTCAGACGCATTGGCCTACCGCTACTCGCTGGGTGATGCACTCACTTTCTACTGTGATGGACTCACAGGAACCCAACTTTACTGGTTTTTAGATCCCTGGTGGACAGGGGGGTTAGGTCTTTACACATCGTTTCCCTACCTCTGCTATGTCGATGCTCGGAGCGATCGCGCCCGTTGGGTACAGTAACGCGATTGCTGACAGCCCCAAATAAGCGAACTATCCTGAACACAATCAGCCCAGTCTGTAAGGGTTAAACGTAAGGCTTGGATGCGGTTTTCAGCAGTAGATGCGAGCCATCAGTTTCATTCCTCTCGTTCTTCGGCAAGCGTTAAGCTGAGCTGAAACAACAAACGCAAATTATGAAAGTGCAAATTATAACTTCCAATAGCCTCTACCCACTTAAATTAGGCTAGCTTAGTGATGTAAAAGGCTGTAATCAGGGAATCCTACAACTAGAATCTAAAACTTCAGTCCTGCACTGCCATGTCAACCCCTATGCTCTTTGTAGAAACCTGGTTGGCTCAAACGCCTAGCAAGGCCACGAAGCCGAAACCGATCACCACAGAACCTGCAAAGGCTCCAGACGCAAATCCTAATCAGCTATGGATGATGACCTCTGGCGGTTTAGTGCTGCTGCTAGTTATTTTGGGGGTTTTCTCCAAAGTAGCGATGGACAAACTCGCCAAACAGCTCAAGTTTGAAACCTTTAAGAACCGGGAACTTCAGAAAAAGCTGAAATTTGCTGTTGAAACCATCGGCAAGATGGAGAAGAATCCCGACTTAATCCACTCCCGTGAATTTAACCTTGACTATCTCAGAATGCGGATGGACGAGGAAGTTTTCCATTTTGCTATCCTGAATCAAATTAAGCTAAAGGTCAAAGAAAAAATTTCGGTTGCCCTACGTCCCAGTCAGGCGAACCAGGGTGAAATCGGTATCGCCAGCACCGGTCGGCAAATTGATGAAATCTTCGACGTAGAATACGAACCAGGGGATTTACCCAAAGGAACCAAGCGCGTTCTCTTTCGGGTTGAAATTAAAATCTTTAAGCTTCCCACGCAGCCCACATCAGTCACGATCGGGCAGATTATTGACTGTATGGAAACATTTCTTAGCCCTACCAGTGAGCATGAAAGTTGGCAACCCACGATTCAAGGACGCATTGCCAACATGCGCTGGGATCAAAAAGCAAAACCAACGCCTCTCCTGGTACTAGAGCAAACACAGGAAGGCTCCAACGTCACCTTCAAAACCACGCGGATGGCACACAATTAACCATATGTCACTTCAATCATGTCTTGACATTTATCAGAACTTGCTTGAAGGACGGACTCAGGAGCCTCAGCGTTAAGCAACCAGTGGGATAAAGGTTGCCCTCACAGCTTGGTTAACTGACCAAGCTCGTGTGGTTGGATTGTAGCGATCGCGGAAACCCAATATCAGAGTCTCTTTCCTTGGGTTACACCGCGGGAAGCAAGCGATGTAAGGCCCAACCCCACCGACCGCAAGACAGGGGCCGCATGAGTTTTGTCAGCCAATCAGCCCTCACAGCAATCAAACGAGAATTTTGGGTTCAGTTCGCGCTCAGCCTTATTCCAAGTGTCTTTCTCGTACGCCTATTTTTTAGTATGGCCTGAAGGCGTAGCCAATATTGATTAACGTTGACTTCGGGGGGAGCCTCACACCCCTTTCTAACCCGTATCCTTCTGACAACAGTTAGGACTAAAACCTATTTGTGTTGTATCAGTAGGGGCGCTTCATCACGCTTCTGTCTCCTGCCTCCTACCTTTTATGGGCTCCACACCCACAAAGCTTTTACCGTTAGCCAAATTCCCGGACCTACCACATTCCGCGTTTGCCACTGGGTCGCACGGTCATCCAATTGGTTCGGGCCATTGAGAGCTGGTCTTCAGTGAGTTTGGCACCCGTTAAATTAGCGCCACAAAGATTTGCACCGCGCAGGTTGGCATTCAGCAAATACGCGTGAGATAGGTCAGCCCCTCGTAAATCAGCTCCCTCTAAATCGGCGTTGTTCATATACGCCTTAACCATCGTGGCATCCCGCAAGTTTGCCCGATTCAAGTTTGCCCGACCAAAATCGGCATTAAACAAATTTGCCCCTTGCAAATTAATCTTGCTCAGGTTTGCCTGGTGAAACGTTGCGCCAGATAGGTTTGCTTTAGGCAAATTAAGCGAGTTTAAGTCATAGGAAGCAAAATCTCGCCGTCCTTTAGAATAGTAGCTCTGTAACCCTTCTGCATCCAGACGCGTGGGCGTTTTCGCCTTTTCGCCAGCATCTTTGCCTCTGCCTGTTGAATCTTTGCTCTTAAGCGATGTGCTTGCTGCCCCTCGAGAATCAAAGACGCGGCTTCGGGCTGGACCAGATTGAAGGCTTGTGGCATCGGACTTAATTTGCCGCGCTCGGATAGCAGCCGCTGCACGGGCATGGGGAGAGGATGGAGTGCCTATAGAGTCGGGGCCATAACGGTAATCGCCCGGTTTACGTGCAGAATTACCGGATTGAGTAATCATGCTATTAGCGAGGCTGTCCAGATAGGGTTCCAGATCGAGCGCTCTAAAAATATCGTCTGCAGACTGATAGCGGTGACGCACGGACACTTCGAGCATCTTTTTCAAAACGCTGATGAAGTGTTCGTTGATATGAACATGCTTTTGCCAGAGCAATTCACCTGTTGAGGGATCGTAATCCAGGTCTTTGGGTGATTTCCCGGTCAGCAGGTAGATACAGGTTACACCCAGGGCATAAATATCACTGGCAGGCACAGGACGCATGGCCATTTGTTCGGGTGGGGCAAACCCTGGTGTACCGATTGCATAGGACGTAAAAGCTGTTTGCTCAGAATTGGTTGAGTTTGGCTGATGCTGGTATTTGACCGCTCCAAAATCGATCAGCACAAGCTTGCCGTCCTGAGCGCGCCGAATCATGTTGGCAGGCTTGATGTCGCGATGAATGACTCGATTTTTGTGAATGTATTCTAAGACGGGTAAAACCTCACTCAAGAAGCGCTTTACCTCTTGCTCAATCATTGGACCGTCTCGTTTCACAAGTTGCTGTAGAGTGAAACCACTGACGTACTCTTGTACCAAATAAAATTCCTGATTCGCCTCAAAATAGTCCAGCAGACGTGGCACCTGAGGATGATTCCCAATTTGACCCAGCGTACGCGCTTCACGTTCAAAAAGTTCCCGTGCCATCTGTAAAACATGAGGAGCCGTGGCGCTAGGACGAAGCTGCTTGATCACGCAGTTAGGTTGACCGGGTAAAGATTCATCGATCGCTAGAAACGTCGCACCAAAGCCGCCTTGTCCCAGTGCTTGAATGACTCGGTAGCGATCGTTCAGCAGTATATTTGCGCCACAGGCTGGGCAGATATCAGCTGTGACTGAGTCTTCAGGATTAGGACAGCTTGGGTTTAAGCAGTAGCTCATTTAGCATCACTCGCTTTGACGTTGCCTACCGGGGTATTGCTACCCTAGCTTCATTATCTGTGCAGGAACAGCAAACAGGAGTGTCGTTCATGCGGGTTAACCCTTGAAGAGTTGCTAAAGTTCTTCTACCTGCGCGTAAAGCTATTGATCTTGTCCTTACATTTACGGACTTCGCTGTTTCTTCAAGATACACCCCTGGTTTTAATGTGCCCAAAAGCTAAAGGTGTACAACAGACTAATAGCTAATCCTACTAAGTTATTACTGAAGCCTGAGAAAAATTCCGAACTTTTAGCAATTAATTTTCGCTTCCTTGATTCTCCATTGCTGAAAGGATTTTGAAAAGGTGTTGGCGGATTTTAATCTGGGAGGGGAGGGATGAGGGATGAAGTGTGAGGGATGAAGGATAAAGGATAAGAGCGTTTGGTTTGTTCTCTCCTGGTTCCTGGCTTCTGGCTTCCAAAGCTTAGGGCTTTTCGGCTGACGGCTGATGACGGCTGACCGTTAACCGCTGACCGCTGATGACGGGGAGAACGGTAGAATGGGTTTGCATAAGAGAAGGTTGGCAGGCAGGTCATGCGTATTTCTTTGAACTGGTTAAGTGAACTGGTTGACATCACAATGAGTCCGGAAGCGCTGGCAGAGATGCTGACGATGGCAGGGTTTGAGGTAGAGGAGATTGAAGATCGGCGGACATGGGCAGAGGGTGTCGTTCTGGGCAAGGTCATTGATCGCCAGCAGCATCCCAATGCTGATCGTTTGAGTGTCTGCCAGGTTGATATTGGTACGGTCACGCCTTCAACGATCGTCTGTGGTGCTGCCAACGTCAAGGCAGGGCTGTTCGTCCCGGTGGCAACACTGGGGGCCTTTTTGCCTAAAGCAGGGGACGGTCTCAAAATTAAACCTGCGAAACTGCGCGGTGTGGCATCAGAGGGAATGATTTGCTCGTTAGCAGAGCTGGGCTTAACGAAAGAATCTGAGGGGATTCATAGCTTTGAAGGGGAAGGGTTGCAGGTGGGCAGTGATGTTCGTCCTCTCTTAGGGCTGGATGATGTCATTTTAGATTTGACCTCCACTGCCAACCGAGCCGATGCTCTCAGTATGGTGGGCATTGCACGTGAAGTCGCAGCCTTAACTGGTGCCACCTTGAAGCTACCTCAGGCCGCCAGCATCGCTATCCCAAAAGATGCCGAAGCATTGACGTTAAAAATCTCGGAACCGCAGGCATGCCCGACCTATATTGGTACTGTCATTGAGCAGGTGACGATCGCGCCCTCCCCACTTTGGCTCCAACAACGCCTACAGGCTGCTGGCACGCGTCCGATCAACAACGTGGTGGATGTGACGAACTACATTCTGCTGGAGTGGGGGCAACCGTTGCACGCGTTTGATGGCGATCGGCTCTTAGCAGTCAGCCAGGAGGTGAGAGACAGAAGGCAGGAGGCAGAAGGCAGAAGGCAGAAGGCAGAGGGGATAGAGGCTGGTTCTGACCTCAACACTCAACACTCAACACTCAAAACTTTTACAGTGGGTGTGCGCTTTGCAGAGTCGGGTGAAACGATCAAAACGCTGGATGGACAGACGCGATCGCTTCAGGAGCAAGCGTTACTAATCACAGCGGGCAATGAGCCTGTGGCGCTGGCAGGCGTAATGGGTGGCGAGGCAACGGAAGTACATGCAGGTACGCAACGTTTGATGCTAGAAGCAGCGCTCTTTGATTCTGCTGCTATTCGCCGCTCTGCTCGATCGCAAGGGATGCGCACAGAGGCATCGGCTCGCTACGAACGGGGTATCAACGAAGCGGAACTGGAGGTTGCCTGCCGTCGGGCGATCGAACTGATTAGCCAACTGACAGGGGGTGTGGTTGCTGCCCAAGCCGTTGCCGATGCCCGTAGCAGTTTGCCATCTACAGTCCGATCCATTGAATTACGGCTCGATCGGGTGAATCAAGTATTGGGGCCTGTTACCGTTGGTGAGGAGCTAGGCGAGTTACAACCCCAGGATATTGAGCGCACGCTGACAGCTCTGGGCTGCGACCTGACTCCAGTCACCTCTGATCGCGTTTGGGCGGTGACTGTCCCACCCTATCGTCAACGTGACCTGGAGCGCGAGATCGATCTCATTGAAGAAATCGCTCGTCTCTATGGGTACAACAACTTTTGCGATACACTGCCTGACAAAACCGAAGCGGGCTATCTTTCGGTTGAACAAGCACTTAGCCGCAACCTGCGTCAGGCGTTGCGCGCGATCGGGCTGACCGAAGTCACACATTACACGTTGGGTAAACCGGGCGACACTCGGCAAATCGTTCTTAGCAATCCTTTGTTTGTAGAGTATTCGGCGCTGCGAACGAATCTGATAGCAGGACTGATTGATGCGTTCCAATACAATCTGGAGCAAGGCAATGGTCCCTTGAATGCCTTTGAAATTGGCCGCATTTTTTGGTCTGAAGAAGACGGCTTAAGCGAGGCAGATTCAGTGGCGGGCATTTTGGGTGGCGATGCCACTCGGGGTAAATGGGTTCGTTCTGGTCGTGAGCAACCGTTGACCTGGTTTGAAGCCAAGGGTTTGCTGGACAGCGTTTTTCAGCGGTTAGGGTTGGCGGTTGAGTACCAGCCCGATCGCCGGGATGAACGTCTCCACCCAGGACGTACGGCTTCTCTATGGATTGGAGGCATCCGTTTAGGCACCTTTGGGCAACTGCACCCGCAACTACGACAGGAACGGGGTCTACCCGATGAAGTTTACGTGTTTGAACTCGATCTGGATGTGCTGCTCGATCAGCTTGACCAGGATGCAGCGCAAGTCCCCCTCTTTCAGCCGTTTTCAACCTATCCACCGTCCGATCGCGATATTGCCTTCTATGTTTCTACCCAGGTAGCCGTGGCAGACATTGAGCGGGTCATTACCAAAGTGGGCGGCAGTTTGCTGGAATCGATCGACCTCTTTGACGAATATCGCGGTGAAAATGTGCCCGCAGGGCAGCGCAGCTTAGCGTTTCGGCTTCTGTATCGGGCGGACGATCGGACGTTAAAAGACGAAGACATTGACCCCGTTCACCAGAAGGTGCGCGAGGCGTTGGTCGATAAATTCCGCGTCGATCTCCGAAGCTAGAAGTCAGGAGCCAGGAGCCAGAAGTCAGAATGAAATGAATTCAAAGCTTCCATATTGGAGGTTGACTGTTGGCTGCTAAATTAGCTTAAAACTCAGAACTCAAAACTCAAAACTTCAGCATGACCAAATATGTTCTCTGGGGCACTTACTGTGACGATGTGCTGGAAAAGCGTGCCCCTTATCGGCAAGCACATCTGGACGGGCTGGCGAAACAAAAAGAATCCGGCGTCTTGGTGACGATCGGCCCGACTAAAGACCTCACCAAGGTTTTTGGCATCTACGAAGCGGAGGATGAAGCGACCGTCCGTCAACTCATTGAGTCTGACCCCTACTGGCAAAACGGTGTGTGGACTGAATACGACGTTAAAGAATGGATTCAAGCGCTTTGATGTTTCTAGTCGTGGGGACGTTATATGGAACATCCCTACTGGACAGGTACTTGCATCAAGCGCTGCTTCAGACGCTGGGGATCGCCCCGATCGACGACCTTGCCCTGCTCTAACAGAAAGGCACCATCGCAATAATCCAGCTCGTCCAGACGGTGAGTGACCCAAAGAGCTGTCAAGCCCCGGTCTTTCACTAGTTGCCGTACCTGAGCTACTAGATCAAGCTGACTGTCGGGGTCTAACAATGCTGTCGGTTCATCCAGTAGCAAGACTTCACAGCGAGTGGCGATCGCACCTGCGATCGCCACTCGCTGCTTTTGCCCACCACTCAGGGCATAGATCGGACGCCGAAGGAGCGGCAATAAATTGACTGCGTTCAAAGCTTCTTCAACCCGTCGCCGCACCTGGGAGTAGGTGAGTTTTTCTGCCACCAGCCCAAAGGCAACGTCTGCACCCACCGTTGGCATCACTAACTGATGATCGGGGTTTTGGAACACAAAACCAACGTGGGGGCTAATGTGAATCGAACCAGTCTGAGGCTGCAAGAGCTTTGCCAACAGCTTTAACAGCGTCGATTTGCCGCTGCCATTGGTGCCTAAAAGCATCCAAAATTCGCCTTGAGGCACATCTAAGCTGCAAGACTCCAGAACCGTTTCGCCCTTGTACCAACGAAACGAGACATCCTGCACTTGAATGGCGGGCAAGGCCTCCGTAGGCTCTAGGTTGTCCACAGGAATGGATGGCTGATTGCCAACGCTATCCTGATCAGGCTGTGCAAAATTAAAATTTGCTGAGTCGCTCATTCCGCTAAGGCAAAGAAACCAGGTGGTCTACCAGAAGCAGCAGCAGTACCAGACTTATCAGAGATTTGTACGGCTGAAATCTCACCACCAAGGATGCCGATTTTTTTTCCAGGCTGCTTTTCGCACACCAGCTCTAACAGTTCGTTGCTGCCCGAACGAAGCACCTGCAAGATTTGTTGATAGACAGCTTCAGCGTCTTCTTCAGATTTGCGCTGAATAGACAGGGAGAGGGGCGTATTCTTGAGCGTAATGTCGATAATAAACATGTGTTGCGTGCGTCACAGAACCAGATTCTAGTATCGCAAATCGCGGCGATCTTGGCTGAATAATCGTAGCGCGATCGCGAGGTTGCCTCAGTAACCCCTGTCGAGATGGAGGTTTGATCAGGGGGATGAACTGTGGTCAAGCGGTTGCCACGGCAGAAAGATTTGGAGCCAACCGCCCTGGGTTTCGGGATGGTTGCTCGCTTGAACCCTACCTTGATGGGCTTCTACAATTTGACGGACGATCGCTAACCCCAACCCGCTGCCACTGCTTGTGGGTACAGATTGCCTTTCACGCTCTGTTGGAGAAACATCTGCATACAGATTGCCAACAGACATTGTATTTTTGCCTGAAGCATACGTCGTAGAGACTTCTAACTCAGAGTAACTACGAGAACGGGATGGATCGGCGCGGTAAAAGCGATCAAACACATAAGGTAGCGCCTCTGTTGGGAAGCCAGGTCCTTGATCAATAATCTCTATTTGCACAATTTGATCGTGCGTTTGGCTATCGTCAATCAAACTGACCTGAACGCGGATCATCTGTTGAGCCGGACTGTACTTAATGGCGTTATCCAGTAAATTCAGAAAAACCCGATGCATTCGCGATTCATCCACTTGCAGGAGCAGTTGATCAGGCCCTACGTAATCTAATTGCAGTTGCTTCTTGCGCGCCAGCAGTTCCAGACCAAACCAGGCAGATTGAATCAGTTTGGCGAGATCCACCGTTTTGAGCTTTAAGTTGGGGTTGGGGTTTGCTTCTAGCTGGCTCAAATCGAGCAGATCTTCTACCAACCCGCTAAGCCGAATCGTTTCCTTGAGGAGACGATCGACCCAATCGCGTAGAGGTGGCTCCAGCCGGATCTGAAGGGTTTCTGCCACCAGACGGATTGAGGTTAAGGGTGTTTTCAACTCATGGGCTACGTCAGAAATCCAGCGATCGCGCTGTTGAGCGAGCAACATCGCTTCCTGGCGACTCTCCAAAAACACACCAATGCACCCATCGGCCAGGAGAACGCTATGCGCCCGCAGCGATCGGGATAATTGGCGGGAGAGCTGCGACGGATCGGCAGAAACGGGATGAAACGTCCAATCGCTCTGACAGGGTTTACGTAACTGGCGCGTTTGCTCGATGAGTTGGTCAAGTTCATAGGAGCGCACCAGTTCTAACAGCAGGCGGCGATGGGTCGTTTGTGGCGGCTGAATGTTAAGCAACTGCCCTGCTTGAGCATTACACCAAACCAGCTGATTTTCTTCGTCTACCTGCAAAATACCGATCGGAGCCGTTTGGCAAAAATGCTGCCAGAGCTCCAGGTCATGAGTTAAGCGCTCATAACTGCTTGCATGGTTGGCAATGGTTCGGATGAGCCGCGATGTGAGTAACCGCGATCGAGGCGAAAGATCTGGTTGAAAAGACGCAGCCAAGCGCTCCAGTTTGCGGGTAAGCCGAATGTGATACCAACCCAACACCCCTAAGCCAACCAGCAGACCCAGCAAAAACCACAAAAATGTCACGTTAGCATTAGCCCTCAGCCAAAGTAGTCATGTAACCGTAACCAGCACAAGTAGAATGTACCGCTATTCTAAGCGGATTGCTGTCGGCTCCTTTGCAAAGGGCTAATGCTTAACCAAAGCGGTAACCAAAACCGCGCACTGTGACCAAATAGGTCGGGCTGCTGGGATCAACTTCTAGCTTTTCGCGCAACCAGCGAATATGGACATCGACGGTTTTGCTATCACCAATAAAGTCAGGCCCCCAAATGCGCTCTAGCAACTGCTCTCGTGACCAGACCCGCCGAGGATAGCTCATAAACAGCTCCAAGATTTTGAACTCTTTCGGCGAAAAGTTGACTGGCACTCCACGCACAGTAATGCGGCATTCTTGAGGATAAAGGGCAATGTCTTGATATTTGATTGATGGCTGCTCTGACTGTACTTGAAACTGGTGATGGCGACGCTGTAACGCTCGGCAGCGGGCAACGAGTTCACGAATGCCAAAGGGCTTGGTGAGATAGTCATCTGCCCCAACTTCTAAGCCAACCACGCGATCGGTTTCGCTACCCTTTGCACTGAGCATCAAAATCGGAACCGTCAGGCCCTCTCGACGGATAAGACGACAGAGATCCAGCCCATTAATATAAGGCAGCATCAAATCCAGAATGATCAGATCGAGCGATCGGCCACTCAGCTGATGAGGGAGTGACAACGACATCCCCAGGTTGCTGTGTGACTCTGATTCTTTGAACTGATGAACCAGATCGAGGGCTGCCCGACCATCTTCAGCTGTAACAACGTCATAGCCCTCATCTCTCAACGCTAACGCAATCGTTTCTGAGATCAACCCCTCATCTTCAACAACCAAAACCCGCCCCAGCTTAATACTTGGCTTATGTTTTGCTTTTTCTGACGATAGCGTAAGTGGCATAGTGCGAATCCTGTGAGTGCAGGTAACGTCTGTCAGTCCAGGGTGATTCTACCACTTGTGGCGTATTTAGTAAGGTTTGATACTGTTAATAGAATCTGTATTATGCGTTCCAAAGAACGAGTGCCAGTGGTGAGGCACTACCGATCCCCACCGCTAAGGTATTGGATGGCACAGTCATACGACCCCTTGCACCTAATTCTGCGCACCTAATCTCGATCTTCTTCAATGCGAGCAACACCCGTTTTGGGATAGTAATTACCCAGGATTTGCTTGTAAGAATAGCCTTGCTCAGCGAGAGCCAACGCACCGAGCTGGCTCATCCCCTTGCCCTGAAAGGCTTCCGCCACAATGTCATCAGAAGCCGCATATAAGGATTCGACAATGCCGCCGCGATAACTGACAAATTCACCAGCAGTTGCGTCAACGGCTTCGCTGGTTGAAGCGGCTTCACGTTGAGTGCCACTGTAAACCTGGTAGTACTCAGTCGCACCCATATGAAACAACGGGCTAACGGGCTTGAAGTAATAGGTTAACGCATAGGAACGGGCTGCAACTGCCTGGGCTTTCAAGGCTTCCATCTTCCAACTGGGCGACACTTCACTAGCAACGACGCTGTAAAGGTATTGCCGCATATTGATATAGTTAACGCCCCAAAGTTTGCCATCAACAGCAACGAGCAAAAGCCGTCCACGGTACGTGCGATCGCCCAACTGAAAGAGGTTGCCGGGCCGTATTTCTAACCAAACAACGTCGGGTAAAGACCATTCACCGAAGCGAATCGCTTTGCCGTCAGGCTGGGCGGTGTAGACACTACCGGGCGTTAACTGGTGCAGTTGGTGTCCGTTTTTGTCCAGCAGGAGTGCGCCACTGGGTGCGCCAACGTTTACAGATGGTAGCCCTTCGGCGATCGCGATGTGCATTTCAACTAAGGCATCCACAGACGAACCAATGGAGGTAAATGCCGCCTTTGCCTTTTGATTCAGTGCTTTTTGTTCTGCTGTGAGAGCCGTTGGGTCAACGGGCTTAGGCGATGGCTTTGCAGCAGGCTTCTTGGTTGCCTGGGGGGATTTAGTCGGCGTGACCAGCGGTGATGGGGTGAGTACCTGAACAGGTGAAACGACGGGGGAGGGGTTGGGTGCCAGAGCGGATGGAGACTGCTGGCGACTAAACGCCACACCCAAGACTGCCAGCACGCCCATGCAAGGAATGGAAAGCCAGAGGGCTGGTTTTGTCCAGGGCGATCGGGTCGATGCTGGCGGTTTGTCAGATTTCATAAGTCGCGTTCCTTAGGCAACGATGCAACGGTTGTGTTGGCACGATCGATGCATCACAACGCCCCTGATTTTGTCTGCTGTTGCTTGAGGTAAGCAAAGACACTCTTGTCGCCAATATCCGGCGGGATGGGTTGGATCACTTTGCGAATGGCAAAGATGAGAAATAACACCGCCCAAAGTGCCAGCAGCCCTTGTTCGAGCGGCAACGGTAGCCAACCAAACAGGTGACCCAGCAGCAGCAATGGCAGCAGCGGTGTCAGAAACTTGGTCTCCAAGCGATTGAAGCAAACGGCCTCTTTGAAGAAAATGCCCGTGAGTGCCGCAAAGGTAAACCCAATGCCCAGAATGCTCAGCGGCTGGGTGTAAACGGTTAAGGCAAAGGGTTCGGGATGGGCATGACCGATCGCAAAGGCTGAAATGCTCCCAATGACCCAAAACACCTGCAAGGCACGATGCAACGGTGCCATATAGATGTGGATGGTGAGCAAACTCACGCCCAGCGCTAAGCAGAAGCCGGTGTAGAGCAACGTGAGTCCGTGCAGAATGGTGGGATTGGTTGCCTGCCACAGAGCAAGGGCAGATCCGATCGCAAAACAGAGCGCCGCGACCATCAAGCCTGCCCGATAGATGACCACGCCTCGGCGATCGTCGGGCGTAATCGTAAACGTCCCAAACTGCCCTTCGTAAACGGCTGATTCCAATGTGTGTGTCATAGGTCGTTCTAGAAGAGGGATAAAATTCGCAGTCTGTGATTCAAGCCTAACGAATGGAGAGAAGGTCAGGCTACAGCAACCCACCGTCTATTCTGCCTCAACCACTAGCGACTAACAACTGATGTTGGTTTTATTTGAGATCAGTCCTTTTTTGTGGGTTTACATACAACGGGTGTCGCTTGAATGATGAAGTATCGAGGGTGAAGCTTTGGAGTCGATCGACCGTGACGTTCTCACAGATTCCCATCATTGATTTGAGTGGTTTGCGTTCGCCAAAGCTGAGTGATCGTCAAGCGGTTGCGGCTGCAATTCGCCACGCCAGCCATCAGGTGGGCTTTTTCTACATTGCCAATCATGGCGTTCCAGCAGACGCGATCGCGGACACCTTTGCTCAGACCAAGCGGTTTTTTGATCAACCCCTGGCGTTTAGGGACACCGTTGCCATTGCGCGATCGCCCATCTCACGTGGGTATGAAGCGATCGGGCAACAGGCGCTAGATCAAAATCCTGATTTGAAGGAAGGCTACTACATTGGGGTCGATCGGGGCAGGGATGATCTGCTGGTGCAGGCTGGCACTCCCAATCATGGCGCAAATCAGTGGCCGAACTTACCCGGTTGGCGAGAGCCGTTAGAAGCCTACTTCACTCTGATGTTAGACCTGTCTACCCAACTGATGCGCGCCTTAGCCCTATCGCTAGACCTGGACGAACACTATTTTGACCCCATGATTGACAACTCTATGTCCGTCTTGCGGCTGCTGCATTATCCACCCCATCCAGCGAACGCAATGGAGCATCAGCTTGGCTGTGGTGCCCATACCGACTGGGGCAGCATCACTATCCTGCTGCAAGATCAGGTGGGTGGTTTAGAAGTGCGCAATGCAAATGGTGAATGGATAGCCGCAAAACCGATACCGGATACATTTGTGATCAACCTGGGCGATATGATGGCGCGGTGGACGAATGATTATTACCAGTCCACGCCACATCGGGTTGTCAATCGATCGGGCAAAGAGCGCTATTCCATTCCCTTCTTTTTTGACCCTAACTACCATGCGCTGGTGGAATGTTTGCCCACTTGCCAGAGCGATGGAAAGCCACCAAAGTATGCGCCTATTACGGCGGGGAAACATATTATGGAGATGTACCGCAAAACCTATGACGTTGTTGCCTCGCCTGCATAAGCGTGCAAGGTGAGAGTAGGGGTTGATTTCATGTTTATTCTTTGGGCTTAACTTTTGCGGGTACGGCGTTAACCCTTACGCCTTCTGCTACGTCATCGGTGGGGTTTACCACCAATTGCTCATTGCCTTCTAGACCAGACACAATCTCAACATCGGTGCCGTAGTCCCGTCCTAGCGCCACTTTTTGATAGTGAACTTTTTGGTCTGCGCCAACGATCGCCACCATCGTCCCTTCAGAACGGGTCACGAGTGCATTGGCGGGCACCATCAGCGGAGCGATGGCACGGTTCAGGACAAATTGCACCTGAGCATACATCCCTGGCAGCAGTTTTAAGCTGGGGTTGCTGACCTGTACTTCGGTGCGTAAGGTGTGTGCGGTGGCATCGAGCGAACTGGATGTGCGAGTCACTCGACCGGCAAAAACATCCTTGGGCAATTCTCGCACCAGGACGTTGGCGGTTTGCCCTGGACGAATGGAGGTCACGTAGGTCTGGGGCAGGTCGATGTAAATCCGAAGCGTGTTCGGTTGAGCAAGCTTGTAAAGCCAAACGGCGTTACTGCCACCACTGCCTTGAGTGATGAGTGAACCCTGGTCAACGTTTCGCGCCGTGATCACGCCTGTAAAGGGAGCGGTAATGCGCTTAAAGGATTGCATGGCTTCCAGTCGCCGCACGTTGGCTTCGCTGGCTTTGACATTGGCGATCGCCGCATCGACGTTCGATTGATTGGCGTTAATGCTTGCCTGCGCGACTTTCACATTTGCCTTGTTGGCATCAGAAGACGCCTGTTTCTCATCAAAATCTTGACGCGACACTGCGCCTTCTTTCTGTAATGTATTCCAGCGCTGGGAGCTAACCTGAGCAAAGTTGGCGTTTGCCTGTGCCTGCGAAAGCTGCGATCGCGCTTGTTCCAGGTTTGCCAACGTTTGCATATAGGCAGAGCGGGTTTGCGCGAGGTTGGCACGCGCTTGTGCCAGTTGTTGATCCACTTCGGGCGCATCAATTTCGGCGAGGAGTTGACCGGCTGTGACGCGATCGCCAATGTCGGCCAGCCGCTGACTTAAGTAACCATCTGTTCGGGCATACACTGTTGTTTCATGCACAGCCTGGATGCTACCCGGTAGGGTTAAGTCTGCTTTGGCATCCACACGCTTGGGCGTTACTGTATTAACCGTCAGTGCGTTGGTTTTGGCTTCTTTGGCGGAGGCGTTGATTTCAGCATTGCGTTGCAGTCGAGGGACGATGCCAACAACCAGAAGGACAGCAAACAGGGCACCAGCGCCTAGCAATGCGGTACGCACACGGGCAGCATTAGGGGTCGGTGTCATGGTTCTGGTTGATGTCGGTGGCATAAGGGTAGAGTGACCGTTGCTGAGTTGTCCGTTGGATGGTTGAGTGTCTTTTGGTGCCATAACGGCAGATCCTCTGATGAAATTGCAAAGGGTGGGATTAAATGTGAATGGCTGAGTGGTTGTAGGAAGGCTTTATTCCTATACGTCTGACTGAAAGCTGTCGTGTATGTAGATTTGGGCTTCGTTAAGCTGTCGTGTATGTAGATTTGGGCTTCGTTGCTAGTCTTAGCCGGGGGACTTCCCCCCGGTCCCCCGCTGCGTGGGGTCCTAACTCCCCCACACCCCCCGAATAAGAGGGCTGAGGGTTGGTAGCGCTCATTAATTGGCAGTATCAAGTAAAGCACAATGCTTGTGATTCTCCAGAATGCGAAGTGCTCTATCGCTTCTCACTAATAGCCCTTTCTGAAGGGGGTACTCTTTCAGAGAAGCAAGCTACGGGGACGCAGCCGTCCTCTAAATTGGGGGGCTTTGGGGGCTGCCCCCAAAGGATCGGATTCCATAGAACCGATGCCTGCAAGTAACTTTTGTGAAAAGCAAGGTTTCCCTAGAGAGGGAAATAACTTGTCTGTTACATCTTCAATGAGACTGGGACGCGATCGCCGGTTGTTCTTGCCAGTCCATGTCTTCCTCTTCATCGATGTTCTGCGGTTGCTTGCGGCGCAGCTTACTGTAAACCACTGGCACAAAGAACAGCGTGGCAAAGGTAGCTGCTGTGAGTCCGCCGATAACCGCGCGTCCCAGTGGGGCATTTTGTTCGCCACCTTCTCCTAACCCCAACGCCATTGGCACCATACCGATAATCATCGCGATCGCAGTCATTAGTACCGGGCGCAACCGGGTATAGCCTGCCAGTAAGGCTGCTTCGTAGGAACCTTTGCCCAAGAAACGTTGTTGATTCGCAAATGTGACGACCAGAATGCTATTGGCGGTTGCGACTCCAATACTCATGATGGAACCCATGAGTGACGGCACGCTGAGCGTCGTTTGGGTGACAAACAGCATCCAGACAATACCCGCTAACGCAAAGGGCAACGCCATCATAATGATCAAGGGGTCAAGCCAGGATTGAAAGTTCACCACCATCAGAAAATAAACCAGCATGATGGCAAAGATTAAACCCAATCCCAGGCTGAGAAAGGACGATTTCATGGTGCCAACCTGTCCGCGCACTTCGATAAAGCTACCTTTGGGCAGCTTTTTTCTTGCCTCTGCCACAATGCGATCGATCTCATTCGACACACCGCCCAGATCTCGATCCTGAACGTTGGCGTAGATGTCAAACACAGGCTGCACGTTGTAGTGATTCACCACTGAAACTGTTTTGCCTCGCTTCATGGTTGCCAGGTTGGTCAGCAGCTGGGAGTTGCCAGTTTGCCCATTAATGGGTGTATTGCCAACCGCATCTAACGAATCCATTTGGCTGGTTGGCGTTTGAACGGCAACGAGGTAGTTGACGCCCGTTTTCGGACTCAGCCAGTAGTTTGGCGACGCCTGACCGCTGGAACTAAGAGAGGTCAGCACATTATTTGCCACATCCCGCTGAGTCAGTCCAGCTTGCTGTGCCTGAGTGCGATCGATCTCAAGCTCCAACTGGGGTGCATCGACCACCTGATGCAAATGCACATCAGCAGCACCGGGAATTTGCGCCACTTTTGCCTGGATGCTTTTCGCGATGCCGTAGTTAGTTTTTGCATCGCGTCCTAACACTTGAATGTCGATCGGCGCGGGTAGCCCAAAGTTCAAAATCTGGCTCACAATGTCGGCAGGCTGAAAGAAAAACGACAGTTGCGGAAACGCTTGCCGTAGCTCTTTACGTAAGCGCTTCACATACTGCCAGGTTGGACCATGATGGTGTTCGTCGAGTGCGACCAAAATTTCACCATCGGCAGACCCGATCGTGGCACTGTCGCTAAAGGCAAGGTTAATGCCGCCAACAGGTAGACCCAGGTTATCCAGAATCGTCTTCACCTCATCCTTGGGAATCACCTGGCGGATTTTGTCTTCCACTTGCCCAAAGTAGCGCTCGGTTTCTTCAATGCGAGTCCCGGCGGGAGCGCGCACATGCAGACGAAATTGCCCCGCATCCACCGTTGGGAAAAAATCCTGACCTACAAACGGCAGCAGCACCAGCCCACTCACGAAAAAGGCGATCGCCACAAACAACACCCAGATGCGGTGACTCAAGCCCCAATCCAACGCACTATGGTAGCGATCGCGCATTTGGTCAAACCGCTGATTAAACCCGTTGTGCAGCCGCATAAAGAGATTGGGTCGCGCCGCCACAGCACCATGCCCATTTCCCTGCACCCCGTCCCCTGTAATCGTTGCAACCTGTCCACCCGTTCCTTGATGCAGATGCAACTCACCGGGCAATAGGTACTGTGCCATCACCGGCACCAGCGTCCGAGATAGCACATAGGATGACAGCATGGCAAAGACCACTGCCATTGCCAACGGCGTGAAGAGCGATTGGGAAACCCCCGTCAGCAGGACAACAGGCGTAAACACAATGCAGATACACAGCGTCGCCACCAATGCTGGAGTTGCAATCTGCTTAGCACCATCCAGAATGGCACGCTTAATCGGCTTCCCTTGTCCCAGGTTGCGGTGAATATTCTCAATTTCCACAGTGGCATCATCCACCAGAATGCCGACTGCCAGCGCTAAGCCACCCAGCGTCATCACGTTCAGCGTTTGCCCCAGCAGACTCATGATGATGATGGAACATAGAATCGATAAGGGAATGGAAACCGCCACGATAATGGTGCTGCGCCAGCTTCCTAAAAACAGCAGAATCATGGCGGCGGTCAGGCAGGCTGCAATGACGGCTTCTTTAACCACCCCTTCCAGCGATGCTCGCACGAAGATTGATTGGTCAAATAACAGCTTCAAATCAAGCTCTGGCGGCAACGTTGATCGAATCCGTGGCAGCACCCCTTTAATGCGATCGACCACATCCAGGGTAGAAGCACCCCCACTTTTAAGAATGGTGAGCAGACTCGCCCGATGCCCATCCTGGCGTACCACGTTGGTTTGCACCGCAAAGCCATCATGCACCTGCGCCACATCACGGATATAAACCATCGAGCCATTCACTTGCTTGATGGGCAGATCGTTGAGCGCAGTGACCGCTTCGGTGCTGTTATTGAGATGAACGCTGTAGTCGCGATCGCCAATCTTGGCGCTTCCCGCAGGCAGAATCAAATTTTGCGCGTTAATGGCATTCACCACATCGGTCGATGCAAGCCCCCTTGCGTAGAGCGCTTGAGTATCCAGATCCACCATGACCTGTCGCGCTTTACCACCATACGGCAGGGGAATCGATGCCCCTTGCACCGTTGCTAGTTGTGTCCGAATGAAGTTAAGACCCAGGTCATAAATCTCCTGCTCCGACAAGGACGTCGACCCAACACTCATCTGCAAAATCGGTACGCTGGAGGCGTTGTAGCGAATGATCAGTGGCGGCACAATGCCCGGTGGCAGCACGCGCAAAATGGTTTGTGAGACGGATGTTAATTGAGCCACAGCCGCTTCTACTTTTGCACCTGGCTGAAAAAACACTTTGATCACACTGACACCCCGCATGGATTGCGATTCCATATGTTCGATGTCATTCACGGTGGTCGTAAACGCACGCTCACTGATGGTTACAATGCGCTTTTCCATCTCCTCTGGTGAGACGCCGTTATAGGACCAGATCACGCTGACGACGGGAACATTGATCTCTGGAAAAATGTCAGTTCTCATGCGAGTAATGGTCATCACTCCCAGAATGACAATCAGAAACGCTGCGACAACAAAGGTATAGGGCCGCCGAAGAGCAAGGCGAACAATCCACATGATTGGGTAAGTCCTGTAAAAGAACGGGATCGTTGCAAAGGGCGCTAATTAAACGTGTACGAAAAATTAGTCGCTTAAACGTGGGCAGAGCGAACGGAACGAAAACCCGAACGCTAGCAGGGAAACGAACTAAGAAACCTGAGGTGAACGACTTAAGGGATCGATCGCTGGCAAACATGTCTCAGCGCTAAACCCTAAGAGGGGGCTGACTGCACTTGCACCAGACGCTGTTGACTCACTGGCAAGCTGCTGGGTTAACCATTGAATTTCTGACTCGATGACATCCAGCGATCGCTGCCAAACGGCTGCCTGATAAGGATCGGACTGTTTGGGCTGCGACTGCCGATGCGCCAACCGCAACCGACACTGCATCAGTCGATATTCAATTAACTGCGACCGTTCTGCCGGTTCTAAGTGGCTAAAAAAGAAAATCTTGATGGCAAACCGCGATCGAGCGTTGACCCAACTTTCCTGAGGATGCGCCAGCATCATTTCCCGCCAGTGTTCCCGTCCCAACGGCGTGATCTCATAGGTTTTGCCCGCCTGACTAGCCTCAGCAGCAGCGCCAGGAAGCAACGTGACTTCACCTTGCTCTTCCATTCGCTTGAGCAACGGATAGATCGCGCCGCTGTTTACGCTAATGCAGCAACTCATAAAAAACTCTAGCTGTTGCATCAGCCGATAGCCGTTTAGCGGTTCAGACTGAAGTACTCCAAGGGCGGCAAGTCGAAGCATAGGCTGCTACATCAATCTAAGCTATATCAATCTGTGTTATGTCAGTCTGAGATATATCAATCTGATATGACGAAGACTTTAGCAGATCATGCCCTGTAACACAATGTTTCGAGCCGACAAACGAAAAATCATCGGCTACGTAAGGGTTTGATGGGGTAACGAGAGAGTAAAAACAGCAGCGAGGTTTAGCGATCGCCCATTGCTGGGTACCTTTATGAGATCCGCTTGTCTTCTCAATGGCACCATGCCATACTGTCTAAAATACGGTAACTCAATCGGTTTACTATAGTATTTTGGATTGCAGGATTGGAGCATGCATTCGAGTAGTCAGCACACGGTAGGAGTCAAACAGATGACGGTCGCAACGAGTGATAGCATTATTCCCATCGAGCTAAAGCTAGAGAGCGCCAAGAAAAGCAGCGCGCAAGGCTTTGCGAAGTTTAGTCTGTCAGGCGTTCTTCTGCTTAAATGGCTTTGGTGGCACACAAAATCATACGGGCCGATCGTCGTCATTCTGGTGCTGTCCTTAGGAAGTTTGCTGGTGCTAAACCTTCACTGGCTGTATCGACGGCTCATCCATCTGCCTGCCAGCGAAAAGCAAGTCCTGAAAGATGTGGGTTAACCATCCTTGGAGCGACCTTTAAAGCTGCCAGCTACGTTGCACATTGTTTCGTATCTGGCTCCCAATTGGCTCTGGTTTTATGAGGCGATCGCAACCGCGTTCAGTCACGCCTTGCAGGTTGAAACCTCCATCGCCCAGAGTCCCCATGATCCGTTAGACGATCCGTTGCTGCAAGACGACCACGTAGATCTTGCCTTTATCTGTGGCCTCCCGTTTATTCAGCGACATCAGCTTCAGCCTCAACAGTTTCAGACGGTGGCTGCACCCGTCATGGCGGCACCGCGCTACAGCGATCGTCCGGTTTATTTTGCTGATGTCATTGTGTCAGCCGCCAGCGATTTGACCACGTTTGAGCAGCTAGAAGGCACAACGTTTTGTTACAACGACGCAGGCTCAAATAGTGGCTATAACTTGCTGCGCTACCGACTGCTATCACAAGGCATCACTCAACGTTTTTTTTGCCAGACAACGCCATCGGGGTCACATCAGCGATCGATCCAGTGGGTGGCTGAGGGCTTAGCAGACTGTGCCGCGATCGACAGCACCGTGTTAGAGCAAGCCTTGCGAGACGATCCTGGTTTAGCTCAGAAGCTACGGGTTATTGAAACGATCGGTCCCTGCCCGATGCCACCACTCGTAGCGGCACAACGCCTTGGCGCAGATTGTATCCATCAGCTTCGTACCGCACTGTTGCACCCGGATGCTGCTCTAGGAAGCGCTATGCAGCAAGCGCATGTTCAGCGTTTTGCCGCAGTCACCCCAGAAGATTACGCGCCGATCGCGCAGATGCACCACGCCGTAACCAAAGCAGGCTATCCTCTCTGAATCGCGACAGCTTTTTCCACTTACACTTTTTCCACTTACACCAATACGCAGGTTCGTTAGGACATCCTGTTATAGTCAAAGCTCTGATCGGCGAGGCTTTACCTTCTGCCCTCTGCCCTCTGCCTTTTGCTATACAGTCGGTTTCATTCGCCTTCCCCACACCCTATACCCTACATCCCACACCCGTTCTAATCTGGCTAACTCGACTGAGAAACGCTGTAGGCTTATTTGACTGTTGCTTTAGCCGGACAAGTTTGTAGAAGTGGCGCTTGAGCGTAGTCCTCTAGTTGAACAGACTGCAATAGTTTCGACCAGCCATCAATCACGCTCTGATCCTGGGGTTTGGCGCAACGTTCCTGTGCCAGCGTGGCGATCGCGTCCTGCCAGATGCCATTGCTGGCGTAAAGCGAAGAGCGCTCACGTTGGGGTGCCTTTTTCAGTTGGTTGACCAGAGCCGTTGCCGGTTTCACCCGTTGCACCACACCTTCAACAAACGGATTGATCGAAGGCTGGGTTGGATCACACAGAATGGAAAATTGCCAGTAGAAGTCTTTCCCAACGGTCAACACAGTGTTCGTCACGTTAGCAGGCAGAGACACGCCTACCACACCTGGTGCTCCCGGTAGGTTGACAGTGGTGCGATAAAGCGTGCGATCGTTCTCATCCAACAAGGCAAACTCGGCGGTCTGAGCGATCGTTTTAGGCACGTACCAGAAAAATGTGGGAGTGGTTGATACGGTTGTGCTAAAGCTATCGGATGGCGCTAAAGGCATCAGTAATTTAGGCCCTCGAAGGCAGGTGCCCCGTGTGCCAGCCCCTTCTCGCCGTCCGGGAATGCCACGCTTAGGTGGATGATACTCCTGGGCGATCGCGAGTAACGGTGCACCGCATACGGTGATACCAAGCACACCAGCCAGGCAGGTGTTCAGTAATTTGCGGTAATTGTTTTTCTGAAGCATGGGGATGATCAAATCTAACCGTATAAATAAAGTTTCTGGATGTGCACCACTACAGGACCATTGTTTCGACGCCTCGCTGTTTAGCGACGGACTCGTTAAACTACCGACCAAGCGACTTACCTTACGGAAGGTTCTATAGACTGGTGGTAGGTGCAGGTGTGTCAATCACTACTTTGCGGATGCTTGTTGTTTCCTCAATGTTCCCCTTGGTGCCAAACTTTACGCAACGTGCAAACAACGATCGGTCAAGACGCGGTTTCCTGCCACTCGCTAACCATAAAGGTCGCCCATTTAAGAAAGGATACAGATTCAGAGTGGGATGATGAGAGCGTGTCGGTGTGCGCTTTCACCCTCCCTTGCCCTCTTACTACCCTTTTTCTAGAGCGCTACCACCCAAAAATATGCACTCCTCAAGGACTAAGAGCGTTCAGTCTTCGCATAGCCTAGCACCCGATAAACATCAATCAATTGTTGTTTCCCCTTTAGCGCTAACGGCCCCCACGGTTCAACGCTAAAGCGATCTTGTAAATGGATGAGCGTATCCTTTGCGATCAGAATACGGCACGCTTCCGCCTGAGTGTCTTTTGAGTAGCTTTCTAGACGAGATGCAATATTCACACTATCGCCAATGACGCCATACTCCAGACGGTCTTTCCCTCCTAAGCTGCCTGCCACGATCGGCCCGGTAAAAATGCCAATACGCATCTGTGCGGTTGGTAGGTTCCGCTTTTGCCAATCCTGATTGAGTGCTTGCAATCGCTCACCCATCGCCAGAGCACATTCAACCGCTAAACGAGCATCTTGCGACACTTCGATCGGCGTCACCCGGTTGATCGGTACGCCAAAGACCGCCAGTAACCCATCACCCGTAAACTTGTTGATAATGCCGTGATTGACTTTCACTTCTTCAGTAATCGCGCTCAAGTACTCGTTCAGCCATTCCAACAAATTTTCAGGCGGCAGCTGTTCCGAAAGGGTACTGAAGTTACGAATATCGGTAAAGAGCATCGTAGCGATCAACCGTTGCCCCGGTAACTTGCCAGATTTCAGCAGCCGATCGCGACTTTTCCACAATGCCGTTGCAATTTCGGGCGACGTATTTTGCCCCAGCAGCTTCATCATCATGATCTGCTGACGGTGTGCCTGCTGCGCTCGATACGACACAACCAGAATGGACACAATGCTAACACCCACCGCAGGCGCGGCTGTTGGTACCCATCCGTGATGTAAAAAGATGACGTAGCACAGTCCCAACGCGATCGTGATCGCCACCGTAATCGCCACACAGAGCCCTAACGGATGGCGAATAAACCAGGCAAGGCAACCACCCAGCACAACCCAGGCTCCAATCCAGATAGCCTCGACCCCATCAGACCAGAACCAAACGAGCGGATGCTGATCTAACGCGGCATCCAGAAACTGGCTCACCATTTGAGCGTGGATGACCACACCAGGCATGGAAGCTGTCTGCGATTCTGCCGCACTGAAGGGAGTAAGAAAGCGATCTTTAGCGCTCTGGGCAGTCGCACCAATTAGCACAACTTTGCCTTTTACCCAGTCTGGCTCGATCGCGCCGTTTAACACCTGAGTCAGCGTTACTTTCCGGGCTAAATGATTGCGCGATCGATAATCAAGCAGCGTTTGATAACCCTTTGCATCCACCGTTTGGTATTGCCCTGATGTAGCTTCCCAGGGAATAAATTCTGTGTTGCCCAGTCTCAAGTTGTTGGGATTCAGCAAGCCAGCTTGTGGTGAAATACCTTGCTGCTGTAAGTAGGCGATCGCCAGTCGCAGTGAGAAGGAATACAGCGTTGTGGTGTCTGTATCGGCAAAAAGCAACCCACGACGGATCACACCATCAGGGTCAGTAGCAATATCGTTAAAGCCGACCCGATCGCTGGGTACACCAGGAGGCGGATCGACACCCAAGTCATCGGCGTCCTGAACCTTTGTAATCGCAATGACGTTCGGTTGCCGCAATTGTTCTGTCAGCGCTGCGGTTCCTGGTGCTTGAGGGAGATCGCGATAAATGTCTAAACCGATACTGTTTGGCTGAAACCGTTGCAGCTTTTGCAATGCCAGCGCGATCGTTTGATCCGATAACGGCCATCGCTTCTGGGCTTTAATGTCTGACTCGGTAATCGTCACCAGCAGTAAGCGTGGATCGGGCGCTCGATCTGGACGCAACCGCACCATCAGGTCATAGCTAGCAAGCTCTAACGGTTGTAGCCCACCCACCTGGCGCACACCCAGCAAACAACCTGTGACCGCAGCACTCGTTGCCCCAATCGCCAGCGGCACCAGGACGATCGCAGGCAGCGCCGCTAGTTGCGTCCAGCTATATCGGCATCGTTGAAAAAGTTTAGCCGTCACAAGTGCTCTCAGCGTTGCATAACCGAGGTCGGAGTTGAAGTCGTTGTCAGGGAGACAGAAAGACGCAAGCTTACCACTGCGCTAGGGTCTGTCATCAATTACGGCTACACATTGCTTTCAGCAGGGGTTCCAGCCCCTAGCCTGGTGTATTGGGACGGGCGCGACACTGCTGATACCAAAGGTTTTTGAGCTGAATTGATGACGCGCCCTAGCGAGGCAGCGCTTGCTACTAATAAGCCCTTAGCGACTGAAGATCTAACCGTTCGTTGTTGCCTCTTTAGACCAATCGATCGATGCACCAAGACCTGTGAGAAGTGATTATCTTCCCATTAAAGCTATACATCTCACACATGGCACGATCCTGACAACCAAAAAGATTTTGGTGTCGTGTCGGGTGCCACTCTCCAACGTCAAGATACCTTTTTGAGGGTTCGCTCCAGAATCGCCTTAGCAGGTTCGACAACTGCCCAGGTACCATTCGGTTGCTTACGCAGGGCCGCAAACAAGAGTAAATCACCCGTACCGATCTCGTCTCCCTGGTTCACATCGCCCAAACGCGGTTCCTTCAAGCCACACAGGCGAAAAAGGTAGGCAGGTACATCCGGGCTAGAAAAAATCAGGCAGCGACGGTTATCCAACTGGGTGCGGCCATCAAAGGGTGCGTAAACATGATTGCCATTCAGAGCGATCGAAATATCGCCAAGACCGCCTAAAACGGAGCGATCGGCGATCGTGTCACCGGGCTGGAGTTCCCAACTTTGGTAAAGCTTAATGCTCAGCGGTGCTTCAGGACCAGGAGCCTTAGCACAGCCCAAAGGCAGCAGCAAGAGGCTAACCAACAGTCCAATCGGAAACCAGCCAGCCCTGCCAAGTATGAAATGAGGTTTAGCAACCATTGCGGTGTTAACGAACATTGAAGCGGTAGCCAGCATACTGGTCGCCTTCATACAGAATGACCAGCCACGTTTGCGGCTCAAATTCAAGCGGGTACGCCTCTCGCTGCGCTGTGGCACCTGCACGCACCTGAAGGTCAGCCAGTTTGCAGTAGGGATCTTTCAGAATTTCTTGCACTTTCTGTTTCTTATCGCCTTCCGGGACCGTAAGCAGCCGTGCTAGCTGTTGCCTGGACAGCTTGGCCTGTGATTGCACAACCTCCTGACAGGGTTCACCCGAACTTTTTTGGCTGAAGTTTTTGCTCAAAAAAGAAGGTAAGCTATGCAGGTCTAGCAAAAGCCCAAAAGCCAGCAGTACTGCACCGCCAGCCACTAACTGCTTTGAAATTACTGGTCCAGATTTTGAGTATTCCATCCATCCTCCTAATCATTAGTTGAGCCTGAGCATTCAGGAGTTAGAAGCGTTGCAGCCTCACCCGTTCTGGCTTCTAGCCACATACACCAGGAAATTTAGCGTGGAAGGCTTCAGAAACAGCATGATGAGCCATCACCGCATTCCTTGCTAAAAGCAGTGCGTTAAAGTCTGCCACCCACCAGCAATCCCAGCATGATGAGAAACAAGCGGTAAATGGAAACAAAGCCCGCCTTGGGCACAAACATTGCCAGGTAAACGGCAAGGAGAGCAGGCGCAAACATCAGCAGCGCAAAAATTGGTGTCAGCGCTGGAACCATCGCCAGAATAAATCTCGCTCCCACCCGCACAACGACTGCAAGTACAATCCACAGCACTGCATCGCCAATACGATCGAACCCATGATGCGGTACCTGGAGCAACTGCCGTAGCCGCAAGCCATAGTGACGAACAGGCAGGAAACCTGATCCAGGGTGAGAAGCGCGCGATCGCGTTACGCGCCTCATTTCAGGGTGATGAGTTGCTGTATTGGTGGGACCGACAAGTCCCCGACTACCATCGCGGCTTGCCAGAGAACGAAGCGCTTCAGCGGTTTCTGCCGCCTCATGCTGTGCTTTGGGATCTTCCTCCAATGGCATAGACAATGAATGAGCGTTTAAGGGTTGAGCGTTAGGGCCATAACGATACGTGCTCGTTCCAACCGCTTCAATCCCAAACGTGGGCACCTGAATAGACGGAGCCGTGGCGGTGGCATTGAGTGGGTCGTCAGCACTTTCAGGCGCGATCGCGTCGTTAGCTAATAGCGGTTCCCCTTCATTCGCTAGTAGCGGTTCTCCCTCATTGAGTGCAGATTCTAGTTCTTTCAATAACTGCTTAATCCGCTCTGCTTGTGCCTCTAGCGCAGCGGTGTCATCATCCTGGGCTGGCATAGGCGAAACCTCGCGTTGGGGCGATCGGGACGTTTGCTTGCTACTTCTGGTCGCTTTCTTCTTGGTAGATGACGTAGTCGGTGATGCAGTCGACGCCCCTTTGGATGGTTCTGCTTGCTCAGCCTGAGCTTTCTTGCGCTTCCGTTCGGCCAGCAGTTGATTGATCCGTTCTGCCTGCGCTTCTAAGCGCTTTAGCTCATCAATATAGGGCTGTTGATGACCATCCCGCATTTGGCGAAAGGAAAATGCTTTTTCAGGAGTCGTCGCAGGCTTTCGCTTGGCCGCATTCCCTTGCTTACGCTTAGGGGTACGCGGTGTTGACGATCGCGCAGAGGTGGGTTCATACACCTGTCTATTCGGCATTTCCACAACATTTGCCTCGCCCTGCGGCCCCTTTTCCAAGTCCTCAAACTCCAAGTCCTCGAACTCCGAGTCCTCAAACTCTGGAAAGGGCTGCTTAGCAAGATTCATGTCTGTGGGCAACGATCGCCTTGCTCTAAAACGTGCTTGAAGTTCGTCCATGGTCGGGGGATAGCCAGCTCATCTAGCAACAGGTTTCTCGGCAAACGCAAAGGAGGGGTACGTCTACCGATATTAGTACAATAGTACTGTAGAAAGATGATTAGTGGTGACAAATTTTTTAAGACCCAATCAGCGCATCGGGGCGTTGTTTAACTGCTAGACGATCGGAGTTGTGTTCAAAAGCCGCTCGACGATGGTGCGTGCTCTGCGTCCTCCCACAGGAATCATGCGGTGAGCCAGTACATGGGGCGCAAGAAATTTGACATCATCAGGAATAGCGTAGTCGCGATCGTCCAAAAACGCGAGGGCTTGTGCTGCTCTGTGCAGCGCCACCGAACCTCTAGGACTGACTCCCAGGGTAACCTCCTCATCATGTCGGGTTGCCCGCACCAGATTGAGCATGTAGCGTTGCAGTGACTCTTCTACTTTAACCAACGCACAGAGCCGTCGTAGCTCTTGAATGTCAGCCAGCGATAAACAAGGCTGTAGCGCATCCGCACCAATTCGGCTCTGGAGGGATTGCAGCATTTGCAGTTCCTCGGCTTCGGATGGATAACCTAGCGAAAGGGACAGCATGAAGCGATCCATCTGGGCTTCTGGAAGGGGAAAGGTGCCCTGGTACTCCACAGGGTTTTGCGTTGCAATGACGAAAAAGGGATCAGGCACCTGGCGCGAAAGCCCGTCAACCGTTACCTGATGTTCTTCCATCACTTCTAGCAGTGCTGATTGGGTTCGAGGGGTGGCTCGATTAATTTCGTCTGCCAGTAAAATATTGGCAAACACAGGTCCTGGCAAAAATTCAAACGCGCCAGTGCTGGGATTCCAGATGTTTGTTCCGGTGACATCACTGGGCAGCAAGTCAGGGGTGCACTGAATGCGCTGAAACGTGCCATCGATCGAACGAGCCAGTGACTTTGCCAGCAGGGTTTTACCCACGCCTGGAACATCCTCTAACAGCGTATGCCCACCCGAAATCAGGGCCACCAGCACAAGCCGAATCGCATCGTGTTTACCCACGATCGCACGGCCCAAATTTTCTGTCAGTGCTTGAATGCGCTCTCTCATACTGATGCAGATCCCAAGAGTGTGGCTAGAACAGCGTTCTTTCAGTGTGCCCTAGTTACGGCCGTTAAGCGATCCACAAATCAGCCACTCCAATACCAACCGTCACAACCCCCTTTTTGACTGGCGAATGCTCTTCCAGCTTAGCGGTTCTCGCTTTGATAACTGACCGCTTTAGAATGACCTCGGTTCAAGTACAGCGTTGGACGATGATGCAGCTTTACAGTTTCTTGGTTTTAAGCGCCTAGGCAAGATCAGTTCAATTCACAAACGGTAAATATTAGAAGTTGCCTTTAAGTAAAGGTTAACCTGTGACAAGGTAGGTCTATCAAAGTCGAGCGATCGAGATGCAATCAAGACTTTTAGAGGCGCTTGAAGCCTTCTCTGGTGTTTACAGCGGTTGGATTCTGTGGAATCTTTTTTTAGCGTTCATTCCCTTAGTTTTAAGCTTCTGGCTTTTTCGACGCAAAACCGATGCTCGTTCGGTCCTCTGGTGGATCGGTTGGCTCGTGTTTTTGGCGTTTTTGCCCAACGCGCCCTACTTGCTGACCGATATTATTCACCTGATTCGTGGCACGCGTGTCGGGTATGCGATCTGGATTATTGCGCTGGTCTTTATCCCGTTACATATTGCGGCAATTCTCAGCGGCTTTGAAGCCTATGTAGTCTCTCTAATTAATCAGGGACACTATTTGAAGCGGCAGGGGCAACGACACCTTGTTCTGTGGTCTGAATTAGCCATGCATGCGCTTTGTGCGATCGGCATTTATTTGGGTAGATTTCGGCGGCTCAACAGTTGGGATTTGGTCACCGACCCTGGGAATGTGCTGTTGACCACGATCGATGACCTCACCGCTAAACTGCCTCTCTTGGTTGTTTTAATTACCTTTGTGATTCTGACCATTTTGTATTGGGTGATGAAGCAGATCACGTTGGGCTTGCTGTTACGGTTTCGCGATGCACATCGAAATAAGCTGATTAAGTCTGACTGAGGCAATGTTTTGGTTTGTTCCGTTGCCTGGAAGGTATTATGTCAGCGTGGAATCGCTGGAGTTGAGCTAACGCTGACGGTCTGCGATCGCTACCAGCGCTTTTTCCGGGGAATTGATAAAGGGAACAGACATGAGCCGTCGCTTTGCGAATGATGACTGTAAGCGCACATCGGGCGCGATCGTAAAAGTCAGATTAATCAGTTTCTTCTGTGCCATTCTGGTAGCAAGTTGCGGTAAGTCTGATCCAACCCTGAACCCCGATCCGTTGGCACCCTTTGTCCAGGCACGCTATAGCGTTGAAGGGGCAGTGGCTACCTTTAAGCAGGAATTTCAACCCACTAGCACTAGCGACAGCTTAAGTGAAACAGACTGGAATAAATATCGCAGAGGTCGGCAGCTTTATAACCAGGCTGCCGCTTCTATTAATGCGGTCATTGTGCAAGTCATGCTGGCAAACCAAACCCGTACCGAACTTTCTCCCATTGATTTCAAGCAACGGTTAGAAGTCGCTATTAACCAGGCGGCTGCGTTTCGAGACTATGCCGAAACAACTAGACGAGAACGACCTGGCGAGGGCAGTAGCACGGCTGCTCAGGCGCAACCGTTTTATTTCTCCATTCCGGTCAACCCGATCGGCGTGCCTGACTTACTGAATTCCATTTTTGGTCAAATCAACACCGCACTGGGACAGGCTAGAAATGCCGAGCAGGATAAACGAGACAAAATCGAAGGTGTCCTCAGAAGCCTTTTGCTGCCGACCTTTGATGAAGCGGGTAAAAAAGCAGCGGATTCATTTAGCCCACCTGTGATTCGGGCCAGATGAAGGATGGAGGATGAAGGATGAGGGCTAAAAAGCCGATAGTTGAATGCTAAATACAATTTATACGCCTCCTTACTCCCCACTCCCTACCCCACTCCCGGTTTTCTACAACTGCCTTCTAGCTTCTGCCGTCTGCCGTCTGCCTTCTTTCAAAACTCAAAACTCTCCTCCCCCTCTGTGGCACAATAAAAGCCAGTGATCCATACGTTTAACAAACATCAGGTAAGTCCGTGAGTCCTATTGCAAATCCCGTTACTGTTGAGAATGGTCGATCGGTGCAATCCTCGTTTAACCGTCGCCGTCCGGTGTTTCCGTTTACGGCGATCGTCGGGCAAGAGGAAATGAAGCTAGCGCTCTTGCTAAATGTCATTGACCCAAAGATTGGTGGGGTCATGATTATGGGCGATCGAGGCACAGGCAAATCCACAACCATTCGCGCGCTGGCGGACTTGCTGCCTGAAATTGATGTGGTGGCAGACGATCCGTTTAATAGCCACCCTTATGACTCAGAAATGATGAGTGATGCGGTGCGGCAACAGGCGGAGCAAGGTCTTGACATTCCGGTGGCAAAGAAAAAAGTCACGATGGTAGACCTGCCGCTCGGCGCAACAGAAGACCGGGTTTGCGGCACTATTGACATTGAAAAAGCACTTTCGGAAGGGGTAAAAGCCTTTGAACCGGGGCTTTTAGCAAAGGCCAATCGCGGCATTCTCTACGTGGATGAGGTCAACTTGCTGGATGACCATCTGGTAGATGTACTGTTGGATTCAGCGGCGTCTGGCTGGAATACGGTTGAGCGAGAAGGCATTTCAGTCCGGCACCCGGCACGCTTTGTGCTGGTGGGGTCTGGCAACCCCGAAGAAGGGGAATTGCGTCCTCAGTTGCTCGATCGCTTTGGCATGCACGCCGAAATCCGTACGGTGAAAGATCCGGCACTACGCGTGCAGATTGTAGAGCAGCGCACTGAGTTTGATCAGGATCCCCAAACCTTTCTTGATGCCTGCCAGACGGAGCAGGATGAATTGCAACATCGCCTGGTTTTGGCTCAGGAACGGCTCAAAAGTGTGGCGATCGACCACGACTTGCGCGTCAAAATCTCTCAGGTTTGCTCTGAACTGGATGTTGATGGTCTGCGGGGCGACATTGTGACCAACCGTGCTGCCAAGGCACTGACGGCGTTTGAAGGGCGCGATGAGGTGACGATTCAGGATATTCGTCGGGTTGCAACCCTTTGCCTGCGCCATCGCCTGCGGAAAGACCCACTGGAGTCGATCGATTCTGGCTATAAAGTCGAAAAGGTCTTCAATCAGGTGTTTGGGCTGGAAGAGGGGGAGTAGTTTTGAGTTTTAAGTTTTGAGTTTTGAGTTAAAGCAAGTTCCACTACTCAAACTCCAAAGCTGTTATGCAAAAGCGAATTCTCGGACTTGATCCAGGGCTGGCAACGTTGGGGTTTGGCGCGATCGATTGCTTTGGTGAAGCAGCCGGCAGCAAAGAAGCCCAGGTGTCGGTTCTGGATTATGGCGTGGTGCAAACGCCAGCAGGGAAGGAAATTGGGCAACGGCTGATCATCATTCACGACGATCTGCATACGCTGATGAAGCAGTGGCAGCCAGATCTGGTGGCGATCGAGAAGCTTTTTTTCTACCGCATGGGAAATACGATCGCGGTGGCTCAGGCTCGTGGCGTCGTGATGCTGGTGCTGGCGCAATACAATGCGACCTACGTTGAGTTCACCCCGGCACAAATTAAGCAAGCGCTGACCGGGTATGGCAACGCCGATAAGCTGCAAGTGCAAACCGCTGTCACCCGCGAGCTTAACCTTGAGCAAATCCCCAAACCTGACGATGCTGCCGATGGGTTAGCAGTTGCACTAACTGCCTGGTTTCAGAATTAGAACTATTTGGCTTAGAACTCTTGGCACAAGGGCAGTGTAACAGAGGGATAAGTCATACAGGGCAATAAGCAAGTGAGACAGCGATGCCTTAATGTTTTCAGCATACGCCCCGCAATTGGATCACGTCATCTGAATACGTTTATGGGGCTAGAAGCAAAGCTGAGCTATGTCTACCATTCATCTGCGTGTATTGCTTGCTGTCGCGGTTAGCGTCATCACTCTTTTGGTAGTCGTTGCCGTGCAAGCCAAGCCTGTCTGGTATCCCGAAACGACACTGTATGCCAGTGGCGGCACGCAATCCGATGAGTTTGGGACTGCCGTTGCCATTGAGCAAGACACGCTCGTGGTTGCCGCCAGACTCGCTCCCGCTTATGTGTTTGAGCGCTCTGGCTCCACCTGGGTTGAGCGGGCAAAGCTGATGCCAGACGATCCACCAGAGGATATTGGGTTCATCCGCAGTGTAGCGATCAGCGGCGATACCATTGCTGTTGCTGCTCCTATTGCAGAGACCAACATTGCTCCCGGACATGTTAATAAGTCAGGAGCCGTTTACATCTTCACGCGCCAGGGGTCAGCCTGGAAACAGCAAGCCAAGCTTTTTCCACCCGAACCCGAAGCAGGCTTTCACTTTGGCTACAGCGTGGCACTTGACCACAACACACTCGTCGTGGGTCAACAGGGAGAGCCACACATCTTCGAGCGTGACCCTGTCACCGCAACCTGGTTCTACTCGACCAACCTCGTCATACCTCAAAGCCCTGCTTCTGGCAGCAGCAGATCATTCACCAAGCTAGGAACACCTGTAGCCATCAGCGGTCATACGATTCTCGTCGGTGGTACTAGCAGTCTGCCCAAGAGTGCTGTTGCTATACTCTTTGAGCGTCAGTCCCAAACCAGCACCTGGACATACAAGCAGGAGTTACCGTTTCCCCTCCCACCAAAAGCGTTTGGTGGCATTGGCGGTGTTGCCCTACAAGGGAATACCCTGCTCGTCGGTGCGTCGTTAAACGGACCCTTTTCCACTGGCTCTGCTTATATTGCGAAGCGTCCCACTGCCAGCACTGAATGGCGGCAAACGGCTAAGCTAGCGCCGCGTTACACACAGCGCCCTTATGGGCTACTCGGCTTACTTCTAGATTATGGCTTTGGTAACAGGGTTGCACTAAAAGGTGACTACGCGGTTGTTGCGGCTGTCGGTCAACAGAGCAACTTTATGGGTCGCAATAGTGAAGGGGAGGCGTTTCTGTTTCACCGCCAACCACGCTCGGAGTATTGGTCGCAACTTGCCAAGCTCGTACCACGATCAGACAGAAAAGAATTCTTGCCCACCGTCAGCCTCTCCGATCGCTATGTCGTTGTTGGCGACCCACAAGCACTCAATGCTCAAGGCGAACCAACGGGTGCTGTCCACATTTTTGCGCTACCAACCGCATCCCATTGATTGGCTAGTTTCGTCCGCTTGTCCCGGTCTAGCATGGTTGAATCGAGATAAAACAAGCCCTTTTCAGGAGCGATCGGGCTTCGACAGCAAAGGTCGCTTGAGGCATCCACACTCAACGGTCAGTAGGAAGGTGGGCAATGCCACCCTACAACCTACGAGATTTAGGTTGGAAGGCAGAGGGCAAGGGATGAAGGATGAGGGATGAGGGACGTACCCTGCTTCCCGTTGGCGAAGCTGCCGAAAGCACGGGTAGGCTAAAACTCAAAACTCATAACTCAAAACTCATAACTCTCTTACCTTCTGCCCTCTGCCTTCTGCCTCCTGCCTTCTGAACCTATCCCTTAAACGTTGCTGTAATCCGCTTCATCGCTTCTTCCACATTCTCGCGGCTATTAAACGCTGAAAGGCGGAAGTAACCTTCACCCGCTGCGCCAAAGCCTGAACCGGGCGTTCCAACCACATTGCAGGTCTGCAGTAGCTTATCGAAAAAGTCCCAGCTTGAAAGACCATTGGGCGTCTGTACCCACACATAGGGAGCATTAACCCCACCATACACAGTCAACCCAGCAGCGGTAAGCTGATCGCGGATAATGCGCGCGTTTTCCATATAGAAGCTGACCAGCGTTTTGATTTGCGCCTGCCCTTCTGGGCTGTAAACCGCTTCGGCTCCTCGCTGCACAATATACGAAACACCGTTAAACTTCGTAGACTGGCGACGATTCCACAATTTCCATAGCTCAACGTCTGAGCCATCCGCCGCTTTGCCCGTCAGGGACTTGGGGACAACGGTGAGGGCACAACGGGTGCCTGTAAAGCCTGCATTCTTAGAGAACGATCGAAATTCGATCGCACAGTCCCGCGCGCCCTCAATTTCATAAATGGAATGGGGAATCGCTGGATCGGTAATAAACGCTTCGTACGCCGCGTCAAAGAAAATGATGGAACCGTGCGATCGGGCGTAATCAACCCACGCTTGTAAATGCTCTTTGCTGGCCGTTGCGCCCGTTGGGTTATTGGGGAAGCAAAGGTAGATCAGATCCACTTTCTGCGTGGGAATCTCAGCCGTAAAGTGATTCTCAGCAGTAATCGGTAAATAGACTAAACCGCCGTATTCACCTTTTTCGTTCGCATCGCCCGTATGCCCCGCCATCACATTGGTATCGACATAGACGGGATATACCGGATCGGTCACAGCAATACTGTTGTTGCTGCCAAAAATATCGAGAATATTACCGCAGTCGCACTTTGAGCCATCCGAAATGAAAATCTCTGAGGCGTCAACATCGCAGCCTCGTGACTGAAAATCTTGGGCGGCAATTTTTTCCCGCAACCAGGCATAGCCTTGCTCTGGCCCATACCCTTTGAAATTGGCACGATCACCCATGTCTTCTACAGCTTGAATCATCGCCGCACGACAGGCTTCGGGGAGGGGTTCTGTCACATCGCCAATGCCGAGCCGAATCACCTTCGCATCAGGATTTGCGTCTACAAAGGTCGTTACCCGTCGCCCAATTTCGGGAAACAGGTAGCCTGCTTTTAGTTTGAGGTAGTTGTCATTAATAGTAGCCATGTGTTCGATCGCTATGAACGCCTTAAGACAGTAAAGCAGAGTCAGCCGGGAGTGCAACGCATGGGAGTGACCTAAGCGCGAGTGATCAAAACCTGTTTGACCTCACACGGCACATTCGCTTACAGTATCCATGATTGCTCAAAACCTTAACGCTGGTTCACCGAAAGCTCCATTAGCAACGCTCCTCAATCATCGATCGCTATGGTTCTGTTGCTACCCGTAACATAATCACCACAAGAAGTTTATTGGGTTGACATATTGACGCTCTAAATACTTCATAGAGCGTGCCATTGAAACACTCATTTCTGTCATCAAGAGAGCACTTTGTGAAAAAAACGTTATTTTTAAGTCCACCTTCCTTCGATGGATTTGACGGTGGTGCAGGGTCACGCTACCAGGCAAAGCGCGAAATTACATCTTTTTGGTATCCAACCTGGTTGGCTCAGCCTGCGGCCCTGGTGCCAGGAAGCCGATTGATTGATGCACCACCGCATGGGCAAACGCTGGAGGATGTACTCAACATTGCGAGGGATTATGAACTCGTGATTATGCATACCAGCACGCCGTCACTGGCAAACGATGTGAAGTGTGCTGAAGCGATCAAAGCACAAAATGCGGGAGTGGCGATCGGTCTCATTGGTGCCCATGTTGCCGTACTGCCAGAGCAGACCTTGCTCGAAAATCCCGTCATCGATTTTGTCTGTCGGCATGAATTTGACTACACCTGCAAGGAATTGGCAGAAGGTAAACCCTGGGATCAAATCAAAGGCTTGAGCTACCGTGACTCAAACGGCAACGTGCACCATACGCCAGAGCGCGATTTGATCCATGACTGGGATGCCATGCCCAGTGTTTTGCCAACCTACGCCCGTGATTTAGACATCACCAAATATTTCATTGGCTATTTGCTGCATCCATACATCTCCTTCTATACGGGACGGGGTTGTCCAGCTAAATGCAGCTTTTGTCTTTGGCCTCAAACCATTGGGGGCCATCAGTACCGCACCAAAAGCCCAGCCGTCGTCGGTCGAGAACTCGAAGAAGCAAAGGCAATCTTTGGCGATCGCGTGCAGGAATACATGTTTGACGATGATACATTTACCATCGACAAGCAGCGGGCGATCGCGATTAGCGAACACATGAAGCGGCTGAAACTCACCTGGAGCTGCAATGCCCGCGCCAACCTGGATTACGATACCCTCAAGCAACTGCGCAATAACGGGTTGCGTCTGCTGCTAGTCGGCTTTGAGTCAGGGAACCAGCAGATTCTCAACAATATCAACAAGGGTATTAAGCTGGAAGCCGCTCGCCAGTTTATGAAAAACTGCCATGCACTGGGCATTACAGTCCACGGCACCTTTATTATTGGGCTACCCATCGAAACCCGCGAGACGATCGAAGAAACGATTCGCTTTGCCTGTGAACTGAGTCCCCATACGATTCAAGTGTCGATCGCCGCTCCCTATCCCGGCACAGAACTCTACGCCCAAGCAAAGGCAAACGGCTGGTTTACCGATCAAGCATTGGTCGCAAGCTCTGGCATGCAAACGTCAACCTTGCAGTATCCGGGACTATCGAACGCTGATATCGAAGATGCCGTGGAGCAAATGTATCGCCGCTTCTACTTCAGGCCCAAAGCGATTATCCCGATCGTGCGCGAAATGCTGAGCGATCGCCAAATGCTGGTGCGCCGCTTGCGAGAAGGGGGAGAGTTCTTTTCTTACCTAAAGGAACGTCGTACCCAGGCAACGATCCACGATCGCGAGAAACAACCCGCAACGCTGTGAGCCGGATCGGTACTGTACCAATCTTGGGGTACGTTGGGAGTGACGTAGGCGAACCACAATGCCGCAGACAGAGCGGAAGCTTGAGCCAGTGAGTGTGTAGGAAGCCCCGTTGATGATAGCGTTTAGCTCCTTTCAGCAGCCCTTCCACACACCCATTCTGTTGACTGTAGCGTTATGGTCGTGTTGCTCTCGCTTACCCTTCAAGTACCTATCGGATGAGGAATGAACTGTCTACTCAGTGGTCGGAAGGTCAAATAGCCGTGAGGGTAAAGCGTTGGTCAGGTCGCTAAGGTTTAACAGTTTTTTACTTGCTGTTTGTGAGGTAGATGCATACGCTTGGTTGGCAGTGATTGAGCGATTAGCAGCTGTTTGTTGAAGGCGATTCAAACTTCTATTGCATTTCATTTCTTGCGTGTTATATGGCGTATCTACATTTCCTTCCAGTACTTTTGGCTTCCATTAACGTTGAACTCGCACCTTACTGGCTTGTTCCACTATGCTGCCTTTGTTTAACAGCCATTAGTTACTACGGCTTTGCTATTTATGCTACCCATACCTTCTTTCGCCAAAAACGAGCGATCGACCCCACCTTTCACCCACCCATTAGCATCCTGAAGCCAGTGTGTGGACTGGAACCGCATGCCTATGAAAATCTTGCGTCGTTTTGCCAACAGCAGTACCCAGCCTATCAGGTGATTTTTAGCGTGCAAGATTGGCGTGACTCAGGGGTTGGCGTCATTCGTCAGCTCATTCACGATTTTCCAGACTGCGATATTCAGTTGGTGATTAACGATCGCACGCTGGGCACCAACCGCAAAACCAGTAACCTTGCCAATGCGTTTGCCCAGGCGAAACACGACATCTTGCTGCTGGCCGATAGCGATGTGCAGGTGGGACCAGACTATTTGCAGCAAGTAGTGCAGCCATTAAGAGACGCTTCCGTTGGAGTCGTGACCTGCCTTTACCGCTCCCTCGCCGATAACTGGCTCACAAAGATTGAAGCGTTAAGTGCTGCAACCGAATTTCTGCCAGGGGTGCTGGTAAGCAATCGGTTAGAGGGCGCAAAATTTGCGATGGGTCAAACGATTGTCATTCGTCGTTCTGCGTTGGAGACGATTGGAGGGTTTGAAGCGATCGCAAACTACCTCGCCGACGACTTTCAGTTGGGCCATCTCCCGGCACAGGCAGGTTATAAGGTGGTGTTATCTCATCACATCGTCAAGCATGATATGGCCGGCAGTACGGTTGCAGGCACCTTGCAGCGCCAGTTTCGCTGGATGATTGGTATCCGCGTTTCACGACCGTGGGGCTATGCAGGGCTAATTTTTACCTATGGTACGGTCAGTAGCCTCTTCTTTCTATTCACCACGGGTGGCTCCCTCTTCGGTTGGATCATGCTAGGGCTGACGTGGATTACCCGTATGGTCATGGCATGGTTTGTGGGTGTGAAGTGCCTGGATGACCCCACAGCAAAACAGTTGCTATGGTTGGTACCGCTGCGCGACTGCGTGAGTTTTGCGCTGTGGTGTTACGGCTTTACGGGCAACATCATTGTGTGGCGCGGACGACAGTTTCAGCTTACACGGGCGGGTGAGTTGGTCATCTGTCCACCACAAGTACCAGAACGAGCCAAATCGCTGATTGGGTAAACAAGCTTGCTTGCTTGCTACGGACGTCATCATAAACGGAACAAAAGGAACAAACCTATGAAAATCGGATCGGAAGCCCACAAAGAGCTCTTTTGCCGCAGCTTTATGGAGAGCTATCAGGAGTATGAGCCGGCGAAACTGCCCTGGCCCACCCTTGATGCTGCTGCCTTAGAGCGGTTACGCGGCATTCCCTTCTGGCAGGAAGCCCTGCGGGTAGAGCGGCGAGCAGGCGTGATGGTGACGGCGTTTGCAGAAACCATTAGCGATCCTATGATTCGGGAAGCGATCGCCCTTCAAGCAAAAGAAGAAACCCGGCATGGTCGTCTCATACAATTTTTGATTGAACATTACGATGTCAAGATTGACGAGCCACCTGCGGCGGAAATCCCAGCGAACATCGAGCAAGAATTTATTGACTTTGGGTTTGGTGAATGTCTGGATTCATACTTCGCGTTTGGCATGTTTGGGCTGGCACGTGAGACAAACTACTTCCCTGAAGCGTTGTTCACCATCTTTGACCCCATTTTGCACGAAGAAGCGCGGCATATCGTGTTCTTTACCAACTGGGTGAGCTATTTGCAAGTGCAGCAAGGTCGGGGATTTGCTCCACTTCGGGGTCTTTACTCTGGCTGGCACTATGGTCGGGCTTTGCTGCACCTAGCGCAAATCTTCGGCAATGCTGGGGACGGGACTGGCGAAGTGTTTACGGCCACAGGAGCAGGCACCTTTGCCGATAACTTGACGCCCGATCGCGTCTTCTCGATGTGTTTAAGAGAAAATGCACAGCGGATGAGCGTCTTTGACGAGCGCCTGCTGCAACCCCGACTCTTGCCCCGGTTGTCGGCGATCGCACTGCGGACGCTTAGACTGTTGCCCCGTCGGCAACCTGCCCCGCAAGCAAACATCGGCGTTTCAGAATCTTAACCGGAGAATGTAATGCCTCCGATGAAGCATCCCTCGTCGCCCCGTCGCCTCATTGTCAATGGGGATGATTTTGGGTTTTCGTCTGGCGTCAACCAAGCTATCATTGCGGCGCATCAGCGAGGCATTTTGACCAGCACCAGCTTAATGGTGACGGGAGAGGCGTTTGAAGAAGCGGTCGCTTTAGCAAAAGCCAATCCCACCCTGGCAGTTGGGTTACATCTCGTGCTGGCCTGTGGGCGATCGGTACTTTCCCCCGCCCAAATTCCGCATCTTGTGGATAGCCAGGGATATTTTTCCAACCAGCCAGAAAAGGCAGGGCTTTACTATCAATTTAATCGTGCCGCTCAACGCGAACTGCTGCTCGAAATGCGCGCCCAGTTAGAGAAGTTTCGCCAGACCGGGTTGCCGCTCTCCCATGTCGATGGGCATGTGCATATGCACGTACAGCCAGTGGTTTTACGTCAACTCGTGAAGCTAGCAGATACATTCAACATTCGGTTCATTCGCCTGCCCTATGAGGAAGCAGCAATCGCGCTCAAAGCCGATGCCTCAGATTGGTTCATCAAACACCTGTTGTCTACGGTCTATGCTGGGTTGCGCTGCTATGGCGTATACCTGCTGCGGTCACATGGCATTCAATTTACCGATCGCGTGTATGGCTTGCTCCACAGCGGACGGATGACTGAACCGTATTTGCTCAAGCTCATTCCTCATATCAAAGCTAATGTGGTGGAAATTTATGCCCACCCCGCCTTTGCCGTCGCGGGCGAACCCGCCAACGAAGCCTTTGGGCTCGGTGAGGCAGAATGTGAGGCGCTGATGAGCGATCGCATTCGTACCATGATTCAGGCTCAAGGCTTTGAGCTCACTCATTACGGCCGCTTAAACACTTGAATCGTGCAAGTAAGCCCCACGCAACATCGCCCGGAGCGACTGCAATCGCAAAGCGTTTGGGGTCAACGAGGGGGTATTGCTGGTTAGCGTCTTGCTGATTCACTGTTTCAACCCAGCAGAAAGCCTGACGAAGCTAGGATGTTGGAGCAGACACACGGTTTGGGGCTAAGGCTGTAACACTTAACGTATGCTGGCGGGCTGGCAAGGCCCCAGAAAACGCTGCCCGATCGAATCGTTGTATCAAATTCCTTCCTTCGCTTTTACCAAAGCGACCGACGCTGGTTCTAAGCGCTGCTATCGATCATGCTCTTTGTTTCATCGCTTTTAGGAGTCGTAAGCTCATCGTGCTATTTGCCTTTAATCCCATCGAGCTAATCATTAATTACGCTCCTTTTTTACCGTTTTTGGGCTGCCTCAGCGCCATCATTTATTACTGTCTGACGGTGTACGCTGCGATCGACTTTTTGAAGGAACCCACTCGCGTTGACTCTAATTTTCATCCGCCCGTCAGTATGCTTAAGCCTCTGTGTGGGCTCGATCGCAACACCTATGAAAATCTGGCGTCTTTCTGTCAGCAAGACTATCCAACGTACCAGGTCATTTTTGGAGTCCAAGACCCTACTGATCCGGTTGTGGCCGTGGTTAAGCAACTGATGCGGGACTTTCCTACCAGCGATCTTTGCCTCGTTGTCAACGATCGTGCGATTGGCCCAAACCGTAAAATTAGCAATCTAGCCAACGCAGCCACAGAAGCAAAGCATGACCTTTTGCTGATTGCCGATAGCGATATTCAAGTGGGCTCAGATTATTTAATGCATGTCGTGCAACCATTACACAATGCAAAGGTGGGAGTAGTCACCTGCACCTACCGATCGTTAGCGCAAGGCTGGGTTGCAGCGTTTGAAGCGCTGGGCATCACCACAGAACTGGCTCCAACAGTGCTTGTGTCGCGATTGCTGACAGGGATGACCTTTGGCATTGGGGCCACGATTGTGCTCCGAAAATCAGTGCTGGCGGCGATCGGAGGGTTCTCAACCGTTGCAGACTATCTGCACGACGATTTCCATTTGGGACGCATGCCATCGGATCTGGGCTACCGCGTGGTGCTATCCCACTATGTAGTGGATCACGTGCTGGCGACTGCACAATTTACAGACTTCTTACAGCATCAAACACGCTGGAACCGTGGCATCCGTTTTTCGCAACCCTGGGGCTACACCGGGCAAATCCTTACCTTTGGCACGGTGGCAAGTCTATGCTTTTTGCTGACAGCGCATGGCTCAGCGCTCAGTTGGATTATGTTAGGCGTAACGTTGACCTTTAGACTCCTGATGGCTTGGGTCATGAGCGCAAAGGTTTTGCAGGATCCTACAGCCCAGAAGCTTTTGTGGTTGGTGCCGTTCAGTGATGTAGTTCGCTTTACTTTATGGGCCTACAGCTTTATTGGCAACAGCATTGAGTGGCGTGGACAACAGCTTACATTGACATCCAGTGGCAAACTTACGGGTCTGACACCTGACTCCGTTTACGAGTCATCCCTTGCAAATAATCAACGAGTGTAGGCTTTGGGAACCATCCGCTTGAAGATGGATTTCCAAACAGAATCAATGCCGATACACTTTTGATGTTTGCTTTAACTGAACGTTTCCTGTAAACGTGATCACTTGATAACGCCTTCGTTTCTCAGCAAGTTGAGCGAACCATCCTCTGGAACAACACTCTACAGCCCTTAGCTAATACTTAGCGTTCTAAGTGACAAACTAAATGTTCTGTATGTACCGATTTTTAGTGGTTAAAATGCTACGCACCCTATAGCGAGAGTGTAACCGACAGGGTGTATTGAAGATAGCCCCCTAGTGTCATCATCTAATGTCATCATCTTGTCGTACGTTTTGCATGACGGCTTCCAAACCTGTTTTCACTGTGCATTACTCCAGTGAAGTGAGTCAAGCGCCACTTCAATTTGAGCTTCTCTGGTACTCAACGATCGTCCAGAGTCAACACACTTTCAGCGTCAACAGCCTGTCTTCCCACGATCGTTCATCATTCTCCCTTCTGTACTGTCCTTACTATGGAATCGACAAACTCAGCGAACCAGACCCAAGAACTCGATGGTCAAAAACCAGCTGTCCTCGATCGGGAGACCGCTCCGACCAACCCGGCTACAGAACAACCCAAACCAGCACCCAAAGCACCCGATCGGCATCCACGTCGAAAGTGGATTCTTTTGGGCGCGCTAGGAGTAGGCCTAATCGTCGGGGGTATTTTCGGCTATCGTTGGTGGCGCTTTGCGGCGACTCATGCTGAAACCGACGATGCTTATGTGACCGCAGATGTGCATCCGATTAACGCTCGTATTAACGGTACGGTGATTCAAGTCGCGGTGAATGACAACCAGCAGGTGCAGCAGGGAGAACTGCTGGTCAAGCTCGATCCACGGGATTATGACGTTGCTCTCCAGCAAGCGAAGGCAGCATTAGCCATATCGCAGCAACAGGCGCAGGTAGCACAAGCAAATATTGGGGTAACGGCGACCAACGCACAGGGGCTAACGACACAGGCCCAGGGCAATATCGATGCAGCGGCAGCAAGCGTTTCCACCTCACAAGCAGCGCTGGCAGAAGCTCAGGCAGGCGTACCCGCTGCTCAGGCTCAACTGGCTCAGGTAAGAGCGAATCTGGTTAAAGCTGAACTTGATTACAGGCGTTACACCACCCTCTTACAGGAAGGGGCCGTGACGCAACAACAGCTTGATGCGGCCAGAGCAACCTACGAATCCACGCAAGGACAATACAACGCGATCGCCGAGCAAATCAGGCAAGCCCAGGCGAGAGTCGTTCAGGCACAGAAAAACCTCGACAACGCTCAGGCAAAACTGAATTCCACCCAGGGTAGCTTGCAGCAGGCCAACGCGAGTGGGAAGCAAACAGAAGTCAATCGTCGTCAGTATCAAGCTGCTCAAGCCACAGTCGCCCAATCGGAAGCACAACTGAAAAATGCGCAACTGCAATTAGCCTACACCTCGATCACGGCTCCCTTAATGGGGCGCATTGGCAATCGTACCGTCCAGATTGGCCAGCGCGTACAGCCCGGACAAACGCTCATGTCGCTTGTACAACCTATTCCCTGGGTGACAGCCAACTTTAAAGAGACACAGCTAGGAAAGATGCAGCCCGGCCAGGCGGTTGAAATTAAAATTGACGCCTTTCCAGAGCGCGTGTTTAGAGGCAAAGTGGATAGTCTATCTCCAGCATCCGGTGCTAAGTTTGCCCTTTTGCCACCCGATAACGCCACAGGCAACTTTACCAAGATCGTGCAACGCATCCCCGTCAAAATTGTCTTTGATGCCGACAGTATCAGAGGCTATGAGACGCGCATCACGCCAGGGATGTCGGTGGTAGCAACGGTGGAAACGCCGTAAGGAGGAAGTTTCGAGTAGCACTTCGTGCCGCTGCGCTAGAGAGTTTTGAGTTTTGAGTGAAAAGAGCGGTTAGCGATCAGCTTTTTAGCCTTCATCCCTCACCCTTCATCCCTCTGCCTTCTGCCCTCTGCCTCCTGCCTTCTGCCTTTCTCTAACAACTAATACCTAAAAACCAACAACTCTTTAATGACCAGCACCCGCACCGATCGCCCCCCTCAGTCGCCAAACACTGCACAAGACTCTACAGAACGCACAGTCTCGTTTCGAGATTGGGTGGGTGTGATGGCAACACTGCTGGGTGCCTTTATGGCGGTGTTGGATATTCAGGTCACCAATGCGTCGTTGAATGACATCACAGGCGCGTTAAGTGCCACGATCGACGAGGGTTCCTGGATTTCGACGGGCTATCTGGTTGCTGAAATTGTGGTCATCCCTATGACGGGTTGGCTGTCCCAGGTCTTCTCGGTACGGCGCTATCTGCTGGTCAATGCCACGCTCTTTTTGCTGTTTTCCATTGCCTGTGCGTTTTCTGCCAATCTGGGCATGATGGTGGCGTTTCGGGCGGGGCAGGGCTTTACAGGTGGGGTGCTGATCCCGATGGCGTTTACGGTCATTTTGATGACGCTGCCGAAGTCGAAGCAGCCGATCGGTCTAGCATTGTTTTCTATTACGGCGACGTTTGCACCGTCGATCGGTCCCACAGTGGGTGGCTGGCTGACGGATAACTACGGCTGGGAGTATATTTTCTATCTCAATGTGGTGCCGGGACTGCTGCTGATTGCAGGTGTCTGGTATGGGTTGCCACAGCGACCGATGCAGCTCAATCTGCTGAAGCAAGGCGATTGGTGGGGCATTATCACGATGGCGATCGGGTTTGCCTCTTTTGAGTTTTTTGCCGATGAGGGCAACCGTAAAGATTGGTTTGGTTCAGTCGAAATTCAGCGGGCTGCAATCATTGCGGCGATCGCGCTACCGCTGTTTGTGGTCATTCAGCTCACGCGGAGGCAGCCCTTATTAAACCTACGGCTGCTGTGGCGGCGCAACTTCGGCTTGTCGATCATCGTGACGTTGGCGTTGGGTTTGGGTTTATACGGCTCAACCTTTATCCTGCCACTCTATTTAGCGCAGGTGCAGGGCTACAACGCGATGAAGATTGGGGAAACTATTATGTGGTCGGGCATTCCGCAGTTGTTTATCACGCCATTTGTACCCAAGCTCATGAAACGATTTGATCTCCGCTTGCTGGTGGCGGTAGGCATGGGGCTGTTTGGCACCAGTTGCTTCATGAATTCTCACATGACCCACGATACAGGCATTGTGCAACTGATCCCCGCGCAGATTGTGCGGGCATTAGGGCAACCGCTGGTACTCACGCCGCTGTCGAGTATTTCTACGGCGGGCATTGAGCCTAAACAGATTGGCTCGGCGTCAGCGCTCTACAATATGTCGCGCAACCTGGGCGGCTCGGTGGGGATCGCCATTCTGGGAACGATTCAATCCCAACGCGAAAAGTTTCATTCCAATCGCCTGGTGGATGCCGTGTCGCTGTCAAACCCTATCACCCGCGATCGCATTGACCAACTCACCCAGTTTTTTACCACAAACGGTGCCGATCCTGTAACCGCACAAAATCAAGCGATCGCGCAGATTGGCAATATTGTTCGCCGCGAAGCCAACGTGATGGCCTTTAACGATTGCTTTTTCTTTATGGGTTGCGCGCTGGTGGGTAGCGCCGTGCTGGTGTTATTCCTCAAAAAGGCGAAGCCTAGCGCTGGACCAACCGGTCACTAAGGCTGAAAAGTTTCTCGCATTCGGGGCAATCGTGGAACGCGGGCGGACGTTCCATCGGCGGAATCTGATAGCCGCAGGTCTGGCACATCTTGTTGAAGCGGGGTAGTTCACCGTTTGAGGTTGCCAACACCACAGCCTGAGTTAGCACTCCCAAGGCAATAAGGGCGATCGCAATAGTCATGACTCGAAAGACTATAGAGGTTGCAATACCTTTATTAAACGTCTTTTTTCGCTTGACGGAGCAGAATGTGATGAAAGGCATACAATTCTCGTTGTGCTGTTGCCATCCTGCTGTTGGTTGAGACTCCAGGCTGATGTTGCAAAATCCGGTAAAACAGGTAACAGCAACGTCGTCAAGCTTTCAGCCCCGTCAGTGGCTTTTGCCCATTCACCACGTCTACCCAGATGCCTGCACTCCCCCAGCGACCGACGCTTACCCAAGCAAATCCTGAAAAAAGCTTGGCGATTGCCACAGCGCATAGCCAATGCCTGCCACTGCCAGCGTAATAGCGATCGTCAACCCGTAGGCAATACACATTAACAACCCGTCCTCTTCTAACATCGCAACCGCTAGCAGCAGAATCCCCGCCGTTGGAATAGGGTTCGTAAACGGGATCGGGAGCATCAACAAAAACGCTAACCAGGTAATACACGCACCGTTCAATTGCCAGATGTGCTGACTTTCGGCAAGCTGCCGCAACCGTGGGCGTACAAACTTCTCAATCAACCCAGTTACTCGGCGGAGCAAGCCCAGCAAGTTCAACACAAGCCAGTTGGGAAACTGAAATTGGGCCACACGCTTGGGTAGCCAGGGCGATCGTCGTCCGATCGCCATTTGCGCTCCCAAAATAAGGCAGCCCAGCCCTAATGGGCCCGCAAACCCTGGCGGCATCGGTAGCAAGAACGGTAGAGCAAGCAACCCAATGACCAGGCTAAAACCCCGTTCTGAGGTTTCTGTCAAAATGGCGCCCAGCGTCAACGGTTTCTCTGAAAGCTGAGTCAGCAGCGCTTCCAGATCTTGCGAAAATCTTAGATTCATAGTGCAGGTGAAAGTTGAACGCGATCACGAAGCGAGTGTATAGAACCGCTACGCTACGAAAGGCAAATGGCTTTAGTCATCAAAGCTTTGTCATCAAATGTTGATGCTTCATGGCCCGACTCCACTCGCCAGACTAACCGATCCAGATCAGAGTTGACAGCCTGACTCAGGGATGATCCCTGCTTACCCCTTTTGTCTGTGTTACTCGCTCTTAACACTTTGGACATTGGTTTAAATGCGGGGATCGCTCAACTCATAGGTTTTCCAGCGTAAACTCAGCCGTTTGGGCACACGTCAAGCCCGATCAATTTCTTAACGTTGAGAATTATGAAAAAGTCCAAATCTGTATAGGAACTATCAGCTAGCGTTGAACTGTGGCGCACTTAAATCACCCCTTTCAGTACCAGCCATAGTCACTATGAGAATTCAACTAGAACGCAAGCTTTATCCCTGCCAAGACAACCTTCGCTGCACGGTTTGTCAACAGGTGTTTCATGTTGGGCAAATCCGTTCTCTACTGTATCAAGACAGTGGTCTCTTACAAGGCGATGTTTGCCCAAATTGTGCCAGATTACCCGCCACCGACTTCAAGCAACGGATGGTCTTAAACGCAAGAATTCTCCTGCAACAAGAAAGCGTCCACGAAGCTCAGACGATGACGCTCCATGCACGAGCCTTGGAGTTGTTAGAAGTCGCGAAGGAGCCCATCAAATTCCCGTCCTTCTGGCGGCAGTGGCTGATGCAGCTTGATGTCTTTGCGCAGGACACGCAGGAGCTAGAAGTCGCAAGATTAGGCTTACATAATCACGAACACCCCTGGCGATCGTACCCGCGCTCGTTTCTGGAAGACGATCGAACTCAAAATTAGCGTCCTTAGAACCAGTCTGCTTAGAGCTAGCACCCTTAAAAGCTAAGTAGTGGCAAGGGTGAGACTTAGCGTCAAACACCACTTACCACTACTATTAAAACCAGGTTGATAGCACTAAGCCAGAACGGTCAGGCTTTTAGCGCAGTTCACATCAGGTTGCAGCCTTACAGGCATCGTGACATTGGGCATCTAAACTGCAACAGAGCGAGCAAATCGACCCCTGGTAGACCGGGCAGTACGCCATGTCTTCGCGCTCGTACTCGTATTCGCAGACAGAGCATTGCGTCAGACCTTCAACCTCCGGGTTGTCACGGAAATGGACATCCTCACGAGCAATGTAGTACTTGCCCTTCGTGATGACCGCAATAATAGGCGACAGAACAAAGGCAAGACCTAGTGCAATAAAGGTCGAGAAGGCTTGTGCCGCAGGTCCCATGACTCCAAAGAAGGCAATCACCGAGATGACAGATGCAATCATCATCGAGCCAAAGCCGACGGGATTGAAGTTGTATAAGTGAGCGCGTTTGAATTCAATGTAGGACGGGCTGAGTCCTAATGGCTTATTCACAATCAAGTCAGCCACCAAAGCACCGACCCATGCGATCGCCACGTTGGAGTAGAAGCCCAGCACCCACAGCAACACATCAAATACGCCCAACTCTTGTAACGTCAGGGCAATGATGAGGTGGAAAACCAGCCACACAACACGTCCGGGGTGCGCGTGGGTTAAGCGTGAAAAGAAGTTGGACCAGGAGAGCGAACCAGAGTAGGCATTCGTAACGTTAATTTTGACCTGCGACAGAATGACGAAGAACGTCGCTAATGCTAAGTAAACGGCAGGGTTCGAGAACATCTCCTTGAAGCCCTCGATGTACATGTGGATCGGCTCATTTGCCTTCGCAATATCCACCCCATTCTTCACAGCAACGGCAGTGAAAAAACCACCTGCCCACTGTTTCCAGGCACCCAGGATGACCCAACCGGGACCAGCCAGCATGACGGCCCACCACCACTTGCTATTGTTCTGAGGCGTTTTGTCGGGCATGAAGCGCAGGTAGTCTACCTGTTCACCAATTTGAGCAATCAGTGACAGCGCGACACCCGCACCGGATGCACACAGCAGAATGTCGAAACCGCTACCACTAGGTGATTTACCTGCAAAGCTAGTCCATGTGGAAAACGCGGTTGGATCTTTGATTAATACAGCGAACCAGGGCGCAAACATGCCCAAAAGCCAGATGGGCTGCGTCCAGACCTGCATCTGCGCCAGCAGCGTCATGCCAAACACAACCAGCGGGAAGATGGCGATCGTACACAGCAGGTAGCCCCATACAAGCGGCAGACCAAAGTATAGTTCGATCGCTTGAGCCATGATGGCTCCTTCCAGAGCAAAAAAGATGAAGCAAAAAGACGCATAAATCACGGAGGTCAGCGTCGAGCCGATGTAGCCAAACCCTGCTCCCCGCGTCAACAAGTCCATATCAATGTTGTACTTGGCGGCGTAGTATGAAATTGGTGCGCCTGTCACAAAAATGATGATGGCAGAAATCAGAATCGCCACGAACGAGTTTGTGAAGCCGGAGCTGATCGCGATCGAACCCCCGATCGCAAAATCTGCCAGGTACGAGATGCCGCCAAGTGCCGCGTTGGCGACCGTAAATTCTGACCAGCGCCGAAAAGAGCGCGGAGCATAACGCAACGAATAATCTTCCAGGGTTTCGTTAACAACCCAGGAATTATAGTGCCGCTTTGTTTTCTCTAACTTTGCAATTGCACTTTGATCTCTAGCCATGCGTTAAACACATCCTCCTTGATAACTCCCTTTGAAAACAGCCGTCTCCTCAGCAGCCAAAACGCTTAAAGAGTGCCTAAAAGCCAATGCTTAAAACACTCCGCAACGCCAAAATGACTGCTTAGATAACGCACACTAACCTAAGCCTTGATCACGATACTTGTGGAGCAAAAAAACAAGAAATAAACTCCAACTCCTCCGCAAATGAATTTCTTTCCAAATGCCCGGTGAAACAATATTTCAGGCAGAAAAGGAAAAACGAGCTCAAGCAGCTATGCACACTTGAACCGAACGCACACTTGAACCAAATACAAACTCCTCAAGAGTGACCGTGCTGCTAAGTTAAAAACTTTCGCTCACGTCTGCATTCACACTGACATCTAAAAGTTAATTAAAAGTAAATTTTGTTTCCACCGCTACAAATCCGAAAATTGTTACGCTTTGCTGACACTGAAATTGGTTAGATTACTATACTTGCGAGAACACGCCTCAACCTTGCTTGACCAATCTGGCAGGCAGGGCTTAAACCGTATAAAATGCAACAAAACTCTGCTCGGCCAGTAAACTATGATGCACAAACTTTCTGATTCTACCGAGGTTATCTAAGGCTGATTAGTGCTATTGACCGCTTAGTGTTAATAGCCCATTACTGTTAATACAGTGGTCTTGATGCCTTTATTCACCTGTGAGCCTTGTGAATATCGACTGGTGAAGGTGCCACTCTCTTAACACAGTGTTTTGAAGCGATTCGGTTGCGGTCTTGAATCAAATATGCCTCTATTCTTTTCTAATTTTTAGGATTAATTGCCTTGCAACAAGCTACCAATTTGAGCCGAAATGAAGCTGATCGCTGGTCGTCAGGATATTAAATTGGTCTTCATTCTGTTCGTACTTAATTTGTTCAATTTTTTGTTCAACTTACGGTAACGCCTACGCTTTACTCAAACACAATGGATGAGATTCAACGCTTACAAGCGCTGTTACCAGATGACTTAATCTCTTATGTGAAGATTTTGCCTTCTTCAGAGGTCAAACCATCGCTGATTCATACACAACGGCTCGAAAAGCGCTGCTTTGAAATTCAAATTGATCTCCTGAGTTGGCAGCTATTTGAGCGTTCCCAGCGGGATCTGTTGTTTTGGCATGAAATCGCTCGCATTCAAAGCCGAGCGATCGCCCATAACCAGAGTGATCTCATCATCCTTGGTGTTGGCTTAGGTGCGGCATTGATGAATACGGCCATGCAAAATGTCTTGCTGCTTTCAGGCTCGTTACTCATCGCTGGTTTGGCAGGATATCAACTTTATCAGCGGAATCGGGGCGAACGAAGCTTAAAGAAAGCCGCTGCTGCCGACCAAGGGGCGATCGTGCTGGCGCAGAAGGCAGGTTATTCTTTCTCCAGTGCCTATCGCAGTTTACACAACGCGCTGACTACGCTAGCAAAACAGGCTCCGTCTAATCATCTACGAGTACGATATGAAGCGCGTCAAAATGTATTGGAAATTTTTGCGCGGCACCACGCTGGTTGTGCCGACACCGGATCAGTTGACTCAGACGATCGCTCGCGCACTTCGCGACCCCGCCTTTCGCTTCCATCTCCAAGCAAATCCAAAGCGAGCACTGCAAGAGAACGGCATTTCAGTTTCTGATGATCAAAACGTTACGGTTCTAGAAAGCAAAGCAGGACAAATCTTTTTTGTCTTACCGATCGAAACCGAGGCTGAAACCGAACATTTACAGGCAGCGGTTGCATCTGGGTTACCTCAACGTGCCATTCGGGCCAGCATCATCCTACGGGCGTGGCGCGATCGGGCGTATAAAACGGCATTGCTGGCCTCACCTAAGGTAACCTTGCTAGAAGCAGGTATGCCCATTCCCCCAACCACCGAACTAACCGTCTTGGAGAATACTCCCGAACAACTTTATTTGGTTCTGCCGCACGTTCATTAAGAGATACCCCTCTAGCGCGTGAACTGCGCGTGAACGGCTAGTAGACCGTTGCCGTCCCTTGATAGGATTGAGGGGACCGCAACAGTAGGCAGCATGACTACAAGCTGGAAACAATTCAAAGGCATTGCTCCTGCGCTTCAAGCGTGTATGCGCCCTCTCTGTTGCGCGTTGCTTTTTTGGTTACTGTCGATCGGTGCAGCTCATGCTGGCTTGCTGGCGGATCGCCTTGCCGCCTTTCCGGAGTGGAACGATAAGCCTGCCGTGCAGCCTGCCGAAGGTGATTTAGAATATCCTGCCTGGCTGGCGGGCACCTGGACAATGACCAGTACTCTGGTCGATCTCGCTGCACCACTGGCACCAGAGGTTGTCACACCAGGGTTTGATAGCAACCAGCAATACCTTAACCAGCCGATCGCCTGTAAAGTTCGCTTTGTACCCTCTAGTACGCTTTCAACCACGCGCGAGTTTCTGTCTCTTCTACCCCTAAAAGGATTAATTAAAGATCCCGTTGTGTCCGATCGCGCCTTTAACGGGTTTAATCTCGCTAAAGCCTATATGGGCGATAGCGTACTGGCCGTCACCGTTGATCCACGATCGCCCAACCGTCAGATGACTCTGCTACAAGGCGGACGCCAGCTCATTTCCGTCGTGACCGCTCGTGCAGTTGAGACACCGGATGCCGAACACTTTCTAACCACCGAACTGTTTCAGCAAGTGTTTCGTGGTGTGCCCAATCCTTACTTAAATCAGGTTGAAACCACAACCGCTTACCAGCACCTTCCAACCCAGCCCAAGGTACCAGTCATCACAGCCGACCAGGTGACGGCCATTTATCTATCGCCTCAAGATCCGCAGTACTTTAAGGCAGGCGATCGTCCCGTAGCACTCTATCGCTATCGGCTAGAGTTCAACCGTGAAGAAGATCCATCTTAAGTTTTGAATCAAAACAGCAGCCAGCTCATACCTTCTGCCCTCTGCCTTCTGCCCTCTGCCTTACTGATGCTTCATCGCTTTCAGTAACGACATTAACGCCTGATCTTCATCAGGATTGACCGCTCGATCGAGCATAGCAATGCTAACAGCTTTGGGCAGAGCAACAGCAGCCACATCCGAATCCAAGCCTTCCAGTAAATCATCTAGTGCCTGGGGTACTTTCAAGGCCGATCGAATGCCAAGGATCGTATCATCTGGTAACCCAAAGGACTGCAACTGGGGTTGAAGGCTTTCCCAATCCACAGGTTGATTAGGGTTACCTACCTGAATCAAATACGCCAGTAACCGCTGCATCCTGCTTTTCTGCTGTGGTGTAAATTCTACGGGATTTGTGGCAACAGCATCAGCTTCCGTTTCGGCTGCATCGAGATTACGGAGAATCTGCTGCCAATCGTGGCTATCGCAAGCTTCAGGCTTGTCCACAGAGATTGAAATGTGGATTTTACCCGCACCAGCATTCAGTTGTGTCACCTGAGCACGAACGCCCAGAAAGCCCAGCCACTGCGCAACAGTAGAAACCATTGTGGGACGAGTCGCACGACTATTCGCCAATAGCCGGATTTGGGTTTGAACCATCGGACGCACGATTTGTGAAAGCATAGCAGGGCTTATTTATCAACTGTTCACTAGCCCCTAGAATAGCCAACTTTTTTCATGGATGTAGCAGTTTTAGCCACATTCTTTCTGTGCACTGTCTTCAAACCCAGAATCCGCTTCTATTTTCGCTCTGGATGTTTGGACTCTTCGGTCGTCTTGCCGAACTGATTAAGCGTAGCAATGAGTTGATATAAGCGTCCTAAGTCTCGCTGATTAAAGTGGAGACTCAGTGTAGACAGACCGTCAGCGGCTGAGGTTTCATGGGGCAAAGGTTGGCTCTTTTCAATTTGCCCTTTGACCAAAATGTCGCTGAAGGTTTCGTTCAGTCGCTCAACATCCGCATCCGTAGGCTCTAAATTAAGCCGAATAACAAGTCGATTGCCCACATAGCGACAGGAGTGGAAGACGCGATAGAAGCTGGCGATCGCCTCACATGCCACATCCAACTGATCGGTAATGGTATACAAACTGGGGTCATCGGGGCTAATCAAACCACGCTTCAACAGTTGCTTGTGGATGTAATCATTCCAATCGTGCCAGTAATCACCGCCTGGTTTGTCAATCAGGACAAGCGGTACAGGCGACGATTTTCCTGTTTGGCTCAGCGTAATGCACTCAAAGGCTTCATCTTGCGTACCAAAGCCGCCAGGGAACAAAGCCAAAGCATCACTTTCGCGCAAGAAAAAGAGTTTTCGCGTAAAAAAGTATTTGAAGGGAACCAGTTTGCGATCGCCTTCAATGAATGGATTTGCGCCTTGCTCAAAGGGAAGCTGAATATTTAAGCCAAAGGACTTTTCACGCCCTGCTCCTTCATTGCCAGCCTGCATGATGCCTCCACCCGCTCCGGTGATCACCATAAAGCCTTGCTCCGTCACACGACGCGCAAATTCTACAGCCAGGGCGTACTCGTCTGTTTCAGGCGCAATACGAGCAGACCCAAAGATGGCAACCTTGCGGATGTGTCGATAGGGGTAGAACGTTTTAAAGGCACGTTCCATATCCCGCAGTGAAGCATTGCAGATTTTCCAATCCAAGCGGTCAATATCATCCTCCGCCATCCGTACAATCGTTGACAGAGCAAGCTGAATCAGTTCTCCATGCTTCAGGTGTGGTAAGCGATCAAGCAGATGAAGCACATCCCCCTGAAGTGACTCAGATGGATTTGACGACGGAGATGAAGCCATGCATTCCTCCAACAGCTAGCACTCTATTTTATCGAGATAACCGCCTACCTCGTTCAGCAAATAAACTGAAAACGTCTCAGAAACAAAGCTTCTGAGACGTTTGGTTGAACGATTTGCATGAACTGATTGATAGCGAGTGCCGTAAAGTATAGCGACACCGTTAGATTGGGCTTTGCGAAGGTTGAACGCCGAGATGCTTCGTACAGCGCCCAATGAATGGCATTAGAGCTACAGGTACTTTTCTAACGTGTTGGACAATGTCGTTTTCGGCACGGCACCAACCACCATATCCACTCGCTGCCCACCCTTAAAAATCATCAAGGTCGGAATACTGCGAATGCCATATTGGCTGGCAACGCTAGGGTTTTCATCGGTGTTAAGCTTAACAACTTTCACCTGTCCATCGTATTGCGCGGCAATTTCATCGACGATCGGTGCCACCATGCGGCAGGGACCACACCAGGGAGCCCAAAAGTCTACTAAAACTGGAATCTCGCTCTCAAGGACATCTTGTTTAAAAGTAGAATCGGTAACTTGTGCGGCTGCTGACATGCTTGGAACCCTTGCCTATATCGTTTCACAAGATTCTACCATAGCGACAATCAAGACCTAAAAGGCAGCAAAGCCAATCTTTAGACATAAATTTTGATGTTTTCTGATGGCTGGAGTGGTCTTTTCATCCGGTCAATTTGTAGCGGACGATCAGCGATCGTTTTGACTTTTGAAAGGATGCAACGGTAGGATGTCGCTATCGGCAGTATTAAGCGCTTACAACGTCATCCCGTTGAAGCCTCCAAAAAGCCCTCATAAAAAGGAACCGCCCAAACAAACGTTCAGGCGGAGTGTGGTGTGAGGAGTGAACGGAAACATGCGTCTCCGCTTTCTCTATTGTAGACGACGCTCTATTTTTTTCCAGCCATTCTTAAGCCATAGAGAAAAAGTCTTAAGAATTTGATCAGATATGCTAAAAAACACTTCCTACGGTAGACGTGAGAGTTTAGCATGGCAACCCTAGGCCCTGAAAACGCGGCACACCAGACGTTTAGCGACCCTATCTAGCGGCCAGAGCGAAAGCGGCTCATGCTCTGCCAAAACAGCCGCATCACCATCAGTTATTTGCCCATCCCCAACTGCTGCGCCTTCTGGTATACCTTCCCTTCTGTTAGCAGAGAAGGAGCGATTACCACTTCAACTTGCTGCATCTCTTTAATGTTTTTGGCACCAAGAGTACCCATGCTGGTTTGCAGAGCACCCAAAAAGTTATGGGTACCATCATCGAGCTGTGCAGGTCCTCGAAGAATCTGCTCCAGGGTACCTGTGGTGTCAACGCGAATACGGGTACCCCGTGGCAAAACCGGGCTTGGGGTTGCCATCCCCCAATGATAGCCGCGTCCGGGAGCTTCTTTTGCCCGCGCAAAGGGAGAACCAATCATCACGCCATCAGCACCGCATGCAATACATTTACAGATATCACCACCCGTCACCAGACCGCCATCGGCAATGACAGGAACGTAGTTGCCCGTTTCCTGATAGTAGTCATCACGCGCAGCTGCGCAGTCGGCGATCGCGGTTGCCTGCGGTACACCAACACCCAACACACCCCGTGAGGTGCAGGCAGCACCTGGACCAATGCCCACAAGAACACCTGCGGCACCCGCTTTCATGAGATTTAAGGTCACTTCATAGGTCACGCAGTTCCCTAAAATGACGGGAATGGGCATCTCCTGGCAAAAGTGAGCCAGATCCAGTGGTGTAATAGACGCGGGTGACAGGTGAGCCGTCGAGACTACCGTTGCCTGCACAAAAAATAAATCAGCACCCGCCTTAGCAACCGTTGCGCCATATTTCGTTGCGGCGATCGGGGTCGCGCTAACAGCCGCAATACCACCTTGTTGCTTGATCTCTTGAATACGCTGCTCAATCAATTCTGGTTTGATGGGTTCGGCGTAGAGCTCTTGCATTAAGGTGACAAATTCGCTTTTGCCCACTGAGGCGATGCGATCGAGCACTGGATTTGGGTCTACATACCGAGTCTGAATACCTTCCAGGTTAAGCACGCCCAGTGCACCCAGTTCAGATAGCCGTACAGCCATCCCCACATCAACAACACCATCCATCGCGCTTGCGATAATGGGAATTTCACGCTCAATGCCACCCAACTGCCAGCTCGTATCAGCCAATTTGGGGTCAAGAGTCCGCTGTCCAGGAACAAGCGCAATTTCATCGATACCGTATGCCCGACGGGCGGTTTTGCCCCTGCCAATTTGAATATCCACCGTTCTTCCCACGTCTTTTAAGTTAGGGTATCAAATTGCGGCAGAGATTGGCGCATTTCATCGGGAGAAGCTATCCCCCATCACCCCAGTCCCCATCCTTTACTGAATATTCGGACAGATGGTTTGACGGATCACATGCGCTGGCGGATGTTCTTGCCACCCGGAAAGAATGCCATTGAGTTCGGCACGAAGGGTTTCAAGGGCCTGGATCTGTTGGCTCACGATCGCCAATTTATCCTGCAGGTGTTGCTTTACCTCACAGCAGGGAAGTTCACCTTCATCGTGAACAGACAGAATCGTTTTAATCTCGGTCAGTGCTAACCCAAGAGCCTGAGCTCGCTTGATGAAGGCTAAACGATTGAGGACGTTCCCGTTAAACAAGCGATAGCCTGCCTGCGATCGCTCAACCGTAGGCACCAGTAACCCAATTTCTTCGTAATAACGAATGGTTTTGACGGGCAACCCACTGATTGCCGCGACTTCACCAATTTTTAGAAGTTGCTTTGTTGGGGAAGTTGTTGCTGCGGAGATTACCATAGGTGTGCGTCACATCCTCAACTGCGACAGGGCAATACAGAACTCAACAGAACCTCAACGCTTCCCGTCGGATGGCTTACGTTTGGGTTTCAGGGGTGGAAGACTGGGACGCTCAATCTGAGCCGGAAGTATATAGGTAGGCGCACGCTCAACAAACGTGGACATTTGCTTACGCTGTTGCCAGAGGCGTAGCGCGATCGCCACTCCAACCGTACTCAAGCCAAAAGCTAAGAGTGCCCAATGTTCATTCAGCCCGCCGATCGCAGATTCAACCACACCAACCGTCAGGGCGAAACTCGTGATTGGCTCTCTCCGATAGGCTGATCGCAGCAAGCGTGTCCAAATTAGATTCATACTTACCTGTAACGATCCCTCAGTAGTTCTATTTTAAGGCGCGAGCATCAAAGCTGTCGTCGAGCTTCAGGTAGGGGGCTATAGCTACCATCCAAGCAAGCTCTCTCGCTTACCGACCTTAACGGAAGGCAGTAGTCCCAACGCCCAGCAGCAACTTTTCAACCGTTGGCGCAAGTGCTAGGATGACATCCCATTGAATTTTTATTCTAGTCAAGCAAAATCTCTAGATCGCGTCTCACAAAAGCATGGCAACCGTCGTTGAGCGTATTGAGCAGTTTAATCGCAACCGCAAACCAGAGCTGGTAGCCCTGAAGTATCAGACCATGCGGCAAAATGCCTTTGCTTTTTTGCGTGGCACCTGTCATCTGTTCTACGAAGATCTTCCGACTCAGTCGCTACTCAATGCAACCCCTCCCGTCTGGATTTGTGGCGATTTACATCTCGAAAATTTTGGCACCTACAAGGGGAACGATCGCCTGGTTTATTTCGATATCAATGACTTTGATGAAGCGGTTCTTGCACCCTGTACATGGGATCTAGCCCGGTTTCTCACCTCGATTCTCGTAGCGGCACAGAGTTTGAACATTGATGCCACCGATGCCCAGGCGCTCTGTCAAAACTTTCTCACAGCCTATACGCGGGTACTGGCAAAAGGGCAGGTTGGCATGGTCAACCGCGATACCGCAACCGGATTAGTGAAGGAATTGCTTGACAGCCTCCGGCAGCGCAAACGCAAAGATTTTCTGAACCAGCGCACCGAAAAAACTGGAAAGACGCGAAGACTCTTACTCAACGAAAAAGCGCTTGCCGTTACCAAAACCCAGCGTGAACAAATTGATAAATGCCTCCAAACCTGGGCAGCGAAGCAAAAAAAACCAAAATTCTTTCGCTTACTGGATGTTGCTTATCGCGTTGCTGGTACCGGCAGTTTAGGGCTGGAACGCTATATCCTGCTGGTCGAAGGCAATGGTTCGCCTAACGATAACTATCTTCTAGATCTCAAGTTGAGTTCGACTTCGTCGCTACAGCCGTACCTGATCCTGCCACAGCCCCAGTGGGCGACCCAGGCCGATCGCATTGTCGGGATTCAACAGCGCGTACAGTGGGCACCCCCAGCTTTACTGCATGCGGTAGAGCTTGATGGGCAGGCTTATGTTTTACGCGAATTGCAGCCTCTTGATGACAAAGTCAATCTCAGCCAATGGAATGGCAAACTCCGTCGCTTACGGAAGGTCATCGAAACGATGGCAGAAGTTACAGCTTGGGGACAGCTACTGAGCGGTGGACGGCAGGGCTCTGCGATCGCTGACGACCTCATGACCTTTGCCCAAAGCAATGGTTGGCAACAACCGTTGCTAGAATACGCCCGCACTTACGCTATTCAAGTAGAAGCCGATTATCATACGTTCCGCCATGCAACGCTGTGAAGCGAAGGCAAACGTCCCCTGCCCCACACTCCACCCCTCATGCTTCATCATCCTTCCCAGCGTCGGCAGCCTTTCAACCCCAGCATCGGGTCTTGACGATAGGCCGCCTCTGGAACCCAAACACTGACATCACGCTCCGGCGATATCCAGTAAAAATACTCAACGTTTGGGTCATACCGCACGCCGACACGCAAATTTGAAAAGTCATCTTCACAAATTTCAAACCCAAACCGAACAATAATTTGAGCCACTAAACATTCGGGCGTATCACTGTCTTCTCCCAATAAATCGCGCTCTTGCCAAAACTTATCCAGAAACCGCTTAAGCGTCGGCAGCACCCGATCGGGTGTACCGTTTCGGCTGGCATAAATGACGGCAGGGTTGCCTGCTACAACAATATGGCAAGGATGAGACATGGGTTTAAGCAGTGATCATGAGCCTGACTTCAAAGCCGAAATCGTTCTACGCGAAAAGGCTGAAAAATGCGCGTTATCACGGTTTCAGTTGCTAAGGGATTGCAGAGAAAATAAAACCATCCCGGTTAAGTTTTTTTGAGATGCTTAGAAACAGCATCTCAAAAAGTGACCCTTCTGGAGCATCTATTTGAGGTCAGTTCATGTTAACCCCGACTCACTCTCCCTTGCCCGTAGATCATCTAGACCTGACTCCTAAAGTACTAGAATCTCGTGACCAATATCGGTCGTGCCATATTTGTCTACCTGGGGAAGATTACCGAGTGGCCGCCATTGTCGTTGATGGCCGCTACTACAGCCTTGTCAAAGTCGTTCAAGACCGTCTTCGATCGCTGGAAGTTGCCAAGCGACTCACATCAGCAGGGAAAGCAGCCGTAATCACCAAGCTAGCCAAAGGCTACGCGATTTGGCGCTTAGAACCTGAAGCATACGTTGATTCATGCCCTCGATCACCCTCCCAAGTGCCAGCATCAGTCACTGATCTACCTGTCTGTAAGATTCTTGAATCCCGTAACGAATACAAAGCCTGTCATATCAGCCTGGAAGATTCAGAGCAACGCTTAGCGGCAATACTCGTTGATGGCAACTACTACGGGTTACTCAAAGTCGTCACAACCCAGCAGCAAGCCCTCACTCTGGCGACCAGATTGCAACGCAAAGAGGTGGGTGCAGTCATTACCAAAGCCGCACAAAGTTACGCTGTCTGGTTTTTAGAACCGAATGCGATCGTCTGCAAAGATTAAGCAACGGCCGAAAGATGATGCCGAGAGGTTACTGCAAGCAACGACCGAGATGCTGAGACGGGGTTAAGCGTTGCAATGCTTGACCCCGTTTTTAATAGGTAGGTTTACCTCAATCACTGCTAGTAGAATTAGGATCACTCTACGCTGGGCTTTTATACTGGGTTTCTACGAGAGTATTTCTACAGAATCCTTAACAGAGGCGTATTCTGACCGAAGGTTGCTTTGCAAACTAGTCGGAAATCAGTCTCCCATTGCCCTCACATGCTTGATTGTCAGGTTCTACTTCTTCGCCCCCTTCATACTTATGGTTGAATTTCCCCAAACGCTAGACGAGGCGATCGCGCAAGCCCAAAGCGCTACACAGGCAGCGCTCGCAGCAGGTTACACTCGTCTGCAAATCGATCTATTGTTGCCAGAGCTAAAGCCAACTCCGGTCGCCTACCAATATCTGCCGCTCTTCAGCAACATGGGCGCAGGCTTGAAGGTGTTCTTTACCGATGCTGGAGCCGCAGCACTGGCACGACGAGATTGGGGCGAAACACCCTTTCAAATTCTGAGCCTGGATGTAGCAGGCGCGCGGCAAACAACCCCAGTCGAAGAACTAGTCAGTCCTGATGATGAGCTGTTTCTTTTTGTGGCTCCCTCATCGGTAGAAGTCTCGCCAGTTGAACAAGTATGTACCGCAGCGGGCGATCGCCCAGTGGTTTTATTTGCCCCTCGCTTAGAGGATATTGGCACCGTTGGCATTGGCTATGCCGCGCGTAAAATTCGCGAGCGGTTTCTCAATACCTTTGAACCTTGTTATTACTTGCGCCCCTTCGATCGGAGTGCTTTGTTGCGCTGCTACCCTTCGCCCTGGCAAGTTTGGTTAGAAACAGATAATACGACCTATTCACTGGCTGCCGAAGAACAGCAAAAACCAAGCACTGAAAGGCTAGAACAACTCTTGCTTGAGGCGGGCGGGTCGCAAGCTGCCCCCAAACGAAATGTGATCGAAGAAATGCAACGGTTTCTTAGAGCACTGGGGCAATAAGCATTTGCTTTACAACGGCTATTGGTTGGGTTAGCCAAAGCCATAGGAAGACAGGTAGCGCGTAGTGGGTGTGGTCAAGGCAAAGGGAAACGGCAGTAAATAGTCTTTCTTAAACCGGATTCAGTATTTGCTCAAATCAAAGCTGTATTCAAGGAAGTGAAAGTTTAATAAAATTCCAGGCCAGAAGTGTAATCTTTAATACCTAGTATGGGGCGGAAAAAAAATTCAGGGCATAATGAGTTTAGTGATTCAAATCACCTCCTGATCAAGGACTCAACGGAATAACTTACATCTCGTTATCGTAAGCAACGCCTTGTTGAGCAGAGTGTTGTTGAGCCGATGGAAGACTATACAAAAGGCGATCGCATGAGTGAAGCTAATCATCGTCGTATCATCATTGGCGATGTACACGGTCACTACGAAGGGTTGATGACACTGCTGGATGCGATCGCGCCCGGTGAGAGTGATCAGCTGTACTTTTTAGGAGACTTGATCGATCGTGGGCCAGAGAGTGCTAACGTCATCAGTTTTGTCCAACAAAACGGCTACAACTGCCTGCTTGGAAACCACGAACAGCTTTTACTCGACGCTTTCCCGAACGGTCGAGTCTTTCACCCCGCTCTACAGGCCTGGTTGTATAGCGGTGGTCGAGCAACCGTTGCAAGTTACGGCGACGCAGGCATTCGAGTCGACCATATCGAGTGGTTAAAAACGTTACCGACCTATCTTGACTTAGGCGATTTATGGCTAGTCCATGCGGGCGTTCATCCTAATCTGCCCATTCAGGCGCAAACAACTCAAGAGTTTTGCTGGATTCGGGATGAGTTTCACAGCAGCACTAAACCCTATTTTCCAGACAAACTCATCATTACAGGTCACACCATTACGTTTACGCTGCCGAACGTTGCACCGGGTGAACTGGCACGAGGTCATGGGTGGTTAGATATTGATACAGGTGCTTATCACCCTCGCAGCGGTTGGCTGACGGGTGTAGATATGACCAACCGCCGTGTTTATCAGGCAAATGTATTCAAACGCTGCGTGCGGATGCTGCCGTTAGATGAAGCCGTCACCCAGATTGAACCAGCCCAGGTGTTAGCCCATCGACAAGCCTTGTTTCTTTAACGCTGCTACGCACGCTCAAAATACCGTGCTCGTTCCCAGCTTGTCACCACTTCATCAAACTTGCGCTGCTCTGTACGGAAAAAGTGTAAATAATGCTCGACCACATCCGAGCCAAGTACACTGCGTGCCCAGGTACTCTTTTCCAATTCGTGAATGGACTCATTTAAACTGAAAGGCACCTGGGGTAAATCCCGCGCTGCGTAGACATCGCCCTCAAACATCGCAGGCGGTTCAATTTTATTTTTAATGCCGTCTAAGCCAGCGGCTAACGTCACAGCAAACGCCAAATAGGGATTGGCATCGGCACCAGGCGCGCGGCACTCTAACCGCAAGGAGGAACCGTGACCCAGCACACGGAAGCCTGCCGTACGGTTGTCATACGACCAGGCGATCCCGGTTGGCGCAAATGACCCTGCAACATAGCGTTTATAGGAAGCGGGGTAGGGGGCATAAAAGGCAAAAACTTCTCGAATGTGCGCCATCCAACCACCCAAAAACCAGCGGAATAAGGGTGAACTGTGGACAGGGCCAAAGGGTTCATCGCCAGGGAAGAGGGGTTTGCCAGCTTCATCCCAGAGACTGGCGTGGATGTGCATGCTGGAACCTGCATAGCGTTCGTCCCACTTTGCCATGAAAGTAACGGCCGCGTTGTTTTGCCAGGCGATTTCTCTGGCAGCGTGTTTATAGAGAACGTGCCGATCGCACATTTCAAGAAAGTTGGTGTAGCGCAGGCCAATCTCCTGCTGCCCTGGACCCCACTCACCTTTAGAGGTTTCAACTGGAATTCCAGAGCGATCGAGATGTTTGCGGATGGCACCAATGACAAACTCTTCCTTCGTGCCTTGAAAGATGTGGTAATCCTCAATGTAAGAGCCGATCGGCTGCAAATCGTGGTAGTGCTTCTTACGCGCCTCTTCATAAGTATCGGCAAAGAGGTACAGCTCAAGCTCTGATGCGCCCATCAGCGTATATCCCAAAGCTTTTGCGGCTTTTAATTGGTTGCGCAGCATGTTGCGAGGGGCAATGGCGACGGGAATATCTTCCTCTTCGTTCAGTACATCACAGAGTACGATCGCCGTTTTCTCCAGCCAGGAAGCAATCCGTAGGGTGCTGAGATCAGGCACTAGCCGAAAGTCGCCGTAACCGCTGGCCCAACTGGTGAATTGATAGCCCGGTACAGGATCCATTTCCATATCACAAGCAAGCAGGTAGTCACACGCATGCACATTCTCCTCCAGCACATCGTTGACGAAGTACTCGCCGGTAATCCGCTTGCCCATTAAACGCCCGTAAATGTCTGGCATTACGGTAATGACCGTTTCGATGTGGTCATCGGCAACCATTTGTTTCAGTGTTTCAACGTCTAACATGCCGCGTATGGTGGATTTGCCCATGAATGCTCCTTAATTGTGATGTTGCTCAACGCTTGGCAGGACTAGCATGATGCCTGTGTTGAGCTAGTTTACGACTAAGGCGGTGAAAAATCAGTATCGTGTTTAAGCTGTTTTTGGGCACACGTTTTGCCTGAGATAGTACGGAGTTCACTTGAAGTTTTGAATTAGTTGTGCCTGTAGCGCGGACTTAGAGTTAAATGATGAGGCTTCCCGTTCTTTTTGGTCGTCATTATGGGATTTCATCAAGGTTTGCAAATGCGTTCAGCCGTACTTGTAGAATTCGCAGTGCTAGCGGCGTTGAGCCTACCACTACCCGCACGAGCAGATAACCCAGCACAGACGCAACAACTGCTGGCAACCCGGCAATGTGCGAACTGTGAGTTGAGCAATGCTGGCTTGGTGTATGCCGATCTACGGGGTGCAGATTTGCGTGGGGCGAATCTTACGCAAGCGAATCTTAGTCGGGCAAACCTGGAAGGAGCCGATTTACGCGGGGCTGTACTGATAGGTGCAAGTCTGTCAGGTGCGAATTTGACTGGGGCACACATGGATGGAGCCAATCTCACGGCCACCGACCTGCGATACGCTTACTTGACGAATGCTACACTGCAAGGCGCAACCGTAGAGCGAGTGATGCTGCAGGGCACGATCGGGCTACCCAGTTCAGTTGGTAAGCCAGAGGAATTTTACCAATGGGCAATGGCAGATGCTGAGCAGAAAAATTATGCTTCTGCCGTTGAGAATTTTACCCAGGTGCTTGTGCGTAAGTCGGATTTTGCCCCAGCATATTTGGGACGCGGCTTAGCACGCCTTCAAGTTAGCGATCGTGGGGGGGCGATCGCTGACTTGAAGCAAGCAGACAAACTTTTCACCGCACAGGGCGATACAAAGACCGCTCTCAGTATTCAGCAGTCCATTAAAACGTTAGAAACGCCTCCAGAACAGCCAAAATCTGGCAATGGTTTTGGCATTCACCTACTTAGCGCCCTGGCGACCTTATTACAGTTCTTTCTGCCTTGAGGGGAGGTAGGAGGCAGAGGGCAGAAGGCAAGAAGTTGTTGGTTTTTAGTTTTTAGTTTTTAGAAGAAGGTAGGAACGGCTCAGGCACTAACAACTAACAACCAACAACTAACAACTAACAACTGGTTCAACTCAAAACTCAAACCTCTCTGGCTTCATTCCTCTTCCCATTCCAATTCCTTCCAATAGCGGAGTAGTTCGGCGATCGGTGTGGCACTGGCGATCGCGCCACGGGGTATATGGGGTGCATCGCCATCAAAAATTTCGGCGATCGCGTTGAAACAGCCTTCCTTTTGAAAGTGAGTTAACAGCGGCTGCAAAGTTAGCGGCAACAGCTCACCTGAGCAAAAGCGGCTCCAGGCACGGATATAAGGGCCAAGGAGCCAACTCCAAACTGTGCCCTGATGGTAGGCCAAATCGCGCTGGCGAGGACTGCCGCTACAGGTGCCCTGATAAGCAGGATCGGCAGGATCAAGACTCCGAAGCCCATAAGACGTGAGCAAGCGATCGCGTGCTGTATAAAGTATCTGGCGCGATTGGTCTACCGTAAAAGCGCTGTGATGCAGGGAGAGGGCTAAAACAGCATTTGGGCGAATCGTCGCATCCAGACGATCGTCGGGTTCAATGCGATCGTAAAGATAGTTTTGCTGGGCGTGCCAAAACTTTTGCAAGGATCCTTTCACCTGCTCTGCCTGCTGCGCATAGCGACGAGCTTGATTTAACAGGCGATCGGTATTTTCAGCATCAGGACGGTCTGCCAGCAGCGTTGCCCATTGGCTTGCCCAACAGAGTGCTGAGTACCAAAGCGCGTTGATTTCAATGGGCTTTCCATGACGGGGGGTAACAGCTTCCCCCGCGACAAGGGTATCCATCCAGGTCAGCGGAGTTGTGGCATCATCCCAGGTAATCAGACCATCCGAGGCATCAACTCGAATGTTGTGTAACGTGCCAGCCGTAAAGGCTTTGTAGATTTGTTTCACCACGTCGTACTGATCAACCAGAAACTCCCAGTCCTGAGTGGTTTCCAGATACAGACCCAGAGTTTCAATCCACCATAGAGCACAATCAATGTTGCGGTAGACCGCAGCCCCACGGTTATCTGGTAAAAAGTTGGGGATCAAACCCTGGCAGGTCGATCGCCCTAACCGATCGAGGATTCTGCGCGCTAGCAAAAACCGTTTGGTAGTAAGCGCAAAGCCTGGTAAGCAGAGTAACGTCTCGCGGCTGCGATCGCTAAACCAGTGATAGCCAGCAATGGTTGCAGGTGATGTTTGCGCCAATTGATAGACAATGAACTGATCACTCGCCCGTAGCAATAACTCCCATATTGACTGGTTCTTCGGAGCAGTTGGTAAATGTGAAAACTCTCGTTTTAACCGTTGCTGCTCAGCTTGAATAGTCTGCTCCATCGTCGTTGGCAGCAACTCTGGAATGTCCGATCCAGGCAAGCCAACCCTTGCTTCCAGCGTTACCGTTTCATCTGGCTGCAACCAGACCGTTAAATACCCAGGGCTAAAGAGATCCTCCAGGTAATCTAAGCCGCGACTGGCTTCCTCGGGATAGTAATAGTTCCAATACCAGGTGTCTTCAGGCTGATAGTGACCGTGGCTCCAGGATAGCTCCCACGGGGTGCCTGTCTTGCCTGCCTGTAGAGCCTGTAGGAAGACCTGGTTAGAGCCAACTAGCTGCGAAAACGTGAGTGTGGACGATTCTTGCTGATGGTGATGAAAGTCTCGATCGCCAATGATCGGACGCAAGCGCAGGATTGCTGGTTTGCTGCCCATATAACGGTACTGCACCAGAACTCGATGAACGGGTTGACCAAACGCTACAGGTTCTGATGCCTGACCCTCCTGCGTTAACCCGTAAGGCATCATCAGTTGGCGGCTTAGCTGCCATTGTTCCCCCAAACCCCAAACCCACGTTGGCACTGGATCAGCACTAAACTCACGCAACAACCGATACCCCAAAGGATCAACCTTGTTAGCCATCCAGAAGTTCGTTCCCAAGGCAAAAATAAGTCCGCCAACTTCCAGACTTGCTTCCAGGTGAGAGAACAATAAGGTTCGCTGTCGGGGTGGATCAAGTGCTGCTACCAGCCAGCCGTGATACGTTCGTGTGCGCGCATCACAAACAGTCCCGCTTGCGAAACTACCCAACCCATTTGTCAGCAGCCATTCCCGTGTATCCAGCTCATTCATCACAATGCAGGCACTACCAGCCGTTTTAGCAAATTTTTAACACGGTGCATTTGTGCTTAAGCGTGGCGGAGCCGAGTATCAAGCAAGCATCGGTACAATGACTGTTGCAATTCTTGCTGAGGCGGTCGCTCCTACCAATAAGAAATTTGAGACTAAGTGAAGATGCGATCGCGGCATCTGTGTGAGGAGGCTACCAGGACGTTAAAAATATCACATATAGTCCAACTTGGTCTATCTTCTGAGGAAGATACGGCATTACAGCAAGCGATCGTCTTCATCAGGAATCATGACAGGCATTGCTCAATTGTCGCTACAACCGATCGACCGATCGCATCCAGATCGTAACCACCTTCTAGCCCAAAGAGCAGGCGGCGAGTGAGAGTCAAACAGTAGCGTGTAAACACCCCAAAATCTTCTGGCTTGAGTGAAATACCGGCAAGGGGATCGGCATAGTTTGCGTCGTACCCAGCACTAATAATCAGTAAATCTGGTTGAAAGCGTGTCAAAAATGGCATGACCTGTTGGGCAAAAGCAGGCTCATAGTCTGCCAGCGTGCTACCTGCCGACATCGGCACATTTAGCACGTTATTGTAAAACCCTTGCTCACTCGTCGCGCCAGTGCCAGGATATTGCGGCGACTCATGCAAAGAGCAGTAAGCAATTTTGGGATGCTTTTCGACGATCGTCTGTGTCCCATTGCCGTGATGAACATCCCAATCCAGAATGGCAACACGATCGATGCCTGGTTGTTTGAGCGCGTAATGAGCCGCGATCGCAGCATTGGAGAAAATGCAAAAGCCCATGCCCACTTCGCCTAAGGCATGATGCCCCGGTGGTCGAGCCAAGACAAACGCTGGATTGCCAGATGCCAATACACGATCGACCCCGTCTAACCAGGCGCTGACTGCCAATAGCGCGACATCATACGTTCGTGGTGAGATCGGCGTATCTGCATCCAGGTAACCGCCGCCCCGTTCTGCCAAACGCCGCACGCCTTCGATATACCGCTGGGAGTGCACCTGCGCCAGTGCTTCCATGACGGGACGTTGCTCTGTCGGTGTGGGCGATCGCCAATCGAGCTGTTTTGCCCAGGGCGCAGCTTGCAAAGCTGTTTTGATTGCCGTTAGCCGCGCTGGCTTTTCAGGATGAAAGGAGCCTGTTTCGTGCAGCAAAAAGTCATCTGAGTAAATAATTGGCAGCATAGGGATGGGAGCGCTGATGATGCTTTGATTGTAGGGCACAGAAGATATGGAGAGTAGGTAATACCATTTCTACCGTCTGTGTCATGACAGGTGGTTGCACTCCGGTTTACAATCACTAGGCTTGTTGCGGTCACGTATAGTGATGTCTCCTGAAAAGCCTTCTCCTCCTCCATCTCAGCGTTTACCCTTTAGTTTTCCTAAGCTCAACCATTTCATGGGACGAAACCCTCTGACGCTTTCGCGTTGGGTGTTGCGCTGGCTTGCAGTTGGCGTCGTGTGTGGCCTATTTGCGGGTGTGTATTGGAACGTTTTAGAGTGGCTAACGCACGATTTACGGCAGTTTACAGGAACCAGCCTACTGTTGGTGATGCCACTGGCAGGATTGCTGATTGGCCTGATCATTCACTTTCTGGGTAACCCTGGAGAAATCGCGCTGATTGTGGATAACATCCATTTTCAAGGTGGACGGTTGGATGCCAGCAAAAATCTATCCATGCTGCTCAGTTCACTAACAAGCATCGCCGCAGGTGGCAGTGCAGGGCCGGAAGCACCCCTTGTGCAGGTCACAGGTTCTTTTGGTACCTGGGCAGCCGATCGCCTCAAGCTTCAGGGCGAAGATTTGCGATCGCTCAGTTTAGCGGGCATGGCAGCAGGGTTCACGGCTCTCTTTGGTGCGCCCTTAGGGGGAGCCATTTTTGCGTTAGAAATTCTGCATCATCAGCACATTCTCGAATACTACGAAGCATTGATGCCTGCGATCGTTGCGAGTTGCGCCAGTTACCTTGTGTTCGCTCTCATCACGCATTTAGGGATTGCGCCAACCTGGGACTTTCCCCAGTACCACATTAGTAATATCGATGACTTTGCGCTGGCTCTATTCTATGGCGCAATCGGTGCGGCATTGGGATGGCTGTTTATCGCTCTGTTTCGGCTGAGCGATCGCCTCTTCAGCCGCATTCCTGGCCCTATATACGTCCAGACAACGCTTGCAGGCTTGGGGCTAGGTGTGATGGCCTGGCTCTTTCCCCTAACGCGCTACTTTGGACACGAAGAATTGAACCAGATCATTAACGCCGACACAACCGCCTGGGCCTTACTGGCATTAGCAGCCGCCAAAATGACCACAATCAGCCTGACCGTGACAGGTGGATGGCGCGGTGGCTTCATTATTCCACTCTTTTTTACAGGTGCCTGTGTGGGCAAGGCGATCGCGCTTATCATTCCTGGCGCTCATCCTGCTCTAGCCATGATCTGCACAATGGCAGCGCTAAATGCTTCAGTTACACGGACACCCATCAGCACCACGCTGTTGTTAGCCAAATTAGCAGAAGTCAGTCCGTTTACACCCATCCTCTTTGCCAGCCTGATTGGGTTTTTCCTGGCTCCTAAAAGTCCGTTGATTCACTCGCAGCTTAAAGCTCAGCCGCATACGGTTGTGGAATAGCGGTGCGGAGAAGGCAGAGGGCAGAGGGCAGAGGGTAGAGGGCAGAAGGCAGAAGGCAGAAGGGAGTGGGGAGTGGGGAGTGGGGAGTAGGGAGTGGGAAAGCGGAAGCAGCAGAGTAAGCCTGGCGATACTCAAAACTCAAAACTCAAAACTCAAAACTCAAAACTTTTCCACCCTCCATCCCCTATCCCCTACAGCTTTGTTGGGAAAGCTGAACCTGCCTGGTACGGTTTGCCTGACTGCGTTTTGGGCGCGATCGCGGCACTATGAAAGTGTTCAAACAAACGTTCTTGATCCAAAAGGAGAAAGGCATATGTTAGTTCGTTACTGGCACCCCTGGCGTGAAATCGAATCGATCCGTCGTCAAATGGACAGCGTGTTTGATGAACTGACCCAAACTACAAACAGCGAGTCGTCTTGGACTCCAGCGGTTGAGCTGAAAGATAATGGTGATGCGATCGTACTGCGGGCACAGCTTCCGGGGATGGATGCCAAAGATTTGGACATTCAAGTTACCAAAGAAGCGGTTTCGCTGGCTGGCGAGCATCGGCATGAGGAAAAGACTGAAAAAGATGGCTTCTTCCGCTCGGAATTTCGCTACGGTAAGTTTCAGCGAGTCATTCCTCTACCCGTCGCGGTGCAGAATGAGCGCGTTGAAGCAGAGTACAAAGATGGCGTTTTGAGCCTGACGCTGCCGAAGGTTGAAGAAGTTCGCAACAAAGCTGTCAAAATCAACCTGGGCGGAACAGAGCAACCCAAGCAAACTCTGGAAGCAGCCAGCCATAACTAAGCGATCGCACTGGTGTTAGAGCAACCTTGAGTTAAACATCGGCTGCTGAATCAGATTCTTCAGCGAGGCAAGTCAGTGATTTGCCTCGCTTTTTGCTGCTTACAGATGGTACTGCCGTATGCAGATTCAGTTAAGACACACTGTTGCGATCGCCGCTCTGCTAAGTGACGTTTTACCTTCTGCCCTCTGCCCTCTGCCTTCTACTTCCTGCTTCCCCACTCCCCTCGCTTCCCCCGCCTCCCTCTGCCTTCTGCCTTCTGCCCTCTGCCCTCTGCCCTCTGCCCTCTGCCCACTGGAGTACCAAGCTTTCAACGTGAGTTTCTCATCCTTTTGTAATTTGAGTCACAAAACAACGTGGTTTCAATCACGCGATCGCCCGGTAAAGATCACCAGACCAGAGCGTTTACTATCACCTGTTCAATCTCTGAAAGGCTCGATATTACTTATATTGCAAGCCCCCGAAATACTATGTCAGTTCAACTCACATCAGCTTCATCTACACCAGCTTCGATCGCGTCCATCTCGCGTCAGGTTGAGAAATGGCTCACAGGTATTGCACTCACTGGCGCACTGAGTCTGGCAATGCAAGGGTTATCGCATGCACCAGCTCATGGTAGCGAAGTACCTGACCCTCAGCCAGTCAGCACCAGCCAAAGCTCCGGTAAAAGTGTGATCGGTGCGCTGCCAGATGGCAACTACCTATACGGTCAGGCTCCTAAAGCAGGGCAAATTGGTGCCACGTACCTGGTCTTTGAAGTCAATAAAGGCAATGTGACCGGAGCGTTCTACATGCCTCGCTCATCGTTTGATTGTGTGCATGGTGCGTTTCAAACACAACAGTTAGCCTTAACAGTGGTCAACAGCTACGAGCAAGCAAGCTACCCCTACACCGTTGCGCTTCAGAGTAATGGAACATCCGCTTCCTCAGCCCAGCCAGAAATCGCCCCAGTGGGATTAGAAGGCTACTACCCCATCAAACAACTCAGTGCTACTGATCGACGCATTTTGTCTACCTGCAAAGCAAGCCAACACAGTAGCCTGTAAGTAGAAGGCTTCAGGGTTTGGTGGCGCTTGCAGGGGTCGTAATATCCAGGCTACGCCAGAGATACCAGGAGGCGATCGTGCGATAGGGCTGCCAGGGTTTACCAATGCGCTCCACGGTTTTCTTGTCCGGTAGCTCTGCCAAACCATAGGTACGACGGATACCAGAGCGAATACCGAGATCATCCACAGGCAGCACATCCCAGCGATGGAGCCGAAAGATGAGCAGCATTTGCACCGTCCAGCGTCCCACGCCTTTGATCGGAAGGAGCGTTTGTACGATCGCCTCATCGTCCATTGTTTCCAGTTCAGCCATGCTGGGCAAGCCATCCAGCGTTTTCTGCGCCAGATCCTTCAAATACACAATCTTGGGACGCGAAATCCCGGCACCTCGAAGATCTTCATCAGGCGTATTGAGTAGATCAGCCGCCGATGGAGACTCTTGATCGGGATACAGCGCCAAAAAGCGACGATGAATCGCCGCCGCTGCCTTACCAGATAGCTGCTGATAGAGAATCGATTCGCACAGGCAATACAGCAAATCTCCCTTCTGCCGTCCCAGATTCAACGTGCAAGCGCCTACCTGTTCAATGAGCGCTGCCAAAATAGGATCGGCTTGCTTCAACGTGGCGATCGCGATCGTATAGTCAGGCACGGCTTCTGGCAGAGAGCTATTGTTCATTGAGCCTACAGTTTGCTGATAATGCGCTGCACAATTTCAACGCCCGTCAGCGCCTGCCAACCGAACAAACCCAGAATGGCTACATTCAAAACAATATGGGTGTAACGTGCCCAATCGGCACCCTTCTGCATAAAAGGTGAGAGCGCAGCCGAGACTGCAATCATCCCGGTCATGCCTAAACCCGCCAGCAAATGAGCGCCTACAAACAGTTTCCCGTTGTTGACATAGGTGACTGCCATCCCGCCGATCGACCCTACCACCATTAACGCCAGTACCAATGATCCAATCTGGTAATGCTTGACGTTAAATTTGCCTTTGATGAGTTCTTTTCTCTCTTCACCCTCGGCATAGCGCACGCGACGTACTTTGATGCCAAGGTACAAAGCGTAGACGGTCAGCGCAAAAAGAACCCACATGAGAGCAGGATGGAAAAACTGACTCCAAACTTTGACCGATTCGGGAATAGCAAAACTCATAGGGCTATAAGATCAAGATACTTTATAAAAATTAGCATAGAGTGAAAGTGGAGGGAATAAGTAAAAGTTACACCTTGAGTTGTTTAAATAACTCACGTGAGATTTGATCAAGCTGTGGATGAGATAGCCAAGCACTAGGCGGTAAATCCATTTCTTGGATAAATGGTGATGGTGAAAGCTTTTGTCCTTGAACTCGCCCACTCTCAAAAAGAAGTAAATTATTTTTTGTACGTGTTGCAGTGACGTAAAATAGCCTTCTCTCTTCTTCGATACGTCCCGCTTCCTGAGATTTCTTATTGGGCCAAATGCCATCGTTGACATCTAGAACAATAACCGTATCAAACTCTCTTCCTTTAGTACGGAGAGCAGTCATTAGTTCAACTTTTGCTCCACGTGGATCGACTGTAGCAGCACGTTCAATAGCCCGATCAATATCTTGTAAAAATGACTGGAAATTGCCTTCATAGTTAACAGCTAAATCAGCAAGATGACTGAAGGGCGGATCAGAGTAAAATATGTCTTCTTTAGATTTCACAAAATCTTTCTGAAATCCCTTAAATACATCGCTTGCAGCGTACAAGCTTGCAACAACTGAACTTCGCTCTAAGAAAAAGTGTAAATTAGAAGCAACGCCATTTGTCTCAACGCATCCCCTTCTAAATTGCCCTGGGTACAGACCAAATAAACTCACGGCATGATGTAGTGTTTTAGGCTTCTGTTGAAACAGCCAGGTCTCAATCTGTTCTTTTTCTTGCTTACTCACAGGAGTCTTTGGAACCCGATTAAGTAGAGCTAAGAGATCCTCAATATTTCTTGAAATTGGTCTAACTTGAGTGTAAATTTCGGGTAGCTCTAGAAAACGACGAAAGTCTTGAAAGGCTTTCCCTCCAAACACGTTTAGATCCGTGTCAATTGAAAATCTTGTGCCTCTTCGTGTTAGGAGGATTTGAATTGGAATTAGCTGGCATTTTTTACGACCAACAATTGCAACAGTGTGGTTTGGGTGCCGTTCCACAAGGTCGGAAACTAATTCATCAACAACATTCATTGTTAAGTAAGCAGCCGGCAAGGAAGTAATGCGAATATTTGCATCATCCTTACGCACAGGAGTCATATTTTTAGGAACTCTATCATTATTGAAATCAATGAGTTTCTTGGAGTGAGCAACAATATTTCGAGGGCATCGGTAGTTACGCTCTAACAAGACTGTTTCAAATTCTCTATTGTTAAGAATTACATTAAAGAAATCATTAGGTCTTTGTATAAAAGCAGAAGTACAACCACGCCATTCATAAATACATTGATCATCATCACCAACAATAATTAATGAAGTATTTGCAATATAAGAAATCTGCGAAATCAGAAACAAATCAAGAATATTTATATCTTGAAACTCATCAACAAAAATATGTGTTATTTTTTTGTTTTGTAGCCAGTTTTGCATTGAGCTTTGATTGGCAAGCTGATTTAGCGCCCAATATTTCTGATCTTCAAGTGTAATTAAATTTGATTTCCAAAGAGTCTCACTTGCTTTTTTCCAGAAGGGAAACCATTTTTCAAGCAAGGCGCTCTTTGTATTACCCTCTATTTTAATTCCCGCTAGTAGATTTTGGAGTAATGGAGTCATATTGAGCGCATCTACTAGCTCATAATGTTCCTGTGTTTCGGTTTGATCAGAATAATGGTCAAATCCCAGGCTTTTTGTCATGTCAGTTAGCTCTAAGATGGAAGCGTAAAACTGAGGTTGAGCTTTTCTGCCCCAAATTTCACTCTCTAGCATCAGCTCCTTAAAAACTTTATATGCTCCACCAATACTTCGACTATTGGGTGACACTATTTGTAGTGTTCTATTAGCCAGCTTCAATACGTCGTAGCCGAAAGCATTCAAGGTTGACACTTGGAGGCGACTGGAAAGTGAGGCATGAAGGCTTCGTGCCCGATCCTGAAATTCTTTGGCAGCAGCATTCGTGAAAGATAGACATAAGATACGGGCATTTGAGTTATAGTCAAGAACTTCAGCAGCTTTCGCAAGCAAAGTTCGTGTTTTACCAGATCCAGCAGGAGCAATAACGCGAATGAATTTAGCTTGCGACTCAATTATTTTCTGCTGAAAATCGTCAAGTATAAATTCTGGCGCAACTCTATTTTTACGCTCCGTGATCAGTGTCTTCGACAATTCTTGAATACATGCTCTCGAAAGCCTGCGGATATCTACAACCTGAGCCATATTATGTTGATCCTTCAGTAAAGAGAACCAAACGACTGTCTGCCCTGGTTCAATTACCTACAGCACTGAAACTACATCACAAGTATTCCCATATTGAAGCGCCGATCCTCACCTTGAGAGTTACATAGCAACACACGGCTTTAGCTGTATCTCAGCAGCTAACCTTTTAATAAAATAAAGTCCTAAACCTTCACACCTTTGGCTTGTAGTCTTAGTGTAGAAAGTGCCTCACGCCCGTCAGCACCATCACAAGTCCCAGTTCATTAGCGGCATTGATAGAGTCCTGGTCGCGGAGGCTGCCACCGGGTTGCACGATCGCCCCAATGCCTGCTGCTGCTGCTGTGCGTACCGAATCATCAAAGGGAAAGAAGCCATCACTGGCAAGAATGGCTCCCTGCGCTTTTTCGCCTGCTTGCTCCAGGGCAATTTTGACAGAGCCAACGCGGTTCATCTGTCCGGCACCGACGCCGAGCGTAGTGCGATCGCGCGTCACCACAATGGCATTCGATTTCACATGCTTGCAAAGCTTCCAGGCAAACAACAGTTCTTCTAGCTGCGCGTCTGTTGGCTGATTCTCCGTGACAATCTTCCACTGGTTGGGATCAACTGGGAGATCATCTGCTGTTTGCGCAAGAAAACCACCCGCGATCGACCGCACGGTTGCCTTCGGGCCACTGCTCAAATCCGGTAACACTAGTACTCTCAGATTTTTCTTGGCGCTGAGAATCGCTTCGGCTTCCGGTTCAACGCCTGGAGCGACCACGCACTCCAAAAAAGTTTGGGTCATGGCAGTTGCGGTATCGGCATCAAGGGAGCGGTTCAACGCCACAATGCCGCCAAATGCTGAAGTTGAGTCGGCATCAAAGGCTTTCTGGTAAGCTTCTGCCAATGTTTTCCCTAAAGCTGCGCCGCAAGGATTGGTATGTTTCACGATCGCCGCTGCCGGATCGTTCTGGGGATCAGCAAACTCGGCTATAATCCGCCGCGCACCCTCCAGATCCACCAGGTTGTTGTAACTCAGCTCTTTACCCTGAAGTTTGGTCGCGGCTGTCCATCCTGTCGCGGTTGCCCCAGTTTGATACCACGCCGCTGGCTGATGTGGATTCTCACCATACCGCAGTGCCTGAAGTTGCGCTCCCGACAACTCATACGTCTCAGGTAATGAACCTTCTGCCTCCTGCCCTCTGCCTTCTGCCTCCTGACTTTCTAGATACGCCGCGATCGCCCGATCATACGCCCCTGTATGCTGAAACGCCTGCAGTGCTGCCGCTTGCCGAAACGCAGAGGAAACTTCGCCATTGGTCTGCCGTAACTCGTGCAGATAGCCATCGTATTGGCTGGGGTTGCACAAAATCGTAACGTGGGCGTGGTTTTTTGCGGATGCCCGAATCATAGCAGGACCACCAATGTCGATTTGCTCGATCGCGTCCGCAAACGTTACGTTCGGCTTTGCAATGGTCTGCTCAAACGGATAGAGGTTCACGACCACCAGATCGATTGGACGTATGTGCTGTGCCTCTAAATCAGCGATATCCTCAGCCAAATCTTTTCGTGCCAAAATACCGCCGTGAATGCGAGGATGTAGCGTCTTCACCCGCCCTCCCAAAATTTCGGGCGACCCGGTGTAGTCCGAAACCTTGGTAACAGGTAGCCCCGCTTCTTTTAATGCCTGAGCCGTTCCACCACTGCTGATAAGGTCAAAACCAAATTCTTCTACCAGACTGCGCGCCAGATCAATCAATCCCGTTTTGTTTGAGACGCTCAGCAGTGCCAACCGTGCCATTTCCGTTGCTCCCCTTGCTTCACATGCGGCTTTTTATCTTACCGAGGTCAGATGCCTTTGGAAAGCATAGCCCATACTGCAACGGCAACCCTACGGCTGACTCAGTTTGTTGGCAACATCCGGCTCGATCACAATGGTGACATCTGAGGCAAGATCACCTGTAGAAGCAACCTGTACTTGGCCCAACCCGATCGCCTGCTGTACCAATGATGCTGTTGCCGGGTTTCCTTGCTGGGCAATGATCTGCGTTGACACCATCGTTTCAGGATTGGTATCAATTTCATGCTCAGTCAGGTAAACGTTGCTGAAACCCCGTGCTTTCAGCAACGCAACGACTCTAGTTGCAAGTTCGGGGCGATCGGTAGCATTGGCGACGGCAATTTGAATTTGGTCAGGTCGAAGCGAGTCGGTTGCCGTTTCAGAGGTTGCGACAGTTGCACCGCCAAAGTAGCGGGAAAGGATTGCCGTCGTGGCGTGCGGGTCTTCAATCCAGTAACTGAGCGGATATTCCTGTTTGCGGCTAAAGCGACCGGGTAGCATCACCAGGTTCAGACGGTGGGCATCGATCCCGTGCGTCAGTTGCGCGATCGCCAGCAGTTCACTCACTGACAGATCAGTGTCTACATTGGACCGAACGACCTGGAGCAGTTGCGGTAATTTCCCCAATGTTGCGGGCTGCATCAAGGTATGGACGATCGCTTTCAGTACCTCTTGCTGGCGCTGCACTCGACCGATATCGCCCCATTCATCATGGCGAAAGCGGACATACTCCTGTAGATGCTGACCGTTCAATGTTTGTACACCCGCGGCCAGACGAATGGCTAAGTGCTGTGTATGGTCGGTATAGTCCATCGGTTTCGGGACGTTAATTTCAACGCCGCCCAACGCATCGACGAGGTGAATAAAGCCTTCTGTGTCGAGCCGGATGTAGCGATCGATCGGCATCCCGTTCAACAAATGGCTGACCGTCTGAGCCGCTTGCGTCACGCCACCCTGCATATTCGCATCATTAATTTTGTCAATGCCCGCAGGTGTTTCCACCAGGGTATCTCTTGGAATCGAAAGGATATTGACCTGCTGCGTTTCTGGGATCAGCCGGACTAGCAGCATGGTGTCACTATTGCCTGCCAGGGCTTCGGGTGGCAGCGTCGCTCCAGCATGAGGATGACCAGAATTATCAATGCCTAGCACCAAAATGTTGATGGGTCGCCCTAATGTGGCGGGCAGCAGGGTACTCAAGCGATCAGAGCGATTGGGTAAAGCATGAGCATGTCGATGTTTTAAGGGAGTCGAAGCCAGGAGTGCCAGAGCAGCCCCCGACGTACCCGAAAGCAACCCCAACAGCCCCAAAAAAAGCAACTGTCGAATCAATCTGCGTCTACGTCGTTTTTGTGGTTGCTTGAAATCACGGCGACCGGTGGGCTCATACCCTTTATCTCTACTGCTCACGCCACACCTCATCAATGTCTTACACGAGATTACTCTGACCTTTCCCACATTTTTGTGAAGCGCATGCAGCAGAGCTATGACATTTTTGACAACATCAGTTATGGAGAAGCCTGTTCCTCAGCGTCATACGATGAACAGTACAACCGTTTACGGGATTGCGAAACGATAGATTTCTGGCTGGTCGAATTTGGTCATTGCATTGCTGGCAAGCAGTCTCACCGATGGGGCTAACGGGGTCGGTACGAATATGATTGCCCTGGCTGGTGTTTGAAGCGATTGGGAAGCCCCCATCGCTTGGCTGTTGCGCCGATTCTATAGTTAGTTGCGCGGCGATCGCGGGTGCCGATGTCCGCAAATGATTGGGAACATTGCCTCCTAAAGTATCACCTTGCTGCTGATTGCGATTGGGATCTATGAATTGTTGGATTGAAATGAGACGATTTTGATCGATTCGTTTAGGAACTGACTGTGACTTTAAACGCTATTACTGTTCCAACTGCTAGCGGACAAACACCTCGAGGATTGCTTGTGATGCTGCATGGCTGGGGTGCCAGTGCCCAGGATGTCTTATCGCTATCATCGTTCATCAATCTCCCTGGGTTTCAGTTGGTTTTTCCCGATGCTCCCTTTCCCCATCCTTATGCAGCGGCTGGCCGGATGTGGTATGACTTTCCCAGCAATTTCAACTTCCAAGGTACGCCTGCATTCCGCGATCGTGAAGACCTTTCTACCAGTCGACAGCAATTAACTGACTTGCTCAACGCGTTAGGAACATCAACTGGAGTCCCCCTCTCTCGCACGATTCTGGGAGGCTTCTCTCAAGGCGGCGCGATGACGCTGGATGTGGGTTTGAGCTTACCGCTTGCAGGCTTGATGGTGCTGAGTGGCTACCTCCACGCGCCGATCGTTCCGCCTCAAACGTCGATCCCACCGATTCTGATGGTGCATGGTACGCAAGACCTTGTCGTTCCCGTAGCTGCTGCCCGACAAGCACTTCACAACCTAGAAGGGTTGGGGACAAAAGTGCAGTATCAAGAATTTGAGATGGGTCACGAGATTTCACCGAATGTGTTGAAAAAAATACAAAGTTTTGTTGAAGAGATGTTGCCTGATAATAAGTAACCTGCTAAGTCGTGGCAGTAACCGAATTGAGTGATGTACTATGTGGTACGGGCTTATGCTGAGAGTCCACACTGCTGGCTCTAGCATTTTAGAAATGAGGTGGTAATGATGGCGACTCTAAGCGTTGAACAGTTGGATGTAACCCGGTTCACTACAACCGATATTGCAGAGCTTGCAATTCGTCTCGAAAAAGACGATTACGTAAACGCCTTTGAAGGGCTGAATGACTGGCATCTGCTCCGAACGATCGCCTTCCAGCGCCCAGAACTGGTTGAGCCTTACCTCTACTTGCTCGATATGGAAGCGTTTGACGAAGCCTAAAGGCATGCAGGGCAAACGGGTTCTTATCGGCATCAGCGGTGGTATTGCTGCGTACAAAGTTTGTGAAGTCATTTCCACCCTGGCCAAGCAGGGAGTCGCTGTTCGCGCCATCCTAACGAAGGCGGCAGAGGCGTTTATCTCGCCCCTAACCATCTCTACTCTGTGTCGTCATACGGCTTATACAGATGATGCGTTTTGGCAGGCAACGCACGATCGCCCGTTGCACATTGAGCTAGGTGAGTGGGCAGACGTGTTGGTGCTTGCACCCTTAACAGCCAATACCCTGGCAAAGCTAGTCTACGGGATGGCGGATAATTTGCTGACCAATACGGTACTGGCTTCCACATGCCCGATTTTGTTAGCTCCGGCGATGAACACAGATATGTGGGAACAGCCACCCGTCCAGCACAACTGGCAGGCACTGCAAACGCAGCCTCGCATACATAGCCTGGCTCCGGGTGCGGGCGTTTTGGCGTGCGATCGAGTGGGCACTGGGCGCATGGCAGAACCCGCTGCCATACTGACTCATATCGAATCGTTACTGTACACCAATGGTCAGCGAGATCTGGCGGGTAAGCACGTTTTAATTAGCGCTGGCGGCACCCGCGAATTTCTCGATCCCGTTCGCTTTTTGGGCAATCCCTCGACGGGCAAAATGGGCATCGCGCTAGCGCAAGCAGCAGTGCACCGAGGCGCAACGGTAACGCTCGTTCACACGCTAGGCGACTCGATCGCGCCCTTACCAGGCGTGCAGGCGCTGTCCGTCATCAATGCCGAAGAAATGCAGCAAGCGTTGTTTCACCATTTTCCCGAAGCAGACTGGACGATTATGGCCGCTGCTGTCGCCGATGTAAAACCCGCTCACTACAGTCCAGAGAAGCTACCCAAGCGATCGCTGCCTGAGTCGCTTGCATTAGAGCCTGTGCCCGATATTGTGGCCGCTCTTGCGACCGTCAAACAACCGCATCAGAAGCTCATTGGCTTCGCTGCGCAGACGGGCGATATTGTCACCCCAGCCTTAGAGAAGCTGAAACAAAAAAAACTGGATGCGATCGCGGCGAACCCCATTGATCAGCCGAACAGTGGTTTTGGCAGCGATTCTAACCAGGCTGTCCTTCTAGATGCACAGGGACGGAAGCAAGTGGTTGACCCGTGCAGCAAATTGCACATGGCGCACCAGTTGCTCGACTTTATTCGCACGCTGTAGACAAGGTACGCTGATCGCGGGTTTCGGCTTCGTTCCTATCGCCGTTGCTACTTCGCTGTCGGTTAGGAATCAGCAAAGCAGCAGGAAGGAGCCTGTAGGACGATTTTGCTGGTATGAAGCCGATCGCCACGACTATAGATAAAACGTGGGATAGGACTGATGGGCACGATCGCAATCCATTACAGCTTTATCCGCATCTATAGCGTGAGCGTCATAAGGCAGAGTGGCACGATGGGCCGAGGGGTGCTTCTTTCTTTGAAACAGCTTTTCACGAGAAGGAGCCTTACGGTTTTGGGTGCGTTGCTCATCTTCTTCAGCCAGGATGTAAAGGTAGGCAAGATTTTCCATAGTCACCAGGGAGCTTTATAGCGCGAGTTTGGGCTTGAATGTTGCTAACGTAGCGATCAACCAATGCAACTAATCAAATTTCGTTGTCGATAGGCCAGTTACTCAACAGGCTAACTGGATGGTAGACAGCATCCCTGACGAAAGTTTTGGCAGAGTCGTTGCGGCTCAACACGAATCTCTGTCTAGAGGCTGATTCGCTCAATCAGTAGCGCTTGCTGCCTGGTACTCTTTGGCGTCAGTTCGGCAATCGTCTGAGGGAGTCAGGAGCCAAAAGTCAAAAGTCAGGCCTTGATGTGAATACTCAGCCGAACGGAGTTGAGAGGGATAGGCAGATTTACGCCAATGCCTACCAGGCAGTTGTTCATTGGTGAGCCAACCTGTGCAATCGATCAATTGCTCGGTAGAACGAATAGACGGTAGAGCGAGTAAGGTCGGTAGAGCTAGTAGTAGAGACGCACCGATTCTCTGGATCACCATACAGCGATCGACCCCTTTATTATTTAGCATGCAGAACAAAGAAACATCACCCAAACCAGGTAATATTTTGCTTACAAAAATTAAAGGAGGAGAATGCACATTCCCCTCCTCACAGCGTCAGTAGCCAGTACGCCAGCGTGATCGCAGCCGATTAGCAAACGTGGGTTAAGCCACGCGATACGGACTGGTAAGCCGATTCAACTGTTGCACCAGCAGGCTCAGGAACAAGCCCACATCCGTGACAACGCCAACAGATTCAACCGAGCCACGATCGCTCAGTTTCGTCACCACAGCGGGGTTGATATCCACGCAGACCATCTTCACGCCCGCAGGAGTCATATTGCCGACGCCGATCGAGTGCAGCATGGACGACAGCATCAGAATCAAATCAGCACCCTGAATCAAGCGGGCGTAATCTTCCTGCGCTTTAATCAAATCCATTTGCGTATCGGGAAGTGGCCCGTCATCGCGAATAGAGCCAGCCAGCGAGAAGGGAACGTTGTGCCGCACACATTCGTAGAAAATGCCATTGGGAATCACACCCTGTTCCACAGCTTTGGCAATGCTGCCGTAGCGACGAATGGTGTTAATAACCTTCAAATGGTGACGGTGCCCACCCCGAACCGAAACGCCACGCTTCATATCCACACCCAGAGAGGTGCCCATCATCGACTGTTCAATGTCATGAACGGCGATCGCGTTGCCGCCCAAGAGCGCTTGTACATAACCTTCTCGTACCAGGTGCGCGAGATGTTCGCCACCCCCCGTGTGAATGACCACAGGCCCCGCGCTAACGACGACTTTGCCTCCCTGATCGCGGATTTGGCGCAGTTCCCAGGCAATCTGCTCAACGACCAGTTCGACCCGCCGCTCACTGGAGACACCCGCACCCATGAAGCTAAACTCCTGAGTATTGCGCTGTTCCCGCGATTCGGTCTTACGAATGGTACGAATGCCTTCCACACCCACAACGACACGATCGCCCACCTGCAAATCGCGCAACAGACTGCAATAGGCATCCAGACCATTGGGCGTTTCGCGCACCACGATCGCCGCATCCATACGCTGCCCACGCACTTTCACCCATTCGCACTGCACCCGCACCTCGGTGGGATAGATCGTCGTAACGTAGAAATCATCGGGCGATACGCCTGCTTGTGTCACGGTTTCCAGAATGCTATCGCACACATCCTGGGGTGGTGGCAGCGCGCCCAAATCGATGAGTTGGGTCATCAACGTTTCCATCACGTCATGGGATGGCGCAGTCACTTTGACTTCTGCTGATGACGTACTTTGGCGCTGTTCGCCCAGGTTGAAGTTCAGCACCTGGAAACTGCCGCCACCGTCCACGATCAGATCCAATGCCTGGTTGATCAAGCCTGCATCGAGCAAATGCCCATCCATCCGCACCACGCGGCTTTCAACCGTAGCGCTGGCGTGCACGTCTACCTGCACAGGTTCCGTGACTCGCAGCGTTAAACATTTTGCCGCGCCACCCGCTTTGAGAAATTCGGTCAGGGGCGTTTCAATGACCTGGAAACCAGCCTCCGATAGCCGATGCTTCAGCTTGTCGCTGGCTTTGTTGAGCACGATCGTGTGATCGATATTGACCGCATTGCAGGAAAAGTTCACCGCATCTTCTTCGCCGATCGCAATTCGCTTTGCCTCTGGAACACGCATCTCAATCAGGCGATTGGAGTAGGCATCAAAAGCAGGCGCGTAGTAGAGCAAGTAGCCATCGGTCAACGGACAAAAGCAGGTGTCGAGGTGATAAAACCGCTCATCCATCAACCGCAGCGATAGGACTTCAATATCAAGCCAGCGTGCCAGATAGGGGTGAGAATCCAGTTCCGATCGAAAGCCATACCCTGCCCAGAGCCAGCGCCCTTCGCGATCGAACAACGCATCGCCCGCCCCTTCAAACGGCAAATCCTTTGGTAATTCATGCACGGTAAAGCCGTGGTCTTCAAACCATGCCTTGAAGAAGGGTTCTTCCCCCTGCCGCTCTTTATGGAAAAAGCGACTGAGTACGGCAGTGTCCCCCAGTACGAGACCCGCATTCGCCGTAAAGACCATATCCGGCACGCCTTTTTCAGGCTTGACCAGATCCACGATCGCATGGTCTTTGAGCACGTGAAACAACTGCTGCCACTGATCCACAGCACGATCACGAGACGACTTGTGGACATTACCTTCCATCCACGGGTTAATCACGTAATCCACATCGTAGTGGTCAGGTGCACACATGAGGAAGCGAATTGAAGATGTCATAGGAAGATGCCTGCCAACAGAGATGCAGGGAAAAGAGATAGAAGAAAGTCAACAATCTATTGTATTACAGGAGCTTCCTCGCTTATCGTCGCCGTCATTGTTCAGTAACAATGCTGTTTATCCTGCCGCTACAGGATTCAGCCGAACAGACGCTTGATCGTATCAGGAAAATGCCCCGGTAAAAGGTCAACTCCAACAGCCGATTTCACCAAATAAACTGCTAAGAGAATGAACGCACTTAATGCAAAATTAGCGCCTAAGAGAATGATTACAACCGCAATGGTGTTACCAATTCTTGTGATGACTTGAGGCACATAGCGTCGTGGTTTTTTGCGCCTGTCTTTACCGATAAACAGCACAACATAGAAGCGTGAAAAAACTAAGTCAATCACAAATCTCAAGTCAACCAGTTTAGGAGAAGGCTTAGGAATAGCCTCGCCCAAAATTTGATGAAAGGCTTCTAACTGCTCTAGCGTCAGGCTTTCTCGGATAGGGGAGGCAAGTTTTGTTAAGTAGTACTCCGGTGTACGAGAAACATAATCAGAGGCATTGGTATGATCAAACGCTTTCACAATTTTTCCTACGTATGAAGGGGAAAGGATTACATCAGTTTCATGAGCTGCACCAGACTTAACCCAAGGCTCGTGACGATCGCCAGGAGACAAAAGGCGTTTGCCCTGTTCCAGCCTCTTGCCTCAAGCCATTGACAGGTAAACGCAATCCTAAAAATTAAAACCATGGCTAAAAGCCAATTCAACAACAGTTCCGTTGCCCAATTTTGTGCGGACGTGAAGGGCAACCCAAACCACGTTAAAAACTCGGCTTCCCGGTGAAAGAGCGTGGCACTCCACACCAAAACCAGCGCACCGACGATCGAGAGGGCGATCGCGCCCATCCCCGCCCAGGCCAGGTAAAGCATCATGGCTTCTGTGATGAACCAAACCGCAAGCGGTGCCCTGTAGCTGATCAGCAGCCAGCCGACCATCCCACTGCCTAAAAACAGGAGCAGTAAGCGAAGCCCTATTTTTTGCTTTGCCCTGAGTAACGTCAAACTCCGCATACAATCATCTCTCGTGCCTTCACCACATCCAGCGCTCTACACCCATTCTTATAAGCAACCCAGCCAGCGATAACCCTAGTGTTCCCATAGACGGGACAACGGCAATAGTGATAGTCATAATGGGTAGCTTTGTCCCCTTGCCTTCCCACTTTGAATGACTGAGTTTCTTTACCAATACCCAACGCTTTATCCTGGTATTCTCATCAAGCGGTATAAGCGGTTTTTTGCCGACATCGAGCTAGCAACGGGCGAAGTTATTACAGCGCACTGCCCCAATACAGGGCCAATGACAGGCGTTTACCTGCCCGGTAATAAGGTCTATGTGTCTGCAAGCGATAACCCCAACCGCAAGTTGCCCTACACCTGGGAATTGATTGAGGTGTGCGATACCACACCCACCTGGGTCGGCGTGAATACCAGTTTACCCAATCGGGTTGTGAACCTGGCGCTGATGGCAAAGGCAATTCCAGAACTGGGAGACTACAGCGACATTCGGTTTGAAGTGCCCTACGGACAGGACAAGAAAAGCCGCGTGGATTTTTTGCTGGCAGGACGCGATCGCCCTATTTACATCGAAGTCAAGAACACAACCTGGGTGCAGGGTGACTTAGCGCTATTTCCTGACACAGTGACTACACGCGGGCAGAAACATTTGCGTGAACTCACAGCCTTGCTGCCCGACGCTACGGCAGTCATGCTCTACTTCATTAACCGGAATGATTGCCCCTACTTTGCACCGGGGGATAGCGCCGATCCACTGTATGGAACGTTGCTGCGAGAGGCGATCGACCTTGGCTTACACGTCCTGCCCTGCCGCTTCGATGTCTCGCCGCTAGGGATTCGTTATCTGGGTCTAGCGGAACTCAAGCTGTAACCAACCGTTGAGCCGCGATGAATGCTTCGCTGCTTTGGGATAAATGCTTCGCTGCTTTGGAACAACTGAAGCACCACCCATTTATATAGCGCTGTATGACTTAAATCACCGCCTTCGCTCAGTTTTAACGGTTCAATTTGAGCATGATGATGAGATCGATCGTCTCAATTTAGCTCTGCCAGTTGGGTATCTTGTAACAGGACATTAAGCTCTAACCACTCTTTTGTTAGAACTCAAACCATTCACCTGTGCTTGTTATCAACCACTTCAAGGATGTTCAGCTTTAAAGGCTCTCCTTGAGGCGTAATGGCGGTTGCTACAGCTGATCGGTTACGTGACACTACATCATCCTGAAGCTTATGTCAGTCGCGCCCATTCCCTGTAATGAATCGGGTCGGTTAAATAGCCTGCATCAATATCGCATCCTCGATACTGAACCTGAGATTGCGTTTGACGACCTCGTTAACTTAGCCGCTTGTATTTGCGATACGCCGATCGCGCTTATGAGCTTAATTGATGCGCATCGCCAGTGGTTTAAGGCAAAAGTGGGTCTAGATCTTGTGGAAACACCCCGCGAAATTGCCTTTTGCAGCCATGCAATTTTGCAATCTGACCTCTTACTCGTGCCAGATACATTAGCCGATGAGCGCTTTGCCGATCATCCAGCCGTCGTAGATGAACCTCACGTGCGGTTCTATGCCGGGATGCCACTGATCATGCCAGATGGTCACGCGCTGGGAACACTATGCGTCGTTGATTTTGTTCCACGTGACCTCACGCCCAGGCAGATTGACTCTTTGAAAGCCTTGGGTCGTCAAGTTGTCGCACAGCTAGAACTGCGACGAAAATTACTGGATTTCGAGCACCTGACGCGCGAACTTCAGCACAATGAAGCCGCTCTACGCGAAAGTGAAACACGGTTTCGGACGATCGCTGACAGCGCTCCGGTACTGATCTGGATTGATGATCCGGCGCGGGGCTGCATCTTCCATAACCAAACCTGGCTCGACTTTACGGGGCGATCGTTTGCTGAAGAGGCGGGCGACGGTTGGCAGGAGGGCGTACATCCAGACGATCGCACGTCCTTAGTACAGCGCTACACGTTAGCGATCGAGTCTCGCGAACCGTTCACCATTGATTATCGTTTGAGACGAGCCGATGGTGAATACCGATGGCTGCTGGAAACCGGAGTGCCCTGGTATTTACCAGATGGGGCGTTTGCTGGCTTTATCGGCTCTTGTGTAGACATTACCGATCGCAAGGAGGCCGAGCAAGATCGCCAACTTTTGAAGTCGGTCACGCAGGCAATTGTCACCTCTGCCGATTTTCATTCTGCACTACAGGTCGCTCTACAAAAAGTGTGCGAAGCGACCCAGTGGGAGTTTGGGGAAGCGTGGGTGCCAAACACCGATCGGACTGTCGTGGAGTGCAGTCCAGCCTGGTACAGCAAAACGGAGCGCTTAACAGCCTTTAGACAGCAGAGTGAATCCTTCACGTTTCCTCCCGGCGTTGGCCTCCCAGGTCGCATCTGGGCTTCTAAGCGCACTGAGTGGCATCAAGATGTGTCTCAAGAGACAACCACTTATCTCCGAGCGAACGCCGCTATGGCAGCAGGATTAAAAGCGACGTTAGGCATTCCCTTGCTGGCAAATGATGATGTCATTGCAATCCTCATCTTTTATATGTTTGAAGCTCGGCAGGAAGACCAGCGGCTGATTGATTTAATTGCCGCTTCTACCGAACTGGGCCTGTTTATTCAGCGGAAGCAGGCTGAAGAGGAGATGCGGAAGTCTCTAGCAAAAGAGCAGGAACTCAATCGCTTTAAGTCCAACTTCATTGCCAATATGTCCCACGAACTGCGAACTCCTCTAACATCGGTTCTGGGGCTGTCAACCGTGTTGCTGCAACAGCATTTTGGTCCCATTAATGCCAAACAGGAGCAGTACCTGACTCTCATCCATAGCAGCGGCGATCATTTGCTGAGTCTTATCAATGATTTGCTGGATCTTGCCAAAATCGAAGCCGGTAAGCAGGAATTGAACAAAGCAGAAATTGATGTCGCTGAGTTGTGTCAGAGCGCGATCGAGATGGTAGAAGTGCGCGCGATCGAAAAGCAACAGGTCATCTCACTCAACCTGCCGCTGGCTGTAGCATCGATCGTGGTAGACAAACAGCGTATTGTACAAATCTTGCTAAATTACCTGTCTAACGCTGTGAAGTTTACGGCTACGGGCGGCACGATTACCATCAACAGTCGTCTGGCATCCAGGCTAGAGTTAGAAACCAGCACATTGCCACCAACCGCGACAGAGCACACGTCCAGAGTCACCGCACCCGATGACTGCTTTCTGGTACTAGAGGTTATGGATACCGGCATTGGTATTGCACCAGAAAAACAGCACCTCTTGTTTCAATCCTTCCAGCAACTGGATGTTGCCAGCGATCGTAAGTACGAAGGATCAGGGCTTGGGCTTTCTCTCACCAAGCAATTGGCCGAGTTACATGGCGGACGCGTCTCTGTACGCTCAACGTTAGGAAGCGGCAGTACGTTCTCCGTTTGGCTACCACTGTAGGACTGATGGGGAAAGGCAGAAGGCAGAGGGCAGAGGGCAGAGGAAGCAAGGGGGGCAGAGGAAGCAAGGGGGGCAGAGGGGGCAGAGGAAGCAAGGGGGCAGAGGGGGCAGAGGAAGCAAGGGGAGCAGAGGAAGCGGCTCAAAACTCAAAACTCAAAACTCAAAACTCAAAACTCTCCTCCCCACTCCTGACTCCCCCTTCAAAATCGAAGCTACGTACTACGCTAGAACCGCTCAACCATATTATTGGTTGCTACAAGGGAAAATTTAACCTGTAAGCTTTAGCCTAGACGCGCTCTGTAATGCAATAGACCGGGCAGGAGGTTAAGGATGCCCAAAACGATGAATGACACGCCGAGATTAGAGTATCCACTGCTGTGGGCAATGGGTAGACCGCGAGCAGAACAGCGAGAACCCGTACGATCGAAAGTATCGTTGGCCCGTGCTACGGACGATTTGCTGTACGAACTCCAGTTGCTTAACGCAACGGCCATCATCATCAGTTGCAATGTAGAACCGCTGAAGCAGTTTCCAGGGTATCCCGAGCAGTACGAAGCGCCGATCGATCCAGGGGTGACGGTTTACTTCAGCCTTGATGGGGTCTCGTATCTTGTCGCCTGCGACCATCTTGATGCCGTGCAAGGGAATATGCGGGCGATCGGACAGTTGCTGCGCGAAAAGCGGATGTTGTGCCAGTTACACCCGTGGGCGTCGATCGAGCGCGAGTTTGCCGGATACAAGCTGGCCACCATCCCAACCGAAGCATCGCCTCGCCGTAAACCCTGGTGGAAAGTGTTATACGTTGCACCGGATGCGCCACTGGTGGTGGTTGAAGCAGCGTACAAAAGTTTAGCCAGAACGGTTCATAGCGATATCACCCAAAATGGCAATGATGCAGCGATGGCAGAACTCAACCGTGCCGTGGAGGAAGCACGCTTAACGCGGCTTTAGGCAGGTTTACCAAAAAAATAAATTCATCGATCAAGATCGTGCAGTAAGATACATCCGGCAGCTTGTCGATCGGTTGATTTACAGCGATGACTGCTATCGTTTGATGCCTCGCACCTGGAGGTTTAGGCTTCGATGTGGCGAGTGCAACGTGTGACGAATGCAAGGTCTGACGAGTGCAAATAGAACTGGCTACTTGAAGCGCTTTCAGCATCAACAGCCGTTTTATCCGGATCATGGCCCACAACGTTCGTCAATGTAGCAGAAAACTCTCGTAGGACTTTATTTACCGATCGTGCGTAGCGAAAACCGACTAACGATAGACTCATCAGGCAGTTGAGGAGCAATGGACATGACGCGATGGTCAACCCCTTCATTGAGCCGTAAACTTACTCTCATCAGTCAGGTTTTGCTCCTGGCCGGTGTGGCGCTGGCGACTGGATTTTCTCTTGAGAACACACAAGCAACGGTTAAAGCCTCAGAAGCTGGCTCTGGTCGAGTTGCTACTTCAGGCGGTACCTGGCGAGGTGCGTCCTTTCCGGTAGAAAATTTTCAGGCATATACATCCCCCTTTGGCTACCGGGGCTCTCCCGACGGCTCTCCTGGTCAAGAATTTCATCGCGGGTTGGATATGGCCGCTCCCGAAGGCAGCTACATCCGCAACTGGTGGGCAGGTAAAGTGGTTGAAGTGTCCGATGATAGCGCGTGTGGTACGTCGATCGTCATTCAATCCGGCGAGTGGGAACACGTCTACTGCCACATGAAAGGGCACGTGGAGACAGCGAACGGTTCACGGTATCTCAGCGATCGCAGCGGGGGCATTCAACTGTCAGAAGGGCAAGTCATTCCAGCGGGTGTCCGTATTGGACGGGTGGGCATGACGGGACGCACAACCGGGCCACACCTTCATTGGGGCTTAAAATATACCGGGAAGTGGGTTGATCCAGCTCTGGTGCTGCGTGCAATGTATGCCGAACAAGTGAGAGCAAGAGCGATTTCAACACGCTCTCAGGGATAAATTCTCTAGGTCAACCCTGGTGTTACTTCAGATCACTCAGGGCGTAGGAATGGCAGAAACGCAGTTTAAGCTCACCGCAGCTTAAGCAGGCCCGTTGAGATTTTACGGTGCCTGCTGTCGTTTAGGTTAATTCTCTCTGCGGTCAGGTGCCTCTGCCTTTCCTTAAATACCGCTACCGGCACTTTCCAGCACAAACGATCGGGCTTTTTTAGGCTTTAAGTAGACCTTTTGTTTTGGCTGTAGATCCAGTTGGTCAAACTTTTCGCGCGTCAAATAGACTGTGACTGATTGCCCATCTTCCAGCGTGAGTTCTGCCTGGATTTCCCAACCCAGGTGCACTAAGCGCTCCAACGTCGCAGGAGCACTGGCAGCACCAGGCGCAGTTTCAACCATAATATCGTGAGGGCGTAGGAACGTTTCGGGCTGGGTCGCATCAAAGCCATTGCGCTGAAAAATTTGGGAATGGCTGGGCAATACGTTTACAGGTCCAATGAACCCCATCACAAAGGGTGTTGCTGGATAGTCGTAAATTTCGGCAGGACTTCCCACCTGCTCAACCTTGCCGTGGTTCATGACCACCAGTTCGTCAGAGACTTCCATCGCCTCTTCCTGGTCATGCGTCACAAAGACAGTCGTTACGTTTACCTTGTCGTGCAGATTGCGTAACCAGCTCCGCAAATCTTTCCGTACTTTTGCGTCCAAGGCTCCAAACGGTTCGTCAAGCAGCAGGACGTTTGGTTCGATCGCCAACGCTCTGGCAAGTGCAACCCGTTGCCGTTGTCCACCCGAAAGCTGAGACGGGTAGCGATCGCCCAACCCATGCAACTGCACCAAATTCAGCAGTTCATTCACCCGATCGGCGATACGATTCTTCTTCCATTTGGCAATTTCTAGCCCAAACCCAATATTCTGGCGTATGGTCAGATGCTTAAACAGGGCATAATGCTGAAAGACAAAGCCAACTTGCCGATCCTGAACGCTGGCATTGGTTGCATCTCTCCCTGTCAGCAAGATTTTGCCGCTATCAGGTTTTTCTAAGCCAGCAATCAACCGTAACAGCGTCGATTTTCCAGAGCCGGACGGTCCCAGTAGAGCCACTAGCGAGCCTGTCTTGATTTCAACGCTGACCTCATCAACCGCTTTGAAACTGCCGAACTGCTTTGAAACATTGTCAACGGTAATCCCCACGGTATAACTCCTAGTCGAAATAGAACAAGCTGGCCGCAAAGTCCGGCTATTTGATTGGGATACCGTAGTTCTATCATAAATTGGGGCAAGTTGGGCTTAATTTTGCTTACTTCAGATTTTTATCATCCTGGGCCGTTCGTTGTCCCGCCCTTTAAGCCAGCTTCAAGGTGAATTCTTGGCTAACGGGCTTCCGCAACGGGCATTCTAAAGTCCCTTTCAATCAAAAGCACGTTCCCGTCAGGCCAGCAACCAAGCTCTGAACTAATCAGGATGGAGTCAAGCTCTGAGATGGCGTTTCTGCGATCGGTTGCGGTGTTTCCTGCGGCTCAAGCGTGTGCATCGAGGCCAATTCACCGTTGTTATCTCGCTCGTTGCCCTCTGGAAGGTTTAGATCGTCCAAAACATCTTGAATAAAGCCTGCTACGGGTACAGCCGTTAGTAACCCTGGTAGACCAGCGATTTTTGTGCCAATTAAGAGCGAAATAATCACCCAAATAGGCTTGAGTCCGGTAAAGCCGCCCAACACACGCGGGGCTATACCTTGATCGACCAATTGATCAATTACAGCGGCAGTCACAAGCGTTTTGACACCCAAACCCAAGTCCTGCGAGGCCACCAACACGCTAATCAGCCCGAAGCTCAGCACATCGCCAAAGGGAATCAAGGTCATCAGACCAACCAAAAGCCCAAGCAGCAAGCTATAGGGTACCTGGAGTAAAAAGAACGCGATCGTCAGTGCCGTACCCATGATCAAGCCCATCGTGGCCTGACCGATGAAGTAACGGTGAAAGTTGCTTTCTAGCTGTTGACCCATGCGATCGCGGTATTTCAGCGGCACCCACCGGAAAACCCCATCCCAGATACGCCGACCATCCAGCAGCAAGTAAAGGGTCAACACAACCACTAGCAAGGCTTCGGAAAGGCTGCCGATCGCATCCAATGTCAAGGTCAGCGTTTGATCGGCCAGCGCTTGCACTTCGTTGGGTAGGCGATCGGGTAATTGGCTAATCAGTCGAGTTAAATTAATGGGCAGCCGACGACTTAAAGCCCATGCCTGAAACGTTTCCAGCTTTTGACTGAAAGCCGTTAACCAGTCTGGTAGCAGAGTGACAATCTCCGTCAACTGCGTTACCACCGTAGGAAACAGCGTCACCCCCAATGTGATCAGCACAATGAGGCTGATGACCAGCACGATGAGGACAGCATAACCGCGTTTAATACCGCGTTCAAACAGGAACTGCACGGGGTAGTTAAGGACGTAGGCCAGAACCGCAGAGAGGATAAAGATGGTGAAGAGTGGCTCAAAATACTCCACAAGCTGGAGTAAGACCCAACCGTTGAGAACAATGAGCGGCAGAGCAAGCCGCGTCTTTAGCCATTGAGTCCAATGATCAGGCAGTGCAGGCATAGAGGAAAGAAACAGATAGGGGATGGGGTGTAAGGGGATGGGGGATGGGGGCATCGATTCAACGACGCATCTATACCTCCACGCAGCTATCTTTAAACTTGGGCAGCATTTGGTTGTTAAAGCTCAAAAGATTGCAGCCGCAACGTTAGATTTGTACTTCTCCTACCCTACACCCTACACCCTATCCCCTACATCCCTCCTCCAGCACTTAGCCCTAGGCTTAGCTATCGGCCCGATCGCGGATCAAGCCCATCCCGTAGCCCATCGCCCAAAAGGTTGAAGGCAAGCACCATCAACGTAATGAACAAACCTGGAAAAAGCGTCGTCCAGGGGGATGTCAGTGAGTAACCACCTTTGAAGGCATCCGAAAGCATGGTGCCGAGTTCTGGCGTAGGCGGTTGCGCACCCAGGCCCAGAAACCCTAACCCGGCAGCTTCTAACGTGGCAGTGCCGATCGATAGCGTTGCCTGCACGACGATCGGTGCAAGGCTGGCTGGCAAAATATGATTCATGATGATGCGATTGTCTGTCGCTCCCAGCGCTCTTGCTGCCTGCACAAATTCTTGCTCTCTCAACGAAAGCACCAGCGCACGGGTCAAGCGAGTAAAGATAGGAATCTGCACGATCCCAACCGCAACCATCACACTCTGGAGACTGGGACGAGCAACGGTCACGATCGCGATCGCCAAGAGGATTGAAGGAAACGCCAGCAAAATATCCGTTAGCCAGCCAATCACCCGCTCTAACCACCCTCGAAAGTACCCAGAAAACAGCCCCAACACAACCCCGATCGCTAAGCCAAGCCCCACCGAGACGACACTAATTAGCAACGAGGTTCGGATGCCATACCAAACCAGCACCAGCACGTCGCGCCCCAGTGAATCCGTCCCAAACCAGTGCTTGCCCGTTGGAGACGCCAACCGTGCGAGGTAATCGCGATCGGTCGCCGGATCGTAAGGATGCAGCACAGGGGCTAACAGCGCTAACACAATCAGCACGATCGTTAAGATCAACCCAAGCTTACCTGCCGTAGACTGCCAGAAACGTTGAAAATTTCGCTGGGTGGTGTGTTGCATGGGAAGGATGGGGGATGGGGATGGGGGTTGGGGATGGGGGTTGGGGGTTGGGGGTTGGGATGAAGGATGAAGGCTAAAGGCTGAAGGCTAAAAAATGAGGGATGAAGGATGAGGGATGAGGGATGAAAGCTAAAGAATGAGGGATGAAGGTTAAAAGCTGGCTTTTGTCGGTTGGCGGATTAACTGAGCGATCGCCGAATGTCGCTCTGGAAAGCTCGCATTCTGCCTCCTGCCTCCTGCCCTCTGCCTCCTGCCTTCTGCCCTCTGCCTCCTGCCTTCTGCCCTCTGCCCTCTGCCTTCTGCCCTCTGCCTTCTGCCCTCTGCCTCCTGCCTTCCCCTTCCTCACTTAAACTGAATTCTTGGATCAAACGCGGCGTAGGACAGATCCACCAGAAGGTTGATGAGGACGAAGGCGATCGCTACGGTGATGACACCGCCTTGCACAACGGGATAATCGCGCGCCAGGATGCCGTCATAGATCCAGGAGCCAATGCCTGACCAGGAGAAAATGGTTTCGGTGAGAATTGCGCCTCCCAGCAAGGTGCCGAACTGTAACCCTGTAATCGTAGTAATGGGTAACAGCGCGTTCTTAAAGGCATGTTGCAGAATAACCCAGCGTTCTGGTAGTCCTTTGGCGCGAGCCGTGCGGATGTAGTCCTGAGAAAGGGTTTCGAGCATAGCGCTACGAGTGATGCGTGCCAGAATGGCCAGCGGAATGGTGCTCAAGGCGATCGCAGGTAGAACAAGGTGCGCCAAAATGTCTACCAGTGCAGCGCCATCGAGCCGTAGCAACGCATCCAGCACATAAAATTCAGTGATCGGCTTGAAGTTGAACCCGGCATCCACGCTGATTCGTCCCCCGGGTGGAAGCCAATGCAAATGAATGGCAAACAGATAAATTAACAACAGGCCGAGCCAATACACAGGCAGTGAAACACCTAGCAACGAGCCAGTCATCGTCAAGTTATCCACCCAGCGATTTTTACGCACGGCAGCAAGAATGCCAGCCGGTACACCCAATGCCAATGCCACCAACATCGCTGCGATCGACAGCTCTAAGGTTGCTGGAAACCGCCGCTGAATTTCTTCAGCAATGGGAATACCGCTGGTGATGCTTGTTCCCAACTGGAAATGAAGTAGGTCGTTGAGAAACGTAAGGTACTGGGCGACCAGCGACCGATTCAGCCCAAGCCGCTCTCTCAAGGCAGCCAATTGTTCGGGAGTTGCCCGCTCGCCTAATAAAGCAACGGCGGGGTCACCTGGGATGAAGTGCAAAAACCCAAAGACTAATAGCGTAATGCCAAGTAAAACGGGTACTAGACCGAGCAGACGTTTAACAATGTAGAGCCACACAAGCGATTGACCACAGATTCATAGTTGGATGGCGACGATGCAATCCGGATGACTTCAATAGATTTCGTCTAACCAAGCAATACCGTCGTCGGCTGATTCTAAACGATTTCACCCAAGGAGGATACCGAAAGGCTCTGCCAGTCGTGAGACTCTACCAATTCTCATTTTTTTTTATGAAGTCAGGCTTGAGCGATCGCCTGATAAGACGACTCCAAGAGTGCATCCTCACAGTACGCACTAGCCAACGGCGATCGATAGCCATCAGTTGTCCAGAGGATGGGAAAAAAGCTTTCATCCATGACCTGTGTGCCCATCCGACGATAGCGACTGAAGATGTAACCGTAGCCAGTCCCAGTTGGCTGAAAGCAAGCATCGGCAGGAAAGGTACTTACGGCAAGGCTACGGCGTGTCCTGTCAGCAGTTGTGTTACGCCCGGAGCCATGCCAGAGATTGCCATGCAGAAACACACAGCCCCCCGGTGGTAGCTCGATGGCTTGAATCGTTGGCTCTGCAACGCCCGCTTCTGCGGCAGCTTGCCAGAGTGGTAGCCGATAATCCTCTTTCGGCGCGTGCAAAAACCGTACCTGATCAGCACAGCGCCAGCAATGGGAACCCGGAACCACTTCTAAAGTGCCTGCGGGGGCGATCGCATCACTCAGCGCAATCCAGCAGGTAATCATCGTCGACGGAGCAATACAAGACGCATAGGTGTTGTTGCGATGGAAGCTGACCGAAGGAGCATCCGGTGGCTTAATCCAGCAGCTATCTAACGCAAAGCGTCCGCCTGTCCAATCGGCAAGCTGGGCATTCAGGCGAGCAATTTCAGCCGAGAAGGAAACGCTGGCAATGGAGCGATCGCAGCGCCACAAACCACTCATCTGACGGGTAGCATTCGGTTGGCTCAAGCCTGGTCGTCCATGCCATTCATCCGGGTACACGCCCGTTTCTAGCTGAGTGGCAAACAACGGGTCAAAGCGATCGACCAGGCGATCGACGATAGGCTGAGGCAAAAACCGTTCCAAAACCAAAAAACCGTCTGTTTGAAACTGGTTTATCTGGGACTCAGTCAGATCAATTGGCGAATAGGTCATAGCCAAAAATTAGGTGGGCATAAAAGTTGGTATTGAGCGATCGGCGTTATTAACGCATCGCCACAAGCGGTTCTGCCAGAGCATCATCGCAATAATCGGCTAAAAACGGGGTGCGATAACCATCCTGTTGCCACACGATCGGGAAAAAGCCCTCATCCATCGTGTCATCGCCATACCGCTTGTAGCGACCAGGAAGATAGCCACCCTGCACGTAAGCCCCAGTAGACTTAAAGCGGGCATCCGCAGGGACATGGGCGACAACCAGACTACGACGCACCGTATCCGGCATTAGGTTCTTGTTCGAGCCATGCCACATGTGCCCATGATGAAACACACAGCTACCGGCTTGCATTTCCAATAGCGATACTTCTGGGTTAGTGATGCCAGCCTGCTGAGCCGCGTGCTCCATCGCAGCGCGATACCCCTTGTTCACTGCATGAAACTCGGTAACAGTGTTTGAAAGCGCCCAACGGTGAGACCCGCGTACATATTCGATCGTGCTCCCTCCTGGAATAGCTTGACTCAGCGCAATCCAGCACACCACGATATCCTGTGGCGTATGGTAGAAGTTGTACATCGAGTCTTGATGTAACGTTGTTTCAGACGCTCCGTAGGGCTTCATCCACAGGCTATCAGACATGAGGCGCGCCCCCGACCAATTACTCAATTCGGCACTAATCTGCCCAATTTTGGCAGAGAGAACGACAGAGGCCAGAGCACGATCGCTCTTCCAGACGTTACTCATTTGTCCCGAAGCGTTAGGCAACCCCAAATAGGGATTCCAATACCACTCGTCGGGATACACGCCTGTCTCAAACTCACCTGCAAACAATGGATCAATCCGCTCCACCAACTGTTGAACGATCGTGTCACTCAGCAAGTTTTCGACAATGAGAAACCCATCCTCGTGAAAGCGATTAATTTGAGCCGAACTCAGCAAAGACATTAGCAGTCACTATCGGTACAGATCATCTAAAACTGTATCGCAGGTCGCCTCTTATAACCGATACTCTATGCCAGCATAAAAATGAGTTGTCTTAAATTCCTCACATGCTTGTCTAATGTGACGAAGAAGACAAAAAATTATCTCAGATTTGCTACGGTGCCAAACCAATTTTGAGACTGGCTTTAACATGAAAGATCTGAAGGCACAGCCCTAGAGGTCTTGCTTCGATTGTCTTCACCCTCGACATAGCACCACTTCTCCTCATTAAACCTCGTAACGCGATCGCGATCAAATCTGAGCGAAATCATGACTGAATCCTTAAATCTTCTGGTTGTGCGAAATGAGCCATGCAGCAGTTTGGGAATGCTAGGAACTGCCGTTAAGCGAGCTGAAATTCCCTTCCGTTACCTGAATATTTCTCAAGGAGAGGTTTTGTTAGAACCGATCACCCATTACTCACACATTGTAATTTTGGGTGGTGCTGTGAGTGCCTACGAAGACGATCGCTATCCTTTTTTGAAGACAGAATTTCAGTTAGTAGAAGCCGCACTTAAACATCAGATTCCGCTTTTAGGGATTTGTTTAGGCTCTCAAGTTTTAGCGAAAGTTTTAGGCGCAAATGTGTATCGGGGTGAAGCGGGTCGGGAAGCAGGTTGGTGCCACATTGAGCTAACCACTTCAGGGCAGCAAGATCCGCTCTTTCAAAACTTTCCACGCAGGTTTCAAGTGTTTGAATCGCATCAAGATACCTTTGATCTGCCACCCCACTGTGAACATTTAGCCAGCAGCAGTATGTACCCCAATCAAGCGTTTCGCTATGGCGAGGCTGTGTGGGCGCTTCAGTTTCATCTAGAAATTGATGAACACGTGTTGAAGGATTGTGGAGCCGTCATTGAGCAAGAACTTGAAGACAGCCGCATTTACGATACATCCCTCGCACAACTGTTAGCCGAGGCTTCCTCACATTCACCCCTCGTCGCACCGCTTGCGGATCGCCTGATGCAGCAGTTTCTTGCCGTGAAGATTCCTGATCGCCTGCCCTTAGCTTTGTAAGGTGTTACGGGTTGCGATCGACCTGGATTTTTGACCAGTCCACGCAGGCGGACGGTATTTCTACAGCCATCAGGGCGTTGCACACCACTTCAGGCATCTTCCTTAAGAGATTTCGATTCAATCAATGATCTACCCGATGGTACGGGCAGATTCTTCTTCGGAACTTTTCTCAGCACCCACACAGGCATCTTCTCAGCATCAGTCCAGGGTTTGCTCAGTGTTTAGCGCTACAAGTAGCTGGGAACGCGATAGTCACATCCGTGCGATCGCTGACCGTTGGACAGGTTTAACTTAAAGGGATTTTACATGGCGCAACATTCAGTTGGATAACTTAATATTCTTCCAAAGCCTACTCAAAGGGCGATCCCCGTTTTGCTAACTTTAATAAAGCAGAAAATTGCAGTAGAAGATGGAAAATAGAACTAGGAGGAGCCATATTAAATGTGATAGTGAATCGCCTCTTTTTAGGCTGATTCGTTTGGATTAAATAGCGCTTTGGTTCCGTTAGACAGTTAGCATATCGACCGTTTATTAGAACAACGGAAACCTAAAGCAAAGCAAAAAAAAGGCTGAATAAACGATTATTTCAACCTGAGCTAGTTCGCTGCGGCTCGCTCCTTGCTGTGCGATCGATAATCTGATGCTTTTTTACAAGCATATAAAAACCTTCAGCAAACCAGATTCAACTCACGGTAATTCACATTTCAGAAGGATGAATCGATCATGTCGTTAGCATCAAAAACAGCCTTAGAAGAATATGCACGTCAATGTACAGAGCAACGACGGCACTATGAGGACTCTCTTCATCAGTCCCAGCAAGATGGTTCGTCTCAAGAAGCCCTGCGGGCTGAGGCAATGACTCTGGAGGCGGAAGGGTACGTACGCATTCAAGCAGATGCGACAGGAACGTGTACTGAAGCAAGCTGCATGATTGAACTGTTAGGACTGCCCACCGATCCTCTATGTTGGGATGACTCAGATTCAGTTTTAGATGCGACAAGAAAAGCAAACACTGAATCGTCACAATGGCAACACACTGGCACTGACCCCACCCATCAACCTGAAATGAATTCAACAGGAAAAAGCACTTGTTCCGTCAGTTATGGTGCGCCATAGTTGTAGCGGGATGATTAATAATTTAGACGTAGTAAAATAACAACGGTTTGAAGGTGCAAGCCTGCTTTAATAAGGCATGAAGTATTTGCCTTGTTTGCTGGAGTTGTTGTACTTTTGTTCATCCTCTTGAAGCTGAACGGTATGATCAGATACAAAGCCAGCCGGGTAATTGCGTCTCAATGTTAAGGGTAGCTTTTTAGAGGTTGCTCGTGCCTGAGCTGACTTCTGGTTTTCTCGACCCTACTCGACTTTTATTTGATTTGCAGCAGGGTAATGAAATTGCCCGTAGTCTTAGTGGCTGTTTGGAGCCAGAAGCGATCGCGCGACGAGTCACAGAAGGCATGGTGGCAGAGTTTGGCTGTGCCTTTGCCCGCATCTGGCTGGTTGAACCCGATCGTACCTCGCTGCGTTTAGTAGCATCTTCTGGCATGTATACCCGCATTGATGGCTCCTTTGCCACGGTGCCAATGGGAGCCTTTAAGGTGGGCAAAATTGCTCAGAATGGGATTCCCTTTTTAAGTAATGCGTTAGCGGATGAAACCTGGGTACGCGATCGCGAGTGGGCGATCGCCAATGGCATTCGTGGCTTTGCGGGTTATCCTTTGACCGCTGGCGGTGATGTTGTTGGCGTGCTCGCTGTCTTTAGCCGTCAGCCTATGGCACCCGAATTTCTGGAAGTCTTGCAAAGCTTGTGTGCCACTGTGACGATCGCGTTAGAAATTGCGATCCATCACCAGCAAGAAAAGCAAGTCTGGCAACAGGAGAAGCAAACCTGGCAGGCAGCGCCTAAGCTCAGCGTGGCAAATCGCAGTCCACTCTCTGAGCAGCTAGCAAGCATTTTAATCAACGTACGCCCAACGCTCATTGGCACTGAAGTGCCGTTATCCGCACCGTTAACCTATCTGTTTCTCCGGGCTGCGGAACTTCTCCGCGACATGCAATGCATGTACTGCCGCCTCACTTACGGCACTGCATCCATCTCCCTGGAAGCGATGGCATCATCTTTACCATCCACTCCAGCAACTCATGCTCACCCTAGCGCGTCCCCCTTTGGCGAGCTTTTAATTGCCGTGAATTGCCTGGGAGGACGATTACAAAGCTACGCTGGCCTTGATCGACGTGCAGTACAGGTCTTGCTGACAGTTCCCTATCCTGGCTGCGTGTTAGGCCCACGCTTACATGTTCACTGCGCCTCTCCCGTTCTGCAACTGGCTTTTACGCATTTAGCTTACCTGGCAGGCTTAACGGTCTGTGAATCAGCCGATGCAACGACACCTGTGCTCATCGATGTGCCTCCCACGGCGGAAACCCTCAGCCCAGTGTTGTGGGTCGAGACTCAGACATATCCTATCCCCAAGCAGGCAAAAGCCCGGTTTGATCTCACGATCGCACCAGCTCAATTACGTACCGCCGTTGAAGCAGTGATGCAAGGTGAAACCTGGGGCCTGGAACCAAAATCAGAGACTGAACCCAAACGACTTTCGGAACGCGAACAAGAAATTATGGCACTGCTGGCTCAGGGACTCCGCGATCGCGATATTGGCATCACCCTGCATATCAGCGATCGCACCGTCAAATTTCACATCAACAACATTCTGGCAAAGCTAAACGCCAAGACACGCTTCCAGGCACTTTACCAGGTCACTCGCAACGGTTGGATTCATCCTGAGGAGGGCGTGAAGGCTAAAGAGTTTTGAGTTTTGAGTTTTGAGTTTTGAGTAAAAAGAGCGTTTAGCGTTCAACGTTCAGTTTTAGCTTTTAACCTTCATCCCTCATCCCTCATCCCTCATCCCTCATCCTTCTGCCCTCTGCCCTCTGCCCTCTGCCTTCCATCAGGTAATCACCGTCGGCTTTTCCATCCCGGTATGGGTATGAATGCCAGCAATTTCATCCGCGATCGCGATCAGGTCAGCCAGTGCTTCTTGTGGATCAAGATGATGTTTTGCCACGTTGGGTTCGTAGCTTTCCAGGTAAACCCGCAGCGTTGCGCCTTGAGTGCCTGTGCCAGATAAGCGCAGAATGATGCGGGAGTCATCGGTAAAGCCAATCCGTACGCCCTGATTTGTGCTGACGCTGCCATCGATCGGGTCAGTGTAGCTGAAATCATCCGCATACTCGACTTCGTACGAACCAAAGCGCTTGCCTGCTAGCGTCGGCATCTGGTTATGAACGACTTTCATGAGGGTGGCAGCCCGATCGCTATCGACCCCTTCGTAATCATGGCGTGAATAGAAGTTCCGTCCAAACTGCTGCCAGTGTTCCGTCACGATTTGCTCAACCGACTCTTGCCTCACAGCCAGGATATTGAGCCAAAAGAGCACCGCCCACAGGCCATCTTTTTCGCGGACGTGGTTAGAACCTGTGCCAAAACTTTCCTCTCCGCAGAGCGTGGCTTTACCAGCATCCAGCAGATTACCAAAGAACTTCCAACCAGTCGGCGTTTCGTACGCTTCGATTCCCAGGCGCTTCGCCACACGGTCGGCTGCCTGACTCGTGGGCATCGATCGCGCAATACCCGCCAACCCATCTTTGTAACCGGTAACCAGCTTGGCATTGGCCGCCAGCACCGCTAGACTATCGCTAGGCGTGACAAAGAAGTGACGGCCGAGAATCATGTTGCGATCGCCATCACCATCGGAAGCCGCACCGAAATCGGGTGCATTCTCACCAAACAGTACCTCGACGAGATCATGGGCATAGACCAGGTTTGGATCAGGATGCCCACCTCCAAAGTCTTCCAGCGGGACGCCGTTTTGCACCGTACCCGCAGGTGCACCGAGTTTCCCTTCAAATAAGGCATAGGCATAGGGACCTGTAACCGCATGAAGCGAATCCATGCACATGCGAAACTGCCCACCCGTGAGAAGTTGCCGGATGCGATCGAAGTCAAACAATGACTCCATTAACTCTGCATAATCCGCCACCGGATCAATCACTTTTATGGTGCTGTTGCCCAAAGAAACAGTGCCCAAAGTGTCTAAGTCAACGTCGGGCGCATCGAGAATTTTGTACTGGGCGATCGTCTTGCTGTGGGCAAAAATCGCTTCCGTGACTTTTTCAGGAGCAGGTCCCCCATTGCCAATGTTGTACTTAATCCCAAAATCTTCGGTGGGTCCGCCTGGATTGTGGCTGGCAGACAAAATAATACCGCCAAAGGCATGGTTCTTGCGAATCACACAAGAGGCAGCGGGGGTTGAAAGAATACCACCCTGACCCACTAGCACCTGCCCAAAGCCATTCGCCACCGCCATCTTCAAGATGATTTGAATGGCTTCACGGTTGTAGTAGCGACCGTCGCCACCCACGACTAACATTTGTCCCTGGAAGCCCTCCAAACTATCAAAAATAGCCTGGACAAAGTTTTCTAGATAGTGGGGTTGTTGAAACGTCGGCACTTTCTTCCGCAGTCCGGAGGTGCCTGGCTTTTGGTCGAGGAAGGGGGTCGTTGTAATCGTTTGTATGTTCATGCCAATATCCTTCTCTATATCCGTTCCTGCTTTAGCCGCTGTTGCTTTTCACAAGGACTGAGACGTGAAAACGCCCCACGATCGCATCTACACCTTAATGCAACCGAACCAATTTCAATCAGCATGGCTTTGTCTCCAGGTTGAGCGATCGCACGCCCTTCAAATCATACGACTCAGGGGTTAAGAGCGCATGGCACGCGCCAAAACATTACCAAGACCTCATCCGGTTTTGCCTTTGTAGCAGTACGCAGGATAGTTAGGACACACTGTTGCAGTCAAAGCCTTGATAGGCGGAATTTTACCTTCTGCCTTCTGCCCTCTGCCTCCTGCCTTTTGCTATAAGGGACAAACCGGGTGCGGACAACCCTCACTTCACGACCGTCACAACCGTACCGATCGTGACTTGCTTAAAGAGTTCTTCCACATCTTTGTTGTACATGCGTATGCAACCGTGGGAAGCAGCTCGGCCAACCGATCGAGGGGTGGGCGTACCGTGGAACCCAATCCAGTTTTTGCCATCTGTCCAGAAACCAATCCAGTAACGACCCAGCGGATTTTCAGGATCACCACCTGGAATGACAACGCCCTTTTGCAACGGATGAACCCAGGTGGGATTTTTAATCATCTGCTTGACTTCATAGCTGCCCACAGGGGTTTCCCAACCCGGACGCCCCACCGCGATCGGGTAGTTTTTAACGAGGGTATCTCCTCGAAAGAGTGCCACTTGACGACGGCTCAAGCGAATTTCCAGTCGTACAGCCTGGGTATCTCCTTCAGCAGGCTTTGGCTCTGGGTCAAACTGTAAGTCTGGATGAAACCCTGGATCCAGATAAGGCGCTAATGACGCTGGAATTTGCAGTTTAGTAGGCAACTTTGGGGACTCTGCATCAGACGAGGCTGGCTTAGACGGGGTCGACTGGGCCGGGGTCAGTGGTGTTGGTTTCGCATCGTTTTGGGCTGATGGTCGCGAAGTTGACGATGCAGCGGTGGCGATCGCACCAGATTGCTGTGCCAACGAAACCGATGGCATGGCGAAGAAGCTGATGGTTAAAAGCGCACGCACAAAGCGAACGGAAGATTGCGGCATGTGTGAACAAAGGTTCAGGAGACTATCCGATAAAAGCAAGAAAAGTAGACGAATGGCAATATACCGCTGGTGAGAAACTTTCAAGAAAAGAGTTACTTTGGCTACTCATTCTTTGATGACAGCGGTAGATCAGCCTGACTGCCCATCATATGCCATTCCTGAGACTGATGAATCCTTCTGGGTAGCAGTCGATCATGACCGGAAAGAGGCGATTGGTTAGAGGAAATAGGCATGAAGCCGAAGGACATTTTTAAGCTACTGAAGGATACGGTTACAGAGTGGAATGAAGACAAGGTGCCGCTGTGGGCCGCAGCACTGGCATATTACACGATCTTTTCGCTGGCACCACTGTTGTTGATTGCGATCGCGATCGCAGGCGTTGCGTTTGGCGAAGATGCAGCACGGGGTGAAATCGTTGGACAAATTCAGGGCTTAGTCGGCAAAGAAGGTGCAACCGCCATCCAGTCCATGATCCAAAACGCCCATCGTCCCGGTTCTGGGGGTACGATCGCCACTATTGTAGGTATCGCTACCCTGCTGTTTGGGGCATCCGGCGTATTTGGGCAGCTACAGGATGCGCTTAATGCGATCTGGGGCGTGAAGCCCAAGCCAGGGCAGGGAATCAAAAGTTTTCTTCAGTCCCGCTTTTTATCATTTGCGATGGTACTGGTAATCGGCTTTTTACTGCTGGTTTCGTTGGTGTTGTCGGCGGCACTGGCGGCGGTTGCGACCTTCTTCAGCCGCTTTATGCCTGATTTCATCGTCCTTGGTCAGGTGTTGAACTTTGTGATTTCGTTCGGCTTTATTACGCTGCTGTTTGCCGCTATCTACAAGTTCTTGCCGGATGTGAATGTGGCCTGGAAAGACCTGTGGATCGGTGCCGCAACAACTGCTTTGCTGTTCAACATCGGTAAGTTTTTGATTGGGCTGTACCTGGGCAGCAGTGGAGCCAGTTCGACCTACGGGGCAGCAGGCTCACTGGTAGTCATTTTGCTGTGGGTGTTTTATTCGGCTCAGATTTTGCTATTTGGCGCGGAGTTTACGCAGGTGTTTGCCAAATACCGTGGTTCAGAAATTACACCCAGCGCTCATGCCGTGCGGATTTCGCAAGCAACCCAGTCCCAAACAGAGTTGTCGGACGATCGCAGTAGCTCACCCAAGCATAGCGGCACATTAACGGCCCCTGGACAGGAGCAACCAACGCGCTCATCAACCCACAAAGCCTCTTCAATCGCGGCGATCTTAGGATCTGTAGTCATGCTGGCTGGCACTGTGCGACGATCGTCCACTCGATCGCGTCGTCGCAGACGGCGTTAGTTCAGAACCTCCTAACGACAACCCAGGCTATCGCGCGTCGCAACTCCTGTCTTTGGATTTACGCCCTCAGCTCGTTTGCACAGTTGCACTTGGTCATAGCGATCGAGAATCGCATCCGAAAAATCGGCTCCAGTAATGTCGGCGTCCTCGAAAATGCTGCGAGACAGGGTCGCTCCAGTCAAAATCGCATTTGTGAGCTTGGCTTTGTATAGCGTGACGCGATCGACCAGCGCATTTTCGAGATTTGCGCCTGTCAAATCAGCTCCCAAAAGGTTGCCTTTAGTCAAAATTGCGCCCTTCATATTTGCGCCCGCAAAGTTCGTGCCTCGCATTTCAGCTGCCACAAAGACACCACCCACCAGATCCACATTGGCAAAATCACGGTTCTCAAGATTGGTGTTGCTGTAGTTGATCGTTTTGGCTTGCGCAAACGCAGGTGCGGCTCCCAGTAGCACCCACAGCCATGCAAGAACGATCGCCAGCAGAATCAGCAGCGATCGTTTTATGAGACCAATGGCAGACAGTGACATCAACACCCCCCTTAGTTCGTCGGCATTGTCCAGTCATCGCCTAAACGAACGGTTAAGTCTGATTCTAAATCGCCGGTCGAGTCTGCTTCAACTCTGCCTAACCCTAATAGCCGTTTCAGTGTTTCAGCGCCGCCCAGATCGCCTTGCTGTGCCACAATCTGAGTTTCTTTTTGCTTATCCGCCCAGTCAGAAGACACGTAGACGTTGGTAAACCCACGACTGGCTAAGTAACGCCGAAGCTGATTACCCGCATCCGGCTTGCTTGAGGCGTTTTGAATAGCAATTTTGAGGTTAGTGGCAGACTGAAGCTCGTCACCCGTTGCGGCTGACGTACCCGTCGCAGTCGTATCCATGTTGAAATACTGTTGCAACACGCGATCGCGCCCAGTCGGGTTCATGATCCAATAGCTGGCATTGAACTCGGTTGGCGTGCTGAAACGTCCTGGCAGCATCACCATCTTGAAGTTACCCTGACTGAGTTTGCGTCCAGCACCCGTCAAGGCAAGCATTTCCTCCAGGCTCAAATTGGTGTCAATGTACTTCTGCATCGACACGACCAAGTTTGGCAACTGAGGAATGACCGAAGGGCTGGTAACGCGCTTGAGCAGTGCCTTAAGCAGAGTTTGCTGCCGCTGAACGCGCCCAATGTCGCCGTAAGCATCGTGCCGAAAGCGAGCAAATTGCTCTGCCTGGTCACCGTTGAGCGTTTGTAAACCGGGGGAAAGATTAATCTTGAGTTTCTGAGTCTGGTCAACGTAGGACATCGCTTCAGGGACGTACACTTCAACGCCACCTAGAAGGTCAACCAGTTCTCGAAACGCTTCGGTGTCCACACGCACGTAGCGATCGATCGCCATCCCGTTCAACACACTGCTGACGGTTTTCGCTGCTAGTTCTGACCCACCGCGCACATTGGCATCATTAATCTTCGTCACGCCCACATTGGGGATGTTGACTTGCGTATCGCGGGGAATGGACAGTAGTTTAACCGTGTCATCGGTTGGATCTACCCGCAGCAGCAGCATGGTGTCGCTGCGTCCATCAAACAACTCTTTCGATCCTGGCTTGGCACCGGGAACGCGATCGATTCCCATGACCAAAATATTGACTGGGCGGCCAACCTGATACTGAAAGCCCGATTGCCAGAGGTTACCGTTTGCTGACGTTCCTTTCTGGCTTGACGCAATGCCTGTAGGGAGGGGAAGTAACAGCGCTCCCGTCACACCGACTGCAGTTGAAATCGCTGCAACCGCAATCAAGGCTAAACGCTTTAAAAACCAACCACCAGAACGATCGTCCTGAGGCGGACTGGTAATGATGGGTTGTAACGGAACTGTAGAACCTGATTGCTGCCTTGCCGGATCGGCATAACCGGGTGGTTGAACATTCGCGCCTCTTTCAGTTTGTGTCACTACCAGCGATCCTTCTTATTGAACACAGGCGACAAAAGCCCGTCCATCCAAGCTACCAAACCTAACTTTTCGAGATTATAGCCTGAGCATGCCCTCTTCCTGATCTTCATCTGGACAGAGTTGCCGCTGTACTCCTCTCTAGAAGCCGCGATCGGGCTTTGGACTCCTGTAAAAATATCCGCCTAATATGACCCATCACCCGGAACTTCTTGCGGCACACGAGCCATACCATTTCGTTGAACGGATTCACGAAACCGTAGCGACACAAGGCCAACTTCAGTCAGAAGCCTTTTAACCCTTTCAGAGCGCGGTTTCGCCAAGGGAGAAGCAAGCCACAGTGATCAGCAATATAAACGAAGTTGGGGGCGCTTTTATAGAACGGATAGCGCGAGCGCACGTAGTAAACATCATTCGAGCTCTAACGCTGATAATGCCCTTTGTGACTATCGTCCTGATCCAGTCGCGACAAAAATTCCTTGCTTAAGGATTTCCTGATCGAACGTCGTTTGGCATGAAGAAAGAAAGAGAAGCTCAAGCCCCCGCTCACGATCGCTACAGACTGCTGGTGCATCTACAGCCACAGCAGCCATTTTCAACCCATTAACTAACCCTACATCAAGCGGTTTGAGGAAGCTGTGAAGACCCGTAATTGGCTTAATCTTTCGGAGTACGCATTACTTGTTGGCGCGGGCGTAGGCTCGTTAGCATCCGTCGCCTCCCAACAGATTTTATTTACCGCAGCACCCGTTTCGGCTTTGCTGCTGATCAATTTAGTCAATCGGCGGCGGTTAGAAGAAACCACGCTGGCACACACAGACGCATCGGTATCGCGGCTAGACCAGAAACTCTCTGAAGAGTTGGTTTCACTGAAACAGCAAATTCAGGTGTTGCCCAACTTTTTAGATCTCGCCAGTCTCCGTAAATCGGTCTTACACGAAACGGCTGAGAATACAGCAGGGCTGGCACAAGATATTACCCAGCTTAAGCGCGAACTTGCGAAGCCTGAATGGCGGTTGCTGGCGCAAGAAGTGCGTCAATTGCAGACTAGCTACACCGAATTAGCAGATTCAGTCAATGCGGTAACGACCTATCTGGGACGTTTGTGTACCACCGATCGCGTCGATCAAGTGGACTCAGCGCTTACCCAACTCAAAGCCGAACTGTCTAGCCTGCGGAAGAATCTTCAAACCGTCAGTGAAGAGCAGCGCAACAACAATCCTCGCGTCATGCAGGATCAAATTAATCATATCAACCGTCGCTTGAACACATTGCCGACCCCGTTTGATGCCAGTTCGTTGAAACAGGATGTCGATTCACTGGTCAAAGTGCTGGGTGAGATGGTCTCACGGCGTGAATTAGCTCGTCTGATGGCGCAGGTGGAGCAAATTAGTCAACAGCAAGAAACGCTGGATCAGTCCATTACACCGCTCAAGATGGCGACCACGATTCTCAAGAAGCAGTTAGAGACTGTCACCGCCAAGCTAAACCTGAATGAGGAAGGCTTTGGGGGCATTCTCGACGGTAGCTTGTTACAGCCCGACCCCTCAATCGTAGAAGGACTCAAAACGACGATTAGCGCTTTAGAGCATCGCCTGAACCAGTTACCGATCGCCACTGATCTGACGCACCTACGATCGGACGTGCAGAATATGGTCTCTACTCAAGTGGGGCAACTTCAGCACCAGTTGGCAGGCATGCACCAGTTCACCCAAACGCTAGAGCACCAGCAAAAGACCCTGCGAGATTGGGTCAATCGGCTGCCCCAGGTATTGGATTCTACCGCACTCGAAAGCCAGGTGAAGTACCTTTCGGCACGAGTGGAGTGGGCAGAAAGCAACGCAGTGGATGTGGAAGCACAAGTGGATGCTGCGGTAAAAACCCATCTCGAAGAGTTTGCCCAGCAACTTCAAGCGACGGAGTCCCCCACTTATGAGCTGGTGTTTGATGTTAAAGGCACTCAACCGCGATCGAAAGAAGCTACTGGTGGCTATAACCGTTATCTATTAGAACAGGCACTAGATAAGGCTCAGGCGCGGCTGATTGTGGTCTATCCCTATCCCAATGCGCAGATTCTTGATGCGGCGCTCATCCAAAAATTCAAGGAGTTTCTCGATCGCAACGGCTGTCTGGATCTGGGTTGGGGGCATCTGGGCGATGTGAGTCAGGGGCACACCCCACGATCGATCGATCGGCGTCGGTCTCTCGACCCAACCAAGAAAGGCTTTCTCCACAAAACGCTGAACCAGCTAACCCAACTGAAACGGCAGTACCCGGCTCAATTTCGGTTTAAAGTGTTGGGTACAGATGAGAACTTTTTGGTCTGCGATCGTAGCTATGCGGTGCTAGGAGCCCAATCCATCACTACAGCAAGCGCTATTTTCCCTCAAGCGGCTGTTGGCCTGCGTACGACCGATGGGGATGTGATTCAAGGACTGGTCGATCGGTTTGACAATCCTGCGCTGGATAGCAATGATGCAACCGCCTATTTCAACCGCGCCTCCACTCGCTACGATCTGGGCGATCGTCCAGGTGCGATCGCAGACTACACAGAAGTGCTTCGCATTCACCCACAGGATGACGTAGCCTACAACAATCGTGGACTGGCTCGCTATGACCAGAACGATCGCCCCGGTGCCATCGCAGACTTTGGGCAAGCTATACAGAACAACCCTGAAAACTACATCGCCTACTGCAATCGTGGCTTTGTGCGCTCAGAACAAGGGGACAAAATGGGTGCGATCGAAGACTACACCTATGCCATTCAAATCAATCCTGATTTCGCAACAGCCTATTTCTACCGGGGCTTAGCGCGCACCCGCCTTCAAAACAAACTGGGTGCCATTCAGGATTACTCAGAAGTCATTCGGCTCAACCCCAAAGATGCAACGGCTTACTTCTACCGTGGGCTTGCCTGCATCAAAATTGGGCAGCGGCTGGAGGCGATCGAAGACCTCGGTCACGCTGCGCAACTCTTCTCGGAGCAAGGCGACACGGCGAACTACCAACAAACCCTCAATACCATCAAAAAGCTCCACAAAACGCTGTCGATCGCCACTTCCAATCAACCACTGGTTGCAAGCGAAGTCTAAATCAGGCTGTTCACCCAATAGGGTGAACCTGCGCGGTGAGGGCGATCAATCAATGGCTCAGTACTTTAGTAAGTATCCCATCGCCTCAACGCAATGGGTTCCATCCTCCTCTTAGGCTGAGTGCTCCCTGATGTCTGTGACCATAAACCGATCGATTGACAAACCTCTACTGCAAATTGGCGCGACGGGCGTTCAAGTCGTCGAAATTCAGAAATTGCTGGCTCACTGGAATTTATATGCCGGTGCTGTCGATGGCATCTTTGGAGGGCAGCTTGAGCAAGCAATTCAAACGTTCCAGCGGCGCGTCTTTTTGCCAGAGACAGGGCATGTCGATACGGCAACGTGGCAATCGCTCTATGCAGGCGGACCGATCGACATGCCAGTGCTGCAACGGGGCAGTACCGATCAAGCCGTTATCTTGCTACAAAAAGCGCTGCAGGCAAGTGGGCTAACGGTAATTGCAAATGGACTCTTTGACCATCAAACAGAAACGGCTGTCCAACAGTTTCAACGACGAAAGGGTCTGATAGTTGACGGTGTTGTGGCCGCTTGCACGTGGTTAGCATTGAGCAAAATTTCTCGCTGAAGTGGGTTTCATGTGTCGAGAAGCCATCCCATTGAGGTAGAGTTGTGCGATTAGGGTGTCATGCTTGCTCTTGACTGCTGTTTCGCACCATCTTTTCAGCATGATAATCAAACTGCATTCAGTAAGGTGCCTGGGCGTTGCGTTACTGGTTGGCGTTTTTACAGCCTGCTCTCGGTCAACAACGGATCTAACCACAACGGCTATCAGTTCGCCAACGTCTGCACCAACGTCAGCCGCATCAGACGCGATCGCCACCATTAGCGAAATTCAAAACCTGCCCGTTTTTGTGCGTTTACTGAGTGCACCGCAAGAACAACCCGCTAAAGAAGGCATGGGGCTAAAAACAGGGGAAACGGTGCGGACGCAAGGGAAAGCACTCACCCAGATCGACCTGAAAAATGGGTTGGCTTTTCGTTTGGCCGGCGACGCGGTGTTGACGCTTCAACCAGATAATCGGCTCCATCTTACAGCCGGGGACATGATCACCTGGGTGCAACCAGGTAAAAAGCTACCCACCGAAATTGTGACGCCTGTAGCGATCGCGGGCATTCGTGGGACAACCGTGTTTGTCAAAATTCCAAAAGACCCGAAGGAAGGCGTGCTGTTTTTTGCTTGGGAAGGGTCTGTAGCCGTGAAACTAGCGGGGCAAACCGAAGAGGTGCTGCTAAAAACAGCCGATGAGGTGCGCATTAAACCGGGCGATCGAGATATTCGTCAAATTCGCCAACGGGTCAGACGGCTGAGTCGGGCAGAATGGCGACAAAAGCGGCAAACCGATCCTTTACTGCGCAGCTTCAAAAAAGCAAAAATGTCTACCCTGCCCATTATTGAGCAAATTAAACCGGGACAGTTGAGCCTGCAGACGCTCCCCAACGCACCCAAACCCACAACAAAACAGGCTGATAACCCGCAAGATGGCGATCGCGTTCAGGCAAAGCGCATCAACCCCACTCCTGGCAAAGCAGACAAGGTACTGCTGCATACCAGGTTTGAGCCGCCGAAAAAGGAACGACCGGATCATGATCAGGCGGAACGAGACAACCGCGATCGCCCGCCAGCAAAGCCGCCGAAACGCGATCATCCCCATCACCCCAAACCCGAAGTCGCCGCACAGTTTGAACCGAAAAAAGAGCGGCATTCAGAAGCGGATGAGCGCCACCACCCTGACCATGAACCGAAAGGGCGCGATCGTCATCACTAAACGCGGTCGGTACCGTTCCAACTGCTGGAAGGACAAGGGCAGTGGACTCGCTTGCTTATTGGGAGCGATCGCTCAACTGTTCCTAAATTCGCTTCTTTCCGCGATCGTTCCTTCCGCTTTCCAGCAACGATCGCCCCTTCTTTCACCAGCACGATCACTCTAGCTCGGTTAGCTCAGGCGATCGCGTTCTGCGAAATGCCTTTAACTCTTCAGTAACGCTCTAAACCCCGCTTGATTAAAATGATCATCGGTTGTCAGCGCCTCAAAAATGCCTCGCTCTTGCATGACAACGAATGATATACAGTCAATCAGCCCCCATTCTTTATCGAGACGATCGCTAAACAGGTTGAACGCAGCGTGGTAGAGGTCGTTTGATAATGGAACAATTTCGACATTGGGATCAGAGGCCAGTGATTCGAGCAGTTGAATCGCTGCAATTCTGTATCGTTGTTTAGAGAGCGCATTGCCAATTTCTAACAATATTGCTTGCGTTGTTACCAATCGAGTGCCATTTTTTTCGATCTGATTGGCAAGGTCAACTGCCCGTGCATGGCTCTGATCAGTGGTGGCAGATAGCGCAATGGCAAACGAAGTATCCAGAAAAACGTCAGTCATTTTCCTGAACAGCGTCACCATACAAATCGTGGTCTAAATTGGCTGACCAATTTGGAGCGCCTTCTAAACGAAGATCCTTAGCAGTTTGAAGAAACGACTTCCGTTTAGCGGGTACTTCTGCCGATACGCTCTCGACAGTGATTCGTACTCGCGTGCCAGCTTCAAGGTCTAAAGGCGCTGTTGGATGAAACGTGGTGCCATCGAAGATAGCCTCTACTGTTTGGATCATGGCTGCTCACAACTGCGATGACCTTAGTATATCTGCTTGATATAAGTGACATAGCCACTCGCGATCGCCCACCCTCAAAACCACCGAAGCGCGATCCTCCCCATCACCCTAAACCTGAAGTTGCTAGAGAAATTGCACCGAAAAAAGATCGGTACTCAGAGCCGGATGAGCTTCACCATCCGAAGCATGAGCAGAAGGGGCACGATCGTGAATCTAATCAGAATCATTGAAGCCGCGCTCAGCGCCGAATGATTAACCAAAAATGAAGCAGCGATCGCCGTTTTCATCATTCTGCTGATTTGAATGCTGACACGATGGCCGTATCTTACGCACTCCAATAAGCGAAAGCAGCGCGGATAGCCATAAACCAGACTGCGATCGTCGCAATCAGATAAAGATAAAACCGCAGCATAACGCGATTGAAGGTGCAATGAACAGCGCTATGTAACGCACGAAAGATCACGAAAATCCATGCAGCATAGACGTAGATTGTATCTACTTGCTTTGTCATGAAAAGGTAAAGTACAAGCGCGTAAAAAATGACTGGTATCTCAAAGAGATTCTTCAAATTATCAGATGGATTGGTGACTTTGGGCGGCCAGGACTGTATGGATGCGGTTGAGGCGGCAAAGTCTTGTGGGTGAATCTTCTGGTTTTCAATGTAGCTGATCCGGCGAATGTACATGTAGACCCATACAACAAGGGTCAAAAAGATCATTGCGAAGAAAGGTGCAAAGATTGAGCGCTGTGACATCATTTCTGCCTCTTAAAGATGATCAGTTTGGGCAAGTGTTGGCGAAAGCTCGCGCCATATTCGATGAACCAAACTGGAAGAAACGTAGAGAAGCGAAAAGCCAATCAATGGATGCAAAACGTTGAGATGGAAAGGTGTTTGAAGATGAATGCTGCAAAATTGTAAGCCAAGCAGCACTGGTAGACTGATGCTGAGCCGCTGGCTTTGGGATGACGCTGGGGCAATGAATGACCACCCCACTAGTAGTAATGACAGGCCGCTGTAGCCTCGGACTAACCAAACATGAATCTGCCACCAGTCAGGATCAACAAAATAAGCGACTCCTACTGTAAACAGTTGGGCCATTAAACATAGGTTAAAAATCACTGAAGCAGCATAAAAGCTCATCAATAGCCAGCGCTTAGAAGTAGCCTTACGATCGATCTCCAAATTGGTTGTCATAGTGTTAGACGATGATTGAGATTAGAGCTAATGTAAGTCAGGCCTTACAATCCTTCTAGACCTCGATCGGGTACACTTAGGCACCCTCTATGACGCGTTCTTTAAAGCCTCTGCTTGAAGCTATTGATCAAATTCAAAGCGAACACGATCTGCGATCGCACATTGCACCCCAGATGGGTACCTACTTTGGAGCAACGCGATCGGCGTTTTTCTTCTTCGACCAGTTGCCCTTGAACGATCCCAAGCTTCAGAAACTGCTAGACCTTGGGCTGTCGCTTGAGCATAATCCCATCGCGCGTTATTTGGTTGAGCACCATGCGCCTGCTCATGAAGCCCTGGTGATGTCACCAAAGACCTGGAAAATGATGTGTCCCCGTCCAGATCACTGGCATGTGATGGCAGGCCCCATGATCAATTGCGGTCAGCTTGTAGGGGCTGTAGGCTGTACCCGTGAGAAGTCTATGGGTGCGTTCAATGCGCAAGATCTCGCTGATTTGAGCGCCATTTGCCTGCACATATCGGTCTGGGTTTCAACGATGCGGTTACGGTCACAATCCGTGTCTGGAAGCGATCGGGTTGCTGGCAACACCTCTCCACAAAAGACAGCACCGTTACAGCACCAACCGATTCAAACTGAATTGCGTTGGAACCGCACAGCCGATCGGTTAACCGCTCGTGAATTACAGATTGCCGAATTGGTTGCTCTCGGACAAACCAACGCAGAGATTGGCAAGGAGCTTTGGATTACCGAAAATTCTGTCAAGCAGGCATTGAAGCGAATGTTCCGTAAGCTTGAGGTTTCATCGCGTGCAGAAATGGTGGCAAAACTTTCAGCCACGCATCGGTTGCCCATGATGAGTGAACAGCCAGTTTAATGGCCAGCAGAGGCTTCAGTTCAGTGCGTTTTTTGCTTTAAAGCTGTGAGGGGCGATCGGGTTTCGGCTTGGTGCTGGTGGCTTGGGCGCGATCGGATTTGGAGCGGTTGATGGGCGTTTGCGATAAAGCGCACTATGGGGCAGCACGCGTAGCACCTCATCCACCGTAGTTCTGCCTGTGGTGACTTTTTCGATCGCGGCGAGTTGAAACGATTGAAACCCGCTCTCATTGAGGTATTGATGCAGGTCGGTCATGCTGCCTTCGTAGATAATTTGCCGCACCGTTGTATCAATATTCAACATTTCGATCAAGGCTTCTCTGCCCAAATAGCCAGAGTTAAAGCAGCGTCCACAGCCCTTACCGCGTCGCCATGCTGTCGGGTTTGCCTGCTTCAAATCAAGCCCCAGCACGTTCAAATCTTTCTCAGTTGGCGTGTAGGGTTCGGCACAGTGGCTACACACCTTACGTGCCAGCCGCTGCGCCACAATGCCGAGTAGCGCATCGCTAATCAAGCCCGGATCGGGGCCAATATCTTTCAGGCGCGGAATGGCGCTCGTCGCATCGTTGGTGTGTAGCGTTGTGAGCACAAGATGTCCTGTCAGCGCTGCCCGAATGGCCGTTTCTGCCGTTTCGTGGTCGCGGATTTCACCCAGCATGATGATGTCGGGGTCTTGCCGCAAAATGGCACGGAGTCCGGCAGCAAAGGTCATACCAGCGGGTTCGTGCACCTGCGTTTGCGTAATGCATGGCAGTACGTACTCGACCGGATCTTCCACCGTGACGACGTTTACGTGCTCGGTGGCGATCGCCTGCAAACTGGTATATAGCGTGCTGGTCTTCCCCGACCCGGTTGGTCCTGTAAAGATCACCATGCCCTGGGGCTGTGCCAACCACCCTTTGTAAATTGCAAGCGCCTTTTCAGAAAAACCCAGTTCATCAATGCTAGAAAATGGGTTTTGGCGCGGTAGCAGCCGGATAACCGCTTTTTCGCCGCCCACGCAGGGCAGCGTGCTGACTCGCATATCCAGTCCTACTTCAGCGTCCGTTTCGGAGACGTACTTCTCGCTAATGCGGGCATCTTGAGGGCGACGACTTTCCGAAATATCCATGTCTGCCATCACTTTAAGGGCAACCACAGCGCGACGGCTCACCTCTAAAGGCAGCGTTGTAATGTTGCGGAGAATGCCATCAATGCGGTAGCGCACGCGCAACCCCTCCACCGTGGGTTCCATGTGAATATCACTAGCGCGATTTCGTAATGCGCCTGAAATAATGGCCTTGATGCGACCGATCTGATCCGTTGCTTTCGACAGATGGAGTTCGGTGACGACACCAATGTTTTCCTGCTCCACTTCTCCTGTGAGTGGGTTAATCGCCGCATCCACGTTAAGGCGGTTTTGGTCAAATTTTTGGGCTTGAAACCAGGCGCGGTAACTTTGTTCAGCGATCGCAATCACATGGATGGCCATTCCAGTCTGCTCTTGTAGGCTGGCGATCGCCGCGTCACTCAGGGTTACAGGACTGCCCAAATAGTAGCAATTGCGCCACAGCAGCAACGGGATGATAGGCGGCAGGGATTGGCGATCGATGACCTGCTTCAGAAAGCGATACGTGACCTCGCGATCGAGAAGCTGGAGATTAACGATGCCTTGACTATCAACCAGAAGCTCAATGGCTTCCTCACAGCTAATATCACGCTTTTTTAGTTGCTGCCAAGCCGAAATCGAACTGGTAGAAGCCTGCATAGTTTCCCAACGCAATGAAACACAGAAGATAACTTAAGCGACGGCGATCGTATAAACGCAGCGACCTGTGAATGTATACGTAGCAGATGACCCATTAGATTCGGTGTAATATTTCCATCACCGACAGAAAGTAGCCTTACAGTCGTTTTCCTTTGTATTCACGACACTCCATACCCCATACCCTATACCCGTTACTCACAGGGCTATGGCTTCCCAATCAACCACCGCCTATTGAATCGTAATCCTCATCAATGAGCTTACTTCAGCACCTTTTCAAACATGACTGCCAACAATCTTGACACGAGAAAGGACTCCTGTTAACGGGTGTCCTTTCTCGTGTAGAGAGAGTTTTAGACGAATTGACCGTTCGATCGCTTACGACGAATACCAATCACCGAAGGCTTCGGTGGTCCATCGACTTGCCCTTGAATATTACTGGGCCAGTTACTACCGCGCGAAACAGTTCGTGTCTGGTTGAACAAAGTGCCATCCAGGGCGAGAAGCTCGATCGTGCGGCTTAAGGTCACATTTGGTGTAAAGGGGCAGTCTTCACCGGGATGTTGCACCGAGATAATCAGTGTATCGCCGACAAACGTGGGTCCCGTCATTTCACAGCGCGGTGGGCCGTAGGCAAAGGGCACCACTTGCCCTGCATGATCACCTGTTGTAGGAATGTAAAACAACCAGTTGTTGCCAAACACACCCGTAAAGGCAGAGACATCACCTGTTCTGGTGTGGCCGATCGGATTAGGTGTGCCAGCCGCGCCGATTGCGAACCCGTTATGAGTCGTTGTGGACATATCCGTCACGCCCCAGATGTTGGCGCGGTTATCAAACACCAGGTTATCGACAGAGGCAAACCCAGCACCTGTTTCGGCTCCGGCTTCACCCCCTTGCACAAAACGCTCCCAGCGGAAGGTTGTGCCTGTGCTATCAGCGCTGTCTTCGATAATTTTGTAAATACCACCTGATTGCTGAGTATCGTTGACGGCTGCCGTATACTTACCGACAACGAAAATACGGGAATCAGGATAGCCATCGCTACCAGGAGCCGCATCCGTATAAGAAATGAAGACCTCCCGAGCATTTCTGGGATTAATTTCAATGTCTTCAGGACGGGCTGTGGGAGTGCCTCCGATCAAATTAGCCGCCAAGAACGCATCCACCAACACAGCACCCTGGCTGGCGTAGAAGTCGCTTAGTTTCTTACCCTGGTAATCTGGCAGAGCCGCACTTTCAGCCACAGCCGTGACGGTTGTAACGCCATTGATCGTGCTGGTGAGCTGTGCGATCGCCACCACTACCGATCCGCCATCCGTTGTTTGACCCGCAATACCTGCGCGTCTTGGAAAACGAGTGCTACCACTTCTGAGTTTCAGTGGATCACCAGCGGTCAGTTCGGAAGGCTTAACCGGATCGGTAGGCGACGAGAGCAGCAATGGGAGCCAGGTGCCTGTGCCATCAGCATTGTACTTAGCGACATAAAGAGTGCCGTCTTCAAACAGCTTACTGTTGCCTTTGCTCTTCGGATTCTTGACCGTGCCCTTGCTGACAAACTTCCAGGTGTGCCCGCCTCGACGATCGTCACCCATGTAAGCCACCAGCTTCTTGCCAGCCTGTACACGCATGGCAATATTTTCATGCCGAAACCGTCCCAGTGCCGTGTGCTTGCGAGGGCGATAGTCAGGGTTCGCTGGGTCGATTTCCACCATCCAGCCATATTTTTCACCAACTAAACCAAACTCTGCACCAGTTGTACCGGCTGCATAACCCGTCTGAGTACCATTAGGCTTGATATTTTCCTGAACGCCAACGAAGAAGGCACCCGTTGAGCCCTGAAAGTTTTCTTCTGCAGACAGGATGGTGCCCCAGGGGCTGGTACCACCCGAACAGTTATATGCCGTGCCAATAATTTTCTTGCCCAACCCATCTGAGTTAACGCCTTCAAACACATCGGTAGCAGCAGGGCCAGTGGCGATCAAATAGTTCTGATCCCCGACCTGGTAACTCTTCGATCCCCAACTGGTTACACTGCTGTAAGCATCGGAACGTTGGCTGTTGATGCTTAACCCAGACAACCCGTGAATACGGCGATTATTGGAGTCCTTAACGACAGCGAACCGTTCTTTACGACCATCGCGGGCAATGCGAACGATCGACCCACCCATGTTGTACATAAACTCGCCCGAAAGCGCGCGCCCCGGCGCAGTGGGGAATCCTTCGACCACGAGCGGCCCTGTCGAGGCGAAGGTTGCGACATCAGCAGGTGCTTCAGGCGCAAACGGTGAAATGGGGAAGCTATTGTATTCATGGTTTACCCAAAGGTAGCCATCGTTACGGCCTTCGATCGATACAAAGCCCGTGTAGTCGTTGTTATACCCAAAATAGTCCTCTGGATTTGGGAAAACGCGATCGCCCCAACTCACAATGACATAGCGCTCATACTCTGGCGGCACAACGACATCATCTAAGGGGCTAAACGCATCAAGGTTAGGCACTGGTGCGGGTGGTAGCACACTGCCCTGACCCAAACCAGTCGCTAAAAAGCTACCCTGCTGTTGATAAATTGGCAGAGGATGGGGCAAACGTACTGGTGTAAACGTGAGGGAAGCGGCTTCAGCCGTAGTAGCATTACCGCCACCAAAGAGCTTATGACTGACGACTGGTTCTAGAGCCGCCGCCGCTGCGGTACTCCCAAAGAAAAGCAATAATTGTCGGCGCGAAAAATTTGGCATAAAGCACCTCACGCAAGGAAGAATGAACAATAAGCACAACAAATGGGCTTGCGCTCTTCTTGGCTACAGAAGGGCTTTCGTGGAACGATCGCACCCTTGCTGCCAGTGAGAGACGCAATTCCAGCAAACAGGCAGGTCACAGCCTTAAACAGTCGTCAAACTCACACGAAAAGACAGCACTAGCCAATACTCTCAACGCTGAAAGCATGTCATCGTACTGCATTGTGGAGTTTGGTCATCCAAGAAACGACAATCGAACGATCGCGTTTGGTGTCCGACTCCCCTAAAAAGAGCTTTTTCCGTATTTCTACGGGCAAACTGCATCAAGGAAGACAGACCGATTCTTTTACAACCGTATCCCTGGCACATTAAGGTTGCTTAATCCCACGGTTAATGATGGGGTTCACAACACATCGAAACCCAATCACAATCACTCTGGTACTTCCGAAGAACGCTGCGATCGTCGCCATTAACGCCGCTCTAGCTCAGAAGGAGAGGTCGCGGGACTGGTTGATGGCGGTTGGGAGGGTGGAGTCACTTGCGGCACCGGAGTTGGCGGCACTGAGGTTGGCGTACTTTGGGGTGTGGTGACGCTACCTTGCGGGGCTGGCGCTGGAGGTGACGATTGCGCTGGAAGTGACTGCGGCCCGGGCGTCGTCTGCGGTGAAGGGGCTGGAACGGCCTGGTACGATGAACCGTTCTGTGGTGTTTTTGGCGTCCGTTGCTGGATAAACTTCTGCACCTCCGGACCAGGAAGATAGTTGTAACCGTAGGGCGATCGGTCTGAGTCATCCAAAATCTGCGGCGTTACCAAGACGACGACTTCGTTGCGCGATCGTTCGTGTCGGCGATTGCGAAACAGCAAATTGAGCAGCGGAATATCACCCAGAATCGGCACTTTCGTGATAATTTCCCGGTCTTGCTCCTGAATAATCCCTGTCAAAATCAACGTTTGCCCGTCGCGGAGTCGAATCCTACCTGTTTCCAAGCGGCGGCGGTTGACCAACTGCTGAATGAGCAGGTTATTGCGCGATGGGTCGGTAATCTGCTGACCGAGAGAACTGACTTCGGGCGAAACGGCGATCGTCACGAAATTATTGTCATCAATTTGATCCACCTGCACGTTAAGAATCACGCCCACATCCACAGGCGGTTGCGGCAGAATCCGTGTTGAGGTCACATTCCCTTCCGTCACACGTTGTTCTGTGAAGCCCGAAAACACCTGCGAGGTCAGGTTGACCTGCGACTGGTTGCCTTCCTGCACAATCAGCGTCGGATCCGTCAGAATCTTGGCATTACCGGAGACAACCTGCGCCTGAAGGTTCAGCAGAAACTGCATCGGAAATTGAAATAACGGCGAGAGTCCGTAGGTTAATGCCTGCCCTAACACCGTCGTCACATTGCCGCTGGTGCTGACCGTCGAGCCACTAGTCAGTCCGGTAACGACAGGAGCCAGGGGATTAGAATTCGTTGGGCTGGCAGGTTGAAAGCCCAGCGTGTTGCCTTGAGCATCCGTGACTTGCGCACCCGTATTCAGGGGTGGCTGCACTTTGGCAAACGGATTGTCGATCGTTGAGGGACTGGTAAGGCTATTGGGATCAATCAACGATGGGTTAACAGGGCCAACGTTGACCCCGCCTCGCCCCTGGTTCACATTAAAAAAGTTGCCAGCCACACCAAACGAAAAGCTAGAGCCAATGTTACTCGTTTTAGACAAATCGACTTCGACAATCTTGACGTTGACCGCTACCTGCTTGCGTCTCACATCCAGCTTGTTGAGATAATCCGTCGCAAGCTGTACCTGCTCCAGCGAACCGACGATCGACAGCGTATTCGTTCGTGCATCGGCAGTTACCTGTAACCCCTTAAATACAGGACTTCTGGCTGTAGCGCTGTTATTCGCTCCCAACTCCTCCAGCACTTGCAGCGCCCCTTTGTACGGGATGTTTTCGGTTGTCGTGCTGGTTCTACCAACCTGACTGGTAGTCGTACTGCCACCTTGCCCACCGCCGCTTGTAAGACTAGAAGCACTGACAGCCGTCGTTGTGAGGTTCGTTTGGGGTAGAGTGGCCCGCATTTGATTGAGCCGTAGCGTGCGAGTCACGTAGCTACCCGTAGTTGCAGGTAGATTCAGCCCCACAAAAATCGTTTTGCCGACTCGATTCGCCTTCAGCCCTTTTGCCCGCAGAATGTAATTGAACACATCCTGAATCGGCTCGTTTTCGATATCGAGCGAAATATTAGAATCAATGACCGATCCAGCCGCTTGAGCTGGCGTTCCCGGCGCAGGCGCTCCGCCCAAATCTTCGGCATACACAATCCCTAAGTCAGCCGCACGCGCTAGAAGTGCCAAGGCTTCCCGCACAGGGGTTTCGCGCAGAACGACCCGCTCAATGCGAGCCGTCGTACCCAAATCGATCGTCGTTGGCTGGACATTGAGATCTGTATACGTGATCCGGCTTCCGGGGATGGGTGGCGAAGGGACTGGCGTTGGCGTGCTGGCAGGGGGCGTTACCGTTGGACGGGGAACAGGCAAGCTGGGCGTCGCGGCAGGGGTTGGAGATGGCAAAACTGAAGGAGTAGGCGTAGGCGATGGAGCCTGGGTTGAAGGACTAGCGGGTGTCGGCGTGGGGGATGCCGTTGGCGCTTTGGATGTGGGAATAGAAGGAGACGGGCTTGGCTGCGGCTGGGGCAGAGTGCTGGAGGATTGCCCCGTCGTCGAGGAAGCACCTGTCGTCGAGGAAGCGTTAGTAGCAGTGTAAAGCAGGCTAAGGGTTAGTTTTGTGCCCTCCTGCTGCGCTTGCCCCATCAGTAAACCGGGCTTTGCAGTTACAGTCACCTGAATGCTGTTGGCACTGGCCGCCATAACGCTAACAGCCGCAATGCCTGGAGCTGGATTGTCTTGCTTGTAAGGTTTAGCAGCAGAAGCGATCAGTTGAGCATTCGTGATCGTTGCGACCCAGGTATTTCCCTGACCACTGGTGAACACCTGAGGACGATCGCCCCCTCCACTCGCAGCGGGCTGAAGCTGTAGCACAATGTCAACGCCGTTAGCGCTGGGGTTTAGGGTAATGCCTGTAACCTGAGTGAGCGCCCCAGCAGATTGCGTGACCAACGCGATCGCGGCTGCACCAGTCAACAAGCCACCGATCACAACAAAGTGCCGTTGCAAGCGTTCCTCCTCTGTACCAAACAAAGCCCGTATACCAAATAAGACGCGTAAATGTCCTGGGTGAAACGGCAAGCGTTACCAACTTGCTTATATACGATCAACATCACCTTGCGGCTATACCAACAAATAAGACACGTGCTACTAAGCGTTTTTCCACACAACTCCATACCAGTGAATGAACAAGCCACCGATCGCTAAGCCTGAACAGTTCACAGATGCTACCTCAGATCTGCTGCTATGAAACACCCGCAAGGTAAAGGCTCCGTTAAGGTAGGGGATGAGGGATGGGGGATGAGGGATGAGGGATGAGAGTTTTGAGTTTTGAGTTTTGAGTTCTGAGTTTTGATTAGCGCTTTGCGCCGCTGAGTCCATTAGACACGCTTCGCGAACGCTAGAGCGTTGAGAAGTCAGGAGCCAGGAGTCAGAAGGGACGTTTTGAGTATCGCTAGGCTTACTCTTCCGCTTCCCCACTCCCTACTCCCCACTCCCCACTCCCTTCTTCTGCCCTCTGCCTTCTGCCTTCTGCCTTACTCCTCCTGCCCTCTGCCTTCCTCCTCCTGCCTTACTCCCAATTTGCCTGCGATCGCTCATGCAACACTCGCCCATAGACGGCCTCGGTTTGTAGGGCCAGTTTTGTCCAGTCAAACCGATGCTTCAAGTCAGCGTAGGCATTATCGACCAACCACTGCGCATAGCCAGGATGGCGCAAAACCTCTAAAATGCCCCAGGCAAGGGAATCCGGATTGTTTGTCCAGGTCACAATCCCCGTTTTGGTATGGCGCACAACTTCGGGTAAGCCGCCTGTGTCAGACACGACGACTGGCACTCGTGCAGCAAAGCTTTCTAAGGCCACAATGCCAAACGGTTCATACAAACTGGGAAAGACGGCACAATCAGCGACGGTTTGAAACCGATCGAGATCGGCATCAGACATAAACCCCGTAAAGTAGCACTGATCCCAAATTCCCAGTTCCCAGGCTTGCCGCTTCAAATGGTCGGTGTTGCCGCCACCAATCAGCACAAACTTAACGCCGTGATCACTCGCCTGAATGACTTTTGGTGCCGCGTTTAGCAGCACTGAAACACCCTTTTCGTGAGTCATGCGCCCCACATAGTAGGCAATCTTTTCCTCATCCGCCGCAAACTGTCGGCGAAACGCCCAGTAGTCAAACTCTGGATTCCGATGCTTCTTCTCAGGGCGAATGCCGTTATAAACAACGTCAATTTTGTTCCACGGGGCATTGAGCGCACGCTCAACCTCAAGCCGCATGTAATTGGTACAAACAATGATGCGCCAAGCGTTATGTGCCAGGAGGTGTTCTTTGTGATGAATGTAATACTGAACGTCTGTGTGAATCCCGTTATGGCGACCAAATTCGGTTGCGTGAATGGTAGCTACTAGAGGAATTTTGAAAGCGTGCTTGAGGGCGATCGCGGCATCTCCTACCAGCCAATCGTGAGCATGAATCAGGTCAAACGGGCCTTCTTCTAACAGCAACTTGCCGCCGTGCTGTCCGAGGCTCTCGTTCATATTGGCGACCCAGTGGAAAAAGTCGGTGCTAGCCCCCACACCCACGCGATGAACATGGATACCATCCACGACTTCGTACCAGGGCGCTTGCCCAAACTCGACGGTGATCAGATGAACCTCATGTCCCTGCTTTGCAACTTCGGGATACAGTTCTGCTACATGTCGAGCGATTCCACCTACGATGCGGGGTGGAAATTCCCAGGCCAGTACCAGAATCTTCATCGGCGATCGTCTCGACAGTTGAGTTATTTTAGCGTCGTACAGTTCTTTCCCTAGATTAGCTTAGGAGGCAGAGCCATTTGCTGGAGAGCGTAACGAGCATTACACAAATTGGTCAACGCTTGCTATCAAAGCTACCGTAATCTAGTAGTATGCACTACGACTAGCCGCGTTATGGGCCGGGCTGATTCAATGATGAGGATAAACGACTAAAGCAATGACTCCAACAAACGCTCCAGTCCTTTTTCCTCCTTTTTTGGTTGCGACGGATGGTTCACCAAGCGCCCGTCTTGCCCAGCAGCTATTGGTCATGATTGCTCAGGCAACTCAGGCACAGCAAAATGGTAACGGGCGATCGCTGCTGACAGTACTGACGGTTCAGCCTCGACGTTCTAGCCGCTCCAAACGGTTAGCCCTGCCACAACGGGCGGCTTCAATCCATCAACCCCCACCCACTCAGGATGGCCTTGCTGCCACTGGCGACACACCTTCAGAAGCAGTGACAGCAACCACTCAAACGCCAAATGCCGAAGACCTGACCAGGAGTATGGAGACCCTGCCAACGGCTGTTTCGTTTACGGTACAGGTGCGTCAGGGTCGCCCAGCGATCGAGATTCTAAACTGTGCGCGCGCAATGCAAGCCGGACTGATTGCCGTCGGGTCAAGAGGGACAGCCAATATGCGTGGACGGCTGATGGGCAGTGTCTCCACCGTCATTGCGCGCTATGCACCCTGTAGCGTCTTAATTGCCCGTGGAGCCGCGCTGCCCCCTGAATCAGAGCCAGATTTGCGTCACCTTTTGCTTGTTGTCAATGACTCTCCAGCCACCCGGCAGGCGATCGCAACCGTACGCCAGTTATTGCCAGCAGGCGTCCAGCAGATTACTATCCTCTACGCTCAACAGCCGTTGAATGCTGACTACCTGTTTGGCCCCTTTGCCACACCTACCCCTAGCTGGCAGTTCAACCAATCGCTTCAAGACGCCCAAAAAGAGCAAAGCGAAGCCATTCTTGAGCATGCCAGAGCCGCTTTCAGCACGGCCGGAGTTGAAGTTCATACCCTTCGTCAAACGGGAGATCCAGGGCCATTAATTTGTCAAACGGCACAGCAACAGCAGGTAGACTTAATTGTGCTGGGTGGCAACGCCATGCACCGTTGGTTACGCTTACCGGCGGGCGAAGGGCTCTTTCCCTTACAATCGTTTCGGCGATCGAAACAGGCTCCCAAGCCCGACCCTGAAGCAGCGAAACAACCACCAGCGCTGCGTAATGCCCGTCTCACCGCCACCGAAGATTACACGCTGCATCATGCGCCCTGCCCAGTGCTGCTTTGTCGATCGACACCACCGGCATCTCTCTAGGCATTGATTTCTAAGCCTTCATTACGGATCAATTACCGATTGATCACAATTGGGTAGAAGAAGGTACTCTATAAAATAGAGGTAGGCGTTAATTCGATTGAATCTCTTAATGTTCACTCCATTGCCTGAATCAAGAGCAATTCTGACCCATTTGTCCATTGCTGGTAAGAGAAGGCATGCAGGCATTTTCTGAAAAGCAGCCCAGCGACGAAATGCTGCTACAGCTATTGCTATTTATTGATAAACGTCCGAGTTTGAGAGACCGTATTCGGCAAATTCGTGATGCGCTTAAAGATCTGAGAACGACCTACCCCTTTGAACTGGAAGTCATCGATGTCAGCGAACAACCCTATTTAGCTGAACACTTCCGTCTGGTCGCCACACCCGCCTTGATTAAAATCCATCCTGAACCAAAGCAGACTTTGGCTGGCAGCGATCTTGTTGCTCAACTGCAACACTGGTGGCCTTATTGGCAGCGCTCTGTTGAAACGATATCCTTCAACGATCATGACCAGTCCTCCTTGAGTGAGAACCTTGAGGCAGTCAACGTAGAGACAACCACAGAGGAGCCAGGGACTCACTCCTTGCCCGAGGCTGGCGATTCCAAAGCTTCAGGAAAAGTCCTTTCGAGTCGGTCATCCAGCACGTTCGGCACGATCGCCCGTTCGGCTGAACTCATTCAACTTACGGATGAAGTGTTTCGCTTAAAGCAAGAAAAAGCTGAACTTGAGCACCAGCTTCGCTTTAAGGACGAAATTATTTCCATGTTGGCCCATGATTTACGCAACCCCCTCACTGCCGCTTCGATCGCGCTGGAAACGCTAGAAATGGGTCATAGCATCACCGAAGGCTGGTCTTCCCGCCTTACGCCCACGCTCACCGCACAGCTTTTGAAGCACGCTCGCACACAAACCCGCGCGATCGACCACATGATCACGGATATTTTACAGGCAGCACGGGGGACGAGCGGCGAGTTAAGAATTGTACCGCAAAAACTGAACCTGGGTAAGCTCTGCCTTGAAGTCATCGCCTATCTGCAAGACCGCTTTCAAGCAAAATCGCAGCGAGTCGCCCACGACATCCCCTCCGACTTACCCAGCGTATATGCCGACAGTGAGCGGGTGCGGCAGGTGCTAGTCAACCTACTCGACAATGCGTTTAAATACACGCCTGTTGGAGGTTCGATTGTCATCTCAATCCTGCATCGCACCACGCAAAAAGTGCAGGTCAGCGTCTGCGATAACGGACCGGGCATTCCCGAAGAAAACCGCGATCGCATCTTTGAAGACCACTTTCGCCTGGAACGGGATGAGGCGAAAGAAGGCTATGGCATTGGGCTCTCGCTCTGTCAACGCATCATTCGGGCACATTACGGGCAAATCTGGGTCGATTCCACGTCCAACACAGGCAGTTGTTTTCACTTCACCCTGCCCGTTTGCCGCACGTAGCCAACGCCCGAAAATCCAAGCACCTTGCTTGCTTTGATAGATACAACTGAACGCTTTAGGCACTCACAACCTGAGACATTCACTCACCTGGAACACCAGCATTACCGCCAGAGTTTGTTTTCCAGGTCTCTCAGTTGCCGCTCCAGGCGATCGATGCGACCACGCAACTCATCGACTTCTGACTGTCGAGGCACCCCAACATCTTGCATGATGTTGCGAATTTGGCGTTGCACCTGTGTCTCAAAGTTCCCTTGTTCTGACCTCAGGGTTTGCATGAGATCATCAACCACATCCTTGGCTTGCTCTGGGTCGAGTTTGCCATCTTTAACCAGTTGATCGCCGACCTCTTTAAGCTTATCTGCCACCAATGATGTCGTACCAACACCAAACATCAATAGCTGTGAAAGCCAATTATTGTTATCCATGCCGTTTCCTTATGATGAGGCTGCTGTGGTTGTAAACGAAATTGCTTTTGAAGACCCAATTTCAAAACGATAGAGCTGGCGGTTTACACGATCGGCAGTATAAGCCTACACAGGGTTTCAAAGCAAAGTACTTGAAAGGATTGTTTTCAAAGTCTTCCTTCCCTTATTTTGTCAAATTTGCTGAGCGCTTTGTGTACAGAAGAGCGGGTTCTGCTGTGATTGTGTTCGTTAAAGCTTAACGCTACAGTGTTGGATGAATTACTTCATTCCAGTTCTATGGTTATCGAGTGGCTGAAAATTCAAGTTGTTCCAGAACTGCGCGAAAAATACATCCAAAAGGATGAAGAGATTTGGACCGCTGCGTTAGCCAAAGTTCCAGGGTATGCAGGGAAGCAGGTGTGGATCGACCCGAATAACGCCGATAAGGTTGTGCTGGTCATCCATTGGGCGACTCGTGAAGCATGGAAAGCTGTCCCCGCAAAGCTCCTGGAAGCCACTGAGATGGAGTTCGCTCAGCAAATGGGGAAGGATAACTATAAAATCATTGAAGAGGGTGAATATCAAGTGCGAAAATTTCCCCAACGGCCTGCATGAAGCGTGCCTCTGAGGAAATCCAGCGTTGCCTTCCTATAAACAATGAAAGCAATGAAATTCTTTTTAGATTTTTTCAGACGTTTCCCCCGGAAGCTTCCCGCGATCGCTTGACTTCCTTCAACCAGGGTCAGGAAGCCAAAAGTTAGGGGCCATACAGAGACGACCCCTATCGATGCATTCGACTAGTAGGAGCTATTAGAGAAGCTTCTGCCGCCACCAGAGCCACGGCTGTCTTCACGAGGTTTAGCCTTATTCACTTTTAGCTCACGCCCCAGCCACTCTGCACCATCAAGCTCAGAAATGGCAAGGTCTTCTTTTGATTCGTCCTTCATTTCAACGAAAGCAAACCCTCGCTTTCGGCCTGTCTCGCGATCTGTAGGAAGGCTAATCCGACTGACTTCGCCGTATTCTGCGAATACTTCGCGTAAATCGTCTTCAGTAGCCTGGAAGGACAGGTTACCAACGTAAATAGTCACGCTTCTCTCCAACCAAATTTCGAGGGACATACCCAATCAGAGTCAAAGCCGTCAAAAAATGACTCGTAAGTTGAGACCGATTGAGATATTTGGGAGCTATCATAGCAGACTTTTTAGCGAGGCAGCACATAGTTAGCAAAATGTCTACAGCTAAGTCTGCCAGGTCTGTCGTCAAGTAAGCCAGAGTGGTCCCTGTGATCGCCCCATCAAGACTCTATGCCACCCCGCCCAATCCAGCTCTGCCCTGGTCTTCCATCCCCCATCCCCTACCCCCCATCCCCACTCACCCAACCAATCGCCACTAAAGCGTTTTAACCATTGCCACTCAAGCGCTCTAGTTTCTTCACCACACCAGCACGTATGATGAGAAGAGGCCAGCGGTCTGGTGTGGTTGCAACAGGGAGAATGTCAATGGATACGCGAGCTTTTAAGCGTTCACTCAACAGTTCAGAGAACTACCACCGGAAGGGGTTTGGGCACGAAGCGGATGTTTCAGACCAGATGCAGTCGGAATATCAGAGCAGCCTGGTGCAACAAATTCGGAACAATAATTTCACGATTCAGCGCGGGGACGTGACCATTCGACTGGCAGAAGCGTTTGGGTTTTGCTGGGGAGTGGAACGAGCGGTGGCAATGGCGTATGAGACCCGGCAGCACTTCCCCACAGAGCAAATTTGGATTACGAATGAAATTATTCACAATCCCTCGGTCAACCAGCGGTTGCGGGAAATGAACGTAAATTTTATTGCCGTTAATAACGGCGAGAAGGACTTTTCTGGGGTCGATCGCGGGGATGTCGTGATTTTGCCTGCCTTTGGTGCCAGTGTGCAGGAAATGCAGTTTTTGAATGAGCGGGGCTGCACGATCGTCGATACCACCTGTCCCTGGGTTTCAAAAGTTTGGACAACCGTTGAGAAGCATAAGAAGGTTGACTACACCTCCATCATTCACGGCAAGTACAACCATGAGGAAACGGTTGCCACAAGTTCTTTCGCAGGCAAGTACCTGATTGTGCTGAACATGAAGGAAGCGGACTACGTTGTGGATTACATTCTGCATGGCGGCGATCGCGCTGAATTTATGGCCAAGTTTGAGCGTGCGTGCTCGGTCGGCTTTGATCCCGATCGCGATTTAGAACGCATTGGCATCGCGAATCAGACCACTATGCTCAAGGGTGAAACAGAACAACTGGCGAAGCTCTTTGAGCGCACCATGATGCGGAAGTATGGCCCGGACCAACTCAATCAGCACTTCCTGAGCTTCAATACGATTTGCGACGCCACGCAAGAACGGCAGGATGCCATGTTTGAGCTGGTAGAAGAAAAGCTGGATCTGATGATGGTGATTGGTGGCTACAATTCGTCGAACACCACCCACTTGCAGGAAATCGCGATCGAACGTGGCATTCCTTCGTATCACATTGATAGCGCCAGTCGCATTGGCCCTGGCAACCGCATTGAGCACAAACCCCTGAATCGTGCCCTTGAAGTGACAGAGAACTGGTTACCTGAAGGCCGGATTACTGTTGGCATCACGTCAGGAGCCTCAACTCCCGACAAAACAGTTGCCGATGTTGTAGAAAAAATCTTTGAGCTTAAGGCCGCACCGTCAGTGGTGTAACTCACGATGGTCTTGCGTCTTGTTTTTGTGCCTGCATCGCCAGGCCTGCGATCGCGATCGCAGGCAGGAGAATGGAGCCCAATCCGATCCAGCGCGTGATGACACCTCCAGAGGCTGCCCCCACGCTAAACCCAAACAACGCACTCCCAAATTTGGCGATGCGGGTGCGAACCTCAGGCTGCAACACCGGTTTCTGCTGGCGATGGTTATAGCGCGCTAGCACTAGCTGCACGATATCAATGACAAGTTGGGTCAGGTTTCCAGTCATGACGGTCGTTGGGGCAAGCGTGCCTAAAGACTCTCGCATCAGCGCATTTTGAATCCCCATCGCAAAGACTCCCGTTGATCCCGCCAGAAATAGCGGCAAATTTGCTGCGTGAGTGGTCACATCCGGCTTGATCGTGGTGCTAACACCCAGAAAAGCGAGCAGGGCGATCGCTTCAAACCACAGCAACGATGACAGCCGTAGCTGCTGCTGCCGTGCGCCTACCGTCGTTGTCACCACAGCCGCGATAAAGACTGGGATCATGGCAAGACGTACCCACACCGCGTCTCCGCCCTTGCCTGCAAACTCAACGCCTGCCACGACCAGGTTGCCCGTAACGTGAGCCGTAAACAGTCCATCTAAACCTAGAAAGCCAGCCGTATCGACATAGCCTGCAACCCAGCCGAGTAGCGTCGTTGTGAACCGCTCATTTCGTAGCGCTGCCATAGCACTCCTCGTCCATTCAGGAAAAATCATTCCTGAGTATTTTAGGAGTGCATGGTCTGACCGAATCGTAGCTGAAGCAACGGTGGAGACGGTGGCAGGGGTTGCAGGACGCTCGAAACCTAGGGGCTGTCATCAATTACGGCTACACTTTTTTTGCAGTAAGGGTTCAAGCCCCTAGCCTTGTCTGTTGGGACGGGCGCGATAATGCTGCTACCAAAGGTTTTGGAGCTGAATTGATGACGCGCCCTATACCGAAACAATGTAGGGCGAGTTAATCGCGGGTACCCGCCCTGCCTGCACTAACCCCTGATAGACGATCGCCACTACTTCGGCGCGGGTTGCCTCACGGGTCGCATTGAGCTGTCGCAAATTGGGAAAGTTAACCACAATTTTGGCTTTGGTTGCTGAGGCTACGGCATCCTGAGCATTTTGGGGGATCGTGCTGCGATCGTCGTAGGCATTCACCAGGCTGAGGTCGCCAGCGGGCAAGCCTAAGCCACTCACTAACGAGAGCCAAACCTGAAGGCGCAACACGTTTTGGTTGGGCTTAAACGTATTGTCAGGAAAGCCAGAAATAAACCCACCCCGGTAAGCCTGGTCGATTGCCGGTTTTGCCCAAAAATTAGCGGGAATATCGCTAAAAGTCACAAGAGCCCGCTTGGCTGGTGGATTAAAGGCTTTAGCGATAACAGCCGCATACTGGGCACGGTTCATCGTCACATCGGGCTTAAAGCTGCCATCTTCAAACCCACTAATCAGATTTTGGTTTGCCATTGCGATGATAAAGTCGCTCGCCCAGTGCCCTTGAATATCTGTGAAAAGGGGCATTGGGGTATCAGAAGAGACAATAAACGGCGAGACGATCGCGGGTGCCCGATTGAGCGCCACGAGGGATTGGTAAATGATCGCGACCACTTCACCCCGTGTGATGTCCCGCATCGGCTCCAGTTGCCGAACGTTGGGATGGTTGACAACAATGCGTCGTTGGGTTGCAGTTGCCACCGTTTCAGTCGCGTAGCTGGGGATTTGAGCGCGATCGCTGTAGACCTTGAGCGCATCCAGAATGCCGCCTGTGAGGTTGATCCCACTGATGAGCGAGACGATCGCCTGTACCCGCGTCAGGTTTTGATTGGGCCGAAACGTGTTATCAGGAAACCCTGAAATAAAGCCCATCTGATTCGCTTTGATAATAAAGTCAGCCGCCCAAAAGCTTTGTGGTACGTCACTAAATGCCTTAGCCGCTTGCTTGGCTGGTAGATCAAACGTCTTGGCAATCACGGCGGCATACTGAGCGCGAGTAATGGGCGCTTCCGGCTTAAACGTGCCATCGGGAAAGCCACTAATGAAACCTCGGCTGACTAACCCCTGGATAAACCCTTCCGCCCAGTGCCCTTGAGTGTCGTTAAAGCCAGCAGGGGTTGAGGGAGGTGTGGCTGGTGTTGGGGTAGGGGCAGGGGTGGGAGCGGGCGTGCCTGAGGGCGAGGGGACTGGAGTCGGAATCTCATTGCCCACAAAGTCGATCGCGCCCTGCACTTTGGTCGGGTCAACTTGATTTCCAACAGAAATCAGCGTCACCGTTGTGCCGTTTTGAATATCAAACTGCCCGTTTTGCCGAAAAATATTGCCGCCCGGAGCCTGACTATTGCCCAGATCAGGCAGAGCAGTCTCGGTCACGACCAGCCCAGTTTCCGTATTGTTTTGAACGACATTGCTTCGCAGTACGGCTTTTGCCTGCTTGTTAATGACAATACCAGCGCGGTTTTCAGAAATTTGGTTTTCTGCCAGGAGTGGTGCTGCACTATCACCCACAGCGATGCCAAAGCCCGTTTGACGACACACATTTTGTCGCCATTCACCCTTAGAGTTGCGGGTGATCGAGAAGCCGCTAGCAGAGTTTTGGATCGCAACATTGCCAACGACGAGGGGACTGGCGGTACCTGTGGCAAACACGCCCTCCCGTTTGCAGTTCGTAAAGGTGTTGTTGGCGATCGTTGGGTTGGTTGACTCGACCCAAACCCCAGTGCCTCGGATCTCTGGATTGGTGACAGTCACACCTTTCAGTTGCGCATTGTTGGCCAGTTGAAAGGTGACGTTCTGGTTCGCAAACGTTGGGCTCGGAAACACGCCACTACCCGAAATTAAAATACCGCTACCTTTATTTGCCTCACTACCCACCACCGTGACGCCTGAAGGGACTTTGATGGGAAAGGCTTCGCCGCTTGCTGCGCTGTAGTTACCAGCCGCTAATTGAATGGTTGTGCCTGCCTGAGCTACCTGAAGCGCACGCGTGATTGTTTTGAAAGGGGCTGCCTGTGTCCCATTCCCACCATCATTTCCGTTTGCTGGATTGACAAAAACGGGGGTCGAAGTCGCTTGCACCATAATAATTCCTCTCTCTCAGATGATTATTGCCTTCAATGCCGACTTTGATGATTCCGCGTTGCATTCGTTCATGCTTGTTGTCACACCCTCTCTAAAACAATCAGGAGTAAGGCACACGCGTACCGCTAGTTTTTGAGGAAACTCGCCCTACAATACGTCAAAGTGTCAGCAGGGCCACCACTTAAAACGGTTACTGATTGAGTAAGCCACAGTTCTGTCAATAGGGGTGTGGGGGTTGGGACATAGGGTGTGGTGAATGCAAATGAAAACGGTTCTAGATACGCTTTTGGCTAGACTAACTGCTGGTTGAGTGTGATCCATAAGGTATCTTTCGTTAAGGTAAAGGTCAGTCTCTAACCTTAGCAGGGGATTTTTAGCAGGGATTTGAATCAATGCGCTTGCAGTCTTGTTTAAACTGTTACTCGTGCAGGAATCGTTGATGTTGCTGATTGCTGTTTTAGTCTGCAATACATTGATTGGGCTGTTTTGTTTAATGGCAGCCTGGCAGCTTTGGCGGCTGAAACAACGCTTTGCACGAGCCGCTAACACGCTGTCTTCCTTTGAGCGATCGGTGGATCGGGTACTGCACCGTGCGCCCGAACTGATCGGTCGGAGGCAGGCAGGAATGCATCAATTGCGTGAGCAGTATCGGGGACTGGAACCGCAACTGGAACGGGCGCAACAAGCCCTGGCGTTGCTCAGTCTAGGACAGACTCTATGGCAGCGTCGGCTTTTGATCACGTCTCGATCGCGATCGACCGTCAAAGCCACATCTCCTCGCTCCCGGTGATAGGTTCTACAGCAATAAGCACTTGCTTTAGGACGGAGTGGAGGGGTGATCCTGATTGCACACCCCCTTTGAACCGATGTCCTAACATAAGGGACGGCAGCTATACGATCGACGCCTCATCGCTTTTGCACGTTGTGGTGTAGACGACGCAAAAGGCTGACAAAAGGAAGCCGCAGTCATCGGGGTAATGTTGGGGTAGATTAGAAGGTGTTGGTCGAGCCAGTACTGCCACGCCTTCATTAACAGGAGTGACTTGCTTTCGTTCTTCAAACAGACTTCAGGAGCCGTTTGGATCGAGTAACAAGGGGTTGCCTCCTGGCGATTTGCACAAAACCACGCGAGTCATCGTTCAAAAAGGGAAGACCAGACTATGTCAAATAACCGTTCTGGAGCATTTCTGGGAGGATTGCTGGTAGGAAGCGCGATCGGAGCCCTTACTGGCATTCTTTTAGCACCGCGTGCGGGTCGTGAAACGCGTCAGTTTTTGAAGAAGTCAGCCGATGCTCTGCCGGAATTGGCTGAAGATTTATCTAGTAGCGTGCAGTTACAGGCCGATCGACTGTCTGAGTCAGCCTTGCGTAATTGGGATGGTACGCTAGTGCGGCTGCGGGAAGCGATCGCCGCTGGGTTTGAAGCCAGCCAAGAACATCAAGCACTGGAAACGGCTGAAACCAATCATACGCCTGAGCTTGATCCGCCTGTTCACGATAATTTGCTGTAGGTTCCTGTAGGCGAAACTGTGAGCGATCCGTTGTTCTGGTTGGTATTGTCTTTATTGTTTGTCACGGTCAGTTTAACGATCGTGCTGGTTGTAGCCATCCCTACACTCAGAGAGCTTTCTCGTGCGGCTCGGAGTGCAGAGAAACTATTCGATACCCTCCGGCGCGAGTTTCCGCCTACGCTGCAAGCCATTCGCCTCACAGGGCTGGAGATTAGTGATCTAACTGAGGATGTGAGTGAAGGAGTGCAGAGCGCTGGTCAAGTTGTTAAACAAGTCGATCAAAGCTTGACCGGAGTGCGGCAACAGGCGCAACGGGTGCAATCCACTACTCGCAGTGTGGTGATTGGCTTCAAGGCTGCCTGGCGTACCTTTACCCGATCGCCCAAACCGCCTCAGCGTCGATCGGTAGACCGCAGTGCCGTCTCCCGGTCAGATGACTTTGAGGGTGTACCACGAGACAATGGACGGGCCAGCGATAGTCTACCAGACACGCGACCCAAAGCTAGACGACTAGAAGCGGAAGAAAGCTTACCCCCTGTCTCGATCGCCCGTCAGTCTGATCCAGCACTCCGCGATCCCAGTCAATTCAGCCCCAACGAGAATTGGCAATCAGCCGCTTTACCCGGTAAGGCTGAGCCGTTGCGATCGTCGTCCTCTCATCAGTCTGAACTGGCTGCTGGTGAGCCAAAGCCTCGCCAGGGAGAGCCAAAGCCGCTGACTGCTCGTTCAGACGATGATCATGACGACGAGTAGAGTGTGCCAAAGCCGACAGCCAGCCACTATCCGTTAAGCGCTCTCTAGCCTTGCTCTAAAATCGCTAGGATGAAGCAGTCGCCCTTCATCATGCCTGCTCCCACTTATGTCCGAATCGCCGCCAGTAGGAAGATCGCAAACGCCCAGCCAATTTAGTCAAGAACTGGACGAAGCCATTTTGGGCTTTGAAGACATTCAGGCAGAGCTAAATTATCGGCAGGCGCAGAGTGCCTTGCATACGCTGGTTGAGAATCTGGACTTAACACCGCAAGAACGCCGGGGCCTGGAGCCAGAAATTGGTGGACTAGAAACGCTGCTGGATAAGCTCGATCGTCAGGTCGTTCATATTGCCGTTTTTGGCATGGTCGGACGGGGCAAATCATCGTTGCTGAATGCTCTACTGGGCGATCGGGTCTTCGAGACGGGACCCATTCATGGCGTAACGCGCGATTGCCAGACCGCAAGTTGGGATATTAAGCGTGAGGCGATCGTCGGCAGCAATCGTCCTATTTTGCGCGTTGCCCTCCCTAGCGTAGGCGAATCCCACATCGAACTCATTGATACACCTGGCATTGATGAAGTGCATGGTGAAGCGCGGGAAGCGTTAGCGCGACAGGTTGCCAAGCAAGCAGATCTGATTCTGTTTCTCATCGCAGGCGATATGACCAAGGTGGAATACCAGGCGCTGTCGGACTTGCGCAATGCCAGTAAGCCCATCCTGCTGGTGTTCAACAAAATTGATCAGTATCCCGATGCTGATCGCCTTGCCATCTATCACAAAATTCGCGACGAGCGGGTACGAGAATTGCTTTCACCAGATGAAATCGTGATGGCAGCCGCATCACCACTTGAGGCGAAGGCCATTCGTCGTCCCGATGGTCGAGTCGCAGCCAAACTCAGCACGGGTGATCCCCAAATTGACGAACTCAAGCTGAAAATCTTAGAAATCCTGGCGCGAGAAGGCAAAGCGCTGGTGGCACTCAACACGATGCTCTTTGCCGATGATGTAAATGAACGCCTGGTGGAACGCAAAATGGTGCTCCGTAACCAGAGCGCCGATCGCACTATCTGGAATGGGGTGATGACAAAATCCGTGGCGATCGCACTCAACCCCATCATGGTCGTGGATATTGTCAGCAGTGCCGTCATTGATGTCGCCATGATCCTGACCCTTTCCAAGCTGTACGGCATCAACATGACGCAACACGGTGCGGTTAGCCTGCTGCAAAAGATTGCTCTGGCGATGGGTGGCGTGACGGCGAGTGAATTGTTAGCAACGCTGGGACTCGGTTCGCTGAAAAGCTTGCTGGGCTTAGCTGCACCTGCAACAGGTGGCGTTTCGCTGGGTGCCTATGTATCGGTGGCACTGACCCAGGCTGCGGTGGCTGGGGTTTCGACCTACGCGATCGGGCAAGTCACCAAAGCCTACCTCGCCAACGGAGCCTCCTGGGGCGATGATGGACCCAAAGCAGTCGTCACTCGCATCCTGGCATCCCTCGACGAAACCTCCATCCTCAACCGCATCAAAGACGAACTTCGCGCCAAACTCGATTTGAATCGACGTAAGGTGCATCCTAAAGCTGGATCGGCCAAGCAACAGCCAAGTCAGCCTTAGAAGGTAAGCACATGAAGTTTCAACTGTTTACGCAAGTTGCCTTAAAAGAAGATATCCCTGCGCTGCGTTTAAAGCAAGGAAGCATCGGCACGATCGTAGAGTTTTACCCCATGCCGAACGGACAAGAAAACGGGTATAGTCTCGAAGGTTTGATTCCTCAAGATACGGTTGAAGTCTCTGAGTCTCAAATTGAAGCGATCGTCTCCCAATGAAGAAAACTTTGCTTTATCTTGCGATCGCCCTTACCAGTGTTGGGCTATCCGCTGATTACGTAAAAAGTAAGCTTGAATCAGGTATGCTCTCAGCGAAGGTATTGCCTCAACCCAATGCGTCGCCTCAATCTGCTGCAAACAAGCCCGTCCGCAATGAACCCAGAATAAAGGGTATTCCTGTTTCTTGTTATACAACATCTATTGTCAACGTAGGTGAGCACACGTTTGAACATCCTGTTGCTTGGTCAGATATTGCTATTGCCTACATTGAGGCGAAACAGTATGACCAGGCTCAAGAAATTATTGCTCAAAAAATCATTGCAAAAATCTTACCAGATGACAGTGATGGGTTAACGAAAATATCTATGAAATATGCGGAACAAGGACAATATAATCAGGCACTCGAATTAGCTAAAAGCATTGTTGTTGGAGAATATGGTAAAGGCGGTTCTAATCGTGAGACAGCAATCACCTACCTTGTTGATCGATTGGCACACGCAAAGCAATACAATCGAGCCTTTAAAACTGTCAAACAGATAGATGATTCAAGCTTTAGAACGATGGCGATGGCCCATATTGCCAAAGCATATGCCAAAGCCGGACAGAAGCAGAAAGCAGAAGCACTTTTTTCGCAAGCATTAAAGGCTGCTAATAGTATAGAAGATGAGAATTATCAACGCCCTAGATTAATCGCCTTTCCAAAGTCAAATGCTTTGGTCTCGGTTGCTGAAGATCAAGCAGAAGCAGGACAGTACGAGCAAGCGCTTCAGATTGCCAGCATAATTTCTAATGATTACAAACGTGGACTTTTAGAGGCGATCGCAATTAGTTATGCTTCTGCTGGACAAGTAGAGCAAGCGCACGAACTTCTTTCTCAAGCGCTTCAGATAACTAAAAATAGTCCCGAATCTGGACGTATGGGGTATCCTGTCAGAGCAAGAGCCTTATCAAATAATGCGAATGCATATGCTAAAGCAGGTTTTCATCAGGAAGCTCTTCAGATTGCTAATAGCATTGAGAACAGTGGGGAGCGATCGCTTGCACTGATGAACCTGGCTGATGTATATATCGATTCTAGAGAAAACATCAGAGCAAATGAGGCGTTATTACAGGCTACTCAAGTAGATGGCGTGATGAAACCTCAAGAAAAGACAATCTACTATTTAATTGATATTGCTTCTAAATATTTTAAGATTAATCAGCCGAGAAAAGCGAACGAGATGCTTGTAAGCGCCCTTCAGTTTGCTAAGAATATTAAGGCTTCAACTGAGAGCAAAAGCCTTGAAAAAGCACAAATATTAGAAAGAATTGCCAGGGAATATGCGAGTATTGGGCAATACAGTAAAGCGATTCAGATTTTCACAGCGAATACGGACTTAATGGATGTAGGCACATCGCAGAAGGAAACAGTCATTGGTTTATTAGAATGTGCAGAAGCAGCACAGAAGTGAGCGATCTCTATTTGATTTCTCAAACTTCCCGTATCGTTGTACGAGTTTAGATCGCTCAGGAGATAACTCTTAAAGTCTTGTGAGGTTCCAGAATCTACGCTTCTTTCTTCTGCTCGACCTCAATTACCGTATGGACATTCCCACGGGGCAGAAAATCGCCTTTGATCTTCACTTCGAGGGGATCGCAGGCAGCAACAAAGTCATCCAGAATTTGGTTGACCGATTCTTCGTGGGAGAGGTAGCGATCGCGGTAGCTGTTGATATAGAGCTTGATGGCCTTCAGTTCGACGACCCGCTGGTTGGGCACATAAGAAAGATAAATCGTCGCAAAGTCAGGATAGCCAGAAAACGGGCACTTGCAGGTAAACTCTGGCAACGTAATGTGAATGTCGTAGCGCCGTCCTGGTCGAGGGTTAGGGAACGTAATCAGTTGGCCTTCGGCGATGTGGCGCTCACCATACTTGGCTTCAGTGGTCTCATCCGAGAGACTAGAGTCAGGCGAAGAAAGTTGCTGCGTTTCGGGATGGCTCATGGTCATGCGTAAAGTAATTGGCAGATTTTCGAGAAGTTCTTGACGAATTTTGCTTCGATTCTTCTAATTGCGGCTATTCTGAGCGTAGCTTATCGACTCAAGCGTTCCGACGTAGACCTATGACATCTAGAATAAACGCCAAACAGCCTTCGCGAAAGGCTCAAGCACCCAGTGTGCCAAAAGCGCCCATCAATCCTCAAGCGCCATCAGTGCCTATTTCACTGTATCGAGAAGTTGCCACTGAACTCAAGGCAGCACAGGCAAAAGTGGAGACGCTCACCGTACAAAATCAGCAATTGTCTCAGCAAAATCAACAGCTGCGGGTGGAAATTGAGCGGGTTGTGCAGACTGCTCTACAGCTTCGACAAACTGCTGATGCCTACTTGCCAACGCACCAATTGCCAGCGCATCCAGTACCCGTTCCACCGTCCCAAACGCAGGGCTTAGAGCTTCACTTCCAAACGCCTGCTGCGCCCGTGAACGCGCCTAATGCAGTTGTTCCAGAAATGCTGGAACCCGGAACCACTGCGCCCCGATCGCTCTTCACAGAGCAGGAAGGTAAGCTGCGTCAGGCGGCACCGAAAGAGCGGACTGCGGAAATGGGTGGTTGGTGGTTGGCGATCGTCATCTGTTTAATTATTGTGACAGCTTTTGGTACAGGCTTTTTTATCGTACGCCCACTGCTGCCTTCGCGCTAAAACCTGAGCAATGACGGTCGATCGGCTGTTTTCTGGCCGATCGTTCCCATCATGCTTTTGCCAGAGCGTGGCAATCCGTTACGAGAAATTGTATCTTTGTCTACAAAACGGACGCTTTTGACGGTGCTAAAAAGTGTCTTGCTGGACAATTGACCGCGACGATAAAACAAGGAGTGTGGGAATTGAAAAAGGTTGAAGCAATTATTCGTCCTTTCAAGCTTGATGAAGTCAAAATCGCTTTAGTCAACGCTGGTATTGTGGGCATGACCGTTTCTGAGGTCAGAGGCTTTGGGCGGCAGAAAGGACAAACAGAGCGCTACCGGGGCTCTGAGTATACCGTTGAGTTTTTGCAAAAGCTGAAAGTGGAAATCGTGGTCGAAGACGATCAGGTTGACATGGTGGTCGAAAAAATTATTGTCGCTGCCCGTACAGGTGAAATTGGGGATGGCAAAATCTTTATCACCCCAGTGGATCAGATCGTTCGTATTCGTACAGGCGAAAAGAATTTAGAAGCGATCTAGTTTTTGCTGACAAACGATTCAAGCCCGTAGCAGCCAAGCTTGCTAATTAGCAAGTTCAGGCTGCTTAACTGTTTTTAGGCTGCTTAATTGTCTTTAAAGTGGTGAGCCTATCATCGGTTTGCGTTCGCCTGTAACGCTCGGACGGCCTCATGGGTGTAAGCGATCGCCTTAGGCGTGATGGCTGGAACGATTTGAGCGATCACTTCTCGTTCTGCTGGCGTCCATTTTCTTGAATGATCGAAGACACAGGGCTGTAAAACACCCCAAAGTTGTTTGTCGTGGCATAAATGAGCATGAATTAAAGCCCGATGCCCAAAGCTTTCTTGCTCAAACTGCCGATTTAATACCTGAGGGCTGGCAGTTTCAACGTCTTCAACGAAAATTGAAGGATCGGTTCGCAGTGCGGCGGCAAACATCGGATCTCGATCAGGGAGATCTGCTGGCTCTAGCTTCCAGTCCTGGTCATAGACTGTTGGAATGTCTGGGTGGCGTTTCCAACAGAAGGCAACTCTGCCTAAGCGTGTGGCTGGATCGCGCAGGTAAAGAAAGCAGCGATCGCAGTCTAAAAACGCTCCCAAGGCTGGCATCAGGGCATCAAAGAGCGCCTCTGGTGTTGATGAAGCAGTGAGAAGAGAGGCAATAGCGGGCGGTAGGCAATCGGTCATAAATATATCTTTCAGAATGGGGCTTTCAAGGGTGTGAACAGCAAACGCTAGAGGCTGTCATCAATTACAGCTACACATTGCTTTCAGCAGGGGTTCCAGCCCCTAGCCCGGTGTGTTGGGACGGGCGCGACACTGCTGATATCAAAGGTTTTTGAGCTGAACTGATGACGCGCCCCAGGGACGTGCGTGAACGTCCCTGCAAAAGGGAACTACAAGCAAACGCTTAGCTCAAAGGATTTTCCTGCATCGCTTCAGGGGTTTCCTTGACAAACGTCCATTCCAACAGCTTGCGTGGCGAGGTTTTTAGCGCCTCGACCAGGCTTTCGTTGTCCTCAAAGGTGACTTGTGATAGTGATGTCGCTTCAACGTTGACAGTAAAGCGAGCCTCCTCAAAGCACCAGGGCGTTACGGTAATCAATCCGCTATTGTGTTGGATCACGTCATACCGCTGCCCATCTGGCCCTTTGCTAATTTCTAACGCGCGTTCGTCCATCGGTAGCTTGTGCTGGCAAAGAATCAGCGAGAGGCGATCGCACCACTGCATAAAAGCGTAGGCGCTAGTGGCCTCTTCTTCAGTCGTCTCAACTTCTTTGCGCCACCGTTTCTGGTTGTCTGCCTGCTCATCTAGAAATGCATCGGCTTCGGCAGACGTACCGCGCTTGCTGGCATTGAGATGAGTCTGGTGCATCGAATTGAGCAACGCAACCCAGTGTCCCCGGTAGAGTGCGCGTTCGATATGTGTTCGTAGGGGCTCGAAAGACTCTCCCTCATCCATCAGAAAATCTTTGGGCGTACCAGCTTCGGTGAGGTTATCGCCTTCCCACTCCTTCGCCAAATCATCATGGTGCGAGATCGCTGCGATCGTCTCATACAGACGGGGGGGCGCATCTTTCCGTCGCCAATGTCCAGCAATTTGCGCGGCCAATAGAGCATGGGCACGATGGTAAATAATCTGCCAACCGTTTTGAGTGGGGTGAACAATCACAGTAAACGTCTCCTAACTGAATATCGCAGGCTATGGGTGACTAAAAGGCGATACAGCTCAGTTAAGGTCAGCAAAAAAAAGAGCAGCAAAAAGGCTCGGCAACACCGATCGATCGGTGCGGCACGCTCTTTTGCCTGAAGAAGCGACTCTGGCTAGGTCGATCGTGGCTTCGGCTTGCTGAGACTCAACTGAGATGTCGCGGCATTAGCAGGCATCGATTGGGCAACTAAGGCCCCAGCAACCGATTTGATGAACACAAGGATTTGATTGTTCACTACGAACAAAATTAGCGAATTATTCAGCTTGTGCACTCTATCTGATGACTGAATCGCCCTTTGAGCCGCGCTGATTCCTAAACCAGTTCCAAAAGATTGCCTTACAGATGACCGGCTATAGGGGCGAACGGCCGTTCGCCCCTACGAGGGTTTGTAAACGGAATCTAGGGAATTGCTATTAAACCAGGCTGAGAAAGTAGCAAAGCAAAATAGGCTTATAGGACTGAGAAAATGAAGCCGATCAACAGCCAGTTCAGCACGAACCGAATCACCATCATCAAAAAGACTCCGAGGGCGACAGAACGATAGCCCGATGCCCAATCGACGCGCAGATCTTTGACCCATATCTGAGTTAACCCCAGCGCTAAGCAGGTCAGCGGTACTCCGCCAAAGAGGTGCAGGTGTCCGCCTGACATCACAATCAACAGCGTATCGAGCGTTCCCAGAATGGATGCGGTTTGAAAGAGCCCTCGGAAGGTGTAAAGCTGAAAGCCTAAATTCAAGGCAGAAGCGGCAAAGAGACCGATCGCAGTAAACAGCGTACCGCCCCCTAACATGATCAGAATCTGGTAGACCTTGAGCGATCGCTGCATCGGCTCCCATTCTTGCTTACCTTGATAGGGCTCTTCAGGCCAGTTATTGGGTAAGACTACATGTTTGACCAATTGGACGCGATCGTTCTGGTTCGTAAATAAGCACGCCGATCGAAACACGGTTTCTTCAGCGATCGGGCTTGCATGCGGCGTTTTCACGTTCCGTTGGGGAATGTTCCGTTGGGGAATCGTTTTAAGTTGCGCCTCCACCATCATCACGCCTGGCGAGATTGGCTCCTTGCGAATGGAGGAATCGTAGCGTTCTTTTTGCCGATTGAGTGTTCGCGGGACCTTTGCACCAGCGGCATTTACACAGACCTCCAAACCCCTCTCTTCCATCTCAGGCGTAAACGGAATGGCAGACTCTTTCAGGTTATGCAGAGTTTGTTCGCCAACCATTTGTACAGCAAGCTGGCAGTAACCCGGCGCACCCGCAGCATCCGCACAGACTTCTGTCGCCGCAGGTGGTTTAGACAGCAGCTTAATTGCGCCAATCAGCAGCACCACAAACAGCGCCGCCAACGCCATCATTGCCCATTTAGACTTGAGAAATGCTGGGCTAAAGGCTTGAACGGTTTTGGTTGCTTGCGGTTGCGTAGGCTGAGCGACGACAGGTTGGGAAAGCGTTGTAGGAGCGTTGTCTGACGGTGCTTCTGTGGTATCGTTCGTCGTGACTTCAGGGGGTGGTTCTTTCTGAAGCGCAAATTCTTTGATTTTGTAAGGATGATTGCCCTTCGTTTTTTGCTTGTAAAGTTGGACGAGATCAATCTCCGACCCGTTGAACGGCAGCAGGACGGTTTGCACCGTTTTGGCAAAGGTATCGCCTTCCAAAATCTGGTCAGTTTTCGCCGTGAGTTTGAGGATGCGATCGCTCAACGTCGCTTCAAAAACCAGAGCTTCAGTGCCCATTGCCTGATTTAGCTGAGCCGCGATCGCCTCTGGATCAACACCAGAAGGTTCCTGGTTAGCTGTGGCGGTGCTTTCTGCTGCCGCGATCGTGCTTTCTGTCGACGGCTGGCGATCGTGTTCAACAGGCTCCGGTTGGGATGGGGGTGCTGTAGGTCTCTCCGCCCCTGAAGGAGCCAGCGTAAAGACTTGGCTCCAGGCAGAAGCGCTTGTTCCTTTCTGCCGTCCGGCAACGCTCACGGTATGCAGCCCAGGGATTTGCAGAGCCCCAATCCCTTTGTAAACGTAAGCTGCAAGCACCGTTTGATCGGGAACCGTTTGCCCTTCTAACAGCACGCGCAGATGCCCCTTTTGGTGAGCAACTTTGACCACAATGCCTTTAGGCTGCAAGGCACGATTCATGAGGGTGGCGATCGCGTTCGGGTCTCCCTGCTTTGCAAGCGCAGTTAAACCAGGCTGTTGAGGCGACATACACAGGTGAAAAGCTAGAAGTTTGCAGTTAAAGTGCCCAACTTCAACTGCAAAATTGCTTTTAGCAAGAATTTATAGCGCGTTAGGGCGACGGGTCTACCGTTTGGACGGTGAGCATTTGAGGCGGTGTGGCATCGGGCGGATAGAGAAAATCGACCTGCACTAAGCGTCGATCTCCGGGTGGCATGGTGAGGGTTGCCAGTGGTTCACCCAACTGTCCCCGTCGCTGCACCAGATGCCAGTATCGAGTTTGGGGTAAACCGCGATCGTCGTTGTAGCGAATCCGCACCGTGCCTCGAAAGTACACGCTGGTATAGGGCGGTTGCCGGAACTGTAGTCCTGGTTTGCTTAAGGTGTCTTCTTTAAGCGGCGTTTGAATCAATACCTGTACTGTTTGCGGTGCCTCTGTGGTGTTAACAAGCGGCAAGGTGAGATTGTATTCAATGCCGTAATTCCCATGCGCTTCGTAGGCGGTGCCTGGATAGCGAGTAAGCAGTGTCGCACTCTGGTTTTGCCCAGTACCCATTTTGCCCGCCAAAAGCGTACTTAAGCCATAGGAGTAGGCTTGTCCCCGCTGCGGAATGGCTAACAAGCGGCTGTTTGGGTCAGTCACCTGTGTCTGCCATTGGGAACCCTGCGCCACAGCTGCTACACGACCATAAATTTCTGGTCCAGTGGGACGATCCGGCGGACTCGGTGCTTTTTCACGAGGGCCAGCAAAATCACCTGTTTCCAGCAGGTTTTCCCATTCTTCCAGGGTGGGTGCCCGCTCACTCCCGTCGGAATTCTCTTTGGCAAACATGGCTAAATTTGCCATATAAACGGTGCCGTTGCTATAGAGTCGTGCCAGCGTTGATCGACCATTCAGCGGCGGCTTCAAGGGGCGTACCGGAATCGGCAGATTCATCAGCATCCGGCTCTGTTTAGGAGGAATCACCAGCCGATCGACCCATCCTGCCTGTCGTTTCCCTCGCAGTACGTCATTCATCGCCCGATCGCCGGGACCTGAATAAATATTGCCTAACGCGTTGTCAAGGTGATCGGGAAGCGCGATGAACTCAGCATCCGGTTGGCTAAGATAGCTGGCGGCTTGCAGCACATCAACCGTCACGGGTGCATCGCCAGGATTGTAGACAATCACGCCCAGGTAGAGCGATCGCAAATCATCAGGGGTCTCGATCGCCCGTGCAATGTGGTGTGAGAACAGGTCAAAGCGTCCCCGAAACGGAAAATTGAGATGGGCACCGGGTACTTTCTTGCCCTGCGGCGGAAACGTCGAGAGCAAAATGCCCTCCGTTTTCACAACCTCTGGATTATTGCTATTGAACACAGGCACCTGATCAAGCCCACCTGGCAGAGGTCTTGTTTGTTGCGGGATGACGATCGTCTGTGGCGCAACAGGAGGCATGGGAGCAGCTTGAGCAAACAGCACACTGGAAAGAAAGGAAAGCATAGACGGCCTGAACCTGGCAAGTGACCGTTATACAGTCTACGGTGACTTGTTGCTATGAGACCGAAAAAGAAACCGGGACTCTTCGCGAACTAGTGCATGTCAGCAAGCAGATCACGGTTAGAATCCCGGTTTCTAGGAAGTTTGCGTTGTGTTATACCCTAAAAACTGTTCTTAAAGTTTTGCGGTCCCTGGTAGCCCGATTGGGTCGCTAACTCTTGCAGAGTTTCTTGCCCGGAGTAGAATTTACCGTTGATTTCCCAGGTAGGAAAGCCAAACGGTTTCCCAGTTTCTTTTTCGACTTTAGCTGCAATCTCCTGGCAAACTGCCGTTTGTGAATCCTTGCCATCCGGGGCACACTCCACAAAGGGCAAATCTTGCAGCGCTTCAACTCCAAAGATTTTCTTTTGCTCGTAGCAGTGAGGGCACCAGTAAGCGCTATACATTTTTGCGCCAATTTTCTTGAGATGACGGGCAAGCTGGATCTCTGATTCGCCTGAAGTATCCTTCACCGTAAAAAAGACCTGACCACTACCCGAGGCAATGTTGTAAGCACCTGCGACTGGCTTGCCGATCGGGGCATAGAGTGCCAGCGTCCCTATCAGTGTCACCATCCCAACAATAATGCCCGTGAAAAAGAGCTGTCCAATATCGTCCCAGGCACGACCCAGAAGGGTAAGTATAAACAGGCTAAGGGCAAAAATCGCCGAGGCTACGCAGTAGTAGCAGATGCCTTGAGCGCCATAGGGGATAACAAACTTGGTAAACATGATGCTCATGAGGTAGCCGCTGAAGATCAACATCGCCGTTGATCCCATAAACAGCAGCAGCCATGTCCAGTTTTCCAGGTTCGATCGCAGTTCTTTTTGCTGCTCACTCGGAACTGCCAAAGGCGCAAGGGCAAAAATTGCCATGCCAATGTAAGCCAACAACCCAAACAACGCCAGTGGCAAACCAAAGACGGTGGCATACGCACTGGAAAGCACCTGCTCACAGCCTCCACTGGGACACGCCGTAGCGCCATTTGTCAGCTTGGTAATCGTCAGGTAAGCGGTGTTGAGTATACCCAGAATGGCAACTCCACCGATTAGCGGACGCGACCAGCGCTGAATCCAGGGAGCGGTGCGGCGACGATTGGCAAGACCCTTAGACATAAGACATCCTCAAAACCCAGCAGTTCTCCTGGACGTAGCAGCATTACCCTACCATTTTGCCCCATGAGACTTCTGATCGTATAGCAATTCTCAGCAAGATTCGGCGGGAGAAGGCGGAAAGCAAGAGGGAGCAGGGGCGGCGGGGGGAGCAAGGGACGAAAAGGACAGAGGCTAGGGGACGGGGTCTAGGGGCTAAAAGTCAGGAGTCAGGAGTCAGAATTAACTCAAAGCTCAGAACTCTTTAGCCTAGCGGCGCAAAGCGCTACTCAGAACTCAAAACTCAGAACTCAGAACTCTCATCCTCATCCCTCACTCTTTCATCCCTCATAGTGTCGTGGCGTGTAGACCCAGACTCCGCCGTTCGATCGTGCAATGGTGCGCGTTTTGCTAGAGCCGATTAGGATCACCGTTCGCATGTCAGCATCGGTGGACAAAAGCTCTGCCAGTGGCTTGACGTGAACTGATTGCCCCGATCGTCCCAAATTCCGTGCCAGGACGACGGGCGTTTCAGGCGATCGCCATTGCATTAAAAGCGCTTTTGCTTTGTCTAGCTGCCACGTCCGCTGCTTAGATACAGGATTGTAGAAAGCGATTGCAAAATCAGCTTGAGCGGCTAAGGCAATGCGTTGTTCAATGACCGACCACGGCTTGAGAATATCTGACAGGGAGATGGCGCAAAAGTCATGCCCCAAGGGAGCACCGATCGCGGCGGCAGCGGCCTGCATCGCTGAAATTCCGGGCGCAACGTGAATGTCAAGCTGCTGCCATGCAGGATTTGCCTCGCGATCGATGACTTCAAACACAGCAGCGGCCATCGCATAAATGCCCGGATCGCCAGAGGAAACCACTGCGACTGATCGACCTTCGGCAGCAAGATCCAGTGCTTGACGGGCGCGATCGAGTTCAACGCGATTATCCGATTCGTGCCGTTTTCCTTGAGCAAAGCTGCCGACTAAATCTAAATAGGTTTTGTAACCGACCAAATCTGTCGCGGCTTGCAGAATGGCTTTTGTTTCGGGCGACATCCACTCAGCGGCTCCGGGACCTGTCCCTACGATCGCCAACTTGCCCTGTACCGCTACGGGTTGGTAGACCAGATGGGTTGCACTGCCGACGATCGAGCGATCGGTGACTTCGATCGTGTGGGTGCCGTCCGGTGTGAAGGGAAGATTGCTCTGACTCAACCAGGGCGCGTCACCGATGAGCTTCACGGTGGCTCCAGCAATGAGATCAGACGTAAAGGCTTTGGCATGCTCTGGATTGACGAGCCGATAGCTTGGTGGGGGCGCTTCCAACACCACGTTAAAGCGCAGTTGTCCGGTGGCAGTGATGGCAGCTCTGGTCTTCAAGGCATCGGCGATCGTGGTAGCCAGTTCGTTCGCTCCGGTCAAGCCACCCAGCAGTGGCACAACAGCTCTGCCATCTTCCGCAACCGCAATGACTGGAGGTTCGGCTCGTTTGTCGGCTAGCAGAGGTGCCAGCGAACGAATCAGAATCCCCGCTGCACAAATGCCAATAATCGGCGTGCCGTTGCTGAAGCGTTCTCGGACCGTATCGCCAAATTTCATGTAGGACACATCCGCTGATTGCGTCCGCTCTGCTAACCCATAGATCGGGGTGCTGGGTAGTGCAGTCTGAATTTGGCGAGCGATCGCCGCGCTGCTTTCGCTGAGAATAATGACAACGGGTGCTTTCATTGCGGTCGATCACTGGCTTGCGTCGCTTTGTCTCGCAGAACTTCAAGCTGCTGAACAAACGCTTGATGCTCTGCGGTTTCAATGCCTGTTTGCAGGACGGCTAAGACCGATCGCATATCTCCCTGCAATATCGCCGCCACGTTCAGCCACAAGCCTGGAAACACTCGGCTGTGAACGATGCCCTGCTCATCGGGTGCTAACGAAACGTAATCCCCATCCTGCAACTGCCACCAATCAATTTTCTGGTCATACACCTGCCAGACAAGGTATTCCTGCACGCCACTTCGTCGATAAGCACGTTTTTTATCGCCGAGGTCGATTGAGGCACTACTGGCAGCAACTTCCGCAACCAGTTCTGGAGCACCTTCCACATACTCATCATCACTTAAGGTAGAGCGCCCACCGCTTTCTGCGCTAATCAGCAAGACCCCATCCGGCTGCGGTTCATTATCTATGTCTAGACGAACCGTTGGTTCGATCCCCATTTCTACACAGGGTGTAGCAGATTCATACACTCCTAACCAAGTAATTAAACGCCCATGTGGTTTGGCATGAGGTCTAAAGCGTAGTGGGGATGCCATGTAAACGACTCCTTCAACCAATTCGGCTTTTCTCAGTTCAGGCATGGCGTTATAGCGCCGCTCAAATTCAGGGCGTGTCAGGCGATCGCCGTTCTCCAGTGGAGGTAGTGCCAGCCCCTTTAACTGAGAGGTAGCGGTTTGAGGCAGGGAAGACGTCATAGCAACAGTCCCAATGTTTGGGGCAGGAGTCATTCTATTATCGGCAATTTCACTGCGGTCGCGTTTGGCTGGGGATGAGAATCAGCGCCCAGTAAGGTACGTCAGCCGGATTCATGTCGGCGATCGGACGAATTTGCTGGTTGGGCATGGTTGCTCGTTCGATGTATAGCGCTCGTGACAGCAACCCTAACTCGTCCAGAATGGCGCGCACTTTGGCAAAGTGTCTGCCCAGCTTGATGATGATGGCTGCATCGGCAACAGCAAGACGATCGCGCAGCGTTGCTTCATCCAATGTGGCAGGCATAATACTCAACACATCATCGCGGTAGGTGAGGGGTGCACCCAGCATGGCCGCACTGGCAAAGGTTGAAGAAATTCCTGGTACCACTTCAGTATCAAAGCGTCCGGCAAGGCGGTTGAAGATGTACATGAAGGAGCCGTAGAGCATAGGCTCACCCTCACACAACACCGCAACATCCCGTCCAGCAGTCAGGTGTTCGGCAATGGTCTCCGCGCCAATGTCATAGTATGGCTGCGACGATCGCTCCACGCTAAACGGTAACGGCATAGGCACTTCGATTTGCTCTGGGCGAATAAAGTCAGCGACGATCGCCCGCGCCAGCACCTTGCCACTTTCCATCATGGGATAGGCAATCACAGGCACCGAGGTTAAAATGCGATGCGCCTTAAGCGTCAGAAGTTCCGGGTCACCGGGACCGATGCCCAAGCCGTAGAGCCGTCCCTTTGAAGGGGGAGTCGGGAGTGGGGAGTCGGGAGTGGGAGAAGAGAGTTTTGAGTTTTGAATCGCTTCCTCTGCTTCCCCTGCCCCCTCTGCGCCCCTTGCTTCCTCTGCTCCCTCTGTTCCCCTTGCTTCCTCTGCCCCCTCTGCTCCCCTTACTTCCTCTGCCCCCCTTGCTTCCTCTACCTTCTGCCCTCTGCCCTCTGCCCTCTGCCTTTCCACTGTCATAATTCATTCTCCTTTGCTAACGCATTCACGGCTGCGGCTGCCATTGCACTACCACCCCGACGACCCTGAATGGTCAAAAAGGGAACGCCTCGACTGTTTTCTGCAAGGGCCGCTTTCGATTCGGCAGCACCCACAAAACCAACGGGGAAGCCTAAAATCAGCGCTGGTTTAGGCGCACCGTCATCCAGCAGTTCCAATAGGCGAAAGAGCGCGGTGGGGGCGTTGCCGATCGCCACGATCGCTCCTGCCATGTGGGGCTTCCACAGTTCTAACGCCGCTGCCGATCGAGTGTTTTGGATTTGTTGGGCGATCGTGGGCACTTGTGGATCGTTCAAGGTACAAATAACGGCATTATTAGCAGGCAAGCGTTTACGTGTGACCCCATTTGCCACCATTTGAGCGTCACAGAGGATAGGTGCACCGTTGAGCAAAGCCGATCGTCCTGCCTCTGCTGCCTCCAGGGAAAACGCTAGATCCTGCACAATATCTGTCATGCCACAAGCATGGATCAGCCTCACGGCTACAGTCTCTAAGGCCGCAGGCAGGTGTGACAAATTTGCCTCTGCTCGAATGATGGCAAAAGAGTGCTGATAAATTTCGTTGCCATCTCGAATGTAGTCAAGCATGCTCACGTTCTGTTGTAATGACCAGCATTTCATTCCCACCTTTTTGTAATTCGTAGGGCACTGTTTTGATGGTTAGCCTATAGCCTTGATCAGTCAAAGTTTCCATCACTGGATCAAGATGGGGCGATCGCTCACGCATTAGCGTCAAGAGCGGGAAAATGCGCACTTCCTGGCTCACTCTCAACATTTCTCGAATGGAATCGAGATGGAATTGCTCGTTGAGTTGTTCCGAATAAAGAAATAAAAAATGAGAACACAAAGCAAGATCAAAGGCTCGATCGGGAAACGCCAGTTTGGGCAATGCATCAATTAAGTAACGTCCTTCCCTTTTGCCAGCCTCATAATCATTCAGAAAGGTATCCATTGCCTGAATGCGATTTTTGCGTAGGTGATCAGGTGACTGATGATACGTCCAAACCCAATCATTTGGCGATGCTTTAACCTGATGAATAATGTCATCAACGACAGCATTGAAGCGAGACAAGATTTCAGCAACACCAAGTTGGTAAACAGGATCAATGGACGTCACGGTATAGCCTAATTTCGTTGCTTCCGCATTAAAGCTAGCAGGACCATCGCCCACACCGAGGATGCGTTTGCCTAAATCAGCCTCCGTCAAGTTAAACATTTTAATGTATTCATCCAGCGATCGCCCAAAGGGAACCACTTTCTCTAACTTCATTGCCATTGCTAATCTCTCACCTTGCTCAACATGCCATTTGAGCAACGTTGAATAGTTGCTTTAAGGCCATGATTTCGTGACGATTGACAAAATCTCTAAAGGTTTCGTTTGGGTGAAATCGTTTTGCTTGATAGGTGCGAATGATTTGCTCAATGACCGCAGGCAACTGTGTAGAAGCACAGGTTTGATCGAGCGATCGGCCAAATTTTGAGCCATTATCGCCAACATAAATCTGATAGGTTGCCTCACCTTCTTGGGCAATACCCAGTAGAGCTATATCGCTAGCATGATGTTGAGCACAAGACTTTTCACACCCGCTGAAATGAATATTAATGGGACGATCGAGTGTTAGATGTTCGGCCAAATGATTGGCTAGAGTCAGAGCATTTTCTTGCGTATCAGTAGCCGATGCTTTGCAGCCTGAAAGACCCGAACAAGCCACGATCGCACCTTGAGGATGAGTTGCAGATGTATTCAATCCAAGCCGTTCAATTGCTTGCTGTAACGCTTCAATTTGTGGCGTTGAAATATCAGCCAGCAATACAGTTTGCCAGGGTGTTAAACGGAGAAAACCATTGCCGTAGTGCGCAGCAAGTGTTGCCAATCCTTGCCATTGGTGCGTCCTTAAACGACCGAGAGGAAGCACTACACCAAGATAAGAAAATCCAGGTTGTTGTTGTGGATGAGCACCTAAATGTTGATAGCTATTTGTCTGGGAAACATAGTCAGTCCTTTCACTTTGCTCCAGAGAAAAGGGAAGACGATCGCCAACTTTTTGGAGAAACGTTGCGACCCCCCAATCCTGAAAAAGCTCTCGCAAGCGCGGTTTACGGCTTTTGGTAAGGCTCATCGTCTGATTCGTGTAATCGCAATAAACCTCTGTGATCGCGGTCAAGAGCGGCAAACTATCTTGTGGTTTGACCAGTACACCAACATCACAAGGCGCATCACCACGCTCGCCTAGATTCAAGTGGAGGCGGAACCAAACCTCGTGGTCGATCGCGACTGCCACCAGACCGATGTCGTTAGGACGATCGCGCACTGAAACCGCTTCGCCACCGTCAAAACACACGCTAAATTTCGGTGACAGCACCGCAAAATCGGGGCGAGTGGTGAGATAGTGATTCCAGGCAGCGACCAAAGGACGGGTATCCAGCAATTGCTGACGATCGATGCCTGCGGTGGGGCTACCCATAATATTGCGAAGGGAATCCACTGCGGCGATCGGAGACGCTAAGCCTACTGCTTGTAGACGTTCCAACGTTTCGATCGGCACACCCGCCTGAAGCCCACGGATCTGCACATTAGCGCGATTCGTGACCTCAACAAAACCGCTCCCCGCCTGATCCGCAAGATCCGCGATCGCCTCACACTGCTTTACAGTCAATAGACCGCCCGGTACTCTCAGGCGATACAGTAAACCATCCTGCGCGATCGACGGAACAAACAAACCAGGGCAGATTGCCGATGGTAGAGAGGCAAATTTTGAAGACAAAACCTTACTCCTTCCCCGTGCAACGCAGGGAGTAGACAACGGCATCCCGCAGATACCACCCAGTCGGCATTCTGACTTGGAAGCATACAAAATGCTTCATCACAGTTGCGGCACAGTACCGGAATCACACCGGACTTTCCCGACTCTAGGCTTCAGTAACTTAGCATGAGAAAGCAGGCAAGACGCGAGATGCCAACTTTCGTAATGAGCAGTCAGCGATCGGCAAGGGGAGAGTTTTGAGTTTTGAGTTTTGAGTTTTGAGTTTTAAGTTAATTCCGGTTCCTCACTCCTGACTCCCAACCTCTAACCCCTATCCCCCGTCCCCCGTCCGCTATCCCCTGTCGTTTTCGGCCCTTGCTTCCCCTGCCCCCTTGCTTCCTCGGCTCCCTCTGCTCCCCCGCTTCCCCTGCCCCCTCCGCCCTCTGACCGCTAGTTACCTCGTAGATGATTGATGTATATGACTCAGAAGTGGCTTTCGATCGTGGGCATTGGTGAAGATGGGCTAGCAGGACTGAGTCCGATCGCTCGATCACTCATTGATCAAGCTGAAGTCCTTGTAGGCGGTGATCGTCATCTTGCCATGCTGCCAGAGGACGATCGCGAACGTGTGGTCTGGACATCGCCCATCCGCCACTCGGTTGAAGAAATTCTGCATCGTCGGGGACAAACGGTTTGTGTACTGGCAAGCGGTGATCCGCTGTGCTACGGCATTGGCGTCACGCTACTTCGTCATATCCCGATCGGCGAAATGACCTTTGTTCCAGCACCCTCAACGTTTAGCCTTGCCTGTGCTCGCCTCGGTTGGTCGCTCACAGACGTTGAAACGGTGAGCCTGTGCGGTCGTCCATCTACTTTGCTCCATCCCTATCTCTACCCCAAAGCCAAACTTTTGATTTTAAGCGAAGGAAAGCAAACCCCTGCGATCGTGGCGGATCTGTTAACGCAACGAGGGTTTGGCAATAGCCCTATGACGGTCTTAGAACGCATCGGTAGCGATCATGAGCGACACATTACAGGCATTGCTTCAACGTGGCACGAAACCGATTTAGCAGATCTTAATGCGATTGCCGTCGAGTGCATCGCGAATCCAAACGTCACGCCTCTACCACGCACACCAGGGCTGCCAGATGAGGCCTATCACCATGATGGACAACTCACCAAACGCGAAGTGCGGGCAATAACCCTCTCGGCGCTAGCTCCCTCACCGGGGGAACTCTTGTGGGATGTGGGCGCAGGCTGTGGGTCGATCGCCATTGAGTGGATGCGAAGCCATCCCCGTTGTCGCGCGATCGCCATTGAGAAAGCCAGAACCCAGTATATTGCCGATAACGCAGCCGCCCTTGGCACACCGGGACTGCGCATTATCGATGGTAAAGCCCCTGCTGCGCTTAAAGAACTTCCTCAACCCAACGCCATTTTTATCGGTGGCGGCGTTACCACAGATGGCATGCTCGAAACTTGCTGGGCAGCACTACCCCAAGGTGGTCGCTTGGTAGCCAATGTCGTCACCATCGAGGGCGAACAGTTGCTTTTTCAGTGGTACGACAAAGTGGGCGGCACTTTTACCCGCATTGCCATTCAACGTGCTGAACCGATCGGGCGCTTTCTGGGCTGGCGATCGCTTGCGCCCATCACCCAATGGTCAGTGGTAAAGTTAGAGTGAAAGCCGTGTTTCATTTTGTTAAGAGACTACTGTTATGACCACCACAAAGACCCCATCACTTTACGACTTTACTGTCACCAGCATTGAAGGTGAGCCCATCAGTTTGAATACCTATCAAGGCAAGGTACTGTTAATTGTAAATACTGCCAGCCAATGCGGCTTTACACCACAATACAAAGGGCTTCAGGCGCTTTACGACAAGTACAACAGTCAGGGGTTTGAGGTTCTGGGGTTTCCTTGTAACCAGTTTGGTCAGCAAGAACCAGGCAGCACTAGCGAGATTCAGTCCTTTTGCGAAATGCGCTTTGGCGTGACGTTTCCCCTCTTTCAAAAAATCGACGTGAATGGCTCCAATGCCCACCCACTGTTCAAATATTTGACCAAAGCCGCTCCAGGCATTTTAGGTACCGAAGCCATCAAGTGGAACTTTACAAAATTCCTGGTGGATCAGACTGGCACTGTTGTGAAGCGCTACTCCTCTCTGACCAAACCAGAAGACCTGGAAAAGGAAATTAAAGCGCTCTTATAGGCTCAGCTATTTAAGGCTCAAGGTGCGTGTGAATCCACCGCGCCTAAAGGTCACTGAATGCTGAACGTTGCTTAGAAAGATTGTTTTTTAAGCCACTCTACGGCACTAGCCACATCTGAAACCTGTTCTCCTGGTGGCATTGGAGGGCGTTGCACCATCACGATCGGCAACCCCAACTCCCTCGCAGCAACAATTTTGGCGTAGGTGGCATCGCCCCCACTATTTTTGCTGACGATCAATTCAATCCGGTGCTTCTGTAGCAGTGCTCTTTCGCTATTCAAGGCAAAAGGACCACGATCGAGCAATAGTTCCCCAGGCGGCAACGGCACATCGGCTGCTGGTGGGTCAATTGACCGCATAAGAAACCAGCGATCGATTAATGGTGCAAAAGGGGCAAGCTGCTGTCTGCCAATGGTGAGAAAAATTCGCTTAGCCGTCATTGGTATCGCTTCCGCAGCGGCTTCTACCGTTTCAACGTCGAGCCAGCGATCGCCTGCGACCTTTTCCCACGCTGGGCGCACCAGCATAAGATGCGGTACGCCAATTTCTGTAGCAGCAGCGGCCGCATTCCATGAAATATGTGCCGCAAAGGGATGGGTCGCATCAATCAAGGCATCAATGCGCTCCGTTTGAAGATAGGCAGCTAACCCATCAGAACCACCAAAACCACCTACCCGCACACGCCCTAAAGGTGTCGATGGTTGTAGCGTCCGCCCCGCCAATGAGGAAATCACCGTAACGTCGGGAAGCGCCGAAAGATTTGTGGCTAGTGTTGCGGCATCACCCGTGCCGCCTAAAATGAGAACTCGCATCAACGATCGCGGTATGAATCTGAGCAGGCAACGGCAGGGTGTACAGATTACCACTGCGATCGCCCACTCACTTAAAGCTAGAAGAACCCTTACTTCGTCGGTAGTTTTGAGGCATCAAGATTGATGAAGGGAAGCGCTCCATTGCCACCCATCACCTGCGGAAACTTGCCGTCCCACTTTTCGATCGCCTGTTTCTGAAGCAGTTCCGGTGTCAGCGTCTCGCGCAGTAGACGTTGGGCTTCTGCCTGCCCCTTAGAGCGGTTCACCGTAGCCTCAGCTTCCTGCTCAGCTTCCTGGGCCACATATACGGCTCGTTGTGCCCGCTGTTCCGCAATTTGCTTCTCTTCCACCGCATGGGAAAATTCGGGCGAGAACTTCAAATCGACGACGCTGGTATCGAGGATAATAATGCCGTATTTGTCCAAACGCGTACCCAACGCCATATCAAAGTCCTGTTTTAACTCATCACGCTTTGTAATGGCTTCTTCGATCGTGCGCCGCGCCGCCGCAATTTTAAACGACTCCTGCGTTTGTGGGGCAATAATCTTGGACACAATATTTTGCAAACTTCCCTGGGTTCGCCGAATGTTGACCACCTGGGTTGGATCTAAGCGAAAGTTAATCGCAAAACTGGCGGTCAAATCCTGCAAGTCCTTCGTGGAGCTTTGGGCAGGTACTTCAAACTTCTGTACCGTTAGATCGTAAATATCGACTCTTGAAATAAAGGGCGGTTTGACATGAATGCCTTCCAGCAATTCCCCATCTCGCGCTTTACCCAAAATGCTGATGACACCAGCTTCACCGGGATTGATGATCACAAAGGCATTCAGCCCTAGCAGTGCCACCAGACCAACAATGACCAGAAGGGCAGTTGTCTGCCAGGTTTGAGCCTGTTGACTCTTCACGTCTTAATCTCCTTTGCATCTATACCTCTAAGACCATAGGCGATCGCTCACCATCAACGGTGAATAGGCAGGAAGTTTTCAGGATTCAGATCAGACGATGAAGAAGCGATAGTGCCTTAATCCAGTTCTGGCACACTAAGACGATTAGGGCTTGAACTGGACGCCAGTGGCTTCAACGGTTCGATCGCGGCTGGCTCACAAGGCTGTAGGTTGGCGTAACCCGCAAACTTGGGCAAAATGTCGCGACAAAAGGCTTCGGCAGCTTTGGATCGATAGCGGTTCGGGTTAATGATGACCGACAGCGTACGTTTTACCACCACATCGTCCATTCTGACGCGATGCAGCACCCCCATCTGAAGCTCTTTTTCGATCGCCGAGATCGAGACAAACGCTGCCCCTAAGCCCGATTGCACCGCGTTTTTAATGGCTTCGATCGAGTTTAGCTCCATCTCAATTTTGAGGCGGCGGGTCTCGATGCCACAGCGAGACAGAACCTGATCAATCACCTTTCGGATCGTTGATTGCGAATCTAAAGCAATGAATTGCAGCTTATACAAATCATCTTTTTGAATCGTCTCTGCTTTTGCCAACGGATGGAAGACAGGCAGAATGAGTGCTAGTTCGTCTTCAGCATAGGGAATAATTTCTAGAGAGTCTTGCAGTTCGGGCGAAATTTCACCGCCAATAATAGCAAGGTCAATCTGCCCATTTGCCACACTCCAGGAGGTCCGACGCGTTGAATGTACATGTAGCTGCACGGCGACATCGGGATATTGCTGTCGAAACACACCAATCATCCGTGGTAACAGATAGGTACCAGTCGTTTGGCTGGCTCCGATAATTAACGTACCACCCTGAAGATTTTGCAAATCTTCGATCGCCCGGCAAGTTTCTTGACAAAGCGTAAGAATTTTTTCTCCATAGCTTAAAAGGAGATGCCCTGCTTCGGTAAGCTGTGCTCTTCTACCGCCCCGATCAAACAGCGGAACATCCAACTGGCGTTCCAGGTTTTGAACTTGCAAGCTAACGGCAGGCTGGGAGACATAAAGACTATCAGCAGCGCGCTTAAAGCTTCCCTCAGCAGCGATCGCTTTGAGAATGCGTAACTGATCCAGAGTAAACGGAAGGTCAGACATACTGCTAAACCTGAGATTTTGGAGGAGCCGGAGTGTACTCACCTGTTGGTAAAGGAGCGCTACATTGATCGGGAGATCGATCCGCTTCTAGACCAGCAACCCTAACACAGACATCCGAATAATCCCTAACAGCAATTTGTGCCATGTATCGTATTGAAACGTAAATTAAAGAACTATGAAACGGGAGGTTATTCAGGACTTTCTGAATTTACCAGGAATTGCAGGCGTTGCCCTAATGGATGGGCGCTCTCGACCTTATTTTTGTGGTATCGATCAGACCCTGAACTTTCAACAAAAAGAAGCTCTTGCCCAGGGCATCTTACAAGTCGTTGAGACCATTCCTGATGGCTTCAATCTCTTTGAGTTTCAATTCACCGAGTATCAAGTGCGTCTTTATCGGCTTGATCGCGGAATGGTTTTACTTGTTTTAACCTGCTCGGAGTTGGTGACTGCTGATTACCTGGTCATGATCAAGCGACTCCAAAATGTCTTACAGGAAGACATACCCAACGCGATCGCGACCTTTCGGTTGATGGCTGGCAACATTACGCTCACCGGTTTGCACTACCACAAGCATAGCGTTGCCCCACCCCCTGCTGAGGAACCAGACGCTTACACCCCTCCAGAGCCCGTTGAGACCACCCCTTCCCAAACCATTCCAACACCATCAGAAACGCCGTCTAAAGCCGTAACGGCCAAAACGGAAACCTTAAAGGACGCCATTGCTGCCCTCAACCACCTGAGTCAGTTTACGACCCAATACCTGGGCACCCATGTCATCGCCAACTACTGGAAAGCAACACGCCCCCAATCCGATTTAGTCGCCAACCTTCAAATCGATCGTGCCGCTCAGTTTTCATTCACCGGAACGTCGCCTCAAGACCTGGCCGCATCCCTGACTGCTCAAGAGCGAGAGTGGCTTCAACTGTGGGTTGCTGCGTTTATTAAGCGCTGTACACAAGTCATCCGTGACTTTCCGACCCTTGTGAAGCAAACAGCCCTCGATGAACACCAGGCAGCACTGCTCTTGGCGAGTAGTGAGGAGTGAGAAGTGAGGAGCGAAAGTTAAGAGTTTTGAGTTTTGAGTTTTGAGTTAAGGGTTTTGAGCTGATTGAGCGTTTAGCAGCTAGTCTTTTAGCCTTTATCCTTCATCTTTTAGCCTTTATCCTTCATCCCTCATCCTTCCTCCTTCATCCCTCATCCCCCATCCCCCATCCCCCATCCCCATTCCCTTTACCCCTTAAAAAAAATGGCTAAAACTGTCAGACTCGAACCAATCGCTCAGGAAACGTCGGTTGAAACCAACGGCAACCTGCTCTCTGTGCTTCTCAATAAGGATTTGGATGTCTTAAAAGAATGTGGCGGTCGAGGCATGTGTGCCACTTGCCACATTTATGTGCAACAAGGCATGGAAGCCCTTTCGCCCATCAGTCGACGCGAACAGCGCACGCTGGAAGTCATTACCACCTGTAAGCCAAACTCTCGTCTTGCCTGCCAATCGAGAGTGCTACAGGATGGGGTCGTGGTAGAACTACCACCAGGTATGTACATTAACTCCATTAAGGACATCGAAGACCTCATCGGCAGACGTGCCGACCAGGATTTGTTGCATCCCCTCACCGGGAAAGTACTGGTGGAAACCGGTAAGCTCATTACCCGATCGACGCTGAAGCAGATCGAAGATACAACCAGCTTCAATGTCAACAGCTATTTTTCGCACACAACTGATTCCTAACGGCAGTCAGATACTCAGGACGTCTAACCAAATTGCTTTTTATACCAATCCAATGGCTTGAAGCTATAAAGTGTTGTCGGTTTTGAACGCGCTAATCTGCCATTTCTATAAAGGTAAGGTCAAGTCGGTGCGTGAAGGGAACTCTATGGTCACGGAACCAGTTTAAGGACTTAGTTTACCTTCTAGACTACTGAACTTCGTTAACTCTACACAGAAGGACGGCAACTAAATGTCACGTTTACCACTAGACACCTCCCTGAGCAAACGGCTCTTAACAGCACTGAGCCTTACGATCGTCACGGCCATTCCTGCAACGGCCAACGCTTTTAGCACTTCCTCCCCAACGGCTACTTCTAACGGGGTTGCCGTCAGTCAGGCGGATAAGAGCCATTATTGGCTGGTAGCCGATCGCAAAGATGACAAGGATGAGAAGAAAGATCGCGATGACGATCGCGGTCGAGGGCGTGGTCGTGATGATGACGATCGTGCCGTGCGGATTGACCTCAATCGTGCTAAAAATCTTGCTCGCCAAGCCGCAGAAGCCGCCAATGGAGGTCTTCAGTTCTATCGTGCTGAAGATTCAATGCACGGTCCTGCTTCACGCTGCCCTTACGTTGATAACGGCGATTCGTGGACATTCACGTTCTTAGGAAGTCGTGTTGGCTCAGTCACCAGAACCATTCAAAGCGTCGTGACGGTCTACAAGAACAGCAGCCGGATTGTTGTCGCCTATAACGGTCCGATTCGTACGGTTCAACAAACGCAATTTACCAGCTTCACCACAACCCAGCGCACCGTGCTGACGGAGTTACTGCGGGGTGACTGTAGCTGCAACAATCTTTTGACCAGCGACACACGGACTCAAATTATCAGCCAAGCGCGATCGCTTCCTCCCGGCATTCAAAAGCAACTGCTGCGTGGGAAAGGCTTGCCGCCTGGGATCGCCAAGAAGCTAGTACTGTTGCCGAAGCAGGTCAACACCTACATTAACCTGCCAACCTCTTACGATCTGTTCGTTGTTGGTTCTAATGTCCTGCTGGTCGATCGAGTGAACTCGGTGGTCGTGGACTATATTTCTGACGTGTTTGTGTCTCAGACGACCAGCTTTACAACAGCCCAACGCACGGTGCTGGTGGAAATGCTACGAGGTGACTGTAGCTGTAACAATGTTTTGACTAGCGCCACACGGACGCAAATCATCAGCCAGGCTCGCTCCTTGCCACCGGGCATTCAAAAGCAACTCCTGCGTGGGAAAGGCCTGCCACCTGGGATTGCCAAGAAGCTAGTACCGTTGCCGAAGCAAGTCAATACCTACATTAATTTGCCGACTTACTACGATCTGTTTGTCGTTGGTTCAAATGTCGTGTTGGTTGATCAGGTGAACTACATGGTTGTGGACTACATTTCGGACGTATTCCTGTAGGTCGATCGACTTGAGAAGGATGGTCGATAGTGCCATTTAGGAAAGGATGAAGCTTAAAAAAGCGATGTTGTGATGATGTGATGATGGGCGTTTCCTACCTGCACACCCTCTCCTCATCCTGCCCTCTCTAGCACTACCGGATGGTCAAGTTCCTTACGTTCCTCAATCCGTCAGGGAGCTTGACCACGTTCGATGCCTAAAAACGGCCTCTTGAGGGTTTCTGAAGTTACTCCTCAACTCGATAACCCAGTTCAGCGAGACGGGCGCTGGATTGTCGCCACTTTGGTTGCACTTTGACAAACAGTTCCAGATAGACTTTGCCAGCTACCAGCTTTTGAATCTGCTGTCGCGCAGAGGTTCCGATCGCTTTCAGCATTTCTCCCCCCTTCCCAATCAGAATGCCTTTCTGGGATGGACGCTCGATGTAAATCGTCGCGAGAATGCGGGTAATGGTCGGTTCTTCCTCAACCCGATCGATGCCGATCGCTGTGGAATGCGGCACTTCCTCACGAGTCAACAACAACACCTGCTCTCGAATCAGTTCCCCCATAATGAAGCGCTCTGGCTGATCCGTTACCAAATCAGGCGGGTAGTAGTAAGGTCCAGGTTCTAACTGCTGAATGAGCTGTTGCTGGAGCGCTTCTACACCCTCGCCAGTAAGTGCAGAAAATTTGGCAACATGCCATTGCTGACTGGCAGCCAATTCCTGATAGGAGCGATCGAAGGGATGATCGGCAAGGGATGAAACGTGAGGCAAGGAAACTTGCTGACGCTCTGGCGCTTCTAACCCCCCACTATTTGATCCCCCTGGCTCCTCTGCCTCTTCTGCTCCCTCCGCTTCCCCTGACGCCCCTACTCCCTCTGCTCCCCCTCGCTCCCCCTGCCCTGGCTGCTGATCCGCCTTATTAATACCCAAAATGATCGGCGTTTGGCAACGGGTCAGCATGTTGGCGATGAAGCGATCGCCACTACCTGCCTCAACTGAACCATCGACAACGAAGAGTAAAACATCTACTGATTGGATTGCAGCTTGAGCGTTTTTGACCAAAACCTTGCCAAGTTCATGATGGGGCTTGTGAATCCCTGGCGTATCGACAAAAATGAGTTGGGCGGTCGGTGTCGTTAAAATACCGCGCAGGCGATTACGCGTCGTTTGGGCCACTGGGGATGTGATGGCAATTTTTTGCCCAACCAAATAATTCATGAGGGTTGATTTACCCACATTTGGGCGACCAATGATGCCCACAAAACCTGAGCGAAACCCAGGTGGCGGTGCGGGAATGAGCCCACCCAATCCCGCTTGATCGTAGTCATTCAACTCACTCATGCAGTCCCTAACCTATATGGTGTTATTAGCAGCGTGATCACCCTAGCCTTTAGCCACTTTAGTTTACGCATTAACGCCCTTCAGCGCTCAACCCGCAAAATGCTTTTACCCTCATGCCGTTAATTTTGACCAATGACGATGGGATCGATGCACCTGGCATTCAGTCTTTGCTCAAAGCGACCAGCCAGTTTGATGCTAAGGCAATCATTGTTGCGCCCCAAAAACCCCACTCTGGCTGTGGTCATCAGGTAACAACAACCACGCCGATTCATGTGCAGCAGCGATCGACCGTGGAATATGCGATCGGGGGGACGCCCGCCGATTGTGTGCGGATTGCGCTGAACCACCTGACCCCTGATGCTCGCTGGGTGCTCTCCGGTATCAACGCAGGCGGCAATTTAGGAACCGATGTTTACATTTCAGGCACCGTAGCGGCTGTGCGAGAAGCCGCATTTTATCGAGTTCCAGGGGTCGCCATTTCTCACTATCGTCAGGGCAAGCGCGCGATCGACTGGGCTTTAGCGACCCAACTAACAGCTCACGTTTTACAAAATCTTTTTGATCAACCTTGGGAACCTGGAACATTTTGGAACGTCAATCTCCCTCATCTGGCTCCGGAAGCCCCCCTGCCAGAGATCGTTTTTTGCTCGCCCTGCACACAGCCACTACCCGGAAACTACCAGGTTGACGGTGAATATTTCTACTATGCAGGGGAGTATGCCAAGAGGCAACGCGATATGAATAGTGATGTCGAGGTGTGCTTTTCTGGCCGCATCGCCATCACCCGCATTCAGCTCTAATTGCACGCGTTCTCAAAGGGGTACCCCTTGGCTTGCTGGCGGTAGTTACAGCTACGTTCAGTAAGCTGCTGTTTCGGGCTATCTGTTGCCCAAAAGCCAATTTGATCAACTTACAGTTTTGTTACCTGCTTAACAGGAACTTTTTAGAAAAACTTTATATATTGACTCTGCGAGGATAGTCTTTCCCTGTTGAAAAAACATGCTTTGATTGCCATCGGACGGTAAGCAACGTCAAGCCCCACCTGATTTGTCTACCGCTCCATAGTCGGTAAAGTCTAAGGTCCTACCATGATCCTGATTCGCGAAATCGTCCAACATGCATTTGCCACTGGCTGCCTGACGATCGAGGCAGAAAACCAACTGCGTCAGCTTTTGCGAACAAAGTATGATGCAAAAGATTTAAAAGCGTTCATGATGCTGCAACACGCAGCGATGTCTGGCTCCATTCGGCAAGAATCGCGCGAGCGGCACAATCGTGTCGTCGCCTAAATCAATGTTTTGACCCTATGTGTAAAGCGGGGCACCTGATGGTAGGCCCCGCTCTTCAAGCTTTACTCTGGGTTCTGAGCCTGTACGCAGGCAACGAGTTTACTATGATGCGATCGCAGTCGTACGTCGATCGCGATTGACCTCTCTGACAGGTGGCTCTTCGGGATGTTGCAGCAAGAAGACGAGCATTGGGTTGCTTTGTAACTCACGCCGCAGCGTCCGTTGGATTTCGCGATCGATCTGCGTTTGCAGCCCAACCCAATCAATCTCAAGCTGCCCTTCATTGCCAAGTGGCCGCGCAAACTCACTCCAACGATCGCGGAGGGTATGTTCGATCGCGCCTTCAATAACCGCTTGTAGTTTTGACCGTTCTAGCGATGTCACCACCCCGCTTAGATGTACCTGCGGTTTCGCGATCAGCGTACCTGTCCAACCGATCGCCGTAGCAACGGTCACAATGCCATCGCCTGCTAACTGCTGGCGTTCTTTGAGAACTTTGTTGTTCACCACACCGGAACGGGACGTATCAACTAGTTCAATGCCAGAGGGCACCTTGCCCGCAATGCGCATTGATGTTTCGGTCAGTTCAACCACATCACCATTATCGATAATGACCATATTTTCAGCTGGCACCCCGACGCTTTGAGCCGTTTGAGCATGTTTGACCAGCATCCGGTGCTCGCCATGAACGGGCAAAAAGAATTTGGGCCGGGTCAAGCCAAGCATGAGCTTCTGGTCTTCTTGACAGCCGTGACCAGAGACGTGGATGCCGTGCTCTTTGCCGTAAATAACTTTGGCACCCTTCATCATCAGTTTATCGATCGTATTGACCACGGCGATCGTATTGCCCGGAATGGGGTTTGCCGAAAAGACAACCGTATCCCCCTCACGGATTTTGACCTGACGATGCTCACCGTTGGCAATGCGGGTCATCGCTGACATCGGTTCGCCCTGAGAACCCGTCGTCAGAATCAAAACATGTTCATCCGAAAGCTTTTGCAGGACGTTGAGCGGCTGAAACAAGCTGTCTTCGCACTTGATATACCCGAGATTGCGAGCGTGAGCGATCAGGTTCAGCATCGACCGCCCCACTACCGACACCACACGCCCGTTTTTCTTCGCTAGGTCAAGAATCATATTGATGCGATGAACGGACGACGCAAAGGTGGTGACCAGTAAGCGTCCTTTTGCCTGCGCAAAAATGCGATCGAGGTTGGGGTAAACCGATCGCTCAGAAGGGGTACTTCCAGGCACTTCAGAGTTTGTTGAGTCGCTGATGAGACAGTGCACACCCTTTTCGCCGTATTCAGCTAGACGCTGGAAGTCGAAGTACTCGCCATCAACAGGCGTATGGTCAACCTTGAAATCACCTGTATGGATTACCACACCCACAGGGGTCCGAATGGCGACGGTAAAGCTATCGGCCATTGAGTGAGTATTACGGATAAATTCGACAAAAAATGACTTACCAAGCCGGACGGTTTCGCGGGGTCCAACGGTGCGAAGTTCAGTCCGCTTCGTAACCCCAGCTTCACTCAATTTGTCTTTAAGCAAAGCCATCGCTAAGCGAGGGCCGTAAATAATCGGAATTTCAAACTGCTTGAGGTGAAAGGCAATACCGCCAATATGGTCTTCGTGACCGTGGGTGACGATCATCCCTTTAATTTTGTGACGATTTTCCCGCAGATAGGTCATATCTGGCAAGACGATATTCACCCCATGCATCCCATCAGTCGGGAATGCAAGACCTGCATCAAGCAAAATAATTTCGTCGTTGATTTCGAAGACGCAGGTGTTTTTGCCGATTTCATGTAAGCCACCAAGAGGAATGATTTTCAGCGCGGGTGAAGAGTTGTTTTGAGTCATTGGCATCCTTATCGAACGGGTTAGAGAGTAAAGAAATTAGAGAGTAAAGAAAATGAGTTGATTGAGAAGTTGGTTAAGCATCATGGAAGACTGTAGTGGCCGTCGGCTGACTGGAGTTGTAAAGCGGTTGAGAAAGCCGCTCAAGCCGAAACCTTAGAGGGATTAGTGTTGCGTTACCGAAGCAACGACTGCGAAGGCTAGATCAATCAACAATCGGGAGCTGTTGATTGCCAATCCTTTGAGCATCCCTGGCACAAACTTGGTGTCGATCGTGGACTTATTCAGTTTTCTAGAAACTTGATGAAAGCAGAGGCACCTAGCAGCAGGGCTCAAAGCAGCGATAAGCGAGTCATGACGGGCTTTAAGACTGCGGTTAAATCAGCCGAGGTGTCTGCCAGTGGAAGGCGGGTAGAGCCAACTTGCCAGCCCTGAAGCCGGAGCGCCGCCTTGATGGGGATTGGATTTGCAGTCACAAATAACGCTTTAAAGAGTGGAAAAAGCTCAAGATGGATCTTGGTCGCAATGTGATGTTGACCGCTCTCAAAGGCCTGAATCATCTGCTGGAGCTGGCCCCCCACCACATGGCTGGCAACACTCACAACCCCGGCTCCACCGATCGCCAGTAGTGGCAGGGTCATGGAGTCATCTCCAGAGTAGAGTGCAAATTCGGGTGGTGTCAAACGTTGGATCTCGCTTGCTTGATCAAGATTACCGGTCGATTCTTTCACCGCCACGATATTACGGATCGCAGCAAGGCGAGCAATTGTTTCTGGTTGCATATTCTGCCCAGTGCGCCCAGGAATGTTATAGAGCATCATTGGCAAATCGGGTTCAGCCTCCGCGATCGCCTTAAAGTGCTGGTAAAGCCCTTCTTGAGGTGGCTTATTGTAGTAGGGGACGACTTGCAAAGAACCATCTAACCCTAGTTTAGCTGCTTTTTGGGTTGCTGCGATCGCTTCTTGGGTCGAATTTGAGCCAGTACCGGCAATAATCTTTGCGTTGCCAGCAACAGCTTGCTTCACGACCTGAAACAGCTCAAACTCTTCATCCCAGGTTAACGTCGGCGACTCACCCGTCGTCCCACAAACGACCAGGGTATCGGTGCCATTCTCTGCCAGATGGGACGCTAGTTTAGCGGCGATCGCAAAATCGACACTGCCATCGTCCTTGAATGGCGTAATCATTGCAGTTAAAACACGTCCAAAATTCACCACACGGATTCAGCTATAAGTTGTTGATTGATAGCTACTTGCAACAGAGAGCTTTGGTGTTCGGGTCTCACTCTCTCTGAAAGTAGATTGGGTAGGATGCGAAAAGTGATGCTTAATAGCTAACCGTTAACGGCTCTAATTTGCAAGGGCGATCGACGGCTGGATCAGATTTTGCTGGGCAAGTAGTTCGGCAATCTGCACGGCGTTTAGTGCTGCACCCTTGCGGATCTGATCACCACACAGCCAGAGTTCTAAACCAGTAGGGTGAGACAGATCCTGGCGAATACGCCCAACGAGCACGTCATCTTGACCACTGGCATCGATCGGCATGGGAAAGTAGTTTGCTTGCCAGTCTTCCACTAACTTTACACCAGGCGCATGACTCAGAATGTGACGCGCTTTCGCCACATCAAAAGGCTGCTCAAACTCCAGATTAATCGCTTCAGAGTGTGCGCGCAGTACGGGAACCCGTACACAGGTCGCCGTCACGCGCAAATTGGGAGTACCAAAAATTTTACGCGTCTCGTTGACCATCTTCATTTCTTCTTCACAGTAACCCTGCTCATTCAGCTTCGAGTTGTGGGGGAAGAGGTTAAAGGCTAGAGGATAGGGAAAAAGTTCTGCGACGGGTTCTTGCCCGTTTAAGATTGCCTGCGACTGGGTTTTGACCTCCTCCATTGCCCGCGCCCCGGCACCGCTAGCTGACTGATACGTCGCTGCCACAATGCGTTGAACCGGCTGCACCTGATGTAATGGATACACCGCAACGGCCATCAAGATCGTTGTGCAATTGGGGTTTGCGATCAGTCCTCGATGCGTAGCGGCGGCTTCAGGGTTCACCTCTGGTACGACTAGAGGCACGGTTGGGTCCATCCGAAAGGCGCTGGAATTATCGATAAAGACCGCTCCAGAGGCGATCGCTGTCTTGACCCAAGCTTTTGATACCGATGCACCTGCAGAAGCCAAAACCAAATCCACGTTTTTGAAGCTCTGCTCACCAACCGCTTCAATGGCTAACGACTCTCCTTTGAATGAGAGTGTTTGTCCTGCCGATCGCGCCGATGCCAGCAACTTCAAGTCTGCGATCGGAAAGTCCCTCTGTTCAAGCAGCGTCAACAGTTCGGTACCAACTGCGCCTGTCGCTCCTAAAATCGCAACCCGATAAGGATGAACCAACGTAATCTCCTCCAAATCAATAACGAAACAATACGATGTATAAAACAATCAGGCTAAAGCACGGTTGTCATTAGCGTTAAAGCTCTCTTCATAAAGCGTTTATATCAATTCTTTGTGCCCCTGGATACAAGGGTAGAGACGGTGCATTCGTTGCCTCTTTAGAGAAAATGGGTAGCAGCAGCAAGAGACGGACAAGATGCCCCTTCGCTTAAGGTTGCTACTCATGCACTTATTAAAAGTTACTACTCATTGGATCAGCAGGCTGGAGAACAATTTAGACGATTGATTACCATCAGCATACGCCGCGCAGGGGGCTTCCGAATTCTAGCGAAATTTTTCGTAAACCCAGTTCCCTTTTGAATGGGAAGCCAAAGCGAGAGAGGCACAGGGATGGTAAACGCAAAGAAGAAGAGAGAACGAGGCAAGAAGGGGTGGAAGGTCGGCTTCCCAGAGCATTAGACGAGGGCAGTCAGGATGTGAACAAAGAGCGAAAAAGCAGACCGCTCCAGTAGGCTGCCTGTTTTCTTTAAGGTGGCTGCTTGTTTCCCTTAAGCTTGACCGATCGCTAACGGCGGCACTCAAAACTTAACGCGCTTTTTCCCCAATCTTTAAGATTCACCTAAACTAATGCATAACCCTCTAGCAGGATCAGTTACGATGACATATTGCGGCGATGCATTCACGCGATCGCCAACTCTGACTGTCTGTAAGACGTTGAGTGAGTGATTTTGTGCCTTCTTTTGCCTTCTAAGCGACGCGTCGAGCTAGTAACTCACTAAAGTGAAGCTAGCAATCCACTAATAGTAATTGTCTGTAGCGAATATACCGATGAAAGTTACCCAGGAAAAACTTCCCGCCAGCCAGATTGGCCTGGAAATTGAAATTACGCCGGAAATGTCTCAAAAGGCTTATGAGCAGGTTATTCAGAAATTTACCCGCTCTGCTAATATTCCTGGGTTTCGCAAAGGCAAAGTGCCTCGGCAAGTTTTGATCCAGCGCTTTGGTTCGATGCAGCTTAAAGCAACGGCCTTGGAAGAGTTGATCGATGAGACGCTGAAGCAAGCGATCGAGCAAGAAAAGATTGACGCGCTCGGCAACTTTCAACTGCGATCGTCATTTGAAGACCTGGTCAGCCAATTTGTACCGGGTTCAGCACTCACCTTTTCGGCCTCGGTAGACGTGCAGCCAGACGTCACCCTCGCTCAGTACACTGACTTTCAGCTTCAGGCAGAAGAAATCAAGCCCAACCTTGAGCAAGTCGACACGGTGCTGAAACAGTATCAGGAGCAGACCGCAACCCTGATCCCGGTTGAAGGGCGTGCGGCTCAACTGGGGGATGTCACGGTAGTGGACTATAAGGGGGTTCTTCTGAGCGACGATCCAGAGGCTGAGCCAGAGCCATTTCCGGGTGGTGAGGCGGAAGATTTCCAGGTAGAGCTTACCGAAGGCAAGTTTATTGAAGGGTTTATTGATGGCATTGTAGGCATGAACCCTGGGGAGACAAAGGATATTTCGATTCCGTTCCCAGAAGACTATCCACAGGAAACACTGGCAGGTCGAGCGGCTCGCTTCACAATCACACTCAAGGAGATCAAAGAGAAAGAGCTGCCTGAGCTTGACGATGATTTTGCGCAAGAGGTCAGCGAGTTCAAAACGATCGCAGAATTGCGGTCATCACTCGAAACTCGTTACACCGAAGAAGCCGAAGCAAAAACGACTGCCAATAAAGAGCAAGTAATTCTTGACGAACTGCTGAAGCATATTGAGGTCGATCTGCCAGAAACGCTGGTCGAACGGGAGTTGAGCTATCTCCTGAACCAGACCGCCATGCAGCTCCAGAACCAGGGTATTGATGTCAAGAGGCTGTTCAACCAAGACACCATTCCTATGCTGAAAGAACGCTCACGCCCAGAGGCGATCGATCGCATCAAGCGGACACTGGCCCTGGGTGAGGTTGCCAAGCGTGAATCGATTGAGGTTGAGCCGGCGGAAGTCAAGACCAGAGCCACGGAACTGCTGCAAGAATTTGGCGATCGCGAAATTGATCCCGATCGACTGCAAGCCGTTGTCGCTGAAGATTTGCTGAAGGAAAAGATCGTGAATTGGCTCATTGAGCGCTCTACGATCGAGCTTGTCCCTGAAGGCACACTGGCAAAACCGGAAGCAGACGAAGCAGCTTTAGAGGAACTGACTGAGCTTGAAACCGAGAGCGACGCTGACGCGTCTAGCAGTACGGTTGATGTGACAGCGTCAGTAGTTGAGACGCCTGAGGTTGAAACACCTGATGACGCTACAGCTGACACGTCAGCAAAGTCCCCTTCAAAAGCGTCCGCGACTAAGGCTAAGAGTGACACTGAAGCCCAAACAGAGGAAACGGTGGAAGCCGAAAAGCCAAAAAAAACGCGGAAAGCAGCAAAAGCAAAAGCCGAAGCTCCTGACGGTGAATAACGTTTTGTCTATTCTGTTGCGCGAATACGTTGCGCCTTGAAACACCAAGGCTACAATAGCAGAGCATTTCGCTTAGGTGCCCACAAGTCCCTGGTTAGTTAAGGCATAATGTTTGGATATACACGGCAATTTCACGCACGAAGCGCTCATGCCGACTCGTGAATCCGAACTACAGTGATTCAGGCTACACGACTATGTTTGTATCTCGCGCTCCTAACTACTCCATCCATAGCTTTAACGCCTTAGACGTCACGTCAGTTGGGCCAAACAACGTCGTGCCAATGGTGGTTGAGCAATCGGGGCGGGGCGATCGCGCCTTCGACATCTACTCACGGTTGCTGAGAGAGCGTATCGTTTTTCTGGGCACACCGATCGACGACAACGTTTCCGATTCGATCGTGGCGCAACTGCTGTTTCTGGAAGCTGAAGACCCAGAGAAAGATATTCAGCTCTATATCAACTCGCCCGGCGGCTCCGTTACAGCGGGTATGGCCATCTACGATACGATGCAGCAAGTGCGCTCCGATGTAGTCACGATTTGCTTTGGCTTAGCCGCCAGTATGGGCGCGTTTCTCCTGGCCGCTGGGGCACACGGCAAGCGGATGTCTCTCCCAAACTCGCGCATTATGATTCATCAACCGCTGGGTGGTGCGCAAGGGCAAGCCGTTGACATCGAAATTCAGGCAAAAGAAATTCTCTACCACAAGCGTAAGCTAAGCGAACTGTTGGCTGAGCACACCGGGCAGCCCTTTGAGCGAGTAGAGATGGATACCGAACGCGACTTCTTTATGTCCGCAGTCGAAGCAAAAGATTACGGGCTGATTGATCAGGTTATTTCAAGACAAAATCTTCCCAAAGCGGGAGAATCTGTTGCTGCAGTTAATTAAGAGGCAGGTATGTCTAAATACGACTCCCATCTCAAATGTTCCTTTTGTGGCAAATCTCAGGAGCAGGTTCGCAAACTCATTGCTGGACCGGGAGTTTACATTTGTGACGAATGTGTCGACCTCTGTAACGAAATCCTGGATGAAGAGTTGTTTGACTCTAGCGCGGCAGCGCCGCAGCCTGTGCCTCGGCGTGAGCAGTCACCCGAAAAGCGAAAGGCTCGCTCTGCTAGTCTTTCCCTCAGCCAGATTCCGAAGCCAAGAGAGATTAAGAAATATCTGGATGAGCATGTCATTGGGCAGGATGATGCGAAGAAAGTTCTCTCCGTTGCGGTTTACAACCATTACAAACGCCTGAGCTTCACTCAGTCCAAAACCAACAGTAAGACTCAAGCTGAAGATCCCGTTGAACTGCAAAAGTCTAATATTCTTTTGATTGGGCCAACAGGCTGCGGTAAAACGCTGCTGGCTCAAACACTGGCAGAAATTCTTGATGTACCGTTTGCGGTAGCGGATGCGACCACCCTCACTGAGGCTGGTTACGTTGGCGAAGATGTGGAAAACATTCTTTTGCGCTTACTGCAAGTGGCTGATTTAGACGTAGAAGAAGCCCAACGCGGCATTATCTACATCGACGAAATCGATAAGATTGCTCGCAAAAGCGAAAATCCATCGATTACCCGCGATGTTTCGGGTGAAGGCGTGCAGCAAGCGTTGCTAAAAATGCTGGAAGGCACTGTCGCGAACGTACCTCCGCAAGGCGGGCGCAAGCACCCCTATCAAGATTGCATCCAGATTGATACCAGCAACATTCTCTTCATCTGCGGGGGGGCCTTTGTTGGCTTAGACAAGGCAGTGGAACAACGTATTGGCAAGAAATCGATGGGCTTTATCCAGCCCGGAGAAGCGCAACCCAAAGAAAAGCGGACAGCAGACGTTTTGCGCCACATGGAACCAGATGACCTGGTGAAGTTTGGCATGATTCCCGAATTTATTGGGCGGGTGCCTGTCATGGCCGTCGTCAATCCGTTGGATGAAGACGCGCTGACGGCAATTCTGACGGAACCACGTAATGCACTGGTGAAACAGTACCAAAAGCTCTTGAAGATGGACAATGTGGCGCTGGAATTCCGTCAGGATGCGATTCGAGCGATCGCCCAGGAAGCCTACCGCCGCAAAACAGGCGCTCGTGCCCTGCGCAGCATCGTTGAAGAACTCATGTTAGACGTGATGTATGAGCTACCCTCGCGTAAAGATGTGACTCGCTGTAGCATCACCCGCGAAATGGTTGAGAAGCGATCGACGGCGGAACTGATCATTCACCCGTCGTCTTTGCCGAAACCTGAATCTGCCTAGTTGCTAGTTGTTGGTTGTAAAGCCCTACGGGCATACCAGAAACGCTGTTAAATCTAAAAACCAACAACTAACCACTAACAACTCTTTTTGTAAATGTCTTACGTTAACGTTCGCGGGTTTAATCACTACTACGAATGGGTCACTGAGACGGGCAGTCCGGAGCCCTCTGGTAAACCTGTGATGGTATTTGTGCATGGGTGGGGTGGCTCTGCTCGCTATTGGGAAAGCACAGCCAAAGCCTTGTGCGATCAGTTTGACTGTCTTCTCTACGACATGCGTGGCTTCGGGCGATCGCGCTCTAACACCAATGAAGCACCTCCTCTAACGGATCCACCAGAAACGGCAGCCGAGTTGAGCTACGAGCTCGAAAGCTATGCCGATGACTTGGCTAGCCTTTTGGATGCACTGGGGCTGCAGCGTGTTTATCTCAACGCTCATTCAATGGGTGCCTCTGTGGCAGTCTTTTTTCTCAATCTGTACGCCGATCGCATCGAACGGGCCATTCTCACATGCAGCGGCATTTTTGAGTATGACGAAAAGGCGTTTAATGCCTTCTACAAGTTTGGCGGCTACGTCGTTAAATTTCGACCCCGTTGGCTCTATGGGTTGCCCTTCGTCGATCGGCTGTTTATGCAGCGCTTTTTGCACCGTCCGCTCCCTGGAAGCGTGAGTCGATCGTTTCTCGACGACTTTCTCATGGCAGACTATGATGCGGCTCTGGGCACCATCTTTACCTGCGTTAGCAAGAAAGCAACGGAGGTCATGCCTCAAGAGTTTGCGCACATTACAGTGCCAACGCTACTGGTCTCAGGCGAACGTGACATCATTATTCCCGCCGCAATGGGACGGCAAGCGGCTGCGCTCAATAGCCACATTCAATACGTTGTCATGCCCAATACAGCCCACTTTCCGATGCTAGAAGACGCACCAACTTACCTAGAGCATGTCCGAGCGTTTCTGGGCATTGCTAAAACGCAAACGGCAGGGGTTGGCAGCGGGGAGTAGAGCACTCTTAGCCCTCACTTGGCAAAACATCGTAACTACCAAAAACCTTGAGCGTTTCTGTATTGTTGGCGAGTTCTGCCAGAGTTGCCTGGACGGAAGCGTCGCGTGCATCCGCTTCTAAATCAACGAAAAAGAGGTAGTCGCCGAGCGATCGCTTGGTTGGCCGCGACTCAATCCGGCTGAGGTTAATTCCTCGGCTGGCAAAAACCTGGAGTGGTTTCACCAGAGAACCTGGCAAATCATGGACGGTGAACGCGACGGACGTGTGGTGTCCCCCTGGAGAAGGCTGTTGGCTGAGAACCCAAAAGCGGGTGCAATTATCGGGTTGGTCGTTAATGGCATCTGCCAGAATCGGCAGGGTGTAAAGCTGGGCTGCCCGTTGAGAGGAAACAGCCGCGATCGTGGAGTCGTCTTTCAAATATTGCAGCGCCTCAGTCGTCGAATTAATCGGTATTAGTTGAGCTGTCGGCAAAAACCTTTCTAACCAGCCCTGGCACTGAGCTAACGCCTGGGGATGGGAGTACACCGTTTGAACTGAAGTAATTGCCTTGGCATACGACAAAAGTACGTGGCGGATGGGCAAAACCAGTGCCGACTGAATTTGCAGGCGGTCAAACTGCCATAAGCCATCCAGCGTCACAGGAACACTGCCTTCCGTAGAGTTCTCAACGGGCACAACGGCTACGGCCACCTCTCCAGCAGCAACCGCACGTAAAGAAAGAGCAATGCTCGGATAAGGACATAACTGGGTAGCCGCTCCCGTTGTCTTCGTGAGCCAGTTGGCATATTGGATCGCCGCGGCTTCCGTATTGGTGCCAGAGGGACCCAGGTGGGCGATCGATACTGCCATAGCGTTTCCTTATAGCCTGAAACTAAATCTCACCATAGCAACAATTCTTCTCATGCTTCTCAGACAAATCAACTTTGTGGTACGAAAGTCTGCAAAAATAGTCTGTCATAAGGAAGAACGTGTATTTACTGAAATCGGCACAGGCAATTTCTTTACAATTGTTTAAAATTAGAAAGAATACTGAGAAGCCATCTGCAATCTACTTCAGGTTTTATTCATTATGTATAACCGCTTCACTGCCTGTCAGACTGTTGAGATGGCGGTCCTAGAGCAGCCCGTTCCAATTCACCATTATCTCCGGCAACCGCAACGAGTGGTGAGTGCGTTAGCCGCTTCCAGCCAGATTGAGCCGTTGGGAGAGGAACTGTTCCGGCTGAAGATGCGTCCTCTCAGTTTCATGGCTTTGACGATGCAACCGATCGTGGATTTACGAGTTTGGGCAGAACCAGATGGTACGGTACACGTACAATCCATCAGGTGCGAGATTCGAGGTGTTGACTACATCAACCAACGGTTTAAGCTAAGCCTTGTTGGTAAACTGCAACCCCATCAAGTTAATGGCACAACGGTCTTAAAGGGTAAAGCCGATCTGGAAGTGCAGGTTGATGTCCCACCACCCATTGCTTTCACACCCAAACCCATTCTTGAAGCTACCGCAAACGGCTTGCTGAAGAGTGTTTTGTTGACGGTCAAACAACGTCTCATGCACCATCTACTGGCAGACTACGCCGCCTGGGCCGTTTCAACGCCAGCATCGCCGATCGCACCTAATGCGTTGCCCACCAATAGCCCGATCGCCTAACCTGAAACCCACTATTCAGAAAGAAATCGTTTCAGCGTTAGGGTTGCACGCCTCTTTTATCTCAGTTACAGAACGGCACGGGCTGAAGGATTGTCGATGCAAGGGCGATGCTCCATGCCTTTGCAATGCTGCTCGATGCGTAGGCGTACCGTAGCCCTTATTGGCCGCCAAATGGTAATACGGGTATTTGTTCGCTAAGCGGGTGATTAACTCATCGCGCCAAACTTTAGCAAGGATACTGGCGGAGGCGATTGCCAGCGATCGCTGGTCCCCCTTAATCAAGGTCTGTTGCGGTAGGTTCAACCCTGGAATCAACTGGTTGCCATCGACCAGGCACAACTCTGGTGTAACAGACAGCTTCAGTACAGCTCGCTTCATGGCTAAGAGAGAAGCCTGGAGAATGTTCAGCCGATCGATTTCTCTTACAGAGGCATAGCCGACGCGATACGCGATCGCACTGGCACGAATTTGAGCCGCTAAAACAAGTCGCCGTTCCGCAGATAGTAGCTTGCTATCAGTCACGCCAGCCTCACCAAGCTGAACAGCCGCATCCGCGGATAAAATCACAGCGGCAGCGACGACAGGGCCAAACAACGCCCCACGCCCCACTTCATCAACGCCAGCCACGATCGTAGAAGGAAACGCTTGCAACCAATCCATCCGCTCGAGTAATTGGGTCTGAAGAGAAGCTGAGTGTGCCATAGCAAAACATTATGCCGCTGTATCTCGTTCTCAATGATAGAGACCCACCTCTAACACAGGGCAAATCTCTAGCGACTGCAAGGGCTTACCCTGTGCGTGCCAAAATCGTTTAATCAGATGTGGCGGCTGAAGAGCGTCGGCGACGACGACGAGTAATTGGTGTACCGTTCGCATCACCGGAGTCAGACTCTGGGGTATCTAAAGCAGTTTGCTCAAAGCTGGGAGGCTCGTCGATGGCAAGCTGAACAGGTTCAGCAGAGTAAGGCTCTGCCTCGGTAGCGTCAGATTCGATTACCCGTTGCTTAGGTTTCGATGGCATCGCAACGGGTTCTGACTGAGGAGCCAGTATCATTTGTTCAGGAGCAGTAATGACGGGTGCTTCTCCAGGCAAAACAACTGAAATAAGCGCTGCTTTAGGGTTTTTTACTTCTTGATTTGACAGGACAAGTGGTGAAATTCCCATCCAGGCATAAACATCTTGCTCTTCTGGGGTCATCTCAACCGCAATGATTTCGGGTGGTTCTTGAGGAGTCCGTGACGATTCCCGACGCGATCGACCGCGCCGTTCCTCAGGATAGCCCGTCTCAGGTTGAGGGTCTGGGACGTAGGCGGGCTCTAATGGGGTGCCCGGCTCTCTTGTAGCAGCGCCATCCCGGCTTGGCAGCAAGTCTGGTGAGGCATCGCGATTCCCCCGTCCACGTCCTCCTCGACCCCGTGCTGGGCGTTCAGGTCGATCGGAGCGACTAGTAAACGGCAAGTCAGCGATCGGAGCGGGCTCTCCATCACTGACTGGGTCAAGCTTGAGCGTAGGTGCACTTGGATAAGGACTACCTGCCCGCCCTTCTACCCGACCCTCATCACCGGGACGACGGCGACGACGACGACGATTATTGCCGCCCATCTCCTGATAGCTTGGATGATTAAGTCCAAGCTCTTGCACATCATCCGTATCATCCAGATCTTCGCTACGGTCTTCCCAGGTCGGTTCTGGCACGCCTAGAGGACTGGGCAAAGCAAAGTCCCGTCCACCCCGTCCACGTCCGCTAATGCTGCGATCGGCTGTCCGCGATTCTCTTAGTGAAACAGCGGCTGGGCGCTCTACAATATCACCCTCTGCCGTATCATTCTCTCCGGGTAAATGGACAAGATGACCCAGTCCCCCGCAAGTTGGACAGGGGCGACCAAAAATTTCGTAGATATTCTTGCCCTGACGTTTGCGCGTCAGCTCTACCAGTCCAAGCTCTGTAAGTTGAGCAATCTGCGGTCGTGATTTGTCTGCTCTTAGTGCCTTATTGAAGTGTTCAAGCACCTGGAGTTGGTCACGGCGCTGATCCATATCAATGAAATCAACGACGATGATGCCAGCAATGTTGCGAAGCCTCAGTTGACGCGCAATCTCTGTGGCCGCTTCACAGTTTGTCCACAGTACGGTTTCACGAGCAGTGGCAGATCGCGTGAACGAGCCAGAGTTGACGTCAATCACGGTCAAAGCTTCTGTCCGCTCAATAATGACATAGCCCCCAGAAGGTAAATCCGTTCGCGGTTTGAGTGCCTCGCGGATCGCCGCATTAATGCGGAAGTATTCCATAATGGGAGCGCGATCGCGGTGGTGATCAATCAACACGCCTCGTGGCAGTTCTCCTCCCCCCCAGTTCGTCAACTGCTGCCGCACTCGTTTCAGCCCAGTATGGGAGTCCACAACGATCCGATTGACATCCGCACTGTATACATCCCGCAGCACCCGCTGAATGAAATCATCATCCCGATTCAACAAGGCGGGAGCGCGAGTCGTCGTGGCTTCCTGCAAAACCTGTTCCCATTGCTTTTGCAGCGCTTCCAAATCTTCAATGATGGCGTCTTCAGGCATATTCTCTGCCTCAGTACGCACTACAATCCCCATACCTGCAGGCTTCACTAAAATCGCCAGTGCCCGTAACCGATTGCGCTCATTCTCATTCCGAATGCGACGAGAAAGGTTGACCCCTTTGCCATAAGGCATCAAGACCAAATAGCGTCCTGGCAGCGAGATATTACCAGTTAACCGGGGTCCTTTATTCCCGGTCGGCTCCTTCATAATTTGCACCAGCACTTTCTGCTGAGGAGCCAACAACTCGGTAATAGAGCCAGCCATACGGCGCAGCTTCAGGGGACCTAAATCAGTCACGTGAATAAAGCCATTGCGTTCACTATCGCCAATGTTGACAAACGCTGCGTCAATGCCGGGTAAAACATTCTCAACAATACCAAGATAGACATCACTCACTTGATGGCTACCAGTCGCAACAATAAGCTCTTGAATCTGATCTTCCGAAAAAACGGCAGCAATCCGATGCTGCTCTGCGATAACAATTTGTTTAGACATTCAATTCAATTTCCTCAAGATTTGGGGGCAGCGGAAGGAGGTTTGTTAGCCGCCCCCTCGCGCTTGCTCGTGCAGATGAGCCATGCGTAATGTCTAAGCTCTGGAATTACGCAGTGGCTTTTAAATAAAGCAACTCTGAAGCAAAGCAGTCTCTAGCAGCTTCAGAATGGTGAATTATGGCAAAGACCACTGAATCAACGATCAATTAACTCAGTTCAGCACCCATCTACAAGAGACGGCACTAAACTCGACAAAAGGAACGGGAAGTCTGGCTAAGAAAGCTGCTTTCAGCACCAAGTGCTGATCACTGAGCGGTACCCCTAAGAGTCTTCAACCCGCAGCAGCCTCTGTTGAGTTGCATTATAGCGTGTACAGATTTCTCTGCCACTAAAATTGAAGAATCGATATAGCTGTCGCCATGACGTGAGGACATTGGTTTAAAGGGTGTGAGTGGGTGTGCGCCCCCAGTCACGAATTCCACCCCATATACCATCCTAAAGCAAATGGGTATCGCGATCAGTAAAAACAGGGAGAGGAGCCAATCTTAAGCCTTCACTCCTCGCATCAAAACTCAGAAGTAGATCCAGCTTTTAGCCTTCATCCTTCATCCCTCATCCCTCCACCTTCTGCCCTCTGCCCTCTGCCCTCTGCCCTCTGCCTTCACTTCATATCTGGCGTGGCCAAAATCAGACGATCGCGGTGTACATGCAACAACTGCATTTTCTGTCCAGAAACCTGCTCCAGTAGATAAATAACGTGGTCTGGGCGCAGCAGCGTGCCATCGTTGCGGTGACTACCCGTATAACGAAGGGCGATCGAGGCATCCTTCTCCATTGAGTCTATAGACAGGCTTACCAGGCGATCGCGGAGATTAATCGTCTGAGTTTTACCCGTTTTCGTCGTATGTTCAAACCAAATAGCATCCGTATTCTGGATATCATCAATCCATTGTCGCCATTGCGAAAGGGGCGGTTGCAAGACGGTTTTATTTTCATCGTCTGCAACGCCAACGGTAATCACATACTCTGCTTGATCCAGCAATTGGGTAGCAGCAGGTGCGTTAATGGGTACGGCTTCCACGCGATAGATGGGGATGTCTGCTGGAAGTTGCGCTTCTAGCCTGGCGCGAAAGATGGACAGGTCCATTGCTTCAGTCAGCTCAAAATCGACGATTTCACCAGAACTGGTGCAGCCCAATGGTAAAGCACTCGCAGGAATAATGCGGGGTCCTGGATGATAACCGCCTGTGAACGCGATCGGTAAGGCAGCTCGGCGCACTACACGATCAAACAAACGCACCAGATCAAGATGGCTCACCAACGCCAGTTCACCCTGCTTACCCAACCATACCCGCAACCGCTGTACCCGTTGCTGATTTGGGACAAAGTGACCTGCAAAGGGTGGCATTTCAGGAGGTGCGACAACCACGTTATGCCCAAAGTCGGTACTGCACACGCCACAGTGAGAGCACCCGTCAAACGAGCAATCTGGAACGGTAGCTGCCTGTAACGCTCGCAACAGATCGTCTTTGAGCCACTGTTTATCAATCCCTGTATCCAAATGATCCCAGGGAAGAGGCGCATCCAGGGAAGGATAAGGGATAGAGGCTAAAGGCTCAATCTCGCTCTCATCCCTTACCCTTAAACCTTTATCCTTTTCGTCAAACACATTCCACTCACCACGCTCAACCTGACGATATTTCCAATCCAGGCCAGATTCATCGATCGCCTGCGTCCAGGCAGCAAAGGCGCGATCGAGGCTTTCCCACCAGGCATCCATACCAGCCCCCAGTTCCCAGGCTCGTCGAATCACAGAAGCGAGACGACGATCGCCCCTACCAACAAAATCCTCCATCGCTGAGATGCGAACATCGGTAAAGTTAACCTTTAAACCGCGCAGGCGACGAAACTCTTCTTGCAGTAAACATTGCTTACGGACAAATTCCGCCGTGGACACTGAATGCCATTGAAAAGGCGTATGAGGTTTTGGCGTGAAATTAGAAATTGTAAGGTTAAAGAACGGGCGTTTCCGTCCCCTGGCACTACATTCCTGTTGCAGCCAACGCACCGTCTCTGCAATACCCACCACATCAACGTCGGTCTCGCCGGGAAGACCAATCATGAAATACAGCTTGATCTTCTCCCATCCCTGTTCCCAGGCCGTTTTAACGCCTCGCAACAGTTCCTCATTGGTTAGCCCTTTATTAATAATGTCCCGTAACCGTTGCGTACCGGCTTCAGGCGCAAAGGTTAGCCCCGATTGACGCGTACCACCCAAAATATTGGCAATGTTTTCATCAAAGCGATCGACCCGCTGACTGGGCAACAACAGCGAAATATTTTCGTCCTTGAGCCGATTCTTAATCTCCATGCCAACAGCGGGCAGTGCAAGATAGTCAGAGCAACTCAACGAGAGCAGCGAAAACTCGTTGTAACCCGTCGCTCGCATCCCCTGTTCGATCGCATCAACGACCATTGCTGGCTCCACATCCCGGGCTGGACGGGTCAGCATACCGGGTTGGCAGAAGCGGCAACCTCGTGTGCAACCGCGACGAATTTCTACCGTCAGGCGATCGTGAACCGTTTCCACATAAGGCACCAAACCAATGGAATACGCTGGCATCGGCGCTGCAACTCGCCGCAAAATGCGAGCAGGCACATCCGATCGGAGTGGTCGCACCGAACCATCCACCGCAGCCTCATAAAACTGAGGAACGTACACACCTGGAATTTGGGCTAAATCTAGCAAGAGTGCTTCTCGGCTTAACCCCTCTGCCTTTCCCTCTTCCAAAACCAAGCCAATTTCTGGCAGCAGTTCTTCCCCATCTCCCAATGCGATGAAATCAAAGAAGTCAGCATAGGGTTCTGGATTCGATGTTGCGGTTTGTCCACCCGCAAAAATGAGCGGATAGGACACCTGCGCTGGCTGCTCGATCGCCCCGTCTGAGCTATCGGCAGCGTTACTCTGCGCCTCTGCGTCTCTGCGGTTTGCCTGCTGTCGTTCTCTCCACGTCAGCGGAATACCTGCTAACGCCAACATTTCAAGGATATTTGTTGCCCCCAGTTCATAGCTGAGGCTGAAGCCCAGGATATCAAAATCGAGCAACGAGCGACGCGACTCAACCGCAAAAAGTGGTGTTTGAGTTGCCCGTAATTTCGCTGCCAGGTCAGGCGCGGGTAGGTAAGCACGATCGCACAACTGGCGCGGCTGAGCATTCAGAATGTTGTAAAGAATGATATGCCCGAGGTTGGAAGCACCCACTTCATAAACTTCTGGATAAGTCAGCACCCACCGCACAGTTGCCGCATCCCAGGGTTTATGTACAGAACCCAACTCGTTTCCCAAGTACCGAGCTGGCTTGAGGATTTCTGGGGTTAGTAAAGCATCAACAGCAACCGTCACAGCAAGCTCCTTCCTACGTCCAGTGCCTGAGTCAATCCTGGCATTGGTCAGTATAGCAATGTTACTCAGGCTAACGGTCGATAGGAGAAACCAATCCAAAAACCAAGGCCAGCAGACAGGTTAAAGAACACCTTTCCGCTGGCCAATGATCCCATTAATCTAGATCGACTCAATGCAGCAATCGCGTCTCGCTAACTCCGTCTAAGCCATTGCTTCAGAAGGTAGAGAACGTCCTTCCAGAATTTCAAAGGCGCGATCGAGTTGGGTTAACTCCAAAATGATCCGCACGGAATGTGAAATCGAACAAAGGCTAAGACGCTTGTTTAGGCGTTGTGACATATTTAGTGCCGAAACTAAAGCCATGAGACCGTCACTATCAATCGAATCAACCTGAGCCATATCAACGAGGAGGCTCGAATGCTGTTCAGACAGAATCGCTGCATTCAACTGATGTTGAAACGTGATTACGTTCCCAGAGTGAAGAGAACCTGAGGGCTGGATAACCGCAGTTTGAGGACGAACGAGGACATTCTGCATAAGTAAACCTTAACTGGGAGTAGTAACCAAGAGAATTTCAGCTCATGCACCCAACGATAGCCGTGGATTCTCGGTTATGCCCAACGTTTACCCGTCATTTCGCGGAAACTTTATGCACCGCCCAGAGTTGTTTAAAGTTCTCGCTAAGTAATTCCACTTAACCGTATATGGAAATACTAAAAGAGCGATGTCCTGCAGTTGTTGCAACCTCACCAAAAACACTCTATATGGCTGAAAGAATCAACTTTCAGCCCGTTTTAGCTAGCGCAGCGTATCGTCTAAGGTATCTTTTAACACCGTTCGAGCCGCAAGATGGTTGCGAGTGGAGGTTAGTATTTCAGCTTCCCGTTCTAAGCGAGCAGCCGTATCTTGCAATTCCAAAAGCGCTTGCTGTTCGTCTGCAACGCCATAAAGATTACTGGCAATCCAGTAGGATAATTCGATCGGCAGCTCTGGCATCGTCTCAGGTAACTCAATCTCTTGCCCAGTTAGCTTGGCCGACAGACGAACCACATCCTGAAGCAACTGCGATACATTGCTTGCCAGCGGGTCCAGATCATTTTCAGGAGGATTGTCCTCAATCCACTCAACTAAACCCACACGATAGGGCTTTTCACGGACATATTCTAAAACGCGGAAGCGTTGCTGACCCAGCGTTAAAACCTTCATCCGGTCATCTGGCAACCGCTGGAATTCGATAATCTCAGCACAACAACCGATTGCAGCAGGCTTCCCCTGAGACTGATCCCACATGACAACACCAAAGCGTCGATCGCCTTCAAGGATTGTGTTCATCATGATTCGATAGCGAAACTCAAAGATGTGAAGTGGCAGGGGCCGTCCCGGAAATAAAACCACTTCAGGTAACGGAAAAAGAGGGAGTTCCCGAACCGCAATTGATGAAGAAGGTGCCATTAGTTATCAGGTAAGAGACAGTACTTCTTCGTCTACTGTACCGTATCTAGACTGAAGCGGGCAGCACCAGCACGATTCTTGCTGACACCTTTAACGTATAAAAAATATCCCGATAAGATGTCTATCTTGTACAAACACGTACCCGCATCATCCGCGATCAAATTTCAGCTAAGGGCAGACAGAGCCTACCCTTCAGCTTCTAAAGCTTCACTTCAATATCAACCCCAGCAGGCAAATCTAGCTTCATAAGAGCATCGATCGTCTTCGAAGAAGGCTGATAGATGTCAATAATACGCTGATGCGTCCGGGTTTCAAAGTGTTCGCGAGAATCCTTATCCACGTGAGGCGAGCGAAGCACACAATAGATGCGGCGTCGGGTAGGGAGCGGAATTGGACCAATTGCGGTAGCATTCGTACGATTCGCTGTGTCCACGATCTTTTCACAAGATGTATCCAGTAAGCGACGATCAAAGGCTTTCAAACGAATACGAATCTTTTGCTGCTGAATAGTTGCCATTGGATTGATTCTAAATTGTCAAGGTACAGAAAAGCGGTAGCAGCTAGAGACAGCTATAAGCCACCAATGTAAGAGGAGCAAAACGCTAGAAGCACTGTCTAATGATGCTTCTCTAAAAAACCGCCAAAGCTATCAGCGGATCAGCGCTAACTGACCACTGATAGCTTTAGCAAGTAACTTACTTGAGGATCTTAGCAACGACACCAGCGCCAACGGTGCGTCCACCTTCACGGATAGCGAAGCGCATCCCTTGCTCAATTGCAATTGGGTTGATGAGCTCAACGGTCATCTTAATGCGATCGCCAGGCATCACCATTTCTGCTTCACCGCCTTCATCAGTCGTAAAGTCGCTGATTGTTCCAGTTACGTCAGTTGTCCGGACATAGAACTGAGGGCGATAGCCAGGGAAAAAGGGCGTATGACGACCACCTTCTTCCTTCTTTAGGATGTACACCTCAGACTCAAACTTGGTGTGGGGTGTAATTGATTTTGGTTTGGCAATGACCATACCACGCTCAATGTCATCCTTTTGCAAACCGCGAAGCAGCACACCAGCGTTGTCGCCAGCCATACCTTTTTCGAGGCTCTTCTTGAACATTTCGATACCCGTCACGGTTGTCGAACGCGTGTCACGGATACCAACCAGTTCAACGGTGTCACCAACTTTGACTTCACCGCGCTCAATCCGACCAGTAGCCACCGTTCCACGACCCGTGATCGAGAAAACGTCCTCCACTGCCATCAAGAATGGCTTGTCAATATCGCGCTCAGGAGTCGGGATGTAGGAATCGACGTTGTCCATCAATTCATAGATCTTGTCAACCCACTCGTTTTCGCCACGCTTGGTTTTGGGGTTAGCCGTCATCGCTTCTAACGCTTGCAGCGCCGAGCCAGCCACGATCGGAATATCGTCACCAGGGAAATCATACGAGCTGAGAAGTTCACGCACTTCCAGTTCAACAAGCTCCAAAAGCTCATCGTCGTCAACCATGTCCTTCTTATTCAGGAAGACCACCAGTCTCGGTACGCCAACCTGTCTTGCCAAAAGAATATGTTCGCGGGTTTGGGGCATGGGACCATCTGCTGCCGATACCACCAGAATGCCACCATCCATCTGCGCAGCACCTGTGATCATATTCTTCACATAGTCAGCGTGCCCAGGGCAATCGACGTGCGCGTAGTGACGCTCTTCCGTTTCGTACTCAACGTGAGCTGTGTTAATTGTGATGCCCCGTGCTTTTTCTTCCGGTGCAGCATCGATCTCGTCGTACTTCTTAGCTGTCGCTTGCCCTAGAGCCGACAGCGTCATTGTAATTGCAGCGGTTAGCGTCGTCTTACCATGGTCAACGTGACCAATGGTACCAATGTTGACGTGGGGTTTATTCCGTTCAAACTTTGCACGTGCCATGAGTTACCTATTCCTCTTCCTGATTATGCGTTCCCTTTACTTTTAGCAATGATAGTCTCAGCCACGCTGCGAGGCACCTCATCATAGTGGCTAAACTCCATTGTGAATATGCCTCGACCCTGAGTCATTGACCGTATATCTGTAGCATATCCAAACATCTCTGCCAGCGGAACCTTTGTGGTTACTTTGGCAAGTCCCTGCTCGACTCCTTGCGCTTCAATTTGACCTCTACGTGAAATCAGATTGCCCATAACAGGACCAAGGAAGTCTTCAGGTACTTCTACTTCAACCTTCATCATAGGCTCAAGTAGAACGGGTGAAGCCTTCATCACAGCGCTTTTAATTGCCATTGATCCGGCAATTTTAAACGCCATTTCAGAAGAATCAACATCGTGATAAGACCCATCGACCAAGGTTGCTTTGAGATCGATTACAGGGTAGCCCGCCAGAATACCAGATTCACAGGCTTCCTTCATCCCTTGTTCTGCTGGGCCAATGTACTCTTTGGGCACAGAGCCACCAACAATCTTCGAGACAAATTCAAAGCCACTCCCTGGCTCTGTCGGTTCTAACTCGATCACAACATGACCGTACTGCCCCTTCCCACCACTTTGACGAACAAACTTGCCTTCTGCGCGAACGGGTTTGCGAACGGTTTCACGGTACGCTACTTGAGGTGCGCCAACATTGGCTTCAACCTTAAACTCCCGCAGCATCCGATCGACCAGGATCTCTAGATGAAGTTCACCCATCCCAGCAATCACCGTTTGATTGGTCTCAGGATCAACGTTGACTCGGAAAGTGGGATCTTCTTCAGATAGAGATTGGAGCGCTTTTGATAGCTTCTCCATATCCTGTTTCGTCCTTGGCTCCACCGCCACTGAAATGACGGGCTCTGGGATAAAAAGCGATTCCAGAATTACTGGTGCGCTGTCATCACAAATAGTATCGCCAGTAAAAGTATCTTTGAGGCCCAGGACAGCACCCAGATCACCGGCTCTCATTTCATCGACCTCAATCCGATCGTCGGCTTTAAGAATGATCAGGCGCGATACCCGTTCTTTCTTATCCTTCGTCGAGTTTAGGACGTAGCTACCTTTCTTCAAGACACCAGAATAAACTCGGATGAAGGTCAGGCGACCATAGGGATCAGCCATGATTTTGAAAGCCAATGCAGACATGGGCTCGTTATCGTCAGCGTGCCGTTCAGCAACGGTGCCATCGGTCAAATGTCCCTGAATGGGGGGAACATCGATCGGAGCCGGTAAATAATCAATCACCGCATCCAGCAGCAATTGCACGCCCTTGTTTTTGAAGGCAGAGCCACAAAGCATCGGAACGATCGTCCCATCAATGGTACCTTTACGCAAAGCCGCTTTAATTTCAGCTTCCGTTAGGTCTTCACCTTCAAGGTACTTTTCAGTCAGCGTATCGTCTGTTTCCGCAACCGATTCCACTAGCTTGAGACGATACTCTGCTGCCAAAGCCTGCATCGCTTCTGGAATCTCAACTTCTTCAATGTCGGTGCCAAGATCGTTGTTGTAGATGAAGGCGCGCATACGTACAAGATCGACAATCCCTTTCAGGGTGTCTTCACTACCAATTGGCAGTTGGATCGGCACTGCATTAGCGCGTAAACGATCGCGAATTTGCCCATAAACTTTGTAGAAGTTTGCTCCGGTGCGATCCATTTTGTTCACAAAAACAATACGAGGCACCTTATAGCGATCAGCTTGTCTCCAAACCGTTTCAGATTGAGGCTGTACGCCACCAACCGAGCAAAAAACCGCAATCACACCGTCCAAAACACGCATTGATCGCTCCACCTCAATGGTGAAGTCCACATGTCCAGGGGTGTCAATGATGTTGATTTGATGATTCTTCCAACTTGTACTGATCGCAGCCGCTGTGATTGTGATCCCACGCTCCCGCTCCTGCGCCATCCAATCGGTCGTAGCGGTTCCTTCGTGAACCTCACCAATTTTATGAACCACACCGGAGTAGAACAAAATACGTTCAGTCGTTGTGGTTTTGCCAGCATCAATGTGAGCGGCGATCCCAATATTGCGAACTCGTTCGATCGGGACGGTACGTGGCACAACTACCTCCTTAGTCTCTGCCGCAGTGAGTAACGTAATACTGCGTCTATTAAGATTTTATGCTTTCTCAATGGGGTTGCGGAGAGTGATTCCCGCACTGCAGAGTTAGTAGCGATAGTGAGCGAATGCCTTATTGGCTTCAGCCATTCGGTGCGTTTCCTCACGTTTGCGGATCGCACTACCGGTTTCATTGGCAGCATCCATGAGTTCATTGGCGAGCTTACTTGCCATAGTACGCCCTGGGCGCTGACGCGAATACTGAATCAACCAGCGAAGTGCCAACGCAGTACCACGATCGGAACGAACTTCCATCGGCACCTGATAGGTGGCACCACCCACACGGCGAGCTTTCACTTCTACCAGAGGCGTCGCATTCTTCACCGCCCGTTCAAAAACCTCGATCGGGTCAGAGCCGGTGCGCTGAGCGATCGCTTCAAACGCATCGTAAATAATATGAGAAGCGACTGACTTCTTCCCATGATGCATAATGCGTCGGACCATCATGCTGACTAGCCGAGAGTTATGAACGGGATCGGGGGGAACTGTACGTTTCTGAATAGAAGTGCGGCGCGACATAATAGACCTTGAAAAGTAAAACGTGAAAAATTAGCGCTGAGGTTGTCAGTGGCAACAAGCTAACTAGACTGCCGGTCTAGTCTATCAGATTTCTGGAGAACGAAGCTTAACCGCAATCTACCGAAGCAGAAAACTACGTCAGACAGCACAAGTTAAAACGGTCGCTCAAAACGAAAGAGGCATCGCCTTACTTAACTTTTAGGGCGCTTTGCACCATACTTAGAGCGACCTTGCTTGCGATCCTTAACACCGGCCGTGTCCAAAGTGCCACGAATGATGTGATAACGCACACCGGGAAGATCTTTCACACGACCGCCTCGAATCATCACTACAGAGTGCTCTTGAAGGTTGTGCCCAATCCCGGGAATGTAAGCGGTCACTTCGTAGCCCGACGTCAGCCGAACCCTCGCCACTTTGCGCAAGGCGGAGTTAGGCTTTTTAGGTGTTGTTGTGTAGACCCGTGTACAGACGCCACGACGCTGAGGGCAACTCTTCAAAGCGGGGGACTTAGTCTTCTTCTGCGTTTTCTGACGCTCGGTGCGAATGAGTTGCTGAATGGTGGGCATGGTACGAGACGTGTGCGGTTCCGTTGACTAACTTTTTACAAACTCCAATATTACCGATAAGTTTTGACGAATGTCAACCCATTTGCTAATCAGATTCAGTCGATTAAGGCGTTTCTTGCCAAACGAAGCGAAATGAGTCAACCGTGCGTTTCGCTTATAGAGAAAGAATTGCCACAACCACAGCTTCGAACTGCATTGGGATTATGAAAGCGAAAGCCTCCTCCCATCAAATCTTCCGAGTAATCTAAGGTTAGTCCAGTAACCGCTAAGAGGCTTTGAGCATCAATGAGGACCGGGATACCATCACAATGAAATACTTCATCACCTGTGTGCATGGCTTTGTCGAACGTCATCGCGTAGGACAACGTCAAACAGTTGCTCGGCTGAATGCTAAGGCGAAACAGTAGTTCGGGATCATTGCGCTTAGCTTTTAAGCGTTGGATTTCGCTAATGGCCGCTTGGCTGAGGTGTATCATCTCCGGGTGATCAAAAAGAAAGCTATTCTGAAGCTTACCTTACGGCAACGTGAAGCGAGACGATCGTTGCCGTAAAGTATTGAGTCGCATTCCTTTGATGGGGTTGCCTTCTAGAAGTAGCAACCAGGAGCTGGAGAGATTAGCCAGCACGGTTAGCGATCGCCCCCTGGGGAGAGACTATTTGGCACGAGAGTAATCGTCCTGGAACCGTACAATATCGTCTTCGCCCAAATATTCCCCATTCTGCACTTCAATGAGAACGAGTGGAATAACACCTGGGTTCTCTAACCGATGAGCGGTACATTGGGGCACATAGGTAGACTGGTTACTGCTCAAGATGAGTTCGCGATCGCCACAGACAACCTTCGCTGTACCCGAAACCACAATCCAGTGTTCGCTCCGGTGGTGATGCATTTGCAAGCTTAGACGGTGGCCCGACTTTACTTCAATGCGCTTAATTTTATAACCACGCCCCTCTTCTAAGATTGTGAAAGAACCCCAGGGTCTCAGTTCTGTAGCTGCGAGGGTCTTTTGTCCACCAGGGAGAGGCAGAGCGAGGGAAGAGCTTTGGAGGCTTTCTTGGGATTGAACCATAATGACTGTCTCTTTAGAGGGTGTACTACTAGAAAGGATGGATTGTTCTGTCAAAAAGTTTCTTTTTCACTAGCACGGTCAGAACTAACGCAAATTAGTCAGAGCTAACAGCAGGTTAGGTTGAGCGCTGAGGTAGACGTAGAAATACAAAGTACGTGAACACGCAAGACACGTGAAAATCAGGCTAAGACGAACAAGGAACCTCCGACGATAACCTTAGCAAATCCTCAGTGGGAGCTTTGCCTGTTTCAAAGGGCTTAACTGAATTCACATGCAATCTTTACAAAGTTTGCGTCTGAAGGTATAAAATGGCTCTGCTGTCTCAGTACAGCGTTATCGGGTTGGCTGAATTATGACGCCGATGCCTTCATGAACACGTGCCGCTGTACGAGGTAGGCGATCGAGCAGTTGCCCACCAAGATACAACGTTGTAGAGCTGCCGCCATCGAGATTGAGTGCGTTAACAGCACCTAATTGCTGCATGATTTGAGCTATATCGGTCAGCGTTGCTCCATCCCCGTTCAGATTTGTGTGTACGGCAGCGATGAGAAGAGTGCCATCAGCCATTTGCCCGATCGCGCTACGGTTTGCTTTTTCGATCGCAAAAGCGTTACTAAATTGTTCGGCTTTCGGGTCAAGGACAATCTGGCTATTTTGAAGGAGCAGGGGTCCGCCACCAATGATTTGTTCATAGCGGCTAAATTCGGGCGGTGTAACCGAGGTTTCTAGTTGCAAGGATGTTCCCACTGCCAGATTAGCCGCCGCATTGCGGTTTGAGCGCACGGCCAATAAATACCCATCGGCAGGAATCGGCACATTAATACTGCCAACCGCTCCCCCGGGTTGTTGACTCACAACTTTATTGTTCTGAACCGTAACCAAAATTTCGTTATCCGTCAGGGGGCTGTAGCCTGGTCCCCAACCGTTGGTATACCGCGCAATGCCTGCTTGAGCATAGGCACTGTTGAGATAAGTAAGCGGTAGCCGTTGTCCATTCGGAGTTGCCAGTGTTTCTTGTATTGTGAGGCGAGCAAATTTTGTTTCGCCTGTGGCATTCCAGGCGATCGCGCCTCGTCCCAGAATGGGACCCGAAAGCCAGCGTCCATCTAACCGAATGGCTCCCAGGGGCAGTTGATTATTGCGATTGAAAAAGCCACCGTTGATTGCAGCCGCAACCTGTGCCTGCTGTGCGGTTCGTATTAAGGGAGCCGTTCCGATCAGCGTGCCAGGGTTTGGAAGAATAGGTTTCAGGCTAACGCCAGGCTGGCGGGGATCAACGGCTAACCAAATCACCGGGAAGCGTGCGGCTCCAAGGGTCAGTGTTTGAGTACGCCAACGGAGTCCCGGAGCCCAGAGGATGTCGCGATCGACCGCCGCGTCAGGGCGAATATCCACAATGAGCCGGTTGGGATTGGGTAAACTCCACACACGTGGGCGTAAAGCGCTGGAAAGCGTTAGCCGAAGGCGTGTTTGATTCGCTCCAGGCTCAACACTGACAGCGCTGAGCCGATTGCCAATCACTGATTTAAAGCTTTGTAAGGCAGTAGCGGCAACTTGCGCATCCAGCGTTAACACAACCGCTTGATCCTGTTGATCGACTTGCCAGGGGGCTGAGCGATCGAGCTCAAGCACGAGACGATCGCCCCAGGGTTGCTTGCCCTGACGGATCGCGGTCACGGTTGCAAGGGGGGAGGTGATTTGGAGAACCGCACCGTTGGGTTGCAATTGCCAGCCCGATCGCTGCGCCAGTTCGGTAATGTCCAGATACCGTAAGGGTCCTGTTAGTCGCGTGCCAAGGTTTAATGGTGTGGCGACAGGGTCAGAGAACCATTGGATGGGTTGCCTGGCTGCATCAGCCGTATTGAGCAGTTCGGCCCCAATCGCCTGAGAAAGACCAGCATCCGTAAGGCCAAAGCGTTGTCCACCGGAGGACCATTGCATCCAATTAGCAGACAATGGACGACCATTAAGCAGAATTTGATTTCCTTGTATGCCTTGAGCAGGTAGGGGTGGCACCTGGCTTACGCGTTTGGGATGGATAGAAATGGTAGGGCGATGTTTGGGTGCAGCGATCGCGGGGGCGCTTACTTGACCTAACAAACCGAGGCAAAGAAGCCCCACAGCGAGAGGCAGCCATTGGACAAGGCGCGATCGAGCACTTTCAGCGTTTAAGGACTCAAGGTGTTTGAACTGATTACTCATATACGTTTCAACACGAGGCTTCTTTAGCAACAGACTCTGAAATAGCAACAAATATTGAAGTGGCAGCAGCCCCTTTGCAACGGAAGGCTGCGGGTAGCCATCAGTCGATTTAATTGAACGGTACCAGAAACAATGTACAGAATTGAGGCAATGGCAGCTTTTACCGCAGGTTGTTAAGACAAGATACTCAAAAGCTGTGTGTTAGGAGATGATGACCTGACGAAGCGGTTCAAGGTTGCTTGATCGATACTGGAGAAAGAAAGAGGCATCCATTGGCAAGCGTGCTTCTTCTGTAGAGCGGGCTTATGCGGGCAGCGATCAGACTTTGGACGAAAGACGATCACCGACTGCTAGTAATCTTGGTCGCCCGCTCATTGGTTGTTCTAAAGCAATCATCTGCAGCTTTCCTCTGTTGGGCAATGTTCGCAAGTCAGAGCAGCGAGAACTTCCCTTAAACACACTTTCAGTCAGGGATTGCCAGAGCAGTTTATTTTCTATAAAATGCTTTCTCCCTCTTCTACTTGGATCTGCCTGTTGTGTTTATTGCTGAGTAACTTGTTGCAGTAGCTGTCAGCATCGTTCTAGAGGCAATGACGTTAACGTAACCCGTTATGGCTTGAAAAGCTGGTTCATACGTTGTTGTCCAACGATGTGCTAGAGGAGCCGTTCTCGTCAGCGCACCGCTGCCAAGGAGCACCTGTGATATAGACGACTGCTGTGGCTGAGACTAACGCCATTCGGCGATGCTAATCCCTACATCCCAATGTTGGAAATCTGGATATAAGTGTCTCTCTGCATTGGGAATTGAGGGAAAAATACGTAGGTACTCATGGCCTAGCATGCGTTTGGTTACAGATTATGGGTCGGAAATGGCCTGTCTCCTTGTCAAACAGATTCTATGTAGAATCGGAGTGTATCCAACCGTGCTTTGCAACTGCTGTTAGCAATCGGCTTGCGATTCAGTCTTTTAGCAAACGCACTGCTGATGCATCCAGGGCCTTGCAGTTTGTGACATTAAAGTATTGGCTGTGCTCCAGCTTTATGAGAGCAGCCGTATACAGATTTTGGATACTTTGATAGTTTGACAGTACTCCGCTCAGAGCAGTCCGCCCAGGAATTTCATTCTGTCTCGAAAGGGAAGCGCGAGATGAGCGCTCATCAATCCCACCACATTTCTGCTAAATAAACGAAACCGAGCCGTCTCATGGATAGAACAACTGCGAATCAAGATCAGAATCAGGGAACAGGTGGGTATGCCGGGCAGCGTTGGTTAGTGGAAGAACGCGATGCCTGTGGTGTTGGTTTCATTGCCGATCGCCAGGGGCGCACGAGTCACGATCTGATTGAGAAGGCGCTCTCAGCCCTAACTTGCCTGGAACATCGAGGTGGCTGTAGCGCGGATCAAGACTCAGGCGATGGGGCTGGTCTCATGACAGCGATTCCCTGGGAGCTACTATCTCAATGGATGGCCAATGAGGGGTTGCAGATGCCGTCCCCAGAGCATGTAGGGGTCGGTATGGTCTTTCTTCCCGCCAAAGCAGAAGCCGCCGATATTGCACGTCGAGTCTTTGAGCGCGTTGCTACCGAGGAAGGGCTAACCGTGCTTGGGTGGCGGGTTGTGCCAACGATGCCGACGCTCTTGGGCAGGCAGTCTCGCGAAAATCTACCTCAGATTGAGCAGATAGTGGTGCAATCGTCGCAACAAGGCGAAGCATTGGAACGTCAGCTTTACCTGACTCGTAAGCGTGCCCATGCGGCGGCACCCGCTGAAGTCCAGGGGTCTGCTCTGCAAAATGATGTCGCCGATCTTTACATTTGCTCTTTTTCAAACCGCACGATTATCTACAAAGGCATGGTGCGATCGGCGGTTCTAGGCGAGTTCTATCTTGACCTTAAGCAGCCGGAATATAAAAGTACGTTTGCGGTTTACCACCGTCGGTTTAGTACCAATACCCTTCCAAGATGGCCTTTGGCACAGCCCATGCGCTTGCTGGGTCACAATGGCGAGATCAATACGCTTCTGGGTAACGTCAACTGGATGATGGCACGAGAAGCCGATCTGGAGCACTCCTGCTGGGGCGATCGGCTCCTTGACCTCAAACCGGCTGTCAACCTTGACAACAGCGATTCGGCCAACCTCGACAACGTCTTTGAACTGTTGGTGCGATCGGGCCGCAGTCCGCAAGAAGCGCTAATGATTATGGTGCCAGAGGCTTACCTGAATCAGCCTGATCTGGCAGATCATCCTGAGATCGTTGACTTTTACGAATACTACAGCGGCATTCAGGAACCCTGGGATGGTCCTGCCTTACTGGTGTTTAGCGATGGGAAGGTAGTAGGTGCCACCCTCGATCGCAACGGTCTGCGTCCTGCCCGCTATAGCATCACGCGCGATGGCTATATCGTTGTAGCATCGGAAGCAGGGGTTGTGGAACTACCCGAAGCAGACATTATCGAAAAAGGTCGGCTTGGACCGGGTCAGATGATTGCGATCGATCTGGAAACCCACGAAATTCAGAAGAATTGGGAAATCAAGCAGCGAGTTGCCAGCGCCAAACCCTACGGCGAGTGGCTCAAGCAGAATCGCTATGACCTCAAGCACGAACCGTTTGCGGAGAACGTGCCTGCCATTCCCGCTGGAAACCTACTGCGCTACCAGACCGCCTTTGGTTACACGGCCGAAGACGTGGAGATGATCATTCAGGAAATGGGCGCGCAGGGTAAGGAACCGACCTTTTGTATGGGTGACGATGTGCCGTTGGCAGTCCTGTCTACCAAGCCACGTCTGCTGTATGACTACTTTAAGCAGCGGTTTGCACAGGTGACAAATCCGCCGATCGACCCCCTGCGTGAAAAGCTGGTCATGTCTCTGGCAATCCAACTCGGAGAGCGTGGCAATCTGCTCGAAGAAGGTCCGAAATATGCTCACTTGCTGAAGCTAGAGTCACCCGTGCTCAACGACTCTGAGTTGGAGCAGATTCGTCAATCGGGTTTTGAAACCGCCGATTTATCAACACTCTTTGAGCTGTCGCAAGGTCCTGATGGTCTTCAGCGGGCAGTTACGGCACTCTGCCAGCAAGCCGCTGAAGCCGTGCGTGCGGGTAAGAAAATTCTGATCCTGAGCGATCGCGCTGGGCATGCGGGAAGCATTGGTCTGAGCGAAGACTATACGTATATTCCACCGTTGCTGGCGATCGGGGCGGTGCATCATCACCTGATCCGTCAGGGTTTACGGATGAAAGTCTCGCTGATTGCGGATACTGCTCAATGCTGGAGTACTCACCATTTTGCCTGCCTGATTGGCTATGGTGCGAGTGCTATCTGCCCCTATCTGGCATTGGAAACCGTGCGCCAATGGTGGGCTGACCCCAAAACCCAAAGCTTTATGGAGCGGGGCAAACTCAAGGCGATTACGCTCGCTGCGGCGCAGAGCAACTACCGCAAGGCAGTGGAAGAGGGTCTGCTCAAAATTCTGTCTAAGATGGGCATTTCGCTGCTGACGAGCTACCACGGTGCGCAAATTTTTGAGGCGATCGGCATTGGCGGCGACCTGTTGCATCTGGGCTTTTCAGGCACTGCGTCCCGGTTGGGCGGTTTGAGTGTAGCTGACCTGGCGCAGGAAGTGGTTTCCTTCCACCAACGAGCGTTTCCTGAGCTGCATATCAAAAAGCTTGAAAACTACGGCTTCGTTAACTACCGTCCGGGCGGCGAGTACCACATGAACAGCCCGGAAATGTCAAAGTATCTGCATAAGGCAGTGGCTGACAAGAGCTACGACCATTACGCGCTGTACCAGAAGTATCTGGAAGAGCGTCCTCTGACTGCCTTGCGAGACTTGCTCGATGTGAAGAGCGATCGCCCGTCCATTCCGTTAGAAGAGGTCGAACCTGCCAGCGCTATCGTGCAGCGGTTCTGCACGGGTGGGATGTCTCTCGGAGCCCTGTCGCGAGAGGCGCACGAAACATTGGCGATCGCCATGAACCGCATTGGCGGCAAGTCCAACTCTGGCGAAGGGGGAGAGGATCCAACACGCTTCCTGTCATTCAACGACGTGGATGAGAAAGGCTTGTCACCCTTGTTCCCTCACTTGAAGGGATTGCAAAATGGTGACACCGCCAATTCTGCAATTAAGCAAGTTGCATCTGGCCGTTTTGGGGTGACGCCTGAGTATTTAATGAGTGCCAAGCAACTCGAAATCAAGATGGCACAGGGCGCAAAACCGGGTGAAGGAGGACAACTCCCTGGCCCGAAGGTGAGTCCGTATATTGCGATGTTGCGTCGATCGAAACCCGGTGTAACGCTGATTTCGCCGCCGCCGCACCACGATATATACTCGATCGAGGATTTAGCACAGCTCATTTTTGATCTCCATCAGATCAACCCCCAAGCCCAGGTATCTGTCAAATTAGTGGCAGAAGTGGGCATTGGGACGATCGCGGCAGGCGTCGCCAAAGCCAATGCCGACATTATTCAGGTTTCGGGACACGATGGTGGTACGGGTGCATCGCCGCTCAGTTCCATCAAGCACGCAGGTAGCCCGTGGGAGTTGGGACTGACGGAAGTGCATCGAGTGCTGATTCAAAACGAACTGCGCGATCGCGTCCTGCTGCGCGTGGATGGTGGCATTAAAACAGGTTGGGATGTGGTGATGGCAGCCTTGATGGGAGGCGAAGAATTTGGATTCGGCTCCATTGCGATGATTGCAGAAGGGTGCATCATGGCGCGGATTTGCCATACCAACAACTGTCCCGTTGGGGTGACAAGCCAGCGAGAGGAACTCCGCAAGCGGTTCCCTGGGCTACCGGAACAGGTGGTCAATTTCTTCTACTTTGTGGCCGAAGAAGCGCGATCGTTGCTGGCGAAATTGGGATATCGTACGCTTAACGATATCATCGGTCGAGCCGATCTGCTGAAAGTCCGGGAAGGGGTTAAAATCCCAAAAACCCTTAGCCTGAATCTCTCCTGCCTGACGCAACTACCGGATACGCGAGACGATCGCACCTGGTTGGAGCATGAAACGGTGCATAGCAACGGCTATGTTCTGGATGACCAGCTTTTGAGTGACCCAGACATTCAAGCCGCGATCGCCAACCAGTCCAGTATCAGTAAAACCGTAGCAGTGGTGAATACTGATCGCACGATTGGTGCCCGCATTGCCGGGACGATCGCGCGTCAGTATGGCAACAATGGCTTTGGCGGACACATCACCCTCAACGTTAAAGGCAGCATTGGTCAGAGCTTTGGAGCCTTTAATCTCCCTGGCATGACGCTCAACCTGGAAGGGGAAGCGAACGACTATGTCGGTAAAGGCTTACATGGGGGAGAGATCGTCATCGTGCCTCCCGCTGCCGTTACTTATAACCCTTCTGACAATGTCATCATCGGCAATACCTGTCTCTATGGGGCAACGGGTGGCATGCTGTTTGCCTATGGTCAAGCAGGCGAACGCTTTGCCGTACGCAACTCTAACGCGCAAGCCGTCGTAGAAGGCGCAGGTGACCACTGCTGTGAGTACATGACAGGCGGCGTGATTGTGGTGCTGGGTTCTACTGGACGCAACGTCGCTGCAGGAATGACGGGCGGTTTAGGCTACTTCCTCGATGAAGACGGCCGTTTCCCCACGAAAGTCAACCCAGAAATTGTGAAAGTCCAACGGGTCATTACACCTGCCGGAGAACAACAATTGAAAGAGTTGATTGAAGCACACGTCGATCGCACGGGTAGTCAAAAAGCCAAAACCATCCTGGCAAACTGGTCAGATTATTTGCCCAAGTTCTGGCAACTGGTGCCACCATCTGAGAAAGACTCACCCGAAGCAAACCCCGAAGCGGTGACTGAAAAAGTGCTAACTCCAGTGCAGTAGCTTGTCGGTCGCCTTAATAAAATGAAGAAGCATCAGTAGAGTGAGTGTTTCGCAAGCTCATTTCACTGGTGTTTTTTCATTGCATCGAAGGTTTAAAGCAACGCAATATGTGCAATGCGTGCATTTCCAAATAGAGTATTGCCAACTCATTCAGCAGATTGAAGATGGGTTAAGCGATCGTTCGTCACAAAACAAAAACCCCAAAGATTTCTTTGGGGCTACAGGACGATGTGAAATTGTTAGTTGCAATCGATCGAAACGTACGTTGATACGCCTCAAAGACTCACCTTTTCGGTGGCACTTGACGCTTCGTAGGATTTCTCCAATCGCATCAGGCGTTTCGCTTGGGCAGACAAGGCACTTGCATCCAGCCAACTCACAATCAAAGCATCGGTTGAAAACAGACCGCCGCCATTGACCACAAAGAACAGGAAGCAGACTGCGTAAACGGCAGACAGTTCTAGATAAGGAATGCTAAAGCCAGCGACCAGAATGTGGTGGTACATGGCAACACACATGGTTGAAAACAGACCAAGCGCAGCAGGGCGAGTGAGCAACCCTAGCGCTACTAGCGGTGCACCAATGAGTTCAGTAAACGCAGCGAGATAACTGAAAAAGATCGGAAACGGCAAGCCGATGACCTGAACGTATGCCTGGGCAAAGCTCTCAATATTAGAAAGCTTGTCCAGACCGTTGTGAATCATAACGATGCCGACGACTGCACGAAATAAGGCCAGGGATGCCTGCGATAGCAAGTTAGGAGTCAGGTTTGGCTTGAAAACAGCCGCCAGAAGGGGAAGCTTGAGCATAATTGGTTTGGGGATAATTTCCTGGGGGTTTCGCTTGCGACACACTTCGCAACATATATATTTATAAACTTAACACACTATGTTAAGTTTTGCTAATGAAAAGCACGATCGCTTAAGGTGCGATCGTGCCTTAGAGTGCTTGCCTCAGTACTTATAGAACGACATTAAAAAACCCTCTCATAATCAACTATGAGAGGGCTTCCTTTTTAAGGGTTTTGAACTTAATGCGTTGGCTCAATGGGCTGAGCATTCTTGACGGGCTGTTCCTTGGAAAGAATTTTAGCTCTTGTCTCACCCCGCTTGAGCCCAAGGACATCCACGTAATAGCGCTCTGGAGAAGCCGCAACCTGAATTTTGCGTCGTTCACAAAGCCAGGACAACGCTTGTAAAGCAATTTGGCGACGTGGTTCATCCGGTAGTTGCTTGGCTTCCTGCAAGCGAGCTTTTAGGGTTGCTGGGAGTTCACTATTCTCAGCACTTAGCTCAGGCGGCGGTTGAAAAATCAACGAGTCCAACAGCCCTTGAAAGCCCAAAAAAGCTAACCGACGAATCAGTAAGTTGCTCAGGTGACCATAGAAGTAACCACCGTGTACATCGACGCCCACACCTTTACCCGGATCACTGGAGAAATCGACATAGGCTTTGAGTAACTTGACATACTCGAAGAAACTGAGGGGGGAATTCTGCCCTTCCGCAATTAAAACGTTGACTTCTTGATTGTCACGCTTGGGGTAGTAGGTAATGTCGCAGTATTCCGTACAGTCAAGGTAGGTAAACAAATCGGCGATCGATTCCGGGTCCTGATTTGCTTTCGCAAGGGACTCTTCATCGACCTTACCGTTCCGCTTTCTTAACGCTTCTCGCTTCTCCTTGCTTTCTTGCCCAAGGCTAGTGGTGTTGTGGCTTAAGGTCTGTACGCCAATAAAGTCCAGTAGGGACGAAGGTTGTGCGCCACTCGTTAACTCAGGCAAATTGACAATGCCATATTTACTGTGTGCACCAGCGTTCAGCTTGTTTGCGTCTAGATTAACCGTTACATTGCCCAGGCGAAACCCTTGTGCATAGGTGCTGGCCGGAAAAGAGAAATAATTAGCGGTTGTAGAGGCTAACCGCAGAGCGAGGTCGCCCTCATTGCTAAAAAGATACGCTTCTTCAAACCGTCGCAGCGAGGAGCGCAAGAAATTTGTTCGCCCCGAAACGATGGTTAACAGTGGGATATCGGGCGAAATCAGAATTAAACGCCCCAGAGCAAAGACTCGCCCTACTGTCGGCGGCGGAAACTTCTCTAAACTTTTTGTATCTCCAATTGCCGCTGGGTCAAAGGCATCTGAGAGGATGCGAATGACTTGCGTGGTCACAAAGCCACCCATACTGTGACCAATAAAGGTCAGCCGAATCCGTGGCTTCTGCTTGTCATCATCCCAATAGGTAGCGGCTTTTTGATAGTCTTCTGGCTCACAGGAAGGCTTTTGCGCGCTGACAAAGCTGGCATAAATTTTTAGGAAAACAGCGTCATCCACAGTAGTCAGTTCACGCTGTTTAATTTTGGGAAGCAACAGGCTAAACGCCTCGTCATTGCGATCGCGCAACAAGGCTGTTTCGAGTTCGATAATTTCCCATGTTTTTCTGACGGCTGTTAACAACAAATTAGGAGCAAGCTCCAAACCTTCCCCAGCTTCCTTTGCCACCGCTTCAAAGAGTGGATCATGCAGGTGGCGCTTGACAAGCCCTAAATCAAGCTGCCGAATAAATTCAACTAAATCGGGAACACCAAAGTTATTGGCACGATAAGAATCCCGGAAATAAACAATAATGCGCAGAATGTAAAGGGTTGCTACAAGCATGAACATCACGCTGCCCAGAAGCATCACAACGGCAGACAGGGCATCTGCAATGGGTGAGGTGAAGAACAGAAGGCAAAGTAGCCCAATCGCCGCGATCGCAATTCCACCCCAAAACAAGGCTTTCAGAGTGATGGGTAGAGCTTTATCGGCATCATTAAAGCTAGAAGGAACGCTTTCTGAAGGCCAACGGTAGCCTAGATAAACAAAACTATTGGGTTTGCCATAGATTGCTGCATCTCCCTGGTTTAGAGTTGACCACGTTCTCTGCCAGCCTTGAAAAATAAAATCTTCCTCAACCTCTTTGCCACCCTTAATTACTTTTTTAATTCCTGTGTTGTATCCGTGAATTTGAATGACTAATCCTGTATAGCTTTCGTTCAGTTTCGTATTTTGATAAAGAGACTCAACTACGTCACTCAGCGTTGGCATAATGCCATCGGGTTTACATTCATCTTGCTCAACATTAATTGGGGCTGTACTGCGGACAAAAAAGCCAGGAACCGCTTCTGGCTGATTGCCGAGTGATTGTTTTCGCTTGAACTCATCAACCCAAACATCCATGTTGCATCCCTCATGACATGACTTGAGATTATTGTTGCTCCAACGTGTTGCAGCTAGTGCCTTCTACGAAACGAGTTCGACTGTTTCCAGGTATCAAAGGAAAAATCTTGCTTCAGTGTGACAGCATTCTTGCAGCAAGGCTGTAAAGCGCCAGAAAGCTAATAAGCATCCGCAGAATAGCTAAGGGGCACTATTGCATCCCCATCTTACGTATGAACGCCTCTTTTTTCCTATAGTTGATCATTAAAACCAGGTTTGCTTGCTTGTCACTCATTGATCTTCATGAAGTGATACGTTAGGGTGGTTTGGTTCGCGCGGCTTATGAGGTCAGAGTGATGGAGGTCATCCCAGCGATCGATCTGCTGGAAGGGCGCTGTGTACGCCTGTATCAAGGCGATTATGCTCAAGCGGAAACGTTTGACGAAAATCCTGTTTCCGTAGCACGTCAATGGGCCGATCAGGGGGCTACCCGACTGCATGTCGTTGACCTGGATGGTGCGAAGGTTGGGCATCCAGTCAATATGCAAGCCATTGAAGCGATCGTGCGTGCCGTCGATGTGCCGATTCAGGTAGGGGGAGGCTTGCGCGATCGGGCCAGTGCTGCGGCTCTCTTTAAACTGGGCGTTCAGCGAGTGATTCTCGGCACCGTTGCAGTCGAGCAACCCGATCTGGTGCGTGAACTCTGCCAGGAATTTCCGGGACAAATCGTGGTGGGCATTGATGCTCGTAATGGCTTAGTGGCAACGCGCGGGTGGCTAGAAACGTCTGAGGTAGCTGCCCTTGACTTGGCAACGCAGATGGCAGACTTTGGCATTGCGGCCATTATTTACACCGACATTCACCGCGATGGCACATTACAAGGCCCCAACCTTGAGGCGTTAAGAGTATTGGCGGATGGCGTTTCAGTGCCAGTGATTGCCTCCGGTGGCATGAGCACCGTCACCGACTTGTTGAGTTTGCTGGCGCTTGAACCTTTGGGCGTAACTGGAGCGATCGTGGGGCGCGCTTTGTACACAGGCGATATCACCCTGAAGGAAGCTTTACGCGCAGTTGGACAGGGACGTTGGCAGGATATTCCTCCCGATTTTGGCTCCTCTACAGTTGCATAAATCGGTTGTGGCATAAATCGGTAAGGGCGATCGTAACAGGCAGGGTATCTCGAACCGAACGAATCGATAACTTACGAGTGAAACAGAAGACGACTGTTAGCAAGGTCGCGAATCAGAGGCAAACGAGCGTGGATATAGTGACTAAACGCATTGACTTCGTCATGGTCGAGCGATCGCTGCGTTTTAAGTTGCTTCAGCAGCCATTGCACTAAGCCATTGTCGTCTAGGTTCAGCAGCGTTTGAGACTGGCTCGTTTCGACGATAGACCAAAGTTGACGCAGCATTGATGGAGACATACAACGTTTTCCAGATACGGGCTAGGACTCGGTTGTCTAGAGGATGCTACATTACACCGTTGCTTTAACGTGGCATCGTCTGGATACTTTTGTCTACGCTCACCTTAGCGAACTGACCGGAACTGGCAGCGGGATCACATAAGACAACACAAGAGTTACAAATCACTTTACTATCCGATCCATAACTTGACATTTGCCTCATTTAGCATTATTCGCTGCCCAAAATAGATGCGCTCGATGGGAAGGCAGAGGGCAGGAGGCAGAAGGCAATATAGAAAACGGGGAGTAGGGAGTAGGGAGTAGGGAGTAGGGAGTAGGGAGTAGGGAGGCGTATAAATTGTGTTGAGCATTCAACTATCGGCTTTTTAGCCTTCATCCTTCATACTTCATCCCCCATCCCTCCTGACTGTCCAGTCGAGCCAACCGTCCCAGTGCACTCAGCGCCCCGCATAAGCCTGCATCGGTTCTTTAATCAAGCGGATGTAGAGATGGCGGAAGGTGGATTTGAGGACGCGCGGCAGTCCAAAATCGATCGGCATCAGGTGATCGGGCAACTTCCAGTCATCGATCTGAAGGGATTGAGGATGAAGCAGCGGGAAATGGATTGCTTCTACCGTAGAGCAAAGTTCTAACCGTTGAGACGCTGCTACAGTTGGCACGATCGCTGGATCAACCTTAAGAATATCGACCACGGCGCGATCGAGGGCAAAGACATCTCGTGAAGCCGCCAGCAAATTGAGCCGACGGGGTTCACCACCGCTGGGGCCATTTCCCTCGTGACCAATAATGCCATCCAAAATCGTGAGATCGGGAGCGATCGCCCGTGCGGTTTCGACCAGCATTTCGCCAAAGCGATTTTGATCTTTACCCGCTTCCATGTGCCACCAGGCTTTCATTTTGCCGGGAACACAGCCAAAGAGGTTCTTCACGCCCATCGTGAGCGTTAGCTGCATGTGCGATTTGACTTTCGGCAAGTTGATCACCACATCCGCGTCGATCGCCTCTTTACTCAGCAGCAAATGATTAAACTCAGCGCTAACCGTTTCGTAACGTTTGCCATGAAACTCAACGATCGGTAACCCCAGCGCTTCGGTCAGCGGTAAGTAGCCATTTGCTTTCGCAACTCCCTTCGCACTCCCAAACGCTGGCCCATCGCCCAAGAACGGTTTGCCACCCTCTTCCTGCACCATTTGCGCCACACAGTAAACCATCTCTGGACGCGTAACACATTCTTTGCCAGGACGGCCACCCGTCAGCAGATTAGGCTTAAGGAGAACCCGATCGCCCGGTTTCACAAACGCCGCCATACCGCCAAGCGGTTCGAGTAAAGTCTCTAATGCCTGACGCAGTTGAATCTGGTCATACGATTGAGCGCGAAGCAAACTAACCGATGGCTGCACATCCATAGAGTAATCCGTTTGTTAGGTATTCAGTTGAATGTTTTTGGAAGGATAAAGGATGAAGTATGAAGGATAAAAATTGAACGACAAGTACTACACCAGCTAACCAAGACCTCCCATTTCGAGCCTTTAGCCTTTAGCCTTTACCTTCTGCCCTCTGCCTTCTGCCCTCTGCCTTCTACGACGAATGAGCACGGCTTAGTGGAGTAACGCGTTTAGCGTTTGCAAAGACCCCCTCACCGTGGATCTGAGCGATCGACGGTTTCAACTCAATTTTTGCCACATTCGCTCGATTCACGCAAACCGTTTGCTCTGGCAAATGGAAAAACCACCATTCTTTGTCCAGAATTCGCCGGATTTCCTGTTGTACTTCTTGCTCCAGTGCGGCGGGGTCAGCGAACTGAGAGAACGTATAGGATTCTGTTTGACCACCCAAATAGTAAATGGTGATCTGCATCTCGTTATTGATCTGGTTCTGCATCGTCGTTTCTCCTTTTCAGCAGGGTTGACCAGGCAATTTTAAGCCCTTATGTTCCGTTTGAGTGGTTGTTAGGATCCTTTACAAATCACCAATTGATACTTTTCATTCCGCTCTAGCCGAATTGTTAGACCGTATCCATCGATCGCGGTCAATTGATACTTCTGTCTTCATTTTTATCCACCTGTTTGGGACGAACTTCAAATTCAGAACGCGCACGGAAGAAACAGACATCAAACTCAAAGAAGAAATTGGCTTGTCCCAAGATCAAAGGCACCTCGGTTGCTTGTGTCCAGGCGAATGCCAAGCTGACCGCTGGGAATAAGCCGACTTGAGCATCAAAAATGACTGCGCGAGCTTCAAATCGAGCTAGGTTCCCTGCTAATACAACCGAGAGAGTCTCATTCTCCCAGATTAAACCCAGTTGCTGCCCAAACTCATAGGGCAAAACATTAACGCTTGCACCTGTATCTAATAAGCCTTCGGTGCTTAGATATTGACCGCTTATACTGAGCGTTAACGGCAGATATGGCATGCGATCAACCATGCCAAGCTTGGTATCGATGATTTTATAGGGAAACTTTTGAGTGTCAACCATTCTGCCCTTGCCGCTTTGTCGCCAGAAGATTCATTAAAACATTGGCAGCCTCAGAGCAGTTGTAGGGCGACCAGACAGGATACTCTTGATTGGCAACAAAGAAGTTTGCATCTTCTTCTTTGACAAGTTCCGTTGCAAGAAACTGCATCAGTCGAAGCTTGTCAATTTTTGAGAGTTCGTGAATTTGTGACATGAGTTCAGCTAATGACATTTGAGATCCTCCTCGTCCAAATTTCGATGACAGTTTGAGATGCTGGCTCGTCGCGTGGAGCCATGATCACTAGCCTCTATTTAATTTACTAATCGCCCTGATGCATTGGTTCAGAAACTTGCAATTCCTGTTTCAATCATGGTTCTGCCCTCGGCCAGTTATGCCTTAGTTCTTCGAGAGTAGCGATGGCTGTTGCAATTTCGTGATCGGTTTTAACTAAAGATAAGTCAACGCTACATTTCTCCTGAACAACTTCGAGGACGGTACTTCGCTTGACTCGGCATTTCTGCCCAACAAGCATCGCGCACGATCTTGCGTGAGAAGCTCGGCAACCCAATGGCAAATCTTGATTTAAGGCTCTGCGACGACTGGAATTGAATGACATAGCTCACATTCAGTGTCTAACAAGGCAGTTCAAAATGCTAAAAAGATTGATTCAGGCGCGATCGACTGAAACCTAGTCTCCGCTAAACGCGATCGTTATGCCACGGCTTCATTAAAATGTGCCATGCCTTCCTTAAAAGAGCGCATTATGTGCGGTCTCCGACAACGGCTAAGATAGAGCTAACTGTTCCACAGTCGCAAGCTGAAAAGGTCTATGACTACTGCCGCTCCGGTAAAAACTCAGTATGAAGCTGTCATTGGGTTAGAAACACACTGCCAGCTCAGCACCCAAACCAAAATTTTCTCTAATAGCTCCACGGCGTTTGGAGCCACGCCCAATACGCACATCGATCCAGTTTGCCTGGGATTGCCTGGCGTGCTGCCTGTCCTTAACCAGAAAGTACTGGAGTATGCGGTAAAAGCAGGACTAGCGCTGAACTGTCAAATTGCCCCATACAGCAAGTTCGATCGCAAGCAGTACTTCTACCCCGACTTGCCGAAGAACTACCAAATTTCGCAGTACGACCTGCCGATCGCCGAACATGGTTGGCTCGAAATTGAGCTGTACGACAAAGAAACGGGCACGGCAACCCGGAAGCGCATTGGTGTCACCCGTCTGCATATGGAAGAAGATGCGGGCAAACTCGTGCATGGTGGCAGCGATCGCCTCTCTGGCTCCACCTATTCGCTAGTGGACTATAACCGTGCGGGTGTGCCACTGATTGAAATCGTTTCGGAGCCAGATATTCGGACTGGCCGAGAAGCCGCCGAGTACGCTCAAGAGCTACGGCGGATTGTACGCTATCTCGGTGTCAGCGATGGCAACATGCAGGAAGGCTCTTTGCGCTGCGATGTCAATATTTCCGTACGTCCAGTTGGTCGCGCTGAATTTGGCACCAAGGTTGAGATCAAGAATATGAACTCGTTTAGCGCCATTCAAAAGGCGATTGAGTTTGAGATTGAGCGTCAAATTGAAGCGATCGAAGCAGGCGAACGCATCGTGCAAGAAACGCGCCTGTGGGAAGAAGGCGCACAGCGCACGATTAGTATGCGGGTGAAGGAAGGCTCTAGCGACTACCGCTACTTCCCCGAACCTGACCTTGGTCCCATTGAAGTGTCCTCAACCCAGTTAGAGCAGTGGCGATCGGAACTGCCCGAACTGCCCGCTCAAAAGCGCAAACGGTATGAAACCGAACTCGGACTCTCCGTTTACGATGCGCGAGTCTTGACGGATGACCAGTCGATCGCCGCCTACTTTGAAGCAACGGTCGCCGCTGGCGGAAACCCCAAACAAGCCGCTAACTGGATCATGGGCGATATTAGTGCCTACTTAAACAGCAACAGCAGTCTGAGCATTACCGACTTGCCTATCAAGCCTGCTGATCTCGCTGAACTCATCAGCCTGATTGACGGCGGCACGATCAGCAACAAAATCGCCAAGGACATCTTGCCCGAACTTCTCACTCAAGGGGGATCGCCCAAAGCACTCGTCGAACAGAAAGGATTGATTCAAATTTCTGATACGGGCGCAATTGAAGCCGCGATCGCTGAAGTTATTGCGGCTCACCCCAAAGAATTGGAGATGTACCGCAACGGCAAAACCAAGATGCTGGGCTTCTTTGTGGGGCAGGTGATGAAGCAAACGGGCGGCCGAGCCGACCCCAAACTCACCAACCAACTTCTTGCAAAACAGCTCAACGGTTAGGACTTAAAGGAGATTCAAGGCAAAAATTAACGCCTCTTTGTCAAAAAAACATAAAAAAGGGGGTGACACCCCCCACCCCATTAGTGGCATACTATGTCTAGTAGATGCACCCTGATGATAAGGGGGAGACGCTTTGGCGACTCCCTCTTTTTTTGTGCAAAAACTTAAAGGTAGAAGGCAGTTGTAGAAAACGGGGAGTGGGGAGTAGGGAGTAGAGAGTAGGGAGCGTATAAATTGTGTCTAGCATTCAACTATCGGCTTTTTAGCCTTCATCCTTCATCCCTCATACTTCATCCTTCGTCCCCCATCCCCCTAACTGCTCCTGCTTAACAACTAATCGTCCGCCCCCCTGATATAATCGCCAGTCATGCGGTGGAGTAAGCGGAGGCAAGCATGGCAGACTGGCAGGAAATTTCTGGAAGCATTACGGCACCCAAAGGGTATCGCGCCGTCGGGATGGCCGCAGGGTTGAAACCATCCGGTTTGCCTGACCTGGCACTCATTGTTTCGGATGTGGAGGCGATCGCGGCTGGGGTCTTTACGACCAGTCAGGTACGCGCTGCCTGCGTCGATTATTGTCGGGAACGCCTTGAGACGAAAGCCAGTGCCCGTGCAATTCTCTGCAACGCCGGTCAGGCAAATGCCGCTACGGGTGCGCTTGGGTTACAGGATGCTTTAGAAAGCGCCAAAGCCTTGAGTGAAGCGCTTAGTGTGCCATCAGAACTCATTTTGCTTGCGTCTACAGGAGTCATCGGGCAGCGCATTAAGCTGGATGCGTTGAAGGCTGCCTTGCCCCAACTCGTGGCTAATCTTTCAGAAGACGGTGCCGAAAGTACGGCCAAGGCCATTACAACCACAGACCTTGTCACCAAGTCGATCGCCCTTGAAACCACGTTAGACGATCGTCCCGTTCGCATTGGTGGCATCGCCAAAGGATCGGGCATGATTCATCCCAACATGGCGACCATGCTGGCGTTTGTGACTTGCGATGCGGCGGTGTCTCCTCACCTCTGGCAGCAAATGCTCAGTCGAGCCGCAGACCGTAGCTTTAACCAGATCACCGTAGATGGCGATACCAGCACAAATGATTCGCTGATCGCGCTGGCAAACGGGCAGTCCCGGACTCCAGCTATTACAGAGGCAGGCCCCGAAGCGGACAAGCTAGAGGCCATGTTGACGGAGGTATGTGTCCATCTGGCAAAGGCGATCGCTCGCGATGGTGAAGGCGCAACCTGCCTGGTCGAAGTTCAGGTTTCTGGCACCAACGATGATGCCGAGGCGCGTCAAATTGCCCGCACGATCGCGGGCTCATCCCTGGTCAAATCTGCCATCTTTGGGCGTGATCCTAACTGGGGCAGAATTGCGGGCGCGGCTGGGCGTGCAGGCGTCATCTTCAACCAGGACGATCTGCAAATCAAGCTGGGCGACTTTCTGATGATGCAGAACGGGCAACCGCAAGCTTTCGATCGCGCGGCTGCCAGTAATTACCTGCGGCAAGCCGCCCTCGGCGAATATTTGAAAGACGATACAGTTGCGATCGCCGTCAGTGTCGGCACTGGTTCGGGTTCTGGCAAAGCGTGGGGCTGCGACCTCAGCTATGATTACGTCAAAATCAACGCTGAGTACACCACATAGGGACACCACCCAGGAAACGATGCGACTTCTTCAATTCAGCACGTCCCACTACTGCCGTAAAGCACGGCTAGCTTTAGGCTATAAGCAAATTCCCTACACGGTTGAAAACCTGACGCCTGGGGCACACGTGCTGAAGCTGAAGCCGCTGACTGGCTTAAAAACCGTGCCTGTTCTACTGCCAGAGATCGAAGGCGAACCCACTGCGATCGCCGATTCCACCCAAATTCTGCGCTTTTTAGAACGCCACCAGCCTGATCCCACCTACTTTCTGGCTGATGCCCAGCGCCAAACCGAGGCAGCTTTGCTAGAAGATTGGCTCGACGAAAGTATTGGCACCGCCACCCGCTTTGTTTACTACGATTTTCGTCGCGGTGACGGAAAGCAGATCGATCCATCCCTCTCTAGCCAACTCGTCATTCAGGTTGTACGCTGGCAGTACGATATGAACCCTGCGGCTGTGGAGCTTGCCCGTCAGCGCTTAGCGATCGCCTTTGATGCGTTAGCTGATCGCTGGAAAACCAACGCCCATCTAGTTGGTAATCAGTTGAGCGTTGCCGACATTGCCGCAGCAGCACTCCTCAGTCCGCTAGCGCTGATTCCATATTACCGACAGCAGCAGGCGTGGCTATTTGAGCGCATTCGTGAGATTCATCAGCTTTGTGGTGAGCCGTTGCCGCCAGGACTGAGGAATGAGGGATGAAGGCTAAAGGCTAAAAGAGGCATGAAAGGAGAGGACTCATTGGGATGAAACCGCAAGTAGCTCAAAAGACAGGCCAACCATTAGCAGAAAACACTTTAGCCTTTAGCCTTTATCCTTTAGCCTTTCCCTTTTCCCTGGTTCAAACCAACAGCCTTAAGGTCTTCCTGCTTCTGGTGGGGTTGCTCCTGGTCGCGATCGAGCCTGCATTGGCGTTGCCCAAACCAGACGATACACCGGAAGAAGTACTGCGAACCGAAATTATTACGGGTGCTCGATCGCCGATCGACGGGAAGCCCATTTCAGCGAGCGAGTATGCTCAACTCCAGGCACAGTTGCAAGAACCTGGCCCGTCTCGCCCAGTGGTTGGACGATCGCTGGAAAAAAACCTCAACCTGCTGCGTTTGCGCAAATTTCTCAAGACTTTTTTTCCTTTCTTACCGATCCCCTAAATGTTTTGGAACGGTTGACTGGCTAACGCTTAGCGATTGGTTGATGGGCGGTCGTTTGGAGGTCAAGAGATGCGTCTCAAAGTCTAACTGTTGAGAGATGTATTCCAGGGTTTGTCGCCACATAACCGTAATAGAGGACTGCCGCCGCTTCTCTATCGAGTGCTTTCTCTAACGGGGGCGATGAGTAGGTGCGATGTCCAGCCTCTACATCCACACACCTGGGGCTTGAAGGGCATTTATGTACGACGACCAAGCATTGCAGTCAGGACGGGAGTACCAAAGCCCGTCTGGTTTGTCACTCTCATTTTCAATTGCGACTGAGCCATTACCGCCTGCCAAGACTGCCAATCCTGCCTTGCATCTCAGCAATAGTACCCTTTTTGTACTGCCGTTTAGTTTGCTTACAATCGGGACGATCGCCCTGTTTTGCTTCAAACAACAGGCAAAAGGGCACAACAGCTTGGGCACAGACGACCGACTCAGGCTCTACAAACGGGTTCCCTGCCGTCGCTGCGCCTTCTTCAAAAACAACCCTTACCTGAAGTGTGCGATTCGACCGAGCGATGCACTCACCGCCAAGGCGATCGAGTGCTCAGACTTTACCCTGAAGGCCGATCTTCAGCACAAGCGGTAAGGAACCAATCCTGCGCAATAGCCTTACTGGCATGGCTTTCTGTAAAAAAGACAAGCCTCGTGTCTTCGGTTCAAAAGATTAAGTTTTGTACAAGAAAAACTGAGTAAAGACTCCGTTTAAGCGCAATAAATGTAACGAAAACTTGAAATATTTTTATCAAATTGTGTCGGATATCTCCCAGAACGCTTATCTGGTCAGGTTTTCTGGTACAAACAGTTGTGTGCGGCTGTCTTAACAGTCTGCATTCAGTTGTTAGAAGGTACGTCTGCTCCTATGTCGGCTGCTTAGCCTGCATCATGGTTGAGTCACTCAGAGTGCCTGCTGGTAATTGACTGCGATCCCTTGCGCATTAACAGAGAAGGAGCTTACTGCATGTTCACACACGTCAAGCCCACCATCAGACACGTCGCACCCGACGACCTTCGGGGACGCGCTCTGCTAAGAGTGGTCTATGTCGTGCTGGAGCCTCAGTATCAAAGTTCGCTTTCGGCAGCGGTTCGCGCCATCAACCAGAACCACCCCAACTTGGCTGTCGAAATTAGCGGTTATTTGATTGAGGAACTCCGCGATTCGGACAATTATGAGGCGTTTAAGCGCGACGTTTCGCAAGCAAATATTTTTATCGCGTCGCTGATTTTTCTTGAAGATTTGGCTGATAAAGTCGTGGCGGCGGTAGAGCCTCACCGCGATCGCCTGGATGTAGCCGTAGTTTTCCCTTCCATGCCTCAGGTGATGCGCCTGAACAAAATGGGCAGTTTCTCGATGGCACAGTTGGGGCAATCCAAAAGCGCGATCGCCCAGTTCATGAAGAAGCGCAAGGAGAAATCCGGCTCTGGCTTTCAGGATGGCATGCTGAAGCTGCTAAACACGCTGCCCAAGGTGCTGAAGTACCTGCCGATGGACAAAGCGCAGGATGCCCGTAACTTCATGCTCAGCTTCCAGTACTGGCTGGGTGGCTCGCAAGATAACCTAGAGAACTTCTTGCTGATGCTGGCCGATCGCTACGTGTACAAAGACCTGGAAACGGACAGCGGTGCGTTGCAGTACCGCGATCCCGTCACCTATCCCGATTTGGGCATCTGGCATCCTCTTGCGCCTGCCATGTTTGAGGATGTGAAAGAATACCTCAACTGGTTCAACTCGCGCACCGATATTTCGGCTGACCTGAAAGACCCGCTGGCTCCCTGTATTGGTCTCGTCCTGCAACGGACGCACCTGGTCACCGGTGATGACGCCCATTACGTCTCAATGGTGCAAGAGCTGGAAAGCATGGGCGCACGGGTGATTCCAGTGTTTGCCGGTGGTCTCGACTTCTCCAAACCCGTTGATGCCTTTTTCTACGATCCACTCTCTAAGGGACAAACGGCGATCGTGGATGTCGTCATCTCCCTGACGGGCTTTGCGCTGGTGGGTGGTCCCGCTAAGCAAGATCATCCTAAGGCGATCGAATCCTTGAAGCGGCTCAACCGTCCTTACATGGTGGCGCTGCCCCTCGTCTTCCAAACCACGGAAGAATGGGAAGACAGCGATCTCGGTCTACATCCCATTCAGGTGGCGCTGCAAATTGCCTTGCCGGAACTGGATGGCGCGATCGAACCCATCATTCTCTCTGGTCGGGATGGTATGACAGGTAAAGCGATCGCCCTGCAAGATCGAGTGGAAGCGATCGCCCAGCGCGCAATGAAGTGGGCCAACCTCCGCCGCAAGCCCAAACTGACGAAGAAAGTGGCGATTACTGTGTTCAGCTTCCCGCCGGACAAAGGCAACGTGGGTACAGCCGCCTATCTGGATGTGTTTGGCTCCATCTACAAAGTGATGGAAGCCTTGCAGCACAATGGTTACGACGTACAGGGTCTACCCGAAACGGCTGAAGCGTTGATGCTGGAAGTGCTGCACGATGCCCGCGCTCAGTACAACAGCCCGGAACTGAACGTCGCTTATCGCATGTCGGTGCCCGAATATGAGGCGTTGACCCCCTACTCGGAACGACTGCATGAATCCTGGGGACCACCGCCTGGACACCTCAACACCGATGGTCAAAACCTTCTAATCTTCGGCAAAGAGTTTGGCAACGTCTTCATCGGCGTGCAGCCCACCTTTGGCTATGAAGGCGATCCCATGCGGCTGCTGTTCTCTCGCTCTGCCAGCCCCCATCATGGCTTTGCCGCCTACTACACCTACCTGGAGCGCATCTGGCAAGCGGATGCCGTGCTGCACTTTGGGACGCATGGATCGCTGGAGTTCATGCCCGGCAAGCAGATTGGGATGTCCGAAGCCTGCTTCCCCGATAGCCTGATTGGCACCATCCCCAACCTCTACTACTACGCGGCAAATAATCCCTCGGAAGCCACGATCGCCAAACGTCGCTCCTATGCAGAAACCATCAGCTACCTCACCCCACCCGCCGAAAACGCTGGGTTATATAAGGGCTTGAAGGAACTGGGCGAACTGGTGGCGTCCTATCAAACGCTGAAAGATACAGGACGCGGTGCCCAGATCGTCGATTCCATCATGGACAAAGCGCGGATCTGCAACCTTGATCGGGACATTGAGTTTCCTGAAAGCGCGAAGGATCTGGACGCCGAAGCCCGCGACACGATCGTCGGTAAGGTCTACATCAAGCTGATGGAAATCGAGTCGCGTCTGCTACCCTGCGGTCTTCACGTCATCGGCAAGCCACCCACCGCAGAAGAAGCGATCGCCACGCTGGTCAACATCGCCAGCCTCGATCGCCCCGAAGACGAGATCCTGAGTCTGCCCAGCATCATCGCCCAAAGCCTCGATCGCACGATGGAGGAGATTTATCAGGGCAGCGATCGTGGCGTGTTGGAAGATGTGCAGTTGCTTCAGGACATTACTCTGGCAACGCGATCGTCCGTTGCGGCTCTCGTGCAGGCACAGGTGGATGCCGATGGTCGCGTTTCGCGGGTATCCAAGCTCAACTTCTTCAACATGGGCAAGAAGGAACCCTGGGTCGAAGCGCTACATACAGCGGGTTATACCAAAGTCAGCGTTGAGCAAATCAAGCCCCTGTTCGAGTATCTGGAGTTTTGCCTCAAGCAAATCGTGGCGGATAATGAACTGGGTGCCCTGCTTACTGCCCTGGAAGGCGAATACGTCATTCCTGGTCCCGGTGGCGACCCGATTCGGAATCCGGATGTCTTGCCCACAGGGAAAAATATCCACGCGCTCGATCCGCAGGCGATTCCCACCTCCGCAGCGGTAAAGTCTGCCAAAGTGGTCGTCGATCGCCTGATTGCCCGTCAGTGCGCCGAGAATGATGGCAAGTATCCAGAAACGATCGCCGCTGTTCTCTGGGGCACCGACAACATCAAGACCTACGGCGAATCGCTGGCGCAGATCTACTGGATGTTGGGTGTCGCGCCACTACCCGACTCGCTGGGACGGATGAACAAGCTGGAACTGATTCCATTGGAAGAACTCGGTCGTCCCCGTATTGATGTGGTTGTGAACTGCTCCGGTGTGTTCCGCGATTTGTTCATTAACCAGATGGCACTGCTCGATCGTGCTGTCAAAATGGCTGCCGAAGCCGATGAGCCTCTGGAAATGAACTTCGTCCGCAAGCACGCGCTGAAGCAATCCGAAGAGATGGGCATCAACATCCGGCAGGCTGCGACCCGCGTTTTCTCCAATGCGTCTGGTTCCTACTCGTCCAATATCAACCTGGCAGTGGAAAACAGCACCTGGGAAAGCGAAGCCGAACTGCAAGACATGTACCTGGCGCGGAAATCCTTCGCTTTCTCGTCGGACAACCCCGGCACGATGGATCAGAACCGTCAGATTTTCGAGTCTGCCCTCAAGACAGCAGATGTCACCTTCCAAAACCTGGATTCGTCCGAAATCTCGCTGACGGATGTTTCCCACTACTACGACTCCGACCCTACCAAGGTTGTGTCTCGTTTGCGGAACGACGGTAAAGCGCCGACCTCCTTCATTGCGGACACCACAACCGCTAATGCCCAGGTTCGCACCCTCTCCGAAACCGTTCGTCTGGATGCCCGTACCAAATTGCTCAACCCCAAATGGTACGAAGGGATGCTCAGCCACGGCTATGAAGGCGTGCGGGAACTGTCGAAGCGGTTGAACAACACGATGGGTTGGTCAGCCACGGCAGGAGCCGTCGATAACTGGGTCTACGAAGACGCCAACGACACCTTCTTCAAAGATGAGGAGATGTCAAAACGCTTGCTCGACCTCAATCCCAGTTCGTTCCGCAAAATGGTGACGACGCTACTAGAGGCAAACGGTCGGGGCTATTGGGAAACCAGTGAGGAAAACCTCGATCGTCTCCGCGAACTCTACCAAGAAGTCGAAGACCGCATCGAAGGCATCGAATAATTCGTTAACAAATTCATTACGAAAGGTGGTCGTTGACCACCTTTTTTCTTGCAAGTCATAATGAAATGAATCGATCGAACTTGCCCCCTGCAGCTCAAACGCTTGAACTGCTCAGAGTGTCCTATCACCTCACTACGATGTACCAGTCCATACATCTAGTCAGGATTGATCAGCGTACAGATAACATTGTTGTCATTGCGGGCGAAGACATTGTGATTGAAATTGACCCAACTGGAGCAAGGAAAGTCCTATGACCAAACCTAACTTTACTGCTATGTCAATCGCCGATCTGAGAGCATATGTTCTTAGTCATCGGACGGATGATGAAGCCTTTTATGCTCTAGCCGATCGCGTCCATACCGAAGGTGTAGAACTTCAGTCTTTAGAGCATCTGACCAAACTGATTGAAACAAAGCAAAAAGTCCGCGAGAATCAGTCAGAGTAATTAGAAAGGTCAATCATGGACGCAGAGTACGATTCCAGCCAAGGAACGCAAGGGGCAATTGAGCTGATCGCCGCTGGGAAAACTCGCATTACAATTCGGTTGGATGATGACGTGTTGGCATGGTTTCGGAAACAGGTTCATGCCGTAGGCGGCGACAATTATCAAAGCTTAATCAATGAGGCATTACGCCAACACATTGAGCAAAAACGTGAACCGTTAGAAGTAACGTTAAGATGAGTGTTGCGCGAGGAACTTGAGCGGATCGGTAAGTAGAATAGGCAATTTTATAATGAGATGACTGCAAAATTCTTCCGCTTTCTGGAAGCCACTTTTCGCTCAAAGTCAATCCAGAAAAAATGTTAAAGATTCTGCCTATTCACCTAAGGCGACATATTATGCAAACAGATTCTACTTATCTACCTAAGTGGGGGGCTTGTACAGAAATATCTGTCTAACTAATCGTTTTCAGGTGTTATACGGAAAGTTTCAGTTTAATAATAGTTAGAGGGCAAGATCATCTAAGTTCTACGTTTACAGCCCAATTGCATATCCAGCTATTTTATGAATCAGCCTAAAAAAATTGGTCGATGTGCATACTGTGCGGAAACACGACCACTAACCGATGATCATATTCCCCCTAGAAATCTTTTCCCACAACCTAGATCTTCAAATCTTATTACTGTCCCTTGTTGTAAAACTTGTCAGGCAGGCTGGTCTAAAGATGACGAGTATTTTCGGGCGGTCATCCTTTCTTCTGCAAAAGTCTCTGAGAGTCGCTTAGCTCAAGGCGCTATTGATTCTCTAGTCCGTTCTTTGAGCAGGCAAGAGCAGAGAGGGTTTTCAAGAACCATCCTGAAAAGCATTAAGGAGGTTGAAATCGTTACTAAAGCAGGAATTTTTCTTGGTAAAGAACCGACATTTCAGCTTGATATAGAGCGTATCGATAGAGTTGCTCAACGTATTATTCGAGGGCTTTTCTTTCATGAAAAGGGATATGCTGTGCCAGCAGGATATGACGTTTTTGCCAGCATTCAACAGTTTGGATTAGAACCAATTCTTGAACAGTTACCTGAAGTTCATTTTCCTCAGCTACGTATAGTTCAAGATGGGATATTTTCTTACACGTTCAAGGAAACTGAGGAAGATCCAAATTCAAGCATATGGTTGCTTTTGTTTTATAAAGAACTACCTTTAGTTGGCTTTACCAGATTGCCCTTATCTCAGCGAAATGACCTCTAGCGATTTAAATACAGCGGACGGTCGCAAGGCATTGGTGCTGAATTCGAGATTATTTTCCGTCGCTGATTTGAGCCGTTAAATCTCACAATGAGAGGAGGAGTCAAAGACATCTTCAATTTCGTTCAGATAAATGAGAGTCTGCCGTTCTTGGCGGGCTTCTAACAGTTTTTTGGCAATATCGCGGGCAATTTCTAGCGTTTCCGCGCTCGTGCGTCCTTGAGCAACGAGTCCTGGAATATCGTCGGATGTTGCAAGGTAAAGTCCTTCAGGGAGTTTTTCGATGTGAAGTGTCGCGATACTTTCCATAACTGCTTTTGCTTTCTGAAGGTTCACGCCCATCCATTGTAGTGCGATCGTGCGTTCACTCCTTCGTATGTTGTTGTCTCAATGCAACTGACAGCAAGGAGCGATCACAGACACGATCGCTCCTCCAACGCCATACACTTAAAATCGCTTTAAAGCTTTTGGCTTAATGGTTTAGAAGGTGTTGATTCGAAGGTCAGCTTAGATTCCTTCGGATCAATTTGAGGCGCAAGTTCGTAAACATTGCGATACCCATAACCGTACAGCGCAATGTAGGTTGAAAGATTGAGCGCGGCAGCAGGTGCCTTAGTTGGAAAGGGTTGCTCAGCATTCACAAAATTATTGTTGCAATAGATGAGAATCCGAGCCGTTTTATCAGGCAACGTGCGCTTCAGGCTCTCCACCGTGATGTCTGGAAAACTTAGATTAATTGCGCCCTTAATATGCAAAAGCTCGTACTTTTCACGACTGCGGGCATCCAGGACGATCGTGCCCGGTTCGCGGCTCATACGAATGAATTCAGCTTCTGAAAGTCTGCGCGACTTCCGATGTTGTGCTGCCTCCGATGATAGGCGGAGATACCCATCCATATCGATCGCAGGGTTTGCAGGAGGCTCCGGGGCAGCCAAGAGACCATTTGCAAAAGCAACGCAAAAGAGGAGAGCGATGGCGAAAGGTTTCATAGAGTGGTGTCAAAGGTGGAATGAAAGAAAAGTTGCCCACTCCATTGCACCCCTTAGCGTTGAGAACGGCGTTTACCATCATCTGAGCGGGCTATTTGAGTGTATCAAATGCAAGAAAGCAAAAATGATGGCATAACCTGCTCAACAACAGACCCAGAGCTCAGGTGGCAATTGCTAAAGCCTCACGTTGTCATCAGTATGTGTCTGCCATACCTTCCAAACTGCAACGGTTCAGCTATGGCAGACACACGCAAATAGGGAGCAAAGAGCGATCGTGACAGCAACACAATCAATAAGCAAGAAACCCAGCGTTAAGGCCAGGTTTCTTGCTTGAAACGATGCTCGCAGCACGTGCGCCGATGCTCACAGTATTGGTGTACTAAACAAATTGATGGCTCTTACCTTAAAAGAGGCACAGGCTCCATACAAGAAGCACCAACAATCGGTCTCAGTAGATCAGGATGTTGCCTGTTGCATTACCCACTGAGGCTTAACGGCAGGACGGTGCTGTAGATAACCTGGTGCCTTCACAGCATGATCCTGGGGACGAACTTGGCGGGAAGCCGGTTTTGCCTCAGCAGCGAGAGAACCACGCAATGTTTCAACGTGAGACATAATTTGCTTAAGCTGATCTTGCAGTTCTTGCAGGCTGACATTAGTAGCAGGCAGTTGCGCTGTCAGGGTCTCTTCATCGTCAGCAGGTGTTGAACTGTTAGAGCGGGCAAAGCTCAAAAAGGACTGGGCGGCGGCCAGAGTCGAAACCACTGATTGCACAGCCGCTTGAGTTGGTTCCACGTCAGGAGCCATTTGACTCGACTGAGTGTGACTGATGTGAGCAGGAACAACAGATCCTTTCGAGTGTGTTGCAACGGCCTTCGGCTTCGTGTCAGCAGCGACCGCTACCGGGTTGGGTGACGTTTCATCTTGAAGGAAAAAGTCAAGCCCAGAGGCTTCTAGCCGTTGCTCTGATAACAGTGCTGCTTGAAGCTGTAGTTCTTTTTCTTCCAATGTCCGCTTTAGATTAGAGAGTTTCGCTTCTACCTGCTCAGATTTGCGAGAGGATTGCTGCCATCCAGCGATCGCAACTCCAGCAACACCCATACCAATGCTCAGTACACCAACCACTCCTACATAAGGAGCGGCAATATCCTTAACTGTTCCAGAGAAAAATTGCTCCTGACCTAGCTGAATATCTACAGGTTCTGAGCCAAAGACGGCTAGAGGCACCGTTAGCGAGGAGAACACTGCGCCAGCAAGAAGAGTAGCAGGTAATACAGAGCTTTTCAGTGGAGAAACTGACATTCTAGTGACCTCTAGTATTGAATGTGACGATAGGCGTTAAGGTTAAAGCTGTGGGTAGATCTCGGCACTCCGAATCGTTTCATGCCCTTAAGTTAACGCCCAAAAATCAGTGATGCTACTGTTTAGGTCTGGGCTTCTTCGTGACTTGAAAAAATCAACGTGTGGGTAAAGTTAACGTAAATCTACGAAACATTACGTAAGTACGGAAGTCTTTCACACTAACACTTACTGCGTTCTTCAAATATCAGCAACGTGTCAGAGGGAGCAATTGGCGCATGCAATTGCCTTTACTGAAAGGGATTAAAGAATTAGCAATTGTAGCGAGATTCGCTTATTCGCGATCGTCGTCCTCAACAGCCACAGTCAACTTCAGCCCTAATCTATTGAGCCAGTTAGTTAAACCATCAATTTCCTGACTTCCCGACTGACGCAGGATCTCATCAAGCGTCTTGCTATAAAATTTACGCTTACCGGAAGCATCACCAGCTTTACCCAGTGCTTCTGCTACATCAAGTAGCACGACCTTGAGAAGCTCCAGCTCTGGCTATTCCTCTTCTAAAATTGCTTCAAGGTAAGCAGCGACTTCTTCCGGGTTTTAAAGCGACTTGACTAAATAATCGTGATAACTATCACTTGCTAGCATCATTTAAGATGTTTGTGGTTAGCTCTGAATCTTTGGCTATTTTAATCAAGAAGCGGAGCGCTTCATTCACTGCTGCGGAATCAGGAAAGACTTCAGCGACATCGGGAGCTAACTCGACCGACACACGGTTAGGGACTTTTCGTCCGGGACCGCGTTTTACGACCTGTAACTTAGAAAAATCCTACTCTTCTCGCAAGTCATCATTATCGTACTCAGAGTTCATCTTCATAATCCCTTCGTTCTCTGCGACTCGCAATACGTGCACTAACTTAAGCGCATAGCTTCAGCTCGTTCTGTGTAGGATACGACCAGCAAGTTTCTGCTGGATGATTCACCCAAAATCAGGAATCGCTGCTCGTCAACTGAATGATCGGGGTCAGGAAAAACTAGAAATAATGGGTCATTAAATACAGTCTGTGCTTCAACGAAAGAAATGCGATGCTTTACAAGATTACTTTGAGCTTTAGCTTCATCCCACTCAAACCGTTGCACTTCAATACCTAAAGATACGCTTTAGTACATGGGGACTATAGCATAAAGGCAAAGGTGCCACGTGCCGCTATCATAGCGAATGCATGATATAAAAAAATCAATCCTTTCGGAAGGATTCGCCTAAAACAAGAAGTAGCGTTGTGCCATTGGTAGGACGGTGGCGGGTTCGCAGGTGAGAAGTTGCCCATCCGCGCGGACTTCGTAGGTTTCGGGGTCGACTTCCATTTTGGGTGTGGCGTCGTTGAGCTTCAGGTCTTTCTTCGTAAGCTTACGAATGCCAGAAACCGCGACGGCTTTCTTTTGCAAGCCAAGTTTGTCAGGAATGCCTTTCTTGAGAGCGGCTTTGGAGACGAAGGTGAGGGAGGTAGCTGCGATCGCGCCGCCAAAGCTGGCAAACATGGGACGCATGTGGATCGGCTGTGGAGTGGGGATACTGGCGTTAGCATCGCCCATCTGCGCCCAACCAATCAAGCCACCTTTGATCACAACTTCGGGCTTCACACCAAACATCGCAGGTCGCCACAGGCACAGGTCAGCCAGTTTACCAACTTCAACCGAACCCACATGGTTGGCAATGCCGTGGGTGATGGCAGGATTAATCGTGTACTTGGCGATGTAGCGTTTGGCGCGGAAGTTGTCGTTGCGGTTGTGGGATTCGACGGTGCCTTCGGTATGGGGAGCCAGCCAACCACGATCGAACTTCATTTTGTGAGCCGTTTGCCAGGTACGGATGATCACCTCGCCAATGCGTCCCATTGCCTGTGAGTCAGACGACAGCATGCTGAAGGCTCCAATATCGTGCAGGATGTCTTCGGCGGCGATCGTTTCGCGGCGAATGCGAGACTCAGCAAAAGCGACATCTTCGGCGATCGACGGATCGAGGTGGTGGCAGACCATCAACATATCCAGATGTTCGTCGAGCGTGTTTTGGGTGTAAGGACGGGTGGGATTGGTAGACGACGGCAACACATTAAGTTCGCCACAGATTTTGATGATATCGGGGGCGTGTCCGCCGCCTGCGCCTTCGGTGTGATAGGTGTGGATGACACGATTTTTGAAAGCCGCGATCGTATCTTCTACAAAACCCGCTTCGTTCAACGTGTCGGTGTGGATAGCGACCTGCACGTCGTAATCATCGGCAACGCTCAGGCAGGTATCGATCGCTGCGGGTGTCGTTCCCCAGTCTTCGTGGAGTTTTAGACCGATTACGCCTGCTTCGACCTGCTCAACCAAGCCTTCAGGTTTAGCGCTGTTGCCCTTGCCCGTAAAACCAATGTTGATGGGAAACGCATCTGCCGCTTGCAGCATCCGGTAAATATTCCAGGGACCAGGAGTGCAGGTCGTGGCGCTGGTGCCAGCCGCTGGACCTGTCCCACCTCCCACTAGCGTCGTGACACCCGACGCGATCGCCACTTCAATTTGCTGAGGGCAGATGAAGTGAATATGGGTATCAATACCGCCAGCGGTGAGAATCATCCCTTCGCCCGCGATCGCCTCGGTACCAGGGCCAATGATGATCGTCACGTTGTCTTGAATGTGAGGATTGCCCGCTTTGCCGATCGCGTGAATTTTGCCGTCCTTAATTCCGATATCCGCTTTGACGATGCCCCACCAGTCGAGAATGAGCGCGTTGGTAATGACAGTATCGACCGCACCATCGGCATTGGTAATTGGTGACTGTCCCATGCCTTCCCGAATGACCTTGCCGCCGCCAAATTTGACCTCATCGCCGTAGGTGGTGTAGTCCTCCTCGACTTCAATGATCAAATCGGTGTCGGCTAACCGGACGCGATCGCCCACTGTGGGACCAAACGTTTCCGCATAGGCGCGGCGGTTCATTCTGTAGCTCATGGTGACTCCTCACTCAAATTCCGTGCCCCGTTGAACCCCTGCATGATTGGGCGATCGCAGGTCTTCAGCTTCACTAGAATACCGCTCTAGCCGTATTTCGCGAGTTAAATCTACGACAGAATCGGCTTTAAACTGTTGAGCAGTCCTCAAAAGCGTTCAACTTGCTTTGCGACAGGTTTCCTTCAGCACGGGTTGCCAGTCTTTTTTTGCCAGATCCGCTTGCTCATAGGTGGCTTCAAACACGCGATCGCCCTTTTTTGCGATCGTTTCTCGCAGTCCATTTCTCTGCGTGCCACGCACGACACTGCCTTCCCAAACCCATGTCTCACCTGACCAACCGTCTGAGAGCAGATTAATAAATTGACCGTCGCCCGTCAGAATTGTGCGCCCAAAGCGCTTGCTCAGGGTGTTGTAGCCTAGCGTGTCGTGCGTAATAGCAACAGACTGCTTCGTTACCGCCTGCCCCAAAAACCAGAAGTTGTTGAGTTCGCGCTTGACTTCCCAGGTGAAGAGTTCGGCGGATCTGTTGGCGGGAGCGTTCACGGGCTTGACCGCACATGACCACTTACCCTGAAAGTATTGCAGTTGCTCTAGTTGAGGATCGGGTTTTGGTAACGCGGGTGGTTCAGCCGCATGGGTAGGGATAGCTAGCAGGGCAAGGACGATCGCAGAGGCGATGAGACAGATACGATCGCCCGCTGGAGAAAAGATTGCTGCACAGATACGGTTGTTTATGCGATCGCTCATAGGATGTTCCTTACAAGGTTTGAATGCAGCATTACAAGTTAATTCACAGGATGAGAGTCGGTTTATTTTCGGCAACGCTCAATACTATCCTGCCGCCAACTTGGTGCTCCTTCTGAATCAAGCAAAAGGTAATTCATTACTTCAAATTCAGTGGCAGTTTTTTTGATAACAACTTTGCGCCAGCGCCATTTTTGCCCAAATTCATCACGTTGACTACCATCCCACACAATTTCACTGGGGTTACTTACCTGCCAACCAGAAGACGTAAAGTTGAATAAACGTCCTTCGATCGTTGCGATGATGCGTGTAAATTGCTTCAAGCCTGCATCATAGCCCCAAAGCTCTTGAGTTCTTGCCTCAATTCGAACAGAATCTTTTGTCGGTGGATCTTCCTGAGCAATGAACCACCAATCATTTAATTTGCGTTCCATTTTCCAGATGAATTTAAATTCTCCAGAAAACGGAGGAGGCTGGTTCTGTCTACCGACGCAAGTCCAGGTTCCCTGAAAGTAAGCCAGTTGATCAAGTGCTTCACGTGCAGAGCGAGATTCGCGAGGAACGTCTGCTGCTAAAGCTTCTTTGACGCTAGCTAACAATGTCAGGGATAGGAGTGAAAGTACAGCTACCCTCTTTGAGATTGTGCTAGACATCAGCAATTTAGCTCGGACGGATGATTAGTAATATTGATGAACCAATTTGAGCGGTACCTGCTAAGTATCTAATGCGTGTTCTTGCAACACTTCTAGTGGTACAACTTTAAGGGCTGCTTCGTGGGTGGCTGATAGGTCGATCGGCGGTGCGAAGCCTGCATCCAACGCTTCTTTCCACCGCGAAACGCACAAACACCATTTGTTCCCCGGCTTTAACCCAGGGAAATTATACGCTGGGACAGGGGTACTCAAATTATTGCCTCTGGCTTTTGTGAAAGCTAAAAATTCCTCCGTGACTTGAGCGCACACCACATGCGTACCCACGTCTTGCGGCCCTGTTTCGCAGAAACCATTGCGGAAAAAGCCAGTGATGGGATCGGTACAGCAAAGCTCAAGTTTTTTGCCCAGTACATTCCTTGCGTCTGTCATTTCCTCTGCTCCTGATCCATCACTTGGTTGCATTGATCGTACGGCGAATGAATGGAAAAGCGATCGCTCATCATTCCATAAACCATACAAGTCTATAAACCATGCAAGTTCAACTCAAGCTTGGCTCCAAAGCGACTGGCTGGTGCGATCGCTTCCCTATAACAACCAGAGGCACACCACCTTTGGGTCGTAAAAGTGCGCCACCTCTCGCGGCTTGAACAGGCTGATCATCCGCCAGCGCAAATTTCCAGTGTTGCAACAGCGTGACTAGCACCAGCTTCATTTCAAATTGTGCAAACGCCATGCCAATACAGCGACGATTGCTCCCGCCAAAGGGCAAGTATTCGTAAGGCGCAAAGGAATGCTCTAGAAAGCGCTCTGGCTTGAACTGCTTGGGTTCCGGATAAAGATCGTCGCGATGATGGGTCAAGTAAATGCAGGGAACAAGGAGTGTCCCTGGCTCAAAGTGATGCCCCATAATGTCGATCGGCGCTTTGACCACCCGATTGAGCGCCAGCATAGCGACCGGATAAATCCGAAACGTCTCCTGGCAAATGGCATTTAAGTACGGCAGGCGCATGATGGCATTGAGATCAGCAGTGTTGTCTAACGTCTCCAACTCTTGCTGCAAACGCTCATACACATGAGGCAAGGAGTGAATCCAATACATTGCCCAGGCCAACATCGTTGCCGTCGTTTCATGCCCCGCAATGAGCAGCGTCATCAACTCGTCGCGCAACTCCACATCAGACATCGGCTCTCCGGCTTCATCGCGCGCGGCCATCATGAGCGACAAAATATCGCTGCGATCACCATCCGGTTGTGATCGTCGCTCTTGGATTTCGGCGTAGATGAGTTCGTCGATCGCCTTGAGCTTGTGGAGAAACCGTCCCCACGGACTCCACGCACCTAAATCACGCTGAAGCACAGGAAAGAGAAACAATAAGCCCTGAATGAGGGGTTGTTTTGGGTTTAACTGAGCGAGAAGTAGAGTTTGCAGGGACTTTGAGCGGGTTCCTTCATGCAAGCCAAAGACAGCTTTCAAAATGATCTGAAAAGAGATCTGCTGCATGACAGGATAGGCAACCAGTTGCTCGCCAATCGTCCACGATTGCGTTGCTTGCAGAGTCAGATCATGAATCAGCTGACCGTAGGCCGCCAGTCGCTCGCCGTGGAGGGGTGGTGTTAACAGCCGTCGTTGTCTACGATGCGGTTCACCTGCGATCGTCAGCATTGATTGTTTGCCCAACAGCGGTGAACGAATACCCGCCTCTGCCCCAGAATCGAGATTTTTTGGATCGGTGGCAAAAACCTCTTGAATCGCACGCGGATGACTGATGAAAACCTGTGGCGAAAACAACGGCCCGATTTTTACTGTAAAAACATCTCCATACTGCTGTCGGCAGGTTTCCATAAAGCTCAGGGGGTCTTTGAGCCAATGCATTGTCTGCACAATGGGACGAGCCTGAGGACCAGGGGGCAATTGAGTTGTAGGCATAGTGAGTTATTCCTTATAAAATGGGTCAACTCTAAAGTGAGGGTGTTGCTGATTTGCTATACATTTCAGATTCAAACAAACGTTTTTTAATATAGTTAGTGACTACAAGCCTCAGCTTCGATAGGTGCGGTGAAAAAGTCTTTGTGCCATTGCTGAGCGACCGTAGCCCAACCAAATGATTCTTTCAATGACAGGCTCTCTTGGCTAATAGCAACTTGCTTTTCAGGATGCTTGAGCAAGTCAATAACAGCTTCAAAAAACGCCTGATCAACAGTTGAATCTCCTGCACACCCATCAATTTTAATGCCAGACTGTACTGTTTCTGCTAAGGCTGCAAAGTTAGTCACGACTGAGGCACAACCACAAGCCTGTGCTTTGACTGCTGCAATGCAAAACGTCTCAGCAGCGGTGCTGCAAGGATATACATAAATCCCTGACCGAAACAGTTCTTCAATGAGTTGCTGGTGACTGATTCTACCGTGTTCGTACACATTTTTCTGTTCTAAGAGAGGCAAAAATTTCTCTTTTTTACCGAGCAGCTGTGGAAATTTTTCTATCAAGGGCGATCGCAAAAGAGCATCATAAGTTTGCCAACCATAAAATAGGTGCAATTCAGCATCAGGAACTTCTGCCAGAACATCTTGCCAACGGTTCAGAAGATGTTCGATACCGCGTAAATAATCACTAATATAAATTAAGCGTTTGGGATTCCGAGTGACATTACTCAATCCAAAATCAGGCAGATTAATTCCATTACGAGTTAAAAAGATTTTTGATTCAGGAATCCAATCAGGCAAGCAATCTTTGTGAAAATTGGATAAAACAAATAGCTTGTCAAAGCTCTCTAGAAAGCGATCGCGTTGCGCATCTTCAATAGGAGGCAAAATTTTTGGATGGTCATGTAGCCATACAGCGATTTTTTTGGCTTGAAGATTCATTTGTATTGGATGTAGCCAAAAGCGGTGAATGACAACAAAGTTAAACTGGTCTTCAGGATCAAATTGCTCATGAGGCTGATAGGAAACCCCATCGTAGTTTCCTGCAAGCTTCCCACAGGGATTAAACACTGTCACCTCGTAACCGAGTTTAGCCAACTCTCGGCTGAGATAAATAACGGCTTCTTCACTACCACCAGTTCCCTTTAAGACCGATGGAGCAGCCCAATCTTCTACTCGAAATGACAAGTTGGAGTAAATTACAATTGAACGGTTTGACCATTTCACAGCAGATATACCTATTCACTTAAATGGATTTTGGGTCGTCATCACTTACAGACACAGAATTGTGAGTCGTTTGAGCACCCAACTATTTAAGCATTCAGGAAGAGAAAAATGGTCAGATCTCGATCCTATTTCTTTTTGTCTTTCCTCTTCTTTAGCTTGCCATCCAAGGCACCATCAACTTTGTTGTTCAACCCGTAGACCTCTCGGCTACCAGCTAAAGCAACTAGCGTGACGTCTTTTTCATCCCCTGGTTCAAAGCGTACAGCCGTTCCAGCCGGGATATTTAAACGCATGCCGCGCGCCTGATCACGATCGAACGCCAAGGCTGCATTCACTTCAAAAAAGTGGAAGTGGGAACCCACTTGAATGGGACGATCGCCCGTGTTTGCAACGCTCAATGTCACCGTTTCACGGTCAGCATTGAGTTCAATCTCTCCGTCTTGGACAATGAGTTCACCCGGGATCATAATGACTCCATTCAGTACTGATCTTTCACTAAAGCTAGGCGAGCAAAAACCCTTTGTGCTGTATCACTCAATGCATCCTCTAGGCAAGCCGTTTGCTAACGATGAAGCCCCTCCTAACAGTAGCCTTGATTCGGTTCATCAATTAAGTACTTAAACAGCGGACCAGGCTTGAAAGTTGTACGGATATGCGGCTTAGGCTTTAGCTCAAAGGTTTGGCCCTGAATGGTAATTGGCCCATCCAGACGCATTAAGTGGTTGCCTTGCTGTTCAAGAATAATCGTTGACGCTGGCAAAACTGTTGTTGAATATCCCTGCCACGTCGTCAATGGTACACTCCATGAGTGCGATCGCAGCACCACCCGTTTTTGCCAATCGTCAGGCACTAAGAAGAGGACGGGCGGTAACGTCCAACTCGCTTCCGCCAAAATCGGCCAGGTCTTTGAGTTGTCTAATTGCGAATGAGGCGATTGCACAATTTGCTTCAAAATGAGTGGATCTGCCCACGAATGGGTCAGGATATAGTCTGTTTGCGGCAGATCGTGATTCACCACCAGGATTGTTGTCTTCTCATCTAAGTCAGGACTACTGGCTAAAACATCCGTCCAAAACATTCGCTGGTTTTGCCAACTCTGCTTAAAATCAAGCTGAATGGTGAACTGATAGCCAACCAGGCAGGCCATGTACAGGGCTATAAAGGGAACAATTATGCGTTTGCGACGATTGGCGATCGCGATGGCAAAAAGAAGTGATAGAAGACAGGCACCAATCAAAGAACCGCCAATAGTTCCTGCTAAATGAACAGAGGTTAAGCGCCCCTTTTCTACCGCTGGTGGATAGTGAGGAATGGTGAATGCAAGGGAATAGCTGAGGCTGCTTAAAATCAGTCCGACGCATAAAAATTTAAGAATTTTGAGATAGTAATCAGAAATTTTCCGATTGTGGAATGACGACAAAACGGGAAGCTTAGCCATACCAGCGGTTAATCGAACTAGCTTGCTCGTTGAGTAGACGTTGAGCAAGGCAAACTTAACGAGAAACAGCAAGCAGCATAAGGCAACTACAACAAAAGTCATCCAGTGCCAATGACCGATCGAAGCGAAGGGTGCTGTAACAAAGAGAGATAGACTGGTGTTTACCCCAATCGTGACAGCATTCAAAACTTTTTGTAGCAACAGTGGAGATTGAGCTGGTTGCGTGATCAGGCTGCTAACTCTATTTTCATGACTCAGCCATCGGATCACCGAAACACCTGCAACAAAAAGGCTCAGAATCACCGCGTGTCGTACCAATTCTTTTAACCAGGCACGGTTCCATTGTTGTTTAAACAATGGAATGCCAAAGAAAACCATAAAAGCAGATTCATAAGACAAGAGAGAACCCAAAATCACCCCATAGGCTAGCATTTTGTGATTCTCTAAGTAGCAGAGGCTAGCAACAAGTAAAAAGGTTAATGAAATTTGAAGAATGAAGGCATGGGTCAGCAGAATCTTCGTTGTATCTGCAGGAAAAAGACAAAAAAGCAAGCCACCAGTGACTGCCAGGACTTCTAGCTCGGTATACCTGAGTAAGCGGTAAACCAAATAGGCGTTGACTGTGGTGATCACAAACCCAATCAGGTAATCAACCCACAATCCCCCAAGCTTATCGCCTAAAAACGCTAGAACTGCGGCACAATAAAACCCAACTGGTCGCCCCTGCGGAAACAACAAACTAGATTGTAATTTTTCCAGGAGATACGATGCATGCCTTGTCATTGCATCGGCAATAAAGGCGTAATCATCCTCGTAAAGACCAAAATCTTTAAAGTAAAAGAAATGACTGATCCAGTTTGTCACTGTGAGCAGAACAATCACACTGAGAGGGCTGCTACCATTCGTGTCGATCGCCCGCTCTAATGTTTGAGAGATCCTGGTTTTCAACATGACAGTCTAAATCACTCTATGGTCCGAGGCTCGGCCGTTATCTGATCATCAACTTCGTTTCATGAGCTTTCAACAGTTTGAGAACCACACCAAAATGAGAACTTTAACAAATCTACAGGTACGTTAACGAATAGGATCATGAACGGTCACTAGTTTTGTACCGTCGGGAAACGTCGCCTCAACTTGAACTTCATGAATCATTTCAGGAATGCCTTCCATCACATCGCTACGCGAGAGCAATGTTGTACCGTGACTCATTAATTCAGAAACCGTACGCCCGTCGCGTGCGCCTTCTAAGATGGCAGCCGAGATATAGGCGATCGCCTCCGGGTAATTCAGCTTTAGCCCACGCTCTTTGCGACGTTCGGCTAGAAGTGCAGCTGTAAAAATCAACAGCTTATCTTTCTCTTGCGGCGTTAATTGCATCGGTTACTCCTCATCACTGATTCTCATCTATATCACGCCCCAGACTCTAGGCACACAGCCCGATCGACCTAAAAATAATAAGCGGATTAGCTGCCAAACCTCAACAAACCAGCGGCGCACAGCCGTTGTTGAATGCCCCCGGTAGCGGCAGAGTAAACCTGATTGTAAACGAGTCACGCCGATTTCTCCTGCTCCCCCAGCCCAAAGCAATCGCGCTTTTTCCACCAGTGCGCTGTCCACAGCCTGCCCCACAAAGGCAAAACTCCCTGCAATGGGACAACCCGCCAAGCCATGCGTCCCGTAAAACACCGCTTCACTGCCAGGAAGCCACTGTCGATCGATCCAGAGTGGGCGACCCTGCTGCCAGATTTCGGTATGCGATCGCCAATCGCCGTGCAAAAACTGTTCACCTCTGGCGCTCCGCCCGAAGCGAGTAATCTCCCAGCCTAGCCAGGTGGCATCAGGAGCAAGCTCAACACGCATCGCCTGACGATACAACGCCTGGTCAAAGACGATCGTCTCCTGGGGTAGCCATTCCAAGCAAGCCCCAGTTCCCACCTCAACGTCTATTTTCTGCTGAGCGGTAAGCCCGTTGGTGCGATAAATTTTCGCTGCCGATGCGGTTGTCAGCAGTGCCTGAGCCTGTGGCTGCAATTGAATCTCTACGCTAAGTCGATCGCCCCCCACGATACCGCCTGCCGTATGCAAGATGATGTTGTGACAAACGGCTTTGCCCTCTGGGTAGAGCGATCGCTGGAGCTTGAGGGGTGCCTGAGCCTGAGATTGCGCCACATGGGTCGTCTGATCATGACTGGCATATATTAGTTTGAGACTGCCGTGCCAGCCTGGTTCGATCGTCATAAAAACAGCATTGGAAGTAAGAGCATTGGGCAAAAAGATTCACCTATCAGCGATACGCACGCTAGAGGTGAAAATTATCTTAAGAGCAGCAACTCTATCATTTTTTGCTGCTAGCTGAATACAGCTTATTAAATCTGACCAAATCACAACTTCAAAAACGACAGATTGACGCTGGCTTCACTGGGCAGGTGGAACTAGACAAAGGGTTATCTTGCAAATAAAGCACATTAAGATTCACTAATGGTTGGAGCGGACTCAGATCACGAATACGATTACCACCCAAATAGAGGGTCGTCAGATTTGCAAGTGAGCTGAGCGAATCGACATTTACAATCTGGTTTCCACCCAGGGCTAAATTGGTCAAGTTGACAAGAGTTTTGAGTGGACTCAAGTCAGTGATCTTATTGCCGCTGAGATCGAGCGTAGTCAAATCGGTTAAGGTTTGAAGCGGTTTGAGGTCAATCACTTTCTGAGTTGATTTTTGAGCTGATAATGCAAGCTCAGATAGACCAGTCAGCGATTGTAAAGGACTGATATCAGCAATCTGATTAAAGCTTAAATCTAGACTCTCTAGCTTTGACAGTGGCTTGAGTGGACTAATATCAACAATCTGATTGGAAACCAGATCAAGGCTGCTGAGATTAGCTAAAGATCGCAATGGTTCAATGCTTGTAAGGCAATTATTGCCTAAATAAAGTGCGTTTAAGCGACGCAACGGTTTGAGTGGCGTCAGGTCAGAAATTTGATTATAGCTAAGATAAAGTCGCGTTAAGTTGGTGAGAGCACTCAAGGGCTTTAAATCAGCAATTTGATTATTGCCTAAATAGAGTTCCGTGAGAGCGGTGAGTGATTGTAAAGGACCAAGATCAGATAGCTTACTATCACTTAAATCCAATGTTGTTACAGTCGAAAGAAGCTCATTTGACTGGTAACAATCCAGGGTGCGCGATCGCTTCAGCAGCACATTAATCGTGTGCCTAGTTGCCGCAGGAAGAGTTGCTTTCTTAAGGCACCAATCAGCAAAACCTTTAAATTGAGTTGTTGAGGGGGCTTGTGAAACGGCTTGAGTGGCAAAGGCTGGCGTACTGAAGCTCCCCACACTGAAGAACAATAACAGCCATTTGAATGCTGATCTTTGAAACAATTGCGACATCGCAAAAAACTTTAATGTCAAACAGGTGCGTCCACTCATACCGTTGCTAGGGCTTAAGCTTTGATGTCTGACAGTCTAAACAATCAGCCCTGGTAAGACAACCGATACCCCCTTTCTCAAGGCTTTCATCACTCGGATCATGACGTCAACCCACACAATCACATCCCTCTTTCTTGCCGTATTTACGATGTTTTACTAGCTTTTGCAAGGTGTGTGGGTATAAATACAGCGCTAGCAGAGCAAATTATTACCGATCCTAGCAAATGTGATGAAAGTTACAGATTGCGCCCAAGCTTGACACTAGAGTCTAAACGTTATCTGAACCTTTGAATGCTGATTCAGAGGCGTTTGTAGTGGATTATTGTTAACTCCAGCCTAAAGAATCTTTGCGATCGAAATTGTGTTGAACTTTTGCCTTGAACGGTATTAAAAATTAGTTCAAGGTAGCGATCGTGCATGGCTTTTTGGGGAGTACAGCAATAGAGGTTTTTGTTAAAGCGAATGAGGTGAGCAGGAGCGTACTATGCCCAAAACATTATTCAAGGTCGATTTGACCAAGCCAATGGATCAACAAGAGTTGCCTGGTCATAATCGCTGGCACCCCGACATTCCAGCCGTTGTTTCTGTCAATCCTGGTGATGTCTTTCGGATTGAGTGCAAAGACTGGACAGACGGACAAATTAAAAATGACGACAGCCCAGATGATATCCGCGATGTTGACTTGACCGTTGTTCACGTTCTCAGCGGTCCTATCCACGTCAATGGTGCAGAACCTGGCGATATTCTAGTCGTTGACCTGGTTGACATTGGTGCGCTTCAGGGCGACGAGTGGGGCTTTACAGGTATTTTCGATAAAAAGAACGGCGGCGGCTTCTTAACCGATCATTACCCTGATCCAGCGAAAGCTATTTGGGATTTTCAGGGCATTTACGCGACGTCCAGACACATTCCCGGCGTCAAGTTTGCGGGCATTATCCACCCTGGCTTGATTGGTTGCGCGCCCTCCCACGAACTGCTGGCAAAGTGGAACAAGCGCGAAAAAGAATTGGTAGACACCGCTCCTGATTTACGGACCTATGGTGCAGGACTTTCGGGTGACAAACCTGTGCTGGCAGCGTTACCCAACCCAACCAACGCGATTCTTGGACAATTGCCCAAAACAGAATTCGATCGCGTGGCAGCAGAAGGCGCTCGCACCGTTCCTCCCCGTGAGCATGGCGGCAACTGCGACATCAAAAACCTGTCTAAAGGCACCCGCATTTACTTCCCCGTCTATGTGGAAGGTGCAAAGCTGTCGATGGGCGACATTCACTTCTCCCAAGGGGATGGTGAAATTTCGTTCTGCGGCGCGATCGAGATGTCCGGCTACATCGACATCCACGTAGACATCATCAAAGGCGGTGTCGAGAAATACGGCATGGTCAACCCCATCTTCAAACCCGGTCCTGTAGAGCCACGCTTTGAAGAATATCTCGTGTTTGAAGGGATTTCGGTCGATGAATTTACAGGCAAGCAGTACTACATGGATGTCCATATTGCCTATCGACGAGCGTGCCTGAACGCGATCGAATACCTCAAAAAATTCGGCTACACCGGAGAACAGGCATACCTCTTGCTGAGTTGCGCCCCAGTCGAAGGTAGAGTCAGCGGCATCGTTGATATTCCCAATGCGTGCTGTACGCTGGCAATTCCCACCGCCATCTTTGACAAGCCAATCCTGCCTGTGTAAAGAAGTTGTTAGTTGTTGGTTGTTGGTTTTTAGAGTTGGCTTTGAAAACCTTGTTGCGCTGGAAGTACTATTTCTAGCCTCAATTCTTCTAACAAACTAACAACTAACAACTAGTAACCAACAACTACTAACGAAGATGCCTCTTTACGAATTCAAATGCGATACCTGCGGTGTGTTTGACCAGTGGCGATCGATTGCAGAATGCAACGATCCGGCTAGCTGCCCCACGTGCGAAGGGCCAACGAAGCGTTTGTTTGCTGCGCCCGCACTTTTATCTGGTTCCTTACGCTTAAAGAAGGCAAATCCAGAACCCCAGCTTGTGCAACGATCTAACGATCGCGAGCCAGAGCGTCCCAAAGCGCGATCGCACAATGGCGGGCGACCCTGGATGATTAGCCACTAGTGGTTCATGCTGCTGCGGTACAGCCTGAGACCCAAAAAATGTAGCCACCGTTACAAGTTTGGTCTATTGAAGTCGATAGACTAAAGCCCACTGGCATTACTTCAATCTGCCCAGATTTTGATCTGCCTTAGACGCAAAGGTTTTTCATCGAATCAAGATTATTTAGGAGGCTTGAATGTCTTATCACGGTGATATTTCGTCCAGCGACGACGCTGTGGGCGTAGCGGTTGTCAACTACAAAATGCCGCGCCTCCACACCAAAGAAGAAGTCATCGAAAATTGCAAAAAAATTGCTTCGATGATCGATGGGATGAAAGTGGGTTTGCCAGGGATGGATCTGGTGATTTTTCCAGAATATTCCACCCACGGCATTATGTACGATGCCAAAGAAATGATGGAAACGGCATCCTCCATTCCCGGCCCTGAAACCGATATTTTTGCCGAAGCGTGCATTCGCAACAAAACCTGGGGTGTCTTTTCATTGACAGGCGAACGCCATGAAGACCATCCCAACAAGGTGCCCTACAACACCTTAATCTTGATGAACGATCAAGGCGAGATTGTGCAAAAGTATCGCAAGATCATGCCCTGGACGCCGATCGAAGGCTGGTATCCCGGTAACTGCACCTATGTTTCTGACGGTCCCAAAGGTTTAAAAATCAGCCTGATCATTTGCGATGACGGCAACTATCCCGAAATTTGGCGCGATTGTGCCATGCGCGGTGCTGAACTGATCGTGCGCTGCCAGGGCTATATGTACCCTGCGAAAGAGCAGCAGGTCATGGTGTCGAAAGCAATGGCGTGGATGAATAACGTCTATGTCGCGGTCGCGAATGCCGCTGGCTTTGATGGCGTGTACAGCTACTTCGGGCATTCAGCGATCGTCAGCTTTGATGGTCGGACATTAGGCGAATGTGGCGAAGAAGATATGGGCGTGCAGTATGCCGCGCTCTCTAAGTTTGCCATCCGCGACTTCCGCAAGAACTCTCAATCCCAAAACCATCTGTTCAAGCTGCTCCATCGCGGCTACACCGGCAAAATCAACTCCGGTGAAGGTGCCGAAGGCGTGCAGGAATGCCCCTACGAGTTCTACCGCACCTGGATCAACGATCCGGCTAAGGCAAAGGAAATTTCCGAATCCATCACCCGTCCTACGGTTGGTGTGAAGGAATGCCCGATCGAAGGGTTGCCCACCGAGAAACTCGTTGAAACGCCGCTGGTTGTGAAAGAGAAAGAAGCGGTTCTGTTGAACAACTAAGTCTGGTCTCTTTCAAATCATTGCTTACACTTAACCCATACGTCTGCGTCAATGATGCAGGCGTATTTTTTTAGGGGCAGCCTTAACCCGCTGACTGCCTTGCTTTGATCAGACGCGCCAGAGCATATTTCAACTGAGCACCTGGGTCGATCGCCTGCCAACCGTTGGCGGTCTTCTGCCGTAATTCAAAATGTAAATGGGGACCTGTCGATAAGCCAGTACTGCCCACGCGTCCAATGATGGTGCCTTTTTCAACCCATTGACCCGGTTTGACAAAAACTTGTGAAAGGTGCCCGTACAGCGTTTCTTGCGTATTGTCATGATGGGACAGAATGATGGCGAGCCCATAGCCACCCAGCCAATCAGAAAGGGCAACTTTACCCGAAGCAGCCGCTAGCACAGGCGTTCCCATCGGCGCACCCAGATCCGTGCCGCTATGAAGGCGACGATCGCCTCTGATCGGATGTACTCGCCAGCCAAAAGGAGAGGTGATCGGCGCAGGCACAGATAAGGGGAAGATAAGACTCAGCCCATTCCACAATTCAGCATCGAACGGGTTGTCTTGAGCATAGGCTGACATCCAGCTTTGCCCAGTTGCTTCCGTTGTATTGCTGTCTACAACAACGCCAAAGCCTCCGATCGTCCGCCCAAAGCCATTAAAAGAATAACTGACATATTCCTGGGCTGGTGGTGACACATAGCTATAAGCAGAACCTTCCTGAGGTGGCGTATAAGGCGACACGGAAGGGACCGAACGACCAGCAACCGAGGGTGTCCAGGCTTTAGCCACTGGTGGTAACGGCTTGGGTACCACTCGTTTAAGTGATGAAGCTGCCCTGGTAGGGGGTTTCACGTTTGCGATCGCATTAATTTCAGCCAGCAAAGCAGCCTGTCGATCAGGGGGCAGCATTGGATCTTGAGCCAGGCGACGTGCGTGAGAGAATTGACCCGCTTGGGCACTGGCGATCGCATCCGCTTCAAGATTAGCGCGCAGCTTTGCCTCTTTCAGCAGTTTCTCCTTTGCCACAAGCTCTGCCAGCCGTTGGTCAAGCACCAACCGTTGCTTCGCAGTCGCTTGCTCAGTAGTGTTTGGCTCAGTTAACTGCGATATTGCGTTAGCTGCCTGGTTCCTGGTGGTCAACGACGGTTGAGCCTTTTCATCAGGCTGATTTACTGTTAACGGCTTCCGATCTGGGTCGTTAGACGTGGCTGCGGAAGACGGCTTCGCTGTTGTTGGAGGAGGGCTGGCATCGCGTGTGGACTGTGGCAGAAACGAAGGTGTAAGCGATTCAGGAGCACTAATCGTCGGTTTAGGCGTGGGAACAACGGTTTGTTGTGGAGCGATAAGTGCGGCTGTTGGCGAGGTTACTGTAACAGGTACCGCAGGCTTAGCGGCCTGTTCTGCCAGCGTCTGGGCGATCGCGTCCAGCATTTGAAAGTTCCCTAGCGAATGGTCTGCCCATTTCTTTCTGCGCTGTTGTTAACGAATCAGGAAGGTTCATTTTCCTCTAGGGAGTCTTTAAGCTCAGCGTTCATACATACAAAATTGTGTTGCTTTCGTGAAGTTTTCCGGGTTTTATCAACCAGATTCAGTAAAGCAACGGAATTCTTGCTTGCTCTTTGATTAAGAGTTATAAAGCATGACGCTCTGGGTACGCTGAGGTCAGTTAAATCCGGTTAGAGGTTTTGCAGATGTTGAGCCAGTTGGAGAAATTAAGTCTGAACACGGATGGGCGCTATGCTACCGATGATGAGCTGCAATTTCTAAGTGACTACGTCCAATTATTTAACCTTCGGTTGCAAATCTATCAAACCCTCCAGCTAACGGAATCGGCAATCGTAAAGCAGGTTGAGGAAAAGCTGCGTTTGCGTGACCCTAACTTCTTCCAGCATGGTAACGAAGATATCAGCGCGAAATGGCGGCGGGATACGGTACGTGTACTGCGCTATTCTGCGACTGCGATGCTGATGAACGATCCTGAAACATTGCAGAAACGCTTTCTGCTCTGGTTCCAAACCATTATGAAAGCCTTTAGTGCCCAGAAAAGCTGTGATGCTACCTACGAGGTGATGCAAGACGTAGTTAAACGGCACCTGTCCCCCGTTCAAGCGGGCATATTCTGTCCAATTTTAGAGATCAATCGGCAAACATTGGGTAAATTCTAACGGTGTAACGATGAGCGATCGCGCTCTACACTCCCACGTGATGCGGCGGCAAAAATAAGGCGAGTGGGGCTATTCAGAAGGCAGGAGGCAGAAGGCAGGAGGCAGAAGTGAGAAAGGCTCTCACTTCCGCTCTAGGGCTGAGAGCAGCTATCGGACTGAGATAGTATGCTTCATTGCTCTGCAAACAGCTGCATGTGGTTGTAGAAACGAAGTTCTCCTGATCAAACGACAGGAACCCCAAATATGCTACAACCTTCAAGGTGAGATCCCTGACCTTGGTGAGTTCAAACCCACTTGCTTCGGCAACGTGCGTCAGCATCAGACCTTTCTATGAAGCTGCTGGCAACTGGCATGGAGCAAGCAACCGTTTAAGACAGACGCTAAAAGCAGGCAAACTCCAGGAACCGCTTATCATAATCATCTAGTGTTGCTGGTTGCTCCTTTGCTATGAGCTACTGCCTCAATCCCGATTGCCGGAAGCCACAAAATCGTGACAGCGCAGAGCTTTGCCGTTATTGTGCTTCCAGGCTGCTACTCAAGGAGCGCTATCGACCACTCAAGCCGATCGGCCAGGGTGGTTTTGGCAGAACTTTTTTGGCGATCGATGAAGACAAACCATCGAAACCGCACTGTGTCATCAAGCAATTTCTGCCGACCAATCAGGATGCACAGCACTTAAAGAAAGCCGCCCAACTGTTTGAGCGGGAAGCAATGCGGTTGGAAGAATTGGGTAATCACCCACAAATTCCAGCACTGCTTGCATACTTTCGCCAGGAACAGCAGCAGTATTTAGTGCAAGAGTTTGTGAATGGCAAGAACTTGGCAGAACTGCTGCATGAACACGGCGCGTTTACCGAAAAGTCGGTGCGGGCAGTGCTGGTGGGTCTGTTACCTGTGCTGGCGTTTATCCATGCTCACGGAGTTATTCATCGAGATATCAAGCCCGCCAACATCATCTGCATGGCCGAAAGTAGCAGCAAGCCTGCATCGGCTCAAGCTAACTGGGCTGATTGGTTGCATCTCCTTTCGCTGGAGGCAGCACAAGGCTACAAAAATTTTTTGAGTGACCGCCGCTTTAGCGATCGCCTTTCTGATTTTCTGGCACACCCTCCTAGAAATTTGTCGATCGCCACATACACACAGTGGCAGCAACTAGCAACACAGTTTGCTTACTATGATGATTTGTCGTTTGTGCAACGGCAAGCTCTGGTTGCAACCGCAAATCGCTTGCTAAACGAGCGACCGCAGCAAGAGTACAAATCTGACGCACAGACAGGAGCACTGGCGCTGGTTGACTTTGGTGCAGCGAAAGCCGCCTCAGGTGCCGCGTTAATGAAAACGGGAACGACGATCGGCAGCCCCGAATATCTCGCGCCAGAACAAAGCCGAGGCAAAGCTGTGTTTGCCAGCGATTTGTTTAGTCTAGGGGTAACGTGTATTCACTTGTTGACGCATCGATCGCCCTTCGATCTCTTTGATAGCAGCAATAACACCTGGATTTGGCGTAAATATCTGGCAGTCCCCATCAGTGAGACGTTGGGGCAGATCCTCGATCGTCTTTTGGAACCTGGCGTCAATCAACGCTATCAGTCTGCTGTCAAAGTCCTGCACGATCTGGAGGGAACGTTACCAGACACACTGCTGCATGAAACGCACGAGCGATCGTTCGCAATAGCGCCACCTGTCCAGGCTCTACCGCTTGCCACACCAGCGCCATCGGCTCCAGCACCAGCGACCCTTCGCTCTGCCGCATCTGCCGCAGTTCAGGCCATTGCTCAGGCCATTGCATCCCCTCCGCCCACGCCTAAGGGAGCCACCAACAAAACGCCAGTGCGCCGCAAAGCCGCTAAAGCATCACCATCCTGGCAATGCGTCCATCAGTTACAGAGTGCGGGGAAGGTGTATGCGATTTGCCTGATCAACCCTAATGGAAACGCTCTGCATGCGACGGAAACTGTATTGGCTAGCAGTAGCGGCACAACGATTAAGCTCTGGGATATGCAAACCGGGCAAGCTATTCGTACGCTAACCGGACATTTAGACATCGTTTCTTGTCTCACAACTAGCCGTGACGGGCACCTACTCGTGAGCGGTAGTGCAGACAAAACCATTCGTCTCTGGGATGTCCACACGGGCCAAAGAATTGGCACGATCGCCGTGCATACGGATACCGTGCTTAGCCTTGCCTTAAGCTCAGATGGACAGACCCTTGCCAGCGGTAGCCTCTACGACCCTATTAAGCTGTGGGACTTGACTACAAATCGGGAACTTGCCAGTCTCTCTGGGCAGGCGGGGCGCATCGAAACGTTGGCCTTTAGCCAGGACGGACTTTGGCTCGCCAGCGGCAGCAACGATGCGACGATCGCCCTTTGGAACTTGCAACAGCAGCATTTAGTGAGTGGGCGCGATCGTCATTGGCTCAAAGGGCATACCCAAACGGTTACCGCGCTGGCTTTTGAACCGGATGGCAAAACCCTGGCCAGTGGTAGTTGGGATGGCACCGTCAAGCTTTGGAGTATGCGCACTCAGCGTGAAAAGCGCACGCTTCAACCCGAATCGGGTCGTGTTACAGCCCTAAGCATCAGTGCCGATGGCAAACTGTTGGTTACAGGTAGTGATACCCTCAAACTTTGGCAACCGCGCACAGGCAAGGCGATCGTAACCCTGGCCGCACAGTTCTCAGGCGTTTCTGCGATCGCCCTTTCCAGCGATGGACAGACTCTCGCCAGCAGCAGTTGGGATGGCACAATTCGGATCTGGAAAAACGAAGGATCATCCGCTTGAGACAAGCATTTATGGCAGAAGGCAGAGGGTAGAGGGCAGAAGGCAAGAAACAGAAAGATAAAGGATGAAGGCTAAAGATTCAAAGCTGACCGCTGACCACTGACGGCTCAACTCAAAACTCAAAACTCAAAACTCAAAACTCTCTTCTACTGCTTTGCAAGGAGCGGCGCTGCCTGAAGAAGCGCTTGCGTGTAAGGGTGCTGGGGATGCGTAAAAATATCCTGAGTTGAACCTAGCTCAACAATCTTGCCCGCATTCATGACCGCAATGCGATCGCAGAAGAACCGTGCCACCCAAAGGTCATGGGTGATGAACAAATAAGTCAGGTTAAATTCGTGCTTTAAGTCTCGCATAAGTGCCAGAACCTGCGTCTGCACGCTAGCATCCAGCATGCTGACGGGCTCATCGCAGATAAGGAGTTGGGGGTGCGTAATGAGCGCACGGGCGATCGCGACTCGCTGTTGCTGCCCGCCAGAAAGCTGCGATGGGTAGCGATCGTAAAACGACTCCGCCGGACTTAAGCCCACCCGCTCCAGCATTTCCAGTACCTGTTTTTTGGCAACCTGGGGAGTCGCTAAGCGGTGAATGCGCAGTGGATCAGCAATACTTTCGCCGATCGTCATCATCGGATTCAAGCACGCGTGGGGGTCTTGAAACACCATCTGCATCTGTCGACGTTGCTGCCGGATAGCCTGCCGAGGCAACCCCACTAAGTTTTGCCCCAAAAACTCTACCTTACCGGCGGTTGGGCGAATGAGTTGCAAAATCGTCCGTGACAACGTACTTTTGCCACACCCCGATTCTCCGACCAACCCCAATGTTTCGCCAGGATAAAGATCTAACGTAATGCCATCAACCGCTTTAATCGTCTGATCCGTCTGCGAAAACAAGCGCGCAACAAACGATTGTTCCAGCGTGTAGTGCTGCTTGAGATTATCGAGATGGAGTAGAGGTGTTTCTAATGTTTGGACAGGTTCCGCTTCTGGGGTTTGAGGTGCACTCTCCTCTGGCTCCTTTCCTGTCTCCTGATCGACGGCTTGCAGATGCAGTGCGGCCTGGAGGAGCGATCGCGTGTATTCATGCTGAGGGTGCTGTAAAACACGCTGAGTCTCGCCCGTTTCAACAATCTTGCCGCCATACATCACGGCAATGCGATCGCAATACTCGCTAATCATCGCCAGATCGTGAGAAATCAGCAGCAGCGCCATCTGGCGTTCGGCACAGAGCCGAGTCAATTCACGCAAAATTTGCGCGGCAACCGTGACATCCAAACTGGTCGTTGGTTCATCCGCCACAATCAGTTTAGGATCGAGCAACAAAGCGAGCGCGATCGCTACTCGCTGCCGCATGCCACCACTAAACTCATGGGGATACTGCGACCAGCGGCTAGCAGGAATATTGACCGCTTCCAGAGTAGCGATCGCCTTGGCCTTTGCTTGTCGTCGAGACAGCTTAGGCTGATGCGATCGCAGTGTCTCTACGCAGTGATCCCCGATCGTCATCAATGGATCGAGCCGTGTCATCGGGTCTTGAAAAATGAGCGCGATCGCTTCGCCACGAAACCGCCGTACTGCCGTTTCTGATAGATCAAAGACTGATTGGCCATCAAACAGAACCTGCCCCGCCGTGCGCGTACCTTCCGGTAAAAGTCGCATGACGGCTCGTCCCAACGTACTCTTGCCGCAGCCTGATTCTCCAACCAGACCCAGTTTTTCGCCAGGGTTAAGGTCAAACGAAACATCGTCCACGGCCCATGCGATCGCCTTACCCCCTTGCTGAGGATACGCTACCTGCAAATGTTCAACCTGAAACAGCGCGTTTGTCATGAGCCAGCTACTAGCAACGATCGTTCAGCGTTCAGCAACTCTATCAGTTGTTGGGCAGTTGTTGGGCAGTTGTTGGGGTTCGCAATGAAACCCATTTTTCCAACGCAGAAAATTCCCCTCTATTGATCAAACCGTCGCATCAGGTAAGCCACACCAAAGTCACCGTTGGGATGTTTCTCTAAGATCTCTGCCAATTCAAAAACCTGCGCAGCTACATCGGCTCCAAGTTTGTCGATCGTGGCGCGTCGCTCGTGCGCGAATTGCTCACGTTCCCGTGTACGAGTCTGCCAATCATTAGAAAACATCTGGTCGATAACGGTGTGCAATCCCAATGTTTGCAACGTGTTCCACTCACCACGATCGCACCAAATCCCCTTGCAGTTTGAGCAGCGCTCTACATAGAACGGCGTTTTCACGCTCACTTTTGCTCTTACTAGATAGGCATTACATTCAGGGCATAATGCTGCTCTCGTATCAAAGGGCGATCGCTCACATTCCATCTCTAAAGCACGATCAATCAGCGTAGACAAAGGTTTGGAAGGAGGTTGTTGCTGGTGCCAAGCCTCGTATGCGGCACCTGGAATCCAGTCCCCTTGACACTCTGGACAATGATGAGCCGATAGCTGCCTCATCAACTGACTATCCACTAAAGCTACCTGTTTATCCTTCGGGCACTGCACAAACACACTCTCCGAATCAGTTCCTCCTCTTATTTAACCAAGCAAGCGTCAGCATTTCGGCTTTTGAACGAAGAAAGCAGCAAGTCGAAAGCAAAACAAGCTTGAGAAGGCAACGCTCACCGCCCGCTGCTGCTGCATTCCTTCCCGTCGCTGCCCTTCCTCATGCTTCACGCTTCTCAAGCACCGCCGTACAATACCGTTGCAGTGTGTCGAGACGATCGCGCACCTGCTGCAACCGCTGCTCAATCGTGGCAGTTTGACGAGCCGCCTGAAGCCGCATCGCATCAACCCCCAGCAGTCGAAGTTGCTTGTCGCATTCCACCTGGTAGGACTGCACCCAATGCTGCAAGCTGGGAGTCAGTTCAGCCATCGGTAGAGTGAGTATGTGCTCGCGAAAAAAGTTCTGTACCTTCGTGATCTCAGACTGTAGCGTCGGGGCATTCTGATCAAACGGATCGATCGATCGGCTCATTTCCGCTAGGCGTTGTTGAAACTCCCCGTACTGCTGCTGATACACTAGCGGCAATGCTTTTTCATCTCTCACCACGGCATTCCTAAGTTACTGTAAAGAATTTTGTCCTTCTTGCTAAGATAGACATTAATAGAGGTTAAGAACCTCAAATTAAAAATGCAATCAGGTTCTAGAATCCTCGTCAAGGCGAAGAATCTAGATCGTAACAACTTAATATTCGCAACGGCATCGATTTGCTCCAGGGTGATTTCATGGCTCATTCCCTTGACGGAAGACGATTGGTTGGTCAATCAGATTTGGAACGGTCACATCGAAGCCAACGTCTCGTATCAGACAACACCCTGTGCAGTAGAATCAGCCAATACACAATCTTTCGAGCCTCCCGATCCCTAAGCTTGACAGCATGCACCTAACGGCTCCCGCATCTTCCATAGATTTTGAGCTTCCTGCCTGGTTGCAGGAATGCCTGAACGCGCGTCGAACCTTTACCGAAACGGCTAAACCCGAAGCGGCTAAACCAGAGGCTGATGATCTCATTTGTCATGCGTTTGAGTTTGCCTACGAACTGCACAAAGGACAATATCGCGCTTCGGGCGAGCCTTACATCATGCATCCTGTTGCGGTCGCAGGGCTGTTACGCGACTTGGGCGGTGGTCCCGCGATGATTGCGGCTGGCTTTTTGCATGATGTCGTTGAAGACACCAATGTCACAGCAGAAGAGCTTGGAGCACTGTTTGGCGAAGAAGTTCAGCTTCTCGTTGAAGGCGTCACAAAGCTGTCAAAGTTCAACTTTTCCAGTAAAACAGAACGGCAGGCAGAAAACTTCCGCCGCATGTTTCTGGCAATGGCGCAAGACATCCGTGTGATTGTCGTCAAGCTGGCAGACCGCTTACACAACATGCGGACGCTAGAACATCTACCCGATGCAAAGCGCCGCCAAATCGCCCTAGAAACCCGGGAAATCTTTGCCCCTCTTGCGAATCGCTTAGGGATCGGTCGCTTTAAGTGGGAATTAGAAGACCTCACCTTCAAATATCTGGAGCCTGAATCCTACCGCCAAATTCAAGAGCTTGTTGCGGAAAAACGGATTGATCGCGAAACAGGCTTAGCTCAAATTGTTGACAGTCTCAAGCTAAGGCTGAATCAGGCGAATATTTCTTACGCAGACATCAGTGGTCGCCCCAAGCATCTCTATGGGATTTACCAGAAGATGAAGCGGCAGCAAAAAGACTATAACGAAATCTACGATGTTGCAGCCGTTCGACTGATAGTTAGCTCTAATGACGAATGCTATCGTGCGCTGGCAGTGGTGCACGATATGTTTCGTCCCATTCCCGGGCGCTTCAAAGATTACATTGGTCTCCCCAAACCAAACCGCTACCAATCGCTTCACACGGTTGTCATTGGTAATACCGGGAGGCCATTGGAAATCCAGATCCGAACTCTGGAAATGCATCATATCGCGGAGTATGGGATTGCAGCCCACTGGAAATACAAAGAAACAGGCGGTTCCAACACATCACAGCTCACCACAACCGACGAAAAATTTACCTGGCTGCGGCAGCTACTCGACTGGCAGAGTGACCTGAAAGATGCTCAGGAGTATCTTGAGAACATTAAGGATGATCTGTTTGACGGCGATGTCTACGTCTTTACACCTCAAGGCGATGTGGTGTCGCTCAGTCGAGGTGCAACCCCCATTGACTTTGCCTATCGCATTCACACGGAGATCGGCAACCATTGTGCTGGGGTACGCATTAATGAGCGCATGGCAACGCTCGATACCCCACTCAAAAATGGCGATATTGTCGAAATCATTACGCAAAAGAACTCTCGCCCAAGTCTCGACTGGCTGAACTTTGTCGTAACACCGGGTGCCCGTAATCGGATTCGTCAGTGGTATAAGCGATCGAACCGAGAAGAAAATGTTGCTCGCGGTCGAGAGATGCTGGAGCGCGAACTGGGTAAAAATGGCTTTGAGGCGTTGCTGAAGTCTGAGCCCATGCAGGCAACGGCAGAGCGATGTAATTACCACAGCGTTGAAGATTTGCTGGCGGCTCTTGGTTACGGCGAAGTGACCCTTAACCTCACACTCAATCGCTTACGGGAAGCGGTCAAGGCACAGCAACCCCTCGCCAAGCTTTCCGATAGCCTTGACAGTCTCAGTGTCTCCTCGCAAGAGTTACCCCTGCTGCCCACGGGACCGAAACTCTTGCCCTTACAGCCATCTAGCAAGGCTCCCATTATCGGTGTTGAGGGCTTGCTTCACCACATTGCAGGCTGCTGTACCCCCGTCCCCGGTGAAGCCATTATTGGTGTCGTTACTCGCAGCAGTCGAGGCATTTCAATCCATCGGCAGGGCTGCCCCAATGTTGAGTCAATCCCCGGCGATCGTCTGGTGCCTGTCAGTTGGAATACGACAGACCAGGATCTCGGTCGCCCTCAGACCTATCCCGTTGATATCCAAATTCAAGTGATTGATCGAGTTGGCGTACTCAAAGACATTCTGTCTCGCCTGACCGATAACAACATCAATATTCGCAATGCTCAGGTCAAGACCTTCCCAGCCCAGACGGCTGTAATCGACCTAGGAATTGATATCCGTGACCATGAACAGCTAGAGCGAACCTTTAGTCAAATAAGAAAGCTAAGTGACGTGCTGAATCTGCGCCGCTTGAGCCAGGTTGACAACCAGTCACCCCCTCCTTCTTAAAGATCACAAACTGAAGGCTCACGAAGCCGCTCCAGCTTGCAGTTATGAACGGATGAACGTTACAAGCCCAACGCTTCTTACCCCTATTCAAACCGTACCTACCACTTCAGTATAAACACTGAGACATTTAAGTGCACTTCTCTTCAGGCTGGAATTGATGTTATCGCCTAAGTACTTTCCCTGAGGCGATAGAGACGCTAGAAAAGATGCATTTGTGATTTAAATTTAGCTGGATGATTATACGTTAAGATAAAGATTGGTGACCTAAGTCACAGTCTTTAATGCTATCTTACGGGTACGATTGGTGAAAATAGAGTCTAGAACTCTACCCAAATGCGCTTGTTAGATGTATTATTCAGGCCTGCAACAATAGCATTTTTCTTTCGTCTATGATTAGAGCCTTGTGCCTTAGTCAACCCTTAAGCGCACGAGGCAAGGCAATGTTATCTTCATCCTTGGGCATGGAAATCTAGCCGCCGTGAGTACCTGGACACCTAACTTTAATCGCCAGATTGATCAAGAGGAGCAGCAGCTATACGACCACTTGCTCCGACTTGTTCAATCTGAGCTGCCAAACCAGCTCATTGAGCGTTTTCGCGCCCTGTTTGTGGATGGAGTTGGTTATCCTGATGCTGAGATTGCGGCAGCGATTAACAAAATTGCAACTTCTAAAACAGCCGACCAGGAATTTCGGTTTGTCCTCAACCGTTGCTGCCACATTCTGATTAACCGTTGGCAAACACGCCCTCAGCTTCAGGCCGCAATTCCAGAACTGATTTCGATTTTTGAGACAACCCCTGCTCGACCGATCACTGAATATTCGCGCTCCCGTTCGGTTAGGCGATTAAGAGAGTTGGTGAAGGGGTTTGTAGACAGTGAGCAATACGTAACGCTCCGTCGGTTGTCTCAAGTAATGGATCAAACGGGCGATGCGAGCACGCCACCAGCACATGAGCCGATCGGTGCGTTAATTCGTCGGTATCCCTACCTTTACGAACACTGCCTGCTGACAGATGGCAGTACGTACGAACACCAACAGACCATTCGGCAACTCCAGGCTAAGGCGCAGCGCCAGTACGAAGTAGATTTGTCCCAATATGTGACTTACCAGGTACGACGATCGCAGCTTGGCCACGAGGGATTGGGCCACGCAGGTAGTCGCATTCTTCAACCAGTAAAAAATCCGACCCTGTTGAGCGATCGAGAGTTATGCTCCGCGCTGAAGCAGTTTGCGGGTAAATCGCAAAGTGATGGAACCTATCGAGACTCAGCGCAACGGTTTCTGACGCACACCAACCAGACGCCAACCTTTCAATCCTTTAAGGATGATCTTTATCAATACATCACGGCTTCCGTTGACCCAGAGTATGGTAGGCGGCAGTTTAACAATCAGCTTTACAGCCAACTCAAGAGCACGCTGCCAGAAAGTGATGACCAAAAGCTGAATGATTTTCTCTTGGTTAGAACGTGCAGCCAATTGCTGAACTTCTTGGTTGTTGAAAGTCCACAACGACCCAATCACTTTGTCTTTGTGGATCTAATCTCTAATATTGGTTCGACCTTAACAACAGGGCTCTTGCTCAAAATTGTGCTCATTTGCCGTAAGGTGAAGCCCTATCTCGAAAAGCGGTTTTCGATTCTGTTTAACCACTATGAGTTTTGTCGCCGCGATGGCGTGCAGTGGTTAGTAGAGGCTATGGAAACGCTGAATCTAGCGCTAAGCACCAACTTTAGTACAATTGACCTCTCGTTTATTAACCAAATTGCTTATCAGTAAGATCCAGGGAGACGAGAGCAGTTTTTTATGCTAACGTACCTTTTGAATTGATCTGTCGGTAAACTGGATTGAGTAGCCTGTTGTCAGATGCGCTATGAATGTTTTAGGGATGCCACCTCCAAAGGCTTGACTCGATCTGTAACCAGGAAGACAGCCAACGCTTAAATAGGTTTGTCTGGGAGCGATGTGATCGCTCATCGTCGGTTCGGCAGTTCGTTCACACAATTATTTTCTGGAGAGATGAAACGGAATGACTCAGGTAGTTCTTGGTGAAAACGAAGGCATTGATTCTGCTTTGCGGCGATTCAAACGCCAGGTTTCGAAAGCTGGAATTCTAGCGGACTTACGCTCCCATCGACACTTTGAAACACCGATCGAGAAGAAAAAGCGGAAAGCGATTGTCGCTCGGCGGAAGCGGCGTTATAGCTAAATTTGTCGATGTTCGCTCGGTTGTAGCGGTGATAGCAAGGTTATTAAAGTACCTTCGGGTCTCTTGTTTTCAACCCAACCGTAGCCCTTTACTCAAAGTCCCCTAAAGAAACCCAGAAAGCAGCGAGTATCTACTCGCTGCTTTCTGGGTTAGAGGTGGATCCCACTTTCATGTCTAAAGGTGAACCTCCTCTGCTCAGAACACGATTGGTTTAGAACAAACAGTGGTTCAAAATAGCCGTTGGTTCAGAGCAGGCAGTTGATGCGGAACAGACTAGCCGCCAAGCTTGTCTTGAACCTTCTCAAGTACGTTTTTGACATCTTTCTCTACCGAAGGTGTACCGCCCGCATTAGAAGGTCGGCTCATTTCATCAATACCAGCTTTGCCTTGAACTTCATTCAGGCCACCGCCCTGGGTCTTCCGTTGCGTTTCGCTTAGGGTTGGGGGATGGTCAGTAGCGATCGCGTCACGAGACTCTTGCTCATACTCTTTAGCGGCCTTGTTTGCGGCGGCGTTAGGCTCATTTCTCATGGGTGCTGCAAAGGCAGGGGTGACGTAAGAAAACAGCAAAACAGCACAGAGACAAAGCATTACAAGGTGGCGAAGGGGTCGCAAAACAGTTAAAACATCTTTCATAGCAGGTTCCTCCAAGCTATAGCAGTTAGTGTTGAAAGACTGATTGCTCAAGGCAACTCAGACTCCTCCATATACCCAGATTTGTACTGCAAGTCACATCTACATCTTGATGGATTTCTACTGCTGTTGTCGTTCGATTTCCTCTCTCTTAGGGTTGAGTCCAACTGCTGAAGATCACGGTAGCAGCATGGTTTGGCGGACGAGAGCAAACGGATGTTTTCCAAACTTTTCCGCTTGGAGCATTGAAGATGGCATCGGTAACATTAAAGGGCGTTTCTAAATAACCTGTTTCCCGGCATTACATTGTAAAGACCGTTTTGCTTGATCGTTTTGCTCGATCAATTTAGGTTGGCTCACGATATCTGAGTTTGTGCCACAAGTTTAAGCGCGTTCATCTGCCTATTTCGTCAAAAACTCAATGTTTGGAATCAGTGGATCTTGCACCACGCCAATGCCTGTAAAACCCCAACGCTTTAGTAAACTATCAATTTGCGTGCCAGGAATTGATTCTACAGAGAAGCGATCGGCAACACCCGACGCATGCGTATTCAGGTAACTTAACGCATCAAAATGTTCACGAAACAGAAGCAAAAAGCTTGCCTTTGAGCGTTGTTCTTCGCTTGCGGTTTCGCCTTTATGAGGATAGGCAACCAGATAACTGCCATCAGCCCTTGAGCGAATCAGGTAATAGGCTTGAGAAAGCATAGTAAATTAAGTTTTGCTTGATTCGTTGGTAAATAAAACTTGCTTTTTACCGAAAGAGCTTGAGCAAAAGACTAGCTTAAAAGGAGAACTGATCTTTTGCTAAGGACTTCTTTTGCTAAGGACTAAGCCTTTCAATGGAAACTGACCCGTAAAACTAAAAAATTAAAGAACCCAAAATCAAGAACGTTACCTAATTTGCTTCTTCCAATTTAATGCGCGGATCAACCACTTTTAGGAGTAAATCTGCTAGTAAATTACCCACAATCAGCATGACAGCACCCATCATCAGACTTGCCATCACGAGGTATAAATCCTGAGCCTGTACAGCTTGAAGAATCAACCGACCGAGACCAGGCCAGTTGAAGAAAAATTCGGCAATGAAGGCACCACTGAGCAAACTCGCAAACTCAAATCCAAGGAGCGTAATCAACGGGTTGACCGCATTGCGCAAGGCGTGAACGTAAATGACCTTATTTTCGGGGAGACCTTTGGCACGGGCAGTTTGAATGTAATCTTGCCGCAACACATCCAGAAGTTCGCCGCGAGTAATGCGTTGCAGTCCCGCAAAGCTGGTAATACTAAGGGCGATCGTTGGCAGAATCATGTGCCAGGCAATATCAATGATTTTTCCCAGAGGGACGAGTTCATCATGGTCAATACTGGTCATATCGCCAACGGGAAAAAGCGGCGAGGTATTTTGGGCCAGGATCAGCAAGAGTAGTGCCGTGATGAAGCTAGGAAAACCTTGTCCTGCATAGCTGATCACTTGTAAAAGACGATCGCTCCAGCGGTTTTGATTGACCGCCCCAACAATGCCGAGCGGAATGGCAATCGCCCAAGTCACTACTAGAGAAGAGATCGCCAGCAATAACGTTGCCGGAACACGTTCCCAAAGTAGTGATGCAACGGAGCGATTATAAACAAAACTGTTGCCAAAATTTCCTTGAGGAACCATTAGCCAACTCAGGCTTTTGCTAAAAGGAACGGGCTTTATAATTTGCCACATCCAAAGAAAATATTGCTCAAACCACGATTTATCCAACCCAAACTGTCTCCGGAGTTGCTCAATCCGTTCCGGCGAAATTTTCGGATTTTCTTTTAGCGTATCGAGATAGTCACCGGGTGCAAGCTGAATAATAACAAAGCTTAAGGCTGAAGCCAGGAAGAGCGTTAAAAGAGCTTGCAGAACACGTTTGACGATGTACACAAACGTGTCGCTGGTAAAAAACGTGATGAGCGTGTCAACACCTGACTCTAGTCTGCTGCGATCGGAGATAGTCATCGATTCGTGCTCGTGGTTCCTTTACTGGGCGAAAGCGTTGTCGCCAGCAATCAGCGACGACTCACTCAAGACTATGCTAGTACTCAACGAGCGTGACGATCGGGGCTTTGGGCAACCGATCGCGACCCTTCAGATCTTTCAGCTCGATGACAAAGGCAAATCCGACTAACTGACAGCCTGATTGCTGCACCAGTTTTGCCGTTGCGGTTGCTGTACCGCCCGTCGCAATCAAATCATCCACAATCAAAATGCGACAGTCGGGAGGATGGAGCGCATCCTGGTGCACTTCCAGACAGTCCATGCCGTACTCTAGCTCGTATTCAATTGAGTGGACAGCAGCCGGCAGTTTGCCAGGTTTACGAACGGGAATAAAGCCTGCTCCTAATTTATACGCCAGGGGGGCACCAAAAATGAAGCCTCGGGATTCCATACCAATGATGAAATCTGGTGCAAAGTCCGTGCATTTTTCTGCTAGCGCATCAATGGTGTAGCGCAAACCGTCGCGGTCACGCAGCAGGGTCGTGATGTCCTTAAAAAGAATCCCTGGCTTAGGGAAGTCTGGAATTTCGCGAATGAGAGCCTGAATATCCATGATGCTGCAAAAAAGGGTGATGGTTAAGTTGATGCGGGTTATATAAGTTGCCGTAGCATCTTGTGGTTGATGCGCCTGAAGCGGAAATCGCTTGCCGATCGAGTCACCTAGACAGATTACCAGTTTGACTGACATCGAGTGTATGCGATCGCACTTGCAGTACGGTAGTTTCTCATGGGTTTGCCTTGTGTTGCGGTATGTTCCGCTCACAAATGCGGCTAAGATTGGCTAGACGTTCGAGACTGGTAGCAGCTCGTGGTTTGGTAAACAATTCGTTGCAGCAATTCGGGATACCTTCGTGAAGTACTTTTTTCTGTCGGATGGCTGGACAGTTGGCAGAGTGTGGGAGCTTGGAGGACTGTGGAACGAAAGCGCGTGGAGGCGCAAGCCACAGATCAATCAAATTAACCTCTGCGTGTGGGAGCAAGGCGAAAAACTTTGGCTCTATCGGGTTGAAGAAGCCGTGCTGATGGTTGAGGTGAAGCCTACCGATCCAGCGCTGGTAGACGAAGCAACACAGGCGATCGGTCAGGTTGTTTTAAAGCGTCTCATCACGGCTGACCAGGCGATTGAACGGCTCTGTGCTGCCGATGCTTACCAGCCTCAACCGTTACCAAACTAACGTGAACAGATGCTATTTTTTCACTGATGTCTGCGGTGTGGCGATCGCTTGACGTAGCAATGTCACCCGACGGCCATCCACGATCGTGGCCCAAAAGCCGCGTTCAGTCAGTGTTTGCAGCGTTGAATAGGCAGCGCTCTGGTCAGGGGTATGAAGTGCAAGCAGGTAGGGACGTTGACGGTAAGCTGCCAGACCAATCTCTTTACCCACAAGCTGTTGTACCTGCTTTGCCAGTTCTGGTTTGCTGAAGTAATCCACCAAAACAGCGTAACCGCCATTAAGCGCTTGAGGGTTATAGGCTTGGGTGTCTCTTGCAGGCGATCGCGCTGCCGATCGCCCTGGAGTAGGAGTGGGTGTCGTAGGCGTTAAAGCCGGATTTGCCGTAGCATTGGGGACTGGTGACACCTGGGCGACAGGCTCAGACGGACGGGCCACAAAAGCTGAAAGCCCAAGCGACTCTCGCATATATTTCGCCCAGGCATTGGCCGCTTCAGCCGTTGTAAAGCCGCCCACTCGCGTCACCACATCGTTGATGTAGTTACAGACCGTTACTGTCGCATTCTGCGGCAGGCTACGACGAACCTGCTCCTGACTTTCAGGCGTTTTACTGACAATGAGCAGCAGATACTCATCCGCGATCGGAGGTTGACAGTCGGCATACCCCGCTTGAGCCGGCGTATCGATCGTGGGTGGGGCTGGTGGAATTTGCGCTGTGGCTACCGTGGTAGCCATGAAGCTCGCACCTGCTAAGAGCAGCGAACCGAGCCAAGAAGGGAACTGTCGAGCAATGTGAGGCATGAGCGTTGTGGAGAGGGTTGAACTGGCGATGAACCTCTCTTCGTATTGGCAAGCCAATTCTACTGTTGGAACGCCAATTTAGCACCCTTCACGCACACTGAAGATTAAGAAATGGCGGCTAAAGAAGCAAGTGGCTGCGGAATTGTTTCGGAAGGAGCCTGAAACTCTCCTGTAATCACAAATTCCAACCGCAACTTCAACCAGGTAATGAACTGAGGATTGGTTGAAATAATCGCACTTGCAGGCTGAGGGCACTTGGCTTTGATCGCTGCCAGTTCTGGCGCATTCAAGAAAGCGGGTTCGTTTACAAGCCAGAAATCAATTTCTTTTTCTTGCTCATGGTAATGCCGAGTGCGTTCTTTCAGCACTTCGTCGATCGGCTCTTCTTGAGTCAAAAACCGCTGGCTAGCAAGGACGTAGTAGTAGGTTTGCATAATGGGAAGTAGTTTTGAGTTTTGAGTTTTGAGTTGAGCCATCAGCAGTCAGCGATCAGCGGTCAGCTTTGAATCTTTAGCCTTCATCCTTCATCCTTTATCCTTCTGTCTCTTGCCTTCTGCCCTCTACCTCCTGCCTTCTGCCATCGCCCTTCATTCTCCCCGAATGGCTTGTTTCATTTCGCGGACGGCGCGTTCCATGCCGACAAGAATGGCTCGACTGATGATGGTGTGTCCAATATTGAGTTCTTCCATCCCTGGTAGACAGGCGATCGGGTACACATTCCAGTAGGTGAGGCCGTGCCCCGCGTTGACGCGTAGGCCAGCGGCGATCGCCCGTTCACATCCATCTTTCAAGATGGTCAGCTCTTTGGCGCGATTGGCTTCCGTTTTAGCTTCAGCATATTGCCCCGTGTGCAGTTCGATAAATTGAGCGTGCATAGCAGCAGAGGCATCAATTTGCCTGGGATCAGCATCAATAAAGAGGCTCACGGGAATGCCTGCATCTTGCAGCGTGGTGACGATTTGCGCCATGCGATCGATCTGACCCGCTACATCCAACCCACCTTCCGTGGTGACTTCTTCGCGCTTTTCGGGCACGAGAGTCACATAATCCGGCTTAATGTCGAGGGCGATCGCCACCATTTCATCCGTTGCAGCCATCTCCAGGTTCAGATGCGTTCGCACAGTTTCCCGCAGCAACCGCACATCCCGATCTTGGATATGACGGCGATCTTCGCGTAAGTGGACGGTAATGCCATCGGCACCCGCCAACTCTGCTAAAACAGCCGCCGCAACCGGATCAGGCTCCACCGTGCGTCGTGCCTGTCGTACTGTTGCCGTGTGATCGATATTAACGCCGAGTGTGGGCAATCGTTTGCTCCCATAGCTTTTGCACAAGTCTCATTTTACCGTCAGGACTGACGCGTTGGACGAACTTTACCGACCATCCTCTCGTTTTAGAAGGTGCAGATAGATGATATCAGCGGTCAAGACAAGTACCGCGTGGACTGGCAGGACCACCAATAAAAGCGCTAAAAGCCTTGACATAGCCATCGTGCCCTCAATAAAAGGCGATCGCGGTATGAGCCAGTCGAAAGCCGCATCCAAGAAAGCAGCAACAGCGTCTTTTCCATCGACACATAACCAGGGGCTATGAGCCACGATCGCATGTTCAGGTTCCCAAGCACGCACCGTCTTGAGGGCGTTGCGCAGAAAGGCTCGATCAAAAATATGACCAAGCTGTACCCCACGAGGCGTGTGTCGATACATTTGATTCCATCGAGTGGTCACACGTGAGAGGGGCGAAAAAATAGCCGAGTCGAAGTCCATCACCAAATCGGTAAAGATTACGGTGCGGGACGCACGATGGAAAAAGACAAGCTCATCAATCCATCCGTTGCCTGAGCCAAAAAGGCATTGGTCAATCTGCCCCGCCCATTCAGGTTCAGGCGTATCCGTAGACAACGTTTTGTAGAAGGCTAAGTCCTTGCGCTTTGGCACAAGCCGGGGCGAGGCATAGAGTCTGGCATCGGGATAGGCTTGGCTCCATTCTCCCAGGTACAGGTGGTGTAAGTGATTGGGGGAAACGAGGTATCTTACAGCGCCAAGCCGATCGATAGCGGCACGAATATCAGGAGTGAGTTTGATGGGAGAAAGAATGAACAGGCTACCCTCATCAAGACGAATGACAATGGCGCGGTGCGTATAGGGATAGCGAGGCTGCATCGGGGGGCGGTAGCAAACACATCCCTTGGCTTCAAGTGTCCAAATGTTTGAGGCGACCTCGATTAAACCGCTTGCTGGTTGGTCAGAAACTGGGCGAAAGCTTTGTACCACAACGTACCTCGGCTTGAATTGCACATAGATTGTTGTTAGCTATAGTATCGGTCGCCTCATCATGTCTTGCTTTCACCAACGTCATCAGCAATAGCGGAGTCTTAAGGAACACAAACGGATGGATCGATTGAATTTTCAAGTTTTCCGGCAGTTTTGGACGATCGCCAAAACCTACTGGTTCAGCGAAGAAAAATGGCAGGCGCGAGGAATGCTGCTGGGCGTGGTGCTGTTTTTGCTGGCATACACCGGGTTGAGCGTGGTGCTGAACAACAAGCGAGGCGTGTTGATCTCAGCGCTTTCTGCCAAAGATGAGCCGCGCTTTTGGGAAACGGTGGTGATTTTTATTGGGGTGCTGGTGATCTATGCTCCCTTGTTGGCGGGCTACCGTTATTTGCGCGATCGCCTTAGCTTGCAGTGGCGACGGTGGCTAACGAATCGCTTTGTGGACAATTATTTTAACGATCGCGCCTACTACAACCTCAGCACCTCGGATATTGACATTGATAATCCCGATCAGCGGATTGCAGAAGATGTGCGGAGCTTTACCCAGGAATCACTGTCGTTTTTGCTGGTGCTGGTGGAATCAGTGCTGGCAGTGATTGCCTTCAGTGGCGTCCTTTGGGGCATTTCGCGTCCGCTGGTGCTGTTCCTGCTGCTATACGCGATCGTCGGGACATTAGTGACCACCGTTGTCTTCGGTAAACCCCTGGTACGGCTGAACTTTGAACAGCTTAAACGCGAAGCTGACTTTCGCTTTAGCCTGGTGCGGATTCGGGAAAACGCTGAAGCGATCGCGTTTTATCGCGGCGAAGAGCAGGAAGCCACCCAGGTCAAACATCGGTTTCTGGAAGTTTTTGACAATGTGAAACGGCTCCTGATCTGGGAACTGAACTTAAATGTACTCACGAATGCTTATGAGTTCATTCCGTTCGTTTTGCCAGCACTGGTAGTGGCTCCGGCCATTTTTGCAGGCGAGTTAGAGGTGGGCAAAGTGAGCGAAGCGCAGGGTGCATTCATCCGAGTCTTTTTCTCACTGAATGTGGTGGTTGCTCGTTTCCAGGCGTTAACTACGTTTGGGGCTGGCATTAATCGTTTGTACACCTTTGCAGCGTTCCTCGAACAAACGGAGACAGGAGCAGGGGAAGCGGAGGAAGCGGGGGGAGCAGGAGAGGCGGAGGAAGCAGAGGGAGCAGGGGAGGCAGAGGAGGCCGTTTGCAAGCCAATGATTCAAACACTTACTGCCGATCGTCTGGCGCTAGAACATCTGACGCTACAAACCCCGAATTATCAACGGACGCTCGTAACTGATCTCTCGGTTGATGTACCAGTAGGGCAGGGACTTTTAGTAATGGGAGCCAGTGGGTGCGGTAAGAGTTCTTTGCTGCGCGCGATCGCGGGGTTATGGGATTCTGGCAGCGGTACGATCGTGCGTCCTGATGTGGCCAAAATTCTCTTCCTTCCGCAGCGTCCATATATGGTGTTGGGCACTCTGCGCGATCAAATTCTCTATCCCAACACGCATATCGAAGCGGATGATCAGCACTTAAAGCAAATTCTGGTGCAAGTCAATCTGGCTGACCTCGATGAGCGTTTTGGAGGCTTTGATGCTGAGCGCGATTGGGCTGATGTTCTATCGCAAGGAGAACAGCAACGGCTCACCTTCGCCCGCTTGCTGCTGCAAAAGCCGGACTACGCCATTCTCGATGAAGCGACCAGTGCTTTGGATAGCGCGAATGAAGAGCGCTTGTATGAGCACCTACAGGCGATTGGCACCACGTTCTTGAGTGTAGGTCATCGATCGACGCTCACCCATTACCACCAGGCGGTCTTAGAACTCTCAACAGACAAAACCTGGAATGTACATGCCGTTACTTAAGCAACCCTTACACGATGAAGTTAACGTGAAGCGGTGGCAAACATGCAGACTGACAGTACTGCAACAAAGCTTGAGCTGCTTGGCTGAGTTTAATCAGCTACATTGCTTCAAGTTTTTTCTATGAAGGAAGTTCCGCTTGCTTGTGCGTGCCATGCAGCGATGCTAGCTTCAAAAAGCTCTACGCAATTAGCGCCTACTTGATTGGTTTATTTGCGAGAGAAACCTTGGGATGGGTCGGTGTAATCACTGAGCAGGTATGAACAGTTTATTTATTGCTTCATTAACTGTAGTCAGGAGTAAACAATGTCCAAAAAAACGCTTAAGTCATTGGCGGCTGCTACTGCCAGCGTCGCTATACTGAGTGCTCTGCAAACGAAGCCAGCGCAGGCAGCCGTGTTAACTTACACATCTGACCTGAACATCACCTCAACCGTTCTCTTACCCAATCAATCAACCGTACAAGCTCCGGTTGCCAATGCTTCAGTCACGTTTCTTAAAGTACCCAGTGTTGTTCAGCCTGGGTTGTTTGACTATACATTTACATCTTTTACAGCTTCGTTCCTGAGCACACCTTATACGTTGTCAGATTTGCTGACACCAACTAATGTCGCGTTGGCTCAATCGCTAAGTCCATTTCTGCCGACTGAGTATCAAGGTAAGTACCAAACACTCGTCTCCAACCTTGTAAGTGGAACCGTCCCAACTTACACAGGTGATGGTGATTTTCCCCCTGCCACTCCAATCTCGTATGCCTTTAGCGGGAAGGATGTGAGTGCAGGGGTTAGTTCTGTCACTCCTTACCTGTCTACAGAGCAGCTGAGTCTAGTCAGCACGATCGCTTCGCTTTTCCCGAATGGGGGTGAGGCAACTTTTTCCAGCACCCTGATTGCAAGTAGTGACCCTGGTTCCGGTTCCTACAGCTCAGAAGGGGCACCTGAACCTACCACAATGGCTGGGTTGGCGCTTGCTGGTGCAGGCATGATGGCTGCGCGCCGTCGCTTAAGTAAGCGGAAAATCGCTGCCTGAAACAGGATCGTGTTCGCCCAACTGTAACCCTCTAAAGAGGAGCCAGAGAGCAGAAGCCACCCGTACCTTCTGCCCTCTGCCCTCTGCCCTCTGCCCTCTGCCTTCTCACTTCTTAAGCCCAGAGGCATCCTCAAACAAGTCAGCGTCGCTTTGTCACTGATCCTCCACCTTCAAGTCAAAAACATTCCACAAGACTGACTCGTAGTACAGGCTAGAGATGGCAACACCCTTTACCCGGTTCCGTACGGCTGCCATATTCAGTGCATTAACCAGATAGATGAAGGGAAGGTTTTCTTGTGAAAGCCGTTGCGTTTCGGCGTAAATCTCCTTGCGCTTGGTTTCATCAAACTCACGGGCACCTGCGATGTAGAGCCGCCCAATCTCCGTTTCCCAAGCGGCAACTTCACGACCCTCGATCGGCGCTTGTCCCCCTTCTGGTTTTTGGTTAAACACATGGAATGAGCCATCGGGTAGCCAGAGGTTTGCCCCATTGTTTGGCTCGACTCCGCCTGTAATCCCCCCTAGCTGTGCTTCCCAGTCAAACGTGTTCGACACTTTTTCAACAAGCGTACCAAAGTCAATCAAGCTAAAGTCAACCTGAATGCCAATCTCGCCTAAGTTACGCTTGATCTGTGCGCCAATGGCTTCGGTTGTCCGTCCGCCCGTGTTAGAGAGCAACGTAAACCGCACGGGATGGTTGTCTGAATCGACAAGCTGTTGACGGCTGTTGTACTTAAAGCCAGCGCTTTGCAGCAGCGCTTTTGCTTTCGCTGGATTGTAGTCATAAACCTTTAGACCCGCTTGGGGCGACAGGTAATAGGGGCTTTGAACGGAGATGGGCGAGTTTTGGGTTGCGCCTAAGCCCCGCAGGATGTTGTTGATCATCGTTTGGCGATCGATCGCGTAAGCCACCGCCTGTCGAAATTCTTTCGTGTTAAACCACCGCGATTTGATGGGATTCACTAACGGCTTACCGTTGCGTTTGCCTTTGTTCAGGTTAAAGGTGAGGAAGGTGGTACCCGAATCGGGGCCGCCGTTGTAGATGGTAAAGTTGCCGCGCTTTTCGCTCCGTTTCAGCAGTGAAAAACTACCTGGCCCAATCCCCACCATATCCAAACCACCAGAACGAAACTGCACCAAAGCCGTATCGCCTGAGGGCACAATCTGCCAGATGATCCGCTGAATATAGGGTTGTTGATTACCCTGAGCATCTTTGCGCCAGTAGTAAGGGTTGCGCTCAAAAACAAGGCGCTGACTGGGAGTATACGAGGCAATCTGATAGGGGCCTGCGACGACCAGTGTCTTGGGATCGACATCCGTGCCCCAGGTGGAGAAAAACTGTGATTGCCCTTTCGCATCTTTGGCGGCGATCGTCTTTTGCAACACGTGGGCTGGCATAATCGCGGCTCCTGTGTTTCGCAGAAAGGGGGCAAAGGGTTCGGGCAACGTGAACTCAACGCGACGATCGTCCAGTTTGCGAATCGTGGGTAGCGCGCCGTTTGTCCCAATTTTGAACACATCTTGAGTCGAAGTCGGCAGTTTGGGATTTAAGTAAAGATCGCGGTAAGAGAAAATGACGTCTTCGGCAGTCAATGGGTGGCCATCCGACCACTTCAAGCCTTCCCGCAAGGTAAAGACGACACTCCGCTTATCGGGCGCAAACGTCCACGCTTCTGCCAGGGCAGGCTGAATGTTACCCTTGCCGTCTTCAAAAATGAGCCCTTCATAGATGAAGCCTGCCACATTGGGATATTCCTGAATGAGCGCGTAATTAAACGTTTTTGGATCGCTAGCCGTCGTTGCAACAAGCTGAGTCACCCGGTTGGCGCTGGCCTTAAAGTTAGCGGTACTGCAAGCGGTAAGGGCGATCGTGGTGACGATCGCCAAAACAAGGAGTGCCCTATACGGTTGCCAACGACCTCTAGCCATACGCTCATCACTGATCGACATCTGAATCATTATGAAGCCCGCTTTGCCAAAAACAGGATGCTTTGAAAGAAAGGTTTTTCGAGTCAGTTCTGGGTTTTATCCCCAAAACAGAGGTTGGTGGTTGTCCTGTCTTCAGGCATAGTGTGATCATCCTGGCTAGCAACTCTCACCTTTTACAACGACACCATGTCTGCCAATCCCCTTCTACAACTCGACTACGAACCGTCTCTTGAGCGCCTGGGCGATGATTACTACGATCTGGTTGCAGCAGCGGAGTTTCCAGCGCACCTGCTGCGCTTTCGTAATGATGACTTGTTGCCAAAACTGGGACTTGAGCCACGATCGGTCAGCGATGATGCTTTTGTAGAAGCGTTTGGTAAATTCCAGGGAGTGCGCCCGTTCCTGGCCTTGCGCTATCACGGCTACCAGTTTGGCGAGTACAACCCCTTTTTAGGCGATGGTCGAGGCTTTTTATACGGTCAGGTACGCGGCACCGATGGTCTACTGTATGACCTGGGCACCAAAGGATCAGGCACAACGCCCTACTCCAGAGGCGGCGATGGCAGGTTGACCTTGAAGGGTGGCGTACGGGAAGTGCTGGCAGCTGAAGCCTTACATCGATCGGGGGTTCGCACGTCTCGCTGTTTGAGCCTCATTGAAACGGGAGAAGCCCTTTGGCGAGGTGATGAACCATCCCCAACGCGATCGTCTGTCATGATCCGCATGCAGCAGTCGCACATTCGCTTTGGCACGTTTGAACGACTGCACGCGCTCGATCGCAAAGACCTCATTGCCATTCTGTTAGACCACGTCATCGAGGTTTACTATCCGCACCTATTGGGAAAGGACGATCGCTATGCCTTGTTTTACGCCGAATTAGTGCAGCGGGTTGCAGAGTTGACGGCTCAATGGATGTCGGCTGGCTTTTGCCACGCGGTGCTCAATACAGACAACATGGCGATTACGGGCGAAAGTTTTGACTACGGGCCGTTTGCCTTCCTTCCCACCCTTGATCCAAGTTTTACTGCCGCTTATTTTGACCATTACGGGCGCTATAGTTACGGGAGACAACCTGCGATTTGCCGCTGGAATTTAGAGATGCTGCAACGCCCGCTGGAACGGGTGATTTCGTCCTCTGATTTAGATGCAGGCTTAGCACCATTCAACACATACTACGAGCAGACCTATCGTCAACGGATGTTGCATAAATTAGGGTTTGAAGCCTCGGACGATCCAGCGCTAGAGGAATTGCTAAAGCTAACAGTAACGCTGCTAAAAGAAACCCAAATTGGCTATCACAGTTTCTTCGCTGAACTTGCCCAACAATTTTCTCAAGATTGGCGCGACGATGTCGGTCATATCTTCAGTCAGGCAAGCGTTTCACCCGGTGAGTTTGCCAACCTCTGGAACTCATGGAAAAACAGCTATTTCAATCTTCTCTTAAGTTTACCAGAAGCGGAAATGGCTACGATCGCCTCACGTCTTCGCGTTCATAACCCAACTACAACACCGTTAAGGCCAGTCATTGAGGCAGTATGGGACGCGATCGACCAGCAGGACGACTGGGAACCATTCAACCGGTTGCTCAAGGACATTCAAGCAACATAAATATTGGTTAGGATGCAACCAGGCTAAGATGAAAGACCACCCTTTAGTGCCACCTCAGTTGGCAACCCAGCGGCTTATTATACGGTTGGCTAATAAGCGTGATGCTCATGAAATCACCCGTTACTACCGCACGAATCGAGCCTTTTTAGCGCCCTTTGAGCCAACCCGATCCAACGATTTTTTTACCGAGGAATTTTGGCGGGGACAGGTCGAACGAAACCTGATTGAATTCAACTATAACCAGTCGCTAAGGCTTTTCGTTTTTGAGCAAGAGAATCCCAGCACCATTGTTGGCATCGTTAACTTTACGCAGTTCTTTCGATCGCCGATGTATGGATGCACATTAGGCTATAGCCTGGCAGAAAGTAAACAAGGCAAGGGCTATATGTCAGAAGCGCTTAGGAGGGCAATTCAGTACGTTTTCCATGAACTCAATATGCATCGCATTGTCGCGAACTACATGCCTCGCAACCAACGCAGTGGCAATGTCTTAAAACGCCTGGGCTTTGTGGTTGAAGGGTACGCCAGAGATTATTTGTTGATTAACAACAAATGGGAAGACCACATTTTGACCAGCCTGCTGAATGCCGCCTGGGAAGTTGACCAGGGTTTCTAAGTGCTACAGATGGTTCTCAAAGGAATCTGGTTAGTGGCTGGCTGGCTGGTGATCGCCTTTATCCCACTACTCTTTATCCCACTACTAGAGATTAAGGATCACAGAACGATCGTGATTGATTAAACTGACGGTTGGTGCGAAAAGGCTAAATAGAGTTTTAATAGAGAAAGGAATCGCTAACGGTTGAGGAATCTGTCTGTAGGCATTGAGTCATTGGTGATTGGCATCTGACAGTTCTAGTTCCCTGGTATGGACGCTTTCCAATGGCGTATCCAGCGCAGGCTGCTCACTGCTTACTCGCCATTGATAGCGGTTATATACAGCGCTTACAGACTCTCAAGGATACGTTCAGCTTGTTCAGCGATCGCCTGTTCTCTGGCTTTTTGCCGCTCTTCGAGTCACTCAGAAGCAACTCTGAGTGCTTTCACTACTGCTGTTCCATTCGATTTGAGTCACCGTTGGTTCTGGGTCTTGATCGATCGCGTAGTGTGCCAGTTTCAGTTTGCTTTTAGCGATCGATGCGATGATCGTTCATGCAAAGTGATGGTAGACAGAGAGGCGGCATCAAGCAAAGTAGTGTCTGCGCTGGATGAATGACGTGCCGCTCAATCATGAATACGTTTTGGCTGCAACGTTCAAACATCTAATGCTCATAAACCTGAATTTAAGGTTCTGTTACACCGTCTGATGCAGACTTAAGCACACAAGGATCTATCGCTTCATGGAATTTTCGATCGCTGCCCTGCTGTCAAACTTCACTGATGACAAGCTCGTTGCTCCCAAAGTTTTAGAAAAAAAGCTGGATTGTCGAAATGACGACGACTTGCGTAGGCTACAGATTGCACTTGATGCGCTCGAAAAAATTGGCATTTTGACAAAAGATCGGGGACGTTACAAGCGCGTTGTGGAAGAGGGCGTGGTTGAAGGCAAACTGCGCTGCTCTAGTAAAGGCTTTTGCTTTGCGATTCAGGATGTGGAAGGTGCAGATGATATCTACATCCGCGAAAGCCAGTTGAGCAATGCCTGGAATGGCGATCGAGTCTTAGTGCGCGTCACCAAAGAAGGAAGCCGTCGTCGTAGCCCTGAAGGTGAAGTGCGCCTGATCTTAGAACGCTCAAATCCTTCTGTTCTGGCCCGTGTCAAAAAGGCAGACGATGGCTTTCGTGCGGTGCCGCTTGACGATCGTCTCCTGTTTGAGGTGCACCTACAGCAAAATGGTGAAAATCTGAGCGACGCGATCGATCAACTCGCACACGTTAAACTGCTGCGGTATCCATTGGGGCAGAACCCACCATTAGGCAAAGTCGCGCAGGTTCTCGGCACCGATACCGACGCGGCTGATATTGACATCGTATGCTGCAAGCATTATCTCTCGCGTACCTTTGCCGATGAGGTCGAAGCGGCAGCGAAAGCACTCCCATCAAAGCTGAGCAAAGCAGATCTCAAAAACCGAGTTGATCTACGCAAGCTAACAACCATCACCATCAAAGCAGACAGCAGCCAGATCAATACCGATAGCCTGGATGATGCGCTGACGTTAGAGCAATTAAAAGGTGGGCACTGGCGTTTAGGCGTGCATATTGCCGATGTCGCTCACTATGTTGAGCCGGATTCGCCCATCGATCGAGAAGCGCGAAAGCGGGGCACCTCAGTCTACCTTGGCGATCTGGTCATTCCCATGCTGCCAGACGCGATCGCCCATTCGCTTTGTGCGTTTAAGGCCGAGCACGATCGGCTGGCCGTCTCTGTTCTTGTCACGCTCGATGCCGAAGGGCAGGTCGTTGAGTACGAAATTCAACCAACGGTGATTAAGGTTGATCATCAGCTCAGCTATCAACAGGCGCAAGCGATTTTGGAGCGCGCAACAGCGCAGGAGTCGTCAGATGTCGATATTCAAGAGCTTGCCCCTGTGTTTGATCTACTCGATCAACTCTCAGCAGTCAGTCAAGCGCTGAAGCAACAACGACATCAGCGCGGTGCGTTTGAACTGAACCTGCCTGAAAAGCCCAGCTCTAGCAGCATGCTTAACGGTGACACGCCCGAAGCTGGCAAACTCATTTTTACACCGAAGTTTCATTATGACGATGAAGGCGTATTGGGCGCGATCGTCGTGTCGCCTTCTGTGCCGACCTATGCCATGATCGCCGAATTCATGCTACTGGCCAACCAACTCGTTGCCGACCATCTGCAAGCGCTTGGGGTGCCAAGCCTGTATCGAGTCCATCCCACACCCGATCCAGACGATGTTCAGGAATTGATTAAGCTCTCTGTCAACATGGATATTGAGCTACATCTGGAGCAGGAAGATGCGGTAAAACCCGAAGACTATCAGCGCTTCACGCAAAAGTTTGCCGAATCGGATGCCGAACGGGTCATGACCTACCTGCTGCTAGAAACGCTGAAGCCTGCGTTCTACAGCACGACGCCACGAGCACACTTTGGTCTAGCGTTGGAGCATGGCTATACCCACTTCACCTCACCCGTTCGGCGCTACCCAGATTTGTTAGTGCAACGGGCGCTCCATGCGTTGTTTGAGGAAGGGCGCGATCGCAAGTCAACCCGTTCTAAAGAAACCGTCAATCTGCGTCACAGTTCTGCCCATGGCAACATTAGCTGGAACGTTCTACCGCCCGAAATTCATCAAGAGCTCGAAACCTATTTTGCGGCTCAGGTGGTGCATCTGAGCGAACGCGAAAAAGTGGCACAGGAAGCCGAGCAAGACCTGGAGGGACTGAAAAAAGCCGAACTCATGCGGGAACGCACAGGCGAGATTTTCCACGGTCTCATCACAGGCGTCCAATCTTACGGTCTCTTCGTTGAAATTGAAGAACTGCTCGTCGAAGGACTGGTGCATGTCAGCTCACTCAAAGACGACTGGTACGAATATCGATCGCGCCAGCAAACCCTGGTCGGACGCAAAAACCGCAAGCAATATCGGTTAGGCGATCGCATCGAAGTTCAGGTCAAGAGTGTTGATTACTATCGGCAGCAAATTGACCTGATTGCAGTGGGCGGTGGTAGCGAAGCCACGGATGATGAGATGAGTACAGAACCCATCCGGGGGACTGAATCAGAGCCAGAGTTTGATGATGAGTAATCATTGATAATTAGTTGTTGGTTGTTCGTTGTTCGTTGTTAGAGGCATTCAGGAGCCAGACATCAGGAGCCAGAAGCCAACCTTTTCTAATAACTCTAGCGAGGCCATGCCGAAGGCTTTACAACCAAAAACTAAAAACTCCTTCACGTCCCTACTCCCCACTCCCTACTCCCCATTCCCTTGTCTTCCTTCTCTTCCCCTTCTCGTCCTCTGATCCTGGGCATTACCGGAGCCTCTGGTTTGATTTATGCTGTTCGCGCCCTCAAGTTTCTCCTGGCAGCGGATTATGCGATCGAACTGGTTGCCTCCAAAGCGGTCTCTATGGTCTGGCAGGTAGAGCAAGGCATCCGTATGCCAATAGAACCCGTGCAGCAGGAGCAATTCTGGCGGGAGCAGGCAGGCGTAGAGCAGGGGGGCAAACTGACCTGTCATCCCTGGAGTGATGTCGGCGCAACGCTCGCCAGTGGCTCCTTTCGCACTCTGGGAATGCTTGTCATACCGTGCAGCATGAGTACAGTCGCCAAGTTAGCTGGTGGACTCAGTTCTGACTTGCTGGAGCGTGCGGCTGATGTGCAGCTTAAGGAAGGGCGATCGCTAGTAGTGGTGCCTCGTGAAACGCCCTTTAGTCTCATTCATCTCCGCAACCTGACAGCGCTTGCAGAAGCCGGAGCGCGCATTGTCCCTGCAATTCCTGCCTGGTATCACAATCCACACACGATCGAAGACCTGGTTGACTTTGTGATCGCTCGCGCTTTAGATCAGCTAGACATCGACTGTGTGCCCCTAAACCGCTGGGAAGGACACTGAAAAGGTTGTTAGTTGTTAGTTTTTAGAGGTTAGGTAAGGGTTTAGGGGTTAGATCAGGATTGTTATGGCATCAGTCAGATAATGCCCTCGGTGAAAGCTAATCTGTTAGCGTAGAACTGCATTGCAGATCAGTCACGAGTAACCAACAACTGCTAGCGTAGAACTACATTGCAAATCAACTGCAAGCAACTAACAACTAATAACTAACAACCAATAACTATCAACTAACACCTGCCCTCTCCGCTCATGGCCCTCATCCGTTTGGTTCTGCTACTGGCACTGGCTGGAGGTTTATTCCTCCTCGTTCAGTTTAATTGGACGCCCCTGCAACTGACATTTCTGGGCGTTCAAACACCCGCGTTACCATTAGCACTGTGGATTTTGGGCGCGATCGGAGCTGGCATTATCACCAATTTGTTGATTACCAGTTTGTTTAGTGTCTCGAATTATTTTGCAGTACGTGCAGCACGATCGAAATTTCGACAAGCCTCTCGTGCCAGTGGGTTTCAGGCGCGTTCTACCGCATCGGAGCCGCGATCGTCCTATGCCCGCACTGCAACGTCAAGAACCGCTGATGACGATGCCGACTGGAACAACTGGGATGGCTATGAGGAACCCGCTGACCGTGCATCAAGCCGGGTACGATCGCCCGTAGACAACGAACCGCTTGATGACTGGGAGACTGAGCCAAACGACGATTGGGATGTTGATGAACCCAGCGATACGCCAAGAGATTCCCGTTCGGCAGGCTCTAGGGTGCGAACGGACTACGAAACGAAGCAAGAGCCCAAGACAAGCTCCCGCCAAGGTTCCGTATACTCCTACAGCTACCGCGAACCTAAGGATTCGGGTGTGGGCAAAGCGGAACCAGTGCTAGAAAAGCCTGTGGTTGATGCAGACTACCGCGTGATTGTGCCCCCATTTCGTCCACTCGATCCAGAACCGACCCGCGAAGACCCGCCTCCAGAAGAGAACGCCGATGACTGGTTTGACGATGACGACCCTAGATCGAATCGCGATCGTTAATAGATCCGCGATCGTCCCCCTATAAGCCGCAGTCAACGCTAGAACAGGCTTTTAGCAGGAGGCAGAGGGCAGAAGGCAGAAGGCAAAATCCCATCTAGCAAAGGGCTGACCGTAACGGCGTGTCCTCACGAATCTGCGGATTGCCCTGCTCTTTAAACCGTCGAAGCGGATGAATGCGGATGAAGCACTCAATGCTTGGCACCTTCCTGAGTCAAGGAGCAGCGTCAAGAATGCCAAGCACAGCCTGACGATAGACTGCGATGCCAGCCGCGTTAAGGTGAACACCATCGGTCGTTAAGGAATCTTTCAGCGTCTTGCCTTCAAAAAGTGGTTGCAGTGCTGTTGTATCAACGGGAACCTGTTCAGCTTTGGCAACCGCATCGATGACTTGGTTAACAGCTTCAACGCGAGGGATCGGGCCTGCCAGTTCTGGCTTTTTGCTGGCGGCAAGGGTGGAGTAAAACGCAGGCAGCAGCACGATTTTTGTGGCACCAAGCTCACGGGTCAGGGCAATCGCCTCTTTAAGGTTCTGGCTGATACGATCGTCCGAAATGGTGTACCAGGCGTCATTTGTCCCGATCGCAATCAACGCTTTCTGACACTGCACCTTTTTGGCGACCAGTTGCTTAAGTTGTTCGACTAAAGAAACGCTGCTCATACCACCAAGGGCGAAATTAACTGTCCCTTGCCCAAGGGTGTTAACTAATTGAGCAGAAATCGAATCACCAAACAAACATGCTGGATATTGCTTGTTTTGGCTAACCGTCGCTTGATACGCAACAAACGTTTGCCAGAAAGGCATGTCTGCCAGGGTATCTGTAGGAGGCTTGGGACTCACTGCATCCACCACATTCAACGCATTGGGCAAATCAAGGCTAAGCTGCTGATCAGGATACGCCTCCAAAAAGCTGAGGATGCTTAATCCTTGAGGTTTGATCCCAAGCACGGCAGCGGCTCTTAGTGCCTGTACTCCAGCCCGATCGCCCCCCACGATCGCAGTTGATAGCTGCTTGAGTAGCTTCACACCCACCGCATCATTCAACACGCGATCGAGGGCCACGAGATCGATTGGTAAGTTGACCTGAAGCAGTGATCGCAGTTCCTGTTGCTGTTCCCGACTGGCAAACCGCAGAAAGCCATTCAGCGAAGGCGAGACTGCACCCGTTTCAGCATACTGGCGTAGATCGACCACAGGGAGCGATTGTTGAAACAACCCATAACGGACAGAGAGCTTCTCAGCCGCCATGCTCGGCTGGGCAAGTAGACACATCGCCGCCAGTACGACGCTACTGAGTAACAGGCCATAACGGTAATGCTTCATAGATTTTGCGAACTCTCTCAGGTCTTCGGCGCTGGATTTACTTAATGCTCAAAGGCATGCTTGTGCCGCAAAGCAACATTGTGTTTTAGCTCAGCCACAAGATTAACAGATTGCTTTGTAAAGTAACTCTCGCGACAAGGCTCCTTTGCTCCTGCTTCTACCTCTGATGGGTATGAAGTGAACAAAGCACGGCACCTGCTCCTTAACCTTTGAGCAATCCATTTCAGGCTGTCACTTGGCTTAACGTCGCTTTGCTTAACAACGATCGCCACAAAGCGTTCATTCATCGATTGTTAACGGGAGATAAACAGTGAACGTTGTCCAACCGTCTGCGCTAGAGACGACGATCGCGCCTTGAAGCTGCTCCACCAGCTTTTTGACAAGTGCCAGCCCCAACCCAGTGCCTCGATGCTGCCAGGGGTTGTTACTGGGAACGCGATAAAACTTGTCGAAGACTCGCTCAAGCTGCTCAGCCGGGATCTCGACACCCGAGTTACTCACACTAACTTGAATATAGGGTCGTGGGTTGTTTGAAGTTGCTTCGATCGCCTTTGCCGAGACGATAATGGTTTCTTCTGAAGGCGTGTACTTACAGGCATTATGCAGCAGTTCGTTCAGAATACGTTCCAGGTAAGAGTAGTCTGTCGTCAAGAGGGGGAGGGATGCCGCAAGGTGGGTTTCAAGGCGCTGTCGCTGAGCACGAACACGATCAATAAAAGTAGAGACCAGTTGGGGTAACCAAAGTTGGAGGTCAACCGCAGTACGATTGAGTGTTTCGGTCTGCCGCTCCAGTTGAGAAAGATCGAGTAAATCATCGATGAGCATCGTCTCACGTTGACATTCATCCCGTAGGACTTGTAGGTAGCGCGCAGCCCGCTGAAACGATGATGGCTGTAAGACTAGCGAAGAAGGTTCGGTAGCGTCGCGTGGTTGCCCCGTCTCCGTTTGCATCAGCACAACGTCCAGCATTTGAATCGCCATGCGGATGCTAGACATGGGTGTGCGTAATTCGTGGGAAACGGTACTGACAAAGTCATCTTTCAGCCGATTAAGTTGTTCCAGTTCATTTACTTGCGCCTGTACCGCTTGATAAAGGCGAGACTGACGGAGGGCGATTGCACATTGGTTGGCAACTTGCTGCACTAGACGTACTTCTTGATCCGAAAAAATATAGCCAGCATGCTTGACGAGCCGTAAGTCTCCCAGCACACCCTGATCATCAAAAATGGGGCAGGCAAGGCGCACAACCCGTACGTCAGGCGATCGGGCATCAAGGCTACAGTACTGAAAGTGCTGCCCATCCAAAAGTTGTTGATACACCTCTGGGAAAATAGCCATTGGAATGAGATTGCCCTGTACGAGCGCGACCGCTGTTTTGTATTCATAGCGAACGTTGACCGCTTGCTGAGGCAAATCATAAACAGCAACACTACACGTACTTACACCAAGGGTAAGGGCTAGCTCCTCCACGACTGCGCGCAAAATTTGATCTTCATCCAGGCTATCGCGCACTCGATCGGCAATCCGTTTTAGCGTTGCTTCAAAGCTAAACGCTTGCTGTAGAAGGGCTGTACGCTCCTGTACCTGCTCTTCTAACCGTGCATTCAGGGCTTGCACCTGCTGGTAAAGCTGGGACTGCTGGATCGCGATCGCCAACTGGTCGCCCACAGCACGCGTCAACTCAATTTGCCAGTCTTGCCAAACAAGCGGTTCTGGGCCGCGAATGAGCGTGATGTTGCCCCACACCACACCACCTACCTGTAGCGGTACCGCCAACCAGGCACCTGGGAACGTTTGTGCAAGGATTTGGGTCATTTCATCGGGCACAGTGCTGGCATCATCTAAGCGCACAATCTCAAGCTGTTTGAGGCGCGCGGTGATGGGGTTTCCTTCATCGGGAATTTCTAAACCCACCACGTCTATCCCAACTGGTGCAACGTCTGGGCTTTGGTGATAGCTTGCCTGGTAAATCCAAATGCCCTGTTCCGGCAGATATTGCAGAATGCTGGCCTGTTGAGCCTGAAGCAGCCGACCGATTTCTGAAACAGCCGTATGAAAAATGGTGTTGAGATCCAGCGAGTTTCGGATTGCTTGAATGACACGATTTAGCGCTTGCTCTCTCTGCGCCTGCTGCTGGGTTTGCTGATAAAGCTGGCTTTGGTGAATGGCGATGGCCACCTGAGCCGAAAGATTTTTGAGCAGATCGATCTCTGAGTCGCTCCATTGACGAGCAGAGGAGCAGTGCTGCACGGCCAGCAACCCCCATAGAGGTTCACCTGGCTTTGCAGCCGTTGTTGGTGGTTGAGTGATGGGCAGCAAAACTGGAATCACCAGATTTGCCTTGACCTGGTATTGCGTCAGTGAATTGACGTAGCACTCAGCCAATCCAGCGGCTTCGACATCTTCTGTACTACTCACTTTGCCGTGCAGGTAGGGCAATAGGCAATCTGCCATGACAAGACAGGGATCAAAGAGCCGTTGCCCCAGCATGCGCGACCAACCCTCTCCAACCGACTCCACAATGACAAAACCCTTCCAATCCAACTCAAAGCGGTAGATGATGACTCGATCGGTCTGAAGCAGTTGCCGCACTTCTGTTACCGTCGTGTTGAGGATATCATCCAGATTGAGCGATTGTCGTACCCGTTGAGCGATCGCCACCAGCAAACCCTCTCGTTCGGCCTGCTGACGTAAAGTACTTTCTGCTTGCTTGTACGCTGTAATGTCTCGACTGACGCACAGCAAAAATTCGACCGTACCATCCTGCGCAAACTCCGGCACCACTCGCGCTTGATAGGTCTTCACCCCATCGGGCGTTGGAAATTGAAACTCCGTAATTTGCTCTTGTCCAGTGTCTAGAACCGTTTGCAGTGTTTGATTCCAATTTGTTACCAAAGCGGGGGGCATTCCCAACTCTGCGTTGGTGCGTCCAATAAACGTCTCTACAGACCTGCCAGTCGTCGCCTCAACTGCCGGATTGACGTAGACATGGCGAAATTCTCGATCGAACCGTGCCACAATATCGGGCGAATTTTCTGCCAGCGCTCTAAATTCTTCCTGGCGACGATGTAAAAGCGCTTCAGCCTGCCTGCGCTCAGTCACATCCTGAAACACCAGGACGCTTCCGGTAATTTCGCCTTTCTCGTTTCGAATGGGTGCTGCAGTATCGCCGATCGCCCGCTCCAGACCATTTTTCGTTTGCAGCAAGCAGTAATTTGACATGCTCACACTTTGTCCCTGCCGCATCGCCCTTAAAAGCGGGTTTTCGATCGCCTCCCGCGTTTCGGCATGAATCAACCGCAGGATCACATCAGCAGAGGCACCTAACGCTTCTGACTGCTGCCAGCCTGTTAGCCTCTCTGCAACAGCATTCATAAAGGTAATGCGCCCATGCTGATCCGTGGCGATCGTGCCATCGCCGATGCTGGCTAACGTGGTCGCCAACCACTGCTCAGCTTGTTCAAGCTGTCGTTCTAGCTGGTAGCGGCGAAGGGCAATCTGAATAGTTGTGTAAAGCCCAACCCGATTGAACGGTTTAACCAGGTAGCCAAACGGTTCCGTTGCAACAGCACGTTGAAGCGTCTGGTCTTCCGCATTGGCCGTAATGTAAATAATGGGTACGCCCAACTGCTCACGAATTTGGGTGGCCGCCGCAATGCCATCCAGCGCCCCTTCAAGGGAAATATCCATCAACACCAGATCGGGTTGGGTGTCGATTGCTACTCGCACAGCCTCTGCCCCTGATGTCACGCTTGCAATTACCCTGTATTCAGAATGCTCCAAAAACTCCTGAATCACTAAGGCAGAAACGATTTCATCTTCAACGATTAAAATTCTTGCCATACGTGAAACGGCTGTTCTGACAGATAGGGCAAAGCGAGATAATACCATTCTCGTCCTGCACAGAGCGAAATTGTATCAGGAGAAATGAGGATCTTTTAAGAGTTGCAAACGAAAGGTCAGTACTGACAGTATTTTGCTACTTCGTTAACACTCTCAGCAGAACGATGGTGTGTAGCTTGTTGCAGATTTACAACTGACAGGTAAATGAAAGTATTAAAATTCCTTTTAGGAATTTTAATACAGTGGGTACGGCAGTCGATAAAGCAATGTAGTTTTGATCAATAGAAGCGTAAGGTGAACGATTGATCAGAGCAATAGCGAAACAAGGTTAGAAAAATAGGTATCTTAGCTGTTCATTAAAGCAATCACTAAAAATGCAGCATCCTCTAGCGATGCCAACCGCGTCGTTAACGATCCTGATGTACCGGATATATAAAAATTAAATTTACCCAAAGAATATTTTTTCTTGTCTGTATTATGCCTGATCGTGGCAGTTAAAGGTGATCTCACGGCAAACACCAAAGACAGACAGCAGTCAATTCACTCTTGCAAGCGCTTGCAAGCAAAATAGTCAGCCAAAAATGGAACAGTCGTCGACTTCCTAGAGGCTGTAAACACCCAAAACGAATATCAGTGCTATACAAAGTGGCTTAGAGAATGATGGAAAAGGGAGGATCAATGTGAGGCGATCAACAATTCTCCTGCTCTTTAAAGGAAGGAAAATGATTGGAGATTGCCCTTCTCAAAGGGAGATAGGAAATCTGAGCCGCCTCCTTAAACCTCAAATCACCGAGCCCTGAGTTACATCGACGTAATCCTATTCAGTCTCTAAACAGCTAGAGACGCGATCGATCGCACTCATGAATTAGCTCGCGAGCTTCATACTATCTCTTTGTACCAGGCTATGCTTGATTGGTCTGGAAACTTCAACCAGATTTTCTTGAGCCTGAAGGTAGCGATTGAAATCATCCGAATCAGCGAAAGTTTTGAACACTTGATCCAATCCGGTCAGTTCAAATAAAATTCTAATCTGCTCGTTCATGGAGCATAAAAAGAGTTGTCGCTTAGCCACTCTCACCGATTGAAATGCTTTTACAACACCCAGAAAACTAGAGCTACTGATCGTTGTAATATTGCTCAAATCAACCAAAATCATGGTTGCATCTGACTCAAGAATACTCTTGATTTCCGCGTGAAAGCGGTTGATAGCAGCCGAACTTAAAAAGTTAGATGGTTGAATAACTCGGATTGAAAAGCTCATAAACACCAGTCCTTATAAAGATTGAACGCTTGGCTCACTAAGTATTGACGTTGAAGGTTTTGACGAAACAGGCCCTCTAAAGTGCCCTTATCTTTACATTCAGCAAGCATGCTTCTAGCAGGAACTAACATAGACGTGCCTTTACAACACTCGCTTTGCGTAAATAGGCAAATAATCAAGAAGCTTAGCCTTTACATTAAGGCGGTTCAGCGGTTACGGCATCCATCTGAGGAAAGAATTAAGCTCGTCTAAAACATCACTTGAGAGCAAATTTGTAGCAGATGAAAACCTAATTGAGAGGAATTAAATCGCTAGAAACTAGCAGCTTACAGCCCCTATCATCTCAACTCTGTTTAAAGAAATCATGAAGCTGAAACGACACAAAGCTATGCTCAAATCGCTAGCTTAAACAAAGTTTACTCGCATGTTGTAGCTGAAACTGTATTGCAGATAGCACAGCGATCGTATGACCTTCAGCCGTCAAGTACTCCGCTAGTAAGCTTCCAGCAATAGCGCGTTATTCCAAATCATCTGTCAATGTTTCGATCAACAACTCCATTTGCTGCTGACGTTGAGATAGAAACAGTTCACACTGACGCAAGTAGCTGACAGCAGTCGCAAACTGGTCAAACACATCAGCCAGTTCTAATTCTCCCGACTCAATGCGGGTCATAATGGCTTCGACTTGCCGCACAGTCTCTTCGTAGCTCCAACTGGGCAACGGTGTGTCCAAACGTTCTTCACGCTGATCACCATCTGCTTGACTGGGCGCGTAACCTTTTGCAGAATCTTGAGGCATGCTCACGGCGGATCAATACAACGTCGCTATCGCTAGTATGCCTCTACTTACGCGTTTTGCTCAACTTGAGGCGACTGTGATCGGACGGTTGACACCTTGACTGCTAGCACCCCCTGACCAAGCTGTAGATGAAGCGTTTCACCTGGTGTCACGGTTTCAGCAGAACGAACAACCCGACCATCCGTGTCACGTACCACCGCATACCCGCGTTTTAATACCTCTGCTGGGTCAAGCGTTGCCAGTTTTTGTTGAAGTGCCTGACAGTGAGAGGTTGCTTGCTGAATTTGTAGCGCGCTGCCCTGAATCAAGCGTCGGCCCATCCAGTTTAGTTTTTGCCGCTCTTGTTGAAGTTTGCGATCGAGGTGTAGCTTCTGCAACCGATCGCCCAGGCGTTGCTGTTGCTCATAGGCTGCCTCTAAGCAATGAGTAATGGCTTCTTTAAGCGCCAGTACCCGCTCCTGATGTGCCGCGTGCAAAACGGCTAGCTGGGGTACGGCTTGTTCCGCTGCCGCCGTAGGGGTATGAGCACAGGCATCGGCTACGAGATCAGCCAGAGTTTCATCCCGTTGGTGCCCAATACCCGCAATGACAGGGATTTGGCAACTGGCGATCGCGCGCACGACTCGCTCATCATTAAAGCACGCCATATCTTCGATCGCACCGCCTCCTCGTGATAAGATTAGTACATCCGCTCTACCATCCCGCTCGACTCGCCGAATCGCATTCACGATCGAAGCCGGAGCCTGTTCACCTTGCACTAGTGCTGGAGAAAACAACACATGCAATCCCGCATACCGCCGTCTCAATGTACGTTGAATGTCTCCCCAAGCAGCCGCCTGCGGTGATGTCACAACCGCCACCGTTTGGGGATGTATGGGCAAAGCGCGCTTACGTGAGGGATGGAATAAACCTTCTGCCTCCAGTCGATGCCGTAATTGACGATAGCGCAGCGCTCGTAGCCCTTCGCCAGCAGGTAACGCTTGCCACACAACCAATTGATACTGTCCCCGTTGGGGATGGAGATGGATGCGCCCCAGGATAATGAGTTGCTCTCCTTGAACGGGTAGCGTAGTCAACTTATCTAATTGGCTGTTCCATACAACGCAGCTGATAGCGGCCTTAGCATCAGGATCCTGGAGGGTAAAAAACAGGCCACTGCGATAACGGCTTGCACTAGAGACTTCTCCTGTCACCCAAACCTGACTAAGCTGATTGTCCTGTTCCAACAATGCCTGGATATAGGCTGTCAGCCCTGCTACAGACAACGCCGTATCGGGAACCAATAAATGAGGCAAATAGGAGGTCATCGTATGTAATTTGTGTAACTTGAATGGATTACTAGTGGCACCAACAAGTATTCGTTGCAACCCTAATTGCATGGTTGAAGGTGCAATTAAGAGGACTGTGGTGGGCGAACCGTAGGAAGCGCTAAAACGGTCAACCATCTCTAGATTAGCGAGACTTCGTTAAATTGTTTGTACGCTACGTGGCAGGTCAAACAGTGCAAGAGGGATCTCTGACACGATCACAGCGCCCCACCTTACTTACACCCGCTAGCCGTGGACTTGCGCTTAATCTAGAGTGCTGCCATAACGAGATGATGCGTTTGATAGCGGTAGCTTAGAATAGAATGCCCCTAACGCTTAATTGCCACCCGGCTCGGCCTCTAGCAATGCTTCGTCATAATCCTCTTACATAGCGATCGCTGCGGCCAAAGTCTATCCCTTCAACCAGAACCCCAAATAATCTACGCTCCGCTGTTTCCAGTCTTACATTCTCTGTCTACCTACTGAACCTTCCGCATTGAGGCGCTCATGGCTACTAAAACCGATAATTCTGACAAAAACAAAGCCTTAAATCTCGTCCTAACTCAGATTGAGCGTAACTTTGGTAAAGGCACCATTATGCGCCTGGGTGATGCGACTCGGATGAAGGTTGAAACGATCCCCACTGGAGCGCTGACTCTCGATTTGGCGCTAGGTGGTGGGCTTCCTAAAGGCCGCGTGATTGAAATCTACGGTCCTGAAAGCTCTAGCAAAACAACCTTGGCGCTGCATGCCCTGGCAGAAGTTCAGAAAGCAGGCGGGATTGCTGCGTTTGTGGATGCTGAACACGCGCTTGATCCCGTTTACGCTAAAGCCCTGGGCGTAGACATCGACAACCTTTTGATCTCACAGCCCGATACCGGCGAAGCGGCGCTGGAAATTGTGGATCAACTGGTGCGATCGTCCGCGATCGAAGTCATCGTCGTCGACTCGGTTGCTGCTCTCGTACCCCGTGCTGAAATTGAAGGCGAAATGGGCGATTCTCACGTTGGCTTGCAGGCCCGCCTGATGAGTCAAGCGCTGCGCAAAATTGCTGGCAACATGGGCAAATCAGGCTGCACGGTCATTTTCATCAACCAGCTACGCCAAAAAATTGGTGTGACCTACGGTAGCCCCGAAACCACCACTGGCGGTCAAGCGCTCAAGTTCTACGCCTCAGTCCGTCTTGACACACGCCGTATTCAAACGCTTAAGAAAGGAACCGAAGAATACGGTATTCGCGTCAAAGTTAAGGTCGCGAAGAACAAAGTCGCGCCCCCTTTCCGGATTGCGGAATTTGATGTCATCTTCGGTAAAGGCATATCAACCTTGGGTTGTTTGGTTGACCTGGCAGAAGAAACAGGTGTACTGGTTCGAAAAGGTGCCTGGTACAGCTATGGTGGCGAGAATATCAGCCAGGGGCGTGATAATGCCATCAAATATATGGAAGAGAAGCCGGATGTTGCCCAAAAGGTTGAGCAGGAAGTCCGGCATAAGCTAGAAATTGGAGCCGTTGTTTCAGCGAATTCGGTTGCTGCCGCTGATGTAGACGATGAAGAGGACGAACTGCTTGACGAGGAAGAATAACCTCCTCAAGGAGTATGAATGGTCAGGGTATAAGCTTTACCGTTTGGGATCAGCGGTCACTCAAAAGGCAGCGACGGCTGATCCCCGGAATACTCCATTATGCCAAACTGCCTGCGATCGCCCTTTAGGTTGCCTTCGTTCGGGACAGAGAGTTTAGCGATTGAAGCGTAGCTGTCTTAACTATTAAACAAAACCACCTGCACTAGAAACAGTTGGTATATCAAACCAAAGTTGACTAGTTATGGTGATCGGCAGCATTGCGCTGTAGGAAGCGATCTAAGATATCTGCTTGTTGCCGCATACTCAGGGGGTAAGCGGCCTGCTCTGGAACGAATTCACTGCCAGGCAAAGACGGTCTTAAAAACATCGATGTATCTTTCGCGTCAGCGGCAAGCGGTGTATTCCAATCGGTCGGTGGAGACGCCTCACCTGATTCTGTCAACGTAGAGGTTTCGGCGCTGGTATCGTAAGCGTGCCGAGCCGCATTAACCTGATTAACAATTTCGTCTGTTAAGGCTTCCGCTACTTTGGGAGCATAGCAGATGAAAAAAGTAAACGCTAAACTACCCAACCGGATCTGATCCCCATCTTTCAGCAAAGTGCAGTGCCGCACAGGTTCACTGTTGACGAACGAGCCATTGGTGCTGTTGAAGTCAATCAAGTAAAAACCTTGATCCTCCACATGCTGGATGGCAGCATGACGGCGCGAGAGACGCTTGTCTTGAATGGGAAGTGCCATTTTGCGATCGCGACCGACTACCCAGATCTTTTGCGCTTGTTGCACAGAGCGCGTTTTACCATTGAGGAGGTTTGTGATGAGATAGGCCTTCTGCCCCTGCACAACCCCCTGCACGTATTGTAAAGCCACCTGCTTGCGTGACTTAATACCCGTGTTTTCTAAATCCAGAATTTCATCTAAGAGACTCCGATGGTGCTCATAGAGCTTCAAAAAGACGCGGTATAGCCCCAAGCGCTGCTCTAATTCAGTGTTGCCAGAAGCATTCAGCACCTGCGAAGAGTATTCAGCCAACGAGTGTGAGTCGAGCATAGCTAATTCCAAAGTAAGCAGTGTAAGACCGATGCGTTTTACTTCCCAAAAAGGAGCCGTTCGCAAAAGCGGTAGCGTCGCTCTGTCAGAGATTAGCTGTTCAAGAGCAATATCATCTTTCAGAGTACGAAAGGGGACAAAACTTGGTGCAGAGCTGTGAGAGGTAGACCCTTGTCTCTACCTTAAAATGCCCATCATTGAGATATAACCGCACGATCACTGGATCATTGTTACGCTTTAAGCGGCAGGGGCGGCCGTCAGGGTTACATTGCTCTTTCTCAGATCTAAAAACAGCAGTGCTGCTTTTGGGAAAACAGTGACTACACGTCCCTTTTGCGGTTTCCTCGACTTATATTTACTCGCACTGGCAGCGATCTTAGGAAAGAGAAGGCTATAAAGCTTCAACAAAACTTCAGCATTCGTGGAGCCAGGACTGACTAAGAATAGGGGTTCCCTGGCACCAGAAGATACGCTACAAAGCTGAGAGAGGGTAGTGCATGCGGCAAAGAACCGCTATATTGAATGTGTGATCGACATCACACAATAACGTCTATTGACTGCAATCGTTGCTGTTTTAATCCTTGAATGACCTGTTAAAGGGCTTAGAACCGCGTCTCTCTCTGCCGAATAGCCTAGCAACGTTTAAGAGAGTCAGTTCGTTCCAATATTCAGGCTTCAACAGCCCGTATGGCAGCTTTCCGCCGTTGCGTTCTGACTCAGTTGTCTCCTTAACTAGTTGGGATCGCTAGACAGCCAAACAGTCAGCACAGACAAATTGTATTGGTTTGAAGCCTGATCATCTTGGAAATTCATCACTAGCCTGTGTGGTTAGGTATGAGGTTTAGCGTCATTTCGCAGAGCGATGATGGCACGATCGCTCACCATTGCTTACAGCAGCAGAGTTATTGGAAGCCTACTTATGTTGCGTACTTCACCAGGGGACGGTGGCTCCTCTCTGCCAGTTCACTCATTCGATCCGCCATTGCCTGGCAACGCTGTAGATAGTCAAGCCAGCGTTGAGAGCGATCGGGAACAGTCTGCCTCACCCCTAGAAGCTTTCGTTGATGATGATCGCGACTCCTCTGAGCTAGCTGGAAATGTACCTTTAAGCAGTATCCGTTTCAACGCTGAAAACTCTTCCATACCTGTCGTCAGTCACACCACAATGGAACCTCATACGGGCATGTCGCAACCCCTTCGCCAAGCCGCATGGTTGAAACCATCGTCCCAAGATGTTGACCTGGATGGACTATATGCTCTGCGGCAGGCTGCGGCTTTGAAGACGATGCGACAGATGCAGCCCCGTTCTGGAAGTACGAGCTTGGTGGCCCTGTCTGACAAGCGTATAGCAGCAACACTCGATCAATTCCCTTTTGCTGAGCCCTTATCCCCTTTGAGAGAGCGAGATCTCACTGCGTTGTCTGAATTCTTTCAACGGGATGACATCACGGTGCTCGAAGCTGATATCAACCAAAGATTGCTCTTACTGCTGCCAGAACCCTGCTGGGAAGATAGCCCCTTCGACTTTCTCACCGAATTTTTGTAACCCTAAGGACAGTTAAGCAGCCTTCTTAAATCTGAAGCCCGCGGCAGTACTTAAAACGGAATGTCATCAAAATCGGCTTCGGACGTAGCGGGCTCAGGCGCAGCCTGAAATTTACCAGTCTTAGCCTTAGCCGTTGGGGTCGTTGGGGCAGGCTTTGCGGCTGGAGCAGCGCTGCTCGGTTTGGCAGGTGGACTGCTGGTGGCTGCCGGAGTTGAAACAATAGAGGCTTCAAGAGCGGTATCAGCACCAAGGCTATGAATTCGCTGAGCCGTCAGTTCAGCACGTTTTTCTTTAAAGCCTTCGGGACGATCGACCGTATTCATCCTCAAGCTTCCTTCAATGACCACACGATCGCCTTGATGGAAGCGTTCCTGAATCTCCTGCGCTAGATTGCCCCACCCGACCACTTTAAGCCGTGAAGGAGGGTCTTCAGGACGCAAACCAGGGAACTCGACGAACATTTCGGCGATCGGCGTTTGAGTATCGGACGTGTATCGCAGTTCGGGAGCCTGCACAATTTCTGCCATCAAGATGCAGCTATTCATGGAGCGATCCTGGAAAAGTTTTTGGGGTAGGTTTTTCGTTGCTAGCTGCTTCGTCTAAGACTAGTCACTAAAACCAATACTCTATTCTAGTACAGGCTTTCCGCTTTAGTTGCCTCTGCGCCCTGGTGCTGGTCTACAAAGTCCTGCACCCGCAAACGATATTCACGCAGAGTTTCATCGACCCAGCCGCGATCGTTGCTGTTGGCATAGATATGGACAACGGGTTCCCCAGCATCAGGCAGGATGAGTACCCAGCTATTGTGCTGATGGTTAAAGATCTTCACCCCATCAACCAGTTCCAGACTATCGATCGGATGGGTTTCAACCAGGTGACGCATTAAAGCTCCCTTTGCCGTCCACGGGCACCGCACCGTACAAGTTTTATGACAAACCCGGGGAAGCTCAGCGCGAATCTGACCGAGCGATCGCTCTTGCAAAGTGAGCATTTCAATCAGCTTGGCAATGCAGAACATGGCATCGAAGCCAGGATGTAGCTGTGGGAAGATAAAGCCCATATCACCACTGCCACCCAAGATCACGTTAGGGCTAGCATGGCAGGCTTCCATCAAAGCAGTAGGGTTTGCCTTCGTCCGAATCACTCTACCATCGTGACGATGCGCAATCTGCTCCACCGCGCTGGAAGCATTCACAGGTACTACGATCGTGCCTCTGGGATGGTGCACCAGCAGCATATCGGCCATAAGCGCGGTCAACACTTCGCCCCGAATGGCACTGCCTGCTTCGTCTACCAAAATGAGTTGCTCACCGTTAGCAGATACCTGCACACCAAAATTAGCTTTAAGCGCTTCCACCACATGCCCTAGCTGGCTTAGCAACGCTTCGCGATCGGCAAGGTTAGGGGCCGTATGACTGAGGCTTGCATTGAGTACCACCGCATCACAGCCAAACTTAGCAAGGAGTTGAGGCAACACTGCACCAGAAACCGCATACGCATAGTCAATTACCACTTTGGAACTGCTATGACGAATCGCTTCGATGTTCAGGTGCTTCTCAAAGCAGGTGCTGTAGATATCCACCACCTGATTGGCATAGACCACGTTGCCAATTTCTTGAATTTGGGCACGGCGGAAGTCTTCTTTGAAATAAGCGCCTTCGATCTTCTTCTCACGGGCTTTTGAGATGTTGATGCCGTTGTAGTCAAAAAACTCGATCAAAATATGGTCCGGTCGTTCAGGATGCATCCGCACATGAATCCCGCCCGCGATCGAGAGGGTAGGCACGATCGTTCGCGCTAAAGGAATTGCCGTAGCTTCCAGGTTTTGCACATTCACCCCAACAGACATCAACCCCGCAATGAGCGATCGCGACACCATGCGCGAGATGCTACGCTGATCACGCGAAACCGCTACGTGGGCACCCGGCTTCAACGTGGAACCGTAGGCAGCCCCCAGCTTGACAGCAAACTCTGGCGTAATATCAATGTTCGCGAGACCAGACACACCGCGTTGGCCAAAGAGGTTCCGGTAGGCAGCATGTCCCCAAATCAAATTGATGTTGAGTGTGGCACCGGATTCGACTCGTTTGCTGGGCCACACCCGCACACCCGGACTGACCTGCGCCTCTTCACCGATCGTGGATAAAGGTCCCACAACCGCACCTTCCAGCACATGAGCGCGACGATCAACGCGCGTACCCCGCGCAATCACACAGGCTCGTAAATGTGCCTCTTCGCCAATGATGGCTCCATTCAGAATAATGGGACGCTTCAGATCCGCATCAGCCCCGATCGTCACATTGTCGCCAATCACGGTACCGCCGTCGATTTGAACACGGGCACCAATGCGGCAATTGCTCCCAATCATCGCAGGCGTGACAATTTTGGCCGTGGGATCAAGATAGGTATTTTGGCCAACCCACAAACCGGGCGATCGCTCTTCGTAGGCTATATCCAGCTTGACTTTTCGCTCTAACCCATCGTACTGAGCATCGCGGTACGTATCTAGATGACCGACATCACACCAGTAGCCCTCAGCGATATACCCATACAGCGGCTCATTTTTCTCCAACAAGAGCGGAAAGAGGTCTTTGGAGAAATCTGCTTCCTGGTTCGGAGGCAAGTAGTCTAAGACATCTGGTTCCAGGATGTACGTTCCTGTATTAACCGTGTCCGAAAACACCTCGCTGGTAGAAGGCTTCTCAAGAAAGCGACAAATACGATCGTCTCCATCGGTAATGACAACGCCAAACTCGATCGGGTTATGGACACGCGTTAAAATAAGCGTTGCTTTAGCTCGACGCTGTTTATGAAACTGGATAGCCGCCGTCAGGTCAAAATCAGTAATGCTGTCGCCACTAACAACTAAAAAGGTGTCATCCAGTAACTCCGCAATATTCTTCACGCAGCCTGCCGTACCAAGGGGTTGATCTTCTTCGACGGCATAAGTCATCTGTACGCCAAAGTCGCTACCATCCTGAAAGTAGTCGCGCATGACATCCGGTAGATAATGCAGTGTCGCAATGATTTCTGTGATGCGATGACGTTTCAGCAGATTGAGAATGTGCTCTGCGATCGGACGATTCAGAACTGGCACCATCGGCTTGGGTAGGTCGCACGTCAGCGGTCGCAGCCGTGTTCCAGAACCTCCCGCCATTAACACTGCTCGCATACGTCGTCATCCTGTTTAAGCGTTTTGAAAAGGGGGCTTGATTGGTAAAAGAAAGTTGAGGTAAAAAGCCTGGGGAAGGCGGAAGGCAGAAGGGGAGGGAGTAATGAGAGGTTTTGAGTTAAGAGTTTTGAGTTTTGGTGCGATCCTTCATCCTTCAGATCCCTCTCTTCCTTCACTGTCCTCTCTTCTAGTGTCATACCTTAAAGATGATTCGTGTATCCATCAAGGGCATAGACGCCAAAATCCTATTCATCTTTCCAGAGAAATACATACATTCTGCGATCGTCCGTATACTGCAAGCTAGGATAGGACTAGCTCTAAAAGCCGCTAATTTGAAGCTCTTCTGTCTAAGTGCCACCCAACCGCTTACCTAAAGTGTAGAAAATGAGAAACCTCTGTGCCGAGGCTACTCTATTGAGTGAATTCAATTCGGTTCGTTACCCTACGCTTGTAGAAAGTTACTCGCTTGAAGGTTGCCGTTCAGCCACTATGGCAGGAGCGAAGACATCCGGAGCGATCACGCTCATCGATGTAGCTTCAGTTAGAGTCTGCACTGCTAATCACTTGTTTTTTCAGTCAATTCAAGGATCAAACCAATGAGTACATTGCTCGTCATCCTGCTAGGAGGTGCTTACGTAGCTGGCATCTGGAAATTCTGGACTGGCTTCAAACGCACTAATTTCAGCAGTGGCCGTGTTTACCTGGCCTTGCTGTGGCCCATTTTTATCTTTAACAAATCCTACCGTCAGAACTTCAATCGGGCTCTGACAGGGCGTTAATGACGTTAACGGTCAAATAACAGACGCGAAGCACGGAGTTTAGTGAATATCGATCGAAAAGCTGTCGCTGCTAGATCAATTGCGTGGCTGCTAAACGCTACACATTACTTACAGCAAGGGTTACAGCCCCTAGCCTGATGTGTTGAGACGGGCGTGACACTGCTGATACTGCAAGGTTTCGGAGCTAATTGATGACACGCTCTAGGAGCCAGCAAAGCTGTTAATTGTTGCTAGAGGAACGAATCTGGGCATGGCAAAGAAGCACGAATCGAAGTCCCAAGCAGCTTTTTCTAGCAGCAGTTACTTCAGTGAACTGAGCCCCACCCAAGACTGGCAAAGTCAGATTGCCGCTGTAGCCGTACGCTTTAACCGTGAGTATCGGGGTGAGCCCTTCGACCTACCCGAAGAAGTGGAGTCAATGCCAATTTTTCGAGAGCGAGCATCGGGTTCACTTCAAGCAAAGCTCGCATCACCCTTTTGGGAGCTTGCTCAACCAAAGAAAAACCAGCATTGCCTGGATATTGGTTGCGGGGTAAGTTTTTTAATCTACCCGTGGCGCGAGTGGGAAGCACTGTTCTATGGGCAAGAAATCAGTACAGCCGCCCGCGAGATTTTGAATGCCCGTGGTCCCCAATTGAACTCTAAGTTGTTCAAGGGGGTAGCACTGGGGGCAGCCCATCAGTTGAGTTATGAGCCGAAGCAGTTTGATCTTGCGATCGCCACTGGTGTGAGTTGCTACTACCCACTCGACTATTGGACGTCTGTTCTGGCAGACGTGAAGCGCGTCTTAAAACCGGGTGGCATTTTCGTGTTTGACGTCCTCGATCCCGAGACACCGTTAGCTGAAAATTGGGCCATTCTGGAAATGTACCTGGGCGCAGAAGTGTTTTTAGAACCGATCGCCAACTGGAAAAAGATCATCCAGGCTGCAGGTGGCAAAGTTGTGAAAACGCTACCAGGAGAACCCTTTCAATTGTTCAAAGTGCAGTTTTAGGGAGGCTGACTCAGAACCGGGTTTCTGGTTTTTCTACCTGCTTTGATGGCAGAAGCTTGCCAAAAAAAAACAGTTTCTACCTGACGAGACAGTTCCTGCTTTGAGTAGGAACTGTCTTATTTGAAACAGCAAGATTCCTGTTTTGAGTGAGAGCATTCCTGTCTTGGGTGAGAACATTCCTATTCCAAATGAGAACGTTCTTGCCCAGAAGGCGATCGTTCCTGCTTAAAACCGCATCATTCCTATGTTGGCGGCGAGATCGTTCCTGCTTAAAGTGCGATAGCCTTTGGTATGCGGACACCATTCCTAAAACTGAGGCCCAAGGCTTTTGCCGTAGCTTGCTTTCCGTAGGGTACGCTTCGCCCCTACCGATACTGCTATTGGAAGAGGATTAGTCTACTCTTGCGCTTGTAACTAATTCATACAAAATGGCTTCTAATTGCTCAACGGCTTTTGTTTGGCTAAATTGGGTCATGGCTTTTTGTTGCCCCGCTTGAGCTAAGGCCTGCCACCGTTCGGGTTGGGCAGGTAAAGAAGATAAACAATCAGCCAGATCAAGCGGATTTTCTGATTCAAAGATCAAGCCATCCTGTTCGTGGCTAACAATCTCAGCCGCGCCTCCCGTTCCACTGGTCACTAAGGTTAGCCCTGCTGCCATCGCTTCAACCTGACTAATGCCAAAAGGCTCCTCAAAAAGAGACGGGAAGGCAAGTACGTTGCACTCTTTATAGAGTTGGCTGAGTGCCTGCCGTGATAAAACGCCGGGAAACTGAACGCAATCTTGCATGCCTTCGGTTTCAATAAAGCTCTGTAGCGCCTGCACAAACTCAGGCATTAAGGTTCCACCCGCGATCGTCGCTGTGAATTTGATTCCAGCGCCATGCAGTAACCCCAGCGCTTCTACAAGCGTATCGGCTCCCTTGTAGGGCATGACGAGACTGGCATACGCGATGCGTAAATAATCGCGGGGAGGCAGCGTCGCTTGATAAAACTGCTCTACGGCAGCACCCGGATACACAACCTGCGCTGTTGCAACGGGATAGCCAAGTTGGTGCATACTTCGGCGTACCCAGTCACTACAGGTGAGGTAGCGGTGTCGATGATCACGAGGAGCTTCCTCCGGCACGTATCCTGGATGAGCATTCATCACATAATGGGCGATCGGAATGCCTGCCGCGAGGAATGGGTGCAAAACGGTGATTTCAAAGAAGGTGATATTTCCGGCCAGACAAATATCAGGCTGGAAGCTTTGTACCATTTGATGCACAACGTTGAGGTTACTTGCATCAATGGTGGCAAGCTGATCGAGCGGATAATATTCTGCCCCCTGATCGTTCCATGTTCCTCCCAGAAGCAACTGTCGGTAGACGCTGAGAGTGGAGTCAGGTTCGGGGCAATTGGTTGCCATCTCAGGAAGATCGCTGGTCAAGACGATGACGTCATGCCCCCGTTGCTTAAGTAGACTCGCAAAGTCTGCGATCGCCCGCTCATACCCACCAACGACCTGGGGTGGGTAAAGATTCGTCAGCACCATGATTTTGAGTGATTTTGTCATCGCTTTCAGGAAATAGCAGAAGCCTCACAACGTTCTGGCCGGTAAAGGTTCAAATGATTGAGCATTCAACTGGCTCCCGATTCACATGACCAACCATTCACATGACTAAGCATTCAGCCTACCTAGCATACTGCGCCCACATCTGTTTGTAGGCATTTTCCATCTCGTGGGTGAACTGTTTCGCGTTCCAGAGTGGAGCCGTTTGGCGCGATCGCCAGAGCTTCCAGGCAACCTGCTGGCGTAAGGCTGGATCATTGCCAAACCGGATGCCCCATTCAACGTACTCTTCATTTGTCCAGGCGATGCCTTCTTCAATGCCTGCATTCACCATCATGGTGTAGCTGTTGCGGCTGGCAAACTGTTCACCCACTCGCGTCACCAGCGGAATGCCCATCCAAAGGGTTTCCATCGTCGTGGTTGCGCCATTGTAGGGATAGGTATCCAGCACCACGTCAGCGATCGCCAGGTTCGCTCTGTGTACGGCTTCGGCTGGCACTTCGGGTAAAAAGCGGAGCCGATCGGGCGATACGCCCTCGGCTTTGGCGACCTCGGCAAAGTAGGTTTGAATGGCTTTGTCGTCGGTGATGCCTTTAATCAAAAAGTAGCTGTTGGGTACTGCCGCAATGATGCGTAGCTGCGATCGCACGGTTTCGGGATGGCGCTTTGAGGCACTCTGTCCGCTCAGGTAAATCACCGCATCGGCTGGGATGCCCAGGTCTTCTCGTCGCAGCGTGGGTATACCGACTTCAAAGCCATCTACAGCCAGGTAAGTTTGGGGCAAGCGCCAGATCTTTTCGGCATAGTGAGCTTCTGCCGTTTCCGAAAGGACGTATGGGTCAGCGATGAAGTAGTCGATCGCCGGAAGTCCCGACGCATCCCAACCTAACCACGTCGCTTGAATGGGGGCAGGCTTAAGCGCCATCACTTCAGAGCATACATCGGCGGTAATACTGTCCAGATCAATGAGCAGATCGATGTCGTCCTGGTAAATCTGCTCGGCGATCGCCAGTCCATCGCGCCCCAGCTTCCGAGCATGATCGACCTGCTCCACAAACCAGTCTTGTAGCGTGTCATTACCACGCTGATAGTTCCAGAAGTAGCCAAAGAGTTCAAACTGTTCACGATCGTGATGTTGCAACAACCAGCGGCATAGCCAACCGACAGAATGTCGGCGCATGCAGTGCGAAAAATAGCCTACCCGCAAGCGTCGATCCGCTCGTGGGCGATCGCGACGAAGCGCCAACCCTTGCTGGTAGCGCTCAGCCGCTTCAGCCGCATACGTCCGAATACTGGACTGACAAAGCTGAAACAGGTGATTTTGCGCCAGACGATTGCGTTGTTGATCATCTCGCACATACGGCAAGAAGAAGGTCGTCGTGACTAATTTCAACGTCGTGTGCTGATCCAGCGGTTCGGTTTGCTCGTCCGCCAACGACAGTAAGAGGTCTTCTTGCAAGCTGGCTAAATCGAAGATTTCTTTCCAATAGCCACCTGCACGGGTGAGCGCGCGCAGCAGGAGGAACGCCCCAAACACCTGATCTGGCAGCGATCGTGCCAGAATGCACCATTCTCGCGCTGTTTCAATGCCTTGCTCATACTGCCCTGAATTTTGGTAGAAGGTCGATAGATGACTGAGTACCTCTAAGTCCTGGGGACAGGGTTTTAGGCACCGTTTCGCGTATTCAGCCGCCAGTGCAGGACGATTCCACTCGTAGGCAATGGCAACCGATGCCAGCATGAGCGTTTGAACGACAGGGAGCGGATCAATCGCTCGATCGAGCGCGGCTTCTGCAAAGTCCAACAGCGCTGGATCGGCAGGCGCGTGCTTCAGGACGGCTTTCAGCGTTTCTACCAGTAATGACTGGTCAACAGCAGTTGACGATCGCAGCAGATCGATCGTGCCCCACTCCACCAAATCTTCACCGGCAAAGCGTTCAAGCTCAAGCGATCGTTGCGCCAGGTGCAGCAGATTAGACAAATCTTGGGGGGCTACCTCTCGGAGGTGCTGACGCAAGACCCAGGCAAGTTTAGGGTTGGCGCTGGCTTCTTGCTGTTCTGCTTGCGATCGTAGGATCTGCGCCAGTTCTACCGTCCACTGCTCAATCTGCTCGTCATCCCCCTCCATCATCGCCAGCATCCAGGTGGTTTGCGCTTCAGCTTCGTCACCCAGCAGCAATGATGCTACCCCTAAATACCAGTAGTACGCTTTAACGTCAGGTTGCGTCTCGATGAGCTGCTGATAAAGCTCGATCGCGTGCGCATACTCGCCCTGCGTCAGACAAGATTCTGCCTGTTGTGCCTGCGCCTGTTGTGCCTGCAGACGTGATTCCGAAGCGTTTTCAACCATCATGATGTCACCAAGGCATTAGAGCGGGGGATGCCCTCCGGCTTCAGTATGCCCTGGACGGTAGAAGCTTCGATCGGCAAAGTGGATAAATCAGCTAGATGGGTACACCTGACCATTCCATCCCAATAAGACAAGACTGGGAGGATTGGATGGGGCATTGCCGCCTTTAAAGCTGTAATGGCTCGATCGACTGTAGCACCGTCCTCAGCAAGCCAGGAAAGCGATCGTCTAGATCGTCACGCCGCAGTGAGTTCATGTGTTGCGTTCCTTCCTTGCGGCAGTACAAAACCCCCGATTCGCGGAGCACTTTGAAATGGTGGGACAGCGTAGACTTCGCGACTTGCGCTTCTAGAGCAGCGCAGCAGGACAACTCGCCTTTTTCTGCCAGCCTTCTCACAATTTCCAAACGGACAGGATCGCCCAGGGCATACAGAACGCCTGCTAGTGAAATATCTTTCTTGTCTGGATGATATAGCAACCTCATAGTTGTCATTATGACACGAAACAAGCTATCGTTTAATTATTCGAATTTCTCGAACTATTGAATTATCAGGAGGAAGACCATGTCTTCTGTTCGTGCCGTTACCGATGCCACATTTCGAGAAGAAGTCCTTACCAGTGACCTGCCCGTACTCGTTGACTTTTGGGCTCCGTGGTGTGGCCCGTGTCGTGTTGTGGGGCCCGTTGTTGATGACCTGGCAACCCAATACGCGGGACAGGTGAAAGTCGTCAAGCTCAACACGGACGATAATCCCGGTGTTGCCAGTCAATACGGTATTCGGAGTATTCCCACCTTGTTGCTCTTCAAAGCGGGTCAGACGATCGACACTGTTGTGGGCGCAGTGCCAAAAGCAACCCTGGCTGCCACTCTAGAGAAGCACCTGGGATAGAGCCTGATTTACACAGGACGCGACCTTTGAAAGCGCTGTTCCCCACGCTGTGGCAATTTCCCATGCGTCTGACAAGCAGAGGTGCTTTTGAGCCGATAGAAACAGTGTCTTGCTTGCAGGCGTTTCCGTTTCGAGCACTCAGAGCGTCTTGTAACATCTTCTTTGAGGACCTAACAGGGGCTTTGACGATCGTTCGTGTCGATCGCAAATGCTGTGTGCCAATCTGAGGCTTGACCGCTTCCATCGGGATGCTCGCTCGGAACCGCTTATTGTAGTAGGCAGCATTGGGCACGACTCAGACCACTCTGGCTTTGAGCCTTTTTTGTTGTGCTACACGATGCGCATGAGCTGATCGTTCGCTTTCGGTTTGGCTTAGGAGTGGAGCTAGTTCTTTAGAGGAACGATCGTAGTGCATCTCCAAGATTAATTAATTAATTGGAGAACCGACAATGACCCTGAACCTTAAGGCAATGATGACCGTCGCAGCTCTCAGCACTACGGCGGCTCTGGTCACTCACGTAACCCCAGCCTCTGCTGCGGCCCTGACCTGGAACTTCAATGCTAATTTTGTGGATGGTGGCACAGCGACTGGTTCCTTTAACTATGATGCGACCAGCGGTGTACTTTCGCAGTTCGATATCAAAGCGCTTCCTGGGACTTCTTCCGTCTCTAAAACTTTTTTCCCAGCCACCACCTATGCTTCTGGGTCATCTACCGGCATTTTGAAGAATGCGACCAACTTCAAACTCATTAACGGTGATCGCTCCCTCCAAGCACTGTTTGAAAACCCGCTTACCGATGCCGGTGGGACAATCGCGTTGGTTTCGGCTTTCTCTCTTGAGAAGCTTACGCTTGGAGATGGGTTTGGGGCTTTTCGTGACGTTGCTAACGGTACTGTGACCGCTTCAGCAACCGCTATTCCAACTCCCGCTCTGTTACCAGGCCTGATTGGCTTAAGCATGGGCGTTCTACGTCAAAAGCGTAAGTCTGCAGAAGCGAAAACGCTCAGCTAACACGTTCGATTACGGCTATTTCACTTTACGAGTGCTTCCGATCGCCGATGGGCGATCGGATTTCTTTTTTCTAGGACAATGCTTCCTGGTCAACGGATCAAGAGATCGTGTTGCCCCCTCCATTCCTCAATTCTGGGGAACTTCAAGAAATCTGTTGCCCTCATAATTGGAGTCGGAAGCTTGACCGGAAGGCATTGATTTATAGCAGTCCGTAGGTGAGTTAGGACAGACCGTTGCGGCCAAAGCCCTAACCAGCAAGGTGTTTCTTCTGCCTTCTGCCTTCTGCCTCCTGCCTTTTGCTATATATGCCGTTCTCACGCACTCGCTAACAACGACACTCTTGCTTGAAAGCCTGCTTTGGTGAGCGCATTCATGGCTGCCTGATCGTCTTGTACCCGAAACTGAGGGCCTAAACGAACAAAATGACGTTTGTCTTGAGCGCTAACGATCGCCACAACGGTTACTTTTGCCTTTTCATCTTCACCTCGCTGTTGCAGCAACACATTACGCAGCCGATGTTGTTGCTCAATGTCGCCAGCATGCTTGGGATCAAGCTCCACCATCACCATGCGAACAGATTCGATCGGCTCGGCATCGTCAATGATGAACTGCACCTGATCGTCCCGGCGATCGACCTTGCCCCAGACCATTAGGCGTGCATCGGTTTGAATGTATTGCCCAATGCGCTCATAGGATTTGGGGAAGACCACCGCTTCGGTATGTCCCGTCAGGTCTTCGATCTGGATAATGGCCATGCGATCGCCTTTTTTGGTCACCACAGGTTTCACGCTGGTCAGCATGACGATCGCGCTAATGCTGGTGCCTTCTTTATAATCGGCTAAATCGCTCAGGCTGATGGGAGCTAGTACCCGCGCTGATTCTCGCAACGCTTTGAGCGGGTGGTCAGAAATGTAGAAGCCGAGGATTTCTTTCTCCAGTCGCAGCTTTTCTTGTGGGGGAAAGTCAGGCGTGGGTGGGGCTTTGGGCGCTGATATGAAGCTGGCAGGCGCTTCTTTGACAGCAGTGCCACCACCAAAGAGATCGAACAGGTTGCCCTGCCCACTGGCACGATCTTTGGCCCGCGATTGGGCCCAATCGATGACCAGATCCAGGTCTTTGATTAGCTGCTGACGGTTAGGTTCGATCGTGTCAAACGCTCCACAATAGATCAATGCTTCTAAGGCACGGCGGTTGACGGTGCGAGAATCAACGCGATCGCACAAATCTGCCAGCGATTTGAACGGCCCATCTTGATTACGGGCTCCCAGGATGGATTCGATCGGCCCCAACCCTACGTTCCGCACGCCGCCCAACCCAAATAAAATGCGGTCTTCTAGCGGCGTAAAATCTACCCCTGAACGGTTGATATCGGGTGGCTCAACTTTGATGCCCATAGATAGGCAAGAGGCAATGTACCGCTGCACCTTGTCCTGATCGCCACTATTGGTGGTCAGCAGCGCTGCCATGTACTCAATGGGATAGTTAGCTTTTAGGTAGGCGGTTTGGTAAGTGACGTACCCATAGGCAGTAGAGTGCGATTTGTTGAAGCAATATTCGGCAAACATCACCATCTGGTCGAAGAGATCGGAGGCGATCTTTGCCTTCACGCCATTCTTTTCAGCACCCGCGACAAACAGCTCCTGGTGCTTTTCCATTTCAGCTTTCTTTTTCTTACCCATCGCCCGACGCAACAGGTCTGCCTGACCGAGGGAGTAGCCACCCATTTCCTGCGCGATTTTCATGATCTGCTCCTGGTAGACCATGATGCCGTAAGTTTCGTTCAGGATGGAGGTGAGCATTTCGTGGGGATAGTCGATCGCCTCCCGTCCATGTTTACGGTTGATGAATTTGGGAATCAGTCCCGCATCGAGTGGCCCCGGACGGTAGAGGGCCAGCACCGAGGAAATATCTTCCAGACTGTCGGGCTTGAGGTCGCGCACAATTTGACGCATCCCGGAGGATTCTAGCTGGAAGACGCCTTCCAGTTCGCCCCGTGCCAGCAGTTTGTAGACTTCAGGGTTATCGAGGGGTAAAGCGTCCATGTCGATCGTCTCTTGCTTCGTCTGCTCAATGAGATCGACGGTCTTTTGAATCATGGTCAGGTTTTTGAGTCCCAGGAAGTCCATTTTCAGGAGACCCAGCGATTCAATATCCTCCATGAAGTACTGCGTAAAGACGGCACCATCGGCGTTGCGCTGAAGTGGCACAATTTCATCCAGAGGTTCCGCGGCGATGACGACCCCCGCTGCGTGAATGCCAACGCTCTTGTTGGTTCCTTCGATGCGAATGGCGGTATCAATCCACTGGCGCACGATCGGGTCTTTGTCGTACCGCTCTTTGAACTCAGGGGCAGGCGTTTCGTCCGAGATCATGACCTTCAGCTTGGTCGGCTTACCACGCACAATGGGAATCATTTTTGCCATCTTGTCGGCATCCCCGTAGGGTATATTCAACACCCGCGCCGTGTCTTTCAGCACCGCTTTGGAGGTCATGCGGTTGTAGGTGATGATCTGAGCCACCCGCTCAGTGCCGTACTTTTCGGTAACATACTGGATCACTTCTTCCCGGCGTTCGATGCAGAAGTCTGTATCAATATCGGGCATGGACTTCCGTTCGGGATTCAAAAAGCGCTCGAACAGCAGGCCATGATGCACCGGATCAATATTGGTAATGCTCATCGCGTAGGCAACGAGGGAGCCTGCGGCTGACCCACGCCCCGGACCGACAGGAATGTGGTTGTCTCTGGCGTATTTGATGTAGTCCCACACCACGAGGAAGTAGGTGGCGAACCCCATCTGCTGCATCATCTTGAGTTCGTACTCCATCCGATCGCGGTAGACCGGCTTGATCTCTTCCCGCGACTGGCATTTAAACCGTTCAAGTAAGCCCGTCCAGGCCACGTGTTCAAAATACGCATCTGCGGTATCGAACTCCTCAGGAATGGGATAGGCTGCGATCCGAGGTTCGCTTAGAATGTGGTACTCTTCAATTTTGTCGGCGACTTCAAGGGTGGTGGCGATCGCCGCATCGATCACGTCTAGAGACAGGTGATCTTGAAACAGCCAGCGCATTTCCTCTGCCGATTTGAGATACTCTGTGCCGCTGTAGCGTAGTCGTTTATCTTCTGAGATGAGCTTGCCTGTTTGAATACAGAGCAGCGCGTCGTGTGCCTCTACGTCATAACAAGAGATGTAGTGCGAGTCATTGGTAGCAATGATTTTGATGTTGAGTTCATGGGCAATTTTGACCAACTCCACATTCATGATGCGGTCTTCTTGCGACCCATGATCCTGAATCTCCAGGTAGTAGTCATCGCCAAACAGGTTTTTGTACCAGCGAGCCACCTGTCGTGCAATTTCTGGCTTGCCCTGTAAAATCGCCTGAGGCACTTCACCCGCAAGACAACCACTGGTGACAATCAACCCCTCGTGGTACTGCTCCAGCATTTCTTTGTTGATGCAGGGACGGGCGAACATACCTTTACCCTGAAAGCCTTTCAAGTGCGACAGCGTCGTGAGCTTAACCAGATTTTTGTAGCCCAGGTCATTCTTCGCCAGCACAATCTGGTGATACTTGGGGCGGCGCTCTTGCTTGGTGACATCACTGTTCATGATGTACATCTCGTTGCCGATGATGGGCTTCACGCCTTTGGCTTTGCACACTTTCAACAGTTCGATCGCCCCATACATGACCCCATGATCGGTCAGGGCAATGGCAGGCATCGCCAACTCAACGGCGCGATCGACCAGTTCCGGCAACTGACTGGCACCATCTAAGAGGCTGTAATCACTGTGAATGTGCAGACCGACAAAGGACATAATGATTCAACATCACACGAACTCAATCAGGTTACTCGATCATTAGCGCTATGACTAACTTTTTTGAAGAAATTGACGCTAAATGTGGAGAAGAGATGAGCCTGTCAGGCTTTTTGGGCTTATATAGCCGTACTACAACAGTTTGGGATCATCGAGTTGCTGAAAGCATCCCCATCACTGAGTTGTTTATTCAGCCCTCAGCACTCTGCCATAGCACAAATGTATCATTTGCGCGTTGATTTAGAGTATCCCAAACGCAAAAAGCAAGCACACCACGGAGCGAAAGCGATTGTTTGAGGGCTTGGAAGCAAGCATTTGCCCGAGTAGTGATTTAGGGCAAGCCACGATCGTCCCTTTCCCTCAAGCGCTGAAGTAACTGGCAGCAGGATGATAGACCGCGATCGCGTGGTTGATTTTCTCAACTCGTTAATCTAACCTCAGTGGTTTGGAGTTGGCAGCAGTGGTATCAACTTGCCTAGCAGTTCAGGGATATTTTGTTGGGTGACTTGCCAAACAATATCCAAGTCAATCCGATCGTACTGATGCGAAACGATATCCCGCATTCCTGCAATGTCATCCCAGGGGGTTTCAGGATGTTGTTCACGAAAACCACGCGATAAGCGTTTGGTTGACTCTCCCATCACTGCAACCTAATAGAGAATTGCAGATTGTGTTCGCAAATCGGAGTTTAGTTGCTCACGCTTGAGTCCTTGAGCAAACTGTAAGATCAATGGCCCCGCTTGAACCATATCAAGTAGGGAGGCATCATCCCGCGACATAAACAACTTGGGCAGTGCTTAAAATTTCTTGTTGACGAATCCAGTTATGGCTTTGCTCGATCGTTTTTTTGGTTAGCAGATCAACATCGTGGCCCAGTAAGGCTTTTAGTTCACGCTTCATCCGCGCCAGTTCTAGGAGCCCCCAGCCTGCCTCTTCCTGAAAACTAACCATGACATCAATATCGCTGTCTGGTCGAAAGTCCTCACGTAAGACGGAGCCAAACAAGGACATTTCTTTGATTTTCCAGTGCTGGCAAAAGGCTGCGAGTGCGCCGTCAGGCAATCGAATTTTCAACTGTTGGTTCAACTTGCCCCCTTCTCTCACGCGCTAAAGTAGGCAGCAGCAGGATGATAAGCCACGATCGCCGTCGTCGATTGCTCTGGATATAACTGTTCGCTTTCATCCATGTGCAGGTTGATGCGTTTTGCCTCCAGCAGATCCAGCAGCGTGTACTGATCCTGCATGTTGGGGCAGGCCGGGTAGCCGAAGCTGTAGCGCGACCCTCGATAGCGTTGCGCTAACACATCCCGAATCGTGTCTGGCTCTTCGTTACCAAAGCCCAACTCCCGGCGAATGCGGGCGTGAACCCACTCTGCCAGTGCCTCTGCCATCTGTACGGCAATGCCGTGGAAGTAGAGGTAGTCGGTATAGCTGTTGCCGTCAAAAAGCTTTTTGGCATATTCCGTTGCGACCTCGCCCATTGTGACGGCTTGCATGGGGAAGACATCAATTAGCCCGGAGTCTTTCGAGGCGTAGTAGTCGGCGATGCAGTAGCGGCGGAGTGATTTTTGGCGGGGGAAGTTGAAGGTGGCGATCGGATCTTGGGAGTGGGGAGTGGAGAGTGGGGAGTGGGGAGTGTAGAGGTGCAGCGAATTACCGTCTGCCTGCGCGGGGAAGTAGCCGTAGACCGCTTGAGGCTGTAGCAGGTTTTCGGTAACGATGCGGTGCTTCCACTGGTCCAAAATAGGGTAGACCGTTTCTTGCAGGAATACGTCATACTCTTCGCGAGATTGTTCGCGCGGCTTGCGGAACTGCCACTGTCCCGCAATCAGTGCTTGCAGGTCGAGATACCAGAAGAGTTCGTCCCAGGGAATATCGCCAGGCTGGAGGATTTTGGTGCCCCAAAAGGGTGGTGTCGGACGAGGAATGTCGGCAGCGATCGCGTCGGAGCGAAGGGTGTCTTCGACGAGGGGTGTAGGGTGTGGGGTGTGGGGTGTGGGGTCAGAGTCTTGAACTGCCCCCTCTGCCGCCGCCGCTTCCCCTGCTCCTTCTGCCTCCTGCCCTCTGCCTTCTGCCTCTTCTCCCAAAAATCCCTTCACGTCATCCCACTCTCCCGCCGCTTTCGCAGGCATGAGCTTGTCCATGAAGTGCAGATCAGAGAAGGCATCTTTGCCGTAGATGACCTGACCTTTGTACGTGTTCTGGCAGTCTTCGTAAACGAATTTGGGCGTGAGGGCTGCACCGCCAAGGATCACGGGAACGGTAATGCCGCGATCGTTGAAGACGTGCAGATTTTCCTTCATGAACGCAGTGGATTTCACTAGCAGACCGCTCATGGCGATGCAGTCGGGTTTGTGCTGCTCGTAGGCTTCGATAATGGCATCGACGGGCTGCTTGATGCCCAGGTTGATCACGCGATAGCCGTTGTTCGACAGGATGATATCGACCAGGTTTTTGCCGATGTCATGCACGTCGCCTTTCACCGTGGCGATGACGAATGTGCCTTTTGCCTGCCCGGAGTCTTCTTTTTCCATGAAGGGTTCCAGAAAGGCGACTGCCGCTTTCATCGTTTCGGCGGATTGCAGCACGAAGGGTAACTGCATTTGACCAGAACCGAAGAGTTCACCGACGACTTTCATGCCATCGAGCAAGAAGGTGTTGATGATGTGGAGGGGTGGATAGGTTTCCATCGCCTGCTTGAGCAGATCGTCTAACCCCATCCGTTCACCATCAATAATGTGTTGCTTCAGGCGTTCTTCAAGGGGCAGATCGGCCGCCGCCGCGCGAGAAGCTCTGGCATCTTTAGCCGATACGCCTTCAAACAGCTTGGTCAATTCGGTGAGGGGGTCGTAAACGCAGACATCGCCCTCAAAGCGGCGGCGATCGTAAATCAGATCCAAACAAACGGTTTGATGAGCCGGATCAATTTTAGCGAGGGGAAGAATTTTGCTGGCGCTGACGATCGCGGCATCCATCCCGCCTTCGGTGGCTTCGTGCAGAAACATAGAGTTCAGCACAATCCGGGCAGCGGGACTCAAGCCAAAGGAAATATTGGACACACCCAGCAGAATGTGGCAGCCGGGAAGGTGAGAACGGATTTGACGGATCGCTTCAATCGTCGCGCGTCCGTTTGCCCGATCTTCTTCAATCCCGGTGGAGATGGGCAGTGCCAGCGGATCGAAGAAAATTTCGTGGGCCGGAATGCCGTCTTCTAATGCCTGACGATACGCGCGTTGAGCGATCGCAAACTTTTTCTCTGCGGTACGGGCCATCCCGTCTTCGTCGATCGTGCCCACAACGACCCCTGCACCGTATTGCTTTGCCAACTCCAGCACTTTCAGGAAGCGGTCTTCCCCATCTTCGTAGTTCGTGGAGTTGAGCAGACACTTGCCACCCGCAACCTTTAGCCCTGCCTCCATCTTTTCCCACTCGGTGGAGTCGAGCATCAGCGGCAGGGTGACGTTAGTAACGAGACGCGACACGACTTCGTGCATATCCCGCACCCCATCCCGCCCGACGTAATCCACGTTCACGTCCAGAATGTGTGCGCCTTCCCGCACCTGTTCCTTTGCCAGCGATACCAACCCATCCCAATCTTCAGCATTCAGCAAATCGCGGCACTTCTTAGAACCACTGGCATTTAGCCGCTCACCAATGATGAGAAAGGAGTTGTCCTGGTCGTAAGGCTGAGCGCTGTAGATGGAGGCGGCAGAGGGAGTGTAGCTCAGAAGCGGACGAGGTGACGGGTACAGGGTATCGAGTGTTGAATCTTTCTCCCCACTCCCCACTCCCCACTCCCCACGCCCTCCCCGCACGGGACGATCTTTCGGCTTCAACGAGGGTGCAATTTCTGCAAGCTGCTGAATGTGATCGGGACGAGTGCCGCAGCAGCCACCAATGACCTGTACGCCGAGATCCTCAACGAAGTGCATGAGCGCCATACGGAGTTCCATTGGGGTCAGCTTGTAGTGGGCGTGACCACCAACGTTCTCAGGGATGCCTGCGTTGGGGATGCAGGAGATGACGAAGGGGGAGTTGGCAGACAGGTAGCGAATGTGGTCAGCCATGCGATCGGGCCCTGTCGCGCAATTTAGCCCCAGAATGTCAATGGGAAAGGGTTCCAGAATGCTGAGCATGGCTGTGACATCAGAGCCAACCAGCATGGTGCCCTGAAGCTCCATCGTGACGGACACCATCAGCGGACGGCGATCGCCCTTCTTCGTAAAGACTTCTTCAATGCCATTCAGCGCCGCTTTGATCTGCAACACATCCTGTGCCGTTTCTACCAGGAACAGATCAACGCCGCCATCGTACAAGCCTTCTGCTTGCTCGGCAAAGGTCGCTTTCATCGTGTCGTAGTCGATGTGTCCCAGAGTCGGAAGTTTGGTCGTGGGACCGATCGAGCCTGCCACAAAGCGTGGTTTCTCAGGGGTGGAAAATTCGGCAGCGACCTTTTTGGCTAACTCGGCAGCAGCTTTGTTGAGGGTATACGCCTGGTCGGCTAAATCGTACTCTGCCAGGACGATCGATGTAGCCCCAAAGGTATCGGTCTCAATGACATCGGCACCTGCTGCCAGAAAGTCATGATGCACTTTAGCCACGGCCTCGGGCTTAGTGAACACCAGATATTCATTACAGCCTTCGTACTCTGCGCCACCAAAATCCTCTGCAGTGAGGTTTTGCGTTTGCAGGGATGTTCCCATCGCGCCATCAAAGACAATGACGGGGTGATCGGGGTGATGCAGGCGATCCAGAAAGGGGCTTTTCATCGCAGGTTTCAGGCGTAAACACTCAAATTAGTCTAAGCGGCAGTACTGTCGTTCAGCTAGAGGCTTTATGGAGAGGTTACTGAGCTTGATCACTCAGCTTAGTCTATTCTTACAAAACGATGGAGGCGTTGCGCCTCACTTGCTTGGATTTGCTTTGATAAAATCCATGACCCCTTGATATTTGGGAGAGGTGTTAATCGGCTGATCCTGGTATTCCAGCAATCCCCAATGCCCCCACTTGACGTATGCAGACACATCGGTGAACTGGTTGAGCAACCCACCCCCTGATGCCTTCCATTGGTTGAGGTATTCGTTATACAAGTCCCTCATCCGTGGGCTACGGCTAGCCGCAAGGAATAGATCGTTCAGCGGCTTTTCTTTGTCCGGCGGCACCCAGTGGGCCGATAGGTCTTGTCCTCCTTCGTAGGCCACAAGCCTCAGGTTATACTTCCGCGCTAGTTTAGCGTTTGCCACAACAAATTCATTGACTTTGCGAATGTTTTGCTGCATTGCCTCAATGACTTGATCGGGCGTACCTTTGAGGCTGTCATTGAGATTCTTTGCCTCCATAAAGCGGCCTCCGTTGAAGTAAGGCGCGATCGCATACTCATCGGCACTTTTGTAAGCATCGTTATAAGACAAAACGGTTTCACCCCAGGAGGGGTTCACAGCTTGCCACGCCAGGTCGCGAATGAGGCGATCGTTTCCGTGAAACACCTCCTTCCAAATGTTAAAGATTTCCACCGAGCGCTTGGCGTAGTACTTTGCTCCAGCCGTATATTTATCGCGGTCTAACCCCTGTTTCAGCCCTTGCTGAGCGGCATACTCAGCCTGTTCAAATTGGTAATTCCACACCTCATTGGAGTATTCAATATGAACCTTGAGAGAGGGATCGAGGCGATCGCGCACCATCGTAGCAAACTGCCGCACATAGTCATCCGTTGCTTGATGGGGAATGGTAAACCAGGGATCGGCATGAACCGTATTGGCCAACTGAATCATGTATTCCAGCGCCACACCTTTATCCACCTGGCTGTGGGCGTTGGGTGTCGTCCGCTCTGACCAGTTTTTTAGGGGTGAGCCATTGGTGCCTTCCCAGTCCATGAACCGCAGCACTTTGAAGGGCGCAAGACGATCCAGAAACCCTTGATAGAAGGGCTTTGTTTTATACGTCCCTTCAGTCCCCGGCATCAAAAACCGGATGTTGCGCACTGGATCGGCAGGATTGGTCTCTCGCAGTACGATTAATACGCCAGCATCACTCTTAACGACGTTTACCACCATGCGACCAGGCGACTGGCTAACGACTTTCCCTGCAAACTCGACCTCCAGCTTGCCCTGACCATCGTAGAGCAACACATATTGTCCTGTTGGATAACGCTCCCCGTTGTCTAACAAGAGCGTTGTGGCATACTGACCAGGCTGCAAGGACTTAATGTGACCGTCGGGCGTTAAATCTAAGGGGCCACCCTGCCCAAAGGGTGCTCCTCCGCGCTGTGAGTCCCATTTTCGGGCTGTCTTAAACACATCGACGAAGGGGAGTTGGGTTGACCAATCTGCTATGCCACTCAAGTTAACGCCGATCGGCGTTCCAGTGCTGGCGGCACCGTTAGAACCACCCCGACTCGCATTAGCGACCTCTGCATTGACGCGATCGGGAGTGGCGCTAGTATCGGTGCCGTTGTTGAATCGATTGCAGCCAGGCAGCAGCACATTCAATGGCAACAGGGTTGCAATCAGGACGACGTTACAAAGGCCGTTGTTGAAAAGACTTTCTAGTTTCACACTACTACTCGTATTGTAATGATGCACGAGTGCTGCTTCGTATGCACTGTGACGTTCAAGTGGGTGGTGGTTTTGACCCTGATGGCGCTATGATAGCCGCCTGTCTATGAACCTTTTGTAAAGCTAAAGGCTCAATCGCTGAAGCTTAAGGCGTTTGAAGAATCTCGTGCAGAACCCAAAGTAATCCCTTCCCGTAATTTCTCCACTACCAGTTTTTTGCCATCCGCTTTTGCTGACTACTAACCGCTGATCGCTAATTGCTCAAGACAATCTTTTTCTCAATTGCAATAACCACCATGATGGTCGCGGCAATTCCTCCCTATAATTGAGTTTGCCGTTGGCGTGGCACCCATACTTTGCGCCAATGTTGCATCCTTTCCCCCAAAAGCTGTATGTCCTCCGGTTCTATGTCCTCCGATCGCACCCAACCCAACGACCAAAGTAAATCAAGCCTGGAAGAAATCCGTGCCACTCGGCTGGAAAAGGTGGGGCAACTGAAACAGGCAGGGCAAAATCCCTATGCCTATCGGTGGGAGATGACGCATCACACCGCTGATTTGCAGTCAAAGTACGCAGACTTGCCCAGTGGGGAGGAAGTGCAGGTTGAGGTAGCGATCGCAGGACGCATTCTGGCGCGTCGAGTATTTGGCAAACTCGCCTTTTTCAACGTGCAGGATGAAACGGGCACCATTCAGCTTTACCTCGAAAAAGCTCGCATCGAAAAAGGAATGCCTGCTACGCCCGATGCCTTCAATCAGTTAAAGCAACTCACCGATGTGGGGGACATCCTCGGCGCAAAAGGCACGATTAAGCGCACAGAGAAGGGCGAACTATCGGTCTATGTCAGCGAGTACGCCATGCTGACCAAATCGCTGCTGCCTCTGCCGGACAAATGGCACGGCTTGACGGATGTCGCAAAACGTTACCGTCAGCGCTATGTCGATTTGATCGTCAATCCGGACGTGCGGGAAACGTTTCGTCGTCGGGCGCTGATCACAGCCGCTATTCGTCGCTATCTCGATCAGCAAGGGTTTATCGAAATTGAAACACCTATGCTGCAAACGGAAGCGGGTGGAGCCGATGCGCGTCCCTTCACGACCTATCACAACACGTTGGAAATGCCGCTTTTTCTGCGGATTGCCACAGAGCTTCACCTGAAGCGGCTCATTGTGGGTGGCTTTGAGAAGGTGTTTGAACTGGGACGAATCTTTCGTAACGAAGGCGTTTCCACTCGCCATAATCCCGAATTCACGACGATCGAAATCTATCAAGCCTACGCCGACTATCACGACATGATGGCGCTGACCGAAGCGCTAGTCGTTTATGCTGCTCAGGAAGTTCTGGGAACGCTGCAAATCACCTATCAGGGAACGGCGATCGATCTGACCCCACCCTGGCGCAGAGTGACGATGAATGAGGTGGTGCAGGAGAAGACTGGCGTTGATTTCAGTCAATTTACTGCCCTGGAAGATGCGAAAATCGCTGCGACCAAGGCGGGGATCACAGAGATTGGTGATGTTAGTTCGATCGGCAAGCTGCTTAACGAAGCCTTTGAGCAGAAGGTTGAAACCACGCTGATTCAGCCAACCTTTGTGATGGATTATCCGGTAGAAATTTCACCCCTGGCAAAACCGCATCGGTCTAAGCCCGGTTTGGTGGAACGGTTTGAGCTGTTTGCCGTGGGGCGCGAAACAGCGAATAGCTTCTCGGAGTTGACCGATCCCATTGAACAGCGCGAGCGCCTGGAAGCCCAGGCTGCTCGCAAAGCCGCAGGGGATCTGGAAGCGCATGGTGTGGACGAAGACTTCATCACTGCGTTGGAATATGGTATGCCTCCCACAGGTGGTTTGGGCATTGGCATCGATCGCCTGGTCATGCTGCTCACCGATTGCGCCAGTATTCGGGATGCGATCGCCTTTCCACTCCTGAAACCAGAAAAGGCTGAAGCAGACGACTAACCGATTTCACGTTGGCTTATTTCAAACTGGCCTGCCTCAAAAGTAGAGTCTTTCTAAACGCTGAGTTCGTCCTTGCGGTAGTCACTGCCTGGAAAACCTCACTCTAAGCTGGGAGTAACGTTTCTCAGGTAGTGTCGGATGAGCGACTCCACAGAAAAAATTCCAGCCAAACACAAATCGCAAGCTGAAAAGCTCAAGGAGGAGGGCATGTTCGATCCTCAAGAGCTCGTTTCTAAAGGTGGTTACATCGGTAACCCCAGAGACATTGTTGAAAATCCTGCGGTTGCTCCCGAAATGTTGGGTCAAACAGAAGACTTGCGCGACGACCTTCTTGCCGAGCCTGAAGAAGAGCCTTAAAGACCTAATACCTAACGACTTAATACAGCACCATGACCAGCCGTTTGCGGTAGTCTTTCGTCAAAGGATGGTCGTCGCCAAGCAGGTCAAAGACAGCCAGCATCGCTTTACGGGCACCATCCTCTCGAAAGCGACGATCGGTCGTGAGAATCGTGAGGAATTGGTCTAACGCCGCGCCGTAGTCTTCTTCAAGCACAAGCGTTGCGGCTTGCTTAAACGCTCGATCGAGGTCACTATCCCCATCAGGTTGAAACGCCATTTGTTTGAACTGGACGATCGCTTTCAGCGTTTTGGCATGGGGCGCGTAGTCCTTGTCATAGTCCTGAATCTTTGCCAGTAAGGCTTCGGCAGTATCCAGACGATCGGCTTCGATGTAAAAATTAGCCGCTTCGAGAGTTAGACCACGATTATCTGGATGCTGCTCCAGTAGCGCTGTGAGGCGTGCTTCGGCTTGATCAACGTTGCCGATCGCGGCATCTGTATAAATTGCCTCCAACGCTTCATCCAGTAAGGAGGTGACCTGTAGCTGTGCTAAAAACTCACGCAGCTTTGGTTCCGGGAGCATGCCAACAAAGCCGTTGCCCACCGTCCCATCGACCACAACCCTGACATCAGGCACACCCTCAACGCCGTAGGTTTGCGCCAGTTCAGGACTCTGATCGATGTCAACTTTTGCCAGGATAAAATCATACTCCTGTGCCAGCTTTTCCAGCACAGGCTTGAGCATCTGGCAGGGGCCACACCATTGCGCGAAAAAGTCCACGAGGACAGGCTTCTCGTGTGACTTTGCAATCACTTCAGTCGCAAAGGTGGACTGGTTAACCGATATCGAAGCGCCCATTATTTTACGTTTGCTTTGGTTTTATCCGTGACCGCTGGTTCAGCCGTTGCCGGAGCTGACCCATTACCACTATGCACCACTGCGGTTTGCAGATGGGCTTCCAGAAACCACAGCCGCTTGTCGATCGCCCGTGAGACTTCTGTATAAAGATCAGCGGTGTCAGCATCACCCAGGTCATCAGTTTTAGCAATGCCCTGACGCACGAGTTTGGCATAGATGGCATAGCGATCGGCCAGCGCTGCCACGTGGTCTTTCCCATCCAGAATGTCGAACGGATACTCTGGCAGTCCTGAAACCTGTGCTGCCACACGCGCAGTTCCCATCGCCAGACCGCCCAGCGCTGTTACCCGTTCCGCAACGAGATCAACATACTCTTCCAGTTCGCCAGCCAGTTCATCAAACAATTCATGAAGCTGGTAAAAATCGAGCCCTTTGACGTTCCAGTGGGCTTGCTTAACCTGCGTTTTGAGGTCGAGCGTAAAGGCCAGCGTTTGGTTGAGCAGTTCGATCACCTGAGCGCGGGTTTCGACTGGAAGATCAATGCGTGTGGCATAAAGCGTTTGCTTGTAACCATGACTGCTCATCTGTTTGCGTCCTCTTACAAAATCTCTACAGGTATCTAGTGTAAAGAGAAAATGTCTAAAACAGGCACTCAAATGTCTAAAACAGGCACTTAGAATGGCAGATTTCTGAAGGGGCAATTCTTTCTCGCTGGGACATGATAATGCTATGTCCGATAGAAATTACCTTTACAGGTTATCTAAACCGCGCCCCTAGTCTTGAAGAACGCCTTGGTGAGATGAACCATTCACTCGCGTGCACCAGTCTTAAGAAATAGAAGCGCTTCACCCGGATTGCTTGAAGTTTAGATGAAGAACGAAAAGTAAATAACGGCATTTACTATGAACACTCCCCTTTTCGATCGCGCTATGACATTCAAACTGGTTGCTGTCCTCACCCTGATCGGGTCGGTTGCAGCAGTTTTGCCTATTCCTCGCTTCAACGCTGACATCAAAGGTGTTGCGCTGGGGTCTCCGATCCAACGAGAAGCAACTGTGAAGCTTTCAGCGCTTGATCAAGCCTGGTAAGGGGCTCAAGGAGCCATTGATGGGTTGATGACAAGCCGGGTTGACTCGACGTTTAGGGCGCTTAGCCTCAGTCCTTTTTTTCTTCGGTTGCTGTCTCTGCGGCAGGCGTACGGGTTTTGGACTCAATCTCTTCTAGCGTTTGCAAAACCAGACGTTTTGCTTGCAAGTTCCAACCCCATTTTTGAATATTGAACGCGATCGCGCCGCCTACAAACGTTGCAATGAAATCCAAAGGCTGCATGAACGAAATGCCCAGCAGCAGACCCAGACCCGCAATCCCCCAGAACGGTAGCGCGACAGCCTGACGCTGATTTTCCACAATCTGGCTAATCGGATCGGTCGGCAATTCTGCCAAAAGCGTCTCTTTGACCTGACGCTGCTCACCCGGCGGTACAGACAAGCCAATCTTCTGTCGCAGCTTTTCAATTTTGCGGGCATCGGTGCTGTATTGCGTTAACTCATCCTCTGCCATGAGGATTAAGCGCTCGTATTGTCCCATTGCATTCCCCAATTAGACGATCGGCTTGAGCCTGAAGCCTTATTATCCCTTACTGGCTTGCGATCGCCGCAGGGCAACCGCACGATTCTTCTGAGCCAGTTCGTCATTGGGGTTGAGGGCCAGCACTTTGTCATAGCAGGCGATCGCGTCTTCCATCCGTCCCAGAATGAGCAAAACACTGCCCAGGTTATTTTGTGCTTTTGGATCATTAGGGCGTAGTGCGATCGCGTGTTCATAGCTGTCAGCCGCTTCGGCAAACCGTTCCAGGTGTTTTAAGGCAATGCCTCGGTTGAACCAGCTTTCGTAGTGATTGGGTTGAAACTCTAACGCGCAATCGTAGCTGGAGAGTGCGCCCTCATAGTTGCCCAGCTTTAAGAAACAACACCCACGACCATAGGCAGCGGCATGGGTTGGTTGAAAGGCAAGCGCTTTGTTGTAACCTAGCAGGGCGTCTTGATAACGTCCGCGATGCTTCAGACACATCGCCCACTGGTACCAGGATTCGGCGTCTTCAGTGTTTAATCCCAGGGCTTTGTCATAGCTAAGGATCGCCGCTTCGTAGTCACCCAAGCCCATCAACGCGGCTCCACGATTGCTGAACGCTGCTTGATAGTTGGGCTGTAGCTCTAGCGCCTGATTGAAATGCTTGATGGCGCTTTCGTAACGGCCTGTGGCATAGAGGGCTAATCCCTGGCTGTACCAGGCATCTGCAAAGGCTGGCTGCTGTTCCACAGCTGTGTGCAGATGGGCGATCGCGTCCTTATACTGCCCCGTCATATACAGAGCAAGCCCCAAGCTGTAGTGCGCGTTGGGGAAGTCTGCCTGGAGTGCCAGCACTTGCTCAAAGCTGGCGATCGCGCGTTCATGCTGCCCCAGTACAGAGGCGGCCCAACCTAAACTGTAGTGCGCCAGTGGCAATGCCGGATTGTAGCGAATCGCTTGCTCAAAGCTGGCAGCAGCTTCGACATGGCGGTTGAGCGTGATCAGCGCATTGCCTTTTTCGTTCCACGCGTTGCCATGCTCCGGCTGAAATTGCAGGATGTGATCAAAATGAGCGATCGCCGCTTCGTATTCTCCCTCCTGGCTCAACGTCAAGCCGCGCTGAAAAATGGCTTCAGCTTCAAGCGTTTCAGTTTCGGTAGTCTGCCTCATGGATGTTTGTGCGCCCTTCTAGCCAGCAAACGCGTCTCTGGTACTTTATGCTCAGCATTCCCAAATCTGTACGGATCGCAGACAAGCCTCAATGAAAACACTGAAAGATTGAAAGGCAACCCAGCTACTTATCTTAAAGAAGCGATCGTCTTAGACTCTTTCCAATCTGATGCTTCATCTTGTAGTATATGTAGTATGACCATAAAATTCATCCGCTGGTGCTAGAAGCTTCCTGGAAAGCGCAAACCAATTTCCATCAACCTTCTAGAATGGATCAGGCACGCTGTAGGCAGGAGTTTAGTTCGTGGAGTCTCGTTACAATCCCGCATCAATTGAAAAGCACTGGCAGCAAACGTGGGCAGAGCAGGGGTTAGACCTCACGCCCGACGATCGCAGCAAGCCGAAATTTTACGCGCTGTCCATGTTTCCCTATCCGTCGGGGAGCTTGCACATGGGGCACGTCCGCAACTACACGATTACGGATGTGCTGGCGCGAGTGCGGCGGATGCAGGGCTATCGAGTGCTTCACCCAATGGGCTGGGATGCATTTGGGCTACCGGCGGAAAATGCGGCGATCGATCGCGGCGTTCATCCTGCCAAATGGACGTACCAGAACATTGATCAGATGCGAGCCGAACTGAAGCGGTTGGGACTGTCTTACGACTGGAGCCGTGAAGTCGCCACCTGTTCGCCCGACTATTACAAGTGGACGCAGTGGATTTTTCTGCAATTTTTTCAGGCTGGCTTGGCGTACCAGAAAGAATCAGCGGTGAACTGGGACCCGATCGACCAGACGGTGCTGGCTAACGAGCAGGTGGATAGCGAAGGCAAATCGTGGCGATCGGGCGCGAAGGTCGAGCGCAAGCTGCTGCGCCAGTGGTTCTTCAAAATCACCGACTATGCCGAACAGTTGTTGAACGATCTGGAGATGCTGACCGGATGGCCTGAGCGGGTCAAGCTGATGCAGGCAAACTGGATTGGCAAATCGACCGGGGCGTATCTGGAGTTTCCGATCGTCGGTTCAGACGAGAAGATTGGCGTGTTCACCACCCGTCCTGATACGGTGTACGGCGTGACCTATGTGGTGCTGGCTCCAGAACATCCACTGACGCAAAAAGTAACGACGAGCGATCGCAAAGCCGCCGTAGATGCATTTGTGCAGGAAATTGCCAATCAAAGCGAACTGGAACGTACCGCTGAAGATAAACCCAAGCGCGGCATTCCCACGGGCGGTAAGGCGATCAATCCCTTTACAGGCGAAGAAATTCCCATCTGGATTGCTGACTATGTGCTGTATGAATACGGTACGGGTGCGGTGATGGGCGTTCCGGCTCATGATGTACGCGACTTCAAGTTTGCGAAGGAACAGGGGTTGGCGATCGTGCAGGTGGTGACAGCAGAGGGAGCAGGGGAGGCAGAGGGAGCAGGGAAGACAGAGGGCAGAGGGCAGGAGGCAGAAGGGAATGCTGCCCCTACACCCCATACCCCACACCCTACACCCTTAGCCCAGGCGTATACCGAACCGGGGGTTCTAGTCAATTCAGGCGAGTTTAACGGTCTGCCGTCAGTAGAGGCAAAAACGGCGATCGTGCAGTTTGCCGAGCAGAAAGGTTTTGGCAAAGCGCGCATTCAGTACCGCTTGCGGGATTGGTTGATTTCGCGGCAACGCTATTGGGGCGCACCGATTCCGATTATTCACTGCCCCAAGTGTGGTCCTGTAGCTGTGCCGGACGCTGATTTGCCTGTGCAACTGCCAGAGAATGTGGAACTCTCTGGGCGGGGAGGCTCACCACTGGCAACGCTGTCATCCTGGGTGAATGTGCCCTGTCCAACGTGCGGCACGGCGGCGAGACGCGAAACCGATACGATGGACACGTTTATCGATTCGTCGTGGTATTTCTTGCGCTACCCCGATGCGACGGATGCCAAGCAGGTGTTTGATCCGGCAAAGACGAATGATTGGATGCCCGTGGATCAATACGTGGGTGGGATTGAACACGCGATTTTGCATCTGCTGTATTCGCGGTTCTTTACCAAAGTGCTGCGCGATCGCGGCTTACTCAACTTTGGCGAACCCTTTCAGCGCTTGCTGACGCAGGGCATGGTGCAGGGCAAAACCTACAAAAATCCCCGGACAGGCAAGTACGTCATCTCCACGCAGATTACGGATTTGAGTAACCCGATCGATCCAGAAACGGGTGATCCGCTGGAGTTGGTCTACGAGAAAATGTCCAAATCCAAGTACAACGGCGTGGCTCCCGGTGAAGTGATTGAGAAGTACGGTGCCGATACCGCTCGGATGTTCATTCTGTTCAAAGCGCCACCAGAGAAGGATCTGGAGTGGGATGAGGCGGATGTAGAAGGGCAGTCTCGGTTTTTGAATCGGGTCTGGCGATTGGTGACGGAGTTTGGCGCGCAGAAGGCAGAGGGCAGAAGGCAGGAAGCAGAAGGCAGCAAGGTGGAGAAGGAGTTGCGACGAGCCATTCACATGGCGATCGAAGCGATTACCGATGACTTGGAAGGGGAGTATCAGTTCAACACGGCTGTTTCAGAACTGATGAAGCTGAGCAATGCGCTGACGGATGCAACCTGTAAGGATTCACCGGTGTATGCCGAGGGCATTCAAGCGCTGCTGTTGCTGCTGGCTCCCTTTGCGCCCCATATTGCCGAGGAACTGTGGCATAACCTGGGGCATACCGATTCGGTTCATACTCAAGCCTGGTTGACGGCTGACCCTGCGGCGCTGGTTGAGGATGAAAAAACCGTTGTCATTCAAATCAACGGCAAAACCAGGGGGACGATTCAGGTGGCATCGGCGATCGCAGATGACAAGCCAGCCCTGGAGGAACACGCCCGTGCAGCGGAGATTACCAAAAAGCACACCGATGGCAAAGACATCAAAAAGGTGATTGTCGTCCCTGGGAAGCTGGTGAACTTTGTGGTGGCAGGTTAAGAATAGAGGGTGCGATCGCCCCTCTGAAAAGAGGCAAATTAAAGCGCCTTAAAGTCCCTCTCCCAACCTTGGGAGAGGGATTAGGGTGAGGGCAGGTCGGTTGTAATGATCCTAAGCGGCGACTTTTTCCATCTCTGGTTGGTATTGCCCCAAGGCAGCGGCACTATTCAGCTTTGCCCGGTGATAGAGTTCTTTTTGAGCCGCTGAAACGTTGGCATCTTTGCCGTTCCAGGTTTGCATCGCGACTTGCTGAAGCGCTCGCCCGTAAGAGAACGTTAGCTTCCACGGCAATTGGTCTTTGAACAGGCTGTTCATCGCGTTCAGATGGGCGGTTGCTAACTCATCGCTCTGACCACCGGAAAGAAAGGCACAACCAGGAACAGCCGCAGGAACGCGCTCTCGCAGGCACTTCACTGTAAACCGTGCGACATCCTCAACGCTTGCTTGCTTGGATGCGTCTTCACCCGGAATCACCATACTGGGCTTAAGAATCATCTGATCGGGTTCGACGCCTTGAACGTAAAGGGCATCAAACACGGTTTTGAGAACTTCGTGATGCACGCCATAGCTTTGCATCAAGGTGTGATCGCCATCCATCAGAACTTCTGGTTCGACGATCGGCACCAATCCCCCTTCCTGACACAGTGCTGCATAACGAGCGAGGGCATGCGCGTTGGTATCAATGCAAGCATGGGACGGAATGCCTTTGCCGATTTTGATGACCGCACGCCATTTGGCAAACCGCGCGCCCATTTTGTAGTATTCGGCGATGCGATCGCGCAAGCCATCTAAGCCTTCTGTCACGGTTTCACCAGACCGTTTCGCTAACGGTTTCGCGCCTTCATCCAGCTTGATGCCAGGAATAATGCCCGCGTCCAGCATCACCTTTGTAAAAGGCGTGCCATCTTTGGTGGACTGCCGAATCGTCTCGTCAAACAGAATCACGCCGCTAAAAAACTCGCCAATGCCAGGAGTGGTAAAGAGCATTTCGCGATACGCCCAACGCATTTCTTCCGTTGTGGGAATGCCCAGCTTCTCGAAACGCTTGTTCGCCGTGCTGTAGCTTTCATCTGCCGCTAAAATTCCTTTCCCAGTCGCGACCATTGCCTTTGCGGTTGCAATCAGTTCTTGCTCGTACATTCTTCTACCTCGTCAGGAGCAACGTATGGATTGCAGACACGAATTAGTCCTAGACATCCATACGTCTCCAGCCTAGCGAATCTTATAAGATCCGTTCGTTCGCTGGAGCACTGGCGAGGGGTGAGGGATCTACTTGTGCCAGATTAAAGTGCGATCGCGGCAGAGATCTGTAGGCGCGGGTTTGAGTGGTACGTGATCCGCCTTGCCGATGTTTTATGGCAAAACCCGCCCCTACGTAAACTTTGGTGCGACATGGCTTAATTGCTTGGTGCGACGAGGTTGAGAATTTCTTGGGCGGCACGATCGCACACGCCGACATCGCCCAGTGCGCGACGCATGCCCTCATAGCCTGCCATCATGGTCTGACGGCGATTTTGGTCAAGCAGCAATGCCAGGGCTTCCTGAACCAGGTTTTCGGGGGTTGCCTGGTCTTGTAGGAACTCTGGCACGATCGGCTTCATCTCTACCAGGTTCGGCGGCGAGACAAACGGCAAGGAAATCTTGAGCACACGGTTGAGAATCCAGGCAGTCACCGGATTGACTTTATACATGACGACTTGAGGCACCTTAAGCAGGGCAATTTCAAGATTCACCGTGCCTGACTTGGTGATGGCTAAGTCTGCGGCTGCGATCGCCTGGAGGGTGAGAGACGTAGCGGCAACGTCGCTAGACGCCGCCTTTGGCTCTTCAAGAATGGTTGCTTGCAGACCGTAACGCGCGATCGCCTGCTCAACCAGCGCCCGATATTTGGTTAACGCCAGCGGAATCCAGAAGTGCACGTTGGGTAGCTTGGCCTGAAGCTGCTGAGCTGCTTCAAACATTACGGGCATCAGGTACTTTAACTCTTGCTGCCGTGAGGCGGGTAACAGCACGATCGCCGTTTGGTCTGCCGGGATGCCTAAGGCTGACCGGGCACTACCGCGATCAAGGGCACGTTGTATGCGATCGATCAGCGGATGTCCCACTAAGACAACCTGCCCACCTTTCCGTTGAAAATAGGTGGCTTCACCGGGGAAAATCGCCAGAATACGCGTGGCTGCCTTAACGACCAGATCGGATCGAAAAAGCTTGACCCCCCAGGGCCAGAGATCGCCCCAAACCCACTCTTGTGGCGCAATGTAGTACACGATGGGAGCTTTGGGAAACCGCTCTGGCAGATATTCACAGAACGCCAGGTTAGGCCCCATGTAGTCAATGAGTACGATTAAATCAGGTGGGTGCTGCTGCAAATAGCGTTTCGCCTGACGCTGTACTTTTAAAGTGGGTAACACAAACGGCAGGGATTCAAAAATGCCCATTGAGCCGATCGCGCTGGTATGGGCTAGCAGAGTCGCGCCTGCTGCTGCCATGCGATCGCCACCCATCGCCAGGATTTCTAAGGTGAGCCCTCTTTGCTCCGCCTGTCGCTTCAATGCCTGAATCAATAATGACCCTTGAAGATCGCCCGATACTTCACCGGTGCTAATGAAAAGGCGGATGGAGCGAGATGCGGGTTGCGTGTTAAGGGTTGTGAGTTGAGTTGAAGCCGCCACCTTGGGCATACCAGTTTCCGGTCGAATGCCTGCGCCTTCATGCCCACTCTCACATTCTGGCTCAATCATCATCATCACCTGGCGTTCCTGCCCGCTTACCAGAGGTGGGTCCCCGTCGTCCTGCTTGCTGAGACAGCCTCAAAAAGCGCTGAAGGTGATGGACGTGTTCGTCGTAGGGCAACATTTCCAGCTTTTCTAGCGCCTCGTTGAGCGTCAGGCCAGAACGGTAGAGAATGCGGAACGCCTGCTTAAGCGCTTGATAGGGTTTCCCATCCATGGCGTCTGCAAAACCAGCGCGCTTGAGACCAACACGATTGAGCGATCGCACCCGCGCCGGATTGCCTTCAACCGCCATATACGGTGGCACATCCCGAACGATACGGCTCATCCCACCCACCATCGCATAGCGACCGATGTGAACAAACTGATGGACGCCAAACACACCGCTTAAGCGTGCTCTCGATTCAACATGAACATACCCTGATAGCGCGACCGCATTGGAAATAACCACCTGATCTTCAATCACGCAGTTATGCCCAATATGGACGTAAGCCATCAGCAGATTGCCATTGCCCACCAGGGTGACTTCGTTCGCAAAGGTCGGTCGGTTAATGGTGACGTATTCGCGAATGTAATTGTCATCCCCAATCTTGACCAGACCTTCTGAGCCGTCATATTTGAGGTCTTGTGGCTCTGTACCAATGGTCGCACTGGGAAAGATCCGGTTTCTGGCACCAATCTCTGTCCAGCCATCCAGCACCACATGGGGTCCGATCGTGGTTTCTGGCCCCACCTTGACCCGACCTCCAATCACAGCATAGGCACCCACCTGCACCGTTGGATGCAAGTCGGCACCAGGATGAATCACAGCCGTTGGATGAATTAAGGTTGCCATAGGGGATATCAGCGATCGAGGATGGGGTAGGAGTATTGCGACGTTAAAGGTAGAACCTGGTGACGCAGCAGACTCTCAACCGTTTAAGCACACTAAACAAATTTTAAGACAACGAATTTTAGACAAAGGAGAGGAACCAGAGAGATAGGGACATTAGACAGATAGCGAAGTTAGACAAATTAGCGCCTCACGTAACGCCAGTCTTTCAATGTGCTCAATCCACCAGGGCAAACTTCAGTTCACCCTCAGCAACCAGTCGTCCATCAACTTCAGCACGCCCCTGCATTGCTCCAAAACGACGCCGCTTCACAGATAGAAGTTCCACTGTCATAATAAGCTGATCGCCGGGTACGACAGGTTGCCGAAAGCGCACTTTATCGATCCCCGCAAACATAAACAACCCCCCCTGCACGTCTGCCATTTGGGTTAGCACCACGCCCCCGACCTGGGCCATTGCTTCCACAATTAGCACACCTGGCATAATGGGTCTGCCCGGAAAATGCCCTTGAAAATGGGGTTCGTTGAAGGTGACATTTTTGATGCCAACGGCCAGCTTACCTGGGACGTACCGAATGATGCGATCGACCAGTGAAAATGGATAGCGATGGGGTAGCAGTTTTTGAATTTCTTCAACGGGGATGGTCACGTCCGTTTCAGGATGGGAATGCCCAGAAACGATGTGATCAGCCTCTGTTTGAAGATGAGTGGCCACATGACTAGAAGGAGCACCGGGAGTATTGACATCAGCAAAGATCGACATGGGTTTAGGGCTTCGATAGAGGTGCAGTAAGGCTGGAAGAGGTTGCAGTGACTGTGCAACAAACAACGGTTCAAGCAGGCATGACAACGAGCAGCTAGCAGTTAAGAGCCGCGATCGATCGCGCTAGTTGGGTGTGCAGATGGTGGCTAGCCTTGTACGCCAAAAAATGTGCTGTGGGAAAATTCCCCAACAGGCTCAAATCTCCTACTAAGTCTAAGAGTTTATGACGCACTGGTTCATTTAGAAAGCGCAACGGCGGATTTAGCCAACCCTCTGAGCCACAAACCAGGGCATTGTCTAGGCTACCCCCTTTAATCAAGCCTCGATCGCGGAGCGCTTCAATTTGGTGTGCCAATCCAAACGTCCGGGCTGGTGCAATGGTCGTGGTGAAGTCATCTGCTTCATCGGCCCCATCAGGCGACCAACTGTGCCACTGATTGCCGATCGCGGGTAGATCAAAATCAATGCCATAGGTAAAGCGAAGTTCGCTAGAGGGACGTGCTATGACAAAAGCATCGCCCTCCTGGACACAGAGCGGTTCTCGCAGTGCCCAGCTCGTTCTTGGTTCTGTCTGCGCCACCGTGCCCGACTGGGCAATCGCCTCGACCCACTCCTTTGCAGATCCATCCAGAAGCGGCACTTCTGGCCCGTCGATTTCAATCCGTGCGTTGTCTACTCCCAACGCTGCCAGGGCTGCCAGCAAGTGTTCAACGGTTCGCACCGTTGCCTCGCCCTGCACCAACTCGGTGGACAACTGGGTTTGATGAACAGTCGCTATCTGGGCTTTAACGGTTGGAGTCCCTGGTTGATCAACCCGCACAAAGTAGCGTCCCTGTCCAACAGGAGCAGGCAGGACACGCACCTGTACGGGAGAACCGGTGTGAAGCCCTACACCTGATCGAGTAAATTCAGTCTTTAACGTTTGTTGCCACCCCTTCCCAACGGGCTGATGAGCCGCTGCTACGGAGGACTGAGCTATATCGGGATTGGCATACACACCTGAGTTTAGCTTCTGATGTTTGACGTCCTGTTCCATTAGAAGCGCTCTCCGATACCGAAGTGGAACTGAGTATTCCCACTATCGTTGATACCAAAGTCAATCCGAATGGGCCCGAGGGGGGATTGGATTCGCAGACCCAGACCATAGCCAAAGCCCTGTCCAGGCTTACCACGAACGCCAGCCGGGTTACCTGGAACGTCACCGCCAGTACCAAAATCGGTTGCGGCATCAAAGAAGAGGGCACCAGAAATCACTGAGAAAACCGGGAAGCGATACTCTGCTGTAGCCTGAATGAAGGTCTTGGCGCTGCCCAAATCACCTTCGTCATAGCCCCGTACAGAGCTACTGCCACCCAGTGCAAACGCCTCATAGGGCGGTAAATCGCCTAATACAGTGCCTCCCTGAATGTTGAAGGCAAACGCCTGTGGACAATCGGCTGGTTTTGCTTTGGGATCGCGGCACGCTTTGGTGAACTGCAGGAGACGTGTTGGCACGTAGAAGCTATAGCTGGCACGGAGACGGTTAAAGAGAATATTGCCCGTTCCGATCGGAATCGACTGCTCCGTTCCCAATCGTAATAAGGAACCAGCCGTCGGACGCAGGAGATCGTTGCGGCGATCGCGCACAATGCCGAACTGCACCGTAAATAAATCGTCCTTGCCTGTGCCGCTGAAACTCAGATTATTGCCGAGTTCGTCCCGCGGGCTGAGTCTGCCATCGCCATCATTAATCCTGACGCGCTGATACTGTACCCCCAGTGAGGCAGCCCACTCCGGTCGGATATAGGGATTCCCGTTGAGCGGGCGGGAGAAACTCACGCCCCCCCCAGTACGCACCACCCTGGGCGTATCACCGTTGGGCAAGTTAACGTCCCTTGGGCCACCATCGAAGATTAACGAGATCGTCTGCCGACGGAAAATGTTGACCGTGTAAGAGGTGCGGAAGGGATCGCCACCAATCCACGGATCAGTAAAGTTCAGGTCGAACAGGGTTTCCCGTATCCCTAGCTGCACCTCAGCGCCTAGCTTTTGGTTGTTGCCACCCAGGTTTTGCTGCTGGTAGCTCACGGTACCAAACAGACCGCTCGCAGAACTGATCCCGGCACCCGCCGCGATCGATCCTGCTTTTTTCTCAACCACATTTGCGACGACGACGACCTTACGAGGGTCTTGACCAGGAGACAGCGACAGCTTCACATCATCAAAAATGCCCAGGCCAAACACGCGCTGCAAATCGCGTTCAACCTTCGTACGGTTGAAGACCTGTCCTGGCTTGAGCTCAAACTCACGGGTAACAATAAAGTCGCGTGTGCGCCCGCGAATGGGGTTCCCTTTGGCATCCTTATCCTCACCATCTTTGTTGGTAAAGCGAACCTGGATATTCTCAACCACGCCCTCAGCCACTTGCAGCGTGACGACGCCATCCGGTGAAACCTGCGGTGCGTCAACGACCTGAGCCAGAACATAGCCATTATCCTGATACCATTTGTTGACCTTCTTAATGCCTTCCTGTAGCTGTACCAGGTTCAACACCTTGCCGTACTGGTCGCTAAATGCATCGGTCACGATCGGCTCCGGCAGGAGGGTCGTGCCCTCTAGCTGTACCTTTTGCAAGACAGGGTTCAACTGCACCTCAAACGTGACGCGCACCCCAAGGGGCGTATCGGTTGGTACTGCCCGCACGTTAGAAAAATATCCAAGTGCAAAGATTGCGTTGATATCTTCCTGTAGTTGGGTGCGGGTCGTCGTCCGTCCCGGCGCTGTGCGAATTGCTTGGTAGACCTGTTGCTGAATGTCCCCTTCAACCCCTTGGATAACAACTTCACTCACCAATACGGGCGGTTCTTGGTCTGTGGTTTGGGTCGGTGCTGGTGTAGAGGATGGAGCAGAAGGAGTCGGTGCTGTTTCTGGCGTGGGAGTAGCTTCTGGTGCTGGAGTGGTCTCCGGAGTTGGGGTTGTGCCTGGTGCAGGGGTTGGTGTGACTTCAGGCGTAGGCGATGGCACGGTCTCCGGTGTAGAGGGACTACTGCCCCCTGGCGTTAGCTGGATTTGGCTGGGCGATTCCACGCCGGGACCGGCCTGTGCGATCGCCGCTGCTGTTTTCGATCGCTTACCTGGTTGTGCTGCCCGTTGAGTGGTTGACGCAGAAAGCCCGCTAAGCAGATTGGCCTGATTCGCTAGAACCGCTGGTTGAACAACAATGGCATTGCCGCTGGGTGCCGTAACCATTGGCTTCGTGTTCGATCGCTTATCCACCGCTGCTGCAGACGGACTGGATGCCGCTTGCATAAGTGCCCGATCGGGAGCTTCCCCCCTGGCTGTGTTAGACATACCTAGCGTTGCCGTGGCAGCCAGAAATGCCACCAAAACTGGAGAAAAACGCATATTGTTCGGATTAGTTGACACGTCCACACACCACGCCCTGTCTAAAGCAGGACCCATGAAACAGCAATAACGTAGGCAGATTAAACTTGGGCGAGATTAAAACAACAGACAAACTGTGAAATTTTACCGCATTGCTTGGTACCAATAGTGGGCTGACCAGAATGAGTTCTGTGTGTCTGAGGCCAAACGCCTTGAAAAACAGCTTTTAGAAACCCTACAGCCTTACTCCTGTAACAATGACTACGATGTCTGCTGCAAGACTCGCTCCATCACTTGTTGATAGGCCAACGCGACATCTCCCAGGTCTTGACGGAAGCGGTCTTTGTCCATCACTCGTCGCTTAGGGTCAGCCTCTGCTAAATTCCAAAGGCGACAGGTATCAGGACTAATCTCATCTCCCAAAAGCAGCTTCCCTTGCTGATCGAGCCCAAACTCTAGTTTGAAATCGACGAGCGTGATGCCGCACGCGACAAAAAAGGGTTTCAACACGTCGTTAATTTTGAGCGCCATTGACCGCAGCTGATCAACCTGTTCTGCGGAAGCAAGCTCCAGCAACAGCAAGCGATCGAGCGTCAGTAAGGGATCGCCCAGCGCATCGTTTTTATAGTAAAACTCCACTAACGGTTGCTTTAAGACCGTACCCAAGGCTAGTCCCGTTTGTTGACAGAGACTACCCGCTGCAATGTTCCTGACAACCACCTCAAGCGGCAAAATTCGTACCGCTTTCACCCGCATCTCGTTGGCACTAATTTGCTCAATAAAGTGAGTCGCAATGCCATTCACTTCGAGTTGCTTAAACAAATGGCTGGCGATCGCGCAGTTAAACGCCCCTTTACCCTCAATACTGCCTCGCTTTTGAGCATTGAAAGCGGTGGCATCATCCTTGAAATAGGACAACAACACCAGCGGGTCGTCCGTGGCGTAGAGAATTTTAGCTTTGCCCTCGTAGAGCTTTGAATGAACAGTCATGCGGGAATTGAGTTGTGGATTAAGATGGTCTCGGGATCACTGTCACGCTTGCATCACTTTGACGTGATTGCTCTGCTTCACTGTACGATCACCATTTTTACCGTTCATCAGATTGATCTCATCATTGTAGACCCCTGTGATGCCATCCTCTCATCCTTGCGTTGATTGAGGCAGTATAGAACTGTCAGTAGCGCCAGCAATTTGAATCTGGTGATCCAGATTTGACTCGCGTCTGGTCTCCACTATCTCACTCGAAAGTGATGCACTCTTTGCGTTTAACTATCGTTTTGTCGATCGGCATCATGCTGCTCACTGGGTGCCGCGCTGGGACTCACAGCTTTACAGATGGGTTAAGTCAGGCTCAAATGACTAGCTCAACTACGCCAGAAGCGACTCCAGCCCAACCAACTGCAGCGCTAGGAACCTTTATAGCTGCCCGCAAACTTGCCTGGGACGCTGCGGTGATGGTTCAGCATCCTCCACACACAGTGGAGACGTGGCAGGCTGCACGAGTCAAGTGGAGACAGGCCATTAATCTCTTAGAAACGATTCCTGAAGGGACAGCGCTCTCAGCCCAAGCGAAAGAGAAGATTGCGGTTTATCAGGTTAACTATGCCGCCATTGACGATCGCCTGACGACCGAAACGGCAGCCGTCGATCGCTTCAAGGCCGCCCAAACGCTAGCCTGGCAGGCAGCCGTTACCGTCCAAAAACCACCGTTTACACCAAAAGTTTGGCAACGTGCCAGCGAAAAATGGGCAGCGGCGATCGCCATGCTGCAATCCATTCCACCGACCACCGCGATCTCTGCACAGAGCCAAGCAAAGCTGCTGACTTACCGCAGTAACCACAGTGCAATCAATCAACGCCTTGTGACCGAAAACCAGGCTGTCTCGACACTGAAGCAGTTTTCAACGATCGCTTCCCAGTTAAAGAGCATTCCAGACAATGTCTATCAGGCAAACTTGACGCCCCAGCGGATTGGCATCAGCTATGAAGAATACACCCGTCTTGTCGAAACGCTACAACAGGGGTTGAACCAGTTTGCGTCTCAGCCAGATGCCAAACGCCATCCGCTTTATCCTGTGCTGACAAGGTCGATCGCTGACCATCAAGTGGTGTTGCGGTTGTGGAAAGCCTATCTAGAATTCAAAGATGCCAACACCCAATGGCTCTATGATGATGTTTTCGACCAGCTTGTGCCCATTTCCTTTTCAGACGCGGTCATGCTAAAGCAAACCTACGGTTTGACACCCGATGTCAGTGGCACAAAGATATCGCTCCGCTTCGCTGCCTGGACGATCTGGCAAAAAAATAGTCAGCAACTCCAACAAACACAGCAGCGGCTCTTTAGCTCCAACTGAAGTGAGCCTCCTAATAAGGTTCGAACTCTAACAGTCACTAGAGCAAAGAAGCCGTTGAACCGATTGTTAAGGAAACCTTAGCGGCTGTTGTTCCAAGTCACTCTCTTTTTGTATCGGTGTCCTTTTGATTCTTTACCCACAACCTCCCCATGTCTGCCTCACCTGAACGCCCAGCGCCGACCTGGCTGACGATTTTTCGGCTCTTACGTTGGGACAAGCCAGAAGGCCGCTTAATTTTAATGGTTCCTGCTCTATGGGCCGTTGTCCTTGCAGCACGGGGAGCCCCACCCTTGCCACTGGTAGGCGTTGTTGTTTTGGGCAGTTTGGCAACCAGTGCGGCAGGCTGCGTCGTCAATGACTTGTGGGATCGAGATATTGACCCTAAAGTGCAGCGCACCCGTAGCCGTCCTTTGGCAGCACGTACCCTTTCAGTCAAAGTTGGCATCGTGACTGCGATCGTCGCCTTTGGCTGTGCGTGGGGACTGTCGCTTTACCTCAACCCACTGACCTTTTGGCTCTGCGTGGCTGCCGTTCCTGTAATTGTGCTTTACCCGTTAGCAAAGCGGCTTTTTCCCATTCCACAGTTGGTCTTAGCGATCGCCTGGGGCTTCGCCGTCCTCATTAGCTGGAGTGCTGTCAGCTGTGGTGCGGCCGCTGCTCCAACCCCCTGTTTGGGCACTACAACCTGGTTGCTATGGGGTGCTACTGTACTGTGGACGCTAGGCTTCGACATTGTTTACGCCATGTCCGATCGCGAAGACGATCGCCGCATTGGCATTAAATCCGGTGCCCTCTTCTTCGGCCCGTACGTCGCTCACGCAGTCGGTCTTTTTTATGTCGGCACCGTGCTTTGCTTATGGCAACTGGGCCTTGTGATGTCTCTAGGCACAGCGTTCTGGATTACCCTTGCGATCGCCACGCTCCTCTGGATATGGCAGTATTACCGACTCTGCCAAAAAAACATTCTCCACCGTACCTATGCCCAACTCTTCAAGCAAAACGTCGCGATCGGCTTTGTCCTACTAGTCGGTATGATTTTAGGCACAAGGGGGTAAATAAGAAGTTTTGAGTTTTGAGTTTTGAGTGAAAAGAGCAGTCAGCTATCAGCGTTCAGCTTTTTATCCTTCATCCTTCATCCCTCATCCCTCCCCCTTCTGCCTTCTGCCTTCTGCCCTCTGCCTTCTGCCTTTCCACTCCTAACCCACTAAAAAAGCTGGATCAGCGATCGCCGATCCAGCACAGGATACTAGTTACTTAGTGAAAGCGTAACCGAACAATGAAAGACTTCAAACATTAGGGATCGGTTTGCAAGACTTGGGGCTGGAGAAGGGTCACCATTTGCTGAATCCCCCGATGGATGCGACGTGTAACTGTCATCGGGCTAACACCAATTTGTTCGGCAACTTCTTTGCGGGACAGGTCTTTGATGAATACAAACTCGATCGCTTGCCGTGTCTTATCTTCTAGCTGGTTGAGGGCCCGCTGAAGTTGCTGGCGGTCTTCCTCAAGATTTTGTAAGTTCTGGTAATGCGCGTCAGGCAAGGTGTCACCAAGCGTCATCGGTGAATCAATTTGCTGGCAGATGGTGGCATCAAGGCTAAGTGGTAGCCGATTTTTGGTGGCTAGCTTGCTTTCACGCCATTCGTTAACCGTTACGCCCAAAGCCTCTGCAATCTCGTCATCGCTGGGTTGGCGGCCAGTTGCTTCCATCAGCGCTTCACGAACTCGCTGACCTTCTTTGTTGAGTTGCTGCCAGCGACGGGGAATCTTAACCGTACCGCTGCGATCGCGCAGAAAGTGCAGCATCTCGCCACGGATGTAGGGCACTGCAAAGGAGCTGAAAGCACATCCTTGATGAGGATTAAAGCGTTCGATTGCACGGATCAAACCCAGGTAGCCAATTTGTTCAAGATCTTCGTAGGGTTCAGCGCACTGATGGCTAACGCGATGAGCAATTTTTCTCACCAAGCCTGCGTTTAACTGCACCAGTTGATTGCGCACTTTGACCGAAGGCTGCTGATAGTAGGACATCAGCAATTCCATACCGCGTGAACGAATCGAGGATTGAGTAGCCATCATCTGCAGGTCACCTTTCACTTCAGAGTTGAGCCTATTGTTCAGCAGAGATAGGGGGTCTAACCATCGTCGATCTACGGGACTCATACAGGGGCACTTCCAAACAGTTCGGCATAAACACGTAAAGTCGTCAGTTTGATACCGTCCTTAACCTCATCACTGAGTCCCAATCAACGGGCAAATTAGCCGCCTTTTGTGGATCGGTTTCCCAAAAAGCAAGCGAAAATGGATACTATGACGATCCATTACTGTTTCTTAAACGAGAGAGCGTCCTGTGAGCAATACCAGTAACTTTCGGCAAGCCATGCGTGAGGCTCAAGGTCACGCACTTGTTGGTCCTAATGTCATTGCCAATGCGCTGCCTTGGTTAGGGGGTGGGCTTGTACTGACAGCGGTCGGTACGTTTGGCGGTCTAAAAGTTTTACAAAACAATCCTGAAATCTTCTTTCCAACCGTACTGGGTGCGGTGGTGTTAGAACTTATTCTCTTCTTCGTGGCCTCTAGCGTGGCAGCAAAAGGCAACAATGGGGTTGCACTGCCTCTGCTGGCAACTTATAGCCTGCTTTCGGGGTATACGCTAAGTGGCCTCGTTGCGATCGCCCTGCGTACTCAAGGTGTTGGGATTAATGGCGTGGGCATTGCGGCTCTGGGCTGCGGGATTGCCTTCATTGCGGGTCGGCAGATTGGTTCTAACCTGAGCGAGGCCGATGGTTCAGCCCTTACAAAAACGGTGCGTCTCGGTATCATTGCCCTCTTTGTGGTCGTGTTGCTGCAATTTGGGTTGAGCTTCTTTGGGATCTACACACCGACCTTTTTAGAAGTTGCGATCTCAGGCATTGGGGTACTTCTCTTCGCTGGGGCGGCAGTCGTTGATTTTTACATTCTGCCTCGCACCTATCGGGATGACCAGTATCTACCTGCCGCCCTGTCGATGTACTTGACTTACATCAACCTGTTTGTCTTCATTTTGCGGTTGCTGATCGCGTTGAATGGACGACGCTAACGAAACGTACGGAGCGGTATTTTCTCCCTTTACATTTTGTTATATTAGAAGGCGCGATCGTGTCCTGAAGATTGGTTCTTGGAGACTGTTGATCGCGTCTTTTGATTGGCCAATCGCCTGGTTTTTTGGTTAGGCAAGCGCCTACACTGTTGGTTAAACGTTTTATGGTTTGCGATCGTGATGGAAACCCTCGAAATTAAGCGGGAAGTTGAAGTGTTGTCTGAGCGCCTGAGTAAAACTCAGGACTATCTTTGACGTACCCGCCATTACTGCCAAAATTCAAGATTTAGAACAAGTTGCGGCTCAACCCGCGTTTTGGGACGACCAAACCAGTGCTCAGCGGACGCTGCAAGAACTAAACGACCTTAAAGCGCATCTTCAGCAATTTGACCAGTGGCAGGCAAATTTGGAAGATGCAAAAGCTGTCTTAGAACTACTGGAGCTAGAGGAGGATGAATCCTTACTCCAGGAAGCGCACTTAAATGTGACTCAGCTAAGTCAGGCGCTTGACCAATGGGAACTCCAGCAGTTGCTATCGGGCACCTACGATCAGAAAGGTGCCGTTTTGACAATCAATGCCGGGGCTGGGGGAACCGATGCTCAAGACTGGGCGGAAATGCTGCTACGCATGTATTTTCGCTGGGCAGAAGACCATCGGTACAAGGTGCATGAAGTGGAGCGATCAGATGGTGACGAAGCGGGGATCAAATCCGTCACGCTCGAAATTGACGGGCGCTATGCGTATGGCTACCTAAAATCAGAGAAAGGGACTCATCGTCTGGTACGCATTTCGCCTTTTAATGCAAACGATAAGCGTCAGACTAGCTTTGCTGGGGTGGAGGTAATGCCCCTGATTGATAATTCTGTGCAGCTTGACATCCCCGATAAAGATTTGGAAATCACCACTTCGCGTGCGGGTGGCAAGGGCGGGCAAAACGTAAACAAGGTGGAAACTGCTGTCCGGATCTTGCATATTCCTACAGGGATCGCTGTGCGGTGTACTCAGGAGCGATCGCAGCTTCAGAATAAAGAAAAAGCCTTAGCGATTCTTAAAGCAAAGCTCCTGATTATTGCCCAGGAGCAGAAAGCAAAAGAAATTGCGGACATTCGTGGCGATATGGTCGAAGCGGCGTGGGGTAATCAGATCCGCAACTATGTGTTTCACCCGTACCAGATGGTGAAGGACCTCCGTACGGGCGTTGAAACTACGGCCATCACGGACGTCATGAATGGTGATCTTGATACTTTTATTCAGGCTTACCTGCGTCAGGAAGCTCAACTAGTCGATAGCTAAAGCCTCGCTAAAAAAGGCTTGATTTGTGCAATTCGGTTTACTGACTTGCTTTAAGTGTCCATGTGACAGCGGTCGTTCTGTTTTAGAAAGGGAACGCTGTCCCATGACACGCCCATAGTGCTCAGCGTTTTACTGAGGAAGCCCAGCCGTTTGCTGAATAAAGAGTTTACAAAGACTAGCGGTAAACCTATGAAGACTGACGGGATTTGTTTACGTTCATCTGGCTGGTTTGGTAGGTTACACACAGCAAGTTTTGTACGACACATCTTTCCTTCTTGAAATCTTTGGGGCTGGCGCTATGGCGAATCTTACTAAACCACAGGTTGATGAATCGATTTGCTTACCAGTCGCAACAGACACCGCGCAAAAGGGGATGTTACTGGTTTTACCTGTTCCCCTGCGCTTAGTAGACGGTCGTTTGTTTTTTGAAGCCCAAGCTTGTAACGGGTTGGAACAGTGGGCAGACAATTTTGGCTTTGTGACGATCGCGGCTCTGCTCATGCCAGAATCCATGGCAGCACAACAAACAACCATCGTTTGGCGTGACACCGCCACCCTCGCCGATCCCCAACGCTTTGAGTTTGTGCCTTTACCCTGGGCGTATTCAATTCCCTCTTTTGTGTCTCATTACCGTTCGACCTATGCGTTGTTGGCGCAACTGGTCGAGCGTAGCCGCTACTTGCAGTTCTGTCTCGGCGGATTAGTCGGTGATTGGGCAGCAGTGGCAGCGATCGCAGCTCACCAGCAAAAACGAGCTTACGCCGTCCACATGGACTGGGTGGAACACGAGCACATTCTGCAAGTTTCAAAAGACAAAAGTCTGCCAAAGCGCTTGAAAGCCAAGGTGTTTTCTCTGTTAATCGAAAAATACAATGCGTGGATTATTCGGCGGGCAGCCCTTGGTCTATGGCATGGAGCCGATTGTTACTCGGCTTACAGTGCGCTTTGTCGGAACAGCTTTTTGGTTCACGACATTCACACAAAGGCTTCAGATGCCATTTCGCCAGCAGAACTAAGCGAAAAAATACAGTCAGTTACCAGCAATCAACCTCTTCGCATTTGCTATGCCGGGCGAATGGAGCCGATGAAAGCACCTCTGGATTGGATTAAGGCCATTGAGCAGGCGCATCGTTTAGGCGTCAATTTGAAAGCAACGTGGCTCGGTGCTGGCAGCTTGAAGGATGATATGCAGCGCCTGATCACTGAACGTGGTTTAGAGTCTGTCGTTGAGCTAGCGGGTTTTGAAAGCGATCGTGATCGTCTGCTGCAAAAAATTCGTGCTTCTCATGTGATGGTCTTTACGCACATTACGTCAGAGTCTCCCCGCTGCCTGATTGAGTCGCTGATTAGTGGCACGCCGATCGTCGGTTATCAGAGCGACTATGCTGATGATCTGGTTAAGGAGTTGGGTGGTGGTGCCTTTGCACCGATCCATCAATGGGACGCGTTGGGTGATTTGATCGCCGCTTTGTCGAGTGATCGTCCTCGGCTGGCGCAATTGATTCAGCAATCCAGTGAAAATGGCAGGCGCTTCAACTCTGAAGTCGTTTTTCACGAACGCAGCAATTTATTAAAAGCGCATTTGGATTAAGTCAGGGTCTGATTATAGCTAGCCTGTGGCTCGTAGCGATTGCGAAGCCAGGGTTGATTTACGTTTGGCGCTGATGTGGCAGGCAAGGATTGTTAGTATGAATGGGTAGGATCACATCAAAGCAATTTTATGGAACCGCAGAGTGCCAGTTCTGAAGCCAATGCCCCTGCCGCCGCAATCGAGCTTGAGCCTGGTATCTCACAGGCTGAAACAGTCGAGGCGACGGTAGACTCCATCGTGGGCGTGACAGAACCGAAACCAAGCTATGTGAAGCTTGCCATGCGCAATATGGTGCGTAAACGGGGTCAGTCTCTACAGCACTTTGCGCTGACTACGATCGGTCTACTGGCTGTTTTGGTTGGGCTGTCGTATTTGACGCGTTGAGTCCGTTGATACGCTTGCTTACGATGTTCTTTCATGACGGCGATCGCAGAGGCTATTTAACCCGTGGACGTTGAAGTTTGCGTGCAGGAGAATCTTGGCACACCACCTGAGGGGGAAGAGGCTGACTGGGTGCCTGATCCTACTGCTTTACCCTGCCCGATCGCGACAGAAACGTGGGAGTGCTGGTTTCAAGCCTGGTTAGAAGCCTTGCAGCCCAAGCAATCGCCGCTTGAGTCATACGAGTTGAGTCTGCGCTTAACGGGCGATCGGGAGATTCAACAGTTAAACCATCACTATCGTCAACAAGACAAGCCTACAGATGTCCTTGCCTTTGCAGCGCTTGAATCGGAGTATCCGCAGCCTCAGGAACTACAAGCGACCCTGCCGCTCTACTTAGGCGACATTGTAATTTCAGTAGGTACTGCTCAACAGCAAGCAGAGGCGCAAAATCATCCGTTGCGTACAGAATTGGCGTGGCTAGCTGCTCATGGTCTGCTGCACCTGCTGGGATGGGATCATCCGGATGAAGACAGCCTGAACCGAATGTTAAAGCAACAGCAAGTTCTGCTTGAGATCATTGGTCTTAAAAGCAAGACCGGATAGAATGCTTCGTAGTTTGTAGCTCAGGCTATGATCTGCACAAACTAAGTAGCTACATAATTAATGCTAAGGCACTTCTAAAATGCACCTCTAAAATATGCCTTCTCGTGGTGGCTCTCGGTGTCTCTTTGGCAGTCATCAGTTTGTCTCTTTCAGTCGCTTCACGGTTCTCTCTCCCTGTGGTGTATGCCTCCTGAACTTCAAGCTCAAAACCCCGATCAGGCAAATGGTAAAGTTGTGCCGATCGCAACGCTCAATCGCGACCTTTCATGGCAGGTTGCGCCGAGCTTGCTGGTAAGTTTTAAGTATGCGTGGGCAGGCATCAGCTACGCGTTTCAAACACAGCGTAACTTTCGTGTCCATGTCTTTGTGGGTACGTTTGCGATTGTGTTGGGCCTTTGTTTGCAGCTCAGCGCGGTAGAAATGGCAATCATTGGACTTACGATCGGCGCTGTCCTGGCAATGGAGCTTTTGAACACCGCGCTAGAATCGGTGGTTGATTTAACGGTAAAGCAGTCTTACCATGAGCTAGCAAAAATTGCTAAAGACTGTGCGGCTGCAGCCGTCCTTGTTTCTGCCCTCGCTGCTGTTTGTGTTGCAAGTTCGCTGTTGTTGCCGAAGCTATGGCTGCTGATTGCCAGTTATTTGTAAGGTAGGAGGCAGAGGGATGAAGGCTAAAGGCTAAAGGCTAAAGGCTCAAAAGCTAACCGTCAATCGCTGACCGCTGACTCCTGTAGAGACTCAAAAGCTGACTGCTGAGTGCTGAAGGCTAGGCAGAAGGTAGCGGGCTAAATTTGGTGGGATGAAAAAGCGGCTAGGATGGTTAGCATACGTTATCCTCTCGCTTAAAACCTGAGGGGTTTCCAAATGATTCTTGTTATCGATAACTACGACAGTTTTACCTACAACCTGGTGCAGTATCTGGGTGAGTTGGGGAGTGAGTTTCCAGTCGCAGCAGACGTTCAGGTGTATCGCAATGACCAGATCTCGTTGGCGCAGGTGCGGCAGCTTCAGCCGGACGCGATCGTGATCTCACCAGGGCCGGGGCGGCCTGAGGATGCGGGCGTTTCGCAAGCGATTATTGAAGCTTTTGGGGCAACGCTGCCGATTTTAGGGGTTTGTCTGGGGCACCAGGGCATTGGACAAGTGTTTGGTGGCAAGATTGTGTCTGCGCCCGTGCTGATGCATGGCAAAACGTCTCCTGTCCATCACATCGGGGTTGGCGTTTTTCAAGGATTAGAAAATCCACTGACCGCAACCCGGTATCATAGTCTGGTGATTGATCGGCAGGCTTGCCCAGAGGTGTTGGAAATTACGGCCTGGGTGGATGACGGCACGATTATGGGTGTGCGTCATCGGCAGTACCCCCACGTTCAAGGTGTACAGTTTCATCCCGAAAGTGTTCTCACGGCCTCAGGCAAGCAGCTATTAAGGAACTTTTTAGCGCCGATCACCAGTCAGCGGTAAATACAGTTAAGAGTTTCGAGTTTTGAGTTTTGAGTTGATGTTTCGGCGTTGATGTTTGGGACGATAAACGCGCTAACTACCTGTTAACTCAAAACTCTTAACTCAAAACTCAAAATTCTTTTGTGTTGGTTTTGGTGAGGGGAGATTATGAGACGGCGGCGATTGTTACGCTATGCAGGGGCAGGCTTACTGTCTACGGTTGGGTTGGGGGCGGCTTCTGGGTTGCAGGGCTATCGCGCTCAGAGTAGCGGTGGCCTGGGTGTGCAGTGGTTAGGCCATTCCTGTTTTTTATTCACGGGCGATGGGCGACGGATTCTTGTCAACCCGTTTCGATCGCTGGGCTGTGCGGCTGGTTATAAACCACCAAAAGTATCGGTGGAGTTGGTCTTAATTAGCAGTCAGCTATTGGATGAAGGTGCAGTCGAGATCGTTCCTGGCAATCCGCGGTTGCTGTATGAACCGGGCGTTTATCAGTTCAACAAAAAACGAATTCAGGGTATTCTGACGGATCACGATCGCCTGGGTGGGAAGCGCTTTGGCACAAATGTAGCGTGGCAGTGGCAGCAGGGAGGTTTGAAACTGCTCCATTTAGGGGGTATTGCAGGGCCGATTTCGTTAGAGCAAAAGATTCTCATGGGTCGCCCGGATGTGCTGTTTATTCCGGTTGGTGGAGGCGCAAACGTGTACACGCCTGAGGAGGCGAAGCAAGCCATTCAAGTCCTGAATCCGAGGCTGATTGTTCCCATGCATTACCGCACGAAGGCAGCGAATAAGGATTGTGAGAGTGTGGGTGTGGAGCAATTTCTGGCGCTGATGGGAGGGATTCCTGTGCGACGTGGTGGCAATACCTTGAGTCTGGGAGCAGCTAATTTGCCGAAAGAGGGATCAGCCATTCAGGTTTTTAGCTACCCCTTCTAGCAAATGCCCATCGCTGTACTCCTTCCCAGAGGAGACAGATTTTCTCCCCCGCTCGTCTAAGATGACTGTATTGAGGACGACTAGACGCGTGGGGGCGGGTACTGATGCAAACAAAAAATCTTTCTGCCTCTAATCCAGCGGCTCAGTTTCATACGCTACAGATGCAGCTACGCGATCGCTGGCAGACGGTAGAGCGCTTTGATGGCAGCGATGCCGATATTGTGGTGGTACCGTCGCTCAGCCTTGACCAACATGAACTGGTCAAAATCCAGGGTGTGCACCATTACGAGGAACGGCTGCTGTTCTCGCTGATTCGGCTGCGCAATCCTCGTACGCGGTTGGTGTACATCACATCTCAGCCGTTGCATCCCAGCGTGATTGACTACTACTTGCAACTGCTGCCAGGTATTCCCTTTTCCCATGCCCGCGATCGCCTGCTGCTGCTGTCCACCTACGATTCGTCGCTGAGCCCCTTAAGCCAAAAAATTCTCGATCGTCCCCGTCTGTTAGAGCGCATTCGGATGGCAGTGCAGCGCGATCGAGCCTACATGATTTGCTATAACTCTACGACAGCCGAGAGGGACTTGTCCGTTAAGCTCGATATTCCCCTGTACGCGCTTGACCCAGCTTTGCTGGAATGGGGCACCAAAAGCGGCAGCCGTCAGATTTTTGCGGAGACTGATGTGCCGCATCCGGATGGTAGCAATAGCCTGTGGAGCGTTGAAGACCTGGCAGTCGCCGCTGCGGAGCTTTGGGAACGCCAGCCAGCTCTCAAACGGATGGTCGTCAAGCTCAATGAGGGCTTTTCGGGCGAAGGAAACGCTATTTTAGATCTGCGTCCGATTCAGTTTGCCGAACCGAAGACAACCTCGCATCAGAAACGGGTCGATTTCTTGAAAGACCAGTTTCAGCACCTTGCCTTTGAAGCGGCGACCGAAACCTGGACGAACTTCAGTGAGCGGATTCCCAAACTAGGCGCGATCGTGGAAGCGTTTCTTGAAGGTGAGATGAAGCGATCGCCCAGCGTACAGGGCAGAATCACGCCAACGGGCGAAGTCGAAATCCTCTCGACCCACGACCAAATTTTGGGTGGACCCAGTGGGCAGATTTACCTTGGCTGTAGCTTTCCTGCTGACGAGACCTATCGCTTGCGCCTGCAAGATATGGGACTACGCATTGGTAAGAATTTAGCCGAAAAAGGTGCTCTGGAGCGCTTTGGTGTCGATTTTGTGGCAGTACATCAGCCTAATCACCCTGGTAAGCCAGAGTGGGATATCCAGGCGATCGAAATCAACCTGCGTAAAGGCGGCACGACTCACCCCTTCATGACGCTGAAGTTTCTAACCAACGGCCGCTATGACCTGTCCAGCGGTCTGTTCTACAGCCAGCAGGGACGACCCAAGTACTATATTGCCACCGACAATCTGCAAAAAGACCGCTACCGGGGATTGTTACCCAACGATTTGATGGATATCATTGCCCTGCATCAGCTCCACTTTGACACCAGCACCGAGACAGGTACTGTGTTCCACCTCATGGGCTGTCTATCCGAATTTGGCAAGGTGGGCGTGACGAGCATTGGCAATTCGCCCCAGCAGGCAGAAGAAATCTATCAGCGGTTGATCCGCGCACTAGATGATGAAACGCGATCGGGCGACGAAGAACCGCGATCGCACCTAGTCGGTCTGCCGATGGGATGGTAGAGGCAGAGGGCGCAAGGCAGAGGGCAGAAGGCAGAAGGCAGAAGGAGTTTTTAGCGATTCGTTTTTAGTTGTTAGAGTTCCGCAGGAAAGGCTTTACAACTGGTTCAACTCAAAACTCTCTAGCTTGTCGGCGCATTAACGAAGTGGCTCCTTCAGAGCTAGTACTACTCAAAACTCTTTCATCCTTCATTCCTCATCCCTTCGCCTGGCGTCAGTGTCATCAAATCTTCAATGTTGCGGAGCGTAGTCGCACAAATCGCATCCAGAGGCAGATCGTTGGGGTCGTGACCAAAGGGATTTTCGATTTCAATGCCAATTTCTTCGATGCCGAAGAGGGTAAAACTGATGAGAATCACGACAGGGCCAGTCCACCAGCCAACGCTGCCGACCATTTGAAACGGGAGCGATAAACAATACAGCAGCAGCAATTGTTTGAGATGGATGGCATAGGCCAGTGGCATTGGCGTTTTCAGGATGCGTTCGCAGGCTCCCAGCATATCTACCATTGCGTCTAGCAATTTGTGCAACGCGCTGAGTTGATAGGGGTTAAGATGGTTGCGATCGTACTCCTGCTGAAAATAATCCCCAATCCAGAACGCAATCTCCAGCGCTGGGTGATTCATCTTATGGAGCATGTCGTATTTTTCAGGTGGCAAGAGCGCTTGCAGTTCTTCGTTGATGGGTTCGTGACGCAGATGCAGCTTGGTGGCTACGCAAAAGGCAACGAGCATTCGCAAAACAACGATCTTTTGGGTGCGGTCTTCTGGAGTTGGGGCGGCGATCGCCAGCCAGATTTGTCGCGCCAGATTGCGTACGGTGTTTACTAACGTGCCCCAGCTCTTGCGTCCTTCCCAAAAGCGCTCATACGCCGTGTTAGTGCGAAAGACGAGCAGTAAACCCAGCACAATGTTGGGGATAAGGCTTGCCAGTGAGGGCATCGCTACAGGCAGTCGGTAGTGAAACAGTACGGAAATCAAGACCCCAAATAAACCACACAGGAGCGTGCGTCCCAAAATGGAGGGAATGACCGAGCCTTTAATTTGAAAAACCGTTTGAAACCAGTGTTTGCGCTCGGTGATCATAGGTTTCGAATTAGTTTCGTCAAAGCAGCTACCTCAAGCAGTTTAAACGATCGTCTATGCCCTTTAACCCGCACCTGTTCGCTGATCGCCAAATTCTGATTGTGAGCTGTACGATCGCTTCATGCCGTCTCGCTGACTTTTACGAATTTACACCAGGCTATGACAAGATGAATCAAGACAGGCTAAATGGATATGAGTGGTCATGCAACCCTTCAAAAAAAAGATAGTAACTGATGAGGAAATGCGTCCTGTTGCTGTGCTAATTGACTATCAAGATTGGCAAAAGATTGAGCAGATTTTAGAAGCCTACCAAGCTCAAGAGGTACACGCTTCAGACTTGAACAAGTTTGCTGGTGTGATTCAACTGACTGAAGATCCTTTAGCGTATCAGCAGCGCCTGAGAAATGAGTGGTAACGAAAATTCGCTTTTTGTGCTGGATACCAATATTATTTTGTATTTTTTGGGTGGTCGTTTAGCCGATAGTCTGCCATTGGGGCAATACTTTGTTTCAATTATCAGTGAAATTGAACTGTTGTCCTATTCGAGGCTCAGCGCAATTGAAGAGAATGAAATTCGTCTTTTCCTAGCGCAACTTACAGTCGTCGGCATTGAACAAAACATTAAGAACTTGACGATTGAGCTACGCAAGCAGCATAGACTTCGACTTCCCGATGCAGTTATTGTGGCCACAACCAAGCCCTTGAGTGCAACTTTATTGACAAACGATGTAGGGCTAACCAATATAGCGGAACTTGAGGCTCAATCGATGCCGCTACTATAAAATCTTGCAAACACCACCAAATTCAATTAACTCGATCGCCCTCGTTCAATCTGCTGCACTCCCTTTAGTCAATCGCGCCTGACCAAACGAGCAGAGATCCAGAATGGAGCAGCGCTGACAGGCTGGGTTTTGGTAATAGCAGCAGCGCTGACCATGAAGCATCATTACTTCATGGTTATCGTAAACATCTTGAGCGTTCCATTCTGAGGGCAACTGGGCTTCTAGCAACGCATGGGCAGGACCAACAGCGGTTGTAGGTGGCAGTAATCCTAAACGAATGGCAACGCGGTGATGGTGGCTATCTACAGGCAGGGCGCGTCGTCGCAATTGGCTAAACGACAAGACAGCCGCGCTGGTTTTGGGACCCACTCCGGGCAGCGATTCTAACCAGGCGCGTGCTTCGGGTACTGGGACATCGGCTAAAAAATCGATTGACAGGCTACCGCATCGATCGCCAATGAGCCTCAACACCTGCTGAATGCGCGGCGCTTTTTGCTCTGCCCAGGTACAGGCGGCGATCGTTTGCTCGACCTCTTCCACTGGTGCATCACGTACCGCTTCCCAGTCGGCATATCGTTTGCGAAGTGCCTTAAACGCACGACCTGAATCAGCATTGCGGGTGCGGTGAGAGAGCAGTGAGGACACCAGTTCGCTGAGCGGATCGAGGCTATGGAAATAGGCGATCGGGCACCCGTACTCCACACACAGTCGCTGATGGATGAGCAGCACTCGTTGCTGTAGTGCTGGAAGATTAGTAGACGGCACGTTGCGTGATGGCATAAAAAGCAGTGATTAGGCGGGTGCGAGTTTAACGATGATCACGCGATCGGGTACGTTGAGCGTGAGTTGATTGTTGGTCAGACGTGTGGGGGTTGCTGTCAGACGACCATCTTCCCCAAACGCATAAACCGCTACCGTACGGATGGATTGACCGAGCTTAAGCGTGACGGGCAGCGCGGGTGGTTGAATTTCGCGGGGTGGCTGAGCGCTAGTGTCGTAGCTAGAAACCTCGTGCCACAGCGCCAAATAGAAGGTGCGATCGCGCTTTTGTAGAAGAAGATGGTGGAGGTACTGGGTGCGATCGTAATTTGCCACACGCCCAGAAAGCGGTTCGCGGTAGTTTGCCACAGGGCGCACATCCAGCGAATAGGCTAACCCACCAGGCGTAAAGGTTGCACCCGGATCGCGCAGTAAAGTGATCAGATTTTTGACGGCGGTATAGGCCGGTTTAGGCGTTAGATCCCGACGCAGCAGCCCAAAATTTGCCTCGCGCTTCGTCTTCTGCGGATCGGGAAACTCGTCTACAAATTCATAGGAGCAGGTACGCTGGACATTTTTACGAAAGAATTCGAGAAACAGACGCGGCATGTACTTGGCGTGCACTTTTTCAGAAATGCCCTGGTTGAATGTTGAGTAGCCCGTCTCTGTACTTGCCATAGGCTTCGGTCGAAACGGCGGGCTGTAGGTATCAAAGTTGTAGGGAAATTCGTCGATGTTGACGGAGGGAAAGTTGCTGTTCCAGTAGTATTTTGACGTGGTGTTGTAGTCGAACGGGAAGCTAAACGGATTGCCACCGGGATAGGGATGAAAGTTTCCCCAATCGACAGCATTCGCCAAACTGCCTTTGGGCAAAGGGTTGGGATTGCCACCACCAGGATCATAGGTTGTGCCAAGCGAGAGACCGATGACCTTCAGGTTTGCTGTCGCCGGATCGCGTTTGATGGTGGTGTAGAGGTCTTTCTGAAACGCGATCGCGCCATTCGGAAAGCTCTGTCCTTTATACTTCTTGTCAAAGCGAGACGGAATCCAAAACAGATCTGGTTCGTTGGGGCCTTCAACCGCATCGATTCTGGCTCCCGCCGCATTAGCCGTTTTGATCTGGTTGACGATCGCCCGCACAGCTTTTTCATCGCTACTGGAGTGATCGGGCAGATCGGCGACGATCGTCATGCGAATGTCACTTTTACCCAGATCTTGCGGACGGTTCTGGTAAAAGCCATCGCGCACATTCCGAATGCCTGATGCGATGAGCTTCTGCTTGACTTCCCCATAACGCTGGCCGTAGGGCGTATCACCATAGCCCCAGTGGGTGCCCACGCAGATACTATCCACAAAGCGATCGGCACTTTGGGCCGTCTCAGCCGCCAACCCCGGATGGAGCATCAAGACAAGAGCGCTGACCGCTGCACATAGCAAGACTGAAACGAGTAACCGAAGGCGCGATCGCCGCTTTAATCGCCACATCATAGGCTTTCCGATCGAAGGAGGGTACTTAATTTGAAGACTGCTACACGTCAAGCCAACAAAATACGATTTGAACCTGAGTTCTTTTGTAATCGTTCAGGGGGTAGCAGCCTCAATAGGGAGTAGGGACGGAGCCGACTGACCTTGCCGAGCAGCACGACAGGCCTCGACCAGATAAGCCAAAACTGGACGGTTTTGGGCGCGCAAGGTGGTCACAACCGTCAGCATTCTTGAGACGAACAAACTACCTGCCTCACTTTGAGAGCCAAAGCTGTTTTTGCGCCACAAGACTGCCGGACGTAGCGCCCGTTCTGCCGCATTATTGGTCGGTTCAATCCCTTCAGTGGTGACAAACGTCCACAAGGCGGGTTCAACTTTCAATAGTTGTTGACAGGTTCGGACTGTCTTTGCCAATGGAGTTTTCTCGTCTTTGGCAATCGGATAGCCTGCCCCTTCAATCAGTAACGTCTGCACTCGTTGTCGAATGGGAGTCACAACTGAGACAAATTCACTGCGGCTGAGGGTGCCATCTCGGATGCGATACCAGTGTTCAAATAGTAACTTTTGTTGTTCTAATAAAGCCTTACCTAACTCCCCAGCCACTCCCGTCCGTTCAGCAATGCGGGTGAAGTCGCGTTTGAGGTGTGCCCAGCACAGTTGTCGGCCCTCCATTGCCAAAGCGTTGTACCCACTGAAGCGGTCACTGTTGACAATCCCCTTGAAGGTCTCACCTAACAATTGCTGACACACGGCTTGGGAGCGTCCTAAACACACAGCAAAGTAGCTGACCCAAGGCGTGACCATCACCCACAACCACCCTTTGCGCCCATTCGGGTTCTTGCCATCCCCATTGCCTTGAGCAAAGCTGGTCTCGTCCAAATTCACATTCCCCTGGGCTTGCACATACTGGTGCGCGGCTGCTACAACCTGTGCCACTGCATCCGCACTCTCTTGCCGCAGATGATTGATGCTCCCAATCGAGAGCTTGACGCCAAACAACTCATCGAGCAACTCCTGCACCATCCGGTGCGATTGCCGATACTGCCCACTCAGCACCGCAACGTGCGCCGCTACCCTCTCCCCATAGCCACTGCCGTTGATGATTCCTTCATCCCAGGCACGCGTGTCTCTGCCACACCGCTCGCAGCGCAGCGCATGAAACCGATGTTCTCTTACTTCCGGTTCGACGGGGGGAATCTCGACAACCTGAAAGCGATACGGTTCGCTATCTGCGCCGGTTAAGGACTCACCACACTCCATGCAGTGCTCCGGGTAATGCTCCTTCACACTCTGGCAGTGCTCCGATGGATACAACGGTCGTTCATGCCCTGCATGTCCAGGTTGCGCTCCAGGTTTCTTCTTGTTCCCCTGCTGCTCTTTCGCTTTGAACCCTTTCCCAAGGTCTTGCGACGGTGGTTTCGATGAATTCTTGCTGTTCTGCTTGATCTGCTCTTTGAGCAATTGATTCTCTGCCTTTAACTCCTCGTATTGCCGTTCGATTGACTCCATGCGCCCAACTAAGTTCGCCACCAACTGCTTGACACTCTCTGGTGTCTTTGCCCAGTCGGTTTGGCTGATCTCGCTGATTGATTGAGGCAAGTTTTCTGACATCCTGTTAGCCTAACAGCACCTTACTGGGTTCTCAATCCCCTCATTCAACCCCCTGAACGGTTACGTTCTTTTAACCCGGAAAAAGGTTGGTAAGCATCCTCCAAATGGCATTAACCCGCAATTCTCCTTACACTTTGAGATAAGCAACGTTTTCGTCTCTGTTGACCCATCTATCAAATAAACTTGAACCGCGTTATGGCAGTCCGCAAAGACACAATCTTCGAGCGCTTCCTGGCACCCGTCTTCAAAACCTTTCTCCTTGACCAGGAAGGGCTACGACGGTTTTACGAAAGCATCGACTGGCAAACTGCTGTCACCCGACTCACCGATCCAACTCTTGTCTATCCCACTTACTACAGCAGTCAAAACTTCCACGGCATTGAAGGCGGCTACCTGAACACCAGTGCAGCAGTTTCCTACGACCCCATTACCCAGTACGCCCTGCCTCCGGGGGAGGCGTTGGTACGCCAGAGTTTTATCGATGCCATTCAAGCCAAACCTCGTCGCATTCTAGATCTTGGTTGCGGCACAGGTTCTACGACACTGCTGCTCAAACGCGCCTTTCCCCAGGCAGAAGTCATTGGCTTAGACCTGTCGCCCCAGATGCTAGTGGTTGCTGAACACAAAGCTACTCAGGCAGGCTTGGAGATTCAATGGCGGCACGGGAATGCTGAACACACAGGTCTGCCCGATGCCTCTTTCGATCTGGTCACTGCATCGCTCCTCTTCCACGAAACGCCTCCCGTCGTCTCGCAGGCGATTTTGCAGGAAAGCTACCGCTTACTGACTGTAGGTGGTGAAGTGGCGATTCTGGACGGCAACCAAAAGATGCTGCGACAAACCGAATGGCTCACACAGATTTTTGAAGAACCTTACATTCAAGCTTACGCAGACGGTAGCGTGGATGCATGGATGGGAGCGGCTCATTTTGAAGCGGTGCAAACCCAAGACCTGTGGTGGCTGCACCAGATCACTCTCGGCGTTAAACCCTTACCGTACCGTCGGGTAGAGGTGGCCTCAGACGCAATGAATCTAGAGTTGAACGATCGCCAATGGGCGCTGGGCTAGGCGGAGTTGTTGGCGATTCGTTGTCAAGCCTATGGGCATACCAGAAAAGTTGTTAGAGAATAGATCGTCTGGCACGGCAAAACGTCTCTCCAGGCTCATCACTCTTTATCCGTCCGTCAATGCTGAAAGCGGTTCTGTTTGACTTTAACGGCATCATCATCAACGATGAGCCTCTCCACGAAAAACTGATTAACGAACTCCTGCTCGAAGAAAACTTGCGACCAAAGCCAGGAGAATTTCGTCAGTTTTGCCTGGGACGGAGCGATCGTGCCTGTCTCACCGATCTGCTGACGCATCGTGGTCGGGTTGTGACAGAAGAAACGTTAGCGAAGCTGATTGCCCGCAAAGCCGCACGCTACCAAAGCGAAATGGAAAAACTGGAAGCATTGCCCACCTATCCTGGCTTGCAGGACTTAATCTTTAAGCTGCGTGCCGCCAAACTCAAAATGGCGATCGTCAGCGGTGCGATGCGAGCCGAAATCGATTTTGTCCTACAGCGTCTACAACTCAGTGATTTCTTCCCAGTGATTATCTCTGGTGACCAACGCCTCCCCAGCAAACCAGAACCAAACGGCTACTTGCTCGCGGTCGATCGCCTGAACCAGTCTGACCCTAACCTGCACCTTACCCCTGCAGAATGTCTGGCGATCGAAGATACGTTTACAGGTATTGAAGCAGCCAAGCGAGCAAACATTCCCGTCGTGGGCGTTGCCAATACCTATCCCTTTCATATGCTGCAACGTCGCGCAAATTGGACTGTAGACTACCTCTCTGACCTGGAATTTGAGCGCGTTCAGCAAGTTTACGAACGGACAATAGTCCCTAAAGCAGGATAGGGCAAGGGAATGCTAAGATAACGTGGCGAATTTAATCGCACCCTGGGGAGTTAGCTCAGTTGGTAGAGCGCTGCGATCGCACCGCAGAGGCCAGGGATTCGAATTCCCTACTCTCCATTATTTTTGTACTATTCCGATTGAGGCCAATCGCAGTCCATTCCAGTAGTACAGCATCTTTAGTTGTCGTTTTTGACAGTTGCAATCTATACCTTGCTTTTGCTTTTGGTGCGATCCGATCCCATCGATTTGAAGTTCAATTTTGTAGCCAAAAGAAGGAGAAAATTGATACTCCAAAAGGGATTATGTAGTTTACACGAGACACCATCTGCTGTACGGAGATGTTTGTGGTTGTGTCTGGGCAAAACGGGTGAACGGATCGAAGTTCCTGTTTGAGTTTGTGACTCACCGCCAAACCTTTGACTTCTCAAAGCTTTTTTCCTGCGGCTGTTTCTCACAACTCATTAGGATCGCTATATTTTGATCTTGACATAAGATCACCAAATTCAGAAAAGAACCCAACAACGGTAGGCAGAAACCCTGCGATCTCAAGCGCTCCCTAATGGCTGCTTGAATGCTGGCAGACTCAATTTCAATCTCAGCTTCCCCAACACTTTAAATCACTTCTTCAGCAAGCCCTATCTATCTGCAAGTTCCTTGTCTGCAAAAAAAATGCAAGAAAATTGCGTTAAGCGATTTTCTTGCACTTTTCTCAAGATCGACCTGGCACCGAGCTATTTTTGCAGGGAGCTACCCCCCAACTATCTTCGCCGCAGCAGTGTTTCACATCTGAGTTCGGGATGGATCAGAGTGGGTCCACCACGCCATAGGCACCAGGAATACGGTTGAGTCTGACACAGAGACCCTGAAGGCTGCATAGTACTTGTCTTCGTTTCACCATGAATGTGAGGTCAAGCCCTCGGTCTATTAGTACGGCTCGACTGCATGCATTACTGCACTTCCATCTGCCGCCTATCAACGGGTGTTCTGCCCGTGACCTTACTGGGTTAACCCCATGAGAGCACTCATCTTGAGGTGGGCTTCCCACTTAGATGCTTTCAGCGGTTATCCGCTCCGCACATAGCTACCCAGCGTTTACCGTTGGCACGATAACTGGTACACCAGCGGTGCGTCCCTCCCGGTCCTCTCGTACTAAGGAGGGCTCCTCTCAATGCTCTTACGCCTGCACCGGATATGGACCGAACTGTCTCACGACGTTCTGAACCCAGCTCACGTACCGCTTTAATGGGCGAACAGCCCAACCCTTGGGACGTACTACCGCCCCAGGTTGCGATGAGCCGACATCGAGGTGCCAAACCTCCCCGTCGATGTGAACTCTTGGGGGAGATCAGCCTGTTATCCCTAGAGTAACTTTTATCCGTTTAGCGACGGCCCTTCCACGCGGTGCCGTCGGATCACTAAGGCCGACTTTCGTCCCTGTTCGACTTGTAGGTCTCACAGTCAAGCTCTCTTCTGCCTTTACACTCTACGGCTGATTTCCAACCAGCCTGAGAGAACCTTTGCGCGCCTCCGTTACCTTTTAGGAGGCGACCGCCCCAGTCAAACTGCCCACCTGATACTGTTCCCCAGCCGGATGACGGCTTAGGGTTAGAATTCTAGCTCTGATAGAGTGGTATCTCACCGTTGGCTCCACACTCCCCACAAGGAATGTCTCATAGCCTCCCACCTATCCTGCGCAATCAGAGCCCGAACCCAATACCAGGCTACAGTAAAGCTTCATAGGGTCTTTCTGTCCAGGTGCAGGTAGTCCGTATCTTCACAGACAATCCTATTTCGCCGAGCCTCTCTCCGAGACAGCATCCAGATCGTTACGCCTTTCGTGCGGGTCGGAACTTACCCGACAAGGAATTTCGCTACCTTAGGACCGTTATAGTTACGGCCGCCGTTCACCGGGGCTTCGGTCGCTAGCTTCGCTTGCGCTGACCAACTTCCTTAACCTTCCGGCACTGGGCAGGCGTCAGCCCCCATACATCGTCTTGCGACTTAGCGGAGACCTGTGTTTTTGGTAAACAGTCGCCTGGATCTCTTCACTGCGACCACCTCGCGGTGGCACCCCTTCTCCCGAAGTTACGGGGCCATTTTGCCGAGTTCCTTAGAGAGAGTTATCTCGCGCCCTTTAGTATTCTCAACCTTCCCACCTGTGTCGGTTTAGGGTACGGGTCATTTTGGTTTAACGTGTTTAGAGCTTTTCTTGGAAGCTTGACATCAACTACTTCGAGGACGTATCCTCTCGTACTCACGCCTCAGCTCAAGTCGTTTTCACCGACTCTCACAGCCTCGAACGCTTGAACCGGTAACCAACATCCGGCTAGTTTAGCCTTCTCCGTCCCTCTGCACAAACCAAAACAAGTACTGGAATATTAACCAGTTGTCCATCGACTACGCCTTTCGGCCTCGCCTTAGGTCCCGACTAACCCTCCGCGGACGAGCCTTCCGGAGGAAACCTTGGGATTTCAGGGCATTGGATTCTCACCAATGTTTGCGCTACTCAAGCCGACATTCTCACTTCTGCTTCGTCCACACCTGCTCTCGCTGATGCTTCTAACTACAACAGAACGCTCCCCTACCGATACATTACATATCCCACAGCTTCGGTACATCATTTAGCCCCGTTCATTTTCGGCGCAGGAGCGCTTGACCAGTGAGCTATTACGCACTCTTTTAAGGTTGGCTGCTTCTAGGCAAACCTCCTGGTTGTCTGGGCACTCCCACCTCCTTAATCACTGAATGATGATTTGGGGACCTTAGCTGGTGGTCTGGGCTGTTTCCCTCTTGACGATGAAGCTTATCCCCCACCGTCTCACTGGCAATGTGTGCACTGGGTATTCAGAGTTTGACTCGATTTGGTACCGCTCTCGCAGCCCGCACCGAATCAGTGCTTTACCCCCCAGCTATAATCATTGCCGCTGCGCCTCAACACATTTCGGGGAGAACCAGCTAGCTCCGGGTTCGATTGGCATTTCACCCCTAACCACACCTCATCCGCCGATTTTTCAACATCGGTCGGTTCGGACCTCCACTTGGTGTTACCCAAGCTTCATCCTGGACATGGTTAGATCACCCGGGTTCGGGTCTATAAACACTGACTAACGCCCTTTTCAGACTCGCTTTCGCTTTGACTTCGCCATTCCCGGCTTAATCTGCCAGTGCCTATAAGTCGCCGGCTCATTCTTCAACAGGCACACCGTCACACGTTAAATCGTGCTTCGATTGCTTGTAAGCTGATGGTTTCATGTTCTATTTCACTCCCCTCCCGGGGTTCTTTTCACCGTTCCCTCGCGGTACTGGTTCACTATCGGTCACACAGGAGTATTTAGCCTTACGAGGTGGTCCTCGCGGATTCAATCGGGATTTCACGTGCCCCGACCTACTCGGGATCCAGCTAGTAGCGTTAAGTTTTCGACTACAGGATTTTCACCTTCTCTGATGCAGTATTCAGCTGCTTCGTCTAACCGCTCGCGTCCATGTCGCTGTCCCACAACCCCAGAATGCATGCACTCTGGTTTAGGCTCTTCCCGCTTCGCTCGCCGCTACTAAGGGAATCACGTTTGTTTTCTCTTCCTACAGCTACTAAGATGTTTCAATTCGCTGCGTTCGCTCGCGCCACCCTATAGATTCAGGTGGCCGTACATAGGGTTGCCCCATTCGGAAACCCCCGGATCAATGCCTGCTTCCAACTCCCCGGGGCATATCGTCGGTAACCACGTCCTTCGTCGCCTCTGTGTGCCTAGGTATCCACCATCAGCCCTTTGTAGCTTGACCACTTACAAATTCATTGGTGTCTATGATTTCACAACACATGCTCTCGCTCTTGAAGCCAGTCAATGAAGACTCTAGTCAAAAACAAGGCACACGTTGCGCTTTCTACCTGACAAGTACTATGCAGTTTTCAAGGTTCTGGCTGGAAACAAATCCAGCAGGCTCTCTAGAAATCACTAGACGAGTTGCTGAACGCTTCCAAGTTAATGGGCTTCAACTTTCCATTCACTCAGTGGAGGTTAGCGGACTCGAACCGCTGACATCCTGCTTGCAAAGCAGGCGCTCTACCAACTGAGCTAAACCCCCAGAAAAGCTACCAACGCTCAGTCATCAAAAGCCCTAAACAAACCTCTGATTACTGATGGTTGACCGCTCTCAAAGGTGGGCCATCCTGGACTCGAACCAGGGACCTCACCCTTATCAGGGGTGCGCTCTAACCACCTGAGCTAATAGCCCATAAACCAAACCTAGCTAGTTTGGAAGCCAACACTTATTCCTGCACGACCTTGGGATGACCAACATTGGCTCTAATGACAAAATGTGTTCAAGCGTCAATGCGGGTAGGTCTCCCTAAAAGGAGGTGATCCAGCCACACCTTCCGGTACGGCTACCTTGTTACGACTTCACCCCAGTCATCAGCCCTGCCTTCGGCATCCTCCTCCGCAAGCGGTTGGAGTAACGACTTCGGGCGTGGCCAACTCCCATGGTGTGACGGGCGGTGTGTACAAGGCCCGGGAACGTATTCACCGCAGTATGCTGACCTGCGATTACTAGCGATTCCTCCTTCATGCAGGCGAGTTGCAGCCTGCAATCTGAACTGAGCCTCGGTTTACGGGATTAGCTTGCTATCGCTAGCTCGCAACCCTTTGTCCGAAGCATTGTAGTACGTGTGTAGCCCAGGACGTAAGGGGCATGCTGACTTGACGTCATCCCCACCTTCCTCCGGTTTGTCACCGGCAGTCTCTCTAGAGTGCCCAACTAAATGCTGGCAACTAAAAACGAGGGTTGCGCTCGTTGCGGGACTTAACCCAACATCTCACGACACGAGCTGACGACAGCCATGCACCACCTGTGTTCGCGCTCCCGAAGGCACTCTCGACTTTCACCGAGATTCGCGACATGTCAAGCCCTGGTAAGGTTCTTCGCGTTGCATCGAATTAAACCACATACTCCACCGCTTGTGCGGGCCCCCGTCAATTCCTTTGAGTTTCACACTTGCGTGCATACTCCCCAGGCGGGGTACTTAACGCGTTAGCTACGGCACTGACCGGGTCGATACGGTCAACACCTAGTACCCATCGTTTACAGCTAGGACTACAGGGGTATCTAATCCCTTTCGCTCCCCTAGCTTTCGTCCATGAGTGTCAGTAATGGCCCAGTAGCGCGCTTTCGCCGCTGGTGTTCTTCCCAATATCTACGCATTTCACCGCTACACTGGGAATTCCCGCTACCCCTACCATACTCTAGTCATTCAGTTTCCACTGCCTGTACGAAGTTAAGCCTCGCGCTTTAACAGCAGACTTGAATAACCACCTGCGGACGCTTTACGCCCAATAAATCCGGATAACGCTTGCATCCTCCGTATTACCGCGGCTGCTGGCACGGAGTTAGCCGATGCTGATTCATCAGGTACCGTCAGAACTTCTTCCCTGATAAAAGAGGTTTACAACCCAAGAGCCTTCCTCCCTCACGCGGTCTTGCTCCGTCAGGCTTGCGCCCATTGCGGAAAATTCCCCACTGCTGCCTCCCGTAGGAGTCTGGGCCGTGTCTCAGTCCCAGTGTGGCTGATCATCCTCTCAGACCAGCTACTGATCGTCGCCTTGGTAGGCCATTACCCCACCAACTAGCTAATCAGACGCGAGCTCATCTTCAGGCACTAAAGCTTTCACCTCTCGGCACATTGGGTATTAGCAGTCGTTTCCAACTGTTGTCCCCAACCTGAAGGCAGATTCTCACGCGTTACTCACCCGTCCGCCACTAAGTCCGAAGACTTCGTTCGACTTGCATGTGTTAAGCAGACCGCCAGCGTTCATCCTGAGCCAGGATCAAACTCTCCATGTTGTTCACAGAAGAGCCTTAAGGCTCAATTTCAAGCAACTGCATTAGCCAAAGCTAATGCCCTTACCTTCGTTATCTCATCCTTAGGAATAAATCCCTAAGAAACACTTTCTTTCACAAGAATTAAGTGCTATTCTGGCTTCCAAACTATTCAATTCTCTAGGTTCGGGCGGCTTCAAGAGCGTCGCTCGCGCTTCACTTCCTCTCGACCGCTTAGCCAATATAACGGGAACGAAGGCAAGGTGTCAAGCAATTGAACCTAAAAAAATTTGCGGATGGGCAAACAGCTGCAGGGACAGGCTTTGAGGAAGTTAGGGATTTGTGCTCGTGACTTTAGATCAGGAATTACCTTAGTCAAAGCGCTTTTGTTAAAGCGAGTGAAGCAACTACTGGCGCGCCCTCTGGTTGAAGAAATGCGATTACTGGGGAACGAGATGTCAGCCTCTAGTTAAGTTCCTTCAAAGGCGACCCTACTGAAGCGATGATTTCCAGGCTAGGAAGTGTAGCCTTAGAGGGATCAGGTGGTTTTATGGCAAGGATTTGCCGTTAGGGAAGCCAAGATGCGGATTGCCTTTCTGGATGTTGTTGATTATGACTACACAGCTGAGACGGTTTATAGTCGGCCATTAGGTGGCTCAAGTTCGGCTATTTGCTACCTTGCGGAGGAATTGGTAAAGCAAGGGCAGGAAGTCTTTTTGTTGAATAAGACGACGACCCCTGGTGTCTTTCTTGGGGTGACCTGTTTACCGTTTACGGAGATGTCTGTCGAGCTGCGCCAATCTCTTGATGTGCTGGTTGTGGTCAACGTAGCTGAGCATGGGCGACAGGTGCGGGCTATTTTGCCAGAACGAACGTGTTTAGTGTTGTGGTCACAGCATGCCTCTGACCAGCCTGCAATTCAAGGGTTACATAGGCCAGACGAGTGCAGTGTTTATGACGGTTTTGCACTGGTAAGTGAATGGCAGTCTGGGCAGTATCAGCAGCATTTTGCCCTCGATCGTCAACGCATCCAAGTTCTGAGGAATGGGATCAGCCCTGTCTTTCAACGTGAGGCGCGTAGTTCGTCGATCACCATCGGCCACAAGCCTTATCCCCCAGTTTTGGCGTACACAAGCACCCCCTTTCGAGGTCTGGATCTTTTGCTGGACACAGTTCCTTTGATTCGTCGTGCGATTCCTGGCACAACTTTGAAGGTGTTTTCGAGCATGAAGGTATACAACCTGCCGGAAACAGGCTACAAAGCGCTTTATCAGCAGTGCCAGGAGACAGAAGGTGTTGAATATATCGGATCAGTTTCCCAGCCAGTCCTAGCTAAGGAGCTTGAGGCTGTATCGATTTTGGCGTATCCAAATACGTTTGCCGAAACCTCCTGTATCGCTGTGATGGAAGCAATGGCGAGTGGGTGTTGGATTGTGACGAGTGATTTGGGCGCACTGCCAGAAACGACGGCCGGGTTTGCGCGGTTAATTCCAGTGAGTGAGGATCGAGCGGCTTATGAGCAACGGTTTGTCGATGCCGTGACTGATGTTGTCCAGCAGAGCGTGGCGAGTCCGACAGAGGCTGAGCAGCGCTTGCAGCAGCAGGTTAGCTACGTGAATCAAGCGTATCGCTGGTCTGTGCGTGCAAAGGAGTGGCTTACATGGCTAGAGGGTTTGGTTGCCAATCGAGATCGATCGACGGCTCATACTGCAATCGACCCCATTCAACGACAGGCGGTTGCATTGTTTCAACAGCAGGATTATGCGCGGGCGGCAGCACTATATCGCCAATTAGTGGAACAGACACCCGATCGGCTAACAAATTACTGGCATTTAGGCTTGAGCCTGCTGTTGCAAGGAGACATCGACGAGGCTCAAGCCGTTTGGATGACTGCGCTGATGGAGAGTGGAGAATCGCTTGACAATAATTTGCTTGAGCTTAGTAGCCTTTTGCAACGTGAGTACGAACGCCAACAGCAGTGTGCCAATTTAGTAGCTATGGAGCGCCTTGAAAGTTGTTTGCAGTCGTTAGCCGAGAATTTTTGAGCTTCGCCCTTTTTTTAGAGTGCTGACTGCGGAACACTTTGCGGCACAATGAAAAAGCACAAAGAGTTTGTTTACTCTAAGGAGAACGTCCTTGAACTTTCAGTCTGTCATTGCGGCTTTACACCAATTTTGGAGCGATCGGGGTTGTCTGATCGTGCAACCCTATGACACGGAGAAAGGGGCGGGAACGAAGAGTCCCCATACGTTCTTGCGTGCGATCGGGCCTGAACCGTGGTCGGTTGCCTATGTGGAACCCTGTCGGCGACCGGGAGATGGACGTTACGGGGAGAACCCGAATCGAGTGCAGCACTATTACCAGTACCAGGTACTAATTAAGCCTTCTCCAAACAATATTCAAGACGTGTATTTGGATTCGCTAAGGGCGCTAGGTATTCAGCCGGAAGACCATGACGTGCGGTTTGTTGAAGATAATTGGGAAGATGCAGCGGTTGGTGCGTGGGGCGTTGGCTGGGAAGTGTGGCTCGATGGCATGGAAGTCACGCAGTTTACGTACTTTCAGCAGTGTGGTGGGATTGATTGTCAGCCAGTGTCGATCGAAATCACCTATGGACTAGAGCGACTCACCATGTATCTCCAGGGTGTGGACTCCATTTTCGACATTCAATGGAACGATACGTTGACCTACGGCGATGTGCATTTGCAGGGAGAAATTGAAGGCTCTAAGTACAACTTTGAAGCTTCAGACCCGGAGTTGCTGTTTACGTTCTTTAAGCTTTACGAGCAGGAAGCAAAGCGCTTGATGGAGCTAGAGCTTGTTTTGCCTGCGTTTGATTATGTGCTGAAGTGTTCACACACATTCAATTTGCTGGATGCGCGGGGTGTGATTTCGGTAACAGAACGAACACGCTACATTGGCAGGATTCGGCATCTGGCAAGGCAGGTAGCACAGAGCTATTTAAAGCAGCGCGAGGCTTTAGGGTTTCCGTTGTTAAAAGGGCAAACAATTAAGGCTGCTTAGTAACAGACTTACTTCAAAAAACAATAGTTTGAATCGCCATAAAATCAGCCTAAGGCAACGAGAGCAAAACTCGTCGTTTCTAAAAGCTTTTGATGCTGAGATGTGGCTACTGGATAGTAGCTTTTCCACTTCGTTGAATTTTATGTCTAATTCGGCACTGAATGCTTTTATCTTCAAGCTAGAAGGTGAGCAAATCCCAAATCCTGAAAAGTGGGAGCAAGCATTTCACTCTCGCGGACATTCACTCGGTCATTTGCCCGAAGTACGTAAGCTTGTTGAGACTTTTTTTATTGATGTTAAGTGGAAGGTGGATGAGCTTACTACTACTGCACAGGTGGGAGGGGAAGGCAGTTTATCGATCTACTTAGGAAATCTAAGAAATGAGCCCAACGGAGTAAAAGGTGATGAAAGCGTTGATTTTCTGTTTGTGATTGCGGACGAAATGACGGATTATTCAGCATGTGGTCAATTCTGCCAGGTCAATGGGTTGTCACTTTATGACATCGATTTAGATTTTTTCCTAGACCCCGAAGAAGTTGCTGAAGGTATTGGCAGTCATAAATCAAAGCATGAATATATTCGTGAGACCAGCCAACAGTGGTTGAAAGATGCTATAGAGCGGCTCAATAACAAGCGTCTGGAATAAGATGAGTCTTCAACTTAAAGCCTACTGTGGTAGCCAGCTACCGTTTAAGATTTTATCTTGAGTAGAGGGACAACTTTCAAGAGAAGTTGTAGTTTAAATTGCGTTTCTTGTTGTGCTTCGATTCTGGCTTTGGTGTAGCAAGCAGCGAACACTTCAGTAGGGTAAGACTTTAAGCTGGGCTGTGTTCAGAGAAATGAATTAATAGAATAACCAACTGGTAAAGGAATATTTGCGTCCTCGGATGACGGGTAGGGATTGATGGGGATGAGTGTAGTAGGCGGGGAAGACGATCGCGCTACCAGCCTTGGGTTTGACTTTAATATTTTGGCGATCGAATAAGGTTTCACCGCCTTCAAAATCATCGTTTAGATAGCCGACGATGCTGATATCGCGGGTAGGAATATTATTGGCGATTTCTTGAAAGCGGCTTGCCAGGAGTAAGTTATCGACATGGCGCTTGTAGCGTTGCCCTGGCTTATAGCGCAGGATAGAACACATTTCTGCCTGAGAAAACTTGATGCCGTAGTGCTTGAAGAGTAAATCCTGAATGATTTGCACTTTCGTGAGTAAGATCTGGTTGGTCGATTCCTGTAGCTGCTGCCCGGTATTTCCCAACGGCAACATGTCGCTGCTGCGAACATCTGTGTCCACCACATTCACCAGAATGCTGGATGGTTTGAATTGGCAGCATTCTGCGACCTGCATCACGTGACTACAGAGCGATGGTTCCAGCAAATGCTCGATAAGTAGAATATCTGAGCCCAGATCTTTGAACGAGTGTCCCACAGGTTATCCTTAATCCAATTGACCATTGGTAGCTGAATGTGCAGTTGGCGGTGACGATTTGACGAGCGCGTCAGGTCACGAAACAATAGGTCTTTGATTTGCTAGTGTTGTGTCTTTACGGTAGAGTGCCCCATTGACTCGCTCAAATTTTACTGCCGCCTTACGTTCACGGACGCAACCGATCGATCGGGTTGCGATCGTTCTCATCGTAGCGCTGAGTTTGCTGATTGGCATGTTGCTGCTGAGCGGTGAACATGCCTCAGCTCGTGTCCGCGATTTTAGCTGGCAAGACAAACAAATCGGTGCTGACGACACGGCGTTTACGCTAACCTTTAGCCGCCCGATGGATCATGCCAGCGTGGAGTCAAATTTGCGCCTTGAACCACCCCTGCATGGGAAGGTGAGTTGGGCTGGACGACGCATGGCTTACACCCTAGACACACCTGCACCCTACGGCACCACCTTTCAGCTTCAGTTGCAAAATGCACGCGATCGCTTTGCGGGTGAGCGATCGTCCATGCAACCCTTTACGGGACGGTTTCAGACCCACGATCGGGTCTTTGCCTACATTGGCGTGAGTGGGGAGGAAGCCGGGCGTTTGGTGCTCTTTAACCTGAACCAGCAGCAGAAGCAAATTCTCACCCCGCAAGATCTGGTGGTACTGGACTTTAAGCCGTATCCGCTGGGCGATCGTTTGCTGTTTGCCGCAACCCCTCGCACAACCCAACCTGCGGCACTCACTGACCAACAGCTTTTTATGGTGACTACGGGTGTGCATGTCCAGTCGCCCACGCAAATCGGTGCGCAATCGTCGCCCACGCAGCCATTACCGTCTGCGGCTCCAGCCGGACAGGTTGACCTGGTTCTTGACAACAAAGACTATCAAAACCTGCGGTTTGACCTCTCACCAGATGGCAACAAAATTGTGGTGCAGCGGGTGAACCGTAGTAACCCGAATGATTTTGGTCCCTGGCTCATTCAAGCAGGCGCACCCCCTCAGCCGCTGAGAGGAGAACCAGGAGGTGATTTTCTGATCACGCCTGATAGCCAATCGCTGGCGATCGCCCAGGGTCAAGGGCTGGCAATTTTGCCCTTACAGCCAGGAGCAAAGCCGCTTGACTTTCTGCCAAAGTTTGGGATGGTGCTAAGCTTTGCCAAAGATGGTTCCCTGGCAACGATGGTAAAGTTTAATACGGACAACACGCGATCACTCTTTCTTGTGAGCAATCAAGGCACGCAGAAAGAGCTACTCCGTACCGCAGGCTCGATTTTGAGCGCGCGTTTTGATCCTGCAAAGCAAATTCTCTATTGCTTGCTTACTGAACTTTTGACTGGAGGCAATATCTACCGTGAACAGCCTTACCTGGCAGCGATCGACCTTAAGACGAGCAAACTCCGCCCCCTGGTTGCTCTGCCCGATCAGCGCGATGTACAAGTGAGCCTATCTCCTGATGGGTTGGCGCTTTTGTTTGACCAAACCATAGAGGCAGCGTCATCCCGCACACCGGCTGGCGGGCAAATGCAAGACAGCACAGGGAAAGTGATTGCAGATAGTCGTCTCTGGTTACTGCCGCTCGATCCAGGTAATCCAAATGCCAAACTTCAGCCTGAATCACTGCCTTTACCTGGGCTTCGTCCCCTTTGGCTACCCTAACGAACTATCACATTGCGTTAATGGGCAGAGTTCCTTGTAAGCGTTATTTTTGAAGGGAGATTAGCTCTTAAACTGTTCCTGTCACGTCACTCGGCTATTTCGTTAAGCGCGCTCAACGATCCCATCCAATTAATTTACGCTGTAGCAATCCTGAATCTACGTCAGTCTTAAGCTCAAGACAGAAGTTTGGTAGCGAGCATCTGTACTAGGGACTGTCTTCAATGAAGGGCTAACTGCAATAGGCAGAAGGGGCTACAGCCCCTAGCTTGATTTATTGAGCGGGCGCGGTCATGCTTGAATCTCAAGCTTTTGGTGAAAAATTGATGACGCGCCCTGGGGCGATCGGCATTCTGCTCAAAAGGTCAATATGCAAGTACAGGATCTACTAGAGCGATACCAGAAAGGCGAGAGAGACTTCTCCCATGTTGACCTGAGTGGAGCCAGTTTGAGCGGGGTTAACCTGCGAGACGCTGATCTAACAGGAGCGAATTTGACAGGAGCCAACCTAAGTTGGGCATTTTTGAGCCGCACTAACCTGACAGCCACCTGCATGCGCCGAACGGACCTTCGTAGTGCCTCCCTCAACAGCGCCATTCTAAATCAGGCACTCCTCAGTGGGGCCAACCTGAGCAAAGCCGACCTCCGATTAGCGCAACTCCAGGGGGCTGACCTGAATTGGGCTGTCCTTCAGGAAGCTGACCTGAGTAGCGCCAACCTTCAGGACGCGAAATTAGATCAGGTCAATCTAGAGCGAGCCAAACTCGGTGGTTGTCTTCTGACCGGATCAGAGCTGATGGAAGCTAATCTACGGCGAGCCAACCTCATCAGTGCCAATCTCGATCGTGCCAACTTACGAGAAGCACATCTGGAAGAAGCCAACCTGCGAGAAGCGTCACTGGTTGGCACAAATTTAATTGAAGCCAATCTGAGCGGTGTTTATTTACGGCAGGCAAACCTTACAGGGGCAGACCTGCATCGAGTGATTTTAACTGGGGCAGACTTAAGTGAAGCGGTGTTGAATCAGGCCGATTTGAGTCGAGCCAATTTAGCCGGAGCCTACCTGCTCAAAGCAAGCCTGAGCAAAGCGCATTTGTTGCGGGCAAATTTAGAAGATGTTTACTTACTGAGGGCAGATCTCAAGGATGCTAACCTGCGTGGCGCTTCGTTGCAGCGAGCCGATCTCAGCGGGGCCTATTTGAGTGATACATCCTTAAACGAAGCTGATCTGAGTGATGCGTACCTGCTTGAGAGCCACCTGATTCGCACGAATCTAGACGGCGCACAGATGACAGGCTGTTGTATTGCCAACTGGCACCTTGAAGACACAGACTTTTCCAAAGTCAATTGCCGCTATGTCTTTACCCAATTCAATTACACTACCAAAAGCCCCACCGATCGCTACCCAGCCGGGCGTGACCTGGAACCAGGAGAACTAGGACGGCAGTATGAGGAGGATAGCGCTGTTATCGAAGTGCATTTAACAGAAGCGCCTAACTGGGAAGCACTTGCCTTTACACTGACGCAGATTGCGCGGGAAGGAAACGGGTTAGTTTTAACTGTAAAATCCTACGAATCGTCAGACGATCACTATCTTGTACGGTTAAAAGCAACTCCAACAGTGAACGCCAAGCTCCTATCGCGGCGAATTTTTCAGCTTTATCCAGACGTTTTACAACGCCTATTAAAGCATCGGGCCGAGATTACCAACCTGCTGGCGATCGCACCTCAGAACAGTGAGCCAACTCTGGCTTTAGACACCCCTCCCCAAGCAGCACTAGCAGAACCCAAGCTGTTGCCGTCGCCCGATCGACGCATTCGGCTCTATCAGGAAGTTGTGCGGCAAATTCAGTACATTATGATGTCCCAAGCACCCGAACAGTTTGTGCAGAGCGTGCAGCAATTACTGAACTACCTCACCCGGCAAGGGCTAGAAACAGAAGAAATTCAGAAGAAAGTGATCAGTCAGGTCATTACGCAGCGCGCTAAACAAGACAAAACCTTCCGCGCGCATTTGCAGCGATGGGAAAAAACTGCGCCAGAAGCAGCCCGTCTGTCAGCAGTGGGGCAAGCCATGCGTTTAGCGATCGCCCTGATGTGGACGGAGACGAGGCAGTTGTAGGGAAGAGGACAGCAGGGCGCAGGGGAGGCAAGGGGCGCAGGGGAAGCCACGGGGGTGAAAAACTTGCAATGGAAACTCAAAAGCTGGATTCTGACTCCTGAATTCTGGCTCCTGACGCTTGAGTTTAGCGCTCCATCTTCCTAAATTTCCATCTCCTATGGCCCTTCAATCTGCTCAATTTCCCAGATGACTCGTTCTTTACTTGCCATGAGATGTTCTTGAATCGCTTGTACCGCAGACGCTGGATCACGCTCACTCACAGCTTTGTAAATGCGGCGATGCTCAGTGCGAATTTCGAGTACATGGGGATTATGCTGCATCGTGCGCAGGCGCAGCAGCATCATTTTGTCAAAGACTTGATCAAGCAGTGATACGAGCCACGGATTGCCGGAGCTTTCCGCCAGCAACCGATGAAACTCATAGTCCAGGTGCAAGAGTTGATATTGTGTCAACTGATGGTGCTCTTGTTCGATCGCCTTTTCCGCTTGCTGAATCGCGAGGTCAATCTGCTCTAGTTGGGCTGTCGTAGCATGAGCACAAGCAGCAGCGACTGATACCTGTTCCAAGGCGATGCGGCAGTCGTAAAGGTAACCAGCATCGGCGACAGAAAGTTGGGCAACCCGCAAAGCACCGTGAGCATCCGTAACGACCAGGCTCTCCCGCTGCAATTGTCGAATCGCCTCGCGGATCGGTGTACGACTCACCCGGAGGCTATCGGCAAGCTGCGTTTCAACCAGACGATCGCCCGACGCAAGCTCACCCGACAAGATAGCTGTGCGTAAGGTTTGGTACGTCTGCTCGTGTAATGACTGTGCGCGTTGCAGCGGTCCGGAGGAGAGATTCAAGGACGTTGAGGGTGCCAAAATAGCAATACTCCTTGAGTGTCGGAGAAAGAACGAAGATAAGCAAGCGCATAATGACTGTTGCAATTGGCAAGTTTTACCAATAGTTTCAATTCCAGTTACAACTGCTTACAGAGCAGAGCAGACACCCCCATCGCCAGGTGCTAATCGTTCCACCTTGTACGCTCGCTTTCAATGTTAAAGCTATCAAGTGTAAGCCGTATTCATTTTACACACTGTATAAAGTCAACCGTATACTGCATACACATTCACGTTAATGAAATTGTACGTGCGTCTCCCTCTCTGTACGTCTTCGCTGTACGTCTTCGTTGAGCGTCTCAATAGAGGCGTCCAAAGAGGCATTATAAACACTGCCATGACCGAGAGCTGTACCAGGGCTACTGACTCTCAGTAAGCGCTTAAAGCAGAGCCTTAGCCGACGAGCCCTGATCGCAATGCTCTCACAGCCGCCTGAGTACGATCGTCCGCACAGAGCTTATTCAAGATATTGCGGACATGGGTTTTCACTGTGCCGACTGTGATGTAAAGCTTCTCAGCGATCGCGGCATTACTACATCCATCCACGATCAACTGCAACACTTCAAGCTCGCGTTCTGTCAAAGGATACGCTTCAATAATCTGGTTGTACTCTGGCTCAGCGGCGTGGATCGCAACCGTTTTAGATTCTGAAAGATCCCCATCGGCTGTGCCCTGCCGTGCCTGGTGAAGCACCACACGAGCGATCGCTGGATCAATCCAGGAGTTACCGCCATGCGTCACTCGTAAGGCTTCAGCAAGGCTGTCAAGGCTAACATCCTTCATGCAATAGGAATCTGCACCAGCCGCGAAGGCTGCAAGCACAACATCGTCATTGTCTTGGAGGGTTAGAATCAAGACTTTTGTTTCTGCTGCTGTGGGCTCTGCTTCCTCTGCCTGAGCGTGCTTAAAGCGTCGGGTTAGCTCAATACCATCCATGTCGGGCAGGCCAATATCGACGATCGCCACATCCGGCTTTACTGTTTCCAGTAGCTTCAGCCCATCCGTTGCATTTGCAGCTTCACCGATGACGTTAAATCCCCGCTGCTGTAATGCTGTACGCATCCCAACTCTCGTGAGATCGTGATCTTCAATGAGGGTGATCCGAATGTCTTCCATACTTCAGTTTCCTCAGGTCTAAACGAATAGCAAATATAAGAGCGAGGGATTTATCATAGCCTAGACCGTTTGTCGTGCGGATCACTCATTGAACAATCAGATGTCACTCCAGAAGGTCAGCAAGATCCAGCTACTTTGCACACGAACCCTCTTTGCAGAAGATTCCATCTGACAGAACTGATTCTAGTCACTACCAGACGTTACGACGGTGTAAAGAACGCGCTCAGCAACAATAACTTCAATCGGTTAACGGCGATGCAAAAAACATTCTATCGCTCAACGTGATCTAGCTTCATGCACTCTATAGCAACAGAGTGCAAATATGCCACGCTCAGACGTTTCCACAATACCAGCTTGCCTCAGATGCAACACGATTGATTCTATGAGCGTTGCAGGAAGTTGAGGTACGACACATCTACCTAAAGTCAGAACCATCGGCGGCTACAAGCAGAAACCAACCGTATGCTCACCATCAACGAGGACAATTACCTGCAAATCATCTAAAAATTTGCGCTGGCAATTAAATGTATCACAAGCGGTTTCCTGCTTGAGGGAAAACCAACCTATTCCTTACAAATAAGGTTTACCCCTCGCTAGATTGAGGACAAATTAGAAACATTCCTTAACCATGTAAGTACTGAGCAAAACCAGTCAGATTAGTGTCGCCTAGATACAGTTGCTTAATCAGGGAGGGCTAGTGGCTGGAGAGTAAGCGAACGCAAATAGCGATTGAATTCCTTGTTCTCAGCTCTTGGTTACGTGTTATGGAAGAAACTCTAAAAATCTTATTGGTCGATCGTGATGCGGCTGCACGGTTGACAGTCCAGCAGGCGCTCAATGAAGCAGCAGTAGAAGCAGATGTCAGCGAGACAGAAACCTGCACGGACGCGATCGCGCTTTTACAGCAGGAACCGCTTGACTGTGTCTTGCTGGAATATCGCTTGCCGGATGGAGATGGCTTGCAGTTGGTCAACCAGGCAAAGCAGTTAGGTATTACGGTCCCGCTGATTGTCTTAACCGAACAAAACGACGAGCAAATCGTGGTTTCGCTCATGAAGGCAGGTGCCGTTGACTACCTCTTCAAGCGTAAATTGGCACCCGGAACCCTGGTACGAAGTATTTTTAACGCCGTGCGGATGCACCGTGCAGAGCTACAGGCCGCAGAAGCAACAAGACAGCTACGCGAAAGTGAAGAACGCTATCGACTGGTGCTGGAAGGCTCTTACGATGGCATTTGGGATTGGTATATCTGTGAGAATGAGATTTTTTGTAACGATCGCCTCCTGGAGATTGTTGGCATTGACCGCGAGGCAATGAGTACGGCGCAAGACGCGTTTTATCAGTTAATTCATCCAGATGACCAGCCCTATGTTCTAGACGCCATTACAGCGCATTTGAGACAGGAAACCCCTTTTGAGATTGAGTTTCGGTTGCGACACGTGTCTGGGGCGTATCGCAATTGCATCTCACAAGGCAAGGCGCAGCGGGATAAGCACAATGCACCCTTTCGGATGTCGGGCATTGTGAGCGATATTACGCCCCGTAAGCAAGCAGAAGCCGAAATTGTGAAACTAAATCGCGCCTTAGAGCGGCGGGTGGTGGAGCTACAGAGCCTTTTTGACGTGATTCCCATTGGTATTGCGATCGCCGACGATGCTGACTGCCAGACAATTCGCATCAACCCCACCTATGCAGAAATGCTGGGCATTACGCCTGAGACTCACACCTCTTTTACCATGCAGGCTAGCGAACATCTGCCCTACAGGCTCCTGCGGCAAGGTCAGCCATTACCACCACAGGCGTTTCCTATGCAGGCAGTGGCGACTTTAGGGCGAGCCGTACTAGATGCCGAATTTGACATTCTGCGTGCTGATGGCACCCTGATCAACGTGATTGGTCATGCCACTCCGCTCTTTGATGAGCAGGGTCGACCCAGGGGCTGCGTGGGTGCCTTTTTAGACATCACCTCATTGAAGCAGGCAGAAGCGACCCAACGGTTCCTGGCAGAGGCAAGCTCTGTGCTAGCAACCTCGCTTGATTACCAAACTATTTTGAACAATATTGCTCAAATAGCGGTGCCCGTCTTAGCGGATTGCTGCTTTTTTGACATTTTGAACAAGCAGCAATTTCAATTGCTCACGTGGCAGCACAAAGACCCAGCCAAACAAGGATGGTTTAGTCGAGCGCAACAGCATACCCCCACCCTGAATCAGGAGCGCCATCCAGTAGTGCAATGTCTGGCAACGGGGCAGACGGTCTTCATCCCGCATGTGACCGACGAGTGGATTGAGTCGATCGCCACCAGCCCTGAGCACCTTCAGTTTTTGCGTGATCTTGAAATCGGTTCCCTGATGACGTTGCCGCTCGTGGTTCATGAGCGCAAGCTGGGAGCCCTCACGCTGTGCCTCTCTCGTTCGTCCGGTCGGCGCTACACCACTACCGATCAACAACTGGCAGCCGACCTGGCGCAACGCGCTATTTTGGCGATCGATAACGCTCAGCTTTACCGTTCTACCCAGGAAGCCGAACGCGATCTGCGGCATGCCCTCGTCATTCTGGGTCAACATCAGCAGCAACTGCGCACGCTGCAACGGCTCACTGATTTGCTCAACCAACGCTTGACCAATTTACCTGAACTGTTGCAGGTGATGGTGAATGCCGTCTGTGAAGTTATCCCCAACGCGGAGTTCGGCTTAATTGTGCTGCAAAATCCCTACACAGGTATGTTAGAACTAACGGCGGCAACGGGTATTGGTACCGATCGCTTCCAGCTTGAAGAGGACTTTGCGCCAGGGGAAGGGTTGCTGGGCGAAATCTTTTTAACGGGTGGTTCACGACTCATTCAGGTAGCAGATACCCCCAACCCCAATATGCGCAGTGAATCAGAACGAGATGAGGCTGCAAGCAACGACGACGGGCTTGAAACGGACGATCGAGCGCGACATGAAAGACCCGAGCACCTCGCCTCTGATGCCAGCACTGCTTTACCACCGTCGCTCTGCATCGTCGCGATTGAGTCGGCACAGGCGGGACGATTAGGCGTGCTGGCGATCGGCAACTGGACACAGCCCGCTGCCTTTAATGACGAGAATCTACAACTGCTGGTGGCCTTTGGGGAGCAAGCCGCGATCGCCCTGACGAATGCTCAACTCATTAATGCATTGGAAGAGCGGGAAGACCGTTTGGAGGTGCAAAACCGCATTCTGGGCGAACAAAACCGGGCGTTGGAAGAGCAACGGCAGCAGATCCAGTTTCAAAACCTGCGCCTTCAGGAAGCGGCTAAACTCAAATCACAGTTTATGGCAACGATGTCCCACGAACTGCGAACTCCGATGAATGCGGTGATTGGCTTTTCGCAACTGCTCCTGCGTCAGTCGGTCACGCCGCAACAGCGAGACATGATCGATCGCATCCTCAGCAATGGCAGAAACTTGCTGGCGCTGATCAACGACATTCTGGATTTATCTAAGATTGAGGCTGGGCGGCTGGAACTGGCACTTGAAGCCATTAATTTGCCCGAACTCGTGATCGTGACGATCGAAGAACTGCGATCGCTGGTTGACCAAAAGCAACTCACACTGGATGTACAAATCACTCTTCAAAACACCTTGATTGTGAATGACCGTACGCGCTTGCGACAGGTGTTAGTGAACCTGCTGTCGAATGCGATCAAGTTTACAGAGGTGGGGGGTGTGCGGGTCGAAGTCACTGAGGTGGAGCCCGACTCGATCGCCATTACGGTAGAAGACACCGGCGTTGGGATTGCTGAATCGCATTTGAACTATATCTTTGAAGCGTTTTACCAGTTGGATCAAACGCTTGCCAAACGCTTTCCCGGTACTGGTCTGGGGCTAGCCATTACTGACCTCATCGTACGCAAAATGAACGGCACGATCACCGTCGAAAGTGAACTGGGCGTTGGGTCAACGTTCTGTGTGACGGTGCCGCGTCAGGTGAGTGGGGCAGGGAATAGTGTGGAGTGAGAGGAAGGCAGAGGGCAGAAGGCAGAGGGCAGAAGGCAGAAGGTAGCTTTTCAGAAGCAGGAGCGTCTGAGACTTATTTAGAAGTAGCCAGAAGTGCCTTCTGCTGACTACCGTGAATAAGCTTTTACGACAAACTAAAGTTGTCTACTGCAGAGAAGCAAAGGTTTTATGGCTTTGAAATCGTGTCCACGAATGCTTGGGCGGCAGCTAGATTCTTAAAGTTTCTTGGATAACGCTCTATCAGTGCTTGTGGCAATTTTTTACAGTCACGATTAGTGGCAACTGTTATCCCTTCAGGTAAACGTACGTTGCACAGTAATACAGGATCCTGTCCTTCTAACTGCTGCTGCGTCAGTCCTTCTGTTTGGGTAAGATCAACTCTTACAAGTAGGGCTCCGTTGAGATTAACACTGTTGAGATCAGCTTTGCTTAAGTTAGTGCCAATGAGATTGGCTCCGCCAAGGTCAGCAAAACTGAGACCAGCAAAGCTTAGGTCAGCAAAGCCGAGACTAGCATTACTGAGGTTGGCATTTCCAAGGTCAGCACCGCTGAAGTTAGCGTAGTTAGCTCTAGCACCGCTGAGGTTGGCACCACTTAAGTCACTTTTTTTAAGATTCGCTTTTTCTATTTGAGCTTTGTACAGCAGGACTCGATCACCCTCCCCTAACTGAAGCCTGTCTCCCTTATTCCGTTTGAGTTCGCCACTCACTTGATTCAGCCCTGCTGCTTGCAGATATTGAATAATCAGATGTTGTCGCTTCGCGTCAAGTGATTGGAGGGCAATCACGGTCCTCGCTTGGGCAATGATAAACTCCTTTTCTCCAGGCTTTGCTTGTAACAATCCCTCTTTGAGAGACTGCGCCATCTGGTCGAGATAATTCACTAAAGTTTCTTGCTTTGCTTTTTCGTCAGCGCTTCGACGATCTTGTTCTGCCTTTCTATAAGCCGATTTCTCCTGATTTTCTTTGTCTATTGTCTGCTGCTGAGCATCCTTGTCCTTAAAGTACTGCTGGACTCCAAAACTGAGAAGACCAATAACAACAGGTACAACTAATAATTGCAAAATATCCCAACCTTTCTTCTCGCTTATGCCCGTCCATTTCCAAAAGAGATGAAAGGTGGGAAGGAATTTTTGAAGAGACTCTGACAGCTTGCCCCTAACTTGATAGTGCGTACTTAAACGCTTGGATAGACGAAAACCAAGCGATCGCTCACACTCTAGCGCTTTGAGCGCATCCTTCCAGTTGTCTTTGTCAGAATGCGATAATCCTCGCTGCCGCCATAGTTCATAAGCTTTAGCTCGAATCTCTTCTTCAGTAGGTGCGAGAGACTCTTGACGAATTTTCCACTTCCACATTTGCGATTGCTAAGACTCTATCAATAATGATAGTTACAAAACCTCGGAGGTTTAAGCGACTGCATTGATGACGTTGCTTAACACTTGTTGAAACCTCCGAGGTTTGTGTCAGTCCCCATGGTGAACCTCGCCTACGAGCGTCAAAGACTCAGCGACGAGTGTCAAAGACTCAGCGACGAATGTTGATCACTCACCCGCGAGGATTCAAGACTCAACCACGAGTATCAAAGGCTCATCCACGAATGTTGATCATTCACCGACGAGTATCAAAGACTCATGCACGAGTATCAAAAACTCTCCCGTGAGTAGTAATCATTCACTGACGAGTATCAAAGACTCATGCACGAGTATCAAAGACTCTCCCGCGAGTGTTAATCATTCACCCGCAAGCATCAAAGACTCGCGCACAAGAGTTGAGCATTCACGCGCAAAGATTAAAGATTCACGCACGAACGATCAAGGCTAGTGAGGGAAGGTCGGGCGCTCGACACGACATTTCAACCGTCCATGCCCCAGGTTCACAGGATTATGCGTTGATCCCAGAAGGCTTACCTTTGATTTTTGGAGAGCACTGATTCAGTAATCTCTACTTTCTGCCCGTTTCCGCCCAGACGCGAGTGGGTAAGCCCCAGACGTAGACAAAGCCTTCTGCTGCTTTGTGATCAAACGCGTCTTCGGCACCGTAGGTTGCCAGGTCGGGACTGTAGATCGAGTAGACAGACTTGCGCCCAACAACGATCGAGTTGCCCTTAAACAGCTTGACCCGCACAACACCCGTCACCCGTTCCTGGCTTTTTTTCACAAAGGCATCCAGTGCATCACGGAGAGGGCTGTACCACAGACCGTTGTAGACCAGCTTGGAGTAGGTGTCTTCAATGCCCCGCTTGTAGTGGATAAGATCGGGCGTAAGGGTCAGGCTTTCCAGATCCCGGTGTGCCTGAATCAGTACCGAAAGGGCAGGTGTTTCGTATACTTCGCGTGATTTGATCCCCACCAGACGGTTTTCGATCATGTCGATGCGCCCTACGCTGTGGGCACCGACAATCTGGTTGAGTTCCGTCACTAAAGCAACGGGTTCCGTAGGCTTTCCATTCAGGCTGGTGGGAATACCCTGCTCAAAGCCGATCTCCACATATTCGGGCTGATCGGGTGCATCAGCAAGCGCTGACGTCATGGTGTACACATCCTCTGGCGGTTCCGTCCAGGGATCTTCTAGCGGCCCAGCTTCGATCGCGCGACCCAGCAAGTTCTTATCAATACTGTAGGGCGAGGATTTTTTCACAGGCGATTCAATGCCAAACCGCTCTCCGTAGGCGATCGTTTCTTCGCGGCTCATGCCCCACTCTCGCGCCGGGGTGAGAACTTTGATGTCTGGGTTGAGGGCTGCGATCGCCACATCAAACCGCACCTGGTCATTCCCCTTCCCGGTACAGCCATGCGCCACTGCATCGGCACCATATTCTGCCGCCGCATCGACTAACAGCTTGGCAATCAGTGGTCGCGCCAGAGCCGTCGAAAGCGGGTACTGATTCTCGTACAGCGCGTTCGCCTGAATCGCCGGGAACGCGTAATCTTTGACAAAATCTGCCGTTGCATCAGCCACCAGCGACACAGAGGCACCCGATTTCAACGCTTTTTCCCGCACAGGTTCCAGTTCATCCCCCTGCCCCAGGTCAGCCGCAAGGGTAATGACTTCTTCAACCCCCCATTCGTTTTTCAGGTAGGGAATGCAGACGGAGGTATCGACCCCGCCTGAGTATGCCAGCACAACTTTTTTGGCGCGACCCATGACTGCCTCGGTTGGATAAATTAACTGAGCCATCATTATGCAGTGAATTGTGTCCAATTCTTGTCAGAACGGGCACAGAAGTTGGAGAAGAGGTGGAGTAAGGCGGGGGGAAGGCAGAAGGCAGAAGGCAGAGGGCAGAAGGCGGGAGGGAGTAGTTTTGAGTTTTGAGTTTTGAGTTTTGAGTTTGGTGATCAGGAGTCAGAAGTCAGCTTTTAGCCTTCATCCTTTATCCTTTATCCTTTATCCTTTCCCCCTGCCTCCCCTGCTCCCTCTGCCCTTACCTACATAGCCCCCCCCGGCTTACACGTCAGGGTTCCTTGCTTCTGGTTTGGCTGTCCGCCCATCGGTTTCACGTCTAGCGATGGCTGATAGGTGGGGTAGCAGCGTACAAGAATCACATCATTGGGTTGGGTGGTGTACAGCACGTAGACTTGCTTGCCGCCAAGGACGGCGGGTACGAGCTTGGGGGGTTGGACTGCGGTGGCGACGAGTTCGGGGTCGCGATCGATCACAGAAGCATCACGCTGAATGGTTGGAGCAGCGTCAGCAATTCCTGTTGCAGAGAGGGCGGGTGTGGCTTGCAGAAAGTGGATACAGAAGGCTAAGGCGATCGCCAGTGCTGCTAAGACATACCCGTGCTTAATCGGAATTCTGATCATGGTTCAATATCCTCTCTATCGTTCGCTGAGATTGAATTAAGCCTTACTCTACCCTGTCCTCAGGAAAAATTAAGGGTCTTTTTACTGATTGCCTCACGCAAAGGAGCTAAAGTTTTGAAACTCTAAAGTTTGGTGTCGGAGTCGCAATCGCGCCACGATCGAGGAGCGTATAAGGCAAAATGGGCGATGGAGACTTCAAGGGAGAGGCAGTTATGCCAGTGGGGATAAACTTCGGACGTGAAGTCTGCGGCGATTTTGACCAGGCACAGGCACGCGAATGGTTGGTCACAAATGGAATTGGTGGCTATGCGTCAGGCACGATAGCGGGACTGTTGACCCGCCGCTATCACGGGTTTCTGGTTGCAGCGTTAGAACCGCCTCTGGGACGAACGCTGATGCTGGCGAAGCTGGACGATACGGCGCTGTACGGCGATCGCTTCTACCCCCTGCATACAAATCGTTGGGCTGATGGAACCATTGGCCCCCACGGCTACCGCCATACCGAGCGCTTTGTTTTAGAGGGCAACATTCCCACATGGCACTACGCCTGTGCCGATGCACTGCTAGAAAAGCGGGTGTGGATGCAACCCGGAGCCAATACAACCTACGTGTATTACCAACTGGTGCGAGGCTCCCAACCACTGACCCTGACCCTGAAAGCCCTGGTCAACTACCGGGACTATCACAGCAACACTGTAGGCAACGGTTGGCGGATGACCATCGTGCCTGGTGACAATGGCGTGTATGTCTCTGCATATCCGGAAGCAGCACAGCTTTACCTCACCAGCGATCGCGCCGATGTCACCCCGTCCCATGACTGGTACTACGGGTTTGAACTCACGGCTGAGCGCGATCGAGGCTTGAACGATCGCGATGATCATCTCCATGTCGCTACCTTTCAAGCCACCCTGCAACCGGGCGAATCGCTCACCATGATTGCCAGCACAGAGCGCAAACCCGAACGGGATGGTGAAACCGCGCTCAAAATTCGTCGTGCCCATGAACAAAAGCTGTTAGGACTCTGGCACAGTAACCGTCCCGTCGATACCAAAGACATTCCCGCCTTCGCCAATCGCCTAGTTCTGGCAGCCGATCAATTTATTGTGCAGCGATCGACGCCTGAAGAACCCCACGGTAAAACGATCATTGCGGGCTACCACTGGTTTAGCGATTGGGGACGCGACACTATGATCAGCCTCCCTGGACTCACCCTCGCCACGGGTCGTCCTGAAATTGCGCGATCGATTCTGCGTACCTTTGCCCGTCACGTCAATCAAGGCATGCTGCCAAACCGCTTCCCCGACGCAGGCGAGATGCCTGAATACAATACGGTAGACGCGACGCTGTGGTTCTTTGAAGCTGTTCGCGCCTACTACGGAGTGACCGAAGATGATGATCTGGTGCAAGACCTGTTTCCCGTGCTGGCAGATATCGTGGACTGGCACTGTCGTGGCACGCGCTACAACATTCACCTTGATCCTGCTGATGGCTTACTATATGCAGGCGAAACGGGGGTACAGCTGACCTGGATGGATGCCAAAGTGGGCGATTGGGTCGTCACGCCTCGCATTGGCAAACCCATTGAAGTGAATGCCCTGTGGTACAACGCCCTGCGCACTATGGCAAAGCTGGCTCGCCTCGTTGGCAAACCCCATCAAGAATATGAGGCGATGGCAGATCGCACCCTGGCACGCTTCTCTCGCTTTTGGGATGCCAATCTGGGCTACTGCTACGACGTCCTTGATGGCCCCGATGGCAATGATGCGTCCCTGCGACCCAATCAGTTATTTGCCGTTTCGCTCCCGGAAAGCCCCCTCACCGCTGTGCAGCAAAAAGGCGTCGTGGATGTTTGCGGACGGACGCTGTTGACCTCTCATGGATTGCGATCGCTGGATCCCAACCATCCCCAGTACCAGGGGCTCTACGGTGGCGATCAACGCCAGCGTGATGGAGCCTATCATCAGGGCACGGTTTGGGGTTGGCTCATCGGCCCCTTTGTGCTAGCACACCTCCGCGTTTACGGCGATCCCATCAAAGCCCGTCAATTTCTAGAACCGATGGCAAACCATTTCAATGCCCACGGGGTCGGTAATCTCAGCGAAATCTTTGATGGTGATGCGCCGATGAAACCGCAAGGCTGCATTGCCCAGGCGTGGACGGTCGCTGAAGTACTGCGAGCATGGCTGGCGACGGAGACGGAACGGTAGGGCAGGAGAGTGGGGGGATGAGGGGCAGGGGAGGCAGAGGGGGCAGGGGAAGCGGAGGGGGCAGGGGGCGGGGGGAGCAGAGGTGCTGGCAAGGTGGGTGATTAGTACGATCGCTGCATCGTTTGAGGACAGAACGGGCCTACGATCGTCACCCATTGTCGAGCAACTGGCATCCGTCTTGATCTGAATGATTCACGTTATCCAGACGGCGATTCGATTCAAGAAGCAAGACGCTTTTGGCTTAAAACGGGGCTACGTAATTCATCCAGCGATCGGTGTCAGCTTTAAAGTAGTTGGGGTTGGCACTGTCCACTACTGCTCAATCGTTCGGCAAGGAAGCTGAGAGAGTGACCATGAGCGTTGAATATACCAACCGCAGAGGCAGAAGACATTACCTCCACGAAGGCAAAACCAAAACGGGTAAGCCCAAGTATTTCTTCTCCATGAAAGCCGAAGGCACGCTGGTCAATGCCATCCCTGACGGGTATGAAATTTATGAGCATCCCAGTGCTCAGGTGTTTCTGCGAAAAATTCCGCCGCAGATTGTTACGCCCGAAGAGGTTGCGATCGTCCGCGAAGGTGTGAAAAAAGCCGCCCAAATTGACGACATTATTGTGGATGTGAAAGACAACCAGATCGTGGTCTATTTGTGCGACCAGAATGCAGACTATTTGATGGAAATCGCATTACCGACCAGCCGCGCCGATGCAGCGAGGATGAGAGAAGCGCTGATGCAGTCGTTTACCTACTCGCCCATCATGCAGTTTGTGCTGGAGGATGCCCAAACCAGAACGTTTGTCGTAGAACGCTGGTGCTTTCTAGGATCAGTGGATGATTGGATCGCGCTTGATTCTTCCACCGATCTAAAAGCATTGGTCAAACAGTACGGTCAGCATTTGGGCAAAGAGTCGTTCTATGAGTTGATGCCGCAGGAATAGGATGGCGAGCGCGCACAGAAAGACCACCGCATGAGCCAGGAAGGGTTTGGTGCAACGTTAATCAGCCAAAAGTTGATGTGCAATCCGATTGTGTTTTTCCACCAGGGTTGGTAGCTCGATCGTGGTTAACTGTCCCTGATCGACCACTTTCTTACCATTAATAAAGCTGTAATCGACTGTATCCACCTGGCAAAAAATGAGTGCGGCAACGATATCGTGATGGGCACCGGAGAAGCGATGGTGATCGACATTAATGGCAATAAAATCGGCAGACATCCCAGGGGCGATCGCGCCAATGTCATCCCGACCCAGCACTCTGGCACCACCCAAAGTAGCCACTTCCAAAATTTCGCGTGCAGACATCACGGTGGGATCACAATCACGGACGCGGGCTAACAGAAAGGCAATGCGGGCTTCTTGCAGCAAATTGCTGGTGTCATTCGACGCAGAACCGTCTACGCCAATACCCACGGGCACCTTCTGGTCGAGCATCTTGCGGATGGGGGCAATGCCACTGGCGAGGCGCATGTTGCTACAGGGGCAGTGGGCCACACCCGTTCCTGTTCTACCAAATTTGGCGATCGAGTCATCGCTGAGCTGAACACAATGGGCATGCCACACATCCTCACCGAGCCAGCCGACCGATTCGGCAAAGTCACCGGGAATCATGCCAAAGGTTTCCAGGCTGTAGGTAACATCCGACTTGTTTTCTGCCAGATGGGTATGAAGCCGCACACCGGGATACGATCGCGCCATTTTGGCCGATTCGCGCATGAGGTCGGGCGAGACGCTAAACGGCGAACAGGGGGCTAAGGTCATCCGCAGCATGGCATGACGGTCATTGTCGTGATACTGCTCAATCAACCGCTGCGAATCTTTAAGAATGTCCGCTTCTCTCTCCACCACAGAATCTGGCGGCAGACCACCCTGGCTTTCGCCCACGCTCATACTGCCACGACTGGCATGAAACCGCAGCCCGATCGCTCGAATCGCCTCAATTTCATCATCTAGTGTGCAGTCATTCGGATAGATGTAGAGGTGATCGCTGGCCGTGGTGCATCCAGACAACATCAATTCTGCCGCTGCCATTTGAGCGCTGATGTAAACGCCTTCTGACGTAAGCTTTGCCCAGATAGGATACAGCGTTTGCAGCCAGTTAAACAAGGTGCAGTCCTGCGCGGCTGGAATCACTCGCGTCAGGGTTTGGTAGAAGTGATGGTGCGTGTTGACCAATCCCGGTAGCACCACATGCCGATCGTGCAAATCCAGTACATCATCAGCCGTTTGCGGTAGCTCATCTGTTGTACCGACCTGCTCAATCACATTGTCGCGGACAAAGATTGCTCCATGACGCAACTCTCGTCGCGTGGCATCCATTGTCACCAGGGTATGAATGTTTTTAACCAACAGTGTAGGCATCGGCTTTTCGCAGTTGTGCGAGATGCAGTGTAGCGAAGAATGGGTACCCGTTGTGTAGCATAAATGCCCTATGTCCTTTAATCCGTTACGCATGCGCTGCCTTTCGGCTTCCTAACTCAGCGTGGGTAAGCAGTGTGGGTATGGGGTATGGTGATCCAAGAAAAGCTCCCGCTGTCTTAATCTCCATCCTTTCCTTCCACCCGTTCCAAGAGGACTACGGGGAAATTTAGAGGCTCGATCGAGCGGAAAAAGTGGATTGATAAAGTTGCTGTGAAGGATCCGTGAAATATCCGTGAAATATCCGGTAAAAGCAAATCGGTAACCCTTCAATAACCTGTTCCTAACCCACGTGTCATCATCAATCCGGTAATCTAACCTCCTGGCTAGAGTGGCGCAGATAGAGGCAATCGTCCTGATGCGTTCGCAGACTCAAAAATAATCGAGGATATGATGACTAAGCTTGGTGACTCACTATTTCAACGCATAACTGCTGCGCGTTCGTTGCAAAAACTATGTTTACTGGCACTGACCGTATCGTTTTTAGCAGGTTCCATCAGTTTGGCATCGGCTCGTGACAAGGACAATGAGAGCGAAGGCCGATATGAGCCATACGCGATCGGGCTTTGGGGTGATTTACCCTATAACGATGTGCAAGCCCAGGTTGGGGTACCCAATCTCATCGCAGATATGAACTCGCAAAATCTGGCGTTTACAGCATTCGACGGCGACTGGAAAGCGGGCAACTCCATTGCTGGTTCGGTAACACCAACGAGCTGTAGCAATGAACTCTACGCCCAATCGCTTGATTACTTAAACTCCCTGAAGGCACCCGCCGTCTTCACACCGGGCGACAACGATTGGACAGACTGCGATCGTCCCTCAAACGGCGGCTATAACTCTCTCGAACGCCTTAACTACGAACGCCAGCTCTTCTTTAGCACACCCTACTCTCTTGGCAAACGTCGCCTGAAGCAAGAAGTCCAGGCGGCTCCCTATGTTGAGAATCGTCGCTGGACCATTCGAGGCGTGACCTATGCCACGCTTAACGTCCAGGGTTCGTGCAACAACCTCTGCGATACGGCACCCGACCCAGAAGAATACGCAGCCCGCAACGCCGCCAATATCGAATGGCTGAGAGAAACGTTTAAGGTCGCCAAGGCCCGTAACTCAGTAGCCGTCATGTTGATCACCCAGGCTGATCCCGGTTGGGATAATAGCGACCCAACCAGAGCCCCTACGCGCGACCCCAAAACACTCGTCGAAAACGATAAAGATGCAAATGGGGTTGCCATTCCCGATGGTTACAAGGACTATTTAGTCGCCCTGCGTGAAGAGGTGATCGCCTTCCGTAAACCAGTTGCCTATGTGCATGGCGACTCACACTACTTCCGCATTGACAAGCCCTTGCTGGACGCAACTGGCAAGCGCCTTGAGAACTTCACCCGTGTCGAGACGTTTGGCGACAATGCAGCAAACGGCAACAACGATGTGCACTGGATCAAGGTGTTTGTCAATCCCCGTAGCCGCGAAGTGTTTTCGTATGAGCCACAGATCGTGCCCGGCAATCGAGTAGCGGTTCCAGCACCATAACGCTCAGGCTTCATCAGCGATAACTCCTTCCAGATCTGGTATGTGGGAGGAGTTGTTTTTGGCCGATCGCAAAGCTTCTGGACAGCGAGCGTTCTGTCGATCACCCACGATATCGCGTTTGGATTCCCATCTTGTAGCGTTAAGTTTATGTGTTAATTCGACTAACAGGAGACGCGATCGTAACTAAACCTGAGAACACACTCTAACGGCTACAATTACTGGATTGGCTGAGCGATTGATCCATTCCAAATACGCCGTTGGTGGCTCTGTATACATCGTGTTGTTATGCAACGTATTCTTGCAGGCTGCGTGTTGGAGGTAAACCGAAGCGGCTGGTAGTGTCGTAGTGAGAGAGCGATCGCCAGGATCAAGTTAGTGTCACCGTTTCTCATCACTCACTTATTTCTAAGCGATGCCGCAGCCCTGCGAACTTTGCCAGCAAGCGATGCCCGCTCTCACCGAACACCACCTGATTCCTCGTCAAAGGGCGAAGCGCGAGGGACTCGCCTCCGACCTCACACTTCAAAGCGGCCCCACCTGCCGCCGACAAATCCACACGCTCTACAACAACTCCTATTTGGCGCTGCACCTGAATACTCTAGAAAAGCTAAAGCAAGACTCACAGCTACAAAAATTCCTCACCTGGGTTTACAAGCAAGCCCCAAACAAGATGGATCGAAAGCGCTGCACCTAGACTGAAGCAGTTAGAATCAATTCCAGATTGGCAATCTGTCGCGGGTGAATTGAACATGGTTAGTTTCGCTGTTTCAGTTCGCCCAATTTTTGTTTAAAACAAGCGATGGGATGGAGCACTATGAATCAGCAGTTGCCCCAGTTCATTGATCATCTTGTCGATCGTTTACGGTCGATTGAGGGCATTGTGGCGATCGCGTTGGGTGGCTCGAGGGCAAGAGGCAACCATACACCCAAGTCAGATGTAGACCTGGGGCTTTACTACCAACCAGAGAACCCACCTGATCTCCTTGCACTCAACCACCTTGCCTCTGACCTGGACGACAGCCACCGTACAAACTTGATTACCCCCATTGGCGAGTGGGGAAAATGGATTAATGGCGGGGGATGGTTAAGAATTGAAGGCATTCCAGTCGATTTTCTCTATCGTGATGTGGTTCAAATCAATCGCGTCGTTGATAACTGTCACAGTGGACAAATCACAATCGACTACCAACCCGGACACCCCCACGGTTTTGTATCCTCGATTTATATGGGTGAAGTTGCTCTTGGTCTGCCACTTCACGATCCAAAGGGCATTTTGGCCACTTTGAAGGCTAAGACAACGCCTTATCCAGCACAGCTTAAGAGGCTGTTTGAAAAGTCGTCTAGACCGTAAAAAAGCTCACACGGTAGGCTGTCAGTAGTGAAGTCCAGCCCCGTGAGAGCGATGGTTAAATTCTACTCAAGCAACCTGACCCGCGCCCAATTTGACTTAATCCAGCCGCTGCTGCCTGCCAAACCCGGTGGTCGCCCGCGCAGTACCAATCTGTGGGCAGTGCTGAACGCCATTTTTTACGTGGTCACGCAGGGCTGTAAATGGCGAGACATTCCTGGCGACTTTCCCGCGTGGCAAACGGTGTACACCTACTTCCGCAACTGGCGCAAGGACGGCACCTGGCAAGCGCTCCATGAGCGGTTACGAGCGTGGACACGGGTCGCGACTGGACGCCCCGAAAGTCCTTCCGAGGTGATTCTCGATAGTCAAACGGTACCCACGGTGGCGATGGTGCAACAGGCCGTGGGGTTTGACTGCTTCAAAGCCACCAAAGGGCGTAAACGGCATACCGTCGTGGATACACTGGGTTTAGTGATGGTTGTATTGGTGACCGCAGCGAGTCTACCGGAACGCGAGGGCGGCAAACGGGTGCTGCAACGACTGTCTGAGCTGGGTGCGAAAGTCTGTCGCCTCTACCTCGTCTGGGTCGATGGTGGCTATAGTGGTCAACCCTTTGTGCAATGGGTGATGGATCGCTTCCGCTGGGTCATTTACCCCGTGCTGCGCCCTGAACAGACTAAAGGCTTTGTGCTCCTGAAAAAGCGTTGGATTGTCGAACGGACGTTTGGCTGGTGGCAATGGTATCGGCGGCTCAATTGTGATTATGAACTACTTCCAGAAACCGCTGAAACCATGATTTATCTCGCGATGATCCGACTCATGGTGCGACGGTTGGCGTAATTTGTCACACCCCTCCCCTTTTCAAACAGCCTCTAAGCAAGCAACCATTAACAAATTCGCCTGGGAAATCAGTTTCTCGCTGGTGGTTGCGCAGAAGGCCGTTGCACGCGGTGATGTTTCCTATGCCGCAGGATGCTGTTTTCGCAGTGTGGCATGTATGAATCAGGTACTCTTTGCACTGAATGAGGTGTACCTGCTGAATGAGAAGGGCGCTGTGGCACTTGCGAATGGCTTTACGCTTTGTCCTCCGGATTATCAAAGACGGATTGAGGCAGTGTTTACATTGTTGGCGGCAGATGCAGAATCGATTAGAGAGGCGATCGCAATCCTCACTGAGATTGAGCAGGAATTGAGCCAGTGGTATGGCGATCGGCGACTGGCAGTGTAAAGCCTTGCGAATTTTCATACCACTTGCTCTTCCTCCTTCAACTCTAAACAAGCTGCTACTGCGGCGGCTGAGCTGGCTAAACAGCCTTTCAGACCAGAAACAGGAGTTTGTCCAGAAGCCAGATCAGTCTCTACATGCCCAATCCTAGAATGGTGCATCTAAACATAATGAAATCCGGGTAGCAATTAACAGTTTGAGCGGACGTTGCTGGCGTAGGGGAAGCCCAAGCCATTGCCACACGCTTCGGGAGCGGTGTTGCCATGATGGCGAACCACACATTTTGTGGCAGTAGCATCGGTAAGCGTCGTGATTTTGAAGATAGGGGTTTTAATTTCAGCGATGCCGTGGAGTGCTGACCACTCGATCGCCCAACTCAGCATTTCCTCAAGCCACCCCATTTCTACGCCGTAACCTAAATCACGACCGAGTGCCAAAAATTGATCGGCTTGCTGGAGTGTAGCCGCACAATCAAAACTACACGGCAGATGAGGAACCGATCGCACACCCAACCAGCGCAGTAGCATGTTGGCGCGTGACGATTGATGGATATCGCAACAGTGATCATGCCGATGGGCTGTCGTTGTGTGCAGTGCCATCGACCAGGTTGGATCAATCCGGCGTTCCTGAATCCACACCCGCTCGTAAAACTGCTGGCAACAGGTGGGATAGCCCAGAAGACGCCCTACTTCTCCCTGCTGATTGGCATCCCACGCCGCTTTGAGGTTGGTCACAGTTGCCAGTGATCCGATCGCCACCAGGAAATTAAAGGGCTGTTCGGTAGTAACGGCGGCTGAAACCGTTGAGTAGGAGGACGGCGCACCCAGTTGCTGCACGGGTACAGCAGTGAGATGGATAGCGGTGAGCTGCTGTTGCAGGTCAGCGAGTTGCGCTGATGGAACGACTACTAAGGCTCCTGAACGAACGCCTGCGGGTACTGAACGCCATTCGATCTCTTTCCAGGCAGCGAGAATTTTTTGCATACGAGGTTTCCAGAGTTCGCGGGCGCGATCGCTCACCCAGGTCCAGCGCGTGAAATCATGCAGCCGAAAATCAAGACGGGTCACGGTATCGGTGATGGGTTGTGTATGGGTCGTGGGGCGTAGTTCTGTAGCAATCATGATTGGGGTACCTCCTGTACAGCGTGCATGGCCTTGAGTGTTTGTTGAATACTGGGGTTGGAGCCAGATGCCCAAGCATTAAGCATGGCGCGCTCCAGGTAAACGCGGTTGGGTTGAACTGAAATGGGAAACAGCCCTTTATCTAACAGTCGCTCTTCTAATTGGCGAAAGAGTGTTTTCCAGACATCGCAATGTTCAGTGCGGTTGCGCCAATCACCATCGATCGCCGTACCAGGGCATTGCCCTTTACACATCAAGAAAAAGCGACAGCCACTACAACCGCCATACTCTTGAGGAGTATGGTAAAGCGCGATGTATCGTTCGTATCCCGGTGTTTCTGCTTTGGTAAAGTCAATGCCGTCTTTATTGGTGCGCCCACAATTACTGCGTTGTCCTTTGCCTTCCACACCACGAACAGCAGCCGTTGTGTAAGGGTCGCAGGCTCGCCAGACGCAGCTTGCCATTTCGTCATGGCCCAATAGCAGCGCTTCCATCTCTTGCGAAACATCAAAGCGCAAATGGCTCAATGTTTTCTCAAGCTCCGCAAAGCTGAGCAGTGCGTGAATGTTTTCGGGTGCTGACAGAACATACTGATGACGAATCAGTTCGCTTTCTACTTCTAACAAATGAAGACGCACACTTCGAATACCGATCGCGTCCAGCGATCGCATCCACTCGTGCATGATCGGTAATTTTTCGGCAGTTGCGTTTTGGCGATGCAATGTGACAATCAGGCTCGGTGGAATACCTGCTTCAACCAGACGAACGATCGCGGCTTCGGTCTTGGCGGTGGCAGCGCGAGTCCGCTCCAGATTGACAACCCAGCGAATATCATTGAGTTCACCAGGACCGTCGATCGAAATGCCTACATGCACCTTATATTGCTTAAACAACCGAATGTGATCGTCGTTAATCAAGGTGCCGTTTGTCTGCACAGTGTTTTGACCAAACTTTTCCAGTCCCCATGACCATAATTCTTCCAAATCTTCCACAGGGACGAGCAAGGCTTCCCCACCAAACAGGGTAAAGGGGCCTCCTTCCTCCAGCACCGCCGCTTTCATCGCGTCCATGTCATAGGCTTTGGTGAGATTGCCTGCATCGCGTTGGGGCTGCTGATAGCAATATTTACAGGCAATGTTGCAATTTACTCCTAACGGTCTTAGTTCTACGCCCATTTCAGGCACCTCTTGATAAGTGATCAGGTTCGTTCTTGCGGTCAGGGCAAAGTTGCCCATACCCTGACCGCATCAGGTTTGCACCCTACAGCGATAGCGTGACTCTAAAAGCCCGGTGTATCGGTATGCGCTGGTGGCGTATCGGTATGCACTGCCGGGGTATCGACGTGTGTGCCAGTCGGCACATCGAAGTGGGGATTGGAGTCGACGTGTATACCAAATTTGCTGCCGTCAATATGGGAAGAAGAATCCGCATGAGTGGTATCACCGTGGGGTGGGAAATCTACATTGACGCCAGGGATTGTAGTGTCGATGTGGAACAGACTTCTCAGCGTTTGTAATGGATTCTTGAACTGGTCTACGGTCCAGGTTTTGGTACTATTCCAGACTTTGCTCGTCCAGGTCGTAGACGCTTGCCATGTTTCCTTACTCCAGGTTGTTGTGGCATTCCAGCTATCGGCTGTCCAGGTGGTTGTAGCCGCCCAGGCATCATCCGACCATTGCGCGGTCGCATTCCAGGCATCGTCCGACCAGCGAGTTGTCGCATTCCATGCCGTATCCGACCATTGAGTGCTGGCTCGCCACGCACTATCCCGCCAACTTGCAGTCGCATTCCAGGCAGTGGCATTCCACTGATAGGATGACTTCCATCCCTGGCTCGACCACTGCGATACCGCATTCCATGCAGTCCCATTCCAGCGTTTAGCGGCATTGAGCGCTGGCTGCAGATTGTTAACCAGCGTGACGGTGCCATCAAAACCAGCTCTGAACGCCTTGTAGGGAGTGTTAAAGAAACTACCAAACAACTCTCTGGCATGGGTGCCGATCTGATTGATGAGCACATTTTGCAGGGCACTCAAATCGGTTGGTGGTGCGGTCAGGTTAAACGTTGGCAGCGGTAGAGACGTGCCATTCCAACTGAAGCTGCCCGTAACGCCTGCGGCAAAGCTGGCAGTGGTTCCAACATAGCTAATGGTGGTGTTCAGACTACCCGTGAGACGGGTATTGAGTGGAATACTCTGAACGATCGTCAAGCCTGTGACGGGTTCAGTCAGCGGTCCGACATTCGTTTGAATGCCCGCATTAACGCCAATCTGACCATTCAGTTTAAGCGCACTGTTTGCCATCTGTACATCAAGCGCTGCCGGAAAGCCCAACCAGGTGCCTTCGACAAAAATACGATGGTTTGAAACAGTCGCTTTTGCTGCTTGCAAGACGAACCCGGCCAGCGTTGTCGCTACACTACCAGAGAGGAAGAAATCACTCCGGTTCAGCGAACCAATGAGTGAGCCACTAACTTGCAGAGGCGATTCGGGTGGAAACAGCGTGAAAATGCCTTTGCAGCTAAAGGATTGATCAACAATCTGCACATCGCCTTTAAAGACTTGGTGATTGTTCAGGATCGGAATGGTCAGTAGGCTGGAGCCTTTGATCTGGACAGTTGGATTAGGCGAAGCTGTAAGAGCGGGTGGCTGTGACCAGATCGCCCCTTGAATGGTTCCTGTGGTGCCGTTGCTGCTACGATCGCGCACCACAGTGCCTGTGCCCTCATTTAAGGCCCAGTAGCCAACCAGACCGGGTTCACTGCCGCTGAGTGGTCGAGACATCTCGGCTTGAATCTCTGCTGCAGTCCGCGCCTGATTCCAGAGATGCACTTCAGCAATTTGCCCTTGAAAAAACCGCTCAGTGCCGGAACCACTTGCGCCGATCGCCCAATTACTCTGGACGGGGAACGCGCCCTTGGTGGGAATGGCAATATGCACCGCTGGCTGCGCGGGAATATCCACGTGTACAGGCGGGAGTGGACGAACGGTGTCAATATGAGTGAATCGAACAACGGTATCGGCATGAGTGGGAGGGTTCTGGCTCACCGTATCGACATGCGGTACCGCCGCGCGATCGATCGTTGTGACTTGAGTGCCTACCAGAACGCCATTCCGGTAGAGTTTCCAGGCAGATCCATCAAACACACCCGCCAGATGCACCCAGGTACCCACATCGCTGGCGGGAATAGGGGCGGCGACAAAGTAATCATTGCCGTCCCAACTACCCACCTGGTATTGTCCGTTAAGAATTCTCAGGTACACTTCCCCAGCAGGAGCCGCATTGTAGCCATGCGCCACGATGTTTCGCAGGCCATCGATCGCCGTTGGTTTAATCCAAGCAGCGATCGTGATGGCACCCGTGAAATTCAGCACAGGTGCATTACCCAGCGTCACGTATTGGTTTTGCCCACTAAATGTAAGCGCGTGGGAAGTCAAGTCGATCGCCGCTGGTGACGCCTGTAGTGCGCCAGGTTTACCTTGAACGGCAATACTGCCTGCTAATTTGAGATCAACAAAATTGGCGAGTGAACCCGCGATTTTAAACCCAGTGTTGAAGCCAACGGTTCCAGCGGCAACCAACCCAAAAGCAGCATCAAACGTAGTCACGTTTTGGACGTTCCAGCCGCCTTTCATAAAGACAACCAGCCCTTGCTCACCCGTATTTCCATTTGCGGTTGCCATGGGCAATACGGTTAAAATATCTGTCGCCTGATCGTCGTTCGCCAGTCCCAATTGCTGATAGGCGATCTGTTTCAGGTTAACGGGCGTGGATGGCAACTGACGGAACTCATCGGGCGTCGTCACCAACCAGCCAAAGTTAGCGGACAGTGGTCCGATCGCGCCTGTAACAAAACCAATCCGGTTGGCTAAGGGAATGGCTTGCACCAAATCATTGATGGTTAGAAACTTCATACCATTCAATAAACTGGCGATCGTTTCGTAGGTGATTTCTGGATCTTTTTGTGGTGCAAGCGTGTTGCCACCCAGATATTTAGGCAGTTGGATCGAGTTTTGGTGCAGCGAGAAGAAGGTCGGATCAAGTCCCTGCGGCGGTGTTTTGGGGTCAAGTCGGTAAGTCGAGTTCGTGAAGAATTGCTTGAAGTTAGACAGTAATTCTCCGATCGCCTTCAAGCTGGGTTTTGGCATCGGGAATTGAGCGTGAGCTTGCAGCATCAAACCCTCCAGACCCAGATATTCAATCCCCACATTCTTGTAAAACAAGGGAATGGGAATGGGCAGAGCCGTGGGCAACACCATGTCCAGATCATTGAGCCGTAAACGACGATGCAAGGCTTGCGTGCTGGGCAATGGGCTATCTGGAATATCTGGCAAGACCAATGCTGCTGCCAGCGTTGGCAGGTCAAACTGATCAATATCCGCGTCCACCTTCAGCAGGAACAGGCTACCACCTGCCGTTTCACCGAAGGAAATGCTGCGCAAGGTAATGCCATTGAGTACAGGCATCAATAACATCAGGCCAGGGAACAGGAGTTTGATGGGAGGATCGCCCTCTTTAACACTTGCGTCGAAGCGCACTGCCCCTTCTGGCGTTACAGCAATATCGAAGTTAAAACTCTGAGGAATCTGAATATCCAGATAGTCGATGAAACTGGTTGGCAGTTTGTGGAAGTTCTGACCGATCGTGTCGAGCACTTTCTTCGCGTCGCTGGATAATTGACCACCTCCGGTTCGTTCCAGCAGAGAATCTAACATTTTAACCAGTTGATCCACCAGATTATTGGCGTCAATTTTGACGTTGGAGAACGGCAGCGCATCAGGCAGTGTTTTGGCTGCACCCGATAGTTTGCACGCATCGAGCAAATGTTTGATTGGTGTGAGTGGTAATGCCAGTGGTCGGGTAACTTCAAAGCCACCACTCACTTCAAAGGCCGTAGTGGTAGCGCTATAGGTAAATTCGGGGACATCGACCACGATCGCGCCATAGTCGCCAAAATCGCCATGCCAGCGGGTTTTGCCATTCTCGGTAACAAGCTCGATCGCGTTAATAAATGATGTTTCAGGGGTCACTTTGATGCCGGCTTCCGACATTTCTAGCTTTAACTGAACCGTTGTATGTTCTGGATCGTGTGGTTTAAACGTACGGAAAAACTCTACTGATGGCACTAAATCACCATTGGCATCTTTCTGCACCCGTCCATCGCTATCTTTTTTGACCCCAAACAATGTATTGAGTTGGGATGGCAACCCAACACCCAGAACCGCTGATAGTTCAACCGTCTGTCCGAGACTAATCGCTAATGTGGAAAGCTCAATTTCGGCAGTGCCCAGGCTCAAGCCCCCTAATGAAGGCACATCAACCTTGGGAATCACAAATTGAATGGCTTCGATGGTACCGTCGATTTCCAGCGCAACGGACTGTTTGCTTGCCTTGAAGTGCATGGGCAGCTTCTTGGGCAAATAGTTCTCAACGGTAGCGTTCAATCCGCTCAGGGTTAGACTCACGCTGGCATCAAAGAGCCATTCGTGGGTATTGGTCGCGGTCGTCGTTCTGCTTACCGTAAGGCTACCAAAGTCGAGTGCCATCGTCGCCTGTTGACTGGGTGGCAAATGAATCGTCGCGGTTGCTTGCTCAGGTTGAAATTCCAGCCCTGCTTTACCGTCACGTCTATAAATTGAAAGGCTCCCATGACTCTCGATCGCCCCAGGAATTGAAAGCGCGCCCTTGGCAACGATACTCCATTCTAAGGCGGCAGGTTGTCCTGCTTCGACCGCAGATGGTTTGGTAAAAGCTAGCTCCAGGGTGGCGAGGCTCAGGTTACCGATCGAACCCAGATTCACAGGCTGCATTTCAGATTGAGCGGTCAGGGTTAATGTTTTGCCCTCTGGTTTTTGGCTGTACGCCGCGACTAGAGAAGCTGTTGCCTCGGCCACCGCAGCATCAACAGTTCCAGCGACAGACCACTCCTGTCCCTTGAAGTCAAAGTCAAGCTTGAAGTCAGCGATCGTCAACCCATCGACAATATCTTTCGCGATGTCACTGCTAATGGCAATCGCGCAATGCGGCTGACTGTCGCGGCTTTCACGATCTACCGTGACGGTTACTTCCGTAATGCTCAGACCACCGCCACCAGCCGGAAACTCCCAGGCATTGGCTGACGTTGCTTCAAAGGAAAATGCCCCCGTTTTTGGTGTCACGGTGGTTTTCACATCCTTAAAGCTAAAGATCGGTAATTCTGGCGGCAGCGCAGCACCACTTAGAAAGACTGTAGCAATTTGAGAAAGATCGATTTCGGCGATCGACCAGCTTAAATCCACGCTATCTGCGGTTTTGCTTACCTCAAAGACCGCCGCAATATCCACACTACCAGCATGAACAGTGCCATTGATGGTGCCCATGATGTCGTGATTTTCCCCTTTTACTTGCAGTGCCAGTTGCCCCTGTAATAGCGATAACCAGGGTGTTCCCGGCACATGGCAGGCAGGCAGATGCTTAGCACTCACGCTAAATGACACGGTGCCATTCTCATCGGTAAAGACGGCTTCCAGATCAATGTTGTCTGCACCCAGCAGGCTTGACTGTCCTGTAAGGGTCACAGTGTTGTCAGCTTTGGCAAGCGTGACATGATTAAAACCCAGCGTTTGGGCACCAGTATTCAGCAAATCGAATAATTTGCCCAATGGCACAGCCGCGATCGTAGTATCTCCCAGAATGAGCAACCCATCTTGGATATGTGCTTCTAGGGTGGTAGCGATCGTTTCCGTAATCTGACTAGCAGTCATCGGTTTTCCTCCTTCAGGGGGCGTTATTGATTTTGTTGATGGATTGATATGCTGTAACAGCACATTGGTAAGACAAGCTACCTGCATGAGAGGCAACGTCAAATTTGTTCAGCAGCAAGCGCTTGCTCAACAGCCGTTTAGAACTGTTGAACGCTTTTGCAAAGGGCGTTTCCGAAATTGAGCAACATCAAGTGCTGCTCAGATCAATGCAACTCAACACACAAATCAATCACTTTTATCTGTTTCATACTGAGACGATGGAATCGACTAAGGGACAACGGTGGAGTTGAACGATCATGCTGCTCAAAAACAGTTGTCCCTTTACTGACCAATTCATGAGTAGGTTAGCGATAGCCATGATTGAAACGTTGACTCAAGCAAGAGAGTGAATACAGGGAATCGCGCTAGAGCCGCGATCGAGTGGATCGTTTGCCCTCTGATTCGTTACACGGTTGACTCAAGCGCGTTATGCAGTGTGCTTGACCATGCAAAAGCAAGGTGCGTTTTCAAACCCTGACCAAAATGATTGCTTCATGCCGCTGATCATCGAGCCATGGGCAACATTCGGATAAGGAAATCTTGCAGATGATTGAGTGAGAGATATCGTTGATAGACTTACGCTCGTTTGCCGATACGGTGATAGTTGGCTTAGTTAGTCGAGTAGGGAGGACTCCTCCAATGTTGAGGCTTGCTGTCGCATCCCGCGCTTTATGTCTTCAATTCCAGGCTTCATGTCGTCTAAGTGCTGCACTGTGTATCACAAAGATTTTGAGCGAAGGACACTATTCACAACGGGTGCGGGTTGTAGGGTAGCGGGTGGAATAAAAACGGTTGCAGGTTGGGGCAACAAGCAAGAAATTGCGTCTATAAATGATGCGATTAACCTTCCCACGATAGCGAGTTTGCACACTTTATCTCCAAAGTGGGAAGCAGGGGTGAGTGTGCTTTCGTCACAATACGACAGACATGGGTAGTTGTCCTATCCTCAACCCTTAAGCAGGCTTTTGATGAATCAACAAAAGGCGATCGTTGCAACCGTGGATGAGTTGCAGGACGGTGATATGCAGCAGGTATCCGTCGGTGAGACGGATGTCTTATTGGTCAACGTTGATGGAACGTTTCATGCGGTGGGTGCTTACTGTAGCCATTACCAGGCACCCCTGGCTGAGGGTGTGTTGAGTGGGCATCACGTGGTTTGTCCCTGGCACAATGCCTGCTTTGATGTAGTAACGGGCGACCAGCAAGAGCCGCCTGGTTTAGATTCGTTGTGCCACTACCCAGTGCGGGTTGACGGCGATCGAGTGATTGTAAGTGTCCCCGAACCATCATCGGAGCATAGAACGCAGGCGATGGTTCAGGGTGATCCAGCAACGGATGGACGCACGTTTGTGATTTTGGGTGCTGGTGCAGCCGGAGCCCATGCGGCGGAGACGTTGAGAGTAGCAGGGTATCAAGGGCGGCTTGTGATGGTCACTCAGGACGATCGTCTACCGTATGATCGCACCTGGTTGAGCAAAGACTACTTCACGGGCAAGGTTTCCACAGAGCAGATGCCCCTGCGATCGCCCACGTTTTATCAGGATCATCAGATTGAAACGCTGTTACAAAAGCAGGCTGTGAACGTCGATGCGCTCGCCAAGTGTATTACCTTTGCGGATGGCGATCGCTTAAATTACGATGCGCTTTTGGTGGCTACTGGTGGTAAACCGCGCCAACTCGATGTTCCTGGTAAGGAGTTGCAAAACGTCTTCACCCTCCGCAGCTTTGCCGACACGGAGAAAATTCTCTCAGCCGCTCAGAAGGGAGCACGCGCCGTTGTGGTAGGGTCGAGCTTTATTGGGATGGAAGTCGCTTCAGGTCTAACGCAGCGTGGCGTTTCTGTAACCGTCGTTTCGCCCGCGTCACTGCCGTTTAAGAAGATTCTGGGTGAAGCGATTGGACGCATCTTCCAGCAGGTGCATGAAGAAAATGGGGTGTCCTTTCAACTGGGTAGAAAGGTTGCTCGAATGGAAGGCGATGGGAAAGTCGAGACGATCGTGTTGGATAATGGCGATCGCTTAACGGCGGATCTCGTTGTAGTTGGCATTGGCGTGCAGCCTGCGACTGACTATTTAGAAGGGGTTGCATTCCATCCCCAGGATCACAGTGTGATGGTGGATGAGTACCTTAAAGCCGCTGATGGTCTCTATGCAGCTGGAGATATTGCTCGGTATCCTGATTGGCGTACAGATGCTTCTGTGAGGGTGGAACACTGGCGAGTTGCCGCTCAGCAAGGTCGAATTGCCGCTTACAACATGGTAGGGCAACCCACTCCCTTTAGAGGTGTACCTGTTTTCTGGACGATGCAGTTTCAGTTTCCACTGCGTTATGTAGGGCACGCGGAAGAGTGGGATGAAATTATTTTCAATGGGGATTTGCAGCAGCGTGAGTTCATCGCGTTTTATGTGAAAAACAATCAAGTGCTAGCCGCCGCGAGCAGCCAGCGAGACACCGAAACGGCTGCTATTTTTGAATTGATGCGGTTAAACCAGATGCCAGCACCCGATGCTTTACGCCAGGAAGCCTTGAATTTAGTAGAACGCTTACATTCGTAGACTGTTGTATGAGCTTCTATGAAGTTTGCGTCTATGTATAAAGATGCCATTCCATCTAACAGCAATGTTGAAGAAAGTCAGGCTCCGCTTCAATCTCCCTGGATTTTCGTCTCGACGCTCTACTTTGCGGCGGGGATTCCCTACATCCTGGTCAACAGTGTTGCGATCGTTCTCTATAAGAAATTAGGGATCGACAACGCGCAGGCTGCTTTTTGGACCAGTCTTTTATATCTGCCGTGGGTACTCAAAATGGTTTGGGGTCCTCTGGTCGATCGCTACGCGACCCGACGCCGTTGGATACTCTACACCCAGTTTGCCATGATGCTTTGCCTGGGAGGTGTGGCAATTTCGCTTCAGTTGCCCAGCTTCTTTGTGGTGTCTTTGCTGGCTCTGACGATCGTGGCGTTTATCTCTGCTACTCAAGACATCGCTACCGATGGATTTTATATGCTGGCGCTGACCCCGCCAGCACAGGCATTCTTCGTCGGTGTTCGCTCCACGTTTTACCGCATTGCCATGATTTTTGGTTCGGGACTGCTGGTGTTTTTGGCGGGACAGCTTGAAGTCTCGCTTCACGATATTCCCTTAAGCTGGACGATCGCGTTTGGCCTTTCTGCCGCTGTGTTTGCTTTACTACTGATCTTCCACTGGCGCTTCCTACCGTTTCCAGACAGTGATGGGGCACGGTCTGAATCGATGCCGCTCATGGAATTTTACCGTAACGTCATCACCACCTATTTCAAACAGGAGCGGATTTGGGCCATCTTAGCCTTTATTTTTCTCTATCGTCTTGGCGAAGCGATGCTCGTCAAACTGGCACCCCCGTTTCTGCTGGATGCAACAGAGGTCGGTGGATTAGGGTTGGCAACCGCACAAGTCGGCCTTGCATATGGAACGCTGGGTGCCCTCGCCCTTACCTTAGGCGGGTTACTGGGCGGCTGGTTGGTGTCTCGTTACGGGGTTAAACGTAGCCTGTTGCCAATGGCGCTCGCCCTAAATCTGCCACACGTGTTCTATATCTATCTGGCCTACGCCCAACCATCAGTTGCCTGGATTTATCCTCTGGTGGCGATCGAGCAATTTGGGTACGGGTTAGGGACAGCCGCCTATAGCGTTTATTTCATGTATATTGCGGATGAGCACTACAAAACCTCTCACTTTGCCATTTCAACGGGAATCATGGCTCTGGGCATGATGCTGCCAGGATTAGTGAGTGGCTATCTTCAACAATTTTTGGGCTACCAACTGTTCTTTGTCGTTGTCTTTTTGCTCACCATTCCGGGGATGCTCACCCTGCTGTTCATTCCACTGCATGAGGACGTGTCTACTTAGGAATGAGAATTAAATAACTTCCAGTTTTGCTGATTCCTAGGTTGCCCTCACCCCAACCCTCTCCCAAACTTGGGAGAGGGAGTTTGAATCTGGTTCCCCTTCTCTTAGTTTTGGGAGAAGGGGCTAGGGGATGAGGGCAAAAAGTGGACGTTAATGAATCTGTATACCTTAGGATTGTGGATTCAATAAAACCAATAAATTGTTTATGGGTAGGGGCGAACGGCCGTTCGCCCCTACTCTTTCCCATCTGGTCTTGCTTTCGTTTCTGGCACCGTTAACCAAAGCCAAAGCATCCCCATCGCCGCAATGGTTGAGAGCGTGAAAAACCCAACGCCAAAGCCTGTCACCTTTACAAGCAACCCGATCGCGAGATTGCTGAGAGCAGCACCAATCCCAATCATGGTGTAAAGTCCACCCTGCGCTAAATTGAACCGTCCCGTTCCTTTCGTTAAATCAGCCACAACGACGACCAGCAGCACTGCAAAAATACCCGATGCAATTCCATCCAGGGTTTGCACCCCCACAATAAACCACGGATTTGCACTCATGCCGTACAAAAAAGCTCGCAGCGTTGTGGCGGCAAAGGCAAGGAGTAAGAGCGGTTTGCGACCCCAGCGATCAGCCGCTTTGCCAGCCCAGGCAGCCACGGGAATGGTTGTGAATTGGGAGATGGCAATACAGGCTGAAAGGAATGCAGAGGATGTATTGGATTGACCGCCTGTAAGCTGTTGTCCAACTAGCGGTAGCAGCGCCGCATTGGCCGCGTAAAACAAGAAGACCGCCACGCTGAAATTTACTAGCGTGCGATCGCTCAGCAAATCTTTTACACTGGCTCGCGGTTGCGATTGCGACTGGTCACTGGCGCTGCTGTCATCAGAACGAGCCACGGTGTTATCAATATCTCGACTTTGCACCCGAAAGATCAAAATCGTGGTAGCAACACACAACAGCACCAACAGATAAAAAATCCAGGTCAGACCAGCAAAGTGGGCCAGCACACCCGCAATCACGGCTGTAAGGGTGTTTCCCGTCCGGTTAAAGGCTTCGTTGCGACTAATGCGTTGCTCCAAACGGTCTTGCCCAACCAAACCCAAAGAGATGGCTGAGACGGCAGGAATGATGGTTACGGCGGCGATGCCAATTCCAGCCTGGGCTGCAATCACTGCCGGAAAAGCCAGAACAGACGTAATGATCAGATAGCTGATGGCAATGGTTACGGCGGCGATCGCAATCAGTAATCGCTTGTGTTTAGACGCATCTACCAGCGCGCCAATGGGTGTTTGAGTCAGGATACCAGCGATGTTGGTGATGGCAAGGGCAAAGCCTACCTGAGCCGGATTCCAATGCCGCTCAGTCGCCAGAAAAATGGCTAGATAGGGTTCAAAAACATCTCGCACATCACCCAGAGTGACATTAAGACGATCGAGAGCCTTTAAGCTGTGATGCGGCGATCGTGAAGACGTTTTTGTTGGCACAACCGTAAAACGAAAAGGGCTTTAAGCGAGATTATTACAATCTTGTTACATCAAGCCCTCTACCTTTGGAATCACTGCTGTCTGGGACGATGAGACTGTAGCCCAATCTCCATCAATGGACAGATTAAGCCGTTAGAGCAACGCTTCAAAATTAAGAAGCATGAAGCACTTTCATAATGCATCTTTTCATAACGCAGCTTGCTGCAACCGCTCGATCGCTTTGGAGATATAGCAGTGGGTTACGTGAATGATTGCCTGACAGCGATCGCAGTTCCATCAATTTCCCATTTTCCTGAAATTGAATTTCATCCCTTAGTTTCAATACCCCCGTTGCCTCAATGTGAGGTCTGTGTGATTGTGCCGGTTCGAAACGAGGCAGAAGTTTTAGAGCGTACCCTTACGGCTCTGGCCTACCAGATTGATCTGGATGGGTATCCGATTCATTCACAGCGCTATGAAGTAATTTTACTGGCAAATAATTGCAGTGATGCTTCTGTGGCGATCGCCAAACGGTTTGCCCAACAGCATCCAGAACTGGTGCTACATATTGTGGAACAGACATTGCCTGCATCTCAAGCCTATATCGGCTGGGTGCGAAAGCGATTGATGGATGAAGCGCATTTCCGTTTGATGGGATTAGGGCGAAAGCGGGGAGTGATTGCCTCTACGGATGGCGATACCTGCGTCGCTCCTACCTGGATTGCGGCAACGCTGCACGAAGTTCATACCGGAGCCGATGCGGTGGGCGGACGAATTATGACCGATCGCTGCGATCGGGCGGCCCTTGATCCCTATGCTAGAGCCTGCCACTTACGGGAAGTGGGATACCGCTTTTTGATTGCTGAATTGGAAGATTACCTCGATCCTGCTCCCTTTGACACCATGCCTCGGCACTTTCAACATTACGGTGCAAGTTTCGCCGTGACCGCAGACATGTATGAACGGGCGGGAGGCTTGCCCCCCGTCAGAACATCAGAGGATGTGGCACTTTACCGTGCGTTGCTGCGAGTGAATGCCCGCTTTCGTCATAGTCCACGGGTGCGAGTCACCACGTCAGCGCGACAGGTTGGACGCGCTCAGAATGGCTTAGCCCATCAACTAAAGGAATGGGCAACGATGGGCGTAGAACAACAGCCATTTTTGGTGGAACCAGCAGGCGCGATCGTCGCTCGGTTGCAGGCCCGTCATGAGTTAAGGCGGCTCCACAAACGTGCGTTGGATGGCTACCAGCCCACCGCATCAGAGATTGCGTTACCGGCGAATCGGTTAGGGATCGATCGCGATTGGTTGATGGATCGATTGGCCCAGCCTGCCTCTTTCGGTGCGCTATTAGAGCAGATTGAACAACAGCAGGTACAGGAAGGGCTTTGGCAACAGCGGTGGCCACTCGTCAACATTAAGCAAGCGATTGACGACCTGCGTCTGCTGTTGGAACCGCTGCGGTCTAGCGTAAACAACGCCTCTCACTTTAAAAACACATTACCGTTAGTCAACAACGCGTTACCGGCAGTCACCACAGCGTCACCATTAATGACGACAGCTTCGGTGTAAGTCACCACAGCATCAGTAGACGTTACGAGTCGATGTCTAGAAGTCACTAACACCTGGTCATTCGTCACCACAGCTTCAGTGAAGATAACGACGGCTTGAGTCAAGGTAACACCAATTCTCTCAATTCCGGTTACAAATCCTCGTATGGGCTTACAGCCGTGAGCCCTTACAGACGGCCATCTGTAGCGCTTTTTTTGGAGCTGGTATAAGCACAGCATCAGCAATGGTGATTCAAAACGCGCCACATCCTGTAGCATCAAAAAAGGTCAGTACAAAACAACGCCCCACGACATATATCCGCTATGCAGTGGAGCGTTGAAACTTAGATTAGATCGAAACTGACTACGACTTTTTGTTAGTTACAGGGTCAGCGATGTAACGGAAGTTGGGTTCGGAATTCCAGGGGCCGCGATCGTCGCCTGATTTGCCATTCGATGACAGATTGTAGTAAAGGTCAACCGTTTCGTCGGGTTGAATGTTACCAAAGAACGGATCATCCAGCTTACCCAATGAATTGAGTGCTTCCATGAACATCTTGGTGTGAGAAATCTCACGGGTCAGGAGATGGACTAATGTTTGCTTGGTACCGTCATCGGGACACAGCTTGATCAGTGATTCGTAGGTCTGACGGGCTCCCGCCTCGGCGGCAACGTTTGCTCTCAGATCACGAACGACATCGCCGCCTTCATTCAAATAAGTGGCTGTCCAGGCGCTACCTTGACTATCTAAGAAGTGAGGACCCATACCACGCACAGCAAAGAGGCTGCTCTTAAAGGCATCCGTTTGATCCACGTTTTTGGTGTGAGCTTCAATCATTTTGCCCACCATTTCCAGGTGACCAAACTCTTCAATGGCGATATCTTGCAGCATATCTTTAATGCCAGGGTTTTCAACATGGAATGACTGTACCCAATATTGCAATGCTGCTGAAAGTTCTCCCGTGGCTCCACCAAACTGCTCTAACAAGAGTTGGGCAAAGCGTGGGTTTGCTTCGTCAACGTTAACGACATGAATCGGTTCTTTTTTATGGAAAAACATGAAGAAATCCTTTTGATGTGTGAGTTGTTTTAGTGCCTGAGACAGGGCCAATTGCACGTATCGCTGTGTGATCCAAAATGAAACCGTCTTGGATCGACAATCGCCAGTGACCAAAGGATTGAACCCAAGGGGTGATATCTTTCGCCAGCGTTCTTTGGGTTAAGAACGGTCTCAATAGGGCTAATCGTAGAACTGACAGCAAAGCACTACGTGAGCCAAAAGAGGGAGTTCTTAATCCGTTTTCAGCGAAAAATTGATTGCAGAAATTGAGCAGTTCAAGCCCCCTGTTTTATACGTTCAAATAAATCAAGTCGATACGTTTCGGCCCGATCGCCCTTAATATGTCGAAGCTGTGACGAAGGGAGTGCTAAAAAGGATTCGTGAACTTCATCACCACTCAGTGGATTGTGATAATACCCTTCGTAAGGCGTCCAATGGACCAACAGGAGATGACCGCCCGGTTCAAGGTGTTGCAAGATTAACTGCTGCGCTTTCCTAAGGTCATCTAGACACCAGTAGTAGCCCACTTCTGAGAGCACGGTGAGGTCGAATGGTTCGTCTGGATAGGCTTGTGGCACCTGCATAATTTGAAAGCGGACGTGTGGGAGCGCTTGACAACGTTCGATCGCTTTCTGCTGCGCCTTTTCTGATACATCCAGCGATAGCAAGGAATCACATCGAGTCGCCAGCATTTCCGTGAGGACACCAATTGAACCGCCAATTTCTAGCGCCGAACGATAGCGATCGTGGGGCAACGCTGCCATTGTTGCAGCATATTTTTTTGCCTCATAGTCGCTGGTTTCAAACTTCCAGGGATCAGCATCAGTGCTGTACAGGGAGTCAAAATAGTCAGGTGAAAGGGATGATTGAGATGGATTCATTGAACGTCCTCTAAATACACTTCCCAGGGACGCGCAAAGTTTGCCAGCATCTCTGGTGTTAACTGAAATCCGTCTGGATCGTCATCAATCAAGTTGGTGGTTTGAGACTTGTAGGCAGCGATCGCCGTCAGCTTTGTCTCCAATACGGCTCGAATATCCAACCGCCAGCTGACAATGTGTGCCATGTGGCTAAAATCCCCTTGCTGTTCCGGATCCCAATCCCAGATGGGGTATTCAATCACGCGCGGTGAGCCATTAGGATAGGAATTATGAGATCTCCCACCGCCTTTAGAAAGGGGGTTTTCGGAGTTTAAATAAAGCAATGCTGTGCGAATGAGGTGCCAGGTAGCACGATGATCAGGGTGTGGATCGAATCGCCAGGGTAAGAAGATGGTTTCTGGTAGCCGCGTTTCTAGATAGGCGCGACAATTCATCACGGCTCCACGCATACCAGGGGATGCAGAGGTTGGAATGGAACCATCGGGCAGCCGCAAAAAGGTGACATTGGTTTCGTCTACACCCAACGCTGAGAGGGCGTGTAACGTTTCGGCTTCCCGGAGTGCCTGCAAACGTGGAGCAGGATATTTGAGCGATCGCGGATGGGACAGCGTGCCATCACTAACAACCAACACATGCACCGGATAGCCCAACGCTCGTAACAACGCGATTGCCCCACCGCAGCCTAATGTTTCATCATCGGGATGGGGCGCGACAACCAGCGCGGAACCAGCAATCGTCTGCACCGATCGCAGCGGTAATGCCGCAGAATTCAGTAAGGACGGTTGACTAGTGGTTGTCATCATAAGACCACAGGGAATGGGCGGCATTGGGCTGCGCTAAAGCATACTGTCCGACTTTTGCCAACGCTGCATCAAAGACAGGTTGGCGCAAATAGAGGGTCAAATCCCGGATGATGCGCTCCATCGGATAGGGAGGCAATAAGCCACGCGTACCGACTGATCGCTCACAAAGCTGCATCACATCCATACAAATTTGTTCGATCGCTGTCCGTACCATGTTGGCGTAAGCGACCAGTTTATCTGCCTGTTCAGAGGGTTGATCGGGATGTCCACCAAACATCGGTGCGTAGTCTTTCACAAGCTCTGCGGCGTTGCGTAGCCAGAGATTGCCGCTTTCAATGGCGATCGCCATGCGTCCCAGTCGTTCTTGCTGGTAGGGATCTGTCGTGCGATTGAGGCTGTCCAGGTAGTGTCGAGTGGCATCAAACAGCGCTTCTGCGCCCCCTAGCTGCACGGCTGCAAAGCGGATGACTCCTGCCGTTAGCCATGGTTGACGAAAATAATCACCGGGTTTCCCAATTAAGGCACTTGCATCCAATTCCACATTGGTGAAATCAACTTTAAAGCTGGCTGTAGCACGCATCCCTGACGGTTGCCACCAGCTTGGATCGCTCACCGTTGGAACCGCTTCCATCGGAACAATGCACATTTGCCAGGGTTCATCCCCTAACGGCCCATTCACAAACGGTCGATCGACAAACCCCGATCCTGAGCAAAACGTTTTAGATCCCTCCAGGCGGTAGCGCCCATCTTCCGTCTGATGCACTTTCACACCATCGGCTGCTTCGGCATTCCACACACCAAAAATTTTGTGGCGATCGCGCGCATCACTGGCGTATCGTTCCATCTGTTCGCGTGTGCCAAAGGTTTGAATGAGTTGCAGTGCATTCACATGGCCTTCGTAAATACGACCAACCGCTAAATTCCCGCGTCCCATCTGTTTCAACAGCGTGAGTAACGCGCCTGTAAGGCCAGCATCCACACCCAAACCGAGTCCACCAAACTCTGGGTGCAACGGTGCTGCCAGTAAACCAGCGTTCGCAATCAGCTCAAACTCTTTGACTGGAAACGCACCGTTATGGTCGATCGCACTAGCATTTGCGGCGCAGAAATCAGCAACTTCAATGGCTTGAACGAGCAATCCATCGAGCGTTAAGCTACTTTGTCTAGAAATTAAATGAGGCGAGATGTCAGCAGTAAGGGGCACGACTTTAACTGATTTTTCTTTAAGGTCAATGTAACGATAGTGCAATAGAACCGCTGCTTAACACCTCTTCCTTTCGACTGCTTTTAAGCCTTGAGCATCAGTTGTTGACCACTCCCCGCTCTAACTCACTAGATAGACAAAAATTTCAATTTTGGATCGTATCTTCAAGTTGAATTAGTATCCCCTAAACCCTGACGGTGACGGACGATCGCCTGACGAAAGCCCAGCATAATCAAACTGTTCGAGAGCGTTAAAAACGATTCAGCCGTCCCGTGTAGCCAGTCGACATTTGCAAGGGATTCTCCATAAACAAGCTTCGTGTAGATTCCGGCTGGAATTGTCACACCGACAAAGACCAACGTGACATAAAAGCCGACCAGCGCTAAATTAGGAGCTTGTTTCGATCGAGTGAGAAACCAGAGAAACGCAAGATAAGGCACCAGAGAAAATGCAAAGAGTATGTCTTTAGAAATCATGGTTTTAAGCCAATGCGGTACGATCGCCGCCAAAGCCACCAGGCTGCCAACATAAGTGTGCAGTTGCCCACAAAGGTCAGTATGGCTTGTACCATTCCTAGCCACGCTAATGAGGGCGTGTTATCAAAAAAATGCCAGACGCAAACAGCGATCGCGCTTAGAAGTGCGGGCAACATGGCGATCGCTAACCCTCGCCAAGCTGGATTGTGGCAAACGCTGGCGTACCGCCAAACGAGCACAAGCGCGCTCGCCCACTCCATGACACTGGCGATGTGAATAATCCAGGTTGGTAATGATAAGGCATGCATGCTCAAACTCCTGCGCTTAAACAACGCCTGTCTGTAACCCAACTAACTCTGCCATCACCGCAGCCACGGATGTGATCTGCGTTGCCCGTCCAATGTTTGCACCTGAAAACAGCAGGCCATTCTCCACATCGCCACGCGCTGCTGTTGCCAGTGCTTGTAGAATGCAATAAGTCTTTCGGGTATCACGGCACAGGCAAGACTCCAGACAGTTAGCAATGCAGCGCCGATCTAACGCTGGGGAAGCTGCGATCGCCCTCTCTGCAAAGGCGTTGTATAACGCTCGTGCAGGCTTACCGACTGGGCTGGGCACGATGACCACTTCATCCGGACTGGCATCGAGATAACACTCTTTGAAGCGGCGATCGGCATCACATTCCTCAGTGGTAATAAAGCGAGTGCCGACCTGTACGCCATCAGCAGCGATCAACCACATCCGCTGTACATCCTGATGATCCCAAATGCCTCCGGCTGCAATGAGTGGAATCTTGGCACCCCACTGTTTTTGCAGGTAAGCCCGAACTTGGGGCAGCAAGACCTCAATCCGGCTGTCAAACGATTCACAGGTTGTGCCGATATGACCGCCAACCGCCTGGGAATGTTCGACAATAAATCCATCTGGCAATCGATGATAGCGTTGATGCCAGGTTTGGCAGATCGTCTGCACAGCATCCAAGCCACACACCATTGGCACCAGAGCAACGTCGGGATAACCAGCCGTGTATTCTGGCAAACTTAAGGGCAACCCAGCACCCGTAATGATGAGATTGGCTCCATTCGCGGCTGCAGTCTGTGCCAGCATTGGATAATCTCTGGTAGCAACCAGAATGTTCACTCCAATAACCCCGGTTGGACTGATGGCACGGGCTGCTTGCAATTCGTCAATTAACGCCAACTGATTCGCACGAAAAAAATCGCTATGTCGCGATCGCGGATCAAAATAGGGCGAATGCAATCCAAGCCCCAGCGACGAGATCACACCCACTCCACCTGCCTGGGCAACCGCCCCAGCTAGCTTTGCTCCTGAGACACGCACCGCCATTGCTCCTTGCACGATCGGATAGCGAGCAATGTGCATCCCAAGCCGGAGACTTGGAAGCGTTAGTGTTGCAGCACATATATTCACGCGTTCATTTCTCCTTCCGCCGCTTGCTTCAAATCAGATTGCTAAGAAATCAAAATTCGCTTGACTTCTCTATAACTATACAGTTATTAAAAGAGTTAGGCAATTATTTTAATGACCTGTTTTTTATTCCCAATCATCCATTAGAACCATGACAACTACCTTAGAACGGCGCAATCGCGCTAGCTTGTGGGATCGCTTCTGTAACTGGATCACCAGTATCGAAAATCGCCTCTACATCGGCTGGTTTGGGGTGCTGCTCATTCCTACGGCCTTAACGGCAGCCATTGTCTTCACGATTGCCATGATTGCCGCTCCACCAGTCGATATTGATGGCATTCGAGAACCTGTGAGTGGTTCCCTTCTTTACGGAAATAATCTGATGACAGCTGCCGTGGTGCCAACTTCCAACGCGATCGGGCTACACTTCTACCCCATCTGGGAAGCAGCATCCCTTGATGAATGGTTGTATAACGGCGGCCCTTATCAACTGATTATTTTCCATTTCTTAATTGCCGTCTATGCCTACATGGGACGGCAATGGGAATTGAGCTATCGGCTAGGGATGCGACCCTGGATTCCAGTGGCGTTTTCGGCTCCCGCTGCTGCTGCTACCTCTGTGCTGCTCATTTACCCAATTGGGCAAGGCAGCTTTTCTGATGGTCTCATGCTGGGCGTTTCCGGAACCTTCAATTTCATGATTGTTTTCACCGCAGAACACAACATTCTGATGCATCCATTTCATATGCTGGGGGTGATCGGTGTCTTTGGTGGAGCCTTATTTTCAGCGATGCATGGCTCCCTCGTGACGTCCAGCCTTGTGCGGGAAACAACGGAAACGGAATCAACCAATGCTGGCTATAAGTTTGGTCAAGAGCAGGAAACTTACAATATCGTTGCGGCCCATGGCTACTTTGGACGGCTCATCTTTCAATATGCCAGCTTCAACAACTCTCGATCGCTTCACTTCTTTCTGGCCGCATGGCCTGTCATCGGCATCTGGTTTGCGGCACTAGGCATTAGCACCATGTCGTTTAATCTGAACGGCTTCAACTTCAACGCCTCTGTGCTGGATAGTCAAGGACAGATAGTACCAACTTGGGCAGATGTTCTCAATCGTGCCAATCTCGGTATTGAAGTCATGCATGAGCGCAACGCACACAACTTTCCGCTTGATTTAGCCTCTGGTGACGCTCTACCCGTTGCTCTGGCTGCTCCAACCCTTCATAGTTAACGGCTTTGGGCTTTAAGCAAGTTCAACGTCGACAGTTGCTCTCTCCCTCGCCTGCTCTAACAAGCACCCTGCACAGGGTGCTTTCTTATTTAGTAGCTTTTACCTTGTTTTTTTTCGCACTGTTCTTTGCAGAGGGGCTGGGCTGAAAGGCATTTAACTGTTGGAAGGTTTCCGCTTGCTGACGTAGTCGATCGCCAATTCGTCCACAGGCCAATTCACAAAATTCGAACACCAGTGGATCGGTTATCTCATAATAAGCGCTGGTACCCTTGGCTCGGCGTGAAAGAACACCAGCCTGAGCCATCACCTTGAGATGCTTAGAAAGGTTTGCCTGACCTAAACCCGTTGCCTCACATAACTCCATCACATTCATGGGGCCTTGTCTCAGACATTGCAGGATGTGCAGGCGGCTTGTCTCAGAAAGAATCTTAAAGTAATCAGCAACAGCTTCCAGAACAGGAACAGGGACTAATGATTGGACAGACTTTGGCATTGGGCTGGTCAAAAAGCATATAAGTTGGATGACTATATAGTATTTTAGTCTGAGCACAGCCGTTGGTTACGTCAAAGCGATCAAAGTGCTGCAACCGCTAGGATTGAGGATTAAATAACCTGTCATTCTGGTTTAGGGGTGTAGTTCCGCTGAGGCAAGCATTCATCAAAGATGATCTTCATGTTGGCTTTGGAGTCTCAGGCAGGCCAGAATTTGCCCAGAAGCGCTAAATAACGCCCTTAATACGGGTTTCTGCTCGACTAAGCACTTCAGAGTACTTGATTAGTTGGTGGCAGCCGTTTCGATCGACTCGGCAACTTTATAAAGGTGGGGAAAAAAATAAAGGTGGGAAAAAACAGCATATGGCTATGAAAACGGGCCGTGTGCCTTGCCCCCCTTCAGGACGCACAATATTGAGGGTAATTGTATAGTCGTCGGTGTTAATGGTCTTCTAAGACTCATCAATGCCTGAAAGATCTTCTGGAGCGGAAGCTTGTACATCCACAAGAACTTGGCGTGCTTCAAGTGGAGTGAGTGATTCTAACGCCATACCTGCTGAATTTATCTCCTTCAAGAATGCCTTTATGCCCTGAGAAAGACGCGGATCATCTGCACTTACAGGCTGTTTAGCGTTTGCGGTTTTGCTTGAGCAGTCATCAGTTCTCCCTGAATTTATAGATGCTGGAGACACAGCGGCATAACTCTCCGCCAGCATGTGTTTAGATTGCTCAGCTTCAATCACAAAGGCTTTCTAGTCATCAGATTAGTCGATTCTGAACGTGAACTGGTGCGCCAAGCCCATGCCGTCAGAGCCACACCAATCAAAGCCGGGAGCTGACATCGGGAAAGTCACGCACCACCTCCCAAAAGTGAAACAGCGCATATCCAGACAGCCAGAGTGTGGGGACGGCCCAAAGAAAGACGCGCAACTGCGATCGTGCTGCCCCAACTAGAAACGCACCACCGATCAGTATGAAGATCAACCCAATATCGCGCAGGAAATGCTGGTTGAAGTGTCCTGTGGCTGTCACGCCAGGTACTACAAAATACCTACTTTCGCTTGGCGATCGAGCCACTGATCGAAGTTGATCGAGCCGATGCGCGAATTGCCGCTAGGGTTGAGGGAGTGATCGTTCAGCTCGATGCCGAAATAGCGGGCGTGGATGTCTGTAATGACCTTGCGTGGGTCGTTGTTTGCAATCAAGAAGCGTTGGACGAGTTGGTCGAGACGGAACTTGTCGGGACCCGCTACCTCGATCGTGCCGTTCAGGGGTGCCCCAACGGTGATGTCGGTCAATACGGCAACCACATCATCCGACGCGATCGGTTGCACTAGGGCAGGAGACAAGCGAACCGTTTGCCCGTCGCTGCTGGATTGGGCGATGCCGTTGAGGAACTCGAAGAACTGCGTGGCTCGGAGAATCGTGTAGGGAATCTTGGAGTCCTTAATTAGCGTCTCCTGGGCAACTTTTGCCCGCATATAGCCACTGTCAGGCAAGCGATCGGCATTGACGACCGACAGTGCCACGTGATGTCCCACGCCAGCAGTTACTTCTGCGGCAAGCAGGTTACGACCAGATGTCTCAAAAAACTCCAACACTGCCGTGTCCTCGAATGACGGCGAGTTCGCCACATCAACAACAACCTGCGCGCCTGCCAGCGCCTCAGTCAGACCCTCACCCGTGATAGTGTTGACGCCCGATCGAGGGGATGCCGCCACGACCTCATGACCAAGCTGACGAAGGTTTTTCACGAGCTTACTACCAATAAGTCCGGTGCCACCAATCACTACAATTTTCATGTCGAGTCTCCTGGTTGGTTGTTTTAAGTGAGTCCGTTGCAGCAGAAACTCAGCCTGCTAACCGGGTTGAGGTTATAGGACTGCGTCACTGCTAGAAATCGGGGAATTGTGAAGGATACCAGGGCTGCTAGACGTGAGCGGTTTGTTAATTCCTTTCCCTTACGCCTTTGCACCTGATGTCACTACAATAGGGAAGTTTTTTGAGTTTGTCGTTACCTCTAAATTCACTACTTTAGGATCAATCAGAATCTATTGATTAAGGCTCAATCAGTGATCCGGGGAGGTGGCGTTGACCAGAGCCAATTGGTAGGATGCCCTCGTAGAAGAAACTAGCTGCGGTCATGCTCAACCTCAATCTCACTCGCCTGCTTGACGATGCCAAGTGCTACGAAACGGTGCGCCAACTGCGGTGGAAAAGTGGCGTGTGCTGCCCGAAATGTCGCAGCACTCAAGTCATTAAGCGTGGCAAGGACGACACCCAATCGCACCGCCAACGCTATCAGTGTAAAGAGTGTGGGGCGCACTTTGATGACTTAACCGACACCATCTTTGCTGGACATCATCAACCGTTGCGGGTCTGGCTGCTGTGTCTGTATTTGATGGGGTTAAACCTGTCGAAGCGCCAGATTGCTCAAGAACTTGAACTCGACGACGATGCTGTGCAGGCAATGACCACGCAACTGCGGCAAGGCATTGTGGCTGGCAAACCCACCGTGCAGTTGACTGGTGAGGTGGAATGTGATGAGGTCTACGTCACCGCCGGTCACAAAGGCAAGCCTGAAGCCGTGAGAACAAAGGGCGCCAAGGACGCCGCCATCGGCTCAAAGGGGTTCGGGGTCGCGGCACCCTTGAAAAAGAGAAGCCGCCCATTTTCGGCATGATTCAACGCGGTGGTGAGGTCGTGATTCGGATGCTTGCCAATGTCCAACAAGCGACGATTGAGCCCCTGATTAAAGCCACCATTGTACCGGGCACACAGATTTACACGGATGAATATGCCATCTATCATCCTTTGCCGGAGTGGGGCTATGCTCACAAAACCGTCTGTCATGGCGCGGGTGAATACGCCCGTGATGATGATGGCGACGGTTTCTGTGAAGTGCATGTCAATACGATGGAAGGCTTTTGGTCGCTCTTGCGTTCCTGGTTGCGTCCCCATCGTGGGATCTCTCAAGAAAAGCTCCCGTTGTATTTGGGCTTCTTTGAGTTCGTCCACAACGCCAAAAAGCGGGGCAAAGCTTTACTCACTGCTTTGTTGGAGAACCTACTTGCTTAACTCCCTGGAATCCCTATTGAGCCTTGATTAATAGGTTGAGTAGAGGCACGAAACCCAGCACCTGCGCGGGTTACGCTGCACTAGCCCATTCTACATTTCATTACGTCGTGGTCAGCAGGACGAGTCTAAATACTTAAAGACAGGTGAACCTTTTCATGATCAATTCTGGTTGGAATTAACTGAATCTCCTCTCCTGCATCCACTTCAGTCTGGTCATGCTCAAAACAAAAAGTTCACCTGACCTTTCGGTAGAATCGGGTCACTACCGTTAATGGAGTCAAAGACAATGGATTTAGAGCACGCCCTGCACGTTGCTAATTCCGTCGCTTTGCCAAAGTGGGTAGACGGCTCAACGAAGTAGAAGCCGCCATTCTATTGGGAGCATTGCAGGAGCAGACCTACGAACAAATTGCTGAGGGGTCTGGCTACTCGCTCAGCTATATCAAGCGCAATGTCAGTCCCAAACTCTGGAATTTACTGGAGCGAGCCTTTGGGGAACCCGTTAGTAAAACCAACTTCCGAGGGGCATTAGAACATCAGTGGCAGCGATGTCTCATAGAGACCGCTCCGCGATCGCTGCTTGATGCGACCCAAACCCAGATAGCCGTTGCCCAATCGACTACTCAAGCGGAGCCAATCGATTGGGGGAGTGCCATTGATACAGCGACCTTCGATGAGCGCAATGAAGAACTGATGTGCCTTAAACCGTGGGTGATAGAAGAACGGTGCCGCCTCGTGCGGCTGTTGGGCATTGGTGAGATTGGCAAAAGTACTCTGGCTGCCAAACTGGTGCAGCAAATTCAAACCGAGTTCGAGGTCGTAGTATGGCGATCGCTGCAAAATGCTCCCCCGTTTGAGGAGTGGTTAGAGACAGTGTTGCCGATGCTGTTGCGGGCACAGGGAGAGGACAGCACTGCTCCTTTCCGCATTTTTTCTTAAATGATCTACCTCAAACGAATTTGTTGATAGTCTTCGGGAGTGTCTAGGTCAATCATGCCTTCTGGGAAAGGAACCGCGTAAACCTGATCACGATATTGCTGAATCAAAACCTTTGCACCCACATCTGCAGTCAAGCTCAACAGGTCTGGAAAGAGAGCACGACTAAATAAAGCGGGGACTCCAAGTATATTGGCATAAGCCGAAGCAACCACTTGACTGCGGTGAAGCTGATAGGCTTCGATCAATTGATGGAGGCTGGAAGCAGTCACGAACGGCTGATCACATAACATCACCATCATGGCATCGAGCTGCTGATTGATCCGTGTGATCTGTTCGACGCCAGTCCGAATCGAACCGCCCATTCCTTCTGACCACTGGTTGTTTTCAATGATGTGTAGGGGAAAATCAGCGATTGTCGGACGGATGCGATCGCTATTGGCACCCAGCACCACCACAATGGGGTCACAATTCGATGCCAACGCGACTTCTGCCATATAGCGCAGCAAGCTACGTCCCCGATAGGGCAGCAGTTGTTTGGGAGACCCCATCCGCGTTGAGGCTCCCGCAGCAAGCAAAATCAATCCGACTGGGAACGTGCTTGAGTGCATCTTATTGATGAATGGGCAAGGAGCGGTGTTTCAGAAAGCCACCGCTGCGCTGGGCTAAAACGGCTTGAATCTCTGCCACGATCGCGACGGCGATTGCCTCCGGAGTGTCTGCACCAATATCAAGTCCGATCGGCGCATGGATGTTTGCTAGAGCAGCCTTGTAATCAGCTATGCCTTCGGTTTGCAAGTCTTGTAGGAGCCGTTCAGTGCGACGCCTGGGTCCGAGTACACCAATGTAGGATACTGCTGAGGGCAGCAGCACTCTTAATGCTGCTTGATCATCAAGATAATTGTGCGTCATCACAATAGCCGCACTTGGTTGATCGATGAGGTGACGATCGAGTTGGAGCAATCGTTCACGTCGAGTCAAAATCACCTGATCTGCCATGGCAAAGCGATCGCGACTGATGGGATTGGCGCGGCAGTCAACGACTGTAACCTGCCAGCCAAGAGACTTCGCCAACTGAGCCACGGGGATGGCATCCTGACCCGCGCCAAAAAGCGTCAGGGCAGTCGGGGCTGAAACATAGTCCAGAAAAACCTGCACCGTTCCTATGCTCAGATCATAGGATTGGATGGTTGACTGCTGCCGCTGTAGCACCGCTTGAGCGTCTGCTGCGATCGCAGTGACTAAATCAGAGTGAGTTTGATCAAACGCGATCACTTTGTCTGGTGTAAGGGCAAGACACGCGCCAAGTTTGACGGTTGCTGTTCCCTCAGTTTGAAAGATGCTGGCTAAGACAGCAGGCGAACGATCGCGCCAGCACTCCGCTAAGACTGTGAGCGGGTTACAAGCGTTGGGCAGCAAGGCTTCAATGAGCACTTGCACGACACCATTGCAGCCCAGTCCCAGGCCCCAGAGAATGTCTTCATCTTCAACAGTGCTGTCGTAAGTGATGGCGATCGCGTCGCTCAGAGACATTTGACGCGTGTGTTCTACAATATCTTGCTCTAAGCAACCCCCACTGACCATGCCAACAGTTTCGCCCGCTTGAGTGATTAACATCCGGGCACCCGAACGGCGATAGGTTGAACCTTGAGTCTTAACAACCGTTGCTAAAAACGCCGCTTCACCGCGCTGATGGACGACTTGATAGGAGTTTAAAGTGCCTGCTAAATCTTTCATCGATTAATTCACAGCGCCTGTGTTGACTTTATCTCGCATCGCTAACCACGCTGTAGCGCTGAGTTCTGCAGTAGTGCCAAAGGGAAGAATGATGGAAGCGCAAGAGGTTAAAAAAGGCTGATCATTTCGTCGTCTCCTCATCATTACCTCAATCTCCATGCCTTGCCTAAATTAGAATTACCGTACAGCCAAAGTCGTGTATCGCCAATTTTATAGAACCAGCCAATTCATTGCGTCCTTCCCAGGAAATATCGTTATTGGGTGCGATCAGATAAGTGGGCGATCGTACTGACAGCCCTGGGATGATCTACAGAGTGTTGCTGTGTATCTAACCCAACTAAGGCAAATACACAGCAACCTTGCCGTAGATCCAGCTATTTGAAGTAGCTCTACGGCAGGCAGTCTGTTCATCACCTTAAACAATTGGATCTACAGAAACACTCTGTACAATAAAGTGTTATGCGGCTGGATTCAGGGTTAAGACAGTATTTGAATGTTTCTCGATAAGACTTAATATTGTGTTGTCAGGTCGTTAGATGGGAAATTATTGTCAGTCTACTAGCAAGCGCTTTTGTACTTGATTCGTTTAACTGATGGACAGTTCAGAATCCAACTCACGACCACGCAGCTATCGTCCTCTTCCTATACTCAGGAATAAAGAGGAAATTGAGAGAATATTGAACTGCGGGTCGGTAGAAGATCTTTTAGTCTTGCCATTAGCATTAGGCGAGAATTTTCCAGACTGGAAATATGCACAAGATGTGTGTTTGCGTTTAGCTGAACATTCGAGTGATAACGTACGAGCTAACGCTTGCTTAGGCCTTGCATACATTGCACGCACAAAGCAACAGCTAGAGAAACACCTTGTTAAACCGATTCTTATTCGTGAACTTCGTTGCCAAACTGAATTTCGCTGGCGAGTAGAAGATGCAATCAAAGCTATTAATCATCATTTAGAATGGCGTGTAGCACATAAGCACAAGGAAAAATAAGTAGTATTAGCATGGATTGCCCCATAACCCTGCGTTGAAACGGTTGAACAGGGGCGATCGACTATGAGGCAGAAGTTGATTGCCGCCGCTCAACTACGACGTTAGACACCACCTATTTATTTTTTTTACGGCTCTGCCTTTTCAATTCTCAAACCTTGGAGTCAAGAATGTACCTTTCAAACTACCTGTTCTTTACTACAACCTGTGAACAAGCGCTCGATTTCTACACAAAGTGTGGTTTGGGAACAGTCGTTGCCACCCTCCGCTATGGCGAAAATGGCATGCCCGTCCGAACTGAATCGATGCGTGGCAAAATAATGCACGCTCAATTTGAGGGGATTGGAGTGCGCTTCTTTGCTTCAGACAATGATGATGCCGAGCCAATGAAAGGCTCTGCCATGATCTTCATGCTGGACGATCACGAACAAACGAAAGTTCTATTCAGTCGTCTCGCAGAGGGTGGTCAAATTACTACACCTCTTGCAGTGCAACCCTGGGGTGACTACTTCGGCAAATTGACCGATCGGTTTGGTGTCCAATGGATGTTCAATTGCACATCGAAAGTATGAACTTCGAGTACGCGCTGATGTCTAACAACACTGTTGCAACAGGCAAAATTAAGTTCCTTGTGCATTGCCAAGTCTATCTGCCGCCGCTGACCAAGAACGTTATCCTACTGAGTTCTGGGTGGGGACAAAGCTGAAAGCTTGGTGAGACAGGCATTATTTAAAGGCAATTTTCTGGTTTGAGGTGAGTTGCAGTGTCTCTTGTTTGAGCTAAGAATGCATCTCGCTTATCTTAATTTGGAGCAGGAAGATCTATCATTGTTAGAAATGATTAGCTGAATCAGACGGATCATGCCAACCTATCGATCGAAAACCTCTACTCAAGGACGCAATATGGCGGGTGCCCGCGCGCTCTGGCGTGCTACCGGCATGCAGACCGAGGATTTCGAGAAGCCCATTATTGCAGTTGCTAATTCCTTTACTCAATTCGTGCCCGGTCACGTTCACCTCAAAGATTTAGGGCAATTGGTGTGCCGTGAGATTGAAGCAGCGGGTGGTGTCGCGAAGGAATTCAATACGATCGCGGTAGACGATGGCATTGCGATGGGTCATGACGGGATGCTCTACAGTCTGCCCTCACGGGAGATCATCGCCGATTCGGTTGAGTATATGGTCAATGCCCACTGTGCCGATGCGCTGGTGTGCATTTCCAATTGCGACAAAATTACCCCTGGCATGTTGATGGCAGCCCTGCGGCTCAACATTCCCGCCATCTTTGTCTCTGGCGGTCCAATGGAAGCGGGCAAGACAAAGCTGGCAGACCATAAGCTTGACCTGGTAGATGCGATGGTGGTGGCCGCCGATGCTCGGGTTAGCGACGCGGTGGTCGAAGACTATGAGCGTTCTGCCTGCCCCACCTGTGGTTCCTGTTCGGGCATGTTCACCGCCAACTCGATGAACTGTCTGACCGAGGCGATCGGTCTCGCCTTACCCGGTAACGGCACGGTTCTGGCAACTCATTTCGACCGTAAGGATCTATTCCTCAAAGCCGCAAGCACCATTGTGAGCATAACTCGCCGCTATTACGAACAGAATGATGAATCGGTTCTCCCCCGCTCGATCGCCAGTTTCAAAGCGTTCGAGAATGCCATGATGCTAGACATCGCCATGGGCGGCTCGACCAACACCATTCTGCACTTGTTAGCCGCCGCCCACGAAGCGGATGTCGCTTTTACGTTGAACGACATCGATCGCCTCTCCCGCAGGGTGCCTCAACTTTGCAAAGTGGCTCCCAACACACCCAACTATCACATTGAGGATGTGCATCGGGCTGGCGGCATCCCCAGCATTCTCGGTGAGCTCGATCGGGCGGGGTTGCTCCATACAGACCTGCCGACCGTTCACAGTCCGACCCTGAAAGACGCCCTCGATCGCTGGGATGTCATGCGGACTGATGATGCCGCCGTTCACACCTTTTTCAAAGCGGGTCCTGCTGGCATTCCGACCCAGCAAGCCTTCAGTCAATCGACCCGCTGGGATTCCCTCGACCTGGATCGGGAACAGGGCTGTATTCGCAACGCCGCCAATGCCTACAGCACTGAGGGTGGACTGGCTGTGCTCTATGGGAATCTGGCCGAACGCGGTTGTATTGTCAAGACGGCAGGTGTCGACGAAAGCGTGCATGTTTTCACAGGGCGGGCGCGGGTTTATGAAAGTCAAGAGGCAGCTGTTAACGGTATTCTTGGCAATGAGGTGAAAGCAGGCGAAGTGGTGGTGATTCGCTATGAAGGCCCGCGCGGTGGACCAGGAATGCAAGAAATGCTCTACCCGACCAGTTATTTAAAGTCTAAGGATTTAGGCAAAGTTTGCGCCTTATTCACCGATGGTCGTTTTTCCGGCGGCACTTCGGGACTTTCGATCGGGCATGCGTCTCCAGAAGCGGCAGCAGGCGGCACTATTGCCTTGGTGCGTGACGGCGATTCGATCCAGATTGATATCCCCAATCGTCGCATCCATCTCGATGTATCAGCGGCAGAATTAGCTAGTCGTCGAGAGGCGATGGAGGCAAAGGGCAAAGCGGCTTGGAAACCGGCACAACCACGGCCGCGACGGGTAACAGCGGCACTCAAGGCGTATGCCCTACTCGCGACTAGTGCCGACCAAGGCGCAGTCCGAAACCTGGAAATGCTCGAATAAAAAGGAGTGCAGAGACAAAACTAGAGGAGGAAATGAGATTGTTAAGCTGGAGATCGTTGGCATTCATCATTTACTGGTAGCACTCATTCATTTGCGTGTCTCGCTGCCTTACGGATATAGTCTTCAGTGCCTTCAAGCTTAAAAATTAAGCGACTCACTCCACGAGAAATGCAAATCGCGAATTTAGTTGCTAAAGAAATGACCAATGAACAGATTGGTACGGAGTTATGGATCATCTAAAATCCTGTTAAACGAGCTTTAACGTACATGTTTCGGAAGTTGGAAGTTTCTGCTCAGACAGAGATAGTCGCCAAATTGCGGGATATTCTCCAAGTATGAATAGACAAGTATGAATAGGGTCGATAAAGCAGCGCAGGATAACAGCAATGAAGCGAACAGTTGAGCGATCCTGGGGATGGTGATGTCAGAGTGGTTGCTAGAGCAAAAACTTGAAGTTATATATGACAATGCTGTCATCACATATTAAGAGATACCCACTTGCATGGTTCTACATCTTAAGTGTCCTAATTGTTATCCTTATCATTCCAGCTTTTATTGTTACTGGTGCAGGTGATACTGTTACTCAGGCATTTGAGCGGACAGGTTCCCCTTTTAACACTGACCTTGTAACTTGGACTCGGCTTGTTTCGGCTTTTCCCTCTGCTTTCCCTGGTGCGTTGCTTGCTTTGCTACAAGTAGCTTCACCGGATCTTGCTGTTGTGATTGTGGTAGGAATTGCCTACGGCCGAAAGGGTTTCCTTGATTTGAAGAGGCGCTTTCGTTTCTGGTCTAGAGAGATACCATGGAAACATGGCATCCAATCTTGGGCTATTTGTGTCTCAATTTTTGCTGGCATGAGTCTGGCGACCGCAGGGTTAAGTCGCTTTATCCTTCCCATCGAAGGGTTTGCTTGGAGTCTAAACTTCTTATCTTTCGACTTTTTAAGGGGTCTTTTAATTGCTATGTTTCTGGATGGCGGCGCGCTGTTTGAAGAGAATGGATGGCGTGGTTTCGCGCTTCCGTTACTACTCAAACGATTTGACCCACTCGCTGCCTCGATTGTTCTGGGCTTAATGTGGACATTCTGGCACGTTCCTGTAAAATTTGATCTTGCTCTCACTTATGGTGTTCACGAATTCTTTCTGATGTTTTCGGTGCTAACAGCAAAGTTTGTCCTATTAACAATTATAATGACTTATTTTTGGAATCAGGTAGGACAGACGACAATCATTGCTATTGTTATGCATGGATTATCTAATGACTCAGTTCGACTAGGCGGGAATATCTTATCTGAAGTGTTTCAATCACAATTGAAATATGAGATCAATTTGATGCTACCAATGCTTGCAGTATCATTTATCTTGATCATGCTAAAAGGTAAGTTACTTGGCTTAGAACCTAACGCCAAGAGGGTAGTCTAGCACCTTGATTTAGTTCAGTTAAAACGCATCTGGAAGGTCTAACAATCCGCTTGCACCCTGACCATGTCGAGTTAGTCATCTGAGAAAGAACGGTGACTAACTGTAGGTGAAGCAGAACGTTATGCGGCAGTCACTACAAGTCTTATCAGACTGCGGTTTGAAAGCCTGTTATATGCTGTTTGTCTGGCGGGCAAGGAGGACGATGTTGATTCCAAGAGGTTGCGGCCTCAACCTGGGCGGCTAATGCAATAATCGTGACTTCATCGCCAGGATGACCTACTAATTGAACCCCCAGAGGCAAACCATCGGCTGTAAAGCCGGCTGGAATGGCGATCGCGGGTTGCCCAGTCACATTAAATGGCGGACAAGGCGCAATCCAGCGAATAATGTTTTCTAGTTCTTTGGAGGCCTTCAGTTTTGCCCATTCCCCAACTCGAAGGGTCGGATGCATCATCACAGGCAGTACCAACCCATCTATGTTGCTGAGGGTTGCAATCAGTCGTCGGGCGATCGTATTGAGTTTCATGATCGCCTGAGGATACGCTCCACTTGGGTAAGAGCGCGATCGCTTCAGCAAAAACCGATTCAATTTGCCTAAAAAGATACCTGGAACCCCAACATCAACCGACGCTTGCCAAATAATCTTGAGCGGGTCAATCAATTCTGAAAAATCCAGGTCGATTGGCTCGATTTGGTGTCCCAATCGTTCTAACAATTTCACTATGTCTATCACTGCTTGGGCACAAGCTGGGTGGGCAGTTCCAACAGGCTGCATTGCGGTTGCAAATCCAATTCGTAATTTTGTAGGAGATTGCTGGGTTGCGGCCAAAAATGAGATCGATGGCGGAGGTAACCAGTACGGATCGCCCAAACAATAACCCGACATGACATCCAACAATGCAGCGGCATCGGCAACTGTACGAGCAGTCGTTCCTTCTACACCAAAGCCACCCAATTTCTCACCCAATGGAGCCGATGAGATGCGCCCTCTTGACGCTTTGATTCCCACCAAACCACAACAGGCGGAGGGAATTCGCACAGATCCACCCCCATCGCCTCCTTGCGCAAGCGCACAAAGCCCTGCTGCCACTGCTGCGGCAGAGCCACCACTAGAGCCACCGGGCGTGTAGTTTAAATTCCAGGGATTGCGGGTGGGCAGAAATCCTCTAGATTCAGTGTAAGGAGAGGTACCGATTTCAGAGGTTGCTGTTTTACCGAGAATGGTAAAGCCTGCTTGCCGAATTCGAGTCACTAACCCTGCATCTTCTGTAGCAATCCGATTTTTCAACACGTGAACACCGTAGCTACAGGGGACGCCTGCTACGGGTGCAAAGTCTTTGATCGCGATCGGAACGCCAAAGAATGCTGGCAAAGAAGATGAGTTGGTCTGTAAGGCTACTAGTTGTTCCGTTTTCGCTTTTGCTTCTGCGATCGCTTGCTCTGCCATCACAGTGAAAAAACTATTTAAAGAAGCATCGATTGTTTGAATGCGATTCAGATAAACCTGAGTCAATTCAAGCGGTGAAATGACTTTACTGCGGATAAGTTCAGCCTGTTCCAGTGCAGAGGTAAACGCTAGATCCGTAGAATTCATAGTGAAACACTTAAGAGGGTTTAGATTTACGTTTTGCAACGTGACGATGCTTCATCTGCTGTTGTACAAATCCATCCAATAGTGTGTTGATCAGGCGTTCAAAACTTTCATCTACCGACTGAGACAACACAAATAAGCCAACCTGCTCTGCCTGGATAAAACCGTGAATGGAAGCCTGAAAAATACGGATGATGTGAACAACATCATCAGGGGACAAATCAAATGGTTTTAATAATCCTGTGTAAAACTCAACCTCAGCATTGAAGAGTTGGGCAAATTCTGGTTGATCCAATTGAAATGGCGTGGTTGTTGTTACCCGATACAGATTGGGATGGATTCTAGCGAAATGTCGTTGAGCATAAGCGGCAGTCTTTAAAGCAAGGGTTGGTTCTTCAATCTTTAACACTTGTTCTATGACAAATGCTGCAGCTCGTTGGTAGCCCTCTACGCATACAGCAAGACGCAGCGCCCCATTTCCAGCAATGTGATTGTAGATTGAGGGTGGCTGAATACCCAGTTCTCTGGCAATTCGGTTGACGCCGAGTGCCACCTCACCTTCCTGCTCTAGCAAGGCAATTGCTGTATCAACAATGTCCTTCTGAGTCAGGGTTTGTCCTTTTGGGCGAGGCATAGAGGATGCAATAAACTAATAGTATTAGTAAAAACTAACCTCATTAGTTTGTCAAGTGCCTTAGCCAGCATTAATAGCTCAATTGAGGATAATCTTTGCAAGAATTAAATAGGGTTACATACAACCCGACTGGAGCAGACTACCCAGAAATTTTAATGGTGATTTAAGGGTTGGTTGTAGTTGCTCAACCGGAACGTTATGCGGCTCCAAGCTATCTATACAAACAGCATTTGAAGTTGCCTTGGTGTTTTACATCACTGACCTCAATATCCTGTGTGATCGCTCACAACAGAGGAGACTCGCTTCGTCGTATCTTGAGGGTTGATGCACTGATCAAATTTGCATGAAAGAACCCTGGATTTCTGAGCGCCGTACGCTGCAACTCCCTGGATTAGCTGTTGATCGCCATATCTCGAAACCGAACGAGCTTGAGTTCTCTGGCTGCAATCACCATCTATTCTGTCTGCTATTGAGTGAGGGTAATCGACAGAAAATCACTCGCATTGGTGAACAGAAATCTGAAAAGCCTCAACTCAAAGGGGAGTTCTGGATTTGTTCTGCTCAGACATCAGGGGTTTGGGCATGGGATAGCACCGATGAATCACTGATGTTCGCGATTGAGCCGCTCCTCTTAAGCCAAACCGCAGCAGAAATGAGTGGGGTGGATGTCAACCAGGTTGAATTGCTGAATACGATTGGTGCTCGCGATCCTCAAATTGACGCGATCGCTTATCTCTTTCAAGCAGAATTGGATACCGACAGTATAGGTGGGCAACTTTATGCCGAGTCCCTGGCGCAGGTATTCATCATTCATCTACTCAGGCAATACTGTGTGCTCCATCCCAAAAGTCCCAACCATCACCAAGAACCTCCTGCATCTCGACTTCAGCCCGTGTTGGACTATATCCATAGCTATTTGGATCGACCACTACACCTGGCTGAACTGGCGGCAGTTTCAGGCATTAGCCAGTATTATTTTTGCCGACTATTTAAGCAGTCGATCGGAATAGCACCCTATCAATATGTGCTCCAGCAACGCATGGAAAAAGCAAAAGAACTCTTGCAACAAAAAAAACATACGATTGCAGAAATTGCTGTATTGGTCGGATGTACGGACCAAAGTCGCTTCACTAAGTATTTCAAAAACTATTTTGGTATTACACCCAGTTCGTTTTTGAAGCAATAGGCAATCCGCTATAGCAAGAATCGTCTAAATCATCGGGTATATCTAGCAAGAAACGCCTATCTTAGGCTACAAGGTGCGATCTATCGTTCTGTAGGCGCTTTTCAGCCTAGATGAATTTCAGGTTTCTTGCTTGGCAAACCAAAGAGGTCATCGGGTGAAATAGTTCGCTCAGTACCGTTTCATGGTCTGAGAATGTATGAAAAAAATTAGTCGTATTTTGCTTTCGGTTGTGCTCGTCAGTACTGCTGTCGTTTCTGTTGCGGTGGATTGGAACACCACTCATATCTTTAATCCCGAATGGCATCCGCACGCCAAATTCCATGATGTGGTGATGCTATGGTTGCTCAGTGGCATGAGTATGATGGCGCTGTGGTTATTGTGGCGACGATCAACAGAACCCGATATTGCTTATACTGTTGCCCTGCTGGTGCCAGTTGTGTTTTGGTCGCCCTTTTTCTTTACAACCCTTGTAATTCCTGGAACCAGCCTGCAAGCCGATCTGAAGGAAGCTCCGCCCGTCGTAGCGGGCATTCCCATCTATCCCAACGTAGCCGTTGCAACAGTGAGCGTGATTCTGGCATTGATTGGCTATTTTCTGTATCGCGCATCTCGATCAGCAGCGGAATAGGAGACTGATTGTGATGACCAATTTTGCATTACCAAGCCTGTTATTGCCCTGTCATCCAGTTTTCGCTCATATTGGGCACGGTAGCTTCCTGACTCAAAATCTGGCTCAAATGAATCTCTCACCAACATTCATGCTGGGTGGAATGGGAATTGCTTTAATAGCGGGAGCTGGACATGCGTTCTCCCCAGGACATGGAAAAACAATGGTTGCTGCTTATCTCATTGGCTCACGGGGGACACCTCAACAGGCCGTTTTGTTAGGGTTGGTGACAACTGTGACCCACACAATCAGTGTCTTTACCCTGGGGATTCTAGCTTTGCTCCTGTCTAGATACCTTTTGCCGGAGCAGTTGTATCCGTTTCTCAGTTTGACCAGTGGCTTGCTGGTCTGCGGGATTGGTTTCTGGTTGCTCGATCGGTTTTTGCATCCTTCCTCCCGTTCTGATCACACACATCATCATTCTGACGGTCATACCCATTACCACTCCTTTTCTCAGATCACCTTACGATCTTTGGTAGCATTAGGAATTGCAGGAGGGTTGGTTCCCTGTCCATCTGCTTTAGTGTTGTTGCTGAGTGCGATTGCATTGCATCAAACGGTCTATGGTTTGTTATTAGTGTGTGCTTTTAGTGTTGGATTGGCGATTGTATTGATGGGAATTGGTTTCATCGTTATCTATGCTCGCCATTGGTTGAAGCAAATTGCATGGATTCAACCTTTGCAGCCCTATATCCCCATTATTAGTGCAACTGGGGTAATTGTGGTGGGAAGTACGCTGATGATTTGCGCTGTCATTTAGAGGCTAAACATGAGAATTGGAATTATTGGTGCTGGTAATATGGGAGCAGCACTGGGCAAAATTTGGGCGAGATCTGGGCACGACGTTATCTTTTCCTACTCAAGAGATGAGCAAAAACTCCGCCAACTGGCAGCATCAGCGGGCAAGACTGCTCAAATTGGTACGCCGCAGGAAGCCGTTGCTCACAGTGATGTGGTTTTGTTTGCCGTTTGGGCCCCTTCATTGACAGAGGTGATTCATGCGGTGGGATCGTTAGATGGCAAAATCGTCATTACCTGTGTTAGCGGTCTCCAGCCAGACTTTACAGGACAGACGATCGGGCTCGCCACTGACTTAACCATTTCTGTTGCTGAAACAATTCAGCAGCTTGCCCCCAATGCCAGGGTTGTAGAAGCATTCAACTCCACCTTTGCAGAAATCATCGCTTCAGACTCAAGACAGTTTGGCTCGGATTTTCCCAGTGTGTTCTACTGCGGTGATGATGTTGAGGCGAAGCAGATTGTTGCAGGTCTGATCGAAGCATGTGGCTACGAAGCCGTAGATGCAGGAAAACTAATCGTCGCCAGGACATTAGAAACCCTGGCAACTGCTTGGGTACAGTTTGCTGTTGCAAGCCAGTTGTTTCCCAATCTTGGACTGAAAGCATTGCGGCGTTGAACAGTGATGTAACCATGCAAAGGCAGCGGACGGGTGAGACTTTTGGTCTGAGTTTGAGGTGGCTTGCTGCTGCTGATTTGAGCCGTTCGGCTACTAAATTCTCGGTTGGAATATCGTGAGACAATTTGTTTATATTCAGCGTGAAGGCACGTTGAAATGACTAGAAAGACAACACGTTAGCAGGGTCTTGTGTCTTTTTCACTTCAAACCGATCGCCAATCGTCTTCCGGTGATTCCGTTTGATTTACAGAAGCTTATCCAAGGTAATTGGCAAATCACGAATGCGTTGACCCGTCGCGTGATAGACCGCATTCGCGATCGCTGCTGCGGTGCCAGTGATGCCAATTTCGCCAATGCCTTTGACGCCGATCGGGTTCACGTAGGGGTCATGTTCATCGACAAAAATCACATCGATCGGCGGCACATCGGCATTAACGGGGACGTGATACTCCGCCAGATCCGCATTTACCACCCGACCCCGGTTGGGGTCCATAATGGTGTGCTCCATCAGTGCCATGCCAATGCCATAGACAATGCCGCCAATCAATTGACTGTTAGCAGTTTTGGCATTCAGCAGACGACCCACCCCAAAAGCTCCCACCCAGCGAGACACCCGCACTTCCCCAGAAGCCGGATTCACCCGTACCTCCGCAAACTGCGCCCCAAACGAATGCATTGAGTACTTTTCTTTTTCTTCGCCAGGTTTGGCATCTGCCCGCGCTTCGATCGTCTTCAGTCCGTGGCGCGCCAGGATTGCACCGTAGGTTTCGGCTTTCGCGGTTTTATTTTTTAGCGTGAAACCACTGTTCTCAGCAATCACGTCTTCGGCAGCAACCCCATATAGCGGGGATGCCTGGTCGGTTAGCGCCAGTTGCAGTAGTTTACTGCGGGCTTCCGTTCCAGCTAGATGCACGGCTGAACCGACACTGGCTGCTGTTTGGGAGCCGCCGGAGACGGGAGTTTCAGGCAGATTGGTATCACCCAACTCAAATTGAATCTTCTCGATCGGCATCCCCAGCGCATCAGCAGCGATCTGCGTCATGACGGTATAGGTGCCCGTGCCAATATCCTGGGAACCACTACGCACCACGGCCGTTCCATCTGCTTTGATCTGTGCGATCGCCGAGGCGGGAGAGCGATTGGTCGGATAGGTCGCGGTTGCCATGCCCCAGCCGATCAACGTCTCGCCATCGCGCATCGATCGCGGCGTGGGATTGCGCTTTTGCCAACCAAATCGCGCGGCCCCTTGCTGGTAGCATTCTCGCAGGGATTTGCTGGACCAGGGTAACTTTTTGTCAGGATCGACCTCAGCGTAGTTGCGCAGGCGCAGTTCGATCGGATCGATCTTAAGCGCATACGCCAGTTCATCCATAGCCGATTCCAGCGCGAACGACCCGGATGCCTCACCCGGTGCCCGCATGTAAGTCGGCGTGCCTACATTTAAACGCACCAGACGGTGACTGGTTTCAATGTGTGGGCAAGCATAGATCATACGGGCAGTTTTGGCGACGGGTTCAATGAACTCATCAAAGGTGGATGTGATCGAAGTGCCCGCGTGCCGTAGGGCGGTCAATTTGCCCTCGCGGGTGGCACCTAAACTCACCTGCTGCATTGTTTCGGGTCGAAAACCCACTGGCCCAAACATTTGCATTCGCCCCAGCACCAGCTTCACCGGGCGGTTGACCTGCCGCGCTACCATTGCCGCCAGCACTACATGCGCCCAGACCGAGCCTTTGCAGCCAAAGCCACCGCCGACAAAATAAGACATGATGCGGACGTTTTCAGGTGAAATTCCCAGCACGGCCGCCACCTTTTTCTTAGCGCCAAATACCCCTTGCGTAGCGTCATATAGCAGCAAGTGATCGCCCTGCCATACGGCGGTGGTGGCATGAGGTTCCATCGGGTTGTGATTCTCGACGGGCGTGGTGTAGGTTTGCTCCACTTTGACCGCTGCTGTCGCCAATCCCTGCTCGACACTGCCGTGAGCCGAATCGGGCGGCTCGTTGCGGGGAATTTTTCCCTGAGGCACATACGCTTGATCCAGGTGTTCCTGCAAATGCAGCGCTGGCTTGTCCTCGTCGTAGCGGATATTGACCAGTGAGGCTGCCTGCATCGCATGCTCAAACGTTTCGGCAACGACGACTCCAATGTGCTGACCGCTGTAATGCACCTGGTTATCTTGCAGTAGTGGCAGTTTGCGTTCGCCGCCCGCCTCACCGGACACCTTCGGGGCGTTGAGGTGAGTCATTACCAGCAGTACTCCTGGCACTCGCTCGGCAGCACGGGTGTCGATTTGGGTAATTTTGCCGCTGGCGATCGTGCTTTGAATGGTGACACCATGCACGAGCTTGGCCACCGGAAATTCCGCTGAATAGCGGGCAGCACCCGTTACCTTGGCATGTCCATCCACACGGCTGAGCGGTTTGCCCACTACACCCTTCTTATCACTTGAATTCATGCCATGCCTCCTACCGTTGCCAGCGCCCGCATCACGGTGCGTTGCGTCAATACCACTTTGAAACCGTTGTACTTTTGGGGCTTTGCGCCCTGCACGGCCGCTGCTGCCGCCGCTTGCAGCGTCTTCTGATTCAAGGGTTGGTTAAGCAACGCCTTTTCCGCCTCATAGGCACGCCACGGTTTGGTGCCCACTCCGCCAAGGGCAAGCCGCGCCGATCGCACCACGCCGTCTTGCAGTTCCAGCGCTGCCGCCACCGATGACGTGGCAAAGGCGTAAGAGGCACGATCGCGTACCTTCAAATAATGCGATCGGGCTGCGAAGGGCGAAGCCGGTAGGTCTACGGCAACAATTAACTCTCCGTGTTCTAGCACCGTTTCTCGTTCTGGCGTCTGACCCGGCACCAAATGAAAGTCGGCGATCGGAATGCTGCGTGATCCCTGCGGCCCTTGCGTTTGCACCACGGCATCCAGCGCCATCATCGCCACGGCCATATCCGAGGGATGGGTGGCAATACAGTGATCACTACCACCGAGAATCGCGTGAATACGGTTGTAGCCCTCGATCGCCGGACAGCCAGAACCCGGCACCCGTTTGTTACAGGGAAAGGCCGTGTCGCGGAAGTAGTAACAGCGGGTGCGCTGCAACAAATTCCCTCCGATCGTTGCCATGTTTCGTAACTGCGGCGAGGCTCCTGATAAGAGGGCTTCCGACAGCACCGGATACTGCTGGCGAATCATGGCATTGTAGGCCACATCACTATTACGTGCCATCGCGCCAATCCGAACACCGTTACCCTGCCGTTCCACCTGAGCCAGCGGCAGCGCATTAATATCAACTAACTGTTGGGGGGTCTGGACATGCAGCTTCATCAAATCGATTAAACTGGTGCCCCCGGCTAAATACATGGATTGATCGGAACGAGCGGACGCGATCGCGCTGTCGGCTTGCTCAGCCTGCTGATAGCTAAACGGCTGCATCTTGCTTGCCCTCTAAGACATCCCGAACTGCCGTCACAATATTGGGATAGGCTCCACAGCGGCAAATATTACCGCTCATCAGTTCACGAATGTCGGCATCTGATTGGGCGTGCCCTTCGTTCACCAGCCCTACCGCCGAACAAATTTGTCCCGGTGTGCAGTAGCCGCACTGAAACGCGTCGTGAGCCACAAATGCCGCCTGCATGGGATGGAGCGTATCACCTTTCGCCAGACCTTCGATCGTGGTAATTTCTGCACCCCTGTGCATGATGGCAAACGTTAGGCAGGAATTAATTCGTCGCCCATTCACCAACACAGTGCAAGCACCGCACTGTCCATGATCACAGCCCTTCTTCGTCCCGGTCAAATCCAGCCGCTCCCGGAGGGCATCCAGCAGCGTCACGCGGGGTTCAATGTTGAGTGTCTGCTCTTTACCATTAATTTGCAGCTTGACATCCACATAACTGTTAGGGTCAATAGGAGTTGCTGATATTGAAGTGGTTTGAGGTCTTGACTGAGCGAGCGCCTGCTTTGTCATTCCTTCCAGCACTGCTCCAACGGTACCCGCGATCGCAAACTGCCCCAGCCGTCGCCGTCTAAACCTCAGCTTCATAGGTCAATACTTAAGTTGACTGCTTAAATATTAGAAAAACTTTTGTATCAGGAAATCTATCTGTTGATTGAGGTTAAGCGATGCAGACGCATTTTTTGGCATTTATATCCTTGAAACACAAAACGGCTGACACTCATCCCTAACCCCTTCTCCCAAAGAAGAAGGAGGATAAATCTAAATCCCTCTCCCGCTCTGGAAAGGGATTCAAGGTGAGCGCAAGTCTTGGTGAAGTCAGTACATAAATCCCATTTTTAGCTGTGAAATCAGCCATAAGTCATTTAAGGTGTCGATCGCGACTAACTCTCAAGTGGGGGAAGCGGGGATAATACGAGTCTCCAAAAAATAGCACCGTAGCTGACCGCATGTAGAAGATACGTCCACTCGGCCCGATGAGGATGTATCACCCGAATTTAGAGAATTGGTGTAAAAGGTGGTAAAGCCGACGTGACAAATGACCAGAATTGCCTGGCTATGCTCTGCAGATTCATTCTGCTCAATGTTCGAGGCGTTGAGCGAATGCTGATGCGGCGGGGGTTGAGTTCTTCATTCATGAAGTTGAATGGGAAGATGTGAAGGCTGAACTTCATGCAACCGACGCTCTAAAAAGCGACGCTCGCTGTCATTTGTCACCAGCTCTAGTGCTCGCTTGTAACTTTGGGTTGCATCCTCTAATGCTCCAACACGCCGAAATAAATCCGCCCGGGTGGCGTGAAACAGATGATAGCTATCAAGTTCTGAGGCAAGTCTATCAATGATTCCAACTGCCGCTTGAGGGGTATCCGCCATTGCGATCGCCACGGCTCGATTCAAGGTCACAATGGGCGAAGGCTGTAACCGTTCCAACACTTCATACAGCCGTACAATCTGTGCCCAGTCCGTGTCTTCTGCCCGTGCTGCCTGACAGTGAAGGGCTGCGATCGCTGCCTGCAGGGCATACCCCCCCGTTCCACTTCGTAAAGCTTCCTCCACCAGGGGTAACGCCTCAGTAATTTGTGAATGGTTCCAACAACTCCGATCCTGGTCTTCCAGGAGAATGAGATCACCTGCTTCATCCAAACGGGCATCCCGCCGGGAGTCGTGGAGTAACATCAGCGCCACCAATGCTGTGACTTCTGAGGGCGGTTGGGGTGCGAGCAATTGTCGTATCAACTGCCCCAGTCGAATTGCTTCAGTGCAGAGGTCTGCTCGTACGATCGAATCCCCTTTCGTGGCAGCATAGCCTTCGTTAAAGATGAGATAAATGACTGTCAGGACTGCCTCTATCCGAGGAGCGAGATCGGTTGTTTCTGGCACTTTATAGGGAATGCCTGCATCTCGGATTTTACGTTTAGCACGAACTAACCGCTGTGCCATTGTTGCGGTTGGTACGAGAAAGGCGCGGGCAATTTCGTCGGTTTCCAGTCCACCCAACATTCGCAGGGTCAACGCTACCTGAGTTTCCGTCGCGAGGGCGGGATGGCAGCAGGTGAAGATTAATCGCAGGCGATCGTCGGGAATTTCATCACTGTCATAGGTGGGTTCTTCGCTCGATGGAATTAACCCCGATGCGGCGTACCACTCCAGTTTTTCCGTCAGTCGGGTGCGTCGTCGGAGGCGATCGATCGCCTTGTAACGGGCTGTTCGGATAATCCAGGCGCGAGGCAGATCGGGGATACCGCTGGTTTGCCACTGATGCACCGCTGCTGCAAATGCTTCCTGTGCAGCTTCTTCAGCTAGATCAAAATCTCCCACCAGCCGAATCAGAATGGCAACAATGCGCCCCCATTCCGTCTTATAAACAGAGGCGATTGCCTGAGCTACACCTGCTTTTGGGGTTGAAGTCATCTCTGTCATAAAAAATTTTGATGAGGTGTCGATTTGAGCCGTTGCCGTTCGATTCACTTACAAAGGAATATGATGATGGTAATTTAGTACGCAAGTACTAAAAATTAAGTTTTTTAGAGGTGTCGATTTGAGCGGTTCCCGTTCGACTGACTGACAAAGGAGGCAAAGCTCGATCGTACTTAATCAAAAATTTTTCAGTGCCGTGTCGATTTGAGTCATTCCCATTCGACCTAACTACAAAGGAGGCAACCCAATGAAATATTTGCTGCTGATTTATATGGACGAAAACGCACTGAGTGACACCGAGCGGGAACATTGCTATGGGGAATCGGCTCAACTCGCCCAGGAACTGCATACCAACGGACAATTTCTGGCAACGGCTCCCCTCCATCCTGTGGCAACGGCAACCAGTGTCCAGGTCCGTGACGGCAAATCCCTAGTCACCGATGGACCGTTTGCCGAAACCCGCGAACAATTGGGCGGTTTTTTTCTCGTGAATGCTCAGGATTTGGATGAAGCGATCGCGATCGCCACCCGCATTCCAGGAGCAAAAGTCGGCACCGTCGAAATCCGTCCTGTCGTCGAAGTGGCGGGATTACCAGCACAGTCATAACCGTCTTCAAGCGCTTGAACTCAAGGAGAATCCTGATGCAAAACGCCAAAATTACTCCCTGCTTATGGTTTGATGATCAAGCTGAAGCCGCCGCTCAGTTTTACACGTCAATTTTTCACAATGCCAAAATCACCCATATCAGCCGCTATGGAGACGCTGGACAGGACATTCACGGAAAACCAGCCGGAACCGTCATGACTGTCAGCTTTGAACTCAATGGGCAACCATTCACAGCGCTGAACGGTGGTCCGACCTTCAAATTTAACGAGGCGATTTCCTTCCAAATCTTCTGCGATACCCAGGAGGAAGTGGACGATTACTGGCAAAAACTGTCTGCGGGTGGTGATGAAACCGCACGGCGATGCGGCTGGCTCAAGGACAAATACGGTGTCTCATGGCAAATTATTCCTCGCGCGCTCATTGAGTTGCTCAACCACTCTGATGCGACAACCGCTCAAAACGTTACTACTGCCATGCTGCAAATGGAAAAGATCGAGATTGATGCACTCAAGCGTGTCGCTGCGAGTTAGCGATCGACAAACTGTACGGGCGGGTTTAGCAGCCCAAACTGCAATCCGTAAGCGATTTGACCGCAAAACCCGCCCCTACCAAATATCGAACTGATTGAATTCTCATTCCTTCGTAATTCAACTTAAACCTATTCAACAGGAGATTTCACAATGAAAGTTATGGTCTTCGTCAAAGCAACTCAGGACTCTGAAGCTGGGACCATGCCGAGCATGGAGCTGATAACTGAAATGGGGCGGTACAACGAAGAATTAGCTAAGGCAGGTATCTTGCTCGCCGCTGACGGGCTACATCCGAGCTCAAAAGGGGTGCGAGTTCACTTTTCAGGCACCGATCGCACAGTCATCAATGGACCTTTCACTCCAGCACAGGAGCTAGTGGCAGGGTACTGGCTGTGGCAGGTGGATTCAATGGAAGACGCGATCGCCTGGGTGAAGCGCTGCCCCAACCCCATGTTAAGCGACTCCGATATTGAGATCCGTCCCGTATTTGAGGCAGAGGATTTTGGTGAAGCGCTGACACCTGCATTAAAGGAGCAGGAAGACCGCATTCGTGCCCAGGTTGAAACGCAACAGTAAGCGTAACGTCATCTGCAACCGACCAGCCACCACAACGGGAAATCGCACACCAAAGGAGAGTTGCAGGACTTCCAGAATCTCGCCGTTGGTATGCAATTCACAACCAAGCGATTTATTTATAAAGGAGAAATTGTCATGACCGTTGCCAACACAATTCCAACCCAGGAAGCTGAAATCCGCCAATTGGTTGCCGCCCAGCAGCGGGCAATTTGCACCAAAGATGTGGAGCAAATCATGTCTCGCTATGCCGATGAGATTGTCATTTTTGATGTCAAACCACCATTTCAAACCCAGGGTAAAGTAGCCGTCCGCCAGTTATGGGAAGACTGTTTGCCTTATTTTCCAAAATCGTCCGGAATGGAGACAAAAGATCTCACGGTTACTGTAAATGGCAGCTTAGCAGTTGCTCACTGGCTATTTCACATTACTGGCGAACAAACCCATCCCGCTACGCAGATGTGGATGCGCGCTACTGCTGCGTGTCAGAAGAAAGACGGCAATTGGCAGATTTTGCATGAACACATTTCAGTGCCCTTTAATCCGGAGACTTCTCAAGGGGTCTTGACGCTCAATCCCTAAAACTGATTATACGGGCGGGTTTGATAAACCAATTGAATACCTTGAAGCGATCGGCTTAAACCCGCCCCTACAGGAATAAATTCACAAAAGGAATATGTCATGAAAATCAATTCTTATCTCATGTTTGATGGCAACTGTGAAGCCGCATTCAAGTTTTACGAGCAATGTCTCGGCGGCAAAATCACCATGATGATGACGCACAAAGAAGCACCATCCGCAGAAGAGATTGCACCTGAATGGCAAGACAAAATTATGCACGCTTGTTTGGATTTGGGCGTTGGCGGAGCCTCTCCCTCGGAGAATCGCTTGTTGATGGGATCTGATTGCCCACCGGGATATTTTGAAACCCCGCAAGGCTTCTACGTGCAGATTAGCGTTCCTGAAATCGCTGAAGCAGAACGCCTTTTTCACGCCCTTGCAGAAAACGGCAAAGTGAAAATGCCGATCGCTCAAACCTTCTGGTCTATTCGCTTTGGCATGTTGATTGATCAATTCGGAATACCGTGGATGGTCAACTGTGATCAGGTCGTTTGATCTTGTTGGATCAAACGAAAATCCTGACTTTGTACTCTCTCAGTCGAGAATTTGATGACTACATTCAAAACATCCCGTGAAATCCCAGCCACCGTGGAACACGTCTTTGCTGCAATCAGCGATCCGGAACGGTTGGCGCGGTGGTGGGGACCAGATGGTTTCACCAATACGTTCAATGTCTGTGAGTTCAAGAACGCTGGTCATTGGTCTTACGTCATGCACGGACCAGATGGTAAGAACTATCTAAATGAAAGTGTCTTTCGTGATATTGAGCCATACGAACGAATCGTCATCCAGCACGTATCACAGCCGAGGTATCTTCTTACTGTCGCTCTTGAGCAAACAGACAACGGCGGGACTCTTGTTCGATGGGAGCAGGAGTTTGAGAATGCAAAGGTTGCTAGCGGCATTGAACATATCGTCGTTCCTGCGAATGAGCAGAATCTTGACCGACTGACGGCTGAGGTTTTGAGCAAAGCGGGTGGTTAACCTGCGCTGCAAAGAATCCATTCATCACATTGCAGCAGTTTAAAGCACAACAAAATTGCCAATACACTCGTCCTTTGTCCTTCGTGAATAGCCACTAACCCATGACTAGTGACTAATGGCTCATGACCAATCACCAACGACACACTACACAGGAGAAACCATGAGTACTCAAATTTTCGTCAATTTACCCGTCAAAGATCTCCAGCGATCGATCGCGTTTTTCACGAAACTCGGTTATCAGTTCAATCCCCAGTTCACCGATGAAACGGCCACCTGCATGATTGTCTCCGAGACTATCTACGTGATGCTCTTGACGCATGAGAAATTCAAAACATTCACGCCAAACGCGATTTGCGATGCCAGAAAAAGTACTGAAGTGTTGACGTGTTTATCGGTTGAGAGCCGAGAAAAAGTAGATGGGATGGTTCGTGAAGCCGTTGCTGCTGGTGGCACAACCTACAACGAGCCTCAAGATCATGGCTTTATGTACGCCCATGGATTCCAAGATTTAGATGGTCACATTTGGGAACTGATTTACATGGAACCCAGTGCGATCGCTCAGGCTGACGCTGTTAAGGAAAAGGTAGAGGTGTAGGACACCACAGCAACAGGCTTTTGATCTAAGTTCAACCATTACACGATGGAGATTTACAATGATTCAAACCGCAATTGCACATCCCAATACTGTTGGAAGAAACGAGTGGCTGACTGCTCGTAAAACATTGCTTGAACATGAAAAAGAGTTGACCAGGCAGCGCGATCGCATCAACGCAGAACGACGCAGGCTACCAATGGTCAAACTTGAGAAGGCATATACCTTTGAAGGCTCAAATGGTTCTGCTAAACTCACTGATTTGTTCGAAGGACAAACCCAACTCATCATCTATCACTTCATGTTTGCTCCGGAGTGGGAAAAGGGTTGTGGGGGTTGTACAGGCTTTGTCAACGCCTTGGGCGATCTATCCATGTTGAAGCAACGCGGCACAACCTTTGCATTAGTTTCTCGTGCCCCATTCCCCAAACTAGAAGCCTACAAAACACTGAAGGGATGGACGGTTCCCTGGTATTCCTCCTTTGGCAGCGATTTTAACTACGATTTTCACGTCACTTTGGACGAAACCGTTGCACCGATCGAATACAACTATCGAGACAAAGCTGAGCTAGAAGAACGCCACGGACCAAATGTGGTGCAGGGTGAGAGTCACGGTCTCAGCGTTTTCTTCCGCCTGGGTGACGATGTTTTTCACACCTACTCGACCTATGCCCGTGGCGTTGAATCCCTCACCGATTCCTACAGCCTGCTTGACATGACCCCCTATGGTCGACAGGAAGACTTTGAAGATTCGCCGTCTGGGTATCCGCAGAAGCCAACGTATGGATAGATAAACAGCACTTCTACATCAGCTCTACTGCGATCGTAAAACTCCATCATTCACCACAAGGAGACAAACTAATGGAAACGAACCAAGCTGAGCAAACCTCACCCATGCCCGCTCAACCACAAAAAGAACACCAGTGGCTCCAGAAGCTCGTCGGTGAGTGGGCGTATGAAATCGAAGCGATGATGGGACCCGATCAACCTCCTGAAAAATCAACGGGAACTGAGTCTGTGCGTACTCTGAACGGGCTTTGGATCTTAGCGGAAGGGCAAGGTGAGATGCTTTGCATGGGTCCTACAACAACGCTGATGACCCTCGGATACGACCCACAGAAACAGCGTTATATAGGAACCTGGGTCGGGTCAATGATGACATATCTCTGGGTGTATGATGGTGAACTAAACGCAGACGAAACCGTGTTAACGCTCAACTCCGATGGACCTTCCATGACAGGCGACGAGAAACTTGGAAAGTACAAAGACGTGATCGAGTTCAAAAGCGACAATCATCGAGTCTTAACCTCCCACATGCTGAGAGACGACGGGCAATGGCAACACTTTATGACTGCCCATTATCGACGCAAGCAATAAGCCGTATTGTTCCGTTGATGAAACCGAGTTCTGCACAAAGACTTAGCCTCCATGCGATACTCAATAGAATTTGCCATTTGGGTATCGCGTGGAACTTTCGTTTCCACCATAGTCATCTAAATGCTGGATAAACGGCGAGAGAAGGTGTGCCTCTCCAACGCGACTGCAACAGATCCAACAGTCGACTAACCGTGCCGCGCAAACCAGGCAGTTGATTGAATTCTTGCGCGGTTGTGATGAATGCTTATAAGAGAGCCAAAACCCATTGGCGTGTTGTAGAAATTCCCCAATCCAAATCGTTTTGTACAGCAGATTCAAAATGTCGCGTTAATGTATTTAACATCCAGTAGCCAGATAATGCTAGTGCCACAAGAACCCGTAAGGTCGTTAAAACCCACATTCCGCCCTTTTCACTGGCACACTCCAAATTAACGGTCGGCTTCAACCCAGCAAGTAGTACTGTCGACAGGTGGAGCCCAAAAACTGGAGAATCCGACGGCGATCGTCGGTGAGATTGACAATCTGCTCGCTGCCGTTGAGCATCACATAGTGAACCGCCATAAAACATTGAAATAGCCAGCGTAGGGTCGGGCGTTGCGTGGCTTTGCGCAGCTGATTGGGCAGGGTTTGGTCTGCTTGCTGGAGCGCTTGGCGGAGTTGACGTTGCCCTAGGTTGTACACCAACAAACACAACCCCATCACCATTGCGAGTGCCATAATCCGTTCTGGGGCTTTGAGGAAGACACTGGACGCAAAGAACAAAGGGTCTTTGAGAAACCGAAAGCCTCGCTCGTTACCCTGTTGCCCCTTGTATTCTTCCAGCGCTTGCTGTGGGCTTAATTGCTCAGTGTCTTCCACCCCATTGGTTGCCAGAATGAACCGTCCGGCTCGTTGCTGGTGGCTGGTGATAAGGCTCGCATTGGGTATTAACGATGCTTGTGGGTGATAGGTGATGCGACTGGGCGGAGTCTCCCGTTTCGGCTTACCAGGTTTCTCATAGTGCAATTTCAGCTTGACCCCTGTGGCTTCCAGTTGATGCCAGGGTAAAGTCCGCTCAAACTTTTTCAGTGCGGCCAAAGCATCGGCTTCGCAAGCAAATTCTTGTGCACATAATTGTCGTAATTGCGCTTGCCACTGGGTTTTTGCTTTGACCAGGGTCTGCTCCAATTTCTTAAGGTCAGACTTTTTCCGTTCTTGGCTTTCAACCACAAACCATTGTTGCCTGACACCGCCATAGTCGCAGCAAACCGTCGCTATGCGATAGCCTTCTAGTGCGGTGCGCTCAAACGCAGACTCTGAGACCTGGTTGACTAACGCCGCGGCCGTATTGAGCGTTAACGGCACCCGCGTCAGCCACCGTAACCCTGACAGTTGTTGCAGATTCTCCTCGCTGTAAAGTGCCGCGTCGGCCACATACAACCCCTCAAAGTGCCACTGCGCCTTAAACGCTTGCATCAACCCAGCAAAGTGGGCTTTATCCGACTGGTTGCCATCGGCTAACTCAATGAATGCGGGCATATCACCATCGCCCCAACACACCAAATTCATCACAAACTGCTTCAGGTCAGGACGACGGTCACGCGAATAGCCATAGGTGATGGTAATAGGAACTGGCGCAATGCCCTCAGTCACTTGGACCTCCGGCAAATACTCGCCCTCCACCGTGAATGAAGTCGAGTCGAAATGGGCGCTCTTGCACTCGACGCCAAATTTGCGGGCAGCCGTCAGGCAAATGGCAACAAAGATTTGGCTTAACCCACCTAAATACAACGCGTCGAGCACTCGTCCTAAACGGTCGTCATTGAGATGCTCCGCCAGTACGCCTGCCCCCAGCAAATGTGCCGTTGCTTTCCCCACAAAGAATTGGTCAAACAGGTACAACGGCGCAGATACCAGCCCTAACCCATTCAGAATCATGGCTTTTACCGCCACTCCTGGGCTAATTTGCTCGCGTGGGTCTTCGCCCAAGTGTTGGTTGATCTGCTCCACAATCTCTAACTCGTCTACCAATCCGGCAACGATACCCAGATGATCCAGGTTCTGCACAATCAATTCGTTGTTAATACTGCACCCCCTTTGCTGCCAGCCTTTGAGAAAATTATGCGGCTAAATTCTCGATGGGACACTTCAAAGGGCGGAATGTCGGTTAAAACTGCACTATGAATCACTTGCCACCAATCAGATGGATTGAGCGATCGTAGCAATAGTTCGGCTTCCCAAGTGCCCCATAGGACGATGAAGGCAAAGCCGCTCATGAAGTGCCCAGCGTGAAAGATTCGACCGCCATCAAGAAAAACCATCTTCCGGCAACGGACATCACGCTGTTCCAAACTAGCCCAATCACTCCGGTGGGTAATTCTAATGTCCAAAAACGTTGAAAGGCATTGAGGCGATAAGTTTGAGCCGCTTCAATCAACTCTGTAGGAATGCTACATAACGATTGATAGAAACTGAAGGTCATGTTCCAGGCCATGCCCGTAAAAATCAGAAGGATGGATGCGAGTTCCACACCGATGAGTTGCCCTGGAAAGAGTGCTACCAGTGCCAGTACAACACCGGGTAGAAAAGATAACACTGGAATGGACTGTAAAATGTCTAATAGGGGCAACAGGATTTTGGCAGTGTTTGCCCAATAATAGGCAACATACGCGTGGAGGATGCTAAAACCTAAAGACAAGGAATAGGCGATCGCCATACGAAGTAGCGTTTGGGCAGTTTACCAGGGCAATACGTTTGGATCCGTTTCAATCACTGCTTTAGCGTTGTAAGCGCCAGCGAATTGGACAGCAGTATCCACGATCGCAAAAATTTAGGCAATAATTGCCAGAAGCACTAAACCATCTTGTCAGATCCAGTGAATGCGTTCTGGCAGCTTATGCTCAGGAGTCAGTGGTCTCGTCATACAGTTCTCCTGTCAGTTCATCGTACGCAAAAATCTCGGCATAGCGCCCCAAGCCTACAGCGGTATCTAGCTGACGCTGAGCTTCTTCAGGGCTGAAGTAATGGGTCAGAAGAAAGGCGATGGGTTGGAGCAGCCTGCAACAAATGATTAATCTGCTATACAAGTTGAACCTTTTTCAGCAGAAGCGTGCGAAAAAGTTGTTTACGTTCATCGACTCCTCCTTGAATGAACTGATTTGCGATCGCGTTCAAGTGAATATCTCCCTCCTTCTAAAATACTGATCTGCTGTCCATTGGGTTGGTCGTAGCGTTTGCTCGCACCTTTCAAGGAGATCAGGGATTGCAAGGCTGGAGCCGTCATCATAATGGTTCTCCCGATACATTTCGCTAACGGTGTGCAGGCGATTTTTTCCTGAAGAATATTTCAGGGGTGGAGAGGGTAGAAACCTCCTACATCGAGGCAACGCCCCCCACCCCCTTTTCAACCATTAATGATGGTTACCGACTTAGAATCTTTAGTCCGTAGCTGGGAGCAAGGGCGATCGTTTTCTCAATATCGGCAGCAGTTACCGGAGGGGGTGGAGTCGTAGGATCAGTGACGATAGTACCGATTTCCATAAAAAACTGTTCGAGCCCGCTTGGCATCACCCAACACAGCATTTTAGCTGGCTGATTGCTGGCATTCATAAACAGGTGTGTTTGCCCTTTGGGGCAGTAGATAAAGGTTCCGGGGGTTGCCACAATTGTTTCTCCATCGACCTGAAACTTAAGTTCACCGGATAAGATGAAAAATGATTCATCCTCGCGACTGTGACGATGAGCAGGCGAACCAGTTTGGGGATAAACCGTAATTTCCATCAGAGAGTAGGCTCCCTCTGTTTCTTTGCTGACCGTCTTAAAGGTATACAAATCACCCAGTACCCAATAGGAAAGACCCTCTCCAGGTTCCAGTAACCGTCCATTAGGGGTTGCTTGCGTTGTTATCATGATCCATTCTCCTAAGAGTCACGTTCCCTCGATTGAACACTGTGAATCTTATATTCAGATTTCATCGTGCTCAATTCAAGGATTAATTCCAGTTATAAAGGTACTGACAAATGGCGTTAGGGATGTTTAGCCTGTTTAGCCAGGAACTTAAGGAACAGATGAGGGATGCCAAGATTAGGTATTATTCCGGAGATGCAAAAGAATTTATACAATTAGACAGGTATCTGGACTTGGTCAGAAAGAATGAGTTAGTTTCAATCAGATTTCTCTTACAGAAGTTTTTCGCTTGATGTCTTACCACCTGCGGGATAAACCAATACCAGAGATAAAGAATGAAGTGGAATGCAATTTTTCAGGGGCTGTTGGTCAATTGGCTGCGAGATGCCTGGATAAGCCGCACTGAGTTAAAGCATTATGTTGTTGCGGTTTCGACTGTTGTCGTTGCCTTTTCATTCACGTTATGGTTGAACAAGTTCACCTCACAACCCATTGTTTTTCTGTTCTTTGCCGCGATCGCCATTAGCTCTCGGTTTGGTGGTTTGAAGCCAGGGATTGTTACCACTATTTTATCGGTATTACTTTGTGATTACTTTCTGTTTCCACCTCTGTATACACTGACCGCTCACACTAGCTCTGATCTTGCTCAACTCCTTGAATTCATTCTGGTTGCATTCATCCTTTGTTTTGCCTTTGAACAGCTACGGGCAATTCAACGCTCTATTACCGATGCAAATCAGCGTTTAGAACAGGAAGTACAGGAGCGAATTGCACGCGAACAACGATTACGTCAGCACACTCAAGCATTATCAGAACTGGCAAATCATCCCGCGATCGCAGCGGGAGATCTTGATTCTGCCTTTGATGCCATTACAGAGCAAGCAGCCAATGCCCTGGATGTGGAACGAGTCAGCGTTTGGTTATTCAATGGCGAGCGTACCAAACTGAGGTGTGTCAATCTTTATGAACGGAGTCAACAACGACATTCATCAGGACTAGAACACGATCAGGCGACTCACCCAACCTACTTTCAAGCGCTGGCACATTCTCGGACGATCGCTGTATCCGATACCCGGACTGATCCACTGGTGCAGGAACTCTGGGCGACGTGGTTGAAACCGAACCACATTGTTTCCTTGCTTGATGCACCCATTCGTGTGGGCGGCGAAGTTGTGGGTATGGTGTTTCATGAACAGGTACATACTCCTCGTCGGTGGGAATTAATTGAACAAACGTTTGTCGGATCGATCTCAGACTTTGTTGCCTTAGCGTTGGAAGTGAGCCAGCGTAAACAGGCTGAAGCCGCCCTAAGAGCTTCTTCGATTCTGGAGGAGCGCAACCGGATGGCAAGGGAAATTCATGACACCCTGGCACAAGCCTTCACCGGAATTATTGTGCAATTGGGCAATGCTTCTCGATTGATGAACACAGATTTAGCCGTAGCTCAAAGCCATATTCAAATTGGACGGGATCTAGCACGCACTGGTTTAGCAGAGGCACGTCGATCGGTTGAAGCGTTACGTCCTCGATTGCTAGAGGATGGTGATTTGTGCACTGCCCTGAACCAGATGGCAACACAACTCTTTTCTGGCAGTCAAACCCATATCACTTGCAACCTCATGGGTGAACCTTATCCTTTGCCGACCGAAGTGGAAAGCAATCTCCTGCGAATTGGGCAAGAGGCGGTAACCAATGCTCTAAAATACGCCCACGCCAGCTATATTCAGATTGAGCTAATTTACAACAGTACTCACTGCCTGTTGCGAGTTAAAGATGATGGACGAGGGTTCGCCATTAATCAAGCCCCTGCAAGTAATGGTTATGGTCTGTTAGGAATGTCAGAGCGAGCCGATCGCATGGGCGCACAATTAACCATTCAAAGCGCACCAGGACAGGGAACGGAAATTACAGTCGTGTGCAATCGGAAGTAAGTCAAATGAGCCCATCTAACACCATCCGCGTCATGATTGCTGATGATCATTCCATTGTTCGTCAAGGACTGGCAACTTTGATTGAGCAGGAACCTGATATGACGGTTGTGGCTCAGGCACGCGATGGCAACGAGGCAATAGCATTATTTCGCCAGCATCAACCGGATGTCGCTCTGATGGATTTGCGAATGCCAAATGTGGATGGTGTAACGGCAATTACCACGATTTGTGCGGAATCAAGTCAGGCTCAAATTATGGTGCTGACTACTTTTGATGGGGATGAGGACATCTATCGCGGACTACGGGCAGGGGCAAAGGGTTATTTGCTCAAAGACGCTGAACCTGACGAGTTGCTGAATGCGATTCGGACGATCAACCGGGGCCAAAAGCATATTCCACCTGCGGTAGGGGCTAAGCTTGCTGAACGTATGACAAACCCAGACCTTAGTGATCGCGAATTAGAGGTGATTCGCCTGATCGCGCTGGGCAAGAGCAATCATGACATCAGTACAGACTTGAACATCTCTGAGAGTACGGTCAAATTTCATATTAATCGGATATTGGGCAAACTGGGAGTGAGCGATCGCACCCAGGCAGTCATCGTTGCCCTAAAACGAGGAATGGCGAGTCTGTAGCTTATCGTATTTAGATTTCGCCTCAAACCTGATCTTAAGTACAGTTCTTCGCTGATTCTGGGACAGATCATCGTTGTCTTTTCATCGCCTCAAAGACTCAACTGTAAGTTGGCGACATTGGTGAGCTAAGTCTCTAAATTAGAACCATCGACAGCGGGAAGTTCTTATGAGTCACGAACATAACGGTACTCAGTTAGTTGTTCCACTCTCAAAGCAGGATCATATTCAGGGAAATCCCAAGGCAGCGGTTGTATTAGTTGAATATGGAAACTACCAATGCCGCCACTGTGGTGAGATTGATCGAATCATTCAACAGATCCAGCAGCAACTCAATGTAAATACAGCCGAGACAAAGGATGAGCGTCTATGTTTTGTGTTTCGACACTTTCCCAACACTCAGCTCCATCCCCGCTCACAACGAGCTGCAGAAGCCGCAGAAACGGCAGCAGCGCAAGGGCTATTTTGGCCGATGCATCATGCTTTGTTTAAGCATCAGTATGCGTTGAGTGATGGGTGTTTGGTCGAGTATGCCGATCAAGTTGGGTTAAATGTTTCCCAATTCTTACAAGAAATGTCAAGTCGGGTCTATACAGACCGAGTAAGGCAGGACGTTGAGAGTGGCAAGCGAAGTGGCGTTACCAATGTGCCAACCCTCTTTCTGAATGGCGATCGCTACACAGCCCCGTGGACATTCGAGAATTTGCTGACTGCAATTCTAGAAGCAGAAACTTTTCAATCCCTTTAGACTGTGGTCTAATTCCAAGCTTTTCTAGCAGTGATGATGTACTGCTTCGAATTATATTGAGGATCAATCTATGGCACAGGCAAATCTGCAAACATCTGTTCAATCTTTTTCACTGGAAGCGTTTAGTAAGTCTGTCACCCCATCGAAAGCAAGTCGTAGACGGGGAGTCGTCTTAACCCAGCAGGGACTACAAAAACTGATGCAATCCAATGCCTTATGCGATCGCTATGGTAATCGGTATTCCTATGAAGTTCTAGCTGGATTTGCTCAACTTGATCCTCGAACAATCAGTCGAATCTTGAGTTGTGAGACCAAAATTGACAAACGTACTTTAAAGATATTCTTCAATGCCTTCGAGCTTCAGTTGCAGGAAGAGGACTATACAATCCCTGAAACGAATTCTGTTCCTGCTTCAACTTCAATTGATGAACTAATGCAGCTCAAGCAACGCATCGTACAGGACTACAATCGTTTGCTCAATTTGATCAACCTGGAAATTCAAGCATCTTAGCCTGATAAAAATACTGAAAGCCATCGTAAGAGGTAAACGATATGCATTTGTTTCAATTCTTCAGTTCCCACTTGAGCTTGAAACAACTGGTGCAGTTGAATGATCAAGCAATTTTCAGATTCACTATTTCATAACGTTCTAACTACTTCAAACCAGGAGGTCAAGATGAAGAATATGCTCAGGAACACAGTTTCACTGGGTGCAATGGTAGCAGCAGCAATAGGAACGATTTCACTTTTTGCCGCAACTCCTGCAAACGCCATCGTCATTCCAGCTCAGCGCATTCAATTTGCTCCCGGTCGAGATTCAGAAACCTTAAATGGCTATTTGGGTTCTCGCAACATGGGAAGTTATGTGTTCAATGCAAGGGCAGAGCAGCAAGCCTATATTTCAGTTAACACACCCTCTGTCCAGCCTGTTGTGCTCACAGTTTATGGTGCAGATAGCGCACTTTTAGTGAATGGCATCATGAGTGGCTTCTCAGCCTGGAATGGTCGTTTACCTCGCTCAGAAGACTACTTTGTTCGAGTAACCAATGAGGCTGGAGTACCGACGCCCTATCACTTGAATGTAACCATCCTGCCTTCAACGGCTTATCATCGTCCACCCTTTGTCAACTTCTAAACTTGCCACAATCCTATTTGTCAATAACACCCTCGATCGTTACTCAGGAGGTAATGATGAAACTTAAACTGATAGGCGCTATAGTCGCCACAATGACAATCGCAGTTCTTGCTTTACCAGCCCAAGCTCAAGCTCAGCAATTTAACGGTATACAACCAATCAAGCTGACTGCTCAGCAGAAAGCTGAATTCCAACAGATCAATCAACAATTTCAAACTCAGTATGATCAAATTCTGACACCAGAACAGTTCCACCTGAGAGAATTGGTGAAGCAAAATCCTAATGATCAAAGGGCTGTAGCTGCGTTCCTCAAAAGCTTATCGCCTCAGCAAAAACAGTCCTTGCGGGATCTTTTCGCTCAGCTTGATCAACGAGCCAATGCGATCTATACCCCAGAGCAAGAGAAGCAGTTTCAACACAATATTAATGTTCGGATTGATGAACTCAAGGCTGAAAGGAAATTGCCCAGCACTTATCACTATGGACCCTGGCAACCGATCGCACGGATCAACCCAAATCAAGCAACGCAACTTGAGGTGGTTAACAAGACCAATGTTCCTTTGCAATGTGGTTTGACAACGGGTGCAACCCACCCCTTACTCCCCGGTCTAAGTGCAGACTTGAATGACATTTCTTTACCTGCAAATGTGCTGATTTATTCTCCTGTACCGGGCACATCGTTGGAATATGACGTTAAGACTCTAGCAAACACTGCGATCGTTGAAGTTCAACAGGTTAACGGTGATACGCCTGGAGATGGTTCAGTTGCGATTAATCGAACTGGTGCAATCTATATCTACTAGGTTACCTGTTGCCATCTCTTCTTGAATCATGGCTCAATAACATAATTCCAACTCTTGAAGCAGAAGCAAAGGGAGAGGGCAAAGGCAGCATACCGGCCAGGTTAATCGATTCCTTCTCCCTCCTAAAAATTGAGTGATAGCGATGAGATCCACTGCCAACAACTCAGGTAAATTCTCTACCCTCTTCAACCATATGACGCTAGCGATCGTTGCAATTGCGTTGTTGATTGGAATTAGTTTAGGGATGGGGCTGACTTACAACACAAATTCCACGCCGCAGAATGTCAATAGCCGACAATTCTTCGACGAAATGGCACCTGACTCTTCAATCTGTATGCAGTACGGTGCCAGTGCCATCACGCTGAACACTCGTTTCTTTGTCACCTTTAATCCTTTTAGTGTTTATGTCTCTCAACCCAAGATGCAGCCTGGATGTGTTTTGCGAAATAGTGATTGGGCAATCCTGGAACAAAAGAACCTCTTAACGGCTGACCAGGAGCGTGAGTGTAAAAACAGCTTGAATACATTTGGGTTTACTGGAAAATTAGAAAATTCGCCACAAATCGATTGTGTCTATCGCAATGATGCGGCTGGCAATCTATTTCTTAAGCAAGCAAAATGATTGGCAATAGAGCTTACGTAAATTTGACGATTTTTAGTTGCAGAAGCTGAAATCCTTTTTGCTGTCGGTCTAGAAGCCTATAGCCGTTTCCATTCAATATCAACTTCCACACCAGTAAATGCATTGCCTTTAAACGCTTTGGCACTCCAAGATCTCATCAGCTTTATCCTGACTCAGACGCAACTCGGTCAAGCTCTTCAGGTCCTTCAACAACAGTTAAGATACTGCTTTACCCGGCACTCTAGCCTATACCCGGCAGGAATTAGCTGATAAAACAGAAAACTACTAGGAAAAGAGAACCATTGTCAGATTTATTGTAGGGTTAGGAGCGATCGTCGTGACAGAAGAAAGGTTACTTGTTGGTTGTTTATCCAATTAGTATTTGCTTTGCTTAATAAGCACAAAGGTCATTGGTGAGCACTTTTCTCATCAATGGCTATTTGCTTTATAGGCTATCAGTGGTAGCAAAACACCGTTCGATTATTGAGTAATTTCTACAACTTAGTTAACTCGCTAATCTTCCCTCAAGCAAGCTGATTCAAAGAGGAAACTATAGATAGTTAGTTAATCAGCTAACACCTAAGCACAAGTTCAACAAGGAGAAAATCATGACTGTCACAACAAAATCTGCGATCGCCAATTTAACTGATGATCTGCCAAATCTACAAGAAGGTAATTCGAGCGTAGCGGTTGCCATCCTGCAACAGCTACTGATTCTGGAAGGCTATGGTGCAAATCTGCCTGTAACCGGATTCTTTGGTGATGAAACCAACACTGCAGTGTTGAATTTTCAGCAGGCAATGGGACTACAACAGGATGGCATTGTCGGTCCAGATACATGGAATGTGTTAGCTCAATTCTCAACCTATGGTGATTAGAAGCTAACAATCTCAGGGAGGCTTCACTCACGCAGTCTAGCCTCCCTGGGAAAGCAACGTTACACCAATGTTGAAACTGCAATCGCACTGCGAGCGGCATTTATTCACAGCGACCAGATCAGGAGAAAACAATGAGCGGATCAATCAAATTAACACTTACCATAAGCATTCTTGCTGCAGGTGTTGCTGGAACAGGCATACTTGCTGCTAAACCTGCAACTGCTATGCCTTATTCAATTGCCCAACGATGCGACAACAACAATCCGACTCGCATTCAATTTGCACCGGGAACTCAATCTACACTCATTGTCAGTCAAAGTTCGGATTGTAATTCCATTAAACATTACGTCCTACGTGCCTATGCGGGACAAAAGATGACAGTTAATACTTACTCTCCGGACTATCCAATTCCACTTTATCTCACTATTTATGGGGCTGACGGCACGATTTTAGTTCGAGACGTGGTACAAAATTCCTCCTGGAGCGGTAGGCTGCCCTCGACAGAGGATTATTACATCAACGTCGTTTCCAGTAATCAGTTTATGCCCGATTACAACCTGAATGTGTCTATTCAATAGTTCACATCCCGATAAATGGAAGCCGGGTTCTAGTCAATGCTCTTTTTGCATTGTGCGATCGCTCGGTTTCCCAACTCTTCTACACATCATGTATTGGAGCGCAATACTAAAGTTATGGCTGAGAAATATACATTGATTTCAACGCCTGATTCCTCAGGCTCAAAAACTGCCTGGATAAAAGTGTTTTCTACAGGCTTTCTACTCTATATCATTAGCGCTGTTCTTGTCATTGTTACTGGAAATCCTAATTTATTCCCAACCATGATTCTATTGGGTAACTTTTTAGTGCCAGTAACCTTTGTGGCCTACCTCTATGAACGTCAGCACATCAGCCCTATCAAGTTACCTCAATTAGCGATAAGTTTCTTTTTAGGTGGCGTCTTGTCCGTTCTGGGTGCTGGTTTGTTGGAACCCCTACTCTTAAGTGGTGCCAAATTGAATTTTACAACCGCCTTGCAAATTGGCTTGATTGAAGAACTTGCCAAAATCCTGGCGGTCATGTTTATGGCTCGTGATGCGCGCTATCAATCTCAGCTAGATGGCTTACTGCTAGGAGCAGCGGTTGGGATGGGCTTTGCCGCATTAGAAAGTACAGGCTATGCGTTTTCGACCTTTCTGCAAGTATTTACGAAAGACTTAGTATCCGGTACGCCACAAATTTTCTCATTGTTAGCAACTCTCGGTGTAACGGTCCTCAGGAGCTTGTTAGCACCTTTTGCTCATGGGGTGTGGACTGCAATTTTAGCAGCAGTCTTATTTCGCGAAAGTGGAGTTAGAAAGTTCCAGATTAATTCATCTGTCATCACCACCTTTGCGACTGTGGCACTGCTCCATGGACTATGGGACGGTGGCCCCAATGTTTTTCTCAAATACCCAATATTGAATTTACTTCCAGTTGGTTTCTGGATTGTGATCAGCCTTGATCTAGTTATTTTTTCAATACTTTGGAAACAAGCCATTCACCATGCTCGATTCGGTATTGTCAACTGAACTTGAGAAAGGAGAGTTCTTTGAACTTCGTCGAGCCCCATTGTACGGCTGTTCATGCTTTCATAGGGACGTGGCAATCTCAAGGTTGATTGACACGATCGCGTTTTCAGGCTCCAACGTTTGATCGTCTCATCAAAGCTGCCGCTGAAAAGGGATGCTGTGGGTCGGGGTAGGAGACTTTTAGGGAATCTATATCTACTTGATCGCCAGTCTCGCGTGTAAGCGCGAGCGGTTGGCACGCCATTTGTAGGGCGAAGAAATAGGTGTCCCATCCGAAGAAATAAATGTCGCAGCTGCTTTTGCCTTAAAGTCCTGCTCCGTAAAGCTTCTAGGGCTTTTGGTCGCCAATTTTTAGTGAAAGCGACACTGAAGCATTACGTGTCATTTCGTAGGGCTAACCGAAGGAATAAAGTTCATTTCGTTAGTCATTGCTTAAAACTCTTGCGCTGCAGGGGCTTTAACGTTTTCTAAGATCGCCGAGGAATTCCATGCCATTTCGTTGGTATAGAAGCTAAGACCTTTGTGCATTAACAGTTTTAAGCTTTTCTAGATTAAGCGAAGGATTACGTGTCATGTTGTTAAACTCGTTGAAAGACGAAACGCAAGGGCTCGGCCCTAGTCCCACGATTCAAATTTGCCCTACCTGCCACCGACGAATCTATATGCGCTACAACAGCTCTCCATGTGACACTACACCTGGATACTCTAGAGATGCTGAAGCAGGACCCACCGCTACAAGAATTTCTCGTCTGGGTTCACTGACCATGCGTCTTCTAAAGGGGTACGATGGGCGGTCGCGGGGCGTAGCCACTAGAGATTAGCCACCGTCCGCGAGGCCGTTGGGATTGGGGTTGAGGTGCTGGTGGCGGATAGCCAGGATCAGCAGGCGATTGATGCGATCGTCTCTCAAACCCGCGTGATTCTGAACACAGCTGGACCCTTTGCCCTTTATGCCAATGCCCTGATCGATGCGTGCGTGCGGTTAAGAAGCCGTTACGTTGATATTACGGAAGAAACGCCTTGGGTCAAAACCCGGATCGATCGTTACCATGCTCAGGCGGCTACTGATGGACACATATTATTCCCCCGTCGTGGCTTTGATTCGGTTCCATCGGATCTAGGAACTTACCTGATTGTTCGTTACTTACAACGAGAATTGTGTGTGTTTTGCAAAAGGGTAAACGCCTATTTTCAAGTCTTCGGAGGTTTCAACGGCGGCACTCTTGCATCAGCAATCAATCTTTACGGCTCGCTAGTTCTATAGTTGTAATTCTGCTAAGAGTAGCTTTTTGTTTGCAAACGCGATGGTCTTGACATGTCTCCGTTCGTACTGGGAGAATTGTCATCTGAAACGGCTACTTCAATGATCCGCTTCAATGCCTCTAATCGCTTGCTCTTTTCGAGCAAAGATTCTTCATGAGGAAAATGTTCAACTTGTATAACAACTAGCTCTTCTAAGCATCAGTCGGAAATGTAACGCACAGCTTTCGAGGCTGGATGATGCGGCTTCTTAGAGTCGATAGGCTCTCTAGACTGATCGATTTGTATTCAATCGCTAAGTTTTCAATCTGAGCGATCTGCCCACTAATTGCATTTGCAAGATCAGTGGTTAACTCTAGAGAGGCAGAGGAACAGGACTGGTATAGCCTCGTGTAGGCGATAGTTTGCCAGGTTTGTTCGTAAGCAAGCCATGAGTACCGCATGGGGTCAAACTGTAAATTAGATGACCAGCGCTTTCCTGGGAATTCAGAGCTGCGATCGTCCTTAAACTGCTCACTTGAGGTAGCTTGATTTTGAATCATAATTTTGTTGGCTCCCAGGTCGGCTAAAAGTTAAATGAGTTCTGCTTCCCGCTCATCTCGCAGAAGGACATGAAAAAGCTCGACCGGGTAGTAACAGTTTGCTTTCTCCTTGAGAGGATGTTGGCGATAAAACCGGTCTGGTAGAGGATGTCCCACAGGAAACCATGTGTTGGTGGCAAGGTTTGAGATGCTAACGGTTTCAATAGTCTCTGCTTGCCACTGTTGCGTGCTTAACTGGACGATCGCTCGAAATAACATCCGAGCGTCATGGTCGAGAAATTTGAGATGATCTTTAGAGTGAAAGAAGCGTTCGTTATAAAGAGCATGAGCAATCCAGAGTAGCGCCAGCAGCCGATGGGACAAATTTAGGGCAATCAGCGTTGACAAAGAACTGCTTGTCCGGCCCGTGACCGCGTTCAAGTAAACAATCACCTTTTCTAGTTCTAATCCAGCGCGGCTGACCTCAACCTGCTCTTTCCCTTTAATCAGTCCAACCAGAGGGTTTTGATAGGGCTTAGGGGTGGGATGGGAGTCTAAATAGATGATTGATTTTGTTGGTGAGGTTAGCATGAGTTTCAGTGCCCTTGAGATGACTACACGCGAAAACGTGTTCTTTTTAGCCGAATCGTTGCTCACCCCGAATGATTGAAATTAGGCAGCATTGTTATTGGACGACAAACTGAAAATGCAGCCGATTAATCAGGTGCTTTGACTGGAGCACTGTCAGGGGGTTGGATCGGCGGATGCTTAGACAGCCACGCTTCGATCGCTCGCTTCAAAGCCGGATCGGAAGCGGCTGTGATTAGAAACAGCTTGAATTGCTGATTCTGGCTCAGGTAGCTGGCATAGCCCGATTGCAGGTAGGGGCGGTAGTCTGAGTTGCCTACCAGATGAACCTCAAAAAAAGCCACTCTTAAGGAATTGGCATACCCATCGATCAGGTCAGGGGCGGGCAGGGTCAAGCCCCGAATCGAACGGATCGTCTGGGTCGCTCCGGCATCCAATTGGGAAATATCAACGTGAGCCTGCCCCTCGGCTACAGCGAGATACTTGTTGCGTGTGGTCAAGGCTGGAAAGGAGCGAGCTTGTTCCATCACCGCTGGCGTCGCCGGATCATAAGTACCGGAGCCGATTAGAACGGGAATCTGAATCTGCGCCAGTCCCTTAGGACCAAAAATGCTATAGTTCACGGGGTTGGCGACAACTACCGCAGCTACGCGCGGATCTTGGAAATGATAGGTTTGGTGGGGCAAGCTGAGCGCGCGACACTGTAATAGTAGCGACGTATTGGGATAGAGCAGGCGATCGCACTCCTGCTTCAGGAAGTCAAAATCAATCGTGGCACCTGCTACTGCGAGCGCGGTATAGCCACCAAACGAATGCCCAGATACGCCAACCGCTTGCAGATTGAGCCGTCCCCCAAACTCAGTCGCGTTGCGTCGCTCTAACTCATCGATCACAAAGCTAATATCGCGGGGTCGATCGATGAACTCACTTGCCAGAAACACCTGCTGCGATAGCCCTCGCTTCAGATTTTGAGCTTGCTGATAATCGCTGCCAGGATGCTGGGGTAGCGCCACCACATAGCCATAGGAAGCCAAATGCTTTGCCCGATCGGCAAAGTCTTCGGGTCTAGACCCCAACCCGTGAGAAAAGATGACCACAGGTGTCTTACCCTCGCGCCAGCGTTGGGGGCGGTAAACATCGACATAGAGATGGCGGTTGCGGCTGGTATCGGTTATTTGCCAGCGCTGTTGTTCTACCTCAAACGAGCCGGGTTGGCGGAGGTCGGGGAGTTGGGAGAAGGCAACTGGGGCGCTGTTGGCAGCTTCCTGAGCCATTGCCTGCCTCACCTGGTCAGTGAAATAGGTCGTTGCTCCGACAACCCGGTTAATCGCTTTTGGCAGTACCAATAACTCCCGCACATCAATCCAGACAACCTTGGTGGGATACTTGTGCAGAACGTTGAGCAAGGTTAATCCCTGCGGGTCTAAGGCAGACAGAATTAGGGCTGAGCGTAAGGCAAACTTACCGTTCAGCCCTGAGGGTGTGGCGATGTAACGACCCATATGATCGAGGACATCTTCCCTCACGTCGCTGTAGAAAAACCGGGATGGCAGGATCGGATCGATCGCAGCTCGCCCGACCAGGGCTTGTCGAAGTTCGGCTTTGGCTGCTTCGCTAACCCGAGCCAGTCGGAAAAGAGCGTCCAGATCGGCATTCACCCGTCCAGTGCTGGCAAATTCGTCTAGTGATTGAACTGACAGCGATGCTTGAAAGGGACTATAGACAAACGAAATCGTTTCGGCGGCTTTAGTGGGTATTGCTGTAAACAGGGCAGATAAAATTCCCATCCCCCCCAACCCAAGCTGCTTCCAACACTGTCGGGGTAAGCTAGGTAAGTAAGAGAGAAGGGATGTTCGCAACGGTTGGCGCAGGGGTTGATTTACTTTCATTTTGCATTTTGCTCCTCGATCGGTTTATATCGTGCTTCAGCAATGGATTCGTTGCGATTGCTCAGTCAGGACTGCCGTATCTTTCTAACGCTTACCACTCATACTCCAGTTCACCCTGATCGATTTTCTCAAGGACAAGTTTTGAGTACAGTTGTAATTCTGCTGAGAGTAGCTTTTTGTTTGGGAACGCGATGTGCTTGATATGTTCCAGTTCGTTGTGAGAGAGCTTGCCATCTGAGATGGCGGCTTCAATCACCCTCTTCAATTTTTCCAATTGTTCGATTTCGTTCGGTGACAGTTCTTCGGTAGCGAAATGTTCAATTTGCATAGTGGTTGTCTCCTTTAAATAGGATTACTCGTTCATAGTTCTGTAAACGGCAACGGCTGAAGGTGACTTGCGGGTGAGATAGTTGAAGATCCAGTATTTCAATGTGGCATCCAACATCACAGGAACGGTTGCAATGACAGCGATCGCAGCGGCGTTTTCACAATCCATTGGTTAATCTGCTGAAACAGATTAGGATGCATAACTTTCACCTCCCAGGTTGTCTTGAGGATGATCGCTGTCCTGCGATGCGTTTGAACGTTTGGAATGCTGTAGGTGATCGCCATAGTAGACCAGCGGAATCACGATCAAAGTCAGGGCTGAGGATGCCATCATGCCCGTGATAATCGTCCAACCCAGACCCGCCCAAATGGGATCGAGCAGAATCGGAGCATTCCCCAGAATCGCCGCCATACTGGTGAGCAAAATCGGACGAAATCGGACCGCTCCCGCTTCCAGAATGGCGTGTTGTAAGTCGGCTCCCGCCAGCGCTCGTTCGTGAATAAATTCCAACAGCACGATCGAATTTCGGATCACCATCCCTGCCAGGGCAATCACACCAATCAGGGACAGAGCACTGAAATAAGCGCCATTCAGCGCGAAGGCAAGCAAGATGCCAATCAGCGACAGGGGAATACTGCCCAGGATGATCACGGGAATTTTGAAGCTGTGGAATTGTCCGACCAGTAGCATGTAAATCATGGCGGTGGCAGCGGTCAGAGCTAAAGCGATATCGCGGAACAGGTCCACCGTCGTTTTCCACTCGCCGTCCCACTTAATCCAATAGCCAGCGGGCAGGGGATGGCGCATGAAGTAAAACAGTTGATCGATGACCGCGTAGATCGACGATCGATTGCCCATTTCTCCCGTCACATACACCACAGATTGCTGGTCTTTATGGAAGATGGGCTGGTCTACGATCGTAGGCTGTTGCTTGACTAACTCAGTCAACGGCACCAGGGAACCCGTGGAATTTGGCAATTGAATGCGATCCAGGTCATCTAAGTTGCGGCGGAATTGTTCCGCAAAGCGCAGTTGAATGCCAACCGGGAGAATTTCACCGGGAATCTTCAGGGTCGAAACATCCTCTCCGCTTAACAGCACATTCAAGGTTTCGGCAACGTCTGAGCGCGTGATGCCTCCCCGCATTGCCTTGTCTTGATCAACGGTCAACTGCATTTGCGGAATTTGGTTGCGGGTCGAGTCGTCAATATCCACGACTTCCTTCGTACCGATAAAGGTCTGTCGCACCTGTTTTGCCAGTTCCCGCAGTTGCATGGTATCGGGACCATAAACTTCTGCCAGTACGGTCGCTCGCTGCGGCGGGCCGGCTGGTTTTTCCAGGAACTTGACTACCGCCTGGTGTCGGTTGGCAACCGCTTCAACCAGGGGACGCAATTGGATCACCAGATTTTCGGTCGTAATGGAACGTGCCCCCATATCGGTGATATGCACCCGGATCTCAGCATTATGCTTATCGCTTCGGTTAGACGTGCCTCTAAACATGGCAGCGAAATCTGCCGGAGCATAGGTTCCCACATAGGTTTCAAAGTTGATGATTTCAGGCTGTTGTTGTAGAACGGCTTCAACTTCCTGCACAACCTGGTTCGTCTCCTCCAAACCAGTTCCCGACGGCGTATCAATCTGCACCAAAAAGTTGGAATCGTTGCCCTTTGGTAGCACTCGCACTTTCACTGATTGAGTCAATGGAAACGTCAGCGTAAATGCCAATAGTCCGGCAACCGTCAGGATGACAAACTGACGATGGCGACGAGAATCCATCAACGGCTGCATGATGGCAGAATACCAGCGGTAAATGCGCGTCTGGTGCAAATCCTGTGACTCGTGTGAGTGAGTCAGCTTGATCATGCGCACGGCCATGTAAGGTGTGACCGTGATTGCCAGGATAAAACTTAAGATCATGGCAATTGGCACATTAAAGGAGAGGGGCGCTAGATAAGGACCAATTAATCCGGTGATATAGCGCAATGGATAAAATGCCAGCACCACCGTTAAGGTTGCTAGAACCGTCGGTGATCCAATTTCATCAACAGCGTCGATCGCCTCTTCCAGTTTTTCTTTAAAGGTTAAATGAGGTTTTAGCTCAAACCGACGGTGGATATTTTCTACGATCACCACACCATCATCGACCAGAATCCCAATCGAGATGATTAACGCAAACATCCCAACTTTATTAATGGTGTGACCACACAGATAGCCAATGCCGATCGTGGCACCTAAAGTCAGGGGAATCACCACGCCAACAATTAGAGAATCCCGCCAGCCCAGAAACAATACCATCATTACAACCACGACCACCGTCGCCACCATCAGTTCATGAAACAGGTTTTCGACGGTGGATTCAGCCGAGTAACCATCATTGCGGGTGACGGCAATGTCTACACCCGCAGGCAGTTCAGGCTTGAGTTCCTCTACACGATGGAAGATTTCCTCTGAGACGGTAACGGCATTGGTTCCTTCCTTCTTAGCAATGCCGATCGTGATGGCGGGCTGATTGACAAAAGCAGCAGTCGGTCGGTCTTTAATGTGGGGAGCAGGTGTACTTAAATCGTAATCAGAACGGAAGTGAATGCGGGAATAGGACGTGCGATCGCGGAAGTCATCTCGAATCGTGGCTACATCACGCAGGTAAATGGGAGAACGATCGCTGCTAAAGCCAACCATGATTTGGCCGATATCGTCAGCCGATTGAAACAGAGAGCCGCCTTGAATGTATAAGCGACTTTTCCCATTCGACACATCTCCCGCAGGCAATTCGCTATTCGCACCCTGAAGCGATTGGGCAATCATGCTGGGGGATAGCTTATAACTCGCCAGTTTATCTGGGTCCAGGTCTACCGCGATCATGCGGGGTTGACCCCCGTTGATGGTCAAGACTCCTGTATCGGGAATCTTGCGTAATTCCTCCAGGATGCGTTCGCCGACACGATGCAGTTGATTGTCGCTATAATCTTTTCCCGTTAATGTCAGAGTGACGATCGGCACATCATCGGTGCGACTGGAATGCACTTCATAGTCAACACCGGGCGGCAGCAGGCCTCGATTATTGAATATTTGATTCTGCAAGTTAAAGATCGATTTTTCCCAGTCGCTGCCGACTAAGAATTGCACATCAATTTCACTGCCTGAATTAACTGAAGTGGAATAGATGTGATCAATCCCTTCCAACTCCCGGATGCGCGCTTCCATAATGGTTGTGACGCTCTTTTCCACCACCTCAGCTGGTGCACCCGGATATTTGAACACCACTGCCGCACCTGGCACATTAATTTGGGGATTCTCCTCTTTCGGCACCAGAATGACCGTCCCAATGCTGAACACGGCGAGGGCGATTACTAATAAAAGGGTCAGTTGCGAGTTGATAAAATAGGCGGTGATCCGACCCACCAGCCCACGAGATTTGGTCGTAGAATCATGTGACATGGAACACTTCCTTGTTAGGTGGCTGGTTGAGTTGATTCACTCACTTCAGTGTTTTCTTGCAAGTTCGAGGCTGGATTGAGAATTAAGCGATCGCCCTCATTGACGCCGTTAAACACCTCGACGGCATCGCCATTGAGGGACTGCACCGTAACCGTTTGAAATTGGGCTTTGCCATCAACCACCTTAAACACGCCAGAAACGCCTAACCGTTGTACCAGAGCACTTTTGGGAATGGACAACGCGATGCGATCGTTGGTTTCTAACGGCAAGCGACCAAACATGCCAGAGATCAAATTGGTGGTGGAAGTCAGTGCTACTTTGACCGTAAAGTTGCGCGATTGGGGATCGGCAGAGGGAATAATTTGGCTGACTTTTCCAGAAACCGGACGCTTCAAGGCATCAATTTGCACCGTCATTGCTTGCCCTAATTTCACGCGATCAATGAGTGACTCTGGAACTGCCACACTGAAGCGTAGTCGATCCTGATTTTCTAAGGTCACCAACGGCTGGCTCACACCTGCGATCGCGCCAATCTCCACCTGTTTCTTGGTGATCACGCCCGCAAACGGCGCTCGCACCACTCCATAATCTAAGTTGGCAGCAACCTGCTGGGTACTGGCTTCTGCCTGGGAAACACGCGCCTGTGCCTGTCCCACACTGGCAGTTGCTTCGCCAACCGCCGCTTCCGCATTTCTAATCGATGAACCTGCCTGGGCGATCGTCGCGTTGATCTGACCAATTTTTGCCTGCGTAACATCAACGCGCGTATTGGCCGTATCCAGGTTCGCTTTTGCAACGGCTCCTTCAGCATAGAGTTGAGCCATTCGTCGTTGGTTTAATTGAGCATCTGCCAGTTCTGCCCTGGCTTCCAGTAAGGATGCTTGTGCCTCGCTGAGTTTCCCTCGCGCCGTATCCACCTGAGTTAAGGCACTGCTACGACCCGCCTGAGCGGTAGCAACGGCTGCCTGGGCTTCGCTGATTTGCGCGGCGGCTTGTTGTTGTTGTGCGCGAATATCCGAGACATCAATAACTGCGATGACCTGTCCTTTTTCAACTGGTGTGCCTTCCTGCACTAGTAATTGTTCAACCCGTCCAGTCACGCGAGAGGTCAGCGTTGTCACATCGATCGCTTCCACCGTTCCAGTCAGCGTCCGCTCTCCCGCAACTGAATTTCTGTGAACAACCATCGTTTGCACCGTCAGCGGGAGTACCGCAGCAGGGCGAGTTTCAGCAGTGGTGGAACGCTGCCAGAGCCACCAACCAGATCCCGCACAACCGATACTGAGAAGGAGGATGCCTGTAGTAATCATCCCTGGTTTCAATGGTTTCCAATGCGGAGTGGGAAGCGGGATACGGATCGATAGAGTTTTCATTGGGAATTACCTGTAAAATGGCACAGTAGAATCATTTTTTTGAGTTAGCGATCGTATCCTGAGCGAACACAGGGCTGTTGCCAGCAGCGTTCCAGATAAATAATCTGAAGCATACTATTGGCTACAGAGTTAACTTCTGGATGGTGAAAGTATTCCGATTGGATATAAGGCTTGTTCCAGCAGCGTTGTAGCAGTTGTCGATCGAGTTCAATTGCTGCTGAAGTTTGCTCAAACAAAGGTTGATTGAGAAAAGCCCACAGCTTTCTCCAGATGTGAGTATTCATCGCTTTTACAGAATTGGATAAAGGGTTACGAACCTAGTGAAGACCGTGCCCTAACTCCTGCACCGCTTGTTCCAGGAGTTGTGATAGGGATGGCAAACCTGGATAGGGAAGCGTTGCAGCGATCAATCCAGTCATTGCACAGGCAAGCAAAAGAGATGAAACCCTGAGTTTAAGAACCGGCATAGTTACCTCCACTTCATTAGCAGGATGGATAGCGTGTAGAACCAGAACTGCAAACCATCAGGCAGCCTGTTAACGTAAATTGCTCAAACCGATGCTGGGATGTTTGCCGCGAACCAGCTGCTTTCAAACGGCTTCCCAGATTACGCTTGCAGACTCCCTGAATTGAGACATTGGGAACTGGATTAGCCAATACTGTGGCGATAGACAGCCTCTTCGTTACTGGACTCAATGTCTATAAATTTACCCGTTATCTATTGGACTGTCAAGCTGTTTTTGGTTAATATATTTAGTAATAGACATAACGTCTAAAAATTAGGTGGTTAAGATGGTTCAACCCAAAGAAGACAGACGGATTCAGCGGACACGCCAGTTGCTTAGTACAGCTCTGCTCAAGCTGATTGAGACGCACGGCTATGACTCGCTGACCGTTAATGACATTACCGAACAGGCAAATGTAGGACGGGCTACCTTTTATTTGCACTATCAAGATAAGGAGCAATTACTGGTTGCCAGCCTGGAGGACATGTTTTCTCAACTAAGAGACTCGATCGATCCGCTTTCTGATGCCCTGGGAGAGCGCAACTCGATCACAGCAACCCGTCTTGTATTTCAACACTTTGCTGACCATCACCGCCTGTATCGAGTTCTTCTGACTGAAAAGGGAGCAGCGATGGTATTTCCCCGCCTCCTGGAAATCCTGACCCAGCTTGCCGAACAAGATGTGATTCTAAAAGATGTTGTTCAACCCAAAACGGGTATTCCAACTGGTCTTGTGGCACACTATGTCGCAGGGGCAGTTCTCGGTCTGGTTGTTTGGTGGCTCAACAACGATCAACCTTACTCCCCAGAACAGATGGCAGCGCTCTATGGGCATTTAATGGACCCTGGTGCTACGAAAGTTTTGGGCATTGCGGGAGCAGAACTACCTGACCTGTCAGATGTACTGAACAAGCGGTAATGTACCTTTGCTTGGCAATCACATGATTCTTTCTCTTGCTTTGTTGTTTGCAGAAAGCGGTACATTGACAGTCTCCCTCCATGAAGAAGGGTTCCGATCAAACCTCTCCGTCGATCGGTAATGCTTTTGCTGCCGTAAAAACGGTATGAGGACTATGGAAGCTTTGCCGTGCATCCGCTTTCTGGAGTGCTTCCATCGTTTTTACATGAGCGCATTCATCCTCACGAATGTTGAGAAATACGTCATAGAGATTGTCCACCTGAGGATGACGAAACGTTCCCCTGGTTGTTGTTTGCACTTCTTCAAACATGTAGAGATCGCCGTCACGGTAGTAGTCGATCGCCACCTGTGGAGCTGGTTGTGTTTTCAGTGCCGCTGCATGTTCGTTTAAGTAGTCGTCATACGTGTGATAAGCGTGATTTTCAATCAACTCCATCAAGTAGTAAGCATACATGGGAGACAGCATATAAAGTAGTACGACGACCCAGTAGTAACCCACTGCAACGTGTTGCGCGAGGAAGCGATCGCCCCAATAGCGATTACCTCCCAGTGATTCCATAATCAGTAGATGATGTAATTCATTCCAGGTTTCGGCAAAGTGTACTTTCAACAAGTCTGCTCTACGCCAAAAACCCAGTGTTTCATAGAGATGCAGCACCGAGAGGTAGGAGAAGTAGGGCACACGGGCAATTGTCTCCAACACATAAAACCGGGCATAGGAACGGTTGCCATAAACAACATCGACAATAAAGACGAAAAAACTGACGATCAATCGAATCAGAACCTTCATGATGTATTTCTCCAAAATCAGTACCTATCAGAGTTTGATAGCTTGCTAGTTAATTCGTGCTGCTACCAATTTCAAGTGTGGTTCTGCTACTTATTTTGTGGTTGCTTCCGCCAAGTAGGGAAAGTGAGTGCGTAAACCATCCGGCTTGCCAACGCGATCGGAGAAAGGGGTATTGGCAAGTAGGCTTAATATCAAGTCAGGTGTATCGTCCGCCAGCGCTCTCCCATTCCTGCCAGCAAACCCGTAGCCAATGGGTAATTGGGGGTTATACGTCAGAACGTCAGGCAAAAGAAACCGGACAACCTGCTGTGCGTACGCCTGAGGATCTGTTGTCGTGCCTGCAAGTTGAGTGACCTTCGCTGTGAAGGCAGCGATCGCTTCGCCATATTTGGCAACATCGTCTTTTGGCAGGCTTTTGTTGTAGGCATCTTTCAAATGTTCATCTTGAAGAAACACTTGCTGAACCAGCGGAGTCGCTGCCCGATTGATGGTCTTCCACTTGCCTTCATGTTGAATGGTGGTCATTCCCCACAGGTGAATTGTCTCAGCCCCGAGAGCAGTGTTAGGCAACTCTAAGACGATCGCGGTCACATTGTGCCCTGCTAAAGCGTTTTCAGCCGTATCAAACACACTTGGATCAAACTGATTTTCTTCGATTAGCTTGGCAAATTGTCCAAATGCGCCCAGGTTGAAAAAGAAGGGGTCAGCAACCAGCCCTGTCCACAGGCGTCCATCGTCATCAATCGAGATCACATCGCCCGTATTACCTTCTGCGATCAGCGTGCCGTTACTATCAAATGCTGTGGCAGCGCTCCCCTCCAGGCGATGCAACTCGATTCGTTGAACACCATTGGAATCAGGCTCTCCAAACGTAACGCGATAACCCAGGTCTTCGATCACGTCAGCATTGGTATCAATTTTGAAATCATAGAGTGCGCCTGCGCGAAAGGTGGTCGGTGAGACCTCACCTGCCAACGGATTGACAGCCATGATCAAGACTGTAGTATTTGCGGCTTCACCTGCAAACACATAGATATCAGTAATATCTACTCGTCCGTCTTCCTTCGCTGTTGGGGAATCGAGATGATGTGACATGGATTTGTGTACTCTTTTTTAGGATTAAGAACTCACGAAACTTCTTCTGGTTGCGGTATGGCTTTCAATCCCCATACACCAATCCAACAACCCAACCCATCAACGATTAAGGTGAGAATCGCTGTTATTTGAAATAGCAATCCCCAACCTGTAGAAGAAACCTGAGAAATATGATCGGGACTGATCACAAGCAAATGATTGTAAAGACCAAACAAAATTGCTCCAGCCATTGAGCTGAGTAAGAGCCAGCTACCAACTCGATCGAACGTTGTCCAAAGCAAAGTGGCTGCAATGATTGGAGCTAAAAAAATCACAGCCACAATAAACACACTTTGCAATGAAGAGAGGGAAACTGGAATCTTCACATGCGCTAAACCATGTAATGCGTGAGCGATCGCATGAAGAAGTACAATTGCCGTTCCAGCTTGAGCAACCCTCATGCGCTAAATCCTCCATCAATCATCAGACTTGCTCCTGTGATGAATCCGGCTTCAGGACTGGCTAAATACGCCACCATCCCGGCAATTTCTTCGACAGAGCCGTAACGGGGCAATGCCATCAATTTTTTCAGCATCTCAGCAAAGTCACCTTCGGGAGGGTTCATATCGGTTGCGATCGGACCCGGTTGCACGTTGTTGATCGTAATGCCCCGTGGGCCGAGATCCCGTGCCAGTCCTTTGACCAGACCTTGCAGCGCCGCTTTGCTCATCGCGTAGGCACTACCACCTGCAAAAGGCATCCGTTCGGCATTGGTGCTGCCAATGTTGATAATGCGCCCGCCTTCTCCCATATGCTTGACGGCAGCTTGGGTCGCCACAAACACAGCTCGGACATTGACCGCAAATGTGCGATCGAAATCTGCCAGGGTGAGATCGTCAATCGGGGCAATGGCTAATACCCCGGCGTTATTCACCAGAATGTCAATGCCGCCCAATTCAGCGACAGTCCGTTCCACCGCTGCTACGACGGCATCGGCATCGGTACTGTCTGCCTGAATGGCGATCGCCCGCACCCCAAGCGACTGTGCGAGCTGAGCCGTCTTATCTGCTTGATTGGGTGAGCTGGTATAGGTAAAGGAAACATCTGCACCTTCACTGGCTAAACGTTGGACGATCGCCGCGCCAATACCCCGACTTCCACCCGTAACCAGAGCTCGTTTATTTTTGAGAAGTTCGTTCATGCAAAGTCTCTCCACTAACTATGAGCAACAGCAGATCCCACTAACCATTCCAGCGATCGCGGCTGGAAATTTAATTCCCGTCTTGCTTTAGCATTCGACACACCCCGCATTTGAGTACCGTAATAAATCGCATCCGCTCCCCCGATTTGCAGTGCATCCTCAACCGAAACCTGTGGTGGTGGTGCCGCATTCAGCCAGCGGGCATAGACAGGCAGCCACTCGCGTACCTTCAAGGGCTGATTATCCGCGATTAGATAAATGCCAGGATTGCCTCGCTCTGCTGCTGATACGGTGGCGATCGCCGCATCCTCAATGTGCAACCACGACCAAACCCCTTCACCATTGCCGACGATCGGGAACTGTTGCTGTCGTACCTGTTGTGCCACATCACCATCGGGGGCAAACCAGGTGCCAGACCCGTAGAAGAAGCCGTAGCGCAGAATAATTCCTTCCAGATCAGGTGCTTCCAACAAACGGCGTTCAAGCTCTGTAACGATTCGAGCATCGGCAGCAACCGCAGGCGAACCATCAAATGCGAGGGGCGTTTCCTCGTCTGCCAATCCAGAACCGGGAACTGCCCAGAAGGCGATCGATTGGCGTAGATAACGCCGTACCCCAGCCGCTTGTGCTGCTGCCAATACATTCGCACCCCCTGCTAACCGGATGCGGGTATTAAACTCTGCTGCTGCCCCCATCGACTCGCGGGTGTAGGTTTTGGGTAGGGCAGTCAGTTGCTCAATCACGACTTCAGGTTGAGCTTGGAGAATTGCCGCTTTAATGGAATCTGGGTCAAAGACATCGGCGATCGCAGGCTCCACGCCTTGTTGGGCTAGCGCTTCTGCTTTTTCTGCAGAACGGGTCAAAGCAACAACATGGTGACCATGGGCAAGTAATTGTGCGATTACTGGACGACCGATCGCTCCGGTTGCGCCTGCAACAAAAATCTTCATCAATCAATCTCCTAAAGAACGCTTTGGCTTAAACCAGTGAAGTCTTTGATATTTGTATCGATGTACACCTCTAATCGCACAATTCCTTCTCTGTTGGCTGTCCAGAGGTGTGCCAGATTACCGCTAAACAATCTTCTAATGTGCTTTGTTAATAATTTTTTCCTGCGTTGTTGCTCTTGCAGTGCTTGTAGAAATTGATGCAAATCGGTTTTGCAGGGTTCTGATTAAGCTGCTCCTATTCTCAAGCAATCGCCTCAGTTAGCCCAGATAAGTTTGCTAAGATAACCCTTGACTTAAGTTCAACTTAAGCAGCTGCATTCAAATCAATTCCTCAAACTCTAAGCAGATCGGTACACACTCGCTCCGGGTTATTTTAATGCCGCCGCAAAGAAATAAGCGCTCTCGAGGCGTTGTCCTCACAGCACAGGGGTGGAATCGGTTTCAAACGGCAAAAGTGCAGGCGGAGTTCAGTGAGAATGCCGGCGATCGCTTCACTCTGGAAGAACTGAGTGAGCGCATGGGCTTGTCTCTCGCTACGATTGCCAAAGTGTTGGGACGCACGGAACCTGTAGATAAGCAGTCGTTGCAGTGGGCCTTCCGAGCCTTTAGCTTAGAGTTAAGCAAAAATGATTATGCCCGACCCCAAAGTGATCCTGGCGAAGCAGTGGATCACAGTGCAGCACCTCCAGCCCAGGTTGTCCCGAAACAAGCCCAGCTTGATGGGGGCGGTGCGATTGATACTGCTCTGTTCTGTGGACGGACAGAAGAGCTAGAGCAGCTGAGACGGTGGGTCTTGGTGGAACACTGTCGCTTGGTTTTGCTGTTAGGCATTGGTGGCATTGGTAAAAGCACGCTGGCTGCTCAATGCGTGCAGCAGATGCAACCTGAATTTAAAGTGGTGGTGTGGCGATCGTTGCAAAATGCACCGCCGTTTGAGGAATGGCTAGAAAGTGTGCTGCCTGTTCTCTTGCGGGCACAGGGAGAGGATATTGCTCTCCCAAGTAGCCTGGATGGGAAACTGCTGAAGCTGATGGAAGGGCTACGCTCCTGTCGCTGCTTGTTGGTTCTAGACAATGTCGAGACGATTTTGAGTGCAGGACAACCCGGACAGTATCGAGTTGGCTATGAAGATTACGGTCGCCTGTTTAAGGAGATTGGGGAGACATCCCATCAAAGCTGTTTGCTGCTGACAAGCCGCGAAAAGCCTAGAGAGATTGTGCCCCTGGAAGGTGCAGAGCGATCGGTACGAACCCTACGACTCAATGGACTCAACCCCGAAGCTGGGCAAGCATTATTTCGGTATCGAGGCACCTTTGCCGGGACGCAATGGGAGTGGGAAACATTAGTGACTCATTACAGCGGTAACCCTTTAGCGTTAAAGATGGTGGCGGCCGCCACTCAAGAACTATTTAATGGCAGAATTGCTGAGATTTTGCATTATGTGCAGCAGGGCTTAGCAGTTTTTGATGATATTCGAGATTTACTCCAGCGACAGTTCGATCGCCTATCTGAAATTGAGCAGGAAATGTTCTTCTGGCTTGCCATTAACCGGGAACCGCTCTCACTGTCGGAGTTGGGTGAAGATGTGATCACGACCGCTGCTAAGCGCAAATTACCGGATGCCATGCAGTCATTGTTGCGGCGATCGCTCATTGAGAGGGAGGGGGAGCGGTTTTTTCTCCAGCCAGTCGTGCTGGAATATGCAACCGAGCAATTTGTGCAGTTTGTTTCTAACGAAATTGCGACCCAAACACCAACACGATTAAGAACGCATGCGTTGATGAAAGCACAGGCAAAAGACTATGTTCGAGTGATGCAACAGCGATTGATTCTTGAATCGATCGTCGAACAGTTACTCATTCAACTGGGCAACACGCAAGCGATTGAGCAGCAGTTGAAAATAATGCTAGAACAGCAGCGTCCCTTGCCACATCTGCGAAACAGCACAACCCAACTCAACTATATCGCAGGCAATCTTCTCAATCTGCTGGTTCATTTGCAAACCGATTTACAGGGGTGGGACTTCTCAACTTTAACCGTGTTGCAAGCCGACCTCCGACAGGTGAATCTGTCTAGAGTCAATTTTTGCAACGCTCATCTAGCAACATCTGTCTTTGCTGAAAACCTCAAAAGTTTAGTATCCCTCGCCTTTAGCGCCGATGGTCAGTTATTGGCAACGGGAGATGTCGATGGTGAAATTCGGTTGTGGATGGCGAATGGTCAACCGTTACTAACGTTACAGGGGCATACCGGGTGGGTGTGGTCATTGGCTTTTAGCCTGAATGATCAACTGCTGTGCAGTGGCAGTAGTGATGGTTTAGTGCGGTTGTGGAATGGTCAGGACGGTCGTTATTTGAACGCCTTGCAGGGTCATGCCGATGCCGTTTGGTCGGTTGCCTTTTGCGATCGCACTGACCCGTTATCAGAACCGATCCAACTGCTCGCGACTGGCAGTGAAGATCAGACGATTCGCCTCTGGGATGGGCAAAATGGAAATTGCCTTCACGTCCTGCAAGGGCACAGTGGTGCCGTTCATGCGATTAGCTTTAACCCTGCTGACGGTATCCTGGCTAGCGGCAGTCACGATCAAACGATCCGACTATGGAATGCTTGGGACGGCACCTGCGACACCGTTCTACAAGATGATTCAGGTGGCGTATGGGCGGTTGGGTTTAGCCCCGATGGTCAACTTCTCGCTAGCGGTGGCAACGATGGTTCGGTGCGGCTGTGGGATATTCAGGAGAAAGTCTGCCTCTGCGTCTTTAAAGGGCATACCGACTGGATCTGGTCTGTGAGTTTCAGCCCGGATAGTCAAACCCTGGCAAGCAGCAGCAATGATGGCTCTATCCGCTTGTGGAATATTGCAGATGGCACCTGTCTTAGCATTCTACAAGGGCACACCAGCGCAGTTCGCTCCATCGCCTTTAGCCCTCGCATAGCCGATAACCTACTTCTCGCCAGCGTTAGCCTAGATTTCTCGATGCGGCTCTGGAATGGGCGGAATGGAGCATGTCTCAAAGTTCTACAGGGCCATCCGAGAGGAATCTGGTCAGTGGCGTTTAGCCCTAACGGACAGATAGCAAGCGGCAGCCAAGATGGATTCGCGCGCCTGTGGGATCAGCAGAGTGGAGCTTGCTTGAAAGTATTGCCGGGACATACTAACTGGGTGCGCGCAGTCACATTTAGCCCCGACGGTCGAATGTTGGCAACGAGTAGTAACGATACTCAAATTCGCTTGTGGGACGTTGATAAAGGTATTTGCCTTAAAGTGTTGCAAGGACATACCAGTGGCGTGCGATCGCTCAGCTTTAGCCCGCTTTCTACTCAAACAGACAAAGAAAAATATATTCTGGCAAGCAGTAGCTTTGATGCCTCGATTCGTCTCTGGGACATTGACAACGGAATCTGCCTCAAGGTGTTGTCGGGTCATACAGATTGGGTCTGGTCGATCGCCTTTAGTCCCGATGGGGCAATCCTGGGCAGTTGCAGTAATGATTCGTCAATCCGATTGTGGAATGTTCAGGATGGCAGCTGTCTCAACGTCTTACAGGGGCATACCAGCGGTGTGCGAGCGATCGCCTTCAGCCCCGATGGTCATTTTTTGATTAGTGGCGGTGACGATCAAGAAATACGTCTGTGGGATGTTCAAACAGGCCATTGTTTGCAAACATTCCAGGGTCACACAGGTTGGGTGTGGTCTGTTGCCTTTGCTCCGCAACGCAATGCAAACAGTCCGGTTGGCTTAGAAAGCTCAGAGGGCAAGGGTCAGTGCTTCGCCAGTGGTAGTGAGGATCAAACGGTGCGACTGTGGGATGTGCAGACGGGGCAGTGCATCAAGACACTGCCAGGTCATACAGGGTTGGTGTCTTCAGTCAGCTTTAGTGCCGATGGAAAGCTGCTGATCAGCGGCAGCCAGGATGAAACGATTAAACTTTGGGATGTGAGGACACAACACTGTATTAGAACATTGAGAGCCGATCGCCTGTACGAAGGGATGAACATTCAGGGCGTTCAGGGATTAACTACTACCCAACAAGCTTCACTCAGGGCATTAGGAGCGATCGAATCTTAAAAGGGCGATATGACACCGCGATCGGTGTAATTCAGGTTTTCTCAAGACCGTCGCAACGTCAGCAACTATAGTCAGGCATCTATATCTAATATTTTCTTCGCCCTTTCTTTCAGAGTTCTGTCCCTAAAGTACCCTCTATTGAGACTGGTGCAATGGTCTAGGGCTGTCATCAATTACTACTACACATTACTTATCGCAAGGGTTACAGCCCCTAACCTGATGTGTTGAGACGGGCGTGACACGGCTGATACTGGAAGGCTTCGGAGCTAATTAATGACACGCCCTAAGGCGATTGTAAAGCAGCCCCTTCTGCCGCTGATGATGGTAGGTTGACGGCGCGTTGCAGAGCCACCAGGGCGCGGTTGTAGTTCAAAATGCTGCGAACCAGGTTCGTTTCTGTGCGTGTCAGGTCAGTTTGAGCCGTTGTCACCTCTAACTGGGTGACGACTCCAGCCCCAAACCCAATCCGAGACAGCCGCAGCACCTCCTTTGCTTTAGCCAAGGATCCAGAGGCTGTCTTAATATTGGTTGAGTTTGCCTGTAAATCGTTGTAGCTACGTTCCACTTCCAGCCTGATGCGATCGCGGGCTTCAGCAAACCGAGTTTCAACAATCTCCTGAAGGGTCTGCTGGCGGTCGATCCGAGCGTTGGTGGCACCGCCATCATAGAGATTCCATACCAGCGTAGCCCCCACCGCATAGCCATCGACCAACCCTGGATTGGGATTGCTATCCAGAATGCTGAGCATCCGATAGCTGGCAAACAAGCCTAAACTGGGTCGATTGAGTGCCCGATCCACCTTTCTTTGAAGCTGCGTCACATCTCGCTGGAGCAAGAGTTGATCTAGCTCGCCTCGATTTTTATACGCTTGCACGATGCTCTCTTCCATCGACAACGGCCAGGTTCCCGCTACCTTCACCGGATCAGCCGCCGCCATATCAACCGTTCCAGCGATCGCTAAGCGCTGCGCCAAGACCCGCCGCGCATTCTTCTGTAACGTCAGCGCCAACTCCAGATCCTGCTGGATATTCGCCACCAAAACCTGAGTTCGCTGCACATCCAAATTGGTTCCCACCCCGGCAGCATTTAAGCCTTCTGCATCCTTTAAGACAGCGATCGCATTCGCCAGAGCCACTTTGCCGATTCGCACCAGTTCATCAGCTTCCTGCAAGGTGTAATAGTCCAGCGTGACCAGCAGCTTCACATCTTCACTTTGACGTTTCACATCCAGTTCGCCAATTTGAATTTGTTTGTTGGCTACCTGCACCGCCGCCGACCGCCCACCCCATAGATCTAGGTCGTAATTCAGAGTGACCGCCGCCGTGAAAGGAGTGCTCGTTGTGCTGGTCACATTGCCCAGGTTGACGTTTTCCTCAATCGCTGACAGAGCCTGATTGGTTAAGGCGTTGACTCGCGTATTGAAGGTTCTCAAGATCGACAATTCGCGCTCCGTCAGGGGCCGAAATTCTTGAGCCACCAGCGCGGCAAATTGCTCGGCGCTGAGGGATGGGATCAGCGATGAGAATTGATCCGAAACCGTCTGAACCTGGCGAGCGACAAATTTCGCTTCCGGCAAATCCTGGTAGAACAGTCCAGACGTAACGGTCAGGTTGGGACGTTTAGTGGCCTGGAGTTCTCGCTTAGTTGCCCGGAGCACATCCACCTGCAAACGCGCCGCCTGAAGCTGTCGATTCTGTTGCTGGGCCAATGCGATCGCCTGTTGTAGGGTCAACGACTCGGTGCGCTCGATTTTCACTGCCCGCGGTTGGGTTGGCCGTGCCAATCGGTTGGGATCAGAGTTTAGCTTCAGGGCGTCAGCGGATTGGGCAAGACCAGGGATGCCATTAAGCGTCGTTGCTGTCACACCAGCGATGAAAATCAAAGAGGAGGTTCGCATCTTGCCCTGGTGAATTTAAATAATATGTGGGATAACGGTATGGGATAACGGTATGGGGCTGACGGAGCTTTGTCAACACTAGGGGATTTTCACCTTCACTGATCATGCAATCACCGCAGGAACCTAGCCAACAGTCATGCAACCCCGTTCCACCAAAAGTTTCCGGTGAAGCGGGGGAAACGATTTCTGCCTTGCCGCTTCAATCCGGCCAACCAACCAGCCTAGATCAACCGGCCCTGCCGGAAGATGGGAAGCTCTCGCCGGCTCCATCCCGCCGCCCGTTGGGAAAAACCCTGGCTCCACAACGGGACGAAAAACCAGTGATCTGGCCCCGCTTCCTACCCATCGGCTTGCTGCTGGGAGCCTTTGCACTTTGGGCTTGCTTTGGGAAAATTCCCGTTCGGGCCAGTGGACGGGCGGTGGTTCTGGTACCGCGCTCCAGCGTTTCCATTCAGCCTCGGATTGGGGGGCGCGTCATGGCGCTAAACATCCGACCCGGCGATGAGGTGAAAAAAGGGCAGCTTTTGGCGACGATGGATTCTCCCGAACAAACGCTGACGTTGCAACAGAAACGCGATCGGCTGGCAGATTTGCAGTCCCAGGATCGTCAGATTGCCTCCGTGCAGAACAATCGCACCAATCTCAATCAAAGCACCACCGATCAGAAAAATCTGGCCAATCTCCGGCAAATTGAATCTTTGCAAGTGCAACTTGCCAGCAACCAGAGCCAGCGTGCCGCTTACATCGATCATCTGAAGTACCTCAGTCGCTTCTCAAAGTCTACGGATCAGCGATTGGATACCTTTAATTACCTGGCGAAAGAGGGCATTGTCCCGCGCATCAACTACCAGTCCTACTTTCTGGAGGCCAACCAGCAGACGGTAAACCATGCGATCAACGAAGTGCGGGTAGCGCTGGAACGCCTGGATGGGTTGGATGAAACTCTCCGGGCTCAGATTTTGTTGCTCCAGGCCGGGAACAAGGCCCTAATCACCGAAAATCAATCCGTCGCCTTGGGCGATACCATCAGCGATGTCACCCGCTATAACTTGATTGCCGAGCAGAAACGGGAAATTGCGGCGCTGAACACGTTGATGCGATCGAACAACGAGGTGGTCAGCCCAGCAGATGGCACCATTGAAGAAGTCTCGGTAAATGCCGGAGAAGTGGTGCTGCCCGGTGTGAATATTGGGAAAATGACCGTCAGCAATCCCAATGCCAAGGCCAATGTTGTGGCCCTATTTCAGGTTGGAGAGGCCAAGCAGCTTGCCCCCGGTGCAACGGTGGAAGTGATTCCTGACCTTTACAAACGAGAGCGCTATGGTGGCATTGTCGCCAAAGTGGTCGAAGTCGGTGAGAAGCCCGTCACCGTGGCAGAACTGGCGAATTTGGTTGGCAGCCGGGAACTGGCTTTAAAGTTGGCGCTGGGGCGTGATGAAAACGATCCGGAGAAACCTGCCGCGCTCAATGCCAGCTTGATTAAGGTGGAATTAGAACTTCAGCCGAATGCCAGTAATCCCAGTGGCTATCAGTGGACTGAGAAAGCGGGTCCACCGCAGAAAATCACCAATGGCACGACTGCCGATGTGCATGCCGTACTGGAAGAGCAGCCCTTGATTGCCTACCTTGCGCCTACCTTTCGTTGGATTACGGGGGTCTACGGAGAATAACATGCAAGATCCGAAGCGATCGCCCTGGTGGAGTTGGTGGCTGAAATGGTGGATTATTGCGGCAGCCGTCATGCTGATCATCCTGATTCTGAGTCAGCCGCCCCAGATGTGGTTTTGGCTGGTGATGTTTCTGGCGCTGGTTCTGTATGGCATTGAACGGGCCGTCAACGGATAGCTAGCGTATGGCAGCAGACCAACCTTTTTCGCAAATGCTCAAGCAGGGGTTACGGTTTTCCCTGGGAGCGGCCATTCTGACGGGCTTGTTTGCCCATCGTGGTGACCTGCTCGACAACTATGTGTATCCGGTCTTTGGCTATGTTTCCGTAGTGATTGAACCGAGCAGCGGCAGGGCCATCACCGCTGGCTTAGGGCGGTTGGGGGGCAGCGCCTTGGGAGGTATCATTGCCGCCGTATTGCTCCAGGCGTTTGGCTTAGAAGGCTCCGGTCAATATGTGATTCCAGCCCTGACGTTTATGCTGGCGGCGGTCATTTGCGAAACCTACCGCTGGCAAGCCGCCTACTCCCAGGCCACCCTGTTGGGCACCTTAATTGCCATGCGAGCCGTTGGCACCTCCGGGCAGGAGGACATCTGGCTTTACGTCCGCGATCGCCTGATCGACAACTGGGTTGGCATCATGGTTGGGTTTATGGTGGTGCTGTTATTCTGGCTCCAATCGAGCCGCACTGAACTGATCAAACTTCTGCGCCAATTTCTGCAACAGGTGCCCCTGGTGTTGCAGGCGGTGATCAGACCTGCGACCGAGGGAGAAGCTGTTGCGCCGCCAGCGGCCACCCAGATCGCGCAACTGACCAAGCTCACTCAAATAGGGCAAAAAATCAACGCGGCTGCCCGCACCGAATTCCAGGCAGAAGCGTTGATGGCCGAAAACTGGAGCGACATGCTCTCCAGTCAGGCTCAAATTGTGCGCCAGTTGAACAGCATGGCAACTCTACTGCCGCCAGAGTCTCATCCCCTGGCAGCGCAACTGCATGAGGAACTGACGCAGTTTGTAGAGCAGGTGACACACATCTGCGATCGCTTGAGCCTGCAACCAGACCCTGGCGATCCAGATATTTCCACGCTGCACCAGATCCAGTCCCGGATGGAAACAAGGCTGGAGGAATTGCGATCGAGCGGGGCGATCGCGGCCTATGATCTATCGCAGGTGTTGCAATGTTTTCAGTTGCTAGAGCTGTGTCGTCATTTGACTCAGTCCTTGCAGACACTGCACACTCAACTGCATCAACGAGCCGTCGTCAACTATCAGCGGCAATCCTTAATTACCTGGCCCCAATGGGCTCCCGTTTCCGCTTCTCGCCTGCTGCAAATCGTGGGGTTAGGAACGGCAGCTGGTTTGAATCTGGCGATCCTGCATCAGTTTGATTTTCCCTTTCCTTCCGCCTATGAAAAAGTGGCGAGTTTGATTTTGGTTGGCGTCTTGATCATGTTAGTGCAACCAACTCGTGGCAAAGCGATCGCGGCTGGAGTGGCAGGAACATTATTTGTTTACGTGACCCTATTTATTATTTATTTAGTCACCCGATCCTTCGGCTTTACTGTCTTTAGTAGTGCTCTGGTCTATTTTTTGATCTACATGGTTTGTGCTTCCGTCGGGCTCACTCCATTGGCTCGGATTGGTGCGATTGTGGCTGCCGTAGTTTTCACTAAAGATATTTCCTCGTTTTTTGATCAGGCGCTCAAAGCGGCTGCGATCGCCATGCCCGTTTCCGTCTTCATTGCGGTGCTGATTACCAGTCTGTTTATGGGTGGCTCAGAGTCCGAGCAGTTTAACCAGAGTTTGGCCCAAACCTATCGGCAGTTAGGGCAACTCTACCAGGCGTTAATGCGGCGCTATCTCCAGGGGCAGGATACCGATGCAGAAGTTGCTCAGCACCTGCAAACCATTACCGCAACCCTGGCAAAACACCCAAAGGAGTTTAAGATAGCCGGATTAGAACAAGGAACTAGTGCCTTGGCGGCTGAGCAAAAACGCCGCTGGCAACGGTGGCTGAGTCAGGAACAACCCCTCTTTACCCAGTTAAATACCCTTAGCGAGCAAAGCCAGACCCCACTCCCCGATTGGGTCAGACAGCAGTTCTTGCCAGAGTTAGAAGCGATCGCGCAACAGACCGCAGATAGCTTTGACCAAATCGCCAACCAGATCTCAGGCGTTGCCACCCAATCACAACCCCCGACACAGCAACTGGCCGCGCTAGAGCAGCAACTCCTTAATTTGCGAGCCAGCAGCCGTGACTACCCCCTCCTGCCCCTGATCAGTTTTAGTGCGGCGTTTGTCACCCTCAAAGCAATTACAGCCAACCTGGATCAACTTAGCGAGATGAATCCCCGGATTGATTCTTCAACTAAGTTTGCTGAGACGCGATCGTCCCACTGACGAAGGTGAAGATGGACATCATTGCAGGTCTGGAGTCGCTACCACACCCACTCAATCACTGAGCTAGTTCTCTATTTTCAAAGCAGGTTTAATTGAAAGCTTTATTAGAGCCATTTGGGATCATGCAGTTCTACACATGGTGTGACTTAAGCCAAGCCTTTGCCGCTGATTAAGGCATCTTTTTGCCAAAGTGCACCTGAAATGCTGATTCTCTCGTTGAGCGATCGCAGCCGTTTTCCACTTGATTCAGCCATCCATTTGCCGAAAGTCCAAATCTAGAGCAACCCTCTGCCGAAAGTTCAAACCCTCAATATAAGTGAAGCCTATATGGGCATAGCCAACAGCATTAGGACGAGGTACAGCAGGTCTATCCTTGGCTCAGCGAAGTTCCACTGCTTCTATTTACACGACCTGAACTCTTTGGCAACAGATAGCTTTTTGAATCGCAGGTTTTCCGAGAGCAACATTGATCGTTCCCAATTACATTTTAATTGTTCTGACGCGCGTGAGTAAAGCGGGACGGTTCTGGTAGTCTGACTTGAGTTGTTCAAAGCGTCGGATGAATTCAGGCGATCGTCCTTGATATTCTGCCAAATCATGCAGGTCTTTGAGAAGGGCAGTGGCTTCATCGTAAGGTTTCGACTGTTTCAGCTCAATCAGTTCCAGCACTTTCTCCCAGGTTTGGGCTTCCCGCGCTGCCAGTGCTTCTAACTCCTGGATGCGCTTTTTTCGCGCAGCACTTTGTTCTTTTTGTTCACGCTTTTTTCTCAGATTACTGGCAAGTTTTTGCAACTCAGAAAGCCGTCGCTGGCCTGGAATTGGCTGAAGAGACGATTGAGTTTTACCTGCCAGTTCCTTCAAGCGGTTGATCAGTTGCAGGTCAACGTGTGGTTCTCGGCGTACCAGTTTGAGTAAAAATGACTGCTTTTCGTCGTCGGACAGCGCAGGCAGCCAGTTTTCAAGCGGTGGTTGAGCGATCGCTGGTTGACGAGGACTTGCCTGGGCTGCGGCAGCCACCCAATCCGGGTCAAGTTCTACCAGTTCGACGAAGGCTTGAAGTGGCTTAGGCAGGGTTCCCAAATTGAGCGGAATGGGAAGTTCAACTGGATCATCGTCCAGTGTGTGACCAGCGAGATAAGGAGCCGATCGCAACCAGACGAGATACAGCAGCCTTAGATCGCCACGCAACAAATCATCGCGGAGTGGCAGCAAGCGAGATAGCCAACCTTCTCCTTCAACCCAGCCCCGTATGCCTTCTTCTTCTGTGATATGGATGTCGAGAATAACGTGCTTGGGGGTGGTAGAAAGCGTGATCGTATCCTCAAGTTCGTAGGGTTGGAACCATTTGGGATCAACGATCGCCTTTGGGAACCGAAACATCAGTCGCCAGGTTCCCCAATTGGCGATGTAAAACATGACATCAAAGTATTGAGCCAACACCATTTCAGGCTTGTGCCGAAAGTCGCCATAGTTATACAGAAAAATTGCCTGAGTGGAGGTGAGTTTCACTCGACTAGAAAGTTTGCGGATTTCGTCCTGCTCGTCGGCTGTGAGCGGGCGATCGATCGTCTGGAATTCATAATACTGGTACTCACTCATGTCAGCCTAACCCCGCTTGTTTCATTGCTTTCCACAGGTTGCTACGCCGTTGATGCATGACTTGCCACTGAGCGAGAAGCGTTTCGTAGTTCTTAGGGGAGAGTTCTTTCAGCGCAACCATCCACTGAGCATGATTGGTATAGTCAGATTTGGTGGCGAGTTCTGGTTTGGGCACAAAATCCGGTAGATGTGTCTTCCAGTAGTTCATCACCTGATCCAATAGCTCAACAGGCGCGTATTGTGCCAAATACTCCTGCCGTGATTGCTTAGTCTCCGTTGAAAATGCTTGAGGACGAATGATAACCCGGTAGAACTGGGGATATGGTGGCTTTTCCTGGTGCTGAATTTCGGTTAAATCTGCGGTTAACAACCGCAGCACATCGTAGTTCTCACCTAACTGCTGCTGATCATGAGGTAGATGGATCAGCCATTGAATGATTTGTTGCTGAAACCAATTTGCTCCTTTTTGGGCATCAGCGACGCTATCAATCAACCAGGGAACCCACCAACTATCAGCGGTTCCAGCGCTTCCATAGCCTCCCCAAGTTTGCGGTTTGACTTTGCGATCGACATAATCTCGCCATGAAACAACCAAGGCTTGTCGAGTCGATTCAGAGACAGAAATTTCAGCAAAGGCTGTAAACATGGCAGACCAGTTGAACCATTGCGCGATCGCAATTTGTTGAATCTCCAATGCGTTCGCTCGATCAGTTTGGTTTAAGGCCTGTGCCGTTTGTTGATAGTAGCGCAGAAGTTTACTGGCGTTGGTCTGCTCACCTTCATAATAAAATCCTGAAGTTGCTACCAGCAGAGAGGCTTCGGGTGTCCAGTTTTCCTTCCCTCTTGTCGATTTCAATAGGGAATGGAGTGTTTCTTGAATGACAGTCAAGCTCTCTGAGTAGTCGTGTGTCGCTAGCAATGCTTCGATGATGGGCAAGCCATTTTCCCATTGTTGTGGAATGGTCTGCCGTAAATTGCCCAGATAGCGATCGGGTGCATAGCGCTCAATCAGATGGAGATAAACCTGATGCCAATGGGAGTGGGTATCACCCAATGTTCGCTGCCAGAAGGAAGCTTCTCGATCTGCTGTCAATCCCGCTAGAATGCACTGTTGCTCAGCTACAGACAATTGCGTGAAGAAGTTAAAAAGAGCATCACTGTCCAGTTCTATTTCCTGAAATTCCAATTCACATTCTCGGATGCGTTGAGCAAACTGAAAGGCATTCCACTCCTGATCTTGGACAGTCAGCCATTCCCATTGCAACAAGCAGTTAGTTAAATGGTGTTCTAAATACAGCCCATCAGTCACTTCCATCCAATCTTCCAACCCACTGGAAATTGCTGCTTCCGCTGCTAAAAGGGCTGTAATGAACCCGCGATCGGGTAGAAGTTCATGCTCAAATGCCGTTTGGAGTAACGGTTGCATTTGCACAGCAACTCTTTCCAGATCTTCTATAAAGGTCGTTGCATCAAAATACGGTGGCTCCCAGTGGGCTTCCTGAACAATATATTTTCCACCTTCTTCAGAGGCTTCTCTAACAATGTCATTCCACTCTTGCCAGAGTTCGGACCAGACTTGCGCCTGTTTTGCTAGAGAAATTTGAGCGCTGGCTGCCTGCGTTGACTCAGCTGTAGGAACGGTCGCGAGAATCTGTTGGATGGTTCTTTGCGTGTCTGGGGAAAGTTGGGCGATCGCCTGTTCTTGCAATGCAGACGACAATACCTCAAAGAGTGCATTCACCAGTTGCGTCATTTCCTGTTGCGTTAATGCATTCAGGAGGCGATCGGCTATGGTAGTGATTGCGCGACCATCAGTATCACCAGAGCTTTTTTCATTCTTTAGACTCTGTCTTGGCATACAGTTTTATCCCAAAAACTTCCAGTCCAGCTTTATGCCCGTTTGGCTGAAAATAGAGAACTATCTCCCTGATGGAATTTGATTTTCCCTTCTAACGTATTTTTAGCTTTTAACTTCAACCAACCACTGCCAAAGGCTTCATCATTTTCATCACTCCCTTCCCAGGTAAATTCAAGCTTCTCGTCTGTTCCGTCTTTTACAATTTCACCATCAATGGCTCCTGTGACTAAACCAAATTGAAAATCACCCGATCCCTTTTGATCAATTTCAAGATAAGCCTGTACATCCATATTGAAGTAATCTTCGTCCCACTGATCCATTTCAGTGATATGCCAGGTGCCCGCAAGTTTCATGGTCATTTACCCCTCGCTGATTTCATATGGAATGTAGGTTGCTTCCAACCAATCAATGGCTATTTTCTCTAGTGACTTTTGTCGATAATGGTACCAATCGGCAAGATGATAGCGATCGAGGGCATGCTGAAGCCTTACCACTAGAGCCATACTGCACAGTCCTCTCAACTTAAAATCGAGATACTGCATTATAAAATTTATGAGGGTTTAGCGATTCGATCGGTTGAGAGACTTAATCATTTGGTCGGCATATATTCCGATGACCATTCGATCACCCCAGATCCTTCAAAGCAGGTCGCGTTGTTGCAGCATCGAAACGAGCTTCCGTTTACGCGTATGAGTTCGTATTAGTTCTGTGCGATATCGTTGCCATTCTTGTTGTTGCCCTAACTGAAGATAAGCAGCCTGAACTTTACGTAGCCAGTTAACCGCGTAATAGTAATACTGCGCTTTACCCTCATTCATAATCGATTCGGCACGGCGGCGAGCATTCTCAATTACCCATTCAGGGCGATGAGCAACCGCTGCATCCATAACCGGATGAATGATGACTGACTGGTAAGAGCTGAGTTGATCGACAATGGCAATCGCCGCATCAATCAATCCCTCATGTAGCAAAATTGCGATCGTTGCGTCTGCATGGAGGGTGTCGGATAGATCCCGCAGGTTGGTCAGCAATGCTTGTCGCAGGGATTGCCACTGAGCACCCGCCAATTCCCGTGCTTTCAGGTAATCTGACAGGGAGGGAGCGGTCTTGAAGGCGGTGACTCTGGCTTGTAGGGCAGTCTCCTGCCGACCCATGCCCTCCGCCAATTCACTCGTCCAGACAGCCAATTGATACTTGCTCTTACCCTGAAGCGCAAGACCCTGGGTTGCAATGCTGAGTGCCTGCTCCAGTTCGCCCTGCGCTCGTAGTGTCTGTGCCAATGTCAAGGCTTGTTCTGCCGTACTCATTTGCTGTTGCGCCTCGGCGATTGCCTCTTGCGTGCGTCCCAGCTTTGCCAGCGTTTGCAGATAGCGATCGGTCTGCCCTTCTGCCTGCGCAAAGTAAAGAAATTCCTGATGTCTGCCCTGTCGTTCCAGAATCTTGAGTCGGATACGGGCAAGATCATCCGCAAAATCAGGGGCATCGTCCTCCCAGGCACCCCGTTCAGTAATTTCTCCTTGCAAAACCCGTTGGAGGGGTGGATACTCCCATCCTTGCTCTAACGCAGTAAGGCTCATCGCAAAACCATCAACGCCATAATCATCAACTTCTTTTTGCCATTGCTGCAAATCTCTTTGCCATTGCTGGTAATCCCTGTCTGACCACTCAGCACTCAAAATCGCCTCAGTCAACGCCGCATCCAGTGCCTCAAAAAAGGCTCCACTCTCGCCACTGGAGCCATCTAAATTCATCCAGTCCTTCACGTAGGCACGAACGATCGCACGGAGAATGATCAGCGCATTACCACTATCACCTTGCTCAAGAAAGCCATCAGCCTTTTGCATCAGGTTCCGACGAATTTCATCCAGGGCGGGTTCATCGTTCCATTGCTCTGAATAGCGCTCAAGAATGCGTTCAACCTGCCGTTCAAGCGGTTTTGGATCAACAGCAGTGCGACGAGCCACCTTCTGCGACGTTACGGGTGTGGATAGAGTCAGTAGAGTGATCTGATTTTCGATCGCATCGATCCAGTCTGGCTCCTCATTAGCGAGATTCTGGACGATCGTTTGCAATTGCTCACGGTTCAAGGGAGCCAGCATTGCAGCTAAAGCGGGACGTTGCTCAACAAGATCAGGTTGATGCAAGCAGGTTAAGAGGGTCGCGACGATGTGCTTACACCATCCTTCATAGTTGTAGGGACAGGTACAGACCGCATGGGTAACCCCGCCTTGATCAAAGCAAATATTGATGCGATAAGGTTCTGCCTCACTTCCTTCGACTCTGGCAGATAAGGCATCACCTCGTTGCACTAACGCATAGACTGAACCACTGCGATAGTAAGCCTGTCCCCGCTCAAAGGATTGAGCGATCGTGTGGTGACGAATGGTTGCCTCGCTCAAGTTTGGTATCACCGATCCCCTCTGAATGCTCTAAATTCAGCCTTAGTTCAAATCTTAGGCAAAATCTTGGCTTCTCAACATCCGAGAGCAACGCTTAGCCACAATATTCCATCTCCAAACCAATTGTCATTAGCGAAATCAAATAGCCACTAGCAATTCGTCCAAGGATGAAAGTGCCTTCAAGTTAGAACTTGGAATGACTGATAAGAAGTCATCTCTTTGCCACGTGGTAATTCAGGCATCCCCCTGCCAAACTGGCAAAGTTAGACTTGAAGTAACAACTGGGACAACAATCTTTAAGTGACAGTTTTGACAAGCTATTAATGTCCAAAGCGATCGCTCAAAGGCTGATTCTACCGTTGGAGCGATCGCGCTTCATTCACCCCTTAACAAGCTTTTATTGTCTAAAAGTTCCGGTTACAAGCATTAACGCTACATCGAGTACCGCATTAATAGAGAAAACCCTGAAATATCTGCTAAAGCTGAAACATAGGCTAACTCCACTTAAAATTTCCACATAAGCGCCGGCTAAAACAGCTTAGCAGCCTTCTCATAACTGATCCTTATAGCCTGTATAGAGCACTAGTACATTACAGCCACAAAGCTTTGCACAAAGGTACTGGGAATGGAGCGATTGCTTCGTTCAGTAGGACGGCTCAACCACTAGGACAGTGAAGTGTCCCCAGCTTGATAAGGATTTTTTCCAGCCAAGGAATTATAGCCCTGCTTCAAGCCTCGCTTGCCTTAAAGCAGTTCTCACTGATTCATAGCGCAAGTAACCTGGTCTAGTCATTAGCTTTGCAACACGTCCTTCCGATGGAGTTAGACCTTGAGTACACAACTCAGCAACTGCTTGTTTAACTTCATTGCGACACTGCTCGATTACTCTTAATTTGGTCTCTCTCCTGTAACTTAAGTACCTATCAGAAATAGCATTACATAGGTCTGAAAAATGTCTAAAGATTGTTCGACAGTCATATCCCAGTTGTCTAGCGGCTTCTTCCATTGACGGTGGTGGGTATTCATTTTTTAGAAGCAAAGCTTTGAGTTCTTGCTCTAGCTGATTCAAGTTGATTTCTCTTGCTTCAGCCCTTGCATTTGCTGCGTTTAGGACTTGTGGACGTACTGCTCGATTATCTTTAGCAGGTTCTTCTAATAAGAACTCAAGTATTGAAATATCAAGGCAGTAACATACTTTTAGTAAAGCTTCCAAATGAGGCTGATTTTTGCCCTCGTGCCATAACCACGTAGTATTACGAGGCATTCCTATTTGACGGGCAAACTCTGCAACATTACCCTGAGTTGTGAGATTTACGTATGTCTTCAAAGAGCGAGAAATTTGCCCTCTTCCAGGTATACTTTCTAAATCAGGGGCAGCAGCAATTAATTCTTCAACTGTAGTTGCTACCCAGATCAACCACTTTAACTCGTGTTCTGATAACGATTCACAACGATCGCTTGCAGCAGAGCCGAGCCACTGCATGCATTTAGAGCAGTATCCAGGACGAGACTTCCAGGCTAATGGTAAATTCTTTTGATGGCAGTGAGGGCAAACTTGATCTAATAACTGGTAGTGATCTGGACAAATTTTAACAACATCCATTGTCCAAAGAAGGGGGTCAATAATATTTTTCCCAGTTTGCCTCCACTCCTCATAGCACTTTGAACACCATGCTTTGCGACGGTTAAGTAGTTTTCTATGTGGAAGTAGCTCTGTCCAAGGTAATAGTGTAAGAAGATGTAAGTTTTTACGCTGTGTCAATTTCTCAAGTGCATCAACCAAAGCCGACGCCATGACTCCCGAGCCATTTAGGGCTGCAGTGGCTTCATATATCCTGTTTAGATGCCCCCCACCGTATGCTCTGTTAATAACTGGGCTAATTTCTCTTTCCATTAAGACACCAGGTAGTAGAGAATGTTCTTGTGCCAAGCGAATGAGGTAGCTAGTTATACTTTCCACAAGATGTGTTCCTACACGCTCTGCCGTTAGGCAGTAAAGACGGCTACGGCTATAAAAATGAGGCTTCTTTGGGGTAAGAAGAATATTTGACGAAGTTTGAATCGTCATAATTGAAATCTTGATAGAAAAGATAACTAGCAGCTTTACTCATGAAGTGGTTGAACAGAAGCCTTCTTGACAGCATCCCGTTTGGGATTACGCTGAAAGGGCTTATTCTTTTTCTTCTGCTGGCTCGAGTTAGTTTTTCTCTGAGTTCCCTTGCCAGAAGAATTTCTTTTCTGTTGACTACTATCATCATCAGTTTGTTGCTCAGACGAGTTCTCTTTAGTTTTCTCGTTAGAAGCGCTCTCCTTCTCCGAATGATTTTTCTCAGCAGATTGTTGATCAGTTGACTGTTTTTTGTCTTTAACAATTCCTAATTTTTTACGGAATTCTTTTCTTTTTTTCGGGCTTCGTGTTAACCTGACTTCGCCTTTTTCTGCTTCTTCAAGCATTTTTTCACGTTCAGATTCCAAACTAATTGTTTCCTCAAGATGCGCGAACGCCAAAGTATCTGCATCTTCTGAGAGACAAAAGTCATAAGCTTCGGTAAACCAATCAAAAAGGGTACCAAAATTTCCGATACACCCCTCATAGCTAAACTCCAACAATTTACGTGTGAGTTTAGGCGTTCTTCTGAGAGGCATTCGCTGCAGCAAGTACTGCACGAGATTAGTGAACTCTTCTACATCTTCATCAATTTCGAAGCGGTAGCGCTCAAGATGTACGATTCTATCACGACGGCTTAATTGATCATTTAACTCAATGAAATCGAGTAATTCATAGGTTCCAAATACAGTCCAAGGCACTTTGGTTTGGTTAACAAACGACTTGGCAACGTGCATGTGTTCCTTAATGTCTTCTTCATTTGCCGAAATACCAAAATGTTCAAACTCGTCGATCGCGATCGTGTAGGGTTTGCGATGTTGACAAACTTTCTTTGCCGCAAGGCGTAATGAATCTTCTGTTGCTCGAGAAGAGATTAGAACTTTGCCGTCATCGCCACGTCGAACTCCATCTTCGTTAAATATAATCTTTTGATCAACACATGGTTCATCAGCTGCAATAAGAAACTCTTTGTAGAAACCTCTCCATTTGAGTCCACCTTTTCTAGCGGGTGCCTCCATACAGATAATGGGATACCAACCAGGATCCTTTTCCATTTGAGGCAAACTGCTTTCAATGATTTTTCTTTGAATTAGATCTAATAAAGTAGTTTTACCAACACCTGAGGGTCCCATGACTAGGGTGAATGTAGCACCAGCAGGTTTAAGAATGAGACGATAAAGTCGGTCAGCAGCTTTCTTAAGCTTTCGGTGCAGGATTGCCCCGTTAGTATTCTTAAAGTAGTTTAATCGGTTTTCTGAAGATTGCTCTAGCAGTTCATGTGGAAAAGTGTCCTCGGGTGTCATTAGGCTATCTCGAATGATACAAATCGTTTACGAACATTACTATTAGCTTTATCCTGGTTAACATCATCATCAGAATTGATATCTATACTGTCATCATCAAAATCAATGTCAGAGCGGTCGTCCAAGCTCTTATCTAAGGTCCCCTGAGAATCTAGTTCTTCATCTGATTTAGCATTACTGGCATTAATTGATAGATTCAGGAGCTTGACCAAATGTTCAGTTTCGGGCTCGCTCGATTTCCCTTCAACTAAGGTGTCAATAAATTGCTGTTCTACATCTCGCCAATGCTGAATTGCCACCTTGGTCTTTGCATCTCGCCAACTAGTTGAAAGCGCTGCCTCCGCCATCTCAACTCGTCTGAAAAAATCGGCTAATTGCCGACCCGTAATTGTGTTAGATGATTTCCTTTCAAGTTCATTGAGCTTTTTAAGCTCTTCGGTAGCAATCATCCACTCCTTTTCTGATCGCCCTTTTAACCATTCAAGCTCCCACTTCTGCTTACAATGACACTTCACCCATTCACCTTTAACGTAAGCGTAGACTACGCTAAAGTCGAACGGATCATACTTAACATTTACTCGATCCTCACGAGTGTTTCGAATCTTATTGAAGGATTCATGCCAATACCATATGTAATGCACTTTTATGCCCTTTTTAGTGGCTTTTCTAGTACCATCCTGTTCTTTGGGAGCAGGTAGGCTAAGCAGGTTGAACTCCTCATGCTGAATGTACGTGTGTTCTCTTAGACCACTCCGTGTTAATCCAATTGCAAATGCTTCATTAGGAGTCATCCTTAATGCTGGGTGAGGCGAGTCATTATAGACTGAATAACAATATTCACAGAAATATGCATACAATCTCAAAAGCGTCCAAACTGCATGATTTTTTGGATTTACTTTTTGAGTAACTTGTCGGACACATTTCATAATTTTGGTGTTACCCATTAACTGGTGCCAAAACTCCTTGTCAGCAACACCAAAAAAGCCTTCTATTACCGTGCCATTACGAGATTTAGTTTTAGGTCTCTGTTTCTTGGTAATTCTGAACCAAGCTAGAAGAATCTCGAAATAACTACTTTTGAAGTCTGGCCCCCCATCTACAACAATAATTTTGGGCAGTCGTTTATGTCTTCTTACACAAATTCTCAAAACCTTCATAATTGAGCGGTAGCTCGGCTTATCGAAGCTCATATGGACAGCAAGAATCCTGCGGTCGTAGGCATCTATCAAGGTTGTTACCCATGCCTTACCCATATTAAGCCTTTCCTTCAGCGTACTTGGGTCAAGTCCAAGCCATAGCATTATTTCGCTCAACAACTCAACAGGAACTTCTGTATGATCAATATGGCAACATTGAAAGGAGCGATCGCCATGTGGAGGTGTTTCCTCTCGATGCAAATACCAAATCTCGTCCTCCTCCTTATAAGCAGCCCTTTCACCCATCCGCTTTTCAGTTTGCTCATGAATAGAATATGACCTCACCACTTGGCGATACTTCTCTAAGCTCGGTGGAACATAACCCTTACTCTCACACAAACTTCTGAATGAGCCATAGACGTGGCGGATTGATTTTTGTACAACAGTAAGGTAATTCTCTTCAATATGCCTCTCCATAAATTCCCGAACTTCTAGAGGGATTCCATCACGCCGCCAACCCCTATTGCTGTAATTTGGAAGAAGTCCGATAAATCCGTTACCTTTAACCTTTTCAGCTTTCAGGTATTGTGATAGCCATCTCTGTTCATTACGAGTAAGAGTGCTACTAGATTTCTCCCCATTTAATACAGGTTCAATGATTTTGTAGCGATGCAGCGCTTCATCTTGAACTTTCTTACTTGCCCTTCGCCAAATTTCTTCAACTTCTAGATAAGCCTCTTTTACTGGTGTTTCTGGTAATCCACTAATTCTGCCTTCTTGAACCAGAGTTTGAAAGACATTATTTGGTAGATCTGTGAACTTGTTTTCAATATTGATTAGACTAACAAACTGGTTGCCAGTATTAACGATGGTCCAAGTTTCTCCATCCCAAAGTAAAGATGTGCCAATCTCAATTGTGGTCCATTCAATGTCAAAGGCTGGGCATGGTTCAATTGTCGTTACGAGCTTATATGCTGTATAAGTCTGTTCACAAAGAAAAACTTTAACTCCTTCTGGTTGAGGCAAGAGATAAGTTTCTAAATCAACAAAAACTTTTCCCGTTGCAATTAAGATGTGTAAACCATCAGCATTAGCTTGTTGCACTTGTTGGCGAATCTCAGCGAGAGTAATGCCTGGATTAGCCTGAACGAGATTTTGAATAGTGAGAGTTATTTCCTCATCAGCTTTCAAAGGCTCATCAGGGAAAAAATAATCCTCAAGCCACTCGAAATTACGAACAAATACCGAGTTAATTTCAGCAGAAGAGCGTACTGCATAATAAAGCCCAAACTTTTGAGCATATTCTTCACCCGGAGGGCAATGCCATTTACCTTCATCTTCTCGTTTCCAACGGTTGGGGCTACTTTCAGCCAGGCTCAGTAACTCCTTTTCAGTTTTGCACTCCTCCCAACCTGCACCATTTCTTCTAATGACAAAGAAGTCGGGTGTATGTGAGTGATAGTTCCGCCGTCCTGACTTACTCAAGTAATCTAAGTAAATAGCATGAGGTTGATCCCAATACTCCAAAACCTCATCATCGAACTCATACCTATAAATTTGAGCAAGTTCGTTCCGATGGGATTCAAACTGGATAGTGTGCCCCATCTTCTGACTTGGATAACGACCAGAAACACTTTTCTTGCCACCATCGACTAGGCGAGAAGGAGGAGAAGTACGAATTGCTTGAATTTGTTTGATAGTTTCTTCTGCTAGATTACAATCTCGGCACCATGCTTCAAACTCAATTTCAGTTAACATTGCTGCCGTCCCTGCAAACTCAATACTTTCACGATCTGTTCTGCTATCTCAAACTGTTGGTCCAGTCTCCCTGCACTTTCAAGTTCGCTACCAAGTACACGAATACCTAACCAGCCAAAGCATTGGGAACATAGAGATACATACGTCCTGGAAGTAAGGGGGCGCTGGGCTTTCTGACAATGGGGGCAGTAAGATTGCAGCGGCTGATAATGAATAGGACAAATAGTCACAATGGCAATTGACCAGAGAAGAGGTTCGTAAGTGGGAAGTCCGTTAGTAACCCAATCTTGAAAACATTCTGGACACCAAGCTCGCAAGTCTCGCCCTAACTCCTGTCCCGTTGTCTTCGTCAGTATTTCATTTGCAGTGGGAGAGATGACAAGTGTTTCCAAATCCATTCTCAACGTCAGCAATTTGAGCCCCTCCAGATACTGCCAAGCCAGTAACCCATATTCATTGGGATTCTTCCTGTAGATAGGCTTGGTTACGGAAGACACTGAAACACCATCCTTATCCATTTGTAAAGCATAGGCTCCTCTAAAACTAAGGGAGTAGCTTTCTCTGAAGGCTGGCAGAATTTCTTTGCTAAGTAAAATTCCTGGCGAAACGCAATGTGCTTCTGCAAGGCGGCAGATGTAACTGATTAAACCTTCAACGTATGGAGTGTTGATCGCGATCGGCGCTAAATGATAAAGCCTACTCCGCTTTGGGGTACTTAGAGGAGTTACCGCATTAGAGGTTATAGTTTTTCGGTTGATCGCCACTAAACTATCCATCTTCTATTCAACCTTTACCAGTAAGTCTTGAAGAAGGCAAATTCTCACACTTCTCGCATGATCATTGGCTTAAATCAGGAAAACTTTACTAACGTCAGAAAATTAATGTTCAATACATTTCCTTTAGTCCCAACTGAAAGAGTCTTGATTAATTGAAGGAATTGATTGAGTTGGACCAGCAAAAATTAGCATGCCATCAAATTCATGTCAACATGAGCCGCTCCTTGGGTTGACACAATTGATTACAGTTTCCATCATTTTGCATGCTGTTGATCGACAAGCTAATAGAAGAAAATAAGCTGTAAGCTCCCTCTGGCAGTAGTCACACGGGTTAATTCTAATAGCTTTTTCCTGGTTTAGTGTGTGTAGAAATAGCATTTGCCTTTTAATATGTATTCAACCACTTTACTGTTTGTGAAAATTGTTCTAGTATTAATCAGATAAAATGAATTTCCCCTGATCGGCTTGTTAAATCATTTTTTTGCGTAAGTCTCCATAAGAGGTTTTTTAAACCATCCAGAAGAAGCAGTATATGACTTCTTTAAGCTTTCTCAAGGCTTTTCCACAGCGTTTGGAGAGTATCAACACTTCAAAGTCAAACAGGTTTACTATGGAAACTCTTCTCCGAACTCTCCTGTCGCCAATCCTGCCACTTGATCTTGATTCGGTGCTCCTGACCTATATCGAGGTAGTATTACCTGCTATAGAACAGGCATTTGGAATGATCCCTGCCGCTGATCGGATAGAAGATAATTGGTTCCCACACCTAAATGACTTGAGTCGGGTGAAACAGCTAAGTTATGGCGGCAATGCGGCTAAGCACAACCTGTTGGTTTACCTGCTAAACAGCCTGCTGATTACGTGGGAGTTGGTCCCGCTCCTAAACTCAGAGCTTGCATTATCTAACGACGAAAAACGTTTGCTCTGTTTGGGTTTTACGTTCCAATGTTGCAAAAACCACTGCCATAAGTCAGCAGCGGTTTTACTGCCAACGTCAGCCCTTGACTTGGGAGCAACATTTAACTTTGATGGCTTTTGGGTAGGGTGGTATGAGCATCTACCGAAGATTAGTTATCTTGCTCAAATCGCTGATCACGATACTCAAGCAAATACAATCCCAACCGGAAACGCTACTGAGCTAATTCCAGTCCATCGCCTGAACCGTCCCATACACCAATTACTCTCGTTTGGTACGCTCGCGGCTCAACTTTCCGGTCCTGCAGACATTGTCACCCATCCAATAGGTGCTCATTTGCAATCACTATTGAGGGAATTAGACATTGATCGCACTTTAACTTATCACCGTCTCCGCAACTTCACCGGGCTGCTAACCAGTAGCATCCACAACGCTGTACTGCACTTTGCTGAGGCACTAAACTGGCACCCAGTTCTGTTCTTTGTTGAAGGTGTCGTTTACCTAGCTCCATTTGGAAGAGAGTTGCCCGACCACTTAGAGATTCGGAAGTTTGTATGGGAAAAGATTCGCAATACCCTATCCACAAAAATGCTTGAAGGGGAAGCCGGGTTCAAACGGGATGGAAAGGGGCTAAAAGCAGCACCGCAAATCCTGGAACTCCTTTCCCCATTTCAGTTAATTCAGAGTTTACCCAGAGTTATCAAGGCGACCATTAAAAATGAAATCGATCCCGTAACGCCTAAACGCTTAGAAAAACTGAACCTCAGCGAAAGAGAACAAAAGTTACTCGCTCAGGGCGCGGATTTGAGGAGCGATCGCATCGCCGAATTTATCATCTTTCTGCAAAAACAGTTTTTTGGAACCAATCCTGACTTTATTGCGTGGGTTCTGGGGCAACTGGGTATCCAAGCTGCAATTACTCTAGAACAAACTCAAGTTTCCTCAGCGGGAGTGAACTGGGGATGGTATCGGGCTGCTGCCTATTACGCTGCCTGTAATCCTCAATTAGACTTGAAAGCCATCACGGAGAAACTTCAGGGAATGGCGAACCAGTTAGCAACTTGGGCGGAGGAAAGAAACTTCTTTCCAACCCAAATCAGTCCAAGCCATGAGGTGTTTGATCGCTACTTGGATCAATACTTGGAGTTGCCAGGGTGGAACAACCCGGAGCCATCCTTTCAGCAGGAACTGGAAACTTATACGGCAGCAAAAGCGAAAGCTGCCAGACAACCCATCTGCTCCCTCAGTTCCGGTGAATTTCCCTCCGAAGACCAAATGGATTCCGTGGTCTTGTTTAAGCCCCAACAGTATAGCAACAAAAATCCGTTAGGCGGGCGGCAACTGAAGCGGGGAATTTCTAAACTCTGGTCTCTAGAAATGCTTCTGCGGCAGGCATGCTGGTCAATTCCCGCAGGTAAGCTAGAAGAGCAGCAACCTGTTTTCCTGTATCTTTTTCCTGCCTTTGCTCACTGGCCCCAGATCACAAAAGCTCTCCGCATTCTGGTTAACCAATTCAAGCGGGTCAATTTGTGGAAGATTTGTCAATTCTGGCAAGAACATGGAATGGATTCAAATGCACTGCGCTTTTACCCTTGGTCTATAACTGCTCCCGACCCCAATGTGGAAGAAAAGGATGATTTACCCTTTCTAGCGATTACGTACACCGTCACAAGGCGTAAAACCACGACGGATGCTTGGGTTGAGCCTGCGCTTCTGGCACTCGTACTCCCCATGATGCTGGGCATCCAGGTTGTAGCTACCGCCAGTTCAGTACCGCTCTACAACAGAGGCAATGAGGTTTCGACAACCGTACAGATAGACGGACCTGCATCCTTCTGGACTCTATTAGGTTTTCCAACCTGTATGCATCTGGAAGAAGTGGTACAGGGACGAGTCAAACACCTGAATGATTGGCTCGATCGTTTACTGATTGCTTACAGTATTCACCTCGATTGTCGGGCAAATCCCCCTGAGCCTCGCTGGCAATTGTTTCCCAGCACAGTGCGAGCGATCATGACTGACATTTTAGCCATTTTTAGTTTTGCCCACTCCCGTTTTCAAAGCCCTTCAAATGAGAAGGTTCAACAATACTGGCATTTTGCTCAGACTTGGGCAACAGGAGATTCGGTTATGGAACAGCAACTCGAACTGACGCAGAGATTGGTTCAGGAATATCGCACCTTCTACCGAGTCCATGTCGCAAAATCGACCCATGCGATTGTGCTTCCCCTGTCAAAGGTTTTGGAAGATATTCTTTCAACCCCCGGTAATGTGCCGATCGAAACCCTGGTTTTACAAACATCGGGGCGGTTGCATGATGCTTTGCGACGGCAGGAGCCATTCAAGCGCCCTCTCATCATGGATAAGTCGTTATCGATTGAGGTTCGTGCCACGAATGAAATTCAAGCAATTCGCCAATTCGTTATCACATGCATTAACGATCTATTTCTAGGGCAGTACAAAGGCGATCGTGCCCTTTTGCAGGAACACCGTCACCGAATTAAGTCTGGTGCTGAGTTTGCCTATCGTCTGTTAGCAATTCAGGAGAAATCCAAAACAGAGGAGCAGGATAGTGAAGGGGGACAAGTATGAGTGTATTAGAAGAACTGAAACCCCAATTTCACACAGCTTTTCCTCGACTGGCATCGGGAAAGTACGTTCACTTTCTCTTAGTGCGTTACAGCCAGTCCTTTCCGGTGTTTCAAACTGATGATGTCCTCAATACGACTCGCACTCAAGCAGGCTTGAACTTTGATGAGAAATCTAAGCAATCAATCAGTCGGTTGGTCATGTTTAAGCGTAAGCAGGTGACACCCGAACGATTAGCTGGACGGCAACTGTTGCGATCGTTGGAATTAACCAGTGCTGTGGAAGGTGAAGATGGCTTTTGCGAATATAACAGTCAAAAATCGTGCAAGAAGTGTCCAGATTGCATCATTTACGGATTTGCTATCGGTGACAAAGGGGCAGAACGCTCAAAGGTCTACTCCGACTCGGCGTTCTCCCTCAGTCCCTATGAACTCTCCCATCGCAGTTTCACCTTCAATGCCCCATCTGAAAATGGCACCATGAGCGACAAGGGAGAAATGCGAAGTTCAATTAACGAATTGGATCATATCCTGCCGGAAGTGGCATTTCCCAGTGTCGAAACACTGCGTGATCCGACATTTGAAGGATTCATCTACGTGTTGGGTAACCTGATCCGCACCCGTCGCTATGGAGGACAAGAATCCCGAACTGGTGTAATGACCAATTACATCGTTGGCACTGTCTTCTGTGATGGCGAGATTTTTAGCAACCTGCACTTCACGCAGGCACTCTATGACGCCTTGAGTTCGAAAGGTGAGGCTTACGTACCAATCGGGGAACTGCGGCAGGAGGCCGCAAAAGTGGCAAGGAATTGTTTCGAGCAGGAACCTGTTCGCAGCAGGCGATCAATTTTTGGATCTGAAGTGGAGCAACTGCTGGAGGAAGTCATAGATATTTATCAAGACGAGGTGAAATTACGAACCATTATGAACAGACTCTGTCGGCAAACCCAAACCTACTCTGAAAGCTATGGTGCGCTTTTTCCTAAAAAGAAAAAAGAAGAAAGAAGCCAAGCAGAGCAAGGATTCTCTATTTGAGGAGCATTCAAATGGTTCTTTACCTTTGCCATCTGATACTCCATGACAATGTATTCTTTGCCTCACGAGAGATGGGAACTCTCTATGAGACGGAGAAATACCTGCATAACTGGGCGCTCAGCTATGCTCTATTTGGGGGCAGCTGTATTCCCAAGCCCTATCGATTAGAGGGGGAAAACGCCCAACGTCCTGGCTATCTGGACGCTGACAACGAGCAAAATCTGCTGCATTTGAATGAGCAGGGAATTTACGTATTTCCGGCGATGCCACTCAAGTGGTCGTATCAGGTCACAACCTTCAACGTCTCTCAAGCCTTCTACCATCAGAAGGTAAGGCGATCTGGAGGAGCGGGAGGCGATCGCAACTATCCCATCAGCTATGGACGGGCAAAAGAACTGGCAGTCGGGAGTGAGTACATCACCTACATTGTGGCTCCTGCCAAAACCCTTATTCCTCGCTGGATACGATTAGGTAAATGGGCAGCCAAAATTCGCGTCGAGACGATTCCCATCCGTAAAGATGGAATTCAACCGACTTCGGGTGAGTATATTTCCACCCATCCTCTCAACCCCATTGATCTGCCACAATCAACCCAGTTGTTGCTCTATAACCGGATTGTCATGCCACCGGCTAGTTTAGTCAGCCAGGCAAAACTGGCAGGCGCTTACTGGAAAATTGCCAAACAAGCTGCTTGGTCAAAACTACCAGAATGGTCCTGGTTGAAGCATTTGCCCAGGCAAATTTGTTTGCCACGAGGAGTTGCTTATGGAGCCAATGCTCTCACTGCCGCGTCTTAAATCCACCGCATTACAAACTCTGGTCATTCACTTAGGGGCTGCGAACAGTAGAAACCTGTTCTCCACCTGTGGTCGAGCGATTCATGCCCAAGTTATGGAATGGTTCCATCTCAGTCAACCAGAACTTGCTCAAGCTATTCATAATAGTCAGGTGTCACCTATCAGTCTTTCAGGATTGGTAAGCAAACATCTCGGCAGACCCATCCTAGAAGGAGAGGAGTTTTATTTCCGAATTGGACTGTTGCAAGGAGATCTCCTTGCACCCCTGTTGCAAGGCTTAGAGCTATGGGGGAGTACCGTAGTTCTTGCTGAGTTCCCTTTTGTGATCAAAAATATCAATCTGCTGGCAGGAACAGATCCGCTCATCCGCTCTTCCGACTATGCTCAGCTTGCCCAAGTACCTTCACACTCAAAAACCCTAATGCTCAGATTCCTGACGCCAACTAATTTCAAATTTAATCAAGGACAACACACCCAACCCATTCCACTTCCTGATGCTGTGTTTGGGAGTTTACAACGCCGTTGGGATAGCTTTGCTCCCCCAGGACTGAGGTTTTCTAAAATCCAGTGGAATGGCGTAATTTATGACTTTGAGATCAAATCCCAACATTTAAGACTCGGTAACATCGATGAGTTGGGTGCTGTTGGATGGGTTAAGTACCACTTTCCCGATCCGGAGCAAGCCAGAATTGCGAACATCCTAGCCCACTTTGCCTTCTTCTCAGGGGTAGGACGCAAGACGGCAATGGGAATGGGGCAAACTTTCCTAGAGGGCACAACAAATTTGTATCAGGTCTGAAGTGCCACAATCTAGAAGTTTTTGGCAAACCAAAGCAAGGTCAATTTCCCAGAAGGTCTGACAAAACAGTTGAAATTCTTAAAATCCACTGCATTGCGGGTTTCTCCTGATACTAATTAGATCCTACACTGTATGTTTTAAGGACTCAGTTCAATTCATAGGATTAGCTTTATCAGAAGTGGTATTTAGAGTTTAATAACAGTCCACATTTTCATATGCCAGAGCATCATGGTACATTTCCCGGTCTACGGGACTGAAAGCGGAAGCTAATGTTTGTCCAAAATTTGAGCAAAATGCATCATGGCACATTTTCCCGGTTTACGGGACTGAAATCTTCTTCAGCCTAACGATTGATTACCCTAGTTAAGGTTCTACCGTTACACTGCCAAGGGCACATACAAAGCATGGACAAGTTGCTCTAATGCTACCCCTGCCTGCTCAATCACCGACATGGGAAACCCTTCCAGAAAAACGATGATGCTGCCATCGGTATCAATCACGAAGGTAATCCCTTCGATTTCAACTTCCTTGGGATACCCAATCCCACGCACCTGATATTCCTGTTGCACGCGGTCCAGGTTCAACCGACAAGCACCCAGAGGTTGGGCAATCAGACCCTCTGGATTGCCCCTTACCCCCAACTCCATCACGCGAAAGGGAACCGGGGCATCAGTCACTACTCTAGGAAGCCGCAGCACTTCCCCCTGTCGTGCCTCCCGCAAGTACCTGCCCAGTGCCGTCATTTCTTTGGCAACCCCGCGCTGCGATTTATAGATCCGCTCAAAATAGGGAGACAACGTAGTTGAGAGGTTTGACACTTCCGCTCGCTCTCCTACCAGTTGTGCTGTGATTTGAATCGCTTTCCGCAGTAAATCCCCCCGCAGATCGTCGCCCTCTGTGTCCTGCGCTATTTCTCGCATCACCTGTTTGACCAATTCCGTCAACGCCAGTTGCAAGACCAGATTGCTGGTACTGCTGGCATTCCGGCTTTCAGTTAGGATGCGGATAACCCCTTGCAGATTAAATTCACGATCAGAGCAGGTTTGCACCATAGGACTTAGACTCGCACCTCGGTAATCGCACAATGAAACTGGGTACTGGTGATGACAGTAGTACCTACCAACAGTCCCAGCACTTTTGTTTGCGTTGTATCCAACGAGTTGGCTGCCACGACAAAGGGAATGAAGCGAGGCAGTTCCCCATCCACTACCCGTTTGACATCATCCACGGTCCGCGCCGCCGTCGCTTTTGCTTCGCCTAAGTAAATAGTGTTGCTGGTGGGGTCCGCACAAACGGCATCGGGGTAATCCGCTACAGGTCTGGCTAACAGTCGCCCTTGGTAGAGATACTGCATCGTCAATCCCAGACAAGCTTCCCCGATCGCCGCCGTCGCACTCTTATTCGGATTGATCCCTTTATTCTCCGTACACTGGTAAAAGAGCGGCTGGTAGCCGGCGAGCAGGAACAACCCGTAGCGCTGGTAATTAATCCATTGAGCAATTTCTTCGAGTGGGTAGAAGGCTGCCTGCTCGGAATAGCGACGGACCAAAGCTCGAATCGTATTGGGATGGACCGACCAGGATGGTAACGCGCCGTAGGGCGCTGATAGCTGTTCCAAGCGTTCCATCAGTTCCGGCTTCATCGCGGCACGGCTGTAAGCAGCTTGAGCGATCGCGCCCGTGATGGGGTCGATGTGGAGACAACGTTTTTCGAGGGAGATTTCAATCACAAAGCCATTGGTGAGTTCAAGGTTTCATCACCATAAAGCAACCCCAAGCAACAAGGGAAATGGTTCCTATCACGGTGAGGGGACTTGACCATTGAGACGGCGTGGGCAGATTTGGAGCCAGAGCCGCAGGGGAATGCGATCATACTGCTCCCAGAGAAAGTTCACCTCTGCCAGTCGGCGGCAGTGACGAGGTTCAGCCGTGCGTCGATGCTTGCCCTGAGAGAACCAGCGGTCCACGGTCGGTTCACTCACCCCACAGATTTGGGCAATTTGAGCATGTGTGACGTTCCAGCGGGCATAAAAGGCTTGGGGCGTCATGCCGAACTGACAATCCCGGTAGAGTTGCAGCAGCTTGAGTTCGCGGTGTCCTAACTCCTGCGGTGTCATGCGGTTTGCTCCTGGGTCAAGACGTCAACAGGAGCCGGAGCCAGAAGTTGCAGGTCATCCTCCCAGGCAAGATCTGAGCTAGTCCATTTACGACTGGGGGATTGGTCGTCTAACCAGACCACATAGCGCCATGCCCAGTTCCGAAGATGTTCGGCAGGGGCAAACTGTAGACCCGTGATGATGCCGTAATCTTCGGCAGGTATAGGGACGAAGCGGACGCGATCACCGATCGCATATCTCGGTCCAGAAACACCTTGCGGAAAATCCTTGGGTAGAACTGGGGGCAGAGAACCTGATAAGGGAACCGTCATACTGCATTTCCTATAGTTGTTAGAGAGGCAGATTGTCCTGAGAAATACATCATACAAAGTAGTTAACTTTTCTGTACGTAATTTTTAGCATACAAAAACGTCATTTTCATAGCTTTTTACCCGAGATGTACGTTTTATTTAACAAACAAAACTTGTACATCTGATATCGTGACCCCATAACCAGATTTAAGATTTAAGCTGTTAGTACCTTAGTTAAAGGCAGTTGCGTTTGAGGCTCTGCCTATAGGGTGTTTTCGCACCTGGTAGTTACCCAAGTGGGTTATGGAACCGCATCTTCTGCAAGTTGGGCGATACTTATCTTTAGCGGATTTTTGCACGTGCACCCAGACGTATCAGAAGTATGCCGATCGCATCAATCCCTACCCTGAAAATTTGGAGGAGACAATTCCGGCTTTGGAAGCGTTGTGCCAGCACATCCTCGATCCAATCATTGACCACTTTGGCAGGGAGCGGTTTCAGTTGACCTATGGGTTCTGTTCAAAGGATTTGAAGCGGTTTCTGGCTCAGAAAGACCCAGAGACGGGGATTAAGAATGGGCGGGTTGATCCAAGTCGGGATCAGCATATGGTGCATGAGAAGAACCGGAATGGCAGGTATTACTGCGATCGCCTCGGTGCTGCCTGTGATTTTCGGATCGTGGGGTTGGAGAGCGATCGCCTCGTGGAGTGGATTCTAGAGAAGCAATTGCCCTTTGACTCGCTGTACTACTATGGGAGCGCTCGACCCATCCACATCAGTTACTCTCCTCAACAAAGGCAAAATATTTGGACATTCACAGACGGAGGAGTGCCTACGAGAAAAGGTATTGAGAAATGGATTAGTTAACGGGGTTAACTGGGGTGCGATCGCCTCGGTGCTGCCTGTGATTTTCTGATTGTGGGGTTGGAGAGCGATCGCCTTGTGGAGTAGATTCTAGAGCAGCAATTGCCATTTGATTCGCTGTACTACTATGGAAGCGATCGACCGAATCCATATTAGCTATGGCTACCAGCATAAGCAAGACTTTTGGGCGTTTACATCAGAAGGTGTACCAACAAGCCGAGGAGTGGGACATTTAGCTAAATGGCTGAAGAAATATAATTGAAGTCATAAATGCTACTTAAAGCCTTTAGCCAAATATGCGCTCCCATAATCAGCCAGCATTATTGTCTGAGGAAGATATCCGAACAAGGGTTGTAGCAACCTGGTTGGCGGATCACGGCTTCACTGCGGAAAATATCTCTGTTGAATATTCCTTTGAGATTCGTTTAGGGAGAGGAATATTTCGAGTAGGTTCAGAAAAATCAGTACATTCATCTGTATTTCGACCGAGAGCAGATGTTCTGGTGCGGAGTTGTATAGACGGTAGAAATCTTCTGATTGTTGAGGTTAAAGCTCCAAATGAACCTTTAGATGAGAATGCTAAAAAACAAGGGGTTTCCTACGCACGCCTATTGTGTGACGGAGGGATTGCACCTTTTGTAGTGCTAACTAATGGTAGTGAAACTAAAATCTACGACAGTATTTCAGGCGAACTTATTAATGGTATCCGAGTTCCTACTGAGCATTCTTATGCCCAAAATGGTTTTCGTGTTACTGCTGACGATATAACTCGGCGTGCCGAAGCACTAGAAACCTTTATCTCGCTATCACCGGACAATTTAATTGAATTTTGCCGTACTCAAGCCTTGTACCGGATGCGTCGTTTACGTAACGAAGATCCATACAGCGGGTATAAGTATATCCCTAAACTTTACATTGATCGCGATGAAGCTAAGCAGGAGTTAAGGAAACGTTTGGACGACGAAAAACGAAGAGTTGTAATTTTGGCTGGTGAACCACAGGTTGGAAAGACAAATTTTGTTTGTCATACTGTGGAAGAAAAGCTTGAAAACAAAACACCTTGTTTATTCTATCCAGCCATTGGATTAGAAAAAGGTTTATTAGAGGCAATTCAGGAGGATTTCGAATGGATTATTCATGATAATAGTGGTTCACATCAAGTCGTGAATAAGCTAACTCGAATTCTTAGACGAGTTGGACAAAAACTCATCATTTTTATCGACGGTTGGAATGAAGCTAGCCAAGAGTTAGTTTGTGCTATTGATGAAGGTAGTGAAAGACTTGCATGCGATGAGATTCAAATCGTCGTAAGTTTTACTAATGTCGCTGCAAATTGTTTACTACTTGATGGCTCAGGTAATCCCTCTTACATTGCAGAAGCTACTTCCATCCATAAGGAAGCTATTCCGCTTTTTGAAATCGCCCCTGGAAAAATAAGTAAAACTTGTAGCATAGTTGAAATTCAAAAGTATAACGATAACGAAGTAAATAGAGCTTATAAAGTATATTCTGATGTTTATAACGTACAAATCCCACCGTTGCATCAGAATGCTTCGAATCCACTTATGTTGCGAATTGGCATGCAGATCTTTAGTAATAAAAGCTTACCAATAGTACTAGACGAACCTGAGTTAATAGAGCGGATGATTCGATCTAAAGCCGAGCGAGTACGAGAGCTAAATCAAGATACTGTAATGACGCTATTAATTGATTTGGCAGATGAGATGTTTATAGGAGGTGCTCCCATAAACCAAATGAAAGCAAGGGAAAAATGGAGAATATCAGTTACACAAGATCTGCCTAAAGGTTTGTTTGAATCAGCGCTTCTGGCAAAGGTTTTTAGCAGCCAAAAACTACCATCATTAGATTTCTACTATGGGCGTGAAAGAGATTTCTTGATTGCATATTTAGTGCGTGACTGGTCACAGAAATTATTGATAATTTCGGACGATATTTGTTCTGAAATATCTCAAGCGGTTTCTACTAAAGCAGGTCTTGAGTCACTTTACTGGTTTCTTAGGCAACCAAACCATTTGAATCATCTTCAAGCAGTTGCATCTATCTTCTATAGTTTAGATAGGACTTCAAAGCTGCTAGTATTATCATCCATTGGGAAAAATTCTAAGTGTTCCTTCTCTTCTGAAGAGAATTGGATAAACAAGACTATCGAGCAAGGAATAGTCGATCTAAGTATGCTTGTTAGAGTACAAGCTGCTAAGCTAATTGCAGAATTGTCAAAAGATGAAGAATGGTTGGCTTCGATACTTATAAATGAAAAGGAACTGGAGAATTTTATTACTAATTTATTAGAAGTTGACAAGGAATATCCTCTGGAAATCGGAAGTGTGGGTCAGGTTATTCTTGATGCTTTTAAACGAATTGGCGTCGAATTATGTTGTGATGAGCCTGACGAACTGGACACTACATCTATTTTAGTACGTTTGCTAAACCACAAATCCCACATTCTCAGAAGAAGCGCTGCTAAAGTGCTTGGGTATACTGCTCCTCGTACTTTACTTCGCGAAATATCTAAACAGCTAGTATTAGGTGATTTGGATCTAAGCAAAGAGTATACCAAAGGGATAAGGCTAGCAATTTCAACGCTTTTTGAGGATTATTTTGGGAGTTTTGGTTGTCCTGGATCTTTAGAAGCTTTATCAGATACTCCAAATGAGTCAGACACCCCCAGCAAAGCTGGTGGCTTGATGAGTGTGACCGCCCCAAGGGCGGATGTCCTTGCGAAGGGGTGTCTCTTCGGGCTAGAACTGACCGCTGTGGTCAGCCGCTTCTTGCTCGCGGATGTAGCGACGTACGGTTTCTAGCTCAAAGCCAACCGTCGAAACCGCATAGCCTCGTGCCCAGAAATTCTCACCGTTGAAATTGCGCTGTTTGCCCTTAAACTGTCGCGCAATCGCAATCGCACTTTTGCCTTTCAAAAAGCCGATGATGGACGACACTGCATACTTCGGTGGAATCTCAATGCACATGTGGACGTGGTCAGGCAGCAGGTGCCCTTCCACAATCCGGCATTCTTTTTGACGAGCCAACTCGTGAAACACCGGACCGAGATATTGCCGAATTTCATGGAACATCGTTTTACGCCGAAACTTGGGTACGAACACGACATGATATTTACAATCCCACTTGGAATGAGACAGGCTTTGATACAGTTGTGACATGCTATTCCTCCTACGGATGTGCTTCATCAAGCCACCGTGGGAGTTACTTTACTGCCGTATTGCTCAAAGCTCATCGAGTCGCACTGGTAGAACCAGTGGCTTACCCCAAAGATTCAGTTATGCCAAGAATACATAAATCTATACGGGATCTCAAGACATATAGTTACTTTTTATCACTCTGAAGCCTGTGTAAACGATCTTCTGCGTTTGCTTCAAAAAATTTGGGAACTTGTTCATGAAGCGTATAAATGTCGAGATGACGATATTTCGGCTTTGCAATTGCCGCCACCAGCAAGCTGCTTTACACTTGACCCTGAATATGTGCTCTATGTATATGGATATCGCCAACTTTCATTGCCTATAGATGGATTGAATAGAGAAACTGGTACTTAATCTCACAGTCTCACTTGTGGGAAATTTTGCTTGTATCTTTTTGTGCAGATTGCTTTTTACGCATTAAGGATCGCACCAGCTTCACTCGATATGGGTCAGCATCCTTTCGCCACATCACCCGATGCCCCTTCAATTCTGCACAGTGGTCTTCCAAACACTTTTGCCAACCTCGCCGATCGCGTACCTTCCCAAAATCATCTAACAATCCCCAATCCGCCTCCTGCCGACTCAGCTTGGCAAACTTCTCATAGAGTGGATAGTCCTGCCGTACCAGCAACTCCTTTTGGTGTAGTACAGGTGGGTTGTCCGCTGGGTCGTAGTCTCGGTAGCTGACGTGCAGGTCTTGCAGGTCAATCTGCATACTGGTGCGAAGACAAGGGTGCGGGTCGCGATCGAAGTCTGGGTAGAACAGGTAAGTGATTTTGGGTTTGCTAGTGTGGAACTTGACCACGGTTGCTTCTTCGGGGCGACCGATCGTGCGGGAAGCGCAACCTTCGTAGAGCCGAAGCAGAGGATCAAGGGCATCTAGTGCAGAAACATGAACCCAGAGGGAATTCGATAGCTTCTTGCCGATCGCACTCGACTTACACCGCTCCGCCATCACTTCCAAATTCCCCAGGCTCAACAGCATCAAATCTGCTGCGGTACAGGCTTGCTGATAGTTGCCAAATAATGCCTTGATGTCGTGCTGAACGATGGGAGCGAAATGTCGCAGCTTGGGGCGCGTGCCAAAATGACTGAGGGCAAGATAGACGAGCAAATCCTGACGGCGTTTCTCGCTGATGGCATCCCATTCCTGAACCTCTGTTGCCTGGAGAACCACCTGAAAGGCGCGTCGTAGCGTTCCAAATTCCGATTGCAGCGCCGCAAACTCCTGAAGTTCCTCCTCAATGGGCAACCGTCCCCGCTCGGTGAAAAATGCCATCAGGGGAGCCAGCATTTCCTTGTATTGCTCAAACCGCTTGACGCTGGCTTTGACTCTGGGAGTCGTGGCACGCGATCGGAAGCGGGACGCTCGGAAGGTCTGTGCCTGTACCTCATCCCGAAATACCAAGTAAATGCCCAACGCAACCGGAATGGCATCCACGCCAAGCACCTGGTCGATGTAGCTCTTGAGTTCCTCCTGGCTGTAATTCTTCTGGAACGTGTTGCGGCGGGTAATCACCCCATCGCTGTACGTCATCATGCCGCGCATCCGGTCTTCGATCAGCACTTGCGCCGCGACAATTAACACCTTCCCGGTCAACCCCCAGGCTTTGAGCAATGCCTCTCGTCGCTCTGCCGGATCTTCAATGACGTTAATGATGTAACCCAGGTTGACAATATCAGCAGACCCACAGGGAGTATCAGGACGATAGTAGGGGTCCCAACCAGAGCTGGTGTAGCCGCGATCGCCGATTCGCTCGACATCTCCCCCATGCCCACAGCCGTAATCAAAGAAAGTAGTTTCAGGGATAAAGAGTCCTGCTTCCAGCGCAACCCTTACAGGTCTAGAGAGTTCACTACGGACGAGGGCAGCTTTGTGGCGATCGATTTTGGGCTGAGTGATAACCGCAGTTCGTGAAGTCGGGCAAGCCAGGACGTGATCCTGAATCTCGATCCCACAGTCTGTCAGCCGTTTTGCCCAACCCTCACGAGTTCCGATCTCCCGCGATTGATTCAATAACCCTAAAGCTTCTTCCTGCCGTGTCAGTTCTGCAAAGGGTTGGTATAGGGGGTAGTCTGAGGTGACAAAGGTTTCCTTCCGGTGCAGAACAGGCGGATTATCTGTGTCGTTGTAGTTCCGCACACCCACCCGCGAAGTTGCCAGGTCAACCTGAACGCTCCATTGCAAAGCAGGATGGGCATCGGTATCAAAATCAGGGTAGGACAGATAGGAAACCCTGGGCTGGTCAGTGCTGAATTTGACGAGGGTAGCCCCCTCCAGCTTTTTCAGATGTTGACGCGCTAAGTTCTCGTAATCTTGCAGCGATCGCTCCAGATCAGGGAGAGCGGAGATATGAACGTAAAGGGCACCGGGAAGACGTTTGCCAGTCTGACTGCTATTGCAGCAGGCAATCAACCGATCAAAATTAGTCACAAAAACATGAGCCTGCGACGTGGTGCAGACCTCGCCCTTTGATCCCAGCCGTGTCGTGTCCATGCGTTTCCCCCAGGGTCGCATAGAATTCAGGATAAAAGCTCAAGCAAGAAAATACCACTATGACGCTGCCTCCCTCCCCGACCCTCGATATTGAGGCGCTGAGTCGATTGTTCGATCGCACGACAAACTCCTACAAATATCTGTTCTTCCTGGGGCTGATGGATGAACTGCGGCAACGGCAGTTTGATGCGGCTTCGCCGATTCCGCTTAAAGACGTGGTGGTGGAGATGCTAGCAAGAGCTTGGAGGGCACACCACGCTCACCAACTTAAGTTTGGGGTACAAGACCAGATTGCAGAGAAGCTGAAAGAGTTGGACGATGCCCTGCCAAAATCTATATTTCGCGTTAGAGATGTCAGCCCAACCGATCTCAAGGGCATGATCCAGGGACGGGTTGCCGACTCAACCGTTGAACTCCTGCGCTACGTTCCCTTCCGCCTGATTCGCCCCTTCTTTGAGGAGGAACTGCGGGGAGCCAAGGATGCCCAGGTCAATCAAAAGATTCTGGTGCTGTCCCAGGACGAGTTTGAAACGCGCAAGCCACTCTACACCTTCAGCGATGACCAGCAGGCAATCGTCCTTCACCCTGATTGGGCGACTTACCTGCAAGAGAACGATGCCCAGATCCAGCAATGGGCTTTTGATGCATGGGTGGAATACATGGAACGGTGCAATCCAGGCGTTGACCATATCGCCAGCAAGCTCCCGCTGACGCTTCTGATTCTGACGCTGCACTCAGGCGGCTTAAACTGGCATCGCCATCTAGCCCACGTCCTGAGCCTATTTGATGCCAACATCGCTAGTTAAAGCATTCTTTAGCGATCGCAGCCATCCACGTCATTCTAAAAATTGGCTCAAAACCTAGAATTTTTTTGAAGGATAGGCAAGCGGTTTGGTTATCCTTAAACCCTAACCAGCCCAGAGAACTCATCATAAATAGTTGTTCTTAAGGTAAGTCTGTACTATCCTGGGCTACAAGAATGTACTACTTGAAAGCTCAAAAACTGCTAACACCTCAAGCAGACAACCAAATTCCTGGCAGGAATCAACGGAATGTCTATATTCCAGTTTCAGACTGTAGCGAAAACTGAGGCGGAAGCTCAGCAATTCATGGAAGCTGTTGAGGCTAAAGATCCTGGTATTGAGGAATGGGAGTATAACGTTGGTACTCCCCAAGAGCTTGTTGAGTGCTACGGCTTTGGGGTAACACACTATTCACCGAAGCAGCTTCAAAAACTTGCTGATGAGATGGGAGTCGTCCTTGCTTACGCTGAGAATAAGGCAAAAGCTGATGAGCGGGATGATGAGCTTGTGCAAAGGGTTCTCAAAGCTAACCAAATAGTCGCTAAGATGAACCTTTCTTCGGATGGGGAAATTCTTCATCAAATGTTTCTAACTTGCCAGAAATTGCTTGAAGACCCCAGTTACGGCGAGGAGTAAAGACAGGTATATTGTTTCTGCATTCGAGTAGCTGAACTGTTCTCTACCGCAATGTTTGGCGCACAATTCAGCCTACTTACCCAAAGTATTAGCTCTAACATTTGCTGGAGGAGCCATTTGGGAATTATAGTTCACTTATACTACCTAATGCAATAAAATCAATTTAGAGCTAGAATTCTCATTCTGAGGGTTATTCCACTAGATATAGTGGTATCCAATTCAGTGAGCAAAACGTGTGTTGGCGATGAGGGCTTCGGTAGCGCAAAGCTTTCGTTTCGTTTATTGGGTGGAGATAGGAAGTGATGAGAACACTAAGTCTATTTGACGAAGAGCGGTTATCACTGCCCAAAGCGATCGCGCTGTCGATTGAGTCGCTACAACACTACGGCTCGTTCTACAAGCATTGGGCGATCGCCTTCTCTGGCGGCAAAGACTCCTCTGCAACCGTTACCCTGATTGCCAACCTGATTGAGACAGGTCAAATTCCGAGACCAGAAAGCCTCACAATTCTCTATGCTGATACCCGGCAAGAACTGCCCCCGCTTCATTTGGCAGCAATGGGCATTCTCAAGGAGCTGGAGCAGCGAGGATTTAATACCCGCGTAGTCCTACCCGATCTGGACTACCGCTACTTCGTCTATATGCTGGGTCGAGGCGTACCACCGCCGTCAAACACGTTTCGTTGGTGTACTCCCAAGCTCAAGGTCATGAGTATGGAGCGGGAACTGGAGAAACTCCGGGAGGAGCGAGGCGAGAAGTTCCTTATGCTGACGGGTGTCCGTATTGGAGAGAGTGCCGCCCGTGACCAGCGAATTGCAATTAGCTGCACGAAGGATGGTGGGGAATGCGGTCAGGGTTGGTTCCAGCAGAGTTCTTCAGGGGCGATCGCTGACACCCTTGCTCCGATCGTCCACTGGCGGGTTTGCCACGTTTGGGACTGGTTGCTTCAGGCAGACCTGGAACTTGGCTTCCCTACTTTTGAGATTGCGAAGGTTTATGGGCAGGACGTTAGCGATGGAGAAGAGCCGCTGAATGCCAGAACGGGCTGTATTGGGTGTCCTCTTGTACAGAAGGATGCTGCCCTCGATCGCGTTGTAGCCCAACCAGAATGGGCGTATTTAGCACCGTTGCAGAAGCTCAGACCATTATATTGGGAAATTAAGAAGCCGCAGTATCGTCATCGTAAACACGGAGAGGTCAATAAAGATGGCTCTCTCTCAGCCAAACAGAATCGTCTGGGACCACTACACATGGATGCTCGTCGTTGGATGCTTGAGCAGGTTTTGGCAGTTCAGGATGAGGTGAATCGAGCAGCGATCGCCCAAAAACGTCCAGTTATTAGTTTAATTAATGAGGCGGAACTAGTCAGGATTGAAGAGTTAATTACCGCAAACACTTACCCTGACAAGTGGGATGGTACAGAACCGATAGGAGATCAATGGTTTCAGGAAGTTTTTTCAGATGGAAGTTCTCAACTTCTCCTGTTTGAACCAGGAGAAGTGTAGATTATTAAGATTAACTTGAACTTTAAGTGTTGCAGACATCATGAATGAGGAAAGCATAAATCCTGGAGAACAGTTACAAGTACTACTAAAGCAGCTTTTCCCTCCTGATTCAGCAGGAAAAACCACTTTTATTACACGAATAGATGATGCTGTATCAGCAGATGGTGCATTGGCAGAACTGATATATTGCAGCACGATTAATTATGTTGCCAGAAGGCTGATTTTTACGGCAGAGTTTCTTAACAGGAAACTTCAAAAATTGGGCGTTATGGTTACAGGAGAAATGTTAAACAGCGAACTTAGATCTTATGTTAGAAATTATATTAATGTTAAAGATAAGGATTTAGTAGAAAAAATTGTCTCCCTTTTAAAACAGTGTGTAGAGGCAAGAAAAAAATCAATTAAAAGTGAGAAACGAAAGGCTATTCGTAGAAATACAAAACAAAGAAGTGAAGGTTGCTACATCTGTGGTTGTGGTTTGAGCTTTAATCGAGTAGAAAAAGAAGAGGATGAAAATGGCATTAACAAAGACAATAGTTACGAGTCATGGAATTATCCAGAGATAGAGCATATATGGCCCAGATCAATGGGTGGACTTACTGAAGATAGAAATCTCAAAGTTTCATGCAAAAAGTGTAATAGGTACAAGGAAGACTTCGTCGATGCAAGTGATTTTCATTACGAACAGTTATTCACTGTTAGCGATGAAGATGATGAAAATTTTGCTACTGAGCTTAATAGAAGATTTGAGATAGCTGTTTGGGCCAGGAATAAATTCAAGTGCTCTTTTTGCCAGAAACCCGCATCTCAGGTAGGAGAGTTAAAATTGGTGCGTAATGATAAGCGTGATAGTTGGCATTTCCTAAACATGGATTCCTATTGCCAAATCTGTTGCTTAAGAATCAACAAGGGTAAGCGATAATATCGTTTTCTTGAGTTGTTGATATATAAATTTAAGGATGCAACGTTATGGCTAACAGAACTTATTTTGGATTTCGCTTAACGCAACGATCAGATCCAAGTGCTGTATCATTTTTTGTGTTTCATGCACATGTAAAAGATTTGAGACAATGGGCTGGTGTTCGTCGAACAGCAGAAAGTCCTAAAGGCTCTCAACGGGTACTAAAACCCACTAGAAGCCGGGCAGTTAGCCGTTTTTTAGAAGCTGATGCCATAAATGTTATTCCTAACAATATTCTTGTAGCCTTCAATTACGGAACAACTGTTTTTACTCCTCTTAATAATGAAATTAGTCAATGTTTGAATGATGTGGATGTATATAATGGATGCCCCGATAAAGTTGAGTGGGGTAGCCTGAGTTTTTCTTTTGAACTAGATCAACAAGAGCACGAAAGATTGGCTCTAATTGTAGATGGACAGCATCGTGTCTATGGCATGGAAGCATTCTCTCAGGAGGATATTCCCGTAGTTGTGGTTGGACTACTAGACGCATCTCTTCAAGAGCAAGCTTTTCAATTTATCGTTATTAACAAAAAAGCTGTAAGCGTACAAACAAGTGATGCTAAGTCTATAATTGCTAACTTTACTGATGAAGAAGGACTTGAAGCAAGACTGTCTAAGGTTCGAGTAGATTACGGAAGTGCTCCAGCCCTTCTACGTTATATCAATGATACTGAGTCCAGCCCGTTTTATAGATTGATAGCTTGGTCCTATAATAGGGAGCCAATTCCAGAAGCTCAATTAGTACCAGAAAATGCAATAGATCAATCTCTAAAATACATACGTAACGTTTTTCCATCTTTGGAAGATGATGACGATTCTTTAGTTGATTTCTTTTGCGCGGTATGGCGAGTTGTAAAAGATAATTATCCAGAGCTATGGGGCATTAACCCAAGATTTATGACCAAAGTCAATATTGTGTCACTCAATGAGTATTTGGTTGATGGAATTAAGTCGGCCTGGAGTTTGGATATTCTTCAAGACATTCTTGAGCTTGATCAGGTTTCAGAGCGTATCCTGATAATGATAACTAAGCTACAGAAAGAATTTTGGTTGTCAGAGTGGCCACCTGTTAAAGATAATTCAAACTACAGAGCCTTGATAAAAGGCGATTTAGAAACAATGGCAGATAATTCCAAACTTCAGAGGAGTTGGCATGAGAATCTTAGGTTGCCTACTCTAGTAGATTAGTAGATCTTAAGATGTTTAATACAGTATCAGTAGAGCTTATGAAAACTCAAACAGTTGCTCAAGCTGTAGTTGAAGTGTTAAAAGCGGCTAAACAACCTATGTCTGCGGCTGAAATTACTCAGGCAATTCTAGATGAGAAATTGTATGAGTTTAGTGCTAAAGACCCTAAAGGTATTGTTCGAGGAGCGATTGAACGCAGGTGTGAGGGATTGAAGCGAAAAGACGTTATTGAACCTACGTATTTTAAGAAGCTAAACAATGGGAAATATGAGCTTAGACAGGTTAAGAATTAAACAGTCTAATCCACTGCTTGAAAAGCACCGATAGTAATGCTTTCCTGTGCAACTTTTCTTGGCCACAATAAATGGGTAAAGAACGAACTATACCTGAAGCAATAATCGAAGTTATGAACATGCTTCAAAGACCTATGTCTGTTGGAGAAGTTTATCAGTTCATAATGGAAAACCAGTTATATGAGTTCAAGTCAGATAAGCCACTTCAGATAGTACGTGGTCAGTTGAGAAGACATTGTGAGGGGTTAGAGATACCTTCGGCGTATGATAAAAAGAAATACTTTACGATGTTATCTAATGGAACTTACTGGTTAAAGGATGTTCCTCAGCGAGAAGTAGCTCAACAGACAAATACAGAATCTCTTACCAGCAAGCTATCTGAAGATTGGAGATTGCTATATGAAAAGTACTGCACAGATTTTCGAGCAGGACTTCTAAAGCAATTAAAAGCTCTTAGCCCAAGAAACTTTGAATTGTTTAGCATGAAGCTATTACAAGCCTACGGTTTCCATGATTTAACAGTTACCGCTAGAGGTCCAGATGGAGGAATAGATGGTGATGGGAAGCTTAAGGTTGGTCTTGCAGATATGGGAGTAGCATTTCAATGCAAAAGATGGAAAAATAAATCAATTAGTGAGCCAGAGGTACAAAGGTTTAGAGGAGCGATACAAGGCAAATTTGAGCAAGGCATTTTCTTTACAACTTCAACTTTTACGTCTAAGGCTCAGGAAGTTTCTTTTCAAAGAGGTGCTGTGCCTATCATTCTTGTAGATGGTACTTTAATAGTCAATTTTATGATTGAGAAGAAGTTTGGAGTTGATATTGAAGACTTACCTGTATATAGCAGTGCTTTAGATTTGGTTATTTCAGAGATTGATGAATCTATTTGAGCGGTCTAGTTAGATGTTGATGAAATCCTCAATTTTTTTAAGGCTAGGGTCGCCTGCTAAATAACCAATTCCTCGGTGAAGATGTAACCGAAACTGAGTAGCTAAGGTTTCTTTGTCTGTAGGTAACCCGTCATTGTAACAGCGTTGCTTAAGGGCAATGAGGAGTAAGTCAGCCATATTTCCACCAAAGACCTGCCAAGTCATTTCAAGATTGCTGTCGGCTGGAACCGGAATGGGGGAAGGAGGTGTAGGTTCTGCCAGAGAGCGACAAAGTGCCCAACGGCAGAGAATGTTCCACTGGTCTATCTTGGTAACACGCTTGAGCTTGATGAGTTGGTCTTTAGCCGCTTGCGAAAGCTTGATGCGATCGAGGGGTGGTTCCATAAATCAGGGGTTTAGAGATTCCTACTGCTTCTTTTTGACTTGAAGGTAAAGTAGCCTGCCTTTAACTGGGTTTGCTGTTTGGTTGAATCATACTCCAATAGATACTCACGAGCGATCGCTCCGGCTTCTCTTAACTGCTTTACGTCTTCTGCTCGGATTTCGGTATCTGTAGATAGGAGCAGCACTTGATGACTGGCTTGAGGGAAGTAACGCTCAATGAGATTATGGCGATGCTCAGAATCAAGACGACCGAGGGGAGTATCAATCGCGATAGGAAGCTGCCGCCCAGAGGCGCGAGCGAGACCCCAAAGAAGGGCGATCGCCAAGAGTTGCTTTTCTCCAGCAGAGAGACGATGTTTGGGTATAGCTTGTCCCTCTAAATCAAATAGGGAAAGGCGAAAGGTTTCTGTGTCGATTTGAATGCGATGAACCAAGTTGGATTTGTGCAGCAGGTAAAGAAAACACTCAGTAACAAGGATCTCTAGCTGATTTAGCTTACGGAGCTTCAGGCGGTTCTTGAACTCCTTAAGGGTTTCTTGTGCCCGGATTGCAGCATTCAAAATATTCTCAGTCGTTTGCTCTTCAATCGTCTGGGCAGTATAGTCTACAAGTTCCTGATTGACCTTAGCGATCGCTTGTTTGACCTGCTCTAACTGTTTCTCAACTTGGGTATGTTCAGTCAACGCCCGCACGACTTCTGCTTGAGCTTGCTGGAATTTATGCTTGAGTTTTGCATAAACCTCTGGAGCCGCTGCGGTCGCCAAATAGCGTTCTGCTGCATCAATCTCTGTCTGGCAGTCTTGCAAATCTTGAAGATGCTTTTGTGCCTGACGAATTTGTTCGGGCAACCCATGAGAGAGCAAGCCTGCTAGTTGATGGCTATGTTCAACCGTTGCACCTAACCATTGCTCAACTGAGGGTTCAGTGGAGTGGCTTTGCTCCTGACTGAGAAATGCCTCAAATTGAGATTTTTGAGTCGGTTTGAGCTTGAGCGCAGGTAGAAATTCTTGCAGCCTACTGTAATGCTCGCGCAAGAGGTCTTGAGCGGCTTGAGATTGTTGATATTTGATTTCCTCCTTCACCTGTTCCTGTGCTTGGTTTAGTAAAGTTTGAATCATTGCTAGGGGCAGAATCCCAGCCGCTATTTCTCGCAATGCTGCTCGATGCGTTTCTGCTTGCTTTTGTAGATCCTGGAGTTGGGATTCTAAATGAGTTTGTTCAGCCGCAATTTTGCCGCCTTGAGTTAGGAAAGCGTGCTCCGCATCGTTTAGCTTCTTCTGGGCTAAATCTACATGGTTTTGAAGGGCCGCAAGGTGCTGTTTGATGGCAGATTTTTCTTCTTTCAGCTTTTCTAAACGAGTTTCAACCTCTTCTAGCTTTTGACGATCGCTCTGGTTAGCCATTTCCTTCCTTTTGCGACCAATCAACACGTCGAGATCAGCAGAGAGACGATCGGGAAGTTCGAGTCCGAGGAGCGATCGCATTGCGCTGGTTACGAGAGGTGGGAGGTCATCCTGTTCAGCCAGTTCCTTAACTTGCTCACCATCAAACAAAAACAGACTAGAGATTCCTAGAGGGAGTAAATCTTCAATTCGCTCATCCCAAGCTCTGGCAAGGGCTGTATCCGGGAAACCGTCTTTGAGAACTTCTAATCGATCCCGTCCGTTCTTGAGTTGTTGGCTCCAAGTTCGACGCACTCGAAACTCAGTGGGTTGAGGAGCGTTATTGAGGGTTTGCTGAAAAGCAAGTTCGATGGAGGTTGATTCGCCATTCGCTTGACGATTCACGCACTGGTTGAGGAAGTCACCATAGGACAAGGTGCTACGAGTAGAGCAGGGAGCACGGTGACCATAGAAGGCAAGCCGAATGGCATCCATCAAGGTTGTTTTGCCGCCACCATTCATGCCTCCGAAGAGAATAATGGGTTGGTTGCTGCTGGTTGGGGTCAAATCAATGATGTGTTGACCACGATAAGGACCAAAGTTCTCCAGGATCAGTTCTGTCAGGGTGATATGGGGAATTCCGGTGGGTTTGAACTTAGAAGTTTGGTCTTGAGAAGATTCTGCAATTGCAGGTTCTTGCTCGACCTTTGGAGAGGAGGGAGGGGCAAATTGGGCATTACCAAATTTTAGGGTTGCCCATGAGAGTGGGCTTGGGCGATCGCCGTTCTCTGCTGTCCCATTTTCGGACTTTTGACTGTCCTTGGTTTTAGCTGACTCCCGTTTTTCTACAATTTTTTTAACGTCTGCTACATTGCCGATTGCTGCTGCCTGCTTGAGATTGCGATTGTCGTGAGCTTGGTCAAGGGCTTCATCTTTGGTAGCAAAGTTAATTTGGCAACAGGTCTCCAGTTCCTTATACAACCCAGTACGACGGGACATGGTTTGGTACTGGCGTTCAGTATCCAGAAGTCGATTCATGAGTTGAAAATGAATGGAGTCGTCACAAATTTCATTCAGGATGCTCCACTCATCAGCACCTAGATAGGCATTGCCAGCATTAAGGCGGGGATCGCGAAAAATTTCACCTGTAACTTCGCGGTAGATTCGTGGCAATGCATCATCAAATTCATGTTTTTCTTCTAACCAAATGCGCCGAATCTCACTAAGTTCTTGGGCTGAAATCAATTCAAGACAAGCCATCTCAGAAGGAGCCTTTTGTCGAACTTCTTCTTGCGTCTCCAGTAATCGCCTTAATAAATATTCTCGCCACCGCTTGACGTAGGGACCAGGAACATTTGTAACCTCCTTTTCTTTGGAGTCATCTAAAGTACGCTCAAATAACTGAACGTTCCCGGTAATGCGTCTAAAGTCGCGGTTTTCCCTCTCTCGCTCTAGCTTCTCGTCAGTGCGAAAATCCAATTCATCTCGAAAATCGAGTAGGGATTGCATCCAACCTTTTGAGTCGTCATTAAGGATCATTGCCTCCATTGACTTGTCCCGATCGACAAGGGTACATACCCAGCAGCCAAATCGAGAACTACCACAACTAGGAGTTGATGTATCAACAACTAAGGGGCACTCATTGTCGGCTGTTGCTCCTCGGTATATCTGAAATAGGTCTTTATTGCTGTGTCCCCAAGGATTCTTCCATTGGTTGAGATAGAGCCATACAGCATCATTACTCCAGTCCTCAATAGGAGTGTAGATGAGTGAATTTGGCATACTAGCGTTAGGGCTGAGCTTATCTCTAACTCGGCCTAATGCATGTTTTGCCATCGTAGCTGCACGTTTTTGGCTCTCAGCTTTGCGAGTGCCTAAAACCAAAATAGTCTCACCACTATCTCTGACAACATCTCTAATAAATCTGTTAGCCGGATGAATTTTGAGCCGCTCGGTACACCACCTAAATTTCTGACGAGGCGCAGGGTAGCCTTTGCCCATTAAATTGACCCAAAAGGTATCTTCAAGTTTTGGATTTAAAGGATTGGGCTGAAATGGTAAATCTCCTGCTTGAGATGCAAGTTTCATGTGTTCTAATGACTGACGAACCCAAGCAGAGATAATGGGGTTTTCAACCAGAGTATCCGTTGAGATTACATAGATAGGTTTTATTCGTTGATTGCTAGGTAAGCCTGAAATTGCATTCCAGACTAATTGAAGAACCGCTGTACTATCCTTACCACCAGAGTATCCAACAATCCAAGGAACTGAGTCTGAGCAGTATAAGCTCTGAATTTCAGCAGTTAATTGTTCAACATCTTGCCTGACTAGCTCTGCAAGGACAGGTGCTTTGGCTTTAGATCCTTTTGCAGCCATGTTTATCCCTCCCCGGCATATTTAAGCATCCTACAGGCTCTCCTCATCAGAAGTTAAAGGTAAGCCTATTCTCTTTTTGAGATAGGCAATCATAAAACTTCTGGAATTGCGGTTGTTTGTCACACTGCCATTAGAAACAACCCTGTCTTGCCAGTCTGGGTTTGTTCGTTTCCAGTTAATTTTCCGTAAAGGCTTAAGTTTAGTCTCCCAGTCATCAGGGTAGAGGGATAGTAGAGATGCTCCGGCTCCTCCTAACCCAGCTAATGTCACAGCATGACTATGGATATAATCTTGACGCATTTCACCAGCCGTAACCTTCTTATCTAAAACCTGCTGCCAATCTGGAATTTGGCTACTAACTGCATTCCAATAGTTAGAAGCTAAATCAATCTGGTTCTCTAGATTTTCTTCTTTGTGATTTGTCAATAGTAAATTCGTCGCAGTGTATATTCCACTGAGGGTAAATAGTTTACTTGAACGAATAGGCAAAGTACTACGCTCTACATCAGTAAGCTTCTCAAATACGCTAACTGCTTTCATAACAGTTTTAGATAAAACTGCCTTGCGATCCCGATGGTCATAGAGAATATTGAGGGATTGATCAGGACGAGCAGCGTAGCGGTTAAGGTCAGTAAACATTTGCTGAGAGCGCTTCAACCCAATATCCAGAAAAAATACAACTGATATGGTTTCATCACCTAACTCCGGATTCTCTTTTAGGGCTAGCTCGAATGCTGCACGTCGATGCTGTCCGTCATTTATAACAAACCGAGCATCCATCGGAATCTTGAGTGTTCCAATATCATCGGAACCTATTGCTTCAAAAGTAATGCTAGCGTTAACAGAAACTGTGATTGCTGAGAAGACATAGTTTGTAGGATTGCCAAGAATATACTGAGCAAGTTCTGGTACTCTGGCACGATTTAGTGTTCGCTGCGCTCTCATTTCTGCCGGTATCTCTTCATCATCAAAGGAAAAGAGCTTAGGAATTAAACGAACAGGACACATAGAGACATAGTACTCATGTCCTGCCTGAATTCCCCTGATTGCTGGAAAAGTATGGTGAAAGGGAAGAGCCATTTTAGTCCCTTGATGATAAAAAGCTAAACTTCCTACTTAAAGACATACAGTATGTTGATTAAAACATACAAACAATAAATCTAAACATATGTAAAGTAATATTTCTATTGCTGTAATAAGCTATCAAATTCTGATTTCTAGAACCAGTTAGTGTTACAATCCACAACCGATGGAGTCTTGTGTCAAATGTAACTCTACTGCTAACTCGATGCAGTTCGTTCTTGCTCTTAATTGATGGCACCAGCAAACTTACCTAACAAATCAAGTAACCCTGCTCAAGATGTATCTGAAGTTAATCCAGGCTTGGAATTGAAAAAACTTCTTGAGAAGATATATCCAATTGATGCAGATATTGACTCCAATCAAACCAACTTTATAAGAGCGATCGACGATTCTCTGAAGTCTGAAGGGTCTTTAGTTGAATTGGTTTATGAAAGCCTTATTCGTTATTTAATAAGAAGGCTTATTAATACAAGCGAATTTATTAGAAGAATCTATCAAACAGATGAGTATCCAGACGAATTTTATGTTGAGAAAATAAGAGAGTTCCTTCAAGCAGAAACTAAATTTCAGAGTGAAGATTCTGAAAAACTTTTAGTAATTTTGCAACTTTGTCTTGCTGAAAAGAACAAGAACCGAAAATCAGTTAATCCAACTAAATTAATCTCAGAATTCTATCCTGATCCCGAAAAAATTGCGTGCTACATATGTGGCAAATCTTTGACCTTAAACGAGGTTGAGATAGAACATGAATGGCCCAAAACGATGGGTGGCTCTTATGTAAAGGAGAATTTGAGAATTTCCTGTAACGATTGCAATAAAGTAAAAGAAAACTTTATTGATGGAAGCGATTTCCATTATGAACATATAAGTCTTGCTTTAGATGAAAAAGACAAACACTTTAAGTTCGTGTTCCAAAGACCATACAAAGTAGCTATATGTTCAAAAAATGGCTATTCTTGTGCTACTTGCGGTAAACCTGCAACTCTTGCTGGAAGATTAAACTTCATAAGAAAAAATGAAGGTGATAGCTGGCATTTTCTCAATATTGATACGATTTGCAATAGTTGTATGTTAGGAAGTTATGCAGAAGAATAAGCAATATTTTGGCTGTAAAATTGTACAACGTACATCACAAGAGACAGTTCCCTTTTTCACGTTTTATGCTCGCTCAAGGGATGTAAAAGAATGGGCAGGTATTAAAAGGGTTGGGGAATCTGATCAAGGCACCCAAAGGCTGCTTAGAGAAACCAGAATGAAATCTATTACAAGGTTTCTTAAAGCTGACTTTAGAAACACTATTCCCAATAGTATACTTCTAGCCTTTGAGCCTGGTCAGGCATCATTTTTGCCATCGAATTTTCTTCAGGAAAATCCTGATAGAGTTTTCAATGGCTGTGAGGAACAGTTAGCTTGGGGATTTTTAGAATTTTCATTTGACACCGACGCTAAAGACCACGAAAAGCCAGCACTAATTGTTGATGGTCAGCATCGTTTGTATGGAATTTCTAATTATGCTGAAGAAGATTTACCTATCTTGGTTGTCAGTCTTATTGAGGCACCTTTACAAGAACAAGCTTTTCAGTTTGTAGTTATTAACAATAAAGCTGTTCGTGTACCCACGGACAACGTTCGAGCCATCATCGCCAAAATTGATGAGGACGAACTACAAACTCGTCTGCTTGCAGCAGGAGTTAGCTACGGTAAAGCCTCTCCATTATTGAGGGACATTAATGATCTTTCATCTAGTCCATTCAAGGATTTACTTGACTGGCCATACAACAAAACAGCAACTAAATTAGTTCCTCTATCAGCTATTGAACAAGCAATTCGGTATATTAAAGTTGAGTTCAAGTCTCTTAATTTAGATGATGATGAAGCATCATTAACAGAAATTTTTTGTGCTGTTTGGAGAGCTATCCAAAGTAGTTATCCTGAACTTTGGGGAGAAGATGATAAGGAAAAACAAGCTTACAAATTTATGACAAAAGTAAATATTAACGCTTTGAATGAATTTATTGTAGAAAGATTGAAATTCTCTTGGGAGATGGGTTACGTAGATATATTTGACTCCAAAGCTATTGAAAGACAAGTGTTAAATATAGTAGAGCTTTTACCAAAAGACTTTTGGGAAGCAGAATGGTCAATCCGGATACAAGACAATGCAAATGTACGAAATCTCATTAAGTCTGATTTAACTACATTAATCAATAATTCCAAATTAAAGAAAGCTTGGAATGATGACTTAAAATTGCCTCTAATGTCTCCTGATGAATTATTCTCAGACTAAAGTAATCATGTTGCATCCGTTATAAAAAACTAGTTAGGTCAAACTCCTCTTCGACAATTGGACTATCCTTTTCAGAGCTTATAAACAGTAATATTTGCTCTGAATATTCTACTGAACCTTTTAAAATACCTTCTAATATTTCTAGCCCTGCGTTGGCATATTCTTCAAAAATTTTGATTCTTTCTTCTTCAGTTTTGTCATCGAAAGCCAATATTTTAGGTTCATTACTCGCTTCAATTGCCAGTAGATTAATTACCTGGTCATAACCTTTTCCATAAAAAATATCTTGACGAATTGGATCAATCTCCTTTGAGTATTCTTTAATTGGTTCTCGCCTTCCCTGCTTTGCTCCCACTGCTGCGGCAAAAACCAAAACATCTACATAGGTTTGAAATGGTCCTGTAGTCTCCTCAGAAGCCCTTAAAGCTTTTACTAACTGAGCTTTATCCTTTGCCACTTTGATCCGCGTATCTGCCATTGCCTTAACCTCAGCCTTTAAAGCTTCACTCGTGACCAACTTCTAAAATTTCGGTGTACTCAAATTCACTTGAACTCAACCGTACCAATGGATAATGCTCTCCACCGAGCGTAATCGCATCCGATTCAGCTTCTGGCTTGGGTGAGTTGTAGACCAGCACATACTCCTTACCGATATACTCCGCCATCTCTTCCGCCACTTCGCCCCGCCACTGCGTCTTACTCGCCAGCACCACCAACTGATTGGCTAATGTAGGGAGCGATCGCGATACTTGCCTGCGGTAAAGTTCATCTAAGCTGCCGAAGGGTGAATCCATCACGATCGGAAACGTACCGCTATCGGGTCCCATCAGCATTCCTGACTTGTCTTTACTCCATTTGCGAACCCGATCAATAATCGCGCCAATAAACGACAGACTGAGAACCTGATTTTCACCCGTTGACGCAGCGACAGGCGACTCTTGCCCCGTTGTTGTTTCCACCAGGGTTAACTCATATTTCTCGGTCAGTTTTGGTACATAGGGCACGACCACAATTCGGCTAAAAATCTCCTGAACCCGTTTCTCTAATTGAGCACGAAATACCCGATCCAGGTTTGCCTGTACTAGCTTGAGTCGAGCCAGCGCATCTTCCGTTGCCGTAATCTGCCGCTGAGTTTTCGCTTGTCGCTCCTCACTCATCTGAAGTTTTTCAACCTGCCGACTGAGCTTATCAATTTCAGCTTCGCGATCAGTGATTTTCTGGTTATTCTCGCCCTGTTGCAGCGTCAACTCGCGGATTTTGGCTTCTACCTCCTCCAGCCGAATTTCCAGCTTACGAATATCTTCGCTAGGGCTATTTTTTAATTTGTCACGAATATCGTCTAACGCTGTCTCTATACGGGATAGGGAATTTTTGAGTTGATTGATATTTGCCTGCTCCCGGTCAACTTCCTCCCAGAATTTTGGCACCTGCTTGTCGATCGCCTCGACCTGGGCACCCATACGGATCACCGTTTCCTCCACATCCGCCAGACCTGCTTTATCCAGGTATGCCTTGACGTGCTCGTGGGGGCTACTTCCTTCTGCCAACTCTGTGCCGCAAATGCACCGCCGTCGGGCTAATAAATCCACGACAAATTGCTGCTTAATATCAGCAGGTAGCTCACCCCGCTGCCGCAGTCCATCCACTAGCGTCCGAAATTTAGCCGTCGCCTCAGTTAACAGCACGGTGTATCCCCGTGTCGATACCGCTAACTTCAGATTCGCCTTACTTTGGCGCAGTTTTTCCCGTTCAACCTTCTCCTGTGCTTCCAGGTCATCCCGCCGTTTCTGGATTTCTCGCACAGCATCCAGTTCTCGTAGACGCTGGCTCGTCTCTTGCTTAATTACCTGGTAATTCTCAAGTTCTTGCTCAATGCGGTTTTGCTCTTGGTTCGTCTGCTCAATTTCCCGCTCCAGACCTTCCTTCTGGCGCAGTAGCTTCTGGGTCTCTGGATTCCCGATCGCCTCCAATTCCTTCTCCAGCAGCTTCCGCACGTCACCTAAATGCCGAATGGATCGGCTCAGCACCTCGACACCCAATAAAATTTTAGTCGCCTCAGCAATTTCTGCTTTCTTGTTGGATCGCACAATTTGTTCAATCCGCTCTCCATCAAAGAAGAAATACTGGTGCAAGCTGGCGGGTAGAATGCGACCAATGACGTCCTCTGGATGCTGTTGAGCGATGGTCCACCGTCCGTCATCCCCAGCAACCCGTAGTCGTAATTCACTTTTGCCCTCACTTACTCCCGTATCGGCTTTGTAGGCTTTGCAATCCCGCCGCATCCGATAACGGGTTCCCCCATGTTCAAATGCCACCTCTACCCAACACTCAATCGTTCCTCCTGTCTTGGCTTCGGCGATCGCCCGCTTATTGACCAATTGCTCTGGAGAAGCAAATGCCGCCGTAAATTTCTCGTACAGCACCCAGGTGAAGGCATTGAGTAGCGTTGTTTTCCCTGCCCCATTATTTCCATGAATGACAGTGACCTTCCGCTTGTCTCCCGTTGCCAACGTAAGTTCTGGGGTCTGACTATAGAATTGGCGGAAATTGCAGAGCCGGATGGAGGACAGCTTCATTGAACCTCTTCTTTTACGATTTTCAGCAGGTCATCGTTGATGTGGCGAGGATTTTTCATATAAAGCTTATCTTTCTCAGCCTGAAGCACCCGTAGAATAATTCGACGAACCTCAGGTGGGGCACTTGTAATTGGCTCCTGCACATCCGCCATACTCAATTCCTTAGTCATAGGCGTGGGATTCCTACTTTTTGTTCAAGAGATATTACATATCCAACAACCCATATCGGCTCTGTAGCTGCAAAAGCTTAAGCCTTGCTTCACCTGCGTTGTCAGCCAGATCGGCAAACTCGATAAACCGCTGCAGTTCTTTCCGCAGTAAGCTGCGCTCTACCTCTAAGGTTTCCCGCCCTAAGTCAGGCGGCAACACTATCATGTCAAAAATTTCGGCTCGCTGCTTATTAGGATGGGAGCGAAGAATCCGCCCCCGCCGCTGAATAAATTGCCTAGGGTTACCGCTGCTTGCTAGAATAACCGCTGTCTGAGTCGCTGGAATATCGACTCCTTCATCTAAGCAGCGAATGGCAACAAGCCCCTGTAACTCACCCGTTTCAAATTGGTGGCGCAAATCTTCCCGCTCCTCTAAAGTGGTTTCGGCAGTGTAGGCGTTCACTTGGTAGTTCAACTCATTCCCTAAAATGCGGGCAACTGCCTCCAATTGTCGCTGGCTCTCGTCAGTTACATCATCCTCAACTGAGCCATCCCCACAGTAAAACAGCGTATGGGTTGAGTTTAGCCGCGATCGCATTAATTCTCGTAATGCCTCCAGCTTATTGCTTGCTGCCCCAATTAATCTGGCTCGCTGCATCAATAAGGCGGTGAGAGCCTCATTATCCTCACCCTCGCCGCCGATCGCGATCAGTCGCCCAATGCGGGTACTCAAATCCGCATAAATTTCAATTTCTGGCTCAGTCAACTCCACTAAAATTGGGTAGTAGAGGTAGTGAACCAATGCCTTTTGCGCGATCGCGTCCTTCAAGGTAAACTCTGGCTCTATAACTGTGCCAAAGTAGTCAAATAAAGCCTCTGTCCCTCGCTCGTCAAAATATCGTTCTGGTGTGGCTGAAAGTGCTAGCCGTAAACCGACCCGCCGAGGCAAGCTTCTCTCCAAACGCTTGGCTCCTAAATTGTGTGCTTCATCCCCGATAATCAGGCTTTTGTCAGGAAAATAAGGAAGCTGGGACTGAAACCCTTGACTCATCAGCGTTGTGTTTGTCGTGATTACAGCCAAGAAAGCTTGATTTCCCGACTTCAGATTATAGAGTTGCGTCGAAAGAAACCCTTGCCAACTTCGGACATTTTCATAAGCTAGAATCGGCTCCAGACCAAATTTACGGCACTCTCTCGCCCATTGATTGACAAGATGTCGAAATGGGCAAACCACAATCAATGCCTGAAGTGTGATTTTTTGGTATAGTTCTGCCGCGATCGCTAATGCCGTAATCGTTTTACCACTTCCGGTTGCCATTTTTAAGGTGCCACGTCCCTTGTTCCCAAACCAGTTATCAATCGCCTGTTGCTGGTAAGGACGGAGCTTGAGCCAGAACGGCAAGATTGGCACGCCTGCTGGCGGTTCTGAAAAATTTACTTCCAGGAAATCATAGTTGCTGTCAGATGATGCAACTTTTGCTTCTCGCGTTACAGGTTCGGCTAAGCGACGTTTGAGGAGCGCTCGCTGAACCGCTTCAGGAAATTCCAACACCTCTAAATTGGGAGTCTCGTTATTCCAGAGCCTCTGAAAGTCCTCAATTTTTTCTGCAATGCGTTCATCATCCCCAATTCGCCAGGAGCGGAAGACATCAATACACTCGAAGTTGTCGCTCAAGGCGTTGGCACTCTCATTGGCAGACCCCGTAAAAACAATCTGATTGCCCGCACCGTCAAAGAAAATTCCCAGTTTCTCGTGATAAATTCCACGCCGTCGAATATTACAAGGGACAGCTAATTTAATTTCTAGTACCCCTTTACTGAGCAGCCAAGCAAGGCAAGCGAGACGATTTTGCATGACCTGTTCTAGCTCTTGCTCTAACTCTCGTAAAAGCGCTTCAGTAAGCACTTCCTGCCGTTGTTTTAGCCCTTGCTCAATTGCCTGAACATCTTCATCAGACAAATGGGGGGAAGCGATCAGGCGCATCTTCCCACCCGTTTTTACAAAAGCTGCTAACCCTTGGGCTGCCAGTGCTAAGGACGTGCTCGAAAAAAAACCTACCGCGCGGTCATAAGCCCCTGCCTGCTTAAGGCAAGGGACATAAAAATCGTTCAGTAAATCGTGGCGATCGCTCCGATACTGGTTTCGTAAGGCAAGGTCTTTAAGGCTCACCAGAGTAGGCTCCGAACAGAATTGCTCTGAGTCTAGTTTGCCCCACTCCAAATTAATTTGAGCCGCTTGGTAAGGGCACCCCATTCAGAGCGCTATCGCTCTTGCTCTGTTAACACAGCCTCACGACTGATTTGCTGTGTCGCCATCAAAGCATCAAGCACCCCCTACAGGTTAACGAGTTCCTTGATCAAATCATCATCTGTTGCGATCTCAACTTCATGAGCTTCTTCGATCAATTTTTGGCGCAAGGCATCCTGGTATTCTTCCTCAGGTAGCACCTCTGTCTCATACTGCTTCCCTGCCGCCTCAATTATTCCTGGGATGCGATTGCAAACCAACTTATTAAAAAATTTTCATTAAAACCCCTTTGGCACTTTACAGTTATGAGCGGGGAGATCGCTCCAAGATTGCTGTCAAGCAAGTTACTGACCTAATAGGAGTGTCACCAAGAAAAATTATTTAGACATCTGGTGTGGCTAAAAGCATTAATCTGGCAATTCAAGGAAACCTAGCTCCTGCCCCAACAACCCCATCGAATTGACTTACAGCGTTTTGCACGACGGTTTGGCACAATAGAGAGAGTCTTCCACTTGGATAGCTATGAAGCCCTACTCCCTCGACCTACGCGAAAAAATTATCAGTACCTATGAGACAGGCAATACTTCGATTCGGAAGGTAGCAGAGAGATTTCAGGTCAGCAAAAATACGGTTCAGTCGTTGCTCAAGCGCAAGCAAGCCACAGGAACACTGAAGCCTGCTCCAGCAACAGGCGGTAAGGCAAGCCAACTGGCAGGCTATGAACAGAACATCGCAGAGATGGTTGAGACACACCAGGACTATACATTGGCAGAGTATTGCGAGTATTGGCAAGACAAAACCGGGGTGAGTGTGAGTGAAAGTACGATGTGCCGATTCTTGCAAAAACAGCAGTTAACGGTTAAAAAAAACCTGTCGCAGTGCTCAAGCCGCAGCAGCGGATAAGCAAGCACAACGAGTTGCCTACTGGCGGACGATCAGTACGGTTCTGCCAGAAAATTTAGTCTTCCTGGACGAGATGGGAGTGCTGCAAGGGTTAAGCAGACCCAGGGGAAGAAGTTGTAAGGGACAACGAGTGTATGACCTCAAACCCTTCTACCGCGGTCGCCGGATCACCGTCGTTGGGGCGATTAGTCAAACCGCCATCCTGGCGATGCAAACGTTGGGCAAATCGATGACAGGAGAAGACTTCAAACAGTTTGTGTCCGCACGTCTCGTCCCGAAGTTGTGGCCGGGGGCAGTGGTGGTGATGGATAACCTCAAAGCCCATAAAGTTGAAGGGATAGAGCAGATGATCGAAGCGGTCGGAGCCAGGGTTGTTTACTTATCGCCGTACTCACCTGAGTTCAACCCGATTGAACACCTGTGGTGGCAGTTGAAGTCGTTTATCCGGCGGTTTGTACCGAAGAGTGTAGAAACCATTACAAAGCTATTACAACTGGGCGTTAGCCTCTGTTCGAGTAGGGACTTGCGAAACTACTTTGCTCACTGCTGTTACTGTACCAATTAGTTATGCAACACGCTGTAGTGTTGGTCAAATACAAAGCCATCGTCAACACTTGCCATACCTTTAAGAAGCGAGGTTGGCTAAATTGAGCTTTGAGTTGCTTTCAAAGGCAGGCTCAACTTGAGCGCTTGGAGCAGGTCTGTGCTTAAGCGAGGAAAAATGATAAGCCCACTTTATAGTACAATCAAAATCTTGGTTGGTACAAGAAGAAAGTTGACAAGTATTAAATGTCAAAGGCTAGTTACAAGCATTAATTGTCATCAAACGACATTTAATGCTTGTTGTCCCAACAACTGGGACTACCGTTAACTTTTCTTTAAAGTGGAGATAAGCGGATTCGAACCGCTGACTTCTTGCATGCCATGCAAGCGCTCTACCAACTGAGCTATACCCCCATGCGAATTCCCATAATGCCTTGGTAAGCGCAATTCGTCAAGCGGCTAACGAAAGACACTCAAGCACGTCGATTAGCAACAGCAGTGAATGAGTTTAAAGGGATGACCGCCTTAAAGGCTCTCATTGTCTGAAGCTTCTGCTTCTGCTATCAGTTTCGGTCATCGAGTTGTTTACTAGTACACCTATCATGCAGAAAGGCTCACAATCTAACCCTAACCGTCGCTCACTGTGAAGTATTCGCTTCTGGCAAGGTTTGACCGAGACGAGGCTCGGTGCCTGTAAGTAAGCGTTGGATGTTGGAGCGATGACGCAAGATTACATAGAGCCCGCCGAGAAGACCAAAGAGAATATAGGGTAGCGGCTGATGAGTGGCTAGCATTAGTCCAGAAACCGCGATCGCACCAGCAATAGAGCTTAAAGAGACAATTCTGGAAGTTACCAGTACAACAGCAAACACGACTAGCGTACCTAACCCAACAACCCAACTCATGGCCAGCAAGACACCCAAACTCGTCGCAACCGATTTGCCCCCCGTAAAGTTCAGGAAAACTGATTTGCTGTGCCCTAGCAGTGCCGCCATACCCGCTAATGTCACCATCCACGGTAGCCACACGGCTGCTTGAATCAACGGCAACAGGGAGTGAAGACTGGCGAATTGATAGAAGCCATGAACAGCGGCAATCGCTCCTGCCCCTTTCAAAATGTCGATCAGCAGCACCACAAACGCTGGCAACTTGCCCACTGTCCGCAGCACATTCGTAGCGCCTGTCGAGCCAGACCCATGTTCTCGGATGTCAATTCCCTTCAGCAGTCGACCGGCCCAATATCCAGGTGGGATCGACCCGAGTAAATAGGCTCCAACTAGCAGTATCCCATTGCAGGCAAGCCAGAAGACCATTGCTTGATTTCCTTAATGCATACAGCAAAGCGTTGTCAGGAACGAGTGGACATCGCTCCACTAATCAACACCTAATCACTCTAATACGAATAGGTCGGTGCTTGCGGGTTGGGCGCGAAGGCAAGCCAGAGAGAGAATTGCAACAGACTCAAGCTAATCTCATCTTCCGTTTCATCGATGATAATCAGCGGCAATAACCCATCTTTCACCAAGCGATCGGCCTTTTGCACTAGCGGAAACGGATCTTCAAACAAACCAACTCCGCGTTCAGGGCCGAACTCACTACGAGTAATGCCAAGGCAATCTTGCAAGCCACGTCGCCATTCACCCAGTCGTTCAGGAGATTGGGCTAGCACCAGTGCCCTCAGGCGATCGCCGTACAGGGTATGCAAAATCGAAATCGCTGCCGACGCGACCAAAATATTTTGTAAGCGACTGCCCATCGTACGAACCGCACCCCGTCCACCCTGGGTAAAAAACCAGTTTGAAACTCGATCGGCATGAACCGGTTCAAACGTACGGCGGAGTTGCCACGCTGATCCATAGTAATCGGGTCGATTCCGGTACTGATCCAACAGATTGCGAATTTTTTTCGTCTGCTCCTGAAAGCTTTGCTCGGCAAACTGTGGGCTAGACGACTCCCTGGAAGAAGCTTCAGCCACAACAGGTGCCTTTTCGGCCAGACCACTCACGCTCCCAAGTTGCGGCAAATCCAGTTGTTCTGCCGCCAACGCTAAATCCTGTAAGCTACCGACTAGATAATCCTTAAAGCTCTGCACCCGAATCGCTAAATCCTGGGAAACTCCTGCAAACGTCGTCTTCATCTCATTGCGAATACGTTCTTGACGACGTTCCAGTTGTTCAACACTAATTTGTAAGGCTTGCTTTCGCTGCTCTAGTTCTTTTAAGCCCTCCTGCACTAGCCGCCCCATCGCCGCCTGTGCTGCTGCCGTTTCTTCCTGAAGGCGAGCCTGTGAAGACTGCAAGGTAGCAATCTCGCGTCTCAGTGCTTGCTCACGGCGTTGAAGATCAGCAACCCTTTGTTCAGTGGTGATAAGCGTTGTGGCATTCGGCGCTGGTGGTAACGCTTGCTCTGTCTCAATGCGCTCTACCAGCGATCGTTTTTCCTCGTCGATCAAAGCTTGAGCAGAAGCCTCCTGTATCCCTAAAGGCTCCAACGTTGGGCGATCGTGAGTCTCTTCACCACCACTATTAGGGGAGGCTTCGACCTGTCTCCTACCGGCTTCTGCTGCAATGGGTAATTCGTCTGAGTTCATGTTCAATGCAATTGGAGTGGTTAGTCATTAGGTGCTAGCAAGCCTGCGCGTTAGGCTCCACCAATTGACAACGAGCGCTTAAGGAATGCGAGGGCAACGGGCTTCTAAACAGCTCTGTAAGGCTTTGGGATCAAAGAGAATTGGTAAGAAATGAATGCTGTTGACTTCTTTGAAGTAAAAAAGAATCGGTACAGACACCCAAAACAATCGCCAATTCTGCCAACCCTGATAAGGAAACCGTCGAATCAGCGTCTGTCCTCGCTCAATATCCAGAGCGGTTTCTGTAAAGCTAAGGCGCAGTGTAGCTGCTTGAAACAGCAGAAAAAAGCCAAACAGAGCGATCGCAAAGCTAACCCAAACCTGTACCCAAAGTAACGGTACAGCCAGCACTACTAGCGCTATTGGTAAGCGATAGCTAGGCGACAGGACAATTGTTTCTGTCGAAGCAGTAGCCGTTGTCACAACCTTCACTCCTGCGATTTCGATTTTGTTTGATTCACCTTTTCATTCTATGACGAACACCGCAATGACCATCACTAGCCGCAAGGATCCTGAGACAATTAACTTACCAGCATCTTGTTAAAACGCATGGAGCTTTTTAACGCTGATACCAGAGGCAAAGCTAACCATGATTGTGGATTAGTCTCCTACTATAACCCTTACCTGGGGCACATCATACCCGAAACCATTCGGTAAATAGCTAAGTCAAGCAAGCATCAAGCCAACAGCGTCATGCGCAGAAGGTGGAGATTACACTCACCAGGGACGAAACTCCGTAGGACTAGGGTAAATCCTGGCCTTTAATGTACGAAAAGGGACAACGCGCAGAATCTGAGTGGAATAGGGTCCATATATGACATTCATCTGCGATCGTCTTAGACGCAGTTATCAACAATTCAGGTGGCTTGCTCTCTTACCCAACAGAGCGCATTAGTGTGACCAACTTTTCCACATACTGTTCACTATTGTGATGAGCCGCAATCATTTCATAAGCACGTTTTGCCTGTTCCTCTGCCTCTTGAGGATGAGTGAGTAGATAAGCGATCGCAGCCTTCAGCGCATTCAAGTCGCCAGGTGCGATCGAAATAACCGTACCTGGCGTTTGCAGATAATCTTCTAGCCCCCTGGTTCGGGTAGCAATTACAGGCCGACCGCAAGCCATCGCCTCCATCAGTGTCGTCACCCCCGAAGAAGCATCCCCCTTAAATAAACTAACAACCACAAGATCTGCATCACGGTAGAGCTGCTGCAACTCTGCCCATTCATAATAACGACGGGTCATATTTGCTGGCAGTATTTTAGGAAACGACTTCGCCAATGGCTTTGCATCGCGTGAAAAGCCGCTAATCTTGACATCCACGTCTAAATCTGCAGTGGCGGCTGCTAGAATCTTGTAATCTCGCAACTCTAACCCTGCACTCGCAATAATAGGGCGTGACTTATTTGGAGAGACAGGCCCAGGACAGAAAAAGCGCACGTCCGTTTGCTCTGCAAGATAGTGCAGCCGTGATTCAGGTAGAGTCAATGTCTTCCTGATGTAGTCAAATTGAGACTCAGCATTAGACACAAACACATCGATTTTTGTATCAAGCCGAAAGAGCTTTAAAGCAGCACGTACACGAGGGCGATTCGCTGCGTGAAAAAAGATAATCAGTTTTGGACGCTTCAACTTAGCACCGCAGAGTATGGCAACGGGTAGCCCAATATCCTCCCCATTACAATAGACAACATCGTCTTCATCCAGTTGCTCGGCTAGTTTTCTTGCCAAAGCCCAATGTTCCGGTTGGCTAATCAATTTAGCTCTAAGCCTATCCACAGATAAAAGGGGCTCTGAGCCAGGCATGTGGACAGTTGCGCCCAACGCTTGGCTCAGATCCCACATAATGTGTCCAGGACGTTTCCCTTGTTGAGCCTCTCGATCAATACGTTCTAAATCAAGTGAACTACCCAATGCCAAATGATATTTCATATTGCCTTCCTTCCCAGTGCCTTAGCATTCATGCTGATTGGCTTCTACCAATAGAATAAACGTTCCAAGTGTGTGTACCTGCCCCCTGTTCTGTCATCCATTCATTGAACGCAATACACTTAAATCCATGCCGTTCAAACAATAAATCTATTTCTGGTTTGAATAAATACCGGAGTGTATGTAGTTCCTGCAATTCTTCTACTTTGCCAGTAGCCAGTTCGTGAATCATAACGTGGTACTTAACATCAACCGTATTTTGATTAGGATGAAGTACTGGCTCAGCAATGCGTACAACTCGAATCTTTTCATTTTCTAGACGCTTTATCTTTACCTTTGGATGATCACTTAAGACTGCTGGTCCATACCAAAAATCGAATAGAAAAATCCCTCCTGGCTTCAAATGAGCCTTAACTGTCTCGAAAGCAGCCTGTAATGCTTCATTTGTTGACTGATAGCTAACCACATGAAATAAGGAAATAACGGCATCAAATTTTTGGTCAATACAAAATGTTTGAACATTACCTTGCATAAACGTCAACTTCGATGCTTGAGTTTCTGGCAAAGTGAGCAAACGCTGCCGAGCCGCCTCCAGCATCTCAGCACTGAGATCAATGCCACACACTGTATAGCCTTTTGCAGCCAAAAGAGAAGCATGAACGCCTGTACCACAGCCAAGTTCCAGAATAGTCTCAGCACCGGGCACGTGCTCTTGGATCAGGCTGTGTACATAATTAGTTTCGCCAGCATAATCTTTGTCTCGATAGAGCAAGTCATAGTAGTTAGCGTAAGTTGCAAAAGTTTGCATTCTGACGACACCCCGTGAATACTGAGTTACATCCTAAGCCTGTAAACAATTTCATCAAGCGTTTTCAGTATGCCCTATGCAATTAGAAATTACTATAAGGTTTAGCCTCAGTAGGATTGTGAATCAAGGCTGTAGTCTCAGAAAGCAATGGGGTTAAACCCAACTTAAAAAACTTTTAATCCAAACTGCCTTGTAGATAATTTGTAGTGCAGATAACGTCTGTAATCGTCACCTCATTTAATAGATGTGTGAATTAATCGTCTAGGACTTACTGCTGCAACGTCTAAAACTATTTCAGCCAAAAAGCGTGAGCAGCTTAACTAAGTAAAAGGTGTAGACACAAAGCCTTTGAATCTACCCTGAAGGCTACCAAAGCTTAGGAACGATTCTTATACTTTCCCTCCTACTGCAAAATATTTTTAACGGCCGCTGCAACCTGCTCAACTTGAGAGGATGTGAGGGCCATTCCGCTAGGAACATAAAAGCCGCGTCGAGACAACCGCTCTGCTACCGGATAAGCCTCGCCCTCAAACAAGCCCATCTTTCTGAAAACAGGTTGCTCGTGCATTCCCCAGAAAAAAGGACGAGTGCCAATTTTAAGTTGTCCCAACCGCTTCATCGCTTCAGTTGCATCAAAGGGAACTTCTTCTTTGAGGACAATACCGTAGACCCAATAGATACTGTCTGCATACGCAGTTGAAGCAAGGGGGAGTTCAAGCCCAGGTACATCTGACAATAATTGGGTGTACTGCTGCCCCATGTTGCGTTTACGAGCAGCAAATTCATCAAGCCGCTCTAATTGAGCCAGTCCCAACGCTGCTTGAAGGTTGGTCATGCGCAGGTTCCAGCCTAGTTCTTCGTGAACAAATCGTTTCTGAGGCTGGAAACACAGATTCCGCAGGGAGCGGCAACGCTCAGCTAATTCATCACTGTTTGTCACGAGCATGCCCCCTTCGCCCGTGGTGATGTGCTTGTTTGGGTAAAAGCTAAACGTGCTGATATCACCGAAGCTGCCACAGGGTTCGCCTTTATAGGTTTGCCCATGCATTTCAGCAGCATCTTCGATGACCCAAAGACCATGCTGATGAGCGAGTTTGAGAATGGGATCCAAATCCACAGGTAATCCATAGATATGAACAACCATAATGGCTTTGGTTTTGGCTGTAATCTTAGCAGCGATCGCAGCTACATCCATGTTCCAGGTGTCAGGATCAGAATCCACCAAAACAGGCGTTGCTCCTGCTCGCACAATCGCCGCAGCGCAAGAAATAATTGTGAACGTTGGCAAAATCACTTCATCCCCAGGACCAATGCCTAGAGCAACAATTGCCGCGTCCAAAGCCGCAGAACCATTGGTGACAGCAATCCCATGCTTGCGATTTACTCGTGCCGCAAATTCAGATTCAAACCTCTGGATGAAAGGACCTTCTGAAGAAATCCAACCGGTATCAATACATTCGTTCAGGTATTGCTTTTCGTTACCATCCAGAAGCGGTTGATTAACTGGAATAAAATCTGACATATTACCGTTTATCCATCTCTTTAGAGAGCATGCCCATTGAGGGCGCTCAACACTCCATTCTGAGCACCAATTCAGTTGCACTCACGAAATCCAACAGTCATCAATAGGTGAGGGTAAGACGGCTCTATTTTGTTCTCTGCTATCAAAATAGTTTCTATCCAGACAGACCAAGCCGTTCTGTTAAAAAGCCGCTTTGTTGGAGACTCCCTAAAGACGAGAGGTAAGAAAAACCAGCATTCGCCCGGTACAAAAAATCGCGATCGATCCAGAGCTTCTGTATAGGGCGTTTGCCGTGGGTTCTTCAGCCACAGTTAAGGGCTTACGAGTGTGCGGTAATTGCTCACAGAGCAGTTAAACCGAGTTTTATCCTGGTCACCGACATAAGGTCCTTGTTTGACCTCAATCATTTCTACTTCTTCTATGACCTCAAACCCATGCCCACCCTGGACAAGTAAGATAACATCCCCCTCATGGAGCACGTAGCTTTCCAGATACTCTTGCTGATCTGTATAAAAATCAACCTTCAGCCGCCCTCGCTTAATCATGAGAACCTCTTGCGTATAGCACACCTCTCTAGGGACAGGATTATGAACATGAGGCTGAATACTTTTCCCTGCAGGATGCCGCATGTAGGCAATTTGCTGAGAGAGCGTATTAGGTGTAAAGAAGTGAATTCCTGGCTTTCTAAACTCAGCGGAGATGATAATTCCAAGCAACTGCCCCTCGTAAGTTACTTCATGAACGAGTTGCTGCTCACAAGCAATGGACATAGAACCTCACTATTTAGCTAATTGAGAATCTTTCTAAGATTGCAATTTTATCAACCGATGCTTCGTAAATGCGTGTGCTTAGCAATACATTGCCTCTCACATACGAAGCCTTTCAAACTCATTAACTCCTTACAGTACAGTGCGCTATAGCTAAGGAGAAATGCCATATAGCTACAACTAACCCGTGCCTTCGTTAAGAGAAGATTTATCCCCTCTTTCAAGCATCCTCATATTGAGGACAGCTAACTAAACAGCTTTACGATTCTTAAAAAGCCAGGGCCACTGTTCGTTCGAGCCAAGTAGTTCTGAAGGCGATTGAACTTTACTCTCTTAGTCTGCCAAATAGCCACAATATTTTGTATGAAGTCATGAATTCACAATATGTATGTTTGATGAATTTAGGCTAAAGATGCCTGGGCAGCGCCAATGCCCAAGGGAGGCAATACTTCAGGCGAAAAAAGTCGTTTTGTCAAGCCCTTGCTTAAGGTCTTTACAAGGTGATTATTTTAACAATAATTAAGCTAAAGGTCTGGCAAATCAAAGATATGTGTGCTGTTCGATCGATAAGAAATATCGTTGAAAACACTAATCATTGCAACTGAACACCAAAAGACCTTTTTCAAGAAAAGTGGGTTTATAGAACGTATGGTGATGTAACGCTAGGCGTAGAGTAGATCTGCGTTTCGTCAGTCCACAACGCTTCTGTTAGAGTTAGACAAAACGATGCCTGATAAACATTAAAGTGGATGAAACGTCACTACACTCAGGCATCTTATAAAGAGAGGAGACAGAAAGAGCAATCGTCTGCTTTTATATAAGTGAAGATTGCATGCGAAGGCCGATTATCCCTTATCGCCTTAACGACAGGTGCCTCACCCAAGGAGGCTTTTGTTTCTTTACCAGGTATAGGTCACTTCGTTTAGATAACAAGATAGAGCTGAATAGAGGATGAGTATTGATCCCTCTCATCCTCGTCGTTCCGTGCCGTTTAGCCCTGCTCAGGTATAAACTTCAGTGCTACGCCATTCATACAGTACCGTTGACCAGTCGGTTTGGGACCGTCCTCAAAGACATGACCTAAATGACCACCGCAGCGACGACAATGGGTTTCAACGCGGGTCATGAAGAGCGATTTGTCGATTGTGGTTTCAATGGCACCTTCTAGCGGTTGAAAGAAACTGGGCCACCCTGTACCGCTATCAAATTTGGTGTCTGATGAAAACAAGGGTAAGCCACAGCCAGCACAAACGTAGAGGCCCTTGTCGTACTGCTTATCAAGGGGGCTCGTGCGGGCGCGTTCAGTACCATGCTGCCGGAGCACCTTAAACTGCTCGGGCGTGAGAACACTACGCCATTCGTCTTCGGTTTTGTTGATTTCAAATTCATGATCGGCAGTTGCCATGCTTACGCTCTCCCTAAATATGTGCGTGATCGGCTGCTTTTAACCTGCAGCGCTTTCCCTTAACTGTATCTAGTAGGCCAACTTTTGTGCATTGTGACGGGATTGTGTAGTGTCCTACATCATTCAGCCCACTCATTATGAGTCTGCTTTACATTGCCCTGGCGTTGCCTTGAGGACAAATACACTTGCCGAAGCAGACTTTCAGTTTTTGGGTTTGATTATCAACAAGATAAATGATGAAATTTAAGGACTGATGATAATAACCATAGAAATAGATAAGTACAGTCTATAGAGCAGCTACTAATCTAGAAAAATTAAACCGTACAGCGCTAATGGTGAAAGATATGCAATGGGAGAACCTAATTGATCGCCATAACAGCGGCGATTTTCAGATGTGTGTAAGAGCTGTACATCGTACATCAGCGTTTACAATTCTCGTAAGTTTAATGCTTCGCTTAACAAAGCCGAGCTGGTTGCCGAGCGTGATTAGGCAGAGGCAGCTTTTGCACGGTGAGTGGTAGTGCCTTAAAGAAAAAGATGGTGAGAGGGTAGGAGCGTGCGAAAGGTCTCTCATCTCACACGCTCACCCTTACTCTTTATAGTCTCCACACTTTTCTAGGATTAATGTGGGAATCGCGATCGCCTCTGCGATCGTCATTTTCTAGCGCTGAAAGCCTTTCTTCGGCTTTTGCCCATCCTTGTCTTTAGGCTTTGACTTGCTCACTTCTTTGAGTGCCTCCTGGAAGAGATCATGCAAGTGTAGCGGGACGCTGGCAATTTCTGGCAGATCGGGGTGGAGAGGCTTTTTGTATTCCTGTAGCAAGGCTTCTAGATCGCTAGGGAGGCTGAAGTTGGGGCGATCGAGAACTGCTTGCAACACAATCTCTAGCGATGTTGGATAGGCTGTGGCCAGTCGTTGCCAAACAAACGCATTGATTGCGGGATCTTCTAGATATTTGCGCACAAGCTTAGCAGCACCGGGAACGCTCTGCCAGTCTTCCGCTTGCAGCACGGCCTCAACCTGAGTGTAGGTTGGCAAAAACATCTGCCCCCACCGGGGATGCGCCAGGACAGTCACCGCTTCTGCTTTCTTCAGTTCGGGTGGCAGATCAATTTTGGGCGTCACCATTTTGGCAGCCGCCTCTTTGCTCTTCAGCATCGTTGACACCGCTTTGGCATCGGCCCCCATTGCTTCAGCCGCTTCTTCAATCTCAGCTTCGTCCATCCCCGCCTCTTCGGCCAGCTCTGCTAGCGATTTGGACTCATCAATCCCGGCCTCAGCCAGTTGCTTTTTAGTGAGTACATCTTGGAATTCAGCAATTTTTTTACCAAGTTGGTAGCCCGGCAGCGTGATGGCATCGCTCTCAAAAAAGTCGAGAAAGTCTTGGTGATAGCGCTCTACCGATCGCCATGCTTCCTCAAGCAGTTCGGGCGCATCGCTGTAGAGAGACTCTTTGTAGTTTTGCTTGAAGTTGCCGATCGCCACTGCTAACTTGGGTTTTCCCAGATTTCCCATGACTTTCCACGAGGAGGAAAACGTCCAGTAGGCATCTGTCACAGGCGCAATCTGGGTTAGCAAAATTTCGCCCAGCCTGAAGCGCTGCATCTCTTCTAAAGCAGCGGGATCGTTGGGTTTAACGGTGTAGTGCTTTGCGGTCAGCCAGTTCATCAGCTCAAAGCCGTCTGGCAAACTCTTTGTCACAGCAAAAAGCCCGATAAAGCTACGCTGCCAGCCTTGGAGTAATTGTCGATCGCTCTCTGAAAGATCGGGTGTAGCTGCGATAAACAGATCAATCGGCGTTTGTGTCCCCACCTTGCCCTCGATGACAAAGCGATCGATAACGAGTGACTGCTGGTGCTGATCGGGTTGTTGCGATCGCGCCAACTGTTCGGCAGAGTAGCGTTCTAACGCTGTTGCTAACTCGCCTTCGGCATCCAGCACAAAATCAACCAAGTCTTGTTTGAGCTGTCGCGATCGCGTCAAAATTGCATCCACAGTCTGACCTCAGTAATTGTCTCGTCAGCATACGCTTTTGGCATTATGACAAGCAAAATCTTAAATAACCATAGCCCAAAGGAAAGGCTAACCAGAAAGCCCAACTTGTCGGCATTATGGCTTTTTTAAAATCAGGTCAATCAAGCTATCAACGACGCGATCGCGCGCCATCGGCATCATTTCTTTTCCGTAGAGCATTTCCTGAGTCAATACAAAGGATACGAGCGTGCCGAAAAAGATGTGCGCCATTGCTTCAGAGTCGGTAATGCCAAGTTCGGGGTGAGCATCAAAGTAGCTTGAGAGGAGTCCACGGCCACGCTGAATAACAGTTCGTGTCCACAATCGTGCTAACTGCGGGAATCGCTCTGATTCACCAATGATGATTCTGGTGAGCGACAGATAATTTTGGTCAGCCACTTTAGTCAGGTACGTTTCGGCAAGCTGACGCAGCCGCAGAGCCGGATCGCCATCAAACGCTTCCAGACAAAACACACTCCGGAAGCGATCGAGCGTGACCTGTTCCATCAGCGCTTTAAACAAGCCTTCTTTATCCTGAAAGTGGCTGTAGATCGTTTGTTTTGCCACGCCAGCCTCAGCCGCAACCCGATCCATACTGGTGCCAGCATAGCCAGATTGCAGAAACACCTGCATTGCCCCCTGCAAGATTTGCTCTCGCTTCTGATTGGTCGTCGAAAGGCTTTCTGGCTCGAATGTAGAAACCTCTTCAGGCTGAAAGACCGTGTCCTTGAGCATGGCGATAACAAGCGAATGAACCGCAAAAAACAGCGATGTTAAAGTTTTCAGTGTTTGTTGCCCCATCATACTAGACCGTCTAGTATGATGGGGCAATCTCTGCCCGCTTCATCGTAGTCATCAAAGGTCTCTATGGCTCAGAGTCTTCCCGGATCGAGCGAACGATCGCCAGAATCACCCATCCCCGCAACCCAACGAGAAGGCAAGCGTACTCGACGTTTGCTGATTCCCCTTGGGTTAGTGGCGATCGCTGGAATCAGTGCTGCCATCTGGTACGTTCTGGCACGCCCTGCTGGTCATGATTTGCGCGTCAGTGGTCGCCTTGAAGGATATGAAACCGATGTAGGCGCGAAGACAGGTGGACGCATTGATACTATCACCGTGCGAGAAGGTGAACAGGTCAAGCAAGGTCAGTTGCTGGTTCGCATTAGCGATACGGAAGTGCAGGCTCAATTGCGGGGTGCAGCTGCCAAAGTCTCTGCCGCACAACAGCAGGCACAGCAGGCGCAGCTTCAGATTGCTGTTGTTGAAAACCAAATTCGCGAATCACAGTTGAATGTCTTGCAATCGCAGCAGGATAGCCGAGGCCGTGTGTACCAGGCGGCAGCAAATGTGGCATCCCTGGAAGCGCAACTGAAACAGGCAAAAGCGCAGCTAGATTTAGCAAGAGTCACCCGCGATCGCTACGCCAAGCTGGTTCAGGAAGGCGCTGTCACGCAGGAACAATACGACCAACAAGAAACCAGCTATCGGAATGCTCTAGCCACCGTTGAAGCGGCTCAGAAACAGATTGATGCAGGCGTCGGTGGGTTGGCGTTAGCCCAAAGCTACAGCATTAACCCTGGTATTCGTGATGCTCAGTTGGGTGCACTGTTACGGCAGCGGCAAAGTGCCCAGGCACAACTGAAAGCAGCCGAAGCCGATATTAAAAATGCACAGGAAGCCCAGAAGCAAATTCAAGCGCAGATTGATTACCTCAACATTACCAGTCCCATTAACGGCGTTGTAACGGCACGCACCAAAGAGCCAGGAGCCGTTGTCACCAATGGGCAAACGGTGCTCTCCTTGCTGGATTACAACACTGTTTATTTACGGGGTTATGTACCCCAAGGTGATATCGGCAAAATTCGGGTAGGGCAGAAAGCGCATGTCTTTCTCGATTCTGATCCAGACCGCCCACTGGATGCCAAAGTCGCCATGATCGATCCCCAGGCTTCATTCACGCCAGAAAATATTTACTTCCGCAACGATCGCGTGAAGCAAGTCGTGGGCATCAAAATCACGATCGATAATCCTGCCGGCTATGCCAAACCGGGAATGCCCGCTGACGCAGAAATTGTCTTGGAATAGGGGTCTTTCTGGTGACGAACAAACCGAGTAGTCATCGATTGCGCCATCTAAAGTCTGGCGTTTCTCTGCAATTTATGGTTGTCTCAAGTCGTCCATGTTGAGTCCTCCGTTGCAACTAACTCAAAACTCAAAACTCAAAACTCAAAACTCTGCCCCCATCATCCAAGTTGAGGCACTTCACAAACGCTATGGGAGAATTGCAGCCGTGCGGGGCATCGATTTTTCTGTGCAACCAGGCGAAGTATTTGGGCTGATTGGGCCTGATGGCGCAGGCAAGACCACCACGTTTCACATCCTTGGTGGCGTGATGGAAGCGACGACAGGTAACATTCAAGTCCTGGGGCAAATACCGCGCAAAGCACGGTTGGACATTGGCTACCTCACGCAGCAGTTCTCGCTTTACCTGGATTTGAGTATCGATGAAAACTTGCGTTACATCGCTGGCTTGCGGAACGTGAACGATCGCGACTTTGCCGAACGACGCCAGAAGTATTTGCGCCTGATGAGTCTGGAACGGTTTGGCGATCGACTGGCAGGGCAACTGTCCGGCGGTATGAAGCAAAAACTGGCACTCTGCTGTGCCCTGATCTATAAACCAGAGGTGCTACTGCTGGATGAACCGACTACAGGCGTTGATCCGGTTTCGCGACGAGAGTTTTGGGACGTGTTAGCGGCGCTTGCCAGCGAAGGAGTGACGATCGTCGTTGCCACCCCTTATTTAGATGAGGCAGAACGCTGCAATCGTGTGGCGCTGATGTACGAAGGGCAGATTCAGCAAATCGGCACGCCTGCGGAACTAAAGAACAGTCTAGGACTCCATCGTTTGGAAGTACGAACCAATCAATTACAAGCAGCGGAGCAGGCACTTGAGGCGCAGATTTCCGCGTCAGGTGCGTCAACCCCGATCCGCGATGTGCAGACGTTTGGCGATCGCCTGGATATTCTCGTCAGCGATATTCAAGCGGGTGAAACGCAGGTGCGCCAGGTGCTCAACCAAGGCCATCTCTCCCTCGACAGCCTTGAACAAAGTCAGCCAACGTTAGAAAACGTCTTTGTGACCCGGTTGCGTCAACAAGGGTCGGAGCCACCGTTTATTTCGTTTCCGCGATCCATGCGGCCCGATCGTCGGTCTACCGAAGCCGCCATCTACGCCCGCAACCTGAACCGTATGTTTGGCACCTTTCAGGCCGTCAAAAATGTCAATGTGGCAGTCCGCTATGGCGAAATTTTTGGGCTGTTAGGTGCCAACGGAGCCGGGAAAACAACCACAATCAAGATGCTCTGTGGCTTGCTGGAAGCCAGTTCTGGTGATATTTCTCTCGGTGGTGAAACAGGCAATTTGCGGAGTGGCGCACTCCGACGACGCATCGGCTACATGAGCCAAAAATTCACCCTGTATGATGATTTGACGATCGTCCAAAACCTGGAATTCTATGCCGGAGTTTACAGCATTCCTCAACGCCTGCGACGCGAAAAAATCGCCTGGGTGATTGCCATCTGTGGCTTAGAAGGACAAGAAAATCTGCTGACTGGACAACTGCCTGGCGGTTGGAAGCAACGCGTTGCCTTTGGAGCTTCCGTCATGCACGAACCCGAAATTCTGTTTCTCGACGAGCCCACCTCTGGGGTTGATCCCCTGGCAAGACGGCAGTTTTGGCGCTTAATCAACGACTTCGCCCGTCAGGGAACCGCCATTTTGGTCACCACCCACTATCTTGAAGAAGCTGAGCAGTGTAACCGGATGAGCTTTCTGGTCGCAGGCGAAACCGTCATCGAAGGCTCTCCCAGCCAGATCAAAGCTGCTCAACCCGGCAAACTGATTGAAATTGCACCGGACCAAAATCAGGCCGCGTCTGACTTACTCAAACAAACCCTGGAACCCTGGCGCGTTTCTATCTTCGCCGATCGCCTCCACGTCGTTGTAGACGATCCGGATAGCGACATTCCTAAACTGCGTCATCTGCTTGAGTCAAACCACATTCTGATTCGCTCTTTACGCCCCATTCCTTATTCGCTAGAAGATGCGTTTATTGGCACAGTACAGCGATCGCAGAGGTAGTTTTGAGTTTTGAGTTTTGAGTTTTAAGTTCAAGATGATTGGTGGGCAGGGCAAGAAAGTTTTGAGTTTTGAGTTTTGAGTTAAAGAGATTGATGAGAAAAGCTGATTTGACGTTACAGGGTTTCACGCGTTGTTTTGATGATGGAGGTTAATATGCGAATCAGTTCCTCGACATGGCTCAGTTCTTCATTCACATCCACGTCTACTAACTGCGATGCTTGCAATAAGCGTAGCCAGTAGTGAGATTCTCTAGCTTCCTTGGCAGCAATGCACATCTTTGCCACAAAATCTTTTCGACTTTGACCAGCGCTTGCCTCTTCAACATTTGCACCGATACTGGTTCCACTTCTCAATAATTGATTCGACAAGACAAACTCTCGCTGCTTTTGAAGCTTCTTATACAACCGAATGATTTCCAGCGAAAACTCAAAGCTTTTTTTCTGAATCAAACTCTCTGCCATAAACCTAAACTAGAATCTCAGCTTCTCTATTCTTCCCACTCAAAACTCTCTCTTCTCTTCCCAACTCAAAACTCAAAACTCTTAATTCAAAACTCTCCTTCCCCCCTCCTCGCCTTTAGCTTTTCCCAGATGAAACGTGTCCTGGCTCAGTGTGTGAAAGAATTGGCGCAGTTTCGGCGCGATCGCTTGACGTTAGCGTTGGCTTTTTTGCTGCCCGTTATGACTCTTTTTATCTTTGGATTTGCTATTCGATTGGAATCGAAAGATATTCCTTTGGCCGTGCAAGATTTTGACCATAGCAATCTGAGTCAAATGTATATTGAGCGGCTCTTTGCAACCAATCAATTTCAACCTGTGCGTTGGTCTGGCAATGACCCTATGCACGATGCTATTGACAAAGGAATTGCTAAAGCGGCGGTCATTATTCCGCCCGATTTTAGCCGCCGCATTAAAGATGATAAACAGAGTGTAGTGCAGGTATTAGTCGATGGGACTGATGCCAATAATGCCCGCGTGATTAAAAACAGTATTCAGGCAACCACTAACTTCTTTCTGTCCAATGATGTGACATCTACCACACAAAAGGTTCAGGCACACACTCGCCTTTGGTTTAATCCCGGACGGAAGGAATCACTGTATATTGTGCCCGGTGTTTATGCGGTTGTATTGTGGATTTTCCCGTCTTTATTAGCCGCGATCGCCATGGTGCGAGAGAAGGAAAAAGGCACCATTTTGCAAGTCTATGCTTCCAGTTTAACGGCCTCAGAATTGTTGCTTGGTAAGGCATTAGCCTACCTGGTGGTTGGTCTTTGTGAAGCGATGGGTGTCATGGTGCTGGGCTGTACCATCTTTCGCTTTGGCTTTGCGGGTGATCCAACGCCACTCCTTATTGGTACACCCATTTACCTCAGTGCTGCCGTCATGTTTGGACTTCTATTAGGCGTACGGGCGGGGAATCAAAATGCAGCTGTTCAGGGAGTTTCTCTGGTCGGCTTTCTCACGGCTTTTCTACTTTCTGGCTTTATTTATCCCCTGAGCAATATTCCCTTTCCACTTTCTTTATTACCTAATATTATTCCAGCTCGTTACTTCATTATTGTGACCCGTGATGCGTTTGTCCGTGGCATTGGTTGGGCAAGCGTTTGGTTTGACCTTTTCATGATGCTGGCGATCGGGTTGTTGCTGTTTAACGTCGCTCGTCGCCTTCTCAGCCGTATGCAGCTACCGGATTAGGAACGATGAAATCTCTCCTGGTATTCTTTAGGGCTTTATTTGACAGCCGTTTTATGGCCTTAGTGCGGAAGGAAATCAACCAAATTCTGCGCGATCGCCAACTGTTAGTGTTGCTCATTATTCCGCCCACGGTGCAACTCTTACTCTACGGCTTTGTGCTGAATCCAGATGTGCATTACTTGAAGCTAGGCGTAGTCGATTATGCCAATGTTTCTGCCAGCCGAGAGTTAGTCTCTGCATTAACTGAAAATCACATTTTTGTTGTAAAGTCCTATCCCTCAACAGAGGCAGAATTAAGCCGTCAAGTTGAAACGGGGAAATTAACAGCGGGTATTGTGATTCCGCCTGAATTTAGACGGGACATCAGCCAGAATAAAACCGCAGAGATTCAGGTCTTTATTGATGGGGTTGATGCAAATACAGCAGGAATTGCCAATGGTTACATCACGCAAATGTTGCGACAATATAATTTTACGTTGGCGGGTATTACGCCCAATCCACTGGTGAAGCCAGAAGTCATTTTTCTCTACAATCCGGGGTTAACCAGTAGCTGGTTTTTTGTACCCGGTGTCATGGGGTTTGTGCTGACGCTCATTGGTAGTTTAGTTTCAGCGGTCACAGTTGTACGCGAGAAAGATACGGGAACGCTCGAGCAATTATTAATGACGCCTGCTGAAGCATGGGAAATTTTACTAGCAAAAGTTGTGCCGTTATTTGTACTGCTGTTAGGCGATGTTTTTCTGGCGCTCAGTTTAGGACGCATTGTGTTTGGACTGCCGTTTCGGGGGAATTTGCTGCTCTTTATTGCCATGTCAGGACTGTATCTCTTTGTAGGAATTGGTGTCGGCATTATGTTGGCAACAATTTCCAAATCCCAACAACAAGTTGTTCTCACAGCGTTTTTTATCAATTTACCAATGGTGCAAACCTCTGGCGCGATCGCACCCATTGAAACCATGCCAACGTTTTTTAAGGTCGTATCCCTGCTCAACCCACTCCGTCACTACATTGCGATCGTGCGTGGCATTCTGCTCAAAGGAGTAGGTCTAGAAGCTCTATGGATGCATGCCTTAGCGCTGGCGATCATTGCGATCGTCTTGCTAACAATCAGTGTGAACAAGTTTCGCAGCCAACTCAGTTAATTACGCAACTCTTCGCTGTCGTCTATGCTGCAACACGTTAGCCTGCCATTGTTCATCACGAGATAGTGCATCGCGATAAAGTTGGTCAAAGAGTTGCCGCTGAGTATGGCTACCCCCGATTGCCCAGAGCCGAGGCAAAACTGGCTTCAGCAGACTTGTAGCCGTTGACCAGTCTCCCTTCGCGTGCGCAACCAGTCCATAAGCTGCTGGCATTACAACGTCCAGCCAATTTACGCACAAGTTTGGTGCGCTGGCGTGTGCCTGCATACTCACGAGCATTTCAGCCAGTTCGAACTGATTGCCTGCGCGTGCCAGGGCATAAAGATAGTGTAAATCCTGAAAGGGTAAGGCGTGCTCGTGAAGCCGGGGCGAAAGGTAGGAGGCAAGTTCTTGCCAACGATCCTCTATGTTAAGTCCACTCAATTCCAATCGCAGTAACGTGGCGATCGCCCCTACCTGATCTTTCGGCGACTCTTTGCAGGCGCGTCCCCAAATGTGCGTGTCGTAGAGCGACAAAACCGTTTGCAAATCGCCTTTAGCAAGGTAATAGAGCCCTACATGCCACCAATTATGGGTATAGAGCATGGTATTGCACTGTTTCCAGGTATCAGCAAGACCTTCCATCCAGGCAATGCCTTCATCAACGCGACCTTCTGACTCCAGTACATGAGCGACTGCATGGTGTGCCCAGGGGTTGTGGCGCTTCATCGCAGTAGCCTGCCGACCCATTGCTTCGGCCTCTGGCAAGCGGTAGCACTGCTCCAGCCCAAAGGCAACCATCCCGTACAGGTAAGGATTTTCACGATTAGCCGGTAAAACTTGCTCAGCAATTTGCAACAACCGTTCTTGATTGCCCTGATAGAAGTAGTGGTACTGTCCTTGCTGCACAGAGAGGATGTCACGCGGATACTGCTTGGCGATCGTTTCATGCAAGGCAATCGCGCGATCAATAGCACCCTCCGCCCAGGCAGTGATCGCAGCAATGTAAAGCCGTTCTCGTTCAGTAGCCCGTTTGGCATAGCGTTGTGCTGACTGCAAAAAGGGCACCGCCTGCTTCCAAGCAGCACCGTTTTCCTGAGAAAGATAGTACGCAGCCGCACATGCATGGGCGATCGCGCAAGTAGGATCCGCCGCAATGCCCTCTAAGATCCTTGCTTCAGCATCGTTGCCATAACTGAGTGCTTGATCCACAAAGCCATTGAGGGCCGCAATCGCTTCAGGGGAATCGGTCGTAACGTCTAGTCCTTGAGCATCTTCTAGCATCGAAAATTCCTGACTCTAACTGCCGACTGACCAAGTGCTGCCACTACGCTTGCAACAGCAAACTACTATAAACCAATCGATTAAATGTACTATCTTTCAGGAGTATGCCACAGTCATTCTCGCCTTACAAGAGATAAGACACTTATTCCGATAGGAATTTAGATGTAATATTTTGCTGCGCTTATGCCTGGATGAGACGCTAGAGCGAGGCAACTGCTCATTCTAAACAGTGTGATGAAGTGAGGTGTGATGAAGCTGAAACTAAACTTGCTACTGGCAGTACTGCCGTTGTTAGAAGTCGCTCAAGGTGCGATCGCGGGTGGATTGCCGCTCCAAGTTGGTGCCTATCGTTTTACCAACCGTGCCAGTGTTGCTGCCATCACGGCGGTTGTTTGCCCCGAAACCGTAAACGTCAACGCTTCTCGATAAACCCGTTGAGCGGGATGAGTCATGCTGTTAGCAGCACCACTTGAGGCCGTCACAGCAGCATGGGCACAGCGGACTGCTAGTTCGATCGCCCAAGCCCGCAGTCGCAACTTGTCATCAAAGCCGTCAGGAGCCACCAAAGCAGAACGGATGGCATTGCGGCATTGCGCCAGTTCTCGATCGAGCGCTTCGTACGCTGTCTGTATAAAGGGTTGCTGCTTTACGCGAGCAATCGTCGCCAGAATATCCACCCCAGCTCTGGCACAACCCAACGCAAAGAAGCTGTGATGAAGTACATTCGCGCGATCGCCCTTAGAAACGGCACTTGCAGGCTTGAGGCAGACGACCTGCGAGTGCGGTAGAAACCATGCCTTAAACGCGGCTGTCACTGTATTTGTAGAGTTCATTGCTGCCAATGCCAGCGGTTCACTACACACGATCGCGCCACCGTTTTGCTCAGTCGTCTGCAACGGCACCATGCCATACACCGCCTGACCATCTGGCAACACCGCCGCTGCAATAAAGGTTTGAAAAAAGCCCCAACCCGTAATCCACGGCGCTTCTCCAGTAAGCTGATACCCACCATCAACCGCGATCGCTTTCAGTGGTGGCTGCTCACGACGCAAATGCGCAAAACTGATACCCACCAGTGCTTTCCCTGTTCCCATCAAGGGCAAATAGGCTTCTTTGAGCGCTTCGTTATCGCTATGCATCAAGAGAGAACCCGCACTCTGATGCTGCGCCTGAAGAAACGCCAGAGAGCCAGAGTAGCGAGCCAGCAGTTCGTTAAACTCCTGCAATAGGGTGCCATCAACGCCTGCGCCGCTCCACCGTTGAGGCACTCGCAAGGCCAACAGGTTGCGATCGCCCAGTTGCCGCAACGCCTCAAGCAATGCCTCTGGATCACGATCGATCGCCATTGCTTGAGGCGCAATCTCTTTCCGCAGGAAGGCTTCCGTCTCTGTCAGCACGTCATTCGGATGCATACACTCACACTCACTGTCGCTGTACGAATCGTCCTATCCATTGTGCCGCGCTTCACCCAGAGCAGATTTGCTAAGGTGAATCTATCGAGCGAAAGGAGCGATCGCAATGGCTAAAGTTTACGGCTTACTCACTGGCATAATGCTTGCCATGCCAGTGGCGATCGCGGTTCACACAACAGCCGCCACTGCCCAAGCAACGCCCAGCCAGCCAGCAACAGGCTGCCTTTCTGGCACCCCCAACGGCACCTATCAGGGCGATCGTCCCCTTCCGCGCAACGAATTTGCCGCCGGGATGAATACCTGTCTAAACCAGGTTAACCAGCAGCTAGAGTTTAACAAAGCTAATTTTGCTACCCGCACCGATTTTGAGACGTTGATTCAACGGCAGCGAGAATTGAATGAGCAATTGAAAGAATTGAGCGATCGAGTGGGCACCATCTCAGGCGATGAATCTCCAACCAAGTAATTCTCTTGATTGGCGAGTAGTTTGCCGATTTAGCGATAAAAGCTGGGTATCCTGACAGGATTAATTGCCTATTGCTGAAGTAAGCGAATGCCTCGTAATGATATTGATCGTATAAGAGAGAAAATTCGGCTTTGTCAATACGATATGTCAGCCCACGCAATGGAAGAGATGGCGGAGGACGGACTAACGATCCTAGACGTGGAAGAAGCTATTTTAAGTGGTCAAGTCAGGCGAGTGGAAAAAGATGACCCTAGAGGCACAAGATATGTCGTAATGGGAACGGCACTAGACCAAGAAACGACCGTTGGAGTAGTTGGGCGATTCGCTAGTACCGGGCGTTATTTGATTATTACGGTTTATGAAGTTACCGAATTTGAGGGTTAATCGTATGTACGGATACCATTGCGAGTATTGCGAAGGAACGGTTCAACCTCGAACTGTCAAACGTGAGGCTTTCAAACATAAAGATGGTTTTGTCATCCTCGAAGATGTGACAATTGGTGTTTGTGATATTTGCGGCAACCGGTACTATTCAGCTGATATTCTTCATACCGTTCATGCCGTTGCAACCGGAGCAAAAGCACCTGAGAGAACGGAACAAATCCCAGTCACCCATTTAGAATCGGCGTAGCTAGATAGATTCTTCCAACATCTTTAGACTGACCCAAAAATTATTTCTGAGAGTCTAATTGAACTTTGATACGTTGATTCAACGGCAGCGAGAATTGAATGAGCAATTGAAAGAGTTGAGCGATCGAGTAGGCACCATCTCAGGCGGTGAATCTCCTGTCAAATAAGAATTTTTGCTCAACAAAAGCTAGTATCGGCTTAGGTTAAATAGCACAGGCTGCTTTATCAAATTGTTGTGTTGTGTCTCCCAACGCTTGCTAAATCCGGATGCTCTCGAAGCACCAAATCTCTAACAAATTCGCTGTAATCATTTTTCATGGGAAGTTCCATGTCAACCTTAATGCGTCTTCTTACAGCAAAAACATCCTCCCCTGTTAATGGATTGGTGGCTTTTTTCCGATACGATTCCCAGTACAGACCTATACCACGCTTTTGCCAGTTGGGTAAGTCGTTGAAATTAATTCCAGCTTGTTGATAAAGCAATTCGTTTTTATCACCCACAGAAAGCCTGTCTAGTTTCTCAGTTGCCGTTTCAGCAGTTGCGCCACCTTTTCTTAATGTCCAGTAACAGTGAGCATTTAAGGCATTGCGATGAGCATCTTCATGCCGCCAACGGAAGTAATCAACCACCAAGTTAAGTGTAGGAAGCTGAGAAATTCGGCAGTCAAATGCCGCAATGCTACCAAGCGATAGAGAGAGTTTTGCGCTTGCCTCTCCTGCAAAAATAGAATTAAGCTTCCGCAGCTTTCGACCGAAACCTTCTTCGTCTTTGTGTAATAAGAGTGATATTTCATCACTTTGCGTGTAGCCATAAATTATACGAAAACCACAATTCATGAGATGCTCTACTGTCGCCACCATATAATCTCGGAACTTGGGATCAAAGGGGGCTTCAAACTTATGGGTTTCTTTTGTCAAGCGTGTAAAGTTGCGTCCATCGATCCGAGCCACCATAAAAAGCTCTGGTAGAACACATAGATCGTGGGCTGTCTCAAAGATTCTCAGTTTTGTATCTAACTCTTCAAACTTCATCAACCCACTCCTTTACTACAAATAGCCCTTCTGGTAATAGTTGAACGTAATAAAGCTCGTTGAAGCCTTCTGTATATCTTGGAATTTCCAAACGTGCGTGCGTTCCTCTAATCCCTTTCTCTGGAACCTGTTGCTTAAGTGTTCGGCGCTGATTGCGTTGAATTGAATCAGCAATTTTCGATTCAAAATAGTAGCCAATGATATTGAAGCCTTGACACTTTGCTGGCTCAATATAACGTTTACGCTCTTCAATTGTCGGATTTGTATTATCAACAACGAATGGCTGAGCGATCTCAAGACAAGTCTCTAAAAGCCGTTTTTCTCGGTGCCTGGTTTTGAGCATATCTTAAGTTGATGCGAATGTGTGTTTGGAAGAAGCGCTGACTATAAAAAGTTGATTTGCCACTTGCTTGGATGCCCACAAAAACGATTGCTTGCACTGTTGCCTCTCACCAACTCAACGCTTACGTTCATTTAAATCTTGCGCGACAGCATCATTCTGTTATCAGAACTGGATTGACTGAACGATCGCCACCGTTTCTTCAATCATGCGTTCTTCGCGAAACATTTTTTCGGCTCGTTGTTTACACGCCTGTCCCACTTGCTGACGTAACGTCGCATCACTTCCCCAGTCCTTCAAGATCCCAACCAACTCTTGAATCGTGGACTGAAAATTGCCAAACATGGGGGAAGTCAGCAGTTTTCCCGTATCGCCCAACCCTTCCGGCACGCCACTCACCGCCGATGCCGCCACAGGCAACCCTTTCGCCATTGCTTCCATCATCGCTAACGGCAACCCTTCCGATTCAGACGGCAGCAGAAAAATGTCGCTGGCATCCAGCCAATCGTTGATGTCATCCAGTTCGCCCAGAAACTTAACGCGATCGCTCACCCCCGCCTGCTTCACCGTTTGTTGAAACTGGTCTGCCAGCGTGCCTGTACCTGCCCACGCAAAGTAGAGATGCTCCCAGACAGGCATTTGTTTGAGCTGCTTGATTGCGCCGATTTGATACTGATAGCCCTTAATGATATCCATCCGGGCAGCGGTAAAGGAGACCACCGCATCATCAGGAATGCTCCACTGCTGACGGAGACGCGATCGCACTGCTAAATCTGGCGGTTGAAAATAGGCCGCTGGACGCCCACAGTAAATCACCTGTCCTTTGTCCGCTGCCAGCCCAAAAAGCTTTCGCAACAGCCGCAAATTATCCTGCGAAACGGCAATGACAGCTTTGGCAGCCTCATACTGTTTTGCTAGCGCCACATAGGCTTCCGGCACCTCCCTGGGCTTCACGGGATGCACCAGATGCTCCACCACAATGAACGGAATGCCGTGATTGATGGCAACCTGCTTAGGCGCAAAATTCGCGATCGGTCCCCCATTACTCGTAATCAGCAAATCCGGTTTCGCCTCAGCAATCACCTTCTCAGCATCGGCAGCCCTCGCCCCTTCCAGCCAGACATGCTGCTGAATACCTACCTGCTTCTGCTGAGCCACAAACCAATCCGCCCGCTGTCGGGTTTTTGCCATATCCTCGGAACCAAACAGCTCCACCAGAGCGTCAGGAATATCCTGCACATACGTCATCTGGTAGCCTAGAGTGGCTAAGGCACACAAAAGCGCATGGTTGTATTGCAACAGTCCACCGATCGCAGGCGACGCATACAGCAGAATATGTTTACTCACAGCAGTTAAAGTTGTTGGGGGCTTAGTTGTTAGTTTTTAGAATGCACTGGGCGATCGTGGAACTAACAGTAGAAGGCAGGGGAGGCAGGGGAGGCAGGGGAGGCAGGGGAGGCAGGGAGGCAGGGGAGGCAGGGGAGGCAGAGGGAGCAAGGGAAGCACAATCAATTCAAAAATCAACCAACAACTTTTCTTATATGCCCGAAGGGCTTTACAACCAATAGCTAACAACCACTTAGGAGTCGCCGTGTTTTTCAGTGTGGTCATTCCGACCTACAACCGCAAACCCATTTTAGAGAAATGCTTGAAAGCGTTAGAGCATCAGACATTTGATGCAAGTGCGATCGCAGGCTACGAGGTTGTCGTCGTGGATGATGGCTCCACCGATGGCACCGTGGATTGGCTACACGCAAACGCCAGTACCTTCCCTCACGTGCGCCTTTTTCAGCAAGACCATCAGGGTCCAGCAGCAGCCCGTAACCTGGGAGTCGAAAAAGCCTCCGGCGACACCATTATTTTTATTGATAGCGATTTAGTCGTAACTGAAATCTTTCTTCAAGCACACGCTGAAGGCTTGCAACGAGGGCAGGAGGCAGAGGGCAGAGGGCAAAAGGCATTAGAAACTCAAAACTCAAAACTCAAAACTCAAAACTCTTCCCCGTCCTCTCCCACTCCCGTCTTCACCTACGGTCGCGTCATCAACACCGCCAACTTCGATAACCCCACCGCCGAGCCCTATAAAATCACCGATTTCTCAGCAGCGTATTTTGCGACTGGAAATGTGGCGATCGCGCGCGTCTGGCTGGAAAAAGCGGGACTCTTCGACACTCGGTTTCAACTCTACGGCTGGGAAGATCTGGAATTGGGCGTGCGTCTCAAGGAACTCGGCTTAACGCTCATTAAATGTCCCGATGCGGTTGGTTATCACTGGCATCCACCGTTTGCCCTCAGCCAATTGCCCAACCTGATTGATAAAGAAATTCAGCGCGGCAAGATGGGCGTGCTGTTCTACCAAAAGCACCCGACCTGGAACGTGCGCATGATGATCCAGATGACCTGGATCCATCGCGTGCTGTGGGGCATTTTGTCGCTTGGCGGACGGCTCAACGAACGGACGATGGCTCCCTTGCTCCAATGGCTCATCGACCAGGGCAAACCCCAACTTTCTCTAGAAGTCGCTCGTATCTTCCTCAATTGGTACAACGTCCAGGGTGTTTACGAAGCCTATGCCGAAATGCAGCGATCGCCCAGCAAAGCCTTTCCCAGCTAGTGACCTCGCTATGCTACCCTAGAGAAGTTGTCTAAAATCGCACATCCAGGATTTCGGGTGCCTACAGATAGTTGTTAGGGGTTAGTTTTTAGTTGTTAGACAGAGATGTTCTGAAATCTAACAACCAACAACTAAAAACCAAAAACTACTAGCGGTGCTCCTGGATGGAGGATTAACCCGAATCAGGAGTTCAAAATCAATGCCAGTTGTTTCGTTGGCTCAATTGTTAGAGTCTGGGGTTCACTTTGGGCACCAAACCCGTCGGTGGAACCCCAAAATGGATCCATATATCTACACCTCCCGTAATGGGGTGCATATCATCGACCTGGTACAAACCGCCCGGTTGATGGATGAAGCGTATAACTACGTTCGCACCGCATCCGAGCAAGGGAAGAAGTTCCTTTTCATTGGTACCAAGCGTCAGGCTGCTGGAATTGTGGCGCAGGAAGCATCACGCTGTGGTGCCTACTACGTGAACCAGCGCTGGTTGGGTGGTATGCTCACCAACTGGGTGACGATCAAAACCCGCGTCGATCGCCTCAAAGAACTAGAGCGTCGTGAAGAAACGGGTGGACTGGATCTGTTGCCCAAAAAAGAAGCCTCGGTGCTGCGACGTGAGCTAGAAAAGCTCCAGAAATATCTGGGCGGCATCAAAGCCATGCGGAAAGTGCCTGATATCATCATCATGGTGGATCAAAAGCGTGAGTACAACGCGGTGCAAGAGTGTCAGAAGCTTTCGCTGCCGATCGTGGCGTTGCTTGACACTAACTGCGATCCCGATCTGGTCGATGTGCCGATTCCTGCGAATGATGACGCCATTCGTTCGATTAAGCTCATCGTAGGCAGACTGGCAGACGCGATCTACGAAGGTCGTCATGGTCAGCTTGAGTCTGATGACGAGTACGAAGACTACGAAGGCGGTGAGGAAGACTTCGATTACGAAGATAACGACACCTCATTCATTCCAGAAGACAGCGAAGAAACCGAAGCGTAAATTCAGTTATGAGTTTTGAGTTATGAGTTTTGAATGCAAGACTGATAACTCAAAACTCAACACTTAAAACTCAAAACTTGCAGAGTGGTAAAGGGTAATGGCGGAAATCACAGCAAAATTAGTCGGTGAACTGCGCCAGAAAACGGGCGCAGGGATGATGGACTGCAAAAAAGCGCTCACAGAAACGGGTGGCGATATCGAACAAGCCGCCGATTGGCTCCGGAAGAAAGGGATTTCTTCGGCTGAGAAAAAAGCAGGTAAAGTTGCGGCAGAAGGCATTATTGATAGCTACATCCACACCGGAAGTCGTGTGGGCGTGTTAGTGGAAGTTAACTGCCAGACAGACTTTGTGGCACGCAACGAAGCTTTCAAAAAGCTGGTGCAGGACATTGCCAAGCAAATTGTGGCATCCCAGCAAATTGAGTATGTGAAAATTGCCGACATTCCAGCCGAGATTGTCGAGCGTGAAAAGGCGATCGAAATGGGGCGCGATGACCTCGGCGGTAAGCCTGAAGCCATCAAAGAAAAGATTGTACAGGGACGCATTGAAAAGCGACTGAAAGAGCTTTGTTTGCTGGATCAGCCCTATATTCGCGACCAAAACATCACCGTGGATGAGTTGGTAAAGCAAAACGTGGCTCAACTGGGCGAAAACATTCAAGTGCGCCGCTTTGTGCGGTTTGTGCTGGGTGAAGGCATTGAGAAAGAAGAATCCGACTTTGCAGCAGAAGTCGCGGCACAGATGGGGACGTCGGCTCCTCAAGCAGAGCCTGCCGCCGCAGCGCCTAAAGTAGAGGACGCTCCCAAAGAAGAGAAGAAGGAAAGCAAGGGCGGCAAAAAGAAAAAGTAGCCCTCGATCGCGAACATCAATCATCTTAGAGGCAGTCCAATGGACTGCCTTTACTTTTAGTAGCGCTCTGTCAGCGTCCGATTCAGGTAGATTAAGGAATGGAACTTAATTTAGAGCAACAGTCCAAGGCTTGACTGAATCCAGGGCTGAGAAACCGAGCCTCAGAAACTAAGCGTCTGACTCCCGGTTTTTGACTCCTGGCTTCTAGAACCGGATCTGTTGAGCTTTTAAAGTACCAAAACATCGCTTGAAAAGGGTTGGGAATGATTACTGCAATCACTGTGCTGGTCGCGCTAGGGTTTCTGGGCTGGGGTTTTTACCGCGCTAGACCGTTTGGCAAGCTAGGGCTGGTTGCCTGGTTTCAATCAGTCGTCTTGATCGCACCCTGGCTGCTGTTTTTTGGCCTGTCGATCGTGGGCATTTATCTCAATATCGTCAGCGTGCTGTTTTTGTTTGTGTTATCCACAGGTCTCTACATTTACCTGGGCAACCGACTGCGATCGCTGGCTCAAACCGAAGTCCTTGCTCGCCGAGCCAATGCGATCGCCAACGGCGAGGACACCAGTCCAACAGCAACCAATGGCGATCCTGACAGTACGACACCGGACTCTGTCGCATCTCAAGCACCCCCGACAAAGGCATCTGAAGCACTGCCCGCATCCGATATCAGTCCCATTCCAGCCGAAGACCTGAAAGCAATTCAGAGTATTTTTGGCATCGACACATTCTTCGCCACTGAAACCATTCCCTATCAAGAAGGCGTGATTTTGCGAGGCAATTTGCGCGGGGAGGCCGAAGCAACTGTGGCGCGACTGTCAGAACAACTGCTGGGAAAAGTGGGTACCAGCGAAACCAATCCGCAACAGCCCCGTTATCGCTTGTTTCTTGTAGAAGGTCAGGATAGTAAGCCTGTGGTCATCGTCCTACCCAGTAGCCGCGATCCACAGCCATCCTCGCTCTTTCAGAAAGGGATCGCCGTCCTCCTGTTCCTGGCGACGATCGCCGCCAGTCTAGAAAGCGGTGGCCTCATGCTTGGCTTCGATTTCTTTACAGCTCCCAACCGGGTTGCCGAAGTTTTACCGCTGGCAGCAGGTATTCTCAGCGTGCTGGCTATGCATGAATTGGGGCATTGGGTACTGGCGCGTCGCTATCAAGTCCGTCTTAGCTTGCCGTTTTTCATCCCCACCTGGCAAATTGGCTCGTTTGGAGCCGTGACCCGCTTTGAATCCGTCTTGCCCAACCGCAGCGTCTTGTTTGATATTGCGATCGCAGGGCCAGCCGCAGGCGGCATCTTATCCTTGGGAATGCTCATCACGGGACTGCTGTTGTCGCATAAAGGCAGCTTGTTTCAAATACCAACCGAGTTTTTCCAGGGTTCAATTTTAGTCGGCACACTGACGCGAGTCGTGCTGCGTGAATCGCTCCAGCAGTCGATCGTCGATGTGCATCCTCTCGTCGTTCTGGGATGGTTGGGCTTGGTGATTACCGCACTCAACCTCTTACCAGCAGGGCAACTGGACGGTGGGCGCATTGTGCAGGCAATCTACGGACGCAAAATTGCTGGGCGCACCACGATCGCCTCCATTGTTGTGCTGGGCTTAGCCTCAATTGTCAATCCGTTGGCGCTGTACTGGGCGATCGTCGTGTTGTTTCTGCAACGAGAGCTAGAGCGTCCCAGCCAAAACGAGTTGACGGAACCAGACGATACGAGAGCCGCTCTGGGGTTGCTGGCATTATTCTTAATGATTGTCACCCTCCTGCCGCTGACACCCAGCCTTGCAGGGCGTTTGGGCATTGGTGGCTAGGCTTCCAAAGGCCGTTGGCCACTAAAGGGACATCATCCGCTTGTCGTAAGTACGAGAAAGGGGGTTTCTGTTTCTGCATGGGATATGTAAGGAGGGTTAACCCCCTTGAGCCAGCAGCCATGTCCCCTTGCTGACCAAATTGTGTTGTTTTATAATCGCCTGTGTTAGGAAAAATGCTTTCTACCAAATACTAATAGCACTGAGTCAAGTTAGAAATGCTACTCAGTGCCCTAAAGTTTTGAGGTGTCTAAAGGCCACGTGTCTTCTTTCGTTTCCTTAGAAAGCATTCTAAAGACGGTTACGGCCATTAGCCTCCAGATCCAACAATGCCGGGAACTAGAGAGCATCTTGCAATGGACGATCGACGAAATCAAGGCGCTCGTTCAAGCTGATCGCGTGCTAATTTATCGTGTTCTGGAGCGTCAAGAGGCTATCGTCATCGTTGAGTCATCGAGCCGCGGCCGACCTTCAATGCTTGGTCAACGGTTGGATGGCCCCTACTTTGATGCCACGTGGATTAAACGCTACAAGCAGGAACAGGCTAACCTCATTGCCGGGACTCAACGTGGCACGATCGTTACCTTTGGGGCCGAAGGTGCTGACTCGTTGCAGGCAAATGCAAACCTGACAGTACCCCTGTTTAACCAGGACTCGCTGTGGGGCTTCTTAGTGGTTCACCCCGATCGCAGCTTACGAGAGTGGGAAGCCTTAGAGGTGCAGTATGTGCAGCAGGTAGCACTGCAACTGGGGGGTGCCATTCAGCAAGCGGCACTGCGCGACCACGAACGAGCAACCCTGTTACTGCGTGAAAGTGAAGCGGCTCTTGCTGCTGCCCAACGGATTGCCCGCATGGGCAACTGGAGCTTTGATGTTTCTAAAGGCAAAATTACCTGGTCAGAGGGGCTGTTTCACCTGTATGGATTGGATTCAACAAAGCCAGAACCTGACCTGGCAGCCCACATCCAACTGATTCACCCGGATGATCGCAGCCAGTTTCAAGCCACCGTGCAACATGCCCTGGAAACAGGAGAGCCTTACGTTATTGAATTTAAAGCCCAACGTCCCGATGGCTCCCTTTGCATAGTGGAGGGACGGGGAGAAGCCATTCTCAACGCGCAAGGAGAAGTCGTTGGTCTCTTTGGGACGGCACAGGATATTACCGATCGCAAACAGAAAGAAGAACTGATCCGCAATATTGCTCAGGGCATCTCAGCCACTGTTGGAGACGCCTTCTTCCAATCACTCGTGCAATATCTCATTCGCGTTCTGAGCATGGATCAGGCATTTGTGCATGAATTAATCGCTCCAGCCAACGAACACGTCCGAATTATTGCTGGGTCGGGAAAGCAGCAATCTCTAGACGGGCTAGAGCATCCCTTGCAAGGAACCCCATGTGAACAGGTCATTCGAGAAGGCTTTTGCATTTACCCTGACAGCATTCAGCAGCAGTTTCCAGACAGCACGGCACTACAAACCTTGGGAGGAGAGGGCTTTGCAGGCATCGCTTTGGTTAGCTCTGCTGGAACCACCATTGGTTGCATCAGCGTCATCAGCGATCGACCGATCACCAATGTCCAGTTTATTCAGGAAGTACTCACAATTTTTGCGGTGCGTGCCGCTTCAGAGCTAGAACGGCAGCAATCAGAGGCCATTCTCCGCCGCTATGAGCGGATTGTTTCTGCAACCCCTGACTGCGTCTCGCTGGTTGATCGTCACTATCATTACCAGGTCGTTAACCAGACCTACTTAAGCTGGAACCAAAAGGCTTACGACGAAATTGTCGGACACTCGGTTAGCGATTTGCTGGGGCAAGACTTTTTTGAGACGTTTTCAAAACCCTCTCTGGATCGCTGCCTTGATGGAGAACCGCAGCAAAGCTTTGAGACGTGGCAGGAGTATCCCGATGGGCAAAGACGCTACATCAAAGCAACCTATACCCCTTATCGCAAGGAGCCAGATAGCACTGTCGACGGTGTAGTCGTCAATGTTCATGACCTGACCGATCTAAAGCTGGCAGAAGAAGCGCTACGGGAGAGCGAAGAGCGCTTTCGGCAGATGGCGACAAACATTCGTGAAGTGTTCTGGATGACGGACATCGACTTCACCGAGATCATTTACGTGAGCCCCATGTACGAAGAAATTTGGGGACGTAGTCGCAGCCAACTTTACAAGCGACCCAGAACGTTTCTAGAAGCCATTTATCCTGATGATCGAGCGCAAGTCATCGCCACGATAGAACAGCAGCGACACCGTGGCTTTAGCCATGAATATCGCTTACGCCGCCCCGACGGTACCATTCGCTGGATCTGGGAGCGAGCCTTTCCGGTAGCCGACGCCACAGGAAAACCCTACCGAGTCGTGGGGGTTTCTCAGGATGTGACCGATCGCAAAACTGCCGAAATTGCACTGCAATTCAGTCAAGCCAAGTTTGAAGCCTTAGTCGCCAATATGCCAGGGATGGTCTATCGCTACATCCCAGCTACACCAAGCGCTCCACACCGCTTTACGTTTGTGAGTCATCAGTCCTATGACCTGCTGGAACTCACACCAGAAACCCTGTTGCAAGATGCGGATACTTTTGTCAATTTGATCCACACCGACGATTTGCCTGAGTTTTTCTCCTCCGTCAGCTATGCTGTGGAACATTTCCTGCGCTGGCAATGGGAGGGACGCATTATCACCCCATCGGGGCGGCAAAAGTGGATTCAGGGGCAGTCTCAAGCTGTAGTATCGTCCGAAGGTGCCGTCTGGGATGGCTTATTGGTGGATATTAGCGCCCGCAAAGCTGCGGAAACGGCTCTGCGTCAGCAGCAACAGTTTACAGAGCAAATTGCGCAATCCACCCTGGCGATTCTCTATGTGTATGACCTGGTTGAGCAGCGCAACATTTACTCCAACCAGCAGATTGAGACCGTCTTGGGATACAGTGCAGATGAAATTCAAACAATGGGCGATGCCCTCTTTCCGCTGCTGCTCCATCCTGATGATCTACTCCAAGTGATGGCCATGCAGCAGCGTTTGTTGCAGATGCAAGACGATGAATTTGTCGAAACCACCTATCGCATGCGCCACAAAACTGGGGGCTACCGTTGGCTACTCAGTCGCGATCGCGTTTTTAGCCGTACAGCAGAGGGAGTGCCACGGCAAACGCTGGGTGTTGCGACTGATATCACCGTCTTGAAGGACGCTCAGACATCGCTCCAGCAGCAAGCCGAGCGCCAGCGCTTACTCACCGTGATCGCGCAACGGATTCGTCAAACGCTCGATTTAGACCATATTCTTCAGACGACTGTCACCGAAGTACGGCAGTTTCTACAGACCGATCGGGTCATCATTTATCAGTTTGAGGCAGACTGGAGCGGCATTGTCGTTGCCGAAGCCGTCGCTGATGGGTGGCAATCCATCCTGGGACTGCAAATCACCGATACCTACTTTGTGGATACTCAGGGAAAAGCTTACGATCAAGGCAAGGTCAAAGCCACTGAAGATATCTACACAGCCCAACTCGATGCCTGCCATATCAAGCTTTTAGAAGATATGCAGGTACGAGCAAAACTGGTTGTGCCGATTCTACAAGACGATCGCTTGTGGGGATTGTTAGTTGCTCAACACTGTCGATCGCCCCGCCGATGGGAAGCCTTAGAGATTGAACTGCAACAACAACTGGCAACGCAGATTGCAATTGCTATCCAGCAGGCCGATCTTTACCGCCAATCACAGCTAGAACTCGTGGAGCGCCAACGGGCAGAAGCCGCACTGCAACAGCTTAACCAAAAACTGGAACACCTCAACCAAATGCTGGAGCAGCGAGTACAGGAACGCACCCGATCGCTCCATCAACAGGCAGAGCAGGAACGCTTACTGCGCGTGATCATTCAAAACATCCATCGCTCCCTGGATTTAGACGAAACCCTGACGGCTGTCCTTAGCGAAACGCGCCAAACCTTAAAAGCAGACCGAGTGGCCGTTTATCAATTTAATCCCGATTGGAGCGGCAGTTTTATCGCAGAGTCAGTGGGTGAAGGGTGGGGGCCTCTAGTAGGGCCAGACATTGAGAAAGTGTGGGAAGATACCCACTTGCAAGAGACCCAGGGCGGACGTTACCGGAACAATGAACTGTTTGCGGTGAACGATATCTACCAGAGTGGGCATAGACAGTGTCACATCGACCTGTTAGAGCAATTTCAAGCCAGAGCCTATGCGATCGCTCCTATCTTTGTAGACGAGCACCTCTGGGGCTTGCTGGCGGCCTATCAAAACAGTGCGCCGCGCGTGTGGCAGGAGTGGGAAATGAGCCTACTCAAACAGCTTGGCATGCAAACAGCGATCGCGCTCCGGCAATCCTATCTATATCAGGCAATTCAAGCCCAGGTAAAAGAACTGGAGCGATTGAACCAACTGAAAGATGATTTCCTGAGTACCGTTTCTCACGAACTGCGATCGCCCATGTCCAGCATTAAAATGGCAATTCAAATGTTGGAAATTAGTCTAGAACCATCGGGTCTTTTAGGCGATGCAGGCAACGCCACCAATCGTTACTTAAAGATCTTGCGAGAAGAAGTAAGGCGAGAGGTCAATCTCATTAACGATCTGCTGGATCTGGCTCGCCTTGATTCGGGGACAGAACTACTCACACTGACCAGCATTCCCCTCCAGGCCTACCTTCCTCACCTGGCAGAACCCTTTAGCGAGCGTACACGTCAACAGCAACAGCAATTAGTCCTCTCCATTCCCGACGACTTACCGCCTTTTACTACCGACCTAACGTTCCTGGAACGAATCGTGACCGAACTTCTGCACAATGCTTGTAAGTACACACCTGCTGGAGAAACGATCACCGTATCCGCCCAGGCCATTGACACGGCACTAGAGCTACGTATTACAAACACCGGGGTCGAAATTCCCGCGGCTGAATGCGATCGCATCTTTGATAAGTTCTACCGCATCCCCAAAAACGACCCCTGGAAATATGGTGGCACCGGGCTAGGGTTAGCACTGGTGAAAAAGCTCACCGAACGCTTGAATGGTCACATCCACGTTGAAAGCAGTCAAGGACAGACAACCTTTGTCCTGAACTTTGAGTACCGCACCCGAACAACTTAATAGGGTTGACGTTTGAGCGCATAGCCATCCTTGATGTCTAACCGTTGTCGCTAATCGCTAATCGAAACGGGTCAGATTTCCAATTTACGAAAAAAAAAGGTACTCCTGCTTCCAAAGGAGATTTGGGAATGATGAGAGATTAGAACCTGCGCGATTCATCTGAGGCAGAAAATGCTGAATGTAATGACCCTTTTCGCTGGAACCAATGCCTTTATTCCACATGGGCACTGCTACCTCTGGCAGCCAGAACTTGTCGGCTTACACTTGCTCTCGGATGGGTTGACAGCTCTGGCCTACTACTCCATTCCACTCACGTTATTCTACTTCGTGCGTAAGCGGGCTGATCTCCCGTTTACCTGGCTTTTTCTGCTGTTTAGCGCCTTCATTGTTGCCTGCGGTACAACCCATTTCATGGCAATCTGGACGTTGTGGCACCCAGCCTACTGGTTGGCGGGTGCCCTGAAGTTGCTAACGGCCTCTATCTCAGTGGTAACAGCCGTTTTGCTGGTGCCGATCGTGCCTAAAGCCCTATCACTCCCCAGCCCTAGAGAGCTAGAGATCGCCAACTGGGCACTGCAACAAGAAGTCGCAGAACGCAAGCGCATCGAAGCAGAACTCATCCGCACCCGCGATCTACGAGAGGCCATCTTTAATGAATCGACAGACGCCCTATTTCTCGTAGACTCAAAAACGCAGCGCACGCTTGACTGTAATCGACGGGCGGTAGAGCTTTTCCAGGCAATCGATCGAGCCCAACTGCTTGATATTGAAGGGCAGACATTAGAGCGACATCCATTCTCATCCGACGAGCGAAACGACATTGCAGCCGAAATGCAGTTAAAAGGCTTTTGGAACCGAGAAATTGAATTTGTTACCTGTCAGGGAAACGTCTTTTGGGGAGACATTGCGGCCAAGCCCATCGCGATGATCGCCGAAGAAAAAGTCAATTTGGTGCGTATAACCGATATTAGCGAGCGCAAGCAGCATGAAGCAGAACAGAAAGAAGCTGAGTTAGCAACGTCTCGGCTGGCAGCGATCGTCGAATCATCCGGCGATGCCATTATCAGCAAAACCCTGGACGGCACCATTACAAGTTGGAATCAGGGAGCCGAAAAGCTGTTTGGCTATACAGCAGAGGAAACAGTCGGCCGCTCGATCGCGCTGCTGCTGCCTCCTGAGCAGAGTGATGAGTTGCCGCGCCTTTTGGAGCAGATACAGCAGGGCAACACGATCGAGCACTACGAAACCGTGCGCCTGCACAAAAATGGTCAGCGACTCGACCTTGTGGCCACCATTTCACCTATCAAAAACGCGACCGGAGCGGTCATCGGTGCCTCTAAAATTGCCCGTGACATTCACCAGCAGAAGCAAGCAGAACGATCGCTACGCGAAAGTGAAAGCCGCTTCCAGGCATTTATGAACAACAGTCCAGCCGCCTCCTGGATTACCAGTGACGATGGACAAATGCTCTACATGAGTCAAACCTACTCGCGGCTGTTTCAAATCTCCAATGACGCCATTGGCAAATCAATTTTTGATCTCTTTCCACTGGAAATCGCTGAGCAGTTTAATCGCAACATTCGGCAGGTTGCAGAAACCCAGCAACCGACTGAGGTCATAGAATTAGCGCCTTGTCCAGATGGCACGATCGGTCAGTTTTTAGTCTACAAATTTCCCTTGCAGGAAGCCTCTGGGCGCACGTGTGTTGGCGGCATTGCAGTGGACATTACAGAGCGTGAACAGGCAAAAGAACAATTACGTTTGCTCAATGATCGTCTACAGTATTTGCTCACCAACGCTCCCGTCGCTATTTTTAGTTGCAGCGTCGAAGGTGATTTTGGCGAAACCTCCGTCAGCGAAAACATCCGCACCATTACGGGCTATGAGCCACAGGCCTTTTTAGACGATGCTGGTTTCTGGAAACGGCATATTCATCCCGACGATCGCGAACGCATCTTAGCGAATCTGGTACGAATTTTTACAACGGGTCAGCATGCTCAGGAATATCGCTTCCTGCATGCCGATGGAAGCTATCGCTGGATGTATGAACAACTTCAATTGATGCGGGATGCGGCGGGCAACCCCACCGAAATAATTGGCTACGTGATGGATAACAGCGATCGCAAGCGCGAAGAAGCCGCCCATCAACAAGCAAAAGCTGCCATTCAGCAAAGTGAAGCCCGTTACCGCGCCATCGTACAAGATCAGACAGAACTCATCGCCCGGTTTCGCCCGGATGGCACTCTCAGCTTTGTTAATGCTGCTTACTGTCGCTATTTCGGCGTTGAGCCAGAAAATGTGATCGGGCATCATTACAGGCCCGCTGTTTTTAGCGAAGACTACGATCGAGTCGCCCAACTGGTCAACACGATCAACCAGGATCAGCCAACCGTCATCATCGAAAATCGGGTAGTGGTCCGGGGTGAAGTCCGCTGGACGCAATGGGTCAACCATGCGTTATTTGATCCGCAAGGTACCTTAGTCGAAGTTCAAGCCGTCGGGCGAGATACTCACGATCTCAAGCAGGCAGAGGAGGCGTTACGAGAAAGCGAAAAACGGTTGCAGCTAGCGCTGGAAGCCTCGGGCGACGGACTCTGGGACTGGAACATTCAAACCGATTCCATTTATAACAACGCTCGCTATTCTGAGATGTTGGGCTACGATGCGGATGAACTTCCGCAGGAAACCAGCACCTGGGAACAATTAGTGCATCCAGACGACATGCCCTGGGTGAAGGAGCTTTTGGATGCGCACTTAAAAGAGAGCTCAGTTGCCTACAAATTTGACTACCGCCTGCGAACCAAAACGGGACAATGGAAATGGGTGGCGAACTACGGCAAAGTCGTTGCATGGGATGAGCAAGGCAACCCGTTACGCATGATTGGAACGCATCGAGATGTTGACGATCGCAAGCGAGCAGAGCAAGCATTGCAAGAGCGCGAAGCCTTTTTGCGGGCGATCGGTGACAACATTCCCAACGGCTACCTGTATCAGTTGTTGCGCGAACAGGATGGCAGTTATCGCTACACCTACGTGAGTGCTGGCGTTGAGCGGGCCAGTGGGCTCAAACCAAAAGACATTCTGGCAGACTCCAGCCTGATGTTTAAGCTGGTCGTTGAAGATGATCTTCCGTACTTGCTCCAAAAAGGAGAAGAGTCGGCTCAAAATCTTTCCATCTTTGATGTGCAGATAAGAGAGCAATTACCCAACGGAGAACACTGCTGGTTACGTTTATGTGCAGCACCACGACACCTGGATGATGGCCGAGTCTTGTGGGATGGCATCCGCCTCGACATTAATGACCTCAAACAAACTGAGGAGACCTTGCGTCAGAGCGAAGAACGCTGGCAGCTAGCCATCTCAGGCAGTAACGATGGCATTTGGGATCATAACCTGCAAACCAACGAACAATACCTCTCCCCTCGCTGTTTAGAGATCGTAGGGTATGACCTTGACGAAGTGAACACCTTTGAAAAATGGTTGCAGCATGTGCATCCCAGCGATGCAGCTAGACTACAAGCGACCTATCAAGCGCATATCGGGCAGCACGTGCCGCACTATACCTGCGAGTACAAGATGCAGTGCAAAGACGGTACTGAAAAATGGCTATTGGAAAGGGGGCAAATACTCTGGGATGAACAGGGAACCCCTTTGCGGGCTGTTGGCTCCCTCACCGATATTAGCGATCGCAAACGAACCGAAGAAGCGTTACATCAAAGTGAGGCCAAAAATCGCGCCATGCTGGTAGCCATTCCCGATTTGCTACTACGGCTAAAGCGTGATGGCACCTGTCTGGATTTTATTCCACCAACCGCGCCTCAAGCTGGGGCGTTTCTCCCCATCAAACAGCACATCTCGGAAATCTTACCCGCCGATCTTCTGCAAAATCAGTTACAGCGGATGGAACAGGCACTGGCAACCGGAGAATTACAAGTCTGGGAACACCAACTGATTAAGGATGGTAAACCACAAGACGAAGAAATCCGACTGGTTCCCTGCGGTGAGGATGAGGTTTTGCTGATCGTCCGCGACATCACCGAACGGAACAAAACCCAGGCCGCTCTACGCCAAAGTGAAGTCAAAAATCGAGCGTTAGTGCAGGCCATTCCCGATTTATTGATCCGCATGAAGCGAGATGGCACCTATCTGGATGTGCAAGAGAGTGGAACCGTCCTGTTGCCCCGCAACAGCCAACCAATGGTGGGCAAGAACATCTACGACATTTTGCCAGCCACCAGCGCTCAAGAACGCATAGAGTATGCACAACAAGCATTACAGACCCATGTTTTACAAGTTTACGAATACGAGATTGACATTGATGGCGAAGTACGTTTTGAAGAAGCCCGCATCGCCCCCTGTGGCGAAGACGAGGTTCTGGTCATTGTGCGTGACATCAGCGATCGTAAGCGAAGCGAAGCCGAACGCAAGCAGGCAGAAGAAGCGCTCAGGCGTTACGAACAGATTGTGTCTGCAACCACGGATGCGATCGCGCTCATCGACAAAAACTACGTGTATCAGGTCGTCAATCAATCCTATCTTGATTGGTACAGCAAACCACAACATGAGATTGTAGGGCACGCGGTCAGTGAATTCTTGCCCAAAGATGTTTATGAAACAACAGTCAAACCCCACCTGGAGAAGTGTTTAACTGGGCAGGTTATCCAGTACGAAATGTGGGCAGATTACACCGCGCAAGGATCGCAATTTTTAAGCATCACGTACGATCCAATCTACAACGTTGATCGATCCGTCGTTGGCGTCGTTACCAGCCTGCGTAACATCACCCGGCTCAAACAAGCTGAAGTCGAGCTAGAGCTTCAGAGCCTCATCGCCAGGAATATGGCTGAAGGGGTCTGCATCGTTGGGGTAAACGATGGTCTTTTCGTCTACACCAATCCAAAATTTGAGCGGATGTTTGGCTATGACGAGGATGAGTTGATTGGACAACATGTTTCGATCGTGAACTACGAAGACAAACACGCTAACACGACAGAAACTTACCAGAGATTAGCCAAAAACATTACGGATCGAGGTGAAGCAACCTACGAGATTCACAATGTAAAAAAAGATGGCACCTCTTTCTGGTGCCAGGCGACCACCTCGGTTTTTGAACACCCACACTATGGTGCGGTCTTTGTCGTAGTGCAGCAAGATATTACCGAGCGAAAGCAAACAGAGGCGATTATTCAAGCCTCTCTGAAAGAAAAAGAAGTCTTGCTGAAAGAAATTCACCATCGGGTCAAAAACAACCTGGGCATTGTAGACGGGTTATTGCAGATGCAGTCGCGCCGATCGTCCGATCCGCAGGTCATCGTCACCTTGCAAGAGAGCCAGAACCGCATCGCCTCGATCGCTCTGGTGCACGAAAAGCTGTATGGCTCCGACGACCTGGCAAACATTGACTTTGCCCAATATATTGCCGATCTCACTGCCCATCTCTTTGATGCTTACAACACCTATGCCAATCAAGTTAAACTGACAACACACATTGAGGCCACTTCACTGGATATTGATACAGCCATTCCCTGCGGCTTAATCATTAATGAATTACTCTCTAATGCACTTAAGTACGCTTTTCCAAATGGTCAACGAGGTGAAATTCAAGTCATCTTTCAAGCACACCAAGACCAGACCTTAAGCCTCTGTGTACAAGACAACGGGATAGGGTTACCACAAGACTTCAATCTTAAACAGGCTAAAACATTAGGAATCACGCTGGTGAAAGGTCTAGTCAAACAGCTTAAGGGAACACTAGACATCAACTCTCATCAGGGAACAGCCTTTGAAATTTCTTTCCGCAGAACTTAAAATGGACGAAAGAATGCAGCCTTCTAGCGAACCATGGACCAATTCGACTCTCCGGAAGCGGTCACGAATTTTAATTGTGGAAGATAATTTTATTCTTGCTGCTAACCTGCAAGAAAGTTTAGAATCCTTGGGTTACGAGATTCTCGATACGACTGTTTCATGCGAAGAAGCAATTAGACAGGCCATTCACTTACGCCCTGACCTTATACTCATGGATATTCGGCTTGAAGGTAGCCAGGATGGTATTCAAGCCGCTGCTTTTATTTGGAATCAGTTGCAGATTCCCGTTATTTTTCTCACCGGGCATTCCGATAAAAGTACCTTGATGCGGGCACAGCAAACCTTTCCCTTTGGCTATATGCTCAAGCCAGTGAATGCTCAGGCACTTCATGAGGCGATCGCGACTGCTCTAGACTCCTGGTAGAGTAAATAATTATCATCAACCGAACCGCCCCGATTAGTCCTTCCCTGCATGATTCGAATTCCAGCATGACTCAAATCCTCGTGGTCGAAGATGAATATATTCTTGCCACCAACTTGCAAGAGAATCTGGAGTCGCTAGGCTATATCGTTGCAGGTATTGCTGGCTCAGCCGTAGAGGCGTTTGAACAAGCGGTGACACTACAGCCCGATCTGGTACTGATGGATATTCAGTTGGACGGTGAAACTGATGGCATTAAGGCAGCCGAACAAATCTGGAACCGCTTGCAGATTCCGGTCATTTATCTGACTGGGCATTCCGACCGCAGCACGATCGAACGAGCCAAGATCTCCTTTCCCTTCGGCTATTTACTTAAGCCTGTAAGGGATCGAGCGCTTTATGTGGCGATCGAAACAGCGCTGAGCCGTTATGAACGAGAACAACTGCTATCAACTGTGCTCCGCAGCATCGGCGACGGCATGATTGTGGTGAATACCCTCGGTCAAATCATGTTTCTTAACCGATCGGCTGAACTCCTGACGGGTTGGAGCCAAGCAGAAGGCAGAGGCCGGGATTTGGCAGAAGTGTTCAACGTAGTTTTTGAGTCAACGCGCCTCCCATTGGGTAATCCAGCCCTCACCGCCATTCAAGACGATGTCACCATTTTTCTCACCGAACGCGTTCTGCTTACCACCAAGGATGGGACAACCCTCCCCGTGACAGACAGTCTTGCACCCATTAAAAATCATAAAGGCTTGATCACGGGAGCTGTGCTAGTGTTTCGCGATGATACGCAACGCCAGCTTCAAGAGGAACGTAACCAGGCAGTACAACAAGCCCAAATGCTACAGCAACAAGCTGAAGAGCTACACCGCCTGAACCAGTTGAAAGATGATTTTTTGAGCACCGTTTCGCATGAGTTGCGGACACCTTTGACGAATATCAAAATGGCGATTCAGATGCTGGAAATCACGCTGAACGAACGGGATACGATCATGGGGGATCCCACTACTGATCGCACCACCCGGTACCTGAAGATCCTACGCAATCAGTGCAACCAGGAGTTAAGCCTGGTAAATGATCTGCTAGAGCTACAGCAGCTTGAGGCTGGGGCACGCCCGATCGAGTGGATAACCATTCATCTACAAGAATGGCTTGTGGCTCGGCTGGAAGATTTCCAAGAGCGTGCGCAGAACCGTGAGCAACAGCTACAGGCGTTTATCCCCACTGACGTGCCTGTGGTTGTGTCAGACCCGTCCATTCTTCAACGCATCGTTGCCGAATTACTCACCAATGCCTGCAAGTACACGCCGCCAGGTGGTCAAATCACCGTAACCGTTCGTCACGAAGCAGACGATCGCGTGCAGCTAACCATCTGTAATACAGGCGTAGAAATTGCTGCCAATGAACTGTCACGCGTTTTTGATCGGTTCTACCGCGTCCCAATGGGCGATCGCTGGCAGCAGGGTGGTACTGGGTTGGGTCTAGCACTCGTAAAAAAGCTGGTGACCCATTTGGGCGGCTCTATTTGGGCCGAAAGCGAAGCAGGACAAACCCGCTTTATCGTGGAGTTATTTCTCACGCCACCCAATAGCGCCACCGTCGATCGCACCAACCCTACCACCAATGAATAGCTAACATACAGCATTGCTGCCAGAGGATAGAGCCGTTTTAAGTAGCATTCGTTTCCAGCGCTTTATCGGCGACGCCAAAACCAAAGGCGGGGAGGATGCGCAACATTGGCGCATCCTCCCCGCAGTTCTCAGGTCAGCGAGTGCATCAGCCGTGGGTTTACGCACTCCTGCTAACTTGTCTGAATTCACCCACCATATATTCTCTGCGATCGGCTGTAGTTCTGCTTCAGGCATACATCCCCTCAAGCCGCAGGAGCTGCTTTGAGAGACTCAATGAGTTGCGTAACCCGCTCTTTCACCTCATCGCGCACTCTAGGAAAGATGTCCGGCTGCTCGGCTGGATCGTCCAACTGCCAATCTTCAAAGACATCCCGCGTTACCCAGGCAGAAGGCAAGTTCACCCCACAGCCACAGAGCGAAATCACCACATCAAAGTCTTCCGCCTTAAACTCACTGAGGGCTTTGGAGGTTTGACCGCTAATGTCGATCCCGGCATCGTTCATGGTAGCGATCGCCTCTGGCCGTACCTGGCTGGCTTCCAAACCAGAACTGGTGACATCAATCACTCCCACACCAAGAGCCTTCGCAAAGCCTTCTGCCATCTGCGATCGAGCAGAGTTCTTCTTGCACACAAACATCACACGTTTCATCGCGCTTTCCATTAAAACTAAAGACTTTCCGAGCTAAAGACTTTCCGAGCTAAGGAGATTTCTAGAAAATAAATTACCTGTACGGGCAGGTTTTTCCAGATCGCTTGCCGTTGTAGCGTTAAGTTTTGGCTAAACCTGCCCCCTACCAATGGGTATCTTCTTTCGTAGAAACCGCCTAAAGACTTTCCGGGCTATAGGCTTTCCGATCGGGCAGGCTTGAAATAGCGTCGTTCAAACCAAAACGCCAGATTCACCAACGTAATTAAGGCAGGCACTTCCACCAGTGGCCCCACAACTGCCGCAAAGGCTGCCCCCGAATTAATACCAAACACCGCTACGGCAACGGCGATCGCCAACTCAAAATTGTTGCCTGCTGCCGTAAACGCCACACTGGCTGCTTTAGAGTAATCAGCCTTGATGCGCCATGCCATGTAAAAGCTGACCAGAAACATCACGACAAAATAGATCACGAGCGGAATGGCGATACGCACGACATCCAGGGGAATCTGCACAAGCTTTTCCCCTTGCAGGCTGAACATCACGACGATCGTGAACAGCAGCGCCACCAGCGTAATGGGGCTAATTTTCGGGATAAATTCCTCGTGATACCAGCGTTTCCCTTTCGCTTTAACCAGAAAGAAGCGAGTGAAATACCCAGCTAGAAAGGGGATGCCCAGGTAAATGAACACGCTTTTCGCAATCTCAGCAATGCTGACGTTAACCACACTGCTTTGCAAGCCAAAGACGGGCGGCAACACGGTGAGAAAAAACCAGGCAAACGGGCTGTAGAAAATCACCTGAAAAATGCTGTTAAACGCAACCAGCCCAGCCGTATATTCCGTATTGCCCCGCGCGAGATCGCTCCAAACCACCACCATTGCAATGCAACGAGCTAGACCAATGAGGATTAGCCCCACCATGTAGTCTGGCTCGTTTCTCAGAAAGGTGATGGCCAGCAGAAACATCAGAATTGGCCCAACAACCCAATTCAACAGCAGCGACACACCCAGAATCCTGCCGTTGCGGAACACATCGCCCAATTCCTCGTAGCGTACCTTCGCCAGAGGTGGATACATCATGAGAATCAAGCCGATCGCGATCGGAATGTTGGTCGTTCCCACCTGGAACTGATGCACCACACGCTCCACGTCGGGCACAAAGTAGCCTAGCGCCACGCCAACCACCATTGCCAGAAAAATCCACAACGTCAGAAAGCGATCGAGAAACGAAAGCCGCTTGACGATCGGGCTTTGCATAACAGACTCATTCATCGCAAGTTTTATTGATTCACGCGATTGGCACCACCGCCACATTAAGCAGCATGACTCTATCATTTCAAATAAAATTGATTTGTCAAGCAATCGTGTAGAGCCATTAGCCCGAAACAGCAAAAATGCTTTTGGTTTAACGATCGTCCTTACAGGGACGCGCAGGCAGCATCGGACTGAAGCGACGAAACTCTGCCAGGTATTGCTCTAAAGCCACAAATTGAGTGAGATCAAGGCTGTAGTAGATCCAGCGGCCTTCCTGACGTCCCCGGATCAAGCCTGCTTCCTTCAGTGCTTTCAGGTGGAACGACAGCTTTGATTGGGGCACACCCAAAACATCACAGAGATCACAGACGCAAAGCTCTTTCTCTCGCAGCAACTCGATGGTTTTCACTCGAAGAGGCTCGGATAGCGCATGAAAACCTAAAACAATTTTAGTTGATGCTGTGGTCGGAGTTTGGGTCATCAATTTTTGTTGAAGTGTGGCTCTATTCTAACGAATCATTGCTTAAGCACTAAGTCCAGGCGCTTCTGAGCCGCCATCAAGGCATCGGATGGTGTGCTACGACCCAACAGCACAGCCTCGATCGCACGCCCCAACTGCTCCGAAATGCGATTATAGCGAGAGGAAATCGGGCGCGATCGGCCATAGGGTGCCTGCGATAAAAAGACATCCACCGCTGATTGCTTTGCTCGATAAGCCTGGTACGCCTTGCTTTCCCGTGCTTTGAGATTTGTGGGTAAATAGCCCGTTTCAACGGCCCACTGCATCTGAAAGCGCTCGCTCAACACATATTCTGCAAAAATCCGTGCTGCCTGCTCTCGCTCAGGCGTGGTTTTGAGGATAAACAGATTTTCACCCCCGATCACTGTTGCCTGAGTCACTTGTTTAGGAATCGGCAGTACCCCAAAGTCCACCCCCGTTTGCTCAAGCTGCCCCAGTGTCCAGGGACCCGATAGCTGCATCGCAACCTTACCAGCCAGAAAGCGATCGAGTTCATACCCCCGTTCTGGCGAGGAAAGCACGACAGAGCCATCGTCCATCAAGTCACGCCAAAATTGCAGCGCCGCGATCGCACCATCGCTAACCAACGTGCTGCCAATTTGAGACTTAGAAGCTTGAACACCCTTCCCTCGCTCCCCCTGCTCCCTCTGCTTCCCCTGCTCCCTCTGCTTCCCCTGCTCCCCCTGCTCCCCCTGCTCCCTCTGCTCCCCCTGCTCCCCTGCTCCCCCTGCTCCCTCTGCTTCCCCTGCTCCCTCTGCTTCCCCTGCTCCCCCTGCTCCCCCGGCTTCCCCTGCTCCCCCTCCCCTCCCAAATCGCCACCACCACTCCATAAAAACGGGAGCCACATAAACACCGTCCACTCACCCTTCCCTAGAGGTAACAACAGGCCATGCTGGTCAATGTGTCCATCGCCGTCTGTATCGCGAGTTAGCTGGTGGGCAACCTGGCGAAACTCCGTCCATGTCTTCGGCAGGCTTGTAATTCCGGCTGCTCGAAACAGGCTGGGGCGGTAATAAATGCCGACATTATTTGTGCCAAAGGGAACCGACCAGAGGTGGCCTTCTAACTCCATACTCTCAAGGAGTGCGGGATCAAGCTGTTGCTTTAGCGGTGAAGCATCGAACCAGTCCTCTAGCGGACGAAGTGCCTCAAGTTCAACCAGTTGACCTGTTAGCAACGGCGAATACCAGAGCAAATCAGGCGCTGCATTACCCACGATCGCCGCTAAGATTTTAGGTAGTTGCTGGTCACTCTGCCCCACATAGAGCGACTCCACCTGAATCGTTGGATGCTCAAGGTTGAATTGGTCGACCAGCCGCTGTAGAACAACTCGATTGCTGGGCGGATTCACCCCTTGCCACAGGGTTAAGTGCGTTACGTCAGGCGTTGCCACAGCCGACTGGCAGCCAGAGAGAACGAGCAAGCAGAAACATAAGAAACACCCTGCCAAATACCGATGAACTCGCATGGTTAACCTGTGTCTCCTTCTGTACCCATCGTCCCGTTACGGGTTGCCTTTAGCTGCCGTTGCATTGACTCCCCGATCGTGACATTCAACTGAGCGCCAATCAACATCATGAGCGAGCTGAGATAAAGCCATAGCAGCAGTACAATCACGGCACCGATCGCGCCATAGGCTCGGTTATAGCTCCCAAAATGGGACACGTAAAAGCGAAACAATCCCGAAATTAAAGCCCAGAAAACTGCTGCAACAACGGCTCCAGGCAAAATCGGTGTGCCAGGAGTCCAACGACTGGGACCATACCGATAGACAAAGCCACAAGCAAGGGCAATGATTCCTAACGCCAGAGGCCAGGTAAACAATCGCCACAACGCAAGGAGTCCCGGTTGCAGCGTTCCACTGCTTTGAGCCACGATCTGCACAACAACGTCACTAATAAAAACCAGTACGGAAGCAAAGAGCAGCAGTTGAATGGTGCCCAGTGTTAACCCTAGCGCCACTAGTTTTGCCTTCCAGAAGGGCCGCGATTTGTGGGGTGGCACCTGATAAATCTGATCAAGCGCAACCATCGCAGCACTCAGCACACCAGATGCCGCCCATAACGACACAATGAAGCTGATGGAAAAAAGCCCCTGATTGCGTTGAGCGCCGATTTCGCCAATAAAGTTTTGAATGAGCGTGAGTGCATCCTGCGGTGCCACTCGGCTCACCTGACTCGCCAGATCTTGAAAAGTGGCCTGAGAGAAGCCAATCAACCCGATCGCCGTCAGTAATGCCAGAATGCCAGGGAACAAAGCCAGCATCGCGTTATACGCCATCTCCGAGGCAAGACCAGGCAAGCGCTGTTGTCCAGTTCGCTTCACAATCTCGCGTAGCGTGACTGGCGTGAGATAGCGAAAAAAGCGAAAAAAGCGAAACTTTAACACTGTTGAAAGTGAGTAGCGATGAGCCATCGACACATTTGGTTACATCAGGTTTGCTTCATTATCCCAAACGTTACACTCCTTACGCTTTTTAGCTGTGGATCGAGCCTTTGCGTGTAAGATTCAGTGCAGGAATTTTGCCGTGAACAATTAAGCCTCGTGATTTGAACTTGAGAGGAGTTTTTCAATGGAAACGATGAGACAATCCACAACTTTAAGGCTATCTGCTGGTGCAATGGCCGTAGCGATCGCCGCAATGGGCATCAGCATTCCCGCCTTCGGTGCTGATCCCAGTCCGACTCCCAGTCCCACCCCCGCAGCGCAGCCTGCCCCTTCAGCCCGAAGCTCACTCATTGGGCAGTGCCGCGCCGTCAACAAAAGAGTTCCCGTCTACAAACAAGCTGCCGCAACAGGCACTGTGGTTAGCACCCTGAATGCTGAGACTAAAGTCACCCTGGCAGACAATGGTAGTGGTGGCTTTATTGGCATCAGTAGCCCTGTCAGTGGGTACTTGCAGACTGCAAACCTGAAACCCTGTAGCGGGCCGACACCAACACCAACACCAACGCCAACAGGTAGCACATGCCGTCGTGTCGCTCAGCCGCTAGGCTTGGCTATCCGCAAAGATGCGACACCCGATTCAGCCACTGTTGGAGGCGTCGCGAACTTAGAGCGTGTGGATCTCACCACGTCTCCTGCAACGGTCAAGAAAGGGCCAGACGGCCGTAATTGGGTTCAGATTGCGAAGCCAACGGCAGGCTGGGTTTCAAACGGGTTCTCTGGCGGCAATAGCAATTTGGTGCTTTGCCCTTAGGAATGGGACTTAAATAATACCAGTTCCAAAAGATTGCCCTACCGACGGTCATCTGTAGGGGCATACGGCTGTAAGCCCCTACGAGGATTTGTAAACGGACTTTAGGGAATTGGTATAAGTCCGAGCTTTGGTAAGGGCGAAGCATCCCCTAAGGCCAGCAAGCTACGGGCAAACGCTCTGTCACGTAGTCAGAGCTAACAGCCGAATGCTTCGCCCTTACAAGCTGGCGATCGAAGTGTCATTCACCCTAAACGGGTCTCTCACCCTTAAGATCAGGATGTTGGGGGGCAGGCATTCCCCAGACGAGGGTTCTACGCCCCGCCCCCAGTCCTAATCGATTACATCAGAAGGTTTAGTTCAAGACGATCGAGCTAAAGCGTTTTGACCCACATCTTTGTCCAAATTGCTAGTTATCGTGACCCAGAGTTAACCGCAACCATACGGGATGCGCTGCAAAAAGCTACCTATCCACAGCAGTTGTCGTTCGGTATTGTCTGGCAAGGAAAACCGGGATTGGATCCTTTACCGATCGAGTACTTGCATTGTTGCCGCTTACTGCTGGTCGATGCTGATTGCAGTCATGGAGTATGCTGGGCGCGAGCAAAAACCCAACTGCTTTGGGAGCGCGAGCCGTACACACTGCAAATCGACAGCCACATGCGCTTTGTGCCAGGTTGGGATGAATTACTCCTCCGCATGTTGATGCATTGCCCAAGCCCTAAACCTCTGCTAACGGCGTATCCACCACCTTATACCCCGCCTGACACGCTACATCCTGGTGAACCCACGCGGCTGGCGGCTTCTCATTTTACAGAACAAGGCATTCTAAGCCTGGCAAGTGGTACGAGTCTCAGCTACGAGGCCAGGCCGCAGCCAGGGATGTTTATGGCCGCAGGATTCTGGTTTGCACCGTCACAAATAATTGAGGAAATTCCCTACGACCCATCAATTTACTTCCAGGGGGAAGAAATTAGTCTGGCAGTGAGAGCTTGGACTCACGGTTGGGATATCTATCATCCCAATCAGGTTGTCTGCTATCACGAATATACTCGCCCTGGTAAACCGCGGCATTGGGACGACCACCCTCACTGGTGGCAACTCGATCAGGCAGCCCACCAGCGTTTGAAACACCTCTTGAACATCGAGCCATCAAGCTATATCAACCTCGATCGATACGGATTGGGCATCCAGCGGAGCCTAAGCCTGTATGAGCAGTTCAGCGGCGTTGACTTTAAGCATCAACGGTTAACCGAAGCGGCCAAAAGTGGAGTACCGCTGTCACCACCATACTAATGACCATGACAGTTTAGCTGGCATTACCGAGCTAGGAACCGAGGCTCGGCATAAAGTACTTGCGCTAATATGAAGGCCTTATACTCCACCCCATAAATTCACTCACGCCCAGAAAAGCTTAAACAGATTATTTACATTAATACAACTAACACTTCACCTAACACCTTACCTAACGTTTCTTTATTCCGTATAAGCAACATTCTTTAAAGCCAAAAGTTCAAGCATCAAGCGTTAGAACACGTGTCTTCAAATGAACTAATTAAGGGTTAATACTTTTAAGATTTAAGCTAAATTGCCACAGATTCAGGTTTCTAGTTTTATCTCCTCGCAAGGATTAAGCTGTCGTAAAGATAACGTGAGCCTGCGATGACTAACTCCGTTATTTCCGGTAAAGATACTGCAAAGAGCACAATAGATCATCTTTATTGGTTTATTTTCAATCTAGCGCATCGCTCGTCAGACAGAGTTTGGCATCCTAAGTCCCAAAACTCTACGGACAATCAGGCATCGACATTATAAATTTACGGATGAAAATTCACATTTGAGAATCGCCATTGAACGTTCCCCGCTTCTTTGCCCTCCTTAGCATTCGCCTGTAGTCAAGTCTGTCAAAGCAACGCTTCCATTTCTCCCTAGCACGCTAATCAACTATGACTAAATTACTTTCGATTACTATCCCTACGTACAATCGAGCGCCACAGTTGTATATCCAGCTTGCTTGGTTGGTGAATGAAATTAAGGGCTTTGAAGATGAGTGCGACATTATAGTTTATGACAACTGTTCGACTGACCACACGCAAAGTGTCATTCAGGAATGGCAACAAGTAATAGGCGAAACAACCTTACGCTCAGTTCGTAATCAAGAGAACATTGGGGGCATGAGAAATCTAGCCCTTGGCTTAAGTGAATCAAGTGCTCGCTTTACCTGGACGCTTGGTGACGACGACCCGATCGATGCTGGCACGCTTGCTTTTATTATCGAGACGCTGAGAAAGCATCCAGATCTTGGTTTACTGTATTTGAACTATGCAGCCTACTATAAACAGCTTGAACAGTTTAACCCTGACCTTTGGCTTCCAACCGATTTTGAGCAGCGACCTGTCAACGGTAAAAAGGCCTTTCAGCGTTGCATTGAAGGCAGATATACCGTAGGCGGGGTTATTTTCCTTTCAGCCACCGTATTCCGCACTGAATTTGCTCAAGCATCTCTAAAAATGTGGCCTGACAGCGTTAAAAACTGGGGTGGAATGGCCTTTTGGACAGGCTACTGCGCCTTGAAAGGTGACATCTTCGTCACTCAAAACAAACACCTTGTTTGTGTTGTAGGTGTCAGCCAGTGGGAGAACGAACGAAAAATTCATACCCGGTCTTTAACGAAAGACATTCCCGAAGTGTGCTGGAAACTCCAAGAGATTGGTTACTCTCACCACATGTCTCGTCGGGTCATTTCAAAGAGCCTCGGTAGCTACTTCTATTGGTGCCGTACCGACTTGCTGGGATATTTGCGTCCCTTCAAAGATTGGCCGTTAGAAATGGCAGCTGTCGGTGCTTTTTTAGTTGCTTCGTTGGGAACGTCAGCGTTAGAGGCAGCCAAAATGAAAGAGGCTTCAGAGACGGTTGAACGCTCTGCAGTTAGCTATACCGTTGCCGCAGAACGTGAGCAATAATGTTGCGCCCTTCTCGTTCTGTGCTGCTTTTTACCTTTTCAGCGCTTTCCTATCCACTTTAAAGTTAGTGTCCTTTTATGCTGAACGTTATTCGTCGAAAATTCGATCGCCTCTTATCTGAAATCAACTACATCGCTGCGCTTCGCCAGCATGCCAGCAAGCTACCCGCACTCACCGCACAAGATCAACTCATTGTGGATGCCTGTCATAAAGAGGGCGCATTCGTCACATCTTTAGAGGCGTTGGGGTTACCAGGCACCGCACCAATGCTAGAAGCAGCTAAAAAATTGCTGGTCGACATGCAAGCGGACTTGGCAACTCGCACAGATATAAGTACCTGGGGTACGTGTGAAAATCCGGCTTACCCACAGATTTTTACCGTGACCGATTTACCTGCCTTTAGCCAATGGGCACAGAATCAACGGCTACTCAACATTATTGAAAACTACATCGGGTTACCTGTTGCTTTTCAGGGTGTACATCTTCGACGGGATTTTGCCAACGAACGCCCTGTTACAACCGAACTTTGGCACAAAGATTTAGAAGACCGTCGTGTTATTAAGCTTTTTGTCTATTTATCAGACGTAGCAACAGAGACAGGCCCTTACGAGTATATTCCTCGCTCGAAGGTGACCCGTAAGATCGCCCAACAAATCAAGGCTAGCTTTACTAAGCGGGTTGCCACAAATCCTTACGATATGGGCATTACAGATGACGAAATGGCAGCAATTGTCCCTCGGTCAGACTGGCGTACCTGCGTTGGTGCTGCTGGAACCGTGCTGTTTTCTGACCCTGTTGCTGTATTTCATCATGGTAAATCGCGTACGCAAGGACGGTCAGCCCTGTTTTTTGTGTACACAGCACACGATCCACTGAGACCACAAGCCTGTGAACAGTACAGCGATCGCACCTACGCCCGACCAGAGCAACTCCAACCTCAAACGTGAGTTTCTACAGCAGTGTTGCTATAGCGTTTCATCTGTAACCTGCATCATCAGCAAAAAGAAGGCAGCCGTTAGCGTTCAAAAACTTTGACACCAACGGCTGCCTTTCAGTTTCTAGATTTCTTCAAAAATCTGTCTGAGCTAAGACGATTCCTCAATTGACTGCACTTCAAGCTGCGTCGGTAATGACTCCAAATTTGGCAACGTGACAAGGTCTGCTTCGACAGGTTGCTTTGCTGTAAGCGGTAGACGCAGCGGTTGGGGTTGTTCGAGCCAGCAGCTCGCGATCGGCAGCGTTTGCTCCAAATCACTTAACGGTCTCGGAATCACCATCACGGCATGGAGTTCGCCAATTCGCTCTGCCTCATGCATCCCTGCTTCTACCGCCACGGCAACGTCAGCTACAGCCCCACGAATGATCACAGTACACAACCCGGCTCCGATCGTTTCGTGGGCTGAAAGCTGAACATCGGCTGACTTCAGCATGACATCGGCAGCACCCACCATCGCTGGAAAGCCACGCGTTTCCAGTAACCCGATTGCTTGATTGCTTAAGCGGCTCGATTGGCTTCCTTGAGCGAACTCAGCTAATAGCTTGCCGATCGGCAGTACAGCTTCCAGGTTAGGGAAGGGGCGCGGAATGACCAAACTAGACACCAGTTGACCAAACTGTTCTGCAGCCTCAACACCCGCTGCAACGGCTAACCGAACGTCAGAGATACCGCCCCGAACGATCGCCGTACAGTGTCCGCTACCAATTTTTTCGTATCCCACCAGGGAGACTTCAGCCGACTTCAGCATCATGTCTGCTGTGCCGACGATCGCTGGAAAACTTTGCGTGGATACTAGCCCCAAGGCGCGATCGCTGAAATCGTCTGAAATATTTTTACCGCCCTCCATCTTGATCCTCGTTACCGCTTCTTAGATTGTAGACTTTGGCTCCTAGATTGAGAGGATGCACACAGCACGAATTAAAGGGCAGATTAGAGGAGCGCATCGATCGCCGTTGGGTGCTCCACTGCATTTGCTCTTACCAGGCTTAATTTACTCTCATGCTACCGTTAGTCGTTCATTGGGTTCTACGACCGCTTAGCCTCAACGGCCTAACCGTATCCTTATCGTCAAACGACTGAATTCTCACGCCGCTACTCCGATTCCTTCAAAAAAGTTTGTCGATGCGGCAGTAAGGTTGATAGCAGTCGATTGAGATTCTCCTGGCCATAGACTGGAGTACTGAAACTGAGCTGAATCTCTGCTGCTGGCTGAGCGGCTGGCTGCGTTGCTGGCTGGGTTAAAGCTGTTTCAACAGTCCCATTGGGTGGCTCTTGCGGTGAAACTGGTGCAGTGACAGTGGGCTGAGGGGTGGATTCAGCAGTGGGGATTACTGCCTGCTCAGGCATCCCAAGAAGCGACAATGGGGGCACAATGGCACCCCGATCAACCGAATGATTCCAAATGGTTGAGGCTGCACCAATGCAAGCACTGGCTCCAATCTTGCCTTCACCGATGATCAAGACACCAGCTCCGATCGTGACCTCAGAGTCAACTTCAAGCGTGCCTTGATGAGCATGAAGAACCGCACCCATCCCTAGACACACCCCAGCACCAATCACAATACGGCTCTCTGGGTCTGCCTGTAGCAAAACGCCAGCGGCAATGACAGCCGTTGGATGAATCGTTACATCGCCACTAACACAAAAGTGATCACTGTTGACAGGTTGTAGCGACGGCACATACATGAGAATGAGAACCTCATTTGAACGTTAGAAAGCTGTTGGTTGGTGCTGTGAATGGCCATCAGCAGTAGCCTCTAGCCATTAGTTACAGCTGCTATTCACCCGTTCAAAGCTGAATGAACCGACTGAAAGACACAACAACCAACCATGCCATCATTCAGTGCAATCATTTGCTAGGCCGCTGAACCATCGCTTCCAGCACCCGCCGCCTTGCATCGAGGTCAGTACCAACCAGTCGCACATACGCACGGCTATGCTCAGCAACAACCGCTGCTAGTGCTGCTAGCACTTCACTTTCGCGCTTCGCTTGAATCACGCCACCTGTTTGCCATGAACTCGTTTTAAACCGACGCTCATCGGCGTACTCAGTACTAATTTGATAGCCCTGAGCCAGCGCTCGACGCACATGATCGACAACTTCCTGGCTTAACCCTGCGGGTGCAGGAGTATGGGTGCTGTAAGCAGAGCTAGCGTTAGTAGAGCCAGAATTGCCACTGTTGCTAGTCGCCGTTGAACTAGATTGGTTTGCAGAAGCCGAACCGGGTCGCTGAATGATCATCTCAACCACTCGGCGCTTAGCCTGCGGATCCACCCCAATTAGACGAACATATTCACCCTGGTGGTCAGCGATGCAGCGTTCCAGGGCTGCAATCACATCAGCTTCGCGTCTGGAGTCGATCGTGCCGCACGTTTGCCAAGAACTGGTCTGAAAACGGCGCTTATCGGCATGCTCCATCCCGACTTGATGGCCTTGAGCCAGCAATTGACGGACCTGAGCGACAACCTCTGAACCTAAACCAGACGATGAACCATGGCTACCCTGGCTTGTATAGCGAGAGGTTGCACCATCATGGTTAGAAGAGGTTGATGGCGAGCCTGGTCGCTGAATCACCAGTTCTCCCACACGACGTTTCGCTTGCTTATCCACCCCAAACAACCGCACATATTCTCCCCTATGCTCAGCGACACAATGCTCGATCGCGGCAATGACATCTGCTTCGCGTTTAGAGTCGATCGAACCACAGCTCTGCCAAGAACTGGTTTGAAAGCGCCGCTTATCCGCATACTCTGAACCAACCTGGTATCCCTGAGCTAACCATTGGCGAACTTGAGCAATCGCCTCTTGACTCAGGTTGCCACCTTGAGAGTTGTTAGAGTAACCAGGGCTAGAGTTAGCATAACCACCACCGCTAGCATAAGAGGCAGGTGATGCCTTTGTTTGGTCTCCTGTCCGGCCATTGGGGCGTTGAATGATTGATTCAAAGACCCGACGCTTTGCCCCAGGATCAATCCCAATCAGACGCACATATTCCTTACTGTGTTCATCCAAACAAGCATCGAGTGCGGCAAAAACCTCGGATTCTCGTGTCGCTTGAATCGGTGCACAGCTTGTCCAAGAAGCCGATTGAAACCGTCGTGCATCGGCATGTTCTGTGCCAATGCGGAAATTTTGAGCCAATAATTGGCGCACCTGCTGTACAACGTCTGCACTCAGGCGTGTGTTGGTGCTCGATCCGCTTGATTCATAAGCCCGCGTCATCTCATCCCTCACAGATGCTATACAACTAATATTGTCAGCGCAGTGATAGCCCGATCGCAGCGCTTCATTAATACCCAAAACATGTGTCGCAAACTTAATATCGTCTGCCTGTACATCAGGGAGACGATCAGCTTGCTGCTGATTTATGATCACCGATCCAGAGGCGACGTACTTTCCAGGGGGGATTTCAACATCCTGAATCAGAACATGCATCATCACAATGCTGCCCTGTCCAACCCGTGCGTTAAACACAGTAGAGCGGAAACCGATGAAACAGTCATCACCAACGTAAGCAGGACCGTGAATAAGCGCCATGTGGGTAATGGATGCATTATTCCCAATCCAAACAGAGTAAAGGTTGTCGTCATCACCAATGACACGTCCACGCTCTAGCCCATGAACCACCACACCATCCTGAACATTCGTGCCGCTACCGATATGAAAGGGGCTACCTTCATCAGCACGAATGGACGTTCCAGGTGCAATCAGCACATTCGCACCAACATGAACGTCTCCAATAATATTAGAGAACGAATGCACATAAGCCGTTTTATCGATGTGTGGAGTGGTCAGGCTCTTCGACCAGGGAGTAGGGGGAGCCGCAGAGCTACGGGCTACCATAAACAAATTCTCCTATGAAAAACTTAGCGGGCTCAACTACGGATGAAAAATAGCTGAACGTGTCTGCTAAGACTGAAAACACCGCATCGCGGGCAAAAAGAGGGTTGAATCTAGTTGTGAGCAACCACCGCAAGGAAAGAAGTACAACTTGTACCCTACCCATTGGTCATCACTCATCCAGTACGCTCTTCGAAGCCGCCTCAATACAGAATTAGCAGTACTGAGTCAGCACGCCTAAAGAGAGAACGCCAAGACTCTAAAGCTTAGAGCCTTCGCACTAGCGATAATCATCCCGCTTATTGTAAAGACGACGATCGTCCACGTTGACCGTGTCAATAATCCCCACTACCACAGCATCGATCGGACGATGCTCGCTGCCCGCCACTTGACGAGCAGCACTGCCACAGCTAACCAGCACCCATTCATCCATCCCAGCACCTACCTGATCGGCAGCCACTTCATAGCGCGGCAATGGAGTACCCTCCTCATCCATAAACTGTAAGAGGAGGAACTTTACACCACTCAAGCTGGGCTCTTTTTGAGTACTGACGACTGTGCCACGGACTTTTGCAATCTGCATGCTGCTTTATGGACGGGTGTAAGGGCCAGCATGAATCGCTCTGCCGCTCACGCTATCCCGGAACTGCTCCACTTCATCGGTGTAGCGGATGGGGAGAACATATTCCAGGTTCTCGTGAGGACGCGCGATGATGTGCGTGGAAAGGACTTGGCCACCGCTAACGCGCTTAACGTTATCAACACCAGCTGCAACGGAAGCTTGTACTTCTGAAACGTCGCCCCGCACAATCACGGTGACACGGCCGCTACCAATTTTCTCGTAGCCAACCAGCGTCACGCGAGCCGCTTTTACCATCGCATCGGCCGCTTCCACAACAGCGGGGAAACCGAGCGTTTCAATCATTCCAACAGCAATCGCCATGAGTCGTACTCCCTTAAAAAATAGTCAAAAACAGTGAATCGTTTAGTGAATCGTCTGGTTTCAGGCATGAACTCTTTAACGCTGGGCTGAAACCAGGTTGGCTAGGGATAATCCCAATGCGAACGGTCTGAAGCCTGCGGTCTGAAGGTTGCAGTCAAGAATCCAGTGGTATGTACATTGTTGGATGAAACATCCTGCCCCAACTACACCCGGAACTGTTCAACAGCTTCGGTGTAGCGAATCGGTAGTACGTATTCCAAATTTTCGTGAGGACGCGCAATGATATGTGTAGATAAGACCTCACCGCCGTTCACCCGGTTTGCCGAGTCAACGCCAGCCGCGATCGAAGCCTGCACTTCAGAAACATCGCCACGCACAATAACCGTTACACGCGCACTACCAATCTTCTCATAACCTACGAGAGTTACACGGGCAGCTTTAACCATTGCATCCGCGGCTTCTACCACCGCAGGAAAGCTCCTTGTTTCAATCATTCCAACAGCAATTGGCATATCCTCCTACTCCCTTCTCCTACAGAATTATCGTGCAATTATTTGGTAATAATGCTTGACAAGGATACCTCTTAAAATTATGACGGGAAACGCCATTATCTAAGCTCTTTTGCAGCTTTGGGTATCTCCATTTAAGAATAGAGCGATTGTCTTACGTTTGGCAATATAACTGTAAATAATATTTTTAGATTTTACTTATTAGTAAACCTGATTTTTAACCATCTAACGTGTCATAGAGGCAAGCTTTCAGTGTTTCAACCAGGATTTTATGCCCATGCTGCTTGAGGCAGCTTCCCTTCGCAAGCCCATCTGGTTTCTTGAAAGCAAGGCGCACTGGGAATAACGCTCAGCACACCTGGTGCCTTTTGCCATCAAACCAGAGGTGAAAAGTTCAACAATGAATGGATAGAGCCTTTTCAATAATAATCATAGATTATTGGTTATAGAAAGACAAGTAAGGTCAGTCCGATCGGTCGAGGTAGTGCTAAAACCTCCAATAGTCGCGCTTATTGCTCTAAAATTTTGCTTTTCTAGAGTGTCGGTCTTACGCTAAAGTAAAGACAAATAAAGTAATCAGCTAAACCATTGATTATTAATCAAATGTTTATGCGTTTTCTAAACCTTGTTGAAGCGATTTGAAGCAAAGTTTAAGAACTAAAAAGATTACTTAAGTTTCAGTGCGATGGTTTTTCAATGATTCAGTTTCTCCTCCAAACAAGTTGGTGGATTCCTTGCTATGGACTGATCGGTGCAATACTAACGCTGCCCTGGTCAACTGGCATTGTCCGTCAGACGGGGCCGCGACCCGCTGCTTACTTCAATTTATTTATGACCGTGCTGTCGTTTTTGCACGGTGCGATTGTCTTCCGCGCAACCTGGAATCAGCCACCGCAAGCGATCGTCTTTCAATGGTTTCATGCAGCCGATTTTGACTTGACCTTCGTGTTAGATATTTCAGCGGTGAGCGTTGGAGCGATGGAACTCGTCACAGGGTTAAGCCTGCTGGCGCAGTTGTTCGCGCTTGGTTATATGGAGAGAGATTGGGCGCTGGCACGATTCTTTGGCCTCATGGGGTTCTTTGAAGGGGCTATGAGTGGCTTAGCAATTAGCAATTCGCTGTTGCTGACCTATGCGCTGCTGGAAATGCTGACCCTTTCGACCTACTTGCTGGTTGGCTTCTGGTATGCCCAACCGCTAGTTGTAACAGCAGCGCGAGATGCGTTTTTGACTAAGCGCGTAGGAGATATCCTTCTCCTGATGGGCGTTGTTGCACTCCTAACACTAAGTGGCACAGGCAGTTTTCCTGAGCTTTACGAGTGGGCAGATACGGTCACACTGTCCCCGACAACCGCGACGTTATTGGGCTTTGCGTTGATTGCTGGACCGACCGGAAAATGTGCCCAGTTTCCACTTCACCTCTGGTTGGATGAAGCGATGGAAGGCCCTAACCCCGCTTCAATTTTGCGAAATTCGGTTGTGGTTGCATGCGGTGCCTATGTACTGATCAAGCTTCAGCCGATTTTGAACCTTTCCCCGATCGCCCTATCAGCGCTGATCGTGATTGGTGCCACCACGGCCATTGGCGCATCTTTGGTGGCGATCGCGCAGATTGATATCAAGCGGGCGCTGTCGCACTCCACCAGTGCTTACCTGGGCTTGGTATTTATTGCCGTTGGGACGCAGTGGACAGGCTTTGCACTAATGTTGCTCTTTGCCCATGCAATCTCAAAAGCGTTGATGTTTATGAGCGTTGGCTCCATCATCACCACGACGCAAAATCAGGACTTAACTGAAATGGGTGGGCTATGGTCACGGATGCCTGTCACCACCACGGCGTTTTTAGTGGCGTCTGCTGGCTTGGTAGGCATTTTGCCTTTGGGTGGCTTTTGGGCTCTGCGTCTGGGGATGGATGACTTTTGGACGGCTGATCCGTTACTGGTGGGGATTGTGCTGGTTGTAAATGCCCTCACTGCTCTGAATTTAACCCGAGTTTTTCGGCTTGTGTTTTTAGGTTCGCCCCAGCCGAAGACCCGCCGTGCGCCAGAAGTCGGTTGGGCGATGTCGGTGCCGATGGTGTCTTTAATGATTGTCACGCTGCTGACGCCAGCCATGATGCAACGCCTTTCATTGTTGCCGGATTGGGCTTATTTCAACCACACGGCAGCTCTGGCACTGGTCTTGTCGGGCCTGGTTGGTTGTGGTTTGGGGTCTAGCATTTATCTTCATAAAGCCTGGTCACGCTCGGTTCACCTCCCGTGGCGGATGTTGCAGGATTTGCTGTCCTACGATTTCTACATTGAACGGCTCTACGAGATCAGTGTGGTAAAGGGGGTCGTGCTCATGGCGCGGTTTAGCAATTGGTGCGATCGCTATATCGTGGACGGCATGGTCAATTTCATGGGCATTGCGTCTATCTTCAGCGGTGAGAGCTTGAAATACAGCATTACGGGTCAGTCGCAGGCCTATTTGCTCACCATTTTAGTAGCGGTAAGCCTGCTAGGCGGATTCTTGTTTTGGTTGGCATGGTAGTTCTGGAGTTGCATGATGCTCAGTGCTTTAATCTGGATACCGGTTTTAGGTGCATTGCTGATCGGACTTGGCATTGAACCACTGATTCCTTCACGCACACGATTGGTGGCGCTACTCACGGTTGGGAGTGTTTTTCTGCTGACGCTCGTACTGGGGAGTCAGTTTGAAGTCGGGCAATCTGGGATGCAATTTGCTGAGCATTTTGTGTGGATTGAGCCGATCGGCCTGACGTATGAACTGGGGGTCGATGGACTTTCTTTACCGTTGATCGCACTAAATGGGCTACTGACGGGCATTGCGATCGCGGCAGGTGCCCCCTCAATCATGCGTCCACGCCTCTATTTCATCTTGCTCTTGCTGCTCAATGCCAGCGTCACAGCCGCGTTCCTGGCGCAGAATGTACTGCTGTTTTTCCTGTTCTACGAAGTGGAGTTGATTCCGCTCTACCTGCTGATTGGCATCTGGGGTGGCGCGAATCGAGGCTACGCCGCGACTAAATTTCTTATCTACACCGCTATTTCGGGCATCTTGATCTTGGCCGCCTTTTTAGGCTTAGCCCTGTTGACAGGAACTCCTACCTTTGATTACCAGGTGCTGCTCACCCAGGTTTTGCCCTTAAGTCAGCAGTTTGTCTTGCTAGGAGCGCTACTGGTCGGGTTTGGCATCAAAATTCCACTCGTACCGTTTCACACCTGGTTGCCTGATGCCCACGTGGAAGCGTCCACGCCCATTTCTGTCCTTTTGGCTGGCGTTTTGCTGAAGCTTGGGACGTATGGCTTGCTGCGTTTTGGGTTGGGACTCTTTCCCGAAGCGTGGGCGATTCTGGCTCCCTGGTTAGCGACGTGGGCAGCCGTGAGTGTGCTGTATGGTGCGTTAATGGCGATCGCTCAAACCGATATGAAGAAAATGGTGGCCTATAGCTCGATCGCGCATATGGGCTATGTGCTGTTAGCGGCAGCGGCAGCAACACCGCTAAGTCTTCTAGCGTCAGTCTGCCAGATGGTTAGTCATGGGCTTATTGCGGCCATGCTGTTCCTGCTTGTAGGGGTTGTGTATCAGAAAACAGGCACCCGCAATATCGAAACGCTGCGGGGACTGCTGAATCCTGAGCGAGGATTGCCCCTGATTGGAAGTTTGATGATCATTGGGGTCATGGCAAGCTCTGGGATTCCCGGCATGGTGGGCTTTATTTCAGAGCTTTTAGTGTTTCGAGGCAGCTTTGCAATGTTTCCAGTCCAAACCCTACTATGCATGGTAGGAACAGGGCTGACAGCGGTGTATTTCCTCTTACTGGTAAACCGCGTTTTCTTTGGACGGCTATCAGAGCGTGTCATGAATTTACCGCCCGTCTTTTGGGGCGATCGCGCACCAGCGATCATTCTCGCCGTCTTGATTGTGGTACTGGGCTTAAAGCCGAATTGGCTCGTACACTACAGCGAAACAACCACAACAGCTCTTATGGGTGGGCGTTTAGCGATCGCTCAAGCAGCAATGGTTGCGAAACAGTCGCCAACCGTGGAAATAATGGAGTCCAAGCAGGCAAAACAGACTGAGGAAAGAGGTTTTAGCGGTTAATCTTTGGTTTGATTTGGAAACAACGTCATCTCCAAGCGCTTCTCGACATCCCGATCGTTATCCTTAAATCTTTGCCCAGTCTTTCCCATCCCGACCCTTTCTTTTGCAGATCATGACCGACACGCTCAAAGTACCTCCTCAATCGCCATCCCACCCTCTAGCGGGATATATCGATCGCTTGAAGGCTGGCGGTGCCTTGCTGCCCGATACGCCTGAAAACGTGCTGGAAGTCGTTGGTATTCTCAAGAGTTATGGCGTTGTACTGGATGCATACTACCGGAATCTGCTTTACATTTCGGAGCATCAGTTTCTTGTCTTTTTCCCGTTTTTTAAGTATTTCAATGGGGAAATCTCGATCGCGAAGCTTTTGCGCCACTGGCAGCATAATCGCATCAATTTTGAGTATGCCGAATACTGTATGAAAGCCATGTTTTGGCACGGTGGCGGCGGCTTAGATGCTTATCTAGATTCGCCAGAGTTTAAGGAACACGCCCAACCAGCCATCCAAGCAAGAATCAAGGCAAATCCCTTACTGATTGGGTTACATCGCTTGTTTCCAGAATTCCTGCCTGAGCACGTACGACAATTCTCCTACTACAGCGGACTCGGTCAATTCTGGAAGGTAATGAGTGAAATCTTTCTGGAACTGTCCGATCGCTACGATCAGGGAGAGATACAGACCATCTCACAAGTGGTTGCTCATATCCAAGCGGGACTGGTAGCTGCTGCTGGCCTGCCCATTACTTACACGGTAAAATTGCGCGGCCAATCCTACGACATCATCCCAGCGTCGGCAGGTTTAACATTTCTGCCTGATGTCGCCGTGCCTTACGTTGAAGCAGTCTTCTTTCGGGGTACGCCGTTCTCAGGCACGGTTTCGTATAATGCCCAAGCACACCAGATCTCACCCGATCAGAGCCGCTTCAACTATGGTGCCCTTTACGCCGACCCGCTGCCGATCGGGGGTGCAGGTATTCCTCCTACCCTGCTGATGCAAGATATGCGGCACTATCTACCAGACTACCTGCGCGACGTTTACCGCCGGGGTCTGCGCGGTGAAGATGATCTGCGCGTCAAGATCTGTGAAACCTTTCAGAAATCGATGTTTTGCGTTACAACAGCAACCATCTTTGGATTAGCACCCTTTCCGCTGCAAACGGATGATCCAGAGCAACAGCGGCAAAACCAGGCTTATCTGGAGGGTTGGATGGATCGCTTTGTCGAATCCCGCTTAGGAGATGTCCAAGCGATCGCCTAATTCCAGCGACTGTTTCTGGTAATCAGGCAAGTGTCCATCTGCATTCCTTAAACGTTTTTACCCGTAGACCTTACCCAGAGCGCTAGCCCGCCACCCCGTCCACGAGCCGCAATAAACGTTGGCGTGATGCTGAAAAACGCAAAGAACGGAAGCGATCGGACGGATTGCGCATAAAAGTCTGGCTTGGCTTTTCGCCCTGGTACGAGGCCGCTATAGACCGTTCTACCCAGCACGTCCAACTGTAGGTGGGTAAAATCAAACGCAAGCAGATTTTTCTTGCCCAGGTAATGAGCTGGTCCCTTGAAACGGAGCAAAACAGGTCCAACCGTAACTTGATTGACGATCGTGCCCTTACCCAACTCAACAGCACCAGTCTCCGCCTGAAACGAAATTTGAGCAACGGCAAATTTGGGCACATAAAAGCCGCTACCTAGCGCTATGCCCCCGCGCCTTACCTTGCGGGTACCCGTTGCGAAGCAAAGCTGCCAGTCACCCAGCAAAGGTTCAAACGGGTAGAGCCGATGTTCGTGCTTGGTGGCTTTTTCTGCTTGTAGCAACGCCTGCACAACCGCTGTAGCCGCCGGGCGATCGCTCGATCGCGTTTGAAAAGCATTTGCAGCTTGAGTTAAGACCGTTAAAAAGTCGGACGATGTAGAAACGAATTCAGCAGTCATACAGCCTTTTCACGACAATGTTGATCGCACCACCCTTAAGCTAACGGATAAGCGCATGGCTAACACACCACTGGACTTGAAACTAACGAACGTTGCCCTGCCAGAGCGATCGCAGTTGTGGGAAGTGGCTATTAGCAATGGCAAAATCGTTGAGATCGCACCATCCATCCCGACTTCAGCCACAACGACACTGGATGCCCAGGCCGGGCTTTTGATCCCTGGGCTGGTAGACGCACATATTCATTTAGACAAAGCCTTTTTGCTGGATCGGGTTCAGTGGCAAACCGGCACATTTAGTGAAGCGTTGCAACAGACCGCAATCGCGAAACAAGCGTTTACCGTTAAAGACATTCAAGCCAGGGCGCGACGTGTCATTGAGCAGGCGATCGCCTTTGGGACGACAGCCATGCGATCGCACGTAGAAGTCGATCCGATCATTCAGCTTACGGCACTTCGGGCACTACTGCCGCTGCGGGGCGAGTACGCCTGGGGCATCACACTTCAGCTTGCAGTCTTTGCCCAGGAAGGCATTACGAACCAACCTGGAACGGAAGCACTCCTCCATCAGGCAATGGCACTCGGAGGCGACGTCATTGGTTCAGCGCCCTACGTTGATCCTGAGCCAGAACACAATATTCGTATTGTCTTTGACATCGCCCAGGCATACAACTGCAATGTAGACTTTCATCTGGATTTTCTCGATGATGATGCGCCGCTACTACTGCCTGTTGTCATTGCTGAAACACTCAAGCGCGGTTGGCAGGGACGAGTTTGTCTGGGTCATATGACGAAGCTAGCAGGCTTACCTCCGGCTGAATTAGAAGCGATCGCGGTGGCTACCGCTGATGCTGGCATTTCAATCCTGGCGCTCCCGGCAACAGACCTCTATATGATGGCTCGTCGCGACACGCACAATAGGCGTCGGGGTGTAGCACCCGTGCATACGCTATCAACCTATGGTGTGAACGCAGGAGTTGCGACTAACAACGTGCAAAACCTATTCACGCCCTTTGGGGATGGTGACCTACTTAAACTATGTACCTTGCTGGCTCAAGTGCTTCATCTCAATACGTCTGTCAGCCATGCCCAATGTTTAGCGATGGCAACGACCCACGCCGCCCAAGCAATTGGCCTTTCCAACCATACGCTAGCGCCCGGTAGTGTCGCCGATCTGGTGATTCTCCAGGCTCAGTCTGTCACAGAAGCGATCGGTGCGGCACCCAATGATCGTACCGTCATCAAAAATGGACGCATCGTGGCGCAGAGTCGCCTTCAAAAGACATTGTTTCCAACCTGACAGAACACAAAGAAATCGGCCGACCGATCATGATGGGGTTGAGTCAGAATGTTCAGCGCTATTGTCAGGCGACGAAGACGCTAAATCCTTTCCGTCTGCCTCTGCGTTTGCGTCTACCTCTGCGATCGTGGCGTCAATTACCTCCAAAATCGCTTGTTCTTCAACGAAAGCTTGGGCCTCTACAGTTAATGGCTCTTGTGGCGTAGAGACTGAAGCAGCGTGGCTACTTTCCTTAACATCTGTTGCCGCAGTCGCCACTGGCACGTTGGGTTCAGCATCAGGTGTGCGAAACTGCTTTCTTACATACACTGGCTTACTCTCCTGTTTGCCAGACAGTCCCTTAAAGACGCTCTGAACTTGCTTCGTGACCGCTGTCAACAGACTCTCCGGTGGCTGCACCTTTAATGGGGTCTTATGCTTTAACCGCACGTTTGCCTCAGATTGCACGGGGGTAACATCAGCCACGATCGTATGGTCAGCCGCGCCTGTCTCTGGCGAGGGCGCAGCAGTCCGTTTTGCATCTGCAAAGTCAGCAGGAGTCAACGGTACGTAGGGATCTGGTTCTGCTTTAGGCAGTGGCGGCGGCGGCGGTGCGGTCGTTGTCGTCACAAGCGCCTCCACCCAGGCAGTAAGTTTGGCAACCTGCTTGCCAATGGGCTGCACAATGGGCGCGATCGACTTAGAACTTGACAGTTCTGTCCATGCTTGAACTAGAGCAGTCTGCCACTCAGCAGAAGTCGGGATAGGCGTTTGTTGATCGACGGGTGCAACTTGCCGTCTCAACGCCAGCATCTGCCAACCCATCCAACCCAACAGCACAACACTGGCCGTTTGCCCCAGCAAAACTCCTCCGGTAATGCGCCCTGCACAGACCCACAACACCAGGGCGTAAAACATGCCCAACCCGCTCCAGAGAAAGTCATGCTTACGATGCACTTCCGGGAAGAAGAACGCCGCCATATACAGCGCAATGCTGCTCAACCCAACGATCAGTGCCAGAATATATGCCAGCATACGGCTGCTCCAAAGATGCCGAACAACTATTTATAGATCGATTCTGTCAGGGAGTGTTGAAGTTTAAGCGCTTAGTTTTTCCCTCACTGGAAACACCTCAAGCCCAAACCCTATTCCTTTTTCCCTGCTGTCACATCTTCACTCTAGCGCTCAATTCACACAGCTTAAGATTATCTTCCAAGCGAACTCAAGCGGTTCAAGCTACCCTTTAGGGGAATAGGAGAGCCCAAGCACTTGCAGAATTGAGCAGAGAATCTTATGGCACAAAGCTTTGGTGTAATTGGTCTAGCGGTAATGGGCGAAAACCTGGCGCTAAACGTCGAGCGTAACGGGTTTCCGATCGCCGTTTACAACCGCAGTCGTGAAAAAACAGATGCCTTCATGTCGCAACGGGCAACCGGGAAAAACGTTGTTGCGGCGTATTCCCTGGAGGAATTTGTTGCTGCTTTAGAACGTCCCCGTAAGATTTTAATCATGGTCAAGGCAGGTGCTCCTGTCGATGCCACGATCGAGCAGCTTAAGCCCCTCCTGGATGAAGGTGATATCCTGATCGATGGCGGCAACTCTTTGTTTACCGATACAGAACGCCGCGCCAAAGATTTGGAATCAGCCAAATTTACCTTCATCGGCATGGGTGTGAGCGGTGGGGAAGAAGGCGCTCTTAACGGCCCCAGTTTAATGCCCGGCGGCACAGAGCAAGCCTACCGCTACCTTGAACCGATTTTGACGAAGATTGCAGCACAGGTGGATGATGGTCCCTGTGTTACCTACATCGGTCCCGGTGGTGCTGGTCACTACGTCAAAATGGTTCACAACGGCATTGAGTATGGCGATATGCAGCTCATTGCCGAAGCCTACGACCTTCTCAAAAGCGTTCTGGGTCTGAGTGCAGAAGAACTGCATGAAGTCTTTGCCGAGTGGAACACCACGGACGAGCTTGATTCCTATTTGATTGAGATTACAGCCGATATCTTTAAGAAGATTGATCCCGATACTGGCATTCCGCTGGTTGAGTTGATTTTGGATGCGGCTGGACAGAAGGGCACTGGCCGTTGGACGGTTGCTGATGCGTTAGAGATCGGTGTCTCGATCCCAACGATTATTGCAGCCGTCAACGCTCGCATCATCTCCTCCTACAAGCACGAACGGGTAGAAGCATCCAAAACGTTGACAGGACCGACAGCAAAATTTGAGGGCGATAAAAAAGCCTTTGTCACAAAAGTGCGGGATGCACTCTACTGTTCCAAAATGTGCTCCTACGCTCAAGGGATGGCCCTTCTCAGCAAAGCATCTGAAACCTACGGGTTCCATCTAGATTTAGGCGAATGTGCTCGTATCTGGAAAGGTGGCTGCATCATCCGGGCACGCTTCTTGAACAAAATTAAGCGCGCTTTTGATGAAAATCCAACGCTGCCAAACTTACTGCTAGCGCCTGAGTTCAAGCAAACGATTCTCGATCGCCAGGAAGCATGGCGAGACGTGATTGCCACTGCGGCCAAAGTGGGTATTCCAGTACCCGCCTTTAGCGCATCGCTGGACTATTTTGATAGCTACCGTCGCGATCGCTTACCGCAAAACTTGACTCAGGCACAGCGTGATTACTTTGGTGCGCATACCTATCTCCGTACCGATAAGGAAGGCGTGTTCCATACAGAATGGATGAAGCCTGACGAATCAGTCCAAAAGCAAACGCCAGATACCGTTTTAGAAGACCAGCGCCAGCCTTCAGCCGCTGAGGTGCAAAAGAAGGAAGTTGAAACACGCAGCTAATTCCGGCACGCCGTGATTGCTCGTGATTGCTTTAAGAGGGTACGTTCTCAATGCTTGAACGTGCCCTTTTTTGATCGCGATCGCTGCTATTCATTTTTCTCCGGTTTCTTCCAGAGCCGGGCATTCATTGGGCGATAGCCTCAGGTAACGCAAGCATTCTTCTGGTTTAAGTTGCCGGAGGGTGCGATCGCGAGCGAGCGACAGCAGTTCATCCCACGTTGCCGCCCAGAGGTGAAGCTGCCCACGCTTATTTAAACTCGCAACATAGCGGCCATCCGGGCTAAAAAAGGCTTTTTGAATCTGCTCTGGCGTATCTCCTGATTCTACAGAACGCAATAAGGCTTTTTCCGAACCTGTTTTGGTGTCCCATAACCGTATCGTGCCATCGGCGCTAGCCGTCACCAGTGTTGCAGCGTCGGGGCTGAACTCAGCATCTAAAACGGCACCCCGATGCCCTGCCATCACAACTCGCAAGGCACCCGTTGTCGCATCAAGAATTCGGGCAGTGCCATCCCAACCAGCGATCGCCAGCAATTGTCCATCTGGGCTGAAGCGAGCGCTACTCACCACATCCCGGTGATAGAACGTTGCACTTAGTTTGCCCGTAGCAAGTTGCCAAATGCGAGCGGTGCGATCGCGACCAGCACTGACAATACGCTGACTATCGGCACTAAACTGAGCTTGTTCGATCGCCGCTTCGTGTCCCTCTAATCGCCAGATCAGCTTTCTAGAAGCCACATCCCACACATAGATCTTTTGATCATTTCCTATACCCAAAAGAGCTTTACCATCAGGACTAAAAGCAAGCTCACCCACTGATTGAAGCTGCTTAAAGTCGCCTGGCTTAGCTAATGTCGTCAGTGCAGAAGGTGCGGTGATTGCAGTAAGACGCCCGACACGCTTCAACGCTCGGTTAGCTTGGGCTTGCCAAATTTCCACGATGCCATTGGATGTAGCGCTCGCCATGAACTGGGTATCCGGACTAAAGGCAACACTGGCAAGCTTGCTATCAGACGGTAGTTTGTAGCGGAATGGTTCGGGTAGTTGAGTCAAAGCGTCCTTAGACCCTGAATCTGTAGAGGCTGAATCTACTTGTCTGACCAAGAGTGCTGAGCTTGCAACAGGGGGCGAGACTGGTGCAGACGCCTCAGTCGTAAACGGCGATAATTCATGACTGCTAGGCAATGGCCGAGTGGATAACCACTGAATTGATTGCGTTGGGTTGATCGCTCCCCCTAAAAAGCCCAGAAAACTTCCTAGCTTCTTTCCAGCTAACCACGATGGTTTCCATCGCTGATCTTGTGAATCAGACACAACCCGAGCATCGCTCAAGCGTGCTGTTAGCTTCGTAGGGTTCCAGGTTTGCATCGTGCCATCGATCGCCACTGTCACCATGCCGCTAAAATTCTCAATCGGTGTAACCTTCGCCGTTTGCAGTAGGAGGCCAGAACGTGCAAGCGTCGTTGATGCGATCGACTGAGACAGCATTTGGGTTGGGACATGACGAAAAGCAGCCCATTGAATCGGACTATTACCCGTCTTCAGCATTGGAAACTCACTCCCCATTGCCGCTGACCAAAGACGGACGGACCCATCCATACTGGCAGTCGCGAGCATTGTGCCATCACCGCTAAACTGTATCGATGCGATCGCCGTTGAATGTCCATTCAAACTGCTTAACAGTTCCCCAGTTTGAACATCCCACAGGCGTGCAACATTGAGTGAGCGATCATCCCCGATCCCGTTGCCAACCATTGCAAGCTGACGGCTATCGGGGCTAAAAGCAATCCGGCTCAGCACATCATCTGATGGCACAGCCTGTTCCAGTTGCGTCTCATCACCCCTCTCGCTTTCTACAGTAAAAAGGTTCCACGGCTGACCAGTTGCCATGCTCCAAAGTTGCACTTGTTTTGCGTTAGCAGCGGCAAGAAAACGCCCATCGGGGCTAAACAATACCTGTCTTAGCGGCTGTACTGCCTGGCTTCCTGACCTTGAGCTTTGACCGCCGCTTTGCATCGTTGTCCCGCTAGAGACCTTCAAAACACGGCGTAATTGACCAGAGCGAGCGTACCAAAGACGTGTGCTGCCATCATCGCTTGCCGTAGCAATCAACTGGCTATCTGGACTGAACATTGCACTACTAACGCGAGCCGTGTGACTCAGCAGCAAATGCTTTTGCCAATTGCTTGCCTGCCAGAGTTGCACACCCGTGCCGCTAACCGTCACCAGTTGCCGATTATCAGGACTAAAGCTCAAACTACTTACAGACGCTACATGACGAAGCGTTGCTCGCGGTTGCCCGTTAGCCGCATTCCACACACGCACTTCGTTATTAGCACTGGCGGCAACCCAATCACCGTTGGGGCTAAACGTTAACTGCTGCACAGAGCCTCTCAAACCTGTTAACGTCAGCACACGTTCGCCAGAGTCAACAGCCCAAATTTGCACACTCGTAGAGTTTTGTGCGATCGCTGCAAGGTGCTTACCATCCGGGCTAAACGCGATCGCCACAATCGGAGTGGGGGATTGTGAAACTTGAGTTGCAGGTCTTGCTGTTGCTGAAGGCTGATAACCGTCGTTGCTCCAGGGCAGCACCTTCTGTACCGTTTGAGTGCCAAGTGACCAGAGCAAAACCGTACCGTTATTACCTGCCGTTGCCAGATACCGTTGATCTGGGCTAAAAGCAACTTGATGAATGGCTCCTTGGTGTCCTTGTAAACTAGACTGCAACCGTAGTTTCTGTAAAGCGGCCCGTAGGCTAGCTTGAGCCTCATATGTATAACCACCTTTTTCAGCGGCCAACCGACTGATTAGCAACGCTGTCGTAGGGTCGCTCTCTGGCTCTTGCAAAATCGCTTGAGCCACGGCCGCCTGTTCGCGAGACGTTGAGATCTGCAGTTGATAGTCTTTCTCTGCCTGACTTTTGACTACCGCCCGGTATTGGCTAAAGGTAACAACCAGTGCTACCAGAAGCGTACAGGGAACCGCCAGTTGCAGTAACCGCCGCTCTTTCTGCGTACGACGGTTTTCCTCACGGCTCACTGCAATAAAGCGTTGCGCTAGTGCTGACAGTTCATCGGGGTAAGCAATCAAATAATCTTCTGCCTCTGTGAGACGATCGCCATGCAGTAAATATTCGGGCGATCGTGTCTCTTCTAAGGCATGCCATTCTTTAGCTGCATGCTCCATGCGTCTCTGACGCTGAAGCAACTCCCGATTTTCATCTAGCCATGTCCGCAAGAGTGTCCAATTGCGAATCAGCGCTTCGTGCGCGACATCGACAGTCTCTTGATAATCGCTATTACACGCTTGAGCGACCGCTAAATCACCCAGTTCGTTGACTGAGCGGTGCGTTATACCCGCAAGGTCAAAGGCAACATCTCCCTCTATTAACAGGGAAGAGGCCTGATTTTGCATACCGCCCCCACTACCGTGCTTACCGCGACGCATCTGAGCGAAGCGAAGCGCTGTAGAAAGATTGGCTAGCCGTTGCCCTGGTTCATCCTGCCGATTACACGTTGAAATAACGCGGTTAGTAACAACGAGCTTGGCCGTAACCAGTTTTTCCAACACCCGCTCAACGAGTTCGACTGGAAACCACGGGCTTACAAGTTCTGACTTAGCAATGCGGCGGCGGGTGTCCTCTGTTCCATCACCAATTTGGGTCAAGGCAATAAAAATTCGCTTCGCTACACGCTGCTCCTCATGCGTCAGGCTATAAAAAATGTCATTAGCCCGTTTCTGCAAGGTGCCCCGCACGCCACCTAACTCATTGTAAGCATCTAGCGTTAAGCGAGCTTTGCCACCACCAGGGTCGGGCTGACGCTGTTGCCATAGTTCAAGTAGCGTGTACTGTAAGAGCGGCAGTTCTCCGGGGGCACCGACCACGTCAAGCAAAATATTGTAAACCAGGTTGGGCTCACAGGTAATGCCTGCCTTCTCTGCCGGTTTGACAATCGAAGTCTTGATCTGCTCATAGGTAAGAGGGGTCACCGTTACCAGGTGTTGCTCAATTTGCTCAGCCAAGCCGTTATAAAGCGAATACTTGCCAAAAAAATCGGCTCGCAGCACAACGACAACGCTGAAGCAATCGCCAAGATCATGCAGCGCCGTAATCAGGCTGTTAAAAAAGCTTTGACGATCGCGCTCAGCCTGCCCCCCCTGACATAAGGTAAAAACTTCTTCAAATTGGTCAATGATCAGCAGGAGGCGAGAATTTCTGCTGTGCTTCGCAGACATCAGACTGGCACGGACCAAGTGAGACAACCCCGTGCCCCCTTCCCGTAACAAGGTTTCTGCGCGCCTCAACTGCTCAGCACGATCGACCGCAGAATCTTTAGGGTTGACGAAGGCAGTCGCCAAGCTCTTCAAAGGCTGATCGGTCGGGCTAATTAATTGGATGCGCCAGCGATCGCTGCCAGAGAACTTTTTGCCCTGGCGCAAGGTATGAATTAGCCCCGCTCGCACCAGTGATGATTTCCCACTGCCAGACGCTCCCACGACAGCAACAAAATTCCCCACTCTAAGCTTTTCGATCAGTTGATCCGTCAGATCTTCGCGTCCAAAAAAATACTCTGCATGCGCCTCATCAAAAAACTCTAGCCCCCGGTAAGGGCATACATCCTGGATTAGCTCTGTTTTGACGATCGCTGGTGCTGCCTGACCACGAGTCAACAGAATTTCGCTGCCAGAGTTTTCAAACAACGGCTGCTGCATCTCACGTTTAAGTGCATTACTGACCCAATCAGTCAAGGCATAGTTAGTGACCGTGCCGTTTACCATGCGGGAAGGGTCAAGCCCATCCAGCAACGCTTGCGTAAACACACTGTACTTACCGATCATGGATTCATAGGCTGCTTCGTATTCCCGTGACGCAGCCATGAACAAGCGATCGGTGCCCGATCGAGCACCGGGGTCGGCTTCCAAAAAGTTAAGTAATTCACCGCTATGACAGCAGTCCAGCAGGATGATGCGCTGCCGCACAGGACTTTCCTGCAAAAGCCGTCGCAGCCAGAACAACGATAGGCCATAAAAGCTCGCGCTTGGATTTGCATCACTGGTTGCTAAAAACCCCTCCTGAACACCAGCATCTTTTTGGAGACCATGCCCTGAAAAATAAAACAGTGCTGTTTGAGGAATATTGGTGCCCTTAGGCTTGAAGAGTTTCACGAGTGCAGCTTCTAGTTCAGCCACAGTCACTTGAGTTTTGAAGCCAATTCTCGATTGACCTGCTTGGATGATTTCTGGCATCCGAACGACCCGAAAATCACCATCCGTCTGTAGTCGCTGGGCAATCGCTTCAGCATCATGAGAAGGGGCGCTCAAACCTGGCAACCACTGATAAGTACTAATGCCGACAATAAGAGCGTCGCGTGACATGATAAAACCCTTTTCCCTCAAATGAGTGCAATGAGGCTAAATGATGTCTCAACAGTTTTTAGATAGCCGATGGGTGCCTTTAGCTCAACGAAAGGCAAGATCAGGAAACACAAGACACACATTAGAAATAGTCACAAAAAGCGTCAAAAACTTTGATGCTTGCAGCATCAAACTATCTGAAAGCAGGAAAAGGTTGGTAATCAATCCCCGGCTTTATCACTGAAACGACCTCAGCCAAATGGCTTAGATTATACTTTGAACTAATAAGAATAAAACCCCAGGTTCCCTAGCCCTAAACGGTTTTAGCTATTAGCCATCAGTAAGCCTTCTGAATTAAGACACGTTTTGTTACTTCAAACCTAATGAAGTTTTAACCAATGGACAAGGGGGTAACACCCCTAAGGGTGATTTTTTGGGACACTCAGATAGATTAAAGATCTAGAATCACTACAAGAAGCTTTCTTTCGCACCTAACCGCAGCAAGACAAAGTTCTGACTCACAGGACAACCCTGTGGCAGGTAAGTGTTTCATGAGAAGATATTCGGCTCAAAGCAGCGTGTAGGGTAGACCGTGGTACAGGCGCACAAAAACAGATTCATCAGGTCTTCAATCCTCTTGATCGAAGGCCCAATAAATCTCTATTTTCCAAAGACTTTCTAGAGACAACGTTTGGGGGCTATTGCATTTGATGGCTCTCAACTTCTCCATCAAACGCTTGATACCTCTAAACCGCTGACGGTTGACCGCTTGATTCAGCAGCTAAAGCTTCTAACCGCTCCTGTTGATCTTGCGAGATACACGTCTGAATGACCTCTTCGAGATCACCTTCAAGCACTGGAGCCAGCGAAAAGTTTTGCCCTAAGCGGTGATCTGTAATGCGATTATCTTTGTAGTTATAGGTGCGGATCTTTTCAGAACGAGAGCCAGTACCTACCTGCGATCGGCGCATCGAGGTGACGGCTTCCTGCTGTTCACGGAGTTTCATCTCATAGAGCTTGGCTCGCAGGATCTGCATTGCTCGTTCACGGTTTTGCAACTGAGATCGTTCCTCAGTACAAAAAATCCGAATCCCCGTCGGTTTGTGCATTAAGTCAACTGCTGTTTCAACTTTGTTGACGTTTTGCCCACCTGCACCGCCTGAACGCGCTGTGGTCAGTTCAATATCCTTAGGATCAATGTGAACTTCTACATCGTCCACCTCTGGCATAATGGCAACCGTTGCCGTAGACGTATGGACACGGCCGGAGGCTTCCGTCACAGGGACACGCTGCACTCGATGCACGCCAGCCTCAAATTTGAGCTTACTGTAAACGCGAGCGCCTTGAATCTCTAGAATGGCTTCCTTGAAGCCACCCATATCTGCTAAAGATTCACTTAGCAACTTAACTCGCCAGTGCTGGCCTTCCGCATAGCGTGAATACATCCGCACCAGATCGCCCGCCCAGATACTTGCTTCATCACCGCCAGTACCCGCACGGATTTCCAACATGATGTTTTTATCGTCGTTGGGGTCGCTCGGCAGCAGCAAGATTTTGAGGCGCTTCTCCAGTTCTTCAATCCTGGCTTCTAGCTCAGCAACCTCCAGAGTCGCCATCTCTTGCAGCTCTAGATCGCCACCAGCTTCCTTCTGGATCTGCCTTGCATCTGTTAAAGACTGCTGTGTTGCCTTCCAATCGTCAAAGGTGTTGACCACCTCTTCTAAAGACGATCGTGTTTTAGCGACTCGCTGAAATTCACCAGGGTCTTTCGCCACGTCAGGATCTGCCAATCGGCGAGTCAGCTCGTTGAACGTCTGCTCAACCGATTGCAACTTATCCAATAAATATGCTTCAGCCATAGGACAAAACCACTGAAAGTCGTAGAAAAATGACTGACTCAAGATGCTGAACTTAGCAAAGAGCCTCCACCTCTGGCTCTCACACCAAGAAGTTCTGATCTAAAACCAGCCCATCTACCGTCTTTTCTTCTTCTGTGGTTGTGCGTCTGTAGCGTCTTCACCTTCTAACATGCCGTACTTACGCAAGAAGCGGTCAACTCGACCTTCGGTATCAATGATTTTCTGCGTACCGGTGTAAAAAGGATGATTGCCAGACCAAACGTCTACATGCAGTTCAGGCTTTGTAGAACCGATCGTCATCACGACTTCCCCGTTGCAGTATACTTTTGCATCGGGATACCACTTAGGATGGATATCAGGCTTAGGCATTACAAACTCTCCAATTTACCGTCTCATTAAGTAATTCTAGCGTCTAGCTTGATTGAAAGGCTGAGCGCCAAGAACCAAAACCAATTAACGTTTCGAGAACTGAGGTGCTTTACGCGCTTTACGCAGACCATACTTCTTACGTTCTTTAGCGCGCGGATCGCGTGTCAAATAGCCCTCGATTTTAAGCGGCTTCCGATTATCAGGATCAAGCTGACAAAGGGCACGCGCCACACCCAAACGAACAGCGTCTGCTTGTCCAGTCAGGCCGCCACCGTGAGCGTTCACCAAAATATCGTACTCACCTTCTAAGCCCAGTGTCTCTAAAGGGGCTTTAGCAACCGATAGATACTCTGCGTTGAACTGCAAATAGAGATCTCCAGGCTTGCCATTAATAGTTAGCTGACCGTCGCCGGGAACCAAGCGAACCCGTGCCACCGCTGACTTGCGCCGTCCGGTTCCCAAGTAAACAACCCGACCTTGATCTATGGCTTGCATTATTGTTGTCCTCCTGGAATTGTCTGAATAGCTAGAGTTTGGGGCATTTGAGCCTGATGGGGATGATCGGCCCCTGCATAGACCTTAAGCTTCGTAAAAAGCTGACGCCCGAGTGTATTTTTGGGCAGCATACCCTTAACGGCTTGCTCAATAATGCGTTCTGGCAAACGTGCCTGCAATTTAGCAAAGGTCTCAGTTTTCATCCCGCCAGGACGGCCTGAATGGCGACGATAAAGCTTTTGGCTACGCTTTTTGCCCGTTACATCGACTTTTTCAGCATTGATGACAATGACAAAATCGCCTGTATCTAAGTGAGGTGTGAAGGTTGGCTTATTTTTGCCGCGTAATACGGTCGCAATCTCAGTAGCAAGTCGTCCAAGCCGCTGGTCGGTTGCATCGACGATATACCAGTTGCGTTCGATTGAATCGATTGGAGGAAGGTAAGTCTTGGTCATAGCGATCTCTGTGCTTAAACGGTTAATGGGCAAAACAAAAAGGGCTTATGCAATTGTGCTGGCTAAGTCACGAGCAATCGCTCTGGTAACGCGGCCAGGGTCAGCGCTGGCTGAGTGTCGTACCAAATCTCAGGTGGGAAAGGAAAGTCTGGATAGCCAACGCGCAAAAGACATAATCCCTGCGCTGGAGCAGCATACTTCACCAGTTCTCGCTGTTCCTTAGTCCAAACCTCTGTAAAGCTGAGAGGTGAGCGTAGCCCACGCCCCACCTGCACTAGCATCCCAACTAACAGCCGCATCATGCCGTAAAGAAAGCCGCTCGCCTGTACTTCGATATAAACAAGTGAACCATCACGTCTACACTCCGCAGCCTGCACATCGACCCAAGAGTGAGGACGATCAGACCCTGCACGATGAAACGCCGCCAAATGATGTCGTCCAATGAGTGGCGATAATGCCTCTCGAATCAGCAATTCATCGAGCGGCTCATAGTAGTAGTGCCATGCAAAGGGGCGAATGAACAGATTTGGGCAAGGATCAGTATATAGCGTGTAGCGATAGCGTCGCCAGAGAGCCGAGAAGCGAGCATGCCAAGTTGAACTAACGATCGATGAGGCTCGAATCAGAACATCGCTTGGCAATCGTGCGTTGAGAATAGAAGCCCAACGAGAAGCCGGAATGTGTGTAGGAGCATCAAAGTGAGCAACTTGGGCGGCCGCGTGAACACCAGAATCAGTTCTGCCGGCTGCATGCAGTCGTACAGATTGAGCTAACACCGCCTCTAAAGCCGTTTCAATTTCTTCTTGAACTGTGCGCTGCTGCGGCTGACGCTGCCACCCATGAAAATGAGTGCCCAGGTATTGGATTACCAGGGCAACTCTCTGAGTTGGCAGGGGAGCAGAAGGCAACATGAAATCAAGTAAGCTCGATAATAGCCATCTCGGCGTTATCGCCACGACGGTGAACAGTGCGGATGATACGGGTGTAGCCACCATTGCGATCGCCGTAACGAGAAGCGGCCTGTTCAAATAGTGCATGAACAAGCTGCTTATCAAATAGATAGCCCATCGCTTGGCGGCGAGCGGCCAGCGAACCGTCTTTGGCGAGGGTAATCATGCGATCCGCTTCAGAACGAACGGCTTGAGCACGGGTTTTAGTCGTTTTGATGCGACCATTACGAATTAACTCTGTGGTTAACGACCGCAAAAGAGCACGGCGCTGGTCAGCAGGTTTACTAAGGAGAGGGACACGGCAGCGGTGACGCATGACACTTGACTTTTAAGAATGGACATTTGGTTGATTACAGCCATGTAAGCTCCCGAAAGCGGAGAGAGTTTACAATGACTAGCTAGGTTTCGAGGACTTTTCTTGAGGTAGGGTAATACCTAAACGCTGTTGTAAAGCCTCAACAACCTCTTCAGCCGACTTTTGGCCGAAATTTTTAATTTCTAACAAATCTTCCTGGCTATAGTCCAACAAATCTGCTACAGAGTTGATTTGCGCTCGTTTTAAGCAGTTGTATGCGCGGACTGAAAGCTGAAGTTCTTCGATCGGGATTTGGTTGGCTGGATTTTCCTCATCGCCGTCATCATCATCCGAAGGCTCAAAGGTAATTTCCTTAAGCGGATTAAACAGATCGACGAGGATATTTGCAGCCTGGCTCAGCGCTTCCTGAGGAGTTAAGCTTCCGTTTGTCCAAATTTCCATAATCAGGCGATCGCGCTCAGCCGAACTACCCACCCGAGCGTCTTCAACTGTGTAGTTCACCTTACGAACTGGCATAAAAAGCGAATCGATCTGAAGGAAATCCAGAGCTGTGGTTTCATCTCGCGCTCTGTCAACGGTACGGTAGCCTTTACCCCGCTCAATCCGAAATTCCATCTCTAGCGTTGAGCCCGCTGACAACGTGGCAATATACTGACTTGGATCAACCAACTCCACCTCAGAAGGCAAATCGAACTGATCCGCTGTCACCGTAGCAGGCCCTTGCGCTAGCAAGCGACCAATTTGAGGTTGAGATGAATAACTCTTAAGAACGATCTTCTTCATATTCAACAGAATATCGAGAACGTCCTCACGAACACCTGGGATGGTCGCGAACTCATGGTTCACACCCGCAATCCGCACTGCCGTGACAGCAGAGCCTTCTAAATTAGAAAGCAGCACACGCCTTAAAGCATTACCCAGCGTAATACCTTGACCGCGCTCCAGAGGTTCAATCACAAATCTGCTATTTTGGCTCTGATCCCGTTCCGTTTTAGATTCAACGCATTCGACCTGAAATTGTGCCATCTAGCAACCTCCCCGCTTCTTAATGAAAGGCAAACGCCTTATCGATTTAACCCTATCGTACCCAATACTCTTCGAGCGTCGGATGGGCTCACGTCAAGATAACCCATACGAACCGACCTCCCCCTACCTCACAAAACAAGCGCATCCTCATTTAAACTCGCCGGCGCTTTGGAGGGCGGCAGCCATTGTGTGGAATAGGTGTTACATCTCGGATTAAAGTAATTTCCAAGCCTGAACCTTGAAGTGCGCGAATCGCCGTTTCTCTACCAGCTCCTGGTCCGCTTACCATCACTTCAAGCTGTCGCATACCCTGATCAGCAGCACGCCGAGCAGCACTTTCAGCAGCCGTTTGAGCTGCGAATGGAGTACCCTTTTTAGCGCCCTTAAAGCCGCTTGAGCCAGCCGATGCCCACGAAATGACTTCTCCATTCGTGTCTGAAATTGTAACGATTGTATTGTTGAAGGTTGATTGAATGTAAGCAACACCACTCGGTACATTCTTCTTCTGTTTACGTGCTCCGGTTTTTCGAGCTGGTTGTCGCGCCATGGTTCAAGTCTCTAGTTGTTTGGTGTTAGCGTAATTGACTCAATAATGAGGTTAAAAATGATCGTCGGTGAGTTTTGTTGCGGAGCGCATCTAAAAGCGATACTTGAGACAATGCAACTTCAAGAAATCGAGAAGAAGAGTCTCCAGAAACTTACTTCTTACTTGGCGCCTTTTTCTTACCAGCAACAGTGCGACGACCGCCACGCCGAGTACGAGCATTTGTGCGAGTGCGTTGCCCACGAACGGGAAGGCCAAGGCGATGACGACGTCCACGATACGTGCCGATGTCCATCAATCGCTTGATGTTCATCGACTCAAGCCGTCGCAGATCACCCTCAATCTGATAGTTTTCCTCAACTTCTTCGCGCAACAGTGCGACATCAGCGTCGCTCAGATCCTTGACACGAGTGTCTGGATTAACACCTGTCGCCTTCAAAACATCTTTCGAGCGGGTTAACCCAATGCCATAGATATAGGTCAAACCAATCTCAATCCTCTTATCGCGAGGTAAGTCTACTCCGGCAATCCGTGCCACGCTTCTTTCTCCCAGTCTTTTACTGCTAAACTTCAGCTTTTACTCACCGACCCAGAGGAACTCTTTGGAAGAGCACCGCAAAATACATTTTCTAGCCTTGACGCTGCTTATGCTTAGGGTTAGAACAAATCACCATAACTCTGCCGCGGCGACGAATCACACGGCACTTCTCACAAATCCTACGAACCGATGCCCGAACCTTCATGACTCATCTCGCCGTATTACAAACATATAATCTTATCAAGTGAACACAGAATTTGTCAAACGCTTTTTAAAGCTGCATTAGCCTATTGGCTTGAAGAAGTTTGTAACTCACTGTAAAACTGCTGGCAATCAACCTATTTCTTATTACGAAGCCGATATGTAATGCGTCCTTTGGTCAAGTCATAGGGGGTTAGTTCAACTTTGACTCGATCGCCAGGAAGTATTTTGATGTAGTTACGCCGGATCTTGCCAGAAATATGAGCAAGGACGTTGAACTCGTTGTCTAACTTGACTCGGAACATCGCGTTTGGCAGTGACTCAGTCACTGTCCCTTCCATTTCAATTAGATCTTGTTTGGACAATTTAGTTTCCTCAACAGCAACAGTGATCAGATTTGGGGTCGTTAACAGGTTCCATATCATACCCTCTATGAGTCTAAAGCATTCACGCTGAGCACATTATATTTAGGGTACTGATACATGCAACTGTACTAAATCTGTTCTAAAGGAGGCTTTTAAGCTTATCTAAAACAGCTTCTGGAGGAATGTTTCCGTCAATCGAAACCAGCTTGTGTCGAGTCTGATAAAAGTCAATCAAGGGAGCTGTTTGATTGTGGTAGACCTGCAAACGCCGTCGAATCACGGACTCTGTATCATCCTGACGTCCGCGTCCCAGCATTCGCTGGACAAGGACATCATCCGGTACCTCCAGGTTGACTGCATAGCGATAGGCTTGGTCAATCTCCACCAGCAATTCATCTAAAAACGCTGCCTGAGACTCATTCCGAGGAAAGCCATCCAGGATCCAACCCTTCTGAGCATCGGGCTGACTCAAGCGCTCTTTAATCAAAGCAATCACCAAGTCATCAGGAACGAGATTTCCCTGCTCCATGTACGCCTGAGCTTTTAGACCAAGCGGACTTTGTTGAGAAACCGCTGCTCGTAAGATCTCACCAGTCGATATGTGGGGAATGTCCTCCAAAGCTGCTAAGGACTTCGCTTGAGTTCCCTTACCAGCACCAGGGGCACCGAGAAGAATAAGACGTGCCACTACTGCTTCACCATTCCTTCGTAGCGCTGAGAGATCACATAGGTCTGCACTTGCTTTGCCGTATCAATCGCAACACCCACCAGAATAAGTAAAGAAGTGGCTCCGATCCCCTGAAATGTCCTCACGTTAGTCGCGCCCTCCACGGCAGTTGGTACGATCGCAACCAATCCCAAAAATATCGCTCCCAAAAATGTAAGACGGTTAAGGACGCGCTCAATATAGTCGCTCGTCGCCTTACCGGGGCGAATGCCAGGGATACTGGCCCCCATCTTCTTCAGGTTCTGAGACATATCAACTGGATTAACAACCAGAGAGGCGTAGAAGTAGCTGAAAAAGAGAATCAAAAGCAAGTAAAGACCGGCGTGAATCCAGGGAGCATTCCCGTTAGGACTAAGATAGTTAGCCACCTGAATGGCAATATCGTTTTTGGTAAATTGGGCCAGCGTAATCGGCAAAACAAGGACTGCAGAGGCAAAAATGATCGGCATCACACCGCCCTGATTCAGCCGCAGTGGCAAATAGCTGTTGCGCTCCATATAGGTACGTCGTCCAACCTGGCGTCTGGCTGAAATAATCGGAATCCGACGGCTCCCTTCTTGAACAAAAACGATACCCACAATCATGACCAAAAAGACCACTAGCAGCATCACAACGCCACTAACGACATTGCGATCGCCGCTCTGAGCCAGTTCTAGCGTTTGGCCAACCGATGTAGGCAAACTCGACACAATGTTGACGAAAATCAGCAGGGATGCGCCATTACCGATACCCCGTTCAGTAATAAGCTCACCAACCCACATGACAAACATCGAGCCTGCGGTCAAGGCCAGCACTGTCTGAATAATAAACAGAGGTCCCCAGTTCTCCGCATAGGGGCGTACCCAAACGGCAATACCCACACTTTGAACGATCGCCCATCCCAGAGAAACGTAACGAGTGATTTGAGAAATCTTACGGCGTCCCGCTTCACCCTCGTTCTTTTGGAGATTTTCAAGGGAGGGTAAGGCAGACGTTAAGAGCTGCAAAATAATCGAGGCGTTGATATAAGGTAAAATACCGAGCGCAAAGATACCCAAGGCAGCAATACCGCCACCAGAAAAGACATTTAAAAAGCCTATGAGCGGACTGTTTTGAATACTTTGAGCAAAAGCAGCTCGATTAATTCCGGGTAGAGGTAGAAACATCCCCAGACGGATCAGGATCAGCATGCCGATCGTAAGGAGAATGCGACCACGCAGCCCAGCAGCCTGAGCCATCTGGGCAAACGTTTCTTGAGCACTGGGTGTCCGATCTCGACTACTATCCATGAAGCCCTTCCTCTACGTGTAAGTCGTTCAAGTACAGAGTGTTGCAACTGAATGTCATCGTTTGCTCACTCAGAATAACCTCAACTGCAAAAGCTATTAGTTAGAAGTGGCTAGGTTTAACGCTGATTCGCCCTAAGCTGATTCAGCTACCGAACCCGCTTCAACCACTACACACTTACCCTTAGCTGCTTCAATTTTAGCGCGAGCAGAGGCACTAAAGGCAGCCGCGTGAACCGTTAGGGGAACGGTAACTTCGCCATCGCCTAACAGCTTTAGAGGACCGTCATCACTCGTCACAATGCCTGCTTCCATCAAAGAGGACAGCGTCACTTCAGAGCGCGCCGCCAATGAAGACAGAGAACCGACGTTGATAATGGTGTAATGCGTGCGATTAACAAGTGGAAAATTCTTCAGCTTCGGCAGGCGGCGGTACAACGGTATTTGTCCACCTTCAAAGCCGGGACGAGTCGGACGGCCCGATCGCGACTTTTGACCCCGCATGCCAAAACCACAGCTTGCACCTTGCCCAGCCGCAATGCCTCGACCAACTCGGCGAGGGCGCTTTTTGGAGCCATCTTGTGGCGCAATATCATCAAGTCTCATAGTCTTACCTAGTTGTTCTGATTGGCTACTGCTGGTCGTGAACGACCCTAGCTGTCCCTAAACCTCAACCATTCAAGAGGCATCGCGGTTCATGCGTAAAGATTTTCGATCGGAATCCCACGCTCTTCCGCAACATCGGCGAACGTCCGTAGCGTTTCAAGCGCGTTAACAGTGGCTCTGGCATTATTGAGAGGATTACCGGATCCAAGTTGTTTTGCTAGAACGTTGCGCACTCCAGCCAGTTCGAGAACCGTACGTACTGCGCCCCCAGCAATTACACCCGTTCCTGGTGCAGCCGGTCGCATCATGATTTTGGCACCACCACCCGTACCATTAGCGGGGTGGGGAATGGAATTGGATTTGGTGAGTGGAACATCAACCAGGTGTTTCTTGCCATCGGCAACGCCCTTTTTGACAGCTCCAATCACATCACTAGCCTTTCCTACGCCCACCCCTACTTGACCGTGCTCATTGCCGACAACAACAATTGCACGGAAGCTAAGTTTTTTACCACCTTTCACCACTTTGGTGACACGACGGATTTGAACAACGCGCTCTTGCCAATCGGTTTCTTTCTCGCGACTCTTAGGAGCCTTGCGACCCTTTGCCATAACTGCCTTACCTCGATTATTTCAATTGCCGTTTCATGAGGAATATCAGTGCCTAGCTATCAGCTATCGTCCGCCCTTAAACTGACCACTACTTACTTGCTGCTTAGAAAATCAATCCGGCTTCACGAGCCGCATCCGCTAGCGCTTTAACCCGACCGTGATAGAGGCTGCCGCCGCGATCAAAGACAACCTGCTTAATCCCTTTAGCAAGGGAACGTTGAGCAACCAGTTTGCCAACCGCAATGGATGCATCGCAATTTGAACCAGAATCAATGGACGTTTTCAAATCAGGATCAAGGGTAGATGCGGATGCCAGCGTGTGTTGCACCGTATCGTCAATAACTTGAGCATAAATATGCTGATTTGAGCGAAAGACCGCTAAACGAGGACGCTCTGGAGTGCCGATGACGCGACGACGCACGCGAGTATGACGACGACGTGTTGATTCTTTACGAGTTAATTTCATGATTACTTCTTCCCTGCCTTACCAACTTTGCGTCTTACCGCTTCACCGGCATAGCGAATCCCTTTACCTTTATAAGGTTCTGGTGGACGAACAGCCCGAATCCGAGCCGCTGTATTGCCAACAATCTCTTTATCAATACCGCTCACGACCACATTCGTGTTGTTCTCCACAGCCACCTGGATTCCGGCAGGCGGTTCAAGCTCGACAGGCTTACTGTAGCCGACGTTAAGCACTAAGTTCCGCCCTTGCACCTGAGCACGATAGCCGACCCCTTGAATCTCTAAGCGACGTTGGAACCCCTGAGAGACACCCTCTACCATGTTGGCAACAAGCGTACGGCAAAGACCATGACGCTGCCGTGCGGCACGGGACTCATCCTGGCGAGTAACAAGGAGCGTTTCACCTTCTTGAGCAATCGCAACTTCACCCGGTAATACTCTAGAAAGCTCACCTTTTGGTCCCTTTACCGTGACAGACTGACCATCAATGGCAACAGTAACCTTACCGGGAATATCAATGGGGCGTTTACCAATACGAGACATACCTGACTACTCCTACTTAAAACAGTTGCTAGTTGTTAGTGATCTAAAAACTAATCGCCAAAGACTGACAACTGGCTTACCAGATGTAGCACAGCACTTCACCACCTAATCCGGTTCGACGTGCCTCGCGATCGGTCATGATCCCACTTGAGGTAGAAATGATAGCAATACCAATACCACCCAACACCCGAGGCAGTTCACGTCGATTGGAATAGACTCGAAAGCCTGGTTTACTAACGCGCCGCAACGCCGTAATAATGGGTCGCTTGCCCTTGCCTTTATACTTCAGCGCAATGACCAAATTCCGCTTAACGCCCTCGCCAGCTTCGGCAAAGTCAGCAATGAAGCCTTCATCCTTCAAAACCTTGGCAATGCTGCGGGTCATCTTTGTGGATGGAACCTCGGTCGTTTGATGACGCGCGAGGTTCGCGTTCCGAATTCGCGTCAACATGTCTGAAATAGTGTCGTGTGCCGCCATAGTTTTCCCTTGATAAAGCTGCCTTAGTTATCCCGGAAGGGCATGCCCAGTTCTTTCAGCAAGGCGCGACCCTCCTCATCGGTATTTGCCGTCGTGATTATGGAAATGTCCATACCACGAACCTGGTCAACGCTGTCGTATTCAACTTCGGGGAAGATGAGTTGTTCGCGCAAGCCCAGCGTATAATTTCCCCGCCCATCGAAACTCTTAGGGCTGATCCCGCGAAAATCTCGAATGCGTGGCAAGGTTAAGTTGATGAGGCGATCGAGAAAGGCGTACATACGACCAGAGCGCAATGTCACCATGATGCCCACCGGCATTCCCTGTCGGATTTTAAAGCCTGCAATCGCCTTCTTTGCCCGCGTTACCACTGGCTTTTGTCCAGTGATAAGGCTGATTTCAGCAAGAGAAGCTTCCAGAGCTTTCGCGTTTTGAGCCGCTTCGCCCATCCCCCGGTTTACCGTCACCTTGACAACCTTTGGCACCTGGTGGATGTTTGTGTAGTTGAACTGTTCCATGAGTTTTGGAACAATTTTTTCTTGATAGTGAGTTTTGAGTCGTTCTGCCATAGTTGCCGATCCTTCATGAACCCTGGGCTTGGTCAGGGAAATAAACAGTCTTTAGTTTCTGGGTTTTAGTTGTTAGTTTTCTAGAAGCAAGTTTTAAGTAGATAAAGCTAAAACAAATGAGCTTTTTCTTTCTAAAAAACTAGCGGCTAATTGCTAGCAACTTGAGCTAGTCGATCGTCTCACCCGTTTTCTTCAACATACGAACCTTGCGGCCGTCGGCATCAAAGGTGTAGCAAACACGGCTAGCCACCTTTTGCTTTTCGGAATAAAGCATCACATTTGAGCTATGGATAGGCGCTTCGCTGGTCACAATTTGTCCCGATTCGCCTTCCTGCTGCGGCTTGACATGCTTTGTACGAATGTTTACGCCCTTAACAACGACTTTGCCTGTCTTGGGAAGCGTTTGCAGCACCTCACCGACTTTGCCTTTGTCACTACCCGCAATGACCTGAACAGTGTCACCCTTTTTGACATGCAGTTTGTGGCGGGTTGGCGTTGAATTGACCTTTGCCATTACAGAACCTCCGGTGCAAGGGAGACGATTTTCGTAAAGTTTTTGTCGCGCAGTTCACGGGCAACAGGACCAAAAACACGGGTACCCCTGGGGTTTCCGTCGTTATTAATCAGTACCGCAGCATTGTCATCAAAGCGAATGCTCATACCACTATCACGGCGAAGGCTTTTGCGGGTGCGAACAATCACTGCACGAACCACATCGGACTTTTTGACCGCCATGTTAGGAATGGCATCTTTGACGACCGCAATGATGATGTCACCCACGCCACCATACCGACGGTTACCGCCGCCAATGACACGAATGCACATCAGCTTGCGAGCACCGCTGTTATCTGCCACATTCAAGTAAGACTCTTGTTGGATCATTAGTTCCTCCCACTATGCTTGGGTCGCTGTAGTAACAACGTCAGTCACGATCCAGCGCTTCGTAGCACTTAGTGGCCTCGTTTCCTGAATGCGAACGCGATCGCCGACACGGCACTTATTCTCTTCGTCATGTGCCTTGTAACGCTTGGTTCGGGCCACGATTTTGCCGTACTTTGGATGAGATGAACGGCTTTCAACCGCCACCACGATCGTTTTTTCCATTTTGTCGCTGACGACTAAACCGACTCTCTCTTTTGCTGCCATTGGACATCTCCGGGAAAAGGATAAAGGATAAAAGATGAAGGATAAAGCCTAAGAAGAGTTGAGTAGCAGCGAGTTGCTGATTACTTCCAACCGTTTTTTGCCCTTAGCCTTTAGCCTTCGTCCTTTGAAGCTAGCTGCCGTTCTCGCTCCAGGGTTAGCAACTGTGCTAAGCGGTGACGAGTGTGCTTGAAACGGTGCGATTTATCCAGTTGGCGAGTGCCTTTCTGAAAGCGGAGATCAAAGAGTTCACGCTTTGCGGCGACGATTTGAGCCTCTAACTCTTGATCGCTCAGATCACGGACTTCACTTATTTTAGGAAGAGGCATAGCTCAGGACTCCTCCGTTGTACGGGTAATAAACTTAGTTTTAATCGGCAGTTTGAACGAAGCAAGCCTCATGGCTTCTCGTGCGGTAGCCTCAGGGACACCAGAAATCTCGAACATAATCCGACCGGGTTTAACCACTGCCACCCAAAATTCGGGAGCACCTTTACCAGAACCCATCCGGGTTTCGGCTGGACGCATCGTGACAGGCTTGTCAGGAAAGATTCGAATCCAAATCTTGCCGCCACGGCGAATGTAACGGGTCATTGCACGACGACTGGCTTCAATCTGGCGAGAAGTGATCCAAGACGGTTCCTGCGCCTGCAAACCAAACTCACCGAAGTTAAGTTCGTTACCACGCGTCGCCAAGCCGCTCATGCGTCCGCGCTGCTGTTTTCGAAATTTTGTTCTTCTTGGACTTAACATAACTCAGTACCTTAGGAATTCAGAAGTCAGGAGTCAGGAATCAGGTGTTGAGGAAAATCAGCCATCCCTCGTCCGTCATCCCTTATCCCTCATTCGAGCGATCTTCGAATTGTTGACGACGACGCTGTTGACGACGGCGAGGCTGGTTGTTGGTAGGAGCGGGCTCCTGCTCTTGTCCAGGGATAATTTCACCTTTGAAGATCCAAACTTTAATGCCTAACGTGCCGTAAATCGTCTGGGCCGTGCAGTAGGCATAATCAATATCCGCACGAAGCGTGTGCAGGGGCACCCGTCCTTCACGAGTCCATTCGGGACGAGCAATTTCAGCACCATTCAGGCGGCCACTGACCTGCACTTTGATGCCTTCAATACCCGCGCGCTGTGCACGCTGAATGGCCTGACGCACGACACGACGGAACGAAACCCGCCGCTCTAGCTGTTGAGCAATGTATTCGCCAATCAAGGCAGCATCAGCATCAACTCGTGCCACTTCAACAACATTGATGCGAATTTGGCGATCGCCACCACCCAAAACGTTTTGCAAACTCGCCCGCAGAGACTCAATACCGGTACCGCCTCGACCAACTACGACGCCAGGACGAGCCGTTTGCACTTCTAGATCAATTTGGTCTGCCTTGCGCTCAATCCGGACTGCCGAGATACCTGCACTGCTGAGGTTTTTCTCGACAAAGCGGCGAATCTTATAGTCCTCTTGCAGCAGTTCGGGATAGCGTTTGTGATCACCGAACCATCGAGAACGGTGCTCCTGGGTAATACCCAGGCGAAACCCAGTTGGATGAATTTTCTGTCCCACGAATACGTCCTCTAATAAAAGCAGTAGGGTGTCAAGAGTGGCTCAAGCGGCTATCAAACATCAAGTGTGGCGAGTTGGCTTATTCAGCAGCGGCACCAGGGGCAACCGTAATCGTGATGTGACACGTTGGTTTCCGGATCTGATAAGCTCGCCCTTGTGCTCTGGGTCGAAACCGCTTTAAGGAAGGCCCCTGATCAGCAAAAGCCTGACTGACCAGCAGTTCCGCACGGCTTAGCCCTTGGTTGTGTTCAGCATTAGCGGCAGCAGATCGCAGCACCTTCAGCACGGGTTCACACGCGCGGTAGGGCATAAATTCTAAGATGATGAGCGCTTCCCGGTATGAACGTCCTCGAATTTGGTCAAGCACACGCCGGACTTTATGAGGAGACATGCGAACGTAGCGAGCGATCGCCTTAACTTCAGTGGTAGTGTCAATAGCCATACGTTTTTCCTTTAGCAGCAGCGACTCACAAATCGCTCAAATTTATCGACCTTATCGACGCGCTTTTTTATCGCCACCCGCATGACTGCGGAACGTCCGAGTGGGAGCAAACTCACCCAGCTTATGCCCCACCATTTGCTCAGTAACATAGACCGGAACATGCTGTTTCCCGTTATGCACTGCGATCGTATGACCAATCATCTGCGGCAAGATGGTTGAAGCACGTGACCAGGTTTTGACAACTTGCTTATCGCCCTTGACGTTCAGCGCTTCGATTTTGCTGAGCAGGTGGTCAGCAACAAACGGACCTTTCTTTAATGAGCGAGCCATTGTTTTATCTCCCCTCTATTGCTTATGAATCCCGACCACCTCTACCTCGCTTCGAAGACTTCCGACGCCGGCGCACGATCAAGGCGTTGCTAAGTTTCTTCTTCTTGCGAGTTTTGTAGCCTAAAGCTGGTTTGCCCCAAGGGGTAACAGGTCCCGATCGCCCAATCGGTGCGCGCCCTTCACCACCACCATGGGGGTGATCCACTGGGTTCATCACACTGCCTCTCACCTCTGGACGGCGACCTTTCCAACGTTTGCGTCCAGCCTTACCAAAGCTCGTATTACGAATGTCAGCGTTACCGACTGAGCCAATCGTGGCGTAGCATTCCCGACGGATCAACCGCACCTCACCCGAAGGTAGCTTCAGGGTGACAAAATTTCCTTCCTTAGCCGCAACCTGAGCGCTTGCGCCGGCCGCTCTCACAATCTGTCCACCTTTGCCGGGAACTAGCTCAACATTATGAACGATCGTGCCCAAAGGAACGCTGCCAAGCGGCATTGCGTTGCCAACTTCAAAGGGAGAGTCAGGACCCGATTGGATAATGGTACCAACAGCCAAATTAGCTGGGTGAATGATGTAACGCTTCTCGCCATCCTGGTAAAAAAGCAGTGCAATCCGCGCGTTGCGATTGGGATCGTACTCAATCGCAACCACCTTCGCAGGGATGTTGTGCTTATCGCGCTTAAAATCAATGACTCGGTAGAGGCGCTTATGGCCACCACCCCGATGACGGCACGTAATGACACCTCTGTTGTTACGCCCTTTAGGACGGTGCCGTGAGTGCGTTAGAGACTTCTCTGGTTCACTTTTAGTGACTTCAGAAAAAGCAGAGACCGTGCGGGTTCGAGTCCCAGGGGTCATTGGTCGATAAATACGGATGCCCATAAGGTTAGCTCTTGGGGGTTTGCGATACGGAGGTCAGAGATTGGCTGATCAGTGCTTGAACGATAGAAACGGAGGCATCAAACTTCTGGGAAAAGCGTAATGGAATCACCCACAGCAAGCGTCACGATAGCGCGCTTATACTGAGGACGATGACCTGCAAACTTGCCTACTCGACGCGCTTTGCGAGGAGGGTTTTGGGTGCTGACGCCCACCACTTTGACCTCAAACAGCGTTTCGATCGCCGCCTTAATTTCTGGCTTCTTCGCCCTAGGGTCGACCTCAAAGGTGTATTGATTATTTTCCAGCAGAAGCGTCGCTTTCTCGGTCACAATCGGGCGGCGCACTAAATCAGCGAGCGCACCAGCGTTATAGTCAGTCACCGTAGACCTCCTGAATTTTGGTAAGAGCGGATGCCGTCATCACAATGCGATCGGCTGCGAGCAAATCAAACACGTTTAGATTGCTTGCGGAAATCATTCGCAGGTTATCAATGTTACGAGCCGACAAATAAACGTTTTCATCTCGCTCGGCAACAATGAGTAGAACTTTAGAGCGAGGCTCAACGCCCCAACCCGCTAGAGCTTTAGCGACTTCTTTTGTCTTTGGGCGGGACAGTTGATCAGCGAAATCCTGCACAACCACTAAATCGTCGATCCGGCTTTGAATTGCTGTGCGAAGAGCTAAACGTCGCTCCTTGCGGTTCATCTTAATCGAGTAGTCTCTTGGCTTGGGACCAAAGATGACACCGCCACCCCGCCAGAGAGGCGAACGATTGGAGCCAGCGCGTGCGCGCCCTGTTCCTTTTTGTCGCCAAGGCTTTCGTCCACCACCACTTACCTCTGCACGAGTTTTGGTAGAAGCTGTTCCCTGGCGTACATTTGCCAGTTGGCGAGTCAACGCACGATGAACGATGTGAGCCGCATTCGCCTCACTGGCTACCTTTAAATCTAAGGAAGCCGTACCCGCTTCCTGACCTTGCCAATTCTTAACGACACAATCAACCATAGTTTTACCCTTGTCTCTCGTTCAGCGTAGCGATGCATTCTGTGGAGCCAACCCTACTAGCGACCAACCAGCGTTGCAGGGACAACATTTAGCAAAGCACCAGGCTTGCCAGGAACCGCTCCTTTAATCAGAAGCAGGTTTCGCTCAACATCAACCCGCACTACGGTCAGTTTACGGACAGTGACCTGACTTCCACCCAAGCGCCCTGCCATCCGCTTACCGGGATAGACCCGACCAGGAGTTGTACCTGCCCCAGTAGAACCAGGTGCCCGATGGTTTTTAGAACCGTGTGCCATTGGTCCACGCCTAAAGTTGTGACGCTTCTGATAACCCGCAAAGCCACGACCAATGCTCGTGCCAATGACGTCAACAATCTGCCCCACTTCAAATGCATCGGCCTGAAGCTGTTGACCCAACTCATACTCACTGGAGCTATCGAGCCGATACTCATGCAAATGACGAACAGGAGATGCGCCTGATTTAGCAAGATGCCCTAGCTCTGGTTTCGTCAAAGCTTTTTGAGACACCTCACCGTATCCAACCTGGATAGCAGCATAGCCATCTGTCTGAGGCGTTTTCACTTGTGTAACAATGCATGGCCCCGCTTGAATTACGGTCACTGGGATAGCTTTCCCAGTCTCGTCAAACACCTGGGTCATGCCGAGTTTTGTGCCGAGGATACCAACAGACACGATGACTAGACTCCATTTCTACAAACTACAAACGCATACTGATAGAACTTAGGGCTATTGCACCCCAAAACCAGCTCTACCAGCCACACAGTTCACCAGAGCCGCTACAATCCTCAGCACTCAAGAACGCTGAAATTGAAACCGGATCAACCGCCAGAGCAGGACAAAGACCTACCCGAAGGTGTTGCTAGAACTCGACGAACGCTACATCCATTCCTCTTTTTCGCCAGGACTTGAGCAGCAAGCTACCCAGTATCCCCTAAAGCGAAAGATAAAGAACCAGAAGGCCTAAAACTGCCGCCACAGCTTGGCAAGTTTGAGCTCAATCTGGAATGCCATGTGGCACAAATAATTCAGCAGCAGTTAACAACTATAGGACATTATCTTCGTGATTGTCTAGTGATTTAGGATCTTTTTTCTGAGTGGCTGTAGCGATCGCTTATTTTTTTCCGCATATCTAAAGCAGCGAGAACATACGGATCTATAGTATTACTGGGATTGCAGCACTTTGGCGATCGCATCAAAGGGGTGTTGATAATCAAGGCTTTAAGGGAGAGACTCAACAGACTTCGAAGCAATTAAGCAGTGTTTGTGCAACCTAACAGGCAGATGGAGTGAGATTGATGGCACTACTTACAACAGGTAAGCAGCTTATTCGTGACTTAGAAACGTTGGGTGCGTTGGGAGTATATGTCCCGTTGGAAGGCGGTTTTGAGGGGCGCTATCGGCGGCGAATTCGGACGGCAGGGTATACCTCGCTCAGCATTACGGCACGCGGTTTGGGCGACCTTGCTGCCTACTTAACGGCTGTTCATGGCGTTCGTCCACCTCATCTCGGCAAGAAAAGCACCAATGCCGGGGCTGCCGTTGGTTATACCTACTACATTCCACCGCTTGTGACTTATCAGATTGAGCAGTTACCGGCCAAGTCAAAAGGGCTGCTGCTGTGGATTATTGAGGGTTCCATTCTGTCGAATCAGGAGCTTGAGTATCTGGCAGCCTTGCCGAAGCTGGAACCTCGCCTGAAGATTGTGGTTGAGTTAGGGGGCGATCGCGCTTTCCGCTGGATGCCTCTCACGCAAGCATTGCTCTCAGCCTAACGTTATGGCCATTTGAGAAAAGAGTTCTTGTGGATGCCTCGTAATTTTACAGAAGGGGCACTAGGATGGAGGGGTGACTGATCTGTACTACCCTTTGCGATCCCTGAGGGAAGGTCACTGGTTTAAACTCATTTGCGGAGCCAGTTTCCAGCACCTTCCAGCCATCCGAAACCTGGCAATAGCATACGCGCTAGCCGGGGCAGATTGTATTGATGTCGCTGCTGATCCAGCAGTCATTACAGCTGCCAAGGCAGCGCTTAGGCTTGCCAGTACTCTCTCCGAGGCCGATGCCTCAGAGCATTCGCACATGCGAGGACTGCCTTGGCTCATGGTCAGCCTGAATGATGGCGAAGATCCTCATTTTCGCAAGGCCGAGTTTGATGCCGCTACCTGCCCATCTGATTGCACGCGCCCTTGTGAACTGATTTGCCCAACGCAGGCGATCGTGTTTGAAGCAGCGATTGGCAACACGGCGGAGTCGGTTGACGTATCCTCAAGCTATACGCGTGAGCGCATTGCCACAGCAAGTAAGAATTTTTCTGGCGTACTGAGCGATCGCTGTTACGGTTGTGGTCGTTGCTTGCCAATCTGCCCAGAGCAACACATTGCAACCCGCTCTTACCTTGCGCCATCGTCCAAAATTGTGCCCTTAGTGCTGCAAGCAGGGATTGATGCGATCGAAATTCATACCCAAATTGGACACCTTCACGAGTTTAGTCGGCTCTGGAAAGAACTTGAGCCATGGGTTTACAAGCTAAAGCTCGTGGCAATTAGCTGTCCTGACGGTGAAGGACTGCTGGATTATCTTCGAGCCCTATACGACATTGTCTCGCCCCTACCCTGCCCACTGCTTTGGCAATTAGATGGTCGTCCCATGAGCGGCGATATTGGCGTGGGTGCAACACGGGCAGCCGTCAAGCTGGGACAAAAAGTTTTAGCGGCTGGTCTACCAGGATATCTTCAGTTGGCAGGAGGCACCAATGCTCATACTGTCTCAAAGCTAAAGGCTTTGAACTTGCTGCATCCAGGGTTGCTTCAGCCTCTAACGCCTTTCGCCTCTTCTGATCGGCCCCAGATGGAGTTATCCAGCAGCCCATACCCGGCAGCCTACATTGCAGGAGTTGCCTATGGCAGCTATGCCCGTTCGCTACTCATGCCGATTCTCAATGAGCTTGAGACAAGCGCGATGGCATTGGCTGAGCCGGAACTAAGAACGACCGAAACGATGACACCGCGATCGTCGTCAGCAACCACTCGCCTGATGCAGGAGATTGCATTGCCAATCCGGCAACAGCATTTGAAGCTAGAGGATACACCTGACTTGCTTTGGCAAGCGGTTGCTCTTGCACGCTCTCTAGTATCCCAACTAAAAGTGTCTGATGCCTGTCAACAAACGTGACCAAGGCCCAACGGCACGTTCTTGCGCCCAATGCGCCGTACTGTATCCATAACGTTGAATCCGCTGTGCCTGTTCTTTCCTCATCGAACAAATGGTAAACCCTAACGGTATTAATTCTTCTGACTCACAGGCTGTTCCCGCATCGGAACAACCATCCTTGCCCTCCGAACGCCACCAAGACACGATCGCCTCTGTTGGCGAAAGTCTCGCTCCCACTGATACCTCTCCCAACCCAGGCATGCAAATTACAGATGATTTGACGAAACTGCTAGAGATTTTGCCCGACACAATTCGGCAACGTCTTGAGCAACATCCGCGAAAGGATGTTTTGGTTGAAGTGGTTTTAGACATTGGTCGCCGTCCTGAAGCACGGTTTCCCGGTCAGGCGGAATATTTGTCTGAGGCATTGGTGTCCCAGGCGGATCTCAACGAATGCATCACTAAAGTTGGTGACTTTGGTGGCGATAACCGGGCAGGTATCGAGCGCACACTCCATCGCATCAGTGCTATTCGTAATCGACGTGGTGAGGTGATCGGATTAACATGCCGTGTTGGTCGAGCAATTTTTGGCACGATCGGCATGATTCGTGACCTCGTCGAGAGTGGACGTTCAATTCTGATGCTGGGTCGCCCTGGTGTGGGTAAAACTACCGCGTTGCGAGAGATTGCACGTGTACTGGCAGATGAGCTAGAAAAGCGGGTTGTCATCATCGATACATCGAACGAAATCGCTGGCGATGGCGACGTCCCGCACCCTGCGATCGGTCGAGCGCGGCGGATGCAGGTCGCCCGTCCTGAACTCCAGCACCAGGTCATGATTGAGGCAGTGGAAAACCATATGCCTGAAGTGATCGTGATTGACGAAATTGGCACCGAATTAGAAGCACTGGCTGCCCGGACCATTGCTGAACGCGGTGTGCAGTTAGTGGGTACAGCCCACGGCAATCGCCTGGAGAACCTGATTAAAAACCCCACACTTTCCGACCTCATCGGCGGGATTCAGTCAGTCACCTTAGGCGATGAAGAAGCGCGCCGGCGTGGAAGCCAAAAAAGTGTACTGGAGCGCAAGGCTCCACCAACCTTTGATATTGCAGTAGAAATGCTGGAACGTCAGCGTTGGGTGATTCACGAGCATGTGGCAGAAACCGTTGACAGCTTATTGCGTGGTCGCCAGCCCAACCCTCAAGTACGGGCGCTCAGCGAGACTGGCAAAGTAGTGATTACCCATGAGCTGTCAAGCGCAGAATCAGAACCATCAGGCCAACGTCGCCGTAGTGGCTTAACGACTACGCGAAGCACGCTAAGTCCGCTCGGTAGTCAGAGTGATGTCGGCGACCGCTCTAGCTTCACGAGTTCTGGACGCCTGGGTGGAGGGTCCAGTCGGGGGTGGCGATCGTCTGGGCAGATGCGCCCCCTGTCGCCAAACCAAGCCGAGTTGTCAGCCGATGAGCAGCAATTTGAACAAATGCTGGATGAATCCCTGCAAGCCCGATTCAACGGTGGGGATGCAGCTTTCTTGCATGAAGTTCTGGATGGAGACACAGAGACAGCTTTTGGCGGTTTAGAACAGCGAGTTGGTCCTAATGGCGAGGATATTCTCCATGTCTATCCTTACGCGGTCAGTCGTCACCAGTTGGATCAGGTGATTCGTACGTTGAATCTGCCTGTCATTTTGACTAAAGATATTGACCACGCCGATGCCGTTTTGGCGCTGCGATCGCACGTCAAAAACCACTCCAAACTGCGCCATATTGCGAAGGCACGGCAGGTACCCATTCATACCATTAAAGCCAGCACGATTCCTCAGATCGCCCATGGCTTGCGCCGCATGCTAGATATGGATGACTCTGGCACGGATATTGCCGACCTTAGCCTCTTTTCGGGAAGCGGTAGCGACGATGAAATCGAAGCGCTTGAAGAAGCCAGACTTGCGGTTGAGCAAATTGTGATTCCCAAGGGGCAACCGGTTGAGCTTTTACCCCGCTCTCCGATCGTGCGCAAAATGCAGCACGAACTGGTAGAGCATTACCACCTCAAATCGCGGAGCTTTGGAGACGAACCCAATCGACGACTACGGATTTATCCAGCCTAGTGGCAATGAGTGGCAAAGCGATCGACAAAGATAATCGAACGTAAGCACCTCTCAAGCCTGAAAGCAGGCTTCACTGTATTGAATCACAATGCATTGGAGCATCACCATATTGGAAGAGGCAGTGACCCAAAGCAACTACAGCACTATCACCGCTTAGCTCCCTTAGGATCGAGTTTCCTTAGAGTCGGACTCTTAGCTCAAAGTTATCAGGGTTGCGCCGCATCATCCTGATCGTTTGTGGCAATACCCCAACCAGGAGCGCAAACGCCTCATCGGGGAGTTGTGCCACCATTTCAGCGCCAAAATAGTTCTCAAACTGATTCAAAATCATTTGCGCTCGCTGCAACGGCACAGGATTATCCGTCAACTGTTGGGTTAACCGGATCCACTGCCGTCGAATCAGATAAGCCTTTTGGCGTTCTTCCTGGTTCTCTGGATGCACCAGAGACAAATCACCGACAGGTACAGCACGCTGGCAATCCACATCAAAGAAACTACCCACAGCAGCCCCAGGCCCAGCAAACTCAGCGTGAAACCGTTTATAGATAATCAGGCCATTACGTCTGCGGCTATTGACAACAAGCAGTTGCCCACTGTTCAACTGCGTCAAAATGTCGCGTGAACCTGAGTATTCAATCAAATCTTGCTTCAGATTCTGTTCTCGATCCAGGGTTTCATCTCTCATACCGTTGGAGCCCAGAAACCACTGACATTTGAATAGCCAACCAAGTCATACTCACAAGGGAACGTAGGCATTACCATCATTGACTTATCTCTTATTCAAACCTGTGCCGCGAAATGGATATAAGGATCGACTAGAGGCTTAAAGTACCCGGAATCAAAGAGAGAATACAGACATGGCTCCATTCCGGAATCATCCCCAAATTCTGACTTATTCAGATTGAGGATCACTATACAGTTTGGAGCGAATGCTGGAACCAATGATAGATGCTTAAACGCGGTTCGAGTTGTGAAAGAGCGCAACGCCATTAGCGCAGCAACCCTTCATCAACGACTTGATTCTGTAAGCTTTCCAGAAATGGAACATAATTCTGATTCCATTCTATGGCATTCCTTAGAGACGACAGCATCAGGAAAGTGAGGAAACCTTGAAGTAATGCGTTTACACACCCTCTTTTGTTTAAAGAAATGATGAAGAACTTCAGCGGGTATTGAAATCCGATCGAGCATTCGCTAATGGCTTGCAAAGCTGCTGCACTGCTTGTAGAGGCTAAAGAAGCTTTTACAGTGGCGATTGATTAAGTAAGCTAAAGCTCTGTAAAAGCAGGTGTAGGGTGTAGGGTGTAGTGAATCCAAAGGGAAACGGCTTTAAGTAGGAATCGAAACCCACAAGCTACAGTCGTACGTCTCTTCAACTATCTTCTAAAATAGCGAATTTAATTTTACGTCCCTCAAGTCTAGACCAGGAACTAGATGGCTTCAGGTTACTCTCAGGGAGCTTAAAAAGGGACAATTAAAAAATTTCACGAATCAGAAATTCTGGTTCGTGAAATCACAAAAAGCAAAGAGTGGCAGTAGTGTGCTAGCCACCCGCGATCGCAGGAATGATGCTCACTTCATCGCCATCTTTCAGGGGAGTCTTGGCACCCTCTAAAAAGCGAATATCTTCACTGTTGACATAGAAATTGACGAAGCGACGCAATTCACCTTGGTCATCGCATAAACGAGCCTTAATGCCAGGGCAACTCGTTTCGAGTGACTCCAGCAAATCCGCAACGGTATTGGCATCACATTCAACCGTTGCCTGATTGTTCGTGAGCTTTTGTAGCGGCGTAGGAATGAGAACTTTGATAGCCATGAGTGGAAAGAATAAAGGACAGACGAAAAGGATGAATGGCACAAGGGTGAAGAGGTGAATGACTAACTCACCACTTCTAGGCTTCCCATTAAGAAGTGAGCGACAGCCCTTAGCCTTCATCCTTAAACTAAGGCTTGTTGCCATTCAAGGCGCTCAAGGGTGCGAGAGCGCTCTAAGGCTCGCTCAAAACTGTCGAGTTTAGGCTCAATCGTCAGTGGCTCACCCACATACCCCTGTACGGCTTCCTGGGTCTTCAAGCCGTTGCCCGTAATGTAAACAACCGTCGTTTCATCAGGGTCAATCTTGCCTGCTGCCACCAGCTTTTGTAGCACCGCGATCGTGGTACCGCCAGCCGTTTCCGTAAAGATACCTTCCGTTTCCGCTAGAAGTTTAATCCCAGCAATGATTTCGGCATCGTTAACCGACTCAATGTTGCCGTTGGTCTTACGAGCGATGTCGATCGCATACACGCCATCCGCAGGGTTACCAATCGCGAGAGACTTGGCGATCGTGCTGGGCTTCACGGGCGTCACGAAATCCCGCCCTTCGCGATATGCCTGAGCGATCGGTGAACAGCCTTCGGCTTGCGCTCCACTAAAGCGAACATGCTTATCAGTAACCAACCCCACGTCAACGAATTCTTTGAACCCTTTGTAAATTTTAGTGAACAGCGAGCCAGAGGCTAGCGGAGCCACAATGTGGTCGGGAAGTTCCCAGCCCAACTGCTCTGCAACTTCATACCCCAACGTCTTAGATCCTTCAGAGTAGTAGGGGCGCAGGTTGATATTAACGAAGCCCCAACCGTGGGTATTAGCGACTTCAGAACAGAGGCGATTCACCTGGTCGTAATTGCCTTGCACCGCCATCAGTGTAGGGCTGTAGATTAAAGTGCCCATCACTTTACCCGCTTCCAGATCAGCAGGGATGAAAACGCAACAGTCCAAACCAGCATGAGCGGCGATCGCAGCCGTTGAGTTCGCCAAGTTTCCTGTGCTGGCACAAGACACGGTTGAAAACCCTAGCTCTTTGGCACGAGTCAGCGCGACAGAAACCACCCGATCTTTGAAACTAAGGGTGGGCATGTTGACCGCATCATTTTTGATATACAGCTTTTTCAAGCCAAGCTGACGCGCCAATCGATTAGCGCGCACTAAGGGCGTCATGCCTGTGCCAACGTCGATCGGCTGGTTCGTTTCAACGGGCAAGAAGGGGCGATAGCGCCAAATAGAGTGGGGCCCAGCCTGAATGCTTTCACGAGTCACCGTCCGCCGAAGTGCATCGTAGTCGTAGGCAACTTCCAGAGGACCGAAGCAGAACTCGCAAACATGCATGGCCTTCAGTTCGTACTCTTCACCACATTCTTTGCACTTAAGGGCACGAAACGTAGCGGCCGATTTGGTTTGTAGCTGAGTTACCTGCGTCATGGGTCAAAATCTCTTGTGAAGGCGTGAGGAAGGGATGGAATACCAAACTCGAATGATAGTAACACGGGTTAAAAACGCCGTCAAATATACCCGACTTTTTTTGTCGGCTATAGAAGAAACCTTTATTTTCAAGGCTTTCAGGTCTTTGGCGAGGATGTCAATTTATAAAGTTGTTTTAACTACAGATAATCTTTGCTCGATCAATAAATCTGTAGGCACCGTTTCCTGTGGCGATGGAGGCACTAACCGCAACAACGCCTGTTTTATCCAATGGTTCATCAAATCCTGTCGTAGTGGGCGCAAACCTAAGCAAAGAGTAGGCGCAGGAAGCGATCGCTGTTGTTAAGGTTTGCAGCTTTGCCACAGCGTTGATCCATCACTGCGAAATTGGCCAAAGCATCATCATGCTTTCGGTTGACCCACAGGGATCGGAGATTACCCCAAGAGGGGTATGGGCTTTTTGTCAAATGGTTGTTATATTCTGTAATACAAGCCCAGATGTAATTTCTCTTTTTAGGGAACTATGGAGAAACTAACTATCGACGCTGGTAGCTACTGACTTGAGCAATCGTGACAGTAGTTTGTCCGAATACACTCTCTCAATCTGGAGTCGAATATGAACCAACCTGTTGAGCTGTCCTTAGAGCAGCAATTCAGTATCCGTTCCTTTGAATCCCAAGTGCAGAATATGAGCCGTGAACAGGCTCAGGATTTTCTCGTTAAGCTCTACGAGCAAATGGTGCTACGCGAAAATATGTACAAGCACTTCCTCAAGCACCAGTGGGGATTAGAATCGGGTCCGCAGTTCCAGTAACGCTTCTCTGCGCTGTGGACGACCTCTGTCTCTTGCTTTTTTTAAGCAGAATGAAAGGAAGCTGGGGGTGTTGGGGCGTCAAGTGCAACCCGTCTTGCCTCATGTTTAATGTCATGTTCAAGATGTTGCCGTGGTGAAGGCTTGTCTTAGTTCCAGGTTTATTGAGCTTTAGTGTTGAAGTAACAGTGGCTAGCTGAATTGGATTGATAGATTGCTACGGCTGGCTAAATGACCCGCTCAAACGCCGTTCCTCTCTGTTGACCTTGCCTTAACTGGCTTCTCTTAACTGGTTTTCCAAACGCGCGATCGGTCATCGCTTCATCCTCGACCGATGTCACGCCCCAAAACTTTTGAGCGATTAAGATTTCTGCGTTGCAACCTCTACCGGTTCTTTCCTTGCTTCAAGAGAAGACTTGCAGCTAGCTGATGCTAACGATCGTGCATTAGTAAAATGGTCTATTCCAACTGTAGGAACGCATCATACCCTACGGCAAGCAAGCTATGAGCAAACACTCTGCAATGCAAGCAGGGTTAGCTACCGAATGCCAAACCCTTTGGCATGGCTTTGCTAGCGCCCCTACTGATTTAATTTCCGTTCCTAAGCCAGGAGCTAAGGGTAATTAATGGCCGACACCTGCTCCAGGTCTTTCATCAAAATAAACACGCCATCTTAGCTTGCAATGATAGGTTAGGGACAGGTTAGACACGCACGCTTGCCACCGACAAAGTTATGTTTCAGCGTTTGCTTATCTGTACGGATTTTTCTGATGGACTGCATCGTCTCGTCCATTTTGTACCGAGTTTTGCGGCAAGCGGCATTGATCGTCTGGTCTTTCTGCACAGCATTCCTTTTGCCGACTGTGAGGGTCTTCCACGAGTTGACGCTAAGAAGCTAGAGCAAGCACGCGAACGGTTGAATGTGGCTCTTCATAATGTGCCAGTGGGCATAGATGTGAAGGTGGAGATTGAATCCGGTCGTCCAGTTGATCAGATCTTGAGAGCTGTTGAAGACCATGCAGTGGACTTGATCATTGTGGGCACACCAACCCGCAGTTTGTTGGCAGAGAAACTTTTTGGTAGCACGACGGTTGAGTTATCTCAGCGCCTTCCTATACCGCTGATGATTTTGCGCCCACAGTTGATTGCAACTTATACAGCGGAGGAGTTGGATCTACGCTGTCGTCATCTTTTTCGCTACTTACTGGTGCCTTATCACGGCAGTGAGACGTCAAAATATCTGGTTCAACGTCTCGAACAAAAAATTCAAAAGAAACCGATCGGGTTGGAACGACTACATCTCTGCTGGGTAGTGGAGGGCATTAGGCGACGTGATGTCCCTGTAGATTATCAGCTTGAAAAGGCGCAAAAAGAGTTGGAAGCCGTTGCTGCGAAGTTGCAAACCGCAGAGATTGTCGTTGACCCCGTTGAGGTACGAGAGGGAGACCCGATCGTCGAAGTGTTGACCGCAGCACAGGTAGCAGATGTAAGCGCGATCGTAACCACATCCAGCAGTACTAACAAGCTACTACAGTGGTCTACTCCACAGTTTATGGATGAATTGCTCCGTCGTAGTTGGCATCCCCTCATCTACTTCCCGCCGAGAGGATCATGAGTTGTCCAGCATGCCTTTCTCTTTTTTCTCCCAGCTTGTGATGAGCTGACAGTCAGTAAAGGGCTTAATGCCCGAACGACGAGCCACCGGGGTCTTTTTCTAGTTCCAGGCTGATGCGAGGTTTTAGCTTATCAAATTCTGCCTTCAGCATATTCTTGCTGAGAGTGGGCTGCCCTATTGATCGGTAGGACTGGCTCGTAATAATCCACTCCTGTAGCTGTAGGCGTTGCGACTGGTTAATCGCGATCGTCATGGTGTGAGAGCAAATTTCTGGCTGCTCCAGCGCAAACAGCAAGACCTGATATTCTCCTTTTTCGACCAGCAGGCGGCTCATTTCCTGACCATGCGCTGTTTTGAGGTCTAAATAGCAAGGCAACCAACGTGGACCAGGTTCTGAACTGGAATGGCGCTCTTGAGTCTGGGTGCGCTTGCGGTTGTAAATGCCTGTAATCCACAACAGGGTTGGATGTGGCGACATGGCATAGAGGAAGTTTTTGTAGATAACGTTGTAAAGTCTGTAAATTTGCAGGGTTTGGATCTCTTGCAGTGGCAGCATGACCCAAATGGCTGGAGAGGTAGTTTTACCCACCGTGACACTTTGCGCAAAAACAATTTGCGCGATCGGTTTATCTTGAGGCCAGAGTGCTGTAGCGCAAATTTCGTCTACAACAGGGGCACGGGTGAGCGGCGGTTTTCGGTGGCTCTCGACTGGCTTACGTTTCAGAATCTTGTCGATGTCGTCAACCACGCGACCGTTGCCACTGTACCTTGCTTCTAGAGGCTTGAGGGCATTCAAAATCTCATTAATCGACTGGGGTCGGTCGCTTGGCGACTTTGCCAGACAGCTCATGACCAGGTTTTCTAGTGCCTTCGGCAACTTTAGATTCGGGTCAACCGCTTCAAACGATCGAGGCGGTTGAGAATGATGCGCCTTGTACCAAGCGCCAAAGGCATGAGTATCTACGTGGAGCGGCATTTTGCCCGTTAACATCTCGTACATCATGACGCCCAGACTATAGATGTCGGAGCGCGAATCGAGTTCTCGCCCTTCCATTTGCTCTGGAGACGAGTAGGCCAGCGTGCCCATATAGGAACTCGTCTGCTCACTATCGGCTTGCAGCAGCTTAGAGATACCAAAATCAAGAATTTTGACTAGCTCACCCAGGCTGGCGTCACGACTAACAAGAATGTTACTGGGCTTGATATCTCGGTGAATGATGGGATAAACGCTGCCGTCAATCACAATGCCTTGATGCGCACACTGCAACCCCAGCGAAATCTGTCGAGAGAGGACGAGAAACCGGGGAAGCGGGAGCGGCTGATTGTTAATGACTTCGCTCAAGCTTTGTCCCTGCAAATACTCCATGACGTAAAAGGGCACGTCTTCTTCTTTGTAATCTGTGACACCGTAATCAATAACGTTGACGATGTGAATGCTCTTACGACCCAACTGGGCACAGGTACGTGCCTCGCTTTTGAAGCGATCGCGCATTTTAGGGTTGAGCAGCGTTTGAGAGAGAAACTTAACCGCGATGACTCCGCCCAGCAACGTATCTTCGGCTCGGTAGACGCGCCCCATTGCACCTTTGCCAATTAATTCGGCAAGTCGATAACGGTTAGCAAGTAAGCGTCCAACGTTGGAATCTGTGGTCATAGTTTACAGAGGGGCAATTACCGAGCTTGAGTTGTCAGATGCAACCGCAGTTACAGCAACACGCTTAGGTTCAACAAAACGCTGTAGGAGAGGGAGAGGCAAGATAACGGAAGAGCCGTTTCAAACGAGCAAGTAAGGAATGCCAGTGCTGAAACGTTTACACGACTGAGTAACGCTAGGCTTGACAGGAGGAATGAGGCAACCGTTGGCTGAAGTAGGCGTCAGCGTTTAAGGTCGATGCGTCAAAACCACTGGTGTAACTTGTGTCGCTGCCATGCTCTTGAGTCAGCACCCAGAACCACGATCAGCAGCACAACATCTTTGCAGATGACGACCTTCACGATGAACGAACCAGTACAACAGCATTAATAAAATAGGGCGTTCTTTGCTGTCCCTCTTCTTAGTAATCCCGTAAAGTCATTTTAGCGATCTAAACTGCTTCAAGTTAATGGTTTTCTTGTTGACGATCGTGCCTTACTTAGCACGCATAGAGTTTTGCTCCGTCTGCCAGAAATCCAGGACACGTTTACCCCTCGTGGCGTTCGAGGGTGGCTTCCATCGTGCTTGTGAGGTAGTGCCCAGCCATAATACCACTGGACAAATAATATTTGTTGTCGTCCATACGGTACAAGGTTTCAAAGCCACTCCGGCGCTGGCGATCGCCCAGAACCCAGTAGCGTTGAACAATCGACTCCTGTGCCACCCAGCCTTCGCCTTCAACTCGACCGAGCAGACTATGCTGAAGGACAAAGGTATACTGGCGCTCTCCAGCATCCAGTCGTCCCCGGTATTGAAACGAGATTTCTTCGCGATCGGACCCCGGAAAGACGAGTTTTGTCACCATCGTAAACCAGTCATCTCGACTCCAGCCGACGAGGGTTTTGCCAATCACGGTAATCGGCATGCCGTTACGTTCGAGCCAGTTACCCTGAAGTGACCAGCGTCCCGCCTCCATTAAAAAGGTGTGAGCCACAGCGCCATCCCTTGCTCTAATTGCTTCTTGCGATGCTGGTGTTTGTGGTAATTCATGCTATCACGCACCCCTTCCGCTTACCTGGTTGATTTCCCCTAAAAGCACGGCACTAGTAGCGCCAGTGACTGCAGGAAGGTTGCCAGGAATACCCTGTTGCCTCCAGTAGGCAAGCACAGCAAAGGCGATCGCTTCTTTGAACTCGGCGTTTAACCCCACATCATCTGTGGTCAGAACAGGTATGGTTCCTAGGTGATGCTGCACCCGTTGTTTCAAATATAGATTCTTACTGCCCCCGCCGCAAAGCAAGACTTGATCGGGCAGTTGGGGTAAAAAGGTGCGGTAGCTGTGAGCGATCGACACAGCGGTCAATTCAGCCAAGGTTGCCAGCAGGTCGGCATGGCTCAGCGCACGATCGCTGGCATCGGCTAAACATTGCTCCAAATAGGCCACACTAAACAACTCTCGCCCCGTTGACTTTGGCGGCGGTTGTTGAAAGAAGGGCTGTTGAAGCCATTGTTCTACCAATGCGTTACAGGGTGTACCGGTTGCCGCCCAGGTTCCATTGCGATCGTACGTCTTGGTGCCATTAGAAAAACGCTGTACAGCGAGATCAAGGAGGACGTTGCCCGGTCCAGTATCCCAACCGAGAGGGAGTGGGGAGAGAGGAAGAGAGTTTTCCGCTTCGCTAGGGAGTTTTGAGTTTTGAGTGCTGAGTTTTGAGGGCTGAGGGCTGAGGGCTGAGGGCTGAGTTTTATTGGTCGATCGCCGATTGCTAACCACTAAGTCTTGACTCCCGACTCCCGACTCCCCACTCCCCATTCCCCACTCCCCCTTTCTAGCTGGCAGATACGCCACGTTGCCGATACCGCCAATATTCTGCACGCAGCGGTTAAGCGTCGGGTGGCTGAGGAGTACGACATCGATAGCAGGAACGAGTGGGGCACCGTGTCCACCAACGGCGATATCAGCCGCTCGGAAGTTGCTGACCGTGGTAAGACCTGTGGCGTAGGCGATCGCAGCGCCACGTCCTAATTGAAGGCTGTAGCCCAAACGGGAGGGATGAGGTGGTCGATGGAAGACGGTTTGGCCATGCGAACCGATAAGTGCAGCGGCGGCATGCCCCGTCTGAATGTTGATTGCAGCTTGGGCAAACTGGTGAGCGATCGCGTCGTCCAGAGTTGCCAGGGCTTCCATTGAGAGAGGGGCACCCCCGCAAACGGCTAGAATTTGTTCGCGGAGGTCGGCGGGATAAGGATAGGTTGCGCCAGCCAGTAGATCAACTGTTAAGTCATCCGTAGAGCCAGAAATGTTTACCAGGGCAGCATCAATACCATCGACTGACGTACCGCTAATTAAGCCAATTACACGCATTGCATGATGATGATCAGTTGCTCAATTATCATCGAACAACCAACAACTCACAACTTAAGGGGATGTTTTTTCAGTCGCAATGATGTGAATGTCGATATTCTTGAGCGATCGCAGCAGCTTTTGTGTGAGAGAGGGGCGCAGTAGGTTCTTCCAGCGCGATCGCTGGCTTTCGCCGATGAAGATCTGACTAATGTGATAGTCTTGCGCTGCAGCGGCGATCGCCCGTGCCACGTCCTGATCTTTTACTCGAATGAACTGTCCCCCAAACTCTTTGCAAAGGTTCTCACAGGTTTCGATGTGCAGGCTTTCTTCTTTGGTGAGAAAGCGATCGGGATGATCAACAAATAAACAGTACAGAGGGCCGTGCATGTAGCTAGCTAACCGCGCCCCCCGTCGGATCAGTTGAACCGCGTTGGGATAGGTAGAGATGCAAACCAGGACGCGCTCCAAAATGTTGCAATGGGGGGCCAGTGAGGTGGGGGTCTTCTCTGCTTCAAAAGCATCTTCCTCAATGTTGTCAGCAACTTCGCGTAGAGCGAGTTCACGCAAGGCGATTAAGTGGCGGCGCTTGAAGAAGTTTTGGAGGGACTGGTCAATTTTTTCGGGCGCGTAAATTTTGCCGTCTTTAAGGCGTTCCTCTAGCGTCTCTGGCGTGACATCAATGACAACAACCTCATCAGCTTCATCCAGAACGCGATCGGGAATACGTTCGCGCACCACCACTCCAGTAATGCGGGCAACGGTATCGTTCAGGCTTTCGATGTGTTGGATGTTGACCGTCGAGTAAACGTCCAACCCTGCTGCCAGTAGCATTTCAACATCCTGATAACGCTTTTCGCGCTCAGAACCCGGTACATTGGTATGCGCCAGTTCATCGACCAGTACGAGTTGCGGTTGCCGCGCCAGAATCGCCTCTGTATCCATTTCGGTGAGGGTGATGCCAGAACAGGTGACATCTTGACGTGGTACTTGTTCTAGCCCGATCGCCTTTTGAGCGGTTTCAGCCCGATTGTGCGTTTCCAGTAGCCCAATCACAACATCAATGCCTTCTTGCCGCAGACAGTGAGCTTCTTCCAGCATGCGGTAGGTTTTACCCACACCGGGCGACATACCGATAAAAATTTTGTGTTTGCCTCGTCGTTTTGGACGGATCAAAGTACTTTCAGTTGCGGAGGTAGAAGATTCGTACATTGACTAGAACAGGCTCATCGTTATAGCGATTCAACTGTCTATTAGCGTAAACGAAACCTCGCTTGACTCTAGCTAAACGGGATATATCTGACAATATAAATTGCTTCTAAACGTTTGTTTCTGCGGTCTTTTTCAGCAGTGGGTCGCAACGATTGATTAGCATCAAAGTAACCATCAACAAAACACGTGCTTTAAGTTGAAACGTATTCAAGCGACGCTCTTGAGTCAAAAGCCGTCCTCACGCATTCGGTGGCTAATTGTGGGGTTAGTGGCGATCGTCTTGCTGCTGGAATACAGCACACCACCCGACTATGTGTTTGGGTATTTATATATTGGCCCCATTCTGTTAGCGAATGCACGGCTCAATCGAGCGGAAACCGCGCAAGTAACGCTACTGGCCGCACTGTTAACGCTGTCAAATTTGTGGCTTCCGGGCGGTAAGGCCATTGAGGCTGCAACGCTTGCTAATCGCCTGATTGCTGTCATGGCGCTAGTGGTGACAGGCATTTTGAGCGATCGCATTCGACGCAGTGAAGATGCGATCGCTCACCAGAAGGCACAGCTTGAGTCGCAAGAGCAGCTTGCAGGAATGCGCGAAGACTTTGTTTCGACCCTGACCCATGATTTGAAAACTCCGTTGTTAGGCGCGATCGAAACCATTAAAGCGTTCCAGCGTGGCGAATTTGGCACCGTCGAAATAGCCCAGTCCGCCGTTTTAGCTGCAATGGTACGCAGTCACCAAACGACGCTACAAATGGTAGAAACCATGCTGGATGTGTATCGCAATGATTCTGAAGGGTTAGCGCTCCACCTCCAGCCGATCGACCTGGCAGCGCTGGCAGAAGATGCCCTTACCCAACTGCGAGAACTGGCCTCTACTCGTCGTGTCCATCTCAGCCTGAACTATGGCGCATCAGACTTTCGCCGGACGCTGTGGGTTGAGGGCGATGCGCTTCAGCTTCAGCGGGTCTTTGCAAACCTGTTGACGAATAGCATCAACCATTCACCCCGTGGCGGCAGAGTCGAAATTGTGCTGGAGTCCCAATCAAGCTATCAGATCGTGAAAGTGCTGGATGAAGGTCAAGGCATTACGGCGGATGAGTTGCCCCGACTGTTTGAGCGGTTTTACCAGGGGCATGGCGATCGTCAAGCAAAAGGGTCTGGATTGGGGTTGTACCTGACTCGCCAGATCATCGAAGCGCACAATGGCACACTCTGGGCGGCGAATCGATCGCCGCAGGGTGCCCTGTTTGGCTTTCGCCTACCGATCGCCGCCATGCCTAGTACAATGACTTCATCCGCTCAAAGTGCCGAGCTTTAGGGTATGAGTTAAGAGAGGCAATGCAGTACTCAGAATCAAACCCTTTTCATGAAACCTCCCATAAAAATTCTCCTTGCTGAGGATGACGAACTCTTTCGACTGGGACTACGAATGCGCTTGCAGCAAGAAGCCGATCTGGAAGTGATCGCCGAAGCTGAAGATGGCGAAACTGCCGTTGACCAGACGAAATGCCAACCGCTGGATCTCGTACTGCTGGATGTGGGTTTACCGGGGATTGGTGGCATCGAAGCCTGTCGTCAAATTAAGCAACAGCAGCCAACGTTGCCAGTTCTAGTCCTCACTTCACGATCGGAAAAAAACTTGATTTCTCGCTTAATTGGGGCGGGAGCACAAGGCTACTGCCTGAAGGGAATTCCCGCTGAGTCGCTGATTTTGGCACTACGATCGGTGGCGGCTGGAGCATCCTGGTGGGACTCAACTGCTACAGCAGAAATTCAGGCTACCTTTCAGGAGGCCGCCTCTTTATCTCTGGCTGAAACACCCCCACCTCGATCAGCCGAAAACCCTCTCACGCCACGCGAACAAGAAATCTTAGCGCTCGTCGCAGCGGGCAAATCGAACCAAGAGATCGCCGACATTCTCTACATTACTCCCGGTACAGTACGGGTTCATGTCCATGCCATTCTGCATAAGCTGGATGTACGCGATCGCACCCAGGCGGCCATTATGGCACTGCAAAAACATTTGATTAGCTGAAGCAAGGCACGTCTGCAAACCGCAAGAAACCAGGTTTCTATGATTAGAGCAGGTTGAAAGACACCTTAATTAATCCAGAAACCCGGCTTCCATATTAGCGACGTATCTTAGCGAAATCGTCGTGGGGTATAGGTGGCTTGGCTACCAGTCGGCGTTGTCACAGTGGTAGAGCCATTCTGAGTTGAGGTGGTGTACGTCTTGCCATTGACCGTAGTCGTATTTTGTCCGCTGTAGCCTGTGGTCGAGTTGTAGCTGCTGGTGCCGCTAGTCGTCGTGTTCACAGGTTGTCCGTTTGCTCTGGTAGCACTACTGCTGCCGCTATAGGTAACACTGCCCTGGCCATTGGTTTGAAATTGCCCTTGACCGCTGCCAGTTGCGCCCTTTGGTGTTGTAAAAGAGCCCTGCCCGGCACCTGTATAGCCGCCTTGACGATTGGGCACTACAAAGCCAGTGCCGGATGCTGTACCACCGCGTGGACCGACGACTTGGCCTGCGGCAGCAGGAAGGCTGCTCAGCACGATCGCGCAACCAAGCAGAGAAAGGGATAGCAGGTACTTCATGAGTTTCTCCTTTTGTCTATCAATGAAGGAATTGGATCAGACCGACGAATCACGTGAGGCTGAATTGACCTGTTAGAGACGAAACAGGGGCTGTACCTGGGATAGCGGCAGGTGCCACTGGGCTTCGGGTTGCCAGGTATCAACGTCGAAGAGGGAATGCCGCCCACGCCAGTAGGCAGCCCACAAACGCTGGCGAATCGTTGCGTTGAGCAGCGGTAGAGGGGCAACGCAACGATGAATCACGTGAAGCAGGCCGCCGACTAGCAGGAGGTTTGTAGGATGAAATTTGGCACCGAGTAGAAATGCTTGCACCTCTGCTTCCCCGATCGGGTCAGCACCATAGCCAGTGAGCACATGCACGCTGTCGTGAAGCTGCTTGCGACGTGGTCCCGTTTGAAACGGGGTTAACTGCTCCTGCTCTAGAAAGTCGGCCAACGATCGCCCCAGAGTGCCAGTCGGCAAGCTGCGGAGTTGTTCGATATGGGCAATTGGAGGAACGTTGAGTCCCAGGCGATCGCCGACATGGTCAACGAAATGCAGCAAGTGGTGAAGCAAAACGTCATTTGAAGAGGCTGTAGATGATGAGTTCATGGAAGTTGACGCGTTAAGGGAGTAGGAGGTTCGAGGCGAGTGGACTGCTGTGGCTAGCGCTGGCGCTGTTGTCGTAGGGAATACAGGCTTTGGCGAAGCTGCTGCTTTTGTGCCGCCGTGAGGATTTGGTTGAGTTGGGCGCGGGACGCCTGCATGACCTGACGCACCTGCGCTTTTTGTGTCGCTGAAAGGTTCATTGTGGCGATCGCGCCTTGAACACTGTTGCCCTGCACCAATGCTGCTTTGAACTGTTGGCGCTGTTCAAGCGTCAAAATCTGGCTGAGCTGAGTGCGGACTTGAGCAGACACCTGCTTTAACTGTTCTTTCTGCACCTGAGTGAGATTAAGCTGTGCCAGGTTCGGCAACCCTGCTGCGGCAAACGCCTGTTGCAGTTGCGCTTTTTGGTCAGCAGAGAGGTTCATCGCGAGGATGGCCTCTTCGACTGATTGACCTTGCTCGATCGCCATGGCAAATTGCTGGCGTTGCTCAGGCGTGAGAATCGTGCTGATCTGACTCCGAAGCTGCTGACGTTGCACTGAGCGATCGCGGGCGGCAGGTGCCATACTGCCAGAGGGCACATCAGAGAATGAGGACGATGGCGTTTGGGCAACTGCCAGATTGGCAAGCATGGGAGCGGCAACAAGCAGACCGCCAGCCAGGAGCGCAATCAGGTTTCGTTTCGTTGGCTTCATGGGTTAGTTCCTCCGTTTGATGCCCCCATCCTATGAGCAGCCTGGGCGACACTACCTGAGGCAGGTGTCCTCACTTCAAGCGGGACATTTGTCCCAGGAGCGAGTAGGACGCCACACTCTTGTTTCCCCAAGCGAGAAACGCGTAAGGTTGAAGAGTTGTGTCCTTAACGCAGCATGAGCCCAGCCCCATGAAGCTACCAATGCGCGATCGAGAATACCCGCTCCGCTTTCTGCTCTATTTGGAGTGGCTACTGCTGGGCCTTGTGGCGTTGAGCGAAGTGTTTCCTCGCTTGCCCTTTAGTCATCTCGCCCGATCGCCCCTATTTAACCTCATCAGTCTGGGAGTTTTTGCGCTGATGGGGCTGCGGTTGCCATCCCGCCCCGTTGCCAAAGTGCTTTACACCGCCTTTGAGCTGGCACTCTTGCTGCTGCTCACAACCGTAGGTGGCATTCGCTTGTTTACGCTGCTGTACGTGGTGCTGATTGTGCGCAACTGCCTGGTCTTTGAAGGGCACTATCGTTCGATCGTGGCGACGATCGCGGTTGGCCTGTGTATCAGTCTTCAAGCACAGCGCTTTCGATCACCGACGGTGTTTCAGGCTCCGATCGTGGTGGATCGGGGGGGGCTTTTGCTGTTGAGTTTTACCGTTATGTTTGGGTTGATCGTGATCTTTCTGCAAGCACTGGTGAATGCGGTACTGGCAGAACGGCGCAGTCGGGAGGAACTGGCGATCGCCAATACCAGGCTCCGACAGTATGCACTCCGCATTGAAGACCAGGCGACACTACAGGAACGAAATCGCATCGCACGGGACATTCACGACTCGTTAGGGCATTCACTCACGGCCTTCAATCTGCACCTGGAAGCTGCATTGCGCTTGCTGCAAACAGAGCCCGAAGAGGCAAAAACGCTTTTGATTGAAGCAAAACAGATTGGTTCCACTGCTTTGCAGGACGTGCGGCAATCCGTTGCAGCACTGCGGTCTGATCCCTTACAGGGACGCTCGCTCGAACAAGCGATCGCGGCTCTTATCGAAGAGTTTCGCCGCTCAACCAGTATCACGCCTTCCTGCCAGATTGCGCTTCACAAGCCGCTGACCAGCGAGACGCAAATCACCGTTTATCGCATCGTGCAAGAAGCGCTGACCAACATTTGTAAATATGCCGCTGCTACCGCTGTAGACATCACCATTCAAACCACTGACGATCGCCTGGAAGTCACCATCCTCGATAATGGTCAGGGCTTCGATCCCAACCAGATCACTACTGGCTTTGGACTTCAGGGGATGCAAGAACGGACTGCTGCGATCGCAGGCTCTTTTAACTTAGTAACAGCCCCTCAGCAAGGCTGCCGCATTAAAGCCACGTTCCCCCTCCCTTAGCCCTCTTTCATCCCTTATTCTTTAGCCTTCCTCCCCGCCATGATTCGCCTCCTACTCATTGACGATCAAGACCTGATCCGTCGAGGAATGAAAGCCTTGCTCAAGTCCGATGACACGCTCCAGGTTGTTGGCGAAGCGGCGAACGGGCAAGACGCGATCGCCTTGGTTGGCAGCCTGACGCCGGATGTTGTGCTGATGGATGTACGGATGCCGATCATGGATGGAGTCGCCGCAACCAAGGAGATCTGCCAGCAGTTTCCAGGCGTCAAAATCCTGGTGCTGACCACGTTTGACGATCAGGAATACGTTACGCAAGCGTTGCAAAACGGTGCCTCTGGCTATTTGCTCAAAGATACGCCGTTTGACGAACTGGTGCAGGCCATTCGGTTTATCCACAAGGGCTACACGCATATTGGTCCTGGTCTGGTCCACAAAGCCGTTACAGCAGCGCCACCTGCCGTTGCCGCAACACCAGCACTCACAGAACTTACGCCCAGAGAGCAGGAAATCTTACAGTTGATTGCTCAGGGTGCCAGCAATCGAGAAATTGCCCAGACTCTCTACATTTCTGAGAAGACGGTGCGCAATCATGTCACGAACATCCTGAGTCGGCTGGGCTTGCGCGATCGCACCCAGGCGGCGATCGTTGCCTTGCAACAGAATCTACTGACGGGCGAAGTTTAAGACTGCCCCCTGAAACTGACTCTGGAGGCTGGCCTTCAAGACGAGACTGGCGTTGGAACCGATCCTTCAGGGATGCCTCATCGTCGTACACCGTTGGCAGCGCTCCAGGTGCCATGAAAACCAGGCGGCACAACCTGAGGGAGAGCGAGCTTACAAACAGGTTCATCCTCCAGGCGATCGCTGTCAAAAATCCAGGCTTCGCTGCGATGCGTGTTGCCGTCATAGACAACTGTTAGCAGCCAGCCGCGATCGTCATTTTCAGCATCCGGGGCATAAATGGGTTCACTGGCATAGCGATTGGCACCACAATCAGCTTCCGTCAGCGTGGCAGTTTCATAGTCAAAGCGGGCGATCGTGCTGAGAATCTCGTGCCGCAGATCTGCACCGGGGCGATGCAGTGATAGATAGGTGTAACGGGACGGTTGGCCGACCTGGTTGGGCTGCACGGTAGGAAATTCGCAACTGCGATCGACTACTTCCTCTAGTGCAAGTACAGTGCCCGCTTTGGGGTCTAACCGTAGTTGCCAGAGAGTGCCCTTTGCCAGCGTCGCGGTGTGTCCAGTTGCCACTTCTTTCAGGTATTGGTTGGTCTGAAAATCGGGGTAGCGCACAAAATCAAACGCGATCGAACCGTCAGCCAATTCACCCCCGTTGCCGAAATGCCACTGATACCAGGGTTCCACCTCACTGCGGCTGACAACTTCAAACGTGGAGCGATCGACCACGATGATTTCCGTTCCCTTCTCTGGTTGCCACGACATGGAATCAGAGAAACTTTTGAGCATGGTCAACACGGGCAGAGCATTTATCCTGACTGGCGCTATGCAAAAAATGAGATACTGCCCCGCCATTGCGCAGTCATGAATGATGGGCAGCCCTCGCAGCGGAATCTTGCCATGTTGCTGCACCCTTCCGCTGGCATCGCTGCGATACAGATTTAGCGTGCCATTCTGACCAAAGCTAACCCCAAAGTTGAAGATGTCACCCGTCTTTGGGTCGCGCTTGGGATGGGCTGAGTAGGCAGCGCCATCTAAGCCACCGAGATCATCTAACCCCAGTGTATCGAGCCGATCGAGCGTTAGAGCATGGGGCAATCCACCTTCCCACAACGCCAACAATTTATCCGGCAACGCGATCACCGAGGTGTTTGCAGCGTTTTTTAGCCCCTTGCTAAACCGCTCCCACCAATGACCTGCGGGCAGCATGCCGTAACCGCCCAACAAAAATCTGCCTGCTTGAGTTTCAGCCCGATAGCCCGTTGTTTGAATGTAGCGATAAACGCCCGTTGCGCCTGCATCAGTAAAATGGAGCCCCAGAATGCCACCATCCCCATCAAACCAATGTCCCACGCGTTGCCCACCCCGTTCTAACGTTGCAGGCCCATTGCGATAAAGAGAACCCCGAAGTCCGGTAGGGATTGCGCCTGCTAAAACGGTGAGCGGTGTAGGGCCAAATTCTGTTGCGGGCTGAAGCACAGCCTTTGACCAGGCGGCGGTTTGAGTTGGTTGTACTGTCGTAGCCATTGTTAAACTCCGTTTTCCTGCTGATGATTGGTCTAACACGTCATTCACGATCGCGACCATTTTTCTTAGCGTTGACGCTAAACCAATTGCCCCAACAATCCTTTTGTTGCTAGTCACAATCCTTTTGTCACCGGCTACAATCCTTCTGCATCGGGTCGCATTGCTTCTGCATCGGGTCGCATTGCTTTTGCATCGGGTCGCATTGCTTTTGCATTGCCTCACAATCCTTCTGCATCACGATCGTATCCTTCTGCATCGCCTCACAGTCCTTTTGCATTGGGTCGCATTGCTTCTGTATCACGATCGTATCCTTCTGCATCAAATCGCATTGCTTTTGCATGGGGTCGCATTGCTTCTGCGACAAATCACGAGGAGAGTGCTGGTTTAGTCTACATCCGATTGCAAACGACCACGAGCCGTATCGCGTCTTCCTGTCACAGGCACATGATTTGTGGCCGCCGCCAAGCCAAACACAGGCATATTGGCATAAATCGACTCATGTTGTCCCGGTTGAATGAGATAGGTTTCGTGCCAGATGCCGACGCTACCGTCCGCACCAATTGCCCGATTAAACCGTCGCGGGAGAAGGGGGTGGGGGATAGGGTTGGGGGATGGGGTGGAAGAGGAGGGGTGAGGGATGAGGGATGAGGGATGAAGGCTAAAAAGCTGATTGCTGACGGCTTCCCTTCACATCACATTCGTCTGCGCCAACTGAGCATTGGTTGCCAGATAGCCATCTTCCATTTGCACAATGCGATCGGCAATATCAAGAATGCGATTGTCGTGCGTTACCAGCAGAATAGTGCAGCCCTGTTCTTTGGCAAGACGCTGCATTAATTCCACCACATCTCGCCCTGATTGTTTATCCAGAGCGGCCGTCGGTTCATCAGCCAGCACGAGATTAGGATGACTGACGAGCGCCCGCGCGATCGCCACCCGTTGCTTTTGTCCACCGGAGAGGTTTTCAGGATAGTAGGTCGATCGATCCTCCAGTCCCACCGCTGCCAGCATTGCCTCCGCTTTTGCGTTCGCTTCCGCCGCTGACAGATCGTGCAGTTCCAAAGACATCAACACATTTTGCTTCGCGGTCAGCGACTTCAACAAATTGTGTGCCTGAAAGATATAGCCAACGTTGCGGCGTAACTCCACCATTTGCGACTTACTCGCGCCACAAAGTTCCTGTCCCAGTACTTTCAAGCTGCCACTTTGAGCCGATCGCAAACTGCCAATTAACGAGAGCAACGTGGTTTTGCCTGACCCAGACGGCCCGGTCATGATGACAATCTCACCCGCCTGAATCTCCAGGTTTATATCAAACAACACCTGCTTTTGAAGCCTCCCCTGACCGTAGTAATGGTCCAGAGCTTGAATTGAAACAACCGACTCAACCTTATTGAGAGCTTGCATAGAACACGTCTCCTGCCTTCTGACTCCTGCCTTCTGACTCCTGCCTTCTGCCTCCCGTCGGCTGACGCTCTGGGAAGCCTGCCTCCTGCCCCAACCCCTATCCCCTATCCCCTAACCCCCTATCCCCCATCCCTAAAAAATATCCGCCGGATCCGCCGATCGCAGCTTCCGCGTCGCAATTGCCCCTGACAGCACACACATCCCGATCGTCAGGAGAAAGACCGTGAGCGTCCGAGCGCTCGTCATAAACAGAGGCAGGTTCGTTGCGCCTCTCGTCAGGGTATAGAGCCCACTCGAAATGGCAATGCCGGGTAGAAAGCCCAATACCGCAAGAATCAGCGCCTCTTGAAACACCACCATCAGCAAATAGCGATCGCCATACCCGATCGCCTTGAGCGTGGCGTACTCTGCCAGGTGATCGGCCACATCGCTCGACAAAATTTGATATACAATCACCGCGCCGACGATAAAGCCAATGACCGTGCCAAGGCTAAAGATGAAGCCGATCGGCGTATTGTTTTGCCAGTAGGTTTTCTCCAATTCAGCAAACTCGGCTAATGTCATCACCCGCACGTCATCAGGCAGATTTGCTTGCAGCACTTGTTGCATTCGCGCTGGATCAACACCGGGTTCTAGCGTGATCAAGCCCGCACTGACTTCTGACTGCTTGCGATCAGGGAAGAGACGCAGAAAGTTTTGATCACTGGTAATCACATTGCCATCCGCTGCAAAGGACGCCCCAACCAGAAACAAACCAGCTACCTTGATTTTGCGGCTCCGCATTTCTGTAGGCACCACATTGCCTGCCTCCAGCGCTGCGATCGTGTGGGTATAGCTTCCCCGCGAACCCTGGTCAAACAGAACGGTGTCCGGCATTTTGATCTTGTCCAGGTTGCGATCGACCCCTGGCAGATTAAAGACAGATTTTTCGGGATTGAACCCCAAAAACAAAATGCCTTCATTATGGCGCGTGTCTGGATTCTTCCATTCGCGTGAATCGGTATACAGCGCCGACACCGACTGCACACCAGCAAAACTTCGAGCTTGAAACAACCGTCGTCGTGGAAAGTTCGTCATGCTCACAATGTTGCGTGCCAGCGGGCTGACCAACACCAGATCTGCCCGCAAACTGCGATGCACCTGAGTATTGCTGTCATACAACGCCGTCCGAAAGCCCAGTTGCATAAACATCAGCATGTCGGCAAACGCGATGCCTGCCATAGCTACAACCAGACGGCTTCGCTCTCGGCTCACTTGTAGCCATGCGAGGGGAATTTTGCGTTTCATGAGAGTCTGATCAGGGGTAAGGAGTGAGAGGGCAGAAGGCAGAAGGCAGAAGGCAGAGGGCAGGAGGCAGGGGTTGGGGGTTAGGGGTTGGGGCAGAGGGCAGGAGACAGAGGGCAGAGGGCAGAAGGCAGAGGGCAGAGGGCAGGAGGCAGGGGTTGGGGGTTAGGGGTTGGGGCAGAGGGCAGGAGACAGAGGGCGGAGGGCAGGAGGCAGAGGGCAGAGGGCAGGAGGCAGAGTTTTGAGTTTTGAGTTGAATTAGTTGTTGGTTGTAAAGCCCCTGGCCATAACAGAAAAGTTGTTAGTGCCTAAGCTGTTCCTGAGCCCTTCTAAAAACTAAAAACCAACAACTCCCTCACTTTCAGCCCTTAGCCTTCAACCTTTCTCAATCTGTGCTGTAACTTCGAGATTGGTCAGACCAGCCACTTTACGGCTACCGGATTTGTCCAACCGAATTTTGACTTCAACAATGCGGGCATCGGCATCAGCGGTGGGGTTAGTGTCGAGTACGCCTTTCTTCTGAATTTGCAGCCCAATTTCATCCACAAAGCCCTGAACTTCGCCATCAAAGGCGCTGCTGGTGATCGTGGCTCGTTGACCTAAACGAACGGCTTTGATGTCACTCTCGTAGACTTCGGCAACGGCATACATCTGTTCGGTTTGCCCCAAATCTGCAATTCCCTGATCGCCTACAATCTCACCTTCCCAGGTATGGATTTTTAAGATCTGCCCGTTCCGGGGCGATCGCACCCGTGCTAGATCCAAATCCGCCTGCGCCTGTTTTACCGCCGTTTGTGCGCTTGCCACTTCTGCTTCTGCCGCTGAAACATCGACAGGCCGTACTTCCGCCACACTATTCAATGTATTTTTCGCCTGCTGAAGCTGAGCAAGCGCGGTAGCGGCCACCAGTTGTTTGCTGTCCCGCGAGGAGGCAGAAATTGCTCCCTGTTCGTAGAGCGTTTGATAGCGCTGTGCTTCAAGTTGAGCGTTGGTTAGCTCTGCTTGAAGCCGATCGATGGTGGCAGCCTGCGCCCCAAGCTCGCCCGTCTTTGCCCCCGCTTTCACCTGCGCCAGCTTTGTGAGTGCAATCTGTACATCCTGTTTTGCTTTTTCTAGCGCTGCTTCCAGGCGATCGTGCGAATCCAATACCGCAATCACCTGTCCTGCCCGTACGCGATCGCCGCGCTTCACCAGCAATTGCTCGACCCGGCTACCTTTGGTCGAGGCCGCCAGTTGAATAACTTCCCCTTGAGGTTCCAGTCGTCCGAGTGCCGTCACCGTAGTTGCCACAGCGATCGCTGGTACAGGTCGCGCCACCTTCTGCGGAGCCGCCACAAATTGTAAAAGGCCGTAAAACAGGCTGCCAACGGCGATCGTCCCACCCAGGGCCGCTCCAATCAGCAGCCGTCGATTCGTTCCTTTAGAAAGTGGCCGACCCACCCCACCCGCTTTAGATGTCGCTGTTTGCATAAGAGAATACCTCTAGATTCCAAGTCAACTGCACAGCCTGGAGACTCAACCGAAGATGCAACTACTTGCTTATGCAACAAATTGCATTAAATGATAGTCTATATTCAACGATTTGCATATGTCAATCAGTGCATATGCAACGATCGATTTAAGGAAAGAACGATGGCACTTGCCCACGCAATTCTGGCGCTTCTGGTTAACTGCCCCCAAAGCGGGTACGACCTCACCAAAAATTTTGAGGAATCCGTGGGCTGTTTCTGGAAAGCCACTCACCAGCAGATTTATCGCGAACTCGCCAAACTCGAAGCCGAAGGATGGGTACAGCCCACAACCGTCTTTCAAGAAGGTCGTCCAGACAAAAAGGTCTATGGCATCACCGCCTCTGGGCAACAGCATCTCGCCACCTGGATCGCGGCTCCTTGCGACACGATGGCGATTAAAGAAGAACTACTGGTCAAAGTGTTTGTGGGTGCACTCGTGCCAACACCCATCATCCAGCAGCAGCTTCTCCACCATCGCCAAATTCATGCCGAGCAGCTCGCCCACTATCGCCAGATTGAGACAACAGAATTTCAGACTCCTGAGGCATTAGCACTGGCAGAAAAACTGCAATACCTGGTGCTGCGCCGAGGCATTCGCTATGAAATCGATTGGATTGGCTGGTGCGACGAAGCCTTGGCGTGTTTGCAGAAAGCGGCAGGACAGGAGGACAAAGGGTAAGTCAGGGAGCGCGATCGAAGCCCACAGATGGCTAAAGACAGGCACTCGTTTCCGTCTTCAGCAGTTCTTATACATCAACTGATTCAGCGTCCTTTGGCACAATTCACCACACATTTTTGTCTACTCAGAAAAAGAGGATAACAATCAACGATATCTCGGTCTGCTAATATATTGAGGTTGTTCAGGTTAATAGCATCGTTGAGTCAGTCCATAGACCTGCCCAAGGTAGACGATTTTTTACAAGAACTGGCAACCATTCAGCAAACAGGCTCCAAGCGCATCGCGTTGCTGGGCTCCCGCCATGTTCCCATTACCCATCAGAATTTGATCGAAATGATGAGCTATGCCCTGGTCTTAGAGGGCAATCGCTTGATCACGTCTGGTGCTACAGGAACAAATCAAGCCGCCATTCGCGGAGCCATGCGGGCAGATCCAGCACTGCTGACAGTCATTTTGCCTCAAAGTATGGAGCGGCAACCGCGTGAATCGCGTGAACAGCTAGAGCAGGTCATGCATTTGGTCGAGAACCCTAGCAACGACACGCTATCCCTCGCAGAAGCCAGCGCTCTCTGCAACGCTGAGATTATTTCGCGCTGTCAGCAGCTCATTTGCTTTGCCTTTCATGACAGCCAAACTCTACTGACAACTTGCCGCGAAGCAGAAGATCAACGCAAAATTGTGACCCTCTTCTACTTTGACTAAGCTGCTAAGGAGCGTGGATTAAGTTAGATCGATCGACCAATCGCTGGCTTAAGCACACCTGACAGGAAGCTTTTAACGGCAGAGCTTAGCACAGCGACCACACGGCATTGCGAGAGGCTCGACAAATAAAGCTTAAAAAAGGGTAGTACCATGCAAAGCTTGTGCAGTACTACCCTTTAACATTTCAGGCGATCGCAATGCCCTGGACGCGCTTACAAAGTTCTGAACACTTCTACAAGTTGCGTACCAGGAGCAGACAGCCCACTAATGCGTTAACAGGTTGATTGCGGCCCCAGCGGCAGCACCTGTAATCGCGTTGTTAACCGCATGATGCCGTCCTGTAACGGTGCCTGTAAGCACAGACGCACCAGCGCCCACAGCCGCATCGCGCGGCAGATCACGATGCCCAGGATGCTTACCAAACGCGCTGTTTGCACCACTTACAGCAGCACCAGCGGCAGCACCATTAATGGCTCCCCGCGCCGGAGAGCGATGGGTAATGGCACCCGTTACCACACCAGCCGCCGCACCAATGCCTACATCGCGAAGCATGTGGTCATCAGCAGCAGCCGGTTTAGCCGGAAGAAACGCTGAACCAGCCAGCGTTGTCGCAAGCAACCCTGGTAAGAATGCACGATTCAAAGCCTGATGAATCATGGAACCTCCTTGAGGATAGAACGATGAGCGATCGTCCGCTCTCGCATGTATCATCTCCCTAATCTAAAGAGCTTTCACCTGTTTTGCCCTATCTCTAGAGAATGATTAGCACGCTAAGGATTAAATGAATTTAAGCTTTAGATGAGGAAACTTTCAGATCGATGGTCGCGACGCGCCTCTAGAGATAAGAATGTCTTTAGTACTGAAAACAGCTTTTCGCTCGTCTAACAATTGTCCATCTGCGAGAACGATTGGTCGTACAAGGTTTAGAGGTAGCGTTGCGTAAGCCAGACCAGAAACCCCGTCAACGAATTTGCGATGGGAAATCGAAAGCAAAACTAATTGCACTGCGGTGATGAGGCCCGGATTCGCCTCAAGCGTCTCTACCCGCAAATAGAAGATTGACAGACCACTAGCCGGAATGTTTACAGTGGCAAACATTCTGCGGCTCGATCAGGAGACTGGTGTTTAGACTAATTTTCAAAGAGCACTATCAGTAGCGCCGGAATTGCAGAGTTTCCTGTGAAAAAGCTCTAGCTGTGACATTAGCCTAAACAAAAAAGGAGAGCATCAGCGACAAAACAACCTAAGTACAGGACAAAAGTTGTAGGGATTGCACAAAGTCGGACTTATTGGCCACTGATGGATTGAGCACTAAGTGGCGCAAAAAATCGAGGCCGAAGCGAAACAAACTTTTGGCACGACGACCATGTTTTTTAAGCGCAATGGGCTGCCATTGCTGCAACCATAAACCCGTTCGCATCGCCCAACACAGAGCTAAGGTCAACAAAGCGAACAACTTACTCAAGCGCTCAGTCTCGGTAAAGTGAGTGGATTCCAAGCAGAAGCCGCGCGTTTTGAAGAGGCCAAACAACGTTTCGATGCCCCAGCGCAAGGCATAATCTTTGACCAAAGCCTGCGCCCCGACGGGCGCAATCACCACCAGTAGCTCCCCATCCTCAAGGCGCAGCGCTTCGATTGCCACTGGGTAGCCCCAGACCCGGCAAGTGCCTGTGAGGTACTGGGCTTGCCCCACTTGCAGATGCGCAAACACGACCCGTGCCGCCAGCACTTTGCCATCGTGCTCAATCTGGTCAGTGCCGCGAATCCGTAAGCGAAAGGCTAAGGCGGGTTCAAGCAGGAGATAGCGCACCCAGGCTTGCCCGATGAATTCTCGGTCAGCACACAAGTAGTTGATGACCGCCGTGGGGAACCGTTTGGCAAAGGTCTCCATGAACCGCATCCGCTCGTCACTATTGACATGCCCTTGCTTGTCCAGCAGTCACCACAGCACGGGGAAGGCAACCCCTTCATGCACAATCCCTAAGGTCAGAATGTTGTACCAGTGAGTGCCAAATTTCCAGGTCGTGCGATCCAGGCTCAAGACCCAGCCACTTGGAATTTGCATCCAACTCACCACGAGGTTAGCCAGTTGTGGGTAATCGAGGTCAAATGCTCGAAAAAACCGCTGCAACCGTTTGTAGCTTGATTCGGGCAACGCCTTTCCACCAAAACCTAAACACAGTTCGCTCAAGTTCACCGTTTTGACTTTCAGCAGCGCTAACAGGAACAACGCCAGAAAGGAAAGCCTCGCACCATGCCAATTTAATTGCGCTTGGAGGACTTGCTTTAATTCGCTATATTGACTCATAGGGTTTCTCAAGAGTGTGGTAATTCTGATGAAACCCTACCCTGCTCCTCTTTTCAAGCTTTTTGTCCTGTACTGAGCAAAACAACTATCAATCAGCGCTGCTAGAACCTCAACCCAACGCCGGCCTGAAGCGATGCGGCTGTATTGCCCCCTTTCCGATAGGCATCAAAGGCAATCACAGCATTTCCAAACACCACGGCTTGACTGTTAGGCAAGACGTAATCAATGCCAGGTTGAATGGCAAAACTAGTTTTATTGCCCAAAGGCGTGGTGCGATCGTCATCCAAAGCAACTGCTGCACCCACACCAAGGTACACATCAGTACGCCAGTTAATGGGAACATCGTAGGAAATAGTGGGAACCAGTGTCGTGCGCTTACCGATTAAAGCCTGTGCCCTAACTGAAACAGGCAACTTGAGAAACTTATAGCGAGCCGCAACGACACCTGATGTTCGTTCGGGCTCTCCCGGTTCGCCGTGAGTTAAGCCAACTGCCACTCCAGCACCAACATAGCTCCCGTAGGCTGCTTGTGCCACAGCGGAGGATGGAGCCGTCAACAGCATACCAGCAGCAAGGGCAGCACCACCCAATACGACGGAGCCGCTTTGCCAGAATTGCATCATTTGCCGACTGGAAACGGCACGCTTGAGATGGTTCATGTGGTTACTCCTTAACACCCACCCAGCAAGGGTTTAGTTCAATGCTTAAATTTAGCCCAATTCTTGAAGGTTGAAACACTTAATTTAGGGGCCAGTTGGATCAAAATTGCCTTTAGGATCAAGAACAACCACTCATCGTTTTAGATTGGCTACTTTCAGTCCATACGGCGCATCAAATGAGATGATTGAGTCGTCTAGCCATCGTCTATGTCGAGGTCTTCACCGATCGTATCTTGGGCTTTCAAGGCTTTCCCCGAAGAACGATAGCATTGGAAACACAGATTGAGTGACCACTCCAATAACTTTAATTTGTTAGTGTGTCTGTATGTCAGAGACTCTTCCTCCCTCCGATCGCTACCTGCAACTGCTGGATCAAATTGTGCAGATGACCCTGAAGGGCAATATTCGCTCGAAGGAACAGGTCTACCAGTTGCTCGTTGAAGGTGTCAGTCCTGGCACTGGTGAATTGTTTGAGCGCTGTTTGCAAGCACAGGTTGATAGCGTACAAACACAACTTGCGACCGAAACCGACGAGTTGAAACAGGCAAAAGCAACGCGTCGGCAGCGTGCACTCCAAACCATTCAGGGCGAGTGGGAACGCTGGCAACAGCAGAATCAGACATCGCAGGCGATCGCTGGTGTCATTCAAACGATCATCTCAGCTGAGACTGCTCACCGTTTGGCAGAATTTTTACGCGCGATCGACCCCAACCAGCCCCAGAGTCTAAGTACAACTCAACTTAAGCAGCTTGCTACAGCACTGCAACAACAGGGAGATGTTAGCGATAGCGACACACAGCAAGAGCTATCCCACTTAGCGGTTGGTATCCGGCAGGGGCTAGAGTCGTGGGATAGAGTACAAAGCCATCTGGTGAGTTGGATCTACGATCAGGGACAGTCTCTTGGCTTTGCAGGTACGCCAGGGCAGGGCAATCCGTGGACGGTGTGGTCAAAACAATTGACGAATCCGTTGCTGATCCAATTATTTCAAGCGCTGTCGCTGAATGAGTCCGGTAGTGACGTTACAGCTCGTCTGGTTAATTGGGATCTGCCTACCTGGGTCGAGTTGGTTATCCTTTTGCAGTATTTGCAACAAGGGCTAGTCGCCTGGTTCGATCGCCTGGTTTACGATGCCAAAGTGGGTGCAAAGCTATCGATTTCGACCTTTCTGGCATTCTCAATTATTTGGTCGCAGCTTGCACGAGGGTTTGCGCAAGCAACCGGGCTCAACTCCTTCCATCGCACACAGTTTTCAGAGGGAGCCTTCCAAGTCACGCTGCAAATTTTGCGATCGTTCGCTCAACGTCCTTACTTTCCCCTGTATGGGGGAGTGTTTGCCTCGTTTCCGGGTAGCCAACTTCGAAGCGTTGTGGACTATTTAGATGAGCCACTGAAGCGGGTCGAGGGCACGCAGGAAAAGGCACGTATTTTAACGTTGATCGGCTCCTCCGAACGGGCACAAGGATTGCTCGATCGCGCTAAGGAATTTCATGATATTGCGAGAGACATTGCAGCAGAAGCTGGTGACCGTCCCTGCGAGATCGCCAATCTAAACCATCTCAGCCGCACCTGCGTTGCACAAAAACACTACAGCGAAGCCATTAACTACAGCCAGCGAGCATTGATTCTCAGTCGTCAAACGGGCGATCGCTTGGGCGAAGCAAATGCTCTGGTGAATCTAGGCTATGGTGAAGTGCTGCAAGCACAGCAAGTAGAGCAAGCCGAGCCAGAAGTCTACGAAACGGCGATTAACTATTTGCAGCAGGGCTTGAAGTTGGCAGAACAACTGAGCGATCAACAGAGCCAAGCCTTTGCCTTCAATAGTCTAGGTATTGCTTACGTCGTTTTAGAACAACCTCAGACCGCAATCAATGTCCTCTCAGAAGGACTTAAAGCCGCTCAAGTTTCCGGTGATCTATATCTGCAAGGGCTAAACCTTGCATACTTAGCAGAAGCCTACTATCGATTGAAAGAGACTGATCGTGCTATCTACGCTGGTTGCCTGGGCATGTACTTTCTCGAAAGCATTGCTTCACGTGAATGGCGACAACCTGCAGGGCTACTAACGATTCTCAAAGGGCAACTTGGTGAGACATTTGCGACAATCTTAGTCCAACTTCGTCCTGAACTGATTTCGGCGATCGGCGTCGATGGCTATGATCATCTACCCGTTTTGTTGGAACAATATCGACAGCTTGAGTAGGACGGGGAGTAGAAGGCAGGAGGCAAGAGGCAGGAGGCAGAAGGCAGAAGGTTTTTTTGGTTGTATAGCCCTAAAGCCTTTCAGGCATCCAAGAAAGGGCATTCAAGAAAAGTGGTTAGAAGGAGAGAAAAGGCAGCGCTTGTTCCAGCACTAAAAACTTTTCTTGAATGCCCAACGGGCAATAAAACCAACCACTAAAAACTGACTCAACTCATAACTCATAACTCTTCCCCCACTCCCTCACGTGCCACTCCACAAACAGGTACATTTGCTGGTTGATCACATTTGTCACTTGTAATACTGAATGTATCCACGTGTTTCAGGTGTTGATGGAGATGAGTCAAATGAAAGCATTTAAACGTTGGTCAGTGATCCCAATCACAGTGGCAATCGCGTGGGGAACCGCCTCAACCGTTCTCAGTCAGGCAGTCGCAATCACTCCCAGTTCACAAACCATTCAACTTAGCGGTACATCCGGTGGTAGCAAGGTAGATGCAAAAGGGTGCGCTGGCTCCATTGCCGCTGCCCCCAATCATGTCGTTCAACTAACCGATGATGCCAATCTGCAATTTACATTGCAGTCGTCCGGTGAACCCACCCTTCTCATTCGCAGTGGCTCTGGTCAAGACTTCTGTGTGCCAGCCGATAGCTACTCTAACGGTAAAATTACAATCCCCGGACGCTGGAGCAAAGGCACTTACTCCGTTTATGTGGGCGATCGAGCAAAGGGGCAACATCCGTATACGCTATCGATTTCTCGCAGCTAGAACTCAAGTTGACGAGGGATTTGAGAAGGCTAAGGACAATGAAGCATACTCCAGACACGAAGCGGGACGCTGTATACAGCGTCCCGCTTCGTGTAAAAAGCAATCCGTAAAAAACGACCGACTTTACGACTTTAAAAGACAAAGCGCCCCAATAGGCTAATCCTCAAGCGTTTGGGCAGGCACCTCGACCGCGCTAATATCGATCGTTCCCGGTGGAGTGAGACGAGTGAAGTGCCCATTTTCTACCCTTAAGGGTTCGCTACAACTGGGACAGTTAAACTCTGTCTGATTCAAACTAATAAACTCGTGATGGCAGACAGGACAGTCTGACTGAACAAGATTACGCCTTAGCCACCAGCGAAATCCTAGAAAGGCAATCACGGGTGTAATAATGATCAACCCGACCAGAATAAAAAACGATTTGACTAGCCACCCTAACCCGATCGCGCCCAGCAACCAAATGACAGCAAACGGCAAAAGCCAGCGACTGGCCTCAGCCAGACCACTTTGAAAATGTTTAAAACTATCCTGGTTCACGGCAGTCTCCTGCACAACGTCGTCTCGAATACTCCCATCCTACTGAGAAATCGTCTCACTGCCTAAGAGAAATTCCCTACCTGCTTGGGTAGAGATCCCTACTGTCGGAAAATGCTACCATCAGCGTTCTTGGCAAAGCGTTGCTGTATCGGTCTGTGTGAAGCAGGGGCGATCGTGCGATGTCGCTTCGCGCTTCAGATTCTAAGCTCAACAGTACCAGTCTTCAAAGCAATCCTGGCAAAAAACAACACCCATCAAACTCTCATATAGCAAGCAGCCATAACGAGAACTTAACAGGTGTTGAACACACGAGACATTCGAGTTCTAGAACAAACAACAGCCTAGAACAAACCGAGCGTCAAAGATTTATCGATTGGGAAGGTTGCACCAATACCCAGATAAAGAGTAACCAGTGTTCCAACAAGGAACAGCGTGGTTGCTACGGGACGACGGAATGGATTCTGAAACTTGTTAACATTCTCAATGAAGGGAATGACAATCAAGCCCAAAGGAACCGAAGCCATTGCCACTACACCTAACAGCTTGTTAGGAACAGTACGCAAGATTTGGAACACCGGGTAGAGATACCATTCCGGCAAAATTTCTAGAGGGGTTGCAAAGGGGTCAGCAGGTTCACCAATCGTTGCGGGATCAAGCACGGCTAAACCAACGTTAAGCGCGATCGTTCCCAGGATTACCACGGGAAAGATATAGAGCAAATCGTTAGGCCATGCAGGTTCACCGTAGTAATTGTGACCCATGCCTTTGGCAAGCTTGGCACGCAACTGAGGATCCGACAGATCCGGCTTTTTAACCGTTGCCATATTAAAGTCGCTCTCCTTTTGTTCTGAAGTCGGCAGAGGGATGAAAGCAGGGAGGCTAGTCAGGCTCTCCTACTGTAAAGGGTCTCACACGGAATAAAAAGGCATTCCGAACGTAAGTTAGCAACCCCTTACAAAGGACCAGAGATGCCCTGCTTGCGAATCATCAAAAAGTGCAGCAGCATAAACACTGCAATCAACCAGGGTAAGACGAAGGTGTGGGCACTGTAGTAACGAGTTAAAGTTGCCTGACCAACGCTAGAACCACCGCGAAGCAAATCAGAAATCAAGACGCCGACAACGGGAATTGCCTCAGGAACACCTGAAACAATCTTGACAGCCCAATAACCAATTTGATCCCAGGGCAACGAATAGCCAGTCACACCAAACGATACGGTAATGACCGCGAGAATAACGCCTGTAACCCAGGTCAGCTCACGGGGCTTTTTGAAGCCGCCCGTCAAATAAACCCGGAAGACATGAAGGATCATCATCAGCACCATCATGCTGGCAGACCAACGGTGGATGGAACGGATTAACCAGCCAAAGCTGACTTCATTCATGATGTACTGAACAGATTCAAACGCTTCAGCAACGGTTGGTCTGTAGTAGAAGGTCATCGCAAAACCAGTGGCGAACTGGATGAGGAAGCAAACCAGTGTAATGCCACCCAGACAGTAAAAAATGTTTACGTGGGGAGGGACGTACTTGCTAGAAATATCATCGGCGAGTGCCTGAATCTCTAACCGCTCCTCGAACCACTGGTAAGCCTTCGAGTCGGTCACCTGCTTAGTGAACATGAAGCAAGAATTCCTAAAAGATGTATTGCTGTTCCTAAAGAATGTAACACAGACACAGGTTGGATTTCACGTGCAAAAGGAATCATTGTGCTGGCGCTAACGTCTGACTGCGTTAACGTTTTTTCATTTTTGTCATGCAGTGCATCTGGGGCGCTAAACCTTAAGTTTAAGTAAACTTTTATAAAGACGATCGCGCTGCTAAGACGCGGCCGAGTGGCTATGAAAGTGGCAGAATTCTTGCTGCCAGCGTGAATTCGAGTAGCAGACTTTTTGCTGCTGACGTTAAGATTGATCACTATGAGCAAAAATCACTCCTGGGTAAGACGGCTTACAGCAGTTCTCTTAGCAATTTTGATTACGTTCGGTTGGGCTGTGCCACAGGCGCAAGCGCTAACGGATGAGCAAAAGCTGCTGGCAGAGGTCTGGCGTTTGGTCGATCGGGCCTATGTGGATGACACCTTTAACCATCAGAACTGGTGGCTTGTACGTCAGAAAGCTTTTAAGCAACCGCTGAGCGATCGGGAGCAAACTTACGCCACGATTCAACAAATGCTGGCAAGTTTGGATGACCCCTTCACGCGGTTGCTGAAGCCTGAGCAATATCGGAGTTTGCAGACGAACACCTCTGGAGAGCTAACAGGCGTTGGCTTGCAGATTGCTTCCGATGCTGACACGGGTAAGCTGCGGGTCATTGCCCCCATTGCAGGCTCGCCCGCTGATCGTGCAGGAGTCAAACCCGCCGACACGATCGTAAAAATTGACGGTGTGCCAACCGATACCCTGACGCTCGATGAAGCAGCCGCCCGCATGCGAGGCACGATCGGCAGCAACGTAACGTTGACGATTCAACGCGAAAGCGAGGCGTTGATTGATCTGAACGTCGTGCGCGATCGGATTGAGCTCAATCCCGTATATGCCGAGTTACGGTCTCAACCGCCTTCTGCCAATCCTTCTGCTAAGAAGGACACCGCAGCAAAGATTGGCTATATTCGTCTGAGTCAGTTCAATGCGAACGCTACGGTTGAGCTGGCACATGCGATCGAACGGCTAGAAAAGCAAGGAGCGGATTCATACATTCTGGACTTGCGAAATAATCCCGGTGGCTTGCTGCAAGCTGGCATTGAGATCGCTCGTCTTTGGCTCAACAAGGGCACGATCGTTTACACAGTAAACCGTCAAGGCATTCAAGGCAGCTTTGAAGCCACAGAGCAAGCGTTGACGAATGATCCGCTTGTGGTATTGGTCAACCAAGGGACAGCTAGTGCAAGCGAAATTCTCGCAGGTGCCTTGAAAGACAATGGGCGGGCAACTATCTTAGGCGAAAAGACCTTTGGCAAGGGGCTGATTCAATCCCTCTTTGATTTGTCAGATGGCTCAGGCTTAGCAGTTACCGTCGCAAAATACGAAACGCCTGCTCATATTGACATTAATAAGCTTGGCATTAAGCCAGACGTGACCGTACCGCTCGACCCCATTATGGGCAACCAGGTGGCAACACCCGACGATCGCCAGTATCAAGCGGCTGTAGAACTATTGACCACTCACTCTATGATTGCCGGGGCTGCTTGATGCCAGGGCTACTCCATGCCGAGCGAACCTATCACGATCCGTTGCATGGAGCGATCGCGCTCGATGGTCGCGATCCCACTGAAGCTCTACTCATTCAATTAATTGATACCCCTGCCTTTCAAAGACTGCGGCGGGTACGGCAATTAGGCCCTGCAAGCCTGACGTTTCATGGGGCTGAGAGTTCACGCTTTACGCACTCGCTTGGCGTGCTGGCGATCGCGCGTCGTGCCTTCGATCGCCTCGCCAAAACTTATCCCCAACTCCAGCCTTATCGCGCGGTGGTGCTATGTGCTGCCTTGCTGCATGACATTGGGCATGGTCCTTTTAGCCATACGGGAGAAGAGGTCTTTGGTAGCAACCACGAGCACTGGACAGGTCGCATTTTGCAAGAGTCGCCGCCCATCCGAAAGGCGCTAGATGCCCTTGATCCCACGCTGCTAGAGCAAGTGCTACAGGTCTATGTCAAAAAGCATCCCATTCCGCTTGTCTGGCAACTGGTATCAAGCCAGTTAGATTGCGATCGGCTCGATTATCTAATGCGCGATAGCTACTTTACTGGTGCGTCCTACGGTCGCATCGACTTAGATCGGATTCTCATGGCCATGCGTTACGACCCGGTCACACAGCAACTGGTCGTGGCACGCAAAGGCGTAACGGCAGTCGAACATTATTTAATCGTCCGCTACTTTATGTATGCCCAAGTTTATAATCATCCTAAAAATATTGCTGCCTGCTGGGTTCTGCAGCAAGCGTTTGTACGTGCCCGCGAGCTACTAAAGCAAGGCGTGTTAGAAGCGGATGCTACGGTCAATGTCTGGTTAACAGGTCACTGCGATCAATTGCCCTTGCAGCAGTATCTTGCGGCTGATGATGGCGTTTTTACTTACCACTTACAGCGCTGGCAATTCAGTGATGATCCACTTTTGGCTGATCTGTGCCGCCGATTCGTCGATCGCGATTTGCCCAAAGCACTGGATGTGACCCATTTAACGCAAGACGAGCGCCAAAGCCTTTTGCAGACAGTTCACCAAAAGCTAGCCACCGCAAGTGATCATGGGACGTATTACGCAGGACTGCAAGTGTCACTGAGCCGCGGCTATACTCTTTATCAGCGTGGCATTAAGTGCCAAACAACCAGAGGACTGGTGGAATTGAGCAAGTTGTCTCCCCTTGTGCAAACCTTAACCACCCCGTACGAGCGAGCGTGGCTGATCTATCCGCGATCAATCGAACCCGTCCTGGCGACCTTACTGAGCAGTGCTTAAAAAGCATCACCAAGAGGAACGCCAAAACAATCCGTTCAGTGATTCTCAGGTTAATTTGGCACCGTTGATCAATAGGCTCTCGTCCGATAAGCTTTCGTCTACGCGCTTTCATACCAGCGTTCTGGGCTTTAGTAGTCATGAAGCATCTTAGGGATCAGCAGCAGTCCCAACAGCAAATGCTAAGTGGGCTCGGTTCCAACGATCACGCTCCTTGAAGCCGATGACCACCATCGATCTTTAAAGGCTTTCGTCTCTAACGCCAACCATCTGAGAATGGTATATCTAGCATTACGGCGTCTAATCATCCGTCCTAATCTTTGGCCGTAATAGACTAATTTTTGGCTGTAATAGAGTGATAGGCATTTCGTTGGGCGCTCTGTTTTGAGTCTTTTGTCTAGAGTTCCGCCCGACACCACCCTGATTATCCTCAGCTATTTGCTCTCTACCTTCTGGTGATATGCAAGTTCCGCTAGCCCACGCCATGCAGCAAGCCCCAACGTTAACGCCAGAGGCAACTGTTCTTGAGGCAATTCAGCGTTTGAGCCAGAGCAACGTGGATTGTGTTTTGGTGCTAGAGCAACATCAGTTAGTGGGTCTTTGTACAGTGCAGAGCTGTCTAAGGGCGATCGCATCAGGCATTGATCCAGCGGCCGCCTCCATCACCGCCTGTATGACACACTCGCCTGTGACCTGCAAGGCGTCTGAGGCTTCGGAGAGCGCCTGGCGCGTCATGCAACAGCATCAAATTCAGCACTTACCCGTTGTCAATCACGTAGGGCAGGTTTTAGGCGTGCTGACCGAGAGCAGTTTGCTTCAAGGGTTAGCAGCAACGTTTGGGGTACAGCCAATGGCCGAACCGATGCTAGTGACTCCCTCTAAAGTCGATCCACAGGAAATGGGGCAACCATACCTTTACCATCAGTTCCAGGTGCAGGCACAGCGGGAGCAGTCCTTAAATCGCGTCATTCAGGTCATTCGAAATTCGCTGGATTTGAACACCATTTTTGCTACCGCAACCGCTGAAATTGCCCATCTCCTTCAGGCCGATCGCGCCGATATTGTTCAATACTTGCCCGCCATTCCCATTTGGAAGGTTGTGTCGGATAGCCACTACAACCAACAACTAAACAACATTTCAGGGATGGAGTTTGCCGATGATAACAACGAGCCGATCGCGCAACTTAAGCGTTTAGAAGTTGTGCGGTTAGAGGATGTCGCCCAGTATCCTGATGCAACTGTGAGCCAGTACGCTCAGCTGTTACCAGGTACCTGGCTACTGGTGCCAATTCACTTTGAAGCAAAGCTTTGGGGTTGCCTGGCGCTCATTCGCGATCGGTGGCGGCGTTGGCAAGAGTCGGAAGTTGAACTGGCGTGTGCCGTTGTGGATCAGCTTGCGATCGCCATTCAGCAATCACAGCTTTATCAACAAGTCCGTCAGCTCAACAAAACCCTAGAAAATCAAGTGCAAGAGCGTACCATTCAACTCCGCAAAGCGCTTGATTATGAGGCATTGCTGAAGCGCATTACCGATCGCATGCGCGACAGCCTGGATGAACGCCACATTCTACAAACAACCGTGCAAGAATTAGCGGCTGAATTGAACGTCGTGTGCTGTGATGCCGGACTGTACAATCCCGAAGACAACACCATCACCATTTGCTATGAGGCAATCCGTTCAGATACGCTTGAAGCGGCTAAAGGAACGGTGATCCCCGTAGCAGATCTTACAGACATTGGACAGGAAACGTTGAGCGGACGATGGGTACAGTTTTGCGCTCTTCAAACACCGTTAGAAGCCTTCCGAAAGGTCAGTAAGCGGTTTACCATCCTCAGCTTTCCCCTCATCGACAGCCAGGGTATGTTGGGCGATATGTGGCTCTTTCGATCGTGCGATGAGTGCTTTGGCGAACCAGAAATTCGCCTGGTAGAGCAAGTGGCGAATCAATGCGCGATCGCCCTCCGGCAGTCTCGCCTTTATCGAGCCATTCAGACTCAAGTTGGCGATCTGGAGCAATTGAACTATCTCAAAGATGATTTCCTCAGCTCTGTTTCCCATGAACTGAGAACACCAATGGCAAACATTAAGATGGCAACTCAAATGTTGGAGATTCTCTTTAAGCAGACAGAGATTTTCAACCAGGAGCCAAACCGTATTGCCCAATATTTCAAAGTCTTGCATGATGAGTGCCAGCGTGAAATTAGCCTCATCAACGATCTTTTGGATCTATCGCGTGTTGAATCTGGAGCTGACGCCTTAACCTTAACCACGCAAGACTTACAGCACTGGATCCCCAGTATTGCAAGCAAATTCCACGATCGGGCAAAGAGTCAACAGCAACACCTCCTGATCGATGTACCGCCTCATTTGCCACCATTAACGACTGATTTTTCCTGTTTAGAGCGCATCGTTGTCGAACTGCTGCAGAATGCGCTCAAATACACCCCGCACGGTGAAACCATCCGCTTGTTGGCGGCTAAAACCGCAGAGGAGATGCAACTTGTCGTTAGCAATACGGGCGCTGAGATCGCAGCCAGTGAACTCGATCGCATCTTCGACAAGTTTTACCGAATTCCTAACAGCGATCCCTGGAGGCATGGTGGTACGGGTTTAGGCTTGGCGTTGGTGAAGCGGCTAGCTGAGCATTTAGGAGCAGGTATCCACGTCAAGAGTGCAAATGGTCAAACCACCTTCAGCATCACCTTGCGATCGCAGCCGTAATGAGCTTGGCGCATCAACGCACGAAAGCCCTGTTCTCAACGTCCAACAAACCCCTAACCATTCACGAGTGCGTCCACCACCTGCCGTGAGATAAAGGGAAGAATCGTCTCGTTTTGGCTATGGGCAGCGCCCTCCGTAAAAACGACGAGCAGATAGGGAGCCGCATTGGGCAATTCTACATAAGCCGCATCATGCCGCACACGGCTCATCAACCCTGCCTTTGACCAGAGGCGTGCATTTAACGGCAACCCTGCGCCCAGAAAGCCTGTGACCTGATTTTCGGGATCAGCCGCCAGATCGGTTGGGTTAAGCGATCGCTGCAACAACTGCATCATGGACTGCGATCGTGCCGCTGAGATGGCAACACCGCCCACAATACTGTGTAGCAAGCGTGCGGTAGCCGTGGTTGTCAACATATTGCGGTTGTCCATCAACTCGCCCAAAAATGCCCGTTCTCGCCCGTAGGCACCATCACACCAGGTTTTTTGGTTCACGTTAATGGTTTCCAATTCTGTCCAGGCAAGCGATTGAAAGTAGCGGTTCACCAAATTGCGCTGCTGTTTCCACGTTTCAAAGGGCGCGGCAGGCAATTCAGGGCCACTGGTCGTGCCTGTCAAAACGTCTACAACCAGGCTCGTTGCATCATTGCTAGAGTTCACAATCATGTCTTTGACAGCCCGCTCCAATTCTGCAGAGGGTGGTGTCATCCCTTGCTCTAGCCATTCGTGAATGGCTACCAGATAAAACAATTTGACCACACTGGCAGGATAAATACGCTCAACACCGCGATAGCTAAAACCACGAGGAGAATATTGCCAGAATGCCTCCGTGCTTAACGCACCTCCCGTATTCATAGGCGAAGGTGGATCGTAAACCAACCAGGTCATCGCTAACTGGTTGCGAGCTAACCCTGGGAACTCTGCCCACGTGGCTGCGAGAATGCGATCGCCCAACGCTTCCAACTGCTCGTCTTTGTGAAAAAACATGGTTGTTTTCGCCCTAGCCGTTCACGCTCTATCGTTCTTCATTATGGGGTGCGATTCACTTACGGTTGCGAAATTCTGCTCTACGACGAAGAAGTATTCTGTAATACCGTTTAGAGCTTTTTAGGATACGTTATGAAGATTCGCATACTCATGCCCACGATCGGCGCAATCATGCTGCTCGTTGTTGGTGCTGGCAACGCCCTCGCTGGACAAAACGCCTTTCGCAGTGTTAGCGGAGACACGGTTTTTCCGTCTGCGGCCTTTGGTTGCGCTGGCGATACCGTGCACTACACCACCCACTATCAGGGGAAACCATTCGCTGGCACGTTATGGGTGAAAAGTCCTGCCGGGTTAAACTGCGAAGGCGGTCGTGGACGCGTCGTACAGGGATACTTTGAGGAATGGAGCCAGGATGGTGGCGATTGGTGCCAAGGACAGTTGAAGCTTTACCTGCTGCCCTTGCCGAATGGCAGTTATGCGCAATGGAGCAACATTAAAGCGATTCCTGGCTATCGCTGCGCTGGAGTCGGCACGGCACCGAAACTACCGTTACGTTATACAGCGCACTGATGCAGCTTGAGCGTTCTGTTCTCAGTAGGATGTGCTGGACTTCGACAGCTTTACAGCCGTTTTCATTTGCATTCACCACACCCTACACCCTATCCCACACACCCTTATTGACAGGACTGTGGCTTACTCAATCAGTAACCGCTGTAAGACCCGTCCAAGGCATTATTCAAAGGCGTTGAATGAAGGGCACGATCGCCTCCACAAACGCGGCAGTTGATTCATAGGGCAGAACGTTGCGTCCCGGCAGTTTTACGCCTTCGCTATGGGGCAAGTGAGCGAGATAATCTTGCAGCCGTTCATCTGGGGTTTCCGACTTGCCTTTGCGGCTTATGCTAGAAGCCTGCTCACCCATTGCAATCAGCGTTGGCTGGGCGATCGCCTTCAGTTTCTCTGTATAGTCTTGCCGCCAGAAGCCAGCCAGAAACGAGAACACGGCATGACGACTATCCAGATCGGCCGCTCCTTGCTTGAGCATGGCTAACCACTCAGTATCAACGCCAGCAGCGGTCGCAAAAAGTTGGCGAGTGGAGAACGAGCGCAGGAATTGCGATCGTCGCGCATAGCGGTAGAAGCCATTGCCCAGAGGCGAATCGAACAGATTCCAACTAACCCGCTGTTGCCAGGTTGGCGTTGGGTTAGCAATCAGTGTGCGGGCAGGTGGGCCACTCATCACCAAGCCTCGAATGAGATCTGGCTGTAAGTGCACAAGCTCGATCGCCACAGGTAGCAAAGCCCCTTGCACCACGACGACAACCGGGGTTTGAATCACGGTTTGTAAGAAGCACTGTAGCTGCTTTGCCCAATCTAACGGGTAGTACGCGATCGACGGCATCGCGCTTTCACCACATCCCAGCAGGTCAGGATTGTAGATCAGATTTTGCTGCCCAGTGCGATACCACTCCTCGCAAAACCGTTGCCAGAAGGTGCGGGACAACCCCACCCCAATGGGATGGATGAGCAGAAGCGGTAGCCCTTGAGCAGAGCTACTTGGGGCAAGGCGATCGTAGGCGCAACGGTAGTTCTGCCATGTGTAGAACTGGGTTGCGCTGCTGGCTGAATTGGTGGTGGGAGATTGCGATTGCATGCCTACTAGAATGCAACATTTTGGGGCGCTTTAACGCGACGCAACACGAACAATTGGCGCTTTAACGCTGCAACCCACGAACGACCGTAAATGTACCGCTCTGTTTCTCCGTAAGTACTGAACCTGGAGCGCAAAGAGATTAGCCAAAACTTTACACCAGACCCTTAACCCATAAAGCAGGCATCAAATTTTGGCCTCCAAAGGGCCAGAGCATTTTGCTTCCTGTGTACAAAAGTTAATATTCGGTTAATTTCATTCCTTGATTCTGCTATTCATTCATTCCCTTCTACCAAAGCACCCACCGACCTCCTTAAAAGGGCAGCATGATTTCTATTCGAAACCGAACCAGCAGAGCAGCACTTGGGCGTGCACGATCGCTCAAAGCGACGTTTGCCCGCAAGCTACCGTTGTCCAGCATTCCCGTTGAGGTGCTGGCAGGCATTACCGTTGCGTTGGCATTGATTCCAGAGTCGCTGGCGTTTGCGGCGATCGCGAAGGTCAACCCGATGGTGGCGCTGTACACGTCCTTCAGCATGGCGGTTGTCATTGCTCTGGCAGGCGGTCGGCCCGCGATGATTTCCGCCGCTACAGGGTCAATGGCACTGCTGATGACGACCCTGGTGGCACAGCATGGGGTCGAGTACCTTTTTGCCGCAACCATTCTGACCGGAATCATTCAATTTCTAATTGGCGTTTTTAAGCTGGGGCGGTTCTTTAGTTTCATTCCACAGACCGTCATTTCAGGCTTTGTGAATGCGCTGGGTCTTTTGATTTTTCTGGCACAGATACAGCAGTTACCGGGAGAACCTTGGCAGGCGTACGTCATGGTTGCGGCAACGCTTGCCATTGTCTACCTCTTTCCCCGCATCACGAACCGAGTGCCATCGCCTTTAGTGGCGATCGTCACGATGACCATTGTGGCGATCGCAGCTCATCTCCCCATTCGTCGGGTGGGCGATATTGGTGAGATTACGCGCAACCTACCAGTCTTCCATCTGCCTCACGTCAGTTTCTCGTGGGAAACGCTGGCAATCATTTTGCCATACTCGCTAACGCTGGCGATCGTGGGCTTGCTGGAATCGTTATTGACGGCTGCACTGCTAGATGACCTGACCGATACCCGCAGTTCTAAGGACAAAGAAGTCCGTGGGCAGGGCATCGCCAACATGGTGACAGGCTTTCTGGGTGGCATGGCTGGTTGCGGTATGGTCGGCCAGTCGTTGATTAACGTGCGGTCGGGTGGTCGTCGCCGCCTATCAACCGCTGTGGCAGGCGCATTCTTGCTATTTTCCATCTTCGTGTTGCGAGATGTGGTGCAGCAGATTCCGATGGCAGCGCTGGTCGGCGTGATGATCATGGTGTCGTTTGAAACGTTTGACTTTAGCTCACTCAAAACGCTCCGCAAGATGCCACTTGGTGAAGCGTTCATCATGCCGTTTACGGCGGTGGTCGCGCTGTTCACTCACGATTTAGCAAAAGGCGTGCTTGCCGGAGTCATGCTGAGTACGTTGATGTTTGGCTGGCGATTGGCTCAAGTACGGGCAACGCTGTCGGTCGATCACGATGGGGCAAAGCTTTACGTCCTGTCGGGGCAACTGTTCTTTGGCTCTGCTACTAACTTTGTCAATCTTTTTGGGTACAGTGCCGATTCTCCCCGCGTTGTGATTGACTTCAGCCAATCGCATGTGTGGGATCATGCAGCGGCAATGGCGATCGCCAAAGTCGTTGCCAAATACCATCGACTGGAGACGCAAGTAACTCTGATGGGACTGAATGCCGATAGCGAACAATTGATCCGTCGTGCTGGAGTGCCAGATCAAACAATTCATGTGCCTGGTGTTGAGTTGGCCGCTTGAGTCTGTTTGGCTCTAAGAAGAAGGCAGAAGGAACCGTTTCTAGCTGTGACGGCGAAGCAGTGTATCCTCATTAAGGAACTCGGGGTTTCGATGTCAGTGTGGGAACCTCTAATGCATCGCTAAACGGCTTATGTCAGCAGCGCCATCCAACTTAATTCAAAGTCTTCAGCACGGATTGATTGTGTCTTGTCAGGCACCGATCGACTCCCCCATGCATGCTCCAGTGGTCATTTCCGCAATGGCGCAGGCAGCAATTAATCAGGGTGCAGTGGGCGTGAGACTGGATACACCCGCCCATGTTGAAGCCGTCCGTGCCCAAATAGCGGCTCCTATCATTGGGCTGTGGAAGCAACAAATTCCTGGGTTTGAAGTTTACATTACGCCGCAGTTTCACCATGCCCAGACGATCGCACAGGCAGGCGCAGATGTGATTGCGATCGATGCTACAAGCCGCGATCGTCCGGGTGGTGAAACTGTGGCATCACTTATAGCCCGCATTCACGATGAGTTGGGCAAACTGGTGATGGCAGATATTGATACGCTGGAAGCGGCGATCGTCGCCGCAGAGGCTGGCGCGGATTTGGTTGGCACCACGCTCTATGGCTATACGGCTGCTACCCAACAGCAAACACCTCCTGGATTTGATCTTTTGGCAGCAATGGTAAAGGCGATCGATGTACCGCTTATCTGTGAAGGCGGCATTGCCTCTCCACAAATGGCTCGCAAGGCACTAGAGTTGGGAGCCTATGCCGTGGTCGTTGGCACAGCCATTACGGGCATTGATCTTCAGGTTAAGGCGTACAATGCCGCCATTCAGCAGCAGACCGTTCGGAGTTGAATCGTTTGCCGCTTGCAGAGCACTCTTGAGACCAGTATTTAGGCGGCCTCTACTGCTTCAGTTGTGCGTCTTAAGATAATCATTTCGGGACCCACGACGGGGCTACGAGCCAAAAGTTTGCCGGAGCTATCAACCAGTTCCAGCTTGAGAAAATCCAGATTCCGCGTGCGGTTCAAAATTTCGCTAGCCAGTTTGTCTTGCTGCGATCGACTCAGCCCATACCAGTCGTCGCTGATGTGAACAATCAGGCGGCTGCCGCGAAAGTTTGCCTGGATAGACTCCACCAATCCATTCGCGTATTGGTTGCTAATGGCTGCAACCTGATTTTGAATGCGGGCAATCAGCGTTTGCTCTGGCGTTAGCTTCAGTGGCGGCGGCGGCGGCGCTGGTACAACCGGAGGAGGACTGCTTTCGATGGGTTTGGGCGCTTCCGGTGCCGTCACAACAGGAGGAATGGGTGTGGGTGTAGGAGAGGGTAAGGTCACTAATGTCTCAGCAGGAGGTGCTTCCGCGATGGCAGTCGGTTGCGGTGGTTTGGGTGAGACGATCGATGTCGTCGTCCAGAGCAGCAACACAGCAAGACCGACGATCGCTCCAGTCAGAGCTTGATCGGACCATGTGCGGCGGATAGAGGCAGGCAAGCGATCGCGCACTTGCCGCAGCACTCCCTTCCACGATCGTCGAAGTTGCTGCCAGAGTGATCGGAACTTCTCCTGTAATGTTTCAGTCGAAAGAGGCGGTACCAGTTTGCCAGGGCGCGTTTGTGAGAACGGGGGCAAAGCGTTCTCAGGAGCGTCCTCTGGCACTGGTGCTCTTCCTGCCGTTGGTTTGGGCAAGGGTTCTGCTTCCAACCGCTCCACCACTTGTTCAAGAAGGTGAATGGTGCCCTTGAGTGCTTTAATTCCCTGCTGTTTGACGAAGGGTTGGGCTGCGACGATCGTTTCACCTGCAAGTCGCAACAAGGTCTGCGGTAAGATTTCGTCATTCGTTGCACGGGGTCTTCGTGCAGCCGACGATCGCGCATCGATCGGAGAAGGCAACGGCTCTGCTGGCGCAGGCGGTTTTGTTGACTCTACATCAGCTTCTGTCTGCTCTGATGAGGCGTGTACACTCGCATCTGCTGATCGTTCAGACGACTTCACCAACTCTCGATCGGTTTCAGTCTGGTCTGGTGGAGGATCGGATTGGGCATCGATGGCACTTGATGATTCAGACCACTCAGGCGTTGTTGGCTCTGGTGAGGGCTGTTCTGCTGACATAAATTTCACTCCCAGGCAGCACAAACAGACACAAACGCGCTAAATTTTTACGGGTGCCACCTCAGCAGCATCAATCTTAGCAGCTATTGCCGCTTCCCCCTCATCCCTCAGCACTCCCATTATGAGTCTCAGTCGTCGTCAGTTTTTGGTTTTAGGCGGAATCGTGGGTGGCGTCGGTGTCACAACACTGGCACACAAGGTTTTAACGAGCGGGGCTGCCAATCGCCCGCCATCTGTTTCTGAAACAAACGTATCACCATCCGCCGCCGCAACGACTGGACAGACTGTAACTGCAGCTAAAACCGCAATCGCGCCGAAAGGACTGTTTGCGCCTGTGCGGGGTGATGTGCGCATTGCTGTCATCAGCGATCTGAATAGTGCCTATGGTTCAACCGATTATGAGGCGGAAGTGCTGAAGGCGATCGACCTCATTCCTGGTTGGGAGCCAGATGTTGTGCTGGGAGGCGGCGACATGGTGGCGGGTCAGTCACCGTCCCTCAGTCGTGACCAGATTCAGGCGATGTGGGATGGCTTTGAGCGGCACATTGGCGCACCACTGCGTAAAACGGGATTACCCTTTGGGTTTACGATCGGCAACCACGATGCGTCTGGGGCGCTGTCGGTTGGCGGCAAGTTTCTGTTTAACCACGATCGCGAATTGACGGCCGCCTACTGGAATGCACCGGGGAACAACCCCAATCTCGAATTTGTCGATCGGGCGGGGTTTCCGTTCTACTACACGTTCCAGCACAAAGATATCTTCTATCTCGTGTGGGATGCTTCTACTTCGCGCATTCCGCCCGAACAAATTGCCTGGGCAGAAAAAAGTTTGGCCAGCGAAACCGCACAGGCTGCCAAAATGCGCTTTGTTGTCGGACATTTGCCCCTCTACGCCGTTGCGGTCGGGCGAGACGAACTGGGTGAAATTCTGGCTGGGGCAGACAAGCTTCAGGCAATGCTTGAGAAGTATGGCGTCCATACTTACGTCAGCGGGCATGATCACGCATACTTTCCAGCCCACAGCGGCAAACTAGAACTGCTCCACACAAGCGCTTTGGGTGCGGGGCCGCGTCCGTTGCTCAACAGTCAACTCGCTCCCTTCAAAACCTTGACGATCATTGATGTCGATTGGGGCACCACATCGACGCGTTATACCACCTACAACATGACAACGCTTCAGGTTGTGGATCACAAAACCTTGCCCCGTCTCATTGTCGGACCAACAGGCAGAGTGCTGCGTCTGGATGTGCAGGAGAGCGACCTCACAGCAGAGGAGCGATCGCTCACCTTTACGCCCAGCAGCTAGGGGAAGGGAGCGAAGGCAAGCCACGTGATCGCGCCCACCAGCGCCTCAAGTCAAATATTTTGTCAGCGCATCGCTAAAAGCTTCGTAGGGCTTAGCACCAACTACGGTTTCAGCCAACTCACCATTCTTAAAAAACATCACAGCAGGAATGCTGCGGATGCCAAAGCGTTTGGCAACAGGCTTATTGGCATCGAGGTCGAGCTTAAAAACCTTGGCGCGATCGCCATACTCATCAGCGAGTTGATCCATCAAAGGCGCAACAAGCTTACAAGGGCCACACCAGGTAGCAGTGCAATCGACCACAAACAAGGGTTCAGCGCTTAAAAGCGTATCGAACTCGGCTTCGTCTTGAATATAAGCAGCAGCCATGCAATCTCCTACAAAGCTCGCATTATCCCACAGGTGTGCAATGGAAAACGACACCCTTTGGTCGTGAAAAACAAATCCTCCGTCAAGGAAGGAAGCGTGATCAAAAACTTCAACCGTGACAGGTTGAAGCAACCTTAACCCATCGATCGTGGCGATCAATGGGCAATTAAATAGAGGCAGGAATCAAATCCCTGCCTCCTTTCGTTAAGGCATGCAATTAGTTGAAGCACACTGTTAACGTTAGTAAAACATTGGGGCGATCGCGTAGGCAAGACCACTCGTTTTACTTTTTATACTGGCTGGCTCGACCGAGATAGACATCAGCAATTTGCTTAATTTCAGCCATCATTGCCTTCATCTCAGTAAGCATTGCCTGCTGCTGCTGATACACTTCTTGGGGCGTTGCCGTGGCTTTTCTGGGCAGAACAGAATCGATCCGCGTCTGGCTCAGCGTGTTGAGGCGCTCCAAAATTACCTGTTGCTGTCGATATAAATCAGCCATTGTGGGGCTTTTCCCTGGTGGCAAAGTAGTTGCAGCTTTAAGCTCTGCTGTCATTGCTTTCAGTTCCGCCATCATGGTCTGGAGTTCGTTCGACAGCACCTGCTGTTTTTCGTACATTTGCTCAAGCGTCAAAGTACTTGTCTGAGCGATCATCGTGGTGGGTGAAGCTTTGACTTCAACGGGAGCCGTATTTGCCCTGGCAGGCACAGTAGCAGACAAGATTAATAGACTCGACAAAATACCATAGGTAAGTCTTTTCACGAGACGTCTCCTTGAATTTATGCATGGATTGATACGCTTCATCAGCAAATTTAAGATGCGAGGTAATTGAGTGAAATGAATTGAAGCTGTCGCGATTTTGTTGAGACGGAGCGCTCGATCGCGGATCTCAATGTTCAGCTTAATTAAATCCCTCGGCTTCATCACATCTGTTGAAATGAAGGTTGTAGCAATCCTAAGTGGCTTCCCTGAGAAGAAGGTTAGAAATTAGTTAGGTTCCCGTGAGGAAAGCACTTTCGACCATATTTCTACGCCCTTGACACACAGAATACGTATTTTTCATCCTTTAGTTAAGGTTGTACTTTATTCAGATTCTTCTCATTTTTTTCTTAAACGATTCCCAGTTTTTTGTTAAAAGGAGCCCCCACAATAGACAGAGTATGAGCGGTTTAAATCGATTCAAACGGAAGATTTAAATTTAAAGACGCTCCTGCAATGATTGAATCCCCCATTCCCTAACCCACCCTCCTGCTTGAAAAGGTTTACCCCAATGTTAGAGAGCAAGTTGTGCATCACGCTCACGAACCATAACTTTAAGGCTGAAGTACTGCATGCCCAGACTCCCGTTTTAGTTGATTGTTGGGCAAGTTGGTGTGGTTCTTTTCACCAGATCAATCCTATTTATAATGAACTCGCCCTTGAGTTTTCTGGGCAGATTACGATCGGTCGGCTAGATATTGCAACAGCAGAACCATTAGCCACACAATACGGTATTCGTGCGGTGCCCACATTACTGCTCTTTCACAATGGGCAAGTGCTAGAGCGCCTGATTGGCAGCGTTTCAAAACCAAAACTTACTTGCAAGCTGAAGGCTTTACTTTCAGCGAGTCATGTGTGCAGGAGCCTGATTGCCTGTTTATGAATCTTTCGCAATTCAATCAGCTTCCAACCGAACTTCAAGCCATTGCTTCCATTAAGATTCTGGCGGATGGACAACTTTTGTTTGAACGTTTAGAGCCCGCAGAAGCCGTTTTTATTCTGGAATCAGGACAGATTCAGCTACTCAATTACACAGAAGATGGGCAACAAGTAAACCATTACAGCGTCAAGGCGGGAGAAACATTTGCAGAGGTTGCGCTCTTTAATGAACGCTATGTTTGTACTGCGATCGCGCTAAAACCATCCAGAGTTTGGAGTTTGCCGAAACAGGCGTTTCTTCAGGTTATGAGGCAACATTCTGACCTCGCTGAAAGCTTTATGGAAAGGCTCGCCCGACGCTTACATGAGAGCAAACTGCTGTTAGAGCTACGCAGCATTCGGTCGGCGCGAAAGCGAATCTTGCATTATTTGCAGTTGAATGTACAGCCCGATGGCGCGACGGTGATCCTTGATCGCCCACTGAAAGAAATCGCAGACGATCTGAGCATGACGCCAGAAGCGTTGTCACGGACGCTGAAACAACTTCACAAGGAGGGAAAGATTAACCGAGAGAAACGAAAAGTTACATTGCGTAAAGAATTCCCCTAACTTGATTCTAATCATGGCGGTTCAAGTGACAGACCCATAAACTTCAGAACAACGTAGTTTCAGGACCTGCAACGAGTTTAGGCTTTCGCTCTGTTATCAATCATCAGTTCTCAAACAGCAAAGTATGGATTTGCAGAACTCTTCCCCCTATGAACAGGACCATCGCGTTCTAGAGTTCTTAGCAGCGTTGAGCTATCGATCAGGTGATCTCGGTCGCTATCTGCATGAAATTGCCTGTGGCGTAAGCCGTTTACTTCAGTCTGATTGGTCAGTTGTGACTGTCTGTCAGGGAGAAGCAGGGCAAATAGTGGGCAATAGTCTGACGCAGAGTGATAATGATCAAGCCTTTGCATCCTTTGCATTGCATGGAACATTAGTGGGTGAAATCAGCGCTACTGGGCAATCACTCATCATTGAAGATGTTCGGCAGGATTTAAGAGGTTGCAAACCCCCTGAAGGGTATCTTTGCTATATGGGGGTACCGCTGCGCACCCTTAATGGGGCCGTGAGCGGCACAATCTGTTCGTTCTTTCGGGACCCGCGTCAATTCACAGAAGCAGAGATCCACACCGTCGAGTTGTTTGCAGAACGGGCGGCAACGGCGATCGATAATTACCGGCTCTATCAGCAGCAACAGAAATTTAACGAGATTCTGGAGCAAGAGGTGGCAACCCGGACAGAGGAGCTACGGATTGCTCAGGCAAGGTTGGTGGAACGAGAGCGACTGGCGGCGATCGGTGAGTTTGCGGCCATGATTGTGCATGAGGTACGAAACCCACTCACAACCGTGGTGATGGGTTTGAAGTATGCCAAGAAGGAGCTTCCATCCGCATCAGCGCAAGATCGGCTCTCTCTCTCGCTGAGTGAAGCTGATCGGCTGCAGCAGTTGTTAAATGAAATTCTGCTTTATGCCAAACCGCAGGTCTTGCACCTTGAAAAATTCAGGCTTGATGAGTTTTTGCGTGAACTGCTTGTCCATGTGCAGGATTTGCCAGAAGCCGTCGATCGCGCGATCGACGTCAAAAAGACTGCTGATACAGTTGAGATTTTGGGCGATTTGAATAAGCTGAAGCAAGTGTTTATTAACCTGTTTCGCAATGCTTTTGAAGCGATCGCGCCGGGAGGCACGGTTACCTGTACGTTTACTCAAGCCGCCAAACCTGCCCGCATTTGCATTCATCTTCACAACGGCGGAGAGCCGATTCCAGTAGAGCTATTGCCCAGACTCACGGAGCCGTTTTGCTCGACCAAAGCCTCTGGAACAGGACTGGGATTGGCGATCGTCAAGCGCATTATCACTGCTCACGGAGGCGAATTATTTATTCAGTCAGACGCTCTAACAGGAACAACGGTCAGCGTGCAATTACCCATAGCAGATACTTGAGTAGCCAGAGCCAGGACTTGCCCTGATCCAGCAATTGATTTGTAGCTGTCCTTCCTCAAAGCGGTATGAGAGGCATCGAGCAATCGTGCCCTTGTGTCGTTGATGGTCTTAAATTCGAGTGGTGGTTCAAATTGCTCCAGTTTTTAGCTGTGTAAAACCTCTCAGGTCAAATTCAAAATATTCTTAGGGTTAGCTCAGCTTAAGCTTACAAACTTGGCTTAAGAGCCCAGCGATCGGCGCATTAGCTCATTATTCACTGGCAGCTAAACCATCTCACAGCAAGAAACTTATGGCAATTTTTCAGCCTGATACAAGGCTTTCTCCTGCCTTCATCTGGCAAAAACTTTCTCGCATTCAGCTCGCCACCCTGGTCATGCTGGGTGCCTTTGTCTTGACGGGTGGCATCGTTGTTGCCTGGTTTGCTGGAGAGGGTACGATCAATCAGATTTTTGAGCAGTTGAATCGATGGCAACAGCATCCCCCGATGTGGGTAGAAGTGCCCATGATGGTTGGTAAATACCTGCTGTTTTGGACGGTAGCGCTGCTGGTAACCGTACTGGTCGTGATGCGGGTCTCGCCACGTCCGCGCACCTGGTCGAGAAGACTGGTTGTCAGCATTCTTGCAGTGCTTACGGTTCGTTATCTGCTGTGGCGATCGCTCTCCACGCTAAACCTCAGCACGCCGTTAAATGGTGTGTTTAGCCTGGGGCTCTTTTTTCTCGAATTGCTGCTGTTAATGGGTGGGATGATCCAACTCGTGTTGCTCTTTCGCGTTCGCGATCGCCGCCCAGAAGCCGATCGATGGTCGTTGGATGTGTTGAACGGAACGTTTACGCCAACCGTCGCTATCTTGATCCCGACCTATAACGAACCGTTGTTTATTCTACGCCGTACGCTCATCGGTTGTCAGGCATTGGAATATCGTCACAAGACGGTTTATTTGCTGGATGACACTCAACGAGCTGAGGTCAAAGCGCTGGCAGAAGCCCTGGGATGTGAGTATATAACGCGCCCCGACAATCGCCACGCCAAGGCTGGCAATTTGAACGATGCCCTCGATCGCACAAACGGTGAGTTGATTGTCGTTTTTGATGCCGACTTTGTACCGACGAAAAATTTTCTTACCCGCACGGTTGGCTTTTTCCAAGAGGCAGATGTTGCCCTGGTGCAAACGCCCCAATCGTTCTACAACCCTGACCCGATCGCTCGTAATTTGGGGTTAGAAAACATTCTCACCCCGGAAGAAGAGGTATTCTACCGTCAGATTCAACCCATTCGCGATGGCGCGGGAGGCGTGGTTTGTTCTGGCACCTCGTTTGTTGTCAGGCGATCGGCATTGGTGGAAGCGGGTGGGTTTGTGACCGAATCCCTCAGCGAGGATTTTTTTACAGGCATTCGGTTGGCAGCGCACGGCTATCGGTTGCTGTATCTCAATGAAAAATTGAGTGCAGGCTTGGCGGCAGAAAGCATTTCTGATCAAGCATTACAGCGCATCCGGTGGGCACAGGGAACGCTACAAGCCTTTTTTGTGAAAGCGAATCCCCTGACGATTCCGGGACTGCGCCCCATTCAACGACTGGCCTACTTAGAAGGGTTACTGCATTGGTTTACGAGCATTTCCCGCGTAGGGTTTCTGCTCATGCCACTTGCCTACGCATTTTTAGGTGTGATCCCCGTGCGGGCAACGAGTACAGAAGTGCTCTATTTTTTTGTGCCGTACTATCTCGTGAACCTGAGCGTGTTTTCCTGGCTCAACCACCGATCGCGATCGGCACTGTTAGCGGATATCTACTCATTGGTGCTGTGCTTTCCGCTCGCGTTAACGGTGATCAAAACGATGTTGAACCCGTTTGGGAAAGGCTTTAACGTGACACCAAAAGGCATCGCTCGCGATCGCTTCTCGTTCAACTGGCGGTTAGCCTTCCCCTTAGTTATTGCGTTTGTCGTAAGTGCCTTCAGCCTGTGGACAAGTCTGGGCATTGGCGTGGCGATCGGCATGTGGCAGCCAGGAATGGCACCCGCCATGAGTGAAAAAATGAAGGGGTTTGATCTGGGGCTCATCTGGAGCATTTACAACCTGCTGACGTTAGGCATCTCTCTGCTCGTCTTACTGGATGTCCCGCGCCCCAGCCCTTATGAATGGTTTGATCTGAAGCGCACCATCAAACTACAATTGGGCGAACACGTGTTTTGGGGAACAACGACAGCCATCTCAGAAGTTGGCGTAGAAGCGTTGCTCACCCAGGCGAGCTTTCCAGTGCAACCGCCCAAAAGCACTTTGGCTATGCCAGTCATGTTAGAAATTTTGGAGGAAGGACTGGTGCTTCAGGGGCAAGTAATTTGCACAAGCGTCAAAGATGAGCTTCCCATAGTTCGAATCATGCTTGAAGACCTTAACCTTGCCCAACAGCGGCGGCTCGTTGAAATGCTGTTTTGTCGCCCCGGACAGTGGAAAAGCCGTTGCTCTCCAGGTGAGCTACGATCGCTGTGGCTTCTGTTCAGGATTTTGTTCAAGCCACGTGTATTGTTTGATCGCGATGCCACGATGAGCGTTGTCTCAGTCGCAAAGGGCTGAAGTTGCTTCTCATCGGGCAGCGCAAAAGTAGAACGGCATCAAGCCTTGTTCACCTTTCAAGACACCATCTTCTAGACCTTCAAAACACCATCTTCTAGAGTAGAAACACGATCGGCAACATCTATCAAGCGCGGATCGTGCGTGACAATCAGCACTGTACGATCGCTCTCTTTCGCAAGCTGCCGCAACAGTTCAATCACCGCATGCCCACTGTGAGAATCCAAAGCCGCCGTTGGTTCGTCAGCCATAATGATTTTGGGATCACCGGCTAGGGCACGGGCGATTGCCACTCGTTGCTTTTGACCACCCGATAAATCACGGGGTAAGTGATTAACGCGATCATCCAACCTGACCTGCGTAAGCAGCTCATGCGACATGCGACGACGGGTTGAAGTGCCACGAACGCCCTTCACCTTCAGAGCCAATTCGACATTCTCAGAAGCGGTGAGTGCAGGGAATAAGTTGAACCCCTGAAAGATAAAACCGATGTTTTGAAGTCGGAAGTGAGCCAGTTGTTCTCGCGACATTTTTGTGATCTCATGACCCAGCAGTTTAACACTGCCAGCCGTTGGCGAGAGAATGCCAGCCAAAATCGAAAGCAAGGTTGTTTTACCAGATCCGGAAGGCCCCATCAGGAGGTGAATGTCGCCCTGCTGGATGGTTAAGTCGACTCCACGTAGCACGTGGTACTCTTGTGAGCCAGAGTGGTAAACCATCTCAATACCCTCTGCTACGACAGCCTGCTCCTTCAACCGTTTTGCACTAATAGGGGTAGACGCAGATCGATCGTATGTTTGAATAAAATCAGCAAAATGAACTTGAGAAGCAGTCATTCGTTAAACGTCTTTGACTAATAGGTTAGCTCGCAAAGGTGAGGAGTAAGAGAAAAGTGGAGCAAATGATGTATTTGAACAAGGCTAACTTCACACGGAGAAGAGCTTTTTCCTCAATCTTTTTCTTATTGTTCGGTGAATCTCCTTTAGCGATTTGATAAATAACCGTTCGCAAATTTAGACAGTAAAGGATGATCTACACAGTGTAACGAACTAAGGGTTTCACCCGCATCGTACTTTCTGGTATCCATCCGGGTGATAACGGCTCCTTTATCCTCCTACGCCTTGAAGACAATGGCTGGGTCGACTCTCGTCACCTTCTGAATGGCAAAAATAGCCGACCCGACACACATCACAACTGTAATACAGAACACACTGGTAGCCGTAAGGGGACTAATCAGAATCATGATGCCTTTGGCTGCCATTGTCCATGTCCCCAATCCCACGCAAAGCGCCATACTGGGCAGGTAGCCTAGTACAGCCATCCACAACGCTTGTTCTGTAATCACGCGATAAATGATCCAGTCAGAGGCACCCATCGCTTTGAGCGTGCCGTACTCTTTGATGTGATCGGCAACCGAGGAGTAAAGAATCTGACTGACAACCACCATGCCAACCACAAAGCCAACCGCTGCACCTAACCCCAGGATAAAACCTACCCCTGTCCGCTTTTCCCAATAGTCACGGGTTTGCTGGGCCATTTCTGCCCTCGTCAATGCACGAGTGCCAGGAAGAGATGCTTCTAACCGTTTGCGCAGGGTTTGCATATCCTGACCGGGTTTGGCCTGTACCAAAATGAAACTAATTGAGTCGGATAACGAGAGCTTGCGAGGTGCTGGCGGCGGAGGGGCAGACGATCGCTTTGGAGCCGCATCAGCGTTACTTAGCACCTCTACTTCCCCGTTTTGGATACGAATGGTGGCCGTCGAACTAAGACCCGCCGTTGAGAAAGCGTTTGCTGTTTCGAGGGACGTGAAGAGGGCAGCGCTAGAGGCCATCGACTGGGTATCTTCAACCAGACCGACCAGCTTTGCTGGTAGCGAACCAATGGTGCCCGTATCGCCAACCTGCTTCAAATCAAGCGAAGACAGTTGTGCCTTATCGATCATCATCGTATACGGAGTATTCAGCGCATTCAGTTCGCCTTGAGCCAGTTTCCAATTTGCGAATAATTGTCCATTGGGATCAAAGCCATAGAGACGAACAGGCGCAATCCGACGATCGGATGAACGCCAGAGCGCCGCACGAATCATCAGGGCTTCCGCACGCTGTACCCCTTCAACATCACGTGTTTTAACCAATTGTTCTAACGTCAGCGGCGAGGTGACTTCCAGGTGCACCATATCTTCAGAGGCGATCCAGAGGTCTGCACTGGATTGATCAATGAGTAACCCTGTCGATCGCGTAAAACCATTCAGGATGCCAATCTGAATCGTCACCAGGCTAACCGCAAACATAATCCCCGCCTGAGCAACCAGGAAACGGGGAATGTCTTCAAACAGATTTTTGCGGGCAATGGATGCCATGATAAATGCAAATTTAAATTGACCTTACTAAAATCTAGACGCCCTGAAACAGCTCACACAACACCAGCAAAGACAAAAAAGTTTGTCGAAATAAGACTAGTCAATGTCCTGAACTTTGCTAAGGCAACGACTGACGGGGCGGTTTCGTTCGACTCCTGATTGCTACTAAGTTTAAGAGTTTTTTAGCATTTCTTCGAATGCCTTTAGATTGATGCCTTTTAGAGTGAATGCCGTGAAAAAAGAATCGGTTTGAGGCTTAAGCCGTCCGTGAGGGCAACCCCACTGGAGACTTAAACCTCAAACCTTGACCGCTTAGCGGGTCGAGCTACTCAAGCTCGGTGTAGCTTTTAGATAGTCTGGAAGGGACTGACGGAGACGATCGCCATACAGCGCCAACGCATTGCCACCCAACAGCAACTCCAGGTAATCGCGATCGTAGTCTGAACTGGTAGCCGCATCTTTCACGCAATCTTTGAGCACGCCATCCCAGTGACCATAGTCACCGGAGAAGCAAGTCAGGTGCTTGCCCGCTTCACCCAGACCAACCGGTAGGTAAGACGGACCCGGATCATCGGACTCAAACGACGTAAAGATCTGGCCACGCTTGAAGTAATCCAGGGGATCACGGTGGCGTAAATCGTAGTGTTCGTACAGGCTGGAATCATCGATCTTGGTGGGATCGTTTTCCTTCGTCCACATCAGGTCAAACAAGTTCTTCGCCTGGCTGATGATATTGGTGTTGTTGTGTGTGCCGCGCTCCTGGATCATTAATTTGGTGAAGTCCATGAGTGATGGGCGGTAGGGATGCTTGGGATCAAAATCACGAATCCGCTTTTCCCAATGTTCGTGCATGGCGTGAGCCAGATCAGGCACCCAACCACAACCCCCTTCTAAGAAGCCAACACGTAGAGTCGGAAACTCTTCAAAAGCACCATCAAAGACCATGCGGGTCATAGCATGTTGCTGTTGATTGCGTTGTACAAAGATGTGGTTGAGCACAAACGTTTCCATGTGGTCAGAAATACCGCCCATCATGTAGGAACCGGGACCACCGTGAATGCCTAACGCGATGTCTAGATCGACAGCAGCTTGCAGAATGGGGCGGAAATCAGGATGGCTGATTGCCTTGCAAGTACGGATTTCGGGGAACGCATCGGGCGCTTTCGGGTGAGGAACGGGCATATTGGGTGCAACGGCGACACCAATCAGTCCCAGTTCGTTTACGCAGCGGTGCATTTCGGCAACGGCAGCCTGCACATCTTGCAGCGGCACGACCCCGATCGCTTTCAAACGATTGTCATAGCCCCGGCAATCATCAGCAATGTAATTGTTGTAAGCACGGCAAAGTGCGACGGCCAGATCCTTGTCGAGTAGGCTGGAGAAAATCAGGTTCAACGTGCCATAGATCACCTGTACGTCAACACCTTCCTGATCCATGTGCTGAATGCGCACTTTGTTAAACATGGCACCCAGCGTAGTATCGGGATGCAGGTTGCGGAAACCGCCTTTGCCAAGGCCTTGGGGCTGAGGGAACATGCGGAGATAATCGGCTTTACCCGTTGCAGGGTTCGCATCAATCACTTTTGCCCGTTGGTCGCCCAGGCTGTCTACAACCAGGCCGATGCGATCGCGATATTCTGGCTCGATATAGTCTCGCAATACTAGAGGATTCTCTAGCTTGTGAGCATCGGCATCAACGACCATTAGACCTTCGTACATGCAGTTCTCCTTTCGATGTGGGGGTAAAATTCGATGTGGGGAAAGAAACGTGAGAGGGCATAACGCACTTTGAGAGCGTAGCGCCCAGACCAAAGCCTCTAGTCTGACAATGGCTGCTATTTTGGTCGCTATTTTTGAGTAGGGTATTGAGCTCCTCGCGCTTTAGGAGGAGTCTCAAGCTGTTCGTCCCCTTTCCCAGCAAGACAAGGGCATAAACCATCGAAGCGCTGCCAGACCAGAAGCAATCAACCCGATGGATGAGCTTAAGCTAAAGAGTCCCAGCAATCCGCAACAGGAGCAACGACGGTGCTAGACGAACGTACTGGCAGCGCTCGCACTAGCTTAATGCTCGGCTTTGGTGACACGGCTGAAATAAGCCAGCACTTGACGCAGACCAAACCAGTTTTCAAATGACCAGGACATTGCCGCCAAGATTGTGATGCCGGGATACTTAACGAACGCGGGTTCATTTTTTTCAAACACCGCATGCCCGCCGAGTGCAAAGACCTGGGTCAGCACCAAGCAGAGCAGGGTAATCCGCCAATCAAAGAACAGAAAAACGACCGCCGCGATCGCCAAAACGTTCGTAAGGTGGTGCAACGCCTGGTTTATAGGATTCTGATGGCTTGCAATAAAGTGTGCCTTTGCATCTTGGAAATAACTCAAAGTGCATCCTCCAAGGTAGTTTCTAGTCGGGTTATGGAACGATACCACAGACAAATACTGTGCGTATGAGAGTGATGGAAAGTCTTTGGAATTGGAAGCCGTATATGAGGAGATTGAAGCACTTTGCATCAAAATCAAGACGATCACTCATCCAGGCTCATCCAGAGGCTCGCTCAGCCACGGAGAGTATAGGTCTTGTCCCGCAGTCCCCTCAATTTGGGAGACTTTCAACTTAAGTTTCCACAGACCTGGGGGAGCGGGGAACGATCAAGGTTACCTTACGTAAGGCCTGTCGTAGATATGGGTGCACTGATCGAGAGTGGAACTGAACAGAACAAACCATCCAAACTCCTTGATTCAGTTGCCGCTTACGGCTTACCACCAGCGCAACTCCGCGTAACCACGCGGTGGTCGACTCAACTCCTCGTCTGTGAGCCAATCGACCAGCTTATAGGTGCCAAAAACGTGATCCCACCAATCCACAGCGAGCCCAAAATTGTGATGCCACATTCCATACTTATGGTGAACGTAGTGGACAGGCATTTTCATCCAAAAACACTTTGTTGGGTTCTCATGCTGTAGCTGATGTGCATAGGACGAAAAAGCAGCAAACGCAAGCCCACCCAAACACCAACCAAGCCCTGCTTCCAATGAGAAGAAAAACAACAGGGACATCACCACAAAAGTGCCCTTGACGTAATCCAAAAATTCCCACAAAACGCCTTGCCCTTCGTTGCGACGATGATGATCGCGGTGGCGTTCGCCAAACCGTTGGGAAGCATGCATCAAACGGTGTACCCAGTACTCAACCAGACTGGCGAGTACAAAAGCAACCATAAAACAAACCAGTCCTACAACCACTTTTGTTAGGTCAGGCATATCGTTTTCTCACTCCTACCTCAGCTTGAAGCGTACCGGATATTTTAAGATTTTGCTAGTTGAGACTACCTGCCCGGCAGAGCATCGCATGCTGTTCTCAACGAAACATCCTTGAAACGCCTTAGCAAAGAGGGATTTAGCCCACTGGTGGCTGAGCGATCGCTCAACAAAGCCCCCTTTGAGCAAAGAGCAAAATGCTTGGAGCAACCCGCGACAAATTGTTAGAATACGAACAATTTCCTTCTGCCGAGACAGGAGCCTTACCATATATCGACGACAGCCACACAGCAGGAGGTTTTGTAAACAAAGTTTAAGTGCTATCATACATTCCGAATCTTAGCGTCGCCGCATTTGGGTCGTAGCTGTTTAATGCTTTGGTACGCAGCCGTAATATTATGAGCAGGAATGTTTTACCAGCGAGCATGTGTACTGGCGATCGTATGCTCGAATGAACCGACGGGGCAGCTGCAACGATGGTGAGCAGGCAGAGAGTTAGCGTGAGGAGAGGCAATGGATCTGGCTACGACTCTAAAAAGTCACACAGTTCGGACAGAGGTGCGGGACGTTGGCATTAATCCCAATCATTGGTACGCGATCGGCTGGGCAAAAAACCTGAAAGCTGGACAGGTGATGCAGGCGATCGTGTGGCAGCAGGCGATCGCGGTTTATCGTGACACCGAGGGCAAAATCCATGCTCTTGAAGACGCCTGTCCCCATAAAGGTGTTGAGTTGCATCGCGGTAAGGTGCAGGGGCAGCACTTGGCCTGTCGCTACCACGGCTGGGAGTTTGACGCCGATGGACGATGTGTTAACGTACCGTACCTGCCAAAGGGGCAAAAGCTACCATGCGCTCAGGCTCGTAGCTATCCAGTACAAGAACTGTATGGGCTGATTTGGGTGTTTCCAGGCGATGCTGCGCTTGCAGATGATAACCACCCACCCCGGATGCCAGAATGCTCTGAGCCAGGCTGGCTTAAGGTCTTTGTAACGGGGCATTTCAAGTCGCATTTCTCCATTTGCAACGAAAACTCGATGGATGTCTTTCACGGTTTCCTACACGAGAACTTACAGGGTTGGTTTGATCCACGCCTGCTGAGCCTGCGCGAAACTGAAGATGCAGTATGTGCCGAATATCAGGTATCTTACAAAGGGCACATGGCAAAATTTTTGGGGTTAAGCGAACGGGCTGATCAGGTAACCACGTTACCCATCACCGTGCAGTATCGCTACCCCCACTACCAAAGCAGCTTGCAAGGGGTATCGGCACTATACCTGATGAGGCTTCCTGTAAGCCCGGTTGAGAGCCGTTCTTTTGCGCTTTTCTTTTTTCGCATTCGCTTACCACAGTGGCTACTCAAACCCCTTGAGCCGTTACTACAGTGGGTGCTAGAGCGGTTTGTGCTAATGAGGTTTCTTGCTCAGGACATTGAAATGATGGAGAGTGAGCAGAGCCAGTACTTAGCGAATCCCAAGCGGCGTTATGTTGAAATTAACCCCGCTATCATCGCTGTACAGCGATTGATTGTGAGACAGTATGAACGTTTCAAGCAAAGTTCCAGTCAAACGAGCATGAATGAGCACAAAGCTTTGAATGCTGTCGTCTATAGCTCTGTTACAAGGCAACCGCAGGACGTTGACGCAGATGTTTGGTTATCCGATCGCGCAGACTCTACTTAACCATTTACAAGCATAAAAATGACCGTTATCGTGTCCCTAATCGCATAGATTGGCATAATACCGTTCTAAGCGTTTCGTTGATCTGTTCTGAGCCGACATCAGTCAAAATTCTGTCGGGCTGGATAGCCAATAACTTGCTAGGCAAATATACTGTTGAGCGAGAGGCGATTCGGCTGTCTACAAAAGGTGAGAGGAGTTTACTGTGCAAGTTGTCAAGGAGTACATCCAGCGCTGGTATGAGAGTGGGCTAGATCCCGACATTTATGTCTGCCATCAAAAGCAGGGAAATGTTGTTGATATTGAAGAAGAGGCGACTGGCAAACGGCGGACGGTTCTCACCTTCTGCACAAACGATGTGCTGGGGTTAACCCAGGAAGAGGCTGTTAAGCAAGCCGCGATCGACGCTATTTTGAAATACGGCACGTCTAATAGCTCCGTTTCGGCCTTAAGTGGTCGCATCGATCTGCATCGGCAGCTCGAACGTGAAATTTCGGCTTTCAAAGAGTTGCCCCATACACAGCTCTTTTTAAATGCCTGGATGGCGATGCAGGCGCTCATTGATGCCTTTTGCCACTTAGCAATCCCTGTGCCCAATTTTCAGCACACTCGTGAAACGCTGATTTTGACGGATGTACTCAATCATGGCTGCATCGTCTCGGCTCTGGCGCATTCTGGCACTCGCTCTGGCAAGCTGTTTGGGCATAACCCGCGTGTGCGAGTGCGTGCCTACCGCCATTGCGATACAGAAGATTTGGCGCGACGGTTACAACGGTATGCCCGACCTGACGATCGCATCATGGTCATTTCTGATGCAGTTTTCTCGATGGATGGCGACATTGCCCCCCTACCCGGCATGCTGGATGTGATGAGCCACTATGAGGGCAGCGTACTGGTGATGGATGAAGCCCATGCCAGTGGCGCGATCGGGCCAACAGGTCGCGGCATCTATGAGCATTTTGGGATGAAGCCTCAGCAAACGCTGGAGCGTGGCGTTGTGCCACTCATCATGACGACGTTTTCTAAATTCGCCGCATCAGCAGGAGCAGCGATTAGCAGTCATGTGGCCGAGCTTAAGCCCTTGTTGGACGTCTCGCCTACCTCGATCGGCACCATTTCCTTACCGCCTCCAACGACGGCAGCTGCGCTAGAAAGCATTCGCTTGGTGCAGCGAGAGCCAGAACGAGTCCAAAAACTACAGGAGAACAATCGCTATTTGCGATCGCGCCTTGAAGCCGAAGATTTTCTAGTGCTTGGCGAAACGAATGTTGTGCCTGTCATTTTGCCGCCCGAAATTAATCCCAAGCTATACGCACGGGAGATGATGGAGTACGGCATTTGGGTCTCGCCCATTTGGTTTATCGCTAAACCACGTATTCGGGTGACGGTCAACGTGCTCCACACGAAAGAAGAAATTGACCGTCTGGTAACCACAATGGTTAAGGTTCGCGAGCGTATGTATAAGCCAACGATCAGCGCCTAGAAAGATGCTTTGAAGATCTTCCATAACGTGCCAGAACGATCGGAGCTTTCCTAAATCCACGTGTGAAAAGGAATGCCTTGTGAGTTGTGGTAATCAGCGATCTCCCCTAACGACATAAATGGGGAGATCGCTTTTTTATATGAGCCAGAGAACCTTTAAAGCAGCCTTTCACAGCAGCACCCTTTATGAGCACTCGAACGCTAAGCCTCTAATGCCAGTTCCAAAAGATTGCCTTACAGATGACCGTCAGTAGGGGCGTACGGCCATACGCCCCTACAAGGATTTTTCAACGGAATTTGGAGAATTGGTATAAAGCTAGATTACCAGCGCTACAACAATTTGACCCACGAAAAATCAGCCTGACCAAAGTGAACACAGAAAGCAATCATCAAGTTTTCGAGACATTCAACGAGCCATTCGGTTTTGCCTCTCACTTCGGTTTCGTAGTGCTTTAGGACGATCGCAAACCGCTTCGCCAGGTAGGATTTGATGGCAAGAAAATTTGTTTTGGCTTCTCGACATAACAGCACAATCTTGAGCAACAGCCCAATGGTAAAAGTAGCACCGAGGTTTGTTGTTAAGTCAACAAAAACGCCGTGATGGTTGGGTTGCAGTTTGGGATTTGCAATGAGGCGATCGAGTAATTGCCCACAGGTTTGCACCATAAGGTTACTGTTCGGTCGCAGGGTATCGTTTTGCGGCAGCACGCTTTCTAACTGGTTTGCCAGCCAATGATCGAAGTGATGCTTACCGTAGCTGGGGCAGTCCGAATGCCGGATTGATGTGGTCAAATACTCATACATCTGCTGCTTGACAGAGCGGTAGGACGGTGATTGACGGCTGGAGTAAACAAACTGTTGCGCCAGTTCTCGATACGTTTTTGAGTCTTCAGCCTTACCTGCAAATTTGCGAATAGACTGTTCCAACTGTTGACTGGTCAGCAAGGTGGGATTGCTGATGGTGGTCGCAACGTTTGCATTGGTGATCGGCGATCGTCGCAAGAGCTGCGTTGAATACCGATGGAGATCTTGCTCAAACTGTTTCTCTTTCTTAGTTTGCAGTTGGTGAAGCGCTTGATGTCCTAAATCGCTGCTATCCCAGGCCATGAGGCAATGAGGATAAAGATAGGGGTAACGAGGCACCAAACTTTTCATCGGCTGGCTGCGATCGTCTTCGGGTGGCGGTGTTGCGTTGGTTGCATCCACGCGATGCTTCAAGGCAGCAAACTGTTCACTGCGATGAAAGCGTTTGACTAATTCACGAAGCTGCTGTGTGGCAACAAAATTAGCATTGGTTGAAGGTGGGGTTTGGAACAGTTCAACCAACTCAAATGCGATCGTTTCATTGCCTAAATATAGCCACCAATAATTCATTAAAATGTAGCAGCAACGATTTAGAATCAAATCGAATTCTTGCTCTGCCCATTTTGAAAGCACAATGCGATTAAGAGCGACTAAAACTTCAGAATCAGGATAATCTTTACCTTCAACAAATAAGTGATGAAGACGATCGAGCAACTGTTCAGGATGTTCTAATTTCCTGAGATTAAGCAAGTGGGTGTACAGTAACTCTTTATCACATTGAAAATTTTGATAGGAGTAGCCTGACATGAGAAAAGCCGTCCTTAGGGAGCACCCGTGCGTAGAGTTTCAAAAGAAACGATGACCAAAACCTTACCAACAACGAACCGTTCGCTAAGGGCTAACCTTAATTAAAGTCCTGAGCACCAGTAACGTCTGATCGCTCATGGATGAGGAGGAACTGAATGATTGCTGGGATGTCTGTGATTGTACGGTTGCTCTATTCTACCAGTAAGGAGAATCAGGACACTTGGTCAACTGACCACTGCTTTGCATGACACCGATCCTAAACTTAGCCAGCCTGAGAGTGGCGATGGAGTCAGTCCGTTGGCTTACCTACCTGAGCTAATTCAAGCACAAGCCTATATTCTCCACCCTGTAAACGTCTTCAATACCCGCTTCAACGACTGCGCTCAGTGATGTATTCCGACATCAACGTTTGGAGCGAGTAACGGGCGTTCCCTTCAATCAGCGATCGCCGTAACAACGATTGCAAAACCTCCTGCATCTCTACTGGCGAAACCGATTGGGGCAATGATTGAAGGATCTCAGGAATCGTTGATGGTTCATGTCGCTGCACCAGACATTCCACAATGGCGCGTTCTAAATCTGACAGGCGGTTGAACTGACGCTCAAGGAGCGATCGAATGTCTTCAAATAAAGCGGTGCCGTACTGTAGCTGTTCCAAAAAGTTGGCGACATTACCGCCAAAAACCTCACGCACATTCGTTGCGATCTCGTTCAAGGCGGATGGATTCCCCGCATAGCGACGGGCAATCAAACGCCAGTCACTTTCGGTACAGGAAAAGGCTCCTTTTGCAGTCAGAAATTCGCGAGCAGCCAACTCACCTAAACCCTCCAGCTTTAAGGCCGAAACCCGTTGATTCTCACCTTCCATGCGAGCGATTTCTTTCGGCTTTTCCCAACTGGTAAGAATGACGCAGCTTTGATGAGCCATCTGCCCAATCTGCTTCAGAAACTCGCTGTAGTCTTCGTAGCCCTCCTGGTATGCCCCATTGTGAACACCACCCCGCAGCACCGACTCCAATCCATCTAAAACCACCAGACACGGCTGGTGCCGCAGGTAATGCAGCAAACGGGCTACATCAGTGCTGGTTTCTTCACCGTTGGAAAAGAACTGCACCAGATCGGCAATCAGGGTATGCAGGGCAGGCGGACGCTCCAACGATCGCCAGATAAAGTAATCAAAATGCTTCTTCAATTCGTGGGCTAGTTTGGCTGCTAGTGTGGTTTTGCCAATGCCCGGTGTGCCAAACAAGGCGACCAAACGGCAACCGTTGAGCAGAATGCGTTCTTGAAGTAACTCCCGTTCCCGTTCGCGTCCAAACAGAGGTGATGCATCTGGCATCTCGTCCGATCGTTCATGTTTCGGTTTCGGATCATCCCACAACAGCCCTGCTTCTAAAGGCTCTTGCAAATACCCATCGAATGGTGTGGATGCACCATCATCGGGTGAATCAGAAGGTTGGCGTTGCGATCGCATTTCCCATGCGCGTTCGATCGGTCCTTGCAAGCCTCGTTTACTCACCTTAACGCCAGTAATTTCGGTTAGGAGTTTCCACAGTTCCGGGCCAACGTTCTGGTTGAAATGGTCAAAGCCGCAACGGTTAGAGCATTCCTTGTAAATCTCTTTGATTGTCTTGCCGTCCCAGGCTCCTTTGAACAGAATGCGCTGGAGATCATTCAAGCGCTTTTCTTGCTCAGCCAGTAGCTCCTCAACAAATTTGAGTGCCTCATCAGCGTCCATGTCAAACCCGTGGTAGATGCTGCCCTCTAGTGTAAGCCTGAACTTTCCTGAACTTTCCTGAACTTCTCAGATCTTCAGGTTTTTTTCGGCGGCGAAATAGTCTTGAATTGTCTGCATACAAAGTTTTCGATTTTCTTGCCAGAGTAGAAACATCAGCAATCAGGAGCAGATGCTTGTAGCAAAAATGTCTAGCAGCCGTTGCCTGATTCCTACTTAAGCAAGGAGAAAAGCCATGTTTAGCCTGGTTAGTTTCGTCAAAAAAGTAGCTGGTACCGAAGGATTGCCCAAACATCGACGCCAAAAGGGTGTGGTTTCTGGTTGCAATGTCACACCTGTTGCAGCCGCGATCGTCACTCGAACGATCGCGCCCGGTCGAAAGGGGCAGGTGCAATTCCAAGGCTCCTGGTGGCCAGCGCGGTGCAACGACGAAATGACGCTTGCCGTTGGTGAACTGGTACGGGTGATTCAACGGCAGGATCTAACCCTTTATATCGAGCCTTTTTCCACCTTATCGAAGTAGGCGCAGTCCTTGGACTTCGTCAGGATGTCAGCGGATCGCCAAAAGCTAGAAGCGATTCGCTCACACAAAGTACGTTGCCTCAGTCTTTTTTCGTTCAGGTAGTGCAATCACGAAATCAGGGTAGCAGCAATGACCAAGATGGCCTTATTAATCGGAGTGAGTGAGTATGAGCCTGGGTTGAATCCTCTGCCCAGTGCTGTAAGGGATGTCAAAGCAATTGAGCGAGTGTTGCGCCATCCAGACTTATGTGGCTTTGCGGAATCTGATATTCGAGTCTTGGAAAACCCCGATCGCCAAACGATGGAAGAAGCGATCGAAACGCTGTTTGCCAATCGCCAGAAGGATGACTTAGTCCTACTGTTTTTTTCAGGGCATGGTGTGAAAGATGAGCAGGGTCGGCTGTACCTCACCAGTTGCAAAACTCGCAAAAGTCCGCAAGGAGAGCTTGTACGATCAACGGCTGTAGCCGCAAGTTTCATCCAGGAGAGTATGGGTCGAAGCCGCTCAAAACGGCAGGTGGTCTTGTTGGATTGTTGCTTTAGCGGCGCATTTGCAGAAGGCTTGTCTGCCAAAGATAACGGCGCTGTGGATATCAAAGCCCAGCTTGGTGGTGAAGGAAGAGCCATTTTAACCTCATCAACCTCTACCCAATATTCCTTTGAGCAGCATGGGTCTGATCTTTCGATCTACACCCGTTACCTGGTCGAAGGCATCGAAACAGGAGCGGCAGATCAAGACAACAGCGGCACGATATCGGTGCTGGAACTGCATGAATATGCCAGGAGAAAAGTACAGGAAACAGCCCCAGCCATGCAGCCCGAAATCTATGCGGTGAAGGAAGGGTTTAAGATCCTCCTAGCAAAAGCATCGACGGCTGATCCAAAGCTGAAATATCGCAAAGAAGTCGAGCAATTTGCGAGTCGGGGCGAGATTTCTGAAGTCGCACGCAAAGGGTTAGAGGCAAGACGCGTAAAACTGGGACTGTTGCTGGAAGAAGCGGCCGCGATCGAAGCGGAGGTTGTCAAACCCTATCGAGAGTACAAGCAACGGCTACAGCAATATGAACGCGAATTTCATCAATTGGTGGAGAAGCAGTATCCGCTCAGTGCTGAAACGCGCAATGAATTGAAGTATTTTCAACAGGCGCTAGGGCTGCGTGATGATGATGTGGTTCCGATCGAAACCCATCTTGTTCGGCAGTATGAAGCGGCTCAAATCCCTGTAGCAACTGCACCTCACGTTTCTGCATCTGTTTCTACACCTTCGCTAACGGCTCAATTTATTGCCCCTTTTGCCGTCAAATCGCACAAGACGCGCTTCCCTCACGTAGACAGCTTTGCGTTTGTTGAGTCCTTTCAGCGATCGCTCAAAGACAGACTGTTGCCGCCAACTTTTGTCTTACCGAAAAAGCAGCAGCAATGGGCGATCGTCGCCGTGAGTGTGCTGGCAACGTGTGCAGCAGCGTACGCTCTTGGTCGCACTTATATGCAGGTGCAAGCAAACAGAGCGTTTTTGGAGCACGCGAAAGCGCAACAGTCCAATCACAACTACCAGGACTGTATGACCTTAGCGGGCAGCGTGCGTTCAACGTTTCTGGTTGGCACTGAGGCCGATGTTGTTTGGCACGAGTGCAAGCAGGCGCAGGCGATCGAAGCCCAAAAAGCAGACGAAGCGTTGAAACAGGCAAAAGAACTCCTCCAGCAAGGGCAGGAATTGGCAGCAAAAGACAAGCCTGGTGATGCGATCGCCTTGCTCCAAACGCTGCCGTTCGACAGTCCCCTGCACTCAGAAGTTCAGCAAGCGGTGAATCAATGGTCGGAACAACTGCGCCAGACGGTGCAAGCTTACCTGGCGCAAGGAGCGATCAATGATGCCAGCGCCGCCGCCAATCGCATTCCGCTAGAAAACCCTGCCTATCGCAAAGCGCAGGAACAAATTCAGCAATGGCGGGCGGAGGACGATCGCAACCGACAGCATTATCAGGTAGGACAACAGGCACTAGACCACGGCGATTGGTCAGCCGCTTTGCAAGAAGCAGGCCAAATGACAAATGCACCTGCCTGGTCGAGAGCCAAAGAGGAACTGACAGCGGCAGCTCAAAAAGTACAGGCGCAAGCGATCGCGCAGCAACAAGAGGCCGCCAGACAGCAGGAAGCCGAACGCACCTGGCAGACGGCTCAACAGGAGCTAGCCCAGAGCGAACCAGACAATGCGATCGCGACGGCTCAACAGCTCCCAGACAGCCCCCCCTGGCAGGAACGGAAGCAAAAAATCATCACAGCCGCCGACGCGCTCAAGCGCAGACAAGCCGCCTGCCAGCTTTTTTCACTGGGTTTGGGCCGTTGCGCCCAATAGATGTGACCTTCTGCCCATCAACTTAAGCAAACCGAATCAAAGGACTGCATACGTATGGAATTTGCCATCGCGATTTTTACGGCTCTCCTGTTCCTCCTCATTACAGAGGGTCTTAAGCCCGAAAAGCCATCCAAAACATCCGAAGAGGAGATTGGAGAAGCCATCTCAAAGTATCTTGCTTCAATGAAAAAAGCGAAGGGTGATCAGAATGCCAAAAAGTGAACTCGATCGATCAATGAAGGCTGATATAGTGCTTTCTAACGGTGGCGTCGCCGCTAGAGCCGTAACGCATGATCAGAACGGGAAGAGGTACGGAACGATGAATCCTTCAGCTAAGGCCAACTCAACAGTCTCCACAACCGCTGATGGCACGATCGCCATTCGTATCATTCCTGTGAAAACAGCCGCAGAGCAAGCGTGGTTTTTAGACGTGCCCGCGATCGTGTATGCCAACGATCCAAACTGGGTGCCGCCACTCCGTAGCAGCGTTGCCAAGCAGTTAGCACCGACAAATCCGTTTTTTCAGTATGGGCGGTTGCAGCAGTTTTTAGCCGTGAAGGGGGAGGCAGAAGGCAGAGGGCAGAAGGCAGAAGGCAGGAGCCAGCAAGACAAACCTGTACTCTTGGGTCGGATTGTGGCTGCGGTGAACGATCGCCTGATCGATCGTGAAGGGCAAAAGGTCGGGCTCTTTGGCTATTTTGAATGCATCCCCGATTTTGCCGTAGCGAAGGCGTTGCTGGATGCAGCGTGCCAGTGGTTGCGGGAACAGGGCATGACGATCGTACGAGGGCCGATCGACCTTTCCACTCACAACAACTGTCTGTTTCTGGTGGATGGGTTTGACTCACCGCCGATGATGATGATGCCCTACAATCCACCCTACTATCCGCAATTTGTGGAACAGGATGACTGGCAGAAAGCGAAGGATGCCTACGCCTATAACTTTCCACTCGATAAACCGCTATCGCCAGAGTTTGAGAAAGGCTACCGGATTGCGTTGAAATCTGGTGTGACGTTTCGGCCTTTACGTACCAAAGGTGAGGGGTTTGAGCAGGATTGTATTAGCCTTTATAACCTGTTTACCAAAGCCTTTTCAAATAACTGGAGTTCAACTCCACGCACCCAAGAAGAATTTTTGGAAGAGGCAAAGGATCTGCAAAGTTTGGTCGATCCAGATGTGTTTCCGATCGCTGAATATAACGGTGAAATGATCGGTTTTTGGATGGGCTTACCAGACTACAACATTCCCCTCAAACACGTGAATGGCAAGCTCAATTGGCTCGGCATTCTCAAGTTTCTCTGGTATCGTCACCAGATTAATCAGGGGCGCGTCATTGCCATCTGTTCTCTTCCAGAGTTTCGTCGCAAGATGGTGCCATTGGGACTCATTTATCTGGGCATGCAGGGTGGCATTCAAAAAGGCAAGCCTTATAAACGTGCCGAACTTTCCTGGGTTTACGAAGACAATTTCCCCTCGCGCAAACTCATCGAAGCATCAGGCGGCACGATTTACAAAACCTATCGCATTTACGAAAAGGCGTTATGAATCCGTTGTTGGCTTCCACTATTTCTATCGCGAAGCAAGGCATCCTCTATAGCCTTTTGTGGTTAATCAGTAGCTCTCTACTAACAGCCTCTTCCGCAGAGGTTTCGCCTTCTTTTATAAAAGCTTTCTCTAAGAACGAATTGCAGTGCAGCAGAGAACCTGAAAGCCCAAAAATCTCGCCACCACCAGGTTCTCCTTCTCCAATTGCCGCATCTTCATCACTGAAGCCGCATTCTCCATTATCAGCAACCCCAGTGTCTTCTCAAGAGATGATTGAAGACGTTGATCAACGATGTGTCAAGCGACCTGATCTAATCAAAAAGATGCCTTTAAGATATATTCCACCGTTGTTTAGGTCGTGTGCATCTTATATTTATCAAAACTCGAAAGTGCCGATCGTTCTACCAGCTATCGCTCATCCTAAAGGATGGGAAAAGTACTATATAGAGGAATTTTCGCCTCATGTTTATTACCCGTACATAGATCAAATAACTTCTTTCCAATATCGATTAAATTGGTCAGGTAAGCCAAAGAATGTTTCGTCAGGCGATCCAAGAAAGACTTCTTTGTATAATGAAGGCTTTACTTCAGGAGAGAAAATAGGTTTCAATTCGCCTTCTCTTGCATCCCTTCATGCTGAATTTAGAAGAAATGCCTTAAGGATTTTTCCAATTGGAGTTAAGAGGCTGCCATCAGGAGCACCTGAACTAGGTGGTTCGGTTGCTTTATTAAAGGGAATCATAGGATATTATTTCCCTGCTATGTGTGGGGCAAATTGTCATAATGCTTTTGCTCAAATCGTTTGGGATCAAGGTGACTATCGCTATACAGTTGCGCTAATCATGAGTCGGCGTGAAGAGATTATTGAGATGGCAAACTCTGCGATTAATAATCAACGCAACTAATTAATTATCCCGACAATGTGAACCAACTCTTACGTTTGATGTTCAGTAATTCCGTCGTAGGACTCGTGCGGCAGCCTAGCAACTGAATCATCCAACGCAAAGCTCTGGCTTCTCTAGCCTCTTCTACTTCCCTTCTGCCCTCTGCCTTCCGCCTTCAAACTACTCCCTTCCCACCAATGCCGCCACCTGATCTAACAACTGATACGGCTCTATCGGCTTTGTGAGGTAGGCATCGACTCCATTTGCCATCCGGTTTTTGGGGAGAGCCTTTGCGGTGAGCGCTAAGATTTTGGTGCCTTGAAGCGTTGGATGGTCGCGCAGAAAATGGATGATTTCGTCATCGCGCAGATCGGGGAGTTGGAGATTGGCGATGATCAGGCGCGGGCGCAGTAGCTCAATTTGCTTCATGGCTGTCGCACCATCCACCATCCACACCACTTGACAGTCGGCAGCGGTGAGCAAGTCACAGATCAACAGCGCCGTTTCGTCGTGGTCTTCAATCAGCACGACCCGTTCTCCGATCGGAAGCGTACGGCTGATTGCCTCGTTCTCCAGAAACCCCGCCGCGATCGCGGGGATCGTGCTGTCAAGTTTGCCTGTAGAGTGAGCGATCGCTTGCGCTGGTAGCCATACCGTAAAAATTGAGCCCACGCCAACGGTCGAGTTAACTTCAATCTTGCCGTTGTGCAGTTCCACCAGTTGCTTCGTCAACGCAAGCCCCAACCCTGTGCCTTCATAGGTGCGGGTTAAGGAACTATCGAGCTGTTGAAATTTTTGGAACAGCAATGGACGTTGGCTATCGGAAATACCAATCCCTGTATCTTCAACCTGAAAGATGGCAATGTCGTGTTTGCTGCCAAACCGCAGCGTAACGCGCCCACCCGTTGGCGTAAATTTGATGGCGTTGCTAAGTAGGTTGAGGAGGATTTGGCTAACTCGATGCGGATCGGCGATAAAAAGATCAGCCTCAACGTCAGTGCTACCGAGTCTGTAGGAATCATGTTCGAGGGGCTTGAGATTTAACTCAATGCCTTTAGCAGACGCCTGTTCTTGTAGCATCTGCAAGCTTTGCCGAGCGATCTGAGACAGCGAAAAGGGTTGGACATTCAGCACAACCTTGCCCGCTTCAACCTGAGACACCTCCAGGATGTCGGTAATGAGTTCTAGCAGATGTTCGCCGCTGCGTTTGATGAGTTTGAGATATTCTTGCTGTTTTTGCGGTTGCAACGGGTAGGTGTCGGGCTTCATCGCCATGACCCGCAGCAACGTGTCAGCCATGCCGATAACACAGGTAAGAGGCGTTCGCAGTTCGTGGCTCATAGCCGCCAAGAACTCAGCCTTGGTGCGATTTGCCGCCTGGGCAGCTAGAAGCGCATCATGCAGTTCTCGTGTCCGCTCGATCACGCGCTGTTCGAGCAACTGCTGCTGCTGTAATGCCTCTGACATCATCTCTGTAGGCGGCACAGCATGAGTCAGTAGCAAGTCGGTCAGCCGCAGCGTAAACTCGCTTTGAAGCTCTGGATCGTTGATCTGTGGTTGTTGGCTCGCCTGATGCACTCGATCGACTAGCCCAGAATCAGCCTGAAGCTGGATGCTCAGATGGGTCAAAAACGTCGCGATCGACTCCGGCACAAACGTTAGCTGAATTTGACAGTCCTGCAATTCGTCGGGGACTGGATCTGCTAGCAGCAAGCCGCTAAAGGACGGCGAAATAACGACACAAAAACGCTTTGGCTGTTCAGCCGTTGTAGAACCAAAGGGCAGCATTGCTTCCGTCAGCACCAGGACCGCTTGATCACCTGTCTGGGCCGTTTGTTGTAGAGCGCTACTCAGTTGCTCAAACACCCCGCAGGGGAGAACCCAACTCAAGCTAGATCTTCGGTCGGACGACATTTCGTTGATTGTGAAAACGAAAGCTGTGAAGCTCAAACTTACTATAGCGGGTATCAACCCGATGAAAAATGCAAACATTCTAAAGGCGCAGGGTCACCGAGTCGTCCCTTGCTTTGGTCGTGCTGTCTTGGCTAGGGCGCGTCATCAATTCAGCTTCAAGACCTTTGGTAGCAGCAGTGTCGCGCCCGTTCCAACACACAAGGCTAGGGGCTGAAACCCTTGCTAAAAGTAAGGTGCAGGCGTAATTAATGACAGCCCCCAGCTCACTGCTGCTGGGCTTGCTGCTCATACCGTCTGGCGATCGTGGCTTCACGGCGTGCAGGCGCAGAGAGGGAGCGCGATCGTCTAGAAAGCGGTTCCCCACTGCCTCCACGATGAACGCTGATTAGCTCGGCGCAAATGCTGACGGCAATTTCGGCGGGAGTAAGGGCACCCAGATCCAGCCCGATCGGCGCATAAATCGCTTCTAGCTGAGCCGCGACGAAAGCGGGCTGCATACCCGGAACGCCTTCTTGCTGCAGTGCCTGCAAAACGGTTCTAACTCGCTTTTCGCTGCCAATCATGCCCAGGTAGTGGGGCGATCGGGGTAACAGCGCTTTCAGGGCTGCCAGATCGTGTTGATAGCCTCGCGTGACCAGTGCAACGTAAAGCTGCGGTAGATCATGCAGTGTTGCAACGGCTTGATCAATCGGCTGCGTCAGGATAGTGGCATCGGGAAAGCGCAGGGGATTCGCAAACTCTGGGCGATCGTCCTGCACAACGACACGAAAATCAAGCAAATACGCCATTTGAGCCAGCGGGACAGCCACATGACCAGCACCGACGATGAGGAGGGTGGTCGGGGGGAGGAGGGGTAGGGTGAAGGAGGGGTAGTGGGGAGTGGGGAGTGGGGAGTGGGGAGTAGTCAGGTGGGGCAATTGATCGGGGACGAAGGGGATGACCAGGCAACCGGATTGTCCTGCTTGCAGCAGAGTTACCATTTCGTTAGCAAGAGCGATCGCGCCTTTACCTTGCCAGCGTTCTAGCCAAACCTGCATCAGGCCACCACAAATACCTTGTTTGATTTGCTCTGGATTGCCTGAGAGGTCAATCGTGACTAATTTCTTTTCACCCGTGACGAACACTTGTTTGGCTTGTGCGATCGCGCTAGCTTCGCCTGCGCCACCCCCGATCGTGCCAACAAGACTACCATCCGCGCAAAGAAACATCATTGCTCCTACTTCTCTTGGCACAGATCCTTTCGCATCAACGACCGTTACCAGCACAACAGCTCCCTGCTGAAGCGCGATGGCAAGCTGTTGGTAGAAGCTAAACATGAGCGATGTAATGGAGGGCGATCGCATTGTAGAAGATGGGCGGCCATCTTTCAGTATCGATTGTAGTCGGGGGAGCGAAAGACGCTGGCCCACAACGATTTCACCCAAACTTACGTATCATATTAAACGACACGCCACCCGTCCGATTACTCATTTCACTGCCCGACACTTTGATAAAACCCGCTCGTTCATAGAGCCTGATAACGCCATTGTCTGCCCGAACATTGAGACTCACGGCTGGGAAGCGATCGTTTGCCTCGTCTAGGACCTGCATCAGTAGCTGCGTACCAATTCCTTGTCCGCGATAATCCGGTACTACCGCCATCGCCAATTCGGGAATCTCGTCACTGATGTAGCCAAACCCTTTGTCGTCCTCTGACCACAAACGCAGCCAAGCCGCACCGATCGCCATGGCATCTCTGGTCGCGACACACCCGCTATCACCATGCCTACCCCACCCTAAGGCATAACGAGCCAGATACGGCTGACTTTGAACAGATTCCAGAGAGGGTTCGTGGGCTGCATACTGCAACATCTTCCACACGATCGCTTCATCTTCGATCGTCAAAGCGCGAATAGTGTAAACAATGTTCAAGACTTGGTGGCCTTCTCTATTTGTTACACCACCTCAGCTTGATGCTCCTGCTTTATTGAAAGATTCTGTGGATACGGAGATGAAATAACAAGTCCTTTGTCTCTCCACATTCCTAAAACATAATCGAGAAAATCTGAAATCGGCTCAGAAACGCAAATTCGAGCAAGTTCTTGGCCAGCTTTCGTGAGTATAACCTTGCCTGTGTCCAAATGATTATCTTGTACTTCTGGAAATTCGATGCTTAACAAGATTGTATGGTAAATGGCATTAATATGTTTTGGAAGCTCCGAAAGAGCATATCCACTCATAAAGTTAAAACTAATTAAGCCGATATCATCCAAATGGTTTAAAGTACTAAAATTGATTCCGGAGTTCGTGTAGATCAAATAGTCTTGACTATATATCAATGGTGATATGTCTTCTTCAAGAAAGAAGCAAAATCTACACAAGGTGCTAAAAAGTAACGCATCTGCTTTATCAAGTGAACTTAGCAAGTCAATTGTACGCTTTGAGTAACTCCCGGGAGAATTAGCCTCTCCAGCTAACAACTTTGCCCAAAGTTCTTGCATGTGTTCATCTGATATCAAACGACTCTTATCAAAGAAATTGGTAATCCAGTCATCTTCAACATCATTAGGATTGGCATCTTCGTTGAGATATGGTAAAGCTTTGGCTGTTATAGCTTCAATATTGTTTTGCTTCTTGGCTTCTTCAAAGACAAACCGTTGTAAAGCTCGCTGTTGTAACTCAGTTATCTCAATTTGAGCAATGGCTTTTATCTTGTCAGCATCAGCTTCTGCGCGAGCAATTTGTCTTATATGATAGGGCTTGAAAAGACCTCCAATCGCATCGGATATTTTTTCAATCAATACAACCGCAGGTTTTGAAACATCTCCAAGATTGATGAGGGAGTTACCATCACTCATAGTCACGAGAACTCAAGTTAAAGCTCAATGGTACGTTTGCTCACCATACTATAGCAAGTCTGGCTAAATCCAGCAGTATTTGAGTGGTGTTGTTAAACTAAGCCTTACATGCTTGGAAGAAGTGACTTACACGATCGCTTCATGCTCTTGATAAGGCTTACTAAAGAACGTTTCATCCTGATAAAGCACTGTCTCTGAAACCAGCGTCATGGCTTGATCTAGCCAAACGAGGGAGGCCTTTGTCACAGTGCCATTTTGCAGCGATACCAGCGAGAAGTTACGGTGACAGTTGGTGTCTGTCTTCACGATGCGGGGGACGCTGGCGGCGTTGAGGTAGATGGTGCCATTTGCAGCAACGAGAGGGACGCGCTGCTGCTGTTTGGTGTGGCGCAACTGGTGGTGCATGTGCCCAAACGCGACCAGGGGAACCGTTTTGCCTAGCTGACGGGTTGCCTCGATCGCATCTGCAAAGTCCGGATCGCCATGATCGCCGCCTGGGGGACTCCAATCCCTGCCGCAGGTATCTTCAGCCCGATCGCCCAGCCCTTTAGGGCCGCAGTGCCCCACAAAGATCACAGTGTCGAATTCGCTACTGCTGGCGGCTTGCACAATGCGTTCAGTCGATTCGGCAAAGCTGGTGATACCGTAGCGCGATCGGTAGAAAGCGTCCGTGTTCTTCCACTCTGACCCGCCCCAGCTAAAGGGACGCGCACCCACAACCGTCAAATTAAACGCTGGAAAATCAAGTTTGCCGTAGCCAACGTGGGCGTCTCCCAGTAAATCCAACTGTTGCTGTACCCGGTCTTCTTGGGTGCGATCGTAGGGACATTTGCGGATACCCCATTCGGTCGCGCTGTACCAGGCATCGTGATTACCCAAAACGGCGGCTTTCGGAATATCGAGTGCTGCGATCGCGCGGACGACTTCGACCGATTCGTTGCCAAAATCGCCGACCAGCAGCACCAGGTCGACACCTAAATGCTTCAGCGCGATCGCGTCATCGGCATCCCAGCGATCGTGGACATCGCCAATCACGGCAATCGTAGTAGTAGTGGTTGAGGGTGAAATTGTCGGTCGGTTTTGCGTTTGTGTTTTTTGCGTTTGAAGGTCTTTATCTTGTAGCGGTTCAGTCATGCGTATCCCCTTTCCCATCTCTTCCAGCATAATCAGCTTTGAAGAGGATGAGTGGTCAAGGCGACAGGACTCAGCATTGCACTTTAATTTTAGTGGTATATCGCCTAATCTACCGCCGAGACGCAGAGGTAACTGAATCTCTTTGCGTTCTCTGTGCCTTTGCGGTCATTTGCACCGTGATTTCAAATGTTTAAAAGTCTCTCAGTTAACAATCACGTACACAAACAACTGACACAGTAGTGGAAGAGAGACAATTGAAATCAACCCAAATGCAGAACGCTCATGTCAGATGTGACTCTAACGTTGACCATTAACGGTGCGCCCGTTCAACTTAAAAACGTGTCCCCTACCATGACCTTGCTGGAATACCTGCGAGACAGCGGACGAGTGGGAACGAAAGAAGGCTGTGGGGATGGCGATTGCGGCGCGTGTACGGTGGCGATCGTCGCGGAAGGTGCTGATGGCAGACCCCATTACCAGGCAATGAACAGTTGCTTGATTCCCCTGGCATCCGTAGCGGAACGAGAAATCATCACCGTTGAAGGGGTCGCAAACGGCGCACTGCATCCCGTCCAAACGGCAATGGTCGAAACGATGGGGTCTCAATGTGGCTACTGCACACCCGGCTTCATTATGAGTTTGTTCACTGCGTATTACGATCGCGCCGTCGATGACTTCTCCCTAGAAGGCAACCTTTGCCGCTGTACAGGCTATCTCTCTATTCGTCGCGCGGCTGAATTGGTGAATGGCACCTCACCAGATGACGCTTTTGCAACCCATCTGCACCAGGTATCGGCGGCTTTGACCCCAGTGGACTACAGCGGCAACGACCAACACTTCTATCGACCCACGCAGTTAAGCGAAGTCTTGACGCTACTCCAGCAGCATCCCGATGCCACCTTAGTTGCGGGTGCTACCGATTTGGGATTGGAACTGACCCATCGTCGCCAACACTTCCCTGTGATGATTTCGCTGGAAGCGGTGGCAGAACTCAAGCAGGTTGAGCAAACTTCAGAGGCCGTTGTGATTGGTGCTGCTGTGCCGCTAAGCCACATCGAAGCGAATCTGCACGGCATCTTTCCCAGCCTGGATGAAATGCTGCACTGGTTCGCTGCACGACAGGTACGTAATCGCGCCACGATCGGCGGCAACTTGGGCACGGCTTCGCCGATCGGCGATCTCCCTCCCGTTCTCCTGTCTCTCGATGCGGCGCTGACGATCGCCAGCCTCACCGGAACTCGCACTGTACCGCTTGCAGACTTTTTCAAAGGCTACCGTCAGACCGACCTCAAACCGGGAGAAGTCATTGTCTCGGTGACGATTCCCAAAACCATAACTCCTGGTGCTGTGCGTCGTCTCAGCCAGTCGTACAAAATTGGCAAACGAGGCACGGATGACATTAGCATTGTGGCAGCAGCCTTCACGATCGATCTCGATGCCAGCGATCGCATTGTTCATGCGCGTCTGGCTTACGGTGGTGTGGCAGCAACGCCAGTCCGGGCGATCGCGGTCGAAACCATGCTCATTGGGCAACCCTGGTCTATGGCAACCATCCAGAACATCAAGCCCACGCTCAAAGCCGCCTTCACTCCGCTGACCGATCTGCGAGGCAGCGCCGACTATCGCAAGCTGCTGATTGCCAATCTCTTTGAAAAGTTTTTTGTGGATTTTAGCAACGTCAACGGTGAATTAGTGGAGGTGACACAATGAACGCAGTAGGCAAACCCTCGAAACATGAAAGCGCTGTCTATCACGTGAGTGGCAAAGCCGTGTATACAGACGATCAGCGCCAGCCTGCGGGGATGCTGTCGGTTTATCCGGTTGTAGCTCCCTATGCCAAGGCGACGATTACGAGCATCGACGTTTCTGGCGCAGCGACTGTAGAAGGGGTTGTGACTGTGCTGACGGCTGACGATGTTCCCGGCAAAAACGACACGGGCGTGATTGTGCAGGATGAAGTGCTGTTTCCTACAGAAGCCGTCAGCTACTACGGACAGGCGATCGTGTGGGTCGTCGGTGAAACAGAAGAAGCCGTTCGACTGGGAGCCGAAAAGGTTGTTATCACCTATGAACCGTTGGAACCGTTGCTGAGCATTAAAGCCGCGATCGCCGCCGAAAGCTTTCACAACCAACCGCAAGTGATGCGTCAGGGTGACGCGACGGTGGCAATGAGTGACGCCGATCGCTGTCTCGAAGGCGAGATTGAAATGAACGGGCAAGATCACTTTTATCTGGAAACCCAGGCGAGTTGGGTGATTCCCGATGGCGAGGGGCACTATCAAGTTTACGCTTCGACCCAGCATCCCGCAGAAACGCAGGTGGTCGTCGCGCGGGTGTTGGGCATTTCCAGCAATCAAGTGGTCGTCACGTGTTTACGGATGGGCGGCGGCTTTGGCGGTAAAGAATCTCAGGCAAACCCTTACGCGTCCGTCGCCGCGATCGCCGCTCATAAAACAGGTCGTCCCGTCCGTGTGAAGCTGAAGCGCAGCCACGATATGACCCTGACAGGCAAGCGGCACGGCTTTTTAGGACAATACAAGGTCGGCTTTACAACCGAAGGCAAGATCACGGCACTGGATGTGTCGCTCTATGCCGATGGTGGCTGGAGTCTGGATCTCTCGCCCCCGGTGCTACTCCGCGCCATGCTGCATGTAGACAACGCCTACTACATTCCTCACATCAAAGTCACGGGACTCATCGCCAAAACCAACAAGGTCTCAAACACTGCCTTCCGGGGCTTTGGCGGACCGCAAGGCATGATTGTCATTGAGGAGGTGGTCGATCGCATCGCGCGTGCCCTCAACCTGCCACCTGATGAGGTGCGCGAACGCAACTTCTACCACGGCACAGGCGATACAAACACCACTCACTACGGGCAAGAAATCTACGACAATCGCCTCGATCGCGTCTGGCAGGAAGCCAAGACCAACGCCAACTTTGCCGAACGGCAGGCAGCGATCGCTGACTTCAACCGCAGCCACTCCCACACCAAACGCGGTTTAGCCATTACGCCCGTCAAATTCGGCATCTCGTTCAACAAAACCCATTACAACCAGGCAGGCGCACTCCTGCTCATTTACACCGACGGCAGCATTCAGCTGAATCATGGCGGCACCGAAATGGGGCAGGGACTCCACACCAAAATGTTGCAAGTGGCAGCCAGCGCTCTGGGCGTGAGTGTCGATCGCTTTCGTCTGATGCCCACCAGCACTGATAAAGTGCCCAACACCTCTGCAACGGCTGCTTCTAGCGGATCTGACTTAAACGGACAGGCCGTGAAAGATGCCTGTGAAACGATCAAAGCGCGTCTGTCTGCTGTTGCAGCCCGAAAGTTAAACCTGGACGCAGCCGAAGATCTGGTCTTTGAAGACGACTGGATTTTTTGCAAAACCTATCCCAAAGTCCGTATCCCGTTTTTGGATGTGGTGAGACAGGCGTACGACGATCGCATCAGCCTCTCTGCCACAGGCTATTACCGCACACCGCACATCTACTGGGACGAAGTGACCAGTAAAGGTAGACCGTTCTACTACTTTGCCTACGGTGCAGCGGTCAGCGAAGTTGAGGTCGATGGCTTCACCGGCACCTTTAAGCTGCGTCAGGTAGATGTGGTGCATGATGTAGGCGAATCGTTGAATCCCCTGGTCGATCGCGGGCAAATTGAAGGCGCGTTTGTGCAGGGCATGGGCTGGCTCACGATGGAAGAACTGGTCTGGGATGCTCAGGGACGGCTCCGCAGCGATGCACCCAGCACCTATAAAATTCCCACCATTAGTGAAATTCCCGAACACTTCAACGTCCATCTGCTGGAACGAGCCGCGCAAGATGGCGTGATCTACGGCAGCAAGGCAGTCGGCGAACCGCCCTTCATGCTAGCCATGTCCGTACGAGAAGCCCTCCGAGAAGCGGTTGCCGCTTTTGGCTCAGCCGATGCTGTCTTTCTTGCGTCCCCAGCGACACCAGAAGCAACGTTGTGGGCGATCGAAGCAGTGCGATCGACTTCTACACAGCCAGCTACCCTCCCCGATCCGCAACTTTCAGCATCTCTATAGTCCCAGACAGTACCGAACGGCGGACTCAACCAAGCCCATTGATTCGTCAGATAGCTTACCTGCTGGTTCTTGTGGGAAGCGACTGATATCAAGAGCCGGATTTGAAAGCATAAAAACAGGACTTGGCAAGTTACAAATAGAGGAAAATAGAGAGGTGTTCCTACCGCAAACCGGAGCATTTGATGGTTCCCTTGGTTGGAGTGCCCCAGACGATTCTCCAAAGACGCGAACGCGCCATCGTGGGCAAGCAACACCAGGACGGCGGGCGAGCAAGCATCAGTTTGGACTGGACGCTATCACATCATGAAGACGGCTTTGAGATCGACGGCGTGAAACGCTCCTATGACGATGTCCATCACGGCATGAGCCGCTTTCAAACCGTAGTCACAGCCATGATTGCCAGTCTTGTGCGGATTGATGGGATTGCGGTTGAGGTACAAAGGCCAGACTTTAGTGAAGCAGAGCGAGGCCACCTGAAGATGACGGCTCAACTCAGCTATGAGGAGATGGAGCCAGTCAGACAACGCCTAGTGGCGTTGTTACAGCACCAGAAGCATCAACTCGCCTATCGCAAACGCACCGAGATAGTAGTAGATGTCGTGCGGCAAATTGAGACAGAACGGCAGTTCCCAAAAGCCGCTTATGCCTTTGACAACGGTGTGTTGACCCTGGAATTGACGCAGTTGATTGAAGCCAGTGGCAAGCATTGGGTCAGCGAGATTGAGAGTTCTCGCTTGAAGCTTTGGCATGGGCAATGGCAGCGGAGTTGATAGCGTCGCCGCTCAATGAAGGGCTGAACCTCCAGAGCGCTGTCGCCATCTGTAGGTGCGCTGTCGCAATGGAGTGGTGAAGGCGTGCTGTGCCTTGACCAAAACCGTTCGGCTCCAACGCCACGGACGCAACCGCTTAGTGATTGTGCATAGAGTTGTCGGGAAATAAAAGCCGAGTGAAGCAAGGTTATTTTTCCATCGGGCACTGCTCAAGCCGCCATCAAGTAAAAGTTCCATAACCCTGCAGCAGTTAGAGGCTGTTTGAAAAGGGGGAGGGGTGTGACAAATTACGCCAACCGTCGCACCATGAGTCGGATCATCGCGAGATAAATCATGGTTTCAGCGGTTTCTGGAAGTAGTTCATAATCACAATTGAGCCGCCGATACCATTGCCACCAGCCAAACGTCCGTTCGACAATCCAACGCTTTTTCAGGAGCACAAAGCCTTGAGTCTGTTCAGGGCGCAGCACGGGGTAAATGACCCAGCGGAAGCGATCCATCACCCATTGCACAAAGGGTTGACCACTATAGCCACCATCGACCCAGACGAGGTAGAGGCGACAGACTTTCGCACCCAGCTCAGACAGTCGTTGCAGCACCCGTTTGCCGCCCTCGCGTTCCGGTAGACTCGCTGCGGTCACCAATACAACCATCACTAAACCCAGTGTATCCACGACGGTATGCCGTTTACGCCCTTTGGTGGCTTTGAAGCAGTCAAACCCCACGGCCTGTTGCACCATCGCCACCGTGGGTACCGTTTGACTATCGAGAATCACCTCGGAAGGACTTTCGGGGCGTCCAGTCGCGACCCGTGTCCACGCTCGTAACCGCTCATGGAGCGCTTGCCAGGTGCCATCCTTGCGCCAGTTGCGGAAGTAGGTGTACACCGTTTGCCACGCGGGAAAGTCGCCAGGAATGTCTCGCCATTTACAGCCCTGCGTGACCACGTAAAAAATGGCGTTCAGCACTGCCCACAGATTGGTACTGCGCGGGCGACCACCGGGTTTGGCAGGCGGCAGCAGCGGTTGGATTAAGTCAAATTGGGCGCGGGTCAGGTTGCTTGAGTAGAATTTAACCATCGCTCTCACGGGGCTGGACTTCACTACTGACAGCCTACCGTGTGAGCTTTTTTACGGTCTAGACGACTTTTCAAACAGCCTCTTAGCATTAAGTGGTCATCAAAGTCCTTGATTCAATTGCGGTAAATCACACTGACGGCGTTATAACGCTTGACTCCAGCAAAGGCGTTTTCCCAAATGACTCGTGATTGACTTAAGGTGCGATTTTCTTGCTTTTGCCGGTCACTCAACGCTCCTCCTCTCGGCTTTTTGTGGGGTAGATGGATGTTGTCATACTCTTTTTGCAAACCTAAAAAGCCTCAAGCCACTTTAATGGGAATTGCGTCTGGCACATGCCCAGCGATGTCATCTTCATCATGAAACCGTTTGTCATGCAGTTTGCCTTCGCGGGCTTGGCTCAAAACCAGCTGACGGGCTGCTTCATACAGGCGACTGAAAGTCTCGAGCAGCGCCTCAAACGCTTTCCGGCTCAAACCAGTCATAGCCCGCAGCAAGCGGTCTTGCTTCAACACACGTTGAATGTCCAGCATCGTCTTAACCTGTTACTGTCCTCTATTTTCGCTTACTCCCCGACAAGTCTATTGCTCGCTTTCAAGATTCGCGTTGCCGTGCGATCGCCATCATTCAACAACTGTGTGAATGGGTTGGTGAAGAGAATGCCCAACTCATTCAATCAGATTTGATGGGTTGCCTGGTTGGTGTGCTACCTAAAACCATGAGAACCGCTTGGCAGCAACGGGCAGAGCATTGTCAGCATCACTTTTTGGCACCAGATAAAAGCATTTGAGCCAAAAGTGCAAGTGGCTTTACCATCAGCTACTAAAGCTTGAAAGGAAACCAAAAGGCAATCCTTCTCACAATCCAGATAGGATCGCTATAGACAACGAATGGTAATTTACGCTGTAGAGTTGCTTGAGGAACCACACACTGCTGGCGGTTTGTCGAGTGGCTGCAATTTAACTATCTTGACTGTTCCAGCGGCACTGGGGATTCCTGCTTTGCTCAATAGAGTATGCCAGTCAGATGGATATGTACCTTGTCTCTTAGCCAACTGAGTGACAGTATCGTAAAAGACAACACTTTCAATATTTTCTTGACCTATGTATGTATTGTTATGAACAACGTAGGCTGGTTCTGGGAGCCTGGGTAGTGGGCCTTGAAGTACTCGTTGGATTTGCCCGGTGACCTCAGGGTTTCTGGATGGTTTTTGAAAGTCGCAAAGGAGCGAGAAATACCAAGTATATTTCTTGCCAACGTCTAAGCCTTCTTCATCATTTGGAAGCGTCAATTCTGCAATTACACCTGATGTCTTAGACTGCGGAAATTCAGAGGATGTTTGTGGTAACTGAGTATAAATTGGTGATCGAACCAGATGATTGTTTTCATCCAGCAGCACAAACTTTGCCGATATGGTGGAAGGCTTGTAATGGGGAACATAGAACCAGAAGCTTGGGTAGCCCTCCACCGTTGATGCCTCTGCGGTTGCTTCTAGCGGTTGCTCAGGTGCAAGGGCAGATTTGCGCTGGCGATCGGGTGCAAGGGCAACTAAATCAAAGTCTTCCGCACAAGGCCCCCGTCTGACTCCGCCTTTACTCCCAAAACTACTTTTGCTCTTTGAACAAAAGAAGATAAAGATGCAGCCCGCCTCGGCTGGGGGAACCCAAGCTGTGAAACTAGTGAAGAAAAAGGCAAAGGTAAAAACAAAGACACTGATCCAGGAAATTAACTTAGTACGAATCATAGTGATTAACAATTAGCTAGAAGGTTTGCGAGAGGGGTTGAAGCGGTTAAACCTAGTCCTTGAGCTGAGCTTTTTAGCGTTTCTAGTTTTATTGTTTCTAGGATTTCCTTGTCGAAGTTTGAATGTAAGCCACGCTATGGTTGCAGCTGTGCCAACGAAGGCGAAGAGTGGTGGAACGAGGGGTAACCAGCCACTTTGAAGGGCAAAGACTGCATAACAGATGGAAATAAGGCTTGCGATCGTAACTGCAACCATCACCCATTGCAGGGGTTGTGGAGAGTACCAAATAATGAATCCGCCGATCGTAGACCACAGCCCAATCCACAGCACATCCAACCAGGGAGGCAACCACCAAATAAGCGGACGACTATCTAATACCGCGCTAACAATCTGGCTGACCATTTGCGCCTGAACGATCACTCCTGCCAAATTGCCAAAGGGTGTAAAAACAATATCTGGAGCACTATACTGACTGTCAATACCGATTATGACGATCTTGTTTTCAATCTGTTCTTTAGGAACTTTGTTAGTCAGGACGTCTTGAAGGCTAACTTCATGAAACGCTTCTTGCGGGTCACCTTTGTGGATACGGTAATTGAGCAATGTTTTATACAGTGGATCTTTGGATGGATCGCCTTGATAGCCTCCAGCAAAGCCTGTTAATGAGGGTATAGAGACCTGATTCCATCGCAAACTCTGAATATAATCTTCTTCCGTTTCACTTACTTCTTGCTGACCACTTTTCTGTAGATAAAGACGAGCAATTGCATAGCTAAAAGAATACTGGGTAGGACAAACCGAATCGATTGATGTAGTTGCTAAGGGTTGAAGGCGGACAGGTGTAGCAGAGTCTTCACTAAAATTACTAAAACCAACCCGTTTCTCCACCTGCTCTTTGGGCATTTCAAACGGTGGTTTCACACCCTGGATGGTATTGCCACGCTTGTCCATGCCTAAAGCAGCGCATATGCCAACAAAGTTATCCTTTTTAAATTCATTACCTAGTTTCGTTGTTGGAGCGGCTTGAATATCACGCACTAAATCTAAAGCGATGACCTTCGGGTCCTGCTGCTGCAACGTCTTGAGCAGCTGATTAAGTTCGGCATCTCTGACCGTGCCCTGTCCTTCTCCTGTTCCTGTCACCTTATTCTGAATGTCACTTTCATTAATGCCAACAATCAAAATTCTGTCATCCAGTGCTTCATTTGGCTTATGTCCCACCATTTGGCCGTAGACAGCAAATTCTAAAGGCTGCATGATGCCAAAGATACGTACGATCGACACAATGGCTGCAATGGCAACGCTTATTTTTAGTAACGTAAAAAACGTTGGCTTGCGACGCGGTAGGGCTTGACTGGCGTGAATAAATGCCTTTTCAGCTTGGCTGAAGGCATCGGGAAAAGCCCTGAGATAGTCACCTGCTGCTTGCAACAAACCACCGCGTAATAACTCTCCATCATCTTGAGTTGACTGCCAGCGCTGAATGGTGGGTCGTAGTTGCTGCTGAAATTTGAGGCGAGGTCGGCTCTCCGTTAACCATTTTTGCAATAAGGGCCAATAGAGGATCAATGCTTCATGGGCAACCTCTACTTCATCTCTATTGGTGACGTTATCTCTATTGGTGATGACTAAGCGGGCACTGGCTAATTTTGCCACCAGATTTCTGCTTTGATTCAGGTCGCTGGTTGCAGTGATGAGTTGATTAAATTCAACTCGCCGCCGAGTATCTTTGGGCTGATTCTCCTGATCGTTCTGATCAAAATCCTCATCAACACGAGTGAGCTGCTCAAAGATGTGTCTAATGTGTTTTTGATCATCGGCTGATTGAGCGTTGTAAAACTGGGTGGCAGTGGTAGCGATCGCTTGCTGCACACCGCCGATGGCATGGTATTCGTCGTAGCACAACCAGCGGCCTCGACGTCGATTCCATAGCTCCCGTAAGGCGTATTGCAACAGCGGCATGGCTCCCGGTTCACCTTCAACTTCAGCCAAAATGGCATTGCTCAAGCCTGTTTCAAATTCCAGCAGCACTTGGTTTGCCTGCATTTTCATCGCTTTGCCCAACTCTGCCGCTGCCATGGGACCAATCAACTTCAGGCGCGCTTCAATACGCTTGCTTAACTTGGGGTAGAGTTGGCAGACACCTAAAAAGTCGGTTCGTAGGGTGAGGATGACCGTTTGTTGCTGAGCCAGATGCAATAACTGATCAATAAAAGCATGTCGTTGACTATCGTCGGTGCAGAGGGTGAACAATTCCTCAAACTGATCCACTACAAAGGCAGCATTCTTACTCAATACGCTGGCAATACTGGTTTGTAGCTGTTGGAGCGGGTTACTACCTGGTGTCAACAACGCTAACACTAGACCTGGGTGTTGCTGCTGGAGTTTCGGTATCAATCCAGCGATGACCAAGGATGATTTACCACTACCGGATGGCCCTAGCACAGCCAAGAAATTATCCTTTGCCAACTCCTTTTGTAACTCTTGAATCAGCTCATCTCGACCAAAGAAGAACTTGTGGTATTCCGTATCAGCAAAGGAGAGCAGACCTGGAAACGGGCACTCAGCTTTGTAGAGCGGTGGTTGTTTACCCAATGCTGCTAAAGCATCGAAGTTAATTTCCAGTACCTGTGCACAAAGATAGTTGAGTTCCTTCAATGCCTGTCTTTTTCGTTCCTTACCAGTAGCAGAGTCCACTTCGCTGAGTGTTCCAAGGACGGCAGCCTGTTGCTGAAAACTCTCTTTCAATTTTTCGGCATGGGGCGCTCGTTCGACCATGAGCGTTGCAAATTCTTCAAGACCAAAGTCAATTTCGGCTTGAGTTAACTCTCGACCTTCCAGTCGATCGCTAAATAATGGTCGTCCCCCTAAACGGCTAAACAACGCTGGTACGACAATGTCAGTATGGTCACCCAGACCAGAGGCCGCTTCTTGTAAGGCTAGATCGACTGCGCCTGATTCTCTGAGGCGCTGATAAAAGCGTTGACCCAGCGAGAGAGCCATGTTGATGCTTACCTTCCGGGTCATGGCAACCACAGCAGGCATGGCTAATTCTCGCACCAGGCGCTGTGCCAAGCCTCCCAAGGCACCTTCTGCTTTTGGTGCTGCGCTTTCGCAGGCGCAAAGAAACGTAAGATGCGGTAGCCCGTTCTTGCCACCTAACTGACGCAGCCGCTTCAGTAATGCTTCACCAGCTAATGGTTCAACTTTATTCTCAGCGTTGGCCCAAAAAAGAGCTGTATCGCCATCTTTTATGACCACACCGTGAGAGACGATATGCAACAAGGTGTAGGGCTTTGGAGCGCCTGTCAGTTGTTCGCAAAGTTGGTTAAGCGTTGGCGGCCCGATCGCTCCTGCAACGCCATTTGCTAGCACATCACAGGGAATGGCTCCCAGCGCCGATCGTACGCCGTCTACGGTTGCCTTGACATTGAACGGGGCGAGTTTGAATCGCCCTCCATCCTCAGGTGATGCGACCAATACCAGTGCACGCAAGTCTCGTCGCCCGATCGGCAGAAAGGAGCGATCGACGCTGGTAGGAATATAAAGCGAAAAGGGTAGCCGCTGGTCAAGGGCTAAATGATTCCAGACCCCAGCTTCAATCGGTGCACACAGCCGTTCCCAATGTAGGGTTTTCAGGCGATCGGTGGTACCCACTTCGATTGAGAGTAAGACCCTGAGACAGTCTGGACACTTACTGCGTGCCCTGATGAAAGCGTAGCTCACCTCATCACGGAAGAGCCGTTTGCCCAGTAAGGTGCCGTAGCCTTCTGCATCGTCCTGTAGCTCGATTAAGCGGCTAATATCACCGGAGCTAAGCTGTAGCGCGCCTTCGGCATGGGTCGTGAAGCCATCCGCAGAGCGAAATTTAACCACAACGGGCCATGCGTTCTCAAAGCGTCTCTGGATGGCAATCTCAAACGTGTTCATGAGTCAAACCTGCTTTGGATTGCGTCATGATGCGATCGATAAATTGCCATGCCACTGGCAGCATCAAAATCAGCCCACCCGGCAGACTGACCAGAACAGACAATTTGAGTGCGGTCTGCATGGTCAGACTAAACGTTTGCAATAGCGCGTCTCTAGACGCTAACGCGAGCGCCATGGTGCGTTGATGCAAACTGACCTGTGTGGCATTTAAGCCAGTCTGCCAGATGCTATCGACATTGCCTGACCAACCAACAACCGTTCTTGCCAACGTACGGCCGTTGATCTGGGTTTCGACCCAGGCATAATGAGCAACAACATGCAGCAAGCGTTCCACAAAGGCTTGAAACTGCTCCAATGCCTGTCGAGAGTAGACCGCAAAGGTATCACCGATGCCATAGCTGGTTGTTCCATCGGGTGTCTTCAGCGCTCTTAAAGATTCCAGCAGTGCTTGTTCTGGTGGTGCTAACGTTGCACCAGTGGGGGATAGATCGAAGGCGACATCAGATTCAAAGCAGCGGGAGTGAATGAACAAATGTACCCGATCGATCGCGGTAGACAGCGCGTTTTGCGATTGAAAGAGTGCCCCTTCACTTCTAGTTAAATGGAATCTAGCGTGATGGAGATCAGATGGAAAGTTCGCGCGCCACAAAGGGGCATCCACATCCGTTTTAGCATTAACTGTGAACGCAACGGCTGCGTCTGCTGTGCTGGAATGGGTTGTCCACAAGCCCATGACGTCCGGCATCGTAGCTGCCAGTGTGGTGTCAAACAGTTCAAAAATCGGTGCTGGTTGGCTTCCACTCACCATTACACCACCTTGAAGACTTTCAGCAGGTCAGTGGCAGTGGAAACCGTGAGCTTAAGCAGTTCGGTGCGATGGGTTTGCGCCTGGGTGACAGCGGCTTGATGGATCTTCCCCAGCGTTTCATCCAGCATGCCCTCCTTCTCCTGCAAGCAGACGAAGGTATCGCCATTGAGGTTTACGCGTGTCAGCGCCTGGAGTTTCGCTGTGCCCTCAAATTGTTTAGACGATGGATTGTACTGTGCTCCACTCAGATCATCGCTGGTGTAGGTTGACACCTGTAGGCTGGCAGTCTCATCGATCGCCTTCTGCAACGACTGACTCAATTGATCAGAAAATTTTTGCAGTGCCTCTACCAGACGTTGCTGGCTCTGCTTGATGACAGGGACATCAAACAAACCGTAATCAGGTGTAGCAGACTCAGTGATGGTTACTTTCTCAATCACTCTTACGGCCTCCTGTGCAGCAGGCGGCGGCGGTGGCGGTAATGGCACTTGAGGCATCGGTATGGCGGGTTCTGGAGTAGACATGGATGGTAAAACGATGGGTTTGGTAGTTGGACGTGCAGTAGTGCTGATGGGATGGCTGCTTACCATCAACCGAACGGCAGGATCGCCAATGACGGCATAGCTGCGGGCATCGTTGTTGGCTGTCCACAGACTCGCCAAACTTTTGGCATCAGCATCTTTGCCAAACTTAATGTCTTCCAACTCGGCACTCAGGTCGGAAGACAGTTCGGCATAGCGCTCGTTGAAATATTCCACCGCCGATCCTACGGGATGTCCTTCCATCAACCGCTTCAAGGTGCTCTGAAAGACCGCCAACTGCCGACGTGATGCGTCTGACCCTCGGATATCTGCCCAGGAGAATGAGTAGCCCCAGGCTCGTTCCACATGCCCAATCACTGCTAAAGCACCGCCGTTAGGATGGCTCAAGAGTCGCTGAGGTAGACGGGCAACAAAGGACTGAGGTGCGATCGCGGCTCGTTCGGTACCGTAACTCCGATGAGCAAACTCGTCCAGTTGAGGTGTGCCAGCGCCATAGCAGGCGAAATGGAAGGCGATTAATCCGTGCAACTGCGCGTTGTTGCCCACATCCGTAGCGGAGAAGTAGAAGTCTTCTGGAACAGCCTGTTGCCACTGGGGTCCGGGCCAATCCTGGCACAGTAAGGCTCCTTGATGCAGGCGTTGGCGATTGTCTCCCTTTGGAAAACCCAGGCCATGGCTGGCAGTGAACAACAAGCTGGGGGTTTGGTCACCACCTAATAATTGCTCCAAACGGGCTTTGGTGGCGTCGGCTTGCAAGATCGACTGTACCGCCCAATCGAGCTTGTCCTGAGCAATCAATTGAGCGAGGGGTTGAATTAACTGACTAGCACTGAGTTGAGTGGCCCGATCGTCGTTGTTGCACACGCCAAAAAAACTAGCACGAGGGGGTAAGGAGAACTCACTCGACTCCGCTGCAACCACGCTGTGTGCATACTGAGCGTATTCTAGTGGCGTGTCGAAACAAATGCGTCCCACTCCATACTGCACATCAAGCTGATATTGAAAGCGGTAAGGAATCGCTTCTGGATCGCCCACAATCAGCAGGTAGTAAGGCATTTTGTCTGGATCGGCGGGCCCGGGTCCCACGCCATGCCGCGCTAAAAACTGATTTTTTGACTCACCGGGGCGATAGATGTATTCCTGGTAGTAGCGCTCGTTTTTCTGAGTGGCCTGTTTTTGCCGATGCTCCAGCAGTTCCTTTAACGCAGCTTTAAGCGTTGGATTGGGACCTTGCGCGACTGGATCATAGGCAAAGATCACGCCCCAGCCAGTTTCTGCCAAATTTTTGGGATCAACCCCTTCGATCGGCGCAAAGTCGGGTTCTAACCCTTTCCCATGGCGGTCTTTACGTTGGAGTTCACTCAGGTGAGCGGGGTCAAACGTTTCACCTTGAGCAATTTGAGCAATTTGCTCAGGCGTTAGTGGCGGTAGGAGCGGTTTACCCGTTGCACCATTGATGCCATTGAAATAGAGCTGTTCTGCAGACATCCGCATACTCCAAACAGGTCGATGAGAGGCAAAACGAGAGAGCCTTAAAGCCAGTTGCCAACCAGCAAGAAGGGTGCCCAGTAGCGTGGATGCGCGTAAGCCTCTTGCTGCAACAGAGCAAGCTGCGCTTTTTGGAGCGCTTCAGCACGGCTGACTTTGGGTTGGGTAATGGCTTGATAGAACGTTTCCATAAACACCTGGCTGGACTGATCATCCAGACTCCATAGGGAGGCGATCGCGCTCCGTGCTCCAGCGTTGACAGCGGCTCCGGCGATGCCCAGGGTGGCTCGCGTGTCACCCGATGCGGTTTCGCACGCACTCAAGATCAGCAGTTGAATGGCATCGGCTCGGTTGAGTACACGGGTGCGAAAGAGCGCATCAAAATCTTTCAAACGAACTTTGCCATCGAAACGTTTGCCATTCGGTAGGCGCGTGGGCATTGTTAGAACGAACGTCTCGTCTGGGTTAGAGCTGAACTGCCCGTGGGTTGCCAGATGAACAATTTCAAAGGGCGCATTACTGAGTCGGTTGTTAAATGCATTCAGCGTAAATTTTTCATCACGCATAGTCGTTGTACCGCCCACTGTTTTTTGGATGGCATCTAACTCCGCGTTGACATAGGTCAATTTGGCAAGTTTGACCTTTTCATCTGTTTGTTCGGGTGGATTGGCAAGGCTCGCAGCCAGTACATTTAAGTGTTCATTGTGAAGTGGCTGTGGACTACTCAAATCCAATCCCAAAGACACAGAAACCGCATAGCTCTCAATAAGATAATGCTCCCCATCATAGAGGGCTGCCATGGGAATATTTCGGAGAGGGCCGTCCAATACAAAGACGATCGTCTTAATTTGAGCAGGATTCAACTGATCGCGGATTGGCTGAATGAGCCATTGATATAATTGCTTTCCTTCAGCTTTAACGGCGTCAAAGGTGTAAGACTCTTGCAAATCAAGTTGGAATTGATTGATTGCCTGCTTCACCACGGTATCTGGAATCACCGTACGGTAATGGAACAGGGGTTGATTGGGTAAGCGGGCGATTACTTCAATCCGATCGGGCAAAATGATGGGAAACAGTGTGGCAGCGGCATTAGACGTATCGACAATTTTATCAAGCAGCTTCAGGTCTGCTTCTTCACAGGGTTTCTGCAGAAAATTTTGTAAGGCGGTCACTTGAATGTCCCGCATGACGTTGCGAGCTTCTTCCAGATGGGTTCCTTCTCCCTGGGCCCTCTCTTGAAGTTGTTTGGTCCCATCACCTTGAGCTTGCAGCAATAAATCGACAAATTCTCGATAGGCAGGTTCTACTGGCTGTGCTTGAAACGAGAATTGCAAGTCGGGATTTTCAGCAGGTAAGTTGCTGCGAAAGTCTTTGAGCGTTGTGTAGGCAGCCCGATATTCTCGGATAGCTCGTTCTGGGTTCTTGGCTCGATCGATCCGTCCTAATTGCCAAAACCAACGGTATGCAATTTCGGGCGCGTTAATTGTTTTAGCAATATTGAGCGCTTTCAATGTCAATGCTTGGGTGGTAGATTCGAGCGCTTCATTGCCCTGCTGCTGCTGTGCATACGCTTGCCCCAGGTAGCCCAACGCATAAGATTGCGCCGATTGATCGCCCAACGTTTCGGCATCTTTAGCCGCTGCTTTTAGCAGTTGAATTGCTTGATTGCTGGCTTCACTGCCTTGCGGTTCAACATCTTTAAGCCTTGATGGCGTTTGATCGAGCTTCAGCAAATTGTACGCTAGTTGAATGCGGGCATAAAGCGCAGGGCGATTGAGTGGCAAGCGATCGAGCTGTGCTTGAATTTGTGTGGCGATCGCGGCCACTTTTTCAGCGTGGTTCGCTTGTTCTGTACTGATGGTGTCGGTATCGCCTTGAGGCGCTAACAGCAAACTTTGTTGATTGAGCAACGCCTGAATTTTACTCGTTGGGGCAGTCGTGCCCTCGATCGCTGCTTGGTACGATTGCAATGCCTTTTGACGGTAAGCAAGCACCTTTGGATCGGGACAGGGATTGGCTTGCAGGCGGTTTTGCTGTTGATAAATGGCGCGGTAAGTGTTGCCCAAGCTAATCTGCGCTTTGGTGATATCAACAGGAGACTTCAATTTTTGCGCCAGCTTTAACCCTTGCTCTAAAAGAACGACGGAGGCTGGAATGGGGGGTTGCGCCAGCTCACTTCTCTGCAACTGCCCGATTAATCTCAACGTTTCACCGTAGTTGAGCAGAATGCCAAGTTGCAGGGACTCTTCGGATGGCAGCTTTTCGTAGAGAGACGCCAGCAGCTTATTAGCTCGCTTGTAAAGACCCAGTTCAATCAATGCCTGAGATTGATTAAGCTGGCTACGGATAACACCCGCCTGATTGCCTGCCTGCTGAAAGGCGTTAACGGCTTGCTGCCAGCTCGCATAGGCTTCGGATGGCTGCCCCTGGTCGAGTTGCAGACTACCCTGAATGGTTTGCGCTTCTGCCAGAATGCGCAGCCGATCGCCCGCTCCCTGATTGGCTTGTTTCAATAATTGCAAACTCTGCGCGATCGCGGTGTTGGCTTTATCCCACTCACCCAATTGTTGGTACGCTTGCGCCAGGTAGCTCAGCGTCATAGCCTCGTGCAAGCGATCGTCCTGACCAGCGAAGGCATCGGCTGCTTGCTTCCAGACGGTGACTGCCTGCTTGAGCTGCCCGTTTTGGTAAGCGGCTTTGCCCTGCTGCACCAGATTAAGGGTGGGACTGATGGGTTGGCTGGTTTGGGCAATGAGATCCCCTCTACTGCCTTTTTCAAGGCTATTGTCTGCACGCAATTCGAAGTTGGCTGCGTTTAAGTCGTTTGAGCCCCCTAACATCCAATGTTGGGGGAACCGAATCGAACCAAGTCCCCCAGCATTGGGGGATTTAGGGGGCTCAAGGGAAGTGCCGAAGGCGGGTGGATCTTGACCCACGGGAAGCAGTTGAGCGGTGCTGGCGTTGAGACTCAAACCCAGGATCAACAGCATTGTCCCGGCACCCAAAGCGAGAAAGGGCAGGAGGCGTTTGAACTGCCGTAAAAGCGGTAGATGCATGATGGCTTTCGGTTAGGGGCGCAGGAGGTTAGCATCATTTGGGCAGGTGATGCGGGGTTGCTGAAGGGGAGTTGGGGTTCCATTGGATGCCTGGGCAACCAGATGGGCTTTGCCATTAGGGTCAATGACTAATCCCTGAGCTTCGACGATCGCGCGCGGTGATGAACTGGTAGCAGCAGGAATATTGGATCGACTGGTAGAAACTTCAGTGGTGGCGGGAGTGCCCAACTCGGTGAGGACGCTGGCGTTGCGAAACACGTCTTCTGGGCTGACAGGGATGCCACTACGCCCCGTCTCTGTAAATCTATTTTCATTCAAGGCTTGGCGTTGGCCAGTGGCGCAACTCTTCGCGACCAGGTTGGACGAGTCAACAGGAATCAGATTGAGTTCTCCAAGCCCCTGACTGGGGTCAACATTTAAGGTATTGAGAATGATTGTGCCACTGAAACCAAATTGTGAACTGGCAGCGATGTCGCTAAAGCGAGTATCTAAGATGCCCTGTGGAGCCGGAAGAAAACCGAAAATACTGTTGGCGTTAATGGTGATACGCCCACCACTGCCAGTGAAGGCATTCGCTACAATATCGCTGTTCCCGGATAGCACTCCCACAACAAAGCCCGCTGTAATAGTAATGTTGCCGCCGTTGCCGCCAGCTCCCGCGGTTCCAGCACTGGTGGCGATTTCACTATCGCGACGTAGCAGCAAAATGTCGGGATCGATCGTGATGTTGCCGCCATCTGCTGTACTAGTAGTTTCAGCAGTCAATCGAGAGTGATCAAGTGTTATTCTACTTGGGACCATAATATTAATGTTGCCACCCGAGCCAGTACCCTCGCTATTGACACTAATTTCAGAATCCGTTAAGAAAAGCGATTCAGCATTAACTTTAATACTCCCTGCACTGATAGTGTTCGCACCACGGGCATCGCTAGAAATTGTGCTTTTCGTAGCTAGGATCCTACTATCTGCAGCGAGAATGATATTTCCAGCAACACCATTACCCAAATTTGTTGTACTGACTGTAGAGCCCTCCAGTACAAATGAACCTACTGGACTCGATGTGAAATTAAAGGTATTCTTATTTGAGTTATAGGATGATTCACCACCAATTAAGATCTGTCCAAAATTTCCCGTACTAGAAATTGTACTGTTGTTTTTAATTAAGACTTGATCGCGAGCATTAATAGAAATATTTCCAGCAGTATTAGAATTATTGGAATCAGTTGTAATTCTAGAGTTGTCCAGTACAAAAGAACCTATCGGACTTGATGTAATTTTTGATAACAATGAGCCATCTTTACTTGAGTTATAGGATGATTCACTACCAATTAAGATCTGTCCAAAATTTCCCGTACTAGAAATTGTACTGTTATTTTTAATTAAGACTTGATCGCGAGCATTAATAGAAATATTTCCAGCAGCATCATTATTATTGGAATCAGTATTACTGAAATCCGTTGTAATTCTAGAGTTGTCCAGTACAAAAGAACTTATCGGACTTGATGTAATTTTTGATAACAATGAGCCTTCTTTACTTGAGTTGTAGGATGATTCACCACCAATTAAGATCTGTCCAAAATTTCCCGTACTAGAAATTGTACTGTTATTTTTAATTAAGACTTGATCGCGAGCATTAATAGAAATATTTCCAGCAGTATTAGAATTATTGGAATCAGTTGTAATTCTAGAATTGTCCAGTACAAAAGAACCTATCGGACTTGATGTAATTTTTGATAACAATGAGCCATCTTTACTTGAGTTATAGGATGATTCACTACCAATTAAGATCTGTCCAAAATTTCCCGTACTAGAAATTGTACTGTTATTTTTAATTAAGACTTGATCGCGAGCATTAATAGAAATATTTCCAGCAGTATTAGAATTATTGGAATCAGTTGTGATTCTAGAGTTGTCCAGTACAAAAGAACCTATCGGACTTGATGTAATTTTTGATAACAATGAGCCATCTTTACTTGAGTTGTAGGATGATTCACTACCAATTAAGATCTGTCCAAAATTTCCCGTACTAGAAATTGTACTGTTATTTTTAATTAAGACTTGATCGCGAGCATTAATAGAAATACCTCCAGCAGTATTAGAATTATTGGAATCAGTTGTGATTCTAGAGTTGTCCAGTATAAAAGAACCTATCGGACTTGATGTAATTTTTGATAACAATGAGCCATCTTTACTTGAGTTGTAGGATGATTCACTACCAATTAAGATCTGTCCAAAATTTCCCGTACTAGAAATTGTACTGTTATTTTTAATTAAGACTTGATCGCGAGCATTAATAGAAATACTTCCAGCTAATCCAATTGCGCCAGATTCCACTCCGGTAGAGATAGCGGCATTCGACATCGTCAGCGAACCAGTATTGATAAGGATATTACCCCCTCCGTTCTGCACGATCGTGGAGTTAGTGAAAGTAATTGTGGGTGATGACAAGGTTAAATCAAATTGGCTATCAACTGGGGATATGTATGTTTCACCATCAGTACCTTTATAAGTTTGAATTATCCCCCCCTGAACCTTGGGAGTCACGAAAACATTGTTGGCTTGGATAAGATCAGTCGCTGACAAAATTACATTAGTTGTTTGAAGAGCAGTCCCGATCGTCGTGTTATCAATGGTGCTATCTGCTGGACTGTTGGTTCCGTCTGGGCTTATTGTGCCTGTTCCAGTACCATTACCAACAATTGTCAAATTAGCAGGATCAAGCAGCCAATTTCCTGTCTGCCCCAAGGCCGCAAAGGTATTAACCGTTGCCGTATCACCAACTGTCAGGTTCAATTTCCCAGAGGTTTCCACAAACCCACCGTTACCGCCTTGAATCCCACCTTGAGCCGTAATCGTGCCACCAAAGCGAGTGTTGCCATCTGACCAGAGGATCACCTTACCGCCATTGCCGTTTGTCAACGCATCAGCTTTGATGACAACATTTTGTCCGACTTCCGTCGATTGGGAATTGGGAATCGTTCCCTGCCCTTTGTAATCCCCACCAATCAGCACTGTTCCGCCACCTGTAGGGCTAGAGACATCTACACGTGCATTCTTTTGTAGCGCCACCTGATCCCCCAACACCTGCACCGTTCCTCCCGGTGCCGTCAGCGTTCCCGTACTCGTGGTGGTTCCACCCAGCAGCGTGATGCTTTGCCTCGTTGGCACTGCCAGATTCCCCGCATTGCTAACTTTTGATCCCGGTGGTCTGGCGCTATACTGCACCCCTGGTGCTAAATTCACTGCCAACAGCGGTGGAGCCTGTGGATTGAGCGCACTATACTCACTCCCATCCGGCAACTTCAACCCACCAGCCGTCGTCGCCACAAATGATCCGCCAATATTCAGGCTGGCATTCGGTCCAAACACGATCCCATTCGGGTTTACCAGATACAAATTGGCGATCCCGTTTGCCCGAATCAACCCATCAATATTCGACAACGACCCACCCGTCACCCGCGTCAAAATATTTTGAATCTGAGCCGCATTATTAAAATACGCCTCTCCACTCGTAGGGATGGAAAACTGTCGAAAACTGTGGAATAGATTGGCTCCCCGTAACGTGCCGCCATTAATTACTGTACAGGCAGCACCACAATTTCCTGGTGACACCTGTGAGTTCATAGGCAACGTATTGTCCGGCACAATCTGCGCCAGCAGCAGGGGTGCAGGGGCAGCAGCGGGAGTGGTTTCGAGAGGGAAACGATGGGTCGAAACTGGAGCAGAGGGGGATGGGGGAGCGGCGGGAGCAGAGGGGACTGGGGGAGAAACCTTGACCGTCCGAGTCTGCTCAGCACTGACGGCTGATGACTGGTTATCGATCGCCGCCCCCGTAGACGAAGCCGCATTGACCGTCTGCACCACGCGATCGCGCGCAATCATCGGTGCTTCAGGCATAGCCGGGACGTTCACCGTTGGCGCAGGCAGTGGTGTGGTCGGCAATGCCTCCGGTACGCTTGCAGCGGTGGGTGTTGCCATCCCCATGGGTGCCGTTACAGTCTGGGCACCCGTTGCTGTGGCGATCGTCAGAGTTTCAGCCGTACGAGTCGTTGCGGTTGCACTATACGCCGTTACTGGCTTACCCGTCATACCTTCCAGCAACGAAAGCGCTGCCATCAAAACACTGAACTGCCTGAGGGATCTTTGGGGAACCAAGTGCTTCGAGGTGACAGCCCCATCCAGGTTGGCTGCGATCGAGTCTAGACCGTCTTCATACGTCTGAAACGCCAAAAGCAAGCCATAGCTTTCCATCATGCACCCCTAATGCGAGCGAAAATTACATCAAGAAATAGAGGAAGAGGCTGAGGGCTACCAGAATTGGCGAGCACCTTTCTATTACCGCGACCCTACTGGGAAACAGGTGGAAGATAATTTAGACGAAAAAACGCGATTGAATTCCACAACGATCTCTGCAAATCGCTACACGTTTAAAGCGCGGACACAATACAAAAACCCCAGCCGCCCCATCCTACAAAGACAACTTACAGAGGCAGTAAAAATGGTGAACCAGACTTCGACGGAACTCCTGGAATTTAGCCTAACACTATTTACTTACTGCGATCGAGTAAATCGAATGAGAAGTAATAGTTATTTTTCTACTTCAAAGAGACGACAGTAGCCTATCACTCAGATAGGTGATTTATGGCTGTCGTCAGGTCGTTTAAAGTTTGAGCTTGTGGGCATTGAGTCAGAGAGTGTGTACAGCGCCGCGACCGTTATCTTTAGAGTCAATGCTTGTATATTTTGATGCAGTATAGCTCTTAAGTAGAGGGCTAAAGAGCTGTGGATAGTGAAACCTGGCTTTTTCTCGGTGTGATTTATCAGTCTACGGGTGGCAAAGAATTCGCCAGTAAAGTTGCACTGACGGTGAGCAAGCTCTCTCTAGAAGCCTGTTCGATCCTGTGCGAAAAGCTCCAAATTCATTCAATAGGCAACACTTCAGAACGAGTAGACTTCGCCAACAGGCTAAGAATTGCCAAGCTTCGCTCGATCGGATTATCCCTGAAATCTTCTTAAAGGTTCGTATCTGCCGGGTTTGCATGAGAACGAGATCCTAAAGCGGTTGTACATGTCCAGAAAAAACATGACAAATCGATAGAATCAATTATATTTCTTTAGTGCCTGGTAAATTCGCAGCGCGATCGCCACGTTTTAGATTTAATGGTTACGCCGTTCTCCTAAATGCAGAGATGAGCATAAGCCCTATTAGTCTTGCGCTCAGACTTCCGATTTTACGATCCAGACTTTACTGTCCAGTTCTTTGCGCATCTACCTATGTTGAATCAGCTTTCCGTATCTTGGCTTTGCCTGAGTTTGGCAGGTTTAATTGGCAATCTTCTACCTCAACCGTTAAGCGCTCAAACAGTCAATTCTGCTCAGGCTCCGGCTTCCGCTCAGGCTCTGCCACAGCCCGGAAGTCCTGCTCTCCCGCGATCGCAAGATGTCATTCCCATTCCTACCCCACCAACGCCGACGCCCCTCCCCACACCCTCTCCACCCACTACTCCACCCGTTCAGGTCATTCCACCGGGTAGCCCAACCACTCCACCTGATGCCGTTCCCCCAGGAGATACGTCCGCTACCATTACTGTCAAGCGCTTTGATGTGGTTGGCAGCACAGTTTACGAACAAAAAGCCTTTGACGAAATCACCAGAGATTACATCAATAAACCCATCTCATTGGCAGAACTGTTTGAGCTGCGATCCAAAATTACTGCACTTTATATTAAAGATGGCTATATTACCTCTGGAGCCTACATTCCGCCCCAAGATTTAGAAAACGGAGTAGTTAAAATTCAAATCAGCGAAGGTGGGGTGGAAGGCATCAATGTCACGGGCACTCGTCGTCTCAACCCCGCTTACGTGCGCAGTCGTCTAGCATTGGCTGCCACCAAACCACTCAACCGCGATCGCTTGATTGATGCCCTCAAACTGTTATTAATAAAAGACGAGCGCTTAATCAAAAACATCTCCGCCGAGCTCTCTACTGGCACACAGCCCGGTGAAAGTCTCATCGATGTCACCGTCACCGAAGCACCGATCTGGGAAGCTCAACTGACACTTGATAATGAACGCACACCTAGCGTTGGTAGCTTTCGCCGTCAACTACAACTGACCAATTACGATTTCTTAGGCTTTGGCGATCGACTGTTTATCGCTTACACGAACACTGATGGCAGTAATGGGTTAGATACCAGCTATACCATTCCCTTCAATCCCCGTAACGGCACGATTACACTAAGCGGCGGGTTTTCTTTCAGCAAAGTCATCGAGAAGCCCTTTGATATTCTCGATATCAACTCTCATTCCAACTATGTTGAACTAACGGTTCGCCAACCCATTTTGCAAACCCTCACGCAAGAGTTTGCGCTTGGCTTGACGGTCAGTCATCGTGAAAGTGGCGCAACGCTGTTGGGTGGCGAAATTCCCTTTCCATCTCCAGGAGCCGATGCGGAAGGCGTTACCCGCATAACAGCCTTGCGGTTTTTTCAAGATTACACAATCCAAAACAGTCAAGAAGTACTGGCGTTGCGTTCCCAATTTAGTTTTGGGATAGGGTCTCTGAATGCGTTAGAGACGACCCCTGATACACCTCAAGGCAATTTTTTCGTTTGGCGAGGGCAGGCACAATACGTCCGGTTATTGGCTGAAAATACGTTGCTATTGCTGCGAGGCGATCTTCAGCTAGCGAACAAACCGTTGGTGCCGTTAGAACAATTTGGGATCGGCGGTCAAGAAAGCGTCCGAGGCTATCGACAAGACCAGTTGTTAACTGACAGCGGCATCTTTCTGTCTGCAGAAGTGAGAATTCCTCTCTTTCAACGTCGCGATCCGAAGATTGTTTTGCAACTCACACCCTTTGTGGATTTTGGTCATGGCTTCAATCAGGGAAGTGTCGCAAGTCCATCTCTGGACAATCTGGCTTCAGTGGGTCTGGGATTGTTATTCAATTGGGACGATCGCCTCCTGGCTCGCTTCAGTTGGGGCATTCCCTTAACCGATGTTTCAGGCGACAAAAAAACGTTGCAAGAGCAGGGGTTTGACTTCTCCCTCCTGTACAAGCAGCCGTTTTGAAGCACTGTATGAATCTGTATGAATCAACCCGTTTAAGGGTAGAACTGCTCCTCACCGGGATGAACGACCAGACGACGAGGAACCACCGCTGGGCAGATCGGCATTCACGGGAAAGGCAATATCAGGAGCGGTATCATCCACCAACTGGAATTGGAGCAAATGCCCATCCAATTTTGTCTGCTGGAGTGCCTCGATCGCCTGTAACTCGGTTTGGCGATCGCCCCCTTCTATTTGCACCCAAACTGCTTGTTGCACCCAATTCACTTGAACGTTGCCATAGGGTTGAAACAACTGTTTAACGGCTGCTTCAGCGGTCGAAAGCGGTAGATAGCTAATGATGATAGCCATATTCCCTGAAAAGGAGTCATGATCTGAGCTTGTGTATTTTAATGGCTCCTAAGATTTCCTGTTGCAGTGCTAACTGCGATCGATCACGAGTATCCGGGTCTACTCAGGCGACTTGATGCATGCGTCGCCAACTTCTGAGAGCTTCAATCAGCGCATCTAGCCCACGATTTGACGCAAAGAGCAACGTTGAGGAGGTGTTGAGTGCTCTGACCTCACTTAAGACTGAACGCTGCCACTGCCACCAGGCAGACCCAGCCAGCACCGAAGTATACAGCAAGCCCATGAGCATGTCGGTTCAAGCCTGGATCGGAACAATGCTTTCCTGCAAAGCTTCAGCGTGGTGAGGACAAACGAGGACTCTTGGTACTTGGTGAAGGCGATGCCAGTACAACTCACCATAGGTTTTCTGGTCGTTCTGGATGCATTGGGGCAAAACCGAAAATAGCGGGGAAGCGTGACCAGACTGGCGCAAATACCAACTCTGCCATGAATGCCACTACCATCCTCGGATGCATCGCTTCCAGAATCTGCTGCGATCGCGCCTGTGGCAAAAAGGGGGCGTAGAAGGGATACAGCGTATGGTGTTGAATCAACGCCTTGGCAGAAATTTGCGCAATCAGCGAGAGATTGGCGGCTAGGGCGGCTAAGTTGCAGGGCAGATCGGCAGTAGCGATCGCATTTTTAGCATTGAACAACGCTGCCATTGTGGGCTTTGGATGCCTTTTTGAGTTGAAGGGGTCATACCAAAACGGCTTTGGCTCAAACGATGGCTTTGGTATGAAACCCCTTCGCATGACCTAAGCCATGATGCGGTTCAGCGCGACGAGGACTTTAGCGGGATTATCCGGAGCAGGTTGAGGTTTGCTCCACTCGTAGGTTTTGGCGTAGCCGCGCAGATGTTGTTCGCGGATGTATGTTTCGATGTGTTCGGGAATGCCGATAACGACGATCGTGAGAAAGCGTGGATCGGGGTTGATTTGAATGGGCGCTGAGTTGTAAGTCATGGCAATGTAGAACTCCACTAGGATTTGGGGGAGTGGGGAGTGGGGAATGGGGAGTGGAAGTTCCCCCTACTCCCTACTCCCTACTCCCGATTCCCTACTTTTTGAGCAACGCTCCCAAAACCGAAGCCACCCCGCTTTCTGTTTGCAACGCAAAGCTGGGGTGGCTAGTGGAGTAAAATGCCCCTAGCCCACCAGACTGTTACCGCAGTTTGGGGGTTAGTTCCTTGAGGGTGTTGGTAGCACCTTCAGGGAACGCTTCAAGCGATGAGAATTTTAAGTTGTGAGATACAAAAGTACTGCAAGTTGCGACGTTTAGCAAGTAACTTTTGACAAATTACATGGCTTTAGGAACGATCGACTTACCATTTCGATGACACAGCCGGATGCAACTGGTCTTCCTGCCATGACAGAGGATTATTGTGAATGTACTGCCGTAAGCGTCGCAATGATTCGTCGTTGCGGACAATGTGTTCATAATAATTGCGCGGCCAAACGGGCACACCAATCATCTTTCGGTGTTGGTTGATGCAACGGGCAGAAAACGTTGTGAATCCACGAATGATTTCAGGAATCCCATGACGTTTCATGTGTGCCGATGCATTGGTAGGGGCGGGTTTAGCTAAAGATTGATTGCTATGACTCGTTGCTTTGACATCAAAACCCGCCCCTACGGGGTTATCGGTCAAAACCAAGATTCCATGCACATGGTTGGGCATGATAACAAATTTATCTAAATGCAAATGCGAATGATGGTTTGGTAATTTTAACCAATACGATCGCACAATCTGCCCACATTCATTCAATTGCATCTCACCATCGACAACAGCACCAAACAAACACGCACGTTGATGGGTACAGATGGTGATGAAATAGGCACCAGAAGACGAGTAGTCATATCCTGGTAGGCGAATTGATCGCCTGTGGTGTTTGTCTGGATCGTATTTCACAAAACTCTACCAATGTCCCTGATTGATAGAATTCCCAGATGATGGACGAAGTGGCAATTATCGCAGGAGAGCCATGAAGCCCGCTTGTTCAAAGTGGCGATCCAGTAACCTGCATCAGCAAAGACGGTTTTCATTCCTCGTCCTTCGGTCAGCCATGCAAATAGTGATCCATGTTTTTAGAAAGATCACTACAGCGTTTTGCACGACGGTTTGGCACAATAGAGAGAGTCTTCCACTTGGATAGCTATGAAGCCCTACTCCCTCGACCTACGCGAAAAAATTATCAGTACCTATGAGACAGGCAATACTTCGATTCGGAAGGTAGCAGAGAGATTTCAGGTCAGCAAAAATACGGTTCAGTCGTTGCTCAAGCGCAAGCAAGCCACAGGAACACTGAAGCCTGCTCCAGCAACAGGCGGTAAGGCAAGCCAACTGGCAGGCTATGAACAGAACATCGCAGAGATGGTTGAGACACACCAGGACTATACATTGGCAGAGTATTGCGAGTATTGGCAAGACAAAACCGGGGTGAGTGTGAGTGAAAGTACGATGTGCCGATTCTTGCAAAAACAGCAGTTAACGGTTAAAAAAAACCTGTCGCAGTGCTCAAGCCGCAGCAGCGGATAAGCAAGCACAACGAGTTGCCTACTGGCGGACGATCAGTACGGTTCTGCCAGAAAATTTAGTCTTCCTGGACGAGATGGGAGTGCTGCAAGGGTTAAGCAGACCAGGGGAAGAAGTTGTAAGGGACAACGAGTGTATGACCTCAAACCCTTCTACCGCGGTCGCCGGATCACCGTCGTTGGGGCGATTAGTCAAACCGCCATCCTGGCGATGCAAACGTTGGGCAAATCGATGACAGGAGAAGACTTCAAACAGTTTGTGTCCGCACGTCTCGTCCCGAAGTTGTGGCCGGGGGCAGTGGTGGTGATGGATAACCTCAAAGCCCATAAAGTTGAAGGGATAGAGCAGATGATCGAAGCGGTCGGAGCCAGGGTTGTTTACTTATCGCCGTACTCACCTGAGTTCAACCCGATTGAACACCTGTGGTGGCAGTTGAAGTCGTTTATCCGGCGGTTTGTACCGAAGAGTGTAGAAACCATTACAAAGCTATTACAACTGGGCGTTAGCCTCTGTTCGAGTAGGGACTTGCGAAACTACTTTGCTCACTGCTGTTACTGTACCAATTAGTTATGCAACACGCTGTAAGTAGCTTTGCCTATTCCTCTTTGGGAATTTGGGCGCTAATCGCTTCAACAAACTGGAGAAAGGATGGAAGGCTGGGGGATTGTTGCGAACTATCGGTCTGGTCTTCCTTGATCTTGTGCTTCAACCGAACTTTGATGAACAGCAGAAAGTCTAAGACCTCCTGCACAACGAAATCAGGGGTCTGGTCAAGTTCTTGAATGAGTTGTTCTTTAGCGCTTGTCATAGTTTATTCTCCGGCTTTTCAGCAATCTTATTAAAGATTAATGGCTCAAGTTTTAAAGAGATTTTCGCTACGCATTCTTGCCAATACTGCTTTTAAAGGTTCTAAATCACTGGCGCAGATCTTGTATATTTCTTCAGCGTCTATGTTGAAGTAATCGTGAGCCAGGATATTTCTGATTCCTTTAATGCCCAACCAGGGAATGTCGGGATAGCGATTCAAGAAATCGGTTCCAGCAACTTTCTCGATTCTTCTGATATTTTCACTAATCGAAATTAGCATCATACTAATGCCATCCAGGCGATCGAGTCCATTGTCATCTCTAATAAAGTCTTCAGGTGAGCCAATCTCTGCAAATCTTCGCTCGATTCTTCTGATCGCCTCATCGATTTCAATAAATAATTCTAAAAGTAGGGATCGATCAGACATAAACGGCTTCCCGATCGATTCTTGTTTTTAAGAAATGATTCATGCCGTGCCAATAGCGCACGACATCAACTTCTTTGTCAAAAAATAGTTCTAGTTCTGCTTTGAGGCTTGCCCGCTTTAACAGATCGGGTGCCATCTCGATCACGATATCAATATCACTGTCGTTATGAGCTTCATTGCGTGCCACAGAACCAAAGACCCCAATCCGAGTTACGCCATAGCGTTGTTCGAGTTCGGGCTTCAGGTGACGCAATTTTTGAATGACATCGGTGCTGTGTATGGTTTCACTCATTTGATCTCCACTTCCATTGAATCGATATATTTTATACCTTTGTCCTCAGCGATCGCCCCTCTCCTTTTCTAGCCCTCAGCCAGAACATCGATCGCCTGCGGGTTTAAAGTCAACGCTTCAATCTCTTTTTGAAATCGACCACTTACCGTTCACGATCGCTCTGGCTTTGCTTCCTCATTCGAGCCATTTGGTAACTTACCTTCAAGAATGGTTCCCTTCAAATTTGCTCCTTCTAGGTTCACCCCTTCTAGATTCACTCCTTCTAGGTTTGCTCCTTCTAGGTTCGCTCCTTCTAAATTCGTTTTCCATATTCCATGACTATTCTCATTAGAGGCTTCTATTGCCAATGAAGCACCTCGAAAATCAGCCCTTGCTAAAGTTGCGTGTCTAAAATCTACTCCGACTAAATCTGTATCTCTAAGATCTGCATCCGAGAGATCTGCCTCTGAGAGATTAGCTCTCCAAAGAGAGGCTTTCCTAAAATTTGCGTTTTGGAGATTGGCTTGGCATAATACAATAATGTCTAATTGGGCTTCTTCAAAATTTGCAAAATAAAGATTCGCTCCCCAAAAATCGCCCACATAAAGAATGCATTGTTCTAAATTTAAAAAGCTTAGTTTGGATAGAGCTAAAGAATTAAATGGTCCTGTTCTTTGACCTTGAAGTTTCGATATCCACTTGCCAAAAGTATTTTTGGAATTTCCCCAATCGACAGTTGACCTTTCTTCTGTAACACGAGCACAAGCATTTAACACAGCCAGCAAAGCTTCCTCTGCATTCCTTGCTTGTTGGCTTTTCTCTTTAAATCCATGACTTGACTTTACATCCTCCATGGGCATCCCGTGCCGCAGCATGAAACCAATCAAATGGCAAAGAGTCTGCTGCCACTTAGCGACATCAGACAGATTTTGAAGATAGATTTCATCTAACACAAAGTTAAATAAATACTCATCCATTGCCGAAGGACCACATACGATTGCCCAACGATACAAGGCAGAGCGCTCATCCCAGTTGTCATAGGAGTCGTTGTAGCGATCTTGAAGTTTACGGTGGATATATTGCACCTCCTGGACAATGCGTCTGGCAGCCAGGTACTCACCAAAACTCTTGTGGGTAAATTCAAAGGTCTTATCACCTGCATGATCATGTCCACTCTGGCGGAAATAGAACGCAGTTAATAGGCGCGTGATACTGGCTTTTGAGTCGTCCCGGAAGCCTCCTTGAAAACGGCTCAACAGATCTTTGAGATTGCTGTTGTCACAATGGCGCTCAATCTCTTGCACCGTTGTTGTCCGACCTTTCCCATGCCAAGCTGCAAGGGCAATTTCTTCTAGAATGCGAACAAAATCTTTTTCCTCAATGCCCTGAATGGCAGCATGTTGATGTTCTGCCCACCCTCGCTCATAAATAGCCTTGATCAGGTCAGCATAGACCGCATTTAGGTTGGTTGCTTCTGAGAATTTAAGCTTTCCCCGTCTGAGACTGAGGGCAACCAGGTAGTTTAGCAGGGGTTGAGCTGTGATCTCAGTCAGGTTTCCCTGGTCTAGCTCTATGGGCAAGCCAGTATAGCCACTGCCACTTGCTGCCCCGTAGTTTTGCCACCAAAGCTGCCGCTGGTCTTGCTCCAGTAGCTTTTTTGCACCCACGTAATGTTTCCGCTCATGCTCTGGCATAAAGTACGGCAGGACGTGCAAAATCTGTCCATCCTTGCGAAAGTCGGTTTCGTTTGCCTGTACCACTAGTTCTCGCCCACTGATGAGCACATGCACGCAGGTGTCCCGCAGGTTCAATCGTTCCACTTTGCGCTGCACTTCTCGCACGAAGTCTTGCGCGGTCTTTTCGGCAATCTTTCCTTGCATGGCTAACTCATCCAAGCCATCAAAGATAATGAGCAAGCGAGGCTCCCTCTGGTCGGAGGCAAGCGGGTTGTGCGGCAGGATGCCATCCATCTGTACAAACTTGCCCACCGCATCAATGAGATCGTCTAAGAGTTCAAAATGGTGCAGGGGAATAAAGAGCACTGGAATTGTGCCTTTTGCTGCCATCTTTGCGGCAAACATCTTGGCAAAGGACGACTTGCCGCTACCAGGACCGCCACTAATCAAGCGAATCGCATCCGTTCGTACTGCTTTATTAAGCCAGATTTCTAATTCTTTCTCTAGGTCAACAACCACTCGCTCAGCTTGCCTATCGCCTGCAAGTCTTGCTTCTAGCGCTTCAGCTTTTTGCCCCTCAACTTTGCGGTTGTAATACGCCCTTAGCGGCACATATACCCGCTTTAGACTGAACGCTTCCAAAAACATCGGCTCTTCCACCTGCTTTTGGAGCCAAGTGCCATACCGCAGCCATGCCTGAACGCGCTCGTTGGTTTGCGTAAAGGGAGTATCCAGTTTTTCTTTCAGTACTGCATAGTCTTTCGCATGACTGCCCCACTCCTCATGCAGGGCTGCCGCAAAGTAAATAGGCAATCGATCGCTAATTGCCTGAGCATCCGCCTCGCTCAATCTACATTCCTTGAGCCACTTCACAAAGGCAGGTTTCACAGCCTCAACAACAGAGTCCTTATCAGGATGCTCAAAAAACTTCTTATTGATGGTTAAACTGCTGGTTTCTAAAGCCTCATTAATATTTGTCTGCAAGGCTTTGGCATTAAATTTCTCCGGCTCCAGTTCTGTTTTCTCGTCAATAAGGGTCTTCATGGCCTGAAGCAGAGAGCGGTAAACCAGTAGCCACGCAACCTCTCCTGCATTTGCGGCTAAACCCAGAGCTGCCAGAGCGTCAACCCCATCTCCTGCAAGACTATCCCACTTACCAAAGGCAATATCTACGCCTGCCTTACCCAGTGCTTTTGAGAAATCTTTGAAATTGACCTTAATCGATTTCTTTAACGCCGGAACAGGCTTGCTGAGTGAAACTCCAGATTCATCGCTCATGAGTTCTTTAGTTTTGCTTCTGCTGAAAATCTCTGGCTAATCCATTTAAGCAACCTATTTAACAAACGTCAGTAGAGGTCACTGGCAAATTTAGAGGGAACGATCGCTCTCCAACACTCACCGTCCAACCTCTGCACTCAACAAATCGAGCTTCGATCGCGAAACTCCGGCTTTAGCGTCAAAGCATCTATACCTCTGCATAAGCTGTCCTGACCTCGTTACCTCCGCACAAGTGGTCCTAACCAATGCAAAAGCTGTCGTTACCATTGCACAAGCGATCGTTACCACTGCACAAGTAATTGTCACTTTTACACAAGCTGTCGTTACTAACGCACGAGTAATCGTTACCTCTACACAAGTGATGGTTAGGAATGGTGAAGCTAACGTTACTAACGTTAAAGCTGTCGTTACTAACGTTGAAGTTGCCGTAAAGTTTGCAGGTGCGATCGTCTCATGCACAACCGCAGAAAACGCGAATGGCAAACGCTTTCTCTCGCTTGCAAAGACGCAGACAACCACATCCGTACACTACGTCCGTGCCATTAGCGGCTGACCCAAAAGACTTCACTAAGAAAAGACATCTTTTCTGCGCTGTTCCCTGAACCGGAAGCCTGTGGTCATCAGCCATGCTGGTCTTATCCACCCTCATCATGGGACTGCCTCTATGACCCGCAAAAAACGTACCTCGCAGATGCTCGAAAAAGCCGAACTTCGTGCCGCTGGCTTGAAAGCCGTTGATCCAACATTGGATTTTGGTGATGCCCGCAGCGTGACTAACCTCACTACCCAAATCGAAAAACTCCGTACCAAAATCGACGCTTACAACACGGCTCTCGCCATCATCGATTCCTCCAAAGCAGAAATCGCCGCTCTGGAGAAAAACCTGGGCGACCTGGCAGACCAAATGTTGATTGGCGTTGCGTTCAAATACGGCAAGAACAGCCCCGAATACGAAATGGCAGGCGGTGTCCGTAAGAGCGAGCGGATTCGCCGCAGCAGCATTAGCCGTTTGAGAGCGGGAGCCGAAGAACCATCTGCTAGCAATGGTAGCGTTCAAGCGGTTTAGTGTTTGCTTCCAGCAAGGGCAATCGCCGTCTTCACAGCGCTTCACATCAGGAGGCGCGATCGCCACTCTCACCAGCTACTACCCCTTTAGCTTCCGCTGCATGACCACTTTTGCCGTTTCGTAATCCTCGCCAATGAGATAGGAGAAGTGATAGTAACTGGCGAGGTAGAAATCACAGCCAAATTTTTGATAGCGATCGGCAACTGCCAAAAAACCATATCGAGCCGACCATTCGTCGTTGAAGTAGGACTCATGAAACGAATCGTGCAGAAACAGCGTCAACGTTTGATGACTCACGCCTGGAATGAGGCGGATTAGCTCAATGTTGGGATGATGAGAACGGGACACTGGTAACAGCACCTCAAACCCATCAAAGGTCAGAAAATCTGCCAAATCGGCTTCGGTTGTCTCATAATAGGGAGAAGGATTTTCTGGTAGCGCAACGAAATGCTGCCACGACAGGAAAAACTCATGCTTGGCATCCAGTCCAGGATCGATGTCTAATCGCCAGCGATCCTCCTGACAAAGATCCTCAATCACTTCACCGGGAAGATCTGTCAGTTTCATGCATTGACCTATTCCACAGTTACACTTTTTGCGAGGTTTCTTGGCTGATCCACGTCCAAACCTCTGCGGGCGGCAATGTGATACGCCAGCAGTTGGAGGGGAATCACCGTGAGAATTGGCGACAGCAGTTCATCCACATGGGGTACGGGAATCACCGTATCGAAGGTTTCCGCCGCTTCGTGTTCATCCATTGGCGTCACACCAATCAGTCGCGCATCGCGGGCTTTGGCTTCCTGGGCGTTGGAGAGCACTTTTTCAAAGACCGTTCCCGGCATGGCGATCGCCACCACAGGCATCTTCGCATCCAACAGCGCGATCGGTCCGTGTTTCATTTCACCTGCGGGATAGCCTTCCGCATGAATGTAGCTAATTTCCTTCAGTTTGAGGGCACCTTCAAGGGCGATCGGGAAGTTGATGCCCCGTCCCAAAAAGATGAAGTCCTGCGTTTCGGCAAAATCGTGAGCGAGTTGTTCGATATAGCGCTCCTGGCTTTCCAGCACCACTTCAATTTGTGCCGGGAGTTGCTGCAAGCCTGCCAGCAGTTGTTCAAGCTGAGTGGGGGCGATCGCTTGACGATGGTGTGCCAGGTCAATGGCTAAACAATAAAATGCCATCAATTGGGCGACAAACGTTTTGGTGGCTGCGACACCAATTTCAATGCCTGCATGCGTATCAATAATATGAGGCACCAGATGCCCTAGTGAACTTTCGGGACGATTGGTAATGCCTAACAGTCGTGCCTGATAGGCGGGTGCGTGGTTCGATCGACGCTGCTTTTCCATCGCCAGTGCTGCCAAGGTATCTGCCGTTTCGCCTGATTGTGTCACGCCAACGGTGAGGGTATGGGCGGTCATGGGCGAAGGCGCATAGCGAAATTCGGACGCATACTGCACAGAGGTGGGAATGCCCGCTAATTGCTCCAGCAGGTATTTGCCAACCAGAGCTGCGTGCCAACTGGTGCCACACGCCACGATTTGAATGTGCTGCAAGTCGGCGTACAACTCGGCAGGCAGGCTCAAGCGAATGGGCGAATGGGTATGGTCGGCGGCTGTCCAATGGGTATCAAGGTAGGTTTCCAGACACGATCGCACCACTCCGGGCTGCTCGTAGATTTCTTTGAGCATGAAGTGTTTGAAGCCCTGCTTTTCCACCATCACCGGATTCCAGTTGAGGGTGCGGGGCGTTTTCCGCAGGCGTTGCCCTTCAAAGCTGTAGACTTCCACGCCCAACGGGGTCATCCGCGCCAGTTCGCCATTGTCTAGAGTCAACACGGCGCGAGTATAGGGGACGATCGCAGGCGTATCCGATGCACAGTAGAACTCGCCCTGCCCAAAGCCAATCACGACCGGGGCTTGCTGCCGTGCCACGATCAGTTCATCGGGATAATCGGCAGAAATGACGGCGATCGCAAACGCACCTTCCAACCGATTAACCACCTGACGCACCGCTTCTAGAAAGGGGGATGGTTCAATTGACACTAACGGACTGGTTTCCAGACTTTCTGCCTGCTGGAGCACTTCAGCAATAAGGTGCGGCACCACTTCTGTGTCCGTATCAGAGCGAAACTCAACGCCACGCTCTTTCAGTTCTTCGCGCAGTTCGCGGTAGTTTTCGATGATGCCGTTTTGGATGACCGCAATGCGCCCTGACGTATCTGTGTGAGGATGGGCGTTGTATTCTTCTGGCTTGCCGTGAGTCGCCCAACGCGTATGAGCAATGCCAATCCTTGCCGGATTTTCTTCGCCCGCAAGCTTTGATTCCAGGTTGTGCAGCTTCCCTTTGGCACGGACGCAGTGGATCTCGCCTTCCAGCACGGTCGCAATGCCCGCAGAGTCATACCCGCGATATTCCAGCTTCCGCAGCCCTTCAAGCAAAATGCCGCTTGCTGCCTGAGTGCCAATATAGCCAACAATTCCGCACATCTGGAGTCACTCCTGAGTGAGCTTACATCTCGTCAATATACTCCGTTTTTTGTGGGGAGTGGGGGATGAGGGCAGAAGGCAGAAGGCAGGGGGCAGAAGGCAGAAGGGGTTTTGGTTGTTAGTTGTTGGTTGTTAGAAGGAGAGAAAAGGCAGCGCTTGTTCCAGCTAAAAACTAAAAACCAACTACTAAAAACTGACTAAACTCAAAACTCAAAACTCAAAACTTTCTCCCCCCGCTTCCTCTGCCTCCTCCGCCCCCTCTGCTCCCTCTGCTTCCCGCCCTAATCCCACGCGCCTGCGTTGTGAATGCCGTATTCCGATCGCAGCGATTCCAGGTCGCGATCGAGTACGGTTTCAGGGTCGATCGCGGCATTGATTTTTTGGCGAACGGTGAAGCCTTGCTTGACGCCTTTTAGATACAGTCGGCATACCTGTACGGGGTTGTGGTAGATGCCGCCCCATGCTTTGCCCTGGATGGACTGCCACAGAAGCTCTAGAAACACGACAAAGCTTTGTGCGTAGTAGTACCAGGGGCGTTTCCAGGTGAGTGAGGTGAGCAAAAAGCCGATGAGTTGGAGCTCTTGCTCTAACGCCGTACTGTAGCCTGTGACGACGTGCATGATGTCGTGACGCTGCATGTCGCACCAGGGAATGCACATGATGCCGACCCAGAGATCCTGGTCACGCACAAAGTTGGGGTTTGCCTGGTAATAACGTTCGAACCCTTGCCGGAGCGTGAGGGCGGCAGGCTTTTGATTGGTTGATGAGTTGCTGGTGGCGATCGCGTCCATTGCCGCTTTTACTTGCGTTTTACTAAAGAACGTCTGGTTGAGTCGTGAGGAATCTAGCAATCAGCTAGCCATTCATTGCTGATTGCTGCTTGCTAAAAACTTGAACCTTACTATGAGCTTGCTTTAAATTAGCACTGCAAACTTTAGCCTAGTGACAGTCCATGAAAGTGTCACAAATTTTAGTCAACTTCTAGGCAAAATTACTAGAGTCAAATTATCAATCTTATGGTTAGGTTAGATCTTTTTGAAACTGATGCAGCTCGTTTTTACGGCTGTACTGATCAGTTTGTTTTACCCTAGCTACATTTTGGGCATCTTGATCGACAGATTACTTTATTGACTGGCTTTCAAAAAGTTCCGAAATAGTCAGATCTGTCGATGATGCCATTTAGGAGTGAGTGTTTCAGATTCAGAAGTCGCTTTCTCAAAGTTAAGCTTCTGAATGTTTGGATGAGGGCACGATCGCCCCTAGAAATTTACCTTTTCACAAAACGAGTCACATATGCACGGTGTATTCATTAACAGCATCGGCAAGTTTTTGCCTGGAAATCCGATCACAAACGACGAGATGGAAGACTATTTAGGAAAGGTGAATGGTCGCCCTTCCAAGGTGAGACATCGCATTCTCAAAAGTAATGGTATTCAACAGCGCTATTATGCGATCGATCAGCGACAGCGAACGACTTACAGCAATAGCCAGATGGCTGCCAATGCTGTTCGTGAGGCAATCGAAAACGCTAATTTGGAGCCTGGTGCGATCGATCTTTTAGCAGCGGCAACCAGTTGGTCAGATTTGCTGGTTCCTGGCTTTGGCAGTATGGTACATGGCGCATTACCAGAACTATCGCCCATTGAAGTGACGTCGAATCAAGGCGTTTGTTGTGCGGGTGTGGCAGCGCTAAAGTATGCCGCATCACAGGTGAAATTGGGTGAAAAAAGAGCTGCGATCGCGGTTGCCTCTGAGCTACCATCACGCCTGTTTAAACACACCCATTTTGAAGCGGAAGCAACCATAAAGGGCGGAAAACCCCTTAGCTTTGACACCGAATTTCTGCGCTGGATGCTCTCAGACGGTGCAGGTGCATTTCTCGTTCAAGATCATCCAAATGCATCAGGAATTAGCCTGAAGATTGAGTGGATCGAGCTTATTTCTCATGCGAATGCTTACCCCGTTTGTATGTATGCCGGGACGGAAGATGAAACCGCCCAAAAAAGTTGGATGGATTATCCGTCTTACAAGCAAGCCGCTGAAGCAGGGGCGATCAATCTACGTCAAAACATTCGCTTGCTAGACAACGTTATCAAGCTGGGTGTTGAAGGCTGGCTGAAATTAATCGAACGGGGACGCGTGCAACCAGATGATATTGACTGGCTCTTGTGTCATTACTCATCTCACTTTTTCCGAGGACAAATTGTCGAACTTCTGGAAAAAGCTGGCTGCATGATTCCTGAAGAGAAATGGTTTACCAATCTCTACACTCGCGGCAATACAGGTTGCGCGTCCATTTATTTAATGCTGGAAGAATTATTTCACTCTGGCAAACTGCAACCCGGTCAAAAAATCTTCTGCTTTGTGCCCGAAAGTGGACGCTTTACAACGGCGTATATGATGCTGAGTGTGGTGGGGAGTGGGGAGTGGGGAGTAGGGAGTGGGGAGTCAGGTGCAGGGAAAGCAGAGGGAGCAAGGGAGGCAGAGGGAGCAGAATTCATTCAAAACTCAGAACTCACTAGCGTTGCGGCGCAAAATACGGCTCAAAACACTTCACCCCAATCCCAAACTCCTATGCCTCAACTCTCCAACGACCAAACTCAAAACTCTCTAGCAACGCGGCGCGAAGCGCTACTCAAAACTCAAAACTCTCTCCTACACCCCCACCCCCCGACCCCCAACCCCCAACCCGAAGAATCTGTCTCCGCCTACCTCCTTCGCCAACTCGCCCTCCTCTGGCTAGAGTTTGAGCGTGAGATTCGATCGGTGCCCATTGTGCGGAAGCTGCATCGGGGTGAGTTTACGGTGGATGACTACAAGGCGATGCTGCGAAATCTGCGTCCGCAGGTGGTGGAAGGTGCGCGATGGATTGCGCGGGCTGCGTCGAATATGACGGACTTTCGGCTGCGATCGACCTTCATTGGTCATGCTCAGGACGAACACCGCGATTATCAGATGCTAGAACGCAACTACGTTTCTGTGGGCGGAGTGTTGGAGGAGATTGTGAATGCGGAGAAGAACATTGGCAGTGAGGCATTGTCGGCATTTATTTTCCATCAAGCCTCACGCGAAAATCCGGTAGACCTGTTGGGAAGCATGTTTATTATTGAGGGCCTGGGCAACAATCTGGCGGGACAATGGGCAGCGCAAATTAAGACAACGCTGGGGCTAAAGGATGAACAGGTGTCGTTTTTGGGTTATCACAGCGCCAATGACGAAGCACACCTGGGCAAGCTGAATGAACTGATTAACGCGGAATGGATGACGCAAGAGATTGCCGATCGCATCCTCAAAACTGCGAAAGTCACTGCTCGACTGTATCGACTGCAACTAGAAGAAATCCGCTAGATGAACCGCTGAGATGCAGAGAACGCGGAGAAAGATTGAACTTCGCGACCTCTGCGCCTCTGCGGTAAACCTTCTGCTTCCGTTAAAACCATTATCCTGTTGATCGCCATGAGCCAAGCTGAACTGATCTCACAAGAGTTAGACACCCCCATCGCTTCGCAAGTTGCCCAACCATATATTCCCGAACCGCACGATCGCCGCAACCCCAATGCGTGGGATGCGCTGTATGTGGATCAGGCAATTCCAGTAGACCCGATCGCGAAGGGCTACATGATTCGGGACTTGCGAAACTGGACGCGCAGTTATTTATTAGTGCCGATCGCCTTTATTGCAAACGTGCTGCTGGCGTTGATTATGACGGTGAAGCGACTGCTGCCCTTTCAGTTCAGCAACTACACGCTGATGCATCGATCGGCGGCCTGGTTTCTCAATACCTTCGTGTCACCGGAAGCCTGCTACCTGATTGTGCGGCACATCTGCCTCGGTTCCAATATTGTGAATTTCTTGATTGATAACGGACCTGATCCAACGATCGAGAAATCTCAACTCTATCCCCGTACCGTCAGCGATCTAGCAGAGAATGCCTTTCTGGAACACGATTTAATTCTCTACAATTTCGTGTTGGATTACAGCAAGGCACAGCGCGAAAATCCTCATTGGATACAGCAGGTTCAGGCACGCGGATTGAATTTTGACAGCATCAAACCCGTTCAGGTAAATGTGGATTTCACCAAGCGTCGTTGGTTACGCATTCTGGATCTGGAGTCGGCGATCGAACTGTTCAAAGTCTTCTATTCGCTCTGCCTGACCAGCGATGAATTTGAACGCGCCGTTCTCTCGCTCGAATTTGACGAAAACTTTGGCTGTTACATCAGTGCACTCACAGGTGACTACAACTGGAACCACGTCATTACCAATCGTCACCCACTGGCTCCCGAAAGTCCCTTTGCCGCAGCACGAAACCTCCTACTCCACGGCATCATTTCAGAGTATCTGCATCGCTACCTGGAACTGCGGAAGGAAATGGCGCAAGCGGCTAGCGATCGCTAATCATGCCGTCTGAGTCGATCGCCCTCACTTCAACCGTTTGTTTCACATTTTCCAACTGGTAATTTCGCTCTTTCAACGCCGCATTTTCTTGCTCCAGTGATGTTTTCAGGCGTTCCAGTTCACGATTGCGCTCTTCTAAGCCAGCGAATTGTTTATTCGTGCGCAGACGACGAATGCCACGTCGCGCACTGTCCCACAGGCTGAGTAGCCCGATCAATGCCGCGCCAATGAGGGCAGACACCACGATAACGAGAGATAGTGAGATGTTGCCGCTTTCAAGGGTGAAGAACCGCACATTAACAGGCTGGGGGTTTTGCACCCCAAAGAGAACCATGATGATGGAAAGCACAATCATCAGGATGAGTACAAAAATGCCCATAGCAACGCCTTAGTGGGGACAACGTACAGGGTCGATCGTACCATCCCAGGCTAAATGAGTCAGTCAAGCAAACAACTCTGCCACCGGAATGCTGAAGCCTTGCAGAATGGTTTGAGTGCTCACCGTTTCAGCTTCGGTGAAAATCAACGACTTGTCTGCTGTCATGATGATAACGATCGCGTTCTCAGGAAACAGCAACCAGACCTCTTGGCAGCCCGATCGCAAATACTCCCAGCCTTTGAATAACTCTTCTGCCTTGTCGTCCGGTGAAGCAATCTCTCCAATTAGCGGAAAGCTCTCTGGCAAGATCGCTGGCATTCCATACTGCTCCAGCAGTTCAGCCGTCATGTAGGCAACATCAGGACGACGGATTTGCTCAACCGTCGCGCAGGGAGGCGAAACCAGCACTTTCCCCTTCTGCTGATTCGCCTTTACGAAATTGAGCCACTCGATACTCAGGTTTCCTTGAACCAGACTGTGATGAAGCGTACCACCCGTTTTCTCAACCAGCGTCCCGTCCACGTATTCCATCAATGACGGTAGGACGGCATTAACTTGTAATAAGTCAGCCACTGTAGCGCCTTCTCAGCCACTGTAGCGCCTTCAATAAAGGAAACGTATTTTGTGATGGCCACACAGCAACTGCCTTCAATGCTCGATGTTCTGCTTCTAGCGTGGCAAAAGAATTGATTCATGTCGACACTACCCACAGTTAACACCTTTCGGGGGGTTGGGGAGTTAGGACCCCAAATAGCGGGGGACCGGGGGGAAGTCCCCCGGCAATGCCGGTTATCAGACCCACGCTCTATTATGGATGTGCAGTCAGTGGATTCGATGACCGTGGTGAGCCATCCCGTTTCAGCCCCAGCCGATCAGCTTTCAGAGGCAATTACGCGCCTTCGTTCTCTCACCCAATGCAGCATTCAAGCCGATTGGCGCTACTGCGATGAAGAACTGCCGATCGCTCAGGCAACCCAGCCCGAAACCTGGCATAACTGGGCGATCGCTCCCCTCAACGAGAAAGACCACATCGCCTGGGCAAAGGGCGAACACGTCCGTTGGCTTGGGCAGCTCATCACCGTCCCTCATTATTTACAGCAGTTTCCCGACAAATACGCCACGCTTGCAGATTCTCTCAGCCCCCTAAATCCCCCAATTCTGGGGGACTTTGACTCTGGTTCCCCTCAGAATTGGGGGGCTAGGGGGGCAAAAACGGCTACAACAGGCTACCCACTGTCAGGACTAACCCTGCGATTAGCCCTGACCTGGTGGGCGATCGACGCCCAAATATTTGTCAACGGGGCCTTAGTCCAAGCAGGCGATTTGTTTGACTGCGTGACCCGTATCCTGCTCAGCGAATCTGTAACGCCTGGAGACCAGTTTGCGATCGCCCTTCGCCTCGTCAGCCCCGGACACGACGACGGTGCCCTTGTGCGATCGGTCTGTGATTATGAATCCTCCACCGACCTCCCCGAACCCAGCTTCATCGCCGACGAACTCGACGTAATCCGCCTCTACCTCCAAACCTTCGCTCCCGATCACCTCCCCCTCCTCACTCAAGCCGTTTCCCAAATCGACTGGTCAACCCTCCCCTCTCCCCCTGCTTCCCCCACATCCTCTGCTTCCTCCGCTCTCTCACCCTCCCCACTCCCCCCACTCCCCACTCCCCTTTCTTCAAACCCTCGCCAAATTACGCGATCGTCTCCTCCCCCTTTCCCCTCTCCTCAAACAGCGTCGCATTCGTCTCCTCGGACACGCCCACCTCGACATGGCATGGCTCTGGACGGTTGCCGAAACCTGGAACGCTGCCGAGCGCACCTTCGAGTCTGCCCTGAAGCTGCAAAAAGACTTCCCCGAACTCATCTTCTGCCATTCCACCCCTGCGCTCTATGAGTGGATCGAGCAGAACCGTCCCGCGTTGTTCGAGCGGATTCGAGCGGCGATCGCAGACGGATGGTGGGAACCCGTGGGCGGATTGTGGGTCGAGCCAGAACTCAACCTCATCAACGGCGAGTCGATCGTCCGTCACATCCTCTACGGTCAGCGCTACTTTCAAGAAAAATTCGGCAGCATCAACCGCATCGCATGGCTACCCGATAGCTTTGGCTTCACCTGGCAGCTACCGCAGATCCTCAAGCAGGGCGGCATCGATTACTTCGTCACCCAGAAACTGCGCTGGAACGATACGACAAAGTTTCCCTACGAAGTGTTCAATTGGCAGGCTCCCGATCGCACCAAGATCTTCAGCCTCATGTCTGCGCCGATCGGCGAAGGCATTGACCCCATCAAAATGGCAACCTACGCCTGCGACTGGGAAACCAAAACAGGCATCCCTGATGTCCTCTGGCTCCCCGGAGTCGGCGATCATGGCGGTGGTCCCACTCGCGATATGCTCGAAATTGCCCGCCGCTGGCAGCAGTCACCCTTCTTCCCCCAACTAGAATTCTCCACTGCCCTCGACTATCTGCAAGACCTCGAAGCCAATTACAAATCTGATGTCACTACAGACTTAAGGAGTAAAGCGCAACGAGCGATCGCCCAAGCTCAAACAGTCGTAAACGAGCCCCCAACACTCACCAACGAGTCTTTAATACTCGCTGGAGAGACTTTGATACTCACGGACGAGTCTTCAACACTCACCGACGAGTCTTTGATACTCTCTAACGAGTCTTTGATACTCAACGACGAATCCTCAACACTCGCTGACGAGATTCCAGCACTCAACGACCAGTCTTCAACACTCGCTGACGAGCCTTTGATACTCACCGACGAGACTCCAATACTCTCCAATGAGTCTTTGATACTCACTTACGAGTCTTCAACACTCACCGACGAGTCTTTGGTACTCAATGCCGAACCTCAAAACTCAGAACTCAAAACTCAAAACTCAAAACTCTCCATCCCCCACTCCCCACTCCCCACTTCCCACTCCCTTCCTCTGTGGGAATCCGACCTCTACCTCGAATTCCATCGCGGTTGCTACACCACTCACGCTGATCAGAAGCGCTTCAACCGTAGTTCTGAACAATTACTGTATCAAGCCGAACTCTGGTCATCCCTGGCAACCATCAGTGCAGGCGTTGAGTATCCCAAAGCAGAGCTAGAAGCCGCTTGGAAGAAAGTTTTATTTAACCAATTTCACGACATCCTTCCTGGTTCATCCATTACAGAAGTGTTTGGTGACGCTAATAAGGCTTGGATAACAGTCGAAACGGTAGTTCAGGAAATTAAGCAGCGATCGCTCGATGCAATCATTCAACAAATCGTCTTTCCACAACCGCCGCATCCGAACGCAAAAGCGATTGTGGTTTTTAATCCACTAAACTGGGAGCGATCACATCGGGTTGGTGTTGACATCCGGATATCACCTGGCGATCCAAATAACTGGCGAATTTTTGATGTAGAGGGACAAATAATTGCAGCCCAGCGCTTTTACCCGGTAGATACTGGATTGTGCGGCATTTCATTTTTCGCAGAGCAGATTCCACCCGTTGGCTACCGTACCTATTGGCTCTGCCCGTATGAATCAACAACTGACACGATCGACTCACATTTATTGGTTTTAGAGAATGAGTTTTTACGAGTGACGGTTGATCCAGAGACAGGAGACTTAGCCAGCGTTTTCGATAAGACGTATCAACGCGAAGTACTGAACGGTTTCGGTAATCAACTGCAAGCCTTTGAGGATAAAGGGCAATATTGGGATGCTTGGAACATTGACCCTGAGTACGCTCAGCATCAGTTACCGCCTGCAACACTGCTAACACTTGAAGTAATGCAAAATCCCTTCGAGGAAACGGATAGGCACTCTCAGCAGGATCTTGAAAAACGCATTTATGTTGAACGCCGCATTAGAGACTCTACCTTCCATGAGATTTATAGCCTGGAGCAAGGCTCACCCATTTTGGAAATCAGTACATTTGTTGATTGGCAGGAGCGTCATGTTGTTGTGAAAGCCGCTTTCCCGCTGAATTTGGGAACAGACTATGCAACGTATGAGATTCCTTGTGGGGTGATTCAGAGAACCACAAAGCCGGAGACTGAGGCTGACAAAGCCCAGTGGGAAGTTCCCGCGATGCACTGGGCAGACCTGAGCGACGGTAACTATGGCGTGAGCTTACTCAACGACTGCAAATACGGCTACGACGCAACACCCAACCAACTACGACTCACCTTATTGCGCGGTGCCGAATGGCCCGATCCAGAGGCAGACAAAGGACAGCACTCGTTCACCTATGCCCTCTATCCCCACGCAGGTGATTGGAAAGCGGCTCAAACCGTTAAGCATGGCTACGAACTCAACATGCCGCTCATAGCACAGGTCATTCCTACTAGCGGCGACGATCGCCCGAAAACCCTGCCACCCACAGCCTCCCTTCTCGATTTGGGAGCCGACAATCTTGTGCTGATGGCCTTCAAGCAGTCAGAAGACTCGCCCGACGAGTGGGTCTTGCGTTGCTACGAGTGCCACGGTGAAGAGGCACAGCTAAACCTCCAGAGCGATCTGGGTTTGGAGTTAGGACAGCGGGTTGATTTGCTGGAGCGATCGACAGAGGCCCAAACGACTAAGGGGCAAACCGTTACAGTTCGCCCCTGGGAAATCGTCAGCTTTAAAGTGAAGCGGTCAGCCAACACATAAGTAGAGCAGGGACGTTACATATAACACCCCTACCTCTTAACGTTCCTACCTTTAATCTTCGTGGTCTTCAAAGGGGTCATCCAACGCCTTCGACGGTGGCCCAAACGCCGTATAGATGGCATATGCCGTCAGACCGACCAGCGTCGCGCAGATCGAAATATTAAGAGCTGTTGCGGGTTCCATATGCGAGAAAAATAATGAGTGCGTTGCCATATAATGTTACAAACAATATACATGTTCTGTCGAGCTATATATAGGTGACTCATGGCACAGCGGACTCGGTTAGGAGACGTTCTTAAACCCCTGAACTCTGAATACGGTAAGGTTGTACCCGGTTGGGGCACCACAACGTTGATGGGTGTTTTTATGCTGCTTTTTTTGGTATTCCTGCTCATCATCTTGCAGATTTATAACTCTTCGCTTCTGCTGAACGACGTTGACGTTGATTGGACGGCTTTGGGCGGCTAAGCGCACTCAGCTTTGCCATTCAAATGACGCTTCGGCTTCCCGGCTTGCCCGGGATTTTTTATCGCAATTGATTTTTTATCGCAGTTGATACTGAGTGAGCAACACGCAACGGAGTAGCACGGAGGACTGGGAACGATAGACTAGACACCGTAGGTTCAGTTTGACGACGTGATTCCTACAGGTCTATCTTCATGCTTTAGAGTCTACGTTCTCAGTCCATCAGGCATTTGCAGGAGGCGATACGGTGAATATTTTTGGAATTGGGTTGCCAGAAATGGCAGTAATCATGGTTTTGGCGCTGCTTGTCTTTGGTCCCAAGAAACTGCCCGAAATTGGTCGCAGCATGGGCAAAGCTATTCGTGGTTTCCAGGAAGCCTCCAAAGAATTTGAGGCCGAGTTCAAACGTGAAGCCGAACAGATCGAACAGGCTGTAAAAGCGCCGATGGAAGCAACGCTAGAACCTCCTTCTCAGCCAACGCTGTCGCCTAGCGCTGAGACAACGCCGATCGCCGAGCAGACAACCGCTGTAGACGAAACGGCTACCGATGCTGAGAAAGAAGTTGCTACAACGAGTGACATTAGCTAGCGGTTGCTGGCACTGAATTGGCTGGACTGAACCCATGACAGAGGTGACTGTTGCACAGCCCGTTATGCCCCAGTTAATCGTGGGGTTGGGCAATCCGGGCGCAAAGTACGATCGCACCCGTCACAATATTGGTTTTGAGGCAATCGACGCGTTGGCAAAAGCGTGGCAAATCAGCCTGGCAGAAAATCGAAAATTTCAAGGGTTTTTCGGTGAAGGCATTGCGGCTGGACGAGTCAAAATCCGCCTGCTCAAGCCCACCACCTATATGAATAACTCCGGGCAGGCCATTCGCGCGGTGACAGACTGGTATAAGCTGCCGCCAGAGTCTGTGTTAGTGATCTATGACGATATGGATCTGCCTGTGGGTAAATTGCGCCTGCGGCTATCAGGCTCAGCGGGCGGGCAGAATGGGATGAAGTCAGCGATCGCTCACCTCGGTACACAAACCTTTCCTCGTCTACGCATTGGCATTGGCAGTGCCAAAAGCGCTGAAGCCTCTGGTGAAGCTGTTTCTCACGTACTGGGGAAATTTTCAGCGCGAGAAGCGGCAGTCATTGCAGAGGTCATGCACCTTGTCGTTGGTGCGGTAGAACTTAGCCTCAAGCAAGGCGTGGACAAAGCAATGAGCTTGTATAACAACCGCATGATTACGCCTTCTGAATGAAGTTTGCGAGCAGAAGACTGACTATGGTGAGGTTTGAGCGTGGGTTTTGCACTCAGGCTACCATTGCGGTTTAAAGAGTAAGCTAAGATCCCGTGCAATCGGCCAAAGAGCATGTCTATGGCGGACAGTCCTCACCAGACAACCAGCAATTGCTAACAACCCTCGTACAGGCTACGGTTGAGTGGGCTCCTGTTGGAAAAAAATGAGGTTATTGCGTTAAGCTTCGATCGCGCTTTGTAACAATGTACTTCTCAGTCAACAGATAATATTGTGGGTTCTCGTCGCTTACCTGAAACTACGGCACATGTTCGCATTCTTCGTCAGTCCTGGCAGCAGGGCAAGATTGAAGGCGAAGTGAGAGCGAATCAGTTTGAATGGCAATTTCAGTGGTGCTTTCAGCGCGGCGAACTGTCCGTCGAGCCGTCTCTTGGTCGCGCTTTGATTAAAGAACCGTTGGGCCGTTTTTTGGAACAGCGTGATTATCAGTTAGAGCCTGGGGCCGATTATTCATTTACGATTCGGGCTGATGTCTAACCCCAATTTGCAAAGGACTGAGTGGCGGTAGAGTCGCCTCTTAAAGTGGAGCCGCTTTTGAGTGGATGTGAGCGCGATAGGCTATGAATAGTCCGTGGATAGATGTAAGCTACTTGACAATCCAAGTATCAGTAGCTGAAGTCGGATTTGTTATAGGAGCGATCGTGTCATGTTCGGCTTTGTGCCCAGATTCATCCGTTATAAGCAGCGCCGCTTCCAGTGTTCTTTAGCGAGAACCTATCAGGCGCTTAGTTCCGCTTCTGTAGATGATCTGTGGCAGAAGATTGTTGACTTGACCGATGTGTCCTGGCATCCGCTGATTGCAAGCACAAACGTGCCTCGTGGGCTGGTCGCAAAGCCAGGGCTCATTTATCAAGCGGTCACCCGGATGAGTCCAATCCCGATCCAGATTTTTGTCGAACGGGTGCGACCCGGTGAACTGCTGAGCGTTCGCATTCTGGTGCTTCCAGGTTTAGAAGAGCAGGTGACCTATCAAGTGAAGTCAACGGTTTGTGGCACCTGTGTCTCTTACTCCGTTACGCTAAGGGGCTGGCTATCGCCCCTGTTCTGGTCGTTTATTCGTCCCTACGCGGCACGAGTAGCATCTGACCTGGTGCGCGCAGCCGAACAAAAAGCGTTGCAAGCCGTGCCCGAAAAGCTAACGCGATCGCAGCGGAGTTGTCTCGATTTCTAGGTATTTAATCTTACTCAAGCCACGAGGGCGATCGCTTAACGGTAAGATCGTCCTGATACCTATCGATTTTTTGTACTGGAGCCAGGGTTCACTATGCCCAAATGCCTTGATACCAGTTCTGTCCTTGAAGTCCTTAAACCCGTACAAGATCCCGAACTCAACAAGAGCCTGGTCGATCTGAATATGATTCGCAATGTGGCGATCGCGGATGGCAACGTGAGCTTTACTCTCGTGTTAACCACACCAGCGTGCCCCCTGCGTCAGTTCATTGTAGAAGAGTGTGAGCGAGCGGTGAAAACACTGCCCGATGTCAAGACCGTTAGCGTGGATGTGACCGCAGAAACGCCTCAGCAGAAAGGCTTGCCCGATCGTACAGGCATTGACGGTGTGAAGAATATTCTGGCGATCTCCAGCGGCAAAGGGGGCGTGGGCAAAAGTACCGTTGCTGTAAACGTCGCGGTGGTCCTGGCGCAGTCTGGCGCAAAGGTTGGGCTCATTGATGCCGATATTTATGGCCCCAACGCACCCATGATGCTGGGTTTAGAAGGTGCCCAGGTAACGGTACGGCAAGCAGGTTCTCAAGGAGAAGTGCTAGAGCCGGCCTTTAATTATGGGGTCAAGTTAGTGTCGATGGGCTTTTTAATTGACAAAGATCAGCCTGTCATCTGGCGCGGCCCGATGTTGAATGGGGTCATTCGCCAGTTTCTCTATCAAGTGCAGTGGGGTGATCTCGATTATCTGATTGTAGATATGCCACCGGGTACGGGTGACGCTCAGTTAACGCTGGCACAAGCGGTGCCAATGGCAGGTGCGGTCATTGTCACCACGCCTCAAAGTGTTGCGTTATTAGATTCTCGTCGTGGCTTGAAGATGTTTCAGCAGCTTGGCGTACCGGTGCTGGGCATCGTGGAGAACATGAGCTACTTTATCCCGCCCGATATGCCAGACAAGCAGTACGATATTTTCGGTTCTGCTGGTGGTGAAAAAACAGCGCAGGAACTTCAGGTTCCCCTTCTCGGCTGCATTCCGCTAGAGATCTCGTTGCGTGAAGGTGGCGATCGCGGCCTTCCGATCGTTTTAGCCGCACCCGAATCTGCTTCCGCCAAAGCGCTCACAGCGATTGCAGAACGCATTGCCGGCAGGGTCTCTGTTGCAGCATTAGCTTAAAAAAGGCTAAAAGCTAAAGGATAAACGTACCATTTTTAGCCTTTCTCCTTTCTCCCTCCTCCTTCATGTTGCAAAAATCTCCTCGCCGCCGTATTCGCTGGAAATCCCTGGTGCAACCCTGGCAGCAAACCGATTGGTTGCTCTTTTTGTTGCCTGTGGGCCTGACTGCTTTTGGAGGCTTAATTATCCGCAGCACCGAGCTCAATCAGGGCTGGACGGACTGGTATCAGCACTGGATTATTGGCGCGATCGGGTTTGTCATGGCTCTCGCGATTTCGCGTATGCGCTACGACAACTTGATTCAGTCGCGCTGGATTATTTACGGTCTCACCAATGCGTCCCTCCTGGCGGTCATTTTTCTAGGAACCTCTGCTCTGGGAGCGCAACGCTGGATTACGATCGGCGGCTTTAACGTGCAGCCTTCAGAATTTGCCAAGTTGGGAGTCATTATTACATTAGCTGCCATCTTGAGCGATCGTCCGGCTTCGACGCTACCCGTTTTAGTGAGGGCGTTGGCCATTACAGCGGTGCCGTGGGCGCTGGTGTTTGTCCAGCCGGATTTAGGGACGTCGCTCGTATTTGGAGCGATTACGCTGGGATCTCTCTACTGGGGCGATGCAAAGCCAGGTTGGCTGCTGTTGCTCATGTCGCCACTGCTTTCAGCGATTTTGTTCAATCTCATTGGGCTGTCGCCCTGGTTTATTGGGTTACTTGCCATCTGGATTGTGCTGACAGGGGTCGTTGGTTGGCGGACATTGCCGTGGCATCGGTTTGGAGCCGCTGGTGCGCTCGTCGTCAACCTGATTGCGGGGGAACTGGGGCACTTGGCCTGGGGCGTTTTGAAGGACTACCAGAAAGACCGACTCACGCTGTTTCTGGATCCCGATAAAGATCCATTGGGCGGCGGTTATCACCTCATTCAGTCGCGGATTGCGATCGGTGCTGGCGAACTGTGGGGGCGCGGCCTGACTCAAGGCACCCAAACGCAGCTCAACTTCATCCCGGAGCAGCACACCGATTTTATTTTTTCGGCGATCGGGGAAGAACTGGGCTTTGTGGGTTGTTTTATCGTGTTGCTGGTCTTTTGGGTCATCTGCCTGCGGATTATCATCATTGCCCAGAATGCGCGCGACAACTTTGGCTCCCTGTTGGCGATCGGCGTGCTGTCAATGCTGGTCTTCCAGGTTGTCGTCAATGTGGGTATGACTATTGGGCTTGCGCCTGTTACAGGCATTCCGCTCCCATGGATTAGCTACGGGCGCTCTGCTCTGCTCACAAACTTTGTGGCGATTGGGATCGTGCAGTCTGTTGCAAACTTCCGTCAACGTCTGAGCTTTAGAGACTGAGCTTTAGAGACTGAGCGATAGAGGCTAACGTATAGAAGGGATAAGGAGAAACATTTTAGTCCTCAAGCTTCATCCTTTATGATTGATTTTGTCCTTCATCACGCCGCAAACAGCCATGATTTTGCCAGGTTCAGCCGTTAAGGTCATTAATGCCGAAGATACTTACTACGCGTTTCAAGGCTTAGTTCAACGGGTTAGCGATGGTAAAGCTGCCGTTTTGTTTGAGGGCGGTAATTGGGATAAACTAGTCACCTTCCGTTTGGCAGAGTTAGAAGAAGTAGATGTGACGGCTGGCAAGAAAAAAGGAAAGTGAGGCAATAAAAGGTTTGAGTTAGGAGTTTTGAGTTATGAATTAAAGACAGCTCAAAACAACTCAACGCTCATAACTTCACTATGCGCCTTCCTTTGCCCCAGTTTGCTGCTCAAAATCGTTCGCCCAATCATATTGCTGAAGTGATTGAAACGGCAACGACTGAGTTTTTAGCACAGTGTTTGGAACCGGAAAACTTAAGCTTTCCGGTCATGCCGCCGTTTGGTAGCTGGGTTAAGTCGGTGGATGAAGAGTCTGGCAATCAGATTTATGCGGTTGTCTACCATGCCACGACCAGCCCGATCGATTCTGTGCATCGGGCGCGGGCTTTAGGGCTATCGCTACAAGATCTGCGCGAACAGCAACCCCAAATTTTTGCCATGCTGAAAACGGAGTTTCGCGCGGCGATCGTCGGCTTTCAACCCCCGTCTGATGTCAGGCAGAACGAGTTTACTGAGAAAACGACTGTTTATCAGCACTTGCCACCGCGCCCACCGCAGATTCATCAGGCTGTGTATGTCTGCGATGTCGACGAAATTTTGCACTTTAGTAACCAGCTAGACTTTCTGCGTACCTTGCTGCAAATGCCCGGTGCCCCAGTTGATGCGCTCGCGGCTGCAACCATTCGCGACATTTATCAGCTACGGCAGGCCGATCGCACCTGGCTTGTTCAGGCTGGACGATCGCTCAGCTTACTGCTCAAGGATGACTACGATCGCTTACGCATCATCCTCAGCCAAATTCATCTCTAGCTTAAGCGGCCCTCAATTACGGGTGTTTGACCCCAAAATCCAGCCCTCGTTCTAGTTTCCGTGGTTTCGGCGTGGGTAACAGCGTGCCTGTGAGCGTAGCCGACAAAAGGTTCACCCCATAAAGCTCAACCTGCCGCAAATCGACATTGCCCAGATTCGCATCCTGAAGATCCGCAAACAAGAGAGTGGCTCGCTGGAGAGTGGCATCTTGTAAATTGGCGCTGATGAGGCTACTACCACTGAGATTTGCCATCCGCAAATCGGCCCCAGTGAGATTCGCGTTGGTCAAATTACTCAAGCTTAAATCTGCCTGCTCCAGTTTTGCTGTAGTCAGGTTACATCCCTCCAGGTTTGCCTCACTCAAGTTTGCCTCACTCAAGTCTGCTGATTCAAGCTTTGCGCCTGGTAAGTCGGCCCTAAACAAGTTGGCTCCTTTCAAATCACAGCCCGGACAGCTTTTAGTGACCAGCAACCAGGCAACCAGTGCCTCCTGTCGATACAGTAAAAGCACACCACCTGTAAGCAGGGCCAACAAAAGCGCAACCCACTTCAGTTTCACAGCGTTCCCTCGATCGCGTCATCCATACTCTAACGATTGGGGCTCCCGTTGTCGCAGCATTACTCCGTTTGAAGGGTCGCTCGGCTTTTTCTTGCCCACGCCTGCCCTCCCTCTGCTGCCTGTTTCCTTTTAACGCTTCTTTTGCCTGCTTCGCGGGTGACGCTGAAAACGTTTGCTCCTGGCTTCTCCTATATCGACTTCGATCAAAGTGACCTTATACCCGCTAGAGGAGACTCGTACGTACCTTAAGGTGCCTCAAAAGCATGGTGCCAGCAGGATAGCCTAAACGTCCTAAACGCGATAGGTTAGAGGAAACGGCTTCGCACCTTCCTCGCCTCGCCTACCCCTTGCTATGCACCGATTTTGCTACCACTTTCAGCAGACGCTGCTCTTTTTGCTGGCCACCTTCATATGCTGGTTTGCAGTCATTGGTCAACCCACTGTTGGGGCGGTTCAATTACCAACCCTCAAGAACTTTCCGTCTTCGACCGCTGAACCGATCGCACCCAGTCGATCGATGGTTGATCCCAGCAGCATTCCTTCAGAAAAGGTGAGCGAATTTGTTCATGCATGCTTGCAGGTAGTGGCTCTGATTGAACGCCGTGAAGGAGAGCTCCAGGGATCAGAAACGGAGTCGGAATCGCTACGGGTTGAGCAAGAAATTGAGGCCGAAGCTCTAGCCATTATCGAAAAAGCGGGTTTGACGCGACAGGAATATTTGCAGCTTTTAGGCCTTGCAAATACTGACCCCGAGTTTGGCGAACGCATTGCCGTGCAACTGCAAGAGGCGACAAGCTGAGGGATGAGGGAATGAGGGGTAAAAGTTTTGAGTTTTGAGTTTTGAGTTTCGAGTTGACTGAGCGGTCAGTCGTCAGCTCTTAGCCTTTAGCACCACTCCCGACTCCCCACTCCCCACTCCCTACTTCTGCCCTCTGCCTTCTGCCTCCTGCCCTCTGCCTTCTGCTCGATAAATTTGGCAAAACAGCCTTGCAGAAATGGGGATGAGTGATTAAATGGGAAAAAGCAAGGCGAGTCGTTGGCAAATCAGGCTGAAGGAGCATGGCTGAAGGAGCATGATTGTTGCAACGATCAACTTAGAACGTGGAGTTGGTAGCCTGTTTTGGCAAATCTTTTGGGGTTTTAAGTCGTACCTGCGTTTAATTGGCAGTAGCCAGCAACGTTAGTGAAACTTTAAGCATTATCGAGGTCGTTCATTTGCCAAAATCAGGTATCTTAGGAGACTCATTCGATCGTGCGCAGGTTTAGTACGCCATAACTTGAATGACTAGCAGTATTGCTTCCGTATCTCAAACAGAGTTAGCGCAACGGCGACAAAAGCTTCGCCAGCGCAGGCGCGTACGGCTTTTGCAAGCAAGCTGGCGGGTGCTGGCAGTGTGCGGCCTGACGGCTGGAGTCGTGTGGGCGGCGACCCTGCCAACGTGGGTTATCCGCCGCTCAGAGCAAGTACGTATTGAAGGGAATCACTTGATCCCAGTGCGCACCCTGCGATCACTGCTGCCCATTCCTTATCCGCAATCGCTGTTTCGAGTCGAGCCGCAAGCGATTGCGCGAGAACTCCAGGCGCGTGCACCGATCGCAGATGTGATCGTCAGCCGTCAACTTTTTCCGCCGGGGCTCGTTGTGCAGGTCAAAGAGCGGTTGCCTGTGGCGATCGCGGTGGCGGCTGGAGGAAACCCTTCAACGACAGAGCCGAACGCCCCAAACCAGCCAAATGGATTGCTCGATGAAAACGGGATGCTGCTTCCACTGGAAAGCTTTACAGCGTTAGATCAGTCCCTAAAGCTACCCTCCCTGAAGGTTTTGGGCAAGCCAGAAAGCTACCGCGCTTACTGGCCAAAACTGTATCGTGAGTTGATGCAAGGCCCGCCAGTTAATGTTTCTGAAGTAGACTTACGCAATCCAGGTAATGTGATCTTGAAGACCGATTTGGGTCTTGTCCATCTTGGCGCTTACAGTGCACACTTCTCGTTGCAGCTTCGGACGCTCGATCGTATGCGCAAGCTCTCAGCCCATTCAAGCTTCAGTCACATTATGTATATTGATCTCCGTAACCCTGAGGAGCCAACCGTTCAGATGACTAGACCTAAAGACCTTGTAAAATCCAGTACTCCTTAGCTTTCTAAGTATGAGATTATGAATAACCAGCAAGGAGACGGAATAGATCTAGCAAGATGAATTAGAATTTCAGTCTGTTACCGATCTGTTCCTGAAGTTGGTTTTTGTATCACTTTCTTTATCGTTGACCATACCGTTGAGTACTGAAATTTAGTTTATAACCGTTGCAATTCCAATGACTCTTAATAGTAATTCGGCTGCAAATCCAATGGCGCTCAATGATGGTTTGGGAGAGGCACACGATAACTCCCACCCTGAAGGGCAAAACAATTTTTCACTGCCAGTGGAGACATCAAACCCCTTTGGCAACTCCGGACTACACTTAAGTCAACCTGCAAACGCAAAAGGTCAACCGGGGGAAGAATCAAAGAGGGGTGATATTGTGCCTAGTAGCGTAGCCAAAATTAAGGTTATTGGAGTTGGCGGTGGCGGTGGCAATGCGGTGAACCGCATGATCGCCAGCGATGTGGCAGGCGTTGAGTTTTGGTCTATCAATACCGATGCCCAGGCGCTCACCTATGCAACGGCCATCAACCGTCTCCATATCGGACAAAAGCTAACGCGTGGCTTGGGGGCAGGGGGCAATCCTGCGATCGGTCAGAAGGCGGCCGAAGAATCGCGGGACGAAATCGCTACAGCCCTCGAAAATTCTGATTTGGTCTTCATTACGGCAGGCATGGGTGGCGGTACCGGCACTGGGGCAGCACCGATCGTGGCAGAAGTCGCCAAAGAAATGGGAGCACTCACGGTTGGCGTGGTAACTCGCCCCTTCACCTTTGAAGGTCGCCGCCGTACCAGTCAGGCGGAGGAAGGGATCGCGGCACTACAAAGTCGCGTTGACACCTTGATTGTGATCCCCAACGACAAGCTTTTATCAGTCATTTCAGAGCAAACGCCTGTGCAGGAGGCGTTTCGCGTTGCAGATGATATCCTGCGTCAGGGTGTGCAGGGCATTTCAGACATCATTACAATCCCAGGTTTGGTGAACGTTGACTTTGCGGACGTGCGTGCGGTGATGGCAGATGCAGGCTCAGCGCTGATGGGCATTGGCATTGGTTCTGGGAAGTCAAGAGCGAGAGAGGCGGCTGTTGCCTCGATCTCATCCCCCTTGCTGGAATCGTCGATCGAAGGTGCGCGCGGTGTGGTCTTTAACATCACGGGAGGCAGCGATTTAACGCTGCACGAAGTCAACGCAGCCGCGGAAATTATTTATGAAGTGGTTGACCCTGAAGCGAATATTATCTTTGGTGCCGTGATCGACGAACGGATGCAGGGCGAACTGCGGATTACAGTGATTGCTACAGGCTTTACTCACGAGATCAGGCAGCAAACGTTGTCTAAACCGACGGCAGCACGACGACCCGTAACCCCTCCGTCTGTTGGCAATCCTCCCCCGCCCTCAGACCCCAAAAATAAGCCAACCGGATTAGACATCCCTGAATTTTTGCAGCGACGGAGACCTCCTCGGTAAGAGTCTCTGCGGTTAGCTCATCAGAAGGCGTAGAGCATCAAGCTTTGCGCCTTTCCCCTATTTATGCCTTTTTAGTCGTTTTGTGTCCAGAGACATCTTTGGTTCAGGACCATCTCCGGCTATCAGGCGGTAACAGGGCTAGTTTCGGCTTCTAACGCTGGACTGGTTTCTGAGGGCGTGACGTCGATCGCCTCATGGTTTTCGCCCTGCTGGTTGTCGTACCCAGCTTCAACCGACTCTACCGTGGCGTCTTCTTGAAACACTTTCAAATCAAACCAGAAGGTCGTGCCAATGCCTACTTCGCTTATCAAACGCACGCGACTGCGATGTTTCTCAATAATGTTCCGCACGATCGAAAGCCCCAAACCTGTGCCTTCAAGGGTGTGCACGCGATTCTCCACTCGAAAGAAGCGATCAAAAATAGCGATTTGATCCTCGGTATCGATGCCAATGCCAGTATCAGCCACTTCAATCCGAACTTGCTGAAAACCAGATTCTAATGGCTCTACAAACGAAGTAGTATCACTAGGGGGACAGAGAAAGGGATGGGTCTGATGCTGCTGAGCAGTATGATTACCGTCCAGCAAGTAGGCACGAATGGCCACTTTGCCACCTGTTTCGGTAAATTTCAGTGCGTTACCGACCAGATTGGTAAAGACTTGCAGCAGCAAATCGTAATGCCCGAAAACGGGTGGTAGATCCGGTTGAATCTCCTGAATAAGCTCAATACCCTTGTCGCGTGCGTTTAAACGATAGGTACGTAAGGTTTGCTCGATCGGCTGAGCCAGATCAACAGACTCGAAGTTGTAGAGCTTGAAAGACTCCAACCGCGATAAATCCAGCACATCGTTGACCAGGCGTGTTAACCGATCGGTTTCGCGATTGGCCGTTTCTAAAAATTCTCGCTGCTCTGCCACACTCAAGTCTTCACCGTATTCGTGCAGGGTTTCGATAAAGGACTTAATGTTGAACAACGGCGTTCTAAGCTCGTGAGAAACATTGCTGATGAACTGGCTTTTCGCTTCGTTGAGTTCGGCTTCGCGGGTAATATCCTGAACTGTCATCGCAATACCCTTCACGTTCTCTCGCGAGAGGTCGAGTACGGTCGTCAGCAGGATGCGTACCGTGCGATCGACCGGCTCTTTCAACGCAATCCGAAATTCAGCCCCTTCGCGGAGTTCACCTTTGGCGATCTGATAAAGCGGACGCGTAATTTCGGCCTGGACAGGCGAGGGCAAGAGGCGGAGCAAATTGTTCCCTTCAACAGGTTTGCCTTCCCACCCAAAGAGGCGACGTGCAGTGGGATTAACCAGGACAATCTGCATGTCCATATCCAACAAAACCGCACCATCCGCGATCGTCGAAACCAACGTTTCCAGCTTGGCTTTTTCGGCCGTCAGTTCTTCAATATTCTGCTCTTCGTAACGCTCTAGCTTTTCGGCCATCTCGTTAAAGCTAGCAATCAGTTCACCCAGTTCTCCGCCCAGTGGCAGGTCAACCCGTTGCTTAAAATTCCCAGAAGCAATATTTTTGACCCCCACCAGCAGTTCCTTAATGGGTTTGGTGATCGTGAGGGCGTTGAAGACGGCACCCAGAATGACCATGACCCAGATAGAGACAAACACTGCGATCGTGACGTCCCGTGTCAGATGGGAGGAGGTAACGACAGTGGGGTTAGGGTTCGTGCCGATCGCCAAGACGCCTTTATGAACACCGCCATCGATGAGAGGCACAAAGACGTCGGTGACTTCTCCATCGGGCGTCATGTGCTGCCGCACCATCGGCGCATCAGTGTTCTCCGCGTAGTTATCGGGGAGATGAATTTTGCGGCGAATCGTCAGCGAGTTTTGCACCTCCGATTCCGAAAAAGGGATGCCAAAGAAAATGTTGCCCTCTGCATCGGCGTACAGCATGTAGCGAATGCTGGAGGTGCTGCTGTAAAAGCGATGGGAAAACCGTGCCAGTTCTGTCCGATTTTCGTCTACCAGCGGAGCCACATTCGCTGCTAACAACAAGCCGAGGTCACGTCCAAAGCGTGTGTCGTTAAGGCGGGCATCGGCCTGAATGGTGTTAACGGCCCAAAAGGTCAACCCGCTCATGATGAGTGAGACGACCAGCGTTGCCGCTGCCATCAGTTTGGTCTGGAGCGTAAACTCTGACCACCAACTGGCAATAGCGATTCGGATTTGGCTCAGGAAGGCAAACACTGGCAGATGAGAGTTATTAAGTGTTAGCGGTTAATTGTTAGGGATTTATTGTGCTTTGTCTAACAACAAATCCCTAAAAACTAAAAACTACTTTAACTATAAGTTAACTGGAGGCGGACTCGGCAGTTCTCACGCGATCGCCAATGTCATGCCGGTAGTAAGCACCCTCAAATTGGATGGCGTTGACAGCCGCATAGGCCTGGGCGATCGCGGTGTCAAAGGTCTCTCCCGTAGCCGTGACCCCTAACACACGTCCACCATCCGTCACCAACATTTTCTGCTTGAGTTGAGTGCCGGCATGAAACACCATTGCCCCCTGTTCTTCAGCCTCACCCACACCCGTAATGCGATCGCCCTTACGGAATTTATCCGGATACCCCTCTGCAGCCATGACAACGCATGCTGCTGCTCCCGGTTTCCAGTCGAAGGCTGGCTGGGCTGCTAATCGCTTCTGGGTACACGCTAGCAACAGTTCATCGAGTGGTGTTTCCAGCAGTGGCAGAATGACTTGAATTTCGGGATCACCAAAGCGACAGTTGAACTCAATCACCTTCGGGTCGCCTTCGGGGGTAATCATTAAGCCCGCGTACAGGACGCCACAGTAGTCGATCTTGCGCTGTTGCAGAGCGGCGATCGTCGGCTCAAGGATTTCCATCTGAATGCGTTGCATCAAGGCTGGCGTGACGATTGGTGCAGGAGCGTAGGCACCCATACCGCCCGTGTTGAGCCCAGTATCACCATCACCAATGCGCTTATGATCCTGGGCGGGCAATAAGGGGCGAATTGTGATGCCATCCGTCAATGCCAGTACTGAAACTTCCTGCCCAGTCAGACACTCTTCAATGACGACACGCTCCCCCGCCTTCCCAAACTTGCCTTCAAAAATGGCTGCGATCGCGGCCTGTGCTTCTGCAACCGTAGCGGCAACCGTGACGCCTTTACCGGCTGCCAGCCCATCGGCTTTAATGACGATCGGCCCGCCCTCGGCCTGCACATACGCTTGCGCGGGTTCTTTCTCCGTAAAAACGGCGGCGCGCGCTGTGGGGATGCTGGCTTCTTGCATCAACGCTTTTGCCCAGGCTTTACTTGCTTCAATCTGCGCTCCCAGGCGAGTTGGCCCAAAGACCGTGAGGTGCTGATGCCGCAAATAATCCGTCAAACCTGTTGCAAGGGGTGCCTCTGGCCCAATCACGACCAGGGTGATGCCATTGACCAGAGCAAAGCGCCCGATCCCTTCAAAATCGTCGAGGCTTAACGGCAAGTTCTGACAGTGTGCTAGTGAAGCAGTTCCTCCATTGCCAGGAATGCACGTCACCTGCTGAACCTTGGGAGACTGTAGTAGCTTCCATGCCAGAGCATGTTCACGACCACCATTACCAACAACTAGAACTTTCACACTTTCTCTCCCACCCTAGACTAACTGGGACTGCAAATCGGCTTTAGACATTGGAGCGACATCAATCTCTGGAGCGGTATCGGACTTCAAACGCCAGTAATTTTGTAAAGCACTTCACGGATCTGATACGTGTTGCTCTGACTTAGCGTTGTTCTAGATCCCCTCAGGACGGAAGCTTTTTGTCAAACAAATGTCTTACCTCACAGCACACAGCTAAATGCAACTCATTATGTCATCTTCGATTACGTAATTGTCATCAAGTGGACATAAACGCCATCAGCGCTTTATAAAGGAGACGTTGCCATCTGCCTGCCATGATCGCAGCACTCGATGCGATCGCAGCGCTAGATCCTTCTAAGGAGATCCCTCTCAGGTTGTTTTGGGGCTAGCGCCTTTGCGGCGATCGTAGTCGTTAAAGCGTGCTATGCGAATGTTGTGCCGATAAAGTGTGTTGCGCCGATTAAGTATTTGATGCGGTAGGTTTCTGGAGGATTGGGTAGGGTATGCCAACACATGGGGAAGAGACGCAAAGCTGGAAAATGTCATCCGTTGCTAAAACGCGGCTACCTGACGCTCCTCGGTTGCCACGCTGGATTACCTTTTCGTGCTTCTTTGGGTTGTCCTTGCTGATGAGCGCCAGTGGTTTCGCCTCCGGCAGCGTAGCGCAAGCACCAGCAGCCTCAACACCCCCCGCCTCCGCAACATCTGCCCCAGTCGCGCCATCCGTTCAGCCACTGACGGCAAAACCAGCGAAAAAACGGAACCCCGATGAGTTTCCGCCAAACCCGCTAGAAATTACGACGCCTGATCCGCTGTTGCCTCAAACGGTCAATCAACGTCCCCTTTCTGACACCGAACGCAAACGGTTGGCACTCGCGCTCGATGAGTTAAATCGGCAGGCCTCTGAGAAGCTGAAGCAACGCGATCGCGTCGGCGCTTTTGACCTGTGGTACCGAGAATTACGCCTGCGACGCTCGCTCGGTCTGCTGGAAGAAGTCAAAGCCCTGGGACGAGTAGGAGAAATCGCCTGGAAGGAAAACCTGGCTCCTGATGTGCGCTGGATTACTAAACGGCTGGATGCCATCCTGGCTCAAAACCAGCTACAAACCGCCGTGACCAACTCAGCCAGCGATCCCGCCTCCCAAACAACAACACCGCCTTCCTCGACACCAACGACTCTTAGCGCCAGCGATCGCGCCAACCGCATTGCTGTCTTAGAGGCACTGGGGCTTGCTTACCAGCAGATTCGGCTACCACAAACGGCTGCGAATGTTTACCAGCAAATTTTGACGGATGCTAAACAACGTCGTGATGAACAAAAGGTAGACGCAACGCTCATCACGCTTGGGCAACTGTATATCAACTGGTTTAATTATCCCAACGCCGCTTCAACGTACCAGGAGCTAGCGAACAGAGCCAAAGCACGGGGCGATCGCGGGAATGAAATCATCTATCTGACGCAACTTGCCTTCGTGTACGAACAGGCAAAACAGCCAGCACCCGCGATCGCTGCCCAACAGCAACTCGTCGCACTCTATGAAAAGGTGCCCGATCCCAAGCCCATTCCCGCCTTAAAAATCAGAATTGGCGATAACTACCAGTTGCTTGCACGCCCCGATCAGGCCGAGCAAAACTATCAGTCGGCCTATCAGCTTGCGCAATCGATTCTCCAGTTAGCCTACGCCAGCGAAGCCCTGCAAAAGCTTGGCGCACTCTACCGCGCCAACGATCGCCTCGATGCTGCCCTCAAAGTCTTTGATTACCTCGTTAGCCTGGAGCAACAGTCTTATAACTACTACGGCATGATGAATGCCTACGACCAGATCGGTCAGATCCAACTTGCTCGTAAGCAAAATCAGCAAGCCTTAGTCGCTTTTCAGCAAGGTCTTGGCCTGGCAAAACAGCTTAAATATCGACAAGACTACTTCACCGCGCAGATTCAAAAGATTGGCAAGTAGCAGAGAGGGCAGAAGGCAGAGGGCAGAAGGCAGGAGGGTTTTTGGTTGTTAGTTGTTAGTTGTTAAATGTTAAGAGGAAAGAAAAGGCAGCGCTGGTTCCAGCTAAAAACTAAAAACCAACCACTAAAAACTGACTAAACTCAAAACTCCTAACTTTCATCCCTCACCCCTCAAGCTTCCTTCCTTCCCCGCTGGCCCCTGGGATCTGATAAAATTTTGAGTTCGCACAGAACTCGACCCTTGCAAGGAGACTCCCACTATGGCGCGGATGTATTACGACGCGGATGCCAATTTAGATTTGCTGGCTGGAAAGACGATCGCGATCGTCGGCTACGGTTCCCAAGGTCATGCCCACGCGCTGAACCTGAAAGATAGCGGCATGAACGTCATCGTGGGGCTGTACCCAGGGAGCAAATCAGCCATTAAGGCAAAGGAGTCTGGGCTGACCGTGTATCCGGTTGAAGAAGCTGCTAAGCGGGCTGACTTCATCATGATCTTGCTGCCGGATGAGGTTCAGAAAACGGTTTACAAAAACGAAATCGAGCCTCATCTGACCGAAGGGAAGGTACTTGCCTTTGCGCATGGGTTTAACATTCACTTCGCTCAGGTTGTCCCTCCCAGCAACATTGATGTCGTGATGGTCGCGCCGAAGGGACCAGGACATCTTGTGCGACGCACCTACGAGCAAGGCGAAGGCGTTCCCTGTCTCTTTGCAGTGTTTCAAGATGCGTCCGGTCAAGCACGTGATCGAGCCATGGCGTATGCAAAAGGCATTGGTGGCACCCGCGCAGGCATTCTCGAAACCACCTTCCGCGAAGAAACCGAAACCGATCTCTTTGGCGAGCAAGTGGTACTGTGTGGTGGCTTAACCGCTCTGATTAAATCCGGCTTCGAGACGCTGGTTGAGGCAGGTTATCAGCCTGAGGTTGCTTACTTTGAGTGTCTCCACGAAGTCAAGCTCATTGTGGACTTAATCGTGGAAGGTGGACTGGCCAAAATGCGCGATAGCATTTCCAATACAGCCGAATATGGCGACTTTACCCGTGGCCCTCGCATTGTGAATGACGAAACCCGTGCTGAGATGCGGAAGGTTCTGCACGAAATTCAAACGGGTCAGTTTGCCCGCGAGTTTGTGCTGGAAAACCAGTCTGGTAAGCCTGGCTTTACGGCAATGCGTCGTCGAGAAGCGGAACACCCGATCGAAGCTGTGGGTAAGGATTTACGCGCCATGTTTAGCTGGTTGAAAAAAGCCTAGCTACTTTTGTTCCTGAGTACGACAAATTTGCGATGAAGAATGGGGTAGTCTCATTCTTCATCCATTGAAACCTGCTAAATTTAGCAGAAAGTTAGTCGAAAAACCCTTGGAACCAGCCTTCTGAGTTGTCTAAGGTCGCTTCTGATACCAATTCAAACTGACAATGCGACCCATCCTGTAGGGGCAAGGCATTGCCTTACTCCTCATTAGCGGTTGATCTGGAGCCATCATGCTTTAAATCGGTGTGAGGTAAGGTCGATCGTCATGCGTCCTGCTTAATTGTCTTAGCAATCTAGACCGCCTTAGCAATCTAGACCGTCTTAGTAATTTAGATATCCAATCATTCACCTGTCATTCATCTGTAGAGCGCTTTCATGACCGAATGGATCACCCAAACGATGACCTCTCTGGGTTACCTGGGGATTGGGCTGTTAATGTTTCTGGAAAATTTGTTTCCGCCGATCCCTTCAGAACTCATTATGCCGCTGGCTGGGTTTACGATCGCTCAAGGCAAAATGAGTTTCATCCCAGCGGTATTAGCTGGCATCATTGGCACGATGCTGGGAGCCTTACCCTGGTACTACGCAGGCAAACTTGTGGGAGAACGGCGGCTTCGCCGTTTGGCTGAGCGCTACGGTAGATGGCTAACCCTTTCTGGCAAGGATATTGATAAGGCAAATCACTGGTTTAACCGTCATGGAGCAAAAACTGTACTGTTTTGCCGCCTGGTTCCGGGGGTGAGAACGCTGATCTCATTGCCAGCAGGCATCAATCGCATGCCGATCGCGCTCTTTCTGCTGTACTCTACCGTCGGAACGGCGCTTTGGGTTTCACTGCTGACCGCACTTGGCTACTTCTTGGGTAGCAACTACAGTCTTGTCGAACTCTATTTGGCTCCTGTTTCCAAAGTCGTGCTGCTGGTCTTACTCATAGCGTTTATTGCCTGGATCATTCAACGCAAACGGCGTAAGACAACCTACTGAAAACATCTCCACCGGATTGGACAGCCACGTTGTAAGCAATGCCGATTTCTGCTTTAAGTGGCTGGTTCGATCGAGCCCACACCTACCAGCAGTACAGCAGTAAACGCGGTGAGAAAATGTCCCTCAAACCGCATACCTTGGTAAACGACAGCGACTTTGCAGCACCCACCGAAACCCTAATGGAGATTGAACGACTATGGATGACCATTTGAAGCAACTCCTGACCTCTTTTGGTTATTGGGGGGGGCATTTGGCAATCTGGGCCGTGGTGTTTGCAGAATCAGGCTTGCTCATTGGGTTCTTTTTACCAGGAGATAGCTTGTTGTTTACAGCGGGGATTCTGGCATCCCAAAATTTACTCAGTATTCAGCTTCTCGTAGTCGGCGCTTTTATCTGCGCCGTTGTGGGGGATAATGTTGGCTATATCACGGGTCATAAATTTGGTCGTCGCCTTTTCCGCAAAGAAGACTCTTGGCTCTTTCACAAGAAGCACCTGATTACAGCCCAAAAGTTCTATGACAAGCATGGTAAGAAAACTATTGTGCTGGCGCGTTTTATGCCGATCGTCCGTACCTTTGCGCCGATCGTCGCTGGCATTGGCGCGATGCACTATCGCACCTTTGTTGCCTACAACTTGATTGGCGGACTTTTATGGACGTTTGGCATCACGCTGTTGGGTTACTTTCTCGGAAAGAGTATTCCCGATGTCGATAAATATTTGTTGCCAATCATTGGGGTTATTATCGTTGTCTCGGTTGCCCCATCGATCTTGCACCTTTATCAAGAAAGCAAATCAAACAAACCTTGAACGCACGCGATCGCTACTGGCAGCTTCTTGATTACATTCGACCGCATGGTCGTACGATCATTCAAGCACTGTTTTGTACGCTCATTTTCACCGCAATCTGGCCTGTTTTGGCCTGGATTGCTGGCAAAATGACGGTCTTGATTGCACAGAGCAATGTGTTTGCGATCGCGCAATTAGCTGGTATCGCAACGATCGTCTTCCTGGCGCAAAAGCTGGCTCTCTATGGACAAGATTCGCTGATGGCGAAGGCTGCGCTAGCCATTACCCTTGATCTGCGGAAACAGGTTTACGCCCATCTTCAGCGGCTGAGCCTCAGCTATTTTGAAACCGCTCAAAGCGGTGACTTGGCCTATCGGTTGACGGAAGATGTCGATCGCATTGGCGAAGTTGTCAACAAAGTCTTTCACCAATTTGTGCCCAGCGTCTTGCAACTGGTGGTTGTCTTAGGCTACATGGTCTATCTGAACTGGCAATTGACACTGGCAACGCTGATCATTGCGCCACTGATGGCACTCCTCATTACCTGGTTTGGGGAGCAACTTCGTCAACTCTCCTACCGCAGCCAAAGCCGTGTGTCTGACCTCTCTGCTCTGCTGGTAGAGGTCTTTAGCGGAATGCGACTGGTACAGGCCTTTGCGGCTGAAGACTATATGCTCGATCGCTTTGGGCGCGAAGCCGAGCGCAACCGTCGGGCACGCTTTCGGGCTGAACAGCTCAAGGCGATTCAAATGCCCGTCGTCGGCTTTCTTGAATCGTTGAGCCTGCTCTTTCTGCTGCTGTTAGGCGGCTGGCAGGTATCGGAGAAAAATCTGACCGGGGGTGAATTTGTCAGCTACCTGACAGCGGTGGTGATGTTGATTGACCCCATCTCGCTGATTACCAGCAACTACAACGAGTTCAAACAGGGAGAAGCCTCGCTCGATCGCATTTTTGAACTCCTGGATATTCAGCCAACGGTGGTTGAACATCCGGGAGCATACACGCTGCCTCCCGTTACGGGCAAGGTGGAGTACCGCAATGTCAGCTTTGCCTATAAGCCTGACCAGCCCGTACTCAAAAACCTGAGCTTGTTGGCACTACCGGGAGAAGCGATCGCGCTGGTTGGGTCTTCTGGAGCAGGCAAAACCACTCTGGCAAATCTACTACCCCGTTTTTATGACCCCCAAAGCGGGCAAATTTTCATTGACGGTGTAGATGTTAAGGATGTCGCCTTAAGCAGCCTGCGTCGTCAAATTGGCATTGTGCCTCAAGAAACGATTCTTTTTTCGGGCACGATCGCTCAGAATATTGCCTTTGGGCAGGGCGATCTCGATCTGGATGCAGTACAAAACGCGGCCAAAATTGCCAATGCCCACCAGTTCATTGCCGAATTTTCGCAGGGCTATCAAACCTGGCTAGGCGAAAGGGGCGTGAACCTCTCTGGCGGACAGCGCCAACGCTTGGCGATCGCGCGTGCCGTACTGCTCAACCCGCGCATTCTCATTCTGGATGAAGCAACCTCAGCCCTCGATTCTGAATCGGAGGCACTGGTGCAAGAAGCGCTTGAACGCCTGATGCAGAACCGCACCGTGTTCATCATTGCCCACCGTCTTGCGACCGTTCGTCGTGCCGATCGGATTTTGGTACTGGAGCAAGGTCAGGTTGTTGAATCAGGCACTCACGCTGAACTCCTAGACCAGAGTGGCCGGTATGCTCGCTTTTATGCGCAGCAGTTTCAGGATTAAGGCAGAGGGCAGAAGGCAAAGGAGTTTTTAGTTTTTAGTTACTAGTTTTTAGAAGAAGGCTAAAAGATGAAAGGCTACCTTCTAATCACTAAACTCCAAACTCAAACTCCTTAAAAAGCTGACTGCTGACCGCTCATCAACTCAAAACTCTTAACTCAAAACTCAAAACTTTTACCCCTCACTCCTCACTCCTCCAACTGTTCTAGCAGGTGAGAGCAGCCCATCGGCGGGTCAAACATGTGAAGCTCAAACTGCCGGGAGAGTTCTTCGCAAACTTTGATGCCCCGCACGCTGTTGCCATGCATATCAAGCGGTGGCGAAAAAACCGCAATGCCAACTTGGCGAGGGACGATCGCAATAATGCCACCCGACACCCCACTTTTGGCTGGAATGCCCACGGTGTAGGCCCACTGCCCTGCGAAGTTGTACATGCCACAGGTGTACATCACGCTGAGGATGTCGCGAACATAGCGGGTAGGAACCGCCCGATCGCCTGTCAGCGGATTAATACCCCGATTGGCTAAGGTTGCCGCCATGACAGCTAGATCACGGCAGTTCACCATCATGGAGCATTGCTGAAAGTAGAGATCTAACGATTCGTCCATGCGATCGTCAATCATCCCAAAATGGCGCATGAGCGATGCCATTGCCCGGTTGCGGTGCCCCGTTGATCGCTCCGAAAGAAACACAGACATATCGATATATACGTCGTGCCCCACATAGCGACGAAACATCTCAAGCATCCGATTCAGCCGATCGGTCGGCCCATTGCCCTTGATCAAGCTCGTTGTGGCGATCGCGCCCGCATTGATCATCGGATTATCTGGACGTTTGGAGTATTCATCCAGCCGAATGATCGAGTTAAAGGGATCGCCCGTTGGCTCTACCCCCACTTTGGAAAGCACCGCTTCGCGCCCATGGTCCTCTAACGCCAAGCCATACACAAACACTTTCGAGATTGACTGAATCGTAAAAAGCTGCTCTGCGTCCCCCACCGCAAACGTGCGACCATCAGCCGTCACCACACAAATGCTGAACCAATCGGGATTCATCTTCGCCAGTTCGGGAATGTAGCTGGCAACGTTGCCATCATTGAGTCCTTTGTACTTGTTATACAAATCATCCAGAATGGTTTGAAAGGACTGTGATGAAGCACCCATAGACGGAAAGACTAGTGGTTAACGGCCCAAGCTCATTTGCTGCGCTGTTGGAGCCTCTACCGCCGACAGCTACGACCTGTAAGAGAAGCTCCAACTCTACTAAAGAAACTTTAAGCCATTTAACGGCTACTAGGCCGTGTGTTGCGATTCAAAAGAACGCGAATTCGCGGAACTGAGTGGCTGCGATCGCCTCAAGAAAAAGCGATCACGGTTATGCTGGCAGTCGTAAGGCAACCCAAGTGACCACGGCTTGGGTGAATTTGATTCAGAGGGGTGCGTTAGAATAGTATCAAGCTGAACCTTAGCAGAAATTTCTTGACCTCATTCTTCACCCCTCACAACGTTTTCCACGCTCAGCCTGTACTCTCCCAGCGCGTATTAGGAGTTGCCTGTCTGTATGCGTGAATCCAATGAGCCTCTGGATTCCCCTAACATGACAGATGCAAAGCATCTGCAAACCGCCAAGCAGCCTGTGGATTTGACGATCGCGAAGGATGCGCCTATTCACTCTGCTGGCTCCGCCTTGAATCCGGACTCCCCGTTGCTTAATACGCTTATGCCTGTAGAGCTTCGCGATCGTGTCATTCGCTGGCTTCAGAAGCATGTTCCTGTTAGCAGACTGGAGCACATTCTACGGGTAGAGCAGATGGCAGTCGACCTGGCGATGCAGCATCGGCTTGATCCAGCCCGCGCGGCTCAGGCAGGGTTAATGCATGATCTCGCAAAATTTTTTAAGCCTCAACGCTTGCTGCAAATGGCGCAGACAGAAGGGCTCACGCTTGATCCGGTTGACGTCGCAAATCCCCATCTGCTTCACGCCGCTGTAGGGGCGATCGTGGCGAGAGACGAGTTTGGTATTCAGGATGAAGGAGTGCTGGATGCCATTCGTCACCACACACTTGGTTGCCCTGGTATGAGCGAGTTAAGTTGTGTCGTTTTTTTAGCCGATAGCTTAGAGCCTGGGCGTGGGAATACACAAACACTCACTTCGTTGCGCCAGAATAGCCAGAAAAACCTCTATCGAGCTGTCTGGTTGACCTGTGATGAATCATTACGCTACCTGTTGTCTCGCGCCCAACAAATTCATCCTCGCATGGTGCTAACCCGCAATTGGGCGTTGGAGGTGGCAACCAAAAAGCTACCGCTTTCTCGTGTTCCTTGACCGCTTTCTACAACGTATGCTCCAAAAGGCTCTGACTCTCCTAAACGCTCAAAGATCCTGTTACAAACGTCCTTTTTAAGTGTCAACGCTTTAACCACCTACCCACTGGAGATTGAATGGCAAACTACGCTCAAGAATCCTCTCTCTCTTCTGTCTTGACAACCGCCAATGATACGACGTTGGAATCCGATGTCAGCCTGCAGTTAGCGATCGCCGCTGCTACCGCTGCTGACGAGCGCAAAGCCGCAGACATTACCCTCTTACGAGTGTCTGAGATTTCTACACTGGCAGATTACTTCGTCATCGTCACAGGCTTTTCTAAGGCACAAGTACGAGCGATCGCGTCGTCCATCAAAGACAAAGTCGAAGAGGAATTGCAGCGTACCCCCATTCGCACTGAAGGACAGTCTGAGGGTAGCTGGACGCTGCAAGACTATGGCGATGTGATTGTCCATATTCTGATGCCCCAGGAGCGGGAATTCTACAACTTGGAAGCTTTTTGGGGACACGCTGAGCGAATTGACTTTGCAGCGATCGACCAATGGGCAAAAGCACCCCATTAAAGAGGGTCATCCAGGCAGATTTGTAGGGGCGTTACCTGTAACGCCCCTACAGAAGAAATTCATTTAGCCTGTGCTTTACTTCTGCGTTCTGCCTCCTGCCTTTTGCTGCTCTTCTCCCGATAGCCTGAGTTGCACCAGCACCAGCACAAACGTCACGCCTAACAATAATGTGGCGGCAGCAGCAGCATAGCCAAAGTCGAACTGGGCAAACGCTTGCTCATAGATGTAGTACACGAGCAAATTCGTGGAGTTGAGCGGCCCACCGCCCGTAATCACGTAAACCTGCTCGAAGCTACGCAGTGTGAAGATGGCTGTTGTCACAGTGGCAAAGACCAGGGTGGGACGCAACCCCGGTAAGGTAATGTGCCAGAACAACTGCCAGGGATTTGCACCATCCAACTCGGCAGCTTCATAGCGGCTAATGGGGATGGTTTGCAGTCCTGCCAGAAAGACCACAAGATTAAACCCGATCTGTTTCCAGATGCTAAGTAAAATCAGCACTGGCATGGCCCAAACAGTACTGCTGAGCCAGGGAATTGGGTCGATGCCAAACGTTGCTAGCCCCTGATTAAGGGGGCCATCGGTTTGAAAAAGCCAGCGCCAGCCTAAGCCAACGGCGACCAGAGAGGTGATGGAAGGCAAAAAGTATGCCGCTCGCAGAACGTCGCGCAAGACGATCGCCCGATTCAGCATAACGGCTAACCCTAGAGGCAACACTAAACTGGGAATCACCGTCGCAACGGTAAAGTAGACCGTATTGCCCACAATTTGCCCGAAATCAGGATTGAGCAGCAAGCGCCAGTAGTTTCTCAAGCCAACCCAATGCACACCCGCTCTGGTAAAACTGCCTGTGGTAAAGCTGAGGTAGAAGAGATAGGCGATCGGATACAGCACGAAAATCCCCAGCAGTAAGAGGGCAGGTGCCATAAAAAGCCACGCTGCTACGGTATCGTGTTCAAAATCAACTAGCGCATGGCGGGATGTCTTGTCAGTGCTCATGGTCTTGATGCACACGGGGTCTTGGGTCTTGGTCAGGACATTCGCGCTTGGCGTGTCGTGTGCATTCTACCAGTTGGGCGATCGGTGGATGGCACTGGTAAGATGCTGGTAATCTGCTGGCAGGATGTTCATGCACTCACCCACCCGCACAACGTTACGACTCGATCGCGCTGGCTTAAACATTAGCCTATTAATAGCTTGCGTTGGTTTGATAAGCCTGATGACGATCGCGCTGCCAACGCCCGCAAGCGCCGAAGTCTCGCCAACGCCCACTCCCACCACTAAACCTGAGAACCCACCTGCACCTGTTCCAGAGACAAAGCCTGTTTCAGCAACAAAGCAAGTCTTGGGGCAATGGCTGACGAAAGAGGCGCTCGACGGTGATATGGTGATGCTTGTCTTTGCTCCTGATGGTAAGGCTTATATCATTTCGGGGACGGCGGCATCGGGAAACGCGATCGCCAGCCAAGTCCAGTACCGCATTGATGACAAACCCCAACCCATCCATCTCGATATCATCCTGGCAGACAAGGCGATCGTTGAAACCCTCTTTGAGTTCACGCCCACGGGTGAGTTGCGCTTGCAAATGTTAGGCACCCGTCCCGGCAAACCTCGCCCTGCGGCGCTCAACGATAATGCCACACTCTTCCAAAAGGTGTCTGATGAGACAACACTACCGCCGGGCACTGAGTTGAAGCAGCTTTCCGCCCCAACGAAATAAGTTGAAAAGTAGACAATGAGTTTAGATCCAGCAGCGAACGGTTTGCCTAGCCTCGTTTCACCCGACGTTTTTACAAAGCCCCCTCAAAATGCCGCGCCGTTGAAGCTAGGCGTGATGGCATCGGGGAGTGGCAGTAATTTTGAGGCGATCGCCCAGGCTATTGCCGACCAAACGCTAAACGCCCAGGTAAATGTGTTGCTCTACAACAATCCTGGCGCAAAAGCAGCCGCCAGAGCCGATCGCTGGGGCATTCCTGCCGTATTGCTCAATCATCGCGAGTTTGCCAGTCGAGAAGCCTTGGATGAGGCGATCGTCGAAACGTTACATCAGCATGATGTGGAATGGATCATCATGGCGGGCTGGATGCGAATCGTTACGCCCGTTCTCATTCATGCCTTTCCCAGGCGTATTCTCAACATTCATCCCAGTTTGCTTCCCAGCTTTAAGGGCAACCACGCGGTTGAACAAGCCCTGGCAGCAGGGGTAAAAATCACAGGCTGCACCGTCCACCTCGTCGTACCAGAAGTAGATAGTGGCGATATTATCATGCAAGCGGCTGTACCCGTCCTCCCCAATGACACGCTAGAAACCCTGCACGATCGCATTCATGTCCAGGAGCATCGCATTTTTCCGCAGGCGATCGCACTAGCCGCAAGCATCTGATTAGCCTTTAGCCTTCAGCCTTCAGCCTTCAGCCTTCCTTCATCCCCCATCCCCCATCCCTCATCCCTCCCTCTCCTGCCACCCGTCGCCACTCTTCAACCACAAATGGCGGCACTGGTAATTCGATCGGCTGTCCTTTGATGGGCAAGGTCAACCGCAGGGGCGTGGTGTCATGCAATTGGCGCATCACGTCAAAGAAATCATACTCTGCAACATTGAGAGCTTCTGTGACGAGTGCTGTTTCTTTGGCGACCCAAACGGTCTCCGTACCCGTCGTGATTTTCAACATACCTGGATGGTTCAGGTCTGCGCCACCCGGAAAACCGACCAGGCGAAGATGCAGGCTCTGTGTCAACCCATTTTGCACCCGCTTGTAGAAAACCACCTGCCATGCTTGATCCGCACGATCGCGCAACGTTTGTAACGATCGCACCATCACGCGATCGGTGCCTTCCGGGTAGGTGTGGACTGATGCCAATACTGGCTCATCAAAGGGGAGGAAAAGGACGAGCAGTATGACAAGGGACGCTAAAAGCCGAATCATGATTGTGCAAGGTTGATTGTTTGTGAGGGAGCGATCCCCCCGGTCTACCACCGTGTTCAGCATACGAGGATTTTCCCGCGATCGCTCTACCTTTTAGGAAGGGTCTACTGGTCTGGTGTTAATGGAGCGAACAGAAGACCATCGTGGTCAACCGACAAGACCATAACGCCAATTCAGCCAGCATTGTGGATTAAAATACAGAACAAGTAACAGCGCATACTTTCCCATACGGAATCTCTGACGGTTCATGGTATAAACCCTCTTCTGCACTTCATCGTTTCATCGCTATGACCCATCACCACGCTGACGACGAACACCATCACGGGCATAGTCACGATCACAGCCAGAGTCCGGATCACAGCCAAAGTCCTGATCCCGGTCATCATCAGAATCACGGCCATCATCATGCTGGACATCATCACTACGCGCCAGCCAACTACAGTCGTGCCTTTGCGATCGGCCTGACGTTGAATCTTGGCTTTGTTTTGGTTGAGGTGATTTTTGGCTATTTGGCGAATTCAGTTGCACTCCTTGCCGATGCAGGGCACAACTTAAGTGATGTTTTAGGGTTGGTATTAGCATGGGGAGCCAGTATGCTGGCGCGTCGGCAGCCCTCTAGCCGTTACACCTACGGTTGGCGACGATCGTCGATTTTAGCCGCTTTCTTAAATGCCATTTTTCTCCTGGTCGTTACAGGTGGACTCGCGTGGGAATCGATTCAACGGTTTAGCAAACCTGACGATGTACAGGGCGGCATTATCATCATCGTGGCGGCGATCGGGATTGTCATTAATACAATAACGGCGCTGATGTTTATGTCTGGTCGTGAGCACGACTTAAACATTCGAGCGGCTTTCTCACACATGGCAGCCGATGCCCTTGTATCGTTTGGTGTGGTTCTTGCAGGCATTGGCATCTTAACAACCCATTGGGTCTGGCTCGATCCAGCGTTTAGTTTGGTGATCAGCGCGTTGATTATTGTGGGAACCTGGCAACTGCTCAAGGATTCGTTTAATTTGGCGATCGATGCGGTACCCGACGCGATCGACGAACGTGCCGTGAAAGCCTATCTGGCAGAACGTCCTGGGGTTGAGCAGGTTCACGATCTGCATATTTGGGGTATGAGTACAACAGAAACAGCGCTCACAGCCCATCTCGTGATTCCCGAAGGACATCCTGGTGATGCGTTCCTGGTTCACCTATGCGAAGCACTGCAAGCGCAGTTTGGCATTGCACATGCGACGATTCAAATCGAATTAGGCAATTCTTCTTGCTCTTGCACGCTGGCACCCGTGACGGAGCATCCTTAACGTTGCTGTTTCTAGTGTTTTGGAGTGCCTATGCCTTTCCTCGTGCTGGTCGGTGCCCTTGCGCTCAGTCTGCTGCTCATTCAGTTGTTAGAGCTGCCGTTTCGCTTGATCACTGCGTTTAGTTTGCCAGACTGGTTATATCTAGCTGGGGCGATCGCGCTTTTTTCATGGGTTCTTGATGACTGAGACCCCTGCCGCTGCTCAAAAAATCTGCTTAGATGAAGTCTGTGCTTACTGTGGTTGCCTCACCACCAGTTTTGCGCCAATAGTGAGTAGGGTAGGTGATCAGGGCAAACTTGTACTGAGGGCAATCTTGTACAGGGTTGTTTGTTCAGGGTGTTTAATGGCTTCATGACCCATTCCATTACCCATAATCCCTGACAGGTGGCTATGGTTCTGTGCAAGTTAATAGGTTAGGAGCAGGTGATTTGTTGCTTGATAGGCGTCAACGAGAACTCTAAGCGACCGAAGGTTAGACCATGAAGGCAGTGCAACCAGAGAAGGAAGCAAAAAGATTAGAGGCTCTATACCAGTATCAAGTTCTGGATACGGCTCCCGAGGAGGCGTTTGACGACTTGACCCAGTTAGCGACTCAAATTTGTCGCACGCCGATGGCAATGATTACCCTGGTTGCAGCCGATCGCCAGTGGATTAAATCAAGCGTTGGCCTAGTCATTGATGAAGTCGGTCTTCATGTCGGCTTTTGCCCAATTTGCGTGGAGCAGCAAGATATTCTCATCATTGCCGATACAACTGCCGATGAACAATTTGCCTCCAACGTTGTGGTTACAGAGGATCCGTTTGTCCGTTTTTACATTGCGGCTCCCCTAATTACCCCGGATGGGCACGCGATCGGAACCATTTGTGTGATGGATCGGGTGCCCCGTGAACCACAACAGCACGAGATTGACGCAATCCGCCGCCTCAGTCGCCAGGTCATTAGCCAGCTAGAGTTGCGCCTGAACCTTGGTGCGTTGACAAACGCCATGAATGAGCGGCAGCACGTAGAAGCTGCACTGCAACAAAGCGAAGAGCGATTCCGCAGTGCCTTCAACACAGCCGCCATCGGCATGGCTCTGGTAGGGTTGGATCGGTGCATCCTCCAAGTGAATCGATCGCTTTGTGACACTCTGGGCTACTCCGAGTCAGAACTGCTGACCAAAACCTTTCAGGAACTCTCCCATCCCGATGATGTCGAGCTTAATACCCCGTATGTGCAGAGACTATTAGCGGGAGAGATCAACTCCTACCAGTTAGAAAACCGCTATATCCATAAACTAGGATTCACGGTATGGATCTTGCTGACCAATTCGCTGCTGCAAGATGGTGATGGTAGACCGCTATACTTTGTCTCACAATTTCAAGACACAACCCATCGTAGATTGGCGGAGCAAGCCTTACGGCAGAGTGAAGACCGCTTTCGGAGTGCGTTTAGCTCAGCGGCGATCGGGATGGCGTTGGTTGGACTTGATGGTCTCTGCTTGCAGGTTAACCGTTCTTTGTGCCACCTTCTCGGTTATACAGAAGCAGAAATGCTGACAAAAACCTTTCAAGAGCTCACCCATCCTGATGATCTGGAGCCAAACTTGCAGGTTTACCAACAGGCGATGGCAGGGAAGATCAATTCCTACCAGTTAGAAAAGCGCTATCTCCATAAGCAGGGACAAATAGTCTGGGGCTTACTCACCGCTTCGCTCTTGCGGGATGCCGAAGGCAAACCGTTGTATTTTGTCTCACAACTTCAAGATATTACCCAACGCAAATTCACTGAGCGGGCATTACGGCAAAGCGAGGCACATTTTCGCGATCTGGTGCAAAACCTCCAGGCGGGCATTGTGCTACAAGGCCCACAAGCCGAAATTTTGATGGTGAATCCAGCCGCACTGGAGATGCTGGGGTTGGAGGAGACTCAACTGTTAGGCATGTCATCCTATGATGAGCGCTGGCAGATCATCCATGAAGATGGCTCACCGTTTCCCGGCAAAGATCATCCCGTATCACAAGCGATCGCAACTCGGCAACCGGTACACAACGTCGTTATGGGGGTTTACCGCCCTAAATGCCAGGACTGGATTTGGCTGCTGGTCAACGCCGACCCACACTTTAACCCTGATGGCAGCATTCAGCATGTCCTGTGCACCTTTAGTGACATTAGCGACCGCAAAGCGATCGAAGAAACCCTCCGCAAGACCGAAGCTCGTAACCGAGCGCTACTCCACGCGCTGCCTGACCTCATACTACGGGTGAACCGTGAAGGCGTTTATTTAGATGTCAAATTTGCTAAAGGGTTTGAAACGCTTCTGCCGCCCACTGAAATCACTGGCAGATGTGAAGCTGACGTGTTACCACCAGACGTAGCCCATAAGCGCCAGCATTGCCTTGCTGAAGCCCTCCGTACAGGAGAACTCCAGTTCTGTGAGTATGAGCTTGCGTTGAGTGATGGTATTCATTACGAAGAAGCCCGCATCGCGGTGAGTGGCGACGATGAAGCCGTGATCATCGTTCGTGACGTGACCCAACGCAAGCTAGTCGAACAGGAGTTAGAAAGCCAGAATCATCGTGCTTACCTTCTGACAGCAATCACCCTGCGGATTCGTCAATCGCTTGATCTGGACAATATTTTGAGCACAACGGTTGCTGAAGTCAGGCACTTTCTGCAAGCCGATCGCGTTCTCATCTATCGGTTTGAGTCCGACTGGTCTGGCACCGTTGCAGTAGAATCGGTTGCGCCTGGCTGGTTGCCGTCACTGGGAGCAAACATTCAAGATACCTGCTTTCATAACGGTGGCTGGCAAAAATACTACCGTGGTAGAACGCTGGCGATCGACGATATTAACCAGGCAGATTTAAGCCAGTGTCACCGTGAGTTGCTCGCTCAATTTCAAGTGAGAGCGAACTTAGTGGTTCCCATCATTCAAGGGCGTAGTGCCTCTGACAAGGCTAGACTTTGGGGGTTACTTGTAGCGCATCAGTGCTCCAATCCCAGACATTGGCGCTCCTTTGAAGTAGAATTTCTTACCCAACTGGCGGATCAGGTCGGTATTGCGTTGGCGCAGGCGCATCTGCTGGTACGCGAGACGCAACAACGCGAGGAACTCGCCCAGCGTAACCTGGCACTAGAGCAAGCTCGTCGTGAGGCAGAGCAAGCGTCTCAAATGAAAAGTATCTTCTTAGCGACGGTGAGTCATGAAATTCGTACGCCCATGAACGGCGTTCTGGGAATGACCGAGTTGCTAAAGGACACTCCGTTGAATTCCGAGCAGCGTGATTTCGTTGAAACCATTCAGACCAGTGGCGAAAATCTGCTGAACTTAATTAATCAAATTCTGGACTTCTCGAAATTGGAAGCAGGCGACATGGAGCTAGAAGTGCTCGATTTTGATCTCAATGTCTGCATCGAGGAAGTGGCAGACCTTCTGGCACCAACCGCTCATACAAAACAGTTAGAGCTAGCAACGCTGGTTTATCGCAACTTGCCAACGCAGCTGCGAGGGGACGTGAATCGGCTACGTCAAATTCTCACGAATCTCGTCGGAAATGCGATCAAGTTCACAAGTTATGGCGAAGTGGTTGTTCAGGCATCACTTATTGCAGAAACGGCAACAACAGCGTCCATTCTCTTCTCAGTGAGCGATACAGGGATCGGTATTCCGCCTGCGGGGCTAGAGCGTTTATTCAAACCCTTTTCCCAGGTTGATGCTTCTACCACCCGACGCTATGGCGGTACAGGCTTGGGGTTAGCGATTTCACGCCAATTAGTCGAGCTGATGGGAGGCGAAATCGGGGTTGAAAGCACGGTTGGACAGGGCTCACGGTTTTGGGTTTCGTTAACGTTTGATCGCTCCCCAACTCCAGGCCTGGTACAACACCAGCGAGCGATCGCCCCACCCTTCGGGGAACTCAAACTGCTGGTGGTCGATGACAACGCGACTAACCGCAAAATTGTCCGCTATCAGGTATCAGCCTGGGGCATACAGGTAGATGAAGCTGAGAATGGGCATGTTGCGCTTCAGGTGATGCAGGAACGCGCTCAGGCAGGCACGCCTTACGATATCGCCATCGTCGATATGCAAATGCCGGGGATGGATGGAGAGATGCTGGGCCGTCAAATTAAGACCGAGCCACTGCTGGCACCTACTCAACTAATTATGATGACGTCTCTGAACCATCGGGGAAGTAGGCAGGCTTTAGCCCTGGGCTTCTCGGCCTATCTGGTGAAACCTGTCAAACGGTCTCGCCTCATGGACTGCATCATGGAAACCCTGACAGACGATCCACGCCTGCAGCCGTTGATGCATTCGGATGTTGAAGCGACCCATCTTCAGCGATCGATCACCAGGGGAGCGATCGAGAAGCCTTCTCACACATCCCTGACAAACGGATCTACCCCAAAAGCGCCGCTACTGGATGCCGCGCCGCCCCTATCTACGCTCAAGCTTTTACTGGTTGAAGATAATGCTGTTAATCAACGGGTCACCCTAAGCCAACTCAAGTTTTTGGGTTACACAGCTGATGTTGCATCCAATGGTGAAGTGGCATTAGACATGCTGCGTCACACAGCTTACAACCTGATTTTGATGGATTGCCAGATGCCTGGGTTAGATGGATACAGCACAACGCGCGAAATTCGACGCCTAGACATCCCACAGCCCGTTATTATTGCACTCACCGCCAATGCAATGGAGGAAGACCGTGAAAACTGTATTACGGCAGGGATGAATGACTATCTCAGCAAGCCCTTGTTTAAGGAGGTCTTAGCTGATAAGTTAGCCCATTGGAATCGCATACTGATGGATAATCTTGGGACAACCAATGATCGTCCAGGTGATGAGTCGATCGTCGTCGAATGCTCTACGCAGACAGCAGATCCGATTCTCTCAGCCCCATTCACTGAGGCTGTCACTCATCAAGAGGGCAATTTAGCAGGAGGTAGTCACCTGATAATGGCTAAACAGCCAGGCACGAACGAACCTGAATCCTGCTCTTTAAAATTCAAGCAGTTGATTGATTGGGAGCATCTGCATCAGCTATCGGACGGCAGTGAAGAGTTTGAACTTGAGTTGTTACACGTCTTTGTGGAGGACACTGGCACTCATTTGGCTGCAATCGAAACCGCGATCGCTCAGTCTAATTTTGCCAGTCTTGAGCAAGCAGCTCATCATGTTAAGGGTGCCAGTGCCAACGTTGGGGTATCGGCAATGGCCGCGATCGCGGGTCACATGGAACAACAGGCACGTCAAAACCAACTTTATGAAGCGATGGAGCAGTTAGCGCAATTGCAGCAGATACTCAACGAAGTGCGGCTCTTCCTGGCAACAGCAGACTTTAAGCACTAGCAACAGAAAACGTTACCGCATAGGCAGTCAATGGGTGCCTGCTTGATGAGACTCTTGCACACACCGTCTCGGTCATTCAAGCTTGGCCTGATCTTTGGTGTAGTGCTTCGTAATCAGCAAGCAATTGCGGTTTCCTCGCCGAGTATAGCTCAAGGCATCAGTTAGCTTTCGCATGAGTTGTAGCCCTCGCCCACCCTCGGCATCTCGATCGAAGGCGGAGGGTAACTGGTCAAGCCGATGAGCCAGATTAAAAGGCTCCCCGTAGTCCCAAAGCCGAATTTCGATTCGCTCCGTAAAAATAATGACTTCAATATCAATGAGTAGTTCCATCGGACGGTTCCGATGGGCATGGCGGACGGCATTGGTAAACCCTTCTGCCAATACAAGTTGACAATGCAGCCAGTCCTCATCGGGGACAGGTGGACCACTAAACTGGTCAAACCACGAAAGAATATCTGCTAGAGCATTTAGGTCTGTGTTGACCTGAAGAAAGGCTCTCTGAAGGGATTGCAAGGGGCAAGAATCCTCAATAGCGCTTGCATATAAGTTTCTCTGTTAAAACACTGTCGCCAAACACACAGAGACTATTTAGCATCGATTCTATGACAGAAACCATGATTGCACTCGCCTTGCTTCACTCACCTCAATATTCATTGCTTGACGGCCTATAGCGATTTTTGCTGATCCAGTGTGCATTCTTAATTACAGTATGCACTCTTGATTCAATCCCAGAAGCCGCGAGTCGTGCGGCAATCTCCTTTGCCCTTGAAATTTAGGCGCTGAGAGACTGCTTTGCGTGCGGTGCTCTATCAATCTCTATCAATACAAACGGCTACTGCTTTTAACGAGCGTTTGATCTGGTCAACGTCTATTTCTAAACCTTTAACAGCGTTTCCATTGCTATGTCCCACGTTTTAGTTATTGATGATGATCCAACGATTCAGCTCATTTTGAAAAAAATATTGCTGGATCAAGGCTATAAAGTAACCGTGGCAAGCAACGGGCTAGAGGGCATTCAGCAAGCACAGAAACTTCACCCTGCTCTAATAATCTGTGATTGGTTGATGCCATTGATGGATGGGTTAGCGGTCTGTCGCCGCATAAAGACCGATCCAGAGTTGTCCACAATTTTCTTTATTTTGCTTACGTCCCGTGGCGCGATCGAAGACCGGGTTCATGGCTTGGACAATGGAGCCGATGATATTCTGACGAAGCCGTTTGAGTTGAACGAATTGAAAGCACGAGTCCGCGCTGGACTGCGGCTCCATCAGGTTAATCAAGATTTAAATGCGCAGAAACGCCTGTTAGAGTCAGAGTTCAACGAAGCCGCTGAGTACGTACGATCGCTGTTACCCAAACCGCTGAGCGGCAGCGTTACCATCGACTCTCGCTTTGTACCATCACAACACCTGGGGGGAGATTGTTTTGACTATTATTGGCTTGATCCAGACTATCTAGCCATTTATTTATTAGATGTCTCTGGACATGGATTAGGTGCAGCGTTACCATCCATCTCGGTCTTAAATATGCTGCGATCGCAGTCAATGGATGGTGTTAATTTCTATCAGCCTAGTCATGTGCTCACGGCTCTCAACGAGGCGTTCCAGATGGATAGCCAACACGATAAATATTTTACGATTTGGTATGGCGTTTATAATCAGGCAAAGCAACAGCTAGTCTACTCAAGCGCAGGGCATCCACCCGCTATCTTGCTGCATTTTGAACATAACAAAACGATTCAATGCAAACAATTGAAAACAACTGGCATGCCTATTGGCATGCTACCAGAGACACGATACACAGATCAACGTTGTGACATCAATTCCTCTAGCATTTTGTACGTTTTCAGCGATGGTGTCTATGAAATTTTTCAAGAAAACAACGATTTATGGGGCTTTGATTCCTTTCTAGAACTGTTAGTTAATGATCAGGATTCAATTAATCGTTTAGGATTAGATTACATCTTCAATCGCGTCAAAGCTCTCAACGCAAAAGTCAGCTTAGAAGATGATTTTTCGCTGCTACGTATTCACTTCGGCACGGATTTACATGGCAAAAGCTAGTATGATCTCATACTTTTCTGCTGCTTAACCTCATCCAGATTATGAAAAACCTGGAATACTTTCTCCATTCCTGTTAGTTCAAAAACCATTTGAGGCTGTTGACCAACTGAACAAAAGCATAGCTCTCCTCCTCTCGCTTGCATGGCTTTGAGCATTATGACTAATTCACCGAGAGCGGAACTATCGATCAAGGTCACAGCTTGCATGTCAATAAGTGCAATGGTGCTACCTGACGTCATCGCGTCATTCATTTCCAGATGTAGCTGCTTTGCTTTTGTGCCATCTAGAATACCGATCGGGTTGAAAATTGTAATCACGATATTGATGCGCCTGAGCAGTAGTAAACCTTGAATAGAATGCTGCGATCGTTAAACTCTTTAAACACTATGAGACTAATACTCTATAGGCTAAAGACGCGGTAGCATCAAAAAGCGTGATGCCATACAAGTATCAAAAACAAGTATCAAAAACTTGATAAACCATGCCCACGTTAGCCGCCACATCATCTTGTATGGTCAGATCGGTTCATAACGGCCTTGGATGATGCTTGTTAGCGTACCCGCGATCGCCGCAAACTAGCGTTTAACAGGCTAGGTTCCCTTTGGGCACCAACACACACTCCAGACTTAAGTAATACCAATCGGTACGAACGATATGATTAGAAAAAGCTCATCAAAAATTCACACAAAGGTAGCGGGTATGTTGTGTGAGTAAGCGAATCTAGCAAGGGTATGCGAGCAAACAGTTGCTTGGTACTACTGGTGACAGATTGGTTGAATGCTTTGTCTGTTAATAGCTGAAGGTCAGAATTCAGTATGCTTCTATCATTGGGCGTTTTAAGTGATGGCTAGTGGTGTTTCCCTTAATTCAAAAAGCCGTCGTATTCACGTAGCCCTGACGCAGCGGTCACAGCGATCGGTGATCTTGTTACTCCTTCTTACGGGGTTAATCAGCGGTTGTCTCTTACGTTTGATCCAGCTTCAATTAGTGCAAGGGCAATATAATCGGCATCTTGTGGATAAAAACCGCATTTCGCTGGTGCCCTTCCCGTCAGATCGAGGCAATATTCTCGATCGGAATGGCAAACTCCTTGCGGCTAATCGTCTGGCACGATCGGTATACCTCTCTCCGAGAGAAGAAACTAAAGCGCAGTGGGCAGAAACTGCTACAGCCTTGGGGAAAATTCTGCACGTACCCCGTGAAGAGATTCTTGCCAAGCTAGAGCAAGTTGGGTATCACTCCCCAACGCCTGTGCGAATCAGCCGTGATTTGGCCTTGCCCGCTTTTGTGGCTCTTGCCGAAAAACACAATCAATTTCCTGGCTTAGAAATTCGCGGTGAGTCAAATCGCTCCTATCCCAATGCGGACCTTGCGGCACACGTTTTGGGTTACATCCGCGAGGCAACAGCCGACGACTTAAAGAAAAACCCCGACTACCCAATGGGGATGCTGGTGGGGCAAATGGGCATTGAGCGTATTTTCAATACCTCCCTACAGGGCGTTTGGGGTGGGCAGCTTCAGGAAGTGAATGCGGCTGGACAGATCGTTAAATCATTAGGGATCAAGCCCTCGCAAGCGGGTACGCCGATGCAGTTGACGCTTGATGTTGACTTGCAAAAAACGGCTGAAAAGGCATTGGCAAACCGTCGTGGGGCCGTGGTTGTTTTAGACGTGAAGACAGGGGAGGTGTTGACCCTTGCGAGTGGACCAACCTTTGATCCCAACCTCTTCACTCGCCGCATTTCGCCAGCCGACTGGAAGGAGCTTCAAAGCCGTAACCAGCCCTTTTTGAACCGTGCCTTGCAGGGCTATCCTCCCGGTAGCACGTTCAAAGTGGTTACAGCAGCGGCTGGCATCCAGTCGGGTAAGTTCACTCCTGATTCGACTCTGGCAACTTTTGCAGCGTTGAACCTAGGTGGGCACCTGTTTCATGAGCATGGTGGCGGCTATGGCGTCATTGGCTTTCGAGAGGCGTTTGCCTATAGCAGCAACACCTTCTTTTATCAGGTTGGCTTGGCTGCTGGACCAGAGGAAATCTCCAAGTGGGCTAAACGCTTGGGGATCGGTACAACCGACAACATGGGGCTTGAGGGCGGAACGCACGGCTTAGTGCCAACCCCCGCTGAGAAAGAGAAGCTTTTTAAGGAACCCTGGTACGGTGGCGATACTGTCAGTATGGCGATCGGGCAGGGTTTGGTGCAGGTCACTCCACTGGAGATGGCCGTTATGGTGTCGGCGATCGTCAATGGAGGGAAGCGCGTTAAACCTCATCTCCTCATGTCAGAAACCGATCTGCCCCAGATGCAGCCTGTCAACACGGGCTTAGACCCTGGCACGATCGCCATTATCAAAGCGGGACTCCTTGCTGTGGTACAGCAGGGCACAGCAAGCCAGCTTAACGATGGCTCGATTCCTCTGACAGGTGGCAAAACTGGGACGGCGGAAGTGCCTGGGCAACCTGACAATGCACTCTTTGTTGGCTTTGGCCCAGCCAGTAATCCACAGATTGCCGTTGCTGTAGTGGTCGAAAATGGGGGATTTGGTGCGGTGTCTGCCGTGCCGATCGCGAAGGAAATCTACAAGACTTACTTTAAGACACACCCTAAGTCGTAGGGCTTGACAAATCATCAAACATGAGGGCTGCCGCAGATCTTGTCAGAAGATCTGCGGCAGTGCCATTTATATCTGGGGATCACCCAAAATTTTTTGAAAAATCATGACGTTTGGCACTTTTGCAATTCTTATCATTACCTCTGCTTTTCCCCACAAAATCCACACCGTTTCCACAAATTTTTCAAGCCTTCTCCACACCTTTTCCCCATGTTTTCCACAGGATTGCGATTGTTTTCCACAGGCTCCACGCAAGAATCGGTCTTTGCCGCCTCGATCGGCCAACTGGGGACGATCGGGATCAATGAGGGAAAAGTGTTCTCACTTCATAAAGTTGTGTAACAAAAAGGCAGCTCAAACCCTCATTCTCTCGTAAATCTTTTGATCATCTAAAGTCGGTTGTAACATTTCGCAGCATTGACAAGATGAGGAGGACAACTGCACAATGTGACGACCTGCTTGAAAGCGCACTGACCAATCGCTGGCAAACATCCATCCTGTCTTGATTTGAGAGAAGGATTGGCACCAGCAAGGTCTGGCTTTGCGCTGCGTTTGGCTGCTTAACCCGTTAGCCGATCAGGTGTACACCCATTCACCCTGCCCATGCAAGGGAGAACCCAAAATTCTATGAATAGCACCGTTAGCTTGTTAGTCGAAGTTCCCGAAGTTCTACACGATTCGCTAAAGCACTATCTCGAAATTCGCCCTGACTGGGATCAAGATCGAGTGTTTGCCGCTGCCCTGTCTTTGTTTCTGTTACAAAACCGTAGCGCCGATTCCTTTCCTGAAAAACAGAACCAACGTCAAGCGTCACGGATTTACCTGGATGCCTTGTTCAAACGTCCGATCGGGCAGAACAACTAGGAGAGAGGGGCCAAGGATCGAGGGTTAGGGCAGGGAGTTTTCCACAGCTAACAACCCAAAACCAGTCATGCCCTCTCTAGATAACGGATGACATCTCTTCGTAAGGCATTTCCTTCAAACCGAACAGTATGGCTTACCAAATTTCAGCGACGAAGCTTCAGGCGTATAACCGCTGCCCCTATGCCTACTACCTTCGCTATGAGCGAAAGCTAACGACGAATGAGTTTTTTGGGTCAGCCTCCTTGGGGATTGCACTCCATCAGGCGCTTGCCCAGTGCCACCGAGACTGGCACTACGAACAGCCAATACCTGATTTGCGTTGGGTGCATCACTGCTGGCGGCAACATTCAACCGAGTTGAGCGCCAATCAGGTTATGGAAGGGTTTGAAATTCTAGAGAACTACTACTACCGTTTCATCGCCAGCCAGGTCGCTTTGACGCAACCACTGGCGGTGGAAGGTAGAATACAAGGCTTTTTGCAAGTTGAGAATCTGGAGTTTTTGATTACTGGACGATACGATCGCCTCGACTTTCTCTCAGACGGGTTAGAACTAATCGACTACAAATCGAGCCGCGAGGTCAAGCTACCCGATGCCGCCGAGATGGATGTGCAAATCGGGCTGTATTACCTGGCGCTAGAGCAAACCTATCAGCAGAGCTTGAAATACCTGAGTCTACTCTTTCTCCGTACAGGTGAAAAAATTCGGTTTGAAGCAACCCCCGCTCACAAGCAGCGCGTGGAGATGATGGTGAGTGATTTAGCAGTGCGGTTGCGCTACGACCAGGGATGGGAACCCACTCCAGGCAACCAGTGCGATCGCTGCACCTTTGCCCGCTACTGTTCAGCCGTGAGCGCGACTCCCACACCGTTACCCGAAAGCCGCGCAAAGTCACAGCTTCAGTTAGCGTTGAATCTCTAAGCTATCAGCTATCAATTCCTACTGACTACTGACCGCTAACTGCTGACTGCTAACCGCTAATAGCTAAACCTCTCGAACGATGCACGATACGCAGAGCCAACGCTACAGTAAGCGTGACCCATAGACTAGAGACAGATATGGAAAAACGAGAACTTGGTACGTCAGGCATTCACATCACGCCTATCATTACGGGCACCTGGCAGGCAGGCAAAAGTCAGTGGGTTGGCGTTGAAGATGCCGAAACGATCAAAGCCATTCGGGCCGCTTTTGATGCCGGGATCACGACGGTAGATACGGCAGAGGTTTATGGCAGTGGACACTCTGAGCGGGTAGTCGCCGAAGCACTGTCTGATGTACGTGATCAGGTTGTTTACGCGACGAAAGTGTTTTCTAACCATCTGAAATACGACCAGGTGATTGCCGCTTGTGAGGGGTCGCTCCAAAACCTGAAGACCGATCGCATTGATCTCTATCAAATCCACTGGCCCTCTGGCTCCTTTAAAAGTGAAGTGGTGCCGATCGAAGAAACGATGCGGGCACTCAATGATTTGAAACAGCAGGGCAAAATTCGGGCGATCGGCGTATCTAACTTCTCCCAGAAGCAATTAGAAGAAGCCGCACAGTACGGGCGCATTGATAGCCTGCAACCACCCTATTCACTGTTCTGGCGTTACGTCGAAAAAGATGCCGTACCCTACTGTATCGAGCAGAAGATTTCCATCATTGCCTACTCACCGTTGGCACAAGGGTTGCTGACAGGCAAGTTTGGCCCCGACCACACGTTCCCACCAGAAGACAATCGCGCGAAAAATAAGCTGTTTCAAGGCGAAACTTACCAGCGTGCGCAAACCGCGTTAGAAAAACTGCGCCAGATCGCCGATCGCTACCAAACGAGCCTGGGTAATCTGGCACTGGCATGGCTCGTCGCTCAACCTCAAGCAAACGCGATCGTTGGCGTTCGGAATGCTGAACAGGCCGTTGAGAACGCGAAAGCAGGCGAACTCAAGCTTAGCGATGAAGATCTGGCAGAGATCGATCAGATTGGGCGTATCGTCACTGATCCATTAGACGACAGCCCCCTGATGTGGAACTGGGGCTAAACCTACCGATGCATGTCGATCGCCTGGATCATCTCGTTCTGACTGTTCGCAGCATCCAGGCGACCTGCGACTTCTATACCCGCACGCTAGGGCTAGAGGTGGCGACCTTTGGGAACAATCGCAAAGCGTTACGCTTCGGTCAGCAAAAGATCAACCTCCACGAAGCAGGCAACGAGTTTCAACCCAAAGCACTTCGCCCTACGCCCGGATCAGCGGATCTGTGTTTCCTTACAACAGTGCCTCTAGAGGACGCGATCGCTCATTTACAGTCATGCGGTGTAGAACTGATTGGCGACCCTGTAGACCGAACAGGCGCGATCGGCTCCCTGCGCTCCATTTACTTTCGCGATCCAGACGGTAACTTAATTGAACTCTCCAACTACCTGTAGGCAAGAGGTATTAAGACTTGAACATTACTCATAATGCGTCCACATTCGCAAAATTTTCACCGTATGCTCAGATCGATGACCTCATACACGAGACGATGCTGAACGTTGATTCGCCGCGAATACGCACCTTCCAAATCTCCCACTAATTTTTCGTAGGGTGGTGGATTCTGAAATGGATTTGTTTGAAGGACATCAAGTAACGCTTGTGCCTTTTCCCGTAGATTACTAGAAGTCAGCTTTTTGGCATCTTTTTGTGCCTGTTTGGTATAGACCAAAGCCCAACTTGCCACTCTAACTCCCGATCGCACGCCTCGATCGGTGTTGCTAATCCTTCCCGAATTGATTCTCGCATTCCTGGAATCGAAAGAAGGGATAGTGTTTCCTGCACCGCTGCCCAATCAGCTTCAGACAACAGCACAGCATTGCTACTCTGTCCTGCAATCACAATAGGTTGATGCGACTGACTCACAGAATCAATCAAAGCCTGTAACTGCTGTTGCGCTTCACTGACTGGAATCATAATTCTCCATTCGCCCAAATACGGCGCTTTAGATGACATTCGCTGGTTGCAGACACTTCCTTATTATGAATAATTCAGCTTCTATTGTTTTGATTGTCCTCCAGATAGCCTTCGTATAGCTGTCGCCACACGAAATGGAGCAGAGGCGCGTCAGAAAGCCTACCCAGACTCAGTATTGGCGATCGCTCCTAACATGAAGGCTACGTGAATTTGACGGGCTGACTCAGGGATCTTACAGAGAACACCCTGAACATTCGCTGATCACCAAATCTTTGCCATTTGTAAGATAAATCCTGGCAACTCTGGATCACCACTCACGGTTTCAGGGTTGTCTAAGATGATCGGTTCTTGCTGAGAACGATACAAATGCACCGTACGGTTTTTGCGATCGATCAAAAATCCCAGCACAGTCCCGTTTTCAAGATATTCTTTCATCTTGTCTTGCAGGCTGGTTAGTGTGTCGCTAGAAGAACGTAGCTCAATCACAAAGTCAGGGCAAATCGGTGCAAAGGAGGCTTTTTGCTCTTCTGTTAATGCCTGCCAGCGCTCTAGCCTGATCCAGGAAGCGTCAGGAGAGCGGGTCGCTCCGTTGGGAAGGGTAAAGCCTGCGCTGGAGTCAAATGATTCTCCAGTGCCATCCTGATCGGCCCAGTTAGCCAATTGCTGAGCAATTTTAATGTTCCGGTTACCTGTATCGGCAAAAGCGGGCGGCATAATGATCACATCTCCGCTGGCAGTGCGTTCAATGCGTAGATCGCGGTTGGCTAAACAGAATGCATAGAACTCTGCGGGAGTCATAGGGGCGATCGCAGGCAGATTCACCGTCAGTGGCGTACTGTCCGTTTGAATGAGCAGCGTTGTCATAGTTGCCTCTCAGCCTCTGAAGGGGGCTAGCGTGCTATCAAGTCTTTGCTCGGAACACTGTTTTCCACGCCTCAACGGTGCCTTTACCGATTTCAATGTCTTTTGTTTTGCCATTCTCCCACACCAACCGGATTCTCATATTTCCGGGTGGGGCGCTGGCGAGAGCCGTGGCTAATTCAGTCGTGACGGCTCCATCCTCATAGGTGTAAAGCTGACCATTCACAGCAAACAAAATCGCTTTGGGCGTATCGTCGAAGCGGGTATAGCGATAGATCGGCTCTTGCTCAGCGTAGCGTTCTTCAATCTTTTTACCCTTCTTTTCAATCCAGCGACTCCGCCAAACGGTTTTGTAACCAATGATATCTGAGTCGTACCAGGTATAAGTAGCGCGAATGCCACCTTTTGACCAGCTTGTGACGAAAACAAACCCATGATCAGACGGGCTAAAGTTTTTGTCATACACCACGACTCCATCGAAGGGATCGCTAATAACCTGAGACCACTGCACTTTGGCGTTGCCTTCGATCGGCGCAGGCTGAACGGCTCTCGCAACCGATCCCACACACAAGGCGAATCCAATCCCGAAACTGAATGCAAGTAATTGTTTCTTCATCTCAATCTAATGTGCAAAAGTAGCTGATGACTCGGAACTGATGTCGTGATGCACCGACTGATACTGATGTCTACAAGCCTTGAGCGGGCGATCGCGGATGGTTTGGCAAAGCCATGAGGGCAAAAAGGATGAAGGATGAGGGATGAAGGCTAAAGGATGAAGGCTAAAGGCTAAATCTGGCTCCTGACTCCTGACTCCTCAACTCAAAACTCTTAACTCAAAACTCTTAACTCCTAACTTTTCCCCCTTACTCCTTACCGCTGTGTAGGCTTCTTGATCGCCTCTAGCACTGCTGCGATCGCGCCTTCTTTCTGGGGATCACTGCCTTGCGCATAGGGCACGTTAAACGGCACAGGGATATCGGGTGCAACCCCTTTCCCTTCGAGCCGTTGCCCATTGACAGAGACATCGGCAACGGCAAGATAGAGTAAACTGCCATCCTGCATAATGTAAGCGCGTCCTGCAAGGACAGCTCCAGCCGTGTTGCTACCGACGATTTTGCCGACGTGAAATTCACGAAAGCCATAGGCAAGAATTTCTTTACCGCTGCGCGAACCCTGGTTAACCAGCATTACGACTGGTTTTTTCCAGGGCAGATCAAACTGACCTTTGGTGCCATTACGGTTGGTAAACGTTACATCGAGCGCGGGTGCTGTGAATGGATTCAGGTAACTGGGTTCGGCTCCTCCCCAGCCGTCGCGCAGATCCCAAACCAGTCCATCTACCTGGCTGAGACGATCGCCCAACTCTTGCTCTAGCTGCTGCTGATATGCATCATCGGCATACGACCAGATATGGATATAACCAATCTTTTTGCCCCCACGAGCGATGACCTGAACGCTTGCCTTCATTGCATCCAGAAACATCGTTGTGGGGTCGAGACGCTTGGGCGTAACAGCGATCGTCTGTGGTGCAGCATCGGGGGTGCGCTGAATTTTGACGTCAACGGGGCGATCGGCAGTTTCCACAAAAGATTGAATTGGCTGGAACGGCTTATCGTTAACGGCTAGAAGCTGATCCCCAACCTTGAGACCCGCTTTAGCCGCCGGTGAACCATCCAGCACAGCCCGAATAAACGTCTTACCATCAGTCTCACGGGTATAGAGACCAATGCCGACATATTCAAGCTTGCCATTAGGTAAAAAGGGCTTAAGCTGGCGCTGTATCCCGCGTCGCCAGAAAACGCCTGCCAACTGGTAGTACTCTGGTTCTGCCTGAGTGTAGTAATGCGTATGGGAGGCGTTTAGCTCCGCTAACATCTGGTTTACGACAACCGCTAGTGCTTCCGGCGATCGTGCCTGTGCCGCCTGCGGCGCATACTTTTGCCGCATTGCCTTCCAATCGACGCCATTAAACTTTGGGTTGTAAAAATTGTCGTTAACGGTTTGCCAAATTTGCTCAAAGACCTTCGCTTGCGATGGCTCAGCCTGCGAAATCACAGGCATAGCAACCCAATACAGCAACAGCCCTAACAGGCTCGTGAAGAGTGCAATCAACCATTGATGAGTTAGCCGCTTCGATCGCAAGACCCTCGATCGCGTGAGATGGACAAGCATAAGCTCCTTGCAATCGTCCAAACAATAATTTAACTTCCTAAATTGAATTAAACCGAATCACGAAAGTTCCACAAATCCCTCAATGGGCTTGTTTGGCTGGAGAGGGGGTGTGGAGTTAGGAGTCAGAAGGGCAGGGGAAGTAGAGGAAGCAGGGGAAGCAGGGGAAGCAGGGGAAGCAGCAGCAGAGTCGGGAGTCAGAAGGTAGGGGTAGAGTTAGAAGAAGATAAGGTATTACTCATAACGCCCTTAACTCAAAACTCAAAACCTCTTCCCTTGCTCTGTTTGCCTCCCTAGCTTCCTCTGCCCCCTCTGCTACCCCACCCTTACTTCCCCACTCCGTTTCATGCACCTTCGCGTTCAGCTTTTCACCGTTCACAAGCGCTTTCCTCTCACTATCAGCCGTGGGACAACGGCGCAAACGACTAATGTCTGCGTCATGATCGAGCATGAGGGGATCGAAGGCTGGGGAGAAGCTTCTCCGTTTTCGATCGGTGAGCAATCCCAGTCAACGGAGATGATCGCGCGATCGCTGCAAAAAATTGCTCCCTTGTTAAAAGCCCTCAGTCCCTTAGAACGTCAGCGCATTGAGCGATTGATGGTAGAAGCTCGCTTACCGTCTGGTGCGCGGGCAGCGTTGGATATTGCGTTGCACGACTGGCTTGGCAAGCAGGCAAATCTACCACTCTGGCAACTGTGGGGCCTAGACCGCGATCGCATCGTTCCAACTTCAATCACCATTGGCATTAACCCACCGGATATCGCTCAGCAGCGTGTAAGGGATTGGCTAGGGCAAGTGCCAACGCTACAGGCACTTAAATTGAAACTGGGTAGCTCTGCTGGGTTGGAAGCTGACCAGGCAATGGTTTTAGCCGTACAAAGCGTGGCTCCTCACATCACTCAAATCAGCATTGATGCAAATGGTGGCTGGAATTTAGAACAAGCGAGGCACATGGCTCATTGGCTAGCCGATCGCGGGATCACTTACATTGAACAACCACTCGCGAAAGGGCAGGAAGGCGATCTACCAGCGCTCTATCAAGAATCACCCTTACCAATCTTTGTAGACGAAAGCTGCTTTACAAGCTACGACATTCCACCACTCGTCGATCGAGTCCATGGCATTAACATTAAGCTGATGAAAGCAGGTGGCCTTACAGAAGCATGGCGGATGATCCACACCGCGCGTGCCTGTGGGCTCAAAATTATGTTCGGCTGTTACTCAGATAGCGCGTTACTCAACACCGCCTTTGCCCATCTTTCACCGCTTGCCGACCATCTGGATCTAGACAGCCATTTGAATCTGCTCGACGATCCGTTCGGGGGGGCCAGCTTTCAAAATGGCCGCGTCCTCCCTGATGAACAACCAGGATTGGGCGTGCTAAGGGTAAAAAGCAAGGGCAACAGCGGCAATTAGGGAAACGCAGGTGGTTAGGGAAGTTGGGGGAGCCGGGGAGGCTAGGGGATGAGGGATAAAGGCTAAAGGATGAAGGCTAAAGGCCAAAGGATGAGGGATGAAGCTCTAATAAAGACTTGCCCCCTCTGCTTCCCCGTCTCCCTCTGCTTCCCCAGCCCCTCTGCTTCCTTACGATCCTTACGCTTCTTCTCTCGGCCCGATCGCCATCTGCATAACAAACGGTTCACCGCCAACCTGGTGATACTTGTCTGCCCATTGCCGAATCACTTTATCCAGTTCATCCAACGCTTCATCGACGCGATCGACCGGAATATCTAATTCTTCAACTGCTCGCATGGCTTTTGCTTGACGTTTTGCCCAGGCGTTCATCAGGCGGAAATATCGAGCCGTGTCTTCCACCATCAGGAATGTACGCTCTTCTTCGTCTGCAGGGGAATAAGATGCCCGTGTAAGCGCATAGAAAGGCATACCCCAGGGAGAATCGAGCCGGGTGACCGTGCCAGAATAAAGCAGCCGACGCTTAATGTGTTCTGCTAGAGCTTCGCTGAGGGGCATCTGCTGGTCTTCAGGCAAGTACTCCTGAGAGCGTTCGTGGAGAAACTCAATGAGATCTAAAAACTGGAAGGAGTTGATTAACTGAGCATCGGGTAACTCGATCGACGGTAGCTTCTGCTCAATTTGGCGCTTTTCTTCTGATGTGAGACTGGTACCAGCAATGCGCGATCGGCCTGCCTCCCAGGGATACTGTTCTATCCAGACATAGGGAAACTGGATCAAGTAGCGCGGTTCCTGGGAACCCAGCATTTTTAAGAGTTTGCCTTCTGTCAGCGCTTGCCTGACTTCTTCAACAATGGCCTTTACGCGCTTAGGTTCAATATGGTGCAAGTGCCCCGTCATACGAAGGTTCTGGTCTTGCTCCAGGTACGTCATATAAATGGCGCATTTGGCGGCTGTCGCCGCTGCATCTAAAAAGGCTCCGTGCCGATGACCACTCGTACGCATGGCACTAAACGCCAGATAAAGCAAGATCTGATCCATGGCACTAGGACCGAGACGTTTGATCAGATCGAGGTCTTTAATCATGTCAACCAAACTAATTCACTGAAACCACTACGCAAACACTGATGATGCCATGATCATCTTGTTATGACACCTTGCTCGTTGAGAAGCCGTGTCTTACAAAGTAATAACGCTTAAGCTAAACCATTTTGCCATTGACGCTGTCGAATCGCTCACTTACCAACCCTTAGTTGTTTATTATTCCAGTATTCCCTAACAATTCAAACTTTAAACGAATGAGCCCCAGTTGCTAAAGTTCGCTGTCCCAAAATCTTTTCACTGTTAATAACGGATGACACAGGCGAAGACCTTCAGTAAAAGCTTCGCTAACTTGGTAACAGATTACTCTTGGAACAAGCGTCATGTGACTAAGAAGCATGTGAACCCACAAATATGAGCCTACGCATTAAGGTGCAATAGCAAACCTGTGTTTCTTCATACAGCTTTTTAAGGACAATTGCCCCATCGCGAGGGCACACGAACGGTTTAGAGGCAAACAAGCTTTTCGCTTGAGTTGTCTTACCGATATGTGGGTAGTTGTCTTACAGCATGAGGCGCTTGCAATAAGATAGCAACGATTCGGATCACATCAGAGACTGATCATGCAACGGCATTACCGCGTAAGGTTTGTTGCCTTAGGTAGCAAGCAAGAAATGGCATTGATAACCGATGCTTTAGTTTAATCAATCAGCCGCAGACCGTTTCAGCGCCATGTGGACTGGCTCACACGAATCGAAGGTTATGCTTCAAGCAGCACAACCTCCCGAAAGAGTTGGCGGCGGCCACTACCACGATGAAAAGTCTTCACCGTTGCGTCTGCTAACTGAGTAGTAGGTGCAGGGTGATGAAGCGATTGTAATGCTTGATTGGCGATCGCTTTAGCGTCTTGTAAATCAGAGGCAAGAAGCACTAGCAGCAATCCGGGTAACAACGCAGTAGGAGAAAAGCCCATAAATTTAGTTCGTGTAAGTTCCTGTTACCTGTTACGGATGATTTGTCAATCAATCAGGACAAATTCCCAAAATGGAATTTTGATGCCCTCGCTATGTCTTCGCGGCTTATCAGCAATTTTCCGAAAGCATCGGCTGCTTTTCTTAGTTGCAACCTCAAGAAGGTGTGGCTGCGATAACACAAGTCACAATTTCAAGGGATGCATAGGGCCTCTATCGTTGGACATGCGCAGCTTTAACAGGTAATCCGCCCTGTACGAGTCAAAGAACGGTATCTTAGGCTACTGTTTGCAGTGTCCCTCCCCCTTATTCATGAGGGGTATGCATTGGATCAAGCGCTGTGCAATTCAACGACTACGAGCCAGAGAATTTTTACGATGAGCTGTTTGTGGAGAAAGGAGAGCCGCGATCAGAGGCAATGCCGTTGATCGATCGCATCAATTCTCTATCGCCTGAAGAGGTGCAGCGGCGGCAACAAGCGGCGCAGATTGCCCTCTTTAAGATGGGCGTTACGTTTAATGTGTACAGCGACAATCAGGGAACAGAGCGCATTATTCCGTTTGATATCATTCCGCGTATCGTCTCGGCGAATGATTGGGAAACCCTGGAGAAGGGTTTGGAGCAGCGGATCTACGCGCTTAACCTGTTCTTAGCCGACATTTACAGCGAGCAGAAGATCCTGCGCGATAACGTCATTCCGTCTGAGATTGTTTACTCTGCAAGTGGTTTTTTGAAACCGTGCATGGGGTTGAAGCCTCCCAGTGGCATCTGGTGCCATATTACGGGCACTGATTTAGTGCGCGATCGCAACGGGCAATGGTTCGTCCTGGAAGATAACCTGCGCTGTCCGTCGGGCGTGTCTTACGTGCTCGAAAACCGCCGCGTGATGAAGAGCACCTTTCCGCTCGTCTTCAATACGATGCAGATTCAGCCTGTGGAAGAATATCCCAGCCACTTGCTAGAGACCCTGCTCAACCTTGCGCCGCCGCATCTGACCGATCCAACCGTCGTTGTCCTAACTCCCGGTATCTACAATTCTGCCTACTTCGAGCATTCCTTCCTGGCACAGCAGATGGGCGTAGAACTGGTTGAAGGGCGCGACCTGGTTGTCGCAGACGGCTACCTACAAATGCGCACCACCAAGGGACTGAAGCGCGTGGATGTCGTCTATCGGCGCATTGACGATATTTTTATCGATCCCAAAGCGTTTCGCCCCGATTCGCTGCTGGGTGTGCCTGGACTAATGGATGTGTATCGTGCTGGTAAAGTGGCGTTGGCGAACGCACTTGGCACTGGCGTAGCAGACGATAAAGTCATTTATTCTTACGTGCCAGCGATGATTCGCTACTACCTCAGCGAGGAGCCGATTTTGGCGAACGTTCCCACCTACCTGTGTTGGGAACCGCAGCAACAGCAGCATGTTCTAACAAATCTAGATAAGCTAGTCGTCAAAGCGGCAGATGAGTCAGGTGGCTACGGGATGCTGATTGGCCCCACCGCTACACCGCAAGAACGGGAGGACTTTGCTGGACGGATTAAAGCATCACCGCGCAACTACATTGCCCAACCCACCCTTTCTCTGTCACGAGTACCCACGCTCATCGATGACCACATCGAAGGTCGCCACGTCGATTTACGTCCTTATATTCTTTACGGTAAGAAAATTTATGTCAGTCCCGGTGGCTTAACCCGTGTAGCCCTCCGCAAAGGATCGCTAGTCGTAAATTCGTCTCAAGGCGGCGGCAGCAAAGATACGTGGGTCGTTTGCAAATAGTTGTTAGTGATTAGTTGTTAGTTTTTAGTCGCTAACAACCACTAACAACCAAAAACTAAAAACTAAAAACTTCTTCTCATGCTAAGTCGTGTTGCTGATTCAATTTACTGGCTCAATCGCTACGTCGAGCGCGCCGAGAATGTGGCCCGTTTTGTAGAAGTGAACTTAAACTTGCTGCTAGATTCGCCTGCGGGCACGACACAGCAGTGGGAACCGTTGATTTTAACGACAGGTGATTTGCCGCTGTTTCAGGAGCGCTATGGCGAAGCAACGGCAGAAAAGGTGATTCAGTTTCTCACCTTTGACCCGGACTATCCCAACTCGATCGTCTCCTGTTTGCGGATTGCGCGGGAGAATGCACGATCGGTACGTGAAATTATCTCGTCTGAAATGTGGCATCAGGTCAATGCGTTTTATCTGATGGTGACGGAAGTGGCGCAGACGCGATCGCTCCAGGATCTATCAGCCATCCTCCGCTTTTTTGAAGAAGTGAAGCTGTCAAGCCATCAATTTATTGGCGTGATGAATGCCACCATGACCCATAACGAAGGTTGGCACTTTGGGCAAATTGGCAGATTTCTAGAGCGGGCAGACAAAACGGCACGCATTCTAGACGTAAAGTACTTCATTCTGCTGCCGTCAATTAAAGACGTTGGCAGTACCCTGGACGAACTCCAATGGATGGCGTTATTGAAATCTGCCAGTGCCTACGAGATGTATCGCAAGCAGGGCATCCACCGCATTTCACCCAACTCGGTTGCCGAATTTTTAATCCTAGAGCGAGATTTTCCTCGATCGGTGCGCTTTTGTATTCTGCAAGCAGAGCGATCGCTCCACCAGATTACGGGTACGCCTGTGGGCACCTGGCGCACGCCCGTTGAACGGACACTGGGACGGCTCCGCTCTGACCTCGACTACCTCACAATCGAAGACATCATCGAAGCTGGCTTACACGAAACGCTGGATGACCTGCAAATTCGCATGAACGACGTAGGCAAGAAGATTTTTGAAACCTTCGTGGCGCTCCAGCCGATCGGGTGAGGAGTGAAAAGTAAGAGTTTTGAGTTTTGAGTTTTGAGTTGAGAAGCCAGGAGTCAGGAGCCAGAAGCCAGCTTCTCATCCCTCATCCCTCATCCTTTCTACCCTCTGCCTTCTGCCCTCTGCCTTCCTCCTCCTCCTACCAACTAACTCTGCGTGCTTTACCAAATCAGCCACACAACTCATTACAGCTACAGTCAGCCTGTGAGCTTGCTACCGCATACAGTGCGGCTAAGACCTCGGAGTGATAGTTGGCAGACATTGCGATCGTTCTCTCTCAACGTTACGCCCACACCGTCTCAAGAATCTTCTTTGACGGATTTAGATGGCAACACGTTAGTGACACTGCGGTTTAAGCCAGATGAGACGGAAAAATTAACCGTGCAAGTGCTGGCATCGGTAGAGACTCATCGTCCAAACCCGTTTGATTATTTGCTAGAAACGTGGGCAACGCGCTTGCCGATCGACTACCCTTCGTCCCTGCTTTTGCAGCTACAACCGTACTTAGGTGGGCAGCAGGTGCCGTATAAAACAAGCGTTGACCCAGTTGCTCTTAAACTGGCTCAAGACATTGTGCAAGCGGTGGATGGCAACACGTTGAGCTTTTTGAGCGAGCTCAATCAACGGATTTATACTGGCTGCGGATACCTGATCCGCGAAACGGGCGATCCGTTGCCCGCAGGCGTAACATGGACAACGAGATCGGGCAGTTGTCGCGATTTTGCCGTGCTGTTTGTCGAAACCTGTCGGGCGATCGGCTTAGCGGCTCGCTTTGTGAGCGGGTATCAGGAGGGCGATCTAAACAGTGACGATCGTCACCTTCATGCCTGGGCTGAAGTTTATCTACCGGGTGGTGGCTGGCGTGGTTACGACCCAACTCATGGGCTAGCCGTTGCCGATCGGCACATTGCGCTAGTAGCCAGTTCGTTCTCTCGCTACGCAGCACCCATAACTGGCTCGTTCAAGCAAGCAAACGGTGCCCAGTCAAGCATGACGTATCAGCTCACAATCCAAGGCATTGGCTAGACCTTACAAGGTTGCCTTCTGCCCTCTGCCTTCTACCTCAGTAAAGACGACTGAGAACGTAGTCTGCAAGTTTGACCAGCACCTGACGCGATTCAGATTGAGGAAGGTCTGCAAGATGCTCAACGGCAGTGCGTGTGTGGTGCAATGCCAGTTCTCGAGATCGCTCAATACCTCTGCTATCACGCACCAGGGTTAAAGCCTGCTCCAGATCGCCCGGTTGAGCAAATTCTCGTTCAATGAGCACTTCCAGATAAGGCTTTTCTTCCAGAGCGTACAAAACAGGTGCCGTTAAGTTGCCGCTTTTGAGGTCAGACCCGGCGGGCTTGCCCAGGGCTTCGGTCGAACCGGTGAAATCGAGGATGTCGTCAATGATTTGAAAGGCGAGCCCAATGTAGCGACCATAATTGAAAAGGTCATCTGCCAGAGCGGCAGACGTTTCGCTTAGAGTGGCAGCAGCTTTAGAACTGTTGGCAATCAGGCTGGCCGTTTTGTAGTAGCTTTTTTCCAAATACTCGTCGATCGACAAGCTCGTTGAAAACCGATTTAGCCCTTGCTGGATTTCGCCCTCTGCCAGATCCATGATGACCTGGGAAAGCAGCTTCACCACCTCCAGGTTATCCAGGTTGGCCAGATACCAGGAAGATTGGGCAAACAAAAAGTCTCCAGCCAGAACAGCGATCCGATTGCCAAAGCTGCTGTGTACGGTCGGCACTCCGCGACGCAGTTCTGACTCATCCACCACATCATCGTGTACCAGGCTTGCGGTGTGAATCATCTCGGTGATTTCAGCCAGCCTGCGATGCCGCAGCGTAATCTCCTGATCCAGCATGGTTGCGCGGGAAACCAGGAAGACGATCGCGGGCCTGACTCGCTTTCCCTTGGCTCCAAAAAGGTGTTCTGCGGCAGCATAGAGAACTGGGTGGCGTGCCCCGATGAGGTTCTTGAGATTCTCCGTTAGCACCTGCAAATCTGTTTCAACCGGAGAAAAAAGGGAAGTAGCTGAAGTCATGGATGTCCGACTCAGGCGATAGAAGGTTACGAAACTTTAATTATTCTCCATCTATCTTAAGCTAACCTACTCGTCTATAGGACATAAAACTTCCTTTTTTGTATATTTTCGTTGGGTCGAAGGCGACACTAAAACGTTACGTTAACACCATCAGTGCCTGTGTAAAAACTTTTGGTCAGAGCTTCTAACATCGTGTTAGTCTGGATTAGAAGCATTTTAGAAATTAAATCTCACGGCAGTGCCCTCCAGTTTATTGAGAGTTTGGTGCTGTTTTGAGCATCCAGATCACATAGATACGCCTCCAGCGTGCCGAGTCGATTTCTCTCATCTTTCGTTGCGAAAGGTGCTGTTCTTAGCCTCAGGTTATACCGATGGCGGAGAAATTTACAAGGAAGAAGCGGTAGGCTGACAGGTGTTCTGTGAGTTGCCTGCTTTGAAGCGGTTGCCCTGAAAGTTAGATGCACTTTGAATTGGAGGCATCTAGTTTTGAGAGAAGCCTTGAAAGCAAGGAACTCCTTCAAGTTGGAGGTCGGAGAGCGCTGCACAGTCACAGTCTCCCCTCCCGCAAAAGCTTTTCTATGCTTCATTTGCTGACCCTGCTCCCGCTCCTCCCATGCTCAGTCCCCACTTGTCTCTAGCCATTCCTGTCTGTGCGGCTGTGTATCTTTTAGCCGTTTATTTGGTGTTGATGCTTGCCCAACGGAACCGTCTGTCGCGGCCGCGTTAATAGCTTCGCAAGGGTGAAGCCTGTGGGCAGAGCGCTGCTGCTTATAGCTGTCGCCCATTCACAAGCAAGCGACGTCACGCTGCAATGGATGCTGTATAGGCAGTCTGTTGCTATGGGCGTAGGTTTTCCTGCGCCCGAAACTTTTATCTCTCAAGTTTTTATACTCAAGGCGACTGCTCAGTAGGTCATTCAAACTGGTAGAGCGACCCACTGAGCGGTTGTTTCCTGATGACAGCTTTAACCCGCGGCGATCGTCCTTAGTCGATCGCTTTTAGCGTAGCTGGCTGCGCCACAGTTGCAGGAATGACTTGCTCAACAACAGGAGTACAGCCAAGCCAGGAGGATGCGAGTTGGCTGAACGTGTGGGGTGTTCCGCTTACGCAAAAACGGGTGGGTGCAGGTGGGCGGAGATTTTTGAGCCCTAACAAATCAAGTTCTTGCGCGGCTGCCGCTACAACTGAAACTGCCGGATCCACTAGCTTTACAGACGGTGGTAAAAGCTGGCGCAAAATGGGCGCGAGGTAGGGGTAGTGAGTGCAGCCGTAGATGAGCGTGTCAATTTGCTGCTGAATTAATGGTTCTAAATAAACCTGGGCGATCGCGCTGGTATACGGGTCATTCAGCCGATTGCCTTCAATGAGGGGCACAAATTCGGGACAACCTACTTCCCATACCTGAGTGGCTGCATCAACCTCTAAAATGGCACGGCTATAGGCTTTACTGGCAGCCGTTGCTGGCGTAGCGATCACGCCAATGCGGCGACCCTGTTGCACAGCGGCTCTCGCCCCTGGCAGAATGAGTCCCAAAATCGGCAGGCTGAATTCAGAGCGTACTGCTTCTAGCGCCAGAGCAGAGCTAGTGTTACACGCCATAATCACCATCTTGGTGCCCTGCTGTTCCATCCAGGCCAGAATTTCCCGAACGTACTGCAAAATCTGGGCGGGGGTGCGATCGCCATAGGGTAACCGCGCCGTATCTCCAAAGTAGATGACCGACTCGTAGGGAAGTTGGCGATAGAGTTCGCGCAGTACCGTCAACCCGCCAAGACCACTATCAAACAGACCGATCGGGGCAGCATTTTGACCGGGAAGGCTGCTGCGACTAAAGCGATAACCTGACACTCCTCACTCCTCCTACACATACGAACCCCTAACCTCTCACAAATCTTACGTTTTGCAAAGTTAGGAACTGCGCCCAAGATACCGCAAGATGCCCCGAGCGATCGCATTGGCCATCTGGCTGCGATAGTTTGCATCAGACAGTTTGGCAGCGTCGTCACGTCCCGTCACAAAGCCTACTTCAACCAGCACTGACGGCATGGAGGTTTTGCGTAGCACGTAGAAACGTGCCGATCGTACACCTCGGTCTTGAATGCCCGTACCTTCAATCACACTTTGATGGATGGTGCGTGCCAGGTTCAACCCGCTCTGGTAGTAGTACGTTTCTAACCCACTGATATCCTGGCGGCTAAGGTTAATCGAGTTGGCATGAATACTCACAAAAACGGTTGCATTGAGCCGTTCTGCCAATTGAACGCGAGGCTCCAGATCCAGATCGCGATCGTCGGGACGAGTGATCACAGCCTGAATGCCCTGCTGTTCCAGAATGGCAGCCACTTTTTGCCCAATATCCAGTACGATGCCTTTTTCTTGCAGCCCACCAATACCGATCGCGCCGGGGTCAGGACCGCCATGCCCCGGATCGATGATTACCACAGGGCGTCCGTTGGTGGCTCTCGGTGGGTCAGGGTTAGGGTAGCTCGGCTGTGGCGGAATGGGGTTGGTACGTGGTGCCGTGGGGACGGGGATGCTAGCAGAGGGACTGGGCTGGATGGCTACGGGTGGTTGATTCCGCTGGAGCTGCAAGGCCAGAGTTTGCTGACTGGGTTGGTTCAGATCGCTAATTTGTACTCCTGAGGCTGGAGTAATCAAAATCACGGCTGTATTAGCGGTTTCTTGCCGTAGCCGCAGCTTTAGCACCGGGCTGGATGCTTCCAGTTGAGGCCCCTTCACGTTCTTGGCTAGCTGCGCAGAGTTAATGGTGACACGATAAGCACCAGTGGTCCGATCCCACCCTGTGGTGTACTTCAGGGGCTGACTGGCACGCACAACAAGCTGAGAGTCATTGTTTTCTAGCGAAATGGATTCGATCGTCGCGAGGGCACCCGGACGGAAGATGGGCGCAGGTGCAGGTCTGTCGTCACTACCTGATGCAACGGTACTCGAAGGCAGCAGCACCAACCCACCAGAGCTACTTGTACTGGCTCTCCAGTCGGGACTGTTGCGATCGACGCTTAACGTAATGCGGGCAATGGGTGGTGAGGCTTGCTGCTGACTGAGCGTCACCCGGTTTACCCCTAAGCGGTTGACCAATAAATCGCGGGTTGCGGCAAGAGCAAGCGTTGCGCCCTGCACATCAACGGTAATTTGACGACGATCGCTGCTGCGACGGACATCTAACGCAGGCGAGCCGCCGTTCGTGCGAACAAAAATACCGTCGGGTGTAACCTGTACGCCCTGAATCTGGGTTGTACCAAATGATTGATTACTTCCCCCGGCCATGCCTCCGGGCGGTGTGATGCCGCCGACATCCCCTGGTACACGTTGGGGTGCTGGTAGCTGTACCGTCCATTGCCGTGCCGTAATGCCCCGAAAACGGACTTGATTAGGGTCGATCGTGTAGCCAGGTGCCAGTTCCACAACCAATCGCGCAGCCGTGCGATCGAACTGACCTAGCCGTACAGAGCGAATCGCGCCATCATAAGACTGGGTAGATGCTGGGCGACCTAAAACAACCCCTGGTAGATCAATCACCAGCCGCGTGGGGTCAGAAATCAACTGTGCCTTGGGCTGCACGTCGTCATCCGTGATGAATTCCAGCTGGTTGCGGTTAGAGTCAAAGCGCCACGATTCTAGCCGTGAGGCGTGAGCCGGAGCCGCAAGGAGCAGGAGGGACGTTGCAGTAAGCAGAAAATGGGGAAAGTGTTTCACGGTGTCTCGTCGATTTCTCAAAAAGCTAGGCATCAGCCAGGAACAGTTCACAACTTGGTTTCCTCACACGCACTCAATCGCATCAGGGGATGGGGAGGTGTGTCGTTTGTTAGTGCAGTAGCCGCTTGCCGATAAGGCAAGTACACCTGCGATCATCGAAATCACCCTCTTGAGGACAATCCCAGATGGGACTACTTCAGCTTGTTGACTTAGGGAGCGGGTCTTTATTCAACAATTCCGCTCCGCCAGGCGATCAATCCGGTTATTTTGCAAGCTGAAACGATTGTTCTTACAGCTCAAACAGTGCCAAAAACCTGCATGTACAGGTGTCTGACGTGAATTTGAGCCTTTAGTTTCATGCCAAAGGAGAATTTTCTACTTACCAAGACGCACCGGATGGGTGATAACGCTGCAACAGCTTGTAACGTGGTTGTCTTCTCTCCTTAGCAATTGCTTTAAGCACCGACAAGTAAACATTGCCGAGCATTTAGGTATGCCATAAGGAAAGCATTCGCTACACAAATCTGCTGTAAGAATATACCCGATGTATCGATTGTGCGATCGGAATTTCTACGCTACTTTGATTCCGACTCAGCGCTTTCCAGATCGACTAAACCTGGATTTAGCGTCACCGCCTGCGCCGCCATCGGTGTTTCAACCACTGTGGATGAGCGATCAGCGTTAGCAAACACAAGCCGCAGCAGAGGCGGAGCCAGGAAGGTTGTCAGAATCACCATGACAATCACCGCCGCTTCGAGTGGTTTGGAGAGAACGCCACTTTCCGAGCCAACCGCCGCAAAGACCAGTCCTACTTCGCCTCGGGGAATCATCCCGACGCCGATCGCCAATCGATTCACGCCTGGAATACCAAACACGGTAAAGCCTGTAACCACTTTCCCCAGAATCGCCACCACCAGCAAAAACGTTGCGATAATGAGCCCCTCCCGGTTTTCTGGCACCAGCGGATTTAATACGCTTAGATCGGTGCGGGCACCCACGACGACAAAAAATACAGGCACCAGCATATCGGCGATCGGAATCACCTTTTCCTCTAGCTCCCGTTGCTTCTCAGTTTCTGCCAGCACCAGCCCTGCTGCAAAAGCCCCCAGAATGGCCTCTAGCTGAATCACCGCCGCAATATACGCCAGGATAAACGCAAAAATCAGAGAGACCAACAGCAGTTGTCCCCGGGTTTTCATGCCGTTGACCAGCGCGACAAAGAAGGGGCTGAGCAAGCGGCCCACTAAGATGGCACCTACCAGAAAAACACCTGCGCTCACAATCAGGTAAGCCACTTTCGTTGGCTCGACAGCACCATCGCGAGCCAGACTGGCAACCACTGCCAGCACAATAATACCCAACACATCATCCATGACGGCTGCGCCAATGATGATCTGCCCTTCCGGCGTACTCAAGCGCTGCATCTCCGCCAGCACTTTCGCGGTAATGCCAATGCTGGTCGCCGTCAGGGCTGCTCCGGCAAAGATGGCGGGTACAGTGGGGATGCCGAAAATAAGACTCAGCCCGATCGTGCCGCAGGCAAACGGCACCGCCACACCCACAACAGCAACAACCGTTGCTTGCGGGCCTACCCGTAAAAGTTCCTTGAGATCTGACTGTAAGCCAATTTCAAACAGCAGAATGATCACGCCCAATTCTGACAAAACAGAAATGACTTCACTCTGCGACTGAAACACAGACGTTAATGCCTCTGGGCTGAGGTTTGCAGTCAGTTGCATCAAGCCCATAATTAACGAATGGCTACCATCCTCTCCACCGCCTGGAAAGATCAGCAGGCGCAAGGCAGAGACCCCCACAACCACACCTCCGACCAATTCTCCTAAGACCGGAGGGAGGTTAACGCGATCGCACAATTCGCCACCAATCTTGCTGGCCAGGAAGACGACAACCAGGCTCAGCAGCACCCCAGCCAGCACTAGAGAACTATTAGCTGATTCAACGGCCGTTGCCAGCACAAGATTGTTTAGAGAAACGTGAGCCCCACTAGTCAATGTTGGAACTCCTAACCAAGTCGTGAAACCTACCATTGGCTCTTGGGAAAATGTTCTTTACCAATGTACAGTTTCTGTCCTAGAAGGTTAAGCGAGACAGCTTGATGCAACTAAGGAATGGGAATTAAATAAGTCCGAGCTTTGGTAGGGGCGAAGCCTTTGGGACAAAGTCTGTCCATAGCCGCTCAAATGACTGCCAAAGGCTTTGCCCGTACAGTCAGGATATTCGATTTTTTTAATTCGTGATCCTAAGCTCAACGGTGAACGGTAGGAAAACGTCGCGCAGTCATGGTAGGAGTTACAGGGCATCAGGCTGTTTCTGCTCTTTCGATAGCCGCTTCACCCGTCCTGACAGCAGAGCGCGTTGTAGCATCGTCAGGGCTGTGATATCGTGCAAGTTGCAGTTACCGTTCAGGTATTGGCACAAGGTTTGTTCGGCCTCTGCCGTTAGATAGCCACGCCCGATCGCGCTCTGTATGACTTGATTCACCGGACTCATCATGCACTCCTCGTAGAACTATGAGCCTAGTATGAAGTTCAACCAGGGCAGCTAGTGTGACGGTCAGACCGCGATCATGTGATGTGATGAAAGCTAGAAAGTGACGCTGAAAGTAGGCCTTTGGTGATGGACGGATCAGCCCTTTGTGATGTATCTCACGTACACGACGAAAGCATTGGTCGGCTCGATTCACTGACGGCGTGCCGCTAGACCTGAGAACTCCCTAAAATGAAGAAAGCGTAACCTGTTGATGCAATTTGATCCAAGCTGAAACCCTTGAACTTCTCGAATGGTCGCGGCTTTGCCAACACCTTTCGTCCTTTGCGGCAACGAAGCTGGGCGCGATCGCAGCCCGTCGCCTGCGCATTCCTGATACCCAGGCTGAAACCGTGTCTCTGCTGGCACAAACGCAGGAAATCTATGAGCTAGAAAGCCGTCTCAGCACAGGATTAAAGTTTGACGGCATCACGGATATTGGTGAATCGTTAGAGCGGGCAGAACGTCGCGGTTTGCTGTCCGGCGAAGAGCTACTGGCGATCGCAACTACCGTCGCTGGGATGCGGCAAATCAGACGCGTCATCGACAATCAACCCGACTTAGGAGTGCTCAATGCGCTGATTGAAGACCTGCGCACCTATCCTGAATTAGAGCAAGAGATCCACCGCTGTATCGACGATCGCGGACAGGTTGCCGATCGAGCCACGCCCAAGCTAGCTGGCATTCGAGAACAGCAGAAACACCTGCGTGATCGGGTCTACAGTACCTTGCACAGCCTTTTACAGCGTAAAGCAAACGCGGTTCAAGAAAGCCTGATTACGCAACGGGAAGGACGTTTCGTGATTCCGGTTAAGGCTCCCCAAAAAGACGCGATTCCTGGCATCGTTCACGATACTTCGATGAGTGGTGCCACCCTCTACGTGGAGCCGCAAGTCACCGTTAATCTCAACAACCAACTGCGTCAACTCCAGCGCCAGGAGCAGGTTGAAGAAGAAGCCGTTCGGCAAGCACTGACCGATCAAGTCGCCGCTGTAAAGCCCGATTTAGAAAAGCTTTTAGCGATCGCCATTACCCTGGATCTCGCCACGGCTCGCGCCCGCTATAGTTTGTGGCTAGAAGCCAACCCACCCCGTTTTATCGCACGAGAGGAAGGGCATTCCGTTTCTGAATCGATCGTTCTGCGCAATCTTCGTCATCCTCTCCTTATCTGGCAGCAGCAGCATGAACAGGGTCGGCCTGTTGTGCCGATCGATCTCGTCATTCAACCCCACATTCGCGTTGTTGCCATTACGGGTCCTAACACTGGTGGCAAAACCGTCACCCTCAAGACGCTCGGTCTGGCTGTCTTGATGGCAAAAGTTGGCCTGTTCGTCCCGGCTCGCGAACCGGTTGAGTTGCCCTGGTTCGACCAAGTGTTAGCCGACATTGGGGATGAACAATCCCTGGAGCAAAGTCTTTCTACCTTTTCAGGGCATATTCGGCGGATTAGTCGAATTTTGGACGCGTTGGGAGAGAAGGAACAGGAGGCAGGAGGCAGAAGGCAGGAGGCGGAAGGGGAAGCGGAGGGAGAAACGGAGGCAGCGGAAGCAGGGGGAGCAGAGGGGGAAGCGGAAGAAGTTGAATTCTCAACTCAAAACTTAGATCGCTCAAACCCGACAACCCACTCCCCACTCCCCACTCCCCACTCCCCACTCCCTACTCCCTATTCCCTCATTCTCCTCGACGAAGTCGGTGCTGGTACGGACCCCTCCGAAGGCAGTGCGTTGGCGATCGCGTTGCTCAAGCATCTGGCGGATCAGGCAGGTTTAACCATTGCCACAACTCACTTTGGCGAATTGAAGGCACTGAAGTATCAGGACGATCGGTTTGAAAATGCTTCTGTTGAGTTTGATGATGTGTCCCTATCGCCAACGTACCGCTTGCTGTGGGGTATCCCAGGACGATCGAATGCACTGACTATTGCGCGTCGGTTGGGTCTGGATGCAAGGGTTGTAGAACAGGCACAAACCTATGTGGGAGGAGCATCGGAAGACGTAAATCAGGTGATTGCTGGGCTGGAAGCACAACGCCGTCGTCAAGAGACCAAGTCGCAGGAGGCTGCCAAACTGTTGGAAAGCGCCGAACGACTGCATCGAGAACTGTCTCGCAAAGCGGCATCGCTGAAAGAGCGGGAACAATCGTTGCAGCAGGCGCAGGAACAGGCTGTACAAGTTGCGATCGCCGAGGCAAAGAGTGAGATTGCTCAAGTCATCCGTCAGCTTCAGCAAGGGCCTGTATCGGCTCAGGCGGCACAGCAGGCAACAGACTCCTTGAATCAACTTGCCGAGAACCGATTACCGTCGCGGCAGCGCAAACCACCCAAGCCAGGATTTCGTCCGCAAGTGGGCGATCGTGTCCGCATTCCACGTTTGGGACAAACCGCAGAAGTGCTAACGGCTCCCAACGACGATGAAGAAATCACCGTCCGGTTTGGACTCATGAAAATGACGGTGCCAATTGATGATGTGGAGTCGCTTGATGGAGAAAAGGCCGTTAAGAAGCAGAAAGTAGAGGGCAGAAGTCAAGAGGCAGGCGTTGGACAGCAAGAGGCAGGAGGCAGAAGCCAGAAGCCAGTAGACACTCAAACTGATTCACCCGATACCTCATCTCTTCCCACCGCTGCTCCAGTCATTCGCACGGATCGCAACACGATCGATATTCGTGGCAGTCGTGTTGCCGATGCTGAGCCCTTGATGGAACAGGCGATCGCCAAGGCTTATAACAGTGGTGTTCTGTGGATTATTCATGGACATGGCACGGGCAAACTGCGCCAGGGTGTACACGACTTTTTACAGCACCATCCCCAGGTGGAACGTTATGAACTGGCAGGTCGTGCAGACGGTGGCGCAGGAGTAACGCTTGCCTACCTGCGTTGATGAGTGGAGCTGATCGCTAACCAGTAAAGTGCTGAAAACCTCGTTCCAGCGTTAACGTCTGATTAGGGGTACTGCCAGTCGCGTCTACAAGCCAAACCTCTGGTGCTTCTGTGATCGTGCCGACGATCGCGGCGCTGTCATCCAATTGCTGCACTAACGTTTGTGCCTGCTCTAACGGCAAGCAAAGCACTAGCTCAAAGTCCTCCCCCCCATACAGAGCCCACTCCAACGCCTGCTCCAGGCCAACCCATGACACTAAAGCGGGAGGAATGGGAATCTGGCTGCGCGCAATTCTGGCTCCTACGCCGCTAGCACGACAAATTTGAATCACAGCATCCGCTAAGCCATCACTGCTGTCCATACCAGCAATGCGGGTGGGGGGTAGGGAGTAGGGAGTGGGGAGTGGGGAGTGGGGTAGGGGTTATCGGGTTTGAGCGATCTAAGTTTTGAGTTAAGATCCCAGTTTCTTCTTCCGCTCCCTCTGCTTCCACTGCTCCCACTTCCTCCCCAGCTCCCTCTGCTCCCCCTGCCTTCTGCCCTCTGCCCTCTGCCTTCTGCCCTCTGCCTCCTCTCCAAAGCAACTCCACCACATCCAGTCGAGGCTTAGGACGTTGATGGGACTGAATCAGACGGGCACGATCGACCTCACCGAGCGATTGCCCACCCTCAGGATGCAGCAGCAGTTCTAAGCCTGCTCTAGAGGCACCGTGATATCCGGTCACCACGATCGCATCGCCCACTTGGGCGGCTGAACGACGAATGATTTGGTTTGGCGTAGCGTCCCCAAAGGCCGTAATGGCAATGGTGATGACGCGCGATCGACACAGATCACCGCCGACGATCGCGCTTTGGTACTGGCTTAAGCAATCGGTTAAGCCTCGATAAAGCCCTTCAACCCAGGCAACAGGCAGATCTCCAGGTAGCCCCAGGCCAACGGTAATGCCCAGAGGCGTTGCGCCCATTGCTGCTAAATCAGATAAGTTTGCAGCAGCAGCCCTCCAACCAGCATCTTCTGGTGAAGTCGTCTGGTCACTGAAATGCACACCATCCACCAAAATATCGGTCGTGACAATCAACGATCGTCCTGGTTTCGTTGACAACACTGCCGCATCATCGCCAATTAAGTCGGATGGGCAAAACGATTGCACGATTTTAAGCAAGCCCTGTTCACCGATCGTTTGAACGGTTAGAAAGGAATTTTGTTTTGACTCATCCATTCCAACGCCTGCTCATCAAGGCTGATGTTTTTGTAGCCAGTCAACCGAATCTATAGGTGCAGCAGAATAAGTGCAGCAAAGCCGAGCAAGTCTTGACTCAGATTCTCTAGTCAAACGGCATGTAGCCTGGGTTCAAGCAGCAATCTTGAGAACTTTGCCAAACTTGATGATCGTTAAGTTACCGTTTGCCGACAAAGGTGAACGCACGAAAGTGGAGCGCTTGTTGCTCAATACGGTTAGCCAGACGATCGCACACCAAATTGCACAGCTCAAAAATCAAATCATCTTCGACGCTGTAGTATGCCAACGTCCCTTTACTGCGGCGATTGAGAATGCCTGCCTGCATCATCACTTTGAGATGCTTTGAGACATTGGCCTGGCTGGTGTCAGTTGCCTCAACCAAATCTTGGACACACTTCTCACCGTCACGGAGGAGATTGAGAATCCGCAGGCGCATAGGCTCGCCCAGAACGCTGAAATATTCAGCAACCTGTTGAACAACTTCTTGCGAAGGCTTTGCAGATTTCATGCAAATTTAATGTGAGGGGCACTGATCCCCAGATTTTAGCCACTTGACTGCTCTATAGCAATAGAGTATTCGATGACAATTCAAAATTTGTTCAGAATTTCATCATTATTGGAAAAATCTGGCCGTTGGTTTAAGCAACTGCGATGATTTTAAGGAGTCTGCGTCTTTTTAGGAAGAGGGGTGCTAACCAGAAAAATGTCTTTGCGCAGCGTTAGTCTGGGTTGAGGCGCAGCAGCAGTTGACCGTACTCGATCGGCTCGCCATTTTGCACCAAAATCTCGACGACTTCGCCTCCCACTTCGGCTTCCAGCTCATTCATGAGCTTCATCGCTTCGATAATGCAAACGGTTTGCCCCTTACGAATGCGATCGCCCACTTCCACAAAGGGCGGTTCGTCCGGTGCGGCGGCTCGGTAGAAGGTGCCCACCATCGGTGAAATGATATCGACGAGGCGGCGATCGGCTTTACTATCGCGTTTGGCTTCGCTTGCGGTCGGCTGTGACTGGGTGGGTAGAGCCGCACTTTCGACGGGTATCTTGGGAGCAGCATCCCCACGACTGCCACTCAATACCTGTGGGTCAACAACGTTTTCAGTTGCTTGAAGATAAGCACGATCGCCGACGTAAAGCTGCTCTTCGAGACGAACGCCTCGACGCACCGTAAGTTCAAAATCAGCGCTTTTTAAGGTTAATTCTGCGATATCCGTCTGGTTAATGGCTGCCAGCAGTTCGCGGAGTGCGTTTAGATCCAGTGACACAGTTAATGTAGACCTCAAAAATAGGGGATAGGGGCGTGAAAAAGGCTAAAGGATCAGGGCTAAAGGCTAAAACAGGCTTTCCATTCATCCTTCATCCTTTAGCCTTCTGCTTTACTGCTCTCTCCCCAAATAGGAATCATTACGAGTATCCACCTTAATGCGCTCTCCGATCGTGATGAAAAGCGGCACCATGACTTGAGCGCCTGTTTCGACGATCGCAGGTTTTGTTCCCCCTGTTGCAGTGTCACCTTTTACGCCAGGGTCAGTCTGAGTTACCTCAAGGACGACGGAGTTGGGCAGTTCCACTTCCAGCACTTGCTCGCCCCAACGAACCACGTTCACTTCCATACCTTCTTTGAGGTACTTTACGCGATCGCCAATTTGCTTAGCACTCAGGCGGGCTTCTTCATACGTCTCCATCTCCATAAAGACGAAGTCGTCTCCATCTTTATAGGTGTGCTGCATCGTATTTTTTTCCAGGGTGGCCTGAGGTACGGTCTCACCCGCCCGGAACGTGCGCTCCATCACGTTGCCGGTTTGGACGTTTTTCAGCTTCGTTCGCACAAACGCAGACCCTTTACCGGGCTTGACGTGCAAAAATTCAACGACTCGCCAAACGGCTCCGTCTAGCTCGATGCTAACGCCCGGTCGAAAGTCATTACTAGAGATCATGAGTGTGTGTCGGGAGAAAATGTTCGGCACTTCATTGTACCGCTCTGGGGATACCACGATGAAAAGGCTGGGGAAGAAGAGGTGAGGGATGAAGGGTGAAACGTTTAAGCTGGCTCTCTGCGTCTCTGCGGTTTCTTGCTCCCTCCTACCCCTTGTTTTGGTGGTGCCCTCTATGTGGCAAGATGAATGAGGGCAACTTGCCTTGCAGCATAGTTACTCGATCGCCTGCCTACTCGCAGATGGGTTGGCAAAAGCACTCCGACTGTCCGCTAAATTTGAGCAATCCCTACTGAGATATGCAACTACAAGGCTTTGACCGCTTCAAAGACTGGCTAAAAACAGGCGCAACACTCCTGCTGATGGTGATCCTTTCGGTAGGGTTAAGTGCTGCAGCCAGCCCTACGACTATCATGCCTGCTGGCAATGCTATTACTGATGGTAAGGCGTTGTTGCGTTACGCCTTGCCGATCGACAATACGCCTGTGCGGGAACTGCAACGCAGCTTAGAAGATATTGCAACGCAGTTGCGGGCAAATCGACGGTGGGGAGCCATCACAAGCGATGTCAAAAAAGCCAGTGCGGTGCTGCGCGACAAGGAAGCGGCTCTGCTTGCAAGCGTTCCTGAAGCAAACCAGGCTCAAGCTCAAGCCTTAATTGCTCAAATTAAAGAAGGTCTTACGCCGCTACAGACGGCTGTTGAAGCAAAAGATAAAGAAAAAACGTTTGAGCAGCGATCGAGCTTACTTGACCTGATTGGGCAGCTTGAAGAGAGCATGGTAGATGGCTTTCCCTTTGAGGTGCCAACCGCTTACAGCAATCTGCCGCAGCTTAAAGGTCGGGCGACGATCGAATTTACAACCAGCAAAGGTAAAATCACGGCGATCGTGGATGGTTACAGCGCTCCCGTTACCGCCGGAAATTTTGTTGACCTTGTGAAGCGCGGCTTCTACAACGGCTTGCCCTTCACGCGCTCCGAAGAATCCTACGTCCTGCAAATCGGCGATCCACCGGGACCTGAAGTGGGCTTCATCGACCCCAAGACAAAGAAGTATCGAGCCATTCCGCTAGAAGTTCTGGTGCAAGGGGATACCGAACCCGTGTATGAGATCACGCTGGAAGATGCGGGACGGTATAAAGACCAGCCTGTACTGCCTTTTTCATCCTATGGCGCACTAGCAATGGCTCGTCCCGGCGAAGATCCAAACGGCGGCTCGTCTCAGTTCTTCTTCTTTTTGTTTGAGCCAGAGCTAACACCTGCGGGACGTAACTTGCTGGATGGGCGCTACTCGGTGTTTGGCTATGTCATTGACGGGAAAGACGTACTGGAACAACTGAGAGCCGGAGATAAAATTGAGTCTGCGAAAGTTATTCAAGGGTTAGATCAACTTGTCGACCCTGACGTTGCTTGAGGGTAAGAGAGAAGCTTGCAGGTGGTTGCATTTGGCTAGGATGGCTGATAGGCGATCAACATTCGTCATTAGTGTAGGACAAGAAGGCTGGTCTTCTCCATCTTGATTGTCCTGCACTCTCAACCCTGCAATCTTAATCCCCTCACGGTTAGGTCATGGCAATTTTTGAGTGGGTCTTCTTGATCGGTTTTGGTGTGCTGGCAGGCACTTCCATCACCAACATTCTGCAAAAGCAACAGCAGCAGTCTCGGTTAGAGCAAGCTTTCTACCAACTGCTGGAGGTCGAAAATGGGAATATCTCCCTCATTCAGCTTGCAGCTGCAGCACGGGTGAATGCCGAACTCGCCAAGAGCTATCTGGATACTCAGGTGAAATTTTTTGGTGCAGTGCCCGAAGTGGACGACGATGGCGACGAGTTCTATCGCTTTCCAAAGTTGCGCCGCTGGAGTGAGCCGGAAGAGTGGCAGTAAGGAGGGGTTTTAGCGTTCAGCAGTCAGCGTTCAGCAGTAACCAGATACGAACGTAGATGGCAACGTTTATCGCAACCTCCCACGTTCTTAAAGCTGACCACTACGGCTGCCCCTGAGCGCTTCTTTCTATAATGGAAAATCTCGCTTAAAGCTCTCGCGAGTCAGCGGTTGGTCAAGCATCAAACCTTCACCACCCAGCGTTTCGAGCGGTTTACCTTCGACCGATAGCCACACTTTCGCGTTTGGATTGAGACTGGTGGCGGTGTAAAGCACTTGCCCTAACCTACCCGTCATCGATGTACTACCGCCGCCCTGCGTGAAGTCTTTTGATAAATCGATATGGATGCCGTCGTCTTTAACCACAAGGCTACGAAGTTTGGTTTCGCGGGGAATGGTGGTTGTAACCGCCGTGTTTTGAGGGCCTGCAAGTAATGTGTCGATCGCAGCGGCTAAAACAGCATTCGGGCTGCCGTTCGTTTTGACGGTTGCAGCATTTGGGCTCAGCGCAATCGCGCTTCCTGATGCCTGCAGCCAGTAAACTTGAAGCGTTTTTGATTGAGACGTTGAAGTGGTGTTAGCAGGTGGTTGCGTCGTGGTTGGAGCCGATGCGATCGGTGGCGCTTTTTGCGTCTCTGATGAGCCCTGACTCTGCTCGATGGTGCTGGGCGTGGTGGTTTTATGTGAAACCGATTGCCAACCCCACCAGGCAACCGCACTACCCGTTGCAAGTACCAGAGCCGACAGCCCTGCCATGATCCCAAGTGGGAGTTGACGACGCGATCGTTGGTCTTCCATAATTCTCTCCTTGCAAGTAACCAGGCTCTCTGAAGGGCTTCCTGGGTAACTACAGTCTACTCAGCACAATTTCGGAAACAGGGAATGTTTATCTAAAGTAATGGGTTGGCTCCCATGCTGGTTGGCCTATAAATTTGATTTGGCACGCTGGCGAGACGGGTTGGGCACTATCTGAACAAATGCCGCCATACTAATCTGGTTCTCTGTTAGGTTCAACTGTAAGATGCGTGCGGTGATCCCAGATTTTTCTAATAAGTGTAAGTCAGCTTGATCGCTAATGCCCTTAACGATCGGGCGAATGACTTGCTCTGGCACCGCTTCTTTATTGATGAACACCGTAGGATTGGTGAGCCGTAGCTGCCGTCCGGCGATGATTTCGACCCCTGATTCTGCCACGATGTTTAAGGTTGTCGGATCGCTGGCTTCCTGTAACTCAGCTTGTAATTGCAACCTTTGATTAGCAACGAAGGTAAGGCGAGGGTTGAGCAGGCTGTAGCGTTGTGAACGCTGACTGCCATTGCTTTGTCCCAGAGCGTTGACGCCCAAGGAGGTGAGCCGTTTAAGCACGGTAGGCGATCGGAGTGCCCGATTGAGATCTGCCTGAGTGAGGACGAGCCGTACTCCTGCCCGGAGCGGTTTTTCGAGTTGTGTTTTCCCCCGTCGCAGCCGACTGGCCTCAAGCTGAATCGGATCAGTTTCTACTTCCAGTACGTCCAGGCGGATATCGTCAGCCGGAAAGAGTCCCCGTCCAGAGATCCGTACCCGATCGACCTTGCCTTGCACAAGCTGATAGCTGGGCGCATTGTCGATACGAACGTCCAGTTGCTCGACCGATTTAAACTGTTTTCGAATCGCATTTTGGGCGACACGATCGACCACAAAGCCTGCTGGAGAAACCAGGGTGATTAAGCTAGAAAGAAAGATAGCGAGAAATTCCAAAGCTTAATCCTTCTCCACAAGCCATTGCTTTAAGGTATCAACAACCTCTGCAATCAGGATTTCCCGAGATTCTTTGGTTGCTCGTTTGACCACTTCAACCTTGCCTTGCTGTAACGATCGCCCCGTCACAATGCGATAGGGAATCCCAATCAACTCAGCGTCTTTGAACTTCACGCCAGCTCGTTCGTTGCGATCGTCCAGTAAAGTTTCAATGCCAGCGGCGCTCAGTTCTGCATAAAGCTTCTCGGCGGCTTCCACTTGTTCGGCTTTGGCAATGTCTGGGATCACGACGATCACTTGATAGGGCGCGATCGCGGTTGTCCACACAATGCCATCCTTGTCATAGGATTGCTCGACGGCAGCTTGCGCCAGACGCGATACCCCAACGCCATAACAGCCCATGACCAGCGGTTTTTCTTCCCCTTGCTCGTTGGTATAGGTGGCTCCTAGCGCCTCAGAGTACTTTGTGCCCAGTTGGAAGATATGGCCAATTTCGATGCCTCTGGCAGTTTTGAGCGTTTGAGTGGAATCGTGGAGGGCGCGATCACCCGCAATGGCCTTTCGCACATCTACTACTAGCTTAGGCAACTCAAAGTCTTTGCCCCAATTCGCTCCGGTAACGTGATAGCCAGCTTCATTGGAGCCAGTCACAAAGTTTTTTAAGTCAGCAGCCGTTTTGTCTACCAATCGCAAAAATTTAGGTGCAACGGGATTGACGGCGATCGCGCCTGCTGGCATTGGTTTTGGTGGTCTGATGTAGCTGTCTTCGAGATTGGGTGCAATGTAGCCCAAGGGGAGGGGCTTGGTGGCCCATTTCTCTTGAGCGTCGGCATCGGGCACTGTTAAGGACAGAACGGTCTTCCCACCATACTGATCGGCCAGTTTGGTCAATTCATTTTGCAGCTTCACCTCGTTGACATCCTGATCACCGCGAATGCTAATCAGAACAAGTGCAACTCTGCCACTGTCAAAGACGGCTTGATAGAGGACGTTTTTGACGATCGCTGTTGAAGAGCACTTAAGGAACTGCGCAATTTTGGCGATCGTCTCTGTCCCAGGAGTCTCTACTTTCTTAAAGGCCATGAACGGTGATGCTTCTGCGTCTGGTGGCAGAGAAACCGCTTTCTCGACGTTCGCCGAATATTTGCCGTCCTCCGTATAGAGAACCTCATCTTCTCCGGCCTCTGCCAGTACCATGAATTCTTGCGAACCCGACCCGCCGATCGCGCCGGAATCGGCTTCTACGGCACGGAACGCCAGACCGCAACGCTTCAGAATGTTGCAGTAGGCCGTATGCATCTTGTCGTATTGCTGCTTCAGTCCGGCTTCGTCGGCATCAAAGGAATAAGCATCCTTCATGATGAACTCGCGTCCGCGCATTAAGCCAAAGCGAGGACGAATTTCGTCTCGGAACTTCGTCTGAATTTGGTACAGGTTAAGGGGCAATTGGCGGTAAGAGCGAATCATGTCTCGGGCGATCGTGGTGATGACCTCTTCATGGGTGGGTCCCAGACCCATCTCGCGCTGCTGGCGATCGACCAGCGAAAACATAATGCCTTCCGCTTTCGTGTAGGTGTCCCACCGTCCCGATTCCCGCCATAGCTCGGCAGGCTGAAGCTGGGGTAATAGACATTCTTGCGCTCCGGCTGCATTCATCTCCTCGCGGACAATCTGCGACACCTTCTGCAACACCCGCCACATCAACGGCAAATAGGCATACACACCACCCGCGATCCGTCGAATATAGCCTGCTCGCAGCAGTAGCTTATGGCTGGGGATCTCCGCCTCTGCTGGATCTTCTCGAAGCGTGACAAACAGCATTTGAGACAGTCGCATTGCCCAGTTCCTTTACAGACTCAATCATCCTCTCAGTCTAAAACATACCTGTGCGCACCAAAGACAAAATTCGAGCTGGTCTTGCTGAGCAACGCAACCGACAGCAAGGCTCAAATCAGTCAACCAGAGCAACAAAGCGCCAACGTCTCAGGTGCTTCATCCTTCACAAAGTCGAGGATTCCAGAAAGGACACGAATCGAACCAGCACAAGCGCCAGACAGTGCAGCAATCCACAACCCTGCAATGTGTGCCCACTGCCCAAAACAAACCTGGTGGTTCGCTTAGTTAGCCCTCAGGTTGAAGGCACAAAGCGTTTACGTAATGACTCGGCGCGACGGCTGGCAGTTGTGTTTTTGGGATCAATCTGTAGTACTTGCTCATAGGTTTCTAATGCCTGCGCGGCTAGCTGCTTACGTTCGTAGGCGTGACCAATGTTATTCAATGCCGTAACGTAATTGGGCTCAATTTTTAGCGCCTCTTTGTACTGGCGAATCGCCAAATCGTATTGCTCTTGTGCAAAGTAGGCAAAGCCCAACGCATTGTAGATTGGCGGGCTTGCTGGCTCCTCCAAATCCTCTGCCTTCAATGCTTTTTGAAACAACATGACGGCTTGGGAGTAAATCTTTTTATCTAAATAGATACTGCCAAGCTCGTAGTATTCTTGTGCGGTGCCAGCCTCTTTTGAAAGTTTGGACTGAAGTTTAGCCAGCGCCAGCTCTATCTTGCGTGTCTTCAGAATTTGGCGTACGACTGCCCAACCCGCAATCGACAGGAGCACAAGCAATAAAGAGACATAAACGATCGGAAATGATGTGTCCATATCAGAATGTTAGTTCGCTCGCATAACTGCCAAAATCGGCTCTACGTCAACTTTATCGTAAAACGGTAGGAGAAAAAGCGGCTTCAAAGCTTGTACCCCTATGCCAGGTTAAGCAAGCAAGGCGATTCTTGCCTTACGCTCTTTTGCCTGAGCTTGATTTACCTACGGTAAGCCCCAATGGGTCGCGCGTTCTTGCAGCCATCCCTCAGCCGTCCAACGAGCAATAATTTGGTTGATGCGTGAGCGAAGCTCCTCGTATTGCAAGCCTTTGGGCATCACAATGCAGAGTGGTTCTGCGGTCAGGGTAGGGGTAATTAAGCGATAGGAAGGGAACTCAGACACCCAACCTGTTAGCACGCTGGCATCGCCCGCAAACGCGATCGCATCGCCTTTTTCGAGTAAGGCATGGGCAGCTTCGTAGGAAGCAACGCTAATCAGATTGGCGTCAGGTAAGCGATAGCGAAGGGTTGCGATCGCGCTGGAACCATCCAGCACCGCCACTGAGCGCTTTCCAATATCGGCTAGCCGCTGTACAGATGAATCGCGTGATACTAGAGCCGTGCCGTCTAAATAATAAGGAACACTAAAGCTTACAAGACGAGAGCGTAAGGAGGTACCTGTAACGTGGGCGATCGCAATATCGGCTTTGCCGTTGATCACTGCCGTTAGACGGTCTTGATTGACCACGGGCTGCCATTCAACTGCATCCTGCCGTCCCAACAACTCCTGCGCTAAGCGCTGAGCGACCTCAATTTCCAGCCCTTGCAACCGACCATCTGCCCCACGAAAGCCCAATGGGCGGATGTCATCTTTAACCGCAACAATCAAACGTCCGCGCTGCTGGATTGTCTGTAAATCTGCCGCAGCAAAAGATGGAAACACTGGCAAGAGTGTCCCCATCAAACTAAGACTTAAAGCGGCGCTAAACAGCGTAGACCGATAAATCGCCATGCTATTACTCGCCATGCCAAGCAGCAAGACCCAGAATTAAGCTGATTTCTTGACGGCTGCGCTAACAACTTCCATCACCTTGCTGAACCCAGCGGGATCAAGAATTGCCATCTGCGACAGCATTTTGCGATTAATTTGAACGTTCGCCTTTTTCAAGCTACCCATAAACTGGCTATAGCTCAACCCATGCTGACGGGCAGCGGCATTGATGCGCGTAATCCACAGGCGGCGGAAGTCACGCTTCCGTTTGCGGCGATCGCGATAAGCATTCCGCAATGCTTTCATCACCTGCTGGTTTGCTGTACGGAAAAGGCTAGAGTGAGACCCCCGGAACCCTTTCGCCAGCTTCAGAATTTTTTTGCGGCGCTTACGAGCAACATTGCCGCGCTTTACCCGTGTCATTGTTACAAGTTCCTTGAGGTTCTAAACACTGTCTGACTTAGTTTTGAGTTTTGAGTTTTGAGTTTTGAGTGATTTATCCAGCTCAACCTTCAAAACCAAGAACTCATAACTTTATAGATAGGGGAGCATCAGATGAACGTTTGCTTCATCCCGTTCGTTAACCACTGCCATGCCAGCAAGCCGACGCTTCCGTGAAGCGCTCTTGTGCTCAAGTAAGTGGCTTCTAAAGGCTTTACGGCGTAAGATTTTCCCACTGCCGCTCGCTCTCAGGCGTTTTGCAGCAGCTTTGCGAGTCTTTAGCTTTGGCATAGGTCGCTTTCATTAACACAGTCTATCATCATACATCTGTAGAGCTAAAAACCGCAAGCTCATTGTCGATTTGAGTGCATCTGCGAATTGAGTTGAAAGTGGCTGAGTGCATAAGGTTGTTTACAAGGCAGGATGACGATCGTTTATTCAAGCGGCTCCGGTTGTTTGTGGGTATACCAGATGTAGTCAGCACCTGGACGACTGCGAAAGACGGGTGGTGTTTCAGCGTTGAGCAGAAGCGAAACTTGGGTGAACAATGGGCGCGATCGTGACCCTTGCAGGCGTCGAGCCACGCGTGCCGGAATGCCATCGCCATAAAGGATATGTCCTTGCCCAACCAGCACCACAACCAGTGTTTTGGGCTTCTGCTGAAGCCTGTAGGCGATGCGTTCGGCCATTGTTTCATCCCACAAAACTTGTGCCTCAAAGAACCGCTGAAAGTTAGTACCTGCACCTTGCCCATGATGGCTTTCGGTGTAAATCGTTTGGAGACGTTCGCGATATGCTTCGGGGCCAACCTCGATCGCAGATAAGGGTGGAATGAATCGTCGGTCTGCCAACGTCAGGCTTTCCAATCCAGTGCGAGCAGTTTTGCGGGTAACTTCGGTTGGTGTGTTGAGGGCGATGACAGGCAGTTGATTGACTTTTGCGAACCGGAGTATGGGTGCATAGAAGTCCCAGTTGTAGCCCCAGCGCTTTGCGTACTGAGTCTGATCCTGTAGCTCAGTTTCGGTCAAGGCTCTCTTCAAGTAGCGATCGAGAACAGACTGATAGGGGCGCTGAAACATTTCCATGCCGATCGCCAGCGCTGGACGCACACGATAGAGTGCCTGAATGATTTCAAGTTGTGCCTGATGGTCATCAGGGCGATCGTGGGTTTCGCCTAAATAGACCACATCTGCTTGTGCCAGCTTTGCTAAGACTGACGCTGAGTCTTCATGTTGCTGGGTTAAAAGATTGAGCACGGAGCTATCTCTAGCGCCGCCAGGATCAGCCGCAGCCGCGCTGATGGGCATCGTACTCAGCACTACAAGACTCAACACCCATCCCCATAACCGAGTTCTTTGACTAGCTGACATGCAGGATTCTTTAAATGATTTCAATCAGGCAAGAACTGACAAGGCATTCGCAAGTAAGCTTCGTTGTTTAGAGTACTGCGTTTAAAGTACTGCCGCCTGACGAGAAAGGCATAGTGAACGCCTGATGCTCTTACTACGATCGCATAACAAAGCACCCCATATAGATCCAGTGCAAGGCAACTGCTCAATGGCGTAAAAGCTGATGCCAAAAAACACGGATTGAAGGGCTTTTTTAAGCCACATCTCTCTAGACGCACAACTACGAACAAAAAGCAACCGATTAATGTATCAAGAAACTTGAATAAAAGGTTAATTTTTGTCACGAAGTCGTTGTTTTTTAATGCGGAAGTACAGCATACTTAACCTCAAATCGGAGTTAGGACTTAGCCATGCCCCTGGAAGGGTCCGCTCCTCCTGAAAGGGTCACCCCAACGCTACGATGGCTGTCCTCAATCCTAAGAGGAAATCCAAGCCTAAAAGCTTTGTAAGTAAAGAGTAGTCCGAGCAGAGAGTGAACATAGGATGCTTCGCCCCTTCCTGCAGGGAAGAAGTTTCGGTATGTCAGTGAATGCTCGCAGACGGTAAAGGGTTTCCTTTCGCAGGTAGTATCTGCGTGAAGGCAGACTCAGCGACGCCGCTAGATACTGTCTCTCAATCGTGCGTGCCTCGTGCCGTTCGGCTGGTTTGATTTGACAAATTTGGATAACAAAATGGCTTTCTCAGTTGAACCGACTGCGACCGATTTTCAGCGTTCTGGCACAACCGTCTCTCTCTCATCACGGATGGCAAAAGTTCCTCCAGCAAAAGTGTCCTCTCTGGCAGCCTTGTGGGCGAAAAACTACATCATCTCTGTCACAACCAGGGATGAAGCGGAACGATTACGAAAAAGTGCTGATCTAGCAGAGATCACGTCGCAGGAAGGGCGGATCCGCACAGCAAATCACCTGAAGCAAAATTTGAAGTTGGCCAGTGCCCAAGCCTGGTCGCTAACGGAGCATCTTTTGTCCGAGGAAGTGCGTCGTCACGGGGTTGACTTGAACGTTATCAATCCCTGGCAGATTGCGGCTGATTCGCATGCGCTTTTTGAGAAAGCGTTGAATGCTTATGGCGATCGCGTGACCCCTCGCCGCCTTTCCGTTATTGTCGGTGGCGAGTTTGGGCGGGTTCGCCAAAAGTACACCTCTGAAGACCCGCGCGCGATCGGCTTCGTGAGTATGCAGTTTCACTACACCGGGCAGACACTGCTCGAAAGCCTATCTTCTGCGGAACGGCTTCTACTCGAACCATACTTCAAGGTCATGGATGACCATCTGTATATGCCTCTCCGCGCAGCCTATGAAGCGGCGGCCAATCATCCCGCAACGTCTCCGGCTTTACGAGCTGTGCAGAACTTACTGCCGATTAGTACTCGTATTGCCCAGGAAGTGTGCAAGCAAGTGTGTCGCCAATATCCCAACTACGAAACTTACAGCGGGTCACTCAGCGCACCTCAAGTAAGAACGTCGAGCATCCGTGATGTAGAGATGTTTCAGGTTTATCTTTGCCTATGCGTTTTAGAAGACAGCATTCAGTCTGTGCAGCGGGAGTTGTTTCCCCTATGCGCCATGCTGTATCCCCGATTGAACGTTAGCTGGCGGTTGGTGCAGGAGATGCTACAAGCGATCGGCTGGGAAATGCACGATCGACTCTCACCTAATGACGTTGCCGCTTTTTTGCCATACCTTGGCGCACTCACAGAAATGTTCTCAAATGAAGTGTTTCAGAGCGCTTAATGATTGCGGGTTGTTTGGTGGTAAGTCAGAAAGCAGGAAAATGTTAAAAAGTATCGACTAAAAGATAAAGACTATTCCTGGTTCCGTTGCCTGAAACCCTTATTTAGCAGAAGGTTCAAACACAAGGATAGACAATTTCTCCCTGGTATGATTTGAGACGCTTTTTCACTCAGTACCAGGAGTCATCACAATGCGTAACCACGTCTCGCGCCGAAGGTTTGTCATCGGTCTCGCGGCCACAGCTTTTTCAAGCACCGTCGTGTTCGATCGCGTTGTGAGCGCACAAAGCCAACCTCGGTTAAAGCTAAACCTGCCACCTTATCCATTCTTTGACAACCTTCGCACAGTCATGACTGAGGATCTCGATCTTCTTGATCGGCTTCTCAGTGCCTATACGCGTCAAACTCCAACTGCGAGTCAAGATCCGATCGACTTTCTCTCGCGCTATGTCCCCGTGTACGTGTTTGAACAGACACTACGACCGAGCGATTCCAGCGATCCATCACTCTCAACGCTGTTGTGGCTAATGCACCTTGCCGGATACTTTGGCGGCGTATGGTTGCGAAACGCTTTTATCCGCTTTCCAGTGCCGGGTTCGCCGAGTCCACGACCCGGAATACCACCGAGTGAGATTGCCTTTGCTGGGGTTGTGGCGCGCATCAACGCTGCACTTACAGCCTTTGGTGGTAACGATGCTGGGGCACTTGCCTATGCCGAAGCAAGCCTTCGGGGTGGGCAGAACCAAGGTCTCACCGACAGTTATGGGTACAATGCAGGCTATCTCGACCAGATCCTCACGGGCTCCAAGCCGACGAATGCAGCGGCTCCTGCAGGTTACTTTACCTATTGCAATACTGTACTTTTCGACGGTCTCTATGGCGTTGAGGAGATCAAGCCGCTCAACCAATGGCGACATCGAGCCGAGCGAGCCGTTCTTCAACCAAACAGTCGCTATGCTGCGATCGTCGAGGGCAATGGCGAGACTGATACACTCTTAGCAATCCAGGCGGCTGGAAATGTACGAGGTAAATTGACGTGGCAGCCCCAGAACGTATTTCTCGGGATCGCGAATTTCGACCAGCCTACGTATGACCTGCTCCTCGCTACTAGTGCGTACTTTTTGCAGTGCATCCAGGCTACGGGGCTTGCAGCACTGGCAGCATCAGCCGTTGGGAACCCAGACTGGGCAAGAGGGGGTGTGCGTTCGAATGCAATGACCGTTCCTTACACAGGCAGCTATGGCGTCGGGCTCTTCGATAACACCTTCGACACCACGGGCACGCTCCCAACATTTACGACCAGCTAATCGATGATCCGTTGCCGAAAGACACAGACTTTGGAGGGATATGTTTGTAGAGACACATCAGTGCTAGCGAAGAGAGCTTCCGCAACAGGCCGTGATTGTTCGGCTCTCGTCAATGATGTTGCTGTCGTTTTCACCTACCTCAGTGCGCTTACGCAAATACTCCTGAATGCAGTGCTTCAGCGGGTCTAATAGCTGTTGGTTGTTCGGTGGCAGTAGCGCAGGCATCGAACAACCAAGCGTTTTGCTTCAGCGCTTTCGATCGTTTTAGGCTAAAAGCGGAGTCTGCCTTCAGTCAACAGCTTGAAGCCCGAAACCAGTGCAGCAAAGGCAATCATAAAGTTCCAAAGGCTGGTGGGCCGTAGCATGACGCCACCGCTAAGAAAAACGAGGATAATCCCAAAAATGAGCAAAATCCAGCCAAAGCTACCTGTCTGACGGCGAAAAAACAGGAGCGAGGTTACGCCGCCCATGATGGCTAAAACGGAACCGAACGCTGGTAAGTTGCGCCAAAAGTAGGGCGAATAAGCGGTCGAAAAGATAATGTTTTGACCAAGAAAATACATACCCGCCAGCAACAGCAGCATGCCAAACAGTTGACTCATGGGTTTAAGCGTTGTCCTACTTTGTGTAATTGTTCCCTATTGAAGTCAAAGATCACCGTAGAAGGGCTCCATTCCGGATGATCCATTTAGTCTTCTTCAGATTAGTCTTCTTCAGATAGTGACAGCGCGAGTTGGTAGATCTGTCGGCGGGGAAGTGCCGTTTGCTGCGCCAGTTGGCGGCTCGCTTCCGATCGTGAAAGTCCCTGCTTGAAGAGTGTTTGCAATTCGGTTTTCAGTGCCGCTTCTGATAAAGCAGGCTGTGTCACGGTGGCTCCTGCCACGACGATCGTAAATTCACCCTGAGGTTCGTGGGTGCTGTAATAATCGATCGCTTCTGCCACCGTCCCCCGCCAGATTTCCTCGTAGCGTTTGGTTAACTCGCGTGCCAGCGCTATTTGACGGTCTGCACCTAGAAGCAGGAAGTCTTGTAGCGTTTGCCGCAACCGATGCGGTGCTTCGTAAAAGACCAGGGTACGCGACTCCGTTTGCAGAATCTCCAAATGAGCACGACGGGCAGGCGTTTTAGCAGGCAAAAAGCCCTCAAAGAGAAAGCGATCACAAGGCAACCCGGAAGATACAAGAGCGGCGATCGCAGCACTGGCACCAGGAATCGGCACCACAAGGATATCTGCTTCCGCGCATGCTTTCACCAGTTCATACCCCGGATCAGAAATACCAGGCATTCCAGCATCCGTAACGAGAGCAATGTTCTTGCCCTGCTGCAACCGTTCCACCAGTTCGGCTGTACGACTGTGACGATTGTGATCGTGATAGCTAATTTGGGGTGTCGCAATCTGAAAATGGTGCAGGAGCTTACCTGTATGACGGGTATCCTCTGCGGCAATCAGATCCACCGTTTGCAGTGTCCGCACAGCCCGGAAGGTCATATCTTCCAGATTGCCGATCGGTGTACCGACGAGATAAAGCGTTCCTGGCATAGGGGAAAAGTGATGAGGGATGAAGATGAAGCGTTTCTAAGTAGGTTTAGCGGTCAGCAGTCAGCTTGGGAGTTTTGAGTTTTGAGTTTTGAGTTTTGCCTAGCTTTCATCCTTCTGCCCTCTGCCTTCTGCCCTCTGCCTTCCCTGCCTTCATTCCTCCCCCCTTCCCATGCCTCATTGTGGACTTTTTGTTGGGTTAGTGACGCTGGATCTGGTTTATCTCGTTCACCGTCTGCCCACAGCCAACGAAAAAATGGTTGCTTCTGATTACACCGTAGCAGCAGGAGGGCCAGCGACGAATGCCGCAGTCGCGTTTAGCTACTCAGGCAATCAGGCGATTGTCCTGGCAGCGCTGGGGGCACACCCGATGACGCAACTGATTGTGGCTGATCTACACCATTGTGCGGTGTCACTGGCAGACCTTGACCCTACTCGCGTAGAGCCGCCCCCCGTCTCTTCCATCATGGTGACTGAGCAAACCGGAGAGCGAGCAGTTGTTTCCATCAATGCTGCCAAAATGCAGGCGGCCACCGATCGCATTCCAGCAGACTGCTTGAAAGACATTGCCGTAGTGCTGATTGATGGACACCAGATGGACGTAGGGAGAACGATCGCAGAACAAGCAAGCACTCGAAAGATTCCAATTGTGATTGATGGTGGTAGCTGGAAACCAGGCTTTGAAACAGTGTTACCGTTTGCTGATTACGTGATCTGCTCCGCCAATTTTCACCCTCCCAACTGCCAAACCGCTGAAGACGTTGTAGGGTATTTATCAGCGTTGGGCATTCCTCATATTGCTATCACACAGGGACAGCACCCAATTGTGTATCGTACAGGAACGCAATCAGGACAAATCGATGTGCCCTCTGTACGCGCGATCGATACCTTAGGCGCAGGTGATTTTTTTCATGGTGCTTTCTGTCACGCCATTTTGCAGGAAGATTTTAGAGACGCGTTGGCGATCGCTGCCCGTGTCGCTGCCCAATCTTGCCAACACTTCGGTACCCGCCGCTGGATGGAAGAAGAGAGGACGCCCTGAGTTTTGAGTTGATTGAGCAGTCAGCCTTTGAGTTTTGAGTTTTGAGTTTAGTCAGTTTTTAGTGGTTGGTTTTTAGTTTTTAGCTAGAACAAGCGCGGCCTTTTCTCTCCGCCTAACAACTAACAACTAATAACCAAAAACCTTTTTGCCTTCTGCCTTCTGCCCTCTGCCCTCCTTCCTCACCCTCCTGGAGATCACCCAATTTGAACCACCTACAAGCTACAGAATTGCAAGAGTTGCTGACGATTGCACGCAGCATTGGGTGGGGTGCTGCTGATATTTTGCTCAACGTTCAAATGGCTGACCTTGCAATTCAAGATGCAGCCGGGGAACCCATTACGGCTGCGGATACTGCCGTTGATGCTTATATCCTCAACAACCTGCACGCCAGTTTGGGAAGCAAGGAGTTTGCCTACCTGACCGAAGAAACCTACAAAACGCAGCCCAGCCATGAACGCTTAGGCAAGCCACTGGTGTGGGTCATTGATCCGCTTGATGGCACAAAAGATTTTATCCAGGGCACTGGAGAATATGCGGTTCATATTGCTCTGTTGGAAGGCAATCGCCCCGTTCTAGCAGTCGTCGCTTGTCCAGCCGCTGCAACGCTTTACTTCGCAACCGCAGGCAATGGCACCTTTGTCGAGAAACAGCATGAACCCCCCGTTCCCATTCGCGTTTCACAGCGAAGCCAAGTGGAAGCATTGACGATCGTCGCCAGTCGGAGCCATCGAAACGAGCGGTTTAACCAACTTATGCAGCAATTTCCGGTGCAAAAGCAGCGATCGGTTGGCAGTGTCGGGGGCAAGATCGCGGCGATTCTGCAACAGCAAGCAGACGTGTACGTATCGCTTTCTGGTCGTTCTGCCCCCAAAGATTGGGATTTAGCCGCACCAGAATTAGTTTTAACCGAGGCAGGTGGTCGCTTAACCCATTTTGACGGCACACCGTTGCGGTACAACCAGGAGGATGTCAGTCAGTGGGGCGGCTTGCTAGCCAGTAACGGGCCGTGTCACGAGTTTCTCTGTGCCGAAGCGACCAGAATTCTGGCGACGATCGATGCACCATAACGCATGCAGGTGCTCCAACATCTGGATGAGGAATATAGGCGACTAGCGCTCAGCGCTCAGCCGTTAGCTTTTTGCTAACTCATATTTCCCATGCCCATACCCATGCCCATACCCGTACCCTAACCCCTAACCCCTAAACCCTATTCCCCATTCCGACAAGCAATCACCGCATAAAACGGATCGCCACCCCCCATGCCCAAAAGTTGCATAAAGGTCGGCACCTGTGACAGTCGTGCAATCACTTCAGGTTTCGTAAAACCCGGAACCGAGGCAAAATAACCTTCTACCAGCTTGACGCGATCGCTTTCAGACCCATCCCTCCATGCCTGAATCGCCTTTTGATAAAACATGCGGTTTGAGAAGCTGATAATAGCTACACCACCGGGCTTAAGGATGCGGTAAATCTCGCTAAAGATCGCTTCGGGATACTGAATGTACTGTACAGACACCGTATTTAAGACGGCATCAAAGGACTGATCTTCCAGGGGGAGTTTGGGTTCCTGGTTTAAGTTCTGCACAAAATAGTGGTCTAAGCGTGGGTTTCGTGCCAGTTCTTCCCCGTTCAACCCATGACCCTCAACGTGGGCAAAGGGAATTCCTTCTGGCAAGTGCGACACCCAACTGCTCATCAGATCCAGAACGCGCGTGTTGGGCTGTAGCCGTTCCTCATACAGATCCGTAAGCTGCTGAATGAAGCCTTCATCGACGTGCGTTACAAAACGCGGTTGGTCATAAAAAAGACTATCGTTTGTCTCGTCGAGTTTGGTGCGCTGGTCAGGGCGTAACAACATAGCGTTTTGCAGTCTTCAAAAGCTTTTATGGAGCATATGAAGATATGTTAACAAAGCAAAGTGCCAGATCTCCTCTCAACGAAGTTGGAGATCCTGAAGACTCTACTTCTAATCCTGAAGATTCTACTTCTGGCTAAAGCTAAACGCACCCAGACGAATGAATTATCTGGGTGCGTTTAGCCGTGCTACGGTGACTTAGTCGATCGGTATTTGTGCAGTGGTTTGATGTTGCTTACGCATGGTCTCTAGCTGCTGTCGCTGTTTGTCTGTCAGCGTTGCTTTCATCTCTTGCGTTGACTTCTGCACGATCGCCGTAATCTTTTGCTTTTGGTCAGCACTCAAGTTCAACGTCTGTAAAGCGGCTCCTAACTTGATACCAGACTTAAGCGACTGCACCAGCTTTTTACGCTGTGTTTCATTGAGGACTTTGGCGATCTCCCTGTTCCTCTCTTTCCGGAGCGTCCAAATTTTCTGCCTTTGCTGATCGGTCAATTGCAGTTGCTCTAACGATGATGGTGCCGCACTCTGGGCCGCAACAACGGTTCCCTTTGATGCAATGTTTGAAGCAGGCCGTACACCTGTTAACGCCATGCCGGGAAGCATCACCGTTAAGGCGAGGGCACCAGCAGCGAGAGCTACCCGCTTAGCCGAACGGAACACCATACTGATAAGACTCCTAATTGAACGATTCGTTAATCCATCGGCGGGTAGTGCTGCCCAACGTAATCAAAGTGCCCAAGGCTTCCTGCTCGATTCCATGCATCGGTATGAACTTCACATAAAGCCTGAGCGCTATTTTCTACGTCTACACAAGTATTCCCCATTAGCTACGGTCATTAATCCGGAACTCCATAAAAGTTTCCGATTGATCAACTGTACCTTGATGCCTATGCTTACCTCTGATCGTGCCACCAAGAGCCAAACTGCAGCCACATCTCTCGACCAGCGAACTGAAGACCCATTACCAACAGGCACGCGACGCGGTTGAAGCGAGGCGCTGGCACTTGCTGTATTTGGTCAACCAACAGCAGACTATTAAGCAGGCAGCTCAGATTGTGGGGGTTAACTATGACTATGCGAAAGAAATCATTCGCCGATACAACCAGCAAGGAACCACTGGCATTAAAAATCGGAGTCAGCGTGGACAGCCCTCACCTCGATCGCTCCTTACCCCTGCGCAACAGGTAGAACTAAGGCAGACACTGCAAAACCCACCCCCTGATGGTGGCCGTTGGACAGGCCCCAAAGTCGCCCATTGGATTGCCGCTAAAACTGGAAAACAGATTTGGGCTCAACGCGGGTGGGAGTATTTGCAACGGCTAAGCAGGTAGATCCAGCCTGAAAGCCATTGATAGGGAAGCGGCCTCTCGTAACCGTTGCTACTCAAAGGTCAGGCTAGATAAGCTAGTTTAGATGGTGTTAATATTTCGTAAAGATTCGGTTGGGAACAGTCAAAGTACTTACTGGATGCCTCGCGAATTTGTAAAGATAGTTTTAGCAGACGCATCTAATGGCAAACAGGCGACTTCAAGTTGCTGCATGGGGCGGTCTAGTAATGTGCAGTTTGACCTGTCCAACGCCACATTGCAAGTAAGGTAACTAGTTTTACGATCGGTGTAAAACTGTTTTTCCAAAAGCTGCGCAATCGATTCAGAGTCAGGATACTTTCATCGCAAATGAGGGAGCAGTAAGGAATGGTAGACGCGACTGACAACCAATCGACGCATCGAGTGGTGATCGTTGGCGGCGGGTTTGGCGGATTGTACACCGCTAAGGCTTTAGGTCGTGCACCAGTAAACGTTACGCTAATTGACAAACGAAATTTTCATTTGTTTCAGCCCTTGCTGTATCAGGTTGCAACGGGAACGCTCTCTCCAGCCGACATCTCATCACCGTTGCGGGGTATTTTGAGCGGCAGCAAAAACACTCAAGTACTGATGGACGAAGTCACTGACCTTGACCCAGAACGGCAAACAGTGACCTTAAAAGGTGAGGAACTTTCTTACGATACCCTGGTGATCGCAACGGGGGTAAGCCATCACTACTTTGGCAACGATCATTGGAAGCAAACCGCTCCAGGCTTAAAGACGATCGAGGATGCCTTAGAGATGCGTCGTCGTATTTTTATGGCCTTTGAAGCGGCAGAAAAGGAATCTGACCCCGAAAAACGCCGTGCCTGGCTAACGTTTGTGGTGGTTGGTGGGGGTCCCACAGGAGTAGAACTGGCAGGAGCGATCGCTGAGCTTGCCTTCAAAACGCTCAAAAGCGACTTCCGGAACATTGACACTACCGAAGCTCAAGTGCTTCTGCTGGAGGGTCTAGACCGGATTTTGCCACCCTACCCACCCGAACTATCCGCAAAAGCAGAAGTGTCTCTCACGAAGCTGGGCGTGACCGTCGAAACAAAAGTGTTGGTCACCAACATTGACGGTGACACTGTTACCGTTAAGCGAGATGGACAGGAAGAATACATTCCAGCGCACACTGTTCTATGGGCAGCCGGAGTGAAAGCCTCTGCGATGGGGCAAGTACTGGCCGATCGTGCGGGTGCGACCCTCGATCGAGTAGGACGAGTCATGGTTGAGCCTGACTTAAGTCTTGCCAGCCATCCAAACATTTTTGTGATTGGGGATCTCGCAAACTTTCCGCATCAAGGCGAACGGCCCTTGCCCGGAGTTGCACCCGTCGCGATGCAAGAAGGCGAATATGTCGCCAAACTCATTAAGCAACGCTTAGTAGGCCAAACAATGGCGCCGTTTGTGTACCAAGACTTTGGTAGCTTAGCGGTGATTGGACAAAACGAAGCAGTCGTTGATCTCGGCTTTGTACGATTTGATGGCTTGCTAGCCTGGTTCCTCTGGGTCTTCGCTCACATTTACTTCTTGATCGAGTTTGACAACAAGTTGATTGTGCTGTTGCAGTGGGGATGGAATTACTTCACTCGCAAGCGGGGCGCTCGCATTATTACGGGCGAAGGCTTAATCAATGACGAAAGTCTCTACGAAGCGCCAGTGACGGAGCGAACCCCAGTAAAAGTTTAGGTAGGGCTGGACGGCGGCAGTTGAATTTGGGCGCTGTGCGTTCTACTTGATTTCTACCGCACTCGTTAACGAGTTTCACACTGGTGCTTCAAGTCGCCCGTGACAGAATTAATTGTGCGGCCGTTACTGAGCTTATAAGTTCGTACAAAGATGTCTGGCTGCACTCCACGCATTTTCCCATCCTGCACTACAATCACGCCGCCATTCTTAAACTCCTGTGGGCTGGCAGCAGGCCCTTCAAACACAAACGCTCCAGGAATATAAATTGCCTGATTGACATCGCGATCGTCTCTTTTTTTAAAGCCGTAAGCTTCAACCTCGTTGGAAGCAAGCGTAGACTGATCACCTGTATTCACAGGAGTCATCTTCTCTTTCACAAATGCACGAGTGGAGTTATACATATCAACTAAACCCAGTTGTTGTGCGAACGTTAGCACTTGTTTCAGTTCACTGAGGGTCAAATCATTCGGGTTTGGCTTCAAGCTTCGAATCTTTTGGTCCAGCTTGGATGCCTGGTCCTGGGTGACTTCATTTATAATGATCACGCCATTGCCATCGCCTAAAACTGCTTGCCAAGACCGATCCTTACCATTAAAGAACACTAACCCACGATCGCCAACGGGTTTCCCTGTGTAGTCTAAGATCGGTTGCCCTGCTTTTTCATAGCTTTGTGGATACACCAGTGGCTCCCCAGCATTACCCAGGGCTGGTATGGGAAGAATAAATTTTTGAGCATTCGAGATAACTGGCGTACTGCTAACTGGGCTGACGCGCAGATTTTCAGGAGCAATCTTCCGAGTACCTGTTGGGCTATTTTGACTAACGTCAGTTGCACAAACTTGAGACGACTCATTGCGAATTTGAGCTGATTTCTCACTGATGCAGCTTGTTAGTAGAGGCAGTGAAAAGATGAGTAGATAGACGATATTTCTCATTGATGCTTTATTACCTGGGGAAACTACCAATCTGCACGTTGCAATAAAGTTTTTCTTTCTGGGAAAGTGAGAAGCTTATCATTTTGAGTACCGAAATCGAATAAACCGCATCAATCAAACGGCTTTAGGTGATTGAATGGCCACTCAGCTATCGATTCAGGGCGATCATGAGAACTATTTTTTGATTGCCATATCTTCAAAAATCTGTATGATGCTGATGGATATCTTTTCGTTTTCTCCAAGTCTTGAAGCTTGGCAAAGAGTTTTTTGTTCGAATTTAACCTTCAGTTTACTAAGACTTAACCTTGATTTCACCTAACCTCTTTTCAGCGTTTCGTAAAAGTTATTCTTGTTGATCTTGATGACGCTGCGATCGTTGGCTGTTTATTTTCTTTCTACCTTTCTTTGTATGTAGAGAAATAATAATGCTTCAAATGAATGCTTCCAGGTCTACAAACTCTGCACAACTACTGAACCTCACCTACGGCATCTAAATGTCTGAAGTTACAAAGTTTAATACAATTATGCGATCGCCTGGGGTTAGTAACGCTCCTGAGGATACTCAACCCTTCATTCTCATTGTCGAGGATGAAGCGCTCATCCGTGAAACGATTAGCATGGCACTCATGGATGAAGGCTACCAGGTGATGGCAGTAGAGGATGGTCGACAGGCGTTGGATGTTGTTCGTGCTTCCCATGCGAATGAAGACGGAGAAGTACAAGCGATCGACCTACTCATTCTTGATTTGATGTTGCCCTACATCAATGGACTTGATCTATGCCGTCTTTTACGACAGGACGGTATTACAACACCGATTTTGATGCTAAGCGCTAAGGGAACTGAAACCGATGTGGTTGTAGGGCTTGAGATTGGGGCCGATGACTATCTCGCGAAACCGTTTGGGATGAGAGAGTTGATTGCGCGGTGTCGCTCCCTACTTCGTCGTGCCAACCGGCAACCCCAACTTCAAGAACAACTTGTCATTCAGTTTCAAGAAATCGCGCTTTACCCTCAAGAGTGCCGCGTTACGGTTCGGGATGAAGCCGTTAATTTGTCACCCAAAGAGTTTACACTGCTGGAATTATTTATGAATAACCCGCGCCGTGTTTTTTCTCGCGACCAACTTCTAGAGCGGGTTTGGGGCATCGACTTTATGGGTGATTCTAAAACAGTGGACGTTCATATCCGCTGGTTAAGAGAAAAATTAGAGCTTGATCCTAGCAATCCGCAGTACATCATTACCGTGCGCGGCTTTGGCTATCGGTTGGGTTAAGAGCTATTACCTAAAGCTGACCAAAACTCGATTCTGAATCTGCTTAAGTGGGTCTGTTTAAATGGAAGCTGCCTGTTGTCGGTTCATAGCGCTCCCCAAGCTCCTAGCATCATCTAATTGTTTCCAAAGGAACCTTCAGCCAACCTAAAAAGTTTTGTGCTTGCTCACGCGTTGGTCGATCGACCGGAACGACTTGGAAACGCGTTACACGTGGATCGGCAAGGGTCACAGTGCTGGAACGCAGTTCATCCTGGTGGAAGAAAGAAAGCTGTAGGCGATCGCCTGATTGAAAATCGCGTAAACGTTCAGTGAGTTGATCGGCGGACACCCGAAGACCATTGATTGCCAAAAGCTCATCGCCCGCATCAATCCCTGCTTTACGGGCTGGAGATCCAACCTCGACAAATTTCACCACATCACGTCCATGTTCCGCTTTCACCGTCAACCCTAAATAAGGCACGCCATCCTCGGCACTACTGTCTCCCAACAAACGCAGACCAAAGGGGGCGAGATACTCATCAAACGGCAAATCATCGGTTCCGTGCAGACATCGCTCAAAGAAGTCCGTTAAGTCCGTTTCAGCAACGGCTTCAATTACTTGCTGAAGTTGCGCGGGTGTAAACCCAACTTCAGGTTTGCCAAACTGTTCCCACATGCGGCGCATGACATCGTCCAACGATCGCTGATTGCCATGTCGTGCCCGTATCAGCAGGTCAAGCAGGAATGACACCATCTCTCCCTTTAGATAGTAAGACATTTGGGAGTTGGGGCTATTGGCATCGGCTCGGTACAGCTTAATCCAGGCATCAAAACTGGATTCGCTCAATGGCTGCACTTTGCGACCCGGTGTCATCTGAAAGCGCGTAATCTCACGGTTGAGCGCCACGAAGTATGTCCGCAAATCATAGATTCCTGCTCGATACGGAATGACAAGGTCGTAAAAACTGGTCGTACCCTCGCTGAACCAGAGTGAGGGCGTATAGTTTTCTCGCTCATAATCAAAGACCTCTAGTGCTTTGGGACGAATCCGCTTGACGTTCCAGAGGTGAAAAAACTCATGCGCTACAAGCTGAATAAAGCGATCGTACTTATCTTTACTCCGAAACCCAAAGCGTTGATAAATCAAAGAACAAGACGACTTATGCTCCAGACCACCAAACCCCTGAGACGACAAGTGCAGCAAAAAGAGGTAGCGATCGTAGGGCAGGCCACCAAAAAGATCTGCTTCGACCTGAATCAGTTTTTGAATGTCTGGAATGAGACGCTCTGGTTCCAGGTTGCCATCTCCCCAAACGGCTAACTGATGCGGTTTTGCCAGCGTCTCAAACTCGTACACAGCGTGACGACCAATTTCAAACGGACTATCGACTAAAGTGTCAAAATCCGCAGCCTCAAACGTGTTCGCTGAGTTTAAAGCCGGAAGTGGTGTCGACACATGCCAACCATTCGGCGGCACGATCGTGATTTGCAAGGGGTTTTTTCGTAACCTGGGATGTAGCAGAACAGCGCGGCTCCATTGAAATAGCCATGCGTTCCATCTAAGTGGTTTGTGCGGACTGAAAGCTCATCGGCATAAATTCGGTAACAAACAAGTACCCCTTCATGTCCCTGTGTTTCGATTTGCCAGTGATTTTTGCTGAGTTTGCGCCAGGGTAGCGATGTGTTTGTGCGATCGTCCGTGACAGCAAAATCTTGTAAGTGTCTGGCATACTCCCGCACCAAATAAGAGCCTGGCGTCCAGACGGGCATCTTCAGGTCGAGCAACGCCTCTTTCTGTTGTTGCCAACCTGTTACGTGTAGACGCACCTCAAACAAGTGCGCTTCTGGCTCTGGCATTGCCACTTCGTAGTGAAGTTGAAGCGGTTGGGAGGCCGAAAAGGGCTGTAGGGAAGCTTCTCGTGTCTCAGGAGGTGCTGGCTGAAAGGATTCAATCTGTCCGCTCTGATCCAGGTCTTCTCGATTCATCTTTCGTGCTGCTCCTGCCTGACAACCGTAAATTTGCGATGCTTACCCACTCGCGCTACAGCTTAAGTTAAAGCGTAGGAAGCCAGGGGTGCAACAACCCACGATCGACTTCTGCCTTCTCACCGTTCCTGTCTCCTGCGTTGACGATTCTCGATCGGTTAATTCTTGGTCGATTGAGTTCTCGTCATCTTAACGGTAATTGCTTTAGCTGTCGTACTGCTCAAGCGGGAAAAGATGAAAGGTAGGAGCCACATAGCGTTGAGAGCCTCTGCTTACCCTCCATTGTCCTGATCTCCTAATAAGGAGATCCAAGCTTGTTAGGCTAACCATCTGCTAGCATAACAAGCGATCGCGACGATTACTGTATCAGCCTGAACCCTAAACTTTTCCAGCAAGGTGCATTAGCTGCTTAAGATTCATAAGACACACGGTATGGCTAGCTGCATCAATTTTGATCCAGCCTTTGCTATCTAGCTTTTCCATAATTTTGGCGGTTTCTTCAACACCGATATCTGTAACATCGGCCAGATCCTTGAAGGGAATGTTGAAGATCTCCACTCCATGCGGCGACTCCTGACCGTAATTCTCTCCCAGCGAAACCAGCGTGTTTGCCAGTTTAACGGCGGGCGGTTGGTGCCGTAACTGGAAGCGAATGTTTGTCTGCCGCAAACGGCGTACCATCAGTTGCAGCATTCGGTGGTGTAACTGTGGATCTTTAAACAAAGTTTGGATAAATCGCTGGGCTGAAATGCTAATGAGCTTAACGGCAGAAAGCGCAATGACATCGGTCGATCGTGGTGATTCGTCCAAAATAGCCATTTCGCCAAAAAAGTCGCCCCGCCCAAGCACCGCTAAGGTGACAACATCTTCGCCAGAGCCAGAAAGCCGCCGTACTTTGACCCAACCGGACGCAACAAAATAGACGGCGTTGCCCCACGCATCTTCCATTAAAACAGCTCGATTAGCTGGGTATTCGTGTTCAACAGCAACAGACAAGAGCCATTCCAGTGTTTCTGGGCTGGCGGCTGTTAAAAGTGGGAAGAGTTCACTAAACGCTTCGATCTGCATGAAAGGTCTATGGAGTAAAGAAGAGGCTGACCGGAATAACAGTGAGAAACAAGAATCTTGAAGAAGCTGAACCAATACCATCATGGCAGGCTCAAGGCTGCTTCTTTGAGGGAGAATTTACGGATTCTTTGCGCCAGCAGTGAATTCTACATAATGTGAAAAATAGTAGCAAGCTTTGAAGCACACTTATAGTGTGTCCTCAAAGTAGTCTGGAAATGGTTGCTTTACGGCGCAGCTTCTCAGTACTTCAGCCCTTGGTGTCTGCTTTCCTAAAACGTGCCGATAGAGTTGCCTTAAGCTCCTAGTATAAGCAGTCTGCTCTAAACTGAGGACTCTAAATTTTGCATCACTGTTTCAACGGCTACTTTAAGCTTAGGCCGTAACGATTCAACATAGTTTGCCCAACCAACTAAAATTGGCTGCTTGTGGGCGAGGGTATCACTTGCAATATCCTGGGGCGCAAAGCTGATCGATCGCCCCTCCAGATCACAGCACACTAGCCCCGCGGCTTTTGCTAATGCCAATGGTCCAACCGTGTCCCACAGCTTGACCCGACCATTGAAATAAAGGTAAAGCCCTGCTCGCCCTAAAATGACATCAATGACTTTGAGTCCAAAACTGCCCAGTGAATAAAACTGCGCTTCTGGAATTAAACGCGTGATCGCACTACCAAAGCGTGACTGATCGCGGTGCCCAATTAAGACGGGACAAAAGCCAAGGGTAGGTGGCGGTGGTTCAACCACTGGCAAGGGTTCAGAAGCCGCCTCTGCTGAAGACTGAAACATGCCCCAGTTTGAACCACCATAGTAAAGTTGGTCATAGGCGGGAGCATAAAGCCAACCCGCGATCGGCTGGTAGTCTTGTAGCAGTCCTACCATCACGGCGTAATCGTGCTTACGATGAATAAAATCTTCGGTGCCATCAATGGGGTCAATACACCACAGCCGACCATAGCGATCGTGAAACTTCGCTCTTGACTGTGCATCCTCTTCAGTAATCACGCCATCATCAGGAAACATGAGCTTGAAGGCTGCCGATAACTTCTGGTCAAGGAGAGAGTCGATGCTTGTCACATAATCATCGGGTCCTTTCTCAAAGACCTCAAACTGGCTAGCTGCCATTTGCTCAGCATACTGACCGCAGCGACGCAATAATTCTCTAATCTGTTGATCAAGCTCTAGGGAAATCGGAGACATAGCAAAAGCTTTGCAATTAAACGAAACGTTTAGATAGTTGATCAACTGCCGTACAGACCACTTGCCACTCATCTTACGACCAAATTTATGAGCCCAAACAAAAAACGGGCTAACCGGGGAAAGGTTAACCCGCTAGTTTGGGAACGCGTAAGGAGACTACTTTTGTAGTACCAGTTTGACGTTTGCGTTTTGCAGGCCAGGGCGCTTGACTTCAGACAGGGTCTTGTTTACAGCGTACTTCTGGTTGATCGAGTTGATCAGCTCAGTCTGGTTATGCTTCTTAGCAACGCCCCAGAGGTCAGCGATCAGGTCAAAAGAACCATCGGTATTGCGAGACCAGCCCAGATCATATTCGCCTTCCAGAACGGCAACGATGTCCGAACGAACACGCTGGCCGTTGTAGCCACGAACATCAGCATCCGTCTTAACCGAGATACCTAGATCACGGAGAGAAGCCTTCAGGATTTCGGCATCAGTAATCTTGGTACGCAGAGTGCTAAAATGAGACATTTGAGTTTCCTCCTGTGGAGATTTGAGAACAACGTTTGGTGATCAGGAGCTAACGGCGATCGCTATTAGCTTTTCGGGTCGGCTGCTAGCAGTAAAATGCTAGCCTTTCCTCCTGTTGGGAGCAGGAGAAAGCTTTTAGAACTCAAGTCGCTGGTATTCAGCAACTGAGGACGCAGCAGGTCGCGCGCGCTGCCTTGCCCAATCCCTAAGGGCAGTTACCTGCTCAGTCATCGTCTTAGAAAGCGGTAGGGTTGACTTGATAGCCGCGATAATGTCCAGTTGAGTAAACTCTCGATCCTGGGCAAACGCCTCGTACATAGCGGCTACCAGTGCTTGCTCAATCTCGGCTCCCGAGAAGCCGTCGCAAACATTGGCCAACTGGTCTAAATCAAAGCGTGCAATCTCGCGCCGACGCTTGGAGAGATGAATTTTGAAAATCTCTTTACGCTCTTCACTATTCGGCAAATCGACAAAAAAGATTTCGTCAAAGCGTCCCTTACGTAGAAACTCTCCAGGCAATCGCTCGACTCGGTTTGCGGTCGCCATCACAAACACGGGAGACGTTTTCTCTTGCATCCAAGTAAGGAAGGAACCAAAGATGCGGCTAGACGTTCCGCCATCGGAATCGGCTGAGCCAGTACTGCCTGCAAACGCCTTATCCATTTCATCGATGAAGAGGATGGCTGGAGAAATGGATTCCGCCGTTTTCAAAGCACCTCGAAGGTTTGCTTCAGAACGCCCGACCATTGAACCGTCATACACACGTCCCATGTCAAGCCGGAGCAAGGGCAACCCCCAGAGCCGAGACGTTGTTTTGGCAATCAATGATTTTCCGCAACCTGGAACACCCAGAATCAGCATCCCTTTTGGTTGGGGAAGACCATATTCTCTGGCACGTTCTGTAAAGGCGTTTGAGCGCTGCTTTAGCCAACGCTTCAGCTCTTCCAAGCCACCCACGGAGTCAATCGTTTCGTCTTCTTCTACGTACTCAAGAATACCGTTGCGACGAATAAGCTGCTTTTTCTCAGAGAGGACAATATCGACCTCTTCCTCGGTTAGTCGTCCAGCCGTTACTTGAGCTTTGCGGTAAACCTTCTCAGCTTCGTCTCTGGTTAACCCTAGCGCTGCCTTCAACAACTTCTCTCGCGCTTCGGTTGTGATGCGGCGGGTACGAATCAGCTCAAGCTGCTGGGAAAGAACGTGGTTCAGTTCACCCATATCTGGCATGGGGTAATCCAACACTGCCACTTCTTTCTCTAGCTCAATGGGAATTTCCTGCACAGGAGACATCAAAATAATCGCCTTTTGGCTACCCTTGAAGCTGGCAATCGCATCGCGCAACCAGCGGATAACAGGAGCGGAGTAAAAGGGGTGCAAATCCTTGAAAACAAAAATGCCTGGCTCCTTGTGACGGATAACCCACTCGATCGCAGCCTCTGGAGACACTGTATTGTGCTGAGTTACATTCCGAGGTTGTCCAAACTCAACAATGCCATGAGTGACAGTCCAAACATAAACACGGCGTTGAGGCTTGCTTTGAGCGATAGCGGCAATCGTTTGCTCAGCCCGCTCTTCCTCAGAAGTCACCATGTAGACGAGGGGGTACTGGGCCTGTATCAGAATACTAAGTTCTTCCTGCATAACATCAACCCACGAGAGACAGCGCAAACGCTTGAAACCTAGAATCCTTCACTTGCTTGAGTCCCAACATCTAGATGGCAACCAAATAATTGAGCAAGCACACACCATCACAAAAGCGACTAAGAAATCATGAAACTAACAAGGAACCAGCTCACCTTCACCCTGAGAATCAGCCTTTACAGAGTCAGCGACCTGAGCTTTGGCGACTGGAACTCTGTCCTCGATCAAGACGTTAGCTTGTGAGCGCAGAGAAACCATTTCATCGTCCTTGAGCACAGAAGGAGAAGAACAGTCTGGACAAGTGTAAACCCGGTGGGACTGACCATGCTTCGACTCTTCGTACCCATCAACCAACTCCGAGTGAGCAAGGTAAAAAACAATTGCCCGCTGGGCTATGTCTGTCATCGTCTCAGAGTCAAGTGCCGCTCGAATTTTAAGCTGACGGTGCAACTCTGGAGGGAGATATAGCGTAACCTTCTGCTTGTCTTGCATAGAACTCTCAGTTGTGTACCCGGGTATGAATGTCAGAATATCGATTGAACAGATTGCTGTCAAGACACCAACCCGTCATGACGGCAATATCGTTACATTTGTTTGCATTCGTGCGGGTTAATTGAATCATTCAGGGGGCGCTTGGTCTCGGATTTCGCTCTAAAGAGTGTCTTCAGGGACGTGCTTTCAGGGTTGGCGCTAGCTGTCGCTTGTTTGCTGCTTTGAAGAAGGCTGAATTGCAGAAAACATCACGCGATCGGGTTTCAAGCGGTTTCAGGTAGATACATGAAGCCTTTATCGAGGGGCTTATGCCACCTTTCTGCTTGTCAACAGCGTTGTGTTTGCAAACTGTAGGATGAAGGCCAGAACCATTTAAGCGATGTCAGGGGGTAACGTGCTGTCTGTCGCTGTGTGGCTTTGGCGGAGGTGAGACTCAATCAACTCGCTCAGTTGCTGACGCTGGATTTCAGTGCCAGTTCCAGTATTGCCAGGTGTGTCAAAGAAGATAATGCTGTGAATCATTTCGGTTGCCAGCATTTGAAAAAGGATATGAGTCACAGGCATGGGTAACGCGATCATTTGAGGATCATGCACTGGGTAAGGCCCAGTTGACACATCCTTCAAATTAGAGAAGGCGTAGACAACATTTTTCTCTAACCCTGGCTGCGATCGATTTTCTAAAGCCGTGATGGCCCAGTCCTGATCCAGGGTTTGCACAATGTAGTACTGGTTATGACGCAACTGTGACGCTAAAAATTTCAGCACAGGAGCAATCGTGGCTACAAGGGCGGGTGTATTACCGTCCTGAGGAGCATCATCAATGAGTTCCTGAATTTGTTGGTCGATGTTCATTGCTGAAAGCAAGCTCCTAATTTAATGAGCGTGTTATGAAGCTTCTGTAGTTTGACCTAGACGGTGTAATCGTCTTGTTGTCACAATTGGCTAAACTGACGTTAGTTTTTATTCATCATTGAGCATTAACACCGTGGGGGATATCTGCCAGAGCGTGGAGGCAATTTTTCAACTGCTACTAAACGAGTTAAAGCTGTCAACAAACGCTTCTGAGCAAAATTGCTTAGATGTGGCAGATCGTCTATCGAAAGAAGTTGCCCGTATTTGTGCCGAAAGCAAACGCATTCAAGCTTCTGGTGAAATCGATACTTGGGCAACGGCATTAGCAAGGCATCGACTTCAACAATGCTTGCACTACTATAAACTAGGCTCCAAACGGGGTCGGGTCGAGCTGCATAGCACGCTAAGCGCGATCGTGTATCGCTACATTACCCCACCACAAACCCAGGCTAGCTATCAAGCGCGCTTAACATTAATTGAAGATTTTCTACAAAGCTTTTACATGGAAGCCTTAAACGCCTTCCGTCGTGAAACCCAACTACCGCCAACCTACCAGCCGCGCACGTTACTGCAGCTTGCGGAGTATATGGCGTTTAGTGAGCGCTACGGCAAGCGACGTATTCCGTTGCCCGGTCGGCGAAACCAACAGCTCATTATCCTGCGTGCACAGACATTCTCGCAGCAGCAGCCGATCGAAACGCCCGTTGACATTGAGCGGGCCGCTGACGGAGGCGCTAGTGATGGCGATACGCCCTGGAATGCGGCTTCGATGCAGCAAGTACGGGAACAGATGGTTGCCCAGGAGCCAGAGCAACCTGAAGATAGCCTGAGGCAAGCGGTTGTTGCTGAACTGATGACTTACCTTGAAGAGCGAAAACAAACAGATTGTGCTGATTACTTTGCTCTACGCCTGCAGGATTTGCCTGCCAACGAAATTGAGGTAATTTTAGGTCTGACGCCACGTCAGCGGGACTACCTACAGCAGCGGTTTCGCTACCATTTGATTCGTTTCGCGTTGTCGCATCGATGGGAGTTGGTCCATCAGTGGCTTGAAGCAGACCTGGAGCGCAATCTTGGTCTAACGCTGCAGCAGTGGCAAGCCTTTCAAGAACAACTTGATCCGCAACAGGCAGAACTGCTGGAGCTAAAGCGTAAACGTCTGGCAGATGCGGCGATCGCCCAATCAATTGGCTGCACAGTGACGCAAGTACGGAAACAGTGGTTTAAGCTACTTGAGCAAGCTTGGGAAATTCGTAATTATTTAGTATCCGGACAAGGGACATCTTCTGATGAATAGGAACGTATACCATGAATGATGACTCGGACGCTCTCCAGAGCAAACTCCTCAAACTACTACAAGACCTGGTAGCTTTTACCACTTCAGATGATTCTGGGGTGGTTCGTCCAGTTATTGATGAGTGGAGCGATGAGCTACATAGCGCGCAAGCGCGCGCATCAGATCTATCGATTCTTCAGGATGCTTCCTCTACGAATTCCGGTCATCTTAAACTCAACATTCCCTCCTCCGAACGGGAAAACCTATTAAAACTTGGAGAGATACCTACTGTGCAAGACCGTTTTCATACCCTGTTGAAGCATCGACTACAGAGCGAAAGCCAACGTAATCCTCCTCTGTTCCCCTGGGAAACAGAAATTCATGATTATGAGACTGAAGGTGCTTATGGCGTCGTTGGCTCGGCTGTAACTGCTGCTAGCACGACTCCGACTAACCAAAGAGTGCCAGCTCGGGTTTGGCTGAATCAGCTCAAGACGCTGAACTTACCTGTTCCCCTACCCGAAAACCTCTTAGGTCAGCTACTAGAACGCTGCCAGGAAGCTGTGCAGTCCTCTTTATTGGAGGGGGCCAAGCTTGTCAAATCTGTCGAGGATCTGTTTCCTGGCCAATCTCAGGCGCTTAATCAGCTGGCAGGGATGGTGATGACATCGCCTGCCCGGTCTGGGGCTGTGACATCGCCACCACCCGGTACAAGCTATCCACCAACCTATGAGTCGGCAGTTCCGGCTCAGCAAATGGTGCTGTCTCTACTGGCTGCACGCGAAATTATTGCAGCCCTAACATTGAATGTTCCTTTGAGTCAGCCCCGAGTGGAGCGCCAATGGCTCACAGATCTAGGAGCTTTGAGCTTACAGGCCGACTACATTCCAGAGGCGACATCGGCAAGACTGCGCATTCAGGCAACATTGCCGTGCGGTGGCAAACTCACGCTTCAGGGTGAACATCTACAAGCAAGTGCCCAGCGTTCTACATCAGGCAACCTAAGTGTGGAGCTACTTGACTTCCATTCTGATGAGTCTCACACCTTGGAAGTTAGCCTTGACGGTCAAGAGCCACTGGTCTTTGCCATTCACATTACTGGCTAATCGGTAGTAATGATCTGTGTGGAAATACAGGCTTCGCCGTTAGTCTCAACAGGCAATGGGTATGATGGATCTGGCTGCATTCAGATTGAGCTTGAACATGCGCGATCGTTTGAACCCACTGTAAGGACGCAGTCTTGTGGTTCAAGTCATGATGTTTCTTTGCGAAGGAATCATGTGTCTCAATAGCTTTAGAGTCAGGGTAGGGATTTTTGTTCCTCAATCTGACATGCAGTCAGCCAACTGCAGTATCAATCCGTTGCCTGCTCATGTTTGGTAATTTTGGGGCTGGTGTTTCTGGAACCGCACAAAGACGGGTGCAAACGATCACAGACCGCTTTAGGCAACGCTTAGAGAATCTGCCAGCGCCCACGATTGAAGAGTCCCTCCTGCTGAGAGTGCTTGTACAGTTAATGGTGCTGGTAGGCATTGCCGCGACAGATGTGGCAGCATCGACTGGAATGAGCGTCTGGGCAGTGCCGCTGAGCCTGATGGGTGCTTTCTGGAGTTGGCAGCGGCGCTATAAGAAAAACATTGGGACAAAATTTTGTATTGCGATCGGCATGCTGCTAGCTTTAGCAGCATTTTTTGTAGGACTAAGGGCTGAGCTAAACGACACTCGGCTGGTTTTAGCAGAACTGTTGGTACAGCTTCAAGTGCTGCACAGCTTTGATCTCCCTCGCCGTAAAGACTTGGGCTACTCAATGGTCATCGGGTTAATCCTGATTAGCGTTGCCTGTACCTTGAGCCAAACGATGATGTTTGGGCTTCTACTGCTGGTGTTTTTGGCGATCGCACTGCCAGTTTTGGTACTGGACTATCGCTCTCGTCTCGGGCTGATCAGTCAGTTTAAGCAAGCACCTTTGCAAAACGCAGGGTTGTCGCCCAAGCGGTGGCTGGGCTTTTTGCTGGTCATTTTGGTATCGGGGTTGATTGTTTTTGCTTGTTTGCCAAGGTTTCCTGGCTACCAATTGCGATCGTTTCCCGTCAGTCCCCAGATCCAAAAGGATTTTGAGGATAATAGCCACATCATTAATCCTGGTTATGTGCGATCGGGCGGCGAAAAAGGTGGTAGTGCTGGTTCTAAGCAAGGTGAGGGGCTTGGCCCAGGTCAGCTAGATGAGAACTATTACTACGGCTTTAACAGTCGTATTAACCAAAATTTGAGAGGAGCACTCAAGCCCCAGGTTGTTTTACGCATTCGCTCTCAGGCAGAAGGCTTTTGGCGAGTGCTGGCTTTTGACCGTTATCTAGGGCAAGGCTGGGAAATCTCTCGCAATGACAAAGCGGTGACGATTACACGACCAGATTGGTCATACCAATTCTTTTTACCACGTCCGATTTCACTCAGCAGAACGAAAGAAGTTATTCAAACATACACAGCAGTATCCGATCTACCAAATTTGTTGCCAGCACTCGCGCAAGCGAAAGAGCTTTACTTCCCGACCCGACAAGTGGCGATCGACCCGAATGGCAATCTGCGATCGCCATTAGAGTTACGAGAAGGGTTGACCTATACTGTTGTCTCAGAAGTGCCATATCGCGATCGTATACGGCTGCGGGACGCACCAGAGACGTATCCGTCAACGATCACAGATGACTACCTCAATGTACCCCCCAAAATTTTGAAGCGCGTCCGCGAACACACACAGGCAGTGCTGGAGACATCGCCCAAGCCCCTCACTACAGCGTATGAGAAAGCGCTGTATCTGTCGCAGGCAGTCAAGCAACGCTACACCATTCAGCCTGATCTACCCTTCCTAGCACCCAACGAAGATCTTGTAGAAGCCTTTCTCTTTAAATATCAAGGAGGCTACCCAGATCACTTTTCGACCGCGCTGACGATCATGTTGCGATCGATTAATATTCCCGCACGCTTGGTAGCAGGGTTTGGTCCAGGTGAGTTTAATCCCTTCACGGGTCTGTATGTCGTTCGCAACACAGATGCCTACGCCATAACAGAAGTCTTTTTCCCAAAATATGGTTGGTTTGCTTTCGACCCCATTCCCGGTCATGAGCTCATTCCACCATCGATTGAAGAAAATCAGACGTTTAGTGCGCTACGTACGTTCTGGCGGTGGGTTGCTGGTTGGCTACCCTCTCCCATGACAAGTTGGCTTGGCCAGAGCTTTGGTGTTCTAGCTGGTTGGCTTGTCACGGCTGTAGCATGGTTTATGGGTTTGTTCTCCCAGGGTTGGTTGGGACTGTTTACAGGATTGCTTTTGGCGATCGTTTTTGCTTTTGCAGGGTGGATGCTTTGGCGGAGTTGGCGCAATTGGTGCTACCGTCGTTGGCTCGCAAAACTGCCGCCGATGGAAAGCCTGTACCAACAGATGTTGAGTTGGTTAGCACTCCAGGGCTTTCACAAGCATTCTGCCCAAACGCCTCTAGAGTACGCACGGCAATCCTACGAGTTTCAATTGCCAGTACAAGCGGATGCGATCGATGACATTGCTCAAGCGTATGTCCGTTGGCGCTATGGTGGGAAGGTTCCTAACCTAGCGCACTTAAAGCAGCGGCTACGGGACTTGAAACGTCATCAACCATCCCACGCTCCCTGGAAAAAAGTGTTCGATCGCTTCACGCAATCACGATAGTGCCCTGAAGGCAAAAACGGGAAGAGGGCAGGAGCGTGCAAAAGGATGATAGAGCTCTAAGTACGGGACAAAAGTTGTAGGGACTGCAAAAAGTCGGGCTCATTAGACCCCGATGGATTGAGCACCAAATGGCGCAAATAATCGAACCCTAAACGAAACAGACTTTTAGCACGGCGACCGTGTTTTTTAATTTCAAGGGGTTGCCATTGATGCAACCATAACCCAGTTCGCATCGCCCAACATAAGGCTAAGGTCAACAAGGCGAACAACTTACTCAACCGCTCAGCATCAGTGAAGTGAGTCGATTCGAGGCAAAAGCCCCGAGTTTTGAAAATGCCAAACAAGGTTTCAATGCCCCAGCGCAAGGCGTAATCTTTGACCAAAGCTTGAGCCTTAACGGGCGCAATCACCACCAGTAAATCACCATCGTCCAAGCGCAGACCTTCAACCGCAACCAGGTAGCCCCAGACGCGGCAAGTGCCGGTGAGGCGTTGGGATTGACCCACTTGCAAATGGGCAAAAACGACCCGTGCCGCCAGCAGTTTGCCATCATGCTCAATCTGGTCACTGCTCCGAATCCGTAACCGAAAGGCGAGGGCGGGCTCGAGCAGGAGATAGCGTACCCAGGCTTGCCCAATGAACTCACGGTCGGCACACAAGTAGTTCACGACTGCCGTGGGGAACCGTTTATGAAAGGTCTCCATGAAGCGCATCCGTTCGTCACTATTGGAATTCCCTTTTTTGTCCAACAGCCACCACAGCACCGGGAAGGCCACCCCTTCATGGACAATACCTAAGGTCAGAATGTTGTACCAGTGAGCCCCAAATTTCCAGGTCGTGCGATCCAGGCTCAACACCCAGCCACTCGGAATGTGCATCCAACTCACCACCAGGGTAGCCAGTTGGGTGTAATCGAGGTCAAACTCTCGAAAGAATCGTTGCAACCGCTTGTAGTTGGATTGGGACAACGCCCTCCCCCCAAAGCCTAAACACAGGTCGCTCAAGTTCACGGTCTTGACTTTCAGCAGGGCTAATAAAAACAATGCCAGAAAGGAAATCCTGGCTCCATGCCAGTTCAATTGCGCTTGGAGGACTCGCTTTAATTCGCTATATTGGCTCATAGGGTTTCTGATGAGTGTGGTAATTCTGATGAAACCCTACCCTGCTCATCTTTTCAAGCCTTTTGTCCCGTACTTAGGATAGAGCTATATCTTCAGCGCAACGCTACGAAATAGCCCTACACATGCGTTCGTACTGCTCCCTAACCCCTATCCCTGTCCCCCGTCCTCTATCCCCTTTCCTTAGCCAAAGCTTACCTGTATCGCTACAGTTTAGTTCTGCATGCTTGTTAAGCTTGATCGACTTCAGTTTTGTCAAAAACATCTGAATACACTAAACTTCTGCTGGTACGCTACCCAACCGCAAGGTCCGCTTGAGCTGTGATTACAACGCTTACCCAACGCCTAAAAGCACATCCAAAGACAGCCGCAACCTTAACCTTAGCCTTGACAGCCGACGAGCGCACACGATCGCGATACCGCTATGACAGCGTAGAGGGGCAGCCTGTGTACCTCCAATTGCCCAGAGGCACTGTTTTGCGAGACGGCGATTTGCTGCAATCTGAGGACGGCTTAGTTGTACGAGTCATTGCCAAACCCGAACCTGTTTTAACGGTGCGTGCAGAGACCACGCTACACCTGCTGCAAGCGGCTTACCACTTAGGTAACCGCCATGTCCCCCTTGAGATCACACCAACCTATCTACGGCTTTCTCCCGATCCGGTTTTGCGTCACCTTCTGGAGCATCGTGGTCTTCAACTCATTGAGGACGTGCAACCCTTTCAGCCAGAAACAGGCGCTTATGGGCACAGCCATTGAAGACAAAGAAATGAAGAATGGAGATCAGGGATGAGGGATGAAAGAGAGCCTTTCGCGTTGTTACACTTGCTCCAGCTAGCAAGTTCAGCGCTGCCAGTGGGTGCTTACAGCTATTCGGAGGGAATTGAGGCATTGGTTGAAGCTGGCTCCCTAGCTGATAGCATCGCGCTTGAAACGTGGATGATACAGGAGCTACAGCTTGGGGCGATTCGCATTGAAGCAGCCGTGATGGTCAGAAGCTATCAGGCCTGTCAAAGCAACGATTGGCAGCAGATCATTGACTGGAACCATTGGTTGTCAGCAGCACGAGAAACGGAGGAATTGCGGCTACAAAGCTTGCAGATGGGTCGATCGCTCCTACGATTACTGCACGATTTGCAAGTGCTTGAGCAGCAGCCAACCCTTTTACATGGAGATGGGTGTCATTTCGCGATCGCCTTTGCACTGGCCGCTGTTCGTTGGCAAATTGACTTACAGTCTGCCCTTTTGGGCTATCTGCATAGCTGGGCAAGCAACTTAGTGAACGCTGGTGTCAAACTAATCCCATTGGGACAAACGGCGGGACAACAATTGCTGCTACAGCTTAAACCCGTGATCCAACAAACGGTTCAGACGGTTTTGACGCTGCCAGATGAAGACTTGAGTAGCTGTAGTTGGGGATTGTCACTCGCCAGCATGAAGCATGAAACGCAATACAGTCGCTTATTTCGCAGCTAGGGGAGGAAATGAGGGCTCAAAGCGTGTAAGACGATAGTCTGCTTACCAAAGCGAACCAATCAGGTCCATTCTTCAGCCTCGTAAGCTTCCACTTGAGCAATGGCCTGTCTCAAGTCCTGCCAATTCAGCTGCTGCGCAGAGAGATCTTGCTGTAAAATGCCTTGCTCAAGGTGTAAAACGCGATCGCTAAACTGCTCTGCAATTTCCAACTGGTGGTTTGCCATAAGGATAGTTGTGCCGTGCGTCTGCGCAAGCTCAGTCAGAGCATTCACCATTAGAGCGCTGCGGCCTAAATCTAGAGAGGCGGTTGGTTCGTCTAAAAGTAAGACTTTTGGTTCTGTTACAAGCGCGCGTGCGATGGCTACCCACTGCCTTTGACCCACTGAAAGCTGTAATTCTGTCCGACTCAACCAATCAGCAGGAATATGTAAGCGATCGCTCCAGTGCTGCAAGCGCTCCCGAATCGCCTTTTTCTCTATCTGTCGCAGTGCTAACGGATACTCCAACGCTTGCTCAACTGTCATACCTAGTAGCTTCGACTCCTGCAGCACCAAAACAATCTGCTGGCGCAGTTGAACCACGGGTATTTGATCCAGTGCTCGATCCTCTAAGTAAATGACGCCAGTAGTCGGCTCAGCGAGGCGATTCAACAGCCGCAGCAAGGATGTTTTACCAGCACCAGAGGCACCCACCAGGGCAATGCGATCGCCTCGAAAAGCCTCAAACGAAATTTCTTTCAACAAATAGTGACTGCGCGTCGGTATAGAGTGGTCTACCGGCTTACGACCTGAAGTAAAGACTCTGGGGGCAAGACTAACGCGCTCGGCACGAATTAAAGCAGCTTGGGATGTGTGCAAAGTCAGTGGCTTACGTTCAAATGCTTTTGTCTAGTGTATCGGTTTGGCATGGCGGCTAGCGTTAACCAGTTGGGCTTTATACCGCCTGGTTAAACACAGCCCAAATTGTCCATGTGTCGATCGCCAACAGCAACAACGTACAGCCAAGCAAAATAAAATACATCCAGGGTTGAGATAGCGGACGCACATCCGTCATATCAATCTGGGCCTCAGTTTGTACCCGCTTCACCATCCGGTTAAAGCCTGCTACCCGCATTGGCAAAAGATAGGCTTGACCTGATTGGCTGAGAAAATAGTAAACCAGTCCCCCTTGTCCAGTTGAGCGAGGCTTTAATGCTTTGATCTCGGACCACGGCAGCGACCAACCGCGCCTGAAGAAGCGTGGCACCCAATTTGCGTATTGAACCTGAATGCAGTCATGATTTAGCACCACTCGTTCAGTTAGTGCTGCATACAACAACACACCACCAAACCCAATGCCTACCCATAACAGAGAAGACGGGATACTTGCTGCTGTCATGTTTGCCAAAAAAGGCAACGGTAGAGTCAATGACAGATACAGTAACAATAGCGTCAACCGAATGAGTGGGGAGAGCCTGAAGACAGAAACAGACAATTCAGTCGAGCCAGTTTCCGAAGCACTCTCTGCCGTCACAGGTTGGGATGACTGGTCATATTCGGCTCGTTGATTACGTTCCACAATGGCCTCAGCGTTTCTTTTTTCTTTCAATTTACATCCTTTTTCTGTTTATTCAAACGCACACCTAATTCAGAGGCAAATACATTGCTTCTCAAGCTTGCTTCTTTGCACGATAGATTGTGGTTGATTTTTCTGGAAAACGGATGTGCGGACAAGATAGTGTCTCACCATCTACGTAGAGGTTCTCATTTATCCGTACGATAACTGTTAAAAAAGTGCCTGTTGACGATACCGAATTCGATCGAATGTCAACCCTGAAAAGGATTGAGCTTGTGAGCTAATGTTTCTACTTTGAGTCTCCGTATATTCTCTCACCCTTTCTTTGTAAAAGCATTAAATGACAGTTTCAGCCATGATTGAGATAGAAAGAATATAGAGGGCTAGCAGTGAGCACTTGTTTCCGGGCTTTCCCGAGAAGAGGCAACCTATTTGTTTCCTCGAAGAATATGCTTTCCAACCATTAGCGTTAAAACTTTAGACAAACCTAATACGTACATATCAATGTGATTTTTATATCTCCTAATGTGCTTCTATCTCTGCAAAAACTCTCATCTTACAGATAGGAGTTTTTGCTTGAAGCGGCTTTGGCTAGTCAGAACAGACTTTTGAATTTTGCAAAGATTCTCATCTTTAAGTGTTCAAAGTTAATTCGATTACTAAGAGTAAGCACGTTTGGAAAAACTTAGCAAATTCCTGTCGTGAAGAATTGACAAAGCTAGTTTAAAGTTAATGCTAACGCTTAAAAGCAAGGTGTTTGGGGTTCAGCTATTTAGCGGATTTAGGTCAATTTATGGGAATGCTAAATTGGCAATGTAGTAGAAGGTTTCTAACTAACCTGGTTTGCTAAACTGCTTAGAATATCTGGCAAAGTTAGCTGTTGTGACCTATTTTCTTCGCTGCGCTAGAGAGCCACCTCAAAATGAACCACGATTTAGAGTATCAGCAGCCCACAGTTCCTGAGGTGGGTGTTTATGAGTGTGAAATCCATCTTAAGTTTCGACTGATTGAGGAAAAAGGAGCGCTGAACGATCGCGATCGTCTCCTGGAACTTTTAATTGATGCCTTTACCTGTGGCACGGATGAATATTTAGAGCCTCTCCAAATTGAGGTTGAAGCGCAAGAGCTTCCTGATACTCAAGCATCACCTCAAATGCGGCGTCGACTCATTCGTCTGCGAAACTCCAAAGACCTTGCTTAAAAGGCTTGCCATGCTTGCTTTCCCGCCGCATTATTTTAGCGGCTGCGAATCGTTATATATACGGTGAATCTTTATATATTCATATATGTAGGTTGGACGTAAAACGAGCCCCTGCAGAATTCTGCTATGAGGGAATATTCAAGAAGGATTCAAAGGAACATTTAGTTGACAGATGTCACGGCATTCGTTAACCTTATAAAGGTCTGGTAAACACGCCCCCATCGTCTAGAGGCCTAGGACACCTCCCTTTCACGGAGGCGACGGGGATTCGAATTCCCCTGGGGGTATACCAGATTTTAAGGTCTAGTGCGCATACCTCGCATTAGACCTTAGCTTTTGGCAATTTTAGTCAAAGTATAGGCGTATCCCTAGACGCTCCAGAGTGATTAAGGCTTTATTTAACTACACAGTCACTACTGTGGGCGCTTTTTAGTGCGCTCGTGTTGCGGCAACCGTTCTTTGTGGCACATTTATTTGACTAGTCGATGCACACGTTCTCGAATCATTAGCTCAATGAGCGATCGCACTAAGATAAGTGAGCTGAGCCCTGCCCATCCAAACGCGATAAAGGCCCAGATTTTGTACGTCCCAACCAGCAAAACTGCGCCAGTAAGCAACGCGAACCCAGTTAAACACGCATAAATTAAGCTTTTGAGCGAAAGATGAATCGTTTTGATGGCACGATCGGTTTCCAGCGATCGCGCTCGGAGTTCTAGCTCTCCCTGCTCTAGCCGCTCTTCCAACCGTTGAATCAGGCGTTCGGTTGCGCTGGGTTGACGGAGCTTATAGGTGATATACTCCCGTGCTTGACGGGTTAATTCGCCAAGGCTACTGCCTGACCCTTTAGTAAGGGTAATGCTTTTAACAAAGGGCTTAGCAGCTTCCATCAGACTGTACTGAGGGTCAAGGTCGCGGGCGACTCCATCCAGCGTTGTGAGTGCCTTAAGAATAAACGTCATTTTAGCTGGCAAACGGAAGGGTTGCTGTGCAAACAACGCTGAAACTTCTTGCCGCACCTGGCTAAATTCTTGTAGCGCGATCGGTTTTTCGGTAAACCGTTCCAGCACAAACCCCATCACACGCCGAATGGGGGTCATGTCTGACACGGGTTCAATTAATCCCATGGTTGTTAAGGTGTGGATGACCTGATCGGTGTCTTTTCGTAGTACAGCGAAAAAGGTACGCACCATCTGGTCTTTGTCGATGGATTTCACCTCTGCCATCATGCCAAAATCATAAAAAATGAGGCAGCCATCAGGACTTACCGCCATGTTGCCAGGATGAGGATCGGCCTGAAAGAAGCCGTCCTGTAAGAGCTGTTTCAAATACGAGCAAATGCCCAACTGATTGACTTCTTTAACGTTAATGCCGATCGCTTCCAAACTTTGGCGATCATTAATTTTGATGCCTGGTACATAATCCATTGTCAGCACCTTTTTGGTGGTGTATTTGGGATACACCTTAGGAGCAACAATGCGGTCATGGTCTCGAAAATTGTGGCGGAAGCGATCGGCATTAATAGCTTCTTGCACATAATCAATTTCCTGATAAAGCACCTGAGCAAACTCTTCGTAGAGCGCATCCAGGTCGTATTCTTTTGCACCAGGAATATACCGCTTACAAAACCGGAGCAAACGCCGCAGCACCCTAAAATCCAGGTCAAACAGGGTATCAAGCCCTGGACGTTGCACTTTGATGACCACGTCTTCACCGGTATGCAACCGCGCTTTGTGAACCTGTCCGAGACTCGCCGCTGCAATGGGTACAGGATCGAAATCTTTGTACAACACATAAAGTGGGCTGCCTAGCTCAGATTCAATAATGGCGATCGCGTCGTCTGCATCAAATGGAGGCACCCGATCTTGAAGTTGACAGAGTGCTTGAATATATTCCGGCGGTAGCAAGTCGCCCCGCGTTGAGAGTGCCTGCCCAATCTTGATGAACGTCGGACCTAAATCAAGCAGCGTGCCGACGAGCCATTGGGCACGACGGTTTCGATGTTGCGGAAAGCGACGGGCGATTGTGTCATCCCACCACAAATAGCCCATCAGTCTTGCTGCCGACAAAAAAATATCTGTCTGCCGTGCCAGCAGTGATTGCTTAGCACGTTGCCAACGGAGTGATTTAGGCGCGGCAGACTTGAGCATACTATTGACTATATTCCATTTAGCCTAGCCGTTCCTTACGGATAGAAGCTGAACCAGATTAATCGTTGATGAGCTTAAGCAGCGTTAAGTGAAATATTTTCAAACTTCAGGGAGCGCACCCAACCTTGACGACTCATGACAGCTACTTTCCCAAGTTTACGGTCTAGACAGGGGCGGACGGTTGCACAGTGAAGGAAGCGTGAAGGCAGTTCTTTTAAGGGCTTTCTGGGCGAACAAAAAGCTGCGGCAGGGTCAGTGTAAAACAAGTTTCATAGGTGTGGGCTTCATCCGTCGCCCAGCTAGTGGCGGTAATTTCACCGTTCAAGTGTTGTACTAACGATTTTACAAGTGCCAGACCTAAACCTGTACCTTGAACAGCATTTTGAGTGGCACCTTGACTCCGTTTAAATTTTTCAAAAATAAGGGGCAGGTCATCGGATGCAATGCCCAGTCCTAAGTTAGTCAGCGTCACCACAATTTGGTTGCCTGACAACTCCTTCTTCTCAGCGACTTGGAGTTGGATGCAACTGTTAGGATCAGAATACTTGCCTGCATTGGTGAGCAGTTCAAACAAAATACGGTGCAGGCTATCTCGATCGCTCATTAGGCGTAAGGAACGCTTGGGAAGCTTCGTCTTCAAGGTTAATCCTTTAGCAGACCACTTTTGCTGAAAGAGCCTGATCAGATCTTGTATCAATGCTTTCAGATCAATTTCCTGCAGATTCATGGCTACTTGATTCGATTCCAGTTCCTGTAGCCCCAGCAAATCATTAATAAGATTGGTTTCCTGAGCGCACTGCTGCTCCAAAATGTCTAAATAGCGGGCACTACGCTCACTGTCTAACCCTACTTGCCGGAGCATGCGGATTGCCATTGTCATGCTGGTAAGCGGTGTCCGCAGTTCATGACTGACCGTGCTCAGAAACTCATCTTTGGCTTGATTGAGATGCCGTAGCTGGTCAAGCTGGTAACGGGTGCGATCGTACAACTTTGCTTGGACGGATAGACTCTCACGTAGCTCAGCTGTGCGCTTTTCAACGAGTGATTGCACCTGTCGGAGTGTCTCAGTTTGAATGATGGCAGTACTGACTTGAGCGCTGACTAGACGCACCAGTTCGAGTTCTTCCGGCTGCCAAATGCGAGGGTGCTCTTGCTGAAAGACCAGAAAGCCTAACACGGTGCCTTGGCTTTCCAGGGGAGCCAGCAGCAGGGTAGGCAAGGACTTGAGGCTAAATGTAGGGGCAGCATTACCGCCCAGTTTTTTGAAAGCATCGGGCTCTAAACGTGCCTGGTCGTGCTGGGTATCCGCTAACAAAATAGGGCCGTCAGGGTGTAAAAACGCCTGCTGGCAAAGCGTACATTCTGAAAGCCAAAATGACTGATTAGGAACGGTTGTCTCATCAGCACCAGTGGTGGTTGTGTGAGCGGATGGAGAACGTTCCAGGCATGGGTTGGAAGGATCATTACCCGCATCGCTAAGCCATTCGCAAGCAACACTCACCCTGATTTTGGGGAGCTGCAGGTGGGCGCGATTGCGAAAAAGAGGATCCCAGTGTTTTAGGCGCAAAAGCATCCCACGTTTTACTTGAAGGGCCTGCGCCGTACCGTCTGTCGCAAGCTTTAAGACCGCGTTGAGATCAGAGGCGTGATGAATGGCAAGCGTTAGCTGGTTGATAACGCTCTGATACTCCATCTGCTTGCTAAGCTGTTGCTGAAGTCGAAGTTGCTCGACCGTACTGGCAACCTGGTGGGACACGGTTTGAAGTCCTGCGATTTCTGATTGATTCCAGGGATGAGCGCGCGATCGCATAAAGCTGATGATTCCATTTGCGCTGCCTTGAAATTGGGTCGCGGCGGCTAGCACTGTCATTGACTCTGGTGAGGATGCCCGCAGTGAATGGATGGTCTGCCAGATTTCAAGAAATTTACTTGCGCTTGATGCAGTCGTGTGATCTGAACGTTGAGTCTTAATGGTTGCAACCTCAATGGGGACTGCACCCGACTGCCACCCCTCAAACTGCCACCCTTCAAGCAACCCTGAAGGCACTTGCAATCGTTGCATGAGTAGGGGGGGAGCATCTACCAACCAGCCAATAACCTGAGCTGTCATCCCTGTAGCATCGGGCAGTATGATGGCACAACCATCAACGTTACAAGCTTTGCCAATGCAAGCAGCAAGATCAGCAAGAAGCTGACTGCAGTCAGGTTGGCTTGAAGCACTACGTAGCATATGCTGCCACAAACTTGTAAGGGTTGCAGGATGCTGTAACGATGATCGACAAGTTTCCTCTGGCAAAACAACTCTGAGGTGGTTGGCTAATGGTCGTGTTGTGGCACTTAAAGTTGTTAGTGGTTCGCTACATCGATTAGGGTTGCCACTAGCCATTGTGCTTTCTGAGGCGTATGCGTTGTGAGCCTTGGCCCCATTGTTGTCCGCTAGATTCATGCTGTTAAACCACTCCTATGACATTAGGATTCCCATATCGGTTTAGTCTTTAGCAGTGGCTATCAATCAATGCGTTGCTGCTGCACTGAGCCTACGTGGACATGGGGAAGACGATCGGTTGCTTCATGTATTCGGTGGCTCTAGCGTAGACGAGTCGGGCGGTTGCTGTATCCGTGAATTCCTGGTTTTCAGGCTAGGCGGCTGGTTTTGCCGTCAGCCTTGTTCAAGAATGCTGTTCAGAATTTAAACGGGATCACCACAGCGTCCATTCTCTTTTGTGTTAAGACATGTGCTTTCTTCGCGTTGTAAGGTGTGGGTCGGCGCGATCGCTGGACTGTTGGGCGATCATGAGGCCATAGGGATGCTATAACCGGGAGAAAGTAAACGGATTGGCTCGGTCTGGAGCGACAGTAAATGAACGTTAAGAACTCGCTTCTAGTTAATACTACGGATGCAGAGGTTGTGTTGCCACTGCCGCGGGTGATTGGTACGGTAAAGGGACCGGGGGAAACTGGTAACCAATACGTCTTTATCACCGCCGATAACCGTTCGGTTAAGATTGGTGAGTTCGTTTTCTATGAGGTTGCAGCCGACCAAGCGATTGTGCCCACGCTACAAATCTTAGGAAAGATTTCGGCTCGTTGTTTGATTGACCACCTGCCCGATCGTATTTTTGCGGATACAGAGATCAGCCCAGAAGCGATCGCAGCACTCGTTGGTTTCACGTATAACAACCCAGAAATTTATGAAATTACTGTAGATGTTGTTGGTTACTTTGATGTGACCTTAGGGTTCATGAACCCTCGCCGCACTCCCAATCCTGGTGCAAAGGTTTATCTGGCCGATGATGCCATGTTGCGTCGTGTGCTGAACAAGAAACAACCTGGAGAAATTGGTTCAGCGCATATTGGCTCCTTGCTACTACGGGAGACGAATGTACCTGTCGCACTGGATGTGAAGGAATTAGTGAGTACTCACATGGCAATTCTGGCAGGCACCGGATCAGGCAAGTCGTATACGGCTGGTGTATTGATTGAGGAATTGCTATCGCCCCATAACCGGGCTGCTGTGCTGATCTTTGATCCACATGGGGAATATCACACGTTGGCGGATATGCGAGGGCATCCAGCGTTTCAAGCCAGTGATGGCTACGCACCCAAAGTGAAGATTCTGACGCCAGAGGATATTCGGATTCGGGTATCGTCGCTGGATTACTACGACATTCTGACGTTGCTGCCAGATATGAGCGATCGCCAGCAGTCCATTCTGAATAAAGCCTACCGATTGCTGCAACGGCACAAGCAAGGTGAACATCGCTGGGGCATTCAGGATTTGATTGCAGCGGTGCGCGAAGCTGACATTCAAGTTGATGAAGACGGCAACGAAAAAACAGGCTCCTCTGCCCCAGCACTGGAATGGAAGTTGGAACGATTGGAGCGATCGCAGTACTTCCACACGTTTGAGCACACTGTTGCACCGCGAGATTTGTTCGAGCCAGGACAAGTCACCGTCTTGCAGATGAATGAAATCAGCCAGGAAGAACAGCAGGTGATTTGTGCAGCGGTGTTACGGCAGTCCAATCAGGCGCGGATGAACACACAGCGGGAACTGATTAAGCCGGAGGATGAACATTACCTGCCCTACCCTGTTTTTATCATTGTGGAAGAGGCACATCGTTTTGCACCTGCCCATGAACCATCGCGCTGTAAGGCTGTACTGCGAACGATTTTGAGTGAAGGACGCAAGTTTGGGTTAGGGATGGGCCTGATCACCCAGCGTCCCGGCAAAATTGACTCGGATGTGTTGTCGCAATGCATGAGTCAGTTCATTATGCGGATTGTTAACCCAGTTGATCAGGAAAGTCTGAAATACGGCGTAGAAGCGGCGGGACGCGATTTGCTTAAAGAACTGCCTGCTTTGACCAAGGGGCAGATCATTGTGGCGGGAGCTTGTGTCAACACGCCCGTGCTTTGTAAGGTACGGTCACGTTTGACGAAGCATGGTGGTGAAACGCTTAATGCACCGGAGATGTGGCAGCAGCATTTTCAGGCACATCATGCCCGCGATCGCCAGATTCAGCAGGCTCCGGTGGCAAGTCGTCCGAAACCACAAACGGTACGCGGGGTCAGTATTGAATAGTTGCCAAGCGAATAGTTGCCAGGCGGTTATCGTAGCGATCGCTCAAGGATTGGAGGCTGGCGTATCGGTTGCTGTTGCGTTTGGCGTTGTCTCTGTAGGCGATGGCTCTGCAGTTGGCGATAACTCCACGGTTGGCAATCGGTTCGCCGCTTGCTGATTTGCCTTCTCCAAGGCCAGTTCTTTGTTTTTACGATAGGCTACCACTCGATCTTGAGCCGTTTTGTAGCGCTCGTCTTGAGCAGGCACACCTGCCATCAGGTCAGAAGCCCTCTGCCAGCGGGCAGCTAGTTCGAGCCACTGGGCTTGTGATTGTGCTGTCAGCCCTTCCTGGGATGCTTGCTGCGCCACTCTAACGGCGATCGCAAAATCGTCTTTGTTGGCAGGACTAACTTGTGTAGATGGACTTGGAATGGGTGCAGCTTCTGGGCTTGAGGCTGGACTATTTGTTTGGAGGGGTGCCATTGCCTGACGTTTAGGAGCGCCTAACCAGCTATAGAGCGCCCAGCCCCCTAAAAGCAGCAAAAGACTGGCACTCGCGCCACCCACAAGCCCACGCCAAAACTGATGACGCTCACGCTGCTGCATGGGAGAGCGTGTAGGCAGATTTGGTTTCTGTAGCGCTGCCTGCTGCTGCCACTCGTTGAGCATGTGCCGAAAAAGATTCGGTTTATTCAACGTAATTTCCTGTGACCAAAGAAGTTGATTTTCTGGGTCACGACTAATTTCGTCCAGCCAAAGTAATTGCTGCTCGCGCACAATGCGGCTGTTAATGTTAACGCGGCGAATATTACGGGGTGCGATCGCCTCCAGCGTATGCCGGATCTGTCCAATCAATTCTGATGGCTCCAATTGTTCTGCTGTAGCGGCTTCACACAGAATTTGCAGTACACCATCCGCAAAAATTGCGCGTGTCCGAACACCGGAGTCAGCAAGCTTTTCATTGAGAACCTGAATAATAGCCGCAACACTGCCCTGATTAGCTTGTTTGACGATATCATTCACTGTGCTTGTCATGATTGAACACGATAATTGACGACGAAACTTTCGGTAGGATGCTATGACAACCCTTGATTCAAGATACTCCAATTTTGTCAAAGGATAACGAAACGACCCGTAAGCAGGATCTTGAATTTACGTAATAAAGGGCTGTTTTTTGACAAAAAACTTAATAAAAACAAGCGGTTTCGCGCTTCTAAAAAGAGGCGATCGCCAGCGGGGATCAGCCTCTAGAAGGAATCATTTAGTCTTTGGCTAAAGCTTATCTCTAGGTAAGGTGAAGGTTCCATTTGACGCTCCACTAGGCTTTTAGATGACGACAATCGTTAAAGCGACGGACTTGCCAAAGATCCGTATTAAAACGGTTTTGATCCGATCGATGCCAGCGAGATTGGTCAACCCAAAACTCAAAGAGTGCCGTGTTACTTGCTCTTAATCGCCATGAGCGATCGCAGCCCATAAGTTCAGCAATTAAATGTTGCAAAATCCAGCTATGGGTCACAATCCAAATCTGATCCCCATTTTGATGGCGCTCAAAAAGTGACTGAATAAAGCGGTTTGCCCGTTGTCTTGCATCATGAGGCGTTTCGGCACCTGGAATTTGAATCCAATCTGGTGAGGCTTCGAGTTCGCGGCAGAGATCCGGATAGCGTTTGACGGCTTCTGCCCACGTTAGTCCTTGAAAAATTCCGTTTTGAAATTCTTTGAGTTCGTCAGCATAGGCAACTGTAAAACTCTTGGGTTCATTCTCAGGCGTTTCAATCACCGTCTCAGCACTATCAATCAAATCACTAACGGCTGCCGGAAGTGGCGCAGTCTGAAAGTGGTCAAGCAAGATCTGTGTTGTCTGTGCGGTTCTTCTTAGAGGGCTACTGTACACATGAGAGGGATACCAGGCTTCTGCCAATAAACTCCGCGCTAGCTTCTCTGCTTGCTGCTTACCTTCGTTGGAAAGCGCATACTCACCATGCCCCTGCATCCGCTTTTCTTTGTTGCCTGTTGACTGCGCGTGACGAATAAATAGCAGCTTCATGACCCGATGCATGAACTGAATCCTATAAGAAGTACGGTTGGTTGTGGATAAAAGATGATTAGGAGCCGAAGAGGCTAGAGCAAATTAAAGACTTTAGACTAAGTAGAGGTGCCGAAACGGGCTTGCAACCCACCAAAGCCCTTTACAAATGCAATCTAAAGTTCCCAGTTTAGCCTTTATGCATCACGCTTCGATTCGGACGGCCAATATTTTTCGAGCGATCGCGTTCTATGAACAGCTTGGCTTTCAAGTGCAGGAACGGTTCACTACAGGATACACCCTGGCGTGTTGGATGGAAGGGCTGGGCGGACGCCTTGAACTCATTCAAATCCCAGAACCGAAACCCGCGACCGATGCGTTTGGCGATGAGCATTATGTGGGCTATTACCACCTTTCCTTTGACCTAACGGCTGTCACGGATGATTTAACGCACTGGTTGACTGCGTTACGCGATCGCATCACGCAAGCCGCCCAAGCCCAACCGGATCAAGTGCAACCGCTCACTGTACTGCTAGAACCCGAACAACAAATGATTGGCGATCGTGTCTATGAAGTGGCTTTTATTGCTGACAGCGACGGCCTACCACTGGAGTTCCTGCGAGTGATGGAGAGAAGGGAGTAGGCAGGAGCGGAAGGGGTTGGGGGTTAGGGGTTGGGGGTTGGGGATATTAGGAAATGATTGAACCTTCATCCCTCATCCTTCATCCTTCTTCATCCCTCTCTACCTCCCCACCTCCTCTGCTCTCGCACCTGGTTCTACCGGGTTAGGAGGGATTTTTTCCAGGCTGATGAGGGCTTCCATTACGGCTTTGACTACGGGAGCTGCCACGGTAGAGCCAAAGGCATCGCCACCTTTTGGTTCATCCACCACAGCTACCACCACGTAGCGAGGCGCATCGACGGGAAAGATGCCGACAAAGCTGGTGATCTTTGCGTGGTCAAAGTAGCCACCGTTGGGATTTGCTTTCTGAGCCGTTCCTGTTTTGCCTGCAATTCTATAGCCAGGAATCTGAGCGCTCTTACCCGTTCCTTTACTAACCACCGTTTCCATCATGGAAAGGACACTCTGAGTGGTTGCTTTAGAAAAGATGGGACGGGGTTCAGGGAGGTTGGGTTGCCAGTAGGGTTGTCCTTTACTGTCAAACAAGCCACGCACGACATGGGGGGTTACAAGCTTACCACCATTGGCTAACACGGCATGCAGTTGCGCCAGGTGAATAGGAGTCAGTGAGAAACCTTGTCCAAAAGCAGTCGTGGCTCGCTCGATCGGGGATTCGAGGAACGTCTTTCGGGTTTTGAACTGACCCGTCGCTTCAGACGGTAAGTCAATGCCAACGGGATCACTCATGCCGATGCGTTTCAGCCAGGTGTAATAAAGGCTGGGTTTAATTTGCTGTACCACATGCACCATGCCGACGTTACTGGAGTATTCCAAAATTTGCGTCAGAGTGATGCGGCCTCTACCGCCGGACGTGGAGTAGTCAAAGTTTTGGATGGGCCAACCGCTAACCTGAATCTGGCCTTCGTCATAGAACACGCTATCCGGTTTGATGGAGCCTGTTTCTAACGCGATCGCGACGTTGATGGGCTTAAATGTTGAACCAGGCTCGTAGAGGTCAGAGAGTGCCCAGTTTTTGAAGCGATCGAGGGAATAGTTGAAATATTGGTTCGGGTCGTAGGATGGGGTATTGGCTAGCGTAAGCAGGGAGCCATCGTGAGCATCCATCACAATGACAGTTCCGCGCTTAGCGTTGAATTTCTTCACCTGCTGTTGCAAAGCGGTGATGGCAACTCGCTGCAAGCGGCTATCCAGGGTGAGTTGGAGTTGCCAATCGTCTAAATTCAGGAACCCGCCTGGCACCTGATCGGGCATCAACGACCCATCACCCATGCGCCGGAGCTTAACGGGGTTTGACAGTCGCTCTAGCAATTTTTGCTGGCTTAGCTCCAGCCCGGCCTGCCCTTTGTGATCATCATTGACGTAGCCCAGAACGTCGGCTGCCATTTCCTGTTGCGGATAAAGCCGTTGCTGACTCTGAAGCAGCTCCAGGCCATCGATTTGCAAATTGGTAATTTGGTCAGCCGTACTTTCAGTCAGCGCATATTCAAGACGAATGCCCGTTTCAGCCTGATCAAACTTTTTGGCTAAATCAGCAGTCGATCGCCGCAGTAAGGGAGCCAGCTTCTCAGCGACCACTGACTTTGACTCTTTAAACAGTTTGGGATGCGCGAACAGAGTGTAGACCGGACGATCCAGCGCCAAGACGGTACCCGCGCGATCGATAATCTGACGACGCGGGATAAAGGGCCGCATGTACACCATCTGCTGCTCTTGCGCCCGTGCTTGCAACTGTTTTGCTTGCACAATCTGTAAGCGAAAAAGATTCAGCGTCAGCAGTCCACAGCCCGCCAGCAAGGCTACCCAGACGAGCATTAACCGAAAGGTGGGACGTTCGATGAGCGCAGAGCGATCGCGCCGCCGAGAACGCCCACTATCAGGGACACGACGAGCACGCGATGCTGATAAAGAACGAGGAGGGTTAGCCATCACGACACCTCTTAATAACCCAGAGGGGTATTGGGAGCTACTTCAATTTTGGGTGTGCTGGGACTGGTTGCTAACGGTGGCCGCTGGGGGGCGGGCTGCAAAAAGATAGTGCTGTCTGGCGTTTGTGGTACCAACCCTGAGCCGGGCCGTTCGGCTTGTAGAGCTAATTGATTTTCCAAACTGGCACTGGTTGCGGTCATTTCCCGCTCGCTGCGCTGCAGGCTTTTCAGCTTACGGTATTCTTTGCTCCACAACTGCTGTGTGTATACCGTGCTGCCATAAACGAGGAGAGTTGCAATCACTAAGATGAACGCAACAATGAGCGAACCGCGCTGTGCCTGGATGAGCATCCTTAGCCACAGAGGAAACGATCGCGTGGTTGGTAATTGCCTGACCGCTTTTGTGCCTGTTGGGGCGCTTGCTTTTGCTCTAGCGATCGGCGTGGGGACTGCTCTTAATGGAGAAGGCGTGCTTTTGGGAACACGCTGCACTGGTTTTGTTTTAGTTGCAACCGGGTAAAGCGGTGCGCGACGAGCAGAAGGGGGTCGTCGGGAACGGGATGCAGATCGAAACGCAGTGGACATCAGCTTCTCATCACTCCATTAACACACGTACAGCCTTGTCTGACAATCTCTGAACGATGGCGTACCATGCTGTACTACTCAACGTACCCAAACCCAGATGTAATCCCTCTTTCCGTTGCTCAAGATCACCTTTAACCACACTGTAACGACACTGTGCGATCGTCAGGCTACCCATCTGCTTCAAGATTACCAGCCAGTCTACTGCAACAATTCGGTTTTCAAACAAAAAATAAGCTGGTTTGCACGTTTGAGTTCCTCAAAGCAGGTTTGAGTTCCTTAAGGTAATAGATACGGCTTCAACCGTCAACTAAAACTTCATTGGTCAACAAGTTGACGGACGGCCCCTGGCTCATTTACGGTAGTGCAGCAGTCTTGCGTTAAGCAAGGCACTACCTGTAGCGTATCCATAGCAGCTTGTGCTCTTTGGACTATGGCGATTAATTAGACTGTAGCGGTTGCCCTTCCTTATCGTCACAACCTTATGGCTGAAAAGCAGATTGATCAACAGCATCCTCTCTGGAACACCGATCGGCAGATCGTGAACACGCTGCTTGCCGAAGACCCAACCGATTACAATCTGGCGGAACTGGCTCGCCTTCGGATTCGTTATCGAGGGTTTCCAGGTGCGCGTGACATTCAAACTGATCTTGATAAGGTGCTGAAGCAGTGGCATCTAACAGAAGAAACGCTGTATGCCAAAACACGAGAGATTCATGCCGAAGCCCAGGTTTACAAAGGGCGTGGGAGCAAGCGGGACGATTGGAGCTAATTTCCCATCCTCTTACTTTCCATGCCCTCAGCCGTCCGTTGCGGCACGCTTTTACGCAACACGTCTGCTTCAGAAAGACGATTGCTCGACACTGGGGTGGGTGTATGAGCGGCAGATTCGGCGATCGGGGTCAAAATCTGTGCCAGTTGTGCTTGTTGCTGGAGTTGCTGCGACGATGACACTAAGCCGCTGAGACCATTCACCAGCTTGCGTACATTGGTGCGAAAGGCTGGATCGCCCGTTAACTCATCCAGGTCAGACGTTATTTTTTGCACATTTTGAAACGTGACTCTAGCGGAGTCGAGCGTTTGCTGGAGCACCATCAGGTTAGACGGGCTATTGAGCGCGGTTGATACATCCCGCAGATTCGCAGAGGCTTGAGCGGCGTTGGCAGAGAGCGTTTCCAGATTGCGAATGAGTTGACCTTGCTGTACCTGGCTGACCACTGGATTGAGCGTTGCTACCGTTGTTCGGAGTTGCGCTGTGATCACATTAATGTTGCCTAATGTCCCAACTAAGTTTGAGCGATTGGTGGCTAAGAGACTATTGACCTGATCGGCTGTGATTCCCAGTTTTGTGACAGTGCGATCGACATTGCGGCTAGAGGCAGAAAGCGTTGAAACTTGCTGTTTGACGGTCGTTGCCACGCCTTTGAACTCACGACTAAGGGCCGCGATTTCGGCAGCCGCTTGCGCACTGTTGCGCGTTACGGTTTGCACATCGGCTACAAAGGACGGATTGCTGTAGGCGTTGGCAAAATTCATGGATGAGCGCAGCAATTCATCGACGCTAACCCCTACGCGGCCCACTAAGCGCGACTTGTTGCAGACAATGACATCGCTGTTGCAGTTGGGGTCGAGGGGCTTCGCCGCAATGTTTCCGGCCAATGGTTTGACAGGATTGATGTCGATCGACGTACTGCCGAGCAAGCCCGACTGGTTTGACTCAACCGTCACATCTTTGGGAATGACGAGATCAGCGGGAGAAATTTCCACTTCAACCTCAACGCCATTTGGACCTGGCCGCGTTTTGGTAATTTTCCCCACTACCACCCCGCGATAGCGGACAGCGGTGCCCACTTCCATCCCTGCAACGTTGGCAAAATCAATGACGACTTTGTAACCACGATTGCCAACGCTGATGCCTCGTAGCCAGAGGATGAGTCCGGCAAACAGACCCAGTCCTAACAAAAGCAACAAGCCAACAGAGCCTTCCCGAACAGTTCGCGATCGCATGATGAGTCCTCACTAAGTAGGGAGATGTTGGAGCAAGAGCGGTTCTGGATTGAGGATACAGGAGTCAGGGGTCAGAAGCCAGGAGCCAGGAGCCACAATCTTTGTTTTACCTTCTGCCTCCTGCCCTCTGCCCTTAACTAGCCAATCACCTGCATGGGACCGCTGATGCTGCCGCTAAAAAATTGGCGGACTAACGGGTTATCGGTAGTGTCTACCGCCTCAACCGTGCCTTCCCATTGCACATGCCCCTGATACAGAAAAACAACCCGATCGGCAGTACGACGGATGGTGCTTTGCTGGTGCGTCACCATGACATACGTGCCACAACCTCCTTCAACACACTGCAACTGCCGTACTAAATCTTCAATCACAGTCGATGCAACCGGATCAAGCCCAGCCGTCGGCTCATCGTAGAGCAGCACTTCTGGGGTATCCTTCGGGTTGTCTGGATTCGCCATAATGGCGCGTGCAAAGCTGACCCGCTTCCGCATTCCCCCTGACAGCTCCGATGGGTAGCGATCGCTCACGTCTGCCAGTCCCACCATCTCCAAACGTTTCACCACCAGTTCTCGAATACGACGCCTCGACAGCCGGGAATGTTCATATAGCAAAAAGCCCACATTCTGATCCACAGTCAGCGAATCAAAGAGTGCGGCTTGTTGGAACACCATGCCAATGCCGATCGGGTCTTGAGCATCTTCAATAAGACCCTCCCGTAATTGCCCCTGGATATAAATTTCTCCAGAGTCAGGTGCCGTGAGTCCAGCAATAATGCGCAGGATAGTGGATTTGCCCGTCCCTGAGGGGCCAATAATGGCTAAGGCTTCTCCACGGTAGATTGTTAAATCAACCGCATCCAGTACGACATTTTTACCAAACGCTTTTGAAACACCCTTTAGTTCAATCAGCGCGTCAGCCATTAGGATGTGAACCAGACACTCCTTAACAATCTAAGTCTGTTACAAGCGAAGTCTGCAATAACTTTGCCTGCAAATTGCTGAGATTCGTCCCATTTGGATTGACGATAAATCAGCCCAACCTCAAAAACACCGAACTCACAAACCTTAGCGTGGTTTGAGGTCTTCGGATCATACAGAGATGATTTTCTCAGCATTGACCAGGCAGCCTAACCAACCAAGGACCCCTTCAAAGGAAAGTAAACAGCATTTTGGAAGCCATGCTAGCGCATTTTAAGGTGCGTTATGGAACTCTCTGCAAGGTGTCGATCGCGATCAGGGATGGGAAATAGCAAGAAGCGACGATCACGTCACAGCCGCTTATGAACTAAATGGACCCACAGATCAGTCTTAGAAGTGAAAAATCTATAGAAGTGAAAAACTTAAGCTATTCTGCTGCTAGACAGATGTCAAATTTGGTTCATCCACCTAACCTTCTATTCTCTGTGCGTAACCAGCCATGACCATTGGTTTACTGAAACAAGCGCTCCACGTGCTGAGGCAGGAGTCGCGACACCGTTCTTCTAGCCGAGTGAACCAATGGTTTAAGTGGCTGGCACCGGGATTATTTGTGAAGCGCTGGTTGCTCCTCAGTGCCACTGGTGTCTTGCTAACGACACTAGGGTTTGCCATCTGGCTGAAGTTAACTCCGGTGTTTTATACCACCCAATTTCTCAGGCAGCTTCTCGATCACGTCACCGATATTATTCCCAGCTACATCAGTGGCCCACTGGCAATGGTCATTGGGTTTCTGCTGGTCTGGTGGGGGCAAACACGCACCCTGGGGTCGATTACCGAAGTGCTGATGCCCGAAGGGGAGGAAGAACTCATTGATTTACTGCTGACGCATCGGCGGTTACATCGAGGTCCTCGTATTGTTGTAGTGGGTGGTGGGACAGGATTATCCAACCTTCTCCGGGGTCTAAAGCGTTACAGCGCCAATATTACCGCGATCGTAACGGTTGCTGATGATGGCGGCTCGTCTGGTCGGCTACGGCGAGAAATTGGGGTGCTTCCCCCTGGCGATATCCGCAACTGTTTAGCAGCGCTGGCCGATGAGGAAAAGCTGCTGACAGAACTCTTTCAGTACCGCTTCAAAGCAGGCGATGGGTTGACCGGCCACAGCTTTGGCAATCTGTTTTTGACAGCCATGAGCGAGGTGACGGGCGATTTAGAGCAAGCGATCGCAGCAAGTTCGCGGGTGTTAGCGGTGCGTGGACAGGTACTCCCAGCGACTCTGAGTGATGTTCGACTGTGGGCGGAGTTGGCGGATGGTCGCTACATTGAGGGCGAATCAAGCATTACCGAAGCAAACGGCACCATTGTCAGAATTGGCTGCACGCCTGCAAATCCGCCTGCGTTGCCTAAAGCGGTCAAAGCGATTGCCGAAGCCGATTACATCATTATTGGCCCTGGTAGTCTTTACACCAGTATCATTCCTAATTTGCTTGTGCCAGAGATTACAGCCGCGATCGCCCAACGTGATGTGCCCCGCATTTACGTGTGTAACATCATGACGCAAGAAGGCGAAACGCAAGGCTACAGCGTGGGCGATCACATTCGCGCGATCGACCGAGCCTGTGGGCAACCCCTCTTTGGTGCCGTATTGGTGCAAAAGAAAACCCCCTCTGCAAGAGCGCATATTCGCTACGCGCAGGAAAATTCCAACCCTGTCCCGCTCGATCGCGATGTCGTAGCACGGCTAGGGCGTCGGATTGTCCTGGCAAGCGTTATGGATGAAGACGAACAAACGGGGCTCGTACGCCATGATCCTGAACAGCTCGCACGGGTATTGCTGCGCTGGTACAGCCGAGTGCAGGGGTTGTGAGGAGGGAGGAGGCAGGAGGCAGGAGGCAGAAGGCTAAAGAGCTTTGAAATGAGGGAGTGGGGAGTCGGGAGTGGGGAGTGGGCAGGAGAAGGCTAAAAGGCTGATCGCTGACCGCTTAAAGACTAACAACTCAAAACTCAAAACTCAAAACTCAAAACTTCTATGCTGACTGCTGACCGCTGACCGCTAGCCGATTCAAAACTCAAAACTCAAAACTCAAAACTTTTCTCCGTCTTTGTACTGCAATGCAGGATGATGCTAAAACTATTTTTCTGCCTGATGCAGAGGCGACACGATCGCTCGGTGTGAAGCTAGGACAGTTGCTTCCAGCGGGAAGTACGCTTCTGTTAGAAGGAGATTTGGGTAGCGGTAAAACAACGTTAGTCCAGGGGCTTGGCGAAGGATTGGGGATTCGGGGAGCCATTGATAGTCCTACCTTTACCCTGGTCAACGAATATTTGGAGGGGCGGATACCGCTTTATCATTTCGACTTGTACCGTCTTGACAAGGCAGCCGCGGCAGCCCTCTATCCAGAAACCTATTGGGAAGGGGTTGAAGTAGACCCGGGTATTGTGGCGATCGAATGGTCCGAACGGTTACTCTACAAGCCATTCAATTATTTAGAAGTGAGTCTTGCCTATGATGCTGAGGCAGGGCGTCGAGCCAGATTAAAGGTAATTGGTCAGTGTCCGGTGGCAGATCGTTTGATCGACACTCTTTGATGGGCATGAAGGTATCTTTTCGAGCGGGTAGAGAGCTTCCGTTCAACGACTGACGCCGTAAGGGGTGCAGCGGCAACTCGAAGCGAAATGGATGTTGTGCGATGGGTTTGTCCTGAGACGCGGCGTAAAAGTATTGAATAATACATTCCCAGAATGAGCGATCGCCTTAATTGGAAAGCGAGGCTGTGATCGTCGAACGATTCATATCGATAGTCCATAGCCTTGATAAGATGCCAGAGTTTAGTCTTTATCAAGATCTTCAGTGGTTCGCTCCCATCTGAAGTACGACCCTCATAAACGTAGCCGTGAATTGGAAATCCATCAGCATAGAGCGGTAAATCATGACCCCTGATCAGCTAAAGTCCGTTAAGTCCATGAATCAATTTGTTCCAGGCAACAGCATTCCTCTTGCCGATCGCACCGTTGCTTTAGTGCGTCGCTTTTGGCATGTTGCCGCGCTAAGCGTCCTCGTTGGTGCCTGTAGTAGCCCAGCACCAACTGCCTCTCCTTCTGCTTCTGGGTCGCCTACAGCTCAAGCCAGCGGTAAAGAATACACCGTTGGAATGGTCATTGTTGGCCCCAAAGACGACGGCGGTTGGAACCAGGCACAGTATGAAGGAATTCAAACAGTCCTCCAGAAAGTGCCTGGGGTCAAATTTGACTACGTTGATAAGGTCAATCCTGCCGATCGTCCCAACGTCAAAGGTACTCAAGTGGCAGATGAACTCATTGGGAAAGGGGCAAAACTCGTCATCTTTAACTCCGATGACTTCAAAGACGACGCTTTGGAAACCGCTAAAAAGCATCCCGATGTAAGCGTCATTCATGCCTCTGGAGATTACGCCTGGAAAGAGGGCAAAAATTTCAAAAATCAGCCGAACTTGAGTAACATCATGGGCCGGATGGAATACGGCAAGATGATGGCTGGTTGTGCTGCTGCACTGGGAACCCAGACGGGCAAAATTGGCTACCTCGGCCCCTTAATTAATGATGAGACGCGTCGTTACGTTTCGGCTGCCTATCTAGGTGCAAAGTATTGCTGGGAAAACTACCTCAAAAAGAAACCAGCCGATCTGAAATTCAAAGTGACCTGGATTGGTTTCTGGTTTAACATTCCTGGCGTCACGCTTGACCCAACCAAAGTGGTGAACGATTACTTCAACGGTAGTTACGATGTGGTGATGTCCGGGATCGACACACCTGAAGCCGCCACTGAAACGAAGAAGGCAGCGGCAGCAGGCAAAAAGGTCAAATTTGTTCACTATGACTTGAAGACAGGCTGTAATCTTGCGCCTGATGTGTGCCTGGGCGTACCGTACTACAACTGGAGTTTGCCTTACACTGATGCGGTGAAAAAGGCGGTAGATGGTAAGCTGGGCAGCGAGTTTGTTTGGCTGGGGCCCGATTGGAAAGACATCAACAATCCTGAAACTTCGATGATTGGCTTCTTGCCTGGTAGCGCATTGGGTGACAACAAGAAGTACATGGACGAATTTATTAAGGGGCTTGGTGATGGCAGTATTAACCTGTACAAGGGGCCTATCAAGTTTCAAGATGGTAAAACCGATTTTGTCAAAGCAGGTGAAACGGCGACCGACCAGCAAATCTGGTACATGCCCCAACTGCTAGCAGGAATGGAGGGATCCAGTAAGTAGAAAAGCTAAAGTAAAAAGGCTAAAGGATCGAGGCACGTTCACCTTTAGCCTTGTTTTTTCCAGTTCCCGTGACTCTTTCTTGCTATGAAAGTTGAGCTACAAAAGATCTCCAAACGGTTTGGCACGGTTCAGGCAAATGACGATGTTTCGCTTACGGTAGAAGCAGGCAGCATTCACGGGCTACTGGGCGAAAATGGGGCAGGCAAAAGTACTCTGGTGAAGGTTCTCAGCGGCTTTATTACCCGCGATCGAGGCACGCTTTTACTAGACGGGAAGCCAGTGGAAGTGAAAACGCCTGCTGACGCGATCGCCGCTGGTATTGGCATGCTGCATCAGGATCCGCTGGATTTTCCGCCGTTGTCGGTGCTCGATAACTTTTTGGTGGGTAAGTCAGGGAGCCTGTTTACCAATCGACGACAGGCGTTTCGAGAATTTCGCCAACTGGCCGTACAGTTTAACTTCGCCCTCAACCCCAGCGATAAGGTGAGCAACCTTACGGTGGGCGAACGTCAGCAGCTTGAGATTCTTCGCCTCCTTTCGTTAGGGGTGAAAACCCTGATTTTGGATGAGCCAACCACAGGAATTTCCGCCACTCAAAAAGATGAACTCTTTGCAGCCGCGAAGTTACTTGCCTCCCAGGGGAAATCGGTGATTTTTGTCTCCCACAAGCTGGAAGACGTGGACGAACTGTGCGATCGCGTCACGGTCATGCGCCAGGGGAAGGTCGTCGGCAATCTGGAAATTCCCTGTCCCGACGAAACGTTAGTTGAGCTGATGTTTGGGCGAGAGTTGGCACCACCTGCCAAGCCAACCACTCGTCACGAATCAGTTGCCGTTGAGTTTAGTCAAGTGCGCCTCAAGACTGATCGCTTGAGCCTTAAAATTCCTGACTTTACGGTGCAGCAAGGTGAAGTGATTGGGTTGGCAGGGCTGGAAGGCAGCGGTCAGCAGCTTTTGTTATTACTCTGCGCAGGATTGCTCAAGGCTTCAGCAGGCAGTTTGCGTGTACACGGGGTAGAGATGACAACCAAGCCCTACCGCGATTATCTGAATGCAGGCATTGGCTATTCACCCGCCGATCGTCTCCGTGACGGATTAATCCCTGGGCTGTCGATTCATGAGCATGTCGCTCTCCGCACACCACCCAGAGGTTGGTTTGTGGACTGGAAGGAGACGTTAGAAAAAACGCGGCATGCGATCGCCCTCTTCAACATTCGCGGCAAAGCTCAAACTCATGTAGAACGGCTTTCTGGTGGCAATCAACAGCGCACTCAGCTTGCGCTTCTACCTGTTCCGCTCAATCTCCTGCTCATGGAGCACCCCACACGTGGATTGGATATTGAATCAGTATTGTGGGTCTGGCAACAGTTGATTGCCCGCTGTGAAGGTGGCACCGCCATTATCTTCACCTCCTCTGATTTAGATGAAATCATGCAATACAGCGATCGCATCATCGTTTTCAGTGGCGATGCCGTGTCGGCACCCATCAACGCAGCAGAGTTAACGGTCGATCGACTGGGACAAATGATTGGCGGCAAAATGGGCGAAACGCAACAGACGCTATCCGTCAGCAGCTAATTTTATTGAGTATTGAGATGGCAGAAGGAAAGTTGACCTTCCGATACGATTCTGCCTAATCAACGCGTTTTTCTGGAAAGCGTTTAGCAAAATGTTTTTCATTGGATGAGTGCAGAAAAGCATTCACCTCATTAGCAGCAGCTTGAGCAATTTTATAGTCGTAGGCTGACAATAACGGCAGCGTATACGAGATATTTGCTGCACGGAGCTCAACATTGTAGGAAATGTTAGCCTTGTTCCTGACCTCAATAACATCTGCTGCCAGCGGTTCAAGGACTGTATAAGCAGCCGTTTTAATCAGGGGAGTGTTTCGGGTGTAACTGCACTCAACTAAACCTGATGGTGAACGAGAACAGTCCAGATCTACGGACATCACTCCAAACAGCAAAAATGCTGACAAAGCTAGTAAGCTTAATCCTACCAAAATGGAGTAAATTGCTTTTTTAGAAAGCAGAGCTTCTGTATTTTCTTGAGATTGATAGTCGTTCTGTGTCATCACATTGAGCGAGTTACTTCAAAGTCAGTCTAAATTTGGTGCCTGTGACTCAAACAGACTAATCAACGTTACCGTATAGCTAAAATTCCCACTCAGGCTATGAATTGTTACAGCGGCTGAATGCGTATTCGCACTCACTCACGCTACGGATGCTCATTTCTCCATAGCCGTAAGGTGGGAAAGACTACGGTTGCTTGCTTCACGATCGCGAACAGTGTGATCGCACTACCAAACTTCACCATTGCTTTAACGTTAGTAACGACGCATGAAGCGTAAGTAACCACAGCTTCATCATTCCTTACCTACGCTTGAGCGTAAGTAACCTTAGCTTGTCTGAAAGTAACCAACGCTTGAGCGTAAGCAACCACAGCTTGAGTAAACGTAAGGACAACTTGAGCGTAAGTAAGGATGACTTGAGTAAAAGTAACCACCGCTTGTAGAAAAGCAAGAACCGCTCAAGCTTAGGCATGGAGGCAGAGGTTGATCGTTGCTTCGCCCGGACTTCTCCTCTCTAATCTTCCTCGTCAGGTAAGGGCGGTAACAGAGGTTCTACCTGTGTTAGAAGCGTTACCAGTTCCGTGGTGATGATGTTCCAGATGATATCTTGCTGAATTTCGTCGTAGCGGTGAATAATAATGTTGCGTAAGCCAACCGTTCTTCGCCAATCGATAGCTGGATAGGCTTGTCGCATTACCTCAGAAACTCTACCAGCGGCTTCACCAAGAATTTCGAGTTGTCTTTCAACCGCGCTTTGAATCAAGATGCTTTCTTGATAGTCATCGAAGGACAAACCAGCCGTGAATGATTGAATCCGACGCATTGCCTGCACCATATCCCAAAGAGAAGCGGCATCACGGTTGTTCGCTTGCATAGATGATCTGACGAGTGTTCATAATGGCTGAGCGACGGTAGGGGTTTTTCAGTCCACGTTTGTCTATTAGATCAACCTCGCGGTTAAAGAGGGCTTCTAGTTCCTGCTGCATATCGATCCAGTCAAACAGGTTTAAGCCATGATTGGGCGCGAGTGTCACTAAAACATCAATGTCGCTGCCATCATGAAAGTCATCTCGTAGAACCGAGCCAAACACAGAAAACTCAATGACGTGCCAGTGTTGGCAGAAATCGATGATTTGCGATCGGGTGACATGACAGCGATCGTTCATCATGGCTTGCAGTTGAGTGGTCATAACTTCATCCCCCTGCCAGGTTATTAAGCATGACAAATATCATAATGTGAGTCCGATACTGCAAGGTTTAGCATGACATCAGGTAGACTGGTCAGCAGGTAGGGTGTGCGCCGTCCACTCTAGTATTCATCATTGGTTGCAACGACACCCAACAATACGTCATGTTGAGCGTTTGAAAAGTGATCCATTTTGCTTGAGAGGGGCGATCGACCCTTTAACTGATGCAGGAAGACTATAATCGATTCAGCCCTACTTAAGTCTTGCTGGAGAAGCGTGTGCCCGAAGACGCGATCAAGATCTTCTACTCATACTCGCGCAAAGACCTGGACATGCGGAATGCGCTGGAAAATCACCTCTCTGCCTTGAGGGAGGCAGGCAAAATTAGCACCTGGCACGATCTGGAACTGGAAGCAGGTACTGAATGGGAACCCACTATCCTCCACAAGCTTGATACGGCAGACATTATCCTGCTACTGATTAGCAGCAGCTTTATTGCCTCGAAATACTGCTATGGCACGGAACTGAAGCGAGCGATCGCGCGGCATGAAGCGGGCACAGCGCGAGTCATTCCCATTATTTTGCGTCCCTGTGACTGGAACCATTCCTATGTACCGTTCAGTAAATTGAACGTTTTGCCAACCCATGCCAAACCTATTACCCAGTGGGAAGACCGGGACGCGGCGTTTGCAATGGTCGCTCAGCGTATTCGAGAAGCTGTCGATCAGCTCAACGCCCAAAAGCTACAACACGTCACCCCTGCTGATATTGCAACGTTGAAGAATGATGCGTATCGTGCCGAGAGAAACCAAGATTGGGATTTGGCGCAACGACTTTGGCTTAGAGTAGATGCAACGGCTTCGGGTCAGGATGTGGAGGCGATTGAAGCTTTACAAACAATTTCTGATGGGAAAGCATCGGAGTCATTTTTGCAAAGCCGCAACATTCCAAAACCACCTGTTCAAACTAGGGCAGAGGCAACTTCAACCTCTGTACCCGATGCTCACAATACAACTCCTAACGAAGATGATCTTGGTTCCGACCGCTATGGAGTCAACTACTACACCAATCTGCGTAACTTGCTTAAATCAGGCTACTGGAAAGCTGCTAACCAAGAAACCGTCGACCTTATGTGTGCAGTAATGGATCGGCAAAAGGAGGGTTGGCTAAGGCTGGAAGATATTGAAAGGTTCCCCTGCCAAGATCTTCGGAACATCGATCACCTTTGGGTAAAGTACAGCAAGGGTAAATTTGGCTTCAGTGTTCAGCAAAAAATTTACTTGAAGTGTGGCGGCAAGCTAGATAGTAAGTATCCAGGCGACAAGATATCCGGAGAATTTGGTGATCTGGTGGGGTGGCGTGTGCAAAGCAGATGGACGGATAGAAATATAATTTTTGATGCTTCTGTGCCTGAAGGTTGCCTCCCCGCTTTTACTGTAGGGAATCTAGCTCCCTCGACTATACTGCGGAGTGTAGTCTCACTTTATACAGGTGGTCAATTTAGAGGCGATTTAGCAGCACAGCAGTTCATTTGTTTCAGGTTCTGTCTTTTTGCAGTCGTTGCGCAGAGACTGGCAAAGTGTGGTAGTAAATAGCCTCAGTGACCTTTAGTCAGCAGGTAGGGTGGGAATGCTACTCTACTGTCAATCATTGATCGCAGCAAAACTCAACAACACTTATGTTTGAGCGTTTGGAAAGGGATCTGGACACAACAAAGGATCAACGATGAAACCTAAAGCGTTTTATGTGGTGATTGAACGGGACGAAGACAGCATCTATGTAGGTGAAGTGCCGCAGCTTAAAGCATGCTACAGCCAAGGCGAAACTATTGACGAGCTCATGCAAAATATCCGTGAGGTCATTGAGATGTGCCTTGATGAGCTTGAGGATGAAACAACTACTGAGTTCATTAGCATTCAGAAAGCGGTGGTCTAGTGGCAAAACTTCAGAATAGAGCAATGTTGAGCCGTTCTAGATCATGAAACTCCCCCACGATGCTGAGATTGCGCCCGCTAAATTGACAAAGTATCTGTTAGTCTGGCGCGATGCTGATGACAAATCCAAGTTTTTAGCGCGAGCGGGGTATGTGCAAGAGAACTGGCAGCAGTTGGAAGCTGACTTGAGGAGACAAATTTTGTCGCTTGAGGCTGTGCCAAGTAACGAGCCAAATCGATTTGGAGATGTTTATGAAATTCGGGGCGTTTTGAAGGGAATCAATGGGGTCAATTTAGCAGTCGTCACCATTTGGATGATTGAATACGAGACGCGGCAAACAAAGTTTATTACGTTGTATCCAGATAAGGAGGTGAAGTAATGGCGTTTGAATTGTTTTCGAGGGTAGCGTTGCGAGAAGATTTTCCAAAACATCAGTTGCATCGTGGGGATGTGGCAACGATTGTGGAGCATCATCCCGTCGCTAATGGGGAAGATGGCTATAGCCTGGAAGTATTTAATGCGATTGGAGAAACGATCGCGGTTATTGTTGTTTCTGAATCTCAAATTGAATCGTTGCTCAGAAACGAGGTATTACACATTCGAGTACTAGATGAAGCGGGTTAGATGGCAAGCGAAGCCCAACAGCAGTTGTGCGATATCTCCGCTTTCCCAATTCCTGTCGTAAGCTTCCCTCTGCACATAGCAATGATGACATCAAAAGGCTTGCTACAGTAAGACTAATCCTTGCAGGATGCCGCCATGAAGACGATCGAAACCATTGCTACAATCACAGCCACCAAAGAACTCAAAATTCAGTTGCCCAACGACTCACCCACTGGAACATTTAAGGTGGTGTTGGTGATTGATGAAACCGCAGTTCTTTCCTCAGAGCAAGCAGCCATTGCAGACGAACCCATGTCTTTCCTTAGTGTTGCTGGAGACTTGATCGGCTGTTTGGAGGGCTTGCCGCCTGACTTATCCACCAATAAGAGCTATATGGAAGAATTTGGCAAGTCATGAAGCCACAGATTTTGTTAGATACGGTTGTATTGGTTGCCTTACTGAGTAAAGCCGATCGATACCATCAATGGGCAACAGCAACCGTGACTACGGCTAACCCACCCCTTCTGACCTGCGAAGCCGTCATCACAGAAGCGTGTTTTCTGTTGCAGCGTGATTCTCGTAACCAGCAGGCTGTTCTCTCTCTAGTCAGCAGAGGAGCCGTACAGATTGCTTTTTGCCTCTCAGAGGAAGTGAACGTCATTGAAGCATTGATTGAACGCTATCAAAACGTGCTGATGTCATTAGCAGACGCCTGTTTGGTGAGAATGGCAGAGATATATCCTGAAAGTACTGTTCTGACACTTGACGGTGACTTCAGAGTCTACCGGAAGCACCGAAACCAGGAAATCCTTGTCATGATGCCGCCAAAGTAAAAAGGAGAGGTCAACCATGCTCCCAGAATTACCCCGCGATCGCCTGCTTGACTTCTGCCACCGTTGGCAAATCACCGAACTCGCCCTCTTCGGTTCCATTCTGCGAGATGATTTCCGTCCCGATAGCGATATTGATTTATTAGTCACCTTTGCTCCTACAGCGCATTGGGGTTTACTTGCCCATGTCCGTATGGAGCGCGAACTTTCTCGGATACTCGATCGCCCAGTGGATCTGATCGAAAAAGCTGCTATTCAAGAAAGTCCTAATTGGCTACGACGCAACGAAATTCTCCAAACGGCTCAGATTATCTATGCAGCGTGATGATGCAGCCTTGCTGGATATAGCTCGCTATGCTCAACAAATCCTGAACTTCAGCCAGGATATGAATGAAACTCAACTGGCAGCAGACACCAGAACTCAAGCAGCTATTCTGTACTACATTGCAGTCATCGGTGAAGCCGTCAAACGTCTATCGCCCGACTTTCGCAGTCAGCATCCAGACATTCCCTGGACAGATATCGCTGGAATGCGTGATAAAGTCATTCACCAGTATGATCGCGTCAAATTGGATGTCGTTTGGAACACCGTCCAGCAGGATATTCCAGAACTCCTCCGACTGCTAACGCCCCTCTTGCCCCCGCCTCCGCCTTAAGTTGGTGCAAGAATTTGGGCACCTTGCATAGATTTTCAACCTTGCCGTCTGCCCTTTAACCAGGCGAACACATCATTTACAGTGAGCGCTAACGTCAAAGTGGCCAACACTGGAAGCACGTCATCACCGACCAATTCCGTCGGTAGCTGCTCTGGGCGAAACACCAAAATTACCCGTTCCTCTGGATCAATCAACCAACCCAACTGGGAACCATGCTTCAGGCAGTGCAGAATGTTGCGAATGACCTTGGTTGTCGTTTGGTCAGGCGAAAGGATTTCAATTGTCCAGTCAGGATAGGTTTCAAACGTATTAGCCACTTCACCATCCGCATCAAACGGAATCCGTTCCCAGTGAAAGACTGTGGCATCAGGCACGATCGATCTGCCATCAAACGTACACCTTAGCTCTGGAAACGCCATCGCGACTTGATTGGCTTCTGCGATCTCATTAACCTGATCACAAAATCTGAGTTGGAGACGGGAGTGCTTCCCCGGGGGCATCAGTTTTTGCTCCAGTCGACCGTCGACAAATTCACTGGCTGGCTTTGTTTCTGGCTGTTGCAGAAACTCTTCAAGTGTAAGGGTTGGTCGCTTAACAACGCCTGTCATGTAGAATCGCTCCTGTCGCAGCAATCGCAGTTTGTCTTGGGTCAATCATCCTGATCAGCGACTGTCCCTTTATGCTACTACCTCACAAAAGCGCGATCGCCCCTCTCGTCATAGATTGAATCGAGTACCGTCAAGCCATTACTTGGGAAGCACGAGATGACGCGAAACCAAACGTCGTCGGCGCGATCGTCCACCTTCCAATGTCATTGTTCTTCGCTGCGAATGCTGTAACGATACTAAGACGGTAGAATCTTACACATCGAAGACCGAGTAGAACTACTAAATTAAAGCGATCGCGCCGACTTCTACCGCTATTGCGTGACACGCACGAATCCACGAATCATTGATGTCTAAAACGCTTTACTACCAGCTTGGCTCCGTTGTCCTTTCCCTGATCCTTATTGCCATCATCATTGCATTGGTGGGTGCGTCTCCGGTGCAGGTGGTCAGCAGCATGTGGTCGGGAGCCTTTGGTACACCCGATCAATTTGCGCGGGTCATTGCAACGTTGGCTCCCTTGCTGCTGTGTACGAGTGGCTTGCTGTTTACCTTTACGGCAGGGCTGTACAACCTGGGAATCGAAGGGCAGATTGTGGCAGGGGCGATCGCCGCGACTGCTGCTATCCGTTTTTTGCAAGATGTACTTCCGGCTCCACTGGTGATTCTGCTGGCGATCGTGATTGGCGCGGGCGGCGGCTTACTGTGGGGCTTGCTGGCAGGGGTTTTGAATGTCTACGGTCGCATCAACGAAATTTTTGCGGGTTTAGGGCTCAACTTTGCCGCACAGGGGCTCGCACTGTACCTGATCTTTGGGCCGTGGAAACGGGAAGGGGTTGCTTCCATGAGCGGCACCGAGCAATTTAGTGAATCGCTCTGGCTACCAACGATCGGCAACACGGAAGCCAGTCCTATCTCGCTATTGATCGCGATCGCAGTGCTAGCGATTACGATGGTTGTCATGCGTGGCACCTACTTTGGCTTACAGTTGCGAGCCGTCGGACAAAACCTGAGAGCAGCTTACGTGTTGGGCATTCCCTCAGTCCGCCAGTTGCTGAGTGCGTTTGGTATCTGCGGCGCGTTTGCAGGCATTGCCGGAGCGTTACAGGTGCTCGCTGTTTTCCACCGCTTAATCCCCAGTATTTCCAGCAATCTTGGCTTTCTAGCGTTGCTCATTGCCATGCTGGTTGGCTTCAATGCCTGGTTAATTTTGCCCGTTGCCTTCTTTTTCAGTGCGCTCAACATTGGTAGCCTCCAATTGCCCCTCTCGCTCAACCTGGAATCGTCCCTTGCAGGTGTTATTCAAGGCATGCTGGTGCTGTTTGTTTTGCTTGGTCGAGGGTTCAGCGATCGCAAACCCGCCGACGCCAGTTCCGGTACGCCTCAACCACGCATAGAAACCCCAACCGAGCAGCTAGGAGTGAAGAGTTGAGTAGTTGTTCGTTGTTGGTTTTTAGTTGTTGGAGGGCTGAAGGCTAAGAAAGAAGGCAGGAGGCAGAGGGCTAAAGGCTAAAAGCAAAAGCTAAAAGCTAAAAAGCTAATCGCTGAACGCTTAAAGGCTAAAAACTGACCGCTGACTACCAATTCCTGACTCTTCAAATTCAAAACTCAAAACTCAAAACTCAAAACTCAAAACTCATCCCTTACTCCCCATCCTCCCCCCATGGACGCTGCTCAAATCATTGCTATTCTTGCGACCGCGATCGCTACGGCTACTCCTCTTGTCTTTGCCTGTATTGGCGAAACGATTACAGAACGAGCAGGGGTGATCAACCTATCGGCTGAAGGCACCATTATGCTGGCGGCAATGGCGGGGTTTGCGGTGGCTAAAACAACGGAGGGTTTGGGAAACACGACCAGTTTGCTGCTCGGCTTCGGGAGTGCGGCACTGGTAGGGGCTGCGATCGCGCTGATTGTCGCGTTTAGCGCATTGACGCTGAAGCAATCTCAAGTGGCGATCGGGTTTGTGCTAGCGCTGTTGTGTGCTGACCTGTCGTCGTTTTTGGGTAATCCGTTTGTCCGCATTCCTGGCCCTACCGTTCCCAGCTTGAACTTGCCGTTGCTGCAAGACATTCCCTTCATTGGCAAGCTGCTGTTTCAGAGCGATCTGCTGGTGTATGCCAGCTTTGGGCTGATTGTGCTGGCCTGGGTATACTTCTACCGCACGCGGGCTGGCCTCATGTTGCAGGCGATCGGTGAACAGCCTGCAGCAGCGTTTGCGAGAGGGACGAATGTCATTCTCATGCGCTATTTCTACACGGCGTTTGGTGGGGCTTTGATGGGCATTGCTGGTGCGGCGTTTTCCCTCGACTTTAAGGCAGGATGGAGCCATCGCCACACGGGAGGTTATGGGTGGATTGCGCTGGCGATCGTCATCTTTGGTGGTTGGAATCCGCTTCGAGTTGCCCTGAGCTGCTACTTCTTCGGCATTCTGCAATCGGTTGCCAGCATTGCTCAAAGCGCTGTGCCGGACGTACCCACGCAGGTACTCACCGTTGCGCCGTTTGTGCTGATGATTCTGTTTTTAGTGCTGACGTCTAGCGAATGGCTGGAGCGACTGCTGAAACGACTACCGCCAGCTCTAAGCCAGGCCGCCACTCAAACCATTCACAGCACTCCACCAGCCGCCCTTGGTCGAGTCTTTGAACAAGATTAGTGAGAGAACAGGATTAGTGAGAGCGTCCAAGCTGAACACTGGGCTTATAAAGTCTTTTCGCCGCTTTCACGAACGTCTTTCTGACGGGCTGGTTTGAGAGAGAGCCAACAGACAAAGAAAAACGATGCCATCAGCAATTGCAAGGCATCGCTACCAGAAAAATGACCGTCCGAGACGGATGCAAGACTGCGATCGAGAATGCCAAACGCCCAGGCAGAAAGGCCAAACAACCAGATGCCATGACGTACGCTTCCCAGGGGCGGGTCGAATTGAACTGCCTGTTTACCGTTCATGAGAGAGTCCAAATCGAGAGAGGTGCAAATATAAACAACATTTACAAGCGGTTGACAAATTGACATTTTTGCTGTGCCTGTTTGCACATCTTAGAAAAGTCTGCTTTTTCTTGCCATGCGTCTCTAGAGAGAGACGGTTGCCAAACCTCTAGAGGGGTGGGTCATCCTGTAGAGAGGTGATGTGTTGTGCAGATACCTGCTATTCCAGCGGCGCTCTGGCAAACTGGAAGAGGCAGATTGCATCTTACCCGCCCTTGCACCTTGTTCTAAGCAACTCAGTGATGGCGATCGTTTCAACTTTTACCTGGCCTTTGTAGGGAACGTTTGCAGAAATACCATGACAGAAGAGCCGAGTTCTGAGATCATTCGTCGCGTTGGATCATTGCCTGTAGGTGTGGTTGCCGGAGCGACCTATCCCCTTCAGGCGTTGGTGTTCATCTATCAACATCCTCAGCTATGGGGTGGGGTGGTGATCCCAATCCTGGTCAACCTTGTGATTGGGGCTGCCCTCTATACGGGGCTTCTCCTGCCAGGTTGGCGAGGCATTGATCAGTGGGCTTCGGGTGTGCCGACCTGGCTGGCTCAATGGGTGGCAACTCTACCAACCTGGGCTTCTCATCTTTTGACCTGGCTACCGACAGGCGCAACCTTTTTGGATGACGTGCTGCGCTTTTTGATGGCGATCGCGCTTTTTGTGATCACCGGGCTACTGCTCGTACAATTTGGTGCCATTCTGGGTGCGCCCTGGTACGGCAACCTGGCAGAACAAACCGAACGTCTCCGCAACGGGCAGGTACCTATTGGTTCACCCGGTTTGAGCCGAGCCTTACAGGATATTTGGCGGGCCATTACCTTTCAGCTTAAAAAGCTGCTGTTGCTGGGTGTAATCGGGCTACCGCTTTTAGTGCTGAACTTTTTGCCGCCCGTGGGCACGACGATCGCAAGTGTCGGAGGAGTTGCTCTGGCAGCATTGCTCGTTGGGTTAGACTTTCTAGATGCTCCCTTAGAACGTCGTCGGCTGAGCTTCCGCCGCAAATTGGGAGTCTTTGCGCGATCGCTCCCTGCCAGCGGCACCTTTAGCTGGGCCTGCTTAGTACTGGTCAGCGTACCGTTTGTAAGCCTGTTAGCGGTGCCCCTTTGTGTGGCAGCCGGGACGTTATTTTGCTGCGATCACGTTTTGCCCTTCCTCCCTCAGGTTCAGAGCGATTCCAGCACGACAGGACGGGCAGACGAAACGGCATGACCACGCCAATGAGGGCGATCGCTATTTGATCGGCTCAGCCAAACTGATGGTGTGTGCTGGTTTTGGTAGTGGGCTATTAACCTGGCTGGTGGTGGTTGCCGCAGGAATATACAGTTTGTCACCCTGGTGTAGGACAAGATCATGGGTTCGATCGCCCGTTTTCAGCGCTCGTGCCACATCTACGTTGATGACCTGCCGTTCAGTGACCTCATTGACCCGATGAATTTGCACCTGACTCAGATCCGCTCCCGCTAACGTACCGCCCGCTTGCTCAATGGCCTGGGTCACAGTTGGCAAGCCTACTTCTGGACGTGCATTAGCACTGTTGCTGGGAACGGCGTAAATGCCCGGACGAGGTACTGCCCCACTAATTTGCACAGCCGTTGCAACGGGTGAAGTCCCGGCTTTGGCTAAAGTTTGATAAATCAACGCAGCGGCATCAGCGCGTGTGGGACGATCGCCCTTAAGCTGCTGTAAATTGCTGAAGGCGATCGGCACAACTTGAAACGCTTTTTCTGCCATGATCTCAAACTGGCGAGGCGTTACAGGCTCATCGGGATGAAATTTTCCATCCACAAACCCCTGCACGATGCCCTTCACCGCTAACGATTCAATGTATCCCTGTGCCCAATGGCCCTTGATATCCGGTAGCGCCCCAGGCTGAAACGGTACAGGTTGCACTTCGCCCTTAAAATCGATGCTGCTATCAGGAGCCATCATGCTTTCAGGTGACGCAACAGTGCTCACAGAGGCAATATTCGCGTTATCCATCGAACTTGCTGTCATCGTCGCTGGTAGCGATCGCAGCGTTGGCGGCACATTGACCTTGGGCAATTTTCTAAGCGCTACCGTACTGCGCTGCGTGGCTGCTACCCCTTGCCCTGCAGCAGTGGGTGTGCCAGTACGAGCATCGATATTAATGGCTGGCATGCTTTCAGGCGCAGCGATCGCCTGCTTGTTCTGCGCATTGGTTTCGTCTGCCTTGGGGTCGTCCTTCTTCGCGTTAGAGGCGGAATCATCATTTGGGTGAGCAAGATGGGGAAAGAGTGCCGCAAACCCTTGATAGGCTGCGACAGTAGCCAGGGTGCTAAGAGCAAGTGTTGTTGCTGTAGAGAGACGCATAAGACTTAAGCCATTGGTTGAGTTTAAGTAGCATGACAACGAAAGGGATCTCTTCGTGGCAAGCTACAGACATGAGAGGCGGAACTGGCAGAGTCCGTACGTGAACGGATCAACACGGCACGTGAACTACTACCCAATACGGCATTTAACACCACTATCAGGACAGAACTTTGAATTGAGGCTGTATGACGCCCCCCCGTTTTACCAGTAGCCAATAGATTAGCCTGCTGGTTTGTTCTGCTCGATCGGCCAACGTGTCGATCGCTTTAGCGTCACTCACCACACACAGGCAACTAACCTTTTACCAACGCTAATGTCTAATTTCTCTGTGCCTGGGATCGCGCCTGTTTTACCCATCCATCACCACAACGAGCTTCCCTGTGGTTGATCCGGCTTCAAGCGATCGATGGGCGGCCGCGACTTCACTAAGCGGAAAGGTTTGGCTCACGTGAAGCCTCAGTTGCCCTGCATCAATCAACTGGGCGCACTGTTGTAAAATACTTGCCTGCCGTTGCTGCTCTGCCTCCAAACCTTGCAACATCGGTAGCAACATCAGTTCAAACCCCAGGCGTTGGTTACGTGTACGAGCCACTTTCCAGGTTGTGGCAGGATCAGGCTCTAAAATTGTCACAACGTCGCCATACACCTTTGTGGCAGCAAACGATTGACTCAGGGCAACACCACCGATCGTATCAAAGGCGACATCCACGCCTTGATCATGCGTCCACTGCATGACTGCCTGTACCACATCCGTTTCCTTGTAGAAAAAGACTTGATTTGCCCCCAGTTCCCTGACAAAAAGGGCCTTTGCTTCTGTGCTGACGGTCGTACAAATCTCAGCACCTCGTAGTTTCGCAAGCTGGATGGCAACATGCCCGACCCCACCTGCCCCAGCATGAATCAGGACACGCTGCCCTGACTGGAGGTTTACCCGATCGTACAACGCTTCCCAGGCTGTAATCAGAACTAATGGTGCTGCTGCTGCTGCTACAAAGCTCAGGGTGGTTGGCTTACGCGCGACAAAGCGAGCATCCACGATCGCCCATTCGGCATAGTTGCCCGGATGCCCACCTAAACCCCCATTGCAGAAATACACCTCATCACCTGGCTGAAACTGATGTACCGCAGCGCCCACTGCCTCGACGATGCCAGCGCCATCACAGCCCAAAATGGCAGGCAGGCGATCGGGGAAAAAGGTGCCACGCTGACGCAACTTTGTGTCGATCGGGTTCACGCCTGCAGCTTTGAGGCGCACCAGCAATTCTGTATCCTGCTGGATGGTTGGCTCTGGTACATCACGCACCTGTAAAACACATGGATCGCCAGGAGCAGTCATTAAAGCAGCTTTCACCGAGCACCTCTTATCTCACAGTTGCCTTACGCGCGTTGTACACTATTAAAACAGGTGTACGGAGAATAAATATAACCCTCTACGTGTTTAGTCGAAACACACAGTAGTAAGTCTACCTAGAGAATGTTTCGGTCAGATGTGTCACAATCTACGTTCCACAGCCCCAAAAGATATTCCTTCTGACTGTGATGACTTAAGCGCCGATTCGGGTTGAATAGAGATAATCATGATGGCACTCAACGATGACTGACACCAAGCGAATAATCAATGCCTCCGATGTTTCTGATGAAACGCTGGTCGAAATTTGTCGAGCCGCAGAAGTTATTGCATGTGAGTGCCCTGGCTATCTTGCTCGAATTTTACGTCAGGTTAGAACGTTTCGGAATTACACGACTAGCTGCATTGAACAATTTCCTCAAGATGCAGAAACTCACCTTTGGTTAGCAGAACGAGCCGCGCAAGCAGAAGCGTTGCTCCACCAAACCATGATCGAATTGATGCAGAAAGAAGAACTCATCGACGATTCAGAGCATATTTTATTAGATAAACTTTCAGAGCGCGCTCGGGCAACGGCGCTAAAGCAGCTTGGTATTAGCTAACGAGCGATCGATTTCATTACTTCATCAACCTGGCAACAAAAGACCAGTCAACAGAGCAGTTTGCTCCAGACAGTAGAGCAGTTTGCTACGGCAACATTGATTTTTCTATCCCATCGCCCAGCACTTGTTCTGGAGTATATACCCCTGTAAGCTGAGCAATTGATGTGGGGAAATCTTAATGCCAATTTCTACAGTTGCTCTAAGCCAAACGCGATGGCGGATTCCCGTCGTTCTGGCGGTCACTATTTTTATTAATTATTTAGATCGGAACAATCTAGCCCTGGCAATTCCTCGTCTTGCTCAAGACTTTGGCTGGAGCGATCGCGAAATTGGTTCCAACGGCGAATTGCTATTAGCTGCTTTCTTTGTGTCGTATGCGTTCTCTAACATGCTGCTGAGCCCTGTTGCTGAGCGGTTTGGGGCGAAACGAAGTGTAATGATTGCCATTGGGGCTTTTTCACTTGTCACGCTGTTGAGTGCGCCGCTGGGCTACTCCTTTGTCGCTTTAATTGTTTTGCGCTTGCTCCTGGGGTTGGGGGAAGGGGTGCACATTCCAATGGCAAGTGCGATTACCAGCCAATGGTTTTTGCCGCATGAGCGTTCGCGAGCTAATGCGATCTGGGGCAGTGGTATCTTACTATCTACGGCGATCGCACCGCTGATTGTGGTGCCTATGATTCAGCTTTGGGGATGGCGTCCAACGTTTGCTGTATTGGGCTTGGGTGGTTTATTACTATCGCTGCCCCTGGTTTACTTTGTCGTGCAGGACGCACCGCATCCGCATGTGCAGGCGTTGGGCACGATAACCGGGGACGATCGACCACGGGAAAACCCTCTAACGGCCTACCGTCGCGACTACCGCTTCTGGCTTACGGTGGCAGGAGGCAGTCTCAATGCGTTTTGTGCCTTTGGGTTGCTCAATTGGTTGCCCACGTACTTTAATCGTGCCAAAGGAATCAATTTTGAACATTTAGGATGGCCGCTTGCGCTGGTGTTTGCTGCCGGGCTCGCGGGCATTGCTGTGATGGCTTATTTAGGGGACAGGCTACAACGGCGAACACAACTCGCAGGCATTGGTTTCTTGCTGGCGGGTGGCATGGTCTACATTGCTTCCATGACGACTCAGGTAGGGTTGTTGGTGCTCTTTTTTGCGCTGGCGGTTTTCTGTCAAAGTGCCTATGGGGCGCAAGAATATGCGATCGTGCAACACATCTTGCCCAACGGTCGCGTCGGTGCCGGAACAGGACTTTACAACGGATTAGCTGTGTTGTTAGGTGGTGTGGGCGGTTCTCTCGTTCCAGGGTCGATCGTGGCTGCAACGGGTAGCTTTGATGCGGGCATCCTCAGCATTGTGGTAGGTGCGTGGCTGGCAGCAGGCGTGATGTTTGTCCTGGCGCGACTGATCCGCTATTGAGCGGGGTGACCGTGGCGGGGATCGTGTTCTAACGGCTTGGGTCAGGTCGGGAAGCATCGAGCAAATTTTAGAAGTAAGGGAATCCCCCCCTTAACACGGATTTTGCCCGTCAGCATTGCCAAGAGAATGTTTCGCTCTTTACGCAGGAAACCAACCCAGGTTTTACTGTCTGCTTTAACGACCAGATCGGGTTGATTGACCAGACCATCATGAATTTCGCATGTTTGATTGGCGATGATGACCGTAAATTGGAAGGTTTCCTGCCCCGTAAACAGAAATTGGTAAACTGCATTGAGCCCTTTTGCTTGATTGGGTTGAAAGACTAAGGGTAAGCCAGACTTAAACCCTTCAATCGAAGTGGGTACCAGGCTATTGCGAACTCGCTTGATTGGCTTATGGGGAAAGCGTTTAGCTGTGTGTGCTTCGGCATCTGACCCCGGAATCACATACACCGTTTCAACTTTATCTTGCAGCGGTTTAACTACCTCTTGAATAAACGCTTTGCGATCGTGCAAAAAGGGAGCCATGACATCTTCCCCCGCAGGGCAGGATGCCACACAGTAAGCTGCTTTATAGTTGGCACCAAAGGACAGGCTTTGCCACATGGTTGCCGAGTCCGCTTCACCCACTTTGCGATCGTAGTCTTTCGCCGTCTTACTTTCGGCTATATTTTTTGCCCAATCGCTAAAGCCACCTAAGAATTCTCGGTAGTTATGGGTATAGCACGCCGAGAAATTGAAGCTGCCATCTGCACCGATCGCCCCTACTGGGCACGCCGCAACACAGAGTTTGCATTCCACACAGGGGTTGTAATCAATCGGTTGATTGTAATCCGTCACCTCCGCATCCATCAAAACTGTGCCCAAGAGAATGAAGTTGCCAAACTTGGGATGAATCACATTGCGATGGATGCCCATGTGTCCCAAGCCAGCAGCAACGGTGATCAGCTTGTGAGACACAACCCACACAGGTTTATGGACGTTCAGATAGTCCTGCGCTTCCATTGGAAACCCCATCGCCGGATTCATTGCTCGAATCCCCCGATCTTCTAATGCCCGAACAATTTTGCGGGCGATCGTGTTCACGTCTTCTCCCGTGTGGTGAAATTCCACATTCGCAACAGAGCGAGCAGGATTGCGCACATTCTCCCGATTCATACGGCAGACAAAACTGATCAAGCTTTTTGTTTGGGGAAATGCCTGCAATATTTTCGCCCGTTGATCCGCAAGTTCGGGCTGATCAATGCTCACGAAACCGACATCATCCACGCCCAGTTCTAAACAGAATGAGCGCAACCAATCGCGATCGAGAGGAGATGAAATTGAATTTTGGTACTCTTGATCTTGAGCAGTTTGTAACGCTCTCAAACGCCGGACGGTAGGGTGGTCATCAAACTTTGTCATGAGGCTCATCCTTTAGTCAGGCTAAAAAGCTTTACGAAAGACAACCTTGTCAACGCCAGGGGCATAAAACTCACGAATGCAGGCTTCTTCCTCATAACCATTGCTGCGGTAGAAGGCGCGAACGTAGGCAAAGTCATCTGTCCCAGACGTTTCTACTAGCAGAATGCGTTCACCCTGATTGGCTAGAATTTGTTCAACATATTGCAATAAAGCTTTCCCATAGCCTTTCTTCTGGTAGTCGGGATGGATTGCAATCAAGTACAAATTCCATACGCCTTCGGTCATCCGTTCAGGAGCAACATAAGCAACTCCCACAGGCTTGTTTTCCCAGTATGTGAACCATCGATCGCCAGATTCTTTGGTGTTGTCGAAGTATTGCTTGAGTATTTGGGCAAGCTCATCCAATTGAGCGGGTTCAAACAGACCTGTCGCCTTTGCTAAAGCGATTAACTCAGGAGTTTCATCAGGGTTGGTCAATCGAATCATTGCGTTATATCCACCGCCGGACTTGGGCTTTGTAGTTAAGATAGGTGCTACCAAATTTGCGTTCTAAATATTGCTCTTCCCGCGCAATGACGCCAATTTGCATCACAACCAGCAATGGTAACAACAGCAGCAATGCCCATGTTGCGCTGAATAGCAGACTGATTCCGATGTAAAGCAAGGTCAGAGATAGATAAATTGGATTGCGGCTGAATCGAAAAACTCCGTCAGACACGATCGCAGTTGTTGGTTTAGACGGGTCAACGGCTGTTTGGGCGCTAGACATCGTCCGAAACGCTGAAGTCGAGAGCCATCCTGCCCCAATCAGCGCCAATGCTGCAATAGACAGAGATACCAGACGGGGCAGCAAACTAACAGGAAACAAAAAACTAATCCCTAAGCCGATCGCCAGCGTCACACCATAAAGAGCAGGGGGAAAGGCAATCACGCCAGCATTGTCTGAAATCTGTTCGTTCATTGAAATGTACCTTATTGAAATTAGATGGTTTAGGAATGCAACAAACGATCGCTTCCTAAACTGTGCTCAGCCCGCCAACGGTTATTGCTCATTGCAAACTGCGGCACAGGAGACACAGGCAGCCGTCGCTCAAATCGACCCAGGTTATAGCCAGGGGTAAAGGGAACAAGACTGAAATTCATGAAAACCCGTAACCAATTGGCAAAAGTCTTACGGGCAAAAGGCAATGCCGCATAGCACCGAACCGTGGTTTCAAAATCCTCTGCTGGTTGCCCTGTTAACTCCTCGACTACAGCGTTCGGCGCACCCAACTCAAAGGCACCTTGCCGGTGGTCTTCCACGTAATAGCGAAATCCGCTCAATTCAAAGGCGGCAACACCCTGTAAGCGTGCAGCCCGTTCAAACATCCACCACGGCAAATGAACGGCAAGAACGGGATGCCCCAGCACGTTCCGAATGATTTCGAGCATGTCGTAGGCAGAGATGAGTTTAGGACCTGTTGGACGATAGCTCTTACCCGCGTGGCAATCGGGGTCCATCAAGAGAGCAACGGCAACGCGGGCAATATCTTCGTTAGACGGTGGGGCATTCCGGCTACTGCCCGTGAATACAGGAAAGATCCCCAATAACGATGCGAAGTCGATCAGTCGCAGATAGTTATCGGCAAAGTACCCAGGATTGAGCTTCACATAGGCGATGTCAGGCAGCGCAGAAAACATCTGTTCGATCAGCCACAGTTGGCGCGTTTCCAGAGAGGGATGGTTGGGACTGGCAAGCCATTGGCTCAGTCCTACGATCGCCTCCAGCTTTGACTCTCGGGCAGCGGTAATAAAGGTAGCAGCACCCTGAATCATGTATGGGTTGGATGGCGGACAGTAATAGGCACGTACCGTTCCGCGCATCGCTTCCAACAGTTGATCAACATCAAATAGATCGGCAACGACAGTTTCTGCACCAAGGCGCTCCAACCGTTGGCTTCTGGCATCCCGAGTGCGGACGATCGCCCGCACAGGCAGCCCTTTCTCCAAAAGTTGCGCGACTACCGCACTGCCCGTCTTCCCGGTTGCGCCTGTCACCAGGATTTTTGGGGGATGATGAAACTCAGCCATTCGAGCCTCCGGTACTGCTAACTATATGTATATACATGTTTTTCTCAAAAATTTGAGCCTAACTCAATGCTTTTACTTCTGCTAACAGAGACAGCAGGGTTTGCCACTTCTCTTGTCCAAAGTGCTGTCTTACGTCTGCTTGAGCTTGATCCCACAGAGGCAGAGCTTGCTCTAGAACCGCCTGTCCCTCCACAGTCAACGAAGCCAGTTTGATCCGTCGATCGTTACCTGGGGTGAATGTGACTAAGCCCCGTTTCTCTAGCAGCTTGATATTGCGAGTAATCGTAGTTTGATCAGTAAACAACTCTTGCGCTAGCTGAGTAATCGGTACAGGTTCTAACAGGTGAATTGCGGTCAACAACGTAAATTGAGTTTGCACCAGTCCAACCGGACGAAAGGCCACATCGTACAGTTGGGTCACAATGCGTGATGCTCGCCGTACATGCAGACCCATACAAGTAGCGGGAACTTGACGAGCGATTGCAAGGTTGGACGCTGGAGTGGTGGAATTACTCATAATACATGTATATACATATATCATGAGCGTGTCAAGCGATCGTGGGTCTTAAATGCTGAGTCAAACACCTCTAATGCTGAACGCTGGTAAGGAAGCTTAGGAAGAAGAATTGAATCACATCGATCTTTCTCGTAGGGGCAAGGCAATGCCTTGCCCTGACCAAAAATTGCTTATTTAAGCTCATCGGTGCGACGAGTCTCCTTACTCTTTCAGTCATTCGCACCTTCGCCTCGAAAAGTATTTGCTGATACACCTCTGTTTGCCCTTTTACCGTTAGCTAGATTTGGTGACTTAGACTAGGAAGCCTCAGAGAGAGGTGCTAAAATTTGGGCGATCGCACATGCAGGCGATCGTGCTAGTAAAATTATTCGCTTCTAGGGTTCCGGTTTTGCTCTTAGATTGAGTGAAACGCCTGGTCCAAGAGAAGCAACCGTTAGCAAAACTATCTGAGAGGTAGAGACTGCAACGGTCACACGGCGGGAAAAAAGCCCGGGAGAGCCAAGCAGCAGACGTTTACTGTTGTGGGCTTCCTGGGCTTTGTTGTTTCAGTCGTTTGTTTAGCTAAGGAGTACTGAATGTCTACCGAAATTCAAACTGCGATCGATCCAGCACTCATCAGCTGGGATGAAGTGATTCCTGGGGGTGCTTATTGGTCACGGGTCATCAAACGTGGGACAACCCTGCGCCTGATTGCGCCAGAGGGTTCCAGAGGCGTCGCCTTTCTCTGCTACAACGCCGACAACACGATCGAGCGCTATAACGCAGCAGACACCGCCAAAATTCAGTTCAATGCCTTTTTGAAGAAGGGCATGTTGCTCTACTCCGACATGGGACGCGTTCTGTTTTCGATTACAGACGATACGTGTGGATTGCACGATACGCTGGGCGGATGCAGCAATTTGACGACGAATGCGAAGTATCGCGAAGGCGAGCCAACCGCCAGTGGGGACGGAGACTATAAGAATTCGCGGGATAACTTCTTGCTGGCGTTGACCAAACGCAATATGGGCAAGAAGGACATTATGCCCAACCTCAATTTGTTTACCCGCATTGCCGTAGAACCCGATGGCAAACTGGTTTGGGCTGAAAAGACGGCACCACCCGGAGCATTCATTGATCTACGGGCTGAGATGAATGTGTTGGCTGTGCTGTCGAACTGTCCCCATCCGCTTGACCCTAGCCCAACCTACGATGCGAAACCCATTCGAGCGATCGTCTGGAATGCTCCCGCAGCGATCGCGGATGATCCCTGCCGCACTGGCAATCCAGAGGCGGAACGAGGCTTTCAGAATACCGATGCGTATCTGTCGCAGTTGGTTTAGGTAAAAGGCAGAGGGCAGAGGGCAGAAGGCAAAAGAGTTGTTAGTTTTTGGTTTTTAGTTTTTAGAAGGAGTCAGAACGGCTCAGGTACTAACAACTAACAACCAACAACCAACAACCAACAACTGGTTCAACTCAAAACTCAAAACTCAAAACTCAAAACTCAAAACTTTCCTAATTAGTGTTTGCATTGGAGAAGTGAACAATGGTAGCGACGATGGTTGAACTTGACCCGAAACAGGCAATTTATGATCAGGTCTTGCCTGCACGAAAGCCCTGGGCAAAAGTGCTAACAAAAGGTCAAATGCTACGGATTGTCGACCTGGGTGGCAATCAGGCTGTGGATTTCCTGGTTTACAACGCCGATGATCCCAGTGAGCGGTATAGTGCTCCGGATACGATTCGGGCGCAGGGCAATATTTTCATTACGACTGGCACAAAGCTCTATTCCAATGATGGCAATGTGCTGATGACAGTGCTGAATGACACCTGCGGACGGCACGATACATCAGGTGGTGCCTGTAGCTGTGAGAGCAACTCTGTGCGCTTTGGTTTAGATAAGAAATGGCAGCATGCCTGTGTCGAAAATTTTCTCTATGCCCTGAAGGATTATGGTTTGGGCAAACGGGATATGACCAGCAACATCAACTTTTTTATGAATGTGCCGGTTAGTGAAGACGGTACGCTCGAAATTGTGGATGGCATTTCTGACCCCGGTAGCATTGTCGATTTGCGTGCAGAGATGAATACACTGGTGGTCATTTCTAATTGCCCACAGATGAACAATCCCTGTAATGGTTACAATCCCACGCCGATTCAACTCATTGTCTGGGATGCCGTGTAAGGGGAAAGGGGTTTGTGGCTTACAGCGGTCGTTGATTGGGTAAGCCATATTTTTCAAGATGGGTACAGGGTGTGGGGTGTGGGGTGTGGGGTGGGGTAATGGTGAATGCAACTGAAACTGGCTTTACAGGACTGCTTAGGATCGTGGATTTAATAACCGACAAAACTCGATCTTATTTAATTCTCATTTCTTAGCTGCTCATGAGGGGTAAGGTCAGCTTAAAGGTAGAGCCTTTTTCTAAACCAGGGCTCTCTGCCTGAATGGTACCGCCGTGTAGCTCTACCAACTGGCGCACGATCGCCAACCCCAGTCCCAAGCCTCCTTCAACACGGGTTGAGGATGAGTCTGCCTGCCGAAAGCGATCAAAGACAAACGGGAGAAAATCGGCGCTAATGCCTTTACCTGTATCGGTAACGGTCAGTTGTACATAGTGGGTGCCCGCAAGCTGAGGCGCGATCGTCACATTCTCTCTGTTAGCGGCTTGATTGTTACTGTTTACGGGCGATGCCTGGTTCCCCACCTCTCTGCCTAAGATGATTGGCTCTGGTTTCTTCTGGATTGCCAGGTCGCTGTACGTCTCCCCTCCTGCTTCTAACGCCTGACCCGGTTCGACTAAACGCTGTTCGGCTGAGTGCTCAGGCCGAAGCCTGACGCCTGAGTGGTGTAATGTCTCTTCTTTAGGGACGATCGACAGTTGCACCTCCACCACACCGCCTTCAGCCGTAAATTTAATGGCATTTGAAAGCAGGTTCCAAATTGCCTGCTGTAAGCGGTCTGGATCACCCCAAACGATGAAACCACTTTGCTGCACGGTTGGCGACGAACGATCGCAGCGATTGATGGTGATGGACTTGGCTACTGCCGCGGGACTCATGGCATCGGTTGTCGCTGTGACAATGCCTGCTAAGTCAACAGGGCGCGGCTGTAAGCAGATTTTTCCCTGCGTAATTTTTGAGATGTCAAGAATGTCCTCAACTAATTGATTTTGGAGTCGAGCGTTGCGTTCGATCGTCTCTAGCGCCCGTGCTGTGATTTCAGCATCAAACTGGCGCGATCGCAGCATCTTTGCCCAACCCAAAATTGAGTTAAGAGGCGTGCGCAATTCGTGGGACAGTACGGCAAGAAACTCATCCTTCATGCGGTTTGCTTGCGAGAGTTGCTCGGTCTGGGTACGCAGGGTTTGTTCCAGTCGCTTGCGTTCGGTCAGGTCGAGAATGAAGGCGATCGTTTGTTCGCGATTTTCGCCCAGAAGCCCAAAGCCAATTAACACGGGCACACGACTGCCATCTTTGCGGATATATTCCTTCTCGTAAGGTACGCACCCTATACCCGTTTGCGCCTCTTGAATCGCTTTGGTGTCGAGAGGCAGATGTTCTGCTGGCGTGAGTTTAGTCCACAGCAGCCTGCCTGCTTTCAGATCGTCGCGGGAATAGCCAACAATGCGGAGGAATTCGTCATTCGCTTCGAAAATACCACCGTCAATGTCGCCAAAAAGGATGCCGACGACGTTCGCTTCGACAAAGGTGGTGAGGCGTTCCTGGCTAAGTTTCAAGGCCGCTTCTGCTTGCTTGCGTTCGCTCAGGTCTACCACGATCGACATGATGCTGTCGTCTTCAGCTTTCAAGCCTCGCAGTACCGCTGTCCATAGACCCACGTAGATTAAAGACCCATCTTTGCGCTGCCGATAGGTTTCCATCCCGTTGAGCACTTCACCCTGAAGCGTTGACTCAATGTTGGCAAGAAATTCTGCCTGCTTGTCTGCCGGAACGGTCGGCATGATGTGATTGATGGCTTCTGACGCTTGCCAGCCAAAAATTCTTTCTGCGGCTGGGTTCCATCGTTTGACAATACCGCGTCGATCGAGAACGGTAATAGCAACCGGAGACGCCTGGATCAACGCTTGCAGCGCTTGATTGGTTTCTTGCAGCGATTGCTCTGCCTGTTTACGTTCGGTAATGTCTAACCCGGTACAAATCACGCAGCACAAGCCGCCTCGCTCATCGAGCAGAACGTTGTTTGACCAGGCGATCGCACGACGGCTTCCATCCTTCGCCAGCCAATCGTTCTCATACTCATTGGGAACAGCACTTTCGGGTAGTGTTTGAAAGACTTGTTTCACCGCTTCAATGTCTTCTGGGGGGATGAATAGATCCCAGGGATATTTGCCTTGCACTTCTGTAAAGGTGTAGCCCGTCAGGTGCTCACAGGTGCGATTGAATTGAATGATGCGACCCCGATGATCAAGAACCATAATCAAACTGCCAGCCGTACTGACGATCGCGGCAATCAAGTCTCGTTCACGTCTCAATGCTCGCACCAAAAGCCGCCGTGCTGAGCTTAGCACTGTGATCATCACCGCGATCAGAATGAAAAGGCACAGGCGTATCGCGTCGGACGCATGCATCACACGTGGTGAGAAAAAGGGAGGCATGAAAAAATACGCTGACAGCAAAGCCCCGAATGCTGTTGCACACAGACCAGCTCCAAGCCCGCCATACCAGGCACTCACCATCACCGCTGCAAAAAAGATCAAAAACGGAGAACTCCGCATTGGTACCCATTGATCAAGGAGCAGCATCAAGACCAACGCCAGACCCAATGACAAGAACGTAACCCCATACCGCTTGAGAGGCGAGGGCTCGGGTTTCATGAGCTGTTGAGCCAGTCGTGGATTGATTAAGGGTAAGGCGTGAACATTAGACCAACGCGACGGCAATGCCTACTCCTCCAGCTGTAGCAGTATCCCTAGTTGGGCATACTTTGGTTAGGTGTGTCATGTCCCTGTAGACGTAATTTAGTACTACTAAAGTCTAAATAATGCCCCAAAGGTGACGCATTCATGCTCTGATGCCTGCTCCAGCCTTTGGAACCGAATGTAAAGCAAGGCTAAAACGGCGTTCTGTCGTCCTATCCTATTCAGACAGCCTTATTCAGACAGCCTCAAGGATGACCCATTCAAGGTGCTTCTAATGATGAACAACTTTAGCAAGCGTTTGTATGGGTTGGCTGATCTCCTCTTGCAATCTCCGTGCCCACTCTGCGGACGTGTCAACGCAAGGTCGTTTTGTCGAGACTGCCAACGCCAAATTCAACGATGTCAGTTCTCTAGTCCAGCCTGGGAGCATCATGCAGTATTGCCTATTTTCGCCTGGGGACGCTACAGTGAAGCACTGCGCCGAGCGATCGCAGCCTTTAAATATAATAACAAGCCTCAGTTATCGCAACCCTTTGGCCAGTGGCTAGCAGATGCCTGGTCAAGTGCAGCGAACCGCGCCACTGACGTTATCGTTGTGCCCATTCCCATGCACGTTCTCAAGCGACAGCAGAGGGGTTTCAATCAAGCCGAGTTGTTAGCAGAACAGTTTTGTGATCAGACCCAACTTCCCCTACAACGGCACGGATTAGAACGATCGCGCGAAACGACAGCTCAATTCCAACTATCGGCAAGCGATCGGGCACAAAACCTGGCAGATGCCTTCAACCTTGGCGCTGACTTTCGCAAATGCCCTCCCACAAAAGCAGTGGTGCTACTCGACGACATTTACACCACAGGCGCAACCGCTCGTTCTGCTGCTCAAACCCTTCGTCGTCACGGCATCCGCGTGCAGGGGCTAATTGTGCTGGCAAAGGCGGAGAAGGAGGGAGGGAGGCGGGGGAAGCAGAGGAGGCAGGGGGAGCAAGAGGAGAGGGAAGAGTTTTGAGTTTTGAATTCAGGAGTCAAGAGTCGGAACCCAGGAGCCAGGAGTCAGCTTTTTAGCCTACCCTGCGGGAAGCAAGTTACATCTTTCATCCTTTAGCCCTCATCCCTCACCCCTACTTCCTACTCCCTACTCCCTACTCCCTCTCCCTATTCCTTAATCAACCCATGCTCCAACGCGTAGCGCACCAATTCTGTACGGCTGCTGGTGCCTGTTTTGCTGAAGAGGCGACTGACGTATTTTTCGACGTTGCGGACGCTGGTTTCGAGGCGACGGGCGATTTCTTTGTTCATCAAGCCGTCTACAACGAGGTTGAGGACGCTCTGCTCTCTAGGGGTAAAGTCAATTTGGGTAGTATTGGGAAGTTGGGCGATCGTGCCTCCCTTCGTCAGTAAGCGCTTGATCTCCTCGATTTCGCGAATGACGTCATCAATATTGCGCGGTTCATCTTCACCGGACGCACGCACAGCATCCCGCTTTTGTAGCAAGTTGGTGACGATCGCCACCAGTTCGTCTGGGTCAAAGGGTTTCGACAGATAAGCATCGGCACCTGCGTTGTAGCCCTGAATGCGATCGGCGGTCATGCCTCTAGCGGTGAGAAACACGACAGGCAGGGTTTTGAACTGGGGTTCTTCGCGCAATTGTTTAAGGAACTGGTAGCCATCGACCTGGGGCATCATGATATCGGTAATGACCAAATCGGGATGCTGTTGCCGTGCCAAAGCCAAGCCTTCCGCTGCATTGCTAGCTGCATTCACAGCGAAACCACTGTCTTCCAGGTACGCCTGCACCGCTTCCCGCAAGCCTGGTTCGTCGTCCACGAGCAAGAGTTGACCTGGCATGAAGACCGCGCGCTCCTATAATCGTTCGCATTCTCCCTATTGTAGCGATCGGCGTTGAACTTGCAGCGATTACTGAGGGACGGGCAGCGGGCAGTGTGGAAGTTTTGAGTTTTGGGTTGAGAAGTCAGGGGTTAGGGGTTGGGGGGTGGGGGGTTAGGGGTTAGGGGTTAGGGGTTAGGGGTTGGGGGGTAGCCTTTTAGCCTTTAGCCTTTAGCCTTCATCCTTCATCCCTCATCCCTCATCCTTCTGCCTTCTGCCTCCTGCCCTCTGCCTTCTGCCCTACGGTTTATTCGAATCCGTGTTCTGTGTCGGTCTAGGTGTTGGCGTTTGGTTGTCGATCGCGGGGGGTAAAGCAGACGGTTTGCCAGGTGATGTGGATGGCTTACTGGTTGCTGCGGGAGGCGTGGATGGCTTCTTCTGGGGCGCTTTCTCTATGGGCTTTTTCTCGACAGGTTTCTTCTCTGTGGGCTTTTTCTCCACTGTAGGGCTGCTGGCTGGCTTTTGATCGCTCTGTACTTTGAAGGATTGAATGCTTTTCTCAAACATGGCAAGCCGCTGCGAGTAGTCCCCTGCTCTGGTTGAGTACGCGACTGTCCAGAGGGTTCTTCCCTGCTTAATCACGTAAATCAACTGCCGTGGGGCATCGGGTTGAGACGCATCGGGCTTTGCGCTGGCTTCTGTTACCAGGCGTCCGGCTGAATACTGCCCAACTTGCACCGTTTTGCGCTCGATCGTCCGAATGGGAGTGGGCAACGATTGCACAGCCGCATCAATGTACGCATCCACCGTGACGGTTTCGGGTATCTTCACCGCGCTAACGACGACATTCGTCACACCACCAGTACGATCGGGCTTGGGGTCAACGGCAATCAGCAGAAACGTGCTGGGGTTTTGCTCGACCAGGCTGGCAATTTGCTCATAGTCTTGTCCGAGCGATCGAATCCCTTTAATCAACGTCTGAAGACCAGTTGTGTTGGGGCTCCCCCCGCGATAGCTGTCGGGTAGTGAAAGCTCAATACCGGGAGCCTTGAAGGTTTGCCACTTTTCAACGAGTGCTCCTGCCCCAGAGGAATTGGGAAGTGTCCGTGTGCCAGTACCTCTCAAAGCATCTGCACCTGCTGGTTGCGGCACCGCTTTAGATGTCGGCGTTTTTTCCGGTTTGGGCGTTGCTGCTTGGCTGCAAACTGCTCCAAAACTAAACAGGATGACGCCAAAACTAATGAGTAACTTTTGCATAAAGCGTGTCAAGCAGGAAATTCATGGGTTTGAAAGAGTTGTCGGTATGCTCGCGGCTGGCTGCTGATAGTTGACCGCTGACCACTGATGGCTGATTGTTGGTCGCTCAGCAGCATCCCCCATCCTGACGGCAAATCCTTATGGCAGAATGAACTGGATACTACAGGCAACGTTCCCCTAATTCTATGGCTACCAAGTTTGTATTTGTGACGGGTGGTGTGGTCTCCAGCATTGGCAAGGGGATCGTAGCAGCTAGTTTAGGGCGGTTGCTCAAATCGCGTCAGTATTCTGTTTCGATCTTAAAGCTCGATCCTTACATTAACGTCGATCCAGGAACGATGAGCCCCTTTCAGCATGGCGAAGTGTTTGTCACGGAGGATGGCGCAGAAACAGACCTGGACTTGGGACACTACGAGCGCTTTACCGACACATCGATGTCGCGGCTCAACAGCGTGACGACGGGCTCGATCTACCAGGCGGTGCTGAACCGAGAGCGTCGAGGCGACTATGATGGCGGCACCGTCCAGGTGATTCCCCACATCACGAATGAGATTAAGGAGCGGGTGCGTCGCGTTGCTAAAAACACGAATCCCGATGTTGTGATTACTGAAATCGGCGGCACAGTCGGTGATATCGAGTCACTGCCGTTTCTGGAAGCCATTCGCCAGTTTCGTAAAGATGTGGGTCGGCAGAACGTGCTGTACATGCATGTAACGCTGGTGCCGTGGATTCCGGCAGCGGGTGAGATGAAAACCAAACCGACCCAGCATTCGGTGAAGGAACTGCGATCGATCGGCATTCAACCTGACATTCTCGTGTGTCGTAGCGATCGCCCCTTACCACCGGGACTGAAGGAAAAAATGTCAGGGTTCTGCGATGTGCCTGTAGAGTGCGTGATCACCTCTCAGGATGCCCGCAGCATTTACGAAGTGCCCCTCAATTTGGAGCAGGAAGGTCTGGCTCACCAGGCACTAGAGCTCTTGCAACTGGAACAACGACCGCCCGATCTCGCCCAGTGGGCAACGCTGGTCGATCGCCTCTACAGCCCCAAGCGACGCGTTGAGATTGCCATTGTTGGTAAGTATGTGCGCCTGAGCGATGCCTACCTGTCTGTGATGGAAGCGTTGCGTCATGCCGCGATCGCGCTGGATGCGGAACTCCACATTCGCTGGGTGAACGCTGAAGATTTGCAAGATCAGGGTGCTGCCTGCCATTTGGATGGTGTGCATGGCATTATTGTCCCCGGTGGCTTTGGCATTCGCGGGATTGATGGCAAAATTGCGGCGATCGAATACGCGCGCACGCATCAGATTCCCTACCTAGGGCTTTGTTTAGGCATGCAATGTCTGGTCATTGAATGGGCACGGCATGTTGCCAGCTTACCGGATGCGCACAGCGCCGAATTTGCCCCTGAAGCCAGTAACCCCGTCATCAACCTGCTACCCGAACAACAGGATGTTGTCGATTTAGGCGGCACTATGCGTTTAGGCTTGTACCCCTGTCGCCTAGCACCTAACACACTCGCCTTCAATCTCTACCAGGAAGAAGTGATCTACGAACGGCATCGCCACCGCTACGAATTTAACAACGCCTATCGCAGTCTCTTTACGGATACGGGCTATGTGGTCAGCGGTACATCGCCGGATGGTCGTTTGGTTGAAATTGTGGAATTGCCTACCCATCCTTTCTTCATTGCAACCCAGTTTCATCCTGAATTCCAATCGCGCCCCAGTGCCCCTCATCCTCTGTTTCAAGGGTTTGTCCAGGCAGCACTGACGCTCTCACCAGCTAGCTTCACAGATAGCAATATCGCTAGTGAACCAGCCGTCATACCAGAACCCGCCAGTATGGCGTTGAACTAGAGGACGACAAGAACGGTGTTTTGACTGCAAACGTCCAAAGTCATCGTTCTACCGATCCCAGGTTTAGACACCGGACACTGATAGCCGACTTCAGGTGATGAAGGGCAAGACATTCTGTTCAGGGAGCATTGCTTACGGTATGTTAGGCGTGAGTTAGCGATCGACAGCAAGAGCCGCAGTCTAACGGCGAAGAAGGACGGTTTGTGGCTTACTGGATCAAACTTAATTACGAACGCAATACGTATGTGATCGATCTAGATCGCGTAACAGCATTTTGCTATGTGCCAAATGCGAGAGTGTCGTTTGCCCTACTCGATGGCAATACGACGATCGTCGTCACACAGCAGAGCGACCCAGAAACCTATCAAGCCATTCTGGATTACGTGGAGAAGCGAACTGGATATGGATTGCCGTAGGGGAAGGTAGGAGGGATGAAGGGTGAGGGAGGAGGGATGAAATGATGAAGGCTAAAGGATAAAGGATAAAAAGCTGCCTCTTACCCCCTGTATCCCAACCCCCAACCCCTAACCCCCATCCCCCATTCCCTAACTTCAAAACTCTACGCCTCATCAAGCATCACCTGATCTCCCACTCGCAGAATCTTTCCTGCTTGCGGTGTCAGCGTGCGTGTGTTTACCGCCAACCTAAAGAAGTGGTTGAAGCGGGATGGCTCAGTCCAGGTGGGTAAGGTCTCTCGACGCTTAGTGCTGAAGATTTTTTGAAACTGGGGGAGGCTTTCGCCCGTTGTGGCATCACGGGTGACGACAACACAGCGCTGGCATGGGTTCACGCCTGCTAACTCCACATCACCAATTTGAAACGGGATGGTTCGATCGTGTTCACCAAACAAGCGGTCCTCCCAGAATGGCTCGACACCAGAAATTTCTAAATTTGATCGAAAGCGGCGGCGGGTTTCTTCGAGGCTCAGGTTGGGGAACCAGTCTGCGATCGCTTGTAGCGTGCCTGTGCTAATGACGGTTGGGCCGGGAGAATCCGTATCATCGGGAAAGCCGACCTGTGTCTCCTGAATGAGTTTGACGGCAAAGCCAAAGTAAGCGCTTAACCACTCTTCTAACGCTACGCGATCGTGATCCAGGTGAAAGGTCATCGCTTGAGTCTGTTCCTGGATCTGAAGACGCACCGTCCAGGCACTTAGATCAATGTAAGAACGAATGCGATAGACGTCTGCTGTCCGCTTGCCGTTGACGAATTTGCCCTGCAGATCCACGATCGCAAACTCGCGGTCATGCTGTAGTGCACCACTGGCCAGAACTATGGCTTGTGGAACGGTCACTCCATCCAGTGACTTGATCGGATAAAGAATAATCTGGGTTAACTCAGGCATAACCGTTCCCTGAAGGAGTATACGCGTAAGTTGAGTGTCTCATATGGTTGAAGATCCATGTTCAAACAGGTGAGGAACCGTGCGTCGCAAGAATGACCGCAGAGGCGCGGAGACTGGGAGGGATTACCTCTGTTGCCTACGAGTCTTGGCGATGCATCAAGAAGTTGGCGGTTACGCTAGCTCTGCCTGGTAGGTTTCTTGCAAGAAATTTACTAGCCAATCTTTTGCGTGATACGTGGCGCGGCAATCATCTTCGTTATAGGTGAGGATGGCATCAAGGTGGGTGCGATCGCCCGTTGAGAGCCACTGCGCGTACCAGTAAATGGATTGGGCACCATTGGCACTTGGATCACGCCAGTCAAACCCCAACCAGCGAGCGATCGGCTTAAGTGCATAGCTTTCGACAGGCAATGTCACCATACGCGTAACCCGCTCGTGCAAATCGACGAAGCGGGTTAGAAGGGGGCGTATGCGCTGTTGTGGGGTGTTGTAGAGTTTGGCAAGTCGCTCGACCGTCTGGACTTCGAAGGGACAGAAGTGAAAGATAGGAGCCGTAGGATACTGCCATACCAGGTCGAGAAACTGATGCCAGACAATCGCTTCGTCTTCAGGACGCTCGGCCAGCAATGGGTAGAAGGTTTCAGTTTGAGCATGACGATCGACCACCAGCACGCCATGCAAATAAACCAGGTTTAGCGCTGGTTCCGCTTCAATGTCGAAATAGAGTTCTACAGGTGCAGTGGGCACTTCTTCCAGCAGGCTGGCGCTGGGTAGGCTCTCAATCAAGAGCGCTCGGTTGTGTAGGGTCGATCGCGCCTGACGTACCAGCTTATAGGCCGTTTCGGTTCCAAAGCCAGGTAGGGGAGCCAGTTGAGCGATGTTTGTTTCAGTGACCGCTTTGACTGTGGTGAGGTTGAGTGCCTGGAGTTGGACGTAACGGGTGGGAGTGACACCTGGTAACAGCGAAAGGTGCTGTTCGGCTTTGGCGATCGCATAGCAATGCCCAAACCAATGGCACAGGCTACAGCGGTTGCGGGCAATAAAGACTTCTGGTGGCTCAGCGCGTGATAGTACTTGAATACATTCGTCTAAAATCGTCTGCATCCGAGGCAGCATTTCCCACAAATCGACGGCATAAGCCCCGCGCTCCCGCAGCATCAGCCACGCTGTTTCTGCCCAGGCTCCCTGCACTTGCGCCAAGACAAAGGTATGAAACGCCGTCACAATTTGGTATTCCAGCTTGGGGCGTTTGCCTAGCTTAATTTCGGTTGGCTCATACAGCCAATCCCCAAAAATAGACTCGCCTGGTCGCTTCACCAGCAAATCTGGATTGCTCACCAGCGTGACGCCCTCAGGTCCTTCTGTCATCAGCACGCCCTGATAAATGCGTTCGACGCCCTGCTGCATTAACGCTAAGGTGGCTCGTGCTCCTGCGTCCCAGTCGCGTGATGCATAGCGAGGTTGGTGAATCGCTTGCTCTGCTAGAAGCGATCGCTGGTTGCTCTGGCTATCTTGCATCAGCTTCAGCAGATAGTCATTGGGCGGATCTCGCTGGCTAAGATCGCCATGCAGATCTAAGAACGCCCGTCGGCTACAGCGCTGATAGTTAAGTAGCAGTTCAGCATTCAGTAACATGCTTTCAAGCTAACAAGATTTGCTCAGAATGGTAGATAGCAACGGCAAATTGATTTCAAACGGCGCAATTACAGGGCAAGAAAGACTTAACAGAGAAGGTGTTGCTTTCAGTCTTGATCACTACGACATTAAAACGTGCTCATGCTTGTAGCTAACAACAAATAAAGGCTAACCACAAACAAAGAGGCGCTTTGACGCCTACCACCTTCGTGCTCCAACGGACTCCAGACACACCTGCTAGAATGCTAACGCTTTGTCTCTACCAGTACGTTACCATGACAGGCATTTCTGCTTCCCAAGTTTTTCAGCCTCAAGCATCTCTACCCCCCAATTCCTTAGCAGACCATCGCGCCCAGTTTCCTGGTTTGGCAAACAAAGCGTACTTTAACTACGGTGGGCAGGGACCGATGCCGCAAAGTGCACTGGACGCAATCCAGCAGTCCTATACTCGCATTCAACAATTAGGTCCTTTTTCGGGTCGCAGCTATGAGTGGGTGCTGGAAGAGGCTGCGCAAACAAGAGCCACGATCGCCGCTGAACTTGGCACAACCGCTCCAACGATCACACTGACTGAGAACGTATCGGCAGGTTGCAATATCGCACTGTGGGGCATCGACTGGCGATCGGGTGATCATCTGCTGTTGTCTGACTGCGAGCATCACAGTGTCATCGCCTCTGTGCAGGAGTTACAGCGCCGTTTTGGCATTGAAGTTTCGGTCTGCCCACTGCAAGCAACGTTGAACGAGGGTGATCCAACCGCGCTGCTGGCGGAATACCTGCGACCCAATACCCGTCTGGTTGTTCTCAGCCATATTTTGTGGAACACGGGACAACTGCTGCCCCTAAAGGACATGGTGGCGGTCTGCCACAGCTACCCCAGCCAGCAACCCATTCGAGTTTTGGTAGATGCCGCTCAGTCAGTCGGCATGATACCGCTGAACCTGGACGAGCTACAGGCAGATTTTTACGCCTTTACAGGTCATAAGTGGTGGTGTGGTCCTGAAGGGTTGGGTGGTCTTTACGTTCGCCCAGAGGCGCTAGACGAGTTGCATCCCACGTTTGCAGGGTGGCGGAGCATTACCGTTGATCGCACTGGTCATCCTACAGGATGGAAACAGGACGGGCAGCGCTACGAAATGGCAACCTCTGCCTATCCGCTCTATGCCGGACTGCGCAGCGCGATCGCCCTGCACCAGCAATGGGGTACGGCTCAAGTACGATATCAGCAGCTTCAAACGCTTAGCCAACGGCTCTGGCAGCAGCTCATCGAGTTGCCGGAAGTCAACTGTCTGCGATCGTCCCCACCTGAAACAGGCTTAATTTCGTTCCAGCTACGAAGTCAGTCTCATCGACCATTGGTAACGTCTTTGGAAGCAAACGGCTTCATGGTTCGCGTCATCCTCGATCCTGATTGTGTGCGTGCGTGCGTGCACTACCTCACGTCTGAGACAGAGATTGATCAGCTAGTAGAAGCCATTGGGCAGTTTGGGTAGAAAGGGCAGGGGAGCAAGGGGGAGAAGGGGAAGCGGTGGGAGAAGGGGAGGCAGGGGAAGCGGCGGGAGAAATGGAAGCAGGGGAGGCAGGGGAAGTAGGGGAGCAAGGGAGGCAGGGGAAGTAGGGGATGAATATCTTTGCTGTACGGCTTAAACCTGAGCAGGATTTGAAACGGGGATTAGCAGAGTTTGTCGCCGCGAATCACATTCAAGCAGGGTTTATTTTGTCGGCGATCGGGAGTTTGCAAACAGCCGCACTGCGCTTTGCCAATCAGCCAACCAGTGAGGTATTCCATGAGAGGTTTGAAATCGTCGCGTTGAATGGCACGCTTTCGATTCATGGTAGCCATCTGCATCTGGCGATCGCTGATCAAACAGGACGTATGCTTGGTGGGCATCTCACAGACGGTTGCATCATCTACACCACTGCCGAAATTGTGATTGGTGAAAGCCCTCACCTGACGTTTCTACGGTCTCCAGATAACCAAACTGGGTTTTTAGAGTTGGACATTAGAGAACGTAGCGCAGGAATCTGATGAGCGTTCAGCGTTCAGCGGTTAGCGGTTGGTTTTGAACCTTGTTGGTTCTGCCCCTTACATGGGCGAAGGATGCAGACTCAAGGCGTTTGTGTTGGATGAGTTGACGCTTGGGTTGAATGGATTGGCGTGATGCAAAGGCTGAGGGTTTTTCTGCTGGCGCGATCGCTGCACTAACGTCTTGACAACCTCAGCGTCTGCCAACCCTGTGATGTCGATCGAGTCAATGGAAACCTGTCGGCGTTTGAGATCATACCGATACGCTTTGTCGTAATAGTCCAGCACCATATCTACCGCGGCGGCGAGATCACCTTGCTGAATACAGTTGACCGCTTGCTGAGTGCGTTCACCACCAAGTCGCTTTTTCAGCCGCACTGTTGATTCCAGCAGCGCTTCGGCGTCAACGGCACCATAGTCCTCTAGCAGCAGCTTAATGCGTTCCTCGCGCGATCGCTCAACCTGTAAGACAGGAGCAGAAATCATCTGTTGAAACAATTCATCTGGCACACGGCAAGAGCCAATCATGCGGCTTTCGGCTTCAATCCAAATGGGACGATCGCGGTTTAGCTGGCTCCATGCCATTGCAATCAGATTCTCAAATTGCTCGGTGCTGGGTTGGGGCGGCAAGCCGAGATTACCGTAGCTGCTGCCCCGATGATTAGCCAGTTGTTCCAGATCTAGAATCTGTTCTCCTTGCTCTTGAAGGGCATACAGGATCTTCGTTTTGCCTGTCCCCGTCATGCCGCCTAACGTCACGATCGGCTTCGGTTCCGCCAGCACCCCATGCACCCATTGACGAAACCCTTTGTAACCACGATCGAGCACCGTTACCTGAAAGCCTGCCGTTTCTAGTAGCCATGCCATACTGCCGCTCCGCATCCCCCCCCGCCAGCAATGCACCCGCACCACATGATCGGGGGCCCGCTCTTTGGCTTGCGCGACGAAGGATGCTAGTTTGGGACCGACGATCGACAGCCCCAGTGCCACTGCTTCATCTCGACCCTGCTGTTTGTAGCACGTGCCAACCTGCGCCCGTTCCTCGTTGCTAAAGAGGGGAAAGCTGACGGCTCCGGGTATGCGTCCCTGCTCATGCTCAGCCGGGCTCCGCACATCCAGAATGGCTCCAGGTGCAGTGAGGAAGTCGGCAATCGGCAGGGTTTTGGGCATGGGGGAGGGGGGAGGCTAAAGGCTAAAGGCTAAAGGCTAAAGGATGAAGGATGAAGGCTAAAGGATGATCGCTACGGGAGGAAGCTAAGAAGGCTGAGTGCTGACGGCTGATGATTGACGGCTAGAAGCTGAACGCTGAGGACGCTCTGAGTGGCAAGCACTGGGGCACATCGGTTGCATCCACTCATCGTGAAATGAACATGATTGAATGCACTTTTAGCCTTTATCTTTCATCCTTTATCCTTCTGTCCTCCGCCCTCTGCCTTCTGCCTTCTGCCTTCTGCTTTCTACACGATCGTAATCGGTTTTGCTTGATCGAGCAGAGGTTCGGTGTATCCGATGATCGCGCTGTGCCGATAACCGAGCGCATGGAGAGCGGCTAGACAGCGATCGGCCTCTTCTACAGGCACGGAGGCCAGTAAGCCACCGGATGTTTGTGGATCAAAAAGGAGGGGGAAGTAGGGATGGGCATTGAAAGCAGCGGCATTGGTGATCGCTTGAAGTGCCTGTAAATTCTGAGGTTGCAGCGAACTGAGAATCCCCATTGCCGTTGTTTCTAGAGCACCTTTTAGCAGGGGAATCGCGGCCAAGTTTAACGTGACGTCGACGTTCGAGGCTTGCACCATTTCCACAAGATGTCCCATGAGGCCAAAACCCGTGACATCCGTGCAGGCCGTCGCATGATGCTCCAGCAAACAAGTTGCCGCTTGCTGATTGGATTGCTGCATGGAGGCGATCGCGTCATCCAGCCAATGACCTTTTGCCTTGAGCTGCATGTGAGCCGCAAAGAGGGTTCCTGTGCCGATCGCTTTGGTCAAAATCAACACTTGTCCGGGCTTCATGCCGCTTTTGCGGAGCAGTCGATCGAGCTGTGCCAAGCCATTACAGGACAATCCAAACGACAGTTCTGCCCCTTCCGTCGTGTGACCGCCAATGAGCACCGCCTGCGCCTGATGGAGCACCGACATCGCGCCAGAAAGGAGTTGATAGAGAGTTTCTTCCACATTGGCAGGTTGGGCATAGGGAATCGTGGCGATCGCCAAGGCACTTTGCGGTTGGGCACCCATCGCAAACAGGTCGCTCAAAGCGTGGTTGGCGCTAATCTGCCCAAAGACAAACGGATCATTGAGAAGCGCTGGAAAGTAATCGATCGTCTGCACCATGACCAAACCCGCCGGAACTGCCACCACAGCGGCATCATCCGGAGCCTCTAACCCGATGAGAATATCTGATCGCTCAGAATGTGCCCCGGTTTCCTGCTGCACCCGCCGCAACACACGCGACAGAATGCTGCTGCCAACCTTCGCCCCACACCCCGCACAGCGCATTAATGGAGCGTTTTGAAGCGTTTGAACGTCAGCAACGTTGTGATTGCCTTCTGCCCTCTGCCTTCTGCCTTTCGCCCCACTCCCTACTCCCCACTCCCCACTCCCTTCTTCTGCCTCCTGCCTTCTGCCTCCTGCCTTCCCTTCTTCCATCTGCGGCAAATCGCTAAACCGTTGCATAAACGCCCGATCGATTCGATCTTTCCAGCGCCACAGTAAGGGAGATTGCCAACCAAACGGTCCACGCGCCGCGATCGCCTCACCATCACCCGTCCCAATCAGACTGAGGTATTGCGCTTGCGGTCGGAAGGGTTTCAAAGGTTTGTTCTTCACAGCGCGGCGTAGATTGTTGACCAGAGGCTTCCCCTGACGTACCGCAAACACACCTGCTTTTGGGCGCGGATGGTTGAGCATGGTCGCGGTATCACCGGCGGCAAAAACATCGGGATGAGAGGGCGATCGCAGTGTATCGTCCACCAACACAAAGCCAGCTTCATCCACAGCCAAACCTGATTTTGCCAGCCAGTCGGGAGCCGCAGCCTGTGTGACCCAGAAAACATAGTCGCAAGCAACCGTCAAACCCGATTTACAAATAATCTGATGCGACTGAACGGTATCAACAGGTTCCTGTAAGTGGAGTTGAATGCCCCGCTGAGTTAAAAGGGCATGAAAGCGATCGCGCACCCATCGATTTTGGGTTGGTAACAACGTCGCCTCTTTTTGAAAGAGATGGACAGTCAAAGGCGTCAGAGGCTGTTGCGCAGTGCGCAAGATTTGCTGAAGGCGATGGTGCATCGTCAGCGCCAGTTCCACACCACCCGCACCACCGCCCACAATGGCGATCGTCCTGGCTTTCTCAGGCGTTTGTGTGATGTCTGCCACTACTCGATCCCAGCGTTCCAGAAAGTGGCGGACGGGTTTAGCCGGAATGATCGCCTCTCGATCGCCTACCTGATCCGGCAGCTTCGGCGTACTGCCGATATTGATCGACAGGAGATCAAATCCAACAGGCGGACGGTGGGCACAGAGAACACGCTTTTTCGGTAAATCCAATCCGATCGCGTGATCGACATAAAACTGCGCACCCGCAAATTGGGCTAACCGCCGCAAATCCATATGGCACTCTTCCCGACTGTAAAAGCCTGCCACATGCCCCGGCAGCATGCCCGAATAGGCCGTGTCGGAAGCGTCAGTCAACAGCGTCAGCCGCACTCCCGGCATTGGCTTCATACCAAACATCCGTAGAGCGATCGCGTGCGAATGCCCACCCCCCAGCAACACCACATCTTTGTAAATTGGCTGCGATTGATTCATGGGGAGGGAGAAGTGAAGAGCGAAGGGGGCGAGGGGAGTGGAGGGGGAGAGGGGAGCGAAAGGAGACAAAAAGGCACCTAAAGAAGGCAGGGCCAGGTAAAGTCTGGTTTTACTTCCCCTGCTTCCTCTGCCTCCCCTGCTTCCTCTGCCTCTCTTCCTGCTCTGCCCTCTGCCTTCTCTTCAATCTACCCGCTCCAACTGCCAGAGAATCTGATTCCCTTCCCGCCGTACGCGAGAAACAACCCAGTTGCGCCAGACCCAATGATCACCGCGACTGGTAACCGCACTAGCGTTCACATCCATCAAATCGGCTAACTCAGAACTAGTGATCAAGTAGCCCTTACTGGAAATCTCATCGGCGAAATGTAGCGTGTCTACCAGATCGCGCAGTTGCGCTACTCTAATTTCGCGCGGCAAATTGTCGATCGCATCCGTCTGGGAGTGAGAAGAAACATCCATCGTGGAATTCACTACCTGTAGATACTGCTTTTATTCTTTTCAATAAAAATTTATGGTTGAAGCTAAAAACGAGCAAAGAGGCACACGCTTAAGCATTTAGACTTAGCCCCTCCTTACTTAGGATATTGCAACGAATTTAGAGAATTTGTACAAAACCGTTAGGGTAAGACACAAGCCTTTATAAAACTTAAAATCTGCTTAAGATTGCTTAACACTAACACAAGGCAACTCAAGGTTGTTGAGCAAGGTCGCGGCAGTGTGGGGTATTTGCGCAACGTTGCCCTCTTCCTTAAGCCTTCTTTCTAGTCTGGAAGAGGCACTGCAATGTACTTCTGCTTTTCAGGGATCGGGGAATGAGGGCAGAGCTTTTTGCGCAGAGTTATGGCAGTGACAGTTGTTTTAGGCTAGGCACCTTCCCCAGCGAGAAAGCGCGGGCAATCGCATCACACCGCTCGTTGCCCACATTGCCTGTATGCCCTCGCACATAACGCCATTGGATGTTTGGCGAGTTGAGCGCATCCATTTGCTGCCACAGGTCAGGATTGAGGACAGCCTTACCCGTCGAGGTCTTCCAGCCTTTTTTCTTCCAGCCGTGAATCCATTGCGTGATGCCGTTTTTGACGTACTCGCTGTCGGTATAGAGCTCGATCGACTCGGTATAACCAGCATCCTTTAAAAACTGGAGCGCTGCGATCGCCGCCTGCATTTCCATCTGGTTATTGGTTGTGTGTGCTTTGGCTCCACCCATTTCGTGCACCGAGCCATCCGCAAAGTAGACAACGGTTCCCCATCCACCGGGGCCAGGATTGCCTGAACACGCACCATCGGTATAAATTGCCTGGATTTTTGAGTAATCAGCCATAAGTCATGCGTTTAGTCACGTTCAGTCGTGGGCTATTCAGGTTAACATACAGACGATCGCGTAAAGAATCGTCTCATTTGTGGCTTGGTCATTCTCACTGGCATAGGAGTGTTCAGTTTCCGGCTGAAACGCTCAAATACAAAAAGGCTCAACCTGAAAAGGGTACTGGATCATTGAACGGCTGTTTCAACGCATCCTGCTTTTCAGAAACGCTGTTGGCTTAGTCTGCCATGGGTTGTCAAGCCCATGTTGTAATCGTTCCACACACCCATTGCCAACTGTGGCAAGAACAGGAAAGCAGAAGCAGGTGCGGTTGGCTGTTCGTTGTGGGCAGCTAATCGCAATAGCACTTGCTTGCTTAAAGGGTTGTCCCTGCAATCAAGGGATTGAGACGCAATTTTAGTTATGGAAGCGGCATCGTGCTCGATACAGAAAGAAGCATTCACGTAGAATCAGGCTTGACATGGCTTGACGATAATGGGCACCCATCTGAACAATCAACGTCATTTAGGTTTACAGGAAACCGGACGTATCAAGGATTCGCGATCGCGATTTGCCTCATTGGTCTATGGCTCATCAGCTTGGTGAGTTTGCTCAGACTAGACCATCCGTTGTTCGTCGGTTGGATGGCACTGGCAATCCTGGTTCAGACGTTTCTCTACACAGGGCTGTTTATCACGGCGCATGATGCCATGCATGAGTGTGTCGTCCCCAAACACCTGAAGCTCAATCACGCGATCGGCTTTTTAGCGCTGTTGCTTTACGGGTTTTTGCCGTACTACAAATTACGCACCGCTCATTGGCAGCATCATCAATATCCAGCGAGCGATCGTGATCCGGATTATCACAATGGCAAACACACGCATGGGCTGTTCTGGTACGTCCGTTTCATGGTGCGCTATTGGGGGTGGTATCAGTGCATTGGTATCACGGTAGCGTATCATTTTATGCATCGAGTGCTGGCAGTTTCGGAGTTAAACTTAGTCATGTTTTGGGCAGTGCCAGCGCTTTTGAGTTCATTGCAATTATTCTATTTCGGCACGTTTTTAGCGCACCGTGAACCCGCAACGGGATATCAAAATGCGGCACGCGCCAATAGCATCTACCGTCCAGTTCTGTGGTCTTTTTTAACCTGCTACCATTTTGGCTACCACAACGAACACCATGAGCATCCCAATGTGCCGTGGTGGCGATTGCCTGCGATTGTGCGCTCACAATCAACCAAATGAACAGCGGTGGGGAAGTTTTGAGTTTTGAGTTTTGAGTTTTGAGTTTTGAGTCCTTTAGCCTTCATCCTTCTGCCCTCTGCCTCCTGCCTTCATCCTTCCCCTTCCCCCATCCCCTATCCCATGCAATCATCCATCCCTCATCAATTCAGGCGCGACTGTTTAGGAACGCTTGCGATCGCCCAGCGCATTTTGCTGGAACTGTGGCGACGCAAGGTTAGTCTAGTCTGCTGGACGGTTTTTCCAGCCTCGATTTTGATTGTGAATGGCCTGATTTTGACGGAGCGGGGACAACTTTCGAAAGGGGCTGCCTTTGCCCAATCTGTACCCCCTTGCTTGGTAGGAACGGCGCTGTTTTTTAGCTGCCTGGGTGGTAGCATTGCGACGATCGTGGCGGAGCGGGAGCAGCGAACGTTGAAACAACTTCTGATTTCGCCGCTGCGAGGCATGGCTTACTTCCTGGGCATCTTTCTAGCGTATGGGGCGATCGGGGTTGGGCAAACGCTGCTGGTTTACGCGATCGCATCATTCACAGGCGCTGAATTTAAGGGGTCGCTGCCCTTGAGTGTACTGATCATTGGGTTGAGCATGATGGCGTACGTTGGCACGGGCTTTTTCATTGGTGCAAAACTGGCTCGTCGCACGGAAGATGTGAACGCGTTGATCGCCGCGTTAGGTGTGCCGTTGCTGCTGCTGAGTGGAGCCTTTATTCCGATCAATTTTTTCCCCGAAGCCCTGCGCAATATCGCCCGCTACAACCCGATCTATCACATGATTGAGGCACTGGCAGCCGCATCTGTAGAGACGGTCAGCATGGCTGATGTTGGGCCGCATCTCTTGTTTTTGGTCGGTTTTACAGTGCTGGTCGTGCTGGCTGGCTGGGTTGCATACCGTCAAATGCTCAACAGTGAGAGGAGATCGTAGTCTTGATGCTGCATATTCAAAACCTTTACAAGTCCTACGGCGATCGCACTGTTTTACAAAACCTGAACCTGAGCCTTGCCCCCGGTGAAATCTACGGCTTGCTGGGCCCCAACGGCGCGGGCAAAACGACCACCATTCGCATTCTTTGCAGCTTACTAACGGCCGATCGAGGCCAGGTGACGCTTGCAGGACAGCCCCTTTCGGAAGCAACAAAGCCGCTCATTGGTCTCGTGCCGCAAGAAAACTTGCAGTACGCTAGCCTGACCTGTGCTGAAAATCTCGATTTTTTTGCCCAACTCTACGGTCGATCGCGTCGGGAGCGAAAAGAACAGATCCCTGCCTGCCTGGATGCAGTCGGCTTGTTAGCCCGCGCAAACAGTCCTGCCGAAACGCTAAGTGGCGGCATGAGACGTCGCCTGAGTCTGGCAATCGCGCTGGTGCATCATCCCAAACTCCTGATTTTGGATGAGCCGACTACGGGGTTAGATCTCGAAGCGCGTATTGATCTCTGGCGGTTGATTCGACAGTTGCAAAGTCAGGGGATGACGATCCTGCTCACGACGCACCTGCTGGATGAAGCCGAGCGGCTGTGCGATCGCCTGGGCATTCTCAAGCAGGGATCCTTGCTGGCAGAAGGGAGTCTGGCAGAATTGCGTCAGTGCATTACGGCTCAAGAGATTGTCATCGTACGCACGAACGCTGAAGCGGAAGCAATCGCCCGTGCAGAGACGCTCGGCTTTCCCTACCGTCGCTATGGCGATGACCTTGCGTTTTGGCTTCCCGAAGCGCTGGAAATGAAGGCTATTATTGATCGCTTTGATGGCATTCCGCTGGAGTCGATCGCGCGCCAACCTGTGCGCCTGGAACACATCTATGATGAAGTCTTACGATCAGACCGGGATGAGCGATCGCAAGACGCACCACAACCGCTTGAAGCGATCAGTTAAGTGAGGCCGTCGAGTGCTTTAAGACTCTGGCGGTCTGGTTTGAGTGAAAATAGTTCATACGTTCGCATCAACCGTGGCTTACGCTAGAGAGTAAGGATTTGCTATCGATCGATGACCTATCAACCGCTTCATCATAAATATCGTCCACAAAGCTTTAGCGATCTGGTTGGGCAAGAGGCGATCGCGACCACACTGACGAACGCACTCCAGCAGCAACGAATCGCGCCTGCCTACCTGTTTACGGGTGCACGCGGTACGGGCAAGACCTCCAGCGCCCGCATTCTGGCAAAGTCGCTGAATTGCTTGAAGTCTGATGTGCCAACGGCTCAGCCCTGCGGTGTGTGCGAAGTGTGTCAATCGATCGCGAAAGGCTCTGCGTTAGATGTCATTGAAATCGACGCGGCTAGCAATACAGGCGTTGACAATATCCGTGAATTGATTGAGCGATCGCAGTTTGCACCCGTTCAGTGTCGCTACAAAGTGTATGTGGTGGATGAATGTCACATGCTTTCAACCGCTGCATTTAATGCACTGTTAAAGACTTTGGAAGAACCGCCCGATCGCGTGGTCTTTGTCCTGGCAACGACTGATCCCCAACGGGTACTGCCTACGATTATTTCGCGCTGTCAGCGGTTTGACTTTCGGCGCATTCCCCTGGAAGCCAGCGTCAAGCATCTTCGCTCGATCGCCACCCAGGAGTCGATCGACATTACCGATGATGCCATCACCCTGATTGCTCAAATCTCTCAAGGGGGGATGCGCGATGCCGAAAGCCTGCTCGATCAGCTAAGCCTATTGGCTGGTGAAGTCTCGGTTGATAAAGTGTGGGATCTGGTGGGATCGGTTCCAGAACGCGATTTGATGGCTTTACTGGAGTCGATCGCACAAGACAACCCCGAAACCCTCCTCGATAGCGTTCGACGACTGATGGATCGGGGGCGCGAACCGCTGATCGTGCTACAAAATCTCGCCAGCTTCTACCGGGATTTGCTCATCGCCAAGACGGCACCGACCCGAAACGATCTGGTGGCGTTGACTGCTCCCACATGGGCAACGCTCTGTGACTTTGCCCAAACCCTCGATTTGCAAACGATTCTGGCAGGACAACAGCAACTTCGCCCCAGTGAAGACCAGATTAAGAGTACAACGCAACCGCGGCTCTGGTTAGAGGTGACGTTGATGGGATTGTTGCCATCGGCGATCGGGAGTCGGGAGTCGGGAGTCGGGAGTCGGGAGTCGGGAGTTAAAAGCCAGGTTTCCCAGAGCGTCAACCGACGGGAGCCAGAAGTCAGAAGCCAGAAGCCAGAAGTCAACTTAGCAAGGGTGACTGGTGCGGTCGCGAGTTCTTCTAGTCAATCGGAAGAACCGCCCAAAATGGAGGCGATCGCGCCAACAAGTTCTGTAGAGCAACCAGAGGCGATCGCAAAGCCAGTCGATCGATCTGGGGAACCAGTCGTAGCTGAATCCAATGACTTTAACCAACCAGTCAGTCATGCCAGCAGCGATCTCAGCCAAACCTGGCAGGAAATTTTGAGCCACATCGACTTGAAGGGCACCCGCGCCATGCTCAGTGTGAACTGCCACTTACTCAGCCAGAATGACCACGAAATTCTGGTGGGTGTGAAGTCTCAAAGCATGCTGAAAATGATTACGGGTATGATTCCACAGCTTGAGAAAGCGAGTACCAAAGCGTTTAAGGCAAAAATAAAAGTTGCCCTTCAGGTAGCAGAGCTAACCCCTCAAGCCACTCAAACGCCCCCACACCAAACTACGATCGATCGCCCATCCTCATCGGAAGCCGAGTTCAACGATCGCCCAAATCATCCGCCTACTTTTGATGCACCCCAAAACTTACGGGCTGAACCTGCGATCGCGCCCGTTCCCAACGATGCACACCCTCGCACGAACGCTCACGGGCCATCGACACCGAATCAATCATCCTCCAACCACACGGCAGAAGCCGTCGAGTATCTTGCCTCTAATCAGTGGCAACAAGAAGACGATGTCACCCGCGCAGCAAAACAACTGGCTGACTTTTTTGGCGGCAGAGTCGTGGATATGGGCGACAGCGACACCGTAGCAGAAGCCCCCAAACTCACCGAACTCGACACAGCCAGCCTCAAACAGAAAGCAGCAGAAGCCTTGCCAGAAACAGACTACGAACCAGATGAAGATGATGACGTACCTTTTTAGCCAAAGTCCGTTACGTAGAAAAGTTCTATTGATGTGCTGAATCTACAACGATGAGGACAGATTTTTTCTGTCTATTTAGGGCTTGCTGAAAAAGCATGAAAGAGCGATTATATCTAGTTTTCAAGTGGGATCAGGTTTGCTAAAGTGCAGGGAAAAAGCATCAAACCCCTCAAAAACCTTGCACTTGTCTGCCAATGTACCGCCGTTCTACCCCTGGTCAACTGTCGTTTGAAAACTTCTACTTGCCCTTTGGAGGCAAGTTGTCAGGTCAGAACCACTGGGTGAAACTGGCAGAGTTGATTCCGTGGGAGGAGTTTGAAGCCCAATATGCCGAGCCGTTGAGCGAGGACATGGGTGCACCTGCAAAGCCATTTCGGATGGCACTTGGGGCACTGATTATCAAAGAACGGTTGGGCACCTCAGAGGCTGAAACCGTTGAACAGATTCGGGAGAATCCGTATTTGCAGTACTTTTTGGGGCTCTCCGAGTACAGCGACACAGCCCCGTTTGAAGCCTCCCTGCTCGTGCATTTTCGCAAGCGATTGAATCGGGAGTTGATTGGGCAAATCAATGAAACCATCGTGAAGCAGAGTGGCGAGCATCGCCCACCGAAACAGGAGACGACAGCAGCAGCAGCAGACTCGATGGGCGAGGGCAACGATGACGATGAACCGCCCTCTGCTGCCAATGCCGGACAACTAATGGTTGATGCCAGTTGCACGCCTGCGGATATTCGCTATCCTACCGATTTAAGTCTGCTCAACCAGGCACGGGAACACACCGAGCACATCATCGATCGGCTTTACGAGCAAGTGCGGGAATCTACTGTCCCAAAGCCGCGCACCTATCGCCACAAAGCCCGTCAGCCGTATTTGCACATTGCCAAGCAACGTCAGGTGAACCGTCAAGCACGGCGCAAGGCCATTGGGCAACAATTGCGCTACCTCAGGCGGAATTTGTCTCACATTGACCACCTCATTGCAGCAGGTGCCTCTTTCGCACAACTCGACCCGCAACTGTACCGTAAGTTACTCGTCAGCAGCGAGTTGGTTCGCCAGCAGCAGTGGATGTAGCAGCAGCGTCAACAGCGCATTGAAGATCGCCTTGTCAGTCTCGCTCAACCGCATGTGCGACCGCTTGTGCGAGGCAAAGCTGGAACGCCTGTGGAGTTCGGTGCCAAGATCGCCCTTAGTTGTGTCGAGGGGTATGTGTTTTTAGACCATCTCGACTGGAACAACTTCAATGAATCGACGGATTTGCCAGGACAGATTGAGCAATTCAAACATCGCTTTGGTCATTATCCTGCCTCGGTTCCTGCTGACCAAATCTATCGCACCCGTGCCAATCACAAGTACTGCCGAGCGCGAGGCATTCGTTTGAGTGGGAAACCGTTAGGCAGACCGAAACAAAGCGAACAACCTCAACTACAAAAGCAAGCTCAGGCAGAGGCAGCAATTCGCAACCAGGTGGAGGGCAAGTTTGGCGTGAGCAAGCGCCGCTTTAGTTTAGCGCGCGTCATGGCAAAGCTTGCTCCAACCGCAGAAACCGCGATTGCCATGACCTTTCTGGTCATGAATCTGGAGCCGTTGCTCCGGCAACTGCTTTGCGTCTTTTTTGCGGTTGTTCTCCCTCAGGAAGGGTTCCAGTTCAACCGATGGCAGCCGCAATGGTGCGATCCTCAATTCGCCCTAGCTGCTACTTAAGTTCTCGCAAATCCCAAGATTTAACCGTCAACCTTCTCAAGGCTCGTGAAATACTTTTTCAGCAAGCCCTAAGTTAGTGTGCCGATTAGGAGACGAATCCACGGAATGGCACGGTTGGTTGATCGAGTTGAGTGCATTTGGGCAGGTGATAGTTTAGACCGTTGGTGGATTTCTTGCTGCAAGTGACTGATTCTATTGAGGGTGGGAATCGTAACACACCGTCCTTCCTTCCACGTGTTAACTAACGGCAGCACCTTTGGCGCGAGTCGGACGTTTGCGCTCAGATTTTTTCTTCAAACCAATGGCTTGCGCTTCGTTGCTATCGACCCCGAACTGTCCCCGCACGACTTCTTTCATCGTCAGAACTGCGTTGTGAAATTCCCATTCTGCCCATCGGGCTGCATCAGACGCCGCACGGAATAGCGCTTGTTTTTCCGTTTCGCTTTGCTGCTTTGCCAGCATCTCTTGATACGCCTGCTGGAGCGCTTCCGGGGTGGCTTCTTTGCGTTTGGTGCTGTAGCCTTCGATCGTGTTGAAGCCATTGAGCGCATCGGTGTCCTGACTCAGCACTTGAGGGGAAAGGCGACGACTGGTGTCTTGGGGTGGCATGATGGACTCCTATGTAAGCGGTGATGGCTGTAGTGTGCCCTGTGCAACACAACAGTTAACGCTTACAGAAGGAATGATTAGGGCTGCAATCGAAATGTGAGGCGATCGATTTGAGATCGATGCGGTGACATTGACAATGTAAGCAAATGCATTTGAAATCGATCGCAATCGCATTGAGATCGATAGGCTAACATTCGAGATCGATGGACTTACAGTTGAGATCGATAGGGTCGCATTGGTATCGCTGGTGATCGCGTCTCATCACAGATTGATGTCATTGCTTAAAAGATTCATGTCGCTGACCGTATAGTGCCCCTATGCTGAAGTTGCAGCCAAACAATGGGTTGGGCAGAACGGAAATCACAGGACATACTGATGAAAGAAGAATAACCAGTCTCCTGCGCTCTGCGTTGCTATGTCGCTAAACCATCGTCACCCGACCTTTAAACAACGGCGCGATCGCCCCAACCAAACCTCATTCATCGGTCGGGACGCACAGCTTCAAGCCTTTCGCAGTGCCCTTAACACGCCCTGTGCAGAGCGCAACCAGTTTATTTTTAACCTCTCTGGGCAGGGTGGCATTGGTAAAACGACGCTGTTGAAGCAGTTTCGTAAGATTGCGGAAGAGGCGAAGCAAGCCGTTGCCTATGTGGATGAAGGCGCAGAGAGTAACCGGGTGGACAATGTGCCAGAAGTGCTTGATCGACTGGCGGCGGATTTAGAAAAGCAGGGACACAAATTTGACGCGTTGCGTGAACGGTACAGAGTGTATCGACAAAAGCGACAGGAATTGGAAACCGATCCAGACGCACCGCAGGGCTTTGTGGCAGGGTTGGGTCGCGTAGTCGCAAAAGCCAGTCTGGGTGCAGCAAAGTCTATCCCCGGTAGTGGCGCAGTGCTGGACTTTGTGGATACCAACGCAATGGCGGATAAAACGGGGGAGTTTGCCGCGTTTGTTGCCCGCAAGCTGACGAATAAAGACGACGTGCAGCTTGTAAACGAACCGATCGAGGTCTTAACGCCGCTGTTTTTGGCAGACTTTAACCGCCTTGCCGACAAGCAAACGGTGGTCTTGCTGCTGGATACCTACGAGCAAACGGGAACCTTTCTGGATGATTGGGTGCGATCGCTGCTGGATGGGCGGTACGGCGATCTATCCGCTAATTTTTTGCTGGCGATTGCAGGGCGCGACCCGTTGAACCGCAACGACTGGGATGCCTTGGAAGACTGGATGGTGCGATCAGAACTGGAGCCATTCACTGAAGAGGAAGCGCAGCAGTACCTTACGAGCAAAGGCATTACTCATGAAGCCGTGATTCAAGAAATCTGGCGGTTGTCGTCGGGTGGACTCCCGTTGCTGATTGGCATGATGGCGCAGGCGGCTCCCAACAGTCCCGATGCGATTACAGACCCTTGTGAAGATGCCGTGGAACGGTTTTTGAAGTGGGAGACTGACTCCGCAAAACGACAAATTGCGATGAAAGCTGCTCTCCCGCGCGTGCTGAACCAGGATGTGTTAGCGCAACTGGAGGCAGAAACAAACAAAAGGACACTGTTTGATTGGTTAAAAAGCCGTTCCTTTGTGATCGAGCATCCCGAAGGCTGGCAATATCACAGCGTCGTGCGAGAGCAGATGTTACGGTATCAGCGCAAGCTATCAACGCAGGAGTGGGCAGACCTGCATGGCAAGTTAGCGACCTACTATGACCAGTTGCGGCAGCAATCAGGACTGGCAACAGACGCAGCGGCAACGAGCCAACCAGTAGCAGCAGAGCGCCTGACCGACGCGCAACGCCAACGTCTGACTACTCAGCAAGCAGGACTGCAAGCAGACTGGGATCTAAAAACGGAGAAGCTGAAACAGCTACGGCATGATCTCGCGATTGCAACGGATACAGCGACCAAGTTTAAGTTGCAGCACGACATTGATGCTGAAGAAACGCAACTGGCTCAGTTGACCACTCAGCTAGATGACATTGAGCAGACGCTAGACCATGATCAGGCGACGCCAGCCGCTTCAGCCTCATCCGAGGCAAACCAATGGTGGGCGGCACCAAAAGAGCAATGGAAAGACGAAATCTGGCAAAAGTATACGTTGGAGTGGCTGTATCACAGCCTGTGCGCGGCACCACAAGGGCAGCTTGGCATGGCGTTGAATGGTTGGCTGGCAGCGTTAAAGCAGTCACAGCAATTAGCGCAAGAATGGGCAAACGTGATGGTGACTGCAGGAGAGGTCACAGCATGTGCAGCATTGAAGGGGTGGGGAGAGCGCCTACGAAATGGACTGCAAGCCTATCAGGACGATAACTATCGTGTTGCGATAGACCTGTTCTCTGCCGTTCTGAAGGTTCCTCAGCTAGGGAAAGTGTGGCGACCAGTTGCACTGAATTGGCGTGGATCAATTTATTTGCAAGTGGAGCAATACGAGCAATCACTCCAAGACCTGACAGAAGCAATAAGTCTCGCACCTAAAGAAGCAAAATATTGGCTAGATCGAGGCAGAGCCTATCGCTTAGCAAGACGTTACGAGGACGCATTGGCTGACTTTAAGCATGCAATTGAAATTGATGCTGATAATAAATGGGCAATGTCTTATCGTGGTGCAACCTATCTTTTAATGATGCGTTATGAGGATGCACTCGCTGACTTCAACCGTGTCATTTCACTTGATGCTAATTCGGTATGGGGTATCACTTTGCGCGGTCTAACCTACCTATTAACGACGCGTTATGAGGATGCACTGACTGAGTTCAAGCATGCAGTTGAAATTGATGCTAATGATCCATGCGCTATTGCCAGTCGTGGTATGACCTACCGCTTAATGATGCGCTATGAGGATGCACTTACTGATCTCAAGCGTGCGATTGAGATTGATGCTAGTAAAGATTGGGTAATTGTCATTCGTGACGAAATACATCGCTTGGTAACGCGTGACGAAAAGCTTAATTGTGATCTTATTGCTAATAAAGCTTGGTGGGCGAACGTTAATTATGGGCATACCAACAGAGAATCCAAGCAATATACAATTCGAGACTTTAATCCCGCAATTGAATTTGGTTCTGATTCAAGCTGGAACCTTAGAGGACGCAGAGCAGCTTACTTATTGAACGGGCAACCAGATACAGCGTTACAAGCCCTGACACAAGCAAGCTCTCCAGACCCTAAGGACGATTGGTTCCCGTATATTCGTGCGCTCGCGTATCTGAAACTCAACCAGTTGCAACCAGTCCAAACCGATCTTGCTACTGCCATTCAGCTTGCCCAAACCAAGTACGAGCAGTCCCCTACCGACTGGCAAAACACCTTCAACCTTGCCCTTTATCATCTCGCGGCTGACCACACAGAGACCGCCGATGCGCTCTATCACCAATCCCTGACCGCTCCTGCTGAATGGCTTCGCATGGGAATTGACGACCTACAAGACTTCCTCACTCTCTTCCCCAACCATGCACAGGCGCAGCAGATGGTGACGTTGTTGCAGTCTACCTTAGAGGGGTATGGGGTGTAGGGTATGGGGTGTAGGGTGTGGGAAATTCAGTTGCTGAGAGACTCGTGCGATCGTGTCACGCTGACTTACGCTGGAGAAGAGGGGCGATCGGCGATAATCTTGATGCGTTGAAGGGGAAGAGCCATGATCCAACCAGATTTATTAGAAGCGCTGCATAAACTACCGGAATCGTTACAGCAAGAAGTGCTTCATTACGCCGAATTTTTGGCGCAGAAGTATCCTCAAGCGGCAATCGAATCAGAGCCATCCAAAAAGAAGCGCCAAGCGGGTGCTCTTAAAGGAAAAATTTGGATGTCAGATGACTTTGATGAACCTTTAGAAGACTTCAAAGACTATATGTAAAGGTCAATGGCACTGAAATAAGCTCAATCAGGCAGCCAGTTTAGCTTTCAAGACAGAACGTGGTTGCTGCATTCGTGGGAATGGTTTGGGTCTACGTTTGACCACTCTCGGTTCAAAGCGGTGAGGTCGAACCGGGAGCGGGTCAGTTGCAAGGTGTTCTAACAGAACTTGATAGAGTCGCTTACGCGCAGCGTTTGTTGTCGTTGCCAGTAGCGAAACCATCGCATGCAATTGCTGTCTCGCGCCTTGAAAAGAGAGTTGCAATGGTGTGTGGTCTGAGTTGGTTGCCGGGCGCCACATCAGGATTCGCAATCACGTGTAGGCGAACAAGTGAGTCCAGATTTCTTTTCGCACCATTTCAGGCGTTTTTGCCGTTAACAACTCCATTTTTAAGGTCGTTTTGAGGTGCCGCAAATTCACTTCTGCCGCCTGCCAGCGCCGTCCATACAACTGAGTCAACTGCCCAGCACTGTAGCGTTTGGCATCGAGTAGGGTCGTGACCACGATGATCGTCTGGTCACGAAAACCCCGCCGCACCAAGCGTAAGCAAACTTCGCGCACCACTAGAGTCGAAGGTAAAGTGGCGAACTCTGACTGGCTCATGTGCTTGGGACATTGCGTGGGTTTCTGCCAGACGACTTGGTGGTCGCCAATACCCAACTTTTTGCCCTGACGGAAATCGGTGCGGCGGGCATGGTGCTTGCGAAACACGCCATCGGCACCCTGCTGTTGCACCAAGGCTAAATCCACATAACTGCCGTAGGCTTGGTCAGCTAACACCACATCTTCTGGCTCTAAAGCCTCATAGAGTAAGCGACTCATGACAATTTCGCTCCAATCAAAGGGTGCAATACAAGCGGCAACTACTGCTCCGGTCAGCCGTGAGAAGATCACGACTAGTTTGGCAATGGGGAAGCCACAGCCTGGTTTTTGATTGCGATGTTGGGGATAGTGGGCTTGATTGGCGATAGTGTCACTCATCAGTACCGTGGTACCGTCACAGACCCGCACTCGTCGCCCACACCATTGCTCTGTCAAGGGGACTTGCTGCTCTAAGGATTCGGCAATTAATGGGACTAAGCGTTGCAAGACTCCCTCAGGTAGCCGTTGACGCGCTTTGCTATAGGCTCCGGTGTCCGGCGAGGGGCACTCAGCACCTGCGGCAGCCAACCAACTGATGATGCGCTTGACGGCCTGACTGAGACTTTTATCCGGGTCAAAAACCTGCGACACCATTGCCCACAACGTCACAATTGGGGTGTAGACACAGTTGCGATAGGACACTTTTTCTTCCTTCAAAATCCCTTCGAGCAGGGACGTTGGCAGGAGTTCCTGCCACGGTAGACCCAGACTGTGTGTAAATTGTTGCTTGAGAATTTCGGCTCGATTCGACATAGTAGAGGCAGATTTGATTGGCTTGCAAGGCGATGATGTATACATATCAAGCCTTGCAGCTTTTTTCTACCCCTTTATTTCAGTGCCATTGATGTAAAGGTCGATGCTGCTAGATACTCATACCTTGTTGTAGTTCCTTGACGATGACCCTCAACTACCACCAGTTGCGCGAGAACGCATCGAGAATGCTGATACTACCTTTGTCAGCATCGTTAGCCTTTGGGAGATTGCGATCAAAATCAACGTAGGAAAGCTGAGGCTGAACGACTCGTTTTACGATTTGCAAGATCTGCTTAATCCGCTTGAGATTGAAATTCTGCCGCTTGTTTTTGCCGAGCTTGAACAGTACCTCAATTTACCCTTGCATCATCGTGATCCGTTCGATCGCATGCTTATCGCCCAAGCAATCACTCATAACTTGACGCTGATTAGTCGCGATGAACAGTTTGATGCGTACCCAATCCAACGATCGTGGGCATAAGCAAGCTTGGCGGCTCCAGTAGCCTTAGTTTCGCACTACACTAGCAGTCGTCGATCGGGCATTCCACCATGCATCCCAACCTTTGGTATCCTTACACGCAGGCAAAAACCGCACCGGAACCGCTCAAAGTAAAAGCTGCTCAGGGCGTTTGGCTAGAGCTAGAAACCGGAGAACGCATTCTCGACTGTATTTCGAGCTGGTGGGTGAATCTGCATGGTCACAGTCACCCCAAAATCGCGGAGGCACTCTATCGACAGGCATCCCAGCTAGAGCACGTCATTTTTGCAGGTTTCACGCACGATCCCGCCGAGCAACTGGCGGAGGGCTTGGTACGCCGACTGCCTGCCAATCTCACCCGCGTGTTTTATTCCGACAACGGTTCGACGGCGGTGGAAGTGGCGCTGAAGATGGCGTATCAGTATTGGGCGAATCAGGGACAGTCCCGATCGTCCTTTCTTGCGTTTGAGGGGGCTTATCACGGTGACACCTTTGGGGCAATGGCAGTGGGGGCACGATCGCTCTTTTCCCATGCCTTTGCGCCGCTACTCTTTGACGTTGAATTTGTGCCTTATCCGATCACCCATGCTGATGAGGCGATCACCAGTGCAACCGAGCAAACCATTCTCGACACTATTGAGAAACAACTGGTGGAAGGGGGCGATCGCTATGCAGGCATTATTATTGAGCCGCTAGTGCAGGGGTCTTACGGCATGCGGATGGGGCGATCGGAGTTTCTCCAACAGCTCCAGCAGCTTGCTCACGCCCACAATACGCTGCTGATTTTTGATGAAGTGATGACGGGTTTTGGACGTACAGGCGAGTGGTTTGCCTGCCTTAAAGCGAACGTGCAGCCTGACATCATTTGTTTGTCGAAGGGCATCACGGGTGGTTTTCTGCCGCTGGCGGTCACCGTTTGTTCCGAAACCATTTACAGCGCCTTCTACAGTGATGATGCCTTGAAAACGCTGTATCACGGGCACAGTTACGCTGCGAATCCACTCGGCTGCGCGGCAGGGTTAGCCTCGCTGGAGTTGATGGTTGAAAACGAACCCGCCTTTAAGCAGATGGAAGCGAAACACAGAGCGCATCTTGCGGCTTTGGCAGACCACCCCCGGTTGACCAATCTGCGCGTTACAGGCACGATCGCCGCGATGGATTTGGTCACCGATCAACCGGGCTACCTCAATCAAATAGCGCTGAAGATTCGCAAACGGGCGATCGCCCAGGGCTTGCTTCTCCGACCGCTGGGCAATGTGCTGTATTTGATGCCGCCCTACTGCATTACGGATGATGAGTTAGCGTTTGTGTATCGTGGCATCCACACGATTTTGGGTGAGCTTGAATGGGACGGTTGAAGGGGTGTAGGGTGTAGGGCGTGGGGTGTAGGGTATGCAGTAAGAGAAAAGGCACCAGGATTCAGCTATCCAACCCCTTTCCATCGGCTGGTCGTGCATCCTTAACGCGCTCCCAAACAGGCAGATCTTCGGGTCGATCGACATCGGTCAGCATGGGAAGCAACGTGAGCGAAAGGTTGAGTTTCTCCACGATCGCCACGGTTTGTTGCAAGACGCGATCGGTACTCCAGGTAATGGCTTGAAACAGATCTGGAATCACCTGCCGTAGGCCGATTAAGTAATAACCGCCATCTGCCGCGGGACCCAACACCACGTCAGTTTGCTGGAGCGCTTGAAACGCCTCGGCCAGCAATGCATCCGTTAGTTCTGGGCAATCGGTGCCGATGATCACGGCAGCATTCACCCCGTTCTTCAAAGCCGATTGAAAGGCTTGCAGCATGCGATCGCCCAGGTCGCCCTCTGGCTGAGATTGATACCGCAAACCGTCTCCTAGCCACGCTTCCATCTGGTCACGATCGCCCCCCTCAAACCAGACCTCCACCATCAGCGAACGACTTCTTAGCAAGGGTTTAACCTGAGCCAGCGTATGTTCGGTCATGAGGCGATGCGTGTCTGCGGCAGCCTCAGCGCCCAAGGCGGGGATCAGGCGAGTCTTTGCTTTTCCTGGTTCCGGGTAGCGCGTAAAAATAATCAGGCGTTCATTCACGATCGCAGTTTTTAAGGGATAGGGCGTTTGTCAGTACAGTCCACTTTGGGGTGACTCCATACGAGCACCCTCGCAAGAACGCTTTCAAGGATTGATCGCTTGCATAGACCAACTTGAACCATCGTGTTGATGCAACCAACGGTTTTGAGGATCGCCACGTAACTCTAAATGGTCTACCTCGTGTGGATCAAGCAACAGCAAGCAGAAAGGCTGTAGAGGCGTTGCTGCATCCGGCGCAGAGACGTTAAATCCACCCTTATTCGTTTGGGACTTGCCAGGATGCGCCCAGGCAAACTGCGTTCGGGCGCTGTCCGATAACGACTGCCACATAGATTGTCTGGCCTTCTGTAACGCTTGATCAGAATCATCGGCTCTCACTAAACGCAACGCCCCAGACAAACGGAACTGCTCACGCGTTTTAGGAAAGTACCAGCAAGCTTCCCCCCAGGCACAATGATCGATCTGGTCGGTCTTTGCGCTACGAGCATCCGTCACAAACTGTAGCTGGTTACTGCCGTCGAGAAACCCCCGAAACACGATCGTCCGATTTGCAGGACGCTGATCGACGCGCACAGTCGCAAGCTGCAAATAGCGGGCATACACAAGCGCACGATTGCGATGCAGAGCACGGGAAAGCGGCGATCGCCAGGAAGCCAAAGACATAGAAGAAAGGCCGAAGGGGAAAGGCTAAAGGCTTAATGATAAAGGATAAAAAGCGGGATTAGGGACAACCAACCACTCCTAAAGTCTTAGCCTCTCTACCTTCTGCCTTCTGCCCTCTGCCTTCTGCCCTCTGCCCCTTCCCATCACGCTTCCATCCACAGCGGCACATGATAACGAGCATCCCGCAGAGCCGCATCCAGTTCCTGATACTGGGGCTCACATTGCGCAACCAACGTCCAGAACGCCGCCGAATGGTTCAGATGCACGGTATGGCATAGCTCGTGAATGAGCACATAGCGCACCAGTTCATTGGGCAGAAAGAGCAGTTTACAGTTGAGGCTAATGGTCTTACGACTAGAACAACTGCCCCAGCGCGTTTTTTGTCCACGTACAGACGCTGTTTCAAATGGTAGCTCCAACTCCTGACTCACGGTTTGCAGCCAGGGCAGCAGGTGCTTTTGGGCTTTACCAATCACCCATTGCTTGAGTGTCTCGCTACAGGCAGCCTGATCGAACGTTTGCCCAAAAAGCGTGAGCTCCAAATCACCTTGTTCGATCGCCCGAATCCCCGGCATCTGAGTGGGGCAATAGTCAATTCGCCAATCTTGATCGATCGCTCGCAAACAAAGCCGCTCAGGCCGTTTATCTGCTGGTTCCACCCCAATTAAGGCGTGGCGTGTCTCAACTTGCTGCGTTACCCGCTTAATCCAGCGTTGCTTACGCTGTAAAATCGCAGGAATCGCCGTCTGGTCGTACCCTTGAGGCACCACAACCTCTAGGCTGCCTGCAACTGAAACCTTGAGAGAGACGTGCTTTGCCTTGTGGCTTTCTCGCACGGTGTAGCTCGGCAGCATAGCAACATCAATTCGCTGTCTTTTTTTTGACATTTCTATTAACGCACTCTCTTGTGAAAGTGTCACCCCTCTTAGCATAGAGACTTGGCGCAAAGAGGGGTGACACGGTTCTCAGGTGAGTAAGCGACCATTTTGAACGCGACTGGAGGATAGCACTGCTCAATTTCGCAAATGCCTTACAGCCCGCTGTAGCAAGGAGTTTGCACCGAGGCTTTCCGCTCGGCCCAAAAACCTTTAGACTAAAACAATATTGATTGCGATCGCTCCCATAGCACGTGAGTCTTCATTTCGTTTGATACCGCCAGCGTTTTAGCAACGCGTCCACGCCGTTGCCTCCCAACTAAATGACCAATGACAGCAGCAGTGGTTCGTCAAGGTGCCAACCTCGGTATACTAAGTGACGAATAGAGCGCTAACCATGCTATTGCAACCATTCGCACAAAATATCACGTTACGTCCGGCGATAGCGGACGATGTTGATTGGGCGGCCCCGCTTTTCTTCGCAGCCGGTCCAGCCCTATTTAGCTACATTTTTGCCTCACCGTTTGAGGAATCGGAAGCGATCTTTTGTCAAGCTTTTGCCTATCCTCAACATGCCCTCAGCTACGAACATGCGCAAATTGTTGAAGTATTGGATCAGCCTGTGGGCGTGATGATCAGTTACCCTGGGTCTTTGAAGCGTCAAGCTGACGAAAAAGTGCATCAGGTAATGGCACGTATCTTGCCACTTCGCAAACTACCCAAAATTTTGGTTAATTTAGCAGATCTAACGCGCATCAAGCAGGATATTTCAGCTCAAGACTACTACATTCTGGGACTGAGTATCCTCCCAGAATTTCGCCAGCAAGGGTTGGGAACTTACTTACTTGCCCAGGCTGAAAAACAAGCATACGCTCATGATTGCGACGCGATCGCACTCGATGTAACTTACGCCAACACACCTGCTAGAGCGTTGTTTGAGCGCCTGGGCTATCGTGTTGTATGCAGTAAATCGACCCAGCGGTTTGAGCAACTGACCCGCTCTGGTGGCCTGCATCGCATGGTCAAACCATTAGACAGTAAGCCGCTAGTAGTTGATAGCTGATCGCCAAAAGCGCCTTCAAAATAACGTTCACCAATCAAATTTAGGATCGCGATCTTAGCGTTAGGCTAGAGCTATCGACTGCTTTTAGCGTTCCTACAATGAATCTTCCAGAGCTTGATTCCGAAACCATCGATCGCATTCTCGAAATGGCGTGGGAAGACCGTACACCCTTTGAGGCGATCGAACGACAGTTTGGCTTGTTGGAAAAGCAGGTCATTGCACTTATGCGGCGAGAGATGCAGGCATCGAGCTTCAGAATGTGGCGTAAGCGGGTCAGCGGTCGGTCTACCAAGCATCTTAAAGAGCGGGAATTTGTAGCTGGACGCTTTCGATCGCACAATCAAAAAGGTTCTTAGCCAGTGACTCGGTGCAATGCACGCAACAAGCCGTAATGTCTCTCGACAGCCAGATTAAGCAAAAAGCGTTGGAACTAGGCTTCCACAAGGTTGGGATTGCGGCGATCGAGCCTGAAGCACCAGACCCAACCAGCCTGCGTGCGTGGTTAGGCAATGGGTATCAGGCTGATATGACCTGGATGGAAAACCCAAAGCGGCAGGACATTCGGCAAGTAATGCCAGATGCTCGATCGGTGATTTGTGTGGCGCTGAACTACTACACGCCTGTTTCTCGTCCCGAAAGCCGCACAACCGCAAAAATTGCTCGCTACGGCTGGGGACGCGATTACCACAAGGTGTTGCACAAGAAATTGAAAGCACTGGCAACCTGGCTGCGCATGCAGGGAGAGTCCATAGAAGCTCGCTACTATGCTGATACAGGCCCTGTTCAGGATAAAGTTTGGGCGCAGCGGGCGGGCATTGGCTGGATTGCCAAAAACGGTAACGTCATTACACGAGAGTATGGCTCCTGGGTCTTCCTGGGCGAGGTGTTAACCAATCTGTCACTCACGCCCGATCGTCCCCATACGGCTCACTGCGGTACCTGTACGCGCTGTATCGATGCCTGCCCGACAGGAGCCATTCCCCAACCTCATGTGGTCGATGCGAATCGGTGCATCGCGTATCACACGATCGAGAATCGGGCAGAGCAATTACCAGACGCGATCGTGCCCCATCTTCAGGGTTGGGTTGCAGGCTGCGATATTTGCCAAGACGTATGCCCCTGGAATCAACGGTTTGCCAAGGCAACCGATGTGCAAGATTTCCAGCCACACCCCTGGAATGTCAACTCAACGTTGCCAGAATTTGCTGCTATGACCAGTGACGTTTACGAGCAACGTTTTACAGGCTCCGCTTTACGACGCATTAAGCCGTGGATGCTACGCCGTAACGCACGGGCAGCCCTGGGAGACAAATGGCAAGAAAGCACCGTTGAAAATCTGTAATTTTTTACATTCCTTAACAAAGCAAGTTATAACTGTCATTGTAGGTAGCCATACTTATCTGGACACAATGGCCCAAACGCATACACTCGCCCAAACTCAGCCCAGTGCACTCCAGCAGTTGCAGGTAGAGAACGACCAACTAAAAAAGTATCTGGCAGCCCAGAAAGTGGTCATTGCTTCACTTGAGCGACGTGTGGGGCGATCGCTCCATACGTTGGAAACGCATTTGCAGCCATTGGTCGAGTCGCACCGATTAGCACCTGACACTTCCGAGCATCTGAACAGCATTCAGAATGAAGTCAATAGCCTCTGCGATTTGATTGCAGACACCATGCTGCTGCAAAAGCTGGAAGCTGGCAAGGTCGCTGTCAAGCTAGAACCATTAGTACTAGAGACCCTTTTAGCATCCGTAAGCCGCCACCTCCTCGAGCCCAAAGACGGGAGCGCCGCACGGCTCATCTGTGAAATTGAACCTCCCTTACCCCTAGCCTTTGCTGATCAGGAACTGACTGAAGCCGTGCTGACAGATCTTCTCGCAAGAAGCTTAAGGTATTCTGATGCCGATTCAGTCGTAATCTTAGGTGCTGAACATCAAGCCGATCGCATTCATCTCCGCATCACCGCCCAACGGTTTGCGCCTGCAGGTAATCGCGATTTTGCGACAGAAATTATCCTTTGCTGCCGCCGCATTGAAGTACAACGTGGAACCGTTACCTGCCAGCAGCACCCCGATGGTTTGCAGACAGTGACTATTTCACTCTACACAGCGACTCGATTGCCAGCTTAGGGGCGGAAAAGAATTTTGAGGCAGAGCTTGCAAAGGCAGCAGAATTCAGGAGCCAGGAGTGAAGAAAGCTACACCTAAGGCTTTTAGACCCAGATCTGTTCTTCATTGAGTCGCAAGCCGCTTTCCTTTGCAATCGATCATTTATAGCTATCAACTCTTTAAAGATTTCGAGAAGACATTTGCTCAGTATTTTACTTTCTCGATCGACACAAGATACTTAGGAAGTTGACATTTATCTTGTTCCTTGGCTATCAAGCGCTGAATCTTCACGTACTTCTAGATTTCATCCTATCAGCTTTATTTTCAATCAAAGCTACACTACTGCATTCTAAGGTGCGTTTGTTATTTGGTTAGCTGACGCTACTTCTTGAGCCTAATGCGGCTTTCGTATAAACAATCCTTCTACTATCGACCCTTTTAATTGCCTTTTAACTAACGACGCTGCAAACACTTATCGCTAAGCCTTTAATCCTATGACACCTTTGAAGTCTATGCATCCAGTGAATCCTTACTTTACCGATGAGCAAAAGCCGTTAGATTTGCTACCTTATCCCGTTTATTTCATCACGAAGGATGCAAAGTGGCAGGATTTAATCAATAACCCTGATCAGCCAATTAACAGCGCCCTTTATCAACAGTGCGTGATCTCAGAGGACATTTGGTCTGTTCAGACATTCTTGAATTTGAAGAAGCGGGGGTTGAATGTACGACTCGCCTCTCAGCCCGTTCCTGGGTGCATTAGTATTGTGCCATTTGATTATGTCCACCTGTCAGATCTCGCATACAACAGCTATGTGGTGACGGTGCAGTACGATCGCCCGCACCCCGAAATCTGTGAGCAACGGATTGTGTTGAATCAGCGCTGCGTGATCGATTCGACTCACCACTTTATGCCGCACTGGCCCCAACCAAACTTGCAGCCTCGCGATCCATCGCGTGGTACCCGGGTTGAGAACCTCACTTTCAAAGGTAATAGCTACAATTTGGCGGAAGGCTTTAAGAGTCCAGAATTTTTAAGTGCGCTTAGTGCCATGAACATTAAGCTCATGCTGAGTTCGGAGGACGAAGGCTTTGATGGCTGGCGGAATTACACAACGGCTGATGTGGTGATTGCTGTGCGAAATATCACCAAATATGACAGCACCCTCAAGCCAGCGCTGAAGTTGACTAACGCCTGGTTTGCGGGCTGTCCCGCCATTATGAGCCCTGAACCCGCGTACCAAGCATTGCGTCAATCCGAGTTGGATTATTTTGAAGTCACAAAGCCGGAGCAGGCGATCGCGGCTCTCAAAAAGCTCCAAGATGAGCCAGCACTCTATACAGCAATGGTTGAAAATGGTTTCCGACGAGCCAGCGAGTTTACCGAAGACAACGTTGCTCTATACTTTCGGAATGTTCTGGCAGGCCCGATCGCCGCAGGGTACGAAAAGTGGAAGCGCCAATCCCCGTTCCAAAAAGTGATTGGGCGGCCTGTGCAGTACCTTGGGCGTGTTATGAAGCAACGACGTGAGCGCCAATACTATATGACCAACATCCTCAATGGTCCGAGATTACTATCTGATGCTGAAGAGGCTTAACGCGATCGTATTCAAACAGCAGCCTGAGAAACTACGATGATTCGTCAGGCTGCCTTTTGTTTATCTGAAATAGTCAACAGCCCTTAACGCTGGATGGTTTGAGCAGATTGGTTAAAGAGTAAGTCGCGCGATTGGTCAGGACTAATCGCTTGGTTTTTAAATTCGTCTGCTTTGGCGTAGGCACGGACGGTTGCTGGGCGAGACTGAATCGCTTCAAACCACCGCTTCAAATGTGGGAAGTTTTCCAGCGATTGTCCCTGACGTTCGTAGGGCACAATCCAGGGATAGGAAGCAATATCAGCGATCGAATACTCGCCAGCCAAAAATTCGCGATCGCTCAAGCGCTTATCCATTACGGCGTACAAACGCCCGGTTTCATTTACATAGCGGTTAATAGCATAGGGAATCTTCTCAGGCGCATACTGGCTAAAGTGGTGGTTTTGCCCTGCCATCGGTCCCAGCCCACCCATTTGCCAGAATAACCACTGCAGGACTTCCGCACGTCCATGTAGGTCGGCAGGGATGAGCTTGCCCGTTTTTTCGGCCAGGTAGAGCAGAATGGCACCCGATTCAAAGAGCGAAATGGGTTCGCCACCTGTTGCTGGTTCGTGATCGACGATCGCCGGGATGCGGTTGTTCGGCGCGATTTTGAGAAATTCAGGTTTGAACTGATCGCCCGCACCAATATTGATGGGGATAACGGTATAAGGCAAGCCCACTTCTTCTAAGAAGATTGTAATTTTGTGGCCGTTTGGAGTCGTCCAGTAGTAGAGGTCGATCATAGGGGATGGGGGATAGGGGATGGAGAGTTAAGAGTTAAGAGTTTTGAGTTTTGAGTTTTGAGGGATGAAACGGGTTAGTCGTAGGCAGCACCGTTGACGAGGCCGACTTCTAGATGAGTGAGATCAGCGTTTTCGAGACAGGCGACGTTGATGCGGTATTTGTCGGGCGCGATGCGGGGGTGATGAAAGGTGTAGATGCCACAAACCTTACAAAAATAGTGCTTTGCGGTTTTGGTGTGGAATTGGTAAAGGGTGAGGAACTCTTCACCTGTAAGCAGTTTGAAGCGATCGGCCGTAACGCTATGCATGATGGCACCCCTGCGAGAGCAGAACGAACAATTGCAACGATCGCCCCGATCAAGCACGGTCGTCACTTCAAACTGCACTTGGCCGCAATGGCATTGCCCTCGGTAGGTTCTCATTTCATTCATACGGCCTTCTGCCCTCTGCCCTCTGCCTTCTGCCTTAACCCCCGATCGCCCCAACGACTGCACCTTCAAACGCAGTATCAAGACTGACCTGCTTCCACGCATCGAGTTCGGCTTTGACTGATTCCAGCTTGGCGGCGATCGTGTCTACGGCATCGGCTCCTAACGCCAAGCGAAGCGGAGGGTTGTCACTTTCAACGACCTGAATCATGGCGGCAGCAGCTTTGTCTGGATCACCCGGTTGCTTGCCGTCAATGTCCTTAATCCATTGGAGGGTGCCACCAATACTTTCGGTGTAATCAGCAATGGGCGTGTCAGCAAAGGATAGAGCCTGTCCGCCAAACTCGGTACGAAAAGCACCGGGCTCCACGATCGTCACTTTGATGCCCAGATGAGCCACTTCCTTTGCCAATGCTTCCGAGATGCCTTCGAGCGCGAATTTGGTGGCGCAATAAATGCCAAACGCCCCATAAGAGACGAGACCACCAACCGATGAAATGTTGAGAATGTGACCGCTGCGCTGCTGCCGGAGAGTTGGCAAGACGGCTCGTGTGACATCCAGTGCGCCAAAAACGTTGGTTTCAAACTGGCGACGAATGACTTCATCGCTCAACTCTTCAATGGCTCCAACTGAGCCAAACCCAGCGTTGTTGACGACGACATCGATTCGACCAAAGGCATCGATCGCCGCTTTGATGGCATCGCGCACCTCTTGGGGATTGGTCACATCCAAACGCACTGCCTTGGCAGCCGTCGGATATTGATCAATCAAGCTGTTTAGTTGCTCTGGTTTACGCGCCGTTGCGACGACACGATCGCCATGCTTAAGGACGGCTTCGGTGAGCGAGCGACCAAAGCCAGTGGAACTACCAGTAATGAACCAAACCTTAGAATGGGTGTCAGGCATAGGAAACCTCTGTTTGCAGAGAATGAGTATTAACCGGCATAGGGGTTGTCAACGCGATCAACAAACACGTTGGCACTCAACGGCAGGCGACCCGGATTTTTGCGAGGTTCTTCGGCATAGCCAACGGGCACCAGCAGCGCGATCGCGAGATTTGGATCATCCGTCGCCCCGATGACTTCTTTCACCTTGTCTTCCATCCAGCCATTCATAGGGCAAGTGGCTAAGCCAAGGCTTTCGGCTGCCAGCATTAAATGGGTTGCGGCAATCATGGCATCCTTAATGGCATACTCACGATTCTTGTCACCCAAAGCGGTTTGAAATTGAGGTACCTGCGCTTTGAAATACTCCACAGCTTGTAGCGGCCAGGCATCATTTTGAAGCGCCTGCTCATAGACAGGTGTCCGATCTTTTTGCCATGCAATCGCATCCGCGGCAAAGACAAACGTGACTGGCGCTTGAGTAATTTGCTGTTGGTTCCATGCGGCTTCTGCTAAAGCGGTTTTCTGGGCCGTGTCCTGTACGATAACAATCCGCCAATCTTGCAGATTCCAGCTACTTGGAGCCGCAACGGTTAGCTCAACTAGGCGCTTGAGCAGATCAGGTGCGATCGCATCAGGCTTGAAGCTTTTGATGGCACGTCGTTGAGCGATCGCGCTGGGCACGTCTAAAGGTGCTGTGAGTAAATTTGATGCTGGGGTCGTAGCAGTCATAAAGGCTCCTTGATGAATCAGGGGGTAAGCTGAAGCGCTGAAACAATCTGGACACTGAATTTAGTTTGGAAGAAAGACGTCTGAGGGGGAGGGAATGCTAGAGGATCGATCGCACTACACCGCCATCAACTCGCAGTGCCGCACCATTGGTTGCAGACGAGAGCGGACTAGAGACATAGGTTACTAACGCCGCAACTTCTTCAGAGGTGGCGAACCGTTTGATCAGAGAGGACGGACGCACGGATTCAAAAAACTCTTTTTCGACCTGAGCCGTATCCACACCTCGATCGACCGCCATTTTTTCGACAAACTCCTCAACCCCTTCCGAGCGAGTAGGCCCTGGCAACACAGAGTTCACGGTTACGCCTGTGCCCACGGTCATTTCTGCCAAGCCACGGGCGATCGCAAGCTGTGCCGTTTTGGTCATGCCGTAGTGGATCATCTCGACCGGAATTTGTACGCCTGATTCGCTAGAGATGAAGATAATGCGCCCCCAGTTACGCTCTAGCATGGCGGGAAGATAGCGACGGCTCAGGCGAATACCGCTCAGCACGTTGGCTTCAAAAATGTTGAGCCAGTCCTGATCAGAGATATCACCGAATGCTTTTGGTTCGTAAACCCCCAGGTTGTTGATCAAAATATCAACGGCTGGCACCTGCTGAAACAGTTGATCGGCACCCGCACTGGTCGATAAATCCACCGCTGCACTTGACAGCTTGGCGTGGGGCGCGACGGCTTTAAGTTTGTCGATCGCCTGGTTGACCCGCGTTTCTGAGCGACCATTGATGATAACTGTTGCGCCTTCTTGTGCGAGGGATTGAGCGATCGCAAACCCAATGCCGCCAGTAGAGCCGCTGACTAGCGCCGTTTTATCGGTTAATTTCAAATCCATGCTCGATCGTCTCCAAAAGTAGAGGAAGTCAGGAGCCAGAAGTCAGGAGTCAGAAGGTATTCTGGATACTGGCTTCTGACTCTGATGAGTTTCAATCGATGCGTTGTCTTAGGAGCGAGAACTAAATAAAACCGATAATCTGTAGGGGTTTAGCATTCGGTAGGTGCGCCTTTGGTCATAGCAAAGATAGTTGCCCGAATGCTAAACCCTTACGCTTGAGTTTCCGCTGTTATTTAATCCACGATCTTTAAATCGACGACCGCTCAGCTAACTTGAAGTTCAAGCGCAGGGTAATCGACGTAGCCCTTCTCGTCGCCGCCATAAAACGTTGAGGGATCAGGCTCATTGAGCGAAGCGTTTGCCTGAAAGCGCTCTGGTAAGTCGGGGTTGGCAATAAACAGCTTGCCGAAGGACACCAAATCAGCAGCCCCACTGGCGATCGCCGCGTTGGCTTTGTCGCGATCGTAGTCCCAGTTCACCATTAACAGCCCTTTGAAGATCGGGCGGAAGTAGGACGTGGGAATGAGAATGCCGCCATGTCGTTCGTCCGCTTCACTAGGCTCTAGCAAATGCAGGTAGGCCAGTCCGAACCGATTGAGAGCATCGACTGCATAACCAAAGGTGGCTTTAGGGTCAGAATCCGTCATGCTGTTGAAGGTACTGCTGGGCGAAAGGCGCACACCGACACGATCGGCTCCCCAACCCCCCACAACCGCTTCGGTTACTTCCAATAGCAAACGAGCGCGATTTTCCACGCTGCCACCATAGGCATCGGTGCGCTTGTTTGTGCCATCGCGCAAAAACTGATCAAGCAGGTAGCCATTCGCACCGTGAACCTCTACCCCATCAAAGCCTGCCGCCAACGCATTTACCGCACCCTGACGATAGGCTTCGACAATGCCTGGAAGCTCATCGGTTTCTAACGCACGGGGCGTGATGTAAGGCTTGGGGCCTTCGTAGGTCGCAGCTTCACCTTCTGCGGGTGCGATCGCGCTGGGGGCTACCGGCAACACGCCATCCGGTTGCAGTGAGGGATGGGAAATGCGCCCCACATGCCACAGTTGCAGAAAGATCCGTCCGCCACGAGCGTGAACAGCATCCGTAACCAGCTTCCAGCCTTCGACCTGTTCTGATGAATGAATCCCCGGAGTCGCAGGATAGCCTTGCCCGTAAGGTGTAACCTGCGTTGCTTCCGAGATAAGCAAGCCTGCCGATGCCCGCTGAGCATAGTAGGTTGCGTTTAACTCGGTTGGAACATTGCCTTTGCCCGCACGGTTACGAGTCAATGGTGCCATCACAACGCGGTTGGGCAGGGTATACGCGCCTAGTTGAATGGGTGAAAAAAGATTGAGATCAGAACTCATCGCGCATTTACTCCAAAATTACTGAATCGTTATCGACACGTTAGCCCAATGTCCAATGACAGAAAGGAGCCAGGAGATGGCGAAACCAAGAACAAAAAGAATGCTTTATTAGCAGCGACAACACGCCGCATCATGCTTTGTCAGCTACCAGAGTTTCGGTAGTTTAATAGTTCAGATTTCTCGAACAACTAAACTATACTGCGGGGCGTTGCGATCGCGCAAGTAGTTTGCAGAATTCGTGCAGCCCAGAGTCAAAAACAGAATGGTAGAAATGAGTGAAGTGCTGCTTCACAACGGTTTAACCAAGTCAGCGAACCGCAAACAACGTGTTTTACAGACAGTGTCAGGGCTCGATTCAACCGCTATAAGTCGAATGTTTTGCTGTCAGTGCGCTGCCCAATAGTTTGGCGGACACGAGACCATAGCGCATCCTCCTGTTGGTACAAACTTAAGGCGACGATCGCGTCTTTTGCGTCCTGTTTTGTCCCTTCAGCAAGCAATGAGAACAAGAAATCAAGGGGGGCATCCTGCCGCAGCATCGCGATCGCCAGTAGTCCCGTTTTGCGCAGTTCGGGATCGCGCGATCGCTTCCACCAGTGTTGCAGCGGTTCAAAGGCTTCCGACAAGCGTGTTTCACCCAGGGCCAGCGCAGTCACTTCAGCAATTTCGGCGGCCCGATGCGGAAAGGATGGGTCGGTGGGTGGGTCAAGAAACCGAATCACCAGGGGCAGCGACTGGGCTGGAGCCAACTTAAGCAGTGCCAGTAAGCATTCTGAAAAAACCTGCGGTTCGTCCCCAATCTGTACGCGCAAACGCAGCAACGGTGCAGCATCGGGATGGTTCCGATACGCGATCGCCCGTGCAGCGCCAATACGAGCCTCTGCTTTGGGATCAGCCAGCAAATCGGCAAGTTCACTCAGCACGTATTGATAATTCATCCGCACCAAACCCAAGGCACAAACGCTTCGCAGAGCCGGGGCCGTATCGTCTTTGCCACCCCAGACAGCCTCCATCTGCACATGCCGAATGCCGGTTAGAAAGAGCGCTTCTTCGCCGTAGTGCAGATGGTACAGTGCCTCTGCGATCGCCGTCTTCGCAAGGCAACCGGGATCAGTCGCTTCAGGCTTAATCAGGCAGCGCTCAAAAGCCGCAACGAGGTCAGGGAACAGCGTGTGCAGTTCAGCTTTGCGAATGATGCGACTGGCCTGGGCGATCGCGATCCCCTGCTTGCCCTTCAGCACCTGACGCAAGGTTGCCAGTGCAGCATCCGAGGTGGGATCGGTCATCTGCCTAAGAGTGGCAAGCGTCTCTTCTAGCTGGCGTGATTTTGCCATCGGTCATCCTGGCAGCAACGACTGTTGAAACTCCTTTTTATAATACAGGCGTTCTATTTATACCAATTCTCTAAATTCGTCTTACAAATCCTCGTAGGGGCTTACGGACGTACGCCCTTACTGAACCAAACAGGGACGATCGCAACCCACGATCGTCCCTGGCTAAGAAGATTAGTACGTTAACTGCGCTAGACCAGCAGGCTTACTGTTTAGGAGCGCGGAAACCAGCCTTTTCAGCCGTGGCTGTGTCCTTGAAGCAGATTTCAGGCTTCACTTTGGCAAAGTCCGGTTCTTTAGCAACGTGATAGATATTGCCCCGCTTCTTCGTTACCTTGCCTTTAACAGGAGCGTTTTTGGGGCAGGTGGTTTCATTGGTGGGTTTTACGCCCAGCGTTTCTGCGGTCGGTGAAAGCGTTGCCGCAGTCTGGGGTGCGGTGCTGGACATGGCGGAGGGAGAGGCCGCCATTGAAGGGGAAGCGGCTGGCGTACTGGGCGTTGCAGACATTGCGGGAGAGGGCGCTGTTGCTGCTTCGTCTGGCTTCTTGGAGCAGCTAGAAAGCGCGATCGCCACTACTAAACCACACATAATTGACACTGAACGAGCTTTGATTTGAATGTTCATAGAGCCTTTTCTAAAGGAACGAATGACGGTTGAGCCGTTTGCATTGTCGCCAGCCATGACCGTGCTGGAAGACAGTTGTGATCGAAGACGGTTCTGCTGGAAGACAATTAACGGTTGCCGGCATCACAACGCCAGCTTTCTTGCGAAAGACAGCGCTAGAGCCGTGCGATAAGAGGACGTAGAAAGGGAATGAACAGAGGTTTTAACTATCCTGTTTCTTGTATCACATGACACGATCGCCAAACAATAAATCTTCAGTTACAGAAAGCGACGTGCGAGCCACTGAGCAAATTGAGAATGACAGCAAAATGGCGATGAGGGAACGGTTGATCAACCGTTCCCTCATCGCCTCTACGCATTGAATGTTAGTTGTTTCGGCTCAAACGCTGTCTAGCCGACCGTAACTTCAGCGGTTGTCACATCGGCAGCACCACTCACGCCTCTAGCAATTTCGATCGCCTTGTTGAGAACGTCCTGACTGGGGACTTTGCCCTTCAACACAACGGTTGTGCCCAACTGAGCAACCCACAAGGTTTCCACATCGTCCAGAGATGAGTCTTCGTCAAAGGCGAGGGCAACGCGCTTGGCAAGTCCACTCTGGTCGTATTCACCATTGAGACCAACCCGTTCGGGTGCAATTTCGCCTGATGCTGTTTTTTCTGCCTCGGGCACCTCTGCTGGAGCGGGTGCAGGTGCAGGATTCACTTGAGCGCCCTCAGGCTTTTCTTTCCCAAAAATTCGTTGTAACCAACCCATAGTTTTTCTCCAAAAACAGTTCTTTCTTGACCGTCAGACAGCAAACTAGCCTGCATTAAGAAAGGATTTTCTCTCAGTCAATCGATTCCTTCGTCACCCTACAGGGAGAAACGTTGAATTTCAAGAAAGAAAGCATTAAGGTAAGCGGTCAAAAACGTTAGCGTTGCTACACCTACAACTCGTCCTGCAATCGCTCGCTTTTGACGATCGCGCTAAAGTCTGCCAGCACTCGCGCATGGTTTCGCAAGACGCCCAGCAGGTTAAGCCGATTTTGTTTAATGGCTGGGTCGGGGTCCATGACCAACACACTCTCGGCACCGTCAAAGAAGCGGCTGAGAGTAGGGGTCATTTGGCTGAGGGTATCCACCAACTTTTGATACGGAGATTGACCTTGCGCAGGTTTCCCTTGCATCAAACGCTGTAACTCGCTGAGGGCGTCGTAAAATGCCTGTTCCGAGTCTTTCTGAAACAGCTTGGGTTGAACAACAGCCGCCGGGTCAAGCTGGTGGGTTTCTAAATTGCCTTGTGCGGCAAGACGGGAGGCACGATTCACCACTTCGTAAATGGTTGCCAGACTGCCATCATCACGACGAGCTTGCAGAAAGAGGGCACGATCGCGCGCGTCCAGCACATTCCTCAACGCTCGTTCGGTGTACTCCGGGTCGTTTTCGCCTAAGACCGCATGGACCAGATCGTAATCAACCTGCTGATCTTCCTGAAGCAAGGTGCGAAGACGCTGAAGCATAAAGTCTTGCAACTGTTGGAGCAAGGTCTCTCGATTGAGCTTGGCAACGGTGGCAAAGGCTTGGGTGAAACGGTTGGTCGTTTGTTCTAGCAGCGCGTAAACATCTAACGGCAGGTTTGCTGCCCAGATAATGTTGACGATCGCCGTAGCCGCACGACGCAAAGCAAACGGATCAGAGGATCCCGTCGGCAGCAACCCCAGCCCGAAAATGCTGACGAGCGTATCGAAGCGATCGGCCAGACCAACCACTTGTCCCGCCAGCGATTGCGGCAGACTGTCTCCCGCACCCTTGGGTAAGTAATGCTCAAAAATGGCGGTTGCGACGGCAGGGGTTTCACGACTGGCAAGCGCGTATTTTTGCCCCATTACGCCTTGCAGTTCGGGAAATTCGCCCACCATTTGGGTGACCAGATCGGCCTTGCACAGCAGCGCTGCCCGTGGGATGTCCTTGTCGTTCGACACCTGAAGCTGTTCGGCAATGAGAGCCGCGTTGGTGCAGATGCGATCGACCTTAGCGCGAACGGATCCCAATCTTTCTTGGAAGGTGACGGTGTCTAGCTTGGGCAGATAGCTTTCGAGCGGTGCGGCGCGATCGGCATCAAAAAAGAACTTGCCATCAGATAAGCGCGCACGAATCACCCGTTCATTCCCAGCCGCAATAATGTCTGCTTTGGCGGGATCACCGTTAGAAATGGTGATGAAGTAGGGCAGCAATTCACTGGTGGTGCCTTGTTTAAGAGCAGGGAAATAGCGCTGGTGACTTTCCATTTCGGTCACAATGACCTCAGACGGCAGTTCCAAAAAGGCTGGCTCAAACTTGCCCACAACGGCAGTCGGCCACTCCACCAGATTCGTGACTTCGCTCAGCAGGCTCGGTGACACAACCGCTGTGCCGTTCACTTGACTTGCCGCTGCCTGCACTTGGGCTGCAATTCTTTCCTGGCGCAACGCTGGATCAACTATGACAAACGCCGCTTCCAAGGCGCTGACATAGGCTTCAGCATTGGGTAGCGCAATCGGTTCTGGATGCAGGACGCGGTGCCCCCAGGAGTGGCGATCGCTGGTACAAGTTTCTGACCCGCTCACGAGAGTAATGGGCAAAACAGCATCATCCAGCAGCGCGACCAACCAGCGAATGGGGCGCGAAAACCGCAAATCACCATCGCCCCAGGTCATAAACCGTTTGCCCTGGAGTCCGGCAATCCAGGCAGGCACGAGTTGTTGCAGTAGATTAGCGGTTGGTTGCCCCACGATCGTTTTGCGGACAAACACAAACTCGCCTTTCTCAGTTGGGCGCACTTCCAGATCTGAGAGCGCCACGCCTTGTTTTTGGGCAAACCCTTCCGCTGCTTTAGTCGGCTGACCATTTTTGAACGCCGCCTGAGCAGGAGGGCCTTTCACCTCTTCTTGCTGATCTGGTTGCTGTAGTGGCAAGCCTTTTAGCAGCACCGCTAAGCGTCGTGGGGTGCCGTAAACCTCGATTGTTGCTGGGTCTAAGTAGCGCTCCTTCAGGGTTTGAGGAATGCGCGATCGCCACTGCTCCAGCGCTTCATCCACAAAGCTTGCAGGCAGTTCCTCTGTCCCAACTTCGAGCAAAAACGTTGCCATAACTCCCAAACCTAACGCCAGACAGCTTTCAATTTCACCAGTTTACCGCGCTGAGCGGTGGTATCACTGTTTTTGATAAAAGGCAGAAGGCAGGAGGCGGAGGGCAGAAGGATGAAGGCTATAGCTTGCTTCTGCGTAGCAGTAGGCTAAAAAGCTGACCGCTTCCAAAAGCATTTGAAAAAAAGCTATCCAACTGGTTTTGCCGTAGCCTTTGGTGAAGGACTTGCGGGTGATGCGGCTGGCGTCGTGGGCGATGGTGGGGCACAGGCTCCTAGTTGCGATGCCTTCAAGCCCAGGTTCTGAGTGACCAAGGGAGCGATCGTGTCTTGCTCAATCCAACCACTTTCGCCTGACTTTAGCGTTGCATTGAGTGGTGAAGCGGATGCTTTCGTTGGAGCGGCAGGTGATTTTTGTGGGGTGCCGGATGTGGTTGCAGGCATTGAGCAGACCTTAAGCTTGAGCCAGTAGCCCCGATCGGGAACGGACTGTCGGCGCAGAAGCTGTAGCACGCTACCAGCCGGGATGGTGCCTAAGCGTACACGGCCTTTCTCTTTTTCAGTCGCTTCTTCAGGCTGGTTCCATAACACCAACGGCTGACTGGGTGAGGATGAGGGTTCGATCGGGCTGCTTCCCACCAGCAGCAGTGAACCGACTGACAACGTTTCAATCTGAGGGGGCGGACTTTCAGGCAGAGAAGATGCAGAGGGGGTAACCGTTGTTTCAAGGGGAGGTACCGGCGTTTGCCCGTCAACCAGTGTTGCAAGCCATAGCCGTAAGCCAGGAAACAGGACATAGGCAAGAACGCCACCCAGACCAACTACAACCAATAGAGCTAACAATGCGCCCAACAGGTTTGCCGATGATTTCCGGGTCGGTATGATGTGTGTTTTTGCCTCCGTTCTCACGGTAGAGACTTCGTCGTAATCTGCTGCTCGCGGTGAGTGGCGGGGATCCACATGCGAGACCTCTGACACAACCGGTAACGGAATCGCAGCAGGCAATGGCGATGACGACTCAACCTGACAGTGCAGCAACCCGATGGTGACATTATCGTGCCCGTTTTTGGTATTGGCGATCGTGAGCAAGCGCTGACAGGCTGTTCCAATATCGATCGTGCCATCTAACAGGGGTAAGAGTTCGCTCTGCCAGACTTCATCCACACGATCGTAATCACTGAGCCCATCGGAACACAGCAAAAACACACAGTCTTCGTCCAGTACAAAGCGCTGCACCGTTGGATGCAGCATCGTTGAAGCTCCCATACCCAGCGCCTGTACGAGCGATCCAGAGCCCGGTTGTTGCAGTGCTTCGCGGTACAGCGCATAGCCTAACCGGAGTTCCCGCGATGCCAGATCATCATCGAGCGTTACCTGATGGCACCCCAGACGAGTTATCCGGTAGATGCGACTGTCCCCCACATGGGTCAGGTACAGCTCATGGGCATGAGCCAGTGCCATGACGAGAGTTGTCCCCATCCGCTGCCGCTCTTGCCGTTGCTCGTTGTCATTACGTTGGCTGATGACATCGTTAGCGGCAAGGGTTGCCTGCTCCAATTTCAGCATTAAGCTTGTTGGCTCCAAGGCACCCTTCTGAAATGGTAGCGACTGAAGTTGATGCTGCATGGTGTCGATCGCCAGGTTAGACGCCACGTTGCCACCTTCATGACCACCAATCCCATCGCAGACGATCACCAACGGCTGTGACTGCCCTGGATCAACACCCGCCCATACAGTGCCCCCTGGAGGATAGCAGGCATCTTCATTACGTTGGCGGCTTGGGCCCTGGTCAGTCAGGGTTGCAATGTGCAGGTGACGCGATTGCGTCTGGTTACCGATCGCCAACGCCTGATCCAGCAGTGCTACCAATTGTTCAGCATTTCTGACCCGGCCTGTTTGCATCAACTGGCATAGCTCACCCAAGAAAGCAGCGATTTCTGCCTGAGCCGTCGGTTGCCATTGTTGCCAGAGCTGTCCTAAGTCTGCCAGCGTGGCTGATGTCTTACCATCTGACTGCAGAGCCAAAAGCCGCACCAGGGCTCCCTCAACGCGCAATCGATCTGGTTTCAGCAAGGTCGTAGCGACTCCCTCGCTGGCAAGCGGTTCCCACAGGTGCGCGATTTGCCACAGCCAGTTGAGTTGACGTACGGCAGGACTCTGCGCCCAAACTGTCATTAGTTCTGGCATTAACTGCCCTTCGAGAGACGCTGACGTGTCTCCCATAACCCCTTCTGTATAGAGCGGGGCTTGCTCCAACAATAAAATGTTGCCACCGCGTTTGGGTGAACCTTCCACAACTCCATACACCTGCGGTACGTGCAGTTGATAAGGGGCTAACCGGAGGTATGGTTCCATCTCCGCTGAAATGTCTTCCGGTGCATGCGGCAATCGCCCGGGTTGGGTGTCCAGCAAAATGTTGGGGTGCTTGACTAAATAGCGATCGGCCAGTAACTCACCCGATCGGATTGCTTCGATCCCTTTGCCAATTGCCCATAAATACCGCTTTGGCAGCAGCGTGCGGCATTGCTGGCAGAACCGATGGCTCTCTGGATTGGGAGCCTGACAAAGATGATTGGGGCAGTAGATCGTTACCGTATCGCTATACATGAAACATCCTTGCCAGGTCTATCTGCACTCATTAAGCCACACCTTCAAATTACCTGGCATGGATCTCAAGGTGTCATTCGGACGACAGAGTAACTCATTGTGCCGAATCAATTTGTGCCGAATCAATTTCAACAGCAGTTCTCCCTACAGTTATGGCGAAACCATCGTTGTGATCATGCCATCCCTGTGACAGCGCCATTGCAGGGTGACAGTACTGTTGCACGGTGACAGCACTGTTGCGTGAAGCTGAATGACTTAAACAGGATCAAATTAGCGGCTTCGTTTGTGAAGGATGTCTTTATGTTAAACGCAGGGAGCCAATGTGGCGAACGTGCATAGAAAGCAGCCCCACTCGCCGTATCGATCGACCGATCGCTCCCCTTCCAGCAAAACTGCCTTGGCTAACGCTTCAATCAACCGCGTCAACGTCTTGATTTCTTCTGATGCTTTGAACACCTGCATCGTATGAAGCCGCATGATTACCTGACTCCTGACCGCTGGCGACCCCATTGGATGCCTCCATTTGCATCATTAACCGGGGATAAACCAACAGAAAAAAGACCATCCAGGTGACAACGGGCACCGCAACAAGCACCGTCAGCCAGACCATCCGTGTTAGCCCCCAACTGCCACCAATTAGCACTCCTCCTGTGAGCAAGATAGACCAGGGTTGACACCACCACGGTTTATGAGACCAGACACTATCGTGCTTTTGCATCGTCAGTTTGATTCGTGAGTATTTTTGCTAACTTACCCTAGAATGAGGGTTAATGAGTAGATATACACAGACGAGGAATCTATGGCTGCTGGCGAATCTCAAGTGCAGGGTCCTCTTTCAGACCGAGAACTTCAGGTAATCGAACTGGTAGCTGCTGGCTTAACCAACCAAGAAATTGCCGAAAAGCTGGAGATTAGCAAGCGAACCGTTGATAACCATGTCAGCAATATTCTGACAAAAACTGAAACCGATAATCGAGTCGCGTTGGTGCGGTGGGCCTTGCAGTGGGGCAAGGTGTGTCTGGATGATGTTAACTGCTGTTCTCTGCCCAATGTTGGCATCCCCCCCTTAGAAAACGAAGCAGTTTCCTGATCAGCAAGTACAGCTAGATGCGGTTCAGCCCGTCTGGGGAGCATAAGGCTCTCTTCTGACCGTTCGCTCTGGCTGGAACACATTTACTTTAAATTTGAAGAGTACAGAATCGATTTAAGAGCACAGAGCAGGTTGGAGCGTACGAAGTGGACGATCGTATCCGTTACCCAGGTTTGCCACTGGCCGTCTACCGTGAAGTGGCGGCCCATCTAGAACAGGTGGATGGGGTGACTGTAGAGTTGCTGCCACAGCAGTCGCAGCAGTTTGACTATCGCCTCAGCCAGATTGATAGTCTCCGCATCACAGGGTTAGACGATTCAAATACAGTGCGTCGTCAGCAAGTGCAACAAATTTTGGCGTACTATAGCGATCGCTATGGAGCCTGGGAAGCCGTTAAAACAGACAACACATGGGGTTAATTCAAGCGCAACGGGGAACGCGAGACATCCTGCCGGATGAAATTGCTTACTGGCAGCAGGTGGAGGCAACAGCCCGGTCAATTTTGTCGAGAGCGGCGTTTACCGAAATTCGTACGCCTATTTTTGAGCAAACCGATCTGTTTGAACGAGGGATCGGTGAAGCAACCGACGTGGTTGGCAAAGAGATGTATACCTTCCTGGACAAGGGGGAGAGATCGCTAACGCTGCGTCCTGAAGGTACGGCTGGTGTTGTGCGTGCGTTTATTGAGCATGGCCTACATGCCCAAGGGGGAGTCCAGCGGCTCTGGTATATGGGGCCAATGTTTCGCTACGAGCGTCCTGGCACTGGACGGCAACGACAGTTTCACCAATTGGGCGTTGAGTTGCTGGGTAGTGGCGATGTCCGTGCTGATGCAGAGGTCATTGCGATCGCGGTTGATTTTTTGCAAGCGGTGGGGCTGAAGGATTTACTGCTGGAGCTAAACTCGCTCGGTACGCGGGACGATCGAGCAAAATACCGTAGCCTGCTTGTTGATTACCTCACCCCCTATAAAGCAGACCTTGACCCCGACTCGCAAGATCGACTGACGCGCAACCCCTTACGGATTCTCGACAGCAAAGCGGCTAAAACACAAGCCATTCTGCAAGACGCGCCATTACTGGGAGAGAGCCTCAGCGCTGCCTCTCAAGAGCGGTTTGCGAAAGTACAGCAGCTTCTCACGGATCTGGGCATCGCTTATACCATCAATCCAAAGCTGGTGCGTGGTCTCGATTACTACAGCCATACAGCCTTTGAGTTTCAGTCGGTTCAGTTTGGAACGGTAGGTGGCGGCGGCCGCTACGACGGTTTAGTGACAGAACTGGGTGGCCCAGAAACGCTGGCGATCGGCTGGGCGATCGGGCTAGAGCGGCTCATTGGGCTTCTACAGCAGTTAAAACCCGCTGAAGCGACCACCACTGACTTTTATATTGTCTCTAAAGGTGAAGCTGCTGAAGCTCAGGCACTCAAACTGGCGCAGACGCTCCGGGGGGCAGGCTTTAAGGCAGAGCTAGATCTAAGTGGCAGTGCGTTTGGGAAACAGTTCAAGCGTGCCGATCGCAGCCGAGCCGTTGGCTGTTTCATTCTGGGCGATGCTGAAGCCATGAATCAAACTGTTCAACTGAAGTGGTTGGCAACGGGAGAGCAGCAAGCGATCGCGCAAGCTGACCTACCAACTTTGATGACTACCTTCCGTCAGCAAATGGCTCAAAGCAGAGAGCAGTCCAGCACTGGCGCATAGAGACAGCGCTAAGAGCTGCCAGTTCCTATTAACTTTTCTAACGGTTATCGCTGCATACCTAACGAAGCATCCCACGCTGGACGTAGAATTATCCTATTCTTAGAAACCCTTAGATAAGTTAGGACACGTTCAGTATGTCTGACCCAAGAAATGCAGAGCTTATTCAACCCTGGAAAGGTGACCCGTTTACCGGACATCTCTCTACACCCATTAGCGATTCTGGTTTTACCAAAGCGTTTATCGGTAATCTGCCTGCCTACCGCAAAGGGCTTGCTCCGATCGTCCGTGGCCTTGAAATTGGCCTCGCTCACGGCTACTTCTTGATTGGCCCCTGGGTCAAACTTGGTCCCCTGCGTGATTCCGATGCAGCCGCACTTGGCGGATTGATTTCCGGTCTGGCACTGATCCTCATTGCAACGGCGTGTCTTTCTGTTTATGGGTTGGTCACGTTTGAAGACAAGCATTCCTCTGGCGATGCCCTTCAAACGGCTGATGGCTGGAGCCAACTGACAGGTGGTTTCTTCATTGGTGCAACAGGCGGAGCGCTGGTCGCCTTCTTCCTGCTCAAAGAGTTTGCTACGGTTGATTCTATCTTCCGTGGTCTGGTGAACTAACGGGATCGCCTCACGTTTCACTACACAAAAAGCCTGGATCGCATGGATCCAGGCTTTTGCTTTTAGGGCTAAAGTACGACGGTAGAAAGAGGTTCGTAGACGAGCGGCGATCGTCTTCTAAAAACGGTTAGCTGCCATTACCCCACGCTTAAGTTAAATTAGATTGAGAAGGGAGACACCTATCCAGATCAACTTAGTGGCTTTAGCGCGAATGCTGCCCTAACACGTTTGAATTCTGGCTACTGGATTCTGACTCCTGCCTGCTCTATATTCACAACCCGGAGTATCATAATGGCCCAACGACTTAAGCGATGGGAATCTCCCCGTCGCGAAGGAAGAAACGACAAAGGAAAAGGCGGTTCTGCCCGTCAACGTCAACGTCGCAAACAATTCCAAGCACTGCGTCAAAAGCTCAAAGACCAGTCAGACAATCAAAACCAAAATCGGGGAGGCAATCACGCTTCCCCAATTTTTTTATTTGCGCAACCACACCCTACACCCGTTCGGCTGAGCTCACGTCAAAGCTACACCCCACACCCTGTACCCGCTGCCACTTGCTATAACCAGTGCTTAGGATAAGTCCGCCCTGGAGCCGTATTGTTAAACAGCACGGTACAAAACACGATCACCACCGAACCGGCCAGCACAGGGGTTACAACATAACTCCAGGAGGCATGCGTTAAAACGCCCAGAAGCGCCACCGCACCAGCAGGAGGATGCACGGTTCGAGTTAATTGCATGAGCTTGATGGTTGTTGCGACCGCGATCGCCATCACCAGGGGTGAGGTACCAAAGACCTGCACTAACGTTACACAGACGATCGCAGCAATCAAGTTTCCCCCAATGACGTTACGGGGCTGGGCTAAAGGGCTATCTGGCACACCAAACACTAAAACGGCTGTTGCACCCAGAGGCGCTGCAATAAAAGGATGATCTTGAGAGGTTAGGCAGGCTAATGTGGTAATTCCTAAAAACGCACCTAACCAGGAGAAAAGCATGTGTTGCAGCGAAAACTGAGGCTGATGCTGGGTACTACCAACCTGAGGAAAAAGTGGTCGATTGAGCCGTCGATACCCCATCGCGATCGCTCGTTTAATCTCCAACTTTTTCAACCGCTTCGCTTTTGTTGAAACCTGCATGGTGTCAATAAATGTAGAACTGGATGGGCGATCGACACAATGACTCGCGACTGACAACGCTGCACGACGCGAAACAAAACTTGAATCCCTGCAAAGGCTGCAAAAAGCCCTACAGAGTCATCGCTTCCCAGGCATGCTGGAAAAACTCAGTTGGTCATCAATGCACAACAAAAGTCAGAGTATCTTAACAATTGCCGTAAAGCAACTCTTTTTGCAGCTTTAGATACAGAATTTTCGGTTGCTTCTATAAATCAAAATGATTTATTCGCTGGAGGTTAACATCCGAACAACTGCCCAAACCGGATTTAGACCTGGCATGGGTTCGCTAAAACCTTGGCACGACTCGGAACACCCGTGTTGCACTCATCCAAACACGCATGCCAATCAATCGACTCCTTGAAGTCTCAGTCCAGGTTCAACGGCAGTACTGCTCGACACAACGGACAAAGATTTCTACCCCCATCCCTAGGGCTGTTTCATCGAAGTTAAAGCGGGGATGGTGATGGGGATAGGCCAGGTCTTTGTCGGCGTTGGCAGAACCGAGGAAAAAGTAGCAACCGGGCACTTCCTGAAGGAAAAAGGACATATCTTCCCCACCCATTGTTTGGCATTGAGGCACGACGCCCATGCGGGATTCGATCACCGTTTCGGCCACCGATCGCACTAGATTGGCCATCCGTTCGTCATTAATCACCGGGGGATACAGGTTCTCATACTCCAACGTGTAGGTCGCACCGTGGCTCTGGCAGATGCCGCCAATCAGTTGCTCTAAGCGCTGCTGAAAAAAGCCATCAAATTGAGGGTTAAAGTAGCGCACTGTGCCACTCAAATGGGCTGTAGCTGCAATGACATTGTGCGTTGTGCCTGCATGAAATTTACCGACGGTGACCACGGCAGATTCGATGGGATCAACGTTGCGTGCCACGATCGTCTGGAGCGCCGTCACCACCTGTGATGCCACCACAATGGAGTCGATCGTTTGTTGGGGAATGGCACCATGCCCGCCTCTGCCAAAAATCGTGCAGTTAAAGAGTTCGACGGCAGCCATCAGCGCACCACTCCGTACGCCAACGGTGCCCAAGGGCAGGTTGTTCCACAGATGCAACCCAATAATGGCATCGACGTCTGGATTCTTGAGGACGCCTGCTTCAACCATCGGCTTCGCTCCACCAGGGCCTTCTTCAGCAGGCTGAAAAATGATTTTAACGGTGCCTGCAAAGTCCCGATGCTGGGAGAGATAGTAGGCTGTGCCAAGCGCGATCGTCACGTGCCCATCGTGACCGCAAGCGTGCATCTTGCCGTCATGCTGAGATTTATAGGGCACATCGTTTTCTTCCTGAATGGGTAAGGCATCCATGTCGGCACGAATCCCCAAAACCGCACCCGGACGATCGCCCTGAATTGTGGCCACGATGCCTGTCTGAGCAATCCCGGTTTGGTGCTCAATCCCCCATTCCTGTAGCTTTTGGGCTACAAAGGCGGCGGTTAACTGTTCATGAAAGCCCAACTCTGGCTTCTGGTGGAGTTGCCGTCGCCATTTCACAAGCTCTGGCTGCAACGCCTGAATCGCAGCACGAATGCGGGATGTATCGACAGGATGGGGCGATAGGGAAGTCGAAACCATAGGTGTGCTGTGCCTCTCAAGGGAACGCTGGGCACTCTGAAAGAGACTGCCCGACTGCAATATGTCTACTTTAACGACTTTAAGCGGGTGCTTTGGCGTGCAATGCCTATTTTTCCATGACACACGACTCTACACGATCGCCCAATGCCCCTCTCTTCGTCGTTCGGCCTGCACAGGTAAGCGATCGCAAACGCATTGAGCAGCTTGTTTCCCAATTTCATCAGTCGCTTCAGTTAGGGGGTGTCCAGTGGCGTCCGTCTCAACTGGAGATGAGTGCGATCGTATTCGCCTGGATCGCCCTATTAGTTGTGCTGGCATTATATGGGCTGTTTCCGCACGCCATTGCTTTAGCGCTCCTGCTTGCTTTTGTGTTGCGAGCCCCACGCGAAACAGACCAGAGTTTGGCACACTTTTGGGTCGCTGAACATAACGGCGAGATAATCGGCTGCGCCAAGCTGTTTTGCTATAACACTTACTCTGAAGCGTATTTAGTCTATATCGCTCCGGCATGGCGCGGTCAGGGCTACGGCTCACACCTGGTAGCACGACTTACGAAAGAAGCAACCTTACCGCTCTACCTGGCAAGCCAACCCCATCGGATGCAATTTTACATGCGCTTGGGGTTTGTGCCTTTACCACCCGATGCTTTGCCAATGATTGTTCGCCACCGCTTAGGGATCGATCGCTATCAGAAGTACGGCGTTGTGGGTATGGTGTTTGGGCAGAGGTAGGGAGTGGGGAGTGGGGAGTGGGGAGTGGGGAGTGGGGAGTGGGGAGTGGGGTAAGAGTTAAAAGTTTTGAGTTTTGAGTTTTGAGTTTTGAGTTGCGCCGCTTCGCTAGAGAGTTTTGAGTTCATTTAGCCTTTAGCCTTCATCCTTCATCCTTCATCCCTCATCCCTCATCCTTCATCCCTCTGCCTTCTGCCTTCTGCCTCCTGCCTTCTGCCTTATCCCACCAAACGCAGGTTCGACAGAGGCAATAAGCGCTCTAACTCAAGGTTTGAGGCTGCTTGAGCCAGGGCGTTCAGGTCTGTAGGATCGGGTAAATGGGGAATGAGTCCTAAGACGGGAATGTGGGTGAGCGATCGGATCAGGTCGGCGGGTGCCCAATCGGCGATTTCCTGCTCTGTGCAGGGTCTCACACAGTTCAGCACAATGCCTTTGAGGTGAACACGGGCTTGACGGGCGAGGGCAACGTTGGCAACGGCTTGTCCGATCGCGCCCAGTTTAACCGGCACGACTAAAACTGCTGATAAGTGCCAATCCCACGCTAAGTCTGCGACGGTTGTTTCGTAGGTGATTGGGGAACCCAGTCCTCCCAGGGCTTCTACCAGCACCCAATCGTATTGCTGGCGCATGGCTTCAAAGGCTTGCCATAGTTTGTCCAACTCTACCCGACGGCCTTCCCGCATAGCGGCCAGAGGCGGGGCTAGCGGGGCCTCAAAGTGGAGCGGAGTGACTTCAGCCTCCGTCAGGCCAAAAAGTTGGCTGTAGAGCGCTCGATCGCCTCCTCCTTGCATCCCATCGGGGCCACCGCCACCCGTTTGAATGGGTTTCAAAATGCCTAACGTTTGGGTAGCACAATACGCTTTCCAGTAAGCGATCAGTGCTGTTGTGAGGACAGTCTTACCGGCTTCGGTATCGGTTCCAGTAATGAGTAGAGCGTTCAAAAGCGTTAAGAGGAGTAGATCATTTTCTATTATCTAATTCTGCACGCTAATATCCAAGCTGAAGTTTGTCTCCTGGGTCGCAATCACATCAATTTGATACGTACCGCTCATCGGCAGTTGCGCTTCCCACGATAAGACGTTGGTGGCATCTTGAATCGATTGACCATCCGGGGAGGTGATATTAAGCGTCACTGAACCATCGCGCACAGCCGCCTTGAAGATTTGCCCTTCGGTCGCCCGAACGAGATAGCGATGAATTAACAACGGAGTCGCGCGATCGCTCACCGTGGTTGCCGTTTGCCCTGCTTCAAACCGGACGCGATGTCGTTGCACGGTTGGGGTCGATGGCGAAGGGCTGGGCGATGGGGTCGGTTGGGTGGGGGTGGGGCTGGGAGTTGCGGCACTTCTCAGGTTAACCTCGAGTCGGTAATCGCTTTTATCCAGCCCCTTCACAGGACTGAGTTGGATATAGTAGGTGCCAGTGTAGGGCAACGTTCCTTGCCACAACGAGACTCGGTTCGATTGACCAGCCAACGGCTGTCGATTAGGTCCCAGCATCGACATGAGAACCCCTTCACCCGAAATCACAGCGCTCAATTGCTGCCCTTGTTCGGCTGTCAGGATATAGTTCACTGTTTCGTTCGATCGCAACGAGCCAGTCTTGATTACTTTAGTATCAGGGTTAATATCAAGCGTCTGGCTATAGGCAACAGGCTCGTTGGTTGGCTTGGGTGTGGGCGTGAGGGACACCGTTGGCGTGGGGCTAAAAGAGGCCGTAAGCGTCGGGGTTGGCGTCGGAGTTGACTGATTATTGTTCAGTACGGCCCGTACGACAGCCCAGGTGCCAACGCCTGTCAGAACAACCAACCCCAGCCCGATCGCAACCACTGCTAAAGGATCGTCCCACACAGAGCTACGCGGTGCTGGAACAACGGGAGCCGATCGATTAGGGCTAGCGGTTACAGGGAGTGGATCGGGTCGTCGCCCAACGGCCATTGTGGCCATGTGGGAGACATCTGGAGTCGGTGGTGCCGTTTGAACGGGGGTCGGAGCCTGGTAGGGAGGAGGGGTGTAAGCCGTTGGAGAGGGTGACTGAAGCGCCTGCACCACCTCTGCAACTGACTGAAAGCGATCGCCCGGACGATAGCTCAGCATTTTGTTTAGCACCTGAGCAAACCCTGGGCTCACCGTCACCCATCGTTGCCAATACCAGGTCAGCGTTGTGTCGTCGAACAATGTCTGCGGTTCCCGTCCTGTGAGCAACACCACAGCCGTCACTGCTAGCGAATATAGGTCACTGCTGGGATAGGCACGCCCCGACTGCATCTGCTCACTGGGAGCAAACCCCGGCTTACCGACAGTTGTATTTTGCGCTGTCAGATTTGGCGATTGAAACCGTGTTGCCAGTTCTTTCACGACGCCAAAATCAATTAAGACCGGCTTCCCATCTTGCTGCCGCAGCATAATATTGTCTGGGGCAATGTCGCGATGGATGATGCCCTTGCTGTGGATGTGAGCCAGCACAGGCAACAACTGTCGCATGAGTTGCAGCACCTCTGCTTCCGAAAAGGCCAACCCTTGCACCTGGCGCTGTTCTAACAGGGTTCGATAGGTTTGCCCTTCTACGTAATCTTGAACGAGAAACAGGCGCTGGTCTTCCTCAAACGTTGCGCGAAACTGAGGAATCTGAGGGTGCTGAATCTGGTAAAGAATTTGCGCTTCTCGTTGAAATAACTCTTTGGATTTATCAAGCGCGTAGGCTCCACCCTGCGCTGGAATCAGTTCTTTAAGCGCACAAAGTTCATTAAAGCGCCCCTGGTCTTCAGACAGGTAGGTGCGACCAAACCCTCCCTGCCCCAAAACGCTAAGGATGCGGTAACGGTTTTGCAAGGTGGTGCCAGTAGGAATCGGTGGTCGCATGATTAGGGGGTATCTAACTGGATAGCTGACGCAAGATGGGTGTGTTAGGTGTCGTGGGGAAGCAGCAGGAGCAGCTTTGAGCCTCAAATTGCTGTTTCTGCTGGCACCTCGCCGTTAACTTCTCCTATTCTGGCAGAGCGATGACCATTCATTAGTGGTGAAGCAGGAAGAAGACAGGAGGCAGGGGGGAGAAGGCAGAGGGCAGAGGGCAGAGGGCAGAAGGCAGAAGGCAGGAGGCAGAAGGTAGAGGGTGATGGAGAGGGGGATGGGGGATGGGGGATGGGGGATGGAGGCAGAGGGCAGGCTGGCTATAAGGCGCTCAATTTTGCTTTGACTAGATCCTGTACTTTTTTACCGTCTGCTTTGCCTTTAAGCTGCTGCATGGCTGGCCCCATTACCTTACCCATATCTTTGGCAGAAGTCGCACCTACTTGAGCAATGATCTGGTCAATCGCCGTCCCAACTTCGTCGTCCGAGAGTTGCTTGGGTAGATACTCTTCTAAAATTGCTAATTCCTGAGCTTCTTGATCGGCTAAATCAGGGCGGTTTGCTTGCTGGTACTGAGCGATCGAGTCCCGCCGCTGTTTCGCCAGTTGCACCAGCAGTTCAACTTCCTGGGCTTCCGTCAACCCTTCTTGTCCTGAAGCCCGTATGCTCGATTCTTTTTCTAAGATGAGCTTTTTGATGCTGCGAACGGTCTCTAACCGAATTTTATCTTTTGCCTTCATCGCAGTTTTTATCTCTTCACTAATGCGATCCTTTAAACTCATTGCTTTAAATCCTTTAATGCTTGTTCGATCGACATGATTCATGCTGCTTGTATTATCCGTAATACGTGCTAAAAGCAGCGATAATTAAACCTTCCGCAGTTTGGCCTTTCATCCATTGAGGCGAACGAAATTTCGACCATGCGGTACTCTGGATGGGTGAAGGCGAGCCATACCCGTCAAAGCTAGGCTTGGACTGCATAAAATTGTAATAGTGGTTTCTGTAAATACACTGATTTGTTTTTTTAGGATCTAGGGAAAATAGGGAGCGAAGGGTAAGGCAGTACTGCTGCTAGCCGCTAATACAAGTGAACCGATCTGGTCGTTTTAATCGCTAGAGGGCGATCAAGGCATATCCTTTCAGGGCATGGAATTTTCAGGACATTTACGGCATCGTTTCAGGTTATCGGTAATCGTTCTCAAGGGTATATCCTGAGGAATGTTTTTGAATTCAAATGGTAATATTGCGATGACTACGTTCGAGGGCACACCGTGATCCGCTCTGCAACTCTTACGCCTCAAGCAGCCCTGCCGTCTCTAGGTGACCAAAATCGGTTGCGGCTGCTCTCTGGTTCAGCCAATCCAGCACTCTCCCACGAGGTTGCACGTTACCTGGGCATGGATCTCAGCCCGATGGTGCGGAAGCGGTTTGCTGATGGTGAGCTTTATATTCAAATTCAAGAGTCCATTCGGGGCTGCGATGTGTACTTACTCCAGCCGACGTGTCGTCCGGTCAACGACAACATGATGGAACTGTTGATTATGATCGATGCCTGCCGACGGGCTTCTGCAAGGCAGATTACCGCCGTTATGCCCTATTACGGTTACGCTAGGGCAGACCGCAAAACAGCAGGGCGAGAATCGATTAGCGCTAAGCTGGTGGCGAACTTGATTACCCAGGCAGGTGCCAACCGAGTTTTAGCGATGGATCTACACTCAGCGCAGATTCAAGGCTATTTTGACATTCCGCTGGATCATGTTTACGGCTCCCCTACGCTGATTGATTACCTCTCTAGCAAGCAATTATCTGACCTGGTTATTGTGTCGCCAGATGTGGGTGGGGTCGCGCGGGCAAGAGCGTTTGCAAAGAAGCTACACGATGCGCCACTTGCCATTATTGATAAGCGACGACAAGCGCATAATGTGGCAGAAGTCATGAATCTGATTGGCGATGTGTCGGGCAAGACGGCCGTGTTGGTCGATGACATGATTGATACCGCCGGTACGATTATTGAAGGGGCGCGTTTGTTGAAGCAGGAAGGGGCGCGTCAGGTTTATGCCTGCGCAACTCATGCGGTGTTCTCACCACCCGCGATCGAACGGCTCTCTAGCGGCTTGTTTGAAGAGGTGATTGTTACCAACACCATTCCAATTGCCGAGGGCGATCGCTTTCCGCAATTAACGGTGCTTTCGGTGGCAAACCTGCTGGGTGAAACCATTTGGCGCATCCACGAAGACACCTCTGTGAGCAGTATGTTTCGTTAATCGTGGTCAAAATTTAATATCCTGACATCCAGAACGGCTGTATAGTCTGACTCAGTTTTGAGTACAGATTGGGTGTTACGGATGTCAAAAGGCATTAACTTACCGTTGTTCTTCGGTTTGCTGGTCGGTTCTGGATTGGTCGTTTCAACGGTTTCAGCGCAGGATGTTGGCACGGCACAACTCACCCAGCGGCGATCGGAGGAGCAGGTTTCTGCCTGGTTGGAGCAATATCGCGATCGGCCACCGATTGTGCGAGCGTTTGTGCAACGCATGCCTAAAGGTGGCGACATCCATACCCATCTCAGTGGCGCTGTATATGCCGAGCGTTACTTAGCATGGGCAGCCGCCGATGGCTATTGTGTCGATGCGATCGCGGTCAGGCTTATACAGCCACAAGACTGTAGTAAAACGCCCAATGCGTTTCCGGCAACGGAACTCTTCAAGCGCAGTGGCGTTTACGATGCGCTGATTAATCGGTGGTCGCTGCGAAATCCATCCTTTACGGGAAAATCAGGGCACGACCAATTTTTTCAAGCCTTTGATGGGTTTGATGTGATCTCGTCTTCACCGACCCGAAAGGGCGACATGGTAGCTGAAGTAGCCAATCGAGCAGCATCCCAGCATGTCTCGTATTTAGAACTGCTGCTCACCACTCAAGGGGGCGCGATGCAACAGTTAGCGCGATCGATTGGTTGGAATCCCAACAATTTTGCGGAACAGCGCCGTCAATTACTTGCAAAGGGGCTGATGTCGATCGTGGCTGATGGGAAGCAAGAACTCGATCGCATTGAGCGACAAACCGCAAAAGCACTCGGCTGTGGCACCGCCAAAGCACAACCGGGTTGCCGCGTCACGATTCGTTTTTTGCAGCAGACCACTCGGTTGAAAGCACCGAACGAAGTCTTCGCTCAGTTTGTTTATGCGTTTGAATTAGCTAAGACCGATCCACGCGTGGCTGGCATTAATTTAGTGGCACCAGAAGACCACCCCGTCGCGTTGCGCGATTACACATTGCAGATGGAAATGCTGCAATTTCTACATAGTCAGTCACCAGTGGTGAAGGTGTCACTCCATGCAGGGGAGTTAACGCTGGGACTGGTGCCCCTGGACGATTTGCGGTTTCACATTCGTCAGGCGGTGGAACTGGCGCAAGCAAGCCGTATTGGGCATGGCGTGGATATCCTCTATGAAGACAATCCCTTTGACCTGATGGAACGGATGCGGCAACGGGGGGTGCTGGTGGAAATTTGCCTTTCTAGCAATGAAACCATTTTGAATGTGCAGGGGCAAGACCATCCCTTGCCGATTTACCTGGCAGCAGGGGTGCCTGTAACCCTTGCCTCCGATGATGAAGGCATTGCTCGCATCGATCTCAGCCACGAGTATCAGCTAGCCGTACTTCGGTATGGCTTGAAGTATGGAGACCTCAAGCGATTGGCTCGTAATAGCCTGGAGTACAGCTTTTTGGCAGGGCAAAGCCTCTGGCAATCCTCTAAATTCGTGGCGATGAACACAGCTTGCTCTACTGATCGCCCTGGTTCTACCTCACCCTCTAAGGACTGTGCGGCCTTACTTCAAGCGAGCGATCGTGCCCGGAGTCAATGGCAGTTGGAAGCTGACTTTGCTGAATTTGAAGCACTCCCCTGGCTGCATCAGAGCAGCTTTGGTGGAAGATAAAAGGAGATGATGAGTAGAGCATGACTTGACCTATGGACATTGATCCACTGGATATCGTTGAGCCAGACGAAGATCCCTCTGACAACAACAAATCTCTTGACCAGGAGAAGCGCAAGAGTCGTTTGAATACGGCGGTCGCAATTTCGGTTGCTTTGTTAGCGACGTTTATTGGCATCTGCAAAATCAAAGACGACAACATTGTGCAAGGCATGCAGCAAGCACAAGCGAATCGGATTGATGACTGGGCCTTGTATCAGGCGCGTAATATTCGAGCGGAAATTGCCAAGTCCACCGTGACGCAATTGCAATTGCAGGCATTGTCTCAACCCGCAACGACGAAATCAGCGTATCAGAAGCAAATTGATGCGTATCAAAGCCTGTCAACTAAAGAAGAGCAAAAGAAAGAACAGCAAAAGACGATCGCGGAAACGGATCAACAAACCTATGACCAACTCAACTTCCACGACGACCAGTTTGACTTGTCGGATGCCGCCCTATCGCTAGCAATCTCACTCTTAGCCATCACCTCCCTATCCCAAAAGCGTTGGTTATTTGCCATTGCGATGATTCCCACGGCCTTTGGAGTTGTGATGGGATTATCTGGCTTGTTTGGTTGGAATCTACACCCCGACGCCTTGATTAAACCGTTGACCCAACAAGCGCAACCTGCCACCTGGCAATTGGCTAGACAGGAATTAATCCACAACACTGAAGCAGCAAGAAGGTTTAGCTAAAGCATCGCTTGGCGAGTGCATCGGTTGACGAAGGCATCATCAGGCCAAGTCTTTGTAGTCAAATGGCCTTTTCGTCGTGCTCCCATGCTCTCGAAAAAGAACGGTTGCCATCATTCTTCACAAGTTCCTCAAACTCTTTCCCTACTGTGAGAGTAAGGGCATGTGATCGTATGCCCCTAATGGTCGTACTCAATGGGTAGAGGGAAGGGTTTTCATGGAACCAACAACAGCGGTGGCGCGATCGTCCTTGCACTCAAGAACCGAAGCCTTCGTCCTGCCACTGAGGGAGGTTGATCTGGCTGATCTACCGCTAGTGGGCGGAAAGAATGCCTCTTTAGGAGAACTGCTACAGCAACTGTCTCCGAAAGGCATTGCTGTCCCTGATGGTTTTGCGACGACCGCACAGGCTTATCGCTATTTTATAGAACAGGCCGGATTAGAAGTGCGTTTACGCCATCTCCTGGCTGAACTTAAGATTGAAGACCTTGATACCTTGCAACAGGTGGGGAAACAGGCACGATCGCTCATGCTTGAAACCGCGTTTCCAGAGGCATTGCAAGCGGCGATCGTTCAGGGCTATGAGATACTTTGTGAAGAGTACGGTGCCGATACGGATGTAGCAGTTCGTTCTAGCGCCACGGCAGAAGATCTGCCTGATGCCAGCTTTGCAGGGCAGCAAGAAACCTACTTAAATGTGCATGGCGTTAAAGAAGTCCTGGAAGCCTGCCATAAGTGTTTTGCGTCTATTTTTACCGATCGCGCCATTTCTTACCGACAGAAAAAGGGGTTTGATCACTTCAATATTGCCCTCTCTGTAGGGGTGCAAAAGATGGTGCGCTCTGATTTGGCAGCTTCAGGCGTGATGTTTTCGATCGACACCGAAACAGGCTTTAAAGATGTTGCTCTAATTACGGCTGCCTATGGTCTAGGTGAAAACGTTGTCCAGGGGGCGGTGAATCCTGACGAGTTTTTGGTATTCAAGCCAACCCTGAGGCAAGGCTTTCGTCCCATCCTGGAAAAACGGCTGGGCAGCAAAGAAATCAAGATGGTGTATGACCTTGGTGGTTCTAAGTTCACCAAAAACGTGCCCGTTTCCCAAAAGCAACGGCAACAATTTGCGTTAACGGATGATGAAATCCTCCAGCTTGCAAGGTGGGCCTGTGACATTGAGGCTCACTACTCCACTGTGCACGGTGTTTACACCCCAATGGATATTGAATGGGCGAAAGATGGCATCACAAATGAGCTGTTCATCGTGCAGGCACGGCCCGAGACTGTCCAGTCTCAGAAAGAAAGCAATGTCCTGCATACTTATTCTTTCCAACCGCCTCACACACCCTATACTCCGCGCCCTAAACCGATCCTCTTCGGTCGTGCCGTTGGTGCCATGATCGGGCAGGGACACGCCAAAGTCATTCTGGATGTACACCAAATCCATCAGTTTCAAGCAGGAGAAGTGCTAGTCACCAATCGCACCGATCCTGATTGGGAACCCATCATGAAAAGAGCGAGTGCGATCGTCACGAATCAAGGTGGCCGCACGTGCCATGCCGCAATTATTGCCAGAGAAATGGGTATTCCTGCGATCGTGGGGTGTGGTAACGCCACAAGTATCCTTCAAACGGGGCAGGCCATCACTGTTTCTTGTGCGGAAGGTGAAGAGGGGAAGGTTTATGACGGGTTGCTACCATTTGAAGTCAAGGATGTGGCCTTAGAGCATCTGCCGCGCACCCGCACACAGATATTGATGAATGTGGGCAACCCAGAGGAAGCCTTTAGTCTGGCAGCCATTCCGAATGATGGCGTTGGGTTGGCGCGCATGGAATTCATCATTGCAAACCACATTCAGGCTCATCCGCTAGCACTATTGCACTTTGATCAGTTAGAGGATGAACTGGCTCACTACAAAATTGCCGAGCTAACCGCGCAATACGTTAATAAAGCCCAGTTCTTTGTCGATAAACTTGCCTACGGCATCGGCACGATCGCGGCGGCCTTTTATCCCAAGCCTGTCATTGTACGGCTGTCTGATTTCAAAAGTAACGAGTATGCCAATCTGTTAGGTGGCAGGCAGTTTGAGCCCCACGAAGAGAACCCCATGATTGGTTGGCGGGGAGCATCGCGCTACTACGACGATCGCTACCGAGAGGGGTTTGCGCTGGAATGTCAGGCCATGAAGCGGGTGCGGGATGACATGGGTTTAAGCAACGTGATTTTGATGATTCCTTTCTGCCGCACACCAGAGGAAGGGCGATGGGTACTGGCTGAAATGGCAAAACATGGCTTAGTTCGCGGTGAGAATGGCTTGCAGGTGTATGTCATGTGCGAGTTACCCAGCAACGTCATCCTTGCGGATGAGTTTAGCAAAATCTTTGACGGTTTTTCGATCGGGTCTAATGACCTCACCCAATTAACGCTAGGTCTCGATCGCGACTCCTCTCTCGTAGCCCATCTGTTTGATGAACGGAATCCCGCGGTGGAGCGCATGATTCAACAAGCGATTAAAACCGTCAAACAGTGCGATCGCAAAATTGGCATCTGCGGTCAAGCACCCAGCGATTATCCAGAGTTCGCACGTTTTTTGGTTGAGCAAGGCATTGATTCCATCAGCCTTAACCCCGACTCCGTCCTTAAAACACGGCTGGAAATTGCAAAAGCAGAAGGCATTGCTATCCATTTAGCCGGAGATCATTATCATGATGACGAACAAATTCAGGCATAAAAAACTACTCATATTCAGTTTGATTGGGTTTATCGTGGGTGCCATTACAGCTGCATTCACGGTCTACAACATGAGAAGCGAACCGTCAGTTCCTGTAAGTTCGACGACCACAACCGCAGATGGTACGACCGCCCAGCTTGTCGCGGCTCCCCAAGCCGCTCCCACAGCCGTTCCAGGTGATACTCCTAATGTAACGGGAATGATGGCGCGATCAGATCAACACTTTATCGTGATGATGATTCCCCATCATGAAGGGGCGGTAGCGATGGCCTCGTTAGCATTTAGCCGAGCCAAACATCCCGAAATTAAAACGTTAGCTGAAACCATCAAAACCACGCAAACACAAGAAATCCAGCAAATGCAAACCTGGTATAAACAGTGGTACGGGGCTGATGCTCCTGCGTGGGGACCCGGCAGAGGGTGGGGCTGGTACACTCCAAAGCAACGACAAGCTAACAACCAACCCGTTTGGGGACCTGGGATGGGGATGTATCGCAACTGGGATGATTGGAATCGACAAGGACGGCAGGGCATGATGGGGAGTGGCATGATGAGTGGTGGCATGATGGGGAGTGGCATGATGGGTGGGACAAATCTCTCTGCCCTGCAAAATGCCGCTGATTTCGATCGCGAATTCATTCAGCAAATGATTTCCCATCATCAAATGGGCGTGATGATGGCGTCGATGGTGCTCAACAGCAACAACGCTCGTCCTGAAATTCGCACCCTGGCGCAATCAATTATTCGCAGTCAAAGCGCCGAGATTGAGCAGATGCAGCAGTGGTATCAAGCCTGGTATGTGCAGCAAAAATGAATGACCGATCCTGGATAAGAGCAGGCGCTAGTTCTTACCAGGATCGGTTTATGAACTTGAGAGATTAAGCGTTTGCTGTGAATACGTCAGTGCAGACGGAGCGTACTAAACATTGATTCTGGACGAGTCCTGATTGATTTGAAGTAGAGGTTCGTACCAAAATTGGCGGTAGATCAGCTCTAATTTGCTGCCAACGTGAGCAAAATAATCAACCTGCTGGCGCTGTAATCTTGCAAACACCCGCAGAAGGCTGGCTGCGATAATGGCAACGATCATACCTCCCGCCGTGGTAATCAAGGCTTCAGCGATGCCTGTCGCCGCTTTAGACAAATCAACGTTGCTACCACCGCCACCAATATTCAAATTATTGAACGTCATGATGAGCCCCGTTACCGTACCCAGCAAACCCAGCAAAGGTGCAACGGTCACGCTTGCTTCCAGTACTGTATTGCCTTTAGACATTTGAATGAATTCTTCGTCAGCGACTGTCTCCATTGCTAACCGAAACGTCTCAGGAGTGGGTTGCCGCAGTTGTAAAGGAGCAAAGAGAAAACGCCCAATGGGAGACATGTGAGCTTTTTCAGCAATGTCAGCGGCCTCCTTTAAATCAACTTTGGCGGCAGCAAGAATGTCTTGCACAATTTGTTTTTCTTCATTCAACAAACGATACCAAAACCAGGCACGGTCAAGGGCACAGGCGATCGTGCCGATCGACAGCAGTAAGATTGGCAGCATAATAGGGCCACCCTTCTGTACTAGGCTGAACAAATTGGACATACAAGCAAACCTAGAAGCTAAAAGTGGTGCGGATGACAGGCATATAGACCGTCCGGCTACTGCTCAATTCTTCCGCATTGAAAAGAACGACCAGACCGGGAGTCACGCTGATGTTATCACTTAGCTTGAAGTTGTAGAAACCTTCAACCTGATACGGTGTACGGTTGCCAGGATCAAACGCTCGCCCGCCTGTACTTACCCGCGACAGGGGTTGCCCAAAGATAAGGGCAGCCGTATTTCCCTTGCGGAACAGATCCTTCGCTTGCACACCCACCTGCCAACTCACGAAGTTGGTTGAGGCATCCACATCTACCAGACTGCTGAAGATATAGGAGAAGGAGCCTGCCAGAGCAAGCTGAGGCGAGAACTGATAGGCGGCTGTTAGCCCAACCGCATCTAAGGTAATCCCCTGATTGACCACTGCGCCTGCGGCACCAAGCCCCGCCCCGCGACGGGCAATTTCAAACGGAGTGGGGGTGAATTGAATAGAGCCAATATCTGAGGCAGCCAATCCGGTTCCCAGGATATTGATTTGATGGTAGGCGTGGGCGTAGTTCAACCCAATGTCAAATCCTTTCGCAGGCTTCACCGTTAGCTGGGCGGCAGCAATGTAGCTGCCATTGAAAATACCAGCCCCCAAAGGAGTGCCAGGAAACCCTGCATTGTTGGGTATACTCGCGGACGTCACACCGTAGAGCGCTCGAAAGTCGATCGCATCCGATAGGTTCAAAATGACACCTGCCGCTGAGTCTAACCCCGTCCCAGAGGTGCCACCCGACAACCGTTGAATGGCCGGCAGTGTGGCAAAGCGGGAGATTGCTCCCTGCCCCTCACTGGACCACGGCAAAATGGCTGGAAACGCATCCGAGACTTCTGCACTGGTGCCAACAAACGCGGTCACTTTGTTTGCTACGGGGAAAATGTAGAGCAATTTGTACAGATCAACCCGATTGCTTCCACGTCCACCCGACAGGTTTTGGGGATTTGTTTCAGGGAACTGCGGCGCATAGCCCAAATACACTTGGCTCGCGTTATTGAAAACAGGATCGCCATAGCCCAAAGTGCCACCCAGGCTGCCCGAACCATCCAGCAGCGCACTGGGGCCTTGCCCAAAGTTATACGCTTGCAAGCCTGTAATCAGCAGATCTTTGCCTGTAAAGCTGGTGGTCAAGTCAAGCCGCACACGATCGTTAAAGACGGGTTGAGCATCCTTGAAACCAGGAGCCGCACTGTACGCACTCGCCAAACTGAAAATAACTTCGCCACCGAGTTTAGTGGTAGTTGAAAACTGCTGCTTTTCCAAGGTGGCGGTGCGGGCTTCTAGCGCACCCACTCGACCCCGCAGGGTTGCCAGTTCTGCCGCAAATTCTTCTTGCAGCTTTTGCACGGCCAGCAAATCTTCTTTTTTAACAAGGTCAGCGGTGCCTGCTGCAATTAACTCATTAATCCGATCCATACAGGCATTCAGTCCAGCCGCAAACTCGTAGCGAGTCAGGGCACGATTGCCACGATAGGTTTTGTCGGGATAGCCGACGATACAGCCGTAACGTTCCACCAGCGATTGCAACGCTTGAAACGCCCAATCTGTCGGTCTCACATCCGATAGTTGGGACACCGAAGTAACCTGAGCCATTGGTTCTGACGATGGAACAAAGGGTCCTTCTAACTGGGAAGAGTCGCGATCGCCCGCACGTTGAGAGCTTGCGTCAGCCATACGCACGGGTTCCATTGGCATCGCGATCGCCTTCTCATCCGTCGATTGCAGAGGTGCTGACTCAACTGACAGCTTTGAAGTACCCGCAGCTTGAGCAGGCAAAGAGACCAGCATGGCTGCCATTGCTGCCACACCTAGCAGACTGGTGTGAAGCCGAAACATAAAAATACTCAAGCTCGAACGAATGTGCATAGCAACTCCTCACGCAAAATTTCAATGGTTGTGTCAAGTTCAATCAATGGCTCTGTCAAGTTCAACCCCTTACGAGTAGGACTCAACTAAGTTTAAGATTTTGTAGAAGCGAAGCATACCCTGCAGGAAGCAAGCTGCGGGCAAAAACGGTTCAACTCAATCAGAGTCAATCGCCGAATGCTAAAACTTTTGGCATAGCTTCGCTAGCGCCCTACATTTTCAATGCAGGGGCAAAACGATTGCTAGGGGGATCCCTCATGGTTGTTATCGGTTTAAACTCACGGAATATTGAAACGCTGTTTTACTCATCATCATGAGCAAAGCGGTTGTAAAGGTAATCCAGAATGTAGTTTCGCATTTTGTAGAATTCAGGGTCTTCCATAATGCGATCGCGATCGCGCGGTCTTGGAAAGGGAATTTCCAAGATTTCGCCAATCTTGGCAGCAGGGCCATTCGTCATCATGACTAAGCGATCGGCTAAGAAAAGCGCTTCATCAATATCGTGCGTAATCATCAATACTGTGCAGCGATGATCATTCCAGATTTTCAACAATTCAACCTGCAATTCTTCTTTAGTGATCGCATCCAGCGCACCAAAGGGTTCATCAAGAATCAGGACTTCTGGACGGATGGCTAACGCGCGGGCGATGGAAACCCGTTGGCGCATCCCACCCGACAGTTGACCGGGTTGCTTGTGGGCCGCTTCTGACAAACCAACCATTGCCAGATGTTCCCGCACAATTTGTTTCTTCTCCGCCTCAGGCTTATTGGGATGGACAGAATCCACAGCCAGGTAGATATTTTCGTAGGCCGTGAGCCAGGGCAATAGCGCATAGCCCTGAAAAACGACCATACGATCGGGACCCGGTTCAGTAATGCGTTTACCGTGCAATGTCACTGCACCATTGGTTGGCGTCGAGAACCCCGATACCATATTCAGCAAGGTGGATTTACCACAGCCTGAATGACCAATCACGCAGACAAATTCACCTTCTTGAACCTTTAAATCGACTTGATCAAGTACAACATAGTTGCCTTTTGGCGTGGGGTAAACCTTAGAAACATTATCAATGATGAGAAACGGCTCTTGTTCAGGCTGAGAGCGCTTTGCGGGCTGGGTAGTGAGAGTTTGCATCGTTAGAAATTCTTAGGGTAGGAGATGACAAGTCAACAGGGAACCTTAGACGACTGACCTCCAGGTAGCATTTCTGGGGCTTAGTAGGCTTGCGTCCTTTTAGACGTGAGCTAGAAATCTGGGAGCTTCAGCATCATTTCTCAAGCCGTCGCCGGAGTATGAGTGAGTGGCACATCAGCCATATAAATGTCGTGCTTGATCTCCAGGTTGTTGAGATAGGCGATCGGATCGTCCGCGTTAAAGGTTGTGCCATCAAACAATTGAATGGAACCACGGCTGTAAGTGATATCAGACAGCCCTAATTCGCGCGCCGCCGTGCTAAACACACTGACACGACAAACCCGTTCTAGAATTTCTACCCAATTACGCGGGAAGGGAATATCGCCCCAGCGTGCCATTTGCGCCATCATCCACAGGTGCTCTGTGCGACTGGGACGAGTGACACCCTGACCATAGAATTGGTGATGGGCATACTCTTTAGGTGAGGGATGGATGCTACACACCTGAGGATTTGGATCCCCTAAATAGATGTATTGCAAATCAGTGCTGAGATACTCACGACGAGACAGGATTTCACGAATTTCTTCATGATTCGCCTCATCCATACAGTAGCGACAGGCTTCTAGCAGGGCTTTAACCAACGCAATGTGTGTGTTGGGATAAGCCAAAGCCCATTCTTCTCGAACGCCTAAAACTTTGCCAGGGTGGCCATTCCACACTTCCAGATCGGTCGCGATCGTATATCCAATGCCTTCAACGGCTGCTCGTACATTCCACGGTTCACCCACGCAGAAACCATCAATATTACCCGCCTGTAAGTTGGCAATCATCTGGGCAGGTGGAATGGTATTGAGATGAACATCGCGATCGGGATGGATACCAACCGCCGCGAGCCAATAGCGTAGCAGCAGATTATGCATCGACGCTGGATGCACCACCCCAAAGACATGCTGCTTGTGCTGAGTGGCGAGAAGCATTTGCTTCAGATCTTGCAGGGTATGAACCCCCTGATCGTAAAAGCGCTTGTCAAGGGTAACTGCATTGCCATTACGAGTGAGCGTTAAGGCGGTAACAGTCGGCAAAGGTCGCCCATCCATCCCCCCTAAGGTTAGCCAAATTGGCATACCCGAAGGCATTTGAGCCGCATCCAGGTAATTGCCCGCAATGCCATCTTGAATGCCGCGCCAACTGGATTCACGCACCAGATTTACCTCATCCAGGCCATGATGCTCAAAGAAACCTTTTTCTTTCGCAATGGCAAGCGGGGCGCAGGCAGTGAGTGGCACGAAGCCAATTTCCAGGTTAACTTTTTCCAATCCATGACGGGCGATCGCTCCTTTTTTGCGCGATCGCAGTTGCTTAATGCGCTTCTGCTGGTTGAGGAAGTAGATGATTTCACTTCGCATGGAGTAGTAGCTAGGATGATTTACCACTTCCAGGCGTTTGCGGGGACGGGGAATATCCACCGTCATAATTTGCCCGATTTTGGACTCCGGTCCATTGGTGAGCATGACAACGCGATCGCTCAGCAGCAAAGCTTCATCCACATCATGCGTCACCATCACCGCTGTGACATGGCTTTCATCACAAATTTGCATCAGGCGTTCCTGCAAATTGCCCCGCGTGAGCGCATCCAGCGCTCCAAAGGGTTCATCCAGCAGCAGTAATTTGGGACGGATGGCAAGGGCGCGGGCGATCGCTACCCGCTGTTTCATACCACCCGATAACTGGCCAGGAGGTTTGTCAGCCGCATGACGCAAACCAACCAAATCAATGTGGTGCTCGATCGCTTCATTCCGCTCTTTCTCAGAGAGATGGGATAACACCTCATCCACTGCCAGCGCAATATTTTCACGGACTGTAAGCCAGGGCAGCAGTGAATAGTTTTGAAACACTACCATCTTGTCAGGCCCGGGTCGGCGAATCGTTTCGCCATCGAGCAACACGACACCATCCGTCGGTAAATCCAAGCCTGCAATCATATTCAGCAATGTTGATTTACCGCAGCCTGAATGTCCAATCAGTGAGACAAACTCACCCTTACGAATCTCTAAATCAATGCCTTTTAGTGCCACATAGCGATTGCCATTCGCCAAGGGAAAGGTCTTCTCAAGTTTTTCAACAGCAACAAAAGTAGTCATGGGGAATAGGGGGGTAGGGGATGGGGAGGAGGCAGAGGGCGAACGAAGTTTTTGGTTGTTAGTTTTTAGTTGTTAGAGAGCTGTCTGATGGAGTTTGCTTCCGCTGTTCGGTGTGCTGATTGTTCAACCAACTCAAAATGTTTCATCAATGCTGACTGCTCAAAACTAACAACCAACAACCAATAACTAACAACTTCTCCATTACCGTTGCTCTTCTGGCAGAATCACTGTTTGCAACCATGCCATGAACTTGTCCAGCAACAGCCCCACAACGCCGATGTACACCAGTGCCAGAATAATTTCGCTCACCTGACTATTTTGGTAAGCATTCCAGATAAAGAAACCAATGCCCACAATACCCGACATCACAATTTCAGCCGCAATAATCGCCAACCATGCAAGACCGATCGAAATGCGTAAACCTGTGAAGATATAGGGCAAAGCAGCCGGAAAAAGAACTTTGAAGAAATACTTTTTGCGCGAGAGCCGCAATACGCGAGCAACGTTGTTGTAATCCTGTGGAATCTGCCGTACACCCACTGCGGTATTGATCAAAATCGGCCAAACAGCCGTAATGAAAATCACGAACAGCGCAGCCGGCTGATTTTGCTGTAACGCAGCCAGCGCGATCGGCACCCATGCCAACGGTGGTACTGTACGCAGAAGTTGAAAAATTGGATCGAGCGCTTTGGATAATGTCTTGTTCAGTCCAACCCAAATACCCAGGCTGACGCCAACCAGAGCCGCAAATGTATAGCCGATCGCAACCCGTTGCAAACTAGCTAGAATTTGCCAGAACAAGCCCTTATCAGTGCCACCCTTATCGTAAAACGGGTACAAAATCAGAGTCCACGTTTCTTGCACAACACGAATCGGGCCTGGCAATGTGGCTCCTGGAATCCACGAAAAAAGTTGCCAAATAACCAGAAAGATGGCGATCGCAATAGCAGGAGGGATTAAATCACCGAGTCGTTCCTTCACCTTAAAGCGAGCCAGCAAGGGAAAGTCAAACACTGTAGCAGTCGGTTGTTTGCGCGCGATCGTCATAAGAGTCTCCTTCCAATAAATGATGAATGAACGTAAAACGTTGAATGAACTGTGCTGATGTGTCGAAGCTTGTAGCCATCGGCCTGTACAAACTTGGCGTAACGGATCTCAACCACTCACAAACACGTCATACCGGCGGCAACGGCATCCCAGATATCACCTTTCGGGGGGGTGGGGGAGTTAGTCCCCCAAGCAGCGGGGGACCGGGGGGAAGTCCCCCGGACACCATTTCAAGGTGAAGTCAAAAATTACAAAGGACGGAAAAAGATACGGTTTGAGAAAATGCTCAATTTTTGTAGAGCCGCAACCACCCATCAAACCCGCTTAATCTTCAAACTATCCAAATACGCCTGTGGCTTCTCAGGGTCAAACTTTGTGCCATCAAAAAACGTTTCAACCCCACGTGAGGTACTTGAGGGAATATCAGCCGCTGCCACACCAAGCTCCTTCGCTGCTTCCCGCCAGATATCTTCGCGGTTCACCTGCTTGATCAAATCGTTCGCCTTCGCCAATGTATCCTTCGGCAAGAAGCCCCAGCGAACGCTCTCCGTCAGGAACCACAAATCATGGCTCTGATAAGGATAGGACACGCTGCCCTTCTCATCCTTCCAATACAAGGGAGCCATTGATTTATCATCAACCGATCGCTCACCCAGATTGTACTTACCCATCAACGGTTCAATCAGAACTGCCTCTGGCACACCGAAATACTCACGCTTTGCCAAAATAGATGCTAATTCCTTCCGGTTGTCAAAGTTATCGCACCACTGCTGAGCTTCCATCAGCGCTTTGAGAATGGCTTTAGTTGCTTTGGGATTCTGATCCACCCAATCTTTGCGAATAGCCAAATACTCTTCTGGATGATTTTTCCAAATTTCTGCGGTAAGCGCCGAAATAAACCCAATTTTATCCTTCACAATCCGGTAAGGCCAGGGGTCACCCGTGCTAAAGGCATCCATTGCACCCCGCTTCATGTCGGCAACTGTTTGAGCCGTTGGCACCGTCAACAATTCCACTTCTTTATCGGGGTCAATCCCATTTCCTGCCAGCCAATAGCGAATCCAAAATTCCTGATTGGCCTTAGGAAAGGTGTAAGCCGCCTTAAATTTTGAGCCCTCTGATTTCAACTTGTCAAAGAAAGCAACTTGCTCAGAAATTTTCAGGGACAACCCCTTGCTCAAATGCTTATTGGCGATCGCAATCCCATTTCCCTGGGTATTGAGCTGCGCCAACACATACATCGGCACCTTCGTGTTGTCTGTAATAATGCCTTCTGAGATTAAATAGGGCATAGGCATTTGCCACTGTCCGCCATCAATCCCACCGCCAGCCGCACCAATTTTGACGTTATCCCGTGCTGAACCCCAGTTTGCCTGTTTCGCAAGTTCAACACCGGGCATGCCATATTTTGCAAATAGCCCCTTTTCTTTGGCAATAATCAGTGGTGCTGCCTCAACAATCGGCAGATAGCCTAGCTTAGCCACCTTCACTTCTGGCATTACGTCCGACTTTAAATCGGCAACCGGACTTGCCACAACTGAACTCTGACCAGCACTGGTAGTTTCAGGTGGATTACCCAAACAACCGTGCAGCAGTGCTGTTCCAGTGGATGCACCAGCGATCGCTATAAAGCGGCGACGAGAAAGCTTTGAAAACTTAGACATAAGAATCTCCTAACATCCCGACAAAGGGTTGCGATGAAGAATGCGCTTGATGCATTCTTGGTTGTGTTGCGTCAAAATTTCTGAGCCTAGAATGAATCTGAAGACCACTTTCAGCCGTTGAAAAAAGATGCTGACATTAGATGAAAACCAGCGTTTAAGCACCTACTTGCCAACAGAGCAATCAAAATTGTTTACTCATATCATTGATAGAAATCTATCAATATCTAGCTATTGATAGCTAAAAATCTATCTTATGAATTACTTTAGCCGTATAGGGTTGAAAGATCAATGTTTGGCTCTATAGAGAGTTGCTATGCAGAAGATAAAGATTTCCTTATCAATTACGCGTAGCACCCTTTAACGGTCGTCGATCGCAAGCAACTCACAAGCAAGGCACCTGAAATTCAATCCTCACAGGTTCCTCACGTTTGAGATCTATGGTGAAAGTGAATCTGAAGCGAGATATCACCATGGTTTTTCTAAGAGGCATCTTAGTTTGGATCGTTATGATGGCTGTCGAAACCTTGCATGGAATCGCACGTACTCTATGGTTAGCGCCTTACATCAGTGATTTCTCTGCTCGCCAAGTAACCTTTTTCACAGGCTCGCTCTTGATTTTGACGATCGCAACACTCTTTGCACGCTGGTTACGAGCATCGCGGGCTCAATTATTGGGTCTTGGTGTCCTATGGGCAACCCTCACCCTTCTTTTTGAGCTTGGTTTAGGGCGGCTGGTGCTGCACTACTCATGGGAGCGTGTTTTGTCAGACTACAACCTGTTACAGGGCGGCTTTATGGCCCTTGGGTTAGTCATTTTAGTGTGGGCTCCATTTTTTGCCGTCAAACTGCAAGACACCCTGATGCAGCGAAAGCAGAACGCGTGACATCAGACCGTGATTGCAATCGGTCATCCTCTGTAATGGATGAGCAAAGACAATGCAGTATGAAAGGTTGAAATCGTTACAAGAGCATTTCAGTAAATGTGCTTTCAGATTAGCTTGAGCAGCTTGGCTCCAATACAATCGTTTGAATTGTTTCAAAGCGCGATCGAGCCAATTGCGTTTCAATCGATCTTAGAATCGTGGATTAAAGTAGGGGCGAACGGCCGTTCGCCCCTACCCATGAACAGTTTGTCGATTTATTTAATCCCCGTTCCTTAGAGCCTGAAAAAGCTAAAAATGCAGATGGATAGCCATCGCACTAAGCAAACTGTTCATATGGATGGATTCAGCCAAAGCCGGAACTTCCGTCTGCGGAGTGATAGGACTCATCTGCCCAGTGAAGTAAAAATAGAATACAAAATCAAGTGGAGATTGTATTCTATGAAACTGAATTATTTTGCAAAACAGTTATCTGTTTTAGGACGTCTGCTTGCTACAGCGCTGCTTTTCGTGTCCGCGCTCACCTTTACTGGGCAAGGTGCCTTCTTAAACACAGCAGCACTGGCTAGCCCCAATGCACCCCTGATTGCAGCTGCAGATGCAGGCAGTGAAGTACAAGGAAAAGCAAGTAAAGATGCTGGTCGTACTAAAGGGTTCGTTCGCGATACCACCGACAAGTTAAAGAAAACGGCAAAAACCAACGCCGCTAAGGTCGATCGCGCAACCGATAACGACAGCGCTATTGCGCGCAAAGCTAAGAAAGATGCCGCTCGCATCGAGCGCAAAGCTGATAAAGACTCTGCACGGACTCAAAACGCGATCGACAAAACAAAGAATGCTGTTGAAAGTGCCGTTGACAACATCAAAGACGCGTTTGGTAACTAGAAAGTAACTTTACAGGTAGGGGCACACAACGTCTGCCCTTACCAATGTCTGCGATAGCGCTGCCAGGTGGCTAAGATTTTCCAGCATCGGTTTGCAAGACTTCAATGGTTGCTCCAAAGTTACCTCATCCGGTATAGTAGGAAAGCTAAAGCCACGGGCGGATGGCGGAATTGGTAGACGCACCGCACTCAAAATGCGGCGCCGAAAGGCTTGCGAGTTCGAGTCTCGCTCCGCCCATACGAAAAGCAAAGCATAAAAGCCACTGCTGGCAAGAACGATCCGGTTCTCTGGTAGTGGCTTTTTTGTCCCCAATTAGCAGGGCAGTGACCTCTTTTGCCACAAAAATGTGTGTGAGTTGGGAAAAGTGATCGAAAAGTGATCGAAAGCTATTAACTCAAAACAACGGCTGTTAAGCTTTTCAAGGTTCTACCTACACATTTGGTCTAGGTAGAGCATGAAGTTTAATTTAGGACTCGACAAAGGAAATTACCGGATCGGCTTCACTCTAGATGGTAAACGGAAGCTGTTTTTCCCTGGTACAACAGATAAACTGACGGCTGAGAATCTCTTAAGACGGATGCAGTTCGACTGGGAGCAAGGACAGTTTGACTTAAGCCTAGAGTCTTACAGGCTTAAACACCGTACTCAAACGCAAAAGAAAGTCACTTTAGCTACTCAAACAGCAATCAAGTCTGAAACCGGATTGCTAACACTGTGGGATAAGTGAGTGGTATCGCTCAATCTGCCTCTTAGAGTCTTAAACGATCACTACCACTGCTGTAGAGTCATGATTGCTAAGGTTGAGCCTCAATGGAATGACATCACCTGGTTTATGCAGTCTGAGCTATCTGCTTCAACCTGGAACACCCGTAGACGGTTTATCAAGTCTTGCATCACATGGGCATTGTCTGAAGGACTGGTAGAGGGTAAGAACCCCTATGCAGGGTTGAAAGCGAGACGGAACACCAAAACTGCTGCTAACCCTTTTACAAAAGCAGAAATCAAGTTAATCATCCAAGCTTTTGAGCAAAACCAGTTCTGCAACCAGCATTCACCCTGTAAACATTCGTACTATGTGCCGTACTTGAGTTTCTCGTTTCTCACTGGCGTAAGACCAGGTGAGGCGATTGCGCTCCAGTGGAAGCATATCGACTTCGCTAAAAACCTCATTGAGATCTCAGAGGCAATGGGCAGAGATCTAGAGTCAACAAATTGAGTTCTAGTCCAAAAATAAGCACTTCTGCGACTTGGACAGAAGTGCAGCAGTAAGGCATTCTGCTCTTCTTGTCCTTGCACCTCGAATATGGCGTTAAGGAAACAGTGTTCGACAGCCTATGGTAGGCAATTGGGCATACCTGGATACAGATCTGGTGCTTGTGATGCCTCACGCTGGCCGCGATCGACACACAAAAGCGCTGACGCCGGTAGCGTTTGAAACTGGATGATCAGGGGTTCAAGCCTCTGACCCAGCAAAGCGGCTGCAATTTGATTAAGCTCTGCGAGGGCAAAGGATGGTAGGGCAAGACCTTGAAATTCAAAGGCCCCAATGTCGGCTCTGCCAACCCTAGCCGCGCTGCGCTGGTCTGGGGCCATGAGACTGGGTTTACCCACATTGATGGCAGGGCTACCGGGCACTAAAGCATGGGTCTGCGTAGGCCCGCCATTACTGGCTAAGGGCGCGAGGATGCGATCGAGTCCGACGTCAGGCACAAGGTCAGTGGGACTGAGCTGCATCCCCACGACGCCACTTGAGCCGCTATACCCAAACAGGTTGTAACCTTCCGAGCTCGCGATACCCGCATTTGCCACTTCCCGCGCTGTGTCAGCGCTGTTGCCCGTAATCAGGCTATTGCTAACGGCCAAAGTGCCTGCCAGGTCAGTCCGATTTTCAACGCCTGGATCTGGCGCTCGACTTGCCGAGTTATAGAGTCCGCCGCCCTCAAGAGCCAAATTCCCAGAAAGGGTGCTGTTGCTGACCCACACCTTGCCACCTTGAACGTCGTAACCAGGCCAGCCAGCGATGTAGCCACCCTGGTTATAAATACCACCGCCGTCGCCGCTACTGGCTGAATTACCACTAAGGGTACTGTTAGCTACTGTGACGATACCGCCAACGGCGTTGTAGATGCCACCACCATCAGCGGCCGACGCGTTACTACTGAGGGTGCTGTTGGCCACTGTGACCGCGCCACTGTTCCAGATACCGCCGCCGCTGTACCTAGCCGAGTTACTACTGAGGGTGCTGTTGGCCACTGTGACCGTGCCACCGTTCCAGATACCGCCGCCGTCGCCGTACCTGGCCGAGTTATTACTGAGGGTGCTGTTAGCCACTGTGACCGTGCCACGCCAGTTAATGATACCGCCGCCGTACCTGGCCGAGTTACCACTGAGGGTGCTATTGGTCATTGTGACCGTGCCACTGTTCCAGATACCGCCGCCGCCGCTAAAGTTAAAGGAGAAGCCGCCGATGTGGAAGAGATCTGAGTAGACGCTTGCCGCATTGCCAGTAAGGGTCGAGTGGTCAAGCGTTAGCGTGCCACCGTTCAAGAGGCTGCCGCCGTACATGGACCAGTTACTACTAAGAGCAATGTTGGTCACTGTGGCCGTGCCACCGTTCCAGATACCGCCGCCCCCAAAGGCCCCATTCTCAGTGAGGCTAGAGTGATCAAGCGTCAGTGTACCGTCGTTGACAATGCCACCGCCGACGTTAAAGGCCAAGTTACTACTGAGGGTACTGTTGCTCACCGTGGCCGTGCCACTGTTCGAGAGTCCGCCACCGTAGGTAGCCGCATTGCTGGTAAGAGCACTGTTGACCACTGTGACCGTGCCACTGTTATAGAGACCGCCGCCGTCAAAGGCCGTATTCTCAGTGAGGATAGAGTGGTTAAGCGTCAGTGTACCGGCGTTCGCAATGCCACCGCCCAAGCCGAGGAAAGCATCGACCTTACCCTTAGTGATCGTCAGTCCGTCCAGATTCACCGTACTGCCTGTTGTAATATTTAAGACTCGATCGGCATTGTTGCCGCTGATGGTGGTCGTGTTCGCTCCGGAGCCATTCAGGGTGAGCGATCGATCAATGGTGATGGTCTCGCCGGTATACGTGCCAGCACCGAGGTGAATGACGCGGGTGCCAGCCACTGCCCCGATCGCATTAATTGCATTTTGAATGGAACTAGTGGGTGCATTGACTTCCGGGTTCACCTGATTCAAGTTTACGATCAGCCCTCCCGTACTGGTCATCGCGATCGTCGCCTGACCCGGATTGGCAAACCGCCGTCCGGTCAGGGTCAGAGCCGCCGTGCCGCCCCCGGTTTGATTGACCGCATCGACCAGGGTCAGATCACCATTGCCGCCCGTACCGGCGGCTGTGGTCAGACTGACATTCGTGCCACCATCCAGGACAGTAGTGAGTTGCGTTGGGGTCAGCGTGCCCCCGGTCGTGGCAATTGTAATATCCGAGGGGTCAATGACCCAGGTGCCCGGTAAGCCTCGCGGTGCGCTGGCATCGACCCGTAGCCCCGTCACATCCAACTGTTGTCCCGACGTTTCCACGAAACCGCCATTCCCCGTCTGTGCTCCCCCAGTAGCCGTAAGCTGGCCCTGCACCTGAGTCGTTCCGGTGGACCGGATCACCACTTTGCCACCCTCCCCCTGTGTGAGCGCATTGGCCTGAATTTGAGTCAAGGCATCGACCACAGTCGATTGGGCAAGGGGACGAGCCCCCTGCCCCTGATCGCCTCCCCCAACGAACACCGTGCCGCCATGCACCCCCGAAGCATTGAGGTTTGCCGCCAGCAAAGCAACGCGATCGCCGAAAACCTGGATTTGAGCTGCATCCGCTGGCGTTGTGGCGGCGACTGAAAGTGCACCACTGACCGTAGCGGCTCCCGCAGTGGTGGAAATGACTGAACCCCTGCTGGTTAGGCGCACGACGCCATTTGCCACCGTCAGGTCAGTCGCTTCGGGTAGCGTGCCCCCAGTTAATAAGGCAGGCAGAGAGAGCGGTGCACGAGTGGGGGCATTGATCGCTGCCGCCGTTGTCGTGGGCAATACCAGACTGAGCAAGTTGCCTGTCTGACTGAGGCGAACGAAGCGTTGGCCCGGTACCGCGGCGATCGTAATGGTCCCGCCCGGTACCGCCAGCGTGCCCGTATTCACCACCACGCCGCCTAAGAGTGTGAGCGTCTGCCCTGGCGGAGCGGTTAAAATACCCGCATTCAGAATGGCACCCACTGGACCCAGAAAGGCGAAGCTCTCGGGGTTACCCGTGAGAGCGGCATACGCGTTTGGCCCTGTGGCATTAAACCAGCCATGGCCCATCCAAACGCCATCGGCGGTCGTCGCCATGAAGGAAGCGGGCACATTCAAACGTGCCTGAGGACCAAAAAGGATGCCAGCGGGATTCACCAAAAAGAGGTTGGCGCTGCTACCAGACACCTGAATGATCCCATTGATGACCGAAGCGTTACCACCCGTGATGCGTCCTAAGATGTTGTGGATCGTTGGTGCGCTGAGGAACGTGACCGTTTGCCCCGGAGACAAACCAAACTGCTGAAAGCTATGGAAGAGATTGTTGCCAGCACGGGTGCCGCCAGAGATGTCAAACTGGTTGGGATTGCCGCCTGGATGGCTCAGCACCGTCTGGGTCTCGGTACTAGGCGCGATTACCTGTGACTGGACGGCTCTGCTCTCTAGTCCAGAGAGTGTAGCAAGCCAGAGTAATGAGCTTAAAAGGCAACGAAATGGCGCTTGCATAGCAAAAGCTCCGTTCAAGACCAGAAGCCGCAGTGCGTACAATCAAACCACTGCTACTCACGGGTGGTCGGGCGGCACCGACACACCGCTGGAAGCGGCAATCTGAAGCTGGTGTCAAAGATGGACCACGCGCTCTCCCCCTACTGCAGCGAATCGGGAAAAAGCAGCGTTTAGACGGTGGCACTCTCTAGCACTGCTGTTGACATGAGCAGAGGGTGGCACAACGGCCAAGGTAGCGCCTCTCATCAGCAAACAGGCAATGCGAACCGCTCCTTCACGAGCGTGATGAGGCTGTACACCCCACGATCACAGAAGTCGTACCCTGGTACGCCAAGACTTCCGTGTCACTCTCATTATAGGGTGGGGGCAAACGAGACATTGATAACTTTTGCAACTCCTGTGGTAGACAGACAAGTGCGCCACAGACGTTGATTCCACCGATCGCCGTTGCCGTCTCAAGCACCCCTTCTGAGAGGGGTCATGATGCTTTCCAAGCCAGCCCTTGTGGGAATCTACTTGTACTGCATAAACCCAGGACAGTAGACTCTGAACGCTTTTCCCGTGAGGGGCGGCAGACTGTACGCTGGTCATTGGTTCCAAGCGAGCAGCAGCAGTAGAGAGAGTGGCATGGCGATGGACCTTGATTGCTGACGGCACCTCCAAAGTGCCTCTGCCACGCATGACCCAAGCAGCTAAAGCGTCAGGACGGCTTGCAACTGGTTACTGCTAGGCGTGCTTCAAAGGCGATCGCCTTGGTTTGCTGCGACGCTTGGTAGTGAACCCAGTGGCAACTAGCTGGCTAAAGGTCAAAATGATAGCGAACTGCGCCTGTTTGCGGATCATTGGTGACTTCGGCATCGTCTAGTTGCGGCGCCTCTTTGAGCAACGCTTGAAGGGTTTGAGTTTAACTCAAACCTAAAATGTTCCCTACGGTGCAGGATAATGAGGCGTTGTGCCCCCAATGCGCTTGCTGCCAAAACGCACAATCGCTTAGCCCTCCAAAGCCTATGCTTGCCTCCACTCAAGAATTGCTCGAAACCGCTCGCCGCCATGCCTACGCGATCGGTGCCTTTAATGTCTACAACCTGGAAGGCGTGAAAGCCGTCATCAATGCAGCGGAAAAGTTGCGCAGCCCTGCGATGCTGCAGATTCATCCCAGTGCGCTGCGGTATGGGCGATCGCTGCTGGTAGCAATGTGTTTAGAAGCGGCTAAGGCAGCAACCGTTTCAGTTTCGGTGCATCTGGATCACAGCACCGATCAACAGGATATTCAGGACGCATTGCAAGCGGGCATGCGCTCCATCATGGCGGATGGATCGCCCTTTGAGTATGGCAAGAATCTGGAATTTACCCGCCAGATGACCCAGCTTGCTCATCAATATGGGGCGATCGTCGAAGCGGAAATTGGGCGTATTAGTGGCACCGAAGATGGCTTAACAATTGCAGAGAAAGCAGCCAAAATGACTGATCCGCTACAAGCGGTGGAGTTTGTGCGGGCAACCGGTGTCGATGCTTTGGCCGTGACGATCGGCAATGTGCATGGGGAGTACAAGAGTCCGCCCCGCCTGGACTTCGATCGCCTCGCCAAAATTCGCAACTTGCTGGACATTCCCCTGGTGTTACATGGAGCCTCTGGCTTGCCAGCAGCGATGATCAGCCGCTCGATTCAACTGGGAGTGTGTAAATTCAACGTGAATACGGAAGTGCGTCAAGCTTACTTGCAAGCCCTCAAGGATGAAGTGTGCAGCAAGCGTCCCAGTGATTTGCTCGATCTTGCTGGAGCGGCGATCACGGCCATGGAGTCCGTGATTACAGAAAAACTTGCACTGTTTGGCTCCGTTGGCAAAGCCCATTTGCACGAAACCCCCTATGCCGCCATGTTAGCCAGTCTGAGTCATGATTAAGTGCGCTTGTGCGTTACGCAGGCTGCGCCAACGCTCTTGTTTTCAATGAGGCAATCGTGCGTCGCACAGGCTGCGCCAACGCTCTCATTACCCCAATTTGGCTATGAAGCTGATCGCAAGCGGCACGTCTCTGTGTCGTCTGCCCAGCTCCGCTTGTGCTTGAGTGAACTGAAATCGCAACTGCGCCTCGACCTGTTCCACAGCTGGTAGAGCGGTCACGCACAAGCGATAGCCCTCATATAACGCGAGCGCCTCCTCAATACTCTGCACAGGCAGATGGGCTGGAGCCGCCTTCACGCCCCAGACATCACCGATCTTGGGTTCGTGCTGGCCTTCTTGAGAGTCCACGACCACTAGCGTCAGGTGAGGGCTGTTCGTCAGCGAGTCGATCGTAATGCGGGGTGTCAGGTTCAACATGGTTAGTACGCAATCACTAGGGGCACTTACAACACGGTTGCTGCTTTACTGGTACTTTGTTTGACCCCAGTACAGCGCGGTAAGTTCGCGTCAAAAGTTAGATCTTCAGCACAGCCGGTGCGTATCAAAAGTGAGAACGCAAGTCGGTCATCGGATGGACGATGGCCATCGTCTAGCACTGGAGGGGGCGTCCTCGCTCTTCTGCGGCACGGGGCAGTTAACCCAGTATCCTCAGCCAAGGCTCAAGAGCATCAGGGCTTTAACTAGGGTCGCGCCAAGCTGGACGTGAACCGTTAAGTTTATCCGCTCCTCAACAACTCACCGTGCCCAAGTTTGTGCTTCTGCGAGCTTTTGGTGAATGCTGCCACGGCTTCCAGGACTAAGACTTTCACCTAGCGAACAAAGCCGAGCTTTGCTCGGCGCACGTGCAAAGAACCCCATATTCATTCAACGGCTCCCAACTGTTTCAACACTGCTTTTTGTTCACCGCTTAAGCCTGTAATTCCCTGAACGTTCATGCCTTCATAGAGCCGATCAGGGCGCAAAATTTTCAGGCATTCACCCGTTTCGATACTCCATAAGCGAATCGTTTCATCGAAACTGCCACTGGCGAGGAGCGATCGACCCATCGCATCACACCCAAATGCAACAGAAAAGATGATGCCCGTATGACCTTGTAAAATACTTAAGCATTTCCCAGAGTCAAGATCCCACAGGCGAACGGTATTGTCAGCGCTACCGCTGGCGAGGAGTTGTGGGTGATGGGATGAAGAAGGACTGAGGGCGATCGATCGCACCAGTGCAGTATGTCCTTGCAAGCGTTGCAGACATTGACCTGTGGCAATCTCCCACTGCTTAATGCTGTTGTCACTGCCGATGCCGACCAGCGTTTGTCCATTGTTACCGAACACTACTTCAAAGCCTAGAAGGTCATGCTGTTCGAAGACCTGTATACAGGTGCCTGTTTCTACCTGCCATAGTCGCACAATGCCATCTTTGGTGATGCTGGCTAGCCAGCGCCCGTCAGGGCTAAAGGTGACATGCCACACCGGATAGGAATGTCCAACTAGGGTGTGTAAATGAGCTCCAGTCTCGATATCCCAAAGCTTAATCGTCGAGTCATTGCTGGCGCTAACCAGGATACGTCCATCTGGACTGATCGCCGTCCCAAACACACAATTGGTGTGGCAAAGTAGCGTATTGATGCACTGCTGCGTTTGAACATCCCAGAGTTTGATCAAGCCATCAGAACTGCCACTGGCAAAGGTTTTCCCATCGCTGCTAAACGTCACATCCCAAACCCAATGAGTATGCTCATTAAAGGTTTTCAGGCAGGTTCCATCCTGGTGGTTCCAGAGTCTGACCAATAAATCTGTGGCGCTGCCGCTGATCAGATGCTGACCGTCGGGGCTAAAGGCGATCGACCAGACACGGCTGGTCTGTCCCTGCCAGGTTTTTAAGGCATGTCCGGTGGTCACGTCCCACACTTTCTGTGCACTATCGGCGCTGCCGCTCAATAGGGTTTTACCATCAGGGCTGAAGGCGATCGCTGACACAGATGCTTGGTGCCCCAGCAACGTTCGTATCGGTTGCCCGGTTTGCGAATTCCAAAGACGAATCGTTTGATCCTGTCCAGCGGTCGCCAGTAGCGAACCATCCGGGCTAAAGGTCACGTACCAAACGTGGTCTGTATGTCCTTGAAAGTAGATGGATTTTCCAGTTGCCAGGTGCCACAGTCTTACGGTTTGATCCCAACTGGCACTGGCAATGCGCTGACCATCGGGACTAAAGGCCACGGACGACACAGTCCGGTGATGTCCGTCAAACTGGCGCATTTCACAGTGCGTTGAAAGATCCCAGAGCCGTACTGTACAATCGTCGCCACCACTAAGCAGCCATTGACTATCGGGGCTGAAAGCAACAGACTGAATAATGCCAGAGTGACCTTCTAGAAAGGCCAAACGAGTTGCCGTTTTGACGTCCCACAGTTCCAAAAAGCCCTCTTCTTGACCAATTGCCAGTCGTTTACCATCGGGGCTAAACTTGACTGTCCAACTCATCTTGACGATTTGAAATGGCTGGTGCAACAGTTTCCCTGTCTGTACATCCCAGAGTTTGATCAGGGAGTCGTGAACACTGCCAGTGGCGATCGTTTGACCATCGGGACTGAACGATAGCCCCCAGGCAAAATCGTTGTGTGCCTGCCAACTCAGCTTCGGCTGCCCGGAAGCCACATCCCAAAGATGAATTCTGCCATCCACATCGGCGCTTGCCATCAAACTGCCATCGGGACTGAAGGCAACATTCACCACACTGCTGAGGGTTTGAGCAAAGACAGACCCCGTAAAATCGCACCCAGCAAAATTAACCTGATGCAGTGTGGTTTCCTGAAGATACGCCTGCCAAATCGGTAGATGGGAAAAATCCCATCCGCTCAGATCGATTTGAAGATAGCGCAGCAAACTCAGTAGATTGGCGGCGGCATAACCTGGGTAAAGCTCAGGAGTGGTTTGCAATTGCCGCAACCGTTGCTGAAGTTGCTGACTGAGAGCAGTGGTGGAACGAAACGAACTGCGTAACTGAGTCGCAATCGGTTCTAGAATCAACCGAATTTGGCTCTCGCGAATGTAGTCACTGGCGCTCGCTTTTGTTAGCGCATAGCGGCTGAGCAGCGTGAGTGGCTGTTCGCCGTTGAGTTCTGCCACAACAGTTGCAATCAAGTGTTCCGTCACATATTCCATCACTGCTGGTTGTTGGGTAAACCTAGCAGAAGTGCGTTCGGCTGTGCCGTCCCAACTTCTAGAATCACCCTCTCGTTGAGCCTTCCGTTCAATCAGCGATCGCCGTCCTAAGCCCTCCAGTACCTCCAGCAATTGCGCCTTGGAGACGCTGGGAATGATGTCAGCATGAAGCTGGTTAATCGTTGTCCATTCGCGGTTGATCGCTAACCAATTCATTACTTGCTGTTCCAATGCCGACAGACGTTCCATTTGTCCATCCAGCAAGCGACGCAGCCCGTTAAAAACAGCGGCACCCTGCTCTAAAAATTCTGCAATATTGCCGCCAAACAGGTCACGAATGGAGGTCGCGACAATCTTCAATGCTAAGGGATTGCCTCGGTAATGTTCGATCAATTTGTCGCGCTCGGCGCTGCTTCCCACTAACCCTTTAGTGTCAAGAATGCTCTCACTGTCGGTTGTACTGAGTCCAGTCAGTTGCAGCGATCGCACCGGCAACTCATCTCCTTCCAGCGTCGCCATCTCGCCGGGTTTTTCTCGACTGGTCAACAGCAAACAACTTTGATGCTCCGTTGCACCGATACGCTGAAATAGTTCCCCATAGACTTCATAACCCGGGCGATAACTTCCAACGGGCTGTCCGCTCTGGAGAATAGACTCTCCATTGTCTAATACCAGCAAGCAGCGATCATGCTGAAGATATTGAATCAGTCGGGTGATTTGTGTCGAAATGCTTTTCGGTAAGTCAATGTCCTGCTGATGGGAGAGCAGTGGGATTAGATCTGCGAGCAGATCGGTCAGGGGTGGCGCATTCCGCAGCGATCGCCAAATAACATAAGTAAATTGATCTTGAATTTCCTCGGCAAGCTTTACCGATAAGGCAGTTTTGCCAATGCCACCCATACCCAAAAGGCCAATTAAGCGGCAATGGTCTTGCAGAATCCACTGTTGCAGGGTGTTGAGTTCTGTAGTGCGACCGTAAAAGCGCGAAACATCCATGGCTTCACCCCAATCAATGCAGGGAGAAGCGATGAAAGACTCCGCTCTATCCTCACTTATATGTTTTCCAGCTTGTTGGTTCGCCGATGCTGTAGATCCTTCGGCTTGAACCCCCTTAATGTCTTGCTGGCAATGGTACTCCAGGGAAGCCCGAAAGTTGGTCTTGCTCACCACCTCGCCCAACACATCCGAGAGCAACTGCCAGAGTTTAGGACCGGCATAGCGCTTCAAGTAACTGGCAGCATAATTGGCGCTACTGGCAATTTCTTCGTAGGTCTGTCCCTGCCAGGAGCCCCTTAAAATCACAACCTCCACAGGACTAAGCCGCCGTTTTGCTTTTGCTAAAACAATTTTATTTGCAACTTCAAGCCCTTGCTCTACATTCATCAGTTGAACATCCAAATGACGAGTAGTTCTACCGGAGCCTTAGCAAATTTTACTAACTTGACTGAGATCTTTTACGTACTGCAATCTTTCCACACAGTTCTTCACCAGGCAACCTATGAACTTCTATCTATTGACGAGCCACTCATCGTCTGATAACGGGGTGCCTGATTGACAGAAGCGATATAGATAGACGTTCATACCCTTCCTATCCCTCATGCGATCGGGTGAAGGGTTTTCCCTTGGGGAAGAACTAAGGTCTAAACATCAAGGTTCAACGCCACCTTCGATCATCCTAATAACAGCCTTCTACCGCTCCCACGGTATTGAGCGACTGTTCCGGGTGCTCAGGGCGCACAATATCACCCTCTCCAGGATGGAGAACAACGCCACCTGAGCAGACAGCTTGCCCTGAACTGAACTGTTGAACCCACTTAGTAATTCAACCCGCACAAGAAGCATCATGTTCTCCGTCGTTCACTCCTCAACAACTCCTGCGATCGAAACTAATTCCATAGAAGAGCAAGACGCGGCTCTCCCTGTAAATAAGCCCACTAGAAGAAGACTGTTTGCACGCTGGGAAATGATTGACAACAAGCTCGTTTGCAAATGGCTATCGGCTGATTAAGCAATCGTTCGTCTAACTACTTACCATGCTTGAACTCAGACCAACCTGCGAACATTGCAACAAGACGTTGCCACCCAATTCCCTCGAGGCTCGCATCTGTAGCTATGAGTGTACATTCTGTGCTGGGTGTGTGGATACCATCCTAAACAACGTTTGTCCAAACTGTGGCGGTGGGTTTGTGCCTCGACCCATCAGACCATCGCAGGATTGGAAAGACGCTAACTATCTCGGCAAAGACCCGGCGAGTACCAAAATTAAGCACAAACCCGTTGATTTGGAGAGCCATGCACGATTCGCCGCCGCGATCAGGCTAATACCGCCTGAAAAGCGATAACTAACGCCATCAGGCTGATTTCCGCATTACTAAGGAGAAAGATCATGACAACGCTACCCAATGAGACGATCGAGAGATTGAAGACTGCTGTAAAGGGGCCTGTAGTGCTTCCTGACGACCCGAATTATGACGAAGTGCGCAAAATCTGGAATGCGATGATTGATCGCCGACCGTCAATCATTGTCCAATGTGTCAAGGCGGATGATGTTTCCCAGGCGATCGCCTTTGCGCGAGAAAACAAGCTCGAACTATCCATCCGGGGCGCTGGACACAACATTGCGGGCAATGCCGTGTGTGATCACGGCGTGATGATTGATCTTTCAACCATGACGAATGTTCGCATTGATGCGCAGAAGCGGCGTGCGTATGTGGAACCCGGTGCTACACTGGCTGATTTTGATCAAGCAGCACAGGTATATGGATTAGCAACGCCTGTGGGCATTAATTCGACAACGGGCATTGCTGGTCTGACCCTGGGGGGCGGTTTCGGTTGGTTGACACGTAAGTACGGCATGACGATCGACAATCTGATTTCTGTGGCAGTGGTCACAGCGGATGGGCAGCAACTCCGAGCCAGTACCACCGAAAACGCTGACCTATTCTGGGCGCTTCGCGGGGGCGGCGGTAACTTTGGTGTCGTGACTGAGTTTGAATTCGCGCTGCATCCGGTGGGACCTGAAATATTGGCTGGGTTGCTCGTTTTTCCCTTGAGTCAAGCGAAACAGGTCTTGACCCACTATCGGAAATTTGTTGAATCAGCCCCTGAGGAACTCAATGTGTGGGCGGTCCTTCGCAAAGCTCCACCACTGCCTTTTCTGCCTGAGACTGTGCATGGCAAAGAGGTAATCGTGCTGGCTGTCTTTTATGCAGGTGATATAAGCGAGGGTGAGAAATTGATCGAACCGCTACGTCGTTTTGGCGATGCCTATGGCGAGCACATCGGTACTCAGCCTTACGTACAATGGCAGCAAGCCTTTGACCCGTTGCTAACCCACGGTGCTAGGAACTACTGGAAATCTCATAATTTCATCGAGTTACAGGATGGAGCACTGGCTGCGATCGTAGACTCTGTCGGCAAGCTGCCCTCGCCCCAGTGCGAAATCTTTATTGGCTGCATTGCCGGTGCCCCTAACCGCGTCTCAGCAGAGGCTACGGCCTATTATCACCGGGATGCGAAGTTTGTGCTAAATGTGCATGGACGATGGGATGATGCAGCGCAAGATGGAATGGGCATTGCCTGGGCACGCGAGTTTTTCCAAGCTTCTGCCCCTTATGCATCCGCTGGTGCTTATGTGAACTTCATGACCGAGGAAGAGGGCGATCGAGTCACAGCCGCTTACGGCTCTAATTACGATCGCTTGGTGCAGATCAAGCAGCGGTATGATCCTGAAAACATTTTCCATCTCAACCAAAACATCAAACCCTAGTCGTTTTGCTTAGATGGCTTTTTGATCGGTCTAACCACGCCCAAACACTCCGCCCGCTGAGCGTTGATCGGCCGCGAGGCAGAATTTTTAACGGCGGTTGATGAGTCTCATTAGGCATCACGTCGATGACCCAATCTGAGGCTCGCACTCCCCGCTGCGCTCGTCGGCCCCGAGCGGGTGCTCTTTTGGGAACACGGGCACTTTCGCCCACGATGACGTTGATCACTACCTCGAAAGGAGTCCATTATGATCGGTGTATTCGTAATCTTTCGCTACGGAGACAATTTCGATGAGCCAGCCGTGCGGCAGATCGCTGAGACCGCACGCGCAAGGTTTGCGGGCATGCCGGGATTACGCTCGAAGGCGTTCACGCTCAATGCTGACAAGCGTGAAGCTACGAACTTTTACATTTGGGAGTCAGAGGACGCAGCGAAAGCGTTCTTTACCGATGAGCTTGTCGAGCGGGTAACGGGTCTCTACGGTGTCCGCCCTAGTGTCGAGTTCGTGCAACTTGCCGCGCTTGTGGAGAACATCCGAGCGTGACATGGTCAGAGTTTAATGAGTCGTCGTACAGAACCTCCCGTTCAGGTGAGAACACCTGCTGAGCAGACAGTTCCCAAGACAGTTCTCATTTGCACTGAGACATACCAATGCGGTCTAAGGGGGCTCTAAACTGAGTTGAGGCAAAGCCATGTCCGTTGTTCTTCAACCGGCCCTTCTGCGGCACGGAGCAGTTAACCCGTGTCCTCAGCAAATGCATAAGGGACTTACCCAAGCAACACCGTTCGCGATAAGCTTAGCGCTATGGAAAATACTCTATTCGATCAAACCTTCCGCGACAGCAATGGCAATATTGTGATTGCTCAGCCGCCAAATTTACCCATCATAGTTGGGCTTGCAGCTACGTTACTGAACCTCTTACCAACAGAAGGCAACCTTCACGCCGGTTTAGGGGCACTGGCTTTTGGGTCTCTATTCACCTGGGCGTGGATGGAACTCTTTCAAGGCGTCAACTACTTCCGGCGATCGCTCGGCTTCATTGTGCTCCTGGGTCTTCTTGCCTCAAAGCTTCAGTGGGCGTAACAGCTTACACTTCAACAAAATTAAGTAAGTTTGATTGCTCCTGTAGCCTTTGAAGCAGGCGCTTTAGAGGTTTGCCTTTTGCTTGTTTAACAGCGTCGGGCAAGCTTAGCCATTGCCGCCTTCGCTTGTTGGCTTCTGGCCACTCATCACGCACAACTTCGACCGACAGTAGAAAAACTTCGACCTGGCAAGGGTAGCCCCACTTGCGGTCAGGATACACAGCAAAAGCAGGCGTAAGCACTCGACCCGTCACACCCGCCTCTTCCCACGCCTCTTTAACAGCAGAATCAGCAGCACTAAAACCCCAAGCAATCCAACCCTTTGGCACAATCCAATGCTGATGTTTGGTAGAGGTAATGAGCAAAACTTCCACCATCCCATCGTTCAAGCGGTAAGGAATGGCACTAGATTGTCGTAAGAAAAGTGTAGATTCGAGCATCTTGCTCATAAGCTATACAAACTTGACCGATCCTAATGTCATCGTCTGGGCTTTTAATCTACAGCAAGACGTAATTCACCGTGGGTGAGTCTACAAAAGTCTTTTAGAGGATGGCTTGGTGGGAGAGTACGGTTCATTCGCAACGGCTGAAGTTATGCTGGCACAGAAGGCGCTCTAGTTTGGTTCGATCGTAACTGCCTGGAAAACCGCCATCCTTATAGCCCAAGAAACCAAGCGTGAGAATGGTCAAGACGGTGATCCCAAAGACGGTCATAAAGATAGCTTTTGCCATATTAGCAATTCTGCCATACCAGCACTTTTGTCATGACAGCTTCAGTCCTGGCTAGTGCATAGCAAAGCTACTCAGGAAAGGGAGATCTGGAGACTGGAGAAGTCCCATACCCCACATTGCCGTCTCCAGTTGAGGTTCTGTAATCACTCAAGCCAAATTCTCCAAAAAGTAAAAACTGCATATGGGGCTGAAGCAACGGATCATCCTTATCCAGACTATACGCCAGTCGAAACTGAACCAGCGCTGCATGATTGTCACGCAAGCCCAAATAGGCAACCCCCAGCAAAGAATAGTATTCAGCCTCATCCGATCGTAAAGCAATGGCTTGATCCAACAGCATTTTGACTTCATGCCACTGTTCTTCGTTGGCGTACTCCAACGCCTGGTTGTAGTAGAGGATATCCTTACGCTTGCTGGGCTGCACGATCGCGATCGGTGAAGCGTCAGATCCGGCACTTGGTGTACGAGGCGAGGACGTACTTGCTGCATGGGTGGATGGCCCGTGGCGTTCCTGGTGGTAGATCATGCTTACCTCCGAGCCAATGGTGATTTCGTCCAGATGCTGCAACGTGCATTCTGTCGCAAGCTTGTTGGCGTTGATGTACACGTCGTTGCCACCCGTGTTGCCTTCTACGACGCGGTAGCCAACCGTGCCGTCATCGTTGCTCACTTGCACCAACATGACATGGTGACTTTGAACAACGGGAGAGAAAAGCTGAATCTCGCAATCTGAACCGTCTCCAAGTGCGTAAAGCTTCTCATCCAAGACAAATTCGCGTCGTCCCTTTCTGTCTTCAACAAAAAGCTTGTGCTGTTGCCGCGTTGCCATACTCTTGCAAGCTCTGATAGTAGCGTTTAACTCTTCTCAAAAGCTAACCTAGCCAGCCATCCTTGTCTCTCACTCGTTCTCGCGATGAATTGATATCAGTAGGCACCCTTGCCGCAAAGGACGATTTTGACCGTCTCCAGCAGGATTTCTAAGTCGAGGTTGAGTGACCAGTGATCGATATAGTACAGATCAAGCCGAGCGGCATCGTTGAACGCATCCAGGGACGATCGCCCAGAAACTTGCCATAAACCTGTGATGCCTGGTAACACCTGATGGCGCGTGTGATGCCAGGGGTCAAACCGTTCCACATCGCGCAGGGGAAGGGGACGAGGCCCAACCAGGCTCATTTGTCCCATCAGCACGTTAAAAAGTTGCGGTAGTTCATCAATGCTCGTGCGTCGCAGAAAATGGCCGATCGCCGTAATCCGAGGGTCGCGCCGCATTTTGAACATCACGCCATCACTGGCTTCATTCTGCTGTTCTAGCTCTGCCTGCAACGCTTCCGCATCAGGAACCATCGTGCGAAATTTCCACATCTGAAAAACGCGGCCATGCAGACCCATTCGCTCCTGGCAAAAGAAGACCGCACCGGGAGACGAGAGTTTGATGGCGATCGCCACGCCCAGAAAGAGCGGCGACAGCAGCAGTAAGCCGACCAACGCACCCACAACGTCAAGCCAGCGCTTCAGTCGATAATCCCAACCGCCAAGTAAAGTCGCTTCCATTCGCAAGGTGGGAATGCCCGCAATGACTTCGGGTACACCACGACGATGCAATAATTCCACACTGGAAGGAATCAGTCGGAGCGTGATGCCAGCACGGCGCAGTTGCCAGTACAACCCCGATGCGAGTTCCGTCTGCGGCAGGTTTTCGGCAAACACCTCCTGCGCTCCAGAGCTTAAAATCGTATGAATGGTGTCAGCGGTGCTGGTGGTAGACGCGAGAGCAACGCCGACGATGTTGTAGTGCGATCGCCGTTTTAGTACTTGCGCCAGCGATGGTAGACGTTCTGCCCGTGCCAGCAAAAAGACCCTGGTTTGGGCATGCTCAACCTGTTTCAAGACCAAGCCAGCCAACAACCGAAAACTTATCACCAACGCTACGCTGCCCACCCAGGCCGTAAGGAAGAGCGATCGCGGCGGTGCCAGTTTGGGATCGTAAAAGTAACCTAGCAGCAGAGCCGAGAGGTAGACCGCACTCACCAACTTGCCCGATCGCACATAGTTTTTCCACTGGCTCGAAGCGCTGTACAACCCACTGCGAGCAAACAGCAGCAGTGTCACCGTCATCAAAATCCAGAACAGTCCTGGCAGTCCCAACCAGGTACCCAGGATGAGCGGCGGCGGCAGCGGGGCATAAAACTGGTTGAGGTGAGCCGCAACCCGACCCGCGATCGCCAGTGCCGCGACATCACACAACAGCAGGGCGATCGCTCGATGCCACGGCCAGCGGAAGAGCCGATGCCACTCCAGTCCGCGTGGGGCACGGATGTCCATTGCTTTTTGATAGGCTGCACCAGGATGATCCATTGCAGTGAGGCTCACGAGAGGGCAAGTCCTGATGCCAAATGATTCCAGCTTCAGGCTTACGGGGCAATACGCTGAGTATTCCGCAAAGCGCACCAAAACTTATCGCCAGTGCTCAGGTTTCTCGTGACGTGGTTTCTCATGACGCGGTTTTTAATGACTGGGATTGGGTTTGCCTGCTAGCCGATCGCGCAATAATTGCCAGCCAAACAAGATCAAAAAAGCAGGGTTATTCACCAAATAGCGTTTCCATAACCGTCCTGGCTCCATTGCAAAGCGGTACAGCCACTCCAAGCCCCATGCCATCATCCAACGGGGCGCTTGCGACACTTCGCCACTGTGAAAGCTAAACGCCGCTCCTACGCCAATCATCACGGCTTGTAAAACTCCCTGCTGCCGCGCCATCCATTCTTCCTGTTTGGGACAGCCTAACCCGATAAAGACGACAGCCGCACCAGAGGCGTGGATGCGATCGCAATCGGTCTTCTCTTCTTCCAGAGTCAATGGACGAAACGGTGGTGCATAACTTCCTGCAATAATCAACCCCGGAAAACGCTCCTGAAGGGTTTGCTGAAGCGTGTCGAGCATCGGTTTTGTGCCGCCATAGAGATAGATTGGCATGCCTGTTTGCGCCGCCCGATCGCACCATGCCAGCATCAAATCAGGTCCATACACTCGCGGTTGCTGTTTCACGCCCAACAGTCGCAATCCCATCACTAACGGCATGCCATCGGGTGTCACCAGGACAGCACCATTAAGAATGCGTTGGAACGATCGCTGCCAGTAACCTGTCATCACCACATGCACATTCGCCGCCACAACGTAGCAAGATTGTTTTGCAGTGGCCCAGGCTTGAATGCGATCGCACGCATCCTGATAGCTCGTGGCATCAACACGAGTACTTAGAATAAAGCGAAAGGGAAGGGTGGGCATGGGGAGTTTTGAGTTTTGAGTTTTGAGTTTTGAGTTAAGAATTCAAGAGTCAGAAAAATTTTGAGTTTCGCTTCTCCTCGCTTCCCCTGCGCCCCTTGCTTCCCCTGCGTCCGTCTAGCTACTTACCAACCCTCGATAAACCCCCTCCATCTGTGCCGCAATCTTTTCCCACGTAAAGCGAGACTCAACCTTTTGTTTTCCAGAGGCTCCCATTGTGGCAGCTTCGGTTGGGTGGGCTAGCAGATGCAGGATGCGATCGGCGATTTGGGTAGGCTCCTGGGCAGTGAGTAAGCCATCCACGCCATCACGAATCACTTCCGCAACGGCTGGAATATTGCAGCCAATCACAGGTTTCCCAAAACTCCAGGCTTCGGTGTATACGCCGCCAAAGCTTTCCTGACTCGACGGAACGCAAAGGAGAGTGCAGGCTGCGAGGGCATTCGTTTTGGTTTGCAGGTCAACGTTGCCGACGCGGTGAATGCGACGATCGCTCACCTGCGCAAACGCCTTTTCTGAATCAGCAACAGAAGGTCCCATGAAGACAAACTGCGCGTCTGGAACCTTCTGCCACACAAGGGGAGCGGCTTGCAACATCTGCTGGAAGCCTTTGTAAGGATAGTGCTGCCCTAGAAACAGAACGATCGGTCCCTCCAGTCCGTATTGCTTCAGGAAGGCGGTTGGATCAGCCGTGGGGGCCAGTATGGGACCAACGCCTGTTACGGTAATGCGTTCCTCGCGCACGCCCAACTTCATGAGAATGAGCTTTTCGGCTTGTGTGAGAGCAATCATGGCATCGGCCATTTGATACAGCCGCAGATAGGCTCGATAGCGCCAGCCAACCCAGCGCGGATGGTGTACTGGCGTCAACACAAAGGGACGATCGTACCGTTTTGCCGCTTGATAGGAGGCATAGCTCAACCCTTCGCGCCCAATGCGAATGTTATGCACCACGTCTGCTTTAGCGGCATAGGTTGTGAGGTGGGTTTCTAGCAGATTGGCGATCGGCGGCAGCGCCACCTGCATTAACGGGTAATACAGCGGCACATAGGGAGCCAGCTTGAGTTTCTCCCAAATGGATAGACCCATCCGGTGGACAGGAATGCCATCGGTCTCGTAATCTTTGCTCGTGGAAGGTGCCCGCAGCGTCGTACCTAGCAGCCAATCTGTACGGTTGCGATCCCAATGGCTGACCACCTGAATGGCATGTCGCGCTTGCAACTGCTGCGCCAGGATATGTTGATGGAGTTGCGCACCACCAATGTATGGAGGATAGGCTGTCAGGGTGTAAAGCAGTTGCATGAGGAAGGTTACTGAGAGGAGTTAGCGGCCGCAATTTGGTAGATTTCGGCAGTTTGTTGAGCGCACCTTGCCCAACTGAACTGGGTGGCTCTCTGCCTTGCCCGTTGAGCTAAGTCTGCTTGCAATGGGGCGTCATGCACAAGGTTGAGGATGGCCTGACACAGATCATCGTCCTGCGTAGGGTCAATCAAAATACCAGCATTCCCCACCACTTCAGGCAAAGAACTGGTGTTAGCGGTGATGACAGGAATACCGCATTGCATGGCTTCCAGCGGTGGTAGCCCAAACCCCTCATATAGAGAAGGATAGACGAACGCCGTAGCACCGCTGTAGATGGCGCTCAGGTCGCGATCGGGTAAATAGCCTGTAAAAATAATGCGTGACTTAAGTTGGGGATTGTGACTCGCTGCCTGAAAAATTTCTGCTGTCTGCCAACCGCCAATGCCCACCAACACCAGATTGAGATCAAGCGTTGGATCAGCTTGAATTACCTGAGAAAAGCAACGAATCAGGAAATTTAGGTTTTTACGGGGTTCCAGCGTGGCAAGGCTGAGCAAGTACGGACGATCGGGAATACCACAGCGTTGTAGCGTTGCAGCGATGAGTGCCCGCTCGATCACAGGTTGGAAAAAGTCGGCAGCGGCTAAAGGCGTGACAAAGACCCGATCGCCATCCATCCCGGTATACTCACAAAAATCTTGCTTGGTGTAATGGGAGTTGCAAATCACCCAATCACGCTTGCGATCGATGCTATTTAATGTGGCTACACAGCGTTGGTAAACTCTAGGAATTACAAATTGCGGAAACAGAATTGGTATTAAATCATGCACTGTCAAAATGCGGGGAATAGCGCCAGTAATGGCACGAGACGGAAGCGGATAATACAGTGAATGATATAGATCAAAAGCAGTAGGGTTAAACTGAGCGTGAAGGTCAATCCAGGCTGCTTTTTCAGCAAGAATCTGAATTGCTCTCGCAATTTTGTAAAGCCAAATTCGGTTTGGTGCAGAAGCTTTAATGAGCATTCGCTGCAACTCTACAACTTGTGTATACAAAGAGTACAAGTTGAAGCGACTGGAGTAGACTGATTGAAAATTTCTAGAAAGATTGGGATAGAGCTTTTTTACATATAAAGAAGTGCCAATGTCATCCCAAAAGGTTGATTCTGAATCAAAAGAAATAACTTTCATGTTCAGAGTCGGATCATCAACCAATTCTAGTAGCAGGGCTTCAACCATGCGGAATATGCCCGTCCGAGCTTTCGGGTTGAGATAACCTGTCCCCAAGGCAGACGCATTATAGGCAACTCTTATCATCAAAGCACTAGCCCTAAGAAATTACACAGCTTGAGAACGGCTAAAAAACTGTTTTAACTGAGCGCGGTAGCGATAAGGAATGAGTACCTTGATCACAGCAATAATCAGAAACTTAATCAGCAGCTCATAAAAATAAATTCCGATACCAAACCAACCAAACATTTCTTGGTAAAACCCTAGATGAGCTTTCCAATAATGTGATGATTTAATAATGAAGCGGTCTTGCCAAAGCTGATTTATTGAGCGGTCTGTAGCAAACCAGGAAATTGGTGTATTGGTATTCTTACAGAATGAAACTGCATCACCACAAAGCAACAGCTTATAGCCATTGCGCTTAGCGAGGTGGGTATAAGCTGTATCGCCGTGATAATGCGGGAAACGCTGATTATTCGGATAACCAATAGCTTCTACAAGACTACAAGGCAAACAAACAAGATTGCCATTTAAGCCATCGCACTCTATAAGCTGGTGAGGTTTTGCATGGATTGGCGTACTGTTGAATCTGCGGTTCACTAAACCACCATAACTGGGTTGGTGGGTCTCTGGATCAAAAGCCTGCCCTCCAACAATTGTGCGGGAACTTGCTTGGCAAACATTTAGTAGTTTGGCGATCGCTCCTGGTTGTGGCAAACAATCATCATTCAGCCAGATTAAGTATTCAGCTCCTTGACTAACCGCAAACTCCATGCCTTTACGGATCGCCCCTGTCCACCAAAGGTTTCCATCTCCTAAAAGGATAATTACGTCTGGATAATACATCTGGATTGCTTCAACAGTACCATCGGTAGAGGCATCATCCACCACGACGATTGACAGGTGCTGGCAATCTTCCTGATGCTTTAAGGCTTGTAAGCATCGTAAAGTAATGATCTTCCGGTTATGAACCGGAATTATCAAATAGATATCTTGTTTCTGTAGTACAGCCATTGATAGAAACAACCCATCTCAGTTAAAGGTTTCAGAAAGATACTTCGAGCTACAAGTGGAAGCAAACATACTAAGACTTTTATGCCAAGTTTCTACCAGTGATGAAACTGGATCAAAATGAATCAATGATTGAATACGATCATAACTATTTAAAGTATTGGCGTCGCGTATAGAAGGCTCGTCGAGCATTTTCAAAATCAAGTCTGTCATTTGAGGAATATTGAGCGGATCAAAGACAAACTTTTGATCCCCGATTGTGTCAGGTAACGACGTCACTGACGAACAAATTACAGGTACTTTAAAGAACATCGCCTCAATTAGCGGAAAGCTACCAGCCTCGTATAAAGTTGGAATTACTACTAAGGAACAGTTGTGATAGAGCCAGTACAGTTCATCTTCAGGTACGACATCGAGAAAGTGGAAATTATCAGTCACCCCGTAGTCTTCCATTCGCTCAGAAATTTCTAAGAAGAAATCGTTTTTCCTTCCCGTACAAACCACTTCTATATGTCTGCCAAACTTCTCTTTCAACAATCTGACTGACTGAATCAATGCTAAATGATTTTTATGTTGCCAAGTTTGGGCTGGGTACAACAAAAAACCATCCAACGAAGCATATTTCTTCCTATAGAATGCCTCCTTACTAGTAGAAGGAGGGCTTAAAGAAATTTCTTGATAAGGTAAGGGGCAAACATAGACCTTAGCAGTTGGAACCGAATAGAAGTTTTTCAAATCCTGTTTCACATGTTCAAAAGAAACAACTATTGAAGTAGATCGTTGTAAAGAAGTCCCATGACATTTTATTCTCAGTGCTAGCTCTTGAGATGAGAAGAAATTAGGATAATGCTTCTCCTGCACATCATGCATTGTTATCGTTAAAGGATATGGGAGATCATAGTAGTGTAATGTTTGATACGGGACATGTAAAATATCAATATCTAAAGATGAAAACCATATAGACCAATGATTCAGCTTCCTTATAAAGTGACTGGGAAGAGATAAGTTTTCTAGGATATTCGCAATTTCTTGGCTTGAACGTCCTAAAGTTCGTCTGACCAAATTGAATTTTGGAATTAAGCAAATCTGAGCTGTTGCCTTAGATTGCTCTACTAAGCGTTCACAGGCACTTGCAGCATCTTGCGAACAGAGAATTAATAATTTAAAGTCAAATGCCTCTGAGCGAGTCAACAAAATTTTTAGAAGCCGCCATGCATAGGGACCAACTCCTCCTCCTTGAATTGATCCGCTTCCTAACCAGTAGCCAACTTTTAGCATTACAACCTCTTATAAATCTTTGTATAAAACAAGATTCTGACTGATCAAATCTTCTCTCATAAATTGAAATCCAAAAGATTCATATAAGCTTTTAGCTCGAAAATTATTTGGGTGAACTTTGAGTAGTAATCGCTTATGTTTATGGATTTTACAGTAGCATTCCGCATGAGCCAGACTAAGACGTGCTATTCCCTGACCGGTATATGGTTGTGCTATAAAAACGCCATACATTGGATCAATATATCCTTCGTCAAAGCCCCTCAGCATATAAAATCCTGAGAATAGCTTCGTTGCAATTGAAATTAGTTCAATTGCAAAGAATTTATCTTTATTTGCGTTGTTCAAAACACAGCGGATAGAAGACGTATCAAAATCGAAAGGGTGGAAGTAGCGTATATAGTCCACGCTGCTCTGTAGTAGTGCGCTGCTCAAATCTTCTACATCCTGGGATTTGAGTCTCCTGAAGTTAATGTAAATGTCGTCAGTAAGCTTAGGCATTAAAAACTGCTCAGAGATTGACAGATATACTGAATTTGCTCCTCCGAAAGGTCTGGATAGCTAGGAAGATTAATTCCTCGCCAACCTATATCTTCAGCGACTTTGTGTCGCTGATATTTTTGAGAATACATCGGCATTGTGTGAACAGGATAGAAGACGGGACGTGTTTCAATTCCTGCCTGTAGTAAGTGATTACGAATACTGTCTCTTTGATCAGCTTCTGGCACCAATATAGAAACCATCCAATAAGAATGGTACACATTGCCAACTTCAGGTTGAATCTTGAAAGGAGTACAACTTAAGAGATCATTGTAGAGATCTGCAATCTTACGCTTTTTGAGCAATATCTTATCAATTTGCTCCAACTGTGCTAGCCCAATAGCTGCACATATATTAGTCATCCGGTAGTTATAACCTACAACATCATGCCAATACTCTCGGTATTTGGCTAATCCCTGGCCTTTAAAGTGGCAAGCTCGACTGTAAATAGTTTGATCGTTAGTCGTGACCATCCCACCTTCGCCTGTAGTGATGGTTTTATTTCCATAAAAACTGTACGTTGCAATATCTCCTAAAGTTCCGACATGCTGATCTTTATACCGTGATCCAATTGCTTCTGCACAGTCTTCTAGCAAAAAAATTCTATATTCATCAGCAATTTCTCTTAACGCTGAAAGATCGCAAGGATGTCCGTATAAATGGACGGCTAGGATAGCTCTAGTTTGCTTGGTAATTCGCGCACGAACCTCCTCTGGATCCATTTGCCAAGTGTCAGGTCTTGAATCTACTAAAACAGGGGTTGCACCCGTATAGGTGATAGCATTTACCGGCGCAATATAAGTAAGAGTAGGTACGATAACTTCGTCCCCCTCTCCAATTCCTAAAGCTAACAGCGCCAAGTGTAATGCGATCGTGCCATTGCAAACTCCGATCGAGTATTTTGCCCCGATGTAACTAGCAAAAGCCTCTTCAAAAGCCGAAATGAAGCGCCCTTTAGAAGAGATCCAATTGGAATCAAGACATTCATTGACATATTTCTTCTCATTGCCAAATAGAGATGGCTGATAAATGGGAATTACAATGTTGCTAGAATTCATATTTTGCCTCAAAAATGACTACTTATTCCAAATTCCAGTTGCTTTATTAGCAAGAATTTTATTGTATTGAATTGGGGTTAAAACAGCTCCCAAAAGGAGAGAAAAACAGGTTCCTAAAATAACTCCAGCACTTCCGAGACTTAAAGCTTTAGCGAAAAAGATAGATAGAGGAATATTAGTTACTGCAGCGAAGATAGATGCATACATCTGTAAGCGAATCTTGCTGATACCGTTAATGAAAAATGTAAAAATATTATTCCATGTACTAATTAAAACAAATACTCCCATAAAGATTGATAAGGTCAGTGGAATCTTAATCGAATCTCCGATCCAAAAGTGATAAGCGTATTGTGAAACGCAGATCATAAAAATCACTAAAGCAATTAGACTAATCCAGACTCCTATTAAAATATTGGTCGTCTTTCTAATCCAATTCAGTTCACCACGCTGATAGGCATCTGTGTAAGCAGACCAAAACGGAGTCAAAATAATTCCAAACAGGAGACTAACAATTCCAAAATATTTATATGCAATATTATACGGCGCTACATCAGCAGGGCTTAACGCTATAGAAATGATCAAATTATCAGTTGAGAAAATAATGATTACCGCAGTATTTAATATTAAGAATTGAGCACCTAAATTACTTAGCTCAGAGAGCTGACTTGTTCTGATTTTTCTGAAAGACGGCGTAAATTCTCGATAATTGTTCGAGAAGAAATAAATACTTGCTAAGATAGGAACTATAAGAGAAGTTAGGCTTATCCAAAAACTAAATTTAAGTAATGAGGGAGATAAAGTTCTAGAAAGAATATAAGCTACAAGTAAAACTAAAAAATCACTCACCGCACTTAGGGCATTGTTGATAGCAGGTCGCTGATCTGCTATCAACAATATGCCGATTAGCTGAAAAATAAGCTTACAGAAAAAGAAGGTAATAATCCAGAAAACTACTGCTCTTAATTCTTGTGAGGTTTCAGAAGGGGCATTGATTAAATTTGACCAGTCCACAAAATGATTAACGCCAATAAAAATACTATAGGAAACTATAAGAATTAGAGTAATTGCAGCATAGGTCGTGCTGACATAGATACCAGCAAGATTATTATCATTCTTGGCAATTGCCTCAGCAAACTTATTACGTAATCCATTACTCAATCCAAAATCTAGTAGAATGACCCAACTAATAAGTGAGTTGATTGTTAACCAGATCCCGTAATTGATTGGATTAAGATAGTGAAGTGTTAGAGGCACAGCGAGAAAACTAGCGGCCATACGTGTTCCCAAGAAAACAAAAGAAAGAGCAATGTTACGCTTTGCTCTTAAGCTGCGGCTATCTCCTCTATTAAGCAACTGATTAACGATCGGTCTTATTACATTCATATCAGTATCAAAAGTATGTAAGTCGCTAAATTCTTCTCTTCTGACTGTATTCAGGATTGATCAATAGACAAGGTGGAGTAGGATACGATTCCGATTAAGATTGGCATGCATTGGACTAAACACATTGCTACAGCGAAACTGATTTGCAGAAGTAACCTAGATGCTTCCAATACTGAATCTCTGGGCATTCAGTAGCAACCAAAGGTTTTGACGGGGTAGGTATTTTCATAGGAAACATCAACGATACATTCATTTGTCGATTGAACTTGGCTATAAACTGTATTATGTCCAAGTTAAAGAACTTAAAAGCGAACGCTGGAACGATTCAAAGCATTAGGTCTAACTAGGTTCTTGAAACCTTCTTTTAGGCTTTCAGGTAGCCAAAAGGATTAAGCGCCTTGAGTTGGATTGAAAAAATAACGCGTGTTCGTCTATCCACCACATTGAGAAAAAAAGCAACCATTGCATAAGAAATCAGAGTCGCAATAGCTGCACCCGTACCAGCACAAAGGGGAATCAAGACAAGATTCAATAGAACATTGAGTACAGCACCGATTATCGTTCTTTGTAGAGAAAGCTTTGTTAAATTTTCAGTTAAATTCCACGGCCCCTGAGCCACTCCCCAAAAAACGAACAGCGATGCCCAAATGTGAATCGATAGAATGAGCCCAGCCTCAGCGTAACTGGCTCCAAACAAGGTATTGATTAAGAGATGAGAGAGAAAAGTAACCGGAAGAGCAATACCAAACGTTAAGCTTGTCATCAGGTTAAAGAGCCGCTGCAATCGTTGATAGTAGAGCGCTTCACCAATTTTCTTGGCCTCAATAATGGCAGGCGATGCAGACGCGACGATCGCAGTGGGGATAAAGTACCAAACTTCTGAAATGCGAGTAGCCGCAGAATAAATACCAACTGCGTGGTTGCCTGCCATTTCACCCAACATAAACTGGTCAATTTTCATGTAAACCATGATGGCAAGACCCGACAAAATCAGTGCCCAACTATCGTTCAAGAGTGATTTTGCACGAGCAAAGCTAGCTTTCCAGTCGTGCAGACGTTGCCCCGTCCGATGATACGCAACCATCAAGCCGATCGACGCGATCGCGCCTTCCACCAGTCCCGTCCAGGCAAACGCCATCAACGGAGCGTGTTGTTGAATCAAACCCACGCGAACCAGCGTTAGCAGCGCAAAAGCCAGGTTACGAGCGTAGACCACGTACTTTGACTGCACCTGAGACTGAAACCAAAAGTCGATCGTATCCACCGCTTGCAGCACCATGCCGCCTGCAACGATGCCCACAAGCCACTGGTCGAGCTGATCGCCCGGACGCAAGCAGACGATCGCGCCCAACGCCGCAAAAAACGTGATTGTTCCAGCAAAAAGCTTGAGGACAAAGGCCGTGCCGAGCGTTTCATTTTGGCCGTCAGGCTCGCGCACCAGATCCCGCACCACAATGCCTTCTAAGCCCAGCCCAGCCAGCGGCGTCCATAACGCCACAAACGCCACAACGTAGTTGAACAACCCGTACTGCTCTGGCCCCAAATAGCGGGCAATCCAAACCCCAACGACCAGCCCAGCACCCATACGAAGGATGCGATCGGCAAACAGCCATCCCGTATTGCTCAGAATTTTTTGTAGCGTATAGCGCCCGTCCAGCTTAGAACGGAGGGATGGCGGCAAAAACTGAATCCAGGCTTGGTTCATGGGGGCGAAGGCAGTCAGCAAAACGGCCATGACTGCAAAGAAAGGAGGCTTGCTTCAGAATGCCCTAAAGCATCGATCAAGCGATCGCCGGCCGTGTGTTCCTTCATAAAGGTAGCGGGAACACTGGCGATCGAGGCGTTTATGATAGTCCAGGGTTGCATCAAGGCATGTGCGATCGAGGCCGTCTTGTCGTCTTGCTTTGATGCAAACCGTTGAATCCTGTCAATCGTTTGAGCTTTGGTTTAGGTGAGTGATGTCCATGTACCGAATGACGCTGACGCTGTTGATGACGCTCTTGCAGCCAGGGATGCTGCCCGCTCAGGTAGATGCGTCACCGATCGCCACACCGCTTGCTCAGGCAGATCCGCGTCAAGCTCAAGCCGATCGCTTGCTAGAGCAAGGAACACAGCAATATCGCACTGGGCAACCCACTCAGGCGATCGCGACCCTTCAGCAAGCGTTGGCCTTGTATCAGGGATTGGCAGACCAGCCTAAAATCGTCAAAACCCTGCGAAATTTAGGCAATGCCTACTACGTGATGACAGACTACAAGCAAGCCATCGCGTACTACCAGCAAAGCCTTGAACTGGCACGAAAAAACCGCGATCGTGCGGGTGAAGCTGCTGCACTGGGAAACTTGGGCGTCATTAGCATCAATTTGGGTGATACGGCAAAGGCCAATACCTATTACCAGCAGGCATTAGCCCTCTATCGAGAAAGCAAAGACCGGCAGGGAGAAGGACAGACGATCGGCAACCTGGCAGAGATTGCTTACAACAAAGGCGACTATCCTGGCGCGATCGCCGCTTACGAACAAACCATTGCGATCGCCCGCGAGACCAAAGACCGCCAGCTAGAAGCTAACAGCCTCGGTAGCCTGGGTGTGGTCTACTACAGCATGAGTGACTATGTCAAAGCCATAGCCTATTCAAAGCAGCAATTAGCGATCGCGCAGAGCCTCCACGATCGCTTGAGTGAAGCAGCGGCACTCAACAATCTGGGTAATAACTTTTACGCGCTGGGCAACTATGGTCAGGCGATCGCCTATTTAGAGCAACGATTGACGATCGCGCGGGAGATTCAAGATCGGTTAGGCGAGGCGCAGTCGCTTGGCAACTTGAGCAACATTTACTATGATCTGGGCGACTATAACCAGGCGATTGAGGATGCATTCAAAGGATTGGCGATCGCCAAAGCCATCCAAAATCCAGCCGTGGAAGCGTCCTTTCTCACCAAGTTAGGCAATCTTTACTACATCATTCAAAATTTTCCAACGGCGATCGAGTATCACGAAAAGCGGCTGGCAATTGGGCGAGCCGCTAACGATACAAATAGCATCGGGCTTTCCCTAACGAATCTGGGCAACGTGTATCGCTCCATGGGACAGTACACGAAGGCGATCGACTATCACCAGCAAGCGCTCGTGCTGGCTCGTCAGAGCAACGACAAACCGGGTGAAAGCACGATTCTGGCAAACCTGGGGGTGGAATACGATGAGCAAGGACAGGTTGACCAGGCGATTGCCACGCATCAGCAAGCCCTATCGATCGCGCGAGCCACTCAAGATCCAGCCACCGAAGGACTGGTACTGAACAACTTAGGCAACACACTCTTCAAGGCGAAAAAGTACGCCGAAGCCGAGAAAGCTCTACTGGCAGGACTCAAAACCTGGGAGTCGCTGCGGACAACGCTAGGGAACAACGATCGCAACCAGATTTCGCTGTTTGACCAACAAGCCCGCACCTATCGCCTCTTACAGCGGGTGCTGGTCGCTCAGAAAAAGACCGATGCGGCGTTAGAAATTGCCGAACGGGGACGGGCGCGAGCGTTCGTGCAACTGCTGGCACGGCGACTGGCAGAAACCGATCGTCCCACCCCCGACACCCTCTTAACCAACAGCCCACCCCCCACGATCGCCCAGATCAAGCAAATTGCCAAAGCCCAGAATTCAACCCTGGTGCAATACTCCATCACCTACGAAGACCGTTTGGTGAATGGGAAAGTGCAACCGCGTGAGGCCGAATTGCTGATTTGGGCGATCGCGCCCACTGGCACCATCACCTTCCGCACCGTTGACCTCATCGCTTTAGAAAAGAGCGGTACAACGCTAAACGATCTGGTAGCGACTAACCGAGACAGCATTGGCGTTCGGGGACGCGGCTTAGATTTAACCATTAGCTCGGAGCCCCAAGCAGCCGATCAGACAACAGTCGAAGAAGCGCGTCGTCGTGCGTCCCAGCTTTACACGCTGCTCATTCAGCCGATCGCCGATGCCTTACCCAAAGACCCCAATGCCCGTATCACCTTTATCCCCCAGCGATCGCTCTTTCTGGTGCCCTTCGCGGCCCTGCAAGACCCATCGGGAAAGTACCTGATTGAGAAACATACGATTCTCACTGCGCCATCAATTCAGGTATTGGCATTAACCCATCAGCAACGCGAGAAGAGCGTTCTACGGCAAGAGGAGAGAGGGGTGAGAAAACGGGGAAATGCACCCGACTCCCGACTCCCGACTCCCCACTCCCTCGTTGTCGGCAATCCCACGATGCCGTTCGTGTCTCTACAAAACGGAGAGCCAGCAGAGCGGTTGGCAAGCCTACCTGGAGCGGAACTGGAGGCAAAGGCGATCGCGCCGCTCCTTGGTACGAAAGCGATTACGGGCGATCAAGCAACCAAAGTGGCGATCGTTCAGCAGATGCCCCAGGAACGGATCATTCATCTGGCAACGCATGGCTTATTGGATGATGTCAAGGGGTTGGGCATACCGGGAGCAATTGCGCTGGCTCCCTCTGGCAAAGACAACGGCTTACTGACAGCCGACGAAATTCTGGCTTTGAAGCTAAACGCTGAACTTGTCGTGCTAAGTGCGTGTGATACAGGACGGGGACGCTTGACGGGCGATGGGGTGATTGGGCTATCGCGATCGTTTATTGCAGCGGGTGTGCCCAGCCTGATTGTGTCGCTCTGGTCAATTCCCGATGCTTCAACGGCCTTCCTCATGACCGAGTTTTACCAGACCCTCAAAAACACGCCCGACAAAGCGCAGGCATTGCGACAGGCCATGTTAGCCACGCTGAAACAATACCCTGATCCTAGAGACTGGGCAGCTTTTACGCTCATTGGAGAAGCGGAGTAGGGGAGAGGTGTTAGTTGTTGGTTTTTGGTTGTATAGCCCTTTGGGCATTCAAGAAAAGTTGTTGGTTGTTAGTTTCTTGGTCATTCCGGGGGTTGTTCGTGGCTAGAAAACATCATCGACAGGCTGAACGAATGTTAATTTGGCTGAGAGAAGTAAGCTCTCTGTGTCGATCCTTAATTTAGTTGCTTAAAAATCTCGTTGCTTAAAAATTTCGTTGCTTAAAGTCTTGTTCTTATGAAGTCTTCCCTTCTCGTCTTGTTGCTCTTTGCTGGTGGACAGGTACTATTGGCGAGCGTTCTGCCCTTCAAAGCTTACGGGCTATCGTTTCCTGCTTCCCCTATAACCACAGCAGAAACCACATCAAAAAATATAGCCGTCGATCGCCTTGCACTATCTCCGAGACCATCCTTCACCGATCGTGTTCTCATTGAGCCGAAAACCGTCACCTTTACCCGTGGCAAGAAAGGGCAGGACTATCCAGATTACAAAGAAGCCACTATCAAATATCCGCTTGTAACAGGGCTGACTGATCAAACCGTATTGCAAAAGGTGCAAACAGCCATCAGCCTCAAAAGCGTCATGGGACAATCCTTAGACGAGTTGCGGACAGAATTTGCTGAAAGCTGGTGGTTGAGCGAAATCGACTATACCGTCAACTACAACCAGAACGCGCTGCTAGATCTCACCTTTACCATTAGTGGTGTGGGTGCTTATCCCAGTACCTACGAAAAGCATCGACTAGTGAGCTTGAAAACGGGCAAGGTAGTCAGAGCAACGGATGTATTTAAGCGGGAATCGTTTGCCGCGATCGCAGTTCTGGTCAACAAGGTCATGCAGGCTGAAATGAAAGCGGCGACCGCAAACGGTGACAAAGAGGGTGCCGATTTACGCGATCAGCTTGCGAACAAACGTTTCCAAATCAAACATCTCAATAGTTTTTCAATTAACGACAAGGGAATCACCTTTCTCTACGACTTCGACTTTCCTCACGTCATCCTGGCACTGCAACCATCGGGCAGATACTTTTTTAGCTATGACCAGTTAAAGGCGTATATCAAGCCAGACGGTGCACTGGGAGTCTTTCTATCGACAGCTTCTACCAAAGGATAAGAAGCCAACTTAAGCCTTACTTCGCCATTGATTTGCCCGTTCATTGTTAGCGGCTAACCGGGCTGTTTCTTCTACCCGTTTCGTGCGGGTTTCTGGTTTTTTGGCAGCAGCAATCCATTCTAAAATGCCTCGCTTTACTGATTTGGGAAAGGCTTCAAAGTTCTGTTTGGCTTCTCCCATTGTGGTTAGCGCCAGTTCCAGGTCGGGTGGAATTTCCAACGCTTCGATCGCATCCAGTGCGTTCCAGGAACCATCTGCTTTTGCGGCTTCTACCTTGGCTAATCCAGCAGGCATCATGAGTCCCTGCTGAAGCAACCGCTCAACCCGTTCTTTGTTGAGCTTTGACCAGCCCGTGCCAGCCCTGCGAGGAGCGAACCACAGCAAAGACCGTTCTTCGTCGAGCTTGTTGGGCTTGCTATCAATCCAGCCAAAGCACAATGCTTCCTCTACAGCATCGTTGTAAGAAAGCTGGGCTTTACCCGTTGCCTTTTTGTAACTGACTAGCCAGATGCCCTGAGTACGGGTGTGGTTCTGCTCTAGCCAGTCTCGCCATAGGGCACGAGTCTCCGGATGAATCGAATTCTCTGGCAGTTTGGACATCGCTTTGTTACTGACCCACAATGCGCCGTTTCGTTGCTAATCGTGCCAAAGCGAGCGTTTACCTGCAAGTGCATTGATGGCTAGGGAACGATCGCGCGAGTAACGCTGACCTTACTTCTGACCTGTACGGTTGGCTGAGCCGATGGATCGTAAGGAGGGGTTGTCTCGTCGATCGCGATCGGCACAGGCAAGTTTGGCACAGGTGAATTGGGCACCCCGACCTTTGAGCCGCAACCCGTTGAGTTTGGTGATCCTTCCAGCGGTTGCACTGTTACCGATAGCAATTCACCCATCTGAACTTTCACATCTTGCGCTAAAGACGTTAACTGCTCCTGGGCATCGCTGAGGGCAAGACGACGCGCCGATCGCTGCAAGGTTTGGCAACTGTTGACCGCATAGCCAGCCCCAATGCTTTGTAAAAAGAACGATTGGTTAGACTTAAGCGCTTGATTAACCGTCAGCACCGTCTTTTGCAGTCCCTCCTGAGTCGGCTTTTCTACCCTCACCAAAAGCTTGGGGCTTTGCAGCGAATTGGTTCGCAGCGTGATGTTGCGAGAGGGAATACCCATTGCTGTCAGCGCTTTCACCACAGGCTGTAGAGCGTTTTCAGCGGCTTTTCTAGCGGTTTCAATCGATAGTCCTGGTGCGGTACTTTCTACCCCCATCTGCCCACCAAACAGAAATTCGAGTAGCGCCACATCAGCGGGAGCCGTTACCTGGCCCAGCCCAATAACGGTGAGCGATCGACGTTCGACCATAGGCTCTACACAGCTATCAGGTTTGTTTGCCGTAGCCGTTGTATTTGTTGGGGTACAGTTCATCACCGCGGGTTGTTTGGCAATGGTTTGCTCAGCAAGCGTCTGTTCCCTCACAGCAGCACCTTCAGCCTTCGCTGGCTGCACGATCCCCAGGCTGAGGGCAGCGAAGGTTGAAAGTAGAGAAAGCACCGCGAATGGTTGCCGTCGTTTCATGCCAGAAGCGTCCTCTCAATAGGATTGCGTGATTGGTGAAGCATTGGTTCCCAAAAGTCCACCCACAAACAAGGGGTGCAGAACAGTTGATTAATGTTCCTTGCACCCCAACGCAGTATTTAGTTGACGGGCGATCGAGGCTAAAGTTCCTTCACCGATGACACCAATTGCGCCACCATGTCTTTCGCGCCGCCAAACAGCATCATGGTTTTGTCTTTGTAGAACAGTTCGTTCTCGACTCCGGCAAACCCGTTGCTCATCCCGCGCTTGATGACGATCGTGTGATGGGCGCGATCAACTTCGAGGATCGGCATCCCGTAAATGGGGCTTCCTGCATCGCTGCGAGCCGCCGGGTTGACCACATCGTTTGCGCCAATGACCAGTGCCACATCAGTGCGATCGAACTCTGGGTTGATGTCATCCATATCGTAAAGCTGGGGATAGGGCACATTGGCCTCCGCCAGCAACACGTTCATGTGTCCCGGCATGCGTCCGGCTACGGGATGAATCGCATACTTCACATCCACACCCAGACGCTCTAGCTGGTCTGCCAATTCACGTACGGCATGTTGCGCCTGAGCCACAGCCATCCCATAACCCGGCACAATCACCACCGATTTGGCATACCCCAACATCATCGCGCCTTCTTCGGGATCGATGGTTTTCAGCGTCTTGTCTTGAGTACTGCCAGCCGCACCACCTTCCACCTTCTTGCCCGATCCAAAGGCGCTGAACAACACGTTTGTGATTGATCGGTTCATCGCCTTGCACATAATCTCGGTCAGGATGATGCCCGATGCACCGACTAATGCGCCTGAAATGATCAGCATATTGTTCATCAGCACAAAGCCCGCTGCACTGGCTGCCAGTCCTGAGAACGAGTTCAACAGCGAGATGACGACAGGGGTATCCGCCCCGCCGATCGGCAGCACAAACAGCACGCCCAACACGAGGGAAATGCCAACCAGCGCGAGAAAGACCGTTGTGTCTTGAGGATTGACAACCAGATAGGCGCTGCCTGCTAGAAAGCCCGCTAGCAGGGTGATGTTAAACGGTTGCTGAAACGGAAAGGTAATGGGCGCACCTGTGATCAGCCCTTGCAGTTTCACAAACGCCAGCAAGCTGCCTGTGAACGTAATGCCACCAATCAACACGCTAAGAATGATGGTGATCGTTTCATCCACTGGAATTGCGGCAGTCCCGTGAATAACCTTCCAGAATTCACCCACAGCGACCAGAGCCGAAGCCGCACCGCCAAAGCCGTTTAACAAACCGACCATCTGCGGCATGGCGGTCATTTCTACCCGTTGCGCCATCAGTGCGCCGATCGCCGATCCAATGGCAATCCCCAGCAGCACCATTTCATAGTTCAGCACGGCTTGATCAAGCAGCGTCGCGACGATCGCAATCAACATGCCGATCGCGGCCAGCAGATTGCCTTTACGTGCTGTAGCAGGTGATCCCAACTGCTTCAAACCAATAATAAAGAGGGCCGACGCGGTGAGATAGCTCAACTGAATGCCCGTTGGTAAAAACGTTGAGAAATCCATCATGCTTTCACCTCTTTTTTCTTAAACATTTGCAGCATCCGATCAGTCACCAAAAAACCACCAACGACGTTGATCGTGGCTAAGACCACCGCAATCAAGCCAAGAATGACGGTCAAACTCCAGTTGCGATCGCCTGCAACCAAAAGCGCACCGACGATCGCAATACCCGAAATCGCATTGGAACCCGACATCAACGGGGTATGCAGCGTCGGCGGAATTTTGTTAATGACTTCAAAGCCAATAAACGATGCCAGTACAAATACAACCAGTCCAGCAATTAAGCCTTCTGCCATTGGTTAAAACTCCATAAATTAAGTAATGAACATCAAGAAATAGAGTTTTGAGTTTTGAGTTTTGAGTTTTGAATTGAGCGAACGAGTGTAGTCAATACGAATACAGCAACTTGCAACCAAATAAAGTACATTACTCAACCTGAAAGCCATCCCGGTTGCCTTTTTCACTTCCGACTTCTGGCTCCTGCTGCTGTTGTTACTAGCTGTTGTCGTCCCATAGCCGACCGTTTAGATGCGATTAATAACCACTTTCTTCAAACTCAAAACTCAAAACTTTTAACTCAAAACTTCTACTTAGCTGCCACAGGTTCACCCAGTAGATCGCGCACGCGCTGGTTTTTTACCTCTCCAGCGTGAGCCACACACGTGCCGCTAATAATGTCATCCTCAAAGTTCAGAGCCAGCGCACCGTCTTTAACCAGATATTGCACCAGCGTCAGAAGATTTTTGGCGTACATCTGGCTGGCATGCACTGGCATTGTGGACGGCAGGTTTGTGGGGCCAATAATCGTCACGCCATGACGAACCACATCTTTACCCGCTTCTGAACCTTCACAGTTACCACCCTGATCAGCCGCCATATCAACGACGACAGAACCGGGCTTCATCTGGGCAATCATATCGGCTGTCACCAGTCGAGGAGCTTTACGACCGGGCACTTGAGCTGTCGTGATCACAATGTCAGAGAGTTTGACGTGTTCGGCGATCGCGTCCTGCGTCTTTTGCTTGGCTGCCTCCGAAACTTCTTTGGCATAGCCACCTGCCGCCACCGTTTCTTCTTCTAGCTTCACTTCGACAAACTTAGCGCCCAAGCTTTGCACTTCTTCTTTCACCGCTGGGCGAATATCAAAGGCTTCGACCACTGCACCAAGACGGCGAGCCGTGGCGATCGCCTGCAACCCAGCGACACCCGCACCAATGACAAACACTTTTGCAGGGGGAATTGTTCCCGCAGCAGTCGTCAGCATGGGAAAGAATTTGGGCAACGCGGCTGCCGCGATCAACGTCGCCTTATACCCCGCCACCCCAGCCTGAGATGACAGCGCGTCCATGCTCTGTGCCCGACTGGTGCGTGGAATTAGTTCAATGCTCAGAGCGGTTACCTTGCGGTTCGCCAGCCGTTGAATCAAACCTGGATTGCCCAGCGGGTCGAGAAAGCTAATCAACGTTGCGCCTTCGTGCAGCAAGTCGGCCTCATGTCGTCCATCTTCCCGCTCACGCGGCGGGCTGACCTTTAGCAGCACATCCGCTTCGCCCCATAAGCGTGCCGTATCAGACACGATCGTGGCTCCTGCGGCTTCGTAGGCAGCATCCGCAAAAAACGCCTTTTCACCCGCGCCTGCCTCCACCCAAACGTCTAAACCCTGTTTGACCAATCGGCTCACCGTATCTGGGATCATCGCCACCCGGCGTTCTCCCATATCGATTTCTTTTGCAACACCAATCTTCATGAATGCTCCTTTTCAAACGGTGATTTTCCCAGGCAGAGCTTGTTTTGCATGACTCAGATGCAGATAGCAATCTAGCTTGAAGGCTCAGGCTTTTGCTTTGAGTCGTATAGCCCCCGCAGTGTTAGTGACACCTGACATAACAGTGTTAGTGGCACTTGATACAACAGCTAAGGTTGCCAAACCGGAGCGTCCGGTCGCTTTAGGGCAATCGGTATCGACCCTGTATCCTAATGTTGATTCCTAAAAGCGCCCCCGGTTCTTTACCTTGTCTTATGATTCTGGCTTATAGATAAAGCCGCTATTTATAATAAAAAGTTTCCTTTCCAACCTTGTCTTTTCACAACAATTCATTGCCAATCTGTAATGAATCTGAGCAGGAAATTAAGTAGCAACTAACGATGAGACCATTCGGTACAAAAATCAGCTTTACCGCTTGAATCCCTTCCCCCATTCCCTCTGCCTCCTCCGCCCCCTCTGCCTCCTCCGCCCCCTCTGCCTCCTGCCTGCCCCTCCTGCCCTCTGCCTCCTGCCTTCTCCCCCTTCTGCCTCCTGCCTCCTGCCTTCTCCCCTTTCTGCCCCCTCACTAAAAATTGTTTTCTTCCAACCAGGCACTTTTAGCCACAGTGGCCGTCTGGATGCTTGTTAGACGCTTTTGCCTAAAAACCATTTGCTAGAAACCATTTGGTCGCAGAAAAACGGCTAGCTGTCTAGATCAGGTTGAAGTGCTCAGGTCCAGGTATGGGATGAGTGAAACCACTCATTAATCCTGATAGAGTCTATGTAGCGCAAAGATGAGCAACCTGTTAAGCAACCCACTGCCAATTTCCAATCTCTGCTAATCGAGTAATCCGACTATGTTTCCTAGAATCTCTGTTAAACGTGCGTTATCCGGGCTGGCGATCGCTGGCGTGCTGGTGGCAGGACTACCGCTGCTGAGCTTTGCCCAGGGACTACCTGGACTCACCATCTTTGGTGGCGTTAAGGGTGAAGACAACCTGAACTATCGCTTGGATTTTGGCGGCAGAGCAAACGTTGCTGGCGAACGCTATCGTCTGAGAATTCCCGCTAAAAAGATGAAGCTGGCGGTATCTCAGTTCTCGATCGCCTATCCCGATTACTTCAAAGGTGAATTTGATCCCAAAGACGTAGAAGTAATCGTCAAAGATAAATCAGTGAAGCTACAGGAAGTGAACTGGAACAAGGAAAATAACTTTATCGAAATTTTCCCCGCGGACCCTATTCCCGCTGGTAGCAGTGTAGAAATTCAGTTGGCGAATGTGCGTAACCCAAACTCTGGCGTGTACTACTTCAACTGCCAGGTTCTTTCACCCGGAGACACACCCCTCCTACGCTACCTTGGCACCTGGGTTATTTCGATCGACAACGGCTAATCCAAACAGGCTCCTCATGGATTGAAGTTGGCAGTTTCACCCAACTATAAAAATCCAGGTGGCGCTGCCAGCCAAAGCAATGGTACGATTAAAAGCTGTGGCTTTTTAAAGCTTTTCATGGGAACTGCGGGAGACGCGAACAATGACAAAACGAACTCTGGGCGGCACTAGTCGCAAACGGAAAAGAACGTCCGGTTTTCGGGCACGTATGCGGACTGCGACTGGTCGGCGCGTCATCCAAGCTCGTAGAAGCAAAGGGCGCTTCCGGTTAGCGGTTGCCTAGCTTCGGTTGGATACCCGGTAGACGATGTGGCACTTTCTAAAGTAAATCGTCTCAGATCCAGGCAAGACTTCAACGCTGTCTATCGCAAAGGCATTCGACGAAAGTCTTCTCATCTGACGGTGGTGGTGCAGCGGCGTTTATTGCCAAAAGCATGTCATCCCGAATCAGCTTCCTTGGCGATGGTTACGGCTACGCCACAGCCAACACGGGTAGGCATTTCAATCAGCCAGAAAGTGAGTAAACGCGCTGTTGTCCGTAACCGCATTAAGCGATGGCTTCGGGTAGCAGTGCGTTTCTTGTTGCCAAGATTTCCAACCGGATGGGATATTGTTGTGATCGTTCAGCCAGAAGCAACACAGTGCGATTATCAACAATTTCTGCAAGAATTAGAGCAGTTGCTGATAAACGCTGAGGTATGCGATGGGCATTAGTGAAGATATTTACTATGAGGGTGGTCCCCATGTCGGTGATTTGATTGTGAACCTGCTGTTAGGGTTTACAGTCATCTGTTTGCCACTTACGGTAGGGGCAGTGGTAAGAGCACTCTGGCTGCGCTATCGCATTACCAGTCGGCGCATTTCAGTCACAGGTGGTTGGATGGGGCGCGATCGCGCCGATATCATCTACTCTGAGATTGTCAAAGTGGTGACCGTTCCTCGTGGCTTGGGACTCTGGGGCGATATGGTCATTACGCTTAAGGACGGCAGTCGCTTAGAATTGCGTTCGTTGCCCAACTTCCGTGCCACTTACGATTACATCAACACCAAACTCACTCCCAGAGCTCAGTCTGCTAGTGGTGCTTTAGGTAGTTAGCGCGAAGCGAGTTGCTAAGTAGACGATCGCACCCTGGTGTAATACCCCTACTTGCCGATCGTCCACTCCGCACGTGTATGCTTAACGAGATTAGAATCGATTTGATTTAGACTCCTAGATTCAAACTGAACCTAGATTCAACTGACAACGTACGAGAGGCGACATTCGGCGCATGGACTTCGGTATTGGGTTTATTTCCAACAATATAATGCTGCCGATCCTGGATTTTTTCTACGGGATCGTGCCGAGCTATGGACTGGCTATTGTCTCCTTAACGTTGGTGATTCGGTTTGCACTTTACCCCTTGAGTGCAGGCTCCATTCGCAGCATGCGTCGCATGAAGGTTGTTCAACCTGTGATGCAAAAGCGGCAGCAGGAGATTCGTGAGCGCTACAAAGACGACCCTGCCAAGCAGCAAGAAGAAATGGGCAAGGTCATGAAGGAGTTTGGCAATCCGCTTGCGGGCTGTCTACCCCTTCTGTTCCAAATGCCGATTTTGTTCGCGCTCTTTGCCACGTTGCGTGGATCACCGTTCTCAGACGTGCCCTACTCAATCAACCTTCAGATCTTGCCTAAAGAGCAGGTTGAGCAAATTCAACCCCAAGCCTTCACAACGCCACCGCAGAATATTTATGTGGCAGATGGTGTGCATGCACCTGTGACGGCAGTACTTCCTGGTGGCAATAAGTTGGCGGTTGGCGAGAAGACAAAGGTTGATTTCCAAACGGTTGAAGGAAAATCACTACAAGCACTCTTAGAAGAATATCCTGAAACCAAATTAGCGCCCCGTTTTGAAGTGGCAAGCGGTGCGGAACGGGTTAAGGTAAACGACGACGGGACGATCGAAGCGTTGCAACCCGGTGATGTCACCCTCAAAAGTATTGTTCCAGGACTTGCTGCTGATAAAGGGTTTCTGTTTATTGACAAGCTTGGGCGTGTCGGCGCGATCGACCCTGATGGCGTCATCCACTGGGATATTGTGGGGATGATCGTCTTCTTTGGGTTAAGTCTCTACGTCAACCAGTTGCTATCAGGCCAAGGCAAGAGCGCAAACGCCAATCCGCAGCAAGATACCATCAACAAAATTACCCCTGTGCTGTTTTCGGGAATGTTCTTCTGGTTCCCGCTTCCGGCTGGTGTGTTGATGTACATGACGATCGCGAACGTTTTCCAGACTGCTCAAACCTTCATCCTGTCGCGAGAGCCTCTGCCCGAAGAAATCCAAAAGATTGTTGAGGCTGAAGAGAAAGCGGCTGAAAGCAAGACGACTGTACTTCCGTTTGAACCCGGCAAGGCGAAAAAAGAGACGGATGCCAATGCTTCCAAAAAAGCTGCGGACGTAAAGCCGAAGGCAACCAAAGCAAAGGTTAAAGAGCCTAAAGCTAAGGACGCAAAAGTTAAGGAATCCAAGGTCAAAGAGTCTGCGCCGATCGAGGTTAAAGCTGAGGTCGTTCCTGACACCGTTGAGAAAGCGCATGCTAAACCGGCAGCAGCCAAATCGGCAGCGGAGAAGCATGCAAATGAAGAAAGTGTCGAAACGTCGCCATCAACTGAACAGCACTCAGACAAAGAAGCTTGAGGTGAGTTTATGGATGTCAATCAGATGCAGCGTGGACAGCAATGGCTTGAAGAACTGCTGCGTTTAGCGGGTTTACCCGTAGATGTGACAGCCACGCTCAACTCAAGCTTTTCGGAAGAAAGCTGCTGGCTTACCATTAATGAGGCGTCCCTGCTGCCAGAGCAGGTACAAACTATTATCGGCCCTGGTGGCGCAGTATTGGATTCCATCCAATACTTGACCAATGCGATCCTCAATTTAAGCCAGGAGCGCGACCAGCAAAAGGCATTTACCATTGAGTTAGCAGGCTATCGCTTACGTCGCTATGCCGAACTCAAAGACATTGCAGAGCAGGCAGCGGCTGAAGTCCGTGAAACAGGTCAAGAGTTTGAGCTTAAAGCTCTGTCATCTGCGGAGCGACGTCAGGTGCATACAATGATGAAAGAGTACGAAGACCTGGAAACCTTCAGTCGTGGGCAAGAACCCGATCGTCGTTTGGTCATTCGCCCTTTGCAAGCCTAATCAGCACGATCGCTTTTAGCGATCAAAAGGATAACCGCTTCTAGTGAGCAAAAGGATAATCGCTCCTGGTGAGCAAAAGAGAAAGAAAACGGCTATCCCAAGCTTGAGGCGAAGCACAATGTGCTCCTGTAGGGAGAGCCATTGGTTAGAGGAGAAGCATACTCTATGGATCCGATTTACATTCCACAGTTAACAAAAGCCCCGCAGCAAACTGAGGTGATCGACTTTAGCGAAGCGATTCCGGGCTTGGAAACCCTTACTCCTGTACAGGGGCAAATGAGGGTAACCCATCGGGGCAATTATCTTGACGTTTCTGCGAAGGCAGAAACCATTGTGACGCTGATGTGCCATCGATGCTTACAGCAGTACAACTACCGCCTGTCGATCACGCCTTCTGAACTCATTTGGTTGGACGAGACGAGCGATCAGGTTGATCCAGTGCTGCTCGATCGAGACATTAGCCTGGACGATCTCGTTGAAACCCTGCCACCAAAGGGCACTTTTGACCCCACAAGCTGGCTTTATGAACAGTTGTGCTTAGAACTACCTCAGCGGCAACTCTGTGACCAGACCTGCAAGGGGATTGAAGTAACCACGACTGAACCGCCCACACCATCGATCGATCGTCGTTGGGCGTCTTTAGAAACATTCAAAGATCAGCTTCGCGGTTAACCAAAAGCGCTAAATTAAGGCATGGTTCCGTTATGTTGATCCGTCTGCCATGAGCTTCAGCGATGAATTTGAATTATTGCTGCGGGCACGCTATCCGCTGATTTATATTCCTACTCGTGAAGAGGAACGCCTGGAAGCCGCGATCACCCAGGCCGCAAAGCTGGGAAATCGCGCCGTTTACCTGTGGGACTTTGTCGATGGCTATCAGGGCAACCCAAATGATGCGGGTTTCGGCAAGCGCAATCCGTTGCAAGCACTAGAGTTTGTCGAAAAACTGCCCGCTTCTGCTGCCGCGATTTTTGTCTTGCGAGACTTTCATCGGTTCTTGGAGGATGTAGCGATCGCGCGTAAACTGCTCAATCTCGCGCGGTTGCTGAAAGCACAGCCCAAGAATATCGTGATCCTCTCATCTCAGATCACCATTCCAGACGACCTGAGTGAAGCCCTGACGATTCTAGAATTTCCCTTACCAGCCGCGGCCGAAATCAAAGTTGAGGTTGAGCGTCTGCTAGCGGCAACGGGACGATCACTGGAACCGCGCGTGTTAGATGAACTGGTGCGCTCCTGCCAGGGGTTGTCGATGGAGCGCATTCGTCGGGTGCTGGCGCGGGCGATCGCAACGCATGGCGAACTCCGTCCCGAAGATGTAGAGCTCGTTTTGGAAGAAAAGCGCCAAACCATTCGTCAAACGCAAATTCTCGATTTTTATCCAACGACAGCAAATATCTCCGACATCGGTGGGCTAGACAATCTTAAAGACTGGCTGCTTCGGCGGGGAGGTGCCTTTTCTGAGCGGGCACGGCAGTATGGGTTGCCCCATCCTCGCGGTCTACTACTGGTAGGTATTCAGGGTACTGGTAAATCGCTGACGGCAAAGGCGATCGCGCACCACTGGCACCTCCCCCTGCTTCGCTTAGACGTTGGACGCTTATTTGCAGGACTGGTAGGCGAATCGGAATCTCGTACCCGTCAGATGATTCAGCTGGCTGAAGCGCTTGCCCCTTGCATTCTGTGGATTGACGAGATCGACAAAGCCTTTGCTGGCGTTGACGGTCGAGGTGATGCAGGCACAACCAGTCGGGTGTTTGGCACCTTCATTACCTGGCTCGCCGAAAAGACAACCCCAGTCTTTGTTGTGGCGACTGCCAACAATATTCAATCCTTGCCGGCAGAAATGTTACGCAAAGGTCGCTTCGACGAGATTTTCTTTGTGGGGTTGCCCAGCCAGGAAGAACGCCAGGAAATTTTTTCGGTTCACCTCTCGCGGCTGCGCCCTCATAACCTGAAGCAGTATGACCTGGAGCGGTTAGCCTATGAAACCCCTGATTTTTCTGGAGCCGAGATTGAACAAACGCTGATTGAAGCCATGCACCTTGGGTTTAGCCAAAATCGGGACTTCACAACCGACGATATTTTAGAGGCAGCCAGTCAGACGGTACCGTTAGCCCGCACTGCGCAAGAACAAATTCAGTTTTTGCAAGAATGGGCAGCGGCTGGAAAAGCCCGTCTAGCCTCAAAGCACAGTAGCTTGAGTACGCGCATTCAACGACAGATGCACCAACCTGATTAATCGACGCTACAATGCTGCGTGATGTGCTGAGAAACGATGTGCTGAGAAAGGCAATGAGCTGGTCAGATTTAATCAAGGTTTTAAGCGGAGTTTTTCTGGCGATCGCCCTCATGCTAGGCGGGTGTTTTGCCGCGGCTCAGTACATAATTGGTCAATTCACAGCGCCACCACCCAGACCCACCTTCCCCAACGACAATCCTTCCACAAAGGCAACCGCTCAGCCAGTCCCTTCAGCAAAGCCTGTTGCAACGCAGCCTTCGCCAAAACCTAGCGTTAGCGCCAGCCCAAGTCCAACCCCCTCACCCACACCAAGTACAACAGGTTATCAAGCCCGTATCACCATCGCGCAGGGCTTAAATTTACGGGAAAGCCCTAGCCGTGATGCTGCCCGCATTGGTGGGGTGATTGGCAATGCACGGGTGACCGTCCTTGAAGAAAGCCCCGATCGCGAGTGGCAGCGTATTCGCGTTGAGGGCAGCGGACGTGAAGGATGGGTTAAGGCAGGCTATGCCGAACGTGTTAATCCATGAGGTAGTTGTCTGCATACCTTGCCCGCTCTATGCTCTAGAGCATCAGGCAGAGATGGGTCACGTCTGAAAGCGTGAAGATTGTTATCATAGAAAACTAAGCCTATTTAGGCTAAACAGTGGTGACTGTGCTTCTTCCGCTTGGCCATTGTCTGCTTCAGTTGATCAAGGTGTAAGTAATGTATGTCATTCAAGTGAATGAACAGGATTGGCTTGTGGGCATTTGGAGAGGTTGGCTCACCTTATCACTCAGTCCTGCAAATGCTCTGGTTTATCGATCGCGAGCCGCTGCAGAAACGGCAAGGCACTACTACAGCAAAGTTGCTCCCGGCAGAGACTACACCATTCAACCGATTTACCACGAGATTGCTTCTGTTCGGTAACGTGCCCCTCGGTCAAACTTGGGCATAGGTCACGCATCACCTTTAGATGTCCCCTGCCTCTAGCCCGTTTGTTGCCAAACTTTCACGGTCGAATCCCAACTACCGCTGACAATGACTGCTTTCGGAAGGCCGTTCGCTGACGCCAGAACATCGGCACCCACGGCCACTGACCAGACCCAATTGGTGTGTCCCGTCAGCGAGTGTAGTAACGTTCCAGTGTTCAAAGACCAGAGCTTAATCGTCATATCCTGGCTGCCGCTCACTAGGGTGATACCATCAGGGGCGATCGCAAGCGCATTCACTGCCCCTTTATGGGCAGAAAGAATTTGGCTAAGGGCTCCAGTAGACACGTCCCACAACCGAATCGTGCCATCGTCACTTGCACTGATGAGCAGACGTCCATCAGCGCTAATGACGATGGCATTCACAGCATCCTGATGCCCTTCAAGCACTCGTATAAGCGCCCCAGTTTTGGTGTCCCATAAACGAATCGTCTTATCGCGACTACCGCTGGCAATCACTCGACCGTCAGGGCTAAATGCGATGGCAATCACCCAATGGGTATGCCCGGTCAGTACTCGCATAACGGATCCTGTCGCAAGCGTCCAGAGACGCACGGTTTTGTCCTGGCTACCGCTGGCAAGCATCTGCCCCTGAGGGCTGAAGCACACGGCGCGTACCCAATCGGTATGGTCATCCAGGGTTAGCAACCGTTTGCCAGTCTCCCAATCCCACAGCATGAGTCGCCGATCGTTGTTACAACTGGCGAGGAGTCGACCATCGGGACTCACCGCGATCGCACGAATCCAGCCTGCATTTGCCGCAATCGTATGCCGCAACTTTCCCGTTGCTAAATCCCAAAGCTTAATAGTGCGATCACCACTTCCACTGGCAAAGCTCTTACCATCGGGATGAATCACCACCGATCGCACCCAGCTTGAGTGTTCCGTTAGCGTTTGAGTGCAAACCCAAGGAGCAGATGCTGTAGGCTGAGACGCCACCGTCACAGGAGCCATTGTTTCTGATGCTTCTGGCAACGCCTCTGAAACATAAGGTGGTTGTAAATTCCCCAGATTTTCTGCGTGGATGGCGGTTTGCGTCCGATACCCATCCGCTGAAAGATTGAGTAATCCCATTACGGACGGGTCGTTAAGATCACGCAAAACATCCGCCGCAGACTGATAGCGCCGTTTTACAGCCCCTTGCAGCAGCTTATCTAAAATACTACCCAACGCTGAACTGACTGGCTGCTTGAGGTGCTGCTGCCATTGCCAACAACCTTCCTCGGTATCGTAAAGGTCTGCGGGCGGTATCTGAGTTAGCAAATAGATGCAGGTAACACCCAGGCTGTAAAGGTCACTTGCAAAAACGGCGCGTCCGATCGCCTGCTCCGGTGCAACAAACGCTGGGCTACCAATGCTCGTGCCAGTCTGCAACGAATCGGAGCCGCTGAACGTTTTTGCCGCACCAAAATCAACTAGTACAAACTGCTGATTGTTCGAACGGCGAATGATATTTTGCGGTTTGATATCTCGATGAATGACGTGGTGGCTGTGAATAAAGGTGATGACTGGCAGCAGATCGTTGAGTAAATACCAAACCTGCTCTTCACAAAACGGCCCGCTTTTAGTTGTTTCTTGAACAAGATTCACCCCGTCAATAAACTCTTGAACAAGATACTGATACTCAGCCTGCTCAAAATGCGCCAGCAGTTGTGGAATCTGAGGATGCTCACCCAGCGCTTCTAACTGCTCTGCTTCGCGCCGAAACAAAGCACGTGCGTGCTCCGGATCGTGAATGGTGTGATTCTGAGGAAAGAATTGCTTAATGACGCAGGATGGGCGGGATGGCTTGTATTCATCTACCGCCAGAAACGTTCTACCAAAGCCACCGCGCCCGATTAGCTTCAAGGCTCGGTAGCGATCGCCTAACAGTAGCTTAAAGCCACAAGTCGAGCAAAACCTGGCTATATCAGGGTTCTGCGGTGCACGACAGTAAGGATTCAGGCAGTAGCTCATAGGAAACCGCAAAAGAGCATCCATGTTTATCGTAGAGGCTCTGTGAGCTTTCCTACTCACCTGAATGCTTTAGATTGTTAGGGGCAGACGTGCCATCGACAACGCTCTTCGGGGCAGTAGATTCATCAAGCCACTAAAAAAGGCAGACAACCTGCCTGCCTTGCAAAACCTTTTGATGTCGTTTGTATGATTAACAAAATAATCAGACTTATCTAAAACCAACGGCTGCTTGCCAAACGAACGCTAGAAGCAGAAAGAAGACAGGAATCACAGGCAGAACATCTACCAACGGATCGAAGATAGAGTAGGCTTCGGGCAATTTTGCTAAGAGCAACGCTGCTTCCATGTTATGAATGACCTCTTCAGCAAGAACATCAGAATTTCTCCTGATTTTAACATGGTATGGAACGCGCATGAAATCGAGGTGAATCGGTGCCAAGAAAAGTCTTTTGAGACGATCGTTTCTAGCAGCGCTCAGTTTTTGCAGCCATTAAACCTTCACGGGCGTCAGCCAGTGCCCAAATTCTTGAGCGAAGCGCTGGTTGAAAATCGATCGCCGAATGGTTTGAGTAAACTGCACCAGTTCCGTAATGTTGTGAATTGACAGCAGCGTGTAGGCCAGCAACTCCTGCGATCGCAACAGGTGACTGAGATAAGCGCGACTGAAGGTACGACAGGTATAACAACGACAATCAGCATCCAGAGGCGTGAAGTCTTCCCGGAATCTAGCATTGCGGAGATTCCATCGATCGCCCTGCACCAGTGCATTACCATGTCTGGCTAACCGGGTTGGGATCACACAGTCGAATAAATCAACGCCTGCTGCGATCGCCTGCACCATCTCTCGATACGTGCCAACACCCATCAGGTAACGAGGTTTCTCTGGCGGCAGTAAGGGAGTGGTCGCCTGCACAATGGCTTCAATCAGCTCCGCTGGCTCCCCTACGCTAACGCCCCCAATGGCATAGCCTGGCAAATCAAGCTGTGCTAACTGCTCGGCTGCCGTACGGCGAAGATCTGGATAAACACCGCCCTGAACAATCCCAAACAGCGCTTGATCTGACCGTTGATGGGCTGCAATACAGCGCTTGAGCCAACGGTAGGTACGCTCTGTAGAATGCTTTACATCGTCATAATTGGCTGGATAGGGCGGGCATTCATCAAAGGCCATGATCACATCAGCGCCCAAGGCGTTCTGAATGGCGATCGAGCGCTCAGGGGTGAGATGAATCATTTGACCATCGCGTGGCGAGCGAAAGGTCACGCCCTCTTCGGCGATCGTGCGCATTTCGCTCAAACTAAAAACCTGAAACCCACCCGAATCGGTCAGAATCGGACCGTCCCACGCCATAAAGCGGTGCAAACCTCCAGCCTGAGCCACAATTTGTTCACCAGGCTGGAGATGTAAATGGTATGTATTGGCCAGTACAAGCTGTGCGCCTGTAGCCTGTAACTGGTCAGGTGTGACCGTTTTAACATTGGCTAAGGTGCCAACAGGCATAAACCGTGGGGTTTCCACGAGCCCATGTGGCGTTGCAAAAAGACCTGCTCGTGCCTTGGTGTCACAACACCGCGCCTGGCACGTAAACGCAAAACCACTAGTCAAGAGTTCGTACTGTTAAAAGAATGCAGGAACTATCTTAGAGAAGTCGCCAGCGAATGGTCAACAAGTCGCTTCAGGATCAGTGACGTGATGGAGCAGAAGGTGCGACTGAGCGCTCTAACGCCTTTCACAAACCTAATAAAAAGCTCACAAGAATGGTTCGTTAGAAGGAAAAGTGCTCTTCGTCATCGATTTGTACATCCCAATTTGCAGAGAGCACTTCTGCCACCACCGCTTCCAGGGCGGCAACATTGAGACGGTGATGGTTCTGTTCAATCATGGGATTAGATAGCGGAATCAGACGGAGGTGGCGATCGTCTTGGATGAGGTCAAACCAGGGTTCTTTCTCCACTGATTTGCCCAACTCCAGGTAGTCAAAGCTGTGAACGTTTAGATACAACGCATGATTTGCAATAAGCGTTGAGCGCTGCGGATCAGCAAAGACCTCAAGGACATGCCCTTCCCCTTCGCTGGCAAGAGTGCCATCCTGCGTATGAACATAGCGAACGCGGCTCAAGTCCGCCAGCAAACGCAGCATGTCCTGCTTATTGACCACTGTGCCGGTGTCAATAATGCAGGGAGCAGGCAATCGTTCACTACGAGAAAATTGATCGTGACTCATAACGAGAACGCCTCTGGTCTAGGTGAGCCGATAGCTCAGATAGCAAATGTGCAACAACAAACAGGTCTTGAGACAATACAGTCTGAAACAATACAAGCTGGAACGGTGCAGTAGTGGTGGCTGAATTGCTTGATAAAAACCAGATGCAGCCACAGGTTCTGCTTGATTCGGAAGGAGCGAAAGCGTGGAGAACTATACAAAACAGTGCTGACAAACCCCTGCGATATTGATGCTTGGAACAGCGCCACTGGCTGAAAGGCAACTCTGCCAAGGGTTAACGCGGGTTAACCAGGGGATATTCAGTAGTGTATAAGACAATTCTATCCTAAGTTTTTCAGGTCGCCCCTGACGAAATGTACTGAATTAACGAAGAAAATCACCTTATTGAGTGACATTAAAGCAGGACAAGTTTTTCAATTATGTCTATAGACAACAGACGATCGCGTCCGACACACTACGCAAACATCAACATTTCATAACAACATCCTTATTGCCACGCTAGACGCTCCAGTATAACCAGTCCTTTAACCTGTGGCAAAAGTGAGATTGATCAAGGGTTGTGCGCAACTACTGGCTTTGGTTGGTCAAGCTCAAGGCAAAAGCCGTTTTTCTAGCAAAGCTTTCTAATCCTGACGACTCGTATGAAGTGATCAGTCGTGTTAAAACCTCTTTTGACCTTTTTAGGCGCGATCGCCTTCTATACCTGTGTTCCCGTGCCGTCGCATTGGCCGCTGATCTTTCACGGTATTGCACGGTGGGCACCGATCGTAGGGCTGGTGATCGGTGGCTTGATAGGGCTACTTGATTTCGGGTTATACAGCCTGGAAATGCCAGTCCTAACGCGCAGCGTGATCGTCGTCGTTGCCTGGGTTGCCATCACAGGAGGACTACACCTGGATGGTGCGATGGATACAGCCGATGGTCTGGCCGTGTTAGACCCTCAGCGTCGCCTTCAGGTCATGGCAGATAGTCGTACCGGAGCCTTTGGGGCGATGACCGCAGGGAGTATTCTTCTGCTTAAAGTCGCCGCACTCACCGACATCACCTCGCAGCGATGGCTAGTGCTGATGTTGGTAGCTGCCTGGGGACGTTGGGGCCAAGTGATGGCGATCGCCCACTATCCTTACCTCAAACCCGAAGGCAAAGGTGCTTTCCATAAAGTGGCTTTGCGATCGTGGTGGGATGCAGTGCCAACGTTCATGGTGTTACTTGCGTTTAGCGGGCTATTGGGCTGGCTCAGTCTAATCCCATGGCTCACAGTTGGGCTCAGCATAGTTGGCGGTAGCACGATCGCGATTCTGACTGGCGCATGGTTCAACTATCAGCTTGGGGGACATACAGGCGATACCTATGGGGCCGTCGTAGAGTGGACAGAAGCACTGCTGTTGTGCTTACTGACAATGGGGTGAGCGATGAATCAAAAGGCAAATTCGCTTAACATCTCTCGATTCCTGCGTTTGACCGAACCTGTCCGGTTTAGAATACCTAGACAGCTTACAGACGATAGCGAATAGAGGCGAGAAACAATGGCAGGGCAGCTTCCCATCCCGGTTTTGGTCAACGGTGCAGCGGGCAAAATGGGGCGTGAGGTCGTGAAAGCGATCGCCCAAGCAACCGATATGACCCTGCTTGGAGCGGTTGACCGCAGCCCTGAGTATCAGGGGCAGGATATTGGAGAATTAGCAGGCTGTGGGGCACTTGAAGTACCTGTCACCAGCGACTTTGAACCGATGCTAGCCATGCTGGCCCAGGAAAAACAGCTTGGCGTCATGGTCGATTTTACCCACCCTGATTCGGTCTACAACAACATTCGCTCGGCGATCGCGTACGGCATTCGCCCTGTCGTTGGGACAACTGGGTTAAGCACTGAGCAACTTCAAGACCTTGCTGAGTTTGCAGACAAAGCCAGCACAGGGTGTTTGATCATTCCAAACTTCTCGATCGGCATGGTGCTGCTTCAGCAAGCCGCCATCCAAGCCTCTCAATATTTTGATCACGTCGAAATTATTGAGCTTCACCATAATCAGAAAGCAGATGCGCCCAGTGGCACCGCTCTGCAAACGGCTCAAATGCTGGCAGAGTTTGGTAAAATCTTCAACCCACCTAGCGTTCAGGAAACGGAGAAGCTTCCGGGAGCACGTGGGAGTTTGTCGGATGCAGACATTCGCATTCATAGCATCCGTTTACCTGGCCTGATTGCTCATCAAGAGGTGATTTTTGGCGCACCTGGGCAAGTTTACACACTGCGTCATGATACGAGCGATCGTGCTTGCTACATGCCAGGTGTGCTATTAGCAATCCGCAAAGTCATTCCACTCAAAACGCTCGTCTACGGGTTAGAAAAGCTTCTGTAAAGACGCTCCCAAAAAATGTGTCCTAAAAGCGCTGCCAGTGAGACACACGCCTTTAGTTCAGAACGCTAGATTCGGAGTACGTTGCCTCAGACGTAGACGTTTCGCTCAAGCTAAAAAATCTCTAGCGTGGGTAGCAAGAGCAGGTTGTTATCTTTAGCAGAAGGATGAAGCCCTAGCTTCGGTAGTCTTCCTCTTGTTCTTCCGGATCGTTTTCGGTTTCACTGATCCCTTCCTTAAAGCCACGTAGCGTTTTGCCTAGCGTACTGCCCAATTCTGGGATCTTTTTTGGGCCAAAGACCAAGACTGCCGCAATGAGAATAATGATGACTTCAGGCCATCCAAGACCAAACATACCTGTCTCCTACTCACTAAACGTTGCTCAAATGTGTCTGACAAAGGACTTTGCACCGTAGATTCTAGACGGTTCATGTCCCCTTCTCCCTTCTCCTCATCACTATAGACGGGTAAAGCGCCGTTCTAACAGAGAAGGCTTCAGCAGTAACCGCATCCAACTGGCTGTGAACTGCTTAAGAGTGCTGTTAACTCTGTTAAGAGCAATGTTTACGTACTGAAGTGGCCGTTAGACTCAACGCAGATCGAAAAACTAGCCATTCACCCTCCTGATTACGGTGATTGAGTTCAAAATTTAAGCCGCTAAGACTGTCTAAAGACTGAACTTTAGAGCAGAAAGGCAGCTTACGTCAGCTTTCTAAGCGTTTAGTCATCTAGGCTACAGTCACCCTTTGTAAAGAAAGAGTTAGAATCGACTCGGAATCTAGTCTGAATATCTACAGCAAATGACTAGCACGCTTCAATCTTCCTATACGAATCAGCAAATATCTGTCTGGTTTCGTGGACTGTTAACAATTGCTTGGGCAGATGGACATTTCGACCCAGAGGAGAAAAATCTGATTACTTCCTTAACGAACCAGGATCTAGCAGCTATAGACACCTCAAAGGCACTAGACCCGGTTACACCCGCTGAGCTTGCAGAAGCATTTGGACAAGATCCTGCTGCTGCTGAGCATTTCCTGAGAATGGCTGTCATGGTGGCGATCGCAGATGGTATTTACTCTTTTTGCGAGGATGAAATTCTCTTCCGCTATTGCCAATCACTAGGACTTAAAACAGAAGTGTTGGAAGTTCTACGCACAACCCTCAATGACCCTCAAAGCGAGAGTGAATCTCAATCCGAGCGTGAGGCACAACCTGAGCAATCGAATCGGCCCATGTTTGTGTCTAGTATTGAGCGACCCATGCACACCTATGTGCATTTACAGCCTCAGTCGATCGTTTTGCAACCCGTTCGCGATTGGCTGGACAAAATGGATGTGCAAGATCCCCGGATCGCACACTTTTTGTGTAAGTTGATCCCGGCTCAATGCCCGTTTGAGCGCGATATCAACCTCTTTGGTCGCACGATCGCGCACATTCCTCCGCTGTGTAAGCTAAATCCTCTTTACGACCAGCTTGTTGGCTTGCGCTTTCGAGCACTATCTTATTTAGCAGATCATTGCGGTGAGGATGTCTCATCCTACTGCTAAAGCCTTTGAAGGAAGTTAGCATTCATCCCCGACCGATCCCCCATAGAACAATACTCGTTACTCCCAGTAAAAGCAGCCCCATGCCACCAGCAAGAGGCTGCTTTTTTAGTCCGATCATCCATTCGGGTGCCTGATCGGTGTACACAACGAGCTGCGCAGCATCCAGACTTGCCATTCCCCATATCCAGCCGGCATGCAGGCCACAGGCAAGCCACAGACTGCCGCCATCCGCCCAGCGTGCCACAACCAGAGCGATCCCCATCAGCCACAGCCCAGGTAATTGAGGCGCAATTTCGACACCTTCCCAAACGAGATGGAGCATTGCAAAAATGAGGCTTGAGCCTACTGCTGCAACCCAAAGGGCATACTCCTGCTGAAGTTGGGTGAGCAAAAAGCCACGGAAAACCAATTCTTCGATCGCGCTGACTGCCAGGCCAATCAGTAACGTTGGCAGCAATGCCGTCAAAAATTGGCCTCGATTCGCCAGCTTCAACTCAATCCACGTGGCCCAACGCTCAAGGCCAAATAAAAGCCCAACGCCTAGAACACCGATCCCAAGACCCAAGCCCAACGAGATGAGGCTTGAGCGATTGAAGACTAAACCGTAGGTAGCAAACGTAGTTCCTTCGGCACTGTTAACCCCCCACAAGACCAGTGGCGCGAACGCATAAAGCGACAGCACCAGAGGCAGTTTTTGTCCAACGGTTAGCGGCTTTGGTGGTCGCCATCGCAGCACGATCGCCAATGGAATAGCGATGGGCAACCAGACAATGAACCACGCCAAAAAGAAGATGATGATTTTAATCAGCACCGAATGATCTGCGGTCGCCGCGACGAATAAGGCACGTAATTGCTCTGCAACTGCCATAAAAGCTGATCAGAAAGTGGCGCGAACGCGTGCATTTAGGAATATAGCTTGAAAATCAGATTTGAACGATGGCAGGTAACGTTAATCACGCTCAAAAATTGCAAGAGGGCACAGCGGTAGCGGTAAGATAAAAGACCTTGTAGCATCTTTGAGCCGAGCTTGCTTAGCAAACAAAAGTGGTAAAGTAAGGCCGAAGGCGGATAGTGCCTAGGGCGCGTCACCAATTCAGCTCAAAAACCTTTGGTATCAGCAGTGTCGCGCCCGTCCCAATACACTAGGCTAGGGGCTGGAACCCCTGCTGAAAGCAATGTGTAGCCGTAATTGATGACAGACCCTAGCACACGATCGCTTTGAGCCAGACTTTAATAGGTTGCCTAAAACGGCAAAAACCCAGCAATAGTGCTGAGTCTTTGCCATAAGCTGCGTGCATAGCGAAGAAGTTTGGTGGGATTTAGTGCTAAATTCCCTGCCCAAAAGCTCTCATGGGGAATAACAGAAAGCAGCAGAAAAGTCTTAAGGCATTCATCATTTAGCTTAGCCGTATCGACCGATCTCTACCAGCAAATGGACTCTAGAAAAATCGCTAAAGATTTGACTAAGCCTCTGCATGAGAACCATTGCTCTCGCCTTTACCTGCATCCAACTGAATCAGATGAATGTGTTTATAGCCAAGCTTAATTTCAAACTCATCTCCAGGCTTTAGCCCCATAGCTTGAGTGTAAGCCGCACCAATTACAATTTGACCATTTTTGTGAACGCTCACTCGATAAGTCGGTTCGCGACCACGTCCGTCCTTTGCCCCTTCAGGGCTTAGAGGAATCCCTCTAGCGCCTAAAACAGCATCATAGAAATCGGTCAAATTAACGCGAGTCTGGTTGTTTTTCGTTACTGTGTAGTAGCCACACCGCTTCGCTGTTTCTCGACGCGGTAAGTGCGAAAGTTCTTTTACTTTTTGAAGTAATGCTTTTCCAGTCAGTGGAGTCGTTGCAATATCAGTCATCTCTCTATCCTGAGAACTCCAGGGTGATGAAGTAGGGACAAACCAGTAATCTGGTGCTATAGAAAATATAGCCTTAAATCCCTCAAAGCTAACAATATTTTTTTTACAGGTTTACTCTTATTTTTTTTGCTTTATTCTTCCGGTTTTCGTGTAAGTTGATCGGACTGAACTGAATTTTGGTAATGCCCTAGTTTAAGAAACCGTCTGCTTCTTTCACACCCATATTGCCATCCTTCGATACAGCGCGATCGTTCTTTTTGTCATGCTCAAAGCCCTTCCTCTAACCCCTTCGCTAGCTGTGGGTGAAACCTCCTTGCTTTTTGCGCAGGCTACCTTACGCTCAGCCAGTAGATCTTTGACTCAAGCTGTGGTTCCTGTCTGAACAGGCCCCGACGCATACACCCGATCGCAGTCAAGTGAAGCCACCTCAAGAAGCCAGGCGCTAAGCGTGGGCCGCAGCGGTATGGGAAAAAAGCACTGATTGCTCGATTTCTAAGTCTTTGGTGTCTAAGCATGATGCTTCATTCTCAGACTTTCTTAAGCTTTATTCTCAAGCTTTCTTAAAAATCAGGCTTTCTTAAAAAGAAGGAAAATACCTTCGCGCTACTTTTTGCAAGGGAAAGTTGGAAGCGTAAAGAGACGCATTTGCAATGGTAAAGGGGTTGGATTACATAAACAAACGTGGCATGCAGCAATTTTGAGCAGAGGCAACCGTTGATTCAAATTTGTAAGTGACCAGATTTCAAAATAACATTCAGGTTGTTAGGCCTAATGAATATGCCAGAGACTAGCGGGTAGAATCGCGATCGCGCATCCAGCAAGAGCGTTTCGATCGCAGCAAGTCGATGACGTTGAGTTGCTGCATGTAGCGAAATTGCAATTTGCTGCTTTCGCTCATTTTGATGAGCCTTTAAAGCGTAGAAGCAATTCAGCCTACCCAGCAGATCTGGCCTCTTCATAATTTGTTCATACCTCCCTCATGCCTTGCTCATAGCTCTCTCATTCTTTTCTTATAGAATTTATTTACGGCGTTTAAGTCGTATCGCTGCGTTGAACTTTTCTGTCTCTGCTCGCGTCTAACAACACGTACATCATGTTCATGACCCCATGACTGCATATCAGTTGCCTGTAGCGGCGTACTCAACGCCAGGTTCTACCGTTACTCCCTCCCTTCTGACCAACACCGGTCTGTCCAGCGCGGTTCTGCCAAAGGCGACTCCAGCAATCGTAGCCAAAGGCATTAGCATGAGCTTTCAATCAGGTTCAGATCGCTATCAGGCACTAAAGAATGTTGATCTAGAACTACAGGCTGGTGAGATTCAGCTTTTGATGGGTCCCTCTGGATCCGGCAAGACAACGTTACTTTCGATTCTGGCAGGCATTTTGACTCCCACTGAAGGCAGCGTTTCTCTGCTAGGGCATGAGATTACAGGGATGTCACGAACGCAACTGGCACGGTTTCGGTTAGCGCACATCGGCTTCATCTTTCAAGGGTTTAACTTGTTTCCAGCGTTGACCGCGTTAGAAAATGTGCAAGTAGCGCTGACGGTAAAGGGCATTCGGAAACATGCTGCTACCCAGCAAGCACGCTTATTACTGGAGCAGGTTGGGTTGGCAGACAAAGCAAACCAATTACCACGCGATTTATCGGGTGGACAAAAACAGCGCGTGGCGATCGCACGGGCCTTGGGAGGCGATCCCAAACTCATCATGGCAGACGAGCCAACTGCCGCTCTAGATTCGCAGAATGGCTATGCTGTGATTGAGCTGCTTCATCGTCTGGCCAAGGAGCATAACCGCACAGTGCTCATGGTGACCCACGATTCTCGCATCATCGACTTTGCCGATCGAGTAGTTAGTCTTGAAGATGGTGCCCTGAAGCACAAAACAGCTTAGAACAGCACGCCCGTTTCTTGCGAAGCCTTACCTCCCCTTTAGTTACAGACATTCGCTTTAAATAGACGTTCACTGTTTCATCAGAAAGGCTCCCTTCGCGTGTGTACAACATCCTTTTACGATCGTCATTGCTTCTACGATGATGATTGAGAGGAGAAGTACAGCGCGTAGAGAGGAACCTCAGGCAATGATGTTAAGCCTTTGCATGATTGTGCGAGACGAAGAAGCCACGTTGCCCCGCTGTTTGGCAAGCGTAGCAGGCGTTGCCGACGAGGTAATTGTTGTAGATACCGGATCTTGCGATCACACTATGCAAGTTGCGCAGACTCTAGGAGCGCAGGTTTATACCTTTACCTGGTGTGACGATTTTGCAGCGGCACGTAATGAATCGCTCAAATATGCCAAGGGTGACTGGATTTTAGTCCTCGATGCTGATGAGGTGCTGGTACCGGAGATCGTGCCCTACTTGTACCAGGGCATGCAGCAAGCAGACACGATCGCAATGACGTTGTTGCGCGAAGAAGTAGGAACAAACCATCCTTACTCACAGCTTTCGCGCCTGTTTCGCAAACACCCAGCGATCACCTTTGCCCGTCCTTATCACGAACTTATCGACGACAGCATTACAGCACTTCTACAGCACGAACCCCACTGGCAAATCACCGCCTTACCGGAAATTGCCATCCAGCATACGGGGTATCAAGCCGCCGCGATCGAGCAGCGAAAAAAAGCCGATCGTGCCCGTAGCATCATGGAACGTTATCTAGCCACGCATCCTGAAGACGCTTATATTTGCAGTAAGCTCGGTGCACTGTATGCGGATCTGGGCGACTCTGCGCGAGGGGTGACGCTGCTTCAGCAGGGTCTTCAAACGGCAACCGAAGCGCCTGTGCTCTATGAGTTGCACTATCACCTGGGGAGCCTTTATGCCCAGCTCAACGAGGTCAACCAGGCAGCACAGCATTATCAGGCTGCGATCGAGCAACCGTTACCCCAACGGCTTAAATTGGGCGCGTATAACAACTGGGGTAGTTTGCTTAAAGACCAGGGAGAACTGGTGAGAGCCCAAACGCTTTACCAGACAACCATCGTGATCGATCCCACTTTTGCGGTTGGCTACTATAATCTGGGGCTCACGTTTAAGGCAATGGGGAAGCTGAAAGAGGCGATCGAGCAATACAACCGTGCGATTCAACTCCAACCCACCTATGCAGAAGCGCATCAAAACTTAGGCGTCGCGCTTTTGAAAGCAGGAAGCATTACAGAAAGCCTAGAAGCATTTCAACGGGCGATCGCGCTTTATGAACAGCAGCAATCGCCAGAAGCAGGCAGGTTGAGAGAAGCACTCACCGGCATGGGTCTTCTCACAACGATATGAAACCTAGAAGCGAAAAGCTTAGCGATAATAACCCAACGACATCAACAACCCCTCGCCCAGTCCCAAAGTGCAACCCCAAAAAAGACAACCTCAAAAAGCACAGCCTGGATAGTCTCAACGCGATACAACCGTAGCAAAACGCCATACTCTTGCTCAAGGAGCAGCAACGGATGCTGTTGTCTTACCGCTGTCTACATCCTCACCTTCGTTCAAGCGCTCGAGGTGCTGAGGATCGGGTGGAGCACTAATTTCCTCCTGGATGCAGAGGCGATCGCAGGGAATGGTATCTGACATAATCGCGCTTGCCATCATGCCGCAGTGGATTTCTAGTTGTGCTTCTGGTAAAGCTTCAAAAACCAATCGCTGCCCCGGGAATACAACACGCTCAAAGTACCAGTTAGAAATGTTCGTGATACGAGCGACCTGAATGCGGCTTGTGGCGTTGACATAGCAACAAAGAATGGGATTGGTGCTATTCGATGGCAGCGGATCGAAGATTTGAGCCATGGAGAAGACCACACCGAAACTATAGAGTATATGTAGAACGTAGCACTCTGCGATCCCACTGGCTGTAAACCCGATTACCAACCAGCTTTTTGCTCGACGTTTCTATCGAAGGTATCGTTCAACCGCTTGCATAAAGGCAGCCAGAGGGCAATTGCACTGCTCCTTAAGCCCACTTCTTAAACCCAGTTAGCCGTATAGACGGGCATCACCAGGTTGATCGCAAGATGGTAGAACAGCAAGTTTCGCAGAGATCTTTCTCATTTTCAGATACTTTGCTGAGAAAATCTCGATGCAGCAAAAGAAAGTCAGTGGTATCGTAAAGTTATATGAAAATTGTTTTCAGAATTTGAGCTTAGTCGATCACGGCGATCTAGAGTGTCGCGAAGCAACGTTGGGGCTAGCTATGGCTTGTAGTGGGCTCACCAGCGTTCAGAGTGCCGCTATGATCGTTATCAGGTCGTCCTTAAGCTTATGGAATCAGTTCGCTGAGACGCAAAGAAAATTCACGCTTGAAGAAAAATGCCTTTTGCGGTTGATGTTTCAAAAACGACCTTGTGATGGATAACCGGATTCTCTACGTTCGCCTTCCCTGTAACCCGATTTTTCCGATCGGAGTTGTCTATCTCGCTGATCACGTCCACAAGCAATTTCCCCATGTGGAGCAGCGCATCTTCGACCTGGGAACCGTGCCACCGTTGGACTATGCCTCGGCGCTGGATACCTGTATTGACGAGTTCAAACCAAGCTTACTGGTCTTCTCCTGGCGGGATATCCAGATCTATGCTCCCGTGGGTGGACGAGGTGGAAACCCCTTACAGCATACGTTTGAGTTTTACTACGCACGTAACCCATTGGTGAAGTTGCGGGGTGCGATCGGTCTACTGCGAGTGGCTCAAGGCTACTACGGAGAACTGTGGCGCAACCTGGGCTTAATCAAGCGCGGCATGAAGCGTGCCCGGAGGTACAATCCAGCCGTACGATCGGTGGTTGGTGGGGGTGCCGTCAGCGTTTTTTACGAACAGCTGGGTCGCAGTTTACCCAAAGGCACGATCGTCTCGGTCGGCGAAGGTGAAGCACTGTTGGAGAAGCTACTCCACGGCAAAGACTTTTTGGATGAGCGTTGTTTTATCGTGGGTGAGACAAAACCGCGCGATCGCATGATCCACGAAGTGCCGACGCCGATTGAGAAAACCGCCTGCAACTACGACTACATTGAAACAATCTGGTCAGAGTTTGACTATTACTTGCAAGCGCAAGATTTTTACGTCGGGGTACAGACAAAGCGTGGCTGCCCACACAACTGCTGTTACTGCATCTACACCGTGATCGAAGGCAAGCAGGTACGGATCAACCCCGCCGAAGAAGTGGTGGCAGAAATGCGCCAACTGTACGATCGGGGCATGCGGAACTTCTGGTTTACGGACGCTCAGCTTATTCCGGCGCGCAAGTATATGGATGACGTAGCAGAGCTTCTGCAAAAGGTGCTAGAAGCTGGCATGCATGATATTCACTGGGCAGCCTACATCCGGGCAGACAACCTCACGCCTGCCCTGTGTGACCTGATGGTGAAGACGGGGATGAACTACTTTGAGATTGGCATCACTAGTGGTTCTCAGGAACTCGTGCGCAAGATGCGGATGGGCTACAACCTGCGCACCGTCCTGGAAAACTGTCGCGATCTCAAAGCGGCTGGATTCAACGATGTGGTGTCTGTTAATTACTCCTTTAATGTGATTGACGAGCGGCCAGAGACGATTCGCCAGACGATCGCGTACCATCGTGAGCTAGAGCGCATTTTTGGTGCGGACAAAGTCGAACCAGCCATTTTCTTCATCGGCTTACAACCCCACACGCACCTGGAAACCTACGCGTTTGACCAGAAGATTCTCAAGCCAGGGTATGACCCGATGAATATTACACCCTGGACGGTTCGCAAGCTGCTCTGGAATCCCGAACCCCTCGGCTCTCTATTTGGGGAAGTTTGCCTCCAGGCATGGCGGCAAAACCCCAATGACTTTGGTCGCGAGGTTATGGCAATTCTGGAACAACGACTGGGACGGGCGGATCTCGAATCAGCGCTGACCGCCCCAATTGCCCCACCGACCAAACCCCTCGCACTCTCTGCGTCATAAAGGATTCGGGGGTGCGATCGCTCCCAGCTGTTCCCAGGGCTGCTGTTTTCCGCCCCCCTTTTTCTCTCCCGTTCACCCTCTGTCTGTTTGTTCTCACCCATTAACCGTCTCATTCGCAATGCTAGAAGGTTCCATTCTCCAAGAGCTAGGCGCTAGTCATCAACGCAGCCATCCCGGCAAGCGACCGCTGAATTTTGGCGTTTACTACAAAAATACGCTGGTGGCCTTATGTCACGCACTGGAGGATTGCATCCTCACGAGCAGTAGTGAACCATTGGTTGTCACGGCCTTTCAGCGAGGGAAATGGTATCTGCAGGAAGCCGATCGCTACGCAGATATTGCGGCTCGATCGCAGCAGATTGTGATCATGGCAGCCCCCGATGCAGGGTTCGCCGAACACCCCACCAGCCAGAGAGACAACGTTGAGATTGTCAGCCTTGACCCGTCCGATCCGGTTGCGCAGGAATGGCACCTGATGATTCTGGCCCCCACCTATGCCGCGATGGTGCTGTGTCAAGAGCTTTCCGACGCAGACTACGGAGCACAAGGACGGCCTACCCAGGATTTAGAGCGTAAGTTTTACGGCTTCTGGACGTTTGAGGCAAACCTTGTACAGGAAACGATCGAACTGTCGATTGCCCACATTCAGCGTTACAATCCGGCACTGGCGACCAAACTCACGGCGCAAGTTGAGGCGATTGCAGCCGCACAGTCTGAAAAGCGGGACGAATTGGGGCCGATCGTGGCCCGGGTGGTGGACTATTTACAAGAAGGTCAGGCAGCACTCGATGAACAAAGCAAGTCCTACGATGCAGAAGCCCTGCACCACGCGCCTCTAGATAACAATTTGGTCTCCAACGAGGTGCAGGCGTTTCTCCGCATGGCACAGTTGACCGACCAGGCTGATGCGGTGAATCCCACGGCAGCAGCGGAAGTGGCGGCCCTTGCTGAAGCGATCGGACAACTTCTCGACCTCCCCGTCTGGCAGCTGCATCGTTTGAAGCTCGCAGGCTTGCTCCATCGCCTTGCGCCCTTACAGGCTGGCGAAACGGTATTAACTCCGGGTAGCTTTGGTCGTTATGCTGATGACGAGGCTATGAGCACGGCACCAAGTTGCCCTCTTGTACCAGGAGCGCAAGTCTTACGGACGATGCCACGGTTGCGAGCGATCGCTGCCATCATTACCCATTTGACGGAATACTGGAACGGCTCTGGTCAACCAGCAGGGCTTGCTGGAGACGAGATACCACTGGAATCCAGAATTTTGGGTCTGGCGGCAGAGTTTCAGCAACGCGTGATTGAGCTCCGCAAAGCCATCACTGATACCCATGTGCCGCTGAGTCAAGAGGAATGCATGGCGAAAGCCCTGGCTGAATGTCAACAGCAACAAGGAACCCGATGGGATCCTAAACTGGTTGATACGCTGGCATTATTAGTGAGTGGTTTTCAGCAAGGATTAAGTCTGCCTGTCAATGTACCGAAAATATCAGCAGGGCTTTGGCTCATTGATTCTCACTACGCCGATGATGTTTTTAGGGCTGCCAGTGAGGCTGAAAGCAGCCACTATTAGGTAGAAAATAACTTAAGACACAAATTGTGTTTTATCGCCCACGTTCTAACCCCTTTTCACGTTCTAACCTCTTTTCATGAGCATTAACGCAATTCAGTCTGGCAATTCTAAAAAACTTAGCGGCGCTGATCTAGAAGATGAGGATCTGTCTGGGCAGAATCTTCAAGGTGTCACTCTATCAGGAGCCCGCTTGATTGGTACGAATCTCAGTCGAGCGAAGCTGTCAGGGGCCGCGTTAGATGGGGCCAACATGGTTGGTTGCAAGTTGATTGCAGCAGATGTGCGAGCCAGCCTCGTCGGTGCGAACCTGATGCAGGCCGATTTGACTGAAGCCGATTTGCGGGGTGCTAACCTGCGGGGTGCCAACTTGATGCGAGCCAGCCTCCACAAAGCAACGTTCTCCGGAGCCTTTCTCAGTGGTGCCAACCTGATGGGCGTTAATTTGCAGGGGGTCGACTTGCGCGGTGCTGATTTACGCGGTGCTAACCTGAGTGGGGCGAACTTGCATGGTGCCAACCTGAATCAGGCAGATTTACAGGGAGCCTTGCTGAATGAAGCGAACCTTGAAGAGGCAGACCTGCAGGGCGCTAATCTGGCGGGGGCAAACCTATCAGGAGCGAATTTGCTCTGTGCTGAATTGGAAAATGCCAATCTGGATGGCGTGAATCTGGCCGGTGCCTGCTTGATTGGAACCGTGCTTGATCGCACCGTTAATCGGCTCGATCTGCCGGTCGCCATTAAGCAGTCTGAGGAGTTGAGAGTCCCTCTGGAATAGACTAAGACGGCAACTCACGGTCTAGCGGAATTAATTACAGCGTTGAAGTTTTTGGTCGTTCCTGTAAGATAGTCGTTCCTGTAGAATGGCTTGATGGTTGCGATCGTCCTGCAAGCATAGAACTGCAACCACAAAACTGCGACCGCGAAACGAATGAACCTAACCCAACTCAACAGCGCGTTTACGCTCTTTCTGAGCCTGCTGGTAGAAGCAGTCCCCTTTTTGTTGCTGGGGGTGCTGTTTTCGGGCTTGCTGCTGTTTTTTGTGGATGAACGCAAGCTAATCCGCTGGCTACCGAAAAATCCCTTTCTGGGAGCGTTAGTCGGCAGTTGCGTCGGGTTTCTGTTTCCGGTGTGCGAGTGTGGCAACGTGCCTGTTGCACGGCGATTGCTGATGCAGGGTGCGCCGTCCCCGGTTGCGATCGGCTTCCTTCTAGCAGCACCGACCATCAACCCGATCGTCTTCTGGGCCACGTGGACAGCCTTTCGCGACCAACCCGAAATCGTCTTCATGCGGGTCGGCTTTTCGCTAGCGATCGCCACCATCATTGGTTGGGTCTTCAGCGCACAGGCAGATCTGCGTCCACTGTTGCAGCCTGCGGTGGCGAGGGCAATTCCTGGAATGGGGGTTAGGGGTCAGGGGTTAGGGGTCAGGGGGAAAGCAGTAACGTCTTCCTTACTGCAGTCGGGGACGTATTTTTTGGGGCAGTCAGATAAGCCGTTGCAGATTGATGCAGCAGAGTTGCAGGCGAGAATGTTAGGTGCAAATACAGCCGACAAGCCTGCGTCTTCTAAGCTGCTGCTTCTTTTGGACAATACGGTGCAGGAGCTACGAGAATTGGGTGGCGTGCTGGTGCTGGGTAGCGCGATCGCCGCGATCGTCCAGGTGTTTGTGCCCCGCGATATTATTCTCAATTTGGGTCAAAGCCCCGTTACGTCGATTCTGGCGATGATGCTGTTGGCGGCGATCGTCTCGATTTGCTCCACCGTCGATTCGTTCTTTGCCCTGTCCTTCGCCTCTACCTTCACCACAGGTTCGCTGCTGTCCTTCCTCGTCTTCGGTCCCATGATTGATCTCAAAGGCATTGGCTTGATGCTGTCGATCTTCAAAGCAAGAGCTGTTTTCTACCTGTTTGCCCTGGCAGCCCTGCTCACGTTTCTGTTTACTCTGATTGTGAATTTGTACGTGAGCTAGTGCTGACTGGCAGAAGCTAAATTGCATTATTACCTATGCTTTTCAATATGAAAGGAGCGTTTACGCAAATCGCTTTAATCACCTTTTTAGGAATGAGTTTCAGCGGTTTGCAAAGTGACTTAGCCCCATCCCCTGCATTGGCAGCGCCTACGGTGGGCGATCGAAAAGAAGACGAGGTGGCCGCACACTTTACAAGACCGTGGGCGCAGCGGCGAGGCATTGAGTCAATTGACCGCAATGATACAGTTACCCTTGTGCGAGTACCGCTGAATCAACTCTCTGATGCCCTTGCTGCAAAGGCGATCGAAACCCGCCGAAATGTCCTTGGCTCTGAAATTAAAGTGTCAGGCTATTTTTGGCTTGCTTATCAGATTGTTGGGCAAGAATGGTCAACGATCGTTACTGACGCAATCCTTGATCCGGATGGCACCGCTGGTACCAGGGTATTTCCAATACCTAGTCCGGCTCGACTATCAAAGCAACTCAAGCAGCCCGTTATTACGTTAATTACAAGCGATACAAGCAGTCTAATTAGGTACGAACTCTTTGAAGGTGGGGAACTTGTTGAGTATTTTGCAGCGCCATTAGACGAAACAGCGGATAAGATGAATGATTTCTATCCTCGGTCTCGAAGGTATGTTCTGCCACCAGATCCTAATGCTAACTCCACAGCAAAACAAATCGTCTATTTTTGGTCGCGTCGTCGGCAGGTAACAGCCACGCAGATTGGTAATGCTAGAGATTTTGTCGATCGCTTTATGCGTGAGTCCAATGCATATGATCCGGCGATTGATTCTAGATACTTCTTGAGTGAGTATTTTCTCAAGCCCGGTAATCGTTACAAGGTTCAGAACCCAGGCTTTACGCTGGTGCTTAATCCCAAACGGACAGTAAAATCGGTGCCAGAGTTGGTTAGAGTTGACTACTTCAGGTATGGCGATTAAGGTGCCGGAGAATCTATACATTAATCTACCGATATAAAAAATCACTATCCCTGTAAGTCTTCTCCTCCCCTGCTCCCTCCTCTCCCATTTCTTCCCTATGTCACCCCGCTCCTCGCGCTCTTCTTTATCGTTTCAAACGTTTCTGCCGTGGCTGGATGTGGTGGCGATCGCCGCCTGGGGTGTTTTATTCATCAAATACTGGCTCACTGGCAAGCTCAATCTGCTGATTCATCCCAACTATATGGGGCTGACCGTTGCGGCAGGGGTCGTTTTGCTGCTGGTAAGTGGCATCAAGGCGATTCTGTTGGTTAAACAGATGCGGCGATCGGTGCGGCGAGAAACCACTGAACGACATCTGACCCTCTTTCCGCCTGGATGGAGTACAGCACTTCTGTTAGGGACAGCGATCCTGGGACTGCTCATTTCGCCGCGTGCCTTTGCCAGCCAAACGGCGATCGATCGAGGCGTGAATGATACTGTTACGCTCACGCGCATTAAGCCCCAGGCATTTCGAGCCACCACAAATAGCGAAGAGAAAACCCTGGTAGATTGGGTACGAACCCTGGCAGTTTATCCCGAACCCGATGCTTATGCAGGACAGAAGGCGAAGGTGCAGGGTTTCGTCGTGTATCCCAAAGATCTGCCCCAGGATTATTTGTTGCTCTCGCGGTTTGTCATTACGTGCTGTGCCGCCGATGCCTATCCCATCAGCTTGCCCGTCAAGCTTACTCAAAGCCGTGATACCTACAAACCCGATACCTGGCTCGAAATCGAGGGAGAGATGATGACAGCAGACTTGGCTGGGAAGCGTCAGTTAGCGATCGTTGCCAAGACGCTGAAGCCCATTTCAGAACCGAAAAATCCTTACGACTATTAAGGGGATGCGGGCAGAGGGCAGAAGGCAGAGGGCAGAGGGCAGAGGAAGCGAGAGCGGCAGAGGAAGCGCAAGAATATCTGGATTCGACACTGACAACTCAAAACTCAAAACTCAAAACTAACAACCCATAACTCTTCTTTTGAAATGAAAGGTTTAGAGAGTGGAACCAGATGTCATCACTCAATATGCTCATGAGCACATTCCCATTACGAAGCATATGGGAATCGTAGTTCTGGGAATAGACGACGAGCAAATTTCCCTTCTCGCACCCTACGCACCCAACATCAACCATCGGGAGACAATCTTTGGTGGCAGTATTTCTTGCCTGGGCATTTTGGCAGGTTGGGCATTGGTGTGGGCAAAACTTCAGGCAGAAGGAACGCCGAATCGTTTGGTCATCCAATCCAGCAGTACTGACTTCATCAAACCCGCAACGGACGCGATCGTAGCTTGCTGTACATGCGATCGTGCCCACTGGAAAACCTTTTACACCACCCTACAGCGCCACGGCAAAGCCAGAATCACCCTCAACGCTGAAACTCGTTGCGGGGAAACCGTTGTTGCGACTCATATAGGACAGTATGTTGCGATAAGAACGTAAAGGGGAGCAAGGGGAGCGGAGGAAGCAAGGGGAGCTTTAGTTAAGAAGTCAGGAGTCAGGAGTCAGAGAGCAGAAGTTGCACTACGCAGAAGTTGCACTACACAATTGCATATTGCCCCCTCTGCTTCCCCTCCTCCCTCTGCTTCCCCTTCCTCCTCTCTGCCTCCATTCATGCTTTACTAATCCCTTAGCCCCATACTCTCGCCACCATGACTTCGACGCTCAACCAGCAAATTCAGCAGTTTTACGATGCCTCATCCGGTTTGTGGGAGCAGATCTGGGGTGAGCATATGCATCATGGGTACTACGGTGCGGATGGTCGCCAGCAAAAAGACCGACGGCAGGCGCAGATTGACCTGATTGAGGAACTGCTTCGTTGGGCACCGATCGAACAGCCAAAGGATATTCTCGACGTGGGCTGTGGGATTGGCGGCAGTTCGCTGTATCTTGCAGAGAAATTTAACGCCAATGTGACGGGCATTACGTTGAGTCCTGTACAGGCGGGTCGAGCGACCGATCGTGCCAGAAAGGCAGGCATGGCAGCAGGCGTAGGAACAGGCGCGATCGCCCAATTCCAGGTTGCCGATGCGCTGAATATGCCCTTTGCGGATCAGTCCTTTGACTTCATCTGGTCGCTAGAAAGTGGCGAACACATGCCCGACAAGGCGAAGTTCATGCAGGAATGCTATCGAGTGCTGAAACCAGGCGGCACCTTTTTGATGGTGACGTGGTGCCATCGCCCCATCGATCGCGAACCGTTGACAGCCGATGAGCAAAAGCATCTCGCTGATATCTATCGCGTGTATTGCCTGCCCTACGTGCTGTCGCTGCCAGAATATGAAGCGATCGCGCATTCGCTTAACTTTCAGCAAATCCGCACTGCTGATTGGTCTACGGCTGTAGCCCCCTTCTGGGATGTCGTGATTGATTCCACCTTTAGCTTCGAGGCGATCGTGGGACTGCTAGCCTCCGGTTGGACAACCATTCAAGCCGCACTGTCGCTCGGACTCATGCAGCGCGGCTATCAGAGCGGATTAGTCCGTTTTGGGTTGCTGTCAGCAACGCGGCAATAACTTCGCTGGCATTTCATCAAGCGATGAAGAAAGGGCAATTTGCACCCTTGGTTTGTCTGTAACCCAGATCATTCAAGCAAGCTAGAAAGTGCCCTCTTGAGGAACCTTTGAATGCGTTGGCTACTTGCGTTTGGGATTGGGGTCGCGATCGTGTGCCTGCAACTGGTGCTGCCAACCCCTCTCTGGTCAGCGCCCGCTGGCTGTAATGCCGCCTATCCCGATGTATGCATCCCGTCGCCACCCCCAGACCTCGACTGCAAAGACATCACCTTCAGAAATTTTCGCGTCCTTGCTCCTGACCCTCATCGCTTCGATCGAGACAAGGATGGCATCGGTTGTGAGTCCCGTTCTTAGGCTCTAAAACCTTGCGCTTGCAGCAACGCCTCTGCCCATGCTGCATCCTCAGGTGAGAGGGGTGGTTTTGGTGGCTGGCTGTAGTCAACGGCTAGATAGTATCGGCCTCGCTCGTACACCGTTTGAAAAATTTCTTGCAACGAGAGAGTCGGTTCCTCATCGTTGGAGGTCAAGGGGATGATAACGGACGGAATCGGTTGTCGCACGCTAAAGGCATAGAGTTGAGCTGTGGGACGACGATCACTGCGGCTGACCAAGATGCGGTAATGCGAAGGCTGACTTCCGATCGTCGGCAACGGTTGTCCACCTCTCAGCCAGTCGATTTCGATCAAGTGGGTCAAACTGGCTAAGACTTGATAGCGCTTTCGTTCGTAGGCGTTTCTTCCCTCTCCGGGACGCTTGTTTTTAAGCGATAAGATTTCGATCGCGGTGATCACTGCCCCAGTTGCAACCTCTCGCACCTCTAAGTAGCGTTCTTGCACTTCCTCAACCTGCGGTAACGTGACAGAAATCGGTTCGGGTAAAGTCGCTAAATTGGTAGCCCGTATCACGCTATCATCAGCACGTCTTGCAATCACTGAAACATCAGGAATGCCCACCAAAAGGCTCTCGTCTTCGCTGCTAAAGTACGTGCGTTTTTCAATCGCCACTCGATACTTGTCGGTGAGGTGCTCGGTCAACGCATCGGCGATCGCCACAATCAAACGACTGTGGACTTCCGACCACAATTCAGGGGTTTCCAGATAAGGATCGATTCCCGGAAAGGGCGATTGCATTGCAGTGTCTTACCGAATTTGTGTAGAAAAGCTGTTGCTGTCATCTTAGCAAGCAGATATATCTTCAGACTGATCTACCTTCTGCTGAAAAAGGCGATCGTAGGGCAATGCCTTGAGCGCTAATGCGGCGATGAAGCGCTAGAACACACTTAAACAAATTGCAGATGGACATTCAGACACCGGATTGGGTTAAGCACGCCGTTTTCTACCAAATTTTTCCCGATCGCTTTGCCCGTAGCCAGCAGCCCCGCAAGCGACTGTTGAAGAATGCACGCTGGGAAGACTGGAACGCCATGCCGACCCTCCAGGGCTACAAAGGCGGCGATCTTTGGGGTGTGATGGAAAAGCTGGATTACCTACAAGATTTGGGCATCACAGCTATCTACTTCACGCCGATCTTTCAGTCCGCCAGCAACCATCGCTACCACACGCACGATTACTATCAGGTTGATCCCATGTTGGGTGGCAATCCAGCGTTCAAAGATCTGTTGGATGAAGCCCATCGGCGTGGGATAAAAGTGGTTCTGGATGGCGTGTTTAACCATGCCAGTCGAGGATTATTCTTCTTCCATGACATTTTAGAAAACGGTCCTCATTCGCCATGGGTTAACTGGTTCAAGATTCAGGGGTGGCCCTTAGCACCCTACACAGGGGATTTTCCGGCAAACTATGAGGGCTGGGCTGGCAACCGAGCGCTACCAGAGTTTAACCACGACAACCCCGAAGTGCGCGAGTACTTGATGGAAATAGCCGAATACTGGATCAAGTTCGGTATCGATGGCTGGCGGCTGGATGTGCCCTTTGAAATTAAAACACCTGGCTTCTGGCAAGAGTTTCGCGATCGCGTCAAAGCCATCAATCCCGAAGCCTACATTGTGGGCGAAGTCTGGGGCGACTCACGCGAATGGCTCGATGGCACTCAGTTTGATGGCGTGATGAACTACCTGTTTGCCGGTCCGACAATCGCGTTTGCAGCTGGCGATCGCGTGGACATGGAGCAGGTGCAGGGGCGGGACTACCATCCCTTCCCGCCGCTGTTCGCGCGAGAGTATGGAGAAAAAATGCAGGCACTGCTGGAGTTCTATCCCTGGGAGATTCAGCTCACGCAGTTGAACTTGCTGGCAAGTCATGACACCGCCCGCTTAATCACTATTGCAGGGGGCGATCGCTCTAGCGTAGAACTGGCAACCCTGCTCCTACTCACCTTCCCTGGTGCCCCCAGCATTTACTATGGGGACGAAGTGGGACTACCGGGCGCGATCGACCCTGATTCTCGTCGTGGCTTTCCCCTTGAAACGGACTGGGACACCGAAATTTGGGAGTATCACCGGCAGTTGATTGCGCTGCGCCATAAGCATCCTGCTTTGAGAACAGGTCACTATCGCGTGCTGTACGCAGAAGGTACGATTTATGCATTTGTACGTACCCTGGAAGCCGAGACGATCGTCATTGCTGTTAATATTGGCAACGCCACAGGCAAAGCCAACGTTGTGCAAGAAACCGCTGCGCTGGAGCGATTACCTGAGACAATCATCTTTGGAGTTGGGCAGTTAGAACTCCACACAGGCAACGAAACAAACGGTTTCACCCTGGAATTGCCACCCCGTAGCGGTTGCATTCTGCATTAGGAGGGGCGCAGCAATGCCATGCCCTTACCGTCAATTGCCTCACCTGAAATTAGTAGTACCTTTCCGTTAGAGAGCTATTCGCCCATGCCGTCGTCATCACCAAGAAAAATCCTCGTTGTCCTCAATGGCAAAGGAGGCGTTGGTAAGACGACAACCGCAATTAACCTAGCCGCTGCGTTTGCCGAAACCGATCGTGTCCTTTTAGTGGACGCCGATCCGCAAGGCTCCGCTACCTGGTGGGCAGGACGCGGCGATCGACCCATGCGCTTTGATCTCACCCAAGAAACCAATCCCGTGCAACTTGCGGCCCTGCGCGATGGGAAAGACCACGCGATCGTCGTTGTCGATACGCCACCCGCTCTCGCGTCAGAGGTGCTTGCAACCGTCATTCCGATCGCCAATTACATTATTCTGCCAACGCCGCCGGCTCCAATGGATTTAACGGCGCTCATTGAAACTGTCAGATCCACCGTCACTCCCAAAGGCATTGCCCATCGAGTGTTGCTGACCCGCGTCGATCCTCGCAGCCTGAATGAAGCCGTAGAAGCGCAAAACACCTTAAGAGAGCTGGGTATTCCCGCTTGCAGTGCCTTTATCCGCGCCTACAAAGCCCACGAACGTGCAGCACTAGAAGGGCTGCCGATTACACAAATGCACGGCAATAATGCCCGTGAAGCAGAAGCGGATTACCGTTCCGTGGCTGAGGAAATTCGTCGCGATTGGAAGGGGTAGGGAGTGGGGGTGGGGAGTAGGGAGTAGAAGTAGGGCGTTTTGAGTTTTGAGTTTTAGCCTACCCTATGCCTTTGGCAGGCTTCGCCAACGGGAAGCAAGCTACATCCCTCATCCTTCTGCCCTCTGCCTTCTCTTTCTGCGTCCTCATGCAAGGAACAAATTTTGCCGTGCGGGTTGGCTCGCAAATGGCAGTATGGTTTGTAGAGATACTTAAACAGGCATCCACACATAGCGTTACCTGAACAGGTATCGATTAGAGTATTAGTACGATGCATTGGGAGCGGAGAACGCATGGCAAGGAGACGACTGTCAGATCTATTGCGTGAGGAGGCAAACAAATCCTCGGATGATTCAGCGACTGCGGCAGGGGCTGAACCGTCACCAGAGGCAGCAAAGGAACCGATCGCACCGAAAGCGACTCCGACAAAAGCAACAACCGCTGCCAAGAGTCGATCGACCAAACAAACTGCCGCTCCAGCAGAAACTAAAACTATGACCACAACAAAAGACGAAAGCTTGCAGCAGAAAATCGCCGACCTCACGGCAGCATTGGACGCTCAAACAGCAACCACTAAGCAATTACAGACCGAACTGGAGCAAATGCACTCCTTGAAAACGGAGCTAGAGCAAGTTCGCAAAGAAATGCACGAACTGACAGAGACCAACGCTAAGCTCACCAAAGAACTGAAAGCGGCACAAAGCCAAAAGTCAGGCAAAGAAACAAGCGCACTTGCAACCACCAAGGCAACCTCGTCAAAAGAGTTGAACCTAGCCCCGCCCCCCCACGCCACCGCACCCGAAGATTTCCTCGCTTCCTTCAATCGCGATGTTGGCTGGTTTGACTAAGCTATAACTGATCCGATCGCCAAGGCTACTTCCAGGTTCTGCGGCAAATAGACTTTCTGCCGCAGCCCTACGTGGTTTAAAGAACAAGCATCTGGTATGACAGAGAAAAAGGGACTTCAAACGCTGGCTGTAGATATTGGCGGCAGTGGCATCAAGGTCATGGTGTTGGATGAGGACGGCAATCCTATGACGGAGCGCGATCGTGTCGAAACGCCTCAACCCGCCAAACCAGAACCTGTCATTGCCGCGATTGTTGGGTTAGCAAAAGGTAAGGAGTTCGATCGCGTCTCCGTCGGGTTTCCGGGTGTTGTCAAAGCAGGCATCACCAAGACCGCTGTCAACCTCGACCCCGATTGGCATGATGTTGATTTGGCAAGCATTCTGGCTCAACAGTTGGGCAACCCTGTGCGGGTTATTAACGATGCGGATATGCAAGGGTTAGGAGCCATTGCGGGTCAGGGCGTTGAGTTAGTTATTACGCTGGGTACAGGGATGGGGGGCGCACTCTTCCTCAATGGCAAGCTAGTGCCGAACCTGGAACCTGGACACCATGAGTTTCGGAAGGGCGACACCTACGAACAACAGCTAGGCAATGCGGCGTTAGAAGACGTGGGCAAAAAGAAGTGGAACGATCGCCTGAGCAAAGCGATCGCGGCGCTAGAGCATTTTTTCAACTACGACACGCTCTACATTGGCGGTGGCAACGCCAAATGCATCACGCTCGATTTACCCAAGAATGTCAAAATTGTGCCAAACGTCTCCGGCTTACTGGGCGGCATTGCCCTTTGGCGAGAAGAGAAGCCGTAATGAGTGTTAGGTGTTGAGCGTTTTGAGTTCAGAAGGCAAAAGGCAGAAGGCAGAAGGCAGAGGGCAGAAGGCAAGAGAGATGTAGTTTGCTTCTGCTTTGCGGTGGGATGAAGGATGTAGCTTGCTTCCCGTTGGCGAAGCCTGCCAAAGGCATAGGATAGGCTAAAACTCAAAACTCCCTACTCCTCACTCCCCACTACCTACTACCTACTACCTACATTCCCCACTCGTTACTAAGCAACCAGACAGGTTAAGATAAACAACGTACTGAATACCACCTGGAGAGGTGGCAGAGTGGTCGAATGCACTCGACTTGAAATCGAGCATCGCGAAAGCGATCGGGGGTTCGAATCCCCCCCTCTCCGTTCTACTCCCCGATTTTAGAAGCACACTCGCTTTACAGTGAGGGGATTTCTGTGATGTGTGTAGCCACTTCAGCCACCAATTGCCCTGCTTGCACAGCCAACGTTTCTACACGGAAGGCTGTTCCTTCAACGTCGTAATACGGCTGGTCAAGGAGTTCTTTGAACCGCTTCATCAGCGCAATGAGAAACTCGATCGACAGCCCTTCTCCAGGTTGACATTGAAACGCTTCCATTAAAACAGGATGCTCATCGGTTCTTGGAACGATGACAACCGAAAATTCGATCGTGCGAGTGGAAGTAGTTGTCTCAAGAGAGGCTTTTCCATCCAGCAAAACTTTATCAACATCGGGTAGTTTAATTGCTAAAGGGTGTTGAAGTTTTACAGTGACTATTTCATCCTCAACATTAAGTGCGAGCGGTGGAATTTTGGTGACGATCGCAGGGGCATTAATCGCTTGATTGACATCTGCTTCTGTTAAAAGCACACGCGCTGTAGCATCAACAGAATGGTTCAATTTCAAATTACCTAAAAGGGCACTGAGCGGATTCAGTGCTACTTGATCAGTCTGCACATCTAAGGCTTGAATTCGAATATTTTGTAACGAAATGCCTTTACCACTCACAGATACGGAATCGACTTTTCCTTGAGCAGCTTTCCCTAAATCAGTACGAACATTAACCGACAAGTCCTCTGCATCATCCAACTGGCTGGACAACCCTGCCTGCACCACCTGGGAAATTGCTTGCTCCTCTAAACGTGGTTCTTCTGATGTCATTTCACAAAATTCTTAATGGTTCTGATACGCCTAATCTAGTCTTTGCTTAGCATGAGTAAATCTGTATTTCGACAGAGGCGATCGTCTCAGTGTGTGTAAAATTAGCTTCTTGATCTTTTAATTAACGAATAATAAGGGTCTGCGTCTATGCACCTCATTTTTGGGGATCACTCACGTTTCTTTCAGCAACAGTGCTCTAGGCAATTGATTCTGTAACGTCTGGTTATCGATTTTATCCCGTTATAAAAACGTCCCTCCAACGGTCGAAATATGGTAATTGTCATAAGTCTATACATTGCCCCTTAGAGTGAGGGAACTTTAGTAGCTGGTTTCTAAGCTAATCCCTGTACACATCGCCTGAAGTGGCAATAAGGATTATGACAACCAAGCAAGAATCTAAAGAGAACCAAGCCGTTTCTAATGATGATGTTCAGGCATTAGAATCGCTTTCAAAAACTCTAGAAAGTGATTTAACAGAAATCGACACCGAAGCTGCACTCAACGCTATCGATAAGTGGTATGGCGTGCTGCACAAATCTAAAGAGCCAGCATTGAAAGAACTTTCCAACGGACTGAAGGAACTGAAGCAGGCGTTGAAAGGTGGCAAAGCAACCGGGCACGAAATTGGTGAAGTGCTGAGTGAAATTGGCGGTCAAACCAGCGATATTGCCTCTGAAGCAGACAAAGGCTCGAAGGCTCTGCTGCAAAAGTTGGGTAAGCAACTCTCCAAAGCGGGTACATCACTTGGTAAAGCCGAAGATCAAGAATACATGCACCAAATCGAATCACTAACCGAAACCCTTGACAGTGATGTGACTGACCTTGAGCCGGAAGCGGGGATCGGCGCGATCGATCACTGGTACGGTCTGCTGCACAAAGCTGACGACGAGCATCTCAAAGAAATTGCGAACGGCCTGAAGGAATTGAAGCAACTGCTCAAACGCAGCAATCCAAAGGGAGCCGATATCAGCGAAGTGCTCACACGCTTGGGTGAACAGACGACAGAAGCAGCGGCTAACACGCCTAGAGGCTTTAAGGGAGCCATCCAAAGGTTGGGTAAGCTCTTGAGCAAAACTGGCAAGTCGATTGACTAGAACTTTCAACGGCTTAGAGCGTTTAACCAGTGGTTTTTTGATTGTGTGAGCCACTTTCGTAGGTAGAACTAGCACTGCTTCCGTCAAGCAAGCTATTAGTAAAGCTGAGGGGGAAATTCCCCCTTTTTTTGTGAAAGCGATCGCAAGCAGCCCGCTACCCTGCCGAGAAATCGCGATCGACAGAGGCTAATGCGGATTCGTTGCTTTGAGCATATGGTAGGCGATCAACAGTTGGGTAATCGCCAGGGGATAGCTCTTGAGCGTTTCGCCTGTGGTACCTGTCACCGTACCCAGCTCTGGGTTGCTGTTGCGATCGCAGGCCGCTAGCAAATTGGGGATTTCGTCGCAGATAAATCGCTCTAGCCGCGTCACCTGATCGCTGGTCGCATGCCCGTCAACCTCCAGCACGTCAACAGGTTTACCCATATCGCGATCGAGCCCCAAACGAATTGCAGAGTCGGTATCCGCAGCACTTGTACTAATCACCTGAGTCAAGTCAGGGTGAGGAATGTTGGGTCTCAAGATCAGGCGAACATTGAGGTGCCCGTTGTTGGCACTACTGAGGTCAGACGGGTAAAAGCTCACCACCAAATCTGCCCACTGCCGCTGCGGACGAATGTACGCGTCAGAATCTGGTTCGCGTTTGACCATTTCTGCCCGCACTTGCTCCTCGGTGTAGCCCCGCTTTTGGGTATCTCGCTTGATCTTCCACTGCGCCCGCAGTTCTTCTGGCGGCGCGAGATAGACTTTGACATCGTAAGCATTCCGAACACCCCGCGTTGAGTAGCCAAGTAACCCCTCCGCAATCACGTATTTGTTGGGCTTGATGTACTCCGGTGGATCGAACGTTCCTGTCGTGTGGTTGTAGATCGGTTTCAGAATCGGCTGCCCGGTGCGGAGTTGGGAAAGGTGCTGCTGCATAATATCCAGATAGTTACAATCTGGATGCAGCGCTGTGATGCCCAGTTCGGCACGCTGTTTGCGATCGTAGCGGTGATAGTCGTCGGTACAAATTACTGTCACGTTTTCGGGGCCCAGAAATTGCACGATGCCCTTTGTCAGGGTGGTTTTACCAGCAGCACTGTCACCAACGATGCCTAGAATGATGGGGCGATCGGACATGATTCCTCCAGGGCGAGCCGTTTAATAACGGATTTTACAAATTTGGCTTATTTTAAGTAAGTAGCGATAAAGACGCAATCAAGTTCGCAGAGACATCACTCCTTTACGGCAGCAATGCCCACACTCAGCCCAGGCGGAACCGCGCCACAACTATGATCGATAACATTCAACCCAGGGCTGAAACTTTAAGTGCTCAAGCTTTCATCTATTATCAGTAATGCTACGCCTTTAGAATCTTTATTAAGAATTGTTCTGGACTGCTGTAGGTTTACGTTAGATGCCACAGCTTCAAACAACATTCTTAAGTAACGATGAGACTTTAGCAATGCGCTAGAGTTGCCAGGCTGCACTTAATATCCCACTGCACTTACGGAACCCTCATGAAAGTATTTGTTTTCCATACCCCAGAATTAACGCCAACGACGATGGTGGCTGACTGCGCAATCGCAGTGGATGTACTGCGTGCCACAACCACGATCGCAACAGCGCTAGGGGCTGGAGCAGAAGCAGTGCAAGCCTTTAGCGATTTAGATAAGCTGCTGGCAGTGAGTGAAACCTGGGCACCCGATAAGCGCATTCGTGCTGGAGAACGGGGTGGTTCGCAGGTGCAAGGCTTTGATTTTGGTAATTCTCCTTTAGATTGCACACCAGAGCGAGTCGGTGGTCGACGACTCTTCATCAGCACAACCAACGGCACACGAGCACTTCAGTGCATTGAAGCAGCGCCAACGGTTCTGGCTGCCGCGCTTGTTAACCGGGGTGCCGTCGTACAGCATCTCCTTCAGCACAACCCCAAAACGGTCTGGATTGTTGGCTCTGGTTGGGAAGGCAGCTTTTCCCTTGAAGACACTGTCTGTGCAGGCGCGATCGCGCATGCTTTGCAAACAACGCTCGGCATCTCGTTGGATGAACTGGCTGGCAATGATGAGACGATCGCAGCCGTCAGTCTTTATCGGCAATGGCAAGACGATTTGTTAGGGCTTTTTCACCGTGCCAGTCATGGACAACGATTGCTGCGCCTTGGCATTATCGAAGACCTGAAGTACTGCTCCCAACTCGATCTGTTAGATGTGCTTCCTATCCAGCGCGAACTCGGTGTCCTGGTGAAACAAGCCTAAAGCGATCGCAGGCGGCAGTCCTCAAAACAGGAAAGCATGTCGTGGTTGAAGCATTCGATCGGCTAGGAACAAGCATTTGACAACGCTGGTTTCTTATAGGGGCGCACAGCCGTACGCCCTTACCTGCAACGTTGGCAATTTTAGTTCAGCCACGATCCCCTGTGTTAAAAGTCGATCGTTGACCGCTTCGTCTGGGTCAGCCTTCACTCATCCCAGGAAGTGATCCCTAAAAGAAGCAAGCAGGTAGCGATCGCTACCCTCTCGATCGATAGCGGTAGCCATCCAGAAGGGAAAACTTGCCCTCTTCCCATAGACACTCCAGTTGCCAAAACTGTCCGGGCTTGGGTTCGGGGAGAAACCCTGACACCTTAATCAAAAACGGTTTTTCGGTCGAATTCGTTTGATTACGATGGATGCGGATCAATTGGGTTGAACCTTTTGTGGCAACCAATTGCCCATCAATTTGAAAAACGCCAACATCACTCGCGGCGATCGTTGTCTCAAAAGATCGCATCCAAAACGTTGTGCCACTACGGGTGGACTTGGGATATAAGCCAAAGTAACCCGTCAGCGGTAGCTCCTGCGCGCTTAACCAACGGTGCAATCGATCGTTGCAACCACTAATTGTCAGTGGTTGATCGTTTACAAGCAGGGAGTACGGCTCTTCCGCTGTGGTCAACGTACCAGTTAAAAAGCCAAACGCCTGATACTCAAAGCCCTGTGGCGGCGGCAAGGAAGGCACCTGGGATGAGCGCTGTACTGGTGGTTGGCTACGCTTAGGGACGGATGAATTTGGCACGGGTCAAGTTTCACGAAAATGGACACTGACTAGAGTGGTGGATTCAGAGCAAAACGCCTACCACCACTCTCTAATCTAGGGGACAGGCAGGCACGATCGCCCGTGTTCTGCTCGAAATCTACCTAAAGACCGAATGTTAGTATACGCCCATAGTGATGGCAGTAGTAAGCCTGCATCATAATCAATTGCGGTTGCAGTTGCGAGTCTTTTTGCCGGGTCTTCTACCAATTCTACAAAATCGTCCTTGCTTCTTCGTTGGCGAAATCGCCCTGAAAGGCCAGAAGTCTATAAACCACAGCGTGTCTGTGTCGCCACAATCTAGTGAAAGGGTCTTCGATCGTCATCTCTCCTCACAGCTACACTTACGCACAAGAAACCTGGCATACAGGAAATTCTGTGGTCAGCCAAAATTAGTGTCTAAGGCAACTCACCAGTGCCCCATCGCCAGCACCCATTGCCAACACCCATTGTCAGTACCCTCAGAAGAATGGCGGCACCTCCAAACAAAGCTGGGTGTAGCGTGGCATTCGGATGGCTTCTGTACGAGTCGAGTCAATAAGATTCGAGACCGTAATCCCCAACAGTCTAACTTTACGGGAAGGATCGAGGTGCTCGTGCAAGAGCGCTGTTGCCAGATGATACAACCGATCGCACGCTTGTAACCGATCAGGAACCGTTTGGGCGCGCGTTATTTGCTGGTAGTCGGCATACTTCACTTTCAAGGTGAGGGTGTGGCCATAGCGTTGATGTTTCGCCAAGCGTGCGGCAACTTCCCCTGCCAGGCTTTCCAGAGCTTCTAACATCGACTCTACCGTGTCCAGATCGTCTGTAAAGGACTGCTCCGCCCCGACCGATTGACGGATGCGGTTTGGGTTGACCGGGCGATCGTCCTCTGCCCTTGCCACACGGTAGAAATACCGTCCCTGTTTGCCAAAGCGTTGCACTAAATCCGCTTCAGACCATTGCCTCAAATCCGCTCCCGTGTGAATGCCTAGCCCCTGGAGCTTTTGAGCTGTGGCGGCTCCGACACCATAAAATTTGGCAATGGGTAAAGCTGCAACAAACGCCTGCGCTTGCTCTGGAGCAATGAGCGACAGCCCATCTGGTTTATCCAACCCAGAGGCAATCTTGGCGAGAAATTTGTTGAACGACACACCCGCCGAGGCTGTCAGGCGAGTTTCTGCCTTGATCGCCTGCTTAATCGCCCGCGCGATCGCCATTGCAGAAGCTAAGCCTGCTTTGTTCTGGGTCACATCCAGGTACGCCTCATCCAACGACAACGGCTCCACGAGATCCGTATAGCGCTGAAAAATGGCATGAATCTGCTGCGACACTGCCCGGTAGACCTCAAAGCGAGGGGTCACAAAAATGAGGTGCGGACAGCGCTGCTGAGCCTGCCGCGACGGCATCGCCGAGTGAATGCCATACCGACGGGCTTCGTAACTTGCTGCTGCCACCGCACCCCGATGCTCTGGTTTACCACCCACGACCAGCGGTTGCCCCCGATAAGCTGGATGATCCCGTTGCTCAACCGAAGCAAAAAAGGCATCCATATCAATGTGTATGATTTTACGCATCGCTGTCATGGCGTTGGGGTCAGACACGACTTCTACAGACGGGCGATTGATACTTTTATTCTATTTTGCTCGTACGGTGGACTACTTATCCAGACTGGGCGATCGTGACCCTAAGCAAGGACGTTAACAATCACAACAAGCCAGCGCTCTTTCACGCGTTGGGGGATCATCAGCCGCTATAATCCAACCATTTCTGTGAGGGCATTATGCAACAGTTCCTCTCAGCGTCAACAGGGGGCGAAATGACCTGGATGCAGCCTCCTGGTGCGTCCCAAGACGACCCACTCATTTTGTGGTTAAAGCCGCGATCGTCCCTTCGCTGGCAACCCTACACCCAATTTCCAGCGCTGATGCAGCGAGATGCAACTGGAGATGCCACACGGTCTAAGGGGTTGGCGACCATGCAGTTTCTCAAAGCGCGGGGGTGGGTTATGGTTGCCCCACCAAAATAACGGCATTAAAAAGGGGGTTAGGGTGTCGGGTATCGGGTGTGAAATGAGGGTAATGTTTTGTCAGCTCTTGGAACTTGAAAGTCAAGATTCATCGAAACAAGAGGACGATCGCGATACCAGCCAAACAATCCCACATCACACAATCGCTTAGTGGGCAAGACGCTTTCCCCAGTGGCGATACCAGACCGCTAAGCGCGCGGGAGAAACGCCCAGCAGATATCCCACAATGATGCATTGATTAATCAACGTTGTGCGGAAAACGTTGAGCGTCTGCCAGCGGCGACCCGATGTCAACACGGCCTCTGGCACGATCGCAATGCGTCCGCGCTGCTTTAAACGTTGCACTAGCTCAAAATCTTCCATGATGGGCAAGGGCGGAAAGCCACCGATCGCGCGAAAGGTGTCGGCTGACATAAAAAGCGCTTGATCACCATAAGGCATCTGGCAGAAGCGCGATCGCAGCTTCACTCCCCATTCCACCAGACGCAATCCGGCCGTCTGTCCATCAATGGCTAACTCAAACGCCCCGGCAATCACCTTCGGCTGCATCAATGTTTGCCGTACCAGATCGTCGAACCCATCAGGAAGACAGGTATCCGCATGCAGAAACAGTAAAATGTCACCTTGAGCCATAGCTGCACCCAGATTCATCTGATTGGCACGTCCACAGACAGGCGAACACATCACTTTGGTTTCCCAGGCTTTCGCCACACTAACCGTATCATCCACGCTGCCACCGTCTACCACAATCAACTCTACAGACGGGATGGTTTGCAGTGCGGTTAGTGTTCGCGGTAAGTTTTGAGCCTCATTGAGCGTGGGAATGATGATGGAAATGGATCGATTAGATGCTGTTGTTAGTTGCTGCTGCACGGTCTCCTTCGTCAATACCTTGATCCTCTCGCTCTACCGCAACGATCGCCGTACTTGCGCACTAATCGCATCGACGAGAAACGTCAGCACCAGGAAGCCGCCTAGCGCGACGATCGTGCCTCGGTAATCAAAGCTGCTCAGTTGCTCTGTCAGCACACGTCCCAAACCACCGGCACCGACTAAGCCCACAATTACGGTTTCTCGCATACACACTTCCCAACGATACAGGTCATAGGCGAGAAAACGAGGCAAACTGAGCGGCAGCACGCCATAGAAAAAGACCAGCGAGGCAGGCGCACCTTGGGCTTTTAGGGCTTCTAAAGGACGAGTATCCAGGTTTTCGATCGTCTCTGCTTTCAAGCGACCAAGAATCCCTAAGTTATGGATGCCCAGCGCGATCGCACCCGGTAGAATGCCTGGGAAGAGAACAAAAAGCATCACCAGTGCCCAGATGGGAGCCGGAATCGCACGCGCCATCAGCAGCACAGCCCGTGTGAGCAGAAATAACCCTGTCATCACCCAACGAGTGGAACGCCCCGGATTCAACACGCTACCTGATAGGGAGATATTGGCTGCGGATGGAAACGCCAACAGCATACCGCCCAGTCCTGCCAGCGCGATCGCCAGAATGGACATTGCCACCGTTTCCATCGAGAGGGGTAGGAGTTGAGGCAGCAGGCTCCAATCAGGCGGTAGGGACGATCGCGTCAGTTCACCCAACAGTTCCCGCGTCCGGCTTGCCCAAAGTTTGCTGTAGTCGGGATGGATTGACCAGAACGAAAAGACAATCAGCCCTAGAAGCGTCAATCCAATGAGGCTTCCCTGTATCCTGGCGTTGCGTAGAGATGGCTGAGTGGTTGAGACTGTTGGACGCTGCGATCGCCTGTTTGACGGCAGATTCAAGTCCAACCGATTCGCACAGTTTAAATAACGGCGCAAGCGGGCACTGCCAAAATCCACCAAGCCATTCAGCAGAAAAAGCGCATAGAAAAACGTCCAGAGTTGCTCATATTGCAGGGATTGCAGACTGAGCAGAATTTGGTAGCCCAAACCGCCTGCCCCAATGATGCCCAGCACCGCCGCCGATCGGATGGAACACTCAAAGCGATAAAAGGCATAGGACACCAAATTCAGCCCTGTTAGTGGTAATAAGCCATAGCAAAAGGCGATCGGCGCAGGCACCCCACTGTTCAGCAATGCCTGTAGGGGCTGTCGGGGCGTTTCATCGAGAATTTCGGCAAAGACTTTGGCAGTGATGGCTCCAAAGGGAATGGCGATCGCCAAAATTGCCGTCAGTGGATCCAAGCCCCAAAGGTTGATGAAAAACAACCCCCAGATCAGTTCATGAATGGCGCGAGGCACTGCCAGCACGAAGCGGATGCCGTACCACCAAGAAGCCACTCGCTGCTGACGGTGCGACAAGACCGACTCCCACCACACTTCCGAAACCAGAATGCCCCCGAGCGCGCCCAGAATCAGGCTGAACAAGGTGCCACAAACCGCATAGGCAAACGTTGTCACTGTGGCGTTCAGCGTCACCTGAAGTAAGTTCTGACTGAGATCGGGATGGCTTGCGGCCTGAAGAAATTGCCAGAGTTGAGGCAACCCATCGACATTCAACAATTCCCGTTGGAAGAGTCCGGCGGCCAGGAGCGAAAGGACGATCGCGCCCAAACCCACCAATCCCCATCCCAAAGGTGCGGTCAAGAGTGATTGACGCGGAAGGGCTCTCATAACGATGGTTTCAGTAACGATGGTTTTAGCACAGCAGTTTGCCGATAAATGAAAGATACATCTGCATCTAAAAGCCTGACGTATAACCTTCTTGACTCCTGCCTCCTGAATTCTGAACTCCTGCCTCCTGCCTTCTGCCTCCTACCCTCTGCCTTCTTCTATAACGATGGTTCCAGCCGATACAAGGCATCAAACATCTCGCTCGTCACCGTATCGGTTGGTGCGTCAAACACAATCTGTCCCTGCCGTAGCCCAATCAACCGTTGACAATAGTGACGCGCCATTGCCACATCATGCAGGCTTACAATGAGGGTTTGTCCCGTTTGTTCATCGAGCGATCGCAGTAACGCCATCACTTCTTGACTGCGTTCCGGGTCAAGGCTCGCGATCGGTTCGTCTGCCAGAATCGCCAGCGGCTTTTGCACCAGCACTCGCGCGATCGCCACCCGTTGCTGTTCGCCACCAGAGAGGCGATCGGTCCGCGCATACAGCTTGTCGGGAATGCCCACCTGAGCCAACGCCTTTGCTGCCGTTTCCACCTCCAACGGCACAAGCAAGGACAGTAACGCTTTGGGCAACGACCAGCGTCCCAGATGTCCCGCATTGACGTTATGGATGACTCGCAGGGTATCAATCAGGTGAAACTGCTGATAGATTGTGCCAATTTGCCGTTGCACTTGCCGTAGACGGCGCGGCGAAAGCTGGTTGAGGTTGCAACCCAGTGCCCAGACTTCCCCTTCGGTGGGAGACAGCGTCCCGTTGAGCAATCGCAAAAGGGTACTCTTGCCTGCACCACTGGAGCCAACTAACGCAATGCGTTCGCCAGGGTAGAGTTGCAGGCTAATATCCGTGAGTGCGTGACAGTTTCCAAAACGCTGGGAAACGTGCTTCAGCTCAAACAGCGGCGCGATCGTCGTCATCTACTTAATCTTGCCGTTACTTAATCTTGCCAATGGCCCGTCCAACCTGCTCAATTTGGGCATAGTTCTCATTTTTGGTTGGCACAAATTTGGTGGCATTAAACAAGTCAAGAATTTCTTTCTGCTCCGGGACAGCCGGATTGAGCTTGAGCAGTGCCGCTTTTACCTTTTCCTCAAAATCGGCACCAAACTGCTGCTTCACGGCAGGATTAATCACCCAATGGTAATCATAGTAAGCCGGAGTCCGCCAAATCGCTTCCACTTTGCTGGTATCGACCTTGCCTTCCTTCAAGCGGCTCAGCCACACTTTCTCATTCAGCACACCCGCATCGTAGGAGCCTGCCTGCACTAATTTGAGGGTGGCATCGTGGTTTTTAGAAAAGCCAACGTCTCCCTTAAAATCGGTCAGCTTGACGTTTGCCTGCTGCAAAAAATACTGAGGCATCAACCGACCAGACGTTGAAGATTCGCTGCCAAAGGTAAAGGTCTTGCCTTTCAGCGCGGCTAACCCCTTCTGATCGGTAATGGGAGTCAGCCCACTCTTTTTATTGGCAATAAAAATGCTGTGAAAGTTAGAATCCACTTCTCGCTGGGCGATCGCATCGGCACCAGGAACCTGCAACCGCGCCTGCACGCCCGTCAGCCCACCGAACCAGACCATCTGCAAATCGCCCACTTTAAAGGCTGTAACTGCTGCCGTGTAATCCGTGACAGGCTTATAGGCAACAGGAACCTTCAATTCTTGCTGCAAGTAGGTGGATAGCTTGGTATGAAGCCGCTGAAGCTTCTCTGGGTCTTGATCGGGAATCGCGCCGATCGTAAACACCGCTTTCGTCGCAACCTCTTTAGTCGCTTCAGGCGTATTTGCCGCTGGAGGCTGCGGCGAACAGGAAACACCAAAACTCGATAGTAGTAAAGCGACGAGGGCGATCGACCAGTTACGTTTCATAGTCACTAATGAACATCTCAACACACCCTGACATCGTAAACCCCAATGGTTCTTTGGGATACAAGAGCTAATAAGCAGCCGTTACAGAAGAACTATCGAGTAAGGCGATCATACCGACAGAAGGTGAGGGGAAAATATACAGAAGCTTCCGAGATATTGCCCCAATCAGAGAGACATGCAGAAACCGCTCATATAATAAGTAGCTATACTTCTGGATATAACAGTTAGCTAATGCGATTGGAGATCTGATAAAGTGTATCCTGTTTTAGGTACTCTTGGTGGGGCTACGCTTGGCTTTTTGGCTTCTTCTCTAACTACATGGTTCAACAATCGTGAAATTAAGTTTAGAAGCAAAGATGACAGAACTAGAAACAGGCTTGAATCAATATATGAAATTCTAGTAAAAATCCAACAGGATTATATTTCACTAATGTTAAAAGCCATAGCATATATTCATGGAGGAGAAAAAATAGCATTTGATAAAAACGAAGAAATACCATCTTCAATCAAGTTGGAAATGATGATTTCTTTATATTTTCCAGAATTTAAAGAGAAAATGAAACCCTTAGAAATTGCCAAAGATTTATTTGGTAAGGAGCTTGCGTCTTTAATGCTTGGTTCAACTGAAAATCTTCGATTGTCTGAAAAGCAAGAACTAGCTGGCAAATTTGTAGTATTGCAAAGCAAGGTGGACAAGAGCATTATTGAGTTTCAAAAAGCAATTATTAGCAGCATCAAACCATAAGTAAAAGTTGCGGAGCACTAAAATTCCTATCCTCGCTGCAAGCAGACGAGGCATTACGGAATTTTCCCTTCGGGACGCACTTCCGCCCACTACAAACGCTGCAAGCAGACGGGGAATTGGACCCGTAGAGATTAAATCACGGAGACGGAACCGACCGTCAATCTCTAAACGATATTATGTATGTATCACTATCCGATTAACTCCTAGTCGTTTTGCCATAAGTCTCTGCCAGGAAAGACTCTTAAAGCTTATAAAACAGGAGTAAAATAGGCACCTCCTCTAAAGAGGGTCTATACCAATGAAGCCGATGATGTAATCGCAACAGGCTGGATTAATCAGTAAATGAGCTTTGGATATTGGCTCGTCTTGACATTTACTAAAAGGAGCGAAGATGAAAGCACTTAAAGTTATGGCAACCATTGATGACCAGGGACAACTGATGTTAGATCATCCTCTGTTAACAGATAAAAACAGTCGTGTTGAAGTCATTGTCTTGATTCCAGAAGCATCAGAAGCCGAAGCGGAAGAACAATCTAAATCAGCACTGCTGCAGGACTTTCGGCAAGCTTGGCATGAAGCGATGACTGGGCAAACGATTCCCGTTACTCAACTATGGAAAGGGCTTGAGAGTGACTAATCCATCATTCATTCAAGTTGAATCGCCACAATGTTTAATCGAAATCTTCGCACTGAAGTAGAGGATATATATCATGAACACAGCTAAAATTAGCACTGATGGTACTCACCAAATTGTGATATTGCCTGAAGACTTCAAAGTGACAGGCACTGAGGTCTACATTAAAAAAGTCGGTAATGCGATCGTGCTCATCGCTAAAGATAACCCCTGGCAATCACTTTTCGAGAGCTTGGATGACTTTTCCGATGATTTTATGGTTAGCAGGGAACAGCCGCTTCTTGAGCAACGAGAGACTTTTTAGATGCAATACTTATTAGATACTAATATTTGTATCTATTTGATTAAACAAAAGCCGCCTAAAGTATTGGCACGCTTTCAAAGCTTTAGCCTATCAGATATTGGCATTTCGTCTATTACCGTAGCGGAATTAGAATATGGTGTTTTTAAGAGTCAGCAGCAGGAAAAGAATCGCAATGCCTTGATGCAATTTTTAGTACCGCTATATGTTGTCGAATTTGATCAAGCTGCTGCAAGGATTTATGGCTCGATAAGAAGTGACCTGGAAAGACGAGGGCTTGTAATTGGTTCAATGGACATGCTGATTGCCGCTCACGCATTAAGCCTTGGAATTACTCTTGTAAGTAATAATGTTCGAGAGCTTTCGCGCGTTAATGATCTACTTTTAGAAAATTGGGTAGAGTGAGCTAGCAAGATATGTTTATGAGAATCAACTCATTCAAAAACACGATTGCATAAAGAGATTCGCCCTATAGCTCAAAACTGAGCAGGAATTAACGGAAAATCAACGGAATTTGTTGCGACAAATCAAATTCAGGTAGGGTTGAATGGCACTGAATTAACGATCAGATTCATATCCTGTTCCTGTCAGGTCAGCCGTGCGATCGCTGAATTGCCGTTGTATCAAAGTTAGGCTAGCGTTGTTGTTGGTCATTGACCGCTGCCACTGCGGCACGATCACCTACAACGGAACGTATGCCCCAACCAATTCTCTACATCGCCATTACCAATCACGGGTTTGGGCACGCCACTCGTGCCGCGTCTGTGGCTGCGGAAATCCAACGGTTGTGTCCTGAAATGCTGATCATTCTGGCGACAACGGCTCCCCGTTGGCTGCTGGAGGCATACATTACAACCGATTTTGTCCATCGTCCGAGAGCCTTTGATGTCGGCATCCTCCAAACCGATAGCGTCACGATGGATAAGCCCGCAACGCTGGAACGGTTGAAGGAACTGCGATCGCAGCAAAATCGCTTGATTGCCTCTGAGGTAAACTTCATCAAGCAAAATCGGGTCGGGCTGATTTTGGCAGACATTCCACCGCTGGCAGCGTTGCTCGGCAAAACTGCCCAGGTGCCCTGCTGGATGATGAGCAACTTTGGGTGGGATTTTATCTATCGTCCGTGGGGTGGCGAGTTTGTGGAAATGGCGGACTGGATTGCGGAATGCTTTAGCAAATGCGATCAGCTGTTTCGTTTGCCGCTACATGAGCCGATGAGTGCCTTTCCCAACATTACTGATGTGGGGTTAACTGGCGGCACACCACGCCACAGCGTTGAGCAACTACGAGAAACCTTCGGTTTAAAGACTGATATTGATCGCACCGTGTTGATGACCTTTGGCGGTTTGGGACTGGCGCAGATTCCCTACCAAAACCTGCAACGGTTCGCCGATTGGCAGTTTCTCACGTTCGATCGTGATGCCCCCGACCTGCCCAATCTGATCAAAATTACCGACAATCACTATCGTCCCGTTGACCTCATGCCCGTGTGCGGACGGTTGCTCTCAAAACCTGGCTACAGTACTTTTTCGGAAGCGTGTCGGTTGGGTACGCCGATCGTCTCCATCACCCGCGACGACTTTGCGGAAGCTGCCATTTTGCTCGATGGCATTCAAGACTACGTGCCGTCGCAAATTCTCACGCCCATCGAGTTCTTTAATGGCGATTGGGACTTTTTGCAGCAACCATTGCAACCACCGCGATCGCAACCCATCATCACAGACGGCAATCAAGATATCGCTCAAGCGGTGATTAATTATTTGATGACAGCGTAAGTTGAGCGATGATGCGGTTTAGACTTGAAGCGATCGGTACGGCTAACGCAGCGTTAACGGTCGCCTTCTGCGGTGCCCAAAAGTTCTAGCGTGCTCCAATCTAGAGTGTTTCAATATGGAGTTTGGTCATTGGTGAAAACGGTTGCTGCTGCTGTTGCTTACGGCTACCTTCTAAGTCAATGGGTGCCAAGCTGAAGTCTACAAGCTTTACAGTCTCTAAGATGATTTTGGTTTGCAAACAAACCGCCACAGGGGATGGCTGCTTCCTTGTTGGCGAATCCGTTGCACCTGACGTTCTAAGCGTTGGCGATCGCGTTGCGACAGCCCAAACAAGACATCATGACTTTGACGGAGCAGAACGGCAACGGTAAACCCAACGCAAACTGCCAGACCGATCGCAGGGAAACGGTTAAACGCCAGTCCATAACGAACAGCAGCCCAGGTAAAGTAGTCCATTAGCAGCGAAATGGGATAGCGCAAAGCCCAGAGGCTCACCGCACCAATCGTCAGCCACAACAGCCCGACAACGCACCAACGACCGTACATGGTGAGATGGTAAAGTCGCTCCACTTCCTGTTGAAACACGACATTAGTCGGTTCGTCCGTTGGCTGAAACGTAGACGGCTTTTCAGGCTGGTGCATAGAAATTCACTCACTCAGGCATCATCCGCACTCGCAGAGCCGTCGTTAACGTCTTGATCGCCCGTTGCCAAGTCCATCATTGCGGTTGCAGGAGTCAAACTTTCGGCGCGTTCACGCCAGAGTGCTAAGAGGGTACTGGCGATAAAGATGCTGGAATAAGCACCCATCGTAAAGCCGATAATCAACGCCAGGGCAAAGTTTTTTAAGGTTTCGCCACCAAACAGAAAAATCGCAAACAGCGTCAGCAATACCGTGACGGTGGTATTAATCGAACGGGTCAACGTCTGATTTACGGCTGCATCCACAATGTCGTCAATGGGACGATCAGGATGCGCTGCCCGTGTTTCGCGAATGCGATCGTAGATGACAACCGTATCATTGACTGAAAAGCCCACGATCGTCAGCAAGGCGACAATAAACAGACTATCGACTTCCGTGCCAAACACTAAGCCCAGAATCGCGAAGATACCAACCGTGATTAAGACATCGTGAAACAGAGCGAGAATTGCGAAAATTGCATAATCCAACTGAAACCGAAAGCTTAGATAGACTGTAATCAGAGCAAACGACACCAGCAGCGCTAGCATGCCAGAGGCAAACAATTGCTGACCAATAACGGGGCCCACCGTATCGATCTGGTTTTTCGACGGATCAAACGCTCCAATTTTGCGACCAAGCGCATCTAACAGCTTCACCCGCGCATCTGGGCTGAGTGGTTTCGTACGAATGGAGAGTGCCCGTTGCTCCTGACCTAAAAGCTGAATGCTACTGTCGCCTAGCCCCTCAGCATCCATAACCTCACGAACCGCCGCAATATCGATCGGCTTGTCGCAGGCGTTGGGCTTTGAGCAATCAAGCTCAACTTGAAGACGCGTACCGCCAATAAAGTCAAGACTAGGACGCAGGGGCGCACCAAACCGCTGCCAGGAAAGCAACATGGCAAGAACACCAGCAATAATCAGCGCTGACGAAAGCGCCCACCACAGTTTGCGCTGCCGAATCACTTGCAGTTTCATGGGGTGGCCTCCGCTTGAGATTGCTTGGTGGATGGCAGTTTCGGACAGTAGAACTCAAGCTTCCGTAGTCCTTGAACGCTCTGCGTGTAGAATAACAGCGTCCGGGTACAGGTCAATGAGGTAAACAGACTTAACAAAACCCCCAATGCCAGAGTGAGAGCAAAGCCTTTAACTAACCCGGCCCCAAGCCAAAAGAGTGCTGCGCAGGAGATCAACGTGGTCACGTGACCGTCCAAAATGCTGGGAAACGCCCGGTAAAAGCCCGCTTCGATCGAGCGATAGAGCGTCTTCCCAGCGCGCAATTCTTCTCGCGTCCGTTCAAAAATCAGCACATTCGCATCGACTGCCATGCCAATACTAAGAATAAAACCAGCGATACCGGGAAGCGTCAGGGTTACACCCAAAAGATTGAATGCCGCGTAGGTCAGTACGGCATAAATCAGCAGCGCTATATCCGCAACAAGCCCTGGCAGTCGATAGTAAACGACCATGAAGACCAGGACAAGAAACAATCCACCGATGCCTGCGTAGATGCTGCTCTGGATACTATCTCGACCTAATGTCGCACCCACCGTGCGGTTTTCGACCACCTCTACAGGCACTGGCAACGCGCCTCCACGCAACTGAACAGCAATATCAGTAGCTCGCTCTGCTGTAAAGTTGCCCTCAATCACAGCACCGCCACCTGTAATACCAGTTTGAGCGTACTGAACATCGACGGTGTAAGCAAAATCGGCACTAATGGGCGCGCCATCCAGAAAAATGCCCAAGGTACGGCCTGTTCCCGCAATACTCTTTGTCAGCTCGGCAAACAGATCGCCACCCCGTTGATCAAATTTCAACCCAACGTGCCAGTTCTTACTTGCACCCACTGGCTCTGGGTACGCATCTTTCAGGTTCTTGCCGGTCAGCTCCGTTTTTTCAAAAAGACCGGTGATCGCCTCATTAGTGGCCTTCAACTCTGCCTGATTTTTGGCGATCGCGGCTTGGTCTTGTGTTTTCCTCAGTTGTGCCTGAAGATCCAGCTTCTCACGCAGGTTCTGCTTTTCAATTTGCAACTGCGTTTCAGTGCCCGGTTTTTGCTTACGAAAATCTAATTGAGCCGTACCACCGAGCACACGTTCTGCCTGCTGTGGATCATTGACACCTGGAAGCTGCACCAAAATCTGATCTTTGCCAACGGTTTGCACCAGAGGTTCAGAGACCCCTAACCCATTGACCCGACCTTCGATGACTTTACGAACGGCTTCAAGCTCACGCTCAGTAATTTGCGGCACATCCTGAGTCGTCTTTACCTGAATCGTGAGCTGTGAACCGCCTTGAAGGTCTAAGCCCAAGCGTGCTGGTACTTTGACAATCACCACAATAGCGGCAATAAGCAGTATTAAAATCAGACCTAAAAGCGATCGCTGTCTTCCCATACTGTGGCCCCTGTAACAAACGCTATGATAGCGCTTTAAAGAATTGGTATTTTGCGTCGTGCAGGTCAAGTTTGATCAACACAGGTCGATCGCCCTTTGATAGACGCCCTTTATACGTCCAGGCAGATTAAAAGGCATAAACACATCTCGCTGCCAGCAATCGTTCCCCAGAAATCACCGCAGCCCCATGTTGATTCAATCGGCTTAACGAGATGTCATTGAGTCAAGTTGTTCCAGTATGCCAGAAAGTCACAGCTTCACTCATGTGTCATACCCGCTCTTGATTTTGTCATCCCAGCTCTTAGTAGCGACTCAACAAAAAAGAGCCAATAAAAAAGGGAGCAAAATGCTCCCTTAAACGCTTCATATTCAATAAAAGGCGTTTATGCTTGAGCTCTAGGCAGGTGAGCCATTGGGTTAACAGCGCCCTGACCGGGGAGATGCACTTCAAAATGAGAGTGCGGGCCGGTGCTGTAGCCAGTGCTTCCCATTTCAGCAATTTGCTGACCCTGGGCAACTTGTTGACCTTCACGCACAATCAAACGACTGTTATGGGCGTAAAGCGTAACGCTACCATCAGGATGCTGGATTTCCACCATGTTGCCGTAGCCACCGGAGTTCCAGCCTGCCGTAATCACCACGCCTGCTGCCGCTGCAAAAACAGGAGTGCCAACGGGCGCAGCAATATCGATGCCCTTATGCATACGACCCCAACGCCAGCCAAAGCCTGAAGTCAAAAGACCTTTAGCGGGCCAAATATAGCCGTTGAATTTACCCGAATTACCGGGTAGGTAGGAATCAACGGAGCCGATCGGTGGCAGGTCGGGAGACACCATTTTGCCTACAGAGGTCGAAATCAGCGGCTCATAGTTCTGAGAACCAATCGAGGCTGTTGCTACCAGCTGAGGCTTAGATTGAGCTTCGGCAGGTGCTAAATCAGCCGCTGCTGCCTGCATTTCAGCACTTCTGCTCTGTTGACGGCTGGCTTGTAATTGGCGAATTTGAGCCTGTAGTGCCTTCGTGTACCTGGTGGGCTCAACCGCTGCTCTCGCTTCATCTGCTGGCGCAGCGGCGTTAGCAGGTGCAGCCACATTCAACGGTGCAGCCGCAACTTTAGTGCCTTGCGTTGCATCGGCTTGAAGTGGGCTTGCTGTGCCCTGATACTTCGCCCGAAGCTTCACAATTTCGAGTCTAAGGTTCTCAACGTAGTTGTTTTGTAAGCCGTTGTTTTGTAAACCAGCGCTGGGCTGATCTACCGGAGCGGCCTGCTTACCAACAAAAGACGCCGTAGCAACTTCGGTACTGCCGCCGATCGCCGTTGGCACAACAGGTGAATGAGTCAAGGAAACCGCTGGTATCTGCTCAGAGACAGAAGCCCGAATTGGCAACGCTGCAATCCCATGAGCTTCCCCTACGACTGGTTCCGCCTTAGCAACGGTTGGTACCACCGTAATCGCTTGAGCGCGATTCGTATTAAAACGAGCATTATTAGCCCGCGGTAGCGTCAACCGGTCTGGATTCGCCGAAGCAATCATCACTGGTTCATCAGTCGATGCAGTTAGCGAACGCTCAACAGGTGCTTGAGGAATCACCAACACCTGCTTAACCTTCAAAACATTCGGGTCTTTCAAACGATTTGTAGCGACTAGTTGCTGCAAAGAAACATGATGAGCGTTAGCAATCGCCTCTAACGTGTCTCCTGCTACAACTTCATAAGAGCCAGCTAGAGGCTCAGCCACGCTAACTGCCGTCTCAGAAGCAGTTTGCAAGGAAGCCACAGAGCGATCGCTTTGTGGAGTTGCCTTCAACTGAGCAAGACTCACCCGAAGACGATCTTGCTTCTGCTTCAACGCATCCAGAGCATCGCTATACGGCACCTTTACAACAGCTTTCTTGCTGCTGTCAGACACTTTCAAGCCTTCAACCGGACCATAGTATCCAGGCAGGTTACCAGCAGCTTCAACAGCTTGTGCGATGGCAGCGGCCTGTCTACCAGTCGAAATTTTCAACACCTGCCCAACGTGCAACACTGCATTCGTGGAAATGCCGTTGTCCATCGCGACCTTAGATGCATCAACACCATAGAACTGGGCCAACTGCCAAAGCGTTTGACCTTCTTGTACGGTGTGTTCAACGGTTTCAGCGGAGAAAGAGCTCTGAGTTTGTTCGATACTGTGAGGCACAGTTGCAACATCAAACTCTGGAGGAACTACATTTGCGGTTGGCTCACCAGCGACTGGCTCTGCGGCAACTGCTTCATCGGTCTGGTTGGGCAAGGGCAAACCATATGAACCCATCGAGATTGCCAAGCCGATCATAGCGGCAGAAGTACGAACCAGACGATTAACCTCCGGCGGAGTCTGCCTGATTTGACTCACCATCACACCCTCTTCAACTTCACAGGAAGGAACAGGCTTAACCTTCTGCGGAAATGTTCGTTCCAAAAAACGACCTCCTAAAATGTCCAGCGTTTAACTGTCCTTGAGTCACATCAGCCTGCCATATGCCAATGATAAAAATCACGTGGAAAAGCGATCCAGATCACTAGCGGCAAACACTTAGGCAAGATTACCCTGCTTTCTCAATTTAGACAAGTTAACATAACCCCAAAAATCTACAATCCGTGTTGAAAAAACGTTTAATCGCTTTTCGTGAGCGACATTGGACTGTTATCACCGTCTTATCTAATCACTCCTTATCCAACTCATCGAGCATGATCAAAGAGAAGAGCAATTCTTCCAATTCGATGTTATGCATCTAGGGCTAAAGCCCTCTCTTTGAGCTTTTAGATCTCTCTTCCAGTCTTGAAACGCAAAGTGAAACCCGCGCCTAGACAGGGTTAGAGCTCATCTAAGCAGACAATTGAACATGAGCCCTCACAGTTTCTGCAATTACGGTAAGTCGAGATTGAACCACCCAACAACCGTGAAATTGTGTACCTTATCACAATTATCAAAGATTGCTTTGCTGCCTAATGAGGACAAACATACTTGCTTGGAGCACCGGGAAGTGCGATAGAGATAGCATTCAACGACAACTAAGAATGATGATTAGGATTAGGTAATTTAACAGATGGTTGGCTCTTAAGTTATAGAAATTTCTTATTTCATCAATGCGCCATTCGTCGTCAATGTGACTGTTTATTCCTAGATGTTCATTACTCGATTGAAGCAAGCCTGTTGTAACTCGCTGAGATTCAATCGAGTATAGATATAGGTTTATCTTTTAATCGCTATATGGATATTTAGCGGTTTATCACCGATTTTTGACTGAATTGCTCATTCGGCTTGCTCGCAAAGCCAAATCTTTACCGCACAAAATAGCCCTGACGGATGAGGGGTTGAAGGAAGCTAGAGTAGTCCTGGTGCGCAAAGCCCTGTGGCCATTCCGTGACGATCGCCCGTATGTTTGCTTACAGCAGCAGTCCATTCCTAAAGACCGAATCTATGTCAAAGCCCCTAGTTGTCGCTGTGCTTCAAACAATCCAACGGCTGCGCTAACCGAGAGGTTAAGGCTGCGAACATGGGGACTGGCCATCGGAATGTAGACGGTCTCATCACAGGCATTGAGCACAGCCGCAGGTAACCCTAGTGTTTCACTGCCAAAGAGCAACCAATCGAGAGGTTGGAAGGCAAATTGAGTATAGCTACAGCGTCCAGAAGTGCTAAAACCAATGCGGCGACCACCCTGCCGCTTTTGTAGCGTTTCAAATGTCTGGATCGAGGTGTGATATTGCAGATTGACGTAAGGCCAGTAATCTAAGCCCGCGCGCTTCAGATAGCGATCGCTGATCTCGAAGCCCAGTGGGCCAACCAGATGTAGTTCGGTATTGGTTGCAGCACAGGTGCGAGCGATATTGCCCGTGTTTGGCGGGATCTGAGGATGAACTAAAACAACTCTAAGCATGTCTTGTGAGTAGCCAAATCGCCAGTAAGGGCGTTCAAAACGCCATCAGGAAAAAAGCACGATTGATAGTTTTTTTTAATCTCTAAAGCACAACGACAGATAGTTAAAGATTTTGATCGAAATTTGCCACCGTCCGGAAGGATGATTCGCCCCTCCTTTTGTCATCATTTTCCCATAATTGCCAAGAGACAAGAGCTTAGTAATACGGGTATTGCTTGTAAGGCCGCACAGTCATGTCCTACCCGCAAATAATTCGCTCCTACGGCCGTTTTCATTTGCATTCACCACACCTAGACCCTACAACCTGTTCCCCACTTCAACAAACTGTGGCTTACCCAATAACAACTGCTGTAAGACGATAAATCATGGTTTGCAGGCCAGATAAGACCGCTTAGGGGCTATCCGACGACCGGGGTATCGGCTGAAAATCAGGCGACTAACGGTTGGCAAAGGTCATCTTGCAGGATTAGTTCATAAGCGGCAGCAGTCTGAATTGCCTGCTGCATGATCGCCTGTAGGGTCCATCCCTGTTCATAAAGGTTGAGCCAGCGTTGGGCTTCATTACCTTCTCGCAGGATTTTCTTCAGCGGCAGCAGGAAGCAGCTAAACCCTTCTCGTTTTGCGATCGCCCAGACGTCCTCATAAAGCTGCTCAATCCATGCTCTGGCTGTAATGGTGCTGCCATCTTTCCAATGCTGTAGGGATGCTTCCAAACTATGCCGGGAAACGGCTCGTTCATTGGCGTCTGCAAGGTCTGCCAAAGCCTGCGATCGCGTTTCAACAGGCAACTGGCTGCCATGGAGTGGGTCGAGCGTAGGATCGTGAATCAGTTGCAATAATCGCGCTTCAAGCAGTGCTGTAATCGCAAGCAGAGCGACTGGATCGATAACCAAATCACAGATTCGTAGTTCTAAGCGATTCAGGTTGTAGGGGCGGCGATCGCCGTTAGGGCGTACAGACGACCAGAGGTGACGCACGTTTTGCATCGTGCCTGCTGCCAATTGCTGCTCAGTCCACTCGATGAAATGAGCATGGCTTTCAAAGAGCGGTACGTGTGCAGGCGTTTTGGGAAACAGCCCCCAACGGGTAGAGTGATAGCCTGTAACCTCACCGTCTAAAAAGGGCGATGATGCACTCAGCGCCAAATAGAGTGGCGCTTCGACTCGCATTAAACGACAGGCCCGCATGAGCAATTCGGGGTCACTAATGCCGACATTAATATGGATGCTCGCTGTAACAACCTTCGTGCCGTAGGTCTGTTCGATGTAGGTATGGTAGGGATTGTCTGGATCAGAGCGCCAGAAGCGATCGCCCCCTCCTAAAGCAAGAGTGCTGCCTGGAATGAGCGTATAGTTACCCAACTGTTTCAGGTAATCCCTTAGGCGCAACCGAGGGCGCACCAGATCGCACAATAAACGCTCGTAGCGGTAACAAGGCGGGGTGGTGTACTCAACGTTGCGGCTATCTGGCTCGCGAACAAAGCCATCTAAGGCTGCCACAATTTTGTCAGAAAGACCGACAATGTCTCCCTCAGGAGTGCTGGTATAGATCTCAACCTCAAATCCTTTTGATAGCAGCATACCTTCTCCTTGAGTTGAGCGACCTTACTTCAGTATCGAGTAAAAAGACAACAATGCATCCCCTGAAAGTCGCGTGACAGCGGCGGCAGGTTATGCATGACAGAGCAGTTTTGACTAGACTCCATGATGAGTCAGTGTCCCCCCTGTAATCAATCGAAATGTTTTGAAGGCTCAAGAAACTTTGTCTTGCAATCGCGTGATCATTACACATGCCGCTCCAGCAATGACTTCAGTCCTTTTCCTTGGTGTTTACCCGGCGCTTAAGCAGGGGACCAAGGCAAATATGTTGTCTGTTATACAGAATTAACCTTCCCAGAATTGGTGCAATCACTCCTAAGAGTTCATCCCTCCAGTGGGGTAATGAACTGCAATTGCTTTGCCCCACATGGACGGCGGTCCAAGGAATTGCCGCTGAAGGCTCCTATCCTCCAGCGGTTAAGTAACGAAAGCAAAGCTCAAGCCGTTTTCCAGTCAGCGATCTGACTTGGCTTGCCCTCAGTGAGTTGCCTACCGTTTTCATTGAAGTTCTCGCAAGGATTTTTGGGTCACAATGTCTAAATTAATGCTTCATAAGAGGTCGAGGCACAAGCGTCGGCGTTTTTCCAGCTCTTTCACCCGTTCTGTTTCTTCCCTTTGGCAGAACCTTGCCAGCTTCGCAATTGGTGAGCCCAGCGAAAAAAGCAAACGAATGTTGCGCCGATTGGTTATAGTCCTCGGATTGTCTTTGCTGGCAATAGCTGCGTTTAGCCTGTTTACAGGATCACTGGTTGATCCTGCTGTTGCTCAAGATGCCGCTGCACCTGCTGCCGCTGCACCACCAAAGATTGACACAGGGGATACAGCCTGGATGCTGACATCCTCAGCTTTAGTCCTGTTTATGACACCCGGTCTAGCGTTCTTTTACGGTGGATTGGTGCGCTCACGTAACGTGCTCAACACAATGATGATGAGCCTGGTGGCGATGGCGATCGTGGGTGTAACCTGGATCCTCTGGGGCTATAGCTTGGCATTTGATGTGACCATCCCTCAGGGACAGACGTTTGGGCAAGGCATCCAACAATTTATCGGTGGACTGGGTTGGTTGGGTCTTAACGGCGTGGCCTTTGATGCTCCTGATTCCATTGGCTATGCGCCCACGATTCCTCACCAAGTCTTTATGGTCTACCAGATGATGTTTGCCATCATCACGGTTGCACTGGTTTCGGGATCGATCGTTGAGCGGATCTCGTTCAAAGCGTTCTTCTGGTTCATTGTGCTCTGGTCAACCTTTATCTACTCGCCACTGGCACACATGGTTTGGGGTAAGGGCTTCTTGGGCGCAATGGGTGCTCTAGACTTTGCGGGTGGCACGGTGGTCCACATTAGTTCTGGTGTCTCAGCACTGGTAGCTGCCTGGATTCTGGGGCCTCGCAAAGACTGGATGTCTAAACCCGTCATCCCTCACAATGTGCCCTTTGTCCTCTTAGGGGTTGGCATTCTATGGTTTGGTTGGTTTGGGTTCAACGCCGGTAGTGCCCTGGGTGCAGGTAGTCTGGCAACGGTTGCTTTTGTGGCTACAACTGTCTCCACCTCAGCCGCTGGTCTTGCTTGGCTCGTGGCTGAGTGGATCCTTAAAGGTAAGCCAACTGCCGTTGGTATTGGTAGTGGTTTTGTTGCTGGTCTGGTCGGTATTACCCCTGCTGCGGGCTTTGTAACACCCGTCTCAGCGATTTTCATTGGTGTCTTGACGGCTCTCGCCTGCTTCTTTGCTGTCAATTTGAAGGCAAAGCTACAGTTTGACGACTCTCTTGATACGTTCCCAGTTCATGGAGTCGGTGGCACCATCGGCGCGTTGTTGACGGGTATCTTTGCGACCAAAGCGGTTAATTCGGCTGGTAATAACGGCCTTTTCTACGGCAACCCTGGTCAACTCGTCACGCAGATCATTGCGGTGTTGATTGCAGCCGCGATCGCCGCGATCGGGACGTTCGTGATTCTCAAAGTACTTGGCCTGTTCATGGAACTCCGCGTCAAGCCTGAAGTAGAAGACGAAGGTCTGGATATCTACGAACACGGCGAAGGTGCATACGGTGAAGAGTTTGCTGGTGAAGTTGCTTTCGCCAAACAAGCTGAATAGAGATCCTTGAAAAACCTGAAATTGCCATTACAATCTGACTCAAATCATCTTAAATCTGAGCCAGTGTTTAGGCGATTTACTTCTCTTCCTGGTTGGGCTATCCTGTCGTTCGGCATTAGTGGACTGCTACTTGCATCTACATTGCTGCTACGACGGGGTAGCCTAACGGCTTTTTCACAGGTGAATGCGTCCACCGTGCAGGTTGCGCCTGCTAAAGTGACGCCAACTGAAGGGCTGGGGCAACGTCACCAGTTGACCTATGAGCAATGGGTTTCTCTGCTAAAACAAGAGGCAAAAGTTGTCGCAGAGTCGCACCCCAAACAGCTCACCGTCTTAGCTGGAGACTCTCTTAGCCTCTGGTTTCCACCGGAACTGCTGCCGCAAGAGAACGTGTGGCTAAATCAAGGCATTTCGGGTGAAACATCCTCCGGCCTACTGCGACGGCTCAATCTCTTTGATCAAGCGCAGCCGCAGACCATCTTTGTCATGATCGGCATTAATGATTTAATTCATGGCATCAGTACCGAAACACTGCTGGCGAATTACCGTGAAATTATGCTGCATCTAAAAAAGGCGCATCCTCAAGCCCACATTGTCGTGCAGTCGATTTTGCCCCATGCCGGTAGTCGTTTAGCACGATCGCCCCTAGAACCTAAAGCTTCACAGCCCACGCAACAGTCTCGTTGGGAAGCTCGTTTAGCCGCTGTGCCGAATCGTACTATTCAACAACTGAATCAAACCTTGGCTGCGATGGCTAAGGCAGAAGGCTTAGACTATCTAGATCTGTACCCATCCTTTACAGATGAAAACGGTGATCTGGCGGCTGATCTGAGTACTGATGGGCTGCATCTGAGCTTGAAAGGCTATCAAGTGTGGCGATCGCGCCTTCAGCTTTTTGCTCAGCAACAAGCGCCCGCTCGACAGCGCTTACCCCAAGCCTTCGCAACGCCATCACAAAGCACTGATCGTCGTTAGCCGAAAAGCCGGACTTTTCCACAATTCCTGGCTTCCATAGAGCTGGCTATAGCGCTTTAGGCTCAGAGAATGCCAAGATTGAAGCGGAGACGCATTCTTCCGCAATTGCTATGACGGATTCTACCGTGTCGATCGCCCAGCACTATCACGAGCGGACAAAATACGACCCTGAGACGATTAAGGCAAAACAGTCGCCCCTTGATTGGAGTCAACAACCCTTACCCTTTAAGGAATACAAAATTGGAGGCGCAGTTGATCTAAAGCCTTATCTGGCCGACAACGCAGCCACGCCCGACCAGGATTCAACCAATATTTGGTGGCGGCGCTTATCGCGGTTGCTGCTCTGTAGCTATGGGCTAACGGGCAGAGTCGCGTCTGCGGGTGCAACCCATTACTTACGGTCTGCGCCATCGGCGGGTGGGCTTTACCCAGCCGAGCTTTACCTGATCTCTCGTGGCACTCCCCTGCTGCCTGCGGGGCTTTACAACTACCATGCCTATACGCACTCGTTAATCCACTTTTGGGAAAGCGATGTTTGGACAAAGTTACAAGCCGCCTGCTACTGGCACCCTGTCCTTGAAAACACGCAGATTGCTCTGGTGACGACCGCCGTCTTTATGCGTTCAGCATGGCGCTATCAAGATCGTGCCTATCGACGAATCTGCCTCGATACGGGCCATTTGCTCGGCAATATCGAACTGGCATGCGCGCTGACAGATTACCGTCCGCACCTCATTGGCGGTTTCATCGATGAGGCCATGCAGCAACTCCTTTATCTGGATGCTGAGCAAGAAGGGGCAATCGCCATCCTACCCCTCGCCGATCTGCTTGATGTAAAACAAAACCTCTCGTTAGCGCGCACGGCTCTGCCCGCTGCCACCCACCTTACATACCCACCCATTCCAGATGGTCAGATGCTTGGCTACTTGCATCAGGCAACCCAACTCCCCCTCGATACAACTGTTAAGGTAAACTGGGCACCCCCAACCGTTCGCCCCCAGCATATCGATAAATATAATTTCCCCTTCTGTCTCAAAGTCTCCACCGCAACGCCGCCGATCGACTGGGGTAAGCAGTTAGAGCAATTAGAAACAACCATCCTGCAGCGACGATCAACCCGTGCCTACAATGGTGCTGCGCTTAGCTTTGAGGAGCTTATGGCGCTACTTGACTTTACCTATCAGCCCCAGCACTACATTGATCAGGGGCTGGATGGTTCACCCGACTACTTTGACCTGAGTTTAGTGGAAACCTTTATTGCCGTGTCTTCGGTAACTGGGCTAGAGGAAGGCTGCTACTACTACGCACCAAAAACCCAGGAGCTTCGACAAATTCGGTTCAAAAACTTTCGTCAAGAGTTGCACTTCCTTTGTCTATGGCAAAACTTGGGGCGTGATGCAGGTGCGGTCTTATTTCACACAGCCGATCTTAAAACCGCGATCGCCGCGTATGGCGATCGGGTCTACCGCTACCTTCACATGGATGCAGGGCATTTAGGACAAAGGCTCAATCTGGCTGCCATTCAGCTTGGGTTAGGTGTCAGCGGTATTGCAGGCTTCTTTGACGACCAGGTGAATGAAGTGCTTGGGATTCCCATTGATGAAGCCGTGCTCTACATCACAACCCTGGGACGTGCTGCCTCAAATTAAAGCGGTGTTGAACCTTTTGAAAATAAGTTTGGTCTTACCCAATACAACGGATGGGACTTAGCTGAAAGACAAGATGAATGAAAGCGCCTTTAATGTGGTCAGCTTTTTAGTCGTGCTCAAAATCAGCAAAACCAAATAAAACCATCAGTTGTCTCCCGCACGAGACCACTTCAAAATAGACAATCACCATGAACGTAAAACGCTTCTTACTCTTACCCGGTGCATTGGCAATCGCACTTTCGTATGCTGCACCCATGTTGCCAGTTGCCGCCCAAAGCACAGCACCTTCTGCTGGCCAGTACCAAAAACGTGGCGTTAACCTCAACCTAACAGCCGACCAAAAAGCCCAACTCAAGCAAATTCGCGAATCGACCCGCTCCAAGATTGAAGCCATCTTGACGCCAGAGCAAAAAGCACAATTAGACGCAGCGAAACAACAACGGCAGCAAGGGCAGAGAGGTCAAAAAACACGGGGAATGTGGGCTTCTCTGAACCTTACAGCCGAGCAAAAAGCTCAAATCAAAAGCATTCGTCAAGATGCCAAGCAGCAAATGGATGCCGTGCTGACTGCCGAACAACGCCAGCAACTGGAACAGGCCCGGCAGCAAAGACAACAAAGACGGCAGCAGCCTGCTCAGTAAGTGAAACCTCCGTGATTGACATCATGAAGCTTCTACCACATCGTCAATACAAACGATAAGCGCTGTAATTTAATTGCAAGGAGTGCAGGGAACGTAAGAAATTCCTCTGTACTCCTTCTTTTTTGAGATGAGTGGCAAGTCTTTAAGCACAATTCCCAACGTTTCATTGATCGATCTTTGTAGAAGAACGATTGTTCTCCTTGCAGCCAAGCTCTAAAGTAGATAGGCAACATTGGCACCAGAACAAGTAGTGCTTGAAAGCATCGCTTCAGTAACCGTTTGTCGGATAAGCACAAACGCGCTAAAGCGTTGCTGACTCAAAGGAGGTTGTTTGCAAGCGAGAACGGCGGATAGCTAGAGCCTCTGAGAAGCTGTCGTCAGCACACCAAACGTCTTCAAAATCCTGACCTCATGTCTCCTAGCATGTTTCAAATTGTAATACTTCACCCACTTGATGAACGCACCTAGCATCACTGGACGATCGAGTTAGCAGCACAGCAAAAGGCACAATCAATCGAATCTAGAAAACAATGGAAGGCAATTCTGAAGGGAGTTGTCTATCTTTTAGCAAGCTATTGCATGCTTTGAAGAGTTCCTATCAGTGATAGAGAACGTTAGTGGTTCTTAACGATTGCATTCGCTTCCTAAGAAATTAACCGTTAAGGCATGAGAAAAACGATACAAACGGTGTACTATGATCTGATAGGTAGGAACGCAGCTCATGCATTCACCTGCTGACAAAGATCAATAAATCTTAGATCCACTCCATACGATTCCGAGCGAAGTTGATGAGTAAAAAGAAAAAAATTGAGCCCCTTACAGGTGAAGCGCTGCTCAAAAAAGTAAAAGAGTTGGAGCATCACAGCAAGGAAGAAAAAGCTCGGGAGTGCGGCTACTACACAGTGACCAAAAACGGTGTAGAGCGGGTTAATATGATGAAATTCCTGAATGCGTTGATTGACGCTGAGGGGATTGAGCTTGACGGCAAGCAGAACGCAAACGGACGAGGTGGTCGTAGCGCTAGCTATCGTATTAGCGTTCAGTCCAATGGCAATCTTCTCATTGGCTCCGCCTATACCAAGCAGATGGAATTAAAGCCCGGTGATGAATTTGAGATCTCCTTAGGGCGAAAGCATATTCATCTCAAGCAGATCGACCAACTTGACGAAGAATCTTAAATGGACACGATCGATTGGATGACAGCACTACCTGCTGGATTAGCAATTGCCATCTTTGTCGGTGGCTTGCTCATGATGTTCAGTAACATCTGGACGATTCGAAACAAATAGCTTTCTAGGCAGGTGCCTGCGATGGTGGTATAGGAAGTGGATTGTTTACTGCTTCAGCGATCGCTGTTTCGGGAACAGTTAATTCACCCATGTCTGATGAAGCACATGGTACCATTGTCTTTAAACCATCTATTTTTAGACCATCCATCTTTGAGCCATCAAGGTAGGGATGAAGCGATTGCTGCATCACATTCAGGCTACTGACCAGCATGATTTTCTCCTGCTCCAGCAGTCCGACAACGCGACCTGGGTTCGTGCGCTCAACAACGGGCAACTGACGTAAACCACGGGCAGACATCCGCATAAAGGCGTCGTAGAGCGGTTCATCTTCATAGGCGCAGAGCAAGTCTGTAGTACAGATAGCACTTAATGGCTGACTGGCAGGACTCAAGCCCAGCCCATCGATCGGTAAATGGGTTTGGTTATACTCCCAGCGTGAAATGAAGCGATGAATATCTTGTAGCGTTACGATCCCGATCAATTGATGATGATCATCAACCACCAGTGCGCTGCGAGATTGGTGTTGCGTCACCGCCACACCAGCCTCTAAGACTGATAACGAACCGGGCAACGCCAGAAAGTTTTGGTGCATAGCCTGAAGCACAGACAACAGGTGCAACATTTCCGAGTCATGGTCGGGTTGTAATGTTAATCCTGCTGACTGTAGGGCTGCAAGGTTCCGGGTTGATGGCTTGAGTCGATCAACGAGCCACACGCTTAAGCTTACCGCTGCCATCAAGGGCAAAATAATTCGGTAGTCACGGGTTAACTCAAACAGCAGAAGAATAGCCGTTAAGGGCGCACGGGCACTGGCTGCCAGCACGGCTGCCATCCCAACCATCGCATACGCTGGAGGAGCCGCAATCCCACCTGGCATGACCGGCAGGACGATCGCCATCGTCTTGCCGTAGGCCGCACCGAGTGAAGCTCCTAAGAACATGGCTGGTGCAAACAGGCCCCCTACCAAGCCACTCCCTAAACTCACCGCTGTCATAATCAGCTTTACAACGAGCAGGCTCAGCAGCAGGGGGAGCGAAAAGTGAGCGTCTCGCAACATAGCTTCGACGGTTTCGTAACCAATCCCCAAAATTTGGGGAAATTGCAACGCGACCAACCCTACAACAAGGCCACCGATCACAGGACGCGCGGCAACGGGTATCCGGCCAATCCAGTGCAATCCGGCAAGCTGTCCTTCAAACAATCGTTGCGTTACCTGAATTGTCTGGGTATAGGCGATCGACACCAGGCTTGCAAACAAACCCAAGCCCAGATACAGCGGCAACTCCAATGGGCTACGCACCTCATAACTGGGCAGCGCGAATGGGGGTTGTCCGCCTAACCCAATTTGGGCAATTAACGCCGCTACCACTGCCGATAGCAGCACAACGCTTACGGTGGAGGTGGCGAAGGTTGTTCCCAAGATCACTTCGAGCGCAAAAAACACACCCGCGATCGGCGCATTAAAGCCCGCTGCCAGGCCAGCCGCCGCACCAGCGCCCAATAACAGCCGTTGACGCTCCTTCGACATCTGTAACGTCTGTCCAATCAACACCCCGATATTGGCACCAATCTCAACGCTCGGTCCCTCCGGGCCAAGCGATGCCCCTGTACCGAGGGATACTGATGCTGCCACGGCTTTTGCACCCGCTCGTAGCGGTGAAACATTGCCTAACCCTTGTGCCGCCGCAATCAACGCCGACAGGCTTGGACCAAAGTCCTTCAAAAGCCAGCGCATCATCCCTACAATAAGACCCCCAAAAACTGGGATGCAGGCAAGCGTCCAGAAGCCTAGAGGCACAATCATGCCCATCACATCCTCTAGCATGAGGCTCTGAATGTGCTCAATCAGGTAATGAAAGAGCACAACAGCACAACCCGTTCCACTACCAATGACGAGTGCCAGCAACAGCACAACCGTTTCTGGCGATGGCTGAAGGCGATTAAAGGCACTACTAAGAAAGGAAGTAGACGGCTTATCACCCAGGTTTGGGGTGCTAGTTAGAGCATCAGAGGGAGAACTGGCGGCCATTAAGCGGAATTATGAGATCAAGTTTAATTTTTATTGCTAGCATTCCCATTCTCACCCATTTTTGGCTCGGTCGCGTGCTTGGTTATGCCACAATCACCCTGCTGGAACACGACCTCATCAGAAAAACAGCAGCATCGTTCTTAGCACGTTCCGCTGCTTATTGTTCTGTTGCTGATTTTTTCCACTCAGTACGCCTTTGCTATGCAAATTCACGATCGGGATTGGGTATGGTAGGGATAGGCCGGCTTAACGATAGGCTTCTCGCTTAGCCGACAGATTCCCACGTTTTCTCAAACTATCAAACTGTAAAAGTCGTTACTCGTCATTGTGACTGTGCTTAGCGTGATGAGAGCCATTGCGTGAGGAAAGCCATTGCCAAAGAGAATTACAGTCCTGGCAATTGAAGCCCGAACCGCCGAAGATAAAAATTAGGAAAGAGGTGGTCTGAAGATGTTCTCAAACCTGAATGTTGCGGGTTACACTAAGCGAGGCAGCATCTGAATGCACATGTTTTAGGCAATGTATTTGCTTAGCAGTGCGGTTTTGCAGATTCTTTAAACGCTTGGGTTCCTTCAGGGAATACCCGTTGAGTTGATTAAGTAAGCCTCTGGAACGGTGAACGACTCAGATGAACGCTCATACCTTTGATACAGATTCTCCAGTTTGCCCAATCTGTCATCGGGCCGGTGTCATTAAGCCCCACAAACTCTTAAAGGGCTTGCTGACGTGTCAGAACTGTCGTGAGCGTTTGGTTGTGAGTTGGAGTGGGCACTACGTGCGTGACCCCTTTAACCTTAAGCCCCTTGCAACCGGACAGATGCTACGGCGCGAAAGCCGTCCTTTAGCGCGAATTCAGCGTGATTTCAGGTTGATCATTCCATCCATTGTCTGGACAGTGTTAGGCAGCGCCATTTTTATCGGTACGACCGTGTTTCTTGTGCAAAACGCTCCCATGAAACACGCGCCTTCACCCTCTGAGGCATTGCCTGTCAACGTGGAGCGATCACCTGACCTTAAATAGCGGATTTGAATACTTGTTAGAGCCTGCCAAACCGTTAGAGCGTCTTCAACGGCGGGCTAAGGTTTTTTAAGGTTAAGCTTTGCTTGCCGTTCAAACCAGGCAATCACTTGAGCAACCGTAAGATCTTCAATGGCCGTTCCCGCTTCTGCTGCCATTTGTCCCAATGGCTTTAAAGCAGTGCCGACCAGTTGAGCAAAAAATTGCCGAAATTCGCGATCGACGCCTGTTTGCAAACTTTCATCCTGGTAAACCCAGTCTTCAATCTGCTGCGGGTTTAAGTGCGCTATGGTAACGCCTTCTAACCGTGCCACCTGTTTCAGCGATCGCAGGGCGTAAATAGCTACTCGCGCCGAGAATTTTTCTCGTGCAGTCAGCAGAGCTTTGTCAACTTCAGCGCACTCGTCCGGTGTTAAAAATTCTGTAGATGGTTGCATGGAAGCATTCAACAATCAACGGCCAGTACAAGACATAACGTTCAATCGTTTGCTGGTTTAGAGCGCAAGCATGACTCAATTAAAGTCTTGGCAAGATTCTTCTTAAGCTACCAATGAACTGGAAAACCAACTAGTGAGCCATTCTTGCATCAAAGAATTATGGATTACTGCGGCTGAATCAAATAGCCACAACGGTGTTCTCCATTCACCAGCCAATGAGTCCGTTCTACACAACACTCTAGAGCTACTGCAAACATTTCAAGCTCATGACCGCAAACGCTAGGGAAAGATTCGGCGATGTGGGAAATGGCGCAGTTGTACTCTGTCAAAATAAACCGATCGCCCTGTTCTACGATTGTTCCGCTAGCGTCAATGGGGTGGCACTCGGCCATATAGCCTTCTGTCCGCCGCAGTTCGACCAGCTTTGCGACCCGTTCCTTCAAAGAACCGCTCCCGATGCGATCGCGGTATTCCATGGCCTTGCGTTCCCACTGCTTGCGAAGGATAGTTCCCATCTGATCGGCTCCAACGGTTTCTGCTAGCGTATCCAGCAACGAAACCGCAAAATCATCGTATCGATCGGGGAAGCGATCGCGGCCCTCCTGACTGAGCCCATATGTGTAGTTGGGACGGCCCATGCGAGCCTGTACCACCTGATGGTCAATCAACCCATCCGTTTCTAAATCTTTTAGATGGCGACGTATCGCCTGGGGACTTACCCTCAGTTGGTCAGCGAGTTCTTGTACAGTACATTGCCCTTGTTTCAACAAGTACTGAAGGATGTCTTGCTTAGTGGAAGCTTGCTTGGTCGAGGGTTGTTGAGTAGTCGTCATTCTTTTTCCAGCGGTAAAGCCGACTCCTAAAATTCACCCGTATTCGAGTGTCACACCCGTATTCGAGCGTCACATTAGTAAAGCATTGTCCAGGCTGCAACCTTGATTACCAGCGGAAATCCCGGCAGCAACACGAGCCCCAATACTTTGACAACAACAATGTTGCTAAAGTATCTTACAATGTAGTTAAGCAACATTTGTGTTGTTTTAATTATAGAATCGATCCGTTGTCTTGTCGCGCTGCCTCATGAACTCAGAGACCCAATCTAACGCACCCGCTCAATCGACCGATAAAAGCCTCGAAGCGATGAGGCACTTTTCGATTACCTATGCCAAGCGCACAGGGACTTATTTTTGCGTTGATCCTGGCGTTACAGCGGTCGTTATTGAAGGGTTGGCAAAGCATAAAGATGATTTAGGTTCGCCGCTTTGCCCCTGCCGCCACTATGAAGATAAGGCCGCTGAGGTAGAGGCCGCTTATTGGAATTGTCCCTGTGTGCCGATGCGTGAACGCAAGGAGTGTCACTGCATGCTGTTTCTCACGCCTGACAATGACTTTGCGGGAGATCAGCAAGACATTACTTTTGACGAAATTAGAGCAACAACCAGCCAGCATCATGGTTAGTTGCTAGCTTGCTTCCGCCCGATCGCCGTCCTCAACGTAGACCAGAGAACACTACCCATGAGTCCAACTGTTCAGAACTTAGTTAACCAACCCTACAAGTATGGCTTCGTGACGGACATTGAATCCGATACGATTCCGCGTGGGTTGAGCGAAGATGTGGTGCGGCTGATTTCGGCGAAGAAAGAAGAGCCGCAGTTTATGCTGGATTTTCGGCTGAAGGCGTACCGTCAGTGGCTGAAGATGACAGAGCCAACTTGGCAGAATGCGAGCTACCCGGCGATCGACTACCAGAATATCGTCTACTATTCTGCGCCGAAGGTAAAAGAGAAGAAGAAGAGCCTGTCAGAAGTTGATCCCGAACTGCTGGATACCTTTGAGAAGCTTGGCATTCCCCTTTCCGAACAGAAGCGTTTGAGCAACGTTGCGGTGGATGCCATCTTTGATAGCGTGTCGATCGCGACCACCTTTAAAGAAAAGCTAGCCGAAGAAGGCGTCATCTTCTGCTCTATCTCGGAAGCGGTGCAAGAGTATCCCGAATTAGTGCAGAAGTATCTCGGCAGCGTTGTTCCAGTTGGCGACAATTTCTTTGCTGCGCTAAACTCTGCGGTCTTTAGCGACGGCTCCTTTGTCTACATTCCTAAAGGCACCAAATGCCCGATGGAGCTTTCGACCTACTTCCGCATTAACAACGGTGACTCCGGTCAATTTGAGCGGACGCTGATTGTGGCTGAAGAAGGTAGCTCGGTGAGTTATCTCGAAGGCTGTACCGCACCGATGTTTGACACCAATCAGCTTCATGCGGCTGTGGTGGAACTGGTCGCACTTGATAATGCCGACATCAAATACTCTACTGTGCAGAACTGGTACGCGGGTGATGCCAACGGCAAAGGCGGCATCTACAACTTTGTGACCAAGCGTGGTTTGTGTCAGGGTGTGAACTCAAAAATCTCCTGGACGCAAGTTGAAACGGGTTCTGCAATCACCTGGAAGTATCCCAGTTGTGTTCTCGTTGGCGATAACTCGGTCGGCGAATTCTACTCCGTCGCGCTGACGAACCACCATCAGCAAGCCGATACTGGCACCAAGATGGTGCACATCGGCAAGAACACCCGCAGCACCATTATTTCCAAAGGCATCTCGGCGGGACAGTCGAAGAACAGCTATCGCGGTCTGGTCAAGATTGGTCCCAAGGCAACAGGCGCGCGGAACTATTCTCAATGCGACTCGATGTTGATTGGCGACAACGCTCAGGCAAATACCTTCCCCTACATTCAGGTGCAGAACAATAAGGGCAAGGTAGAACACGAAGCGTCCACGTCGAAGATTGGCGAAGACCAGTTGTTTTACTTCTCTCAGCGGGGCATTTCTGCGGAAGATGCGATCTCCATGATGATCAGCGGCTTCTGTAAGGATGTGTTTAACCAGTTGCCGATGGAGTTTGCGGTGGAAGCCGATCGCCTCCTCAGCCTCAAACTTGAAGGCAGCGTGGGATAAGTTTAGTTTTCAGCAGTTAGTTTTGTTGGTTGTTAGTTCTGGATGCGTTCTCCTGGTGGCTGATTGCGAGGGACTAACAGCTAATTTTTTAGAGGTTAAGGGATGATCAACGAGAACGCAGAAGTAATTTTGTCGGTGCGGAATTTGACTGCCGACGTGGATGGCATTCAGATTCTCAAAGGCTTGAATCTGGAAGTCAAAGCGGGTGAAATTCACGCCATTATGGGGCCGAATGGTTCTGGTAAAAGCACCTTTTCTAAAGTGCTGGCAGGGCATCCTGATTACACTGTGACAGGTGGCGAAATCATCTTTGAAGGTAGGAACCTGCTGGAGTTGGAAGCGGAAGAACGAGCACGATCGGGCATTTTTCTCGCCTTTCAATACCCCATTGAAATTCCTGGTGTCAGCAACCTGGACTTCTTGCGAGTGGCATACAACTCCAAACGCAAGCATCACGGATTGGAAGAGTTGGACGCCTTCGACTTTGATGATCTGGTGCGACAAAAGCTGGATATCGTCAAAATGGATCCCGCGTTTCTCAGCCGTAGCCTGAATGAAGGCTTTTCGGGCGGTGAGAAAAAGCGTAACGAAATCCTGCAAATGGCGATGCTGGAACCAAAGCTTGGCATTCTGGATGAAACCGATTCCGGTTTAGATATTGATGCGCTCAAGATTGTGTCGAATGGCGTGAATCAACTGGCGAATGCAGAGAATGCGATCGTCCTCATCACTCACTATCAACGCTTGCTCGACTACATCACGCCAGACTATGTTCATGTCATGGAAGGCGGACGCATTCTCACCACAGGCGGCAAGGAACTGGCGTTAGAGCTTGAAGCCCGTGGTTACGACTGGGTGCGCGAAGAGGAAGCAGCGGAGGTCGGCGCACGATGACGATTCAATCAACCGTGTCCGATGTTGCGATCGGTAATGGAAAGGCTAAGAACGATCGCGCTGCCTATCTTCAGCAATTGCTGAATTTGCGTCCAGCACTGGATGAATCAGCAAGTTGGCTAAACGTGATACGCGATCGCGCCGCTACCAGAGTGCAAGGACTGGCGATTCCGTCTACCCGTGAGGAAGAATGGCGCTTTACAGATCTGTCAGACCTTTTGCAGGTTTGCTTTCTGTCACGCAGTGAGCAGGCTCCCACTCTGAGCTTTGAGGCGATTCAGCCACTCATTTTGCCAGAAGCTGTAAGCAGTCGTCTAGTCTTCGTCGATGGACACTACGATCCAGCACTGTCGGCAGTAGATGATTTGCCCGAAGGAGTCATTGTCACAAGTCTTGCTTTTGGTGCAGAGCTTCTGAGTGAATTGCCGAACTACTTAGCGCAACAGCAAGGTTCGGAGGAAACGTTCACCGCTCTGAATACAGCCAGTTTGACGGACGGAGCACTCGTTTGGGTTGAGAAAAATCAAGCGATCGCATCACCTATCCAAATTCTGTACCTTTCAACCGCAACACAACCCACGATCGACCATCCTCGCACGCTGGTTGTTGCTGAATCGGGTAGCAAACTGACGTTGATTGAAGAATACGCCACGCTTTATGACGGGTCGTATTTCACCAATGCCGTTACGGAGATCTGGCTTGAAGCCAATGCTGAAGTGAACCATACGCGCATCCAGCGGGATAGTGATGCTGCCTTCCATATTGGTAAAACGGCTGTTTCGCAAGCACGCGATTCTCGCTACACCTGCAATGCCGTGAGCCTGGGTGCGAAACTCTCGCGTCATAATTTGGAGGTTCACCATACCGGAGAACAGACTGAAACGACGTTGAATGGCTTGACCATCATTAATGGTGAACAGGTAGCCGATACGCACAGCACGATCGCCTACACCCATCCTCACGGCAGCAGCAATCAGATTCACAAGTGCATTGTGGACGATCGCGCTCATGCCGTCTTCAATGGCAAAGTCTACGTTCCCAAAGCGGCTCAACTGACTGATGCGAAGCAACTCAGCAGCAATCTCCTGCTATCGCCCAAAGCACGAGTGGATACCAAACCTCAGCTAGAGATCACCGCTGACAACGTGAAGTGTACTCACGGCGCGACTGTCAGCCAGCTTGACAGCGATGAAGTCTTCTACCTACAAAGTCGCGGCATTAACGAAGACAGCGCCCGCAAGCTATTGACCTACGCGTTTGCCTACGAAGTGATTCGCGAAATTCCTGTGGCATCGCTGAGAGACAAATTGGCGGCGATCGTTCGCACTCAGCAAGCCTGAAGCAAAGAAGGCAGGAGGCAGAAGGCAGAGGGCAGAAGGTCAAGGGCTACATTCACTTTTTTCGTTCAACCCGAAACGTTTAACCCCTCACTCCTCTCTTCTAACTCAAAACTTAGAACTCAAAACTCAAAACTCTCCTCACCATGACCCTCATCCAAACCAAGCCCCTCGCTGCTAGAGTTCGCGCTGATTTCCCCATCCTGCACCAGCAGATTCACGATAAGCCGTTGGTGTATTTGGATAATGCGGCGACCTCACAAAAGCCGATCGCGGTTTTGGATGCCCTGCGACATTATTACGAACACGATAACGCCAACGTCCATCGGGGTGTCCATACGCTCAGTTCACGGGCAACGGATGCCTATGAAGGGGCGCGGGATAAGGTCGCGGCATTTGTGAATGCGGCATCGCGGCAAGAAATTGTGTATACCCGCAATGCCAGCGAGGCGATCAACCTGGTTGCCTATGCGTGGGGTAATGCGAATGTGAAACAGGGCGATGAAATCATCCTTTCGGTGATGGAACACCACAGCAACCTGATTCCCTGGCAACTGCTGGCACAGAGAACGGGTGCGGTGCTGAAGTTTGTCGAGCTGACTGAAACCGAAGAGTTTGATCTAGACCACTTCAAGTCGTTGCTGTCGGATAAAACGAAGCTAGTTTCGGTGGTGCATGTGTCCAATACCCTGGGCTGCATTAACCCGGTGAAGGAGATCTGCGCGATCGCCCACCAACACGGCGCGAAAGTCCTAATCGATGCCTGCCAGAGCGTGCCCCACATGCCGATCGACGTGCAGGATATTGACTGTGATTGGCTCGTCGCCTCTGGTCATAAAATGTGCGCTGCTACCGGAATCGGCTTTCTCTACGGCAAACTTGCCCTACTACGCTCTATGCCTCCGTTCCTGGGTGGTGGCGAAATGATTGCCGATGTGTTCCTTGACCACTCCACCTATGCGGATTTGCCCCATAAGTTTGAAGCAGGCACGCCTGCCATTGCAGAGGCGATTTCGCTAGGTGCGGCAGTTGATTACTTGAGCGCGATCGGCATGGATACCATTCATGCCTACGAAGAAGAGTTAACCAGCTACCTGTTCCAACAGCTTCAACAAATCCCTGAACTGCGGTTGTATGGGCCCAAGCCGAATGCGGATGGCAGTGGTCGTGCAGCCTTAGCCGCCTTTACGGCAGGCGAGGTGCATCCCCACGACCTTTCCACCATTCTGGATCAGGCTGGCGTGGCGATTCGGGCTGGACATCACTGCACGCAGCCGCTCCACCGACATGTGGGCGCTCAATCTACGGCACGGGCAAGCCTCTACTTCTACAACACAACGGAAGAGATTGACGTATTTATTGCGTCGTTGAAAGAAGCGATTGAGTTCTTTGGGAGTATCTTTGGCTAAGCTTTACAGCTTCCTTACAACCTTTTTGCGGTTTATACGGATTCCGAGTTGCTAGAAGGTATTGTGTTGTGTGAGACTTGAGCTGTATTTGCTGCCGCCCCCTGGTAAATACGGCTTTTCACATCCAGCACACGTAAACCTTACTGGAGCAGCTCAGTGAAAACCGTTATGCGTGAGCCGCGTATTCCCCGATCGGAACGACAGCCCACTTTTTTGACGCGGCAGTACGCTGTTGTACTAGTGGGTGCCTGCTTTTCAATGATGGCCGTCACCCACTATAACGAAAGCAAAGTCTCGCAATGTAATCGCTTAGTGGCGATCGTCAATCAGGCGGCAGATGCTCAACCTGACGCGTTAGGGCTAACAATGGCTGAAGATAATCATCGTTTGATGAAAACGGCGATTCAGCTTGAGGGCTATGCGGATCGATTAACGTTCACAGACTTTTCTGACCCTCAAATTCAAGTCTTTCAATCGCAGTTTGTTCAGCTCTATCGCGATATCAGTCGCACCAGTGGTGCAGTCGTTGCAGCCCCTACAGGAAACTTTCAAATCGTGAGTCAGGTTAATCGTTTGTTTATTGAAACGCAGGAGCGTGAGCGTCCGCTGGTGCAAGAGGTCAATCAGTACTGTAGCGCGAAGTAAGGCAGGCTGACGATCGCTCCAACGATGGATTAAAGTTCCCTGTGCCCCCAGCATAATAGTCGTATCTGGCTGGCTTGAGAGTCAGCGTATTGCTGTGGAGTCTATAGAAGAATGATTAAGTCCTGGATGGTCATTGGAGGGGTTGCTTTCCTGATCGCGTTTGTCAGCGGTATTTTGCGACCGCGAGATGTGAAGTGGTTTGCTCGGCTGCAACGCCCCCGTTGGCTCACGTTTGAAGCCCTGATCCCAATCATTTGGACGGTGATTCTGATTTGTGGAGCCTGGTCAGCCTATATTATTTGGGAGCGTGACCCTGGCAGTAACAATACCTGGTTGCTGATGGGTGCCTATGCTCTACTAGAGCTTGCGATCGTCCTCTATTCTCCGGTCACACTTTGGCTACGCAGCTTGAAAGCAGGCACGATCGTTGGTGGCATTGGAGTTATCATCGGTCTCATTTTACTCTTTACCGTTTGGCCGCTTTCAGGCTGGGCAGCCTTGCTGTTGGTGCCTTATCTAATTTGGAGCCCGATCGGCACCTACACAACCTGGGAAATGGCTAAGCTCAACCCCGAATCAGCTTAAGGTTGTGAGGTTGTCTTAAGGTTGTGAGGTTGTCGGCGTTTGCAGTAAGATCTCATGCTCCAGTGCCTCTCAATCAGCAATCCATGAGAATTTTTCATCAAAAGCTTGCAATGCCTTTCTGAGCGTTAGGATCTAAAGGAATTTTCACCACTTTTTCACAAGCGGTTGAACGCTGAACTAAGGAGACATCATGACCCGCGCCATCATGGAGACCGAAAAAGGTACCATCAATCTCGATTTGTTTGACGCCGATGCGCCAAACACCGTTAAAAACTTCGTCGAGCTTTCTGAAAAAGGCTTTTACGACGGACTTTCCTTCCATCGTGTCATTCCCGACTTCATGGTGCAAGGAGGATGTCCGTTGGGCACCGGCACCGGTGGACCAGGGTACAAAATCAAGGACGAACTGAACCACAATAAGCATCTCGCTGGCACCTTATCAATGGCGCATGCAGGTCCCAATACAGGTGGTAGTCAATTCTTCATCTGTCATTCCCCTCAACCACACCTGGATGGCGTACACACCACCTTTGGCCGAACACAGGACATGGATGTAGTGAATGCCATTCGAAAGGGCGATAAAATTCTTTCGGTGAAGATCGAAAAGTAGCGATCGCTTTCTAACCTGATGCTGTATGCCTGTCTTTCCTTAGCGTCTTTGCACGCAAGAGAAGGCAGGTATTGCTTTATTGCAAGAGTCACAGGGCAAAAGGCAGAAGGATTAGCTTTGTTCTATCGGTGCGTAGCTCATTGCTATGTGTTCTGAGGCTCGTGAATGAAATAAACCCGCCTATTTCAACTGTAGGGGCGAAGCCCTTATGGAAAGCAAGCTATGGGTAAAAGCTTTGCAATGCAATCAGGGCAGCTACCAAATGCTTCACCCCTATTGACCAAACGGATGTGATTGAATAGGCATCATCCAAACGATTACATCGCCGTAAGATAGTGCAGGCGTTTACTAGCGATGACGCTATTTCCTGTACGGCGATCGCGGCTCTCACTCTAGAATCAACTCATGCAGCCTGGAGAATACGATGTCGTCCTTGGTGGTTCTGCCCCTTCCCCCTCTGGAGCAATGGTATTGGGTGGCTCGGAGGGGGTAAGGCAACGCTTTGAAAGCTCGATCGCGACCCAACGCATTGCAGCCCTGGTAGAAGCCCGCCAATATGGTCAGCTAGAGCTAGAGCTACTGACGCAAGCCTTGCAGGACAAATCAATCCAGGTACAAAAAGCTGCCTATTTAAGGCTACAAACGCGCCCGGAAGTAGCTGCCAAACAAGCGTTAGCAGCTTACGATCCCTACGTACTTTTTGAATGTCTGGCAACCCTAACGGGGCATTGGGCAGGCGTGACAGCCGTGGCGATTAGTCCTGATGGTCGATTCCTGATCAGTGGTAGCCGCGACGAAACCATCATCGTTTGGGACTGGTGGGCACAAGAAGCCATTCACACACTCAAGGCACATTCGTTCATCTACGCCATTACCGTCAGTGAGGATGGCGAAACTTTTGCTATACGCGGGCGCGATCGCATCGTTAAAGCATGGGATTTGAGACGAGGACGGCAAATCCGCCCAGAAAAAGGAACGCTCAGAACGATCGCCTCTGTAACGTTAACGGACGATCGTCATCTCATCAGCAGTAGCCAGAATGGCATTAAAATCTGGAACCTGAAAACCGGGCGCGAACTTTGTACCCTGCAAGGCCACACCAGCCTAGTGACTGCCGTTGCCATCAGCCCTGATCATCACCTCATTATCAGCGGCAGTGAAGATCGAACGGTAAGAGTCTGGGGAGTGGCGTAAGAGTTGGGAGTTGGGAGTCGGGAGTCGGGAGTTAGAAGGCTAAAGTAAAAAAGAGCCTGCTTTAATTTGAAAGGGATTCGGAATGAGCAACTTTTCCCTTCACCCTGTACCCCAGCCCCCCTTCTAACCAATGACGCAACCATTGAACCAACCTGGCAAGCATGATGCCGTTTTGGGTGGTCATGCGGCGACGCCCACAGGTGCAATCATTTTGGGAGGATTGGATGGCATTCGCCGACGGTTGACGAGTTCCCATGCAGCAGAACGAGCCGCCGCCTTGCCAGACGCACTGCAATACGGGCAACGTGGACTCAACTTGGTGATCCGAGCGTTGGACGATCGCGCCCTTGAAGTACAGCAGGCAGCCTATGCGCTTTTACACGACCGGACAGAACCCAAGGTTGTTCGGGCAGTCGATGCGTTCTATGCACGTGCCTACTACGATCGTGTGCAGCGTCTTTTGGCGGGGCAACAGTGGCAAATGGCAGACCAGGAAACGCGAGCCGTCATGCTGGAACGCTATGGCTTAGGGGTGGATGAAGCTCTCCACGCCAATCAACTCAAGGGCTTTCCCTGTACAGATCTACGTATTCTGGATCAACTGTGGATAAAGTACAGTCAGGGACGCTTTGGGTTTAGTGTACAAAAAGCCATCTGGCAGAAATACGATCGCCTTTACTGGAATAAAGCAGAGGTTTGGCGGCTCTTTGCCGATCGCGTTGGTTGGCGTACCCATAACCTGTTTATAGACAACCACTGGAAACGCTATCGCGAAATCACCTTTAGCCTCGGCGCACCTACAGGTCACTTACCGTTTCTAGGCGACAAGTTTGGGATCTTCACCGTCGAGGCGATCGTTACCCGACTTGCCGACTGTCAGCAGTTAGGTTGCAGGAGACAGGGGTAGGAGGGTTTTGAGTTTTGAGTTTTGAGTTAAGAATTCAGGAGTCAGAAGTCAGAAGTTAGCTTTTTAGCCTTTAGCCTTTAGTCTTCTCCCCACTCCCCACTCCCCATTCCCCACTCCCTTCTTCCGCCTTCTGCCCTCTGCCTTATCGACAATGAAACTAACGACCCGTGGACATTACAGCGTCAAGGCAATGCTTGATCTCACCTTACAACCTGGCTACGGGCCAGCTTCTGTAAAGGCGATCGCGCAACGTCAAGATCTGCCTGCCCCTTATCTGGAAAAACTGCTTATTGAAATGCGGCGTGCAGGACTGGTGCAGTCTATTCGCGGCGTGCAGGGTGGCTATCAGCTCGCACGATCGCCCGCTAGCATCTCACTGGGACAAATTTTAGAAGCCGTTGGTGAAAGCGTTGACCCACTCCCCCGTCACTCTCCTGACGGCTCCCAGGCAGAAGATTGGGTCACTTTCACCGTCTGGAATCGACTCCATCAAAAGTTGAAAGAAGCCCTCTACAGCATTTCGTTAGAAGACCTCTATTTTGATGCACGCAGTTGGCAAGCCGCGCAGGGGGAAGAGACGAGTTTTGTGGTGTAGGAAGGGAAGCGGAGGAAGCGAGGGGGCAAGGGAAGCGGAGGAAGCGAGTTTTGAGTGAGGAGTGAGAAGTACGAGTTTTGAGTGGGAAGAAAAGAGGTGAGTTCTGTCTTGACTTCTGTCCACCGCTTCCCTTGCATCCTCTGCCTCCCCTGCCCCCGCTGCTTCCCTTGCTTCTGCCCTCTGTTCTTTACATCCGATCGCCGATCGCCCACTGTCCGTCGTTAGCGAAGAGTTGCCCCTCGTTCGCAAAGAGTTGCCCATTGGTTGCAAACGATTGGCCGTTGCTGGCAGCAGTAGGTTCAGGCACAGCGGTATTATTGTCTTCGGTAGTTGGTTTGTTATACGAGCACTTAACCGTAATTTTGAGATTGCTTTGGGCTTTGCCACTGGCGATGTAGGGAATGCCCGCATCGGCACTGAGGTTGATGCCAAACTCCAGCGTCACTTCATCCACATTCGCTGCCGCACAGTTTTTGAACGCATCCAGACAGTAGGTTGTATAGGTGCGAATCGTACTTTGCACCATTTGCATAGACTGGGCTGGGGTAGGACGAAACGGCAGTCTCGGATCGCCAATGCCTTTTGCGCCGCCACGCCGTTGTTCTATCGTTTCGTCAAGCGGTGCTGTCGGAGCGATCGAGGGTGCCTCCGCTTCATCTTGCGCTTCAATATAAAGAACGTTGCCGTTATCCAATTGAACGGGGACAATTTTACTCAAGGGTTTTCCTGCCAGTGAGGGGTAGTGCGATTCCGATTCTGGCTAAGAACGATCGCTTTCACTTAATGGGTGTCACCCCTCATCACATATGTTGCTTTTATACATGGCAATATCGACAGTGTATGGAATGCTATTAGTGTCTACGGATCGAGCATGGCAGGCGGGGTTCGCAAGAGTGAGCGCATTCGCCAGAGTACGGTGAGCCGTCTGAAGGCCAACGCAGAGGAGCAGGCAAGCAGTAGTGCGACTGGTCAAGCCGTTTAGTCTTCCAGGTGAATCTTTCAATACCAGGGCGATCGCAGTCCCCCGTGTCGCACCAGCAGGCGGTGCGATCGCCATTTTTGCCGTAACAACGCTTTAAGCAAAATGGGTACAGCGACCGTGCAGACCATGCTGTATTAGAGGCGGTGAGATCACCGTCTACGTCAGCAATACTCATTTAATCAAAGATTTAATCAAGGCGATCGCTCAGAACGTGTGCCGTTTTGCAAACGTTGTGCTACAACACTACTGATCCACAACTCTACTGATGGTGTAGACTGTGATTTCTAGATGCTACATCTAGCCAAGCCCACCCCGTTCCAAAGAAGTGAGCGCTTAACCTATGGTTCGAGAACTTCATCAAGTTCGTGCCAATAGCCAACCAGCCAATCCTGCTCCTGTGCAGGATTCCGTCTTTTTGTCTGGGCAGTTTCCTGAAACCGCGCCCACGGCCAATCCTGTCTTTTACAGAACGTACAGCCGGCGCATCGAAAACCGTCGTGAACCACTGGCAGCCGTCATCCAGCGGACGACCGAAGGCTTGGTGGCACTGGGCAAGCTGACCCATGAAGAAGCCGACTTGATCCAGCACATGCAGACGCAGCTTAAGAGTATGCCCTCCGGTCGCTGGCTGTGGGTGGGCGGCACCGACTGGATCAACAGGCCAGAAAACTTTTCAGGAGCCTATAACTGCACCAGCACCAACGTCATTGACTGGCAAGCCTTTGGCCTGATGATGGATCTCGCCATGATGGGCTGTGGCACAGGTGCCATTCTGGAACCCCGCTACATCAACCAGCTACCTGCTATTCGCAATCGTCTGCTGGTGCGTTTAGAGGGTGAAGTTGGCGCTACGCCTGCGGCTGAACGGCACGATCGCACGCAAGTCACCATTGAGGGCAACCAGGTACATATCCTTGTGGGCGATAGCCGTCAGGGTTGGGTGCAGTCCTACAAAACCTTGCTGGAGCTTTCAACGGACGATCGCTTTACAGGTGATGTGTCCGTCATCGTCAACGTGAGTGATGTCCGCGCCGAAGGGGAAGTGCTGAAAGGCTTTGGCGGCATGGCAAACCCCATTCGCTTACCGGGGCTGTACGAACGCTGCGCTGCGCTGCTGAACAAGGCGATCGGGCGGCAGTTGACCTCCGTAGAATGCTGCCTGTTGATTGATGAAGCCGCTGCAACTGTTGTGGCAGGCAATATTCGACGGTCAGCCGGAATGCGGCAGGGCGTGAGCGATGATGCGGCCTTTGCGGTGGCTAAAGACAACCTGTGGCAGCAGGATGAAGCAGGTAACTGGCGCATCGACCCCGAACGCGATGCTCTGCGGATGGCGAACCATACCCGTGTGTATCACCACAAGCCAACCGAGCAAGAGTGTGTGGATGCCGTGCGCAAGCAGTTCTACTCCGGTGAAGGCGCGATTCAGTATGCACCCGAGGCGATCGCTCGCTCCAACCGCGATCTGTTGACCACACCAGAACTCAAAACCGACTTTCTCGCGGCTTACAATCAGGGCACCGCGAAGGTATGGCTACAACAGCACCATCCTGCCATGCCCGAAGATGAGCTAGAGCATCGGCTGGGACGCTATGGGTTGAACCCGTGCGGTGAAATCCTGGGTGCCGATTTTCACTGCAATCTGGCAGAGGTGCATCTGAATCAGCTTGACCCCCATAATCTGGAAGAACAGGCCGATGCCTTCAAAGCCGCTGCGCTTTCTGTTGCTGCGCTGTTGAATCATCATTTTGCCGAACCGCGCTATCAGAAATCACGGGACTTAGACCCGATCGTCGGCGTTTCCTTTACAGGACTCTTCGATTTCTTCGTCCATGCCTTTGGGGTGGAGTGGCTGCGCTGGTGGGAAGCGGGCAGACCCGATACCGTCACCGGCTTAGAGTTTAAACAGCAAGAACAGGCGTATCTGACACGCTGGCGGGAAACCGTTGAGCAAGCCGTTTGGGAGTATTGCGATCGCCACCACTTAAAGCGTCCTAACCGCTGTACGACGGTTCAACCAGCAGGCACCAAATCTTTATTGACAGGAGCCAGTCCCGGTTGGCATCCCCCCAAAGCCCAGCGCTTCATCCGACGCATTACCTTCCGCAAGAATGATCCCGTTGCTTTAGCGTGTCTGGACTATGGCTACAGCATTGTGCCCTCGCAGTCAGACAAGGACGAAACTGGCAATCTTTTAAACGATCCGTTTGATCCACGCTGTACAGAATGGCTGGTGGAGATTCCAGTCGAAGTGTCTTGGGCAAACCTGCCAGGAGCCGACACGATCGCCATTGAGAAGTTTTCAGCCCTTGCCCAATTCGACTTCTACATGCAGGTGCAAACCTACTACACTGCACACAACACCAGCGCGACGATCGAACTCACCGAAGCGGAAGTCGAACCCTTAGCACAGCGGATTTACCAGACGATCGCGAATGACGAAGGCTACATCAGTGCGGCGCTCTTAGCGCGGTTTGATGCGCCCTTCCCGCGTCTACCGTTTGAGAAGATCGACAAGGAAACCTTCGATCGTCTCCAGCAAGAGGTCAACGTGAGGCAACAAACCAGCGACTTTTATGCTGCCCTCAGCCGCTACGATTCTGGCTTCAGTCTTGCCGAAGGGCCTGCTGGCTGCGATAGCGACAAGTGCATGTTGCCTGAGAAAAAAAGCTAAAGGCTAAAGGATGAAGGATACGTTTCTAGCCTTTAGCCTTCATCCTTTAATTTTTTGAAATAAAGTGAACCCAAAACTGGTTATCGCCACAGCAAAGGTCATACACCAGTCGATAGGAGTAGGTTAATCCAGCCCCACTGGCGTAGATGTCGTATTGGCTATCACCAGGGCCGTTGTAATTTAGCTCACCGTAGGGATCATTCACGATGAACCCGTTTTCGTTGTAGCCAATGAAGACCACAATATGCCCAGAAGCGGTGAAGTAACCGTGCACTACAACCGGGTTGCCCTGAATTAACCACTCTTTTACATTCTCAAAGCTAGCTGTCGTTTTGAAGGTGTCCTGGCAACCGTAAACCTGCACCACTTTTGCTAGTACGTCCGGTTGATGGCGATCGAGGCCATTGGCCGCACAGTAGTCTTGAAGCTCATCTGGGAAGCGCTGTTCGGGATGCTTGCGCGATGCACCGAGATAAGCTAAGCACATGGCGATCGAGGTCACATTGCACGTACCGTAGGGATTTTCAGAATTATCAAGCTGATCGTAGTACGGTACTGATAGCTTTACGGCTTGTGGAAAGATGACTTTGTCGTTCTCTAAAACCGCCCCATGACGTTGATAGACATACCAGGTGTTTTTGCCTTGAAAGCTTTGGTCTGCCAGCGCCACTTTAATGTGATCACTGGCAGGCGCGTAGGAACTCACGTTGAGCAGGGTTCCTGCCTTTACGGATTGAAGCTGATCTGCCGTCAGCTTTGAGGATTGAATGGGCTGTGCTTTGAGGGCTGTATCGCAAAGAATTTTAAGCTGAGTCATAAGAAAACACCTGCTTTAGTCAATGGGCTTCATTAACGGTGAAGTAATCAAGGTGGGGCGATCGACGAACTGTACGGCTGCACATCAGCCTGCTTAACCTCAACAGACCGATGCCTGTTTCCGGATGTCGCCCTCATCGTGTTGTCATCCTATGCCAAGTTTGCCCAAACCATCACGCTTGGCCCATACGCTTATGCGCTTCGCGTTACAATCACTAATGAAGCAGCAGTCAGCAGTCAACAACGAAAGAGCATTTAGCGTTCCGTGGTCAGCTACGCTTTTAGGTGATTCAGAAAGTGCTTAAGAGTATGCGAGATAGACTGGCCCCAGTCGCCATTAGCTGACCACTGAACGCTGTAAACTGACCGCGCATAACACCTTAAAGGAGCCTTGATTCATGTTTCTCGATGAACTAACCCCTGTTTGGAAAGAGCTTTCGCAACAACCCATTGCCTTTCTGGGTGGCTTTGTTTCTGGTCTCCTGCGCCTTAACCTCTCTGAAGACCCGGTTAAAAGCTGGCTTGATCAGCAGTCGGGAGGCACGGGCTATACATCATCAACGGCCGGATCAAACAATGGCAATAGCGGTGGCCCCAAGTCGATTTCGATCGATTAATCTGCGCTTCTTTCATGCCAGCAACCCTCAATAGGTATCAGGTTTTTCAGAATGAGGCGGGGAGGATGTGCTATCACCGGACTTATCGGGTTTGTACGAACCCTCCGCTCCTCCATCTGATGATTCGACCATGACTATTTACGTTGGTAATTTATCCTATCAAGCAACCCCTGACGATCTCACGGAAGTATTCTCTGAGTACGGCACCGTGAAGCGCATTTCGCTACCGACCGATCGCGAAACGGGACGCATGCGCGGTTTTGCCTTTGTTGAACTGGCTGAAGATGCTCAGGAAGATGCTGCCATAACCGATCTGGATGGCGCTGAATGGATGGGGCGTCAGCTTAAAGTGAATAAGGCGAAACCCCGTGAAGATGCTCGTAGTGCGGCTCGTTAGAGTCGATGCGATCGTCAGAAATTCACCGTTTGGACTGCTGGGCTGGCTGAGAAACTTGCATGGCCGATCGTCTGTCATGGGTTAGGCGACAAATTTAACCGTCAAATTTAACCTATCTGTGGCAATCTGGAATGACAGAGACAAATGGTTTTGTCCTGTTTATCGTGTTGTCTTGCCGCCAAGCGTTACTAACAGCGTATGCAAACTCTGCCCAGCCCAACTGCGGTTACCACTCCTTCGGCTGCCTCTACCGATACATCCATTCAACGTCGCAAGACGCGATCGGTGCCTGTGGGTAGCATTTCGATCGGCAGTGACCATCCCGTTGCTGTCCAGTCCATGATCAACGAAGACACGCTGGACATCGAAGGTTCGGTGGCTGCCATTCGTCGCCTTCATGAAATTGGCTGCGAAATTGTGCGAGTGACCGTGCCCAGCATGGCGCATGCGAAAGCAATGGAAGAAATTCGCCATCGTCTGAACACGACCTATCAAAATGTGCCTCTGGTCGCAGACGTGCATCACAACGGACTCAAGATTGCGCTGGAAGCCGCTAAGCATGTCGATAACGTGCGGATCAATCCGGGGCTATACGTGTTTGAAAAGCCGAAGAGCGATCGCACCGAATACACCCAGGCAGAATTCGACGAAATTGGCGAAAAAATTCGCGAAACGCTGGAACCCCTGGTCATTTCCCTCCGTGACCAGAACAAGTCTATGCGGATTGGGGTGAACCACGGTTCTCTAGCAGAACGGATGCTGTTTACCTACGGCGATACTCCCGAAGGTATGGTGGAGTCGGCACTTGAATTTATCCGCATTTGCGAATCGCTCAACTTCTACCACATCGAACTGTCGCTCAAGGCGTCCAGAGTACCCGTCATGATTGCGGCAAACCGCCTGATGGTGAAGCGCATGGATGAGTTAGGCATGGCGTACCCCCTGCACCTCGGTGTCACCGAAGCAGGCGACGGTGAATACGGTCGCATTAAATCTACCGCTGGTATCGGTACGCTACTGGCAGAAGGCATCGGCGATACCATTCGCGTCTCTCTCACCGAAGCTCCCGAAAAAGAAATCCCCGTTTGCTACGGCATTTTGCAAGCGTTAGGGCTACGCCGGACAATGGTCGAGTACGTCGCTTGCCCGTCTTGTGGGCGTACCCTTTTCAACCTGGAAGAAGTGTTGCACAAAGTACGCGAGGCCACCAGTCACCTGACGGGCTTAAACATTGCCGTCATGGGCTGTATTGTCAACGGCCCTGGTGAGATGGCAGATGCAGACTACGGCTATGTGGGTAAGCAGGCTGGCTGGATCTCGCTCTATCGTGGACGCGATGAGATCAAAAAAGTCCCGGAAGCGCAAGGCGTTGAGGAACTGATTAATTTGATCAAGTCGGACGATCGCTGGGTTGATCCTTAGAAAAGGGAAAGTAGTTGAAGCGTTGGGCAGAATAAAGCTGTTCTCAACTTGTAGACAACTGCTAGCGCATGGTTATTTATTTGCTCCTCACTGTTCTATTAGCTCTACTTCTGTACCTTACCTATTCTCGTCGGTTGATCGCCCGGCGAATCCGTCAACGGCCCAGCAATTCAAGCTATCAGCCAGAGCAATCTGATCGAGGCAGACAAGAGCGATATGCTGCTTATAACGCACGTTCATCTCAGCAAGAAATTGCTGAATCGACAGCACAAACCCCAAATGAGCAAGCTAGAGCAGAGCAATATGCTGCCTACAAGGTACGTTCATTTCAGCAAGAAATTGTTGCAAGACAGCCCTGGTTTGATCCGAGATCACCGCATGATCTGAAAGTTACGACTTATCTAGAGCCGCAAGACCCGATTGAAGTAGACACGATCGAGCACCTGCGCCTGAGCCAATCAGATATCTACTCCCCTCGCAACCAGTTTATTGTGTACCAACAGTGGGGAGAAAGACTACCGGATGGTGGTCGCCCTTTTCTGGCATTGACCGTGCCCGCTGCTACTGCTGTAGCTGAAATCATTAGAGGTGGACCAACCCGCAACCTGATTCTTATTTGCACAACTTTCATGCCAGGTGCGATACGAGCCTTTGCTGATACACTGACGCAAAATGAAGCGCCTCACAATGCACCACAACTAGAGTTTTTAGGCATTTTCTGGTACTTCAGTGGTGATGATATCACCGATGAGCCAGAGCATTCAGCCGATGTTGCTTATGCTGCAAATCGCCTCCGGCTTAAGCGGTTATCAATTCTGACTGGAGCGTTCAACAGCGAATGTGAAGATCGTTTAGTAGCGGGATTGCAGCAAAACACAGCGCTGGAGTATTTTGGTGTCTTCCATAAGACTGAGCAATATACTTGGCAACAAATTCCTACTCCAAAAGTTGATGAATTGGTCAGTGCAAACCGCAATCGGTAAAGGTTCGTTCTATGACTCAGGATTTAAATCAACTGACCAATGCTGAACTAAAGCGTTATATCTCAGAACGTCGGAACGATGGCGAAGCATTTCATGCCGCGTTGCAGGTTTTGATGAGCCGTCGCGATCCAAATGCAATTACCTATCCCTATCCCTACGATATGGCTGATCCGATGCGGGAAGGCGAGGCAATTTTCAGGGAGAAACTTAGCCAGATTGAGCGGGAACGGTCAACAGACTAACAGCGCATTACCTCACTTCAGATCTAACAAGCCTTCTTCCTTCAGTTTGGGATTGAAGCGAATTTCGGTCTGCACGCCGCGAGTTTTCAGCACTTCGAGGATCTCTGCTTCCACTCGACGAGCTACTTGCTTAAGGACTTTCCCTTGAGTGAATTCGTCGAGCGCCCCCGCGTAGCCTGCCTGTTCCTCTGGGGTCATTTGTGCTTTTGCGTCGATCGCCTGTGTCCATTTCCCCTCATCTGCACCATTGCCTACGGGCACTGTCCCATTCTCGCTGATCCAAGCCGTGCGAATTTCTTCTAAAATCGTGCGGCTGGGGCGGTCGATCGTCTGCACCTTCAGCCAGTAACAGTTTTCGGGCTGACGCACTAAATGTTGCTTGAGGCTTAAAAACACATCCCGCGAATAGCCAATATATTGCAGTGTTTGCGGTTGGTCAAAAATGGCATATACGCCAACCTTGCCTTGCAACGACTCTGGCAACTGACCGCGATCGTCGATGTAAGCTAGATACTCCAAACTGGAAAGGGTAGGGATGTCGGGCATGTTGGAAAGGATGGAGGATGAAGGATGAGGGATGAACGATTGAATTTTTAGCCTTTAGCGTTTAGCCTTCATCCTTTCGATAGATCGCGCAAAGTCGGCTAGGCTTAAAAATCTTGGCCTTAAACATAAAATTAGGCGGCACATTGATAATGACGTAGCCATCAGCCTTATGAAATTTTTCAAATTCAGCAGGCATCCCTTTGGGTGTTGCAGCACTGTAGGGAACAGGTTGGAATAGCAGCTCAGTGAACACAACGGCTGAGTAGCCTGCCTGCTGTGCAACCTGCTGAAGAAAAGAATTGCTTTGCAGAAGCTCAAACAGTGCAGCTTTTGCGTCGGGGTCGAGCGTAAAACTGCTGTCAAACTGGTCAATGATCTTAAGCGCCATCGTAAAAGGCAGATGAGTATGGAGTAAATAAAGCGAAGCTCCTAAGATCCTATCGTCTTGTGGAGACACTGCTGCGCGATAAGTCGTGTTATGCGTGAGCAACCCGCGAGCAAACGTGAGGAGTCTTTGCCAACAGGGTAGAATACGGTAGAACATTCGTCCTGATTGAGTGTATCGTTTTGAGAAAGCCGATCGCCCAGGCAACCTTCGATAACCCCCATCAGCGCCGTCATGCCGTTTCAGTGGAAACGCTACGCCCGATCGTCGCCTCTGCCGCTTCACCGCGAAACACACGAGCCCGCACTGATCTGCTGTTAGTTCATGCTGGATGGGTCGGGATGGCACTCTTAATTGTCACCTGCATTCCTACCTGGAAAGCGGATTTTGACAAACGTGGGCAGCGAACCACTGATAAGTCTACTGTCATACACAAACAACCGCTCGTTAGCAGTGCGCGTGGGGACGTGGCAGGCAAACAGCCTCTTTTTTTCGGCGGGTCTGATTCGCTCGTTGCTCGTACAGTCGGTCACGCTGAAGGCACACGCACACCCGATGGCAGGAAAACTCGCGCTTATTATGGGCACAAAGATCCGGGGAACGGTGTTTGGAATCTGGGCAGTTTCTCCTTTCAACACTGTGGCGAGACCCGCTACCACTGCTCGACTCCCGAAGAAGCGGACGATCGCCAATTGCAACGGTTACAGTCCCAGCATGCTATCTTGCAGCGACAAGCCGCTACCGTGCAGCTCAAGCTGACCTTGACGGAGCAACTGAATGGCATTGATCTGGCAAATCAAGCTCCTTTAGCGGCATTGAGCGATCAGGGCTACATCGATCGCTTGCTCCAATCCAGACGCAAGGGGCTCAACGGGCAGGATGCTATTCTCGAAGCGCGTGTGTGGAGCTACTGGAGTCCTCAAAAGAATCGCTGGGATGCACCCGGACTGGGCAATAGCGAACCCAGTATCCGTCACGACCAGGAACGACGGTTGCTTGCGATCGCCCGTGCCCTTACAGTGGCGCAACAGCAGCTTGCAGGCTTACCCGTCAGCCAGCGAAGTCTCAATATTCTCAACCTACAACCCGAAACCGTTAATCCCTACTCACTCAGCCAACAGCGATCGAACTATCTCTGGTGGGAAGCAGGCTATTGGGATGCCAAACTCCAACAGCGTAGACAAGTACCTGCGGGTTACGAACCCGCTTACGATCAAGGGTTTGCCAACGGTTCAACCTTTTAGATGCTCCACAGCTAATGTTGCATGGGGCTTCAATCCCTTGTCTTTCATCAGGATAGGACGGTTTAAAGCGCCAAACCTCCAACAAACGCGTCCTAATCCGTCTTGGTTTTGAGCCGCCAACCGGGTTTGACCACTTGTCGAGCGCGGGCAATGACGAGGCAATCGTTGGGAACATCTTCAGTCACCGTCGAACCAGCGGCAATGTTCACGTCTTCGCCGATCGTAATTGGTGCCACCAAAACACTGTTAGACCCTGTCTTGGTACGATCGCCAATTTGTGTTCGATGCTTTTTCACGCCATCGTAGTTGGCTGTAATCGTTCCTGCACCAACATTGACCTGGCTTCCAACCGTTGTATCGCCCAGGTAAGACAGATGGGCCACATTGGTGCGATCGCCCAGTTTAGTGTTTTTCAGTTCGACAAAATTACCAATGCGGCATCCAGAACCCGCTTCTACCTGTCCCCGCAAATGCGCATACGGGCCAATCCGGGTACTCGCAGCAACGGTGCTATTCGCCACGACGGAATACATCGCCGTCACATTAGCCCCAATATGGCTATTTTCAATCAAACTGCCAGGTCCAATCCGGCTACCAGCCTTAATAGTGGTTGTTCCCCTAAGATGGGTTTGCGGCTCAATGACAACATCTGGCTCCAACGTCACAGTATCGTCGATCGTGATGCTGTCTGGATCGATTAATGTGACCCCGGCTGCCATCCAACGATCCTTGATGCGTGTTTGTAGGATGTCGTAGGCTGTGGCAAGCTGCTTGCGATCGTTGATGCCAAGAATTTCCTGATAATCCTCGACATCCACTGCCATGACTGGATCAAGGAAGTTGACCACATCGGTCAGGTAATACTCTTTCTGATCATTATCGGCAGTCAGTTTTGGCAGTACGTCTGCCAAGTCAGCCCAGCGAAAACAATAGACTCCCGCATTAATTCGACGATTTTGCTTCTGTGCTGGCGTGCAGTCACGGTCTTCGACAATTTGCTGCAATAAATTCTGGCTATTGCAAAATACCCGCCCGTACCCCTTAGGGTTTGGTAATTGAGCCGTCAGAATGGTCGCTGCATTATGATGCTCTCGATGAGTTTGGAGCAAGTGTTTGATAGTTTCAGGGCGCAGTAAAGGCACATCCCCATTTAAGATCAGCAAATCTCCCTGGAAGCCTTCTAAGTGCGGCAGCAACTGCTGTACGGCATGTCCAGTGCCCAGCTGTTCACGCTGCTCTACAAATTCAAGTCTGGTTGCTGCCTTTGTGTCAGTCTCTTTCGCAAGCGCCTGCGTCACCAGCTCGCCTCGATAGCCGATGATCACCAACCGTCGTACCGTTTCAACGGCTGAGAGACTACTGAGAACCCATTCGACCAGAGATTTTCCGCCTAATTGATGCAAGACTTTGGGCAAATCAGATTTCATCCGCGTGCCGCGCCCAGCAGCCAAAATTGCAACCGCTACCATGTTTGTTGTGCTACCTAGTTTGCAGTGGGGAGGAGGACGTTCTACCGCCTCTCCTCTCCACCTTGTCACGCTCTACAGAATACCATTCGCTTTAGAAAATCGCCTTGATGCCTGCGCTTTTCAGTCGCAATTCACAGCGTGAAGGTGGTCTTGATCGCTCTTTTTTGGGCGCTCTTTTTTAGCAAATGGGTACTGTCTGTCGATGTCGGTGTAGCAGAAATGGGTGGGCGGGAACGGGATCATTCGTGAGCGGCGGAAACGCTCTTTTTATGGTCACTGTCCTGCCATCAAGCTGGCCATCAGACTGATTGAGGAATGAGCGACAATTCAAGCGAGGCGTCGGTTTGCTCAGACTGTTCTGACTGAATGAATTCCTTGAACCGTTCAATTAAGGCAGGATTACGCCAACCTCTTGCCGTTTCTTCTTCCAAAATTGCGAGTGCCTCGATCGGCGTGAAGGCTTTTTTATAGGGGCGCTCGCTGGTCAACGCGTCGTAGATATCAATTACCTGAAAAATCTGCGCCAGGAAAGGAATTTGCTCTCCCATGAGGCCATCAGGATAGCCCGTTCCGTCCCACCGTTCGTGGTGATGGCGAATAATCGGCAGCACACCGCGCATGGTTCGTAACGGCTGGCAAATTTTCACTCCAATCAGAACATGCTGCTGCATGACCGCCCATTCTTCGGGAGCGAACTTTCCTGGTTTCAGCAAAATCGCATCAGGAATGCCGACTTTACCAATGTCGTGAAGATAACCTCCCCACATAAGGTCGCGGATCTCGATGCGAGACAGCCCCAGAAACTCCCCAAAGGCTTGACCATGCGCGACAAGTCGTTCGCAGTGGTCACCCGTGTTAGGATCTCGGCTTTCTACAGTTTGGGCGATCGAAAAGAGAACCTTTTCAGCGTGATCGAGGTCTTCATTCAGGCGCTTTTGCCGAATGAGTGACTTGACGCGGGCAGATAGTTCTAATTGATCAAATGGTTTCGTTAAAAAATCATCCCCTCCTGCTTCAATGCCCTTCAAGCGGGCACGACGATCGTCTAGCGCAGTCACAAAGACGACGGGGGTGAGACGGGTTTGTTCATCTTGCTTGAGACGACGGCAGACTTCAAAGCCATCCATCTCAGGCATCATGACATCCAGCAGAATTAAATCGGGATTGGTGGCAACAACAGAGTCTAGCGCTGAGGGTCCGCTATCTGCCTCCAGCACATCGTAGCCTTCGACTGACAGCAACGCCACGGCCGTGAGCCGACTGGAGGGATTATCGTCCACAACAAGTACTCTGGGTCGCTCTGTATAGAGGCGGTTCACTAAAGCAGACCTCGCAATAGGATAAGCTATCACCCATCTAACTGTGCACAACTAAGTGTCGCTAAACAGGTGTGATGTTCTTTGATTCGGATTGTGAACTCTAGTATGAGCAATCGTCCAGAGCGCGAAATCGGGTTTTCTACGGAGATCAGCTTCTTCGTCTGCTGGGTAAGTTTACGAGGATCAGCGTAAATTCTGCCAATAGGCGCATCCTCTGTGATGGAGTGTTACTTAAACTTGACGATCGCCAGGGATGCGCAGAGCTGGGTTACTCAACCCGATCGCCCAACTGGAGCTAAGCGACAAGATTTAATCCCATCGGTATTTCTTGTACCCATTTATATTTCTTGTAGGAGCGCACAGCCGCACCCCTGCCTGAAACAGTTGGTCGATTTGGTTTAAGCGACGCTCCTAAGCCTCGGTCGTCAGATGGGGCACGCGACGCGGCATCCGACCGATCGAAGCATCAGGCTCTAGTGTTTGTCTTGCAACGGCTGACGGCCTTGCAATTGGTTGATGGATGGGATTATGAAGCGAAAGTGCCTTGTGATTGGCATCAGTCGTTGCAGTGATTTTTTCAGCTAAATCTTTTTTTTCTAAAAGCTCAATACGACAGCGGCGACAGAGCCAGTATGGTTTACCAGAGCGAAGATGACGCAGTAAAATATCAGAACATAAGGGGCAAGTTGTCATTTCATCACCAGCTTAATCTTTGAGTTTTATATCAAGTGCGTAGAAGCGCTACTTTAAATATGGCAACTGCATAAATGCACTACAACATCCTACGGATGTAGGTTGCCCTGGAACGCCTTCTTCTTCTGGGATCATGAGTTAGTGAGCGATCCCCTCACTGGTCAGAGATTTATATGAGTCTATTTTTGCTGCACAAAGCGTAAAGTGCCTGTATATGCAACTACAACTTAAACTAACTTTATGAGCTTGCCAAAGCGATGCTTTTGATGACGATCGTCAAGCAGAAATTGAATTATTTTTAGCCCTATGCGAGCCAGAATTGAGCAAGAAATCGTGTTTCTTCATCACGAAGATGTACCGAGCTATAAAAAGGGTGGTTCTGTGGTACGAAACAGCTATTTTTGGGCGTTGCGATCGATTGCTGCTCACTCTCACCGCCAGCGCGATTGGGAGTACGACGCGGACGTGTGGCTGGCGCTGCAACGGATGTTGCTTTCTTTTGCAGAATCGGGATACCTGGGTCTACGAGAAACCCAACTAGAGTTCCCGGCTCATGCTGAAATTCCAGCCGTGTTGAAGCCGATTTCGACGTGGGAATAAAGGGTGCTTAGGGAACTATCGCAATATGATCGGCGCTTCAAACCGCAATTAAACGAATGTCATGACTCATCTTGCGCCATCAGTAGAGCGGCTTCAGGGACTGACCGAGCTAGAAGTAAGCCAGCGACGTGCGGCAGGGCAAAGCAATAACATCACGCTGCAATCGAGCCGTTCTTACCGTCAAATTCTGCAAGAGAATCTTTTCACCTTTATTAATGCGGTCTTTTTCGCCATTAGCGCTGTCATGCTGCTATTACGCCGTTATAGTGATGGCTTTCTGGTCGTCGTGGTCATCTTTGGTGGCGTTTTAGTCAGCATTGTGCAAGAAATTTGGGCAAAGCGACAGCTCGATCGCATTGCGCTGCTCAATCGTCCTACCGCCACCGTGATGCGCGAGGGCAAAGAGCAACATCTTGATCCCAATGACATCGTACTGGGCGATATTTTAGTGCTGCGGGCTGGTGAGCAAGCTGTTGTCGATGGCAGCATTGTGGGGGATGGGCAGGTTGAGATGGATGAGTCTTTGCTCACTGGAGAGTCGGAGACCGTTCCAAAGATCGCTGGTGATGCCGTGTATTCTGGCAGCTTTTGTGTGAGCGGCAGTGCATGCTTTGAGGCGCAACAGGTTGGAACCGCGACTATTGCTTACAAACTGATGACTGGGGCTCGATCGTTTCGTCAGGTTTACACGCCGCTTCAGCAAGAAATCAATCTGGTCATTCGGGTATTCATGCTGATTGCTTGCTTCCTCTGGATTTTGGTGGGCATTAGTTTCTTGAGTCGATCGCAGCCGCTTACCGATGTGGTGCAGCGTGCAGCGGTTATTGCAGGGTTGGTTCCCAGTGGGTTACTGCTTGCGATTACGCTGGCCTATGGCACGGGTGCTGTGCGCATGCTGGGTGCCAATATTCTGATTCAACAGGCAAATGCGGTGGAATCGTTGAGTAATATCGACGTTCTTTGTTTAGACAAAACGGGTACGTTGACCACGAACCAACTCACGCTCCAAACTGTTCATCCCATTGGCATCACCGAAGCGCGTCTACGAGAGCATTTAGGCGACTTTGCAGCCAGTGTACGTGACCATAACCATACGAGTGAGGCGATCGCGGCAGCGTGTCCCGGTCAGACGCGACCAGTTAAAGCAGTGGTGTCTTTCTCTTCTAGCCGTAAATGGAGCGCGTTGGTGGTTGGAGACGATTCCGAAGCTGGTAATGCCAGTGTTTATGTGCTCGGTGCGCCTGAAAAACTCGTTAGCGCGATGGTGCTATGCGACGACATGAACGCCCAGATGCAGGCTGCGGTGCAACAGGGACTCCGGGTTCTTCTCTTTGCACAGAGCCATGCACCAGACGCGATCGAGGTCATTGCAGAGCAGTCCCGCTTACCATCCAATCTGGTGCCACTGGGCATACTTGTATTCAGTGACCAGCTACGACCCGAAGCGCGCGCCACGCTGGAAGGCTTTGCGCAGGCAGGCATCAACGTCAAAATTATCTCAGGTGATAATCCTCAAACCGTTGAGGCACTGGCGCGACAGGCTGGGTTTATGGCAGATTTAGTGGCCGTTTCGGGGCCCGAACTTGCCTTGATGGATGACGCACAGTTTGCTCAGGCCGCTGCCACTGCTACGATTTTTGGTCGCATTACGCCTGAGCAAAAGGCGAAGCTGGTGAAAGCGCTGCGGCGAAGGGGAAACTATGTCGCCATGATTGGGGATGGGGTGAATGATGTGCTGTCCTTAAAGCAGGCCAATTTGGGCATTGCGATGGAGAGCGGCAGCAAAGCGACTCGGAGCGTTGCCGACATTGTATTGCTACAGAATTCCTTTGCCGCGCTGCCTCAGGCGTTCTTAGAGGGTCAGCGTATCCGCAATGGTATTCGAGACACGCTGAGCCTCTTTCTCGTAAGAATGACCTGCATTACGCTGTTAATTTTCTCAACTGCGATGGTGACGGATAGTTTTCCGTTGCTGAATAAGCATGCGGCATTGGTGACTCTCATTGGGGTGGGGCTACCGACGATCGTCCTTCCGTTATGGGCTACCCCCGGCGTTAAACCCGGTGAAGGAAAACGTAGCGTGGTGCGATCGCGGCTCCATTTTACGATCCCAGCCATGCTGACCATGACGCTGGTGGCGCTGCTTGTCTATCTGCTTTACGTTGTTGCCGCCATCCTGGATCTCCCTCCCAGTTTTGGCTTTAGCCAAGTTGACTACACTCAGCCGCGCACTGCCCTTGTGACGATCTTAATTCTCTGTGAGCTACTCCTCATCCCCTTCCTCAAGCCGCCAACGCGAGCATGGGTTGCGGGCGAACCATTCAGCGGTGACTGGCGCTACTCCTTCACCGCGTTAGGCTTAGGGGTAGTCTATTTGGTGATTCTGGCGCTGCCCCCCCTACGCAACTTCTTTGAACTGGCCGTTTTAAGCTGGCTTGATTGTGTGTTCCTGAGTTTTGTGGCGCTGGAGTGGTGTTTAATTCTGCGGGCACTTTGGCGCACCCGGTTTTTCGATCGCTTTTTGGGTACCGATTTGAGTTGAGGTAGGAGAACGCAGGAGGCAGGAGGCGGAGGAAGCAGGGGAGGAAAGGGAAGCAGGGGAGGAAAGGGAAGCCAGAAAAAAACTTAAACCATTCTGGTGCTGTGGCGTAGTACACGACTCCCACTCCGAAGCGCCTCACTCCTCATTCCTCGCTCTTTGTCCCTCATTTCTTATCCTTCCTATGAATGACCAGTCAGCAGACAGTTCTAACAGCCTTATTCCTCGTTACCCTGTTCGACTTTTTGAAGTGATTGTAATTACGGTAGGGGCGATCGCGGTTGTGGGTATTGGGGTTGTGGGCTTGGGCATCAAAATTTTAGATAATGCATTCAACCCAAGGCGGGCAGAGGCCATTGCTAAAAGTTTGATTGACTACACGATTCCAGGTAAATCGCAGGGCGTCTTTGGTATTAATATCGGCAGCGCCAAATTTGCCTGGATTAGGAGTGTGACGACTCCGCCGGATGTCATTCTTTTTATTGGCGAGAGCCCTGTTAATCAAGAAAAAGACGACGCAGAAAGCAGTGAACTGGATGAGGAATTTCAACGCTTTCCGTCTGACTCCGTGGCTCAAGAGTTTGTTGCGACGACCTCTCGTATAGAAACAAAGACCTTCTGTGGCAAGCCTGTGCCTGTAACGATTCAAGAGGGGCAACAAACGTTTAGCTACGCCGAACCACAGCCAGCCGTACAGTACACCGCACGGAGTATGGAAGGGAGTGTTGAGCGTGTGGCTATTCTGACAACCAGTGGTCGTGATGCCCAAGCCAGAGCAATCGCGATTTTCAATTCGTTTCGTTGCCAGTAGAGACGGGCGATCACATCAGTGGAGTTAAAGGGGAACGGCAACAAGAGCGATCGCATGACAACGGGAATAGGGCACTAGGACGGCTTCTGCAAAAAAGTTCCCGCAATTATTTTGTAGATTTTATGTAAATTCCCCGGGTCGATGTGTAAAACTTATGTAAAGGTATGATGATACGGTAATGCCTGTGTCTGAAGCTACTCCTCTTCCTTAAAGGACGCTTTGGGAACTGAATCATCGCAAGGATACAGGAATAGACCAGTAGAAACGTTTCAGGGTGGCTGGATTATTTGCTGAAAGAGATTGATTACGTTAATGGCACCAGTGCTTGATGACACACATCAAGTGGTTTGAAAACGTGGCAATTGAATTTCTTGCCTCTAATCTTCAAAGTCGAAAGTTGGCGGTTTAAGGGCTCTACCAAGCGAAATGAAGTATGTACGTTTTGAGAGAGCATCAGGGCACATGTCTAAACAGCGCGTAGAGTTAAATCCCGAAAATGCTGCGGTCGTTAATGAATTAGTCACGTTGGGATTCTTCAAAACTCCCACGATCGCCGCTAATTACCTTTTGTCACTGGTTGGTAAACGAGCACTCCATCGTCTGAGACGCAAACTTAAGCAGCGTTTGATGGAGCGTGATGACCAGCAGCGCTTTGTCGAGTAGTGACTCAATTACAAGCAGCCGTTCTGCAACCAAGTCACTCCTCATCAAGACTTTTGTCAGGCGATTAACAACAGCTTTCAGATGGATCACAGCAAGAACTGGAAGCGGCTGCGATCGTGGCGTGGTAGTCCGTTCCCTTCGTTTCGCGGGGGGAGCGAACGCGATTACGCGCACAATCAAACTCCTGCGCTGCCTCTAGAGAAATTTCTCTAGAGGGTGCGATGGGAATGATGTCTTGTTGATAGGGACTGGTGGGATTGGTGTAGATCTTGAACGTTTTGTCGCAGACTGCCATACGCTGTCCCCGGTAGAGCGTGTGTCCATCATCGTCTTGCACGCTTTTCCAGGGACCTTTGTACACTACTGCTTGATTGCGTTCCCAGCACGCACCGTCTTTACCTTTAAAGGCGCGTACGGTCATGGAGCGAAATTCAATGCCATCAATGACTTGCCAGGGTTCTGCCTGACGCACCAAAATTTCAACACCGTAGAAGCCTGCCTGTTCAAACATTTCTAGAAAGGTATCTTCGCGGAAGGCTCCCGCAATGCAACCGCTCCACAAATCAGGATCATTCAGAATGGCAGGGGTTGGATCTTCGTCACACACGATGTCGGAAATGACAGCGCGTCCGCCCCGGTTCAGCACACGGTAAAGCTCTTGAAACAACTGCTGTTTGTCTTGAGGCCGCACCAGGTTTAGCACACAGTTGGAAATGACGACATCCACACTGTCATCGGCAATTAAGGGGTGTTCCTGCCGCAAACGGGTGCATTCAGCTTCAAAGGCACTCAGACGATCGAGATCAGTAATGGGATGCTGTGCCAGAAAGCTTTGGGCGCGATCGCGATCCAACGCCAGGTCTTGAATCTTGCCATGCACAAACGAGACGTTGCGATAGCCCAATTTGTCTGCCATTTCATCAAGATATTTGCGCGACAGCGACAGCATTTCATGATTGAAATCCACACCAATAACACGTCCGGTTGCGCCCACTTTTTGTGCCAGGATGTAGCAGTTCTTTCCCGCTCCAGATCCCAGATCAACAACTGTTTCACCTGCCGCAACGTATTTAGTGGGGTCACCGCAGCCATAGTCTTTTTCAACAATTTCTGATGGTAGTTTTTCTAAATATTGGGCATCGTATCCATCCGTCGGGCAGCACAGCGCTGCTTCAGGTTGACGGGCTCCGGCTTCATACCGCTGTAAGACAGCTTGTTCGGCATCGTAGGTAACAGGGGCAGACGGTTCGCAACAGGATGTCTGGTTAGGTGAGGCAAGGTCAACCATCGGTTTTTCTCTAGTCTTTTTCTCGTTGAGCCAGGCATTGTCGGGCGATCGCTCGTCCAACATAGCCAGTTCTTTTTAGTCTAGTAGCTGTGATCAAGGCATGGATGAGTACTTGCTGAAGAAAGATTGAAGCCCATCAGGAAAGCCAGCCCAGCGTTTGCGCTAGCCACCCGATCGCTCCACCCGCCAACACCAACCATGCTGAATTGACCTTGAACCGAAATACCGCGATCGCGCTGACGATTGCCACAGCGATGGTCAACCAATCCACCAGTGTTTCCTGTGCCAATGTGTAGGTAACCACTGCCATCAAGCCAAGTGAAGCCGCATTGACACCATCCAAAAAGCCGCTTGCCCAGGGGGACGATCGCAACCTGGGCACCCAGGGATTCACCAACGCCACAAGGACAAAAGCGGGCAGAAAGATCCCGATCGTGCCTGCGATCGCGCCGGTATTTCCGGCCAGCAGGTAGCCAATGAAGGTTGCTGTAGTAAAGACAGGACCGGGGGTAATCTGCCCGATCGCCACGGCATCCAAAAGTTGCTGGGACGTAAGCCAATGGGTACGTTCCACCAAATCGCGCTGCAAAAAAGCGAGTAGCACATAGCCACTGCCGTACAGTACAGAGCCAATTTTAAGAAAGACAAGAAACACCTGTAGCCATGTCGCTTTGCCCACTGTTGCTGTGGTTGCACCAACCTTTGCCAGTGTGCCTGTTAGAGGCAGCAATGCCATTGCTCCCGTGGTGCTACGCCGCAGGTTTTTGTACAGCATCACGCCAATTCCTGCTAGCACTAGCAGCACGATTTCATTCACCGTTAGCCAAAAAGCTATCAATACAGCGAATCCCGCGATCGCCGTTGACACATCCTTAATTGCTGCTTTACCCAGCTTCCACAGCGCCTGAAGTACGATCGCAATGATGATGGGCTTCACACCATATAACAGCCATCCCACAGTAGGAATCGTCTGAAAGCGTACATAAACGGCTGCCAGTGCCCAAACGATCAGCATGGCAGGCAAAATAAAGCAGGTTCCAGCCATTACCAAGCCTTTCCAACCTGCACGCTCATAGCCAATGTGGATTGCCAATTCCGTCGAGTTGGGACCCGGAATGAGATTGGTTACACCCAGCAAATCCACCAGCCTTTCCTGGCTCATCCACTGCCGCCGCTTGACGACTTCATCATCCATCATGGCAATGTGAGCAGCAGGACCACCAAAGGCGATCGTCCCTAACTTGAGGAAGACCCATGCCAGTTCGTTCACTCGCTGCTGTTGTTGCGTCGCATTGAGTTGTTTATAAGGAATATTGTGTGTCTCAACGGGCACTTTATCGTGAAACTCAGACATGATCATGGCGCTTAGTTGGCTTAGAAGATGCTACTGCGCGATCGGTGCTTTGAGTGGTCTTCATCATCACTACGACTTAGCGTAAGTGCTTTACTACATTTGTCCAGGTGATAGATGGAATGTTGCTATAGAGGCAATCCCATCAAGATAGGTATACAGCAGCCTCCCTGTAGAGCTAGCCATTCAGTGTGAATCTACAGCAAAGAGTTTGCTCATTCACCTTAACTGAGTGGATTTACAAAACTACTCTGAGGATAAATTGTTAGCCGTTGAATCATGAGAGAGTGACCTGTATCACAAAGTCGTTAGTTAGCATTCAAGATAAGTTGCTGTTCCTCTATTAGGGGAACCTGAAAATATGCGGAAAGATTCTTGCTAATCAGCTTAACCGGCGTATTATGCGGAAATAATCGACATAAGTAGTGATTTGGGATTTTAGGCGTGAGTCGTTGTGAGAGATTGTTACCATGCAGCACAATGGGCAAAAGAGCTCACAATGCGTGAAGATTGGGTTATTCTTGACACCGAAACAACCGGACTCCGTAATGCTGAAATAATACAGATTGGAGTTTTGAGTGGGGGTGGAGAGGTATTATTAGATTCTCTGGTCAAGCCAACCATTCCCATTCCACATAAAACAAGTATTATTCACGGTATAAGCGATGATCAGGTACAAAATGCCCCAACATTTCCTGAGATTTATCCACATTTCGTTGATTTAATCAAAAACAAAGCTGTTGTAATTTACAATGCTCAATTTGATGAGGCAATATTCAGATATTGTTGCAATCGTGCCCATTTTAACGTACCAGGTTTCACTGAATTGCATTGTGCAATGCAGTGGTATGCCAAGTGGATTGGTGACTGGAGCGATTATCACGGAAATTATAGGTGGCCAAAACTACCTGGAGGGGATCATTCCGCTATTGGGGATTGTCATGCAACCCTGAAAGTTATCCAGATGATGTCTAATAGCTTTGTCCCAGAGTCTAAAGCAGATGGGAACGCACCCAGTAGTCAAAGATCATCTATCATTATCCCTGATCAACAGATTACTTTTTCTGAACTTCAGTCCTTGGTTAAGGATGGGATTCAGCCATATCCAAACCAAGATGATCAGGCAACAGCAACCAATCATGAATTAGAGCCATTACTTGCCCACACAAACAGAGAAGTTATTGAGGATCTATCTACGCTAGATATTTCCAATGATGGCCGTCCAACCAAGAAAAATAGCTTTATTCAGGAAAATAATTTATTTGAAGACATCCTTAAAGAAGACGTAATAAGGGAAGATCAACAGATTTCAGAAGATCTAGATTATTGTCAACCAGATAAATCATCGGAATATATTAACTCTCAGCAGATCCAGACATATATAAGGGCTCGAGAGCTTGGCTTGACGCAGGCTAAGTCTGCTTATATTTCCGGTTTTTCAGAGCGGACAGGGCAACGTATTGAATCTGGGAATTATCGACCCAATCGAGAACGAGTACGGGATTGGAGAACTCGTCCCGATCCATTGTCTGATGTTTGGGAATATGAGTTGATTCCACTTTTGCAAGAACAACCGCAATTAAACTCAGTGCAACTGTTGGAGTATCTACAGCAACGATATCCTGGCAAATATAATACTTCTTTATTACGGACATTTCAGAGGAGAGTTTACGACTGGAGAGCTAGACAAGGACTATTACAGACTCTACAACCTAATCGCTCATCGCAAAACCGGGACACTCTCGAACAATTAGAATGGATGCAAAGAGTACAAAATGGGAAGATTCAATATGAAGAACTGGAAATAATTTTAGCTGATAAGCTGGAACTAAAAGATATCCATTTTTTAATTAACCATATTCTTAATAGTCCTCTCAACTATAGAGAGCGTGCTTTAACTGTCCTATTTTATCTGCACAAAGTTCCAAGATATTTAATTTCTCGCTTCTTAATGCTTAGCCCAAGGACTGTTAGAAGATACATTGAAAAACATGAAGTATATGGAGTCAGAAAACTTCTTGATTTCTCCAGACGAAAGATCAAGAAGCGTGAAGATCCAAGGTTTATAGAGAAAGTTTTTGAGATATTGCATGCTCCACCATCATCCTACGCTATTAATCGTACAAGTTGGACGATGAAAGATCTCCATCGAATAATGGCTGAAACAGGATTTGGGATAGCACCAAGCAACATCCGTCAGATCATTAGAGATGCTGGATATAAGTTTCGTAATGCCAAGAAGGTACTTACCAGTACGGATCCTAACTATCGAGAGAAGCTTCAAAAAATCACCCAAATCTTATCAAATTTAGGGCCTAAAGATAAGTTCTTTTCAATTGATGAGTTTGGTCCATTTTCAGTCAAAATACAGGGCGGTAGATCTCTTATGCCTCCAGGCGAAGTCAGGGTAGTCCCATAGTGGCAGCAAAGTAAAGGCAAGTTAATTATGACGGCAGCACTTGAGTTATCAACTAATCAACTCACCCACTTCTATTCCGAGAAGAAGGATACAGAAGAAATGATTAAGCTTTTAGACATTTTGCTAGAAAAATATGCAGATGAAGACTGTATTTATCTGTCCTGGGATGCTGCATCTTGGCATGCATCTCATAAATTATATGAGAAAGTAGATGTAGTTAATTCTCCTGAATATAGAAAAGAACGGAAGCTCCCTATTGTTAAGCTAGCTCCACTACCCGCAAGCGCTCAATTTCTAAACATTATTGAATCAGTTTTTAGTGGGATGGCAAAGGCAATCATCCATAACAGTAACTATCAATCTGTTGAGGAATGTAAAGAAGCTATTGATCGATATTTCCGTGAAAGAAATCAATATTTCCTAGAACATCCAAAGCGGGCGGGCAAGAAAATTTGGGGTGAGGAGCTGGTTAAAGTGGAATTCAAGGAAAGCAATAATTGCAAAGATCCTCGCTACAGGTAAACTGGCGAAAAAGAGCGCTATTCTACGCTAGCAATGACTTGACCGATATCTTGAGGCGAGGCTCCTGTTGCTAAAATTGCTCGCATTATTAACTCGATGGATACAGAAGCATCCCCATTTTCAGCATTAGCAACACGCGGTTGACTGGAATGAATTTTTTCTGCAAGCTCCGATTGCGTCATTAATGACTGTCTTCGTTCTTTGAGGCTGCGGCTAAGTGCCAGCTTGATTTCGACAAGAATTTCCTCTTCAGGACTTAATTCTAGGAAATCTGAGACTGTGCCAACTTTCCAACCTTTTTCTTCTAGTCTTGTGCGAGTTTTCTTATCCATATCGCTAACCTTGTTTATCTTGGTCATACTTACTCAATCGCTTCTTACAAATGCTGATAACACTCTTGGGAGTTGTCTGAGTCTTTTTACTAAAGACTTCCAAAATTAAGATGGCATCGTAATCAATGCGATAGATAATTCTCCAATTTTGATCCTCATCCCTAATTCGAAGTTCATGGCAGTTGGTTCCTACACCTGGCATTGACCTTGACTGCGGCATACCTAGATTTTCACCCTGCTGCAGTTGCCTTAACAAGAAACCTGCCTCAAGTCTGGCAACTTGGCTGAAAGGAGGTGTTTTAACCTCACCGTGAAGCCAAACCAGGGGTTTATCATCTTTACCCATGTTCTATATCACATCTGATATATTCTGCTATGTTAACACCTAACACTGCGTGGCAGCGGACGAACAAAAGGTATTTACTGTAAAGCGACAAAGGCTATCGACCGCCGCGGCACTTCACCATTATGGCTTTCAGGTCGTGAAACGCGCCTATTATGAACATCGTCAATTAGGCGCGTTTCACCTGTTCTTGCTTTGGTTCACGTGCTAAGCCAGCAACTCACCTGTTTCCTGGAGGGAGTGCAAGCGACGGTAGATGCCTTCGCTGTTGAGCAGTTCCTCGTGGTTGCCGACTTCGACAATGCGACCGTTTTCGAGCACCACAATTTTGTCGGCTTCGCGAATGGTGCTGAGACGGTGGGCGATGATGATCAGCGTGCGGGTGCCAAGGATGGCACGCATGGCCAGTTGGATCGATCGCTCCGACTCGTAATCCAGACTGGAGGTGGCCTCGTCAAAAATCAGCACATCTGGCTCCATAATCAGGGCGCGAGCGATGCCAACACGTTGACGCTGTCCACCCGAAAGGCGAACACCGCGTTCACCGACGATCGTCGCGTAGCCGTTGGGCATATGGCGAATGAAGTCATCGGCCTGAGCGATGCGACAGGCTTCACGCACTTGCTCTGGGGTTGCATCAGGATTGCCATAAAGTAGGTTATCCATCAGCGTCCCGTTGAAAATATCCACTTCCTGGTGGACGATCGCCAACCGCTTGCGGTAGCCGCTCACATCTAGCCTGCGCAGGTCGTACCCGTCCATCAGAATGCTGCCGTTGTTTGGCTCAAAGTAACGGAACAGGAGCTTGACCAGGGTGGATTTACCAGACCCCGATCGACCCACCAGCGCCACGGTCTGATAGGGTTCGATCAGTAGGTTGATGTCCTTTAGCACTGGACGCTCCGGGGTATACCCAAACGTCACGTGCGAAAACTCCACCTTGCCTGTGAACTGGTAGGGTTCCACATCTTTATCGCGCACCAGGCTACCCGCATCTTTGCCAATGGGAAGCTGCATAAATTCGTGGAAGCGAATCATCGAGGCATACCGACGGGCAAAGACTTCTGCCAGTTGGCTAATCGGTTCCACTTCGGCATAGGCCATGCTGGAAACCGTGAGCGTAGTGACAAAATGACCCAGCGAAATTTCACCTCGCACGGCGGCCATGAGTGTAAACACCAGCACCAGAAAGACGCAGCTTTGAACGATCGTGCGCTCATACATGCCCAACACGACATAGCCTTTGTGGATGCGATAGTCCACGACTTTGAACTCGCGCTCAAAGCGCTGCTTCTGTCGGGTCAACTCCTGCGCTTCGGTTGCGAAGGCTTTCACCGTTTTAATGTTGGTGATGATTTCCGAGTTACGGCTCTCCGTGTCCTCAATATAGCGATCGAGCTTTTCCTCCTGCTTCGTCAGCTTGGTCAACCCCGACAGGCTGAAGCTGAGAATTCCGACAAAGGATAGGAGCAGGACGATCGCAATCTGCCAGTTGATTAGCCAGATGACCGTGAAGATGCCCACAATACGGGCTACTTTCGGCAAAAGCTGACCCGTAATTTCGGGATACGTCCACGTGTGGTTTGAGATCCCTTTGGCAACCCGTGCCGCAATGCGTCCAGGGTTATTTTCGTCGTAGAACTCCAGCGGCAAGGTCAGCACTTTTTCGAGTGCTTTTTGAGCGTGGTCACGACGCGCCCGAAAGGCTGTATCCCAGTTAAACCAGGGACCTAACCAGGGTTGGAGCGGTGCCCGACCCACCGAGACAAGACACACCATTGTCAGCAGCACGACTAACGAAAGAGTCTGCCCCTGCGGTTGACCCGTCACGCTGGCAACAGTTGCGATGAGGTTTTGCATAGGTCGATCCAACGGTTGCCTGGACAGCACGTTGAGAATCTGACCGATCGCGTAGGGTCCAAACAAGTCAATGATTTCAAAGGCACTCATCATTGCAATGCTAAAGACGGAAATTCGCCAGTACCGCTGGTAATAGCGAACAATGTCTTGAAATTTCGCCATGATTCCTCCTAAAACGGTCGATGCCTGATTTGCATGAGCAGCACAAACTACTCAAGCGAGCTGTTAGCGACAAACAGCAATTCTGCTCTAAGGGTTTCACGAACGAAGATGTACCAAGCTGCGCTGTCAGCGTGATTCGATGCAATGTACTGCGCGATCGCACAGTCTGCTTTCAAGGATGTTCCCTTTCATCGCACAATCCGCTTGCCAGGGGCAGCATGAAGCCTCAAATTATACTACAGAAGTAGTATTGTAATACAAATAGGTTCGCTTAGCAAAATCTTTGCTGTAATTTTTTTAGCCGTTGCCCGTTTGGAACAGTAAGAAGATCGTTGAACCGAAAGCACAGCAGCAAAACAGCGCTACAGGAACAACGCTTTAAAGGGTTTCCCCAGTGGTGAGCGAAAAGGTGTTGATGTTGGGTTATGACCATTTCTTTCTGCGTCCTGCCTTCGCCTTAAGTCTTCTTCTCTTTTAACGTTATTCTCTCCGCTTCACCTTTACCTGCCTTTAACGTGCACGTCTCGCTTAGACAGCTCTTCCCTTTGAGCGCGATCGCTTCCAACTCAAGAGGGATGAAGCCTGCAATGGACTCAGCGATCCTGACTACAACTAGAGAACTGATTTCATGCCGTGGGCAGATCAAATCTCTACAAGTTGCGGGCTGCTTGAGTTGGGCTTTCATAAGGAAAACTAGGTATGATTGAGAACTTTAAATCAATGGCAGGAATGGGGCTCCTGCCGCTGTGGATGGCACAAGTGCCAGTGGATAGGGCAGTCGATACACCTGAGAAAGCAGCTCTAGTCTTCTCAGGTCCACAGTTTTTTGTTGCCTTAATTGCAGGTCTAGTGTTGGCATTTGCCCTTCAACTATTGCTAACAAATCTTTCCGTTGCTGCCGGTATTTCCTATTTAGGACGATCGTCCGATTCCGACTCTGACTCCGACCACCATGAATCGGGAAGTCTGGGCGGTACGGTCAAAAAGATCGGGTTTGCAGTGGGTTTATGGACATTAATCACGGTAACGGTGGCGCTCTTTATTGCGTGTCTGCTGGCCGTGAAGCTGAGCTTAATTACCAGCTCGACGCTGGGTGCGATCGTCGGGGTTGTGATTTGGGGTGCTTACTTCGTCCTGCTGGTTTTCTTTAGCTCGATGACTGTAGGTTCGCTGGCTGGTTCAGTCGTTAACACAGCAGTATCGGGTTTTCAGGCAATCTTTGGTACAGCGACCGCCGCTCTCGGGGCCAAAGCAGTTAACAATCAGGTTGTAGCGACTGCAGAGGCAGCCGCAGCAGCCGTTCGCCGTGAACTAGGCTCTGGGCTTGACCCAACGAGTGTCCGCGAGTCAATTGAAGATTATCTGGATGCTCTGCGCCCACCAGGGCTGGACATGCCTAAAATCCGCAGCGAGTTCGAGAAGCTGGTCAACGATCCAGAATTGCGCGAAATTGCAGGCACTGGCTCTCCGGTCGAAATTGCCGATCGGCTGCGAAGCATCGATCGCAACACGTTCGTTAATTTGGTGAGCAGTCGTACTGACCTCTCCCGTCGGGACGCTGAGCGAGTGATCGGTCAGCTTGAATCCGTTTGGCAATCGGTGGTGAATCAGTTTCAGAAGAAAGATCCAACCGCTGAGTTGGTCGAGTATCTGAAATCTGCTCAACCCGATGCATTGAATTCGAACGAACTCAACGCTAAGATCGATCGCCTTGCAGAAGAAATCCGTCAACAGCGTGCGTCGGTACAGTCCGGGCAACTGACATCAGCGCCCAAAGAAGAAAGCAGTTTGGTGAATCGAGCGCTTCAGTTTGGGTTTACCAGTCTGATGGGCACCGTCATGGGACGTGGCGACCTGTCTGATTTGAATGTTGAGAAAATTCTCGGCCAACTTCAAACAGCAAAAGACAAGTTGAGCGACACCACAAAGCAGGTGGCTCAGAAGGTTCCAGGCTTGCCATTCAACACCATCAAAGCCGATGTTGAGAACTACTTGCTCAATGCCTACTCCTGGCATCTGAACCGCGAAACATTGCAAGTTGAGTTTCGGGATGTGCTTTACGATCCTGAAGCCGATCCGATGACGGTACAGCGGCAGTTGGAGCAATTGAACCGCTCTTACTTTGTGGATGTACTGACCCAACGGAGTGACCTTCCGCCTGCCAGAATTTCTGAAATTGCCGATCAGCTAGAGGTCATTCGGGCTTCAACGCTGAGCACGGTGATGGCGGCGGCAGCGCAAGAACAATCGCAAGATGCGCGTAGTCGCGTGGAAAATTACCTGCGATCGACCCGCAAGGAAGAACTCAATCCCGAAGGGATCGAGCGCGATTTTCGGCTTCTGCTGGACGATCGGGAAGCGGGTTTTGATGCCCTGCAATCCCGCCTCAGTCAGTTTGACCGGAATACGCTGGTAGCAATTCTTGCCCAACGGCAGGATATGACGCCGGAAGAAGCTGAGCGCATTGTGAGTCAGCTTGAAGGTACTCGCGATAATGTGCTGAACACTGCGCGTGATGCTCAGGAGCGCGTGAAGGCTGAGGCTTTGGCTGTGCGTGAGCGCGTTGAGAGCTATCTGCGTAACACAAACAAATCAGAGCTGAACCCTGAAGGGATCAAGCGAGACTTCCAACTGTTACTCGATGATCCGCAAGCGGGCACGTCTGCATTGCGCGATCGTCTCAGCCAGGTCGATCACGACACCCTGGTGCAATTGCTGGCACAACGCCAGGATATGACGCCGGAAGAAGCCGATCGCATTGTGAGCCAACTTGAGGATGTGCGTCACAATGTCATTCACGCACCGCGCATTGCGGCAGACAAAGCGAAGGATCAGTACGACCAGGTGACAACAGCGATTGCCGATTATTTACGTCGCACCAACCTATCGGAACTCGACCCTAACGGCATTCAACAGGATTTGAATACACTGTTGCATGATCCCAAACAGGGCTCGATCGCGTTGCGGCAACGGTTGTCTCAGGTCGATCGCGAAACGCTGGTCAAACTGCTCAGCCAACGGGAAGACCTCACCGAAGAGCAGGTCAATCAATACATCGATCAGGTGCAGGAAGCGATTCGTCGCATCGTTCGCACACCGCGTCGGTTGGCATCACGTACAAAGCAACGGGTGCAAGACTTCCAGGCCAATGTGGAAAGCTACTTGCTGCAAACCAATAAGGATGAACTCAATCCCGATGGCATCAAGCGCGACCTACAACTGTTGCTAAACGATCCTCGTGCGGGAGCTAGCAGCCTGGGTGAACGTCTGAGTCAGGTTGATCGATCGACGCTTGTGGCACTGCTCTCCCAACGGCAGGATATTTCCACCGCAGAAGCAGAACGAATTGTTGATCAAGTCCTTTCGGTACGCGATCAAATATCGGCTCAGATCCAAAAGATCCAAAGCCGCATTCAGTCGGTGATTGACGGCATTCTGGCGCGCCTTCGGGATTACCTCAACTCGCTCGATCGCCCTGAACTGAACTACGACGGCATCAAGCGCGATGTTCGTACAATGTTCTACGATCCCCAGGCTGGTTTTGAAGCCATGCGCGATCGGCTCGGTAGCTTCAACCGCGAGACGTTGGTGGCTGTCCTTAGCTCCCGCGAGGACATTTCGGAAGAACAAGCCAACCACATCATCGATCAGGTTGAAGATGCGCGTGCCAGCGTGTTGCGTCGGGCAGAACGTCTACAAGCAGACGCGCAACGACGCCTGGAAGAGGTCAAATACCAGGCACAAAAGCAGGTGAAAGAAACCCAAAAAGCTGCGGCAAGTGCTGCCTGGTGGCTGTTTGGCACTGCGCTTGTCTCGGCTGGAGCCGCTGCCCTGGCAGGTGCGCTTGCGGTTAGAGGGGGCTAGTCACCGTTTTTAAGCTGTTCACACCTTATGCCTCTCTTCGGAGAGGCTTTTTTAATGGCTGAATTTGCCAGGCTTACAGCAGCTATTGATTGGTTGAGCCACAGCCCTGTGAAAGGGGTATAGGATCTGGGGGCTAGGGTAAATGCAAATGAAAATGGCTGTAAGTCCTTAGCAGCCTACGGTTAAGCATATGCTTTTTTCGAAGAGGCTAAGGTGCCGTGAGTAAAACTGCTTCCACCGTTTGCGGTAATGGTACTGGATAGAAACGATCCGCTGAGAAAGCATAATCCTCCCCACTTTCATCCACGATTCGCACCAAACCATGTGCTGTAGCTTGCTCATCAGCAATAAGGCGGTATAGTTTTCCAACTTCTAGCGATGCTTTGTACCCCTCATTGTTGAGGCACAAAGCGAAGTGGATGGCTTGATCTTGGTCTGCTTTCATCGTTAATCCAGAAAAGGCAATTTCAGCTTAAATTCCTTCTTGCCCATGCCATGAGCTTCATACCAATGAATCTCTGCTAAACGGATTGTAGCGTCAGGGAGTCGTACTTGTGCTACCCCCTTCAACTTTCTCCACCTTCCTTTGCCGTAGTGTTTCTGTAAACGAACACGATCGCGGATGCCGTTTCCTGCCGCGATCGTTTTAATATTGGTAATATCGCCAATAATTTCAAAGTCCACATTAGAGCTTAATGCAGCAATAGCCTATAGATTGCTAAACCTACCCTTGCAGCGTTCAATTTAGACCTTGAGCGCCACCATTTTTTGGACGGCTTCCACAATTTGCTGGGGTTGGACGATCGTCAGATTTTCCAAACCACCGTTGTAAGGGGTGGGAATATCCTGAGATGAAAGCCGCAAAACGGGAGCATCCAGCTCATCAAAGAGGCGATCGTTAATCGACGCGATGACTTCAGCCGCAATGCCACCCGTCCGCATGGCTTCTTCCACGATGATGACGCGATGGGTTTTGCGAATCGATGCGCCGATCGTGTCAAAATCCAACGGTTTCAGTGAGAGCAAGTCGATCACTTCGGGATCGTAGCCATCCTTCTCCAGGGTCTTCACCGCTTGCATCACATGATGGCGCATCCGCGAGTAGGTAATGATCGTGACATCCTCGCCCGATCGCACCACTTCCGCCTTATCCAATGGCAGCAAATATTCGCCTTCTGGCAAGTCTTCCTTTAAGTTGTAGAGAAGAACGTGCTCAAAAAACAGGACTGGATTGTTGTCACGAATGGCAGACTTGAGCAAACCTTTGGCGTTATACGGGGTAGAACACGCCACAATTTTGAGCCCCGGCACAGCCTGAAAGTACGTTTCCAATCGCTGTGAATGCTCTGCACCCAACTGCCGACCTACACCACCAGGGCCGCGAATCACCATCGGAATCTTGAAGTTGCCACCCGACGTATAGCGTAGCATTCCAGCATTGTTCGCAATCTGGTTAAACGCCAGCAGCAAAAAGCCCATGTTCATGCCTTCAATGATGGGACGTAGCCCTGTCATTGCGGCTCCTACAGCCATTCCAGTAAAGCTATTCTCCGCGATCGGAGTATCCAGCAACCGCAGATCACCATATTTTTTGTACAGATCCTTCGTTACCTTATAAGATCCGCCGTAATGCCCCACATCTTCGCCCATCACCATAACGGTTGGGTCGCGCTCCATTTCTTCGTCGATCGCTTCGCGCAGGGCATTAAAGAAAAGTGTCTCTGCCATTGGTTCCTCTAGATTGTGGCGATTTCTGCCATTTTACAGGAGTCTATAGCCGTTTAGCAGCTAGCCGACAGCCAGGGAGTTTTGAGTAGCGCTTTGCGCCGACAAGCTAGAGAGTTTTGAGTTGAGAAGCCAGGAGTCAGGAGTCAGGAGCCAGCTTTTTAGCCTTCATCCCTCATCCTTTAGCCTTCATCCTTCATCCCTCTGCCCTCTGCCTTGCTCAATTCTGCGTGACCCATTGCGATAGTACTCCTAGCGCGATCGCCGCGAGCCAAATCTGCACCAGCATTGGGTTAATTAACACTACCGCTACTCCAACAGCAATGAGACCCATTCCAATTAGCCTGACCATTTTGCTTACCAGCCAACATCTACTCCTTTCTTCTGGCAGCGGCAAAAAAAACGGCAAACTTAGCCAAAACTTCGCAAATAAAACAATCCTCCGAGCATGACGACTCTGGAGGATGTTTTGGAGATCAGCTTGGATGAGGTCTGTTCCTAGTCTTGCGTGGTCCACCGAGCAACAAGACGGGTACGATCGCCATCAAACTCCGTAACCCAAATCATGGTCGGTCTCGGTTTACGTACGAATTTAGAAGCGGTAGATTCGTCACTAGAAGCATTCTGATCGAACTGTGTTTGTGATGTGCGAGAAGAAACCATAAGGGGGCTTTCCTTTTCTAAGTTAACTACACTATGCAATGTCTTCAAACGAAGTCATGTGCTTTACGCATAGGTTCAAGGTGATCATGCGTTAATCAATCTGTGACTTGCTGTTTCCTAATGTGGAAATGAGTTGCTTGAAAAGGTTGCCTATTCGTCGTTAGTAGCCAGTAGCCAAGCTTCAATGATGAACTACGATGGAATGCTAGAAGCAAAGGATTAAAGGCTTAGCCATCATTGTATTTACAAAGCAAATAGGATTTTTGTATGTCACCTTTAACGTTTTACATTGTTGATGTCTTTGCCGAAGAAAAATACGCAGGCAATCAGTTAGCGGTTGTTGTAAACGCTGGATCACTTTCTAGTAAGGAGATGCAGCAGATAGCGAAGGAGATGAACTATTCAGAAACGACGTTTATCCTGTCGTCAGAACTGCAATCGGGTGGCTATGACGTTCGCATTTTTACGCCTGCGAAAGAGCTACCGTTTGCGGGGCATCCAACATTGGGAACGGCGTTTATTCTACAACAGGAAATCATTCAGCAAGCGGTTGAAACCATTACGCTTAATCTTAAAGTTGGTCAGATTCCTGTTAGTATTCTTTACAAAGACAATTTGGCGGATGTGCTGTGGATGCAACAGCGATCGCCCGTTTTTGGGGAAACATTTTCAGCCGAGGCGATCGCACCTGTCCTTAATCTCGACCTCAGCGATATTGATCTCAATTTTCCGATTCAGGATGTTTCGACAGGCGTGCCTTTTATCATCGTGCCGCTCAAAACTCATCAAGCGCTGAAGCAAAGTAAGGTTAACAAAGATCGCTATTTTGCCTTGATTGAAAAGACTCAAGCCAAAGAAATACTGGTCTTTTGCCCAGAAACGTATCATCCTGAAAATCAGCTCAGTGTACGGGTCTTTGCCGATTCACTAGGGATTCCTGAAGATCCTGCAACGGGTAGCGCCAATGGCTGCTTAGCTGGATATCTGGTTGAGCACCGCTACTTTGACAGACCATCCATCGATCTTCGAGTAGAGCAGGGCTATGAAATTGGTAGACCGTCGCTCTTGCTACTAAGAGCAGCCAAAACAGACACTAAGATTCAGGTATCTGTAGGGGGCCGAGTAATTTTGGTCGCGCGTGGCGAGTTCGTTTAAACCCATTTGGAGCGACACCTTGATGCGGATGGCAAGAGGTTACATTCTCAGTCTGTTTGACCCAGAATTTATTGCCACGGGTTTAAAGACCGCTGTTTTTGTGGGTTCTTTGCTCTTTATTATCAATCACGGTTTAGCACTTTTACGTGGCGAAATGAGCCGTGAGCGCTGGTTTTCTGCCATCGCTACTTATGCAATGCCGTATTTAGTGAACGTGTATGGTCAGTACAGCTATCGGCGTAAGCTATCGACTCAACCCAAGCCGTTGCTGAGTGGCATTGATCACAGACGATCGCCTCACTGAAGCTCATTGAGGGTATAGCAATGACGGTATGAGCTAGACATGGCTGTCACGCCATGATTGTCGTCACTCTACGTGGCGATCTGGAGCTTCAGCCCGTTTTAGCGCTTTCAGGGCTTCAAGCTGCTGCTCGACGCTTTGAATCACCTGGTCGAGAGCTGGTAGAATGCTCTGCTGGTCAGGGCTATGGAGTGGGTAAAACCGGGTACGAATGCGGATCTCACTGACTTTCTGCTGAAGCTCCTGTGCGATCGCCAACGCATCGCGGCTCAGGCTGGCAAGCTGTTGCTGCTGGTAAAACTTCAACGCGGCTCCCCGCAACACCTGAACCGTTGCTTCTTCGCCATGCGCTCCAGGCATCACGCGCAGACGCAGTAAGAGGCGTTGCTTCTGATACAGCCGCTCAATCTCGACCTGTTTTGGCTTTTGCACCGGAATTAACGGTAGATGAGTCAACAGCTTGAGTTCGTTGACTACGCCTTGAATTACGTCCAGCGGCAAGGCTTCTAAAACGGATTGCAAAACGCCATTCTGGCTCCAGAGAATGCGACCATGCTGCGCTTGACGTTCAAAGTATAAGCGCCCAATGCCGCCAACCAGTAAGCGTCCTAATAGTTCTACTAGCAGTTCAGAGGGCGGCAGGTTCGCCAATGCAGTCACAGGCTCTGTAAGATGCTTGGGTTCTACAGGCAAAATGGGTAGAGAGTCCCCAGGTACGGGGGCTTCTGGTGGCTTGACGGTTGTTGGCGATCGGTCTGTTTTGAGAATAAACGTTTCACGCAGACGATCGGCGTCGTTGGGCAGGTGTGTGGCCAGCTCAGAAGTGGCTGGCGACCCTACCATTACCACATCATCTGAGACAGCAGGCGGCGGTGAGACGACCGGGGGTGGCGCTTGAGGGGTGGTGATGTCTACATCGTAGAAGTTGAGATCTTCTGGACTGTCTACAAGGAGAGTTGGGTGGGAGTTTTGATCGAGATGATCTGGCTCCTTTTCCCCACCGTTTGGCTCCGTTACCTTGGGCGTGCCATTTTTAGTAGCCTCTTGCGCGGTCAGTCGTTGCACAGTCTGCTGCGCGATCGCCTGGGCCGTCGTTTTGGGACGATTGGGTTTGCCTTGATTCCCCGTATAGCTCAGGTAGGCAGAGAGTGCGGCATGGTGCACATCGGTTGCCAGGGTCTGCGGCACAAGGGAACAGTTCATATACGCCAAAATACGACGGACGTAATCCAACGCCGCCGCGTCGTCCAGATTGACCATGCCCAGTTTCAGGCGGCTACCTTCCAGGGAAAGTGGCAGCAGTTGATGATAAAGGCACGCCTCAAACGGCAGGATACTATCAATCAGGCGGAATACCTGCTCGGTATCAAGCTGAGTCGTCCAATCGGCTTTGGGCTTTGCTAGAGCCACCAGGTCGTTGGAGGCTGCTGTCTCTACTTCAATTTGATCGCCTGGTAAAGACACCATAGGAGTGTTTTGAAATGATGTATTGGATCGGTGATCGCCCCATGGTTCCCAAAGACTCGACACCTGTTGTGCGGTTGACGGTCTTGCTAATAACCTGGGGCTAGGGTCGCAGGCATTTTCTAACGAAACGGAATTGACGACGAACGCAATGAAGATGCACGCATTAACCTGAAAAGCGATCTCTGGCGGATTAGGAGCCTGTGTTTGTCGATCGCTGATGTGAAGAGCAAGAAACAAGCAGCACAGGTCTGAAGTCCCGCTGAGACGATGTCATACATCAAATCTAGCTTATGGCAGAAAGCAAACAAGCACTCAATCTGGTCGCTTACTTCATAGTCAGGCTCATCTTCTAAACCAAACCTTCACTTCTACCCTCATTGTGTAGCATTTTCTGGTTAAGAGAGTGTTTTCTGGCTGGGCTATTTGATCGTTGCCAAACCTTTAAACTCGCGCTTCTTCAACGCGCTATCTGGAGGCCGCGATTCTCAAAACAGTGACGCATTTCAAGCTCGAAGCAAGGCAAACGGCTCAGTCTAGTTTTGCTGCTCTGAAGCGTTACCTAACCAGGCAACCACCAACTCTTGCTGACTTTTAGACGCAAAAACCCGAACGGCGTGATAGTTAATCTTTTCACGGAGACGGTACACCTGCCTCACGGGCATGTCTAGCGCTTCGGCGATCGCTTCCTGGGAACGTCCCTGGAGGTAGAGCCGCAACCATTCAGCGGCTGTTGGTCCAAGCTTATCGGCAAGGTAGGCTTCAAAGCGTTGGCAAACAGCGGCGCGTAGCTCTTGCTGCTCCTCGGCTGCCTGGGCATCCTGGTATTGCGAAACGGCCTGAGAATCGAGCAGACTCACCGAGCCTTCTGCTTCATCGGGTGTGATTTCTTCGGAAACGAGGCGGATAAACTCTTGAGCCGGAACCTGCGTCATGCCACCTCGCTGCGAACGACGCAAGTAGTTCACAAAGCGGTAGGAGAGCAATGGCTGATTGCGAATGGGACGCAGGCAGTATTCTTCTGTACTTGCCAGGAGCAACGCATTTCGCAGGCGGGCGTTTTGCGTGCATTGAGAGATCCAAAGAATTTGCTGCTGCATGTAGCTATCCGTTTGCAGCAGTTCTTGAATCACTTCTTGCAGCACATCGACAACCGTACGCTGACGATCGCGCGAGAGTGCAATCCACGTCCGAATCTTATTGCGAATGAGAAAAAGGCTGCTGAGGCGCTGGATCAAGCTTTTATAAGCGCGCTCGGGACCACAATCGAGATAGCGCTGACGCAAAATCCGATACCGATAGTCCATCGCCTGCTCTGCTACCTGCCGTGCTGTGGGGGATAGGTCATCAAAGCGGGACGGATTGTCGCCAATAAGCCAACGCACGATACTTTCCCGCGTTGCCGTAGGATGATTGGGAATATCTGCTTCTAACCGCGATCGCCACTCGGTTGCTAGTACTTCAGCCAATACCATCGTTTCAGTCAAGACCATGAGGTTGTCATCCCAGTCGTTCTAAACGCCCTCTTTGAAGAGTTTGCCTTACCTTGCCCACTTGGTACACCACCCACAATGGCGAATCTGGGTTTCCAACTTCAGAAAACTGCGGTTGGCTGACTGGTTGCCGCTCATTGATAAAAGCTATTTACGAACGGCATAACTAGCATTGTACTGACCACGCTCGAAAGTTCAGCATTTTGAACGTTGAGTTTTGCAAGTTTGGTTCTAATTCAGGGGCTCCGAGCCCTCAAATAGCCTTTTCCCCGCCTCGTGCTGCTCTTACAGTAGCTACTGCGTAGGTCGGCTAGAGCTCTGTAAAGACGGGTATAGGGTGTAGGGGATGAGGGTATGGGGTGTGGTGAAGGCAGTCGAAGCTTACCTCTATCGCCACAGCTTGTTAAGCGTCGCCACCGCTTGCTAAGGAACAAGAATTTAATCACATTGGTATTTCTTAGAGAGGCGAACGGCCGTTCGCCCCTACGCGTAAACAATTTGTCGATTTTATTTAATCCACGATCGTAAACATTAGGGGCTGTCATCAATTACGATTACCCCTTACTTCTAGCAAGGGTTTCAGCCCCTAGCTTCATGGGTTGGAACGGGCGCGAAACTGCTGATGACAAAGGTTTTGGGGCTTAATTGATGACGCGCCCTAGGATCTACCGTTAACTCTCTGGAAGCTGGCTCATCTGCTCTAAGTTCAGCACGCTTGCCAACGTCTCAGCGCTCATTAGTTGACGCTCTAGTACGATTTCACGCAGTGACTTGCCTGTTTCAAGGGATTCTTTCGCCACGGCAGCAGCGTTGAGGTAGCCAATGTGCGTATTGAGCGCGGTCACTAACGCTAGACTGCCCTCAGCATAGGCAAGGCAGCGATCGCGGTTAGCCGTGATCCCTTTGATGCCTTTCTCGGCGAGTGCGGCGATCGTCTTACCCAGAATTTCAATGCTATGGATCAGGTTATAGGCGATGAGAGGCATCATCACGTTGAGTTCCAGCTGTCCGGCCTGGGCGGCAAAGGCGATCGCGGTGTCGTAGCCCATCACCTGAAAGCACACCTGTGAAGTCATCTCCGCCATCACGGGGTTGTACTTCCCAGGCATGATGGATGAACCAGGTTGCACAGGGGGCAGTTGAATTTCTTTGAAGCCTGTTTTGGGGCCAGAATCCAGCAGACGCAGATCGTGGGAGATTTTGACGCAATCTTGCGCCAGGTTACGGAGAGAACCGGAGACGTTGACAAACGGAGCCATGCTTTGCATCGCTGCCATCAAATGCGGCGCAGGCCGCAGCGGTTGATCAATCAAATCCGACAGAATCTCTGCCACGCGAAAGCGGTACTGGGGATGGGTGTTGAGTCCTGTCCCTGCCGCACTCCCCCCTAAGCCGAGAATCATCAGATCCTTGGATGCTGTTTCGATGCGAAGCAAATGTTCGCTCAAAATTTGTGCCCAGGCACGGAAGTTATCACCCAGTCGTACAGGCACCGCGTCTTGTAAATGGGTTCGGCCCGATCGAATTACATTCTGAAACTCCTGTGCTTTGGCTTCTAGGGCCGCGATCGCGCTTGCCAATGCCGGATACAGTGATCGCTCCAACGCCAGCAGTCCCCCAATGCGAATTGCAGTCGGAATCACGTCATTTGTGGATTGTCCGTAGTTCACATGGTCGTTGGGATTCAGCCGCTTGTAGTTGCCCTTCACATCGCCCAAAATTTCCAGCGCCCGATTTGCCAGCACTTCATTCACGTTCATGTGGTGCGAGGTGCCTGCGCCTGCCTGATACACATCCACCACAAACTGCTCACGCAGCTTCCCATTCAGCACTTCATCCGCTGCCTGCACGATCGCCTGACTAATTTCCGGCGTGATGCAGTTGAGTTCCCCATTGGCGATCGCGGTGGCTTTTTTGATCAGCACACAGGCATCCACATAGGTCGGCAAGGGCTTTAAGCCACTAATGGGAAAGTTCTCGATCGCCCGTAGCGTTTGAATGCCGTAATACGCAGTATCGGGAATCTGCCGATCGCCCATCGAATCTTTCTCAACGCGATACGCTTCTGGGTTCGTCATAGGTTGTTCCGGGATGCTGATCTACTTATCCCACCAATATTCCACAAGTTAGTGCCGAAGCGGTTACTTGCGATACTCGCACTCCAGAATCAGCTCACTGCTGGGTTGAGGCTGGAGGCGATCGCTCTGCAATGCGACCGTGAAGCGATCGCTTCTCAAGAGATGCGGTGATATTGGCAATGTATCGGGATGCAATGGCGATCGATGCACTGACAGGTGGGGCAGAGGTACATTACGGTACGCGATAGATGGATGTGATTGTCGATCGCTGCACTTAAACCTGAAGCCACGCAAGAAGTTCTCTATTATGAAGATAGGTAACTCTTCCCAACAGGCTTCGCGGTTTCAACATGGCGTTTTCTTCCATTACTCGTGCACTGGGGCGATCGCCCCTCACAACCGAACTCCTAGCCAAACTTCAGCAGCACCAATATCTGAAGTTAAACGGCTTAGCACGATTGCCTAAAGGACTCGTCAGTTCTGCCCTGGCGCAGGTACAGTCCCGGAACTTACTAGTTGTGACCGCCACGCTGGAAGAGGCCGGACGTTGGACTGCCCAACTGGAAGCAATGGGTTGGCAAACTGTTCACTTTTACCCCACCTCCGAATCGTCACCTTATGAGCCCTTTGACCCAGAGTCGGAGATGGTTTGGGGGCAGTTACAGGTGTTGGCAGACTTGGTAAGGAGTCAGGAGGCAGAAGGCAGAAGTCAAGCAAAAACGGGAGCAGGAGAAGCGGAGGAAGCTAGGGAGGCAGAGGGGGCAATTCAGAATGCAAGAGTGCCGATCGCCGCTAACGCTAGTAAAACTCTTAGCCCCCCACCCACCCCCTACACCCCCCACCCTTCTCTCGCGATCGTCACCACCGAACGTGCCCTCCAACCCCACCTTCCCCCAGTTTCTGCGCTTAAACCCTACTGCCTTACGCTGAAACGGGGCACAGAACTAGATGTGGAGACGTTGGGGCATGAACTCGCGCGGTTGGGGTACGATCGCGTTCCCTTAGTGGAAACTGAGGGCCAGTGGAGTCGTCGGGGTGACATTATCGACGTGTTTCCCGTCGCCTCTGAATTACCTGTGCGTTTGGAGCTGTTTGGGGATGAATTGGATCAGATTCGGGAGTTTGACCCAGCGACGCAACGATCGCTCGATCGCATTGAGCAAGTTGTGCTCACGCCGACCAATTTTGCGCCCATCATTCGAGCTGCGCTGACGGGTAGTAAAGCCGAGACGGTGAAGGCCTTTCTGTCTGACGAAGACCAGGAGAAATTTGACCAGGGGCAAGCGCTAGAAGGCTCACGTCGGTTTCTGGGCATTGCCTTCGATAAGCCCGCTTCCCTGCTGGATTATTTACCTGAAAACACGCTGATCGCGATCGACGAACCAGAGCAAGCGGAAGCGCATGGTGATCGTTGGTTTGAACATGCAGAAGAGCAGTACGAGGAAGGCAGGAGGCAGAAGGCAGAAGGCAGAAGGGAACTGCCACGGATTCATCGGCGGTTTGCAGAATCCTTAGCAGAAGTGGAGTTGTTCGATCGACTCTACTTATCAGAACTAGCAGAAGAGCCAAAAGTTCGTACGGCTCAGGATAAGGGACCGGCACCGATTAATTTAGCGAGTCGATCGGTCCCGGCGATTCCCCATCAATTTGGTCGCCTGGCAGAAACCTTGCGAGATGAGCGCGATCGGGGCTTTTCGATCTGGCTGGTGTCAGCGCAACCGTCGCGATCGGTGTCGCTGCTGCAAGAACACGACTGCCCAGCACAGTTTATTCCCAATCCGCGCGATTACCTGGCGATCGACAAGCTTCAGGTGCAGCACGTTCCCGTTGCGGTGAAGTATTCTGGCTTGGCGGAACTCGAAGGCTTCATTTTGCCGACGTTCCGGTTGGTCGTGGTGACCGATCGAGAGTTTTTTGGGCAGCACTCTCTCGCCACACCTAGCTATGTCCGCAAACGTCGTCGCGCCGCCTCCAAGCAAGTTGATCCTAACAAGCTGCGTCCGGGCGACTACGTGGTGCATAAAAATCATGGTGTGGGGCGGTTTCTCAAGCTCGAAAGCCTGACGCTGAACCACGAAACCCGTGAGTATTTGGTGTTGCAGTATGCGGATGGTTTGTTACGAGTCGCAGCAGATCAACTCAGTTCGCTGTCTCGCTTTCGGGGTGCAGGGGATACTGTCCCCGAACTCAACAAAATGTCCAGCAAAGCCTGGGAGCGTACCAAGAGCAAAGTTCGCAAAGCGATCAAAAAAGTGGCAGTGGACTTGCTCCAGCTTTATGCTCAACGGGCGCAGCAAACGGGCTTTACCTATCCTCCTGATATGCCCTGGCAAGAGGAGATGGAAGAATCCTTCCCCTATCAGCCAACGCCTGACCAACTGAAGGCGACGCAGGATGTAAAGCAGGATATGCAGAGCGATCGTCCAATGGATCGGCTCGTCTGTGGGGATGTCGGCTTTGGCAAAACGGAAGTTGCCATTCGCGCCATTTTCAAAGCGGTGACGGCTGGTAAACAAGTGGCAATGCTCGCGCCAACCACCATTTTGACCCAGCAGCACTATCACACCTTGAAGGAACGGTTTGCGCCCTACCCCATTCAAATCGGCTTGCTTAATCGCTTTCGGACTCCCCAAGAGCGCAAAGACATCATTCAGCGTCTTAAAACAGGAGAACTGGATATCGTCGTCGGCACCCATCAGTTGCTCAGTAAGGACGTGCAGCCCAAGGATTTAGGGCTGCTGGTGGTGGATGAAGAGCAGCGGTTTGGGGTCAACCAGAAGGAAAAAATCAAATCTCTGAGAACGCAGGTGGATGTTCTTACGCTCAGCGCGACGCCCATTCCACGGACTCTCTACATGGCGCTTTCGGGTGTACGCGAGATGAGCCTCATCACCACTCCTCCCCCGTCGCGTCGTCCCATCAAAACTCATTTGTCGCCCTACGACCCGGAAGTGGTGCGAACTGCCATACGACAGGAGCTCGATCGTGGTGGGCAGATCTTCTATGTCGTGCCGCGTGTGGAAGGCATCGAAGAAATTGGCACACGCATTCGTGAAATGATACCGGGCATTCGGATCGCGATCGCCCACGGACAAATGCCCGAAGCGGAACTGGAAACCACCATGCTGACCTTTAGCGAAGGCGATGCGGATATCCTCCTCTGTACCACCATTATTGAATCAGGGTTAGACATTCCCCGTGTGAACACCATTCTGATTGAGGATGCACAGCGCTTTGGGTTGTCGCAGCTTTACCAGTTGCGGGGACGGGTAGGACGAGCGGGCATTCAGGCGCATGCCTGGCTGTTTTACCCTAAACAAAGCCAACTTACAGATACGGCACGCCAACGCCTACGAGCCATTCAGGAATTTGCCCAGTTGGGTTCGGGCTATCAACTAGCAGTGCGTGACATGGAAATCCGCGGCGTGGGCAACCTGCTCGGTGCGGAACAATCGGGGCAACTGGATGCAATCGGCTTCGACCTCTACATTGAAATGCTAGAAGAAGCGATCGGTGAAATTCGTGGTCAAGAAATTCCTCAAGTCGACGATACTCAAATCGACCTCAACCTGACAGCCTTTATTCCGGCCGATTACATCCCTGACCTGGATCAGAAGATGAGTGCGTATCGTGCCGTCGCTTCTGCCAGCAGCAAGCAGGAACTCACGCAAATTGCCGCAGATTGGAGCGATCGCTACGGTGCGATTCCTGCCGCCGCACTTCAGTTAATGCGGATTGTCGAGCTGAAGCAAATTGCTAAAAAACTCGGCTTCTCGCGCATCAAGCCCGATGGCACCCAGCACATTGCGCTTGAAACACCGATGGCAGAGCCTGCCTGGAACCTACTGAAAGCCAACCTGCCAGATCATCTACACTCGCGTTTTGTGTATACACCCGGAAAGGTGACCGTCCGAGGCTTAGGTGCGCTCAAAGCTGAACAGCAGCTTGATAGTTTGCTGAACTGGCTCGGTCGAATGCAAGGGGCGCTACCAGAACTTGCGACGGTGTAGCTTGTTTTTGTTGCTTACGGCCTCCGTTTTTGTTGTTCACGACAGTATGTTGGTGGAGCTAAAACTCTGTAGTCCGCGCCTACGCTACGCCGACAAACGTCCACATCTACTGAGGCCACTCGCCCAAAAGCAAGTTACGATTAATACAAAATTGACGTTAGAACTACTGAGTGATCTTGATCGTTGACACTGCCATTGAGGCAATGTATCGTCATCAGTCTGCATCCTCTTATTGAGCCATGCAATCGAGTTCCTGACAATCGATCCCACAAACCAATTGCAGCTTTACCTGGATGACTTTGCGAGTGCTCATGACTCCAATTGCATCGTCTCAGATTTAAAGAGGGAATTGGTTGGCCAAGCGCAACAAGGTGCTATGCAAACAACACTCGCTGCTCCTATATCCAACTTGGACGCTACTATTCGCATCTTACTGGTTGAGGACAATGACATCAGTCGTCAATTGATGACTGACTTTTTGAAGCACTGCGGTTATTCCATTCACGCTCTTTCTAGCGGTTCTACGTTTGCACGAGAAATGGCGTTGTTTTGCCCTCATCTGGTGCTGCTCGACCTAAAGTTACCAGATGTGGATGGCTTTACAGTGTTAGAACAAGCACAGAGAACGGCAGAGTGGTCAGCAACGCCCATTATCGTGATCTCAGCGTTTGCTTTTCAGACTGATCGAGAGCGAGCCTTGAGCCTGGGCGCTCGTCAGTATTTAGTCAAGCCTGTGATGCTACCCCAAATTCAACAGGCCATTCATGAGGAGCTAAAAGCCCTCACGCTCCAGTAGGAAACTCTCTACCCATCCAGGTTTTCAACGATCCCGGTTTTCGACGATCCAGATTTTCGATGATTCAGGCTTGGTCACGATCATGGCGAGATTGCCTGGATCTCGCCTTCGCTCTGCTGGATGACCATCATCACAGTTGCGCCTATACCGCGATTGAATCCAAGCCGGGGCTTTTACAAGCAACTGCACACCTAAAGGCTACTGGCTGCGTTGTTGCGCGACAAACGTTTCAATGTTTTGGCTGAGAGACTGCACGGTTCTACCGGTCTGCGAGATCTGGGCCGTGAGCTCAGCGATGAGCAGCGTAGCAGACTGCAACTGGTTGAGGGTTTGCTCTAGTTCTTCACGGGTCTGGGATTCAAACTCTTCAAGCGTCATAAGACAAAGCTGACTGTATCAGTGTGCGAATGTTTAATTAGTTACACAACGATCTTAACGATTACGGATGTTTGCGTCTCTAGCAATGTTTGAAGTCTCCATAGATTCGTTTAAAATTGAGATGAAGCCCTACACACGTCGTTGTTTGTGACCACAGCAAAAGCGTTAACACTGGTTAAAGACCCAGACCGTTTGGAACGTCGCCTCAAGGAGATTCCACCGGAACCGGGGGTATACTACATGCGGGATGCGAATGATCAAATTCTCTATATTGGGAAGTCCAAAAAGCTGCGATCGCGCGTCCGCTCTTATTTTCGGGATAATCAAGGACTGAGCCCCCGCATTGCGTTGATGGTCAAGCAAGTCGCGGAGATTGAGTTCATCGTTACGGATACGGAAGCGGAAGCTCTGGCGCTGGAAGCGAATCTGGTCAAGCAGCACCAACCCCACTTCAACGTGCTGCTAAAGGACGACAAGAAGTATCCCTACCTCTGCATTACCTGGTCAGAAGCCTATCCGCGCATCTTTATCACGCGCAAGCGGCGAGTGAGCAAAGAGAGAAAAGACCGCTATTACGGCCCTTATGTCGATACGGGACTGCTACGGCAAACGCTGCACCTGGTGAAGCGGATTTTTCCCCTGCGGCAACGTCCTCAACCGCTATTCAAGGATCGTCCGTGTCTGAATTACGATATTGGCCGCTGTCCTGGTGTGTGTCAGGCGTTGATTACGCCAGAGGATTATCACAAAATTGTGCAGAAGGTCGCGATGATCTTCCAGGGGCGATCGCGCGAGCTAACCGACATTCTCACCGCTCAAATGGAAAAGGCGGCGGAGTCACTGAACTTCGAGCAAGCTGCCAAGATTCGTGACCAGATTGCAGGTTTGAAGTTGCTGGGTGCTGATCAGAAGGTGTCGATGGCGGATGACACCATTTCACGCGATGCGATCGCGCTGGCTGCCGATGATCAGCATGCCTGCGTGCAACTCTTCCAAATTCGTGCGGGTCGTTTGGTCGGACGCTTAGGCTTTGTTGCCGATGCCCAATCGGGTTCACCGGGAGAAATTTTGCAGCGCGTGCTGGAAGAGCATTACCAAACGGTCGATGCGGTTGAGATTCCCGCTGAGATTATGGTGCAGCACGAATTGCCCGAAGGCGAAATGCTGGCGGAGTTTCTGACAGAGGCTAAGGGGCGGAAGGTCACGATCGTCATGCCGCAACGTCAGACAAAAGCCGAGATGATCGAAATGGTGGAGCGCAATGCCGAATATGAGTTGGCACGGACACAGCGGTTTGCCGATCGTAACGCTCAGGCCATGCTTGACCTTGCCGAAATCCTTGATATGCCCGAACTGCCTCGCCGCATCGAAGGGTACGACATTTCTCATATCCAGGGCTCCGATGCGGTTGCGTCTCAGGTCGTTTTCATCGATGGGCTACCCGCTAAACAGCACTACCGCCACTACAAAATCAAAAACCCAACCGTAACTTCTGGGCACTCTGATGATTTTGCCAGCATGGCAGAAGTGATTGGTCGTCGCTTCCGAAAGTATGCCGCGATGAAAGAAAAGGGTGAACTGGTGAAAGCAGAAACCGATTCTGTGCTGAGTCGTCATGTGTCTGCAACGGCTGATTTCCCTGACTTAGTCATGATTGACGGTGGTAAAGGGCAACTCTCAGCCGTAGTCGCCGTACTGCGCGAGATGAATTTGCTTGACGATGTCAAAGTCGTCAGCCTTGCCAAGCAGCGAGAAGAGATTTTCTTGCCTGGAGAATCCTTGCCGTTGAAAACCGATGCAGAGCAGCCCGGAGTGCAGGTATTGCGTCGCTTGCGGGACGAGGCCCATCGCTTTGCTGTTAGCTTTCATCGTCAACAGCGCAGCGATCGCATGCGACGATCGCGCCTCGACGAAATTCCCGGTCTGGGACACCATCGCCAAAAGCAACTCCTTGCTACCTTCCGGTCGATCGACTACCTGCGTGAAGCCAGCCCCAGCCAGATCGCGACCGTTCCGGGTATTGGCCCGCGCCTGGCGCAGCAAATTTACGACTACTTTCACCCTGCCCAGGAAGCCCCTGAACCAGAGTCAGCCACGATGAATTAATCAGTTTAGCGTTTGGCTATCAGCCATTAGTGGTCAGCCTGAGAGTTTTGAGTTTTGAGTTGATTGAGCTACAAGCGGTTGGCTATCAGCAGTCAACTTTTTAGCCTGCATCCTTTCCCTTCTGCCTTCTGCCTTCTGCCCCCTGCCCGCCATTCTTAACCATTGCTTCATAAACTCGGTGTGTACTGATAATTTTGCGTTCCAGCATCGGCTTTGGCTTTAACCCCATTCGCTTCTATGTTGTACTGGAAGGCAGCACAGGAACAAGTGGTTGCTTTATCCATTTGAGATGAACACAACCGAGTTTTTGGGCACTCTACGCTTAATTCCTTCGCCGGAAGGGGAGTCTAGACCGATTCTTACCGGATGGAACAATCGCACGATGAAAAGGTTCTGCAATGGCAAATGGTGTTGAGAGGGAGGGTGCGTGACTAGCTCACACAAGGTTGGAGTCGTGGTCATTGGCCGCAACGAGGGCGATCGACTACTGCGTAGTTTGGCTTCCGTTGTGGATGGCTCTCGTCCCGTTGTCTATGTGGATTCTGGCTCCACGGATGGAAGTTGCGAAGCGGCCCGCGATCGTGGTGTTAGCGTGGTGAATCTGGATTTGTCGATTCCCTTCACAGCGGCACGTGCCCGTAATGCTGGGTTCGATCGCCTGCGCGAAGAATACCCTGATGTTGAGTATGTCCAGTTTATCGACGGGGATTGCGAAGTCGTGTCAGGCTGGCTGGAAGCAGCGACAGTGGCACTGGATGCAAACCCTACGGTTGTTGCTGTATGCGGTTGGCGACGTGAACGCTACCCCGATCGCAGCCCCTATAACCGGATTTGTGATGTCGAATGGCGGATGGGTGCCGTCGGGGAAACGATGCATTTTGGTGGCGATGTCATGATTCGTGCCAGTGCTTTTGCAGCTGTGGGTGGCTACGGCAACAGCGTGATCGCGGCTGAAGATGATGAACTCAGCGTGCGACTGCGACAGGCAAACGGCTCTATTCTCCGGATCGACCACAACAGCACCCTGCACGATGCCAATATCCATCAGCTCTCGCAATGGTGGCAACGGGCGAAACGCTGTGGCTATGCTTATGCCCAGGTTTCTAGCCTGCATGGGGCGCTACCGGAACGCAAGTTTGTCAGAGAGATCCGACGTACTTGGCTGTGGGGCGTGGTAGTACCCGTAGGCGCGATCGTCCTTGCACCCTTTACCCTTGGGCTTTCACTCCTCGCCTTCGGACGCTATCCATTGACGGCATTACGAACCATTCTGGGTACCCACAAACGGGGCTTTTCCTGGGAGGAAAGCATTCCCTGGGGCTTGTCCTGCGGTGCGTCTGTGTTTCCAGAAGCATTCGGAGTCATCAAGTTTACGAGCGATCGTTTGCTCAACCGACAACACAAAATCATTGAATATAAAGGCGCTCAAACGCCTGTTGCCAATACCGTTCAAATCACAGGGAGATAGCCAATGGCAGTTAATAACGGACAAAGCAAACCCGTCGCCGTCGCGCTGCTTGGGGCAGGCTACATTTCTGATTATCACCTCGCAGCACTGCGGCTTCTACCCAACATTGAGGTGCGTGCGATCTGTGACTTGAACAAGCGGTTAGCAGAGCAGTTTGCACAGTCAAAGGGCATTTCAACTGTTTATTCCGACCTGGGTGAGATGCTGTCTAAAGAGCATCTGGATGTGGTGCATATTCTCACACCGCCCCATGTGCACTTTGCCACGGGTTGCCAGGTGGTTGAAGCTGGTGTCGATGCCTTTATTGAGAAGCCTTTGTGCCATCGGGTGAGCGACTGTCAAGAACTCCGTCGTCGTGCCAAAACCATTGGACAGACGATCGGCGTGAGCCACAACTTCCTTTACTTTCCGGTGTACGAAAAACTCGTTACTGATCTGCGCAGTGGGCGGTTGGGACGCGTGGATCAAATTGATATTGTCTGGAACAAGGAACTGGGGCAGCTTACAGGCGGGCCTTACGGCGCATGGATGCTTCAGACACCTAAGAACATCTTGTTTGAGGTCGCGCCCCACTCGTTTACCCATCTGGTTCACCTGATCGGGCAACCCGATTCGCTCTCAGTGGACGTAAACGATCGCATCGACCTGCCGCGCGGTCTAGAGTTTTACCGTCGCTGGGAAATTCGCGGCTGGAAGGGCAATACCAGCATTCGCATTCGGTTCTCGTTCATCGACGGTTATCCAGAACACTACATCCATGTGCGCGGCACCAATGCGGTGGCTCATGTGGACTTTGAGAACAATACCTACACCTGCCAGGAACACACGCCCTATCTACTGGACGTCGATCGCTTTGCTACCGTTGCCACGACTGCCCGCGAATCCTTCCTGCAAGCGGCTAGCACGCTAACGAACGCGGTTCTCGCCAAAGCTGGGCTTTCTAAAGTGTCTGCACCGTTCTCTTATAGCATTGCGCGAACGGTCGAAAGCTTCTACACCACCCGTCGTAGCAAGTTAGATGAGCGGATTGACCCATCCCTGGGAGAAGGCGCGATCGCTCTGGCTGAATGGGTTGCCCGCGAAACGCACTTACCAGAGCCAAAGACCGATGCCTTGACGTTGAATCAGCCTGCTGTAGAAGACCTACCAAAGTCCAATGTGCTGGTGATTGGTGGCACAGGCTTCATCGGTCAGGCGCTGGTAAAACGCTTGCGGCAGGACGGTCATGGGGTGCGCATTCTGGCCCGTGACCCCAACAACTGCTCACCAGCACTCCGCAGTCTGGGGGTTGAACTGGCAAAAGGTGATTTTGCCGATGCGAATGCAGTCAGTGCGGCGTTGGAAGGCATCGAATATGTTTATCATCTGGCACGCGGCAATGGCAAAACCTGGGCAGACTACCTCAAGACCGATGTGGAACCGACTCGCAAGGTCGCAGAACTCTGTTTGGAACACGGTGTGAAGCGGTTGTTCTATGCGTCGTCGATCGCCATTTACTATGCAGGCAGCGGTGCCGGGACGATTACTGAAGAAACGAAACCGCACGAGGGCATGCTGCGAGTTGCGCCCTACCCACGATCGAAGGTTGAAAACGAACGTATCTTGCTCCAGCTTCAGCGCGAAAAGGGTCTGCCTGTCGTGATCTTCCGGCCTGGTGTGGTTCTCGGTCGGGGTGGCAATCCTTATCACTGGGGCATTGCCGCCTGGCCGTATAACTCTGTCTGCCGTCTGTGGGGCGATGGGAGTAGTAAACTGCCGATCGTGCTGGTGGATGATGTGGCGGATGCAATGGCACGGGCGATCGCGGTTCCTGGCATTGAAGGCGAGTCCTTTAACCTGACCAGTGAACCTCAAGTGACCGCCAATGACTATCTGGACGAATTTGAGCAACAGGCAGGGCTGAAGCTTCGACGCATCCCAACCTCAAGCTGGCGCAACTACTCAGAGTCGTTGGTCAAGTGGGCTGTGAAGAAACTTGGGCGTGACCCCAATGCCGCGTTCCCCAGCTACGCCGACTGGGAAGGTCGCAGCTTTGCTGCTGTATTTGATTCTTCCAAGGCAGAACGTCAGCTTGGTTGGTCACCCGTCAAAGACCGCGACACGCTGATCAAAGAAGGCATTCACGCTCCGGCTGAAGAGTTTTTTGCGTAATCTGTAGAAGGCAGGAGGCAGAGGGCAGAGGGCAGAAGGCGGAAGGCAGAATTCCATTGATTCAGAGCTCTACTCGTAACGGCACGTCCTGACCAACCTTGCGTGCCGCGATAAGCTACAGTGCGGCTTCTACAGCCTGAAAGAAATGCCCAATCAGGTAAAGGGAGCCGCACAAAACTGTGAGGGTAGCCTCTGTTTGAGGCTTCATTTCTGCTGTGCCTGATTCATTAATCGAAGAGTGATTGGTTGCGGCTTCTAAGGCAGGAAGCACATCGGGATAGGTTTGGCAGGTTGCTAAGGCAGGGCAAACCTCGTAGGCTAAGGCAGCGAGTTCTTCCGGGGCAGCCGTGCTGTGGTCGGGGACGGGCACGAGGTAGAGCCGATCGCCCGCTTTCAGCAGAGCCTTGAACACATCAGCATGATCTTTGGTTGAGAGCATACCCATCACCCAGTGAATCGAAGTGCTGCGGTTGTGATCGATCGCAGGGCTATCCACAAACTGGCGCAAGACTTCCGCGCTGGCAGGATTGTGGGCACCATCAATCAGAATATCGTGTCCCTGCCAGTTGAACCATTGCAGTCGGCCGGCCCATTTCGTTTTGGCGATGCCGTTCACGATCGTCGCGTCCGATAGCTGCCATCCTTGCTGGCGCAGCAGTTGCAGAGCCGCGATCGCGAGGGCGGCGTTGTGGCGTTGAATATCACCTAGCAGGGGCGATCGATACTTAAGCACTTTGAGGACAATGACATCCTCCGCTTCAAGATCCGGTGATTCTGGCTGCATATCGTATTCTTCAACGCCGTGATATTCTGCCCAACCGTTGCCTAAATCCTTTGCAGGTAAAGGATAGAAAGCAGGACAGTTGAGTTCAACCAGACGGCGATGGATGACTGTAGCGGCTTCTGGGGGCAGTTGACCGATTACAGCGGGACAATTGGGTTTCAGGATGCCTGCTTTTTCCCAGGCAATATCGGCCAGAGTCGGTCCCAAACGCTGCCAGTGTTCACGGCTGATGGAGGTAATGATGCTGACAAGAGGACGATCGCACACATTCGTCGCATCCAACCGTCCGCCCAGCCCCACTTCGATGACCGCGATATCAACATGCTGCTGTGCGAAGTAGAGCCATGCGGCAGCCGTAAAAACTTCAAACTGAGTGGGGGATGGATCAAGAGCTTGGCTAGCAGTAATGACTTGCTGGAGTACCGTCTCTAAAGCCTGCGTCGCGATCGGCTGTTCGTTGATGCCAATACGCTCTTCCCAACGCACCAGATGGGGTGAGGTATAGCGCCCCACGCGATAGCCTGCCTCCGTCAGCACCGCAGAAAGGTATGCACAGACAGAGCCTTTGCCGTTGCTGCCTGCCACATGAACGATCGGCACTTGCTCCTGAGGATTGCCCAGCACGGCTAGAAGCTCTTGAATCGATTCAAGCCCTAACCTCACACCGAAGCGGGCAAATTGTTGCAATGTTGAGTCGATGTCCAAAATCTCTGCGCTCTCTATCTCTGCGGTTCCTTCTACCATCTTAGGCTGTCCTACTGAGGCGCGGAGGACGCGGAGAGCAGGACTATTGGGGATCGACGATCGTGCCCATGAAGAGTACTGTTCCCGTTTTGTTGTCGCGGATGGTGCAGAAGAAGGGGCGATCGACCACCAGTTGAAACGGTTCATTCATGGGCATAGAGGTCGCGACAATGCCGACCGAGGTGGCGGCGGCGGCTTCCGTACCTTCTTCGTTCACGTCTACAAAGGTCTTGTGCTTCACCTGATCGATTTTGGTAGAGACTGTGCTTAACTCGTCGAAGGTGGCTTTGCTGGCATCGAAGGCGATCGGCATGCCTAAGGCCGACAACGCTTTTTTCAGTTCCACCTCGTATTCCAGCTTGAAGCGAGGCACCTGGACGGAACCGGGCTGCGTACGAAACTGCTGCATCCATTGCTGCCAGTTTTCAGGGGTGAGCGTTTTGGTGAAGTCCGACAGGCTAGAGGACTTTTTGGGCAGAAAGAGATACATGCTGACCTGCTTTTTCCCGTAGGGCAGGCTGACCGCTTGAAACTGGTCGTTTTCGTAGTACTTGTAGCTGCCCGTTTGCGTCATCAATGGATGCGGCTTGGAGCGTCCGTTTGTCAGATAAAAGGGCTTACTAACGGTTTCACTTTTGTCAAAAGCCCTCGTCCACGTGCCTTTGAAATAGATGGCGTTAATAAGGAACATCACATCGTCTGGCTTCAGCCCATCCACGATCTGAGTGATTTTGCCGCGAGTATTTTCTTTGACCCAGTTATTGATGGTTGCTGCGGCATTGGGGGAGGCAAAGTCCAGATCTGTCACCTGTGCGCCGTAAAACTCTCGGTTGTGTTGGATAAAGGCTGGCTTGAACGGGGTGCCCTGACGTGCCCAAAGGGAATTTGCGATCGCCAACTGCACTCCAGCGTCAGGATTTTCCAGTTGTGCTTTGAGGCTGGCATTTGCCCGATTCAACTCACTCAAGCTCATGCCCTGAAGCTCTAGAGCTTTTGCCATCTGTTGTTGGGTGGCACCACTGGCACCGTTGTAGGTCATGGCAAGGGCGATCGCCACACTCGATGGTGAGACAAACACATTCTTGCCGTTATCCTGCTTGAGCAACTGGGAAAACAGCTTGAAGCCAAAGGTTGTATTCGCCGTGACAAGTCTAGGATCGACAGCAGCCGTCTTTTTCATCGCAATTGGCTGTAACGGTTGGGTTGGCTGTGGGCTAGTCGTGGCTGGATTCAGACTTGTTGCCTTCAGACTTACGGTGTTCAGACTTGTTGCCTTCAGACTTGTCGCCTCTAGACAACCCATCAAGCCCAACAGCATCAAACTGCCAATCGCCACTGTCCCGATTCGCCACACACCACCACGATTCATCACCACACTCCTGACCAACGCTACATGATGCCTTTTACACGTCCACAATGTCATGTTCGGGATGGAAGAATGCGATCGTTGCAGATTCGGTAACTGAAACAGGAGCATGTAAGCGCACAGAAAGCCGCGTGTCTCTTGCGTAGAAACCTCTAAATCAATCAACAAAATAGGCTGTTGAGCCGCTTTGGTTAGACTGTTGATTCCTAAAGAGATAAGTTATCGGGATTCGCAAGCTTTTTTCAAAAGAGCCGCATCTACCGTATCTGCTTTAACGGGTTCCCACGCTGTAATGTCTTTAAAGGCTCTTGTAGACTGGTCAGTAAAAAGAGCCACGGGTTGCCTGACTCGGGACTTCTTCTCCCGGCATGAGTATTCTCGCGTAACAACCATCGCGATCGTGCCATCGTCATCAGGTTTCTGCCTGACCTCAAAGGTTTTTACTTCAGAAAAATCCCCTTTGCGTTTGATGGAATCTCGGTCTAGAAAAAAGTTGGTGCCATCGTCGCTATCAACCACAAAAAACCAATTTTCAGCCTGGGCAGAAGAAGACAGAAATGCAACAACCGCTGCGGTTAGTAAGAACGAACGATGGACTTTCGATACTCTCATACGGTTAAAATCTTCCGGCGAATGTCACTCTAGAATAAACAACTCAGATAACAGCCGCAATGGTTAGAAAGGCTGCGATCGTTTCAGTCGCCGACTGAAACGAGGAAGCGCTGACACAGGTAATCTCCAAGTAACTCCAGACTTTGCGACAATCAATGTCTTAAAATAATTCTGGGTCTAGAACGGTTCAAAGCAGTCATAGGTTCTTTGACAAATTATTTTGCCATCCTCAAATTCGATAAACTGTGCAAAATAAGCTTTCATCTTTCCTCCGGCAGGAGTTCGCCCGATTGGAACAGCAATTTCTGCTGTCCATATCGTTTCTAAGATTACCGTGTTGCCAACAACATAAGACTTTTGAATGTCATAATTCTGGTTGACCAAAACTGATTTTCCTCTTAGAGAAGCTTCCTTTAAATCGCTTAGATTTCTTGTTGCTCCTTCAGGAAATAGGCGATTAGGGTATTCTATTTGCTTTACTGACTCAGAATAATAAGTAGCAAGTTCATCCGCTGCCTTACCTTCTGCAATATCTCTGAGGTATTTTTTGTGATCTCTAGAATTTGATGATTTTCGGTGACCATAGCTACTTGTATGAAGAAACTGAAAGGTGTTTCAGTATGCCATCAACTCAAAAATATTTGCTGTCCTAAATATCAATAGGTGATTTTTACTTCCTACAAACATTAGTTGGAACACTTTGTTAGGCAGATTCTTGCTCTACCATGACTCTGGGTACTCGGTATGCGTTGGAAGCCCTCCGCTAGCACAACCCCACGCTGCTCTGGACGCCCAGAAAATGTGATCCGTAGGGGTGATAGGTGGTGCTGTATCCAACGAGCCAGCCGGAATAACCATGATCTTGCCGTTGCGTGTTAGCCGTGGAACCGGGCACCCACAATCCCTGCAGAACCATTTGCTGAAGCTCTTTGCCGTGGGAAGGTCATAACGTGCGATGACTTCCTCCCCGGAGAGCCATCGGAACTGACTGGGTTCAACGGTTAGATTTGTGGCATGACCTGTGCCTGTGCCTTTGCGACACCGTGAGCAGTGGCAATGCGCCATTTTTTGGAACGGCGGGTTTACTTCAAATTTCACCATTCCGCAAAGGCAGCTACCTTGAATCTTAGACTCGTTCATCTACCTCCTTGTTCAACTTCCGCGCACATAACCTGTGTTAATGGCTAAGAGTCTTTCGCTGCCAACAACTCCTAGTGACGGGAGTCCCTTCACTATATTTGGACTGAAGCTTGCTGTACAACATGTCTGAATGGGTGATTAGGCAGATGGTTTCTGTATAACACCCCAAAACGGGTAGTCAGTCGAAATCTTTCTGCATAATAAGCTCATATAACTAGGGCTTGCTGAAAAAGTATTTCACGAGCCTTGAGAAGGTTGACGGTTAAATCTTGGGATTTGCGAGAACTTAAGTAGCAGCTAGGGCGAATTGAGGATCGCACCATTGCGGCTGCCATCGGTTGAACTGGAACCCTTCCTGAGGGAGAACAACCGCAAAAAAGACGCAAAGCAGTTGCCGGAGCAACGGCTCCAGATTCATGACCAGAAAGGTCATGGCAATCGCGGTTTCTGCGGTTGGAGCAAGCTTTGCCATGACGCGCGCTAAACTAAAGCGGCGCTTGCTCACGCCAAACTTGCCCTCCACCTGGTTGCGAATTGCTGCCTCTGCCTGAGCTTGCTTTTGTAGTTGAGGTTGTTCGCTTTGTTTCGGTCTGCCTAACGGTTTCCCACTCAAACGAATGCCTCGCGCTCGGCAGTACTTGTGATTGGCACGGGTGCGATAGATTTGGTCAGCAGGAACCGAGGCAGGATAATGACCAAAGCGATGTTTGAATTGCTCAATCTGTCCTGGCAAATCCGTCGATTCATTGAAGTTGTTCCAGTCGAGATGGTCTAAAAACACATACCCCTCGACACAACTAAGGGCGATCTTGGCACCGAACTCCACAGGCGTTCCAGCTTTGCCTCGCACAAGCGGTCGCACATGCGGTTGAGCGAGACTGACAAGGCGATCTTCAATGCGCTGTTGACGCTGCTGCTACATCCACTGCTGCTGGCGAACCAACTCGCTGCTGACGAGTAACTTACGGTACAGTTGCGGGTCGAGTTGTGCGAAAGAGGCACCTGCTGCAATGAGGTGGTCAATGTGAGACAAATTCCGCCTGAGGTAGCGCAATTGTTGCCCAATGGCCTTGCGCCGTGCTTGACGGTTCACCTGACGTTGCTTGGCAATGTGCAAATACGGCTGACGGGCTTTGTGGCGATAGGTGCGCGGCTTTGGGACAGTAGATTCCCGCACTTGCTCGTAAAGCCGATCGATGATGTGCTCGGTGTGTTCCCGTGCCTGGTTGAGCAGACTTAAATCGGTAGGATAGCGAATATCCGCAGGCGTGCAACTGGCATCAACCATTAGTTGTCCGGCATTGGCAGCAGAGGGCGGTTCATCGTCATCGTTGCCCTCGCCCATCGAGTCTGCTGCTGCTGCTGTCGTCTCCTGTTTCGGTGGGCGATGCTCGCCACTCTGCTTCACGATGGTTTCATTGATTTGCCCAATCAACTCCCGATTCAATCGCTTGCGAAAATGCACGAGCAGGGAGGCTTCAAACGGGGCTGTGTCGCTGTACTCGGAGAGCCCCAAAAAGTACTGCAAATACGGATTCTCCCGAATCTGTTCAACGGTTTCAGCCTCTGAGGTGCCCAACCGTTCTTTGATAATCAGTGCCCCAAGTGCCATCCGAAATGGCTTTGCAGGTGCACCCATGTCCTCGCTCAACGGCTCGGCATATTGGGCTTCAAACTCCTCCCACGGAATCAACTCTGCCAGTTTCACCCAGTGGTTCTGACCTGACAACTTGCCTCCAAAGGGCAAGTAGAAGTTTTCAAACGACAGTTGACCAGGGGTAGAACGGCGGTACATTGGCAGACAAGTGCAAGGTTTTTGAGGGGTTTGATGCTTTTTCCCTGCACTTTAGCAAACCTGATCCCACTTGAAAACTAGATATAATCGCTCTTTCATGCTTTTTCAGCAAGCCCTAACTTACACCATCCTTGGATTCAATCTTGCTGCTGCAAAGACCCCATTCTGGACTGTGGCTATGGCTATAGCTTTTGCTGGTGCCTGGGCTTGGGCTGGGGCTGAGGTTGTAGCTGAGGCTGGGGCTTGGGCTGGGAGCGTGGCGTTGGCGTTGGCGTTGTTTCGGGCTGGGGCTTGGGTTTTGATTTTTGCTTGGGCTTTGTCCCGGGTCTGGGCTATAGCTGCGAAAAAGCTCCTTGAATCGTTCAGCCGCTTTCACACGTTCTTGCTTCTGACGGCAACCTCATGGGTTGGTTTGGGAGTCGGGTGTTTGGGGTATTGGGTGTTTCAGCAGACCAGTAGAGGATAGGGTGTCGGGTATGTGGGATAGGGGATAGGTCGTAGGAAGCCATCATTGCTTTAGGGCAAGCCTGAAAACTGTGACCGAAGAAGAAAGCGAGAGGCATTGTTTTTATCCAACTGAGAGGCCGCGTTGAGCTTGTCGATCGCGGATATGCTCCAAACTACTTTCGGGAATGGCAGAGATGAGATGGCGCGTGTAGTCCCGTTGTGGTGAGCGGTAGATACTTTCGGAGGGGCCAATTTCTTCAATTTCGCCTTTGTTCATCACCATAATGCGATCGCTCATGAACTTCACCACACTTAGGTCGTGGGAGATGAAAATGTAGGTGAGGTTGAATTCACTCTGGAGTTCTTTTAGCAGATTTAAGACTTGCGCTTGCACGGAGACATCCAGTGCTGAAACAGATTCATCGCAGATGATGAATTTGGGGTTGAGGGCGAGCGATCGGGCAATGCAAATCCGCTGACGTTGTCCACCGGAGAATTCGTGGGGGTAGCGGTTCATGGCATCGGCACTCAGTCCTACTCGTTCCAGCAGGTAGATGGCGCGTTTCCGTTGTTCCTGTCGTTCTCTGGGCTTCGCGTGAATTTGCATCGGTTCCATCACCGCTTTACCCACCGTCATGCGAGCATCCAACGAACCAAACGGATTCTGGAAAATGATTTGCATCTCTCGCCGCAAGCGCCGCAGTTCATTTGGCAAGAGCGTGGTAACTTCTTGATTCTCAAACCGCACGGTGCCACTGGCAGGCTTGATTAGCTGCAAAATTGCACGTGCCAGGGTGGATTTACCACAGCCTGACTCTCCCACCAGTCCCAGCGTTTCACCGGGATAGACCTCAAACGAAACATCTCTCACCGCCACGAAATAGCGCTTCGTTTGCCCAAATACACCTCGCACCGGAAACTCTACCCGCAGGTTCTGTACCGACAGTAGTGGCTTTTGGCGTTGGAGGGAGGCTAGTCGTTGATTGAGTTCATCCTGGCTGACTTCACGTTCTAGCGGAAGCGCTCGATCGTCATCCATCGTGCGCTCTTCAATCAGCATTTCACCGGACGGCGTGGTGCTGACGGCCATAAAATCAGAGACGGTGGGCAGAAGATGGAGGCGTCGATCGAGCCTGGGGCGACAGGTCAGCAGCCCTTTAGTGTAAGGATGCTGCGGATTTTCGTAGATCTGCAGAACAGGCCCTGCTTCGACGATCTTGCCCTGATACATGACAGCAACATAGTCAGCGATTTCAGCAATCAACCCCAAATCGTGGGTGATGAACATCATCGACATGCCACGTCGATCGCGCAAGTCTCGCAACAGATCCAAAATGGTTGCCTGCACAGTGACATCCAGCGCTGTCGTGGGTTCGTCTGCAATCAGGAGAGCCGGGTCACAGGCAATCGCCATCGCAATCATCACCCGTTGCATTTGCCCACCGGAGAGCTCGTGGGGATAGCGATTTAGAAAGGCGTCTTTTTGGCGAAACACCTGATGTTCTAGCTCGGAAGCGGGCGGCAAGGGGCCATCCGGATTGGTGTGCTGAAGGTCTTCCAGATAACGCCGTTTGAGATCCTCATCGGCTGGCAACAGACGCACTTCTTGTAGTCGGGCGATCGCTTCCCGCTCGGCCTCTTTCTGCGTCACCCGCTTGTGCAGACGAATCGCTTCAACAAGTTGAAACCCGATCGTATAAACCGGGTTCAGCGAACTCATGGGCTCCTGAAAGATCATCGAGATCTCGCCGCCCCGATAGTCTTCAAGTTGGCGACTGGGAATTTTAGCAAGGTCGATCGGTTGCGCTCCGTTTTCAGTGCCCCAAAATAAAATTTCACCGTTTGTGACCTTGCCCGGAGACGGCACCAGCCCCATCACCGCTAGCGATGTTACCGATTTGCCCGAACCCGATTCGCCCACAATGCCCAGTGTTTGACCCCGTTTCACTTCAAATGAAATGCCATCCACTGCCTTGACCAACCGCCCATCGGGTTGAAACTGAACTTCAAGGTTGTTGACTTGCAGGACTGTGTCGCTCATGGGGTACCGGGAGAACGCTAAATCGTATGTTCTGCATCTTAACAGCCTCTCCGGTTGGATTGTGTGCAGACCGACATTGTTTCGGTGTTCACCTTAGTCGCGCACGCTGTTAGAGGCTGATTAGTGGTCGGTAGTGAGTGGTCGGTAGTGAGCGCTCCCTCTTTGACAGTAGCTGATAGTTGACATCAAGCTCCGTAGACAACGCATTCGCCACCACCTCTGGAAGCCGCTATTGTTGAGATAGTCACGATCGCTTACTGCTATGGTTCAGCTTCAGCCCAAAACATCAACCGATATCTGGGTCTCTGCCACCTGGGAGGAGTACCTGAAGATTATTGATGATCCTGCTTATGCGAAGGCGAAGGGATATTACTTCAACGGACAGATGAGGGTAGAAACGGTGGGAGTCGGACCAGATCATGCCAGCGAAAACACAATTATTATTTTGGCGATTGGCTTATTTTGTGGTCTTAAAGGCATTCCCATTAAAGGATGGCTCAATCAGTGATCCGGGGAGGTGGCGTTGACCAGAGCCAATTGGTAGGATGCCCTCGTAGAAGAAACTAGCTGCGGTCATGCTCAACCTCAATCTCACTCGCCTGCTTGACGATGCCAAGTGCTACGAAACGGTGCGCCAACTGCGGTGGAAAAGTGGCGTGTGCTGCCCGAAATGTCGCAGCACTCAAGTCATTAAGCGTGGCAAGGACGGCACCCAATCGCACCGCCAACGCTATCAGTGTAAAGAGTGTGGGGCGCACTTTGATGACTTAACCGACACCATCTTTGCTGGACATCATCAACCGTTGCGGGTCTGGCTGCTGTGTCTGTATTTGATGGGGTTAAACCTGTCGAAGCGCCAGATTGCTCAAGAACTTGAACTCGACGACGATGCTGTGCAGGCAATGACCACGCAACTGCGGCAAGGCATTGTGGCTGGCAAACCCACCGTGCAGTTGACTGGTGAGGTGGAATGTGATGAGGTCTACGTCACCGCCGGTCACAAAGGCAAGCCTGAAGCCGTGAGAACAAAGGGCGCCAAGGACGCCGCCATCGGCTCAAAGGGGTTCGGGGTCGCGGCACCCTTGAAAAAGAGAAGCCGCCCATTTTCGGCATGATTCAACGCGGTGGTGAGGTCGTGATTCGGATGCTTGCCAATGTCCAACAAGCGACGATTGAGCCCCTGATTAAAGCCACCATTGTACCGGGCACACAGATTTACACGGATGAATATGCCATCTATCATCCTTTGCCGGAGTGGGGCTATGCTCACAAAACCGTCTGTCATGGCGCGGGTGAATACGCCCGTGATGATGATGGCGACGGTTTCTGTGAAGTGCATGTCAATACGATGGAAGGCTTTTGGTCGCTCTTGCGTTCCTGGTTGCGTCCCCATCGTGGGATCTCTCAAGAAAAGCTCCCGTTGTATTTGGGCTTCTTTGAGTTCGTCCACAACGCCAAAAAGCGGGGCAAAGCTTTACTCACTGCTTTGTTGGAGAACCTACTTGCTTAACTCCCTGGAATCCCTATTGAGCCAAGGAGATAATGAAAGTAACGCTCGGGTGCATCTAACGGTTGGGGGAGTGGAGGGTAGGCGATAGAGAGTGATTAGCAAACAACGGATCAAAGCGTCCATTCACCCAAGCTAAACGTAGATGGAGCAGATGATTAAAGCCGGGTTCACTCCAACGCATGCCAGTGCCCTTAAACCGTTGCGTGATTAACCACTTGCAAGCACTCTCTACCATACCGGAACCAATCGGGAACCCTAACTTTTTGAATTGACGATACTGGAGGTGGGGCAGATGGGTGCTGAGATACTGCTGCACTCGCTGCAATGTCGGTTTGGCCGTTGCGGGGGTGGAGCGATACTTCAAGAGATGCCCCAATTCTCGGATCATCGGACGGACATAACCGTGCCGCAATTGCCGGCGCAGTCGCTCAAACCATTGCTGGGGCGTGCGGGTGGAAATGGTTTGACCATAAGCTTCAGCGGCTTGCCAGAGGTGCTGCGTGGCATGATAGAAATCCAAAATACCAATGGCGAGTTGGGCAAAACTTTGTTCAAATAAGCGCCACAGGCCGGGTGCGCCATCACTAATCCAAACGACTTGTGGCGCAGTCGTGATGCTTTGACGGACTGCCTCCAGTTGCAACCGGGTTTGCAGGGCATCAATCCCTCCAAGCACTGCCACGAGGCGTCGTTGCTGCAAGCGCGTGTGCCGCTTCCCGGTGCGAGTGCAAACCTGTTTGAGGCGGGCAAGCACAGCGATCTTGACTTCTCGAAAGCGAATTTTGCCCCTGGCAGTGCCCGGAACTGGGCGAAAGGGGACACTCACACCATCAGCGGCAAGCACCAGCGGTAACGCTGCTAGAACCGGGTCTAGTGGCTCAGGCCGGGGTTCAATCCCCTTTGCCAGTTGCTCCAGTTCCTGGTCTAGTTGATGCTGCGCTTGTCGTCCAAACTGCTGTACCCATTGCCAAACACTATCGTCACGGAGGCGAACACCACACAATTGCCCCAACAAGTGCACCGCCAACTCAAACGGCAAAAATACGGCAAGTAAACAGCCCAACCGCACCAATTCCGTCGAGGTCTGTTGGTAAGCTGTAAGGCCAAGCCGTGCATCAAATGGGGCGCAATGACTCCTAGCACAGCGATTTGGACACCGTCCAACCCGTCGTTGCCACGCTACCCATCCGACTAAGGTCAGCATCCGGCGGCGCACAAAACCCTTACTTTCTAAACGACGACCGCACTTGCTACAATGCCCCCACACCTGCGCCTGCTTGGCACGTTCATTCAATTGGTGTTCGACAAGAGTCTTGGCAAACCATAAGCCGATTTCCCATGCCGTTAAAACCAGACTGGCAAGCGTGATACTCGTTTGCAGCTTGTCATAAAGCGGTTGTAACCCAGGGGTATCGAGTGCAGCAGAGGGGTGGGGCGTTAGCATGGAAGTAGAAAAGTTTATTGTTTCGGTGTGCTTAGTAGGGCGCACCTTTTTTTTCCTCTTCTATTCTCCCTAATCTTCTTTAGAGTCCCCCAACCGCCAGATGTGCCCGTAACGCTCTTGTACCTGCCGCTATGTTTGCCCTTGTTTCCCGCGAAAACATCCAACTTCGACCCGGTACAGTGCTGCGGCTACCTGCTACGTGGGATGAATATCAACTCCTGAGCCAACAACGGGGCAAAGGCTCCATTCCGCGAATCAAGTACCGCTATGGAGAAGTGCTGCTTATGTCTCCTTTGCCGCAACACGGAAAAGCTGCGGAAGTCATTGCCAGCGTGATCACAACCTTATTGGATTACCTTAACTGTGAGTATGATGCTCTTACCACAGTCACAATGGAACTTCCAGAGGAAAGCGGGATTGAGCCAGATTATTGCTTTTACATCGATCACTGGCAAGCGGTGTTGGGTAAGCGGCGTATTGACTGGCGAGTTGACCCGCCGCCGGATTTGGTGCTTGAGATTGATGTGACCAGCTATTCTGATGTGGATGATTACTTGCCGTATCGGGTTCCAGAAGTATGGCTGTTCAAGCGCAATCAGTTTCGTATTCATCAGTTGCAAGATAACGCCTATCAGCTCTCTGAGCAGAGTCGCTACTTCCCGGCGATCGCTCTCCCCACTGTCATTGAGACTTGCCTTCAGCTTGCCTATGACCGCAACACCAGCGCTGCCATCCGGAATTTGAGACAACGGTTAAACGATGGCGTGCTCTAGCGGGTGCTAGGCACCCTTAGATCCTCCCTAACCCTCCTTAAAAAGGAGGGAACCGAGCCTTTCAAAGTCACCCTTTTCAAGGGGGATTAGGGGGATCACCCCCAGCAATCAATTAACAAACTAGAAGGTTTTGAAACAAATCTTAGGAAAAAATCTGGTTGCCCCATTGTCCCAGTCCTAGCCCAGCCAGAGCGATGCCGATGAGGATAAAAATTGTGTAGGTCTTGCCGAAAAGGCGAAATAAATCATTTCTTGCACCCGTCACGGCTTCAGGTAGCGTCACGGCTAAAATACCCGCCATCGCGCCAATACCCCCCATGCTCAAAATGCTCAACAAGCCGAGCGTCTTTGCCCATAGTAGAGCGGCGGTTACGCTGATGGCTCCGGCGATCGCCAGACTGGCAAAACCCGGTACAGTCCAACCCAGGAAGACGACCATTGCAAAGGCTGTTGCTAGCTGTCCTTCAGCCATACCAAAGACGCTACCCGCGAAGGCTCCAGCCAAGCCTCCAGCCAAGCCACTGCTAAGCGTCCAGGTAAAGACAGGCGGCAAGATGAACAGTTTTGATAGGGTGAGAGCCAGGGCGATCGGCAAAACAGTGGCTTGCGCCCAGGATGGCGTATAGGCGAGCAAAAAGCCAACCAGCACGTACCACAAAAAGTTAAGCGCCAGCCAGTTAAGCGGAATGGTTGTCGTTTTCATACAGTGTGGCCTTTGTGGTGGCGGTATTGCTGGCAGATGCCCACGCTTTATGCTGGATGCAGGCCCTTTAAGTTAGAGCGATTGATCCCTCTCTACTACTGTACTGAATGCAGAAAAGTACCTCAGGCTCCCTCTGTTCTGATTGTCCCAATCTGCCGTCAGGAAGCAACCGCTATAGCGGCAATGAATGTAAAACTTTCAAGAAGATTGGCGATCGCGCCAGTTCCATCTAAACTTTTTGCACAAACGATCGCCCCAACAATCCCTGAGGGCGCACCATCAGCATGATGAAGAGCAGCCCAAAGGCAACCGCATCCTTGTAAGCCGAAAATTCTCCCGGCACAAACGCTTCAATGAGTCCAATCACTAGCCCTCCAACAACGGCACCGGGAATGCTGCCCAAACCGCCGAGCACAATGACGGCTAGCCCTTTGAGCCCGAACCCAATGCCAAAGTAAGGACCCGCAATACTTACGCTGGAGCCGACGAGTGTGCCTGCAAGGCTACCCAAAAAGCCACTCACAAAAAAGGTAAGGACAATGAAGCGATCGGTATTGATGCCCAGCAGGCTTGCGGTTGTTGCGTCTTCTGCCACGGCTCGCATGGCTTTGCCGTACTTGGTGGCGTTAATGAGATAGGTGAGAATCGTCAAAATGACGGCAGAAACGGCAAAGATGACAATCTGCACGCTGCGAATGGGAATGGGATTATCTACGGTGCCGAAATTAATGGCAGGTGGCAGACTGCCGTACGTATCGGCTGGAAAGGTATAGCTTTCAGCGCCAACCAGATACTGAATCACGTTGACAATGACAAACGCGACACCGAGGCTGGAGACCACTGTGAGTAGGGGATCCGCCTTTCTGCGTCGGAGCGGGCGAAAAGCTAGCCGCTCTACCAGCACGCTCACAAGACCGGAGAGAATACCACTCAGGACGATCGCCACGGCAAAGGGCATTTTTACGGGCAGCATGGCATTTGCTAGCAACCCATTAAACCCAAACGCGCCCCCAATCAACACATAGGTGAAGTAAGCGCCCAACGTAAAAATGGCACCATGCGCGAAGTTAATGATGCCTAAGATCGAGAAGACTAAGGTGTAGCCCAGCGCAAAGATGGCATAAACGCTGCCGATCGATAACCCATTGAGAACATTTTGAAAGAAGACAGTGAAGGTCATGGGCGGGGTTGCGAGAGTAGGGATGCGGGTGTCAGCGACCTTATTATCTGATGTGTTGGACGGTTGGTAACAGCACAAGACCGAGTATCAAGCTAGCTGCATTCATCAGTAAGCTCAGCAGTCCGGCTTTGGGTAGGGATAGCCGACGCTGGCTGACGTGATGAATCAACCAGGCTTCGACGACGACAGCAAACACTTCTGACACTGGCAGCGTGATGCTGGCTGTTAAACCATTCGCGGCGGGGAGCCATTCACCAGATGCAAAGGTTAGTAGCCCAACAAAGCCGATCAGACCGACTAACGGCAGCGAGAGGAGCCAACCGCCAAAGAGCTTGCCCACAGTCTTCAGCGTCACGGTGGACAAACGAGACAGCCCTACGCCGAACCCGATCGCGACAGCTAAACTCAATGCACCCACAACGCGCAGCGATCGATATTGAAAGGGTTGTAGCGAGGGAAAGAAAAACCATACAACTGGAAACGTCAACAGGTTGATGAAGGCGATCGCGGCGAGCATTTTAATCAAAAACGGACGATCGACCTTCATTTGCCAGAAGACCAGGGCGGCGACCGCTAACTCCGTGATCTCCGTCAAGCCAAAAGCCAGCCAGAACAAATCCAGGCGAGTAGGTTGGGAAGCGCGAGTATCAGGCGCGATCGCCAGTGCCGCATCCCCCACAATTACGCGCAGATGCTCTGATGTACTCGATTCAAGAGGACTTTTAAGGCTCAACCGAAAGCTTTCACTGACCCGCGATCGCTCTGCAACTTGAGCAATGAGCTTGAAGTAGGGGCCTGTTTTGCGATCGCTCACAACATCCTCAACGTAAAGGCAGGTGTTTTCAGCGCAGTCAAACCGATTCGACGGGCTTCTTAGCGCTGGGGCTATGTGCAGGCAACCAGACGCGCTACACGTGCCTGCTTCTAACAAAAGCACTGGCGTGGCACAGGCCATTGTCTGACATTCTGCCAACTGCACGCTTTGAACCATTATGGGTTTGTTGGCGGCATCGGTAAAAGCAAACCAGGCATAGGCAGGGGGCGCAGGGGCATTTGCAACGGCGATCGTGGCGCACAACAATCCCATCACGATCGCACAGACGCCCACACGAAAAGGAGGGAGCGATCGCCCGCTCAACCACCAGCATTGCTTCCATCGTTCCAGATCAGGGACGCAGGACATGGGCAGCTTCTTCCCTCTGCGCTACACCCTACACCCTACACCGTTGCTCATTTTAAGTACGTAAACTTCCCGCTATTTCCGCTCGCATCCATCTTGATTTGGGCAACGTAAAACTCCTTCTGTACAATTTCTCCTTCCGGCGTGAAAGCGATATCGCCGAGCGGTGACTTGTACTTGCCTAGGAGCAGTTGTTTATTCAGCGCGACTCGTAGGTCTGGCAGAGCCATCTGGCTGATTTTGGACTGTTTATCCACTGCTTTCAAGGCTTCGACAAAGACCTGGATGCCTGTAAATGCCTGCGCGCTAAATTGGGGCGGTTCTTTCTTAAACTGGCTGCGGTAGGCTTCGCGGAAGGCAGCGTTGACATCGCCGGACTGCTCTGGGCTGTAGGCTTGAGCAATCAGTACGCCATCGCAGAGCGCCTTGCAGACTGGAAAGACGTTCGAGGTGTTGAGTCCATTACCACCAATGATTAAGCCCTTATAGCCCAATTCCCGCAGTTGCCGTACCAGGTTGCCTCCATCGGCTGCAAGTCCCGAAATGATGACCAGATCGGGTTTCAGGTTAAGCGCCGCAGTTGCCTGACTTTGAAAATCGGTATCAGTCGTTTGAAACTTCTGGACTGTTACAAGGTCTAGCTTTTGATCCTTGACGGTCTGCTGAAAAATCTCGGTTTCAGATTTGTTAAACGCATCGTTTTGAGCGTAGAAGACGGCCACCTTCTTGATGTTGGGATTGATTTTGAGTGCCGCTTTAACTGAGTTGGGTGCAACAACCGAAACGGGCGCAGACACACGCGCGACAAAATCACCAATCTGTGGGATGCCTTTCGCCGTATTAGAAGGCCCAATGACGGGCACTTTGGCACGATCGGCGATTGGATCTGCTCCAAAAGCTTGCTGTGAAAGGGTAGGCCCAACGATACCCACGACTTTGTCTTTGGTAATCAGGGTTTGAAAGGCGTTAATCGCTCCTTGTTCATCACCGCCCGTGTCTTGAAACACGAGTTTGATCGGCGTGCCGTTGATGCCGCCTTTGTCGTTGAAGTACTTCTCAGCAATTTTTGCGCCTGCGACCTCTTCCTGTCCAAGCAGGGCTACGTTACTGGTTTGGGCAAGTCCGACGCCGATCGGGACTCCGGTCGCCGCGCCGCTTGATGCCGCACTGTTCGCACCCGTTGCTTGAGGGGAACCCGATGCCGTCGGTGCCGGATTGGGGCTACAGGCACCCAGCGCGATCGCACACGCTACCACCATTGAGAGGCGAGCTTTGGTTTGTATTGACTTCAGCGTTAAAACCGCTTTGATTGCTTGCTTTTTGTCCATTAACGTTAAATTCATTGCTTCATAAAACGATCGCAGTTTTTATTTCATCACATCTTGTCGTCCCTTGTACTGTTTTTCCCGTTTTGAGCCTTGCATGGGTCGAACTGACAGGAGAGTAATGCTTCTAGATCCCCAGTAGCAGCAGGAGGCAGCAGAGAGGCCAAAGAGAGTATGAATTGAAGGCTTAATCGCTCGCCGCCTGAGGCTGAACCACCCCACAAATAGGTAATTAAACTTAGTTTTTAGAGCACGACTCTGCGATCGTCTCATTTGCCAGAGATGTCTCTACTACGCCTTATCTTCCGACTTACTTAAGGATCTACCGATCAGGTTAGAGAAATTCAAATCAAGACTCAAACTCATAACAGATGATCTTTTTCTTGAAGGATTGTGGCGGGTTGTTAACAAGTGTAAATAGAGGGAGCTGTATTTCTGAAAATTCTATTGGGTAAAGGTTTTAGAGTTTTACGATCGTTGTCTAGCCACACAAAACGTTGAGTTAATCCACGCGTATCAACACCCTTTAAGGGCATGAGTAAACATACGACTGAAACACGTAAACTTTAATTTCTTTGGCTGTTGCAGAAAGGATGTCTCTGTTAGTCTCAAAACATAAGGAAACGTAGCGAAGTTTGCTAGCGAGTGTACTCATCAATTGAGTTTTGGTTTCGCCTTAGCGCTTAACTTCTGGTTACAATTCCACTCTGACGCATTTACGACGAAATTTATCAACGCGCCGAGATATGAATCATTACGCTGCTCATTGGATTGAAGATTGGTGTTCCGAAAACGGTTGGACTGACCTGTTTCAAGAGCGTACTGATTACTGGGCTTTTCCACCTAACGCTGTAATGCCAGTGCCCATTCCCACTCAAGTTTTGAGAGCCATTAAGGCACAGCGCGGCTTGTGTTTTGAAGAAAAAATTTGGTGTGCCGCTGCTGGTTTGAGCGCTATTACGGCTGGTGCATTCAGTTATTTCTTTGCGTCTCCTATGCCGTTGGTGGCTGCTTTCACGTTTTGTGCCGTTGTGATGGCACGAATGGAGGACGACGCGCTGTAATCATGCGATTGATTCAGTCTTCGCTTCAAAGGGATGGTTTGCTTGGTCTAACGTGTTGGTTCCCCTAGGCTCTGTGTTAGCAGGCGTAGGGGAATTTTTTTGCCAAGAATCTTTTACTAGTATTTTGAGCGAACCCCCAGAACCGACTGTTAACGCTTCTTTCCTCCAGCTCAAGTCGTTTATAGTGTAGAGTGTGCCAGCTTGCTACCGGATGGCTTAACTATGAAGTCTTCTGTCTCTTCCTGTCCGGTTCCGTTCGAGCAGCAACCCTTAAACGAATATCAGGAATTAAAAGAGTCCTGGTTTTTTCGATGGGCTATGCTCGACTTACCACAATACATTCGGAAACTGCTCTGGATTTGGGGCTGGAGTTGGCTCATTGCAGGACCGATCGCCGCGGCCAGTTTCCCGCCTGCCAAATATCCGGCTCAGTTCGCGTTAACGGGTATGGCAGGAGCCGCGTTATTTCTGTTATTGGTGTTAATTCGTCTGTACCTGGGCTGGACGTATATTCGATCGCGCCTGTCCAACGCCACTATTTTTTATGAAGAATCGGGTTGGTACGATGGCCAACTGTGGGAGAAACCACCCGAAATGCTCGTTCAAGATCGGCTTGTGGTGACGTACCAGATTCAACCGATTCTGAAGCGCCTGACGCAAACGTTTGGCGTGCTGGCGATTATGTCTACTGTCGGTGCGTTGGTATGGCAAGTGTTGTAAAGGTAGAAGGCAGAGGGGAGAGGGCAGAAGGCAGAGGGCAGAAGGCAGAAGGCAGGAGGGTTTTTGGTTGTTAGTTGTATAGCCCTAAAGCCTTTCAGGCATACAAGAAAGGGCATTCAAGAAAAGTGGTTAGAAGGAGAGAAAAGGCAGCGCTTGTTCCAGCTAAAAACTAAAAACCAACCACTAAAAACTGACTAAACTCAAAACTTTTCCCCCTCGCGTCCCCTTCAAGTGCTAGAGTCTTACGCATGACAAGGGGAAGACGCACACAAGCCGCAGAACTGGAAGTACGGTTACTGCGCGAAGGTATTATCGAATCCAGACATTACGTCCAGGCGGTTATTTGTGATACCCGTGGACGCAATTTGTTGGTGGCTGGCAGTGCAGAAACAGCAACATTCGTGCGTTCTGCCTTAAAGCCGTTTCAGGCCTTAGCGGTGACGACGACGGGAACGCTGGAGCGCTATGGTTTAAGCGATCGCGATCTGGCGATTATCTGTAGCTCCCACAAAGGGACGATCGAGCAAGTGCGTCAGGCATTTAATATCCTGTGGCGTGCGGATGTTGATCCAACGGTTCTTCAGTGCCCGGTGCCTGTCGGCAAGCGGAGTCGGTTGGAATACAACTGCTCTGGTAAGCATGCGGGGATGCTTGCCGTGTGTCAGCAGCGCAATTTTCCACTGAGCAGCTACCTCCAGCGCAGTCATCCTGTGCAGCAGTTGATCTTGCAAAAGGTTTCCGAACTGCTCCGTATGCCTGCCGAAGAATTCATTAGCGCTCGTGATGACTGCGGTGCACCCACATATTTTATGCAGCTAGGGCAAATTGCCTCGCTCTATGCTCGGCTTGCTTCTGGTGACAACCTGGACATGGAGCGCATTGTGCGGGCGATGACCCATCATCCAAGAATGGTGGCGGGTGATGGTGAATTTGATACCGAACTGATGCGTTTGACGGAAGGTGAACTGGTCAGCAAAGCGGGTGCAGAAGGCATTCAGTGTATCGGACGACTGGGTGAAGGCATGGGCTTGGCGATTAAGGTGATGGATGGTGCAAAACGAGCGAAATACGCAGTTGCCATTCACCTACTGAAGCAAATGGGCTGGATTAGCCCATCGGTATCGGAAACATTGTCGGAAAACTTCATGACCATGAGCAGTGTCACTCGGCTTGAAGTCGCGGGCGAACTGTCGATGCTGTAAGCTTTACGTCCGAGAGTTTTATGCCTGAAAGGTGGCTAGCAACCAGGCAACCACCTGGCTATCATCCAATTGTCGCCGCAGAATCATCGCTTCGCACAGCGCAGCCATCTCTAGCCCTGGTAGAACCTGAGATTGGTCAATGCGTCTGCTGCCGTTACTCGCGATTTGAAACGCGACAATCTGGGCGTTTTCCACATCCACCACCCAATATTCGGCAATCGCCATGTCTTCGTAAAGCAACCGTTTCTTGCCCAAATCAGCATCAAGTGATGAATCAACCACTTCGATCGCTAAATCAGGTGCGGGGATCTCATCTAGATTTGTAATCGTGCTTCCCTGAGGGGCAAGTGTGGCGCGATCGCCGACATAGTAGGAAACATCTGGCTGCGCTTCACGGACACCCGTTTTACGGTAGGTGCAGTTCGTTAATCCTTTAGGCTCAATAGGGATTCCAGGGAGTTAAGCAAGTAGGTTCTCCAACAAAGCAGTGAGTAAAGCTTTGCCCCGCTTTTTGGCGTTGTGGACGAACTCAAAGAAGCCCAAATACAACGGGAGCTTTTCTTGAGAGATCCCACGATGGGGACGCAACCAGGAACGCAAGAGCGACCAAAAGCCTTCCATCGTATTGACATGCACTTCACAGAAACCGTCGCCATCATCATCACGGGCGTATTCACCCGCGCCATGACAGACGGTTTTGTGAGCATAGCCCCACTCCGGCAAAGGATGATAGATGGCATATTCATCCGCGTAAATCTGTGTGCCCGGTACAATGGTGGCTTTAATCAGGGGCTCAATCGTCGCTTGTTGGACATTGGCAAGCATCCGAATCACGACCTCACCACCGCGTTGAATCATGCCGAAAATGGGCGGCTTCTCTTTTTCAAGGGTGCCGCGACCCCGAACCCCTTTGAGCCGATGGCGGCGTCCTTGGCGCCCTTTGTTCTCACGGCTTCAGGCTTGCCTTTGTGACCGGCGGTGACGTAGACCTCATCACATTCCACCTCACCAGTCAACTGCACGGTGGGTTTGCCAGCCACAATGCCTTGCCGCAGTTGCGTGGTCATTGCCTGCACAGCATCGTCGTCGAGTTCAAGTTCTTGAGCAATCTGGCGCTTCGACAGGTTTAACCCCATCAAATACAGACACAGCAGCCAGACCCGCAACGGTTGATGATGTCCAGCAAAGATGGTGTCGGTTAAGTCATCAAAGTGCGCCCCACACTCTTTACACTGATAGCGTTGGCGGTGCGATTGGGTGTCGTCCTTGCCACGCTTAATGACTTGAGTGCTGCGACATTTCGGGCAGCACACGCCACTTTTCCACCGCAGTTGGCGCACCGTTTCGTAGCACTTGGCATCGTCAAGCAGGCGAGTGAGATTGAGGTTGAGCATGACCGCAGCTAGTTTCTTCTACGAGGGCATCCTACCAATTGGCTCTGGTCAACGCCACCTCCCCGGATCACTGATTGAGCCATCTCCTTTAGCTGGAGATGAAGCGGAATCAGCGTTCTTCTAGTCAGGCAGATAGAGTAGAAAGAGGAATGTTAAATCAGCACGATCGTGAAGCATCATGACCAATTCAATGCTTGTAGACTTTTACTTAGGGCAACGTCCTGATACGGAAGGACGCAGCATTGAGAGCCTTTGGACATGGGATAATGTGCGGCTTGAAGAAGGGCATGATTATATTCAGTGGCTCTTTCCGCTTGTTGAAAAAAGCCGCTTTAATCCAGATGCACCCGTGTTGACTGTCACTGATATACAGATATTCAACGTCAACGAGAACCTCAAAACCCGTGTGTTAACATCGTTCAAACGCATGTTGCAGTTCTATGGCTTGCAATGCTCTGAAGATAACGCTGCAATTAGCATCACAACGGCTGAAACCTTCTCAGAACGAAGAGACGATTGGTTGCACTGGGGTGATCATAACCACCTTCGCATCACCAGAATTTTGACTAGCTTACGCCTATTAGGGTTGGACGCTTATGCACAAGCCTTTTTTCAATGTTTAACCCAGATTTACAAGGCAGAGCCGGATGAAATCGATCCTCGCAGCTATGCCTTTTGGAAAGATGCCGTCAGCAAAGCGTTGTAGTCCCTCACAAAAGCGTTCAGCAACATGGAACGTTTAATCATAGAAACTGTAATGAACTTGGTGGTGATTCGCTCCGCTGATTTAGAACGATCGCTCCGTTTTTATGCAGCATTAGGAATTACCTTTCTTCATGAGCAGCACGGCTCTGGACCAGAACATCTGGCAGCTACTCTCGGAACTGTGGTGCTAGAGATCTATCCACGGGGCAGTCTAGAGAAGACGATTGGAGTCCGTCTTGGCTTTCAGGTCAAAGCGTTGGAAACAACGATCGCCTCCGTACTGGCGATGAATGGCACAGTTGTATCGCCCATCCAGAAGAGTGCGTGGGGCTTAAGGGCTGTCGTGTCCGATCCAGATGGACATCGGATTGAATTGCTTGAAGTGTATACTCCATCGCGTCATGAGTTTAAATCAGCTAATTTACCTCTTGAAGACAAAAGTCTTGCTAGCTTACAATCCAACGCTTAGAGAGTTAGATCCATGACCACGCAAACAACTCAGCTTCCCATTCCGACCTTTTTTGATCCAGCGCGGGTTGGGGAAGTGTGGCGAGTGCCCTATGGCGATCGTGCGACGCAAGCACTTGACTGGGCAGCACAACACCAGTTGCAACCAGCCATCAACGACAAAACGCGCCTCTGTTTGCTCATCATTGATGCCCAAAACACCTTTTGCATTCCTGAATTTGAGCTGTTTGTGGGCGGTCGATCGGGTATGGGTGCTGTTGAAGACAACGTGCGGCTGTGCGAATTCATCTACCGCAACCTGGGGGCACTGACGGCGATCGTGCCGACGATGGATACCCATACAGCCACACAAATCTTCCATCCTGTCTTTTGGGTCGATGCAGCAGGCAACAACCCACCACCAATGACCATGATTGCCTTTGACGACGTAAAGGATGGCAAGTGGACGGTGAATCCGGCGATCGCAGCTAGCTTTGCGAACGGTGATCTGGCAACCTTGCAAACCTTCGCCCTCCATTACACCAAACGGCTCAGCGATAACGGCAAATATCCCCTGACTATCTGGCCCTATCACTCGATGTTAGGCGGTATTGGGCATGCGCTTGTTTCTGCCGTGGAGGAGGCTTGCTTCTTCCACAATCTTGCCCGCAGCAGTCAGACTCGCTTTGAAATCAAGGGCGACAATCCGCTGACCGAAAACTATTCGGTACTGCGACCTGAGGTGATGGATGGATCGGACGGTGGTGCGATCGCCCAAAAGAATACAGCCCTGATTCAAACGCTGCTGGACTTCGATGCCGTCATCATTGCTGGGCAGGCAAAAAGTCATTGTGTCGCCTGGACGATCGACGACCTGCTCACCGAAATCCAGGCAACCGATCCCACCTTAACGAAGAAAGTCTATTTACTAGAAGACTGCACCTCCCCCGTCGTCGTCCCTAATGTTGTAGACTTTACCGACCAGGCAGACGCGACGTTTCAACGCTTTGCCGAAGCGGGTATGCACCTCGTAACGTCAACGGATGTACTCGCGTTTACCTGAACCGCGTTTACGCCTCACGCTCACCCGTTGCTTCTCGCAACCGTACCTTTGCCTGCTGCCAGAGGTGCTCTAACTGCTCCAGGCTATAGTCTGTGAGCGGACGATCGGCAACCGCTTCCATTTGCTCCAGCCGTTGAATGAACCGTTGGTTGGTGCCCTGGAGTGCCGCGCTGGGGTCTAAATCATACCAGCGAGCCAGATTAATCACCGTGAACAGGAGATCGCCCAGTTCGGATTCCTGATGAGCCTTGTCTTGTTCTGCGATCGCTTCCTTAAATTCGGTCAGTTCTTCCTGAAACTTCGCCCAAACGCTCTCGATCGTCTCCCACTCAAACCCTGCTTCTGCCGCTTTGCGAGAAATTTTCATGCCTGCCATTAGGGGAGGGAGCGATCGCGCGTAGCGATGCAGTTTCTGGCTCAAGGGTGGTGTGCTGCTGGGATCTTCGCCCTTCTCGATCGCCTTGATTTGCTCCCAGTTACGGTGAACGTCGTCCACCGTCTGCACCTGAACATCCCCAAAGACATGAGGGTGGCGACGAATCAGCTTCTCGCTAATTCCCTGGGCAACGTCTGCCAAGCTAAATTGCCCCGTTTCACTCGCAATCTGAGCCTGCAACACAACCTGCAACAGCAAGTCGCCCAGTTCTTCACAGATTGCCTTGGCATCGCCCGTTTGAATGGCATCAACCGTCTCGTACGCTTCTTCAATCACATAGGGAATCAAGCTTTCGGATGTTTGAGCTAAATCCCACGGACAACCACCATCGGGCGATCGCAGCTTTGCAACCACGGTCACTAACTGCTGCACGGCTTCCAGCACGGCAACCTGCGGCTCTAACGATTCGGAAGAGGGCTTGGAATGAGACATGCACGTTGAGGAATGATGGACTTTACTACTTTAGCGATCGAAGGCGCGTTGTTGTTTGTGGAAAGCCAGGAGTCAGCTTTTTGACCTTTAACCTTGAGCCTTTGCCTTACTCCTCATTTCTCTCCCGCCCTCGACCAAACGGCGGTAACCGGGGTTCGCGCTGAGCTGGTGGTGGCGGCAACGTTGTGGGTCGCTTTAGAAAAGGAGTCTGTTCTGTCGTCGAGTGCTTGAGGGATGAGAGATTGGGCGGTAAGGGATCTGGCCGGGATGCAGAAGAGGCTTTCTTCGCGCGGCGGTTAACGGTACGGCGATAGGTGGACGTTAACCAATCGCTGATAGAGTGGCTAAGTGCGCCCAGTTCCAGCCCAACGACGATCGCGATCGCCTCTATTGGATAACGCTGAGGCATCTGCGCCATAAACTCAGCACTGCTGCTCCACCACTGTTGGGCTAGCACGAACCATTCACTGGCTTTACCCAACAGTTGGCAGGCGATCGCACCTGCAACAATCCCGCAACTCCCTAACAGCCCCACCCAGATCAATAGATAGGTGATGCGCACGATCGTGCCCACAACAAAACCGTGTGACCAGAACGATCGATGACGTAAACTGCGCCGATAGGGCAACCAGATCCAGCGCAATACCCCCCACCGCTTATATTGCTGCGAGTAAACATCTAAATCGGGACCAAACATCAGACCGCTGAAGAGGTAACTGCCAGAGACAAACAGTGTCAGACCGCTGCTTTGGGTACTTGCGAAGGTCAACCCAGCCAACAGCGGCAAACTCCATAGGGTAATACTGTCGTGAGTCCGACCAGACGGCATGATGAAATCAGACAGACAATGCTTTCAGCATCGTAGCAGGTACAAATGCACTGACCAAATGTGCTGGCATAAAGGAGTCACTGGCTGTGGCTAAAGAAGAGATGTAACTCAAGAAGAACAGTAGCAAATGCGTTCCCATCTGCTAATATAGTTAACTATGCCCAAAGCACAGCCCCCGGGCGGTTAGCTCAACGGTAGAGCGCCTGCCTTACAAGCAGGATGTTACAAGTTCGAATCTTGTACTGCCCATTTTACGGAAGTGCTAGTCACCTTGAGGGCACTCGCTCCATAAGTTAGTCGTTTGGCGCAGGCTTAAAAAATCGCCATTACCCAGAATGAGATGATCGAGCAGCGGAATCCCCAAAAACTCCGCACCTGCGAGCAGTTGGCGCGTTAGCGTGATATCTTCAGTGCTGGGCTCGACATTGCCAGAGGGGTGATTGTGTGCGACGATGACGCGGGTTGCGCCATGCTTGAGGACAGCGCGAAAGATATCACGGGGATGGGCCAGGGTTTCGGTTGCGGTACCGATCGTAATGACCTGTGTGCCCAGAAGCCGATGCTTAACATCCAGCATCAGGACAGCAAAGCGTTCTTGCGATTGCCACATGAGATCCTGACTGAGAGCGGCGGCAGCAATGGAGGGATCATCCACGATCGTGTGCTCCGGTAGTCGCGATTGAAACACACGTTTACCAAGCTCGATCGCCGCCAGAATGGTAGCCGCCTTGGCTTCACCCACTCCTGAAATCTCTGTCAGTTCTGGAATGCTAACCTCTCGCAAAGCCGATAGCGGGTCATGCTGATGTTTGCCAATATGTTGCAGGATGTATTGCCCCAAACCAACGGCAGAAAGTTTACCAGGACCCTGACCTGTCCCTAGAAGAATCGCAAGTAGTTCAGCCGTTGCTAAATGTTTCGCACCATAGGTAACCAGCCGTTCGCGTGGACGTTCGCTCGCAGGCATATCTGCGACTTTTAGGCAGTAAGTCATGCACCCAGCATTCATTTGCAAAGAGAATATTGCTTAGTTATGCCCATGCTGGCATCCGCATTCAACAAGCTTGGTAGGGCAGTATGCACATTGCTTAAGACACACCGCAACAAGTACGGTACTGGTGGGCAAGGTTTGGCTTTTTTGCTTCCCATCGGCTAATGCCTCGACGGAACACTCGCCGACTGTCCTGCTGACAAGCCTATCTTTGTCCCCTATCTCTTGCTATAGCAAAGCGAACGCAAAAAAATCGCCCCAGCTGCTTGATGCTAAGGCGATCGTTCCGTTGTTGCTTTGATAATTAGATGGAGCGAACTAAGCTTCGTAGGTTGGGGTGCCGCTGAATTTCAGCTTGGCAGGCTCAGGGTTGCTGCCGATATTACGGGCAACACTATTCACCTGAGGACGGCCGGGATTCACCTTCTCAGGAAAGACGCCATCCTTGGGATGTAGATACTCAATATCGCCGCTGGGATAGACGCGGTAGATTTTGTAGTCGTTGATTTTGAATTTTGACCGCAGTTGCTGACCACCTAAAGCAATGCATTGCTCTTTGCGAGCCAGATACAACAGGTTTTCACCCTGGCGCATCACAGCGGCACCGCCTGTTGGCATTTCAAAGACTTGCTCTTTAGGGCTTGTCCACGTGATTGCATATTTTTCTTCAACAAGGGCTTTGGTCAGTAGTCCACCGGTACTACCGCCGAATAAAGGTGCTTGTCCAGAAAGAGTTTCTGCCATTGGATTTCTCTCTCGATGTTTGAGCAAATCCTATCACTGAGTCTGTCACCATCGATAAACTCTGACAGGAACTGTAACAGTTGTTAGCAATCGATCGGGAAAGGCAGGAAGCAGGAGGCAGAGGGCAGGAGGCAAGAGTGGCTAAAATGAACCGTTCCCTGATCGAGTCTTGGCTCGTGTGGATTTGCCTCGCCCAGTTTTGGCTTCAGGGCGACTTTCGTCTGGCTTGTTGCGGACGATCGGCACGGTAAAGTGAAATTGACTTCCCCGGTCTTTGCCTGCAGATTCTGCCCAGATGCGTCCACCTAAGCCAGTCACAATTTGACGACAGATGGCAAGCCCTAACCCAGTGCCACCGGTTGTACGGCGTAAGGCTCCTTCTTCCTGGTAGAAGCGATCGAAAACCGTTTCAAGGCGATTAGGCTCAATGCCTCGACCCGTATCCGCAACCGTCACTTCCAACATCTGTCCGCCGTTTCGGTGCGCCTGAATGACCACACGTCCCTGCGGTTCAGTGAACTTGCAGGCGTTGTCTAGCAATTTTGACAGGACTTCGACCAGCCATTCTCCATCAGTTTGTACCAGCGGTAGATCGAGCGGCACCTGAGCGGTGATTTCGGGTAACTCTCCCTGATGCTGGCGCGTGCGAATACTGCTCAGAGCAAGATCCACACATTCTTGAAGCGGGAGTGGTTCGAGGTGCCACTGTACCCGTCCGCTTTCGAGCTGTGACAGCGTGAGAAAGTCCTGAACGAGTTTTCGCATCCGTTCGGTGTCAGATAGGGCTGATTGGAGCATGATCTGACGTAGCTCCGGAGGCATATCGGGCTCTGTAGAAAGGCTTTCCAGGCAAACCTGAATGGTGGATAGAGGTGTCCGCAGTTCGTGCCCGGTGATGGCAATGAGGTTGCTGCGAGTGACGTCGAGCGCAGCGAGTTGTTGATTTAAGTCTTCCAGGTGAGCGTAGGCTTCTGCTTGAATGAGGGCTACTCCAATTTGGGCCGCGATCGCATCGACCAGTCCCAGTTCGGCTTCTGTCCATTCATGTAAGGTGCCACCACAGGTGTGTAGCTCAACCATACCTAGAAGGCGACTCTGATGCATGACGGGCACCATGAGCCAGGTGGCGATCGTCCAGCGTTGTGCTAACGATTCGGACTGCACCTCTATGCCTGGTGACTGAGCGATCGACGAGCGTGGCGGCAGCACGACTCGACCGTCTTCTAGCACCCAGGGATCTGCCTGTGCGTCCTCCAGGTACACTCGCTCCTGGCTTTCTACAACAGCCTGGAACAGAGGATTGTCCCGCAGTAGCCACGCTTGCCCAAGGAGGGAATCGACGGCGGTTCCCAGATACTCATGCTGGATGGTGACAAATTCATCTGTTGCTTTGCAGCGGTAGATCAGGCAACGGCAACCTCGCAAGGCTTGCCCCAGTTCTTCTACGGCCACTGTGAAGATCTCTTCTGGATCAAGCGATCGTCGAATAGCGGCGGTGATGGAATTTACCAGGCGTTCTTTCCGCTCTTTTGCGGCGATCGAACGATACGCTTTGAGCAGTTTGTACTGCCCTGCCTGTAAATAGGTGACCAACCGCTCCGCAAACGGTTCGGGATCAGCATTGTTTGCGCCAATCCGACGGGCAAGCTGAAGCTGTTTTTTTGCTTGGCCAACTTTGGCAGTGAGTTCAGGACGGTACTCTAAAATCCGGTCAAGCAGTAGCCCTGCCGCTAAACAGACAGTTGGTCGATCGAACGTCCAGATCCCTTCAAAGCGACGCGCCTGATCCGTCGCAAGCTGCGTCACTGCGTCCGTCGTTGACAGCGGCACCTGTTTCTCCCGACAAATCAGGCAGGCCGCATAGCGGGCACCCACTACAACAAGATGCCATTCTTGAGCGAGTGCATCAGTGGGCGCAAAGGCGATCATCTCGTAGTGATCAAACCGATTGGCAAAATCTGTTTCCGGTGCTGCCAGAACGTAGACCTGATCAGCTCGCTCGGAAATACGTAGATAGCGATGGGCTTCTTGGCGATAGAAGCGTTCACGCTGAAAACTGGCGATAACCAATGTACTGCCGACTCCTGCAAGCACTTGGTCTTCCATCGCATGCGATAGTGCGGTCAAGGATGACTTGAAGTAAAGCTGAGTTCTAAGTTCAGGCAGGGCGTGCAGCAGGTCTTCCAAGATGGAAGTGGAATTGCTCATCGAGGGTAGCTCTACTCGTTGATGCGGGGGCAGACCTCAACGTCTAGAGGTCTTAAGCATTGATGACGCACCACTTCATTGCAATCAGGACGATTTCACTTGTCGCTGATCCGTTTTGAATAGGATACGTTTCAATCGTATGAGGATTAAACTCACTATACCGCCTCATCCTGAGCAACGGCGCGATCGCGCAAGTTTAGATGAGCGGTTTGCTAAGGCAGAAGCATGAAATCAAGCTGTAAAAAAAATTGAAGATGCCAAACGACGAGTAGCGGTTGTTGGGCAGGGTCAACGTTAGGGGCGGATTGGTTGCTATCGTTAGCATGAAACCAGATTCGGCAAGCTGTAGGCCAGTAGGGCTTGAGGCAAGGGCATCTTACAGCGGCTATTGATTGATAAGCCATCGCCCTGTGAATACACGGGTATCGGGTGTAGGGTATGGGGTGGGGTGAATGCAAGGGGAAATGGCTGTAAAGGATAACCAGCCCCAAGCCCAGCAGAACCTCGATCGCAAGCGCCGTACTGAAAAGAGGATAAACACGTGAGCCGTGCGGTTGATGTCTTGATTTTGTCAAACGGTCCCGGAGAACTGGCAACCTGGGTTAAGCCTGTGGTGCAAGCATTGCGTCAACAGTTAGGGGACGATCGCGAGCAGGTGAGAATTTCCGTTGTGCTGTCGCCCTGTGCGAATGCCAGCGGGGAGGAAGCGGCGATCGCCCGTCGCTATCCAGAGGTCGATCGCGTCCAGAGTGCCGAGCATTTCTTTCCCTTTCTTCTGTGGGGTAAAACAGCCGAAAAGTGGGATTGGCGATCGCAGGGCGTCGTAGTCTTTCTCGGCGGCGACCAGTTTTTCCCCGTGATCATTGGCAGACGGTTGGGCTACCGTACCGTGATCTACGCCGAGTGGGAAGCTCGCTGGCATCGCTGGATCGATCGCTTTGGTGTGATGAGCAGCGATATTATGCTGCGTGTGCCTCAAAAGTACGCTGCCAAATTTACCGTGGTGGGAGATTTGATGGCAGAGGCAGGGCGATGGCGCGATGGGGAAGCGGAGGGAGCAGGGGAAGCGGAGGGAGCTAGGGAAGCAGAAGAGCAAGGGAAGCCAGTAGCCTCAGCACAATTTTCGACTCCCCACTCCCCACTCCCTACTCCCCACCCCCTGATTGGCCTGCTTCCCGGCTCCAAAGCCACAAAACTGTCTCTCGGCGTGCCGCTGTGCCTCGCGATCGCAGAGCAGGTGCATGCGGTTCGTCCATCCGTACGCTTTGTGATTCCCGTTGCGCCCAGTCTAGAATTAGCAACCCTGTCTACGTTCGCTGATCCTGCCCATAATCCTGCCATTGAGGAGCTTGGCTGGGCTGCTGCCACACTAGCGTTGCCGGGGCGATCGAGCGATCGACCGTTTCTCAAAACACGCTCCGGCCTTGAGGTTGAGCTTTGGACGGAATTTCCTGCGTACTCCATTCTCGCTCAATGCAGCCTTTGCCTAACCACCGTTGGCGCAAATACCGCTGAGCTAGGTGCGCTGGCAGTCCCCATGATTGTGCTGATCCCACTTCAGCAGATCGGTCGTATTCGTACCTGGGATGGCATACCAGGACTACTGGCAAACTTACCGCTGGTGGGAAGTCGCGTTGCAACACTCATGACAAACCTCGCCTTAAAACGGTTGGGACGCTTAGCGTGGCCTAATATTTGGGCAAAGAAAGAAATTGTGCCCGAAGTAGCTGGGAACTTCCAACCCGAAGACATTACCGCGATCGTCCTGGACTTTCTTGACCACCCAGAAAAGCTGAAGCACATGCAAACGCAACTCCGGGAAGTGCGAGGACAGGCAGGAGCCGCCACCAAGCTGGTAGAACTGGTGAGCGACGTCTTGGATTTAGAGAATGCCGCGTGAGTTGATCACCCGCAGTAGTAGAAGGGCGGCTCTGGGTAAAGAATTAACGCAAAGCAGACGCTAGGCGACTAAAGCCGGGGGACACATATGTTAGCGTTTGCTCCGCTCCTGCACCGCACCTATCAGGCTTAAAGAACGTCAAGCGCGATCGCGTAGCTTCCTGCCGCATTCGTCGTTACTTCGAGAGTATAGTCGCCCTCTTGAGGTAAGCGTCCCTGCCAGCTTTTGGTGCCGGTCGTGCTGCTGCCAAGGCGTTGACCATTAGGCGCGATCGCGCTGAAGCCCGCCGCACCTTCTAACACTTTCACATTGAGGATTTGCCCTCGTTTTGCTTTAAGTAAATAGCGTTGAATCTGGTTCGGCACAAGTTGTCCTGTAACCGTTGTACCCGTCTTCCCTGGTGCAAACGTCACCCGTTGAATGGTAGCCTGCTCCGAACGCACAAGCGGGGTAATCGAAACCTCTAGCGTATACGTCCCCGCACTAGAAACTTGAATCGTATAGCGATCGTCTGCAGGCAATTGCCCAGTCCAACTACGCGTCTGGTACGACGCCGTATCAATGGCTTCCTGGTTCGATCGCAGCAAATTCATGGCAGCACCAGCACCTTGAAGCGTGACCGTCATAATCTGCCCCTGTGAGGCTTGCAAAACATAGGGCTGCACCTCAGTCTGCTGTAGATTGCCCTGGAGTGAAGCGGTACTGCTGCCACGAGCAAATTGAATGCGCAGCGGCGCTTTACTTGTTTTTACAGGATTAGGGCCTGTGTCTGGTGCATCAGAAGGCGGCTTAATCGCCAAATTTGAGCCGTTTGCCAGGGGGGAATCGATAATGCGAGAGGCTTCCGATTGCGGCAACTTAGCACCTGAAACCCACACTTCCCCATTGCTATCGGGTGCTTTCACCCAGACCTGCCACACGATCGGAATGGCTACTCCCAATCCTGCCAGTGCCGTTGCCGCAATGCCAGCCCGTACACGTCCTTTAATCTGCTCCCAGGGCTTCAAAAAACGCTTGGAGCCGTTGGGTGGTGCCGATCGCCGTACGTCAAGTGCTGGATCCGGTGAAGATGTGTAGGTGATTGCTGGGCGAGTTGTTTCGGCTGCTGGAGGAGGAACACACTCAGGCTGAGGTGACAAAAAATTGACGATCGCTGGCTGACTGTCTGCCTCTACCGAATAAGGAGACGGCGATCGCAAGAGCGTGCTTTCCAGCGGCGCAGCGCCAAAAGATTGAAGATCTTGCAGCACTTCATTAGCACTCTGGTAACGATCGCCTGGATAGACCGCCAGCATCCGCCGAAGCACCATTGCCAGCTCATCCCCCACCTGGGCATAGGGCTCCCAATTCCAGGTCAGTGTACGGCTGTCTAGCAGCGTTGGGGGTTCCCGTCCCGTTAACAGGACGAGGGCGGTTGCTGCCAGGGCGTAGAGGTCGCTATTAGGGTAGACCTTTCCAGTCTGCAACTGCTCCGGGGGCGCATAGCCCACCTTTCCCACCCGTGTCGGGGTTGAAATCAAAGGCCAGTGGCTGGTCGCCTCCTTCACGGCTCCAAAATCAATCAAAACGGGTAGACCCGCTTCTGGTAAAGGTTGGGTCGGTTCCAGTTGGGTGGCTGGCTGCTTTTGCAGAATCACATTTTCGGGCGAAATGTCTCGGTGGATGATGCCCTGGTGATGGATGCACGCCAGAACCGGTAACAAATGGTTGAGGAAGTGCAGCACTTCCATTTCTGAAAAAGTCTGCCCTTTCTGCTTGCGCTCACTCAACAGTTGACGGTAGGTTTGTCCATCAACAAAATCCTGAACTAAAAAGAAGCGCTGCTCATCTTCAAACGCTGCCCAAAAGCGTGGGATTTGGGGGTGTTGAATTTGATAAAGCGTGCTGGCTTCGCGGTGAAAGAGAATTTTTGATTTTTCAATCAGCGTCCCGTCGTGATACGGAACAATAAATTCTTTAAGGACACAGGGTTCGTTGAAGCGCTCTTGATCGAGAGCGAGATATGTGCGGCCAAATCCGCCCTGACCGAGAACCTGCTGAATGAGGTACCGCTGGCGCAGCACCGTTCCTGAAGGAAGAGGGGGCACCATGTTTTGTTGCGTTGAGAGCTAAATCACAATAGGGACAAGTACCCTATCGTGCCTATTCTGGCCTGCTATGTCTAAGACACTCTACGGTGCCTCACCCCTCAGGCAGATAGAGGTGGACGCGATTGGAACAGGCTGTTTTAGCAGAATGCTCCCTTCAGATATCGTCTACCAGTCACACTCATGCCAAGAGGCGGTTTTTGTCAGGCAAGCAAAATCCCCATTTGACAGGCATTTTGTGAATTTATTTAAACGGAATTTCTTTGTCATTTTCAGCTTGACTGCAACGGGAAGTTAAGCGAAACTGTCAGATATCTGAGTCACTGCTTTAGGTGGATTCTAAGTTCTGTTAAGCATTTCATACTTTTAAGAACTTGTGTCTCTGTTATAGCGGCTTACGGTTTCTCATTAAAAGAATCCAGGCAACGAACCTATTTTTAAGTTCTCGCTGGTTTAAGCTCTGACTTGGATTGAGCTTCATGAGTATCAACAGTTCGACCAATTTTCTCCAAATCTATGGAAACGCTCGAATTTATTATTTATCCCGACGGTCGAGTACAAGAGAAGGTAACTGGTATTGTTGGCGCTTCCTGTGCTGAGGTGACTGCGGCGATCGAGGCTCAGTTAGGTCAAGTTGTCAGTCAAGAACAGACATCCGAGTATTTTGCTCAAACGGATCATCAGTCAGTAGTTGCAACCAATCAGGCCACATTTAGTGGATGGTAATTCTTTTTTGTCTAGCTTTACCCCTTAAAAATCACCATGTCACATTTCAGCCAAATTAAAACTCAAATTCGCAACCTGTCCTCTTTACAAGCGGCTCTGACCGATCTAGGCATTGCCTGGAAGTCTAATGCTGAACCGATCCGTGGGTATCGTGGCAAGACTCAAACAGCGGAAATCGCGATTGAGCAAGACAATGGGTACGATATTGGCTTTCGCTGGAACGGTAGCGAATACGAGTTGGTTGCTGATCTGCAATATTGGCGGCAAGAGTTGACGGTTGATCGGTTCCTGAGTCGTGTCACTCAGCGCTACGCATACCACACGGTGCTGAATGAAACGACACAAAAAGGCTTTCAGGTCACAGAGCAGCAGCAAAATAAAGATGGCTCAATTCGCCTTGTCCTGCAACGCTGGAGTGCGTAATGGTTGAAGCTGCTTCACCAGAACCAGATTCGACAAACCCCTTGGCTGAGCCAGCATCGACGTTAACGCAAGCTGAGACTCGAACAGGGTTTGAGCCTGAGCTAGGCGGCTTTTTGCGGGATGACTCAGCCCGATCGGGTTTGGAGCCTGAGCTCGGTGGCATGCTAAGGCAGAAAGGCGTCTATGTAGACGAGATTACTTGCATTGGCTGCAAACACTGTGCCCATGTTGCTCGTAATACGTTTTATATTGAGCCTGACTACGGGCGATCGAGGGTTGTGCGGCAGGACGGTGACTCTGAAGAGTTGTTGCAAGAAGCGATTGATACCTGTCCAGTGGACTGCATTCACTGGGTTGATTACACCGAGTTGAAGCGCCTCGAAGAAGAGCGTCTTTATCAAGTGATTCCGCTTGTTGGTTTTCCAGTTGATACAGCCGTGATTGCAGCGAACCGCCGTCGCCAAAAGCTTAAGTCTCGCCAATCAAAGCCTTGAGAGTGATGTGCTTAAGGTAACCGCTTTTTTAAGAGCTTTAGCGCTGCTGGCATGACGGTATTAAAAAGTTCAAGTTTTAGGATGGGGACGTGGCATTGCTACGTCCCTATTCTGATCAGTAGTATCCTTCTAGAAACGTTTTAACGGTGCCGTCTGGGCTAAGAACGATCCGAATCTTGGCGTTCTGCTTGTTGCTAAGCGCTGAAACAAACGGTGCCCCAATGGGCGGAATCCCCGTGCGATCGAGGTAATCGCCTGCGGCTTGACCCAATGGCATTGTCCGCTGAATCGCTCCATTGGCTCCCACAAATAGCGTATACTCCAACGTTTGCGTCAGCCCTTGTGGTGGTGTCCAACGTTGTTGAAAGTATTGTCTTGCTTCGGCTACCTGTGGAATGGTGTCAAACGCTGTGCTTGCTGGCTCAGCTTGACTGCTACGATCGGCGGCCATCGATCGACTTTCCATACTGGTAGCCCCACTCGCTGGCGCTTTAGAGAACTCCCGGTTTAGCGAAAGCGGCTTTGGCATGGGAGGAACTGCCCGCGATCGCGCTGCTGTGCTGTTTTGAGGCATCATAGCAATCTGACCAGTCTCTTTGCCGGGTGCCTTTGAAGCCTTCAAGTTGGGAGGCGCTAGACCAGCACCTGCAGGCGCATTGTTCGTTTGGGCGCTACCAGGCTGGAGTTTGCTTGAAGGCAGGGGTGCAAGTGGAATGGTCGGCAACCCTGGACTGCTAGGAACCGTAGAGCCAAGGGGCGGTGGCGGCGGTAATTTTTGATTCGAGGCGATCGAGGGCAATGGGCTCGCGGCAGGTGGCGGCTGCATGGCTTGTTGTTGACCGTTACTGTCGGCTTGATTGGCCGTGGGAGACGCTGACTGTCGACTGTCGATAAGTTTAGCAACCGAAGCAGACAGTCCGATGACAATCAGACCAGTGGCTGCAAGTTGTCCCCAACGTGGAAAAGCAGACGTCGATTGGGATGCCTGCGACAATTCGGGTAGTGACAGCAGATCGGCTGCGTAATCATCCAGCGCATTCGCCAGATCAAACAGTTGCAGGGTGTTTAAAGACACAGGACTAGGCGTTTCGGGGGTTGCTAACGCTCCCAGTGCCAGGTCGTGCTTCAGTAGCCCTCGCGATCGCAAGGAGATTTCCTGAGAGGCCGATGACGCGGTTGCCAGGGTAGTATCCCTTCTAGCGACGGGTTGCATTGCGATCGCCGCATCTGACACGGGCAACTCAGAGACTTTGAGTTGGCTCTGCGATTGCTCCAAAAGATTCTGCACGTAGGTTGATACGGCTTCGTGTAACCGTTCAAGCTGAGCCCGATCGCCCCGAAGCGTAAGCCACTGCTCTTTGGGCAGGGTTGGATCATCCAACGTCAGTTGAAACCGCAACTGCTTCACGATCGGCTTTCCTGCCCAACGAGCCAATGGCGACTGCTTTGCCATGATCTCGAGTGTGCAGGTGGGAGGTGTGTATCGCCGCAGGATGGAATAGGACATGCAATGAACACAAAACGGGTGTAGAGGGACGCGTAGTTAGAGGGACGATGAATGCCGTGAAAATCAGGGACAGAAAACGATAGAAGGGCTGAGTTTGATAGCTGACGCTCGCTCAATTACTGCTACAGAGATCTAGAGCTTCTGCCGCATACCCTCTCCTCTTAAAGGATTAGCGGGTGTTACAGGTGAATGGCTTCCATCTTTCGATCGATCCATCAAGGCCAGCCAAAGTCGCCGAGAACCGTGAACGGCGCTATAAAAGAGCAAATCAATCAATAGCTTCAAGGCGAGATTTGTGAGTACGGCAGGCGGCACCAGGTCTCCCTCATCCATTCGCTCCTGGTAGAGATTGTTAAATCGATCGAGGTAATCACCCAGTAATGCCGTTTGGTGAGGTTCTCGCTGTTGCTCTGCCATCTGTTCTAGCAAGGCGACTGCACGGCGAATTTTTTCAGTCTGCTGCTTCGCCAGATAACAACTAATGAGAACCAGTGCCCGTGCCTCCTCAACGTCCAACTTTTTACGCCCGCCCTGCCCTTTGCGCAGTGGGCTGGATTGACGAAGCCGCCACAGTGCAACCCGATCGGCAACCAGCGCTTCTAACTTTAATTCGCTTGCGGCCTGGAGAATTGCCTCAGAACCGATTCCAGCCAGTGCCTCTAATGCCAGCAACACTAAATCTAACTGAGCCTTGATGTTATCCAACTGAGAGGGATCAGGCTGATGAATCAGTGGCAGCGTTTCAACAACAGTTGTTGTAGGCAGTTTGACTGGAGAGGACATAGCTTTACGATAGAAAACACAACCAGAATTGGTGTGACGGTTACATGTCTTGAAACGGGTCTTCGATTTTGCTGTGGGACTTCAAAAGCATCAGACTCCAACACTACAAGACTTCAGAATGACGACGGATGTTTCCGCTCTCACACCCCAGCCGATCGTGACACGGCTGAAAATCGCTGTCCTCACCCTACAGGACAAACATCCGCTAAAGTATACTCCTGGTGAATGGGGTTATACCGATGGGCATGGCAGGCGATCGCGAAGGAGCCACTCTTGCAAGCTAGCACTCCATTACCCGGGTAGCAAAAGTTGACAGAGGACGAAGCACACAGTAGCACTACCGAGTGGCACAGTTAAATTGTCGATGCCAAATTTTGAAAAGGCTTCTAGCCCCGTGGCGACGATCGCCACAACCAATGAGATAACCCAGGTTTGCCAGAGGTTTCCTTCCACCGCTAGCAGAATGAGAAGACTGACAAGGCCACTGACGATCGCCATCGTGAGGGAGCCTTCCCAACTTTTGGTCATATCCCAAAGTTCGTAGGGGTGCTTGCCAAAGCGTTGTCCAACCAGCGCGGCTAACCCGTCTCCCCATGTCATTACCAGCACCCCTAAAGCGGCATACTGGGGTTGCTGAATCGTCCAAAACCAGGCAACCAAAACCCCAATGCTAACCGCATAGAAAAAAGTGCCCAGGCTTTTGCGCCCGATGCCGTTGATGCTGGGAAGGATCGGTAATTGGTATGAGAGAAAGGCGATCGCGCTAAATACGATTGAGGCCCCAATGCCTAACCATGCGGGCACCTGCAACCACCAAGCCAGCAAAATGACGTTCCCTGCACCGATATGAACAACTTTGCGAACGACTTCAGGGCTGACAGATGTGTAGCGATGCAGCCATTCTGCCAGTAAGCCAAGCAAACCGATCCAGGCTCCAGTGAGTGCAATTTGCAACCAGAGCGTTGGCAGAGTCGGAAACCAGAGCGACACGGTCATCGAAACAAATTATAAACAAGTCTTGATGCCTTCACTGTAGTGGAAATTAGGGGACGATCGTAAACAGAAGACAATTCTGCTTCGTTCCAGTTTCCCGTAAGGGACAAGGAACTTCGATATACTCAAAGTTGTGCCTGCTTCTGCCTAACACGTTAGCCCAACGTTCTATCGTGTTAGCCCGACGTTTGGCATATTGTGGCTGTATGGATTGTCAGCCCTTTCTCGTTCTTGCCCTGAATGACGATCGCATCGAGAGGTTTAGCATGAAAGTTGCCATTACAGGCGCAACAGGCTTTGTGGGCAGTCGCTTAGTCGAGCGCTTGCAGGCAGAAGGGCATCAAGTTGTGGCGTTGACTCGGAACTTGGAGCCCGCCTTACGCTTGTTTCCTGCTGCCAAGTTTCCTGCGGTTGAACTTGTTGCCTACACACCAACAGCCTCAGGCGACTGGCAGCAAGCCATATCAGGCTGTGACGGAGTGGTGAACTTAGCTGGAGAGCCCATTGCCGAGCACCGGTGGACACCAGAACGCAAGCAAACAATTCTTGATAGCCGTAAGGTCAGTACGCAAAAGCTCGTCGAGGCGATCGCGCAAGCCACACCAAAGCCTTCTGTATTGGTAAATGCCTCCGCGATCGGCTATTACGGCACCAGCGAAACCGCAACCTTTGACGAGACAAGCGCCTCTGGTGATGACTTTTTGGCGCAAGTCTGTCAGGAGTGGGAAGCCGAAGCTGAGAAGGGCAAGCAAGCCGGACTCCGCCTGGTGATTGTGCGGATTGGCATCGTATTAGGCAACGGTGGAGCCCTGGCAAAGATGATTCCACCGTTTAAGCTCTTTGCTGGCGGACCGATCGGGACAGGCAAGCAATGGTTCTCGTGGATTCACCGTGAAGATTTGGTGAGCCTTATCCTACAGGCTTTGACCGACAACACCTTTGAAGGCGTTTATAACGCAACAGCACCCAACCCGGTGCGAATGGCGGAACTGGCGGACACACTAGGCGGAATCCTGAAGCGTCCCTCCTGGCTACCTGTGCCTAGCTTTGCTCTCGAAGCACTGCTGGGTGATGGGGCAAAAGTGGTGCTTGAAGGTCAGCAGGTGTTGCCAAAACGCACTCAAGCTAGCGGATTTCAATATCAGTATCCAACGCTATTGCAAGCGATCGGCGAAATTTTGGGCTAGACGCTTTAACGATCGCCTGTTGATCGATCGTGCCACTGCTGAGTGACCCAGCTTATTGCCCCACTTAGAAGTGCGCCTGCCATCAAAACACCAAGCGCTGGGGTAAAAACAGGCTCCCAAAGTTTGTACCAGAGATCCAATCCCAGGGGCACATTCGCGGTTCGACCGACAACCGCAACCGCAAGCCATAAGAAGCTGAACAGCACCAAAAATAAGTCGATCATTAACGCCACATTAAGCCACTGAAGCAAGCGATCTCTCATAAACAAGATTGAAAAACGACACAAATTGATCTGATTAACAGGTCAATTATAAACATGAGCCGTTGCTGAAACAGATGTAGCTAGAGAATCGTTATTCAGAAAAGCGCTCTAACAACAAAAAGATGGCTAGTTTCGGTTTAAAACCAGCCATCTGACACGCCTATTCACTGTCAGCAATCCAAATTTCTAAATCTGTGCGGCTTCCTTATCTGCTTCGCTGGCAGATACATACTTCAAATTATCAGGATCAACGTAATGACAAATAGCATCATTCATGCAAATAAAGGCCCAGCCAGCACGATCAATATTTACCAATTTGTAAGAGGTTTCTTGCACGAAACAACCTCTATGATTACGTGTGTCTGGCTTAACTTCAATGTTATCAAAATCTTCAAAAATCATAAGTCCTAACTCCTTAGCCCCCGAGAATTTAGCTTCAAAGAACACATTTTATGAAGAGCTGAATGCTCACCTATCCAAGTACTTCGATAGTATCACCGAATTCTTAGAGCGCTCATTACGTTATGTAGTTAAATATAACGATGTCTAAATTGATAATGGGGTTTACGCTCGGGAAAGCCCTTTTTGAGCGATCTGGTTTGCGAAAAAGTGTAACGATCGAGCTCGCATCTGCGCGAAACCTCTCCGACTTTACGTTTCTCAATAGAGGCTCTAATGTAGTACAGGAATGAATGGCTTTGAACCCCACGCTCTTAAGCGTACAAAAAAGGCTAATTTATGCTCGCTTTGAACTCGGTTATGTAACAATTTGAAACTTGCTTTTTGCGACATTTCTTGTCGTTCAAACTGTTTACTAATCTAAACTACGCTCACAAAAAAGCGCGGAGATTTGCGCTCCACGCTGTTGTCACTTAAATTGTTCGGTTGAGTTTATATAGATTGTGTTGATCGTCGCTCAGACTTCGCTACGAACCATGCTAAGCAACCTCCTCATTACTGACGAATCCATCTGGGGTGGCTTCACTCGATGCTTCTAACGCCGCTTTGAGCGTGTGCCAGGTTAACGTAGCGCACTTGATCCGTACGGGAAACTGGGATACCCCTTGCATCACGTTCAGCTTCCGTAGTTCTGACGGAAACTCATCTTTGCCCTGCATCATGGCTTGAAAGCGTTGCACCATCTGAAGGGCTTCATCCAGCGTACGTCCCCTCATTGCCTCAGCCATCAAATCGGCAGAGGCCATCGCGATCGCGCATCCTTCGCCTTCAAATTTCACATCCTCGATGCGATCGCCTGTGGCATCAAGCTGCACGGTAAGTTCGATCGTGTCTCCACATGAAGGGTTATGCCCACGCTGCTGGCGATCGACCGGGTCGGTTTTGCCACGGTGGCGAGGCTTTTTATAGCGCTCCAAAATTACCTGTTGGTAAAGGTCACGCAAATTGCCAAGAGAAGACATGGGCTTGTCAAATAGGGTTCATCTCTCTTCATCCTATCAGGGCAGCTTCGGGTTGGGGCTAATCGTGGCTATGCAACACGGAGATAAGGCAAGAAAGTAGGTTGATCGGGTTTACTGGTCAGGTAGCCACTTCAAAAAACAAACCTTCGCGTTTCCTCTGCTTCCCCTGCCTCCCCTGCTCTCCCTACCTCCTCTGCTTCCCCTCATCCTTCTCGATCAGCCAATCTCGCTTCACGCGCGACGGCTTCTCCCGCACGATCACCCATAAATCGCTGCTGCTTGTATCCCAGTAGTAACTCCCACGCATCATTTGGGTAGCGCTCTACTAGAGGTAACGCAACTTCATCGAGCATCCAGCGACCATGGAGCTTGTCTACTTTGATGTGCAGTGTCCAGTAGCTCATTGCCTCTGCCGACAAGCCGAGTCGCTGCGCTGCTGCATGATAAGGACTAAAGCCAGCAGGCACAGAGATTTCGGTGTGAAGGAGTCCGCCAGCGTAGCGTAAATAATCGCGCTTGCGCTCAGAAAGCAGAAAGCTGTGATTGATTGTTGCCAGAACTTCCCAGGGCACTGAGTCGAAGTAAGCTTCTGGCTCGGTACTCATACCCAACTCAGAAAGCATTGTGGCAAAGTAAGTAGAATGCTTGCGTGCCAGCTTTCCTGCGCCGTATTCTTCTACAAGCAAGCGTGTCATCACGCCGTGAATCTCGTTTGCCACTCCACCCAGCGTCCGTGACAATTGGCTAGCTTCGACTAAACCGTCCAGCGAGGCAATCTCTAGCATTTTGCGATAGCCTGCCAGCGTCATCTCATCCTGAAAATAACGCCCTGTTGCAGACAGTTCTGGCTCCAGATCAGCGGCAGACCAGTCCCGTAAAGTTTCGACGACATCCAACTGCTTCAGATCATCTGCATTCAGTTGCTCAAGCTCCCAGGTTTGCCATGCGGCTTCAATCCGGTTGCGGAGGGATTGGAGATAGAGCGATCGCTCGTTGGTGTAATGCTCGAGCGCATCGTACCAGAAGAATTTGAGGCGATTGATGCGGTAGAGAATACGGTGCAAAAACTGATGAGCCGCGCTGGAATTATAGGCATCGCTGTAAGCGGCAGTCAGCGCTGCTGCAACGGTCTTCTCAAAAGCTGTCCGCAAACGTGTATGCTGATCCAGATTCTCATCTAAATTGTTGATTCTAAGCAGGGTGATGAAAGATTGTTCTGCTTCGGCGTAGTTTGGCACGGTGGAAAGGGCAAACTGATCTTGCCTTTTCGTTAAAACGGAGTTAGCCGATGCGGCTGAATTGCGCTGCATAAAGACTCATTTTCTTAATTTCTCTTCATATTTTGTGGGTTGCTCCCGGTTATTACATCTACTTGAGTAGTAGATTTAGCCGTTTATAAACGTATCTAGAGAGAGAATAAGTGGCTTGGTCAGTGTCATGAGTAATTCGCTGTCTACCCCTTTAGGTTGTATGAAAGCTCTCTTTGCAACAGTAGAAACGGTTTTGGTCGCAGATACCCCGGAGACGTTTGTGTCGCGCCGAGTGGATCGAGTGCTTTTAGACATGGCAGGCGTGCCGGGCGATCGTCACTACGGTCTCACCCGGTTATCAGGCGCGCGGGAACCAATGTATCCACGAGGCACCGAAATCCGCAATCGACGACAACTCAGCCTTGTGTCCGTTGAAGAATGTCACCAGATTGCTCAGGCACTAGGTCTAGACGTTGTGCTGCCCGAATGGTTAGGAGCTAATCTTCTCATCAGCGGGTTTTCTCATCTGACTCAGTTATCCACAGGCTCTCGTTTATTGCTGCCAAGTGGTGTGGGCTTAGTCTGTGAAGGCGAAAATTTACCCTGTCGCCATCCCGGTGATGTGCTTCAGAAGCTCTTTCCTAAACAGCCAAACTTAGCGCGACGCTTTGTTTCGATCGCTCAAGGGAAACGTGGCATTGTGTGTTCAGTGGAATGCCCTGGCGCGATCGCCGCTGGAGACAGCGTCCGTCTGCTGGTTGAATCGCCCGCATTTGCCGCTCAGGCTGTCTGAAATGGCTGCTCTACCGCATGCAGACGCCGAAAACGGTGCCATCACAAAATCACCATCGATCGCAATCGACGCGAACGCTTCCAGTCCTTCAGCAACTTCCGCTTAGAATGGAGAGTTGTTGCCAGCGGAACGATAAAAGCGATGCGCATCTTGATCATGGGCGGCACCCGGTTTATTGGCGTTTATCTCACACGTCTTCTCGTAAAGCAGGGCCATGAAGTTATCCTGTTTAATCGGGGGAAAAAGCCTGCGCCAGTAGAAGGAATTCAGCAGATTCATGGCGATCGTACAAACCCTGATGCCTTGAAAGCCTTACTGTCTGGCGAAACGTTTGACGCCATTTTTGACAACAACGGACGCGAACTCAGCGACACGCAGCCATTGGTGGAACTGTTTCACGGCAAAGTAGAGCATTTTATCTACATGAGTTCCGCAGGTGTGTACCTCAAAGCCGATCAAATGCCTCACTATGAAAGCGATCCCGTTGATCCAAAAAGTCGGCACAAAGGCAAGCACGACACGGAAGCGTATTTGCTCACTCATGATGCGCCCTTCACGTCCATCCGTCCCACTTACATCTACGGCCCTCAAAACTATAACGATCTGGAAGCCTGGTTTTTCGATCGCATCGTGCGCGATCGCCCCATTCCCATTCCTGGTCACGGGCAACATTTAACCCAGTTTGGGCATGTGCAGGATTTAGCCCAGGCCATGACTCAGGTACTTGGCAACTCCCATGCGATCGGGCAAATTTACAACGTATCGGGCGATCGATCGGTCACCTTCGATGGCTTTGCGCGTGCCTGTGCCACCGCCGTTGGTAAAGCGCCCGATGACCTCACAATCATCCACTACGACCCCAAACAATTTGACTTTGGTAAGCGTAAAGCCTTTCCCCTTCGCACTCAGCACTTTTTTACGTCCATTCAAAAAGCCCAAACCGATCTCCACTGGCACCCTCAGTACGACCTTATATCAGGGCTGAAAGACGCTTACCAGAACGACTACCTCCCCTCTGGACGCGCCCAGACCGAAGTCGATTTCTCGATCGATGATGAGATTCTGGCAAGGGGTTAGATGAGGGGAGTAAGAGAGGCAGGGGAGGCAGGGGGAGCAGCGGAGGCAGGGGGAGCAGCGGAGGCAGGAGTCGTAAGGAAATGCTTGTGAAGTTAGGGTGTAGGGCTTAAAGCACACCTCAATCAGACTAATAGCTGCTCTTCAGGTTTGACCGTAGTACTGCCTTCAAAGTCATTCTGCCGCTCTTACCCGCCAACGGCTTAATGCTCCCCCTATCAGTGCTTTTCCCCACGTCCCGCGCCCCCTCTGCTTCCCCTGCCCCCTCTGCTTCCCCTGCCCCCTCTGCTTCCCCTGCCCCCTCTGCTTCCCCACCTCCGCCCCTTCTGCCTTCTGCCTCCTGCCCTCTGCCTTCATCCCCCTGCCCTCTGCCTTCATTCCACCTTCTTGCTGCAAAACTCCCAACTCCTACTAGACTTTTTAAGAGAGTGATTAGGCGAAAAAACGTTTGTGGGGATTCTTGGGAGCATTGCGATCGCGGTTGTCGGTATCGTACTTCTGTTGCTGCTAGCGCTAGAAGTGCAATATCGTCGTCGTCCGGGAAATAAGCTAGAGCTAACGGCTGGCAATTGGCAACTGGAGGTCTACGAACCGCAGCGCTACCTGCTGGTGGGCGAATTGGAGTTTCGTAACCTGACTCAGCGGTTGGAAGTCATGGTGCCGGAAATTTGGGTGGAGGTAAAGCTACTGTCAAGTGCTGGCCTCAACGGCATTACGACCAACACACATATTATTCCTCGCTACAAGGATGCTGAACCAAGAGCGGATGGGTATTGGGAAGGGCACATCGTCAAGCGTGACCCATCTCCGATCGAAATTCAAGTTGAAATTCAGGGACAGGACTTGAGCGCCCTCAGGGTCGCCTGGATTCGCATCCACTTCTTTAGCTATGGGCCTCAGGGACGGCTGCCGAGAGTACGCCATGTCATTGTGCCGCTGACCTTTCCCAGCCCTGAAGATTCTAAAAACTGGCGACCGGCTACCAATGCGGATGTGCTGCCCATTCGTACCCATTTACTAACCCATCTCGATAATCCTTTGGCGGTGGTGAAGCGTTACGTGGTGCCAAATGCCCAGCCAGGAGACATTGTCACCATTGGTGAAACGCCACTGGCGGTCATGCAGGGCCGTTTTCGCCATCCAAGTGATATCAAGCCAGGATGGGTGGCACGGCGCTTGTGTTACCTCTTCTTGCCCACCTCCAGTTTGGCAACCGCCTGTGGCTTGCAGACGCTGGTTGATGTAGTCGGTCCTGTACGGGTACTGTTTGCTTTTTCAGTCGGCGCGATCGCTAAAGTGCTGGGTAAACCAGGCGTCTTTTACCAACTAGCCGGAGAACAAGCACGGCTAATTGATGATGTGACGGGTACGATTCCACCCTACGATCAGTTCATTGTCCTAGGGCCAGAGAACCCCCAGCGCGTGGTTGATCAAATCAAGCGCGAAACTGGTTTATCAGCCGCGATCGTGGATGTGAACGATTTGAAAGCCGTTAAGATATTGGCAGCATCGCCAGATGTCACCATCTCATTTTTGAAGCAAGCGCTCATCAAAAATCCTGCCGGGAATGCGAGTGAGCAAACCCCCGTTGTGCTCATTCGCCCTGTTAAAGCGCCAGGAGGCAAGTCCTAAATCCTGCTGGATCAGTTTCTAGAGCGTTGCTAATCGGTCAGGGGGTTGACCAGTTATAGATTTAACCGCCTCTACAAACGCTGTCTTTACAACACTGTTTACTGCAGATCATTGCTCAATTGATTGACAATTTTCAGCCTTTGCCTGTCAGAAATCCCGGTTTCTTGTGTAAACCCTTTAGAATGTAAAGTGAGCTTTCAGATTCTCGACGTTGCGCGCGGCTGGTTGCAGCCCTACCCACGATGACTCAAGTTCTCCCTCAGACCACTCAAATCGTGATTCGATCGATCCAGTACCGAGATCTGGAAACGGTCGAATGTCTCTGTGAGGCAGAAGCCGAGCGCGATCGTGAGCGCTGTAGTATCAATGAAAAGCCTGCCAAAGCGTTGTTATTTCGCCCCTGGCACGGCCTCAAGAAAGCACTAAGTCTGGTTTGGACACCGTCTCAGCAAACGTTTGGTGCATACTTAGCCGAGCAGGACAATCAACTGCGCGGGATGATTCGCATTTCGCCCTTCAACCGTACCCGCAGTACCTGGCGAGTCGATCGCGTTGCGGTTGTTGACAGTCTTCAGCAAGCCGGTGAAACACCTCCAGAAGCGGCCTCTGAGCAGTCGAAAACACCCTCGAAGCTGAGCCTGGCAACGGTTGGCTCACAGTTATTGCGCCACTGTTTCGAAAAAATTTGGGAAGCACGCACCTGGTTGCTGGAAGTCGATGTGAATGACACGGCGCTACTGGCCCTTTATCGGCAAAACGGGTTCCAGCCACTCGCGCAAATGACCTATTGGGTGCTTGCGCCAGAGCAACTTCAAGAGATTGCTGAGCGGGAGCCTGATTTACCTAATCTGCTGCCCATTAGCAATGCGGATGCTCAACTCTTATATCAACTTGACACAGCCGCCATGCCTCCTCTTGTGCGGCAAGTGTTCGATCGCCATGTTTTAGACTTTAAAACGAGCTTGCTTGGCTCCCTGATGGGTGGTGTTAAAAACTGGTTTGCCCATGCCGAAGTCGTCAGTGGTTACGTCTTTGAACCCCAGCGGAAAGCGGCGATCGGTTACTTCCAGATTCGCCTGTGTCGCGATGGTTCGCAGCCTCACCAGGCACAGCTGACGGTTCACCCCGCCTATACCTGGCTGTATCCAGAACTGATGTCTCAAATGGCACGTATCACCCAGGAAGTGCCGCCTCAAAGCTTAGAACTGGCGTCCTCTGATTACCAGCCAGAGCGTGAAGAGTATCTAGAGCGGGTTGGGGCAAGCCGCTTGGCGCATACCTTAATGATGTCCCGATCGGTTTGGCACAAGCTGCGGGAATCAAAACTGCCGATGGCACTGGACTCGTTGCAACTTTCCGAAGTGCTGCAAGGGTTTAAACCGGCTCGCAAGCCTGTACCGGGGAGGATTTCGCTCCTGCGCACCTGGAATCAATCAACCACCGATCCAAAAGCGGATGTCAATACGCCTCCTCGGCAAGCCAGCAGTACAGACGATCCGACACGCAGCAATCCCTTACTAAACCTACCGACGCCAACGGAATTTTCTGACCCGCCTCAGGAAGGCCCCTGCTGCTAGGTATCAGTGGATGCAAATCTCTGCGCTAGGGCTGGACGTTGGCAGAAAACGGATTGGGGTGGCTGGGTGCGATCGCACTGGGCTTATTGCTACGGGCTTAATGACGATCGACCGTCAATCTTTTCCGCAAGTGTTAAGCCAACTTCAGCAACTGGTGGCTGAGCGTGACGTCACCGTGCTGGTGGTCGGCCTACCATACACCATGAGTGGCACGATCGGCGCACAAGCACGGCATGTGCAGAAGTTTGCTCAAGCCATCTCAACCGCACTCCAGCTACCGTTGGAATATGTAGACGAACGTCTCACCTCTTTTCAGGCAGAACAGTTGCTTCACGCACAAAAAATCTCGCCTTCTCGACATAAAGGCTTAATCGATCGCAAAGCTGCGTCCCTCATTCTGCAACAATGGTTGGATGAGCGTCGCCTCAAGGCATCTTACACTCAACTATCTCTTCACCCTGACGTGGCTAACTCCGAAGCTTTGGATTCAAATGCTTTCTGAGTTACGGGCAGAGATGGGTAGGTTGCCTGCAAAATGACCGATTTTAGTGGAGAAGTCCGGAATGGATGAAGACGATCTTGAGATGGATGTAGAAACCGTCACCTTGACGGATGATGCCGGACGGACAATTACCTGCACCATCGAGCATTCTCTAGAAGTAGAAGGGCAAGAGTATGTACTACTACTGCCAGTAAATGCGCCTGTCGAGATCATTGCCTGGCAGGAAGATGGTGACGAGGAAGAAGCAGTCCCGGTCGAAGATGAAGAAGACATCAACGTCCTCTTTCCAGTTGCCAAAGTGGTGCTGGAGGAGCAGAATCTTGTGCTGAAGCGCACCGCTGTGACGTTGACCGTAGAAGGCGAACTTCCTGATCTTACGGAGGAAGATGACTTAGCTGGCTTAGAACCTGATACAGAGGGCGAAGAAGAGGAATTGCAATTTCTGGCAAGCTTCTATTATGAAGAGCAAGAATTTGGCATCTACGCGCCGCTTGATCCATTTTTTATCCTGGCGCGGGTTGATGACAACAACCAACCGCAGCTGCTCTCGCCTGACGAGTTGGAGAAGATTGAGCCACTCCTGCCCATGATTGAAGACCAGTTGCTTGACCAATTTGAATCTTGATGGTCAGTCAGCTCTAGTTGTTAATGTTTAGTTGTTAGTTGTTAGAATGTCATGCTGCTAAAAGCTGACAACTACAGCTAGCAACTAAGCTTTTTTGGCCTTTTTGCGATCGATTAAGCCTTCAACAGAGTATGAAAGCAAGACACAGCATGATATTGGGTGCAATCGTACTGCTGTTTCTGGCAGCGATTGGGGCTATTGGTTGGCGTGGCTGGGTTTGGTGGACAACTGCCAATGCCCCCCCGGTAGCAGCGGGCACCCTGGCAAAAACGGTGAAGCTTCGCATTCCTCAGGGCAGTTCTGCTCAAGAAATTGGCAGAGACTTGCAGGCTCTTGGCGTGATTCGCTCTACGACCGCATGGGATCTCTGGTCGCGTTGGCTGATGCTGCATGAACCTCAAGGAGGTTTTAAAGCAGGCGTCTATCAACTATCACCAACAGAGCCAATGGCCGCGGTTGCAACCAAAATTTGGTCTGGTGAGGTTGTACGTCTGAGCTACACCATTCCAGAAGGATGGTCTTTACGCCAAATGGCAACCTACTTCGAGGCACAAGGCTTTTTCTCAGCCCAAGATTTTCTGACGGCTGTGAAAACGTTTCCCACCGCTCGCTATACCTGGCTACCCACCAGTGCCTCGCCTAGAGAGCAATCACTAGAAGGCTATCTTTATCCCGATACTTATGATGGGTCAGGAGCTCCAACGAAGCCTGAGGTTGTGATCCAACAAATGCTCGATCGCTTCGAGCAGGTGGCGCTTCCCCTGTATCAGCAGAAACATGATTCAACGCCCCTGAGCTTTGCTCAATGGGTAACCCTGGCAAGCATCGTCGAAAAAGAAGCAGTCATTGCGAGCGAGCGTCCTCGTATTGCAGGCGTCTTTTTGAATCGGCTACGCAAGAAAATTCCTCTGGGGGCTGACCCAACGGTTGAATATGGACTGGGCATTCAGCAAACGCCGGATCAACCCCTGACGCTCGCGCAGGTAAAAACGCCATCGGCTTACAACACTTATCTCAACACGGGTCTGCCGCCAACCCCGATCGCCAGTCCAGGCTTCGCTAGCCTTAAAGCGACACTTAACCCAGAAAACACTGAGTTTCTCTACTTCGTTGCACGGTACGATGGTACTCATGTCTTTAGCCGCACGCTGGCAGAACACCAGGCAGCGCAGGTGGAAATTCAGGATAAGCGTAAATCTACCAAGCCCAGTAAAACTTAGTAAACGCCTAATCGCATCAATATTGCAGAGTGTCTACCTCAGTACGATCGTGCACTCACTTCAGGGAGTGACCGTTCAGCCATACGTTCCTATTTGTAGCAAACTGGCACATGACAGCTTTGACAATCCGTGATCTTTATTACTGTTGCTTATGTCTTGGGGCGAACTTCTTCAACCTGATCTAATTCTTCATGGACCCATTCTGAAACTAACTCCTGAGCTGCTGCAACGGCATCAACTCAAAGGGCTCGTGCTCGATGTAGATGAAACGCTCGTGCCCATTCGCATGGCTGAGGTATCGGCAGAACTGTTGCCCTGGGTCAATGAAATTCGCCAGATTGCAACACTGTGGTTGGTGAGCAACAATATCAGCGAAGGCCGTATTCAGCGCATTGCCAAGACGTTAGACCTTCCTTATATTGCTGGAGCCGGTAAACCGTCTCGCCGGAAGTTGAAACGTGCCGTTGATGCCATGGAGTTACCAGTTGAGCAGGTGGCAATGGTAGGCGATCGCCTGTTTACCGATGTTTTGGCTGGAAATCGCCTGGGGATGTTTACCATTTTGGTAGAAGCGATGGTAAACCCCAACGAGGTCGTTAAGCGGTCTCCCTTGCACTCCTTCGAGGTTTGGCTTTCCCAGGCTCTTGGAGCATCTCTCATCCCAGATAAGTGACTCCAACACTGGTTCCCAAACAGGACGGTTCCCTCCGCTTAAAAGCGCATCTACCGATCGGAGGAATCTAAAAAAAACCTTAAGTCAATTGGGGATCAACGGAAACAGGCGTTAAATTGATGAATATAGTACTGGAGTCAGCTTACATAAAGACTCTAACGTTGAATGCCTGTGAATACATGTGTGAAGCGTCGACCCTTGCAAATAGAGGTGTTGGCGCTTTGCCATTTTAAAGCGATCGTAGCCGTGACTGCCTTGAGCCATCTTGTCACCATGATTACTCTGGCGCTTCCTCGAGGAAACACGCCTCGTACCCTGTACCCTATTCCTTATTCCCTTACAGGCGATACCGCACTCCTTCGAGAAAGGCTACACATGATATCCCAAACACTGGTCGTTAAAATCGGCACATCTAGCTTGACGCAGCCAGAGTCAGGTCTTTTGGCCCTATCGACGATCGCAAGCCTGGTGGAGGCCTTGAGTAGCTTGAGACGACAAGGGCATCGGGTTGTCTTGGTATCTTCAGGGGCGGTTGGAGTTGGCTGTGCTCGTCTTGGGTTGACAGAGCGCCCGCGTGAGATTGCGCTTAAGCAAGCCATCGCCGCTGTGGGACAGGGACGTTTGATTCGCACCTACGACGATTTTTTTACCTCTTTGCAGCAGCCGATCGCCCAAGTCTTATTGACGCGCAGTGATCTGGTACAACGCAACAGTTATCTCAACGTCGAGCGCACCTTTCAGCAATTGCTCCAGCTTGGAGTGATTCCCATCGTGAACGAAAACGACACGGTTGCTGTCGATGAACTGAAATTTGGCGATAACGATACCCTGTCAGCGTTGGTTGCCAATTTGGTACGGGCTGACTGGTTGTTTCTGCTCACCGATGTCGATCGCCTTTATTCCACTGATCCACGTAGCGATCCCAATGCACAGCCGATCGTCCGCATCAGCCGGATGGATCAACTCAAAGAACTGCAAGTTAACCTGGAGCATCATGGCTCTCGCTGGGGAACAGGCGGCATGGCGACCAAAATTTCTGCCGCCCAAATTGCAACGGGCGCTGGCGTGCGAACAGTCATCACTGAAGGGCGCTTTCCTAAAAACCTGGAAAAAATTCTGCAAGGCGAAGCGATCGGCACTCAGTTTGAACCCCAGCCACGACCTGCTAACGCTCGCAAACGCTGGATTGCTCACGGATTAGTCCCTACGGGCAAACTTTACCTGGATGATGGCGCAGTGAAAGCGATTCTGAGTGCTGGACGATCGCTCCTTGCCGCTGGCGTCGTCCAGGTAGAGGGCGAATTTCAAAGTCAAGAAGCCGTGCTGCTCTGCGATCGCACCGGACAAGAGGTGGCTAGAGGCATCGTCAACTACCGGAGCAGCGAGCTTCAACAAATCAAAGGGCACCAATCCGACGCGATCGCTACCATTCTTGGCTACCCCGGTGCTGAGACTGTCGTGCATCGGGATAATTTGGTACTGAGCTAGAGAAGGCTGAAGGAGTGGTTAGTGGTTGGTTGTTGGTTGTTAGACGGCAAAGGTTAAAAGCTGACCACTGACTGTCGCTTGCTGATCATGAACCAACTCACAATCTTTTAGCCTTCATCCCTCATCCTTCATTCCTCACCCCTCCCTAACTCCTCCCCCTCTCGCTAACCATCATCCGTGCAGACGGTCGTGCCAATGATTTGCGATGTTGGGGGTAGTCTGTTGGTTGTGCAACAACAGAGGTCAAAAACTCCAGGTTGAACCGATAGCCCACATTGCGGACAGTTTGAATCAGACTTGGCTGTCGGGGATCGGTCTCGATTTTTTTGCGAAGTGATAAAACGTGCGTATCGACCGTGCGCGGATTGTCGATCGCATCAGGCCATGCTCGACGAAGCAATTCTGAGCGGCTAAGCGGCATACCACCGGCCTGAGCCAGGACGTAGAGCAGACTAAACTCTTGGGGCGTTAAATCAACCAGGTCGCCCTTAAACCGCACTCGGCGGTGGACGAGATCAATCTTGAGGTCGCCATAATCCAGCGATGCTGGAGGGGTAGGCGATTTGCTGCGTCGGGTTAGCGCTTCTACCCTGGCAAGAAATTCCTGCATGCCAAAGGGTTTCGTGAGATAGTCATCTGCTCCTGCCCGTAAGCCTTCCACAATATCCGTTTCAGAACTGCGGGCAGACAGCATCAAAATGAGTGATTGCTGCTGTTGCTGAAGCCAGCGACAAAACTCAATCCCGTTGCCATCGGGGAGTTCTGAGTCCAGAATGACTAGCGTTGGCTGACGATGCTGAAACACATCTCTTGCCTGATGAAGGTCAGCCGTTTGGTGTACCCAATACCCTGCCTGCTGCAAATGCCACCCAAGTAGCGATCGCAGATGTGGATTTGCCTCGACGATTTGAATACAAAAAGCTCCCACGGAGGCTGCATTCCTCAACGATTGTGACTATAAACCTATCAGAGCCTTTGATCTGGGTTTGTAATCGGCGCTACCCCTTCTATTCAGCCTTTTGAGGAAGCACTCTTTTTTTGTTCGCACCCTTTCCTTTATTAACACCCTTTCCAGTCGAGTGTCCTACGGCTTGTACAGTCGCGCTTCAAAGCCTGAGTTTTGGGCAGACTAAATTTACCTAAGATTGCGATCGCGAATCGCTCTCAAATTTAAACATATTGCAGATAGGCAGGAATGTTTTGCGCATTTTTACGCATTACCGCCTGGGAAAGAGCAAGAACGTCAGCCATTAAAGTTAAAATAAGAACAGATAGCAGTTTCGTTTAGGACAGGTGTTGCACCAACGTGGCTCATTTTTTGACTCCTGTTACAGCACCTTCAAATAGTCTTCCCGCTTCTAGTCTTAACTGTTAACTTCATCACACGAACGCCACCTATGTTGCAGGACACTCTCACCATCCGCTACTACCAGAAGCTCAGCGATGCCGTTGTTGAGCTTTGGAATCGAGGCTATCGTTTTGACGACTTGCGCCTTTATGTGGATGGCTACCTGGCTGCCCTCAGACACTCCAACAGTCTTGAGCCGTATCTGATTCACCGTCTTGAAGAAGAAATCGTCCGGTATCTCTACGACCCTTCTAACTTTGAAAAGACCCAAACAGAGCTGGACTATCGCTAAACCCTGAGCTTGATTGCCCTAAAGGATACTCGTGTCCCAAAGAGACAACACGGTGTTGGTGGTGTCTCATCTGAACTCTTTGGGTCGCTTCAGTTGTTTTGCTTGCTAACGTAATAGGTAAGCTGCATGAGGCCAGAGTCATAAGACTGGTTCTTAATAAGCTTGAGGGGCGTTGTGAGATTTGTTTTATTGCATAAGGGCACCCCATCGCCTAACAAGATTGGGTGAATCGATACTACCAGCTCATCCAATAACCCCCACTCGATGAAAGGGTGGATAAGAGTGGCTCCGCCAACCAACCAGATATGTTTACCTGCCGTGTGACGTAGCTCTTCTACAAATGTTTTAATATCAGTCCGCACCGTCTGAGCGTGAGGCTCTGCATTGAAGTGAGGATCGGTTGAAAAAACGTGACACTCTTTCCCCAGGTAAGGAAATTCGCCAAAGGTGAGTACCTGCTCGTAGGTTTTTCGCCCCATCAAAAGTGTGTCAACACTGGCAAGAAACTCAGTGTAGCCGTAGTCTTGATCAGTGAACAGCCAATCGACTTCACCCGAAGGACGAGCAATGTAACCATCTAGGCTGGTAGCAATAAAAAGAATGATTCGACGCATCCCGCAGTCACACAAATTTCCCTGAGTAGAATAACACGCAAGGGTAGGCAGTTTGGGTGCTGGCGCTAGTATCATAAACGATGCTGAACAGCTTTTGTAAGCGCCTCTATCAGGGGACGATCGCGCTTTTCCTCAAAGGGGAAGGATTGTCGATACACTTGCGCATACGACTGAGGGAACGAAGTGCAATCTGGCTCTGGTTCTGTCAAATACCTGGGAAAGACATGGGCATGGAGTGCGGGCTCCAAATTACCCAGAATCTGATAGTTGATACGGTAGGCATCTGTAACCTCTAGCAAGGCATCTCCCAGGACTGTCATGTCGCGCCAAAACTGCGATCGTTTCGGTTCACCTAACGCATTCAGATCGCGCACCACAGGATCTGGCAAGAGCAGCGCATAACCGCGCAAAAACTGGACGTCCCTCCAAACTAGCCAACCCGATGGGACACGACCAATTACCATTGGGTTTGTCCCTGCACGTGCTGCCTCAACGCGACGATCAATTAGCGTAGACATTGTTATCCCACTGCTTTAACTTCGTTGCACAACGACTGGTTCAAGTGGCGATCGACCATGCCAATCAAGCGGCCTGACCGCTATAGAACACTCGCTAAACGCACACTTTGTTACACTCAAATTCAGTGTCACTCCCCGACACCTGCACCCCGAACCCCTAATTGCTATGTCCACCACTCGACGCATTGTAGATCTTCTCCGCCACGGACAGCCCAATGAAACCGTGACCATTAAAGGCTGGGTGCGCACTAAGCGAGAGCAAAAAGAATTCAGCTTTGTGGAGGTCAACGATGGCTCTTCGCTGGCAGGGCTTCAGGTTGTAGTGAACCAGGATGTGCCAGCGTACGCGGAGACAATCAAGCGGATCAACACAGGTGCATCCGTGGAAGTTGCGGGTGTGCTGGTGGAATCGCCCGCAAAAGGACAGCGCGTGGAACTCAAAGCGGACTCGATCGCCGTCTATGGCGAAGCCGATCCAGAAACCTATCCCTTGCAAAAGAAGCGGCATTCGTTTGAGTTTTTGCGTGATATTGGACACCTGCGATCGCGTACGAACACCCTCAGCGCCGTATTTCGCGTCCGTAATGCCGCTTCAACCGCCATCCACCAGTTCTTTCAGGAACGGGGGTTTCTCTGGGTACACACGCCTATCATCAGCGCTAGCGACTGCGAAGGAGCGGGCGAAATGTTTACCGTGACGGGCTTTGACTTAAAGCAAGTGCCCCTGACGGACGATCAAAAAGCGGTTGACTTCAGCAAAGACTTTTTTGGTAAGCACGCCTACCTGACGGTGAGTGGGCAACTGGAAGCCGAGATTATGGCAATGGCGTTCAGCAACGTCTACACGTTTGGGCCGACGTTTCGTGCCGAAAACTCCAACACGTCTCGGCATCTGGCAGAGTTCTGGATGGTTGAGCCAGAGATGGCATTTTGCGATTTAGACAGCGACATGGATCTGGCAGAAGCCTTTCTCAAGCACATTTTCAAGTACGTGCTGGAAACCTGCCCGGAAGACATGGAGTTCTTCAACCAGCGGATCGATAACTCTGTGCTGGCAACTGCCGATAACATCATCAACAACGAGTTTGCTCGTGTAACCTATACCGAAGCGATCGCGCTCCTCGAAAAAGCCAGCAAGACGTTTGAATACCCCGTCGAATGGGGCTTAGACCTCCAGTCGGAACACGAGCGCTATCTGGCCGAAGAGCATTTTAAGAAGCCGACGATCGTCACCGACTACCCCGCCAAAATCAAAGCTTTCTACATGCGGCTGAACGATGACGAAAACACTGTCCGGGCAATGGATATCCTCGCGCCCAAAATCGGCGAAATCATCGGCGGTTCCCAGCGTGAAGAGCGCTTGGACGTACTGGAACGCCGCATTCAAGAACAGGGACTCGATCTCGCCGAATACTGGTGGTATCTGGACCTGCGTCGCTACGGTACGGTGCCCCACGCAGGCTTTGGTCTAGGCTTCGAGCGTCTGGTGCAGTTTCTCACGGGTATGGGCAACATTCGTGACGTGATTCCCTTTCCCCGTGCGCCGCTGGATGTGGAGTTTTAGAATTGCCCTGAGTAGGGAGTCAGAAGTCAGAAGTCAGGAGTCAGGAGTCAGGTTTGCGCCAAACTCTACTAGTGCTTTAGGAGAAACCCGCTATGACAACCGAACTAGAGGCAAGCCGCAAGAATCTCTACGAGACAGACTTTTTGCAGTGGATTGAAACCACAATTGCTCAGTTGAAAGCGCAAGACTATGCCCACATTGACTGGGAGAATTTGATTGATGAAATTGAAGATATGGGGAAAAGTGAGCGCAGAAGTTTAGAGAGTAATCTTGTTGTTATTCTGCATCATCTGTTGAAGTGGCAATATCAACCCCAAATGCGAAGCGGCAGTTGGAAAGGTAGCATTGCAGAACATCGCAGACGCATTCGCAAAGCGCTAAAAGATTCTCCCAGTTTGAAGCCTTACCTGGAGCAGATCTTTGATGAGTGTTATGCAGATGCAGTGGAACAAGCGATCGCCGAAACCGATCTTCCCCCCGAAACCTTTCCGCGATCGTGCCCTTACACCATTTCAGCAACGCTAGATTCTAACTATCTTTCTATTTGACCAGCAACAGATTACTCCTAATTCTGACCAACCTATCTATCTCTATCAAGCGCCATCAAATTACTACATTTCCTTATCTCCATCAATTCGGCGGCTTTTTCACCACACATTGAATTGAACCTGGCACAGGAGATGAAAATTCTGAATACATAAAGACTTCTTTAGGTATACGCCCAGAACTATTAGTGGTTACGAAGATAGAATCGTTACAGATTAAAACTTTACCCTCATAAATATAATCAGAAAAGCTTTTGCCAGGAGGCTTTCCGACTTCTCCAATCTTAAGAAGTAACCGATTGTCAGTAGGAATAACGCGACGAAAGAAAAGCCAGTCATATTGAATACGGGTGGCTTGTTCAATCCAAGCCTCACGGATAGGATAGTCAGATTTCCCCCAACGAATCACATTGCTTTTAAGTGCTGGCTGAGAGATAAATACTCCGCGTGTACGAGCTTCATCAATTGATTTAGTCACAAACCCTGATGAATAATATTCGACAACGACCTTATGAATATATTGCATAACTACAATTGCTCCTAGCCCAACAGCGAGAAGCGTTCCAGCAACAACCTTCCACATCAGCTATCACCAAATTAAGTTTCTGAGTTGAATCAAACTACTATCTTTACTACAACTTGAGCCGCATAACTTACCTTTTTGAGGTCAGTCGAGTTCTCTTATTTCGCCTTTGGTGCTTCAAGTAATTGCTGTAACTCTTTAATAATCGCTTCTACAGGTTGTGGCTGCAATATAGCGGCATGGAAAGCAGCGATCGATTCCTGTGCATCTTTTGCGATCGCTTCGCGGCGGCGTTCAATGTGTCGCTTACGCACAATTTCTACCAGCATTTCTTGCTGCTCTACGGGAAGCTGCATAACGGCATCGAGTGCATGGTCAAGCGTTGTCATACCGCCCTGCCTTTCAATAATTTTTTGCCTTTTGATCGATAAAGCACCAGAGCCATTGCTCACCCAACTCGGCTGAACTAATCACAGGATGCCCAGTTTCTTTATGGTGGTGGCTAGCGTGTTGATTAGGAGAAGAGTCGCAACACAGCATCTTGCCGCACTCCTGACAAATGCGAAGATGCACCCACCGACTATTGGTTTTAACGCACTCTTCGCAGCGAAAGACCGGATAGTTAGCTTTTGGAATGATCGTTTCTGCTGTCAGCGCGTTTAGGTGTTCGCAGGGCATAGGGGTGTTGGGGGTAAGAGGGCAGAGTCGAAAGGGGGCAATTTAGGCGCTGAGGATCTCTAGGGCGATCGCCTGGGCTTGCGGCATTTGTCCATACGTGAAGACATAGGGTACATCTGCTGGTAGCGTCGGCAAAAACTGATCGAGAACGTACGGGCTACCGTAGAGAACAAGTGCCAGCAGTTGATCAGTCTCGACTAAATAGTGAAACCAATCGATCGCGGTTTGGGTAAGTCCCGCACTGCCACGAAAGGGATTGCCACGAATAAACAGTTGCAACAGCGTGGGTTGCCAGTGCTGATGAGACTCTAGCGCATCAAGTTCCGGCGCGTTAGACCCTAAGGTATGAAGCTCTGATGCGATCGTGGGCGTGCAGCGATCGACCAGTTGCATCTGATAGCCCAATGCTTGTGGTAGGGCGATCGCGGGACACTGCCGCCCCAAACCTTCGCACGCCAACACATCATCCACAATCACCAGATTGCGCCGTTGCTGTGACCATCGCGCTTGCGTAAGGCGTGAGTTTTGCGGACAGTGAATCTGCATCGAATCGCGCAGCAGGTTCTCCACAAGGACTTGCGCCTGGGGTTGAGCTAACTGAGCGGTCAGGGTTTGGGCTTCAACGCCGATCGCGGATTGAGTTTCCCAGTCGTGAGAGGTGCTGCCATCTTCGACAACGGCACAAACTTTGTACTTGGCTCGCCAGAGGCGTTCCACCGAAGCCTGAATGTGATCGGCCTCAAGTCGTCCCGATTCTACTGCCTCGCACACAGCCTGAATGGCACCTTCTGGATCGAGCGGCATTAACAGAACGTCTGCGCCCGCTTCGACCGCTAGCACGGCGGCTTCGTTGGCTCCGTAACGGTTAGCAATCGCTCCCATCACCAGAGCATCCGTGACGATGAGACCATCGAAGCCCAATCCCTGCCGCAACTCTTGCGTCAAAATACGAGACGATAAGGTGGCTGGATATGTGGAGTCGAGCGCTGGAATTTGCAGGTGGGCACTCATGACCGCATCCACACCCGCCGCGATCGCCGCCTTAAACGGAGGGATTTCGACCTGCGCCAGTCGTTCCAGCGAGTGGGGTAAGACGGGCAGTTCCAAATGAGAATCAACAGCGGTGTCGCCGTGCCCTGGAAAGTGCTTGGCAGCCGTCAGTACAGGATGTTGCTGTGCGCCATGCAAAAAGGCCGTGATCAACTGGCTGACCAGCGACGATGTTTCGCCAAACGCCCGCACGTTAATAACCGGATTGGCAGGGTTATTGTTCACATCCACGATCGGAGCCAGCACCCAGTTCAACCCGATCGCGCGAGCTTCCTGTGCGGTCGTACGTCCCAACTGTTCAGCGTAGTGTTCGGCGCGATCGGGAGACTGTTGCGCAACGGCTGCAAGAGCCATCGGCGGTGGAAACCAGGTAGCTCCTGCAAAGCGCTGTCCCACCCCTTCCTCTACATCGGCGGCAATCAGCAAGGGAATTTCTGCCCAATCCTGTAGCTGGTGTGTGCGTAGCGCTAACTCTCCTGCACTACCACCCAGTAGAATGACTCCGCCCACTCCCAACTCTTGAATCCAGTGCTGAAGTTTTGCAGCCGTTGGTTCCCACACGGGATACTGAATTTGATGGTCAAACAGATAACCTGACGCTCTTACCACCACCATCTGAGCGACCTGTTCCGCCAGCGAAAGGGCTTCAATGTCGGGAAGAAGAGATGTCATGAGAAATCGTTGTAGGGGCGGAGTGGGGGATGAGGGATAAGGGATGTAGCTTGCTTCCGCTTGGCGGTGGGATGAAAGTTTTGATTTAAGACAGCTTTTACCTTCTGCCTCCTGCCTTCTGCCCTCTGCCTTCTAGTTACGACTCTTCAGTAGCAATCCCCTCGCCTTCCGCGCTCTCTGCTCCTTCAGACTTCTCCCGCTCCTGGCTGAGGCGATTGAGTAGCGAAAGCACCTTGTCGCCTCGTTCCAGAGAGGTATCTTCCAGAAAGAGAACTTCGGGTGTCCGGCGGAGGCGAATGCGTTGACCGAGTTCGCTACGCACAAAACCTGTCGCAGACTTCAAACCCGCCATCGTTTCCGCTTTGGCTTCGCTCGACCCATAAATGCTGACAAAAATTTTGGCGTGTTGCAAGTCACCCGCCACCTGCACATCCGTGACGCTGACAATGCCTGAGCCGACTCGGTCATCCTTGATGCCCGAAAGCAACATCTGGCTGACCTCGCGTTTGATCAATTCGGCAACGCGCTCAACCCGACGACTCGTAGCCATAAGAAACCTACCTTCTATCTATACGCTGCTTGATACACTTCACTGTGGAAGCCATGAGCGATCCCGCCCATCAGGCATCCCCTCAGAGGCTCAAGCCATTTCAAGCCCCAACATGGCACGAAGGGTCAAGCCAAGGAAAACCAGGCTAGCAACAAAAAAACTAATGAGCGCGATCGCGGTAACCGGGTTCTTCAAAAGTGGGGCAAGCGGCTTGAGCGCATTTAACAAGACGCCCAACACCACACCTGTGATGAAGATCGGATACTTAGAAACGGTATTCCAAAAATTCTGCATGACTTGAAGGAGAACGGCTTACCGTTCGTGGATTCACAGTAAACGTGCTGCCACTATATTTTACTGGACTTTCGGCTTTACTGACCTTTCACGGCAGGACTTTGGATGGAGCCAGAAGCCAGGAGTTGAGAGCTATATATTGTGACTCCTCACTGCTAACTCTTTAAACAGGCTGTGTATCCACTTTGAAAAGCAAAACCATGGTTTAGTAAATAGTCTTAGTAGAGGCTTTATTTTTGAGCGATCCAATGCATTTTTGTTGTCGATCTGCACTAGCTCAATTGAAATCCCGCTTAACAACTTATAACCAACAACGACATGATCGGTTACCTCAAAGGCACCGTTGCCTACATTCAAAAAGCAAATAACCGCGTGATGCTGACGCTGGAGGTCGGGCAGATTGGGTATGACATCCAGATTGTGCCTCGCATCTTGCAACTGGTGGGCATCGGTGAGACTGTACAAATTTTTACCCATCTCCATGTGCGTGACGATCAGGTGGTGTTGTTTGGGTTTGACTCTGCTGCCGAGCGAGATTTGTTTCGGCAGTTGGTCAGTGTAAGTGGCATTGGTCCCCAACTGGCGCTGGCGCTACTCGATACGATGGGCTTGCAAGATTTAGTGCAGGCGATCGTCGTGGGCAATACCCGCGCCCTTTCTCGCACTCCCGGTGTGGGCACCAAAACCGCCGAACGGATTGCGCTGGAGCTCAAAACTAAGCTGGCAGAATGGCGACAGCAGGCGGGCATGATCACGGCACCATCCGCAGGTCCTGTCCTTTCTATTCAAGAAGATGTGGAAATGACACTGCTGGCGCTCGGCTACACCAATAGCGAAATTTCCCAGGCGTTGCAAACGGTGGGACAAAGCAGCACCCTTTCTAAAACTGCTGATGCCGAAGAGTGGATTCGGAGCGCGATCGCGTGGTTGAGTCGGTAGGGATGGGGGATGGGGATGAAGGCAGAAGGCAGGAGGCAGAAGGCAGAAGGTCAAAGAGGCGATCGCTGACAGTTTAAAAACTCAAAACTCAAAACTCAAAACTCTCTAGCAACGCGGCACAACGCGCTACTCAAAACTCAAAACTTTCGTCTCTGGTTGCAATCCGTACTCATAATGAGTATGATTTAGGGGTGAGATCAAGGGAAGTGATTATGGTCAGAGTAGAAGCAATCCCCATTAGCAAGATTCGTCGTCCTTTGTTTCGGCAGAACGACCAGGCAAAAGTGGCGGCTCTGATGGAGTCCATTCAAGAGATTGGACAGCAGGAACCGATCGATGTTTTAGAAGTGGATGGTGAGTACTACGGGTTTTCGGGTTGCCATCGTTATGAGGCGTGTAGCCGTCTCGGTCAGGAAACGATTTTGTGCCGAGTACGACGTGCGCCACGGGCAGTTTTGCAGCGTCACCTGGCTTAGGTTTAGTCCTTTTTGAGACCAGGCAGCGTTAGCAAAACGAGGTTCAGTGCAGGAGGTGGGGTTTAGGGTGTAGTTTGAAAACAGAAACCGCTATACACTGGCCGCAGACCTTGCAAAGGATCTGGAATTTCTCATTGACGAGAATGTCTCATTGCGTTTACGGCATCAATTGCCAAAGGCGTGAACTAAATCAAGGCTGGCAGCACTCAGGTTTAGCCTTAGGGCTTAGCAACAGAGCGTGTCTTACACCTCTACAATTTTCATTAGCTCAATCCAATCGAGTTTTCATCTCAACCGGAGGATCGTATGGCAGTTCCAACCACAACAATTCCAATCAACACTGGCATTGACGAAAAATCGAGAGGGACGATCGCAGAGGGGCTATCCCATCTGTTGGCAGATACTTATTCCCTCTATCTCAAAACGCACAACTTTCATTGGAATGTCACGGGGCCAATGTTCCAAACGCTTCACCTGATGTTTGAAGGGCAGTACACCGAATTGGCACTTGCAGTAGACTTGATTGCTGAGCGCATTCGGGCACTTGGATTCCCTGCACCTGGTACCTATTCGGAGTTTGCCCGGTTAAGCTCGATTCCCGAATCAACAGGCATACCTAAAGCAGAAGACATGATTCGTGAGTTGGTTGAAGGGCAGGAAGCCGTGGTGCGTACGGCGCGATCGATTTTCCCCGTGCTGGAACAGGTCAACGACGAACCGACTGCGGATCTGCTAACTCAGCGGATGCAGGTGCATGAGAAGACTGCCTGGATGTTGAGAAGCCTTTTAGAGGGTTAGACAAGAAAGTTAAGAGTTTTGAGTTTTGAGTTTTGAGTTGGATGGACAATTTAAAATTCAAACCTCAACTCAAAACCTTTAGCGGCATGTCTCAAGATTTCACCCACCGTTTGCGCGCCTTGATGCAGTCGGTGGGTTTTTCCAGTTTTAAGGCGTTAAGTCAGGCTGCCAATGTCTCAGAAAAGCAGCTTTTACGACTGCGGCGAAGAGAAATCGCCCAGCTACGGGTTGAAACGCTCTTGAGGCTGAGCCAGGTGTTGCAGGTATCGGTGGCTGAGCTTTTGGCAACGTTGGATGAGGATGGGCAGGGGGTAGAAGGCAGAAGGCAGAGGGCAGAGGGCAGAGGGCAGGAGGCAGAAGGCAAACCTCAAAACTCTCCAGCATCGCAAGAATTAACGGACTTGAGGCAGGAGTACGATCGCCTCCAGCATCAGCTCGTACAACAGCGAGAATTGTTGTGGCAGGAGTTTCAGCAGTCGAGCCTCCAAACGTTAGAATCGCTGCTGCTCCAGATACCAACCGCTGCCTATGCCGCGCAACAAAATCCTCAGGCTCCTGCGGTTAAGTTATTGCCGTTGTTACGTCCTTTGGACAAGCTGTTGGAGGAATGGGGCATTGAGGCGATCGCCTCTGTAGGCACCGAAATTCCCTACGATCCCCAGCAGCATCAACTTATGGGGGGAATTGCTCAACCAGGCGATCGAGTCAAAGTGCGCTACACAGGCTATCGGCAGGGCGATCGCTTGCTCTACCGCGCTAAAGTGAGTGCGATCGAGTCAACTTAAAGGCGAGCCATTTGCGTTCAGGAACACTATCGTAGGATGAAGTCATCGTTAAAGCGCTTTCGTCAGATGCACCGCGATCATCAGTGTCAGGCTTCCTTTCTGCAACCTGTTTTTTCTGCCCTCTCGCCACGGCGGCTCTCTTGGGCTGCGTTTAGCATTGCGTGTTTGCTGGGCGTTGCAGCAGAGTCGGGCATTGCAGCCACGCGTAAGGATCTCGATCTACAAATTGGCATCGAGCAACGCTTTGGAAGTAAGGCAACCGATGCGTTGACCCTGGAGGCATCATCGGGCGATCGTCTGACGTTCCGCTTTGAGACTCAAGGGAAGACGCAAACGGTGAGTGCGACGAGCGCCACTCTGGATGTGGTGCAGCAGCCTTTACCCGAACCAACTCTGCAAGAACGGGTTGTTCTCAGCACCCACCGGAGCTTTGAAAGTGCAGAAGATAGCGCCAACTACTGGCAAGGACAGGGAATTCCTGTAGAAGTTGCGCAGCCTGAACGCTGGCAAGTATGGGCAAAGCGAGAAACCTACAACAGTCCTCTTCTGCGCCGCTTGCTGCTCCAAAGTTTGCAGGAGCGCGGCATTCAAGCACCTTACATTGATACGCAACTATTACCCAAACAGCCCCGTGCCTCGCTGGTGGTCAATGGCTATCGCTATACCCGCGATCGCATCGATATTTCGTCAGCGCAGGGGATCATTCGAGTCATTGAGAAAAGTGGCGATAAAACCCGTAATCTCTATGCGGGTAGTTTACGGCTGCAACCCAATACCTACGGCACCTATACGCTAGTAAACCAGGTACCGCTAGAAACCTATCTGCGCGGCGTGGTGCCTTACGAAATTGGCACTTGGGCTGTGCAACCTGTCTTAGAGGTGCAGGCGATCCTGGCGCGAACCTATGCGCTTCGCAATTTGCGGCGGTTTGCGATCGATGGCTACCAGCTTTGTGCCAATACTCAGTGTCAGGTCTACAACGGACTCTCCGGCGTTCATCCAGCAACGGATCAGGCGATCGCGGCGACTCGTGGCAAAGTCTTGACCTACAACAACGAACTGGTAGATGCCGTTTACTCCTCGTCCACAGGTGGGATCACAGCGCCCTTTAATGATGTGTGGTCTGGTGCCGAACGTCCTTACCTGCGAGCCATCATCGATTCCGTGGGTAATTTGTGGGATTTGTCCCGTCAGAGTTTGGCGGATGAGCAGAATTTTCGCCGCTTCATCAGCCAGACAAAAGGCTTCAACGAAGCGGGAGGCGAAATGTTTCGTTGGCGTATTAAAAACTCGCTTGAAGCTCTCAACCAGGACTTACGACGCTATTTGGTCGCGAACAAAAGTCCCTTAGCAAACTTCAAGACTATCCAACGCCTGGTGGTAACGCGTCGATCAGCGGCTGGACGGGTGCTGCAATTGACCGCAACGACCGATCGTGGCGATGTCGTTCTGGAAAAAGACAATATTCTAGTGGCACTCTATGCTCCCAATAGCACCCTTTTCTACCTGGAGCCATTGTATGGTGCGAACAAGACCTTGCAAGGTTACACCTTTATTGGTGGTGGTTTAGGGCATGGCGTTGGGCTCAGCCAAACTGGCACCTATCACCTGGGCAAATTAGGTTGGTCAAGCGATCGCATTTTGAGCTTCTACTTTCCTGGCACTACGCTGCAGCCCATTAGTGATGCCATCACGTTCTGGCGTAAAGAGCCCGACAAAGGCCACGGCGGGTAAAAAGAAAGAATCTCGTTTCTGAAGCGATCGCCTTTCGCAGCAGCGAACAGCAAAAAGAGGTAAAGAAAACCGAAGTCGTCTTTACCTCTTGCAGATGATTATCTTAACTAAGGCGTGTCGTTAGTTAGTACAGCTCTTCTTCTTGATGCGTGATAATGGTGCAGTCAGAGGTGGGATAAGCCACACAGGTCAGTACATAGCCAGCTTCAATCTGATCGTCATCCAAGAAAGATTGGTCAGATTGATCAACCGTGCCATCCTTCAGCTTGCCAGCGCAAGTCGAACAAGCACCCGCTCTGCAGGAGTAGGGCAAGTCAAGCCCTTGCTCTTCAGCAGCATCAAGAATGTACTCGTCCTCGGGAACTTCAATCGTTGTGTTCAGCCCTTCGGCCTCGTTGACTAACGTGACCTTAAAAGTTGCCATGCAGTGGTCCTCTCAATAATGGAAACAGCACTCTAAGCTCATTGGAAGCTGGCTCTGTAGCTCTGTGTGCATAAAGTCTGCTTCCTGAATCAGCTTTACTCTTGATACTACGGGAAAACAACAGCTTTAGAAACGCCAATGTATCAGTGGGATGAATGGTATTCGTAATAAAAGTACCAGCTTTAATCTAGTTAGCTTATATAACGACCCATTGCACACGGTCTTTTGTTGGCGCAGAGATAGGTGGGTAGACCGCCTCAACGCCACGCGGATCTACATGAGAAACCGTTTGACGTCTTTTTGAGGAGGCACGCGCTCCGCTCCTTGGCGGCAGTAGTTTTTTCCCTCTAGGGTGCATCCAGACAGCCTGGAAAAGCGTATTCACTTCATGAGCCTTGCTCAAGCGTTGAGTCTTCGCAACCCATGCGATCGCTAACAAAGCATTCAAGGCGTTTATGCTTCATGCCTCAAGCACCCGTCAACTGTGGTGCTTAGGTAGCCAACAACCGTTCACCTTCACGAGATAATATAATGAGCAACCGCCGAAAAGGTTTTGTCAATCTAATTCTGGGTGTTATGACGTGCCTACTCCTAATAGGCATTTCAACCCCGTCTATGAGCAAAGGAATCACCGATCTGTTCTCAGCTTCAGAGGTTTCAGGCTATCGTGCTACATCGCCTGACGCGATCGCTACCCACCTGGCAGCACAACTCCGAGCAGCCGAAACGGCACTCCTGGCACAAACAGCGCCTGTCCCAGCTCCAACAACCGACAGTGCTCCGACAACTGGCTCAACCATTGTCAGGTATGTTGCTGTGATGACAGGTAACGAGACTGTACCTTCCACTTCAACATATGCGTTCGGCTCTGCAGGTGCAGCTTTGATTGGTAATCGCTTCGTCGTTCGCGGTGATTTCAGCGGTTTGACCAGCCCACTACGCGATTTTGCAACCGATCCTGTCAATCCACCCAACCCGAACGTTAATTCAGGCATTCACGTACACCGAGGCGAACCCTCGAAAAATGGTCCCTTTCAATATGCGCTGACGGTGGAACCAGGAGCCGATCAGCTTAGTGGTCGGTTTAAGGGTGAATACACACTGACAGAGGAACAACTGCAAGCCCTGACAAATGGCACGTTGTATATGGATCTCCACACAAAGCAAAACCGCGCTGGCGAATTGCGCGGGATTTTCAAAGCCTATTAATCAGTTAGATCTTGCAAGGCAGTTCGACGGGTTGTATAGATCACCTAGAAAACGGTAGAGGATGGTTATATGTGTCCTCTACCGTTTTTTGTGATGATAGAGTTTGCCATGATTCGGTACGTTAAGAGTTCAGCTCTATGCCCCAAGCTGCTTTGTTATCTCGTCCCCTTCAGGTTGGTGTTGTGGGTACGGGCTATGCCGCAAAGCTGCGATCGCAGGCTCTCCAGACAGAACCACGCGCAACCCTGATAGCGGTTGCTGGACACACCCTGGAAGCAACCCAGACCTTTAGCCAATCCTATGGTGCTGAGGCGATCCCCTCCTGGCAAGCACTGGTGCAGCAACCATCTCTAGATCTCATCATCATCGCCACCGTGAACCGGGATCACGGCGCGATCGTCCGGGCGGCCCTTGAAGCTGATAAGCATGTCATTGTGGAATACCCGCTGGCACTTAATGGTTCTGAAGCCGCCGAGTTGATTGCTTTAGCAAAAACCAAAAATAAACTGCTGCACGTGGAGCATATCGAGCTATTAGGCAACATGCATCAGGCGCTTAAAGCCTCATTGCCTACAATCGGCTCCCCCTTTTTCGCTCGCTATGCCACCATCAAACCGGAACGGCCTGCACCACGACGCTGGACATATCATCACGAACTTTTTGGGTTTCCACTGATAGGAGCCTTATCGCGGCTGCATCGCCTCATTGATGTGTTTGGCGCTGTTGCAACCGTAAGCTGTCAGGCTCAGTTTAGCGATCGCGCTGAATCACCTGAGCCCTACTACACAACCTGTTACTGCACCGCTCAGTTGCGCTTTCAGTCAGGCATGTTTGCCGAAGTGGTCTATGCCAAAGGTGAAGCGATCTGGCAGCCAGAGCGCAAGATGGAAGTGCATGGGCAAGCAGGCGCACTTATTTTTGACGGGGATCAAGGAACGCTGGTACAGGCGGAAAGCAGTCAACCAATTGACTTGGGTAGCCGTCAAGGACTTTTTGCTAAAGATACGGCCTTGGTGCTGGATTACCTCCTTGAAGGTATACCGCTCTACATCACACCTGAAGCAAGTTTATACACGCTGAGGGTTGCAGAGGCCGCAAAGCGATCGGCAGAAACAAAGCAAAGCATTACCCTTGCCTAAGCCTTTTTTCAGTGAGGCAGAAACAAGGCGATCGTTCGACTCGAAGAGCCAAAACAATCCAGTAACTAAAGACGTGGTCTGATCGCAAACCCCCACGGTAAGATGAAAGATCTAACGTCAGCCAGCGATCGTACGCCTCCTGGCTTAGCGGCTCTTTTACTACACCCACCCTTCTTAAGTCCAATCTCAAGTCCATGAAACACACCCTCTCTGTTTTGGTTGAAGACGAAGCGGGAGTTCTTTCTCGCATTGCTGGTTTGTTTGCCCGTCGTGGCTTTAATATCGAGAGTCTGGCCGTCGGTCCTGCCGAGCAGATGGGGGTTTCGCGCATTACGATGGTCGTCCCCGGTGATGATGGCAGCATCGAGCAGCTAACCAAGCAGCTTTACAAGTTGATCAGCGTGCTGAAAGTGCAGGACATTACTGAAGTGCCCTGCGTTGAGCGCGAATTAATGTTGATGAAGGTCAATGCCACCAGTTCTAGCCGCTCTGAGATTGTTGAACTGGCGCAAATTTTCCGGGCGCGGGTCGTAGACGTTGCAGAAGACTCCTTGACCCTGGAAGTTGTGGGCGATCCCGGCAAGATGGTGGCGATCGTTCAAGTGCTCAGCAAATTCGGCATTCGTGAAATCGCACGTACCGGAAAGATTGCCCTGATGCGCGAGTCAGGTGTCAACACAGAATATCTGAAGTCGCTCGAAGCAAAAGTGTGAGTAGTTGTTAGTGCTTAGTTGTTGGTTGTTAGCTTGGACGTAATGCCGTCTAAAAACTAAAAACTAACAACCAAAAACTTCTCTACGCTGCTTCGCGAAGTTGATGCATCCAGGCTGAGAGATCGGCAAAGGAGCGATCGCGATACATGCCATACCGTTCTTGCTTGTTGCGAATGCGCCTGGGCAGTTCTGGCAGAATCCCAAAGTTGGGTGGCATGGGCTGAAAGTGCTTGGGTGATGCCGAACTGATGAAGTCAAATAAGGCTCCCATCATTGTTGTAGAGGGGAGGGCGATCGGCGATTGACCCAGGGCTACGCGAACAGCATTAGTGCCTGCTAACCATCCGCCCGCTGCTGCGGCCGTATACCCTTCTGTCCCCACCAGTTGCCCCGCCGCTAAAAGGGTAGGGCGCTGCTTGAATTGAAGGGTGGCGTGGAGCAGTTCTGGTGCATTCACAAATGTGTTGCGGTGCATCACGCCCATCCGTACAAATTCAGCGTTCTCCAAACCAGGGATCAGGTGAAAGACCCGCTTTTGTTCTCCCCAGCGCAAGTTGGTTTGAAAGCCAACCATGTTCCACAGTTGTCCTGCCCGATCTTCTTGCCGGAGTTGCACCACTGCATAGGGACGCCTGGCTTTATTTTCGGGATCACGAAAGTCGCCTAACCGTGCATCAAATAAACCGACTGGTTTGAGGGGACCATAACGCATGGTGTCTTCACCACGTCGCGCCATTTCTTCGATCGGCAAACACCCCTCAAAAAACTTGGCCGTCTCTTGTTCAAAATCCTTTAGTTCTGCCTGCTCTGCTTGGCACAGCTCTTGCCAGAAGTGCAGATATTGCTCCCGGTTCATGGGGCAGTTGAGGTAAGCGGCTTCACCTCGATCGTACCGGGAAGCCAGAAAGGCAACGTCAAAATTGATCGATTCACCCACGACGATCGGGCTGGCTGCATCAAAAAAGCTCATATACTCCATGCCCGTAAAGCGATGAAGATCCTCTGCTAACGCGGGACTCGTCAACGGTCCGGTTGTGAGGACGGCGATCCCCTCCGTTGGAAGGGCAGTTACTTCTTCACGCCGTAACTCAATGAGCGGATGGGTTGCCAGCGTTTCCGTCAGATTGCGGCTAAAAATGGCGCGATCGACCGCCAAAGCGCCACCGGCTGGCACCGCATGTTCATCCGCTTTGCCAATGACGATCGACCCCAAACGGCGAAGTTCTTCATGCAACAGACCAGAGGCACGATCGCTCGACTGCGCCCCAAACGAATTGCTACAAACCAACTCAGCTAAATGCTCTGAGTGGTGCGCCGGACTCAACCGCTGCGGCCGCATCTCGTACAGAATGACGGGAATGCCAGCCTGCGCAATCTGCCACGCCGCTTCAGTACCCGCCAACCCACCACCAATTACCTGAATCGGTTTGCTAACTGCCATTACACTCTCAAATCATTGTGCCTCTTTACCAGGATAAGAGGTCGAGCGTCTCTAGTCATTGCTATCTGGTCAGTGAACAGTTTTGGGCTGAACACTGACCACTGAGCGTTTGTCTAAACTCAACTCAACCCGTTGATGATTAGTATGGTCTGTTCTGTTTGAACGAGGCCAACCACTCTCGTACTTGTTCGCCTGCCGCATCACGGCCACCCAGACCAAAGGCGATCGCGATCGCCACGGCTACCGCACCTAGCAATAACCCAAATGCAAGGTTAACAATACTGGGCGCAATCCCAATTTGCTCCAGCGAAATCGCTGAAACCAGCGCAATAATTGCGATACGAGCGGTTTGGGCAAGCGTTTTGGATTGTGATGTATTGGAGCTGCTAATCAGGCTATAGGCAAGGTTCGCCAGATAAAGACCAACGGCAAAAATAACTAGACCGGCGAAAACGCGCCCAAAGATCGTGAGCAAGCCAAGGACAATGGCCTTTAAACCAGGGAAGTTGAGCACATCGATCGCGGCAACTGCGGCAAAAAGCATGACGCCAACCAGCGCAACCACGCCCACAATTTCTGAGGGCGTCCGTGTGGGCGGTGTCGTTGTCAAGCCCGTTTGCTGAAGGGTCGTTTGACCTTCTATAGAAGGTGGTACGTTGGTCAACGGCGGTGGAGCCGTTGTATACGGGGTTGACTGGATGCCCAGCCAGTAAAAGATGTTGTTAAACCCAACGCTGGTCAGGATGTTTGTCACTAGCTCTGCGATAAATTTCCCAAGCACATACGCTGCAACCAGAATCAAGACCGCTGTAAAGATTTGGGGCAGCGCGTTGAGAATTTGATTCAGCATCGCCGTTGCAGGCCCAGAAATCGAGGGGATCTGGAGCGCATCCAGCGCAGCCGTTGCCGTGGGAATGAGAATCAGCACATAGACGATCGTGCCAACCAACCAGGAAAGCGATTGTCCACCTGCGCTACGGCTCAGACCAAAACGTGCGCCCAGGCGATCGGCTCCGGCAGCGGTCAATAAATTTGTGACAATCCCTCTAACCACGCGAGCAATGACCCACCCAACGACACCAATCAGCACCGCTTTCAGGATCTTGGGCAGGGCTGCCAGAATATCATTCAGTAAATTTTGCACGGGCTGAAGCGGCCCCTGGAGATCCAGCACACCTAGAATCAGCGGCAGGAAAAACAGGAAAATCAACCAGTAAAGAGCGGTGCCTAGCGTTTCGCTCAATAAAAAGGGCGGTTCTGTTGTTGCAGGCGCACCTGGTTCAGGAGGGGGCGCTGTTTGCGAAAACCGTTCATCCAGCGAAAAGCCGTGCGCGATCCGAACCATGACGGATTTTGCCAGCGTTGCCAGCAGCCAGGCGATCGCAATCAAAATTGCCGCTGCACCCAGTTTTGGAAGATAGGCAAAGATCTGATTCAGGAAGTTATTCAGCGGTTGCGATACGGTCGTCAGCTTCAGTGCGTCTAAAACGGCAACGGCTGTAACGATCGCAATAAGCCAAAAAACAATGCTGCCAATAAGCTTCTCGATCGGAAACGGCTCACTACCTGGCGGCTGTTGCCTCACCGATCGAGCAATGCGGTTGTCGATATCGGTCCGCTTGAGTAACCCCACCACCACCTTGCTAAGGATAAAGGCGATGATTAAGCCGATGATCAGAATCAGAACGGCCCCGATCACGTTTAAAACGGCGGGACCCAACGCCCCCAAGCCCAGCACTGTTAGAAATTGAGTGATGGGCGAAATAACGGGGTTTGAATCTACTGGTGCAGGCGGTGGAGCTTGCGCGAGTACGGCTCCGACTAGTCCCGTTGGCTGCATTCCTGATGAATAACTCATGTGCTGCAAAATTGCGTTCATGATTGCTTAAATCAACCTCAAATTTGGCAGAAAACGTACAAAACAATCCTTTAGTCAAGGTGACTGACTAGAGATATACCGCATAATCGTTAAGGTCTAAGCCTCTACTAGCGATTGCCGCAATTATCTGCAAGCGATACGCAACAGGCTCAGCGAACGATTTGGCTTTCCAAAGAGTTTATTTTTCTTAACAAGATTTTAGTTGCACACTAAAGATGAATGCCAGCCCAGAAGATTGCAGACGCAAATTCAACTAGGTGCCAAAAAACAAGTGAGTACAACTTATACGGCATCGGAAACTGCATCATCTCTCTTTGTGCAGAAAAACGTTACGCAGGAAAACCTCTTCAAAGCAGCTTATGTCCGAATCTCAGGTTTTTGAACAGTCTATTCAGATTAATGCCAGCGCTACGACGGTCGAACGCTGCCTGACCGATCGTGAGCTAATGCATCGGTGGCTTAACCCCGCTTTGCGCTGTGAGCCGATCGACGAGTGGTCGACCGATTTAGGGGGACGCAGCCGCTTCATCATTCAGGTGCCGATTGTGCAACCTGTCCTTAACAGCGTGGTAATTCAGCGCGAACCAGGGTTGATTGTATGGGAATTCAACGGCTTTTTTAAGGGACGTGATCGCTGGGAATGCAATCCTGAGCTACAAGGCACGCGCCTGCTTAACCGCTTCGAATTCACTATTCCAAATTCCCTCGTCCGCTTTGGGTTTAACACCTTCGCCTCAACCTGGACTCGTGACGACATGCAGGCACAGCTCCGCCGTCTCAAACGGGTCGCCGAAGCCGTTTATCAAGGTAAAGGGTAAGGGTAAGGGCGATCGAAACGTGCTTCAAGCAATCGGCTCTGGCATGACGAGCGGCACTGTACATTGCAAACGTGTCTGTTCGCTACCCGCTGTGGACTCTACTACCGTCAACGTTCCACCCATCAACGACAGGAGAATCTGACTTGTCAAAAGATTTAGCCCTGGAGAAGGGATAACCGCTTCAGGCTTAGAGTGAGTTTGCAGGCAATCGATGGGTTCGCTGAAGTGCAACGGGCGATCGCAGTCAATCCAAAGCTGCACGCATTCCGTTTCCATGACGGGATGTGCTGACACATGAATGTAACCTTCCCCCATCTCAGCAATAGACGTGTCCACAAGATACAGCAACACCTGCTGTAACCGACGCGGATCTGCAAAAACATACAGGTCTGGATCAGGCAGCGTTAGTTCTAGCTTCAAATTGCGATCGGCGGCTTGCAGGCAGGTCAGGTCATACACAGACTGAAGCAATGCCGTTAGCTGAAGCGGCTGCAACTCCATTTTGACCGTGCCGTGCTGTAGCCTGGCTACGTCTACAACATGGTCTAGCACTTTGATCATTTTCAACGCTGATTGATTCGCCTGGGCAATAAAGTCGCGCTCTTCTTCGGGGCCATCACACAAGTCTTGCAAAATCAATTGCTGCATCCCAATCATGCCGTTTAGTGGCGATCGCAGCTCATGGGACGTACGCGCCAAAAAGCCCCCCTTAAACTGACTTATCTCTGTTGCTAATTGATAAGCCAGTTGCAGTGATTGCAAGGATGATTGTGGGTCTTGCTCAAGCGGTGGCTCTGGCAGAGATGACTTCTCCGTAGAGTCCGTAGAGATAGTCTGGCGCGATCGCAGCCGCAAACTCAGCCCTAGTCCCAAACCCAGTAACAGCCAAACCAAATCAGTCCAGTTCATGCTTTTACGTCACATGCAAGCATCGTTCCAACCAATCCTAAGCGCTTGCAGCTAAAATGCCCGCTTTTAGATGAAAAGTGAGGGCAAAAAGCGAAGGGTAGAAGGTAGAAGCAAAGAACGAAGCCTGAAGTTTTGAGGTTTAAGTAGCGCACTGCGCCGTGTTGCTAGAGAGTTTTGAGGTTTGAGTTTTGAATTTTGAATTGCTTCCCCTGCCTCCCCTGCCGCCTCTGCTCCCTCTCCCTCCTAACCCCCAACCCCCACTCCCTACTCCCCACTCCCTACTCCCCACTCCCCATCGATCGCCACCGCGCCCTGCCTCAAAACATCCCATCCAGACCCATTCCAGCGAATGACGGTTGAGGGAATTCCAGAGGCATTGGTGGCACTACTAGTCGGCATCAGTGCATTCATCTCGGACGGCAACAAGGTGAAAACCTGAGGAAACGCAGCCTCAATTTCAGCCATTGTTTGGAGCGCGGGTTGACCAGACCGATTGGCGCTGGTTGTTGCAAGCGGCCCCGTTTGGGCAAGAATGGCGATCGCGACGGCATGCTGTGGCACACGCACACCAATCGTGGTCGGTTGCAGAGGGTTCATGGTTGGCGGTACGCGATCGCTCGCAGGTAGCACCAGCGTTAAAGCGCCCGGTAAGTAGCGATCGGCGACCTGCTGCCAGATTTGCCGTTCTGCTGGACTACCAGAGACATACGCCCACAACTCAGCGATCGTCGCTGCCATTAAAATCAACGGCTTTGATAGGTCGCGTTGCTTTGCGGCAAAAATCAGAGCAGCACGATCCGGGCGTACACCAAGGGCTGGTACAGTATCAGTCGGGAAACTAACCAAATGCTCACCAGAGCGAGCTTTAGTCGCCAGATCAGACAATGAAACTTGGGTCATTGCTCGTAAAAACTACAGTATTGCTTGTCACTCATTTCTTACGAGACTCATATTAAGCTAGAGTCGCGGTACTCCAGGGGCATCGCATCCATTTGTGCATCGCCAAATCTTTCACCCAACGTTTGCAGCACTGGGTTCTACACAGCACATGCGAATTGCTTTAAGCGGTTAGCGACAGCGTTATTCTATATGCATCAAGCACAAGCAAATAGCTCTCAGGTGCAGAGCGTATGAGCAAAGATCTTCAGCATTCTAACGGCTGTCTTTTAAGCTCAAAGCATGCTAGACAATATGTGCATATTTTGAAGGTGCTGAATCGATCAAGGCAGAAGGCAAGATAAACTTGCTGTTTGAGGAACTTGCTTTTTGCCGTTTTATGGGTCTTTTCAAGCGCTGTTTTGCATCAACTGTGCTGCATTCAACGAAGAGAAAGTGTCCAAGACAAGTATCCTCACCAGACCTTCCTTGCCTCTAGCCACCGTATCGCCATTGTGATCAGCAATGCCAGCCCTAATGAACGTTTAGCCTCCACTAAAGAATGCTAGAAAAGATTCAAGCAGCTGCTCCGGTTAAATGAACCTATTTCAGTTCCATTCATGAAAGCAGAACGATTCAAGAGTCTGCGTCAATACTGTCAAGATGATGCTGCGTTTGAAGCGTTGGTGCAGGCGCTCTGCAACATCGAATGTCAGCAAGAGCCGCTTACAATGCCGTTGAGCTCGACGCAGTGCCAACGTGATGACCATTCACAACGCGCCCTTTTTCAGGCTTCGCTGCTTGATCAGATTTGCCATGCCGTGATAGCCACTGATCAGCATGGGCAAATTACCTATTGGAATCACTATGCAGAGTCTTTGTTTCAGTGGCAAGCTGGAGATGTAACGGGCAAACATATCTGCACGCTGCTAGTGCCGGGGGACGAGCAAAAAAGCGCACGCAAAATTTTTACCAGCACCGCTAATACAATGCCCTGGCGAGGAGAGCTACGCTTACATCGCAAAGACGGTAGCTTATTTTGGGCAGAGGTGACTCATACCGTACTGCATCATGCCGATGGACACGCGATCGGGTTTGTTGGTACCGCCGTTGACATCACGGAGCGCAAACAAGCCCAGGCAACGCTAGAAAGGCAGGCAGAGATGCTCCGGTTGGAGACGCAGTTACTCAACCTGACCGACGAAGCCATTGTGACCTTTAACTTCAATGGTGCCATTTCGTTTTGGAACCAGGGCGCACACGCACTGTATGGCTGGGAGCCAGTCGAAACGCTAGGACAGCACATTCACGCCCTGTTGAAAACACAGTTCCCGCAGCCGCTCGAACAAATCAAGGCCTGTTTGCAGCAGCACGGACGGTGGGAAGGCGAGCTCGTACACCAGCATCGTGACGGTACACTCATCACGGTTGAAAGTCGATGGGCGCTGCAGCAAGAGGATCACGGGCGGCCTATGACGATTCTGGAATTGAGCCGTGACATTACCCAGCGCAAAAAGGTCGAAGCCACCCTTAAAGCAGCTCATGAGCAGCTAGAAGCACAAGTAGCCGCAAGAACTGCTGAACTGGCACAAGCAAATGCAACCCTGCAGGCAGAAATTACAGAACGACGACAGGCAGAAGCGGCGTTGCAGCAGGCGGAAGCGCGCTACCGCAGCATCTTTGAAAACGCGATCGAGGGCATTTTTCAAACCACACCTGATGGACGCTATCTAAGCGCCAATGCCGCACTGGCCAAACTCTATGGTTATGATTCGCCGGAAGAATTAATCGCAACCCTGACCGATATTGAGCATCAACTTTATGTTGATCCCACCCGGCGTGCTGAGTTCAGCCGACTTGTGAAAACACAGGGAACGATCGCAGAATTTGAGTCGCAGGTGTATCGCAAAGATGGGAGCACCATATGGGTTTCCGAGAACGCCCGCGCCGTTTACAGCCCTCAGGGCGAGCTCCTTTACTATGAGGGTACTGGAGAAGACATTACCGAACGGAAACAGGCAGAGCTTGCCTTGCAACAGAGCGAAGCCCGCTACCGGGCAGTGGTTGAAGACCAAACAGAGATGATCGATCGCTTCTTGCCCGATGGCACTATTACCTTTGTCAACGACGCATACTGCCGTGCCCATGGCAAAACGCGCGAAGAACTGATTGGGCAAAACTTCATTCTTCTGTCGCCAGAACAGACTCGCGAAGGCATTCGACAGAAGCTTGCCTCGCTCAATCGTGACTGTCCAGCCATCACATCCGATCAGCCATTCATCACAGCAGACGGAAAAGTCCGGTGGCACCAATGGACCGATCGCGTTCTGTTTGACGAGCAGGGTAATGTCATCGAACTGCAAGCGACTGGACGAGATATCACCGAGCAGAAGCAAACTGAGCAGGCCTTACGAGAAAGCGAAGCCAAAAATAGCGCCTTGCTTCATGCCATCCCCGACTTTTGGATTCGGCATCATCGGGATGGCACAAACCTCGACTGCAAGACTGATCGAGCCAGTGAATTGGCCTTGCCCATCGACCAATTGCTCGGTCAAAAATTTCAGGAATACCTACCACCAAAACTAGCCCAAGAGCGCCTGGAATATATTGCTCGCACTCTGGATACGGGCGAAGTGCAAACGTTTGAGTACCAAATTGAAATCAATGGCGTATGGCGTGAGCAAGAGGCGCGCATGGTCGTTTGTGGAAAGGATGAAGTGCTAGCGATCGAGCGCAACATCACCGATCGCAAACAAGCAGAAGCACGGCTGCGTCAGCAAGCAGAGCGTGATCGCTTACTCAGCACGATCGCCCTCCACATTCGCCAATCGCTTGACCTGGAAGAAATCCTTCACCGCACAGTGGCAGAAGTCCGTCAGTTTTTGCAAACCGATCGCGTTCTGCTTTACCACTTTGGTGTCAGCCGCGAAGGCAGGCTTGTCGCAGATGCAGTCGCACCAGAGTGGGATATTCATACGGAAAATAGCCCACACTATGTCTGGTATCACGATCAAACCGCCCTCTACAATCAGGGTAAAACCTACATCGTGAATGACACAACCCAACTGGGTGTCCCTTCTGATTATCTAGAGATCATGCAGCGGTTGCAGATCAAAGCCAAAGTGGTGGTGCCAATCATGCAGGGCGACCAGCTTTGGGGCATCCTGGCTGTGCATCAATGCTCCAGCACACGTCAGTGGCAACCCTTTGAAATCGCTTTGCTGGAACCCCTGGCAACCCAGGTCGCGATCGCCATTCAACAGGCGCAATTATTTAGTCAGGTACAGCAACAGGCACAGCGCGAGCATCTGCTCAACCAAATTAGCCAAACCATTAACTCTAGCCTTGAGGCCGACTACATCTTGCAGGAAATTGCGAACCTGACAGGTGATTCTTTCAACGTCGATCGTGTACTCATTCTCACCATTACAGACGAAGCACAGGTGCGAAATGAATGGCGTGCCAACGATCAGGTGGTCTCCCAACTCAGCCTTAGGGTGCCTCTATCTGAATGGCCCGATTTGCTGAACCCGAACGCAGACTTTTATCAGCGCCGCATTTTCCATGCTCCAGACTATGGTCAAGAACAATGGACAGAAACACGTCAGTGGCAGATAGAGCAGGGGAAAACGCTGTCTGTCTTAGCCTCTCCCATTTTGATTCACGGTCAACTGTTTGGGTCGATCGCCCTCCAAACCACAACCCACTACCGCAACTTCACGGCTGAAGAAATCCATTTGCTCCAACGAATTGCGGACCAAGCAGCGATCGCTATTTCTAACGCCCAAAGCTACGAACGGTTAGAACATCTCGTCAAAGAACGAACACAAGAGCTAGAGCAGGAAAAACTGCTTTCTGAAGCGGCTAATCGCGCCAAGAGCGAATTTCTCGCAACGATGAGCCATGAGCTGCGCACTCCTCTTAACGCAATCCTGGGCTTATCGCAATTACTAGAGCAGCAAATTTTTGGGGCGCTGAATGCTAAGCAAGCTGAGTACATCAGCCATATTCATAGCAGTGGCGATCATTTACTTCTACTTATTAACGACATTTTAGATCTGGCAAAAGTTGAATCCGGGCAAGATACGCTCAACCTTGTTTCTATCAATGTTTTAGACCTGTGTAGCTACTGCCTGACTCTAGTACGCGAACAAGCCTACGATCGCGGGTTGCAGCTCAGCAGCCAGTTTGACCATGCTGTGAGTACTTGTACCGCTGACGAACGACGACTCAAGCAAATTCTGATCAACTTACTATCGAACGCAATTAAGTTCACACCAACGGGTACGGTCTCGCTCATTGTAGAGAAGCAGCCTCAGGGCATTGCGTTTACGATCGCTGACTCAGGCATTGGCATTGCAGAAGAACAATTGCCGCTTCTATTTATGCCCTTTTCGCAGCTTGATAGCCAGTTGAATCGTCAATACGCTGGTACGGGGTTGGGGTTAGCGCTTTCTCGCAATCTAGCTCGACTGCACGGTGGCGATATTACCGTGACATCCGTTGTAGGCGAAGGCAGTCGCTTTACCCTTTATCTCCCCGATCCGCAGAAAGCAGCAACCCCTTCACCGATCGCGCTGCCTACCGTAAAAGAACTTTACGCCCAGCCCTGGACATCCCATCGCATCATGATCGTAGAAGACGATCCGTGTAGCGCAATCGTGTTGCAGGATTACTTAAATGCCTTTGGGCATCAGGTGGAACATTTACCAGATGGCGATCGCTTTTTAGAAACCGTACATCGCTTGCAACCACATTTGATCTTGTTAGACGTGCAGTTGGGCAGTGGTCGCACAGGGCTAGAGCTACTGGCTGACCTCCGCTCTGAGCCAAAATTACATCACATTCCAGTCATTATGGTGACGGCCATGGCAATGGCAGGTGATCGTGAGAAATTCATCACCGCTGGCGCAAACGACTACCTCAGCAAGCCCGTTGCGATCGGAGAACTTGAGCGACTGTTACTGCAATACTTTTGATACGTTCGTGCGTCCAAGGACTTGTTGCACACAAGACACGTGTGTCGTTTTGTGTGCCATCGCCCCAGTCTGCGTATAACATGACTCATGCAGAATCCGTTTCATGAAGAAGCACTATTTAGGAGTAAGGGCGCTACGGAAGCACCAGGCTTTTACCGCATGCTTCGCCCCTACCGATACCGCTACTCTACAGACGGATTTGATATCACATCAAATCATGCCGTGAGGGACTTGTACTATGGCAATGGGTCAGTTAAGTGAATGGCTAGAATCTGAACAAGCTTTGAGTCGCACTTGGCGACGATCGCTCATCCAAACAGGTCGCCGTGCGTGCGTGCGATTGGGGATTACTGGAAGTTGGATTATGGGCGGTTGGGGCCTGATCGCCTTCACTGCAGTTTCACCAGTCCAGGCGCAGCAGGTTGTGCCACTACCACCACCGCCGACCGTTTCCGTACCAGGGCTGTCCTCGGCTCCTAGCTTTCCCAACTCAACCCCCTTGCCCGGTAGCGAAACCGTCTTTTTAGCACCTGTCAACCGTCAGGGAACGCCGCTCAATCAATACACCGTTTATGTGTATGGCGATAGCCCTTACCTGCTACAACAAGTACGCGCGATCGAGCCAAATGCGTCCGTGCAACGCTACCAGGGGCAATCCGTTATTCAGGCTGGAACGTTTGATAATGAAACCAGCGCTCGACGGCAAATTGCGGCACTAAACGCGCAAGGCATTATGGCTGAGCTAGCAACCAATACATCAGTGACCTCAGCTCCATCAAATACTGTAACCACCAGTCGCTACGTCGTGGTTATTCCGGGTGACCAAAACGAACTTCCTGGTTTGGCCGATCGTGTCATTCGCATGGGCATTCGTCAAGAAGCCATTCAAGAGAAAAGTGCCCCCTTGGGTCCCCATCTAGAAATTGGTCCCTTTGCCCAGCACAGTGACGCAAAGAAAATTAGTCAATTTCTTAACGGAGGCGGTTTAGATTCACGGGTCTATTACAACCGTTAAGTGGAGCTTCGAAAACGATCGACACTTCTACCTGAGTGAGGTGTTCCTGAGTGAGGGGTAAGCAGTACAGTCATGGTTAACTGCATGCACCCGTAAAGTCTAGTGCTGCCGTCTACCAGGAGCTAACGCTTGACCACGCCAGCAAGAACCCAAACCATCCAGCAAATTGTGGTGACGGCTGCTCAAATGCGGCAAATTGAAGCACGTATCTTTGCCGCGGGAATGCCTGTCGAAGCCTTAATGGAAAAGGTTGCAGGATTGATCGTCCGTCGACTTGAAACACTCTACCCCGATCGGCACCAGCATTTTGGCGTACTTGTAGGGCCGGGACATAACGGTGGTGATGCCCTGGTTGTCGCCCGTGAGATGTACCTCAACGGATATGCGGTTTCGCTTTACAGTCCATTCCCTAAGCTCAAAGATTTAACCGCTCAGCATCAGCGCTATTGCCAAAGCCTGGGTATCCCCTTTGTCGATGCAGTAGAAGCGCTGCGCGATTGTGATGTCTTGATTGATGGTCTGTTTGGCTTTGGGTTAGAACGATCGCTCGACCCCGCAATTGCTGATAGCGTCAACCACATCAATGAGTGGTCACAGCCTGTTGTTAGCATTGATCTTCCTTCAGGCATCCACACCGATACAGGAGCCGTTCTGGGAACGGCCGTCCGTGCCACCCATACTCTCTGCCTTGGCCTGTGGAAGCAAGGACTGCTGCAAGACCAGGCGCTTGATCACACAGGCAGCGTTGAGTTAATTGATTTCGGCATCCCTTTAGCGGATGCATGGGCGGTTTTGGGCAATCCACCCCTGGTACGGCGGATTACGCCAGAGCAGGCGATCGCTCATCTGCCTCTCGATCGTCCTGCTTCTACCCATAAATATAAGATGGGCCATCTCTTGCTCATCTGTGGCTCTCGTCGCTATGCAGGCGGCGCGCTGCTCACTGCCCTTGGTGCGCGTGCCAGTGGCGTGGGCATGCTATCGATCGCGGTGCCTCAAGCGCTAAAAGAAATTCTCACCACCCATTTACCTGAAGCCTTGGTGTGGGGCTGTCCCGAATCTGAAACAGGTGCCATTGCCCAATTGCCCCATGAACTAGATCTCAGTGCCTATCAGGCGATCGCCTGCGGTCCCGGTTTAACAACCGATGCCAGTGCTGTCGTGCAGCAGGTTTTGAGCCAAAAACACGCGCTCGTGCTGGATGCAGATGGCTTAAACATACTTGCCCAGATGGGGGCTATCCCAACTCTCCGGGCTCGGCAAGGCACTACAGTCATGACGCCGCATCTAGGCGAGTTTAAGCGGCTCTTCCCAGATCTGGCTGATGCAATGTCGTGTCGCATTACCGCTACACAAGCGGCGGCGGCAGCATCGGGTGCCATCGTGTTGCTTAAAGGTGCACGGGTGGCAATCGCGAACTCTGAGGGCACTGTCTGGATTAATCCTGAAAGTACTGCTGCACTTGCTCGTGGCGGCAGTGGCGATGTGTTGACGGGGCTACTTGGTGGGCTGTTGGCGCAGGCGATCGCGGCTGACTTCCCACCAGCAGCCTTCCTCGATTGTGTGCAATCTGGAGCCTGGTGGCATGCCCAAGCAGGCATCCTTGCCATGCACGAGCGCTCTGTCCTGGGTGTTGATGCTTTTACACTGACCCAATACTTAATTCCAGCCTTGCAGAAGGCACGAAACCAGGCAAGATGAGCCAAACCAGGCACAACCAGAGAAACCAGGCACAATCAGCGATCGCAGGGCTGTCAGCCATTCTTAACCTCAGTCCTCGTTAATCCGCTTAAAGCCCATTGACAAGACCCTCGATCGCTCAGCAAAAATAATAAGGTGGCTCCCATAGTCATCTCGATCCTAAAGAACCTCCCACCCAAATGAGCGAGAGCGGGAGGTGTCGGGTATATTAAGTGCAACTAAAAGTAAGTGCAACGAAAGTTGCACTTAGGCATCAGAGTGCTGTCCCAGAAGTGTGTTCTCTTCGCTGCTTCCCTTCCTGTTGGGTAACGGCTGTGCATTCAGTATCAGAAAATGACTCTATGCATTCGGTGACGATGCCTTTAGGCATTCCCAAGTGCGACCTAAAGACGGCTCCTCAAGCCTATCCCCGTATCCTCAATCCGGGAGAGGGTTGGGGACTGAGAAGATCTGTAAAAGGTCGAGTGAAGCGACTACATTGATCAATTGGTCTTTTACCAAATCAGCCCTGCTATGGCAAAACCCTCTAAAATTACATTCTCCAATGGCTTAGTTGCAGAATCTATTCAACTTAAAGCACCAACCGAGTTGGCATCTGGCCTGCATCAGCTAGGTTTGAATGGGCGGCATCCAGTACTTGTGTTAATTGGGGGAGCCAGCAAACTGAGTGAAGCAGATTTTCATCGGTTGCAGAAGCTGTTTCTAGAAGTGCTAGCGCCTCTCGCTCAAAAGTGGCAAGCAGTGGTCATTGATGGGGGTACTGATGCTGGAGTCATGCGCCTAATGGGTCAGGCGCGATCGGCCATTGATGCCAGCTTTCCCTTAGTCGGCGTAACACCATTGGGTCTGGCAACGTTACCAGCTAAAACCGCTAAAGCGGTAGAGGCAGCACCGCTAGAACCCCACCATACTCACTTCATCCTGGTACCTGGCTCCAATTGGGGCGACGAATCGAGTTGGATTGCCAAAATTGCCAGCACGATCTCAGACGCGGCTTCGGTCACGGTTTTAATTAATGGTGGCGAAATTACCTGGCAAGATGCCTCACAAAGCGTGAAGGCCGATCGCTCTATTATTGTGATTGCAGGCACGGGCCGAACTGCCGACATCATCGCGAATGCTCTCTATGGCGCTTCTGCAGATAAGCGGGCAGAACCAATCGTGGCGTCTGGACTGGTGCGTGCGATCGATTTAGACGCTGGAGCCGATACCCTTCCTGCCATCATTGAGGACATTTTTGCAGCTAAAAGCTAATATGCTCCCAGACGCGCGATCGCTAGCAGGGATTTGATATGTCGGACACCTTACCACCGCTCCCTCCTTCTGAAAAGAACGAAATTCTCAGAGATGCCTGGCTCCGCTTCGCCAAGTACAACCAAAATGCTTCCATTGCCCAAAAGCGCTTCATCCAACAACGGCGATGGATCCTGATCTTAGGAGTGGCCGCAACGACGCTGGGTGTCCTTTATTCTGTCATCGAGAAACATATAAAGTCTGGTGATTGGAAATTAGCAGCAGACGTAAACCGAGATCAGTTTCTAAGCTTTCTGCACTTCCCAGTTTTAGCGGTACCGATTATTCTCGGTGTGCTGGTAGCGATTTCAGTAAAGTTCAACATGGGCATCAGCTGGGTCATGTTGCGGAGCAGTGCTGAAGCCATCAAAAAGGAGATTTATCGGTATCGGATGCAGGTTGGCGAATACAACCCCGCTAAAGTCACACCAACCGAATCACGGGATGTTCGCCTGGCCTACACGCTTAAGTTGGTGAGCAAACGGCTTATGCAAACCCCAGTCAACCAGACTGATCTGCAAGCCTACGACCCCCAAAAAAATCCCCTGCCACCGAAGGATGCAGCACCTCAAGGTGATGATGGCTTCAGTGACATGACCGCTGAACAGTACTTAGCATGGCGGGTGGATGATCAATTTAACTACTATCAAAAGAAAGCGGCAAAATTGGGCAAAGGGCTCCGTCGCTTTCAGCTCGTGATCTTTTTCCTCAGCGCGGTAGGAACTTTGCTTGCGGGTCTGGGCTTTGATGTTTGGATCGCGGTGAGTAGTGCTCTGGCTGCTGCGGTTACAGCGTACCTGGAATTCAGACGCGTTGAGACCAACGTCGTGTCATGCAACATCTCAGCCGCCGATCTGTACGACATTCGGGTATGGTGGCATGCCCTTTCACCAGAAGCCAGAACCCAACGGGTTAACATCGAAACCCTGGTTGCCAGTACTGAGGCTGTACTGCAAACGGAGAACGCAGGCTGGCTGCAAGAAATGCGTGAGGCGCTAGCAGAAATCTATGGCGATAAGAAGGATAAAGACCATCACGACAGTAGCAAATTGCTAGATGAGGTTAGCCCTGCGCTTCAGCCCAGCCCGATCGCAGGCATTCCTGGGCAGGAGGAGCCTAAGCTTCCCGACTCCACGGTCAAACCTGACCCAGTGGCACAGCCGCCTGTTCAGACAACGGTTAAACTTTCCAGTCCTACTGTAGAGCCTACGGTAGAAGCACCACCTGCCACCTCTAACGCGCCTTTAGACCCTGTGCTACACCCTACCGAAGCTGACTCCTCTCAGTCCAAACCGACTGACTCTGCTCAGGCAACAGAACCTGAGCTTGGGGTTGATGTGTCTGATCCTACTGCCGCAGAAGCCGTCCGTTAGTGCGTCACGTTTGCAGTTCTAGCGCTCTAAGCTGGTTTTGGATGCGATCGCGATCGCTGATGGCTGGTTGAAAGTCAGGTTTAAGAGCAAGCGCACGTTCTAGTGACTGCATGGCTTCGGTATACTGCCTTAACTCATAGAGCGCGCGCCCCCGCCAATACCAGGCCGTGTGGCTATTTTCTTGCAGTTGGATGGCTCGTTCAAAGCAGTGGATGGCATCCTGGTAACGCTTGCGCCAGACAAAGACACCCCCCAGACAACAGCAAATGTCTACGTCATCTGGCTTAAGCTGAAATGCCTGCTGATAGGACGAAATAGCCTCTTCATAACGTTCTAGACCATAGAGAACATTACCGCGCCATCGCCATAGATTGGCATCATCGGCCCGCAACAAACGTGCCTGCTCATAAGCGCTCAACGCTTCTGCATGGCGCTTCTGCTTCTCCAGGGCACGCCCTTTGCTGACCAGGCGATCGTAGACTTCACTGTCCACGCCAGCCACGTTACTAGCCTCACTCTGCGGCACCGTAATCATAGTCTCTTCAGCACGTCTCTCTTTCCCTGGTGCGCTGATCACCGTATCCTCAGGGATTTCAGCTTCAGGTACTTCAAGCTGGTTTGGGTGACTAACGATAGTCTCATCTGGCTCTGGCAAAGGCACTTTAGCTGCTTTACCCTCTGCATGTAAGCGGCGCTTGTAGTCTTGCAGCACGTCCTGAAGATGGTGCGCCTTTAAGTCGATAGGAAGTTCAGACTCAGCAATCGATGCAACCGTGGCATCATCGTCACCAGCTAAGGCAGCATCACCAGACTTTAGCTGTTGCAGCACGCGCCTGCGTCCCTCTACCGCCTCTTGAAAATCAGGCTTTAGTTGCATCGCTCGATCGTAGGAGGCGATCGCAGCTTCTTGTTGCTGAAGACTTTCGAGCAGGCGACCCCGGTCATACCAGGCCCAGTAGTTATCCGGCTGGAGTTGCACCACCTTGTAGTACGAGGCAACCGCTTCTTCATAGCGCAGTAACTTCTCCAAGACATTGCCTCGCTTAAACCATGCAACATGATCATCGGGCTGAATTTCAACGACTCGATCGTAGGCAAGCACAGCGTCTTCGTAGCGTTGCAGATTGTCCAGCGCCATCCCACGCATAAACCAGGCCAACGCATCGTCAGGATTAAGCTCAATGGCACGATCGCATGAGGCCAGCGCTTCATCGTAGTGCTGAAGATGATAGAGCGTATCTACTCGCCGCAATTGGCTTAAAAGCTGTTTACGGCTTTCAACTGCCAACTGAAAGTCGGGCTTCAACTGAACCGCTCGATCGTACGAAGCAATGGCAGCTTCAGGTTGCTGCAGGTGTTCCAGCGTTTTGCCACGGTCATGCCAGGCCCAGTAATTGTCAGGTTGGAGTTGCACAACGTGCTCAAACGAATCCAATGCTTCCTGATACTGCTGAAGTTGAACAAAAACAGCACCCCGTTTGTACCAGGCTAGATAATCTTCAGGGTGAAGTTGCAACACTCGATCGTAAGAAGCCGCCGCATCGTCAAAACGCTTCAGATTTTCGAGCGCCAACCCACGCTTAAACCATGCCAATTCATTATCTGCTCTTGCTTGAATGACCCGGTCATAAGCAACGACAGCTTCTTTATAACGCTGACGCTGAAACAAATCATCGCCCCGCTCTAACCAGGCAAGATGCCCATCAAAGCTAATAACTGTGGGCTCGGCCAGCACCGAAGCAACAGGAGCCGTGCGTGTGAGCGATCGCAAGGCTTCCAGGGCTTCTGTCGCAGACTCATAACGCTGGCGAAAATCGTAGCGCACCATCGTATCGAGAATGTTGGCAAATTCTGGGCTAACCTGCACTTGATCACGCCAGATAATTTCGCTGGTCTTTGGATCTTCCCTTAATTTTTTGGGATAAATGCCGGTTAAGCACTGAATGCCCATCATGCCGACCGCATATACATCGCTACTGAAGCGCGGTTTCCCTGCCAATTGCTCATTGGGCATGTAGCCAGAAGAACCAACTGCGATCGTGATGCTGGCCTCATGAGGGTCTAAGACCTGGGCCCCAATCTGCTTCACCGCGCCAAAGTCGATTAAAAAGAGACGGTGATCACTGGTCTGCCGAATCAAATTTGAAGGCTTGATGTCTCGATGAACCACCTGTTGCTGATGAACAAACTCCAACACCGTGAGCAGATCTTGCAGCAAGTGAATGACGTCTAGTTCAGCAAGCTGGGGTTTAAGCTTGAGGGCTTGACTAAGCACTTGCCCTTCGATAAACTCTTGCACAAGATAAAAATCCTGTGCTTCTTCAAAGTGAGCGAATAACCTTGGAATCTGTTCGTGGTTGCCCAGGGTATAAAGCACTTCTGCTTCAGTATCAAACAGTCGCCTTGCTGCCTGTAACGCTTCAGGATCGCTCATGCGAGGCTTGAACTGCTTGACCACGCAGGGTGGCTTCCCAGGAAGATGCAAGTCATTCGCTAAATACGTTTGCCCAAAACCACCACCACCCAAGTGGCGAACAATCTGGTAGCGTCCCCCAAGGATTTTGCCCAGCATAGATTCCGAAAGCTTCAGAGGGTCGAAAACTGTTACTAATGATGACTCAGCGGCAGTTCTTCATCATTAGTAACAGCTTTGACGACACGTAATCATCCGTAGCCGTTCCAGCTTGTTCTTAGATTTATAGTAAAGCGGCTCTGCAAGCTACGAAAATTCACTTAAGCGGCTTTACACGTCTGCAATGCTAGCCTGGAAACCAATCTGGCCTCACATCAGACTGCAAAGTACGTCAAAGCAAAAAAGCACAGCGCAAAAGCCAGAGGAGCAATCACAGCAATTGGCATCCCGTTGAACGATTTGTGTGCAAACGAGGCGACGAACAGCGCAAATAGCCGCATCACTGCAATCATCGTAGTGCTGCAATCAGTAGATGCACGCTCACCAAATCACGACTGCTTCACAGCAACTAGACTTAACCAGTGAGTAGCCTGGACCAATGTTAATCAGGAACTTGTTAACCAGGAATTTGCGGTAAAAGCGGCTCTAGCCAGGGCTGAAACTGATCGCGACGGAATACCTGCGCTCGACGACGGTAATCAAACCGCAGCAGGCTCGGGATACCATGCTTACGCACACATTCTTTGAGCCAAGAAGCAACACCCTGACCTTCATCAGGAATCATTTCAGCTTGAAAGGGGCCATACATCAAGACCAACGTGCTATGCGCTTGAAGGGGGGCATCGCGTTCAATTAAGTTCGTTAAACTCGGAAGGGTTGAACGGGATTGACTTGCCATTCTCACTTCATTGTCTTCCCGGCTAACGCGCTCTCGTAGCGTTTTGGTCATCTCGCGTTGCGTTGTGGAAGCATTCTGTGGTTGCTTTGAATCATTGTTAGATTGGCGACGAACTCGTCTCTGGGGCATAAAACTCCTAGTTTGAATGGACTGAAGCAGTCAAGCCAACGTTTTCCTGACAAGTTGCAGAGTAGAAAGGAAAACTGGCTAGCTGGCAAATATCGACAAAGCTATTTGCTATAGTTGCAATCTGCTTACCTAGATACTAACTATTTTTTACTTGGGCGGCAATTCTTTGCGTTAATAAAACTAAATTTGTGCTAGGCGTAAGCAGTTACACAAGGTGAATCATCTAATGTTGGGCGGTTTGCTTCTCAAATCTGTTTACCCTTAACAAAACAACAGCCCCGCCCCCAACAAGCGTATTAATTATTGTAAACTGAAACCCTTGCTGAGCATGGAGACTGGCATTGTTTTCCTAAATAGCTCGACGGTCAGTCAGCTTAGAAGGATACAGTTTTCTAGTTTCTGATAAGTTAGCTTGAGTAATCCCATTTTTGTAAGTAAACGGTAGCACTATGACTGTCTGCGAATACAGGGCAGGTCTAGAAGGTATTCCCGCAACTCAGTCCAGCATTAGTTTTGTGGATGGGCAGCGGGGAGTTTTGGAGTATCGTGGCATAGCCATTGAAGAACTAGCTGCGAAAGGTAATTTCCTGGAGACAGCTTATCTTCTGATCTGGGGTGGTTTGCCAACGAAAGAAGAGTTGGAGCTGTTTGAGCACGAAATTACGTATCATCGGCGACTGAAGTACCGTATTCGCGACATGATGAAGTGCTTTCCTGAAAGTGGTCATCCGATGGATGCTCTACAGGCCTGTGCTGCGGCTTTGGGACTGTTTTACTCCCGTCGTGCGCTTGACGACCCAACGTATATTCGTGCTGCTGTGGTCAGGCTACTGGCAAAGATTCCCACAATGGTGGCAGCCTTTCAGTTAATGCGTAAGGGTAATGACCCGGTGCAGCCTCGTGACGATTTGGGCTATGCCGCAAATTTCCTTTACATGCTGAACGAGCGGGAACCCGATCCGTTTCCAGCGCGTATTTTTGATGTGTGCTTGATGCTGCATGCTGAGCATACGATTAATGCGTCTACGTTTTCAGCGCTGGTAACGGCTTCTACGTTGACGGATCCGTATGCTGTGGTGGCGTCTGCTGTTGGCACCCTGGCAGGACCGCTTCATGGTGGAGCCAATGAGGAAGTCATTGTCATGCTAGAAGAAATTGGAACCGTTGAAAACGTGCGGCCCTGGTTAGAAAAACAGCTTGCTCAGAAAGGCAAGATTATGGGCTTTGGTCATCGCGTCTATAAAGTAAAAGATCCACGTGCAACGATTTTGCAGCACCTTGCAGAGCAGTTGTTTGAGAAGTACGGGCGTGATGAATACTACGATGTAGCGGTGGAACTTGAAAAAGCGGTTGAAGAGAAGCTAGGGCATAAGGGCATTTATCCGAATGTAGATTTTTATTCGGGTTTGGTTTATCGCAAGTTAGGCATTCCGTCTGATCTTTTCACACCTGTTTTCGCCATTTCTCGTACGGCTGGCTGGCTAGCGCACTGGAAGGAGCAGCTGAACGAGAATCGGATTTTTCGCCCGACTCAAATTTATACTGGGCTACATGAATCAGCGTACGTACCGATCGAAAAGCGTTAAAGGTGGCGATCGTGCTCTGTGAAAGGCTTGCTGCGTCTTCAGCGCATAGGGATGATGGGCGGCACCCCTCTTGCCTAATACCGATACTCTTGTCACGATGGTAACAGTGACGATTTTCAGGAACTCCAGCCCTCAAGACTAAGAGTCTGAGGGCTTCTTTAATGGTTAGAGTTGGAGTAATTTTGTCAGACATTTGATGACAAAAGCGATGTCAGTTTGCGGAAAAGATGTGCAAGTTTGACGGGCTTATGTTGGCAAATTCATGCTGATCGGTGCGCTTGCTTCTTCTATACTCTGACCTTGTATTTATCTATAGCGGATTTCGATCGTGCGGCCGCGATCCAGCGATATACTAAGGACGCACAGCAATGTAACAGCCTTGTTACCGAGAACCTATATATTGCAGTCTCTCCACTGTCTTCGTTGATATGAGAGCACTGGCTTTACAAGAAGCATCTTGCAATATCAGGTTAATGGTTAACAACGGCTTACCAAGTGAAGATTCAAATCAGGTAAGCGATGAACTCAGGCATAGACTTACAAGAGGTTTTTATCCAGTCCCTGACTGATTTAGGGCTCCCCGTTGGAGCCGCAAAGGCAATCTGGATGCCCTTACCAATGCTATTGATGCTGGTAGGTGCCACTGTTGGTGTGCTGGTTGTCGTGTGGCTGGAGCGAAAGATTTCAGCCGCCGCTCAGCAGCGAATTGGTCCTGAGTACATTGGGCCTCTGGGTGTTTTAGCTCCTGTAGCAGATGGTTTGAAGCTCGTCTTCAAGGAAGACGTGGTGCCAGCTAACTCGGATGCATTGCTGTTTACGCTGGGGCCAGTCATTGTAGTCATTCCAGTTTTTCTTTCTTACCTGATTGTGCCGTTCGGCCAAAATCTGGTGGTGACAAATGTTGGCATGGGCGTTTTTTTGTGGATTGCGCTTTCAAGCGTTGCGCCGATCGGTTTATTAATGTCGGGTTATGCCTCTAACAATAAGTATTCCTTACTGGGTGGCTTGCGTGCAGCAGCCCAATCGATCAGCTATGAAATTCCATTAGCGCTATCGGTGCTGGCGATCGCGATGATGTCAAATTCGCTTAGTACAATTGATATTGTGCAGCAGCAATCTGGTTACGGCATTTTGGGTTGGAACATTTGGCGGCAACCCGTCGGCTTCATCATTTTCTGGATTGCGGCTTTAGCAGAATGCGAACGGATGCCATTTGACTTGCCTGAGGCTGAAGAAGAACTTGTAGCAGGCTATCAGACAGAATACTCAGGGATGAAGTTTGCACTTTTCTATCTGGGGTCTTACGTCAACCTTGTCTTGTCAGCACTGCTGGTGGCTGTGCTTTATCTCGGCGGTTGGGACTTTCCGATTCCGTTGACGTTCGTCGCCGATCTGCTGGGCATTGATGAGTTCAATCCGATTTTCCAGGTTGTTACGGCTTCGCTGGGGATTACGATGACTATTCTCAAAGCTTACTTGCTTGTCTTCCTGGCAATTTTGCTGCGATGGACAGTGCCTCGCGTACGGATTGACCAATTGTTAGATTTAGGTTGGAAGTTTCTTTTGCCTATTTCGCTGGTTAACTTACTGTTAACGGCGGCACTCAAACTTGCCTTTCCCTTTGCTTTTGGTGGCTGAGATCGAAAGGATAAAGGCTTAAGGCTCAAGGCTAAAAGCATGGGTAACGCCTCCTTATCCTTTATCGTTTATCCTTTATCCTTCAAAGAAGAGTTGTATGCTGAAGTTCCTCAAGCAAGTTAGTGACTACACCAAAGAAACCGTTCAGGCGGCAAAATATATTGGACAGGGCCTAGCAGTGACGTTTGATCACATGCAACGTCGCCCAGTCACCGTGCAGTATCCTTACGAAAAGCTGATTCCGTCAGAACGCTTCCGGGGCCGCATTCACTTTGAGTTTGACAAGTGTATTGCGTGCGAAGTGTGTGTACGGGTTTGTCCAATCAACTTGCCAGTGGTAGATTGGGAATTTAACCCTGAGACCAAGAAGAAAAAGCTCAATCACTACAGCATTGATTTTGGGGTCTGCATTTTCTGCGGTAACTGTGTGGAGTATTGCCCGACAAACTGCCTGTCGATGACGGAAGAATACGAGCTTTCGACCTACGATCGCCACGAGTTGAACTACGATAACGTAGCACTCGGTCGCTTGCCTTACAAAGTCACTGAAGACCCAATGGTGACTCCGTTGCGAGAGTTTGCTTACCTGCCCAAGGGTGTGATCGAACCGCATGATTTACCAGCAGGCTCACGTCGGGCAGGTTTGCGGCCCGAAGAAATTGTCGAAACAGAGAAATAGCTGTCAGCCATCAGCCGCCAGTATTGGGTCAAGGAATGCTCCTTTACCTGAACGCTCAAGGCTGAACCTGATAGCTCCTATGTAAGGAGACTAACCCCTGTGAATTTAGCCGAAGGCGTTCAAATTGTTTCGTTTGGTCTATTGTCTCTGATGGCGGTTGGGGCAGCATTAGGTGTTGTCTTGCTATCAAACATTGTGTACTCAGCGTTTTTGCTCGGTGGGGTGTTTATCAGCATCGCTGGGCTGTACCTGTTGCTGAATGCTGATTTTGTCGCAACGGCTCAGGTCCTAATTTATGTAGGCGCGGTCAACGTGCTGATTCTGTTTGCCATCATGCTGGTGAATAAGCGGCAGGATTTTGTGCCCGTGTCGAGAGCGTGGATTCGACGAGGTGCCACAGCCTTAGTCTGTAGCGGCTTGTTTGCGCTGTTGACTGTCATGGTGGTGTCTACGCCCTGGGCCTTATCTACTGGGGTGGCGGCGGGTAATAGTTCGATCGTCACCATTGGCAAGCATTTCTTTACCGACTTCTTGCTGCCCTTTGAACTCGCTTCGGTACTGCTGCTCATGGCATTGATCGGCGCGATTATGCTCGCACGACGAGAGCTATTGCCCGATGAAACCCTGGAAACACTGCAACAACCCGCGTTGACCTTGCCTGAGCGTCCCCGTGAGTTGGTTTCGGTTGGGCCCGGTGCGCCAGAGTCTACGATCGCCCGTTCTCGCTCTGACCAGAATAACTAGTAGTCTGTCACCTTTTTATAGTCTGCCAACTAAAAGTTGGCAGACAAGACAGGTCTGAGACGATTGTAGAGTAGAGTCTTGAGGGTTATCAGGCCCAAAAAAGCTTGGCAGAACATTAGGTAGTCCGAATAACTTGGCAGGTAGTCTATGCAACTTCAATATTTTTTGATTCTCTCAGCCGCGCTTTTCTGTATTGGTATTTTTGGTTTAATCACAAGCCGCAATGCAGTACGCGTGCTGATGTCGATTGAATTGATGCTGAATGCTGTGAACCTTAACTTGATGGCATTCTCGAACTACTTAGACGCGCAAGATATTAAGGGGCAAGTTTTTACCACGTTTGTCATTGCGATCGCGGCGGCAGAAGCGGCGGTTGGTCTGGCGATCGTGCTTGCTATTTATCGCAACCGTGACACGGTCGATATGGAGCAATTCAATCTGCTGAAGTGGTAGCTTTAGGTTGTTAGTCGTTAGTGGTTAGTGGTGAAGCAACTGCGGCTAAAAACTAGAAACTAAAAACCAACAACTATCTAACGTGCAACTGAAGCAGGTCATCATTGCCCATAAAGCTGGCGATTTAATGAGCCAACGCTGGGCTGAAACGTGTGCGAAACAGCTAGAAAAACGGGGCTGCAAAGTTCTGGTCGGTCCTAGCGGTCCCAAAGATAATCCGTATCCTGTTTTTCTTGCTTCAGTAACGCTTCCGATCGATTTAGCCATCGTGCTGGGTGGTGATGGGACAGCCCTTTCTGCTGCACGCAACTTGGCCGCGGATTGCATCCCAATTCTGGCTGTGAACGTGGGTGGCCATTTGGGCTTCTTGACAGAGGCGTTGGATGATTTTGAACGCTCTGAGCAAGTGTGGGATCGCCTGCTGGAAGATCGCTTTGCCGTACAGCAGCGAATGATGCTGCAAGCGGGCATTTTTGAGGGCAACCGCACCAATCTAGAGCCAATGAGCGATCGGTACCTGGCGCTGAATGAGATGTGTATTAAACCAGCCTCGGCTGATCGCATGATCACATCGATTTTGGAGATGGAAATCGACGGTGAAGTGGTTGATCAGTACCAGGGTGATGGGTTGATCGTGGCAACGCCAACGGGTTCAACGTGCTACACCGTCGCGGCAAATGGCCCTATTCTTCATCCAGGCATGGATGCGATCGTCGTGACGCCGATTTGCCCCCTCAGTTTATCCAGTCGTCCGATTGTGCTTCCGCCTGGCTCTGTTGTTAGCATTTGGCCCCTGGCTGACCATGAGCTGAATACAAAACTTTGGATGGACGGAGTGCTAGCAACATCCATCTGGCCAGGTCAACGGGTGGATATTCGCACCGCTGACTGTCAGGCAAAGTTCATCATTCTCCAAGAAAACTATTCGTACTACCAAACGCTGCGTGAAAAGCTGCAATGGGCGGGGGCAAGAATCCATTACAGCAATAATCACCGGAATTAGAGAAGGCAGAGGGCAGGATGTAAGGGGGCAGAAGGCGGAAGTCAGACGCCAGAAGTCAGGAGCCAGAAGGCTGGACTCAAAACTCAAAACTCGCAGGCTGACTGTTAAAGCATCAAAACTCAAGACGTCATTCTGGCAAGCACCCGACGAACAAATCATCGTGCCATTCCAGCGTATCTCCGACCTTTTTACCATCGTGGTAAGCCGCAAGAAGCACCTCGCTCGTTTTGCCCCAGGCGATCGCGCCCGTAGCATCCAGCCCGATCGCGCCTAAATCGCGTTGATGCTGATGAGCCTCTCGAAAGGAGCGTTCAAACGCAGAGGCTAAAGGCTGGCCATCCTCTACCCGTACAACAATGCGAGCCGCCAAACACTCGTCAATGATGTCTTCACCAATGCCTGTACAGCTAACAGCCGCACGCGCAGTGGCATAGTTTCCAGCAGGCATGGCAGAGTCGCTGACCCGTCCAATGCGTTCAAAGCCTTTTCCACCCGTCGAGGTGGCGACCGCGATACGGCCTTGATCATCCAAAGCGACGACGCCGATCGTGCCGCGTCCAGCCGTATCTTCTACCAATTCTCGTTCTGCAACGACGCCAGCCATTTCTCTCGAAAAATTGCCCTGACGTTCCTGTATCCACTCCTGCAAACGAATTTCCGTCAGAGGATCGTAGGCAGGTAGCTCCAGTTCACGCAGCAGTTCGGCTGCTCCATGATCGGAGAGAACGCGATCGTGAGACGTTTGCAGAGCATTGGCTAGATTAATGGGATTTTGCACCCGCGACACATTAATGACTCCGCTAAACCGTTGGCGTGTCCCATCCATGAGAGAGGCACTCATCCGAATTTGTCCGTCCGACTGCAAAACAGAGCCAGTGCCAGCATTAAAGCGTGGATCATCCTCCAGCATTTGACAGCCATGAATCACCGCCGCCCGAGCCTCTGCGCCAGCAAGCAGGAGGGCATAAACGTCATCAATCACCCGATAAAGCGACCTGCGTACGGACTCAACCCCGCCCTTACCCTTCAAAGAGCTTCCCGCTCCACCGTGAATAATCAGTTTGGGTTGCACCCGTGATGCTGACATGACTGTAACCTCTAAGTCCTAAATATGGTTGGTTGTGGGTTGTGAAGCCCATGAGGCGCTCAAGAAACGTCGTAAGAAAGACGTTGCGTAACCAAGCTGGCTGCTTTGCTTGAGCTAAAACGCTGAAGGAAATCAACTTAGCATTCTTGTGGCGATAAGATTGCAAGGCTGAGTACAGCGGACGGATTAAACCACCTCTAGTCCACTCTCCAAGCGCTCTGAAGCCGTCGCAAGTTGATGCAACCAGCTAAGGATGAGCCCCCTTTCTGGTGTACCGAACAGGCGATTCAACCAAAATTCAAACCCTAATCGATCGTCGATCGGCGGCGGCGACAGCGCTCAGAGCAGTATTTCACCTCATCCCAGCAAGCTTCCCATTTTTTGCGCCAGGTAAATGGGCGATCGCACACAGGACAACGTTTGGTTGGCAGGTCAGCTTTGGAGCGGGCACGTCCCATAGAAGTAAAGCGTAAGGAGTAAGGAGCGGGAACATTTGCGATCGCAGCTTGTAGATTGGAGATTAAGCGTTCTGCGTCGTTTTGGCGTTCACCCACTTTTGTCTATCTCTTAACATTATGACTGAATCAGGATTGGCAACGATCCGCATTGTCCTGGTCGAGCCTGCTGGTTCGCTAAATGTGGGCGCGATCGCCCGTGTCATGAAAAATATGGGCCTCCAACAGCTTGTCTTGGTCAAGCCACAGTGCGATCCATTGGGAGAAGACGCACGGTTGATGGCGGTGCATGCGGCGGATGTCTTAGAGTCAGCTACAGTTGTTTCGACGTTACCAGAAGCCTTACAGGGCTGTCAGCGGGCGATCGCAACCACTGCTCGCCCCCGTGTCGCAACAGTACTAGAACCGCCCCGCATTGCCTTACCCTGGTTGCTTGAGTCACCGTTGCCGGCACAAGGAGCCTTGATCTTTGGTCCTGAAGATCGGGGGTTGAGCAACGAAGAACTCAATTACGCGCAGCGGTTTGTCGCCATTCCGTCTAGCCCCGTCTATCCCTCCTTAAATCTGGCGCAAGCGGTTGCCGTTTGCTGCTACGAGCTTTACCAATGGAGTCAGAAGGCAGAAGGCAGAAGGCAGGAGGCAGAAGGCAGGGGGCAGGATGTACACCCCACACCCTACACTTCACTCCCGACTCCCGACTCCCGACTCCCGACTCCCGACTCCCCACCTGCCGCTTTAGATGTCCTAGAAGGCTACTACCAGCACCTAGAAAGGGTACTGTTAGCGATCGGTTATTTACATCCCCACACGGCTGCAAGTCGGATGCAAAAATTTCGACGCTTATTCAACCGAGCATTACCGTCCAGTGAAGAGGTTGCCATGCTGCGCGGTATTTTGAGCCAGGTCGAATGGGCAACGCAACAATCTGACGAACGGAAAAACGCTCCTTCAAATTCTCCCTCACCAACGAATAATCACTGAAATTGTGTAAAAACCCACCAGCAAGCAAGGACAGGCGTTTGAAAACGACGTTTTTTTGAGTATGGTTGGTCTACAATTCTGATAGCCTCGGCTTAACGCAACAGTTGACTCAGGGCAAGCAATCAGTTGTAGTTCTACTGCTGTAGTTCTACTGTATGAAAGGGTAGAAATCAAAGCAGAGTCAGGTTGAAGTGATGGGCCTTTCGCACGTTTTCCCTCTCTCACCCGCTTTCCCTTCAGAAACAGGACTCAATAATTTTGAGCCTTAGCTCTTGCCCCTTTTGAAGAAGTATGCGAAAACTGTTGCGTCAATCTTGATTCGTCCCTCAGCTTTGTCGGAGAGTGCTATGCCAGAACCGGGCGGTCTACCACGCAGACCACGCAGTCATGATTCGTTGCCTTCTACTCGGACATCTGGTTCGGGTCGGAGTGTGCAAAATACCTCAAGCTCTGATTGGCAGGCACCATCAGAACAACGGCTAGGGACCGCTCAAACGACTGGGACGAAAGAGCCTACGTCGGCGGCAAGCAACAACGGTTTTCGAGAGACGACAAAACGGCAGCGCTTTACACTATGGCAAATCTTGTTCCGACAAGACAGTAAGCGAACATTGAGACGATCGGCCCTTCAGCAAGCCAAGCGAAAAGAGATTCACGAGGCAAGCGTTATGCCGCCATCTAATCTTTTGCAACGGCTGAAGCCTGGTTCTAAGCAGTTCTCCGGTGAACAAGCTGCTTCAAAGTTGGCAGAAAATCAGGTGCGTCAAGCTGTCTATGGACGATCGCGCCAAGTGAATAGCTGGGCACCAGCCGCCATTGGCAATCCAGACCAGCAAAAAGGGAAACAGTCAACCAGATCAGATTCTTGGCGTCGTCGCATCGCACCGTCTCAGGCTTCACCAGATTCTGGTTCACGGTCAACACTAGGCTTGCAAGCATCATCACTGGCTGATGGGCGCGCTCAGTCTTTGGCAATGAAGCGAGAGGCGCGAGAACGTATGCGTCGCGGTGAATCGAACCATCGTCATACGGGTGCCGATCTCTCTGACCGGATGACAACTTTCGATCGTCTCAAAACACGTGCAGCGGCTCAAACAAGCAAGCGAGACACTCCACCCCAACCGCGATCCCGGAGCCTATCAGCGGGCATTTATGCGGCTCGTATGCTCATTCTGAGTGTGGGTATTGGCGTGCTGGTTGGCACGATGTTGTCTGTGTTAGACCCAGCAGCACGATCGCCTGCAGGAGCATCCCAGCAAACGACTAAAAAAGCTGCGGTCGCTGAGACCTCGAAAGCGCCCCAGGCAGCAGCCTTAGCGCAAGGTGGGATTCCTGGAGAAAGCGCTTCAGCAACGCAACTCCCCCGCATGGGGCAAGAATTGTCTGCTCTTAAGGCATCCCTGCAAACCCTTGCATTGCAAACGCCCCAACTCACACCAGGAATTTTCTTGTTTGACCTGGATACCAACTCTTATCTGGATCTGAACGGGGGTGCTTCCTTTGCTGCCGCCAGCACCATTAAAGTGCCGATTTTGGTTGCGTTTTTTCAAGATGTTGATGCAGGCAAAATTCGCTTAGACGAACTGCTGACCATGCGCAAAGACCTGGTTGCAGGTGGATCGGGAGAAATGCAAGGGTTGCCTGTTGGGACGCAGTTCACCGCCCTCGAAACGGTGACTAAAATGATTACCATTAGCGACAACACAGCGACCAATATGGTAATTGCTCGGTTAGGTGGAATGGCAACCTTAGACCAGCGGTTCCGATCGTGGGGGCTAGTCTCCACGGGCATCAATAATTTACTGCCTGACTTAAATGGAACGAATACAACCAGTCCTAAAGATATGGCTCTACTCATGACGCGTATCAGTCAGGGAGAGCTTGTTTCGATGCGATCGCGCGATCGGTTGCTAGACATCATGCAGCGAACCGTCAACCGTAGTCAGCTGCCTCAAGGATTAGACAAAGGGGCAACCATCGCGCATAAGACAGGTGATATTGGCAGCATGATTGGGGATGTTGGATTAATTGACATGCCTAACGGAAAACGCTACGCACTCACCGTTTTAGTCAAGCGGTCATTCAATGACGGTGAGGCGTATGATTTGGTGCAAAAAGTTTCCCGCATGGTTTATCAATATCTCAACCGCATGCCAACGGCGCCAAGTGCTCAGGCTCTGAGTCCTGTGAGCCCCGCTAATCAGTCACTCTCCGACACTAGCAACGCGGTTTCTAGCGTCAGCTTTCCTAATGATCCAGCGCAAATCGCAAGTAGTTCGAATTCACCGCTTGATACGACTGCCCGGTAAGCGTCCAGGATCACGGATTAAATAAAATCGACAAATGGTTTAAAAGTAAGGGCGAACGGCCGTTCGCCACCTACGAGAAATACCGATGTTATTTAATTCTCGTTCCTAAGGGACTGGGGTCGTCAAATCAACTGCTGTCATCGATCGCTGAAGCTCGCTGTTGTCCTGGGCAAGCTCTGATTCTGGTAGTTCCAACTCTGGTGGTTCCAACTCTGGTGGTTCCAGTTCTAGTTGCAATGCGCCGTTCCTTACCTGTGCGTCTGCCTGTAACGTCTCTGCCTGTAAGTTATCAAGCGACTGCCAAACTTGATTCAGTAATGGCTCCAGGCCAGTGCGCGCAACAGCCGAAATTTGAAAAACAGGTGCTTGGCTCAATTCGTGCAGTTGAGCCACAAGCGTATTGACTGTTTCAGTATCCTGGCTCATGGCATCAAGCTTACTGAGTGCCAAAATTTGAGGACGATCGGGTAGTCCTCGCCCGTAAGCATGTAGCTCTTGCTGGATTGTGTGATAGTCCGCAATTGGATCGGGGCTCGTGACATCAATGAGATGCAGAAGCAAGCGTGTGCGCTCAACATGGCGCAAAAAGTCATGCCCTAACCCTGTCCCCATGTGAGCACCCTCAATTAGCCCTGGAATGTCAGCAAAGACGGTACCATCGCCCGTTGGCTTCCGCACTACCCCCAAATTGGGCACCAGCGTTGTAAAGGGATAATCGGCAATTTTGGGTCTAGCAGACGACAGCGCCGCAATTAAGGTCGATTTGCCCGCATTTGGTAGACCGATGATGCCAACTTCTGCCAGTAACTTAAGTTCCAGTTGCAAACTGCGAGTTTCGCCGGGAAGCCCAGGTAACGCCCGCTCGGGCGCACGATTGCGGTTGCTCAGAAAATGCTGGTTGCCCAACCCGCCCTTGCCACCCGTTGCCACACAAAAGGTTTGCTGTGGGCTCACTAGATCACATATCAATTCGCCTGTTTCTGCATCGTAGATCGTTGTTCCACAGGGAACTTCAATGATGCGATCGCTCCCCGATGCGCCTGTGCGATTGTTTGGCCCACCCCGTTGCCCATCCTCCGCTTTAAACAGATGGTTGTAACGAAAATCTAACAGTGTCTGCAAATTTTCGACTGCACGAAAGATCACCGAACCACCGCGACCACCATTGCCGCCCGAAGGCCCGCCTGCCGGTACATACTTCTCACGCCGAAAGGCAACTAACCCATCGCCTCCATTGCCTGCCTGTACCTGAACGCTCGCCTGATCGATAAATTGCATGGCACATAACTAACGCCTTCACTCTTCATCATAGGCAATTGCGACAAATAACAGCGATCAACCGTCAGCAATCAGCGATTAGCGTTTTAGCCTTTAGCCTTTAGCCCTTAGCCCTTATCTCTTCCCTTCTGCCCTCTCTCTTCTGCCTTCTGCCTCATTTATAAGGTTTTCATGAAGCGTCCGAAACGCCCAGAATCGCTTTGTAGGTAACGGTGCGCCCCCGGTTCGATCGCCCCCGCTTCACCTTACTGTTTGCAGGAGATTACCGATGAACTATTTTTCAACTGTTATTGCGTTATTGCGCGATCGCAAAGATTTTTTAACTGAAATTTATGAGGGGATTGGACTAAAAAGTAAAATCACAGCGCTGCTCATTTCTAGCTCCTGCTTTTTCGCACTTTATGGTGCCATTATTGGTGCTTTTCATAGCTTGCCTCAGGTTGCCTCTTCAGCGATTAAGCTACCGGCTTTATATTTAATCACTCTCTTGATTTGCCTACCGACGCTCTACATTTTTAATGCACTTTTTGGCTCAAAACAGACCATTGGACAGCACCTTACTTACTTATTAACTGCCGTTTCAGTCATCGCTATTCTCTTGTGTGGCTTTGCTCCGGTGACGCTCTTTTTCTTGATTACCGTTAATGATTATTCCTTCTTTTTGCTGCTTAATGTGGCGATTTTTGCACTCACGGGTGTACTAGGCGTGTCCTTTTTGTATCAGGTTATGAAGCCGATCGAGGAAGACGGCGCTAGTCAAAGTGTTAAAGTACGCAGAAATATTCTGCGCTTCTGGTTAGTTCTCTACGGCTTTGTTGGTAGCCAGCTTGGTTGGACCTTGCGCCCTTTCTTTGGCTCTCCAGGGCAATTTGAGCTGTTTCGCGCCAGGGAAGGAAGCTTTTTCTCAGGCGTTTGGAATGCGCTCATGAGTCTTTTAACGTGAGCATTCATGGATTGATTAACTTCTGCGATCGCCAAATGTAAGACCGAGAGCGCTGAACGAAATGAATTCTGAATTGAACGTACTAGCCATTACCGCTAAAGAGTTAGAACGGCTCACGGGTTTGGAAGTGAATGATCTTTTCATCGGTAGCATCATTGGTGGTGGATTTCGACCTGGCATTTTAAAATCACCTAAACGCTTACGATCGTTTGTCTTGATGCAAGTCTTTGTGCTCATCCTGACACTGATCTTGACGCTACCCATTGGTCTGCTGATCATCCGTAACGATGCCAGCGCGATTAGCGATTTGCCAACCATTTCTAGATTTTTGCAAGTAACTCTGAGCCTAACGGTGATGCTTGTCATTGGCTGGAATGTGGCAATGAAATTGCGCAGTAAGACCTTTCTCTCACTCGCACGCTTACTCGATGATGTGGATCAATATAACGAAGTAATACGAGCCATTGATGTGATCGATCGGCTCGATTCAATTAGTCATTTGCAACCACAGGCAATAAATCGTCAACAGGCGATCGAAGCACTGGCGATCGCGAGAAGTAGCCTTGTTTGCGGCCTCAAGACTGAAAAAATCTTGCGCCAGAATCGTAGCCTTTTAGCCCGCCGTTCTGACCTTCTTTCTAATATTGAAGCAAACCTTGTCAGCCTCAAGGCTATTGAGGTCAGTAGTCAGGCAAGTGAGTATACAGAATTACTCAATGAAGCCTTGAAAATTGGCATAAGTGTTCAACAAGAAATGCAACAGCTTTCTCGTCTTTAAGGCTTTCTCGGCTTTCATCCGTCAGCAAGTTTGGTTCGAGAGGATGTCTGAAAGGCTGTCGTTGATCGCACTCTTCCGCCCTGCTAAAGTACGGGGTTGATACCAGGAAGTCCGTTGAAACGGATTCAAGCCAGCGCAAGGGTGCTGAGTCCACTTGAGTAGAATTGCCTTGGTTAGCCCGCCCTTCAGTGCAGGGCAGCATGGCAACGCCGCGAAGGCGCTTTCAACGTCTCAGAATCCCTAATGACGTCCATCGACATTAATGCCTGAAGATAGCATCAGCCACCCGGCAAACATCCCTTAGTTCTCGAACATCGTGGATGCGAAGTAGATCAGCACCACCGACAATGGCCCCACAGCACGCTGCTGCCGTTCCCCAAACACGCTCTTTTGGGTTAGGTTTATCAAGAATATGGCCGATAAAGGCTTTGCGCGAGGCTCCTACTAAAAGAGGACAGCCTAGAGCCTTTAATTCAGGCAAGCGACGTAGAATGTCTAAATTTTGGTCATAGGTTTTAGCAAACCCAATGCCAGGATCGATCGCAAGCCTTGAACGCTCGATACCAGCATTAACGGCGGCTTCAACCCGTGCCTTTAAAAACGTGTAAATAGTACCCACAACATCGTCATAGTCGGTGAGTTGCTGCATCGTCTGGGGCGTACCACGGATGTGCATCAAGATGAGCGGTACCTTCAGAGTTGCGACGGTTGGTAGCATTTTTTCATCGTAGGTCGCACCAGAGATATCGTTGACGATATCCGCTCCAGCCGCGATCGCCGCGTGAGCTACCTCTGCTCGTGTGGTATCGATGGAAATTGGGGTAGCCGATTCCTGCCGCACTGCTTCAATGATGGGTATGACGCGGCTCAATTCCTCATCCAGCGAGATCTCAACAGCCTTTGGGCGTGTGGACTGCCCGCCAATGTCCAAAATGTCTGTCCCGGCTGCTATCAGTGCGCGCGCGTGGTCGATCGCGGTTTCAAGACTATTGAACAACCCGCCATCACTAAAGCTATCTGGCGTTACGTTGAGTACACCCATTAAGTAAGTGCGATCGCCCCAATTGAAGTGATGGGATCTAATCGTCCAGGGTGAAAGTGGTGAAATGGTTGTGGACATTATGGACTGTCTTGCCAAAGCAGTCTGCGTTTAATCAGCGCTGAATGCTTTGTATCCCTAAATGCTTTATATCCCAAAGGCTCTGTATCAATGAGTGAATCGCTTTAAAATCAGGAAGGGCACCGACGACTGACCGTGTTTCGTCTCGGTGCCCTTGCTGGTTCGCTCCTCACACACTTAAGACTATAGCCGAAGGCAATTGGTTTGTCCATTGCTTTAGCGATCAGGAAAACCTATAGCCTGACAAATTGGTATGGAAGCACCTTAATACCGCAGAACGCCCATGCTTTAGAGGTCTATGGCAGGATGAACATGCAGCCCATGCCACAGAAGGGCGGCTAAAACGCGTTGGACAATCATCAGTAATCCTAATCGAGCCAACGTAAGGGCAGATTTTTCTCTCGCCCTTCCCCATAGCGAATGCGCCCGGTGGAATGATTCAAAGGCTTGGGCAACGCCTTGTGCCGATCGCAGCACCGACCCCTGAGTCTGCGATCGATGTGGATCAAACAGATGGTCATAAGCATCAAACAACTGCACCAGCAAGGCGCGATCAATGGGGTGCTGGAAGCAAAGCTGATCGGTCGATGTCAGCCACGGTAATTCGGGATTGCTAAACCGCCAGTCGGACGGTGGCTTCTCAAGTGAATCCAGGCTGATCACCGCTTCGCGATGGGCAAGCTGTAAGAGTGAACAACAACGGGCATGAGCATGTTGCACCTTAAATAGTGCAGATGTTTGCTGTATGCGCGAGCGTTCAAGGTCGTCAATGGGGGCAGTTGGCAATGGTTGCCACAGTAGTACATTAGCCAGCACCAAATTGAGCCAGACCGCGATCGCGCGATCAGAGATATCAAAATGAATAAAGCCTGTGGTTGTCGCCTCAACCGTTACGTTCTGTAGAAAAGGTTCGCGACTGCGGGCTAGCTCCAGTTGCAGGCAGTTTGCCAATTGGGCAGCAATGGCAGGGGACTGGTGTGGCGTGGGAGCCAGATGATGTGCAATCGCGCAGGCATACCGCATCGATGTAGCATTTCCAACCCGTTTGAGCGGTACTCCTTGAACGGTTGAAGCCTCGCCCGAATGCTCACTCCTGGTAAAAAAAGTCTGCTTTAGCTCGATCGCGGGTGCTGCAACGCTCCACAACCCGATTGTGTGATGCAGGCTCATTCGTAACAGTGGTAGCATTGCGTAAGCTAACTCGGTTTCACGCCAGTTTCCATTTAAGCCCTCTTCTTCAACGTACTGACTGCTAACGTTTGTTCGCTCTGTCACATGGTTAGCATGCATATCGAATACATGAGTGTATCGTCTTGTTAAGGAGTTATGGGTGTCGCTAGCAATCGCCCTGTCGGTGCAAACCTGAAGGCAGCGTTATCAGTTTAATTAATGTATCTAATGTACTTGCAACGATCATGAAAGAGATGTGAAGGTAAAATAACTATTACCTTCCTGTCGCAGTGCTCCGACCTCGGCTTAAGGATTAGAGTCTGGCGTTCTAGTCGCAGTGAGTGCTCGCCATGTTTTCCCTGCTGTCCCTAGCAAATCCTATAGCCTCCAGCCTATGTACTCAGTAACATCTAATTCAGAGGCATCTCGTCCTTTCCTCACTTGGCAACGGATCATTGATTGGTCTCAAGAACACTACCGTGTTCGTACCTTTGCTAAAGACGAGAAGTTACCAACCCGACCTGGACTTGTCTACTTGGTTCAACGTGGTGCTGTTCGCCTGGTTGGTAGTGCGCAAGTGAACGCAACGGCTAATAGCAGTTCATCCCGTCTTCCTCGCATTAGCCCCGAAGAAGCGTTTTTAGGATTCGTTGGGGCAGGGCAACCCTTTGAAATTGTTGCACAGTCGCCTTTTACGCTACAAAGCTATGCCCACGTTGACCAGACCTCCGTGCTCTGGATGTACTGGCATGATTTGGATAACTGGCCCCACTTCCGACGTGAGGTGCTAGATGCGTTTCGCTATCAACACCAGCGGAAGCTACTTTGGCTGAGTACATTGGGGCAACGGCGAACCATCGATCGCTTGCTTGGTTTCCTGACGCTGCTGATTGAAGAATATGGTGAACCAACGGAACAGGGCTACTGCTTACCGTTTCCGTTGACCCACGCCCAAATTGGTAGCGCGATCGGGTCTACTCGTGTGACTGTGACGCGTCTCATGGGCAAGCTCCGTCAACGTGGCATGATTCGCACTCAAGGCGATAACTTGCTCTGCATTCCTACAGACTCAACCCTGAACCGCACGACTTGATGCGACCTTGGTCGTTGCACGTTTTATGTGCTCTCGGTGCTCATTGCCGTTAGAAGCGCCTGCTGGCTCACAGCCTGGTAAACCGTTTTGAGGTAGTCTGTCGTTACCTGAGCTTCAGCCTGGGCAAGCGTTGAGTCAGAGGTTGCTTCAGCCTTCAGGGGGATTGTACCAAGCACATCTAGCACCGTTTCGCTACTAGGTGGTGGCGCAATGACAACCAATGACGACTCAAGCTGTTCTGAGTAGTCCCAGAAGCGATCAATGGCTAAAGGCGGAGTCATTTGAAGGTGTTCCGTTGCGCCTGTGGTGCGTGAGGACTCATCTTGAGCTGTGGCCGAGCCATTACTTTCATTGCCTGCACTGCGAATCTGACGTAGCGCTTCAATAATCTGGTCTTTCGTGCGACCGCGCAACTGAAACAGAACAAAGGGATCTTCACTGAAGCGATCGCCCAACAGATAATATACCGCCCCAATATGCTTGCAAGGGTTGGCTGGATCGGGACAAGAGCATTTGCTATGAATGTCAAATTTGGTAAACGGAAATAAGCTTAGACCATTGGCGGTGAAGACCTCTTCAATATTTTGTGGCATCTCTCCCGCCAAAAGCTTGGCCGAAAAAATCGCCTGCTGTGCCATTGACTCAATCACATAGCCCCATTGGTCATCCCCAAACGGGTCAAGCGAAAGCGACACCTTGTATGGTTCTGGTGCTGTCCCTTGCACCCTAGCCGTCACTTTTGAACCTTTAAAGTCGATGTTGAGGACGTTGCCTTCGCGGGCATAGGTGCGAGCCCGTGCCAAGCGCCGTACCCAGCCGAAGGATTCCAACACATCGATCCAGCGTTGTGCCCACCATTCGCGGTTTGGTTGAGAGTAGGGGTCGGACATGGGAAAGGGTAAAGAAGGGTAAGAATGAGGGATGAAGGATAAGGGATGAAACGGGAGTTAGATGCAATTGGATTAGAGCGTTTCTGGGTCGATGTTGAGTTCGCGCAGTTTGGCAGCGAGGCGATCGGCGCGTTGCTGGGAAGACAAAGCAGCTTCTGTCGGAGAGGGCACTAATTCGCCTTCTGGCGTGAAGTACCGTAGCTTATCGTCGTGAAGACCTAAAAACAACTGGAGTTGCTGACTCCAAAGCTGCCCCTGAGCGTTGGGTTGAAGGGGTTGATAGTGACCATTTACCAGAGAGAACCCGGCAAACTCTAGGCTGTCGGGATCAAACCAGAAGTAATCGTACACTTTAAGCACATCTTGATAAAGCTGTTTCTTTAAGCCTCGATCGACGGTTGCTGTACTTTCTGAAAGCACTTCAACAATCACATTCGGCGTTTTACCGTCTTCTGCCCAGACAACCCAACTCTTGCGTGGTCTGCGTTCTACGCCTAAAACAACAAAGAAGTCAGGGCCACGGAAGTCTCTGCTGCGAAGTTGCTTTTCACTAAAGTAAATCGTGCTGTTGGCACTAGCGTAGAAGTCAGTGCGATCGCGCCATAGCCAGTTGAGGCATTCGAGCAAGAGAATGATTTGCTGAAAGTGAAGGTCAGTTTCCAACGGTGGCTCATCACTGTATAAATCGCAAGGTGGCAGCAGCACCTCTGCGTCTGGTACGGCAATTACTGATTCTTGAACAGAAGACATCACAAATACCTGGTCTACTGTCGATGTTTATCAGCGTAGCAAACTACAGCGGGAGTCGGAGTTGGGAGTTGGGGGTTAGGGGTTGGGGAAAGGCGTTTCTTGTCGCTTGCTTCCCACAAGGTATGCTCTCTAGCGCACAAGGCGAAAAGGCTAAACTCAAAACTTTTCTCCTCTGCTTCCCCTGCTCCCTCTGCTTCCCCTGCCCTCTGCCTTTTTACAAACCTGCCTTAATTTGCAAAGTATAGGCGTTCTTTCTGCTTGGGTGAACCTGCTTCGTAATACCCTTTGAGCCAGGAATCATCGGGTTTGAGGTAGACCGATCGCGCTTCATTCGGTGCTGTACTTTGCAAGATCGTCACATAGCGGGCGTAGTAGTGGTTAAACAACCGCATAAATTCACCGAGGTAGATGTCTGCAACGCGACGATCGCCCCGGATGACGAGCATATTTTCATCGTTGTTTTTAGTTGAGGCATCGCTGAAGTTGGCAGAACCCGTGATGACGATCGGGTCGTCACTCAAGGGATCGATCAGCATGTATTTAGTGTGAATATATCGGACGTGGGTGTTGAGACCAGTGGTTTTTTCGGTGAGGAAGCGATCGAACGTGCCGCCCTTTTTCACGGCTCCAACGGCAATACGGGTATCAGGATCGCGGCGTAGGGTTTCGATGTTGCCGCCTTCTTTTTCCAGCAGAACGTAGCGCAAGTAAGCATTGTCTTTTGCAATCACGTCAGCCAGCAGATCATTCACACCAAAGGCTGCGGTCAGAAATACAGCCGTATGAGTTGCTTCCATGCGATCGGCATACCACTCCAACGCTTGCAGCGAGGGACGGGGACTAAAAATTGTGGTTGTTCCTGCTGGTGGTAGGGCCGTTGGAACAGTCGTGTGCTGCTCATTCCAGGGACGCAGTTTGGCAGTGGTCGGGTCGTGGCTCAACTCTTCCCAGTAAGCAAGATAGCTGGCTGCAACGGCTGGATCACGCACAATATGTCCCACGTTGGAATGCCCAAAAATGCCACCGTCTGTGATGTTTGTGGAACCTGTCCAAACCTGGATCGGCGTGCCGTCTTTTAGCAGCACAATGAATTTGTTGTGGGCAATGTAGCTGGGATTGGTTTCGCGGGGAAGGGTCAGAGATTCGATGTGGGCAGCGGCGATCGCCGCTCGATTGGCTTGATTGGGGTAATTCTCATGGTTTTTACGCGCATCAAAGATAATCTTGACTGTCGCTCCTGTTTTCTGAGCATCCCCAAATGCTTGCAAAACAAGTAAATACTGAAATTCATACAGGGCTGCCCGCAGCTCATACTGGTTGCCCTTTGCCTGCTGGATAAAGGCTAACAGTGCTTCGACCAAACCGCGAGACAGCCATGTCCAGGCTTTACCTTTTGGCACTTTATCGGGTGCAGTATTGTTAAACTTACGGGCATAGGCCTGGGAGCCTGCCACCCCTCGGTTAAAGTAGACGGCGTGGCTACCCACTGCTTCGTCTTCTGTTGCAATACGGACTTCTACTGTTTCCCCTTGCTCCAGCTTTTTGGGTTTGCCACGCAACGTAACCACACGGTAGGTATAGTCGTGGGCAGGTTGGTTCTTTTCTGAATTTGGTGATCTTACGGCAGGATCAAGGTGTACCTATTTCACGCTTAAGCAGTAGTGGATTTCCTGCACCATCTGTTGCCGAATCAGGCATTACTTCGACTCGAAAACTGGTCCTTCGCTACGAACGATAAACAACTAACTCTTACGGTTTCAAGCAGCCAATCTGCTGCCCACTGTCCGCTGTGCCAGTCAGCAACCCATCGCATTCACAGTCGCTATGAGCGAACCCTACAAGATCTGCCCTGTATCGATTACACCGTTACCCTGCGCCTGCAAGTGCGGAAGTTTTTCTGCCTCAAGGCTGGCTGCCAACGGCGCATCTTCACCGAGCGCTTACCCCAAGTCACCCTGCCGTGGGCAAGACGCACCTGCCGTTTGGCAGCCTGTTTGACCGCCATTGGACTCGCCTTAGGCGGCGCGGCCGGCACCCGCTTGAGCCGACGGTTGGGGCACAGGGTTAGCCTCAATCCGTTGTTGCAACTCGTGGCACGACAAACCTTACCCACAATGACGACCCCTAAAACTTTAGGCGTCGATGATTTCGCCTTTCGCAAGGGGCAACGCTACGGCACGATCCTGGTTGACCTCGATCAGCACCACCCGATCGCGTTGCTCAAAGATCGAGAAGCGAACACTTTAGCCGCCTGGCTCCAACAGCATCCTGGTGTGCAAGTGCTGTCGCGAGATCGCTCCAAGGCGTACAAGCAAGGCATGACGCAAGGCGCACCGGCAGCGATTCAGGTCGCTGACCGCTTCCATCTGCTGCAAAATCTGGCGGAAGTCCTAGAGCGTTTTCTAGCCACGCAAAGTGATGCGCTCAAAGTCGTAGACCTCGCTTATCATCGAGCCTTAGGCAAACCGCTGGTAGTTCCACCCAAACCGCCAACGGCGCAGCAACAACGAGCGCAGCAACGGCGGGCAAGACGATTGGCGAACTACGAGCAGGTGCACAAACTGCGCCAGCAGGGCTACCAGGTACTCGATATTGCACATCATTTAGGCATGGGTGAACGGACTGTTTTTACCTACTTGGCGGCTCCCAGTTTTCCCGAATGGCAGCCATCGCCACGGCGGCGTTCCCGTCCTAGCATCCTGACTCCCTACAAATCCTACTTATACGAGCAATGGCACACTGGGCAACGTCAGACGAAGCAATTGTTTGAGGACATTCAGCAGCAGGGCTATCAGGGGACCTATCAAACCGTTGCCAAATATACCCATCAACTGCGTCAAGCGCAACGGCAACAGTTAAGCACCTCAGAGGGGCGAGGACCAGCTCTTGCCGGCAGCGAAGCAAAGCAACCCCCTTTGAGTGCCCGTCGCGCTGCCTGGCTGGTACTCAAACCATCCCAGCAGCAAGCCATTGAGGATGAACCGTTGCTTATCGAGTTACAGCAGCATCCTGCGTTAGCAACAGCGATTACTCTCGCTCAGCAATTTGCGGCGTTGGTTCGACAACGGTCGCCCCAGCAGCTTGACCCCTGGCTGGAGCAAGCCAGTTGCAGCAAGATCAAACAGTTTCAAAACTTTGCCAAGAGTTTGCAGGAGGATTATGAGGCGGTCAAAGCAGGCGTGACGTTAGCAGTGAGCAATGGACAAGTGGAAGGGCAAATCAATCGGCTGAAGATGCTCAAGCGGCAAATGTACGGTCGGGCTGGTTTTGACCTTTTGCAAAAAAGGGTGCTTTTAGCCAGTTGAAACGGTTCCTGCCGAGCCAAATATCACTCCAAACCTTGATCACCAAATTCAGAAAAGAACCCAGGTTTGGCGGTAAAGTCGCCCCAGAGAAACGCTTGAATCGGATGCTCTAATGTGGAAACAAGGCTACCCGGAGGCAAACTGGGATCGGTTTCTTCAAAGGTGCGGAAGCCTTTGAGCCAGTAGCGCTCATCTTCGGTATGGTCGGTGCGCTCGATCGCAAACCCCAGTGCCCCGGCACTACTTGCTTCTGCCAGATCAATACCAAGGAGGACAACATAGGAGCCTGCGATCGCCTGTACGGCGATCGCGCCATTTGTCTCTTTTTTACGCATGGGGTCACTCCAGTAGAGATTAACGATTGCACGGTTTGGTTTTACTATCGGGCGTGGCATCGGGATAGAACGTGCGAATGGCCCCTTCTTCCTCGACAAACACCGCCTGATAAGGTGCAGCAGGTGGATCAGTCACTGTAAATAAGCAGGCATCTTTGGTGATGTTCTGAGGTTTAAACTGCTTGAAGGCAAGCACTCCATTCTGTAAGGTTTCTTGTGCATTCAGCGTGTAAGGATAGCCCTTGACTGGACTCTGGGCAATGACGCGATCGCCCTGTTTGATCACAGCGCCAAAGGTGTAAATCGAGCCATCGACGACTTCTTCATTTTTGCCACCACTGTCCAACCGCCCTGCAATACCTTCTTGCTGAAGCTGCAAGTAACGGCCGACAAAGTGCAAGCCACCGATGCTCTTGCCGACCTTTTCGCCGCAAAACACATGCTTAAACGCGCCTTTGTTGAACCAGATCGTCTCTAAATCTTGAACGAAAGCTGCATCAGACGATCGGTTTGGCTTCAATGCACCACCAGATGCCTGCTTTAACTTCCGCACAACATCGGGGTAGAACGTCATCAACTGTTTGAATTTGTCAGGGTCAACGGGCGCATCAAACCCTGCCCCGCAGAGCGCCAGAATTTTCTGGTCAAACGGCTCTAGTTTTGGTGCGGGTGGCGTAATGTCTTTCTCTGCGCCTTTGGGAAACTTTACCGGGACGGGGTTGTTCTCGTCATCAAAGAACGGTAGCAGGGACGAGTTGGTTGGGGTGGTTGGTCTCGGTGTAGGCGACACCTCTGGCGATGGGGTTGGTTCTGGGGTTGGCGTTGGATTATCGCTGCCATTTGCTTGAAATTCGCCACAGGTCGCACTCACCCAGCGTCGATCGGGCGTGGCTCCGGGTACTCTTAGCAAGACAAACTGACGTTGCAGATTGTTAAAACCCTCAAAATCATAGAGGGTACCTACCTTAAGTTGGACGTTACCGGGATTTCTGCCCTTAATAGCTTGTGTTGCTGGACAAGCTTGAGTCGCCTTAAATTGAAAGGCGGCGGCTGGAGGCACCTGAGCCTGAGTACTGTTAATCAGCAGAAAGGATGTAAAGCCGATCGACAACCCAACAAAGGCGATCGTCACTCGTTTTTTGAGTAAAGGCATGGGGGCTACTCCTGATTTAAAGCGGCGAACTGTGCACAAATACGTCAGCACATCACTACAACCTAAGTACGGGACAAAAGTTGTAGGGACTGCAAAAAGTCGGGCTCATTAGACCCCGATGGATTGAGCACCAAATGGCGCAAATAATCGAACCCTAAACGAAACAGACTTTTAGCACGGCGACCGTGTTTTTTAATTTCAAGGGGTTGCCATTGATGCAACCATAACCCAGTTCGCATCGCCCAACATAAGGCTAAGGTCAACAAGGCGAACAACTTACTCAACCGCTCAGCATCAGTGAAGTGAGTCGATTCGAGGCAAAAGCCCCGAGTTTTGAAAATGCCAAACAAGGTTTCAATGCCCCAGCGCAAGGCGTAATCTTTGACCAAAGCTTGAGCCTTAACGGGCGCAATCACCACCAGTAAATCACCATCGTCCAAGCGCAGACCTTCAACCGCAACCAGGTAGCCCCAGACGCGGCAAGTGCCGGTGAGGCGTTGGGATTGACCCACTTGCAAATGGGCAAAAACGACCCGTGCCGCCAGCAGTTTGCCATCATGCTCAATCTGGTCACTGCTCCGAATCCGTAACCGAAAGGCGAGGGCGGGCTCGAGCAGGAGATAGCGTACCCAGGCTTGCCCAATGAACTCACGGTCGGCACACAAGTAGTTCACGACTGCCGTGGGGAACCGTTTATGAAAGGTCTCCATGAAGCGCATCCGTTCGTCACTATTGGAATTCCCTTTTTTGTCCAACAGCCACCACAGCACCGGGAAGGCCACCCCTTCATGGACAATACCTAAGGTCAGAATGTTGTACCAGTGAGCCCCAAATTTCCAGGTCGTGCGATCCAGGCTCAACACCCAGCCACTCGGAATGTGCATCCAACTCACCACCAGGGTAGCCAGTTGGGTGTAATCGAGGTCAAACTCTCGAAAGAATCGTTGCAACCGCTTGTAGTTGGATTGGGACAACGCCCTCCCCCCAAAGCCTAAACACAGGTCGCTCAAGTTCACGGTCTTGACTTTCAGCAGGGCTAATAAAAACAATGCCAGAAAGGAAATCCTGACTCCATGCCAGTTCAATTGCGCTTGGAGGACTCGCTTTAATTCGCTATATTGGCTCATAGGGTTTCTGATGAGTGTGGTAATTCTGATGAAACCCTACCCTGCTCATCTTTTCAAGCCTTTTGTCCCGTACTTAGCACTACAACAGGTCATAGCATCAGTCAGGTCGGTTCGTAGAAAAATTTATGTAGTATCTCTTCAGCAATAACTATTTCTTAATCAGGCACGATTGAACGGGGGAAAGCTCGTGTCATTCAGCTTGTTAGCCATAAAGAGCTCTTTAATTGCTCTTAATTTTTGTTTTATTTCTTGATTTTAAAATCAGTAGAGTAAAAGCGGTATTTGTGGACAACTGCAAGCAATCAACGCAATCAAAATCAATGGAACAACACGTAAAAAATTTGCTTGATTGACCTTAGAAAGCAATTTTTTGAGCAAAAACAACGATGATTATCAGTCGATACGAGTGACAAAACCTGCCATTATGCGATCGTCACCCCTGTTCCTGCACGAGACGACTCCAAACAAATTTTGGTCACACAACCAATAGGACTGCGCTATTTCGGCGTTCCACCTTTGAGCAGCCTCTTGCTATTTCGCCAGTTCCATCACTACTGTCTTAAAGTAGATCGTCTTGGGTTGAGAGAACTATGGCAGGGTCTTCTGGCTTGCTGATTGCAGGGAAATTGCTGGCAGTCATTGTTCTAGTGTTTGCGAATGGCTTTTTTGTGGCGGCAGAGTTTGCGCTGGTCGCTGTACGTCGCAGTCGGGTTGAGCAGTTGGTGGTTGAAGGGCGGGCACGGGCTAGAGTGCTGCAACGAGCCGTCAATCACCTGGATGCTTACTTAGCCGCAACCCAGTTGGGGGTCACGATGTCGTCGCTAGGCCTGGGATGGCTTGGTGAACCGGCGATCGCGGCCTTGCTTGAACCAGCCCTGGATCATCTGCTTCCTGGTAATCTTGCGCTGCTCGGTGCACATACACTAGGTGTCCTTATTGCATTTACCATCATCACTGCTCTGCACATTGTGCTGGGAGAACTCGCGCCCAAAAGTCTAGCCTTGCAGCGTCCCGAAGAAACAGCCCTGTTTGTGATTCAACTGCTTGAACTTTACCTGCGACTGTTCCGCCCCGCCGTGTATGCACTTAACAGTTTGGGCAATTGGGTACTCACCTTGCTGGGGTTGGAGACCGGCAATAGTGAAGAGCTCATTCACTCGCCTGCGGAACTGCAACTGCTGGTTTCTGCAACGCGTGAGGCAGGCTTGCTAGAAGAAGCGCAAGAAGAAGTGGTAGAACGCGTGTTTCGACTAGGTGAGCAGCGCGTGAGTGCACTCATGACTCCACGGCTCGATATTGTTTGGCTCGATCTAGAAGATTCGATCGGGACGCTACAGCAGCAAGTGATTGAAAGCGTACACTCTAACTTTCTTGTGTGTCAGGAAAGCGTGGATCATCCCATTGGCTTCTTAAGAGCAAAAGAATTTTTGGCTACCAGCCTTACCCAACCGCCAACGCCAACAGAACTGAAGGCTTTGCTCACTCCTTTACTCTATATTCCAGAGAGTATTCGCGCCTTTAATGCTCTGGAACTGTTTAAAACATCTGGCAGTCATATTGCTGTGGTCGTCGATGAATATGGAGCAACTCAAGGCTTAGTCACCCTCAATGATCTTTTGGAGGCGATCGTCGGTGACATTCACACGGGCAATGAACCGTTTGAGCCACAAGCGATAAGGCGAGAAGATGGTTCCTGGCTGGTTGATGGCATGCTGTCTATTGATGAGTTTAAGGAGCGCTTTCACTTCAGGCAGTTGCCGTTAGGGGAAGGCGTTGACTATCAAACGATCGGCGGTTTTATTTTGTATCAGCTTGGTCATATTCCCACCGTTTCTGAATCATTTACTTGGAATCATTTTGATTTTGAAGTCGTCGCTATGGATGGGTATCGCATTGATCAAGTTGTCATTATCCCTCATGAGATAGATGCTAAAACACCGCCAGTAGACTCTTAAGAAAAGGAATGAGAAGGGTAACTTTTATGCCTCATTTGTGCCTTGATATGGCATGATTAGCCTCTGAGTTTAACCTCCTTAAAACAGCATTCGGATTGTTCGTCCATTGGTATGCTGTTAGCGATCGCATCATTCACGACTCACAGACGTTTACGCAATAGGCTTACAGATATGACAGCGTTCGCACGATTTCGCCTCGCGTCTCTAGTCGCGGCTTTTGGCATCACCTCACTGAGTTTATTGCACCCTACGCATACCGCGATCGCGGCAGTCTTTGAAGCTAAAGAGGTTGACCAAAGTAAATTTGTTGTTGTCGCATCGCCCTTCAATGCAAAGGACTATCAACTGCTCATTCTGGAGCAAATCTCTGACAAGCGTCCTTGCTGGAGCGAGAGTGGCTCTAACCCCACTATTGTTGATCCGCTCTTACTGAAGTTTGACTTTACAGGCATTTGTGGGCGCAGTACAGACAGCAATGGCTACTCCGTTCGGATGGCCGATCGCGACTTTGGATTGCTGCTGCAACTTAGCATTGTCAGACAAGATAATGACCTTGTCCTGGTCGCCTCTACCAACTTGGTTGATCGTGATGCACCCCGCATTGAAGTTGGGAGAACCAACGGGCTGCCTCCTGCTGGGCAGTTTGTCAAAATCAACCTGAGCTCTGGCTGGCGTTTAACCAAACGCACCGACGGCAAAAAGGAGTTGGGGATGGTGTATCTAACCAACCAGTCACCACCACCCGGCATTCAGCTAACGGCGTTTGTGGATACACAGTCGAATTGGGCCAAAAATTACATTGATGCATTGGCTGCCCAAAAGATTATTAGCGGGTTTGAGGATGGTACCTTCCGACCGGACGAACCTGTAACACGAGTGCAGTTCGCCGCGATCGTGAGTAAAGCGTTTGCATCGTTGCCTGCTCAGCGTGGCAGCACCACGTTTAAGGACATTCAAGCTAGCTTTTGGGGTGCTGAAGCCATTCAAACGGCCTACCAAAAAGGCTTTATGTCAGGCTACCCCGACAGCACCTTTAAGCCAAATCAACAAATTCCTCGCATGGAAGCCCTGGTTTCGCTTGCGAGTGGGCTCAAGCTCAGTAGCGCTAATACCGATGCCTTGTCCTTCTACCAGGATGCCGCGCAGATTCCCAGTTGGGCTAGTGGCGCGATCGCGGCAGCTACTGAACGCCGTTTGGTTGTCAATTACCCACGGGTGAAAGAGTTAAACCCAACTCGCCCAGCCACTAGAGCTGACGTTGCAGCCTTTGTCTATCAGGCATTGGTCGATGCGGGACAACTGCCCAACATTCCATCGCTTTATGTCGTGCCAGTAGGTTCCCAAGCCCCCTCTCCCTCTCCTTCCCCCTCTCCCTCTCCTTCGTCTACGCCCATCCCCACACCTACGCCTTCACCTGCCCCTTCCCCCTCCTCACCTACCCCTTCCCCCTCACCCACACCATCACCCACCCCTTCACCCACCCCTTCACCCTCCTCACCCACCCCTTCACCCTCCTCACCCACACCATCACCATCACCCACCCCTTCATCTGGCACTGGCTCTTTTACGGTGCCAACGGCTCCCGCTAATCCCTAGCCTTTTCAAGAAGGCGAAAGCCCAGGCAGTATTGGCATCATTGCAGTCAACCGTCCTCTGACCAAGGTCAAATGTTGCGGCTGATGATGAGATCTTTCTGAAGGGATATGCTCTCTCTTCCTTTCTTACGTATGCTGCGATCAGCCATCATTGCAGTACCTGCCAATGTCTATAGAAAGCTTGACTTCGCCCAACGCTTCATCAGAAGCTTCAGTACTAACGCCTTTGGCGATCGCAGGCGTTAGCGAAGCAACCGTTTTGCGGTACTTTGAAACGCTGAATGCAAGTAATTTTCAGGCAACAGGAAAACTCTTTGCTGCCGAGGGGATGTTGCAACCACCCTTCGAGAAACCTGTGGTAGGAGCAGAGGCGATCGTGGCGTATCTGCAAGCGGAAGCGAAGGATCTTATACTACAACCTCGGCAAGGAAACAGTCGATTATTAGAGGATGGCAGCACAGAAATAACCGTAACTGGGAAAGTACAAACACCGCTTTTCTCGGTTAACGTTTCCTGGTTGTTCATGCTTGATCATGAACATAACTTGTTACTAGCAAAGATAAAGCTGTTAGCATCACCACAAGAGCTGCTTAGCCTGCGCAGTTGAACAATTTTGTGGCGATCGCGGATGAAACCTCACATTTTGCTAACATCGTTTGACATTTGGGAACCTCATCATATCTCGAATGCCTCGGATGATTTGCTGGATGCAATGATTAAGCAGAATTTGTTCGTCCTATTAGATGCAGAAATAACACTTTTACGTAAGTTGCCCGTTGATTTTCAATTAGCACCCCAACACGTTATTTTCCGGTTAGAAGCGTTGCAGCCAAATATTGTAATCTGCTGTGGCATGGCAGAACAACGATCGCAGCTAACTCTGGAATCCAATGGCAAATATCAGACAACGATGTTAAAGACAACCGTTGATCTTGATCGTCTGGTGAACGACTTAGAAATGACAGCTATCAGTCACGATGCCGGGGCTTTTGTATGCAATCATCTTTACTATTCCGTCTTACAGTACATTGACGATCGTCGCTTAGAGTGTCAATGCCTCTTTATTCACGTTCCTCTCTTTAATGAAAGCAATTGCAGGCTGATTGTGAAAGACTTCTTAACAATTCTACGATCGCTTCTATCGCCTTCCTTGCCTTTGTTAAAGCAAAAATCAGCCCAATAGTAGACGACATAATAAACGGAAAAATCTAGGCTGTGAACGCATCATAAATCACAGTACGGAGCAGCTTGACATGACTAGAGATCCAGACGAACAAGCAAATTTAGAGCGTCGGAGAGAACTGTTACGAGAAGAAGAAGCTTTTCGCTTGCAGCAAGAACAAGGACGGTTAGAAGCCGCTAAAACGAATGCTACCTTTGCGTGGATTATTAACAGTATTTCATTTTTGGTAGGGCTACTAGAAATTCTGCTGGTGCTACGCTTTGTTCTGCGTGCTTCGGGCGCAAATACCAAAAATGCGTTTGCCCAATTTATTTACAATATTTCTGATCCATTTATTGCCCCGTTCTCTACGCTTTTTGTCAGCCCTGTAACGGGGGGCGGTGCAAATATTCTTGACCTTAATGTTTTAGTCGCGATCGTCGTGTATGCACTTTTAGGCTGGCTAGCAATCACGCTCGTGCAGTTTTTGAGAGGGCGTCAAGTTTAGCAGGCACGTTGTTCGATTCGAAGAGGGAAGAACGCGAATGAAGAGAATGCTTTAGCAGTGTTTTGAGAAGTGTTTAGAAACTCTCTGTTCTCACCCCTTGCGTTCTCCCTCCTAACGCTAGCCGAAGCGAAAGAGAGGTTTGCTCCCCTGTTCCAACGTGAGGGATAGCCGTTTTTTGAGTACGCAGATATCCCTTAGAGGCCAGGCAGGGTAGAAGGATCGCTTTCCTTGCGTGATAGCGTGATTTCGCAACGCTCACTACTGCCTGTTCTAAATAATCTGTGTCATGCTAAACCCTGACAGCGCATAAACCGCTGCCACATACATGTTTTGTCTCTCTTTCGCCTTAGCCAATGACTTCTACAACAACGCAGCCCCTTGACCTCAAACCGTTTGTGACTGAATTAGACGGATTGGACATTATTACCGACCTCGCACAAGTCGCAAAGCTTTCCCAGGACTACTACACCTTCAGTCCGATTCTGCAACCGCTACTGGGCGATAAACGAGGCGATTTGGTTGTACGTCCAGTGACTGAAGCAGAGGTCATACGGGTTGCAGCGGCATGTGTCAAACATAAAATGCCCTTAACGGTTCGCGGTGCCGGAACTGGTAATTATGGTCAATGCGTTCCACTGGAAGGAGGTGTCATTCTAGACTTGTCGCGGATGCAGGCTGTGAAATGGGTGAAACCAGGATCAGCTTGTGTTGAACCAGGGGTGAAACTCGCAGCACTCGACAAGCAAACGCGTACCAGCGGTTGGGAAATTCGAATGCTGCCTTCAACCTATCGCACGGCTACGATCGGCGGCTTTATTGGGGGGGGTAGTGGCGGTATTGGCTCCATCACCTATGGGCAAATCCGCGATCGGGGCAATCTTCTTGCGGTCCGCGTTGTCACGATGGAAGAGGAACCGCGCGTGATCGAACTACGGGGTGACGATGTGTACAAAGTGGCTCACGCCTATGGCACAAACGGCATCATCACCGAACTGGAGATTCCCCTTGCGCCTGCTTATGCTTGGGCAGAAGCGATCGTCGCCTTTCCCGACTTCATGACTGCCGCTCGCTTTGGTCAAGCCTTTAGCGACAGTGACGGCATAATCAAAAAACTGGTCTGCATTTGCGCGGATCCGATTCCTACCTATTTCGCCGCGTTTCGCAACGTCATTCCAACAGGAAGTCACTGCGCTTTAGTAATGGTCGCAGAATCTGCTTTGGAACCCTTTGCCGAACTGGTCAAGGCATACAATGGCACTGTCTGTCTTCAAAAAAGTGCTCAGGAAGCTAGCAAAGGCACCACACTGGTCGAATATTCGTGGAATCACACGACCTTGCATGCCCGCAGCGTTGATCCAACCCTCACCTACCTGCAAACCATTTTTCCACCCGATAAAGACCTGAAACTGGTGGAGCATATGTATCAGCACTTTGGCGATGAAGTGATGATGCATCTAGAGTTCGTTCGCATTGGCGGTACAGCCGTACCTGCCGCCCTTCAAGTGGTGCGCTACACCACCCCAGAGCGACTGGCAGAAATTATTCATTACCACGAAGCAAACGGTGCATTCATTGCCAATCCGCATACCTACATTCTTGAAGACGGCGGCATGAAGACAGTCGACATAGAACAGTTGCGCTTTAAGGAGATGGTTGACCCTTACGGACTTTTGAATCCAGGCAAAATGAGAGCCTGGGCGGAGAGACAGTAGGAAGCAGGGGAGGCAGAGGGAGCAGAGGGAGCAAGGGGAGCAGAGGGAGCAAGGGGAGCAGAGAATTAAAGGCGACAAGCGAAAAATTTGCCTTCTGCCTTCTGCCCCCTCACTTTCCCCTGCCAACTTAACCACACTCACCGCAAGAACTTTCCCAGCGAGAGCGCTATAGTTGTACTGAGGTTAAGTTGTGTAAAGACGTTGACTATTGCTCTTTCCGCCGCCGATCGTCCCACGCTGCCCACAACATGGCATCCTCTGAATCCTCTCTGGCAGGGCGATGAGGCTGTTATTCAGCAAGGGCTTCCCCACAGCAAGTTGGCTCCAACCTGGCAAATGTTGATGCTGGGCGATGGTTCGCCGACTCGCCACCTTCAGCTATTGACGGGCGAACCGACAGAAGTTGATGTCATTGATATGTCGGCGATCGGGATGGATAGTGACCACGCGCCGAGGCAATTACAGGTTGTGCCCGGACCACGATTGCGACGGCAAGTCTGGCTGCGTACAGCTTCCGGCCAACGTCTTGCCTATGCAACCTCCTGGTGGGAGGCCAGCCACGTGGATGAATACTTGCAAAACCGATCGCTCCCCATTTGGGCAAGCCTTGCGCGACTACGAACAGAACTTTATCGAGATGTGCAGGGCATCTATTACGGTCACTCAACCGCGTTAGAGCAAGCATTTGGTCAGCCAGGGCCTCTGTGGGGGCGGCATTACCTGTTTTGGCATCGTGGACAGCCTCTCACGCTGATCTATGAAGTGTTTTCGCCCTATCTAACAAAATATCTAGGCGCAACACGGCTGGATTGTTGCTAAGGCGATCGTGGTAGTTTTGGCCTTAGAAGCATCTTAAGTAAAGCTTCAATAGGGTAAGCTCACTCAGCTCAATTGGCAGGTACTGAGGCTATAATCCACTCTCATCTGTCAGCGCGTCCCGGTCGCCAAAATGTCTAACCTTACAACACAGCAGCAGCTAGACCAACTCACCCATGCAACCACTGCACTCATGCAGTCTTCTAGCCAGCAGAATCATAAATTGGATAGGCTCACGGATAAAATCGACACGCTTACAGACAAAATCGATGTGCTGACAGATTCAGATGGGGCACCTGACGGAAGGCTTTACTGAACTGAAAGAAATGATTGAGCGGCAGGCAGCAGCAGCAGAACGGCAGGCACAAACAGCAGAACGGCAGGCACAAACAGCAGAACGGCAGGAGCGAAATATTGATCGGTTAGTTGGCATTTTCGATCGCCTCCTGCAAAACCAAGCAACCTAAAACCATAGAGTAGGCATCCACCGCTAACTGCGTTATCCTGGGCAATATTAGTCATAAAAAGAACCCCTTTACTTTTGGAGAACACAACATGGCTTGGCGCGGGTCTACTTCTCCCACAGACCGGATCTTCGCTTCCTTGGTTTACCTCTTGCCGTTGTTTGATGTCATTGGGTTGGTGAGTGGGGTGGTTGGCTCTGGCTCCTTTCTTAGCCCCATTTTCAGAGCGATTGTAATTCCACTGTCTCCCCTTCTTGGCCTCTATTACGGTTTCGGTGGTTTTATGCCGCTGATCATCTTCTTTGCCCTTTTTCTGCTGGTGGTTAGAAACGAGTCGATCGCGCACTTCATTCGTTTCAACGCCATGCAGTCGATCTTGTTTGGTATTGTGCTGAGCCTGATTTCGATCCTGTGGCGCTACATTCTTGCTGGAGCGCTTCAAGGAACGTTGCTGGAGCAGACACTGTTCAATACGATTTTTCTAGGAGTCGTAGCAGCGGTGGGGTATTCCGTTGTCCAGTCGGCTTTAGGGCGCTATGCTGAGATCCCTACAATTTCGGATGCTGCATACGCTCAGGTTCGCTAAAGCTCAGGCCTGGTTAGAGCGAACAATCAGAAAGCTCGCGGTAGGGATGCTGTAGAGATATAGAGGGGATTGAGTGACGATCGCTCTAAATTTCCTCCAACGAGTTGTCTTTTCCTTCAGCCAGTTGGGTCTAGGGCGACGCTGCAGCTTCTTTGGGCGATCGCATTGCAACCGTATTGTTGAGATACCCGATCCCCTCAATCTCAACTCGGACGTGATCGCCCGCTTGCAGTGGCCCAACCCCTTCAGGTGTCCCTGTTAAGACAATATCCCCTGGCAATAGCGTAATTGCCTGGCTGATGTAAGACACTAAAACATCGGGTGAAAAGACCATTTGGTCGATATATGCAGATTGAACAGGTTTTGTGTCGTCGTTAACAAACGTTTGTAAGCGTGCGCCAGGACTGACATCTCGCACAATCCACGGACCTAAAGGGCAGAAAGTATCAAAGCCCTTGGCACGGGTCCACTGACCGTCTTTACGCTGCAAATCGCGGGCGGTAACATCATTCGCAATGGTGTATCCCCAAATTTTTCCGCGTGCCTGTTCAGGGGTGCAGTCCACACAGCGATCGCCAATAATCAGCGCCAGTTCGCCTTCATAATCCACCCGCTGTGATTGAGTTGGGTACAAAATCACGCCATCCGTTGCAATGACAGCCGTGGAGGGCTTCATAAACAGTAGCGGCTCTTCGGGCACAGGGGTTCCCATCTCAGCCGCGTGATCCGCGTAGTTCTTGCCTACCGCAACAATTTTTGACGGCGCACAGGGTGCCAAAAGTTGATAACTCTCTGCTGGTAACTCTAGATCTGTTTGCTGTCCATTCAGCCACGGTGGTGCATCAAGAACACTGACTTCTCGGCCTAATTGGAGTAGCCCGTAGTAAATTTGCCCATCTGCGGCTTGAACCCGGACATAGCGCTGTGCCATAACTCAACCAATTCCTCACGGCTCAAGAAGACTTTAAGATCCCACTGCTACAAACGGGGTGATCAATTCTGCCATTTGCAGGCTTGTGATTTAAACCTATCACCCCAGTTCTAGACGTAATGGTATTGGCAATGCATCCTACAGGTTTAGACATATCAGCGGTACTAAAGCATTACCAAAGCTGATTAGTGCAGTTCGCTTTTATCTAGCTACTTGCACTCCAAACACGATAGAATGGTGATTCCTTGCTTCCAGAGCACTAAGTGTCGTCGACAGGCAGTCTTTTGATGTCCCTGTCCACACAATGCCAAAGAAGCCACTAGTCCACAAGGAGACCTCTAACATGGAATATTTTTACGAGACGATGTATATTCTTCGCCCTGACTTGGGTGAGGAAGCGGTGGATCAAGCGATCGAAAAATATCAAACCCTACTGCGTGAAAACGGGGCAGATGTTTTGGAAACGCAACATCGCGGTAAGCGTCGGTTAGCCTACGAGATTCAAAAGCACCGCGAAGGCATCTACATTCAAATTAACTATCAGTGCGATGGCAGTCAGGTCGCATTACTAGAGCGGTCAATGCGTCTCAGTGAAGAAGTGATTCGCTTTTTGACAATTAAACAAGAAGTGCCGGAAGTCGAAAAAGAAGCTGTAGAAGTCTAGCATCCCACCCCACCACTGCTTCAATCTGCTTACACTGGAAGGGTCAAGAGCAAGTTTCTATCGTTCCTTGCTTTGAGTGCAGTACAGCAAACCTATGAAGCTCTCTAAGAAAACCCTCGATCAGCGATTAGAGCACGTTTACGATGTCATCATCGTCGGTGGTGGTGCGGGTGGCCTGGCTGCCGCGATTTACCTCCAGCGCTACCGGCTTTCCTGTTTGGTCATTGAAAAAGGTCGAGGGCGATCGTTCTGGATGCAAGATTTACGAAACTACCTGGGGTTACCACCCAATACCCCAGGTCGTACCCTCTTGCAGCAGGGTCAGCAGCATCTTTTATCACTCAATGGTGATTACCTGACTGGGTTTGTCGAAGCTGTGCATGACGAGGGTGAAACGTTTGCCGTTAAAGTCAAAGTCGGCAAGCAGGACAGTATTTATCCTGTGTTTCGTAGTAAATACGTCGTCGCAGCGAGTGGCATCATCGATCGCCTCCCCCAACTCGAAGACATGCAAAACGTTTACGACTATGCAGGCTTCAATCTGCATGTTTGCATGATCTGTGATGGCTACGAAATTGCCGATAAGCAGTGTGGGCTCTTTGTCAGTTCTGAAGCGGCAATCAATACAGCGTTTGTGTTGAACTGGTTTACACCTTACATCACGGTTTTTACGCAGGGGTTGTGCGAAGTTGACGAGGCGATGCGCCAGAAGCTCAAAGAACATGGCTACCCGCTAGTAGAAACCCCGATCGCAAAATTCTTGGGGCATGACCATGAAATGACGGGTGTAGAGCTCACCGATGGCTCGACGATCGACCTGGAGACTGGTTTGGTGGCGATGGGTTCACATTACTTCAATGAATACCTGAAAGGGTTGGATTTACAGTGGAATGGCGAGAATCTAGTCACGGATTCTATGTGCCGCACCTCTCATCCACGCCTTTTTGCCATTGGTGATTTAAAAGAAGGACTAAATCAGGTATCAATTGCGGTTGCAGATGGTACATTAGCTGCAACCGCAATTTGGCGAGAGATTCGCCGTGGGTCTGCCCCACGCCGTTGGGAAGATCATTTGAACCAACCAGAGGCTGTAAAGGCTGATACTACAAAGACCGATGCTATAGAAAGTGGAGTTCTAAAGACGTGACCTATTCTGAAAGCCAAACCCTACCTGATGTGCAAGCGGAGGCTGCCCGTCTTCGTGAAGAGTTACAGATGCGCGATAACCTGGTGCAGCAGTTATCTCAGGAGCTATTTCGTCTGGTTAAAGGCAACGCAAGCTTCATGCCCAGCCCAGAAGTGTCTGAGCGGCATCTAGCGGAAGTTCGTGCATTGCGAGAGCAACTACAAGGCGTAGAGCAACAAGTAACGTTCTACCAGGAACAGATTACCGATCGCGACACAGAAATTTATCAACTCCGCCAGTCGGTTCAAGAATTGACCGATCGGTCTCGCATGCTGGAGCAAGTCGTACAAGAGTTGCCTAAAATCTATCGGCAAAAATTTGCAGAACGCATGGTGCCAATCCGCGAGAAAGTGACCCAAATTCAGCGCGAAAACCGTCAGCTTCACGCCGAACTGCAAAGCGTTAGCTACAGACTTGCCGTGAGAACGCGTCGCCAAACCCATCTCGATTTGCCCAGCTTTCCCAAAGGCATGGGTGCATCCCTCCCCACATTTGGGAACGCCTGAGCCTCAATGCGTGATGTACTGATTGTTGTAGAGCCCGCCTCCTCTGAAGCGACAGCTCAAATGGTTTCTGCCTTAAAAGCCGCCATTCTTGCTGAGCAAACGTCTGAAAGCGAACTCATTAGGGTCGATGTTGTTTCATCTAATGACCTAAATGCTGATGATTGGACACTCAACAAAACTCTACTCTGTCCCCTCACGCTTCATTTACCCGCCGCGATCGCGTTTCCGGCACAAGCGATCTATGCTGCCTGCCGTAATGTAGAAGGTCTGCGGCAGCAATTGACGGAGTGGCAATACGCAACGGGAACAGGCGAATTTTGGTTGCCAATCGTCCTGACGGCTAAAGGGCCACTTTATGCAGAAGTGATTGGCGTAAAAGCAGAGACATCATCCAGTGACAAAGGGGCAGGGCAAGCCTATGCGCAGCCAATACACCTGACCGATACTCAACGGCAACCACTCTATGCCTTGGGGCAACGGTTGCTGCGATCGCTCAAAGCTCCCCCCGCTGTTTACCTCATGCAGTTTGGCTGGCAAGCTGATGCACTTTGCTTTGATCGACTGCTACCCTTTCCCGATGCCCCTGCGCTCGCCAGCCTTAATGTCCAAACGCCTCACTTATTTGCCTGCCATTGGTTGTGCCTGAGCGGGCAACCTGTAACGGATTTGGCGATCGAGCGTCCTGATGTATGACTCCGTATCAGACGTACATCAATAAAGTTCCTTAACAAAGCGAACTTTATTTACTCTTCTATTTGCGTCACATTACTGAGGGAAGTTATAAATATTGGGTAAAGCAGCCGATGACTAGCAGAAGGGAGGTGAGAAAACCCTCCATAATTACATTGAGCTACTTGTCTCAGGGTGTATACGGTGTGTTCCCTCAAAGCAATTTACGGCTAGTTATTTTCCGAAAAGCAAGGGTCGTTATCGCTTAGACAGGATAGACCTGAAACAGCTAGAACGGTTTATAGCAAGGCGCTACGTCGATTATTTGCTTCTATCACTAAACTTTGCGCAGTTATATTGAAAAGGCTGCTGAGGATGAATTAACCCTACTACTTGCTGCTCAGCTTTGCAGGCGTTCATGCTTTTCGGCCTCATTTGTAAGCACTGCATCTTCAATTTCCGCTATCACTAAGAGATGTCACGATGAAGGGAATCAATCGCTCATTCACAGGCTTTTCTCTAATCATGTTGATTGGGGTCGGCGCCACCTTCCAGGCAGCAGCTCAGGTACAGCCATCGCCTGTCCAAAGCCCTGTATACCAGAAAGAGCTCAGTCCTCCAAAACCAGCTAGCCTTGCACAAGGAGAATCTTCTTACATCCTTGGTGCAGGGGATATTCTCAAAATTGATAGCTACGACACTCCTGAGCTTATTCTAGAAGCACGTTACCCTGTATTGCCTGATGGCACAATCAATCTACCGTGGGTTAAAAGTGTCAATGTTAAAGGGCTAACCCTTAGAGAAGCTTCTGAGCGACTAGAGTCACAATACGGCAAATACATCAACGAACCAAGGATTACGGTAAGCCTAATCGCCGCTCGGACGTTAAAAATCGGCATTATTGGTGAAGTAACCCGCCCAGGCTCCTATATTATCGCAAGCAATCTTGTCAGTAGTGCTGCGGTGAGTACTGGCACTGCAAGTGCTCAAACTGGCTTAAATGGGCAACAACAAGGTGGCGGTGAAAGTGGCAGTCAATGGCCAACCGTCAGTAAAGCGATTCAAGCGGCGGGAGGTATTACAGAGCGAGCTGATATTCGTCAGATTCAGATTCGTCGTCCTCTAGACGCTGATAGGCAAGAAACTCGCACCATCAATCTTTGGAAATTTCTAAGTGAGGGTGATTTAACGCAGGACGTCCAAGTTCGCGACGGTGACACACTTGTTGTTCCAAAAGCAACTCAAATTGATACAACGGAAGCGCTTCAAATTGCTAGCAGCAACTTCTCTCCCGATGCTATTAGAGTGAACGTAGTAGGTGAGGTTGTAACACCCGGCGCAGTCGAGGTTAAACCCAACACGACTTTGAATCAAGCTATCTTAGCGGCGGGTGGGTTTAAACCCGGTCGGGCGAGGAAAAATGTGGAGCTGATTCGTCTGAATCCAAATGGTACGGTTGATCGACGCACGATCGCAGTTGACTTCTCACAAAAGTTAGATGAGAAAAACAATCCGCCTTTACGCAGCAACGATGTCGTCGTCGTCAATCGGAATGGGATTGCTAAGATTGGCGATACGGTAGGCACAGTGTTAGGTCCGTTGGGCGGGATTTTGGGGCTATACGGCATCTTCAAGTAACGGTTCGTAGTGTCCTTTTCCATAGGGGCAAAAGTTTTGTTGCTCAGAGTCAATGAGGTAGGGAGAAACCATGAAGGCTGAACAGTATACGCAAGGTTCATCACTAAGCGATCAGGAGCGATCGTACGCAAATGGTTCGCTGGGTGAAGACACAGCAGACATGGCTACAAGACCAAAGGGTCTTGATCTGTCACCGATCGTGAGGATGATCCAGCGTAATGCACTCCTGATTGCCGGTATTACGACGGCTGGTGCAGCCCTGGTCGTTTACTCTAGCTTGAGTGGCCCTCGTACATACAAAGGTCATTTTCAGCTTCTAGTTGAGCCCATTACCTCTGAAGCTCGGCTATCTGATCCATCCGCGATTTCTAGACCAGGTGCTCAGCAGCCTGACACGATCGACTACCCAACATTGCTCCAGCTTTTACAAAGTCCTGAGTTACTGTCTAAAATTGCAACGGAAATTCAACGTCGTTATCCTGACGTAACAGCAGGTTCGCTCGCGGCCGCCGCTAGCAACAATACGCTGGTCATTAAACGCTACGTTGCTGTAGCACAGAAGTTTGGCTCTGATGCTTCGGATCCCACAAAAGTAATTGATGTGTCTTTTAAGGGGCAAGATCCTCAGAAAGTAGAGTTCATCCTCCAAGAGCTGGCAAGAGGCTACCTGAGATACAGCCTTGAAGACCGAAAGACCCGTATTGGTGGTGGTGTTCAGTTTATTGAAGATCAGCTTCCTAGCTTACAGCGTCGCGTCAATGACCTTGAAGGAGAATTACAAGCGTTACGCCAGCGATACCGTATTGCGGATCCCACCACAGAGGGCACGCAGCTTTCAGCGCAGTCCCAAAATATTCAAGCTCAGCAGCTAGAAACACAGCGCAACTTGAAAGAACAGCTTGCGCTCTTTAGTCGTCTGCAATCCCAGCTTGGTCTCACGCCAGAGCAGGCGCTAGCGGCTGCTTCTTTGAGTGAGAATACAAGCTATCAGGCTCAGATCGCCAAGCTGAAAGAAGTGCAAACAGCAATTGCGGCAAAGTCTGCACGCTATAGCAGTGAAAGTCCAGTGATCGTTGGCTTGAAGGAACAGGAGGCTAAGCTCCAGCAACTAATCGCTAACGAAGCCTATAAGAATTTAGGTTTGCAGGGTTCGAGTGCAGCAGTCGATTCTCGTATTCTTGCTTTCCAGAACGCACTTCGGATCGATCTCATTCGGCAACTGGTCGCAGCGTCTAATACGGCTCAACAATTGCAGGTGCGTGGGCAGGCGATCGCTCAGTCTCAAGCGTTTCTTAACCAGAAGCTTCAAGAGTTTCCGGTTGTTGTTCGTCAATACACTGACCTTAGTCAGCGGCTAGATCTTGCCAGAACAACACTGAATCAGTTTCTAACTCAACGTGAAACGCTGCGAATTGAAGCCGCTCAAAAAGAAGTTCCCTGGGAAATTGTCTCGGCTCCAGCCATTGAGCGAGATGGCAAGAATAACCCTATTCCATCGGCGAGCATTGAGCCAAAGTTCTTAATCGCTGGGCTGGGGGCTTGCTTGCTCCTCGGTTTAGCCGCCGCCTTGCTGAAAGAAAAAGCCAGAGATCGTTTCTACAGCGCGGAAGATATGGAAGGTTCGCTGAAGCTGCCATTCCTGGGTACGATTCCCTTTAAGAGTGGTCTGAGTCAGCCAACAGCTTCTCTTCCCGTACCGCGATCAGACGCTTTTGCGAAAGCAATCAGCTCCCTCTACACCAATATTCGATTTCTCAATTCTAATCCGCCTGTTCATTCTGTTGTGGTTAGTTCTGCAGAGTCAGGGGATGGCAAAACAACGATTGCACTGCATCTAGCACTAGAAGCTGCTTCGATGGGTCAGCGTGTTCTCTTAGTTGATAGCAATCTGCGAGCGCCTCAAATCCATTCCTTATTCAGCCTGCCCAATGCGACCGGATTGAATGAACTGATTGCGGGACGCGCCGAGCTAGAACAAGCTATTCAAGGTGTACCTGGAGAGAGCAATCTTTCCGTGCTGACAGCCGGTCAGGTTACGCCAGACTCTGGCAAGATACTGGCCTCTAGCGAATTGCAGGGCTTGATGCGCACCCTACAAAACAAATTTGATCTGGTCATTTATGACACCGCTGCTCTGTCAGAATTTTCTGATGCGAATTTTGTTGCAGCTCATTCTAGCGGCATCCTTATGGTCGCTGGGGTCGCAAAAACGAAGCGTTCTGTGCTGAACCAGATTCTTGCAGAGCTAACCCGTTTCCGGTTGCCCGTATTGGGCTTTGTGCCGAACCATCCTGGTAAAGGCACTGCAAATGCCTACAATCGGTCCGGTCAATATGGAGAGAATTACGGCGGTAGAACTTCGTTATTAGGAAGTCTTAAACTCCTAAAGCCAAACGAGTAGCCAGTTCTCGGCTGAACAGCTATCGCGACAGACGTAACTAAGTTGCACTCATGCTGTCACCAACCATGGGTGTTTTCAGAATGAGTGCTTTCGTTCGGTTCGATTTCATTACAAGATGGGCTTACTCGTAGAGGTAGAACGTTAACGTAGCCGTGATGATTCATCTGCTCAATGTTTTCTTGTTGGCGATCGCGTTCTTGCTCTTGATTCCCATTGGCGTGCTTTGCGTAGAATGTCTGGCTGCTGTCACAGCACCACGACAGAGGCTTGGAGAATCCTACGCCAGTCGCCCGACGATCGCCATATTAGTCCCCGCTCATGATGAAGCGGTCGGCATTAGCACTACGTTAAATACGTTACTCCCACAGTTGGCCCCTCAAGACCGCTTGGTTGTCATCGCTGATAACTGTAGTGACGAAACGGCTGCTGTTGCTCAGGCAGTTGGAGCAACTGTCATCGAACGGCATGATCTTGAGAAGCGCGGTAAGGGATACGCACTAGATTTTGGGTTAAAGTTTCTAGCACCTGCCCCCCCTGAAGTTGTCGTCGTCGTTGATGCTGATTGTCTGGTCGCAGAAGGGGCGATCGCACAAATTTCCTGCTTAGCGGCTGCGAAGCAACGTCCCGTACAGGCGCGCTACCTTCTCACGCAGCCTGCAAAAGCCAACCCTGCTGCCGCTGTTTCTATCCTTGCGTTTACAGTTAAAAATTTGGTACGCCCTTTGGGGCTGGCTCAACTCAAACAGCCGTGCCTCCTAACGGGAACTGGCATGGCATTTCCGTGGGCTGTTATGCACCAGGTTTCCTTGGCAAGCGGCAATATTGTCGAGGATATGCAGCTCTCGTTAGATCTTCTGTTGGCTGGATACCCTACCATCTTTTGTGCTGAAGCGGATGTCACTGGTGCCTTGCCTCAGCAAAAGCAAGCCGCTACAAGTCAGCGAACGCGGTGGGAGCATGGTCACTTACAAACGCTCGTCACCCAGGTGCCACGTTTACTTAAAGCTTGGCTAAAGCAGGGCCGTTTTGCTTTACTGGCGATCGCGCTTGACCTGAGCATTCCTCCTCTGTCGCTCCTGGTTCTACTGTGGTTTGTCACTTTGGCCGCTGCAAGCATGGCTGGGTGGTTCCTTGGACTTTACGTGCCTATGTACTTAGTGGCATTAGAGGGACTACTCCTACTAATTGCGATTACTACTGCTTGGGCAAAATTTGCGCGGCAAACTTTACCATTGGTTACGCTCTTAGCCGTGCCACTTTATATTCTCTGGAAGATACCGCTTTACCTGGCATTCCTAAACAAGCCCCAGACAAAATGGGTGCGTACAGAACGAGATTTGGCAAAGTCTCAAGACCTTTAGACACGTCTATGCGCGCTATCGTTTCTTCCCGTCAGCGTCACGGCGCATACTAGACGGCCTACAGCTTTAGACTGTCTACATTTGTGCGTAGCTCTTTCAGAAGACTATAAGGATGCTTTTTGTTATTTTGAATACAACTTGTGAGGGAGGGTTTTAATCAGCGCATTTCGTACCGTTAAGAAGTGAATAGAAACGTTTTAGATGCTCTATTCGCTTCAGATAGTTCTTTAGAAACGGAGTACGACAATGAGTTTGGAAGAAAGAGCAAAAGCTGCTGCTAAGAATGTTGAAGGCAAGGTTCAAGATGCTGCTGGCAAAGTAACAGGCGATCCCGCTGACCAAGCTGCTGGCAAAGCAAAGCAAGTAGAAGCTGAAGCACGGAATGCAAAAGAAGATATGAAAGACAGTGCCAAGCGCACGGTTGACAACGTGTAGTCATTGGTCATTGGTAAATCATCTGGGGGGGCATCGATCGGTCGATCGATGCCCCTTTGCGTGAGTGGTTTTGCAAATTTGGTCGTGGCTGCTCTTTCATCGCTGGAGTCTTTGAACGTTTAATCAAGAACGGTGCACCAACTGTTATCAAGGCATGAATCGCTGTTATTTCTGCACCAAACTTTAGTACCATGCTGGTTAGATAATCTAATGTGCTGTAACTGTTGTGGTAGAAAGTTTTAGTCGCTCAACCGTAAGTGCATCTGCTGATGCGCTTAGTCCCGTAGCAGAATGGTCTGAGTTACTACAACAACTACTCGATCGCCAATCCTTGTCAACAGAGCAGGCAGCAACCCTCATGCGAGGTTGGTTAAGTGAGTCGATTCCACCGGTTCTCTCTGGTGCCATTCTCGTCGCCATTCAAGCCAAGGGAGTCTCCGCAGAAGAGTTGGTTGGAATGGCACATGTGTTGCGGAACCTGGCCTCTAGATGCGATTCGCCAAGCATCCAGCCTCCCTCTACCATTGTTGACACGTGTGGTACGGGCGGAGATGGAACCGGAACTTTTAACATTTCTACGGCCGTTGCCTTTGTAGTCGCAGCAGCAGGGGTTTCTGTAGCCAAGCATGGTAATCGCTCTGCCTCCAGTCGGGTCGGCTCTGCTGATGTACTGGAAGCCTTGGGTGTAAATCTGGCCGCGCCCTCAGAAAAGATCCAGGCGGCAATCAATACGGTTGGCATCACCTTTCTTTTTGCGCCAGGTTGGCATCCAGCACTGAAGGCTGTTGGGCCGATGCGGAGTCTTTTGAAAGTGCGCACAGTGTTCAATCTTTTAGGACCGCTGGTCAACCCAATGAATCCAACCGGGCAGGTGGTTGGGGTGTATGCTTCTAGCTTGATCGAGACAGTGGCAGAGGCGTTAAATCAGTTGGGGGTCCGTCGCGCGATCGTCCTCCATGGCCGCGAAAAGTTAGACGAAGCGGGAATTGGAGACCTCACAGATTTGGCCGTTTTAGCTAAGCAAACGGTGCATTTGACCAGCCTGGATCCGGTGAAAATAGGCATTGAGCCTGCACCTTTAAGCGCGATCGCGGGTGGCGATGTGCAACACAACGCTGAAATTTTGCGATCGGTCTTGCAGGGAAAAGGGACACAAGCACAGCAAGATGTGGTAGCACTTAACGCAGCCTTAGCCTTGCAGGTTGGCGAACTCCTGCCTCAAACAGAGGAGCCCTATACTAAAGGGTTTGCCCTTGCGAAAGAGATCTTGCACAGTGGTGCAGCCTGGAGCAAGTTTGAGCAGTTGGTGCAGTTTCTTCAGTAAACCTGGTAGCAGAAAGCCTCCCATTGCAGTACGCAAATTCGTTAATACACACTGTTGTGGTCAGAGCTCTAATAGGCAAGGCTTTATCTTCTGCTTTCTGCCTCTTGCCATAGCAGTAACCCTGGTGGACCGAAACATCTCGAATCAGCGCTGCCTGAATTCAACGACATCGCGTTTAATGGTGACATCATAGTCATCAAAAAAATCGTGCCCTAACAAGCCTGTATCAAGAGCGCTGTTGCCGATCGCAACCACCACACCTTTGATCACAGCGCCACCGACAGCGATTGAGTTGACATAGGCAAGCGGCACTTCCACGCTCTTATCGCTAGCAGTATCGACCTTGGCTTTGCCAATCACCTTGACGCCTAAACTCGATGCCATGCTGCTGGTTATGACTGTCCCACTCGCTCCTGTATCGACGATCATTTCAAAGGTACGATTCCCGTTAAAGGTGACGTCAATAACAGGCGTCCCCCCAGCACGACGTTTGATCCTGGCAACATAGACACGTTTAGACCCAGATGTTTCATCTGAGTTAGTAGTCGCAGGGCTGATATTAGAAGCCGTATAGGTGCGGGGCGCGATCGGTAAAAGCGCAGGCTCAGAGGCCGTTTCACTGGAATCTGCACGGGCTGCTTGCTTTTGGGCGTAAGCAAGGTTGCGCTGATATTCCGTTAGCTTTGCTTTCGCCAGTGCCCCATACGGGCTAGAGCTTGGCACTGCGCGCATAAATTGAATGGCCTGCTGCCAACGGCTCACAACCAATTTCCAGTCATCTTGAGACTGAGCCGAAACGGTAATATTGCTTGCACTATCAGCTTTTTCTAACGCGAGCTTGTAAGTATCTCGTTTCGTAGAAGTAGCTTGCGATGGAGGCGTGGTTGTGACGGCACTAGAGGAAGGAACCGGGACAACAGGTGGCGTTTGTTCGGTACTGCTGACCGCCGTTTTGAGCACTGTCTTATGGCTACAGGCAGTGCTTCCCAGCAAAATCGCACCCGATAGTATCACCAGCGCAGTACCAGAACAAGAGCGCTTTAGCATGGGCCAAGAAACTCACAGGTAAGGGACGAATTTTAGCGGTTCCATTTCACGTCTGAGGGCTTTCATGTCACACTGAACCACGTCACACCCTAAACACCTCACACTCTAGCCATAGAGTGCCGCACTCGTAACGTGTAACTAACCCATCTTATGAAAATAACAAATTGAGCTTGGCCTCACATGCTTATGCTGAACTCTCGAAACGGTTTACGCATGGCATAATAAGGCGTCGATGTCTGATGGCAAAGGGTAATCATGGTTCTCTCTCCTACACAGCCTGCGCTACTGGTTTTAGCCGATGGTACGTCTTACCAGGGTTTATCTTTTGGCGCAACGGGCACCACGATCGGGGAGGTTGTGTTTAATACAGGCATGACCGGATATCAAGAAGTTTTGACCGATCCCAGCTATTGTGGTCAGATTGTGACGTTTACCTATCCAGAGCTGGGCAACACTGGCGTAAACCCTGAAGATGAGGAGTCAGCGCAACCGCAGGTGCGGGGCACGATCGCCCGCAACGTTTGCTTTAAACCGAGTAACTGGCGCTCAACCCAATCCTTGCCCGACTACCTTAAGCAGCATCACATTCTAGCTATTTATGGCATTGATACGCGCGCCTTGACGCGCAAGCTACGTTCGGCTGGAGCGATGAATGGCGCAATATCCACTGAAATTCTTGATCCTGTGGAGTTGTTGTCACATGTGCAAGACGCACCCAGTATGGCAGGGCTTAATCTTGTTCGTGATGTCAGCACCAAAGCGGTCTATGAATGGTCAGATGCCACAAGCGCAACGTGGGAATTTGGTCCTGTGCCAGAGTCTACGGGGGCTACACCATTGACGGTTGTGGCGATCGACTTCGGCATTAAGCGCAACATTCTACGTCGTCTTGCCAGCTATGGCTGTCGCGTCATTGTGGTTCCAGCCAACACACCGCCAGAAGAAATTCTCAAGCATAATCCAGATGGCATTTTTCTCTCCAACGGACCAGGTGACCCAGCAGCCGTTAGTGAAGGGATTGCTACGACCAAAGCCCTGTTAACAAGTCAGAAACCCATCTTTGGTATCTGCATGGGGCATCAAATTTTGGGACTCTCCCTGGGTGCAGAGACATTTAAGCTCAAATTTGGGCACCGAGGGCTCAATCAACCCTGTGGTCTGCATCAACAAGTTGAGATCACGAGTCAGAATCATGGTTTTGCCATCACTGCCGAGTCGCTAGCTGATGCTGATGTTGAGATTACTCATCTCAATTTGAACGATCGCACCGTTGCAGGCTTACGGCACAAATCACTACCGCTGTTTTCCGTGCAATACCATCCTGAGGCCAGCCCTGGCCCCCATGATGCCGATTACTTATTTGATCGCTTTGTCCAGTCAATGCGAGAACAAAGCGCACACCCCAAGGAATCGTAATTCAGAGTGCTAGGGTTTAGCAGTGTTTAAGAAGCTGAGAAAAGAGGTTCAGGCAGGACTTGGCCTACACAGCATGGATTATCTACCGTCTTTTCGCAATTCTTTAGATTGATTACGGTCTTTTCCCCTAGTTTTTCAACGATCCGCTAAGATATTGTCATTTAAGGGCAGCCCTGAGTAACAAACGTGTTGAGCAGGATGTATACTTAAACGTCGAATCTAAGGATTAAACAGCTAGGAGGGTTTTATTCCGGAACAACTAACCCTGACGGTCAGCTTAAGAGGCACGCGCGAAGTTAGGGACAATTATCAATTATTTCGCCTCACAGGTCTCTTGGATGCTTTCTCAGAGCCCACGTTTCGCAAGGTACTGACCAAATGTGTAGAGGAAGGCCCGAAGCACATTATTTTAGACCTATCGAAGATCGATTTTGTCGATAGTTCGGGTCTAGGTGCGTTGGTGCAGCTTGCTAAGAAAGCCCAAACGGCTGAAGGTACTCTACAAATTGTGACCAATCCGCGAGTGACTCAAACAGTCAAACTCGTCCGCTTAGAGCAGTTTCTTGCGCTTCAGACCTCCGTTGACGTAGCGATCGAGAACGTCAAATCGGCGTGAGCTTACGCTACCGTTTGCTCATGGTCTTAGCGGACATCTGCTGTTTCTTAGCGGCACAAATCACCAGCTTGAATTGTACGCTTTAGCTTTTTTGACTTTTTGACATTGCTATCAGCCATTGTGCTATGTCCCACTCTTGCACCGAAGCTCGAATACTGTCGAGAGATGCTTAGCCGATCAAACGCTTAGCTGTCACAGGCAATGGTCTTGTTGCTTATTTTGTGAGCTTATTTGTTAACAGCAGTCTTTGCTCCAGGCTGCGATGCACCACATTTAAGTCCTCATATCTATGCACCAATCTCTTCGTTGGCTTTGGCAAAATAGCCTCTATCGGTTTCCATACCTTGTATTGGGGTTTGTCGCAACGCTGCTGCTGCTAACCAGTCAGTTAACGACCGCTAGTGCTCATTCAATGGCTATCAATGCAACACCCAATTTCTACGCTATGAGTACTCTTGCCCCGTTATCGAAAGAAGAATTAAACGTGGCTCTTAGCCAACTTAAAGGCTGGAGTCTCAAGGACGGCAAGCTTCATCGGCAACTACAGTTTCCGTCCTTCGTTGAAGCCTTTGGGTTTATGTCCAGCGTGGCGTTGGTCGCAGAAGCTGCGGGGCACCATCCAGAATGGTCTAACGTTTATAACCGTGTCACGATCGATCTAACAACCCATGACGCAGGCGGTATCACCACAAAAGACGTTGAACTTGCTCGTAAAGTCGATGCTTTAGCAAAGTAGAGTAACAAACCTATCAGGAACAGGTACTTTATAGGTTCCGTTCATAATCCAGTCGTTCTGTATAGCGGCCCGTCTCTGACGAGCCGCTAATTTTATACACAGATTTTTATACACAGAGATTTCTCGATCGCACCATTTCTCAATTCCCTCATGCGATTCCTATTCAAACCCTAAAAATCGGTACAAATGTTTCATTTTTGCCATTCCTGCGTATGCTGAGAGCAGGTGTATGCATTGACTAAGGATGATTCACTATGCGCTTGGGCAAAGTTGTTAAATCCAACTCGCACTGTGACTACATTGTGGAACTAGATGATGAGCGCAGCCGAGCAAATTCTCCACAACCAGATGACTATGGGTTCGGTTGCTTTGTGCGACTGGATGGAGGCGATCGCCACTGGGCGGTAGGGCTCGTCTACAACACACAGCTTTTCAATCCCATGTTCTTAAATACGGGACCTCGCTTGACGAGTGAGCCCGATCCCGTCTTTGCGCCCGATTTGATTAGTGAAACCCGGACGTTGCTTTGGACGGTGTTGATTGGCACGCTCGAAGCAGAAAATGGCGCCTCCTACGGCATTCACGGTATCCCCAGAGTGGTTGTGCCAATCAATACGCCCGTAGAAACCATGACGCAAGCTGAGATTCACCGCTTTCATCGCAATCGCAATGGGCAACCTCAATTTTGCTATTACAGCCATTTGCTTCGATGCGGAGGAACGTTTGCCGCTCAACTAACCCAACAAGTGCTGACAGAACTCATTGACAGTGGCTTATTTGATGGTGACGAACAACGAGCCTTGAATATTCTCTGTAAGGAGTTATCATGGAAAGAGACGATGGGTGTTATGCGCTGAGCCAAATATTGCTTAAACAGCCTTTGCTTAAACAGCCTTTTAAGGCTGTACAAAGTAAGGCAGTAGGAGTAAGTACCTGGTTGAGCCATTTCATCCCCTTAGCAGCCGTGACAAGCGGTTTTGACGCAATCAGGGGTCAGGCACCTCTTGTGCAGACGCTCACACGCTGTAAACTACTGCTACGGCAAGTAGTGCTTACTAGCTATTGATGAGTTTAAAAAATAAAAACCGACAGTCTTCATAAGAACCCTGCCGGTCAGTCGTGTGTTCCCTGTTGATGACTCGGCTAAAGTTGAGTCTTTTATAGTATGTGACTTCAGCGCTTTAATGGATGCGATCGAGATCAGCTGTTGATGTGATCTTAGTCACACAGTATCAGACAAATAAAAAACCGACAGTCTTCGCAAGAACCCTGTCGGTCAGTCGTGTGTTCCCTGTTGATGACTCGGCTAAAGTTGAGTCTTCTAAAGTATGTCGTTATCGCCCTTCCTTATATGCGATCAAGATCATCCGTGCTGGTGATCTTAATCACATGGCCGAGCTCGGTAATCTGTATCCTCTAAGGACATTAAGGCTCCGCACTACTGTTCCAGGTGCGCTAAAAGATACCCAAAAGCTCGCTCTGCAAGCGCTTGAGGGGAAAATCGATTGCGGGGGATAACGCTGGTACGTGCTGGTTATCCCTGTTCAAAATGACTCAGAATAGCGGCAAACCATTGCTCTAATCGATGCTCGGTAATCTGTATCCTCTAGGGACATTAAGGCTCCTCTAGGGACATTAAGGCTCCGCACTACTGTTTCAGGTGCGCTAAAAGATACCCAAAAGCTCGCTCTGCAAGCGCTTGAGGAGAAAATCGATTGCGGGGGATAATGCTGGTACGTGCTGGTTATCCCTGTTCAAAATGACTCAGAATAGCGGCAAACCATTGCTCTAATCGATCGCCCATCGCATTTAAGGAATAGGTTGCTTCAGCGTGTTGCCGACAGGTATGGCGGTCAATCAGGTCGATTTGGGCGATCGCCTCCACTAGACCAGCAACGCTATCGGGCTCTACCAGCCAACCCGTTTTGCCGTTTTGCACAATTTCGGCTGGTCCACCACGGCGATAGGCAATCACAGGAACTCCACAGGCAAGTGCCTCAATGGCTACGTTGCCAAACGCCTCAACCCAGTGGGGAGTCATCAGCAATGCTTGGCATTTACCCAACGCTTTCTGAAGTTGGTCTGTGGGCAGAAAGCCCTCGTAGAAAATTGGTGCAGTTGAATAATGCTGCTGAATCTGCTGCCAATAGGCGTGATCTTGGAGCACTCCCCAAATCTTGAGCGGTTTTTGAATCGCTTGAACCGCAGCAACAGCATCTTCTAAACCTTTTTCCGGTGCAAGCCGACCAACCCAGGCAAGGACAGGGTCTGGTTGAGGGCAAAATTGATACAACGACAGATCAAACCCATTACCCAACACACGACACTCAGCGCCAAAAGGGAAGGTATCTGCCTGTGCTTGACTATGCACCCCGATACTGTTTGGAAAGCGCGCACTCGTTTGGGCGATGATGTCATCCATCGCATCCGTTAGGGAACCCATACTGACTAAATGGGCGATCGGGCGTCTGAAAAAGGGCGTTAAGTAAAAGGGCAACCAGTCGTAAGCAAAATTTACCAGCAGGTCGTACTCGTCCTGAACCTGATGAGCATAGTCCCACATATTTGCCAAAACGGCATTTGCAGGCATAGCGATCGCTGCTGCCCGTCCTTCATTCTGTGCGGTTGGCTGTAGAGTACCCTCGATTTCAATGAGGGGGAAGCGATTGGAGACCGAACCCTTGGGAGCCACAATGGTAACGCTGTGTCCGCGTAAGCTCAATGCCTGTGCCAGGTTGTGCAGTGTCAGTTCAACGCCACCCCCCAAGCCAGATCCCAACGCGCCTACAGACGTAGACATCAGCAGTAAACGAAGTGGACGCTCCTGCGGCTGTATCATTCTGGTTTCGTCACGGGCATTGCAGCAGTGGCTAACGTGTCGAGCGATACGGCTTCTTGAGGCAGGGTAGCCCCATCCGTTGAAAGGACGGGCGTGCGGCTAAACCTTGCGGACAAACGATCGCGTTGGTTAATAAGGTAAATACTCAGCAACGTAAGGCTCACCCCAAACCACTGAAGTGGACTGAGCATCTCAGACAGAAAAAGATTGCCAAACAGAAGCGCAAAAATTGGCGTTAGGAACGTCAGCGAACTCAAACTGGTAAGACTGCCGCTGGAAGCAAAGTAGAAGAACAAGCCATAGGCGATCGCGCTGCCAAAGATTGTTGCATATCCCATCGCGACCCAACTCGACAGATCCAACTGTCCCCATTGGTTGCTCTCAAACATTGACGAGAGCGCAAAGAGGGGCAACCCGCCTAAAATCATGTGCCAACCTGTCGCCGTTACAGGGTCAGCATGGCGACTGACGTATCGCATGAGTACTGTGCCTACAGCCATCGAAAGCGCTGCGAGTAGCATCAGCCATTGCCCGTTCTGGAACAAGTCATGAACAAGAGCCGCACCAAGCTGTAATTCGTCTGGCAGCGATCGCTGATGCAAAAGACTGAGTATCCACGCTTCCGGCAGGCCGAGCAGGCTAATGCCAACCACACCCAGCAGTAAGCCTAACCACCCCCAAAGCCCGATACGCTCACCAAAAAGCCAAAGTGCCATTAAAGCAACGGCTAAGGGTTGAGAATCAATCATAACCGATCCCAACCCTGCACCCGTCCTTACGAGTCCTTCAGCCAAAAAGCCTTGAAAGAGCGCACCATCAACTAAGGCAAAAAGAGCAATCCACAACCATGCAGCCCAACTCTTAGGCTGGGGTCTACCCATCAACATCCCCGCTCCCAAAACTAGCAAGCCTGCTGGCGCTAGCCTGATCCCAGCCATAAACAGCGGCGTTGTATTGGGTATGACGCCTTTCATCGCCACCATTGCAGTACCCCAAAAGAAGAAGGGTGCAATGAGTAACAGAGAAGCCATCAGTGAGCTTCCCAAGGAAGGCACTTTCTGTGTTGGAATAGGGTTTGAGTCCATGAGGCAAGTGGGGCGTTATAGCCAGCTGAGTGGATCAAGTTCTCACAATTGTAGCTAATCTTGTACTTATGTTAAGCAAATTAGAGGACGATCGCGCGAAATGGCTCGATTCTGATTGACAACCTTCTAAAATCTAACTCTGAAGTCACTTTCACTAAGGTTTGCAGACTGTGGACGCTGAAAATCGCCCGGAATTAGAATTGGTTGTGCAACAGATCGGCGAAGCGGTACTAACCTCGATCGAAACCGTTGATCGCTTAGCACAGCATATGGATGCACTGACAAATCAAGTCCAGCAGCAGGGCTATCAACTTTTTGCTCTCAGTGATGCGGTACAAACGCTTACGGAAGCCCAGCACGAATCATTGAAGCGACTCGATCGATTGACAGATGTATTAGATAGCCTCGTCAATGCTGTCAATCCAACGGATTCAACCGATCCACCGCCGTCATAAATGACAGCAAATGGAGCCATGAGACTTCAATACTAGAGGTAAATCGCTAAACCAATTACCAGCGTCGATATGATTGCCAATAGGGGCGACCTTTCCAAAAGACGCCCACTGCGATTAGTACCAGTTCAGTCATGGTGAATCCCGGCGCGCCGAAGAGTAGCCATTGCTCCAACATCAGTACCAACCCAACACACAGCACCAAACCCCACAAGCTACCTGTGTTGATACTGAACCGATCAAGGCGTTCTAAAACGTACACTGCAAAGGCTCCTAATGCTACGGGAAGACCAAGACCCAGCACCAACGAGACTATGGGTGACGTGAGAATGATCGCCAGATTCACAAGTATCAGCGATTGCTCACGGTAGCGAATTGCAAGCTGTAGTAAGCCATCGATCGGTAGCTCAAGCAGAAGGATCGCTAGTACCGCTGCTTGAAAGAGCGATCGCCAGGGCAGCAACTTCAATCGATCAAAAAGCTTTCTCATGCCTGTGGCACAGCAACGCATGACCCGATTCTAGCTGACTAGTCACTGTCTAGCGAAGCATCCTTTAAGTCGTATCGCATGCCCTGAAGCGTTTGCTGCTGGACACGCCGAGAAGGACGGCGATATTTCTTCGTTTCTAGCTTGGGTTCATACTGTTCACCACCTCGCTCGCTTTTACGCTTCAAGGTTGTCTCGCTATCACCCAGTTTGTTGAGCGCTTCCTGCCGCGCGATCGCCTCTTCTAGGAAGCCTAAATAATGTTCATACCGTTCCCAATCACCACGTACTACACAGTTTGGCTCATCTCGGTGCAGGCAATTACTAAATTGGCAGCGTGCTAAAGCCAGACGTGCCCGTGCTTCGGGGAAAAAACTTGCCAAAGCTTCTGGGGCACAGTCTAAATCTGGTTGGTTAAAGCCAGGGGTATCGGCCAATAAACCACCTGTGGGTAACTCAAATAGCTCAACATGGCGGGTTGTATGCCTTCCCCGGCCTAGCTTGCCCGAAACAGCAGCCACCCGTAAATCAGAATCAGGAACCAGTTGGTTGATCAAACTTGATTTACCAACGCCTGATGGGCCAGACACAATTGTGACGCGATCGCCAAGCTGTGCTTCTAAAGTGGCTAACCCGATCGCTTGCTGCACACTGATCAAAATTGGCGCATAGCCCCAACGTTGTAAACGTTCCTGCCAATGCTTACGTTCTCCAACTATCGCCAGGTCACTTTTATTGAGGCAGAGGCAAACCTGTAGTGTGGTTGTCTCCGCTTTAACCAAAAAATGACTGAGTTGATAAGGATCTAGCGTTGGCTCAACCAGCGCAAAAACCAGCAAGAGTTGGTCTGCATTGGCAACGGGTGGACGATCGAGTTCGGATTGTCTGGGCAACACCTGAGCAATTGCACCCCGCCCGCCTTCCCAATCAGGTTCTTCTACTTCCACACGGTCGCCGACCATCACGCGCTGTCCAATCTTCTTCAACCGCGAACGTCGAGTACATAGCAATGTAAGCGGTATAGCTGGCTGTCCACTATGCGCTGTTTGAGATGCGCCAGAGACTCCATCGGCGTCTTTCACCCCAAACGCATCCAGCTTCACATGGTAGTAATTTGCCTGCACAGACAAAACAGTCCCTACAAGCCTTGAGGGTAGATGGAGGTTCGGATTGACCTGATCCGGGCTTTGAGGCGTAAACGGCTCATTCAAGTCAGCACTCATAGATCAATGCTCGTGGCTCGGTGTCCATCGCAAGCGATCGCACTCAAGTCGCTCCATGGGCTGAAGTCGAGCATCGAACTTGAAGTGCAAAGTAGCTGGAATGGTCTTCAATGTGCTCAATGCCATAGCCTTCCATTCTCAAACTATCGGGCACTTGCTCGATCGGTTCTCCAGGATCAAGCCACACTTCCAAAAGAGACTCTGGCGGCATTTGATCAAGCTTCAGCTTTGTGCGCACAAAGTTGATCGGGCAAGGAGTGCCGCGCAAATCTAAGGTTGCATCTGGAGACACGGATGCCTGTTCAGCTGCATTCATGTGCCGAATACCTTACCAAAGAACCCTTCAATGCCGCTTTTACCAATGCGATCGCCCCGCAATTTCGCCAATTTCTCCAGCAGTTCTCGTTCTTCCACCGAAATTTTGGTTGGAATGTCGATCGAAATCGTAATTAAATGATCGCCACGACTCACTGGATTGCCTAATTTGGGGACACCCTTTCCTTCCAGCGTCAGCACCTTACCCGCTTGGGTACCAGGCGGAATCAAAAGCTCTTGCGGCTCATTATCGACTGTATTCACTTCAACACGAGAACCTAGAATTGCCTGCACATAGCTGATCTTAAGCTCAGAGAGAATATTAATCCCTTCGCGCTGAAACTCCGGGTCTTCGTTCACGAACAGATAAACATACAAATCACCGGGCGGACCACTGCGCTGCCCCGCATCACCTTCATTCGAGACGCGTAGACGGGTGCCATTGTCTACCCCAGCGGGAATGTTGATCTTCAGCTTCTTCGTTTCCTGACGCTGCCCATTGCCATTGCAGACCTCGCACTTTTCTTCAACGACTTGCCCTGTACCAGCACACGTGGGGCAAACGGAGACTTGTGTAAAGCTGCCAAAGGGTGTGCGAGTCGCCCGGCGTACCTGCCCAGCACCGCTACAGGTAGAACACGTGCGTGGGCGAGTACCTGGCTTTGCACCGGAACCACTACACGTTGTACAAGTTTCAAGGTGATTGATTCGAATCTCACGCTCACCACCAAAAATTGCCTCACGGAAGTCTAGTTTCAGATCGAGGCGTAAGTCGTCGCCACGCATCGGTCCACTACGCCGTCGTCCTGTTTGCCCAGGTGCACCGCCAGAAAACCCACTAAAGAAGCTCTCAAAAATATCAGCGAACCCGCCCATGTCGCCAAAATCTTGAAAGCCTCCACCAGCGGCAGAGCCTACACCAGCTTCACCAAATTGGTTGTAGCGAGCGCGGGTTTCTGGTTCTGAAAGCACCTCGTAAGCGCGGTTAATTTCTTTAAACCGCTCTTCGGCTCCGTCTTCCTTATTGACATCAGGATGATACCGCCGTGCTAAACGGCGATATGCCTGTTTGATTTCATCTTTGTCGGCATCGCGCGAAACGCCGAGAACTTCGTAATAGTCACGAGCCATAGAATGATGCTGCGAGGGTAAAGGTCTTTATAGAGCTGGGGGCTTGAGTTCTGGGTCTGAAGGTTGGCTTCGGACAGTTACCCTCTACCATTCACCTATTATCGACCACTCCTATACCTTAACTAATCTACAGCTTCGTAATCTGCTGTAACAGTAGCATCGTTCTCGAAGCTATAGTCGTCTGATGAATCGAATGAGCCGTTTGACGGGCTGAACTGGGTCGTAGCTTCATCATCTGGCACACTGTTAGCGCGCTGGTAGACCGATGCCCCGATTGCCAGTAGCGTCTCTTGCAGGGTATCTAGACGTTGCTTGAAGGCTTCTAGAGCGATCGTTGGGTCGGCAACCGCTGCCTTCAATTCCGTTACTTTTTCCAAAGCTTGCACTTTGAGATCATCGGCAATGAATTCGCCATTGTCACGCAACAGTGTCTCGTAGCTGTAAAGCAAACTGTCTGCCTGATTCTTCAGCACCACTAGCTTCTTACGGCGTTCATCTTCTTCCGCAAAGATTTCTGCATCCAGGCGTATCCGTTCAATTTCGCTGGAGCTTAAGCCGCCAGTATTGGTTGTGGAAACGCTCTGCTCACGTCCCGTGCCTTTATCTCGGGCAGAGACTTTGAGGATACCGTTCGCATCAATATCGAAGGATACTTCGATTTGAGGAACCCCTCGGGGAGCAGGCGGAATGCCGTTAAGTTGAAATTTACCGAGACTCTTGTTGTCCTTCGCCATTGCCCGTTCACCTTGCAGGGCGTGAATTTCAACCGAAGTTTGCCCATCCGTTGCGGTGGAAAAGACCTGGGTCTTGCTGGTAGGAATGGTTGTATTGCGCTCAATGATTTTGGTAAAGACTTCGCCCAGCGTTTCGATGCCCAGCGAAAGCGGTGTAACGTCAAGGAGCAGCAAGTCTTTAACTTCGCCACCGAGTACGCCACCCTGAATCGCCGCACCGAGAGCAACAGCTTCGTCTGGATTTACTGATCGATCGGGTGCCTTGTTGTTGAAGTATTTGCGAATGGCGTCTTGTACGGCTGGAATTCGCGTCGAGCCGCCGACCAACAAGATGCGATCGATATCCGTAATCGTCAAATCAGCATCCTTTAAAGCTTGCTCAGTCGGTTTAATGGTACCTTCCACCAGATGACTGACCAATTCTTCAAATGTAGAGCGGTTAAGCTCCATTTCCAAATGCTTAGGTCCCGTTTCATCCGCCGTAATAAATGGCAGATTAATTGAGGTCGTCAGAGTGCCAGAAAGTTCGATCTTCGCCTTTTCCGCCGCCTCGCGTAAGCGTTGCAGCGCCATTTTGTCGATCGACAAATCAATGCCTTCCTGGTCTTTGAAGCTTGTAATCATCCAGCGCACGATGCAGTCGTCAAAGTCATCGCCACCCAGATGGTTATTGCCAGATGTGGCCTTGACTTCAAAGACGCCATCGCCCATCTGCAGGATCGAGACATCAAACGTACCGCCGCCCAAATCGAACACCAGAATGCACTGATCCTGGTCTTGCTTCTCCATCCCATAGGCAAGCGCTGCTGCCGTAGGCTCGTTGATGATGCGTAGTACTTCGAGTCCCGCGATTGTGCCAGCATCTTTAGTTGCCTGACGCTGAGCGTCACTGAAGTAAGCAGGTACCGTGATAACCGCTTGCTGAACCGGTTCGCCCAAATAGTTTTCAGCGTCCTGCTTCAGTTTTTGCAGCACCATTGCTGAAACTTCTTGAGGCGTAAAGCTACGTCCACGAATCTGAACATCGACGGTATCATCCTTACCTTTGACACAGGTGTAAGGAACCCGCGAGCGCTCCATTTCTGTGTCTTCCCAACGGCGACCAATGAAGCGCTTAATACTGAACACTGTATTTTCAGCGTTGGTCACCGCTTGTCGCTTTGCAAGCTGACCAACGAGACGGTCACCCACTTTGCCAAAGCCAACCATACTTGGCGTTGTCCGCCCACCCTCTGAGTTAGAGATGACAATCGGTTGACCGCCCTCCAGGACAGCAACGCAGCTATTTGTCGTGCCCAGGTCAATACCAATGACTTTTCCCATAGCGAGTGGCGGTAAAATACGTGATGTGAACTTAATGCTTAGAAACTGATGTATGCGATTGAGTTGGAAAACTCTGCTGAGTCGGAAACTCTATCGCCTTTACATCAGTTATCAATCTTGATTCCAAGCATGCCCAAATTAAGTTTGGAATTAAACGTATCCAGCAAAACTAATTTTCTGAACCACCCTGATCGCTTTCCTCCGAGGTTATCACGGGCTCTGGGGCAGCAGCAACTTTTACCAGTGCATGACGCAGTACACGCTCGCCCAATAGATAGCCCCGCACCAGTTCTTCCATAACAGTGCCTTCCGGATATTCATCAGTCGGTTGCCGCATAACCGCTTCATGCAGGCTTGGGTCAAATTCTTTGCCTTCTGAGCGCATCGGCGCAACTCCAATCCGCTTCAAACAATCCACCAATTGCTTGTAAACACTTTGATAACTTTTGTGAATTGTTGTTTCCTGATCGGTTTGAGGTTTGATTTGTGACCGTGCCCGTTCGAAGTTATCAACGACAGGGAGTAGCTCGTTAATAGTTGAACACTTGACCTGTAGCTCCAAATCATCTCGTTCGCGCTGAGTCCGCTTACGGTAGTTATCAAAATCAGCCGCAATCCGGACGCACTGATTTGTTCGCTCTTCTAACTGAGACTTGAGAAGTTTAATTTCATTGTCCTTCTCGCTCAATGCAGCTGCATTATCAACTGTAACGGATGGTGCCTGATCATCTACGACTGCTTGAACAGTTTCAAAAGCAGCCGATGGTTCGCCATCGATCGTGGTAGCAACTGGTGTTATATCGATGTTGGGTTCTCCAGTCGTTGCGGCTTCGGTCGATGTAGCATCACCCATGGCACCCTCCGAAGTATCAGATGCTGAACCTTGTACATTTTCATGCTGATTTGCTTCGTCAATCATTGCTATCTCGTCCCAATCCTCAAGTCTGCTTATTGGCTACCAGATTTATCCTATACGCTTTAAGAATGAAGCGACGGTAAGAATCATCGATAAGCCGTTTGTTGGCCCTGTGATCGCTTATGTTGAACCAGTATGCGTTTGTTTGTAACAATCTTCTAATCTTTTGCTGCACTCATACTCCAAGTCCTCACACCCCAAGTAAATAGCAAGCAACAGCCTGTGCCTGACCTTCCGCCAGGTTTCACGGCTAGGCAGCAGTCAAATGTTCAGAACGAACAAACTGTATCTCAAACGTCTGACGAACGGAACAGCAGGGGATATGATTTTGAAACATAAAGGCTACGGCATGGAACCTTGCTATCGATCATCTGCTGCCGCACTAAGTGTGAGATCATGATCGCTCGTTCCTCGTCTCTCTCGCTTCCTCCCTGTTGTTCAGTCAAGACGTCCGTTCATAACGCCAACAACTCAATGCTAGCTGTCACGCATGAAGGTTGCCACTCCTTGAACGATCGCTCGAACCATTTTCGCTTGGTCCACAGCTGGATGCGATCGTCATCAAAAAGGCAGCACAGTAGCAATTCCCTGTAGATGATTGGGCATATTCTAGTAAACCAGGAGACCCTCTTCAACCAGCTATGACTAACTCCTCTTCCCAACGTCGTGCGCTTGTCGTTCAGAATAACTTCTCACCCTTTGGAAACAAGCTCGTTCAGTCTGGTTATGTAGACAATGCCCAGATGCAGCAGGCTTTGATCGAAAGTCGGAAGTCTGGCAGAGCGTTGATCGATGTACTGGAGTCCATTACAGGGCATCAACTACCGCCTGATTTGCTCCGACAGTACAAGAAGCAGCAGCTTTTTGAGTTGAAGATTCTCTATGGTGTGGAATCGCTTGATCCTGAAATCAGTCAAATCACTAGCACCCAGGTCAGTGAGTTAATTGATACGCTCATCCCGATCGACTTGTGCCGCCGTTATAGCCTTGTCCCACTGTCTAAAAGCGATAGCCAACCGCCCTTTGTGTTGGTTGCCATGGTTGATCCAGACAATCTACAAGCCCAGGACGATTTAAACCGACGCCTGCGACCTCAAGGATTGGCCCTACAGCGGTTAGTGATTACGGTTGAGGACTACCGTCGCCTGATCAACCAATATTTGGATGAGAAAGAGAAGCGTGAAAAGCAGCTCGAAGATCAATCCAAGGTTGACGTTAATAAAGATTTGGAGGGGTTGGGCTATCTCGATTTACAAGATGCGCCTGATGAGGACGATGCCAATCTAGATGTATCAGATGCTGAAGCCGCGCCAGTGATTGCGCTGGTTAACAAAATCATGATCAAAGCGCTCCAGGAGGGCGTATCTGACATCCACATTGAGCCACAAGAGGAATTTTTGCGCGTGCGCTTCCGCAAAGATGGTGTTTTAAGAGAGCCTTTTGCTGAGCCATTCCCCAAAAAGATTATTCCCGCCGTGACGGCTCGTTTCAAAATCATCGCGCAGCTTGATATTGCTGAGCGTCGATCGCCTCAGGATGGTCGCATTCGCCGGATTTACGATGGCCGTAAGGTAGATTTTCGGGTAAATACGCTGCCCAGCCGCTATGGCGAAAAAGTCGTGCTGCGGATCTTAGATAACTCTGCGACACAGCTTGGTTTGGATAAGCTGATTACAGACCCAGAATCGCTCCAAATCGTGCAAGAAATGGTACGACGACCATTTGGCTTGATCTTGGTAACAGGTCCAACAGGTTCTGGTAAGACCACCACGCTCTATTCGGCCCTGGCAGAACGGAATGATCCAGGGGTCAATATCAGTACGGCGGAAGACCCCATTGAGTATTCTTTGCCTGGATTAACCCAAGTTCAAGTCATTCGTGAGAAGGGCTTAGACTTTGCTGCTATTCTGCGGGCCTTTCTGCGTCAAGATCCAGATGTGATTCTGGTGGGTGAAACCCGTGACCGGGAAACCGCCAAGACCGCAATCGAAGCAGCTCTGACGGGGCACTTGGTTTTAACAACTCTACATACCAACGATGCCGCAGGTGCGATCGCGCGCTTAGACGAGATGGGCGTTGAGCCCTTCATGGTATCTGGCGCACTGCTAGGTGTCGTGGCTCAACGACTTATGCGCCGCGTTTGTAGTGAGTGTTGTGTGCCTTATACGCCAACGAGAGAAGAGTTAGCTCGCTTTGGTTTATCAGCCTCCAGTGAGGGTGAATTGACTCTTTATAAAGCTGTCACCTTGCAACCCAACGAAATTCAGGAAGCACGAGCACAGAATCGGTTGTGCCCTAAATGTGGTGGTGCTGGCTACAAAGGGCGTTGCGGTGTGTACGAAGTGATGCGCGTCACCGAACGGCTGCAAAACCTGATTACTCAGGGCGCTCCCACTGAATCCATCAAAGAGGTGGCGGTTGAAGAGGGCATGCAAACCCTGTTGGCCTACAGCCTCAATCTCGTGCGCACTGGACAGACGACCCTTGAAGAGGTTGAGCGCGTCACCTTTACAGACACGGGCTTAGAAGCCGAGTTGAGGGCAAAGCGTAAGTCATCGCTAAGCTGTCGTGTTTGTAGTGCAGACCTTAAGCAAGAGTGGATTGATTGTCCTTACTGCACGACCCCCCGCTTCCAAGATTAAATGCCAAGCCTGAGCTTTTTCGTGATTCAGATTTTGCGGGTGTTTGCTCAACGCGAAAACAAAACGCTTTTGTTGTGCAGGTTCAGCTAAGCAAAGTGGGTAGACTATACTCCTAATTGTTTGCACGACTCTGAATCAAGCGATCGCACCGGAGCCAACCCCAATCACTGGCAAATCGCTAACCATTTCCCAAAGGAGCAAGCCTCATGGAGTTGATGATTGAAGACCTGATGGAGCAGCTGATCGAAATGGGTGGCTCTGACCTACACCTCACGGCGGGTCTGCCTCCCTACTTTCGCATTAGTGGTCACTTGCAGCCGATCGGCGATCAGGCACTCACCGCCGAAGAATGCCAGCGGCTCATCTTCAGCATGCTCAACAACACGCAACGAAAAAACCTGGAGCAAAACTGGGAACTTGACTGTTCTTACGGTGTGCGGGGGTTAGCGCGCTTTCGAGTCAACGTGTACAAAGATCGGGGCACCTATGCAGCTTGCTTAAGAGCGCTGAGTTCCAAGATTCCTAACTTTGAGAAGTTAGGTCTGCCGGATGTTGTCCGCGACATGACCGAAAAGCCCAGAGGGTTGATTTTGGTAACGGGGCCAACAGGGTCGGGTAAAACCACCACGCTGGCAGCCATGATTGACCTGATCAATCGCACCCGTGCTGAACACATTTTGACGATTGAAGACCCGATCGAATTTGTTTACGAACCCATCAAAAGTCTTGTACACCAGCGTCAGCTAGGCGAAGACACTAAGAGCTTTGCTAACGCGCTAAAAGCAGCGTTACGTGAAGATCCAGATATCATTCTGGTGGGTGAGATGCGTGACCTGGAAACGATCTCTCTGGCAATCTCAGCGGCAGAAACGGGTCACCTCGTTTTTGGTACTCTGCACACAAGTTCAGCCTCCCAGACCGTTGACCGCATGATTGACGTGTTTCCTTCTGAACGGCAGACGCAGGTACGGGTTCAGCTTTCCAACTCCCTGGTTGCTGTCTTTAGCCAAACGCTAGTACCCAAGAAAAATCCCAAACCGGGCGAATATGGGCGGGTGATGGCGCAAGAAATCATGATTATCACGCCTGCGATCTCCAACCTGATTCGAGAAGGTAAAACGGCTCAAATTTACTCCGCCATCCAAACAGGCGGTAAGCTCGGCATGCAGACCCTAGAAAAAGTGCTTGCGGATCAATACAAAGCGGGTCTCATTTCCTTTGAGGCAGCCATGTCTAAAACGTCACGTCCAGATGAAATTCAACGTCTCATTGGCGGAGCGCCTACTGGTGCTGCATCTGCGGGAGCTGTCAAACGTTAGTTAAGTTTGCGCCTGTTTTGGTGGTTGACATCTTCTTGGCAGCAGTACAATCGGGTATCGTCTCTTAATTGCGATCGGCGCTTCTCCAACCGTGAGACACCCCTTACGCTCAAGCTGCACAAAGCCAACACTTACGGCAGTCTCATTCTTCGCAGCGCTTCACATGCTATCAGTACATTAGAAAGCTCATAAGGCTTCTCGGTTCACTCCTCTTTCTATTTTGGTATCCGCCATGCCTACCTTCGTTGCTCGTGTTCAAGACGTTAAAGGGAACGCCAAGAAAGAAAAAATTGTTGCTGACACCATCAGTGATGCCCGTACTGCCCTGCGAGAGAAAGGTCTTTTCATTCAAGACCTGAAGCAGGATGAGGGGATGTCTTTGAACTTCGACATGAAGAAGTTTCAGTCATCAATGGCGAAGGTCACTGTTAAGGACAAGGCTGTTTTCTCGCGGCAGTTTGCGGCCCTTGTAAACGCGGGGGTTGCAATGGTTAGAGGCTTGGGAGTGTTATCTGAACAGTGCCAAAATCCTAAGTTCAAGGCAGCGTTGCTAGAGATCAGTGCCGATGTACAGCAGGGGATGAACCTTTCAGATGCCATGCGGAAGCATCCTGCCTGTTTTGATAATCTGTACGTGGCGATGATTCAAGCAGGCGAGGTCGGTGGTGTGCTGGATGAAGTGCTGAACCGTCTAGCAAAGCTACTCGAGGATGTGGCACGCCTGCAAAACCAAATCAAGGCAGCGCTCTCTTACCCAGTTGTGGTGGGTGTTCTGGCAACGGTTATTTTTGTGGCGATGACGGTGTTTCTGCTGCCTGTTTTTGCCAGTATTTTCAAAGATATCGGTGTAGAACTGCCAGGGTTTACGCTGGCAATGATGGCGATTAGTGAGTTTTTGCGTAGCCCCAAGGTGCTGATTCTAATTATTCTGATCCCCGTTTGTATTTTCTCTTATAAGCAGTACTACAAAACGCGGGTGGGACGTGAAACGATCGATCGCCTTTCGCTCAAAATGCCCTTGTTTGGCGATTTGATCCAAAAGACCGCAACGGCTCGTTTTTGCCGAACCTTTGGGGCTCTGACCCGCTCTGGTGTACCGATTTTGACGTGTTTGGAAATTGTGCGGGATACAGCAGGCAACCAAATTATTGCTAACGCTGTCGATGAAGCACGGCGTGAAATTCAAACGGGTGGCATGATCAGCATTGCGTTACAGAGAGAGCAGGTTTTCCCCCTGATGGCGATTCAAATGATCAGCATCGGTGAGGAAACCGGTGAAATTGACAAGATGCTGATGAAAGTGGCGGACTTCTACGAGGATGAGGTTGAACAGGCAGTGAAGGCTCTCACCAGCATTATGGAGCCGATTATGATTCTCTTCCTGGGCGGCATGGTTGGTTCGATTCTCTTGTCGATGTATCTACCCATGTTCAAAGTCTTCGAGAAGTTGGGCTAGCATCGGCACTGGAGATGAGCGACGCTAAGGATGAGCGTCTACACCAGCACGGATGGCAGTTGCAAAATAATTCATAGCGTATGACTGCTCACCGAATTTACTATGAAGCGGTTTTAGCGGAGTGTTGCGAAGCATCAGGGGCGATCGCGCTTCTCAAACGCTATCGTCCTTATCTGGAGTTGCTGCCCAGTATGCGACGTCCAGATGAAAGCCTGATTACGATCCCCTTGCCGATCGTCAAGTTTCGTTCGTCAAATGACAGCAGCTATTCAGGAGGGGCAGGCACGGAAGCAACCTGCTTGCCCTGCGAACTTGCGATTTTGATGTGTGACCCGGAGTGGAAAATCAAAACAGGAATTGAGGTGTTCGTGTTCATCCATCGAGCACAGGAAGACTTTTCTGATCTCCTAAGCCGCTGGAGACAAACGCAGGTGATCCTGAGTCGAGGTTATGAGTGGGATCTGCCGCTGCGGTATAAGCACATTCTGAATGAGGGGTGTGACAATCCTTATCCGCTCTTTGTGGTGTTTGAAGAAACGCCAGAGCGCATCAAGCGTGGGTTAAAGGGTGCTTTTTTACCCTTTGTGCAACAAGAGGGTGTACCTGTGGACGTGCAGGAAAGTGAATCGATGGTGTCGGAAGTACGGTCAGGGGATGAGGCTGAAGGCTGAATGCCGATCGCTACAAAGGATTAAGTATCAGATTTGGTTTCGTGATCGGGGGCAGCCTCTGTAATCGGCAGGTAAGCTTTGACAGACCCAAAGGTGTCAGGCCACGGCTGCGTTGAGGCCGCGATCGGAGGCTCAGCATCAAGGTCTAGTTGAGGTAGCGAAGAGGATACGTCTATGGTTGCTGGGGTGAGATCCCCTTTACCGATAAGCTGCAATGCCTGTAGCGCTTCTGTTGCAGACTGATAGCGGTGTCTGAAGTCGTAACGCACCATATTGCTGAGCACGTCTGCAAGGGCGTAACTAACCTGCGCGCGGTGTTTCCAAGGAATTTCACCTGTGTTTTTATCTTGGACGAGCTGATTGGGCGATAGCCCCGTGAGTGCCTGGATGCCAATCATGCCAACGGCATACACATCGCTATTGAACTGGGGATTGCCAGCGCATTGCTCATTCGGCATGTACCCCTGGGTTCCAATGCCAACCGTGAGACCTGTGCGTCGATCGTCCTCTGCAATTTGGCTAATTTCTTTAACCGCACCAAAGTCGATTAGGACAAGCTTGCCATCAGAACGACGCCGGATAATATTGTTTGGTTTAATGTCACGGTGAATGACGTTGTGGCTATGGACGAATTCTAAGATGGTTAGCAGTTCTTGCAAAATTGCCACGACTCGAAACTCAGGCGCTTGTTTACCAAGCGACAGCTCACTGCTTAAAGGTTGCCCTGGAATAAACTCTTGAGCGAGGTAAAACTCCTGATCCTCCTCAAAATAGGCCAGCAATTGTGGAATCTGGTCGTGTTTACCAAGCTTCTCAAGGGTTTCTGCTTCTTGCTGAAAGAGCCTTCGAGCCAGTTGAAAAAGCTTCGGGTTGTTGCTGCTAGGTCGCAGTTGTTTGACCACACAAGCTGGCTTACCCGGTCGCTGAGTATCTTCAGCAATATAAGTTTCGCCAAAGCCACCTGAACCAAGGACTTTTTTAATGGTGTAGCGTCCTGCCAGGGTTTTCCCAAACATGGCTTGATCTCGGTACTCTGGCAGCAAATCTTTCAAGTCATCTTGCTCACTCTTGCTAATGATTTCTTGAATGAGCGGTGACCCTGCGTAATCTTTGATCGTACGGCGCAGTTTAAGTTTTTCACTCGTAATGCCAATGAAGAGATAGGCTGTGCCACTCAGCGCGATCGCACCCATCGGTACCGCTGTAGGTAGAATCATCCTCTGCTGAGTAAAGACAATATAGGTAATGCCGCCCCACAGTAAGACAATCCCCATTGCGGCAGCAAAGCGCCGTAAGGCACGCTTCGCCCGACTTTGCAGGTAGCCAGCCAGGATCACAAGGCCAAAGACGAAGGCTCCCTGAAGCGAGGCGCTTGAAATGCCATCCGCGATCGCGTTGTTTTCTAGTAAGGTAGCGATCGCATTGGCGTTAATTTCTACTCCTGACATTGGCTGAGGATACAGCGGACTATCTGAAAAGGGGGCGGCGTGAAAATCTTGTGATAACCCAAAGGTCGGCCCAATCAAAACGATTTTGTCTTTAAATGCCCCGCTCTGTACCAACCGTTGCCAACTATCAGGATCAAGCACTTGCCAAAAGGGAATTTGCTTAAACGTGCCAGCAGGACCGTAAAAAAACAAGTTTTCGCCGCGCGGTGCAGGATATGTTCGTTGCGACGTGCGCATTGCCGCTTCAGCAAAGGATGGCATAACCGTATCAGAACCAATTAACCACTCTTGGGGTGGCTTAAAGGCATTGGCTTGAGCCATCTGCCGGGCGAAGCGGCTACCCATTGCGTGAATACGGCTATTGGGCTCAATGGGATAGTTAATCAAACCAACTGACATTGGCTTGGTTTGAAAGAGTTCGTGCGGTCCCACCAATTGAGTCAGGATGCCTTGGGCAGTCGTTGTATCTTCAGATTTAGCAGCTAGGGTGACGTGCCCAGCGTAACGCTGTAGGGCTTGCTGAAACGATCGATCAGCGTTTGCATCACTGCTTGGCGCATCAAAGATTAGATCAAAGGCTACCGATTGTGCACCTGCGGCCATCAGGCGATCAAGTGCACGCGCGTAGGCAATCCGGTTCCAGGGCCACGTTTGTAATGGCTCTAGGAATGCGTATTTTTGGGGATCAACCGGGTAAACTTTAGTACCTTGCGACAGAGAATCTTCGTCGATCGCCAGAATCACAATGTCTTTCGGAGGAGCGACGGGTCCCCGTAATTCAAAGAAAAGCGTTTGCATCTGCCGCTCCAGCAGGTGCGCTAAATTTGATTGACTTGTGGTGAGCAGAGCGGACGTAAGGGCAATGACTCCGACAACCAGATGCCCAAGACCACTGGGTTTGGGAGCGTGTAGCTTCGATCTCAGGGTATTTGTGAGGCGCTTAGTGGTAGAAGGAGTCTTAACAGTGAGCGGCTCTGTCTGGGGTAACGGCAGATTTTTAGCCATCTTGCAAGGTTTACATAGGGGACTTTCAATCAATGCACCCAACCAACAATGCACCCAACCAACAATGCACTCAACCAACAATGAGGCATGGTCAACTACGACCCATCTTAAGCGATCACAGAAAGAGCCGTTACTGCCCCATCGGCTGAACAAGTCAGACACCCCCGGCGAAGCCGGTGGCTTAATGAGTGTGACCGCCCCAAGGGCGGGTGTCCTCGCCGGGGGATTCTCGGTCAGTCGCTAGAATTGCCCTCCTCTATCCGCGTGATCTTGTTCCCGAATGTACCGCTTCACCGCTTCGAGCTCGAAGCCAACCGTGGAGACAGCATAACCACGTGCCCAGAAATGCTCACCGACGAAATTCTGTTGCTTGCCCTTGAACTGTCGCGCAATCGCTATCGCGCTCTTGCCTTTGAGAAAGCCAATCACAGAAGCAACGGCATGCTTCGGCGGAATCTCGATACACATGTGCACATGGTCTGGCATCAGATGTCCCTCAATGATCCGGCATTCCTTCTGGCGTGCCAATTCATGAAAAATCGGTCCCAAAAACTGACGAATCTCGCCAAACATGACCTTGCGACGATATTTGGGTACAAACACAACGTGATACTTACAGTCCCACTTCGAGTGAGACAGACTTTGATACAATTCCGACATTGTTTCTTTCCTCCTACGGAACTGGCTCATCAAGCCACCGTGGGAGTTACTTTACGCCGGGAACGCTCAAAGCTTTGCGAGTCGCACTGGTAGAACCAGTGGCTTACCTCAGGGGTTTAGTTAGTACGTTTTTAAAGTCATGGTCTTTTTAATTTTCTTCATATTCCCTACTATAGTGATGGGTTGGTTTAAGCAAGATTCTAAAATAGGGCACCTGTTCGATCAGCCTTAAGGGCCTTCCGTCTGTTGGCTCTATGGTCTTTTGTTGGCTCCACAATACAGTCTCGGCTGCGCTCACGACACAAAATTACCTCTTTGACCAGGGTTTGCTCATGGATGAGCGGGTACAAAAGTTATTATCCCAGTGGGGCATTGCTTCTCGCCGTCAGGCAGAGCAAATGATCTTGGCTGGGCGTGTTGAACTCAATGGTGCGATCGCGCAGCTTGGGCAAAAAGCGAATCCAGCCGTTGATCGGGTCGCGGTTGATGGGGTTCTAATACAGCCAAGAAACCGGCCTGAACCCATCTATCTCCTGCTTCATAAGCCATTAGGCATTCTATCCACCTGTACCGATCCGTGGCACCGTTCCACGGTGCTTGATCTTCTGCCACCATCCCTGGCGAACGGGCAAGGTCTTCACCCAGTCGGACGGTTAGATTTCGACTCTACGGGGGCACTGTTATTAACAAATGATGGCGCTTTAACGTTTTGGCTCACCCATCCTCGACACCATATCCCCAAAACGTACGAGGTTTGGGTGGAGGGTTATCCTACGGAAGCTGTTTTACGGGAGTGGCGGCAAGGGGTGATGTTATCTGGTCGTCAAACATTACCGACGAACGTCACTGTTCTAAAGCGGTCGCCCCATCGTAAAACACAGTTGCAGGTCGTGTTGATCGAGGGTCGAAATCGTCAAATTCGCCGTGTCGCAGAACAGCTTGGTCATCCTGTTTTGCAATTACATCGCACCGCGATCGGACCGATTCAACTGCAACCACCAGGCTCGGCGATGTTACCAAGCGGTCAATATCGCCTCCTGAAAGATACCGAGATCCGTTTCTTGAACGCTCAACTTGACTTACCATCAAAGAGGGAGACTGTGACGCGCGAGGAGTACAGCTAATGAGTAACCAAATGCTTCAAATTAACCTTGAGCAGGCTGAAAGGCTCAAAGAGTTAGGCGCTCACCTGCAACAGTTTCGTCAGAAGCAGCGAATTTCGCTGGAAACTGTTGCATTAAAAACATTGATTCCAGTCCGTTTGCTAGCCGCGATCGAAACAGGCAACGTAGAGCAATTACCAGAGCCCGTTTATATTCAAGGGTTTATTCGTCGCTATGCCGATGCGATTGGCATGAACGGTATTGAGCTTTCCAATGCGTTCCCAGCCCAAACAAACTTAAAGGCTCCTCGTGCGTCCTGGCGCGGAACGGTTCAAGCACAGTTGCGTCCTTTGCATCTCTATTTAATTTATATGGCGCTGGTGATTGGTGCCGTGAGTGGATTGTCTTATCTACTTAACCGTTCCTCTACTCCACAGATGACAGCAACTTCGTTTGAACCAAGCGGTCCTAACAACATTGCCCGATCGAGTAGCTTGCCTACTGCAGAAAGCAAACCATTAGAGACGTTAACCCCACCACCTCAATCACAGAAGTCGGTGCGCGTCGGTTTGACGATGACCGCCCAATCTTGGGTTCGCATCGTGATTGACGGAAAAACTGAGTTTGAAGGTGTCTTGGCAGAGGGGACTCAGCGTGAATGGGAAGCCAATAAACAGTTGATCTTGCGGGCTGGAAATGCAGGTGGCATTATGGTCAGCTTCAACAATGGTGCCGCCAAACGGCTAGGAGAACCTGGAGCCGTTGAAGAGGTTACCTTTGGCGCAAATACCAATGCGGCTCAGCGATCGGCCTCTACTTCTGAAACACTGACGGCAGCAAACCCAGGTTCGTTTTAACTGAAATCTGGTTAACTGAAACGTTTGTGGGTTCCCAGTCGAGTAGCGTAACGCTGGTCTCTTTGAAGCATCTTTGAAGAAGGTACGGTTGAAGACTCTAGATGAATTCCATGAGTCGTTAGAGGAATCATTTCGATCGCCACAACAAAAGGATCGTTAGCCTCTAAAGTTTGGAGGCGTTATCGCACCTGCGGATCAGCTTTTCTTCAGCGATCTCTCAGGTTTGCTCGTTACTATAAAGGAACGTAAACTTGTTCCTCAGAAATTTGGAGTCCAACCTCATGGCTATTTTTGGTTTGGGTAAAAAACTCACGCTTCCAACACCTGAAGAAGCGCTACCAGGGCGGACAGAGTCAATGCCAGTGCCTGCGAAGCATTTTGTTAATGGCAATCCACTGACACCCCCTTTCCCAGACGGGCTTGAAATCGCCGTCTTTGGTCTGGGTTGCTTTTGGGGTGCTGAGCGCAAATTTTGGCAGTTAAACGGTGTTTACTCCACAGCAGTTGGCTATGCTGGCGGCAGCACTCCTAACCCAACATACCAGGAGGTCTGCTCCGGTAGAACAGGGCACAACGAAGTTGTTCAGGTTGTTTTTGATCCAAAAGTCGTTAGCTACGAAACACTGCTTAAAGTCTTTTGGGAAAGCCACAATCCAACCCAGGGAATGCGGCAGGGCAATGACGTTGGCACTCAGTACCGTTCTGGCATCTACGTCTATTCAGACGCCCAAAAAAAACTGGCAGAAGCCTCACGCGCCGCATACCAGCAAGCGTTAACGGCATCAAACTATGGTGAAATCACCACTGAAATTCTGGATGCACCACCCTTTTACTACGCAGAAGGATACCATCAGCAGTATCTTGCTAAGAATCCAAATGGCTATTGTGGGCTAGGCGGGACGAATGTCGCTTGTCCGATCGGCGTCGTTACGGCCTAAAGATCTTCAGCGGTTGGCTTCACTGTTTGAGGCAACCGCTGATTACAGAAGCGGCTTGTTCTGCAAAATTGAGGTTCTTAGGCTTTAGCCGCTTCTACCCAGACGTGCATTTCGTTGAGGGTGAGTGGTCCATATTGGGTTGCCAAAGCAACGTCGGTGGCATCTCGTCCATAGGCGATCGCAATGCGGTTGCCACGCGGTTCTGGCTGTGTCGCATCAAAGGTAAACCAGCGTCCTTCAGTCGTGCTGCCGCGATCGCCCAGATATGCTTCAAACCAGGCGTGTAGATCCATTGGATCAAGTTGGTACAAGTAGCCAACCACCATTCGCGCCGGAATACTGTAGCTACGGCAAAGCGCGATTCCTAAATGGGCAAAATCGCGACAGACCCCAATCCGCGTTTTAGCGGTATCAACCGCTGAGGTTGATGCATCGCTGGTGCCGTACTGATATTTCACCTGAGTTTGAATCCATTGGCGGATCGCTTCTACCTGGGCATAGCCAGGTGGGCGATCGCCCACGATTTCGTTTGCTAGCTCACCGAGGCGATCGGCCTCACAATAGCGGCTGGGCAACAAAAATTGCAGCACATTTTCCGGCAGATGTTGTACGGGCACGTAGGGCGCTTCTGGTTCCAGGTCGATCGCATCAGCCGTTTCAACACAAGCCGTTGTGCGAACACGAAACGTGCCTTTGGGCGTAACTAACCGTTGGCACAGGTTGCCATAGCTGTCGGTGTATTCAATGACTTGAGTACTGGGTTCTAACGCATATTCCTCACGGACAACCCACTGCCCTGCCCCACTACGCGGGCGTAGCATCAGAATGAGTGGCGTTGGTTCACCCGCCTCAAACAACAGTTCACATCCAGCATCTAATCGCATCTGCCTCTCCAGCAAGCACCATGACCAGCTCTACCATAATCAGCTACCACCATTTTCGATAGTCCCAAAACCAGCGTCGTTGCGGACGATGGGTGCTTGAGAGCGGATGCCCGCGCAAAATTGCCCAAGTGACTGAATCGACCATGCCATCGTTTCTCAGCTTATGTTGCTGTTGAAAGTCAGTGACGGCGGCGTGCGTTGTGGGGCAGAAAATGCCGTTGCGAGCGACCGTATAACCGTTAATGCGTAACAATCCCTGCAATTCTGCTACATCAGTCCCGGTGTGCCCTCGTCTAAGCAGTCGAGCACCGGGCTGAAGGGATGTTTTCAGCGCAGCCCATGTTTTCGGGCCAACGCAGCCGTCAATACGTAACCCTCGCTGCCGTTGGAAGGTTTTGACAGCCGCTTCTGTAATGTAGCCAAAGTTGCCATCAACTCTGATTTTGGTAAAGCCGTGGGCGACTAATAACTCCTGTAGCTCAGCAACAGCGCTTCCCGTATCCCAGGGGTGTACCGTTTGACCACTGATGGCGGCTTCTGCGATCGTATGTCCATTCCATGCAGGCGGTTCCACGAAACGAATGCTCCTTCTTCATGCCCAAATGTGAATCCTTCAGGATTGCGTCCTTCGTCTAGTCAGTTCTCTTGACACCCTATCAGGGTTTCACGCCATCGGCAGCAACCGTAGTAACAAAGGCTAAACTGAAAACCTTCACTTTAAGAGCAAATCGCTTTTAATCTCTGAATAGTAGCGGTATGGTACATTAGCGTGCCAATGGCACAAGTTGAAGGTTTTGTACCATTTCACCTCAAGCGCCGTGATTTGAGCGAAGATCAGGAGAACGCAGGCTCGATCGCAGCCAACAACTCCAAAGGAGTGGAGTCTTACGCAATGAAGAAATTAGTTAGAGGATTACGAGAATTTCGCGCGAACTACTTCTCAACCCATCGGGAGTTGTTTGAACAGCTTTCTCATAAGCAAAAGCCAAGAGTGCTCTTTATCGCTTGTTCAGACTCCCGCATTGATCCCACCTTAATTACGCAGGCACAGCCAGGTGAATTGTTTGTCATCCGCAACGCTGGCAACATTATTCCACCCTACGGTGCCACCAATGGTGGTGAAGGGGCAGCCGTAGAGTATGCCATTCATGCGCTTGACGTTGAGCAGATTGTGGTGTGCGGGCACTCCCACTGCGGCGCGATGAAGGGGTTGCTGCAACTGGGGAAATTAGAAGAAGAAATGCCGCTTGTCTATGATTGGCTACGGCACGCAGAGGCAACACGTCGATTAATTAAAGAGAACTATGAGGAGTACGAGGGTGAAGAACTGCTAGAGATTACGATCGCCGAAAACGTCTTGACGCAGATTGAAAACCTCCAAACCTACCCTGTCATTCACTCGCGGCTATACCAGGGGCGGCTGAAGATTTACGGCTGGGTTTACCAGATTGAAACGGGGGAAGTCCTGGCCTACGATGCGTCTGACCATACCTATGTGCCTCTTCCCCAAGTTTTTAGTGACGAGCATGATGCATCCATGCCTGTAACAGGCAGACTGCCATCACCCGTTGCCTGTGAAATGCCGCAACGCTTCAACAGTGACCCCATTAAGCAGGAGCAACCCCATCAGCTCATCAAGCAGCGGGAGCAACCTCATGCGCGCAGTCAACCGAATGGGGGGAACGCGAGTATTCAAGATCCAGGAGTACAAGAATTAGCCGCAGAATTTTGGCTCTCACCGGAACAAGCAGAGCGGATTTACCGGGGATCGAAGGGAAAATAACCAGCGCTTAGGCGAGTCAATCGTCAGTCGCCAACGAGTGAGCAAAAATTTTAGCTTTGGGTTTTCGAGGCTCAGGCAGCACGACTGTAAACCTAGCGACCGCAGTGAAGGCTTGATCGCATTACGGCTCGATCGAGTGCTTACGGACTATTTCAGTCGAGTTTGAAGAAAAACTGCTTTCGAGGGCTGTCTGGAAAGAACGCGCTAATCTTGATGGATGATAGGGAGCTCTGCATAGGTTCCCACTGAAGCCGACAAACAAGCCTTCGAGCAACTTTGGCTCTAGACTCGATCTGAAGCCAAATGCCTATAAACTTGATAGCGTTCGACTTCATTCATCGCACAACCAAGGAGAGTCGCATGACCGTTTTTAACTGGCGCAAGACGATCACGCCGCTTGTGCTAAGCATATTGCTGTTAGTGACAGGCTGCACAGCTAAAGAGACTTCACCATTCGCGCAAGCACAGCAAGAAAGTACTCAAAAAGGAGCGCAGCCTGCGGTTGCTAAAGATGCAACACAAGGCAGCAGTTTCAACAAGTTTTTCCCTAAACCCGGTGACGGTTACGAACGGGTCTTTACGCAAGAGAAAAAGGGCTTTGCAGAAGCAAAACTCAAGAAGGATGGCAAAGACGTGGCGATGCTGGCAATTTCAGACGCGGCGGCTGATGTTACAGGTGGGGTCAGCGCGACCAAGAAGTTTGAAAAGAGTACCACCAAAATTGCAGGCTATCCAGCCGTCGATGTGGGAACCACTCAAACAGCCGTTCTCGTTGCCGATCGTTATCAGGTGAAAGTTCTATCACGTAGTCCAGCCTTTGCCAAAGCCGATCGACAGGCCTGGATTCAACGGTTTGATCTCGCTGGGCTATCGAAATTAAAAAAATAACGACAATCGACTTCAAGTACCGCTCTGTTTTGCGATTAATCCTACCTTCAACTTATGAGCAAGTCCATTTTTGAATTGGTCGATGAGCTACCCACTGGTGGCATTACGGTTATGGCATTGCGATCGCTCGATTTTGCTGTGCCGGGTCAATGGCAAAATCTTACTGGCTTTACCAATACGATTCGAGAGGTTACAGGCGAGACGGATGAAGCGTTGATTCAACAAATTGGTGAACGAGCTGTCTACCTGTTTAACGACAAATCTCAGGGCTATCAGCGTGCATTGTGGCTCTACCAGACGGTAGATAGCGCTTCTGGCGCTTTGGGAGCCGCTGCCATGGCAAATAAAGTGGGCCAAGACATTTCCTTTTTGGGCTTCTTAGGCAACCTCACCCCTAAACCGGAGAAAGCGCAGAGTATTGACTTGACCGTCAAATTGGTCGTTGAGCTTGTTGCCTTTTGCCAAATTAACGGCATTCCAGGCGACAGTATTGGCGACTTTTTAGCCGCACTGGGCGACTACGGCGGCGAATCACTGATGCGGATGGCGGCGTTGGTTTGTTTCGATGGGTTGATTCCCCTGGGCCCCGACTTTATCCTCAAAGGGCTGTCAACCATTCAAAGCACCTCCCCGCAAGAGTTGGAGCATAACCAGACCTTTAAAGGTGTGAGTGACCTGATTCCCGGTGGTGACGCCGCCGGAAAGTTGGGTTTCATCAACCAGAGCTTCGATTCCGTGAAGGGTTGGATGAGTGATTTTGTGTCATCTCGCAATTTGACTCAAGACAATGTGCTGGACAACCTCACAAAGTTTGTCGAGGTGTCAAAAGACAAGCTGGACTATGTAGGCGCGTTTCTGGATATTTCGGTGAACTACTACACTCATACGGGCATTCAAACCCTGGCTCGTCGTTTGATCGAACGTGCTGTAGCGGAAATCTAGCCAAACGCGAATGCGGCCTCAGGTCGATCGTCGATAACGCCGATAGCATCATTAAGCCAGGAGGTGACTCAGTTGTTAGGAATCAGTCACCTCCTGGCTTTAGATATATTGCTTAGTCGCTACTCAAACAGAGCGTGGTGTCGCTTAGATCAACACTGGTTGGAACAAGCCAGACGGGTTAGCTTACTTGAGTGCGTTGGCCGATGATTGCACGCGCCAGCCAAACCGCTCCAGGTTTTCGCGCTGTCCACAAACAACTGTATTTGTGGTAGGGCAAAAAATAATAATACTCTCGTGGATATCGATATGACGAATCTGGCAATCTGTTAAGTGATGTCCCAGGCGATCGCACACCACTCTTTGCCCAATTTTCCACTTCATTGACCATCTTCTCAGTGCTGCTTGTCCTACAGTAAAACGAGGGAAGACGCCACACATCACGCAAATGTCAACCATTCGGGTGATTTTTGATGAAGTTCTTGAGTCAATAGGCACCTGTAAGGAATGAATGTACACATGACTGGTCAAACTTTTGCGGGCTCGAGGGCTTGCATTGGTTACTGCTGAAGGGCTGACTTGCGATAATTGATAGCCGTTGCGCCTGCTGAATCCAGCACTTTACCGTGCTCAACGACAGCATACAGGAGCCAATGATCGCCACACTCCATCCGGTTCTGAACAGTGCATTCTAGATAGGCAAGGGCATCGGTCAGGATTGGGCAACCATTGGCAGCAGGTTCAGTTGCGATCGCCGCAAAGGGGTCTTCTCCAGGACTGGGCGGTTTGAGAAAGTATCGTCGCAGGTTTTTGCCCTGCTTGAGGACGTTGAGAACAAACGGTTCACCTGTATGAGCTAACAGTTCACCCGTCTGGTCTTTGGCGATCGCAATGGTGAGTCCGGGCGGGTTAAAGCTGGCCTGCGACACCCAGGATGTGAGTATGCCTAAGCGACTATCGTCTTTCTGCACTGTAAGCACGCAGAGCGACCCGGTTACGCGGCCAACTGCTTGCCCCGTACGATCCGTTTGAACTTCGGCAACGTTTTGATACGGCGCACGGATCCGTTTGTCTTTCCGCAGACTTTGGGCAAACTCCATTCCAGCCGCTTCACATTGCTGTAATGTCTCTTCGGTCGGCTTGAACTTAATCCGCAACGTGTCAAAGCCTAACCGATAGCCAGAGTCTTTCAGCTTTTCCTCAAGCTGATCAACGGCTTCGCCACTCCAGCCGTAGGAGCCAAATACACCTGCTAATAGCGTTCTTGGAGCCGTAGACAGAATGATGCCGAGTGCTGTCTGGATCTGCGTTGGTGCATGCCCACCGAGCGTCGGCGAACCAATGATAAAACCATCGCAGGCTTCGATGATGCGGGTCAGCTCAGCCGTGTCGGTAAATTCGCAGTTAACGCACTCCACGTTAACCCCTGTTTGGGTAATGCCTTTGGCGATCGCCTGACCGATCGTTGCTGTGTTGCCGTAGGCAGACGCATACAGCAGAGCCACGGTTAAATCCTTTGTGTGCTGCTGCTGGCTCCACTCGCGGTAATCGTAGGTCAGACGGCTAGTGCTATAGCGCACCATCGGACCGTGACCCGGCGCATAGAGCTTGACTTTGGCAAAGGTCGCAAATTTATCCAGCGCGGCTTCAACCTGGCGAGTTTGAGCGGCATGCAAACAGTCAAAATAATAATGTCGATCAGCATCCAGTTGTTTCCAGTTTTCATCCAGGACTGCTTCATCACAGAGATGAGCACCAAAGAACTTGTCGGTAAACAGAATGCGGGTAGCAGGGTCATACGTGCCAAGCGCATCAGGCCAGCGGGGGGTGGGCACAAACACAAACCGTAGCTCATGACCCTGCCCCAAATCCAGCGCTTCATCGCCGCGAATCGGCTTGATCTGCGCCTCTGATTCTGCCAAAACGGCTCGAAGGGCGATCGCGGCTGGTTTCGAGCAAATGACCGTTGCCTTTGGTGCCAGTGCTAAAAGCTTTCGGAGCGTCACCATGCGATTTGGGTTCACATGGCCGAGAATCACATAATCCAGCGTGGAGAGATCAACATGCTGTTGTAGCTCTGCCAGAAAGATCTCTGTAAACGATTCACCGGGAGGATCGAGCAACGCGGTCTTATCGGCTTGAAGCAAATAGGCATTGGCTGTTGTGCCCTTCTGCCGTCCGTACTCCACCTCAAACTTCAATCGATCCCAGGTGCGCGATCGTAGCACCATAGTTCCATCGCCGATCTGCGCTACCTGCACGTCGCGTGGTCTCGTTTGGGCAGGCGCAACAGGTTGACTCGTCGCTTCTTCAACTTCGGGCTCAACAGCTGCGTCAAAGTCTTCATCGGCGATCGCTCCGTGAACATCAGTCTCCCGTAACGCATCCGGTGAGGGCGCAAACTTGAAAAAGTTAGCCAGCGATTTTAAGAAAGGGTTAGAGGAAGTCATACGGGTGAGGGGTGAGGAGTGTAGCGTGCTTCCACATTGCAGTAGAGACAATGGGCAAGGAAGAGAGTTTTGAGGGTTGCAGGTTTCAGTGAGTTTCTCTACTCTTCCTGTCTCTAACTCCCCACTCTCTGCCCCGTTTAATCTTCTAATGATAAGAAGCTAAAAACCATCCGTTAATAATGGTTTCCAACCTTCCGATGGTGGATCGCAGTCAAGCCGTCTTGATTCGAGACCCGTCCAGCGTCCACGGTGCTGTAAACAATCCAGTGGTCGCTGCACTCCATACGGCTAGTCACTTCGCATTCTAGATAGGCCAAAGCTTCTGCCAGGATGGGAGAACCGTTATTCGCGGGGTAGGTTTTAACCCCAACAAAACGATCGGCACCGGGAGCAAACCGCTTCAAAAAGTGCCGCATCAGAGGCTGATAGTTGCCCTCTTCAAGCACATTGAGGACAAAGCGATCACCAACGTGCATAAAGGATTCGATCGCCCGATCCTTAGCGACCGCGATGGTGATTCCCAACGGCTCGATGCTGGCTTGAGCCACCCAGGAGGCCAGCATAGCGCTGGAAGCATTACCCTTTTGAGCCGTAATAATGTAAAGCCCACCGCTCAACCGACCAAGTGCCTTGTCCAGGTCGCCATCCAGAGACTTCATTTGCTTAATGGTGCGATCGCGGGTGAGCCATTGTCCCAGGTCAGTACCCGCTTCATCGCAGAGTTGATACGTTGCTTCTGTAGGAGGTTCTTTCACCAGAATGGGTGGAAAGGCTTCGGATAAACCCACATCTTGCAGCTTGTTGCGCAGGAGGTGAACGGATTCATCTTCACCGCCACCGCTTTCAAACAAACCAAATGACTGCTTGGCATGTGTTGCAGCCAGAATCGTTCCCAACGCGGCTTTGGCTGTAGAGGCGAAGTCACCTGCTTGGGGAGGCATGGCAATGACTACACCAGCCGCCAACGTAACCAACTCTCGAATTTCGTGGGGTTCTGCGGTACGGAGATCCATTTGTTCAACCGCAACGCCCGTTTTGAGGATGCCCTGCGCGATCGCGTGAGCCAGCCGTTCACCGTCGCCATACTCTGAGACGTAAAACAACCCGACCGTCTTGACCGCTTTCGCCTGCTCCTGACTCCAGGTGCGGTAGCGTCCTACCAGTTCTTCCAGGTTGTACTGCAATAGAGGACCATGTCCAGTGGCGATCGTCACGATACCCGGTAGATCGCCCATGCGCTTGAGGGCAGACAGCACCGATCGAGCGTTGGGCCCCATCAAGCAGTCGTAGTAGTAGCGAAAGTCGTGCTCAATGAGTTCCAGGTCTTCATCGAAGGTGGAATCGTCGCAATAGTGCATTCCAAACGCATCGCAGGTAAATAAAATCTGCGATTTGTGGTCATAGGTAAAGATTGTGTCAGGCCAGTGCAGGTTCGGCGCAGACACAAATTCCAGCATGTGACCATTGCCGAGATCCAATCGATCGCCATTTTTTACCAGCTTGCGCTCAAACGGCTGATGCACCAGATCTTCTAGAAACTGGATGGCGACCTTTGCACCTACTACCGTAATGTGGGGAGCCAACTTGAGAATATCTGCCACCAGACCACTGTGATCCGGTTCTGTATGGCTAATCACCAGGTAGTCAATCTCGGCGGGATCAATCAGCCCTTTGAGGGTATCCAGATAAAGCTTGCGAAATTTTTCATGGGAGGTATCGACCAGGGCGACCTTCTCACCGCGAATGAGAAAGGAGTTATAGGTCGTGCCGTTGTTGAGCGCAAATTCAATGTCAAACCGTTCCCGATCCCAGTCGAGGCAGCGGATGGCAGTGGTATCCGTCTCGCTGGTGCCATCAGGATGTGCCAGCGCAACGGTTTCCAGGGTCAATCGCTGAACTCGTTCGGTGAGTGCTACCATTCCTGCCTCCCTGTCGAATGACGTTTGGGTTTCTGTAACTTGCTACACCTCTATTATTGGTGCTGCGATCGCTTTCTGTAAAGTTTTGTTAGGTAAACTTACTCATTAGCTATTTTTATCATTTTTGTTCTCATATATGAGCTATATACATAGCTCTATGGAACGGCATCTACGTTCTTGTTTGATTAGTTGCCTTCAATCATCTCTAATCAGGGCGTGCACTAAGTCAAAAGATCGTCCCTGCGCATGGAGCCAACAATCTCCACGGTTGGTGCAGGAGGGCCACGATCGCTTTAAAACTTCAAATAATGTGAAAAAACGCTACCTTGGCGTGAAAAAACGCTATCAATACAATCTGCCCTGACACGGTAAACTAACGTACTACATAGAATTCGTGTGTTACTACAGGTATTTCATCGCCCGTGAATGCCACACCAGAGGCAGAATTATCGAGCACTGGTAAATAGGCTGTGTTTCCCAATTGGTTGAGTAAAACGCATGGGTCAGGTTGCCCCATTGATAAACCACCGCCAAAAACGCTCAACCACCCGCACGAACGATCACACTGAACGAAGTTCCTGTCCTTGGCCGCTTCAGATTTAACCACTTTCAGAACTGACATTAATTTATGGTAGATTCCATTGCTACAACCCCGGCTGCTCGTTTGAGTGCCAAGTTACCGCACTCGCTCAAACGTCTAGCAGACCTCGCTTATAACTACTGGTGGTGTTGGACGGCTGACCAGGTTTCATTGTTTGAAACGCTGAACCCGGATGAATGGGAGCGCTGCGGACATAACCCCGTCGTCTTGCTCGAAGCCATCAGCTACGATCGCCTGACGCAACTCGCGATCGATCCCCAGTACATCAAGCGACTGAACGTGGTCGTTGAGAAATTTGATCGCTATATGGCGGCTGATAACACCTGGGCAAGCCGCATTGCACCCCAGATTTCTAAAGAACATCCTGTTGCCTACTTCTGCGCTGAGTTTGGCTTGCACGAATCGCTTCAGGTATATTCGGGCGGTTTGGGCATTCTGGCGGGAGATCACCTCAAGTCAGCTTCTGACCTTGGTGTGCCCTTAGTCGCGATCGGGTTGCTTTATCGCCAGGGGTACTTTCACCAGCGATTGAACCAGGCAAGCTGGCAAGAAGATTATTACATTGACAATGAGTTCGATCGCCTGCCCTTAGAACTCATGAAGAATGAGCACGGGGATGCCATTACTGTTGAGCTACAGGTTCGGAACCGTGTAGTCAAAGTGCAAATTTGGCGCGTGCGGGTGGGACGGGTTGACCTGTACCTGCTGGATACGAACCGGGAGGATAATGACTCCATCGATCGTTGGCTCACTGGGCATCTCTACGGTGGCAACCAGGAAACCCGCATTGCTCAGGAAGTGATTCTGGGAATCGGCGGTGTACGGGCACTTCAGGCGTTGGGTATTGAACCAGGCGTGTATCACCTGAACGAAGGTCACGCCGCATTCTGTCTACTGGAAGTCTCCCGGCTGGAGATTCAACGCACCAGCAAGTCCTTCTACGACATTGAGGCAGACGTTCGCAAGCGCTGTGTATTCACTACCCATACACCTGTCCCGGCTGGACATGACGTATTCTCGGCCGATCTGATGGATTCCTTCTTCGCCAGCTACTGGCCCCAGTTGGGACTATCCCGTGAGCAATTTCTTGCACTGGGTGCGCGTCGTCTGGGTGATCCCTGGGAACCCTTTGGCATGACCCCGCTAGCCTTGCGCCTGTGCCGTGCTGCCAACGGCGTGAGCGAACTCCACGGGCATGTCTCGCGTCAGATGTGGACAGTGCTGTATCCAGAGCGATCGGAAGACAAGGTGCCGATCGGCTACATCACCAATGGGGTTCATGCGTCTACCTGGACGGCGGCGCTTATTGGCGATTTGTACAACCAATATCTGGGCGAAGACTGGGAAACCAAAGCCGTTGATCCCGACGTTTGGGCGAAGGTCGATCAGATCCCCGATGCAGAACTCTGGCAACGGCACCAAACGCTGAAAGAACGTCTGGTAGCCCATACCCGCTCCAAGTTGAAAAAAGCGCGGGAAGGTCGTGGCGAACACTGGGACACTATTCAAGCTGCCGACCATGTGCTTGATCCAACGATTTTGACGATCGGCTTTGCCCGTCGCTTTAGTCCTTACAAGCGAGGTGATCTTCTGCTGCGGGATGCCGATCGCGCGTTGGAAATTTTCTCCAGCACCGATCGTCCAGTGCAAATTATCTTTTCTGGCAAGGCACACCCTGCCGACGAAGAAGGCAAGCGCATCATTCAGCGCCTGATGGAATGGTGCAAGCAACCTGGCATCTGGAACCGCGTGGCGTTCATCGAAGACTACGACATGCACACCGCGCGGAAACTCGTACAGGGTGTGGATGTGTGGTTGAACAATCCCCGTCGTCCCCTGGAAGCGTCTGGCACCAGCGGTCAGAAAGTCTGCTTTAACGGCGGGCTAAACTGTAGCGTGCTGGATGGCTGGTGGTGTGAAGGCTATCAAGCGGATGCCAATGGCAAGGGGTTAAACGGTTGGGCGATCGGCAAAGATGCCCACACCAGCGACCAGAAACTCCAGGACGACATCGACTCGCAAGCGCTTTACGCGCTCCTGCAAGACGAAATCGTGCCGCTTTACTACGACCAGGATGAACATGGCGTTCCTCACGGTTGGGTCAAAATGATGAAGGCATCTATCAAGACCAATTCGCCTGCCTTCAATACCCATCGCATGATTGCCGATTACGTCACCCAGGTCTATGCCCCTGGTGCAGTGTCTGAAGTCGGTCGCAGTCTGGCAAGCGTTCCATCTTAAAAAGTTGTTGGTTGTTGGTTTTTAGTTGTTAGAGTCTTCTAAAAACCAACAACTAAAAACTAAAAACTGTGACACAGGTTTGGGAACTTGATTTTTACCGTCGTCCCCTACAGGATGAAGCTGCCAACCCGCTTTGGGAACTGCTGGTTTGTGATCCTGTAGGGGATTTTCGGTTTGTGGCGGTTTGCCCACAGGCTGAAGCGAAGGCTGACTGGTTGCTTGTTCAATTGCAACAACTGATGGATGCAGGGCAACCACGCCCGGATCGCATCCATGTCTTTCGACCTCAAACCCTCAATCTCTTAGAAACCGTTGGGAAGCAGTTGGGAATTCGCATTGAAGCCACTCGACGAACACCAACGCTGAAACGCTGGCTAGAAGAAAAAGCGAGTCAATATCCTAAGCAGGCAGGCTATACAGGGCAGCCCTATCAACCACTCGCCCTGGATAAACTGCCACCCGTGCCTCTATCTGAAAAGCTGTGGGGCGATCGCTGGCGGTTTGCGGCCTTGCCTACTGCGGATCTGGTCGAGGCATTTAGCGATCGCATGATCCCCATTCTCGATTTGCCTGCTTCCCTGCTACCACTCAACCTGGGTTTAGCATCCACAACGCTCATCCCTGGCGTTGTCATCGATGGCGGCAGGCAGGCAATGCGCTTGGCGCTCTGGCTCCAACAGGCGCAACCCGTCTCACTGAGCTACATTCCTGGCGCGCCCGATGGGTTGATTCTGGAGGCTGGCCTGGTCGATCGCTGGATTCTCACCACCTTCGAGGATGCTGAAGTCGCTACTGCTGGCAAAGAGTTTGAGCATCGCAAACAACTGAGCCAGGGACTTCACTTCTTGCTGGTGCAGCCTGACGACTCTGGCATGACCTACAGCGGTTTCTGGCTGTTGAAACCAGAAGGCTAGTTGGGGATGGACAACTCAGAAGCAGAGCGTCTTATTACCTCTCCTGCTTCTTTGCTTTCACCGCGATAAACTGACAGTATGAAACGCTTACTGATAGGATTGATTCGCGGTTACAAGATGTTTCTTTCGCCGTGGTTGCCGCCAGCGTGTCGGTTTCAGCCAACGTGTTCGGAATACGCGCTGGAAGCGGTTGATCGCTTTGGGGTTTTGCAAGGCAGTTGGTTAGCCACAAAACGGATTTGCCGCTGTCATCCGTTCCATCCCGGTGGTTATGATCCAGTGCCGTTAAAGAATCAGTCCGAACCTTTGGAAGGCGACAAACCTTAACTGATGAAACCGTACCAAGCCATTGCGATCGTCGAGTGTGGTGAGCCGTTGTTACCCATTCCTGACACACATTTTGCATTGGTGGCACCCCACCCCTACGAACATTTGGGCGCACCCTACGGCAATAAGTCGCCGTTCTACCTGCGAGAAGGTGTACTCAACCACCTGCTAGACGCTCAAACGCGTTTGCAGAAGGAGCATCCAGGTTGGCAGATTCAGGTGTTTGATGCCTATCGCCCGATTACTGTCCAGCAATTCATGGTGGATTACACGCTGCAAGAGGTTGCTCAGGCAAAAGGCTTACAGGTCGAGCATCTCACTGCATCGCAGCGCGAAACGCTTTTGCAACTAGTCTACGAATTTTGGGCTGCACCAAGCCTCAATCCTGCCACACCTCCACCCCACAGTACAGGCGGCGCAGTGGACATCACGCTGGTGGATGAGACGGGTCAGGCGATCGACATGGGTTCTCCCATCGATGAAATCTCACCGCGTTCCTACCCAGATCACTTTGCTGCAGGTGATAATCCGCGCGATCGCCTCTTTCATCAGCACCGACAACTACTGCGATCGACCATGCTTGCTGCTGGCTTTCAACAACACCCCAACGAATGGTGGCACTTCTGCTTTGGGGATCAGATGTGGGCATGGCTGACCAGCGGAATGCAAGAAGGAAAGCTGGTAGCGCGGTATGGAGCGGTGGGAGAGTGAAGGCGGAGGGAGCAGGGGAAGCGGAGGGAGCTTTGATTTGTACTAGCGCTAAAAGAACAACGTCCTCTTGTGAGCATGTCAGAAGCTAACGCACTAGATTTTTAGGCGTCTTGCATTCAGACTTCCTCTGCATCCCCTGCCTCTCCTGCTTCCCTTGCCTCCCCTGCCTCCTCTGCCTCCCCTCTTTACCGATACCCTGCGGCTTGCAGCGAAAACAGTTGGGCATACCGTCCGCCCGATCGCACCAGGGCTTCATGGGTGCCCTGTTCCACAATTTGCCCTTCCTGAAGCACCATGATCTGGTCTGCCATTCGTACGGTGGAGAAGCGGTGAGAAATGAGAATGGCCATCTGGGTTTGCGTCATGGCGCGAAAGTGGTCGAAGATGCGGACTTCGGCTTCGGCGTCCATTGCGGATGTGGGTTCATCCAGCACCAAAATATCGGCCTGCGATCGCATAAAAGCACGGGAAAGGGCAATCTTTTGCCACTGACCGCCTGATAGCTCACGACCACTCTTAAACCAGCGTCCAAGCTGGGTGTGATAGCTATCAGGCAAGGTTTCAATGAAGGGCTGGGCAGTTCCTTTGTGGGCGGCATCATGCCAGCGGGCTTCATCCTCCATGTAGGCGACATCCCCTGCGCCAATGTTTTCGCCCACCGTAAATTGGTAGCGCACAAAGTTTTGAAAAATCACGCCAATGCGTTGCTGGAGTGCATCTCGATCCCACTCACGCAGATCTAGCCCGTCCAGCAGAATGCGTCCACTGTCGGGGGTATACAGTCGGGTCAAGAGTTTGATGAGAGTCGTTTTGCCGGAGCCGTTTTCACCGACGATCGCCAGCTTTTCGCCCGGTTTCAAATGCAGCGAGATATCTTGCAGAGCAGGCTGAGCGCTACCGGGATAGCCAAAACTAACGTTCTCAAAGCGTAGCCCATCGCCGGGTAATAATCCCCATGTGGCATGCCCGATCGCTTTAGGGATAGGTTGTTCCAGATATTCGTAGAGGTTTGAAAGGTAGAGACTGTCCTCGTACATGCCGCCGATCGCGCTCAGCACAGACGCAAACGTTGCCTGCCCTTGCCGAAACACCACCAGATACATGGTCAAGTCGCCCAGGGAAATGGTGCCTGCGATCGCCTCCACCACAATCCACACATAAGCCGCATAAAAGGCAAGGGTGCTCAGAAGTCCCAAAAAGTAGCTCCAGAGACCGCGCCGAATCGTCAAATTCCGATCTTCACCGTAAAGCTCTCGGAAGATGGCACGGTAGCGGCGCAACAGCATGGGCCCCAGTTGATACAGCTTGACCTCCATTGCCGCTGTATCGTTTGAAAGCAACCATTCCAGGTAGTTTTGCTGCCGCGTTTCAGGAGCACGCCAGCGGAAGAGGCGGAAGGCTTCTCCCGCAAAGCGCGTCTCGGCAATGAAGGCGGGAATTGCAGCGACCATCAGCACCAGTACCGCCCATGCCGAAAAGTGCAGCAGTAAGCCGCCGTAGGTCAGCAGTGAAAGCGTATCCTGCACTAACCCAAAGGTACGACCCACCAAACTCAGCGGACGACTGGAGGCTTCTCGCCGTGCCCGCGCCATTTTGTCGTAAAACTCTGAATCCTCAAAATGCGAAATATCGAGGGTGAGCGCTTTTTCTAAAATCAGTACGTTGACCTTGTGCCCCAACAACGCACGTAGCAACGACTGACACAACGCCAAGCCTTGCTTACAGCCTGCCTGTAGCGCAATTAGCCCTGCCTCAATGCCTAAGAACATCAGGGTGTGCCAGCGATCGCTCGCCAAGCTCGATCGTGCCGCATGCACCACCCCATCCACAATCAGCTTGCCTACGTAGGCAATTGCCCCCGGCAGCAAGCCCGCAATCAAAGTCAGCACGATTAGAGCAATGGTAAGCGCGCGATTGGTTGTCCACACTAACGCGATCGCTCGTCCGCAATATTGATACATCGACAACGACTGCCGTAAACTCTGCCAGCGCTGTCTCAGTCGATTTTGTTGAAAATTCCTCATGCTCCTACGATAGCTTTTGGCGATCGGAGTGTGGAAGGAGGGGAGTCAGGGGAAGCAGAGGAAGGCAAGGGAAGCAGAGGAGGCAGGGGAAGGCAAGGGAAGCAGAGGAAGGTTGGCGGGTTAAACACAAGACTTTTTGACAACTAGATGTATAAGTCCTCCGGCCTCTAAGCAAAACGAAGACGCGCTCAAAGTACCTATGCACCTCAAAGCTCCCTCTGCTCCCTCCGCCCCCTCCGCTCCCCTATCCTCCGCCCTCTCCTCACAGCCTCGTTTGCACAATTTGGGCAAAGGTTTCGCGGTTGTCTTTTAAGCCGCGAGGAGCGCCTTGAGGATAGGTTTGGGTGATGAGTGTTTGGAGGCGTTTGACGCGGTTATCGGGGCTGGGGTGGGTACTAAAAAAGGCGATCGGCTGACTACCTTGACGTGTGGCTCCAAGCATTTGCATCAATTGCACGATGCCCTGGGGATCGTAGCCAGCTTCGGTCATAAAGCGTAAGCCCAAGCGATCGCTCTCCAATTCGTCGTTGCGTCCGTAGCGAAGGCTCACTAATTGATCGATCGCCTGCTTAAGGGCTTCTTCCTGTTGATCGCTTTTAGCACTTGCCTTTGCGGCGGCATCAATGGCAGTGCCTAAGACGGGGCTGAAGGACTGTTTCGCCAAATGCTCTGCCCCATGACGGGCAACGACATGCCCCACTTCATGCCCTAGTACCGCTGCCAGTTGCGCTTCTGAAGTCAGCCGTTTGAGCAGCGCCACGGTTAAGAAAACCTGGCCACCTGGCAGTGCCACTGCATTGATCGTTCGAGCATCTTGCAGCAGGTGAAACTCAAAGGGATAGGAGGCTTTGGAGGCGGACGATCGCTCAACGACCTGCTGACCAACCTGACTTACGTACTGCTGTAGCAGCGTATCGGGATGAAACCCGCCATACCGAGCCGCCATCAGGCGTTTTGCCCGCCGCCCTAAAAAAATCTCTTGCTTCGCTGAAAGCTCTACATGCTGATTTTCGCCCGTCAAAAGGTTCCCAGAAGTATTGCTGCAATAGGTGATCAACCCAAAGACAACGATCGCCAGTACAATCCCAAGCCGAACCAATGACTTCACAGCATTTGCCTTTAGTGATGCAGCTAAAATATCTCTCTAAAGAACAGATCGGTCTAAAAAATAGATCTGTCTAAAGAATAGCGGAGTCTTGCAGTTCATACCGTACGGCACGACATATGAACACAGAAAGAAAGCGTTACTTCATTTAAAGCACACGCTTGAACAGCCTCAAGCTTGGGTCTAAAGTTTAGAGTTTAACCTTCAAATGATGTACTTATGAGTACTCCGGTTGTGTCTGCGGCATGGCTTGTTGCGCATCTTGATGATCCAAACGTCGCGATCGCCGACTGTCGCTTCTCTCTCATGCAGCCAGCTTTAGGGTGTGAGCAGTATCAGGCAGGCCATATCCCAGGAGCCGTTTACCTAGACTTGAACCAAGATCTGTCTAGCCCCGTTGGTGAGCATGGCGGACGGCATCCGTTGCCAGATATTGCCCAACTGTCCAGTAAGCTTTCAGCGATGGGCGTTCATTCAACACCAGAGGCCCAAACGCTAGTGGTGGCTTATGACGATTCACGGTTGGCGTTTGCGTCGCGGTTATGGTGGCTCTTACGTTATCTGGGGCACGATCGCGTTGCTGTCCTTGATGGCGGTTTCACAGGTTGGCAGGCAGCAGGCTATCCTGTAACACAAGCGGTTCCCACACCAAAAGTTGGAGCCTTTGTGCCGCAATTGCGCTCAGATTTGGTGGTCGATATTGCCACCGTCAACGCACGCAAAGCTGAACCTGGAGTGGTGCTGGTCGATTCTCGTGAACCAGAACGTTATCGGGGTGAACACGAACCCATTGACCCGATCGCGGGTCACATTCCCGGAGCCGTCAATTATCCCTGGCAAACAGTGACAGATGCCAATGGCTATCTGCTTCCAGTCGAGGTACAGCGTCAACGATGGCACGACCTCGAAACGGCAAGAGAGCTAATGGTGTACTGCGGCTCTGGCGTGACGGCTTGCGTGAACTTGCTGTCTCTAGAGTTAGCAGGCATTCAAACGGGCAAACTCTACGCCGGAAGCTGGAGCGACTGGTGCTCATATCAGAAAGGATAACGGATGAAGTATAAAGGATAAAAATTTAGCCTTTAGCTTTCATACTTTAGCCTTTCTCTTTTGAGAGCATATCGATCGCGTCCCCCAATGCTGTGGTCAAACCCTGGCGAGTTTGCGCATGGTTTGCTTGCTCTAGCTTGAGCGCTTGTGCTAAGCGATCGCGCTCTGTCAATGCCTCAAGCAGCTTTTGTTGAAGCGCTGCAACCGTTTGCAGCTTTTCCACTTCGGTGCGAATGGTCACTGCGTCAGACAGGATGCCTCCCTCTAGCGGCGACGTCCCTTTAAGCTGCTGGAGTTCTTGCTTCAGGTCGGCGATCGTTTGCCGTGTCCGTGCCGCTTCTTGTCGTCGTTGTTGCGCTTCCGTTTCATACAGCCGTTGCCAATTAGCCGCGCTGGTATACGCCTGCTCGCGCTCCTGCTGAGCATCTGCCAATTGCTGCCGCAACGTCTTAATCTCAGTCAACCACTGGCTTACGTCGTTGGTCATCGGCACCGACTCCTTATGCGATGGTAGAGAGTGTAACGGACTGGCGGGAGAAATTCTATAGCAACGGGGAAGTGGGGAAGGGAGGAGTTATGAGTTTTGAGTAGCACTTCGTGCCGCTTCGCTAGAGAGTTATGAGTTTTGAGTTCATTTAGCCTTTAGCTTTCAGCCTTTAGCCTTCATCCCCCATCCTTCTGCCCTCTGCCCTCTGCCTCCTGCCCTCATTCCTCCAACTCGATCGCTCCCAACGCCTCATACGCCTTCTCGACCAGCGATCGACCGCGCAGAAAGCCAATATTGGCACCAGGGCAAACCCATTGCAAGGTTTCTGGCTGAAACTGGTTCAAAAGCTTTTGCACGCTTTTGAGTTGCCTGCGCCAGTGGAAGGTCTTGGATGTTTTGAGCGGCAGCAGATTGCCTTGGGGACTGGGTAACAAATGGCGACCCGAAAAGAGAACGCCACCAAAGTCACTGTGATAAAGACAGGAGGAACCAGGAGAGTGTCCAGGAGTCCAAATCGCCTGAATTTGTGGAGTCAAAGCCAGGGTTTGTTCAAAGGGGGTGACGGCCAACCCTGGCAACAGGTAGGCTTCCTGCTCTTGTATGACAACCTGACAGCCAAAGGCTTGTTGAATGGGCTTCACCTCCCCAATGCCACCACGATGGGTGAGAAAGAGCGTATGAACACCACCTTGCGCCTGCAAAAATTGCTGCGTTGTGTCGTTCCATGCCGGACAATCAACAAGGATATTGACCGCTCCTACAATAAGATAAGCGGTGCCACCCAAAGTCTCTCGGTTGGGCGGAAAGGCAAAGAGGGCAGCGCGATCGTCAGGTTGTTGCAGCACCAAGCGCGGCTGTTTTACCGGAGTCGTTGCCCGATCGACAGGCGACTGGGGTACATCGAGTGCTACTGAGGTTGGGAGGTCTGAAAACACAGGCGATAGAGGTAAAACGAACCCATTATGGGAAAACTAGAACGTGAGCGATCGCATTCGGCAATGAATGAATGCATTGGCTAAGAACCGAAGCCTGAAGCTTGTTGCATTCCATCGTAATCTAGTTCGCCCGATCGTACGGCTACATTCAAAGCCTTGAAGACCGTACAGAAAAAGTAGATGAACTGATACCAGTAGACGCTAAAGCCAGGAGATGAACTGCCAAAGTGCCTGTGATGTAACATAACTCCTTTAGGATAGCTATAGGGGATTGCTCTAGAGAGATGCCGTTGCATCAACTGGCTTTTAGATTGATAGATGGTTTCTAAGCAAGCTAAGCAAGGAGTTTGCTTAAGCTGATTTGGAATTTTGTCTGCTGGCTTCTAAACTAAATGAGTTGTGGTGCGGGAATTTGTTCAAGCAGCGCTCTAGACAGGAGTGAAGACAAGATGGAGTTGTTTGTAAGCAAAGATGACTAAAACTGTTGTAGTACTGTGTACATCGCTTCAACCATCCCCGTCTAAGCACTGGACGTTATTCCGGCCAACACGTTTCTCCAGCCCAAAGAGGCTAGGCACATGAATCCGTTAATTTTGCTGTTTCTGTTGGGACTTATCACCTACTTCATCGTGCAGCGTGTGGCGAGTGTTACCCGATCGCCGATATGGTTGCTGTGGTTGGTGGCGATGGCTCCGGCGATCGTCTCAAGCCTTTGGGTGCTGGCGAAAGGGAAGCCCATGCCATCGCAAACCATTCTCATTTTGTCTGCCGTTTGTTTGCTGGTGTATTGGTTTTTGATTCAGCGAAATCGAATTTCACCGCCACCCGTCAATTCAACGGCAGCAGAGGGGCAGGAGCAACCGCCAGCGCTGCCGCAAGAGGCCGTTAATATTCCAGCCAGCCCACGCCCGATCGACAAAGCGGAGGAAACCAGTCTGCAAAACTGTTTCCCCTGGGCCATTTACTACTTGCAAAACGTGGAATATCGTCCGCAAGCGGTCATTTGTCGGGGGCAGTTGCGCAGCAAACCAGAGGTTGCATACCAGACGATTCAGGAGAATGTAACGGAGGCATTTGGCGATCGCTTTTACGTCGTGTTTCAGGAAGGTGTCAACCAGAAACCGTTTTTTGTACTGGTGCCCAATCCACACGCGCAGTCTGTCGCAGAAACGGCTGCATTGCCAGGTGCCAAGCCACGTAAGGAAACGATTAATCGCCCTTTTCTCGCGATCGGCTTATTTATCGCCACTTTTTTCACTACTACACTGGCCTGGCTGGATTTAGAAAAAAAAGCGGTGCAGCTTTCACCCACAACCCTGGCTACAGGATTGCCCTACGCCCTGTCGCTGATGGCAATTTTAGGGATTCATGAACTGGGACATTACCTTACCGCCCGTCGCTACAAGATCAAAGCGACATTGCCCTACTTTATTCCCGTCATTCCCATTCCGCTGTTTCCGTTCGGCACGTTTGGGGCGTTTATTCAAATCCGATCGCCCATTCCCAACCGTCGTGCCCTCTTTGATGTGGGAATTGCCGGTCCTCTAGCGGGATTTGTCGTCACACTCCCATTATTGCTGTGGGGGTTGGCCCACTCCGAGGTTGTACGGCTGCCTGAGAAATTTGAAGCGTTTAACTTTCAGGCGCTGAGCCCAAACTTTTCCATGCTGCTGGCGCTGTTGAGCAAGTTAGCGCTCGGCAATGCACTAACATCGGGGTATGGCATTCATCTCCATCCAGTAGCGGTGGCAGGCTTTCTAGGGGTTGTCGTGACGGCGTTTAATTTGATGCCTGTCGGGCAACTGGATGGTGGGCATATCGTGCATGCCATGTTTGGGCAACGGGTCGGAGCGGCGATCGGACAGATTGCTCGCCTCTTACTGCTGGCACTCTCACTCGTACAGCCGCATTTGCTGGTTTGGGCGATCCTCCTGTTTTTGATGCCCGCCACCGATGAACCCGCGCTCAATGACGTGACCGAATTAGACGATCGTCGTGATCTCTGGGGCATTCTGGCATTGGGTTTGCTGCTGCTCATTGTGCTTCCCCTGCCCTCTGCGTTGGGGAAACTCCTGAATCTTTAGGAGTTGTCTAGCAAACGAAATACCCGTAGGGGCAGGTTTGATACGAACGCGATCAGCTAGAGGCAACGACTTTGGCAAAACCTGCCCCCTACCAACGGGATATTCTTTCTTGGAAATATCCTTAGGCGTTTGTTCTTAGGTTTAACGAAGTCCCCTTGTGGCTGAAATGGCATCGGCTATTACCTCCTCATTTCCCCTCAGCCTTGAGACGAAGTGTTGCTCAAATGCGGCATAATGGGGAGGTTTTCAATTCTTAAGAAACGCTGACAATGTGAGATTCAGCGTTCACGTCAGTCGTTAGACTAAACCCATATCCTTCATATCAGTAGATTTTCACCCGCCATGCGAACCCATTACTGTGGTCAACTCCGAGCCGAACACATTGGAGAAACAGTGAGCCTTTGTGGCTGGGTCGATCGCCGTCGCGATCATGGCGGCGTCATTTTTGTGGATTTGCGCGACCGCAGCGGCATTGTGCAAGTTGTCAGCGATCCCGAGCGCACACCCAGTTCCTACCAGGATGCAGGCGATCTGCGGAACGAATACGTGGTGCAGATTTCTGGACGCGTTACCAAGCGTCCTGATGACTCGCTCAATCCCCGGTTAGGCACGGGCGAGGTCGAAATCTACGCCGATCGCATCGAAATTCTCAACGCGGTACGCAAGCAGTTGCCCTTTCAAGTTTCTACCGCTGAAACCGAAACGGTGCGGGAAGATTTGCGGTTGCGCTACCGCTACCTGGACCTGCGACGTGAGCGCATGAGCCAGAATTTGCAACTGCGCCATGAGTTGAACAAAACCATCCGCCGTTACCTTGAAGATGTGGAAGGCTTCACCGAAGTTGAAACGCCGATTCTGACGCGATCGACTCCCGAAGGTGCTCGCGATTACCTAGTGCCGTCACGAGTGAATGCAGGTGAGTGGTACGCCTTACCCCAATCGCCGCAGTTATTCAAGCAATTGCTGATGGTGGCAGGCTGCGATCGCTATTACCAGATCGCCCGTTGCTTCCGCGATGAGGACTTGAGAGCCGATCGGCAGCCCGAATTTACGCAACTGGACATGGAAATGAGCTTCATGTCGCAGGAAGAGATCCTCAACCTCAACGAAGGGTTAGTCTGCCATTTGTTCAAAACCCTTAAAGGCATCGAGATTTCTCGTCCTTTCCCGCGCCTGACCTACGCCGAGGCAATGGATCGTTATGGCTCCGACAAGCCCGACACTCGGTTTGATCTTGAACTGGTTGATGTCTCCGATGTGGTGAAAGATTCGGGCTTCAAAGTGTTTGCCGATTCGGTCTCGAAGGGAGGGATCGTCAAAATTCTGCCCATTCCCGGCGGTAACGACCTGATCTCCAACGTGCGGATCAAGCCCGGTGGCGATCTGTTTAAAGAAGCTGCAGATGCAGGTGCAAGAGGCTTGGCCTACATTCGTGTGCGAGACGATGGCGAGATCGACACGATCGGAGCCATCAAAGACAACCTCACCGACGCGCAAAAGCAAGAAATTCTGACGCATACAGGCGCTCAAGCAGGACATCTCCTGCTCTTTGGTGCAGGCGATACAGCTACGGTCAATAAGACGCTCGATCGCCTGCGTCAAGTCGTTGGCCGAGAGCTCAACCTGATTGATCCCAACAAAATCAATCTCCTGTGGGTCACGGACTTCCCCATGTTTGAGTGGAACGCGGACGAAAAGCGTTTGGAAGCCCTGCACCATCCCTTTACCGCGCCTAACCTTGACGATCTCGCTGACCTGAAAACTGCTCGCGCTCAAGCCTACGACCTGGTCTACAACGGCTTTGAAGTGGGCGGTGGTAGCGTGCGGATTCATCAACCCGACATTCAAGCCCAGGTCTTTGAACTGATTGGGCTCTCGGAAGAAGAAGCGCATAACAAGTTCGGCTTTCTGCTCGAAGCGTTTGAGTACGGTGCCCCACCCCACGGTGGCATTGCTTACGGGCTCGATCGCTGGGCGATGCTGCTCACGGGCGAAGAGTCTATCCGCGACGCGATCGCCTTCCCAAAAACCCAACAGGCTCGGTGTTTGCTCACTGGCGCGCCCTCCAGCGTCGATACCAAGCAGCTCAAGGAACTTCACGTTGCCTCGACACACAAGCCCAAGCCAACTGCCCAGAACTAATGCCTTTGCTGGCATGTTTGAATAGAGTTAGAGCGATCGCGACCTCGCGTTGCTTCAAGGAGGTTGGATGCAGTCAGAGCTTACCTTACACCTGGATGCTGAATTAATTGCCAAGGTCGAACGCTGGGCAGAAGCGCGTAACTTGACACTCTCTGATGCTGTTGCAACACTGCTTCACCAGTTACCAGATCAAGACCAACCGCTAAAGCTAACGCCCTGGACGCAGCAATTGGTTGGGGTACTGACGAGCGTGAAAGATGCTAACGGAGAAAACGCCCTACATGAGCAGTACGTGGACTATTTAGAGGATAAGTACCAGTGAAAGGGGTGCTGTTTGACAGCAATGTACTGTTAGATGTATTTCTGCAACGACAACCCTACTTCACGTCTTCCACGAAGGGTCGAACGAGAGGGGTTTCAGATCGGCGGTGTCCTTTTGTAGAATCGTGGGGATCTACGAACTGGTGCATCCTTCAGTAGTAAAAGGCGAACAATGGCAAAAGGCTAGATGCAGCCGAAATGGCACGTCATCGCTCATTTTTCGTTTGAGACAAGTCCCTTATTTTTAACCTATGCATGGAAACGCTTGACTTGCTGCGATCGGGTCAGCTTGAGGGGACGAAAAAACTCAACCTTTCCTGTGGACTTACTCAATTTCCATCCGAAATTTTTGCGCTGGCAGCCTCGTTGGAAGTGCTGGAACTTTCGAATAATCAGTTCAAAACCCTGCCAGATGAGTTTGGACAACTCAAGAAACTCAAAATTGTGTTCTTCAACAACAACGAGTTTGAGGAAATTCCAGCGGTGCTGTCGCAGTGTCCAGCACTCTCGATGGTTGGTTTTAAGGCGAACAAAATCAGGTCTTTTGGTGCCAACGCCCTTCCACCCACCGTTCGTTGGCTCATTCTCACCCACAATCGGCTTGAGCAGCTACCGTCTGCGATCGGCAAGTTGAGCCGTCTGCAAAAGCTCATGCTGGCAGGAAACCAACTGCGATCGCTCCCTGATGAAATGGCGGCTTGCCAGAATCTAGAGTTGATCCGACTGGCAGCAAATTGTCTCACGGCGCTGCCTGACTGGTTGTTCACGCTACCTCGTCTCTCCTGGCTGGCCTATGCGGGAAACCCATGCTGCGTAGCGGCTCCATCGTCTGAGCGATCGCTACCAGAGATTCGCTGGACGGATCTAAAGCTGGGAGACATCCTGGGTCAAGGGGCTTCTGGCGTGATCTCGAAGGGCGTTTGGGCCATCCAGCAACTCGAACCCCAGCCGCCACAAGCAAAAGACGTTGCTATCAAAGTCTTCAAAGGAGAAATCACCAGCGATGGGTTGCCAGCCGATGAGATGCGGGCGTGCATCGCGGCTGGAACGCATAACAATCTGGTGCGTGTGCTGGGCAAACTGACCGACAACCCTGAAGCGAAAGCCGGACTGGTGTTTTCCTTCATCCCGCCCGACTACAAAAATCTGGGCGAACCACCGGATCTCGATACCTGTACCCGCGATACCTATCCAGCCAATCCCACGTTCTTGCTAACCGTCATTGTACGCATCGCACAGGGCATCGCTGCTGCTGCTGCTCACCTCCACGATCGCGGCATCATGCATGGCGACCTCTATGCCCACAATATTCTGGTCAATGAAATGGGCGCAAGCTTACTGGGAGACTTTGGAGCCGCGTCTTTTTACGACTCAACCGATCGCACCACCGCTCAGGCGATGGAACGGTTAGAGGTCAGAGCTTTTGGCTGTTTGCTGGAGGATCTGTTAGACCGTTGTGTCTTAACAGACAGCACTGTTCAGAAAGAAACCTTCGATCGCCTGCGTACCTTACAGCAAGACTGCATGACCCCCACGCCAACCACGCGACCCCTCTTTAGCGACATCTGCGATCGCTTAGAGGCGTTAAGCTCAACCGTTAGTGGTGTTTAGCAGCGATAAGAATTAATTGCTTTGAGGCGTTGCCAAACTGGCGATCGTCGCCATCCATGCGGCATTGCCATAAATACCATTGAGCAAGGCAGGAACACTCAGATCAGCGTCCAATTTCTCCCAGTGAAGTCCTGTCCCGGAGAGTGTTACCTCAATGTCCGCTAAATCATCGGCTGATGCCCCTGCTAACCCCTGCCCCAATTCTGCCGGAAAGCTGAACGTAGCTCCATACCGCAACTGAACGACAACCCTGCCAGAGGTGCGATCGTAAAAAGCACTTTCTGCCATTGGTTCGGTGAGGTTGGCGATCGCGGCGTTCTCTCTTGCCTTGGCTATTTGTAAGATTAATTCTTCGTTTAGCTCAACGCTATCCATGAATGCTTTTCCACACTTCGAGCAGTTTCACTTGATGGGTTTGCACAATTTGGAGCGCTTTGGCAATGTCCTTATTGCTGATGTCGCCGTAGATCTGGTCGATCGCTGGCGTTTCTGTCTCACTCCCTAATCGAATGATAACTTCTCCATCACCCCGAAAGACATGGACATGGCACGGCAAATGATCGTTGGGGTAGATGACGATTCTAAAGCCATCTTCGCGGTGAACGGTTGGCATAGGTGACCTACAGATACTCCAAACTTTGAACTGTTGTTTTGACACTGGAGAAGCTGTTTGGCTAACGTTGCTTCTTACCTCTCTACAATGCCAACTTGGTTTAGGTTTTGCCTGTCTGAGTTATGATCGATCAAAATTCGAGCTTGACAAAAAACCATTTAATTGCATGGCAGAGCTGAAGGCTTCCAAACAAGGCTTAAAACAAATTCAACAAGCAAGGAATAGGAAAGGATGGACTGTCGAAGATCGCCGATGGCTTGCGGAAGCCAGCAAAATTTTGGAGCCCAACCGAGATTGGGAGGTTGAAGGAGGTGACTATTATGCTATCGGTGTTTCGTCTGGCACCTGGAAAGCTTTTCTTTACAACAGAGGGAAAAAAGGCATCAGAACTGAAACATTCAAGGCATACTGTCAAATTCTAGGCATTGACTGGGAAGAGGTAATTGAGCAAGCCGTTGAGAATCCGGTTAATTCATTCCAAGTAAATGAAGCTAACTATCTAGCAGAACGCTTTAGCAAAGCTGTGCAACAGTTGGGAAGCAACGATGATTGGATTCTTTTAAGCAGCATTGATGAACTGGAACAAATTTCGAAGGATGCCGAGGAAAAATACTACTGGCGGGTTATGGAAACTCTGACTAGGTACGTGCGGAAGCGATCGCCCTGGAATAAAGAAACAGAAGCAAAAGCAAAAACTGCGCGAAATATTCCTCCTCTACCAGACGATATTCAAAAAGTAATGACCGTTTTAGCTACGCGAAGATATTCGTATGGGCACTGCCTCGAACTTTATCCGCTCGATTTACGCAATACTGACTTGCGTCGATTGGAGCTTCCCCCGAAAGCGAAATTGGGGCGAGTCGATTTTTCAGGATCAAATCTGCGAAAGGCAGATCTTAAGGGAGTGGATCTACAGGAGGCAAATCTTGATGAAACAAATTTACAAGGAGCAGACCTTAAGGGCGCAAATCTTCAGCAAGCAAAACTTGGAAAAGCGAAGCTACAGCGGTCAATCCTTTGGAACACGAATTTGAAAAATGCAAATCTTATACAAGCAGAACTTCAGCAAGCATGCCTTGCGGAGGCAGATTTGCAAGGGGCATTCCTTTTCAGAGCAAATTTGCGAGGGGCAATTCTTCTGAAAGCAAAGCTACAAAAAACACAGTTCAGGATTCGAAATTCAGAAATAACAACTCGATATGGTTTATGGGATGTTGTTGAACTAACGTGGGAGCAGCTTAATACGGCAGATTCTTATGAAGGCGCAGTCTTACCTGATGATCTGCCTCTGCGATAACAACAATTACAGACAGAAGCGTTCATCGACAAAGCAAGCAACTGAATCGCCACAATCAAAGGAAACACTTACCGCTGCGCTCAATGCAATTAGAACTTTAATGGCGAGTTACAAGAGCTAATGAAGTCGCGATCGCATATGGGATAACTGGGGAAAAGGGCGATCACTGAGTTTGAAACCTAATCCACTTTTTCCAGCAAACGATCCACGATACTGACCAGACGGGAAATATTTTGCTCTTGTCGCTCCGTTGATGCAGCCAACCGATCTAGGCGTTCATCGATACGGGCACCATGTTGCTCTTGCTGCTCTGCTGATGTCGCTAACCGATCTAGGCGTTCATCGATACGGGCACCATGTTGCTCTTGCCGCTCTGCTAATGCCGCCAGCCGATCCAAGCGCTCATCCACTTGGGCAAAGCCAGAAACAATTTTTTCGGACATTTGAGCAATCTGCTGGGAATTCGCTTCAACCGTCTGCACCAATCGCTCGATCGCCTCGGCATTGCGTTGGGTTAGGGCATTCAAATATTCTAAGCGTGCGTCCATCACCTCAACCCGTTCCACAAGCGTAGGATTTGCATTGGGCAGTTGTTCTGTCATACCTTCGGAAACTCACACGCATACGCAAGAGCAGTGCTGGCATTCTACCGACTTTAGGCTATGTTGCATCAACGTTAACGAAGCTTTTCCTTATAGCTCTACAGCCTAGCGTCAGTAAAGGCGCGATCGCCCTTCCTACAAAACTTTCTTTGTTATTTGAAGCCAAAGGGTTTGATTGCATACTTAGAGGAGCGATCGCCTTAGCTAAACTAGAAGCAATGAGCAATCGGGGGCAAATCATGACAACCGACAACCTCGATACAGCAAAGAAGAATTTGCCCGACGTGGCAAGGCGCTTTACGATGCTCAGATTCGTTCTCAGGTTGAGGTAGGGAATCAGGGCAAGATTGTGGCGATCGACATCGAAACAGGAGCCTTTGAAGTCGGTGATGATAGCCTCACTGCCGCCAAGCAACTGTTGAAACTCTATCCTGACGCACAGATTTTTGGGATTCGGATTGGGCATCATGCGGTGCATCGCTTCGGTTTTCGCACGCCCACTGCATCTACCAATACATCTAATTGGGCTAATTGAGAGACGCGATCGCCCCAGCAAACAAAACCCGCAAATTCCGCGAGAATCTATAGAACATTTGTTCTAAAAGTGTTATGAATAGAGGCAGCAGCGATCGCCAGACAGCGGTAAGCTTGAGCGATCTTTAGACAACCGTGATCTTTCCGTTCAGAGCATCGCTGAGAGGCTACACTAAACACTGACTTTTCTCCCTTAAACGGCTTGCTTACACGGTGTACATCAAGCGTCTAGAACTCTCCAACTTTAAGTCCTTTGGTGGCACAACGCCGATTCCGTTGCTGCCGGGGTTTACAGTGGTGTCTGGGCCAAACGGTTCGGGAAAGTCAAATTTGCTGGATGCCCTGCTGTTTTGCCTTGGGTTGGCAGGGTCAAAAGGGATGCGGGCAGAGCGTCTTCCCGATCTGGTCAACCATACGCAAAGTACACGTGGTCGTTCTACCGTCGAAGCCAGCGTCACCGTCACCTTTGATTTATCCGATGAGCCAGAGCTATTAGAGGATGCGATCGAGCGGCAAGTGAACAGCGACGGCTCTCTGCGCCTGGATGAGTCGTCGAATGGTGCCAATGGCAATGGCTATCTAAATGGACACGCCGAAAATGGTCATGCTGAGAATGGGCACGAAAAGAATGGTCATGCTGAAAATGGGCATACCCAAAACGGCCACACCCAAAACGGCAACGGAGCGCGTCCCACCCGCACTGAATGGAGCGTCACCCGCAAGCTGCGCGTCACCCAGCAGGGCACCTACACCTCCAACTACTACATCAACGGCGAACCCTGTACCCTGACGGAACTCCACGAAGAGTTGAACCGTTTGCGCGTCTATCCCGAAGGCTACAACGTCGTGCTGCAAGGGGACGTAACGCGCATCATCTCGATGAACGCCCGCGAACGCCGCGAGATTATTGATGAACTGGCAGGCGTAGCGACGTTTGATCGCAAAATCAACCAGGCAAAAGAAAAGCTCAATGCCGTCAAAGACCACGAAGATCGCTATCACATCGTTGAAAAAGAACTGATTGACCAGCGCGATCGCCTCGCCCAGGATCGCATCAAAGCCGAAAAGTACAAAAAGCTGCGGCTGGAACTGCAAACCAAAGAGCAATGGGAAATTGTCATTCGCTATCAGCAATCGTTCCAGAGCGCTCAGCGACTCCGCGAACAGCTTGAAGGGGGCGATCGAGAACATGCCGACCTGACGACTCAGCTCACAGCTCTCACCGCCACCATCCAGCAAGCTACAACTGAATTAGATCAGTTGAATGTGCGCGTCCGTGCTTTAGGCGAAGACGAACAGCTTGCCCTTCAGTCTACCCTGGCGACCCGTGAAGCCGAACTGCGTCAATTGCAGCGGCAAGAGCACGATTTACAAGCAACCAGTCGCGATACAGCGGCTAAACTCGCGCAAACCCAACGGGAGCTTCAGGAACACGTACAGGCGATCGACACCCTTACCCAGCAACACACGACGGAAGCGCAGCAACTCACGAGCCGCCAGCACGAGCGGGATCAGGCACGTCAAACGCTTGAGCAAAGCCGAGAGGCCGCAAACGCCTCTGCCGCCAGTGCCGAAGCCTGGGTGCAAGAGCAAACGACCCTGCACCACCACATTGAAACGCTCGTCGAGGCTCTGGAACCCCAGCGGACGGAGCAAGCACAGCTACAGGAGCGCACCCGTCAGCTAGAACGCCAAATTCAAGAGCAAACGCAAACCGTAGAAACGCTCCAGCAGCGTTTGGCAGAGCAACAAACCCAAAAAGCAGACGTTGAGACGCGGTTGACCGCCGCTCAGGAGCAGATCCAGACGATCGCCCAAAGTCTTACCGCTGCCGAACAAGAACTTCAGATTCAGCAAGAAACGCAGACGCGATTGCTGCACGAACAGCGTGAAAAACAACGCCGATTGGACAAGCTGGAAGCGCAAACGCAGGCCATTCAAGAAGCGCAGGGCACTCATGCCACTCAGGTCATCCTGCAAATGGGGCTGACAGGCGTTTGTGGCTTAGTCGCTCAGTTAGGACGGGTTGATCCCCGCTATCAGCTTGCCTTAGAAACAGCCGCAGGTGCGCGGTTAGGAAATCTGGTTGTTGAAGATGATGCCACGGCTGCTGCTGGTATTGAGATCCTCAAGCAAAAGCGTGCCGGACGCGCGACCTTCCTGCCGCTCAATAAGATTCAGTCGGGGCGAATGCCTTCAGGGAATGGCGTGCGATCGCTCTCCGGTTGTATCGACTACGCCATGAATTTAGTGGAGTTTGACGATCGTTATCGCAACGTGTTCGCCTACGTCTTTGGCACCACCCTGGTGTTTGAAACTTTGAGTGACGCGCGTCGTCATATGGGGCAACATCGCATTGTCACGTTAGACGGTGAACTCCTCGAAACCAGTGGAGCCATGACAGGCGGTAGCACCAGCCAGCGTCAAGCCATCCACTTTGGGACGGTCGAAGCCACGGAATCGGCAGAAGTGATTGCCCTGCGCGATCGCCTGCACGAAATCGATCGCATCCTCGAACGCTGTGACCATAGCATCCAGCGAGCCACTCAACTGACCAAAGAACGGACTCAAGCCCTGGCAGAAGCGCGACAGCAGCACCGCGAGGCTCAGCTTCAAACCAAACAACTGGATACCGAACTCCAAACGCTCACCACGAATCTTGCCCAGGTGCAAACTCAACTGGCGCAAAATACGCAAGAGTTGGCAGTTGCCCAAACTCGTCTTCACACTCTAGAAACTGAGATTCCCACGCAAGAGCAGCAGCTACAGTCTCTGCGGCAAACGCTGGCAGAGTTAGAGCAATCCCAAACTCACAGCGAATGGCAGCAAATTCAAACCGCCCTTCGCGCCCAGGAAGCTGAACTCTCACAGCGGGAACTGGCCGTGCGATCGATCGAACAACGCCTGCAAGACCTGGACAACCAGCGCCAGCGATCGCAGGAAAAAGTGCAGCAAGGACAGGAGCGCTTACAGGACTATCGCACGCAGCAGACCACGCAGATCCAGGAGCAGTCAGCGATCAGTGGTCAGCAGTCAGCATTGAAGGTGCAAATTGGCGAAACGCAGGCAGCTTTAGCAGAGTTGGAGCAGCGGTTGGGGTTGGAGAAGCAAGCCCGCGATCGTGCCGAACGTCAGTTGCGCGACCAGCAAACGCTGCAGCAGCAGCTCACCTGGCAGCAGCAAAAGCTAGAGGAAACGCAGCAGGCACGACGAGCCGAATTGAGCGAACTGACCGTTCAACTGGAAGCACAGCAGCCCGATCTGCCCGATCCCTTGCCAGAAATTCCTGACACGGCGACTCGTGACCTGGTGGAATTGCAGCACGAACTGCGATCGCTCCAAAAGCGGCTTCAGGCAATGGAACCGGTGAACATGCTGGCGTTGGAGGAGTACGATCGCACCCAGGCGCGCCTCGAAGAACTCACCGAAAAACTCCAAACGCTGCAAGAAGAGCGCACCGAACTCCTACTCCGCATCGAAAATTTCACAACACTCCGTCAACGTGCCTTTAAAGAAGCCTTCGATGCGGTTAACATCAACTTCCAGTCCATCTTTGCAACGCTCTCCGACGGCGATGGACATTTACAGCTAGAAGATCCACAAGATCCCTTCAACGGCGGGCTGAATTTGGTTGCCCATCCCAAAGGCAAACCCGTTCAACGTCTCGCTTCCATGTCGGGGGGCGAAAAGTCGCTCACCGCACTCAGCTTTATCTTTGCCCTCCAGCGCTACCGTCCCTCACCCTTTTATGCCTTTGATGAAGTGGATATGTTTTTGGATGGGGCAAACGTAGAGCGATTAGCTAGAATGATCAGACAACAGGCACAAGAAGCGCAGTTTCTGGTTGTGAGTCTACGGCGACCCATGATTGAGTCTGCCGATCGTACCATTGGGGTGACGCAAGCACGAGGAGCCTATACTCAGGTTTTAGGGATTAACCTTGTGCCCCAGAGTGCCTCCGTGTAAGTAGCCTGCTGTATGATTTGACCACTGTATGCTTTGATAGTGATTAGTTTGTTAGCGATCAGTTTGTTAATGATCAGGATTTGCGAATCAGGATTCGACCCATAATGGCATTTGAAGAGATCCGCCAACGTTCAGACCTTCTTGGGACACAGGTTATCACTCGTGACACGGGTAAAAAACTCGGTGTCGTCAGTCAGCTTTGGGTAGACATCGACCAGCAAGAGGTGGTCGCCCTTAGCCTACGCCCAAACTTATTGTATGGGACGCCTCAACCGATGCTCTTGAGTAGCATTCGGCAGATTGGGGATGTCATTCTGGTTGATAACGACGACGTCATCGAAGATATTGATGTCGAGTCCTACAGCAGTCTGATTAATTGCGAAGTCGTCACCGAGACAGGTGAACTCCTTGGCAAAGTGCGCGGCTTCAAATTTGATATCGACAACGGCAAAGTTACATCTTTGATCCTGGCCTCGGTCGGCTTACCGCTCATTCCCGATCAGGTGGTCAGCACCTACGAGCTATCCGTAGACGAAGTAGTAAGCAGTGGCCCCGATCGTCTGATTGTGTTTGAAGGCTCAGAAGAACGGTTGCTACAACTGTCGGTTGGCGTGTTGGAGCGTCTGGGCATTGGCAGTCCTCCCTGGGAGCGCGACGAAGAGGATACCTACGTTGCTCCGGTTCGTGCGGATAACCAGTTGGGTACAGGCTTGCGTACCCCGATCGCTACCCCGGTTCGCCAGAAAGAGCCTGTCGTTCAGGAAAATTGGGATGACGATAACTGGAACGATGCTCGTCCTCAGTTGAGACAGCAGCAACGTCGGGCAGAATCGCTCTATTACGACGAGGAAGAGGAAGATAACTGGAGTGAGGCTACTCCTGCCCGCGATCGCTACGCCGCTCGGCCCGAACCTCCACAGCCCTATTCAGACGTTGACTATGAAGATGAAGATCTAGACGGTGACGCCTGGGAAGATGAGGAACAAAAGCCTATTCCGTATCAAGCGCCTCGTATCAACATTCCTGAAAAAACAAAAGCCCCTGAATACGAAGAAGAAGGCTACTAGAAGGTTTTGATCTGAATCTTATTAAAGATCCCTGTATTTTTGAAGAATGCGGGGATTTTTTGCAATGAGGTGTTTCTTTTATTGCGTTCCGTAGAATTACCTTTGAACTCCTGAGGCATTCGAGATAAACTTGCAGTCTTTCTAGCCGTAAAACTGTCAGGCGCTTCAAGCTGCGGTTAGTGTGTTTTGGGCAAACTTAGAGCAGTGCTTCGTTGGAAGCAACACACCAACTGTGAAGGCAAACAGCTTTTTGCTCTTCGAGTGGTCTGGTGCCCAACCGTCAATAGCTTTATTTTTCCAAATTGAAGGGTTCTCTACCGCAATGATGCATCCGCATACAGAGCTTCGCTTTATTAATGCTGCGATCGGTTATGGCGTTTTTGCCACCAGGCTCATTCCCAAAGGCACGATTACGTGGATTTTAGATGAAGGTGATCAAGCGTTTGATGAATCTTATGTGGCAACTCTCGACCTCGTGCAACGCAGACGCTTCCTCAAATACAGCTACCGGGATGAGCAAGGCTTTTACATTCTCTGTGGGGATATTGCCCGATACGTGAACCACAGCTTCCATTCAAGCTGTATCGCCACTCCCTACAAGTTTGAGTTGGCAGCACGAGATATTTATCCTGGCGATGAATTAACCGACGACTACGGGTATTTTAATTTAGATAAACCGTTCTACTGCTTTCCAGAGCCTAATACGACTCGTACCAGGGTCATGCCGGACGATATTTTGCACTACTACCCAGAGTGGGATCGCCAGGCGGCTGATGCCATGCGCCTGTTTAATCACGTTGAGCAGCCACTCAAAGCTTTGATCGACCATAAATTTATGGCAAAGGTGACAGCGATCGCAGCAGGAGACGCGAAAATGGACTCAATTCTGACCTGTTACTACGATCGTGCGGCAACCCTAAAAGCTGTCAGTTAACAAGCGGCATGGTTAATTGACGGAGAAGCATGAACGATAAGCCCGTTCTATTGATCGATCGTTTTAACACAGCCCCTACCGAAAGAGTTGAATCACTATGCAGTCCATTGCCTCGGACTCTGCTTCCCTCAAGCCCCGACGCTTATCCCTCATGCGTTCTGTGGGGTCACGGCTTTTTCTGTCGGTCGTGGGTGGTTCACTGGTTGGCTTAATTGGTACCGCTTTCCTCACCTACTGGGAACTGGCAAAACAATCAGAAGCAGAATTGCGATCGAGCCTCCAGGTGAGAGCCGAAAACCTGGATGGAGACTTTAACACCTTAGAATACTCCACCAAGCTGATTGCTGACGCGATCAAAACTCTACATGAAGCGGGCGAACGACGAGAACAAGTCTATGTCAATTTACTCAACCGTTCTCTCGCAACGTCTCCTTTGGGTACAGGCTTAGGCTTTGGGCAACCACCCAACAGTCGTCTCATTCTGCCATCGCGAAAATTTGCTTACCCCTATGCTGTGCGCAATCCCCAAACGGGTGTCATTGAGGCACAGGGCGGCGAAGCCTCCCAAAGCAACTTTCAGGAAAACTACTTTAAGCAGCCGATCGCCGCTGGTAAACCCATTTGGCTAGAGCCTGTGCCTTATTTGGAAGATACGCTGAAGCCACCCCAGGTTCTGGTAAGTACGGCCTACTCAATGCCGTTTTACAACAACAAAAAGCAACTCCTGGGGGTATTGAGCCAGGATTTGGAACTGGGCTTTCTCAGCAAAAAGCTGTCAATTCAGGTTATGCGCGATGCCGGTTATTTCATTTTAGTCAGTGCGAAAGGGGGTTTGATTGCCTATCCACCCGACCCTAAACTGGTTTACCCCAGCGACACTAAAAACATTACCATCCTGAAGCAGTTCCCCAGCCTGAACAACTATGACGGGCTGTGGCAGCGCATTCAAAATGAGCTTAAAACGGGCAGCGATAGCGGTGTTACGCAGTGGCAAGATTCCCAGGGAAAGCGCGAATACTGGGCCTATCAGCGGATTCCCAATAACGACTGGGTACTGATGGCTGTAGTGCCTGAAGCGGTGGTACTAGGTCCCGTAGTGCGCTTTACGGCGATCGGTGCCCTCGGTTCTATCATTGGTGTGACGATCGTGCTGGGGTTGGTGGTCGCAATGTTTGTCAAACGGCTCAATCAGCGCTTGCAACCCATTATGGATGAGTGCAACCGTCTGGCAGAAACCAGTGCCAAAAGCGAAGAGTTGATGAGCCGTGAAGATGAGTTGGGGCGACTCACAATTTCGTTTTATGCCCTGCTAGGACAGGTGACTGTTAATGAACGCAAATTGCGGCAAGAGATGATGAAATCAGCGCAGGCGTTCCAGGCGTTGCAAAAAACCCAGGCACAGTTGATTCAAACGGAGAAAATGTCAAGCCTGGGGCAATTGGTCGCAGGCGTTGCCCACGAAATTAATAACCCCATTAACTTTATCTATGGCAATCTCCCCCATGCAGCAAAATACACCAACGATTTGCTCACGCTGATCCAGATGTATGACCAGAAGTATGCGGGGCTCGATCCAGACATTCGTGCCTATCGAGAAGACATCGAGCTTGACTTTTTGGTGAAGGATCTCCAAAAGATGCTGGCTTCGATGAGCATTGGAGCTGACCGCATTCGGGAAATTGTGCTCTCGCTGCGCAATTTTTCACGCTTAGACGAATCCGAAATGAAGCGCGTCAAGATTCACGATGGCATCGACAGCACGCTGCTGATCTTACAAAACCGGCTGAAGCCAAGTCCTGGTCATCCTGTGATCGAGGTCATCAAACAATACGGCGATCTCCCCCCGGTTGAATGTTACGCTGGGCAGCTCAACCAGGTCTTTATGAATATTTTGAGTAACGCGATCGACGCGTTGGAGAAATATAACGAGGGACGCTTACCGGCTGAAATCATCACAAATCCAGCAACGATCACGATTCAGACGGAAGCCATCAACTATCAACCAGCACCCAATACTCAACAGTCCATTCCCTCTGCTGTCGTCATTCGTATCCGCGATAACGGTCCTGGCATCGCTCCAGAGCATTCTGCTAAGCTCTTTGATCCCTTCTTCACCACAAAGCCGATCGGCAAAGGAACAGGATTAGGGCTCTCCATTAGCTATCAGATCATTGTCGAAAAGCATCACGGTCTTTTGAAATGCATCTCTGCCCCAGGCGAAGGCGCAGAGTTTTGGATCGAAATTCCGGTGCGTCAGCCAGCAGCCATGAAGTAACCTGAAAGGCTTTTGGAGACGCACTCCCTTCCTATTCACCCAATGAAGAACGTACGCAATCCTCTCAATTACCTCCTCTTCTCCCTGTCTGGTCATTTCGTTCTAATGACAATGCCTGCCCTTAGTGCTCCGCCGCCCACTCAAGTGGGCAAATGTGCTGATACGTTCATTCAGGAAGTGGGCACACGTTTAAGTGACGGTGTGACTGGCGCACCGATCGAAGGCAGTGGCACGAGTGTCAGTCTCACCAATGGTGTTTATCTCGTTTCCTACGACGAGATTGCAGCACTCAAAAACGCCAGAGTGGGCGAAAAGGTCAGACTTTGTTTACTTTCCATTCCTCAAAATTGTCCACCCGGTGACGATCGCGGGCGCTTCTACCGCCTCTTTAACTACCGCACTCGTCAAACGGTTGAGCTACCAGATTCTCAGCATTTCTGTGGTGGCGCATAATTCTTCTGCCTTCTGCCCTCTGCCTTCTGCCCTCTGCCTTAAGAGAACGGTTCTCCTCACTTTAGCGGCCTCCTATTAGCCGCTACAATAAGGGGAGTAATATAACGTTTTGTAACGTGAATCCCATAAACTTACAGCAAATTTCAGTCCAACTCGAAAGTCAAAGCATGAAGGATCGCATGCTGGGACTGGCGTCTCTTCGCGATATCGCGGCTGAAGAAGCGGTGCCGTTGATCAAAAAAGTGCTGAATGATGAGAGCATTCAGGTGCGATCGATGGCCGTTTTCGCGCTGGGACTGAAGCAAACGGACGAGTGTTACCCACTGTTGCTCGATATTCTGACCAATGAGCCGGATTACGGTATTCGGGCTGATGCGGCCGGAGCGTTAGGTTACTTGGAAGATCCACGAGCGTTGGAACCGCTTGTTAGAGCCTTTTACGAAGATACCGATTGGCTTGTACGGTTCAGTGCAGCCGTGTCGCTGGGCAACCTGAAAGATCCCCGTGCATATGATGCTCTGATTCAGGCACTCGATAGCGATGAGGTTGTGTTACATCAGGCAGCGATCGCAGCGTTGGGCGAAATTAAAGCGATCGACGCGGTTGACCACATTTTGCGGTTTGCTCAGGCAGAAGACTGGTTGGTGCGTCAACGCCTCGCCGAAGCGTTGAGCAATCTCCCCACACCCAAGAGCATTTCCGCCTTGAAGTATTTGGAGAAAGATAGCCACCCACAAGTGGCGGCAGCAGCCAGAATTGGGCTAGAGAAATTGGCAGCGTAGCCTGTGCGCAAGACCTTCGATTTCCTGAAGAAATTGGAGGTCTACGATTTCAACTACTATCAAGATCCCGACTTGTTGGAGACGTTGGAATCTGAGAGAAGTTGTTCTATGGATCTTTTTCAGCAGCATCGCTTAGATGCAACGGAGGCAGAAGCGCCTCTAGCCGCACGGTTGCGTCCCCGCACGTTAGATGAATTTGTGGGGCAGGATGCGATCGTCGGTCCTGGACGATTGCTGCGACGGGCAATTCAGGCAGACCAGCTCTCCTCGCTCATCTTTTATGGACCACCGGGAACGGGAAAGACCACGCTGGCACGCATTATCGCCAACACAACGCAGGCATACTTCATTGCCATCAATGCGGTGTTGTCGGGCGTGAAGGAAATCCGAGAGGCGATCGCCGCCGCTCAGGACAAACGCGGCTTGTACAATCAACGCACCATTCTGTTTGTAGACGAAGTGCATCGTTTCAACAAAGCGCAGCAGGATGCACTGCTACCCTGGGTCGAAAACGGTACGGTGATTCTCATTGGCGCGACCACCGAGAATCCGTATTTTGAAGTGAATAAAGCGCTGGTCAGTCGATCGCGCCTCTTTCAGCTCAAACCCCTGGATGAACAGGACTTGCGAAAGGTCGTGCAGCAAGCCCTACAGGATGGCGATCGCGGTTACGGCAAACTCAACGTGCAGGTAGAGGAAGCAGCACTGGATCATCTCGTCAATGTCGCCAACGGTGATGCGCGTGCCTTGCTGAATGCCCTGGAACTGGCAGTGGAAACCACCCCACCCGACGCGGCAGGCATCATTCACATTACCCTCGCCGTTGCCGAAGAATCGATTCAGCGTCGTGCGGTGCTGTACGACAAAGAGGGAGACGCCCACTTTGATACCATCAGCGCCTTTATCAAGAGTGTGCGCGGTTCTGATCCCGATGCGGCACTCTACTGGTTGGCACGGATGGTCTACGCCGGGGAAGATCCACGGTTTATCTTTCGGCGGTTGCTCATTCTGGCGGGTGAGGATGTGGGCATGGCAGACCCCAACGCGATCGCGATCGTCCATGCCTGCGCCGAAACGTTCGATCGTGTCGGTCTGCCCGAAGGTCGCTATCCCTTAGCTCACGCCACTCTCTACCTGGCAACGGCTCCCAAATCTAATAGCGTCATGGGCTTTTTTGATGCCCTATCTACGGTTGAGCAAGAGCGGGAAGGCGATGTTCCCAACCCTTTGAGAGACGCGAACCGGGACAAAAAAGGCTTTGGGCATGGTGCAGGCTATCTCTACCCCCATGCCTACCGTGACCATTGGGTGGCTCAGCAGTATTTGCCCAGTAGCCTGCAAGGGCAGGTCTTTTACCAACCATCAACTCAGGGCTTTGAGGCCGCGATTCAAACGCAGGTAGCGCGACAGCGAGAAGCACAACTGGCAGCCCTGGTGGACGACACGACTGCAGAAGCGTTGACGTTTGGCCCTGTAGACTCTGCCCAGGAGCGTTGGCTACAGCGCACGTTAGGTCAGGCAGGAGAACGACTTGGAGCATTGCGCGATCGCCTCTTTGCCCTGGCGAATCCTCAACGCCATCACGTGGTGCTGGATCTTAACGCTGGCAGCGGGCTGCTGACCTGGGAGGCGATTCGTCGAGTGCCTGAAGGTAGCGTCATCGCGTGTGTGCGCACCCCAGCAGACGCAGAGGCAATGACCCAACAGGCGGCTGCTTTGCCAGAACTTACACGCCCAGTCGTACTACAAGCATCCCTAACAGACTTGCCGATGCTTATGGCGACGCAGGTAAACGATGTACGCTTTGACCACATCATCAGCCGCAACGCACTGATGCGAGCAGCGGATAAGGCAGACGTGGTGCGATCGCTCCTTCCCTGGCTACAGCCTACGGGCACCATCACGCTGGCAGAATCGATCCCTCAAAAGGCACAGCGGCTTTACCAACTGCTCGATTCTTCCTGGCTCAGCACCAAGCTTTATCGAAAGCTCACTAAGGCAGAAGAAGCCATCTACACACAACCCGATGATCCGATGGTGAATTGGCATGAGCAGACGTTGCAAACCATTTTTGCAAGCGCTGGCTTTACGGTTGAGCTTCAGGTCGAAGCGTTAACGACAGAAAAGTTGATCACAGCAGCGCTCATCGATCGCTGGTTTGCCACCGCCAGTACTCAACCCTCCTATGCCAAGCACCTCTCCTCCCAACTCTCTTCAACAGAGATGACAAACGTACGATCAGCCTTCAATCGCCTGGTGAATCAAACAGTTCAGTGGCACAGCGCGATCGCCTTTGTCCATACTCGTCGTTAAGTTGATTGCCTATGAAGTAGCGTGTGCAAGCACATATTGCGTTTATGCAAGCCCTTACTCCGCGCGATCTCGTCCTTAAAGCAATCCATAAGAAGCATCATGTTAGGTTAAGTGTAGGAGTTGCCGAACGACTCAAGCTTCAGCTTGTCAACGCTCAAATCGCCAAAATTTAGAGTTATGGTGCCTCAACTCAAAACAACCGATCAGCCACAAGTCATCTACCCGGAAAGCGACGGTAAGCCGATGGCAGATAATACCAAACAGTTTCGCTGGATTGTGGTGATTCAGCAGAATCTAGAGTGGTTGTTTGCCGACGATGCCAATGTGTTTGTCGCAGGTGATTTGCTCTGGTATCCCGTAGAAGGCAATAACAGCCTGTGTACGGCTCCAGATGTGATGGTGATTTTTGGCAGACCCAAAGGCGATCGCGGCTCCTACCAGCAATGGCAAGAAAATCAGATTGCGCCTCAGGTCGTGTTCGAGATTCTCTCCCCCAGCAATACCCGCACCGAAATGGATAAAAAGCTGGTCTTTTACAGCCGCTACGGGGTGGAGGAATATTACCTGTACGACCCCGATCGCAACGACCTGAGCGGTTGGCTCCGCAATGAAAACGGGCTCGATGTGATTGATCCCATTGCCAATTGGGTCAGCCCTCGTCTCCGCATTCGGTTTGACACATCCGGTGCCGTCTTGGGTCTCTTCAGACCGGATGGTGAACCCTTTGCCACGTATACAGACATTGCCCAACAGCTTCAGCAAGAACGGCAACGCACAGAACAAGAACGGCAACGCGCAGAGCAAGAACGGCAACGCGCAGAACGATTAGCAGAACGGTTGAGAGCCGCGGGTATTGACCCCGACCAGGTTTAAGAAGGTGATCGTCTCTGCCATCAGTTTCAAACGATCACGCTGAATCTTTGTTTATTCTTTGTACCGGATAAGCAGGAGAAGAATGAGTTCAGCCCCCCCTTATGCGTCCTTCAATTGCCGGAAGGATTGCGACAGCACGAAGCCTGCTGATCGGGCAAACACAAAAGCAAGAAGAAGGCCAACGGCAAGATCAGGCAACGGCGATCGGGTGACATAAACTAACCCAGCGGCAACCAGCACAGACGTATTGGCAATAATGTCGTTACGAGAGCAAAGCCACACCGAAGACATATTGATGTTGTCGTTGCGATGCCGAGTGAGGAGATACAGGCAAACCAAATTGGCACAAAGCGCTACCAGCCCAATGCCACTCATCACCTTCAACTCAGGTGGCGTATTTAAAGCAAGTTGATAGGCTGCTCTTGCAAAGACAACAACAGCCGAGACAAACATAATGCCGCCTTTGAGCATGGCAGAACGAGCCTGCGCTTTGCTGCCCATATTGATGACGTACAAGCTGCTCCCATAGGCAATTGCATCACCCAACATATCCAGCGAGTCACCTGTCAGTGCCAGAGAGTTTGACCAGAGCCCAGCAAGCAGCTCAACGCCAAACATGGCAGCATTGATGCCAAGTACGATCCACAAAACCTTGCTTTGCTGCTTAGAGAGCTTATCTAGTTCACTCGATTTCTTTTGACAGCAGTGATCAGACATCGCTGTAGCCTCTCAGACCCTTGATCAAATTGAGTCTACTGTACCGTCAGTTCCTACTTCAAGGCTTCCTAAGCTTTACCGGGGGTAAGCCCACATCGCCCTTCTACTTGTGATCGCCGTAAAAACTGCCTCAGATGAAATAGGTGTTCGTTGTCCGGCAGCATATCTAGCTTTTCAAGCGATTCATCCAGGGAGAAGCCCGATCGATAGAGCAAACGAAAGGCTGTTCTCAACGTTTGAATGACCTGTCCTTCCTTCTCGGTTGACAAACCTGCGCGTTTGAGGCCAACTCGATTGAGCGATCGTACTCGTGCTGGTTGCCCCTCTACCAGCATGTAGGGTGGAACATCGCGAGTAATTTGATGCATAAAGGCCACCATGACCAAACGTCCAATATGAACAAAGGGGTGGATTTCACCAATGCCGCTAATAAAAGCCCGTGACTCGACATGAACACCTTCGCCTAAAATCACAGCATTCGCAATTACCACATGGTTTTCAATGACACAGCCGTGAGCCATACGAACATACGCCATTAGTAAATTGCGATCGCCGATCATTGTGACTTCATCTGCCCGGCTGGCGCGGCTAATGGTAACGTATTCTCGAATTTGGTTATCGTCACCAATTTTCACCAAACTGTGAGTGCCAATAGCAGTGGGGTCTTGGGGCTCGACACCGATCGCGGCACCAGGAAAAATCTGATTGCGTGCGCCGATCTCAGTCCAGCCATCCAGGATCACATTTGGACCAATGACAGTTTCGGGACCAACTTTCACTTTTGCTCCAATCACAGCATGGGCACCAACCTGTACAGTTGGATGCAGTTCGGCATGGGGGTGAATGGTCGCCGTTGGATGCAGCAAGGTAGTCAAGCAAACGCTCCTATCGAAAAAATGCATTAAAAGGTTAATTGACTCGTTGCTTTGACTCTGGCTCAATTGCTAAGTCTTTTACAGGAATTTAATTCTAAATAAGGATTTTAGCTTGAGCAGACATACAAGCATTCTCAGCTTCTGAAGCAAGAACATTTCGGCTATTCATTAATAAAAAACTATTCAACCATACAGCTTTTGTTGCGGCAATTCGTAAAGGATTAGACGAGCTTACAACCGCATTTGAGCCATCTTCAGAAACGTTCTCTAAAGTTCATCAAATAACACTACCTTAAAGTATAAATTATGACGATGGAAAACATCTGCTGCAGTCGTCTGGTGTCTAAACGATCGCCTCGCGGCATAAAGGCCCCAATGCTGATTCAATCCACACCGAACACCACACAGCAGGGTAGCGCAGAGTTAAATTAAGTAGCCGAAGCATGGGTAAAGCTGTTCGGCGTACCAGAAAAGTAATTTCGTAACCCGTGCTGCGCAAGGAATTGATGCATTAGACAAAACCATCATGCCTCCTTCGTTCAAGCGGGCTTTGCTACAGACTGCTGACGCTAATTCCCTGAGATGCCCAAAGCGGTTCGGTTGTTCCCAACGCCTCTCTACAACCTTGGCTTTTCAGTCCTTAGGAATAAGACTTAAACAAGATCGTTTTTTGTCGTTTGTGCCTGGCCTTCAGCCTGTCTGCGCTAAGGGCACTAGCTGTAATGTCTCACCAACCTTGAAAGCGATGCATCACGTCACGCTTTTCTGTCGGTCGGGGCTTTTCTCATCCGACGCAGAGATGCGGTTTGATTAAAGCCCACAATCCTTAGCCCTTATTGCTTCCAGGTGGCAAGGCTGCTTACAGGTGGCAAGGCTTACAATCTGTGCGCTCACCCATAACGCAGCAAAACAGGGAACGACCCTAGAAATCATAATGTGTAAAGCGTGCTCGTTACACTTTTAAGCTAAAGGCTCTAAGCTAAAGGCTCCCTGCTTGGCGTCCGCGTCTTTACGGAATCTTGTGCTAGGCTTGCAGGTAAGGATTATTTTCGGCTGTGTAATTCGTTTGACAAGCGTCTCTCCGGATCTAACTCTCCATACTTTCTGATTCGGGAGATTCCTCATGTCCAATTTGCGTTGGCAATTTGTCCGACGAGGTTACTCAAGATGCGTCTATTAGCGCTCTTGAAGAGTATGGCGCGGTCAACTGTATTTAGTTACTAACTGATCGAGGACCTGGTTGTTTCAGGGACTTTGCTCGGCTGAAATGGGCTCAGAAGCAGAGAGGTCAGCGGTGATCGAAGCCCTTAATGGTGCAACCTGACTGAATCGTGATCTAAAAGTCAACAAAGCGCATTCGCATGAAGAACGAAGCCCATCGGGTAGACATTGATTAAACAACAGTTGCTGCCTCTAGATCCTGTTTAAGCTTTGAACCAAGTGCATTGGTTCAGAGCCTCGAATGCAGACATACATCTTTTTTAACAACTTAGGATGTCATATTGCCCTTTTCAAATCTATATCAAGCAATTTTCAAAGAGGTCAAATGGCGCAAACTGCTCCTGGTGAAAGTGAAGATATTGATTCAGCTTTACGACGCTTTAAACGAGCCGTTTCAAAAGTGGATCGTTCCCTAAATATGTGTAAATATCGTCACTTTGAAACGTCAACAGAAAAACGTAAAGACACCGCACTTGCCAGCTATAAGCAAGTAAAGCGGAGATTTCACTCATGACGACTGAGATTGCTACACCCTCGATCGATCACGTGATTTTAGAAGCGCTGCGGCAAAGTGACAAAAACCGTGGTCAACTTTTTGATTTGACTGGTAAAAGCTATCCGCTTTTAGTGCGCGCCTTGCAACGGCTTAAAGATCAGAATCACATTGAGACTTGTTTTGTTCCCTTGGGGAATATCTCTGTGCTCACCTACCGCTTACGTCAACAGCATTAACACATCTGCTATGCCACCCCTTACCCTCAAAAACGCCATGAACACCAAAGAACTAATGAGTCGTTATTCGGCAGGCCAACGAGATTTTAGAAACCTCAACCTGATGGCAGCAAATCTCAGAAATTTGAATTTAAGTGGTGCTAATTTGAGTGGCGCGAACCTGACAAAAGCAAATTTAACTCGTACAAATCTCAGCCACGCAAATCTTACCGATGCCATTTTTGTTGGGGCGAATCTAACGGAAACAAATTTAACCAGGGCGAACCTCAACAACGCCGATCTGAGTCAGGCAAATCTCAGTGATACCAACCTCAGCAACGCCTTGTTGCGTGGCACCAAAATGGCTGGCGAGACTACTTCTAGCGTCATCTCCGATCGCCGCACAGTGCCTCAAAGTGTTGCAGCAAAAGTTGAAGGTGTACTCTAAAACATCCACTCCAAATTAACGCTCACTCGACTATCACTACGAAAGCGAGAGTTTTGCTTTTCTAGATCAGTTGAGAGGCGCAGGCTACGCGTTAACGCGTAGCCAAAGGAAAGCGTTGTTAATCCGACTTCGTTCTCACCCCTTGGCGTGACCCAACTTTGCGTTACTGCTAAATCTGCCGCTCCTGTACGCGAGGGTACCAGTAGCAAGCGTAGACCCACCTGCAGACCCTCGGTGTTGTAGCGCGTTGTCTCCAGGTGACGATAACCTAACACAGGAGCAACGTTGATCACACTGCCAAGAGGACGAATGTAATAACGGACATTGCCTCCCCAGGCAGTTCGTTGGTTAAAGTCAGTCTGATAATCGGCGCTGAACGTTAACCCCGATCGCCCCACAAAAATATCTTCAAGACCCACATTTAGCCCACTGGCATCTTTTGAAGATGGAAACTGGGTATAGCCCAGGCGCAGGCGTGTCCGAAAGCTGGGATCACGCTTGATATCGGCTAGAACGTCCGGCACCTGCTTTAACCAACGTTGAAGAACAGGACTGCTCTCGATCAGTTTTGGGTCAAGATCAATCGAGGGCTTAGGGTTTGAGGTTGGGTGTTGGGAGGGTAGGGTATCCTGAGCGGTGCATAAGGGACTATGGTTAGAGCATTGAAGCTCCAAGCATTCAAGTTTAGTAGGCGAAGATTGAGAGTTCAGCGTTTCAACTGAAATTAAGACTGGCTGCTGACTGCTGGTTACTGGTGCTTCTACTCCGCTCACACCGTTTGATTGCTCTCTTACTTCGCTAAGGTCGATCGCTGAGTGAGACAGGCGCTCGATCGGTGCGCTCCAAGCAGGGCTGGCAATCAAGACAAGACTTGGGAGTAAAAGTGCCTGAAGAAGATTCCGGTTGAAGAAGAGGTGCGATCGCAACAAAGTATCTCGGTTCATGAACACGTTGATTCTGGCAGACTCCGCCTTATTTCCACAAAAAGTTTCCGCAAAAAAGCGGCTTTGCTCCTGTAAGTTGCAGGACATGCAAAGCCGCTAAAACCAAGGACAGAGATACGATCTACCGAGCCATTCCTTGTGAGGGGACAGCCTCGATAGGTTTCATCAAATACAGCTGAAGGAGTTGCCATGCATTGGAAGCATAGTAAGGCAACTTCTGGAAAAACTGCACAAACTTAGGCGCATTCCCATTGACGATCGCGGTCAATTGAGCGTTATTTGCTACGCAACGATCAAGACGCTGGTAGAACTCTGGATTTTCGACATCTAACACAACCGGAAAGACTTTAGCGGTGCTTTCGTTGGTTTTTTTGATGACGTGAATGTCATACTCGCGGGCATCAAGCCCCAGAGCCTTGTAGAAACCGGCACGCTGGATGTCGTTCAGATACATCGTGGCAAACACCGACAGCAGGAAGAACCGACACCACAGTTTTGCCTTCCAATCGTTCAGCAAATGAGGCTGCGATCGCATCATTGCATCAAAGAAATCACCGTGCCGATTTTCATCCTGACACCAGTTCTCAAAAAACCGGAAGATTGGATAAATCCGGTCTTCGGGGTGTGCTTCCAGATGACGATAAATGGTGATGTAACGCCAGTAGCCAATCTTCTCAGATAGGTAAGTCGCATAGAAGATGAACTTAGGCTGGAAGAACGTATAGCTCCGGCTCTTGGTCAAAAAGCCCAAATCAAGCTGAAGGTTAAAGTCCGACATCGCTTTATTGAGAAAGCCTGCATGACGAGCCTCGTCACGAGACATCAACGAAAAGCACTCCGCCAGCACTGGATTCTTGTCCTTCAGCTTGCGTGCCAGTTCCTTGTAGAGTAAAAAGCCAGAAAATTCAGCCGTACAGGAACGCTCCAAAAATTCAATAAACAGTTGGCGCGTTTCCCCGTCAATATGCTCCCACGACTGATCGAACTCATCCGTGCGCACAAAGTGATGACGGTTGTAATCGACTCGAAATTCTTCCAGGATGGCGAGCAGTTCATCTTCGTTGGGCGAAATGTCCATCGCCGCGACTGCATCAAAGTCGGTCGTATAGAACCGTGGCGTCAGAATTGTTTCCTTCGCCGGAACTTTCACTCCAGGACGTATTTCTTCAAAGCTAGGCTTTTTAAGGGAATCTACCATGAGTCGTTTCGTTCTTTTTTAAGATTCTGCATCGAGGGGATGGTGCGCTGAGTCTTCGCAGTGTATCACTATCAAATGGAAGGCTCATACACATACGATCAGGCGTTTCAGAAAATTCTGAAGGCCATCAACGTAACAAGATTCAAACGCGCACAGACGAAACCACAGCGATGATTACGTAGACAAGTCTACCAAGCTAACTGGTGACGAAACTGTGCGATCGCGTTAAGAGTTGCAACAGGTCGTCAACTTTCGTAACAGCCTGCCCTGTTCTTGCCCCGACCCTGCCCGCTTCCGAGCAAAGTCTTTATGATCGAGAAACGTCGAAACGAGTACATCCCATAGGAAGAGGAACGTGGAAACGAGAGCATCCCAAACAGGAATGAATAAAGTTGGCACAGCTTATCTTCTTTGGCTTGGCTGCCTGCTCCAGATACATGGGCTGCATCGCCTTTACAATGGCAAGATCTTGACTGGGTTGCTGTGGATGTTTAGTTTTGGACTCTTTGGCTTTGGGCAAGTCATCGACCTCCTGCTGATCCCCAACATGGTTGATGAACACAATACTAAACTCAGAGCCCGTCAAGGCCTGCTACCGGGCGGTGTCTTTCAAAACCAGGCAGTTATTCAACAGGTGATGCCTGCTGATGCCATCCCTATGCCGTCTAAGCTCGAACCCAATCCTTTACTGATGAAGTTGCTGAAAGCTGCAGAAGCGCGTGGTGGCAAGCTCTCTGTTACCCATGGCGTGATGGAAACAGGAGCTAGTTTTGCTCAGGTAGAAGCAGCCCTCATGCACATGGTGAGAGAGGGCTACGTTGATATTACCAACGACCCAGAAACAGGCGTTGTGATGTATGACTTTAAGGAGCTTTAAGTTTCAGACGTTCTGAGACAAATCGCTTTTGCAGGTTTAGGTACTGAATAACATCACTATTTTTCGTAGGAATACAAAGTCGCGCATTCCTACCCGCAAACAATTTGTTGATTTTGCTTAATCCACGACCCTTAGTTTCGCACTAACCACTTCTGCGCATTCAGCCGTTGCAGCGTCCAGAAAACAAGCAGCCCTAGATCAACCTTGCGTTCATCAATCCGAAAAGACTCCAACGTACTGGCTTTGCCGCCACTTTCGGAATAGGAAAAGCCCTTTTGCCCATTTATCTTTTCGTCGAAGAAATAAATGCTAAATTCTCTGGACTGCTTTGCGTCACTCGTCCAATGCCCAATGACTTGCCAGCATTCAGGTGCCTGCGTAAAGCCAATGACGTTTATTTTGCGCTTTTCAAAGGTTAGTTCAGGGCTTGGAATGTCTTGTTTTGCCAGTCCTGCCTTGAGTGCTGGTAGAAAGTCTTGTTGAATAAAATCGGCAAAGGGCTTGTCTTCGAGTGCTGGCGGCTTTTCTTTTTTAGCTTTTGCTGCTGGTTTTTCACCACCTTCAGCGTCAGCGTCAGCCTTGGGCGCTCGCTTGGCAGCAGGCTTTTTAGGCTCTGTATCAGCTTTCGCTTCAGTATTGGGAGGAGCCTGCTCTTCAGATTGGTTCGGCGTTGTTTCTTCTGCCATGCTTCGGGTCAATCCTTATTTCAAAGTTGCAGCGATCGCCGCGCAGTATGAGAACAGTAACTTGGAGCGTCGTGATGGGGTGGAGGGCTCTGAGAAAGCTTTCAAGAGAGAACAAGGTCTCTCCTTACTATTTGAGCCAACTCCCTGCGTTTTATCTTAATGGAATGCCGGGTTGAGAGCTAGAGAAAACACCAACCGCTAGCATAGATTTTGTCACCAGCAACGTGTTACTCATTGATCTATGCCTCAACCACCGTCACGAGCAATCAGCCTCCATACGCTCACACAAGGTCAGGGCTTTCCGATCCTCTGTCTGCATGGCCATCCGGGTTCAGGGCAGAGCATGTCAGTGTTCACACAGCATTTGTCTACCCGATTTCAGACGATCGCCCCTGACTTGCGCGGGTATGGTCGCAGCCGTACTTCAACAACGTTTGTGATGACTGACCATTTGAGCGATTTAGAGACGTTGCTTGATCGACTCAACCTGTCTCGCTGTCTGGTTCTGGGCTGGTCACTGGGCGGCATTTTAGCCTTAGAGCTGGCGCTACGCTTGCCCGAACGAATCAGTGGCTTAATTCTAGTGGCAACGGCAGCACGGCCTAGAAGTAGCCATCCGGCGATCGCCTGGCAAGATAATGTCTACACTGGAGTCGCATCGATCCTAAACTGGTGCAGTCCCGGCTGGCAGTGGAATATTGATACCTTTGGGCGGCGATCGCTCTACCGCTACTTAATTCAACAGCATACGCCTGCTGCCTATCATTATTTTGCAAAAGAAGCCTTACCTGCTTACTTGCAAACGTCTGGGCAGGCAACAAACGCACTCTCGATGGCACTCCAACGGGGCTACAACCGCCTTGCCGATTTGCCAACTATCCAGTGTCCATGCTTGGTACTAGCAGGAGCAGACGATCGTCATATCACAGCAGCCTCCAGTTTAGAAACGGCTCAAATGTTGCCAAACGCTGAGTACCATTGCTATCCCAATACCGCCCATCTTTTTCCGTGGGAAATTCCTATGGTGGTGAGAGCAGACATCGATCACTGGCTTGAGCAAAACCCTTCAGCCATAGCGCCGTTAGAGGGGTTTGATGCGGCTTCCGTTACTCTATAAGTTGAGAAAACAGGAAGTTGAAAAAATAGGAAGCTGAGAAAATAGGTTGAGCAAAAACACACCAACTCGCCAAGTCGTCCATTACAAAAGTGGCGTAAAGAGCACCAAACCAGCTTCAGCGGACTATCGCCAAACTGCCTAAAGCGCCAGGTTTTGCTCAACTATAAATGTTTGATGAAGCTGTGTCCAAGGACTTTGTGCGTTCCGCAAATGTTGTGCAGACAGCAGATCGAAGAGTTCAAAAAAAGACACAATAATGCGGGAGTTGAAACCTAATCTACCCTGAGTGTTGCTAAGCCGTAAGGCCATTGGAGCGATGTTTCAAGCAAACCCGTGCCTGGTTCCTTTCTAGTCACTACGACCTTTCATTCTTACGTTATCTTTCATTCTCACTTAGGTATTTCTCTCACTTAGGTATTTCATCGTGATGCAAGAGCCGTCGATCGCGCCCTTACTCGAAGATTTGAAACATCCTGACGAATCCGTCCGCGACTGTGCAACTCAGGCACTTTGGCGTATCTGGTTCGAGCAGAAAGGCATTCTCGGTTTAGAGATGATCCGGCGTGCCCAAAGCTTACTAGAAGCAGGCAATCCCTCCGAGGCAGAAGCGACTCTGACAGCATTGGTGCAAGGTCAGCCCGACTTTGCAGAAGCATGGAATCGACGAGCGGTGCTTTACTACACACAGGGACACTACCAAAAGGCGATCGCAGATTGTGAAAGGGTAATCTCCCTGAATCCAGTCCACTTCGGTGCATTACACGGTTTAGGGCTATGTCACGCGGCTTTAGGGAACTATCCAGCGGCGATCGCAGCCTTCCGTCAGGCGATCGCAATCCAGCCCTATGGATTAGCCAATCAGCGCTTGCTTCTGGAATGTACGATGCGTCTTAGCTAGATTTCGGGCGGTTGCAACCATCTGATTGATGCTGTAAACGATTGCTCTACGGCGTAAGGTCTCATAGCACCCAGCTAACGAGACATGGAACTTACGGCCGTAGTCTATAAAGTTCGTGTAAACTTTTACACGTCTTAAGAACGGTGTACATCGACATAAATGTGCAGCTACCTGGGGGTGAACTGATGAACAAACACTCATCTTTGATTGACTAACGTTAAACGTCTGGGGCAATCAGGGCAGCATTGTGCTCAAATTTGTAGCTTTTGGCTTGCTATTCTATCGTCCAGGGTCATCCCTGAACCTAGCCAAACGCTGCTGCTCATTCCGCACCCTTTACGCCAAGAGTAGTGATCTAAATCACCTTTGTTTCGAGAGTGAGATCACTTCACATATCAGACAAGCAGTAGAGAATTTATGCAGAGCTCCTGCTAATCAAAATGAAAAGAACAGCCATCATTCGACACCTTGTCCAACAAGCCTTGCACATCAAAAAGCTGACTCCTGACATCGAAAACGAGATCAACTACGAACTCACCCGTCTGGGGCATATCTCAGATGTTGATTTTGAAGCCCTCGAGTTGCTCATGTCTGAGATGGATGCAGGGCGAATTCAACTGGTTCCCAGTCCTTAGGTAATCAGGTTCTATTGATCCAATCCAAATTGCCCTTAACGTTCTGCGGTATGCCATCGTTGCTTCGGCGTCCTAGTCAGCAGCATTCTGGTTTAATGGCATCTACCCAATAAAGTTTGCTCCGTTTTATCATCAAACGCGACTTAACCATATTCATGGCTGATACTGACACGTTGAATCAGATCTCAGCTCTATTTTGGCCTTGGTCTGTACGCAACCTGCATTGTGCCTGGGCTCGTGAGCAGCTCCACAAAAGACGCCAGGGCACATAGAGAAGCTCTCTTTGTATTCATAAGGCAACCTATACTGCAATGGCGTAGCGGCGAACCGCCTTGCAACACAAGCACAGTAGGAAAGCTTATCTGAGCGTACAAGTCTTTGGGAGAAAGGCTTAGGCAGTACCTCTTTCTCCATGAGATTTTAGCTAAGATGTTTGTGATCGCAGGAACCACAGGTCGTGCTTTAAACCTCTTTCTGTTTTAGCCCTCTTTTTTGAGAGGAATCGCTGTCAAGTGATGAACTATGGCAGGGATTAGGGTACTTCCTGGCTATTCTCTGTATTCGTCACGAAACAATACCGATGGCGCGGTTACGGTGGATTCAGGCACTACAGTCGTTGGGGCTAGAGTTTTGGCTCCTGCTGCCATTACTGGGATTAGGCTTTTGGGTGACCAGTGGGGGGTTAACCGATCGCATGCTAAGCCGCTCCAGTGAGACAACGCTTTATATAGAAAGTGTCCGCCACCCCAACAGGCAAGCACTAAGCACTGTACAAGCGATTATTGTGGTCATTCATCCTCGCCAAGGGGCTTCGACCGTCATGGTTAAAACAGCCAATTCTGCCCTTAAAACATTGCTGTTTGAGTTTCCCACCATCGATCCAGAACGAATTGAAGCGGCAATTAGCCATGAGTTAGGCTTGCCTCACGATCGTATCCACGCCCTCATGCAATATCAAACTGAACCCGGGAATAAGCAGTAGAGCCGCAATGAGCCGATAGTTGCAAGTTGACTAAGCTTTAGCCATAAGGTTCAGTCGCCCCTATGCCCTCTGTGCTGCCCGCCTTCTCTGCTTCTCCTGCTCTCTGGCCTCCTGACTCCTTTCGCGTCACAGCACGCGCAATGTACTGGCAATACTGCTCACGGCTCCCATCATCTGGATTTCATCGATCGCGGTACGGAAATCGCCTTCACGGACGTGATGAGTAACGACGACGATTTCTGCCAGGTTATCGCGTAAGCCTGTTTGTACGATCGACTCCAGGCTGACGTTGTGATTGCCAAAGCAAGTCCCCAGCTTACCAATCACACCAGGGGAGTCTTGCGTTAAAAAGCGGGCATAGAAGCGAGTGACCAGTGCTTCTATGGGGACGATCGTGCAGTAATGTTGATGCGAGCAGGCAAGCAATGGGTCAAGCAGGGGCGTACTTTGCGATCGAGTCGTTCCACCCCGCTCCACCTTCAAAATGGCTGCAATGTTGAGAATATCCGCCATGATCGCGCTAGCAGTAGGGCCGGCTCCTGCACCGGGGCCAAAAAACATTACCTGCCCGATCGGTTCACCCTCGATAAGAATGGCGTTGTAAACATCGTTCACGCTGGCAAGAGGATGGCTTTTCGGTACTAGCGTTGGATGGACTCGAATCTGTAACTGTTCTGGAGCCTCGGTCAACGTTTGGGTATCGCGTTGGGCAACTGCTAATAGCTTAATGACAAAGCCTAGCTTTTCGGCGTAGGTAATATCGGCTGCACTCACCTGTCGAATCCCTTCGCAGTGAACTTCAGATAATTTAATCCGTCCACCAAACGCCAGGGATGCCAAAATGGCGATTTTATCGGCTGCGTCCAGACCATCAACATCTGCTGTGGGGTCTGCTTCGGCATACCCTAGCCGTTGCGCATCCGCCAGGATATCTGCAAAATCGCCGCCTTCTGTCTGCATCCGCGTCAGGATGTAGTTGGTTGTGCCGTTGATAATGCCCGTCACGGTCAGAATCCGATTAGCACAAAGGGACTGCTTCAATGGCTCAATGACCGGAATGCCACCGCCAACAGCCGCCTCTAATAAAACGTAGACACCTGCTTTTTCCGCTGCTGTGAAAATTTCGGCTCCATAGCGCGCGATCGCAGCCTTATTTGCGGTCACGACGTGCTTACCGTGAGCAATGGCTTTGAGGATGAGCGATCGCGCTGGTTCTAGTCCACCGATCACCTCAACGACAATATCTACATCTGGATCCGTGACGATCGCTTCCAGGTCTGTTGTGATGAGGTGAGAAGGTAGATCGACAGAACGCGGCTTATCAAGCGATCGCACGCCAACGCGATAAAGCTCTAGCTCCTGTACCAACGGATGGCGTTGGGCTGGGTTCAGCAGAATTTGTACCGTTCCTGTGCCCACGGTTCCCAGACCCAACAGACCAATTTTGAACACCACAGTCTCAATCCGTAAACGAGAGTTCCTCCAACATTGTAGGGGGGATGGGGAACAGGGGCAGCAAGGGGATAAGGGATGAGCAAGGAATGGTGAGGAATGAAAGCTTGAAGTTTGAAGTTCATTCTGACTTCTGACTCCTGGCTCCTGAATACCCCTTCTACCCTCTGCCTTCTACTATCTGCCCTCTACTCGCTGACTCCTCACAAAATCGCGGCAATTTCTTTCAAATACACACGGCTAAACGGCTCGTTTTCACCCAGTTTGTACTGCTCAACCAGACCGTTTTGATGCACTGAAACTGTGTCCTTTTGCCGTATGACAACGATCGAATCATCAAAGACATCGCGGGCAAGCATCATTTCAGTTTCAGTGGGATGATTCAGCACGACGACGTTACTGCCGTAGTAGAACATGCCATCGCGCTCAAGAATTTCATCACGGTATTCTGCGATCAACAAATCGAGCTTGGGGTTACGCAGTAGATTCTGCACGTTGGTGTTGTAATCGGAATGCAGGCTTTTCTCAGAGCGATTCACAAAGACCCCTTCGTGGCACACGGCACCAATGGCCCAATGCGGGTGCTGTAGCAAAATGTGGTCGACAATTTCTTGCAGCTCTACCACGGACACGTGATTAAAGCTAATAGTGGGAATGCGGGCTTCTTTGCCCGTTTCAAAGAACGTTTTCAGGATATGGGCAGGAACATCCACGCTATCGCCGATCGCGGGCTTCAAGTGCATGTTAATGCCGGGAGCCGCATTGATTTCAATAATGCCTAGATTGCCGTCTTTCCAGGACTCTGCCAGATCAGGCGAAATAATATCAATCCCAAGGCAGGTCAGGCGAAAGTGTTGCGCAATATCCTGCGCCAGAATAATGTTATCTGGATGAATTTGTCGCGTTGCGTCGATGCTGAGACCACCCGCCGACAGGTTGGCAACTTTTCGGAGATAGACGGTGCGATCGGCGTCTAAAACGCTAGCCAGGGTCAAACCTTGTTCGTCAAGATAGCGCTCCATTGCCTCGTCTGACTGAATTTTACCCAGGGGTGAAGTTGGGGTATCGACACGAGCAGGCGTGCGGTTTTCGCGATCGATCAGTTCACGAATCGTTGACATGCCATCGCCCGTGACGGAGGCGGGACGACGTTCGGTTGCGGCAACAAACCTTCCATTGACGCACAAGAGGCGGTAGTCTTTGCCAGCAAGGCTCTTTTCGACAATGATGCGAGTTGACTGCTCCTCAGGAATGGCTTCAAGCGCACGATCGAAGGCCAGTTCTAAATCATCAACATCCTTCACATCGGCAGTCACCCCAATGCCCTTATGCCCCACTACAGGCTTCACTGCAACGGGATAACCAATTTGCTTGGCAGCCGTTAGCGCCTCATCCACAGTGTAAACAATGCGGCCTTTGGGAACGGGAAAGCCGAGCGTGTTAAGAAATTCCTTGCAGTCATCCTTACCCGTGGTGAAGTCGGAGTCAATATGGCTGTCGTGGTCAAACGTGGTCGCAATACCCCGCACTTGCTTTCTGCCGTAGCCATACTGCATCAACCGTTCGTCCCACAGATAAAACGTGGGAATATCCAATTCGTAAGCCGTTTTCAACAACGCATAAACGGTTGGCCCACCGTAAACCGAATCGCGGAAGAAGCCTTGCAGCACTTCAATCTGGTCTTCAATCCAAAAGCGTCGATCGCGGGTAATGGCCTCAAACCAATCCCACACGCAGTAGACGATCGCGCGGCTCGTACGCCCATGCAGCGCTTGCACTGCTACTTTAGCGCGGGCTCCATCTTCTTTCACGCTCCACTGCGTTAAATGCAAATCCATCTCAAGTTTGCTCACTTCCGCAACAGTGCAAGCAAACAAATGGGCGTAGGACTCATAGGATTGGTTCAACAGATGGGGATAGCGATCGCCAATCACGGCTAGATAGTCTTCTAACGGACGGGGCGGATTTTCTTCAACCAACGCAAAGTTAAAGGCAGCCGCAGCCGTTCCTAGATAAGGATTTGGACCTGCATAATGCCTGAGATTAAAGATATCAAATGCATCAGTTGTCCTTGCATTTACACGGACAATATCTATGCCTTGATCCACCACCATGATGAAGCCCCTTTTTACGCCTTTTTGAGACTAACTTGGTGTAACCGCTACTTTCCTCTACCGAAGGGCTCGCTTTTTGCGACGAATGATTTTGAAACTGCCTTCCGTCAAGAGGAATAACTCTATGGACGGGTGATAAAAGAACCCGTAGTCGTTATAAATACATATCGCCTTGTCAAGAGGTCATTACCTTATGAGCAAGAAATTTATGAACACATTTTTGAAAAACGAACCATTGAATTATGAATCAGCCGAGCCGTTTGAAGACGATCAACTAAGGGGTGAAGTCCACAAGCTGGCAGAGGCTGCATTTCATCGCCACCTGATTTCAGGGCATGGAGATAGCGAATACCCCGGCGAGTACCAGATCGTGCATCAAGGAAAGCCTAAACATTTTCCACTTAGCCGTGCGCGAGCGTTTCTTGCCAAGCTTATGCAGCGATCGTAAGGATACGGAATTTTATTAAAAGCCCGTTCAGCAATTTAGTCAAAACTGACAAAACCGAGTTTTTCCAACTTACCTTCCCGGTAGTGTTAAAGCTCGGTTTTTCTGTCCGGAGATAGAAGGTTTTTAGCAAATTTTGCGAGGGCTCTTTCTCTTCGCCTTTCTGTATCAAAATCTACCGAATGACTGTGACAATGCCTGCGATCGCCATGTTCTACTAGGAAATTAACTACCTAGGGTTGAGAGAGTATGACAGTACAGGATGCTGAAGGAACCGTTTTAAGCACATCGTCAGAGAATGCGGCCGAGCCTCAGGAAAGCGTCGCGCTCCCAGAAACGCACGGACAGCTTGTGATTATTGGTGGTGCAGAGGATAAAGAGGGCGATTGCACCATTTTGAGAGAATTTGTACGCCGAGCCGGAGGATTGCAAGCTCGCATTGTGGTCATGACGGTGGCGACAGGACTCCCTGGTGAAGTTGGCGAAACCTATCTAAATATCTTTGAGCGGTTGGGCGTTGAGTCTGTGCAGGTTGTCGATACGGCAAGACGAGAAGATGCCAGTGATCCAAGAGCCTTAGAACTCACTCAAAATGCAACAGGAGTCTTTTTTACCGGCGGTAACCAGGCTCGCATTACCGAATGCTTGAAAGACACGGAACTCGATGCCCTGCTGCATAAGCGCTTTGCGGAAGGGATTGTCATCGCTGGCACCAGCGCTGGTGCTGCCATGATGCCCGATATGATGATTGTCGAAGGGGAAGGGGAAACAAATCCCCGGATGGAGGTTGCCCGCATGGATCAGGGCATGGGATTCCTGCCCGGTGTGGTCATTGACCAGCATTTTGCTCAACGCGGTCGCTTGGGACGATTGCTCTCTGCGATCGCGCAGCAACCCGTTAACCTGGGTTTTGGCATTGACGAGAACACCGCGATCGCCATCAACGGCAAAGAGTTGGAAGTTATTGGTGAAGGCGCAATTACGGTTGTGGATGTGGCCAACATTACACACAACAATGTAAACGAGCTACTGCGGGACGAGCCTCTGGCGCTTTGCGATGCTAAGCTGCACATTCTGCCTCATGGATACAAATTTAACCTGGAGAAGCGCGCTCCCATGGATCAGGCTGAAACGTTTTAGGAGAAGTCTCTCGAAAGCAGTCACTGGCAAAAGGCAGTTTACGCTGCCTTTTTTGCTGATGGTGGTTCACATTTAGGGCGCAGGTAGCAACTTTTCGTTTAAGTAGGTGTAATTCGCGAAAAGACGATGTAAAGTAGTACAAACGCTCTTTGTCGCTTTATGCAAACTCCAATAACACCGTCTCAGCAACGGGTTTTTACCTGGATTGAAGCTTTCGTAGCTCAGCACGGCATGGCACCCACCTATCGCGAGATCCAAAAAGGGTTGGGCTATCGATCGCTGGCATCGGTACAGCTTCATATTGATGCATTAACGCTGAAGCGGCTCATCAGCCATGCCCCACGCAAATCTCGCTCGCTCAAGATTCTGCGCCCCAGTGATGGCATTCCGCTCATTGGGTCGATCGCGGCGCATAGTTTGGTGGAAACGTTTCCCGATCAGAATGTGCAACATTTAGAGCTTTCTTGCTTGCCTAAATTAGCTCATCTATCCCAGCATGAGCGATCTCAGCACTTTGCACTACAGGTACGCGGCGACAGTATGACAGGGGCGTTGATCGATCACGGTGATGTGGTCATCATGCGACGTGAAACCAATCCGCGCGCGATCCGTAACGGAACGATCGTGGCCGCTCGACAGAACGGCACAACCACGCTCAAATATCTCTATCGCCATGGTCAGCAAGTTACCCTTCAACCTGCTAACCCGGCCTACGAACCTACTGTTGTGAATACAAACGCTGAAGCGCTGGAGATTCAAGGGGTTTATGTAGGTCTGCTGAGAGGACTGGTGTAGCGTTCCTCCAATATGCCTGAGCGGCTTAGGAAGCACACTCTACAAGCGGGAGGCTGGTAAACGCGGTTGGGTGGAGGGAGGCATCGGACGTACAGGCTCATCAGCGAGGAGGAATTCTCGGATGAAGCGCGCGATCGCACGCTGAGCCAAACCTTCGGCAATTTGCTGACCCATCTGCTGTGCTTCGGGCTTAAACAAGAGCTTGGGCAATGCTGGCAGTAATTTGGTCGGGTCGAAGCCACGCGTTTCTTGCAAAATGCCCCAAATGCGCTTGAGATGTTCTAGCGTCTGCTGACTTTCAGTTGGTACAGTATCGGCGCGATTCACCGTCCAACCAAGGCGTTCGGCAAAGCTATAGCGAAGGTTATTCAGCGCATTGCTGCCGATCGAATCAACCCCTTTAACGACCTCTTCCACAATTTGGTGACGAATCAGACTACCTCGCTCTGAAAACAGGTAGTCCAGCGTTTGATCAACCACTTTGCTCAAGTCATAATCGGTGCTGCTACGAGCGTTTTTCAGCAAATTTTCGAGACGATTCCAGCGGAAACTATCGTCCTTGAAGAGCAAGTCTTTCAAAGAGGCCCGCAGTTCAGGTGCGGGGTCAGTCAGCAAGCGCTTGGCAACATAAGGGTAAGCCTTGCTGAGCACTTTAAAATCGGGGTCAACGTTGATAGCGATACCTTCCAGCGTCACCAGCGATCGAATAATCAGCGCATAGTAGGCGGGCACCCGAAACGGAAACTCATACATGAGCGCGGAGAGCTGATCGGTAATGCTTTTGATGTTGATTTCTGCAACAGTTGTCCCCAGTGCGTCGTTAAAAACGGTCGCAAAGGCAGGAATGATCGGAGTCAAGTCTGTATCGGGCGTGAGGAATTCTAGCTTGACGTAATCCTTCGCCAAGCCTTCAAAATCTCGGTTGACCAAGTGGACGATCGCCTCAATTAAGCCGTACCGTTGCGCTGGCTTGACCTCACTCATCATGCCAAAATCCAGGTACGCCAGTTTGCCATCTGGTGTTGCCAGGAGATTGCCGGGATGGGGGTCGGCGTGGAAGAATCCGTTTTCGAGCAACTGACGCAGAGAGCACTGCACACCCACTTCAATCAGGTAGCTGGCATCAGTTCCCTGTGCCCGAATCGCTTCTGGTTGAGTCAGCTTAATGCCTGTAATCCATTCCATCGTCAGCACACGTCGTCCCGTATACTGCCAGTAAATTTTAGGCACGTAAATATCTTGCATGTGCCCATACAGTTGAGCGAAGCGCTCAGCATTCCGCCCTTCCTGGTTGTAGTCCATTTCCTCAAAGATGCGGGCGGCAAACTCATCCATAATGCCGACCAGATCGCTGCGAACCCGCTTGACAAGACGCATCGTGAGAGCCGCTAAGCCACGCAAAATGTAGGTATCTAGCGCAATACTTTGAGCCAGACCGGGGCGCTGTACTTTGACCGCAACCTCTTCGCCTGTTTTGAGGCGACCGCGATAGACCTGACCCAGCGAAGCCGCCGCGATCGGGCTTTCGGTTAACTCGGCGTAGATCTTGTCAGGCGAATCACCCAATTCTTCTTCGATAAAGCGATAGGCAACCGCATTATCAAACGGCGGTAACTGGTCTTGTAGATGGGTTAGCTCTTCTAAATACTCTGGCGGTACCAGGTCGGGGCGAGTGGACAACGCTTGCCCGACCTTAATGAATGCAGGCCCCATGCGCGTCAGCATTTCGCGCAGGCGGACAGCCTGTTGGCGATGTTTTTGCTCGGTAAATCCAAGACGCGCATTCCACCACCAGCGCAGGCCAAATGTAAAGAAGGGAAAGAAGATATTAAAAACCCGTCCCCAAACCTGAAAGGGATGTTGACGGTAGTGAGCGGCGATCGCAACCGGGTCGTAGCGCAGTGGGCTATCTTCCTCGTCGGCCGGAAGAATGTTGGCTAGCAATAGACGCTCCTCTTCTTCGAGCGAAATCTCGCCATCGAGTACCAGCGTCGGCGTCACTTGTGCTCCTTCCGCCTCGTGATGTAACTGTGCCGTAGAATCCATAACAGCGTGTTCTGACGTGAATAAACCTGACTTGGATGGTGCGGTCTTAACATTCATGAGGTGAAGCCGGATAGGAGCAGTTATGTAACATATTGTAACAACGATTTTTGCGTTAACTGTGCTTTTTAACCTTAACTATTTTCTTAGAATTTTCTTCCTGGTTTTAAGCCGTCAGAAATAAATAGTGAACGCTGGCTGTTAGCGATCGAGCGCTAATGACCTTAGCGAGCTAGAACAAGGCTTTGCTCTCTTAGTTAAGCATCACGCTCTTTTACTTTGCTCTGTCTTGCGGGGCAGATGCAAGGTGAGCTTTCCGAACGACACTGTCTCAAGGCAACCGGGTGTCTACAAGGCAACTGAGTACGCTTATAGGAATTGATGGGACGACCGCTCCAGGTGTAAGCGATTTACAAGTGAGACCGCCTGCCTTTGACCAAACGCTTGAGTGAGCATTGCCGCGATCGTAACGTGATGTGATGGCGTCTCAGGGCGAATGTTCGGGGTGCAGCTTATCTGTGAGAGCCTGTTGGACTTTCACCATGGCACCCTCCCAATCACCAGGAGCAGGTTGACGAAACAAACGCATGCTGGGATACCAGGGGCTATCGTCCCGTTGCAGGAACCAGCGCCAGTCACTCGCAAACGGCAGTACAACCCAAACAGGTTTTGCCAGTGCCCCAGCTAAATGCGCCACGGCTGTGTCCACGGAAAGGATGAGATCAAGCTGGTCGATCGCCGCCGCCGTAGTACCAAAGTCCCGAAGCTGTGAACTCAAGTCATGCAGGCAGCTTTGAAAGCCATAGCGAGCAATATCAGCCGCATGAGCGCCCACCTGAAGACTGTATAACTCCAATTCCAGCGGGCGCAACCCGTTAATAAAAGTGGTGAGAGGTGCGGTACGACTGCGAGAGAAGCGTCGTTGTCCAGGGTTCTTTGGAGATCCACTCGCCCAAACAAGGCCGATTTTGAGGGGGCGATCGAGACGTTGCGTGGTTGTGCGTGCGAGATCATCGTCAACGCTGATTGCAAGATTACGTGTGCGATCGATGATCTGCAAATTGCCACTCTCTGGCACCGAGAGGTAGGGAACTTGTTGTGGAATCGTCTCCAGGGTTGTCCCCAGGACGTAAGGCAGACTCATCAACGGGAGATAAACGTCAAACGGAGGCAAGGGAGAACCTTGAGGAATTAACTCTATGTTTGGAATTGTCTCAAACAGGCGGAGTAGCGGGTTGGGGCATTCAACTAGAATGCGATTCTGCTCTGACAATAGCGGCACATAGCGAATGAATTGGATGGCATCCCCCAGTCCCTGTTCCGTATAAAGCAATAACGTGCGTCCTTCCAACGGGGAACCATCCCACCGGACTCCTGGTAAAGACGGTTGCTTCACACCCTGAGCCTGCCAGCGCCACTCGTATTCACCAAACCCCTGGGGATAATCCCCATTCGCTAAAAGCGCCATGCCTAAGTTCAGATGGGCTTCAGCGAACGCAGGCTGAAGGTCGATCGCCTGCTGGCATTGGGCGATCGCGCCCTCTAAGTCATTCATCTCATAGAGCGCCATACCCAGATTATTGTGTGCCTCAGCGTCCGTCGGTTCCAGATCTACAGCCTGCTGAAAATGCGCGATCGCCGCTTCATACTGCTGCTCTTCCTGCAAGCACAGTGCCAGATTGTTGTGGATGGCTGCCCAGTGAGGCTTTAGAGCCAGCGCCTGCTGATAGTGGGTGATCGCGTTCTCTGCCTGCATCATGAGCCTGTACGCATTGCCTAGATTGAAGTACACGTCGGCATTGGCGGGTTGAAGCGTTAGAGCGCTTTGATAGTAGGCGATTGCCTCATCGAGTTGACCTTGCGCTTGCAGGACATTCCCAACATTGTTATAAGCTTGCGCGTCAGTAGGTGCTAACTTCAGCGCTTGCTCATAATGCGCGATCGCCGCCGTCATGTTGCCCTGCGCCCGGAACGCATTTCCTAAATTCGTATAAGCTCTGGCATAGGTAGGGTTCAGCGAAATAGCCTGTTGATAGTGCAAAATCGCCTCGTCAAAGCGTTTTTGCGCTAAGGCCAGGTTCCCAGCATTAAAATGGGTTGGAGCATGATTCGGGTTGAGCGCCAGCGATCGCTGGAAATGCTGTATCGCCTTCTCCCAATCTCCTCGATCCTGGAGCGCTACTGCCAGGTTTCCGTGGGCTTCGGCATGATTAGGGTCAAGCGTCGTGGCTCTCTTGTAGTGAGCGATCGCCGATTCTAACCTGCCCGTTTGCTGGGCGATCGCACCTAGTAAATGCAGCGCAGGCACATAGGTTTGCTGTTGCTCCAACACCTGATTGCACAACCACTCCGCCTGCACGAAATTTCCCAGCCGATACGCTTGCAAAGCCGTTGTCATTAGTTCAGAGATCGCTACCATTTAGAGGAAGTAGGGAATGGGGTGTAGGGTATAGGCTGTAGGGTATGGGCAACAAAAACGCGCTGTAAACGTATCGGCACATTGAGAACCCTGGTAGTACACTACAACTGCACCCTCAAATTTTAGTCTACCCATCTCCCTTGCTTCCCTTTGCTCCCCCGCCTCCCCACGCCCTCCATCCCCTACGCCCCTGCTCTCCCCCTCCCCGCCCATGCTGCTTTCCCTGCGAATCGAAAATTTCGCCCTGGTAGATCACCTAGAGCTAGGGCTGAGCGCAGGTTTGACTGTACTTACTGGCGAAACGGGGGCAGGGAAGTCCATCATCTTGGATGCGATCGATGCGGTATTAGGCGGCAAAGTGACGAGTCGTGCTATTCGTACAGGAGCCGATCGCGCTGTTGTGGAAGCGGTGTTTCGACTGGAACCTGACCTCGCGACCTGGCTAGAGCAGCAGGAAATTCAACCGACTGACGAGAAACAACTGGTCTGTAGCCGCGAAATTGTTGCTAGTCAAAGTAGTCAGCGCAGCCGATCGCGGATCAACGGGGTGCTGGTCAACAAACAACAGATGGAGTATTTGCGCGATCGACTGGTTGAACTGACCGCGCAGGGACAAACCGTGCAACTTGGTCAACCGCCACTCCAGCGCGAATGGCTTGACAGCTATGGGGGTGACTCAGTACTAAAGCAACGAGCGATCGTGGCCACTGCCTTTGCAGCTTACCAGCAAGTGCTCCAGGCGTTAGAAAAGCGCCGCAAATCCGAACAAGAGCGTCTCCAGCAGCTTGACCTGTTTGAGTACCAACTGAAAGAACTGAGCGCTGCCAACCTTACTGACCCAGATGAACTCGATCAGCTAGAGCAAGAACGCAAGCGCCTCAGCCACAGCGTTGAGCTTCAGCATCAAAGCTATCAGGTCTATCAAGCGTTGTATCAAAACGATGAAGGTGCAGAAGCGTGTGCTGACTTGTTGGGCAAAGCCGAAACTACCCTTCAAGACATGGCAGAATATGACGCGCAGATCCAGCCCATTCTGGAACTGGTCAGCAATGCTCTGGCGCAGATAGAGCAGGCCGGACGAGAAATTAATGTGTACGGGGAAACATTGGAAGCCGACCCGCAACGGCTGCAGGAGGTGCAAGAGCGAATTGTTGAACTGAAGCAGGTGTGTCGCAAGTATGGCCCGACGTTAGGGGATGCGATCGCCCTCTATCAGCGCCTTCAAGCTGATATGGACGAACTCACAGGCGGCGGACAATCTTTGGAAGATTTAGAACACGCCTATCAAGAGCGTCAGAAGGCTTTAACGGCAGCCTGCGCAGACTTAACTCAACGGCGACAAACTGCTGCAAAAGATTTGGAGGAGCGACTGGTGGCTGAACTCAAGCCGCTTGCAATGGAAAAAGTGAAGTTTCAGGTCGAGATTTCCCCAGCGACTCCGTCTGCCTTGGGAGCCGATCGTGTGACGTTCCTTTTCAGTCCCAATCCGGGTGAGCCATTGCAACCCCTGACCGAAATTGCCTCCGGCGGCGAAATGAGCCGCTTTCTCCTGGCACTGCAAGCCAGCTTTTCTCAAATCGACCCTGTCGGTACATTGGTCTTTGACGAAATTGATGTGGGTGTCTCAGGTCGAGTCACACAGGCGATCGCAGAAAAACTTCACCAGTTGAGCCAGCATCATCAAGTGCTGTGCGTCACCCACCAGCCGATCGTGGCCGCAATGGCAGACCATCATTGGCGGGTGAGTAAGCAGGTGATTGAGTTGGGTGGGCAGGAGGCAGAAGGCAGAAGGCAGAAGGCAGAGGGCATAGAAGCGGCAGGGGAAGCAGCGGGAGTAGGGGAGGCAGGGGAAGCAAGAGCGACGAAGAATGGAAAGCTTAAAACTCAAAACTCAAAACTTAAAACTTTGACGTCTTTCCTCCCCGACACTCAACACCCAACACCCGCCCCCTTCAACGCCGTCCGCACAGTTGTTCGAGTTACGCCGCTCGACAGTCAACAGCGACGGGAGGAATTGGCTCAACTGGCTGGTGGTCAATCAACTTCCGAAGCCAGCAGTACGATCGATGCTGTAGCCTATGCGTTTGCCGATTCGCTGCTGACTCAAGCGGCCAATCTGCGTCAGGTGCGATCGCCTGAAACACCCCCTGCTACCGCTGAACCAAAAGCGAAAGCTACGAAAACCAGAGCCTCCCGCAAAGGCTGATCACTCCATCCTTTACGGCTCTCTTGGCATGCAGAATTTACTCAACACGTTGCTGCGAGGGCTATCACTACTGATCAGCGGTGTGGCGTTCTTTCTCACGCTTTGGATTGTTGTCCCTGCACCAACGTTTACACTGCTGCCGTTAGGGGTGGGTGCGCCAGAAATTAGTCCCTGGCTGATTGGGACAAATGTGATCGCGGCGTTGCTCTCATTACGATACGTGCATAAAAGCTGGCTATTTCGCCTTGTGCTTGCCGTTAGCCTGTTTAGCCTGGTCATTAGCACTTTGCCCTTGAGCCAGTTTGCAGCGACCAATCAACGAGCAGAAATTAGTCTCCAGACGGCATTAGGAACCGATTACTTAGCGCAAATCGCCCCCACAGCACAAAGACGGATGCGCCCTCACCCATTCGTTTTGCTTGATGCGTTTCGAGGCATTGCTGAGGAACCTGTCCGCATCACAGCAGGCATCCCCTTTGCCACACCTGATGGAGTGTCGTTAACGCTGACGGTCTATCATCCGCCACTGAAAGGAGAATATCCAACGATCGTCGTTATCTATGGCGGCGCATGGCAGCACGGTAGCCCCAATGACGATGCACCCTTCAGTCGTTATATGGCGGCGCAGGGCTATACAGTGGTGGCGATCGACTACCGCCATGCCCCCCAATACCGCTTTCCGGCACAGCTTGACGATGTGAAAACGGCACTGACCTATATTCAACAACACGCTACAGAGTTGGAGGTCGATCTGGATCGGGTGGCGTTGATGGGGCGATCGGCCGGGGCGCATCTGGCCATGCTGACAGCCTATCAACCCAACAGCATCTCCATCCCCATTCGAGCCGTTGTGAGCTACTACGGCCCGGTTGACTTGACGAAGGGCTACTACGATTTGCCCCACCCTGATCCAATCAACAGCCGCGCTGTCCTCAAAGCATTGCTAGGCGGCACTCCCGAAGAAAAACCCGCCCTCTATAAACAGGCTTCTCCTTACAACTACGTGCAGCAAGCGCTGCCAACCACCTTACTCATTTATGGTGGTCGTGACCATCTGGTGCAAGCGAAGTTTGGTCGATCGCTCTACGATCGGCTTCAGGCAACAGACAACCGTGCGGTTTGGATCGAAATCCCCTGGGCAGAACATGCCTTTGACAAAGTGTTCAACGGAGTCAGCAATCAGCTAGCCCTCTACTACACCGAACGCTTTCTGGCGTGGGCGCTGACATAAGACATGGTTTAAGTGATATTCCTGTGAAGGATATAAAATCAGGTATCTCAGAGTTGAGGCAATCCTGGCTTACTAAGTAGCATGAAAGATGTTTTTATCTCCTATTCACGCAAGGATAAGGAGTTTGTTCAGGAACTGCATACTGCACTTAAGGACGAGGTTCAGGATGTTTGGGTGGACTGGCAAAACATTCCACTTACGGCAGATTGGTGGCAGGAGATTGAACGAGGAATCGAGAGTGCAAGTACCTTTGTTTTTGTCATTAGCCCGGATTCTGTAAACTCAAAGGTCTGTCATCAAGAACTTGAACATTCCATCAAACACAACAAGAGGCTAGTGCCGATCGTCCGCCGCGATTGTGAAGTGAGTCAACAAGTACACCCTCATCTCTCCAGACATAACTGGTTGTTCTTTCGTGAGCAGGATGATTTTAAGCAGGCTTTCCAGCGCCTAATAGCAGCAATCAACACTGATTTAGAGCATGTTCGAACCCATACTCGCTTACTAGAGCGTGCGATCGAGTGGGATGGAAAGGAGAGAAGTCATGACTTGTTACTGCGTGGCGCTGAACTAGAAGCCATGATGCAATGGCTGACGCAGGATGCTGAAAAAGAGCCGAAAGCAACGCAACTTCAAAGAGAGTATATCAACGACAGCCGTAAAGCCGAAGTTGCACAGAGAGAGGCTGAGATTCAGCGGCAACAAATCGAGATTCAGCGGCAAAAGAAAGCCCGTAAGCAAATCACCTCAGCTCTGATCGTCGCAGTAGGCGGTTTTGTAATTGCAGTTGGATTGGGACTTATTGCGTTTGACCAGTATAAAAAAGCGGAAAGTCGCCGTAAGGAGGCAGAAATTATTCAAGAAAGCCAGATTAATTCCTTAATTAACTATTCCGTAGCACTGCGTAATCTTGGTCAAAATTGGCAAGCTCTTTTAGAAGGTTTACGGGCAGTGCAGCCTTTAACCTTTAGTCATACAAACTTTGATACTCAAGTCCGGGTTTCAGCAGCATTGCAACAGGCACTTGCAAATGTCATGGAGCGTAATCAGCTAGATGGTCACACCGATCGAGTGACTAGCATCGCCTTTAGTCCTGATGGAAAGGTCATTGCTTCTAGTAGTGCCGATAAAACAATTAAGCTGTGGACTTTGGAAGGGAAAGAAATCCGCACCCTTAAAGGTCATAACGGTTTTGTTTTAGATATCAGTTTTAGCCCCAATGGGAAAACGCTTGCGTCTGCTAGCAGCGATGGAACGGTCAAACTCTGGACGATCGATGGCAAAGAACTCAAAACGTTTAGAGGGCATAAAGACAGCATTATTGGAGTCAGTTTCAGTACAGATGGCAAACTACTTGGTACAGCCAGTGCTGATAAAACTGCCAAGCTATGGAGTTTAGATGGCAAGGTTTTACAAACGCTTCAGCACTCAGACCAGGTGAATAGCATCAGTTTCAGTCCAAACAACCAGACAGTTGTGACAGCGAGCCAAGACGCAACCGCTCAGTTGTGGACGATTAGCGGAAAGAAACTGAGGACGCTGACAGGGCACCGTTTTGGAGTGAACACCGCTAGATTTAGTCCCGATGGCAAGATCATCGCCACCGCCAGCGAGGATAAAACAGTCAAACTTTGGCATACAAAGGGGCAGGAATTACAGATGGATCGCCCTATTAAAGCTAGAGCAAGCATCAAAAGCGCCAACTTTAGCCCAGATGGGAAAATCATGATTACTGCTAGTGAGGATAAAACCATTAGGCTTTGGAGCTTAAAAGGACAGCCCTTAGAAACGCTTAGGGGGCATGCACAAGCTGTTATCGCTGCTGTTTTCAGTCCAGATAGCCATTTCATCGCTTCTGCTGGTGCAGATAAAACAGTGAGACTCTGGCAAGTGCAAAAAAGCGGGCTTACTGCCTTTAAACGACACGGTGATAGTGTGACCAGTGTCAGTTTCAGCCCTGATGGCAAGACGATCGCCACGGCTAGTGGTGACAAAACAGCCAAACTATGGAATCTGAGTGGACAGGAATTAAAAACGCTTAAAGGACATGCTGAAGGCATCAATGGTGTTAGCTTTAGCCCTGATGGAAAGACGATCGCCACTGCCAGCGCTGACAAAACAGTTAAACTGTGGAATTTGGCTGGACAGACATTGAAAACGCTTAAAGGACATACTGACAGCGTCTATAGTGTCAGCTTTAGCCCAGATGGCAAGACGATCGCCACTGCCAGTGCTGACCAAACAGTCAAGCTATGGAATTTAAATGGGAAAGAGGTCAAAACGTTAATTGGGCATCAGGGAAGTGCTTACAGTGTTGGCTTTAGCCCAGATGGAAAAACAGTAATCACGGGTGGTGAAGATGGAACGATCAGATTTTGGGATTTGAATGGGCAGGCATTGAAAATCATTCAGGCACATCAAGAGCCCGTGTTTAATATCAGTGTTAGCCCCGATGGTCGTTTGCTGGCTTCTGCGAGCAAAGATACCACCGTTAAGCTTTGGACGTTAGACGGTCAGGAGTTGGAAACGTTAAGAGGGCATACCGCACCCATAATGAGCGTTGATTTTAGTTCAGATGGAACGCTCATAGCGACGGCTAGCATGGATAAACAAATCAGAGTGTGGAATTTGAAAGGACAAGAACTCTCGACGTTGGAAGGCCATACTGACGAAATTCATGCTGTTCGCTTCAGTCCAGATTCCCACCAGCGAGTTTTGCTATCGGGCAGTAACGATAAAACCGCGATTCTCTGGAACCTTGATTTAGCCAGTCTGCAGATCCTTAGTTGCGATCGCATCAGCCAATACTTAGCAACTCATGCCACTGCGAATGAAGACTTCAAAACCTGCCGCAACCCCTTGACGTCTGATGGGGAAGGATTGCTGGCCTTTTCTCGTGGTCAGGAATTGGCGCTTCAAGGAAAGGTTACAGACGCGATCGCCGCCTTCCAAGAAGTTCTCAGACTGCGCTTTAATCAGTTAGATTTTGCACCCAACGTGTTAGCACAACAACTTGCAGCGTCACATTGGGTAGACCAGGGGTTGAGGCTTTTGCAGCTTGGGGATGCCAAACAGTCAATGGCAGCCTATGCTCAAGCCCAAAAGGTTGATCCCACCTTAGAGATTTCGGCTCAGGCTTGGAACGACTTATGTTGGAAAGGAAGCTTAAACCAACAGGCAAGGGCTGTTTTGGCGGCTTGCGATCGTGCCGTTGCCCAAGAACCAACCAATTCGCTCTGGCGCGATACCCGTGGTTTGGCAAGAGCAAGGCTTGGTGATTATCTGGGCGCAAAGCAGGATTTTCAGGCGTTTATTGATTGGACGAAGAGTGCTGAAGCAACCGCTAGCCACGACCCTGCAGAACTTGAACGTTCTAGAAACAGACGACAGAAATGGATTAAAACACTTCAAAAGGGAAAAGACCCGTTTACACCTGAGGAGATCACGTTCTTGATGGACGAAGATGTCTAGACAGTGACACTGCTTAACGTACCGTTCTGCTGACGTCCTACTACGACCTGCTCAACTTAGACAGGCGTGCCGCCAACGCCTGAACCTTTTTATCCAAAGCTTCTAACTCTTCTGATGGGACGAAAGCATCAGGTTGACTTGATTGAGCCAATTTTTCAGAAAGTTTACCAAGACAGAGGTCAACATCATTGACAAACTGACCGCGAACGGATTGAAGCCCTCCACCCGATGCCCCGTCTTCATAGTTTTTCCAGCATCCGAATGTTCGATCTAAAACTGATATGGGCTTACGCCGCGGATCGTCGGGCAGCAAATCCGCAAGATAGAGTTTTTTGAACTCTTCAGGTGACATATTCCTGCCACTATACGCATATTTTTTACCAAACTCAGATGCTTCCGCTTGCATCGATGGTTGAGCATTCAGCGGTGTCGGTGCTAGCAGGATCGGGGGGGGTGGGTTAAAAGCGTTAGTATAGGCAGCTTCGGTTGACTGTAGGTCAATAAACTGCCCAATATCAATGGCATAAGTCTCAACTGATCCAATCTCTTCAGTTATTCCTGGCCCTTTACCATAAATACCAAGCAGTTCACCACTGGCTGCATGAAAAACGGGTCCTCCACTAATGCCTGTTTTGGTTCTCAGCGTTGTCACGAAGTTATAATTCCCAGGCTTACGCTGCTCTGGCGGAAGCAAACGCTCAATGTTGCCAGCAGTCGTGAACAAAACTCGCTTTGCATCGTTATTTGGAGGCGCTGGCCAGCCAGAGACTAAGACCTGAGGAAACTCACCTTTTTGGATCTTCGCTTTCAATGCGGCAGCGTTTCCCAAAGCTGCAACTGGATATTTACGATCGCTATAAAATGTGATTACAGCTAAATCAGTACCGCGAAAACAAGTTGGTTTTTCTGAAGTCGCACAACCCTCTCCGAATCTATGGATTTGAGGCTTAACCTGATAAGAATTACCCTCATTAGGTTTACCTGCCTGATCCGTAGTACCGGCGATGTTATAAACCGCTCCATCCGCTGTCCGAATGCCATATTTCGCATTGTCAGTATCCCGATCCACAACATGAGCGCTCGTTAAGACCCAATATACGTACAACAGATGTTTCCTGGAGGTTCTATCTCCCATACCTGGCTGGTATGCCAGGGTCTTTTGTGGCTTTTCTTGCCGCGCAATGATGACCCCAGAACCCGCACTTTCACTTTCATTTACTTTTTCAACATCGTCTTTCTTTAAACCAGCGCCAATGAGTACTGTCGTCGCTACGGCAATCGATTCAACCTGTGACCTTGCTTGAGCAAAACTGCCAGAAACGAACCATAGGGAGCCAATTGCAAGTATGCAAAGAAGAATAACAACAAAGAGACTTTTCAGTAGATTTTTTTTGACAAGCTTCATTGGGTTAGTCAACCTTATTCATTACCAACGACTTAGCGATTTATTGTGGAATCTTGGTGATACTACTGCCTCTTTATCTAGGCTTCTGCTTCTTTTCTAAGGCTTCTACTTGAGCCAACAATTGCTCATACAATCGGTTTAACTGATCAAAATCTTTCTTACTCGCCAAATCTGACTTTGACGCTGACTCTGCGATGCTGCTTAGTCCAATCGCCAACCAATTAGCTAGATCTGCACGCACTCCGGGGGCATTAGGACGAAATTGCCCGTTTGGGCAGACATCTGCTCCGGTAGCACCATACCGCGCGATGAAGCGTTGGAGCGCGTCGAATTCATAGGCCTGTCGATTGATGTCCTGACATTGCATCACAACTGTAGCTTGAGCCAGGAGCTTAGCTGAGACAGGCGTGATACCAATGAAAATGATGAACCCAATGAGCAAAGCCCCCAAAAAAAGTGCTAGTGCCTTCCACTTTTGCTTAGACATCGGTTCTACCTCTGCACTTGCTTAACAGCAGCACTGATTGCATCGAGACGGCGACGTACATCTTTTAATTGCAGTGCTGTGCCCTCTCTGTCCGCAGCTGATGACTCGCTCATGGTGTCAAGACACGACTGTACTGAACCGACTAACTCAGCCCGAACGATGGGTCTATCTTTCCGAAAGGTTCCATCTGGATTAGCCGAAAAACAACCATACGTCTCGGTTAAAGACCGCAGCGCCTCATAGTAGTAATCTGATTGCTTGACATCTTCGAGTTGTGATACCGAGGTGATCTGTGCAACCAGCCGTTCTGACGGATCACCTGCTGTTGCCTTGAGGGTTTGACCCACAATCAAGCTTAGGGATACAAGGATCGTCGCCAGTGTCAGAGCAATGATCTTCCAAACATGCTTATCCATTAATGGTCTCTCGCCAACTCCATGAACTTCAGTTGATTCAACCCTCCGACTTACTTTGTCTTGCGCAATGCGTTGTTTATCGGACGGTACGCTCTCTGACGGGTATTTTGCCCCTCCGAACCTGAGAACACCTTTTGGGTATCGAGTGTATTAATCTTCAAAACTTCATCGAGAAACTCATCTCGATCGCGACCTTTGGGCACATCGATTAACAAGTTGTCCTGGTTACACCCTTCTCGCACACTCCGGACAACACAAAGTGCTTCCTGCCGTCCAATCGAGTCGGCAACAATCATAAGCTTCTCAACACCACCACTGTCGATCGCCTTCTTCAAACGTGCAGCTACCTGATCGCATTTCTGACGAATGCCAGAAGTGTTTTTGACACCTAACAAAGGCGTTTTCGCTTGACCGTTAAGCACCTCAATCTGAAAACCGCCACTACGGTTTAGGCAACGCAGGGAAATTGTTTTCGTTGATCCAGGTCGAGGTGAACTCAAGGCGGCTGTCGTAGTCACTGCACTTAACGCAAGAAGCGCAAAAACTTTAAATCCTTTCATAATGTGTACCTAATGGCAGAGGTAAAGCCATGATTAATTCTTTTATTGTTCCAGGTAGCTTATGAAGAAGCCGTACGGTTTCTATCACTTTTTAAGCATCAGAAATCTATTTTCTTCAAGAAAATTAATTTTAGGAAGCTTGCTCATGTAGCTGTGATCTACTGATAAGACGCAGAAGAACTTCAGCCTGCATGGATGAATGAAGCATCAAGAAAAGCTGAGGTTCAACAAGGGGTAAATTTTGGTCATTAGTGAACCATTAGCACGAACCAGCTCTATGACAAGTTTGAGCGATCGCAATTGAGCAGCCCTTGTTTAGTTGACTGACAAACGTTTCTCGCGTCGTTGTCATCCCACCCAGAGGTCTCTCCGGGTAACAGCAGAAAGTCCACTCCAGGCTTTACCTTACCGAAGGGTAGTGGACTGGGGCAGGGATTTACAACGTACTCTTCATCACCAACGTACCTGCGGGAATTGGGGGATCTGATGCCAATTCAGCCGTGACGAGCATTTGTGGTACGCTGGCGCTGCAAACGGCTTCTGGTAGAGACCAGTGAACGGTGCCAGTTCGATCGTTGTTGAATTGTCCGCAATATACGGGTTTGCTGGCTCCTTTGGGGACTGCCCACAGCCGATAGGCATGTCCCTCCGGTAAGCTAGGGAGGTTTTGGATCAGGGCAACGGCAGTTTTGGCGCTGGAGTTGACGACCAGACTACCGGAGGCACTGGCGGCTTTATCGGTGCCCCTCAGTGGGTAAACAATGCTGTCGGGCTGTTGGAGAGTGGCGACGATCGCCTGATCCGCCTGCACACGCTGACGAAGACGATAGTTGTCTACCAGAAGAGCGATCGCGGCCAGTGCGGCAACAGTTCCTGCAGCCTGTAGCCATCGACTGCGATGAAAGGGGACAGCCCGCGATCGGGCAGGCTCTTCAAGATGGCTGCGTCTTTGAGGGGTAGCAGCAGGAGGCGTTGCTGTTTGTGCTGGTAAAGTGGGTGACGGTGTCTCCACGGGCTCGGCGGCTAACCGTTCAAACAAGCGCTCTTTCAGGTCTTCCGCCATCGGCACTACAGGGGCGGCATAAGGGAGCGCGTTCACAGCTACCTGATAGTCTGCCAATTCAGCCTCCAGTTCTGGATTCTCGCGCACTTGCGCCTCGACCCAGCGACGTTCCTCCTCGTCGAGCAGGTTGAGTGCATACAGCGGAGCAAGTTCACAGAAACAGCGGTCTTCAGCGTTCATCACATTCTAAGGGTCTAGATTTCTATCCTAGCTTTGCTCCCAGTTACCAAGGGCAGTTCGCAGCTTATTCAAGCCCAGCCGAATGCGCGTTTTAACGGTGCCTAACGAAAGGTTGGTTTGCGCAGCGATTTCTGATTGGGTCAGTCCTTTGTAGTATGCCAACTCGATGACCTGGCGTTGCTCTTCGGGCAGTTGGCTGAGGGCGGCTAACACTCGATCGCGGCGCTCGGAAAGAAGGACGTTTTCAATAGGGTCTACGCCAGGAGTTGTGGTTTGGATCTCTGCCAAATTCTCCGACGCCAGTGTTACTTTAGTGGTCCGCTGCAAACTTCGCAATCGATCAAGCACACGACTACGGGTCATCATGAACAGCCAACTATCCACTCGTCCTTTAGCCACATCATAGCGGGCTGCCGTACGCCAAACCTGAGCAAAGACATCTAAGACAACTTCTTCGCTTTCTTCAGCCGATCTTAAACTTTTGAACGCGACGGAGTAGAGGACTCGTGCATAGCGATCGTACAATTCTGCTAGCGCCGACTGATCGTGCTGGGCAACACGGGACAGGAGAGCGGCTTCATGAGAGGATGATTCGGTCGCCATTCAGCAAGTAATAGCAGCATCGCTTGTAGGCTTAGCGGGGGCTTCTGCCTTGTAAAAGAACAAGCATGATGCCATTTAACCACAGTCCGCAAAGCACACGTCAGCCGTTCTTACCGAAAACCTTACCGAAAATAGCTGGAACCGCTGTGGGTAATTCTGGGTTGATACATCCGATCGCGCGCACGTCTCGCTTTGAGTTTTGCTTGCCAATCACGAATTGCCATCGCCGATCGCACCATGGGCGGCACGTAGCTGTCAGCAGCTTTATCTTCTGAGGTGCTATGAGGAAAGGGCTTCGGCTTAATGTTCATACAATGAACAAGATTGTCAAAATACGGTTCTAGCTCCAGCGCCCGTATGACCTCATCGACTGATTGAAAGCGCTCCTGGGGGGTCACTTTCAGCATTTTGCTCAGCACTGTACCAAAATGTTCGCTCACCGATACATGCTCACTCCAACGCACATCGCCCGTTAGAAACTCGTAATCAAACTCTAATGGTGGCCTACCCGATAAGAGATAAAGGCAAGTAATGCCCAGAGCATAAATATCGCTGGAATAAATCGGGCGAGAAGCCAATTGTTCTGGGGGCGCAAATCCTACGGTGCCAACAAATTGAGTCGAGGTCAATTTAGCGCCTGAATCGCTTACCTGTGCAATTTGCTCCTTCACTGCGCCAAAATCGATGAGCACCAATCGACCATCATCGCGGCAGCGAATCAGATTCGGCGGTTTGATGTCGCGATGAATGACCCGATTTTTATGCACATACTGAAGCAGCGGCAGAAATTCCTTCAAGAACTGTTTGACGCCCACTTCAGAAAACGGACCGTATCGTTTAATGACTTTGGTCAGCGTATGACCACGAACGTATTCCTGCACCAGATAGAATTCGCCTGCCCACTCAAAGTAGTTCAGCAATTGCGGAATCTGGGCATGGCTCCCCAGCTTACTTAAGGTGGCTGCTTCTTGTTCAAACCGCTTACGGGCTTGTTGCAGTGCGGCTGTATCGTTTACTTTGGGGCAAAGCTGCTTAATCACACAAAGCGGCTGACCGGGAAGCGACACATCCCTGGCTAAAAAGGTGATGCCAAAGCCACCTCGTCCAAGAATTTTGAGAATTTCGTAGCGATCGCGAAAACGCTGCCCCGACCCACAGAGCTGCCCCAAATGAGTCTGACTGCGTACATCGGTACGAAAGTTGGAGAGATCAGTCACCGAACGATTCATCAAAGAGCCAGGTAATTGCGAAGAGTGCGATCGAAGCGAGGAACTTACCTTTAAGCCGACAACGATAGATGCAGTACCAGCTAGATGAAACCTCAACGCGCCCTAGCGTTGAACGAATGATCCAGCAACAAGATGATATTAGTACGGAGATGCAATACCATCTGCCCCTAGTGTAAGAACAAACAAGACCGGATTGACGAAATCTTTAAATCTAGACATCTAGCTAGCACCCAGAGGTGCGCGTTCCAATCATTGAGGCAGTTGTCTTCTTCACCGAGACAATCACACCTTACTTCAGATGCAGCCAATGGATGTATAGGGAAAGGCAGAGGGCAGAGGGCAGAGGGCAGAAGGCAGAGGGTAGAAGGTAAACCCTCACCGATCAGAGCTTTGACTGAAACTGTGCGTCTTAATGAACCTGTGTAATGCTCTAGCTCAATAGAAACTGGACCGAGCGGTAGATTTCTGCCTGCCAGTGCCTTTCGCAGACTGGTTACAGCCTCAATCACTCGGTCTTAGCCGTTGCCCAAAAATCGGTAATATCATAACCACGCTCGTCAAGCATTTGTCGTAGTAAGGGAAGGCTCAGCCCAATCACGTTGCTGTGGCAACCTTCTAGCTTTTCGATGAACGAACCGCCTTTCCCTTCCAGCGCAAAACTGCCCGCACAGTACATGGGTTCACCCGTAGCGACATAGGCAGCAATCTGACGATCGCTCACTGAGGCGAAGTGGACATGCGTAACCTGGCAACGGACGAGAGGCGGTGGGGCAGGATGGGGAGAGTAAGGTGTGGGGTGTGGGGTATAGGGAGTGGGGCGCACAACGAGCAGGGCATGTCCCGTGTAGAGTTGCCCAATTTGACCACGCATCGCTTGCCACCGTGCGATCGCTTCCGCTGGGTTAGCTGGTTTACCGTGAATTTCACCGTTTACAGCTAAGACCGAATCGCACCCTAAAATTAACCGTACAAAAGAAGCAGACTGTTCAAGCTGTGCCGCGATCGCTGACGCTTTACTCAGGGCTAACGTTTGCACAAGCGCCGCTGGATCATCCAGTTGCACTTGCGATTCGTCAAAATCACTTGGACGAACGATCGGCTCGATGCCGACACTCCGCAGTAGCCGTAAGCGTGCAGATGAAGCAGATGCAAGGATAAATTGTGGAATACCCATGAGAAAAAATTGAGAAAGTTTTAAGTTTCGAGTTTTGAGTTTTGATTGCAGACTCGCTCAAACAACCAACAACTAGCAACCAAAAACTTCCTTTGCTTTCCGCTACCACCTCAATCAACCGAGAAGGATCTCACACTCTTTTCTAACAAAGGCTGTACTTTCGCCCAACGTTCTTCTGGGGTAGAGGCGTTGAAGGTGTAAAGCTTGCCTCGGCTGACGGCAACACTGGCAATGTTGTGGCGTTCACGATCGCCCACTTTCACCGCGTATTCCAACAGGTAATACAGCTTGTCACCCACTGTGCGGGCTTCGGCATTGATCAACTCGGCTTTGCGGCCAGAATCAGGAGGCGCGATCGCGCTCTTGCCTAACTGATAGCCCACTTCACCGGGGCTACCCAAATCAGCCAGCGTCTTGTTCCCAGAGACGGGATTAATGACCACACTGACATTTTCGGTTTGTTCAATAATGTCGTGAAACACAACATCCGGCCCATCGGTCACGCTTACAGGCAACCAACCATTGGGGTAAAGAAACTTATAGCCGTCATAGCTATCGATATAAGGCTTTAAGCCGCCTGTAGGGGTGACGCATCCTTGCAGGCTCAGGCTTATTACCACTAAAACTACTGCCAGTAATCGTTTAAGCATTGATCCAATTGTTCCTTAGCCATCTTTGCAAGCAGCATCCGTGATCGCCCGGTGCCGATCTTGCATCATTCTCTCATTCCTGTGACGCTTTGTTACACACCATGCGCCCCTCCTTCTGTCAGGAACTTTCAACCAATTTTGAACGTGATGTCATAAAACAGCGCAAAAGCGTACACTATAAGGTTGCACGGTTTTGGCGCGATCGTGGTTTTTACTGTCGATCACTGCAAGCCAGGCGTCTGTCTAGACCGAGCGATTGGCTTTGACGATCCTGATTTCGCTAGAATGCGGCTGGATACTAAGCCAGTAGCATTCATAGAGCAACCGGAAGCGCGTCTTAAACGCCGATCAGTAAGCACCGAAGAGTAGGAGCCAGAGTTGTTACAACAAGTGTCGCCAATCCTGGTAATGACACTTATTAGATGATGAAGCTCAGTTCACGACCTAAGCCAGTTGGAATGGATGTTCCCGTGAGTGTAATGCAGTTAAATAGTCCACCCGTTCAGTCCACCCCTTTGATTCTTGATAGCCTGCCAAATCCGTCGTTGCCAGATGAAGTCTGCCCTCGCCGCGCACGACTAGAAATCGATTTGATGCTACTGGCGATCGAGGCGTTGGACTTGAGCGGGTCTGAAGCCATTCTCATCATGGCCAACGAATTAGAGCTTCAAAGTATTATTAAAAATCGGGTTTCGCTTTGGCGGTTACGTAGCACCAACCCGCTGCGGCGCTATAGCCAGCGTCGACCTTTAACCGTGACAGAGGCAAAGGCGTTGGTCCTGGTAGGGTGTTACCTAGCCCGTCGGCTTACAGTACTCATTCGGCAGTTGCTGTTGGCCTATCAACAGTTGAACGACAAGCAGCTATCGATGGAACATCACTTTCGATTAAGTGACTACTTAGAGCGGTTTCGTGCCCATTTTCGATCGCGGATGAACCCGAAGCGGGCGATCGTGGCGGCTTACAATTCCGATGAAAAGCTGAATGAACTTGCCTTAAAGCTGCTCACTCAACTGCTGTTTTGTACAGGCACGTACGGCATGCAACGCTTTTGGGCCAGTTTGTTTGACGGAGAAGTCGCATGAGTATTCAACGTCAGTACAGCCTGCCAAATTGCACGCTTGTCCTCGAAGGCTGGGGCGATTCGATCGTCTCCAATCAATCCGAAGCGCGCCCCCTCATGTCGCAACTCATGAGCGCTGAATGCCATCTTGTTGGCGAAGAAAAGCCACTGACCGGAGGGCGAGAGTTTCTTGAAAGCTTAACGGCTACTGTTAGCCTTTATGCCCAGGAACTGCTCAGCGGTATTCGTGCCTTAAAAGCGCCTCATGCCTCATCGCGGCTTGTACAGTTAGAACGTGTGGATGAGACCCATCACCGCTTGAGCATTCTCCCTCCCGATGCTGATCCGGGTTCCGGTATTGCGACTCACTTGACCCGCCAGATTGTTTTGACCACTGTCCAGTTGTTTGACCTGGTAGAAGCGGTCGATCAATTCTTTGCCGACACTCAAACCTTGCCCGATTTAGCTCTCAAGGTTTCGCCTCTCGCCAGACGCCATGTTCGCAGTAGCGAGCCTGTGGCAAAACAAGCGGTGCCTGCCGTCATTGGAGCCTCTAGTTTGGCGTTGGCTGCGATCGCTTTCTTCTTCATTCCCACGCCGCAGGTGCGCCAACCAAACGAGTTGATACCCAAAGCAAGTACAACTTCCAGCACAACGGGTACGCCTGCGCCCTCTGCCAGTCCTCCAACGCCAGTCGCCAGTGGTGCATCACCTAGCCCTGGCGCATCAGCGGCAGCTTCTAGCCCATCGCCAACCGCAACGCAGCCCGATTTGACGAAGTTGGAATCAGCGTTAACGTCGGCTCCAGAGATTACCGATCCGGCGCAGATTCAAGCCTTGCAAAAACAGCTTTCCACCCAGCTTGACCAGGCCTGGAAAAACCGAGCAACGGTCAAGCAAGAGCTGACTTACCGCGTGGGTGTGGTCAAAGATGGAGCGCTGGTAGGCTACAAACCAGTCGATCCGGTTGCGCTGACGAATGTTAACCAAACGCCGCTACCAACCTTACTGTACATTCCAGCCAACGGGTCGCAGCCAACAACAGAGCCGATCGCCCAGTACAAAGTCGTCTTTACCCCCTCAGGAGCGGTCAATGTCACTCCCTGGAGCGGGGAGACTGCGACAAACCCGGCAACGGCAAACCCGGCAAGCCCCATCACAGGCGTTGCCGAGATTACGGATCCAGCGCAGATTAAAGCACTCCAGCCCAAAGTGTACGATCAGATTGATCAAGCCTGGAAAGAAAAGCCGACCTTTAAGAAAGATCTGGTCTTTAGAGTCCGGGTGAAGCAAGACGGCACGATCGCAGACTACAAACCGGATAACCAAAGTGCCGTTGATTACGGTCAGGAACTTCCCTTAGCCAAGCTTGGTAAACTTGTGACAGATGGTGATACAGACGCAATGACAGAACCCCTTGCGCTGTTTAAAGTAGTCTTCAAGCCGGACGGCAAGCTTGAAATTAGCCCCTGGCGTGGTCAGAAGAGTTAGCAAAGCGTTGTCATTGCCATGAATATTATCTTCTTCGGCACACCTGAATTTGCGGTGCCTAGTTTGGAGCGTTTGCTGGCTCACCCAGATTTCAACGTTTTGGCAGTCGTCACTCAACCAGATAAGCGACGAGGACGGGGGAATGAACTGATACCGTCACCTGTCAAGGCGATCGCTCAGGCGTATCAACTACCGCTTTATCAGCCAAAGAGTGTCAAAAAAGATACAGAGACGTTAGACCACCTGCGTGCGGCGCAGGCCGATGCCTTTGTTGTCGTTGCCTATGGGCAAATTCTTTCACAGGCCATTCTCGATATGCCTCGTTTGGGCTGTATCAATGCTCATGGTTCGCTTTTACCTAAATATCGTGGGGCTGCCCCAATTCAGTGGAGCTTGTACCATGGGGACGCTGAAACAGGTATGACGACGATGCTAATGGATGCGGGGATGGATACAGGCCCCATGCTGCTGAAAGCCCATACTGCGATCGCACTTCTGGATAATTTTGATGACTTGGCCGCGCGACTCGCCTCGATCGGAGCCGACTTGCTCATCGAAACCCTGCTACAGCTCAACCAACAAACCCTACACCCAACCCCACAAGATGATACGCAAGCCACTTATGCACCGCTGATCAAAAAAGAAGACTATCAACTCGATTGGTCTCGTCGTGCGATCGAGCTTCACAATCAGGTGCGTGGGTTCTTCCCGGCCTGTTACACCACTTTTCGGGGAGATAGCCTCAAAGTTCTGGCAACGGCACCGCTGACGTTGGCCGAGCAAGACCAACTGCCGCCCCCATTAAGCGCGATCGCCCAGGAATGGTCAACCGCTGCACTGGCAGCACAACCGGGTGAAGCTGTGGGTGTTGCGAAAGGCGAAGGGGCTGTCATCCAAACAGGAGAGGGGCTGATCCTGTTGCGCAGCGTTCAACTTCCGGGCAAGCGGCCCCAGTCGGGATGGGATTTTGCCAATGGCACACGATTGGTGATCGGAGAAAAGCTGGGAAATGATCGCTAAGCCTCATAGCAACGATCAGCTATTCTCTGATCTGATTAGCCGTAAAAGAGCGAAAAATATTTAGTTACCTGAAGAAAAAAGCGAACGTTATGGGGATCACGACAGTTAGTTGAAATCAAGGGTGGGCATCCTAATCTACGGGTGTGATATAAATATGTAGACTTGTTGCCTAAATCAATATTTAGATAGATGCACATTTCGATCGTGCCCTTGCCTGCTCAAATTGACTGTTCATGATGCCCGTTTTACGGGACTCGCGCCTGCTCACTGCTCTTCAGTAGCAGGTTTTTTCATGTGCGTTTACCAACGTGAGCTCACTCAAGTATCTATAACCTGGAGAGAACAATTAATTCATGACTGCGACAGTACGCCCCGATAACCTGACATTCACCCCTTGGAATGCCAATCTACGCTTAAAAGACATTCTGAAAACATTGCCGAAAGACTGCTTTCAGAAGGATATGAAAAAAGCCTGGACGGCTGTTTTTGTCAACGTTTTAATGGTTGGCTTAGGTTACGCTAGCATTGCGATCGCGCCCTGGTTTCTGCTGCCGATTGCCTGGATTTTTACTGGTACAGCGCTGACAGGCTTTTTTGTCATTAGCCACGACTGCGGGCATCGATCGTTTGCAAAACGACGCTGGGTGAATGATCTGGTTGGGCATCTGTTTATGCTGCCATTGATTTATCCATTTCATAGCTGGCGGCTGCTGCATGACAAACATCACAACCACACCAACAAGATGGACGTGGATAATGCTTGGCAACCGTTTCGCCCTGAACTATATGAAGGCATGCCGAAGTTCATCCAGAGTGCCTATCAAGGGATGCGGGGACGGCTTTGGTGGCTTGCTTCGATCATTCATTGGGCAATCATGCACTTTGACCCATCGCGCGTTGAGGCGAAGGATCGGAACAAGGTCAGACTGTCGGCTGCCGTAGTCATTGGGTTTGCCGCGATCGCCTTTCCAGTGTTGATTGCCACACTGGGTATTGGCGGTTTCATCAAATTCTGGTTGTTGCCCTGGTTGGTTTATCACTTCTGGATGAGTACCTTTACGCTGGTCCATCACACCGCTCCCGACATTGCTTTTCAGGAACCAGAGCAGTGGAATGCGGCAAGAGCCCAACTATCAGGCACCGTTCACTGTGACTACCCCATGTGGGTCGAGCAGCTATGTCACCACATTAATGTCCACGTGCCCCACCATCTTTCCACCGCCATTCCCTCCTACAACTTGCGGATGGCCCATGAGAGTTTGCGAGAAAACTGGGGGCCTTATCTCTACGAAAGCCGCTTCTCCTGGTCGTTGATGAAGGAAATTACCGATCAGTGCCATCTGTATCATCCTGACGACTGCTATCTATCGTTCGGGGAGTACCATCGGCAACCGTGAGGACGGGGTGCGAGAACATACGGCAGTCTCGCTCATGATTTCAACTGGAACGATCTAACGTTTGTAGGGGTGCAGCAATGCTGTGCCCCTATTTAGTGATGGGCGTTACGAACAGGCTTGAAGTCATTGGCTTACAAACGCGTTTCTGCAATCTTTCGCTTGAAACCAGCAGCGTAAATTTTCCAGTAATGTGAGCCATTCTGGCAGACTGGCGTTATCCTGAGGCTAGTCTCAGCAACAGGGGGAACCAGGAATGCATGCCCGATCGCTCATCAGTCTAGGCAGTTTACTACTACTAACGGCTTGCTCAACGGCACCTAAAACTGAACAGACTGCTGTGTCATCCGCGTCTAACGGAGCATCCCCAGCACCTGTCGCTGTTGCCCAAAACTTCTCCAAGCCGGTCGTCAGTCCAGCTTCACCCTTGCCAGTGCCAACGGTTCCAGGGCTGATTACACCAACCAATGCACGGATGCGGGTACCGACGATCGTAACCGGGCGCACAGATCCCTTTGCAGCTGTCTCAACGGCTCCCATTCGGCTAGTCGCGGCAACTAGCAAACCAGTGGTCACGCTTCCCAGTCCGCTACCGGCTCCCTCTCAAGCGCAGTTGCCCACCTTTAGCCAGCCACCAGCACCAGCGCCTGTAAATCTTACACCCCTGCCACCAGCCTTGCCTCAACTCCCTGTTTCTCGTACGGCGAGCGCCGATGCAATTGAAATTAGCGGTGTGGTTAAAGTGGGTGGTAAGTGGAGTGTGATTGTCAAAGAACCAGAGGCCCAATCCAGTCGCTACGTTCATGCAGGGGCTTACTTAGCGAATGGTCAAGTCCTTGTTAAGCGCATTGTTTCAAACCCCGGCTCCGATCCGATCGTGATTTTGCAGCAGAATGGAGTAGAGATCGCGCGAACAATTGGCGGTAGTGCTCGGCTTGCCAGCAAGTAGTCCGAGCGTATGCTTCAGAGGCGGGTAGCTCTATGCGCCCGTTAACTGAAACAATATGCCCCTTTCACGTTTATCTTCATCCCCCTTTCTTGGAGCAGTCCTATGACGGGATTAAGCCATCAACGTGATTTCGAAGATCACAGTAAAGCAACTTCGCATCATCGGCGAGAGCGACAAGGTGGAAGCGATCGGCGCAGTCTCAATTACCAGGAAACCTACATCTGTCCTGTATGTCGTCATGGGCAGATTGGAGCACTGACGCTGATGGATGCGTTTGCCTGCGATTTCTGCCGTCATATTTTTACAGCAAATTTGTCAGAGCAATCGATTCACGTCGAAGATAGTTCTCAGCCGATGACTTGGCGCTGGAATGGGCTTCAGTGGCAGGCGGCTAACCAATTGGACATGGATCTCACCATTGTGGTCTGGCTGGTTGGGGTAGCCCTTGTGCTGCTTCCTCCGGCACTGATCTGGTTGTCTTCTCATACCTTTCCGCCGATGCGGGGAAGTACCTGGGAATGGTTTCCCACTGCCTGGATCAGCCTGACGTTTTTGACTCACTTCACCTTTGTTGCCTGGTTGCTAGCCGAACATTACCAGGTGCCCATCTACGTGACGTGTAAGATCAGGCTACGCAATGCTCTGGGTAGACGTTAGAAATGGTTGCGACCTGGCACGAAGGCCGCTCTACTCAAAGCGGTTGCGCTTAGCTGACCACCGCAAAAAGCTGTAGTTACTGCCACCATCAGCGACGATCGCGCTACCACCACTACTGCCTAAGTCTGCGATCGCGAGATATCTCAAGGCAGCGTCGGTTGAGCATTCACTGTAAAGCAGGGTGCCTGTTGCCGAAAAAATGAGGGTGCGTGACCTAGTTTTTCGTTTTGCTGCTTGCTTGGTCGCTTGACTTGCCGCTTCAAGATCGATCGTCAGGACAATATCTGGTTGCGGTTTGCCCGTTAAGGTTGCAAATTGGACAACACTAGTGCCAATCAGTGGTTCCAGCGATTCCCAGGTGTTTTCTGCACTTGAGGGCAATTGCCCAATCCGCTTTAGTTCACGGCTTACGATCGGAAGCACGTTCGTTGCCCAGTTGGGCTGCTGCTGCACCAAATCGGCGAGTGACGTGGTTTCTGGATTTTGCCACTGCAACGCCGCTTCAGTGAATGCTAACGGCTGTAAGCTCATGCCTGCTGTGGTAGTTGATAACGGCGGTGCTTCTCCAGCCGCAAGAAGCTCTAGTTTATCCCCGTTGAGGCGAACCGCTTTGATGCTGGCAGAGACGACGTGTTGCTGCCCATCGACAGCCGAGAAAACAATCGACAACGGCGCATCACTGCTTAAGCCCAATAGTTTCCAGAGGCGATCGGCAGTCGTATTTGCAGGCAACCCTAAGGGGACATGGGCAAAGTGCCATCGTTTACCGTCTTGAAACCCAGCGACTTGCACGCGATACCAGCGTTGAGCAGCATCTAGCTTCAGAGGTGGCTGTTGCTTAGGCTTCAACCAGGTAGACGCATTGATGCTGGCTAACACCGTTGCGGCACCCACTAACTGGCCAGGCGGTAACGTTGCTGAAGCCTCATTTTCATCCGATGGAGCTTCTAAGCGCTTGATCAGAGCAATGGTACGAGTCCGGTCTGTACTCGTCATGTTTGGCTGTTTTTTCAACCAGACGATCGCGGCATTTTGCCCCTGCCGTACCGCCATCAGTAGGGCATTCCAGCTTCTAACATCCCCTTGCTGCGGACTCACTCGCAACGCTGCATTCACTCGGCTTTGTAACCGTCCCGTATCGGCTTTTAGCAAGGCAGCGGTTTCCAGAGTGCTTTCGGTGTTGGCAGCAAAAACCGTTAGCGCTCGTTGCCATCGCCCATCAATAAGGTTCGCTAAGACCTGCTGACCAGGACTTGCCCAGGCTTTGTTTGCTTGCGCTTGTGTTGCCTGAGCGTGTAGAGAAACCAGTTCTCGCTGCGCTTCAGCGGTCGCTAACCATTTCCCTGGCTCACGCTGCTTAACTGACTGTAGCCACTGTAAGCCTGTTGACCATAAGCCACTGCGAGCTAGCATTAAGCCGTTGCTATAGGTGCCGTCATCGATCGCAGGTTCCAGTAAGGAAAGCGGTTCCAGTTGAAGCGGACTGGGCAAAAAGTTACGCGGCTTCACCTGATAGATTTGAAACTGCGGCTCCATCCCAACCGTCTGATCAATCACCAGTTCAGGCGAGCCGTCACCCGTCACATCATGCCAAACAGGATCCTGCCCTACGGGACTGCTCCACTCCACCATTTGATGCAGATGCACCCGGCTGGGATTGTAGTACAGCACCTGCCCGTAGGCGATCGCCGTATCGCCCCGCAGCCAGCGACCGCTCAAATCCATCCAGACTCCCTGGGGCGGAACCTTGCCCTCAAAGCGGTTGAGGGTTGTCAACGGCAGCGATCGCGTTGACCCCTGGTTGGCATCGCCCGCATTAATCAGTGGTGCCAGTACAAATGACTCATCGGGCCCCACGATCGACAGTTGGTCTAAAAGTTGAAAGCGTTGCTCGCGTTGCTTCCCTGGTAGCGTCTGGTAAACCCGCAATTCTACAATTTGTTCGCAGTCGCTCTGGCAGTTCGGCCGTGGTGCCAGTACAGGCAGCAACATATCCGCTACCGCCGATTTGTGATCGAGCGCACTGATATTTTTACCCAGTGGCACCATCTCACCAGGCGTACGGCCTACCTGGGTGAGTTCACTCCGTATCGCGTCCATCGTCTGAGGTGGCTTCAACCCGGTTACAGGAATAGGAATCCAATCGGGTAGGAAGCGATTGACCCACAGTAACGTCTGCGGATTGACAATTAATTGCAGCCCTAGCCAACCCGCCCATCCGAGCCCGCCAACAGCCAGCAAGATCACCACGATCGCTGACCATGATGATGCTCTAGGCACCAGGCCATACGGTTTAGCGTGACCCTCAAGTTTTAGCTTACGTTGGGATTGAATAGCTGTAACTATTTGGGAACGCTTAAAGGCGCGATTATGTGGGTCAGTTGCCATGCCAAAACAGCCTGAAACAACGCTGGCAGTAGACACGCACCACTGTAACCGGAATCACCAGCCGCGTCACGTAATCTTTAGTAAGAAGGCAGAAGGCTAAAGGATGAGGGATGAAGGATGAAGGTTCACAGAATTAGTGCTCTGAGAGATTTTCTTGCAGATATTGCGCCCACTTTGCAGCTAGTGGTGGTTCGGTAAAGGGAATGCGGGCAGGAGCAGGACGATCGGGACTGGTCAATTCCAAAACTGCCCGTCCTTTTGTGGGTATCGCCTCCATAGAGACAGGCATATCGTTTACCAGCAAGCGAATCGACTTTACGCCATCGAGCGAAATGGTTTCTAGATTCACGGCACCCTTGCGTGTTGGCAAACCCCAGGTCAATTCGCGTCCTTTTTGCCCTAGCACTGCATAAATGTCGTATTTCGATCGCTCAAACGCCTCCGCCCAGAGTTTATATGCCTCAAGTTTTTGGTACTCATTCCAGCCAGCCCAGGCAAGCCAGATGAACATTGCAAGTAGAGGGAGCCAGAAAAGACCGCGTTCCATAGAGGGTGTGGGGTGAGGAAGTTTTGAGTTTTGAGTTTTGAGTTTTGAGTTTTGAGTTTTAGCCTTCAGCCTTTAGCCTTCAGCCTTCAGCCCTCTGCCTTTCTTAACCATCCGCAACATTATAAACGCAACATTCCAGCAGGGCTTGAGCTATGGTGGTAGTCAAACTTGTCCGTCACTGGGGCGTTATGAGAAGATTTTTGCTGTTTGGGCTGTTCCTGATCGGGCTGGGCTGGGCGCTTTCTAACTTTAGCGGTTTGGCGGCTCGAGGCACGTACGACTCGATTATTGTGGATTTTCGCGAGGATATTGGCGCGGCCCAAATTGAGAGTCAGGTGCAGGCGATCGCTCAGAAGTACCACATAACGCCCCGGTTAAATAGCGCCTTCTCGTTCGCAGATCACATTTTTATTCTGAAGGGCGATCGCGCTACGCTGGACGCGCTCAAAAAGTCTGAGCTGAAAAAATATACAGAAATCATTGAGCCTGACTATATTTACAGTGCCTTCACCGCACCGAATGACCCTGACTACGGCAAGCAGTGGAACTTGCGGAGCATCAACGTCGAGGCGGCTTGGGATGATACTCAGGGTGATGGTATTACCATCGCTGTCATTGACACCGGGGTCAGCCAGGTTCCCGACTTAAAAGAAACCAAGTTCGTTAAGGGTTACGACTTTGTCAATGATCAGACCGAGGCAAACGACGATAACGGTCATGGCACCCACGTTGCAGGCACGATCGCCCAATCAACCAATAACGGCTTTGGGGTTGCAGGCATTGCGTATAAAGCAAACCTCATGCCGCTCAAAGTGCTTTCAGGGAGCGGGGGTGGCACCGTAGCAGACATTGCGGAAGCGATTCGCTTCGCTGCCGAAAATGGTGCGGATGTGATCAACATGAGCCTCGGTGGTGGTGGCGAGAGTCAGCTGATGCAAGAGGCGATCGACTATGCCCACGCAAAGGGGGTGGTGATCATCGCCGCTGCTGGCAATGCGGGTGAGAACGCTGCCTCCTACCCCGCGCGTTATCCCCATGTCATTGGTGTTTCAGCTTTAGGCCCATCAGGAACAAAAGCGCCTTACTCTAACTTTGGCGCAGGGATTGACCTTGCCGCTCCTGGTGGCATGAAGGAAGGTGAAGATCCCACAGGCGGCATTTTGCAGAACACGATCGACCCGTCTACAGGCGAATCCGTGTTTGAGTCCTATCAAGGTACCAGCATGGCGGCTCCTCATGTGGCTGGGGTTGCCGCCTTAGTCAAAGCTTCTGGTATTAAAGAGCCGGATGCGATTGAAGATGTCCTGAAACAATCTGCCTTGCAGGTTAAGGACGATGACCTGAACCATTACGGTGCAGGCAAGCTGGATGCCGCTGCCGCTGTAAAACTGGCAGCCCGTGGTCAGATTACCTTCCGCGACTTCTTCCGCTGGTTGCGCGACAACGGCTACCTCAACCCCCGCTTCTGGATTGACGGTGGAGTCATCGCTCTGTGGCCGAAAGTGGCAATGGTGCTTGGCTCCTATCTGCTGGCATGGTTCTTGCGGAATTACTTCCCCTTTGCATGGGGCTGGTCGCTTTGCACAGGTTTGGTGGCAGGTAGTTCAGGTCTCTTCTTCCTGAAAGGCTTCTATCTGTTTGATGCACCCCAGTTTCCATTCCGCATTCTCGGTAGCTCCATTCCTGAGTTAGGGGGAGCGATTCAAGGAACCAGTGCGTTGAACCCCATTTTTGCCAGTGCGCTCATTCCACTTGCGCTTATTGCGCTGCTGTTAGGCCACGCCCAGTGGAAGTGGTTTGCCATTGGCACCACGATCGGCGTTGCTGCTTGCCTCGGTGTCAGCGCGGCGATGGCTCCCTCGATGATGTGGTTGGGCGATGGCGCAATGGCACGTGGCTTCCTAGCAATTAATGCCCTGCTATGCTTTGCGCTGGCCCGTCTTGCAATGAAACCAGGAGTGCAATCGACATGAGCGATCAGATTAACGTAGAAGGAAAAATTGAGCGGAAGGGGTTTGGCACGGGCACCTGGGCACTCGTTAGCACCAGCGGTGAGACGTATGAACTCCATAACGCGCCGAAAGAGCTGCACAAAGCTGGATTATCCGTCAAGGTTGAAGGTCAAATCCGCAAAGACGTGATGACGATCGCCATGATCGGCCCCGTCCTCGAAGTCAAACACTTTGAAGTAGTAGATAAATAAGCAGCCAGGGCAGTCACGATGAGGCAGATCAGGACTTGGTTCAAACGATATGGTCTGATCCTGGTCTGTCTAATGTTGCAGGTGTGGATTTATGAGGATTATTTGCGAGATCCTGGCAGCTTTAAATACGGGCATAACATGAAGGCGACTTGTTATCCACTATCGTCCTTTCATTGGGTGAACTTGCCGTTCTCTATACAATCCTTCGCCCCTGGTCAATCAGGATTCGTTCACTCAGACGGATCTTAGCCACCCTCTGCTTATCACTTCCCTGGCTGGTCTTCTCAGGGTTGTTATGCATACATTCGGGGGGATACGCGCTATCCATATGATGTGGGTGCTAGTCGTTAACGCAGGTTTAGTGATTGCAGCCGTGATATCAATCCTTGTTTTAGCCTGGGATTTTAATCAACGACTCAAAAATGACTAAAAGCCCCTTTAGAACCGCATTGAGAGACCAAGCGTTAGGTTTCACTAACTCAAAACTCAAAACTCAAAACTCTTACCCTCCCTGCCTAATTCGTATCCGCCAGCACTTCCTGTAAGCGACTGCGAAATTCGCCTTTAGGATGCCCGCCTTTCACTTCACCCAAAATTTTAAAATCACCTTCAGGAGTGTCACAGATCAAATAGGTCGGCCACCCCATATCTGCTTTATCGGGATACTGTGCCAGCAAAATCTTGCGGTACTTTCGATAGGTCGCTGTGTCCTGCATCTTCACACTAATAAACTCAAGCCCAAGCTCCTCAACCACTTTTTGGTCGTAGAACGACATTTTGTGGCACACGCCGCAGTCTTCCGACGAAAATTTGATGACAGCCCGCGTCATAAAACCAACCTCTCCAACACATGAGCGATCGCCCACCATTGCGGTAACGATACTTTAAATTCTACGTTGGAATGCCGATCGACAGGGAACTAGAACTGTTGCAAATCTTGTCGAGGGGTGTACCACCTCCCCAAGCGGACGCCTAGACTCCCTAGAATGAAGCTATGGACTTAGAGTGACAACTGAAACAAGCCTACTTGCGTTGCAGAAAGCACCCATGTCTCCGCGATCGCCTCTTCAAGCTGTGTTCCTTCAAGCGCCGCCAGATCAGATCCGGCTTACTTTGCGCTGATTCCTTAAAGAAATCTGGACGCTGTTTGAAGTTTCGGTAACTTTCTTTCCTGAAAAACGTCCACGTAGATAGCCCATGCCATGATCAACAAGACTTAACAAAGCTGAGTTTGCTGACTCAGTGCATTTACCGAAATTGCCCGCCAAATCCCTGAAGTTACCTGCAATCGAGCCTCGTTTCGTGGAGGACGTAGGCCGATTGAGTGGTTATGGCTTCAGTAGGGCAACCTAAAGAATGAGTGAGCATGATCAAGATCACAAAAAGTTCCCCTGATTGACACCCACAAGCGTTGATTAAACAGGTTAGCCCCTTTTACGATCGTGGTACAGCCAAACAGGGGATTGCATCTATAGTCTCCTTGGAGAAGAACTGTGACCCAGGAATTTCATATTTCTGTCACTCCGATAGGGGAAGACGACTACCTTGTACGGACGGAGCGGGTAGCACCAGGTGTGCCATTGGCAGAGGAACAGGTAACTTGGCCCGTTGAGGAGTGGTTGACCCAGGCAAGCCTTCTAATGAATGACCCGTTGCAGGGGCTTCTGCGCGGCGATATTCTCCATTCCTTTGCGGAGGAATCAACACCACCCGCTGAGGCATCGGAAGCACAGGGAACGTTGGTTGCCCTGGGGCAGCAGCTTTATAACGCTTTGTTTCAGGGAACGATTCGAGATAGCTGGATGACCGCTCAGGGCATCGCCCAGCATCGCCATGAGGTGTTGCGTCTGCGGTTGGGGCTGAAAGATACGCGGCTGCCGCGACTCCCGTGGGAAGTCCTTCATGCTGGCAATCGCCCTATTGCGACGGGGACGGATGTCGTATTCTCCCGCTATCATTCCAACTTTGCCACGATGGCATCGCTGCTGCAATTTCAGCCTACCAGCCCGATCGAAGCCAATCAGCCGCTCAAAATTCTCATGGTGCTGGCAGCGCCAACCGACCAGGAAATGTTGGCGCTTAAACAAGAGGCCTTGCATCTTCAGGAAGAATTGCAAACGAGCGTCCATCATGGCAGTCGCAATGGTGGGAGAGGACGTTATTCAGATGTTCACCTGACCATTCTGGAACAACCAGGGCGTGAGCAACTCACCCAGGCACTGGAACACAATCATTACCATGTGCTGCACTACGCAGGGCATAGCAATTTGGGTACGGCGGGCGGCAAACTCTATCTTGTCAGCAGCAAAACAGGGCTAACCGAAACATTGAGTGGCGATGACCTGGCTGGGCTGCTAGTCAATAATGGCATTCGCATGGCGGTCTTCAATTCCTGCCGAGGGGTTTACACCGCTACAACCGAAGGTGCCAGTGAAACAGGCGATGGCAATCTGGCAGAAGCCCTGGTTAAACGAGGTATTCCAGCCGTACTGGCAATGGCAGAGCGTATTCCAGATGATGTGGCGCTCAATTTAAGCCGCTTGTTTTATCGCAATTTAAAGCAGGTTTACCCCGTTGACCTGAGCCTGAATCGCGCTCGTCAGGGCTTAATTTCTTCTTACAGTTCTAAACAACTATACTGGGCACTGCCCATCCTTTACCTCCATCCAGAATTTGACGGCAACCTGCAATCGCTAGACAGCACGAGTGAACCAACCGAGGAGCTTTTGACCGATCGTCTGCCGGAAGCCGATGACTCGGTAGAGGCAGTCAAACAGAAACCAGCGTTGGCTGCGATAAAGACAGAGCCACAGGTCAGCATGCTCCGGGACGGCAAGGATACTGTACTACAGCCTGTAGCGCGGGAATCTGCTGCTAGCCATGAATCGATTAGCCAGCCTGCGGCAGGAGGGGTAACAGCTTTTGAGGATGAGTCCCATGACTTAGACGCATTGGAATTTGACGATCCAGCCTATCAGAGCGATATGGAAACGGTTGCGCATCTGGTGAATCAGCTTTCCAATGGTGCACCTGATGACGATCACCTGCTACCAGCCCATCCGTCAGAAAATTTGCTGCCCGAAGCGGGCTATACCTTGAAGGCAGACGATTATCTGATTCTGCCCGACTACCCAAGTGAGACTACCGCCGAGGCGACTGAGACCGCTGCCTCGATCGTGGAGCAACGGGGAGGCGCGCTCACGTCAGCAGGCGAGACCTCTAGCGAAGTCGAGGTCTACTCTGAGCTAACGAGGATGCTGGCAGAGACAGGGAAGCTGACAGAAGCGATCGCAACCTGCCATCAGGCTGTGCAGGACAACCCAAACGATGCCAATGCGTATTATCAGTTGGGCATGGCGCTCAATCAGCAAGGATATGTTGCGGAGGCGATCGCAGCCTATCATCAAGCCTTGCGCCTTAACCCGACCCTGGCTGATGTGCATAACCAATTAGGGTTAGCGCTTTATCAACAAGGTAAAGTGAATGATGCGGTGCGGTCTTACGACCATGCCATCCAGCTTGATCCTGGTTTGGCTAGCGCTAGGCACAACTTAGAAGTCACGCTTCTACGGCAAGGCAATTTAGGGGAAGCCAAACAAGCACTACTAGAGCACTCACCAACCCTACGGCGAGGCGATGAGCAGCGGGTGCTAGCGTACACCGACAATAACCTGCAACTAGCAGGTATAGGTGCGCCCTCCCCGTCTATTCCTTACAAGAAGGCATCCTGGTATCGTCAGCCTTTACTGTGGGTTGGGGCTGGCATGCTGGCTACCTTGGTTGTGGGTTCCTGGGTTTTCCGCGATCGCTGGTTACCCACCGCGCCACAACTGCCACCGACAGAAACGGCATTCACCAACCCCAATTCAACGGGTGATTTAAAGCAGCTCAGTACCAATCTGGTTACAGCATTGGCAACCGAAAAGCTGAATCAGGGAAAAATGGCGGAGGCACAAGCGGCAGTCGAAGCACTGCTTGATCGTGGCGCACTGGCACAAGCAGCGGTTGTGTTGACCCCAGCCCTGGGTCGTCAGTCAGATAACGCCACTGTCAACTTTCTCATGGGTCGCCTTGCATGGCAGTCTATTAAGGTTGGCAATAAGGATTACAGCGTGGATGATGCCCGTCGCTATTGGGAGACCGCCGTTAAGCAACAGCCTAGCGCTCAGGCTCAGAATGCTCTGGGGTTCGCTTATTACACGGAAGGGAAATTCGATCGCGCCAGTCGCGCTTGGTTACAAGCCCTGAAGCCAGACGGGAAAGGTGAGAACAGCCCCGGTGCTGCTCAGACCTCTCCGTCACAAACCCTTACAGCCTATGCAGGGTTAGCTCTAATCGCTGCCAAAACGGCTGCCAATCAGCCACCGACCAAGCAAGCCAGTCTGCAAAGCGAAGCCATTAAACTCCGGCAACGTGTGCTGACTGACGATCCGGTTAACTTTCAGCCTGAAGAACTGGCGAAGAACTGGATGTGGTCTGAACCAGCCATTCGAGACTGGCGATCGACACTTGCCATTAAGTAAATGGCTAACCCGCTACAGCAACGATGAAATGGAACGCTGCTTGCGGATGTCCAGCTTATCGGCAAGACTGGCTTCACCCCAATCAACGGGAGAGGTGTTTTCCGGTGGGATTGCCGTTGCCCCCCCTGTTGGTTGTTCCACCGACCGAGCATGCTGAGCCAGTTGCATTAAAGTTGCAGGAGCCATGAATGGAGTGGCCGCTAGGTTAGGCTGGGGAGGGTGGGGAGCCATTGCAACGCCGGGTGCATCAAGAATAGGCTGTGATGGCAGATTCTCACTGTCAGAGAAAGAGAGTGCCGTCGTTTCTGGCGCGCGGTGCGAGATGAGCCGTTTGGGCCTAACGCTCTTACGAGGTCGGGGAGGACGGTTAGCCTGCGCTGAAAGCAGCATCGAACCCGCGACGCAACTGAGCGCGATCGCCCCAAAAAGCCATAAGGGAAGGCGACTTTGACCACTGACGGGTGCCGTTGGTGTAGCCCGAATTGACGCCGTTCTCGAGGGTTGATTAGTAGACAGGTCAGGACTCAGTAGACCACTAAGAGCCGTCAAGGCCACCACCACCACTACCACCCACGCACTGCCAAGAAGAACCAGCGAAAGGCCCCATCGTGCCTTTGCCTGACGAACTTGCTGGCCTGACCGTACGGGCTTTGATGGCTGTGGCTGCCTCGATCGGTGCTGGTGTTGCTGCCTATCCATACCGTCCCCAGTGCCTAAACCGCTGTCGCTATTACCTAAGACGAAATCGCTGCTCCTGAAGAGGATGTGGAGATTGATCTTCGACCACAAATGCTCTCCTTCGCCTTTCTTATACACCCAAGCGATGGCTTGTTGTTATCTCGCTGTCTAAATTTTACTCAAAGTACTCAACACGCACCATGAATCTCAAGGAGCATCCTGGATTTAGTCATTCTCGCCATGAGTAACGCGATAATGGAATCCTGCAGCATCCAAAGGCAAGTAGGCTGAAAGACGTCAAGCGACTCTCTTAGGAGAAAGGTTTTAATGCCTCGAATATTGCCGCTTAGGAACGATGAGCTCCGCTGATGCCATCGTCAACGCAAAACGTTTCCTCTTTCCACGACTGAACATTCATCATTTCAACTCAACGTATGCTTTCGTTACCGCTCTTACCGGTTTCCACTCCTACGCTCCTGCTTTACGCGATCGCAGCGGCAGCCGCACTGATCTACTTACCCTTTTTAGTCGTCGCCTATGGTCGCCTTCAAGCGGGATACGACATGGCATCGCCCCGTGCCTTATTTGACAAGCTGCCAGATTATGCCAAACGAGCTACCTGGGCGCATGAAAATGCGTTTGAATCGTTTGTCTTATTTGCTGCTGCCGCATTAGTGGCCTACGTCACTGGGGTACAGTCTCCCTTAGCAGGATGGGCCGCGATCGCTTATGTCACGGCTCGGTTGTTCTATCCCGCGTTTTATATTTTGAATGTGCCTGTTGGTCGATCGTTGATGTTTCTTACCGGCTCATTAAGTATCGCAACACTGTTTGGGCTGAGCCTGCTTACCGTGCAGTAACAGGTGCTTGCAGCACTCGCTTTAGAGTCATCAACGAGTTTTAGGAGGCATTTATGGCAGGGCGATCAAATAGGGACAGTGCAACGATCGATTTGGCTCCGTTTATTGACCATGCGTTGCTCACTCCCACAGCAACACCAGAACAGGTTGAGCAATGGTGTGTCGATGCTGACCGCTTTAACTTCGCGGCAGTTTGCCTTCATCCAACCCATGTGGTACAAGCTGCTGCTTTGTTGCATGGTAAGCGTCCCAAAGTTTGCACTGTGATTGGCTTTCCTTACGGTGCGACCACGTCAGCCGTGAAGCTTTATGAAGCACAAGAAGCCGTTGAACACGGAGCAACGGAGCTAGACGTGGTAATCAATATTGGCTGGCTAAAGGCCGGTAAAATGGATGCCCTCCACCGCGAAATCGCCGAAATTCATGCCGCCACAGGTCAAACCATCAAAGCCATTCTAGAACTCGCACTGCTGACAGAGGCAGAGAAACGCGCGGCGGCTGAAGTCTTCATGGATGCAGGTGTGGCATTTTTGAAGACCAGTACGGGCTTGTATGGTGGTGCGACTGTGGCTGATGTTCGCTTATTACAAGAAGTGACGAAAGATCGAATTGGTATTAAGGCATCTGGAGGCATTCGCACAGCCGAGCAAGCGCGCGAGTTGATCATGGCTGGAGCAACCCGGCTTGGCACCTCTCGTGGCCCCGAACTAATCCGGCAGCAAGAAGGTATCGCGATACCCTAGAGAAGAGCGCACACGTCTTTTGCTTCTAGCCCTGTGTAGACAATGCATGGGAAGACGGGTGAATGCTAGCCCTTTTATCCTTATCTTCCATCGATACCATTGACTCAAAAATTATTCCCTTGATTCGCCTGCTAGGCAGACGGCAGAAAGTTTGATTCGTTGTTAGGTTATTACAGGTTCCTTAAGTCCCAAGCTCCCATCTCGTCACTGCTTGCTTCATGAGTCGCACATATAAAGCTACTGGAATTAATCTCAAAAGCATGCCAATGGGCGAAGCCGATCGACTGCTCACGATTTTGACGCGAGAATTTGGCTTAGTGCGGGCAGTCGCAATGGGGGCACGCAAACACAATTCCCGTCTGGGTGGACGAAGCGAACTATTTGTCGTGAATGAATTACTGATTGCCAAGGGACGATCGCTGGACAAGATTACGCAGGCGGAAACGTTGGAGTCTTACCCGCGCTTGGGGCAGGACTTAAAGAAGCTAATCGCAAGTCAATACCTGGCGGAACTGTGTCTCCATCAAGCTTTGAGCGACCAACCACAGGAAGACTTGTTTTGCCTGCTCAACGAGCACTTAGCGCGCATTGAACGATCGCCCGAATCCCAGATATTAGCCCATCTAACGCATGGAGTCTTTCAATTACTGGTGCTGGCAGGCATTGCCCCCCAGGTTCACATCTGCTGCGTGACACGCGAAGCGTTACCACCTGACTTTTGCGATCACAATTGGCGGATTGGGTTTAGTATCCCTGCTGGCGGCACCGTCACCCTGTCTACCTTAGAAAAACTACTCGCGGCACAGCGAACTCGTCCGCAGCAGTTGGCTAGTAAAGCGGCTGAGACAACCCTGCCAACCGAAGCAGGCTACGCTAGCCTATCTGTAACAACTTCGACCAAACAAAATGTAGCAACAGACAAAGTGCCCCGTGCGATCGTGGGACTCCATCGACGCCTCAGTGCCCCCGAACTCATGCTGATGCAGCATCTGGCTGAGGCAACGCTACCTGAATTGAAAGGATTGCTCACGCCTGTGCAAAAGCAAGAACCGTCTCAGCGAACGCTTGATCAACTCTGGCAGTCGGTCGAGCAAGCACTACGCTCCTACGCTCAGTACTACTTCGATCACCCAATCCGCTCGGCTGCTCTCATTGATGCCTGTTTCGCGACTGCTGACCCAGCTTAATATCTTCAAGCACCTCTTCAAGCTATGATGCGATTGTCTAACTCTGACCTGGAAGCCACAATGATGTTGTCTTTGGATCCCACAAATACTGGTGGCAATATCAACAATGAGGCACGCAAGCCAGGGACAGACGCATCCTTGTCTGCGCCTGCAGATACCGCGATCGAGCCTTCCGACGAACCAATTGAGAACCAGCAGGTTGGCAAATCAAGATTGGCAGACGATCGCCTGACAGAGGATCGGTTTAGGACTGATGGCAGCAGTGCTCCATTGGATGAACGGGAAAGGAACCGCTTAATGCAAGGCCCAAGCAACAACGGTAGTGCTGGGAAAACGAGGCCTCAAGCTGGGGCTGCGGGAACAGCCCTGCCCTCATCATCACAGGCATCCCATAACGGCCAGGCATCTGACCCAGCTGCAACCAGCGACATTGAATCTTCCAGCGTCCTTGAAAATACTTCAACAGTACTATCGAACGGTTCGGCTCAGAACGAACTAAGCCAGAATGAACCAGGCCAGAGCGAGTTTGTTCAAACGGGTGGGCGAGCACCAGAGCCAGAGCGAGGCTTTTTCCCGGTCTTAAAGAACCGCAACTTTTTGACCTTATGGAGCGGTCAGGTTTTTTCGCAACTGGCAGACAAAGTCTATCTGGTGTTAATGATTGCGCTGATCGCCAGCCGGTTTCAAAGCGGCGACCAGTCCATTAGCGGCTGGGTGTCATCCATTATGATTGCCTTTACAATTCCAGCCGTATTGTTCGGTTCGATCGCAGGGGTTTTTGTCGATCGCTGGTCTAAAAAAACTGTTCTCATCCTGACCAATCTGCTTCGGGGTGGCTTAGTCTTTGCGCTACCGCCCCTACTGTGGGTTTCAAAAGGCTGGTCGCCACTAGCGGGTCTACCCGTTGGTTTTTGTGTTTTGCTGGGCATTACGTTCTTGGTTTCAACGTTGACCCAATTTTTTGCACCAGCCGAGCAGTCTGCCTTACCGCTGGTCGTTGAGCGACGACACTTGTTGTCTGCCAACTCGCTCTATACCACCACCATGATGGCCTCGGTGATTATTGGCTTTGCTGTCGGTGAGCCGCTTTTGGCGCTAGCAGACACCCTGATCAGTAAACTGGGTTGGACGGCGATCGGGTTGGGCAAGGAGTTGGTCGTTGCCAGTGGCTACACGATCGCAGGGTTGATTCTGCTGCTGTTGCGTACGGGGGAAAAAAGCCAATCTGTAAGCGATGCAGCCAAAGAGGAAAGCACGGTTGAAACACCTCACGTTTGGCAAGATATTCGCGATGGGCTGCGCTTCCTGGCAGAACAGGGTCGAGTGCGGAGTGCACTCATTCAACTCGTCATTCTGTTTTCAGTCTTTGCTGCGCTAGCAGTCCTTTCTGTGCGTTTGGCGGAGGTAACACCAGAGATCAAGTCATCCCAGTTTGGGTTTCTACTTGCAATGGGTGGAGTGGGTATGGCGATCGGGGCTACGTTTATCGGACAATTTGGGCAACGTTTTCCCCATGCCCAACTTAGTCTTTTTGGTTCGCTTGGGATGGCAGCCGCTTTAGTCGGCATTGCCCTTTCGGTTACACGCTTGGTGCCAACACTGCTGCTGATCACCGCCTTGGGTGGCTTTGCGGCTGTTGTCGGCGTACCGATGCAAACGGCCATTCAAGAAGAAACTCCCGAAGCCATGCGAGGCAAAGTGTTTGGGCTACAGAACAACGCTATTAATATTGCCCTTAGCCTTCCTCTTGCCCTGGCAGGCGTGGCTGAGACCTTTTTGGGTTTGCGAGCAGTCTTTCTTGGTCTTGCTGTTTTGGTCGTCGCAGGAGGGGTCTTAACCTGGTATATTTCCCGTACAGGATTAAAGCAGCGTTAGTGGGTTATGGGCTGTTCGGTTTCGGTTTGTAGGACTCATGCTAATGGCTCGCTAACGTCTGACCGTTAAGACTGAACCCTATCCCTTTCGCTTGATACTCTGAATGCATATAGCCTGGCTAGGAAAAAAGTCGCCTTTCTGCGGCAACGTCACTTACGGTCGAGAAGTGACAAATGCGCTGCTCGATCGAGGGCACCAGGTCAGTTTCTTTCACTTTGCTCAAGCAGAGCCACCCCCAGATAACTGGCCCGACTTTCAAGAAATTTCAATTCCGTTTCTGTACAAGTCGCAAATTTATACCATTCCAACCTTTAAGTCCAGCAAAATTTTGACGCAAGCGCTCTATCGGCTTAAGCCAGATGTGGTTCACGCCTCGTTAACACTGTCGCCGCTAGACTTTCTGCTTCCAGAAATTTGTCTCGAACTGGGCATTCCGCTCGTTGCCACGTTTCACCCGCCCTTTGATCGCAAGCCGCGCAACTTAACATCGGGCACCCAACACCTGATGTACCAGCTTTACGCGCCTTTTTTGGCGAGGTACGATCGCGTCATTATTTTCTCTCACATTCAAAAAGAGTTGCTCATCCGCCTGGGTGTGCCAGCATCGAAGCTGGCTGTTATTCCGAATGGAGTTGATGTGCAGAAGTATTCACCAGGCCCATCGAATCTTAAAGCTGAACTGGATGCCGATCGCATCTTCGTCTATCAGGGGCGCATCGCACCAGAAAAAAACATTGAATCACTGCTCAAAGCATGGAAGCAGTGCCGTTTAGACGATCGTGCCAAGCTAGTCATTGTCGGGAATCATGGGTCTTTAGCCGCGTCCCTCATTCCGTTCTACGGTCCTGAGCATGGCATCATCTGGCTTGGCTTTATTGCAGATGAGGCACAACGGATCAACATCTTGCGGGGATCGGACGTGTTTGTGCTACCTTCCCTAGTCGAAGGGCTCTCGCTCTCGCTCCTCGAAGCAATGGCGTGCGGATTAGCCTGTGTTGCCACAGATGCGGGGGCCGATGGCGAGGTGCTTGAGGATGAAGCAGGGGTCATTCTGAAAACGCAGAGTGTCGCCACGCAGCTCAAAACCTTACTGCCGCAACTGCATGACCATACAGGCTGGACAAAATTGCTGGGACAAAACGCTCGCCAACGAGTCAAAGAGCGCTATACCCTCACGGACAACATTACCCAGGTAGAACGTCTGTATGACGAGGTTTTACGCCATCAACCGGCACCGTTGAAGCAGGTTTCATGACATGAACGTAACGGATCTGGCGTTTGCCACGGCACTGGAGCAAGCACAACTGATTCGCCAGCGAGAAGTCTCGCCGCTAGAGTTGGTCGAACTTTACTTGCAACGCATTGAGCGCCTCAACCCATCGTTGGGTAGTTACGTTGCGGTGGCGGCTGATCAGGCGATCACAGACGCCAAAGCCAAAACAGAGGCGATCGCCCACAGCACCAATGGTCTGCCGCCCTTTTATGGCGTACCGATCTCGATCAAAGATCTCAATGCTGTTGCAGGGCTGCCCTGTGCGTACGGGGTCAAAATCCTCAAAAAACGGCTTGCGACCGAAGATGATGGCGTCGTCACCCGGATTAAACAGGCTGGTTTTACGATTCTTGGTAAAACGGCTACCTCCGAGGTCGGAACGCTACCCTATACCGAACCTGATGGCTTTCCACCCGCACGCAATCCGTGGCACCTGGACTATACGCCCGGTGGCTCAAGCGGTGGCGCGGCCGCAGCGGTCGCTGCTGGGCTATGCCCGATCGCCCAAGGGTCCGATGGCGGTGGCTCGATTCGTGGGCCTGCATCCTGTTGTGGGTTAGTGGGGATCAAGCCATCTCGAGGACGAGTGACCCATGCGCCCTATGGCGATCGTTTGAATGGCATTTCTACCAACGGCCCGATCGCGCGAACCGTAGCCGATGCCGCCGCCTTACTAGACGTGATGTCGGGCTATATGACGGGCGATCCCTACTGGTTACCCGATCCTCCCACGTCTTTTCTCTCGGCTACCCATACCCCTCCCGGGCAGCTACGGATTGCGTTTGCCACAGCCATTGTCCCCGTTGGAGATGCGGATGCTCCTTGCCAGCAAGCCGTTCTTCGTACCGTAAAGTTATTGGAAGCACTTGGACACATTGTTGAGCCAGGGTGCCCAGACGTAGGCGATCTCATTGAGCCGTTTACGACGATCTGGCAATCGGTTCTAAGTGAAGCAGGGATTCCTTTTATCTTTCTAGGCAAAATGAATCGCTGGTTGCTCAATCGATCGCGCTTTCATTCCAGTGGTAAATACCTGCGAGCCGTTAGCAAAATGCAAATAACGGCTCGTCGCATTGTGGCCTTCTTTGACACCGTAGACGTGCTGGTGCTGCCGACCTATCTTCACACCACCATTCGGGTTGGTGCATGGGCACGACTTCGGCCTTCTCAGACCCTGACAAACATTATTGGTTGGGTAGCTCCCTGCCCTCCCTTCAATGCCACAGGTCAGCCCGTGATTACGATTCCCGCAGGTTTTGATCCGCAAGGCCTCCCGATCGGCGTTCAGCTCATTGGTCGTCCAGCGGCTGAAGCAACTCTAATCGCCCTGGCATCCCAGCTTGAATCAGCAGCCCCTTGGAGCCAGAACCGCCCACCATCCGTGTCAGACTAACAACCTAGAAAGTAATCAGGTCGTTTTAGACAGAGAACGCCTCAAGGTAGTGTTAGGAAGGGCAGGATGAAGAGAGGGGGGAGGGAGCGAAGTTCCCATGATTCCATCATCCCTTAACTAAACTATGGGTTCATCCTTCCCTAAAGCAGGACTATCCGCTTCACGACCAGAAGCACAACAGACTCAACGTGATAAGCCTTTTCAAGTCTGTTTGCTCAAATAGCAGCTTCACAAGCACATTAAAAATCTGCCTTTTGATCTTAAAAATCTGCAACTTTCAAGACATACGACAAAAGATTCGGTATGATGTTGAAAAAGTGTAATGGGCAACACAAAATGCGCTTGCACCAGGAATAAAACTGGATTACGCTTGAGTGCGTCAGCTCATTAGATTGTTTTGAGTGTAACGATAGAAGGCCTTGACAGTCGTTCTATATTCGGTGTGTGGAGGACAAAATTAAAGTCATGTCAAACGTTTTTTGGAAATCGCTGCTAGTCAGCCCTGCCGTTCTTGCTGCTGCTCTAACGGTTTCTGCATCCGCAATGGCAACCGAAGCAAAAGCGGCGAACGACGTTGTTCAGCCTCAGGCTTCTGCGTTGCAGCCTTTATCGCTGGATGCAACTTCGACTCGTTCCGTTACGAGCCTTGACCAGAAGAGCTTGCCTGTGCAAATTGCTTCGACACCAGCAGAAGCAACCACCCCTGTACCTGAGCAGGCTGAGGCTGCTGATAGCTCTTTAAACCAGATCAACCGCTACACCCGCGAAGGTCGTTCTTCCAACGCTAGCCAGGTAACCTCCGTTTCTCAGTTGTCTGACGTTAAGCCAACTGATTGGGCGTTCCAGGCATTGCAATCCTTGGTTGAGCGCTATGGCTGTATCGCTGGTTATCCTGACCGTACCTATAGAGGTAACCGCGCGACGACTCGTTACGAGTTTGCCGCTGGTCTGAATGCTTGTCTCGATCGTGTGAACGAACTGATCGCTGCAGGCACCGCTGATCTGGTGAAGAAAGAAGACTTGGCAGTGCTGCAAAAGCTGCAAGAAGAATTTGCGGCTGAACTGGCAACCCTTCGTGGTCGTGTTGATTCTCTAGAAGCTCGCACTGCAACCCTTGAGAAGCAACAATTCTCCACCACGACCAAGCTGTCGGGTGAAGTCATCTTTGGTGTCACCGACGAATTCAGACAGCCCCGCAACAACAACACCGTCTTCCAAGACCGGGTTCGTTTAGCACTGAACACCAGCTTTACAGGGAAAGACTTATTAGTTACCCGACTCGCAGCCGGTAACTTTGTGCCTTTCAGCTTCCAAGGTAATACGGGTGGTATTGGCTTACAGTCCTTCCAGTTTGGCAGCACGGGTGGCAACCAAGTCTTTGCTGACTGGGTCGCTTACTACTTCCCTCTGGGTGAAAAGATCAGCGTTTACATCCCTGCTTTTGCGGGCTTGCAATACGACTATGCCCCCACTCAGGGTGGTTTAATGGAAGGGTTTGACAGCGGTAGTGGCCCCATCGGCTTCTTCCCTCAGCGCAACCCCATCTACAACATTGGTGGCGGTTCTGGTATCGGTCTAAACTTTGATATTGTTAAGGGCTTCAAGTTAAGCCTTGGTTATCTGGCTGACAACTCGACTCTCAACACGGTTGGGCTTGGAGCGAACAACCCTGCTGATAAAGCTGGCTTGTTCAACGGTAGCTACTCGGCATTGGCTCAGGTTTCTTACAAGTCTGATCTCTTCTCGCTTGGTGCAACCTACGTCAACGCCTATCGTCGTGGGGCAATCTTTGACACAGGTGGTGGTAGCCCTGTTGAAGGTACCACAGCGGGTAACTTTGCTTTCAACAACGTCGCTGGTAGCAAAGCTGGACAATTCACCTCGACGACGGTTAACGCTTTCGGTTTGTCGGGTTCTTTGAACCTGGGCAAAACCATCTCGCTTAACGCGTTCGGCACCTATGTCGAAGCTAACAAGCCTGGTGATGGCGTTGGGCGAGGCGAAATCTGGTCTTATGGGGTTGGCGTCGCCTTTGCTGACTTCCTCAAGAAAGGTAACCTGTTAGGCTTGGCTGCTGGGGTCGAGCCATACCTGGGCAACTCTAGAAAGTTTGGTCAGGGTACAAATGTCCAGCCACTGCACTTTGAAGCGTTCTACAGATATCAACTGAGTGACAACATCTCCATCACACCTGGTGTGATCTACGTCATCAACCCTGCTCAGGGTAACGGTGACCGGGATGCTCTCATCGGTACCTTAAGAACCACCTTCACGTTCTAATTGCTGCTAAAGCATTTTGCCGGGGTGTTTTGCACCTCGGCTCTAAAAGCTCTCCTTTTGTAGGGGAGCTTTTTTAATGAGACGTTTCGCCTGGTAACAGTATTGCTTGTAACTGAAAAATTCAGGGTTTTCGCATTTTTCTATGGCGATCACTAGAAACTAGGCTTGAAAAGGTGTATATCTTTAAAGTCACGTTAACCATCGTCTCTGATAATGATTGGGGAAATAGGTGAACGCTTTCAAAATATAGCTACAGTAGGCTTCAGAATTAACCCTCTGAGCTTTGTACCTAGTGCCTCTAAGCGTCTTTCACTTGGGGCTATCCCAAACCCAAGCGTGAGTGAAAAAGTCGCCTCGGTGTGTTGTCTGTACACTGAATTGTTTGTATTTAAGGTGTGAGTGTGAAAGCAATGATGTCAAAACAAATCTGGAAGTCTTTGCTAGCGGCACCAGCGCTTCTGAGCGCTACCGTTGTAGCTTCTGCACTCGTTGGTACTAGCGCAGCTGTAAATGCGGCTGAAACAACCAGTGCGCCGTCCCAAACTGCTCAGTCAACTGATTCTCTCAATCAGATATCTTCCTACAGTGCAGAGGGCTCAGCGTCCACAGGCGTGGTGGGCCAGGTGACTTCTGTCTCGCAGTTATCGGATGTAAAGCCGACTGACTGGGCGTTTCAAGCTTTACAATCGCTGGTTGAGCGCTATGGCTGCATCGTCGGCTACCCTGACAAGACCTACCGGGGGAATCGTGCGCTGACCCGTTATGAGTTTGCGGCTGGTTTGAACGCCTGCATGGACCGCATCAATGAGCTGATTGCTGCTGGTACCGCTGATCTCGTGAAGAAAGAAGACCTGCTGGCTGTGCAAAAGCTGCAAGAAGAATTTGCGGCTGAACTAGCAACCCTGCGTGGCCGTGTGGATGCACTGGAAGCACGGACTGCAACGCTCGAAAAGCAGCAATTCTCTACGACCACTAAACTTCGGGGCGAAGTAATTTTCTCGATCGCTGACACTTTTGGTGACAGCGCTACTCTAACGGGTAACAACACCCGGATTCCGGGCACCAGAAAAGATGACAACACGAATACCATCTTTTCCGATCGTGTTCGTATTGCCCTGGACACTAGCTTTACTGGCAGAGATACGCTGCGCACCCGCTTACAGGCTCGTAACACAACTTCTTTCAGTGGTGCAGCCCTGACAGGCACGAACGAAACCCGTTTAGGCTTTGACGGCAGCGAAGGCAACTCCGTCCTCATCGACAAGCTCTACTATCGTTTCCCACTGGGCGATAATCTCCGCATTCAAATTGATGCTGCTAACCAGGAACTCTTTGAAACGTTGATCAGTACGTTGAGCCCTTTTGAAAGCAGCGGTTCTGGAGCGGTATCGCGCTTTGGTCGGTTTAGCCCCATCTATCGCCAAAACAATCCGCAGCTCAACGGCAGTGGTCTTTCTGGTCCGGCTGGTATCACATTTGCTTACAAGTTTAGTGATGCGCTGAGACTGGAAGGCGGCTTCTCTGGTAGCAACAACAGCAACAATCCGTTTAACGGTGGTGGGCTGTTCAATGGCGGCAATACGGCGATTGCACAAGTAGTCTTTACGCCTGCTAAACCTTTAACGATCGGGCTCACCTATGCCCGCTCTTACTACACGCCTGGAACCCTGGGCGATACAGCTGGCACGAACAGCGCCAACCTGACAGGTAGCACAGGCACTTCCTATGCATCGAACCCATTCAACAACAGTGCGACCAATCGAGTAGGCTTTACAGCCGATAGCGTGGGTGGTGCGGTGCAGTTTAAGCTGAGTCCGGCATTTATTATCGGTGGTTGGGCTGGTGCTGACTTCGCTCACCAGAACCGTAGCAGTAACAATGCAACCATCCTTTACGCCACTGCTTATCTCGCATTCCCAGATCTAGGGAAGAAAGGTAACCTGGCAGGGCTTCTGTTTGGTATCACACCCACTGTGATCAGTACCGATTTTATTAACGCAGCTGGTCTTCGTCGTGACGATCGTTCGACGCCCTTCCACTTAGAAGCGTTCTACCGCTATCGTTTGACCGATAACATTGCGGTCACACCGGGCTTGTTCGTTCTTTTCAATCCAGAAGGGAACAGCAGAAATGATACTCAGTTTGTAGGTGTCATTCGGACTACGTTTACCTTCTAGGTTGTTAAACCTGATGACTGTCTAGAGGAGCCCCGCGTATGCGGGGCTTTTTTTGTATGCAATTTTATACGAAGGTTTTTACCAATACTCATTGGGCGATCGCCCTTTTGGCTCCTGGTTTACAGAGGCATAGCCTGCACTTCTAGCAACCTTTAATGGCTGTCCACCTAACCTGAGGCAAGGTGAATAGCAATGTGCGATCCACATGGAAGCTGCACGTAACGTCCTCATGCGTGTTCCAGGGAAGAACGGATTGAGAGTAAGCATTAAGAACTTCCGGATCAAGACGATCAAGAAACGTAAGGTTTGTAGGGCGAGAGTACCCTTGGTTCATTCAATAGCCTGCGATAAATCTGCGTCTTGAAGTGAACGGTGTGGAGATGAGGAGAGTTAACCATGTCAAACAAGTCTTGGAAAACGTTACTGGTGGCTCCGGCGCTTCTAAGTGCCACTGCTACAGCGTCTGCGATCGCGGGGAGCAGCACGGCTGTGCAAGCGGCTGAAGCAACCGATACAACTTCGCCAGCAACAGCAATTGACCACTCTACAAACCAAGCAAAGGCAGCCGCATTGCTTTCGGCTCATCAAATCACAGGGGCAAGCGTTTTAGCCGCCTTACCTCAACCCGCCCCTCCTGTCTCCACGCTCGATCAAAGGGTTGCTTATAGCGTAGAAAGCAGTACGTCTGCGAAGAAAGAAGCGCCTCCACCCTCAACGAAACCAACGGCTACAACAGCCACTCTGGCACCATCGTCTCAGCCTTCGCTATCGACAGCTACCCTTAGCCAAATTGCTGCTTACAACGCTGAAGGTAGTTCCTCTGCGGATATGGTTGGACAGGTAACCTCGGTTTCTCAGCTTTCGGATGTAAGGCCCACTGATTGGGCGTTTCAAGCGTTGCAATCACTGGTTGAACGGTATGGTTGCATCGTTGGCTACCCCGATAAGACCTACCGAGGTAATCGCGCACTGACTCGTTATGAGTTTGCGGCTGGCTTAAACGCCTGCATGGATCGGGTCAACGAGCTCATTGCGGCTGGCACGGCTGATCTCGTCAAGAAAGAAGATTTGCTGGTTGTGCAAAAGCTCCAAGAAGAATTTGCGGCGGAGTTAGCAACCCTGCGTGGACGCGTAGATGCGGTGGAAGCACGAACAGCCACCCTGGAAAAGCAGCAGTTTTCCACCACTACGAAGCTGAGCGGCGAAGTTATTTTCTCGATCGCGGATACGTTCGGCGATCGGGCGACCCGCACTGGCAACAATTCCTTCCTGGCTGTAAATGGGGTTAATGCTGGGAACGCCAATGCCTTGAGACGGGATCAAACCCAGACTATCTTCAGCGATCGGGTTCGGCTAGCGCTCGACACAAGTTTCACGGGTAAGGATCGTCTGCGGACTCGTTTACAGGCTCGGAACACCACTCCCTTTAACGGTGCTTTTACAGGCACAAACGAAACCCGTCTGGGCTTCGACGGTGACGAAAAAAATGCGGTTCAAATCGACAAGCTGTTCTATCGTTTCCCTGTGGGTGACAAACTCACCGTGCAAATCGATGCGCTTAACGATGAACTATCCGATAGCGTAGTGAGTACGTTAAGTCCTTTTGAAAGTAGCGGCGCTGGCTCCATATCTCGCTTTGGGCGGTTTAATACCTTTTACCGGATCAACAATCCCAGTAATGTTGGCTCCGCTGGCATCACGTTTGCCTATAAATTTAATGATGCGCTGAGACTGGAAGGCGGTTATCTTGCCGGTGCTAGTAGCAACAACCCATCTGCTAAAGGCGGCTTGTTTAACGGCTCTTATGCCGCGCTGGCTCAGGTTGTTTTTCAGCCTAGTCAGGCACTAACGTTGGGTCTTGCCTATGCCCACTCGTTTTACCCTGGCACTGAGCCGAATGGTGGCAAAGTTAACCTCACAGGTAGTACAGGCACGGACTATGCCGCTAACCCCTTCAACGGTGCTGCGACAGCGGCAGACTCCGTTGCGGCTTCCGTGCAATTTAAGCTCAGTCCTAAATTCATCATCGGGGGCTGGGCATCAGCCTCGTTTGCTCATCAAAGCAGCAACAGCAATAACGCAACGATCCTAAGCGCCCTGGGCTACTTAGCCTTCCCAGATTTGGGTAAGAAAGGCAACCTGGGCGGCCTCCTGTTTGGTATCGCACCCACTGTGATTGATACCGACTTTATTAATGCGGCTGGACTCCGACGTGACGATCGTTCCACACCGCTCCATCTAGAAGCGTTCTATCGCTACCGTCTGACTGACAACATTGCCATCACACCAGGTGTGTTTGTACTGTTCAACCCAGAAGGGAACAACAGAAACGACACTCAAGTTGTTGGCGTCATCCGGACAACCTTCACGTTCTAGAAGTCTCGGAACCAGCTTGCTTTGATAAAGCCTAAGAAGCTGTTGTAGCGTTAATCTACAGCAGCTTTTTTGATCCCTTCTTTTCTAAATTCACAAAACCCCAGTAAAGAACCGTAGTATAATGAAAAAGGTGATTACCTCTTCCATGACGTTTATTAATTTTTACCTGTGGAAATTTCGAGTAAGAATGAATATGCCATTCTGGCACTCATCGAGTTGGCGGCACATTATGCCAGTGGAGAACCGCTACAAATTCGTCAAATTGCTGCCCAGCAGCAGATTCCTGATCGCTACCTGGAGCAATTATTAGCTACACTCAGACGGTGTGGTTTGGTGCGATCACAGCGAGGAGCCAAGGGAGGCTACATTTTGGCGCGGGAACCCTGGAAAATTAATCTTCTAGAAGTGTTGCAGTGCCTGGAAGGTGCCGAAGCCCAATCGGCAGAACCGCAAGTCGTCCCTAAAACAGTCGAAAGCGCCGTAATTTGGGACGTATGGCAAGAAGCCCATCAAGCCGCAAACACCGTTTTACAGCGTTGTACCCTACAAGATCTGGGTGAAAAATGCAGCGCCCGCCGACAACTTGACATTATGTATTACATCTAGACCTATGCGAATTGCTCAAAATATTACCGAACTCATTGGTCGTACCCCTCTGGTACAGTTAAATCGCATTCCTCAGGCGGACGGCTGTGTGGCACGCATTCTGGTCAAGCTTGAAGGAATGAATCCCTCCGCTTCGGTGAAAGACCGCATTGGTATCAGCATGATTGATGCTGCCGAAAAAGATGGCTTGATTACACCCGGTAAAACGGTCTTGGTAGAGCCAACCTCTGGCAACACAGGCATTGCACTGGCGATGGCAGCCGCCGCCAAGGGGTATCGCCTGATTTTGACCATGCCAGAAACGATGAGTTCAGAACGGCGGGCCATGCTTCGTGCGTACGGTGCCCAGTTGGAACTGACACCCGGCATTGAAGGCATGAGTGGTTGTATTCAACGGGCACAAAAAATTGTTGAAACACTGCCTGATGCCTATATGCTGCAACAATTTCGCAATCCGGCAAACCCTCAGATTCATCGAGAAACAACCGCAGAAGAACTCTGGGCAGATACGGATGGGCAGATCGATGCGATCGTAGCGGGTGTGGGAACCGGGGGCACCATTACAGGCGTAGCCGATGTTATCAAAGCGCGTAAACCAGAGTTTCGGGCGTTCGCGGTTGAACCAACCAATAGCCCCGTGCTGTCGGGCGGTCGTCCCGGCGCACATAAAATTCAAGGGATTGGGGCTGGGTTTGTGCCGCCTGTGCTGAATGTGAATCTGATTGATGAAGTCATCACCGTTTCTGATGATGATGCGATCGCCTATGGGCGGCGTCTAGCACGGGAAGAAGGCTTACTCTCTGGTATTTCCAGTGGCGCAGCACTCTATGCGGCGATTCAGGTCGGTCGTCGTCCTGAGTATGCAGACAAGCTCATCGTGATGATTCAGCCTAGCTTTGGTGAGCGCTACCTTAGCACTCCCCTCTTCCAAGACTCTGACCTGAATATGCCCGCTATGCTGGGAGGGTAAAGCTTAAGAAGAAGCATGAGGTCTGACCACTACCGCACTTTAAACGTGACGCCGACAGCAACGCAGGCAGAGATCAAACAGGCGTATCGTCAGTTAGCTAAACAGTTTCATCCTGACAGTAATCGTGAGACGGCTAACCACGAAAAAATTGCCCGAGTGAATGCTGCCTATGAAGTGCTGGGCGATCCCGAAAATCGCAAATCTTACGACCAGCAATTACAATATCTCACGCAGTTAGAAGAATCTGGGTTCTCTACGGGACGGGGCGATCGACAGCAACGCACGGCTGCCGCTCAAGCCCGTTATCGTAAACAACAACAAACGGCTCAACAAGCGGATGACCATATAAAACAGTGGCTGAAGCAGGTCTATACGCCTGTCAGCAATCTTCTGCTGCAGATTCTCAAACCGTTGAAAGAGCAGATTGACGAACTTGCTGCTGACCCCTTTGATGATGCGCTCATGGCAAATTTTCAGGAATACCTTGAAGACTGCCGCGATCGCCTCAAGCGGGCTGAGACCATCTTTCACTCGCTCCCTAACCCTAAAGTGCTTGCAGGCGTTGCAGCTCATCTCTATTACTGCCTAAACCAGGTTGATGATGGCATCGAGCAGCTAGAGTTTTTTACGCTCAACTACGATGACTCTTATCTGCATACAGGGCAAGAATTGTTCCGCATTGCGGCTGGCCTACGTCGGGAAGCACAATCAGCCGTGAAGGAAGTCGTTTGACACGACAGCGCTTCATCTGATTATGTTATACTGAGCAAGCAAATCGGGGCGTAGCGCAGCTTGGTAGCGCACTACTTTGGGGTAGTAGGGGTCGTGAGTTCGAATCTCGCCGCTCCGATAGAGAAAGGTCTTGGAAGGTCATCTTTCCAAGACCTTTTTCGTGGAATCACGACTGCCAATCCTGGTGAAGCTGGCACGGTTAACACTTTTACAGTGGTTCTCAATCAAGTCAGCCATAGTTCGATCGAGATGGGGTTGGGGTATAGGGTGTGGGGTGTGGTGAATGCAAATGAAAACGGCTATGAGTGGGTTCTAGAGCATTTTGCATAAAGGCGTTGGGACGATTCTGTTAGCGGTCTGGGCGCAAGCCAACCGTCCAACCTTCAATAGCCGTCAACGGGGTCAAGGCGTATGAAACTAGAATTTTCAACGTGCAACTCAGCCAACCCTGGTACAATCAGGGCTAAATCTCGGTTTGCCCTACGCGCTCATAATTTGACGGTTTCATTGGCCATCGGTTCTTTGCTTATTCCACATCATGAGTGCCCACGACCACCCTTCCAGCGCTGATATTGCACTACGTGTCAAGGCGATCGAGTCGCTCTTAGTTGAAAAGGGGATTGTAGACCCTGCGGCCCTAGACGCCATTATTAACGCCTACGAACACCGAATCGGCCCCCATAATGGCGCACGCATTGTTGCCAAAGCATGGCTTGAACCAGACTTTAAACAGCGCTTATTGGCTGATGGTACCCAGGCGATCGCCGAATTAGGTTTAACTGGGTTCTCTAGCGAACACATGGTTGTGGTGGAAAATACTCCAGAGGTTCATAACCTGATTGTCTGCACGCTTTGTTCCTGCTATCCCTGGGCGATTTTAGGGCTTCCGCCCACCTGGTACAAATCGTTTGCGTATCGCTCGCGTGCCGTCATTGATCCCCGTGGGGTACTACGAGAATTTGGGTTAGAACTGCCAGACTCGGTTGAAGTTCGTGTGTGGGACAGCAATGCAGATCTGCGCTATCTCGTCCTGCCAGAACAACCTCAAGGCACAGAAAATATGACCGAAGAGGCGTTAGCAGCACTGGTCACTCGTAACGCCATGATTGGCACTGCCAAAGTTCTGCCACCCAACGACCTCGTTGAACGTGTTGCCTAGGAGATTGCACCATGAATGGTCCACATGACATGGGCGGTATGCACAATCTGGGCCCTATTCCCATTGCAGAGAATGAGCCAGTGTTTCACTCAGAGTGGGAAGCTAAGAGGCTGTTTGAAAAGGGGGAGGGGTGTGACAAATTACGCCAACCGTCGCACCATGAGTCGGATCATCGCGAGATAAATCATGGTTTCAGCGGTTTCTGGAAGTAGTTCATAATCACAATTGAGCCGCCGATACCATTGCCACCAGCCAAACGTCCGTTCGACAATCCAACGCTTTTTCAGGAGCACAAAGCCTTTAGTCTGTTCAGGGCGCAGCACGGGGTAAATGACCCAGCGGAAGCGATCCATCACCCATTGCACAAAGGGTTGACCACTATAGCCACCATCGACCCAGACGAGGTAGAGGCGACAGACTTTCGCACCCAGCTCAGACAGTCGTTGCAGCACCCGTTTGCCGCCCTCGCGTTCCGGTAGACTCGCTGCGGTCACCAATACAACCATCACTAAACCCAGTGTATCCACGACGGTATGCCGTTTACGCCCTTTGGTGGCTTTGAAGCAGTCAAACCCCACGGCCTGTTGCACCATCGCCACCGTGGGTACCGTTTGACTATCGAGAATCACCTCGGAAGGACTTTCGGGGCGTCCAGTCGCGACCCGTGTCCACGCTCGTAACCGCTCATGGAGCGCTTGCCAGGTGCCGTCCTTGCGCCAGTTGCGGAAGTAGGTGTACACCGTTTGCCACGCGGGAAAGTCGCCAGGAATGTCTCGCCATTTACAGCCCTGCGTGACCACGTAAAAAATGGCGTTCAGCACTGCCCACAGATTGGTACTGCGCGGGCGACCACCGGGTTTGGCAGGCGGCAGCAGCGGCTGGATTAAGTCAAATTGGGCGCGGGTCAGGTTGCTTGAGTAGAATTTAACCATCGCTCTCACGGGGCTGGACTTCACTACTGACAGCCTACCGTGTGAGCTTTTTTACGGTCTAGACGACTTTTCAAACAGCCTCTAAAGTCTTCGCCATGAGTTTTGCCACCTTTGCAAACTACTTCCCGGTGGACGAAACTCGCCATGCGTCAGAATTAATGCCACCGGGTCAGTACCTCAGTTCTGCCTATTACGAACGCTGGTTGTACGCCTTGGAGCGATTGCTTACAGAACACAATCTGGTCACTCAGACGGAGATTGAGGAACGAGTCACCCAGTTATCTCAACCCTAGAGGAATCCATCAGCGAATCAGCAGGAGAGCAATCCCGATGCCCATCAAAACGACGAATGAATGTATGACAGCGGCACAGGCTGAAGTACTGTTGCGTGATGGTCTGAGCTGCCGGGTTGACATCGATATGCCAGCTAAATTTCAGGTGGGCGATCGCGTCCGGGCGAAGGTGATGCATCCCCAAACATATACTCGCTTACCCCGTTATGCGCGCGGCAAGATTGGCACAGTGACCAAGGACCATGGGGTTTACGTTTTTCCAGACACCGTTGGGCAACGCTTAGACACCAAACCTCAGCATGTTTATAGTGTCCGGTTTGCGGCCCAAGAACTGTGGGGAGACGAAGCCTCACCCAAAGATTGTTTGTTTCTTGACTTATTTGATGATCACCTGGAAAACATTTAGACAATGGCAACCTCTCCGTCCCGTGCCTCTCAACCACCCAAACCATTCGCCCAGGATGAACCAGTGTTTCAAGCTCCCTGGGAAGCACAGGCCTTTGCCCTCGTTCATCAGTTGGCGGCAGATGGTTATTGCCAATGGTCAGAATGGACTGAGTATCTAATCAGTGAACTTGCCACAGAAGAAGAAGCGACATCAGAAGGTAAACCGTATTACGAACACTGGTTAAATGCTTGTGAAAAACTGCTTGCAGCGAAAGGGTTGCTGACGCAAGAATCAATCCAGCATAAAATTGCGGCCTTACTATCAGAACGCGAAGCTGAACACGAGCATTAAGCAAGCAGGCTTCTAAACGGATGTCTGAGACGTTGAAAGCTCTTTTGCGGCGCTGCCACGCTGCCCTGTACAAAGGTGAGGGCTAACAAAGGCCAGTTCAAGTGGACTCGGCACCCTTGCGATCGCTTCAGTCTGTTTCGTGCAGGGCGGGACAGGCAAGTGGTGAAAGATTTGTCAGTCGATCAGGTACGGGTGACATGGAATCAATGTGCAGAAGCGGGTTGAAAACTTAAAAATTTAGTGCTAGCGTGTCTAGAACTGAACAAGTCTGCCTAATTCGAACTCTGAATTTTCTAGCGATGCAACGCTTAAAGCAGAGCAAAAAGCGGGGGAACCAACGTTACTCAAGAGTCAGAACTCAAGAGTAAGGGGCGCATTTTCAAAGGCACTTTATCGGGATGGTAAAGGCTTTGATGAAGGGTATCTCTCAACCCTAGCCCGACAGCTAACCTCGTAGGCATTGAGAGAAGACTGATTGATCATTGCTTCGTAGGCACAGACGCTTAAGCGCCAATGTCATGCGATGTCAGTTTCATCAGGCTTCTTAACTGGACGTTCAGTGACAGCTAACGCTTGATGAAATGAGGTGATATCTATGGCTTTGCTGCTGAATCAGGCAGTCGGTGCTAGCTATGCGGCCGCTCGACATTTTCGCATCATGTTTTTGCGCGATACGGTGCTGTTACCGATCGCAGGTTTTGCAGGTCTTCTCGCCCTGTGGTGGCTCTTGGCAACCCTGAGGAGCGACATTATGCCAACGCCATGGCAAGCGTTAATGGCAAACTGGGATTACATGACGCATCCGTTTTACCGACGGGGGCCGGGCGATTTAGGGATTGGTTGGTTGCTCTTGGCGAGTATTCGTCGAGTGCTGATTGGGTTTGTGCTGGGCGCGATCGTTGCTGTCCCGACCGGGTTTTCAATTGGGTTGTACCGTCCTGCTTACCTAGCGCTCAATCCGCTGATTCAAATCTTGAAGCCCGTTTCGCCGCTGGCCTGGTTGCCGATCGCCTTGGCTATTTTCAATTTGGCGAATCCCTCAGCGATTTTTGTCATTTTCATCACGTCGTTGTGGTCAACGGTGATCAATACAGCGTTAGGAGTTTCCAGCGTTCCTCAAGATTACATTGATGTCTCTAAAGTGCTGGAGATGCCGCGCTGGAGGCAGTTGACCAAAATTATTCTGCCAGCCAGCCTGGACTATATTTTTACCGGACTTCGCATCAGTTTAGGGGTTGCCTGGTTAGTCATCGTAGCCGTTGAGATGCTGACCGGTGGCGTCGGCATTGGCTTCTTTGTGTGGGATGAGTGGAGCCGCTTAAACCTGAGTTCTGTCTTTCTGGCAGTGGTGTTAATTGGTCTGACGGGGTTGCTCTTGGATTGGCTGCTGTGCAAGCTTCAAGAAGCTGTAACGCATAGACCCGTGCAATCATAGGCAACTGCTTTTACTCAAATCTCCGAGTAGTCAACAGGTGTAAGGAGGTTGCAGAGACAGAATCTACCACGCGGTAGGGGCAGGTTTTGTCAGCATCTTCCTATGTAATCAGTAACTTTGGCATCAAACCTGCCCTTACGGGTATTTTGTTTAATCGATACCTCCTAAGTCCTGAACCTCTACGCAAACCTCGGAGGTTTGCACCGAGACGCAAGCATTGAGCAACCGATTGGCTTAAACCTCTGAGGTTTTGGCTAACAGGTGTAAGTCCTGAATCTTTAGTTTTCACAGAGAACTGATTTTTTCATCAAGAACTGATTATGAGCGATCGTAAACGCTGGACACGGCGCGAATTTCTCACGGCAACTGGGGCATCGATAGCAGGTGCAGCGCTTTTTTCACTGAATATTGATGGCAATCGCAGCCCATCAGCGCTAACCGTAGAGGCGTTGGCTGTTGAGCCTGTGGTGAACCCCAAAACGTTGGAGAAACCCAACCTTGTCATTGGCTATGTGCCAGTGAATGATTGTGCTCCGTTTGCGATCGCCTGGAAGAAAGGCTTCTTTCGCAAATATGGCTTGAATGTCAAACTCAATCGCGAAGCCAGTTGGGCTACGTCTCGTGATGGCATCATCTTTGGTCGATTGGATGCGGCTCCCGTCGTGTCTGGCGCTGTCACAAACGCTCGGACAGGGGCAGAAGGTGCCAGACATGCCCCACTCTGTGCCGCGATGACCATCCATCGGCATGGCAATGCCATCACCATGAACCGCGCCATGTGGGAGGCAGGGTTACGTCCCTGGCAGGACTACAACGGCAATTTGGACGCCTTTAGACAGGACTTCCATCGCTATTTCACCAACCTCCCATCCGAGCAGCGCATCATGGCAGTGGTGTTGAGTTCTGCAATTTACGAGTATTTCGTACGCTATTTAATTGCAGCAGTTGGCATCAATCCGCTTGAGGAATTTCGCATTATGGTGGTGCCGCCACCGCAGATGTTGGTCAATATGCGGATTGGTGCGATGCAGTCCTATATGGTTGCTGAACCCTGGAATACACGTGCCATCAAAGGCAATGAAGGCATTGGGTTTACCTTTGCCCAAGGGCGCGAGATTTGGCGAGGACATCCCGATCGCGTTTTAGCGGTACAGGATTCGTTTATCACCGAAAATCCAAAAACCTATCGATCGTTGGTCAAAGCCATGATCGAAGCCTGTCGGTATTGCAGCGATCCCAACCATCGACAAGAGGTGGCGCAACTCATCTCGGAGCGATCATTTACTGGAGCCAAGCCGAAATTCACCCGTCCTGGTATTACAGGGCTGTATAACTATGGCGGGTTTGACGATCGTCCACGCATCGTGAATAAACCCGACGAAACCACCCTCTTTTTTGACCTGCCACCGGATCTACATGCAGCAGAAGGCAACATTGGGGGGAACCACTCAACCTTTCTCTGGCAGTCGCAAAGCCTTTGGCTCATGACTCAATCAGCCCGTTGGGGGCAAATTGCGGGCATTCCTCCCAATGCTGAACAGATTGCACGTCAGGCATGGCGCACTGATCTGTATCGAGAAATTGCCGCAGAGCTAGGCATCGAGTGCCCCAAAGAGGATTACAAAGTGGAACCTGGCGAGTTGTTCATCGACAAAAAGCCATTTGACCCCAGCGACCCCCACGGCTATCTCAAGAGCTTTGAAATTCGTGCCGATCGTCCAACCAGGATCTATTTGTCTTAGGAGAGTCGGGAATGGGGAGTCGGGAGTCGGGAGTGGGGTGGAGCCATTCCTTCTCACGAGCGAGAACAAAATAAAGCGGTCATTCTATAGGGGCTTAGCATGCGGGCAAAGCCTCTGCTATCACCGAGCGTATACTCCCCGCACGCTAAGCCCCCATGATTGAATTTGCTGGTTCTTCGCGCTGCTTACAACGTCTTCTACAGGAGGTTCTTATGGTCAACTTTTCTCCTCGTCCAACCAATGACGTGCATCCGGAGTCTGCGCCTGTTGCCTTTCTAGAAATTGCGAATCTTGTCAAAGCCTATCCCAAACCGCGTGGTGGACGGGCGATCGTGCTGCGTGACATTAACTTGACGCTTGGAGAGCAGGAGTTTGTGACGATCGTGGGCCATTCTGGCTGTGGCAAATCAACGTTGCTGCGGTTGGTCGCAGGTTTAGAACCTGTAACGCAAGGCAGTATTCGCCTGGAGGGGCAGCTCATTCTCAAACCAGGCTCCGATCGCATGATGGTGTTTCAGCAATATTGCCTGTTGCCCTGGCTGACGGTACGCCAAAACATTCGTCTTGCGATCGATGAGGTCTTTGAATCCTTGCCGGGCGCAGCTAAGGCGGATTTGGTCAACGAGCATTTGGCCATGGTGAATCTTGTCGCCGCTGCCGAGAAGTACCCCGATCAACTGTCAGGTGGCATGAAGCAGCGGGTTGGCATTGCGCGTGCGCTGGCCGTGCGCCCCAAGATTTTGCTGATGGATGAACCGTTTGGGGCGCTGGATGCTTTGACTCGCAGCAAGTTGCAGCAGCAGGTACTCCGCATCTGGGAAAGTCATCGGCAGGCGGTGATCATGATTACCCACGATATTGATGAGGCAATCTATATGAGCGATCGCATTGTTTTAATGACCAATGGCCCCGAAGCCACAATTGGCGAGATTTTGGATGTCCCTTTTCCGCACCCGCGCGATCGGGAAGCCATTCGCCACGATCCGATCTATCAACAGCTTCATGCCGCTGCCCTGGATTTTCTGCTCCATCGCTTCGATCGCGAAGACTAACGAGCACCACTCCAGCCCTTTGCTATAAGCCTGTCCTCCCATCCCCCATCCCCCATTCCCCCATTCCCCCATTCCCCTAAACGCCTAAACGCCTAAACGAGATTAACCCCAGCCGAAAACTTCCGCGATCGTCACCATCAAAATTTAAGATGAACGATAGTGTTTGATGAAGGCAGCCTCACCTTGCTAGCAGCTCTCCTCTACGGTCAAGAAGATTTACGCTTAGAAACGGTTGAAGACCCCACTCCAGGCATTGGGGAAGTGGTGCTACGAGTTGGAGTCGCCACCACCTGCGGTACCGACCTTAAGGTCTGGCGACGCGGCGGACATGCTCGTATGCTGAAGCCACCAACCCTCTTTGGTCATGAGGCAGCGGGAGAGATTGTGGCGATCGGTCAGGGCGTTACTGGTTGGAAGGTGGGCGATCGCGTGGTTGCCAATAATTCTGCCCCTTGCATGAGCTGCTTCTTTTGCCAGAAACAGGAGTACTCACTCTGTCAGAATTTGCTGTTTAATAACGGCACCTTTGCGGAATACCTGAAGATTCCCGCGCCGATCGTTCAGCACAATCTGTTGCCGATTCCTGATGGGCTGCCTTACGCCCTGGCATCGATGACGGAACCGTTGGCGTGTGTGCTGCACGGAGCCGCCCGCTCAAATGTGAAACCCGGCGATCGCGTTGTGCTTTTAGGCGATGGGGCGATCGGGCTGATGTTTGTCGCCGCGTTGGCATCGGGTCGAGGCGAGTGGCACAATCAACCACTGACAATGGACGGACATCGCTTTGCAGACGTTATTCTTTTTGGTGGCAATGAGCAACGGTTGCAGCTTGGCAAAACGCTGGGAGCGACCAAAACGTTCAACTATCGCCACGTAGAAAATGTGCCAGCGCTGGTGAAGGAGTTGACCGATGGTTGGGGAGCCGATGTCGTCATCGAAGCAACGGGTGTGCCATCTGTCTGGGAAACGGCGATCGCCTGTGCGCGTCCCGGTGCGACCGTGAACCTATTTGGGGGCTGTCCCCGTGATACCAGTATTACGGTGAGTACAGAACTGCTGCACTATAGCGAGTTAACGCTCAAAGGGGTGTTTCACAACACGCCCACCCACGTTCGTGCCGCGCTCAACCTGTTAACCAGCCGCACGCTTCCCCTGGAACTGTTGGTAAGCGAACAGCAGCCTTTGACCAAGCTAGGGCCTGTGTTTGAAGCGATGAAGCAGCGACAGGTCGTGAAAGTTGCCATCACGCCTTGATGTTCTCTACGCTTTCTTCATCCCACTCTTCAGCTCTATCCTTTTCTCAACGGAAATCTCCCCATCTGTAGGGCAACTTTGCCGCATTGGTAGGGATTGATCGCGTGAGGCCGTTTGCTATTTAGTACGCTTGTTCTATTTTACCTCTTAGGATAGACTGGGCATGGCTAATGGGGTGTACCCGCTCCCCTTTTAACAGAAGCCTTTACTCACGTGAGGGCTTCTTTTTTATGGGCAAGCTGATGTTCTCTGAGCAAGCTGATGGACGATCGCGCGTGTCGAGCGTGAATTTCAAATGTTCGCCCGATCGTTCCTGCTGTCAGCGCCTACAATCAATCGCAAAAGCTTACTAACTCTCGTTTAATCTTGCCGTTCGAGATCGTACGTTTGTACTATAATCGATGCAGCGATCGCTCATTGGCTAATGGGAGCGATCGCTTCCCTCTTCTCTCTTTATGAACACTTCCCTGAGTCTGCTAGACCGAGCAAAGCAAGGAAACGCTGAGGCGATCGCGGCGTTGATGAATGAAGTGCTGCGTCCTCAAGACGTCTGGGTAAAAGCCGTGCGAGATGCTGATTGTCTTCAAGTCATGCTCAAAGCGTCTGAAGAACTCCATCAAGCGACCTCGATTGCCTTTATCCGTCGTGGCTTGCTCAAGCTTAAACCGGAGTCGATCGCGCAGGTGAGAGTGTATGCATGGAGAACGGGAGATGCCTTTCCCCAGTGGATCGCCACATTTTCGCTGGAATCTCTGCCTGACAGTCATCTCCATCCAATGCCTACCGTGCTTCGCCAGCGCAACGGCTCGAACGGGACTGGCGCAGACCGTTCTCCTTCAGCGGTGCCTTCTCCAGACAACCCCTCGTCGTTGCCTCTACCGTCTCCAGCGCCGACACCCCCCTCCACGCAGCTTCCAAAACGACGGTTTGAACTCTTTAAGATGGGGTTTGTGCTGGTAGTCGCTACAACGGTCTATTTTGTAGTGATGGGCGTATAGCGCCCCTGAAACGGGAATAATGCGCTTAAGGAACTGGTGCCAGGAGGCACGGATTGATGACGCAACCCGATCGACCCCTCACCCTCAAGCAGCGGGCAAAGCACGGCGATCGCGCAGCCATTGCGCAACTCATTCAACAGGCGATCGCCCACAAGCACATCACGGCAGATGTTGTATTCGACGCGCATCATCTGGATATTTACCTGGAAGCCGAAACCACACCTGATTCACAAATTGCCACAACGCTGATTCAGCGAGAACTGTTGGGCTTAAAGTTGCCAGCCATCAAAACCATCACCATTAGCGGTAAGCAGACGACAGCCAACCAACCAGAGTGGGTACAGGCACTTGAGCTTGATGCCGCACCCACGATCGCACCTCCCTTCCCCAAAACGCCTCTCGTGGGTCGTTCTGCCTCCTCTAAGCAGCCCTTTACTCTGACGGTTGATGATGTTCGGCAGTTTTCTGCTCAGTTCAATCCTTTGAAGTTCGGCTGTGTGGTTTGCCTGGCGCTCTATGGCTTGTTTGGAGCCTCCAACTACACCGTAGAAGGCTTTCTAGACGGGAGCGATCGCATCATGATGTTTTTGCATGGAGTCAATCTAATCTTTCACGAAGCAGGACACACCATTCTGTCTGGCTTTGGTCAATTCCTGCACATTCTGGGCGGCTCCCTGATGCAAGTGATGGTGCCAACCGCGATCGCGGGCTATTTCGTTGCAACAGGTCAACGCTATGCCGGAGCGATCGCCCTCTGCTGGGCCGCACAGAATCTATGGGATGTTTCCATCTACATTCAGGATGCTCAAGAGCGATCGCTGCCACTGCTGGGCGGCGAAAACGTCCTCCACGACTGGCACTTTTTGCTGCTAGATCTGAACCTGCTGGCCCAAACTCCGCTTGTCAGCAGCCTCGTATTCTGGCTAGGCTCCATCCTGTACCTGCTTGCGATCGTCGCTGGCTTTTACTACTCGCGCACAGGCAACTCCACCACAAATCAATCACCTTAACTCCTGCCTTCTAGCGGTCAGCTATCAGCTATCAGCTTTTTTATCCTTTATCCTTCATCCTTTATACTTCGCCCTCTGCCTCCTGCCTTCTGCCTTCTGCCCCTCTGCCTTCCATTACCTCAAAAACTCCTCAGCAGTCACAGGTGCATTCGTCCGTCGCTCTTTCGGCTGCTCTAGCTTGATGGGATTTTGCGGCTCTGGTGGAATCAAAAAGCGATTGCCCCAGCCACCGTTAATTTCTTCTGGACGGAGGGAGGGTGGCGTTGTATTCCCTGTGGGTAAGGCGATCGCCATCGTCTGGCTGACTTGAATGTACTGCTGACCATCTGCCGAGCCATGAACGAGCTTTCTCGAAAGCTGAATCTTCTGCTTTGCAAGTTGATTCTCTAAGCGCTGCAATTGGTCACTGCCATCGACCGGAGCCAGCGTTGCTAGAAAAATGACCTCATCGGCTGGATCGAGCGTCAGTTTGAGTTTCGCCTGGTCAAGCTGCCATGACTCTTGAAACCTGCCATCGGTGCCAGTCTCCCAAAGGTTTAGCGTCGTCTGCCAGCGTTTACCATTCACCTCAGCCGGTTGATAGGCCAGAACCGCGTAGGTCGGGTTTGGGTTGAAATTTTTGGAGGCGGCTGTCGATGGGTAGAGGTAGCGAATAGCTGCCACCATAATCTGTGTCTTTTCTGGCAGATTTGTGCTTCCCGCGATCGCGTAAACCCCAGGCAGGCGATTTTCCACCGAAAACTTCAGATTAATGTCTTGCAGGGGTCTGGATTGTAAGATGCGAGAACACCCTGTACTGAGCAACAGCACGACTGCAAGGCTAACCCACCGTTTGCACTGGGACGCAGATTTGCACCGGGACACAGAACGAAGAAGACAATTCCACATAGTTGACGCAGTTGCAGTTGTCCTTCTATCCCTTCAGACAACGCGCCCAGCGATCCGGTGAAATGTCAGAACCGATCTAAAAGATCATCAAATGTTTATCAGAGCTTCAGTCAACAAGCCGAAGCTAACCAATAAACTTGACCAACGCAGCTCTGAGCGTAGAGCATACGGGTCAAAACTCTGATGAAAAACGGAGAGAGAGGGATTCGAACCCTCGGTACGGTCTTACGATTCGTACAACAGATTAGCAATCTGCCGCTTTCGACCACTCAGCCATCTCTCCAGGTGATGGAACATCATAATAGCAGATCTCGCTTCGACGATACCACCCTTCCTCGATCGCTTTCGCAACAATCTCACTCAAAACGGGCAAAACTGGGCAAAAGCAAAAGGGCACAAAGCGCTTCGCCCTGCACCCTTTTGTTAAAAGACGATCGTTCAACGGCCTGAAGCGGCTCAGCAAACGGCCAACGTCACGAACGACAGCAAGCCTGCGATGACATAAAAAGCAGCCACAATGCGGGTCTCTGTCCAACCAGACAGCTCAAGATGGTTGTGATAGGGAGACATCTTGAAAAAACGCTTACCAATGCCATCTGCCCCTTTTGTGGCTTTGTAGTAGCCAACTTGAATCATCACCGAAAGGGTTTCGATGAGAAAGAGACCGCTCAGAATTAACAGGGCGAAAAGACTATTGGTCATGATCGCAACGGCTGCTAATGCCCCACCCAACGCGGTCGAACCCGTATTGCCCATAAACACACGGGCTGGATTGCGGTTGTGCAGCAAGAACCCCAGACAGCTACCGCTCAGACACGCGCAAAACAGCATCAGCTCTGGCGATGTGGGTGCAATCAACGCGCCCAGACCTAACAGCGCGATCGCGACCGTTCCACCGGCTAAACCATCCACACCATCTGTGAGGTTCGTCGCGTTACTTTCGGCTGCTAGAACAAAGACGGCAACCACCCAGAAAAACGCACCTAACGGCAGCATCAACCCGAAGGGCAGCGCGATCGTGGTAATCGTCTCTGGTTGCATCCAGGCCAGCCAGAGGCAAAACAGCGCACCAACACCCACTTGCAGAAGCAACTTCATGCGGGGAGTAATGCCCTTGTTCGAGCAACCGCGAATGATTTGCCAATCGTCGATCCAGCCGATCGCGCCGTAGGCAAACGTCACCACTGAAACTGCCACAACGGGTGCTGCAAAGCCAGACCAGACAATAGCAACCAGCAGTGCGATCGGCAAAAAGAAAATGCCGCCCATCGTTGGCGTGCCAGCTTTCTTAAGATGAGATTTTGGGCCGTCTTCTCGGATCACCTGACCCGCTTTGAGTGCCCTCAATAAAGGAACGACCCAAAAACCGAGACCAGCGGCTGCAACGGCACAAAACCAAAACGGTAGAGTCAAAGAAAAGACATGGGCTAGAGAGCGTCCTGCTACTTCATCGGCAATCAAAGCAAAGGTACTAAGCCCGATCGCCAACAGAACAAATAGCCGCATGCCCGAAAGATTTAACGTTTGAGTTGAAAATAACTTTGCGTCCACAAAACTCTCACTTCACTCCACACATTACACACACGCGCTCACTGTCAAAATTCGGAAGAGCGACTGAACTGAGCAAACCAGGATGTTCTAATTTACTCTCGCCTAGTCTTCTAGCTCCAAATCATCATCATCATCATCAATATCGAAGCTGTTATCTTCACCTGCCATGAGATCATTCAGCTCTTCGCCATCGGCCTCAAGATAGCCAGCATCTTGACTATCACGCGCCAGCAAGCGACCTGTGTTTTCAAGCCAGTCTAAAATAGAGACTTCCTGCTTAAGCGGAATGACAGCGGCTCGTTGGCTGCGGGGTTCTTCACGGAGGGAGGGATTATAAGTCATACGTCCTTAGAGTGGATTCAGTCATGCGATTGGTTCTATTCAAATCTTAGCCATAATCGGACGACATCTCCGACTTTCACGGATGAAACAACCAGAGTGTATCACCATAGAGATAAATTGCAAGAGTTTTTTTGCCGCTTTAGCTTTTTGCGCTTTCAAGGGGAGTATGCCCTGAAACCGCGCGAGTTGTTCTAGCCCTCTTACTTTACGTTTCACCAGGCGTATAAAGCTATCCGTAAAAAAAGCACCTTCGCTAAAAGTTGTTATCTCTGGAGATCTTTAAAAATGATTGGTAAAGCAGCATTATTAGAAGCGATCGCGGGCACAAATCGTGGGCTACTGGCTAACGATCGCGATCATCAGGCCATTGCCGTCGCGATCGCGCAGCTAGAAGATCGGAACCCAACCCCTCGCCCCATTGAAACGCCTAGCTTGCTAAACGGCGATTGGCGCTTGCTCTATACCACTAGTCAAGAACTGTTAGGCATCGATCGCGTGCCTCTCGCAAAGCTGGGGCAAATTTATCAATGTATTCGGGTTGCCGATAAGAAGGTCTACAACATTGCCGAAATCAGTGGGTTGCCCTACCTCGATGGATTGGTCAGCGTGGTCGCTCGCTTCAGCCCTGCCTCAGACCGACGGGTGGATGTCAAATTTGAAAGAGCAGTGATTGGACTCACGCGGCTGATTGGTTACCAGTCACCCGATCGATTCATTCAAGACATCGAAGCAGGCAAAAAGTTTGCGGCGATCGACTTTGGCATCGAGAATCGCGATCGGCAAGGGTGGCTTGACATTACTTATTTGGACGACGACCTGCGCATTGGGCGCGGCAACGAAGGGAGCGTGTTTGTGCTGTCGAAGCAGTGAGAAGAGAGGGATGAGGGATGGGCGATGAAGGCTAAAGTCTAAAGGATGAAGGCTAAAAGACTTGTTGGGAAATAACGAAAGAAATCGTTGAAATAGCTGAGCAGGCTCACTCAATTTCAAGAATCTTTTCCAAAATTGTCGAAGCGTTTGTCAGGTCGGGGGTAAGGCTTTTTCAGCTGATTAGTCAACCACTTCAAAGGGTATTTAAGGATGAGGGATAAGGTGATGGAAACGGAGGCGGATCAGACTACAGAAGCGCGATCGGGGGGAAATGCTTTATCCTTTAGCCCTTATCCTTTAGCCTTTCCCCTCCGCCTGTCTCAATCGCAGTTAAATCGTCTTGCTACCTGCCCACGCAAGTTTCAGCATACGGATTTGGAGCAGTTAGCCGCGCCAAACGAACCGGAGCAGCAAGAGCGACAGAATCAGGGGACGCGGTTTCACTTATTAATGCAGCAGTGGCTTTTGGGTCTACCTGTAGAACCGTTGGTACAAGAAGATCCTCAGCTTCAGTCCTGGTTTAATGCGTTTATGGCGGTCGCTCCCAAAATTTTGACGTTAGGGGACGATCGCCCTATCGGTGGGCAAAGTGAGCACTTGCGCACGCTAGCCTTTGAGGGGTATCTGCTCACGGTGGTGTATGACTTGTTGCTTGCGAATGAGCAGCAGGCACAGATTTTGGATTGGAAGACCTATCCCCGTCCGCAGAACCCGCGCTGGCTATTGCAAAACTGGCAAACGCGACTCTATCCCTTTGTGCTGGCTGAGACCAGCAACTATACCCCCGAACAAATTGCGATGACGTACTGGTTTTTCCAGGCTTCAGATGAAAAAACGCCAGACGTTCAGCGCTTTAATGCTGGCTACGATCGCCTCCAGCACGAACAGATCCGCCAGGAGCTAACCCGCTTGCTGAGCCAACTGACAGAATGGTTGAAACACTACCAAAACGGTGAGCCTTTTCCCCAAGTGCCACTGAAATCAAAAGAATGCGATCGCTGTAGCTTTGCCATCCGGTGCGACCGGGTAACGTTTCCAGAGGAGACGGAGCGATCGCAGTCATCGATCGAGCAAGAGAATGCTTTTTCGTTACCTAGCCTTGCTGATATTCAGGAAGTCTCGTTGTGAGCGCACTTTGCCCTTAAGCCCCTAGCTCCTTGAAGATCAAAATTATGTTGACAGGGTTTTTGACTCATTGTAGGACTAGATTCAAGTAGATAGGCGCACAGCAGGGATATATCACTAATGTCTGAGTCTCGTCGGCACCTACCAGGGGATCGTCTTCAGCCAGGTCACACTCGATCGCGGCATCGTGGAGTGGGTTTAAAACGGTTTCGCTGGCTGCTTGTCAGTCTTCTGCTACTTGGCTTGGCAGTGTACGGCAGTTTTCAGCTCAGCCCGTGGCCGAAAGCACTCCTGATTCGGTATGGCTTTGATAAAGGTGCTGTAGAAATCGCGCAGAAGCTTGAGAAGCATGTGCCTCCTGGTGTTGCGGCGATTTTAGATGAGCCGTATCGTACAAATGACAAAGATGCGCTGCTCGACGTGTTTTATCCACAAACCCTCCAGTCTTCGGCTCAGGTTCTCCCGACGATCGTCTGGGTGCATGGAGGAGCCTGGATCTCTGGCAACAAAAGCCATGTGGCAAATTACCTGAAGATTCTCGCCTCTCACAGCTATACGGTAGTTGGGGTTGGTTATTCGATCGCGCCGGGGCATCAATACCCCACGCCCCTACTCCAGATCAACGATGCCCTCAATTATCTTCAACAGCAGGCAAAGCGCCTCCATATTGATCCGAACAGTTTTGTATTAGCGGGCGATTCGGCGGGCGCGCAGATGGCATCACAGATGGCAGCGATCGTCACAAACCCTGCTTATGCAAAGACGCTCGGCATCCAACCCGCGTTACAGCCAGGTCAACTCAAAGCAACTCTCCTGAATTGTGGTGCCTACGACCCCAAAAGCGTGAACTACAACGGCTCGTTCGGCTCCTTTCTCCAAACGGTGATGTGGTCATACTCAGGAACAAAGGATTTTTTGACGGATCCAGCCTTTCAAAGCTTCGCGGTTATCAACTATGTCACTAAAGATTTCCCACCTTCGTTTATCACGGCTGGCAATGCCGATCCGCTTGCCCCTCAATCAGTCGCCCTAGCTCAAAAACTGACTCAAGCAGGGGTGCGAACCGATACCTTGTTCTACCCCAAAGACCATACGCCACCGCTGAAGCACGAATACCAATTCAACCTTGACCTTGCGGATGGGCAACAAGCCCTGAAGCGAATACTCGTATTTTTGGCTAAAGCACTAAAGTAAGCTTGCGCTATGACCGATACTACAAAACCCTCTGAAGAGCCTCAATTGGCGATCGACGTGCGCGAGATGGAAATTGATGACCTTGCGCCAGTCTTCCATTTAGGCGAAACCCTCTTTACCAGCGACCTGTATCCCTACATCTACCGCACCTGGGATCAGTGGGAAGTGATTGGGCTATACAACACCGACCCGGAGTATTGCCTGGTGGCGGAAGTGCAGGATCAACTGGCGGGTTTCATCCTCGGCACCATCATTAACAAAACCTCCTGGGTGTATGGCTACATTATCTGGCTGGGCGTGAATCCTGCCTTCCATCGACGCGGTATTGCGGATAAATTGGTCGATCGGTTGGTCGAGCGCATGATCGACGATGGCGCACGGTTCATGATGGTAGACACCGACCCAGAAAATACGCCCGCGCTCAAGTTCTTTGCCCGCAAAGGCTTCGGCAATATGCGTAAGCACGTTTACCTGTCGATGAACCTGAGCAAGCACGACTACTACGGCAAACTCATCGCCTACGAACGCGAAAAAGCCGAACGCCAGGTCTGGAAACGCCCCAAAAAGCGATCGCCCAAAGCTTAAGCCGCTTTAGATTGCTTCCTGGAAGCTTTCTGTAGCGTTATTCTAGAAATAGATAATTATTGGGAGATGTCTTATTCCGACTGAAGAACAGATGCGAATGTGTTTCATTCTCTGTCGATCGCTTACCCAGCTCTATCGGTCTATCGATCTTGTGGATGTCGATGATCGAACTGGAAATGTGGTTATCCTGCCGGGAGAAGAAACACAAATTTCAATTCGTCCTAATGGTAAGTGGAGGTTTGAATGATGAAGCCTGACTTTAGTGCTATGACTCGCAAGGAGTTACGGGCTTATTTGCTAACCCATCGGGACGATCGAGACGCTTTTTATGCCTATGTCGATCGCTCAGAAGTCGAAGCCAACTGGATCGAGCTTCCGCCTGTGCAATCAATGGATGAGTTGAAGAATTTTCCTGAATTTTTTGAAAAAGTGCGACGAAACAGCACAGATACTTAAGCAAGGCTTGATTCTAAGCGTCCTTTTACTTGAGCGATCGCGCTTACACTCGATCCCTATTGTTCTAACCGCAAAGCGTTGGCAAGACCTGCAAAAAAAGATCGAAGGTTGAGATTCAGCGAAACAGCCTTCTAAATCTTCTAAATAATGAGTTATCTCACACCTGAGCAAGAAGCTGTGATACTGGTTTATCAAGAGAAGTGGCGAAAGATAGCGCTTTCGACTAAGCCAATCGATCGCCAAAAAGTACTAAGAATTATTCACAAGTTTTATTCTGTTCTTTCTCAGCAAAAGCCTAAAGTTCTCTTCTTCGATAGCCCTTTTGCAGCTTACTCAGAGCTAATAAAACGAGGCTTGGAAGATCAGCTATTAGATCACTTGTTTCCTAAGCTTTGGCAAACACTAAAAATCTCTGGAGAACTGATAGACCTTCCGTCAGAGATTCAGTACAAGGAAAGAGGCTTGAGATTTTCAGAAGCCATCGATATGCGTAATGATTTAACGCATTTAAACGATCAAGTAGTGCATCAGCTAGAGCTTCAGCTTCAAGTGGCGCTAAAAGTAAGCCTTGTACTGAGTGTATTATCGAGCCAGTTCCTTAGACCAGGCTGTATACATCGTGATGACTTTTTTGTTTCCGTTTTGGGCTATTCACATCAAGGGAGAATATGGCAGGCATGGAAAGCATTAGCGGAAGAATGTGGCTGGATCTTTCCAGTGAAAGGCTTCTGCTTTGTGTGCGATCGTCCCCGTAAGATTCTGCTTGATGATAAGAATCGCCTCCATGCCGAAGGTGAACCTGCCATTCAATTTTCTGATGGCTTCAGTGTCTATGCTCATCATGGCATTGGCTTAGAATACAACTCATAAGCCTATAGGGGACTGGTCATGGTACAACAGTACGACCCGTTACGCTATCTTCCCACCGATGAGGACTTGCCTTCTTCGGATGAGACCCCTGTGGATAACGAGCTGCAAAACCTGATCCCAAATTTGCTGCTGACCATTCTGGCAACCATCTGGGACGATCGCCAGGACTGGTTTTTTGGCGTAGATATGGGTATTTACTACAATCCTGAGCCGCCCTATGTGCCCATCATTCCCGATGGGTTTCTCAGTTTGGGGGTAGAACGGCGAAAGCGAGGCGATCAGGGACGCTTAAGTTATGTCCTGTGGCGCGAAAATAATATTGTGCCGATGCTCGTGCTGGAAACCGTTTCGGAAACTTATAACGGTGAGTACGACACCAAAATGGCGAAGTATGTCGAGTTGGGAGCACTGTATTACGTCATTTACAACCACAGTCGCCAACGCCCAAATCACGAACCGTTTGAGGTTTATCGACTGGAGAACGATCGCTACGTCAAGCAATCCGGCGAACCGTTCTGGATGCCAGAAGCAGGCATTGCGATCGGGCGGGGACAGGGCACGTATGCCGCCTGGGAGCGTGAATGGCTCTACTGGTTTGATGAGAACGGCGATCGTTATCTCAGCCCTGACGAACAGGCAGCACAAGAACGGCAGCTACGAGAAGCATTGCTGGCGAAGTTGCGCGATCGGGGCATCGACCCCGACACGCTCTAAACTCTGTGTTCCTTAAGCTCTCATTTCCTCATCCAGATAGCGCTTGTAGCCTTTTTCCTGTAGCTTTGCCTGCTTTTCGACCACGATTTGAGCGAGGCTTTGGCGATACTGCTGCACTTTTTCGAGCAGTGCTGGATCGTGGGTTGCCAGAATCTGTACAGCGAGGAGACCAGCATTACGGGCATTGCCGATCGCCACGGTTGCTACGGGAACTCCGGCTGGCATCTGGACGATCGAATACAGCGAATCCAGCCCTTGTAAGTGACGAGTAATGACAGGCACGCCAATCACAGGTAAAGGGGTGAGTGCCGCGACCATTCCAGGTAAGTGTGCCGCGCCGCCTGCGCCTGCGATGATCACTTTTAGCCCACGCACATGTGCCTGCTGAGCGTAGTCCACCATGCGTTCGGGTGTGCGGTGTGCTGAGACGATGCCAATTTCGCAGAGGATGTCAAATTCTTCGCAAGCCGCGATCGCGTCCTGCATGGTGGGCAAATCTGAATCGCTGCCCATAATGATGCCGATAGGGGGAGAAGTCATTGAAAGGCTAAAGGATGAAGGCTAAGTCTTGAGTTTTGAGTTAATTAGGACTGACGCAAAGATCCCCGACTTCTACGATGGAATCGGCTTTTATGGCTAAATTTTAACCAGAAGTCGGCGATCTAAACACTTTGCGCTAAAACCTCGTAACAAGATCAAGCGAGAATTCGGGTGCAGATAGCGGCGGCTCACCAGCGATCGCACCATGATCAGTGTGTTGATACCTTTCCGCGAGTAGGACGAAAATACGGCATCCTTTAGTATTTTGCTTATCTCCATAGGAAATATGAAAATATACGGAAAGATTCTGTCTATCCACTCTCAGGAGCGTATTATGCAGAAAAATTCTACCTAAACACCAAATTTGGGTGTTATGCCGAATCATTCTCCCTATCCACCCACCTTAGTGGTGCAGAAAAGTCTTGAAAGGCTTACTCTGTCGAGAGTCTCACATGAGACAAGGAGTAGCTGGAAGGGGGCATTTCATGAGACCCTGAAGTTCCCCAACTATCAGCAAACCTCATGGAAGTACCCCTCTTGTATCGTCAACTGCAAGACCAACTCCGTCAATGGGTCTGTCCGGTTGACCAACGACACTTGCAAGTCTTCTGTGAAATCCTTGCAGCCATCTTGCAATCGGGGAGTGGCGCATTGGGAAAATGGATACCCTATCTCGGTCACCGAAACTGCCAAGCCCGTGCGCACTTGGAACGCTTCAGCTATTTTCTCCATAATCCACAGATTACTGCCGAGCGGTTCTATGAACCGATGCTACGTCATGTTCTGAAAGCATTTGCGGGAGAAGCGGTGCTGCTTACCCTCGATACCAGTATGCTGTGGGAGCAATTTTGTTTGATTGAGGTGTGCTTGGTGTGGGGCGGACGTTCCTTTACCCTGGCTCAAACCGTGCTCGAACATGGCAGCGCGACGGTAGGCTTTGAGCACTATCAGCCCGTGTTAGAGCGTGCCAAACGGGTCCTACCCAAGCACGTCCAGGTGACTTTACTAGCCGACCGAGGCTTTGAGCATGGCAACTTGATGCAGTGGTTAACCCAGCAGCAATGGTCGTGGGCGATTCGGGTGAAATCGAACTTGCAGGTGCAATTGAGTCATGGCGACACGCAATCGGTGGAGCAACTCATCGCACCCGAACAGCAAGTGTATCTCTTCAAGCACGTACAAGTATTGGATGGCATCACGGGTCACCTTGCGACGGCACGGGTGACCAGCAGCAAAGACCCTTGGGCGGTTTTGTCGAACCAACCCCCCTCAATCCAAACCTTTGCCCTCTATGGCAAGCGCTTTGGCGGCATTGAACCCCACTTTAAGGATTACAAGTCCGCGGCTTTCAACGTGTTGCAATCCGGCTTACGCACACCCCAGGCACTGACCTGTCTTGTCATGCTGCTGGATTGTGCAGTTCTGATTGCTCTCATGCTGGGCCTGCTGCTAGTGCAAGCCGCAGAGCGTTCTCGTTTAGACTGGCATGGAGAACGGGGTTTGAGTTTTCTGCAACTGGGTCTACGGGAACTGGCACGGCTCTGTTACCAACGATTGCCTCTGCCTAAACTGCTGGCATTGCCCACATACAGCCCACCCCCAGCCTGCGCTTCTAGGCGTAAACGGGAACTGTTGGCTTGCCGAATTGAGTTCTCCAAGGTGGTGTCATTCTCATAATGAGACTGACTAAGTTTTCTGCACCACTAAGATCCACCCACTATGGGATCTTAGGCGGAAATATTCCGCCTACTAATAGTTATGCTGCAAGTTCTCTGGTGGGGACAATAATATAAGTGATGTTTGTTAGCCCCAAGTATTTCAAAGAGTATCAGTGAGATGACAGGATTAAAGGTGTAGAGATGTTAATTCGTGAGGGTGATGATTTCCTTGAGATGATTGCGACAGAGCGCACCCCTGATCATTTACCTACACCAGGAGATACGCGGTTTGAGATTAGAGTGGAATCATTTGGATTCGCAGGTCAGGGTTGGATGTGGGTTGACCGTGAAAGCTTAAAAAGTTTTGTTGCTCAGTTGCGAGAATTGGAAAATCAAAGGCAGGGTGAAGCAGAACTTTCATCAATGTCACCAGGTCAGTTCTGGCTGAGAATTTTTTCTACAGATAGTCTTGGTCATGTGGCTTTGGTTGGGCAGTTATCAAGAGTTGAGCATGAATTGAAGTTCGGGTTTAGCTTCGATCCAAGTGCGCTACCGAGTATTGTTAAAGATTTTCAGGCAATTGCAGATGGGATGTTGAAGCAAAGCTATGCTGAGTAAGCATTACAGCCTAACAAAGCCCATGCACACCGACCGTCGAGAATCGATCGGTTTTGAGCCAGAGGCTATCTGCGGCGGGTGATGGGAATCGTTAGACCGCATGCTGCCGCCCACCGACTTCGCCATTTCCCTGAGCACTTACGAGGAAGCCGCAAGTGATCCCCTTTCGGTCAAGCTCCAGTCCAATGCGGCGGAGCTAAATATCTGGTTGAAGTTTTCAGACGTCGCTGCAATTCTTTCTGGCATTCCCGGTGGCGACGGTGTTCATGCACTCGCCGCGGGAACGTCGGCAAACGCACAGGCGTTCTGGGCGCTAGGCGGTAGTGGCGAGCTTTTCATTGTTGTGGGGCACGATGATGAGACGTGGGACTTCGGAGTTACACTCTCGCCAAGAAGCCGCGATGAGCTTCTTAGGGAACTCGAAGCATTTCATGCGAAGGTCATGCGGTCTAACACCTCGCTGGAGCGGATGCGTGAAGGATAAAGTGCCAAGCCCAAATCGGCGTGCCCGCGCCGCTCAGCTTTGCCGTTATGCCGCAAGTCCTTGGTGGAGAAGGTTCTTGAAGCTTGTCTACTGGCGTTCAAACTTAAGTTGCTTTAAGGTTAATGGTGAAGGGTGTTAGAGGTAGGGGTTCAAGATTCTTGACATAACCGTTTCTCATATCGTGTTTTAGCAGTGAAGATGAGCCAGTGTAGCAACCTAGAACTTAAAGAAGCTTCGAGTCACGATACTGACCTGCTACTTGAGTTAATGTCAGGCTTCAATCAAGAAGAAAACATCGATTTTGATACAGAAGTCTATCGAGAGCGAATACATGTTGCATTTAATTTGCCTCAACTCGTAAAGATTTGGATGATTGTCGCAAACTCATGTACTGTCGGTTATGTGATTTTGACTTTCACTTTCAGTTTTGAGTTCGGTGGAATCATAGCGACAATTGACGAAATCTACATTGCTCCTGAAAAACGTGGTCAAGGCTTGGGAACATCAGTTTTAGAGCTTTTAGCACAAGAGGCGATAACTTATGGAGCAACAACTCTAAGTGGTGATATCTCTGACAAAAAGCCCTGGCTCTCTACTTTTTACAAGCGTGCTGGCTTTGAGTGCTATCTATATCGTCCCTATTACAAGCAGCTATGATGATTCAGTTGCGACTGGCAAGCGGCATAACAACCCGGCTGGAGCGGACTGAAGGGAGATCTCGATAAGGATACAGAAGTTTATGGTAGCCGCTCAGCCAGAACGTTATGCCGCGATCGGCACGACTATTTCTGTTAACGCTTCAAACTGTCCAATCTTCGATGAGTAACCCTGACACCTTACCAAAGCGATCGCTGATCTTGTCGGTTGGGTAGAGCATTGCGAAACCCAACACAAATGCTGAAACTAGCGATCAACTGCCCAGGCTAAAATAAAAGGGGTCAAGTCGCAGCGAGGTCAAACTCATGGCAGTTTCTCCAGAGGAGAGGTTTCACCAACGCCAACCCCGATATAGTAAAGAAGAATTTACCCAGCGGGGCAATGCGCTCTATGAATCCAAAATCCGGCTTCAGGTTGAGCAAAACCATCGGAACAAGATTGTGGCGATCGATATCGAGACGGGTGAATTTGAGATTGGCGATGATAGCTTGAGTGCAGCCGATCGACTTTTCCAACGCCTTCCCGATGCTCAACCTTGGTGCGTTCGGATTGGCACGGGTCCGGTTCATCGTTTGGGGTTTCATACCCCGGTAGAAGCACAATGATTTTTGGTTTTGTGCATAATCGGGAGGCGATTATTCAGCTTGCGGTGATTGGCGATCAGCGAAAGAAGCAAGGGATTCGCGCCGTCATTGACACGGGCTTCACGGGAGGCTTGACGCTACCGCCAACCATGATTGCGGATCTAGCGTTGACTTGGTTTACACAGCAGGAAGGGTTTCTAGGTGATGGGAGTCGCAGAACATTTGATGTCTATCGTGGGGCAGTCATTTGGGACGGTCAGATTCGGGTGATTGAGGTCAATGCCTCTGATACGGCACCTTTAGTAGGAATGGCTTTACTGGAAGGGTTTGAACTCAGGATACAAGCCTATGAAGGTGGCAGTGTGGCAATTCTGCCGATCACGTAGTTGCGGGAAGTCCGCAAGAATAGACTCATCCCCCTGGCGAATCGATCGCCCATAAGCAAGTACCTCCTCAAACGCAGGTTCATCTTTGAAAGACCCTGTAATTTTTTGCATCCAGTTCGTCGGTTGAGAAGCCATAACCTGCTTTTGCAACTCAGCGATCGCTGCTTCTACTGCTGCAAGGCGCTCTTCTAAAGAAGTGTTAGATGCCATGTGAGTTTCCCCTCATTACGTTCAACTACTTCGTCTCCATCCAGTTTTCGCCAGAATGGATTTCGACGACTAACGGAATGGATAGCTCAACGGCCGATTCCATCGTGGCTTTGATTTTGGGTCCCAGTTCTGCCCATTCGTCGGGGGGCATCTCGAAGACGAGTTCATCGTGGACTTGTAGCAAGAGTCGTGCCTGATACGGCTCGATGAGGTCGTGGAGTTTGACCATCGCAATCTTGATGATGTCGGCGCTGGAGCCTTGAATGGGCGCGTTGGCGGCGGCACGGAGCGATCCGGCATCGTACTGGTCGCGGAGTTTGAGTTTGGTGAGGTCGATCGCCCCTACATCGGTGCCTCTTAACCGCTTGAGCGATTCGCTGGCAAAGTTGAAGTAGCGACGACGGCCGAGGATGGTTTCGACGTAGCCCTTGGCGATCGCTTCTCGCTGCATTTGCTGGAGGTACTCAAAGACTTTGGAGTAGCGATCGTTGAAGCGATCGATAAACAGGCGGGCATCGCTGACTCTTACGCCTGCTTCTCGCGCAAACCGTTGGGCACCCATGCCGTAGATCACGCCAAAGTTGATGATCTTGGCCAGTCGGCGTTCTTCGGAGTTGATGTCGTCTTTCTCTAACAGCAGTCGCGCAGTCAGGGTGTGGATGTCACCGTTTTGCCGATAGGTGTCGAGCAAGATGGGTTCCTGGCTCAGATGCGTCAGAATGCGGAGTTCAATTTGAGAATAGTCGGCTGCGACCATCACCCAACCGGGTTCGGAAACAAACGCTTTGCGAATCTGGCGACTAAAGGCCGTGCGGATGGGGATATTTTGCAGGTTGGGGTTGGAGGAAGAGAGCCGTCCTGTAGTCGTGCCCGTCTGGTTGAAGTCGGTGTGAACGCGATGGGTATCGGGACGCACCAGCAACGGCAACGCATCCACATAGGTCGATTTCAGCTTGCTGAGGGTGCGCTGTTCTAAAATGGCGTCGATGACAGGGTGATCGCCTTGCAGTTTCTCCAGGGTGGCAGCATCGGTGGAAAAGCCCGTCTTCATGCGGCGCGATTTTTTGGTGTCCAGTCCCAGGGTGTTGAACAGCAAATCGCTGAGTTGTTTGGGTGACCCGAGGTTGAACTGCTGCCCGGCAACTTCATAAGCGTGACGTTCGATCGCCGCCAGATCGGTTTCCAACTTCTGAGAAAGCTCTTTAAGATAAGCTACGTCGATCCGCACGCCGCAGTATTCCATCTCTGCCAAGACAGGCTCCAGCGGTTGCTCCACCTCCAGTAACAACCGAAGCAGGGCGGGAATGGGCTCTAACAGGGCGCGAAGCTTGGGCACCAGCAGGAAGGTCGTATAGGCATCTAAGCCACAGTAGTCCGCGACTGCAGGAATGTCTAAATCGGCGATCGTCTTCCCTTTGGGCACCAGATCCTTGTAGCTCTGAGCCGTGATGTTCAGGTGCTTGCTGCTCAGATCGGTCAGGTTGTGGCTCTCGTCGGGGTTGAGCACGTAGCTTGCCAGCATGGGATCGAAGACTACGCCTGCCAGTTTGATGCCCTGACAGCGCAATACCAGGCGATCGAACTTGGCGTTTTGCAGCGCTTTGGGGTAGTCGGCGCTTTCGAGAATGGGGCGCAGTGCTTCGAGGGTGGCGGCTTTGTCAAGATTGCCGCCGTTGGTATGTCCCAGCGGAATGTAGGCCATGTCCGATAGTTCTGGCCCCCAGCAGCAGCCAATGCCCACCAAGTCGGCATCGCGAGGTTCGAGTGCGGTGGTTTCAGTATCCCAGGCAACGGGAGTTTCAGCGCTGGTGAAGGTTTTAAGGCGATCGATTAACTCCGTCAGCTTCTCAGGCGTATCGATGATATGCGGCGCAATGGCAACGGGTAAGACCTTTTGCGCGGCGGCGGTATCTTCAGCGCTGAAGAACCACAGATCGCCATCTTCCCGGTATTGGGGCGTTGGGGTTGCCTTCTCTGCGGGAGACGAATCGGACGCTTCGTCGCTCTGACCACCGCTAAACTGGCGATGTACTTTCTGGATGCGATCGATAAAGGTTCGAAACTCCAGCTTTTCGAGCAATTCATTCACGACGGTCTCATCAAAATCGCGGATGCGACACGACTCCCAATCGACCTCCAACGGCACATCCAGATGAATCTGCGCCATCCACTGCGAATGACGGGCATCGTCTTTGCCCGCTTCCAGTTTCTGCCGCACCGCACCTTTGATCTGATCCAGCGACTCGTAGACCTTTTCTAACGAACCGTAGGTGGTAAGCAACTGCACGGCGGTCTTATCGCCAATGCCCTTCACGCCAGGAATGTTGTCGGAACTGTCGCCACACAGCGCTTTGTAGTCCACCACCTGCGACGGTAAGATTCCCATTTTCTCCTTCACCTGCTCCACGCCAAATTCGCGGGGTGGCGGTGTGCCTTTGCCGTAGACCGTGCTGAGGTAGAGGACTTTGGTGGTGGCTTCGGCATCGACCAGCTGAAACAGGTCACGATCGCCACTCAAAATCTTGACCAGAAAGCCATCCGCCTTCGCCCGTCGTGCCAGCGTGCCAATCACATCATCCGCTTCGTAGTTTTCTACGGTGAGAATGGGCAGATTCAACGCCAACAGCAGTTCTTGCAGGTTCGCAATATCCGGAATGAAATCCTCCGGCGTTTCGGCTCTGCCTGCTTTATAGGTGTCGTCTGCTTCGTGGCGAAAAGTCTTTTCGGACAGGTCAAAGGCGATCGCCACATACTGCGGTTTCTCGGCCTCCATCGTTTCTAGCAACGCTTTGAGGAACCCGTAGGAGACGCTGGTAGGAATCCCCGATTTCGTGCGGAGTCCACCATCCCGACCTTTGGCAAACGCAAAGTAAGAACGGAACGCCAGCGAATGCCCGTCGATAAAAAGAATGAGCGGTTTGGTTGGATCAGCAGGAGAAGCCAAGGGAATGCCATTGAAGGAGACAAAATCTATTGTAAGGAATTCAGCCAGACCGCGACGATTTTAGACCTCAGTCTCTACGGGCTGATCCTCATCAGACTACTGAAGCAACGATCGCTCTGGTGGCAGCAGACTTAGGCAAACGGCAAAGAGCAACCTGCCATAATGAATCAATAGTTTTGCGAAGGGTTGGTTGCAACTGATGTCTGGCAGCACCACAAGTTATCGCTACATTCAACTGGATGATCGTCAGGTTCCTTTTATCGAAGGCACCACCATGAAAGTAGTGGAGCTAATCACTTCAGCCAAAGCCTATCGTTGGAGTCCAGAGCAACTGCTAGAAAACTATCCTCATTTGACGCTGAGCAAAATTCACTCTGCGCTTGCCTATTATTGGGATCATCAAACGGAAATTGATGCGGCAATCCAGCAACGCGAGCAGTATGCAGAAGCGCTGGAAACCCAAGCAGGGGAATCGTCCTTCGCTGCTCGACTGCGTACTCAAGGTCTGTTGCAGTGAGCTTAGCGCTTTACATGGATGAAAATGTGCCCATTGCCATTACAGAAGGATTGCGATCGCGAGATGTCGATGTCCTCACTGTGCAGAAAGATGGGTTGACCAGTTATCCTGATCCAATGGTTTTTGATCGCGCTGTGCAATTGAATCGCATTGTGTTCTCGATGGATCAAGATTTTCTTTCTGAAGCCAAGCGTCGCCAGCAAGGCGGAGAAGTATTTCCAGGCGTTATTTTTGCTCGTCAAGCTAAGGTTTCCATTGGGACTTGTGTAACAGAATTAGAATTGGTTGCAAAACTGGGAAAACCAGAGGAATTTGCCAATCAAGTTTGGTACTTACCGCTATAAAAAGACCTGCTGTGCGATCGCTCGACTAGGCTCAGAGATAGCTCGACTAGCCTTAGAGATCGCTCAACTTAGCTAAAAGACTGCTCGACTTAGCGCAGAGACAGCTTGACTTATCTGGAAGACTGCTCGACTGAGTCCAAAGATGACTCGACCTGGATCAACCTCTACTTGAGCCATCGTTTTGCTCACTCGACTGAGCTTTGACATAGCTCATCCAGAGAATTTAATGACTCAACTAATCTCAGAACTGGCTCGTCCTATCTCAGAGATAGCTCAACGAGCTTGCCGGATTGCTCGGCTACATGTTTCGCTCGCTCAAGTAAGGGTTGTGTATGAAAAATCGTGTTGGGATGGGTGATCGCCCACTATGTTCTTGTCTATGAGGATGCGCTACGTTTGCCTAACACATCCTACGAGCTAGACTCAAAATCAATTCTGACTCCTGACTCCTGTTTTGAAGGTGCGATCGATGTCTCAGGTTAAATTCTATCCATGTTTGGCTGAAGAAGCCCTTCAGCTTCAACAAGTAATTAAGGCTGGGGCGATTGATGCTGAAGACACGATGGATCTCGGTACTGCATTCTTAATCATCAAGGAGATTGAAGCTGGCGAAAGTTTGGAAGGCGCAATCGATCCGGTTGTCCTTGCTAACGGGTTTCTCGATCGTCTGGATGAACCCTACAAAAAGTATTTGTCTGAACATCACGCGATTCAGCCCTGGTGGGAAATTCCATCTTCTCAAGAAGCTGAAAGGACAATCGTGCGGTTACTGACTCATAGCGTAGTAGCGGAGCCTTCTGTCTTCGACTATGTGGAACCAGCGATCGAATTCACTCAAAAACTGCTTCAATTCATTGGCGATCCTTGTCATTTTGTAACCAACGTCAAACGGCGTATACACCGGCGAACACCTGACGATTACTATTTTGAAATTGAAGCCGGATTTGGTGTCTTTAACGTAGGGCATTGCTGGGATGAAGGCGTGATAATAATCTCATCCAAGCGAATTGGGATGTTATGGCTCTTGGGTTACGACTAATCGCCATGAAAAAGTTTGCTAATCAGATCTCCGAAGTTTTGGGCTTAATCGCTCTTGGGTCGATCGCCCTTCTAACTCCATAGAGCAATTGTTTACAATGGATTGCATCGCGATCGTCTGGAATGCTCTATGGACACCACCGCATCACGACGGCAGCAAATCATCGACACGATTCAGGTCTTGCCAAATGATACGTTGGCAGAGTTACAGGCCTTTGTGCAGCAATTGAGCGATCGCACCACAGAGCAACCAACCATTACAGTCCCCAGTGTCAGATACAGAGCAGTTCGATCGGGTTATCTAAACAACTGATCAAACTGTTTGTCGCCACTCGCCTGAAGGCATGGCTGCTGTTACACCACGATCCGTATTCACTACGCCCTGAGGTCATCGGTACTTGATCTCATCTGTAGCTGGAACTTAGAGAATTGGTATAAGCTCAAACGATTTGCATCAAAAAAATCCCTCGATCGAACACTCGATCGAGGGAAAGCGTCAGGTATATTCAACAACCGAAACGAATTAGCGACCCGTCAATGACGACGGCGACAGACCAGACCAGGTTTGTTTCACCAGATCGGTGTCTGCCTTCACGCTGCCCAGGTAGTTGCCTGCGGGAAGCGTGGGGAAGCGCTTGTAAGGCACTACATCTTCGCCAAAGTAACGGGCGTATTCTGCACTGCCGACGATCGCATCCACCGCTGCTTTCAGTCCGCTGTCTGCCAGTAGCTTGTTGTACTGACGGATTTCAGCTTGAGTAGCAGGTGCGCGGCCCAGCAGGTGACGGAACAAGAACTCAATCACCTTCGTGTTGGGGTACGGCGTGTAGAAGCGGCGAACATAGATTTCCGAGCTTGCCAGTGCCCGGACAAACTCACGCACCGAGATTTCCCCATTGCGGAGCTTGCTTTCCAGGTCAGAGCGACGGAAGTTTTCTGGCACCTGACCGCTGAATACGTCCATCACCTGCACGTAGATGGCGTTCAGCACAAGAGCCGTTTCCGCCTGGGTCATACCAGGGTTCATGCGGTAGATGCGAGCAGGCTTACGACGAGTCGTACCCACGCCCACCTCAACCGACTGACCATCACCATTCGTGAACGATCGACCCAATTCCATAAACCGAGGCTTGCTACGATCGGGCTGGCGTGCCTGAACTGCGAGGTCTGCCATCGCTTTGCCCATGAGCGGCAGTTTTGCTGTATCCAGGCGCGGTTTCACGGGGCTAAAGCTTGGGACAACCACCTCTTTATCTTGCTTCGTCAGCTTGTTGTAAAGCGTCTGGCTGTTCGGGAAGTTAGCCGCAGGGAACGTCAGGAAGCGGTTGTAAGGCACCGTATCTTCACCAAAGGCTTCCGCGTACTCAGCGGTATTGACCAGGGCACCTACAAACGCTTTCAAACCCTGAGTTGCCAAAATCTGATTGTATTTGCGGATTTCTGCCTGATCTAACGGCGCTCGTCCTAAGAAGTGCTTGGTACCCAATTCAATCACTTTCGTGTTGGGATAAGGCGTGTAGAACTCCTTGATGTACAGGCTGGAAGAACCAATCCCTTCAATGAACTCTTTGAGGGTGATTTCGCCATTACCCAGCTTACTTTCAAGCACAGAGAACTCATCACCCGCTACGTAGGGCGCAATATCGCGCTCAAACACCTGACGGTAAGCAGCACCAATCAGAATCTTAAGAGCGGTCTTGTCGCGCAGTTCCGTCAGCTTGAAGACCTTCGTTTGGTCACGCTTCTTGCTCACGCCCTGATTGCTGCGGAACTCGATATCCGGTTCAGAACGCACTTCCGTCACGGTACCCAGTTCTACAAAGCGAGGCGTTTCTTCTTTATCTACCCGCAGACCCTTCTCACCCAGGCTACCCAGACGCGCCGTGCGTAAGGACAGACCCGCAGGAGTCAGGTAGCGCTCGTAAGGAACCGTGTCTTCGTTGAACGCATCGCTGTATTCCTGGCTGTCGATGAGGGCATCAATCAACGCATAAAAGCCCTTTTTCGCGCAGATGTCGAAGTAGCTGTTGATTTCCTGGCGACCATAGGTGGGGCGACCGAGGAGACGACGGTGGATGTACTCAACGGCTTTGGTGACGTAGAGTGGTGTCCAGTAGAGCGATCGGAACAGGTTGGACTTGGCCAGCCGACGCACAAACTCACGCACCGTGATTTCGCCGTTCTCCAGCTTGATCTCATCCACCTTCAAGCGCTGACCTTCATAAACCGCGCGTCCAAACACCTGTAGGTAGGCGGCCTTAATCACCGCCTGCGTCGAGCTTTCGGAAAACTTGGTGCTGATGCCCTGCGTATTGGTTGTACGCCGACCGCTCGTGCTGCCTGTAAAGCTGGGCAACTGGTCGAGCTTGAACACTTTGGGTCCCAGGGAACCAGGAGCCACACCCCGCGCGGCGGGATTGCTGAGCTGGTTGTTGATGCCTGCACCCTGGTTGATCAGAATCCGACGGGTATCTTTCCCAAAGGGCGCTGGGCTGGCGCTGGGGTTCTTCCGCTCTTTCGGGAAGATGGCACCAAATTGAATTTCCAGCGGATCGTTACCAGAGCCGTAAACATGTTGGTCAGCCAGAGGTCGATCGTAGCTGGCAAAGGTCGTGAGGAACTGCGGAATCTTGCGGAAGGGTGCACTGTAGTTAAACAGATCTTGTTGCGGCCCCCAGTTGCGGCATTCCTGTGCTTCCTGACCCAGGCCGCGCAGGTAAGGCACGGTTTCTTCGCCAAAATAGTCAGCGTATTCCTTGGAGTCAACAAGCGCATCGACGAGAGCAGGTAAGCCACCGCTGGAGACGATCGAAAAGTACTTTTGCACTTCTTCTCGTGAGCTTGGGCCGCGACCGAGGATGTGACGGAACGCCAGTTCCAACGCGCGACTATTGATGTAAGGCTCGTAGAAGTTCTTGCGATACAGGGGAGACTTGGCAAGGCGGCGAATGAACTCCTTCATGGAGATTTCGCCATTCTTCACTTTGGACGACAGATCCGAAATCGAAAGGGAGTAAGCACGAGTAATATCGCGCTCAAACACCTGACGATAAGCCGCTTTTACGACATCGTTCTTCTCAGAAGATGACAGACCGGGCTTCATCGCAAACTTGGGACGACGTTCTGCTGCACTGAAATAGATTTGAGGCAGTTCTAGCCCTTGTAAATCGCTGGAAGGACGTTGACGCAGCTTGTTCGAGGGAGTGGGAGCCTTGAACTCGGTGATCAAGACATCAAAGTATTCTGCCACAATCGTCGAAGCCGCCTCATCCCGACGGAAGTAGCTGAGGGCAGAGAGCTTCATCTCCTGCAAGGCCACGATCGTCGCATCGCCAGAACACGCCCGCTCAATGATTTCGCGCAGACCGCGAGTGTTAACAGCAATGATATTGGGGTCGCCCGCCACGATCGCGTAGGTGACATAGCGGAGAAACCAGCTCAAATCCCGCAAGGATTTTGCCATGTTGCCAGGGCCATAGCGGGCAACGTTGATGGGTCGAAAGCTGGCTGGAGTCGAACCACCGCTGGTGCTAAACAGCGATCGAATGCCATCAAAAAAGCCGCCGCCCGAACTCACGTAGGTTGCGGTGCCCAACTTCATTGACTCGCTGGTACTCATCGCACCCCCACCCGCTGCGACTAAGGCAGGCTCTTCCTGAGGCTTCTCCAAAAACGCCATTGGGGAGCCACCCACAAAAATGCGGTTCGCCGCCCGCGACACAATAATTTCAGAGTTTTGAGTCAGCGTCTCGGAAATCTCAAGACGCTTGGCACCAGAACTGAAATAACGAGCTAACTCGTCCAATTCACCGCGTCCCAGAAAACGATCCTGCTGTTCAGCCTGGGAGATCGTCGAGACGGGGACTGTTTGGTAAAGTTGCGGACGGGCAACCGAGCTTCCACCACTTGCTTTAACACTCATTGATTTCAAAAGCTCCCTTTAACGGATCGTGACTGTGTTAAATCTGGAGTGGCACCTGGCAACCATCCCAAAGCCCTTGCTCTTTAAGGAAAAAGCAGGAGGACTCAATTTTAATGACGGCACAGGGTCTACCAGTTCAATTATTTAGGTTAGAACGATTCGAGTCTCAAGACTCGTTGATTAAAAAGTATGTAGACTGAGATCGCTCACTGTATCGTCCGATCATAGGGGATTGAGGTCACGCTCCTGAGAAGGCAGAAAGGTTTTGTTACAAATCTTCGTTATGTGTGGAATCTACGGAGAACAGGCTGGATTTAATCTCGTTGATGACAACTGTCCGCGATATCTCAATGGTCTCTTGCGCTTACCGCGATCGCTCTTGGTGGCTCTGTAAATGCCACGTTGTTAACCGTTGCCGACGCTAGCACAGAAGTGCCCATCACCCGCATTGATTTTGCTGGCGCAGGCGGCGATTTTACCCACCGCACCGGAACGTTTGTGGTACCCGATCGCGATACAACCGTGTCTGCTTATGGCGGCTCACTTCGCCGCTACGATGTTCACCTCGCCAAAATGATTGAAGTTACCGCTGCTGTCTGGTGTGCTCAATCCAGGGATTATCAAGGCGTGTACTGGAATTACGAAGCTGAGAACGGCAACCGCTTTATGGGTAAGTACTACATCAGTTGCAACACGGCGCGTCAAATCGTCCAGGCATACGGCTTGGGACGCCCCGAAAAAACAGCCATTTATCATCGCGGCGAAGGCCCCGAAACCGTTAGTATTCCAGTGCTCAATCTCTACGGCAACAAAATTTCCCGCTTCCTCAACTTTGTGCAAACGCTCAAGCCAAATGCATTGATAATTTCTGCCCGGGCGATGTGACTGGGCGATCGTACTAGCAACTGTTTATCGCTCTCAATCTTTCAACACTTCATCAATGTATAGACAGATCAGTTTGGGGCGCTCTTGCTGATCTGGGTAATGACACTGCACAGCATTTCGTATCAATGGTTTTAGTTCAGCGATGGTGTCAGCTTGAGTAAAAATGGATTCGCCGATCGCCCTTGTAATGAAACCACCTTTTGAATTGTCTGTCATCAAAAAGTAATTTCTGTCATGGCATCTTTAGAAAGTGCCGATTCTAGTAGCCTAAACTCACAGCGATCGGCAGAAAAAGCATGAGCGTTGATCCAGCCTGGTTTTTGCTCCGCGTGTTTGCTGAAGATGCGCAAGAAGCAGAGAGCGTCTTTGAAAAAGCCGTGTTGCAATCTCGCATCCCTGAGAAAGCCAGAGAATTTCTGCAAAATCGAGCGACACAGACAGACTTAAATCCTGATGATTGGAGCGATTTATGCCTCGCTTACGATCTGTTTTACCCAGATGCTCTTATCCAAATTCTGGATGACATCATTACTGACCAAAGTTCGATCATGCCAGGAGAAGAGTTGGAAGCCGCAACGTTGGCTCATCAACTGACTAACCGCGAGAGTGCAACGATGATCTTGTGGGTTGGTTTAGGGTATAAGCCAGCCAGCAGACTTCCAGGCTATTTCGGCAATATGTTTGTTCCACCTGAAGATGTAGCGAGTGCTCTACAGAAAGTAGAACAGCTTTTGGGAGAACTGAGTTCTGCTGAGTTTGCTAGGAGAGCAGAGACAGTCTATGCCTTGGGCTACTACAAAACCTTCCCTCAAACGCTTTTATCATTGCTTGCTTCTTCTCTACGCACCGTTTTACGTGAAGGGAACGGACTCCTGGCTCTGAATTACCCATGCGTTGGTGCGCTTCCGTATCCTGAGAACGAAGAGGGTTATCTAGAGTAGAGTCAGGCTTATGCGATTAACGGCTCATTTTTGGTAGCTGATAGCTAACTCAAGCTGCTGATTGAGCATTATGCGATAGCAATCTGGGCACTGTGACGAGTCGATAGCGTGACGAGTAAAGATAGGCTTTGTTCCTGCCGCTGCAGTCAGTTATTTGCAACGTATTGAAGTTGTGATTTAAGGTACAAAGTCAGATCATTTGATTAGAATGCTTGCTGGAGCAAAGAACGCTTAGAAGCATTTCAGCCAAACTCCTTAGCACAGATATTTCCTTCGAGCATTGCTGTTACACTCCGCGAAATTAATGAGACCACTTCTGCCTTTTGGGGCTATCGTGTAAGAACAGCGATTGGGGAGAGAATCATGCGTAAACTTGTGTTTTTGGGACTTGCTGGGGCGATCGCGTTGACCGTTGCCAGTTGTTCATCTGATTCAGGTAGCGATGTGGCTACTTCTCCATCCCCTGTTGCCTCCACCGCCGTCAAGAAACCTGCCACTGCGCAACCGTTTGGGGCTAAGGCCGCTCCGTTAGTAGCGCAAAAGCCACCCGCTGGCGATACCATTCCAGGCTTAATTCAATCCACCAACGGTGACGAACGCGCCAAACAGGTACAGGCGAGTATCGATGGTCAAAAAGGGAAAGACCCCTTCGCAGGGCTACCACCCAAGCTCCAGCAGCCACGTACGGCTGTCAATAGTCAAACGGTACCCACTGTACGACAGTTGCCTGCAACACCTAGATCAGTCACGCCCAGACCTACTACCACAGCCTTTAATCCCAAAACACCGCTACCGCCTCAAGGGAAAGCGGGTGTGCCTGTCATTAAAACGTTACCGCCGCTGCCATCTACCACGTTGGCAAGTGCCGTTGAAGTCAGTGGTGTTGTCATGGTCGGTGGAGTGGCGCAAGCGATCGTGAAAGCACCCAATGAAGAAACCAGCCGTTACGTCCGAGTAGGACAGCGCCTTTCCAATGGGCAAGTGCTGGTCAAGCGGATTGAGATGAACGGTGGGTCTGACCCGATCGTGGTGCTGGAAGAAAATGGCGTTGAGGTTTCAAGAGCAGTTGGGACTGCTGTAGCGGCTAACAAGCCTGCTTAATGCTTGCTTAGAGCCTGCTAGCAACGATTTGCAACAACTCACGTTCACGATCGTGACGCAAGCGCTAGAGTGAAAAAACGCTTTTCGCCCTCGCTTCTCACACAGTCGTTTAGATATGACATACACTACCTCCAACCAGCAACCCTGGGGGTTTTTAGGCACGGATCTCGTTGATTTGCTGTTTGCACCCAGCCAGCAGCCCGATCCGCGTTCGACTCAGGATGCTGAATTGCTTCGGTTGTTTAGCTTTGTGCCAGGGCTGAAGGAACTCTTGATGCTGCGTCAGGTTCATGCCCTAGAACACGCTACCGTCTGGGTGCTCAGTAGTTGGGCCAAACCGCGTCAGTTCACAGCGGAGTCTGTACCCGACAATGAACTTTTAGGTGGCATGTCCACCGATCGAGGCTTTCATCTCTATGGACAAGTCTCCACCGCAGAGCTACAACGGGCAGTTCAGGTCGCCTTACAACGCTTGACAGCAGGCGAGTGGCATTTAGCAGTTCATCCGCGTTGTGGCACCAACTTGTCAGTTGGGATGCTTTTAACCGCTGGTTTTGTCATGGGTACTGCCGCAATTTTACCGCGCGGGCCGATCGAGCAATTCGTGGGGCTGGGTGTTGCTGCCGCTACTGCCGCCCACCTGACGCCTGATCTGGGTAGCTTTGCCCAGCAGTACATTACAACCGCAATTCCGTTTAATTTGGTAATCGATCGCATCACTGCCACGACTGATGATTTCGGTCGTCCGGCTCACTTCGTTCACCTGCACTGGAAAGACGAGTGACCAGGTATGCCAGTCTGAAGGGAATCGCCCCTTTAACCTTCAGCCTCTTGCCTTTCGTGCAGTCGGGTAGCGGTACGTAAAATCTGCCCCGCTAGAATGGCTGCGCCAAAGCCATTGTCAATATTGACAACCCCAACGCCAGCCGCACAGGAATTGAGCATCGTGAGCAGGGGGGCGAGACCATTAAAGCTAGCGCCATAGCCAACGCTGGTCGGCACCGCGACAACAGGGCAATCGGCTAGCCCAGCCACAACGCTTGGCAATGCACCTTCCATGCCTGCAACCACAATAAGTACATCTGCCTGCGCGATCGCCCAACGATTTTCCAACAGCCGATGAATGCCCGAAACACCTACGTCCCACAGACGGTTGACCTTGAAGCCGCAGAGTTCAGCTGTAACGGCCGCTTCTTCAGCAACGGGTAGATCAGCCGTGCCTGCGGAGAGAATGCTGATCACGCCGGGGTGAGGAGTAGGGAGTAGGGAGTAGGGAGTGGGGAGTGGGGTTTTGAGTTGCTCTGTTGCTTCAGGACGTTCTGAGTTAGTCTCAACATTTAACCCCTGACTCCTGACTTCTGACTCCTGACTTCTCTTCAGGGCACAAATTCGTGCCATCGCGTAGTACTCTACATCCGGCACTTTTTCCTTCAATTGAGCATACACATCTGGTTCAATGCGGGTTGCCATGACGACAGCCGCCCGATCGCGCATCACTTCCATAATTTGCGCAATCTGATCTGGCGTTTTGCCCAAGCCCCAAATGAACTCCGGAAAGCCCGTCCGGAGGGCACGATGGTGATCGATGCGAGCGAAGTCTTCAACGGTTTCAAAATCCAGGTTTTTGAGTTTGTCAAACGCACGTTCGGGCGCGAGTTCACCCGCAGCAACGGCATTGAGGAGATGCTTGATTTGTTCGGGTTGGGTCATTGCGGTGATGAGAGAGGAGCGAGTTTCTGCTTTACGTGGAAAAAAAGTTTTGAGTTTTGAGTTGGGAGTTCAGAGTTCAGAGTTCAGCTTTTTAGCCTTCTGCCTTCTGCCTTCTGCCCTCTGCCTTCTGCCTTTAGCCTTCTGCCTTCTGCCTTCTAACAACTAATAACTAACAGCTAACAACTTTTGCTGTCCTCCTCCCTATTCCTTATTCCTTAATTTTAAGTTCTTGAATATTCCACAGTCCCCAACTGGGTAATCCTGTATATTGCAAGCCTTCAACGCGATCGCGCACGGCCATCAAGGCACGATCGTTGACCAGGTGAATCACCGGAAGCTGTTCTTGCACAATGCGCTGGAATTCTGCATAAATGGCTTTGCGTTTGGTCTGGTCAAGTTCGCGTGCGCCGTTGACAAACAGGCGATCGATAGTGGTTTCCCAGTCATTCGGTTCCCAGCCTTGAACGGGCGCTTGTCCGGGCTGTGGCTTCAGGTTAAACGAGTGAGATGCACCACTGCTTACCCACAAATTTGCAGCCGCATGCGGCTCAATGCCACCCGTAAAGCCAATCATGTGCGCATCCCAATCACGCGAATTGTTGACTTTTTCGATCATTACATTGAAGTTGATCGGTGTGTAGTCAACCTGCATGCCAATTTTGCCCAGATCTTGCTGCACTTGAGCCCCGATCGCTACCCGCACAGGATTATTCGCGTTTGTAATCAGGTTAAATTGCACGCGATGGTTCTCTGCATCAAATAAATGACCCTGAGCATCGTATTTAAAACCTGCCTGCTTCAGTAGAGTTTTGGCTTTCTCTGGGTTGTAGTCGTATACCTTGAGTCCATCTTTGAGAAAGAACGGACTTTGCACCGAAATGGGCGAATTTTGGATCACACCCAACCCCCGAAACAGATTGTTGTTGATGCGCTGGCGATCGATTCCATAGGCAACGGCCTGCCGAAACGCCAGCGTGTTGAACCAGCGTGATTTGACGGGGTTGACAAATGGTTTACCGTTTTTATCTTTTGCTTTGTTCAGGTTAAAGGTGAGATAGAGGGTTCCCGACCACGGTCCTCCATCATGAATCGTAAACTTGCCGCGTTTTTCCTCACGCTTGAGCAGGGGCACATACTCCGATCGTAGTGGGCGGACATCACCTAACACATCCATATCACCAGACCGAAAGCGCAAAAGCTGCGTATCCAGGTTTTCTACCACCTGCCAAATAATGCGATCGATATACGGAAGTTGCCGCCCCTGAGCATCTTTGCGCCAGTAGTAAGGATTGCGACGAAAAACGAGCCGTTGTCCAGCGATATAGCGCTCCATCAGGTAGGGGCCATTCACCACAATCTTTGTAGGATCAGTATCAGTACCCCACGTCGAGAGAAACTTGAGATTGCCATCGGCTCCTTTTGTTTTCAACGTGTCTGCCAGCGCGTGTTTGGGCAAAATCACAATGCCTTCCGGGCCTGAAATCGCATCCAGCAACGGTGCAAACGGCTCCGGCAAAAGAAATTCAACGTGTAAATCATCCAGCTTACGCACGTCGGGATAGGCTTTGTTCACCCCAATTTGAATCCCTTCTTTGGCATCCGTCGGCACCTCCGGGTTCGCCACCACATCCCGGTACGTAAACACCACATCATCAGCGGTGAGCGGTGCCCCATCCGACCACTTCAACCCATCACGCAGCTTAAACACAATGCGCTTTTGGTCGTCTGAAATCTCCCACGATTCAGCCAGGGCAGGTTCGATCGCGCCTGTCACCCCGTTTTCTCGCGTCAGACATTCATAGGTAAAGAGAAAAATGCTGGGAAAGGTATTTTTATTGGCAAAGTTAAAGGTGTTTGGATCTGTGACAGTGCTCAGCACAAGCTGACTGCCCTGGCTTGCCTGCGTACGAAACTGGTCTGGCTGGCACCCAGCGAGAGGCAAGGCAACGATCAGCACTAACCCAATGACAGCAATGGGAACCCTAGCTAAAGCGGTTTTGCTCAACCGTTGCTGGCGGCTAGTTTTAAGCGGGCACGTGCTGGTTTCTGGGCTAAATGATCGGACGCAGGTAACTATCCCGAACCAGAACCAGGTGCGCAACGCCTTCGCCAATAGAGCAACAGAAACCATGCTGGACTCAAGGGGAACTATTTCTCTACCAGTTTGCGTCTAAAATCTATCTTTCGCGCACTGAATCAGCGAAAAAGGCACTACACCCGAAACTTAGCGTTCCATTTCCTTTGTGAACCAGCCCTGACGATCGCATGAAGGGATGCAATTGCCCAACGCTAAATCCCCACAAGCACAGGCTCCGTAAGCGATGATGGAGATGCGATCGCCTGTGTGAGATGAAGGTGCGATCGCCTAGTCGATCGTGGATTGAAGACAATGCGTCGCTTCATGTCAAAAGCGTTTTGGAGAGAGGGGTAGAGTTATGGCAAATCGGTTGCAATGGAGTGGGTGGTTGCTTTCACTCGCTGTTCTAGGTGCATTACCCGCTCTGGGACAGGCTAATTTTGGCAGTTTAACACTGGGTGGTGATAGGCAATCGGGCGCGTTGACAGGCTCGACGGGAGGCTCAACGTCTCTTCCTGCGATCGTCAGCAATCACGATCGCGACGGCAACGCCTGTCTTGGGTTTGGAGACCCCACGCCAGACCACATTCTCGTTTTACAGAAAAACTTCCCCACGTTGAAGTTGCGTGTGAGCAGCGACAATGGCGGCACAACCCTTGTTGTCCAGGGTGACCGGGATAGTCGCTGCAGCGACACGACGACGAGAAAGAAAGATGCCCGTATTTCTGGTAACGACTGGCAAGCAGGTACCTATAAAATTTGGGTCGGGACGGCAGCACCAGGGGCACGCCAGAACTATACGCTAAGTGTCAGTCCGTAGATCAAGCGGTCAGCAATAATCAAGTTTCCTATGGCGTCTAATGAGTTCGTCACAGAATGGTTAAGGCAGCTAGCCGTCGGGAATTCGCTGCTGCCTGCTGATTGGCAAACACTGCAAGCCCTGGAACTTCAAGACTCGTCACGGGCGATCGCGTTTGGCCTTACCGCTGACACCGTAGACGTGTCCTTAAGAAAGCGATCGCGCCTACTCCAAACGCTTTACCCAACGATAGAGCCATTCTGTCAGCGTCATTTCAACGGGACCGATCGCGCGCTTGAAACGCTCTGGTTTCTCTGGTTACCGTTAGCCCTCTGGTTAGCACAACGCCGCCAGCACCACGATCGCCCCTGGGTTCAGGGTATTTTAGGCGGACAGGGAACGGGCAAAACGACGCTGGGAAAAATTCTGACGCTAGTGCTTCAAGAACTGGGTTATAAAACACTCAGCCTCTCTCTGGATGACCTCTACAAGACCTATGTCGATCGTTTGGCTCTGCGCACTCAAGATCCACGACTCATCTGGCGCGGCCCACCCGGTACCCATGATGTTGCCTTAGGGATTCAAACTCTCAACGCACTGAAGCAGCCAGCGATTGGCAAGGCGATCGCAATTCCCCGCTTCGATAAATCGCTTCACAACGGCGTGGGCGATCGCGTAGCACCAGAGCTAGTTGCTGACATTGACATTGTGTTGTTTGAGGGCTGGTTTGTGGGCGTTCGTCCCGTCGACCCAACCCTATTTGATACGCCGATCGCGCCGATTCTCACTGAGGCCGATCGTGCCTTTGCCCGCGACATGAATGCTCAACTCTCTGCCTACTTACCCCTATGGGAACGGCTCAATAGCCTGATAGTGCTACATCCAATCGATTATCGTCTCAGCCAGCAATGGCGGAAGCAGGCAGAACAGCAGTTGCGAGCCAGTGGCAAACCAGGCATGAGTGACGCCGAAATTGAGAAGTTCGTCGAGTATTTCTGGAAAGCATTACACCCCGAACTGATGATTGATCCATTGGTGATCACGCCAGGTAAAGCAGATTTGGTCATTGACATTCAGGCTGACCATTCTGTGTGTGCCGTGTATCGAGGGGGCGATCGTCCTTTACCTGCTAACGACTGAAGGCCGTCAAATGCCTCCTTCAAGCCGACTCAACAAGCTCTCGGACGGCTAATTCTAAGCTCTACCAACCACTTTTCACTCGCTGACCCCTGCCATCTGCCGGATTGGGCTATTCCTTAATCGGTTGACTCTTGCCATCGTGTATCTCTGCCTTCATATAGACCGCAATGTAGCAAAAAATACCTCGGTTGATAGGGGGCCGTTGAAGCGATTTTTCCTATGGTTAAAAGGGGTTAGTTCACAGCAAAGAAAAACAGCACCTTAATCCAAAAATTGAAGGAGAAATGAATGCCAAGACTTGTTGGAAAGCAGTCTCACACTGGCGAAAATGTGGCAGCACTCATCATCCTTGCTGCCGTTGTCGGTGTTGTATTGGAATACATCGGCGTGATCAATGTGGTTCCTGGTTTTGGACGTGACGATCGCTATAGACCACTCCAAAGCTACGTGAAAAGCGAACATGTGATTGTTCAAAAACATGGCTGAATGTATGCCTTGAGCTACGCAGATAAGCACACCAGTACACATTTTTATCAGGAGTCAGAAGGAAAACAGCCATGCGTAAAGGCAGTGATGTGATTGGTAAAGTCGTAGTCACCTACGACACAGGAGAAAGAATTGAGCGCGTCCGAGATTTGCTTTTTGACCAGGAGGGCAATCAAATCTTAGGCTTCCTGGTGCAAGACAAAGGCATGTTTCGGGATGCTAGAGTGATTCCCTTAGAAGAAGTGCTGGCGATCGGTGCGGATGCCATTGTAGTCGGCTCTCATGAGTCTGTTGTTAAAGCACACAAGCATCCCGAAATCAAAGCTATTTTGCGCCACAATAACGTCCTTAAAGGCACCAAAATATTAACGACGGATGGACTTGATCTGGGTACGCTGGTTGACTTGTTCTTTGATAATCGCTCTGGTGCGGTTACTGGTTACGAGTCTTCTGGTGGTTTGTTTTCTGACGTTTACTCCGGGCGATCGTTCGTGCCAGCCCCTAAGACATTGAAGATCGGACGTGATGTAGCATTTGTACCACCCGAAACGGCTGAGCTAATGCGTGAGCAAGTTGGCGGCCTTAGAGGCGGTGTGCAGGCGGTAGGTGGCAAACTGCAAGAATCAGCAGACACTGCCGGCCGTAAACTGCAAGAGTCAGCAGACACGGCCAGCCGTAGACTCCAAGAAACGGCAGACGCAACAAACCGCAAACTGCAAGAATCGGCTGAAGTGGCAAACCTGCGGCTTCAGGAAGCGGGACAGGCTGCTAGTGCAGCGCTACAGGCTGCGGGTGAAGTTACTGCAGACAGGTTACAAGAGGCTGGCAGCAAGTTCCAGGACTTCGATCGCTCTGCCACAGCAACGTTCACAAATCGCCTGGTTGACCCAAACGAACAGCGGCTTTTTGTGGTTGGTCGCCGGGTAGAGCAAGACCTTTTTACCCAAGACAACACGATCCTGGCTTTGCAGGGTCAAGAAGTGACGCCCACGTTGGTTGAGCGTGCAGATCAGTTAGGTATGCTGGATGCACTCTACGTTGCTACAGGTGGTAGTGTCACAGAACCACTGAGCCGCAACTTGCAGCAAACGGCAGCGATGGCGAGCGATCGCATTCAAGATGTAACCCAAGGTGCAGCTGAAGCGATTCGTCAATCCGCCACTGCATTGGCAGCACATACTACGGTTGACCAGGCAAAGGGGCGTCGTGTCTCTCAGATGGTGCAAACAGCAGATGGCTTTATCATTGCAGCTCCTGGGCAGATCGTGACTGATGCTGTGATTGTTGATGCCCAACAATATGGTCAAGAAGCTGCCTTGTTAAATGCCGTTGGGTTAGCGCCCGCAGAAGCCGTTCGCTCTAGGGCGGATGAGGCATGGTCAGAAGGCCGATCGCAACTCCGCGATCGCACCACACTAGCGCAAGAAAACCTGAGCAACTTCTGGCAAACCTTGCAGGAGAAAGCCCAAGAACTCCAAGGCCGTAGCGCTCATGCCATTAAGCAGCAGCGCATTGAACAAGCGCTGGGTCGTCCAGTAACCCGCGTCATTCTCGATCCGCAGGACAATGTGATTCTCAATGTGGGTGAACTGATTACCCACCGTGCGATTCGCCTAGCAGACGAGGGCGGCGTCCTCAATGTGTTGCTCAGCTCTGTCTACACTAAAGAGCCAACGATCGACGATCGTGAAATCCGCGCTTCTGAGCATGGCACAGCCGCGTTAGAGTCGTATCATCAACCATCGCTGCAACCGAACTAACGGCACTTCCCTGACACGTTAATCGACATATAACCTGACTCTTTGAATTCTGACCGAAATTCAGAGAGTCGGGTTATGACTGTAGAGAGCTAAACCTTCAAAGCTGAAACGATATACAGGATTATTAAATGCGAGTTAAACCGTAGCACGTTTGTCAGGTTTGAGATTGAGACCGGAACAGCCAATCTCATCGCCTCTGGTACTTGACGAAGAGATTGGCTGACGAAGGGTTGAATCAAGTCTTTTGCAAAATTCCGGGCGATCGCAAGGCTTCCAAATTCTCACAGCCTGTACAAAACATAGCGGTTGTCATTTCAGCAATCAGAATGTCCACTAGCTCGTAAAGCGCGGCTTCTGATTCATTCGCCGCCTGCAAAAAGGGCAGTGCCATGCCTGCAAGGTCAGCACCCAGGGCGATCGTCTTTGCGGCTTCCAATCCATCCCGCAGCCCACCAGACGCAATGAGGGGGATTTTAGGGGCGATCGCTCTCACAGCGGTTAGACATTCAGCGGTAGGCAATCCCCAATCTGCAAAAGTTTTGCCTAAGCGACGCTGATGGGCATCAGCTGCACGTTCGCTTTCGACCAGTGCCCAGGAGGTGCCGCCTGCCCCGGCCACGTCGATCGCGGCAACTCCCGCTTCAAGTAGTTTGACCGCCATTGCCGCTGAAATACCATTACCGACTTCTTTGGCAATGACAGGCACAGGCAAGGTTTCACACAAAACAGCGATTTGGTCCAGCAAGCCTCGGAAGTTAGTATCGCCGCTGGTTTGTACACACTCCTGAAGTGGATTCAGATGCAGAATCAGGGCATCCGCTTCAAGCAAATCTACAGCGCGGCGGCACTCATCTAACCCATAGCGATAGTTAAGCTGCACCGCTCCCAAATTTGCAAACAGTGGAATATCTGGTGCAACAGCACGCACAGCAAACGTTAGCGACACCTGAGGTTGCTCTACTGCGACTCGTTGAGAACCCACTCCCATCGCTAAGCCATAATGTTGAGCAACCGTCGCCAAACGCTGATTAATTGTTTTGGCGTGATCCGTACCACCCGTCATGGATGAGATGAGAAGTGGTACATTCAATCGTTTACCGAGGAAAGTCGTCGTCAGGTCGATATCACGGCGATCGATCTCTGGCAAGCAGCAGTGGGTAAACCGATAACGCTCCAAGCCCGTTGTAACCTGGCGACATTGCACATCTTCATCCAGGCAAATGCGAAGGTGGTCGGCTTTACGAATCTGGGTTTCCATGAAATTGATAGGGGATGAAATTAGGGGATAGGGGATGGGGGATAGGGGATGGGGTATGAGAAAAGACTAAAAGCTAAAGCCGTATGCATTCCTTCTAGACTTCATCCTTCATCCTTAAGCCTTTCTCCTACACCCTAACTCCTACACCCGCATTAACTCCACTTCACTGCTAGCCCTCATAATCTAACCCCTAACCCCTAACCCCTAACCCCTAATTAACTCCACCCCATCGTGCCCATCAATCTCTTGAAGATACACCTTGACCTGCTCTTCTTTGGCAGTGGGCAATTGCTTGCCTGTGAAATCTGGGTGAATGGGAAGTTCACGGTGCCCCCGATCGACCAGCACCACCAGTCGAATCACCTCTGGGCGACCGTAATCATTGACCGCGTTGAGTGCCGCACGAATGGTACGCCCTTTGAAAATGACATCATCAACCAGCACGACCGTTTTACCGGAAAGGTCAAAGGGGATTTGCGTTTTAGCGGGGGTGCGAATGCCAATGCTATCCAGGTCATCGCGGTAGAAGGTAATGTCGATCGCACCCACTGGTACTACAACGCCTTCCAGAGTCTCAATCTGTCGCGCCAGCATTTCTGCTAAATTGACGCCTCTTGTATAGATACCCAGGAGGACAAGCTTGGAGAGATCCGATCGCTCTACAACTTGTGATGCCAGTCGTGTTACTGTACGACGCACTTCTTCTGCGGAGAGAATTTCGACCACTTCTGGAGACATAAGCGAGAGGGCATTGCGTTAGGAGAGTTGAGGTGAATCGTTTGACCGGCTTGCATTGCAACACCTACTGGGCTGTTTATGGTTAGCAATGAAGCGAACGACCAATGCTAACGATGGCTTTCTGAAGGTATGAAATGATCCCTCAAAGCACTTGGATTGCGATCACTCATGTATCACTTATGGTTTAGAACAAAATTCTTTTTATCCTTCATCTTTAGGCTGCACCGCTTTGACAATACGCGAAAGTTCGCTCTTTTCATCCACTGAAATACGGGTTGGTGAACCGCTAATGATACGTTCAAAATTGCGGAAGGAGTCTTTGATTTCGGGGCCACGTTCGCTGATGGTGTATTCACGAATGCCTTTATCATGCCAGGAGCCACGCATTTTAAAGACGTTAATGGCTCGTGCCATTTCACCTCGAATTTCAACGTATTGGAGCATTAAAATCGTGTCAGTAATCGTCGAAATATGGGAGTCGGTAATCGAGTGCGATCCCATAAATTGATCTGATGTGTTGGTGAAAAAGCCCGTAATTTCTTCTTGTTTGGCAAAGCCCGTCACGCCAATGACAAACTGACGAAAGGCGTTGTTGCTCACCCCACGCGCGAGCGCAGACAGTGAGTCGATCGCAATCCGAGACGGTTTGAATTCAGCAATTTCGGTTTTAATGATCTGCAAATGGTCTTCTAAGCCTGCCGATTCGGGATAGGCGCAAATAATTCTCAAGACGCCTTTTTGCTCCAGTTCTTCAAAGTCGATCCCCCAGGAATAGGCGTTACGAGACAACTGCGCCCGCGACTCTTCATAGGCAAACAAAATAGCGCGATCGCCCCGTTGGCACGCATCTTGTAAAAACTTGCTGACCATCATCGTTTTGCCTGTACCCGTAGCACCGGTCGCTAAAATGATGGAGTCTTTAAAGAAGCCGCCGCCACACATTTCATCCAATGTTTTAACTCCGGATGAGACGCGCACATTAGACGATCGCTGAGTCAAACGCATCGCTCCTAACGGGAAGATATTAATGCCATTGTTCGTAATGGTGAACGGATACTCGCCCTTCATGTGAGTGGTACCGCGCAGTTTGAGAATTTCGATCGTTCGCCGACGTCGTTCTCCTTCCAAAACGTTGCGAATAATCACCACATTATCGGAAACAAATTCTTCTACCCCAAAACGAGCGACAGGCCCATATTCTTCGACCCGTTCTGTAGTCATCAACGTTGTAGCGCCAACTTGCTTCAGACGAGCAACCAGGCGAAAGATTTCACGACGGACAACGCCAGCCGAATCATATTGTTGAAAGACGGCTGTTACAGAGTCGATCGACACCCGCTTTGCTTTGTATTTACGAATGGCATACTGAATCCGCTCGATTAACGCCGATAAATCAAAATTGCCTGCAATATCTTGACCTTCTGGATCAGGAGAGGCATCGAGAATAAAAAGTTTCCCTTCGTTAATAAACTTCTGTAGATCCCATCCAAAACTAAAGGCATTTTTAATGATATCAGCTGGAGATTCTTCAAAGGTGACAAAAATACCCGACTCATCAAAATCAACAATACTGTGATACAGAAATTGAATCGCTAATAGTGTTTTGCCTGTTCCTGATGTGCCACTGATTAAAGTAGTCCGACCTGTGGGTAGCCCACCGTGGCTAATGTCGTCAAACCCTTCAATCATGGTGCGAATTTTTTGCACTCCGGGTATGTTTTGTTCGCCGTTTGGTGAACTTTGGCTCAGTTGGTTCATAGGAAGGTGGTTAAAGACAATCGATAAATTTGACCTGCCGATTTGCTACTTATAGCATCAGGTCTACAAGCGGATTGATTGGTTACTCTGGCAATTCAAAACCATCGTCTCGTAGCTCTTCGTAAAGGAGATCGAGACCAATCAGGACTTTTTCACGATCGGACAGGTCACCAATAATCTTTCGTACAGGCGGCGGCAAAATTTTAGACAATGTTGGCGTAGCAAGGATTTTGTCTTCCTCAGCAAGCTGAGGATTTTTCAAGACATCAATCACTTTAAGTGCATAAACACCCTGAAAATCTTTCTCAAGAATGTCATTTAGTACTTTCAACGCACGAATTGAGCTTGGTGTATTTCCAGCAACATACAGCTTGAGAATGTAAGTCTTTTTAAGGGAACTCATAGACAAGGTTCAATAAGCGTGAAAGCCTGGGCTGATTGCTTCATCATTTTAGTGCGATCGTCCCTAAAGAGATAGCTACTTAGAGTCCGTTTCGTAGATTGCTCTCAAGCTTCTCTTGGAACCGAGCGCCGATACATTTCACACAAGTGCGCAATTGTGTCGATGAGCGTGAGACGGTAATCTAACAGAATTTCATCACTACGCCCCTCTAATTTTAGCTGTTTGGCAAACTCATCCATCAAATCCATGTGGATTTCGACGACCTGGGCTGTAGCAATATCGGCAAAAAAGGCAGAGTTGACAAACTCATCAATACGCTGATTGAGCGTCTCGTCTTCCGTAAAGTAATGCAAAACGATTTCACGATACTCCTGACGGAGTTGTTCTAAGGTCTCCTGCTGCTGGTCTACCGACATGTAGCGGAAAAAATTGCGTGGATTCCGCTTGTAGTAAACGCTGAGATAACCGAGCCGTTCCTTGAGTTTTTCTGACAACCGCCGCTGTTGCAGCATCAAGAAGTTTTGAGCACTTAAGTCAGTGGACAAATCAACTGTTGACAAGGTGTTGCTCAAGCGACACGTCGGTGAAAGGTGGAGGAATTGATCGATCGCGCGCTCAATGTAGTCACTGATGGCTTCAAATTGACCGGAGGTAATCCATACTTCTGCTGTGTGATAAGCAAACGCCAGTCCCAGTTGATCCACCGCTTTGCTAATGCTTGGTGCATCTGATGTGTGTACCGCGTCATGCTCCGATGACTGTTCTGCTGCCTGTTGTGTGGAGGATAAGCGGGTTTCTGTTGTCACAATCACTGCCGGGAGCAGCGTTGCCTGCCCGTGTAGCTGATGGGCAAGGTGGGGCAGCGTTGTGTTTCCATGCAAAATAAGACAGTCAAGGCTGTGCTTCTCCTGGTCTACGAAGGCAAAAAACTCATCACTTGATTGTAAAAAGGTGATGAGATGGCGATCGTGATCAAGCCAATGCGAGAGCGCCTGAGTCAGTGGTTCAGACTCGAGGAAAATACCGATCGAGAGCTTAGAACGTTGCAAGTTAGACGAAGTGTGGTTCAAAACGGTCTAAAACCTGACATTAAAATGAAACAACATTCATTGCTCTATAGACTTCAAGCGTCTACTGGAAGCGCACTTAAAAGCTTTAATTTTTATTAAGACTCTAGCACTCAATTAATTATAGTTACAAACTGACCAGCGCTGATTAAGCCAGCCTGATCCAGCGTCATAATTAAGTAATATTGCCAGCGGACGACCGACGCCTGCATTTCAACGCCTGGATTTAGAATCGCCGACTGCTTCTATATCTTCGTTGTCATTCAAGCCCTTGCATGCTAGCTCGCTGAGGTGTTGGGTTCTCTGTCGCGTTGTCTCGTTTGCCAACTGTCGGAGTTGTTGCTAAGCCCTTGCATCGATTGGCAATTGCCTTGCCTAGCGTTGCCTGCTTTGTATCACTGTTCTCTCAGGCAAGTGTTCTATGGTCTTCAGCATTCCTCGTCTTCACGCTTTTGTTCAGTTTGTACCGTGTTGTGCGGCAGATGCACGGCTGGCAGAAGTATTAGCAAGCCTGGAACCAGGAACAGGTACGGCAGTCATCGCTGAGGCGCACGATCGAGTCGTCTTAGTCGATTCAGAGCATCATGCGATCGGGTGGGTCAGTGCAGAACATCTCCTCCAACATTTGGTGGCAACAGGGCTGGTGGGGCCACGATCCGCCTCCCAGGTTGAACCGCAGGAATCAGTCGCTAGTTTACGACTACAAGATATTACCCCATCCATCGTCGAACCACTTGTGAGCGTCGAGGCTGATTTGGCGCTTGATGCGTTCTTACCACGCCTTCAGCAACACCCTCGCGCCAGCTATGCCCTGATGGACACGGAAGGCCGTTTTTTAGGTCTGCTTAATAACTCCCGCTTGTTGCAGGTTTTAACCGCGCACTCAACGGTGCTCCCCCCACCCACAGATCCTGCACCAGCAATCACCGTTTCCCCGGCAGCTACGCTCTTAAACCCATTGCTACAGGAGCTAATCGAGTATCTACCGTTGCCGGTGATGCTGCAAACTGGTGATGGGCGGGTACTAGCGCAAAACGCTATCTGGCGCACTCAAATCAGTGAATTACTGGATCCCGTCTGGCTCCGGCAGGAAGCTGCTACGTTGCTAGAATTGCCGCTGACTGAACCTTCCGCTCTGGAAGGGCAGCCGTCCGATCGACGGGCGTGGGCACCACTAGAACCGTCGCCTCCTGACATTGCCCCCTATGACCGATGGACAGGACAACCGCGAGCAGCCCCGGTCGAATTGAAACCGCAGCCTGAGGCGGCCAACTTAGAAACGCAGGACTTTGGTCAGGTCGGCTTAGAGGATGGTTTTGGCGCAATGCCATCAGCTTCCTCGGCAGGCGGTTCGTGTCAACTGGGATCAAAGCCGGGCACCTGTATCTGTGTGTGCCCACTCAAAGATGGGCAGGAACAAATTTTACAGTTTGTGCGCATTCCACTGGGACAACTGTCATCTCAGGCAGCGTTGAATCTGGGCGATCGTGCACGATCCTTAGAGACTCCGTTGATCCAAACGCCAACCGCTCCCTCTCAGTTATTTCGACTGGCGGCGCTGCTCTCCACCCTGCAGGGCGATGCTCCTACGGCACCGAAAACCAGCACCTACAAGCGAGCTGAATCTGAGCAGTCTATCGATCGACCACTCGAAAGCACATTTAACGATTCAGATGCAGCATCTGAAGAACTTTGGCTCATTCTGGCGCAAGATGTGACCGAGCAACAGCAGCTTGCCAGAGAACTCACGGCTAAAAATGCAGATTTGATTCAGTTAAATCGGCTGAAGGACGAATTTTTGGCTTGCATCAGTCACGAGTTGCGTACCCCTCTCACAGCCGTCCTGGGATTATCTAGTTTATTAAAAGACCAAACGCTGGGTGCCTTAAATCCACGCCAGGTTCACTATGCACAGTTGATCTACCAGAGTGGTCGACACTTAATGGCCGTAGTGAACGACATTCTCGATTTGACCCGTATGGAAACCGGGCAGCTTCAACTGGTTTTAGCACCTGTTGATCTTGCCGCCGTCTGCCAACGCGCGTTTGAGCAAGCGCAACAACTGCAACTGCAGGAAGGTGGCCGCACTGGAACTGAATTAGCGCCAGCCCAACCTACGTTCTCGCTGACATTAGAACCTGGTTTAGAGCTATTGATGGCTGATGAGCAGCGCTTACGTCAGATGCTGGTTCATTTACTCTCCAACGCGATCAAGTTCACAGAGCCCACCGATGCGATCGGTCTCAAGGTTGGCCATTGGGGGGGCTGGATTGCTCTCACCGTTTGGGATACAGGCATTGGCATTCCAGCCGAAAAACAACATCTCATTTTTCAGAAATTTCAACAGCTAGAGAACCCTTTAACACGACGGTTTGAAGGTACAGGCTTGGGATTAGTCTTGACGCAACGGTTGGCACGATTGCATGGTGGCGATGTCACGTTTATCTCCAAAGAAGGAGAGGGTAGTCAGTTTACAATTTTGCTGCCTCCTAACTCACACACTACCCACAATTTGCCAAAGCCTCTTTCTGAAACGATACCGCCGCTGCTTGCGTCGGAAAGGAGTAAAGCAGCACGATCGCGCAACGAACCTGAACAATCGACGCATACGGCATCAGGTGCATCACCAGTGGTCTCAACGGGTGATTATGCTGTGGGGGTTTCTGCCTCTCAACGCAGCCAGTTAGTTTTAATCGTGGAAGCAGTGCCGCAGTTTATTGAAATGCTCTCAGATGAACTAACGGGGTTAGGCTACCGCGTGGTAATTGCGCGCTCAGGTACGGAAGCGTTGGAAAAGGCACGTCGTTTACAACCGTGTATTATTTTTCTGAATCCGGTGCTACCGTTGTTGTCTGGTTGGGATGTCTTAACGCTGCTGAAAGCGAGTGCTGAAACCCAGCATATTCCAGTCGTCATCATGGCAACCAAAGTTGATGAAGAACAAGCGCATCAACGCCAGGCAGATCACTTGCTGAGTCTACCTATCCAGCCCAAAAGGCTGCAAAAATGCCTCCAGCAGTTGGTGCTCGATCGCCAGGAAGTAAAACGAAGCGTCCATCCTGCAAGTATTCTGACCGTTTTACGACTTAGCCCCGGTGACCGGGCAAGCCAGCAACAACCCCTTGTCTCTGCTGATCTGGATGCGATGCTGCACTCATGTCAATACCGTATTCTGGAGGCAGACGATCTTGAACAGGCGGAACTGCTGGCGAGAGTATGGAAGCCAAATGTGGTCTTGTTGGATGGTGTTCTAGCCGATGCAGAGCTATATTTTCGACTTTATTGTCAACACATTTTTCTCGCCTCGTTACCACTTGTGACGATCGACCAGACTACATCCCAGGTTGCAAACCAGACACAAGGCTTGCTGGTCTTTCCTTGCCTTTCTCCGTCTGGGGATCCATGTACGATCGAACCAGCGGAAACTTCAGCCCTCCTGCAAGCGATTCAAATCGCGGCTGGCTATGCCTGGAGACCTTTAGTGCTGGCAATCGATGCCCCGGTGCTACCGATGTCCTTAGAGGCGCACCCCTCATCTGATTCATCATCAAGTCGGGTTTTGAATGACTTTCCGATGGAAAGGGAGTGGTTGCAGGCGCTCACTCAATACCTGCAAACCGCAGATCTACGCAGTTCAGTTGGCCGCTGCTGGCAAGAAGTACTCCAACAATTGGAATCGCATAGCGTCGATGTGTTGATTATTTGTTGGACGGATACGATCGCCCAATCATACACAATGCCCATGCTGTCATCATTGCAACAGCTACGGAAGCGACCACCAATCCTTGTGCTTGATCACCGTGAATACTATAAGACTACGGAATCAACCGCGGTCGCGCCGTTGCCGGAAGTGCTTCAGCAACTTGCCGCAACAATTCTGCCCGCATCTTTGCCCATGACAGAACTGCTACATCACATTCTCCTGGTGATGAAAGCGAACCACCGCTAAGTAGGAGTTACAACTGGTGGAAAGCAATACCCCCGCCTAGCCGCCACTACTGGCCATTTATCTACTTGTTAGCGTCTGATTTGCCAGCAATGAAACCAGCAATGAAATCAGCGTTGTTGAGCGCTTTAGCTTCGTCACCAGCGTCTTCGGGCTCAAGCTTATAGGGATTATTCAACTGACACAACGAAACGTCTGTAGGAGGATTGTTTGGATTACATTTCGTTGCAACCTCAACGCCAGCATCGTGGCCTTTCTTCCAGGCTTCACTCCGTACATCATCGTCAGCTTTTGCTTGGAGGGCAGGGATGGTCACTGAGGCAAACACAATGGAAGCAACGATCGCGGCGTGTAGAGGTTTCATAAAAGGATCACATAGGGGCTCGACTATTCATTCTCAGAATAATGGCGAGATCCGTAATTTTGCTGTAAATGTTTTATGAAACTGCATAAAGCCTCTGTAAGATTACGGAAAACAATCGATCAGCCATCAAAGAATCTTCCTGCAAATGGTCTACGGGATAGACAGAAGACTTCTGTTTTGCATAAGACTTCTGTTTTGCATTGGAGGCTTCTGCCCCTTCAACTTTCCTGTTCTCAAGGACTTTGAGTCGATCGGACTCGTCCCCAACTTTAGACGTTGGGGCAAGAAGACGCTTCAGAGGGTATTACAGGAGAGGTGTAGACACTGTAGAGCGGCTTCCCTCAAACGTCTCTCAACGGGACAGCTTTGCATTCAAACTGATGAGACGACACACAAAGAAGCCATGCTCAATGACAATGTCCGTAAAGACACCTTGTACGCGCAGGCAAGCACCACTGATGCAACTAAACGCTCAACAACAGCATTGGATGCCATCGATGAGCGTTGCTGACCAGAATGCGATCGCGATCGAGCCCTCTAACTAGTCCTCATTGACAATCTTTGGAACCTTGAAGAAGTCACCATCGCGATCGGGTGCGGCATCAAGCATGGCTTCGCGTTCAGGGTAAGGTTGCAACAAATCTTGGCGCACGACGTTGCTGACATCGATCGCTCGTGTTGTCGGCTCTACACCTGTCACATCCAATTCATTGAGCTGTTCAAAATAACCCAAGATGTCGCCCAATTGAGTCGTCAGGCGTTCTTCTTCGTCTGCGGTCAATTCAAGGCGGGCAAGATGAGCTACTTTGTGAACTTGGTCACGATCGAGCATTGGTAGTGGTTAGCGATAAGTGGTTAGTTGATAGCTGAAATAACGAACTATCAGAAGCAATTGGCTAAAAAGGGGTATTTGAAGCTGATGGCAGCTAAGACAGTCACCCTGTTGGCTTGTTCGTTCTAGAAACTAAAACCCAACAACTAAAAACTGCCTAGAAGTACACATCAAGCTGCGATCGTCCGGTTGTCTTCAACCAGTTTTGAGCTTCGATGTAGTTGTTCGGCGCAACCCGAATGGCACGCTTCCAGTATTCGGCAGCTTGCTGATAAAACTTTTCTGCCTCCTCGTCGTTCCCCGCCTCTTTTGCCATCTCGCCTTGATAGTGGAAGATCACCGCTACGTTATTCAATGCTTGAGGCATCCTGGGGTTCAACTCTAGCGCTTGATGGTAGTAGTCCAGCGCTTGGTTATGATCGCCATTGCTGGCATGGATTAGACCGATGTTGTAGAGAATGTAGCTGCGATCGTAATCGTCATCCTCTAGCTTGAGGGCTTCGTAGTAATTGTCCAGTGCTTCAGCGTATTCACCGTCACCCTGGGCAGACATTCCGTCGCGGTAGTAAGCAAACGCTTCTTTCTCTTTCTTGGTAGCAGGCAGAATCTTCAGAATGATGTCTGCCATGACCGTAAAGCTTTTGTCGATGAAATTGTCGTTGCGTTGGGATCTTGGCATAGACCGCAAAAAGTGGTGAAGGGGCGCAGAGCCGTCAGGAAAGTAGAACTTAACGACTGTTTATTAGTCTAGCGCTCCTGGGGAACAGCCGTGAAGAAGATCCATCCCAGATTTTTCAGGTATGCCTGCGAAAGCGGCATCGTGGCACCTGGAAATTTAGCTAAAAATACGGGAACAAATGACGCAACAGCAGTATTACCGATTTTTGATTGTGATGCGAGTCACCCAGATGGGTGAATTCAGTCAACGCAAAAGGCTTGAAGCATCACACGCCAGGAAGACGATGTTCACAGGGCGAACCGCTCTTTATCACGCATAAACAGAAACAAGTCGCGCATAGTGAGACTCAGGGCATCTACTTAAAGCTTGGATTTCTCATGTTACGGAATCTCAGTCAGCGCTTAGTCAATCAGTAAAACCACTGAGTGGCTACTATCGATACCTTCCCGGTACTGAGTTGAGCAGCTTAGTCAGTCTTTTCTGCTAGTGTGCGCAACCCAGCACGTCATTACCTCATCTGTGCTCATGCAAAAGCCAGGGCATTGGCTACCACACCCCCACCCTGGCCGACTCCACCGTTCTATAAAACTTGAGGAGCTAACATCTCATGGTAAGCAAAAAGAATCCACTCTCAGAGGGGCAGGCGCAATTTGCCAACCTGCCGTCAGTGCCAAATGGCTTCAAACCGTTCCCGCTTCTGCCTCATCGAGAGTATGCCGATGCAGACATTATTCATGTGGCTGCCTTCATTCGAGATAACCCGAACCCCATTTTGGCGTTTAGCCCAGACGGTGATGTGATTAGGAGCAATCCTGCTGCCATGCGGCTACTCAAGCGGCTCAATGTGGAGCCTAAGGCCATACTGCCGCTAGACCATCCTCAAATTGTGTCAGCGTTTCTGGCAGGGCAGCGCAAAGAGCACACGATCGAAGTCACGGTTGGAAGCAGCTATCTCGCACTGAATTACCATGCGTTACCGGCGTTTAAGCTGGTGTATCTGTATGTCATTGAACTGACCGACTATCGGCAAGCAGAAGCCGAGCTGATGCGAGTGGCTTCAAAGACGATCGCGTTGGCAAAACAAGCTGTCTTACAACTCCAAGCCTTCCGTAAGACACTACCACAGCCAACGGGTGCGATCGAGGCACCACAAAAGACAGAATCTAACCGATCGATGCCCTTTACTGATCTGTTTGTCTCCATGGACGGCTGCGTTTTTGCATCAGCAATGGAGACTTGCGGTAAATCGTAAGGCTTTGAGTAAACATCCAAAAGGACTCATTCATCGCTTGAGTTTCCACGCTCCTTAAAGTAAGTGAGGCTCACGGAACCACAACACTGGATTAACTCGCTTGTTATATCGTGGGCGATGCGTTGCAGCATCGCTTACGTTTCATCCGTCCAGCATCTCAACCAGTAGAGCCGGATACAGAAGGTCATCACCCAGTTGTCACGTCTTCCTCAGTCCGCAACACTGCTGCTCGCTGTTGGATTTCTGTAATGGCAAACAACGCTTGAAAGGGTAGGCCATGCTGCTCATAAAGTGCGGCTCCACCTTGGAGGCGATCGACCAGCGAAATCACCCCGTTTACTTGATAACCTGCCTGTTGCAACCGTTCTACCGCTTTCAGGGCAGACTGTCCCGTTGTCACCACATCTTCTAGCACCGTCACAGCACTACCTTCGGGTAGGCTAGGGCCTTCAATATAGGCACGAGTGCCGTGCCCTTTCGCTTCCTTGCGGATGATGAGGGCAGGAATTGATCGCCCTTCATAGGCCGCCACCACGCTCACAGCCGTCACAATGGGGTCGGCTCCTAACGTGAGTCCGGCAACGGCTTGCGTACCTTCAGGTAATAGAGGTAGCAGCAGACGCCCTACTGCCAGGCCACCCTGAGGATGGAGGGTTACTTGTTTACCATTAATGTAATAAGACGCTCGTTGACCTGATGTGAGGAGAAAGTCTCCCTCTTGATAAGCAACCTGACAGAATAGATCTAAAAGTTGCTGGCGTAGAGTAACTAAATCAATGGTGGCAATTGATCGTGACTCGTCCATGAGCGATCGATTATTTTTAGTCATAGATTCGCGTAAACTCAGTAAAATTATTGCAGACTAGGATGGTGCAGCCTGAGAAGCAAATTTGGGTAGACTGCAATCAACGGATGAGCAAGTGGCTAACAATAATTAGCTGTAAAAGCTTTTAAGCTGAAACGCTTTGAGCCAACACGGCGAAACGATTGCCCCGGTCTTGCATCTTAGTCCTAAACACAAACGTTCACAGATCAAAACACTGAGGAGTGATTTTATGGGCATTGGCTATAAGAGTGCAACCGTTGGACTTGCAGTCATTGTATTGTCCACCATTGCTGCTTCAGCGGCGATCGCACAAGACACATTTGACAATCCAACTACTGGGGTGCCCAACAACATTCCCGATCAGCTGAATCAGGTGCAGTTCTCAAGCGATCGTGACTTTTTTAGCAATCGCTCGATTCCGAGACAGTTGAGCTTTTTCGCTGGGCCTGGCATCTTGGTACGCAACTCGTTCCCAGACAACGAAATTGCTCGTGACGGTAAAGCCATTTACGACTTTTATCAAGATTTGCTCGCGCGCCAGATGGCCAGTCGCCCCGTGATTCGGACTCCCGATCTGCCGACTCAGTTCAACCAGTCAATCCGGGAAGTCTCCTTTGAGACCGAGAGTCCCCTAACCACGACCCTGCCACCCGTACAGTCTACTCCTCCCACACCAACCACTCCATTGCAAACCAAGCCACGAGTGCCCGCACTCTGGTAAACCGACTGATTGGAAAGAGTCACACGGCAACCTTCCATCAAGCACTTCAATAAAATCCAGGGTGCAGGGGTCGAACCTGCCTGAGGCGAATTATGAGTTCGCTGCCTAAACCGCTCGGCCAACCCTGGGTGCCATTATTGTATCTCGATTTTCTACCATAGCCTCTCATCAGAGACAGTTTGTGGTAGTCCTTTACGGTAGGGTCACTATGGAGTGGCTAGTTTTTTAATGCCTAAGCGTAGCTCTTGTCGCGATGGTTCCTTACAAGCATGAACTGGAGACGGTTTTCCAAGCTCTACGCTTCGCGGCCTTTATGGAACGTGGGAACGGAGACCCGATCGGATCAGTCTTTTCGTTCACAACTTGAAATCAGCAATGACTTAAATGTTTATGCTGAAATTTAAGTGTCTGTCGTTAAAATTGGAGCGATCGACTGAAGCCTTGTGATCGATCTCTCCGTTATTTTCATGCCCCTTGTTTTCCCTTAACGCCGCCCCATGAAACTGAACTCTACCGTAGCGCTGACACTGCTCCTTTTGGTGTCAATGGTTGTAGCTGGCTTGGTCAGTGCGTCCTGGGGGTCTTCGCTAGGGCGAGAAGCACTGAAAGGCATCACCCAACCCGACACCCGCCCAACCAACAGTAAGGCTGGACGGCAGGGAACGACGCGACGTGAAGAGTTAGCCGTTCTGCCAGAAGAGACCATTATTGCCAACGTCAAAGCGCGTATGAATGGCGGCACCGTTAAAGACGCAACCCCCAGTCCGGCTGCCAGCACAAAAGCGGCGACAACGGAGTCGGCAAAAAACCAGCTTCCCATGACGGCGACCAGTCAAGATGTGGCGCTGGAAGTCAAGTCGGTACGGAAGCAAGGCGAGTCTGTGGTTTTAGCGGTCAGTTTGCGTAATAGCGGTAAGCAGCCAGTCCGGTTTCTCTACGATGCCTTGAATGTAACGGATGAGCAGGGGCGGACACTCAAAGCAAGCACAGACGGTCTGCCTGTAGAGTTGCCAGCGTCTAGCGGCACGTTTGCTGGTACCATTAGCATTCCAGCGAACCTGTTGGATGGGGTCCAAAAACTTTCTCTATCCCTGACTGATTACCCAGACAAGCGGCTTCAGCTACAGGTGTCGAACATTCCCCTTGCCCAGTAGAGGATTCTCGCTTCATTCTTCTACAGGAGAGCCTTTGCGATCGTGGTGTACATGATGGGCTGGTTGCCAGTTTGCTTTGTTGTTGATCTGGGGCTGATCGACCCATCGACTACCGCACTCTCAGGGGCAGCCATCCTCACACGCATTCTCTCGGTGATGTTGCTCATTGCCATTAATGCTTTTTTTGTTGCCGCCGAGTTTTCAATGGTTTCGGTGCGGCGATCGCGCATTAACCAACTCGTTGATGCCGGAGATGTGCAAGCGCGCACGGTGCAAAACCTCCAACAGGGCATCGATCGGCTACTGTCTACGACTCAACTGGGTATTACACTTTCCAGTTTGGCGCTCGGTTGGATCGGGGAAAGCGCTATGGCAGGTCTGGTCGCTCACTGGTTAAGCCAGCTACCCCTACCAGACGCTTCTCTGCAAGTATTGACGCATTCAGTCGCGATCCCCACAACCTTTCTGCTGATCGCCTATCTGCAAATTGTGCTGGGTGAACTCTGCCCAAAATCAGTCGCGCTGCTTTATGCTGAACAGCTCGCACGTTTTTTAGCTGCGCCGAGTCTGGCGATCGCCCAATTCTTTCACCCCTTCATCTGGGTTTTGAACCAATCAACCCGATTGCTACTGCGACTAGGTGGCATCCAGTACACCGGGCAAGGATGGTCAAATCAGGTAACACCCGAAGAACTACAGCTCATCATTGCAACCTCCAGCGAGTCTACCGGGCTAGAAGCCGAAGAACGGCAGTTGCTCAGCAACGTCTTTGAGTTTGGCGATGTCTCTGCAGGCGAGGTGATGGTACCGCGCACCAGTATTACCGCGATCCCTTACGATGCCACCTTTAAGCTACTGCTAGAGGAAGTGGCTCAGACGGGCCATTCGCGCTATCCGGTCGTTGGTGAGTCGCTGGACGACGTGCGGGGGCTGATTCATTTTCAAGAGTTAGCGGAACCACTGGCACAGGAACCAGTCAATTTGAACCGCCCGATTCAGGATTGGTTACGCCCTGCGCGGTTCGTGCCGGAATACATGCTGTTGAGTGAACTGCTTCCTCTCATGCAACGATCGCGACAGAGCATGGTGATGGTCGTGGATGAGTATGGCGGCACGGCTGGTCTGGTGACGATCGAGGATCTGATTGCCGAAATTCTGGGTGACACAGTAGAACTTGCCAGTAATAATGCGATGAGCATTCAAATCCTGAATGAGCAAACGTTTCTCGTGCAAGCACAAATGGATCTTGAAGAAGTCAATGAGGCACTCACGCTTGATTTGCCGTTGACGGATGACTATCAAACGCTGGGTGGTTTTCTTTTGTTCCAGTTGCAAAAAATTCCTCAGCCTGGAGAAACCTTACGCTACGGCGATCTCGAATTTACGATTATTTCGGCTGAGGGGCCGCGTTTGCATCAAATTCAAATTCATCGATTGGATGCCGTGGAAACCAGTTTAGACACCGATGCGTTTGCGGCTGATCCCCTCAACGTCGATCGCCATGATGAAGATGATTCATTGCTCTAGCGATCGCGCTCACCCCCTTAACCCATTACCCCTTTTACAGCGGCGATTGCTTGGGTAAGCCATAGAGTCTGTAAGTACGGGTAGCGGATGCAGCGTGTTGGCTACGGCGAATGCGAATACAAAACAGTTGCAAGTCAACGGTTAGCGATTCCTGACTATTATTTCTTCTCGAAACTTTTATCACGGCGCTTCTCCGGAATGGATCGGTTGGCTGTGAAGTTTTCTTTGGCAACGCATAAAACAAGCACAGAGCCTGCGCTTTCCAGAACACGACCGATTCAGGGTCTGGAACAACACAAGCTTTGACTGTTTTTCGTGCGATCGCCCTGCGTTGAAAGTAAGCCCCCTTATTTTTTGGAGCATTGTGCATGTTTACCTTACAGAAACCTGGTAAGACCCAGACCAAGAGCGTTCTTAAATTTGAAGCTGGTTGGCGTGAATCGCTCTCAGCACCGATTTACCAGGGCAGCAAACTCGTGATTGACTATGAGCCCAGCCGTTTGCCCGCTTGCCGTAGCGATGGTCCACTGAACTTCCCCGGTTGGGGCATCAAAGTCTTTATCAAGTTTGATTCCGATGGGCAAGTGCACGAAGGCCATTTGACTCAGATGTTGGAGGATGCTGCAGAAATAGAACGTCGTGTCAGTGTGATGGGTAACCAGGGATGGCTCAAGAGCGTGCCTTTTGAGCTTGATGTGCCACAAAACGCGACGCAGGTTGAAATCTGGTTTAACAATTACGACTACTCTCAGTGCAGCACCTGGGATAGCCGCTACGGGCAGAACTACATCTACCCTGTATTTCCTGAGCGTTATACGAGTGCCAAAACCATTGGCTGATTTCTATAGCTGTCGCCATAAGAGTTAGGACGCAGCATCCCTCAAAACTGACTCCATCGCCTCACGCAAGGTAGTCGCATGGCGGCGCTGTTTCCGAATGCGACTTTTCAACCAGGCCCAACACTTTTCAATCCGATTGAGATCAGGTGAATACGGTGGCAAGTAGACCACTTGCGCCCCTTTGGCTTCGATTAGTTCGGCAATGCGTCCACCGTGGTGGAAGGTCGCATTATCCAAAATCACCCACTCACCCGGTTGCAGCACTGGCATTAGACAGGTTTCCAACCAGATTTCAAAGACCGTGCGATTGCATGCGCCTTCGATGGTGAACGGTGCAATCAGTTGACCGTTGCGGTACCCGGCAATCATGTTGACCCGACCGTGACGACGACCTGATTTGAGACCATAGACGCGTTCGCCTGCTGGAGCCCAACGATACTCGTAGTCATCACGCTCATCCATCCCAGATTCATCGACGTACACCAGATGCGGCGCTTTCGGGTCGCCTAAGGCTTGCTGGAATTGCTCCCGTTTGGCTGCGTCTCGTTCCCCGTACCCATAGGTCTTTTTTTTCGCGTCAACCCAAGCGTTTGCAGCGCTCGTGAAAGCGTGCGACTACTGATGTCCCCGCCCCATAACTGCGCCATCTCTGCCTGAGTTTTATCTTCATGCGCTTTGGCAAACGCTCGAAACGCCTCCCAATCAGTGATTTTCCGTTTCGGGTTCGACTTTGACCGCGGTTTGACCTGGACATCTCCCGTTGCCGCTTTGCGTTGGCACCACAGGTTGATCGTGTTACGACTGATGTTGAAGATCGCGCTGGCTTCACTTTTTTTCATGCCATCGAGTTCGATCGCTTGCATCACCTTCTGACGCAAGTCGTAACTATAAGCTCTTGCCATCCCTGCTGCTCCAATCCCTACTATCACCAGTCTACGTCCTAATAAAACTGGCGGTAGCTATAGTCTCGCTGTGCTCTGGTTTTTGTGACGCTATGCTCTGGCCTCCCATGTTGTAATCATTTACAGTGCGACATGGGAGGTCTTTAGATCTCTTTCGAACCGATAGCATTCCCTCTAGCGGCTGGTTTCGTAGGGTAAAGCATAGAGATCTCGGCCTTCCCCCAAGGCAAACCGGAGCGAGTGAGCCAGCGTCTTATTGCATTGAGTGACAAAAACAAGCACCGAGAGAAATGACACACCACAGGCCAACCCAAAGATGCCTCGGTAGCCGATGTATTCAGCAAAATAGCCCAACACGGGTCCTGCGATCGCAATGCCCAGATCAAACCCACCCACACAGAGTGAAAAGACGCGTCCGCGTTCGTGCGCCTCAGCGCGATCGGCCACTAGCGCAATCATCAATGGCAGAAAGATACCTGTACCACTGCCTTCGAGAAAGCCTGCGAGCAGAAACGCACTTGCGCTGTGAGCAGACCAGAGAAGCAGCATTGTCAGGGCATAAAGCAACAGTCCCAGCGTAATAAATCGCCCTCGACCATAGCGATCAGACGCACGACCCGTTAACAGACGGACGCTGAAACTTGCTAAAGCCGCCATCGTATAAAAAAGTCCCGCATTGAGGGGAACGTTAGCCTCCTGAATGAACAGCGGCACAAACGTACTTAAAACCCCAAAGGCCAGCCCGACTAACAGCAGCGCTAGCGTGGGTGTGCGTAAGCGTGGGGTGAACAATAGCCGCCAAAATGATGGTTGGTCAGAGGCTGGGGTTGATGGCACGATCGTCGCAGGGGCTTGCAGCCAGAGTGCTCCTACGAACCCGATAAAGCCTAACCCTGCTGATAACAAAAACAGGGGAGCATAGCCTGCCCACGCTTGCAAAAAGCCTCCGATCGCAGGCCCAACCGCAACCCCAATCGGATTGACCAGGCTCATGTAGCCAATCACCTCTCCTCGATTGGCAGGAGGTGACAAATCAACCGTCAGCGTGCTGTAGGCCGTGGTAAACGCAGCAATGCTCAGTCCGTGGAAGGCCCGCACAAGAATGAGTAGTGGAATCGATTGGGTTGCCAGGTAGCCTAACGGCGCGATCGCCACTGCTGCCAGACCAAGCAGCAGAACCACCCGACGACCCCGACGATCGGCTAATTGCCCCAGCCACGGACGAAACAACAGAAGCCCAACTGCAAACGCACCCATGACAATGCCAACCTGATACGTTGCGCCGCCAATATCTCGAACATACAGGGGTAGTGTAGGCAGCAACGTCGCAAGACTGGCCCAAAACAATAAGCCAACTCCAAACAACAGCAGTAGCTTTTGCCGTACCACTGGTTCGAGAGTACTGAAGATTTTCAAAACGGCTTTCCTCTATCAAACAGATTCGTGCGGCTTTTGAGGGCCGTCCCGTGCAACTATCAGCGCGTGTTGCAGCAACAACATTGGCTAGACAGCAGGCAATGAGACCAGCGATCCCTCTTTCCTGACACTCTTTCCTATGATGAAGAACTCTTAAGCAGATTGCTACGCTGCGATCGCCTCCACGCAAACGTAAGCTTCCTGCTTTCTACAAAACGTCAAAAAAACAGAGCCTTTATTAAGGCTCTGATCACACAATGGCTTATAAAGCATAGAAACCAGACAACCAAGCGGTACAGCCGCTTAGAGAGTCTGACGAGAAACTAATTTTTCAAACGTTGCCTGCGTCTGATGCAACATTTGCTCACGGCTATCGCCAGTTTTGGTCAACGTGGGAACTAGATTGCGGGCTTGAAGCGCCATATGAAGCTGGAGGTGGGCAACGTACTCGCTGAAATCTTCCCGGCAAAGATTTGAGGACTGAGGTAAAGGCGAATTCAAGAGCGTTCTCCTTCTCGACACTGCATCGTAAACCAACGTTACGAACGTAACATGTTGGCTTTTTTGCCCCCTAAATTCGCAACGAAGTTTAACGGTTACTCCGCGAATGGTTAAGGAGCGTAACGTTTTGAAGTCCTCTTTGAGCGTCGATCGTGGCAGTAGCTACCGTATCCTCCAGGTAGCGGCCTCCCAAGCTTCTGCAAACTGTTGAGAAAAGCACATACACTTTATGACACAAGATTTATGACACAAGACGTTATATGCTATATTCATATGCCGTGTTCGGACGCATAGCTCAGTTGGTTAGAGCACCACGTTGACATCGTGGGGGTCTCCCGTTCGAGTCGGGATGTGTCCATCCTCCAAAACTAGCTTTCAAAGGCAGTTTTAGAGAATTAAGTCAGAGCCTTAAATCGAGAGTAGCCATTTGCTGGGTATGCCAGGTTGTACTCAACCATGCCACTCTCAGCCATTATTTAGTTTGGCTGTGCGTACAGATACTGGCTGTGCGTGCAGATAAATGTCTTAGCTTGAGGCACCTCCTTTGTCGTCGAATAGGGAGGACGCCGTCGATGTTTAGGCTTAGGTCATGATGGCTTTGACACGATCGGCGACCCGAATGGCAAGAGCAACAATGGTTAACGTTGGATTTGCATATCCACCGGTTGGAAACACTGAACTACTAGCGATGAATAGATTTGACACGCCGTGGACCTTACAATTTTCATCCACGACGCCCTGCTTAGGGTCACTATGCATGCGGGTTGCACCCATGTGATGATGCGTTGTCGGGCTTACAAGGAAGGGCTTTTCTCCATCCCGGTAAACATTCAACTGGCCTAGCCCAGAACGAGCAATTTCGTCTGCCATAATGTCCTGTGCTTTCTTGACATAATGCTGATCCAGCTCACGCCAATACCAATGTAATTTGGCTTTACGGCAACCTAGCCGATCGCGTTCATCACTTAGGGTCAACCGATTGTCTGGATCGGGTGTTTGATCCGTTTGACTCCAAACCTCGAAGTAGCCAAATTTTCGTTCTTTCTGTTGCCACTCTGACCAGCCACAACGCGCTAAATCAGCGGGAATATTGGGACGCAGCGGATCAACAACAAACTTTCGGTAGGCCGCCAGCGTAATATCACCAAGACCAGCGCCAACATTGTAAACCTGTTCGAATAAATTGCTGGGCGCTTTACCTTGTTTCGCGGCTTCGGTCAGTTGCTTCAAGGCGTTAACCCCCTCTGAACCAGAGCTACGCATGAGATGCTTGTACTGCGTCATGAACAGTTTCTTTAATGAACGAGCCGCCTTAAGTTGATACAGCGGATACCGAGGAAATAGCATCCCACTAAGATTTAGTACTTGCTCTTGACGCATTGTTGCGCTGGTAAGTGACAGTTTCGCCATGACTTGAGTGTTGTTCACCGAGCGCCGATCGTACAGGGCGGTTTTGTTGAAGAGTTGACGATCTGCCGGAATGAATTCCCCGGTGCAGACCAGTGGATGATCCATAAAAAATCGTCCAACCACATCATTTTGATTACCCAAGCCAGCCTTCTGAGTTTGATTGGATAGCAGTAGCAACCGGGCGCTTTCAATACCGCCGTTGGCTAAGATGACAACCTTAGCGGTAATTAAAGCCTGTTTACCAGATAGACAGGCCACTCGCACACGTGTTACGGTCTGAGCCGTCTCGTTGGTTTCAAGCTCTATCGCATTGGCATAAAGACACAAGGTGATATTTTTGGAGTCAATGACTTCATTGCGGTAGTCTTGCGTAAAAACGGTGTTGTAGCCAAATTGAAAGATGTTGGTATAAATGCGATCGCCAACAAATGGCAACCTTCGCGTCTCAGCGTCTTCCCATGCTGCGGCATCATAAGCAAAGGGGCCAATTTTACAGACTTTCTGCGCCCGTTCATAGAATGGCTTCAAGTGGGCTAGATCAAAAGGCCAACCGCTGTAAGGCAACCAATCTCGTTGTTCAAAATCAACTTCATCTAAAGGGGTGTAGCGCAAGCCTCGTTGGGTTGGACTAAGTTCAATTGACCATTCATTAGCCATGCCTCCCACTTGACGGCGACGCAATACCTCCACACCGTTATAGGTATCACCAACGCTTTCTCCCGCACTGAGCGATTGAATTTCATTATCTGGCTCTAGCCCACCCGTCTCTAAGAGACAAACGCGAAAACTCTGACCAACAAACTCATGGGCCAGCGTCAGCCCGGCTGCCCCCGCACCCACAATGCAAACATCCGTGTCGATCGCTTCTCCATTCGGCAAATTACGAATATCAATTAACATAAATTATCCACCATTTTATTTCAGAAATTTTATTTCAGAGGTTTTTATTTCGGCAGTTTTTAAGTGTATGAACACGTCCTAATTCTCAGCCAATCTGTTTAGGCAAGACTGCCAAAGCCGCCCATTTAAAGAAAGTATGAACGTTGTAGAGCGGTTGTAAAAATGATCCAGGAATGGCAGTGTCCCTGCACTCAGTCTTCAATCTGCTGCGTTTGAACTCTAGATTGAAACCCATTAATGCCATTTGGGTACATCGAGCCTAGAGGTATCTAGAGTTATGCAAAATCTTCTTGATCTGTAATTTTTAGTAGACAAGTTCAAGTACATTATTGCTTCGTATCTGTGTAACCCTGAAAGAATTAATGTTTTGTTTTAAACAATACTCTAGTTGCTTTACTGACGTTCGCTGGCCATCAGCCAGGCATAGATTATTGTGGGGCAAACACTACTTACACTCTGCTTAAAAGAGACACCTTGAAAAAGGTAGGCATGCCCGCTTGAATGAGCAATGTTCTACCCTTCGGGAGGCAAAGCGACAACTGAATCAATGCTTGATGACAGCCCCTAACCAGAACACACGCCCAGGAGGAACACATGGGCACTGATGTCTCCGTGATCCCAAACTCAGATCAGGTTCCCGAATTCAGCTCAGGTTGGATAGGGCTACCGTTTCACACCCGTTGGTGCTTTATACGCCTAAGGCTCTAGGGCGGTGATAGAAGCCTCTGTGCCACACTATGAAGCTTTGAGTTCTGGAGGTGAGCTCTCATGGTCATTGAGCAATACTATGGTAGGGCCGTTAGGGAGTCGCTTCGGTCAGGTTTCCTGCAGGCATCAGCCTGGTTCAAGCTGCCTGATTCAACGGCTGCTCAACAGCGGTTCCTGTCTGATTGACTCTGAATATTGCCCTTATTCAGCGACTAATGGGCACAATGAAGTGACTGATGCACGAAGCAGCAGTGTTCAGTGCTCTGATGGTATTCTCCGGCATCCCTGCACAGCAGCCTTGCTTTGTGAAAGGGGGTTGGCATGGGCGATCGCTTCGATGATTTAGATCAATCAGGAAAGGGGTAGCCTTTTGCAGATTAATCTACCAGATGACCGGAGTGGCAGCTTACGGCCAACAACGCCATAGAGCCACGGGATTTGATCAGGACGGTAACACTGCGACGTTTGTGTGGGCCTGTATAAAGCACGCGTTCCTGGTGTGACTTTGCAGATACATAAGACAAACGTCGATACTTGAGACAAACAACCTAAATGGCAGGGCTTCCTGTTTACTGATACGCAAAAAGACTGGAATGCTGACAGCAATACAACGTACAGTTTTGATCATTGATGATTCCGCTGAAGATCGAGCCACGTACAGTCGCTATCTACAGCACGAGCCTTCTCAGCGTTATCAAGTACTAGAAGCACACTCTGCCGCAGCGGGGTTAGCCCTTTGTCAACGTTTGTCTCCTGATCTGATTTTGCTGGACTACTCGCTACCCGACATGGATGGGTTGGCGTTTCTTGCCGCATTGCGGCAGCACCAGCAGTGGTTCCCAATTCTGATGCTGACTGGTCAAGGGACTGAACGAATCGCAGCCCAGTCAATCAAGAGTGGTGCCCAAGATTATTTAATCAAAGGCAATCTGACGGCTGAGGGATTGCGTAAAGCGGTGGCTCAGACGATCGAACAGTGGCAACTTCAGCAGCAGTTAGCACGGCAACAGCAGCAACAGCAGCTTCTCAGCGCGATCGCCCTCCGCATTCGCCAATCGCTGACGCTGCAAACCATTCTGGATACCACCGTGACGACGGTGCAGCAATATTTGGCTGTTGATCGAGTGCTGGTCTATCAATTTGCGCCTGATATGAGCGGTCAAATTGTGGCAGAAGCCGTGCTACCAGAATGGCCTACCTGCTTAAACGTCCAGATTGCGGATACCTGTTTCCAGGAGAATCAGGGTGGTGACTATCGTCTGGGCCGTACACGGGCGATCGCGAACATTTACGAAGCAGGGTTAACAGACTGCCACATCCAACTGCTGGAGCGCTTTGACGTTAAAGCCAAGCTGGTTGTCCCACTGCTGATCACCCATCAGGAAACTGGCATTGAGTCGCTGCACCAGCCCTCTGCTTTGCCTCAGCTCTGGGGGTTGCTGGTTGTACATCAGTGCGCTGCCACACGCCAATGGCAACCGTTTGAAACCGAACTGTTGAACCAGGTGGCTGTGCAGGTGGCGATCGCTATTCAGCAGGCAGAGCTATATGACCATTTGCGGCAACTCAATCAAGTACTGGAAACGCGCGTGCAAGAGCGTACAGCTCAACTCCAAACCAGTGAAACCAGGTTGCGAGAAGCCCAGCGTATTGCTCATCTGGGTGACTGGGAGCTTAACCTGAAGACCCAGACGATGATCTGGTCAGAGGAGTTATTTCGGTTGTTTGGGCGTCGTGTTAGCCAGGGCGAACCAACGTATGCTGAGCATTTGCAAGGCTTTCTGCCTGAATCTCGCCGCCAGGTAGAACGTGTTGTGCAACAGGCAAGCAGGCTGGATGCCGCCTTTGAGGTAGAGCTGCAATTTTTACGTCCAGACGGCTCAATTGTCTGGCTCCTATGTCAAGGGGAAGCCGTACGCAACTCTCAGGGAGACGTCATAGCGCTTTGCGGTACAGCTTTGGACATCACCGATCGCAAGCAAGGCGAAACCGCTGTTCAGGAGAGAGAAGCAAGACTGCAGCGGCTTGCGGCCAATATCACGGGCATGATCTATCAATACGTCCTCTATGCTGATGGGTCTGAAGCGTTCACTTACGTGAGTCCCAGATGCCGCGACCTTTATGAATTAGAGCCTGAGGACTTGCAGGAAAATTTTGGTCTGGTCTGGGCCATGATACATCCAGATGATGTCGAGCGGGTACGTCAGGCCAATCTCACCTCTGCCCAGCAGCTAACCGAATTTGAAGTCGAGTTTCGCCTCCAGACCCCATCAGGACGGTTGAAATGGTTGCGCGCTGCCTCTCAACCAGAACGCCAGAGCAATGGCGACATCATTTGGGATGGATTGGTGATCGACATTACCGATCGCAAAGCCGCTGCCCTTGAAAACCTCCAACTGCGCGAACGGCTACAATTTTTGCTGGCGACAACTCCAGCCATCATCTATACCTGCGAAGCCACAGGAGTCTATCGCACAACCTTTATCAGCGAGAATCTTCAGCTTGTGTTGGGGTATGCACCCTGTGAGTTTATCGATGATCCTGGTTTCTGGTCTAGCCACATACATCCAGACGACGTTGCCACCGTTTTTGCTAAACTCCCTTCGTTGTTTGAGCAGGGACACTACCTGCACGAGTATCGCTTTCGCCATCGAGATGGCACCTACCGCTGGATGCAGGATGGCTTGAATCTGGTGAGAGACGAAGCGGGCAATCCTGCGGAAATAGTAGGCTATTGGATTGATATTAGCGATCGCAAACAAGCCGAACTTGCCCTTCAAGAAAGCGAACGTCGTCTCAAAACCCTGATTAGTAACCTGCCTGGATATGTTTATCGGGTTGCGAATGACCCAGACTATACGCCTGAATTCATCAGTGAAGGAGTATGGCGGATCACGGGCTACCGTCAGGAAGAATATCTAGTCGATCGCACCATCTCTTGTGGACAGGAAATCCATCCTGAAGACGTCGAGCCCGTTTGGGATCTCGTTCAACAGGCTGTAGCCGCCAAACAGCCCTACGAATGCGAATACCGCATTATCACCAAAGCGGGCTACCAGAAATGGGTCTGGGAACGCGGGCGAGGCGTGTATTCCGATCAGGGTGAACTGCTGCATTTAGAGGGCTTCGTGACCGATGTGACCGAGCGGAAACAAGCAGAAGCAGCACATCAAGAAAGTGAAGAACGCTTCCACGAAATTGCTCGCACCATTCCCCAAATGTTCTTTGTGCGATCGGTTAACCCCGATCGCTATGATTACATTAGCCCAGCCTATGAAACGATTTGGGGACGATCGCCCACAGAACTGCTGCACGATCCCCAGCGTTGGATGGCAGACATTCACCCGGACGATCGACCACATGTGGAGAATTCGGTAACGACCCAGATGCAGGGCAACAATGTCCAACGCGAATACCGCATTGTCAGACCCGATGGCGATATTCGCTGGGTGTCAGCCACCATCACCGTCATTCGAGATACTGTAGGAACACCCCTCCGCTTCATTGGACTGGCCGAAGACATTACTGGCCGGAAGCAGGCTGAACTTGCCTTGCGTGCTAAAACCGAAGAGCTCGATCGCTTCTTCTCTGTTTCCTTAGATTTGCTCTGCATCGGCAATACGGATGGCTATTTTCTGCGCCTTAACCCTCAATGGGAAAGAGTCCTCGGCTATAGCCTGGAAGACCTGGAAAGAACCAGGTTTCTTGACTACGTTCATCCAGAAGATCTGGATAGCACCCTGGATACAACCGCACAGCTAGCCAAGCAACAAGAAATTCCCAACTTTGTAAACCGTTACCGCTGTCGTGATGGGTCATACCGTTGGCTGGAATGGCGAGCGGTGCCCGTCGGTAATTTAATTTATGCTGCCGCCAGAGATATTACCGATCGCAGATATCTAGAAGAAGCACTCGTTCAAAGCCGGGACTTTCGAGAACGGATCTTCAATGAATCCAGCGATGCTCTGTTTCTAGTCGATGCCGATACCGTGCTGACCATTGATTGTAACCAGCGAGCCGTTGAGCTGTTTGAGGTAGCAAAGAAAGCTGACCTGCTTAACATCGAAGGGCAAACCCTACAAAAGCGGCAATTTACGCCCGAAGAAAGGGTAAGCATTCGACAGGAGATCAATCAAAAAGGCTTCTGGGGCATAGAGATCGAATACGTCACCCGTAAAGGGCGCATGTTCTGGGGTGAGCTTTCGGCTAAACGCATCACGTACGATGGCCAGCAGATTGATCTGGTGAGAGTGTCGGATATCAGCGATCGCAAACAGGCTGAATTTGCCCTCCAGCAGATGAATGAAGACCTGGAGCAACGCATTCAACGACGCACTCGGGAGCTAAGTCAAAGCGAAGAACGCCTGCGTCTGGCTTTAATGGCCGTCAATCAGGGGCTCTTTGACCTGAATATGCAAACCGGAGAGGCGATCGTCAGTTCAGAATACGCCACGATGCTGGGCTACGATCCAACCAACTTTCAAGAAACGCATGAGCAATGGCTTGAACGGATGCACCCGGACGATAGGGATGTGGTCGCGTCAACTTATCGTGCTTATGTCGCTGGGGAAATTCCTGACTATCAGGTGGAGTTTCGTCAGCGCACTCAGCGTGGGCATTGGAAATGGATTCTTTCAGTTGGCAAAATTGTCGCCTGGGATGAAGCAGGACAACCGCTGCGGATGTTGGGCACCCATACCGATATTGACGATCGCAAACAGGCTGACCTTGCCCTGCGCGAATCTCAACGCTTTCTTCAAACCGTAGTCGATGCCTTTCCCCTGGCAATCTGGTGGAAAGACCGCCACTCTGTTTATTTAGGGGGTAACCAAAAAGCGGCTGAGGCAGCGGGCTTTACCTCACCCGGAGACCTCATTGGCAAGACTGACTACGACATGGCGTGGGGCGCAACGGAAGCCGATGCCTATCGCGTCGACGATCGCGAAGTGATGGAATCTGGCATGGCGAGACTCGGCATCATTGAGCCGCTGACACTGGTCGATGGTTCAATGATCTGGATTGAAACGAACAAATTGCCGCTCTACAACCTGAATGGTGAACTGGTTGGTGTGATGGGAACCCATCAAGACATTACCGATCGCAAACGGGCAGAAACTGCGCTACAACAACTCAATATCGAACTGGAGCAACGAGTTCAGGAGCGCACCCTCGATCTGCAACGAGCAATGGAAGCCGCAGAAGTAGCGAACCGGGCGAAAAGCACATTCCTGGCAAATATGAGCCACGAACTACGCACTCCACTCAATGCCATCCTCGGCTTTACTCAATTGATGCGCCATGATGCATCCCTTAACGAAGAGCAGCAAGACTATATTCGCATCATGTACCGCAGTGGAGAGCACCTGCTGAATCTCATTAACGACATTCTCGACCTGTCTAAAATTGAAGCCGGACGCATCACCCTAGAAAACGTGGCCGTCAACCTGGTTGAACTGCTGCACGACTTACAGGAAATGTTTCGCGAACGAGCCGCAGAGAAAGAACTTAGGTTCAACCTTGACGTCGCTCCGGACATCCCTCCTTACATCGAAACCGACCCGTCTAAACTTCGCCAGGTGCTTATCAACCTGCTGAGCAATGCAATTAAGTTCACGCAACAAGGGTACATAACACTGCGTGTTAGAACAGACGCAAAGCAAGCGGCAGTGGATAGAGAAGAGGGTGCGCCCCATTCGACCTATCCCACAGCCGATACCCTTGTCTTTGCGGTTGAAGATACGGGCGTGGGCATTGCACCTGAAGAACTAGTCACCATTTTTGATGCCTTTGCTCAAGCGGAAGCAGGAAGACTTTCCCTCCAAGGTACGGGGCTAGGGCTAACCATTAGTCGGCGCATTGTGAGTTTGATGGGAGGCATCCTCACGGTGCGAAGTATTCCCAAAGAAGGCAGTACGTTCAGTTTTTTCATTCCGTTGCACCCAATCGCCGCCGCTGATGTTCCAGCGACACCGACCAAACGGCGTGTACTGGGGCTTGCGCCTGATCAACCTAGCTACAGGATTTTGGTTGTAGACGACCAGCCCGATAATCGCAAGCTGCTAACAGCCTTTTGCACGCAGTTGGGCTTAGAGGTGCGAGAAGTCGCTAGTGGACAAGAGGCGATCGACTGCTGGCAAGCATGGCAGCCCCACCTGATCTGGATGGATATTCGTATGCCCCAGATGGATGGCTGTGAAACAACACGTTGCATTCGAGCGGCAGAAAACTCAGCACACCTACCCAGTCTCCCAGAGAGTGGGCCGCAACCAATCAGCGAATGGCTTGAAAGCAGTACCCCAACCGTAACGGTGCCCGTTCCTATTTTGGCCCTGACTGCTCAGGCTGATGTCGCTGAGCGTGTTCGCGCATTGGAGGCGGGCTGTAATGATTTTGTGAGTAAGCCCGTCCACGAAGAAACTCTTTTGACTAAAATGGCAGACTATTTGGGACTCCGCTATCAGTATGAAGAGCCCTCTCGTCCTGGCACTTCAGCGATCGCCACACCGCTCACTGCCGAAGCACTCCGCCAAACCATGCCTGCCACCTGGATACAGGCACTACATCAGGCTGCAGTGTTCTGCGATGAAGAGTCTGCCAGTAGTTTAATCCAGCAGATTCCAGAATCAAAAATGGACTTGTTGGAAGGTCTGACACGGCTAACCCGTAGCTATCAGTTTGAACTAATTATGCAACTCACTCGAACCGAAACGTCATAGGAAAGCCTCGCCATAGCTGCCCTACATCATTGATGAAAAACCTACTGTATTTGAACCAGGCCGCGATCGACCTGGACTGCAAAGCTGAGGCGACGCCAAAACCATCTTCACAAATCCAATAGGATCACTATAAAAGGTTTCACGTCACAGTACTGAAACAACCTGGCTGCCCCGGTAATACTGAATAATGCTGTAATGAAGGAGAAAACAATTAAGAAGGTATGGAAAAAAAATCAGACATGCTAGCTGAAACTCCTAGCTTAGAAGCAGAGCCGCTGAATACCTTGAACAACATTTTAGTTGTTGATGATCACCCTGTAAATCTGCTCGCGTTATCCCAAATCTTACAAACGCAAGGGTATAAGGTAAGAAAAGCTACCAGTGGTGCAATGGCGCTGGAAACTGTGCGGGCCCAAGCGCCAGATCTCGTGCTGTTGGATATCCGCATGTCACCGATGAATGGGTTTGAAGTGTGCGAAGCGCTTAAGCGATCGCCCCATACTTGTCATATTCCAATCCTCTTTATCACGGCTTCCGATGAGGAACGCGATCGCACCAAAGCGTTTGAAGTCGGAGGCGCTGACTACATTACCAAGCCCTTCCGGTCCCAGGAAGTACTCGTTCGCGTGAGCTATCAACTCCAAATTCAGCAGCAGCAGCAAGCGCTAACAGTTCTCCGTCAGCAAGTACAGAGCCTTAACATCCAGATCGAACAACGGGTGCAAGCACAGACTCAGGCGCTCCAATCAGCAGTGACAGAACTCCAACAGTTGCATCAACTCAAGGATGACTTTATTACCATGCTCGCGCGGGAACTCGGTTCCCCCACTACGGCTCCTCAAACGGTGTTGCCACTGCTCCAGGCCGCCAGCCAAAAGGGCAAAGAATTCTTCCAAACCCTGTCCAACGTTATGACTGACGAGCCACACAGCAATTATTTGACTCAATGTCTGCAATATTTACAGCCTGAGTGTAAGCAGGAACAGCCTTTGAGTTAATCGTCGAATTAATCACACTTCAGCAGAGGCTCTAGTCTCATAACAGCATTGCAAGAGGCAGAGGCAGAGGGCAGAAGGCAGAGGGCAGAGGGCAGAAGGCAGGAGGCAGAAGGCAGGAGGCAGAGGGCAGAGGGCAGAAGGTAAAGCCTCATCGATCAGAGCTTTGGACCGCGACAGGGTGTCCTAACGAACCTGCGTACTGCTCTATACCGTCCACAAATTTGGATGGACGTTGTAAGGCATCACGGTCAAGTGAGCTGCAATCAGGGAAAAGATCTTGCGACCCGTTGCTTATTGCCATTACCATGAAACTGCACGGGGCGATAGAGTCTAAAACAACATTTGCCAGGTATGCGCTTAGCCAATACACTAGTATCTCGATCGCATACGGCTCTTGTATCCATTGAGCAGCGGTTGAAGTTGTCCGCTAAGCATCGCTCAGCGAGCTAACGGGCACAGAGGTGAGGAGTGGGAGACGAGAGAATGTTGTTGACTAATGCCTTAGCAGGGGACTGCATCGTGTTATTTCAGGGGATACGTGCCTGATTTTTCGCTTTTTGCAAACACTTAATCGACTTCTGGATGGACGTTTGAACGATCGTTGACGCGATCGCGGCACCAAATTTAGTCACAGATTTAACATCGAGTCTCTATGATTGAAATCGATAGGAACCTCTCTGGGGCATCCTGATGTTGCGGTTGCAGGCGGAAAAATGAACTATTCGGCTGCCTCGATGTTTGATGAACCTGGAGTCGCTTAACTAAACAATGACTCATCAACTTCAACAGGACAGTCCCACTGCAATTGTGGGCAAACGTTACAAGCTCATCAGCCAGCTGGGTGTCGGTGGGTTTGGTCAAACGTTTCTAGCGCAAGACCTTCATCTGCCGGACTGCCCTCGCTGCGTCGTTAAACGGCTATTAGCGAAGACAAACGAACCGAAAAATTTGCAAACAGCCAGACGGTTGTTCAATACAGAAGCCAGAGTGCTTTACCAACTGGGTAACCACGATCAAATTCCCTCGTTGTTCGCTCACTTCGAGGAAAATCAAGAGTTTTATCTGGTGCAGGAGTTTGTCGAAGGCGAACCCATGACTCGGCAAATTATCAAAGGTGAGCCGTGGGCAGAGACACGAGTTATCACACTCCTCAAAGATATTTTAGAGGTGCTGGTCTTTGTGCATCAGCAAAACGTGATTCATCGAGATGTAAAGCCTTCTAACCTGATGCGGCGGCGGCGGGATGGCAAGCTTGTCCTGATTGATTTTGGCGCTGTGAAGCGTGTGAGCGTCCAGGCGGCTGACCCCAACACAGAGCTGGCTGACTCAACTGTCTCGATTGGGACACAGGGCTATATTCCTAATGAACAGCTTGCAGGTAAGCCCCGCTTTAGCAGCGATATTTACGCGGTTGGTCTTGCCGGAATCCAGGCATTGACAGGCGTGCTACCCCGCGAATTGGGCGAAGATGCCCAAACCAGTGAGCTTGACTGGCGTGTTCATGCGCCCCACGTTAGCACTGAACTGGCCGCTATCCTTGATCGGATGGTGTGCTACGATTTCCGCGATCGTTACCCAACAGCAGTCGAAGCGTTAGACGCCCTTCGTACCATTGCCCCCGATGCAACCGACCAGGAAGGTCAGGTACGGGGAAGTGATGATTTAGCCTCCACCTTGTTGCTTGACTCAGCTCAAGCTCCGATCGTAGTGACGCTGAAGCAGTCAAGCGAAACCTATAGTTTTTCTCCAACTGATCCTAAAGATGAAACGCTCACACTGTCAGGCAATACAGCGTCCGAATCCTTCTTGCGAGCGTCAGAGCGAGAGTTGGAATTAGCGGGTGCAGCCTCAAAGGAAGGGGCAAGCGATCGTCTGTCTGCACCATTTCCAAGTTCAACCTTTAAGCGATGGACGCTTTTAACGGCTGGAGCAATCGGTCTAGCACTACTGAGCATCAAAGTGAGCCCACTCTTACGGATTAACCAACCAACAACGCCATTGAGTGCGATTACCTATCCTTCACCTACTCAATCGCCTCTTGCCAGTCCCAAACCCTTAACGCCAGAACAAGAAGTTACCACGCTCCTGAAGCAAGCCGATCGCCAACGTCAGCAACGGCAATATGCCGCCGCACTGGCTAACTACGATAAGGTCATTAAACTCAAGCCTAAAACAGCACAAGCGTACTGGGGACGCTGCGATTCCTTAACAGGGTTAAAGCGTCCTGGCCCCGCGATCGTGGCGTGCAACGATGCCCTTGCTTTAAATCCTGATTATGCTGAAGCGCTGTGGAGTCAGGGAAAGGCATTGAAACTACAAGATCGATCCCTAGAAGCGCTTGGCCTGTTTGAGCAAGCCACTGCCCTGAAGCCAACGTTGACAGATGCCTGGGTTGATCGCGGCATTACGCTACAAGAATTTGGACGCTCATCGGAAGCGATCGATGTGCTTGATCAGGCGATCGCGCTGAATCGTAACTCTGCTGAAGCCTGGAGCACCAAAGGAGCCGCCCTTTGGAACCTGGGACGCTTTGATCAGGCCGTCGAAGCTCTGGATAAAGCACTCCAGATTCAGCCCAAGGCTGAAAACGCCCGCGCTTTAAGGCAGCTCGCACGCGAGCAACTGGGGTATTGAGAAGTGGACGATCGGGAGAAGGCTGTTGCCCCTTCCGGTAAAGCCATATTCCAGTAAAGCCATAGCCGCATCTATGAGCAAGCCACCGAGTCTACCGACCCGATGGCTAAAGACATTAGAAGACTACTGGCGATGGCGTTACTTAGCAGCACCAACCGGGAACTTCACGTCAGCAGGAGACTGCTGGTCTGGCTGGACGGCTTTACCTTCAATGAAGGAGCGGAGCATCCATGCCATTTCCTCATGCCCTTCCATCAAGCCCGTCAGGAAGTCTGCCGTCCCTTCGTCATGGAAATCGTCCGAGCACTGGTCGATGTGTTCGCGAAGGTTCCGAATGATCTGCTCATGGTCGTTGACCAGATTAGCCACCATTTCATAGGAAGGGGGCACGTCTCCCGAGTGCTCGCTGATGGAACCGTACTTTAGAAACCCTTCTGCGGTACCCAAGGGGTAGTTACCCAAAGCACGAACACGCTCGGCGATCGCGTCGATCGATTGGTTCAGAATTTCATACTGCTCTTCCCAGATTTGATGCAGGGAACGAAATTCAGGACCCGTTACATCCCAGTGATACTTCTTAGTTTTAATCAGCAACAAGTTTGCATCAGCCAAATCTCTGTTCAGCAGTTCGCACACACCGCCGCGCTGTTCATCCGTTAACCCAATATTTAGCTTCCGCATTTTTACAGCTCCCATACAGATCGTTATTTTTGTCCTCAGCTACAGTTGACCAGATCCATGAGGATGAGGGCATCAACCAGATGGCAGATAGTTGCAACGCGCCGTTGCCCCTTTGGAAAGAGGAATAATGGCCAAGCCACCGCTGAAAATCGGTTTCATCTACAGCAGCCTAAATGATTTGTGGGAAAAGGAGGCTTTGTGAGAATGCAGCACTACGGAATCCTGGTAGTCCTATTGAGGGAAGGTTTAGGTAAGAACGAAACATTATCGACAGACGATGAGATGACGGGATGATGGGAACTTCACTCCCTCTCAGCCTCTCGTCATCCTGGCCTTTTTTGCACCACCCGTTTTTGCACTACCCGAACGCCTTTCTCACAATGTAAATCGAATCGCGGTAGAAGAGCCACTGCCTGGGGCGCGTCATCAATTAAGCCCCAAAACCTTTGTCATCAACAGTTTCGTGCCCGTTCCAACACATGAGGCTAGGAGCTGGAAATCCTTGCTAGAAGTAAGGCGTAGTCGTAATTGATGACAGCCCCTAAGCAGCCTCCTTTGTGGGATTAAACTTCTCGCAAGTCCAGGCTTTTGTAACGCAAGCTTTGCATCAAGCCAGTCCTTTATAGCAGCCAGAAATCTGTTCATAATGCGTTACCAACGTGCAAACTCTTTGCCTGATTGGGACAGGTCATGACAGACCGAATTTATGAGGACGAAGGCAAAACCAGATAAGAAACGTTAAGCGTGATTGGATAAAAGCTTATCTAACCTTTTAGCGAAAAACTTCATAAAGTTCTCTGTGCTTTTACGATGCTCGACAACTACTTTTAGCTGGGGGTTTGCGGCCAGGGCAAAAATAAAACGTCGACTGGCAAAGGGTTATAGCGACTGAAGGATAATAAACAATTACCAATGACTGTAAATTTATTCTACAGAGACTCATCTAGCCTTAGGGTTCTCTCTATACTATGAGAACTTCGATCCTGTGTGTGGGGATCGCTTAAAAGCATTTCGATTAAAACAAGCAATTTCTCTTTTAGGAGGCACGGGCATGACTTTATCTCAAAGCCAAAGCTTTAAGAGTATCTATTACATTTTGGCCATTAAAAGTTTCTTAATTTGGACCTTTGCACTGACGGTTTGCCTTCTGATTATTGGCTTTCCACTAATCATTTTGATGGTAACAGTCGGTTCGCTCGCAGCTATTGTGTTGCAATCCGTTTTGCCAATTAGCGCTGTCCTGGTAGTTGCAGGTACCATCATCGGCGTTAATCTTCTCGGCATTATGCTTGGCGCTGCGATCTTGACCTTGAAAGGCGTTCATCCCCAAGAAGTAAGCTGGTTACGTTGGCTGCATGGGGAAGCAGACCCCAATCACACGTCCATTTATGCCGCCTGCCCGCTCACTTGTGACATTAAAGGGTAGTCAGGTGATATCGCACCCATGCAACTAGAAGAAAAAGTTGCCGACCTCTGTACTGCGCAGCAGCCTGATGTAAATTGTGCAGCCGCCTAACTTGAAATGACGAGCGATCGCGCCGTCCTTTTTAACCCGGTTTCAGCCGGGTTTTTTATTGAGCACGAGCTTGAGTGAAGCGATTTTGGCTCCACTGCTGCTGACTCTTTTGCAGCAACGAGAGGGTTTGGGGCGTAACTTACTGAAATTTAAGCCCAAGATGCTGTGCTCGAATCTGTAGAATGAGATGGTTTTACTAAATGAGATGACCTTTCACCAGGCACTCTTGCTCACGTCACACCCCCCAACCCGATGCAGCAGACTCCTATCCCAGTAAGCATTATTTTGGGGACACGCCCAGAAGCAATTAAACTGGCTCCCGTGATCCAGGCGTTCAAAGCATGCGCCTTGTTTGACACGCAGGTTATTTTGACTGGACAACATCGGGAAATGGTGGACCAAGTCATGGCGCTGTTTCATTTGACAGCGGATCACGATCTCGCCATCATGCAGCCAGGTCAGAGCTTAAGTGACATTACCTGCTTGAGCTTACGAGGCTTAGAGTCCCTCTTTCAAAAACTTCAGCCGAAGCTGGTTTTGGTGCAGGGCGATACGACAACAGCGTTTGCGGCCGCTCTCGCAGCGTTTTACCAAAAAATTCCAGTGGGGCATGTGGAAGCCGGTTTACGAACGGATGACATTTATAATCCGTTTCCTGAGGAAGCGAATCGCCGACTGGTTTCCCAGATTACGCAACTGCATTTCGCACCCACGACGTTGTCGGTTGAGCATCTGGAGCGATCGGGCGTTCTGGGCACCATTCATCAAACCGGCAATACGGTCATTGATGCCCTTCTGATGACAGCAGCTCGCCAACCCGCTTGCGACATTCCCCACCTGGATTGGGAGAAGTATCGTGTGTTGCTTTCCACTGTGCATCGGCGTGAAAATTGGGGTGAACCCTTGCAAGGCATTGCAGACGGCTTTCTCAAAATTCTCGATCGCTTTCCAGATACCGCTTTACTTTTACCACTACATCGCAATCCTGTTGTGCGTGAACCCTTACAAGCACTGCTAGGTAGCCATCCTAGAGTCTTTTTGACCGAGCCCTTGGACTACGCAGACTTAGTGGGTGCGATTCAGCGCTGCTATTTGCTGCTAACCGATTCCGGCGGGCTTCAGGAAGAAGCTCCTAGTCTGGGCAAACCCGTTTTGGTGCTGCGGGAGACAACCGAGCGCCCAGAAGCCGTGACGGCAGGGACTGCTAAACTCGTTGGAACAAATCCTGAGCAGATTGCAGACGTTGCGGGAAGGCTGCTGAGCGATCGGGCAGCCTATGAGTCTATGGCGATGGCCGTCAACCCCTTTGGGGATGGGCAGGCAGCAGCGCGCATCCTACAAAGCGTGAAAGACTACTTTCAGCTTTAGAAATTTCTAGAAAATAAATTACCTGTACGGGCAGGTTTTGCAGAGAGCTTGTCGTTGTAATGTTCAGTTTTGGCTAAACCTGCCCCTACCAATGGGTATCTTCCTTCGTAGAAATCGCCTTAGCTTGGCAGCAACTGTTTCAGCTACTCGTCTTCAGGTAACTCTGGTCGGGGGCGATCTGATTGTTCAAGCAATGCCTGCTTCGACTCTTTAAGCTGCTTCCACAGTTTCTTAATCTCTTTGTAAGCATCCCCTGGAGGCACTTTTCCACCCGTTTCCAAACCACAGATAATAGAAACCCGTTGCGCAAACTCCTGCAAGTTAGCGTTAAAGGCTAGATGCTCTGGCGTAAACTCACCCCGGTAGCTTGCCGTAGGGTAGAAGAATTGTTCCTTTTTTTTACTACTGTCTGTGCTTTCTGACACAAGAAAAACCTACTAAATGAAAGGACAGCGATCGGCTAAGCCGGCGATGACTCCATTCTGATATTAATGCTCTCGCAAAGGCTTGACCAGTATTTAGTGAGATACAGCTATTGGAAGTCAGCGACCCAACTGGCGGTGCACGATCGCGCTCACTACCCAACGCTAAGCTCAGAGTTCACACAAGTAAACTCTGAGCCTCTAAGCAACCCTTTAGCCACACTCCAACCAGGTGAGCCACTGGCAAAGACCTCGGTCAGCGGTCAAGCAGGCGTATAAGGCTTGCATACAGCTTGATTAGGAAACTTTCGTCAATGAAGGCATAGCCACTTCGGTACGGATAGGATAAACCTCTTGCCGTTCCGGTTGCGCCATCTCTGAACCGCTAAAGAAGAGCGTGTTGGAAATGGACTGTGCCAGTAAGCGACGGTACAAATCACTGAGATGCACCGCAACACCCGACCAGCTAAAGTTTTGCTGAACACGAATGGGAGCCTGCCGTCTCAGTTTTCTGGCCCACAGTTCATCTGTCAGCACGCGATCGATCGCCTGGGTGAAGGCCTCCACATCTTTGGGTGGCACCAGCAGCCCTGTTTCATCGGGTACAACGGTGAACTTCAGCCCGCCCACATCCGACGCAACCACAGGGGTGCCACACGCCATTGCTTCGATCGCCACCAGGCCAAAAGGTTCGTAGTGGCTGGGAATCACGCAAACATCGGCAGCGGTGTAGTAAAGCGGCAACAGACCATGACCAATTTGCCCAGCAAACGTCGTCTGCTCTGCCAAGCCGGTCTCCCGTACCAGTTGCTCGATGCGGGCACGCTCCAGCGCATCATTACTGTCAGGATCGCTCCCGCCTACAATGACGAGCCTCAGTTTTGCAGGATTCAACGCCGTTCTGTCAACGACTGGTTGTCCATTTTGTGCCTGAGCTTTTAGCTGTGCGCAGGCGTGAACTAAGGTGTCAATGCCTTTGCGCGGGTCAAAACGCCCTACGTAAAGGACGATCGCCTCATCGGCACTAAACCCTAGCATCGCTCTCGCATCGGATCTGGGCATGGTATGAAAGGTGCTGATGTCCGTACCACATGGAATCACTTCAACGCATCCCTGCTCAGAGACCAGCGTGCGAAGGGCTTCCTGCTCCTGGGGGCTCGTTGCCACAATGCAGTCTGCCTGCTCTAGAATTTGACGTTCGATCGCCAGTCGCGTATCGGCGATCGCCGGACGCACTGGAACCGATCGGTATTTGATGGCCCCCAAGGAATGGTAGGTGTGAATCAGTTGGATATTGCTCTGCTGCTTGAGCTGTAGACCAACCCAGGCAGACATCCAGTAGTTAGTGTGGATCAAAGGGTAGTTCGTCCCTTCTTTGCTTTGAAACGCTTGAAAGGCTGCAACAAACTCTGGCATGTAAGCGAACAACTCATCACGGGGAATAAATTGTTCGGGTCCTGCTGTTAGTCGAATGGTACGGCAGTGGGGCGCGTGTTGCACAATCTTGGCATCATCCGGTTTTGTCTTCCGGGTAAACATATCGACCTGCCAGCCCAGCTTTGCCAGGGCTTCACCCACCTGACGCACGTAAACATTCTGCCCACCAGCAGCGTCTTTGCCAATTTCGGCTGCCGGATCACCATGCTCTGAGATTAACGCGATCGCCTGCCGTGTTGGCACCTGTTTGCGGGAAGACACGTAAGCCTGATTCGTGGTGGCGACACTCGATGAAACGGGTTTTGCGCTGTTGATACTGACCATACTTTCACCTCACAACAAAAAGGTGGAGGCAAAAAGCCTCCACCCGTGTACCTAACCGTGTTGCTTGCCGACTGTGGCAAAACTGCGAGCTTTCCCGTTTTTTGCAAAGCGGGCATCGATCAGCTGCTGATACACGGCTTCATACCCATCGACCATGCGCTGTACGCTGAAATTGCTGACAACGTGTTCGCGACAGACTCGACGATTGATCGTGGCGACTTGATCTAACGCGGCGACACACTCATCGACGCTGTGACACAGGAACCCGGTTTTGCCATGCTGGATCACTTCGGTTGCAGAGCCTAGCTCCATAGCAATCACAGGTGTACCGGATGCCATCGACTCAACCATGACAAGGCCAAACGGTTCACGCCATGTAATGGGAAACAACGTGGCGACGGCATTACCCATCAGCACATTCTTTTGCTGGTGGTTTGCTTCACCAAGATATTCAATCTGAGTCCCATCAATGTGGGGCTTCAGGCACGTTTCGTAATACTCCACATCGACCGGATCAATCTTGCCTGCAATCTTAAGATGTGCACCCGTACGCTTAGCAATCTCGATCGCAAGATGAGTGCCTTTTTCAGGGGAGAGCCGCCCTAAAAACGCGAGGTAAGGCGGGTCACTGGGCTGAGGGTAAAAGGTGTAACTGTCGGTATCAATGCCGTTGTAAACCGTTGCAACGCAGTTTAACCCCAGTCTTGGTTCGCGCTGAGAATGGGAAATGCTGACGAATGGCTGCTCCTTTGCATGCTTGAACATCCGCTCATTGTCAGGGGTAAAAATGCCGTGCAAAGTATGTACAGTAGGCGTTTTCACCAATCTGGCATAGGCTAACGCCGAACAGCCCATGTGAGAGTGAATGACATCAAATTCATCGGCGCGATCGTAGACTTGACTGAGTTGCAGCATTTCATAGATGCCGTACTCTTTGACGCTATCGTCAAGCCGCAACGCACGAGGATGAATCGCTTCAAGCTCCGCAAGAGTGATGGAATCACCAGAAGCAAACAGGGTCACCTCATGACCACGCCGCACCAATTCATCGGTTAGAAGTGAGGCAACCAGTTCAGTACCACCGTACTTGGGGGGTGGCACCCGCTCCCAAAGGGGAGCAATTTGAGCGATTCTCATATTGTTAATACCTCCTGAAAAGAGCCCTCTCAAGCGTCCCTACAGGCAGACGCATCAGCGGGCAAGATTTAAGTCGAGTGAAAGAGTTCAAATTAAAGCGCAACGAATAGCAAAGCTTAGCCAAGAATTTAATAGAAACTTTACAAATTGTCCAGACACTTTACGCCTGAACATGGTAGAGATTACCGAACCCGTTCTATCGTCAAGCGCTATTACCTGTACATTCGTTGGAAGGATTTTATCTTTCTTGCAGGTTTTATTCATCCCCCCACAGGCAGGGCATACTCAAGCAGTGACCCTCTCTTAAGGTTCGGCAATTACTGCTTCTTACCTGGGAGATCATGATTTAGCTCTGTCGCTCGACCACCCGTCTCCGTAACGGATGGGGCTCTACCTTTAGGGCGATATATTTACTGTTGAAAGGGATTATGAACGTGTGGGGAGACTGGAAATAAGCAACAGCATTTTGTTTGCGTAGAAAGATCGAGCTTTCGCTTTGCCGCTAAGATAGGTCTACACAGCAACCAGTAATCCTCTGTTGACGATCGGCATCTTCTCGTTGCAGCCAATCCCCAAGGGCAAAGCTGATGCAGCGAGGAAATCAGTGAGTACCGTAAAGTGAATTTCAGCCACGTAGAATCAATCACGTTTGTGTTGCTTCTACATACGTATTGCTTCCACAACAGAGTAATGAAGGTTAATTGCGGATGACCCAACTTTCAGAAAAATTGCTTGAGACCGTGTGCTGGCAGTCTTTGAAATTAGACTTCAGTCCCAAGCGTGGAGAATGCTACGCCACTCACAAAGGCTCCTTGAAAGTGAATGCATTTGAGATCAAGTGCTATAAGTCTGCTGATGGAGTGACTGCGCTTGATGTTGAAGATATTGAACGATTTTTTCGCGGTTGCCCAAACTGTAGCGCTCCCAGTGAATGCCGTCACTGTAACCAGATTCATGATGAACCCGATCGGCAACGCACTGCAATCACGCTAGAATCAGAGCCTTAATCAGCACTGTTTGATCACCTGCCAGCTAAGCAACCACTGTGCTAAGACGATTGGCGTTGAAGGTGTTCAAGCGCAATCTCCTAACAAGGTGTCTGGAGATTGCAGAGACGGAGTTCATCGTGTGGGATCAAGTAAGACAGCATGACTATCAGCGTGGTGACAGGGGCGGCAGGTTTTATCGGTTCGAATTTGGTGGATGCGTTGTTGAGTCGGGGCGATCAAGTGATTGGCGTGGATCATTTGAATGATTATTACGATCCGCTACTCAAACGAAAAAATCTTGCTCATCTGACCAACCATCCTGCCTTTCACCTGATTGAAGCTGATATTCAGCAAGTCGATTGGTCTGCTCTCTTGCAGGGGGTGGACGTGGTCTACCACCAGGCTGCTCAAGCTGGCGTGCGCGCCAGTTGGGGAAGCGGCTTTCGCACTTATACAGAGCTTAATGTCAACGCAACCCAAATGCTCTTAGAGGCCGCAAAGGACGCAAAGCAGCTCAAGCGACTTGTTTTTGCCTCTTCATCGTCTGTCTATGGGGATGCTGAAACGCTGCCGACCCACGAGTCGATTTGTCCTCAGCCCGTGTCACCCTATGGCATTACCAAACTAGCGGCAGAACGGTTGTGCTACCTGTACTATCGCAACTTTGGCGTACCGACGACAGTTTTGCGTTACTTCACGGTTTATGGCCCTCGCCAGCGACCAGACATGGCGTTTCACAAGTTCTTTAAAGCAGTTTTAGAGGGTAGATCGATCGCCGTTTACGGAGACGGGCAGCAAACACGTGACTTTACCTTTATTAGTGACGCCGTCGCTGCAAACTTGGCCGCCGCAGAAGCTCCAGACGCGATCGGAGAAGTATTCAACATTGGTGGCGGTAGTCGTGTGTCGCTCACTGAGATTCTGGCCACGATCGAGCAGATTGTGGGAGAACCTCTCCGTCGCGAGATGATGCACGCTGCCATTGGGGATGCTCGTCACACAGCGGCAGATGTTTCAAAAGCGCAGAAAATCCTGGGCTACCACCCCCAAGTGTCCTTGCCCGAAGGGTTAACAAAGGAATGGGGTTGGCTGAAATCTTTGTATACGTAAAGGCGTGTGGCTATCCACCCTCACGCTGACGATGGCCGTGATTCAATGCCTGTATTTCCTGTATTTTTAATATTTTAAGAGGAAGCTTTGGCAAGGGCGATCGCAGAAAGGCCACTTAACATCAGTCCTAGCCCCACCCAATGCAGCGTCAGAATTTTTTCTCTCAGCACAATCGCGCCACATAGAGTGGTTGCAACGAGCGTAAAGCCAATCACGAGAGGGTAGGCGATCGACAAATTAACCTTGCCCAGCACCAGGACATAAAAAATCGTACTCACCCCGTAGGCAGCAATCCCTCCGACTAAGTAGAGGTTGAGGGGATTCTGACCGGAACCGAGTTTAAGCAGCGTTTGCCCAAGCGTATTGAGTCCAACCGATATCAGGATCAGCAAAGCTAAGAAAAAATGAGCGACCATTAACCACCTAATTGCAACAAAGACGTTCTGCAGAGAACGTTATGACTCAGAATAAAGCAAACTGAATGGCATTGAGATGGTATCGCTGCAACATGGTTGCTGGATTCATCGCTACAATCCTTACCAATCCTACTTTGAAGAGTGTTGCTAAATGTGTCGTTTAATGGGTTATCTTGGCTTACCTGTGCAAGTCGATCGCCTACTAACCAAACCTGAGCATTCGCTGATTGTACAAAGCTATCAACCCCGTGAAATGACGGCTGGGCTGCTCAATGCGGACGGGTTTGGTATCGGTTGGTATCATGCGCAACAAAACGTTGAGCCCTTTACCTACAAAAACACGTTGCCCATTTGGAGCGATCTTAATCTCTCTAGCCTTAGCCGTTACATTGAGTCGGGCTGCGTGCTTGCCAATGTTCGCAGTGCTACCCCTGGTCAGGCGATCGACCTGAGCAATTGTCAGCCTTTTCAGCATGGTCTCATTTTAGGCATTCATAATGGCTACATTGAAAATTTTCGGCAAACGCTCTATCGCCCCATTCGCGATCGCTTGGGCGATGTTTCCTATCAATCGATCGGAGGGAGTACCGACTCTGAACACATCTTCGCGCTCATCATTGATGCTCTAGAAGCCAATCCTGCGATCACCCTGGCTGAAGCCGTGCATCAAACGCTCAAAACGTTATCTCACCTGGGGCAGCAGTATCAAACTGGGTTTTCTGCCAATCTAATTATTAGCGATGGTCGGCAATTAGTGGCATCACGATGCGCCAATCGGCCCAGTACCCCATCGCTCTACTGGTTGCGTGATGATCCACTGTTTCCACAAGCGGTGCTCATTGCCTCTGAACCACTATTCCCAGGAAACTGGATCGCCTGCCCCGAACATAGTCTCCTTACCGTGACCCATGATCTCGAAATCCAAAGCCATCCAATCTAATTGCCTGTCTAGCGCTGACCGTATCGATGGTCGATCGTCTGAAATGAACGATCGACGTCAACAAATCAGGCAACGCATGGAAGCCTGCCGCAACGTTACGCTGGCGCTCTTTCAAACCGTTGACTACGCCACCTTTTGCCAGCAAGCCCATCCAGACTTTAGCCCGATCGGCTGGCATTTGGGTCATATTGCCTATACCGAAGCCCTCTGGCTGTTGGAGCATGCTGCTGGCTTTGCACCGTTGTTCTCTGAATATCGGCGGTTGTTTGCAGCCGATACCTTACCCAAAGCTGAGCGTGTTTACCTCCCTGACTTTGCAGAGGTGCAGACGTATTTACAAACGGTTCGCGGCCACGTCTTTACCTATCTGGAAACCGCACAGTTGGATGAGCAAGAACGGCTCTGGCGCTGGTTGCTGCAACACGAAAGCCAGCACGGGGAGACGATCGCGCTGGTGTTGGAGTTGATCAAAAGGCAGAGGGCAGAAGGCAGGAGGCAGAAGTCAGGGGGAGCAAGGGGGGCAGGGGAAGCAAGGGTAGAAACAGATAGGGAGCAGGCGTCAGGCGTCAGGCGTCAGGCGTCAGAATTCACTCAAACCTCAAGCCTTCTGATCTCTCCACGTTCCTCCGCTTCCCCTGCTCCCTCCGCTTCCCCTGCCCCCTCTGCCCCCATGCTCTGCATTCCTGCAGGCTCCTTCGAGTGTGGCAACGATTCTATAGAAGCACTCGATAACGAACGCCCAGTGCATCGGGTGTATGTAGAGACGTTCTGGATCGATCGCACGCCCGTAACCTGCGAACAGTATCAACAGTTTATAGCAGCAGGCGGTTATCAAGATTCGCGCTGGTGGTCGGCAGAAGGCTGGGAGTGGCTTCAGTCGGCGCAAGTAACGCAACCTCTGTACTGGTCTGACGCAGACGATCGCGCGAATCATCCCGTTTGTGGGGTGAACTGGTACGAGGCCGATGCTTACGCCCGGTTTGTGGGTAAGCGCTTACCGACCGAAGCTGAGTGGGAAAAAGCCGCCAGTTGGAACCCGATCGCCCTGCAACGCCAAACCTTTCCCTGGGGGGAAACGTTCCCTAGCGAGAAAGACTGCAACTGCAATCATGCCGTAGGTCACACAACCCCTGTTGATGCTTACCCGACAGGTCTAAGTCCCTTTGGCTGCTATGACATGCTGGGCAATGTGTGGGAATGGACGGCTTCCTGGTTCGATCGCTACACCGGGTTTGAAGCCTACCCCTATCGTGGCTATTCCGAAGCCTATTTCGATGGCAAGCATCGCGTACTCAAAGGCGGCAGTTGGGCAACCCAACCCTCCTCCATGCGCTGTACCTTTCGCAACTGGTACCATCCCCACGTCCGCGAAATCCTCGCTGGCTTCCGCTGTGCCGCATCAATGTAGACCTCAAAGATTTTGAAAACCTTCGAGGTCTTGTCTTTGCGAAACCCAAATCTGGAAAAGATTCGTTATTTCTCCGGATCGTCGTATGAATGCGGGTAGCCTAAGTCAGCATTGCGACATCCAATGGAGCGGTATGACGGACGTTTTCATTTCCTACTCGCGCAAAGATAAGGCGTTCGTGCAGACGCTCCATGAGGCACTGAAAGCGCACGGTCGTGATACCTGGGTGGACTGGGAGGGTATTCCACTAACGGCTGACTGGTGGCAGGAAATTGAACGGGGCATTGAAGGTGCTAATACCTTTGTGTTTGTCATCAGCCCTGACTCGATTAGCTCGAAGGTCTGCCGTGACGAGATTGACCATGCGGTGAAGCACAACAAACGCCTGGTGCCGATCGTCCATCGAGAAGGCTTTGAGATGCCGCTAGTCCACGAAGCCCTCTCTAAACACAACTGGCTGTTTTTTCGAGAAGCCGATGATTTTGATGCTGCTTTTCAGGGTTTGATCACGGCGATCGACACGGATCTAGAACACGTTCGCGCTCATACCAGATTGCTAGAGCGGGCGATCGAGTGGGATACAAAAACCCGCAACCTTAGCCTGTTGCTGCGTGGCGATGACCTGGAAGATGCAGAGCAATGGTTAGCGCAGGGTGCCAGTAAAGAACCTCGCACCACAGAGCTTCAGGGTGAGTACATCAGCACCAGCCGTAAGACAGAAACAGCACGGCAGAAAGCCGATCGTCGCACGCAGCGTCTGTTTACGGCTGGTATCGGTGCTTTTGCCTTGCTGTCAATTGGAGCCGCAGGGTTTGCGTTTCAGAAACAGCAGGAGGCGGTTGCCCAGAAAAAAGAGGCAGAGCAGGAGCGACAGTTTGCCCAGGAGCAGCAGCAGTTTGCCGTTAATAAGAGTCAGGAAGCCGAACAGCAACGCAATCAGGTGAAAGCAGAACAGCGAAGAACGCAAAAGGCGTTAGACCAAACAAAGCAAGCATTAGACCAAACCAGGAAAGCGAAGGCAGCAGAAGCCGCCCAGACCTTACGGGCAGTGGCAGCACAAAAACTGGCGGAGCAAGGACAGGCAGCGGCACAAACGCAAACGCAAATAGCACAACAGCAGAAGCGAAATGCCCTTTTAGCGCAAGCGGCAGCGGAGAAGGAGAAAACCAATGCAGACATTAACTTTCAAAGTGTTGCTGCCCAAAACTTGCTGACATCGAATCTGGAGCTTGAGTCACTCATCGCGGCGATTAAAACGGGGCAGCATGTTAAGCAGCTTGAGCAATCCAAGAGCAAGACTCTACAGGCAGACACGCGGATGAGGGCGATCGCCACGCTCCGTCAGGTGGTTTACGGAGTGCAAGAGCGCGATCGCCTGGAAGTGCACAGCGACAAGCTCCATAGCATGAGTTTCAGCCCGGACGGCAAAACGTTGGCGACGGGCAGTGATGACACCACGGTGAAGTTGTGGGACGTGCCCGCGGGGCGTGAGTTGCAGACCCTCAAAGGGCACAGCGGTTGGGTCAATAGCGTGAGTTTCAGCCCGGACGGCAAAACGTTGGCGACGGGCAGTGATGACACCACGGTGAAGCTGTGGGACATGCAGGCGGGGCGCGAGTTGAAAACCCTGAACGGGCATCGCAGCCCTGTCAATAGCGTGAGTTTCAGCCCGGACGGCAAAACGTTGGCGACGGGCAGTGGGGACACCACGGTGAAGCTATGGGATGTGCAGACAGGGCGCGAGTTGCAAACCCTCAAAGGGCATGGCAACGGTGTCTCAAGCGTGAGTTTCAGCCCGGACGGCAAAACGCTGGCAACGGGCAGTGGGGACACCACGGTGAAGCTATGGGATGTGCAGACAGGGCGCGAGTTGCAAACCCTGAACGGGCATCGCAACTGGGTCAGGAGCGTGAGTTTCAGCCCGGACGGCAAAACGCTGGCAACGGGTAGTGAGGACAAGACCGTGAAGCTGTGGGACGTGGCGACCGGGCGGGAGTTGCAAACCCTGAACGGGCATCGCAACTGGGTCAGGAGCGTGAGTTTCAGCCCGGACGGCAAAACGCTGGCGACGGGTAGTGAGGACACCACCGTGAAGCTGTGGGACGTGCAGACGGGGCGGGAGTTGCAAACCCTCAAAGGGCATGGCAACGGTGTCTCAAGCGTGAGTTTCAGCCCGGACGGCAAAACTTTGGTGACTGCCAGTTGGGACAACACGGTGAAGCTGTGGGACGTGCAGGCGGACCGGGAGGTGCAAACCCTCAAAGGGCACAGCGACAAGGTCCAAAGCATGAGTTTCAGCCCGGACGGCAAAATTTTGGCGACTGCCAGTTGGGACACCACGGTGAAGCTGTGGGACGTGCAGACGGGGCGGGAGTTGCAAACCCTCAAAGGGCACAGCAGCCCTGTCACGAGCGTGAGTTTCAGCCCCGACGGCAAAACCCTAGCAACGGGCAGTGAGGACAACACGGTGAAGCTGTGGGACGTGCAGGCGGGACGTGAGTTGCAAACCCTGAACGGGCAAAGCCGCAGTGTCAGTAGCGTGAGTCCGGACGGCAAAACGCTGGCGACGGGCAGTGGGGATAACACGGTGAAGCTGTGGGACATGCAGACGGGGCGGGAGTTGCAAACCCTCAAAGGGCATAGCAGCCCTGTCACGAGCGTGAGTTTCAGCCCCGACGGCAAAACGCTGGCGACGGGCAGTGAGGACACCACCGTGAAGTTGTGGGACGTGCAGGCGGGGCGGGAGGTGCAAACCCTCAAAGGGCACAGCGGCAGTGTCAACAGCGTGAGTTTCAGCCCCGACGGCAAAACCCTAGCGACGGGCAGTGAGGACACCACCGTGAAGCTGTGGGACGTGCAGGCGGGGCGGGAGGTGCAAACCCTCAAAGGGCACAGCGGCAGTGTCAACAGCGTGAGTTTCAGCCCCGACGGCAAAACCCTAGCGACGGGCAGCGATGACACCACCGTGAAGCTGTGGAACCTGAATCTGGATGACCTGCTGGCAAGAGGCTGTAGCTGGCTACACGACTACCGCACCAACAACCCCAACGGTCAGCAAGACAAAGAACTCAACGATATTTGCAATGCGGTAGAGCCATCTCATCCCGCAGCGCGCAAGGTATCGTTGTGGATGCAGACGATCGATTTCTTCGCAGATCTCGGCAAACGGTTTCACGCTTAGGCAGGAGAGGGCGTTGCGGTCAGGGTGAGGGCGATCGCGCCTCACGCTACAGATACAATTGGAACAGACACCTTCTCTGGGAACGTGATCATGAATCCAGAAGCGATCGCGATCGAAAAACTCAAAACCCTTTCGCTGTCGGAACAACAAGAAGTTCTGCACTTCATTGAATTTCTTCAAAGTAAAGCATCTTCAAAGCCTCAAGCAGCCGAATCAACAACAGAGCAGCCGAGTTCGCTGTCAAACGCCGCTAGCAAATGGATTGGCTCAGTCGAAGGAAACAGTGACTTGTCAACAAATGGGAACGACTTGTACGCCCTCCAAGGATTGCAACCTTATCAATATGACGATCCATTTGAATCAGCTACCGCTAACGCAGACGGAAAAGTCATCAAGTGATCGTTCTGTAGCAACATTATTAACAATCGACCTTCTTGCAAATCTCGGCAAACGGTTTCACGGTTAGGCAGTAGAGGGCTACCTGTATTTGGAGTTGAGCTATGAGTATCTATCAACGAGTGCAGTCAAAACGAGCCGAGATTTTACAAACAGCGGCTCACTATGGCGCTTACAACGTACGAGTTTTTGGTTCGGTCGCACGCAACGAAGCCGATGCAAAGAGTGACATCGATTTTCTGGTCGAGATGGAGCCTGGGCGAAGTTTGCTTGACTTAGGCGGCCTACTCATGGATTTACAGACTTTGCTCGGCTGCAACGTCGATGTTGTCACCGAAAAAGGGCTACGATCGCGCCTCCGAGAACGAGTCTTGCGTAAGGCAATCTCACTGTGAGAGACGATCGCGAAAAACTACAGGACATTCTGGAGGCGATCGAGCGTATTGAGCGCTACGCCATTCGAGGGCGACAAGCGTTTGAGCAAGATGAACTGATTCAAGGCTGGTTTGTGCAAAACCTTCAAGTCATTGGGGAAGCCGCACGTGCCCTGTCCGCAATAACCAGAACTCAAAACCCAGACAGACCCTGGTCAAAAATAATCGGTATGCGAAACGTGTTAGCTCACAACTACTTTGAAATAGACCTGGAGTTGGTGTGGTCTGCAATTGAACACGACCTACCGAATCTGAAGCATAACATCGGGAGTATTTTGCGGACTCTGTAGCGATGTAGCTATCTTTACCGACCGAGCAGCTTATCGCGCAGGTGCTTGATGCGATCGCGGTACTTTGCCGCTTCTTCAAACTCCATTTTTTTCGCGGCTTCTTTCATCTGTGTTTCAAGTTGCGCGATCAAGTTGGGAATGTTTTCGAGAGGCAGTTCTTGCGAATGCTCGTAAACCTGCTCTAGCTCCTGAGCGTTCAGGCGGCGAGAGACATCCAAAAACGTCAGAATCGAGTTGTTGGTGCGCTTGATGATCGAAATCGGCGTGATGCCGTTTTTCTCGTTATATTCCATCTGAATCGCACGACGGCGCTCAGTTTCGCTGATCGCTTTTGCCATGCTGTCGGTCAGGTTATCACCGTAGAGAATGGCTTGACCTTTGACATGACGGGCTGCACGTCCGATCGTCTGAATGAGCGATCGCTCCGCCCGCAAGAACCCTTCCTTATCTGCATCTAAAATGGCGACGAGGGACACTTCGGGCAAGTCCAATCCTTCCCGCAGCAGGTTCACCCCAATCAGCACATCAAATTCACCGTTGCGGAGCTCCTGGAGAATCTCGATACGCTCGATCGAGTTAATTTCCGAATGCAAATAGCGCACTCTCACGCCACGTTCCTGAAAGTACTCGGTCAGATCTTCTGCCATACGCTTCGTCAGTGTTGTCACCAGAACGCGCTCCTGCAAGGGAATCCGTTCCTTAATTTCGTGCAGCAGATCATCGACCTGTCCAGCGGTCGGACGCACAAAGATTTCGGGGTCAAGGATACCTGTGGGGCGGATGATCTGCTCCACAACGTTTCCTGTACCCCGGATATAGCCCTTTTTGCCTGCTTCCGTTTCGCTTTCAAATTTGCCACCTGACTGGTCTAGCTCCCATTCGCCCGGAGTTGCAGAGACAAACACACACTGATTCACTTTGTCCCAAAATTCTTCTGCTTTAAGGGGGCGGTTATCTGCCGCGCTGGGCAACCGGAAGCCGTGTTCAATCAGCACCTTCTTACGGGCCTGGTCGCCGTTGTACATGCCGCGCAGTTGGGGAATCGATACGTGCGACTCATCAATGACCAGCAGCCAATCTTTTGGAAAGTAGTCAAGCAGACATTCAGAAGGAGAACCTGCTTCGCGTCCGGCTAAATGTCGCGAGTAATTTTCCACGCCATTGCAAAAGCCGACTTCGCGCAGGAGTTCCAGGTCATAACGGGTGCGTTGTTCTAACCGTTGGGCTTCTAGTAGCTTGCCGTCTTTTTCAAGTTCGACCAGACGATCTTTGAGTTCTTGCTCGATCGCTTCACACGCAACTTTCAACCGCTCTTCGGGTGTTACGAAGTGTCGAGCGGGATAGATGTTTACTCCGTCCATGCTTTGCAGCGTGCTGCCCGTAACCGGATCGATGTAGCGAATGGCATCAATTTCGTCGCCAAAAAACTCCACGCGAATGATGCGGTCTTCGTAAGCGGGACCAATCTCCAGCACGTCGCCTTTGACTCGAAATTTACCTCGCCCTAAGTCCAAGTCATTGCGGGCATATTGCACCGAAACCAGATCACGAATGATCTGGCGTGGATTCATCTCGGTGCCCACGCGCAGGGGAATCGATGCCTTCAGATATTCTGAGGGAATGCCCAAACCATATATGCAGCTAATGGACGCAACCACAATGACATCACGCCGTTCAAAAAGCGATCGGGTTGCCGAGTGCCGCAGCATATCGATTTCATCGTTAATCGAAGCTGTCTTCTCAATATAAGTGTCGGTAACAGGGATATACGCTTCGGGCTGGTAGTAGTCGTAATAGCTGATGAAGTATTCCACTGCGTTGTCTGGGAAAAACTCACGCAACTCATTGCAAAGCTGCGCTGCCAGCGTTTTGTTATGTGCCAGCACCAACGCGGGTCTACCCAACTGCTCGATCACACGAGCCATGGTATGCGTTTTACCCGTACCCGTCGCACCGCGTAACGTTTGAAAACGGTTGCCTGCCTGAATGCTGCTAATCAGACCTTTGATCGCACTGGGTTGGTCACCCGTCGGCTCAAAGGGGGCTTGAATCTGAAATTGTGCCATAAGGTTCGCTACCATCAATTGAGGGAGGGGGCAGATTCTTCTCCATGATGACGAATTTTCAAGCGGATTGCCGGACGGTCATCCACCCAAGCTTCTGGTATAGGGTATCATACTCATAACGAGTACGGTTTAGCTGTCTTTGGTACAGCGCGCTTAATCCCGTGATGGAGTGTAGTGTGTTTTTAAGACAGCTATGTCCGCCTATTGTTGAACGATGACGTCTATTCATTAAGAGAGCTAACCGTATGCTGCCCAATCGAGAAGGCCAAAAAGTTCCTACTGTCACCTTTCGGACGCGCCAGAACAATGAGTGGGTGGATATTACCACTGATGAACTCTTTGCTGGCAAGACAGTCATTGTCTTTTCACTGCCAGGAGCCTTTACCCCGACCTGCTCTTCAACCCATCTTCCCGGCTACAACGCCCTTGCAAAAGCCTTCAAGGAAAATGGTGTGGATGATATCATCTGTATCTCTGTCAATGACACGTTTGTCATGAACGAGTGGGCAAAAGATCAGGAAGCCGACCACATCAAGCTGATTCCCGATGGCAATGGCGAGTTTACCGACGGGATGGGCATGCTGGTTGATAAAACTGATTTAGGCTTTGGGAAGCGATCGTGGCGCTACTCGATGCTGGTCAAAGATGGCACGATCGACAAAATGTTCATCGAGCCAGAAGAACCGGGCGATCCCTTCAAGGTGTCCGACGCGGATACGATGCTGCGTTACATCAACCCGGATGCCGCTAAGCCCAAATGCGTCTCGATCTTTACGAAGGTTGGCTGCCCATTTTGTGCCAAGGCAAAGACCATGCTTAAAGAGCACGGTTTGGACTACGAAGAGTTGATTATGGGCCAGGACTTTACAACACGATCGCTGTTAGCGATCACCAGCGCCACGACTGTGCCTCAGGTTTTTATCGATGGTAAGCTCATTGGTGGGTCGGAAGCTCTGGAAACTTATTTTCAGGCCGTGTAGCCGCTCCTTTCGCAACGTAACGCTTTAACTACCCGTAAAAATACTTAACAACGAACGGCTAAAGGCTACCAGCTTTTAGTCGTTCATTTTTATTGATCATGAATCGTTGTCCTTGCTTACAGGCACTGTGCAATCGGCTTGGAAGCGTTTCAAAGAGAAGTTTAAACTCAGCGATCATTCAAACTTAATTCAAGAATTACGTAGATTTCACAGAACCTCCAAAAAATTTTCTACTGACCTGAGTATTCTTAAGGAAAGCTCTCATTCAGGCATCGATAAAATCTTTGACGCTGGTGGCACTGGTCGAGCAAGGCTCCTCTAGGAAAACGGCCTCCGTAAGACTCAGGCGTTAGAGCGTTCTAGTTTGTCTTAATGAGCACAGGGGTGAATCGACCAAACACAACTGGTTTGAGTCTGTTAAACGCTAACTGAAATAGATTACTCCTATGGTTATTCCAGTCGCCTTGTCTGTATCCACGTGTATTGATTGCCCCTCCTCAGCACAACCGCCCCAAGTGCTTGCCAAAGCCCCACGATTAGATGTTGCGTCGGTTTCAACTAAGCCAGCACTCCAAACGGCATATGACGAAGCACTCCAGTCTACGACACCAGATACCGCGATCGGGGTTGAGTGGTCAGCCCGATCGCGCGAATCTGACCCTGCAATCCCCCTCATGCTGGGCAGTCGAGGGACAGCGGTTGCTCGCTTACAGGCTCGGTTAGCTCGTCTGGGATACGCCGTATCGGAGGCGGACGGTATCTTTGGCCCTCAGACTCAAGCGGCGGTCATGCAATTTCAACAAGCAAATGGGTTAATCATTGACGGCATCGTCGATGCTAACAGTTGGGCAAAACTGAATGCTGTGATTACTCAAGCAGGTTTGGTGCCATCAATGCCGTTGCCTCAACTACGGACTGTAGAGTCGGATGCTTCAGCTGTGCCAGTAGCAACACCTGCGTCTTTAATTGTTTCTAAGCCTATCGCCACACCTTCTACCTTAAGAACCTCGCCGTTTTCACAAAAGGACGGCTGGATTGTGGTTTTAGTCATTGTGCAAGGGTGTGGATGGTTGGTGATTCTGCAAGGGCTGAACAAAGAACTAGTGCTGCTAACTGGTCGATCGCTACTTCCCGGCAAAAAGCAACAGTGGCTTTTTAGCTTGAAGTAGGAACTCAACGCGGGCTAGTTAAGGTAAACGTTGCCATCTGGCTCAATGCTAAGAGCCGTTTTATCGGTAGCAAAGTCCGTTGTTTCGGTCAGTGTGAGTTCGATCGTATTGGGAGCCGTGGTCGGCACTTGTGGGCTGACAAGGAGAAACCCACGATCGCGACGGTAAAACGCCACGTTGGTCGGTATTTTGAGTGCCTGTAGGGTTATTTCCGATCGTCCACCTAACGTGCGAAGACGGGTATCGCCAATCACTTGATAAACGATCTCTGCTCCAGTCTTATTGATCAGCTTCACGCTCACAGAGCCATTAGTAGGCTTCAGTACGGCAATGGGAGGCTGCTGCTGGCTGGGCAAAGGTGGGTTAATGACCGGCGTAGAAGGGCGAACCTGAGCCTCACCAACGAGCGGTACTGCGATCGCGCTAATCGCTAACAGGCTGCAACAAAGCACTGCTGCTGGCTGGAGAACATTCCCTCGGTTGTGTTGTTTTTTGACGCTCATAAGGGCCTCTCTACTAAAAAATTGAACTCATGCTTCTGCGTGGGAGGAGCAGGACAACGCAAGAGACAACCACAAATCCTTTAGACAGTCTTCCGCAATCACAAGTTCCACAACCTGACTGTTAAGCCAAAACAGTGCCGAAATGACGCAAAAAGCACGCTCTAGCCCCATCTATTTGCGCCCCGTAGAAGTGGCATTGATAACACTTCTACGGAACGTTTCCAACGAAGATAATTCCCTACCGCATTGCATTCAGCACCTTGAAGTGAGGCACTAAATTGCTTGCCTTTGCTGCTCTAGTTTCAACTCCAAAAGGCTACGGCTGACCGGGAAATTATCTCTAGGCTTCTTGCCAAAGCTGCCGAATTTTACCTGGCAAGAACGCTTTGATTTCCTGAATACGATCGTCAGACAACTCATCTTTTGTTGCTGAGAAAACGGCTTTAACGACTGTCTCTGGTTCGACCGTTTGTTGCAGACCTGCTTCTTGCTTCACGCGAAAGAGAAAGGTGTCATCCTTGATCACAAGCGGCTGTCGGATGTGACTAATAAAACGCACGAAAGGGTTAGTATCTTCCCACAAGTCTTCAATTTCGCTTTGAAGCTCTTTTTCTGTCGTTGGCTCCATTTCCTTGTGAAGTTCGCCAGCAACGCGCTCAACAGTCTGGTTGGGCATCATGTCGCGCATGGTGCGAAATACCACTTCGGTAATGTCGCGCGCATCATAAAGATCGGACAGGCCACCTTTAATCATGACTTTTTCTAAGAAAGGCGTATCTTTCGTTGTAATCGGCACGTTGGCACCTCTTTTCATCGATTCAGGAGGATTTTTTTGCATGTCTTCTAACATTTGGAAACCTTTTTCAGTTAATTCTGCTTTTTTAAATGTGATGAGGTGAGGCAACGGGCCATCTGGTGCCCCGTAGGTGTTGGCAATCCGGAAGTCCACCTCTTTAGAATCGATCACGTTAGGCACATCATCTTGATTGCCATAAGCATTGCCGCTAAATTCAGCGTTGATGTAAGCTTCTTGGTTCAAGTAATCTAGATGCCCTAAAAAGTCAGCCGTCGATAAATCAATACCTGTGAAGTCAGATTGATTAAAGTTGACTGGATCTGGGCCAGGACTGCGATCGCTGTCCTGAATCTTTTTCAGCATGATATAAACAACGTCATCTCGAATGGTAATAGGCATATTATTTTCTTGAACTCGGCAGCCTATTGTTCAGACGCTTCATCCTTTAGCTGACCCACATTGGGCATGGAACATAAAGTGCAAAGGTTCTTCTATCGGCAAAGGATTGCTGAGAAAAACATGACACTAAAAGCTTGCCCATTAAATTTGATTCATTCGGCAACGCTGTGTCTCTCTACGTGCAGTCAGCCAAAGTTTGTACATCCGTAACTTGCAGCCACATAAGATACATCGCTGCATCAGTAGTGACAATAGGTAGGTGAATCTTATTGCGAAAAGTTACAACATTACCTCTATCCATAGGCATTAACTGGTAGGGCAACTTTTAACCGTCGGATAGATTCTCAGTGCTTTAAATCGTTAAGACGGTATTACATCAGTCTCCATGACAACAGATCACGATCTAAGATGAAGTGACTAAACAACAAACCTGGCATTTTTTATTGCTTAACGAGTTTGTTCCCTCTCTGTGGTACGTTTTACCGATTTAATGCGTTTTGTCGATCATGCTCGGCAATGCGTGTCGCCCGTTTCAAATCTAGAGTTCAACGCTACTGCTAGATTGGCGCGTTTCAGGGAAATCTGAGGGCGCTTGCAACCAGTTGTCACTGATTTTTTGACTCAATGAAACTGTCGCTTTACTGCCCTACCTGCGCTCGCCCGATTGCTGATCTCAACAACACGGCTCCTCAGGTCACGTGTGCCTCTTGCCAACACCGTTATGGTGTGTTGCATGGCAAACTATCGAAGCATTCCTCAATTAGCGAGCCGCTGCTGTTTTTGAGCGACAAACTGCCAAGTTTTCATAAGCGCCATTACACGCTGCAAATTACCACGCCTGATCGCACGCTGAAGCAACTCCAGTTTTCCATCCCTGGGAAAGCCGATCCGCTTTCGGTTCACTACGGCGATGTTGTATCTGTGCTTTACACGATGCAAGGCTACCTGATGAAAAAGCTGGTGGCCGTCACCAACCATACAACCGGAAAACGGTATGTTCTGCCGAAGCCAATACCCAGTACCACTCACCAGACGCTAGCCTTAACCACAGTCGTGCTTGGTCTTCTGGTGGGTTCCTTTCTTTTGCAAGGGGTTAATGTTTTTCTCGTTTCGATCGTCACCACATTAGGCGTATTAGCCTATCTCAAAGTAACGAACAGCGCTCAATTAACAACACCGTCACTAGATATGCATGGCCGGGAAGGCACCCGTCTTGTCGGTGATCAACGACTAATGTCGCAAAAACTCAAGATTGAGCATCGTATTGATGAAATTAACCATGAATGCAAGTCAAATCAGGGGTTAATCGATCGACTGGAAGATCTCAAACGCAAGATGGTTGATGTGGATCAGCAACTTTATGCACCCCGTATTTTTAGAACAACGGGTGCGGTCACGATTCTGAAACAACAAATTACCAACAGCCAACGGCTTGTGCGGGAGTATCGACGAGCACTACAAATGATTGAAATTGAAATGGAAACGTCTTGGATCGCCGATCAATTACCCGATGCTAGCAACTTTACCCGCGCTATTATGCAGAAGCTAGAAGAACTGAAAGCGATCGAGGATCAGAATCAATTTCTCAAGCTTCAACTGGCTGCCTATGAAGAAGTGAAGCATCATGTGATTCCAGGCTACGAGGCTTAAGAGTAAAGCCAACACCATAAACACGCTGCAATCGTTGTGCCTATTTTGGTGATCGAGATCGACTACAATCGATCGTTAACTAAAGGATGCAAAATGAAGCACTTTAGCGAAGGTCTTTATGGAACTTGGCGCACAACTCAATCGACAGCGGGTCAAGCATATTGTTAGTAGCTATCAGCTTGATGGTCATGATAAGGAAGCGTTTGATCAAGATTTGCATGTGCTGCTAGATCATTACCCATCCCCCTTAATCGAGCTTGCTCTGGTTGAGACCCTGGTAGATAGCTGGCTCAAAGTTCCCCTCTTGCGTGGTTGTGCCTTTCTCGCTAAAGCGTATGAGTTACTTAAACAATGGGAAGAACAGGCCCTTTTGCAAGGGGACTCATTGACACGACAGCGTGCCACCACAATTTCACCAGACCAATTCCAGCAAATTACGGGACTTGATCCCACACCCATCTTTGGTTCTGCGCCATCTTCGCAATCATCAATTCCTTCTCCAAGCAGCGGATGCTAGAGCGATTCTTAAGCACATCAGACCCAGAATTGTAAAGCGGTGGGCAGAGTGATTAATCTACGCTTCCTAGCCTGTGAATCGCTCGAAGCAGCTTTTGACCTTCGAGGCAATAGTTTAAACTTTAGGGTTTTCTCTCTTTATAGTGATTCTATAGCTTTTAGAAGCGTTTGGGGCATTCTCTAAATAGAGAGGCTTATACTAACTTCGCTTCAGGCACAACGGCTTGAATTGGGTTGACCGAATTGCCCATCATTTGTTGAATTCTATTGTCAGATCTTTGTTTAAGGAATGAGAATTAAATAACATCGACTTCTGTAGGTTGGGTTGAGTCTGCGAAACCCAAAATCCACGAAGGCGTTGGGTTTCATGCTTTAACCCAACCTGCAGAGGTTATTTAATCCGCAATCCTAAGCGAACGATCACTCACACCCAGAGCAACTCCCGTAGTGCCATTGAGAATTGTTGGATACAACTTAATTAAAGAGTGGTAATTAGAGAGTGGCAAAAGAAGATAATTTTCTGTTCGGTTTGAATGGCTCAACCTAACTGTCAAACCTCTCTACTCAGGCGTTTGTCCTTACAAAAGCTCGACGGGGAATGTCTTATTCTGTTACTTGAGTAGCAGTGGAGTTCGCTTTTATCGTCCATTCTGTATAGTATTAGATTTCCCAAGGTGCGATCGTCTCTCTATATCAGCGGTTATGAACTTCACACCAAACAGCACAGTCCTCATACAGGGCATTGCAGACCCACTGGGTGCGACGTATGCGCCACTGATGCAGGCGTATGGCACTCATGTTGTAGCAGGAATCAGCCCTGGACATGGCGGCACAACGCAACAAGGTATCCCTGTTTTTGACATGGTTGAGCAGGCGCTGTCGGTTGTGGGAACGGTTGATTCGACCGTAATTTTTGTACAGCCTTACGCTGCGCTGGATGCCGCATTGGAGGCAATCGCGGCTGGCATCCGGCAGATTGTTCTAATTACGGAAGGCATCCCACCGCTGGACATGGTGAGCTTACTCCGTAAAGCAGAAGCAACCGAAACCCTGATTGTGGGGCCAAATAGTCCCGGCATCATTGTGCCTGGTCAACTTTTACTGGGGCTTCATCCAAGCGAATTTTACACACCAGGTCCCGTTGGTTTAATTAGCCGTAGTGGTACGCTCACTTACGAAATTGCGCTGGAGTTAACGCAAGCTGGGTTAGGACAGTCGATCGGGGTTTGCATTGGTGGCGATGCGATCGTGGGTTCCTCATTCCCCCAGTGGCTACAAATTCTGGATGAGGATGACAGCACAGAAGCGATTGTGCTGGTGGGTGAAATTGGCGGCGACAGCGAAGAAGCCGCTGCTCACTATATTGCCGAGGCGATCGATAAGCCTGTTATTGCTTATGTGGCTGGACACACAGCCCCTAAAGGTAGACGCATGGGGCACGCGGGAGCCATCATCAATTCTCAAATTGCTGAACTCGGCGCTGAAGTTGGCACAGCAGAAAGCAAAATTAACGCCTTTCGACGGGCCAAGATTCCGGTTGCCGATCGCCCCTGGCAAATTCCTGAACTGGTGAAAAAAGTGTTGAAACTCCCGATGAGAAAGGGGACTTGAGCAAATCTGAAGACTAAATTTGAGCCTTTAGCCTTCAGACTTTAACCTTCAGGTTTAAGCTTTGCTGGCTGCTAGCAGCGCTTTCATTTCAGACTCCCCTGCTTTTTGAAGTTGGCGAGTCAGGCGTAAGGTCAACGTGCCGAGCACGGCAAGATGTCCCAAAAACGCTGTGAAGACCATTGTTGCTGAAACCCCCGCTTCCAGAACGGCAAAAGCCCGGATCGAAAACAGCCAGGCTAGCGGTGCTTTGTCAGGGTAGATCTGCAACACAGCCAGCACAACGGGTGGCAGAATAATGGTTCCAGCGATCGCGCCTGCCGTCCAAATAATCGGCTTCTGAGACTTCATAAACATTGTGAGTTGGGCAATGGTCGCGCAAATCAGTGCATACATTGCCCCTAAGAGAATCGTCGCCAGTCCCCGGAGTAAATCCTCTTCCTTCTTCCAAGTCAGCATCCAGGGGATAACTACCGCCAAGGCAATCAGCAGGTTGAGCCCGATCGCCACCAACGCGGGACTTTTTTCACCCCAAAGTAAATCGTTGAGGAGCGATCGGCTCCAGAATTTTTTCGCACTTACAACACGCTCCCGTCGATAGCGTGCCCAATCCAAAAGCCTTTGCCGTTGAGGAGTGATGACAGCAACTAACATTACAAGCCACAGCAGGTTGAAAAAGCCCAACACGATTAAGTCGTTAAAAGGACGCTCATGCTCAGTCAATTCCCGAAAGACAAAGCCAATCAACCACACCTCAAAGCAAAGCGTCATGGCATAACTCTGGCGTTTACTTAATAACGTTGCAGTGGGATTCCGATAGCGGCGATTTGCTGCCTGCCAAAGCCAGTAGGTAGCTATGCCGAGTGCGAGTAAGGCAACCAATAGCCCACAGTCGTAATAGTGTCCACTATCCAGGTGGAACCATTGCAAATTCCAATCAGCAATCTTCTGCAACACTTGGCAGCAAGACCAATAGACCACCGTGATCGCGGCAGCGCTCATCCAGCCCTGGAAGCCCATCAACGCGAACAACAGCGCGGCACAGTAGGCACAAGCGCAGGCAAACGCCGCAAGCAGATAAACACTCAGGAGATTGAGCAGGGGAACACTGGCACTCTTAGCGGCTATGAGGTGCAGCGGCACGGCTAACCCTATTGCGAGGTAAGGAATGGCTGGCACGCCTAAGAGCTTGCCCAACAGAATATTCTGGCTCGTTTGAGGACTCAACCGAATAAAGTTCAGCGTACCGCGACGTTCCTCTTTGCTCAGGTCACTCATGAGCAGATAGACACCCCCCACCAACAGCACTCCCGGCAATGTCCAGCTTAATGTCTGAAAGATGTCCCACCACCAGGTTTGCCAGTCGATGAGTGGGTTCTGGAATTTGTCATACACGCATGCAAACGATCGACCGACACCGTCTCCAGTGCAGTACGAATTGTACTGTTTGGCGTAGTCTTCCACCGCTCGTGGCGTAGGCAACATACTCCAAAAGGACAGCAACAACAAAAGTTGGAATGTTAGTGACCCAACAGTCGCGAGGATTATGGAGCGCCGCTTTAGGCGACCTTTGAGTTCACGAAAGACTTGAGGATTCCCTGAACTGAGTCGGTCAAACCATCGGTCAAGCCAGTTAAGTGTCATAACAATAAAAACTCCAGGTAAAAGGCAGTGACGAGCAAACGAGAGACGGTTTTTCTAACAAGCGTCCCGATGGTTGACTTCGCTTAGTTTAGTCAGGCAATTAGACATCATGAACAAGGAAGGATAAGGGTATTAAAAGTTTTGTGTTCCACTTTGGCTGGCGACTTGGGAAGACTGACTACTGTCGGTTAACGCTGCGAGAACTTAATTTCTGACTCCTGACTTCTAACCTCTGCACCCTGACAAAAAACTTTTCTGACATACCCAATGGGCTTTATAGTCAACAACAATTACGATGTCTGCTGATGCCCCATTTTGAGAAAAATGCTTTCCAGGTTTTCCTGCGTGCGGTGGAATCCAGTGATGGGAATGCCTGCGGTGACAAGCGATCGCAGTAACTCAGACGCTTCCTCTACATCACCGGAAAAGTGAACGCAAAGACTTTGCGTCTCCGACAAGACTTCTATCCCTTCAACCTGTGGGCAGTGTTGCAATTCAGCCTTTAACGCCTCCAAATCACCCATCGTCTTCACTACAATCTGCTGACGGCTCAGACGCTGGTACAAATCCTTTAGTGGGGCACTTTCCACCAGAAAGCCGAGTTCCATAATGCCAACCGACGTACACAGTTCCTCTAGATCGCTCAGCACATGGGATGAGATAAGGATCGTCATGCCTGACTCTTGCAGCACTTTGATGATTTCGCGAAACTGGACGCGGGCGATCGGATCTAGCCCCGATACGGGTTCATCCAGCAGTAACACCAACGGTTCATGAATGATCGTGCGCGCAAGACTGAGCCGCTGTTTCATCCCCCGCGAAAGGGTCGCAATTAAGCTCTGGCGCTTATGTGTAAGCTGTACCAGTTCCAAGACATCTTTTAAGCGCCGACTGCGGTGGGGGTCTTGTAAACGGTAGAGTCGCGCAAAATAATCAAGATAATCCCAAACCGTCAGGTCATCGTAAAGCGGGAAATCGTCGGGCAGGTAGCCAAGCTGCCGCTTGAGGTGGGGATTGTCGCGATCGCGTAAAAGCGGTTCGCCATTGATATAGATTTCGCCAATTGTTGGCTCTTCAGCCATTGCCAACATGCGAATTAAAGTCGTCTTCCCCGCACCGTTCGGGCCAATCAGACCATAGACTTCTCCTGCTTGCACCTGTAAATCAACATCGTTTACAGCAATCTGTCGCTCAAATTGCTTGGTCAACCCACGGGTAGAAATCGCGAGTGCTGATGGCATGGGTGGCATGGGAGAAGGAGAAAAAGGATAAGTTTTGAGTTAGCTTCAACAACTGCCTGCTAACAACTAACAACTGCTTCCGACTGTATTTCTGCTGTAAAACGCCTGCTGGAAAGTTACCCGCTAGCCTAGCCTCTCTTCACAAGCGTTGGCAGCGACATTTCAGAAATTGAAACGAAACCTTATACCTGAGCAACCTTCTGTCTTCTTTGCAGACGATCGCTAAGGGTGATACAAGCACCTGCACCGCTTAGGGCAAGCGCAGCGAACAGTCCACTAGCGCCGCTCGATAAAGCGCCAAGCTGACTAGCCGCAAGACCAGAAAGACTGGAAGCGAGAGCAGCACCAGCAAAATAAGTGCCAACACTCAAACCAGCCGTCGTTGGCGGCACAAGCGATAGAGCAAGGGGAATGGAACCGTTACTCACTAAGCTAAACGCTGAACCTAAAAGGACCGAGGCGATCGTTGCTGAGCCTGGAACTGCTACCACCAAGCTGAGCAAGCCTGCCATTGCTCCCACTCCCAACAGCATGGCGCGGTGATTACCCAATCGGCCTGCAAGTTGCCCAGCAGGCAAAACCGTGAGCACATGGGCAGCGGCAAAAAGACTAATCAGCAAGCCAGGATTCAACTGCGGACTGAGCAACGTCAGCACTTTCCGCATCAGTGTTGCGCCCAGTCCCACCCCAAACCCAGCCCCCAAAATCAGTCCCAACATGGCTATAACAGACGGTTGCAAGAACCGACCAGCAGGCGAAAGCACTGGCTCCAAAAGGGTCTCCGATCGCGCATTCAGCGTTCGTAGTACTGCGGTAGCCCCCAGCAGCACCAGCGAGCCGATCGCAAACGCGATCGCTGGACCAAGGCTTAAGATCAATTGATTCGCAAAAACACTCACCGCACCGACTAGCGCCCCGGCAAGGGTCAGTATGCTGGCAGCCTGCGGTAGCTTGGTTCCAACTGCATAATGACCCAGCAGAGCCAAAACTGGACTGCGAAAAAGGCTCATCGCGATCGCCCAAGCAACGATCACACCCAGCAACACCCAGCGCCCTGCTGCCATCGGGCTGCCCCAAAGCACCACTGCTGGAATGGCTAGAAACAAGGCCGTAGCTAAGATAACGCCAAAGGTAATCAACGGCAAACGACTACCCATCCACTGCCGCTGTTGATCTGACACACTTCCCATCAACGGCTCCAGCCCAACCGCTAGCAGACTCTCACCCACCAGTAGGCTTACAGCAAGCGACTGTGGCAAGCCAAACTGACCTAACAGCTTCGGCAAGTAAAGATTGTAAACAACCCAGGTAAGGGCGATCGCGCCTTGTACGGCTGCCAGCCCGACGACCTGTTTCCACAAAACACTTAATTGAGCCAGTTTGGGCTGAGACGGTGTCATCATGCAACTCCTACGCAAAGTCTACGCAAGTCTTGTGAGTTCAAATCAAAAGGGCAAGCAGCAACGAACGGGATCGTTGGCTCATCGACTATGCTTGCAGGTTAGCATTTGGCTGACTGGCAAGTTCCATTTTCGGCAGGGCAGGGAATCCTAGCTTTTGACGCGCTGTCAATTCCCCCAACAACGGTGCAGAACTGAACCTATCGCTATGCAGCTACTTGGAAAAGCGCCCAACTGGGCGCAGCTCAAGCAACGTGTCTTAAAACCGGGCAGAGTGCTGCTAACAGCTTCTGGCGTTGCAGGCTGTGTCATTGGATTACGGCTTGTAGGAGTGTGGCAGACCTCAGAGCTTGGCATGTTTGATCTGCTGTTTAATTTGCGTCCCACAGAACCGATCGATCAGCGCATTGTCGTGATTGGTATTGATGAAGCGGATCTTCGGCGCGTTGGCAAATGGCCCATTCCCGATCGCGTGCTGGGGCAGTTATTAACGAAGCTGCAGACGTATCAGCCACGAGTCATTGGCTTAGACATTTATCGAGATTTGCCTGTTGAGCCAGGCCATGCCGAGCTAGGGCAAATTTATCGCACCCTTCCCAATTTGATTGGGATTGAGCAGCTTCACGATAAGACCAATGTGGGCATTCCAGCACCACCCATACTGGCAGAACGGAACCAAATCGGCTTCAACAATTTGGTCTTCGATGTGGATGGGAAAGTCCGTCGCAGTTTGCTGTACTGGAATGTGGATGGCAAGGCACACCAAAGTTTTGCGTTGAAGATCGCCCGTGCCTACCTGACGTATGAAGGGATTCAACCAGAAGCATCGCCCCTTGATTCCCGCTACTTGCAGCTTGGCAAAGCCACCTTCCATCGGTTTGAGTCTAACGATGGAGGCTATGTTCATGCAGACGAGGGCGGCTATCAAATTCTGGCAAACCTGCGTGGCGGGGCAGGGACGTTTACCACCCTGTCGTTATCCGATTTTTTGGCAGGACGGGTGCAACCTGCGATGTTGCGCGATCGCGTCGTCATCATTGGCTCTACCGCCGTCAGCCTGCGAGACTTCTTCCAAACAGCCTATAGCAGTGGCTTACTAGCTTCTTCACCGCAGCCCATCACTGGTGTGGAATTGCAGGCCAATTTTGTGAGCCAGATTATTAGTGAGGCGCTGCAAGGACGCCCGGCCATTCATGTTTGGTCGGAACCGTTAGAGTGGCTGTGGATTCTCGTTTGGTCGTTGATTGGAGCTGAGTTGTGCTGGGCGTTGCGATCGCCCTCTCAAGCGGCGATCGCGTTGATACTGGCGGGCTGTAGTTTGGTTGGGCTATGCGGGGTTGCTTTGCTGGCAGGTTGGTGGCTACCACTCGTGCCGTCGATGGCTGCGATGGGTGGATCGGCGATCGTGATTTTGGCGCACATTGCCCGTGTGCAAGAAGAACTGAAGCGCTCTAAAGAGTTTCTTAGCACCATCATCAACACGATTCCCGATCCAATCTTTGTAAAAGATAGGCAACATCGCTGGATCGTGCTCAATGAAGCGTACGCACGCCTGACGGGGTATCCCCTGGATGATCTGCTGGAGAAAGCTGATGCGGATATCTTTACACCCGCTGAGGCCGAGGTCTTTCGTCAGCAAGATCAACTCGTTTTTAGCCGTGAGCAAGAGCAAGAACACGAAGCAACCTTCACGGACAAAAGTGGCGTGGCCCACCATATTGCCACAAAGCGATCGCTCCACAAAGATCCTGCAGGCAATGTGTTTCTCGTTGGTGTAATCCGCGACATCACCGAACGCAAGCGTGCAGAAGAAGAACTGAAACGCACGGCAGCAGAACTCATGCGATGGAACGCTGAGCTAGAGCAATCTGCCAGTCAATTACGTCACCTGGCGAACCACGATGTCTTAACAGGCTTACCCAATCGTAAGCTCTTTTATGAGCGCTTAGGGCAATCGATCGGGTGGGCAAAGGAGAACAAACAGGCTGTAGGACTGCTGTTTCTCGATTTGGATGGGTTTAAGCTCATCAACGATACCCAGGGGCATGATATTGGGGATCTGCTGTTGAAAGCGGCTGCCAAACGCTTAACGGGCTGTTTGCGGAGTAGTGATACGGTTTCGCGGTTGGGCGGCGATGAGTTTACCGTCATTTTGCCAGCCATTCCCACCAGTGCGGATGCGGCAAGAGTCGCCGAAAAGATTCTGACGACGCTTGCCAACCCCTTTCAGATTGAACAGCACACCATTTTTATCTCGGCTAGTATTGGTATCAGCCTCTATCCCCAAAATGGTGGAACGGTCGATGCACTGACCAAAGAAGCAGATGGTGCTATGTATTCGGCGAAAGAATTGGGCAAGAACCGCTATGAATTTGCCTCGAACGTGGAGGCTGCCGCCCAGGATTAAGAACCCCACGTCAAGGCTGCTGTACCTTGCTCAACGATTGGAGCGAATTTGAAGCTGGGGCATAATGCGGCACGATAATCGATCCACCCCACAGCAAAATGACTCCAGCAAGAAGACCTGTGAGCCAGCGGACCTGATGCTGCAACTGCTGAATCTGCCGATCGCGTGCTACAAGCTGTTCAGGTTCTACCAAACGAACAGGTTCTACAGGCTGGTTGGAAGCAACGCGTTGACTGGGATCGACGGATGGGGTGAGTGCCGGAGTCGCTTGGGCATCCAGTACCTTAGTCACTGTTACGGCAGGCTGGGTATCTGGAGCGTTGAAGCGCACTTTGCGGTAGAGCCAGTTTGTAATCAGACGCGAGCAGTTCTTATTGATCCAGCGCAGCGCAAACAGCTTGAAGGCTGGTTTGGACATCACCGCGATCGCCTTCGTTAACTGGTTAAGCGGCTGCGACCGTACCTTTTGGTTAATGAAATTGACTGACCCCACATCGTAGAGGCGATCGAGGATGAACTTCACGGTAACGGCTTCTTGCCTCAGCAGATGATCGAGGAGAAGGCGCACATCCTGCATGCGTTCGGCTTCCCGTTGCGCTTCTGCGGCAAGATTCATCTTTGCTGTTCGTCCTGAGAGTGCCAGTTTAGCCATCACAAATTCGGTTCAATCCGTGAGTTCATTTAACAAGTATGTTACCTGCGTGTTTTCAGCTTGGCAAAGATTATGCCTGTTTCGCTTCTGTCTAAGGCGTGGATTATAGCGTTTCTAGAAGGCAGAAGGCAGGAGGCAGAGGGCAGGAGGCAAGGGAACTGTCGTTCTCTTTGTATGTGTTGTCGGGGTAATTGGGGTGCTATTTCAAGACAGGTAGTAAAAGGTGAGACGGACGATCGCCGCCACTAATCACCGTTACCGTGATGACCTGCTGATCGATCAGACGTGTCTTGTCTGCTGCTACACCTGTTCCAGCATTGACGGGATAGGCAGGAAAGCATGCGGCGCTGAGGCTCAGACGAAGGGCGTTGCCTTTCATAAGACAAATACAGGTGGGTTGAAGTTTCATGTGTAGGGGATTGGTCGCCTGTCCGGGGGGCACGCGAATGTAGCCTTGAGTGAAATTGTAGACGCTGCCATTAGGTTTCACTTCTGAGAGAATCGCGCACAGGTCAAAGCTGGGCGTGTCGGCAGTGCAGGCGATCGAGACCGTAATCTCTCCCACCAAAGGCAAGTCTTCTGTTAACGGCTCGGAGGTGTAGGTAAGAACGTCAGTGCGGGAGTCCAGGCTAGAGCGTTCTTGCGGGCCAGAGGGGACGGCAGCGTGACCGCCGTGGGCTGGGACGGGTCGCCAGGGGTCGTGGACGAGGGAATCGGGTGTGAGGTGTGGGGTGTGGGGTGTAGGGGTGAGGATGCCTTCGCGATCGCTCATGCAGGCAAGGCCAGTACTGGCGAGGAAGTAGGGGTTTGGGTTAGGCGTAGGCCATTGGTCAAAGGTACGCCAACGGTTGCTGCCCATTTCAAAGAGGGCGATCGCGGGTTCCTCTAAAAGCCCTGTGTCAATGCCTTTGAGAAACTGGTCAAACCAGCGAATTTGCAGGCGATCGCACGGACTGGCAGCTTCAATGCCGAAGTCGATCGCGCCGACCTTTCGCCCCCAGGGTAAATGCGCCCAGGGCCCCACCAGCAATTGCTGACGATACTGACTCCGTGCTGCCATCTCTTTACAGAGGCGCATCGTTCCCCGCAGAAACGTGTCAAACCAGCCGCCAATATGCAGCATGGGTAGATCTACATCGTGCAGGTAAGCATTGGGTGAGAGTTGCTCCCAATAGGCACCCGGTTCAGAGTGCTCCAACCATTCGTGGTAAAAGGAATCGGGGTCAAGCGTTTTCAAAACCTCGGAATGGGCTGACACAGCTTCAGAGAAGGTTAGATTTTTAGCCGCAACGGTTAGTGCTTGATGGGCTACAACATCCCCCTTGAGCCGAGCCGTTTCAGCCGCAATTTGCAGTGCCCAGCCTAAATTTGCCTGCAAACAAAAGGCTCCTCCCTCATACGCCCAGTCGGTAAACAGGTCATAGGCCATCATGGCGGGACAGATGGTTTTTAGTGCTGGTGGTTTGGCAGCAGCGGCATAAAGTTGCGTCATGCTCTGATACGAAAAGCCATACATCCCAACCTGTCCCGTGCTGCCAGGAAGGTTTGCGGCCCAGTTGACGGTATCTTCGCCATCGTTTATTTCATGGGCAAAGAGCTTGAAGTTCCCCTCTGAAGTGCCTCGTCCACGCACATCTTGAATCACGACGATATAACCGTGAGCGGCATACCAGGTGGGATGGGCATAGACGACGGTAGAGGCGATCGCCCTTCCGTATGGCTGGCGCATCAGCAGGACAGGAAACGTCCCCCCTGCTTCAGGACGGTAAATATCTGCATCTAACCGCACACCATCGCGGGTCAGCATGGAAGCGGTTTCTTTAGGACGGAGCTTCAACATAACGTGTCAGTAGCGCAAGAAAGAGGCTCGTTGCTACGGTACCGCACTGGTTGCGATGAAACCGTGATGGTCGAGCAGCATGAGCGGAAAATTTGTTTTATAACCTAAAACTCAGGCAAACTTGAGGTTTACATGCGTTATCTAGGGTTTCTGCTGCATGCCTTTCCGTAAGTCCCGCTTGTTGTCCTGGTTGCCTAATTTGAACTATCAAGTATGGGTGCTTGCAGCCGGACGGTTGCTCTCTCAAACAGGTTCGGGGTTTACGCTCTTTTATGCGCCGATCTTTTTTGTCAATCAGGTCGGATTGTCGGCAACGCAAGTCGGACTGGGATTAGGCAGTGCCGCGATTTCGGGTGTGGTCGGTCGCGTGTTGGGTGGGTCGTTTGCCGATTCGCAGTTTTGGGGACGACGACGGACGTTGCTACTATCGGCGATCGTCTCCGCGATCGCGTCTCTGATCCTGGCTATTTCCCACGACTTTCTTGTGTTTGTGGCCGGAAACCTGATGATGGGTTTGGGCATTGGACTGTATTGGCCTGCCAATGAAGCGATGGTGGCTGATTTAACAACCTCGACACAGCGGAATGAAGCCTTTGCCTTAACACGCCTTTGTGACAGTCTGGGACTGGGTTTGGGGGTGGTTTTAGGTGGTTTGCTAGTGGGTACAACAGGGGCGTATCGGGCGCTGTTTGTGGTCGATGCGGTTTCGTTTTTGGTGCTGTTTGCGGTTGTGTACTGGGCGATCGCCGAATCGAATCAATCCACAGTCAGCCACAAAGCGGTTAGCGGCTGGCAGCAGGCGTTACGCGATCGACGCTTGCTGACTTATGTGGTTGCCAATGTCCTCTTCACAACCTATCTGGTGCAGATCAACAGCACCATGCCCCTCTACTTCACCAATTTCCTGACGGGTTTACCCAAAGGCTTCTCGCCGCCCCTGCTAAGTGCCCTCTTCACCTGGCACATGGTGGTATCTGTCCTATGCCAACTGCCAGCCGCGCGATGGCTGAATCGGTTTAGCCGTGCCAGGGGTTTGATCCTCTCCGCTTTCTTGTGGGGTGTCGGCTTTCTGCTGGTCTGGCTAACGGGCATTGTGTCGTCAAATCATCTGCTTTGGGCGATCGTCGCGTTGGGTGTCTTAGGACTAGCAACAGTTACATACATGCCCTCAGCCTCATCGATCACGGTGGAGATGGCTCCAGAGTCGTTACGGGGCGTGTATTTAGCCGTTAATTCCCAGTGTTGGGCGATCGGCTCGTTCATCGGCCCGCCTTTGGGTGGTTGGGCACTGGATCAATCTGCCTCTGTCGCTCATAGCTTGTGGCTTGGACTGGCGTTGAGCGTGACGATCGTCATTCTCGTCTTGCAACGGCTCGATCGCATGATGAAGCAAAAGCCACCTCAAGATGCTGTCAAGGCAACGTTGAAATAAGGCTCCTCAAAGTTCATCTTTCATCCCTCATCCCTCTGCCCTCATCCCTCTGCCTTCTGCCTTCTACCTTCCATTCCTCATCACCGCCGCCGTTCTTGCAGCTTGCGATAGACGGCTTTCAAGTCCACGTTGTGATGCGCCAACGCTACAAGGGTGTGATAAAAAAGGTCGGCAACTTCACCCGCGATCGCGTCTGGGTCATCGTCCTTGCACGCCATCACCACTTCGGCAGTTTCTTCGCCAATTTTTTTGAGAATCTTGTTGTCGCCATCCGCCAGTAGTTTGGAGGTGTAGGAGCTTTCGGAAGGATGATCCCGACGATCGCAAACCACCGCAAAAACCTGGGACAGCATATCCGCAGGCGGTGGCGTGACGGAACCGTTAACGCGATGAAAACAACTCCGCTCTCCGGTGTGGCAGGCAATCTCGCCAATCTGCTCCACGCTAATGAGTAATGCATCGCTATCGCAGTCATAACGAATGGAGTGGACGGTCTGGAGATGCCCCGACGTTTCACCCTTGTGCCAGAGTGCCTGACGCGATCGACTCCAGAACCATGTCTCGCCCGTATCTAGCGTTTTTTGCAACGAGTCCCGGTTCATCCATGCCATCATCAACACGGTGCCATCCAGGTAATCCTGTACAATAGCCGGAACCAAGCCGCGATCGTCATAGCGAATGGCGTCTACTGGAATCGATTGCTGTAAAGTCATTGCCTCAACCATTGCCACAAATATTTCTAGAGTCGGTGTCTTCATCTTACCGACTGTCGGACGCTTTCCCCCTCATGCATGTTAAAGTTCCGCCAATCAAATGTCAGGGCATTAAAACGAAGCTTGTGCCGTTTATTTTGAGCCACATTCAATGGACTGAGCAAGAACACGCTCGTTGGATTGAACCCTTTTTAGGATCGGGAGTGGTGGCGTTCAATCTGGCACCAAAACGTGCCCTTTTGACGGATACCAATCAGCATATTATTGCCTTTTATCGCAGCATTCAAAACGGCAAGATTAACCGAGAAATTGTTGGCAACTATCTAAAAGAGAATGGCGATCGACTCCTCAAACATGGAGCTGATTATTATTATGAAGTGCGCGATCGCTTCAATCAATTTGCCTCTCCGTTGGACTTTCTCTTTCTCAACCGCGCCTGCTTTAATGGGCTCATGCGCTTTAACAGTAAAGGTGGCTTTAATGTCCCCTTTTGTCGCAAACCCCAACGTTTTGCACAGAGCTACATCACCAAAATTACCAATCAAGTTGACTGGGTTGCTAAACAACTGGCAGACAAAGATTGGGAGTTTCGCGTCGCAAACTGGCAAGAAACGCTGGCTGAAGCAAAACCGGATGATTTCGTCTATCTTGATCCACCCTACATTGGTCGCCACACCGATTACTACAATGCTTGGAATCAGGTAGAAGCAGAAACGTTAGCGACCGTAACCAAACAGCTTCCCTGTGGTTTTGCCGTATCCATGTGGCTCGAAAATCAGCACCGCCAAAACAGCCATGTTCAAGCATGTTGGTCAGATTTAGACGTACACATATGCCAACATTTCTATCACGTTGGGTCGAGAGAATCATTGCGTGGAGCGATCGCAGAAGCTCTCTTAATCAAGCCCGGTTTTTCTGCAAATCTTGATACACTAGCTGACCAATTCCCTGCCAAGTTACTCCAATAATTAATCCTATGCCTGAACATGTCATGACTAAGGCTCCTGCTGCTGCCACGCCATTTATCGGAGCCATTAGCCTCAGTAAAGACCATCCAGTTGTATATCCAGCATATGAACCGACTAATGTTTCTAGACAAAACTCTAAGCCAACTAAACATCCCTTCTTGATTGAACGTTTATGGAATGTGGCGATCGCGCCAGATATTAACCCAACAGAAATAGCAATTGTCCCGAAGAATGGGAAAGTAACAATCAACACTCCTACTGATGAAAAATCTTCGATAACAAACCACATCCACAAAAATGTGACTATTATTACAACTAACACAGGTATCTGAACCTTCCAAAATCGCCAAAAATTATCCATTGTTTATAACTAGTTCTCTGCAAGAAAAAATCAAGTAATCGCGATCGCAGAAGCCCTTTTAATTAAACCTGGCTTTTCCGCAAGCCTTGGTACAACACCCAGCCGATCATCTGCCAGCTTGCGCCAATAATCAAGCCAACAAAGCAACAGAATAAAACAAACATTAATCCAGAAATTGTATTTTCATCGGTTTCAGCACTGATAATCAAAGATCCTGTAGTAGCGCCAGTGAAGATGCCGATCAGAGAGTTTAGAAAAATCTCTAAGCCAACGAGTGTTCCCTTTACAAGTGAACGTTTTGTGATGATGGCGATCGTGCCAATCGCCAGTCCAATGACGGCAGCGATCGTTCCAAGGAGTTTCATAAGGTTCCAGGAAGACATCAACTGCATCAAAACTAGACCTTCTACAGAAGCGTTTTGGGTGATTGCCCACCAGCCAAAAAGTAGACTCGCTGCCAACAGTCCCAACGGCAACCCAACTCTCCAAATGCGCCAAAAAATGATGCCGTTTTTTGTCTGAATACCGTAAACAGGTTTGTCTTTGTACATGCCTGACCTGCACTAGCAAACGTTCTTGCCACTCACTCTATCTCAGCCAAAATCCCCGTTAAAATTAAAAGGATTCCCATTGCGCTTGGTCAAGCTATGGTCACAACTCCAGGTTCGCCAATTGCACAAACGCCTGTCGGTAAGACCGTCCCGCCTCTGGTCATTACCTGGGAGCCGTTGCCTGACGATGTACCCCTAGACGATGAACCTGTGGAGAATACTGGTCAACCTCTCCTTGCAGGCGCACTCCGCGAATCTTTGGAACTGGTTGGCTTTATTCAACCAGAAATGTTGATTGCGTCTAATTTTGGACTCTGCGCCACTGTTAATGATGAGCTCATTATCAAAGCGCCCGATTGGGTCTATGTGCCGTCTGTGCAAACGCCAGAACCAGATCGCCGCAGCTACACGCCCAATCTTCAGGGAGCAACGCCCAGCGTGGTGATGGAGTTTCTTTCCCACAAAGATGGCGGCGAATATTCGGTCAAACGCACCTTTCCACCAGGGAAATGGTTTTTCTACGAACAAATTCTCGAGGTTCCGATCTACGTCATTTTTGAACCATCTGACGGGTTGTTAGAAATCTACCAGCTAACCGCAGGACGGTATGAGTTGCAACCGCTTACCCCTGAAAACCGTTTCTGGCTCGCTGAGATGAACCTGTTTCTGGGTCTTTGGCAGGGTACCAAAGAAGAGCGCACGGGCTATTGGCTCCGCTGGTGGGATGCCGCAGGCAATTTGCTGCCATGGGCTGTCGAGCAAGTGGAGCAAGAACGCCAACGGGCAGAACAAGAACGCCAACGGGCAGAACAAGAACATCAACGGGCGGAAAAACTGGCAGAGTATTTGCGATCGCAGGGAATTGACCCTAACTCACTCTAAAAACAGTGTTCCGAGACCGCTTTCTTAAACTTCTTTGCCCTGCTACCAGCTAAGATAGAATTGTTAAGGCTTCTTTACCAGAAGATACAGAATTTTTTTGGGAAAACTTTCTGAAGAATCAGTCGCTTACACCGCTAGGCATCCGAATTCCTTGCAGGAGATAGTCTTAGCATCATCCCGCTTTTACGGCTCATCCTGAGTCGCTTGCCCGCTCTCCCTTTCTTCCCATTCCAATCTCACCGGAACCCGTTATGACTCTTCCTATTCGCAACGTTGCGATTATTGCTCACGTTGACCACGGCAAAACCACCCTTGTGGATGCTCTGTTAAAGCAGGCAGGTACCTTCCGTGAAGGAGAAGAGGTTCCAGACTGCGTGATGGACTCTAATGACCTGGAGCGAGAGCGCGGCATTACAATCCTGTCGAAGAACACAGCCGTACGCTACAAAGACACGCTGATTAATATTGTCGATACCCCTGGGCACGCTGACTTTGGGGGCGAAGTTGAGCGGGTACTTGGCATGGTCGATGGCTGTCTGCTGATTGTGGATGCCAACGAAGGTCCGATGCCTCAAACACGCTTTGTGTTGAAAAAAGCACTGGAAAAAGGGTTACGTCCGATCGTGCTGGTGAATAAAATCGATCGCGAACGCGCCAATCCCCACACGGCTGTTGATAAAGTGCTGGATCTGTTTCTGGAACTGGGTGCTGACGACGATCAGTGCGAATTCCCTTACTTGTTTGCGTCTGGCATGGCAGGCTTTGCGAAAGAAAAGCTGGAAGATGAGTCAGTGGATATGAAGCCACTGTTTGATGCCTTCTTGCGTCACGTACCACCACCAGTCGGCGATCCCGAAAAGCCCTTGCAGCTCCAGGTAACGACCCTCGACTATTCCGATTACCTGGGTCGGATTGTGATTGGCAAGATTCACAACGGCACGATTCGCGCGGGTCAGCAAGCTGCGCTGATTACCGAAAGTGGCGCGATCGTTAAAGCCAAAGTCTCCAAGCTCATGGGCTTTGAGGGGCTAAAGCGCATTGAGATCGAATCTGCGTCCGCAGGCAACCTGGTCGCAGTTGCAGGCTTTGCCAACGCGAACATTGGCGAAACGATTACGGATCCTAACGATCCCCAGGCGCTACCTCTCATTAAGGTAGACGAACCAACCTTGCAGATGACCTTTCAGGTGAACGACTCACCGTTCGCAGGGCAGGAAGGCAAGTTGGTCACGTCTCGGCAGGTGCGCGATCGGCTCTTCCGCGAATTGGAAACCAACGTTGCCTTGCGCGTCGAAGAAACCGATTCGCCCGATAAATTCCTGGTGTCTGGACGGGGTGAACTCCACCTGGGCATTTTGATTGAAACGATGCGTCGGGAAGGCTACGAATTTCAGGTGTCGCAGCCACAGGTCATCTACCGCGAAGTCAACGGACAGCCCTGTGAGCCGTTTGAAACCCTTGTCTTAGACGTACCCGAAGAGGCCGTTGGTAGCTGTATCGAGCGACTGGGTCAGCGCAAAGGTGAAATGCAGGATATGCAGGTTGGCGTTGCGGGTCGGACGCAACTGGAATTTGTGGTGCCTGCACGCGGACTGATTGGCTTCCGGGGCGACTTTATGCGCCTGACTCGCGGTGCTGGCATCATGAACCATAGCTTCCTGGAATACCGAGCGATTAGCGGCGAGATTGAAACGCGCCGCAACGGTGTCCTGATTTCCTTCGAGGAAGGGGTGGCGACTTACTACGCAATGCAAAACGCCGAAGACCGGGGTGTTTTCTTTATCACCCCTGGCACGCGCGTTTACAAAGGCATGATTGTGGGCGAGCACAACCGTGGGCAAGACCTGGAACTCAACATCTGCAAGAGCAAACAGCTCACCAACCATCGCGCCTCTGGTGGTGAAGAACTGGTGCAACTGCAAGCGCCAGTTGATATGAGCCTGGAACGCGCGTTGGAATACATTGGTTCTGACGAACTGCTCGAAATTACGCCTCAATCGATCCGCTTGCGTAAGGTCGATAAGGCGAAGAAAATGGCGGGCAGAAAATAAACGCCTTTGGGTGGGGCAAGGCAATGCCTTGTCCCTAATACCGCGATCGTGCCCTCAAAGATACAAAGGCAATTTACCGAAAACAAAAAGGCTCAAGAGGATGTCCCTCCTGAGCCTTTTCATGAATGACCTACTCTTTCCCTTACGCGTGATTAAATTCGCGGTTGGACGATCGCGCCGGATCAAAGCCCTCGTTCCGCACCCGACGACGCAAATCGCCAGCATCGGGAGAAGCTCTCACGGCGTCATCTGGGCTGATTTTGCCAAGCAGCACCAGATCACACAATGCCTGGTTCATGACCTGCATACCCTGATTGGTATCGGTCTCCATGAGCTGGAAGGCTTCTGCTTCTTGCCCTTTCAGCAGGTAATCCTGCATCGCAGGGGTGTTAATCAAAATTTCGTGAACCGCCGTACGTCGTCCATCCGTTGTGGGGATCAGCTGTTGTGCCACGATCGAAATCAATGATTCCGTAATCTGTACCCGCATGGCTGGCTGTTCATCGGGGTTGTAGATGTTAAGCAATCGATTGAGCGTGTTGATGGCACTACGCGTGTGCAAGGTTCCGAGCACGAGGTGCCCTGTTTGGGCGGCTTTGAGAGCTGTATCAACCGTTGTACGATCGCGCATCTCCCCAATCAGGATGACATCTGGATCTTCCCGCAGCACCGCTCGCAGTGCTTGATGGAACTCATGGGTATGTAATCCCACTTCCCGCTGACTAATCAAGCATTTTTGGGAAGGGTGGACGTATTCAATGGGGTCTTCGATCGTCACCACGTGCCGCGTCATACTTTCGTTCAAATGCCGTAGCATCGCCGCCAGTGTGGTTGATTTACCAGAACCCGTGGGACCCGTAATCAGAATCAGACCCTGTGGTTGGCTCACCAGGTGCTTGAGAACTTCAGGCAGCCCTAAACCATTGATTGACGGGACTTCTAACGAGATCAGTCGTAGAACGATCGCGCCGCCAGTCAGCGTCTCAAAGCAGTTCACCCGGCATCGCAAAAAGCCTGGATAGAAAATTGCTGTATCCAGTTCCTTCTGTTGCTCAAACTCTTCTCGCTGCTTGGGCGAAAGGATCTCTGCCAAGTACTGTTCAAAGAGTTCAGGTGTAACTTTAAGCTGATCGCGGAGCTGTACCATCTGTCCCCGAATGCGGAATCGCGGTAGCTCACCAATGCGAATATGGATGTCAGAAGCCTGTCTCGCATGAGCATCACGCACCATTTGTTCAATGGTACTTGTCTCCTTCGATCGCCCTTGCACAGCCATTGAAAGCGGTGGCGGGGGCGGTGCATTGGGTGGTTGATCTTGGGGGCGGGGTGCGGGTAAGCCGGACATTGGTATCTCTCTGGTAGGTCTTTCGTTATGCAGAGCCATCACATTTGCACAAAGTAGTGCAGCAGATGGAAGCCTGGGTAAACTAGCCTGAGATGACTAGCACACTTGCTGGTACTGGTTGAGTACTGAACTGGCACGCCTGACAAATATCCATTTATTGTATCGAGTAACCCTACAGCGATCCGTTTTTTAGCATGTCTATTGCTTAGTTAAATGATTAAGCTTAAACGTAACGACAATAACAGACTTTAGAATCATCCACGATGAATTTCATTGTCCTGCTCCCAACTGACTTAAAAACTTCACCTTAGGCTGAGTGCATCTAGCGTAGCAATTTTGATGAACACTGCAAAACAGATTGCCAACTGGCTAGAAACCCATTGGGTCACTCCCGCTTATAGCGGCTGGCTACTCAGTAGTTTGACTCTCTTTTTCTTCGTATCAGCGACGAACACATTGGCGGGCTGGCTTTACGTCATGAGCGGAGTAAGCTTTGCACTTTTGGCGATCGCAGCTATTTTACCTGAACGGACGCTACGTGAGATCCAGATTCAACGACATCCAATTGTGCCTGTAACCGTTGGGGATCACCTAACAGTGGAATTAGCGGTAATCAATCTCACTAAACAGCCCAAAACGTTACTTCAGGTGCAAGATCTACTCCCATTTGTGATCGCTCCACCGGCAACAACCGCAATCGAAATCATTCCGCCTCAAAGTACATATCGTTGGCGTTATCAGCAGTCCGTGCAGCGACGAGGCATCTATCGCTGGCATACTGTCAGTCTGCGGACAGCCGCACCACTAGGACTTTTTTGGTGCCGACGATCGCAAACAGCTCCTGCAATCGCGGTGGTATATCCTACCGTGCTACCGCTCACCCAATGTCCGCTAATGGATGACATGGGGCGGGAGGCTAGTTGGCAGTTTAGCCGCGATCGTCGGGCTAAAACGTCGAGTGAAGGGTTGACGCGATCGCTTCGCCCTTACCGTTGGGGTGATCCCATACGGCTTGTCCACTGGCGTACCAGCGCCCGCTATGGAGAATTGCGGGTTCGTGAACTGGAAACACTCACCAGTGATCAGTCCCTCATCATTTGCCTGGATAGCGCCATGCCTTGGAATGCTTCCCAAAGCAATGATGGTGCGATCGAACCCTTTGAGCAAGCGGTTGTCGCAGCAGCTTCGCTTTATTTCTATGCTATCCATCACAACCTAAACGTCAAACTTTGGACTGCCGGTACAGGGCTTATCCAAGGGAGCCAGACTGTGCTCGAAACACTAGCAGCCATTCAGGCGGGCGAAGACGTTTATGCGGAGGCACTACCAGATGTACCCTTGCTATGGCTAACGCAAAACCCACTGGGTCTGTCTACCTTACCACCGGATAGCCGCTGGCTACTCTGGGCTGGGGACGCTGTAAAACCACCCATTGCAAATAGCCCCGGTATTGTTGTGCACCCAGATCAACCATTGCAGTCGCAGCTTCAAGGAGCCTTAGAGAAGCGATTAGGAGGAGATGGGAACAAGCAGTGAAGGGGCACAAAGCAGTAGGGGAAGCAAGGGGAAACCTAGCGGCCAAAGGTAGCAGGGAAAGCGAGCTTCACAAGGTTAGCAGGAGTACATGATGCAGTGGAACAGAGGATATGGGTAGCAACGACGTAGAGCAGGAGTCGGGTTATCGTTGTATAGAAAGCTCCTTCAAGCACAAAGGCAATTGATGCGATGTATGTCCTTATTGGTGGCGCAGGCTTGGTGGGGTTGGGATTAGCGCAACGGTTAATTGACCTTGGACACACAGTCGCCATGATTGATATTGATCCAAACGCCTGTCGTTATGCGCGGGAGCAATTGGGAGTCATGGCGTTTGAAGGCAGTGCTGTGAATACTAGCGTCTTGTTGGAAGCCGGAATTCGCAAGGCAGATGCGCTGGCTGCTGTCCTACGAAACGATGCGCTCAATCTAGCGATGATTACGCTAGCAAAGCATAATGGTGTGCATCATATCCTGGCACGGATGCGACATCGAGATTTTGCAGAACCGTATCGCATTGCTGGGGCAACGCATGTCGTCAACGCGATCGATCTCGCCGTTTCAACGATGGCAAACGCGATCGAATATCCTCAAGTGGAATCAATGATGCACTTCGAGCAAGGTCAAATTGAAGTGCTGAAGCTTGCTGTTCCTGAACGTTGCAATGTGGTCGGTCGGAGCGTAGCAGAAATTGCTCAAGATCGACAGTTTCCGTCTGGTTCGCTCATTATTGGGTATCAGCCGCACCCACAGATGAACTTGGCTATCCCGAATGGAAACACTGTTTTAGAAGCAGGCTCGACGATTCTGGTAGTCACAAAACCAGGCTCAATGCGTGAAATGATTGATTTTATTGAAGGCTGTACAAAAGATTAGGCTTCTCGAAGAAAAGCAGCCATCAATCTGAAACGAGAGGTGTCAGCTCACGTCTCTCCTCGTTTTTCTATGTAAGCTTACTTTACTATCTATAAAGCTAGTTCCTGCAGCACTTTTGACTGCTAAAAATGAGCTTCTAAATCCTGACCGATCGCTTGAACAAATCACTAGTGATAGAGGCGCTCTTCAAGCCAGATATGGACTTCTGCTTCAGACTCTAAGTAAGCAATTTGACCCGTCAAGGGATCATACACTTGCCACCATGTTTGGCCAGCTTTATCCTGTGTCTGTCGAATTTCCGGCTCTGCCTGTGAAAACGAAACAAGGCTTAAAGGCTGATTCAGGAAGTGCCAAAACTTGCCGAAAACAGACCGTTTTGCAGGCAATTGATCACATGTCAGTTTTAACCGCCGTTCCAGGTATTCCACCTGGTACTCGTAGTCGAGTTTACTGGCGCGATGGTTCAATAGCGATCGCCAGCGTCGATCGAGATACGCAATAAGCGGCGAGTAAATTGTCTCTGGTTCTGCCGCTTCTTCAGGCAGCAATTCGAGTTCTTTATAGTGTTTCCACTGCGTTTTCATATCAACGCTCCATAGATCCTCTTAAGAGAATGAAGCGCGTTCCTTCGGGTCTGTTCCCTACTTCCGTCCCTCCCTGAACGGATGAAGCAATTTGCTTTGTGTGATAAAGCTATTCTGGTTACATTTGAAAACCAGAGGCTCAGGGTCACACAATAAATTAATATTGCTATCTAGCTTATATGATGGCTAAATTTCAGCAGTAAAGAGAGAGATGAACGATTTTATTGTGTAGCTGACAGAGCTTACTTGGCAAACCAAGCTTATGAAACAGATGTTTTAATTCCCATCCTTTCTATCAGTCAGTAGTCATATATTACTGACTACCCTTGATAGTTTTCTTCAATCCAAAGACGCAGTTCTGCTTCAGAATCGGCATAAACTAATTGTCCAGTCTTGGGGTCAGACGCTACCCACCAGCGATCGCGACCGTCCACAATTTCACACACCTGCAACTCAGACCCGCCAAAAAGTTTACTCATCACAAACTCGGTTATGCTCTCCCACCAGTGACGTTGAACGCGGGCTGCGGAGACATTAGGCGCAACTTGCTGTCTCTCTCGCTCCAGAAGCGCTACTAGCTGAGCGTTGTTGTTTGCTCTGGCTACGTCTAGCCGATGTGCCAGGGAAGCCATGATGCTGTCCTGGTGTCTATCAAACGCCGATTGATCATGAAGATAAAGTACATTCGTCATAGGATGTTCTCCCGAAACAATACTGTTGACACAAGGCTTTTGCCTCCTCCCTATAAATATAAGATTTTTTCTGTATTAAAAGCTACGTTTTAAATGTTTGTTGACATTTCATCTCGGCAAAAGTACCTGAGTCACAACGTCTAAGCAAGAGCTATCGTGCATCTGGCTGCTAGCAGCGATCTTTTTGTGTAAGACAGCTAGGCGAACGGATGCAGATCTGATAGGGTTTTGAGGAAAATCTTGGAGAGTGAAGCGCCATGGGGGCACTGAAAGGACGTGATCTACTCAGTCTGGCGGATTTGACAATAGAAGAACTACAGGAACTTTTGCAGCTAGCCGCCGCCTTAAAAGCGGGAACGCTTCAGCCGAAGTGCGAAAAAATCCTGGGGCTCCTGTTTTATAAAGCGTCAACTCGAACTCGCGTCAGCTTTTCAGCTGCTATGTATCAGCTTGGCGGTCAGGTGCTGGATTTAAACCCCAACGTGACCCAAGTAGGTCGTGGGGAACCGCTCTCTGATACAGCGAGAGTGCTCGATCGCTACCTCGATATTCTGGCTATTCGCACCTTTGACCAACGCGATCTGGAAGCGTTCGCAAATTACGCCTCGATTCCGATTATTAACGCCCTCACCGATTTAGAGCATCCTTGTCAGGTGCTTGCCGATTTGCAAACCATGCAGGAATCCTTCCATGATTTAAAGGGATTGACCCTCGCCTATATGGGCGATGGCAACAATATGGCGCATTCGCTCATGTTGGGGTGCGCGATGGCGGGTATGAATGTGCGGGTTGCGTCACCACCAGACTACCGTCCTGTAGACGCGATCGTGCAAAAGGCGCAAGCGATCGCCAACGGCAAAACCGAAGTGGTTGTGACCCCAGATCCCTTAGTGGCCATCAAAGGTGCGCACGCTGTCTATACTGATGTGTGGGCAAGTATGGGGCAAGAAGCCTTAGCCGAAACGCGCATTCCGATCTTTCAACCTTATCAGGTCAGCGAAATGCTACTGAGTCATGCCGATCCAGAGGCGATCGTGCTTCACTGTCTGCCAGCCCACCGTGGCGAAGAAATCACCGATGCGGTAATTGAGGGACCGCAATCACGCGTATGGGATCAGGCCGAGAACCGGATGCATGCTCAAAAAGCTTTGCTGGCAAGCCTACTGGGAGTCGTGTGAAATGCTGGTAGAGAAAGCAGCACCACGATCTTAGAAGTGATCAGAAGCGTCTGTTGTACCTGCTCACTCGGTAGAAAGCAATTGCCGTAGGCAGCGATCGCCTTGAGGTAGCACCGCCATCCCTAGCGTTTGCGCGAATGGCAGCGTTTGAGATGGGGGAGCAGAAGGCGCACGTAAAAAACACAAACTAAAAGCCTAAGTTCAAGCCGCGATCGCCCACGGGGACGGGGTTGATGTGTTGCGTTGGGCTGCAACCTTGACGTTGATGCACCAACAATATTTTTTTTTGTAAAATGCTTTGCAGTTTAAAGCGGTTAACGCTATCTATAGTAGTGACGCTGAAGGAGAAAGACTACATATAGCGTTTGGCTAGAATTTGAGCGTATCGTTTTAGTCAGCCTTAAGTCTCTGGCTTGCCAGTTGCTTACTTTGGTTGAGCGCCTCCGCCAGCTATCAAACCCATTAGCCTTAGAACAAAACAATGAGCTACCAACAACAACTGAGTCCCTGGGTCATTCACAAGCTGTTGCCGAACCTAAAGCATCTCACAATTACCCGATTCCGCCGTCGTCCAGATGCTGAAGCTTATCTTAAGGTTTTGATGCAGTCACAGCCTCAAGCTCAATTTGCAATCACCTTTGACGCGGGTTCTACCGAATTTGCAACGCAAGCTGAACTTTAGTGAACCGTTTTACCGCTTTGGGAGTGTGGTGTTGAGACAATTGAATAAACCTGATCGACTTAAGAGAGACGATCGACAACCGAAGGTGCATTCACTCTGTAATAACGTCCAGCTATGCCAAAATAGAGACCGCTATCGGTGGTGCTTATGGCAGTGGAGTTGGACAAATCTGAAAGTAACTTGGCTCTCAGTAGGCTGATCGCTCGACAGCTTACTGAGAGTTTTCAACAGCGTCTCACCTTTGCTGAGTATATGGATTTGGCGTTGTACCACCCGCAGCATGGGTACTATGCCACCAATACAACCATGATCGGTGAGCGCGGTGACTTTTTCACTTCACCCCACCTGGGCTCAGACTTTGGTGAATTACTTGCTGAACAGTTTGTGCAGATGTGGGACATCATGCAGCGTCCAGATCCCTTTACGCTGGTTGAAATGGGAGCCGGACAAGGCTTACTCGCTGTTGATGTTCTGCGCTATATCCAGCGTCAGCATCCTAATTTTCTGCGATCGCTCGAATACATCATTGTGGACCAGGCTGCGGCTCTCATTGCTGAGCAGAAGCGGCACCTTAACGCCTCAGAAGTACCGGATGTGCCTCTCAACTGGCGCAGTCTTGACGAAATACCGTCTCACTCTGTCACTGGCTGCTTCTTTTCCAACGAACTCGTTGATGCCTTTCCGGTGCATCAAATTACCCTAACAGCAGGAAAGCTACAAGAAATTTACGTCACCCTTGCCCAAGCGGGAACTGAGGAAGTTCAGTTTGAGGAAGCGATCGGTGAATTATCAACCCCACAGCTAGCACAGTACTTTGACTTGGTGGGTATTCAGCTCAATGCAGCGACCTATCCCAATCATTACCGTAGTGAAGTGAATCTGGCAGCGCTGGAATGGATGCGAAACGTCGCTCATCGCCTACAACGTGGCTATGTTTTGACTATTGATTACGGCTATACGAGCGAACGCTACTACAGCCCCACCCGTAGCCAGGGAACCTTACAGTGCTATTACCAGCATACGCACCACTCGAACCCCTACATCAACGTCGGGCGGCAAGACATCACCGCGCACGTTGACTTCACAGCCTTAATACGTCAGGGAGAAGCGTCTGGCTTGACGACGATCGGTTTCACGCAGCAAAGCCTCTTTCTTATGGCGCTGGGACTGGGCGATCGAATGGTTGCGCTCAGCCAGTCCACAGCAACCAGTCCCCAGGAAATTCAATCCCTGCTGCATCAGCGCAATGCCCTACATCTGCTCATCAATCCGATGGGCTTAGGCAATTTTGGTGTTCTGGTGCAAGCCAAGGGGCTTACCAATTCAGAAAGTGTCCATTCACTTAAAGGGTTAAGTCTGCCATCAAGCTAAGCTTGCTAAACAAGCGCAATTACAGTAAGCGTAACGACAGAAGCTTCGTCAACGACGACTTCTTTGAAGAAGGCGAAGGCATTGCCCTGATTGAACTGTGCAACACTGAACCAACATAAATCAATACAGACGTTGATTAATCGAGACCTGGATTGATCGAATTGCAGCGTAGGCAGCCCATTTGCCCCCTTATGTTGCAAAAGGGCTGTCCACGCTGCGAAAGGTTAGCAGACTGGCTTCGCAGGCCGCTTTGCCAAAGGCATACGAGCAAGGTATGTTATTCAAATGACACGCGCTCTGGCGCAACAGCAGCACGCACCACTTCAAACGCTTGCTAAGAGAGAGCAAGCGCACTTTATGGAATTAGACGCTGACCAGCACTGAAAGCGGACTGCTTTAGACGGTTTTATCTAGTTACCCGAAGCAGTAATTGCACTGGGTCTGTTGTCCAGAACATCGAGACGCACGGGGGCAACACCAGATTGGATTAAGCCAAGTACGCGAGCGGCGGCGGTTGATAAGTCAATGACGCGATCGCCAGAATAGGGACCCCGGTCATTAATCCGCACCACCACCGACTGACCGTTAGCCAGATTTGTGACAAGTACTTGAGTGCCAAAAGGTAAGGTTCTGTGGGCAGCAGTCATTGCGTTTTGGTTAAACGGCTCACCGCTGGCACTGGGGCTACCATGAAACCCAGGACCATACCATGAAGCCATGCCAACAAGCCGCTGTCGAATAGCACCGACCGCAATTTGCGTCCAACCATTGGGCTTGCCAGACACGCTAGACAGCGGCGTCGCGTTACCCAGTAATCGCCGCAAACGATTGGTCGCCTGGAGCGCATCTCTCTCCAAACTACGGGTAGAGTCTGGCAGCATGGTGTTCGCGTCAATGATCGCAATCAGGGTCTTATTGGCCTTGATGGCATAGCGTTCACCTGTAGAAGCCGCTTTGTTAGCCTGCGTATTCCAGCTAACGGTAATGGCTTTGGCGTCAATGCCTTCGCGGTTGAGTTGATTAATTCTGGCAGCGATCGCGGTGGCTCTAAGTACGGGATCGCGTTGGGAAAGGGATGCATCGGCCTCTACCTTGCTCGCTGGTTGCGGCTGTGCTCCGGGGGAAAAGGGCGCATCGGATGCGCTGGTATCTTCGAGCGCTTTTGCGGCTGCAATGGTGCTACTGTCCGTCGTCGAAGCTGTTTGTTGAACGCCCATCTTCACTTTTGTTGCCTGCGCTTTGGTAGAACCAACAAACGTCAGGATGGGTATGTTGCGCACATAGAGGGTGGCGGCTGGACGACCTGCCAGGTTGTGCGCCTGGACTTTTGCGATCGCCTCAAGATCGGCTGAGGCGCTAGTAGGTTGAGATGATTGCTCCCCGAGCTTGACGACAGCATGGGTAAGCTTCAAATCTGGATGAGGCGTTGCATTAAAGGCAGTTGTCTCACCCTCTTTAGCCGTCGATTCTTTGACCGTTGATTGAGCGGGCTGCTTGTCGGAGTTATGTGCTACGTCACCCTGAGTTGAGTCGGAGACTGAAGACTGGCTCGAAACTGGGCTAGAGGTAGCCTCGGACACCTGGTTAACGGCATTGGCTGGATTGGCGCTGCTAGCCAGCGGCAGACCAAGCGTTGTCATAAACAAGGTGGCAGTTAAACCACTAAGAACATTTTGATTCATACATCCACGTGTGAAGGGCATATGTCAAAGGGAGATTGGAAACCAGTCAAGAATTCTTGCGTAATGGTCAAAAATCTTCACTTGACATTTCTCATAACTCGTAGTCTTTGTGCGCTGACTCCTATGCCTTAAGAACTGCAACAGACTATCACGAACTTTTTGCTTTGGGGATCAGGGATTTAACCGACCTCGCCTGAGAGGGTAAATAGTTTGCAGTCAAACAACGCTGGCAAAGCACCAATTAAAGGGCGTTCTGTCGATCCAGGTGAATCAAGGTGTTTTTGGACACTTCATCAAAACTTCACGTTAACTTTACAATTTTGTGACGTAGATCACCCTGCTGGAGGATGAGGTATTAGAGAGTAAGAGGTTCTATTTTGGAAGCGAAATTTTGCAGTGAAATCAGAATTCGCAGCCAAAGAGCAGTTAGAGTGCCTGACTCCACATTTAGGAGCAGCGTAGTCGGTTGCGATCGCGTTCCTTCAACGCTTGTGCCAGATCTCAAGGGTGGCATTTCGCTCTTACAATGGATGAGCAATCAAGCTTGTTGATGTCACTCATCCCATGAAGTTTGAACTGAAGCCAGCGTCTCAAAGTCAGGGACAAGCGGCTAAATGCATTGATTTAGATAGGCGCGAGCCTCTGGTCTGGTTGCGTGATATAGAGCGATCGCTTCGTTGTCGAACGCTGACGGCTCTTGTGCCTGTGTTGCCTAAAGCGTTAGCGATCAACTTAGGTGAAACATCGCTGGTCGCAGAAGAGTCAATGAACCAGTTGGCACAAATTGACCTGGACGCGATCGATGCCACTGACCTTCAACCCGCTCGGATTAAAGTAGGGTTGTTCTTTACTGGTTTTGGCGCTCTGATGATGCTCTTGCTGTTGCTTTATCTTTCAGCGCTGCATCCTGAACTTAACTCAGCGCAACAACTGCATCATTACTGGTATGCCTATATCTGGTTCGTTTGTCTGGGTGTTGCAGGCTTGTTTATGCTCGGGCGTGAAGCCATGCGGCCACCGCAGTAAGCCAAGGCTATAACCTGAACAAGCAAATGGCAGTCCTACAATGGAGAGGAACTCGGTGCTGACGACGATCGTCCATTCGGTTGCAGTCGCGGTAATCACGTATGGTTGTTGCAGTGGGCGAAATGATAGCCTGGAGAGATGGTGTTGTTGCAGGTGTTAAGAAGTTCTCCTTTTATAAGGAGGCGTCTAGTGGTTTTCACTGATGTCACTACATCATTTTCTTTTTTCAAACCAAATCATTAGAGCATCTTTTGCTCGCCCTTACTCCCTACTTTTCTATGACAGTCCTGTCTTCTGAATGGCAACATCACTTTGTGGAAACAAATCGCATCCGCCTGCACTGCGTAACCCAGGGGGATGGTGAGCTTGTACTACTTTTACACGGTTTTCCTGAATTCTGGTATTCCTGGCGGTTTCAAATTCCCGCGCTTGCCCGTCACTTTAAAGTTGTTGTGCCTGATCTCCGTGGCTATAACGAATCAGATAAACCATCCAGTGGCTACGATTTAGATACGCTGAGCGCTGATATTCAAGGGTTGATTGAAAATTTGGGGTATGCTCGCGCACACATTGTCGGGCATGACTGGGGAGGGACGATCGCGTGGCATTTAGCACAGCGTTTTCCTCAGTATCTTAACCGTTTAGCCATTTTGAATGCAGCCCCTCCCCAACGCTTTGTCCAGGAAATGGTGAGTAATCTTGATCAGTTGCGTCGTAGCTGGTACGTCTTGGCGTTCCAGGTTCCTGGCATTCCGGAGTGGTTGATTCAGCAAAATTTGAAAGAATTTGTTAGTAACTTATTTCAGGGACAGGCAATTCGTAAAGGCGCGTTTTCCAGAGAAGAGACAGCGCTTTACCAATCGGCTCTTGAAAAGCCAGGTGCGTTGTCTGCGGCACTTAACTATTATCGTCAGATGCTTTCACCCTGGAATTGGCTGAAAGACGTTGGACGCACGCCCAATTTGGTGACTGCGCCCACCCTGGTGCTGTGGGGTGAAGAAGATCCACTGCTGAGCCAGAGCATGCTTAAAGAGCTTGATCAGCTTGTTCGCGCTCCCTTTAAACTCACAATGGTGCCGCACTGTGGGCATTGGATTCAACAAGAAGCGCCTCAAACCGTGAATCGGGAGTTGCTGGCGTTTTTGCGGCAACAGTAGAGAGTCAGGAATCTGGAGTTGAAGAGTTGAAACGCTCTACTCCGTTGCCTCGACAAACTCAACGTTGAACACGTCTGCGAAGGCGATCGCGACTTGCTCCCGCACCTGCTCAAACGACACGCTTGTTACAAACTGCTCCAAGCTACCGACGGCTTTATCTGAGATCCCACAGGGCACGATGCGATCGAACCCGCTGAGATCGGGGCAAATATTGAGCGAAAAACCATGCATGGTAATCCAACGGCTCACTTTAATGCCGATCGCAGCAACTTTGCGATCAGACACCCAGACCCCTGTTAACCCCGACAGCCGCTCACCGCGCAACCCGTAGTTTGCCAATACGCGGATCAACACTTCTTCCAGTTGGCGTAAGTACCAGTGCAGATCCTTCTGATAGTAGGTCAGGTTCAAAATGGGGTAGCCGACCAACTGACCAGGGCAGTGATAGGTGACTTCGCCACCGCGCTCAACTCGATGTAATTCCCATTCATCCTGCGTAGGGTCAAACTTGAGAAATTCAGGACTGGCACCCTGACCTAACGTATAGGTTGGCGGATGTTCGAGCAGCAGCAAAACATCCCGAAGGTTGGGATTATGGCGACGTTCGTCCACCAGCGATCGCTGCCATTCCCATGCGGTTGTATACGAGATAATCCCCTTCTGATAAAGCTGACAAAGACGACGTTCTAATCGATCGTCGTGAGGCTGCAACATTCCATCTATGCGCTGTATCACTGGTTCAAACTCATCCAAAAATCAAGGGTGTTCCAACGCAACTTTGCAATAAATTAAGGGATTTCTAATCAAGAATTGTCAAGGCTTGCAAAACATTCTAACGGGCACTGTTGTGCAGAATACAAAGTGCTAGGGTGAGAGCATAACCCAATAGTTCAGGGGAGGAAGCTCGTTTATGAAGCTTGTTATCCAGGGCAAAAATATCGAGATTACTGACTCGTTGCGCGAGTATGTGACCAGCAAGATCGAAAAGGCGGTGAGCCATTATCAAAACTTAACGACTGAAGTTGATGTCCATTTGTCTGTTGCTAAAAATCCACGCGTTAACTCCAAGCAGACGGCTGAGGTCACAATTTATGTCAATGGTTCGATCGTCCGCGCTGAGGAAGGTAGCGAGAGCCTCTATGCCAGTATCGATTTAGTTGCCGACAAGATTAGCCGACAGCTTCGTAAATATAAGGAGAAACGACAGGAGCAGAGTCAAGCTCCAGTAAAAACAGCAGAAGTACTGAGCGATCAACCTGTTGTTGCAAATTTGATTCAGGATCGATCGCCCGCCCTACCGCATCAGGTGGTGCGAACCAAGTATTTCGCCATGCCTCCGATGACGACGCAGGAAGCCTTAGAGCAGCTTGAACTCGTCGATCATGACTTCTATATGTTCCTGAACAGCGAGACAGGCGAGATTAATGTCATCTATGAGCGCAATCATGGTGGTTATGGTGTAATTCAACCGCGCAAAGGCAACGGTCATACCAACGGGAAGAATGGAAAAACAGCCCATCACGAAGAGAACAGTAACGGCTACGCACATGAGAGCGTGCCAGTTGCTGAGGTCAGCCATGCTTGAGCGTTCGTTTGCGCTTAAGTAGGCTCCAGCCCTACAGATGAGGTCTAGAGTAGGGGCGTTCCATGGAACGTCCCTACCGACGTTTATGGCTTCACTGCCAACCAGGAATCCAGGGTGTTCCAGCCAGAGGTAAACGCGCCATTGCTGCGGCTTCCACTGTGAGGGCAACCAGATCTTCGCGCTCCAGATGATGGATATTTTGTTTGCCACAGGCGCGGGCGATCGTAGTCAATTCCATATTTAGCGTTTGCAGATAGTTCTTCACTCGACGCGCACCGACTTCGGTTTCGAGACGCTTTTCTAGCACGGCGTCTTGGGTGGTGACACCAACGGGGCATTTTCCTGTATGGCAATGATGGCAGTAACCGGGAGCGGTGTTGAGCGCGGCATAATCCTCGATGGCTGAGTGATGTTCGCCCTTTTGAATGTAGGTTTCGCTGTTGCAGCCCAAGGCAATGAGAATGCCTTGTCCAATGGAAACGGCATCAGCACCCATGGCGATCGCTTTTGCCACATCGGCTCCGGTGCGAATCCCACCCGAAACAATTAATTGCACTTTACCTTTCATATCCAGATCTTCGAGGGCATCTACGGCTTGACGCACGGCTGCCAGGGTAGGAATGCCAACATGTTCAATAAAGACACTTTGGGTTGCCGCAGTGCCACCCTGCATGCCATCGACCACAATCACATCCGCTCCGGAATGTACCGCGAGTTTGACATCGTTAAAGGTACGCGAAGCCCCGACTTTTACATAAATGGGTTTTTCCCAATCCGTGAGTTCGCGCAGTTCCTGAATTTTGATGGCGAGGTCATCGGGTCCGGTCCAGTCGGGGTGACGGCAGGCAGAACGCTGGTCTACCCCTTCGGGTAAGGTACGCATCTGTGCCACGCGAGGATTAATTTTTTGCCCCAGCAGCATCCCACCACCACCGGGTTTTGCGCCCTGCCCAATGACGATTTCGATCGCGTCTGCTTTTCGCACGTCATCGGGATTAAACCCATACCGAGAGGGCAAACACTGATAGATCAGAGTCTTGGACGACAACCGTTCTTCGGGCGTCATGCCGCCATCGCCTGTGGTGGTTGAGGTGCCAACAGCCGTTGCGGCAAGTCCCAGTGCTTCTTTCACGTTGGCAGACAGGGAGCCGAAACTCATGCCTGCGATCGTGATGGGAATCTCTAGCTCAATTGGTTTCGTGGCATATCGAGTGCCCAGAATAGTTTTAGTCGTGCATTTTTCGCGATAGCCTTCCAGGGGATAGCGAGAGAGAGAGGAACCCAAAAACACCAAATCATCAAAATGGGGTAAGCGACGCTTGGCACCCAGTCCACGAATTTCATACAGACCATGTGCCGCTGCATTTTGAATGTAGCTAATCATGCGGTTGTCGTAGCCCCAAGAAGCTTCGAGCGAAAGCGGCTGATGCTGGTGAGAATGATCGGCTTGAGAATGAGGCATGTTCATCGTTAATAATCCTGATTAGCATCTGCATTCCAGTGGTAAAGCTGCCTAGCAGACGCAATGCGTTTGAATTCTTTTGGGTCGTGAGAAAAATTTGCTTTAGTGAGTAACTCACTAACCGCTTCGTAATCGGCATCGGTCATGGCTTCAATTTGGGCATCGGCACCGAGCGATTTGATGGCACCGCGCACGTAAATCACAGCTTCGTACAACGAATCGCCGAGGGCATCACCGGCGTTGCCGCAAATTACCATCCGTCCTGCCTGCGCCATGAAGGCGGAAAAGCTGCCCACACTGCCACCCACTATGATGTCGGCTCCTTTGAGGGAAATCCCACACCGCAGACTAGCATCGCCGTCGATGATGAGTAGTCCACCCTGAGCAGAGGCTCCAGCAGAAACGGAGGCAAAGCCTTTAACGTGGACTCGTCCCGACATCATGTTTTCCGCAACACCGGGACCAGCATTACCCAGAATGGAGACGTTTGCCAATTTGTTCATGCCAGCGGCGTAATAGCCTGCATGTCCCACAATTTCTACGTCCACAGGCGTGTCTAAACCGACCGCAATGTTGTGGGCACCGTCGGGATTGAGAATACGGATGGGTTGCCCATTCGATGGTTGATGGAGAAAGCGGTTGACGTCACGCAAGGGCGTTTGGGCGAGGTCGAAGGTTACACCGTCCATACGTACATTTCCTCTGGTGCAGGTTCGTAGATGTGGGCGTGATTGATGTGAGGGAGATGGGCGAGCGATCGAAACTCAGACGCGATCGCCACGTAATCATCCGTCTCAGCAACCACAGCAGGCTTGCAGGCGAAGGCATCCCGCACCAGTGCTAATTGATTGGCGGTGCCCATGAGAAAGGTGTAGAAACCATCGAGCGCTTCAAACCCTTTCTGAATGGCTTCTTGCAAATCGTCACCTTCTTGCATGCGCCATTCTAGAAAGCGGCAGGCGGCTTCGGTGTCGTTGTCGGTTTCAAAATGAATGCCGTAATGTTCAAGCTTGCGGCGAATTTCGTAGGGATTGGAAAGGGAGCCGTTATGAACCAGGCAGAAGTCTTCACCAGCCGTAAAGGGATGGGCGTGGGCAGGCGTGACCGCCGATTCGGTTGCCATGCGGGTATGCCCAACGAGATGAGTACCTTGCAGGTCTTTGAACTGGTAGCGATCGGCAATGCTTGTCGGACTTCCGGCATCTTTGTACAGATCGATCGCACGTCCCGTGGAGAGGAGATGGATTTGTGGAAAGTGGTCTTGGAGCCATTGCTTGACAGTATTGGGTGCAAGATCAGCGGTCAGCACGGCCTGATTCTCGTGAATTTGAACGTCTGGAGTTACGCCAAAATGGGTTTGAAATGCCTTCTCCAATCCTGACCAGTTGAAGTGGTTCCCCGCAGGAATGCTACCAGAGTAAAGGCTGTATTTACGCTGGTTGTCTGGCAGCGTTTCTGTGAAAACGGCAAGTCCCGCAGAGTCAGGGCCGCGTTGGCTCATGCCAATGAGCATGGGCACCATCAGTTCGCCGAGGGACGATCGCAGTGATGGATTTTTGATAAGTAGTCCGACGATGCCACACATAAGGGGGAAGAGTTTTGAGTTTTGAGTTGAAAGGCAAGGATAAAAGATAAAGGATGTAGCTTGCTTCCCAAAGGGTAGGCTAAAAGGTTTGAGTGGTTGGAGTGATCAGTAAGCCATGAGTTTTAAGTGTCGAGGTAACGCCTGACTCTTTTTAACGTCATTGGTGATTCCACAAGCGAAGAAATCACCAATGTTAATTCCTGTCTTCTGCCCTCTGCCTTCGTTAGAAAAATTCCAAATAGCGTTGCACTTCCCATTCGGAAACGTGGCGCATGTATTCGACCCATTCCATCCGTTTGAGGCTGATGAATTCGGTGGCGAGGGGACCGAGGGCGTTGGTGATGACGGGATCGGCTTCGAGGGCGTCGATCGCTTCTTTTAAGCTTTGCGGTAGCGTTTTAATGCCTTTGTCCTTGAGGTCAGCGTCGGAAAGGTCGTAGAGGTTGATGTTGTAAGGATCACCCGGATCGAGTTCGTTTTCGATACCGTCGAGTCCAGCGGCGATCGCGACGGCTGCGGCCAGATAAGGGTTGCAGGAACCATCGGCAAGGCGGAATTCCAGCCGTCCACCGGGAATGCGAACCATACTGGAGCGATTGTTGTCACCGTAAGTAATGTAAGCAGGTGCCCAGGTTGCGCCACTGAGCGCTCGTCCGACGACCAATCGCTTGTAGGAGTTGATGGAAGGGGCACAGATAGCGGTTAATGCGGGTGCATGAGCCAGCAAGCCACCGAGGAAGTGATAACCCAGTTTAGAAAGCCCTAGATGACGAGGATCGCTATCATCCGCAAAAAGATTGGATTGACCGTCAGACATCGACATATGCATGTGCATACCAGTACCCGTGCGGTTCGCAAACGGTTTGGGCATGAAGGTGGCAATCAATCCCATCTCTTTGGCGATTTCAGATGCCGCCATCTTAAAGAAGATGTAGCGATCGGCGGAGGTCAAGCAGTCAGTGTAGGTGTAGTTGATTTCAAATTGACCGTTGGCGTCTTCGTGGTCAATTTGATACACGTCAAACTTCGCAATTTGTAAGCTTTCCACCAACTTTTCAATAAACGCACGACTGCGAGAGAGACCTTTGTAGTCGTAGCAAGGCTTTTCTAAGGTATCGGTGGGATCAGCAGGAGTGATGTGACCTTGAGCATCTTTTTGCAGCAAGGAGAACTCAGGTTCCAGTCCCGTGTAGAATGTCCATCCCTTTTGCTTGAGCCGTTCTAACTGCTGCATCAGTACGAACCGCGCATCATAGGGATAGGGTTGCCCATCTACGTGGCCGACACAAACCATGCGAGCAAAACCCGGCATCCAGGGTACTAAGCTCAGGGTTGATGGATCGCCGATCGCCATGAAGTCGTGGCTATTCGGCTGCTGCGCCAAGCCCCAAACGGCAAACCCCGCAAAGCCAGCGCCTGGATCAAGAATGTCATCAAAATGGGATACAGGCACAGCCTTTGTTTTAGCGGTACCATGCATATCCACAAACTGCGCCAAGATGAACTTAACGTGGTTGTCTGCTAAAAATTTCTTTGCCGTCTCTGGTGTCATGATGAGTTCCTTGAAGTTATTAGTTCAGAGATCAGGAGCGAAGACGTCTAGGCTTTAAGAGTCAGGAGAGAAGTCACTAACGACAAACCACTGACTAAGAACGACTAATCACTCTTTCAATTCAAAACCCAAAATATCTTCTACAAAAACGCTCCGCAAACAAAAAAAAAATCCCTCATCCTTTCTTATTCATCCTGCTCCTTGTGCCTCTCCAAGCCAACGACGCCGCCTCCCATCTCCGCCACGATCGCCCCTAACGTTTGCCACAAATAGACTCCAAAGGTGCCATCACACCAGAGGCGGTAGAAGGGCTGTCCGTTGCGATCGCCAGGAATGATAGTAACAGCGACTCCAACCATTGAGGTGAGAATGACCGGACGTTCCAGCAATGATAGAGCGCGAAAGTTAACGCTACAGGTTTGCAGGAGTAGTTCGTTGACCTCTGAACCGCAAAGGATGATCGCAGCATCCTGACGCAAGACGGGATAGACTTTCGCAGGTGGCTGCTGGCAGGCTTCTACGAGTTGCGGGGCTGTTTGGCTATGCAGGCTATCTTCGAGCAAAAATTCTGTTGCACCAAGACGAGCAATGATGCCACCATCGGCAAGAGGACTCCAGGTATTCGGGCGATCGGGCGTTGTGATGCCTTGACTCAAGAGCCAATCAGCTGCGTTGGGGCCTTTGACACCAAAGCGTGTCAGACAGGAGACATCAGCGATACCTAAAGGGGTGGCGATCGTACTGTTATCCGGTGTTTCCATCAAAGTGGGCATTCCATGCACATCACGCCACGATCCCTTGATGGATTGAAGGATATCGTGCATGGGGCTGAGACGCATCATGCTGCGACCTCCTCTCGTTGTACCAGAGCTTCTTTCTGGCGGCGGTTTTCGGGATCGTAGAAGGGAGTGGAACTAATGGTTGCGGTGACAAAGGAACCATCGGAGCGGCGAATGGAAAGACGATCGCCCATGGTTGCTAGTTCTGGTTTCACGTATGCCAAGCCGATAAAGCGCTGTAGGGAAGGACTAAAGGCAATGCTGGTGATGCGACCGGCAATGTCACCGCGATCGATGATGAGATGGCATTCTTGCGGTGGCGAACCTTGAAATGGCTCTAACAAAAAGCCTACTAGCGTCTGCTTAACCGGACGTTTTGCCATACTTTGCAGACTGCGTTGACCGATAAAAAATGGCTTGTCTAGCTTGACAGCCCATCCCAAACCAGCTTCTCGCGGAGTGGTCAAACCGTCGGTATCCTGCCCAACAATCAGGTGCCCTTTTTCCAACCGCAAGAGCCGTTGAGCTTCGACGCCAAAGGGCGTGATGTCGTACTCAGCACCTGCTTTCATAAGGGCATTCCACAGGGCGATCGCGGAGTCTGCTGCTACGTGAATTTCATAGCCCCATTCGCCAACAAAGCCAACGCGCATTAGGAGGGCGGGAATCCCAGCAACGGTTGCCTGCCGTACGCCAAGGTAAGGGAAGGCGGTACTGGAGAGATCCAACTCGGTGAGTTTGGTAAGTACTTCAAGTGCATAGGGACCAGCCAGATTGATGGCCGATCGCGCGCCTGTTGTGTTCACAAGGCCACAGTCTAAGCGCCACATTGTATTGAGGCGTGATAATTCACGATAAATGGATGCGGCACCAGAGGTAGTAGTGGTGAAGTAGAAATGCTCGGCTCCAAAGCGGGCGATGACGCCATCATCAATGATGACACCTGTTTCATCGAGCATCAGGGCGTAGCGGGACATGCCAACTTTCAGGTTGGCGTAGCGTCCGGTATAAACTCGCTCTAGAAATTCAGCCGCATCAGGGCCACGGATTTCTAGCTTGCCTAATGTGCCGACGTCGATGATGCCAACCTGTGTACGAACGGCGATCGCTTCTGACTGAATACACTCTTCACGGCTTTTACCAGGTTGAGCGTAGTATTCGGGTCGTCGCCAGTTGCCTGCGAGCATGAATTTGGCATGCAATGCGGCGTGACGGCTGTGTAGTGGCGTTTGGCGTTCTGGGGTGAAGCCACGTCCTGCAAGATGGGAGAGGGGCACGGGATGGAAAAATGGTCGGGCGGTGGTTGTGCCGACTTCGCCAGGAGTTTTGCCTGTAATCTGTGCCAGAATGCGTAGGGCGTTCATGTTGGAATGTTTGCCCTGGCTGGGCCCCATGCCGACGGTGGTGTAGCGTTTGAGGAGTTCGATGTTGTCGAAGCCTTCTTGAGTGGCGTTGTAGAAGTCTTTGAGTTGAAGATCTTCGTCGAAATCGACAAAGTTTTTACCGTGGGGATGGGGGACGATCGGCCAGGGGTGGGATGCGCTCTCAGTTGAGTTGTTGTGTATTGCTATCTGGGCTTTGTTTGTAGTCTTGTCCGGGGGACTTCCCCCGGCCCCCCGCTATGTGGGGTCCTAACTCCCCCACGCCCCCCGAAAGGTGCTGCTTGTTCTAGTTCCGGCCTCTCGTATACCGAATCAATTTGGGTGGGCGGAAGGTTATTACACTTCGAAAGAGAAGAGTCAGGGGTGGTGTTGGAAAAGCCTAGATAGGCAGCGGCTTCCATTCCAGCCCGATCGCCATCCAACTCTTTCTGCTCAAACTCGAAGATGCCATTGACTCGACCACAGGCGAAAACACCTGTGGGCAAGACGTGTGGAATGAACTGTTGCAGGTGGTCGTCAAAGTGCATTTTGGCACCGGCTTGATACAGCAAATTGGCTGCGGGTGCCCAACCCACACTCATCAGAATGCCATCACAGGCGATCGTGCGTTTTTGCTCTGAGTGGGGTTTGTTGTCTTCAAAGGGACAGATAACGGCACTGGAGATGCCATCGCCTGCTGGGTTTTGCTTTGCTTCGTAGATGCAGTGTCCTGTATAGATGGGAATGTTTTGCGATCGGGCTGCTTGCGTGAGATCTGTTATTGGTGGAGTGGGACGCAAGTCGACGATCGCCATCACAACAATGCCATGTGCTGCTAAATCCAAGGCTGCACGATAGCCATCACGATTTGCCACTAAAACCACAGCCCGTTGCATGGGTTTGACGGCATAGCGGTAAAGGAGCCGTTGTGCCGCTGATGCCAGCATGACGCCCGGAAGATCATTGTTATGGAAGACAGCAGGCTGCTCGTAGGCTCCAGTGGCAACAATGACAGCCTTTGCACGCATTTTGGACAGTCGATCGCGATCGACCAGTGGAACCCAATGATCGGCGTAATAGCCTGCTGCTTGAGTTCCGGTATATAGGCGAATGTTGGGATGGGATGCGATCGCGTCTAGTAATGCAGCCGTTTTCTCAGCATGAGAGGGAGTTCCACCGAGTTGATAACGTCCTGATCCACCTGCCTGTACATTCTCATCCACAATGACCACATCTGCGCCTGCGTTAGCGGCTGACAGAGCTGCGGATAAACCGGAGACACCCGCACCAATCACCAACACATCACAAAAGTCATAGCGCTTGGGAGTACGAATGTGGGGTGTGGATGGATCACCTTCGCCTAAGCCCGTCATGCGGCGAATGAGGCGTTCCCACATGGGAAAGAGTTTTTTATCTAAAAAGGCTTTGTAGTAGAAGCCAACGGGTAAGAAGGGCGAAAAGAAGTTGAGGACACTGGCACGATCGCCCATCACACCACCGACCGTATTGATGGCTGTGAGCGACATTCCAGCTTCTAACGGTGTAACATCTGCCCGTACATTCAGAACCTGACCAGACTGCATCAATGTATTCACATCGTGATTGGCAAAGCTCAATAACCCGCGTGGCCGATGGTATTTGAAGCTGCGACCCAACACGCGCTGTCCTGCTGCCCATAGCGCACTGCTGATGGTATCGCCTGCATAGCCGCGAAATGATATCCCTTCAAAGGTGAAGTCGATCGGTTGAGTGCGATCGATCCATTCGCCTGGTAGTGGTGGCAGTCGTTGACTCATACGACCTCCTCACCCACTAGATAGGTGCGTAGAATTTCATCAGTGATGGTATTGCGATCGACTAGAAACCAGGTATTGCTCGGCGTATGGCACCACCATTCCTGCTTTACGCCTGCGGCACCGTTGCGATTAAACACATAATCTGCCCACCTAGCATCATCTGCCGTCTGTGGATCGGGCATAGGACGCACTTCGCCGCCATAGACAAATTCGGAAATCGATCGAGCACCGTTAATTGGACACACCATTAATTTCATCGTTCCTTCCCATCCATCCCAGTTCCGCCCATCCCAGTCCATCGATCTCAGTGCTAAAAGGTGCCTAACAGCGGCAATACCTTTCTCTCAAGGAGTTCTACCAAAGCCGATTCCATATACTCATACTCATCACGAATATCCAAACAAACGATCCGTTTACCATTGAGATGACGCTGAAACTTTTTTGAGAGCTTACTACGGTGTCCGTTCTCCATCACAAAAATGATATCTGCCCATTGAATGGCTTCGTTCGATAGCGGTGTGTCTGCGTCTCGATCGATTCCTGCCGATGCAACCTCTAACCCCTCATAACGCGAGAAAACCATTTCAGCGGTCGGGCTGCGTAGACGATTTTTGCCGCACACAAAGAGCAATTTCTTCATACGCTCCATCAAGTTCATCGAACTGCCTCATACCTCATGCTTCCAGCTAACGACTTCGGTGAAATGCTCAACAACTGGAAACGGTTCATAAAAGTGATGAAGAAGCTGTTTCCATTTCTGATAAGTAGATGATTCCCGAAAGCCGATCGTATGGTCTTCTAACGTTTTCCATCTCACCAACAGCAAATATTTTCCCGGCACTTCCAGACATTGATGGAGTTCATGAGATTCATACTCAGGCATAGAAGCAATCAAAGTGGAAGCCTGTCTAAACGAGGTTTCAAATGCCTGCTCCAGACCACTTTTGACCATTAACATCGCCACTTCAAGCACCATAAAGTTCCATCCTTAAAGCCTGACTCCCCACTCCTGACTTTTTAACTCAAAACTCAAAACTCAAAACTCAAAACTCAAAACTCTCCTCACCCTAATGCCCAACAGAGGCCGCGCCCTTTTCACCTACCAACGCATAGTTGGTAAAGCGATCGAGAGAAAAATCTTGAATCAACTCATGGTTGCGATCGTTCGCGACCGTATAGGCCATCGTCTTACCTGCTACAGGTGTGGCTTTGAAGCCCCACGTGCCCCAGCCGGAATCCAAATAGAAGCCATCGATCGGAGTTTTGCCCATAATGGGCGCAAAATCTGGAGTCATGTCTGCCATGCCTGCCCATTGCCGCACTACTTTAACGTGGGACAGAAAGGGGAAAAGTTCCAACATGTGAGCCGCCAGGCCTTCCACAAAGTCGAGGGTCGATCGCGTGGAATGGAGTTCGTAGGGGTCAAGTGACGCACCCATCACCAGTTCTCCCCGTGCCGTTTGGCTCACATACACGTGCAGACTGCCTGAAACAATGATCGGATCGAGCCATGCTTTCATCGGTTCGCTGACCATTGCTTGCAAAGGATGGATATAGAGGGGCGATCGCAATCCCACCATATCCAGCAATCGCGGTGTTGATCCAGCCACTGCACACAACACTCGTGAGGTGGAAATATTGCCTCGCGACGTTTCCACGCCCGTTACCCGACCCGCTTTCGTCGTAATGCCTAACACTTCCGTTTGTTGATGGATTTCTACGCCTCGCTGATCCGCCCCACGACCGTATCCCCACGCCACCGCATCATGACGGGCAATGCTTCCCGGTGCATGGTAAAGCGCACCGAGAATGGGAGCGTGTCCGCCGCAGGTAATATCCATATGAGGGCAGGCAGCTTGCACTGCATCGGCATCCACCAGTTCGCTGTCAATGCCGAAATGCTTGTTAACCTCCGATCGCCAGCGCATGGTTCGCACCGAGGCATCCGTATGTGCCAGCGTGAAATGTCCGCGTGTGGAATAGAACAGATTCAGGTCAAAATCCTGCGACAAGTCCTGCCACAGCCGCACCGATTCATCGTAGAACTTCACTCCTTCGGGCGTGAGATAGTTAGAGCGAATGATGGTGGTGTTGCGTCCCGTATTGCCGCCGCCGAGGTAGCCTCTTTCCAGCACCGCAACATTGTGCATCCCGTGATCGCGTGCCAGGTAGTAAGCCGCTGCCAGCCCATGACCACCGCCACCAATAATCACCGCATCGTAGCTTGACTTAAGGCGATCGTGCTGCCGAAACATCCGGGGTTCAGGATGTTGCTTCGAGAAACCAAATTTCAGTAGGCGTAATGGCATGACACTCTCCTACCGAAAGACAACGGTTTTGTTGCTATGCACCAGCACCCGATCCTCGACGTGGTAGCGCAAGCCTCTTGCCAGTACGGCTTTTTCAATATCCTTGCCATAGCGCACCAGATCTTCCACTGAATCGGAGTGATCAATGCGAATCACATCCTGCTCAATAATCGGGCCTGCATCCAGGTCAGCGGTGACGTAGTGACAGGTGGCACCCGTCAGTTTTACTCCTCGCTCATAGGCCTGATGGTAAGGTTTTGCACCGACAAACGACGGCAAAAAAGAATGATGGATATTGATAATACGTCCAGAGTAGCGATCGCACATCTCTGGCGATAGCACCTGCATGTAGCGTGCCAGTACCATCACATCCCCCTTAGCGCGATCAAACAAATGCATCACCTTATCAAACGCATCAGCCTTGGTATCGGGCGTGACGGGCACATGGTAAAAGGGAATTTCGTGCCATTCCACGAACTTGCGAAACACGTCATGATTGGAAATGACGCAGGGAATTTCCACATCCAGTTCGCCGCTCTGCCACCGCGCTAGCAAGTCATACAGGCAGTGCTCTAGCTTGGAAACGAGGATCACCACGCGCTTCTTTTGTGCGGAATCAGTGACATTCCACTCCATGTGAAACGACTCGGCGATCGGTGCAAACTGTTCTCGAAAGGCCTCAATCCCAAAGGGCAACGAATCAGCGAGAATCTCTTGCCGCATGAAAAACCGCTCGGCTATGCGATCAGCATGATGCTGCGCTTCGACAATCCAACCCTGATGATTGGCAACAAAGGTACTCACAGCCGCTACGATGCCCACGCGGTCGGGGCAGGAAAGGGTGAGGGTGTAGCGGCGCACAGAAGACATTAGCGTTTTGTCGGGAAGCTGTAGTGATTATCATGCCGTTTTGATTCATGTGTGTCAACTAAATTTCCTGCTATTATGCGAATTAGCCAGAGCGAGGCGATTGCCGATGAGGTTAACAGTGGCAGAAATGACAACCAGCAATTCTGAGCAAAGCATTGCCGAGCATGCGTTAGAGCGCTATCTTGGCAACACCATTCGGGAATTGCGGCAGAAACATGGGCTGACGATCGCCGAGGTCGCGGAGCAGGTCAGTATCTCGCGGGGAATGCTGTCCAAAATTGAAAACGCGCAAACCGCCACTAGCTTAGAAACCCTGGCTAAACTCGCCAGTGCTCTGGGCGTGTCGTTAGCGACGCTGTTCCGCAACTACAACATTCCTGAAGGCAGCGCTCAGCTGGTCAAACAGGGTGAAGGGATGGAAGTGGTGCGTCGGGGCACAAAACGCGGGCACACCTATCATCTACTGGCCTATGACCAGGGGCCAACGAAACTTTTTGAGCCGTTTCTGATCACAATGGATGATGCCTCAGAAGTGTTTCCCACCTTTGAGCATCCGGGAACGGAGTTTGTTTACATGCTGGAAGGCTCGATCGAATACCGACACGGGCAATCGACCTACCGACTCGAACCAGGCGACTCGCTCACCTTTCGTGGCGACATTCCCCACGGCCCTGAAAAGCTGCTGACCTTACCCATCCGCTTTCTCGCCATCATCTACTATGCGGTCGCGCCTGTCGTGCCCTAACAACAGACGTTAGAGTCTTTTAGAGTTGAGCTGTTACAGACGAACAGTATCGATCCCCATTTATCGACATTTGAAGTAAAATCACTCGCAAAGTTGTGTGGCGTGATTGCGTCAATCACAGCAATTAAGCGTATAAAAGATAAGCACAGCACGCGCTACGTAAGCTACCGCATCCGTTAAAGTTAACCGATCGAGATGATGCCTCTGTGTCTAAAATGATGGGTTTCATGCCTCATCCCGTTTTAGCCGAAAGCAACGATCGTAACTTTACAGCCACAACCACATCCATATCGGCAAAACGAGCCTATACTTAGCTGGGGACGGTGTTTTGTGCCAGCCCAATGGTTTGGCTGAGCTATCATCAAAGTCAGGTACATTGATGAGCATCAGGATGCGTCAGCAACAGGTTGTTGTGGTTCAGGAAGGGGCTAAAAGCGATCGCAATGAGTGACACCACGGCGTTTATTGGCGGAGCGGTCATGGCAGGGCTCGCTGCTTTTGTGCTGGTTAAAAGCAGTGTGGGTGCGGGTGCGCCAACCGTGACGAGCCCTCAACCCTTACCAATGCCCTCAATTAATGTTCCAGCTTCACCACTGCCCGTTGCTGCGCTACCATCTCCCACTGAATGCAATCTTGGACAAGCCGATTTAGAGAATAAGCTAAAAAGCGTACTGGATCCTTATCGAGCCGAAAACGAGAAGCTCAAAGCTCAGGCGCAAACCATGCAAGCCTCGATCGACAGCCTGACCGCTCAAATTAAGGCCAGCAATGCCGCTGTTCAAAACAAGCCGGCTCAAGACGATCGCGATCGTAATGCCCTACCAAACGGCATGATCTGGGCGCTAAGTGGCATTGGTCTGACCTTTGGCGTTGGCATTGCTATGGTACTCATCTTCATGCTGCTGGCGCGACATCAGCAACCGGGACGGACGATCGAAGTCATTCATACCATGGATGATCATCCTCAGTACCCAGCAAATCGTCGTCGTACCCCACTTCCGCCTGCTCGTCGGGTTGTCACTCGCCGCGTCAACTCAACCGAGATTGATTAAGCCAGCCAATCACCACCTGAGAATCCCTTCAACGAAGCGTTAGTCTTCAACGAAGCATTAGTCTAGAGCGTTAGTCTGATGAGCGCCCCTACGATCGCTGAGTCAGATATGCTTTCATAACTCTCTTTTGTTCACAAATAATTCAGGACTGCTATAGAGTAGGAAGGCTGTATGAACCGTTACAGGCGGAGTGGGTATGAGTAGCGCGATCGAGTGGACGACAGAAGCCGAAGCCCGTTTGAAGGAAATTCCCTTCTTTGTCCGTCCCGCAGCCCGCAAGAAAATCGAGAAGTTTGCTCAAGAGTTGGGTGCGACCCAAATTACAGTAGAAATCTACGAGCAGGCAAAGAAGCAGTTTGGCTCATAGCGCGATCGCCGGATGAATGCGATCGCACGAACTTCAGAAACCGGGTTTCTTCGCGATCGCTGCGATTAAGATGCAGATGAGGGCCAGAAGCCTGGTTTCTCGTCATCAAACTGTTGATGATCGCCCTTTATGCAAATGCGCGATCGCTCATGACACAAGAAGTGGATGCATTGAAAGACACCTACGACTTGATTGTCCCTCTCCCGGTTTACGCTCAAGCAATAGCTCGAAGCGATCGAGTTCTGGTCAGTGTTTGGCAGGAAATCAAAGCGCAATGGCTGAAGCAAACAGCCCACTGTCATTTCTTACCAACCTCTCACAGACAAAACTCTATCGCTCAGGCTGACGATCGCTTACTGAAGGACTTGTCCACGTAACCTTGCGATCGACTGCTCCAAATTCAACCGTGCCTGTACTTCCAGTCGTGCTTGAAAAAACGAAGTGTAGTAGATGGTCGACCGTGTCAGAAAGCGTTCCAGAATAGCTGCACGTCCAGCGCGATACTCCGCCTCTGGCACCCAATGATATTCGCGACGAACGCGATCCTCATACACAGCAAAGGTTTCCGGCGACTGCCCCAGAATCGATAGGTCTATATCCAGTAGCAACGCGCAATCGGGTGTTTCTGGTGGGCGATCGTGCGTCGTCGCCAGAATCATCGTTGCGATGCGATCGCTCACCGCAGCACTCACCCCACTTTGATGCAACGCCTGAGTTGCCCACAAGGCACTTTGCGCTTCGTTATCAGTCGCTTCGCGATCGTAAATCGCATCATGAAACCACAGCGCTACTTCTACCTCAGCAGCACTCTCCGCTTCCCTGTGGACAGCATCAAGCTGGCGCAGACAATCCTCTACGTGAGCCACCGTATGGTAAGCGCGATGCAGTTGTCGATACGCCTCCAGCAGTTGAGTGAAAAGCACCGCGCCATCATCCTGGCTGCCAAGTTGCTGCCATACACTCTGGAATCGGGTTACATCAGGAATAGTCGTCAATGTTGATGTCACGGCATGAAATATCACGAAATGAACGTGCTAGTTTCTACTCTTGCTTGCGTTTAGGCAACGTGGCTAAGCTCACCCCATACTCAATCACCACTCTGGAATATTTGCTGAGACCAATCCGCTGCGCCCGGTAAATGCCTGCGTGACCAGAGAAAACATAGCTCACAACACAGGCAATGCCTGCAAACGCTCCTGCTGGAAGCCCAAACAGTTCCATTGCCATAATGGTTGAAGCCAGGGGAGTATTCGCCGCCGCACCGAAGACAGCCACAAAACCCATCCCTGCAAGCAAAGAACTGGGGAGCGGCAAGATCAGAGACAAGGCATTGCCTAACGTGGCACCGATGTAAAACAAGGGCGTTACTTCCCCCCCCTTAAATCCAGCCCCTAACGTGAGCGCTGTAAATGCAAGCTTGGCCGCAAAATCCCAGGGAGGCAGTTGGGTGTGGAACGCTTCCACAATCGTTGGGATACCAAGCCCAATGTACTTTGTGGTGCCCACTAACCAGACAGCGATCGCCACTATCATTCCACCCACAAAGGGACGCAACGGTGGATAAGAAATTCTGGATTTGAAGATATGCCCAATCCGATGAGTTGTCTCTGCAAAGAGCAGTGCAACCAGACCAAAGACCGCACCAGCAAAAACGGCTGACAGCAACGCAGCAGAACTCCCCCCAATGTTTTCTAGCCTTAACAAGGGAATACTTGCCAGCCGATAATCGGTATGGTGAATACCCCATTTCAACGTGACATAATCCCCGACGATCGCCGCCACCATGCAGGGGAACAGCCCGTCATAGCGAACTTTGCCGATCGTCAATACCTCCAGACCAAAAATGGCTCCGGCAAGCGGTGTGCCAAAGACAGACGCAAACCCACCGCTGATTCCTGTCATCAATAAGATACGGCGATCGGCTCCTTTGAGTGTTAAAAAGCGAGTCAACTGATCGGCAAGGGATGCTCCCATCTGAAGCGCAGTTCCCTCTCGCCCGGCGGAACCACCAAAGAAATGAGTCATTACGGTTCCCAAAAGCACAAGGGGAGCCATGCGTAAGGGAATAATTTCCTTGGGATTATGAATCTCTTCCAGCAATAAATTGTTGCCAGCTTCAACTGTTTTACCAACGTAGTGATAAATCAAGCCGCTGAGCAACCCGCCCAGAGGCAGCAACGCAATAATCCAGCGGTGCGCTTCTCGCCAGTCAGTTGCCCATTCTAAGGAGACCAAAAGGGCAGCAGAAGCCGTACCGCACAGCACGCCTGCCACAGTTGCGATCGCCAACCATTTCATGATTTGAGGCAGCGCCGCTAACTGTTCAATATCTTGTAGTCTTTTCATAAATTCATTGCACGTGAAGCGAATAAGGCATCAATCGGCACGCTGCGTTGCCATAAAAGACGTGATGCAGACGGCGGCGAAACAGTATGATTCAACGTTTACACCTAACCTTGCTATCAAATGGATTACAGAACCTTTGCATCGGATCACGTTTTAGGGCGTGAAGCCAACGGCTTCAATGATGCGGATCTCATAAAACCAGGCAATCTGAAAACGCTAATTGACGCTTCAGGTTGTATTCCACCAACTACTGCTACACGGATAAAACGTTCGCCAAATAAGCTGAACGTCAATCCTGATCATTGAATTAATCTGCAAACTTTCGATTATCACAGAACCACGCTCCAAACACTAAAAGCAAATACTTCAAAGACGCTTCTCAATAAAGCATCCATCGACTCATGAAGTAGAAACTATTAGCCTGAGCGGCGGTTCTCTGGTGAAACCAGAAGGCGAGTCTCATCACCTCGTTGGACTATAGCAAGGCCAGTAGGCTTTTACAAGACTGAATTCTGGGTAGATCAGTAAAGATTGACATCACCACCAAAAGGCTTCTTCTACAATCAAAACCAACAGTCATGAGAAGAGCATCAACCCCAAACATCTATTGCATCCGATCGATCGTGCGGTATTGAATCGCTTCTGCAACATGATGCGTTTGCAATGTCTCATCACCAGAGAGATCTGCGATCGTCCGTGCCACTTTAAGAATGCGGTCGCTCGCCCGTACAGAGAGACCCAGTTTACGAATAGCGGCTTCCAACAAATTACGCGTTGCATCATCCAGCACACACCATTGCTTAAGATGGCGACTTTGCATTTCAGCATTGCAACGGAGCGGGGTTTCTTTGAACCGAGTATGGGCACGATCGCGAGCAACCTGAACGCGATCGCGCACAGAGGCAGATTCTTCGCCCTTCGGCTGCTGGGTAATCTCCTCCGGCTTCAAGCGATTCACTGCCACTTGCAAATCAATGCGATCCATCAGCGGACCAGAAAGCCTTGCCCAATATTGTTCTCTGGCTCTTGGCGTGCAGGTACAGGGCTGTACCGTATCGGCAAAGTAGCCACAGGGGCAAGGATTTGCGCTGGCAACCAACGTAAACTGCGCCGGAAATGACACCGATTGCCGCGTACGCGATATGCTGACGTAACCATCCTCTAGCGGTTGGCGGAGGAATTCTAAAACATCCCGCTTAAATTCCGTGAGTTCATCGAGGAAAAGCACGCCTCTGTGGGATAGGGAGATCTCGCCCGGTCTAGGGAAGCTACCACCCCCCACAAGCGACGGTCCCGATGCTGAATGATGAGGGCTACGAAAGGGGCGCGTCGCCACCAGCGAACCCTTATTTTTCAATAAACCCGCAACGGAGTGGATTTGTGTCACCTCCAGCGCTTCTTCAAAAGACAGTGGCGGCAAAATGCCCGGAAGACGACGTGCCAGCATGGTTTTGCCACTTCCTGGCGGTCCTACGAAGATCAAATTATGCCCTCCCGCAGCGGCAATTTCCAGCGCACGACGAGCATGGGCCTGCCCTTTGACATCTTTGAGATCGGGACCTGTGAACTGCGATCGCTCCAGTTCCTCCAGTCCATCTACTTGCGTCGGCACATACTGATCGGCGGCACACAGAAAGTTGCCCACATCAGACAAATGCTTGAAGCCGAAGACGGATAACCCTTTGACAACCGCCGCTTCACGCGCATTATCAGCAGGCACAACGAGTCCAGAGATGCCGAGACGTTTGGCGGCCGCCGCGATCGCCAGCACCCCCGCGACAGGACGCAAACTGCCATCCAACGAGACTTCCCCCAAGAACAGATAGTCATCCAGCAAATCGGTATTCACCTGTTCGGAGGCTGCCAGAACGCCAACACTGATCGGCAAATCAAAACTGGGGCCTTCCTTCCGCAGATCGGCTGGCGTCAAATTCACCACAATCTTTCGCATCGGGAAGGCATAGCCTGCATTCTTCAGCGCTGCCCGCACCCGCTCTTTCGATTCCTGCACTTCCTGTGAGGGCAAGCCCACGACCACAATGCCTGGTAGCCCTCCGGCAATATCCACTTCGACACCAACCTTAACCGCGTCAATGCCAACTAATGATGCACTCCAAACTCTGGCAAGCATACTTTCCCGCGATCGTACTCTTGCTAGGATGCCCAGAAGACTCCGTGAGAAAACAAAACTCTAGCCGTGAGCGATTTGTCTCCTGCAGCCCAGTGACTTTCCCTCCAACATCCTCTAGAGCCAGGGCGACAAAGCACGATCGCTAGTTCAGCGCATAACCTTTTATAGCGTCGACGGATACTTTCATCGAACCAATGCCACGTCTCAGTTGATACTACGAGATGCACGTGTTCTGCGTGACACGTTCTAGGGATCGCTCCCTGGAACAATTAATTCCGTTGGGTTAGAGAATTTGACATGGGACGAGGAGTGATCTACTTTGCAACAGCAAACACCGCTTATTTTGAAGCAGCCTTGATCAGCGCGATCGCGCTGCGCCAGCAGGAGCCATTACTGCCCATTACGGTTATCTCTGACCATCCCCTCCTAGAGTCGCTGCCTTTACAGGATTATGGCTTGGCATCGAGGCTACTGAGTACCGTTGAAATGGGTCATCAGACGTTCTCTTCACGATCGATTAAAACCCGTCTCAACGCTTACAGCCCTTATCAAGAAACCCTCTTTCTCGATGCAGACATTCTGCCGCTCACACCGATCGCAGACCTTTGGGGTTATCTCGATCAGAGTGATCTTGCAATGGTTGTCGATCGTCTGCCGGTGATTAGTTTGTGTGATCATATTGCACCAGAGGAAAAGGCTTACACCTTACAAAGGCTTCCAGGCAATACCGTGCAGTTTAATAGTGGGGTCATCCTTTGGCGAGAGTCTTCAGCCACTCAAGCCCTTTTTCATCAGTGGCATGAAGAATGGCAGCAGTTTCAACGTCATGATCAACTTGCACTCATCCGAGCGATTAAAGCGTTACAAATCCCTGTGACCAAGTTGCCGATGACCTACAATATCTCGCCCATTGATGCAGCACCGCTGATGGCAAGCGGTCAGACTGTTCATTTGCTGCACTGTTGGGGTGGTATGGTGGCTTCTGGTAAGTACCGTCAATTGGCTAGTCATTATTATCCCAATCTGGTGGAAACAGTCGTCGGTTTACTTGCCAAACATAGGTCAACCGTCGCCTGATGACATTTCTAAAAATGCCACCCAAAATACTGCTCAGCGAGAAAACTTACTGCTACCCGTCGCTTCAACCCTAAGGGCGATGTTCCTGTTTCTTAAATTACGGTACATCTACAACCAATTCGATCGCCTGGCTTCTAAACCAGTTTGACAAGTTTTGGTGAAACCCTGGATGAAGCACCGCATCTCACCCCATTTCACAGTTAAATGAGCTAGTCTGCCCTTTCTAAACATTTCGGTAGACGCTTGGGCTTATTGATTACGCAAAGGAATTTTACATGGCTTTTATCTACTTCCCCGCTGTCCAAGCAACCTTAAACACCGATCAGATCACCCGCATCAGGTGGTCAACCAACGAAGCGCTCACAGGCTTTGTCCATCTCGCTGGCGATGCCTCTGATCAAAACAGCGTCGTCACGTTATCTGGTACTGATGCCGAAAAGCTATGGGGTATCATGCACCCAAACGAGCCGAAACCGTAAGCTGAGCCGATGAGGCAGCGCCGAAAGCAAACGATCGCGGCGAACGGATACCACACTCAGGTCACGCTCAAGTTGATTGATTCAGCCGCGATTCATCATAGTGCTGTAACAGATCGGCAGGATCATCGTAGATTGCGATCGCACCTGCCAGTTGTTCATCGCTAAAGCCACCCGTCCGAAACGCAATAACATCAACGCCTGCTTTGCCTGCGGCTTCAACATCGTAAGGGGTATCCCCTAGCATAACCGCACGGTCAGGAGCCAGTTTCGCTCTGGTGAGTGCCGCTTCGACAATGTTAGGTTCTGGTTTGGAGGCTTCCGCATCATCAGACGTGGTGAACTCATCCAACAAATCATCGATTTGAGCCACTTTCAGTAAAATATCCAACTCTTCTGTTGTTGCAGAACTGGCAACAATGAGATGGAGCTTATCCTCCTGTAGCCGTTGAACCAGGGCGCGGGCACCCTTCGCTGACGTCAGCCGTGAACCAAATTTGGTCAGGATTAATTCTTTGCGACGATCGGCGATTTGCTTTCCGGTGCCGTCATGATCATTAAGCCCTGGTGCAAAACGAGGAATAATTTGGTCGCCACCCATGCCAATCAGCGGACGCACTTGCTCAAACGAAATCTCGTATCCATACGCCGCAAATGCTTCCACCCAGGCTTGAGCATGGGCATCATTACTCAAGACAAAAGTGCCATCAATATCTAGCAAAACGCCATCCAACATCGCGCGATCGTCCTCTAAGCCTCAGCGTTTCAACGATCGTGCAGAACCAATCAGAAAACGTCTCTCTTGATGCAGAGTTATTTGTGTAAAGCTTATGGTTTTAAGCTAGGCTGACATCACTGAATGGGGCACCCTAAGCAAGATGTTCTTGCGTTAAGGGTATGTCTAAGCTTGTCCACTTCTCAATTGTGGCGATCGTGGCAATTGTTACACCCCACCTCCAAGCTTCTGCAGCACCAGCCAAAGCGAAGTGGGTCTACGTTGGCAGTAATGCAAATTTTCGCTTCTACATTGACACGCATTCCTTGAAGAAAAGTGGTGACTTTGTCTGGTTTTGGACACGCGCAAATCGTATCGAATTTCCTGAGCCTGACAGCAACCTTCGTATATACTCAACTTTCACTTATTCATCGACCAATTGTCGGCGCGGAGTAATTCAATTTAGGAATACACGGTCTTACGACAGAAATCAAAAATTGCTTCCCGAATTTTCCATCGATTTCAATGGTGCAACTGCATCAGTGGATCAGAATCACCCCGTGACCCGTTATATTTGCCGTAAATCGAGTTGATAAATCATTCTCGTAATCTTTGGAGTTACTTGCATTTCAGCGAGAGGAGAGAATCTACGCTTAGAATAGAGGATGCCGTAACTCTAAAGTGAGCCAGCACGTTTTATGACCGTTCGCGTTCGCATAGCTCCCAGTCCTACAGGAAATCTACACATTGGGACAGCCCGTACAGCCGTCTTTAACTGGCTCTACGCGCGCCATTTAGGCGGCACGTTTGTGCTGCGGATTGAGGATACCGACCAGGAGCGATCGCGTCCCGAATACACGCAGAATATTCTGGATGGTTTGACCTGGCTGGGCTTAACCTGGGACGAAGGACCGTTTTGCCAGAGCAAGCGGCTGGATCTTTATCAGCAGAAGGTGCAGGTGCTGTTAGACAAAGGCTTGGCATATCGGGCCTATGACACGCCTGAGGAACTGGATGCCATGCGAGAGGCGCAAAAGGCAAAAGGGGAAGCGCCCCGCTACGATAATCGCCACCGCAATCTGACCCCAGAGCAACGAGCGGCTTACGAAGCCGAAGGGCGATCGTCAGTAATTCGATTCATTATTGAGGACGATCGAGAGATTGTCTGGAATGACCTCGTGCGGGGTAACGTGAGCTGGAAAGGGCGCGACCTGGGTGGCGATATGGTGATTGCCCGTGCCGCATCTGGGAGCGATTTTGGACAGCCGCTCTACAACTTTGTGGTGGTTGTGGATGACATTGATATGAACATCACCCACATCATTCGTGGTGAAGATCACATCGGCAACACCCCTAAGCAAATCTTGCTTTACGAAGCGCTTGAAGCGGCCCTGCCAACCTTTGGGCACACGCCGTTAATCCTGAATGAAGCTGGAGCAAAACTTTCCAAGCGAGATGGCGTCACCTCTATTTCAGACTTTCAGCGCATGGGCTACGTCCCTGAAGCGCTGGTAAACTACATGACGCTGTTAGGCTGGTCGCCACCAGAAGGGATGACCGAAATTTTCACGCTGCAAGAAGCGGCGCAGCATTTCGGCTTTGAGCGAGTGAATCGAGCGGGTGCAAAGTTCGATTGGGACAAACTCAATTGGCTTAACAGCCAGTATTTACATGCCCTACCTGCCGACAAACTCACGGATCTGTTGATTCCCTACTGGCAAGCGGCTGGTTTTACGGCTGACTGGAACGATCGCCCCTGGTTAGAACGCCTTTCTGCCGTCATTGGTCCCAGTCTGGCACGTCTGGATGAAGCGGTAGCGATGAGCGAGTATCTCTTCAAAGATTCGGTCGGCTTTACAGAAGACGCGATCGCTCAACTAAAGCAAGAGGGTTCGACAACAGCCATGCAAGCGGTTTCTAGTGCGATCGCAAATTACCAACCGCTCACTGAAGCAAGCGTTCAAGACTTGCTCAAACAGGTCGTTAAAGAGCAGAATCTGAAAAAAGGCTTGGTGATGCGAACGCTCCGGGCTGCCCTAACAGGAGCCATGAATGGTCCCGACTTAGTGCAATCCTGGCTACTACTCCATCAACACGGCTTAGACCAAACTCGCCTTCAAGAAGCATTAGACGCGGCGAGAGCAGAGTAGGTGTTGGAAGGCAGGAGGCAGCTAAAGGAGTGATTAGTTGTTGGCTGTTGGTTGTTGGTTGTTAGAAGGCAAAGGGCAGAAGGTTAAAGGCTAATCGCTTATGGCTATCTACTCAATCCGCTCAACCCTTGCTTCCCCTTTCTCTATCAGGAACTCTACCCTCGTCTGTGCGTCGTTGTTTCCATTGTTACCTTTCCAGGCATGTCTTACACAAACGTTCGTGGCTCACGGATCGGCGCAGGATTTCTTGCTACGCTGGCGATCGCGTCTGCTGTTTTGTTTGCGATCGCACCCTTACAAGCGCAATCGACTCAAAATCTCGATGTTGTCACGATTGGCCCTCGCTTTGCGCCTAACCCGCTAGAGGTGCAGGGCGTTGCCGGTGGTAACACTCCTCTCAAAGAAATTGTTAATCTGGCCAAAACGCCAAACGGGGAATGTGTGGGCTATGCGAACGCTAAGCCTAACCAAACGATTGAACTAACCGATTTTTTTGAATCCTTGAGTGTTGTCGTGCAAAGCACTGAAGACACCGCATTGGCAATTCAAGGACCTGGCGGTGTTTGGTGTAATGATGACTATCAAGGCAAAAATCCCGGTGTTTCTGGTCAATGGTTACCTGGCACCTACAAAATTTGGATTAGCTCATACGCCAAAAATCGTTCACCCGCTTACGTGCTTCGTCTGACTGAGAAGCGCCAATAGTCAGGTCACACCGTAACGCTTCATCTTCCGCAGCGTCCAGAACCATACGATCGCGAAGCTAAAAGACAAGCTTCAGTCACGTTTAGTCCAGCGATCGCGTAAGAACCATCCACCATTTAGGTGCTTATAACGTTCTATCAAGGCATCACAATCAGTCGTGCTGACAGAACGCGGTTGCTTTGATCTAAATAAATACGTTAAATTTAGTTAACAATCGTTCTCATACAGGAAAGATTCGTTTCGCTAGAACGATTCATTCCTTAGAGCAATGCGATTACGTATCGCAGGGTCAGCACAATGATTTCAGTTTCAGAAAAGGATATTAATCGAATCGCTAACGTATGAAATCTACGAGATGCTGCGGATAGTAGCACCTCCATCACCAAATGGCTTTAGTTGTATTGAGAGGGCGCTAACGTATGAAATTTTCTTGGCGAACAGTCTTGTTGTGGACGTTGCCAGCTGTGGTTATTGGGTTCTTCCTGTGGCAGGGGTTGGCTGTGAACGCGCCTACCAGCATGGGCAATAATGCTGCCAGCACCCGGATGACCTACGGGCGATTTTTAGAATATCTGGATGCTCATCGAGTCACCAGCGTTGATTTTTACGAGAATGGTCGTACCGCGATCGTGGAAGCCGTTGATCCTGAATTGGATAATCGCTTGCAACGCTTGCGTGTGGATCTACCTGGTAACGCTCCTGAAGTCATTACCCGCCTTAGAAACGACAAGATTAGCTTTGATTCCCATCCTGCCCGCAATGACGGCGCGATCTGGGGTCTTCTGGGCAATCTAATCTTCCCAGTGCTGCTGCTGGGGGGGTTGTTTTTCTTGTTCCGACGCTCTGGCAATGTTCCGGGTGGCCCAGGCCAGGCGATGAGCTTTGGTAAGTCACGCGCCCGCTTTCAGATGGAAGCTAAAACTGGCGTCATGTTTGATGATGTCGCTGGCATCGAAGAAGCCAAGGAAGAACTGCAAGAAGTCGTCACCTTCCTCAAAAAGCCCGAACGCTTTACCGCCGTTGGTGCTCGCATTCCCAAGGGCGTGCTGCTCGTAGGGCCTCCCGGTACAGGTAAGACCTTATTAGCCAAAGCGATCGCTGGTGAGGCGGGTGTACCTTTCTTCAGCATCTCAGGCTCCGAGTTTGTGGAGATGTTTGTGGGCGTAGGTGCTTCGCGCGTGCGGGATTTGTTCAAGAAAGCGAAAGAGAATGCACCCTGCATCATCTTTATCGATGAAATTGATGCGGTCGGTCGGCAGCGGGGTGCAGGCATTGGGGGCGGCAACGATGAACGTGAGCAGACCCTCAACCAATTGCTCACCGAGATGGATGGCTTTGAGGGCAACACGGGGATTATCATCATCGCGGCGACCAACCGTCCCGATGTTTTGGATTCGGCTCTGCTGCGCCCCGGTCGCTTCGATCGCCAGGTAACGGTCGACGCACCGGATATGAAAGGTCGCCTGGAAGTGCTTCAAGTTCACGCACGGAACAAGAAGCTCAGCCCAGAAGTATCGCTAGAAGCGATCGCCCGTCGTACCCCTGGCTTTACAGGCGCTGATTTGGCGAACCTGCTCAACGAAGCCGCGATCCTCACCGCACGCCGTCGTAAAGAAGCGATGACGATGCTGGAAGTCGATGATGCGGTTGACCGTGTGGTTGCAGGCATGGAAGGCACACCGCTAGTCGATAGCAAGAGCAAGCGACTGATTGCTTATCACGAAATCGGTCACGCCATTATCGGCACTCTGGTCAAGGATCACGATCCGGTTCAAAAAGTGACGCTGATTCCTCGGGGTCAAGCGCAAGGGTTGACCTGGTTTACCCCAAGCGAAGATCAAGCACTCATTTCGCGTTCACAAATTCTGGCGCGTATTACAGGCGCTCTGGGTGGGCGTGCAGCAGAAGTTGTTATCTTTGGCGATGCTGAAGTGACGACAGGTGCAGGCAACGACATTCAGCAGGTGGCTAACATGGCGCGTCAGATGGTGACCCGCTTCGGGATGTCGGATCTGGGGCCACTTTCGCTGGAAAGCCAGCAGGGTGAAGTGTTTCTTGGACGCGACTGGATGACACGCTCAGAATATTCTGAGGAGATTGCGTCTCGGATTGATGCTCAAGTGCGTTCGATCGTCGAACATTGCTACGATGATGCCCGTCGCATCATCCGTGAGAATCGTACCGTTATCGATCGACTGGTAGACCTGCTGATCGAACGGGAAACGATTGACGGCGAGGAGTTTCGGCAGATCGTTTCTGAGTATACAAACATTCCTGAGAAGGAAGCTTATGCTACTTCTATCTAAATCTCGAAACTCTCAGTAAGTAGTTGAACGGGAGCGATCGCATCATCGCTTCCGTTTTTATTTTGGCGCTGCCAGTTCTGGTCTGATTTCTTCGCCCCTGGCACGACATGGGAAACTCACCCTTCAACGTCTCCATACGACAGCGACTCTCAAGGTTTGCAGGTAAGCCCTTTTTACGAATGCTATAGCACTGCTATAGCTGGTGAGACATGGGCAAACATAGCGCTGCCTGTCCCTTTGATGCAACCTGTTTTGGCACAGCCAGATCCTCTTGTTTCAGAATCTGATTATCGGCTCCTAGAATGCGCAATTCACAGATCCCTGTGGCTCCTGCTGCAAGTAACGCAAAGACGCCATTGCTGCTCCTGCCGCGCAAAATCTGACCATTATCAAACGTTGCTTCTACTGCGGCAACTTTAGGCTGAAGCACGCGACCATACAGAATGGTATAGTGCTCCCCTGCACGAGAGGATGAATTGGTATTCGAGGAGCGGCTAATGCCATATTCCACCAATTGCTCGGATGGTGCCGAGCCAGACTCAGCGCCATAGCTGCCACCACCACTCACCTGCCATGTGGAGCCGTTTCGCTTTACCACCTTGTGTCCAAAAATAGGCTGCATCGTTGCTTTATCGCTGCTACTCTCCAGTGGGCAAAGAGCGCTGTAGAGGATAATCACACCTTGTGACCATGCTTGTGTACTCAGCACCTTAAGCTCTTGTGCTTTTGTCTGCTCACCCGTTGGACAACTCACTGCCTGGTCAAGCAGATCTTTAGGGGCAATGGTCAAAAAGGATGCGAGCGCACAGCTTGATGTGGTGAGAGCAAAAAGCCCAATAAAGCAGGTTAGCAACCGTTTCATGGTCGATTAGAGTTTTGTTATAGACGAGGGCACGATCGTTTAGCGCTGCAAATGCTTGTTTTACAGTTTGCCCCGGTCACACAAAAAATGACCTCTCTCTGGGGACAGTTTGTCAAGCTTGAAGCCGCTGAGTCACTACAGCGATATTGCTTGGGTAAGCCACAGTCCTGTAAAGAAGGGTATAGGGTGTGGGAGATGCAAAGGAAAACGGCTGTAACTTACCAATCTCCGCTTTAAGCCTGAGTTAACCCATCGATTGAATAAATCCAATGACAATCCCTATCCCACAAGGCACCGTTGGGTTATTGTGATCAACAGTGACCTTTTCACACGTTGATTTCCCATCATGACCGTAGCGCCCTCCCACAAAAAGGCGAAAGCTCTCAACCCCAACAGCCGACGCCCTGCCAAGGAACTGTGCAGCGAGTGTGGGCTTTGTGATACTTACTACATTCACTACGTCAAAGATGCTTGCGCGTTCCTCCATCAGCAGATTGCCGAGTTGGAGGCGCAAATTCACGATCGCAGCCGCAATTTGGACAATCCTGACGAGTGGTACTTTGGCGTGAGCCAGAGCATGATGGCAGCCCGCAAGACCGAGCCAGTAGAAGGCGCGCAATGGACAGGGATTGTCAGCACGATCGCCATTGAGATGCTAACTCGCGGCCTGGTGGAAGGGGTCGTGTGCGTGCAGAACACAGAAGACGATCGCTTTCAGCCCAAGCCTGTGCTGGCTCGTACCCCGGAAGAGATTCTGGCGGCGAAAGTGAACAAGCCGACGCTCTCACCCAATCTGTCAGTGCTGGAGGAAATTGAACAATCTGGTATGAAGCGCTTGCTGGTGATTGGGGTCGGCTGTCAGATTCAAGCACTCCGAGCGGTTGAGCAGCAGTTGGGCTTAGAGAAGCTGTATGTCTTGGGTACCCCCTGTGTGGATAACGTGACCCGCGCTGGGCTACAGAAATTTCTGGAGACAACCAGCCGATCGCCCTCGACTGTCGTTCATTACGAATTCATGCAGGATTTCCGTGTTCACTTTAAGCATGAAGATGGCTCTGTGGAAACGGTGCCGTTTTTTGGGTTGAAAACGAATCAGCTTAAAGATGTGTTTGCGCCATCCTGCATGAGTTGCTTTGATTACGTCAATTCCCTGGCAGACCTTGTCGTCGGTTACATGGGCGCGCCGTTTGGCTGGCAGTGGATTGTAGTGCGGAACGATCGTGGGCAAGAAATGCTCGATCTCGTGCAAGACCAGATCGAAACCCAACCTGTGATGTCTCAGGGCGATCGCCATGACGCGGTTCAAAACAGCATTCCTGCCTATGACAAAGGCGTGACGTTACCCATGTGGGCCGCCAAGCTAATGGGTGTCGTCATTGAAAAGATGGGGCCGAAAGGGCTGGAGTACGCTCGTTTCTCGATCGACTCTCACTTCACGCGGAATTATCTGTACGTTAAGCGCCACCACCCTGAAAAGCTGGATGCCCACGTGCCAGAGTACGCCAAGCGCATTGTGGGGCAGTATAAGTTGCCGAAAACGTGAGTGTGAAGAAAAAGGCAGGAGGCAGAAGGCAGGAGGCAGAAGGCAGTTTGTAGGATGCTGTTAGGCGGTAGATATCCGTAACACATCACGAGGCTTGGGTTCAAGGCGTTACGCTTCGCTTTTGTAGAAGGCTGAAACAGCTTTGCACAACCCACGCAGCTATTCGATTGAAAGCCACGATCCCAAACCCGATTGCTTTCAAGATTGGCAGCACGCCTTCTGCCCTCTGCCTTCTGCCCTCTGCCTTTATTTACAACCGACAAAACTGTCGATCACGCTCTAACTGCCGTTCTTGCCAGCCAAAGGAGAAGTGACTCACTGATCGCAGCGGTGGGGTGAGCGATCGCAAGGCTCCCATCTGTGCTTCGAGGGAGGGGCGATCGGTTGCCTGCTGCCATTGTCCGGTGAGGACAGGGGAGATGATCGTACCCGCTGGAGCCAGACTCAAGACTTTCTGCACCTGGGCGTTGATGCAACTTGTATCGCCACACAGCCCATAGGCCATTGGATGCCACTCAATCGTTGCTGGAAAGCGATCCCACGCCTGTAAGCGAGAATCAAAGCCCTTGCCAATAGCTTGATTTGCTTCAGGGAAAAAGGCGGCTCCAGCGGCAATACCGCGCTGTTGGACAAGGGTAGCGGCGGTGGTGAGATAATCGATCGGACCCTGCATGGCATGAGCCACGACCAGCGTCCATAAATCGGCTTGAATGGCGGACAACCCTTTGGAAGCGGCTCCGGTTGCACGACCTTGCCAAAGCGGTTCTTTCTCAGTGGGGTACAGTTTTTTGACAGCAGCCACATCACTAGCGGTCACGGTTCCCTGCTGAAGGTAGCGACGCATGAGGTCTAACCCCTGCTGGTTTTGGGCGCGCTGGTAAAGCGCTTGCTGAGACGCATCGCCGTAAATCCACAGATCTTTGACCTTGCTCACGATCGAAGCCCCACCCACCCCTTTGGGATAGCGGATGTAGTCAAAGAGAACACCATCGGGTCGTCGTTGCAGCACAGATTGCAAAAGCTGAAGATAATCGCTTTGCGCCTGTGGGTTGTAGGGATCGGCAAAAATTTCATCCTGCACAGTCAGGTCGAGGCTGGTATCCTGGCTGACTTTTGTGCCAACGGTGAGGCTGGTTTCACCTTGTCCGTTGCGTGCCAACACTTGTTGTCTATCCGGGCGCATGGCATAGGTATAGCCAAAGTTTAAGGAAAACATCCAGGCGTAGACCTTCAGCCCGCGATCGTGCCCTTTTTGAATCACCTGCGCCAACAGATCGGTTTGCTCGTAGCCGGGTGCCTGCACAACCGAAGACCACGGCGTTGGGTTCCCGTTCGAGGGCAGTAGCACCTGACCGTTCGAGAAGGTATCCACATAAATCTGGTTGTAGCCTCGATCGACAATGCGATCGAGAACCGCATCCAATACCCCTGGTTTACTGTCACAGGGATACAGGCGCAGCCACACACCCTGCGTTTGAAACTGGCTTTGGTTGCGGCACTGCTGGAGTTGTTGCCCTTGCTGCCGGATAGTCGCTTGATAGATTCGTTGCGCTTCTGCATCGCCCCCCATTGTCGCCTGAAGCATGGCTGCTTTTTGGGTGCTGGCGGCGGCTGGTAGTTGGCATTCGTCTAGCGCTTGAGCCTGAGAGGGGGTGTCTAAAAGCCCGTGACTAAGCAGGCTCATAGACAGGGCGATCGCCACCAGTCCAGCGACAACACTTCTTCGACGCATCATAGGCACTGTACGTTGAGTCCGTCTAACAATCGAGCACTCAATCTACACCCTGACGGACACTCCAACCGGAAGTTTCTCTACCTAAACCCTGTTTCTGACAAAGCTTTCACCACTTGCCTGACCCGCCCTGCACTAAAAGTGCGGGCTAATAGGAAAAAGTCCTCTCTAGGCTTTGTCTTCCCGAAGGATAGAGGGCTGTTAGGGTTTTCAACCCGTTTGAACGGGTTTCCATGCTGTTAGCCCGGATTTTAATCACGGGCGGGTAGACAACGAAGCAATCAACCTTTCAGGACTTTTGTCAGTCAATCAGGCTTAAACCAGAGCGATGATCTTGCTTGACTGTTGGCTGACGATCGCCCGCTTTATGCACTCTCGCTTGCAGCGACAGTTTCTGGGGTATCTGCCACAGCCTTTTCCGCAGGTTCCTCAGCTACAGCTTCAGGAGCTTCTGCGGCCCCAGGTTCGTCAGCTACGGCTTCAGCAGTTTCTGCGGCCACAGGCTCTTCAGCTACAGGTTCCGTGACGGGATCGGCAGGTGGCGGTTCCAATGCGACAGGCGCTGCTGGAGGCTCTGCGGCCACTGGCTCCGTAGGAATCGGATCTGCTGGAGGCGGTTCTGCTGCCACAGCATCTGAAGCGACAGCTTCTTCAACAGCAGTTTCTTCAGCGACAACTTCTTCAGTCACCTCTGCTGGCACTTCTTCAACTTCTGGCTCTGGAGGCTTGGGTTTAGTTGGTTTGGGTCCCCGTGCCAGTGCCGGGTTCATGACCTGTCTTGGCTCTTCATCGCGCCCCTTACCTTTGCCTCTACCCTTGCCCCGATCGCGATCGCCACCCCGGTCACGATCATTGCCACGGTCTTTCTCTTTGCTTTGAACGACTTCTGTGCTTTTGTCTTTATCTTTGTTCAGCACAGGGCGTTCAACATTCCGTGTTGGCAATGCTTTTGCAACGGTTTCGCTACTTTCGCCTTCGGGCTTAGCCTGACGCTCAGACTTTTTAATTGGACGCTCTACCATCACCAAAATCCCTTTCTACTTACCGCTATCCTAACTTGCATAGGACACGGTAAATGCTTTTTTCGCCGATCAATGTGCAGATCAAGGTGTCCTTACGCCACACTGAGCGTCATCAATTCATCAGTCATTTCAAAATTAGCGGTCACGCTCTGCACATCATCCAGGTCTTCCAGGGCATCCATCAGCTTGAGGAGCGATCGTGCCTGGTCGGGATCACTCACCTCTAACGTGTTGCCAGGAATCCAGCGCAGTTCAACGCGGATGACGTTGTAATGCTTGTCTTTCAGCGTTTGGCTGAGAGTTTCCAGGTTTGCTACTTCGGTCAGCGCTTCCGCAGATATGCCGTCTTCGGTTTCAATCAACTCATAGGTGTCTGCTCCACCTTCTAGAAAGGCTTCCAGCAGTTCATCTTCCTGAATGGCAACCGTTTCCGATCGACGTTTGCGTCCGGTTTCTACGGGAGTGAGAGAGACTTCCACCACGCCTTTTTGCTCAAACATCCAGCCCACACAGCCCGTCTCACCCAGGTTGCCACCATTTTTGCTGAAGGCAACGCGGAGGTCTGCGGCTGTGCGGTTGCGGTTATCGGTCAGTGCTTCGATCAAGATGGCAACTCCACCAGGACCATACCCTTCGTAACGAATGGCTTCCAGTGCCGCATTGTCAGCGCCGAGTTTGCCTGCTCCTTTGGCGATCGCCCGTTCAATGTTGTCGTTGGGAATGCCTGCCGCTTTGGCTTTGTCGATCGCCGTCCGCAGTTGAAAATTCCCCTCAGGGTCGGGCACGCCACTCCGCGCAGCAACAATAATCTCCCGCGAAATCTTGGTAAATACCTTCCCCTTAACCGCATCAACCCTGGCTTTCTGCCGTTTGATGTTTGCCCACTTACTATGTCCTGCCATGTCGCATCGATCGTACTAACTCCATTCAATAGGATAGACAACGGAGGGGGGAGTAGGGAGTAGGAAATGGGGGGTAGGGGTTAGGGGTTGGGAAGCAGAGGGAAAGGCAGGAGGCAGAAGGCAGAGGGCAGAAGGAAATTGGGAGTCGGGAGCCGGAAGTCGGAAGTCGGGAGCCAAGAGTCATGAGTCAAGAGGGAAAGGGTAATTCAAACCTCGAAACTCAAAACTCAAAATTCAAAATTCAAAACTCCCCCCTCATCCTTTTCCGCCTGTAAAGGCTACGCCTTGAATGAAGTAGCGGTTGAAAAAGGCGTATACAGCTAGTGCGGGTAGGGTGAAAATCATGGAGGCTGCCATGATGTAATTCCAGTAGCTAATGTACTGACCTTTGAAGGCGTTTAGACCCAGTGGCAAGGTGAACATTTCGGGATCAGACAGAATCACCAAGGGCATGAGAAATTCATTCCAGGAGCCCATAAACACAAAAATAGTTTGAGCGGCTAAGGCAGGTTTGGCGAGGGGTAAAACAATTTGAAAAAAGGTGCCAAAGCGACCTAAACCGTCTAAGGCAGCGGCTTCTTCTAACTCTTTGGGAAAGTTGATAAAAAACTGCCGCATCATAAAAATAAACGTCGCGTTTACGGCGGATGGCACAATTAAGCCTTGATAGGTGTTGAGCCAGCCAAGCGATTTGAGAATCAAGAATTTAGGCAAGAGGGTAATTTGTCCTGGCACCATCAGCACGGCCAAAATCAGAAAGAACCAGAACTGATTGCCTGGAAAGCGAATTCTTGCCAGGGCATAGCCTGCCATTGAGTTGAATAAAAGGTTTAATAGCGTGACGGAGATGGCCGCGATCGCGCTATTCATCAGCCAGCGACCAAACAACGGTTCCTGTACAAAAATAGTTTGATAGTTCGCCAGCGTAAACTGTTTGGGAAGCAAACTTAAGCCACCTGCTGAAATTTCGGCTAGCGATTTGAAGGACGCTGATAGCGCCCAAGCAAACGGCAACAAGGTAATCAGCGTATAGGCGATTAGGATCACATAGAGAAGCGGAGTTGACCAACGCATTGCTTTCATTTCAGTCTCCTAATCTAAGCGTTCTTCTTTGAACAAGGTTCGCTGAATAATGGTTGAAGTCATTAAGATGACAGCCAGAATGAGTGTGAGCGCTAAGGCATAGCCCATATCCAGATTTTTGAAGGCGTATTGATAGATCAGCAGCACGATCGTCAGTGTGGAATCATTCGGACCACCCGAACCAGCCGAGAAAATATACGACTGATCAAACAACTGAAACGTCCCAATAATTCCCATCACAACGGCAAAAAATGTCACGGGTTGTAAGAAGGGAATCGTAATGTGTAATAACTTCTCCCAGCGACTGGCTCCATCTAACGTGGCGGCTTCATACAGCGTCTCTGGGATGTCTTGCAATGCTGCCAAATAAATCACCATAAATAACGGTGCGGTTGACCAAGTGTTCATGATCATGATGCCCTTTAAGGCAACATTTGGATCGCCTAACCAATTGTAGGTTGGTAAGTGTAAAAGACTCAGTACGCTGTTGAGTAACCCGTTAGAGTTATAGATCCACATGAAGATCAGCGTTAGCACTGCCGATGATGTGACGGTGGGCAGAAAAAAGGCAACCCGAAACCACGATCGTCCCTTAATTTGACTATTCAAAAGGAGTGCCAAAGCAAGCGCAAGGATTGTTTGAATGGGCACCACAATCGTCACGTAAGACGCCGTATTCTTGAGCGCAATCCAAACGCGATCGTCCTGAGCAATCCGCAAAAAGTTCTTCAATCCTGTAAATTGATAGCTCACGTCACCCAACAACTGCACTTTTTGAAACGCAAGCGCAACCGCATAGGCGATCGGCAGGATTAAGAAAACGCCAGCAATAAGAATAGTGGGAGCCATAAAGAGGTAGCCAGCGAAAGAATCGCCTGCTTTCTGATTTCTCCATTGATCCTTAGCGAATGTTTTGGTCATCTGGTGTCTTGCCACCTTCTAGTTTCTGAAAAATTTGTGCGTACATTTCTCTAATTTGATAGATAGATTTCTCGATTAGCAGTATCTTGAGCTTTTTTCATCGCCTGTGGCAACGTCTGTTCGCCTAGCAACGCGCTGATAAATTGATTATTAAAGTTCATCCGAATAGTAGGCAAATTTTGATTTGCTTGCCAGATCGTTGCATATTTGGCACCTTTAGCAAAGGGAGCATATAAAGGGTTTTGTTCATAACCTGATGCCGCTAAGACCGATCGACGAGTGGGTAACGCCAATCCCTGCTTTGCCCATGCCTTCATTCCTTCATCACCCGTTAAATAAGCAATCAATTTCCAGGCAGCTTCTTTATGCTTCGCCTTGCGATTCATGACGTACGCAACGGTAAACGCCATTGTGCCTGGTTTGCCATTGATAGTTGGGACTTCCGCAGTGGCAAAATCAAGCGTTGGAAAGGTTTCTTTGAAGTAGGGAATTGCCCAGGGGCCTTCAATCGTCATGGCAACTTTTCCCTGACCCAGCATTTCGCTACCTGAGGTTGCGCCTACATCCGTTGGTTGTACGGAGGTGCGATCGTGCCGATATTGATTCACCACTAACTGCAAGCCTGCCAAACTTTGAGGTTCAGCAAATGCGGCATAGCCATTTGGCTCAATCAGCTTCCCACCAAAGGCTTTTAAGACAAAGACTTGCCGCGCCAATTCGGGTGCAAGCCCAAACCCATATTGATCAATTTTGCCATCCCGATTCTGGTCGATCGTCAGTTTTTTAGACGCTACAATCAGTTCATCCCAGGTTTGAGGCGGTTGCGTTATACCAGCCGTCGCTAATGCTTTTTTGTTATACATTAAGGCAAGTGTCGAGAAGTCTTTTGGCAAACCATAAAGCTTACCCTTATGTTTGAAGGCGTTCAGCATTGAAGGCTCAAAATCTGCCAGATTAAACGCCGATGTGATGTAACCGTCCAGTGGTTCCAGCACGTTGTATTGCATTAATAATGGAGCTTCAAGCGCATCAAGATAAAAGACATCCGGTGCCACATCGCCAATGAGCCGAGTTTTAATCACATCCATGTATTCGCTATTAATAACTTCGTATTGAACACGAATACCCGGATTTTTGACCTCGAAGTTTTGAATCACTTGATGCAAAAGCTGCGTTTCGTTAGGATTGCTTTGCCAACCGCTTAACGTAATCGTGATCGTTGATTGATCTGGCTGAAGTGTATTTTGGCTATGCGAAAAAAGCGCTTGTTTACGACAGCTTGTTAACACGATCGTCCCAAGCAGTAAGCAACTTAATCCAAACCATCTCAAGCTGATGTTCATAGATCACGTAACACTGTCTGCAAGTTCCCTTCTTTTTAATCTATAGCGCGATTTTCTTACTACGTGAGCAAAAAAACATTCATGTTTTCTGTAGAGACGTTACATAAAATGGCGCTATGCCTATGTCCATTCATGCGTCGAAATATTGAGGAGTGCGGTCGACTGCGGCAACTCAGGTACGATCGCCTTTAGAAAAACCCAGTGCAAAGTCAGGTGCAAAGCTGTGAGAGGTCGATGAGATGGATCAGGCAGAAAAGGTTGCATGGCTACGCGAAAACACGAGTCTGTCGTCCTTATCGGAGGGCGCATTAGACGCGATCGCCGCCGCGATTCAGGAAGATTCTGTACAAGAAAATCGACGACTGGTGTTGGAGGATACGTCACCCGAAGCGCTATATATTCTCCAGTCGGGGCGGCTGGAAAGCTATCACACCAGCAAAACAGGTCTGGCGAATGCGGTCAGCCTGCTGCCGGGAACAGTGCTCCATCTAAAAGAATTGGCGCTAGACCAGCCTGTGGAACAAACGGTCATTACGCTCACTGATTGCGTAGTGTGGACCATTCCCAAAGCGGAGTTTTTGGCGATCGTTCAGCAGCATCCCGAAATTACCCAAACCCTCTCGCGCCAACTCGCCACCGAGCTTGATCAGGTCTCGGCTCAACTGGCGTATGAACGGGAACGGCAAACCGCCTTGCGTCCCTACCTGGTGCCCAAAGTCCGACGAGGCATTGTGGGTTCCAGTCGGTATGCCACTCGCTTGCGCCAGGAGATTAAAAAGGCAGCAGGCGATCGGCGATCGGTGCTGGTGTTTGGCGAGCCGGGATTGGGTAAAGACAATGCCACAGCGTTGATTCACTTTGGGTCGCGCGATCGGCACGAGCCGATAATTAAAATCAACTGCGATACGCTACAGGCTAGCGGGTCTGAACTATTTGGGCGCGTGGGCGGCAAGCCGGGACTCATCGAATGGTTGGGCGAAGGCACATTGCTGCTGAACAACGTGCAGGAACTCCCAGCAGAACTCCAGGACAAGGTTGTGCGACTGTTAGAAACGGGTGAGTATGATCCGGTAGGGCGCGACGGGGAACTTCCTCCAACGCCGCGACAGTGTCAAGCCCGTATCATGATGACCTCCGAAAAAGTGCTGCCCACGCTGGAGCGTAAAGGGTTAGTCGGGCAAATTATCCGAGTGCCGCCGTTGCGAGTCCGAAAAGCGGATATTCAAGCGCAGGTGGAATATTACCTCAGCTTATACTGTCGAGCGAGAGGGCTATCTAAGCCGACGGTGGCTCCAGAAGCGTTGCGTCGGCTGCAAGGCTACGACTTTCCGGGCAATCTGACTGAGTTAGAAAGCCTGGTTGAGCGAGCGTTGTTGCAATCAGACGGGGCGTCGGAACTGACCGAGGAGGTCTTTTGGGCGGTCAGCGTCAAAACCAGACGCTTTCGCGTGAACCTTCTCAACTCTTCGCCCAAGCTCCGTCAGTTCTTGCGGAGTCCCTGGTATCCCGATCGCATCAACTATGGCTTCACCCTGGGCTTTTTCGCAGTCGTCGTTGCCGTGTTGATGCTGGGACCGCAGAGCCGCGATCGCAACATTGCGCTCAATTTCTTCTGGGCGTGGTGGTGGATGGGGATTCTGGCAGCATTTCCGTTCGTGGGGCGGCTCTGGTGTTCGGTGTGCCCCTTCATGATTTATGGCGAACTCGCGCAAAAGTTCTCCCTGTGGCTCTATCCACGCGAGCTATTACCCTGGCCGCGCCAGCAAGCTGAGAAATGGGGCGGTTGGTTTCTCTTTGGCATGTTCACCCTCATTCTCCTGTGGGAAGAACTTTGGGATCTCGAAAATACCGCGTATCTATCCGGTTGCCTCCTGCTGCTAATTACCGCTGGAGCGGTCATTTTCTCACTGTTGTTTGAGCGTCGCTTTTGGTGTCGCTATCTGTGCCCGATCGGGGGCATGAATGGACTCTTTGCCAAGCTCTCGATGGTTGAGCTTCGCGCCCAGCAGGGCATCTGCTCCGCTACCTGCACGACCTACCAGTGCTACAAAGGTGGGCCAGAAAAAGGGGAAGGGCAGGAAACAGGTGGGTGTCCGCTCTATTCCCATCCCGCCCAGCTTGAAGATAATCGAGACTGCGTCCTGTGCATGACCTGCCTCAAAGCCTGTCCCCACCGTTCTGTCGAGCTAAACCTGCGTCCACCGGGAATTGAACTGTGGACAACGCACAAACCCACTTACGCCGAGGTTTGTCTGCTGTTCTTACTGTTTGGTGCCGTCTTCCTCCATCGCTTACCCGAAATTGAAGCGGAGTTGGGCTGGAATCTCCATCTGGATCACTTTGGCATTCACGCGGGCGTTTCGCTGTTAGCGCTGCTGCTGCCCAGCGCGATCGCCCTTCTGGCCTACACCGTGATTCAACTCTTACAACGCAACTGCAAGCCACGTCCCTTTCTGGAACTGGCCTATGGCTATTTACCCCTCGTTTTAGGCGCAAGTCTGGCGCATTACTTACGTTTGGGCTTAACAGAAGCTGGACAGATTGTGCCCGTCACCTTCGCGACCTTTGGCTTTGGGACAGCTAATCTGCCAATCGCCGTTGCTGATCCCGCCGTGATTGCCTTCTTGCAAAGCATCACGCTGATTTTCGCCTTCTGGCTTAGTGCCGTGCTCACCCAAAAGATTGCCCGCCAGTCGCTGCTCAATCTCTTGCCACAACACCTGGCAATGCTGTCGATCGGCTCTTTAATGTGGAAAGTCATTGTGGGTTGGTGAAAAGCGTCTTTCAACCCCCTTCAGGACGGCAGAACCCGTTTCAAGGAGATGCTGCTAGACGGAAGCCGCTGGGATTAGAGTAAATGCTGCTGTGCCCAAAGGGCTGCCTGCGTGCGATCGCGCATCTCCAATTTGCCCAAAATCTGAGTTACATAGTTTTTCACGGTGCCTTCACTCAGGTACAACGTTTGCGCAATTTCGGCATTTTTCTTCCCCTGTCCCAGCAGTTTCAAAATATCCTTCTCTCGCTTGCTCAGAGCGATCGGATCAATCTGAGACGGAGCCGTTACCTTCAGTTTGGCAAACACTTTAGGGCTGATGGTTGGCCCTAGCTGAGCGTAGCCTTGAGCCACCGCGCGGATGGCTGTCGCAATCTCTTTGGTGGGGGTACGTTTGAGCAGGTAGCCTAAGGCACCGACCTGTAGCGATTGCAGAATATAGTCGTCATCATCAAAGGTGGTGAGCATGAGAATCCGAACCCAGGGATGGTGGGTATGGATTTCGCGAGTTGCCTGCACACCGTCACACAGCGGCATTCGCACATCCATGAGTACAACATCCGGCTGTAGCGTTTTGGTCAGCGCGATCGCCTCATGACCATTTTTAGCTTGTCCCACAACCTCCAAATCCGGTTCAAACGCTAGCAGTGCCGCCAAGCCTTGCCGAAAGATCTCCTGATCATCAACCAGCAAAAGACGAATCATAGTGGCAAGATGACTTGAATTTGTGTTCCTTTTCCCGATGCGGTATCGAGTGTGAACTGTCCACCCAACAGTTGTACTCGTTCAATCATGCCCTGAATGCCAAAGCCACCCTGCTGTGTCGCAGGGTCAAAGCCAACACCATCATCTTTGAGATCCAGCACCAACCCCTGCGACGTTAAACCGCCCCGAAAGCTAATCTGAGAGGCGCGTGCGTGCTTTTGCACATTAATCATGCCTTCCTTAACGATGCAATAAATTTGATAGCTCTGATGGACGGGAAGTCGCGGCAAATTTACCTCCCACTGAATGTGCAGAGCGGTGCTGTTCCCCATCTGTTCCATCAACGCTGTTAACGCCTGGTTGAGATCAAAATCTGACTGGCGCAGCCGATCAAGGGCATGGCTAACGTCCTCAATGCACTGGTGAGCCAACACTTTTGCTGTGTCGATCGCCCGAAAGGCCTTCTCCAAATCGTGAAAACGCAACTGCTGGGCAACAGCAAGCTGCATATCGAGATCAGTGAGGGTATGCCCTAGCGAGTCGTGAATTTCACGCGCAATGCGAGTTCGTTCCAGGCTAGTCGCCAGAGATTCGACCTGCTCGGCTAATTCATCGGCGCGTTGACGGCTTTTTTGCTCTTGAATCACCATGTCACTAAACATCAGCACAAAAACACTGGCAGCCACATAGATAACGAGAGAAAAGAACGCAACATTGAGCGGGTGTTGCAAATCAAAGTCTGTTTGGGAGAAAGTCGCAGTTCGAGCGCGATCGACCAGCACCCAATAGTCAAAAATAGTCCAAATAACACCGGCGAAAACAGTAATAAAAATGGTGATACGGCGAGCCAATAAAAAGTAGCTTTTTGAGAGATAAAAGAAGATCAATAGTTCTAAATCAACACCCGTCCATCTTGCCCAAAATGCCACTGTTAATGCCAGCAGAATATAGCTATAGCGCTGCCAACGTGGGCGATCGACTGGATAAATCCAACTCAAGCCAAAGAAGAAACCGTAAAACCCAAGTGCGATCGACAGAGGGTAATCTGGGCGATTGAAACTCATGCCAAAGTGAGCGGTGATATAAATCCACTCTAGAAAGCGAAACGTGCGGGAAAGTGGGTGCAACACGAGCATAGAAAACGCCTCAACTTCAGCACTATACTGCCCCCGACCGCGTCGTCAACATGCCTTGAGTCACGATTTTTCGTGCGTTTTGGAAATAGTTTTACCACGGTGCCTCGATTAAAGTAGCGACAGCCGCACGGTTCCTTAACAGCGTAAACGAACGGCAGTTTACGCTTTTCTTTTTACGTCCTTAACATCACCTTTCAGGTTCAATTCAAGTCATGATGGTCTTCTCTACTGCCCGATCGCTCGTTCTGTTCTCGTTGGCTATAGGTTTGACGTTGGGCGATCGCGCTGTCTCTGCACAGTCGCCACCTGCCAACACGCCCGCTGAAGTGACGACTGCTCAACCCTCACCCCCGGTAGCGCCATCTGGGCCGGCAATCCAACCGCGCCCCCTACGCAACTACGTGGGTATTGGCGGCAACATAGGGGTAAGTGGCAATAAAACAGGACTGAGCGAAGGGGGCGCAGCTATCATCACCAAAAATGACTTGAATGATTGGCTCTCGTTGCGCGGCGTTGCTGTCTTTGGCAGCAATCGTACCGATAATACGATCGCGTTAACGGTGAATCTGCCTGTGAGATCTCGATCGGGACAGGTGTTGCTGGTTCCCTTTGTTGGAGGCGGAGCGCTGCTTTCTTCGAAGTATAACTTTGATGATTTTGTGGTGCGAGGCTTGGTGACTGGCGGCGTTGATCTGCCCCTATCACGTCGTTTTACGGCAACCGCTTCAGTCAACGTTGGGTTTACTGACGACACCAATATTGGTGTGCAGATAGGTGCAGCTTATAACTTCTAGACAACAGGCATGACTATGTTTACAGCATTCAACCAGTCCGATCGGCGATCGCTGGTACTCAATCTCCTGGCTGCAATCACCGCCGTTTTAGCGGTCAACGGCCTAATTTTTACACTGGGATGGGACACATCGAACACGGCACCCTTACAAGGTCCTGTGGTGGGCAGCGTGTGGGTTGCCTTATTTGTCTTGATGGCGATCGCACGGTGGCAACTCAATTTCTATCCGCCTCAGCAAGCATTCCTCGCGCAAACTGGCGTAACAGTGCTCATCATTTCGTGCCTGATTTATCCCTTCTATGCCCTTTCGACTGGTAATCCAATTAGCGGACTGTTTGGCAATGTCATCACGATCGCGCTCACCGTCTTTGCCATGCTGCAAGCCTGGACAATCTCAAAAGCGGTTGTGTGGCTGCTTTTGCCTGTCACACTTTGGGTTGCCTTTGCCACAGTGACGCTGCTTCAAGCTTTAGGTTGGCTCTGAGACGATTCCCTCGAGACGCGGCGCAAGTCCTACAACCGTTTTCCATTGTATTGCACTACGCCCGACACCTCATACCCGTCTTCGCAAGACCGTAGCTACTCAACGAAGAACCACTATAAGCTAGAATAGCGGCCGCCGGATGCGATCGCTGAAACAGGTGAACACCGTAGGCACGCTATGCCGTTGTCATGAAAGCCTTTTGGGCTGACGATTGAGACGGCTATGTTTAGTCAATTATGTGAATCAACATGACAGCCACTGCTACTACGATCGCGCCCCTCAGTTGGTCAGAGCTTGAAGCCCTGTCAGACTTTTCCATCGATCCTGTTAATGGACCGACCAACGCTCAAACTCGCCTGCGTCTCTTTGGACAGTCGGAAGCCGATGTGCGCGTCACGCTCTACCGCGATCACCATGCCTGGTGTCCCTATTGCCAGAAAGTCTGGCTGTGGTTAGAGGAGAAGCAGATTCCCTACCGCATCGAAAAAGTGACGATGTTCTGCTACGGGGAAAAAGAACGCTGGTATAAGCGCAAAGTGCCATCGGGAATGCTGCCTGCGATCGAGCTAGACGGTCGCCTCATCACCGAAAGCGATGACATTTTGCTCGCGCTGGAGCAAGCATTTGGGCCACTGGAACTGGGGATGAAAGATCCTGCAGTGTTGCCCTTACGCTACCTTGAGCGCCTGCTCTTTCGTTCCTGGTGCGCGTGGCTGTGTTACCCATCGCGATCGACGCAGCAAGAAGATGGCAACCGTGAACAATTTATCAGCGTGGTAGCCAGAGTTGAAGCGGCTTTGAGTGCCACACCCGGTCCCTACTTTCTTGAAACCTTCAGCACGGCGGATGTGATCTTCACCCCTTACGTGGAACGCATGAATGCCAGCCTTTACTACTACAAAGGCTACTCCCTGCGCGAAGACAATTCCCAATTCTCTAACTGGTTTGACGCAATGGAAAGCCGAACCACCTATCGAGGCACCCAGAGCGATTTCCATACCCATGTACATGATCTGCCACCTCAAATGGGCGGTTGCTGGGAAAACAGTGACCCTCAAACGAAAATTAACCAGTTCCGCGTGGACAACGGCCCCTGGGACGGACTCCCCGATGTGACCTATCCAGAACCAGAAACCTCGCGGACAGAGGCACTTTATCGGGTACTCAAGCATCGTGCCAACATCATTCGTGTCAACCCTGTTGATGATGCCGTAATGGATGTTGCCCTTCGGTGTGCCTTGACCAACCTGATGACGGGGCAACGGTGTGCGCCGCCACCAGACGCCGATATAGCACTCCGCTACCTGCGCGATCGCATTAGCGTCCCCCGTGATATGTCGATCTACGCCGCCAGGCGATTGAGAACCGCACTGGAAACTACAGCGGCTCTAGTTGGCGATCGTCAAAGTACCCCCATTCCCGTACAGCATCGGCGCGATCAAGATCCGGCAGCGTTTGCTAGAGTCTAAACCGGGCAAAACGGAGTGGCTCCGCACGCTCAACGACAACACCTGCCCTGATCGCGTTTATTTGGCTGCTATGGAACCCCAATTCCCAGATTCAATCGACCTCGATGCCTATTTTGAGCGCATTGGCTATCGTGGCGATCGCGATCCAACCCTTCAAACGCTACAGGCTCTTTGTCAACGGCATACAGAGACGATCGCCTTTGAAAATCTCAATCCCTTACTCAAGCAACCCGTCCTTCTAGACCTTCAGTCACTCCAGCAAAAGCTGATCCACGAACGGCGAGGCGGCTATTGTTTTGAGCAGAACTCGCTGCTGCGGGCAGTGCTGCTCAAACTCGGCTTTCAAGTCACCAATCTCGCCGCTCGCGTCTTGTGGAACCGCCCAGAAGGCACGATCTCACCACTTAGCCACATGGTGCTTCGGGTTGATATCGACGACAAGCCCTACGTCGTTGATGCGGGCTTCGGCGGGGCTACGCTCACCGCACCCGTATTGCTTGCACCAGATCTTGAGCAGAAAACACCCCACGAACCCTTCCGGTTGCTGAAGACTGATGATGCCTACACGCTGCAAGTCTTGATCAATCAGGTATGGAAAGCAGTCTACTGTTTTGATTTGCACGTACGCCAGTTACCCGACTATGAGGTGAGCAATTGGTACGTCTCAACGCATCCAGCCTCACAGTTTGTTACCTCGCTCATCGTTACAAGACCCGATCCAGATAAGCGTAATGTCTTGCTCAATAATCAACTGACCACCCATTATCTGAACGGTCGGACAGAACGACAGTTGCTGCACACGGTAGAAGCCCTTCGAGGAGCCTTAAAAGACATCTTTCATATACGGCTACCAGCGATCGCCGAGATGGATGAAGCCTTGCAACAGTTAATAAAGCCAGACACTCACGGCGGTTAATGCTTGAGTAAGCCACAGTCCTGTCAATAAGGATGTGGGGTGTGGGGGATAGGGTGTAGGGGTATGCAAATGAAAAAAGCAAAAGCCTCAGACAAATTGCCTGAGGCTTTTACGTTATGCAGTATCCCGCAGCGTTATGCGGCCTGTTTCGACGCGGTAGCAGGTGCTAGCACCGACTTCGCTCGTTTCTTCTCTTCTAACCGTCGAGATTGCTCCAACTGTTGAAGAGCAGCCAGCATTTCCGCTTTCTTGAGGTGCTTGTTCTTCCCATGCGCGTTACGCCATTTGATACCAGCTTCCTGGCACTGCTGCCGCAATTGTTCGACTGGGGAGAGCTTGCGTTTGGTGGGCGAATCTGGTTCCGATACGGTTGTCTGCGGCTGAGCCGCTTGAGCCGCTTGATAGGTTCGCCAACCGGGAACTTGATTCATGCGACGATGCGTGTGTAGCGCAAAGGCACTTGCAATGTAACCAATACTGAAAACTTCAACGGCAAGGGATGCCTGCGAGAAAAAGTATGACATTGGTAAAAACTCCTGAAGACATTAGGATGTGTCCCACCGTTCCCAGCGTGGTGAGGGGATGTAGCGCGTGCTGGGAGATAACACCGATCGCATGTACCGCATTGGACTTGAGAAGAATCGGGTTAAGCGAATTGTAATAGAAGATCCCAGAAGGATCGCGCTCGCCTTTAAAGAAATCTTTAGATACAGTCAAAGACTCCTGACATAAGAGCGGTTAGTGATTGAGTCAGCGTGTTTATAAGGGGTTGGGGATTGGGGGTTGGAGGTTGGGGGTTAGGGGTTGGGGGTTGGAGGTGGCAATTTTCATCCTTTGGGGTGCTGAAGTACCAGCATGGACGAGTGGTCTGAGACCAAGCAATCAATCTTCAGGATGAAGCGTTAAGAATGGGTCCACATCGCTTTTAGCGGCTAGCCTGAGCCACCGCTTCTGCTTTGGATGGAGACAAATCTTGAAAAATAATTTGGTCAGCTACTTGCTCTTGGGGCGGCTTGCTGGCGACTTTATCCTGCCGATCGCGTTCCTGCTGCTGTGCTACTTGCTGCTGTTGATAGGTGTCTAACGCACGGGCGATCGCGGTCAGGCGTCGGTTTTGATCATGACTAATTCCATCTTCTGTATTACCCAATCCAGGTGCTTCCCAACGATTTCGCCGGGGGTTCCAGTATGACTGTGTACGCGCCCAGAGTACCGCATCAGACCCCTTGAGTCCGCGATCGCGGGCTTGCTTGAGCCACTCAACATAACCAGGGGTATCCAGCGCTGCCAGGGGAGCCTGGTTGGCAAGGTCAACCCCATTCAGTTCTTCTTCCAGGGACAGCGTCAGGCGATGGGATGCAGCGCGTTCCCGGATAGTATCTGCCTGCGCCTGCAAACGCCGTAGCTGCTTCTCATCGGCATCTTCGGGCGATTGAGCCGCATGTTGATACGAGAAACTGCCTAAATTCCAAACCCCATTGCCTGGATCGGAGTGTCCATAGTAGGCGCGAGTTTTTTTGCCATCAGCGGTTCGAGTACCTTCCGCATGACCAACCGTACGGGCAACCAGAGAATCCGAACCACCCACAAACAGGTCGGCAGACACCGCGGTTGGAGTAGTAGTCTGTACTGATGGCGAGGACTTTGGCGTAACGGTTGCTGCTTTCGCCTTGGGAACCTCGAACGATAGCGCGATCGCGTCCTGCTTGCGATCGTCGTCCTTGTTCGCCTCAGACTTATTCGCCTCGGAATTACTGGCGATCGTCGGCGTTGCAGCAACTGGTTCAGAGTGGCTCTGATCGGTCTGAGCCACCGTGAAATCGAGGTTAATCGAGTCCTGAGCGCGTGCTGGCAGAATCCACGCCATCAGGATCAGCAACACCATAAAGGAACTTCTGATCCCAAACTGCGTTGGGGTTGAAAGCCTATTTAACACGTATACGCAAAGCTTCAAGGGGAGACGATCGTGGGGCATATTCAGAGTGTTCCAGGGACACAGGACTCGCGAAGCATGAATCGAGGAAAGCGGTACTGTTGAAAATTTAGTACAAATGTATTGTTTTAGCAAGATGCTGCGACCAATTAGAGCCATTAGCTTTAGCCACGCGAAGGCATCCGTAGCGCCATGAGAATCCAGAAAGATCACCGTCCAGGTTGCAACTCGCGTTACGCTTTCTACCAGAACGCTTTTTGATCTCGCTGTTAGGATGCCAAGCTCATCGCCCTGGATACCGCAGCCAACCGAGGATGGCTCCTTTACCTTTTTCTCGGACGAATTTGGCGAGGCATTTCATAGCCGTCAGGGCGCTAAGGCAGAAGCGTTTCAGAAATTTGCTCAGGCAACAGAGTTAGCGCAGAAAGCGCAGAAAGCCTCTGTGCGGCTACTGGATGTTTGCTATGGCTTGGGCTACAACACTGCCGCTGCGCTGGAAACGATTTGGGCGGTGAATCCCACCTGTCATGTGGAGCTTTATGGGTTGGAGTTGGATGCAAGCGTGCCACAAGCGGCGATCGCGCCACCCCTACTTGCGAGTTGGTCATCTACCGTACAAGCGGTTTTGCAGCAGATGGCACTCACTCACGCCTGCACCATGCCTTATCTGACGGCTAAGCTCCTGGTTGGTGATGCGCGTCAAACCATCCAGGCTCTTTGCCAGCAGGCATTTCAGGCGGATGCCATTTTCTTTGACCCGTTCTCACCGCGTCGGTGTCCGCAGCTATGGACGATCGAATTCTTTACACTGGTCGCACGCTGTTTAGCACCGGACGGCAGGTTGGCAACCTATTCTCGCGCAGCAGCCGTACGATCAGCGATGCACGCCGCAGGACTGGCGATCGGCACGATTCCACTCGGCGCAACCCATCTTCCCCATGAATGGTCGCAAGGCACGATCGGTAGCTTTGAGCAGCAAACGCTTCCGCCCCTTGCGCCGATGGAACAAGAGCATCTACAAACACGAGCAGCCGTCCCCTATCGCGATCCCAGCTTGAGCGATTCAGCAGAGGTGATCCTGGCGCGCCATCAGCAAGAGCAAGCGCATTCCCAACGAGAATCGACCTCTAGCTGGCGACGACGCTGGAATATTCGGTAAGGGATGGTGCTAGAAAGGGCAGGATGACGAAAGGGTGGGAGTGCGCGGAATTCTCATCATCCCGTCATCGCATGATACCTCGATGATTCTTCATCCTTTCCCAAATAGGATTAACCGGTAAGGGTTGTATGGTGTTCCCTACTCCCTACTCCCCTCTAGAGCGTCAACGACTGGGCATTCGTATCAATCAACTTCGCCAGATCCTTCAAGAAGGAAGCGGCATGGGCACCGTAGATCACGCGATGGTCACACGTCAGGTTAACCTGCATCTGCCGTTTCACACCCAGCATCCCATCATCTGTCGCTACAACGGTTGGAATGGAGGCACCGATCGCCAGAATCGCACCTGTACCAGGAGGCAAGATCGCATCGAAGCGATCGACCCCAAACATTCCCAAATTAGAGATTGTGAAGGTACCTGAGTTATATTCCACAGGTTGAAGCTGCTTCGCTCTGGCGCGATCGACCAGATCTTTCCAGGTACGGGACAGGGTGTAGAGGTCTGCCTGATCCGCATTTTGCAAGACGGGTGTAATCAAGCCGCCATCATCCATTGCCACTGCCACTGCCACATTGATTGCCGGTGGATGAGAAATGCTCTGATTGACGTAGCTGGCATTCAGCAGTGGGTGCTTTTGCAGCGTTACCGCAACGGCTTTTGCTAACAGCGCGGTCATGGTCACGCCCTTAGACTTGACTTGCTTGTAGAGCTTATCCAGGTTGTCGGTTGTGATGGTGTAGCCCACGTGGTAGGTTGGCACCTCCAGACTGGCGACCATATTGCGCACAACGGCATTTTGCAGCGTTGTGAGAGGCACCTGCTGTCCCGCAACTGCTGGAGCGACGGGAGTGGCTGCGGCAACTTTCGGCACAGGGGGAGTAACCGACGGTGGTGGCGGTGGAGGAGTCGTGGGGGCTTTAGACACAGGCTTGCCAGCCGCCGCTTCCACATCTTCTGCCACGATGCGTCCGTGCGGTCCACTGCCTCTCAGCGTTGCCAGATCAACTTTCAGTTCTTTCGCCAATTTGCGGGCACGAGGAGACACAACGGTGCGACCGTTTGAGGTTGTTGCACCGCCATTTTGAGCGGCGCTTGGTGCAGCGACGGCAGCGACGGCTTCTTGCTTGGTATCTGCGATCGCGCCCGGAGTTTCGACAGGGGCAGTTTGAGCTTTGCCAGAAGCTTGCTGCTGCGCCGTGGCAATTTCGGCTTCGGTTTCGGCAATCAGGGCGATCGCCTCTCCAACGGGTGCCGTTTCCCCTGCTGGGACGACGATCGCGCCAAGATACCCTTCATAAAAGGACTCCACATCCATATCCGCTTTATCAGACTCAACCACAACAACGGTTTCGCCCTTTTCAACCTTGTCGCCGGGTTCTTTAACCCAGGACACAATTTTGCCCTCGGTCATGGTGGAGCTAAGCGCAGGCATGAAGACTTCGTAAATCATGGAGTGAGTTCCGATCTGAAATTAAGTGAAAAAGTTTGTAAGAGCGGTCAGCCAACCCGACGAGAAGCAAACTACAGTAGCCAGCGGTATGGCTGCACAGCCACGCATCCTGATCATTACTTTGACACAGCGATCGCGTCGTATGCTGTGTCTGACTATGCATTAGCAACGGTGAGTGAGCCGTTTGCGGTCAGCGAGCCATCAAACAGCACCCCGAATAGCTTCAACAATGCCATCACGGAGCAAAATTTCAACCTGCATTTTTTCAATCAGGTTTTCGCCCGTTTCCACGCGGAAAATGCTGTCAATCTGCCCCTGCTGCACTTCTTGATCCAGTTCTAGCATCTGGACTTGCTGAAGCTGCTGCAAGATTTGATTTTTTTGCTCCAGGAATTCGCTTTTCTTCTCGTTTACCTGGATTTGAATACTGTCAATTTGCTGCAGAGTCTCAGGACCGGGGGGTTTGAGGCTTTGCTTCTGAATTTCAGCAATCATGCGCTGCCCTTGCATTTCGAGCTGCTGAAGCTGGTTGTCAAGCTGGTTAAGCTGTGCCTGTAGCTGTTGCTGTGCGTCTTCTTTCCAGCGAGCGGTCACGATCGCCTTCACGTTGACTGTGCGCTTTAGCAGCAGATGAGATTGGGAAACATCCATAAACTTGGGTCAGGAAAAAGTATGAGGAATAAGAGTGCGTTCGTTGGCACGTGCGGTGTAAGGCAAGTGTGCTGCACCCATAAGGTTCATCGCATCAAACAAATGCGCTGATGACACCCATTCAGCCTTCACATCGAGGTTAATCCTATGGCTTACACCCGCCGAACTACCCAACGAACATCTCGTTAATCATACCCTGGTAGCGTTCCGTCACCACATTCCGCCGGATTTTTAGCGTTTGTGTGAGCAGTCCATTTTCAATCGAAAACGGTTCCAAAATGAGCCGAAACACCCCAATGCGATCGTCTGCTCGATAGCCCGGACGATTCTGCACCTCACGGGTAAGTTCTTGACGAATGAGATCCTGCACAGGCTTGCTATTTAAGGTAAGGAGCGAAGAGTTTTGAGTTTTGCGTTCTGAGTTTTGAGTTGATTCTGACGCCTGACGCCTGACGCCTGACGCCTCTCCTTTCCCCTCCCCAGGTAACTCCAACGTCACATTCTGCGCCGCTGCCCATTTCTGCAAGGCTTCTAGATTCGGCACAATCAGCGCACCCAGCACTTTTTGGTCTTGTCCAACCAGCATAATCTGGTCGATGTAGGGGCTACGGAGACAGGCATCTTCGATCGGCTGGGGTTCAATATTTTCGCCACTAGTCAGGACGATCGTATCTTTTGCCCGCCCCGTAATGATCAGGTCATCCTGCTCGGTCACCCAGCCCAAATCGCCTGTATCGAACCAACCATCGGGATCGATCGCCTTTGCTGTTGCTTCAGGATTCTTGTAATAGCCTTGCATCACCTGCGGACCACGAATGAGCACCAGACCTTGTTTATAAAAGGGCACTGGCTGGCGTGACTCAGGATCGACAATGCGGGTTTCCGTGTCCGGTAGAGGCTGTCCATCACCCCCGCGAATATTGCGCCAGGTACGACGAACATGGGTAATGGGGGCGGTTTCGGTCAAGCCATAGCCACCCAAAATGACAATGCCAACTACTTCAAAAAAGTCTTCCAGATGCTCAGCGATCGACCCACCTCCACTGACCAGAAACTTGACTTCGCCGCCAATACCTTCTCGAATTTGACGGTAAACCAGCCGATCGCCCAGTTGATGCGGGAGCGCCAAAGCTGCTGCTTGAATCGCTGCGGTGAATCGTTGGGCGATCGACGGCTTGAGATTTTCCAGGCTCACACCATGCAAAATGCGCCGAGCCATAATGTAGCGATGGCTCAGGTCTAAGAAGAACTTAACCAACCGCTGCTTCTGCGGCGGCTGATCGCGAAATTGCTTCTGTATCCCTTCATAGATAGATTCCCACAGGCGCGGCACCGCCACCATATAATTCGGCTTAAACTCCTTCAAGTCCTTTTTGACGTAACGAATATTGGTATACGCTTGAGTACAACCGTAGGCAAAGATAAAGTATTCGAAGGAGCGCTCGTAGCAGTGCCAGATGGGTAGAATGCTCAGCACTTTCCCGCGTTGGGGGTTTACCACCGCAGCAGCACCATTCACCTGAGACAGCAAATTGCTATGGCTCAGCATCACACCTTTAGGCATGCCAGAGGTGCCTGAGGTATACATAAGCGTTGCCAACGCGTCGCGTTCTAGCTTCACAGGCTGAAGCGGATGAGCTGAACCCAACTCCATCAACTGCGAAAAGTTGAGAATTTTTAGAGCACCAACAGCAGGCGGCGTTTCATCAGTCAACAGCAAAATGAACCGCAGGGGAAGTGCTTCCAGCCCTTGCGCAAGCTTCTTCAGCGTTGCCTGGTCTTGCACTACTAACGCTGTACTGTCGCTATTTGACAGAATAAACAGCAACTCCTCTCGATCGGCTTGAGAACCCCGTACCGCATTCACCGCGCCTGCCGCCATCATGCCCTGATCAGCCACAATCCAGCGGGGACTATTATCCGAAAACAGCGCGATGTGATCGCCCTTCTGCACACCCAAAGCTTGCAGCCCTGACGCAAACTGCTGCATCTGCTGGTAAAGTTCGGCATAGGTCAGCTTGACGACTGGCTGAGCGTGCGGGTCATACACGGCAGTTTGCTGGCTGAAGCGTTGTGCCGCGATCGCCCACATTTCCGGCAGCGAATTTGCCTGACTGTAATCTAGCCGACTCAATGATTGGCGCTCCTGTTCATTCATCGAAGCGGTCTGGGAACGGTTCATCGCGAAACTCCAAAAGCCTTGACATCATCTTATGACCTGAATGCTCGATCGACGACTGAGGTTACACCGTTTCTTTAACTGTCGTGATTCGGCGATCGACACGTGATTCGGCGATCGATCAATGAGATCGTAACTAGAGAGATCCCGTGCCCCTGCACTTGCGCTTACTCACGTCTAGCCTCGTGCAAGCACACAAACTGGTTGATCGAGCCATCGAACCGTTATGGCAAGGAGTAAAATCAGACCAGTCAGGAGAAGGCTCAAGGCTCAAGGCTCAAGGCTAAAAAGCTCATCGCTGACCGCTGATAGCTCCTGAAGTCCTAACTCAAAACTCTTAACTCTCAACTCTTAACTTGTTTTCCCCCGCCCATGCATCAACACTCTGCCGACTGCCATCACGACGCGATCGAGTCACAAACGAAGCAAACCCATCTGCTCATTGCTGTTTTGTTGATCGGTAGCTTTGCCGTCGCTGAACTGCTCATAGGCATGACTAGCGGCAGCTTAGCGCTTATGGCAGAAGCAGGGCACATGGCATCTGACAGTCTGGCTTTGGTGCTGGCACTCGTCGCAACCCGGCTTGCTCAACCACCGCAGCCCAGCCTACTCAGCGACTCATTCGCTGGCATCGCAGGAGAATCCTCCTCAGAGGTAACGTCAAAAATCGCATGGGAAACTTGGGCAGCGTTAGTGAATGGACTCGTTCTCATTGCGATCGCCCTCTGGATCGGGTGGGAAGCCATTGAACGGTTGCAAAATCCGCCTGAGGCGATTGCCAGTTTACCAATGCTCATTACAGCGGGGATTGGACTCGTCGTTAACAGCATCAACATCGTGTTACTGCATCACGATAGTGCCCATGATCTCAACCTGCGGGGAGCCTTGCTCCACGTGCTAGCCGATGCGATGAGCTGCGTTGGGGTTATACTCGCCGCGATCGGCGTTGCGGCGCTTCACTGGTTTTGGGCCGATGGGGTGATCAGCCTGGTCGTTGCTGGTATGATTCTGGTCGGTGCCACACCGTTAGTCGTGAAAAGTGCACAGTGTCTACGTGAGGAGTAAGACAAGAGAGAAGGTAGAAGGCAGAAGTACCCATAATCACGTATGAGGCAAACGGTACAGAGCAAACGGTAAAAGCTGAAGTTCCTAAGGGTTACTAACTGTTGACAGCTAAACACTGAACGCTCAATCGGCTTGAACGCTCAATCGGCTCAAAACTCGCAGCTTTTCCCTCCCTTCAATCTCCATGCTGTCGTGCAAAACTTCAAACACTGGGGCACTCTACTAGCAAGAGTGTTTACAATTAAACTGCTTGTGGTGTGTATGCGTATTCTTTGACCACGCTCATTGCTTTTTTAGACCTTTGAATCAATAAAATGGGACTTCGCGATTAGGTAGTCGTCCCTAGGGTAACGGTCCCATCGGTTACTCCACCAATCCAGCCCAGAACGCTGCGTTCCTATTGCCTGCACGCTGCTTGCCAGTCGAAACTTCATGGAAAACGACTTACTGACATCAGAACTGAGAGGACAGCGCACGCTCGCCACGGTAGTGTTCACCGATTGTGTTGGGTTCAGTGCGCGGATGTCAGTTGATGAAGACCATACCCTTGACTTAATTCGCCGCGATCTCAAGTACATGAAGCAGTTGTGCAGTCAGTACGAAGGGCGCGTCTTAAAATCTACAGGCGATGGCTTGCTCATGTGCTTTATCAGCGCAGTTAAAGCCGTTGAGTGCGCGATGGAGATTCAGAAAAATCTGACTGAAAAAGCAGCCCAGCTTGCACCCGAAGATGCGTTAGAGCACCGCATCGGTATTCATTTAGCCGATATGTTCATCACCGAAACCGATGTGATGGGCAACGGCGTGAACATCGCTGCACGCCTGCAAACTGAGGCAGAACCGGGCGGTATTTGCATCTCCCAAACCGTGTTTGATGTCATCAAAGCCAGCCTCCATGTTGAAAGCGATTACCTTGGACCGCGCGAACTCAAAAACATTCGTGAAGTTGTCCCGGTCTATCGCATTCTGATGACACCAGAGTCGAAGGTGCTGAATCCGCACACAGTTGCCATTCGGAATTTGGAGCAAAGCCGCAATCTGTTGCGTGTCAAAAAGCTTTTATTCTACGCGTGTAAAAATAGCTGGGAAAGTGATCACAACAAGCTGAATTTGTTGAATCTCTCGGAGCAGATTCAGGACGTGATGCAGCTTGCGCCTACTCCAGAGCGGCTCAGATTTTTTTTGGATGCCGCTGTCCGAACGCTGAGTAAGCCAGCCGAATACTCCCTGATCGCCAATATCATTGTCAAAGAAATCAGCCGACTGTATCCCACTGAAGCCGATCACGATGACGATCCAACCTGCTACAACCTTGCGCCAGAAACGCCACCGTCACCGCCTTCCATTCCAACGCTTTATGACAAGCTTGCGGCTGAGCTAGAAGCCACCGGCAATGGTACACGAATTAAGAAACTTGCCTTTTACGTCTGTAAGCGCCAGTGGGAGAACGATCAGAGCCAACTTGAGGCAATTCGCTTGCAAGACCTAATTGCCGAACTGCATCAATCGATGCCTACATGGGAACGGCTGACAGGCACGATCGATAGCTTTGTTCAAACGCTCAGCAAGCAAGCCGAATATACACTCATCGCCAATGCCCTCGCTGGCAAGCTGAAGCGGCTTTACGAATCATCAAACGTCGAGCCTGCTGTCATTGCCCAACCACAACCCCCTCAAGCACTCGCTCCCGTTGATGCTGCGCCGATCGCCCCCCAAGCAGCGTCGCAAGCAGAACCGCAAGCCCACTATGCCGCGATCGCCCAAAGTCTAGAACCTGAGCCAGATCTCTTGCGCATCAAAAAACTGCTGCTCTATGTATGTTCTCGACAGTGGGAAAGCGATGCTGCCAAACTGGAACGGTTAAATCTGGAAAACCTGCTGCAAAATGTTCATCAAATGACGCTTACTGTTAAACAGCTAGAGGCCGCGCTATATGCAGTAGTCAAAACGCTGAACAAGCAGGATGAATATCGCTCCATCGCTCAGGCGATTATCACCCAGCTTGGGCCACTCTACCCTGACTATCAAGTTCCAGATCCAGCCTTAACACCGTCTAACGCTTCAGCAAAAGCAATCCCGGAAGTCGTGGCGGCGGTTAAAACCGTGCTACCCGAAAAGCCTGCAACGGCGAAACCAGCAGACCCGCAGCCGCAAGACTTATTGCTTAGCCTCTTTGAGTTTCGGCTCGGCATCATGAAGTATACGAACCCCTTGCAGGCGAAAATGTTGGTGTTTTCCGCACTATATGAACCTTTTGACTTCACGAGCCAGTCGTGGAGCAGCCTGAAACAGCATGACCTGGATGGCCTATTGCGTCGCCTCCTTAGCCTCTGCAAAACCTATACGGATCTGGAAGCCTGCTTGTTTGCAGCAGCACGACGATCGCCAGAACCAGAAGCAATGGTTCAAACCGCCGAAGCAGTGATCAAATGCCTCCGCGCCTATTATCTGTACAGCAGTAGCAATCGTCTAGCCAATATCTTGTCAGAACCGACCCAGCTTAAACTGGATGACTTTGAGGAAACAACGCTAGAATTCGCCAGCATTGCCGATGAAGAGGACTACACCTGTCAACTCTTGCCTCCGGCATCCGAGCAAACCAAACTCTGCGTTGAACCATCCCCCAAAAGCAACCCATTGCTCCCAGCCACCACCATTGCTGAAACCAATCGCCCGATCGCACCCGCCCCTGGTTCATCAATCACAGTTCCCGTTGATACAGCCATTGATTACAGCGCTAAAGACTGAGTACATCAATCGTTAGCACCGTGGGTGGGCATACTAAAACGGTTAGCACCAAACAGTTCACACCCTCTAGCTGCCGGAACCGCACACCTATGGACTCGATCGAGCTACTGCAACGCTACAAAGCAGGTCAAACTGACTTTCGAGGGGTCAACCTCAGCGGAGTTGATCTCAGCGGTGCCGACCTCATTGGCGCAGACCTGACGGGGACAGATCTGCGTGGCGCAAACCTGGTTCTGGCTTACCTCAATCGTGCCAACTTAAGCAAGGCCAATCTAGTGGGTACTCGTCTCAGTGGCGCAAATCTCAGTCAAGCTGATTTAATCAACGCCAAACTACGCGACGCCGATCTCCACGGAGCCATTCTCTATGGAGCCGATTTACGTGGCGCTGACATTACCCTGGCAACGCTCCTCGATGCCAACCTGATTAGCGCCGATTTACGGAGCGTTAACTTAGGCAGTGCAAACCTACGAGGAGCCTGTCTTCGCGGTGCGAATCTGCGCTACGAAAAGCGCTGCTATGAAGGTGCCAATCTTCGTGGCGTTGACTTGCGCAATGCCGACTTGCGAGGAGCGAATCTCAACGGTGCAGACTTAACGAAAGCCGACCTCCGCCGTGCCAACCTGATTGAAACTAGCCTGCGAGAAGCAAATCTCACCGAGGCAAACCTGATTGAAGCTACGTTGCAGAGTTGCTTTCTCACGGATGCGGTGCTGGCAGGAGCGGATCTCAGTCAAGCCGATTTAACCAACGCAAAATTTGAGCGCGCTAACCTCACTGAAGCCACGCTTAAAGGCGTCAACCTCACCGAAGCAAACCTGACTCAGGCCATTTTAAGCAAAGTGAATTTCGCGTATGCAGTGATGCGCCGGACACGGCTGAACCGGGCAGATCTGAGCCGTGCAAACTTGCATCACGTTGACCTGACCGATGCAACCTTAATTGAAACCTACCTTGGTCGTGCTGACTTGCGTGATGCCAACTTGACCAATGCCAACCTGGTCAAGGCAGAACTTAGTAGCGCTAACCTCACTGGAGCCAATCTCCAGGGGGCCACTATGCCCGATGGGGCAACACATGAATGAGTTGAGCATCAAGCAGCACCCGTATCCTCAGTATTCTTTCCTGTCTGCAAAGCCGGTGTGGTAGAAAGTTCAGTATTCTCTCCTGCCCGTAGACGTTCATCCCCTCGAATGTTAGGGAACGATGGGTATAGTTTAAAGCCGTTGTCTAAAACCGCTGAGGTTTGGCAAGGGCTCTACGGTGACGCACGGGGGATAAAGGCTCGGAATGATACACCCTGATAATCGATTGTTTTGTCGCCTTGACGGTGAAACAGTCTCAACACGAGAGCAGCGACGAATGCTGGCGATCGCAGAGCTAAGCCTGCTCGAACTGACACAGATTTCTGTCTTTGATGAAGCAACTCAGACAGCGGCACATTTTTTGAATGCGCCAGTGAGCATTCTGAGCTTAATGGATCAGCACTGCCAGAGCTTTAAGTCCTCTACAGGACTGTCTCGATTAGGGCTCATGAATGATCTTGCAACCTCCCGTCAACTGCCGCGCAGTGAGTCGTTTTGCACTCATGTGGTTGACAGTCATCAAGTGCTGGCGATCGAGGATACCTTCGCCCATCCTGCCTTTGCCAACAGTCTTTTAACTCAGCAGTATGGCGTGCGAGCCTATCTTAGTGTGCCACTGATTACCTCTACAGGCTTCTGTATCGGTACTTTAGCGGTTATGGATCTAAGACCGCACCTCTTTACCCACAAGGACATTGAGTTTTTAGAGCTAACAGCTCGCTGGAGCATGAGTGAATTTGAACGCCAGCAGACACTCAAAAACCTGTCCTCTTCCCCAGTGCGCACCAAAAACGATACGCACAAAACTGCCGCTAAAGTATCTGATGCCCCTCCAACATCCGACGTTAATATCATCACTGACGCTGCCAGTACAGCGATCGCCAGTCAGCTCAAAATTGAATTATTGAGTCAATTAACGCAAGAACTGCGGACACCACTTACATCGGTTATGGGCATGGCAAGTGTGCTCATGCGCGAAATTTATGGCCCCTTGACTGGCAAGCAAAAAGAGTATTTAGGCATCATTCATCATAGCGGGGAGTACTTACTATCCCTGGTTAACGAGATTCTGGAGCTATCAAGCCTCAAAGATAGCAACCAGTTGCAGCTTGCCTCGGTTGACATTGAAATGCTGTGCCAACAGGCCATCAATACCCTCACGCAGGCCGCCCACCGCCGTGAGCAACAAATCTCCCTCTCGATCGAGCCGGGTCGTCGCATTTGGTTGCTAGACAAAGAAAAAGTACGCCAAATGCTGTATCACCTTGTCTTCAGCGTGATTCACGGCTCAAATGCTGGTAGCACAATTCGCATTCATGTCTCCCATCGACAGGGCAATCTCATCATTTCTGTTTGGGTATCCCATCCCTGGCTAGGCGAAGGGTTGCCCTATCCGGAGATTACAGGCCATGCGCTTACCCATTCCTTATCGCTGCCGAGTGCCCACAAAACTGACGCAGCAACATCTGCAGGGTATCGCTCTTCTCACCTATCAGCCAACGACGAAATGGCTGTAAGAAGCCCCTCAACCAAAACTGCCACTGCCATCGAACGACTCGATGTGGCCCTAAGCAACACCACAATTGGCTCCAATAAAAACCTGGGCTTGTTGCTCAGCCACCATCTTGCTGAAATGCATCAGGGGCAATTGACGATTCAGAGTGCTTCTGAAACTGGTTACCGCTATGTGATTAGCCTGCCACAAAATATGCAACCTACAGCGATCAACGGCTTCGAGCCTTGAAGCATCCATCAGCACCCACACTGCAACGGCGCGGATGTTAGTATTTCCTGTCGCGCAGTTGTAGGGCAACTACGCGACAGAAGCATTAGAGACAGCTATACAACTGTCATCACTCAGTCAGGAGCAGAATTACTCAGTAAAGACAGGCTTACCAGGTTCTACTTCCTCCTGACCCATAGGGGTGGCACTTGCCTGCAGGACATACTCTGGGTAGGCAGGAATGCCATGCTCATGAATATCCAAGCCTTCAAGTTCACCTTCTCTTGACACCCGAAGTGTACCCGTCAAATTCACTAAGTACATCAATCCCATTGCAACCGCAAAGGTAGAAATTGTGATAATCGCATTGCCAATGACCTGCGCGGTAAGCACTTGAAAGCCACCCCCATAAAATAACCCTTTCAATGGCGCAGATACATCAGGCGCGATCGGGCCAGTCGCCCCAAATTCACCTGTAGCAAAAAGCCCCAAAGACCAGGTACCCCAGATACCGCAAAAGCCATGCACTGGGACAGCACCGATCGGATCATCAATACGCAGCCATTCCAGAAGATCAACACCCAGAACCACAATGACACCTGCGATCGCGCCCAGGATGATTGAACCCGTTGGATTTACCCAATAGCAAGGACAGGTAATGGCCACCAAACCAGCCAGAAAGCCATTCACTGTAAAACTAATATCCCACTTCTTCGTTTTTGGGAAAGCAAAGAACATCGCCCCCAAACCACCAGCGCAGGCTGCCAGCGTTGTATTAGCAGCAACACGCCCAATACCTTGAAAATCCATTGCTGACAGCGTCGAGCCAGGGTTAAAGCCGTACCAACCAAACCAAAGGATGAGACCACCAGACGCAGCAATGGTCAGGTCGTGAGGCAGCATTGGACCACCGCCATCACGCTTGAAGACACGACCGAGGCGTGGACCGAGGACGATTGCACCTGCTAGAGCAATAAAGCCACCAATGGTATGCACCACGGTTGAGCCAGCAAAGTCATGGAATCCAATACCGAGCGCAGGCAGGAAATTTCCCTGGCTTCCCATCGTTGCCAGAAACCCATCGGGTCCCCAAGCCCAGTGACCAATAATAGGATAGATGAAACCAGAAACGCCAATACTGTAAAGCAAATCCCCAATGAAGCCGGTACGCCCAATCATTGCTCCAGACGTGATCGTTGAGCAGGTATCCGCAAACGCAAATTGGAAAAGCCAGAACGCGAGGAACGCCACACCAGAACTTTCATAAGTTGCTGGAGCACCTTGCAAGAAAAACCAGTTTCCTCCAATCAAGCCATTGCCATGACTGAACATAAAGGCAAAACCAATGGCATAAAATAGAATGCCGCAGAGGCAAGTATCAACAATGCACTCCATCAAGACGTTAACCGTTTCGCGTGAGCGGCAGAAACCAGCCTCTAGCATCGTAAAGCCGACCTGCATCGCAAACACCAGAAAGGCCGCAACGAGAGTCCAAACAGTATTAATTGGATTCACAATATCGTTGCCTTTCAAAACAGGATCATCAGCAAGTGCGGGCGATCCTACAAAGTGCGAGATGAACGGAATTGCTACCAGGGTCAAAAGCAGGATCGCTGCAAACTTACCAATAAGCAACAAGTAGAGGTAACGTCGCCATTCACGGTCGCGTAGTCGCTCTCCCAGTCGCACAAACTTATTGGTTCTATGACCACGTTGAGTACCAGCAGACAATGGTTTTAGACTGGGAAGGGCGTTTCTTCTAGAGCAAGCAGAACCTCGTGTAGAAGGGCCACTCGTCATTAAAAATGAACTGAAACCGATAAAGAATGCCCACAGCCTTTGAGCACCAACGAAGCCAAGCTCAGACATATTACTAAACGCTTGAAAAAAGCGCGTACTCAGCCTACGTACATTGCCATCCATTCAAGTTCCTCCACAAGAACAACCGCAGCGATCAACGGCATCGCCACAGTTTTACACTCCGAATAAGCGAATGAACTGACAGGGAATGAAGCTAAAGACGCATTACCAAACCTCTTCAAAGCGATTCTTTGGAGGATTTGCTTCAAGCGTTTTCAGAATTGCCAGGCAATTCTTGAAACAGGTCAATACAGCTCGATACAAGAAAGCAAACAGCGCCCTTGCAGAGAAAGCTAACTACTCAGGTTGTAAGAACCTTAAGTGATTTTGCTTGATAACTCAAACCACGCCATCGCTTTGTCAGTGAGCACTGATTTCATAGCAACAACGTAGAATCATTGATCCCAATTTCGAAATAATCATTCCGTATCGAAAGTCACATTATTTTGCAATATCTCCAGGTTTTACATAACTTATCGAGACTATTTGTATGATTCAGGAATGAAGCATTTTCAATGAAATTTCTACCAAAAAAGATTGGCCTACTGCTGACACACGATCGTCATACTGAGACATATCGTTGAAACATAAGAATTGAAGGGCTAAAGGGCTTTCAAGCTAAACATGAAGGAAACCGTTGATTGCCAGTGCTTGCCCAATAAATCCAGTTGAAATGAACATTTAGAAACTTGAAATGTTTGGCTGTAGAGGCAAGGCAGTAAGCCGCCCAATGTATGGATCACGGCGGTTAAGAACCCTTACCGTTCAAACGTTTATTTCGTTGAGCTGATGCGCCACATCGCTTCTAACATGGCAACTTGTTGCTTCAATAGGCGCGCGCGCTGACGAGTACGATAGCGTTTGTACCCCAGTGCGAATAGGGTCACACTCAAGGCGATCGCAAGACTCAAACAACCAATGACCGCACCATTAGAGGCGCTACTGGCTGAGGCACTATTCGTCGAAGCTTCTCCGTAAGTAGTCAAATCCCCATTTGTAGCCGTCGAAATCGCTGGTACAGATGGCGTGTTTAAAAGCTGATGTGAGGAATATGGCATGAGACTCCGTTGGAAGAGGGGCAAACATCACAACATTCATCAACTACTGCCAGAAAGGGCCGGACTGATGAAGCGCGTGTCTACTTTTCCGCACCAACAAACAGGAATTCCGCAATGAACGGCTGATTTACCGAGAATTTCATAGCCTCTGCCCACAAATTCACCAAAGGTTGACAGAAGCAACTCGTTGTAGTACGTTTGACCTACAACCTCATTACTCCTTCACACACAAGCCCCTAATGACCTCCGGGGCTTGTTTTTTATGTGTCAAAGCAAGAAGGGTGCAGCAAGCACCCACAACCTCACTCAACTTTTACGCTAGAGAGAGCGATCATGGTTCAGTGGAGATACATCGAACGATTGAGGTAGAACGTGCAACCAACATGGAGAAGGGGCAACGCGGTGACACGGTGCCTCAGAGAATAGCGTCTAATCCTCGTGTCTCGATGTTTCCCTGCCTTCGCGCCAGTCGTATCCCCCGCGATCGACTATGCCCAGCAGTTCCTCCCGGAAAGAAGTGGAGACATGACACCAGGCAGACAATTCATACTTAAACGCGATAAAGCTGATTGACTATAGTCAAAGCTTTGGGCAACTTCGGTTACACTGGCAACGCCTATGGCTGATAGTGTTCCTCTTTGCAAGCTCATTCGCCGACCATTTCTCCTGCTCACACTATGTCAATTAAAAACCTGATTTCGCTTGGTTTGCTCGTCTTCGTGCCGTTGTCCATTGTGGCAGAGTCCCTGGAGTGGGATGCTTTGCTCGTTTTTGTTACCTCTGCGATCGCCATTGTGCCACTTGCCATCTGGCTCAGTACTGCGACAGAAGAAGTTGCCGTTGCAACCGGGCCTTCGATCGGAGGTTTATTAAATGCTGTTTTTGGCAATGCGACTGAGTTGATTATTGCGCTCTCAGCGTTAAAGGCAGGATTGGTTGACATCGTCAAAGCGAGCATCACAGGCACGATTATTAGCAACCTGCTTTTGGTCATGGGCTTATCGATGTTGCTGGGTGGCTTGCGCTACAAGGAGCAGGAATTCCAACCGATCGTCGCACGGGTAAACGGCTCCACCATGACGTTGGCAGTGACTGCGATCGTTCTACCCGCAATGGTTATCTCCACCTCGAATGTGGTTGACCAAGTGACGATTAGCCGTCTTTCGGTAACGGTAGCAATCGTGCTGATTGTGGTCTACGCGCTCACCCTGCTGTTCTCATTGAAAACGCACAGCTATCTCTATGATGTTGGCGTGGTGGAACTAGAAGGTGAAGCCGGCACAACAGACTCGCATGGCGAATCGAAACCGAATCTGGTGCTTTGGATCAGCGTGTTATTAGTTGCCACGATCGCGGTCGCTTTTGAGTCCGAAATTTTTGTGGGCGCAGTAGAAGAAGCCACAAAAGGATTAGGGTTAACGCCACTCTTTACAGGCGTGATCCTACTGCCTCTAGTGGGTGGAGCTGCAGAATATGTGACAGCCGTACGCGTTGCAATCAAAAACAATATGGATCTGTCTGTATCCGTAGCAATGGGTTCAAGTTTGCTGGTGGCACTACTCGTCGTACCGATTCTGGTCTTGGTCGGGCAAGCGATCGGGCAACCAATGGACTTAAGCTTCAATCTGTTTGAGGTGGTGGCTGTCATCATTGCCGTCGCACTGGCAAATTTGATCAGTCTTGACGGGCGCTCCAACTGGTTGGAGGGCGTGCTGCTGCTAGCCACCTATGCCATTTTGGGAGCCGCCTTTTACTTCCATCCCGCGTAAGAATGAAGACGCAGGGGTGAGTGAGTCAGCAAGAGCTTTTACCAACAATCCCCAAAGCGTCTATCTTTTAGCCCGTTTGCTTTGCCAACGTTTGCTTGCAAAAAAAGCTAAGCAGCCAGCCGCCACGATCGCGCCACCGACTTCAGAGGGCTCAGGAACGCCTGCTACACTTCGATTGGGGTCAGAAGGATTAGAACCTCCAGTTGGCACACTGTAAGCAACCGTACCAACCAGAGAGCCACTGTTGAAGTTATCCGTCGCGCCAGCGTAAAATGCATTGCCAAAGATGCGAAAACCGAGTGCATCTTTAGGTGGTTGCAATTTTGACGGTACCACAAGAAAATCCAGCCCTTGCAGCGTACCATTCTCAAAAAATGCAACTGGATAGTCAAAAAGGTAGGCGTTACTACCGTAGTTCAAATCATCTTTTTCGATATAGGTTTGATTGAGAAAATCAAACGTTAGAGCGAGATTTCCTTGTCGTTTAGAAGCATATTCACTACCAATTCCTGTTAACTGAGAGTCGTCATAGGTGAAGCTGCCCTGCTCAACGGTGCCATTAAGCAAACCTTGCGCTTCATAGGTATTGCTCGTAATTTGAACCGTAAAGTTGTAAGTGATACTAAAGGCAAGAACAGGTTTAACGGCTGTCAAAAAGCCAAAGGTCATCATGCTTACGATCACCGCTCTGTATGACTGAAGCCTCTTTTCAGCCCACTTTTTTTGCATGGCAGGTATAGATGAACTGTTATTGCAGTGCTGACGACTCAACATAATCACAATGCTTCTTGATAGGAGAAGCAATCATTTTTTATCTTTCATAGCTTGCAACGACGCACCTAAAATTAAGCACAAGAAATTGCTTCTCCCACTCTCGCCATTTCTGACCGATGGACGCTAAAGCAGCGTACGAAGAGACGGGCGTGCTTCAGAAAATAACGTTTTCAAGAAATAAAAGCGCACTGTTGTTTCGTTATCTGCGTGCTGGGATTAACCAATAGGGCAAGCTACGTTTGTAAACTAACTAATTCTCGATCGCGTTGACTAGTACGATCACTGAGACTTTATTAAACGAGCCTTTTGCAACATCAGCCAGCGGTTGTAAGAATGGTTGTAGGACGTGATGCTACGCAGCTTTAGTCGCTTTTTGACCTGGTTTTGTCTGGGTTGACCTTATAAAGAGTGCGTAAAGCAAACAGGAACAGGGAACTCTTCAACCATATCCGTGATTTTACTGATGCCGTTCAAGCTTGAATGGTCGATCGAACGTACCGCAACGATTGTTTTCGGGATTAACCCGAAAGTTAGATGCAGCAATTGTGATCCGGAATGAAGATGAGGAATCACAACGCTAGGACGCCACAGCCATGAAAACTGGTCAATCCCCTACACGCTCGCCTCAATCAATCGAACGCGAACAGCCTGTAAGCAAGAAAGCTTCCTTTTCTCTGCTCATGAGTACCGTTGCCATTGTACTTGGCATGTTGGTAGTGGCAGCGCTGTACTACTACAACACCAACACGCACCTTACGCCTTAGCCTCACAACGTCGATCGTCACTACTTGGCTCTAGCCACCATCCTGAATTCGACTCTCCGTCAGGGTGGTGTTTTTTTGGCTTAAAATTCTGGTATTTAAACGTAGTTAGCCCGGTTTTGGACATGGGAACTCTGTATCAATGAGCACTTGACTCAGATTCTCCTCTTGCAGGTTTCTCCATGCCAACCAAAAACTTTCGTCACGTCCGCAAAGCAACTGTTGTCAAAACACCCGATGGTCAGCCGATTAGACTAGGCAGCTATCGTCCTGACAAGAAAAATCCAAACGATAAGACTTACAAATCCAGTCGATCGACCGATGATTTGCCAGCCAAGGTTGATCTGCGGCCTTACATGACTCCAGTTGAAAATCAGGGAAACTCAAATAGCTGCACAGCGAACGCAATGGCGGGTGCTTATGAATACTTGGCAAAGCGCGTCAACGGATCGACACATGACGTTAGCCGCTTATTTATCTACTACAACGCACGTGAGTTAGACGGTGATCCAGACTCCGATCAAGGTACCTACCTTCGCAGTTGCGTTAAGGTGCTCAAAAAGTATGGCACCTGCGCCGAAACAACGTGGCCCTTTGATCTGCACCGCCTCTTTGAACCACCCCACGAGCATGCGTATGAAGAAGCAACCAATTTTTTGATTGAAGATGCTTATCGAGTAAAGGTTGACCTTGATGCCATGAAGCAGTGTCTGGCGGATGGCTACCCCTTTACCTTCGGTTTAGATCTCTTTTCATCGTTCCAAAAGGCTGGCGCTAAAGGTTTAGTGCCCATGCCTGACCCAGATAATGAACAACATGATGGTGGACATGCCATGCTTTGTGTTGGCTATTCCGACGCAGACCAAGTGTTCATTGTGCGCAACTCCTGGGGCAACCATTGGGGCGACAAGGGCTATTGCTATATCCCTTACGATTACATGACCAACCCCAACTTAAATGGTGATTTGTGGGCCATTCGCCACGTTGCAAATGCCAATGTCGACTTAAGCCAGGATATTCAGGGTGAAAGAACGTCCTTATTTGATGGTGCTACAGCCGCGATCGCCCGTGCGATTCAAGTTCCTGGCGCAAGCAGCACGATCGAATACGACAGTGAGTACATGTACACGATCGAATACGAAGAACAGTCAGTCTTCGTCAATGGAGAATTTATCTCCGTTTCAGACTACGAAGAACTGGAGGCGTTGTATTACCTGGAATACGAAGACGAGTACGAAGAATTTACCCTAATCGAAACGTCGGAAGAAACCGAATACAGCTACGAAGAATCATCTGAAGAGTTTTCAGAAGAAACTGAATACAGCTACGAAGAATCATCTGAAGAAACTGAAGAAAGCTACGAAGAATCTGAGGAATCTGAAGAGACTGAAGATAGCTACGAGGAGGGGACTGACGAGGAAGAGTCTGAAGAAGACGAAGACGAAGCTGAGGACGAAGAAGACGAGGAATCTGAGGACATCGAGGACAGTTACGAAGAAGAGTCTGAGGACGAGGAAGAGTCTGAAGAAGACGAAGAAGGTGAGGAGGAGACTGGCGAGGAAGAAGACGAGGAATCTGAGGACATCGAGGACAGTTACGAAGAAGAGTCTGAGGGCGAGGAAGAGTCTGAAGAAGAGCCTGAGGAAGACTACGCTGAAGAAGAGCCTGAGGAAGACGAGGGCGACGCTGAAGCAAGTTATGACGAAGGTGGCGAGGATTATGGCGGTGAAGAAGAATAGCTAACGGCCACACATGCTCTTCGACTTCTAACTTTCAGGTCTCTAATTTCTTGAAGAGGTTGGAGACCTGATCGTTTGCAAACTCAACGCTTGCTATGAAGCATTCGACCGTTCTTGGATGCCAAATTAGCGTAACCTGCTTCAATTAAGGCACGATCGCGAATACGGCACGAATCACACAAACCGCAAGGTTCTGCCTCCCCTTGATAGCACGACCACGTTTGAGCGATCGGCACACCTAACTGCACTGCCCGCCGCACAATGTCTGCTTTGGTATCACTAACTAGTGGTGCGACTAATTTGGGAGCATGACCTTCAAGCCCTGCTTTGGAAGACAGTGTCGCAAGATGCTGATACGCCTCTAGATAAGCGGGACGGCAATCGGGATAGCCAGAGTAATCGACTGCATTAATGCCCAGGTAGATGGCTTCCGCATTTTTGGCTTCTGCTAACGAAAGGGCGATCGCGAGAAACACAGTATTGCGTCCCGGCACATAGGTGTTGGGAATGACATCAGACTGTACGCCGTCTAGCGGCACTGTGACTGCAGTGTCGGTGAGCGAGGAACCACCCCACTGTGCCAAGTTCACATCCAGGGTGAAGTGTTCCTGAATGTTGAAATGAGCGGCAATTTGCTTTGCAGCGAGTAACTCGCGGACGTGACGCTGTCCGTAATCAAGCGACAGAGCGATCACAGTGTAGCCATCCGCGATCGCCTGAGCCGCTGCTGTGGCTGAATCGAGTCCGCCTGAAAGTAGAACAATCGCTAGTGGCTTCATGCTTTAAGGGAAAATGAGTAAGTCATAAGGACAGGGCGCGATCGCTTCATGTCCCCCGTTCCAACAACTGTTCCACAATGCAAGACAATCGCGCCACGCTTTCAGCCTGCTGCTGGCTGATTTTAGACTGCTCTCTGACTGTCTCCTTAATTTCTGCCATATCGGCTCTAAATTCAGTCATCCCGTTTGTCAAATGGCTAATCTGAACGCTGACTTCAGCAATTTGAGCGCTGTTCGCCTTGATCGTTTCCTTAATTTCTGCCATGTCGGCTCTAAACTCGGTCGTGCTTTCGGTAAGTCTGCCGATTTGTTCGGTGATGATCTCAAGGCGATGGTCAATGGTGTCCAGGCGGTTTTCAGTCGTCATGGTAGGTTCAGCGTGCGATCGCTCATCCGAATCGTCTGGCTTATTCTACACGAGTTGCGATTGAGGCAGGAGGCAGGAGGCAGAAGGCAGGAGGCAGGAGGCAGAGGGATGAAGGCCAAAGGCTAAAGGATGAAGGCTAAAGGCTAAAAAGCTGACTGCTCATCAACTCCAAGCTCAAAACTCTCTAGCGCAGCGGCACAACGCGCTACTCAAAACTTTTACTCCTTACTCCTGCGCTCTCAACTTTGCCACTCCAGATCTGTGGCAGACGCACCTCGCTATGCGAAAGTAGGAACGCACACGGAAGGACGAAACGTGAGCTATGACCTTATTCAATAAACCATCAGATCGATCTGACTCCTGGTTCAAGATTGGGCTGATGGGGCTACTGGTGCTGTCCTTGGCACTACGCTTTTGGGGTTTGGGGCGATTTAACAGCCTCGTTTTTGACGAAGTGTATTACGTCAAATTTGCCCACGATTATTTGACGCAGACGCCGCTGTTTGATGGGCATCCGCCGTTAAGCAAGTACCTCATTGCGATCGGCATCTGGTTGGGCAATCAATGGCCGATCGGCCGGGATACGGTGAACAGTCTTGCGGGTGCTGAGTATAGTACGTGGAGCTATCGCTGGCTGAATGCGCTGACGGGATCGTTTATTCCACTGGTGGTTGCAGGCATTGCTTATCAACTGACCCATCGCCGCAGCTACGCGTTTCTGGCGGGACTGTTTGCGGCACTGGATGGCTTGTTTCTTGTAGAGTCGCGTTATGCCCTGAATAACGTTTATCTAGTGATTTTTGGGTTGCTGGGGCTGTGGTTTCTGCTGTTAGCGCTGGAGGGACGATCTACCAGGCGTAGTCTTTACCTGATTGGTTCGGGCATTTTCTTTGGAGCCTCTGCGTCGATTAAGTGGAATGGCTTGTGGTTTTTGTTTGGGGCTTACGGGTTGTGGCTTGCGGCCTGGTTGATCCGTTGGCTTCAAACGCGCTTTCCTGAGCATCAGGGATTACAACTCTTTGCTGGTGCGCCCGATGCGGCGTCAACTGATCGCCGATCGCGCAGTCCTCTCCAACGGTTGACCCAAGTAGCGCCGTGGCAAATTGCCTTAAATCTGGGCGTTGTGCCAGCCGTTTTTTATCGTCTGATCTGGATTCCTCACCTCAAATTCAATACAACGGTTGGCTTTTGGGAGCTGCAAAAGCAAATTCTGGAGTATCACGAGCGTGTGCCCAATGGGCCGAAAGTGCATCCCTACTGCTCTGACTGGTACACCTGGATTTTGATGCTGCGTCCAGTCGCGTACTACTACAAAGTCGAAGCACAGGGTGGGCCGTTGTTGTCTACTAATCCGGCCGTGCCACCTGGTAGTACGGTCATTTACGATGTTCACGCGATCGGCAACCCCTTTCTCTGGTGGCTGTCAACGCTGGCGATCGTGCTTGTGTTCATCGTGCTGGCACAACAGCTCTTAAAGTGGCGGACACCAGAACTGATAGTGGAAGGAGTCACGACGCACGATCGCCGTCCTGCTGTGAGTACGACTGAAATCTGGCTAGCGCTGTTTCTTGGTGTGAATTACGCGGCTAATCTACTGCCCTGGATCAAGGTAACGCGCTGTACGTTTCTGTATCACTACATGGGTGCGTCGGTCTTTGCGACAATGGCAATCGCCTGGTTAGTCGATCGCTGGCTTCACAGCAAACAGCCCAACTTGCGGACGATCGGCATTATTGCGATCGCACTGATCGTATCTGCCTTCATCTTCTGGCTACCCATTTACTTGGGATTGCCCCTATCGACCCTGGCATTCAAACTACGGATGTGGCTACCTTCGTGGGTGTAGATGATGGGGAAAGAGTTTTGAGTAGCGCGTTGCGCCGCTGCGCTAGAGAGTTTTGAGTTTTGAGTTTCGAGTTGATTGAGCATTAAGCCGTCAGCTTTTTAGCCTTCATCCTTTAGCCTTCATCCCTCTGCCTTCTGCCTTCTGCCTTCTGCCTCCTGCCTTCACCCCTCTGCCTTCTACTATTTCCTCGCAAACACCGCTCGATACACCGCTTCTCCCCGCTCCATCGTTGAGGTTTCGCGTTCGGTGGGGATGGGTAGCGGGTTGGAGTCTAGCCAGTCGTCATGTTTACAGACAAAGGTGGGATGGGCGGCGAGGCGATCGCGCATTTCTACCGCCACTTCTTCAACATCCGACTGGATGAAAACTGTGCCACCCGAAACCAGCGCATGTGCCAGTTCTTCGATCAGTTCGGGCTGCACGACACGGCGCTTTTGGTGCTTGCGTTTAAACCACGGATCGGGGAATTGAATCGTGACTTGCTGGAGTCGTCCGGCAGGGAGCGATCGCAGCAGGGGACGCAGAGAGTTGTTGGCATTACAAAACAGGTAATGGAGATTGGTCAAGCCCAACTCAGTTTTCCAATGATTTGCCTGCTCAACCAACGGTTCTCGAATTTCTAGTCCTAAAAAATTCCAGTCTGGCTGCACTTGCGCCATTTGCAAGAGAAAACGCCCTTTGCCGCAGCCAATATCCAGATGGAGTGGTCGATCGGGATTACCATAAACCTCACTCCAATTGGGCGGACTGATCGGTGTTTGATACTTTTTACTGAGTGGATTGACGTGTTCACGCACGCGCACAATGGACAATGGAAAAACACCTCCGGGGAAAATAGGATCGTTCCTATGAGTCTTAATTTTCGTTTCGCTATTATCAGCGATTTGCATATCGCGCTGCCACAGACAATTTGGGATCATCCCAGTCGGTTTCACCTGGTTGAAGTCAGCATTCCGGCACTCGAAATCATCCTTGATCGCTTAAGTGAAGAGAACCTTGATTTCTTGCTCTTGCCTGGCGATCTCACCCAGCATGGCGAACCAGAAAACCACGTTTGGCTAGCAGAACGGTTGGCGCAGTTGCCCTATCCAGCCTACGTGATCCCCGGCAATCATGACGTACCGAGTGCGCAGGCAAATAACACCTCGATCGGGCTAGCCGACTTTCCACACTACTACCGATCGTTTGGCTATGACAATCCCCAGCAGCTCTATTACACCTGCCCACTGCTGCCAGGAGTGCGACTCATTGCGCTAAATTCTAATCAATTTGATGCGCAGGGTAAGCAACAGGGCTATTTGGACGACGACCAGTTGCGTTGGCTACAGGACACGTTAACAGCGCATTCAGACGAACTGATCCTGGTGATGGTGCATCACAATGTGGTAGAGCATTTGCCGGGGCAGTCGCGTCACAAGTTGGGACAGCGCTACATGCTGGATAATGCACCGATACTGCTGCAATTGCTGCGATCGACGGGAGTGCAACTGGTGTTTACCGGACATTTGCATGTGCAGGATATTGCCTGCTCCGAGGGTGTTTACGACATCACAACGGGGTCATTGGTGAGCTATCCCCATCCCTATCGGGTATTGGAGTTGCAGACGGACGATCAAGGGCAACGAACGCTCCAGATTGCGTCTGGTCGGGTTGAGTCCGTACCGGGGTGGGAAACGTTACAGGAGACCTCGCGGGACTTTATGGGCGATCGCTCCTATCCATTCATGCTCCAGCTCTTAATGCAACCACCGCTCAAACTGCCGCAGGTGGAAGCCGAGGTGCTGGCTCCTCACCTGCGTTACTTTTGGGCAGACCTTGCCAACGGGGATGCCATGTTTGAGTTCCCTGAGTTTCCAGCGGCAGCCCGTCGTTATTTTGAACGGTTTAGCGCGATCGATGCTGAGGGACGATCACATCGCATCGACAACACAGCTACCCTGCAATTGAGCTAGGGGCAGCATTAGCATCCTGGAAGCTGAGCGACGGTAATGCTCTTCGGTGGAAAGATCTGGCTCCAGGCGACTCAAGCCCCTACTGATTTGTCTGGCGCACAATGCCAAACACAGAGGTATAGCCATGCAGGAAGGTACTGTTGCCCACAGGGCCAATCTCACCACTGCAAAAAAAACCACTCAGCGGCACGTGGGGAAAGTAGCGGCTAAAAAGCTGAGAATCAAAATTGGGTTCGTCGTACAACTGCTCACCCCGACCGACGCAGGCAAACATGAGTGCCCCGATCGTTCCAGGAGGATGGGTTTGCTGATAGCGCTCAAGCAGCATTTCCAGGTCTTCAGCAGACGTTTCGGCATCGCGCAAATGAAACTGAATGCGCTGACCGGGACGAATGCGATCGCCAATGGCGATCGCGCCCACTCTCGGATCAACCCCCAACAAATACCGAATCAAAAAGTCGCCTTGCTCCAGATCTTGTTTGAACTCATTCTGCGCCACACCCACAAAAAGGGCATTTTGCGCCAGCATCCGATCGTCTTCATCCAGGGTCTGTATGAGATCTTGTAACACTTCTAAAGGTGTGCGTTTTTGGGACACGCGGGAACTAGAACCATGGGGCACCGGGCTAGAATCTGCCTGCTCTTCCAGCCCCAAAAGAATGTTTCGCTCTCCCTCTGTTACCCAGTACGGTTGCCCGATTGGACGGCAGCCTTGTGCGACGATCGTTTCCACAACGACATTACCACTCAACGCAAAGCCAACAAGCCCCTCGCGCTGTAAGCGATAGTCAGAGAATAAGCCGCTACTCCCATCATTGGTGGATGCACTCGCAACCCCGCCAACTTTGACAGAGCCAGGGTAGGCAAAATCAAGCCCTTGGAGCAAGTCGTTAATTTTGGAAAAAGACTGGTCAGCCAGGAGGATGAACTGTGGTTGCGCCTCAATTGGCACGCCAATCAACTCAACCCACGCATCCGGCGAACTATCCAAATCAGGCAATTGCTCACTTGTAAGATGAAACGATCGCACCGTGACGCCTGGAAGTTTCGCCAGCGTAAGCGCGATCGCTGGTTCGCCTTCAACTTCCTGAGGGTGGGCGTTATCTATGGTTCCAACAACACCCGTTCCGCCACAACCGATGAGGGGAATATCTGGCAACCGCTCCCGTAACAGCGGCATTAAGCGGGAATACTCACTGGCGAAAGCAGCGGCAATAAACACAAACCCAAAATCAGGGGAATCTAGGAGTGCCGCTTGTGCTTTTTGCACTACGTCATCCACAGCCGCTTCTAAAGACGGGCGAGTGGAGAGCGTACTCACCCACTGGGTTGAATTGGCGATGTCTCCTCCTGTCATGCGTTCCTCCTTTGCGCAAAGGATGATCACCAGCGTACCTGGAAATGTTTCGCTTATTTGAAGATTATGGGCAATTATTAGAACGACCTCAACAATTCTCAAGCTTTCTCAGGCACGCGACGGATCTAGTAGAGTCGTGTTAGCGTTACGATAAGTAAAGGTGGAACTGTACCGTCGTCCTCTCCTCTAAATCTTGAGGGTAACGAAAAATCTCTATTGATTGACTACGGTTTCCCTGAGGCGCGATCGCGCTCTGCCTTACACAGCAGAGATGACCAAGGCGATGGATGTAAGCGTACATCAATCGGGCGATCGACACGATGACGCGCGAAGAAACGGCTGTAATGTATGAATCAGTCCAGATCCAGCGCCGACCACATACTCGATAAGAATGATTAGTAGCGAACAATCCATGAGCGATATTCAAGAAAAAATCCAAGATGAGTTACAGCAAGCCCGCGCCGCTTGCGATGTGAATGGTAGCAACTCCCCTGAGTGTGCCGCCGCCTGGGATGCCGTTGAAGAATTGCAAGCTGAAGCCTCCCATCAACGCCAAACCAAGCCCAAGAAAAACTCCCTCGAAATCTACTGCGACGATAATCCTGAAGCAGCTGAATGCCGGATTTACGAAGACTAATAGTCATTATTTCTATCTGCTAAGGCTTCGCTCCCGCATCGTTCATGCATGTAAGATGGACGGGTTGACGAGTCGCTAAACCGCTAATTAGCGCTAGGCGACTCGTCAATTTTCGCGTTTAGCCGTCTCATGTCAAAATGTTTCTCTCACTGGTGATCTGATTGCTATGCCGTCCCCATCCTGGTTGCCGCCGCTTGTCTGGACTGACTATCGCCTGGCGTTACTGTTCACCGTTTTGATTCCGCTTGGGCTGTTGCTCTGGGCGTTCATTGCAAAAGCCGAAGCTATTCAGAGTCTGCTCATGATTTACTGGCGGGTGTCGAGTTTGCTGGCAATCACGGTGTACTTGCTCATTGGGGCGCTGCCAGTTGGGTTTTTGTCTGGATGGCTTGCACGCATACTGATCCCCATTGCCCTCTGGTTTTGGGCAGATTTGAACGAAGAAATTTCAGAACAGCCTTCTAATCGTTTGAAGTGGGGGTTGGTTTCCTGGCGTTGGGCTGTGTCTTTGTATTGTGCACTTGGCGCGATCGCCCAAATTCCGGTGCTTCGCTGCGCACTAATGGGAACAGACGCTCTGGTGAAAGAGCCGTTTTGCCGCATCTGGCTTGATCCACCCTGGGCTTTCAGAGAGTTCTTTCATCCCACCACACGTCCTTTTTTCTTAGGTTTTCTGGCTTTAATTGGTCTAGCTATTTATGTGTTGTACCTGGGCTACTTCATTGTTGTTCGCTTAGGTAGACAAGGACGATCAGCGACCGGACAGTAGACACGATGACTCCATCGCCAGCTATCCCCATCCATCGGTTAGAGCGGTACACCGAGAAACAACCCCAGGAGGTGCTACTCGTCACGGCACTGGTGGAAGGTGAGATCGATCAGGTGGCGATTTTTCGAGGCTTTTCTAGCTCTTTGGTGCGATCGACGGCCTTTGATCCGGATCTCCCTGTGCTACCAGAGAATGCTGAGATTCAGTCCATCGATCGACTCCAGAGCCCGTACGATCCCAGCAATCCTCGCTATCTCCAACAAGGGTTGACCTGGGACGAGATACAGCCATTGCTTGCGGCAGTGGGTGTTTAAAGGCTTTGTGCCCATTGATAGTTGAACGACTATAGTGTGGACACTTACTTTAGGTGGTATATAACAATCGCATTTCTAAAGAAAATGTTATCCTCCACTGTGAGTGTGTTGTGTGGGGTTATTTAGTGTATGGTTCAATCTCCAGTCAGGACTCAAGAGTCCGATAATACTAGCTTTGCGCCGTTACAGGCATCACCAAGCGCTGAACGGACACGCTCGCCCCTTACGGCGACACCGTTTGTTGATCCTGCGTTAGAGTCTGCTTTGACGCGGATGGGTACTGGCTGGGGTGGGCTCGATCTTCCCTCCAGTCGCCTTTTTGGTACGGATGGCATCCGTGGACGCGCGGGAGACTTATTGACAGCACCGCTTGCGTTACAAATTGGGTTTTGGGCCGGGCATATTTTGCGATCGCATGCTGCCACGAATGCTCCTATTATCATCGGGCAAGATTCACGCAACTCAGGCAATATGCTGGCGATGGCGCTTTCTGCCGGGCTCAATGCTGCTGGGTTGGATGTCTGGAATCTGGGACTGTGTCCTACGCCTGCGGTAGCTTATCTAACTAGCACCTCAGACGCGATCGGGGGCGTGATGATTTCGGCGAGCCACAACCCACCAGAAGACAATGGCATTAAATTCTTTGGTGAGAGTGGCAGCAAGCTATCGCTGGCACTGCAAGAGCAGATAGAGGCTGCGCTACGCGGTACTGGCACGATCGATCGTGCGAATCAAACCCACTACGGTCAGCACTACTACCGGACAGAGTTGCTGACTGACTACCTGACCTCAATTCAGCGCCCCCTACAAGCAAAGGCCGTAGAACACCCCTTACAGGGGCTCAGGATCGTTTTAGACCTCGCCTGGGGATCTGCCGTACAGTTAGCGCCAGAGGCGTTTAAGTCGCTCGGTGCAACCGTTATTTGTTTACACGATCAACCCAATGGCGATCGCATCAATGTCAACTGTGGCTCCACTCATTTAGCCACCCTGCAAGCGGCAGTTCAGACGCACAATGCGGATATGGGCTTTGCCTTTGACGGTGACGCCGATCGCGTGTTGGCGATCGATGCTAAAGGTCGCGTTGTGGATGGTGACTATATCCTTTACCTGTGGGGACAATCTCTGCGACAGGCACAACGTCTGCCTGGTGAGACGATCGTGGCAACGGTCATGTCTAATTTAGGCTTCGAGCGCGCCTGGGAAAAGCAAGGTGGCAAACTGATTCGTGCAGCCGTTGGCGATCAGTATGTTCATGCCGAAATGGTTCGTCATGGCTATACACTGGGCGGCGAGCAGTCTGGGCATATCCTCTGTAGCCACTACAGTGTAAGCGGCGATGGACTGTTGACCGCGCTCCACCTGGCAACGTTGGTGCAACAGGCTGGCGGCTCGCTAGCCGACTTAGTGGATCAAAGCTTTGAGACGTATCCACAACGACTGCAAAACGTGCGCGTTGAAGACCGCGATCGTCGCCTCAACTGGCAAAGTTGCGATCCCCTTCAGCAGGCGATCGAGCAGGCAGAAACCGCAATGGGCAACCAGGGACGCATTCTCGTTCGAGCGTCTGGAACCGAACCCGTCATCCGGGTCATGGTCGAAGCGGCAACCACTGAACTGGTTGATTATTGGACAGAAGCACTCGTATCAGTCGTACAGCAACATCTCGTTGGCTAAACATGACGACTCTGTGAGAAACCGGGTTTAGGCAGCATGGCTGACAGCCGTAGACTGCGCCTGAAACCCGGTTTTCGTTTGACGAGTAACTGCCTTGCAGCAAGGCTCCTAGCCGATGCAAACACCTGGCACTCTAAACTCTGACTGGTTACGCCTTCCATACCAGGAATGGAACGTTCGTAGCGAATCCATTCTTTGGCGGCTTGTATGGTTGGCGACAGGAATCAAGATACGTATGCAGCGGCTCACATTGTTCGACACTATGCACAGCTAGGTGCCCTACAGCCAGCGGAAAAGACCGTCCTTGATCTCCTGCGCGATCGCTTACCGGGCATGAACATGCTGGATATTGGCGTCGGCGGCGGCCGCACAACCAAACATTTTGCCGCGATCGTGGCGGACTATACTGGCATCGATTACTCTGATGTGATGATTGCAGCCTGCAAGAAACGGTTTGCAGGCGCGTCTCCAACGGTGCAGTTCGCTGTTTGCGATGCCCGAGACTTGAGTCGGTTTAAGGACAACTCCTTTGACCTCATCTTGTTTAGCTTTAACGGCATTGATTATATGTCTCACGCCGATCGCTTGCAGGTTTTCCAAGAAGTGCGTCGCGTGGGCAAACCGGGAAGCTACTTTTTCTTTTCAAGTCACAACCTGCTGGGCTTTGAGCATGCCTTTTCAGTGAGAAAGCAGTTTAGCCGCAATCCGTTTAAGACTTACGTTAATTTGGTCATGTTAGCGGTACTCCGCTGTTTTAATCCTTCCATGACCCTTCAGCAGTTAAACGCCTCTGCTTATGTGGTAGTGAGGGATGAATCGCATAACTTTCGCTTACAAACCTATTACGTGAGACCACAGGAACAACTGAGCCAATTGGAACCAGGCTTTAGCAAGATCACCATCTACTCGTGGAAAAGTGGTTTAAATCTTAGGGATACCTGTGAACTGCTAGCGAATGAGGATCTATGGCTTTATTACCTCTGCGTCATCGACTAACAGCGAAGAACGGGCCTGCTTCTTACAAACCTGGTCACAAACCTGGTCATTAAGCCCTGTTTGTGCGAGTTTGCCCGACGTTTAGGGCATGCTTACCCTTATGCAGATGGTAGATCAAGCAAAAATGAGCCAGACTAGGCGCTGTAGCGGTTGTTCTGGAGGCGAATCGTTAGCAACTAAGCGTTGATTGCCAATCATTAGGATCGATCGGTAAATGTAGAACTTTGTTAACAGCATCAGGAATTGCTCTTTCCCGCAGGCGTTCCTGATACTATGCGAACAACTTGTGCATCGGACTCAATCCAAGTGGAGAAACTCCTATGGCGCTTGAACGGGATTGGGAATCAGGACAGGATCAACAACGCTGCTTAGCCAAGCTGCTTTGGGCAGTACAGGAGCTTGGGGGAGATGCTGATCCGGGTCGATTGAGCAAAACAGCCGAACTGGTTATTCAAACCATGACAGGCCCGTGGCGTTTTTTCCACACGCCTGAGCATATTTTTGAGGTGGGTGAGTCGGGAGACGCGATCGAAGTCCTGGCAGCGTTGTTTCACGATCTGGTGTACGTTCAGGTTGATCAGGGCGTCAGCGTCAATATCAGTGGCTATATTTCTGCATTCGTCAAAGAAATCACAGGGCAATTGGTCATCCGCGATCGCAGTGAGTTACCAAATGACCCCATGTTTGAGATGGTGGCTCAGTTGTTTGGCTTTGTACCCGAAGAAGTGCTCAAGCCCGCAGCCGGCCAGAATGAGTTTCTGAGTGCGCTGATCGCGGCGAAATCGTTGGAACACTCGCTGGCTGCAAGTCAGATTGCTCAAGTCGTGGCTTGCATTGAGGCAACCATTCCCTTTCGCAGCAACACAGAGTCCGGGTTGAGCCCCAGTGAGCGGCTTTATGCGCGGTTACAGCAGGTCAACACGGCAATGGACTTTGGGTGGGATGAAGAGCAGGTGAGCTATGTCGTGCGGCGATCGGTGCGGCTCGCCAATCGAGACGTGGAAAATTTTGCCTACCCTTCAGCCGCAGACTTTCTCGACAATACCTGGAACCTTCTACCCGAAACCAACCACGACTTGACGAACGCCAACTCCTATACAGTGAGTGGTTACCGGATTTCCCTTCAAAAAATGGAGGGCTTCATGTATTTTCTCAAGCCCGAGTTGGTGTTTCAAACGTTTGAGTCTGAACCGCCTGTAGAAGCGTACCAACAGTTGATTGCACGGACGCAACGCAATCTAGAAGTGGCGCGGTTGTATCTGGGTAGTAAATTGTTGTCGATCGCGGTCATTGAAGCCCTTTCGCAACGGCTGGGTCGAGACATTCCCCTGGCAACGATGATGGGTGAACTGCCGTCTCAGGGGCGATCGGTGGCACAGCTAGAGAACTTCTTACCCTACGTCACCATGACTGCTACGCCAAATAACGATATTGAAGAAGATGTGCTGAGTCTGGTGGAAAAAGGCCGTGGGCAAGCGTCTTCCTACGACATCAAAAATTCTCCCGTCGCGACCTATATGATCAAGTCCATCGGGTTTGCAGAGTCGCGTCGCCTGCTCGTTCACGCCAAAGAATTCTTCAAGGGAGCGCTGACAGCGGAGGCATTTTTAGCTTTATGCGATCGCACCGTCGTTGAAACCATTACAAACGGGATTTTGCAAGTCTTTGAAAGCCGCAAAATGGCTATGCGTGGACTGCCTGTAGAAAGCAATGTGTGAGGAGGAAAGGCAGAGGGATGAGGGATGAGGGATGAAGGCTAAAGGCTAAAGGCTAAGAGCTAACTGTTGAACGCTGACTCCCAAATTCAAATCTCAAATCTCAAAACTCAAAACTCTCTAGCGCAGCGGCGCAACGCGCTACTCGAAACTCAAAACTCTCACGCTGACCGCTCCCCCCTGGTTGCTTGATCCTTTTTCTCCTGATTGGCTGAAAGAAGCAACGTATGATCTTGATTCAGACCCCTTTAGTTTGAATCATTCATTTGAATCAGGTCATGATGATGAGATTGCTGTTTGGAACGCTGCGAGTTTCTTGCTGGAGTACAATCGCGACGGCTGCCGTCATCGTCAGTAACCAATCTTTTGTCGAGCGGGCAAGGGCGGTAGCTCCACCCAAGGCCGAGTCACCGAAACCCACGCTGCCAGCCAACCTTCGCGAAGTTAATATCTGGACACGCGCTCTGGGAACGACCAAAATGCCTGCCCCTTGGCGTGTAGCGCCCTGCGATAGCAAGAGCAAGGCTCCCCTACTTTGCGTCTACGATCGAGACACGTTGATTGGCACAGTGGAGATGGGTACGTTTCTCCTCAGCAGCCGGTCTGATCTGAAAAAAAATCTGACGGATGCAGGGATTCCAGCCAAAGCAAACTATGCTGATCCGCAATATCGCAGCCGAGTTGTGACCGCCCTTAAAGCCTGGGTGAACGACTACTACGCCACTTTCAAAAAAGATCGGGCCGCTGAATATGGCACCACGATCGCCTTCACCGCTCAGCCACCTACGCAGGTCACGATCGGTAAACTGACCGGGCTGCGCTACGGCTTTGCGGGCCTAAGGCAAAATAAGGACATTCACGAACAGCACATTGGCTATGTTGCCTTTGATGGGTCTACGCTGTATGTCATCACAACGGCGTTTGATGCTGCTTCTGAAACTGGAAAATTCAAAACACTGCAAGACTTCCAACGGTTTGAACCCCAGCTCACCAAGTTGCTCCCAAAGCTGCAATTGCCGATCGCAGCCATCACGCAACCCGCACCCAAGCGTTAAGCTAGAACGTTTTTAGCGCAAAGAAATTCTGACTGATTACTCTTGAGCGGGTCGCCAAAGCCTGATCTTGCCATCATTGCCTGTGCTAGCGATCGTGCGTCCATCGGGGGTAACGGCGATCGAAAGGACGGGATCATTAGGCAGGGTTTTGAGCAGCGCTCCAGTGGTGGTATCCCATAGCTTGATGGTTTTGTCGCGGCTGCCACTGACGATAGTGCGTCCATCAGAAGTCACTGCGATCGCCGTGATGACATCTGAGTGACCAATCAAGGTGGCATGCAGTTGGGTCGTCTTCACATCCCATAGCTTAATCGCATTATCACCACCGCTGATCAGCATTTGCCCATTGGGGGTGAAAGCCAGGGTATAAACCGGACGCTTGTACGCGACAAACGTATGAATGGATTCGCCAGTCGTGGGGTTCCAGAGCCGAATGGTGCCATCGTAGCCACCACTGGCCAGTGACTTACCATCTGGGCTAAAGACTACTGCATTCACCGCGTCGGTGTGTCCCGTCAGGGTGCGCACTAATTTTCCCGTCGCCACATCCCAGAGCTCAACCGTTTTTTTCCAGCTACTCGTAGCAAGAGTGGTGCCATCGGGACTAAAAGCCATTGCCTGCACTGGAAAAGAATACCGTGGCAACGAACGAATGAATTGCGCTGTGCTGACCTGCCAGAGCCTGACTTTGCCATCATCGCCACCCGTTGCCAGCGTTTTTCCATCCAGGCTAAAGGCGATCGACTCCACTCTTGAACGCGCGCTGAAGTCACGCAGTTGCTTCCCAGTGCCAAAATCCCATAAATCGACGAAGCCCTCAATGCTACCACTGGCGATGGTCTTACCATCGGGGCTGATGGCAATCTGGCGCATGGGTTCATCTGTCTTGGTGATGGTGCGAACCAGTTGAGCCGACTGCCAGGGGCTAGACACACTGGCACTAGGGGGTGGGCGATCAATCAGGGGCGGAAAGTCTGGAGATGAAGCTGAATCACAGCCTGTGAGAATGCCTGTCAAGACTGCGATCGTCACTAAGCCACCAGGAATGATGCGTCTTGCTGCCATCTCGATCGGCCCTCTGCTGACTCTCCTTCTTATTTTTGCACCTCAGGGACAGGGGAAGCAGACTCAGTGGGGGATGGCGCTAAAGTTGGTCTGTCCGTTGGCGAGTTACTAGTCGTTGGCGGATTCGTAGAGACATCCACTGCGGCAAGCGGAGCCAACAATCGGGCAACTTCCGCTTCGTGCTGGAGTTGCTGTGTCGAAGAAACCAGCTTGCTCAGGCTATTGATTAGCTTGCGGAGGTTCACCCGAAAGCTTGGATCGCCCGTCAACTCATCCAGATCAGAGGTGATTTTTTGTGTGTTCTGAAAGGTAGAGCGCGCTGAATCTAGTGTTTGCTGAAGGAGCAGCAGATTGTTGGGGTTGCCAAAGTCTTGCGAGAAGGTGCGTAAATTGGCAGAAGCGGCGGCGGCGTTGGCAGACAGGGTTTCCAGGTTACGGAGGACTTCGGTGCGCTTCACCTGGTTTAATACGGGCGCAAGGCTGGCGATCGCGCCTTTCAGTTCACCACTGGCCTCACTCACGTTGCTGAGGGTTGTTGTGAGCGAATTGCGATTGGTCGCCAGCAGTCGATTGGCTTCCTGCGCTGTTAACCCTAATTGACGAGCGGAGATGCGAAATTCCTCAAGGGTTGGCGCGACAGATTTGAGCGGCTTAGAAACTTCACGGCTCAGTTTCGCAATACCTGCTGCTGCGTTGGACGCATTTTTCGCCACAGAGTTGACGTTGGCCGTAAATTCTGGATCGCTCACCAGGTTGGCAATGCGGAGTACCGCTCGAATCAGCTCGTTTACGTTAAGCCGCGCCTGACCCTGCAAGCGAGAACCATTACAGATAATGATGCTGGGGTTGCAGTTGCGATCGAGCGGTTGGGCAATGTCACCGGGTGGCAGATCCTGAAGCGGCGAAATGTCGATCGAAGGTTCTCCAATCAGGCCCGATTGGTTGGCTTCAATCACAGCACTGCTTGGAATCAACAGATCAGACGGAGAAATCTTCACCTTCAGCACCACCCCTCTAGGCTGCGGTTTCACCCCCACCACTTCGCCCACCTTGATCCCTCGATAGGCAACGGGTGTGCCCTGCTTGATGCCACCCGCATTATCAAATTCGACGAAGGCGTTATAACTGCGCTTACCAGGACTAAAGCCACGCAACCAGACAACCAGCAGCGCAAAAAGCCCTACCGCGACCAAAACGAACAACCCCAGGGAACTTTCCCGGAGCGATCGCGAGAGCCGTCTGCCACCTGTGGAATTCTGCATACACTATCCTCACACTATTTCAAACCATTAACCCGTTGCGTGGATGGGTCCCTGTGTACTGCCGCTAGCAAATTGTCGAACCATTGGATGATCGGTTGTACTCATCTCTTGAGGAGTCCCCTCCCACTGAATTTTGCCCTCATAGAGAAAGACCAGGCGATCGACCGCACGGCGGACGGTGCTTTCCTGATGGGTGACAACGGCATAGCTGCTACAGCCAACATTCACACACTGCAACTGTCGAATCACATCTTCTAACACCGTCGAGGCAATGGGATCTAAGCCTGCGGTTGGCTCATCATAAAGCAGCACCTCTGGACGATCGCGCGGATTATCTGGATTCGCAATGATGGCGCGGGCAAAGCTTACTCGTTTGCGCATCCCACCCGAAAGCTGCGCGGGGTAGCGATCGCTGATATCTGCTAGACCAACGGTCTCCAGCTTCTCCTTCACCAACTGCCGAATCCGCTGACGGGGAAGCTTAGAGTGCCGAAGGAGGTAGAACCCCACATTCTCCTCAACAGTCAAAGAGTCGAATAAAGCGGATTGCTGAAATACCAGCCCAATGCCGATGGGGTCAGGAGCATCATCGATCGAACCGATACGCCGCTGCCCCTGAACAAAAATCTCGCCTTCATCGGGTACATCCAACCCTGCAATAATTCGCAGAATCGTTGACTTGCCCGTACCCGATGGACCAATAATGCCAAGCGCATCCCCTCGATACAGCGTTAAATCAACCCGGTCTAAAATAACGCGACTACCAAAGGCTTTGGATACGCCCTTTAGTTCAATTAACGGCTCAGCCATTAGCGTATGAATAGCGTCCTAGCAAAGGGAAAAATGTGGTGGATTGCAGCGATCGCAATGCTGCCATTACCTTTACACGGTCTCCCTGAGTTTAACAAGCCCCAATCTGGTGCAGTTGATTAAGAGGATGTCTGAAAAGGAGTCGTTGCTAGCGCGCACTCGCCCTCCACTCAGGTGCGGGCCGATCGCAGGAAGTTCCTTTCAACGGACTCAAGCCAGCGCAAGGGGGCCGAGTCTACTACCCTTCGGCAAGGCAAAGCCTACAGGGATTTGCCTTTGTTAGTCCGTACTTTAGCTCAGTACCACACCATACAATCTCTTTTCATAGCAAGTAGATGTAGGAAGAACTCGTTCAAGTTTATAGCTGCATAAGTAAACGATAAAGAATGCCTCAAACTGCTGGTCTCACTACATAGAGCGGGTTAGAACCAGCATGGTGTCGTCTCCAAACCCGAGTAAGGCGACACGTTGGAATCTCATCGTTAACGCGGTGAAATTTCAAGGACTCCAAAACGTACGCGCTACCGCACCCTTGTGTCTTGAGCGTGCGGTAGCCTTCCTAACATGCGTCCGTTAGCAATCTCTACCTTCAGTGCCTGTCTTGCGAATGAATACAGCACAAACAGGAATGCTAAAATTAAATATGAAAAAATTATGAAAATCAGGCAATGTCCGTTCCTGACGAAAATGCACCGTCTATAGCCAGTGCTCGACCAAGTTTGCCAGAAGTGCATCGCAGCATCCCCATTCCTGCTGTTAAAGGGTTTTGGCGCAAGATGCTGGCCTATGCAGGGCCAGGTTATTTGGTTTCCGTTGGCTATATGGACCCTGGCAACTGGGCAACCGACCTAGCAGGCGGTTCCAAGTTTGGCTACACCTTACTAAGCGTGATTCTGCTGTCAGACCTGATGGCCGTGTTGCTGCAATCCCTGTGTGTTCGCCTGGGAGTAGCAACCGGGAAAGACCTGGCGCAGATGTGCCGAGACGCCTTTAGCCCTCAAATCAGCATTGTGCTGTGGGTGTTGTGCGAAATTGCGATCGCCGCCTGTGACCTTGCAGAACTATTGGGTAGCGCGATCGCTCTGCAACTGCTGTTTGGGTTGCCCTTGGTATGGGGGGTGTGCATCACGGCGCTCGATGTCCTAGCCCTACTCTTCCTACAAAGCAAAGGCTTTCGCTACGTTGAAGCACTGGTTATCATGCTAGTCGCCACGATCGGGGCGTGCTTTGCCGCTGAGATTTTGTTTTCGCGCCCTGATGCAGGCGGCATTCTCCAGGGCTTTTTACCCAACCACGAGATTCTGCGCAATCCTGACATGCTTTACATTGCGATCGGCATTCTCGGTGCCACGGTGATGCCGCACAACCTGTATCTACACTCCGCGATTGTGCAAACCCGTGCCTGGGAACCCACACCCCAAAAACGGCGAGAGGCCATCTGGTTTGGCACGATCGATTCCACCGTGGCATTAACGCTGGCGTTGTTCATCAATGCAGCCATTTTGATTGTGGCGGCAGCAACGTTTCACACCAATGGCTATCGAGAAGTTGCCGAAATTCAGGACGCTTATAAACTGCTATCACCCGTGTTGGGTGTCAGTGCTGCGAGTGCCATCTTTGGGTTAGCGCTCCTAGCCTCTGGTCAAAGCTCAACCTTGACCGCAACGCTGGCAGGGCAAATTGTGATGGAAGGCTTTTTGCAGCTCCGTCTACCGGCATGGGTACGGCGTCTCGTCACACGGCTTCTCGCGATCGTCCCCGCCCTGATTGCGATCGTCTTTTTTGGTGAGCAAAGCACGGGCAATCTGCTGGTGCTGAGTCAGGTGATCCTCAGCTTGCAGCTATCGTTTGCGGTGGTGCCGTTAGTGATGTTTACGAGCGATCGTCGGCTCATGGGCGACTTTGTCAATCCTGACTGGCTCAAGGTTCTTGCTTGGGCCGTTGCTTTTATCATCGTCAGTCTAAACCTCTGGCTGTTATTGCAAACGTTTTTGGAGTGGATGTAGAGAATTCTTCAAAGAGATATAGCAAGAAGGTAAGAGGCAGAAGGGAATGGGAGTGAAGAGTAGACCTTTAAAGGACTTCGCTCTGACTGAAAAGACGATGAGCTAACGTGACTTCGATACCCTATTGAATGAAGCTTGCCAGCAGCAATGTGGTTTATCCTAAAGAAAGTCTTGTTAACGGAACTTAATAGTTTCCACTCTCTGCATCCTGCTTATGAAATGCATTATCGATCGCCGTGCCCAGTTTTCTGCCAGCCATCGTTACTGGTTGCCAGAACTGAGCGAGGCTGAGAACGTTGAGCGGTTTGGTGCTTGCACTCGATCGCCGGGTCATGGACACAACTACGTCCTTTATGTATCCATGGAAGGCGACCTGGATGAGTACGGCATGGTGCTAAACCTGTCCGATGTGAAGCAGGTCATCAAGCGCGAAGTCACCAGCCAGCTAGATTTTTCCTACCTTAACGATACCTGGCCTGAATTTCAGGAAACGCTACCCACCACAGAGGCGATCGCTCGCACCATCTGGCAACGACTTGCGCCTCATTTGCCGATCGTCCGCATTCAGCTTTTTGAACACCCCGAACTCTGGGCCGACTACTACGGAAACAATATGGAAGCCTATCTCACCATCAGCACTCATTTCAGCGCCGCCCATCGTCTTGCTCGTCCCGACCTGAGCTACGAAGAAAACTGCGAAATCTATGGCAAGTGTGCTCGTCCCAATGGTCACGGGCATAATTACCACCTCGAAGTCACTATCAAAGGCGAGATCGATCCCCGCACAGGGATGATTGCTGACCTGGTTGCGTTTCAAAAAGCCGTCGATGATTACGTCGTCGAACCCTTCGACCACACGTTTTTGAACAAAGACATTCCCTACTTCGCCGAAGTCGTGCCAACAGCCGAGAACATCGCCGTACACATCCGATCACTGCTGCAACAGCCCATCCGCGCCATTGGAGCACAGCTTCATAAAGTCAAACTCATCGAAAGCCCCAACAATTCCTGCGAAGTGTACGGTCTTGAAACAGAAACGGTGGTCACTCCAACGTCGGTGCGTGAACCAGTGATGGTGAATGGATAAGGATAAAGGATGAAGGCTAAAGGCTAAAGGATGACCGTCTAGACAGAAGGATGAGGGATAAGGGATGAAACAACTCAAAACTCCTAACTCAAAACTCCTAACTCCTCCCTCCTTTACCTCACGTTGCTCGTCTTGGTGACTCCGATCGCCCGGTGCCTTTTCCTGCTTGTCGGCGTTCATCAAGGCGAACGACTTTTGCTTCGCTGCTTTCCCGTGCCACCCGTATCAATAAACCTGCTGAAACGAGGCTAGAAATCATGGAGCTACCGCCGTAGCTAAAGAGCGGCAGCGGCAAACCAGTCGTTGGCAAGGCTCCTGTAGCGACACCAATATTTAGAAGCGATTGCCCTACCATCAGAACCATCACGCCGATCGCAATCAGTCGATACACTGCGTTTTGTGCTTTCATTGCCACCCGTAGAGCTAACGTAGCGTAGGCAAGCAGCATCAGCATGAGGATGAGGCAACCGACAAAGCCAAATTCTTCGGCAAAGACCGCAAAGATAAAGTCTGTGTACTGAATCGGAAGGTAAAACAGTTTTTGCTGGGACAGTCCAAAGCCGGTGCCAAAATGCCCACCAGAGCCGATCGCTAAAAGGCTCTGTACCAACTGATAGCCGTCCCCCGTTGCATCCGCCCAAGGGTTGAGGAACGATAAAATACGGCGACGCTGGTAGCTTCTAAAGCTGACGCTGAGTACGGCAAGACAGATCCCGGCTAACGCCGTGCCGCCCATATAGGAATAGGGTAACCCTGCCGCCAGTGCCACGAGCCAGAGCAGCATCCCGCACAACGCTGTGGTACTCAAGTTGGGTTGCAACAGAATCCCCAACAGCACCAGCCCAAAAACGCCCAACCAGAGAACGCGGGTGCCTCGCTTTAGCCGATCCCACTGTCCAAAGATACGGGCGCTTTGCAGCACCAAAAAAGGCTTGATGAGTTCAGACGGCTGAATTTGAAACGAGCCGAGAAAGAGCCAGCGTGTCGCTCCGTTAACGGATGTCCCAACCCCAGGGAGCGCTGTGACCAGGATAAGCCCCAGAATGACTACCAGAAACCAATCCGCGATGCCCACGATGTAGCGCAACGGCGAATGTACCACCAGGTTGAACCCCACCAACCCAACCAAAATCCAAAGGATCTGCACTTTGAAGTAATAAAGCCCATCTCCCCGATCGGCATCTGCAACCGCGTAAGAGGCTGAAAACAGGACCGTTAACCCAATCAATAGCCACAGAAACGTCAGCCAGCGCAGCCAGCGAGCTTCAGACGACCAATCCTGAGCCGAGGTATCAAAGAAAGGAATAAAGAGGCGCAGATTCACGTTGGTGCGGGGAAAGGGGTCAGGAAACACAAAGCCAGCACAAATTAAACCCCAGTGTAGGCTAACCAGTCTACGCCAACGTGCGGAAACGAAGAAAAAGTTTTGCAAAGAGAGCAGCAACGAACCAGTAGCGACCCGATCCATATCAGCATGATCAATCAGCTTAGAGAGCCGAATTAGACCTTAAGTCTCATCGCGTCTCCTGTCCAGGCAGGCTATAATTTGGGACAAACACGGCATTCTGGCAGAGAGTTTCTATGAGTAGTCCTTTTGACGCTTTCTTTATTGGCAGAGCGCTAGCTGAAGCGGTTTATGAACAAACTGAGCGGGTTTTGACGGATACCCTGAGCGAATTGGGCAAATTTGATGCAGAGCAGCGCGAGCGGTTGCGTCAGTTTACAGAGGATGTCTTGGCGCGCGCTCAACGCGAAGCAGAGGCAGCAAAACAAGCACGTTCAACAACCACGATCGTCCCCATTGGTACACAACCCACCGATTTGCAAGCCACGATCGACGAACTCCGTGCCGAAATTGCACAACTCCGTGCCGAGCTCAAGCGTTATCGCAGCAATAGTCCGGCTTAGACTCCCAAACTTTAGGCTCACAAACTTTCTACAGACTTCAACCTGATAAATCAGTTACACTCAGTTACATAAAACAAACGTTTAGGAATTCGAGTGTCTGTTTTTTCCCACGACTCCGACCCCTTACAGCAATCTGTGGAGCCTGTTGACGGTGCCGACCAGAATCAGATCCATGCAGGTGAATTGGCAGACCATCGGGTGCCAGATGATGCGTTCAGTCAATTAAACGGCAAGCATGGGAAAGTTGCGCCAAATGGCAGCAACCATTTAATGATGCCTCAGTCTGAAACTGGCTTTACTAAAGAGACAGAAGTGGAAGGTTTAAAGCCGGAAACTAGCTCTCAGCAAGCTGTGCTGGCAGAAGAAGTGGTAGCGCACCATTATGAACAGTCGATTCGCGCAAAAGCATCATCGGTTGGGGTCACCGAACAGCAGCAAGGTCGAAAGGCAACGGCATACGGCGACAAATCCTATCGATGGAGCCGGGAAAACTATTCTCGTCTAGGTCGCACATACGATATTCAATCCTTCGTTTGGCTGCTTCTCTTTTCGCAGTGGCTCTACAAAAAACCCTGGAGCTATCCAGGCGGCATGACCGAGGAAAAGCAAAAGCAACGGCGACGCAAGCAAGCGATTTGGATTCGAGATACGCTCCTGGATTTGGGCCCAACGTTCATTAAGGTTGGGCAACTGTTTTCTACTCGTGCAGACCTTTTCCCCACTGAGTACGTTGAAGAGTTATCAAAGCTGCAAGACCGGGTGCCGGCATTTAGCTATGAGCAAGCAGAGGCTATCATCGAGCAGGATCTGGGTAAGCCCATTCAGGAACTCTACCGGAGCTTTGATCCCATTCCGCTGGCAGCCGCTAGTTTAGGGCAGGTACATCGAGCGCAACTGCACTCAGGCGAAGAAGTGGTTGTGAAGGTACAGCGCCCTGGTCTGTTAAAGCTTTTTAAAATTGACCTGGCGATTTTGAAGGGCATCACGCGCTACTTCCAAAATCATCCTGAGTGGGGCAAGGGTCGGGATTGGTTGGGCATTTACGACGAATGCTGCAAGATTCTGTATGAAGAAGTTGATTACCTTAACGAAGGGCGCAATGCGGATACCTTCCGGCGCAACTTTCGGCAGGAAAACTGGGTTTATGTGCCGCGTGTTTACTGGCGCTATGCCTCGCCACGTGTACTGACGCTAGAGTACCTTCCAGGAATTAAGATCAGCCACTATGAAGCATTAGAAGCGGCAGGGCTCGATCGCAAGGCACTCGCCCAAATGGGTGCAAAAGCCTATCTGCATCAACTCCTGAATGATGGATTTTTTCACGCCGATCCCCATCCTGGTAACATTGCAGTGAGCCCGGACGGAGCCTTGATTTTCTACGACTTTGGCATGATGGGACAGGTTTCTATCCTCACCCGCGAGAAACTGCTGGAAGTCTTTTTTGGAGTGGCTCAAAAAGATGGCGATCGCGTAGTTGCCTCACTCGTAGAATTAGGTGCCCTTGCCGAAGCGGATGATATGGGACCTGTGCGACGATCAGTGCAGTTCATGTTGGATAACTTCATGGACAAGCCCTTTGAGAATCAATCGGTAAGCGCCATCAGCGACGATTTATATGAAATTGCTTATGGGCAACCATTTCGGTTCCCGGCGACGTTTACCTTTGTGATGCGCGCATTTTCAACGCTGGAAGGCGTGGGCAAGGGGCTCGATCCAGATTTTAACTTTATGGAGGTTGCAAGACCTTTTGCAATGCAGATTATGGCTAACGGCAATCCATCTTCAGATGCAAACAGTATATTGAGCGAGTTTGGTCGGCAGGCAGCGCAAGTGAGTAGCACCGCTTTGGGACTACCGCGCCGCATTGAAGATACTTTAGATAAACTAGAGCGCGGCGATGTGCGCGTGCGCGTGCGATCGATTGAGACGGATCGGATTCTCCGACGGCTCAGTGGCGTTAATATGGGGACTAATTACACGCTGCTAGTCTGTGCGTTTACCCTTTCGGCAACCATCTTGCTTTCCACAGGTCATGCCTGGTGGGCATTGCTACCTGCTATTGCGGCGATCGTGACCGCGATCGTCCTCATTCGACTTATGATTCGCCTTGATCGCTCCGAACGAATGCCATAATGATGCTTCTAACCCTGGCTTGTAATGGTCATTGACGACAGCATAGTTCCTCTATGAAACGCCTTTTCACGGGTCTTACGGATGTGGGGCTTTTGCGTTCTGTAAACCAGGATGCTTACTATGTTGACGCGGATGGGCGCTTCTTCATCGTGGCAGATGGCATGGGCGGGCATGCGGGTGGGCAAGAAGCGAGTCGTCTGGCAACACAAGCAATCCAGACACATTTAATTGACCATTGGGAAACGACTGAGAGTTCACGGGCACTGCTTGAAGATGCATTCTTCAAAGCTAACAAAGCAATTTTGGCGGATCAGCGTAGCCACCCAGAACGGTCTGATATGGGCACGACTGCCGTCGCCGTCCTGTTTCGAGATGAACAAGTCTGGTGCGCTCACATCGGCGACTCGCGGCTTTACCGCTTACGGGGCGCGAAGCTGGATCAAATTACGGAAGATCACACCTGGGTTGCCCGAGCCATGAAAATCGGCGAACTCACACCCGATCAGGCGCGGGTTCACCCCTGGCGGCATGTGCTGGCTCAGTGCCTGGGGCGTGAAGACCTGAATCAAATTGATGTGCAACCACTGGCAGTGCAGGGGGGCGATCGCCTCTTGCTATGCAGTGATGGCCTCACCGAAGAACTGTCTGACCAGTTGATTGCCTCTCACTTAAAGTCGATTCGCGCCTGTGAACGAGCCGCGATCGCGCTCATTGATGCGGCCAAAAACCACGGTGGGCGAGATAATATTACGGTCGTTATTGTTGCGATTGATAGCCTGCACCCACGCGAAAGCTAAACGCTCCTATCCAAGAGGCGTTTCCAGGTCGTCAAAAGTCTCTAGTGCGTCGTATGCTCACATTGACAGAGCGCCGATTTAAGCAATGTATACCTGTTGGGCGGTGTGGATTTGCGGTGGACTCTTTACAGTGCGAAAGATTGCCCGTGCACGCACTTGCCCGGACATGAATCGCTGAATGATGGCAATGTTCACTTGGTATGTTGAGAGCAGCAAGGTTGATCCCGATCGCGTCCGAATCTGGTACAGGCGAACAACCCCATGCTTTGGGGTCTGCTCCGTCTGAGGTAGAGGCGCTGTCGCCGGTTACCGAAAAGCAAGCAATCCGCGTCAGTTTAAGAGCATCCACTCTGGATGGGGTGTTCGCAACGATTTTTTCGACGATCACGGGTGGGGTGCTGCTCAGCAATTTTTTGGTGGAACTACACGCCACACCGACACAAGTTGGACTGCTGTCATCGATACCAATGCTGGCAAATTTGCTTCAGCCATTCGGTGCCTGGTTAGGCGATCGCGTTAAGAGCCGCCATACCTACTGCCTTTGGGTGTACGCCCCCTCGCGGTTGCTCTGGCTTGTGCTGGTTGTTGGTATTGTCCTGGCAGCATGGGGTGGGATAGACGCCAAGGTACTGGTTTGGTGGACGTTGGCGATCCTTTGCTTAACTCACTTCATCGGGGCATTAGGTAGCGCTTCCTGGTTGAGTTGGCTGGCAGCCTTAGTACCCCGTCGTTTGCGAGGACGCTATTTTGGTCTGCGCAATAGTGCTGCTAGTCTCACAAACTTGCTCTGTGTACCGCTGTTAGGCTTCATCATCTCAGCCTTTCCTGGTCACTCAATGCAGAGCTTTGGCATTTTGCTCCTGGTGGCTGTCCTTACGGGGATTATCAGTCTGGGCTTTCAGTTTTTCATGGTGGATGTTAATCCCCAACGGCAGTATGAGGCAGAAGGCAGGGGGCAGGAGGCAGAGGGAGCAGGGGAAGCAGAGGAGGTAGCTCAACACTCAACTCTCTCTCCCCACACACCCCACACCCCACACCCTACACCCCACACTCCTCTCCTCTTTCTCAAAGACAAAAACTTCCTCTTCTTCTTGCTTTACTTCAGTGCCTGGGCATTCGCGGTGAATTTGAGTGCGCCGTTTTTTAATCTCTACATGCTGGATAATCTGGCGATCGATGTGAGTTGGGTCACTGTTTACACCAGCCTACAGGCAGGAGCCACGATGATTATGCTGGTCGTCTGGGGCAGGCTTGCCGATCGTGTGGGGAATCGCCCAATCTTACTGACCGTTGGGATTTTGGTTGCGGTAACGCCACTGTTCTGGCTGGCGACAGGTGCAAATTCGCTCTCGATGTGGCTCTGGTTGCCACTCCTGCACATCCTAGCAGGGGCAACGTGGGCAGCAGTCGATTTGTGCAACAACAATTTGCAGCTTGGGGTTGCTCCGGTACAGCAGCAAGCGACATATTTTGCAGTAGCAGCGGCGATCGGGGGCATTAGCGGCGCACTGGGGACAACGGTAGGCGGTTTTCTGGCCGAATTTGCAGACTATGGGGGCATTCCAGGGCTGTTTGCGTTGTCAGCGATCGTGCGGTTGGTGGCACTCTTACCGCTCGTTCTGGTGCATGAGCAACGAGGACAATCGCTTCATCAAATGATGCAAGTGCTCTTTCCTTCCAAGGCAGAACCAGCGTTAGAAGCCGTGGCTGCCCAGGCCCAATCAGTACCACTCAAAACCCAATTGGACGAGGCAACAGACTGAATCGCCCGAAGATCCGCCACAATGGAAGCATGAACCAGGTTGACTATCTCCGTATTAGCCTTGTCGATCGTTGCAACTTTCGTTGTCAATACTGCATGCCCGAAGGGGCGGATCTCGCCTATGCCTTGCAGCAAAACTTGCTGACACAAGACGAGTTGCTGACCCTGCTCCATGACGTGTTTATGCCTGTTGGTTTTACTCGCTTTCGCTTGACGGGCGGTGAACCGTTGATTCGTCCGGGGGTTGTAGAAATTGTGCGGGCGATCGCTCAGTTTCCTGACACTCAAGACTTGTCTATGACGACCAACGCCTTCCTGCTAGCCGAGATGGCACAAGATCTCTATGATGCAGGCTTACGACGCATCAATATCAGCCTGGATTCGCTGCAACCGGAAGTGTTCGATGCCATTATTGGTCATCATGGGCGATCGCGCTGGCAGCAAGTGTGGGACGGCATTCAGGAAGCGTATCGAGTTGGCTTCAATCCGCTCAAGCTTAATGTGGTCGTGATTCCAGGTGTGAACGACCAGGAAGTGTTGGATCTGGCTGCGTTAAGCATCGAGCGCGAATGGCACGTTCGGTTCATCGAATTCATGCCGATCGGCAACGATTATTTGTTTAGCGATCGCGGTTGGGTGAGTTCCGAAGACCTGCGGCAACGTATTCGCGATCGTTGGGGACTCACCGATGGACAGGTACGCGGCAATGGTCCTGCTGATGTGTTCAAAATTCCGGGTGCCAAGGGAACGCTCGGTTTCATTAGCCAGATGTCCGAATGCTTCTGCGATCGGTGCAACCGGATGCGCCTGTCTGCCGATGGATGGCTACGTCCCTGCCTGCTTAATGAAACAGGACAGCTTGATTTGAGAACGGCTCTGCGATCGGGCGTACCTCTCCATGAACTCCGCCAACAGGTGCGCGATTTGCTTGAACTCAAACCCGAAATCAACTACAAAGAACGCGACTCTGGCACCACAGGCACCTACAGCCGCACTATGTCTCAAATTGGTGGCTAAGTGATTGACTGATTGACTGCGAGGGAAAATTAAACACTGTAGAGCTTTCAGGAGCATCAGCCATTCCTACAGCAGCACAAACCCTGGAATGTTTTAGCGTCTGCTACAGTTTAACCAAGATGTATTTGCCCATTTACATCGTTCACATCGACGAGCGGACAGGGAATATCTTCATTTTGGCGGGTGAAGAGACGATGTTTTGATCAACCGTGACGGTAAAAGGACATTCCCATGAGCCAACCCAATTTTCAAGCGATGAATCGGAAGCAGTTGTTGTCCTATGTCTTTGAGCATCGGGACGATCAAGACGCATTTTACGCCTTAATGGATAAGCTGACAGCAAGCCCCCCTTTGGCAACCATGCCTCCCGCAAATGGACGGGATGAAACCGAAGAACTGCGGCAAATTTTGGACGACATTCGCAAAAAGCGACAGCAGGAAGAGTAAGGGCGATCGTCGAGACAACCAAACTGAGTTTCTCAGTTCACATTCTTTATGCCTAAACCAGTTTTACAGATTGTGGGAGGTGTATTTCTTGGATGTGCCTTGTTAGCGGGGTTAGCATGGAAGGATACGGCTAGCCGAGTTTCTTCAGTGGAACAAAGCCTTTCCATCAAGGCAGGAGATACTGCCTCTATTTCCTTCATACCAAGATTAGACGGGGCGCTTTACATCGTAGAACTAAAATTTGACGGAGCACAACAGTCATTAATGGGTTGTTCTGTTCTTCAATCATCAGGTATTGAATGGTCAATCACGAGAGATGGGAAAGAAGTAAATTCTGGCAATCTAGCGAATCTTAACCAAACCAAAGATCTATTTTGCAACCAAGAAGGGAAGATTACAACTATTAGTTTTTCGGCTTCAGAACTTGCTCTAAATCAGAAACATCTTCTCAATCTATATATTGCAGATAAGAAAAGTCGAAATATTACACTAAAACCGACTGTAACTGTATTCCCATTTGGTATTAGCGTAAATTACGCACTGATTGATTTAGATCTGCAAATACTCCTTACTTGTGGCTTGTTGTTAATCGGTTTTGGATGCTTTCTTCCAGTAGTCTACAGGTTATTGTTCCGCAGAAAACTGCAAAACCAGTAATTCCTGAAGCAAACGGGATCATCATCAGATTGCCGACCGTTTTGCAGAATTTAGATTGCCGACCGTTTTGCAGAATGACGATCGCACTTAACCAACTCACGGCTTAACAAGCCTAACACCTGTTCCAGCGAAATCATTTTCGTTATGAGTGGCGAGAGAAGGCATTCTGAAGGGCGATTGTAGCAAGCCAATAGCGCGATCGCCTCTCACAAAGTTGGGACTGCTCGTCTACTTCTCTAAACGGACGGCGTACCATTGCAGAAATTCGCCGGGACCGACATCGAGTTCGCAAGAGGTTTCCAATAAATACTGGGCTTGCTCGTCTAAGGAGGTGAAGCGCTGGAGGTCTCTGGGGAGATCGTCTTGCCGTTGAGACAGCAGAGCTTTGAGTTTGTCGAGCAGTTCGTTCATGCTGAGAAACTCCTCCGATCGCCCAGACTCCAGCACAACAAAGGTATCGCTCTCGTACATTCGTGGATCAGGCATCGTCGAGTATTCTCCTGGGAGGATCTAATAGCTGCGCCGAAGCGGCATACTTCTATTGTGTAGTCTAGAGGTCATACAGGGTGCCTGTAGGATTGCTTACACTATGAAGACAGCGTGGAGAGGGCTTTTGAGCTAATCGCTAGTCTGAGTTCACATTCACTATTTTCATCCGTTATGAAGCGTCGTTCTGCCTGCTTAATTTTTAATCCAGTCGCGGGTCAGGGTGATCCAGAGCAAGATTTGGAAACGATTAAAGCATTACTAGCGCCTGAAATCGACCTGGATATTCAAACCACAACAGAAGAGGTAGGAGCCGATGCACTGGCGATCGCCGCCGTTGAACGTGGGGTTGATGCCATTATTGCTTCAGGTGGCGATGGTACGCTTTCAGCAACAGCCTCAGCGTTAGTGGGCACGTCGATTCCCCTTGGCATTATTTCACGAGGCACTGCTAACGCCTTTGCCAATGCATTGGATATTCCTGACACGATCGAGGCCGCGTGCCGCACCATTCTCGGTGGCGCAACCAAAACGGTTGATGCAGCTTATTGCAATGGCTATCCGATGGTATTGTTAGCAGGCATTGGGTTTGAAGCCGAGGCCGTTGAGTTAGCCGATCGCGAAGCAAAGAACCGCTTTGGGATGTTTGCCTATGTGCTGGCAGGCTTTCAAGCACTGCGGCAAATGACCACGTTTGATGCTGAAATTGAAACTGAAGACAAAATTATTCACGTCTCCGCTGCGGCTATTACTGTAGCCAATGCGGCTCCAGCCACCTCTGTACTGGCACAAGGGCCATCCGGTGTCGTAGTCGATGACGGACTGCTGGATATTACGCTGGTGTCGCCTGCAACGAAGGCAGGGGCGATCGCAGCCACCTATCATCTGCTTCAAACTGCGTTGAGCGGGGATGCAGTGGATCGCAGTGACATTGGTTATATTCGAGCACGACGAGTCAAGATTACGACTGAGCCGGAGCAGAAAGTCGTGTTGGATGGGGAGTTGATTGGCACCACACCGATCAATGTTGAGTGTGTCCCTGGTGGTTTAACTCTCTTCTTTCCTCTCGTAGAGGAGAGCGTACCAACCGAAAAGCTGGACGGGCTACCCAATCTCGTCGTGCAAATGAAGGGCGTTCCAGACGGTGAAGATGGGTTTGGCGATAGCGAAGCCACTTAGACCAAGCATCGTGGAATCATTAATCTGAAACATTTCCCCTTTGTCGGGGCGTTCCATGGAATGTCCCTACAGAAAGAATTGCACTTTATTGAATCCGTGTCGCGAAGGCATTGCAGCAATTCGATCGCGTTTACCCGTTCTCTTGTTCCCGCTGTCGTTTTCGTTCCTGTAGCTTCAGCAAAATTTCAGCATGCACTTCGCGTGTAATCGGGTAGAAATAGGTCAACACCAGACCAATCAACAAAATGACCGTTGGCACTGGGCCAATCAAGAGCCGAATGGCCCATAATGCAGCAGGCGGCTGTACCGGGGCAGCCTGTCCGGTCACGGTTGCCATAAAGCCAGCATGTTGCAGCACTTGACCCACGAGAAACAGCCCGATCGCCAGCCCCACTTTCTGCAATAGCACCATGAAGCCGTAAAAAATGCCTTCGCGCCGCTGTCCCGTATTCAGCTCATCCAGTTCAATGACATCCGGGATCATGGACCAGGGAATTAGGTACGCGGTTGAAACGCCAAATCCTGCCATGACTGCCAGCACATACATCAGACCCACCTGCCCTGGCTGCAGGAAGAACAGCCCGATCTCGGCAATAATCCACAGGGACATGCCCATAAAGTAGACCGCTTTCTTGCCTACTCGTTTGCTGACCTCGCTCCACACAAATAGCATAATGAGGCCCGTCACCTGCACCGCAATCACCACTTTCGTAAAGTCTGCATCTGCTAGACCCATCCAGTTTTTAACGAAATAGGGAATGATCGCGACCGTATTTTGAACGGCCAGCCAGGAGCAAAGGTAGATGCCAATCACATACAAAAAAGGACGATTGGTGAAAGCAACCTTGAGCTGTTCTAAATAGGGCAACGACTCACTGGTGCCTGCATCTTGACGGCGCTGTTCAGTCACCCTGACGCGCTTGCGTGTCCCCCAAACGCACCAGTAAAGCGGTAAGACAGAGATGAAACCACAGACGGCTCCCAGCACGAGGTATTGCTTGGTTGAATCTCCTTTGAAGGCGCTGAAGATTCCTAATGCCAGAAGCAAAGAGAGAATACTACCGCTAATGGAAAAAGCAAAGCGATAGCTATTCAGGCTGGTACGTTCGTCATAGTCTTGCGTAAGTTCTGGTGTGAGGGCCGTATAGGGCAGGTTGACGATCGTGTAAAAGCTGTTGAAGATAATCGCAATCAGCACGTAATACCAGAACAATCCCCACTGATTAGTCGCAGGATTGTTGCTGAAGTGAGGCACAATCCACTGTAAAAAGAAAAAGATCCCAAATGGGATGGAGCCCAAAATCATCCAGGGCAATCGTCTGCCCCAACGACTCTGAGTGCGATCGCTCAAAATACCGACGATGGGATCGTTGATAGCATCCCAAATCTTGCCGATCAGGAGAATGCTTCCCGCCAGTCCCGCTCCCAGTCCTGCGACATCCGTAAAAAAAATCAGTAAAAAAACTGCCAGAATATTGGCAGTAATCGCTGTGCCTAAATCGCCAGCGCCGTAAGCTAGTTTTGTGCTGAGGCTAAGTTTATCTAGCCCGGATGATGCGGATGAAGCAGGATTATGCATGGCGGGATACAAGAAATCTCGATAACAGTTGTATTATTCTCTTCAGCTTTCAGCACATGATGAGATTGATTAAGTTTTAAGCGAATGCCTTTGGCGCAGAATCGATGGCTTACCATTCTCTAATGTTGTAGCGACGCCTTTACGAAGTGCCTCCTTCGGAAGCTAGCGCTACTTGTCCCTAATGTTGTAGCAGCGCATTGATGAAGTGCCTCCTTCGGAAGCTAGCGCTCTAGAATCTGCCTCCTACCGCTTACCGTTCATCCTTTAGTGCCGTCATGTCAGACTTATACGTCTCCTGGTCAGAATATCATCAAAAAATCGAACAACTCGCTGCTAAGGTGCACCAGTCTGATTGGAAATTCAACCAGATTATCTGCCTAGCCAAAGGAGGGCTGAGAGTCGGTGATATTCTGGCACGCATTTTTGATCTACCACTGGCTATTTTGGCAACCTCATCCTACGGCGGTCCTGGTGGGCAGGTGCGCGGTTCCATTACCATTTCGCGGGATCTGTCCATGACAACCGCTAACCTGGGCAGCCACGTGCTGTTGGTGGATGATCTGGTTGATTCGGGCGTCACACTCAAGAAAACGCTGGTTTGGCTTGATCGCCGTTATGGCTTCTACGTTGAGGAAGTGCGTACAGCGGTGCTCTGGTATAAAGATTGCTCCGTCATTGCCCCAGATTATTACGTAGACTATCTACCGGATAATCCATGGATTCACCAGCCCTTTGAGCATTACGAGCGAATGAAGCCAGCTGATTTAGTTGATATACAGGCTTCGGCAGGCATAACGTCATAACCACACCTCAGTACAGAGTTAGCAACCAGATCTTTTTTTGAACTGCTTGCTAACTCGAGTAAGTGCGCATGCAAGCTGCGAGGCGTTTCGGTTCTGGTATTGATTAAGAAAAGGTTAAACGTAGAAGGCTGTTGTAGCCTCGACCAAACACAGGAGGTAAAGCCCGAAAGGCTTTCAGTATTGATACTGAAAGGATAAATCTGGGAATACTCTCAGTATAAAGATTCAGTAATTCTGTTGATATACTGAGAAAACCTGGGTGCAAGATTAGGCCTGCAAGCGCTTTGTTTTACACGTAAGCCACTTACAGCGACTTTCCTAACGTTGAGGGCATTATACCTTCCAACTTTTTTCGAGGTTTGCAATGCGAGATTCTAGCGATCGTCGACCAATGTCTACAGCCGCCGATGCCTCATATCCCAAAAAACGGTTAGGCGGTTATCTGGTCGAAGCTGGCTTATTAACGACAGCCCAAATTGATGTTGCACTTAACGATCAGAAGCTTACTGGCATGCGCTTTGGCGAGATCCTGGCGGCACGAGGATGGGTGAAGCAACAGACGATCGAGTACTTGATGCACAAAGTCGTCATGCCTGAACAGCAGGCAGCGAAGCACTCCAATGGACGGACTATTGCGACAGATTCTCGCCAGAACCCAGCAAGCAGCCCCGGTGCTCAAGCAGTGGTAGGTGCAGGTGCCCCCAGAGTGGAAGCAAGCAAACAGGTAATGCGTCGAGAAGCGCCGATTGCCAAACCTTTACCATCGGCTGGTAAACCCGATGACGGCATTAGCTGGGTTGGCTAGAGGTTGTCATTAGCTAAGAGGGCTAACTGCAACAGGCCGAAGGGGTTACAGCCCCGAGCGTGGTTGGGCGAACGCGGTAAAGCTTGTCTCGCAAGCTCTTGGTGAAGCATTGATGACGCGCCCTAGACGGCTCCCACCAGGCGAAAGAACCAAAGCCACAGTGGTAACAGCAGCACCAGGGTCAGGCACCCTAAAATCAGCGTTGTCACGGTCAACTCCTGGTCTAGGTTGTAGGCTTCGGCAAGCACGAGGGTCGCAAACGCAGGTGGCATGGCCATTTGCAACAAAAGGGCTCGATACATCGATCCTGTCAGTCCGACAGCCCACAGCGCTAAGCCTAAAAGCAGCGGCACGAGCAGCATTTTAATCCCGATACTCGCAACAGCAGGCTTGAGGTTTGCAAGGGATGATAGCTGACTGAGGCGCATTCCGATCAGCATGAGCGACAAGGCAACGACACCCCAGGCGAAACTTCGCAGCCCGGCTTCTAACACTGGTGAGAGTGGTTGTTCCCGAAGCGCTAAACCAACGCCAAAACTCCACAAGGCTGGATTTTGCAGCATCGCCTGAAGGGATTGTCTGAACGTAGCGCGACTGGTGGCCCCAAAGTGAGCGGCGATCGCCACCCCCAAACCATAGGCTCCCAGCGTTGACCCCAACAGATCGTAAAAGAGTGTCCAGGCAAAGTCACGTGAGCCGACCAGCGCCAGCGCCACAGGATAGCCGATATACCCCGTATTGCCGAGCATCGATGCCAGCAGAAAACTTCCTTTCGCGGGTTGGCTTAGGGCAAGGGGTGACACGGCTAAAGGAAATGGTGTGAGCGATCGTCGGCTCAGCCACCAGGCAATACCCACACCCAACAGCATGGCAATCCAGGCCAATACGGGAGCTAACCATAGCGATGCAGAAAGATGGGCATGCCGCAGAAACGCCACGATGCTGATTGGCACACCGACCCAGAACAAAAACTTACCCAGATAAGCGGGCATTGTCTTCGGTAGCAAGCGACCCAGCACCCAGCCACACAGCGTCCAGCCTAATAAGGGCACATAAATCGTCAGCAGGTTGGCAAGGGTCATAGCGGCTCAACATTAAAGTTTTGGTGCAACGGCTCAAATTTTGGCGCAACCGTTCAAAACGGCTGTAAAACGATACAAACCGTTCCCTGATCGTTTGAACTTACCCATGAAGACATTCCCAGGAGATCTGACACAGTTTACAATTCCTAGTAATAGCCGTCGCTTGAGTGTAGGAGTCGAACGCTTGGATAACGCTGGCACACCCGAGAAGCCTCTAGAAACCACGCCAAACGTTTCTCCCCCAACCGTAGACGATATTCCCGTCGCGCTGCGCGAAACCCCTGATGCTGCCCCCAAACCTCGCCCAAACATGGTGCTGTTATTGGGCAGCCTGACCGCATTAGGACTTCTGGCACTGGCGGCTGGTGGCTATGTTGCCCTACAAATGCAGCGATCGCAAACCGCCACGCTCGCAACCGAAAATCCTAGTCCAGGTGCACAAACCTCGCCGACAAGTTCACCCTCTGCTTCGACCGGTGCAGACACTCTCCTCGGTCACTTCGCTTACACGGAGGCACCGCAGTCAGAACTGGCTCCGATCGTCCCCGATGGGAGCATTAAAATGCGCAAAGCAGCGGCAAAAGCCTTTCGAGAAATGACAGCAGCAGCCCAGCGAGAAGGGGTCAATTTGGTGCCTATTTCAGGCTTTCGCTCAATCAGCGACCAAAAATATCTGTACTTTGATGTGAAAGCAGAGCGCAACCAGGATGCCGCTGAGCGAGCCAAAGTCAGTGCGCCTCCTGGCTATAGCGAACATCACACAGGCTACGCAGCAGATATTGGCGATGGTAATGCCCCTGCCCTAAACCTCAACACAGATTTCGACAAAAGCGCCGCCTATCGCTGGCTTAAAGCAAACGCCAACCGCTACAGCTTTGAACTTTCCTTTCCCAAAGGCAACCGTCAGGGCGTGAGCTACGAACCCTGGCACTGGCGTTATGTCGGCGACATTCAAAGCCTCAAGACGTTTTACAAAGCGCGGGGACAGAAGTAGGTGTGGGTTGTGCGAGACATCGCTCCCTGACTTTAGCTGCGAGTATTCTTACAATGAGATAACGCTTAAATTCGGAGAGCAGCGATGACGATCGACCTCCACGCTCAGCAAAAGAATCTCTACGATCGCGACTTTGTGCGCTGGGTCGAGATGACCGTCGAGCAATTGCGCGCTCAAAATTATGCTGATGTGGATTGGGCGAACTTAATTGAAGAAATAGAGGACATGTCGAGACGGGAGCGCAAAAACCTGAAGAGCAATCTTGTGGTGCTTCTGCTGCATCTTCTCAAATGGCAGTATCAGCCAGAATATCGAACTGGCAGTTGGCGCGGTAGCATTCGAGAGCATCGCCGCCGCATTAACGATGATTTGCACGATTCACCGAGTTTGGCTCCTTACTTTCAAGCGGTTTTATCTGATTGCTACATCAGTGCTTGCGAACAGGCGGCAGATGAAACAGGTTTGGCATTGCAAACGTTTCCTGCGGCCTGTCAATATACATCCGAACAAGTGCTAGATGCCAACTTTTTACCAGAGTAATTTCCTGCAGAGAGAATGTTTTCAGCTTGATTGGAGAGCGCAATCCACGATCGCTCTTGCCGATTCATTGCTAGGCTAGCATTAGCAACAAATATTAACAATCGTCTATATGAATCAACTGTCGCTTAATCTGGTGGCGATCGGCATCTTCACCATTACGATGACGAGCCTCCTAGGACCCATCATTAACGTGTCGCCCGTAGTGCCTGCGATCGCCACGGCTGGCGTCTTAGGACTGGCAACGCTGGATACCTTAGGCTGGCGCGGACAAGGATCGACGCTGATGCTGGACTGGATCGCCCGCTTTTCGGCTAAGCATCGCGATCGCGTCATTCGTCACGAAGCGGGGCACTTTCTCGTCGCTCATCAGCTTGGCATTCCTGCAATGGGTTACACGCTCAACGCCTGGGATGCTCTCAGGCAAGGGTATTCTGGTCAAGGTGGAGTCCGCTTTGACTCGCAGGAACTAGAGGCCGCAATTCAGCAAGGGCAGCTATCAGGTCAATTGTTAGACCGTTACTGCACCATCTGGATGGCAGGCATTGCCGCCGAAATGCTGATTTACGGCAATGTTGAAGGTGGTACAGACGATCGCCAAAAGTTAAGAGGCTTACTGACGCAACTGGGTTTAACACCCGCAGAACGCGATCAAAAAGAGCGTTGGTCACTCCTCCGTGCCAAAACTCTTTTGCAAGACAACGTTTCTGCCTACGAAGCGCTCTTAAACGCCATGACCAAAGATGCTTCAGTCGAAGAGTGCAGTCAGGCGATCGAGCAACATTTGCCACAGGTGGCTTGAAAAGAGTTTTGAGTTTTGAGTAGCGCTTTGCGCCGACAAGCTAGAGAGTTTTGAGTTGAATCCCTACTCCCTACTCCCCACTCCCTACTCCCTCCAGCTCCGGTAGAAACTTTCGCAGTAGCCCAATGACGATCGCGGGTTGTTCTAATTGCGCTAACACGCCTGCATCAGGAATCTGCACAAAGGCTTTTACGGCGGCATTTAAGCTTGCCAGACGTTGCCCAACGGTAGCGGTCACAAACTGCGCTTGATCGCCCCAGAGGATGACCGTTGGGACGTGGAGTTGTGGCAGGTAAAGCGCAAGGTCAAAGTAAAGGTCGCCTCGCAAAAATGCCAGGGCAGCATATTGGGCATTGGGCTGTTGAGCTGATTCCAGATACGCTTCAACCATTTCTTGGGAGACGCGATCGGGCTGGGCGAACAGAAATCGTTCCAAAAAATTGCGCACAGAAAGATCAGTGGTTGCGCCTAGCGTGTAAATCAGTTGGTCCAGCAAGGGAGTATTGATGGCCTGTAGCGGCAGTCTTCGTCCAGCATCTTGTCCAAAATCGGCAAAGCCAGACGGAGAGATCAGAACCAGGGCTTTTACCAAAGCAGGCTGCTGAATGGCGAGGCGGATGGCGATCGCGCCTGTTAAGGATGATGCGACGATCGTCACCGGATGGGGACAGGTTTTTTGAATGAACTCCGTCAGCGTCGTCAAATAGTCTGCCACCTGGTAGTCTCGTACCGGATGGGCTGACTGCCCCCACCCAATTAAATCCGGCACCAGCACCCGATGCGAATCCAAAAATGCGGGATAGACCTTTGACCATTCGTAGCCAGAAGCCCCGCCGCCAAAGCTGTGTAAAAACAAGAGTGATGGCGCATCGGGTGGTGCGATCGTCCACGGCTGACCCACAGGCGTGTAGTACCCCATTGCGCCCAACGAGGTTTCCACAACCTGTTGACCAATACCAGGGGGATGAAATTGCAGCATTGTAAGTTCGTTACGATGGAGCTAGTGTGGCATGACTTTGTAGCTGGGTGAATGGAAAAGGCCGTTCTGTTGGTGACACCTCCGACTATTCACACGTCTACTCATCCACATCAAACAGGGCGTTTTACCAAGGCATAATCTCACGGAATCCAATGAACGCAACGAAATCCTCCTGGGACGCTGGCAGATTTTTGCAAACACTCACCTATTTTGAGGTGATTCCATTGCTGAGCTGGTTTCAGCGCCTGTTCCAACGTTCTACAGCAACACAACCAACCATGACAACTCTCCCTTCAACCGCTAAGACTGTTCTTGTTGTTGGTGCAACGGGGGGTGTGGGTAAGCGAGTGGTGCAGCAATTGCGCAATCGGGGCTATCTCGTCCGTGCGTTAGTGCGAGATCTTGCGGGCGGCAAAGCAATGCTAGGAGAGGACGTAGACATCATTGATGCCGACATCACCCTTCCTGAAACTCTCACGCCTGCGGTCGTCAAGGATATTCGTGCAGTGATTTGTTGTGTCGGCCCGCGTGTGCAGCCTAAAGAAGGGGATACGCCCGATCGGGCCAAATATTATCAGGGCATTAAATTTTACCTGCCAGAAGTGGTTGGCGATACGCCTGAAAGCATCGATTATCAAGGTATCAAAAACCTGCTTCATGCCGTTGCCGATCCACTAAAAGCCGCCCAAGCTAACGAAAAGGTGCTGTTCGACTTCACGAATCAATCAACTGAAACCCCACTCCTTGCCCTTTGGGGCGCACTAGATGATGTGGTAATGGGTGGTGTGAGTGCTAGCACGATCAAGCAGACAGAAAATGCCGTGCTCTTTACAGGCAATGTTTCTACTGCCAACTCCGGTGGCTTTGCCTCAGTCCGCAGCCGTAATCTGGAACCCGCACTCGATCTTTCAGGCTATGAAGGCATCAAACTGCGTGTGAAAGGGGACGGACAGCGCTACAAATTTTTGACGCGGGATGATGATAAATGGGACAGCATCGCGTACTCCCATTCCTTCGATACAACAGCAGGCGAATGGATCGATGTGCAGATTCCCTTCCGCACGTTGATTCCAGTCTTTCGCGCCAAGACGTTAGCGGATGCAGCACCCCTTAACGCCAGCCATGTTTGTTCTTTACAACTCATGCTGAGTAAGTTTGAGTATGATGGCGGCTTGAATTCGCATTTTACCGCTGGACCCTTTGCCCTGGAACTTCAGACAATCAGCGCTTATGGGAGACCAACGCTGCCGCAGTTTGTGCTGGTGAGTTCCGCTGGCGTCACCCGATACGATCGCCCCGGCATCAACCTCGACGAAGAGCCACCCGCTGTAAGAATGAACGATCAGCTCGGTGGCATCCTCACCTGGAAGCGACGGGGTGAAGAAGCCGTGCGTGAAAGCGGCATTCCGTACACGATCGTCCGCCCCTGTGCGCTAACCGAAGCCCCCGGAGGCAAGCAACTCATCCTCGATCAGGGCGACAACTTACGCGGTGCCATTAGCCGTGACGATGTTGCTGCCCTTTGCATCCATGCGATCGAACAACCATCTGCCTGCAACGTCACCTTTGAAGTGAAAGCCGAAGACACCGATGGCTCTACTCATTGGACAACCATCTTCTCTAACTTGAAGCCTGATGGGGAGGGATGAAGGATGAGTTAAAAAAACGACCTCAAAACGTCTCATTCCTCCGCGCCTCTGCGTCTCTGCGGTAACATCCCCACCCTTTCCTAAAAACAAACGCGATCGCCCTGTTTAGAAGACGATCGCGTTGATCAAAAGGAACCGAAGCTATTTGGAGTTGAACGTCTGGAACTGCTTAAGAGCAGCCTGACCAATGTTGAACACAGCCCAACCGCCAGCAGCCGCTAAAGGAAGTAGAACGACAAGAATGCGTAGATCAAAGTCCATGTTCAGAGCCTCTCAATTTAAAGATTTTTGAATGATTCTCATATTCTTATTTTTAACCCAAACGGTCAACTTTTCCTAGTCCTCCGTTGAAAATCCGCCCTCAAAGCCCAGGTTTGTGCCCTTGCCTGCATGAACCAGCGCTAACTGGTTGTACCGCTTAGCATGGTCAATGAGATCCTCTGCCTCTGCCTCCGATAGCTGCCGCAAAACTTTGCCAGGGATACCAACAACCAGCGATCGCGCCGGGACATTTTTGGTGACAACCGCTCCTGCACCCACAATGCTGCCTGTGCCAACCCGCACGCCATCCAGCACCACCGCACCAATGCCAATCAAACAGCCGCGCTCAATATAGGCACTGTGAACAACCGCACGATGCCCGATCGTCACGTGGTCTTCCAGCACCGTTGGCTTACCCGGATCGCCATGCAAAACTGCGCCATCCTGGACGTTTGTATTCTCACCAATTACGATTTGCTCCACATCGCCACGCACCACCGCGCCATACCAAATACTGGCTCCAACGGCGATCGTGACATGCCCAATCACCGTAGCGTTTGCAGCAACAAAAGCAGCCTGGGAGCGATCGGGTAGCGTCCAAAAAGAGGGGTGGGATTGCAGTTCATTTGTCACGGTGTATCACAAATAAATAACGTGGAATTGCTTATGGGGGAGGGTAAGACCTAACGAGTATAATAAAGCCACTGGCAGTGACGCACATGAACAGGCAACCCCGCTCTTGATGACTAACCTTGGCTTGCAATACCCCATCTTTGGTCCGGAGATTCAGTGCCCCCACTGCCGTCAAACAATCCCGGCATTGACGCTCACAGATACTTACTTGTGCCAGCGACACGGTGCCTTTGAATCAGACCCCAAAACAGGCGAGTTGGTGCATCTTCAGTCGGGACGGCATTGGCGGCGATGGGAAAACGAATGGTATCGGCAGCATACCCATCCGGATGGCATTCGGTTTGAAATTCACGAAGCGCTCGATCGCCTCTACACACAAGGCTATCGAGCAACGCGGGTGATCATCGCCCAGCGTTATAAAGATTTGGTCAGCACCTATCTAGAACGCAGCACTCCCTGGCGTGGACAGTCCGACACCCAGCGTCCCCGCTTGTACGGGTTGCCAGTCGAATTTAGTCCCGATCCCAAAGATGATCCCTGCTGGGATGTGATCAACTTTGATCTCGATAAGGAACCGGGCGCACCCGTCCAGTACCCCTACTTTCGACTGTTTGAATAAACGTGTTGACTTGATTTTCTTAACTCAACACTCGAAACTCAACACTCATAACTCCTTCCACGCCTGCGGTTGCTGAAATTTGTAGATGTCTTGAATCGTCTGGACCCAGCCATCCGCAAGGGATGCCAGGATGCGATCGCCCTTCTCCTTCGTGGCCGTGGTTGGATCGCCCAAAACGCCGCTTTTGCTGAGATCTCGCGTCATCCAGGCAAATGGCAGCCTTCCCTCCATACTCAGCAAGCTATCGTCGGGTATTCCGTGGGGATACTCTGCGATCGCCCGCTCCATCTTCACCTGCTCCGGCAAAATCGACAGCAGCAGACTCGTTTCTGCATCGCCCGCATGGATGCCTAGCTCCTGTTCCTTCTCCGTGAGTAAACTGTTTGCCACATTGGGCACCCGCCACGTAAATAGCGGCAATACCACAAAATCCTCGTAGCGCTGGTGCAAATCCCGTGCCACCATTTCGATCACTTGCGGTTGTCCACCGTGAGAGTTCACAAACGCCAGCTTACGAAAACCTGCCCGATAGATGCTGTCGCCCACTTCCATCAGGGTTGCAATGAGCGTTTGCACACTTAACGTAATCGTCCCCGGAAAGTGCCAATGTTCATTTGATTTGCCATAGTACAGTGATGGCAACGCATAAGCGGGAATACTAGCCGATAGTTGCTGCAACGCTTTGCCCAGAACAGCCTGCCCGATCGCCGCATCGACTGCTAACGGTAAGTGTGGTCCATGCTGCTCGATCGCCCCCACCGACTGGAGAATCACCACATTGCCCTTATCCGGCATGGCTTCAATCTCCGTCCAGGTAAGGTAAGCAAAGAAGCGATCGGGTGGAATAAAGCCGTGAAGCATAAGGGGAAAGTTAGTTTTGAGTTCTGAGTTTTGAGTTCTGAGTTTTGAGTTCTGAGTTTTGAGTTGAATTCAGTTGTTAGTTGTTAGTTATCAGAAGGAGTTAGAAATTAGGAGGCAATCAACTCAAGCCTCCCCTGCCTCCTCTGCTTCCCTTGCCTCCACTGCCTGCTCGGCTTCCCTTGCCGCCTTCGCCTTCTGCCTTCTGCCTCCTGCCCTCTGCCTTTCAACCACCATGTCCACCGCCCTCGAAGAACAGCTTGGTTATTTCTTTTTCGATAAGCGCATTCTGACACGCGCGTTGACCCGCAAAGCGTATGCGCTAGAGCAACGCCAAAAAAATCAAGACTGCGAAGACCAGGAAATTTACCGCACCTTGGGCGATGCCGTCCTGAAAACAGTGCTGACAGAGCTGTTGATTCGGGCAGGTTCCGCCACGCGGCAGGATATTACAGTGAGAAAAATTGAGCTAGAGCGTGAAGAAAATCTGGCAAAAATTAGTTTGGCACTAGGCATTGGTTATGTGCTCAAGATGGGCGTAGGCGAAAAGCAGCAACGGGCGTATGAGCAGCCTTACGTGCTTGCCGAAAGTTTGGAAGCGGTCATCGGTGCGATCTACTTTGATGGTGGCTTTAGTGCGGCAAGAGAAACCATTCGACGGTTGTTTAAGGATGTGTTCCCAATCGAGTAGCGGTTAACCTCATATAGAAACGGCATAAAAGCGGTCTAACAGCAAGGTTTACGGAAATTAACAGCCCTGCCTGAACGCTTTTTCATAAGATGATGTGGCTAATCCTACGGAACAAATGCACATGGACGCTTCCGAAACGGAACGCTCTACAAGTCGCGCGAGGGCGTTGACAGCCTTAGCGGCTACACGTTGGCGGGTGTCCCTTTGGCTGACCGTTGCCATGATGGTCATCTACTTTGGGTTCATTCTCCTCATTGCTTACAACAAACCGCTGCTGGGATCATTGCTGGCACCGGGGCTTTCGCTGGGTATTTTGCTGGGAGCTTTAGTCATCGTTTCGGCGTGGGTGTTGATTTATGTCTACATTCGCTGGGCAAACAATTACTACGATCGCCAATTGGCAAAAATTCAGGCAGGTGAACAGTGAACACAACGCTTGGGCAGTTTAATCCGCTGGCGATCGTCTTTTTCTTTCTGTTCATCGCCATTTCGTTGGGTGTGACCTATTGGGCCGCACAGAAGACCAAAAACACGGCGCATTATTACGCAGCGGGCGGCAATGTGAGCGGTTGGCAGAATGGGCTGGCGCTATCGGGTGACTTCATGAGTGCAGCCAGTTTTTTGGGCATTGCAGGCTTAGTGTCGTTAAATGGCTTCGATGGTTTGATCTATTCCATCGGCTTTTTGGTGGGTTGGCCGATCGTCATGTTTCTCATTGCCGAACCGCTCCGTAATCTCGGCAAATATACCTTTACAGATGTGGTGGCCTATCGGCTGAAGCAAAAGCCTGTGCGGGTGGCCTCGGCGATCGGGACTCTAGCCGTGGTGAGCTTTTACTTGATTGCCCAAATGGTGGGTGCAGGCAATTTGATTAAGCTGCTGTTTGGGCTGGAGTATGAACTGGCCGTTGTCATTGTGGGCTGTGTGATGCTAGCCTACGTGATCTTCGGCGGCATGATTGCCACAACCTGGGTGCAGATTATCAAAGCCGTGCTGCTGATGGCGGGTACGTTGCTGCTGGCCATCATTGTGCTGTCGAAGTTTGGCTTTAACCCGATCGCCCTCTTTGATGCGGCATCTGTAAAATATGGCGCAACGGTTCTGGCTCCCGGCAAGCTGGTCTCCGATCCACTGGATGCCATTTCATTAGGCATCTCGCTGATGTTGGGAACGGCTGGCTTACCGCACATTCTCATGCGCTTCTACACGGTGCCCAATGCGAAGGAAGCGCGGATCTCGGTCATGTATGCGACGGTGATTATCGGCATTTTCTACCTGCTCACTTTTATTCTCGGCTTTGGCGCAATGGTGCTGGTGGGGCAAGATCCCATCAAGGCGATCGACAAGGGTGGCAACATGGCAGCCCCGATGCTGGCGGAAGTGTTGGGTGGCGATGCTTTTCTGGGCTTCATTGCTGCCGTTTCCTTTGCCACGATTTTGGCAGTGGTTGCCGGATTGACGCTTTCTGGAGCAGCAGCGCTCTCCCATGACCTGTGGGTCAATGTGGTGCGCGGAAGCCATGCCGATGAAACCGAACAGTTGAAGGTGGCTCGTGTGGCGACACTGCTGCTGGGTGTGCTGGCGATCGTCCTGGGCATCATCTTCAAGGGGCAGAACGTGGCGTACATGGTGGGATTGGCGTTTGCGATCGCGGCGAGTGCAAACTTTCCCGCATTGCTGCTATCGATGCTGTGGCGACGATTCACAACCAATGGTGCAGTGGCAAGTATCGTCGTTGGCACACTTTCATCACTGCTGCTCATTTACCTGTCACCCACCATCCAGGTAGACATTCTCAAGCACTCAGCGGCTATCTTCCCCCTGAAGAATCCCGGCTTGGTGACGATTCCACTGTCATTTGCGGTGGGTATCATCGTGTCGCTGTTGAACACTGAACGAGCGGCGGTTGATGGGTTTGATGAGGTGGAACACCGAATTCATACGGGCGAGGTGGTGTAGAGAGGAAGGCTAAAGGATGAAGGCTAAAGGCTAAAGGATGAAGAATTGGTGCGATCGCGATGTTTGTCGATTGCATTGCATAGACGAAGCCCAACATCGATCGTGGTGTTGGGTTTTTGCTTATTTGTTTAGCCTTGAAGTGGGCGATCGCAGCTAGGTTAGCTTCCATTCACAGCAGCGATCGCTTGTTCCAATAGATTTTGCTAAATTAGCGGATAAAGCCACTTGAGAATTTACGATGCAAATCAGTACGCTGCTAGACGACGATCGCGCAGATAAACTTGCCTACATTCAGCAGCAGACACAACAGGATGTAAGCGAAGTCATGCAGGCTGCGATCGACCTTTATTACGAACAACTGCAACCAACGTCTCAAACACCGCTCAAAGCGATGCAAGAGATTGGCTTTGTGGGTTGCATTCAGGCTGAGCCGAACCTATAGACCAACTATAAAACGCTTTTACGCTCTGTCATCCAAGCCAAGCATGATCATCGTTGATACGGGCTTTTTCTTTGCCCTTGCAAATGCGAATGACTCGTACCACGATCGTGCTGTTCGCACGTTAGAAAGAATCAATGAGCCACTAATGACTACATATCCTGTCGTTACAGAAACTTGTTATCTACTGCTGGCAACGGGAGGAAACATAGCTCAATGTAGATTTTTAAGCAATTTATGTCAGGGTACTTTCGACGTCTTTAGTCTGCAACGTCAGCACATTGTACGCATGCTTGAACTAATGGAGAAATATGCAGACCTACCAATGGATCTAGCAGATGCTTCTTTGGTTGTTTTAGCAGAACACTTAAAGCATGGTCGCATTCTCACCGTCGATCGTCGTGATTTCAATGTTTACCGCTGGAACAACAAATACTCCTCAGTACAGGACAAAAAGCTTGAAAAGAGGAGCAGGGTAGGGTTTCATCAGAATTACCACACTCATCAGAAACCCTATGAGCCAATATAGCGAATTAAAGCAAGTCCTCCAAGCGCAATTAAATTGGCATGGTGCGAGGCTTTCCTTTCTGGCGTTGTTCCTGTTAGCGCTGCTGAAAGTCAAAACGGTGAACTTGAGCGAACTGTGTTTAGGTTTTGGTGGAAAGGCGTTGCCCGAATCAAGCTACAAACGGTTGCAGCGGTTTTTTCGAGCATTTGACCTCGATTACCCACAACTGGCTAACCTCGTGGTGAGTTGGATGCAAATTCCAAGTGGCTGGGTCTTGAGCCTGGATCGCACGACCTGGAAATTTGGCACTCACTGGTACAACATTCTGACCTTAGGGATTGTGCATGAAGGGGTTGCCTTCCCCGTGCTGTGGTGACTGCTGGACAAGCAAGGGCATGTCAATAGTGACGAGCGGATGCGGTTCATGGAGACCTTTGCCAAACGGTTCCCCACGGCGGTCATCAACTACTTGTGTGCTGACCGAGAATTCATCGGGCAAGCCTGGGTGCGCTATCTCCTGCTTGAACCCGCCTTAGCCTTTCGCTTACGGATTCGCGGCACTGACCAGATTGAGCACGATGGCAAAGTGCTGGCGGCACGGGTCGTGTTTGCGCATCTGCAAGTGGGGCAAGCCCAGCACCTCACAGGCACTTGCCGGGTCTGGGGCTACCCAGTGGCAATCGAAGCGCTGCGCCTTGAGGATGGGGAGCTACTGGTGGTGATTGCGCCCGTCGGGGCGCGGGCTTTGGTCAAAGATTATGCCTTGCGCTGGGGCATCGAAACGTTGTTTGGCCTCTTCAAAACGCGCGGCTTCTGCTTGGAATCCACTCACTTTACCGAGACTGAGCGCTTGAGTAAGTTGTTCGCTTTGTTGACCTTAGCTCTGTGTTGGGCGATGCGAACGGGTTTATGGTTGCAGCAATGGCAGCCCATTGCGCTTAAAAAACATGGTCGTCGTGCCAAAAGTTTGTTTCGCTTCGGCCTCGATTTTTTGCGCCACTTAGTGCTCAATCCATCAGTGGCTAATAAGTCCGACTTTGTGCAATCCCTACAACTTTTGTCCTGTACTTAGCAAATACTCTTTTGAAAACCTGTTGCGCGATTAGGTGAGATAGGGCAAGTGATGATGTCTAGCTTCAATGAATTTTACAGCAGCGATCGCCGTTTTTACTGATCGCATTGAATAGACGAAGCCCAACATCGATCGTGGTGTTGGGTTTTTAATTACTGATGCAGTTCGTGATGTGGGCGATCGCAAGGTGAGACGTAGTCACCCGTTGGTGCAATTCTTTAGTGTATGACCTCGCGCTAATAGCATCCAAAGCTTTGACCTCTGTAATTTGCGCAAGGTACTAGCGATGAGGCTAACTGGTAAAACTCAAGGAAGCGGTAGCCACAAAATATTAGTTCGCCAACTGAAACAATCAGCCAAGTTCTGAAAAAAAGTCTTCTTGCCAAACTTGTACCTAAAAAAGATAGATACACAGAGATTAAGGCGAGGATAAAGGTCACGACTGACATAAAGAGATGTATATCTAATGAATCTCTGTCTGCGACTGGAATTTCTAAAGGATTACTAGGGCCACCGCTGGCATATATCGTCAATTCAGGTCTCACCAGAAATAGCAACATTAGAAAGCAGTTGCTTAACTTCAACATAATTAACGACACAATATACACGCTACTCTTAGCTTGCATAAAATCTACTAACTCAATATCTAGAGTGGACAATAAGTATATTTCACAACAAACATTGCCGAAAATTAAAATCACTGTAGGTAGTTTCAGAGAGAGCGATCGCGCTTTTTTCCAGTGAACCTAGAACGCCAACTCATTCAACACCAACCCGATATGAAATTCGAGCTTCAATCCAGATTGTGAGACCGGGCTTCCTGTAAAGGGCAGTTTTGCAGCATTTTGGGTGGTAGATACTGAGGAATTGTCGCTTTTTGCTTTGTTTGGGGCACGTTAGGGCTGATCGATCGCGGCGAATCAAACATCCTGGGAACAAAGTCACATTGTTGCGGTCAGGGATTAATAAGCCTTTAACGGCTTTGTCATCACAACCGCGTCATCAGATTACACGCAAGCTACGGTTGCATCACCCATTTTTCTTGAGCGTGTTGATCAGCGCTTAAGGAAGAAATGATTTTTTGCTATCGCTCATACGTGTCATTCGTCAGTATCGCTTCAGCGTTTACGGAGTTTTTTTATGTCTAACGTTCGTCATTGGTCTTCAGCAAGTGCAGTATTGCTCGCAGTTGGGATGACCACCAGTGCCATTGCACCCTTTGTCGTTTCGGCTCCTGCAAGTGCCGCCAACTTTTCCGATACCCGCTCTCACTGGGCGCGTCCCTTCATCGATACGTTGGCTGATCGGCAAATTATTGCAGGCTTCCCCGATGGTACGTTCAAGCCCGATGCGCCCGTAACCCGCGCTCAGTTTGCCGCGATCGTCAAAAATGCCTTTAGCAACAGTGCCGTACGTGTCTCGCGTGGCTTTGGAGATGTGCCGAATACGTACTGGGCCGCAACGGCGATCGGCAAAGCGTACGAAACGGGCTTTATGAGCGGCTATCCTGATGGTGCGTTCAAACCCGAACAGCAAATTCCCAAAGTGCAGGTTCTGGTTGCCCTTTCTAGCGGTTTGAACTTTACGCCTGCGCGTCCAGCGGACAATACTCTGGCGACATTTAGAGACAGCGGCGAAATTCCTGCCTATGCGAAGAGTGGCGTTGCGGCTGCCGCCGAGCGAGATGTGGTCGTCAATTACCCGAACGTGAGCTTTCTCAACCCAAACGAAACCGCAACGCGTGCGGATGTGGCTGCTTACATCTATCAGACGTTGGTGAATCAAGGTAAACTGCCACCGATCGCCACCAGCGAAGGCGCAAACAACTACATTGCTCGACTCAACGGCAGCACTCCGACCACAGGCAGCACTCCGACCCCAACAACTCCCCAAACGGCGCTGAATCCGCGTTATCTGGTGCCTCAAGGAACCTCGTTTAACATCCGCTACCTCGGTTCACAAAAAATTGTGGTGACTCCGGGCGAAACCATCAATAACCTGACGTTACGAGTAGTGGATGACCTCAAGAATCCGCAAGGGCAGGTTGTGGTGCCGAGAGACAGCGACATTGTGGGACAATTGATTCCAGTCACCAGCAATGGTCAAGTTCTGGGCACGCAGTTCATCGCGCAACGAGTGACGATCGGCAATCAATCCTATCCGTTCAGTGCGAGATCGCAGGTCGTGAGTGGGCAACCCGTGACCCAAAACACCAATCCTGGCACGCTTAAAGATGCAGCAACCTCTGCGGCAACAAGTGCAGTGCTGGCAACCATTTTGGGACAAAAGATTGATCTCGGTACGATTCTGGCTGGTGCGACAGGTGGGCAAGCGACTCCCCAACAGCAGACACCCCAAAACGTGATTTTGATTGATCCTTCTGCCGATTTACGTCTGACTGTTAGCAACGATTTCTACGCAAATCCATAGTTGGCCGTTGGACGATCGTCGTTCTTGTTGGCTCACGCAATAGTACAAGCTCCAGCGTCTATCAGTGATGCTGGGGTTTTTTGTGTGGAATCAGGCTTGCTGAACGTTTAGGTCGCGAGTTTTGCCGAGCCAGAAAAGGTCCCAAAAAAGTAGAGACGCTCGGTTAGAACGTCTCTACTCACCACTCATGATTTTTTACCAAGATCCTTTCGGGTGGCCTTAGCTTACAGTGGCGGCTTCACGGGCAGCGGCGGCTTCATCGGGGTGAATGCCCAACCGTGTCAGGTTGACCCGTCCCCGGCTATCAATTTCGCGCACTTTGACGATCACCTCATCGCCAAGCGTCACTTCATCTTCCACCTTGCCTACACGGTAGTCTGCCAGTTGAGAGATGTGGATCATGCCTTCCTTGCCGGGAAGGAACTCCACAAAAGCACCGATCGGGATAATCCGCGTCACCTTACCGGCATACACATCCCCCTGGTTGAGCTTGCGTGTCATGCCCTGAATAATGCCGCGTGCCTTTTTCGCCGCTTCACCATCAACCGAGGAAATCGTGACAATGCCCGTATCCTCGATGTCAATTTTGGCTCCCGTTTCTTCGGTAATGCCCTTGATGGTCTTCCCACCAGGACCAATGATCATGCCGATCATTTCAGGGTCGATCTTAATCGTCAGCAGGCGCGGCGCAAACGGTGACATCTCGGTACGCGGCTGGTTGATGGCTTCCAGCATCTTCGACAGAATGTGCAGTCGAGCAGGCTTGGCTTCGTTAATCGCCTGAGCAATGACCGCCAGTGGTAGACCGTTGAGCTTCATATCAAGCTGGAGCGCCGTGATGCCACTATCCGTCCCTGCCACTTTGAAGTCCATATCGCCAAGGAAGTCTTCAATCCCCTGAATATCCGTCAGGATGCGAATCTCATCGCCTTCCTTAATTAAGCCCATTGCCGCACCGCTTACAGGCTTGGTGATGGGAACGCCAGCATCCATCAACGCCAGAGTAGAGCCAGAGACCGACCCCATCGAGGTGGAACCGTTAGACGACAGCACTTCAGAGACAACCCGCAGCACATAGGGGAAGTCTTCTTTTTTGGGCAAAACAGGAACGAGCGCACGTTCTGCCAAAGCACCGTGCCCCACTTCGCGGCGTCCGGGCGATCGCATCGGACGCGTTTCACCAACAGAATAGGGCGGGAAGTTGTAGTGATGCAGGTAGCGCTTCTTCTCATCGGGATGCAAATCATCCATTTCCTGGGCATCACCGGGCGTACCCAAGGTGACAACAGACAGTACTTGAGTCAATCCCCGATTGAACAGACCACTGCCATGCACGCGCGGCGGCAACACACCCACTCGGCACGAAATCGGGCGGACTTCATCCAGCTTGCGGCCGTCTACGCGCACCTTATCTTCAATCACCTGACGACGCATCAGGGTTTTGGTGACATCCTTGAAGGTATTGCTGAGGGCTTTTGGTGCGGCAGCAGCGGCAACTTTGACGGGGTCTTCATCGGGAAGCTCGGCGATCGCAGCCACGACAGAGGCCTTGATTTCATCTAACGCCGCATCACGCACGTTTTTATCTTTCTCAAAGCGACCCAGCACCTCTTTCACCGGCTGAGTGACGCGGTCTTTAATAAAGTTTTCGAGCGTTTGATCCACTTCGGGAGGGGCTTCTTTAACCTGCTCAATCCCTAGCTCTTGCAGCAAGTCTAACTGTGCCTGAATCAAATCGCGTACGGCTTCGTAGCCAAAGTCGATCGCTTCGATAATGTCTTGCTCGGGGAGCTGGTTCGCGCCCGCTTCGACCATAATCACACCGTCGGGTGTACCGGCAACGACGAGATCCAAATCACCGGCTTCAATTTCGCTGAACGTTGGGTTGATGACAAAATCATCGCCCACCAAGCCCACACGCACGGCAGCCATTGGTCCGTTAAAGGGTAGCTTTGCGAGTAAAACCGCGATCGAAGCACCCGTCACAGCCAGGACATCGGGTGGCACACGATCGTCCATTGACATGGTGGTGGCAACCACCTGAATATCATCCCGCAGCCAACCGGGAAACAGGGGACGCAGGGGACGATCGATCAAACGGCTCGTCAACGTGGCGCGCTCCGGAGGGCGACCCTCACGGCGCAGAAACCCTCCAGGGATGCGTCCAGCCGCATACAAACGCTCTTCGTAATCCACCAGCAGCGGGAGGAAGTCAATGCCTTCTCGTCCGGCGGCACGGGTAGCAGTCACTAAAACAGCAGTGTCTTCTGATTCAATGAGGACGGTTCCTCCTGCCTGTGGCGCGAGCAAACCAACCTTCAGCCGAATATCCCTACCATCAAAGGATATCGACTTCTCAAATTCTTTCATGTAGTGTGTTATCCTTCTCTATCGCTCTTTTTGTTTTCTTTCGCAATCGTAGCATTGATATTCAGATACGGCTTGAATGCCTGCGATCGTCAAGAATGAGCCATTCAAAATATTAAAAAAGATTAAAAAGTGGTGCGATAACGCTTGAAAGCTGAAAGCTGAAAGCAATGAGCCAAGAGTGTTTGAGGCACTCAGCATGTATTAGACCCAAGTACTCGGCGCGACCGGAACCAAAAGTAACTTCTGTACCCACACTTCAGGTTTCAGGCTGTACAATAAGAGGCATTATGCAGTTCCGATCGCGGCAGCTATGCTCGAAGTAAAGAACTTTCAGGCATTTGCTGATGACCGGATTTTTTGCGTACTCATGCTCTACATATCAGTGGCTTTGTAATGAATCAGCTTTGTAATGAAATGTGTAGATAAAGAGGCGCTTTAACCGATGCATTCAGCGATCGATTTTGGCGCTTGGCGAAATTAAAAGCGTTGTTCTCTTTGCTTTTTAGTCGTCAATCTTGCATCAAAATCAAGTTGAGTTTGTGTGATGTTGCCTTTTTTGTAGTGCTTGAATACGTTCATTACGGGTGAATGGCGATGCTGCAAATCGCGACCAAGCAGCAACTCAGAGCTTCTGCTCGAAACCTGGAGTGACTGCAAACCTGGTTAAACGTCGGGCATACTGGTTTTGATTAAAGCTTTGTTTATAACCGATTCGTTACTCAGAGTTCCTGCCGTTTTGTTCGATCGCCCTTCACTATGTTTGCAGACTTGTTTGCAATCACCTTCTTAAGATTCAACGGTTCATTTCAGCACAGTCTGAAGTTCGATTAACGCGCATGGCAATTTTACACGGTAGCTGGATCCTTCCTCCTTTACAAGCTGAACCGCAGGACACAAAAGGCTTCTTAAGTGAGGCAACACCGTCACCAACGGGATATCTTTTCATCTGGGGAGAGGTATGGCGCAGAATTGAGCCAGACATGCTGCACACTGGGATAGACCGACTGGATGCCCCCGTACAGCGTCACCCTTTTGCGATGACGCCGATCGAACTGTTGGCATCGCTGCGATCGCGTCATGAAGCTGGGCTGCTTCGGTTGCCGCCCGTTCTACTCGAACCAGCAGAGGCTCCTGTAGCGATGGCTGGAGCAAAAGCAAAACGGTCACGCGCCTCCAAAGAACCATCTCCAAGCCAAACTGAACTACCGGGGATCTGGCAAACACACTCGCTCGCCATTCCCTCCTACCTCACAGAAGGTGAGTTAGAGTTGCCCGCAGGCACGATCGTGCCCCATCACTCAGCGGTCGTCGAAGATTCTGTGAACGAGAACACGGAGACTCCAGAGCGTTTTCTCTACCCCTGGTCTGTGGAGGGGTTGTGCCTCGATCCGATCGCCGCTTTTACCTTCCTTAATTCGCTTCCCCTGGGCACCATTCAAGCAGAAGACTCCTTTCTCAGTGGTGATCTACGGTTCTGGTCACATACTGCTCGCTGGAGTCTGGATCTGCTGGCGCGATCGAAGTTTTTGCCAGGACTGGAGAAAGGAGAGGGGCTTTCCTTAGCACGCTGGCAGCCATTGCTGGATAGTGCAGTCGATCAGGTGCGGTGGAAGCATTTTGTCGATCGCATGCCCGTTGCGTGTCGGCTGTATGCGCAAGAGACGCAGGGGGAGCAGGGGAAGCAAGGGAGGCAGGGGAAGCAGGAGGAGATTGACGATCATGCTGATCAGGACAGTGCCTTCACTCCCCACTCCCCACTCCCCACTCCCCACTCCCCACTCTTCCTTCCACTTCCTGCCACCCCCCAAAATCTCCTCCAAGCGTTTCTCAGCAGCCTGGTGGATGCTCAAATTCGGTTGACGGCTCAGCAGCAGCCATTACCTGCGTTGACCGAAAAAGTGGCTCCAGGAAGCTCTAAGCCAACCGCGATCGTGTCCCCGATACGCGAATGGCTACAGGCTTTAGGGCACGAAGCAACCATGATGAATCGCTCTGGTCTAGAAGCGCTCAAAAAAGCTCTGGAAACCTGGGTCGCGCCATTACAGTACCAAGGGGTGCAACCGAACTTATTTCGTGCGTGTCTGTACTTGCATCCGCCTCAACCAGGGCAAGCCCAGTGGTCACTGGAATATTTCTTGCAGGCAGCGGATGATGCAACCTTTCTGATCAGTGCGCCGACTGTTTGGAGCAATCCGGTTGAGCAGTTGCATTATCAGGGGCGGACGATCAATCGTCCCCAAGAAACGCTGCTGATGGGATTGGGGCTAGCCTCTCGCCTCTATGCGCCGATCGAGCCTAGCTTGCAAGCACCCCGACCGCAATATTGTTCACTCACCGCCCAACAAGCCTACGAGTTTTTGAAGACCGTCACCTGGCGCTTGCAGGATAGTGGGCTTGGCGTGGTGCTGCCGCCCAGTTTGGCGAATCAGGGTGGATGGGCAAGCCGTTTGGGGCTTAAAATTCAAGCGCAGTCGGCAAAGCTCAACAAAGGGCAAGTACGCCTGGGGTTGCAAAGCTTGCTCAACTTTCGGTGGGAGTTGTCCATTGGCGGTCAAAGCTTGTCCAAAGCAGAGTTCGATCGCCTGGTTGCTCTCAACGCACCACTGGTCGAAATCAACGGCGAATGGGTCGAACTGCGACCCCAAGATATTCGCGCAGCACAAACCTTTTTTGCCAGCCGCAAAGATCAAACCTCGCTGTCGCTTGAAGATGCATTACGGATCAGTACAGGCGATACGCAGACGATCGAAAAACTGCCCGTCGTTAGCTTCGAGGCTTCCGGTCCGCTGCAAGACCTCATTACAACCCTCAGCGGCAATCGGCAAATTGAGGCTCTGCCCACGCCCAAAAACTTTCGGGGTGTCCTGCGTCCCTACCAGTCGCGCGGAGTTGGCTGGCTGGCCTTTCTGGAACAATGGGGCTTAGGGGCCTGCCTTGCCGATGATATGGGCTTGGGCAAAACCATTCAGCTTATTGCCTTTCTGCTGCACCTCAAAGAGCAAAAAACGCTGGAGCAACCTACCCTGCTTGTCTGCCCAACCTCTGTCTTGGGTAACTGGGAGCGTGAGGTGAAAAAGTTTGGTCCCACCTTAAACGCCTTCCTGTACCACGGGGACAAGCGTCCTCAGGGCAAAGCCTTTGCTAAAGCTGTGCAGGGCAAGGATCTGGTCATCACAAGCTATGCGCTGATCCATCGCGATTTGAAGGACTTGCAAAGCATTGCATGGCAAGGGGTCGTGCTGGACGAAGCGCAGAATATCAAAAATCCCGATGCCAAACAGTCTCAAGCGGTGCGGCAGCTTGATGCGCAGTTTCGCATTGCGTTAACGGGCACTCCAGTCGAAAATCGCCTATCGGAACTCTGGTCGATTCTCGATTTTCTCAATCCGGGCTATCTGGGTCCCAAAAACTTCTTCCAACGCCGCTTTGCGACTCCGATCGAGCGCTACGGCGATACCGCTTCGTTGCAAACCCTACGATCACTCGTCCAACCCTTCCTGCTCCGTCGCCTCAAAACCGATCGCGATATCATTCAAGACTTGCCCGACAAGCAAGAAATGACCGTCTTCTGTGGTCTCTCCTCCGAGCAAGCCTCGCTTTACCAGCACACCGTCGATCGTTCCCTAGCCGAAATTGAAGCGGCTGAAGGCATCCAACGCAAAGGGATTATTCTCGCGCTATTGGTCAAGCTGAAGCAGATTTGCAATCATCCAGCACTCTTCTTAAAGGATGAAGGCGGAGAGGAAAAGGATAAAGGCTCAAGGATAAAGGCTAAAAATAGTGATGCTAACTTAGCCCTTGGCCTCCAGACTTCAGCCTTTTTGTCCCGTTCTGGCAAGCTTCAGCGGTTAGAAGAAATGCTCGAAGAAGTGGTAGCAGAAGGCGATCGTGCCCTGATTTTTACCCAATTCGCCGAGTGGGGCAAACTGCTGAAAGCGCATCTGGAACGGCAACTGGGACGCGAGACTTTGTTTCTCTACGGCAGCACCTCGAAGAAACAGCGTGAAGAAATGGTCGATCGCTTCCAGCATGATCCGCAGGGACCGCGTATTTTCATCCTGTCGCTGAAGGCAGGCGGCGTTGGCTTAAACCTGACCCGTGCCAATCACGTCTTTCACTTCGATCGCTGGTGGAATCCGGCGGTAGAAAATCAAGCGACCGATCGGGTCTTCCGCATTGGTCAAACGCGCAACGTGCAAGTCCATAAGTTTGTCTGCAACGGCACGCTAGAGGAGAAAGTCCACGAACTCATCGAAAGTAAAAAGGCACTGGCTGAAAACGTCATCGGCACAGGTGAAAACTGGTTGACCGAATTAGATACTGACAGTCTGCGGGATTTACTCCTGCTTGATCGCAGCGCCATTATCGGTGAGGAGTAGCATAGAAATAGTGCCAACGCTGGGGCGATCGTTTGAGCAAACGAGAAGCACCCCAGCCTCAAATGACCACAACGGAAGAATGGGAACGATTCATGTCTGATCCATTGCAACAACGCATCAAACAACATCAGCAGTTGAACGAGCTACGCCTTAAATTACTGCGCTTACATAAATTGCTGATGGAAATGGAGCAAAGCTCCTATGAGCAACAGCAAGGCAAAGTTTCTAAAGGCCAACTGCTGCAATTGTTGATTGGTCATGAGCAATTCGCCTGGTTGCACCAACTCTCGGAAATCATTGTCCAAATTGATGAATTGCTCGATGCCGATGAACCTGCTACAGCAGAGGCGATCGCCGCTTTCTTAGCCGATGTTCGCGCCTTACTGACACCCGATGTCGCAGGCACCTCATTTGCGATGAAATACGATGCCGCTTTTCAAAGCAATCCCGATGTTGTACTCGCTCACGCAGATGTCATTGCGGTGCTGGCTGCTACCATGCAGTCGTAGTTGAATGGCTGTGTGGGGTTGGGACAAAAAGCAGCCCGTCATTCTGATTGCCCAGACCAGTTAATAAACAAAAGCTGCTCGCCCGGAGTGAGTCATACGCCTCTGGACGAACAGCATTCATGTCATCAAACCAGCAAAGTTGTCCCCGTCAAGCCTTTTGACTAAAGGACGTTTACCAAGACGGTTGGTGACGAATCAAGTTCAAAAACTCTTCGCGGGTTCTTTGATCTTCTTGAAAAACACCCACCATCGCGCTGGTCACTGTCCAGGAACCCGGCTTTTGTACACCCCGCATCACCATGCACATATGGGATGCTTCCATCACAACCGCAACCCCTCTGGGCTCCAGAATGGTTTGAACGGCTTCGGCAATCTGGCGTGTCAGGCGCTCTTGCACCTGCAAACGACGGGAGTACATCTCCACAATGCGAGCAAGTTTGCTGAGGCCCACAACTTTGTCGTTAGGAATATAAGCCACATGCACCTTACCCATAAACGGCAGCATGTGGTGTTCGCAGAGACTAAACGCATTGATGTCTCGCACCAGCACCATTTCGTTGTGCCCTTCGTCAAAGATGGCCCCATTGACCAGTTCTTCAAGCGATTGTTGGTAGCCGCTGGTGAGAAAGCGCATCGCTTCGGCAACTCGCTTCGGTGTTTTGAGTAGCCCTTCGCGTTCTGGGTCTTCACCAACTCCAAGAAGAATGGTTCTCACAGCCTCCATCATGTCGTCCTGGAGGTTTTCAGGTGGGGTTTTCAGTTTCGGCTCTTGTCCATCGCTGAGGGTGTTGCGATCGGGACGAACAACCAATTTCTGAGCTTTGGGATTAGCAGATTCAGAACCATTAGAACCGTGAGAAGAAGCAATAGTCATGGTGAGTCAAGGGTTAATAATGTGACAAGTGAAAACAAGCGTGTGTCGTTGAGCAGGTAACGCCAGAGGTGCGCGAGAACCAGAGTTGCGAAACTGAAAGGCAATCAGAGCAACCTAGAATGTTCCCGCATTTGGCATTAAAGTCAGCTCTTCAACAACCGCGCTTTGAGGTAACAAAGCTGTGTAAAGAATCGCCTGAGCAACCGTTTCTGGCGTCAACATGGCTGACCGATCGAAATCGGCATGCACGGTGTCGGTATCCCAAATGGGGGTATTCACCGAACCTGGCGCGATCGTGACCACCCGAATACCGTGCTGGCGCTCTTCAGCCGCAAGCGTTTTGGACAACGCTACCAGACCGAATTTGCTCACGCAGTAAGCGCCCCATTCTGGAAAAACCTGCTGTCCCGCGATCGACGAGACATTGATAATGGTTCCCTGCTGGTGTTGACGCATCGTGGGCAAAATGCCTTGAATGCACTGAAAAACGCTAGTCAGGTTCAACGTTAAGACCTGCTGCCAATCAGCCAGAGGGGTATTGGCAAGCGTTCCTGTATAGCCCATCCCTGCATTGTTGACCAGGATATTGATGGAACCAACCTGATCGGCGATCGCGCCAATTTTCTCGCGTACATCCTCCACATGCAGCAAATCAATGGGATAACATCCCACTTTGACCCCATGTGAAGCAACCTCGGCAGCAACAACGTCCAATTTTGCCTGCGTGCGACTGACCAGAGCAAGATGAATCCCTGCTTGAGCAAACGCTAACGCAGTTGCTCTGCCAATGCCGCTACTGGCCCCCGTGATGAGGGCATACTGTTCGGTTTGAGAAGTCATGAAACAGTCTTAACGTCCTAACGCCTAGAGTGTAGAGAATCTGAACAATGAAGCTCTTACCGCCAAGTTTGATGAATCTAGCAGCCCAAGCTGAACCAGACATGAGAAAAGAGATGATCAAAACCAACGTTGGCAAGACTGGAACACTAAAGCAAAGACATAGATTGCGGGTGCAGCCGCGTGATTGGGTAGAGACTTTAGCGTTGACGCATGCAAATGCCCGTCGCAAAACCGAAACGGGCACCTGTTTAGAAACAAGAGGCTAGAGATAAGGGGCGCAGCTTCCGCCCAAGTATCAAAAGCCGTTGCAGAAATATAAACAATTGTTACAAACTATTATATCACTCCTGCTTCAAAAGCTAAAACTTGCCCCATCGATCGCCCGCATGAAGGACGTTGTGATGGCTTGAGGTTTTTTGAGATAGATCTGCCAGGGCCATAGCTGACAGTAAAGCTCAAACAGAATGTTCGCTAAAAACACCGATCGCCCGGAATTTCTGGTACCTCAAGTCACGTCGCTGTTGGCTGGTCATCTGGTCAAGTTCACCAAGATGTCGCAGCAAGGCTTCTCTAAGAATCTCGATCGTCTTAACCGGGTCTGCATGAGCCGCTCCGACTGGTTCCGGTAGAATTTCGTCAATAATGCCAAGCTGCTTCAGATCTGGAGCCGTAATTTTTAGGGCCTCGGCGGCCTGTTGCGCTTTGCTGCCATCCCGCCAGAGAATCGCCGCACACGCCTCTGGGGGGGCAACGCTGTAGACGGAATGCTCAAACATCAACAGACGATCGCCCACGCCAATGCCCAGCGCACCACCTGACCCACCTTCCCCAATCACTGTGCAGATAATAGGGACATCAAACCGGAACATTTCCCGCAGGTTGTAGGCAATTGCCTCCCCCTGACCAAAGGCTTCTGCGTCCAGGCCAGGCCAAGCAGCAGGGGTATCAATAAAGGTCAAAATCGGCATCCCAAAGCGATCGGCATGCTCCATGAGTCGAATTGCTTTGCGATACCCACCCGGAGAGGCCATGCCAAAATTGCGCGTAATGTTGTCTTTGGTGTCTCGACCTTTTTGTTGTCCCAGCATGACAACGGGACGACCATCCAGTCGAGCCACCCCGCCTACAACAGCAGGATCGTCAAAGCCGCCCCGATCGCCATGTAGCTCCATCCACTCATCGCTGATGGACTGGATATAGTCCAACGTGCTGGGGCGACGGGGATGCCGCGCGACTTGCAGCCGTTGCGATGGGGATAGCCCACTGAAAATTTCGTGACGAAGTTGCACAGCGCGTGCCTCTAGCTGACGAATCTCATCAGATACATCGACATCATTTTCTTCTGCAAGTTCACGAATCTGGAAAATTCGTGCTTCCAGGTCGGCAAGCGGCTTTTCAAAGTCCAGCAGAATTGCTTTGCGCTCGATCGTTGGCATAGGTCAAGAAGAACAAAAACTGGAAGGAGGATAAACGCACTGTTGCCATTCTAAAGGTTTCTTTGCCCCATCTCCGTTGCAAGTTCGGTTGTGCGAATTTTTAGGCTGCAGAGATTTTTAAGTCTCAGAGATTTTTGGACTGGCGAAATGCCTGCACAACGTCTTTGATATCGCGCAATTCACCATCCACCAAATAGTTCAAGTGCTGCATTTCATCGGGAGAAATTTTGCCAGCGAGTTGCTCCAGGGCTTCCCGCACCTTGGGGTATTTTTGCAGCGTGGCTTCACGGACGATCGCAGCGGCTTCATAGGGGGGAAAGGCGTGACGATCGTCTTCAAGAATCACGAAATCCGATCGGGTAATTTGCCCATCGGTTGAGTTACCTGCCACCAGATCCACTTGTTTTTGGAGCAACGCCCGGTAGAGCAGCCCTAGATTCAGCAAGCGCGGCGCTTTGGTGAACTTAAAATCGTAGGTTTTGACCATGTTGGCGTACTCCTGGCGTTCGGTAAACTCATAGCCGAAGCCAGCCTGCCACTGCGGGACATAGGGTGCCGCTTGCGAGAGCGTTTTAAGGTTGAGCGATCGCGCCATCTCACCCCGCACAATCATCGCAAACGTATTCTGAAAGCCGAGCGGTGGCATCACAGCCAGGTTGAACTGCTTGGCGTAGTCTGCTTTGACCTGACGGTAAACTGCGCCCACATCGCTGATCGTCTTCTGCTTGAGAATCGTGGAAAAGGCCGTGCCCGTATATTCGGGGTAGAGGTCAATCTGACCCGACAGCAAGGCATTATGGCAAACGAGCGTATCGCCAAGCTGCAAGCGACGTACCACCTTTAAGCCCGTTTTTGCCTCAATCTGCTGTGCCAGCAGTTCGCCCAAAATATCTTGCTCGGTAAACGCTTTCGCCCCAATGACAATGTCGCCACGACTACTGCTGCCAGAATGATTGGCGCTACAGCTTGCGATCGTCGTCACCAGCACGATCGCCATGAGAAGCGATACCAGCAGGGATTTATAGCGGGTTTTCTCTGTCTTCACTACACCCCACACCCTGTACCCCATCCCCCCATTCATCACACTGCGGCTTATTGATTGAATAAAGGCTGGGACTCTCATGCAGGTTTGCCTCCCCGTCGCGTCAGGCGATGCTCTAGCCAACCAATGCCCAGATCCGCCAGCAGCGCCAGCACCGCAGCGGGAATAACACCCGCCAAAACCAGTTGATTATTGAGAGACGAAATGCCCCGAAAGATGAAATTGCCTAAGCCACCTGCCCCGATTGCTGTCGCAATGGTTGCCGTGCCGATCGCAATCACCGTTGCCACTCGAATACCTGACAGAATGACACCCAATGCCAGTGGCATTTCCACCTGCGACAACAACTGCCAGTCCGTCATGCCCATGCCACGCCCCGCCTCCCGAATCGCTGGATCGACACTCATGATGCCTGTGTAGGTGCCGCGAATGATAGGTAGAAAGGAGTAAACCGTGAGGGCAATAATTGCGGGCTTATCACCGATGCCCCCACCCAACACGGGCGGCACCGTCACCAACAGCCCAAACAACGCCAGACTGGGAATAATTTGCAGAATATTCGCCGTGCCCAGTACAGTTTGACGAAGCGCGGGCTTGCGAGTGATGAGAATCCCCAACGGAATGCCGATCGTCGTTGCAATGAGAATGGCGATCGCCACCAGATACAGATGCTCGCCTGTACGCTGCAAAATTTCTGGCGTATAGCGAACGAGGAAGAAATTATTCATGCCAAATCATCAAACAAGGACTTCAGATCTCGATAACCGCTAACCACACGAGCAATGACAATGCCATCATCGTTGGGATAATACAAAACGAGATAGTCATCGACTGTAAATCCTCTTAAACCTGAAGACAACTGTTTATAGGATTTACCCATATTTGGAAAGTTTGCTACCAGCTTACATTTCTGACGAAGATTATCAAAAAATTGGCTTGCTGATCTGGAATCGCGGTAAGCAATGTACTCACAGATTTCATCAAGATCTTGAACTGCTTCTTGTGAAAATGCGTAGCTACTCATGCTTCGGAGTCAGCAATTCGATTGATCTTTGCTTGCATTCTGGCAAATACAGCTTCGCCATCAGTCACTTGACCTTTGGCAATTTGTTCAGTGCCTAGAGCAACCTTTTGCCGCAGTTCTGCTAATTTACGTTCTCGCTCCAATAAGAGTTTAAACGCTTCGTTGATAATCTCATCGGCACTGGTATAGTTTCCAGTATCGATTTGCGATTGAATAAACTGTTCATACTCAGGTTTAAGAGAAATGTTCATATCGTCGGTTCCATTAGCAGAAGGGTCGCTTCATCTTCAGTTTATCGTTCTTGAATTTGTTCCAATGTGCGTAAGGTCTTGAGAAACGTTTGCGCCTCTGGTTCGGACGATCGCAAAAACGCCTCTGGCGTTTCCAGTACCACCAGTCTTCCATCCTGCATCAGGCCAATGCGCGATGCCAGCACAAACGCTTCCTGAATGTCATGGGTGACAAAGACAACGGTTTTGCCCAATTCTTGCTGGAGTCGTCGAAATTCTTGCTGGAGTTCCAGGCGTGTAATGGGGTCAAGCGCACCAAACGGTTCATCCATCAGCAGAATTGGCGGATCAGCAGCCAGGGCACGGGCAACCCCAACGCGCTGCCGTTGACCACCGGAAAGCTGATTGGGATAGCGATCGGCAAACTGGGCTGGGTCTAACCCAACCAGATCCAGTAATTCATGCACTCGCGCCTTAATGCGTTTGGGCTGCCAGTTTTGCAGATGAGGGACTAAACCGACGTTGCGCTCGATTGTGAAGTGAGGAAATAGCCCTGTTTCCTGAATCACGTAACCAATTTGTCGTCGCAGTTGAATCACATCCCACTCGGTCGTCGCTTTGCCCTGAACGCTAACTTGGCCGCTCGTGGGGGTTAGCAAGCGATTGATTAGCTTCATCGTGGTGGTTTTACCCGAACCGCTTCGACCCAGCAAGACCAGTGCCTCACCAGACTGGATAGCGAAATTTAGTCCTGAGAGTAGCGATCGCCCGCCTGCCGTAAAGCCAACGTTCAAAAATTCCACAGCAATGGCTGTTGAGGCTGGTTCGCGTCTTGGCTCGTTCGGCACCATGAACCACTCCAGTAAAAGGTCTGTTACTCAAACTTACCATCGTCTCAAATGTGTCGATCGTGTCAACAGCACGAGACAAACCAGGATATTTTGCTCTCTAGCCCGATGTAAGCGCGTGCAAATACAGATCTAGCTGTCGTAGGGCATACCAACGTAACGTGCTTGACATTCATTTGCTGCGTTGCATTGAGCAGAATTAGCACCTTTAAACCTGTGGAGCATTACCAGTATGCCGGCTTTAGGAATCAAACGCGCTTGTGCGATCGCGCTGCTTTGTCTTGCAATGGCTGTACCCCAAGTCAGTGCTAAAGAAGCAAAAGAAAAACGTTGTCTCACAGAATGTAAGTCGCGGTTTGGTATTGTTTCAGCCTTCGGTCAAGAAGCCGATATTTTACTAGCAGAAACAACAAATAAACGTCAGTACAAAATTAACGGCAACACGTTTACAACAGGCAACCTTAGGGGCAATCGCGTTGTGATTGTTCTTAGCGGAGTCAGCATTGAAAACGCAACGATGATCACCCAACTCATGATTGATCACTTCAATGTGCATCATTTGCTGTTGAGTGGTATCGCAGGCGGTGTAGACCCCAGCAAAAACATTGGCGACGTGGTAATTCCCAGCAAGTGGGCGTTTCCCTTAGAGGTGTATTGGAACGGCGATAGTAATGTCCCGGCTCCCTGTGGCACGCCTGGAGACTTGCTATGTTTAGGCTTGAAGCTGTCCAAGTTTACCAGCACCCCCAATTCCGATTACCAGGTGCCCCTACCCGGTGGTGGAACGGTTGGGACAGGGTTATTCATGCGCGATACGTTTGTCAGAAACAACTCAAATTTCCCTGATGGCGAGTATAAATTTGACTACAAAGTTGATCCAGAGATGTTGGCTGTTGCGCAAAGTGTGAACCCTCAGCTCGATCGCTGTGGTCCCGTCAATCCCAGTCTGTGTGTTTCAGTGCAGCCAGTGGTGCGCGTTGGTGGCAGAGGGGTTGCGGGTCCAGCTTTCCTCGCCAACCCGAATTACAGGGATTATTTGTTCAAAACCATTAAAGCCGTCTCGGTGGATATGGAAACCACAGCCTTTGCCCATGTTGCCTATGCCAACGAAATTCCTTTTATTGCGTTCCGTAGTCTCTCTGACCTCGCAGGCGGCAACGACTTTACCGATGTAGGCGCATTCTTTGGCAGTGGTTTAGCAGAAGGCAACGAGTCGAAAGTGACGCTCGGCTTTTTAGAAGCCTGGGCACAAAAGCATCCCGAAGGTAAAGAGTGATGGTTTAGCCATGTCGGAGGGGCGATCGTTGAGTGTGGTTGGCGATCGCCCCTATCGCTCTAAAGTGGCTGCGTTTAACCAAACAGCATCGCACGGACATCGCTCTAATTCGATGACTATGGTCGTGCAAAAATCGGCTTCAGTGATGGCGTACAATGGGGTATGGAGTTCGACTGAGACGACAATAAAGCAGCGGTCAACCTGCGAAAACACGGTGTTTCATTTGAAGAGGCACAGACTGTTTTCAACGATCCGCTTTTTGTTGATTTCTATGACCCAGATCATTCTGATCATGAAGATCGTTATCTCATGATTGGAGAGTCAAGCCGAGGACGATTGCTTATTGGTCCTACATGGAGAGAGGAGATTTTATTCGCCTCATTAGCGCTAGGGAGGTAACACGTGCCGAACGAGAAGCCTATGAAGACCGATAATGCAGAGGAGGAAGATGAACTCCGAGCGGAGTATAACCTCAAGAAGTTGCGGGTTAGAAGGCTAGGAGCCGAACGCAGAAGTTTTGGTGGCGCGATCGTTCGGTTAGAACCTGACGTTGCTGCCATGTTTCCGAGTGCCGAGGCGGTCAACGAGGCATTACGCTTCCTGGCTAGGGTCACACAAGAAAATCAAGCTCGTTTACTTGAATCACAGCCCAGCCATTCGATTACGTCAGACGGTTAAGATTGTGGCGTTGATCGAAAGATTCTTTACTGTTGCTGCAACGTACAGATAGACTGCTGCTATGAATTCCTTGATCGGTCAGCAACTCCAGGGGGGTAAATATACCCTCGACGAAGAACTAGGACGCGGTGGCTTTGGCATCACGTTCAAAGCGACGCATCACTTCTTGGGTCAAACAGTCGTCATCAAAACGCTGAACGAATCACTGCGTTATGAGCCCGATTATGCCGACTACCAGCGTAAGTTTCAGGATGAGGCGAGGCGGTTAGCGCTGTGTGTGCATCCCAATATTGTCCGCGTGAGCGACTTTTTTGTGGAAGCGGGCCAGGCATACATGGTGATGGACTACATCCCTGGCCCTAATCTCGAAGCGCTGGTGTTTCCCAATAAACCACTGCCAGAGCCGATCGCCATTCACTACGCCCGTCAGATCGGCAACGCGCTCAAGGTTGTTCATCAAAACGGCTTGCTACACCGAGATATCAAGCCCCAAAACATTATTCTGCGCCAGGGCACGCAAGAAGTTGTGCTGATTGACTTTGGCATTGCCCGCGAGTTTACGCCTGGTTCAACGCAAACCCATACCAGCTTGATTTCGGCTGGCTATGCGCCGATCGAACAATATCTTTCTGAGGAAAAGCGCACCCCTGCTACAGATGTCTATGGACTGGCCGCGACCCTGTACGCACTCCTGACTGCCCGCGTGCCCACGGCATCGATTTTGCGCGATCGACAACCGTTGCCCGACCCACGCGAACTGCGTCCCGAACTCAGCGCAGCAACCAATCAGGCTGTCATTCGTGGGATGGCAGTGGAGGTCAGTTATCGACCTGCCAGCATGGATGAATGGCTGGCTCTACTGCCTGTTCCTTCCGCAACAGGTTCAACTCCCATTCCACCCCTTTTTCAGCCTACGGTTGAACCGACTCGAACTGCCGCAACACTTGCTGTAGGGCGACGATCGGTTGAAGAGCCCTCCCCTGTGAGAGCGGCCCGAACGTCCAGCGCCACGATTGCCGGTCGTGCGCGTCCTGAACCAGCAACACGAGCACCCCGTTCGTCCGTGCGGACGCTGCCCATTTTGTTGGGCTTGATGCTGTTGACGATGCTTGGTACTGCCTCGATCGCCATTTTCTACAAGCCACAACCCACTAACCAGGCTGCTTTAGAGCCGTCTACGCCATCGCCATCGGTGTCACCGTCGACGGCTGCCTCACCTAAGCCTGCGCCACCCAAACCCTCGCCAAAACCATCTGAGACGCCGAAGGTTGAGCGATCGCCGTCACCTTCACCCTCACCATCTGTAGAAGCAGAAGAGAAGGACGAGCAGCCTACAACTGAAGTCCCAGCCATTCCAGGCTTTCCGGTTGGTACCTCGGAACGCGAAATTGAAGCGGCGCTTGGTAAACCGACGCAAACCAATAAGGGCGCGTGGGGAGATACCCGCACAGCGTTGTACGATGTGGTGCCGAATGCGGTGACGCTGGCTTATCTGTACGATCGCACTTCTGGCAACGTTCGCCAAACCGAAGCCTCGTTTGCCCAATCGGTAGACACCCTCCAAATGAAAGTTGCCCTCAATAATATGACAGGTGGGCAGGCAAATGATTTGCTCGATAAATTGGAAGCCGTAAAACAACGAAAAGCAAATGAATACTCCTTCTCAAAAGGCAATTTGAAAGGGGTGATTCAGCGAAACAGCAGCGATCGCATCTACATCGGCGTTTGGGATGCTGATTTGCATAATTAGGAGCTTTTGCTTGCAGATTGCAAGTTCAGATTTTCCATTCAAAGCCGATGTTGATCTTTGACTGAATCTCCAATTAACTATAGTGAAAAGAGCATAGAAGAGCGATGGATGTCACTGTTCAAGAACAGATTCGTACAAACGCTGAGTTGGTTATAAAGCAGTTAGGTCAAATTAGTGACATCGAGAACTTTGGATATAATCTTGAGTCAGTAGCATGGGTCGATGGCTTTATTGAGCGTCAGCGTAACCGCCCTGATTTCAGTCAAGATTCAATCGATCGATTGGTGCAGAATCTTGGTTCTTTTATTGGTGAATGTATTATTGCTTGCTACGGTGGAGCATGGCAGCACGAAGAAGGAACGTGGGCAGTTGCATTTAACCAAAACAATTTTGTCTTCCCCTTTAATAAGGTAAGAAAGCAGTTTGTTAGCGGCAGTGAAGATAGCATTCGCAGTTTTTTTGAAATGATTCCTATTCTTTATGCACAGTACCTCTAAACCATTAAGCATTAGGTAGGACACTATTATTAATTCATCAAAATCTAATCTTCTCGTAGAAGCGCTAAATTTTGTAGGTACTCGAAAGTATTGATTTATCTAGCGCTTAACGGCTCAAGTTGAAAATTTTATAGTTCTGACTTGTCTATTAAATTGCTGGGTTCACCTGGATAGAAATGTTCGTCAAAGATTTCTGTCAAGGTATATGGGCACTCTATAGGAAAGGTTAATTCTGGTAAATCTGTCTCTCCCATCGCCAGATCTCGTGCATTTTCGTAAGCGTTCAACAAAACATTATTCAATGACGATTTCAGGCTTGGATTTTCGCTGAGCAACCGTAGCGTATCACGGCGCTGTATACGGATCGTTGCCAACCAGCTACGGCTACGATACTGCGGTTGGTGTTGCCATTTCAGCAAATGTCCTAATAGGAGACTCAATCGATTGCGTAGCTCTTGGCGTTGCTGCTTACCCAACGATTCAATTTCCTCAATTAAATTTGGTGTGTCAAGCTGATCCCATTGTTGGTGACGGAGTAAGGTTGACTGTTCCTGCGTCCAGGCATAGAAATCAGCTTCGTAAAGAGTTTGTTGCGGCAACGGAAAGCTGGTGATTTCTGGTTGTGATTTTGGCGTAGTCATACCGATTTTCATCTCACCTCGATCGTAGAATTGCTCGTAGCCGCAGTCTCTAATATCTGACCTTTGATGCGTTCAAATTTGACCGTTTCTTGAGAGGTAGAGACAAACGTTCCGGGTTGTCCTTTGAGAGTTGCTTCTTCTACCAATGTGTAGATTGCTGTTGCGGTTTGACCGTTCGGCTCAACCTGAATTTTGAGGTTTGTGTAGTTACCACTGCGACGTTCTGTGGTTTCAAAGCCTTGCTGGAGGTACTGTCGATATTGCTCTCGCGACAGGCTCAGTTGTTGGGCACCTGTCCCTAATTGAACGGTGATCTTAATCGTGATGTTAGGAGCCATATACTTCAAGATGCCATTCACATCTTTTCGATTCGCAGCCGCTTCCATCGCGTCAAGAATGGCACGAATCTCGCTTTCACGAATGCGACCTTCGCGAGTTTTGAAAGCAGATTGCTCTTTGATAAAATCTGGAACTTGATGGGCTGGCGCATCTTTCAACCCGGTGGCTGGCATGGCTAGCCCAAGCAATAAACTGACCAGTAGCCGTCTGGCGCGATCGCTCTGATTCATGCCCATTCTCCCCAAGTATTGAATCAGCCAGATGCCAGCAGTGCGTCAATTCGATCGCTCGTTTGCCTCACCGCTTCTGCCGACTCGTGTAGTGCGGTCAGTTCCGCATCGGTCAAGTCCAGTTCTAACACGCTCTCAATGCCTTTACAGCTAAGGCGACAGGGCACGCCCACAAACACGTCGCGCAGCCCGTACTGCCCTTCTAGATAAGTGGTGACCGGCAGAATGCGGCACTTGTTGAGCAAGATTGACTCCACCATGACGCAGGTAGAGGAGGCAGGTGCATAAAACGCACTTCCTGTTTTCATCAGATCGACAATTTCGGCACCGCCTTTGCGGGTGCGATCGATCAGGCGCTCTAGCGTCTCAGCGGACATCAGTTCAGTAATGGGAATGCCATTCACGGTTGTATAGCGGGGCAAGGGCACCATCAAATCGCCATGACTTCCCAGCACAGTCGCGTGAATGTCGCTGGTAGAAACGCCCAGTTCCATCGCCACAAACGTTTGAAACCGCGCCGAATCCAGTACACCCGCCATCCCCATCACTTGAGAAATTGGCAGCCCGCTCGCTTTCCAGGAAATGTGGGTCATCTGGTCAAGGGGGTTCGTGACCACAATAAAGATTGTATTAGGCGAATGGACGATCGCCTGCTTCGTGACCTCCAGTATGATTTTGCCGTTCGTCAGCATTAAATCATCGCGACTCATGCCCGGTTTGCGGGGTAGCCCAGCCGTAATCACGACGACATCAGAGTTAGCCGTGTCAGCATAATCATTTGTGCCCAGAATCTGACGATCGTGCCGTTCAATGCCTCGCGCCTGCATGAGATCGAGCGCCAACCCTTGCGGACGACCTTCGATGACATCCAGCAGCACCACATCCGCAATATTTTTCTCGGCTAGTCGCTGTGCTAGAGCGCTACCCACATTGCCAGAGCCAACAACGGTAACACGAGGCGCAGCACAAGCGATCGGAGAAGGGGTTAAGACCATGAGAGGAGTGAGGGGTAAGGAGCGAGGTGAGCGAGAGGCAACGTGCTAAGAAGCAGCATTGTTGGCAGCGTTCCCTCATCGTAGAACGAACTGCTCGTCATGAAAGGCTTTGTTACTCGCACCTTACGCCTCTCGCCACCGCGAAGCGGAAGCAAGCTACACACCTCACTCAAACGCCTCAAGTTGATCTTGCCGTAGCCAGACATTCGGAGTTGGAGTAATGCCAAATTTAACCAGGGCGTAGTCACCACTCAGATCAACCACTTCCCCCTTCGTATCATAGATGTAGGAGGAGAAGCGAGGATCGCTGGCTTTCGCTTCGAGGCTATTTTCCAGCTTCTCTTTGACCGCTTTTACAAAGTCACCGCGTTTAATGGGCATAGCACTTACTGTTCAATCGTTCACATCTTCCAGCATTGTACGGCGGAAGCAGAACCTTGAGAAACCGGGTTTCTTGATTCCCATTGAAGGCGGTGCCTCTCTTAACGTAGAGGAACCCGGTTTCTGCGCCACCTATTCGTCTTCAGCAAACACGTACTTGTACAGGTCTTTGGGATTGGGCTCAGGGCTCTCAAGCGCAAACTGAACCGCTTCTTCAACGACTCCCTGAATTTTCTTTTCGATCGCCTTCAGTTCATCCTGACTTGCCAGATTATGCTCCAGCAGATGGGCTGCAAATTTCTTGATGGGGTCACGGGCAAACCAGGCTTCTTTTTCGGCCTTCGATCGCAGTTCGTCCGGGTCTGCCAGGGAATGCCCCCGGAAGCGGTAGGTCAGGCATTCAATGAGGGTGGGGCCTTCGCCCGCACGGGCACGGGCAACAGCTTCCTGGGCGATCGCGCGGACTGCCAGTACATCCATGCCATCGACTTCATAGCCCGGCATCCCAAACACGCTCGCTTTTTTATAGATTTCCGGTTGAGAGGTCGCCCGTTCGTGCGCCATACCGATCGCCCACTTATTATTCTCCACCACATAGAGAATCGGCAATTTCCACAGCGCTGCCATGTTCAGGCACTCAAAAAACTGGCCATTATTGGTCGTACCATCGCCAAAAAAGGCCGCCGTTACCTGGTCAGACGAAGCATCGCCCATGACTTCTCGACGGTATTTGGACTGAAATGCTGCTCCTGTCGCGACAGGAATGCCTTCACCGATAAACGCATACCCACCCAAGAGCCGATGCTCTGCCGAAAACAGGTGCATGGAACCACCACGCCCCTTACTGCAACCTGTTTCTTTACCAAACAGTTCTGCCATCACGTTACGCGCGGGCACACCAGCACTCAACGCGTGGACATGATCGCGATAGGTGCTGCATACGTAGTCTTCACCCGGCCGCATGGCTTGAATGACGCCTGTTGAAACGGCTTCCTGTCCGTTGTAGAGGTGGACGAAGCCGAACATTTTGCCCCGGTAATACATTTCAGCGCACTTGTCTTCAAAAAAGCGCCCCAGCACCATATCTTCGTAGAGCCGCAGCCCTTCTTCTTTGGTGACAGTAGCAGTAGCCGCTTGGAATGTTGGAAAGACTCTTTCTTGAACCATTGACTTTATCCTGGCTGGAGATTCTCTATATTCGCTCGAATCGACTCAATTTTCTAAGGACTGGCTGTTTGAAATGGGTTTCTGGAACGAAACTTTGCTAGAGCCTATAGAATTAATGTTATTTCCAGGTTTTTTTTGCTTATCCTGAGATAGACTGCCACTCTGGCATCTACGAGTTATGATGATGGCACCTTTTGGGTTGGCGTTATTCGCTACCATAGCTTAACCTTATTGCTTACCGCTAGGAAAGTACACCGTGCGTATTCCGCTCGACTACTACCGGATCTTGGGTCTGCCGATTCAGGCAACCGCTGAACAGTTGCGACAGGCACACCGCGATCGAACGTTGCAATTACCGCGCCGGGAGTATTCTGATGCGGCGATCGCGTCTCGCAAACGACTCTTTGACGAAGCTTTTGCAGTTCTTTCGAACGTCGAACAGCGCCAGCTTTATGACGCGAGTTTTCTCGCCAGAGCTTATGAGCTGGAGCCCGATAATGGCGCAACGATCGAGTCCGCTGTCACACCACTAAACCCAGGGGATTTTGGCAACGATCCCCACACACCCAGCATTGAGATTCAGGATGATCAGTTTGTTGGGGCACTGCTCGTGCTGCAAGACCTGGGCGAGTATGAGCTCGTGCTGCGGTTGGGCCGTCCCTTTCTCACGGGCGGAAGCGCTACCCTCAAGCAAGGGCAGTTCGGTGATCCCAGTATTGTTTTTTCCGATATTGTGCTGACAGTTGCCCTTGCCTGTATGGAATTAGGGCGAGAGCAATGGCAGCAGCGACAGTATGAAAATGCTTCAGAGGCGTTGGAAACCGGGCAACAGTTGCTATTGAGGGAAGGGCTGTTTGCTGAAGTGCGGGGTGAAATTCAAGCAGACCTTTACAAACTGCGCCCCTACCGGGTGCTGGAGTTGTTAGCCCTTCCTGAAGACCAGCCAACCTCGCGCTACCAGGGGATGCAGCTTTTGCAGGATATGCTGCAGGAGCGAGACGGCATCGATGGCGCTGGAGATGACCAGTCTGGGTTAAATATTGATGACTTTTTGCGCTTCATTCAGCAGCTCCGTGGCTATCTCACCGCCGCTGAGCAGCAGGTGCTCTTTGAACAGGAAGCCCAGCGACCTTCACCCGTTGCAACCTATCTGGCTGTTTATGCCTTGCTGGCCCGTGGCTTTGCAGAACGGCAGCCTGCGCTTGTAAGGCGGGCAAAGCTCATGCTAACGCGCTTGAGTAGCCGCCAGGATGTGCATTTAGAACAGGCAGTGTGTGCGTTGCTTTTAGGGCAAACGGAGAATGCCAGTCAAGCGTTAGAGCGCAGTCAGGACTATGGACCAATCGCCTTTATCCGCGAACATTCTCAAGGCGCTCCTGATTTACTGCCAGGTCTTTGTCTCTACGGTGAACGCTGGCTTCAGGATGAGGTCTTTCCTCACTTCCGTGACCTGATGCAGCAGCAGGCGTCCCTCAAAGATTATTTTGCCGATCAGCAAGTACAGTCCTACTTAGAGGAACTGCCTGAGGAAGCTGATGTCGATACGGCGTGGGCCTTACCCTGGCAGCCATCGGTTGCCGTTCAAGCGACGAGTCGACCAAACGGGGTGCCTCGTCAGGTGACTAGCCGCCCCGTCTCTGAACCCGTGGCTGTAGGCGTTAACGGACGATCGCGCGCAGGCATACAGGAAGCAAACAGTGCCATTGATGGCAGTCGTGTCTCGGCGGAGCGATCACTGGAACAAGAAACCAGCCATGAATACCTGATTAATACGGCACGTGCTCACATTGCCGCTCGTATGGGTGGAACAGCAACGCTTCCAGATGAACGCCCTGCTGCAGAAGCTACCATGCCCGTTGCCGAACGAGTGCCCCAGACAGCAGGTGCTCGATCGGCAACAGCCACTCGACCCGTGGGCGATCGTCCTCGCACTAATCGGGGATCAGGTGGTGGCGATGGGCGGGGTCATGCCTCAGCGCGTCGGCGAGTTGAGCGGCCTACTAATAAAACATTGGCAACGATCCTACCCTGGCTTTTGCCGCTGGGTCTAATTGCTGGGGTCATAACGCTGGGCTTCATTGCTGGCTCACTGTGGCGACGGGTATCAACGCCAGTAGTTAAAGAGGAAGAACTGAATCTGCGGCTCGATCGTCCGTTGATTAGTCCTCCCACTCCCACCTCTGCACCGAGCATTTCTGGCGGAGCAACCGGTGCGCTAACAACTGCATCTGCCGAGACGGTTATACAAACCTGGCTCTCTGCCAAAGCAGATGCGATGGGCCCCGACCATAAAGTGGAACCACTGGCAAAAATCCTGACCGAGCCCAAGTTGGCTGAGTGGCAGGGCGCGGCTGCTGATGCCAAGCGCAAAAACGAATACCTGAAGTACGAACACACCGTAAAAGTCAAATCTGTTGAGCCAGGTACAACAAATCCTGATCAGGCCGTTGTGCTTGCAGATGTTACGGAAGCGACGGAAGAATATGCAGCCGATCAGCGCAGGAGTGCTGATACGAGTAACCTACGCGTTGAGTACAAGCTGGTACGCAAAGAGGGCACCTGGCACATTCAAAACTGGAAGCTTTTGAAGTAAGTTTGGAAGCAGGTTGTGCCGGGTTGTTACCAGGCTGTTAGCCCCTTCGTTGTCAGTCGTCCTCAACGCCATCGGTATTGATCATGGCTGATACTCTTTTTGACGCCTATTTGCCACTGGTCTTATGGACGGGGTTAGGGCTGCTTGCCTTTCGCTTTGTCCCACAAGCCCTGCCGCGGTTGCTGGGTCGATCGCTCTACTGGGTCGGAGTGCCCTGGCAAATTTTGGCGCTGGCACGGCAAACGGATTATGCCCAAAATATTGGCTTGGCTCCAACGGTCACGATCGCGGCCTTAAGCCTTGGATTAATGCTCGGTTGGCTCGGTTTACAGTTCTACCAGCAAGGGCTCCGATCTCAGGCTCTTAGCGCTCAAAATCCATCCTTTGCGGCATCCAATTCCCTTGATGACGCGATCGCGTCCATAACATCCACCCCAACAGAGCCACCTCAAGCTGAACTCAGTCACGCACAGCGAGGTAGCTTTATCCTGGCAGCCACCGTTGGCAATACGGGCTTTGTTGGCTTAGGTCTCGTCCCCGCCCTGATCAGCCAACCCTATCTCGGCTGGGCGGTGTTCTATAGCGTCACGCACAACATCATTGGCACCTACGGCATTGGTGTCTTTCTTGCCAGCTATTACGGACGATCGCAACAGCAAAACCATTGGTGGGTGCAAGTCCGCGATGTGCTGACTGTCCCGTCCTTGTGGGCGTTTGTGCTAGGTTCTTTGACGCGCTCAATCGCCTTGCCTGACATTGCAGAACAAGGGCTCCATGCCTCGCTCTGGTTCGTCATTCCCGGAGCCTTTCTGCTGATGGGAATGCGCCTAAGCCAACTGCACGGTTGGAAAAGCATTCAACCAGCCCTGCTGCCCATGCTCGTCAAAATGCTGGTGTTGCCCCTTGCTGTTGGCATAGGTACTACATTGCTCGGCCTTTCTGGTGATGCCCGTTTGGCACTGGTGCTCATGTCTGGCATGCCCAGTGCGTTCGCAGGGCTGATTCTTGCCGAGGAGTACGAACTCGACCGAGAGCTCATTGCCAGCAGCATCGCACTGACGACGATCGCCCTGCTCTTTACCATTCCACTTTGGCTATGGATGTTTCGCTAGGCGAGCGCGTTAGAAGCCAGGCAGTAATTTATCCTGACTTCTGAATGCTGGCTCCTGCCTTCTAACACTTCGCAGCTACACCAACGCTGGCACTGGAATGCTCAGGTGAGGATAGAGAGGAAAGCGACTGCATAGGGTGGCTACCCGTTGACGGCAATCCTGGGCTGTCGCTGTGTCTTCAGGGTTCAACAGACGATCGGCGATGATGTTGCCAATCTCTGTAAACTCTGTCGGTCCCATGCCGCGAGTGGTCATAGCAGGCGACCCTAACCGTAAACCGCTGGTAACAAACGGCGATTCAGGGTCAAAAGGCACGGTGTTTTTGTTGGCTGTGATGTTTACGCCACTAACGAGTTGATCAGCCAGCTTGCCCGTCATACTAATTGAACGAAGATCAACCAGCATCAAGTGATTGTCAGTACCGCCGGAGACGATTTTTAGCCCCCGTGCCTGCAACTGCTTTGCCAGCGCTCGTGCGTTCTCAATGACCTGACCGCTGTAGGTTTTAAACTCAGGCTTCAAGGCTTCGCCAAACGCAACGGCTTTTGCCGCAATGACATGCTCTAACGGGCCACCCTGGCTGCCGGGGAACACCGCTTTATCAAGCTTCTTACCCAGTTCGGCATCACGAGTGAGAATCAAGCCACCTCTGGGACCACGCAGCGTCTTGTGGGTTGTCGTCGTCACCACATCGCAGTAGGGAATCGGGCTGGGATGATGCCCTGTCGCAACGAGTCCGGCAATATGCGCCACATCGGCTAGCAGGTATGCGCCCACTTCATCCGCGATCGCCCGAAACTTGTCAAATTCAATCACGCGAGGGTAGGCAGAATAGCCGCAGATCAGGAGTTTCGGGCGATGTTGCAGTGCCAATTCCCGAATCTGGTCGTAGTCTAACTGCTCGGTTTCAGGACTCACGCCGTAATGGTGTACCTTAAACCACTTACCCGAAACGTTAACTGGCGACCCGTGGGTTAAATGCCCACCGTGGGACAAATCCATACCCATGATCGTGTCGCCCGGCTCTAAAAGGCTCAAGAACACTGCAAAGTTTGCCTGTGCGCCAGAGTGGGGTTGCACATTGGCGTGAGCCGCACCAAAGAGTTCCTTCGCTCGATCGATCGCCAACGCTTCTGCCTGATCGACAAACTCGCACCCGCCGTAGTAGCGCTTGCTGGGAAGCCCCTCAGCATACTTGTTGGTGAGTACCGAGCCCTGCGCTGCCATGACTGCCGCGGAGGTAAAGTTTTCACTCGCAATCAGCTCCAGGTGATCGCGCTGACGCTGGAGTTCCTGCTGAATGATGGAGGCGATCGCAGGGTCTGTTTCGGTAAGAAAGTCTAAGTTTGTTCGAGTCACAGAAGGGAACCCTCAAAAAGCAGAATAATTGCGTTTAGTCGTTCAAGCTAAACGTACTTTTACACTTTAGCAGTCGCAAAGCCAGGGGAGAGGAAAAACCTGTCTGGGTACATTAGAGTCATCCTGGTTATAACAGGCAAAACGACGCTTTATCAAAAAATGAGTCAAAGAATACGATGGCTTTAAAGAAGTCGTATTAAGCTGTGTAGCAACCTTCCTGAACTTATAGAGCCGTCTCTTACAATGAGGTTAGAGCCGCTAGTTCAGGGATTCCGGTCGTTCATTGGAGGTGTTGCATGCTAGTCATCCTCATGGACAATCAACTCATTGCACCGCAAGCAGTCTGCGAAACGTGCTTGATGGCAGATCAAAGTGGTAAACCCCGCTGGCAGAGCGGTAAACTTCGTTGTGGTCGCGCCATTCACAAGGCCAGCGAACAACAGCCTGAGCAATTTGAGTGTCAAATGGGCTTTCGCGTTGCAGATATTGAGTGAAGGCAGAGGGCTAAAGGCTAAAGGCTAAAGGCTAAGAAGCTGACCGCTGATAGCTTCAGGCTGTAGACTGGATTCGTTGCGTTAACGGCTTGCTTGTGTCTGTTGCTGAGCGTGTGATTGTACCCCTGGATGTGTCGAGTGAGCAGGATGCGATCGCCCTCATCGATCAACTGCCTCAAGTGACGTTTTGGAAGGTTGGTTTAGAACTGTTTGTCAGCAGTGGACCAGCCATTTTGTCGGCGTTAAAGACACGGCAAAAGCGGATTTTTTTAGACCTCAAGTTTCACGATATTCCTAATACGGTGGCAGGTGCATGTGCCGCCGCTGCTCGCTATGGTGTTGATTTAGCCACACTGCACGCCACAAATGGCAAAGCGGGACTACAAGCCGCGCAACAAGCCGCAGAAGCAGGAGCCACAGAAGCAGGACAACCAGTCCCCAAGCTCTTAGCCATTACCTTGCTAACGAGTTTAACGGCGCGATCGCTTGCCTTTGAGCTAAAAGTACCGCTTGAGCTACCAGAATATGTGCTGCACATGGCGCTATTGGCAAAAGACGCAGGGTTGTCAGGAGCCGTCTGTTCTCCCCAGGAAGCAGCACAATTACGACAGATCTGCGGCGACAACTTTTTGCTGGTGTGTCCTGGGGTACGACCAACCTGGGCAGACGCGAAAGATCAACAGCGGATCGTTACACCCGCTGCTGCGTTGAAAGCAGGTGCAGATTACCTGGTGATTGGTCGCCCGATTACAGCGGCAGACGACCCGGTTGCTGCCTTTGAGCGCATTTGCGACGAACTGGCAACAGTAGGGAGTTAAGGGGATGGAGTGTAGGGGCTAGGGTGTGGGGTGTTGACATAACTGGAGGGAGAAGAAGGGTTATGCAAAGTAAAATCCGCTGGCTGCAAGTCATGATTGGGTTGGGCATTGTCGGGGTTCTGGTCATGCCGACGGTTGCCGCTGAACGGTCTGGTGATCGCCGTCCCACTCAAACGAGCCTCCTACTTCCCTCACTCCAGGCTCCCGACTCCCAACTCCCAACTCCCAACTCTCGCTTGGCACGCAAATATACCTGCCCAAATGCATTAGAGCCTCTAACCACAGCCCTTTTGCGAGATTTACCCGGCTACATCAACCGCTCCAATGTACGATTAGGCGCACAGCAAACAACCGCACCAGCGTACGCCATTGTGGCAAGTCAACCAGACTTCATGCCCCTGCCAGCCGACTCTAGTGAGTATCCCAACCCAAACGATACCAATCTGCATCAGGTCTTTTTCACGGTTCTAGAGCGGCAATATCTCGGCAAGCGTGTCGTTGAATTTCAGCATTACCACTGGCTCTTTTTGGCGCAAACAGCAGACGGTTGGCGGTTAGCACTCCTGTTTTCTCGCTTAGGCTCCTATCCCAGCGATCGTCAACCTGTAACGCCACCCCGTGACAGCACCCAAAGTTCAACCGCTGAAGCCATTCGGACGTGGTTAAGCAGTTGTGAATCAGGAGCCGTCAAGCCATGAAGAGAGGGAACAGGGGTTAGGGTTCAGGGGTTGGAGAGCAGGAGTCACAAGCCAAGCTTTTAGCCTTCAGTCTTTAGCCTTCTGCCCTCTGCCTTCTGCCCTCTGCCTTCTGCCCTCTGCCCTCTGCCCTCTGCCTTAAAACGCAAATCCCTGCACAAGCGTGGTTCCTAATGTGCCTTCAAAGGTCGGTTTCGTAGCGGTAATCAAGATTGCAACTCGTTTGCCGTCGGGCGATAGCTTCACCTGCCGGATCGAGTAATCCAACACGTTGTCTCGAAAGTTGTTGAGGGAGTCGAGCGATCGCTGCTGTCCGTCATAGGTGACCCCAAGCTGCATCGAAGCTTTGTCTGGCGTGCTTTTCTGCTGAAGGCGAAGCTGCAAATCGCGATTGTTCAATCGAATGGTGACGGTTTCGCTGCCATCTGCTGCACGCGATCGAGACGCGATCGGAATATCAATGCCTGCCACTGGAGGCGTGAGGTTCAAATCCTGACGCACTTTCCAGGTTTGCTTTAATAGTTCGCTTTCCGCTTCAGACATCTTCATACCCGCCTCTTTTTCGCTGTAGTGCGTTTCAACACAGGCATCGGCAACACAGCGATTTGAGTCCAGCTTGACAAGCTGCAACGCAGACTTGGGAATCCCTGCCCCTGTATCTTGTGAGCTTTCTAGATAGATAAAGTAGCTGCCATCTGGCGAAAACCCCGTCATGCGAGGCGTTGCCCGAAAGGTTGGTGTGCGCTCAAGGGGTAGCGGTTTGGCAGGAGCGGCGGCGATCGGCGTTTGCGGTTTTGCTGGAGTGGACGTGCTCAATGGCTTGGGCTGACTGGCTGAAACTGAAGGAGAGGGTTTGCTCTCTAGAGGCGTAGTGACTGAAGCCGTAGGACTGGGTGAGACTTCAGGTTGGGACGCGATCGAACCAGGAGCTTCAGATATTTGTGTCTGGGGTGACTGCGAACAGGCAGCCAGTAAACCCAACGCCAAAGCCGTAGGAACCCAATAAAGAAAAGGTTTTGAATGGTGCCGCATGGGAGTGCTAAAGAAACAGGAAACACGGGCAGTTGGCGTAATGTATCGCTTTCGGAGGAATCAGCCAAACATGCCGTTTAGGATACTAAATAGATACGCTGTGTGATGGAGCTATTCCGGAGACGGTGCTTACAGCGGTTCTCAACTGAGTTAGTCACAGTTTGAACAACACGGGTGTGGGGTGCCGAGTAAAGGGTTTTGCGAATGCAAATGAAACTGGCTGTAAGGGTGCAAAAGGGTCGAGCGATCGCCAACTCACATTTAAGAGGATACCTGAGACGTTGAAACCTACCTTCGTGGACTCTGCACCCTTCCGATGGCTTTAGTCCGTGTCAACGGACTTCCTGCTATCAGCCCGCACTTCAGTGCAGGGCGGTGAGTTCTATCAACGACTCCTTTTCAGACATCCTTTAAGACCTGTTCTCGATGGCATAACGTTGCTCAACTGCCTGTAAAGGGTATGCGTTTCAGTCACCTCAACCTGCTTCACAAAACGAGACAGCCAAGTTGGGTTGATCGAAGAAAATCAGTCATGATGAACGATATCCCTGCAAGTTATTTGAGGGGGAACGATGCCATTTTTGCCCTTCCGAGAGCCTGGTTCAACCATCTGCTTTGCCGATCGTCAGGAAGCAGGTGAAAAGTTGGCACAGGCAGTTTTACAGGTCATTCATCAACAGCCCGAACTAGAAACAGCACGCTTCGTTGTTTATGCCTTGCCGAAGGGTGGTTTGCCGATCGCGGCTCCAATCGCCAAAGCTTTAAACTGCCCGTTGGATGTGATTGTGGCCAAAAAGATTACTCGACCAGACAATGTCGAATTGGCGATCGGGGCAGTAACAGCCGATGGGCATGTGGTTTGGGATTCACATCGTCGTGATGTTCCCCCAACAGCGATAGCGGAACCATTAGCAGAAACCGACCTGCCAGCAGGTTCAAACCTCTATGAGGTAGCACTGAGGGATGCACAGACCCATGCTCAGGCTCAGCTAGCCGCCCTTTCTCCTGATAGTCCTCGCTTTAATCCACATGATGCAATTGCGCTACTGGTGGATGATGGCATTGCGACTGGCATGACCATGAGTGCTGCGATCCAAGCCGTGCGATCGCAACAACCCGTCCAAGTATGGGTCTGTGCGCCGGTTGCACCGCGCGAATTGATGCCCATCCTTCAGGCTCATGCTGATCGCGCGATCGTGCTGGCAACTCCCCAGCCGTTTTATAGTGTCAGCCGCTTTTATAAAAGCTTTCCTCAAGTCACCCTTGCAGAAGCCGCCGCGTACTTGCACCGTTAGCGTTGGCACACAGTTGGCTTCAGCACACGGTACGTTCACCGTTCCAACAGCTTCGAGCATTCAATCTTTGACTGCGATGGATGAACCAAGAGAGACTACCTTAGAATTTAAAGGCTAAGGCAGCCGTAGAGCAGATTATTCTTCCTTCTAAAGCAACCTGAGCAGCCTACTTCCAACGGGTATTTACCAACCACTTTACGCACCTTTGCAGATTCATGGCAACTGAAGATCAAATCACCCTGTTTAACCTCTCAACCCCCGACGATACTCCGGCACCCCAAGATTTTGATCCTGAGCTCATTCCTACCAGTGCCAAAGTGCCCATTCCAACCGGCACTTATCAAACGATGGAGCAAATGCTGGCACATTGCAGCCGCTGCTTTCGATGCGCCTTAGGGCAGAGCCGTACAAATGCCGTCATTTCACGTGGCAGCATCCAGGCTCCCATTATGATTGTGGGTGAAGGACCGGGGCAAAATGAGGATGAACAGGGCAAACCGTTCGTAGGCAAATCTGGACAATTGCTCGACAAAATTCTGGCGTCTGTAAATCTCAACGCAGAACAGGATGTGTTCATCTGCAACGTGGTGAAGTGCCGTCCGCCTGAAAACCGCACACCGACGACAGAAGAGGCAGACGCTTGCAAAGGCTATTTGTTAGAGCAGATTCGCATCGTGAATCCAAAGATTATTCTGCTGACGGGGGCAACCGCGCTCAGGGGCTTGTTGGGCATTAAGCAGGGCATTACCAAAGTGCGAGGGCAGTGGATTGAACGGGACGATCGCTTCTACATGCCGATTTTCCACCCAGCTTACCTGCTCCGAAACCAATCACGCGAACGAGGGCAACCCAAATGGCTGATGTGGCAAGATATTCAGGCAGTGCGAACCAAGTTGGATGAACTTCGTGCAAGCTAATTGACCAGAAGCCCGTCTTCCAAAAGCCCCTATCCCCTGTACCCTATCCCCTATCCCCTAACCCCGCATACTGCTGAAGATATGACTCAAACCGTTCTTCGAGTTGCTCAGTCGTCAGCGATCGAGTCCAGTATTCCGTGACGGCGTGACCAAATGCCCAGGCGTTGCGATCGGGCGATGTCGCATTGTTCAGCAGTAGCGGCCACAATCCAAGTAAGTCGAAGTTGCGCGCATTGGACAGATCGACATTGAGTAGGGTAAACAGGTCGTAGGCCATCTGAAGCTTGCCCAGGACGATGGGCAGTTGTTCAACCGGAATTTGCTCAGCTAGAAGGTATGCCAGCGTGGGCGATCCAGTCGTCAGGGTAGAAACGAACCGCAGAACAGGACTTTTGAGTAGCGCCGTTAATCCCTGCGTGGTCGTCATTTGAAACGTGTAGTGATCAATAATTTTAGCCGCCGCGATCGTGCGGGCATCCAAGTTGCGCAAAAATCGGGCAAGCCGCAATTGTTTAGCTGGTGCGATCGCATTCATCAGTCCTAGCGAAAGGGTATCGAAGCCCCAGGCAGCGCGACCAGCGTCTAAATCGCCCGTGACGATCGGCACAACCAGCTTGCAGAAATCGCCGAGCAGCTTGGCACGGTATTCCGTTGCGTCTCGAATCGCCACTTCTTTCGGTCGATCGCCCCATTCCCAGTCGTAAGGGGGTGCCCACTCGCGCAGCGGGCGCAGACGATCGACCTGCGTGACCACAGCAATCACTGGTAAATCAGCCACTTCTGCCTTCGCGTCTTTCAAAAAGTCCACATCCATTTGCAAGGCTGGGTCAAGGGCCGGCGTGACCAGTAGCAACAAATCTGCTTGCTTAATGTAGTCCAGCACTTGCTCTCGCAGGTCATCCCGCGTTGCCTGCTCATACCCAGGCGTATCCCAAAGCGTTAAGGCTTCTCCCTCCGCTGCCTGCCAATGATAGGACTGCACCCGATCGGTACTGGGAAGCACATCCACCGCTGCACGACGATCGACAAAAAGAGTATTAATCAAACTGCTCTTTCCGGCTCCCGTTCGTCCAACCAGCAGAATATTGACGGGTTTCTGCTCCACCGACTCAGTCGGTTCTGCTTGCGTCAGAATCTCGCGCAGGGTTTGAGTTTTTGCTTTGGGTAACGTTGGGGTTGAGGATGGCAGTTCCAATGATGTAGCAGGCATCCCTCCATAGAGGGCGATCGCCTGTCTGCCCAAATTCGTCAACGCCGCTTCTCGTAAAAGCTGCCCCAGATTCACCAGCAGTTCTTGTGTCGCTCGATTGCTTGATCGCTGGGTTGCTGTTCGTGCCAGCGCGGCGACGGGGTTCAACAACCACTGTGCCCAGTTCCACACCTGTACCACCTTGCGCGCCGATGGTTCCAGCTTTTGATAGATCTCGTATGCCTGGTACGCCTGACCGATCGTCACCTGATTCAGGGCAGGGGACAGCTTTTGCATCCACTGATCCATATCGTCCACAGTGCCGCGCATCAACGCATAGGCCTGGGGCACGTAGATTTGCAGCAGCGGACGTTGTACCTGCGGGTAATAGGCATGAGCAACGGCTTCTACCACCTGCTTACACCGCGCCCAAAACTCACCCCATCCCTCCCAGAGGGGTGGGTCACTCCGCGACTCTTCCAGAATTTTCTGAATGGCAATTTCTGCTTGGCGTGTCGTGCTACTTGCTGGGGCAGTTTTTGCCTCGGTTGCATCTGCCTCCAGTTCTTCCGTCACTTCGGCTACGACGGCTCGTACTTGCGCCAGGGCAGGCTGCGTCCATTTCACCAGTAGCCAGCGCCAAAGCACAAACATGAGCACCACAACGCCCCAGATCCAGCTAATGCCCCATTGCTGAATTTGAAACCCTGCTGCGATGACCAGAAAGCTAATGATGCTAGCGATCGGAAACCCCAACGCCAACCACTGCCATAGTTTTAATCGCACCATTGCAACCGCTTGAGCGCATTCTCTCTAGTGTAGGCAATGAAGGGTGAAAGGTGAGGAGTGAGAAGCGAGGAGTGAGGGGTGAAAGTTTTGAGTTTTAAGTTTTGAGTTTTGAGTTGATTGAGCGCTTAACTTTTAACCACCAGCCATCAGCCTATACCTTTCCCTGCTTCTCTAGCTCCCGATGCTTCCCTAGCTTCCCCTGCCTTCTCCGCTCTAACAACTAGTTCTCACTTCTGACTGCTGTGCCATTGAGACTGCAAGGTTGTCTGTAAGAGGGAAAACGAAAGGGGCTGAAGTGGCAAATAGCCAGAGATAACCGCAAGGGCTGTGGTGATTGCGATCGCGTTGACTACAGCAGCGCTTTTGTTTAGCAAGATAGACATGGGGACTTCGGAACGTGGGCTCCTCAGTTATGTCATCCAAGCACTGCTACAACCGTGACAGTCAGGCGTTTCAAGCGTAATCTGTATCACTCTAAGGAGTGATCAGTGTCATGCCGATCGTTGCGTGTTGATGTTTCAGCACTTTACAAAGATGGAAAGGGTGTGGGGTTTAGGGTTTAGGGTGTGGGTCATAGCATTGCCCTGTGAGCGTGATTCAGAATCACAACCGATAGCCAAGGGTGATGCTGAATGATAGACGCGCTGATCCGATCAACCTTTTGCAGAAGCGCAAAGCCCAGTAGACAAACCACTGCCGAATCCTGACAACTGGCTGCGAAAGACAAAACTCTGAGCCTTGCGATAACGCTTAAAGGTTTTCGGCAAAGAGTTGTAAGGTTGTCTGCAGCGCTGCTTGATCGGGCGAAAGACGGTTCTGTAAGCCGAGTTGTGCCACGATTGACTCCAGTGCTTCTCCCGCTTTCAACCGTTCGCTGAGTGCGGTCATTTCATTCCAGACAAGGTCACTCTCAGCGTAGGTTTTACCAAGAGCGATCGGAAGATCGGGGCGTGGGCTCCCTTCTGCCTGCGTCATCATGTTGTGTGGCATGTTTAGCTTTCGATCAAAGCAGTAATACCAGCACCGAGGCTGAAATTGCAGCGCAGACTGAAATAACTGCCGATGCTCTTCCTGGTCAACAGCGCGATCGTCAGCACTCGACACAATCAACATCGGAGCGGCAGGCTGGGTTTTCGCACGCTCAAGAATCTGCTGACCCATATCGAGAAACACCCGCAGCGCTGGCACGTGAAAGCCCCCATACCCAAAGCTAACGTTACCAGGCTGGATCTTCCATTCAAAGTACACGTTTACACGCTCTACCACCCAATCCACCAAAGCATTGGTGCCACTTAAGTACGGTGCAAACAGCAAGCTACGATCGATCTGCTGAGCATACTCCAATGCCAGCCATGCACTTAACGTGCTGCCTCCCGATAAGCCGCCCACCATCACGCGATCGCCCAAGGCTTGAGCGTCATTCAGCCAATTGCGCCCAAACTCCTGATAGATCAGTGGATTCTCCGGCAACGGTGGTGGATAGTCAGCATTCCAGTCCCCTGCCTGTCCATGCCCAGGCAGTAGAGGAATGAGGACGTTAAAGCCCGCCTGAAAAAAGGCTTCGCCAATCGGCACAAACTGTTCTGGCACAGCGGTAAAGCCGTGAAAGAAAACAATGACTTTGGCAGCAGGGTTGGGTTGGAAGAAAAAGCGCGATCGACAGGTATCATCCCGAAGCCCAAGCGCGTCTTCCCGGTCTCTCGTTTTTTTGATCAACGCCTCGATCGCATCCTTATAAGCTGCCATTTCGCCAACACCCTCTTGCAGTGACATCGTTAAGCAGCCCAAAGCCACTCCATAGCCGTTTTAACGCCAATTGACACATTTTTCCAGGTCGCGCCAGAACTCTGGACGATGCAATCATACGGGACGTTCAAAGGAAACCTTTAGAGAAAAGCAAGAGGCAGAGGGTAAAACCTTGCCTACCGGAGCTTTGACCGTAACCAGATGTCCCTAACTAACCTACGGACTGCTACACCCCTGGCCAAAACAGTAAACTTCTGTAAATATTGACAACCTCAAGCCAAAACTGTATGATTAGATACAGAAAAGTAAATCGTTCATCTCGCTTTCTGGTCTAAGGTTAAGGTTCACGATTCAGAAGAACCTTCCAGCAGCAGAAACCGGACGGAAGTAGGGAGTCATCCCGAAGGAACGCGCCTCGCAACACATCATCTAGGAGGCGAATATGAAACTCTCTTACCGCGGCGTTAATTACGACTTTAATCCTTCTTCTCTGCAAGCGCGTGGAGCAAAACATCGTTTGGCAGAAGCGTCCAAAGCTAAAGCTTTAGGGGCGATCCTTACGTATCGCGGCGCTGTTTACGCGGTTGAGCCATCCGCTCAAACTGAGACTGCCAGCCCTCGCATTCCCGCTGGAACAACACTGACCTACCGTGGCTTCTCTTACACCGTGCAGCCAACTGCAAACAGTGTATCCGCTCCTGTAGTTGCAGCCGAACCAGCCGTTGTGAATGCGGCAAAGGCTCCTGCCTTATCCATTCAAGATCAAGTACGGGCACTGACGATGAATCATCATCGCGCCATGAAGAAGCGGCAACAAGTCATGTTGGTGCGATCGGCGGCTGAAATTGGCATGACATCCGGTGCTAACAGCCATTGGGAACGGATTCAAGAAACGTTCAATCCTGCCTTTCAAGCAGCCTACGATCGTAGCCATGTTGCCTTGAGCTAACGAAGTCTTGTCAGGATTTTAATCCGTTCTGACTTGTCTCCCAAAGAGTGTACTAAGTACGGCCGCTCCATAAATGGAGCGGCTTTCCTTTGCTGCTTGTGACCGCTAGCGAACCGGCATTCAGCAGAAGATAAATTTCTTTCAGCGCTGCACCAGAGCAAAAAGACTGATAGTATACAAGCTGTGACTTCTACAAGTGGTGGAACAGCACGCGCATCGTTCGCTCTGCTTCAAATTTGGGTAGTTTAGAGATACAGGTGCAGTTTGGTGTTTCAGCGGCGGCTCTACCAGCTTCGGCTTTTTTGATACGGTCAGCGTGGCAAGAGTACAACAAGCGCAAACATTAAATTCCCTCAACTACTATGGAACGACGATCGCTTGCTAAGGATAGAGCGTCCGAGATTGAGACATATATTGAGGTTCATAATCGCCAGGGCTTAATGATGGCACAAGCGCATCGTTACAGTGAGGCAATCGCATCCTACAATCGTGTACTTCAACTGCGAGACGATGATTTTACAGCCTGGTACGGTCGTGGTGATGCTCTGGCAAACCTGGGGCAATACCAGGCCGCATTGTTGAGCTTTGACCAAGCGATCGCAAGCGATGCCAACCGCCATGAAGCCTGGACGTTTCGGGCTGTCGTTCTGATTCACCTGGGGCGCTATCAGGAAGCACTGTCAAGCTGCGAGCAAGCTTTAGCTCTGCATCCTCATGATTGGGAAGCGCTGACCTTTCGTGGCGTAGCCTTCTATTATTTAGGGCAGTATCAGCGTGCCTATGAAAGCTACCATCAGGCAACGGGAGACACAACCCAGCGGTGGAGTTTGGGGTCGCTGCTAACTCGTTTATTCCATTGGTTCATCCCTAAGCGACCTCTCTAACACGGCTTTTGAAGCTCTGTAATGCGGCTTTTGAAGCTTGGAGCTTTTGGGGCACCGATAGCGTTTGGGGCATTGATCAAGCATGCTGCCACCCTCTCACGCATCCTGTAGTTTGGTGATGAGCGAGGAGATAAATGGCTCAGTGCAAGCATCCATGCTCTATTACAGCCGTTTTCATTGCATTCGCCACTCTGTACCCTGCCCCCATACCTAACGCTCTATGCGGCTCGCAGCAGTTGAAGCAGAACATTGCGGTAAATCGTGCGTCCTTTTGCATTCAAATGCACGCCATCCGTTGTGAAGTCTTCGCGAAGCGCCTGCCCCTGATACAACGGTTGCAGTCTCCCGTTGAGAAACGTTACCTGTTCACTCCGTGCTACTTGCTGCAAGAGTCCATTGATTTCGTTCACACGGGCGATCGGTCCTGCCATATCAATATTTTGGCTGGCGGCAATTGTCGAGTAGAAAGCAGGCAACAAGACGATTCGATTCGCGTCTAGCTGGCGGCTTAGGGCGATCGCTTGACGCATGTTGTTGACGAACTGATCGTTGCTAATGAGATACTCCGCATCATTAGTACCCATCGCAATAATGACCTGGTTGCATCGAACACCGGCTGACCACTCCCGCCGTAGTTGTTCCAGCAAGGAAACACTGCTCATGCCGCTGAGGGCAAAGTTGAAGGTGCGCTCACCCAGGGTGTTGCCCAACCCTGACGTGATGGAATCGCCAAACACACAGTTGTTGTACTGCTGGTTGCGCGTGATGTTCAGCCGATACTGCACCTCGTCCTGCCACCAGGGAATCGCCGTGACGTTGTCTGGTTTAGGCTGACCGCTAGCCAAGGCCGTTAGCGAACTCATACCAGCGGGCGCATGCAGGGCTTCGCGCCAGCGATCGAACATACCCGCTTGTAGAGCGATCGTCAGCAGCGTCGCCAGCAGAGCAATGTTTAAGTAAAACGAACCTTTCGTCAACCAACGCTTCATTACAATTTCACCAAATGATTTAACGCCTGAGCGACCTGAGTACAAACGCCAACCCAATCTTGAGGACGAAGCTGGCGAAACAATTGTGCCGTTGGATACCAGGGACTGGTTTGACACTGCATCATCCAACGCCAGTCAGAGGCAAACGGGAGGAGCACCCATACTGGTTTTGCCATCGCCCCAGCCAAGTGAGCAACCGCAGTATCAACTGAAATCACGAGATCAAGCTGTTCGATGGCAACGGCCGTATCGGCAAAGTCGGTCAGGCGATCGTGCCAGTCGTGAATTGGCAAAGCACCATTATTGACCAACTCTAGGCGATGCACTCCTTTTTGCAAACTATAAAATGTTACTCCCGGTGTAGTGAGAAATGCACTAAAAGCGGAGAGTGGGCACGATCGCTCCTGGTCGTGCAGATGGTTGGGGTCGCCCCCCCAAACCAGCCCCACTTGAAGAGGACACTTTTGCGTTTTCTGGTCATTAATTATAGGAGCAAGGTCTGCAGTGATATCGCCTGGTACAGGAGCGCTCACATAGGGCACATGCACCGGAATCGTTTCTAACGTGGTGGCAAAGAGAAAGGGGAGGCTGAGCAACGATGCTTGAAGATCAAACGCTGGCAATGGCTCTCCTGCTGCAACCAATGCATCGATACCCTGAACTGTCTTCAACAAACGCAGCAGGGGCTCTTGGCATTCCACAATGACACGGCCACCCCGCTGTGCAACGAGCGGTGCATACCGAACAAACTGCAGCGTATCCCCAAACCCCGCTCCAGGTTCGGCATAGAGCAAAATACGGGCTCCGTTTAGTTCTGAACCATCCCATGCAGGTTGGGAGAACGATCGTGTCGATCGTGCCAGTCGCCACGGGTCATACTCCGCAAACCCCTCCCGTAAGTGACCTGAGCTTAGCCTGGCGCGAATACGGCTGCCTTGAAGTTGGGTGTGGTCAGGATGCAACGTTAAAGCATGATCTAGCAGCGCGATCGCCTCATCCGTCTGCCCTTGCTCCTGGAGTGCTTCTGCAAGGTTACGATGAGCGTCTGGGTTCTGGGGCGCAAGCTGTAAGGCCGTTCGGTAATGCACGATCGCTAGCTCAAAATCACCTCGTTCTTTCAGCGCATGTCCTAAATTACTATGCGCTTCGGGCAGAGAACCATCCAACCGGATTGCTTTTTGATACCGGGCGATTGCGGCGTCTAGCTTACCCTGTTTTTGCAGTGCCACACCCAGATTGATATTGGCATTTGGGTTTTCTGGCTTCAGCCGTAGCACCGTTTGATAGTGAGCAATTGCGTCTACTAAATTGCCCTGCTGCTGACGTGCTGCACCCAGATTATTGTGTGCCTCCAGGTAATCTGGCTGGAAGGCTAACGCTTGCTCATAGTAGGCGATCGCAGCGTCCAAATGCCCCACTTGATGAGCCAGCAAGCCTAATAGATATAGTGCCCTTGCCTGATGAGGCTCGTGTTGCAGCACGTCACGGTAGAGTCGTTCCGCATCAGACAGTTGACCCGCCTGGTGGTGCTGCATTGCAAGAGTCAAAAGTTCAGAAGCAGTTGCCATGCCTGAGCGCAATGATTTTCACCCCTATTGAACCCTGGAAAGAACAGAACGGAACACGTTCATGGAAAACTACCAGATCAATAAACCAAGTTTTTACTCGAATGGTTTGCAATCAAACAGTATGCATGCTATATCTATATACAGATTGTACGACTTAGTACAGTCTTGGGGTAAACAAAACGGGCTCAATCCCGTACAGTCCTACAAAACCTTACACCCGTACAAAAGGAGATTCTCAAATGAGCACTGATTTGAAAGCGACTTTCGAAGATATCAAAACCCAGGTCTTGCAGGGCAAGGCGATGGATGTGTTTGAGCATTACTATGCCGATGATGTGGTGATGCAGGAAAATGACCAGCCGCCAACCGTCGGCAAAGACGCAAACCGTCAGCGAGAACTGGAATTTTTCTCGAAGCTGACTGAGTTCCGTGGGGCTGAAGTGAAAAGCGTTGCTTACGGCGATGATGTGATTATTTCTGAGTGGTTTTTAGATTACACCCATGCTGATTGGGGCAAGCGCACCTATGACCAGGTTTCCGTCCAGAAGTGGAAAGACGGCAAGGTTGTTTACGAACGGTTCTACTATGCCAGCTAGAGCGTATGCCAGTTAGCGCGCGTGCTTGAGCAAGTTTAGGGTAACCGAAAAGGGCGATCGGGCAACCTTGTGACCAGATTGCCCTTTTACTTGCTATTAACCGCTTTTCTTAAATTCCCTTGATGCTGTGCTAACAGTCGATGGCCCTCTTCTTTGCTTAAACCTGTCCAGTGCATTAGCAGTGCCAGTTTAACGCTACGCCCACTCTGTTCTAGAAGATGCGTGGCAGCTTCACGGCTCAAGTCAGTCAAATCTTGCAAAATACGAAGGGCGCGATCGTGCAGCTTTTTATTGGTGACCGCCACATCCACCATGCGGTTGCCGTAGACTTTCCCTAACTGCACCATTACACCCGTAGAGAGGATGTTGAGCGCCAGTTTCGTTGCAGTACCCGCTTTTAAGCGAGTGGAGCCAGCTAGTATTTCGGGGCCAACCAGCAGGCGAATATCCACATCGACGTCAGCGCTTACCTGCTCAACCGGGACGCAAGCGATAAACATGGTCGTAGCACCTCGTTGACGAGCAGCCCTTAATGCACCATGCACGTAAGGCGTTGTACCACCCGCAGCAATCCCCACAACCACGTCTAAAGCCGTGACCTGCCGCTGAGCGATCGCGGCGGCCCCATCCTCAACTTGATCCTCTAACCCTTCAGAACTGCGAACAAGGGCTCCGGCTCCGCCAGCAATGATGCCCTGCACCTGCTCTGGATCAGAACAAAAGGTCGGTGGGCATTCTGCTGCATCCAAGACACCCAGGCGTCCACTCGTACCAGCCCCAATATAAAACAGTCGTCCACCTTGCCGGAGTGCCTTCGCTGTCAGATCGATCGCCGTTGCCAGTGGCTGCCTTGCCTGAGTGATCGCGGCGATCGTTCGAGCATCTTCTTGATTAAATAAATCCACCAACTCCAGCGGTGTGAGCTGATCCAAATTTTGGCTGTTGGGGTTTGCCTGCTCTGTCAGCAGATGTCCACGTTCGTCTAGATTCGACATGAGCGCAATTGGCAACGATCAACCATTCAGCATAGAGGATAAAGGACATCGACTTTGGCTTGAGCCTTTATCTTTACCGCCTTCATCTTTGACTTAGAGCAGCCCTTCAAGCTTACGGCGAATCCGTTCTAGCTCTTCTTCTGACTCTAATGCTGCGTCTGGCAGTGCTTCTGGTTGAGCATCCAGTTGCCAATCCGTTTCTTCCAGGTTCGTTTCTGGGGGTGCCAGCAGAAGTCGTTCAGCATCAGTCTTGGGTACAAAGCCTGCCGGTACAAACTGGCCCTCGTACCCAGCCGCCTCACAAAACTCTTCAATTTCGGCCTGCTCCATCGCTTCGACCGTTGGCGTTGGAAAGTCCTGCGCTTCTAACAACAGCGAGTAGCGGGTAGCATCGTCTTCCTGTTCAAAAAGCAGCACCATATTGCGATCGCCAATCTGGATCGTGTGAATCCCCTCATTTTCCGTGCCCGCATTAAAAAGTAAAACGAATACCTGCATAACTACAGACTGCTCACCACAATTATTCTTCAATCCTAAGGTTAGTCGCTAATGGTCAACTGTTAGACAGACAACATGACAAGGCAAAGGGCCGCAAGACATCAGTCACAAGACGGAACGTGAAGCAAGCACACCTGGCGGAGTGCAGCCGACTCATTCCAGATATCGCCCCGTTTCCAGCGGTGTCTTTTCCAGACAGAGTCGCCTAATTAACATCCTTCATTTTTCCAGGCATCAACTTCAACGGTACCTTAATTATCCGTAACCATTCAGTGATAAGCTAAGCAGTGGCAATTTAAGAGTGACAATTTAAGTTCAAGACCGCATTTCGGTATGCAATCGTTCCCGGTGTGCGATCGCTGAATCAGATTTCTAAGTTACTGAGGCTAAATTACAGAGTAGGCGCGAGCATGGTCACCACGACAGAAAAGACAAACACTGGCTACATTACTCAGATCATCGGTCCCGTTCTGGACGTTAAATTTCCTAGTGGCAAACTGCCAGCTATTTATAATGCCTTAACCATCAAAGGCACAAACGCAGCCGGGCAAGAAGTCGCTGTAACAGGCGAAGTGCAACAATTGCTTGGCGATGGTCAAGTGCGTGCAGTGGCAATGAGCACGACAGACGGGCTCGTTCGAGGCATGGAAGTAACAGATACGGGTGCCCCCATCAGCGTGCCTGTGGGCGCAGCGACGCTGGGTCGCATCTTTAACGTCTTGGGCGAACCCGTAGACAACAAGGGGCCTGTAGACTCGAAAGAAACATCACCGATTCACCGATCGGCACCCAAACTAACCGATCTAGAAACTACTCCCTCTGTGTTTGAGACGGGCATCAAGGTGATCGATTTGCTGACTCCCTACCGTCGCGGTGGCAAGATTGGTCTGTTTGGTGGTGCTGGCGTTGGTAAAACCGTCATCATGATGGAACTGATCAACAACATTGCTACCAATCATGGTGGTGTATCAGTGTTTGGTGGCGTGGGCGAGCGCACCCGTGAAGGCAATGACCTTTACAACGAAATGATTGAGTCGGGCGTAATCAACAAAGACAATCTGAGCGAGTCGAAGATTGCTCTGGTCTACGGTCAGATGAATGAACCACCGGGAGCCAGAATGCGGGTCGGCCTGTCGGCTCTGACAATGGCTGAGTACTTCCGGGATGTCAATAAGCAAGACGTGCTGTTGTTTATTGACAACATTTTCCGTTTCGTCCAAGCAGGTTCCGAAGTATCGGCTCTACTGGGACGGATGCCGTCTGCGGTAGGTTATCAGCCCACCCTGGGTACGGATGTAGGCGACTTGCAAGAGCGGATCACCTCCACCACAGAAGGATCAATCACGTCGGTACAAGCCGTTTATGTACCTGCCGATGACTTGACTGACCCAGCGCCTGCAACGACGTTTGCTCACCTGGATGGTACGACCGTGCTATCACGGGGTCTGGCATCAAAAGGGATCTACCCGGCTGTGGATCCCTTGGATTCAACGTCAACGATGCTTCAGCCCGCGATCGTCGGCAGCGACCATTACGACACTGCCCGCGCTGTGCAATCTACCTTACAGCGCTATAAAGAACTGCAAGACATTATTGCCATTCTTGGTCTGGATGAATTGTCTGAAGACGATCGTCTGATCGTGGCACGGGCTCGTAAGATTGAGCGTTTCCTTTCTCAGCCGTTCTTCGTGGCTGAAGTGTTCACAGGTTCTCCTGGCAAATACGTCACCCTTGAAAAGACCATCAGCGGCTTCAAGAAAATCTTGGCTGGCGAACTGGATGATCTGCCTGAGCAGGCGTTCTACCTGGTCGGTGACATTGATGAAGCGATCGCGAAAGGCGAGAAGCTGAAAGCAGAAGGTAAGTAGAAAAGTTAAGAGTTAGAAGTTTTGAGTTTTGAGCTACAAACAACTCAAAACTCAAAACTCAAAACTTAGCACTCAAAACTAGCGGAGCATTTTATGGCATTGACTGTTCGGGTAGTGGCACCAGATAAAACGATCTGGGATGCTGAGGCTGAAGAAGTAATTCTTCCCAGTACCACCGGGCAACTGGGTATTCTAACGGGACATGCTCCCTTATTGACCGCATTAGACATTGGTGTGATGCGCGTCCGTGCCGATAAGAATTGGGTGCCGATCGCGCTGTTGGGCGGGTTTGCTGAAGTTGAGAACAATGAAGTCATTGTTCTCGTGAATGCTGCTGAACGTGGCGACACTATCGACAAGGCAAAAGCGCAGACTGCCTTCAACGAAGCGGAAACAAAATACAATCAGTCCCTGCAAAGTGACGATCGTTCTGCGCGCATTCAGGCAACACAGGCATTTAAGCGTGCCCGTGCCAGACTCCAAGCCGCAGGCGGTACAGCTTGATGCTGTCGCTTTGGCGGTAAAAAGCGTTGTTTTGTCCAATAAAAAGCGATCGTTCTTGAAAGAGCGATCGCTTTTGCTATTAAGCACTCAAAAATAACCCTGACCCTAACCTCTAAACCCTGAACCCTGACTCCCTTTTTCATCCACCTCCCTTTGATCACGACAATGACTTAAGAATTTCTTCAAAGTTGGATGCATGGCAAGCGTAAGATAGGGAAGGCGTGACTGGACTTCGGCGATCGTGAAAGCAATTTCCCTTCTTGGCTCAACTGGTTCTATTGGCACTCAAACGCTCGATATTGTTGCTCAACATCCAGACGAATTTCGCATTGTTGGTTTGGCAGCAGGCCGCAACGTTACTCTTCTGGCACAGCAAATTCGTCAATTTCGGCCCGCGATCGTGGCACTTTGCGAGACAGATTTGCTACCTGAACTCAAAACCGCGATTGCTGATCTTGATCCGCAGCCGACTTTACTAGCCGGAGAAACTGGAGTGGTTGAGGTTGCCCGTTGGAGTGAAGCCGATGTGGTCGTTACAGGCATCGTCGGCTGTGCGGGGCTATTGCCCACGATTGCAGCGATCGAGGCAGGCAAAGATATTGCGTTAGCCAACAAAGAAACATTGATTGCTGGTGCACCTGTCGTGCTGCCGCTCATTCAAAAGCACGGTGTCAAGCTACTGCCCGCCGACTCTGAGCATTCCGCCATCTTTCAGTGCCTTCAAGGGGTCCCAGAAGGCGGGCTACGTCGGATTCTGCTTACGGCTTCGGGGGGCGCATTCCGTGATTTGCCCGTCGAAAAACTGGCGCACGTAACGATCGCCGATGCTCTAAAACATCCCAACTGGTCAATGGGACGTAAGATTACGATCGACTCTGCCACCCTGATGAATAAAGGTCTGGAGGTCATCGAAGCCCATTATTTGTTTGGGGTTGATTATGACCAGATTGCGATCGTCATTCACCCCCAAAGCATCATCCATTCACTCATTGAGCTACAAGATACCTCGGTGCTGGCGCAATTAGGCTGGGCCGATATGCGGTTGCCGTTACTCTATGCCTTGTCCTATCCAGAGCGCATCGCAACCAACTGGGAGCCCCTCGATCTGGTCAAAGCGGGAACGCTCACATTCCGCGAACCCGACCACCAAAAATATCCCTGCATGCAATTAGCATATGCGGCTGGTCGCGCTGGTGGCTGTATGCCCGCCGTCTTAAATGCCGCCAACGAACAGGCAGTCGCCCTGTTTTTAGACGAAAAGATTCATTTTTTGGATATTCCCCGTTTAATTGAACGGGTGTGCGATCGCTACCAGAGCCAAAACCGCCTCGATCCTAGACTGGAGGATATCATCGCGGCTGACCACTGGGCTCGACAAGAGTTGCTGGTAGCGAGTCAAGCGCCAATGCCCCTAATTTCAAGCCGATAGTTCCGGTCTTAAAGGACTGATAGCTTTACGAGCGCCTCCTTAACAGCAGGCGGAAGTTGACGCATGATTTTACCCTTGTCGCGATCGACGGCTACTAGCGCCACGCGTGCAGTCACAAACAGGTCTTGCCCATCCGTAGACTGAATCTGATAATCCCAATTAACTCGAACCCCTTCCATATCAGCCATGCGGGTTCGCACAATGGCGGCCATTCCCATTTGGATCGGCTGATGGTAACGAATGGAAAGCTCAACTACAGGCAAATCACAGCCCATTGCCACTAAATCGGCAAACTCAATCCCAATGGAGCGTAGACACTCCACTCTGGCTTCTTCCATCCAGGTTAGATAAGAGCCATGCCAGACAATACCCGCATAGTCAGTGTGATGAGGCTGGGCTTTAACCACATACTCAAACCAGTTGCCAGACGGCACTTGCAGTGGATTTTGAATCGCTTCGGTAGGAGGCAGTTTACGTGGCTCTGGTGGTTCGTTCGTCATAACAGCAAGTTGTTTCGCGATCGTGTTTTTGTATCATTTTATCTCGATCTTTTCGCCACTCGTTTACGTTAGTTAATTGAAGCATCTTTTTTGCCGTTATAAAGTTAGCAATCACTCCTCAACCCTAGTTTTAAAGGCTCAACGGCTAGAGGTGCCGAACCAAACCACTTAAGGCTATTAGGCCACACAGCTCAACACAATATTACAAAATATGTCCTTAAAAGAGCAGCTAAAATCCTGAGAAAACCGTCGATTTCATGTGATATCTCTTCACGTTTGTAAACGCAACAATGAGTAACGAAGCGCAGCAGTTGATCGAATGTTAACGGTAAAATTTTGATTGTAAGGGAGTGATTAATCAACGCTTTGATTAGCTCTCTGATTGACTAACCTTCAACTCGCCCTCAAGCCTTGACAATGAGCGCAACAGTGCACACTGTCAGGTGCTTTGCGCTGTTAGTTGCTTAGAGGTTGTCCGGAGACGCTTCTAGCTTGTCATGTTGTAGCTTGCATCCCCCAGATACCTCATGAACTGTAACCAAGCATCTCGAAAGATAAAGGAAACCCAGGTTTCTACTTTGCAGAGCTTCTTAGTAGGGCAAGGATTACTTTAACAGCAACTCCTTCACTCTGAACGTGAGCAACGCTGCAATCCGTTTGAACAAAAATTGTGTTTTAAAAGCAATCGTGAGGCAAATCCATGATCGAAAAAATTCTTCTGGCTGACTCTGGCACTGGACAGTCTGAGGAAATGTTTAAAGCTCTCGCAGAAATTCCTTCTATGCAAAGAGCCTCAGTGACTGTTTTACACGTCATTCCTCCTCAAATTACCGCTGCTGAAATGGACGAGCAGCGTGAGAAAGGCCGCGAGATCTTAGCAAAGGCCGTTCAAGCACTTGACCTTGACCCCCAGCGCGTTTCAGGGTTACTGCGTGAAGGCGATCCCAAAGACGTTGTGTGCAGAGTTGCAGACGAGATTGATGCTGATTTAATCATCATGGGTTCTCGAGGCTTGAAGCGTCTCGTCTCGATTCTGGAAAATTCTGTCAGTCAATACGTGTTTCAACTCTCATCCCACCCAATGCTGCTGGTGCGGGATGATATTTATATCAAAAAAATCAACCGCGTCATGGTGGCACTCGATCGCTCTGAAGCAGCCAGCCAAAGCCTTAAAATTGCGCTGTTTTTGCTCCGCGATCTCAAAGGGGGCGAACTCATCCTGACGCATATTGATCCTGACCTGAGTGGCAAATCTTCCTGCGCCAGTGGTGAGGTGTCAGAGCACGATCCCGTCTTTACAACAGCAATCGCCGAAGCGAAAAAGCTAGGCATTGCGTACCGCTGTTTGTCTTGTAAAGGTAAACCAGCTGAGGAACTTTGTCGGTTAGCCGATGAGATGAATGTTGGCCTGTTGCTGTTAGGTTCGCCCGATCGTCGTCCCTCCATTGCCAGAGGCTTGCCCGACCTCGATCGCTTATTAGGCTCATCACTATCGGACTATGTGCGCGTTTACGCCAATTGTCCTGTTTTGCTAGCACGCACAACCTGACCAGAGCACACCTGACCAGAGTTAAGAATACACCTGATCAGAGTGGGAGGCTGCTTCGTGCCCATCCTGGCCCATGAGTCCTTCCCACCTCGCATCGCTACATCCCCATGAACTGGACATTGAGTCGTACATGATTTCAATGCCAGTTTTTTTATTCGCATATCCTTTGTAAAGTTGAGTAAAGAAACAAAAACCGAACTTAGCTGAATCTTTATGCCTCTCCGTAATCTTTCTTTGCACTTATGGGGTTATGCTGACGGGTAATACGGAATACATCCCTTCTTTAATTCGTCCAATCTAATGCCGAAGGGACCTTCATTCCGTACAATTCTGCCGCATAGGAGTTGCTGAACTGGAATGACTATCTCTGCACCAACCCTCGCCCGCACTATGCTTGGCTTGCCTAATCGCGTTACCCAATATCAAGGCGACTTACACATCGGGTCACTTTTAAATGGGGAAATCTTGTTGAAGACTCAACCGCACTCTGCATGGGGTGGTGCAGTGACAGCTCAAATGTACTTACCGATTGCGCGAACAAGTGCATGGCAGCAGTTGACTGACTACCCTCGTTGGGTTCACTACTTCCCAGCACTGACCCGTAGTGAAATTCTTCCCTGCAGTGATACCAGATCGAGCTCTCCAAGCCCTGTTGATGGCTATAAGCGGTTGTACCAGGTTGCAAGTAAAGCGTTTTTGTTTCTGACAGCGCAGGTTGACATCTATTTAAAGGTCATCGAAACCGCACATCAGCAAATTCAGTTTCGGCTAGAGTCTGGTAGCTTTCATGACTTTGCGGCTGACTTGACGCTCCAAGATTACAATGGCGGCACACTGCTTACCTACTCTGTACAGGCAACGCCGACGATCCCTGTCCCTTCAGTGCTCATTCAGCAGGCAATTCAGATGGATCTGCCAGACAATATGCGCACGATGCGCCAGGTGCTGTGCCGATCGTTGCCGTAAGCTCATTCATCACGCCAAAAGTATCAATTCGTACAACGCTCATCCCAGTGTTTCATCTCTAGCCCGGATCGCATAAGCACTTAACACCCGTTCTTAAGCTAGGAGTAGAATCCAGGCTTAGCAAGCTTAACCACGATTTGAAGCAGCTTCGTACACAAGTCTCACTTTCATCACATCTGTTTGTTCAGAGAAAATGTAATTTTGATTACTTAACCTTTTCTTTACTGACGCACGGTAGCGTTAGGGCAGATGTGTTAAGTTGCAGGATTTATGATTTCCCCCTTAAGAGCAACCCGTTGGGCCTTCTCGGCTTCAGCAATCGCCCTGTTAGCAGGTTTGGCCTCCTGTGCGCCCCCTCCTCAGACAAGCAGCAGCCCCGTTGGTGGCAGTGCTAGCCCCGCCGCTTCTACTGCTGCAGGCGGTACAGTTTCCATTAGTGGTGCTGGCTCAACAGCCGCAAACCCGATTTACCAGCGTTGGTTCCAGGAATACAACAAGATCAACCCTAATATTCAGATTAGCTACGACTCTGTGGGTAGCGGTGCAGGTATTAAGCGTTTTATAGACCAAACAGTTGATTTTGGCGCAACAGACGCCCCGTTAAAAGCTGATGAAAAGAGCAAGGTAGCCGCTGATCGTGGTAAGCCCATCCAAGTGCCAACGACTGGTATCTTTGTTGTCTTTGCTTACAATCTCGATGGTGTGGAGAATCTAAAGCTGTCTCGCGAAGCCTTTTGTGGCATCACGGACGGGTCAATTAAGACCTGGAATGACCCGAAAATTGCGAAGGATAACTCAGGGGCTAAGCTCCCAAGCACGCCCATTACTTTTGTTCACCGCTCCGATGGTAGTGGTACAACTTCTATCTTCACAGGCCACATTGCTAAAGCTTGTCCAAACTGGAAAGCTGGCTCGGGCAAAACAGTTGAGTGGCCTGGTGGCACAGGTGCAAAAGGAAACGAAGGTGTGACAGCACAGATTCAGCAGACCAAGGGTGCGATCGGCTACACCGAGTATTCCTACGCCAAAGAAAACAAACTGGCAATGGCAACCCTGCAAAACAAAGCGGGTGCATTCATTGCTCCAGCACCAGAAGCGGCTGCTAAAGCCCTTGATGGGGTCACAGTACCTGAGGATTTTGCGGTGAAGGTACCGGATCCTGACCAAAAAGATGCTTATCCGATCGTCAGCTTGACTTGGGTTCTGCTCAACGAAAACCCCAAAGACCCTGCCAAAGCAAAAGCGTTCAACGACTTCTTGAAGTGGGCTCTGAAAGATGGGAAATCGGTTGCAACTGAACTAGGCTACATTCCTCTACCTGAGGGTCTTGCTGGTAAAGTAGCAACTGCAGTGGATACGATCAAAGTGAGTTCTGCAAAGTAAGGTTAACACCCTTCTTATCGGTGATTGATTTCTATGGGAACGCTGATGTCTGATGTTCAGAAATGATCCTAACTCCAGACATCGGCTTCTCTTTTGACGTTGGTAGAAACCTGATTTAAGTGTTCTCCCGCGTGCCAGTTTCACTTCATTACTGAGTTGGTTCTCTATGGCTTCAACAAATCAGCCTTCGCGTATGTCCTGGCAGCGCTCTCAAACATCGCGCTGGGTTGACCAGGGGTTCGTTTGGCTTACCGCAGCCTTTGGGTTTGGTGTGGCTGCAGTACTCTTTTTCATTGCGCTTGAGGTCGCCCACGATGCCCTTCCCGCAATCCAAAAATTTGGGCCTGGCTTTTTAGTGACGAGTCGTTGGAGCGTCAATGATGAAGTCTTCGGGGCTCTCACTCAGATTTATGGAACGCTGGTGACATCATTCATCGCGTTACTGATTGCGGTGCCGATCGGCATTGGGGTCGCCCTCTTTTTGAGCGAAGACTTCTTACCGCCTCGTGTACAGCAACCAATTGTCTTCCTGGTTGAACTGTTAGCGGCCATTCCCAGTGTGGTCTATGGGCTGTGGGCGATTTTTGTACTGATCCCAATTTTGAAGCCGATCGGGGATTTCTTGAATAGCACGTTGGGATGGATTCCCATCTTCAGTACGGCACCCTCTGGCCCTGGAATTTATGTCGCGGGTATTATTCTTTCGATTATGATTTTGCCTATTATTGCTGCGATTTCACGCGATGCACTGACGGCAGTGCCTCCTGAGTTACGTCAGGCTGCTTACGGGTTGGGTGCTACTCGCTGGGAAACCATTTTCCAGATTATGCTACCCGCTGCCTTTTCGGGGATTGTTGGCGGTATCATGCTGGCATTAGGAAGAGCGATGGGCGAAACGATGGCCGTGACAATGGTGATTGGCAATTCCGATACCATTAAGTCCGCCTCGATCTTGTCTCAAGGTTCAACCGTAGCGTCACTCCTTGCCAACCAATTTGCCGAAGCGGGCGGTTTGCAGGTTGCCTCTCTAATGTATGCAGCCCTTGTGCTGTTCGCTCTGACATTAGTGGTTAATGTCCTTGCAGAAATCATTGTTCGACGCTTTAGCTTAAAGCTATAGCGCCGTTTGGCGATGCAAGCTTTTGAAAACTTTTTGCTCTCTCATCGTATTGAAATCGGTGCGCAGGCTACCACTATCCGTTTCGTTCTTTGGCATCAAAAAAGGGTTGAGATGACGAATCAAGACTTAGCGGCTACACCATTTGAAGAGCGCAGCATGAAGCGCTCGCCATCGTCCCCTCGAACGGTGTTTTCATCCGTCATGACCGTGGTTGCCTTTATTTGCGCCGCCATTGCTCTGATTCCATTGGCTGCGGTGCTGTCTTATGTCTTAATTAACGGTTTTGCACGTTTGAGTCCAGCGCTTTTTGCCCAGTTGCCTCCGGCACCGGGTCTTACGGGTGGAGGGTTCGGCAACGCCTTTGTCGGAACTCTCACCACTGTTGGAATCTCTGCGGCTTTGAGTATTCCGTTTGGTGTCATGGCGGCAGTTTACCTCTCAGAGTTTGCGAGAGGAACGAAACTGGCAGACGTGATCGACTTTTTCACGAACGTTTTGAGTGGCGTACCATCGATCGTCGTCGGGGCCTTTGCATATTCACTGGTGGTTCTGACAACGGGACGCTTTTCAGCAGTAGCAGGTGGTATTGCGCTATCGGTGCTGATGTTGCCCACGATCGTACGAACAGCAGCAGAAGCATTAGAAGCTGTGCCCAATGATTATCGACAGGCAGCAGTGGGGCTGGGTGCAACGCGCATTCAAACAACGCTGAAAATTGTCTTGCCAGCAGCCGTGCCAGCGATTCTAACTGGGGTCATGCTGGCGATCGCTCGTGCGGCTGGCGAAACGGCACCTGTTCTATTTACAGCCTCTTTCAGTCGTTACTGGAATTCTGGGGCGAGTCTGAACCCAGTCAACATCAACCCTGCTACCTACCTCACGAATGGTGTTTGGGAACCAACCGCTACAATGTCAAGATTGGTGTTTGACTTTGCAACAGCGCCGTATAAAAACCAGCAGGAACTTGCCTGGGCGGGGTCGCTTGTGCTTGTAGCGCTCGTTCTGATCACGAGCATTCTTTCTCGATGGATTACACGGCGTCGCAAGTAATCTTTACAGGTTGAAGAATAACGCTTTATAAGAGCAGTTGTTTTAAAGTGCTTGTTAGCATGATATTGGCGCAGTGGTTTTTCAAAACTTTTCTTTATTGATTGACAAGGCTGTAATGTCCTTAATCTTATTCACTTCTAATCTTAGTCACTCCAAGTCTTATTAAAACCGCAATCACCCACCCCTCCTAGACTTATGACGACCAACATTCAAAGCACCGCTCGCCAAACTGAAACAGTTTTTCGCACCCAAGATCTAAACATCTATTACGGCAGTTTTTTAGCCGTGAAGGATGTCTCGATCGAGATTAAAAAGAATAGCATTACGGCTTTTATTGGTCCATCCGGTTGCGGCAAAAGTACAGTCTTACGCTGCTTCAATCGTTTGAATGATTTGATCAAAACTTTTCATATTGATGGCAAAATCTTTTACCGCGATCAGGATCTCTACGCGCCAGACATTGATCCGGTTGAAGTACGTCGCCAGATCGGGATGGTGTTTCAAAAGCCCAATCCGTTTCCAAAATCCATCTACGAAAATATTGCCTTCGGGCCTCGTTTGGTCGGTTATAAGGGCGACATGGATGAACTGGTCGAGCGATCGCTCAAGCAAGCAGCTCTTTGGGATGATGTGAAAGACAAGCTGAACGCTATGGGCACTGATTTGTCTGGTGGACAACAGCAACGGTTGTGTATTGCACGGGCTGTAGCAGTGCAACCAGACGTAATTTTAATGGATGAACCTTGCGCCGCCTTAGACCCCATTTCCACATTAAAGGTCGAGGATTTGCTGCAAGAGTTGAAAGAGCGCTACACGATCGTCATCGTTACCCACAATATGCAGCAGGCATCGCGAGCCTCTGACTACACTGCCTTCTACAATGTGGAAGCCAATGCAAAGGGTCAACGGACGGGTTATATCGTAGAGTACGATCGTACCGAAGTTATTTTCCAGACGCCTCAGCATCAGGCTACTCAGGAATACGTGAGCGGCCGCTTTGGTTAAACTGGAATTTTTCTAGAGAGGGATCGTCGCCCTCCGAAAGACGTATGATACCGCTTCCCAATCGCGGTAGGATTAAGGAGTTATTTGCAACCTTTTTAGAAGGCTGAATTGTTCTACTCCTTTTCACGAGTGCTTATGAAGCGTTATCTAGCCAGCTTTCTTTCCCTTGTTCTGGTCATTGTCATTGGTTTAGTGAGTTTCGTGCCCTCGGCTATGGCAGCCGTTGCGCTCACCGGTGATTATCGCCAGGATACAGCCGCCGTTGTAAGCAGTTTGCGAGAATCCATTCAACTGCCAGACGATTCTCCTGATCGGAGTGCGGCTCAAACAGCAGCAAGACAGCTCATTAATGATTTCACCGCTCGCTATCGCCGTAATGGTTCTGTTGCAAAACTGAGTTCTTACACAACGATGCGAACTGCTTTGAACTCGCTGGCAGGGCATTATAGTTCCTACCCAAACCGTCCCGTCCCTCAAAAGCTGCGCGATCGGCTGGAGCAAGAGTTTAAGCAAATTGAGCTTTCCCTGAGCCGGGGTTCTTAGTCAACGCTTTTCTACTGGCTTCAAAACTGCCTGAGGTAACTTTTCTTGAGCCTCTCTCAGGCAGTTTTTTGTATCGCAATGGACTGAGACTAAAGGAGCCCTTAACGTTGAGCGATTTCGTAAGCGTTGTCTCGATCGGGTTCAACCTTCAATAAGCCATTCAGCAAAGACGCTGGACGCTGCTGGTAAGGCCATGCAAAGGCATGACGGAACGCGGCATCCTGACACGCCTGCAACTCTTCAAAGCCAATGATGTCGTGGGTCAGCAAGCTTTCGTACTCAAACGGCAGACGAACGTTGTGTAAGCCTGCATTATCGGTACAGATAGCGATGTCTACTCCTGCATCAAAACAGCGATCGAAGACAACCTTTAGTTGGGTAATGTCCTCTAACGTCCCGGTTTTCAGATAGGTAGTTGGGCAGACTTCCAGGCATTGTCCGCGTTCGGCAACCTCTTTAAGCAGATGGGGCTGTAGTAACGGGATCTGAATGCCGTGCCCGATTCTCATCAGGTAAGGCAAAAGCTCAGAATGGCAGCCTTCTTTCGTTTCATAGAGATGCCCGGTTGTCTTAAGCCCCAGCGATCGCGCATAGGCATACAGCTCGACAAACTCATCCAGTCGCTCACCGTAATGATTGTCTCCACCCGCAACATCGATCGCGCAAACGTAATCCCGTGACTGCGCCGCCAGATCTACGATCGCCCGGTTCACCTCATAGGGCAACCGTGAGTGCATACATAAAATTTGGCTTGTCACGATGGGGTATTCCTTAAGCTGACTTGCCTGACCCACGATCGACACAATTTCCGTCATCAGGTCAATCCGCTGAGACTGGGGCAAATGCTCAGGCGTTCGTAAAAAGGGTGTATAGCGCAATTCTAGATAAGCCAAGTTCTCAAAAATATAAGCCCCTCGCATCAAACGGTAAATAAAGTAGGGCAAAGCGTCTGCCGTCTGTACCGATTCCACCAGTGTATGTAGCTCCAGGTACTCATCTAACGTACTGCGGGGGCGAGTGTAAAAATCTTCAAACGCACCGTATTCAGGGAAACGCTGCACCAGGTCAGACTCACTCCGTTGTAGATACCGCCACAGAATCCGGGGGACGACAGATCCTCCGAGGTGACGGTGTAGTTCAGCATATAAAGCCACAAGCACCTCTTCAGGGTAAAAATAAAGGGATCAGCCAAAAGCAATACAGCTTTCGCTATAAGTACAAAACGCAGGTCTGCAAGAATTTAACTGCGAGAATTTAACGAGGACACAGTCCAGTCATTTGTGATATCCTAACGAACTCCCTATCGATTGTTAGGGCTCCTAAAACACGACTTCCTCAAAATCGGCCATTGTGCTGAGTATGGTGGATCACTTATTTCGGCCTTTTGCATTGACAGGTGTGTCCCCATCTGTCGATAATGAATGTTTGTGCAAACTCTAGCGCTGAGCAAATCTCTTGGCTAACGTTGTTGTCATCGGTGCCCAGTGGGGCGATGAAGGAAAAGGAAAAATCACGGATCTGCTCAGCAAGTCGGCAGATGTTGTCGTTCGCTATCAGGGCGGCGTCAACGCGGGCCATACCGTTGTTGTGGATGAACAGATCTTTAAACTGCATCTGATCCCCTCTGGTATTCTTTACCCGGATACGGAGTGCATTATCGGCTCTGGTACGGTGATCGATCCAAAGGTGTTGATTGCTGAGCTTGATCAGCTAGAGACTCTAAAGGTGTCCACGCACAATCTGTTAATTTCCGAAACGGCTCACGTGACGATGCCGTATCATCGCTTGATTGACCAGGCATCGGAAGAACGACGTGGAGACCATAAAATTGGGACAACGGGCCGAGGCATTGGTCCTACGTATGCGGATAAGTCTGAGCGTACAGGCATCCGCGTGATTGACTTAATGGATACCGACTCGCTCCGCAAGAAGCTGCGCTGGACGGTAGAGTACAAGAATGTCATTTTAGAGAAGCTCTATGAGTTGCCACCGCTCGACGCGGACGCGGTGATTGCCGAATATTTAGAGTATGCCGATCGCTTGCGTCCGCATGTTATCGACAGTTCGCTGCGTATTTATGATGCGATCCAGCGTAAACGCAATATTCTTTTTGAAGGTGCACAGGGAACGCTGCTCGACCTGGATCATGGCACGTATCCCTACGTCACCTCTTCTAACCCTGTAGCTGGCGGCGCTTGCATTGGTACGGGTGTCGGCCCCACGATGATCGATCGAGTGATTGGTGTCGCCAAAGCTTATACAACCCGTGTTGGTGAAGGCCCCTTTCCCACTGAACTTAATGGCACAATGGGAGAGTTGCTGTGCGATCGAGGCGCAGAGTTCGGCACTACAACCGGACGGAAGCGTCGTTGCGGTTGGTTCGACGCCGTAATTGGTCGTTATGCGGTACGCATCAACGGGTTGGATTGTCTGGCAATTACAAAGCTGGATGTGCTGGATGAGTTGGAGGAAATCAACATCTGCGTCGCCTATGAAGTGGATGGCGCAACGTGTTATGACTTCCCCAGCAATTCACGCAAATTCGCCCGCTGTCAGCCGATTTACAAAACGGTGCCTGGTTGGAAGCAGTCTACGGCTGACTGTCGATCGCTGAGTGACCTACCCAAAGCGGCTCTTGACTACCTTAAGGTGTTGGCAGAACTGATGGAAGTGCCGATTGCGATCGTCTCACTCGGTGCCAGCCGTGACCAGACTATCATTGTTGAAGACCCAATTCACGGTCCCAAACGCGCGCTTCTATACACAAATGGCACTGCGCCAGCCGAAGCGCACAAGCTAGAAGTCTGATATTTGAAAGGCTGAAGGATTAAGGCTAAAGGATCAAAATCTCTCCTCTAGCTTTCATTCTTTAGCCTTTAGCCTTTCCCCTTACTCCCCTGATTTACTATGGAACTCACGCTCGAATGTCAAACCCGCCCTGCTGGCAGTAAGGCAAACGCCCTCCGCCGTGAAGGCTTGATCCCTGCTGTGCTATACGGGCACAAAGGTGCAGAATCTGTTTCGCTAACCGTGAAGGCAAAAACGGCTGAATTGCTGGTTCGTGATGCCTCAATTAACAACACGCTGATCGAAGTGAATGTACCCGATCTGCCATGGAAAGGGAAGGCGTTATTGCGTGAAGTGCATTCTCACCCTTGGCGTGGCTTTGTTTATCATCTAAGCCTTTTCTCGGTTGGTTCCCAGGAATCCTTGGACGTGGATGTACCGATTCATCTGGTTGGCGAAGCGTTCGGTGTCAAAAATAACGGTGGTTCGATCGACCAGGAGCTTACAGAACTCCACGTTCGTTGTGCGCCCGATCGCATCCCAGAGACCATTGAAATTGATGTGACTGGTCTAGATGTGGGTCAATCACTACACGTTCATGAACTGACGCTACCGGAAGGTGTGGCAGCGTTGGGAGAACCCGATCGGGTCGTTGTTACCGTCCTTCTACCATCGAGTAGCGTAGCCGCAGAAGCCGCCGCAGAAGAAGCTGCCGCTGCCGCTGCATCCACTGCTGGGGCTTAAGCATCGCATTTTCTGATTTTTTAAAGGGGCATCCATTGCAGAATGGGTGCCCCTTTGCTCTCTAAAGATCTCTTTGAAGGCGGCAGCAAGTCTCCGCGTACACACAGTTACTATTAGGGCGTATTACCAAGCTTGCCCTGTTCCTGCCCAAAGTGCAATGAGCTACTTCAAGTCAGTGAAGTCAAAGCGGCAGGTACGTTATGGGTACACTGTCGCAATGGATGTACTCAATTTCGCAGCAAGAGCGTGACGCATCGTTGAGTTCATAACGATACGTCACGCTCTCTGTAATTCCGTATTAGGTGAAATTTAAGACCTTCGCAACGGTTTGGACATCTTTGTCGCCACGTCCTGAGCAGTTAATCACGATGCGAGGACTGCCAGAAAGTTGAGGGCAGAGGGTTTCAAGATAGGCGATCGCGTGAGCCGTTTCCAGTGCGGGAATGATGCCTTCTAATTGCGACAAGCGTTGAAAGGCTGCAAGCGCCTCTGCATCTGTAATGCTGTAGTATTCTGCTCGACCTAGCTCCTTAAGGTAACTGTGTTCAGGCCCCACGCCAGGATAATCTAAACCAGCGCTGATTGAATGGGCTTCCGTCACCTGCCCATCTTCGTCTTGCAGCAGATAGCTCATGGCACCGTGGAGTACGCCAACGCGCCCTTGAGTCAACGTTGCAGCATGTTTCTCTGTGTCTACCCCTTCGCCCGCGGCCTCAATGCCAATCAAGCGAATCGTGGGTTCGTCAACAAACTCATGGAAAAGCCCGATCGCGTTAGAACCACCCCCCACACAGGCCAGCAAAATATCGGGCAACCCACCCCATTTTTCCTGGCACTGCACACGGGTTTCCTGCCCAATCACCGCATGAAAATCACGCACAATCATCGGATAAGGATGGGGGCCAGCGACAGAGCCCAGGATGTAATGTGTATCTTCTACGTTTGTCACCCAATCCCGAATCGCTTCAGACGTCGCATCTTTTAGCGTGCCGGTACCTGCTTCAACGGGCGACACCTCGGCACCCATAAGCCGCATCCGAAACACGTTCAATGCCTGACGCTCCATGTCATGGACGCCCATATAGATGACGCACTTGAGACCAAAACGAGCACACACGGTTGCAGTGGCCACGCCATGCTGTCCTGCTCCTGTTTCGGCAATGACGCGCTGTTTGCCCATGCGCTTTGCTAGCAACACCTGTGCCAGGGCATTGTTGATCTTATGCGCGCCTGTATGATTCAGGTCTTCGCGCTTCAGGTAAATTTGTGCCCCTGTGCCATCCGGTCGCGCATAGTGAGCCGTCAAACGCTCAGCAAAGTAGAGCGGGCTAGGCCGTCCCACGTAATCGCGCAAAAGCCCCTGAAGCTCCTGCTGAAAGCCAGGATCGGCACGGTATTGCTGAAACGCCTCCTCCAGCTCAATCAAAGCAGGCATTAGCGTTTCGGGAACATACTTACCGCCGAATTTGCCAAACCGTCCGAGTGCATCAGGGCGATTTTGGGGCAACGCGCGTGTCGGTTGCAGGGAGCTTGAAGGAAGGGGCGTAGTGGTCACAAGCCTACAGGAAGATGGATTATCCCCTCATTATACGTCTGAAGCCTTTGGGCTTCCAGCGATTCCAAAACGATCGTCGCCATCTTAACGATTAAGGGGTGAGCCATCACGTTTGCGCTTGCATACACCAGCATGAGCTAGAAAGAACGCTCCGAATTTCGCCTCGTACGACGTTCAAAAGCGACGCTTAGCCCATCCTCCTCCTATCCCCGGCAACCACTCTTTAGCCTTCCTTGCCGTTGTCGACGATCGACAGCATGCCTTGTAAGGTAGCAGGAATGCTGCGTGGGTCCATGAACATCACCTTGCTGCTGTCGCTCTTGCCGATCGTGCTGCCCATCTCTAGATAGTTCAACGCCAGGAGCATCTTGCTAGCTTCGGGTGCTTTAGGATCCGCTTTAAGGGCTTGATTCACAATCTGGATCGCTTCAGCCGTCGCCTGAGCTTTGAGAACCTGATTTTGCCGTTCTGCTTGAGCGCGAAGGACGATCGCCTTCTGCTCCGCTTCTGCTTGCAAAACCAGCGACTTCTGACGCGCTTCAGCATCCAGTACCTGTGCTTCGGCCTTACCTCTGGCAGAATTGACGGCAGCTTCGCGTTCGCCTTCAGAGGTGAGAATAGCGGCTCGTTTGCGCCGCTCCGCAGACATTTGCAGTTCCATCGATTCTTGGACTGCCTGCGATGGAATGATATCTCGCAGTTCCACTCGTGTGACCTTCACGCCCCAGGGATCGGTCGCTTCGTCCAGTTCTTGCAGCAGAAGGTCATTAATTTGGGAACGGGCAGTAAAGGTCTCATCCAGTTCCAGCTTGCCCATCTCAGCGCGGATCTGCGTCAGCACCAGGTTTACCATGGCGGACTGGAGATCCTGCACTTTGTAATACGCCTTTGCCATGTCTACGATGCGCCAGTACACAACAGCGTCCACCGTGATGGAAACGTTGTCACGGGTGATGGATGGCTGGGGCGGAATATCCAGCACACGCTCCCGAATGGTGCCCTGGTAAGCAACACGCTCTAGCACTGGCACAACAAATTTAAGACCAGGCTCAAGTTTGCGATCGTACACACCCAGTCGCTCGACCAGCGCTTCATTCCCTTGCTGAATTACTTTAGCGGACGAAAGCGCGACGCCACCGCCACCAATGAGCAGAGCCAAAAACCAACCAAACATGACGGGTTCTCCCTTTCGTAAGTATTTTTGTATGAGTCTTTGCGTTGCACACCTGTGCGCGTCAGTGTTGGAACGAGTGTGCTAGCAGCAGATGGTTAGGAATGCAGCAGATGCTCTGGCATCACGATGAGTGTCGTGCCTTTACGGGCGACGACATACACTTTTTGATTAGGGGCGATCGTCAGCTCATGATCTTCGCAGCGAGCCGCCCAGGAATTCCCTTCATAGCGGACACGCCCAGGTTTGCCGGGCGTAATTTCGGTGAGAGTCTCGGCTTCAGTGGCATCAAACTTACGAGCTTTCGTTTGGCGGATGAAGCGACGGGAGGAGAAGACAAGTGCCAGCGACAACACCATCCACAGGACGATCTGTAAGCCCAGTGGGATGAACTGTGAAACGGCAGCAACGACCAGGGCGCTAAGGCCGAGGACACAAGCAATAAATGCCGTTGGTACGATAAATTCGACGAGGCAAAGGACGGTTCCAACTATAAGCCAGATTATCGTGGGGGTCAGCGTCATATCACCATGCTCTAAAAAAGTGAACGAAGGCAGAGTTGGTCGCTATTGGTAGATCCAGCAGGCGCAGATTACATTTCGGATGGTCACAGCGATAAATTTCTTAAGAAAGCGATTGAACCTGATTGCTGATTTCGCTCCTATAGTTGATAGGCATTGGTCGCAATCAACAAAAGACGCGCTATGGGTAGAGTGCCCTGAAAACCTGCGCGATTTGATGTTTGACAGGCGTATTTCTTGCGGTCTGCCTGCCCCACAGCAGACCCTGGCTAGGCTCTGTAGCCTCTAGCACCAGTGTAGTCGCCGCATACAGTGTCTAGGCGATCGGTATAACGAACGTAACGTCGAGTGAGCTGTGAAAACCGCCATTTGGAAGCAGTTCTTAAAATCCCTATAAACACATGAGTAACTCTAAGCCGCAGCTTTGCTGCCCTAACCCAAGCTGTGCCGCGCCTCTTAATCCGCTAGGAACGATCGCGTGCGTCTCATGTCAAACCCCGTTGATCTACCGCTACCTGTGGGCAGTCGGGCAACAGCAAGCCGTTCCATCGGTGGGGTCTCAAGTTGCAGGCAGGTATTACGTCACTGCGCCGCAGATTTGGCTGGATACCCAACCTGGTCTCATGCCAGACGTGCCAACCGATTGGTCAGATGAGATTTTGCCCTATCTCCATCTTTATCCGCAGCGACTCCATCTTCCAGAGGTATATGGCTTTTGTCCCCCAACAGACACTATTCCAGAAGGGGCGCTGTTTCTGTTGGAGAATGTGCCCCTCGATGCCAAGGGCAATCTTTTGTCTGCGATCGCCCACGCCTGGTCACAAGCAACTGCCCTTCGTCAGGTTTACTGGCTGTGGCAATTACTGCAACTCTGGACACCTCTCCTGGAGCAGGGCGTTGCCTCTAGCCTCCTGGCAGCCGACAACATTCGCGTGGAAGGATGGCGTGTGCGGCTCTGCCAGCTTTTTAATGATGCCGATGTACTGGCTGCGCCAGCAGAAACAGCCGTTGTGCCTCCTACATTAGGCGATCTGGCTAATCGGTGGCTAGAGTGGGTGGAGACTGCAAAAGCAGACGTGGCAGATCCCCTACAGGCTCTTTGCCTCCAAATGCAAGAGGGCTCTGAGTTAGGCAGCATCACCTTACAACTGAATCAATTGCTTTTGAAGCAAGCCGCTCAACTCCCCCTGCGAGTGCAGATCGTAGGCGCGACCGATACAGGTCCCCAGCGATCGCACAACGAAGATGCGTGTTTCCCCGTCACACCGACTGACAACGCCCACTCAAATGAACTGGCATCCCGCCTGGCGATTGTGTGTGATGGCATTGGTGGACACGAAGGGGGTGAGGTTGCCAGCCAAACCGCTGTACGATCGCTCACGCTGCAAGCTCAAGCCCTGCTAGCAGAGGTAGAGGCACAAACTGAACTCGTCTCACCCGAACTGTTGATGCAGCAGCTAGAAGCGTCTGTGCGTGTTGTGAATAACCTGATTGCCAGCCAAAACGACACTCAGGGACGGGAAGAGCGTCGACGCATGGGGACAACGCTGGTCATGGCACTCCAGATCCCCCAACGCCTTCTGACGCTAGAAAATGCGACCGGAAACGGACACGAACTTTACCTTGTAAATGTGGGAGACAGTCGCGCCTACTGGATGACTCCCCGCTATTGCCATCTGCTGACTGTGGATGATGACGTGGCAACGCGAGAAGTCCGGTTGGGTCGATCGCTCTATCGAGAGGCGCTACAACGGCCCGATGCAGGTGCGCTGACCCAGGCGATCGGCACTCGCGATGCGGAATTTCTGCATCCAACCATCCAGCGCTTCATCCTAGAAGAAGATGGCATCCTGCTGTTGTGTTCAGATGGGTTAAGCGATCACGGTCTCATCGAAGAATCCTGGGCGGAGTATACAGATGCAATTCTCAAAGGCAAACACTCTTTAGAACTGGCAGCGAAAACCTGGATTGATCTGGCAAACCAGAAAAACGGTCACGACAATACGTCGGTCGTGATCCTCCGCTGCAATGTTTCCTCAGCCTTACCCGAACCTTCGCTACCCAGACCAAGCAACCAACGAAGCGAGTCTGAGTGGTCACCAGCCTCTAGAGCGCTCATAGAAGATGAACCTGTTGCTGCGCCATCGGGTCGTTTATCCAGAAACCCGCGATCGCGCCAACTCCTCTTACTGGGAGGTTTACTCGCTCTTTTGCTGGTTGGCAGTGGGATTGGACTAGCGGTTTGGTCGCAACTCAATCCAACGAGCTTTCAACAATTCCGTGAGCGAGTGTTACCAGGAGTGTAGGAAGGGTACAGTCTTATGCAAAGATAAGGAATTATTCAAACATCGAGTCGTACTGACAGCGGCTACGGCTGTTAAACAGGAAGCCGCTGTTATCCAGGAAGTCTAGTTATGCAAGTTGGTGAAACGTTCCCGGTTGGAAGTCGTGTCCGTGTGGCAGAGTCTGTTATCGTCTATCATCACCCGGAACACCGCAATGAAGCCTTTGACTTAAAAGGGCAAGAAGGTGAGGTGCTTCAGGTGATTCGGGAACTGCACGGCAGACCTGTGAGTGCCAATTTGCCGTATCTTGTCAAGTTTGACAAAAAGTTTCGTGCGCACTTTCACCAAAACGAACTGGAGTCGGTTTAGTAGTGGTTTAACGGCTTTCAACCCTCTATGCAAAGGCTGTGAGAACGTTGTATGGCCTCATGAAAGAAGCATGCCACATCGATTGGCGTTTGTAGGGACATTACACGTAACGTCGCTACAAACGATCAGCGTCGTCGATTAAACCAACCCAAAAAATTCAAATCTCCCTGCATCCGCTGCAACTCGGCTTGATTTGCGGCGGCTGTGCGTTGATACCAATCGCAGTGTCGCTCAAACTCTTTGCGATACTCCACTTCACGATAAAAATCGCGCATCAGAGCATAGGTCACGATCGCCTCCGAAAGAGGCTGTGGGGCGATCGTCATCCAACGAAGATGGTTCAACATGGCAACTCGATGATGGGCACAAACCGCTGCTCAGTTTTTTGCGTCAAAGGTCAATGTCCAGCGTGTGACGCTAGAGGCTGAATATAACGCTTATTGGCTCTAACATAACAGGTAGAGGCGGATGCTGTGCCCCGGATTGGCATCCAGGGTTTACCGCTGCGATCGGTGGCATTCCGCAGCACCTCATCTGACCCACCTCGATACACTTCTGCTTCCAGCACATCACCTTGCTTAAACCGCCGCACGATCGCCTGCTCATTGCCAGCACTACGACGACAATTGAGTTGACTTGCAACGACTTTCCAGAGCGAACCTGCCATCAAAGCCCTCTGAGTCGCTCCTTTAAGTGGAGCCTCATTGCTGTAATAGTCGCCCAGACGATCGGAGTTGTTAGTGGTCGATTGAGTCAAGGCGATCGTGGGGAGGGCGATCGTGAGGCAAGCTGTGGTCAACGCCAGCCGTGAAAAATTCATGGGGACAAACTGCAATAGTCAGAATCTACGCTGTATTTTTTTGACTCAGCCAAGCAGCCAGGCCCTTCAAGCATCAGAGTCAAGCATCCACTATGTGAATAGCAGATGCACAAGCATTGCTCCAGGTGGCTACATTCTTCGAACGCGCTCAAGAAACTCTGGGTAATGATCCAAGTCATCTGGCGATTCAAGTGGCGGCATCTCGACCCAAGTTGCCTCTCCATGTAGTCTGTCCACATAGGCATAGAATGCGTCTTGATCATCCCGATGCGATAGCACGTAGGCATGCAGTTCCTTCTGGCTCATCGCCTGAAAATCAGGTCTACTCATTGCACGTACCTCCACAAACCGCTGGGGTAGATTTCAATGATATTCTCTTCACCCGCCAGGAAGAAGATGTTACCCGTACGATCGTCCATCCGAACAAGGTTGATCGGTAAGTAAAGCCTGGTAAACCAACAGCACAAAACAAAACATTGTGCTTTCTGCGCTGCTGTCGCCATCGATCCTATTCCTTAGCACTGCTCATGGCAGAGAGAATCAATTTACTTTGATCCTTGAAAGCTATCTAAGCGTTACTGCTGGAAATGAGGACTTCACCTTTCAGCATGCGTTGAGCCGCATCTAAGAGCGCTTCTTCGAGGTAGGGCTTGGTAAAGTAGCCGCTAGCACCGAGGGAAACTGCCATTTGACGGTGACGATCGGCACCGCGAGAGGTCAGCATAGCGATCGGGAGATGGCCGAGGTTGGGGTCTTTTTGAATGCGAGACAGCAGTTCCAGACCATCCATGCGAGGCATTTCGATGTCGCAGAAGACAATATCGCAGGGCAGTCCAGCGCGGAGTTTCTCCCAGGCTTCCTGTCCATCTCTCGCTTGCTCTACCCGATAGCCAACTTTGTTGAAGGTCATCGACAGCAGTTCCCGTACCGTGATGGAGTCGTCCACAATCAGTACGGTTGGTTCGGTCTTGGCGATCGGCGCTTCCTGCACAACGGTAGCACCGCCTTGCTCCCACAATGAGCCGCCCACATCTTTGCGGATGCGACCCATCGAGAGGTCAATCAGTTCTAGTACGTCCGCGATCGGCATAATGCGGCCGTCCCCTAACACCGTTGCCCCAGCAACCCCCACTGGCTTAGGCACAGGTCCTTCCAGTTGCTTGATTACAATCTCCTGTTCACCAAGCACCTGATCGACTTGCAGCGCGAGGAAATTGCCAGCACTGCGGAGGACGACGATCGATACAATGTCGTCTTCTTGATTACCGCCATAAACGTTACCTCGGCTAAGGTGACGGCTGTAAGACAGTAGCTCACTCAGAGGACGCAGGGGCAAGAGAGAATCACGCCAGGGAATACACGCTTGCCCTTCCGCATTGATTTGGATGCGCTCTTTGGGCACGTCCAGCATGTCTTCCACCCCGTCCATCGGGAACGCAATACGGGCACGATCGCTGATGCAGCACAGCGCTTTCGAGATACTCAGCGTTAGCGGTAAGCGAATCGTAAACGTGGTGCCTTTGCCAATGGTTGAGTCGGTATTAATGGCTCCCCGAATTTCGCTCAAGCTGGTACGAACGACATCCATACCGACCCCACGTCCGGAGAAGTCATCTGCCTGATCTTTCGTGCTAAAGCCAGCATGAAACAGCAAATCGTAGATATCTAGCCGCGTCATGCTTTGAGCTTCGGCGGCCGTGATCAAGCCCTTCTCAATCGCTTTGGCTTTCACACGCTCGACGTCAATCCCTGCACCATCGTCTGATACTGAGATAATGGTCTGGTTCCCCTGGTGAAATGCCCGAATGGTAATGCGTCCTGCTGGAGGCTTGCCCGCTGCACGACGCACGTCGGGAGACTCAATCCCATGAGTGATAGCGTTATTGACCAAATGGGTCATAGGGTCATAAAGCTGCTCCAAGATCATCTTGTCGATCAGCGTTTCACGACCTTCTACGCTCAGCTCTGCTTGCTTACCAACCTTCATGGCAATATCACGCACCGCACGAGGCAGACGATCGGCGGTTTGCGCAAACGGCACCATGCGCGATCGTGTCAGCCCTTCCTGCAATTGAGTCGTCACCTGACGGAACATGCGCGTGACCTGATCGGTTTCATCGACGATGAACTCGATGTCTGACGCAGATTCCCGCACTCGCACGATCAACTCAATCATTTCTTGCGAGAGGCTATGAAAGCCGGTGAACCGATCCATTTCCAACGGATCGTACTCAATGCCCGTTCCATTAGCCGCCTGAACAATGGTGCCACTATCGCGGGATGAATTCGGTAGGCTGAAAGCGCTGCGGTGGCTCTGGCGGCTGGCAAGTAGAGAGCTTTCTAGCAGCGATCGCTCGTACAAATCCTGCATCCGCTGCCCGACATCGCTCAATTGCTGCACCTGATAGAGCAAATTATCGAGTGACTGGCGTAGACGTTCCTGGTCTTCCTCAAGGCTATTGCGGTTAACCACCAATTCGCCGACCAAGTTGCTGAGGTTATCCAGATGCTTAACAGGCACCCTCATGGTCTGTTCGCTGAACACCTTACCAGGGCGAGTTGGACGACGGTTTTGTGCTGAAACGCTGCTCCGGGTGATCTTCACGGTTGGCGAGCCGCCCATTTTCTCTTCGGCATCTTTCAGCAGGTCATCCAGTTCATCGAACTCAGAGACTCGCGCCGTTGTTTCAGAGGATGCAGATGAGTCAGTAGACTCCGGTGAATCTCCTTGCAGCAGTGATTCAAGTTCAGAAAAATCTCCCAGTTGCGATGCAGCAGTTGCCCCAAAAGCCAACATGCCAGCCGCTCCCGCAACCTCTAGTGGATTAAGCTCTAGAGCCGATGTGTCAGGATCCGTCGCATCTCCCAAGAGATCATCCAACTCACTGAACTCATCCATAACTGGAGCTTCGTGAGAAAGCAGTGAATCTAGATTCGAGAAGGCATCATTGTCCGCAGTACTGGCTGACTCCAATAAATTGTTTAAATCAGCAAACTCATCTGTTTCTTCACCCAGCAACTGGTCAAACGCAAGATCTTCAGCGGTTTGTGATGCGTTCCCCTCATCCAGCAAATGATCAAACGTTTCAAAGGTATTCATTGCTGGATCAGACGGTCCATCCAGTAATCGATCGAGATCAAGTAGGTCATCCCCCGCTTCCTGATCATCAGATGGTGACTCACTGGCCGCGGTGTCCCAGTCAAGGTCAGGCATCTCCGACGTGGTGGAATTGGTCTCTGAAAAATACAGGCTCTCTGAGCCATTTCGATCAGAATGTTCCAGCGCTTCGGGTTGCTCAAACGTGAACGGCACCGCGTCCTGTTCTTCAGAACGTGTCTCGGCAATATCTGCAGAGGGGTCTGATAGGGGTGAATCGAATTCTAGTGAATTGAAATCAGGCTGATCCCCAAACTCTAAAGCAAAGGCGTCTCGATCAGCGCTCTCTGCTGAGCTCTCTGCCGTAGTACCATTCTGCTCATTGAGCGAATCAAAATCGAGTAGAGCGTCATTAAACTCTAAGCCTTCTTCAGCTAAGGGTGTAGCGCCTGTATCCTCACTTTCAGACGGCTGTGACGCAAACAATAATTCATTGTCAAAATCTAACGCACCCGCACTGAGATTTGTATCTAAACCATCACCGAAGTTGAGACTGGTTTCAGACTCTAGAGGTGAAGCCTCACTTGCTAAATCGCCAAAGCCAAACGGGTCGTCACCAAGCAGTGAATTCTCCTCGCCGTCTCCAGGTTTAGACAAGAAAGATAAATCAGCTACATCGCCTGTGTTTTCCGTGTCATTGAACAGCACATCCCACTGTTCTGGAGTGGCGTCACGGTCTGCCTCTGGTGCGGCTGTGTCAGGGAACAGGGGTTCACTGGAATCCTGGGATTCGCTGACCTCACTGATTGCCGCTTCATCTATGCCATCCAGGCCACTGAGACCCAATTGGTCATCGCTCAGGGCTTCTAAGGACACGTCACCAGCTTGTAAGTCTGGCACAACGCCGATCGCGAGTAAGTCATCAGGCAATTCCAGGCTTTCCTCGGATGGGGTAGGTGGTTCGTCAAAGAAATCGCCGAGGGCATCTGCCATACTCGAAGACTCGGTGCCTGGTAAATCATCAAGAGACTGGGATGCCGCATCAAAATCAAAGACGTCGAAGTCAGGCACTGTTTCTAACGATTCGCTCAGCACGTCGTCGTTGGCAGGCGTACTCGCATCGTTAAGCAGTAACTCATCAGCCAGCGGCTCTTCTAAAGACGCAACTGGATCGAGTGCCTGTTCTGAGGCGTCAAACGCTAACCAATCATCGGTTGTGTTTAAGAGATTTGTATCAAGCGCACTGTTCGCATCCAGGCGATCGAAATCAATATCCAGACTGTCTGCAAAATCAGGTGATAACGTGGCTGGCTCCTCGGCACCACTGAAGTCAAAAGCGTTGAAATCCAAATTCAAAGCGTCTTCTGCTTGAGGACTCGCCGACGCCGTCAGGTCTAGCTCTGTTACCTCTGGCTGAGCTGTTCCCCAAGGGTCAGAAAGATCATTTTGAATGGTCGTGGTTGGCTGGCCAAACAAGGCATCATCCAAGGCAAGCGGTTGATCAAAGGTTTCCAGTGCCTCATCGTTTGCCAGTACATCGTCTGTCAGTAAGGAAGGGGATGCATCGTCGTCTAATAGCGAGTCATCAGCCAGCAACGATGCGATCGACGGATCAAGACCATCGTCTGCAAGCTCTTCTAGCAGCGGTTCTGCTAAAGCATCGGACGACTGTTGCTCAGGCGTTGACTGGAGCAGGCTACTAAAGTCCAGATCATCCAGGTCTCCCTGATCAGAGAGTTCTTCAATGGCATCCGGCAGTGAATCATCTCCCAAGAAATGATTCGCCTCTAAGTCCGGTTGGCTCAACGGATCTGGCTCCATCGCCTCATCGCCCCAGACAGATGCAGGCTGATCAGCCTCAACCGAAGCTTCGGGGAGCTGAAGCTGGCTCAGTTCCTCCCAGGGATCGGCGATCGGTGCTTCATTTGCATTGACTTCTGTAAGCGACATCGCGTCCTGTTCGGGCAGTTCAGTCAGCAGGTAGTCATCGAGTTCGTTCAGGTTCAACTCAACGGGTGGGGCACTTCCAGGAGTATCCTGCAACGCAGAGAAGGCTAGATCTTGCTCACCGTCCATCCCGGCAAAAAGTTCGCCCAAATTATCCAGAGGCGAATCAGTGGTGGAAGCAAAATCAAGATTAAGTGCTGTAGAATCAGCTTCAGGCTCAGCGTCTAGATTCAGATCGCCAAAGACATCATCAAAATCGGCCCCGCCAGCAAAGGCGACCGAAGACTCATCGTGGTCTGCACCCGCATCCGCGGCTGCGCCAAAGTCGATCGTATCGGAACCATCAAACAGGCCGCTTAGATCATCCTGGTGCTGGCTGTTCTGCGAAGAGGAGCGATCGTCAGCCAGCGGTTCCGATGTGAGTACGTCATCGCTGAAGAGATCCGTCAGTGCATCCTGAGATGAGGTAGAGGCCTCCTCCTGACCAACTTCGGTTTCGTCAAAGAGAAGGTCAGAGAAGTCACCCGATTCATCAAACCCAACAGACTCAGCCGAACTTGCAGCGTTGGTCGTCGCCTCAGTCAAAATCTCTTCTTCTTGCCACGTCGATCCTAAGTCAGGCACTTCTCCCTCAAACAAGTCAGCCAGACTGTTGAGTTCTGCCATTCCCACTTCTGGACCATGCTGATCAGTCTCTTCCGTCTCTACAGGTGCAGCATCGAATGCAGCATCAAAGCTATCACTCAGGTCGAGTGCAGGTTCGGCCTCATCTAAGCCAGCAAACAATGCCTCCTCGGTAATCACAGGCTGCGGGTCTGTAAGCCAATCAGCCCCATCAGTACTTGCCAGCAGATCGGCAAAATCGTCTTCAGCCGCAGCAGTCGGTGGGGTTGGCGGCTGAAGAGCTTGCAGTTGAGGGCAGGCTTCAATATCAGTAGCTCGGCCAGCGAGAATAAGCTCCTGAGCTCGTTTAATATCTCTGATGACGATCGGAGCCAGAGTACGATAAGCGTTTTCGGGATAGCCGATCGCGCTGTGGGCTTGCTGAAGCAGATCACACCAGTTTGGTAAGTTAAATTGCTCACCGATGCCAATCAATTGACTGCAAAGGGCTTGAAGCTGTTGGCGGTTGTCTGCGTCCGACTCAGGCTGCTTGAATAGTTGGAGCATCTCACGCAGACGAAGCGGAATCTCGTTCTGAAAGAGCAGAATAAAGGCACTATCCTGCTGTGCTGACGTCGCAGTCGCCGTAGCATGAGCAACCGGACGATCGACAATCGACGAGGCTGGAGCAGCAGTACTTGCCAGCACATTCAAATGGCTTTCCAGTTCGCCAAAAACAGGCTCTACACCAGAAACGGTTGCGTTTGCGGTTTCATCCGTTAAGCCAAACGGCCCCTGAAGCTGACCCACCAACTCTTGTAGTGCATCAAAGACTTGCAGAAATAGACTTTCAAGCTTTTGATCGACTTTAACAGGCGTCTCTTTGAGGATCTTGAAATAGTCTTCTAGCCGATGGGAGACTTGTTGAATGCTGTTCAACCCCAGCATGGCCGCACCGCCTTTCACGGAATGCGCTGCCCTAAACAGTTCGTTGACCATTTCCTGGTCTTCGATGGTACTTTGCAGATTGAGCAAACCCTGCTCGATCGTATTGAGGTGATCTTTTGCCTCCTCAATGAAGTAGCCCATGATTCGCTGTTGCTGTTCAGGCTGCATGGCAGTGTCCCATTCCTTTGGAAAGTATGATTGCTACCGAGGCGCATCGTGCGTTAGCCAATCGATCGCTCAGAGGCGTTAAGAAGAACGTTTCAGTGGCAGCATCGGTGCCGGACGCTGCAAGCCTTCAATGAAAGTATCAGCGGCGAGAATACGTGGACTGAATCCCGCCTCACGGCATATCAGTGTTCTGGATTGCTCTACTGTACCTGATACACCTAAATTTGACACCCGCAGCCAACCTCCTCCACGTGTAGCTACTTGCGCTCGATGGTTTCGACTCGGAACCGTTCTACAGAGGTGAGCAGGTCACGGGCAACACCCACCAGATTTTGCAGTGAGCCAGACACTCGCTGCGCTTCCTGGGAGGTTTCTTGAGCGGTCAATTCAACCGATTGCATCACCTGCGCGACCGCACGGGAGGTCTCGGTCTGTTCAACCGTATCGGCCGTAATTGATCGCACCAGCACATCAATCCGGTTAGATACCTGAATGATGTCCTCCAGCGATCGCTTCGCTTGTTCTGCCAAACGTGTCCCTTCAATCACCTGCTGCGTGCCCTCCTCCATCGCGGTCATGACGGAGCCCGTTTCACCCTGAATTTGCAGTACGATTTGCTCGATTTCCTTCGATGCTTTTGCAGCACGGTCAGCCAACTGTCGCACCTCGTCTGCCACGATCGCGAACCCACGACCAGCTTCCCCTGCCCGCGCCGCCTCAATACTGGCGTTGAGTGCCAGCAGGTTGGTACGGGAGGCGATTTGCGAAATCAAGGCAACGATCTTAGAAATCTCTTGCGAAGATTCTGCCAGACGCTTAACCTTGCGAGTCGTTTCTGCCACCGTTTCGCGGATTTCAAGAATACCTGCTACAGTGCGTTCTACCGCTTCACCGCCTTTAAGAGCGGTCGCCGATGCCGATCGTGCCACTTCCTCTGCTTCACGGGCGCTTTCTGCCACCCGTTGAATCGAATCCGTCATGACCTGCACCGAGTTCAGCGTCACAGCTAACTCTTCAGCTTGACGAAGTGCATCCGACGACAAGCTGCGGGCAAACATTTCGTTGTCTGTGGAGCCTTTGCTCACCTGTCGTGCTGCCACCTTCACCTGTTGCACAATTTCGCGCAGGTTTTGAATGGTCAGGTTAAACGAGTCAGCAACCGCGCCCAGCACGTCGGCCGTCACTTCCGCTTGCACCGTCAAGTCACCACGAGCCGCACCTTCCACATCATCCAGCAGGCGAATCACCTGGCGCTGAAGGTCTTCTTTCGCTTGTTCTTGCTCTTCGGCTTTGCGTTGCGCTTCGCTGGTTGTGGTGAGAATGACCCGCGCCATCTGGTTAAACCCGGTGGACAGGTGACCAAACTCATCCTCGGTGTAGACCGTGGCACGAGCGTTCAAGTTGCCTTGCGAAACCGAGGTGAACTGGGCTTGTAGATCATCGGTAGACTGCTTAATTTTCTTCGCTGTAAACTGCCCGACCGCAAACGCTGCAATGCCACCCGAAAGGCCACCCACAAGCGCCATAGCCCAACCCGTGCTTTGTAGTCGTGAAATAACGGCGCTAGAAAGTTCCTTCTCCTGAGGAGTGGCGTTGGCAGACGTACCGGGCAACGTGCTGGTAGAAATCAGGTTGACCACCGCGACCGCAACAGCCGAAAAGATACCTGCTGTAATCGCGGTGTAGAACTGCTTCCGCTCGATCGGCGCATTTTCCAGAAACGCCAAAGCACCTTGCTCTACGCTGGAAGTGGGCTCCAGCACCTGCTGATCGCCTTGAGTAAACGTCGGCACCTGATCTGACGTACTGGAGATACTAAAGACCTCATCATCCGAAATGGTGGAATGGCTATTGCCATTGCTAAAGTCCATCGAATCGAAATCACGCGTGGTGGGTCTTCCAGCAAACGCCGCTCCACCTGCTAAGGCCGCACCACCCGCCAGAGCGGCACCACCAGGCAGATCAAAGCCTGTACCGACTGCAGGGCTGGTGAAGCCCGCCGAATTCTCAGAAAGATCGAAATCGGCAAGGTTGCCCAGATCATCAAATTCATCAAATTCATCGAGAAAATCGGCGCTGGCTTGCCCGGAGTTCCCAGATTCGTTGTAGGTATGAGCGCCATAGGAGCTGTCTACGCGCTCTTGGGTAAATTCGGCAGCCCCAAAAGTTTGGTCGCCCTCATACATGCCCGTACTACCCATAAACAGGGTTTCATCTTCACTGATGCGAGGAGGGGCTGTGCGAGATGGTGGCGGTTCAGTAAAGCGATCGCTCACGGCATTGTCGCTTTCCATCGTGTAGGGAGCTTGATCAAGCGGTGCTGCTTCTGGCAAATCTAACGGTGCAAAGGCGTCATCAAAATCATCTAACGCAGAGGCAAACTGATCCGTTGAGGTCGGGTCTGCGGTAGAGCCCATCGCACCATGCGGTTCCTGGAAAAAGTGATCTTCTGGCGGAGGGAAGGCTTCTGCGGTGTCAACCGAAAAGGGATCAGACGAGAAGGGGTCAGAGAAGGAGTCAAGGCTACCTAATTCGTGATTTGTCCCCAGAGGATCGGCGTCTGAGGTACCGGATTCTTGCAGATGAGTACCACTGTCAAACGGGCTGGCAAACGACTCAGGCTCAGCCAATGAAAACTCATCCGATGTTGGGAAGCTTTGCTCAAACTCATGGGTACCATCAAACTCGTTCGCGCCACCCAGATCATGCGGTGCCCCGTACTCATTTGTTACAGGGTGGAAGTTTGCCTCGTTAAAGCTGGGGTCAAAGTCAAGGTTGTCGGCACCAAAGGCATTGTCGAAGTCATTGTCCAAATCCAACCCCATCGCATCCCCGTTTTGCCAGTTGCCTGGGGGGGAGTATTCGGGTTCAGAGGTGACATACGCGTCAGACGTAGCCGCAGCACCAAAGTTGCCGCCCACATCACCCCCAGCATCGCCAGATTGAGTGCCGATATAGGCTAGACCATCATTGGCGTAGTTAATAAATTCCTGGTCGGCCGTCAACCCCAGGACTGCCTGGTACTGCTCTTTGGCGATCGCAAACTGCTGTAAGCCGTAACAGTAAACATGACCCCGTAGTAAGGAGGCGCTGGGGTCTTCAGGGAATTCTTTCACGAGGCGATCGACAATCTCGGCAGCCTCTTGATAGTTGCCCTGCACGTAGGCTTTTTGAGCCTGCTGATATTCTTGTGCGTATTCAGTGCCGGATGCCATTTGCCTCCTCCCAGTTGCGTATTGAGTGCTGTAGCTTAGGCAGAGCGGAGGGATTGCGACATACGGAACGGCTACTACCGACACCGCACTCAGTCCGCGTAACTTGTTCCTCAGTTTTACTGCGAGTTCTTGTTTTTTTCACGTCAATTTCTCTCCTAAGCTGCCCATCGTGCCGATCGCAAAATTGCAATCTGATCCAGCAGCCGCAGAAATTTGTTTGACTGGGCATCCAACACCCACTCACCCCGCAAAAAGGGAGCGACGCTATCAGGAACATTCGTAGACATCTGCACCTCCTCAATATCGAGCCAGTCCATGCCGACAATGCGATCAACCGCAAGACCTAACATAATGTCCTGATCTTCCACGGCAATAACCTGAACTTCTGGCTTGTCTGTATTCAGCGGAGTTGGATCACCTAAAAATTGACCCAAATCTGCTACCCAAACAACACGCCCTCGTACATTAAGAGTACCCAAAAGCAGTGATGAAACGTTCGGTACGGGAGTAATTCGATCGGGCGAGGGAGAGAGGACTTCTCGAATGCCCGTAGCGGGCAACGCAAATTCATTGCCTGATGTGATGTAGAACCGCAAGTGCAACTCACCTTCAGGACTTTCTAGCTCTTGAAATTCGGGCGCTTGATCTTGCCCTCGACCTGTTAAGAAATCTGGATTACCCACCATAGCCGCTTGCTTTAACCCCGCAATAATTGCTTGACCGTTCCCACTAGTTCTGTTGGTTGAAACGGCTTGGCGATGTATGCATCCGCTCCTTGTTTCATCCCCCAGTAGCGATCGAATTCTTCCCCTTTTGATGAACACATCACCACAGGCACGTCCTGAGTTTTGGGATCGGCCTTCAGACGACGGCAGACTTCGTAGCCATTCATGCGGGGCATCACAATATCCAACACGACTAAATCAGGGCGATGCCCCTGAATTTGCTCCAGTGCTTCTACGCCATCGCCAGCTACCGTCACGCTAAGGCCACTCCCCTTTAAGAGATCGGTAATCATCTCTCGTTGAGTCACACTATCTTCTACGACCAGGACTGTACTCATATTCCTTTCCCTGCTTGCCGGCTGAAACGTTCATGGGGAGACCCAACGCCACTTACCCTCAGTATTCACTCTAAAACCGTGTAATCCATAAAGTATCCCCGATCTATCGCTAAATGGATGCAGATGATGCCGAATCAGCATCAGTCATCTCAATTTCTAACCCATCCTCTCCTGTCTTTGCTAGTGCACGATTTGCTCTCTGGGGGTTGGCTTGTCCAGCCTGCTGCTTACTTACACCGATATACTTTTCAACTAACATTAAAAGCTCACTTTCACCAAACGGTTTGGTTAAGTAGTCGGTAGCACCAACCATCTTTGCTTTGACGCGATCGATGAAGCCATCTTTACCCGTCAGCATCACGATCGGCAGTTGCCGAAAGGCCGTTGATTGACGCAGCATGGCACAGATTTCATACCCGTCCAATTCTGGCATTGCAATGTCGCAAAGAATCAAATCCGGTTTTAGCTGAAAGACGAGACTCAATGCATCCAACGGGTTGCCGATCGCCGTTGCGTCGTATTCATGATGTTGTAGAATCTGCTCGACCGTCTCACGGATAGCCACACCATCATCAATACACACAACTCGTAACGGTCTTGCTTCTAGCGTTTGACCAAACTCTTTGGAACGAACGGGTTTAAATCCGCTTGTCTCCTTTTCTCTAGCCGTAGCGTAGATGAGTTGGATCAGACCTTTCTGCACATAAGGATAGATTGCCCGTGCAACGGTTAAACTATCTCGGTTTAAATAACGCGCAATTTGGCGAATCGATGTTTTGCCGTCTGCATAGCGATCCAACGTCGCTAGGGTGCGTTTTGAAAGCGTTTCCTGGAGGGCGGCGACGTCGGCGATCGCAGGGCACTGGTCAGGCGACTGAATGTGCGGGTGAAACTGCTTCCATTCCTGCACCTGCGTCATGATTTTTGCTAGCAGTGGTGTAATCTCCAGGGTCGTTAGCTGGGGTGAGAGAGCTGGACCCAACTCAAAAATGAATGACCCCTGATGCAAGCTCAGCAGGTCAAACAGCGTTTCATGCACCATGCTTTGCATAATACTGCGCCCTTGAGCAGGGGTCAGTACGTGCGTTTCGAGCAATGCCCACAGGTACCCATACTCAAGCGCATTGGTATTGGCAGATGGCACGATGAGGTCACGCAGCGCCGCCTCAGCTTTGTAGCGCCGCAGGTAGTCTGTTAGCCGCGACAGACTAGTGGCGCGATCGGCGGCATAGACAATCTGCCCATTCGAGAAAAAGACAAACCAGTACTGTTCTGCCAGAGCTTTAGACGCACGCACATCCTGCACATAAACTACACCTGGATTACCCATGCCACTGGGTTGGGACGGATAGGCTTCAACAAAAAGCTCACCGGTCCGCTGCCCCAACTCGATGAGTTGCAGAATGCTGCGAATGTCGATTTCATTCAACTTACCCTGCATGAAATTCCAGCCTTCTCCTCAAACGTGAAAAACCGTTTCGATCCAGGCATCTTTTGAAGCAGTGGTTGCTCGACAAAGAATTTCTGATGTGCCAATCATTGCTGGCTGATACAACTTTTATACTCTCCTTGACGCGTTTATCAATAAGAATCTCTCAGTTTTTCTGGTTCTAGACCGCCCCTAAACAATCGCGCGCTTCCAGTTTGAGACAACCCTTTGCCCAGGAGCGGGCTGCGCCTGCTGTCGGTCGAAAGCAATCAAACCAGCTAACAATACCTCATACACGCAACCGCTTTACACTTCTTTACGGTCGTCACCGAAAGCGGTGCTAGATTAGAATTTCAGCAATTGTTAAACCCATTGGCGATGTTTCAGCCCGATCAGGCTGAATGTAACCGTGAGGGATATCAGGTAACAGAAGCGATCGATCCAGTTTCCAGTCATGCCGTTGAGTCTTGTTTCAAGCTTTAACCCGCTCGATTGTTGCTGGTTTACATCGAACATAGGCTGCCGCTCTCATCGTTTCATTACCTTGGGTTTAATTTTGTTAAGGGGTGCGATCAACGCCCGATTTGGGCAAGTTTTAAAGAAGTTAGCTGTCTGAGAAGGAGTCTGACCTAGAATAGCAGGGTACTTGCGGCAGTTCTGCCCGAGGCGCAGTGCTAAGCTCGGCATGTGATTCTGTTGGTCGGCTTCATGTTTGCATTGAATGGTCTCTTTGCTACTCTAATTTGAGCTTTGGAAGGATGATGCAACCGAGCAGGGGCAGTTGCCGCACAGGCTACATCATGACTTTCAGCCAGGGTAAGCAGCGTTAACCTTAGATGCAGGTCAATTGGTAGATGCAGGTCAATCGGTTAAGAGCGGTGGTGTTGGATTGAGCGATGGGCGGCTTGGTATGGAACCATAATGTGGTGTTGCTCCCTAAGGTTTTACCCCCATTTTTCTGATGGAGGCATCCCTTGTCGAGAGCAAGAGCCGCGAAGTCAGTTTAGTACTGGCAGTCAGTGCGCTGGTGGTTAAGGATAGTAAGGCAGGTAAACAGGCGTGTACGATCGCAATTCGTCGCAAGGATTGTTTTGCAGGGGTTGTCTCACTACACTAGGTCTAACGGTTTGGTAGGCCTAACGGTTTGGAGCAGACCGTTACACATAAGACCGTAAACGCGATCAAGATTGGGCACAGACACAGAAGAGGATTATCAGCGTGCTGTATCTCGCAGAAGTACAAAAGAAAAGTGGTGGTTTGCTTGGTGGTGGTAAAGCAGAGCTGAAGTTGCTCGCTTGCCAACGGTCTGAGCAAAGCTGGAGCGCTGTGCCCGGTGAAGAAGTGATTGGCTCTGACGAAGCAAACAACTACAACGGTGGGGCGTTGGTGCTCGTCGATCTGACGGCAAACAAGCAAGTGCAGCGCGTTCAAGAGGCGGGGCGGCAACTGGTTAGCATCCTGCAAAACTTTTCACGTTTACAGGAAAAATTCAAAACTCAGGAAGAAGAAATTGAGCAGTGGAAGCAATCGCTGACCTATCAAAGTCAGGAGTTAAACCGTCGCGAAATGGAAATGGAGGCTCGGCGTGAGCAACTCCAGCAAATGGAAGACGACTTTGAGCAACTGGAGCAGCAACGCCAGGAAGTAGAAACGCTGCGGGATGAAGTCACCCAGCAACGGGATGAGTTTGAGCGCAATCGCCAGGAGCTAGAAGGGGCATGGGAGCACCTGCGGGGTGAAATGCGCCGATTAGAAGAGCGGCAGGCAGAATTTCAGCAAACGGCTTTTCTCGATGATGACCAAGCACGTACAATTCATGAATTGCTGAATCGTCTCGCCAGTGCGGTACCGCCCACTGATGCCGTCCGAGAGCAGTTGAATGCCTCGCTAGAGATTCTGACGCAGCAGCAAAACACACTGAATCAACAGTGGCAAACCTTGGAGCAGCAGCGCTCAACGGCGCAAGAGCTACAGGGGGATGCCGATCGCCAGACGCAGGAGATCCAGCAGCGCTGGCACGAATGGAACCAGGCGCAAGAATCGTTGGAACAGGGGCGAGCAGAACTTAAGGTGCAGCAAACGTCGCTCAACGTGCGGCAAGAATACGCCCGTATGCTGGGCATACAGATTCAAAATCAAGAGGACTTGCACCAGCAGCTATACGGCTTAGCCGACAGTTCAGACAAGGTCAAGATTGGTCAAAAAGTCGATGTAGAGGCACTTGAAAAGCTATCACTTGATGACCTCCAAAAGCTTGTTAGCGATCTAGAACGCGATTTGCAGAAGCTGTCGCAGTTTGTCGAAAGCCAGGAAGAAGAACTGCGCTACAAGCAACAAGAGATCGACGAGTTACAGGTAAAAATTCAAGCGGCCAACGAATACGATCGCCTTAACCTGGAGAACGAGTTGGTAGATGAGCGCGATGGCTATCAGATGCTCAATGAAACCCTGGTCGGTCAGCGTCGTAACCTCCGGGAACGTGAAGGGTTATTGAGCCAGCACCGCAATGTGCTCTTGCGTCGCCAGGGCAATGCCGATGCCAGTCCGCAGGAAAACGACATTGACCTGGAGCCGATTCTGAGCCAGATTGAAGCGCAGCGACAGCAGCAGGTTGAAGAACTGCAAAAGCTCGACAGCCAAATTGAGCAAATGCGTGGCGCGATCGATCAGGCGCAGGGTATGGTCAACATGCAGGCAGCAGAACAAGAAAACAAGCGAAACGAGCTAAAGCAGCTAGAGCAAGCCCTGCTCGATCGTCGCTCTGCTGCTGCCGAAACCTGGGGACGCGTCAACCTTTACCAGGAAATGCTCCAGCCGATTCAAGACAACGTAGACAGCTTGCGCCAGCGGTTAGAAGGGATTGCAGGCCATATAGCGCAGTTCCAAGAATCGGGCGAGGTACAGGGGCAAGCGATCGCCGAGATGCGCCAAATCCTCACCAACCTGACCAGTACGCCAGAATTGGCTACATCCTGAGCCAGTCTCTGTAGCTGGGTTCCAGGGGTACAGGGTATAGGGTAAGAGGGTATAGCGAATGCGACCGTCTAGCCTTTTGCCTGCTGCAAAATCTTCTGCGCTACTGCTTCAGGAACAGGCATCACCGAAAGCCGATTGCCCTGGCGAACCACCCACAAGTCATCGGGGGCAAAGGTCTCGCGTAGGGTATCTAACGTGAGGAACTGCGGGAAGGTTTCAACAAATGCGACTTTGACGGTTTGCCAACGGGGTGCATCCTTCGTCGCTTTAGGATCGTAGTATTTGCTCTTGGCATCAAACTGGGTGGGGTCATCAATGTTTGATTCGACGACTTTCATCAATCCAACGATGCCGGGTGGTGATGTGTTGGAATGGTAGAAAAATACCAGGTCGCCCGGAGTCATCGATCGCAAAAAATTTCGGGCCTGATAGTTTCGTACACCATCCCAAATTGTGGTGCGATCACGCTTCAAAGCTTCGATGCCGTAGACATCTGGTTCCGATTTCATTAACCAGTAATTCATGCTGGCTCTCTCTGTGCCGTCTCTGCTGTGCAATCTCTCTGTGCAATCAATGTTTCGACCATTCGTACCAGACGATTCAGTCGTTGCGACTCATATTCGTCGAGTGGAGGGATTTTAGCACACTGCTGCGTGGGTCATGCCAGGGCGCGTCATCCGTTCAACTCTAAGACTTTGCAATATCAGCCTTATCGCATCCGTCCCCATACACGAGGCTAGGGGAACCCTTGCTGCCAATAAGGTGGAGTGTAATTGATGATAGCCCCTAGTAGCGAATGCGGGGATCGATGTAGGCATTGAGAATGTCAATCAGGATACTGACGAACGCAACGATCGCCGCAAAAAAGACCACAATGCCCTGTACTGTTGGGTAGTCCCGTTGGGAAATCGCGCGATAAAGACGATTGGCTAATCCAGGCCAGGAGAATGTAACCTCCGTGAGAATGGCACCGCCCAACAAGGCCGCGAACGTCAGTCCCAGAATGGTAATCACCGGGATCATGGCGTTTTTCAGTGCATGCGCCACCAGAATTCGCCCTTCGGGAATTCCTCTTGCTCGTGCCGCTTCCACATAATCTGACTGTAAGGTTTGCTTCAGGTTGACCCGCACGATACGCTCAAAAATGCCGCTAATTAAAATGCCCAGAGTCAAACAGGGCAACGCCAGGTAATAGAGCGCGATGAAAAACTGAGTCAGGTTTCCGGCCAAGAGGCTGTCGATCGTGTATAGCCCGGTTATCCCTTCTGGCGCAGGCATTGTCACCGGAAAGCGCGTCCCCAACGGAAACCAACCTAGCTGCACCGAAAAAATAAGCTGGAGCAGCATCCCTAACCAGAACAGCGGTATTGAGTAGGTGAGAATGCCAAAGAGCCTACCGCCCACGTCAAAGGCAGAATTGGGACGCGAGGCAGAGAGAATCCCGACGCCAATCCCAACGAGGAGGGCGATCGCCATACTAAACGCCGCCAGTTCCACCGTTGCGGGAAAAAACTTGAGAATAATCTCCCATACCGATTGCCCCTGACTCACCAGCGATTTACCCAGATCCAGATGCAGCAGGTTCCACAAGTAGTCACCGTACTGGACAAGCAGCGGTTTGCCCAGTCCAAGCTGATTTCGCAACTCGTCTTTGGCTGCTTGAGGCGCACGAGGCCCTAAGAGTGCATCAACCGGGTCGCCAGGCGTCGATCGCAGTAGCAAGAACACCGCTGTCGTGATAACCCATAGCATCAACGGAGCCAGCAGTAAGCGAGCCAGGATGTAGTAACGAAGGGAACTAGAACGAGACATAAATAAGGTGGGGAAGAAAAGGCGAGCAGGCTTCGACGAGCGCTTTTGACCGGAGTTGAAGCCACAGGGAGAAGGACTCAGCAACCATCGTTAGCCTATCAGCTTAAGGCAGAAGGGAGTGCCTTGCTTTTACAAACGGTCTTGCTTCCGCAAACGGAAAGCCAGATGCGGTGAGTGTGTGCCAGTTTGATTGAGGAATAGAGGTGCAGGACAGCATCGCAGCCTCCAACGGGTTGGAGCGTAATGCTTTGACATATAAACATGCCATGGGTTGTTGCTACAGTGCTGATAGCATCCAGAGCCTTTATTCACTCAACTGTTGATTCTTACACCTATTGCGTCGAGCCATGCATACTACAAGCGAGTCTCTTAACCCACTCAAAGCCCCTGGATGGTTGCAGGAATTACAGTGGGTGGGCGACCCGATCGGCTTTATGGAAGCAGGGGCCCGACAACATCCCGACATTTTTACTGCCAAGGTCGTTGGGTTTGGTGACACGATGGTCTTTGTGAACCACCCGCAGGGAATTCAAGAACTGCTCACGAGCGATCGCAAAACTTTTCTTGCCCTGGGTAGTGCCAATGGCATCCTGGCACCACTCCTGGGAGACTACTCGATTATTATGCTGGATGGTGATCGGCACAAACGGCGACGGCAACTTCTGATGCCACCCTTTCATGGTGAGCGCATGCGTGCCTATGGCCAATTGATCAGCGCCTTGACCACTACAGCCTTTGATCAGTTGCCGCTCAATCGCCCCTTCTCTGCTCGCATCGTGACGCAGGAAATTTCGCTTCAGATCATCTTACAGGTCGTCTTTGGGCTCACGGAAGGCAGTCGCTGTCAGGAGCTAAAAGTATTACTTGCATCCTTACTGGATCTATTTCGCTCGCCGCTTACCTCCAGTTTTTTGTTTTTTCCCGTCTTACAAAAAGACCTGGGTGCCTGGAGTCCCTGGGGAAAATTTATTCGCGAACAGCAGCAAATTGATGATCTGGTCTACAAGGAGATCGCCGAACGCCGTGAAAAAGGAGGGGGCGATCGCATCGACATCCTCTCTATGATGATGGCAGCACGGGATGAAACAGGGCAACCCATGACCGATCAGGAACTGCGCGATGAACTCATGACGCTGCTCTTTGCAGGGCATGAAACTACAGCGACAGCAATGTCCTGGGCCTTGTACTGGATACACCACTTGCCAGACGTACGTCAAAAGCTCCTTCAGGAATTAGCTACTCTCGGCGAAACGCCTGACCCAACTGATATTTTTCGTCTGCCCTACCTCACAGCGATCTGCAACGAAACGCTACGCATTTACCCTGTTGCGATGCTGACCTTTCCCAGAGTCGCACAAATGCCTGCGACGCTACTCGGCCATCAGCTTGCGCCCGGAAGCAATGTCGTTGGCTGCATCTATCTCGTCCATCATCGAGAAGATCTCTATCCCAACCCAAAGCAGTTCCGCCCAGAGCGCTTTCTGGAGCGGCAATTCACGCCTTACGAATTTTTGCCCTTTGGTGGCGGCGCTCGTCGCTGTATTGGTGAAGCGCTCGCCATGTTTGAAATGAAGCTGGCTCTGGCAACCATCCTTTCTCGTTATCAGCTTGCCCTTGCTGGCACGCGGCCAGAATATGCCCGTCGTCGAGGCGTCACGCTGGCTCCAGCAAATGGCGTGAAAATGATACTAACCGAGAAGCGATCGTCGTAAACCGTTCCCTTAGCCGCTGTAGATACCGCCTTTGGGATGGCGATCGCGATTTTCCTTCGGCTCACGGTGCAGCAGGGGGTAAACCTTGCGGCGCTATGATCCGGGGTGTTGCCTTACCGCCCACCTTAAATTCACTTCCGTCTGGCATTCTAGCGCCATCAAAGATGGCGTCCGTCAGGGTTGCACCCGCCATCCTGGCTCGAACAAGGTTTGCCTTTTTCAAATTGGTACCCGTCAGGATAGCTCCTCGCAGGTTAGCGCCCTCCAGGTTCGCGTTGCTTAAATCGGCTCCTGACAAATCAGCCTCCGACAGGTCGGCTCCATAGAGATTTGCCTTGCCAAGCTTAGCCCCCTTCAGGTCGGCTCCGTTGAGTTTTACCAGTGCCAGGTTTGCCTTCTCTAGGTTCGCGTTTGTGAGTTGGGCATAGCCCAAATTAGAGCCCTGAAAGGCAGCTTCAGCAAGATTTGCGCCGCTGAGATTTGCACCCTGAAGGTCATAGCTGTACAAATTAGCTCCAGCAAGATCGCAACCAATGCACGCACGATCGTTGATCAGCTTTGTGACATTGTCAGGGCTTGCGGCTGAAACCAGGGTTGCAACTGTCGGCGACAGAGCGCTCAGGGTCAGGACGCCGAGGAAAGAAGAGAGAAGCAGTTTCATGAACAAGGAGAAGCGGTTAAAGAATGAGGCAAGGGGCGATCGTACACAGTCGATCGCACTGTTGCTATCTCCAGTAAACCGCGATCGCACCCCATTCGTCCTGACTTTGATGCAGGACTTAGACCTTAAACGTTCGATCGGCAGTCGCGTTCGGTTACTTCTTGCCGTCCTCAAGCACTTGACGAACAGTGGGGCTAGGTGAGTAGCCGTAGCCAAAGGTCGCCTGTTGGCTATCATCCAAAATGCGAGGCGTCACGATGACAATCACTTCCTGCCGCTGGTTTGTACGGTTTGTACTACGGAACAGAGCCCCTAAAAGCGGAATATCGCCCAGAATCGGCACTTTGGTGACGGTTGCCCGATCCTGATCCTGAATAATCCCAGTCAACAGAAGAGTCTGCCCATCACGCAACCGGACCTGCCCAGACTCAAGGCGCCGCTCAGTCAAGAGATTAATTTGGTTTGTACTGCCCTGTACGTTGACGGACTGTTGGCCACCAATCCGCGAAACCGATGGGGCAACGGATAGGGAAACAAAGCCGTTATCGTCAATGCGATCAACCTTAATCGGCAGAATTAAGCCAGCGCGTCCTTTTTCAACCGTAATGGTGGTTTGAGTCGAGTTCGTAGAAGCGGTAGTTTGCTGGGTAATGTTGGTCACCACTTCTTGAGTGACGTTGACCGTTGCCGTTTGGCCTTCCTGCACCAGCAGGGTTGGATCGGTCAAAATCTTGGCGTTACCACTGGTAATGGATGCCTGGAGCTGACCGAGGAAGTTCTTCGCAAAGTTGAAGGCACCCCCTGTAGCAGCGCCCAGAGCGGAACCAACTACGCTGGTTCCGGTGCCAAGCCCTGTGCCAGCAGGTGCCGTGCGCCCAAAGTTAATCACCGCGTTGCCAGCATCTAAGACCGCTCGCGTGTTATCAACGATGCCAAACGAGGCGTTCGCAGAAAATTGATCAATGCTGCTTAAATCAACATCTACCACGCGGACATTGATGGTGACCTGGCGACGGCGAATATCAAGCTGCGCCAACTGGGCGATCGCAATCCCAACCTTTTTCGGTTCACCCACCAGCGTCACCTGATTGGTCCGCTCATCCCCTGAAATTTGCAGACCACGCAATAACGGAGTGGAGTCTACATAGTTAACGCGCTGGTTTTCAATGCGAGATTCCGTCGCGGTCTGCGTCTGCGTGATGGCAGAACCACCCCCTGCAAGCTGTCCAACGGGTACAGCGGTTGCATTGGTGACAAGGCGATCGCGGCTGACGGCACTTTCGGCACCAAGCGTGACGAGGAAGTTAATCGCGCTGGTAATGGAAGCCTGGTTGAGGCGGACACTTCGAACCACCAAATTTCGCGCCGAGTTCGGTAGTTTTGGACCCACAAAAACCGTCCGCCCAACGCGATTGGCCTCCAAACCTGTAATTTGCAGCACGTAGTTGAACACGTTCTGCACGGGTTCGTTTTCAATATCAAGCGTGACTCTCGGTCCATCAGCGTTAGCCGCTTGTCCTGGTTGAGTTGCCTGCCCTTGCTGCCCGCCTTGCCCTTGCGCCAGCAGATCACTGACAAATGCCAAATTGAGTCCAGCAGCCCGTGTCAATAGCCCCAAGACTTCTCGTGCTGGCGCATCTCGCAACACAAGGCGAGGCACCCGTTCGGCAGACCCCAGATCGATCGTGGTGCCCGAAGCATCCACTTGCGCGGTTGAAATATCACCAACAGGCGGCGGCACAGCTCGTGGCGCAACACCTTGTACACCAGAAGGTACAGCTACTCCTGGTCCCTGGATCTGCACCTCTGGATTGGGCAATAGGGGAGCCGTTCGATTGGTTGGCACCGCTGGCTGCGTCGTGGGAGCCACCGTTGGACTAGTGGGGGTCGGGCTGGCGGGTGCAGGAGAGGGGCTAGCAGATGGTGCAGACTGGGGCGTTTGAGCCACCGTAAACGGCTTTTCGGGAAGCGGCACAGTAATTGAAGCCACACTCGGCGCTACCTGTCTGGTGGCTGGAGCCGATGGCGGCTGAGCGATAACAGAGAGCGATCGAGCCGGAGCCTGTAGCGCTACAGTTTGGGTTGAAGCCGCTGCTTGCTGCGTGCCAAACGGGCTCACGCTAAGTGTCACGCCGCCTTGGGCTGGCCGCAACACTTGCCCGACTGGGGCACCATTTTTGCCGACAACGGTCACCCGAACACTAGTGGCATCGAGAGGCGCAACGGTCACCAGGGCAATGCCTGGTGCTGGATTCTCCTGCCGAAACGCTTTTCCACCTGGCAGGCGAAGCTGGCTGCTCAGCAGGTCGGCTGTCCAACTGTTGCTACGGTTGACGGCAAAGACCTGGGGGCGACCTGATTTCGTTTGCAGTGAAACATCAACGCCAGACGCAGTTTGCTTCAGTTGTACGCCCGTCACCTGGATTGGGGCCGCCAGAGTCGGCTGAACAAACATGAGTGCGGCAACCCCACCCAGCATGATGCTATTGAATCCTAGAGACTGTTTCACGGTTCCTTCCTCACTCAAATCGTTAAATGATTGGCACAAATGCTGGGAGCAGGCGTGTAACACGCCAAGATAACTGGGGGAGCAGCAGTCTGGTCATACTATTTCGCTGGGGGTGGAGCGACTTTAGCGGCTTCTTCAGATGTTAGGGGCGACAAGGCTTCTAGCCTGAAGCTTGTCGTCAGCTTGGGTTCGGGTTGGCAGTTAGTCAGAAATTGAACCGTATTACCCCGAATTTCAAACAGACGGTTGATGTTCGTGGTGGCTTGAGTGCCGTCGCCAATCACAATCTTGACGTCCTTAAAGACCAGAAACGGCTGTAAACGTTCGATATTACGGAAGATGGCCTGCGTCTGATTGACGTTACCCTCAAAGTTGACGTTGGCCACTTGGCGCTTCAACTTGTTATTCACTAGAGAACCGTAGGCATTATCTGTAATCACGCCGGACGCTTTGGCATCGGGTGTGAATTCCTTCAACGTTGCCCGCCGTGCTAGCTCAATCCCACTTTTACGTAATGCTTCTACATTGTTACGAACCCATGCAGGGCAAGCCGCCAGGCGGTCTTGCTCCAATTTGGCAACGCCTGCGTTGCGCGTCTCAATTTGGCGGTTAAGGTCGAGCAGCAGGGTGTTCAGCGTTGATTCATTGGAGAAGAGGGTTAAAACTTCAGAACGCTGCTTCTTTGCAGCCTCAAGGTTGGCATTGGCATCAGCAATTTGCTTGGCGATCGCTGCCGCCTGCTGTACCTGATCCTCTTTGGTCTGCACTTTTTGCTTCAGGTCATTGTATTTCTCCAGCGCTGGCTGCACCAGGCTCAGAAACAAATAGGCCGCAAGCGCAATACCGCCTACTGCCAACAAAATGCCCAGAATGGTAGGGGTCAGTGCAATCCCGAAAACAACTGGATAAGTGGGTTCATTATCCAGCGTGGGATCATTGGGAAGAAAGTCACCGCCAGCGGTCATGGTTGAATTACTCCCTTACGTTGCAGATCTTCGATGCGGGTGACTAGCCCCACAGCACCCTTGCGATCGAGTTCGCGTAGCAAATCAGAGGCCGGCACATCGCTTAACGCCGTTTCAATTTGAAATTCCACTTGCTTCGGCAAGGTCGGCAACTGGTCAGGGTTGAGCCCTGACTGCTGAGTATTTTGCAATTTGACTGGTTCAACCCTAACAGCCTCTTTCTGTAGAGTTGCCCTCACCAATTTGGTGTTTTCAGCCTTTAAGAAGTTTGATTTTTGCAGTACCAGCAAAAAGTCGTTGACATCATTAAATGAGTTAGCCAGTCCTGTAATCTGCAGCACGGATTGGGGTGGGGGAACAGCCGCTGCCGGAGCGCCTGGCGAAGGACTGGGCGCGGGTGCTGCCGCCTGGGTACTTGGGGTTGATTGAGTGATCGTTAAAAGTTGAACGCCGGGTGGAATGCGATCGCGCATTTCCTGCATCATGGCTGACCAGGGCTTCACCAGGTTAAACACCCCTGCCAGTGCAGCCGTTTCATCCTTAATCTGCTTTGTTTGGTTATTGATGTCCGCAATCTGTTTCTGCTTTGCAGTTAAATCACCCAGTTGGCTATCCAACTCCGACTGCCGCTGCTCCAGGCTGGCGTTTTGCGCCTGCAAAAACAGCAGCGACCCAACCGCCGCACCAATCAACGCTACGGCAACGACAGCACCTAAAAACAACGGTCGTCTACTATCCGTAGAAACTGCACGTGTCTTCTGACGTGGCCCTTCAGGTCGATACTCTGGCCGATCATTGAGAAAATTAATGTCTAGACTGTACATCCTATCTGGCCTCCCGTAATCCTAAGCCCAGTACCACTCCTAACCCTGGCCGCTGCGATTGAGGCACTTCCTGCGTCACCTCTAACCCCAAAGCAGCAATGGGATCAATTTGGCTGCTAGGCAGACTCAGACGCTGCGTGAAAAATTCATCTAGCTGACCGATTGAACCGCCGGGTCCAGCCAGCAGCAGTTGGGCCACTTCCAGGTTATCGCCCTGATTGAGATAGAAGTCGATCGACCGTCGTAACTCATCTGCTAACTCGCCAATAATCCGCAGCATAGCCGCCGCGCCAGGATTGCTACCCCCCATCTTGCCAGGGCCGCCCATCCCTTCGGACGAGTTCACGGGAATGGTCATACTCTGAAGGAGTTCCGTGCTGCGAGAAGGCGGAAGATTCATTGCCCGCGAGAGCGCACTTTGAATTTGATAGGTGCCAATCGGGACGGTGCGTGAAAACTGAGGGACGCCATCCACGGCGATCGAAATCTCGGTGCTCTCAAATTCGATATCGACGATTGCAACGGCTTCCTGTGGCGAAAACTGCCGTAATTGCTCTCGAATCGTGCGAATGAGCGAAAAGCTACTGATTTCGAGCACATCAATCTGCAAGCCAGCCTGCTGAAAGGTGCGCACGTAAGAATCGGTAATTTCCTTACGAGTTGCTACTAGCAAAACCTGAAATTTTTCGATGCCGTCTTCGTCAACAAACAGCCCTAATTTTTGATAGTCAACGTCTGCCTCTTCTCGTGGAAACGGCAGATAAAGACCAGCCTCCTGGTTGAGCACCATTTCCCGCAGCTCTTGATCATTTAACTCTGCCGGAATAGGAATAATTCGAGTTACCGTATCGCGCCCACCCGCCACGGCTGTAGCAACCCGCTTTACCTTGAGCTTATTTTCAGCAAGGGTTGACTGAATCAATTCAGCCATCCCTGCAATATCAGTAATTTGCCCTTCTTGAAAGAGCCCTTCCGGCACAGGAACAGTTGCCAGGGACGCCAGCTTAAACCCCTGACCTTGTCTACGTAGCTGAGCAACGCTGATCCGATCGGGAGCCAGCTCGATGCCAATTCCCTTAGGCTTTCCAGGAAGCAGATTTTTCAGAGAGTTAACCACAATGCTGTCTACTCACTTAAACAGTTGAAGACGGGTTTGTTGAGACGAATCAGGCAAAATCTAGCTGCAGGATATAGTATCCAACGAAGTCTAGATCTAGCTGTTAGAGCGAAAGAGACGAATCTTAAACAATATCACTGCCTATAGCTTTTTGATAAAGAAAAACAGCCAAAGGTGTGCGCTGAGTTGAAACGCTCTAACGTTAAAAAACATTTGCGTTAAACAACCATTTTTCCCGTAATCGATCGCGCTCTTAGCTCAAGACTTGCAGACAATGAAGTCATTGCTTGCACTGTGATGATTGAGAAAACGATCGTCAGAAAAAAGACTCTCCCTTCCTAGCGTTCTACTTACTCACCAGCGATGTTACACATAATTTGAGGAGTTGATCAAAAAATTTTGGAAATAAGGTGAATGAAAGTCGTCACGGGGCAAAGGCAGGAAGCAGAAGGCAAAATTAATGCAGCACACCCTAAAGTAAAAGCAAGCTCCAGCGTTTAACCCACCAGACCCTTCCCCCTCACCCAACTCCAAAGCGGGAGTCAACCGCTACAGCCCTCACCCCTCGCGCCTCACCTTTCCCCCATGCTTGACCTCACAAAACTCGCCCAACAAATGCAAGGCATTAGCCAACAGTTAACGATCGAAGCCAATGCGACCCGCCAACGTTTAGAGCGAGCGCAAACGCTGTTAGCAAAGGCGTATCAGCAGCAGCAAACCCTGGTTGAGCAACAGCAGACCTGGCGCGATCGCCTCAGTTTTACCGCAGCCGAGCCTGTTGAACCGCTCAATCTTCGTATCAGTATCCCTGCCGCGCCTGCTGCCCACACGGTTCTGGCAACCGATGGCTCCCAAATTGCCCCCAGCCACCATGAGATTGCCTACTGCTATTTAATCAACGTTGGACGCATTGTGCTGCACTACGGGCAAAACCGCCTACCGCTTCTCGACAGCCTGCCCGAAGTATTCTATCGCCCCGAAGACCTCTACGTTTCTCGCCAGTGGGGCATTAGGACAGAAGAATGGATGGGTTATCGGCGAACCGTGTCAGAGGCGATTGTGCTGGCGGAGTTGGGGGAAGCAGTGAAGGCAGAGGGCAGAGGGCAGAAGGCAGAGGAAGTTGGGAAGGCAGGGGGAGCAGAGGAGGTTTGGGAAGCAGGGGAGGCAGTTCAAAGCTCAAAACTCAAAACTCAAAACTCAAAACTTTCCGACCCCCTACTCCCTACGCCCCCTTCCCTCGCTATGGTCGATGGCTCTCTCATCTACTGGTTTCTCGACTCGTTGCTAGGAGAGGCGCGCGATCGCATTCTGCCGCCGATCCTGGAAGCCTGGGAGAAACTACGCGCTGCTGGGATTCCACTGGTGGGTTATATCAGTGCCTCGCGGAGTGGAGAAGCGCTCAACTTCCTGCGCTTACAGGCATGCCCCTACGATACGCCTGATTGCCCGACGCATTGTTCTGGGCTGGGCGATCGCGAAGGCTTTCCCCTCGCTCATGCGCCCTGTCAGGTTTTAGAACCGTTGAAAGATGCCGCTATTTGGGCAATCGAGCTACAGCCCGGCCAGCGCAGTCCCCTCTGGCGCAGTTCGGCCCGCATTTTGGATCTCTACGGCGATCATCACATCTACTTTTGCTATGTGCATGTGGGCACTGAGATCGCCCGTGTGGAGTTTCCTGCCTGGGTAGCGGAAGATCTCAACTTGCTCGATACAGCGCTCAGCCTAACGTTAGCACAGGTGCAGAAAGGCTATGGCTACCCCGTTGCGCTGGCAGAAGCGCATAACCAGGCAGTGGTGAGGGGAGGCGATCGTACCCGTTTCTTCGCCCTTTTGGAACAGCAAATGATCCGCGCTGGCTTACGAAACGTGGGCACTTCCTACAAAGAAGCACGCAAACGGGGCAGCATCGCGTAGAAGAAAGGATGAAGTATGAAGGCTAAAGGCTAAAAGGCTAAATGACCTTCTTTATCCTTTAGCTCTTATCCTTTCCAAGCCACAAGCCAGTTGAGAATCGCCTCATTCACCTGTTGTGGGCATTCATCGTGGGGGCAATGCCCTGCATTTTCCAACTCAATCAATTTCAAGTTGGGATTGTATTCGCCGTACTGACTTGGACGCGCAAATTGCTTGGGAATCATGCGATCGTTCTGTCCCCAAATAAGTAGCATGGGCACCTTAAGCGTGGGCAGCACCGTTTTAATGTGAGGGCTGTAACGAGAATCTGTCACCGCTCTAAAGATGGCTGCAAAGGCTTGCGCCGAACCCCGGTCTTGAGGTGGACCCGCCAGAATATCGATGAGTTCATCGGTGACAGCATCAGGCTGGGCATAGGCGATTGAGGCCCAAGTACGCACAAAATTCGGTCGTCGTACCAGCGGAAACAACGCTTTGAGCAGCAACGGCGAGAGGATCAACCGTTTGAGACTGCCCACTAGTGGACGTAATGGTTTCGGCAGTGCTTCTTCTTCCATCGACAAGTCAGGCAAGCTGACCATGACAACGCCTGCCACCATTTCGGGATGGGCAGCAGCAGCAGCAAGACAAACAAGAGAGCCGATCGAGTTTCCTACAAGCACCACAGGCGTTTGGATAAAGGTCTTCCAGAACTCGTAAACCTGCTCCACCCATAGGTCAGTGCGATAAGACGCAACGGCTTTTTCAGAGGCACCAAAGCCCAGCATATCCAGCGCATACACCGTATGATGCTCTGCCAGAACTTCCAGGTTGTGCCGCCAATGCCCGATCGACGCGCCAAACCCATGCAACAACATCAGGGGTGTCGTACTTCCCGGTTGCGCGGCTCGAACGTAGGTATAGCGAGTCTGCCAACCGCGCCAGATCCAATCACGCTGGTTGCCTACCCGGTGCTGCCAATGGAGAGTCGTTGTCATCGCTTCCGGTCACAATTGCTAAGAAGAACGCTCCTCCATTCTAGTAGTTGAGCACGATCGCTCCTGGCAACTAACCATATGCCAGGAAAAAGCGTTCTCGTCAGGAGCAAAGAGACTTACAAGGGGGCCCTGTAAAAAGCCCCCTGTAAACCCTCGCGGAGAGACACTATCTTCCCGTATGTCGAATGACTAAATTGTCGCCACTGACAGACACTTGGGTCACGGTACCAATGCCAAATTGGCTCAGAGCCGGTTGAATCACTGTTCCAATGCGATCGCGCAAGGCTGGATCATTCAAACGCGATCGTACTTGTGACTCCACCTGATTGGTCAACTCACCTTTGTAATCAAAAAATCGTTTGCAAATGTCAATACCAAACACATCGCAAGGGCCAGTTGCTTGAATATTGGCGTTGAAATTGGCAGAAACCACTTGATAGGTTAAGCGACCATTCAACACAACCGGTCTAATCAAAACATCTAACCGAGCGTTATCAATATTGGCATCAGGAAGACCATTGTCTCCTAGCGATACAGAACCCGTATGAAACCCTTTAACTTCTCGCCCACTGCTTTCAAACAAAAGGCTGAGCTTAAACTGTGGACGCTGCCATTCCACTTGAACTGTTTGCAAATTCCAGTCTTGTACATAAAAGTGTCCGGTGCCAAGATCAGGGCAAAACGTGCCGCAATCAAGATCAACCGTCTTTTCTGGAAGATTGAACCGATACTTAGTACCACCTAATGGTTGCGATAACCGGATGTAAGAATCGTTCGCCTTGTGCCAGCTACTGCCATGTTTTGAGCCAAAATTGTTGAGGTGAAGTTGACTACCTTGAACGGCATTGTTTACTAAAGTTGAAATCAGTGTTGCTGGGATACTGACATTTGTACCGGGTGGTTCAGGCTGTGGCGTCGGTGTCGGTGTTGGTGTCGGCGTCGGTCGAGGATCGCAGATAGGCGGCGGATTATCGCTAGCACAATTTGGAATTGCCTGGGCACTTTGCAATGAAGACAACGCAAGACTACCAGCAATCCCTAATGTGGCCGCAAGACTAAAGATTCCGACTGAAATAAAGCGCTTGGACATATCAAGAACTCTCCATTTTTATTGAGAAATGAGGTTAAGGAACGATCTTGAAGCGCTTTAGATCAGGTAGATTAATCTCTATTCTAAATAGCTTCGATCGAGACTCATATACCCCATAGGGGTGCTTTAAGCGGATTATGCAGTGGTAGTCATGCCTCCTTTACTGAAGGCGTAATGATGGCTCTTGTGTCCGCAGCATTGCTCGAACAAACGTAAATTTTGATGTCTAAAAATTGCATACGCTTGTTGTCATCAACCTATTCAAGAACGGATATCTATTGGCTGAATTCATCAAGCAAAGCGCTACTGATAAAAGGCGCAATGAGAGATAAAAATAAAGTGCAGACACCAATATTTCGTCTTTGATTAGGATAGGACAGAGCGAAATTTCCATAATCCCGTCATCTCATCATCCCTCGATGATGCTTTATCCTTGCCCACATAAGACTACCCTGCCGCGATGCTCAAAGAGCCACTAGCGCAATGCTCGAAGAGCCACTAGCGGGAACGCAATAACTGCACAAAGGTATCGCTAACAGTGTGATCTTTCGTATCCGCTGCATATTGGATCAGCTTTTCGCGCAGGTCTTTTGCGGCCTCCAGATCCATTAGGGCTGCCAGCAGGAAGTAAACACCTCGAAAGCGGGAATCACCGATATGGTCAAGTAACCGAGCTTCTGCATCTGCGCCTTTGCCAAGAAACGTCTGCACCAAAAAGAATTCGGCAATCTTGTCGTGTCGGAAGTACCATTCCTTCTTTGCCTCGCCCTTCGCATCTTTCCACTGCCGACTCACCACCATACGGAATTTCTCGTCTTCCATACACAGCAGTTCGTTGTAGAACTTGTCTGCTGGCAGCGCCTTCTGATCGACTAACCACTGCTGATAGACCGCTTCCGAAAATTGCTTCAGCGGAAAGTCCTTGTTCGCGTTGCGTTTGCGATACTCTTCTGCCATCAGCTTGTACTGCTGCTCGCGCAGATTGAACAAATCGGGCTGTACGCCGCCTGCCAACATCCACGCCGCCAACGTCAACTCCATTGGGTTCGACAAAATGGTGCGAGCAGTCTTTAATTCCTCTGGCGAAAGGGATGTCTGGTCACCCATCATGGTATCCAGAAAGGTACGACATGCCTTTTCATAGGTCCCGCCCTGCACAGGGGCAGTTTTGGGTAGAAAGGGTTGACGCGAGATCAGATAGCGTTCAACCTGATCTGGTTTCAGCGGCTGCATGACGTAGGTTTTTGCAGTGGAGGGCGGCAACCATTCCAGCGGTTGCGTGGTCATGAGGATGTTGCCCTTAAAGTGACTCTCTACGAACTGGGTGATCTTTGCCCGTGTATCGGGGTTGACTTCGTTGAGACCGTCGATGCAGATGTCGATCGCTCCGCTGTAGATCAGACTTTGCAAAAACTTGGTGTCTTTAATTTCGTCACCGTGCAGCTTTTTTTGAATGGCTTCAATCACGCCCTCGGCACATTTGGTGGCTGGCAAATAGACGACAATGCGCTTGGACTGCTGAAGCAAGTGCCGCAAAAACATCGTCTTGCCCAACCCCGAATCGCCTTCGATGATGCGTTGCCCTTGAATGTTGGGGCAGACAGTAGTAATAGGCTGGCTGCTATCGGTGCCCTTGAGGCTCACTTCAGAGTCGGGGAAGTAAAGATCGGGCTTAAAGGCATCCAGCCCAGCATCGGCAAGCAATGATGGCTTGAATGGCTCAAATAGTTTGCTCCGCAAAAAGGGAACCCAGGCTAGGAGGAAAGTGACATACCCCCAACCGAAAATCGTACGAACCCACGGATTCCAGAAGAAGAAGGCTTGAATTTGACGTGATTTGGGATAGGCGAAGATGAGAGCAAGCCAGAATGCAAGGTGAGCTAACCAAATATCAACGCCATTGGTACCCCATTGCGTCACACCTTCTACCAAAAGCGCTTGTTTAAGACTATCTAAACTGCGAGTAACAGGCTTCTTAACGTCTTCAAACTCTGGATTGCTTAACGCTTTATCCATGTCTGATAAAACGGTCAGCGTTTCATTCATCTTCTCCAGTTTTTGGGTCTTCTTTGCCTCATCCAATAATACTTGTGCAAGGCTTCCTAACGACTCCGCAGATGATTGTCGAATCAAATCATTCTTGCTCTTGAGTGCATTAGTCAAAGAAGGGATCGCTTCTTTTGCTTCCACACCAAATTTACTTAGAGCATAAGCTGCATTAGCTTGAACCTCTGCGTCTTGATCAGTGTTGAGTGTTTTGATTAGCTCTGGAACTACTACTTTTGCCTCTAACCCAATGCTTCCTAAAGCAATAGCAGTCTGTGCGCGAGTCTTTGCATGAGTATGCTTGAGGGTCTGAAGCAATGCAGGTATAGCAGGCTTTGCCAAGCTTCTGAGATCGCCTATTGCATTTATGACATAAGGGCGAACTAAATCACTACGATCGCCTAAAGCCTCTTCTAATGCTGGCAAAGCAATAACAGTTCCTTGGCTAATGGCTCCTAAGACGTAAGCAGATTGATAGCGAACTCTCTCGCTCTTAGCATTTCTAAGGGCATTTATGAAAGTTGGAATTGCTGCTGTGTCGCAGTGGACAGCAATATCAAGGACTACTTCATCGGTTGTTTCAAATCTTTTTATGAACTCTCGCAGCTCAGTAGTTGAGCAAGTTCTAGCAACAGCTTTACCGCTCAGGAGTGTCACAAACACAAAACTGAGATAGATAAGCCTGCAAAACAGAAGAAGCGATCGACGAGACATTTAAGCGTAACTCAAGTTTGTATCTGAATTAGCAGGTGTGATGGCTAATAATCGAAAAGGCGAACAGAGCTTTAATTACAGTTTCCTGCAAGACATGGATCGCCTGTACCATTAGGCACTGAAGAACCTGGCGTGCGGCAAGTGCAGGCAGTTTTCCCAACAAATATAAACCTTGTCTCAGTCCTACCGCCTCCGCTTCCACTATCAATTGGGAAACTGGCGGATGGATCGCCAGGTACAACAACGCTGATAATTGTGTGTCCAAAGACAAAGGGGCGAAGAACCTTGCCTTCTAACAGTGCTGACGGCGTATTACGAATCATCTCCTCCCGCAGTTGATCGATCAACTCTTTAAGGACATCTGCAGGCAGCGCACTGGAAGATGTATCAATGGGAGTATCCGCCTTATCGTCTGACGATGCTCTCTCAGGTTCAAGCAGTTCATCATAAATTGAATCATCTCCCCAACCAATCCAGTAAAGCTTCTGAGAGATAGCGCCTTCTGCTTCAGTGTCAGCGTTTTCTGGCGTTTTATCTTCTAAAGCGTACCCTAAGCGCAATCCTGCCAATTGTCGATCGTCAATCTCTAACTCTTGCCTAAAAACCGCTTCTGCAACTGATAACAATCGATATAGAACGACCTCTGGAACGGGACCATCCTGCGCCTTATTTACAGCTTCTCTGACAAACTTATGAACGAAGTCAGAAGGGGATTGGCGGCTCATGGAATTTTCCAAATGACAACGAAGCTCGATTTAGCTGTATTAGGCTACAAGCCTACATCAGGTCTCTCCAAAAATTTCTGTTGTTTAATGAAAATTTGATGAAATCAGCTTGAAACAGATGTAAGCGATCGCATTTTGGCGCTTTGCCGTGCGAAGGAGCAGTAGAAACTGAGAAAGCTATCAATGATTCCCTTTAAACGCTTCGCTGATGCGGCTTCTAACCATGAGACAGTGCCTTTGAGAGAGGCGGTAGGGCAAGCAACAAGACTTGAGCAGAAAACTCCATTCATTATCGTCGATCGCGCCGTCTCGACAAGCCTCACCTTGAAGCAACCCGGTGTTATGGAGATCGCGATCGTTCCAACCCCAAGCTTGATGCGATGAGGAGTAAACAGCAGGCTTTTGGTGTGAGCGGCGATCGCGATCGTGTTGTTGGCTTCGTTTGTAACCCGCCCTGGAATGAATTCCGGGCTAATAGGGGGAAGTCCATTGAAATGGACTGGGGAGGGGTTGGGGTGGTTGAAGGGATGGTGGTTAGTGAACCGGGAGCTTGTTTTTGGGGTGGTTGTGTTGGGTTGAGGTGCAACGGTGGTCATTCTGGGTTTGATGGTTGCACTGTTGGTCGAGATTATACCGCTTTGGAAGCTGTACTATCATTTGGTTTGGTCAACCTACGATCGCCAACCGTTGCTTACTCCGGTTAGAGAGGCGCAACTGTATCGCTACATCGCTCGTAAAGTCGATTTGTTGGGGTGCGTTCTTCAGGCGATCGGCGGCATTGATGATCATGTTCACCTGGTTGTCTCTATCCCACCAAAACTAGCGATCGCTGACTTCGTAAAGCACATCAAAGGCGGTAGCGCGCACGATCTCAATCACAGTTACCCTGGAGCAAGCTCCAAATTTGGTTGGCAAAACGAGTATGGCGTTTTCTTGTTAGGCAGCAAGCAACTCGATCGCGCTGCTACTTATGTTCAAAACCAGAAAGACCATCACAAAAACGGCACAACCATCGCTTCTCTGGAAACAACAACAGACGCCTAAATAACGCTCCTACAATTCTTTCAGCCACGTATCTCCCTAGTCCTCTACCCTTCGGGAAGGCAAAGCCTACAGAGGACTTCCCCCCATCAGCCCGGAATTTATTCCAGGGCGGGCTGACAGCGAAGCCATCCGCATCTCAAAACACTTGTCCGTCATGCCGATTCTCAGCAGGAACGTTCTCATTCAAAGCACGTATAGGCGACGGTATGCAAGCAAAGCGAAGCTTTCCAAAGGAATCATTTCAGTTTGAAGTGCGATCGTTTCGATTTGCAGTGCGATCGCTGGAGCCAAAAACACGATCGTTCCTACTTCAGACACGATCGTTCCTACTTCAAGCGCGATCACTGGGGCTAAAGGCACGATCGTTCCGCTTTGGAACGACAGCATTTCTGTTTGAAGCGCGATTGTTCTTGTTTTCAATCGAAAACTTCTTGCTCAAAATGCGATCGTCCGTGTTTCAACAGGCAAATATTCCGTTCAGAGCGCGATCGCCTCTCAAGCAGTGCGTTATTTTTGGGCTTCGGTGATGAGATCGCTAATGGCAGTGATGAGGAGAAACACACCTGCGATCGCCAGTGCGGTGATTTGGCTGTGAGTACTGGAGAGGACAACCAAAGCAATCACGACGAGCGTGGGCAGTTTTGTTTTCACAAGGGAATCAAACACATTGCGCAGATCGTTGGCTACTTTTTGCCGTTCTAGTGATGCTGTGCTGCCCATGATGTAGCGCAGTAGTTGTCCAGTTTGAAGCAGTGCAAAGAGTTTGCTGCGGGTAGCAGGATAAAAGTCAGGTTGGCGAGCGAGGGCTTCGTCAAAGCTGGCGATCGCCGCGTCAAAGCGACGTAGCTTTCGCAGTGCCAGTCCGCGTTGATGCCAGAGTTTGTGGCGGGTTGGCTCGGCCTGCAAGAGTTTGTCGTAGCTGGCAATTGCTTCTTCGTAGCGACCGAGCTTTTGCAGTGCTGTACCCCGGTGTCCCCAAAGAAACACATCATTGGCCTGGAGCGCCAGCGCTTTGTCGTAGCTAACAACCGCTTCTGTGTAACGCCCCTGCTGGTTCAAGGCATCGCTGAGCGTACTCCACGCCTGATAATCGTCGGGTTGCAGTGCCAAGGCACGATCGCAACTGTTTGCAGCCGCTTCGTATCGTCCCAGGCGGTAGAACGCGACGCCTTGAAGACTCCAGGCTTCCGCATCCTCTGGTTCCAGTTCCAGTGCTCGCACGCAACTGGCGATCGCGCCTTCGTGTTCACCCGCTTTAATCAAGGCTGCGGCGTGTCCTGCCCAACCATCGTGCCAACCCGGTTTGAGTGCCAGAACCTCTACAAAGCAAGCGATCGCCGTGTTGACATCATTGCTCTCCAACGCCTGCCGTCCCTGCTGATAGAGCAGCAAAGCCTTGAGAGGAGCCGCAATTTGCTCATCTGCCAGCAGTTCACTTCGCGCTTCAGGCGTTAGGTTCCAGTAGCGTTGATAGTCTGCTTCAGAAAAATCTTCGTGCCAACTCATAGGAAGATCGCCCATCGATAGTAGACTGCTTGGAGGAAGGGAAGAAGAAAGGATAAAGGCTAAAGGCTAAGTTTTGAGCTTTGAATTCTAACTGTGGCTTTTGCATCCTAGTTTCCGCAATCACTCAATTTTTAACCTTCATCCTTTAGCTTTTATTCTTCATCCTTTATCCTTTAGCTTTCATCCTTCTCTTTTCTTTTCATCCTTCTCTTTGTCTAACAACCCACCCTCCAGAGCGCTGTTATGAGTACCGAACTTGACCCTACAACATTAATGAAAAAGCAGGTTGGCGAGGCTGCCGCAGCGCGAGTGCAGTCTGGTTCTATTGTAGGACTGGGCACTGGGTCAACAACAGCCTTTGCAATTCAAGCGCTGGGCGATCGACTCAAAAGCGGCGACCTGAAAGACATTAAAGGCGTGACGACCTCGTTTCAGGCGATCGTGCTGGCAAAAGAAAACGGCATTCCTTTAACGACGCTGGATCAGGTTGATCGCATTGATGTTGCGATCGATGGTGCCGATGAAGTCGATCCACAGAAGAACTTGATTAAAGGCGGTGGCGCGGCACATACGCAGGAAAAGATCGTTGATGGATTCGCCGATCAGTTCATCGTGGTGGTCGATAGTGGCAAATTAGTCGATAAACTGGGCACCACCTTTCTGCTACCTGTAGAAGTGATTCCGATGGCGATGAGTCCTGCGATGAAAGCGATCGAGGCTCTTGGTGGCAAACCCCAACTTCGCATGGGCGTCAAAAAAGCCGGACCTGTCATCACCGATCAGGGCAACTTTGTCATCGACGTGAAATTTGACAGTGGTATCGATAATCCCGCCGAACTAGAGAAAACCCTCAACAACATTCCCGGCGTCCTCGAAAACGGCTTATTTGTTGGCGTGGCAAACATCATTATGGTGGGTGAAGTGAAGGACGGGAAGCCATCGGTGAGGGAGTTTTGAGGAAGAAAGGATAAAAGCTAAAGGATCAAGGATCAAAGGTTTGAGGTCTAAACTGATTCTGACTAACGACCTAGTTGAGCAGTGGCAAGTACCTTTACCTTCCAGCCAGCAGCGTCTTTCCATCCGCTCCAACGCAGGGTTAGCCTGTGCTACTCACACTTGCTCAGCCAGTCCGTGATACCACTTCAAGTATCGAATAGCCTCGTTGTAAAAGTAATCACTGAAGTGAGAATGGCTTAGATTAACTTCTCTGCCACTAAAGAAATGGTAAACGGGAGGGTCATCTCCCTCACCAGTACGAATAAAGCAATAGCTGTAACCTTCATGTGCCCAAATTACAATTACGTGTTCATCAATAAAAGACGCATCTTGCTGATCAAAAATAAGAGACTCAATCGCTTCTTCTTTCATCTCAGGTTGAAAAGGGTAGTAGAAGCGGTCATCCCACACAACTTTACCTAACCGTTTTCCGCACCAGAGCAAAAACTCTCTATAAGCCTTTGGGAACGTCAGTGCCATTTCTTGTTCTAGCTGGTTAACCTCATCTTCAGTACATGCCAAAATAGTCCTTGAATCAATACCATCAAGGCTTTCAACTAGATTTCTGAGTCTATCTAGATACATAAACAAAGTTGATAAGGACACCTTGGGCGGATCAACGACGCCGTACATATTTACTTTAGCCTTCATCCTTTAGCCTTCATCCTTTCCCCCTCCTCATCCCATGAGCGGACTGCCGTGATGGTGGATGAGAAACCACTTTTGCCCCATGCGCTCAAATAGGTTCGTTGCGATCGACTGTGCTTTGCTCTGACGCTTCCCGGTCACTTGTAGCACCGTTTCTACCAGCACCACGTAGGCTAGATCGCCATTCACCTCAACTCGCACAATCTCTGTCTCAATTTCCAGATAGCTGGTATTGCGAAAGATCGTTTCCCACGACGATCGAATGCCCTCCCAGCCCCGAATGGCGTTCCGTCCTGGGTGAATGCACAGGCTACCGATCCCTTGCGACCACACAGCCGTCATCGCTTCCAGGTCTTTTTTCTCAAAAGCTCGATAAAACGCTTCATTGGCTGTGATGACCGACTGTTCAGAACTCAGCATGATTAGGGCAATACCGCTACAGCACGTCAATGTGGGGCACGATTGGGATCATGGAATCGCGATCGCATTCGTAGTACCTTGAGAGCGTATCCGAAAACCAAGCCGTTGAGTCAAATTGATATGGGGTTTTACGCACAGAAGCTCTTTCCCTATCTGCTGGATTGGACAATGTCTGATACAGCCTTCGTTCCCTATCGGCAGCAAGTTTTAGCCAGGGTTCAGGGTGAAGTGCTTGAAATTGGCTTTGGCACGGGGCTGAACTTGCCCTACTACCCCCCTCACATCACGAAAATTACGACAGTTGATGTCAACGCGGGTGTGAATGCTCTGGCACAAAAGCGGATCCAGGCATCGCCGATCGCGATCGACAACCAGGTGCTCAATGGCGAAAACCTGCCGATGGCAGACAACACGTTCGACAGCGTGGTAAGCACCTGGACGCTGTGCAGCATCGCCAATGTGGAACAAGCCCTGTGCGAGATCCATCGGGTACTTAAACCGGGCGGACGCTTCTTTTTTATCGAACATGGCCTCAGCAATGACCTCGGTGTGCAACGCTGGCAAAACCGCCTGACCCCAGTGCAAAAGGTGATTGCCGATGGCTGCCACCTCAACCGCAACATTGGGCAATTGGTGCAGCAGCAATTTTCCTCCGTTGAGCTAGAGACCTTCAAGGCAGAAAATATGTCCAGCGTGTTTGGCTATCTCTATCAAGGCATCGCCACAAAGGAGTGATGGAGGGTTGGGGCGATCGCGTCTGTGTACCACTGGGAGGTGCAATCTCTGGCAACGGGTCATCATTGCAACAGAACGTTACGAAAGACGTGAGTAAGGGACAACAGATCGTTTTAGACTTTTAAAGCGATCAGCGTGCAGCTGTCAGCATTCCAGCTTGAGTGTGATCTGCTTTGAGCCTCACATACTTTGGGCAAATGACCGAGTCCTCCCCCTCAGCGACCCACTCCATATCCAAGCCTTCGCTGCTGACCGTTGATTGCTGACTGCCTCACCCCCTTATCCTCTCGTCGCATCACTCCTATGTTTCCAAACCAGCGTCCCCGTCGTCTTCGCAGCCATCCTCAGCTTCGTCGGATGGTACGCGAAACAGTATTGACTACCAGCGACCTCATCTATCCCCTCTTTGCGGTGCCGGGTGAAGGCTTTGCCAAAGAAGTGCGATCGATGCCAGGAGTGTTTCAGCTTTCGATCGACAAAATTGTGGAAGAAGCGAAGGAAGTCTACGACCTGGGCATTCCTGCAATCATCCTGTTTGGCATTCCTGCGGATAAAGATACCGACGCAACAGGTGCATGGCACGATCACGGCATTGTGCAGAAGGCAGCGACAGCCGTTAAGCAAGCCGTTCCTGACCTGATCGTGATTGCCGATACTTGCCTCTGCGAATACACATCCCACGGTCACTGCGGCTATCTGGAAGTGGGCGATTTGACTGGACGGGTGCTGAACGATCCCACCCTGGAGCTACTGAAGAAAACAGCCGTTTCTCAAGCGCAGGCAGGAGCCGACATTATTGCGCCCTCTGGCATGATGGATGGCTTTGTGCAGGCCATTCGCGCTGGGCTGGACGCAGCAGGGTTTGAAGATACGCCCATCATGTCCTACGCGGCGAAGTATGCCTCGGCGTACTATGGCCCTTTCCGGGATGCTGCTGATTCTGCCCCTCAGTTTGGCGATCGGCGCACCTATCAGATGGATCCCGGCAACGCCCGCGAAGCCATCAAAGAAATTGAGTTGGATATCGCTGAAGGGGCGGACATGCTGATGGTGAAGCCTGCCCTGGCCTATATGGATATTATCTGGCGCGTCAAAGAAGCGACCAACCTACCTGTTGCCGCCTACAACGTATCCGGCGAATACTCCATGATCAAAGCCGCTGCCCTTAATGATTGGATTGACGAACAGCGTGTCGTGCTTGAAACTTTGACGGGCTTCAAGCGTGCAGGAGCCGATATGATTCTGACCTACCACGCGAAGGATGCCGCTCGCTGGTTGGGAGCTTAGCCCTGTTTGGATTGGTGGGATGGAGATGTTAAGGCAGCGGGCAGAAGGATCCATGCTTCTGACTCCTCATGCAATGGTCTGCGGCTGAGGCATCTCCAATACAGAGCTGTCGATCGCACCTAAATACGCCTGCGTAGTGGTCACCCAGCCAAAGAACTTTTCAATATTGAAAAGGGTTGCTTCCTGAATGGCTGGAGAACCGATGTGGTGGGTTGCATCGGCAAGGGCGATCGCAAAGTATTCCAGAAAGAACGCATCCCGTAGAGTCGATTCGACACAAACGTTGGTTGCCACGCCCACAAAAACCAGATTGCGAATGCCCTTACCGCGCAAAAACATATCCAGATTGGTGCCAAAAAAGCCACTGTAACGAGGTTTCTGCACAATGTAATCGTCTGGCTGCGGCTGAATGGCATCAATAAAGTCGTAGTCCCAGGTGCCTTTAATCGTCAGTTTGCCCTGCAAATCAGGATTTTCACGCATCAGCCGCATGGCGTTGGACTTATGCCAGTGAGGCGAGGCAGGAGAACCTGCTTCATGCAAGTTGGCGCTCCATCCATTTTGCAAAAACACAATTTGCATCCCCGTACGACGAGACGCCGCGATCGTCGCTTGAATCGCTTCCACCACCGCTGGCATGCCCGATAGATCAACACCCAAGATATCTAGATAGCCGCCCTTCGAGGCATAGGCGTTCTGCATATCGACCACAATCACCGCCGTTTCACGCGGGTTGATGGCGATTGCCTCTGGTTTTGCCGGAATCGTAATCAGTGATGACATTTTAGCTACATGAAGGTATTGGTACTAGCGTTCCGCGTTTCTCCAACTCCCGACTCCTTCTAAAGTCATTGACTCCTGCTTCGCTTGTGGAGCCAATAACTTTAACTCCTGACTCCTGACTCCTGACTCCTGACTCCTGGCTTCTGCCCTCTGACTCCTGCCTTCTGCCTTCTACTTTCTGCCCTCTGCCTCACCGAACAATGTGCGCGATCGACGCAATTTCGACGAGAAATTCTGGCTTCACCAGATCGGCGCGAATGCAATACCGAGCCGGGCAAGGACTGGGGAAATACTCGGCATACACCGCATTCATCTTGGGATAGTCGGCAAAATCCTTGAGAAAAATCATGTTGAAGGTGACATCCGCCATCGTGCCACCCGCCGCTGCAATCACGCTTTTAATCGATTCCAACACCTGGCGCGTTTGAGCCGTCGCGTCGCCTTCACCCACCAGCTTGCCATCTGCATCCAGCGACAGCGTGCCAGACACATAGAGCGCTTCGCCAGTGCCCAGCATCCCAGGCGAGTAGGGCGCAAGCGGTGGTGGTGAACCTTCGGGAATGATAGGTGTTCCAGGCATAGGGGGAGGGGGATAGGGGACAAGGGGGAAGCAGGGAGCAGGGGAAGCTAGGGAAGCAGAGGGAAGAGGGGGAGCTAGGAGGGCAGGGGAGGCAAAGGAAGTTTGGGAAGCAGGAAGATGAAGGAAGGCAGCAGGGGAGTTTGGGACTTGTTTTTATCTCCAAGGGAAATGAAGAGATCTTTGAAGCTCAAGTTTTTCTGGCTCCCTCCGCTTCCCTTGCCTCCGCCGCCCCCTCTGCTACAGTTCCTGCCTTCTCACGCCGCGATCGCCGACTTTACTTTCTGTCGGCATTGCAGCAAGGGCATCACGTTCTCGCCAAAGGTGGTGATGTCATCGACGAAGTTAGGGAAGGTAAATAGCACGCCGTCGATCGTGGTTTCGGTGGCGAGTTGGTCGAGTTTGGCGGCAACGGTGGCATAGGAACCGACGATCGTGGGAATGCCCATGAACATTTCCGCCTGCATGGCTTTAGACATCCCGCCGTCTTTGTCGGTAGCTAGAGCACCACCCCAGGCTTGAATCGCAGCAACGTCAGCATTGTCGGCAAGCTCCTGTACGCGTGCTTCTGCGGCGGCATCGGTAGGCGCGGCAACGACGGTAAAGAGGGCATAGGTGCCAACCTGACGCTGGCAGTCGCTGGCTTTCTGCTTGAGGCGCAGATTAATATCGCTGACCGTTTCAAGCTCACCCAACACAAAATTGTAATTGCCGAGTTCAGCGGTGAATTGAATGCCGCGATCGGACTGTCCCGCACACACAATGGGGATTTCGCGGGAGGGTTGGGGTTGACAGAGACAATCCGTTAATTCAAAGAATTTTCCTTTGTAGGTGACTCGACCTTCTGCCCACAGTTTTTTAAGAATCTGGACATATTCAGTGGCGTATTCGTAGCGGTAAGACAAATAGTTGTTATCCGCTAACAAGCCCATTTGAGAATATTCCAGTTTGTTCCACCCAGACACAATATTGATGCCAAATCTGCCCTTGCTGATGTCATCGATCGTCACCGCCATTTTTGCCACAACGGCTGGATGAATCGTTGGAATAGCAATCGACGCATAGAGGTCGATCGTGCTTGTGACTGCCGCTAAACCTGCCATTAAATTAAACGATTCGAGAGCATAGTCCCAATGCTCAATTTCACCGCCATAGCCGCGCCATTTCACCATTGAAAAGGCAAAATCAAAGCCGTATTTTTCTGCTCGCAATGTAATCTCTTTGTTGAGATCAAACGTTGGCATGTATTGCGATGCTTTGGAGATGATCCAACCGTTGTTAGCAATGGGGATAAAAATTCCAAAATCGAGGTAACTCATGTTCGATTACTTACCCTTTCACTGCTGCCTCTCTACGAGTTTCCCAACGTTTTTGTAAGGAGAAACCCGGTTTTATATAGCTCCCATGAAAAAGCAGAGGAGCAGCATTTATTCTCAGGTCTTACAACTTCAGGTTCTTCAATTTTAGAGACAGTAGTCGACAAGGAAATGAAGCAACGGCTACAAAAGCTATTTTTATGCTGTCTTTTAAGCGCTTTCTATGGCTCCAGTAGAGCTTGAAACTGTCGATCGGTTCGCATCGCATCAAACGAAGGATCTGTTCTTGCCGCGTCTTTTGCTTTTTCAGGATTCAAATCAATGGCACGCTGTAAATTTTCCAGGGTCAACGCGACGTGCTTTTGCAGTGCATAGCAACGGGCTTTACCGAACCAGGCAAGAAAGAGATCGGGCTTAAATTGAATGGCGGTTTCATAGGCGGCGATCGCGTCTTCTAGCCGCTGTAGCTTGGCTAAAGCAGCACCTTTGCCAAACCAGGCTTCTGGAAAATCAGATTTAAATCGAATGGCTGTTTCATAGGCTATAAGTGCCTCGTCTGTATGGTGCAATTTGACCAGTGCAGCACCTTTGCCAAACCAGGCTTTAGGATTTTCAGACTCAAGCTGAATTGCCTTCTCCTAGGAGGTTAGAGCATCATCAAAGCGGTTTTCAACATAGAACGCCTTGCCCTGCTCAACATAATCGCTGGCTGTAAAAGAGAGTTGAGCATTAGCAGATTTCAGTGATTCAAGTTGTTTTGTTAGTGCTTGAATTTTTTCATGGGTTTCAGGGGATGCTGACTCACGAATGGGTGAAGGCGTAATTTGAGCCAGCTCTTGAATGATCTGATCTTTCTCCTTCTGAGCATCAATAAAGAGACGCTTTAGCTGTGAAAGTTGCTCAATAAAGTCCGATCGCAGCGTTTCAATTTCTTGTTTAAATGCCTCGGTTTGCTCTTTGAATTCCGCTGCAACCTCCTGCTCAAATTGTTTTTCCACTTCGTCTTGCAATTGCTTTTTCGTCTCACCAATAATTTGATTGATGACGCTGCGGCGAATGAACCAGATGCTAACGGCTGCGAGAATCGGCAAAAACGTCAGGATGCCCAGCATAACGTTGATTAAGGTCGTCGTATGGCTAAACGTGCGGTCTACTTCCGACTGCACCAACGCCCGAATCGCAAGGCTTTTTTCCAGATCTTCTTCGACTAATTCTTGTAGCTGCCTGTCTTCTCGCAGTTGCTCCAGTTTGTCCCAAATGGAGTGCGACGGTAGCGGTGTGGCTGCGGCTTTGGAGGGCAATGTGGTTTCAGGCTCGATCGCCATCGCTGTACCTGCAAAAACCATCACAGCAAGCAGCACTGTCAAGATTGCGAGACCAAAGGCTTTCATCACAGGTGCTTTGCTATGCATCAAACGACTTGATAGACGAATCGAAGGCTTGCCCATACGTTCATGTCTAGCACAAAACTATCGGCAACATTGCCAGACGGCAGCACGGTGCGATCGCCCGCGTCATGCAAGTCTTGAAGAATCGCCTGCACCACGTCTAGCGGTTTGGACAGCGTTTGGAGCGACGACGCATCTGACGATCGCGCCCCCAGTAGCGTCATCGTCTGGCTAAAGGGGGCACGACTACAGAGCAAGTAAGTGGTTGCCAGTCCAGGTGATCCCGTCACTAGCCACTGAAAGGAGGCGGATGGCTGAGGCAGCGTGAGCATTTCACCGGGGGCGATCGTGTTGAGCGGGCGATCGGTGACGGGCATCGCATCGGTTGCTGTCTGCTCTGGAGAGGAAGCTGTATGAAGCAGGGGAGCACGTAGCAAGACCAGATCACCACTGCTGTCTAAATGCAGCAATAAGAAATGGAGTGGTTGCTGGCTCTGGTTTTCGAGCTGGTACTGAATGTGACTACCTGTGGGAAGACTGACCAATTTGGGTGTCTCAGGGGTCAGCATGGATGGCAGCGTTTCTGGAATGGGGGTTTGCTGCGCCATCACAGCCGTTTCACGCTGCATGAGTCCTCGTGCCGTCGGGGTTAGCACCGTCAGCGTTGCTCGTATAGATAATTGGGACGCCCCCTCATTAAGGGTCAGGTTTAGCAGTTTGGCAGCGAGCAGTGTTTGCAGCTTTGGCACCAGTCGCTTCACGGCCACTTTAACGGCTTCCCCCCCATCTCCCAAGGTATTGGGCACCGGACTGCGACCGGGAGAAAAGAGGGCGTAGCTACTTTGCATCACAGCTTTTGCGGGCAGAACATCCGGTAGTGGTGCCGTGGGTAAGGCCGCAACTTGCGTTGGCTGTACTGCCTGGGTTGTGCTGAACACGTAATCAGCGGCTTGTTCACCCGCGATCGTGGCAGACACGCGTGGTAATGCTGAGATCGCGCTCACAGCATCCACCCGCTCAATGCGTGCCAGTTTGCTATCAAGGGCGATCGTGAGGCCAACCGTATGCGGCACCATTCTGACCTGTTCGCGGACAAACTGCCCCACCTGAAGCGTAGACTCTGCTGAGCCTGGGTATACCTTTGCTTTTGCCATCAACCCATTGCGCGACACCAGTTGCAAATAAGTTGGAGGCGGAGAGGGGCGATCGGGATGAGGTAGATCGACCAGGCGCAGTAGGGCATTAGGTTCGTACTGCTCCAATATCGCCGTTGCCAACCCACCCAGCCAAAGCTGTGCCGTTTTACCATCATCTTCCACACTTACCACAACCCCATCGGCTCCCCAAGACGGCCTTGAGGGCAAATGGTAGGGCTTGAGCGGTCGTACCTGGCTTTTCTGCCCGCTGAGTTGAGGCTGTTGCGCCAGATTGCCCAATTGTTGTACTTGCTCAGTGGCACGTCGCAAACTAATTCGTAACGCCGTTGCGGGAGTTGCCTGCCAGAGTTGCTGCGTGAGTGCATAGGTAAACAAGCCAGCGCTGAAGCCACTCCACCTTGCCTCAGCAGCCCACTGATCGCTTCCAGTGGCTGTTAGCACCACACCGGGCATCTGTCCAGAGCGCCGCTGAACCGCTAACCGTGCGCGATCGACGTTCGTTTGATTCAACAGAGATGCTTGAAAGGCCAATTCCACGTCGCTGGGTCGAGCAGGCATGGCATCCGGGCGACTACGAAGGCGAAGATTTCCTTGCAGCGGTTGGTCAGAGTAGGCATAACTCGTGTCCAGAATCGTCGTCACCCGATCGGTCGGGAGCGATCGCAACAGCAGCAGCAACGTGTCTGCCAGGAGATCATCCACGACCCAGCCATCCTCCTGTTTGAGTGGCTCATCTATGGTTACAAGGCTCGGCTGCGTGATTGAACTGGCTTGTACAGAAGCGGGCGCAGAGCTAAGGGCCACCTTGCCGCCATAGCCGCTAAAGTGAAACACCACCACATCGCCCGGTCGCGCTTGTTCAACAAGATGGTCAACAAACGCAGTCGCGATCGCCTCCCTCGTCGCTTGCTGATCCGTCAGCGTGAGGATGTCACTGGGCTGAAAACCAAACCGATGGGTCAACAACTCTCGCTGCAGTTCTACATCCGTCACACAGCCATACAGCGGCACAGACCGATACTGGTTAATTCCAATCAACAAGGCCAGCTTTCGCTGCGTTGGGGCGGCCAACACCTGCTGATAGCGCCGCACGATCGACGTTAGTGACAGGTCACCAACCCCTAATGCCGCCAGCGTTAATCCCGATCGTTGTAGAAAATCCCGCCGCTTCATTTAAGCCATCAGCGATTAGCCGTCAGCTACTAGGGTATCAGGGTTGAAGAGTGAGGGGGGAGAGAGGGGAAGAGAGTTTTGAGTTTTGAGTGAGGAGGGAAGGATAAAGGATGAAGTATAAAGTATAAAAACCGAGCCTTTAAGCGATCAGCAGTCAGCTTTTTAGCCTTTAGCCTTTAGCCTTCATCCCTCATCCCTCATCCCTAAATCTCGTACGAAATCTCCGGAGCCTGCATCGCTCTTGCCAGTTCAGCTGCCACTTCAGGACGAGAGAATTCGGGTGGCGGCAGTTCGCCTTTGCGGAGCAGTTCGCGAACCTTGGTTCCCGATAGGTGAATACGTTCTTCGCGAGTGCTGGGGCTAGTTTTTGTGGTTGCCATCGACTGAGTGCGCAGGCAGTAAAAGGCGTGTTCAAACTTCATCGGTGTGATGCCGAGTTCACCTGGGTCAAATTCATCAAAGATGTATTGCGCGTCGTAGGTGCCGTAGTAGTCGCCCACACCAGCATGATCCCGACCGACGATGAAGTGCGTACAGCCGTAGTTTTTCCGTACAAGGGCGTGGAAGATGGCTTCGCGTGGCCCTGCATACCGCATAGCAGCAGGGTTGATCGCCAGAATCACCCGATCTTTGGGGAAGTAGTGTTCCAGCATGATTTCGTAGCAGTTCATCCGCACGTCAGCGGGAATGTCGTCTTCCTTCGTGGCACCGACGAGAGGATGCAGAAACAGCCCATCTACGGTTTCGAGCGCACATTTAATGATGTACTCGTGGGCGCGATGGATAGGGTTGCGGGTCTGGAACCCCACGATCGACTTCCATCCCTTACCCCGAAAGAGCGATCGCGATTCCAGTGGGTCAATTTGATAGGTTGGGAAAAGGGTATGGGGATTGCGCTCCAGCAGCCATACATCGCCTGCCAAATTTACGACACCCTGCTTGTAGACCACCGCGACACCGGGATGCTTTTCTTCGTTGGTGCGGTAGACCAGCAGTGCTTCGTGGCGTTTGTCGTAGTGATATTTCTGAGTCAGTTGCAACACACCAACGAACGTCCCGTAAGGATTGTCCAACCGGATCAGGCTTCCTTCTTTAAGCGGTGCCGCAACCTCTTCCGAAACGGGCAGCGTAATGGGGATCGACCAGGGCAAGCCATTTGCCAGGTGCATATTGTTGACGACCCCGTTGTAGTCTGCTTCGTTCATGAAGCCCGTGAGGGGACTAAAGCCACCGATCGCAATCATCTCCAGATCCGACACTGCCCGCGCGTCCAGTTTCACTCTGGGCAAAAAGTCGGCTTTATCAAGAAATTCGGCGCGCTGTTCGGGCGTGGCGATGCGGTTAATGAGTTGCCCACCGTGAGGCGCAATGCTATCTGGCTGAGTCATGGGAGTTGTGGATTGCAGTAGTTCGATCGCAGTTTTGCTCACCCATCCATCCTACTAGGCTGTGCGATCATTCCTCTAGCTGCTCTAGCAATGTCTGCAAATCACCGTAATCGTAGGGTGGTCGTTTACGCACTGCTAGCACATCGATCACTTTGTCTGCTTGGGAGATGACATAAATAATGCGCCAACTATCAAGTCGCAGTCGCCAAAGTTCCTGTTCAAAATCAGGAAGATTGAGCTGCTTGCTCTGGGATGGGCGAGGCTCTTCAGCGAAATTTTGAATGGCGGGTTTGATGCGTTGTCGAATACTACCTGGTAGATTTTTGATTGACTGAAACGTTTCAGGCGTGATGTAGATGGTGTAGCGGCTCAATCCAATTCAGCCTCCACGTCATCCCACTTAAGCCAACCAGCCCGATCGCGATCGCCACCTGCCGCTTTCAACTCGGCAGTCGCTGACTGAGCGATCGACGTGTCCTCTAATGTTTCAACCCAATCAATCAACGCATCCCAGTTCTCAGCATCAAGGACAGCAAGCCGCTTGCCCTTCACCGTGACAAACTGCACAGACTGTAGCGCTTCAAGTCCCGTCATAAACGACCTTGGATGAGTGAGACACCCTTTGAGTTTAACGTTTCAAGTCTGCACCGCAAACGCTTCTGGATCAATGTCCCAGTTGACCCACTTAATGGCTTCCCTGGCAGTCGTCATGGCAGGCGGCACTCGCAGTGCATGAATATGCCCCGTACTCGGGCAGGTCATTTTAAGTAAATAAATCGGCTCTCTTGGTGGCGCGTCTTGATCCCAATCGGGTGGCTCATACGCATCAATATCAGCATCAATTTTGAGCAGCGTATATTCCTGCCAAGTATCTAATTCACTCGCCTCCAATTCTTGACAAATCCTGTCGTAACCAATGCCTTGAATGAGTACCCGTCTAAGTTCTACGTTATCTTCTGTTAACAACCATTCTGATTGCCATTGATGAGGGTGTACCTTGCCATATTGTTCAGGCAACGTAACACCATGATAGGAATACAAGCTATAGCCATCGGCAAATTGGATGGCGGGTTCACCTTCGGCATGAAGTCGGTTTTCAACGTCAAATTTTAGGATGCGAGGACGATCGCAGACAATACAGGCATTTTCAAAAAAGTAAACCCAGCCACACTCACTGCTAATTTGCTGAAAGGCTTCCCATTCTTTTCGAGAATGAGAGCAATTAAGAACCGTAATAGAGAAATCGCAGAAAGCCGCATCAGAAATCCTGGCGGCAAAGTTCACCTTGAACGGCGGAAAGCTTTCCAAAACATGTTGCCAATGAATTTTGTCGCTTCTCCAATAGGCAAACTCCCTCGCTGATTGACGCTTCTCAAGTCCATCTAGTAAAGAACGTTCTAATTCACCGTTTAGATCAAATCCCAAGCTATTTAAACCACTAGAGAAAAACGTATCTCTAATTGATGCAGGGCTATCACAGAAAATGATTCTGGGCTGTTTTCTTCCCAAACATTTATATGCTTTTTCTACTGTTTTCAAAGCTTTCTGGCGATCAATTGGTTCTGTCGAAAGAGCAATCTGCTCCCACTTCTCTCGATAAATCTGAATCAATTCTTTTCGCCCAGGCATAGATTGACCCATTTGCTCTGGAATCACTTTGATCTTTTGTGGTGTTATTTCGAGCCACTTTTTAAGCTGTTGAAGCAGAAACATCAATTCACCCAAATAATAGATTCGCCCAAATAACGGCACCGAGTTTCTTGCTAAGATTGCATCTTCATGAATCAATAGTTCTCAGGAGGAACCGGGCTTCTTGACGAAGAACGCAAGCAACCCAGAATTGTCCACAGAAACCCGGTTTCTCTCCACGCTTTAATCTGCCACGTATCGCCATCCCTCTGGTTCATATTCGCGCTGAATGCGGATCATCCAGGTGCCTTTAGGGATGGCGATCGCGTTGTGTTCTTCGTGCGTCAATGTTGCCGTTTCTGAAAGCACTTTGAGATAGAGCGTGCCATCTTTTTCATATAGTTCTGCCTGCCCATCGCTGATACGGTGCTTGTGCCCCGTCACTTCGCCTTCTGCCAGCGTCAGATGTGACAACTTTTGTCCTCCTAAGGCTGGAGTAGGGAATGCTTGGGTAGGGAGTAAAAGCACGTCTCCCTGACGGATTGGTTGCATAGCAAAACTCCAATTTGCGTAGCGTTTGTTTGTAGAATGCCCACTGTCATTGCCAATCCGACTCTAACGGCTGACAACCCCTCGCCGCTTGACTTTACACAATGAAACACAGTATCTACAACTAAGAGAGATGGACGGGCAAACCCTCTCCTTGGTGATCAGTTTTCCATTTTAGAAAGGATTTAAGTTCGTGGCTTTCACCATTCAGAGTGCGTTAATTCCCGCAGAACAAGGATATGAAACGGTTGATGTGCAGATTGTGGAGGGGCGTATTGCGGCGATCGCACCCAACCTGGAGGTAGTCGGAACCGCTGTGGATGGGCGCGATAAGCTGCTGCTACCTGGTTTTGTGAATGCACATACCCATTCGCCAGAAATGTGGCAACGGGGCATCATTCCGCCCACGCCGCTGGAACTGTGGATTGCTGAACTATATGAGTTTGAGCCACTTGATCCAGAGCAACTCTATCTAAGCGCCTTGGGCACAGCAGTCGAAACCTTGCTGACAGGCGGCACCAGCGTGGTGGATCATCTCGTGATGATTCCGGGGCGCGAACTGGAGTCGATCGCTGCTGTGGTGCGAGCCTACCGCGAAGTGGGCATTCGTGCGTTTATTGGCCCGTTGATGCAGGATGAACCCCTCACTGCCAGCATTCCATCAGGGGGAATTGAGCGTGAGCATGTGCCTTATCAGCGATCGACCCAAAAATCGATCGCGATCCTTGAGGAAGCCATTCTCCAGTTTCACAAGCCCGATGAAGGCATCACGATTCTGCCAGCGCCAACGGGATTGCAGTTAGGTTCCGATGCGCTTTTTGAAGGCTTTATTGAGCTGAGCGATCGCTACACGCTGCCACTCCATACCCATCTGCTTGAAACCAAAGCGCAGCAGATGTTAGCGCACGAGAAATATGGCTGTAGCGCCGTTGCCCACTTAAAGGAACTGGGCTTCTTGAGCGATCGCACCTCACTAGCCCACTGCGTCTGGTTAGACGATGCCGATATTGCCATCCTTGCCGAAACTCAGGCAACGGTTGTGCATAATCCCCTCAGCAATTTGCGTCTGGGCAGCGGGATTGCACCCATTCTCAAATATTTGAGGGCGGGCGTGAATGTGGCCTTTGGCTGTGACGGCTCTGCCAGTAACGATGGGCAAGACCTGCTAGAAGCCATTAAGATCGGCTCCATTCTGCATAACGTTACTGATTTTGACTATCGCCACTGGATGACACCCCGTGAAGCCATTGAAGTCGCCGCGATCGGTGGTGCTACAGGGCTGGGCATGGCCGACGAATTTGGGTCGCTTGCCGTCGGTAAGCAGGCCGATCTGGTGCTGTATGACCTGAAAAATCTTTCGCTGCTACCGCGTACCGATCCGATCGGGCTGCTGGTGTTGGGCCGTCCTACTCAAGCCGTGGATAGCGCCTGGGTAAAGGGCAAGCGCATCATTGCCAATGGCAGCGTCACTACCATTAATGTGGATGATCTGCGTCAAACCTTGTTCGATCGCAGCCAGTGGATCACCACCCGCCAATCCACAAAGATTGCCGAAGTAGAAGCACATTACCGATCGGTGATGTGCTTGCCAGCGCAGATGCCGGGATATTCGTGACGGGAAAAGGCAGGAGGCAGAGGGCAGAGGGCAGAGGGCAGAAGGTAAGAGATGAAGGATGAAGGCTAAAGGCTAAAAAACTGTAGCTTGCTTCCCGTTGGCGAAGCCTGCCGAAGGCATAGGGTAGGCTGACTGCTGACTGCTGAACTCAAAACTCAAAACTCTCCCTGCTTCCCCTGCTTCCCCTGCTTCCCCTGCCTCCCTTGCTTTCCCTACTCCCCACTCCCCACTCCCCACTCCCCACTCCCCACTCCCCACCCCATGCGAGCCAAGGTACGCGACACCGAAATCTACTTTGATATTGAAGGTGCGGGACTGGTGCCCGATGGTAAACGGATGCGGGAAAAGCCTGTGGCGTTTCTGATTCACGGTGGGCCGGGAGCCGATCACACGTCGTTTAAGCCAACGCTGTCGCCACTGAGCCAGAAGATGCAACTGGTCTATTTTGATCATCGCGGTCAGGGGCGATCGGCGCGCGGCGCGAAAGAAACCTATACGCTGGATAACAATGTTGAGGATATGGAAGCCCTCCGCCAACACCTCGGTTTAGGCAAGATTGTGGTGATTGGGGCGTCTTATGGCGGCATGGTGGCGTTGACCTACGCGAGTCGGTATCCAGAGCATGTGTCGCACCTGATCGCGATCGTCACCGTGCCCGACTCCGGTTTCTTAGAACGAGCAAAAGCAATTCTGGCAGAGCGAGGAACAGAGGAACAAAAGGCGATCGCGCAACGCCTGTGGGACGGCAACTTTGAGAATGAAGAGCAGTTGCGTGAGTATTTTACCGTCATGCGATCGCTCTACTCCATCACCTTCGATCCTGACTCACCGCCCAAAGCGTGGGATCGAGCCATCCTTTCACCCGATGCGATCAACGTCGCCTTTGGTGGCTTTTTGCGGACGTATGATATTCGGGGTGAACTGCACAAAATTACAGCACCGACGCTGGTAATTGGCGCACGGCACGATTGGATCTGTCCGCCCGAATTCTCAGAAGAAATCGCCAACGCCATTCCTAACGCCGATTTGCGGATTTTTGAAAATAGTGGCCATTCTATTCGCGCCGATGAGCCAGAAGCGTTATTGGATGCGATCGCGGGGTTCATTGTTTACAAACGCTAGTGCATCCGTTGAGGAATGGAAATTAACTAAGTTCGAGCTTTGGTAGGGGCGAAGCATGTGGGCAAAAGCTTTGCAACTCAGTCAGAGTTAACTACCGCATACTTCGCCCGTACTGCCGAATGCTGAGTGAAAAGCACACGCTAAAGCGAACGCCCATACAAGCTTTCAGTGGCCTCCAGTTTTCCACCCTGCGCAAGAGCAATCCATCGGTTTAGTTGAACCCCCAAGCCCTCCACTCAGTCTTAAGCTACGTAAACCAACCGATACGAGTAACCGCTGTAACCTGGCTGGTTCGCCGTTCATCTGACCGATGACCACGAATAAGGTTTCGGCAACGGTTGGTCTACGTTCTCTCTGACGCTTCAGTGTTGGTGCATCCCCCGAAGACCGATTGTCTTCATGGCGACTTTAAACACAAGGAGATTTGAACATGAAAGGGATTAAAGGAGTGATTGCAGCCGCAATCATGGCACTTCCGATCGTCGGTACAGCAATGCTAGCCCAGCCAGCATCCGCAGAAGTGATCATTCGCCGACCTGTGGTTGTACGTCCCGCACCAGTCGTTGTGCGTCGTACGCCTGTGGTTGTACAAGCGCCACGTCGGGTTGAGCGCCGCGTATGGGTTGCTGGTCGTTGGGACTACTCAAACCGCCAACGCCATTGGGTTCCCGGTCACTACGAGTATCGTCGCTAGAGACCGCGTCTGTAAACCAAAATCTGTGAAACGTAGAGCAAGCTGAGTGCTGGGCTTTGTGAGGGTGCAAACTCATGAAGCCCTTTCTTGTTGGGGCTTTGAGCGCTCAGTATGCCAGTCATCGTGAATGAACAAGTCTGCACCCTTGCTGGAGCACTCCTAACGCCAGGCGCTTCTACTGAAGACGCTGCGTAATCCAGATTGGCTCGCCATCCTCATCCGTTGATAACCGAGCCAAGCGCCAGGTCTTGCCCTCTTTTTGTCGCTGAAGATAGACATCAAACGGGTTTTGCTGTTCTGTAATCTGCCGCGTTGGTAGTTTGATCGTGGCGTTGTAGGTGCCCTGGATCCGATACGCTTTCAACCCTTCGATCGTGAGGGGAGTTTGTTCCTTAATCAAAACTCGCTTGATGGTGAGATCCGTTGGCTGCACCGCAAGCCGAAGCTGCTGATTCAGTGCAGCCTGGGTTTCATGCAGTTGTTGGACGATCGCCTGCTCCACCAAATGACGACTGGGCGACCCGATCGGTAGACTACAGGCCGTAAGCAATGTCACCAAAACGATCGCCCAAAGTCCCCTCCAAATTCTCTGCATCCTCAACGCCCTCTGCAAACTGCTCCCACAGGGCTAGTATACGATCGGACGGTCGGTTGAAGGCTAAAGGATGAGGGATGAAGGCTAAAGGATAAAGAGTTGATGGCTACCTTCTGACTGCTGACTGCTGAACTCAAAACTTTGAACTCAAAACTTAAAACTCAAAACTCTCCCCCCGCCCCCTGCCTCCCCTGCCTCCCTTGCTTTCTCCACTCCCCACTCCCCACTCCCATACGAGCGAAATTACGCCCTGCGTAGGATGCATTGCTGCATTCACTCATTGGAAGATGCTGCCAGATTAATGTTGGCTTGGCACCATCTTAAAGGGGCGTTATGGCAAGTGCTATTGAGTTTAGTTTGTTTGCACCTTATAACAAGGAAGCTGCGCTCATGGGCTCCTTCTCAAATTGGGAAGCGCTGCCAATGAAGAAGGGCAAAGATGGTTTCTTTCGCCTCAGCACTGACTTAGAAGATGGCACTTATCAATATAAATTTCGCGTGCGATCGAAGAGTTGGTTTTTTGAGCCCAATCAATGGGTTGATGTTACTGATCCCTATGCGATTGATGTTGACGGTAACAGTAGTGAAGAGAACGGTATTGTTCACATTAAGGGCGGTGAACGCATTGTTGATACCTATACCTGGCAACACGACGATAAGCCCTTACCCGCTGATCATGAATTGGTAATTTACGAGCTGCATGTCGCCGATTTTTCCGGTGGTGAAGACGATAAAAAGGCACGTGGACAGTACAAACATGTTGTTGAGAAATTAGATTATTTGTGTGATCTGGGGATTAATGCGATCGAACTGATGCCTATCAAAGAATATCCAGGTAGCTATAGTTGGGGATACAATCCGCGCCATTTCTTTGCACCTGAAACAAGCTATGGCTCCAGTCGTGATTTAAAAAAGTTGATTGATGAGTGTCATGGCAGAGGCATTCGTATCATCATGGATGGCATTTACAACCACTCCGAATCATCCTGTCCGCTCACTCAAATTGATCACGACTACTGGTACCATCATGAGCCCCGCGATCCTGATAACAACTGGGGACCAGAATTTAACTACGAGCATTACGACGAGAATTTAGACACCTATCCCGCTCGACGTTTTGCAGGGGATGTCGTTCGTTTTTGGGTTGAGGAATACCACATTGACGGCATTCGCTTTGACGCCGCACGACAAATCGCCAACTATGACTTCATGCACTGGGTGGTTCAGGAAGCGAAACAAGCCGCAGGTGACAAACCCTTCTACACGATCGCAGAACACATCCCTGAGACGCCCAGCATTACAAATGTGGATGGCCCGATGGATGGGTGCTGGCACGACAGCTTTTACCACTGCATTCTGGAGCACATTTGTGGTGACACCTTCGATCTGGAACGGTTGAAAGAAGTGCTGGACGGCAAGCGCCAGGGCTTTATGGGTGCTACGAATGTCGTCAACTACCTGACCAACCACGACCACAATCACGTGATGGCAGAACTGGGCGATCGTGAGATCTTGGGCGAAGAAGCCTTCCGCCGTGCCAAGCTCGGTGCAGTTCTACTGATGACTGCAATGGGTGTACCGCTGATCTGGATGGGAGAAGAATTTGGTGAATACAAGTACAAGACGATCGACCAGGCAAAAATCGACTGGACATTGTTAGGCGGTGAGTTAAACCAGGGGCTGTTTCACTATTACAAGGGGTTGATCAACCTGCGGAAAGAAAATCACGCCCTCTACACCGAAAACATCGAGTTTTTCCACGAGAACCCCGACGCTAAAGTGCTTGCTTACACACGCTGGAATGACGAAGGCTCTCGCGTAGTAGTGGTCGCTAACTTCTCTGATCAATTCCTGGGTGGCTATGAAGTACCCGACTTCCCTGAGAATGGCACCTGGCACGAGTGGACAGGCAACTACGATGTTGAATCCAGCGATCGCCAGTTAGCAACCGATCTAGGGCCATTTGAAGCCAAGGTATTTGTCTGGCAAGCATAAGTTGTAAAGCCATCAGCAGTTAGCTACCAGCGATCAGCGGTCAGGATCAGCTTTTTATCCTTTATCCTTCATCCCGCATCCTTTTGCTCTCTGCCTCCTGCCCTCTGCCTCCTGCCTTCCCTCCACAGCTCTTAAACGATCTTTCTAGATCTCCCAAAGGGCTGTGGTAAGATAATAGACTGCGACTCTATATCAACCAGGAAGACTTACGAGACATGCCTCTGCTGCAACAGCGCAAACAAGAACTCATCTCCGACTACCAGGTTCATGAAACCGACACTGGCTCTGCGGATGTCCAGGTCGCCATGCTGACCGAGCGGATTAATCGCCTGAGCGAACACCTCAAGACCAACAAAAAAGACCACGCTTCCCGTAAAGGGTTGCTGCGGATGATCGGCCTGAGAAAGCGTCTCTTGTCCTACATTCAAAAGCAAGATAACGCTCGCTACCGTGCACTCATCACCCGGTTGGGTATTCGCGGCTAACCCAAGGACGGCTGTTTCATGACTGCAAAAAAGAAAAAAGCTCAGGGGGATGCCGCTTCTACACCAAAGGAAGCGGCTACGTCTGGTTCTTTGCCGTTTGAGCCTGTCCGCCCAAAGCAACCAAAACCAGTGGCTCCCGCCCTAAGCAAGCCAACGCCATCTAAGCCCTCGACAGCCAAGCCCTCGACGACAGCTAAGCAGTCGCTTAAGGGGATGCCAAGCGCCTCGGGCATTCCAGAGGTCGTCAACCGCCGAATGGTAAGTCGAGCGGCATTTTTTTGCGGTGTGCCAACGGCTTGCGCCATCCTTACGTTTGTTGCTAGTTACCTTGCGATCGCCAACGATCTGTTTAAGCCCCCGACGGTAGCCGTATTGCTCGTCAGTCTGGGCTTTTTTGGCTTAGGTGTGTTGGGGTTAAGCTACGGGCCGCTTTCAGCTTCATGGGATGAAGAGCGTCTTGGCAACGCTTTAGGCTTTGACGAATTCAAACTAAACTTTGGGCGACTTCGCGATTCCTGGCGGGCAGCCAAAGCGGCCAAAGACAGTTCGCCCGATTAACTAACGCTCCTTATATACTGATTAATCCACGCCCAAGGAGGGACATATCCCATGATTGTGGTCATGAAAATTGGCTCTCCAGAAGCCGAAATTACGCGCCTTACAGACGAGTTCTCTAGCTGGAACTTGAACCCCGAAAAGATTGTCGGCAAACACAAAGTCGTCATTGGTTTAGTAGGCGACACGGTAGATATGGATCCCCTTCAAATTCAGGAGTCTAGCCCCTGGATTGAGCAGGTTTTGCGGGTAGAAAAACCCTACAAGCGCACGAGCAGAGAATTTCGGCACGGCGAAGCCAGCGAAGTACTGGTTCCCACCCCCAACGGCACGATCGCCTTTGGTGAGCAGCATCCTTTAGTGGTGGTAGCGGGTCCTTGCTCCGTCGAAAACGAAGAGATGATTGTTGAAACGGCACAACGGGTGAAGGCAGCAGGCGCACAGTTTTTACGCGGTGGTGCCTTTAAGCCCCGCACATCACCCTACGCCTTTCAGGGGCATGGCGAAAGTGCGCTGAATCTGCTAGCCGCCGCACGCGAGGCAAGTGGTTTGGGAATCATTACCGAACTGATGGACGCAGCAGATTTAGACCTTGTGGGAGACGTTGCAGACATTATCCAGATTGGCGCTCGCAACATGCACAACTTCTCGCTGCTGAAGAAGGTGGGTGCGCAAGATAAGCCGGTACTGCTAAAGCGCGGTATGTCTGCCACGATCGAAGAATGGTTGATGGCGGCTGAATACATCCTCGCTGCCGGAAACCCAAATGTGATTCTGTGTGAGCGTGGCATTCGCACGTTCGACAACAAGTATGCACGCAACACCTTGGATCTGTCGGTCATTCCAGTGCTGCGATCGCTGACCCATCTGCCAATCATGATTGATCCCAGTCATGGCACCGGTCGCTCGGAATATGTGCCGTCGATGGCAATGGCCGCGATCGCAGCGGGTACAGATTCTTTGATGATTGAAGTCCATCCCAATCCCAAAAAAGCCTTGTCTGATGGGCCTCAGTCGCTGACACCGGAACGGTTCGATCGTCTGATGCAAGAGCTGTCGGTGATTGGCAAAGCCGTAGGACGATGGGTCGAAACACCTGCAACCGCCGCCGTTTAATCAGCATCGTTTAATCAGCATCGCTGCAACTGAACTTTATCTCAGCAAGCGCATTTAGGGTCTTGCTGAGGTACAGTCATAGAGCACTTCTATCGTTCACTATTGCTTGTGGATTACCAAACCGCTCGGAGTTTGCTGGTCAATCAAGGAACAGCGGCAGACCATAATCCAGACGCACTCTTGACCCGTTTGAAACATGGGTATCCGCCCATTCCGGGTCAGGTTACTTCACTGCTGCTAGCGCTAAAAGTGGTGTTTGAGTCGCTTCAGGAAAGCCCCAATTTTGAGCGAGAACTCGCCTGCTCTTTGCATCTTTTGGCAACCGAGAGTCGGCAAGCGTTTGAAAATGGGCAGCGAGCAGGAGCCGACTGGCCACCCTTGCTGGATGAAGACCTCAGTCGGATTGCGGCCGCAGTGAAGAGTATTTTTGTGGGCGTATGGCAGGGGTGAGAAGGCAGAGGGCAGGAGGCAGAGGGCAGAAGGTACAAATTGCTTATCGAAGCGTTGACCGCAACCGGGTGTCCCAGCTAACCTGCGTACTGCTCAATAGAGCCGCATAAATAGATTCAGAATCGCTGATGGCTGACTGCTGACTGCTATTAGATTTATACTTCATCCCTCATCCTTCATCCTTTCCCTCCCCATCACCGATTGCGTAGCTCGGCTTCTAGCTTCGGTAGGTCATCTCTTAGAAAGACCGTGATTTTGCCTGTGTAAGCGAAACCATTTTTTTGACGGGCAACTTCGAGCCAGTAGGCGTAGCGATCGCCTTCACGAACTTCTCCTTGCAGAGCCGCTAGCAGGGGAGCATCTCGATTCACCGCTTGGTCAAGCGTTTTTTGAGTAGGGTAGGCGTACAGCGTTTTTGCCTGAGCGTAGTCCTGGTACACAGTAGGGCCGTAGATCGCGCGCAGGGCTTCTTGCAGGCGATCGCGGGTCACGCCATTCTGCATGTCAAAAAATAGGGTCTCTTCGGTACGGATAATGCCACCCGTAGCGCCGGAAGACGCTCTGCCAACCTGCAAGGGTATTGCCGAAAAGGTAAAACGTTGGGCAGGCGTATCGCTTTTGCGCACCAGGAGTTTTTCACCCCGCGCTGGACGCAATGTCGGGTTAGCTTGAATCCAAACCACGGCTTCATCGGGCGTTTGACCTGGCAAGGCTTGAACACGGCCCGCAAGCAAGCTGAGAGAAAGCCCCAGTCCGATCGTCAAAAGCCGTCGAGCCGATCGCTGTACTCCAGAGGCACCATCAGTCACGGGTCTACAACACCCTAACCCCATCCCCCATTCCCTTTTCCCCATCCCCTGCTTTTGAGCCAGCATCCCATTGAGCATCACCACAATTTCGTTCATTGTCCGTAGCCTATTGGTTAGCGTTAAGTCATCTTGCCATCACTTTCAAGGTTTGGCACTGTAATGTTGCAACGTTTCAATGTCAGGAACCCTCAAGTAGTGTGCCCAGTATGAGTGACTAAGTTGTAACCGATCCAAGCGCTATCATCACGGCTGATCAACATGATTCGTCTTCCTGACAACTGTTGTCTCATCTACACTGGAAGGTATGAAATCTGGGATTGAGGCTTTACCAGTAGAGGTTGTGCATCTCATTGCAGCAGGTGAAGTGATTGATTCCCTGGCGGCAGTGGTGCGAGAGTTGGCAGAAAACGCGATCGATGCTGGTGCGACCCGCATTACCCTGACGCTTTCACCAGAACAGTGGCGCTTGCGGATGGTTGATAACGGGGTGGGGATGAGTCTGTCAGACTTGAAGCAAGCCGCAGCCCCACACAGCACGAGCAAAATTCGAGATAGCTACGATCTCTCCAAGATCACCAGTCTGGGTTTTCGGGGTGAAGCGCTCCACAGCCTCGCTCAACTAGCTGATTTAGAAATCCTCAGCCGTTCAATGGGGGCTAGTGAGGGTTGGCATGTTCGCTACAACACTCAAGGCGAACCGTTGGAGATCGAGCCTGCTGCGATCGCTCCTGGCACTGTTGTCACCGTCGATCGCCTTTTTGGCACCTGGGAGGCTCGTCGTCAGGGCTTGCCGCCATTAGCACAGCAGATGCGTGCGGTACAGGCAACCATTCACCAACTGGCACTCTGCCATCCACACGTGACCTGGCAGGTCCAGCAAACCGATACTCGTAGCGAAACATCCCGCGATCGAGACTGGTTTCACCTCTGGGCCGGTACGACAGCGCTGCAAATCCTTCCTCAAATTTTACGTGATGTGCAGGCAGGAGACTTGCAGGAGCTAACACGAGAAGTGACTGAGTTGGAGAAGGATAAAGGATTAAGGCTAAAGGCTAAAAAGGAGCAGCCCTTTCATCCTTCATCCCATCGCAATGCGGACGCAAGCCACATCCTTAATCCTTCCCTCTATCTCCTTCTTGGCTTGCCTGATCGCTGCCACCGTCACCGTCCCGATTGGATTCGTGTTGCCATCAACGGTCGTTTTGTGCAAATGCCAGAGTTAGAGCAGACGATGTTAGCCGGATTCCGGCAGACTGTCCCCCGCGATCGCTTTCCCATTTGCCTGGCACATCTGCAGGTGCCTCCAGAGCACATCGACTGGAACCGTCATCCTGCCAAATTCGAAGTCTACCTGCATCACCTCAGTGTTTGGCGAGAACAGCTTGCCAGCGCCATTGATCAAGCTCTCAGCCTTAGTCCGATGAACCTTTCAAACACGCTCTACTCACAACGAGTGGGGACGCTGTTAAAAACGGCTGAGGCTGACGGTGGGTATGGGGAGAGAAGGATTCAGGAGGCAGAAGGCAGGAGGCAGGAGGCAGAGGCAGGGGAGGCAGGGGAAGCAGGGGAAGTAGGGGAAGCAGGAGCAAGAAAACCCAATTCCCACTCCCCACTCCCTACTCCCCTCAAAGCGCTGGCTCAAGTCCACAACACTTACATCCTTGCCGAGCATCCTACTGGCGTTTGGTTGATTGAGCAGCACATTGCCCATGAACGGGTACTGTACGAGCAGTTGTGTGATCGCTGGCAACTGGTGCCTCTGGAATCAGCGGTGATTTTGAACCAACTCTCGACCGCTCAAGTCGAACAGTTGCAGCGCTTAGAGGTGGATGTTGAACCCTTTGGCGAAACGGTGTGGATGGTGCGATCGGCTCCGGCTGTTCTGGCGCAGCGAGATGACTGCCCAGAAGCGCTGCTAGAACTCAGTTTAGGTGGTGATTTGCAGACCGCTCAGGTTGCAACCGCCTGCCGAAGTGCTATCCGTAATGGGACACCGCTTACCCTTCACGAGATGCAAACCTTGCTGAACCAGTGGCAGCAAACCCGCAATCCGCGCACCTGCCCTCACGGTCGCCCTATCTGCCTCACACTGGAGGAATCATCTCTGTCACGCTTCTTTCGCCGTCATTGGGTGATTGGCAAGAGCCACGGCATTTGAAGAAGTTTTATGATGCGGGCTTTGAGGCGTTGCATCCAGACAGCTCGCCTACTCATTATTTTTCAACCAGTTTCTTCTTGCAAATAGCCTCGCCGTCTAATAGGTTCTTTTCTGAATTTGGTGATCTTACGGCAGGATCAAGGTGTACCTATTTCACGCTTAAGCAGTAGTGGATTTCCTGCACCATCTGTTGCCGAATCAGGCATTACTTCGACTCGAAAACTGGTCCTTCGCTACGAACGATAAACAACTAACTCTTACGGTTTCAAGCAGCCAATCTGCTGCCCACTGTCCGCTGTGCCAGTCAGCAACCCATCGCATTCACAGTCGCTATGAGCGAACCCTACAAGATCTGCCCTGTATCGATTACACCGTTACCCTGCGCCTGCAAGTGCGGAAGTTTTTCTGCCTCAAGGCTGGCTGCCAACGGCGCATCTTCACCGAGCGCTTACCCCAAGTCACCCTGCCGTGGGCAAGACGCACCTGCCGTTTGGCAGCCTGTTTGACCGCCATTGGACTCGCCTTAGGCGGCGCGGCCGGCACCCGCTTGAGCCGACGGTTGGGGCACAGGGTTAGCCTCAATCCGTTGTTGCAACTCGTGGCACGACAAACCTTACCCACAATGACGACCCCTAAAACTTTAGGCGTCGATGATTTCGCCTTTCGCAAGGGGCAACGCTACGGCACGATCCTGGTTGACCTCGATCAGCACCACCCGATCGCGTTGCTCAAAGATCGAGAAGCGAACACTTTAGCCGCCTGGCTCCAACAGCATCCTGGTGTGCAAGTGCTGTCGCGAGATCGCTCCAAGGCGTACAAGCAAGGCATGACGCAAGGCGCACCGGCAGCGATTCAGGTCGCTGACCGCTTCCATCTGCTGCAAAATCTGGCGGAAGTCCTAGAGCGTTTTCTAGCCACGCAAAGTGATGCGCTCAAAGTCGTAGACCTCGCTTATCATCGAGCCTTAGGCAAACCGCTGGTAGTTCCACCCAAACCGCCAACGGCGCAGCAACAACGAGCGCAGCAACGGCGGGCAAGACGATTGGCGAACTACGAGCAGGTGCACAAACTGCGCCAGCAGGGCTACCAGGTACTCGATATTGCACATCATTTAGGCATGGGTGAACGGACTGTTTTTACCTACTTGGCGGCTCCCAGTTTTCCCGAATGGCAGCCATCGCCACGGCGGCGTTCCCGTCCTAGCATCCTGACTCCCTACAAATCCTACTTATACGAGCAATGGCACACTGGGCAACGTCAGACGAAGCAATTGTTTGAGGACATTCAGCAGCAGGGCTATCAGGGGACCTATCAAACCGTTGCCAAATATACCCATCAACTGCGTCAAGCGCAACGGCAACAGTTAAGCACCTCAGAGGGGCGAGGACCAGCTCTTGCCGGCAGCGAAGCAAAGCAACCCCCTTTGAGTGCCCGTCGCGCTGCCTGGCTGGTACTCAAACCATCCCAGCAGCAAGCCATTGAGGATGAACCGTTGCTTATCGAGTTACAGCAGCATCCTGCGTTAGCAACAGCGATTACTCTCGCTCAGCAATTTGCGGCGTTGGTTCGACAACGGTCGCCCCAGCAGCTTGACCCCTGGCTGGAGCAAGCCAGTTGCAGCAAGATCAAACAGTTTCAAAACTTTGCCAAGAGTTTGCAGGAGGATTATGAGGCGGTCAAAGCAGGCGTGACGTTAGCAGTGAGCAATGGACAAGTGGAAGGGCAAATCAATCGGCTGAAGATGCTCAAGCGGCAAATGTACGGTCGGGCTGGTTTTGACCTTTTGCAAAAAAGGGTGCTTTTAGCCAGTTGAAACGGTTCCTGCCGAGCCAAATATCACTCCAAACCTTGATCACCAAATTCAGAAAAGAACCAATACGGCATACGGTTCATATTTGGTGTACGGGCGAAGCGTTCGGATACAGTTCCTGCAACTGAAGCACGATTCTTTTGCCGAACGCTTCGCCCCTACGAAAAATTTAAGAGTCTGCGGTGGGTGGAGCTTGATCTCTAGAGCCCTGAAGGAGTAGTTGAATACCCAGCGCAAAAAGACCGAAGGCTGCTAAGGCAAAAATTCCGGTACCGAGTGAACTTAGCCCTACCACCAGTGTGCGAACGGCGGCGGAGATGCGCTGCGTGGTGAAATTATCGGTGTGCAGTGGTTTGCTGGCGAAGGCGATCGCGATCGAACTCGTTAAGCGGTAAAGCACGACAGCGATACCACCCGCTACAAATGAACCACCAATACACCGCAGTGGGCTGGGTGCGGGTGCGCCTTCTTTGGAAACCTGGACAGCCGGATCGGTCGGATTGGTTGGTTCGCTCATAAGAGTAGAAGCGTAATAGGTCAGAAAGTTGGGATGAGTGTGAGCTGCATGCGATCGACTCAAATCCCTCATGCCTCTACTCTACTATCCGAATGCCGGACGGGTTCACGTTTGCGATCCAAAATTCCAGATCGGGGTCAGCGATCGTGCCTTTCACCTGCTCCTGAATCGCCTGCGCCTGTGCCTGTGATGCGGCAAGGGCAAAGACGGTCGGTCCCGAACCAGACATCATCGTACCCAGTGGCTCTGCCCGCTGAAACGCGTCTCGCAGTTGCAAGACCTGGGGATGGGCGGGCAGCACAACTTTTTCGAGGTCATTTCGTAGCAGTTGACCAATTTTGGCATTGTCTCGTTGGGCGATCGCAGCCATCATGGGGCTGGCATGCACTTGTTGTCGGCGCTGCTCCAGGTCATTGCCCCTTCGTAAGTAAGAGTCGCCAAACCGCTGGCGGTAAGTTTGATACGCCCAGGCAGTGGAAACCGACAGGCTGCGATACTTTGCCAGCACCACATGGAGATCGGTTAAAGCAGATAACGCATCCAGCTTTTCACCACGTCCAGTTGCCAAAGCCGTTCCGCCAGCGATACAAAACGGCACATCGGAACCTAGCACAGCCCCTAGTTCCTGCAACTCATCTCGCGTGAGCCCCAGATCCCAAAGGAAGTCTAACCCCACCAGCACAGCAGCAGCATTGCTCGACCCACCTGCCAGTCCTGCACCCACTGGGATCTGCTTGTGAATCGTGATATCCACCCCGCCATAACGCGCAAAGCAATCGGGGAAGCGCTTATTCATTAACGCAGCCGCTCGATAGGCAAGGTTAGTCGGATCAGTCGGCACTTGGGGATGGTCGCAGTGAACCCGAATGGCATCCGTACCACTTGCCCGCAAATCAATGCGATCGGCCAAACTCACACTCTGAAGCACCATCACCATTTCGTGAAAGCCAGAAGGACGTGGGTCATCATCATCTGTAACGTGGTCGCCCAGAATTTCCAGGTAAAGATTAATTTTGGCAGGAGCAAGGAGAGAGTAGGAGCGCATGGGTCGGGGGATGGGGGACGGGGAATAGGGAGTAGGGGGTGGGGAGTAGGGAAAGCTAGGGAGGCAGGGGAAGGAGGGAGAGTTTTGAGTTTTGAGTTTTGAGTTTTGAATTAATTTAGCGGTCAGCGGTTAGTAGGGAAGTTTTGAGTTTTGAGTGGATTGAGCGGTCAGCAGTCAGTGGTCAGCTTTTAGTCCCACTCCCTACTCCCCACTCCCCACTCCCTTCTTCTACCTTCTGCCTCCTGCCCTCTGCCCTCTGCCCTCTGCCCTCTGCCTTCGTTTCTATCCACTTTCCTGCAATTCATTGCTTAACGAAACCCACTGCTCAACACTCAGGTCTTCGGCGCGCACTTGGGGATTGGCGTTCAATTGTTGCAGGAGCTCGGCGAGTCGATCGCTATCAACCAGGCTTTTCAAATTATTGCGTAACATCTTGCGCTTGCTAGCAAAACCCGCTTTCACGATCGTTTCTAGGTGGCGAGGGTTGTGAGCGGGTGTGGCGACGGGGCGAGGGCGGAGGCGAATGACCGCAGAATCGACTTTGGGCGGGGGCTGAAAGGCTTTGGCAGGGACATCGCAAATAAATTCGCAGTCAGCGAGGTACTGCACCCGCACAGACAGGGCACCAAAATGGGTGGAACCAGGCTTGCTACACAGGCGCAGGGCAACTTCCTTTTGTACGAGAAGAACGATCGCGTCGAAGGGTTTCGGGGCAGGCAGGGCGATCGTCCCCAGCAGCTTTTCGATAATGGGGCCTGTAATGTTGTAAGGAATGTTGGCAACTACTTTATTCGGGTTTTGAAACTCTGGAGAGAGGGTCAGTAAGCGATCTAGATCGATAACCAGAAAGTCGTCTTGCAGCAGCAAAAAATGATCGACTTTGCCAAACTTTTTGACTAATAGCTCACATAAATCCCGATCGATTTCAACCGCAACAACCGCTTGTGCCTGCGCCAACAATTGACGGGTAAGGACGCCTGTACCCGGACCAATTTCGAGGACGCGATCGTGGTCTGTTAAGGCGGCAGCTTTAACGATACTGGCAAGCGCTTTTTCGCTGCGGAGCCAGTGTTGAGCAAACTTTTTGCGAGGCTGTGGCACAAAACTACTCCGATAGACCGATCACGCCACTGCCGGGAACCACTTCACCGATCGCGTAAGCCGCTAAGTTTTGAGTCTCAAAATACGCTAGCGTCGCGGGTACCTGCTCGGGTGACACCAACACTACGAAGCCAATGCCCATATTGAACGTGTGAAACATCGCAGACGGAGCCACATTGCCCTTAGCCGCTAGCCAGTGAAAAATCGGTAACACGTTCCAGGCGGTCGGTTCCAGTCTAACCGCTTGCCCTTCGGCTAAACAACGCGGCAAATTCTCAGGTAAGCCACCCCCTGTAATGTGCGCCATACCGTGAATGGGGATGCCTTGCTTTAAAGCCGTCAGGATGGGCTTGACGTAGATTTGCGTGGGTGCCAGCAATACCTCTCCCAAACTTTTACCGTCAAACATCTCCGGTCGATCGCCCCAGTCAAAGCCGCGATCGCTCACAATCTTTCGCACCAGGCTAAACCCGTTGCTATGGACTCCCTGACTCGCCAGACCGATCGCCACATCGCCCAGTTGTACCTGAGAGCCATTTAAAATCGCGCTTTTCTCCACAATGCCAACGCAAAACCCTGCGAGGTCATATTCTCCCGCCTGGTAGAACCCTGGCATTTCGGCAGTTTCGCCCCCCAACAGCGCACAGCCCGCCTGCTGACAGCCCTCTGTAATGCCTGACACCACCTGTGCCAGTTGCTCTGAGTTGAGTTTGCCTGTCGCTAAATAATCGAGAAAAAACAGCGGTTCTGCCCCACAGGTGAGCACATCATTCACACACATGGCGACGAGGTCGATACCCACCGTATCGTGGCGATCGAGACTATGAGCCAGCTTTAGCTTGGTTCCGACTCCATCCGTACCCGAAACGAGTACAGGTTCTCGATACCCGGTCGGAAGTTGAAACAACCCGCTAAAGCCACCAAAATTGCCCAGAACCTCCGGTCGTGTCGTGCTAGCCACCATGCTGCGGATGCGCTGCACAAAAGCTCGTCCCGCTTCAACGTCTACCCCTGCCTCTCGATAATCCATGACTCCGTCTTCACCTGGGCAACGATCGCAGACTGTATTTTACTCGGCTTAGTAGCGAAAAGCGAGAGACGGCGATGGCTCAATTGTCCTTTTTGGGAAATGACAACAAGAAAGTTCTGTCTTGCTGTTCAGAACGTAGGAGGCTTCGAAATCGTTTAGGAAGTACAATCTTTGAGAAGTACAATTTAGGCGCGATCAGGTCAATTGACCCACGTTAGGCATGCTTTGATCCAATACGTTTAGTACCGTGTGAACCATCATTCTCAAAAGCAACCCTGGTGGATTTCTATCCATGCAATTGCCGCGATCGGGTTATGTTTGCGCTTGATCTTAGTCTTCTTCTCCGATCGGGGATACCACCCAGATGAGATTTTTCAATATTTAGAACAAGCCCATCGCATGGTGTTTGGTTACGGCTACATTCCCTGGGAATATCGCTTTGGGATCCGTAATCTGATCATTCCGATCTCGTTGTCCATGCCCTTAAGGCTACTGCAAACACTTCAGCTCGATCGTCCTGATATCTATATTCCATTCATCAAAGCAATTCTCTGTATATTTTCGCTTTCATTGATTTATGGACTGTACTATTTGGGGCGAGTTATTTCTGAATCGGTGGGACGCATTGCGGCGTTTATTGCTTGTTTTTGGTATCAATTGCTGGTGTTTGCCCAAAAAACAACACCCGAATGTCTTGCTGCCTATTTGATGGTTGGGGCTTTGGTTTGTCTGGTCAGCCGCCCTCGCTGGCAAACAGCTTTGGGGCTAGGCGTATTGGGTGCAGGCACGATCGCCCTACGGTTGCAATATGCGCCTGCAATTCTAGTTTTAAGCGCTGCCATGATCGTGCTTTGGCGATCGCACATCCGTCAAATGGCGATCGCAGCAGTCGCTTTTATCGTCACCTTAGGTTGTGTGGGCTATCTCGACTATTTAACCTGGAGGCTCTGGTTTGGCAGTTACTATAACAACTATTTGTATAACCAGGTCTATGGTGTCAGTAGTATTTTTGGCAAAGACTTTTTTCTCTACTATTTCAGTAAGCTGACGCTTGCTTCGGCAGGGATTTTCCCACTTAGCATTGTTCTGGCAGTCAAGAAACGTCCCCCTTTGTTGGCATTATGGCTCAGTCTTTTAGCGAGTATTCTGGTTACTCATTCATTGATTGCTCATAAAGAATATCGCTTTGTGTTTGCGGCTGTACCACTTTGCCTTTTACTCACCGCGATCGCCTATGGTAAGCTCCAGCAATTTTGTCAGAGACAACCTCAAACGTATGGTCGTCTTCCGCAACTTTTAGCCGTACTTTTGGTGATTTATGCTGGCTTGAGTCTATTAGATACCACGGTTCTAACCAGTAAGAACCCATTACTACAGGGATATCTCTATCTTTCCAGACAAACGAATGTGAGTGCGGTGCTAAACCTGAAGTCGGAATGGTATGAAACGGGGGGCTACTATTATCTGCACCATCATGTTCCTATCTACTTTTCTAGAGATGTGAACGCGATCGATCCCAAAAACTATGGTCAGCATGCTAGTGATATTCTTTGTGATCATCATCAAGCCACAATTCCTGGCTTTAGCACGGTTCAAACCTTCAAAGATATTGATATTCGCCACAACAATAATCCCCCAGGGGAGTACGCTCCACTACCAGGCGATCCCTACCAACCGCCACAAGGTGGTGTCGAAGGGGTTTACCCCCAACCGACCTTTCATCCTCCTGTGCAGTTCTTTCCGTCTCAGGGGCACCAGCCCTGATTACGTGCCAGCGTTTATGATTGCGGCACGTTCTAATCTCTAAGCCCTGATCGCTTTCGCCAAAACTTCGCGGTGAATGAAGGCTCGATCGACAAGGAACTGAAGCTGATCGGAGGAAAGCGCTTCGCCGTTTGCGTACAGTTCTAACCAGGCTTGGCTGATGATGTTGGGATCGTCGGGAATGTCTGCCAGGGAGCACCCAGAGAGTGAAAGATCCTGCATGAGGTTACTCACTTTGGGATCATAGCTGAGGGCAAAGCAACGGCATCCTTCAGCGGCAGCCATAATCAGTCCATGAAGGCGCATGGCGATCGTCATTTCGACCCCGCGAAACACACCTTTCAACTGCTGCGGCTCTTCCAGGCGCAAAATATGGCTGACACCAGGCAGTTGGGGTTGAATGGCTTCGGCGATCGCTAAATCCTGGGCGGCTTGAAACGGCACCAGCAAGAGACACGTCTGGGTTGCTTTCTGGAAAGCAATCAGGGCTTGAGTCAGGGTTGCTAACCGGGCTGGAGTCAGTTGAGGATGAGAGCGCAGATTAACGGCAACACGCGGGGCAGGCAAATCCCATAAGCCTTCAACAGGGGTGGATTCTAATGCCCAGACCGGATCAGGAGCCAGGGTAAACGGAATGCCCCAATCAGTGAGCAGGGCTGCCGATCCTCGATCGCGGACGCTGACTGCATCGCAGCCTGCAAACGTTTGTTTCGCCAGCCATTGCGTGAAGGGACGTTGGAGTGGGCCGACACCTTGCGCCCAGGCGATCGTAGTTAAACCCATTTTTTGCGCCAGTGCCATTAAGCCAGCGTAGTAAACGGGGCTCATCGCACTGGTTGTATCTTGCATTAGACTGCCACCACCCCAAATGAAAACCTGAGCCTTGCGGAGCGCTTGCTGGATGGCAAAGGGGTCTTTGCGGTTGATTGCCTCTACCTGGTAGCGATCGCGGGTCTGAGCTGGATTGCCCGACAACACGATTGGTGTTACTTGGGCTGGTAGCATCTGTAACAGCGAGGCGAGGAGTGCCTCATCGCCACCATTGCCCTGACCATAATACCCACACAAAACTGCCCGAATGCCCATGTTTGAATTTCAGCGTTTGGATGAGATAGCAATCACTGGAAGACGCCCTCCAATCATCCTTGATTTTGGCATGCAGGCTGGTAAGAAAATCTACACATCACTTTAGAGTTATGCCTATCGTTAGAGAGATTCGCCAAGGCCACGCTTTTCTTTAAATGAAGCTTAGAAACAACTTGCCGCTAGCGCGAACGCTTTTACGTAGGTCTGCTGTTGTCTTGTTTCAGACGCTGCGACTCTTCGCAAAGCGCTTTCTACACAAAAGCAGTGCTTGTTCTGTGTCGTTTGTGGCTGTAAAGACCCAGTAGACGTGGATATTCCGTTTGGCTAAGCGCCAGTTGTGACTGTTTAACCGTTATTTCAGTGTGGAGATGTGGCTGTGAAAGATAAGTGTGCGATCGAACGGTTCTGTTTATCATTGAGCCTTGCTATTTCTGCGATCGTGGGTAGCCAGATGGCAGTGCATGCCGAAACGACTCAGGCGATTCCCGAAAGACCAACGCTACAAATGACTGACGCAGCGAGTTTACCAAGTCATCAGGTCTTGTCTAGTGCGGCATCTTTTAGCCAAGAAGCGATGTCCCCCCAAGCAACAACCCTTTTGGCAACCGCATTAGAACCAGCGTCCCAAGCGGCTCATCAAGTCGTAACGCAACCATTGGACGCGGCAGACAGCGTTCAGGCAGATACGTCAGTGGGTACGAGCGCACCCACAACAACCGCATTAGCAGTTCCCGTTCCTGGGACAGCACCCACCGCAGCGGCAGATCTTGACCTTCAAGCCGTTGCTCCCGCGCCTGCCGAACAATCCAGTGCGATGCAGGCCACTGCACCAACTGTTGCCCAAATTCCGCCAATTGAGCCAGGTCGGGCAACGCGCTCCGGTCCCAGCTATATCGGGTTGGGGGCAAACATTGGCGCGATCGGTAGAACGCCTCTGGGTGACGTGAGCGGCGCGATTTTGAGCAAAATTGGGCTGACCAGAAACTTTTCTGTCCGTCCCGCTGTGCTGATCAATGGCGATGCAACTTTTCTGCTGCCGATTACGCTCGATTTTCCGTTTGAAAGTGCTGGGCGGGTGAGCTTTGCTCCCTATGTGGGAGTCGGGGCCTCGTTTTCTACGGGCGATCGCAAAAATGCTGACCTGATTGTTTCTGGTGGTGTTGATGTCCCCCTTTCACCTCAGTTCACACTGACCGCCAGCGCAAACGCAGGCTTAATCAATGGCATCGAACTCGGTGTCCTGGTTGGCATTGGCTATAACTTCTCAGGCTTCTAGGGAGAAGGGGGGAGGAGTGAGGAGCCAGGAGGGTTTTTAGTTTTTGGTTTTTGGTTTTTAGAAGGAGCCTGGAACGGCTCAGGCATTAACAACGAATAGCCAACAACTAATAACTGGTTCAACTCAAAACTCAAAACTCAAAACTCAAAACTTCCCCTGTCTCCCTCACTCCCTACTCCCTACTCCCTAATTGATCACTGGGCTAACCTTACTCACCGTTTTCAGCTTGCCGTCGGCTTCGACTTCCCAGACGTCGTAGACCCCGGAGACATCGCCGCTGTCGTCAATATCGACATTGCCGCTAGCGCCCTGGTAGTTAATCTTCTGGCCCTGGCTTAAAAGCTTCAGACCTTCACAAACATCGCTGACGTCTTTACCGGGACCTTCTGCCACTTCGCGGATTTTGCTCTTAATGGCCTCACCTGTATTCGCTTTAGCCGCTTGAGCCGCAAGCACCAGTAGGGCTGCTGCATCCCATGACTGAGGAGCATAGGCAGCGGGTGGCTGATTAAATTTGGCCTGCCAGAGCTTCGTGAGTGCATCCAGTGCTTTGCCATCCGCACCCGGAATCGTACCGACTGCACCTTGTAGAATAAATTTGCCATCGCTGGTCTTGCCAACTTGTGAGGCAAACTGATCCGATTTGGAACCATCAGTCAGTAGAATTTGCACACCTTTGCTTAAGCCCTGCTGGTAAGCCGTTTTGAGTAGCAGCGCACCCGTCTCAGCATAGGCAACAGCCGCAACACCCTGAGGCTTGCCGCCAAAGGCTGCTTGCACTTCAGTTTCAAAGGTCGTCGCTTTGGGGTCATACCGAGCGGGCTTCGTTTCGTTGGTGATGGTGCCGCCAAGCTTTTTGAAGGCCTGCACAAACTCTTTCTCAAAGCCTCTGCCGTAGTCGTTGTTGATGACGATCGTCGCTGCCCGTCGAATGCCTTTCTCGTAGGCTAATTTTGCCAACGCTCGTGCCTGGTAGGTGTCTGGGGGAGCCGTGCGCGCCCAGTAGCCCTGAAATTCGCCCTTCTTACCGCGTTCGGTAAATACAGGACTGGTGCTACCGGGTGACACCAGCATTACTTTGTTGCGGATGGCGATCGGAATCGCGGCTGCCGAGACACTACTACCAAACGACCCGACTACACCTGCTACTTTATCCACTTCAGCCAGTTTGGTCATGCCATCTGCACCCGCGGTTGGATCAGTCTGGTCATCGGTATTGGGTAAGAGGGTCACTGGTGCGCCGTTGACGCCACCACACTTGTTGACCGTATCTACAAGCAACGGCACAGCTGCTAGCATGGGCTGACCAACAGACGCCAAGTCACCCGTGGCAGGAAGCAGTGTCCCAATTTTGAGGCCTTTCCCATCGCTACTTGCGGCAGCACTAGGAGAGGAAGCACCTGCTGAGGGGCTATTGGCTGGAGGGGCCGAGGCTTCCTGGCAGGCAGCCGCAAGAAAGCCAACCGCTAGCGTTGCGATCGCCAGCGAAACGGCTTTAACGGGTTTAAGTTGATTCACGTCAGTGAATAATTTCATCGGTAAAGTTAAACTCCTCAACGTTTCCTAATAGTTTAGGGTCTATAGACGATCGCGGAAACTAAGTACTAAGTAGTTAGGGGACAGGAGCAGAGGGAGAGGGGAAGCAGGGGAAGCAGGGGATGAATGCTAAAGGATGAAGGCTAAAAAGCTGATTGCTGACTTCTCTACTCCCCATTCCCCACTCCCTGCCTTCTGCCCTCTGCCCTCTGCCCTCTGCCTTCTGCCTTTTGCTAGCTTGCAAGGCTGAGCCGCCCGCTTTAGTAACCGTTGCGATTAAACCTCTAGCAGGCAGGCCTTGATTCTTCTGCGGCTAGGTTCGTTCTTCTGGGGTTTGTGCCGGTTCAAACACTGGGCAAAATCCGTCTGGGGTCACTTTGAACTCAAATAAAGGGGATAGTTGATTCCAGCAGCGCTGCCCGCGATAGTGACGACAGTTGCCACAGCAGTTTCGTAGTGGTGAATTGGCATCCATCCAGTCCAGCAAGCGATCGTTGGGTCGCAGCAGTTCCCGTTGGGGCAGCCCACGCAGCACCAGTTCATCACCCTGCCAGCGAGCCTCCACAAGGCCTGTATCCGCCAGTTGCTGCCAGCGTGGATCAGCAATGATCGCATCTGGTAGAGTGATGGTCACGCTCATGTTTAGCTCGGTCAGCTCACCCTCATAGCTCGCTTCAGGTGCTGCTGCATGCAAAAACGTCTCGCCGATCGGCAGTTCCACCAGGCTATTGGCTGAGGGCGTATGCAGATGGTAGCGGTTGTGTAGCTCCTCTAACCCCGTTAAATCTGCCAGGTAGGTTGGCGAGCCGTGGATAAAGATGACGTGCTGTGGCCGCAAGTTATGAATTAACTGTGTTGTACCAGGACCATCGCAATGCTGCGCTAATAGGTAAGTTTCTCTGGAAGGTGTAGGGTGTGGCGTCGAGGGTTTAGGGCGTGTAGTGGCAGAAGGTGGTTGCTTTTCGACTGAAAGATCAGGGGAACGATCGCGCGTCTGGCCTGAGAATGGCTTTACGTTCTTGTCCCCTGTCCCCTGCCCCCTGTCCCCGCTATAGTGGGGCTCTAGTGGCTCTAAGATCAGCCAGCCATCTGGGTTATCGGCATAGTACTGACTGAGATCCGTTGTGACATCTGTCAGCACGATCGATGGGCGTTGAGTCAGTTGGTTCCATTGGTCTGGGGTCAGATGACGCACTCGCGGACGGACACGCTCATCCCAAAAGAGCGCTTGATGACGCGCAAAATTTTGGACAGAGGTTGGTAGGTGGGGCAGGATCTCGAGATACGCATCGCAGCCAGCCGCAACTGAGCCATCCACCCAAACATCTAGATCACGCCCTGTAAAGTGGTGATGACTCCGCAAAAGCATGAGCAACTCTTGCCCCAAACCCAGCGCGGGCACTGGCATAAGAATGGATTGCTTCTCTGCGATCGCGCGATCGATGCGCTCTGCCAGTTGGTTCTCTTGCTGACGGCGATGGATGTGTCGTGCCGTGCCGTAACTGCCTTCAACGATCAACACGTCAGGTTCAAGGCCCCGTAACTCTTCCAGCGGCATTCCTTCGACTAACCGTGCATTTGACAAGAAAAAATCGCCCGTATAAAAAACGGTATAGGGACGAACAGGGCGATCGTCCTCTGCCGGGGGGGCATAGGTGAGCAAGAATGAGGCGGCACCCGGCAAATGCCCTGATGGGTAAAGTTCTACAGTCAGCCCATCAAAAAACTCGATCGGTGTGCGCCAGGGTAGCGCATGACAAAGAGAAAGCGCTTGCCTGGCAGCAGCAGCCTCAGTACGACTAGTCCCCCCAGTAGACCAGTTCAGCGGCAACAATTGTGTCGTCACTTCACTGGCATAGATCGGTAGCTGGGGAAACGCTTGATGCAGCGCCAGCAGACCTCTTGCATGATCGGCATGAGCGTGGCTACATAGAACAAGATCAGCTGGCAGTACAGCTTTCGTTGCCAACAGCTTGCCAGGATCGGTCAGACCACAATCCAGCAACACCTGATACCGACCAAGCTTAAGCAAGAGACAGATTCCTTCGTCTGCTCCTACACCATAGGCTAGGCACTCTAATTCACTCACGATCGCGTCGCTTTCCCGTTTTGGGATCTACATAGCATAAGCGTCTGGCAACACTGCATCTCTGCGGGCAATTGCGTCTCTACAAATAGAACGGCTCAGCCGCCACACTTTCCTCCAGGCGAGCTGAAGCATGCAGAACCGACCTGGAAGTCATGACAGTGTTGATAAGACGCATTCTTTGCGCAAGGTGCGGACGCGCTCACTCAGTTTTTCGTAGTTTTAAACTTTCCGTAGCTCTCAATCACCGAACCAACCATTGCTGTCGATCGCCCACATCGTGGCCTCAAGACCTCGATCAATTAATAACAGTACCCATGCTCTGGTTCAGAAAAGTGCCTACTTCTAAGTCACGCCCACACAATCAATTTTTCTACAACTGCAATCCGTACAAGATTTAGTGCGCAGAACCGTTTCCGTGATATTTATCAGTATCGTAAAAGCCGTTTTTGGTGCCGAAAAACAGGCACGCTACGGTAAATACAGCAGTCAGAACGACTAGAACTAATTTGACATCCATTTTTAAGTTCCTCCAAAGCTAGTATGAAGATTTATTGACATTAAGTTAAACGGTCGGAGCATGTCGTGACAGACTCCCAACTTCCGAAAATTGTAAAACGATCTTTCACTAATCCTAACGATTCACAGAATTTTGCAACAAGTTTGGTAATTCTTCCTGACTGGCTTTCCCGACCGTCCGCAACCATAGCCCCTGAGCTAATCGGTTGTACCCTCGTGCGCCAACTGTCTGATGGCACAACCTGGCGTGGACTTATTGTTGAGACTGAGGCTTATATGCCGGGTGATCCTGCCTGCCACGCCTATCGTCGTCGCACCGATCGCAACGCCGTAATGTTTGGTGTCGCTGGCATGACCTACGTTTACTTGATTTATGGCATGTATCACTGCCTCAACGTCGTAACCGATCTCGACGGAATCCCCAGCGCTGTCCTCATCCGCGCCCTACAGCTTGAAACCATACCACCGTGGATCGACCCCAAAAAGGAACCCAAACCCCATCGTGTTGCAGCTGGTCCCGGTAAACTCTGCCGTGCGTTAAAGATTGACTTAAGCCTGACCGCCCAGCCCTTACAACTGGGTCAAGCACTGTGGCTAGAACACCGTAGTCTCACCTTTCAAGCAGCGTTCGATCAAACCGCGATCACCCTCGTTCAAACTACCCGCATCGGTCTAACCCAAGGCGCTGAACTCCCGTGGCGTTGGTATCTAGCAAATTGTCCAGCAGTGTCGAAGAAATAATGAGAGACGGCAGAAGGCAGAAGTCAGGGAATAGGGAGTAGGGAGTAGGGAGTGGGAAATAGGGAGTAGAGAAGTCAGCAATCAACTTTTTAGCCTTCATCCTTCATCCTTCATCCTTCATCCCCTGCTCCCCTTGCTTCCCCTGCTTCCCCTCTCCCCTTACAAAACAATCTCCTCTCCCTTCTCCGTAAACTGCACTGACTTAATCTTCCACTGTGCGTTCTCGGTGAGCGTTTTGCGAAGGCCACCAAAGAGGGCAAGTTGTTCGCAGCTTGAGAGTGATCGAAACTGACGTTTGGCATTTGCGGGTAAGCGAAGATCGACGATCGCGCGATCGCCTTCGCGGCTGACACGGTAGCCTGCGATGCTAAAGTCCCCGCTGTCAGTTTCTTCTAGCACTTTGGCAATTGCGCCTTCCAGGGATTGTTTCGCCGCGATCGTCACCTTTTCTGGCGTCAACCTGTTGCATTGGCTGTCGACCTTATAAAGATTGATCGTCGTCGTTTTAACGGGTGGAGTCGGTGTAACGCTCGGACTTGAAGGTTGAACGCTTGGCGATGGCGTTGGTGTAGCACTGCTTGTGGGACTGCTCGTGGAAGAAGGGTTGCTTGTAGGTGGAGGGGCAACGTTGCAACTGCTTAAGCCGATAAGGACTAGGGTCGTTATACCCATCGTTAGAGAGGCACGGGAAGCATTTATCACACGGGGTCATCCTCCAGGTTGATTTTTTTCATAAAGTGCCCTTCTTTACATTGTGTACTGGGCTAAGAAGGGTTAGCATAAGCTCAGCGGTACTTATAGCTAGTACCGATGTCGCATTTTGTGGATTTCATGGACTCCAGTCCATCACCTTACAGTAATATCCTCCTCTAACCTGGCGAGCCTTCCATCTCCCAGCGCGGGGGAGATTTAGGAGACGCTATGCTAACCCAGGAAGGCCGTACTTCGCTGTCGGATATTGCCGACTTAAACCGTTTAAAGCTGGAGTTAAATCAACTCCAGCCTGTTGATATTGGCGATTATGTCGCTGATTTACCCCCTGAGCGTCGTGCGATCGCCTTCCGCTTGCTGAACAAAGGCCAGGCGACTGAAGTATTCGAGTACCTCGATCAAGAGGTCCGCGAAGAACTCATTGGCTCTTTGCACGATACGCATGTATGTCAGCTTGTTGAGGCCATGCGCCCGGACGATCGCGCCGAGTTATTTGATGAACTGCCCGCTGGCGTTGTCAGGCGCTTAATCCAGCAGCTTAGCCCAGGAGAACGGCAGGCAACTGCTACCATTTTGGGCTACCCCGAAGGCACTGCTGGACGGGTCATGACGACCGAGTATGTGCGGCTACGGCAGGGTTTGACCGTTGCGCAGGCGTTAAGCAAAATTCGCTTAAATGACCAGGATAAGGAAACGGTCTACTACGCCTACGTCACCGACGACAACCGCAAGCTTGCGCAAGTGGTATCACTACGACAGTTGGTGTTTTCGCTTCCCGATGCGCTGATTAAAGATATTGCGAGCGATCGCGTCCTCAAAGTGCGTACCGATACCCCGCAAGAAGAAGTGGCGCAACTGATGAAGCGCTATGACTTGCTGGCTGTGCCTGTAGTCGATCGGGAAGATCGACTGGTTGGCATCATCACCATTGACGATGTGATCGATATTTTGGAAGAAGAAGCCACTGAAGACATTCAGCGGTTAGCCGGGGTAGGCAACGGTGATGAATCGTCATTGTCACATCCGCTAGCCAAGCTGCGTAACCGTTTACCCTGGCTCATCGGTATCATGGCGCTCTACATCGGGGCCTCCAGCGCGATCGCCCCATTTCAAAAGACGATTTCGATGGTGCCTGTTCTGGCGGTCATCATGCCGTTGTTCTCCAACACAGGCGGCACGGTTGGCATTCAAGCGTTGACCGTGACGATTCGATCGCTGGGCGTGGGCGAAGTGACGCCTCACGATACCCTCAAAATTCTTCGTAAGGAATTGCTGGCAGGCATTGGAGCGGCGCTGGCGCTGGGCGCAACGATGGTCGCGCTAGCCCTGATCTGGACTCCCCCTCAAGAGCGGTGGGTGGCTCTGGTAGCGGGGTTCGTTATGGCTGCTAACACACTGGTTGCCGTGACGCTAGGGACGCTCTTACCGATGGGATTGAAACGGCTCAAACTGGATCCAGCCCTGGTTAGTGGTCCGTTGGTTACAACTATGTTGGACACCATTGGGTTTATCCTTTTCCTAACGCTCATCACGATCTCGCTGCGGTTTGTTTCCCCGTAGCCCCTGCGAGTTCCACCCCTTAACAGCTCATTCCCTGACACACATTGCATGGAAGCAGCACTGATTCGGTCATTCGTGGCGGTTTCAGTGCTGTTCCACATGGACTACGTGTACAGACGCCATCGCTGCCTACGATCAGCGTCTTTTGATTCCATTCCTGAACATGTTGACGGCTATCAATTGGGTAAACTACAGCTCTGTAAATAGGGGTAGAGGGTATGGGTAGGGTGAATGCAACTGAAAACGGCTGTAAGCCTCGCTTCAGGCAGAAGGGAACGGGACAAAAAACATGATGCTCAAGCCCGCAAGCGCGATCGCCAAGGAAACTGCCAGTAGCCGTAGCCGATGCTGCCAGGAAGGTGCTGTGGGGGAAGACTGGTGTGGCTTGCGTGAGCGTGCCTGAGCAGGCGCAACCAGAAGAATGAGGCTGCCCAGCGTCATCAGGCTCCCTAAAATGGCAGCCGTTCCAGCCACCCAGGTAAGCGCAAGCCAGAAAAGTTGAACCATCGGCTGTTTCACCCTTTTGAAACTCCACCGGAGATGCAGAAGCTTCGTGCGCGGAGCCTTTGATCGAACCGTGTAAGCACAAAGATCAGGTTCTCATTTTACCCTGCCATTAAAAATCCCCCTGCCAAAGCAATGAGGTACTTAAGCAAGGGGGAATGGCACATTATTCCTTGGCAAGCGTTAGATTAACTAGACATTGTTTAAACATCGTCGATCTTAAACATCGTAAATCCGGCATTCGTCGGCATCAGGGCGCTCTTCACAATAGCGATCGAGGCTTGTCTTGTGTTGCAACCGACGATCGGCGGAAGCCGCCTGGACCTCTTCTACTGCATCCCAGGCAGCAGCACATTCACTGGAAAGTTCGCCATTGGTGCTGCAAGCCACACGCGCTTGTTCCAGCATGGACGGTAGCTGCGCTTCAAGGGAGGTAGCGCCGTTTTCTAACGTGTTGTCAAATAGCTTAGACATGGTTGTTTCATTCTCCTGTTGTAGGGTTGATGTAGCGTTAACCCGTTGGCTGCACTGATGTAGAGCGTGCACAGTTCCAATCTAACGTTGTTTTTTTGGTTTGGCGGTGAGGACATCCAACCTCTATCTTTCGGACAACCCACTAACGTTCTGATGAGCAATGACTGATCCCGATGTCTGGCAGCGCAGTAAAACTTTACACACAGAAGCAGCGAGATTCCTGTCAAGCGCGTCTCCCCCTTTTGGTAGACTTAAAGACTGAGAACAGCATTTACGAAATCGCGCAAAATCAAGCAGTTGGAGGACTTACTTCGTGGAGAACACGCTCGGTCTAGAGATTATTGAAGTAGTAGAGCAGGCTGCGATCGCATCTGCCCGTTGGATGGGTAAAGGCGAGAAAAACATTGCTGACCAAGTAGCAGTGGAAGCCATGCGTGAACGCATGAACAAGATCTATATGCGGGGACGCATTGTGATCGGGGAAGGCGAGCGGGATGACGCACCGATGCTCTACATCGGCGAAGAAGTGGGCGTTTGTACACAACCCAATGCAAAAGATTTTTGCAATCCCGATGAACTGGTTGAGATTGATATTGCTGTAGACCCGTGCGAAGGCACAAACCTGGTTGCTTACGGACAGCCTGGTTCAATGGCAGTGCTGGCAATCTCGGAGAAAGGCGGACTTTTTGCAGCACCCGACTTCTACATGAAGAAGTTAGCCGCACCACCCGCTGCTAAGGGTAAGGTGGACATCAACAAATCAGCGACCGAAAACCTCAAAATTCTGTCTGAATGTCTGGATCGATCCATCGAGGAGCTCGTTGTGGTCGTGATGAAGCGCGATCGACATACCGAGCTGATCAAAGAAATTCGGGAGGCGGGTGCAAGAGTCTCTCTGATTAGCGATGGCGACGTCGGCGCAGCCATTTCTTGCGGTTTCGCAGGCACCAACATCCACGCGCTGATGGGGATCGGTGCAGCCCCCGAAGGCGTTATCTCCGCTGCGGCAATGCGCGCGCTGGGGGGGCACTTCCAGGGGCAACTGATTTACGATCCTGCGGTTGTAAAAACAGGGCTGATTGGTGAAAGCAAAGAGGCAAACATCGATCGCCTCAAGAGCATGAACATTACCGATCCTGATAAGGTCTACGATGCCCATGAGCTTGCCTCTGGCGAAACCATCCTGTTTGCAGCGTGTGGAATCACCTCTGGTAACTTGATGCAAGGTGTACGCTTTTTCGGCGGTGGCGCTAGAACTCAGTCTCTGGTCATTTCCAACCAGTCCAACACGGCTCGGTTTGTCGATACCATCCACCTCTCCGGCAAGCCAAAAGTCGTGCAGTTGCACTAAGTTGTTAGTGTAGTCAGTGGTTGGTTCTTAGAAGAATTGCTGCTCTAGGGCCAACACTGACCGCAATCAAGCCTACGCTGGTGTAGTTAGTTGCTGGTTGTTAGAAGCGCTGCTTTTGCAGTTGGCAATGAACAACCAGTCACTGAAACGATTTGGTTCACATAAAAAGAGCATATTTCAAGATGAACATTGCCGTTGTAGGGTTAAGCCATAAAACAGCCCCGGTTGACGTTCGAGAAAAATTGAGTATTCCAGAAACCCTTTATGACCGTGCGATCGCGCAGCTTTGCGCCTGCCCGCATTTAGAAGAGGTTGCAGTGCTTAGCACCTGCAATCGACTCGAAATCTATCTCGTTACCAGCGAAACCGAGCAGGGTATCCGCGAAGTCACCCAGTTTTTAAGTGACCATAGCAAGCTTTTTCTCCCGCAACTCCGTCCCCACCTGTTTACCTTGCTGCATCAGGATGCCGTCATGCATTTGATGCGGGTCGCCTCTGGCCTGGATAGTCTGGTGCTGGGTGAAGGGCAAATTCTGGCACAGGTCAAGCATTGCCACAAGCTCGGTCAGCAGCATCAGGGCATTGGGCGCATACTCAATCAACTCTTTAAGCAGGCACTGACCGCAGGCAAACGCGTCCGCACTGAGACCAGCATTGGCACCGGAGCTGTTTCTATTAGTTCCGCTGCGGTGGAACTGGCCCAAATCAAAGCCCAAAACCTGGCTGCCTGCCGCGTAGGCATTCTCGGTGCAGGTAAAATGTCTCGCCTTTTAGTGCAGCATTTGCTCTCCAAAGGCGCAGTTAACATTTCGATCTTGAATCGATCGCTTGAACGGGCTAAGGAGCTAGCCAAACTCTTCCCAGAGGCGGATTTAAAGCTACATCCATTATCTGATTTGTCGCTTGTGCTGGCCAATTCCGATATCGTGTTCACCAGCACAGCCGCAACAGAACCCCTGCTCGATCGCGCCAAGCTCGAAATGGTTCTCGACCCAGCGCAACCGCTAATGCTGTTTGATATTGCTGTACCACGCAACGTCCATACAGATGTAAACGAACTGTCCCATGTGGAAGCCTTTAACGTCGATGATTTGAAAGCCGTCGTGGCTCAAAATCAGGAAAGCCGACGCCAAATGGCTATGGAAGCAGAAGCCCTGCTGGATGAAGAAGTGGATACCTTTGATAGCTGGCTACGATCACTTGAAACGGTCTCAACCATCAGCAGTCTGCGCGAAAAAGTAGAAACGATCCGGGCACAGGAACTTGAAAAAGCGCTGTCTCGTCTGGGGACCGAGTTTGCCGAAAAGCACCAGGAAGTGATCGAGGCCCTCACCCGCGGCATTGTCAACAAAATCTTGCATGACCCCATGGTGCAGCTACGAGCGCAGCAAGACATTGAAGCCAGACGGCAAGCGATGCAAACCCTCACCACCCTCTTTAATCTAGAAACAACATCCAATAAGCAGTTTGGCTAAGACCATTGCTCAGGAGTCAGACTCGCAGCAAAATCACTGCCTGAATTCTGACTCCTGATCTTATAAAGGCTTCTGATCAAACTTTTAGGTATCCAACTCTAAGCGGTTTGAAAGTCACCCAGCATTTTTACTTCAGGTTCTAGCTGTAGTGACCAGCGTTGCTCCACTTCCTGCTGCACATGCTGAATCAACCGAAAAATATCGCTTGCCATCGCATTGCCACAGTTGAGAATGAAGTTTGCGTGTCGCTCGGCCACTTGAGCCCCGCCAATCTGATAGCCCTTCAGCCCTACTTGCTCAATGAGCCATCCTGCCTTGTAGTCGCTACTTGGGTTACGGAAGACGCTGCCACAACTGGGTAAGTGATAGGGTTGTGTTGTACGGCGTTGGTTAAGGTGTTCGCTCGTTAGCTCCGTCAGCTTGGTTGGATCAGAACCGGGCTGAAGTTGGAAGGTTGCCTGAGTCACTAGCCAGTTTTTTCCTTGCAAGGCCGAAGTACGGTAACGGTAGCGCAAGTCTTGGACAGTTAAAATTTTAGTTGTGCCATCCGGCAGCAACACATGGGCATTGACGAGATAGTCAGCAGCGCAACCACCGTGGGCACCCGCATTCATCACGATCGCACCACCAACGGTACCAGGGATGCCGACCGCCCACTCCATTCCCTGCAAACCCCGTTCCGCCGCCTGCCATGCCAGTCGGGGAAGGGGTTCACCCGCACCAACCGTGACCTGCCCTGATTCCAGGTCAAACAGGCTTTTGCGCAAGCGACGCGTGCTAATGACCAGACCAGGCAAGCCGCGATCGCTAATCAGCAAATTAGAGCCTGCACCTAAAAGGGTCACAGGCAAATCATTGGTCCGTGCCCACTCAAAGCAGGCCTGTAACTCTGCAAACCGTTTGGGCGCAACATACCATTGAGCCGGACCACCCACGCGGAAGGAGGTTAATGAGGCAAGGGGCACATGCGGTTTGATCAGGCAATCGTTATCCAATAGTCGAATTGGTTGAGCAACAGAAGACTGAGTACCGTAGGAAAGTTGGTCAAAACTCAGAGGGGCTGTTCCGGAAACACCCACTTTAGGGGGATCGTACGAGAGCGTCATGGTAGTAAATCATGGTATGACCCAACCGTTAGCGCGAGTGGGTGCGATGGACGAAAGTCATTAGGGGAGCACACAGGTCAGGCTTGGTTGCGCCACGCCTCTGATTGCTCAGGTTCGATGCTTTGATGAAACGCCATGACTTCAGGAATCAATTGATTTAGATTCCCAGCTCCCAAAAAGAGGGCAATGTCTCCGGGCTTGAGCAGTTGGGTTAAGCGTTGACTCACCGCCTGAAGGGACGGTTGATAGTCTACTTGAGGATGATAGGTTGCAATTAAATTAGCAACCTGTTGACCACTGATATTGCCTGGATTTGCTTCACCAGCACTGTAGATGTCACTGATCACTACCACATCCGCATCGCTAAACGACGTGGCAAAGTCTTCTAGAAAGGTAAGCGTCCGGCTGTAGCGATGGGGCTGAAAGATAGCGACCACTCGACGCTTAGAGGACGAAGATACACCATTGACTTGCAAGCGAGCGGCAGCTAGTGTTGCCCGTAGCTCACTGGGATGGTGGGCATAGTCATCCACAAACAGGATGCCATTGAATTCCCCACGGCGCTCAAAGCGACGTCGCGCACCTTCAAACGAGGCGATCGCCTGAGCAATCGTCGCAAAATCCAGCTTTAACAAACGCCCGACCGCCACGGCAGCAAGCGCATTACTTAGATTATGCTTCCCCAACAGCTTGACGTTCAATCGTCCTAAAATAACACCGCGCTCCCAGACGCGTGCCGTTGTCCCATCGGCGCGGTAGGTCACACAGTCAACCGTATAATCAGCGCCAGAATTGCGCTCCAGACTGTAGCTAATGGTGGGTTGCAACTGCTCTCGAACCGTTTGGCAATCCACACTGCCAACTAACGTTTGACAGTTCCCGGCAAAGGTTTTGAAAATGGCGATCACTTCATCCAGATTGCTGTAGTGGTCGGGATGGTCTAGTTCGATGTTCGTGATGATGCCGATACTGGCGGCCATCTTAACCAGCGAACCATCAGACTCATCCGCTTCTGCTACCAGATGAGCACCTTGACCGAGGCGTGCATTGCCCTCCCAAGCGTTGACTTCACCACCCACTACGATCGTTGGGTCAAGGCCTGCTTGCAACAGCATGTAGCCAACCATGCTGCTAGTCGTTGTTTTGCCGTGAGTCCCGGCGACTGCAATGCTGTCATACTCTTGCATCAGCCCTGCTAGTACATCCGAACGATGAAAAATTGGGCAGCCTAAATCGCGTGCTGCCAGATATTCGGCATTAGCTGGATGAATAGCCGTAGAGCAAATTACTTGTGGTAGTGTTGCTTCCGCTAGACCTGTCAGCGATCGCGTCAGTGTTGCCTGCTCCCCCCTCGCCGTGGTAGGCACAAGCCCAACCATCGTGGATGGTACTGACTCTCTCGCTGCATGGGTAGAAGCCTGGAAAAGCTCTAGATTACTAGCATCCTGGCTCCAGAAAATATGAGCACCTTCTTCCTGCAGCCGTTGCGTAATCCGACTGAGATGCAGATCAGATCCAGATACGGGTAGGCCACGTTTCGCTAGCACATAAGCAAGGGCCGACATGCCAATGCCGCCTATGCCGATGAAATGAAATGGTCTACCGCTGAAATCAACGGAATTCAGCATTTTTACTCCTCACACACCACACCAATGTCTCGCGCTATCATATCAAGGATTATCTTTTCGGGATACAGCTTTCTCATAAATCTCGCGGCTAAACAATGAAGGGTGTATGTCAATGCATAGGCCTTCATCTATTCAAGGCGATCGGCTCTCAATCAAGATGCTTTAAAGAAAACAAATGGCTTGAATACTTGCGATCGTACTCTTAGAGATGGCGCAAATAAATCAGGCTGTTTACGGATGTAGCCGCTCTAACATCAATACCAATGCACCCGAGACCCCAACGATTTACGCTGTCTTAGTAAGTAAGCCGATTGATCGCACCACTTCTGAATGTGCGGATTGTATTCATTACAGCCCTAGAGCGATGTTTTCCTGATTGCAGCAATATAAAGTCATTAACCTAATCTTTATGCACAATTCATCAACGTGGTCTTCATCAAGATAGAGTTGATCAAGAGCCCTGTCCTGACTCTATTGAGTTTGGCGCACGGATATCATGATGAGCACGTTGCCTGCAAGGATTGGTGGTTAGAGAATTGATGCTTAGAGAATAGGAACGTAGAAACGTTTCCCATGCCGAACATTGCCATTTTTGGCGGCACCTTTAACCCCATCCATTGGGGACATCTACTAATTGCAGAAACCGCGATCGATCAGTTTCAGCTTGATCGCATTATTTGGGTGCCCACTTTTCGCTCACCCCACAAAGCCAACGCTCTACTCGCCTTTGAGCATCGCCTGGCAATGGTGCAACGGGCGATCGACCCTCATCCAGCGTTCGTCGTCTCTGCGATCGAAGGGCAACGGCAAGGCATCTCCTACGCCATCACAACCCTCAATACGTTACAGGCTGATGAGCCAAACGCCTGTTGGTATTGGATTATTGGGAATGACGCGTTTCAAAGCCTGCCCAGATGGTACGCCAGTGAAGCGTTGATGATCCAATGTACCTGGATTGTGGCACCGCGAAGAACACCCCACGAAGACGAACAGAAGCCAGAGGAGAAACAATCAACCGGGGGTGATCCAGCGAACGAGAAACGTATCCTCACGCCCTGTCACTCCCACCCTTCCCCCATTCTCTCCACACCCGTCTCCTCAACTCCCTCACTGCAACCGCGCTGGCACCGTCTGCAAGTTCCCCTTATCGATATCTCCTCCACGTTGGTGCGCCAACGCTGCCAGGAAGGCCTCTCTATCCGTTATCTGGTACCAGAGCCTGTCCGTTGCTATATTACTGCACAAAAGTTGTACCAAATGAGTTAAAATACCTACTCAAGACTTTAATGATACAAACAGTAATCTAAAGTTCGCCTCTAGCGTTGAGGCTAAAATTCTTGCTGGCGAGGTGTTCGTTGGCAATGAACGGCGTTTAGACGCAATGGCGATAGAGCGAGTTATTGCACTCGTATCCTTAGAGTCTTATGATCAATTTTGACTACCAAGAATCTCTTTAACAGACAGAGGGCAAGACGCAGTGATTAGAGTAGCGATTAACGGATTCGGACGTATCGGACGCAATTTCATGCGGTGCTGGTTAACTCGTGCCAACAGTCAGATAGAAGTAGTTGCCATTAACGACACCTCTGACCCCAAAACGAATGCCCACCTGCTGCAATACGACACAATGTTGGGCAAATTTAATGCTGACATCAGTGCTGATGAAAACACCATCACTGTGAACGGTCACACAATTAAATGCACGTCCGATCGTAATCCCGAAAACTTGCCCTGGAAAGCGTGGGATATCGACCTGATCATCGAGTCGACGGGCGTCTTTGTCAGCAAAGAAGGGGCTTCCAAGCACATCACTGCTGGTGCAAAGAAAGTGCTGATTACCGCTCCCGGTAAGGGCGACGATGGTACGTTTGTGGTCGGTGTCAACCAGGATCAGTACACCCACGAAAACCATTGGGTGATCAGCAACGCAAGCTGCACCACCAACTGCCTTGCGCCGATCGCGAAAGTGCTGCACGAAAACTTTGGCATTATCAAGGGTGTCATGACGACCACCCACAGCTACACAGGCGACCAACGTCTGCTGGATGCAAGCCATCGCGACTTGCGTCGGGCAAGAGCAGCGGCGATGAACATTGTGCCAACCTCTACAGGAGCGGCGAAAGCGGTCGCAATGGTACTGCCTGCTCTGGCGGGTAAATTGAACGGGATTGCGTTGCGCGTACCCACGCCAAACGTGTCGATCGTGGATCTGGTCGTACAGGTTGAGAAAACAACCTTTGCAGAACAGGTCAATGAAGTGTTGAAAGATGCTTCTGAGAACTCGCTCAAGGGGATCTTGAAATACTGCGACCTACCGTTGGTTTCGAGTGACCACGCAGGTACAGATGAGTCTTCCATTATTGATGCCGCATTGACAATGGTCATGGGTGGTGATCTGGTTAAAGTAGTTGCCTGGTACGACAACGAATGGGGCTATAGCCAGCGTGTTGTAGACCTGGCTGAATTGGTCGCTGAAAAGTGGGTCGCTTAGGCTCCGCTCAGATACCCCTTTCTTAGATCATGGCGTCGATGTTCGTTGTTGAATGAGCATTCGGTTGCGTAGTCATAAACTTGTTTCACCGTTGATTTCACTCTGAACATTCAGACTGAGATCAGCGGTGAACGTCTTTTGATTGGGTACAAAACCGTAACCCCCTTCGTTATTGTGTGTCTTGGTTGTCCTGCCTTGACAGGTCTGACAGCCGTTTTCAATTGCACTCACCCCCGTTCGGCTAAGTCCCACACCTTGTATTTGTCTTCAACAATCTGTAGCTAACCCAATCAACAACCGTTGTATGTCTACATCCGGTACCACGATCGCGGCCATTGCCACTGCCATTGTGCCCGCTCAAGGCAGTGTTGGCATTGTGCGCCTATCGGGAAGCAAGGCTGTGGCGATTGCCCGCGCTCTCTTTCATGCACCGGGCCAGCAAACCTGGGAAAGCCATCGCATTCTGTACGGCCATGTGCGCCATCCCATGACGCATCAGGTGGTGGATGAAGCACTTTTGCTACTGATGCTGGCTCCGCGATCGTATACCCGCGAAGATGTGGTGGAGTTTCACTGTCACGGGGGCATCATCCCTGTCCAGAACGTATTGCAACTTTGCCTGGAGCAAGGGGCACAACTGGCACAACCGGGAGAATTCACACTCAGAGCGTTTTTAAATGGGCGGTTGGATCTGACGCAGGCAGAGAGTATTACCGACTTGGTGGGTGCAAAATCGCCTCAGGCGGCTCAAACCGCGCTGGCTGGACTTCAAGGAAAACTGGCTCAGCCCATCCGCCAACTCCGCGCTACCTGTCTAGACATTCTGGCAGAGGTCGAAGCCCGCATTGATTTTGAAGAAGATCTGCCACCGTTGAATGAAGCCGAGATCCAAACGCGACTGGAGCAACTCCTGTCTGATGTCACTCAGATCCTGGCGACGGCCGATCGAGGAGAATTGCTGCGGACGGGTCTAAAGGTCGCGATCGTCGGTCGTCCTAATGTGGGGAAATCCAGCTTACTCAACGCCTGGAGCCGCAGCGATCGCGCGATTGTCACCGATCTTCCTGGCACCACTCGCGATGTGGTCGAATCCCAACTGGTAGTCGGTGGCATTCCCATTCAGGTACTCGACACCGCAGGCATTCGTGAAACGGAGGATACGGTCGAGAAAATTGGCGTAGAGCGATCGCGTCTCGCGGCCCAAAACGCCGACCTGGTCTTGCTGACGATCGACGCCCAGGCAGGCTGGACAAATGCCGATCAAGAAATTTACGAACAAGTGCGCGATCGTCCGCTGATTCTAGTCATCAACAAAACTGACCTGCTTAACGGGTCTTCCCCACTCCCCACTCCCCACTCCCCACTCCCCATTGTCAAAACGGCTGCCGCCCTTCATCAAGGCATCGATGCGCTCGAAACCGCAATTCTAGCCACCGTCCAGACTGGAACCCAGGCAGCAAACCTCGACTTAGCGATTAACCAACGGCAAGCCGCTGCACTCACACGCGCAAAAGCAGCTTTAGAGCAGGTACGGAACACGATCGCCGATCGCCTGCCTCTCGACTTTTGGACGATCGACCTCCGCAGTGCCATTCAAGCCCTCGGCGAAATTCTCGGTGAAGATGTAACCGAATCTGTCCTTGATCGCATCTTCAGTCGTTTTTGTATCGGCAAATAATCTGTGGGACGTTTCATAGAACATCCCTACAGACAAGAATTAGCCTTGCTCTAGAGTGCTGAGGTACGCCGCGATCGCCGCATTGGCTAACTGGCTGGCTGGCTGACCTTCTCGCATGGCTGCTTCCTGTAAGCGGGTATAAACATCCTCTCGAAGCGTGACGCGGCGACGGATTTTGCTAGCCGTTTTTAGCGCCTGCGTTTGCTCGGCTGTAGCAGGTTCAGACGTTGCGACCACAGTTTCGGGTTGATATTGGGCGACATATTCGTGAATCGACACCAAACCAACGCGATCGCAGAAATTGCCAAAGCTCTCTCCCGCCTGTCGTGACTGCTTGAAGTACACGAAGATCGGTTCAAACGCCGTTTCCAGGTCATTGATGTGGAGCTTTTCGAGATATACCTGCGACAGTCGCGTCTGGTTCGGTGCAGCGCCTAACCAAATCTGATACGTATCAGGTCCATTTCCTACAAAGCCAAGCTCTGCAAGATACGGACGAGCGCATCCATTGGGGCAACCCGTCATGCGGATGATGAAATGCTCTTGCTCCAGCCCGACTTTAGTCAGCAGCCCACGAATGCGATCGAGAATAGTAGGAATCGCCCGTTCAGATTCAGCCGTTGCCAAGCCACAGGTCGGAAGTGCGGGGCACGCCATTGAGTAGCGTACCAACGGATCGATGTCTTCTACGCCCTTGATGCCGCAACGAGTCAGAATCGCTTGAATCGGCGCTTTCTGGTCGGGTGAAATATCGTAAAGAATCGCGTCCTGGCTGGGGGTCAGCAGCATTGGCAGGTTGTAAGTCTGCACAATTTCCCGTAGCGCTGTTTTAAGCTGGAGGGTGCCCTCGTCTTTAACACGCCCATTTTGGATCGAAATGCCTAAGAAGAACTTGCCATCACCCTGCTCATGCCAGCCAAGGAAGTCGAAATACTTAAATTCAGGCAGCGGCTTGAAGGGTGCGATCGCTTTGCCAAAGTAGCTTTCAACCTTCTCGCGGAAGCGATCAACGCCCCAATCTTCGAGCAAGTATTTCATGCGGGCGTGACGACGATCGGTGCGATCGCCATAATCGCGCTGAGTTGCCACGATCGCCTTGATCAAATCATAGACATCGGCTTTGTCTACATAGCCAATGGGGTCGGCAATGCGAGGGAAGGTTTCTTCTTTGTTGTGCGTACGTCCCAAACCGCCACCGGCAAAGACGTTAAAACCTTCCAGTTCACCATTTGTATTGGTTAGAACAACGAGGCTCACATCTTGCGAGTACAGGTCAACTGAGTTGTCGCCTGGAACGGTGACGCTGATTTTGAACTTGCGCGGCATGTAGTGCTTGCCGTAGAGCGGTTCTTCCGCATCGTGGACGATCGTGCCGTTGCCATTACGCTGACGAGCCGCAACCACATCTGGATTTTCTTCACCAGAAAGCGCTTTTTCACCGTCCAACCAAATTTCGTAGTAGGCTCCCGTTTGCGGCGTCAGCAGATCGGCAATGTTGTTGGCATACTCGCGCGCATACTCGTACTCTGGACGGTTGCGGTAAGGTGCAGCAGGAGCCATCACGTTACGGTTCAGGTCGCCACAGGCTCCTAGAGTCGAGCCCATGCTGTGCACGATCGCCGCGATCGTCGCCTTCAGGTTTCGCTTAAGCACACCATGAAGCTGAAACCCCTGACGGGTCGTGGCGCGCAGTGTATGATTGCCATACTCATCAGATAGCCGATCCAGCGTGAGGTAAAGCTCTGGCGGAATGTAACCTCCAGGACTGCGCGTCCGCAGCATCATTTGGTAGTCTTTCTCCTGCCCTTTCACCCGATTATCGCGGTTATCTTGCTGATAAGACCCGTGAAACTTCAGAATTTGAATGGCGTCTTCGGTGAAGTGCGTTGTGTCGAGCAACAGTTCAGACGCAACAGGCTCACGCAAGAAATTACTACGGTCTTTGAGTCCCTCAACTTTGGAGGGTTTGCGAACAGCGGCAGGAGTTTGAGTATTAACCATCAGAGCGGCAGCTAGAAGAAAGAATCAACAGCAAAACATCCAACCAGGAAATCAACGGATCCCCAATAAGTCGGTCGGAATAATGTGAATATCCCTTAGATCCTATCACTGCTTCTTCAGTTCGGGGGGTTCTTAGCCATTTCTGAAGCAATGAGGACACAAATGTTTAGAACGGACAGGCAGCACTGGAAACTCGATGCCCAGAGTATTGTAGCGTGAATTGCTGAAGCTCAGAGAGTAGGCTGCTTAAGCAGCAATAAGCGGCTAGCGGTCAGCTATCTTTTGTAACTGACTGCTAGCAGCTATGCAAACACCCTTGCTAGCACTAAAGCTACCTAGCACTAAAGCTACAGGGAATTAGACGGATCTTTTGGGTCTGGAGGAAGCTGAGGTAAGGGACGATCGACCGCCTCATCTTCTTCCTTCACAGTTTCAGACGCACGACGCAGCAAAGCACTTAATAGATTGCGCACTTCGCGTTCGCGGCGGGCAAGAGCCGAACCAGCCTCTCCAATTTGCTGTTCAATTTGGGCAAATTTTTGATCTGCCTGTCCTTTCACAGCTTCCGCTTTTGGACGCGCCTGACTGTACCAGTGCTTAGCATCTTCTAGATGGGCTTGAGCCTGGTCGTAATAAGATTCAGAGCGAGCGGCCAGCGTTGCCCGTAATAAAGCAGCCTGTGCTTGCAGTTGAGCATAGCGCTTCTTCAAGAGAGCGGCTTCTTCGCTGTTTTGAGCCGTTGCGATCGCTTCTTCAACCAGCTCTTTGATTTTAGCGGGCGCGCTATTGGCAGCCTCTTGCACACCTTCTAATCCAGTGTTAATTTCCTGCTCCAGCTCATCCTGCTGAGCCGAAAGTTGATTTTGCAGACGTTTGACTTCAGCTTCGGTTTCAGCGATTTTTTGCTGCCGAATGCTGCTAATGCCATCCACAATCCCTTCAATAGAAGCGGCTATTTCGTCTTTCGTTTCTTTGCCGCTTTCCTGCAAATCCGTGATCGTAGACGAGAAGATATCTTTCACGATCGTGCGAAAATCACGAGAGCCTTCTTTCACTTCAGCAGCCACTTGCGAGACCGCAGCCCGGACGATATCGCGAATACGATCGCGACGTACCTTACCCACTTCTTTCACCTGCTTTAGCTCGGTTGAAAGCTTATCTTTCACTGGAGTGGACATTGTTTTAAACTCCTAAATCAATACAGTTTTGCCAGCCAGAGCAGCCATCCATTTCGCTTAAAAAGCTTGCTAACCCTCATCCAACGCCAACGCTTTCATCAATGTTTTTTCTCATTGGTTCAGCTGCTTACTCTGATCCTGGCAAAAAACACGAATATTCGCGTCTCTCCTTTGATAGGAAAACCGCCCAATAGCGTCATAAAACCCGAAAGATGATTATTCGGGAAATTAGACGCAGTTGCTTATAAAAAGCTGCGGAGGGTCAAGCTCAAGCTCTTCCCTCCGCAGCACTGTCATTTAATCAATCGACCGTTAAATGAGATGGGGTGCTCTCATGGCGCGCTTTAGAAGCGATAGCCTACGCCAGCCTGGAAGCTCACGGCATCAGCAGAACTGTTTTTATAGGCATCAATGCCCCACTTAGCATCACCATAAACCACCACATTGCGACCAACACCTGCTTCAGCACCAGCAGTTAGAACCGGAGCATTCTTATTACCAAGTGGTGATGGCTTGCCTTCTTTATCAGCAAAGGAATAGCCCGCACCGGCATAGATGTTTGCGTTGCTAGAAACAGGCAGGTCGTAGGTTACGAGTGGCATAATGGCTGCACTCTCACCACCAAACAAAACAGCTCCTCGAACAGAAACGGGTGCATTAGGGATTGCAAAACGTCCCTGAATATTGCCACCAATGGTAGCAGCGTCACCGCTTTGACCACCGTTGGTTACACCAGCAGCAACACCAGCACCAATGTAGCTGTCGTTAAAGGTAATAGGCTGAGCCGAAGCTGAACCTGCAAACATGAAAGCGGGTGTGATCGCCAATGCTGCTCCTGCAATGAGGCTAGCAGGGAAGACTTTACGAATGGCTAACGAAAGGGTTTGAGAAAGTAGCATGGTAGAGTTCCTCACAAGGTTAGGGGGTTGAGTCCAGCTAAGTTTAAAGTCGAAAACGTTTCAGATATGTTCCAGCAGTCACAGCCGTTGAGTGATGTTTAAGCCAAATGTAGTAAGTCAATGGATCACTCTCAGACTAAGGCTAAGGCTAGCGATTGAACAACCTCACTTCAAAGCGTAAACCTCGATATCTGAAAAGTCAAAGCTGAAAGACTCTTCTTTCTTTGGTATAGCGCTTCGATCCGATTTGTTAAGGTTAAAAATAGTCTGTTAGACAACTGTCACAAACAGTTTAATGGAAGAAAGTAGTCAGTTCGTTAATAGAAACCTACGATAAAGAAACACTCATCCACCGTGGTCATCCAGTAGGATGAAGCGATCACTTTTGGCTTGTGCTTACGCAGAAACCGGGTTTACAGCGGTTGCTATTTTTTGAGACTGGTTCATTAGACTCCCAAGCATCCAAAAGCGTTCACTTGGGAACGTGGCTCACAGTAAAGCAGCAAACGATTTGCAAGTAGAACCATGCGATCGTGTTGTCCTACACGAAAGACTGATGGTGTGAAAGGTTTGGGCAAACAACCGGCTATCAGGCAGGCTTCATTTCAAGCGGCAAGACAACGGTAAACGTAGATCCAAGGCCCAGTTCAGAAACGAGGCTAATTTCACCCTGCAGGAGTTGGACGATACGAGACACGATCGCCAGTCCCAACCCTGTGCTGTTGGGTAAACGCTCAAACCCCGAATCTAAGACTTGGAAAAAAGGTTCAAAGATGCGGGCTTGATCCTCAACTGCAATACCCGTGCCCGTATCACTCACCGCGATCGACCACCAGCCATCTGACAAAATACGACTTTGAATCGTCACTGTGCCCTTTTCGGTATAGCGCACCGCATTACTGGCAAGGTTGATCAGCACTTGCTGCAGCCGGAATGGATCCGTCAAGACTTGATCGGGTAGCTGTTCATCATCCAATACAAGCTGCAAACCGCCAGTCGCCGCTAATGGTTGGATCACTTCCATCACCGTTTGAATGATGCTACGCACATCAGTCGGCTCGATCCGCAACGTCATCTGACCGGCTTCGTAGCGCGAAAATTCCAGCGTGTCATTAATCAGACGTAAAAGCTGACGGCCATTCCGCACGACACGTTCAATGTGCTCCAGGCTATTAAGATGATCACGAGGGGGTTGGCGCTGTTGACGGAGAAACAGTTCGGAGTAGCCAATAATCGAGGTCAGCGGCGTTTTTAACTCATGCGCCAGGACGGACAGGTTTTCCTGGTTGGAATGCACCAGTCGATCGATCTCCTGGTTGGTCAGAATCAGTTGACTACGGAGCTTATCTAACTCTTGCAGGCGCTCTCCCGTGTAGCTTTTGAAGCACTGGGCGATCGCGCCATCAATGACTGCATCAATCAGCATAACGGACCGCAAGACATCTTCAGTCGATTGTGTGAGCAGATCGGCGTACAGTCCTTGAATAATTTTTGTACGCAACAAATGATATTCCCGCGCAATTTCAGTTGGGTCAAAGCCCTGTCCCGCGCGAAGAGCACCATGCTCAAGACTGGCTCTTATAACGGTGCTGATGTCATTCTCCTGCGTTTCTGCCAGCACTGTTGCTAGAGCCGCAAGGATAAGCGGAATATGGTCTCGAATCGCAGTTGGTGAAAGCGGATCGGCGCTTTTAATTTGCTCATCCTGAAAAACCGCTTCTACCCATTGCTCGGTAATGCTTTGCGCTCGCTCAGTAAGCAACCGACTCAAATCAGCGATCGGCGGTAACTGCGAAAGATTCATACAGGCTTCCCACTCAATGGAGTTTTGTTTTCAGCTACGTTTGCTAAAAACACACGCCTAGCGACAAAAGCCAACTGCTCGTCCCTAAAGCAGACATCTATTCTATCTTAGGGCAGATCTTTTCCGGGTCGGCGTCAGGCTCAATCCAGATGACAGCGCCAACTGCGCTCCAATCATGGCAAAGCTCGACCCGGACTAAAAAGGTCAGATTGCAAGCACAGGAACTTAGAATAAGATTCCGCAGGTGCTTTGACTTTGCCTCAAGGGATTTCGACCCGATCGCAAGCGTTCTGAGCTTGAAGCAACCTCAACAGCAACCAAAAGTGTTGCACAGCCTCTTGAAACTTAGCTAGAGACTCATGACAAAGCTTGTGCGATCGAGCATGCCTGCGCGTTTCACGATTAGTCTTAATGACGTATATGCTAAATCGCTTGAAGATTGGTACCAAAATTGGACTGAGCTTTGCACTTGGATTGCTCTTCTTTGCAGTGCTTTCGGCCATTTCATACCGCAGTACCAGGCAACTGATTGAGACATCGAAGCGTGAATCCCATACCTATGAAGTGATTAGTCAGGTCGAAGAGTTGCTCTCGCGTTTAAAGGATGCTGAAACAGGGCAGCGTGGTTACGTGATCACGGGCGAAAAAAAATATTTGGAGCCCTATAACTCGGCGGTTCAGGTGTTGGATGGCAGAACCAGAGGTAGACTGCGCGAGTTGACCAGAGATAATCCTGCACAACAGCAGCGTCTCAATCAGCTAGAACCACTCGTCAATGCCAAGCTGAGCGAGCTAGACGAGACGATTCAACTACGGCAAAAACAAGGGTTTGCGGCGGCCCAGAAACTCGTTCTAAGCGATCGCGGCATCGACTTAATGAGAAAGATCCGGGGGATTCTCAACGAGATGGAAACGGAGGAACGCTCACTCCTCCAGCAACGATCGCAAGCGGCTACCGCAGCCTCCAGGCAAACGACCGATAGTATTGCCTACAGCATCCCTCTCTATTCCGTACTGTTGATTTTGATTGGACTCGCGTTGTCGCGCCACATTTCACGACCGTTACGGAAAGTCTCGGAGGTGGCCGATCGCGTTGGGGAAGGGGATTTAGACGTCAGCTTGCCTGTGAGCGATCGACGGGATGAAATTGGCACCCTCACCCACGCCTTCAATCAAATGATCGCCAACTTGCGGGAGACCAATCAACGCAATGATGAACAAACCTGGCTTAAAGCCAATCTGGCAGAGATTAGTCAGATGCTTCAGGGACAGCGTGATCAAGGAGCCGTAGCGCGTCAACTCCTCTCGAAACTGGCACCGTTGGTTGGGGCACAACAGGGCGTGTTTTACCTCCTGGATCACGCCGCTAATCCACCGCTGCTCAAATTACTCAATAGCTATGCTTACCGTGAGCGCAAGCATCTGGCAAACGAGTTTCGCCTGGGTGAAGGGTTGGTCGGTCAATGTGCTCTGGAACGACAGCGCATTCTGCTGACGGATGCTCCCAGCGACTACAGCCCTATCCGCTCTGGCCTGGGTGAAGCGCTGCCAGTCAACATCGTGGTTTTACCCATCCTGTTTGAGCAAGAGGTGATTGCTGTAATGGAGCTAGCGTCGCTCAAGCGCTTCAACACGGTGCAACTAACGCTGCTGGAAGAAGTCAGCGAAAGTATAGGTGTTGTCCTGAACATGATTGCCACCGATATTCGCACCAATGAATTGCTACATGAATCCCGTACCCTGACCGAGGAACTCCAGCAGCAGCAAGACGAACTTCAGGAAAGTAACCGTTTACTGGAAGAACAAACCGAAACCTTGCAGCTTTCCGAAGGCAAACTGAAAGAGCAACAAGAAGAATTGCAGCAAACCAATGAGGAACTGCAACAACTCAACGAAGAACTCGAAGAAAAAGCACAGCTACTGGCAGAACAAAAGCAGGAAGGCGAGCGCAAGAATCAAGCCATTGAGCAGGCAAGACAGGCGATCGAAGAAAAAGCCGCCCAACTCGCCCTGAGTTCGCGCTACAAATCTGAGTTTCTTGCCAATATGTCCCACGAACTGCGAACACCGCTCAACAGTCTACTCATCCTGGCACGACTGCTGAGCGAGAATCATGACGGCAACTTAACCGACAAGCAGGTTGAGTATAGCCGCACCATCCATGCAGCAGGCAGTGACCTTCTCGAACTGATCAACGAAATTCTGGATTTAGCCAAGATTGAATCAGGCACTATTGTCATTGAGCCTGAGGAACTTCGCTTCAGTGACTTAAAGCAATCCCTGGAACGTACGTTTGAGCAAATTGCCCACGATGCCGGGTTAGCGTTTCATGTGGCGATCGATCCAGCCCTACCAGCGACCTTCCTGACGGACCCCAAACGCTTGCAGCAAGTCCTCAAAAACCTCTTGTCTAACGCCTTCAAGTTCACTGAGCAGGGTGAAGTGGCTGTCCAGATCGCACCTGTTGCGGACGATCGTCCCCTTTTCTCCCCTGATTCTCCCGCACTCATCCCCTCTCCGATGGTTGCCTTTGCGGTGAGCGATACAGGTGTTGGCATTGCCTCAGAAAAGCAGGCCGTGATCTTTGAGGCTTTTCAACAAGCGGATGGTACTACGAGCCGTAAGTATGGAGGTACGGGCTTAGGGCTATCCATCAGTCGGGAACTGGCTCAACTGCTCGGTGGACGGATTGAACTGAGCAGCCAACCAGGGCAGGGAAGCACGTTTACACTGGTGCTGCCGTTGGAAAAAAAGGGAGAACAGCAGCAGGAGACAGGAGACAGGAGACAGAAGGCAGAAGGCAGGAGGCAGGAGGCAGGAGGCAGGCAACTATCAGCCTTCAGAAGCCCCCTAACCCCCAACCCCCGACACCCAACCCCCAACCCCCAACATCCCCAACCCCTTAACGACGTTGATGACGATCGCGCCTCCATCCAACCGGGCGATCGGGTCTTGCTCATCATTGAAGATGATCTTCACTTTGTCCGAATTTTGATGGATATGGCGCGGGAGCAAGGCTTTAAAGTACTGGCGGCTATACGCAGTCAGTCCGGCTTAGCACTCGCTCAGAGGTATAAACCTGACGCCATTATGCTGGATCTTCGCCTGCCGGATATGGACGGGTGGACGGTGCTCGATCGACTCAAGCATGATCCTGAAACACGGCATATTCCGGTTCACATTCTCTCGGTGGATGATGAACAGCAGCGCAGCCTCCAACTTGGCGCGATCGCGTATCTGCAAAAGCCCATTTCGCCCGAAGCGCTCACGCAAGCATTGGTGAACATCAAAGGGTTCGTAGAGCGCCAGGTAAAAAATCTTCTAGTCGTAGAGGATGATCCGGTTCAAGCTCAAAGCATCCGAGAGTTGATTGGCAATGGCGATGTCTCAACCAGCATTGTCGGTACGGGAGCCGAAGCGCTATCAGCTTTACAGTCGCAGCTCTTTGACTGCGTGGTACTGGATCTGGGGTTGCCTGATATGACCGGGTTTGACCTCATCGAACAGATTAAAGAACAGCCAGTCTTTTCTCGCTTGCCCATCATTGTCTACACCGGCAGAGAACTGACCCCAGCGCAAGAAACCCAGTTGCGGCGACTGGCAGAGACCATCATTGTGAAAGATGTACGATCGCCCGAACGCCTGCTCGACGAAACGGCGCTCTTTTTACACCGTGTGCAGGCAAACTTACCCGAAGGCAAACGGCAAATACTGGAGCAACTGCATCAGAGCGATCCAGTCTTGGCACACAAAAAGGTACTGATTGTGGATGATGATGTCCGCAATATTTTTGCCCTTACGAGCTTGCTAGAGCGCTACCAGATGCAGGTGTCGTATGCCGAAAATGGGGTTGATGGCATTGCAGCTCTCCAAAACCATCCCGATATTGATGTGGTGCTGATGGATGTCATGATGCCAGAGCTAGACGGCTACGAAACGACGCGAGCCATCCGCGAAATTGAGTCGTTTCGATCGCTTCCCATTATTGCGCTCACAGCAAAAGCAATGCAGGGCGATCGTGAAAAGTGCCTGGAAGCAGGAGCCTCTGACTACATCACCAAACCAGTAGATGCGGAACAGTTGCTCTCGCTGCTGCGAGTATGGCTTTATCGCTAAGCGCTTCATATGAAATGATGGCGTTGCAGCAAGATTCTATGGCTATGGTTCATCATCGGGCGCTGACGGTTTCGTCGCCTGATGTCCATGGTTTTGCACCACTTCACTATAAACTTTCGCCGCTTTTAACACTTCTTCACGCTCTTTACGGTGCTCGGAAGCTGCTTGATTAAAGGCTGCCTTTTCCCCACTGTAGTCGGCTTCTTTGGCGTAGTCATAGGATGCGACAGCATGCTTCTGTACCGCTTTACCCGCTGTTTCGATCGTGTCACCTTGAGCTTCTGTTACTCTGCTTAAGCTTGTTCCGATCGTTTTACCAAACGCTTCAATTTCCTTACCTTGCTCTTCTGACTGCTTAGCGCTTTGTTTCGCTATGCGTGCCCGTTCTGATGAAGGATTTTGCATAACGGGTTTCACCTATCGCTTCAAAATGGGACGTTCAAACGTTGACTGCTTTGGTCGTCCTACCACTCCACCAAATCTCAGAACCAAAAGCATCACCCTTACGATCGAAAGCGTACCTTGGCTCCAAACTCAAGCGCGATGTCCTGTTTGTAGGCAGATCCTGTCTGATTACTGTTGGCAGCTGGACACTCAACACGCTTCAACCATCTCCACCGATCGAGAGATCATGACGTCTTGTTAATGCATAGACCAGACACTTCTATCTTTAGATAGTGCTAACTGCTGGCTCAAAACTGCTAGGTTCGGTGGATTAATCTATCGCAAGCTGTACATCACAGGTTGTAGATCTGGAGTCAGTATTTTTAATGTCCAAATCATGGCTCCGCTCAGTCCTAACTTAGAAGATATTGAGGTTCAGTTGCTTTTAGAGGGCGTATATCGTTATTACGGCTTCGATTTTCGAGATTACGCACCCTCCTCGTTGAGGCGTCGTCTTCGCAAAGTGATGGCAGCGGAAGGACTGCCAACCATTTCGGCGCTACAAGATCGTCTTTTGCACGAACCAGCGTGTTTAGAGCGGTTTCTTCTAGGGTTAACGGTGAACGTCACATCCATGTTTCGTGACCCTAGCTTTTTTTTGTCCTTTCGAGAGTTGATCGTGCCGTTGCTTCGTACCTACCCGTTTATCCGAATCTGGCATGCGGGCTGTTCTACAGGGCAGGAAGTGTATTCAATGGCGATTTTGCTGCAAGAGGAAGGGCTGTATCATCGCTGTCGCATCTATGCAACCGATACAAACGAGTTGGTTTTACATAAGGCAAAGCAGGGAATCTATCCGATCGAGCTGATGCAGGAGTACACCCAGCTTTATTTAAAGGCAGGGGGGAAGCGATCGTTCTCCGAATACTACACGGCTGGCTATGGGAACGCAATTTTTCGATCGTCTCTGAAAGAAAATATTGTGTTCTCTCAGCACAATTTAGCAACGGACAGTTCCTTCAATGAGTTCAATGTCATCCTCTGCCGCAACGTGCTGATCTATTTCAACCGCACGCTGCAACAACGAGTGCATCAACTGTTTTACGATAGTCTCTGTTCGTTTGGCATTTTGGGCTTAGGGCGGCGAGAATCGTTAAAACTATCCCCTTACGAGTCGCGCTACGAAGAAATTGTGAAGGGAGAGCGGCTCTATCGGAGGCTCGATTGATGGGCTTTGAACTGGTTGTCATTGGCACGTCGTTGGGTGGCTTTTCGGCGCTCAAAGCGCTACTAGGAGGGTTAAAGCAACCCTTTCCCCTCGCGATCGCTGTTGTACAACATCGCCACAAGGAGTCCGGCACTATGATGAGTGGCTATATGCAGCGCTACACAACGTTACCGGTACACGAAGCAGAAGATAAAGACGAATTGCTACCGGGGCATGTTTACTTAGCTCCAGCAGATTATCATTTGCTGGTTGAACGGGGCTACGTCACGCTTTCAGTCGATGAGCCCGTTTGTTTTGCGCGCCCGTCGATCGATGTGCTGTTTGAATCAGCCGCAGATGCCTACGCCGATCGCACCATTGGCATCATTTTGACTGGAGCAAACCGCGATGGCACAAATGGGCTGGCACGCATCAAAGCCTGTGGTGGCGTGACCATTGTGCAAGATCCGACAACGGCTGAAATTGGTGTGATGCCTCAGCTTGCAATCAACCAAACCCACGTAGACGCCATCTTACCGCTGCCAGAGATTGCGCCCTACCTGGTCAACTTACTCTCTTCTGTCCGGGGTTAACGCTATGACGCTGCCATCCAAAGTTAACATTCTGCTGGTTGACGACCATCCAGAGAATTTGCTGGCACTGGAAGCCATTCTGGGCAAACTGGATGAAAACCTGGTGCGGGCGAACTCTGGCCCGGAGGCGCTACGATGCTTGCTCAACCAGGATTTTGCCGTCATTTTGCTGGATGTGCAGATGCCAGAAATGGACGGCTTTGAAACCGCAACGCTAATTCGCGATCGAGAGCGATCGCGCCAAACGCCGATTATTTTTCTCACGGCTTTTAGCACGAGTGAACAGCTCATGTTTAAAGGCTATTCGCTGGGTGCGGTCGATTATCTGCTGAAGCCGATCGACGCCAGTATTTTGACCTCAAAAGTTGCGGTCTTTGTTGACTTGTTTAAGAAAACCGAAGCTGTGAAGGCACAGGCCGCTCAACTCGTAGCCATCAATGCGGAACTGGGCGAAAGTGAGCAGCGGTTTCGATCGCTCAGCGCCTATGCACCCGTAGGCATTTTTATGAACGATACGACAGGGGCTTGCACCTACACGAATCCTTACCTTCAGGCGATCGGCGACTTTACATTAAAAGAAGGACTGGGCGACGGGTGGATAGAGCACATTCACCCAGACGATCGCGAACGCATTATCAGCGAGTGGCAGGCCTACATCAGCGGGCAAGCACCCAACTTCTCAACCGACTACCGCTTCCAGCACCGTGATGGGTCAACCCGCTGGGTGTGTGCTCGCTCCTCACCCCTATTCTCTGACTTGTGTGAATTGACCGGCTACGTGGGCACCGTTGAAGACTTGACCGAGCGCCGCAAAGCAGAGGAAGCCCGTGTACAGATGTTTCGGGAACAGGCGGCAAGACGAGAAGCGGAAGCCGCTAACCGCATGAAAGATGAGTTTCTCGCGGTTCTATCACACGAGTTGCGTACACCGTTGAACTCGATGTTGGGCTGGTCACGGCTGTTGCGTACGCGCCAACTAGACGAAGCTACAATCACCCGTGCGCTGGAGACCATTGAACGCAATGCTCTGGCACAGGCACAACTCATTGATGACATTCTGGATGTCTCTCAAATCGTACGCGGGAAGCTCCGGTTGAAATGCTATGCCCTGAATTTGATCACCGTGGTAGAAGCGGCGATCGAGTCTGTACGCCCCATGCTGGAAGGTAAAGCCATTCAGCTGGAGTCGTTTCTCGACCCAGAGGTGGGGCAGGTTTGGGGTGATTCCGTCCGGCTGCAGCAGGTCGTGTGGAACTTACTCACTAACGCCATTAAATTTACACCTGCCAACGGCACCGTCACTGTGCGGGTAGACGCCATCCAGGTAGAACCATCCATCCAGGCAGACGAGCAGTCCTCCCACTCACGCTATGCCCAGATCCAAATTAGCGATACAGGCAGCGGCATTAGCCCAGAGTTTTTGCCCCATGTCTTCGATCGCTTCCGGCAGGCAGATAGCACTACCAGTCGCCCTCAGAATGGGTTAGGACTGGGGCTGGCGATCGTGCGCCATTTGGTAGAACAACACCAGGGCAACGTCCGGGCAGAGAGCTTAGGCGTTGATCAGGGCGCGACTTTTACCGTTACCTTGCCGCTTTTAGACGCGAAGGCAGAGGAAAACAGCCACGTCATGCAAAAGCAGGCGCTCACTGAGCAAGGTGATCCGTCTTCGTCAGAGTCCTCTGTCCCGCTCCAAACCATGCGTCCCGATGAGCCAGCGCGATCAGGACTCCTATCACGACCCACGCAATCTTTAAGTTGAACTACCCTGGCAGACTCACGTTGGTTTAAAACCCACGACTAAAGCAGTAATCAGGATTGCCAGCGAAACCAGCAGCAAGAGGGATGGCAGAACACTTTCAGCCGAACGAAGGCGCTTCAGCTTGGACTTAAGAAAGGCGTTTTGCCGTCGCAGGCTGATGAGGCGTTTTACGACCGGTTCCGGTTGAGAGGCGTCCGAGAGATGGCGATCGTGTCGGTCTAGATCCGCCGTGATTTCTCCCTGCTGCTGGCGAATAAAACTTACCAGATAATCGTGCACCAGTTGATACCGATCGGCCGGATTCTCAGGCACCAGAAAGAGCAACCCAGAGCCGACCAACACATCCAGCACCAGATCGAGCTTATTAATTTCAGCCGTTAAGCCTAAATCCACCAGATCAGTTTCCAGATCTTCGCGGCTTTTCAACGGACGAGTGCCATTTTCATTGGTCAACAAAAACAGCACAATGCGCGCCGCATCTTCATTCTCAGGGCCGCAGTCTTCAATGACGTTTTCGAGCGATCGCGCCACCAGCTTTTCTTTCGGTCCCTTCTGGCGATACTCTGCCAGGGTAGTGATCCCTTCAGCTTGCAGTTCCGCGCCCACCGCCTGTAACTCGATCGCTCGCACTTCCCCAAAATCGTCTGCCAGATCGGCAACCAAGGCCTCTACCAGCGCATCATCCAGATAAAATTGGGCTCGATCGGTCAGGCTTTTGATGATTGAGCGAGCATCGGCAGGCGAAAAGTCTCCCAACGGATAGCGCACATCTTTGCCCAGAATGTCATTGATGCTGTCCAAATTCACGCTGTCGCGGCTGGCAAGGCGCTGAAACTCCAATAAGTAGTGAAGGTAGTCTTCTCGCAGGGTTAAGACGACTTTGACAAAATCCAGGTCAAGGCAGTCGCGCAGAAACTCATAGAACAGACGGCGCTGCGGTAGGGTTTCATGGACAAAGAAAAATTCTTCAAACTGGTCAAAAATTAGGACTGGGATAAAGTTGAGGTTGGTTGCCTGACGAAGGAGTGAAAGGAGCGCGGAGGGAACGGGCATAGGGGAAGCAGGGGGAGCAGGGGAGCCCGCATTTGGTTCTACGATTGGCTGACCGCCAACTGCTGTAGCTTGCTGCTCCAAAGGAATCGACTGACTGCTTCCTTCTGCCTCCTGCCCTCTGCCCTCTGCCCTTCCTCCCAGTGCCAGTAACAATTTCGCTTCCAGTGTCGTTTGCCAATCCGTGTAAAGGTCAATCAGAATGGGCAGTGCAATGCGATCGCCAATCACCCGTTCTTTCAACGCAGGCATCAGACCCGCATTCACGATCGAGCTTTTGCCCACTCCCGATGGTCCATGAATGACCGTGAGCTTAATATCATTCCGCCCCATACGAGCCACCAGACGGTTGACATCCTGCTGGCGACCAGAGGCTCTAATTTCCTGAGCTAGGGGTGCTTCTTGGGGAGTTTGCCCTGGGAAGGGGCTAAATAAAGACTGCTGTGGCTCCAAACGCAGTGCACCAATAAAGGCGCGAAACCCATACTGGTGCTCCAACGATCGTCGCGTTTGTTTGGTATCAAAGGCTTCTCGGTAGCGTCCTTGCTGAAAGTACAGGTCTCGTAAATGCCGCAGAATGACAATATAAAGCTGCGGATCATCCGGTGGATAGGTTTGATGCTGAGCCATTTCCAAATGGGCGATCGCAACGTCTATTTGGCCCAGCTTTGCCTCCGCTCTGGCAAGCAGTAGCAAGTACCAGCCTTGATGGTAGCGTTGCGCCACTTCCAGGCTGTCTTCAATGTGGTGATTGGGTGCCGTGTCATCGATCGCTGCACTGGTTGCCGCTAAAATCTGTAGGGCTGTTTCAACCTGCTGCTTGGCGTCTTTCCAGGCCGATCGCGCCAGGGCAACTTCTGCCAAAAAGCCATGATCACGCGCCTGCCGAATGGGGTCAGCGTAGAGCTTGTGCAACACCAACGCGTGTTTTGCCAGTGCCTCCAACTCATCCCACTGCTGTAGCTTCTGCAAAACTTCAGCTTGCGGGATGATAAAGCGAGCGACCAGATCCTGGCGATTGGTTTGCTCAAAGACCTCTAACCCATGCTGAAAGTAGTTGCGTGCTTGTTGACATGCATCAGCATACAGAGTGCGCCGCTGCATGGCCCGCGATCGCCACCACAACCCCAGGTAAATCAGCACACAGGCGGCGCGTTCGCTAGCGGATGGCAGTAAGACAAAGGAAGCTGATAGCTTTTGCGATCGTTGTCGGTTACTTTCTTCTTGCCAAAACGCCAGACTGTGTTCATAGCAGATGCGTGCTGTCTCCAATTCACCCTGAGCATGGGCATCCTGTCCCAGCAGAAAATCGAGACTGGCTTGAAGTGCTGGATCAATTTCCTGACCGCTGCTCAGGACTCGTTCAAGGGCAAATTCTAGTTCCGTTCTTCGCAGCGAATTGGTGCCCCATGTTGGAAAATGTTTCTGCTGAAGCAAGGTCCAATTGGGCAAAAACTGCTCATCACCTGCATCAAGAATGGAGGCAAAGAGGCGATCGGTATGTTGCCGTAGCCCTTCTAGCACAGCCTCTGATGCTACGTCGAAGGAAATAACCGTATTCCCGGCCCAACTTTTCAAATCAGGTGCCAGTCGATCCAGCTTTGCCAGTACGCGATCGTTCATCCAGAGCACGAGTGGAAACGGGAATTTTTTACTCAGTTCCTCGCGCACAAGATTCGTCGCTAAAAGCACCTGGTCGATCGCAGTGACAGACTCCAACCCAAAGATCATGAGGGCATTGGGAGGCTGACAGCAGGAAGCGACCATAGGCGTTGACTGTGGGGCCGCTGTTGCGGGGGTGGGCTTACCAACCTCTCGCTCTGTTTGCTGCCTGGTTCCTTGCTCTCTTTGATCGTCTACAGCCAGCGAGACCTCAGCCTGCTCATCATTGGTCATCTCGGCTCGAATATTGGTGTAGAGAGTCTTTGCCGATTCAGGGAGCGTGTATTCCCGGACGGGGAACGGACAGCGTTGTTTAAAGCGCCCCATGATGAGATCACGCAGTTGGACGTAGTTACAGCGCACCAAAATCAGCGCAAACTGATGCTGCGATAGCGTAATCGCTCGAACCAACGTATCGATCGAGCGATCGTTCTCAGCTCGTACACTCTCTCGGGATTGGTCAGTCGTGCTCATCGCTGATACAGCTCTTCAGTATTTATCTCTTTGTCTTCCTTCTCTGCTTGTGCCGCTATCCCACAACAGCAGTTAAAAACAATCGCCTTACAGTAGTAAAAATACGAGTCTTTAAAGCCCACTTTGAAGATTTACTCAGGTCAAGAAAAAATTAAAGTTTCTTCATTTCATGGAGGAAAGCTAGAGCTATACCCACTATTGTAAAAGCTATGCCAGATTACGCTGGGAATACCCTACTTTCCGCCAAAGAAATTGGCTTTGTGACATGGTTACAAACGTTTAGCGATCGCGTAGATGCTTTCGGAACCGATGACTATTATCGAATCAGCCTGAGTGGGCGCAGTAGCCTTAATCTGGCAGTTAATGGCTTAAGTGCAAACGCCAATCTACAGTTGCTCGATCGTAACGGCAACACCCTGCAAGCTTCTACAAACAGTGCCAGTATTTCCGAGTCGATCAACCAAATTCTTGATCCTGGCGTTTACTACATTCGGGTTTGTCAAAGTAGTAGCGGCGCTGATACAAACTACACGCTCAACTTCAAGCTGCAAAATAGCCCTAAGACTGACCTTTATTGGCGCGATTACAGCAGTGGGGCCAACGGGGTGTGGTTCATGGGCGGCACCAACAACGCCACCATGATTGGTTCCACTTCCCTGACCACCGTCGCGCCCAACTGGCATATCGAAGGCATCACAGACTTTAACGGCGACAACCATCCAGACCTCCTGTGGCGCGATTACAGCAGTGGAGCCAACGGGGTCTGGTTCATGGGCGGCACCAACAACGCCACCATGATTGGTTCTACCTCTCTAACCACTGTTGCTTCCAACTGGCACATCGAAGGCATTGCAGACTTTAATGGCGACAACCATCCAGACCTGCTGTGGCGCGATTACAGCAGTGGAGCCAACGGGGTCTGGTTCATGGGCGGTACCAACAACGCCACCATGATTGGTTCCACTTCCCTGACCACCGTCGCTCCTAACTGGCACATCGACGGCATCGCAGACTTCAACGGCGATAACCATCCAGACCTGCTGTGGCGCGATTACAGCAGTGGAGCCAACGGGGTCTGGTTCATGGGCGGCACCAACAACGCCACCATGATTGGTTCTACCTCTCTAACCACTGTTGCGCCCAACTGGCAGCCACTTACTTACACACGCTATGAGGAACCATTGCCGACTGATCTGGCAGGCAATACAACAACTACAGCCTTTAATGCTGGAACACTGAGCGGAAATGGTGTCTTTAGCGATCGCATCGATAGCACCGATCCCAACGACTACTACCAATTCACCCTATTAAGTGCCAGCAATGTCAGCCTCCTGCTGAATGGTCTCAGTGCGAATGCAGATCTTCAGCTTTTCAGCAGTACTGGAACGCTGATTCAAGGCTCGTACAACAGTAGCAGTAGTGCTGAGTCCATCAGTACAGCCCTCAGTGCTGGCACCTACTATGTTCGGGTTTACCAGTCTAGCGGTAGTACAAACTACAGCTTGAACCTGTCTGCAACAGCGGCCAGCACCAACTTGTACTACTTCACGTATTACTACGGCAACGGCGACTCCTACCAGGGCTATGGCTATACCACCGACACTAGCTACTACAGCGGCAGATATATTTACGACACTGCCACTAATGAGACGGGCAACAAAGGTTACTACAACATTTCCAGCCTGTACAGCGGCTATAGCAGCAGTTACAACAACCAAGTCTATGTCTATAGCTACTACAACAGCGAAACCAGCACCAGTTACACCCCTTACTCCGGTTCGGGCAGCGGTGGTTTGGGCAGTGAATATGGCTATGTCACCAATGGCGACAGCAATACTTACTATGGCGGCAAATACTACGAAGCCGATTTGGGCTATCAGTATTACACCTTCTCATACCGCTACGACAACACTGGGCAGGGCGATTACTATGCAGGCTACGGCTACGCAGAGTACGGTAAGTACACAAGTGGGCAGTATCTATACGATAGTGTTGCCAATGAAACTGGATATAGCGGGTACTACTTAATCACAAGTCTTGCAAACTACACCACTGGGACAGCCTCGCTAAACTCGGTTTACGTTAGCAATTACTACAACAGTGAAACCAAGACCAGCTACACGCCGTACTCTGGTTCGGGCAGCGGTGGTTTGGGCAGTGAATATGGCTATGTCACAAATGGCGACAGCAACACTTACTACGGTGGTAAGTACTATGAAGCAGATTTGGGCTACCAGTATTACATCTTCAAATACAGCTACGGCAGTGGACAGGACTACTACACAGGCTATGGCTACGCTGACTATGGCAAGTACACCGCTAGCCAGTACCTCAATGACAGTAGTGCGAATGAAACGGGCAACTACGGGTTCTACCAGATCACAAGCATCACGAACTATGCTTCAGGTAAGGCTTCGCAGAACAAGGTTTATGTCAGCAGTTACTACAACAGTGAGAACAGCACCAACTACACCCCGTACTCTGGTTCTGGCAGCAACGGCTTAGGCAGTGAGTATGGCTATCTCACTAATGCTCAAACATCTTCTAACGACTACTTTGGGGGCAGGTACTACGAAGCTGATGTACCAAGTCTCACCACGATCGACCTAACAGGGTCTTCCTTCTCCCTCAGTTCCACATCCTTAACAGCAGGAAATACAGTCACAGCGTACTTTGGGATTCAAAATACGGGCAACGGTAACGCAGGCAGCTTTAATGTCAAGTTTTACCTGTCAACCGATAGCACGATCAACACCAGCGACAAGTACCTTAGCTTATACACCATTAGCTCCCTGAACAGTGGTCTTTCGACTGGCACACTGAGTACCAACCTGACCCTACCGGGTGCAACCGATTCCTTTTGGGGTGGTAGTAAAACTTACTACATTGGCATGATCGTTGATGCCGATAGCAGTATTAGCGAAAGCAACGAAGTTAATAACTCGAATACTGGCATTGGTCGGGACGGTAAAGATACATACGTTACGATTCCTGCTGCGAGTTTCGTGAGTATCAGCAACCTCGTCTTCAGCGGTAAGGAAGGCGATGCAGGAACATTCAACCTATCGCTCAATCAAGCCATTACATCAAATGTCACGTTGACCTTCAATGCGGGTAAATTTCTGACTATTGATGCCGATGGCATTGTTGGTGATGGAACACAGAACACCATCACGTTTACACCAACGAATTGGAACCAGAGCCGAACCGTCTGGTTTATTGCAGAAAACGATGACACCAGTAGCAATCGTAGCTCTGGAAATACGATCGGTTATACGCTAAGTGGTGGCTTGAGCAACAGTAGTAGTTACGATCTCGGCACAATTATCAATACCTATGCGCCAGATTACACGCGCTTCAATATTGATCTTGATTTTCGGAATGATACCCAGAATTTTTGGACATCGGCTCGTCGAATCATTGCACAGAGAGCCGCTAGTGATTGGGCAAATGTGATTGCTAATGAGTTAAATGGCGTTACGCTGAGTAGCCAACGTTTAGGCATGGTTGGTGTAAATGGTTTAGATGCTTTCACGTTTACCACCAATCGTTATATGGATGATTTTGTAATTTTTGTTGGCTCTTACAACGGTGGCGATCAAGCTGCTGGTTGGGGCGGTTCTTACTCGTCCTTGGGGGGGTGGACGGCATCAGAACCATTACCCAGAGCGGGAGAGTTTACGGTTAATGCACTGGAGGCTGTCAGTTATAGTGATGCAGATTTATACTCTATTTTCTGTCATGAAATTGGTCATGCGCTTGGGTTACTAGGACAGGATCAGACGAGTGCAAATTTAATTGATAAATCCACTCCTCAAACGGCTGTCTTCAAGGGCGAATACTCAAGAATTGCCAACGGTGGTTCGTATATTCCGTTGCAATCTCAAGATGGCCCTAATCCTGTAACAGGGCAGTATGACTACTCTCATCCAGCCGATCGTGTCTATTCAATGATGTCTTACGGCTACACCTACCAGCTTTCTGCCCCAACGAGTATTGACTTTGCGTTATTAGCAGACGCAGGTTATCGCGTGAAAGGGGTCAATGCTTGAGGTCTTCTCCGTCTCATGTCGCTTCATGCTTGCTCTGCCCTGTTTGTGACCCATGCCTGATAGCGCTTTGCTTCTGCCAGCATGGGGTTGATGCCAAACCAGCCGCCTTGTTGATCCTGGTACTCAAACATAAACATGCTGCGGAGTAGGGTTTGATACTCGACTTCGCCGCGTGCGGTTTGTTGTTCAACGACCTGGAAGATGAGCGCCCATTCGTTATCGTCGATCGTCCGTACCAGTGCGTCGCGTTGCCCTCGAATAACGTGCTCGACTAAATTGCTCGAAAAGGGCGGATCGCCTTGCTGGACGCAGTTACGCAACAGGCCCAAAAGGTTTCTGACGTGACCACCGCTGATGAGGCAAAGGCGATCGAGGGTTTCGACGCGATCGCACACTTCATGAAGACGGGCGAGGCGTTGATCGGCATCAATCTGGGGAAACGCCCTCGCTAGCACCATTTGCCGCAAGAGCTTAATGCCACCTTCGTAGTGAGCACCATCGCGCTGCCTGACAGGCACCATCGGTAGGATTTTGGGCGACACACCACCCCCAAACCATTGCTTTAAAATTTCAACTTCGTTGGAAAACACCAGCGATAGTGGAATGGTGTAAACGACATGGCAGTTGAGTTTAGATAACTGTTCGCCACGATCGACAAACAAATATTCTGGCTGTGTGCGTCCCGATGGCAGTTGGCGGGCATCCACGCGATCGAGGTTGTCAATAATGACCACTAACCCTTGCTTGCCGCGTTGCTTGAGTTGTACGTTTGCCTGTCCCAATAACTCATCATTCAATGATTGCAAAATGCCGTTGGTGCGCGGTTCCATGTACTGCCGAAGCTGATTTCGCAGACGTGGACTGTCTTTGGTGCGAGCCGTAATTTTGCTAATGCCAACGGAAAAATCAACTTGAGAAATTTCAATCGGTGTTTGGAGAATTTCGCCAATTTCGGCGAACAAATTGGCAAAATATTTTGGTTTCAATCTGATTTGATCGGCTTCTAATTTTTCACTCACTTGATGAGCGATCGCAATCAAAATGTCGGTCACATCCACATCCGACATATCTAAATCTTCTGTGGACACAAAGTAAACCACATAGAACCCCAGTTGTTCAAGTTCGTTTTTTAAGCGTAAAAGCTCTGTGGATTTGCCGCAGCCAATATGTCCTGTAAATAACTGGCAGGTGCCTTCATTCGGAAGCAGAGCGATCGTCCGCTTTAGCTCCTGAATAATATTGCTACCACGCACAGGCGCAAAATCGATGTAATAATCTCGGTCTTGCGGGTTGCTAATCGACAGTGCCCGACTGGGATCGCAGGCTTTGAGAAACTCAGACGCATTGATGGGCATATGTAACAGGATGTCTCAAGCGATAAAGTAACGTGTCGATGTGACGAACTATACAATTGCTACCCTGAGCAATCATTAGGATTTTGCCTGTCAAAGCAAATTGGCTTAGGTAGTTGAATTAATGGCACAGCACAATCATAACGAGCATCACGAACATGGTCATGACGAGCATCATCACACCCATGATGACGTCTGTGGCGAGGAACAGGGACAGCATTCAACCACTGATGCCACCGAAGCCGAGTTCTTAAAGAAGCATCCTACCTACCTTTCACAACAGTCACGACGGGCCTTTCTGGCATCGGCTGGAGCTGCGGCAGCACTGGGTGGAAATTTTGCCGTGAGCTTTTTGCGCGGTGATAAAGCCGAGGCAAAATCTGAAACGCTGATGGCAGCGGACATGATCCGCGATGCGAAAAAGATTCACGTCCTCAAGGCCACACCCGAAACCTGCTTCTGGGGTTACTTTGACAAAACACAGCCGCCAGTGATGACGGTTGATCCAGGCGATATTGTTTACATCGAAGCGCTAACCCATCATGCAGGCGATGCCCCCGACCTACTGATGGATGCCGGGGTGAAGGCGGTTTATGACAAAGTGACCGATCGCGGTCCTGGTGTCCACATTATGACAGGACCGATCGCGGTGCGCGGTGCGGAACCGGGCGACACCCTGATGGTACGCATTCTCAAAACAGAACCCCGGCTCAAGTATGGCAGTAACATTGCCGCACACTGGGGCTACCTGTACGATGCCTTCAAAAAAGAGCGCATCACCATTTACAAAATTGATATGGAAGCCGCACTGGCCTACCCTGCCTTTGCTTACGACTTCAAAGGGCGGCCAAAATACGATAAGCCCGGTTTTGTGACGGCTCCCGACCCAGCCTCGCGGGAGAAAATTAAGATGAAGGTGTCGATTCCTTTGCGTCCTCACTTTGGCGTGATGGGTGTGGCACCCCAGGAAAGTGGACGCATCAACAGCATCCCTCCCGGTCCCTTTGGTGGCAACATCGACAACTGGCGGATTGGGGCAGGCGCAACGATGTATTACCCCGTGTTCAACAAAGGCGCGAATTTCTTTGTGGGCGATAGCCATATGGCGCAGGGCGATGCGGAGTTAGCGGGAACGGCGATCGAAGCCTCGATGAATTCCTACATCCAAATCTTTGTGCTGAAAGATTTCCCCATTACCAACCCTATTCTGGAAACTGACTCGCACTGGATCACCCACGGCTTCAACCAGGACTTGAACAAAGCGATGCGGCAAGCGGCTGACCAAATGCTGGACTTCCTCACCACCAAGCGCAAGATGAGCGCTGATGAAGCCTACTCCATGATTTCGGTCGGCGTTGACTTTGGGGTGACGCAGGTGGTGGATATTCGGCAGGGATGCCATGCGGCTGTGCCAAAACACCTGTTTGTGCCGAGCTAAGACGCTCATTCGCAGATCCCCAGTTTCTCAAGCTGCTTGCACCATAATGTGCAGCCGTCGCCAGAAACGGGGATCTTGGCTGGAATCTGGGGTAACTTGGCAGCGGAGAAGTATAGTTGACCCACTGTGAAGCGATCGCAACGACCACCGAAGCCCTTGCCATTCACTGAAACCCAAATTCGAGAGCGTGCTTATAAACTCTGGCAAGCAGGCAGTGAGAGTACCTCCGCTGAAGACAATTGGCAGGCCGCGATCGAGTCCCTCAAGCAAGAGCGATCGCCCATTTGGAGAATGCGTCAGTGGCTTCTCTATCCTCTTCGACTGCTTACGAGATTCCTACAATTCTTCTGGCGACTACCTGAGCATCTAGTGCGACTGGTACGGCTGGCGTTGACTGCTGAAACCCCAAGCGCTGCACTGGACGTGGTGAAGGTGATCATCTCAGCGTTTGGTGTATTGGCAACCATTTTTGCTGGAGTGGGTTTGTATTTGACTTATCGCAATTCCCAGTCCCAATTGGAGGCAGCGCAGCAAGAAAGGCAGTTGAACACTGAGCGCTTGCTAACAGATCGCTTTGCGAAAGCAGTAGAACAGCTAGGGAGTCAAAATATTCACGTGCGACTGGGTAGTATTTACTCACTGGAACGTATTGCGAAGGACTCACCAAAAGACTACTGGACGGTGTTAGAAGTGTTAACGGCGTTTGTGCGAAATAACTCGCCTGTGCCTTCTGGCTGGACACGGTATTCAAAGCAGAAACTGCCCAATGTTACAACCGACGTGCAAGCAGCACTGACAGTCATTGGACGACGGGAAGCGAAAAATGATCCAGCAGATGGATCTTTAAACTTACAGAGCACTAACCTCAATGGTGCTGAACTCGGCGGTGCAAACCTCAGCCATGCCTACCTCTACCGCGCTAGCTTCTGGGGTGCCCAACTCTATGGTACCAACTTCAACGGGGCCGTCCTCTTACAGGCTTATCTTGGCGGTAGCTATCTCTCGCACGCTAGCTTCAAAAACGCTAATCTTTTCATGTCTAATATTAGCCAAGCTGACCTCAACAACACCTATTTTGACAACGCTGACCTCGAAGCCGCTGATCTTACGAATACCTACTTCACTACAACCGCGCAGATCAAAGCTGCTCAAAACTGGCAGAAAGCTCGTTACTCCTCCACTGTCCGCAAGCAGTTAGGACTTCCACCCCAAAAGCCCTGACCTGAGTGCCCGATTGTGGTTGAGAAACCGGGCAGCGATCTCAACATCAGATAGATGCTGTGAGGGTGGGCAAGCCATGAGACAGAATCCATCAAACCATTCTCTTTCATTGGTTTGCTTGTTAGCTCCTTGCAGGGAACGGAGACTAGAGAGTATCGGAGATTACAAAATTTATCAACAATCCCTAACTAGAAACGTTAGCGACTAGAGTGGTGGGTAGCATTAAGCACATACGAACGTTGCTGAGCTTGGTTCTAGCTTGGCTTTCATCGATCGTGCCAACGCTCCTGCTAACTGAGTTCGAAGAAAGGTTAGATATGACGTTTAAAGCGCAACTGGGTAAAGGGCTAATGGCATGTGTTTTCATGACAACGCTCATTTCGTTAACAAGTTGTACAGACGATAAGAAAAACCCAACGGCCAAATTGCCTGAGAGCGCTCAGTCTGCGCCCGCCTCAACCTCTGCTGAAGTTGAGAAACAAAAACCGAAACCTGGAACTGGTAATGTGCAGGGAAAAGTCTTGTTCAACAGCAAGCCCGTTGCCAGTATTGAAGTTAAACTATGCGAAAAATTTAGCCGTTTTATCGGCGGCTGTAGCGGCAAAACGTATATAGCAAAAACAGATAAAAGTGGCGAATATGTGATTGCGAATGTCAAACCGCAAGTTTACGAAGCGTTGTTATCGCGTGTGTTTGATACCGATTCGTACGTGTTTGCAACAACGGGTATTGGCGGTCTTAGCTCAAGTAAATATGAGGTCACAGCGGATAAAACATTGTTCGCCTCGCCAACCAATCTCTTTAAGAGTGATTTGAAGATACTTAATCCGAAGGCAGGCTCAAAGGTCAGTGCCCAAAATTTGGAGCTGAAGTGGGCCGCTTATCCAGATGCTGCGTATTACAAGTTTAGTATTTACGCTGAAGATACAAAGGTAACGACCTCGCAGTATATTAATGAGCGCGTTGAGGGAACTTCTTTTGCGATCGACAAACCCCTGGAAAAACGAACCTATCGCTGGCAAGTGAATGCGTATAACAGTGACGATCACAAGTTAGCCGAAAGCGATGGCGACATCAAGTTCACCATCAAGTAAATCCCGCCGCGATCGTTCCTCCGTCACCTTTACTATTCACCTGGCAATCAAAGATCTACACGCAAGTTTGGGTTTCGGCTGCGCGTTCAACTGAGCGCCCTTCGGCTTGAGCGCTTCCATCGAAGGCTCACGTCGAAGTCTCAATCCACGACTGCTTGGTATGCTGAGCGCAGTCGAATCGGTGCACTGAGCACAGTCGAAGCCATGTGCTGGAGCGCCGTCGAAGCACCCAACCTTTGCCAGGTTAATCGTTGTTAAACGATCGGCTCAAGGCGTTTGTCCCATCCACCGCTTAAACGTTTAGCCCCAAGGTGGACCTTAGGATGACTGGAGCTTTAGCTTGTTGCTCGAAATGCTTTCTCAGTAAGCTTTTAGGCTCAAGCGGCTGAGCGCGGCCAATCGGCTGAAATGACCGATCGGTGATAGAATAGAGCGGTACAAGTGATCGTATTTCAAGGATGCGATCGTCGAATGTTGGGAAGCTTTAACCGCTTTTCTGGCAGCGACTACTGGCTTGCATTTTGGAGCTTTTCGCACTATGACTTTTTCCCAGGATAGTCCCCAGGATCGGATCGTTCCTACGGATTTGCGGAACGAAATGTCTCGATCCTACCTGGAATACGCGATGAGCGTGATTGTGGGGCGGGCGCTTCCCGATGCTAGAGACGGGTTGAAGCCCGTGCATCGTCGCATTCTATACGCCATGCACGAATTGGGTTTATCACCCGATCGCCCCTTCCGTAAATGCGCTCGCGTGGTGGGGGATGTCATCGGTAAATATCATCCTCACGGCGACACAGCGGTTTACGATGCCTTGGTGCGGATGGCGCAAGACTTTTCTATGCGATCGCCCCTCATCAACGGGCACGGGAACTTCGGCTCGGTAGACAACGACCCACCCGCTGCGATGCGATATACCGAATGTCGCCTCCAGTCGCTAACGACCGATGCGCTACTGCAAGATATCGAAGCGGAAACCGTTGACTTTGGTGCAAACTACGACGGGTCTCAGCAAGAACCTTTGGTATTGCCCGCACGGATTCCCCAGCTCTTGCTGAATGGCTCGTCGGGGATCGCTGTGGGCATGGCGACAAACATTCCGCCGCACAATCTGGGGGAACTGATTGACGGGCTGATTGCGCTGATTCAGAATCCAGCGCTGACCGATCTGGAATTGATGCAGTACGTGCCTGGGCCTGACTTTCCAACGGGTGCGCAAATCCTTGGCAGAAACGGTATTCGGGAGGCATACACCACCGGGCGTGGCTCCATCATCATGCGGGGTGTCGCGCAAATCGAAACGATCGAACATCGCGGTCGGCCCGATCGAGAAGCCATTATCATTACCGAATTGCCCTACCAAACCAACAAGGCCGCGCTGATTGAAAAAATCGCGGAGATGGTGAATGAGCAGCGCCTTGAGGGCATTTCGGATATTCGAGATGAAAGCGATCGAGACGGGATGCGCATCGTCATCGAACTTAAGCGTGATGCCTATCCTCGCGTCGTGCTGAACAACCTTTATAAGCAAACACCACTCCAGGCAAACTTTGGTGCCAACATGCTGGCACTGGTCAACCGGGAACCCCAGTTGCTGACGCTGAAGCAATTTCTGGAAGTGTTTCTGGATTTCCGCATTGATGCGATTACGCGTCGTACTCGCTACTATTTGCGGAAAGCCGAAGAACGCGATCACCTCCTGCAAGGGTTGCTGATTGCGCTGGGAAATTTAGACGCGATCATTAACTTGATTCGTCACGCAGCGGATGCTCCGACGGCCAAGCAAGAGCTGATCGCAAGCTACGGACTATCAGAACCGCAGGCAGACGCGATCCTGCAAATGCAGCTTCGCCGTTTGACGGCTCTGGAAGCCGAAAAAATCCAGCAGGAACATGATGACCTGCAAACCCAAATTGCGGATCTGCGCGATATTCTGGCACGGCGCGAACGCATTCTCGAAATCATCGTGACGGAAGTGACGGACATTCGTGCGAAACATGCAACTCCGCGCCGAACGGTGATCGAGCAATCGGAAGATGAGTTGGGCGATATTGACCTGATTGCCAATGAAAAGGCCGTTATTTTGCTCACCGAACAGGGCTACCTGAAACGGATGCCGGTCAACACGTTTGAGTCTCAAAGTCGGGCGACGCGAGGCAAAGCGGGTGCCCGGATGAAGGACGACGATGGGGTCGAGCATTTTCTGACCTGTTGTGACCACGATAGCGTTCTCTTTTTCAGCGATCGCGGCGTTGTGTATGCCCTCAAGGCGTACCAAATTCCGGTAGGGTCGCGTACGTCACGCGGCACCCCGATCGTGCAAATGCTGCCCATTCCTCGCGAGGAGAAAATCACCGCGTTCATTCCTGTGACTGAGTTCAGCGAAGACGAGTACCTGGTGATGCTCACTCGTAACGGTTACATCAAAAAAACAGCTCTGACTGCGTTTAGCAACATTCGTGCCAATGGACTCATCGCCATTTCGTTGGAAGAAGGGGATGAACTCCGCTGGGTTCGTCGCGCACGAGTGGATGACAGCATCATCATTGGGTCCAGCTTGGGACGTTCGATTCACTTCCGTGCCAGCCACGAGCAGTTGCGTCCTCTCGGTCGCGCGACGCGAGGGGTACGCTCAATGTCCCTCCGTGAAGGCGATCGCCTGATTGGGATGGATATTCTACCCAGCCAAATTGTGGCGGATTTAGCACAGGTCTTGGAATCGGACGCAGAGCCAGAAGCCGAAGAACTGACCAGTGAACTCAACACCGAACTGGTGGAAGCAGGAGAATCCGGCGAGAGCGAACAACCCTCTGGCACGAGTGGTCAGCTTGGGCCGTGGATCCTGGTGGTGACGATGGGCGGCTACGGCAAGCGGGTGCCCGTTTCCCAGTTCCGGTTACAAAATCGTGCCGGGATGGGGTTGGTTGCCACCAAGTTCCGCAAGAAGGGCGATCGTCTGGCAGCGCTCCATATCGTTAATGAAGGTGCAGAGCTCATGATGGTGACCAATCGGGGCATCATTATTCGCCAGTCGGTGGATGCCATTTCGTCTCAATCGCGCTCTGCTACTGGGGTACGCGTACAGCGTTTGGATGAGGATGACGCGATCGCGGCTGTTGCACTCGTTCCTGCTTCCACAGGTGAGGAACCTGGCATCAGTGAAGAGACTGGTATGAGTGAAGAGACTGGCATGAGTGAAGAAGTCTGTGCGAGTGATGAGGTGCCGCTGCTTGACGTTGATGCAAGTGAGCACATCGACTTGATTGAAGACGCGGATGTGCTTGAAGAATAACGGGCTGTTGGGGAAAAGCAGGGAGCGACGCAAACGCTGAGTGGCTATACACGTTGCCCCTGGTCTTCGTCAGGGATTGTCACTTCCTGTTTTTCAGTCAGCACCATCGCGATCCCTTTTTCGTAATAGGCGGCTTCATTAATAAAAATCGGGAAAACGGTGCTTTCTCCTGCATAAGGCAACGTTTCGCCCGTAAAGGTGAGGAACATCGGTTCGCCAGGGTAGAGCGGTTGATAATCGCGGTGCTGAAGCTGGGGGTGAATCATCGCTTGCAGCTCACCTCCGGCATTGCGAGGATAATCGACAGTGGCGATCGCTTGATAAAGCGTCAGAGTACTCGGCGCAGGGGGCAATTGTCCCCGATTGCTCACCTCAATGTAATCCAAAATGGCATGAACCAACTGCTCGGTCTGCTGAAAGTAGTGTGCGTCTAAAATCCCTTGTGCGATCGCCCCCACTTCAACTGTGCAGCCTAGAGGTGTGAGCGATCGCAGCAGAGGGGCATCCTGGTGGCGCTGTTCTCCACAACACACGTAAACTTCAGGGTGCAAAACACTTAAGGAGGCTGCCAGTCGCAAGTTGAAAGGATGCTTGCTGGACAGTAACAACGATAAGCCCATCATTGCAGTTGTGCTGTGGAGATCGATAATGACATCAACTTTAGGATGCTCTCTCGAACCCAGTTCTACCGCGATCGCTTTTGCCCGTTGGTCTTCATACGCTGTCAACGCTGGATTGGCTAAATCCTCACGGGCAAAGCAACGGTTTAGGTCTCGATCAATATAGCGCTGATTTGCTGCCACTGCTTCAGGATTGGCTAAGAGCGTGATCGTCTCAAAGCTGGGTCGATGCAGCAACGTTGGGAATTGCTCAAATTTCTTGACGAGGTAAACGCCGGTTAGTTCATTGCCGTGTGTCCCCCCCACGATCGCAACGCGCCGAATCTGATTTGACTCCATGAATAATCCTCACTTCGTGATCGCTGGTTCAATCAGGTGTTCAAACAACCTCGCGCCTCATAAATGCATCTTTTTCACTCAATCCTTTCTGCTGCAAGTTTTCCTTCTGCTACAAGCTTACGAGGAAGCATGCTAAGTCACACCATGTTTCGCATAGCCTGTTTTACAGCCGTTACTGATGGGGCTAAGCCGCAGTTCATAGATACGGGGGTTGGGGGTTCGGGGTTCGGGGTAAGGCAAAGGAAAACGGCTGTAGGAGCGAGCATCAGGAGATGAGTCAGCCTTGTGATAGACATCAGCCTTCAAACCAAAGGAGCGAATCACCTCGTTTCTCTTCCTTCTGTATGACTCCATTTCTTGCTTCCGGAGGGGATGGGAAGCCAGGGTAGCCTGTTAACTTATAACCATTAACACGTTCTAATTAACTCTTTTTAGAACACTACTCAACAGGAGTTGATATCATGAATATTCTGGCTTGGATTGTTCTAGGTTTGATTGCTGGCGCGATCGCCAAAGCTATCTACCCCGGTAATCAGGGTGGTGGTATCCTCGGTACAATGATTCTCGGCATCATTGGTGCCTTTGTTGGCGGTAGCCTCTTCACGTTTCTAACCACAGGTACGTTGGCACTGACATCTGCCGGTCTGAGCTTGGGTGGTGTTGTGGTTGCTGTCTTGGGCGCGATTGTCGCTCTGTTTATCTACTACGCTGTAACCCGCCGGAGCGCATCCTACTAGTCATCTAGTAGTGCAGTAAAGCATTGAATCATTCATAGCAATGATTGGCCTCTACTACAGTAGAGGCTTTTTGTGTGGGCACTATCTGTTTGCAGGAAAGCTACCCTCATGGCTGTTAGGCGCACGAAGATAGCTGTTCATGAACATGTGCTTGGACCTTTAGGTCGTTCTCTGAGCTTAGTGTGAGTTGATCCCCGCTTGCGTCTTTCAACAGTAGAGTCAGATGAGATGTCAGGGCTTCCTTACGACAGAAAATGAAAGGGCTTTATTTCCACCTTTGGGTAGAGACTCAGGTTTGCTTGTCAATCAATGGTTAATCAGTACCGCTGCGGTTGCGTGAAACCTGACGCGTCAGGACTGGCACTCTTAAACCCTTTAGGAACGCTTGCTCAAGCCTTTGTCGTCTAAGGACAAACAGTGCGATCGACATTGGTGACATTAGGATTAGTGGTCAGGTAATCATGCAACCAGGTACAACCGCGCTTCATTAAATCATTCAGGTCAAGATTCCAGAGAATGACTGTACCGTCCTGACTGGCAGAGGCGAGCATTTTACCATCGGGGCTAAAGCTAACACTTCTGACCCAGTTGGTGTGATCGGTAAAGGCTTCTAACTGCTCTCCATCAAGGCTCCAAAGCCGAACGGTTTTGTCGGCGCTGGCCGTGGCGATCGTGGTTCCTTCAGGGCTAAAGGTAAGACCCATCACAAAACCGCCGTGTCCTCTCAGCGTATACAGTCGATCGCCACCACGATTCCACAGGTTAACGGTGCCGTCATCACTACCCGTTGCCAGAATTTGGCTATCAGGGCTAAAGGCAACTGCACCAATCGGGCCACCTTGTCCGGTAATCGTTCTGAGCATATCGCCGTTCACCTGCCAGAGTTGAGCCGTAGCATCATCATTACCAGACAGCAAAAAGCGACCGTCTGGGCTAAAGGCAACACTCAGGACACTGCCACTGTGCCCTTTCAGTGTTTTAAGGAGTTGACCTTCCAATCCCCAGACTTTAATTGTGCTGTCTTCGCTGGCAGAGGCCAGGGTTTGTCCATCGGGACTAAAGGCAACACTCCAAACTGTGCCTTGATGCCCTTGTAACGTTCTCAGGAGTTGCCCAGTCGCCGTGCTCCAAAGTTTAATGGTGCCGTCTTCGCTGGCAGAAGCAAGCGTTTGACCGCTGGCACTGAAGGCAACACTGAGAATCCGCTTCTGATGTCCTCTGAGGGTGAACCGTGCAGTTCCATCCCGATTCCAAAGCTTAATGGTGTTGTCACTGCTGCCAGTCGCCAGGGTTTGACCATCGGGGCTAAACCGGACGCTATTTACCATGTCTTCGTGCCCGTTCAGCACCACAGGCGGTTGAGGGGCGATCGTCCAAAGTTTGAGGGTACGATCGCCGCTGGCAGAAACAAGCGTTTTGCCATCGGGGCTAAAGCTGACACTATTGACCCAATTGCTATGTCCACGAAAGGTATTAGTGGTATCGCCGTTGAGATGCCACAGGTTAATCGTATTATCAAGGCTGGCAGAGGCAAGCAGCGTACCATCCGGGCTAAAGCTCAGGCTTTTAACCGCATCACTGTGCCCCGTTAGCGTTCTGAGTGCTTGCCCCAATCGTTGCGGTGCTGCTCGATCGACAGACCATAGCCTGATGGTTTCATCTTCGCTAGCAGAAGCCAGGGTCTTACCATCAGGGCTAAACCGGACGCTGATCACGGGTGCATGATGTCCGGTCATGGTTTTCAGGATTTGACCGTTGAGGTTTCGGAGCCGCACGTTCAAATCGCCTTCTGCGGTGGCGATCGTCTGCCCATCAGGACTGAATTGGACACTGTTAACCGCAAATCCTTCCGTGCTGATGGTTCTCACCAGTTTGCCGTTGGTATCCCACAGCTTGATGATGCCATCCTGGTCAGACGAAACGATGAGGTTGGCATTGGGGCTGAAGCTGGCACTTAAGACTTTGGCACCATGCCCTTTAAGCGTTTGCAGAAGGCGACCATCCCGGTTCCATACCTTGACTGTTTGATCAGCACTGGCGGAAACCAGCGTTTGACCATCCGGGCTAAAGGTAACGCTATTGACGCGATCGCTATGTCCTGTGAAGGTTTTCAGCAACCGTCCCTCCCGACTCCAAAGCTTAATGGTTTTGTCGGCACTGGCAGACGCGATCGTTTGACCATCGGGGCTGAAACTAGCGCTCATGACATATCCCCGATGCCCTTGCAACGTGTTATGTAGTCGCACGCCATAAACAATTTGCCGTAAAGCGGTAATGGCGCGTAGCTGGGTACTGGGCTCAAGAAACCACCCAATCTGCCGCAGTTGCCGCCCTGTTTGTAAGCTTCTCGCCAGTGCTTCTAGCTCTAACCCAGAGGCCAGAAGGTTCTGGGCACCAGAGCTTTGAGCGAGAATTTCGGCTTTGCTTTTTTGCTTAAAGGCAAAACCTGCCATGCCCACAGCCGCAACCAAAAAGGCACTCACAATGCCAGTCAAAAATTGCTGCCTTAGCACCTCAGCTTTATGCCGTGCCGTTTCCGCCAGGCGGCTGGTGTTGATAAATGCGCCCTGAAGTTCAGTGGGTTCGGGTTTTTTGCCGGTTGCTCGCGTTAACCAGAGTTCGGCTTCTTCTAGATCGCTACCCCGCATGAGGAGGCTATCGTTTTGCTTTTTCTGTTCCCATTCGATCGCGCGTACTTGCAAACGAGTGTGAGCGCGCACGTATTCAAGATCGGTGTCTAACGCATTCGTCAGGATGTGCAGCGCGTGATCTTGATCATCAATTTCACGAAAGAATAGCCAGTTGTGGGTGGCAAGCGCGGGATGAATCACCGTTGGGTCAAAGCCTTCGCGCCAGACGAGGGGCACCAGTCGCTTGTGATTGGCAACGGCATGCTCCAACTCTTGTCCGCACACTTTAGAGGCGATCGAATCTGGGCTAAGCACAAAAATAAAATTACTAGCCGCTTCAATTCCTGCTTGAATCGCTGCCCACCAGTCCTCAGTCGGCTGAATATCTTCCCAATCGACCCAGAGACTATAACCAAGCTTTTCTAAGGTTGCACTCAGCGTTTGCACAAACGCTTTGTCTTTACGAGAGTAAGAAATAAAAATTTCGTTTCGTTGCCGCTTGTGCGCGTCACTTTCTACGGTATCGATACCCATAACAGCCATCAGTGTTCGTACAAAGCAGCCTACACCACAGTACCAAATTTAGGTTTTCAGTGGTTTCACGGTGATGGAAGGTTAAGAGACGAAACGATTCACTACTCATCGTGCCCGTCTGGCTTCAGCCCTTTACTAAAAACGCCCTGAAACGCAGTTTGTTCCGCGACGCTTTTACCTTCGTTCAACAAATAATCGTAAAACGTGCGGGCAATGACTGAGAGCTGCTTGCCAGAGGGATAGATGACATACCAGTAGCGCTGAATGGGAAAGCCTTGCACATCCAGGATCGTCAGTTGGCTGTTGTGACCTTCCAACGCCAAGGTATGTAGCGATAGAACAGAAATGCCAAGACCACCCGCGATCGCCTGTTTAATCGCTTCATTACTACCCAGATCGAGCTTTACTCTCAGTTCAAGAGCATGGTCATCAAACATTTTTTGCACCGCTTTCCGCGTACCCGAGCCTGGTTCACGCATGATGAACGGTTCTTCGGCAATACGCTTCAGTGGGATATCCCGCTCATGAGCTAACGGGTGATTGCGCTGCGCCAGAACGACCAGCGGATTTTCCAAAAAGGGGTGGACATTCACATCCATGTCTTCGGGCAGTTGGCTTAGGATGTAAAGGTCATCGCGGTTGTCTGCCAAACTATCTAGCACCCACTCATGGTTATTGACGGTGAGCGACACATCCACACCTGGATAGCGCTGGCAAAACGGACCCAGCAACCGGGGCACTACATATTTTGCTGTGGTGACAACGGCTAACCGCAGTGCACCCTGTTTCAGACCCTTCAGGTCAGCGATCGAAATCTCAAACTGAGACAAGCGCGAAAAAATGTCTCGGCAGGTAATGTACAACTCCTTGCCAGCACCCGTCAAATAAAGCCGCTTGCCAACCTGTTCAAAGAGCGGTAGCCCAACCGATTTTGACAGTTGTTTCACCTGCATGGAGACGGTTGGCTGTGTGAGAAACAACTCCTCGGCAGCACGCGTAAAGCTGCTGTGGCGGGCCACTGCCTCAAAGACTTTCAATTGGTGGAGTGTTGCGTTTTTCAAGCAAATTTCCTCGCAAACAAGCTATAGACCTAACTCTATATTATACGAGAGAAAGCACGATTTTTGTTTATGTATTTCAATAGTATCATCGTACGTATGAGTCTAATACTCCCTTCCAACGGTGTTGCATACGCGCATAGTTGTCGCCAAGGATCAGGTACATCCGTTATGGTTGACTCACCAAACGAACTAGCCTGAAAGCGATGATGAGCGCCTGTATGCAGCACCTTTCCATATGGTGGTCATGCTTTCTCACGCGCTGAGACGCACGATCGTCGGAACCCATATCTTCGGCTGTAGGATAGTCTCTTTAAACTGGAAGAGAGCGTAGTTCTAGCGGCCATGGCAGATTCATTAGGACAGGGTGCAGCATCATACTCCAATGCCCTAACCAGATCTTAAAATCCAGGCTACGAATGATTTGCTCTGCGATCGCGCAGGCTTACACCTACAGGGTTATCCAACCAAAGAGTCTCTAGTTTTGGGTTTCCGCGATCGCTACAACCCAATCTACGCAAGCTCACCCGCCCGTAATTAAAATCCGGGCTAACGATGCGAAACCCGTTAAAACGGGTTGAAAATCCCGTTTTAGTCCTCTTTAGAGGACTTGCTGCTATGAGCCCACACTTTCAGTGCAGGGCGGGTCAGGTGTTCGCAGAAAGATTTGTCAGTCAACCAGAGTATCCCTTTCGTAGCCGCGCCTGTTAATGACAACTACTGCTTATGGCAATTACGACAGGGCGGTTTTATGGGCAATTTGTTGACAGTGGAAACTGGCGGGTTGTGCATTGCTGAGCCTCCAGACAACGCCAGAAGCGCAATAGTTGCTCGCTCACCAGCTGAGGTTGAAAGTAATGGAAAAAGTGATGACCATCAGGGCATTGCCAGAGCGTATCGTCAGCTTTGAAGTACACCAACCATTCCTGAAGCGTTGGCGGATGCACAACCGGATCATCTTTGCTACCACAGACAAGCAACGGCATCGTAATACCCCCTTTAGGAAGGGTTGCTAGCCTAAAGAGCGAGTGAGGCGACGGTGCTTCTTCCAGATCGCGGCTCAGTGAAGCAACCAGGGCTTTGGCAGCATGGGAAAATTGGTGACCAAAGAGGCTACGAGCAGTACAAGCCAGTAATTGCTGGCGACTACACACAATGAGTTGCCGTTGAACATAGTAATGCGCCTGCCAGGTCACAGCAGGTTGGGCAGCGACCGCTAATAATGAGAGCGATCGCACCCACTCAGGATAGCGTCGTGCGTAAAGGAGCCCCAACACGCCGCTGATTCCATGCCCCACCAGGTGAACCGGACGTTGTAGATCATTGAGATAGTGATGTAGCAAGGCAACTGCCTGATCGAGGGAACTCGCCTCGTCTTGAGACTGTTTGTATTCCCACTGCGCAACTGTAAGGTGTGGCGCTAGAACCTGTAGCAGTGGCTGGTCAAAATGCTTTAAGCCAGGGCTGGCATTTAACCAGAGTACGTCAATTGGGAGTGACATGAAATCTGAGGCTCTTCTTCAATCAGAACTGGGCATATCCTATCACAGCTATTGAGACTATTTATCAATAATTTAGAGAAGTTGGGGCAGCACCGCAAGCCGTCAATCCGAGGGTGTGTTTTGTGTTGCGGCAATACTGTGTAGCACTTAGGCAGTAGTTGCCGTTTGTTGCAGCGGTGGGCCAACGCCTCAGGCATTGAGCTATATTATTGACACTAGATGTCAGAGGTGCGCTTCAAGCTTGGTGCGTATGGGACGATCGCTGGCGTTCATTTATGACGTGAATCCTGACCGACGATCGCACGCCCTGAAGATAAATCTTGGCAGTGGTAGCAAAATAGGCTAGGGTTGCCTGAGCGGTTCGCCCTGTGATCGTTTTGCTCTAAATGAGGAAAAATCTGCTGGTGCTTCGCTTTGGCAACTTACACCAACAAAGCAAGCTTTCAAGACAATGATGCCGTGAATTTGTGGTTAAATCCCGATTTCAGTGAACGATAGACAGTGACTTATAGAGTGAACTCACGGTTGGAGGAGAAAGCGTTGTTGCGTCGTGCTTCTGTTTCGTTCTCAGTCGTTATGGCTGTGCTGTCTGGTTGCGCCATTGCCCGTGCGGTGCCTGTGCCTCAGCCATCCCCCCCCGCCGTGACCACCGTCTTACCCGCTAATGTCTCTGGTGTGGTGCTGATCAATACAACGCCCGCCATCTGGACAGAAGTTGAGCGCTTCAATCCATTGCCAGACCCTCTCCGAGTGCCGTCTAAGCTTCCTTTTTTACCAGACGGAATTGACTTTACCAAAGACATTCAGCCGTGGCTGGGCAATTATGTAGCGATCGCGCTCGTGCCAACGTCTGGATCCATTGCCAGTTCCGTTTTGCAAACGCTGGATTCCAGTGCTGTGTTGCTTGCACCCATTACCGATCGCGATCAATTCACAGCCTTTTTGAGCAAGGTCAAGGCAACGCGAGGCAAGCCTGAAATCGAGCGTGAGTACAAGGGGATAATGCTGCTGCAATGGGTCGGTGCAACGCCTCCCAAGCCAGCAGAACCGGGTTCAACAACTTGGCGCAAATCTCGCCCTCAGGCACAACTGCCCCAGCGTCAACGCCCATTACGTGCCAGCTTCTTCTCAGACGATAAAGCAGTCAAGCCGAAGGGCTCTCCACCCCTACCGCTACCCAGTGAGCCGCTCACACCCGTGCCAGAACCGTTGCCGCCGCAACCGCCGAAGTCAAAAGGGTTAGCGATCGCGCTCTTACCAGACACGATTGCTGTCGCAACCCAGGTGCAAACGCTGGAAGACCTGATTGATGCTCGTGCAGAGCAGAAACCTCTGGTCCAAAACCCACTGTTTCAACGGACGTGGCAGCATCCCCAGGCCGGACGATCTCTCATCACGGGTTATGGCGAGGTCAGCGCGATCGTCAAAGTCCTGTTGACCATCACTAAAAGCACGTCTCTGGCGACGCTGGGTCTGGGCATGCCGTTGGTAAGTGAAAACCGACTGAAGATGTTGACGAAGCTCTATAGCACCGCAGACAGCCACATCTGGCTACAATCACAAGGGCTGCACAGTCAGGTTAACGTCTACTACACAACCCCTCAACCAGATTTAGCGACCCGCGCCGTACCCGACGCCAACCAGATCTTGAGCCGCTTACCAGCCGCAACCTACCTCTCAGCTAGCGGCCGCGACTTTAAGCAGCACTGGCAAAACTCACTCGATTCCGTCGAGGATGATCCGAATAGCCAGATCGCGATCGCCAGCCTGCGAAGCTCCTTTCGAACTGCAACGGGACTTGATCTGGAGAAGGACATTATTCCCTGGATGAATGGGGACTATGCCTTTTTCTGCTTCCCAACGACGGGAGGGCTGTTTAACTATATCGATCCCAAACTCAATCTTGGAGCAGGGTTGATTGTGCAAACCAGCGATCGCCCAGCCGCAGAAGCCGCTTTGAAAAAGCTGGATCAATTCGTCAAAAAAGAGGCGAAGGGTGAAGTGGCGATCGTCTCTCAGCAGTTGAAAGGGCAGCCGATCGTTAGTTGGGAAACAAAAGAAAAGGGTAAAACCGTCAGCTTTCTGTCTCACGGCTGGGTTGATGCAAAGACATTGGTTATTACAACCGGAGCGAAACCAATGGCAGACTTAGCCCCAAAGCCCTATTTACCGCTGCACCTCAATCCTACCTTTCAAACGGCGACCGCTGGGTTTCCCATGCCGAATAATGGCTATTTCTACGTCAATATGGGTGCAACCCTATCGTTTCTGTACAGCCTGATCTTGCCGTCTGTTCCCGCTGGGGATGCGTTGTTTGTACAGGAATTTCAACGCATTGTTGGCACCGTTCGCAGCGTCAGTAGCTCCAATTCCATAACGGCTGAGGCACAACACTTTGATTCGCTTTGGGTGCTGGCTCCAGCGAAGAAGCCTAAATAGAAACCTGGGCGGTTAACTGGATAAGGCGTTCTCGATCGCATCCAACTCATCTTCCAATTTGGCTAATTGCGCCTCTTCATCCTGAATCTGTTTCTCTAGCTGAAATTTTGTTGCGGGGTCAACCATAATCGCGAAACTCTTGCGTAACTGCTGCAACTTCTCAGTTCTTAACTCTAATTCTGGCTGTAGGGTATCCAGTTTTTGCTGGAGGCGACGTTTTTGGGAAGCCGTTAACCCGCCAGCGGGGAGTGGAGTCGTCTCTGGGCTGATCGTTACGGTAGGAGCAGGAACCTGAGCTGCAAAGGCTTGACCGGGAAACGGCACGTGGTCTGGTATTTCACGCTGTGCTGGTTTGCCAGGAAAGTGGGGGCGTTGGTCTGGTTTCATGCGACCGTCTTTTACGGCAGCTAAGAGCCGCTGTTGTGCCTCTGATTCATCGCAGTTGAACACATCGACGTACACAATCTGGTTCAGCAATCTGGTTGGTTGACAGTCTTCGACGCGAACGGGAATCAATTTGCGGTGGGCGCTGGTTGGGTCTTGAGCAAAGGCGGCTGCCCATTCGGACTGTGGGAACGGCTTGGTGAAATAGAGGTTGGAGAGTACGGCGATCGTCCGCTTTGCTTCGGTTGCTTTCTGCATATCCAGCACAAAGTTGCCACCGACCCGAAAATCCCATGCCTGGATCACGACCGAGTATTGCGCGTCTTCTAAGACCCATGCAATCCACTCTGCCCAGGTGCGATCGTTCCCGGTGTAGCTGATGAAAAAGTCTTTCATGGTGTTCGAGCCGTTGCAGCCAGTTTCGTCTCATTTTAACCACGAATGGTTTGCGACCCGTACTTTACTAAGGGGGCTGGGATACGCAACGAGACCATACTGTGTGTTTTGCGCTGATAACTGTTAACAGTGTTGTGGGGCTAACCTTAGCGCTTCTTTTTGGGCTGCATACCGAGTGCCTTTTTAGCGGCTTGCAGTAGCTGCTTGCGATCGTCTAGACCGTTGTACCCACCATTTACGATCTTGGTAACGGTTTTCACATCATCCTTATCGGCATCACTATTGAGTTGGTTGGTAGACCAGAACCAACCCGCACTGAGAGCTGCCAATTCTGGGTCAGCCAGCCTCTGTGGTTGGTGAATCAAATCGACCCCTAACGCTTGGCTGGCAGCGGCATAGTTTGTCCGCCCAACAAGCTGGATTAACCCTCTAGGTTTGAATTTCACACCATCACCGCGTTGGGTATTACCCAAATCTTTGCGGCCTTCGTAATCCGCGCCAGACCGAGCGGCCTCAAGCGCCATAAAGCGATCGGATTCATGCGCAATCTGCGCTAACAAATGGGCTTGTCTGAGGCGGGTATTAATGCCAAATTTTGCCATCGCTTGATTGAGATGGGGCACAAGCTGTTGTAGTCGCTGAGGGTTGGCTTCAGGAACCATCTGTATCAGTTGCTCAGCCGTTACAGGCGGAAATCCTGCTGGAAGCGGTTCTGGCGCATCCATTGAGCCGAATGAGGGCAACAAGGCGTTTGATGTTAATGGAGACGCTTTGGGCGTTGATGATGGAGTCCACTGCGCGAGGAGCGATCGCAACCCACAGACACTCATGAACACCAAGAACGAGATGGCTGTACCTTTCGCGATCGCAGGCGTCAATATCAGCCTGTTCCAAGGTCTGTTTTGAGGCGCTTTGGGTGGTGCCTTTGGCACATGACTCGTTGGCATCTTTTTGCTGATGACCTCTGAGATGGGCGATGAATACACTCAAGCTGTCCTAGATTATCGCCCTTTTGTGCCGCGATCGCGTTTTCAAAAGGTTCTCACCCTCTCAATCCAAGGCATCGGTCTCTCGCAGATGATGACGCACCTTGGGGTTCACAACTTTGTAACAATCCGTATCATGGAGGGTAACGCACCATACATCTGATTCATGCTTGCCCAAATCAAAGCTCTTGCTGAAAGTCTCGCTCCACGGCTGATTAAAATTCGTCGTCACCTCCACAGCTATCCTGAACTCAGTGGGCAAGAGCATCAGACAGCAGCGTACATTGCAGGCGTGCTCTCCTCCTGTGGGCTTCAGGTTAAAGAAGGGGTTGGCAAAGTCGGCGTGGTGGGTGAACTCCCTGGTAAAGGGGCTGATTCGCGACTACTGGCAATCCGTACCGATATGGATGCTTTACCGATTCGTGAGCACACGGAACTCGCCTTTGCGTCGCAGAAAGCCGGGATCATGCATGCCTGTGGTCATGACGTACATGCGACGGTGGGCTTAGGCACGGCTATGGTGCTGTCGCAATTAGAGCAGACTTTACCAGGAAACATCCGCTTTCTGTTTCAGCCTGCCGAAGAGATTGCTCAGGGTGCGATGTGGATGGTGCAAGACGGTGTGATGCAGGATGTGTCCGGCATTTTATCGGTGCATGTGTTTCCCTCGATCCCCGCTGGGGTGGTGGGCATTCGCTATGGCGCTTTGACGGCCGCCGCAGATGACCTGGAACTTACGATTCTGGGAGAGTCGGGGCATGGAGCACGTCCCCATGAAGCGATCGACGCGATCTGGATTGCCTCTCAAATTATCACAACCCTACAGCAAGCCATTAGCCGCACTCAAAACCCGCTACGTCCCGTTGTCTTGACGATCGGGCAAATCAACGGCGGACGGGCACCGAATGTCATAGCTGATCAGGTACATCTGTTGGGCACGGTGCGATCGCTCCACCCTGATACCAGCGCTGCCCTGCCTGCCTGGATTGAACAAATTGTTGCCAATCTCTGCCAGACCTATGGCGCACGCTATGAGCTGAATTACCGACGGGGTACGCCATCCGTACAGAATGACAAAGTGCTGACCCAACTTCTAGAGTCTTCTGCCAGAGCCGCATGGGGCGCGCAAGGAGTGCAACTGATTCACGAACCATCGCTGGGTGCCGAAGATTTCTCCGTCTATTTGCAACACGCTCCAGGCAGCATGTTTCGGCTAGGAGTTGGCTTTCGAGACAAACACAACTATCCCCTGCACCATCCCCAATTTGAAGTGGATGAGTCCGCGATCGTAACAGGTGTGGTAACGCTTGCCTATGCGGCTTATCAGTATTGGCAGCAAGTGTAGCAAGGCAGAGGGCAGAGGGCAGAAGGTGAGGGAGTAGGGAGTAGGGCTAAAGGATGAAGGCTAAAGGCTAAAAAACTGACTGCTGAACTCAGAACTCAAAACTCAAAACTCAAAACTCAAAACTTCTACGCTGACCGCTACTTAACTAAAACTCTTCCCCTGTCCCCTATTCCCCGTCCCCTGATTCCCATCCCCTAATCGAAATCTGCCAAATGAGGGATTAGCGGGTACCGACTGTTCACTCATCATAAATAGAGCAAGCGTTATCTAGAGTGAATCATGGCAGCAAGCACACCGCTTAAAGGGCTAGAACTCGTTGATTGTGCACGGGCAAATGCCAAGCAGGGAGCCGAGACGGCTGCTAATTTGTGTGGCTATGGGACAGACTTAAACACATTTAAGCAAGAGCTACAGCAAGCCTGTGAGTCAATGGGCGTCGAGTTCCACGAACTGAGCGATTTGATTACCGATCAACAACGCATCCTGACGTTGGGTGAAGGAGAAGTCGTTGCGCCCGATTCACCCTCAGACCTATAAGGGGCAGACTTATAAGGCGTTTGTTGAGAGACTGTAGGTAAGTCCTGAAACCGTCGAAACAGTGGCTCCAAAGGCTATAGAAACGATTGATTAGTCGATAGCCCATCGGCTCAAGCCGCAAGATGCCTTCACGAATGGTTTAGGATTGCTATGCAATAGGGCGAATGTTGACATGCCCTGCTTGTAACGTCCTGAACGTAACTGAGGCTATGAGCGATTCCAATCCCATCCTTTTTGTAGGCAGCAGGTTTGTAGGCAACAAAATTGGCAAGCTGTTTAAGGTCTGGCGAGAGCGCAACACGCTGGGGCTGCTCAAGTTTCTCTACCGACGGAGTTTGGAGAAGGTTCGAGGCCGAGTTTCTTACCAAAAATGGGTTGCCCGCGATCGACTCACGAAACTCGATATTGCGGCGGCTCGGCAGGCGATCGAACAATGGCCCATTCGCCCTACGTTCTCGATCCTTATGCCGGTTTACAACGTTGAAGCACGCTGGCTTGAAAAAGCGATCCAGTCTGTAATCAACCAGATTTATCCCAATTGGGAGTTATGTATTGCCGATGATGCTTCACCAAAGCCGCATGTCAAAGAGATTTTGACTCGCTATAGCAAGCTAGACTCGCGCATTAAGGTTGCCTTTCGTTCCGAGAATGGTCAGATTGCCGCTGCTAGCAATACTGCGCTGGAGTTGGCAACGGGTGATTACATTGCCTTACTGGATCATGATGATGAGCTGGCGATCAATGCCTTATTTGAGAATGCCAAACTCATCAATGAGCACCCTGATGCTGATTTCATCTACAGCGATGAAGACAAGATGGATACGAAGGGGAAACGACTGGATCCCTTTTTTAAGCCGGATTGGTCGCCTGATTACTTCCATGCCTGTATGTACACCTGTCATTTAGGCGTCTATCGGACGAGCTTAATTCGAGCGATCGGCGGGTTTCGTGCTGGCTACGATGGCGCTCAGGATTATGACCTGGTCTTGCGTGTAGTCGAAAAAACTAAGAACATTTATCACATCCCCAAAATTCTGTACCATTGGCGCGTTATCCCTGCATCGGTGACGGGTGGCGGCGAGCAGGCAAAACCCTGGGCTTATACCGCTGCACGCAAAGCGCTGGAAGAGATGCTGGCACGTAGTCCTTACCCAGGTTTGGTCGAAACGGTGCCGCAGCGCCCCGGCTTTTGGCGGGTGCGTCGTCAAATTAAGGGCGAACCCCTGATTAGCATCATCATTCCCAGTGCAGGTAAGGGCAAAACTACGCCAGAAGGTTCCTTTATTGCGTTAGAAAATTGCGTCCGCAGCATTCAAGAACGCAGTACCTACCGTAAGTTTGAACTTGTGATTGTAGATGGGTACGATATCCCAGACGAAACGCTGGCGACAGTGATGCGGTCGGCTGAAGAGACTACTGACCCTGCGATCCATCTGGTTCGCTGTCGAGAGCCTTTTAACTTTGCTCATCGCATTAATCAAGGTGCAGCCCATGCCAACGGGCAATATCTGCTGTTGCTGAACGATGATACCGAAGTCATCACACCAGACTGGTTAGAATCCATGCTGGAATTTGCGCAGCAGGAGGACATTGGCGCGATCGGTGCAAAACTGCTCTACCCCGATGGCAAAATTCAGCATGGTGGGGTCATGGTATTGGCTGGCAACCCCGGTCACGCTTACCACGGGTTTGATGGCGACCATCCAGGCTACTTCTGCTCGAATCTGGTGAACCGCAATTATTTAGCTGTGACGGCTGCTTGCCTGATGATTCGTCAGCAGGTGTTTCAGCAGGTCGGGGGAATGGATGAAATTTTTCCGCTTAACTACAACGATGTGGATCTGTGCTTGAAGGTGCATCAGGCTGGCTACCGCAACGTTGTGACCCCCTATGCCCAACTCATTCACTATGAATCCATGAGCCGTAAAGCAGGACTGCAACCCAACGAATGGGAAACGTTGAACCAGAAATGGAAAGACTACTTCAAACAACTCAAGGGCGACCCGTACTACAATCCGAACCTCTCCCATCGTGCCGTCACGTTTGAACTCTGGTAAGGGTGTGGCGTACCCGAAAGGGTTTGAGTCAGCAGCCATCGAGCAGCTTACTCAGGCTCATTCAAGTTAAAATCCACACCGTCATAAATTTCTGCAAAGGGTATCTCGACATTGACCGATGCAAGATTTAGTGTTTCTGCATCAGCATCAAACTCATAGGCCCGAAACAGCCATGTGTCACCATCTGCTTTGGTGTAATAATCGATCGCAACCTCGTATTGGTTAATCAACACATACTCTTGCAGTTCGGCAATGGAGCGATAGTAGCGAAACTTATCTGTACGATCGTAGTCCTTCGTGGATTTCGATAAGACCTCAACAATCAGGCAAGGATTGAGAATGGTATCTGTCCGCTGAGCCTGAAAAAGAGGCTGTCCTTCAATCACCAGCACATCCGGGTAGGTGTACTGCCGATACTGTGGAATCCACAAGCGCAAATCGCCAATGTAGGGTTTGAGAGGCTTCCCACGCAAGGCAAATTTTAGGAACGCGTAGACATTGCCAGCAATCTGGTTATGGTTAATCGATCCGCCTGTCATCGGCACAATTTCTCCGTCCCGATACTCACTGTGGAACTCAGCAACCTCTTCTTGTGCCAGATACTCTTCAGGGGTGTAGTAGCGCTGCTGCGTTTGCATATTGGCTAGCCCTTTGTGCGGTCCAACGTTCTTACTCTCAAACTAGCATGGTGACTGGAAAGGGACGATCGTGACTATACGCAATGTCTTCCCTATGGAGCGGTGTGATAGCCAGGTTGAGCAGATACCGCACGTTCAGGTTGTTCCTGCAACGGTGGGCGGAGTACCAGATAGCCGACCGCGCCAAACAACGGTAGGAGCGCTACAGCCCAAAAGTGACGATCGTCGGTGATCCCTCTCCGTGTCATATCGTCCCGCACTAAGGCCGGAAAGAGCAGCGAAAGCAGGCAAAAATCCAGGCTCATGACGTGGATAAAGCGGCTCGATTGCCATTGCTGCACAAAGTCTGACCAATTGCCCTGACTAATGCCGTAAAACAGGAGACCGAACGCGGCGATCGCCAATCCTAAGGCCAACCACCGCGAATCCAATAGCTTGAGTAGCCAGTTTTTCTTACCCGCAAACGACCCATTCGGTTCTCGTAGCGCCAGATAGGGCACGATCGCAAACGCACCCACCGCAAATGAGGCTGTTGCGAACAACCACGCGGGAATTTTTTGCATTCTGCCATCGATAAACAGCACGCAACTGTAGAGCATTGGCATGACGCCCATGATGTTAAACAACGCCACGATGAGTGGATTGATGCCCGCAATTTGTCCTGTCGAGAGGTTTTTAATCAGCTCCAAGGTATCGGGACGATCGGGGGGAGCCAGCAAAAATGCATAGGTGACAAACGCAATCCACACCAGCCAAAAGCCAATTTTTCTACCCATAATTCATGCTGCACCAGAGTTCCTTTACACCCTACACGTTTCAGCCACGGTATTGCCAGAGCAATCTATAAAGGGGCTCATAATCAGGGTTAGGGACATTCACTGACAGATTTATTGTCCCTTCATTAATCTTTTACGGTTTCTTCTCCTAAAGAGAAGAGCAACCTGCGATTCTAGAAGAAACTCAATTCATACGGACAATGACAGCTCTTCTAATCGGTGTTTCCTTTCTTGTCGGCTTTTGCACTGCGATCGCAAGCCTCGTAGCGGTTTTTCAAGTCTACTTTGCACCGACTGAATAAGGTCCGTGGATTATTAACCTGAAAGATCTCCCTTCTTTCTGTAGGGACGCTCTGTGGAACGTCCTACAAACAATTGCACCTGATTAAATTCGCGTTCTTGAGTAGCCGTCCTGTTAACGTAACGGACTCAACAGTTGCCTTTGCCCTGCACGAAAGGGACAGGTTAGCTGAACGCAATCCGCTCAAGCGGATAACAGCATGGCTTTAGCCCTGACAACGTGTAGTCAGCCATAATCACGTGCTTACGGCTGCAAAACCGTTGTGGGAAGCATGGATGAACCCATACGCAACGAAGCAAGCAGCCGTTCAAGCCTTTTTTCAGCCAATCAACAGGCATTCTCATCGCCGAGCACTCATTTCAACGTGGGTCTTCGGCGATTTTCTATCTGTTTGCCCTTTGACCTGTTTGCCCTTTGGCCGGGTCTACCTCTAAGCCTATGACGACAGCTTTTCCAGGTACTCAGGCTCAACGGGACCATATTTAACCAGAACGAAGCCTGTTAGCTTTGTCCAATCTCCGATCAAGAAGTAAACGCCGTTATTAACGGCAGAAATCGTAGCGGTGTGTCCTCTCATAGAGCCACGTACAAGGCGCACGCGATCGCCTACGTTTAAAGCGGTTCTTTGCATAGATTTCATCATGATGCAGGGGCAGCTACAACCGTGTGGAAATACATAGAGGTGATACACCCAGGACTATCGCCGTTCCAGATAAGTCGTTCCAGATCATGAGACGGCGTTTAGGGCCAGATTGTTCACAAACTCAGCAAAAAACCTCAGGGCGAAGCAGTTTTAACCACGTTGAAGACATCGCTCAACGTTGGAATGCTTTGCTATAGGAGGTGACGCGATCGCCTCAAGCCATCACTACCAGTACTTCCAGTGACTGCACGATCATGAATCCAAAGACATCCGTTAAACGTTGAACCAAAATTCAATGCACCCAGTCTAACTGTGGGAGTTGTCAGCTTTTAAACGTCTTGTTTAAGCAGTTGCTTGTTTAAAAATAGCGCTCTTGGTGATTAGGGAAGAGGCTCCGAGCCAGCTTTCAACCAACCGCAAAGCGGAAGCAAGCTACAGCGTTCAGTGGTTAGCCTTCCATATCTCGGTTTACGGCTGAGTGGCTTCCGCGTGCAATCAACTGAATGCTTAACCGCTCATCCTTCCATCAAAGATGAGGGGCCTATAGATGGCTTCACACGTGATTGCCAGCTTTCTGGAAGAATCGCTCGATCGAAAGACATTCTTTTCGTTAAGGATTGTTAAAATCCCACAGTTGTGTAAGTTGTCTCGCTCTGCTTTTGTTCACTTGATGCATAGGGCACTCCATTGTTATGACTTCATTCATTCATTCATCGACCCCATTGCCACCTGCACCATCTCTGAAACCTCACAACGCCGAGCGAGCTTGTCTCCTTCGTTGGAGCCTTCTAACCGGATTTGTCGTGTTGCTCTCAGGCTGTAATTTTCTACCCAAAGAGACTGCTGACGCTCAGACAAAACCCTCTGGTGCGGCTCAAGGCCAGAAGACCGCTGTGGATGTGGCGATCGCGGCGACTGCACCCCTCGAAGCGGTAAGAGAATACACTGGCACAACCCAACCATTGCAAGAAGTCGCGCTACGTGCCCAGGCTGAAGGGCAACTCCAGCAGTTAAATGTGGATGTGGGCGATCGCGTTCAACAAGGGCAAGTTTTAGCTCAAATTGATAGTGACCTTCTGGATGCAGCAACAACGGAAGCGTCGGCAGAGCTAGCCTCACGCCGTACCGAAATCAGTCAGCTTCAAACGCAGGTCAGCGATGCTAAAACGCAGGTAGAGCAGTCCCGGTTACAACTTCAGCAGGCTGAAGCAGATGCGGCACGTTATGAAACCCTTGCCAGGGATGGTGCGATAACGCTGCAACAGGCTGAACAGGCAAGAACACAGGCGAGAACAGCCGCGCAGGTCTTGCGATCGAGCCAGCAAAAGGTGCGCAATCAGGAGCAGGCGATCGCAACGGCGCAGGGTCGCATTCTGGCGCAGCAGGCAGTCGTGGCACAGCAGCAAAAGCGGCGATCGTATGCTGTGGTGAAATCGCCCATCAGTGGAGCGGTACTGACCCGATCGACGGAAGCAGGCAATTTGGTGCAGGTTGGTAACGAGTTACTGCGGGTCGGTGATTTCAGTCAGGCAAAGGTGACCGTACAAGTATCAGAACTTGATTTGTCGAACGTCCGTTTGGGGGCAGCTGCAAAGGTACGGCTAGATGCCTTTCCCAACGAGCAGTTTACGGGACGGGTAACGCGGGTTTCCCCGGCAGCCAATGCCACCTCTCGTCTGGTGCCCGTTGAAGTGACCATTCCCAATCGAACGGGCAAAGTTGGTAGCGGGTTACTGGCGCGGGTCAGCTTTACGCAAACAACAACAGATCGTGTAGTGGTGCCGATCGCCGCCTTACAGGACGATCGTGCCAAAGGGCAACAATTCAATCAGCCAGCACAGACGGGAGAAAATGCTGCCACTACGACTACCCGCGATCGCGCAAAAGACAGTGCAAAACCGAAACAGACCAAAGGCACACTCTTTGTAGTGGTTGGTGAGGGTGAACAGGCAAAAGTCGCTGCTCGATCGGTCACGCTGGGCGAACAGGCTGATGGCAACGTGCAAATTCTGGCGGGCTTGAATCCAGGCGATCGCTATGTTGCTCGCGCAGGCAAACCCCTTAAAGATGGTGATTCTGTGCGCTTAAGCATTTTGTCAGCGAAATAGAGCCTGACTAGAGAACCTGTTCATCGCCATCGAACCATTGCAAGGTGGTGATTTGACGTAGGCATCAATAGCCTGCGGGACGATGGGTCGTACCCACTCCTGCTCCCACTCCCTACTCCCTACTCCCCACTCCCCCATCCATCTGTCATGCAAAACCTCCAATCCTCCGGCTTCAGCCTGAGCCAGCTTTCGATTCGGCGGCATATCGGCACATTGATGCTCACTCTGACCATCATCATCCTGGGCGTCTTCTTTATTGCTCGTCTGCCCGTCGATCTACTCCCCTCCATCACCTATCCCCGCATTGGGGTAAGGCTAGAAGCACCTGGCATTTCGCCTGAAGTCGCGATCGACGAAATTACACGTCCGCTAGAAGAAGCACTGGCAACCACAGATGGCGTTGTGCAAATCTACTCCCAAACGCGCGAAGGGCAGGTCAATCTGGATTTGTACTTCAACCCTGGTAGTAATGTTGATCAGGCGCTCAACGATGCGACAGCAACCTTCAACCGCAACCGTAACCAGCTACCTGAAACGATCGAAGAACCCCGTTTGTTCAAAGCCGATCCCTCGCAGCTACCCGTTTACGAAATGGCCCTCACATCATCGTCGCTGAAAGATGTAGATCTGCGCGTGTTTGCCGATGAGGAGCTCTCCCGTGAGTTAACCGTTGTAGAAGGCGTTGCGTCCGCTGATGTTTCGGGTGGTGTGCAAGAAGAAGTGCGCGTCAACATTGACCTCAAACGTCTGCAAGCGTTGGGTATTGGGCTAACGGGCGTGTTGGATGAACTGGAGCAACGCAACCAGGATATTTCTGGGGGACGCATTTTGGGCGACAATGCGGAGCCTTTAACACGAGCGGTGGGACGCTTTCGGAATGCGAGCGAGATTCGGGATTTGACGTTTGCAGTTGGAGGGCAGCAATCAGGAGTCAGCAGTCAGCAGTCAAGCGGTCAGCAAGCAGCGGTCAGCGGTCAGCAGTCCAACGCAACTCAACACTCAACACTCAACACTCAAAATTCTCCTCAACGGGTTTATTTGCGCGACTTCGCAACGGTGATTGATGGGACGGAAGAGGAGCGCGTACTGGTGAGCCTCAACCAACAAAAGGCTGTGAAGATCAGTATTCAAAAGCAGCCCGATGCCAATACGGTGAATGTGGTTGAAGGAGTCAAACGAAAGATTGAGGAACTCCGTCGATCGGGCGTCATTCCCGCTGACATGGTTCTCACAGCAACGCTGGATGAATCCCGCTTTATTCGAAATTCCATCTCAAACGTCTTGAGTTCAGGTTTGACGGGGGCAGCGCTGGCAGCGTTGGCAGTCTTTCTCTTCCTGGGTTCGCTACGCCAGACGCTCATCATTGTGCTGGCGATTCCACTGGCAACGATGGCAACCATTATTTTGATGGGGTTGTTTGGGCTGTCGCTCAACGTGTTTAGTTTGGGCGGTTTAGCACTCGGTGTTGGGATCGTGGTGGATAACGCGATCGTGATGCTAGAGGCGATCGCCGACAAAGTGAACGAACACATGAGGCGATCGAACGGGCAGGCGTCTGACGGTTCGACTAATGGGAACGGCAATGGGCACAGCCAGAAAAGTTTCCAGAAGCAGATCTTGAGCCTCGCCTCGTCGAGCAGCCAATCGGTGGAGTCGGCGCTTATCGCCTCAACGGCAACAAACCTGGTGGCAGTGCTGCCCTTCCTACTATTGGGCGGCTTTGTTTCGCTGCTGTTTAATGAGTTAATTCTTACCATTAGCTTTGCGGTTGCCGCCTCTTTGCTGATGGCGCTTACCGTTGTACCCATGCTGGCATCGCGTCTGCTCACCATTCGTTGGTCGAGCCGTGTCAACCGCTTTTGGCTGCTACGGACGTTTAACGATCGCTTTAATGCCGCAACCATTAGCTATGGCAGACTGCTAGCAAGGCTATTGCCAAAACGAGGGTTGGTCATTGGCATCACAGTCTTAGTTCTGGGTGTGAGTGGTGCGCTCATGATCCAGCAGATTCCGCAAGAAATTTTGCCTCGCATCAGCACCGGGCAGGCAAACGTCAATGTGCAGTTTCCGCCCGGCACATCCCTCGATACCAATCGGCAGGTGATGGCAGCCGTGGATGAGGTGCTGTTGAAACAACCTGAAACGGAGTACGTATTCACGACAGCAGGCGGTTCATTGTTTGGCAACACAGTGTCGTCAAACCCGTCGCGGAGCACTGGCAACATCACCCTGAAGTCAGGTAGCAATGTCACCGAGTTTACGGAACGGGTAACGCGAGAACTCAATAAACTCAACCTGGCGGGTATTCGTGTGCGGGTATCGCCTGGTGCAGTGCGCGGACTGAGCCTGAACAACTCTCCCTTACGGGGCGCGGAGGTGGATGTGGTGTTGCAAGGGCAGGATGCCGAAACGTTGCGACAAGCGGGACGACAGGTGTTGGCAGCCTTGGATGAAAAAGCAAAACTGTCCACGTTTCGTCCTGATGCAGACGATCGCCAACCAGAAGTGCAAATTCGCCCCGATTGGGAACGTGCAAAAGCCTTCGGTTTAACGACGCAGGATATCGGCAACACCATTCAAACGGCGATCGAAGGGTCAGTACCCACCCAACTTCAGCGCAATGAACGCCTGGTCGATGTACGAGTGCAGTTGGATCAAGACTTGCTCAAACAGCCCTCACAGTTGGCGCAGCTACCGCTCTTTACAGACAATAACGCCCTGATTCGGCTGAGCGATGTTGCCAGCATTGAGCAAGGGCAAGCGCCAGGAGAAATTCAGCGCATTAACCAACGTCCCGTTTTTCTGGTGGCTGGTAATTTGACGAAAGGTGCCAGCCTGGGAGCCGCACTGAAAGAAGTGCAAGCAATTGTAGGGGGTCTTAAACTGCCAGAGGGTGTTACGCTGCTGCCTAGCTACGCCGCCCAAACCAGTAACGAACTGCAAGCGTCGCTATCACTGCTGGGTGGGCTAGCAGCGTTTCTGGTCTTTGTGGTGATGGCCGTGCAATATAACTCGCTGGTCGATCCGCTCGTCATTATTCTGACCGTACCACTCGCGATGGCAGGCGGTATTTTCGGGCTGTTTGTCACGCAAACCGCGATCGGCATTACGGTGCTGGTAGGTGCGGTGCTGCTGGTCGGCATCGTGGTCAACAACGCCATCATCATGGTGGAAATGGCGAACCAACTGCGGGATGAAGAAGGGATCGATCGCACCACTGCCGTCATGAAAGCGGCTCCTCAACGCCTGCGTCCCATCATGATGACCACCATTACCACCGTTTTGGGACTCTTCCCTCTGGCGTTAGGCATCGGTGAAGGCTCAGAGTTCTTGCAACCACTGGGCGTAGTGGTCTTTTCGGGTCTTTCGCTGGCAACCCTGCTGACGCTGTTCATCATCCCCTGCTTCTACGTCCTCCTGCACGACATTTTCAAGCGGGACATGGATCTTGGGCAGTGGTTGACCAGGACACGATCGCTTGTCCTTTCTGCTCGCAGGTAATAAGCCTCGGAGGGTTAAGAAGCTTTTCGAGAAAGAATATACTGTTTGGTAGGGGCAGGTTTTGCCAGAGTCTTTGCATACAACTGCTTGCTTTATGCCAAACCTGCCCCTACAGGTATTTTGTTTACTAAAAATCTCCTGAGCGATGCCTCTGGTGCGATTTTATGTCTCGTTCAAACCTCCGAGGTTCACGCGAGCGAGTAGCAAAGACTCATTCGAGAGTGATCAACACTCGTCCGAGAGTATCAAAGACTCGTTGAAGAGTAGCAAAGACTCGTGAGCGAGCAACAAAGACTCGCGCGTGACAATCAAAGACTCGTGGGTGAGTGATCAGCACTGGTGCGTGAGTTGTAAAAACTCGACGACGAGGGTCATAGGCTCGCAAGTGAGTATCAAAGACTCGTCGGAGAGTGATCAAGACTCGTGCATGAGTAGCAAAGACTCGTTGGAGAGTTGTAAAGACTCGTGAGCGAGTAACAAAGACGCAACAGACACTATCAAAGGCTCATCAGAGAGTCATTAAGACTCAGGTAGGTGATGGCAGCGATCGCCTCTCATCCGCGATCGCTCACCCGTGAAACTTGATCCGAGTCAGGCGGCAGTCGTTTCTTTCGGTGCTTTCGCCCGCATCGCTTTGAAGCGTTCACCCAACTGCTCCGCGATCGCCTTAAGTCCGGGAGTCTTTTTAGCAGCAGTCTTCACGTAGTCATAGACCGTCAGGCTGCTGCTCATGGCTTCGCTGCTAACTGCCATCAGAGTATCGTCTACCGTCTCGGTCAACTGTTGCAGCCCTAAATGGATATCGTTCAAAGCTGTAGCAAGCTGATAGTCACTCACAAATTCATCGACGTTGAAGCTAGCTGGAAGAATGCCGCGATTAGACTGGGCAGCCGTGAGGCTATTGCTTACAAAGGCATGGCTTTTGTTGCCCATTTTGAACAGCTTGCGACGCTCTTCAACAGACAGGTTCACCAAAAAAGGTAATTTCGCTTCGATCGTCGCCAGGGCATCTTTAATCTCCTGCACATCCGCTTCGGTGAGTTTGGCAGAGATGTTTTGGTACGGCATAAGGTAGATGCTCCTGTGCTTGAGTAAGGGAAATAGCTTTAGAAAAAGAATTCCCTGGAATAGGGGCGATCGCACATCTCTCCTGGCTTCGCCAACGTCCAGCACGGCTACAAGAACGACTTGAGATCACTGGCAGTCCTTTAGCATGGGCTATCTTTAGGGATAGCGATTATTCTCTAAGGTGATGCGATGGCAGGCGAATCGAACGTGATGCTGACGATCGACTTCAACAACCCCGATCTGGATGCTGAGGAGACGGATGAAGCAGTCCAGAATCTCATGGCTCAGATGCGGGAACTAGACGAAGTGGAAGCGGTTGATCGCGTTGTTGATCCAAATCCACCCGCAGGCAATAAAGCTGTCGGTGGTTTTTTAGTTGGCTTGCTGATGACTGAAGTAAGCGTTGCCAACTTCAAGAAACTGGGCGCGTTTTTAGGCGATCGCATTGGCAGCAAACCCATTAAGCTTAAAGTCAAAGCGCCGGATGGCAGAGAAATGGAACTGGAAGCCAGCAGTCAGGCAGAATTTGACTATGCCTATCAAAAAGCGCAAGCGTTTCTGAAGGGTAACTAAGCAACAATGGCAAAGATCGCGCTGCTGATTGGGGTCAGCGACTATGAACCAGGGTTAGAGAGGCTGCCGTCAGCTGTCAACGATGTGACCGCGATGCAACAAGTGCTGACCCACCCAGACATGGGCGAGTTTGACGTTAATGCTGTCAAGGTATTGCAAAACCCTGATCGGCAGACAATGGAACTCGAAATACATAAGCTCTTTGCCAATCGAACCAAAGAGGATCTGGTGCTGCTTTATTTCTCTGGTCATGGCGTGGTCGATGAAAGCGGCGAGTTTTACTTTGCCAGTCGCTTTACGCGCAAAGATCAGGGTAGATTAGTGCCTCCAACGGCTGTTGCAGCCCGATCAGTGCGTGACTGGCTGGAGCAGAGTCGATCGCAGCATAAGGTAATCATCCTCGACAGTTGCTTTAGCGGCGCATTTGCTAGAGGTGTAAAGGCAAAAGACAGCGGCAGTGTCAACCCAGAGCAGTTTTTGGGCGGCAAAGGCACCGCGATTCTCACGGCTTCGACCTCGACGCAATATGCTCTGGCGCAGGATGGGTTTGACCTCTCAATTTACACTCACTACCTAGTCGAAGGCATTCGCACGGGTGGAGCCGATCAGGGCGATGATGGGTTTATTGATATGGAAGAACTCCATGCGTATACCAGAAGCAAGGTGAAGGAAGCCGCGCCCGCGATGACTCCAGAGTTCTACCCGGTGAAGGACGGCTACAAGATTCGGCTGGCGAAGTCACCGAAAGATGATCCCAAATTGAAGTATCGAAAGGAGGCAGAACAAAGATCTGCGGCGGGTCGGTTTTCTATTCCAGCCAAACAATTGTTAAAGTCTCTCCGTCGAGACTTTTGTATCTCAGATGAGGAAGCAGAGGCTATAGAAGCTGAGGTACTAAAGCCCTATCAAGAATACCAACGAAAACTACAAGATTACCGAACTACGCTTCAGGATTCTTTGCAGGAGGAATCAACCTTAGGCGATGAAACCATTAAGGACCTCATAGATTATCGAATACACCTCGGTCTAAAAATAGAAGATGCAGCAGCGATAGAGAAGGAGTTGCTTGGAGAAACCATAGATATTGATCCAATATTACCGCTGCCACCATTGTTGCACACCCAACCTTTAACACCACCAAATGTTGCTCGCAAGGAGCTTGATGAATGTGATCTCTCAGAACTCCTCTACATTAAGAATGTGCGAGATCCGAATGGTGGTTGGGCTTATACCCTTAAGCACATTCAAGAAGTAGGCGGTTCAGTTGAAAGTCGCGTATTTGAGCTGTTCTGGTTGTCCACTAGCAAGGGTGCAAAATTAGCCTCAAAAGGTGACCTGATGATCTTGAACCAACAAGCTAAGGTTACTCATATTGTGGAAATGCTTGATGATGAAATTAGGAAAAATGAATTGGGCTATTTTCGTTGGGTACGAGTAGTTTGGATGCCACAAGAAGAAAACTGGTTTCAACTTCCCCATCAAAAGGAAATTTTAGGTTTTGAGCCTCCTAGATTCGGCGGTGGAACAGCCTATTCGTTCACAAGCCCCAATTTTGGGAAATTCCATGCAGCGTGGAATAACCTACAGGATTTTCAGCAACATGTTTTTCTATCTCTAATGGGTGTAAGTTCTCCTACATGCGATGAGGTTAAAGAAGGTGACAGCCCTTAAGCCAATCATGTATGGATAATCCTGCTTCGTGGACGTTTCACGATCATCGCTATGAAGCGTGGAGCAATCGCGCTTGCAGGTGGGTTAGCTGTGATCGTCTTGTTGAGAGGGGCGATCGCTATCAATGTAAATTACCACTTTCGCTGGCCCATAGCGATCGCGGATCACCCGCTCCACCCGTTCGGCGATCGTCCGTGCCACGCTCATGCATTCTGGGTGTAGAATCAGCCGCATTTCGACAAACACCTGACGACCGACGATCCCGCGAGATTGGATGCCATAGCAGTGAGTGATCCCTTCTACCTGATGAATGGTTTGGGCTAACGCTTCGGGGGCGATCGCCATTTGTTTCATGAGCGATGGCAACTGCCAGTTAAAAACGCGCCAGCAGTTGCAAACGGCAACCGCCAGCATGCCGATCGCCAACAATGGGTCAAGCCAAAGGTACCCATGCCCAACCCCTACCAAAGCCGCCATCACCGGAACGACTAGCCACGTGTCTTGAAAGAGGTGAGAGGCACTGAAACGCAGTGCAGTATTCTCTAGTAGACCCGCCTCGTAGCGCTGAAAGCAGGCAAGACAGAAGTTAATAGCCAGCACCACACCCAGGAGCTGAAAGAGGGGTGGACTCATCCGCAAAGGCAACACATTAACCGGATCTTTTGCGATCGCGCTTAGTTGCTGCACTGACACCACCAGTAAGCTGAGACAGGCAAAACCCATAAAAGCCACCAACAACAGCGCTAGAATAGCTTCCAGCCTGCCATGTCCCCAATCACGGCTCATCGGATAACGAGCGGCAATGGCGATCGCGCTCAACAAAATACTAAACCCATTGATCAGGGTTTGTAACGACTCCGCCAATAGACTCAGCGACAGCGTTGCCCAACCAATCCAGACTTTTACCACCAACACAAGCAGTGTCAGCCAAAGTGATGCGAACAACACCTGACCCACTGCTCGACGACGACCCTGTGCCTCAGCCATAGCCTACGAGCTACTATGAGATTTGCTTTCACATTATCAGCGGTTAATTTGGTAATGAACGGAAAGTAATGGGCGATCGCTAGAAAAACTTGCAGGCTAGAGCAAGTAGGCAGAGGGCAGAAGGCAGAAGGGTATAGTCAGTTGCCAAAACTCAAAACTCAAAACTCAAAATTCAAAACTCAAAACTCAAAACTCAAAACTTCCCCCTCCTCATGCAACATCAATCGATTGGCAAAGACATCAAACTGCTCGTGTTGGACATTGACGGCACGATCGCAGGCGTTTCAAACGACATTCGTCAGCCTGTGGTGGGGGCGATTCGTGCCGCTCAGGCAAAAGGCATTCAGGTGGCGATCGCGACGGGTCGCATGTATCAGGCAGCGGTGCGTTTCCATCAGGCGATCGGCTCTACCCTGCCGCTAATGGCATACCAGGGTGCATTGATTCAAAACCCCACGAATCAGGAGGTTTACCGCCATTGGACGGTACCGAAACCATTGGTGCTTCAGCTTTTGGATCATTTTGAACAACCAGAGCTGCGATCACTCCTCTCCGTCCATTTCTACATTAACGACCAGCTTTACGTCCGCGAGATCACGCCCGAAACAAAGGAGTATGCCGAGCGCTCAGGCGTTACTCCTCATGCCGTTGGTGATTTGCGTACAGCACTCACCACTGAACCCACCAAAGTGCTGGCACTGAGTGATGATACTGACCTGATTACTACCCTATTAGGTACCTTGCGAGGCCGCTATACGCCTGCTGAACTCTATCTCACAAAATCCGTTGCCACTTTCTTTGAAGCGACCAATCCCCTCGTCAGTAAAGGAACAGCAGTACGCTACCTCGCCGAAGACCATTTGGGGCTCAAGGCAGAAAACGTGATGACGATCGGTGACAACTTTAATGATGTCGAAATGATTCAGTACGCTGGCGTTGGCATTGCGATGGGCAACGCACCAGAAGCTGTCCAGGCGCTAGCCGACTGGGTGGCACCGGATGTGGAGGACGATGGGGTTGCAGTTGCGATCGAAACGTTTCTGCTCTAAGACCAGTGCTTGCGATCGAACAGTCTTCTAGCAAGAGCTAGCCTTCTGCCTTCTACCCTCTTAGCGGTCAACCTGGGAGTTAAGAGTTTTGAGTTAAGAGTTTTGAGTTAAAGAAAGTGGTCAGCAGCCCCTGCGGGAAGCAAGCTACAGCGATCAGCTTTTTAGCCTACTGCTCCGCAGAAGCAAGCTACATCCCTACTCCCTACTCCCTACTCCCTAACGCGATACCTGCACAGGAGTCCGGTTGGGCTTCACTTCAAATTCAGCGGATTGAATCATCGATCGCCCGGTCATTTCAGGCGGTTGAGGCAGTTTCAAAATGTCGAGAATCGTGGGGGCGATATCGGCAAGGCGGCCGTCCTCGCGCAAGGGCACCTCGGTTCCATGCACCGGGATTTTGCGTCCTTCGCCTTCCACCAGAATGAAGGGTACGGGATTGGTCGTGTGAGCTGTCCAGGGATTGCCCTGCCCGTCGCACATGACCTCAGCGTTGCCGTGATCCGCCGTGATAATCGTCGTGCCGCCAGCTTGGATGATGCTTTCCAGCAGACGACCCAGGCAGCGATCGACCGTTTCCAGCGCGGTGACCGTTGGCTCCATTTTGCCTGTATGCCCAACCATATCCGGGTTGGCGTAATTCAGCACGATGAGTGAATAGATCTGCTTTTTAATCGCCGCGATCGCTACGTCTGTCACCTTCTCAGCAGACATGGCAGGCGCTTTGTCATACGTGGCCACCATGGGGCTAGGCACTAACTCCCGGTCTTCGCCTTCAAAGGGGTCTTCAATGCCGCCGTTGAAAAAGTAGGTCACATGGGCGTATTTTTCAGTTTCAGCCGCGCGAAACTGCCGGAGACCGTTCTGAGCAATCACTTCGCCCAGAATGTTTGTCAAATCCTGTGGTTCAAACGCAACGGCTACGGGCAACTGCGAATCGTATTGGGTAAATGTGACAAACGATAAGGGCTGAATCAATTCCCGCTGGAAGCCTGCAAACGCGGGATCAACAAATGCTTGTGTTAACTGCCGGGCACGATCGGGGCGGAAGTTAAAGAAAATGACACCATCGCCAGGCTGCACGGCCCCGGACGCAATCCGTGTCGGCAGCACAAACTCGTCATTTATCCCTTCATTGTAAGAGGCATGCAACACATCCAGAGCGGAGCGACCGTCGCCTTCACCATCCTGCGTCATCACGTCATACGCACGCTGCACCCGATCCCAACGGTGATCGCGATCCATGCTGTAGTAGCGACCACTCAGGGTGACAATGCGCCCAATGCCACGATCGGCGACATAATCCTGAATCTTTTCAACGGAAAGCTTGCCTGCGGTCGGGGCAGTATCACGACCATCCGTAATGACGTGAATGCACACATCATCCAGATGCTGATCCTTTGCCAGATCCAGCAGCCCAAACAGGTGCGTTAGATGCGAATGCACCCCACCATCCGAACAAAGTCCGACCAGGTGCAACTTCTTACCGCTTCGCTTCACGTCCTGGCAGACTTTGACAAGCGCCGTATTGCTGAGCAAGGTGCCATCTTCTACGGCATCCGAAATTCGTACCAATTCCTGAGGTACGACTCGCCCTGCGCCGATGTTCAAGTGTCCCACTTCTGAGTTGCCCATCTGCCCGTCTGGCAATCCCACATCCTTGCCAGAAGTGCGAATTAAGGTATGAGGATACGCCGCCCAAAGGCTATCAATAATAGGGGTTTTGGCTGCTGTAACGGCGTTACAATCAGTTTCTTCTCGATATCCCCAACCGTCTAAAATCACCAACACTACTGGAGACACAGGCGCTTGCGCCATATAAACTCGCCCTTCCATGAATGAGTTCTCAGAAATAATAGCATTGCCGCTTGTATCCTTAAAGCTGCAATGAATCTAGAATAGTAATCTTTGCAATAACTTGACTGATTGATGAAGCGATTAATGCTTTCTACGAGATTTTACAGTTGACGAATCTGGCATGACAACCAGTCTGAAACTGTTCTGATTGTCCTTCAGCCCTCACGCCCCGGCTTTAAACCGCTTGTATCGTTCGATCGCACTCGCAAAGTTGGATTGATCCAATCATTCAAGCCTTCACCCAGCAGCGATAGCCCTACCACCATGACCGTCATGGCTAAGCCAGGAAACAGGGCTGTCCACCAGATGCCGCCTGTAGAGAGCCCATCCAACGCCTGCCGCAAATCGTAGCCCCATTCAGCCGTTTCTTCCGGCAAGCCTAAGCCCAAAAAGCCCAGGCCACCTAAGGTCAAAATGGCATCAGCGGCGTTAAGGGTAAACAATACCGGAACACTTTGCACCACATTTAGGAACAGGTAACGGCTGAGAATAGCCCAGGTAGAAGCGCCCATTGCCTGCGCTGCCTCGATAAATAGCTCTGTTTTGACGCTAACAGTGTGGTTGCGGACGACCCGGTAGTACTGGGGCACGTAAGCAATACTGAGCGCGATCGCCGCATTTAGCACCCCACGACCGACGACGAATGCCAGCGTCACCGATAGCAACAGTCCCGGTAGCGTGTAAATGGTATCCATCAAAAACAGCAACAAGCGATCGAGCCTACCGCCCAAATAACCGCTAACCATGCCCAACGGCACGCCAATCACTAAGCTCAGCAGCGTTGCCAGAATCACCACCTGAAGCGCTGCCTGACTGCCAAACGTCGTTCGAGACAGGACATCGTATCCCAGCCGTGTCGTGCCAAACCAATGCGCCAGCGAAGGTGGCTCTTGCGGTGGATTTGCCAAAAACTCGGTTGGGTCTTGCAGCCAACCAAGCTGTTGCAAGACCGGAGCCAGAACCGCCAGACCCACAAAAAAGACTGTGATCACTATCCCTACCTGCGTCATGCGTGTGGAGACAGTAGGGCGATCGGTAAAGCGGAAAAGCTGAGGCAGGGAAAGGGACATGGAACGTTGTTAGCGGTTAGTTGTTGGTTGTTAGTTCAAACGTGATCATTGCAGTGCTAAAGCTAGTCAGCACCATGCCCATTATCGCCATAGCGGTCTTAAAACAATGCACGTAGTTCAGCGATCGCTTGTGCGTTGGCTCGTTGCTGCTCAGCCGTTTCTTGTTGCACTGCTACAACTGCACGTAACGCCTCGCGGATTTCTTGTAAACCACTATCGTGTTCTTGTTGTCGCCGAGCAAGCAAGAGCAGAATTTCGTTAATCTGAGCGATCGAATGGCTATGTTCAGCAACCGTTTGTTCAAGCGTGGGAGATTGATCAGTCATAGGGATGCAACGGTTTAACTGGAGTCGTTTAGGTGAGACAGAGTATTGTTTGTCTAGTCGATCAGCTAAGCCTTGCAATCAAAAAAAGAAGCTTATTTTCCATTTTTTCATATCATCTTTCACTTAAATCAGAAAAGCGAATACTTGGTCTCACTTTCAAGATGGAAGCTCAACTGTAGGGATGCGCGGCGAGAGAAATGGGTCATCAAGTTCTGTTAATTGACCTAATGCTAATTTCCAAACTCGAAAGTGGTTCGTGTAGTCATTTCCCCTTTTGAAGTCTTCATCATCATGGATATAGAGCAAGCCATAAGAGCCGCGAGTCTTTTCTGATAACCATTTGAATACATCAACAACGGATTCGTTTCGGTGGTTATTATGCCCAAACATATTCAGTGCATAGAGACCGTTGCAAACCTCAATGTGCATTGAACCATGAGCTAATAACGGTTCGATGTAGGCGCGTAAGTCGCTAACAAGCCTTCGTCGTTCTTCTTGATCCTCATCGCCATATTCATCCACAATATCAGTATGAAGGGTTGCCCACCCGTGATATTCAAACATAGCTGATCGTTCTACCCTTAATCAGAATGCATCCAAACGGTTGAATAACTTATTGAATGTAAAACATTCTAAACCGTGCCACAAAGCATTATTCAAAACCTTAACTTCCGACTGCTGGCTCCTGACTTCTGACTTCTTGTAAAAACTGCTGCGCGATCGCACAATTCGCATCAAACGAAAGCGCTAGCTCAAAGCAGGCGATCGCCTGTTCGGGTTGACCGAGTTGCTGGTAAGCGCGACCCAGGCCACAGGCGGGAGCAGTGGTAATGGCACTTTTGGGACAGGGATCAGTTTGATTGTAGGTGCCTTCCTGTCCCAAACGAAGAGAGGTTTCAAAATAGGCGATCGCGCCTAGCGGAAAGCCCAGCATCAGCAAGACTTCGCCAGCCAGATTATTGAGGGGTGCATGGGGCGGGCACCATTCCAGGCCGCGTTGCACCAGGAGTCGTGTGGTTTCCAGGTCTTCGGCGTCGAGCGATCGCCACCCCAACTCACACATCAATGTGGGCACCCAGAAAAAATCTGTAGGGGCTTCGCCGCTAAGAAGATGGGGCAACAGGCGATCGAAGGCTTCGGCATAGCATTCCTGAGCATAGTCTGGTTGCTCAGTGCGAATGTAGTTGCGTGCCAGACAGTCCAGCAGCCACAGGTTAAGCCCCTGTTCCTGTCGCATTTTTTCGAGCAAGGGTATGTCGCGCTCGATCGTTTTCTTCAAGACTGCCTGCTCGTCGCTGTTGCCGTAGTGCAGGATTTTGAGTTCGTGGAACGTATCAATCGCTAAGGGCTTGCCGTTTTGATGTCGCAACTGTTCATGGTAGCGCCCGACATACCGTAAGCAAGGATCATTGCGAAACAGTCGGATATGAAAGCCGCCGCTGAGATCTCCTTCCAGCAGGGTGATTTCTGTACGGGTGAGGGCATAGCCCATCACTTCCGGAGGGGCAGCGCTCAACTGTTGCTGCAAGGCATCTGTTTCTACCACCAGCGTTTCGTCTGCATCCAGAATCAGCACCCATGCAGCATTCACTTTTTCGAGCGAGAAATTTCGGGCAGCGGCGAAGTCATCACACCAGTCAAAGTGGAAGAGGGTTGCTCCAAACTGTTGCGCGATCGCCACTGTATCGTCCTGCGACCCCGTATCGACCACAACTATTTCATCGACATAGGATTGAGCGCTTGTGAGGCAACGTGCCAGATGCTCGCTCTCATTTTTGACAATCATGCAGAGGGACAGCAGTGGCCTGGGAGGTGATGCTTCTGGTGTCGTACTGTCCGTCACAAACCCTACTCCCAATTCGCTGTCTGTCGATCTTACTCAGGGAGCGATCGCAAAGGGGTAACGACTTGTAAACCACTAAAGCCGCTGCCACTAAAGCCGCTGCAAAAGGCTCAGCCCGTGCGTATCTGTACCACAGGTGTTGAGAAGGTTAAAGGCTGCACTCAACCGTTGCACTCGCCGGGTCTGTTCCGGGCTGGTTTGCCAGGGGTTAGGGTTGTTGTAGGCATAGAACGTTTCCACCCCATCAATGCCAAACTGAGCAGCCTGGGGAATTAAGTCTTCGGGCGGCCGCTTGTAGCGCACAGGATGTGCCAATACGGCTAGGCCACCCGCCTGATGAATGGCTGCAATAACCTGCTCAGCGTTAGCGTTGATGCTTTTGGGCGCATGATGCTGGAGGTATGGCTGCATGGCAGGGTTTTCTGGATCGAACGCATAGCCGAGAATATGCACTTCTGTTTCTAATAGCACAGATGTGACCTCAACCCCAGTCCAAAGGTGAGGCAGTGGGCGATCGTGGCCTTCAAAGCGCTGTTCTTCTAGCCAAAGATGGGCGATGCGATAGCCGTTGACTGAGTGATGATCGGTAATCGCAAATCCTTGCAGACCGATGGCAATCGCTTGTTGCATTAAGCGTTCTGGCTGCAACTGCCCGTCAGAGTTGACAGTGTGCATGTGGAAGTTAAAAGCGGTTGGGCAACTGTCTGCGTGAATCTGCTCAAAAACCCGTCTCAGCGCTACAACGTCCTGAGTATCGGGGATGAGAGGATTTGACGCTGGAGCCAGTTCGACAGCCATAGGTGCCTCAAAAAATAGATGGGCTAGTCATGTCTACTATACATATTTTAACCTTTGTTCATCTGAGGTCGTTTTGACTACCGCATTTTCCACAGTCAGAGGTTTAAAGCGATGTCGCAGGCCTTCGATTTGAACGTCTGGTCATACCTAATAACCGTTTGAAGCGTTAGGATTCCAGGCTGTGGTGTGAGAAAGTGGGCGATCGGACGCGGTTTTAAGTGGTTTTATAACGCCAACTTTAGAAAAACTCATGATAGAGATTTACCATTCAAAAGGGCAAGACGGCTCTATAAACAACAACGAGATGCCTGTAAAAGCATCTCGTCATGATGTGATTAAGGGCTACCCCTCGCAACCACCGAACACCTAACCGAACTACGAAGGTGAGTTAGTTTGTGGCGCTTTCATTTGCTGAGCGCTATTGCGGTTCAGCCCACCTAAAAACATGGGCACAAACCGCTCCATGAAGGCTTTCGGATCACGCTTCCAGGCTCGTTGAGCGACATCAATGCGCGTGAATTGGAGATCGGGCGATAGCAGCGTTTGGGGTAGACGCTCCATCAGATATTGAGGACGCTCCCAAATCGACATCGTGTTAGCAATATCCAGTAGATTGCTCACGCGGCGAAGTTCGGCTCCTAGCGTGATATCCATACCAGACTCAAAAGCGGCTTGCTCAATTGCAGCATACCGTTGCTTTGCGATCTCAACCTTGCGACGGTTTTCGGGGTTCTTATCAGCCAGTTTTGCGAGCCAGCGGTTACCCCACCGCACATGTCCCGCCTCTTCAGGGAAAATGCGCTCGATCGTCTCACGAATTTTGATGTTTTCTTCGGTCTGGGGTGCCTGCTTCAGCGCATAGATGTGGGCTGAAAAGTACTCACAACCGCGCTTCTCAGTGACATTGATAGCGGCCAGGGTTGAGATCAGAAACCCGTCCAAATCAGTGTCTGCGTCGTGCAGTTCGGCATCCAGCAGACGCTCAAATTCCTGAATGTAGGAAGAACCGGGTGGCGTGCCCACGCTGGAACCTAAATCAACTAGCAAGTCGGTCAGCCACATCGCATGGCGGGCTTCATCAGAAATATGCCGCGACAAATCGCGAATTAACTCCGGTGCTTTGCCGTTTAATTGCTCAATTAAGTTTGTGAGATCCTTACAGCTTCGCTGCTCACTATAGCGATAGCGATTGAGCGTAATCAGGTGAATCTCACGATCGCGCACAACCTGACTGAGAATTTCACGTGCGCCGAGGGTTTTACTAAGTTTGCGGGGATAAGCGACAGTCATTGTTTAATCTCGGTTTGTTAACTAGGGGCGATCGTCGGGCGGTCTATGAAAGGCTCATACGCTGACTTCGTTGACCGATGGTGACTTCGTTTGATCACAAGATACTCACATGGCGCTTCGAGAAGACGTTGAACAAGCCGACTCGATTCAAACGGCGGCAGCAAGGTGGAATGTTGTAACCAACTGTGTCTGATTGTAACGAATCTAGTTCGTAAATGCCGCCCACTGGTTAAGAAGTGTGTGGTTTGAATGGTGGGGCTGATCGGGTTCGCTGGCACAGACAAAAAGCGGCGATCGTTTCCCCAGACTCAAGTCCACCAAAGGCAGAGAAGGGGGGCGATCGCCGCAGAAACAGGTTAGACGTGTTGTTGCTACAAGCGTTACTGTTTAGCAGTCGTAGTAGAGTGCGAACTCATAAGGATGAGGACGAATGCTCACGGGAATTACTTCGCGATCAAGCTTGTAGCTGATCCAGTTTTCAATAAAGTCTTCAGTGAACACACCGCCTGCTGTTAAGAACTCGTGATCGGTCTCAAGGTTCTTCAGCGCATCCATGAGTGAACCAGGCGTTGAGGGCACTTTTGCTAACTCTTCGGGAGTGAGTTCGTAGATGTCCACATCCAGCGAATCGCCTGGATCGATCTCATTCTTGATACCGTCAATGCCTGCACACAGCATCGCTGCAAACGCCAGGTAAGGGTTGCAAGACGCATCAGGACAACGGAATTCTAAACGCTTCGCTTTGGGGTTGCCACCCGACAGCGGAATCCGGATGGACGCCGATCGGTTGCCCTGAGAGTAGGCCAGGTTTACAGGTGCTTCAAACCCAGGCACCAAGCGCTTGTAAGAGTTGGTGGTGGGGTTGGTGAAGGCCAGCAAGGAGGGCGCATGCTTCAACAAACCACCGATATAGTGCATCGCTGTTTTGCTGAGTTGAGCGTACTCTTCACCAAAGAAAGTGGGTTGTCCATCCTTCCAAATAGACTGGTGGCAGTGCATCCCGGTGCCGTTGTCGCCAAAGATGGGCTTGGGCATGAAGGTAGCAGACTTGCCGTACTTCTTCGCAACGTTCTTGATGCAGTACTTGTAGGTCAGCAGATAGTCGGCTGCTTTCACCAGAGACGCAAAGCGGAAGCCCAACTCGCATTGGCCACCCGTTGCTACTTCGTGGTGATGCTTCTCGATCGGTACGCCGCAGTGCTTCATGGCCAGCAGCATTTCGGTGCGGATGTCTTGCAGCGTGTCTGTGGGCGCAACGGGGAAGTACCCTTCCTTGTTCCGAGGCTTGTAGCCCAGGTTGCCGCCTGCTTCTTCGCGTCCAGAGTTCCATACGCCTTCGTCGCTATCAACGTAGTAGTAGCCGGAATTCTGAGTTTGGTCGTAGCGAACGTCGTCAAACAAGAAGAACTCTGCTTCTGGGCCAAAATAGGCGGTATCGCCAATACCTGTTGACTTGAGGTAATCAATGGCTTTTTGGGCGATCGAGCGAGGGTCGCGGCTGTAGGGCTGCCCTGTGCGTGGCTCGACAATACTGCAAATCATGCTCAGGGTTGGCTCTGCCATGAAGGGATCGATCCAGGCGGTATCTGGATCTGGCACCATTGCCATATCTGAGTCATTGATTGCTTTCCAACCCCGGATGCTGGAGCCATCAAAGGCAACGCCATCGCTAAAGCTGCTCTCATCAATCATGTCGTGGAATAGCGTTAAATGCTGCCACGTTCCTGGTGTGTCAATGAACTTCAGATCAATCATCTGAATCTTGTCACGTTTAATCCATTCCAGGATTTCCTGCGGGGTTGCCATGTATTACTCCTTGTTGAAGTACTGTCTCAAAGTTTGGAGAAGAAAAACGACGCTCGATATGGTTCTGGCTCGGCGGTGAATGAGTCAACCGTTAAAGATACTGAACCTCAGGTGATCAATTCACAGACGGGAATCTTGAGCCGTAAAATTGAACCTGACTGAGAGATAACCTGTAAGCCTCAAACTAGAATGGCTCTAAGTTCAAGGGCTTTTTAAGTCTCCGAAGCTAAAGGTGTGACTTTGCAGTGGCATTTTGCCTCTAGATTCAAAGGCACCTTAAAGTTCAGAGCTTGGTTGTATCTGAATCATCCTAGAGATAGGCTTGGGTGGTTTTTGTATCAAAAATTACAAAATCTCGGTCTCTCTCAACAGGCTTCAACTTAGATTAAGATTGCCCTTTGCCGCTTCAGGGACTCAAACGCTTGCTTGAGTCTGAATCTAGTCTTCACCTCTAAGTCTTGTAACAGTTAATGTTTACAATCGCGCTGCGTCACGATTCGGTTTCATGCGCATGGTAAACTTTACTATGCGTTTAGAGGCTCAAGAAACTGACAGTGCCGCCCTTTAAGCTTGGTAAAGGGTCATTGAGTCGTTGTTATCCGTTTGCGATCGCAGCCCGCGATCGCTTCCGCGGAGCTGAGCATGCAGGGTCCATTGCATTGATACCTAAGATTCAGCTTGAAAATGATTGACCTGAAGCTTGGTGTGAATCGGAAGCCTCGGCTTAAGCAAATCAACTTGAACGAACCAACCATAGCCAAACGTTATATATAAGGATCATTGGGAGAGAACTTTATGCGGGATGCAGTGACGAGTCTGATCAGAAACTACGATATTACTGGTCGCTATTTGGACCGCAATGCCATCGACAGCCTGAAGTCTTACTTTGACACGGGCATTGCAAGAGTCCAGGCATCAGCAGTCATCAACGCAAACGCGGCCGCGATTGTCAAACAGGCCGGGCTTCAGTTGTTTGATGAACTGCCAGAGTTGATTCGCCCTGGCGGTAATGCTTACACCACTCGTCGGTATGCAGCGTGCTTGCGCGATTTAGACTATTACCTGCGCTACGCAACCTATGCGGTGGTCGCAGGCGATACAGATGTGCTGGATGAGCGGGTGCTGGAAGGCTTACGGGAAACCTATAATTCTCTGGGTGTGCCACCTGGCCCAACGGTACGCGGCATTCAAATTCTCAAGGCGATCGTTCAGTCAATGGTTGCGGAAGCTGGCATCACCAATACTGCTTTTTTGGATCAACCGTTTGATTACATGGCGCGTGAGTTGAGCGAGAAAAACATCTAACGCGATCGCGCTTAACTGACCATTTCAATCTCTATTTCTTTCAATCTCTATTTCTAAGTGAAAGGGCAAGTAGCCAATCGACTACCTGCCCTTTTGCTTTATCGATGCCTTTCAGATGGTCTGCTGACGGTTAGACGAACGACCCGCGTTCGGCAAACACAACGTAAGCCGTGAAGGCTCGATACGTCATGCCTTACAGCGTGGTATTGCTGCTAACGGTCAGGGTCAAATCGGCGTCGGGGTTAATCACAACTACTTTACTGTTGCCCTGGCGATCGAGAATCCCGCCCAGGGTTGCGCCTGCTGCTGCACCAGTCGTCACTTTTTGTGGAGTGATGGTGCGGTTGCCGGTGATACCCGCCACACCTGCGCCTAAAGCTGCTCCGATCGCAGCATCCCGAATGGTGCTACCAAGATTCCGGTTTTGATTGGCCCCGATCGCCGAGCCTAAAACCGTTCCCAAAACCGTGGTTTGGCCTGAAATGACCTTATCGCCTGTCACCGCTTGAATCACCGCAGAGGCGGCTGAACCGACTGCTGCACCGCCCAAAATGGTGCCAAAGTTTGGATCCCGCACATCACGAGTTTGGGTAATGACGCTAGAGGAGGCATTCAACGTCATCTGACGACCGTTGACAATGACCTGATTGGCAACAAACTGTGAGCCACCTTGCGCTGGCTGCAACTGGCCAATGACTTGGCTGCCTGCTGGAATGACCACAATGCCTTGACTGTTCCGCACATCCTGCGCAACCGTAAGCGAAACGGGAGCTGTTTCGTTGGGTGAAACGATAATCCGCTGTGCAGCGGTATATTTGACAGGGATTGAGGTGCCAGCCAGCACCAGGTTGCCCTGAGTCTGATTACCCTGCGCCGCTGTTGCACCTGCAATGTACTGGATAGGGATGGTGGAAGCTGTTTGCCCCGTGCCTGCTAACGCCTGACATAGGAAGGCCGAGACTTCTGCACGGCTGGCAAGCTGGTTAGGATTCAGCGTGCTCACGTTGGGATAGTTCACCACAAGGCGTTTTTCGGTTGCAGCGGCAATGCCGGATTGGGCATAGGCTGGAATTGCAGACGCATCAGAGAAGCTGGCGTTGAGTGTGTTAACGGCTGGCTGAGACGGTGTGTAGTTAAGACCGCTCGCCAGGGCAACCAGGACTTGCGCCCGTGGAATGTTTTGTGCCGGGTTAAAGACATTACCGGGATAGCCAGACAAAAAGCCCGTTTGCGTTGCAGTTGTAATGGCGCTGTAGGCCCAATAGTTAGAAGCCACGTCAACAAATTGAACCGCATTGCGCGATCGTGCCACGTTGGGGAATGCTTTGCCTACCATGGAAGCAAACTCGGCGCGCGTAACGGGGGAACTGGGGCGGAAGGTGCCATCAGGATAGCCGCTGATGATGCCCTGCTGCGTCAATGAAACAATGCACGACTGTGCCCAATTACCTTGTACATCAGAAAAGCTGGCCTGGGCAGAGGCGGGTGCTACGGTCAACAGCGGTGCAGCACTGGTCATCGTTGCGAGAACTGTAGCTACCGCAGAAAGCGATCGAACCTTTGGAGTTTGAAACATACGTTTGTAATCACCACAACAACTTTTTCTATCGATGGTCAGAAACCAAAAGAGTTCCTTAAATCGTTTTGGTAGAGGGCAGTAGCAAAAGTGGCACATTGGCACACAAGGGTTGCAACGATAAGGCAATCTGGTTGTGGCACGGAAGGGGTATCGTAGTGCTGATCGCCGTGTACAAGCGCTTTCACGGTAGGATCGACGGATTATTACCAGTCCCTTTCATCCGATAAGCTGCCAAAGTCGCTTGACTAGGAATTTGTTTCAATCAGCACTGCGTTCATACTGGCCAGGGAAAGATGCTAATACCCCTCTTAGCCCAACTCTCAGTATAAAGGAGCCAGATCGGTTGCGAGAACTACATTGAAGATGCGATCGACTACAGTAGGATCAACGAATTCTCTTTGTGAAAGTTTTAAGCACAAACGTCTTTTTGATCGTCCTAACCTTTAGCTGCACAATTGTCCGACTGCAAAAACGGTTTAGCATCAGCACCAACCAGCTGTATAGCCACTGTCAGAAGTATGCGGACACAGAGTAAAAGCGGCTATTGGGGCGTCATTCTCCAGTCGAGCTTTATCGTTTGCATGCTGTCCTCAAGACTGGCCTCAAGACTATAAACAGGGCTATAAAAACGAGGATTTGCTGTCAGAACCAGCCGCTCATTTTTTGATACTCGCGCGATCGCCTCGCTGTATGCACAGTTCACTCAAACGCATTCTGACCGGCGCAGGCTTTCTTAGTCTGACCCTCGTTGTTGCTGTGACGGGCTATAGACTGGCTGGCTGGAGCTTGCTTGACTCCATCTACATGGTTGTCATCACTGTGTTTGGTGTCGGGTTTGGCGAAATCGGACCCATGTCCCCACAGCTTAGAATTTTCACCATGTTTGTGATTATTGCTGGCTGTACGTCCGTCGGTTACATCTTTGGCGGCTTCTTTCAAATGATTACCGAAGGCGAAATTAATCGCGCATTGGGAGCAAGACGAATGGCAAAAGAGATTCAAACCCTCAAACACCACATCATCATCTGTGGCTACGGTCGTATTGGGCAAATTCTCGCGCGTCAAATGGTGGAGGCAAACCAGCCCTTCATCATTATCGACAACAATTTAGGGCGGATTGAAACGGCTGAAGCGATGGGCTATCTCGTTCGCCTTGGTAACGCCACCGATGAAGGCATTCTTGAGTCGGCTGGCATTGAGCGTGCCAAAGTGCTGGCAACCGTTTTGCCTGATGATTCAGCCAACGTTTTTATTACCCTAACCGCCCGTGGGCTGAACCCTAATCTCATTATCATGTCCCGTGGCGAATACCCTTCGAGCGAAAAAAAGCTCCGTCAGGCTGGCGCTGACCATGTGGTTTTACCGGCAGAAATTGGGGCTTTACGCATGTCTCACATCATTACTCATCCTGCTGCGCTCAACTTCATGGATGCAGCCGTTGATGGGAGTAGCTTGAATGAACTGCTGTCTCAAATTGATGTGCAGGTCGATGAGCTTGCAGTGCCACTCGGTTCTCCCCTCGTGGGCGGTAATATCAGCATGCTACAAGTACGCAGCAACGGCTCCTTTATTGTTGTTGCGCTTCGCAAGTCAGATGGTAAGACGATCGTCAACCCCAGTCCGAATATTGTGCTGGACGAAGGCGATACCGTCATTGTGATGGGACACAAAGGCGACATTCCTAAATTTGCCCACAACTATGCGTTGAAACGACAGATGCGGTGGGGTGCGAGGGGATGAGGGGAAAGGCTAAAGGCTAAAGGCTAAATGTATGGTTAATCATCAATGGTCAGCATCAATGCAAAACTCTTTTATTCTTCATCCCTCATCCTTCATCCTTCATCCCTCATCCCTTCCCCCTCATCCTCCTTTACGATAGGGATGACCTTATGAATGACTGAGACACAATGACTGCAACCATCACGGATATTGCTGTAAAGACGATCGACGGACAGGAAAAGCCTTTAGCGGAGTATACGGGCAAGGTTTTGCTCATTGTGAATGTGGCCTCGCGTTGTGGCTATACGCCGCAATATAATGGGCTGGAGCAGCTCTACCAGAAATATCACACGCAAGGGCTGGAAGTGCTGGCATTTCCCTGTAATGACTACGGTGGGCAAGAACCTGGTACGAATGAGGAAATCGTCCAGTTTTGCACCACAAACTACGATGTCACCTTTCCCCTCTTTGATAAAGTGCACGCGAAGGGAGCGCAGCAGCACCCGCTTTATAGCCGTCTAACGTCTGTCGATGCGGCAGGCGATGTTGCCTGGAATTTTGAGAAATTTCTGGTGAACAAGAAAGGCGAAGTGGTCGCACGGTTTAAGAGTGCTGTGAAGCCCGATGCTCCAGAGTTGCTTGGGGCGATCGAGCAAGCCTTGGCAGCATAGCCGCTAGCAACAATAACCGCTGGGACGTAGAGAATGCAGAGCATCCTTGCTGTTGCGTCGACGTCTCGGCGGTAAAGCAAGCTTTAGTGATGTTCTAAATGCCGACGCAAACGACCACTGAGGGCATCGATCGCGGTGACCACAACCAACAGCACCAGCATCATCGTGGTTGCTTTGTTGTACTCAAACCCTCGAATGTAGTTCACCAACTCAAAGCCAATGCCGCCTGCTCCGACTACGCCTAACACGGAGGCAGCACGAATGTTGTATTCAAACATATAAAGCGTATACCCAAGCGCCAGGGGGAGTACCTGTGGTAAAACGCCATACTGAGCCACTTGCAGCCAGGACGCTCCTACCACCTGCAACGCTTCAATGGATCGCGGCTCTACGGCTTCGATCGCCTGTTGATAGAACTTTGCCAGGTACCCGATCGTGTAAATGCCCAGTGCAAGAGTTCCTGCGGGTGCGCCTAAGCCAGTGGCAGCCACAAAAAATAGCCCCAACACGATCGATGGCACAGACCGGACAGCGTTTTGCAGCAGGGTCGCAGACCAGCACACCCAACGAGGCGTGAGATTCTGAGCCGACAGAATGGCAATGGGGATGGATAGAACAACGCCGATCGTGGTACCCCAAAGCGACATCTGCACGGTTTCAACCAGGGCTTTGACTGCAACATCCACAACGGTTAAATCTGGAGGAAACAGCCGTGAGACAAAGTCTGCCATGTAAGGCAAACTGTCTTGTAGCAGCCGCAAATCGACCTTAAGCCCCTCCAACGCCCAACTGTAGATCAGCACCACCAGAGCCAGGATGCCCAGTCGCACTAGCCAACCGCCCCCTTTAAACCGAGCGGCTTTAGAGAATCGGAAAGGGGCTGTCATGGCTTTATCGCTCGCATTAACCGCATAAATTGAGTGGAAAGATGTTCACAAGCACCATCATGAACAATGCGTCCGGCATCGAGCAGGATCGCTCGTTCTGCATAGGTTTCTGCGATCGCCAGGTCGTGTAGCACTGCAACGATTGTCATGCCACGATCGCGGTGCAGTGTAGCCAGCGTGTCCATCACTTGTTGGGTTGCAGCGACATCGAGCCCAGCTGTGGGTTCATCAATGAGCAAAATCTGGGGTGACTGAATGAGCGCTCGCGCGATCGCCACTCGCTGCTGCTGTCCACCACTGAGTTGGCTCGTCTTGCGGTAGGCGTGGTCGCTCAGCCCCAACTGAGCCAACAGATCCAGGGCGTGACGACGATCTTGCCGACTAAAGCCACCGAGCGATCGCCAGGTTGGCAGCGTTCCCAGGCATCCACACAGGACGTTTTCCAACGCCGACAGTTGCCGAACCAGCCCACCACCCTGGAACAGCATCCCCACCTGTTGACGCACCTGAGGCAGTGTTCGCGGTGTGACGGGAACGCCGTTCACTTCAGCATAGCCTTGTCGAATTGGAACCAGCCCGACCCAGGTTCTGAGTAGGGTTGACTTTCCGGCTCCATTCAACCCCAGAAGCGCCACAAATTCACGGGGACGAATCGTGCAAGTAACGTTGTTTAAAATCGGACGACCTAATGCGGCTATGGGAGCTGTTGTAAGTTGATCACAGGCAAGAGCCGCAGAGTGAGATGCTGGCAGATCAGCCCCTGTAGGCATTGAAAGCGAGACATCTGAGGATGAATATCGGGCAGAATCCATATCAATTAAGCTAAATCTCGGTGTTTCAACCCAAGGAAAAATTGGTTTATCGCTCTTCCTCTCAGCACCAAGGGGAACGTCGTGGGGGTATTGCCTCAGGTTGAATCGAACACGGGTTAGATTCTCTTTCTTACCTGTGCCCCAATCTAATGTACAGTTTCTCAGGCTGTTATCTCTTATTCTCTTGACGGGAACTCAACAATTCTTCCCAACCTGTTCGCAGGCACCAATGCTGACCCAACTGCTGGATCCATCCTGCCAGTGCTCTTTCTTCCAAATGGGGGCGTTGTGTTTGAGCGTGTCGATCGCATACTGACAGGCTGCAAAGGCTTCGGAGCGATGCGGGCAGCCGACAGCAACCAGAACACTGATTTCACCGATCGCTAAGCGACCCGTGCGGTGATGGATCACCACACGATTGACATCAGTCCATTGCTGACGAATTTCAGCGGCAATTTGTTGGAAAACATTGAGCGCCATTGGTTCGTAGGCTTGATACTCCAGCGCTACAACAGGTTTGCCACCCGTTTGATTCCTCACCGTGCCACTCATCACTACGATCGCGCCATTGGCATCATCTTCCGCTAGCGCATAGGCTTCTGCTAGCAATAGTGGCGCAAAGGTAATGGCCAGGCTATCACCGTTGCGCTGCGGAACAAAGAAGGTAGGAGACGGCTGAGTTTGCATAAAGCGTTATCGACAGGAACTGAAAGCTGTGATGTCAGCGACATGCCAACGTCGCATTGCGAGGCTTTTATAGCCTTTAGTGTAACGACAAATGAGCCAAATCACCGTCCGGACTGGACGGGATGTTCCCTGGATAAACGTTTGTTAAAACTAGAGAGGCTAAGGTAGTAGCGATCGGCTCGGGTGCTTCTCTCAATTTTTTCACGGCCACCTGTGGCTATTCAGGCACTTTGGCTAAGGTGTGCCCAGGTGCCAGAACTGAAAACCTCCGTTGAGTACAGAACTGAGATTGATCAGGTAACCGTAATGCTAGACCCAACACTGTGTATTCAAAAACCACTCACGCATTCCTGGACTTCGCTTTCCTGGATGGTGTTTAACTGGCTTACAATGCCTGCGCTAGTGATTCCACCTCTTGTCGTAATGATGATTGCGCCCTGGCTTTTTCGGCGGTTGCGCTGGCGACGCCGTATCAGTGGGCTGGGCGCGACGCTTTTAGCTCTCTATTTGCTGACGCTCTCGCCGACCATGCTCAAAATTGGCAGTCGAGTGTTGGTGAGTTTTTTGCCCTCTGACTCTGGCGTGGCTGCAGACGCGATCGTCGTTTTGGGACGGGGCACTGAGATGAGACCAGAGCGAGTGGCTGTCTCAGCCCAGCTATGGGAAGCCGCGCGTGCCCCCTTGATTTTCGCTAGCGGTTGGGGCGATGCGCAGGAAATTGCTGCCATGCTTGAGCAACGAGGTATTCCTACAACGGCGATCGATGGTGAGCCTTGCTCTCGCACGACTGAAGAAAATGCTCGCTTTACTGCCGCACTGCTGCAGCCAAAGAACGTGCGCCGTATTCTGCTAGTCACCGATCCACCCCATATGCTGCGATCGCTGCTGACGTTTCGTAGTCTTGGCTTTGAGGTTACGCCCCATACCAATCCTCTTCCCCAGCAGTTGAATCCTAGAGCCAAGGCCTATCTGGTCTTTCGAGAATATTTAGGGATCGTTGGCTATGGCTTGCGGGGACGCTTCTTACCGCGAGAACCGTCAGCAGCAGACATTAGCCCCACAGCGATCGCGCCTATTCAGGAGCCATTGCCTCCTGGCGCACCTGTTGCTCCAGTGTTTCCAGGTTGAGTCCTAGCTTCTCTAAAACTTTGGCTGCCAGGCCTTCTCCCTCGCGCAAAATGCCTAGCAGTAAGTGTTCGGTGCCAATGTGCCGATGACCCAACTGCCGGGCTTGCTCCAAAGAGAGTTCTATGACTCGCTTTGCACGGGGTGTAAAGGGAATGGTTAATGGAGTGCCGCGACCACGCCCCGTGATCGTTTCAACTTCGGCCCGAATCGCTTCAACCGTTATGCCTGTAGCGGCAAGAACCTGTGCGGCAATATCGGTGCCTTCTTCCATGAGACCGAGCAAAAGCTGCTCAGTCCCAACATACGCATGGTTAAGGTAGCGAGATTCGTTTTGAGCTAACACGATCGACTGAATTGCTTTCTCAGTAAACCGCTCAAACCCCGGTAGACCCATTCGATCAAAGAGGCTACCGAAAAGAGAGTTAATTGATTGCAGAAAGGCTTCAAACATAAATTTGTCCTCATGAGCATGATTTGGAACTGGCTTCACGCCGAGTTCGCTTTCATCTGGCTTCGGAAGGTTACTGCTTTGAGTAATGGCTGCACAGCCGTTGTAAAGGAAGAACAGTAGAGCTTCTACCGTTTCGGGACGAGCGGAATACCAGAGGAACTGCTTTTCACGCTTTACATTTACCAACCCCTCCACTCGCAGTTTCTCCAGGTGATGCGACATCGTTGAGTTGGGTATGTTCACCTGCGTTTGCAAATCACCAACCGTTAGTCCGTTTGGATGTGCCGCAAAAAGAAGGCGCATAATTTCCAGTCTTGGTTCCGACCCTAAAGCAGCAAAAATATCTGCATAGCGGGCTGTCTCTTCGTTCACCATATTTCTAGAATAATCGAAATAGCAAATCTGTCAAGGTCAGTTTGGGGACGGCGATCGCTACTTTTTCCACAGGTGCTTAGTGCCCATCTCTGTTTTGGCAGACCAAATCAGGTAAAGGATTAGTAAGCCAACGGTACCTAAGAAGACAAGCAGATCATTATCCATAAAAAGTTCACACTTACGCTCGGTAATTTTCACACTAACAGCAAGGTTTGTAACGGCAGGAAAATTAGAATGGCACCTAGTGAATCAGGCTCTTGCCGTGCTATGGCCTGATTCTCGGTTACCGCTTTAAGACCACTTGCTGTTCTCTACTGTGCCACTCAACCTAACCCAATCTTTTTTGCCAATACCTGATGCTAGATTCTGTTTCATGCCCTCGGTCACATAGCAGGTGGGTCACACTGACCTGGTTGATCTCTGGTCGCTTGACGCAGCCCTTGAGCTTGTCGGTTCGGTTGACGTTGTTAGCAATGCTTGTTCTAGGGGTTATATCGGCGGTTTGGTTCCTTCGGCAGCCTCGCCAACGGCATCGTGTGCAACGGTGGCTGCGGCGATTGCGCTGGAATCGTCAAAGAACCAAAAGTGTTGTCCTGCTAACGCTAGCGTGCCTTTTGATCACTTCACCGCCTGGACTCGCGCTTATAACGCATGTACTGACCAGTCAAATTCCGCCTGATTCAGGTGCTGTAGCAGATGCGATCGTGGTTCTTGGTCGTGGTTCACACTCTATGGACGCTCGTATTGATACCACAGTGGCGCTCTGGCAAGAAAAACGGGCACCGCGTATTTTTGTGAGCGGACGAGGCGATTCCAAGCCGATCGTGCGCCGACTTCTAGGGAAAGGTGTTCCCAGTAGCGTGATTAATGGTGAAAACTGTTCCCTAACGACTGAAGAGAACGGGCGCTTTACGGCTTTGGCGTTACTGCCTCAGGGGGTAAAGCAAATCATTTTAGTCACTGATTCACCCCACATGCTGCGATCACGGTTGACCTTTCAGAGTTTTGGGTTTGAGGTGACTTCTCATCCAAGTGCGCTATGGCCGGATCTTGGCTATCGTGAACGCCTGTTACTGGTCGCCAGAGAATATGGCGGTCTGCTCAGTTACGTCATTCGGGGACGCTTTGGTGAGCGCGAATCGACTGTAATCGAACCACCAGAAAGCTCTGTAGCGGTTCAGAAGTAGTGGTGATGCCGTTGGTGTGCCCAGCCTTAGATGTAGGCAACGTGCGGTCTAAAGCTTGCTGCTGCCCATGAGATACAGTAACGCCATGCGTACCGCGACCCCACTAGTGACTTGTTGCGAAATCAGACTAAATTGAGGATCATCCATCAAATCTGAGCTAATTTCAACGCCGCGATTCACGGGCCCTGGATGAAGAACTTTAACATCAGGTTTACACAGCTTCAGGCGATCGCGCGTGATACCGAACTGCTGATGATATTCCCGCAGGCTCGGCAGTAAATGGTTGGTCATGCGCTCTTTTTGCAACCGCAAGGTCATCACAAAATCGGCATCGCGCAGTGCTGGTTCCAGAGACCAGTGGAGAAAGAGTTTGCGGGGAAGGTAGGGCGTAAGGAGTGCCTGTTGTGAAAGCTCCCACTCCTGACTTCTGGCTCCTGACTTCTGACTCCCCACAAAATCAGCAAACAACTGAGGCAATAAGGTCGGTGGTCCGGCTAAATGGACTTCGGCACCGCTAGCAGTAAGGCTCCAAAGGTTAGAACGGGCAACGCGGGAATGAAGAATATCGCCCACGATCGCAATTTTTTTGTCTTTTAGCAACCCTAAGTGAGGGTGCTCAGGATCAAGCAGTGTGGTGATTGTGAACAGATCCAGCAGTGCCTGTGAAGGGTGCTCGTGTTGCCCATCGCCAGCATTCAGGACGCCAACCCTAACGTTGAGACGATCCATTTCGTTGGCAATCGCTTGAGGCACGCCTGCTTCGCGGTGACGAATCACCATCATGTCGGTGCCCATTGCCAGGTAGGTTTTAGCGGTATCAAGAATGGTTTCGCCTTTACTCAATGACGAAGTTCCCGGTGCAAAGTTGAGCGTATCAGCAGAGAGCCGTTTGGCTGCTAACTCAAAGCTGCTACGAGTACGGGTAGAGGACTCAAAAAACAGGTTCGCAACAACTTGTCCCTGCAAGGTGGGCACTTTCTTGGTGCGACGCGATAGCACTTCACGAAAGCTGTTAGCAGTTTGCAGAACGGTATCATATTCGCTGGGAGTGAAGTCTGCTAAAGAAAGAATGTGATGCCGATTCCAGGTAGCGCTCATGGGAAAAGAAGGAGAAAGTGATAGCGACGAGTCTGCCGCTGAAGCAAGGCTGTCGAGACCTTGCACCCGTAATTGTGGTACATGCATGACGATCGAGTGCAAACGCACCCACACTAAGGTACATCCTTTAGACTTCTCACTTGCTGAGAGAAATCAGGTTAAACGTGCGATCGCATTGCTGCTGTAAGACAACGCCATAGCGGAAGTGCGTAATAATCGCTATATAGCCATCAGACCCGACAGATCATTAAAAGCGTTGGAACTCCCTTTTAACCCCGATTTAGGAGTCATAAAAACCATGATTAACATGCTCAACTCCCTACTCAACCGTCACCCTGAAGCAGTCAGGGCAAACGTCGAAATTTATACATGGCAGACTTGCCCCTTCTGTATCCGTGCCAAGTTGCTGTTGTGGTGGAAGGGTGTCCAGTTTACAGAACATAAAATTGATGGCAATGAGGCTGCTAGGGCCCAAATGGCAGCGCGTGCAAACGGTCGCCGTTCTGTCCCGCAAATTTTTATCAATCAGCATCACATCGGCGGTTGCGATGACCTTTATCAATTAGACAAGCAGAAACAACTAGACTCCCTGCTTACAGAGCCAGCGGTCTAGAAGAGAAGATTAGCGTGACAGCTCATGCAACGTCCTTCCGCATTTGATCACCCTGATTACCTCCGGCATCGGCAGTGGATGGAACGGGCGATCGCGCTTGCCCAATCAGCAGGAGAGGCAGGCGAAGTGCCAGTCGGCGTGGTCGTTGTTGATTCGACAGGACGGGCGATCGCGGAAGCAGAAAATCGACGCGAACGAGATCACGATCCAACGGCCCATGCTGAGATTCTTGCCTTGCGGACAGCAGGACAGGTTCTTGGTTCCTGGCATCTCAATCAATGTACTCTCTATGTCACGCTAGAACCCTGCCCGATGTGCGCTGGTGCTCTGGTGCTGGCACGTCTGGGCCTACTGGTTTACGGTGCAGATGATCCCAAAGCGGGCGCAGTGCGATCGGTACTCAATATTCCTGATAGCGATTGCTCCAATCATCAACTCTCTGTCTTGGGTGGTATTTTAGAAGCTCCCTGCCGTCAGCAATTACAATCCTGGTTTGCCCAGCGCCGCAGTCGTCTCTCTTCCCGTAATTCAGCCCAGCCTTGTTAGGGAATGAGCCTTTACGGCGGTTGTTGTTTGGGTAAGCCACAGATTGTTCAGGGTGGGTATGGGGTGCGAGGTAAGGAACTGGGGTGAATGCAACCGAAAATTGTCAGCAATCGAAGTTTGTCAGATTTGACCTGTGGCAATAGCAGCATTCCTTTACAAAAATTGCTTTTCGGCAAAAAATATTAGTCAATCGGCCTTGAGCCTTATTTTTTCTCACTTGTGCTCTCAATCTTCTTCTCCATGCCACCCCAAAAAGTGTCCTTAGAGTAGACGACGGCGATTTCGAAACACTCTAGGGTATTGGTACGTGTTGTTTTCGCATCTCGTCTGCCTTTGTACGCTATGAACTCGCTTGATTTGACCAGACCGTTTTACACCGCAGGGCAACTGCCAACTGATTCTGACACTCAGGTGAGTCCACCCGGCTACGAGCAGAAAATTTGTCAAGCAGGTTTGCATTCTGGCTGTGTTGATGTTCCTTCCAACCCCGTTGCGACAGACACCTCCTTTGCAGTGCGTCTGCTTAAAGGAGATATGCATCATAAATCTGTTGCCGTACCAGCCGACTCTCAATGCTCTTCCTGGTTAGCATCGCTGGTTTATCCAATCGGTCGTTACCTGGTGGTGCCTGCTTATTTCAGGCGAGTTGAGGTGATTGGGCGCGAGAACTTACCCAAAACGGGGCCTGTCATTCTGGCTCCAACGCATCGCTCTCGCTGGGATGCGGTTCTGGTGCCTTACGCAGCAGGGCATGACATTACTGGCCGTCACCTACGCTTCATGGTCTCGGCAGATGAGGTTAGAGGTCTGCAAGGATGGTTTATTCGACATTTGGGTGGGTTTCCGATCGACACCAGTCGGCCCGCGATCGCTAGTCTCCGGCACGGCGTTGAGCTGTTGCAGCACAGTGAATCGCTTGTTATCTTTCCTGAAGGCAATATCTTTCGTGAAACGCAAGTACAACGACTGAAGCCGGGGTTGGCTAGGCTGGCGCTACAGGCAGAAGCCAGTCACCCACAGCTTGGGATTCAAGTTGTACCGATTCGCCTTTACTACAGCAAACCTTCTGCTCCATGGCGCTGTCGGGTCAAAATTTTTATTGGGCAACCTTTGCAGGTTGCTGCGTACGATCTGAAAACACCAAAGCAAAGCGCTCAACTGTTAACGGCCGATCTCAAGCAAGCGATCGAGTCACTGTAAATTCGCCTTGGGATCGTGGATTAGTTAATCTGAAACATCGCCTTTCCGTAAAGACGGTTTATGGAACGACCCTACGGAAAGAATTGCATTTTATTAAATCCGCATTCCTTAGCTTGCATCAAACTATGCAACCATCCAGGAAAGATCTGCTCCTACAAGAACAGCATTCTCCTGGATGGTTACGTTGAGTTTTAGTTCGACTTTTCGTTCTCTCAGCTTTTGTTTCTCTAAGCTGCGGGAACCAGTTCTAAAAAGGCATCTAGACTTTTGGTTGCCTTCCCAAAACTGCGAATCGCCGCTTTGTAATCTTTCTTCTCGGCAGCAGCATCGATCGCTACGAGGTTTTTAAAGGTTTCCGCTACTTGTGCGCGTGCTTTTGCCTGGTCGGCTGGCAAGAGGCTCCGCGAAATGTACGCCATTTTGGTACGGAGTTCACCGAGAGGCCCGTGGATAAAATTGCGCACAAACGTCCAGTCTTCTGATTGAATGAGCGTGGCAAGTTCAGGCAGGCGATCGCGGATTTCCGAGACCTCTGCTGCATACGTTTGAATATCTTCTATTTGGGAAGGCGTGTAAGACAGTGTTTTTGCCTCTGCAACGCTGCTAAAACTCACTAACACCACAGCGATCACCATCAAAATGAACGCAACCGCAGCCCGATACTTAACCATGATTAGTTCCGATTCAACAAAGTCAATGATGCCTACGAACGAGAAGTTTATCTGGTTTGTGAATGAATGTATAGCTAAGCCTGTCTAAAATCCCTAGATACTGTTTTGCAGGTCAAGAGGTGGGAGATAATTTACCAGGGTCAAATGGTTGCCCTGAATGCAGCACCCCGTAGATGACCCGAATGAGCTTGTGCATGACGGCTCCAACGACCTGCATCTTGGTTTTGCCTGCAGCCAAGAGATGATCGCGAAAGGTTTGGATGGGTGGGCAGCGACGAATCAGGTTGAGTGCGGGGAAGTAGAGGGCTTTACGCAGGCGCACGCTGCCCACTTTACAGAGGCGAGTTTTGCCTGCAACCGAGGTGCCTGACTGATGCTCCTGGGGCGTGAGACCGGCAAACGCAGCCAGTTGCCGAGCCGAGGAGAACAAATCGATGGAGCCAATTTCTGCCAGCACGACAGCGGCGGTGTCGTCTCCCACGCCGACAATCGAGACCAATAATTGCTGCTGCGCGTTAAGGGTCGCTTGGGCTTGAATATGCTCGTGCAAGCGCTTTTTTACTGCAGTGATTTGCGCCTCTAAAAATTGAATATGCGCCTCAATATCACCCTTGAGCACCATTGGTGTAATGTCCAGACGATTCTTCTCTTGGGTGACCATCTGCTCAAGAGCCTCCAAGCGTCGGGTAAAGGCTTGCAACTCCTGCACCATGCTCTGTGATGGCTGCCACGCAGCGGGCTTAAGGTCGCGACAAAATTGCGCAATCAGCTTGGCATCAGCCCGGTCGTTCTTGGTGCGTCGCAGTTGGCTTTGACCGTACCCTTTGATCCGGGCAGGATTGACAATGCTGACCACATGTCCCTGACTATGTAGGTAGGTAGCAAGCGCGTGACCATAGATGCTGGTGGCCTCCATACACCCATGTACCCGCTCAATCCCTTGTTGCTGTAACCACTCTTTTAAGCCCTCAAACCCCGCTTCGCTGTTGACAAACGCCTTGACACTGGCTCGCTTGTCTCCTTTGAGCACAGCGGCATGAAAGCTGGCTTTGCTGATGTCGAGACCTAAACAAATCGTTGCTGACATAGGGGCACTCCTGTTGAAAGGGCGATTGCACTCCCGGCGCTATCCTTGTTGATCCGGGTTCGTTCATCACGCTGAACACCCGTTATACTGTCCAGTCTGCCGCTGGCAATCCAGACTGAGCGCAGGAGGCTCTTTGATCTAGGCAGCGAGCTTTGAGCTTGAGGGCGCGTCCAGAGTCACTACTGCTACCTCCAAAATACAAGGGCGCGTCATCAATTCAGCTCAAAAACCTTTGGTAGCAGCAGTGTCGCGCCCGTCCCAACACACCAGGCTAGGGGCTGGAACCCCTGCTGAAAGCAATGTGTAGCCGTAATTGATGACAGCCTCTAGTACTACCGCTAACCTTCCAGTACTGTCGCATGGCAGCACAAGGAAGCATTAAGAGCCTTGATACCTTAATGCTTTGGGTGGCCTTGCTTTGGACATTCTTGCCTCTAATCTTAAGAAATTACGGCCCAACGGTTGAAACTTGGTATCGACACTTAAATGCTATAGATGTGCTTACCAACATTCTGTTACCCAAACGGTGCCAATCTGATCTGCAGGCGTAGACGGGTTCCGCTACCTTGCGAAGAGCTAGGGGCCACCTTTGTTTGGTGGTGTATAGTCAGCCAAAATAGGCGGGGTAAACATCAGCATTAACGTGACCACGAGCAGCAAATACTTCATTCGCTCAACTTATGCCTTGAACTAACCCTGACCCTGATTGGAACTCTTCAGCCTCGTTAGCTCGATCGTCATCTCTCGATACTCGGTAGGCATCTGCTTTAAAGGTGATGTTCGTCGGCTGTGCTACTGAATTTGTTACAAAATTTGACTAAATCTGGTCAATGCTCACGCAAATTTTTCAGCTGCCTCACTTACAGCCGTCTTTCGCTTTATTCACTGCTGCTGCTGATTGAGGGAGTTTCGATCGCCGCGATTAGCTTTCGACGCCTCGATACAGCACCTCGATACAGCAGACTATTCAGCCAGCGGATCCTACAGGATTTGAACCTGTGACCGACCGCTTAGAAGGCGGTTGCTCTATCCACTGAGCTAAGGATCCAAAAGAGAGACATCATTATAGAACTAGCATAAACCAAGAAGCTCCTACGCTTGTCTTGACTTTGAGCGATCGAGCTCACCTAGTCACGCAGATCAACAGTTTCCGGCATATTCCTTGAGGCGAGTGGTCAAACGGTTGTCCTAAGACCTTGACGGGAAACTATGCTCAACAATTGTTTTCTGCGTTACTCTGAACTCTATCTGCGCGATCGCTCACCAATGAGTCTTTACAGCGCCAAAGCTCACACCGAGCTGGGTCGATAGGGAGTCTTTTAAGGTTCGCGCGGCTAAATTCTAGGAGTTTGCTCGTAACAAACATCTCAGGACGATCGAAACCGATCAAGCAGCAGGAATCGACCCCTGACCCAACTTACAGTAATCTCATTTGAGGCAATGTCAATTGGTGACTCAAAATGGGGAATTGCTTAAGGTATGTTTGCTTTCGCGTCACTTTAAAATCTATAGCTGATAATCATCAAGTAGTTGACTGTTATTGAGCTACCTCCTTTAACCACTGGCGAGATCGTGCTCTATCATCCCGCCCAAACGCCCAGTCCCGACAGGAGTTAATTGGCAGCGTCATGTTTATTCTGAAAAGGCAGGATGTTGAGATTACCAGTGTCCAGCATCCAAAGCGGGATCAACAAATCCCGATCCTCACTTATCAGGGGCAAACTTTTCGCTTGCTGAGTGTTTTCAATGCGAGCCAAGAGGAAGATGCGAAGACATTTTGGCGCGATCTGACTGATAACCAGGGCAAGGCGTGTGTGTTACTGGAAGAACCTGAACGCTTCAGCGTTTGGGGCAAGATTCGCATGGAGCAGTTGGCAGCAGATGCAGATGTGGGGGGTGGCGATGCAACAGCAACCCCGATTTACATCAAAGCCTGCCTGCTCATGCTGCAAGCTGTCTATATCGATATAGAAGACTTACTGGGCAATCGGCAAGCGGGGCTCTTTCAGAAGGATATTGCGGAAGTGTTTAAGCAGTGGCGGTTTCCTCAAACTGACTCCCCGGAGGCCATTAAGTACCTGCTGACGGTCGATCCCCTGGCTGCGCCACAAATTCCCCCCTGGCAAGAGCATCACCTCAACACCCTCCTCCAAGAACTCCATCGCTTAGGAAAGGCATATTTCGGGAACACTACGTTTGCGGAGCGGGCGATCGACACGCTACAGGATTTGTCTGGAAACGATCGTACAGTTTTTCAGGCTTGGCTCAATCAATCTCCGTTGGGGAAGTTGTGGCATTAGCTTGAAGAAATGTTCACGGCTTGTATCATCCCTGTTACTTTCGATTACGATGCGAGTCTTGCCACAGGCGTTCTTGTTAAGTCACCTGTCTAGCCCCCCTCTACATCACCCTCTTGAAGTTTGGTAGGCAGTTCCTTGGACAAATCATCTAGTTCTCCGAAAGCGTTTCCCTCAGTACAGACGATCGTCCTGTCTGAAATTGTCTGGGCAGTCTTGGCACTGTTGTTTTTTCTCCTCTTCAGTGTGCCTCTACCAGGACAAGAACGCCCGCTCTGGTATTCCTTTGGCACGACGGTGTTTGAGGAAGTGGCTTACTTAGTCGCCGCCTTTCTATGCTTTAGAAACTGGCGTAGCTCGCAGATTGTGAGTGGTCGCAGCGTGTGGCTATGTATTGGGCTGGGAATGTTGTTTTACTTCCTGGGCGGATTGTTGTTCTTCTACTGGGAAACGGTTTTAGGGCAGGAAGCTGATGTCTCTCCAGGCGATTTTTTTTACATCCTGACGTACATTTTTCTGATTATCGGGATCTTTCTGGCTGTTGCCTCTAGACGCTTAAACCTGGAACTGTGGCAGTGGGGGGTTGTCGCTGTGATCGCAGCGATTAGTATTGTGATCTCATGGTTTGTCTCTTCGCCAGCCTCTGGCAACGTGCCTCAATCCTTTTTGATCCAGCCGGTAGCGGCACAAACAGCACCTGCCGCCAAGCCTAGTGCCAAACCAATCGTCAAAGCCAGTGCTAAAGCGGCTCCCGCTGTGAAAGCAAAGCCAGCACCAGTCGCTGCACCCTCTCCGTCGCCGACTGCCCCCGCATCGATCGCACCCGCTCCCGCTAACACAGAGAAAAAAGCACCAGAGGCTGCTCCTAGTAGTCCTGGTACGCCTATATCTGCCAGTGAAGCAAAAGCTCCTCCCCCTGAATGGGCGCTTGCTTTAGAAGAAACGCTCAAGCCCTTGAAGCCCTACGTGAATGGCTATTACATCGTTTGTGATGTGCTGCTGCTCATTATTGCCACAACGCTGCTCCTGGCCTTTTGGGGAGGACGCTTTGCTCAATCCTGGCGCATGATTGCTGCTGCTGCCTTTTCGCTCTACATCGCTGACATTTGGTTTAAGTACACGACCACGCACTTAACCAATTACCAAAGTGGCGGTTTCTTAGAAGTCTTTTGGGTCTTTAGTGGTGTACTGTTTGGCATTGGGGCAGCGCTAGAACATGATTTGTCAAGTCGTGCTCGTAGTCGTGCTGGTGGACGCAGACGGGCCTCTTCTTGACGGTCGATCGTGGTTGTATGACGATCGCGATTGAAACGCTGTCATTGCCACATCGCTGTAACAGGAGTGCTTTTTTCGTCATGATTGGGCGATCGACTCCAGATTGATAGCGCTTCAGCATAGAATGAAGCAAGTGGCCTGTTCTCTCCGCCGCCTAAAGCATGACCTCTCGAAAACTGTCCGAGTCCGACAAACAGGAAATTTTACAGCTCTATCGGCTGCCAGGTGAAACGACGTCTACCCTGGCTGGCCGTTATGGTGTGAGCAATAGTACGATTAGCCGCATTCTGAAGCAGAGCTTTTCTGAAGCAGAATATGAAACGCTGATTCAACAAAAGCGGGGACGTCCGGCCAGTGAAACGACTATTCCTTTAGCCTCAGAACCTGAAACATCCCTTGAGGAAGCTGTAGAGCCTGAAGTGGAAGCTGCTCCTCTTCCGCAGACTGATCTTGAGGAGCCACCAGTTTCCTTGCCTGTGGTGACTGAAGCGGCAGCGCTACCAACGCAAGACTCACCGACTTTAAACGCCTCACCCACGGTAACAACAAACGGACGACGACTGCGGAAGCGTTCTTCTGCTCCTGCTGAAACACCCCTGCCAACGACCCCGATCGCGCCACCGATCGTTAAGGTCAAGCCATCAGAGCGAATCGATCCCCCGGTACCAGTTGCACTGGAGGATGGGGTCATTGCTCCTGAAAATGGAAGTGAACCTTATTTTGATGCTGCCTACGATGATGAAGCGTCTACTTATGACGTGGCGGTAGAAGCGGCTGAAGCGATCGCAGGCGAAGCGTTGCTGCCAGAAGATGCCGATCTGGGAGAAGACTTAGACGATGACGATCTAGATGATGATCTGGACGATGACGATCTGGATGATGATGATCTGGACGATGACTTAGAAGACGGAGCCCTTTTTGTTGGCGGTCGCATTGCTGGCAAAGCTCTCGTGCAAGTACTTCCCTTAGCGGAGGCATCGTTGCCACGTACATGCTACCTGGTAGTCGATCGCTCGGCTGAGTTGATTGCCCGGCCGTTGAAGGAATTCGGGGATTTAGGGCAGATTCCTGAAGCCGAAGTTTTAGAGAAAACGCTCCCTATTTTTGACAATCATCGCGTTGCCAAGCGGTACTCCAATCCTCGTACGCAGCGTGTGATCAAGTTGCCGGATGCTCAGGTGCTACAAAAGACGTCCTCTCACCTTCAAGCGAAAGGCATCACACGATTGCTGATCGACGGGCAAGTGTACGCCTTGTAAAACCTCTAGCAGGTAAAGCCCTTGGGAGCCTATAAAGCTTGGAAGTCTTAAAAGTTGGCTCTAAGCAACACTTTCAGCGATATTGTTAATTGCCTTTTTAAGCTCAAAGCGCGTTCGTGCCTTGAAAGCGTTCTTAGTCGTCTTCGTCGCGCTCGAAACTGGAGAAGCCGAGTAGTGGTTGAGCGATCGCCGTGCCCAAAATGCCAAGACCAAGGCTAAAGGCCAAGACCAACCCCACTGGAATCTCAATTGACTGAAAGCCTAAAAACCGCAGTGAAACAGGACTGAAGTTTTGGATCGCCAGAATAGCGATCGCGCTGATCCATGCAGAGAGGATGAGAGAGGTTAGTAAGATGGCAAGGGCTTTCATACGAAAAGATGAAAAGACACGTGATTAAAGCTGAGTCGTCGGCTCTATTCATTCTGACAGCTTTAGGCGATGCATGACCTGTCGTGCGCGAAGACAAAAAACCCGCCAGGTTCGCTGACGGGTCTGTTACCTATGAGTGCTTCATACGGGTTACAACACGTCGAGCATGGGGCAATCCGGAAACAGGTTCAAATATTGCCTGAATCGCCTTTTAGTGGATGCGGTTGCTTTGGTCTATGAGTTTGACGGACGGAAGCGGTGAGAATGATCAGGGCTATAGAGCCGCGATCGCTTACTTGTGGGCAAGCCAGGTTCTGCAAAAGGCATGAAAGCTTCTGGCACTGTTGCTGCGCTCAGTGCTGGACTAACCAGGTAAAGTGTTGTTCGTGTCAGACCTTCTCGCCGGGTTGCCGTTGCCATGTCTTTCAGCGGCACTAACCAAACTTTTTCATCCTGCCAGCTCAAGCGAAAACAGATGGCGACTGGTGTTTCAGCGGGATAATGCTCCATGAGTCTTGCTTGTGCCGTTTCGACATGCTTCGCACTTAAGTAAAGGCATAAGCTGGACTGATGGGCTGCAAGGGTTGATAACTCTTCGCTTGAAGGCACCTCTGTCCTACCGCTTATGCGTGTCAGAATTATGGTTTGCACTACCCCTGGTATGGTCAACTCAACCCGGAGTTTAGCGGCAGCCGCCTGAAAAACGCTAATACCAGGTACGACTTCAAACGACACACCTGCTGCTAGCAGTGCCTCCATTTGTTCTTGCACAGCGCTATAGAGGCTGGGGTCACCTGAATGCAGACGGACGACGGCACACCCTGCCTGTACCCGCGCCACCATCAGTGGCAACATTTCTTCTAAGGTTTTATCGGCGGTGCGGATGATTTCAGCTGTGGGACGTACGCTTTGCAGAAGCTGTTCGGGCACCAGTGAATCAGCAAACAAAACGACATCTGCTTGTGACAGAAGCCGTTGGGCTTTGACGGTTAGTAGATCGGGATCGCCTGGTCCAGCTCCCACAATGTACACAGCAGGTTGTAACGGCGGTAATCGTTGCTGGTTCGGTTGATGAATCACGCAGTAAGGAATTAATGAGAGCAGGTTTTCATTTTCTCCGGACGGGAGGCGCTATCTCAGAAGAATAGAGTGGTAGATGCACCCTGATTTCGCCCTGGAGCCTTTGGCTCTAGGGTGTTTTTTTTCATTTCAAATCAGAACACGGTACCTACGGTGTGCGATTCGGCTGATGCGATGCTTTGGATGCATTTTGCCTTTGGGGTGACACTACATCGGGGAGCGATCGATCGAGAACATACAACCAGACTAAGCCCAGCAGCCCGATCGCAATTTGAGTCAAACTCACCACCTGCGCAATGCGTAAAGGCCCCAGCATTAAACTGTCGGTACGCAATCCCTCAATCCAAAGACGACCACAGCTATAAGCCACAAGATAAACCAGAAAAAGGGTGCCAACCTTCAGCCGGGAGGTTGCTTTTAACCCCCAGAAGAAGAGTGCGATCAAAAGCCCAAAAACCATCAAATTCCAAAGTGATTCGTAGAGAAACGTGGGGTGAAAGTACTCAAACCCTTCATAGCCAGGTGGACGGCGCTCTAACGGGATGAACAGCTTCCAGGGTAAATCTGTGGGGCGACCAAAGGCTTCTGAATTAAAGAAATTACCCCATCGACCGATCGCCTGTCCCAAAATCAGCGCTGGAGCAACCAAGTCTGCCAACTGCCAGAACGGCACATGCCGAAGGCGAGCAAAGAGCACACTCGCAGCTAGTCCCCCTAAAATAGCGCCATGAATGGCGATGCCACCTTTCCAAATGGCAATAATCTGGTCAGGATGTTGAGCATACTCCTGCCACTGAAACGCAACATAGTAAAGCCTTGCGCTGGGAATGGCTGCGATGACTAACCACAGTGCTAAGTCGCTGAGGAGGTCTGGGTTGACGCCGCGACGGCTGGCTAACCACTGGGAGAGGGTTACACCAATAAGCACTGCCGATGCGATCAAAAAGCCGTACCAACGAATGGAAAAAGGACCCCAGTCCACCAGCATCGGACCTGGAGACGTAAATTGAAAAGCGATCGGCAAGTCAATGAGAGGCACGACACAAAAATGGAGGAAGGGCATGTTGCGATCAAAGTGAATCGTTGAAGGCGCTCATGGTTGTGATGAAAGATGACCCGCCTACTCAAGATTGTAAGTTGCGCTGAGCATTCTGGTAGCTGTGTGGGCGATCAACGCTTAGAAGACTTGCTGTTCGGATCGCTAGTTCAAGTCTAGAAGCGATTGATTCTGACCACTCAACTCGAACATCCACTCTGTTTACAAATCTCCACGAAGAATCGCGTGCTGCTTTCGCTGCTAGCCTCGGGAATGGGCACTCTTACCATAACCGTCTTGAAACCGCTAGCGATGGTCGTTATGCCCAACCGTTCTCGTTCCTTACTTGTTTCACCGCATGAGGCTCCTGCCAGTAGCGCCAAGCCAGCGGACTTGCCTCCCTTTGCCTGGGAAACGGTGCACCAGACGGTGCTTCAATTTGTGAACCCTCTCGCGTGCCAACCGTTGATCGCGTCCCCCGTGCTGTCCGACAACCTCTTGGCACCTATGCAGCGCTTAGTTGCCATGATCGAGACATTGAGATCGTCTCCGCTTGCACCTTTAGAAAACGCCTCTGGGACAATGGCTGACGACCTACAAAGGCTTGAAACATTGAGTCCTTACGTCAGTGAAGAAGCCTACGATGTGCTGGACGCCTTACGCGAAGAGAAGCGGCTAGAAACGACAGGCGAGTCCACTGTTCGGGAGCCATCTCAAATGCCTTTGAGCTGTCCTCCCCCTGCCGCTCAAACTTTGATCACGATCGATGCTCTGATTCCCTCTCTGCTTTGGAGTCTTGCTCGGAGCTCTTACAGCACCATGCATTTGATTGAAGGCATCAGGAGCACGTGCTCTCGAACGGGCGATGATTGGGCGAGTGGCATGTTGAGGCTTGTAGTCATGCTTGAGGCAGAAACACCGACAGTCAGGTGGGCCTTCGATCTGGCAACGGGCTATCCGGCTGAAAATCTATTGGAGCCAACCGCGATCGTTCAATCGGATGAGTTCGCACTACCGATTCGGTGTGTTTCTACCAATAATGATTCGCTGTGTCAGGTGCAGCATCAGCTTCAGGCTCTTCTAAGGAGCTTGCAAACCGATGTGCCTGGGCTGAAGCCCTTGCTTCACGGTATCCCGGTAGACCTATTGCAGCCCGGAACTGCCTGGCAAACAGGTTTACTGCGACTGCGGTTTGGGTTTACCTTTAGTGCCCAGGCTCTCAATGCTTCTAGCGGCGAAGGGGCGTACTGGCACCCAGAATTGATTGAAGCGGAACTGATGGATGAGTCGATCGGTCTCCGGCCAAACAACGCTTCACAAGGTTCCGTCACTGCAGCTTATGGGATGACCGATCGACTATCTAAAACTCAGGTCTCTGTGGTCAACCCGTTTGGTCGATCGCTGCGCTCAACGACGCTAGTCCGTGTGATTGACGCCGACCCTTTAGAGCCTTACATCCAAAGCCTGAGGCAGCAGCAGCTTGAGCAGGGATTGCTGCACCTACAACGCCAGTCGTTGGCGGATGACGAAGAGGCTCAGTTGGCGCTCATTGTGCAAACAGCGATCGCCAGTTGTGATCATCCCAACGCTTCTGGCATGAATCTTCTCCAACCCATGCTGCTGATGGATGAGCTCGTACCCAAACTGCTCTGGTCTTTAACCAGCAGCACGTACGAAATCATGCAGCTCGTAGGAGGCGTGCCTGCGCAGGTACTCCAGCCTGGGACTAACTGGCAACAGGGCACGCTGCGCTTACTGGCTGCTTTACATCTAAAAGCAACCGATGTTGACTACTGCATTGATTTATCAACAGGGCGATCGTTGCCGGTAGATAGGACAGCACTTGACAGCAGTACGATCGTTCAAACCAATGCGCTTGCTAGTCCCCAGCCAACCTCGATTGGTGCACTCACCGCTTATTTGCAAGAGCAGCTTGATGCGGCTGTGGCTGAGTACAGACTGTTGAACAAGGGTATCTCGATCGTATGGCTTGAGGACGTTGAGCAAGACTGGCAGTCTGGCACAATGGAGCTGTCTGTGAGCCTTGCCTTTGTGCCTGATTGACCCTGATGTATACCTACGCTTTTTGTAAAACACCCCTAACACCCTTAAAGCTGCCGCACGGTATGGTTGGTGACATTCAAACCGTTGAGGCTGGACAACTCATGGCATTGATTGAACCTGCTATCTTGCTGGATAGCCTTCAGCAAGATGATGCGCTGCTTGTGCAAGCCGTTTTAGCGCACGATCGTGTAATCCGCAATCTCTTCCTCCAAACGACCATCCTGCCCTTGCGTTTTGGCACTAGCTTTAGCTCGCTGGATGGCCTGCAAGCGCACCTCAACGCACAGCAGCAAACTTATCTCAGCAAGCTGGCTCAACTGGAAGGAAAAGCTGAATATACGCTCAAGCTCATGCCCCTGGATTTACCGGCAACCGGCATTGCACCAGAGACCACAGGTAAAGACTATTTCCTTGCTAAGAAGCGACAGTATCAAACGCAGCAACTGCATCGACAGCAGCAACAGGCAGCCCTGGAGCGGATTAGGCAGGTGATTGCTCAAGTCGCTTCCTCCTACTGTTTCAGTGGTGATCAAGCAGACAGCAAAACGGCTTTTCTTCTGCTTGAGCGCGATCGTGAACCGCAGCTTCGCCAAGTGGTTCACACCTTACAAAAGCAACATCCTGAGTGGCAAATCACCCTGGAGGACGCCCTTCCGCCCTACCACTTTGTTGAGGACACAAGCGAGAGCGATTTACATCATTTGTAAGGCAAGATCTAGCTGAGCCTAAAACAAACTGCTGGGTGAATCCAGGTTAATGCAGGCGCTGTTTCAGCCAGCTTAGGTCAATAAGGGCAGGCGATAGGGACTTCTGACGCACTTGCAGAGCCTTAATTCTGTCCCTTGATGGTTCCATTGCACCTGGTCAAAAATCTGGTGAAGAAGGTACATGCCGCGACCACACTCTTGCTCTTCGCACGGCAATGCTTCTTCAAGCGCATTCATCGATATATCAGGAGTCTGAAAACCAGACCCTTGGTCAGAAATGACCCACCAATGCTGATTTGCAACGACCGAAAATCGAACCAGTACTGTTTTACTAGGGTCTAAAGCATTGCCGTGCTTTGCAGCGTTTACTAAGGCTTCTTGTAGCCCTAGCCGAATCTCTGCTTTCCAACGGTGTGGAATCTCCTCTAGCAACAAATCCAGAATTGGAATGAGGTAGAGCGTAGAGGCAAAGCTAATCGTGTTCCAGTGGCGTTTGACAGGACGGGATGAAACAGCAATCACTCAGAAAACCCTATAGCTTTCAGATGGATGAAGCAACCAATGGTTGTTGACTTAGCAAAAAATGCAACTCAAACGCCTTGGGCGCTTGTATCAACACAACGTAGAAGCTGCCTAGTAAGCGTATTAAATGCGACCAGTAATCCTAATAAAGCTCTAGAAACGTTTTTCGGGATGCGCTCAATCTAAAAATCAGCCAAGACAAAAAGATTTACAAAAACAGTTTCTTGACTGGAATCCCCCAAATGGATGAATCCCACTAAGTATATGGTATCAAAGTACCTTGAAAAATGCACGCATAAGGCCAATTTTTAGGGTAAGGATGGTTGCACCGCGATTGCCCTGCACAGGGACATAGTGCTTTCAAAGAAAAAAAATCTGCATTGAAGCCGTTGTTTGTCTTTAGCAGCAACTGCCCCCACCGTTGCCCTTAAAGCGATTCAGCAACACATCAACGTCTAGCCTGATAGCTTTCTAAAACTTTAAAGTCTAGAAAAGCTGTTCCATGTAGCGGAAATCTCGTTCTACCTCTGCCCAAAGAGAACGATTATGGGGATCCGTGCGTAAAGCTTTCTTCAAATAAATTCTTGCTTTATCAAATTGTCTCTCCTGAATGAGTTGCCGTCCCCAGCGTTGGTAAGCAATTGCCTGCCATTGTTTGACCTCTGAGTCTTCTGGAAGGCGTCGTGCCAAGCCTTCAATCAACGCGATCGCTCTGGGAAAGCGATGTTCCTTTAGCATCTGCTGGAGCTGCTGGTAAGAACTTGCTTTGAGCTGTTGCTCTAAAGGCGATAGATTAGTGAACTGAATCGTGGGCGCCTTACGGGTAATACGTGTTTTGCTGGAACTTGAGGGCGGCGTTGCTTTTGCTCCAACGGCTTGGCTGCCGTCTGGTGATGGTTCTGCACTACCAACGCTAGAAAGTAGGATTTTGTATGCCTCGGTTAGCTCAATAAACTTTTCCTTCGCTCGCTGATCGCCTGGATTGACATCTGGATGGTACTGCCTTACTAGCCGACGGTAGGATGCCTTGATCTCATCGAACGATGCGCCAGACTTTAACCCCAATATTTGATAACACTCTGCAAGGTTCATTGCCATCACAAGGGGCAAAAGTTGTCACTATTCTGCCGCAAGATTAAACACGATCGGTTGGCGTGAAGTACCTAAATCGGTAGGACTGACGCAACGGTATCCTGAGTAGATCTCTGTAGAAGCTACAAGGTAGAAGCTACAAGACATCGCGCTGGAAAGGCGTCAGTCCTATCCATTCGCGCTTTAGCTTGCCTGATCGACGATCACACGGTCAATTAAGCCATAATTTTGCGCTTCTTCTGCGGACATGAAGTAATCGCGATCGGTATCCTTTTGTATCTGCTCGATGGTTTTACCTGTATGGTACGCCATCAACTCATTCAGCTTCTGGCGAACCCGGAGAATTTGCCGCGCTTCAATCTCAATATCGGATGCTTGCTGACGGCCCGTACCGCCCAGCGGTTGGTGAATCATGATGCGGGAGTGGGGCAGTGCCAGTCGCTTGCCTTTACTGCCTGCTGTCAATAAAAATGCTCCCATCGAAGCTGCCAGGCCGACACAAATGGTGATCACTTCTGACTTGATGTGCTGCATGGTGTCATAGATGGCCATGCCAGCCGTGACAGAGCCACCGGGGGAGTTGATATACAGGTAGATGGGTTTGCTCGAATCTTCCGAGTCGAGGTAGAGCATGGAAGCCACGATCGCATTGGCGATGCCATCGTCTACTTCCTGGCTAAGGAAGATGATGCGCTCCAGGCTGAGGCGTTGGTAGATACCAATCCACTCTTCAACAGGACTACCTGGAAGACGATAAGGAACCTGTGGAATACCGATAGGCATAGGATAGAAGGGGGAATGAAGGACAAAAGACGATCGTCTAAAATGTGGCGGTTACTGCTTTGGGTAGCTGAGTAGCACTGTCTAATACGCGATCAATCAAACCGTACTCCTGTGCTTCCTGCGCTGTCAGGTAAAAGCGTCGATCCATATCCTTGGCGATCTTTCCGGGGGTTTGCCCGGTGCTTTGAGCAAGAATGTTCAGCATGGCTGCGCGATCGCTCAGGACTTTTTGAGTATCAATTTGCAGGTCAGTTGCCTGTCCGCGGGTGCGCAAGTAAAGGGGCGTGAGCACGATCTCTGCGTTTGGCAAACTGGTGCGTGACCCCTTCGTGCCAGCGGCAAGTAGCATCGCAGCCGTACCACCCGCCTGTCCTAGACAGATCGTGTGTACAGGTGATTTGATGTGCTGCATCGTATCGTAGATGGACATACTGGCCGCCATCGACATCCCTGTACCCGCGCGCATGTCGCCAGGAGAGTTGATGTAGAGATAGATGGGCTTGCTTGGGTCGTCAGAGTCTAGATAAAGCATCAAGGCAATGACGTTGTTCGCTAAACCATCATCGATCGCTTGGTCGAGAAAGATAATGCGCTCATATGCCAAGCGGGTGTAGAGATCAACCCACTGCACATAGTTGCTGCCCGGAAGGCGGTGTGGAACGTACATAGAATTTTGTCAGGGAAAGGATGGCAGCGATTCCGTAGCCTAAGCAAGGGCTGGCACAGCCTTGGGAAGTTCCTTAGCGCTTTCTAACACTCGATCAATCAGCCCGTAGTCTTTGGCCTCTTCAGGGGTGAGATAAAAGGTGCGATCGGTATCTTTAGCGATTTTTTCGACCGGTTGTCCTGTATTCTTTGCCAAAATATCCAGGATTGCCGCTCGATTTTCCAGGACTTCCTTTGCCCGAATTTGAATGTCAGTCGCTTGTCCCTGTGCACCGGCACGAGGTTGATTAAGGACGATGGTGGCATTGGGCAAACTGGTACGAAACCCTTTAGTGCCTGATGACAGAATCATGGCTGCTGCGCCCACAGCTTGGCCGATGCAGATGGTATGCACAGGCGGTTTGATGTAGTTCAACGTGTCACACACAGCAAACGCTTCGGTGTCAAACCCGATCGTTTCACCGCTGTACCACGAGGTGCCCGTGGAATTGATGTAGAAGTAAATGGGCTTCTCTGGATTATCAAACTGTAGATAGAGTAATTGAGCGATGATCAAGCGAGTGAAGTCTTGACCCTGCCGCTTGGCGTCATCTAATGAGTGCAGTGGCCCACCGAGATAAACAATCCGTTCCTTCAGCAGCAAAGAAGGCAGATCGGGAGGTGGCTTGCGATAGTATGCGTCTCCGTAGTATTGAGATTGAGCAGCACGAATAGGTGTCATAGCAAGGTCGCCTGAAACGATTTACCTGAACGATGTCTTGTTTGCAGCGAGACGACTGAAAACAACGGCATTGTCTATCCATACTAGCGTGACAGTTGGCCCTGTGGAGAGGAAGAGACCGAAGGGGTAAGGAGCCAAAGAAAGCGAAGAAGCATTTTGTCTCGTCATACTGAAACGTTCGGTGTTGTTTCAAGCGTTTTGGCAGCCAATTTGCTTCTCGCCATACGCATTGACCGTCAAGATGCAACAACTCTTCTAAATCCCTTTTCACTTTCGCCTATGCTGAGTATTAATAGGCGTACGCTGTTTGCCTTTTGTACCAGGAGCTTCATGCTATGAAGGTTGGTTTGCACGCTGTTTTAAACGATGCGAATGTGGATGCGGCTCAAGCGACGAGCCAGCGTCAGCTTTCAGTTTCGATCGCGGCGATCGAAGAAGCGATGGGTCGCAGTGTCCCGCTGAACTTGTGTTTGATCCTTGACCACAGTGGCTCGATGGGCGGGCGAGCGATGGATACGGTCAAGCAAGCAGCACTCCGCATTGTGGATCGGCTTTCGCCCGGCGATCGCATGACGCTGGTGGCATTTGACCACAAGGCTAAGGTGCTGGTGCCAAATCAGGTGATTGACAACCCTGCCAGCGTGAAGTTGCAAATCAACCAGCTGAAGGCGGCTGGTGGCACCGCGATCGATGAAGGACTGCGGCTTGGCATCGAGGAACTGGCAAAAGGCAAAAAAGATACGATCTCGCAGGCGTTTTTGCTGACGGATGGTGAAAACGAGCACGGCGACAACGATCGCTGTTTGAAACTGGCAAAACTTGCAACGGATTATAATCTCACGCTCAACACGTTGGGCTTTAGCGATGGCTGGAATCAGGATGTGCTGGAGAAAATTGCTGATGCGGGCGGTGGCACGTTGTCCTTCATCCAATATCCTGAGCAGGCCGTGGCTGAATTCGATCGCCTGTTTAGCCGAATTCAGTCGGTGGGGCTGACGAATGCTCATCTGCTGCTGTCTTTAGCGCCCAATGTCAGACTGGCCGAAATGAAGCCCATTGCCCAGGTTGCGCCTGACACGATCGAGTTACCCGTGCAGCAAGACGCTGGTCATGCTTTAGTGCGCCTAGGCGATCTCATGATCGATGCGCCTAGAGTGGTGTTGACCAACCTTTATCTCTCCAATTTGCCTCCGGGCGAACAGCCGATCGCGCAGGTGCAAGTGCGCTACGACGATCCCGCTTATAGCAAAGAAGGGTTGCTTTCGGAGCAAATTGCGGTTGTGGCGAACGTGCTGTCGCCGTATCAGCCTGCAATCGATGCTGAAGTCCAGCAACACATCTTGGCACTAGCGAAGTATCGCCAAACCCAGATTGCTGAAACCAAACTTCAGCAGGGAGATCGTACGGGTGCGGCTACCATGCTTCAAACGGCTGCCAAAACGGCCCTACAGATGGGCGATCAGGGAGCCGCTACGGTACTGCAAGCCAATGCCACCAAGCTTCAGGCCGGTGAGGAACTATCGGAGGGCGATCGCAAGAAGACGCGTATTGTGTCTAAAACCACGTTGCAGTAAGCAAACAGCCCCACGCCTAATCGCGCTTTTTCGCTTTCCAGGTGCCGCCGTAGGTGTAAAAGGGATTGCTCTGGCTGATGGTTGTCCAGCATTCTGGGCAAGCAAAAACCCACTCGCTGGATGCATCATATTGCACGCGGTAAAGAGTGGACGCCGTTTGTTTGCAGAAAGAACAGGTCTTTTGGCGCGATCGCGTCATACAGTCCCATCAAGTCGTCAGCATCGATGCCTTTGGTCGAGCAAAAATCATCCGCCCGGCTGACGTCTGTAGAGCGCTCGTGACAATCACCTGCAACTCGCCACCAACGTAGCTTCGACCTTCTTCAACCACCACCATTGTGCCGTCATCCAGATAACCGACCCCTTGAGTCGGTTCTTTCCCTTCTTTAAGGATTTTTAGATCCAGGCTATCGCCGGGGAGGTAAGACGGACGCACTGCTTGGGTCAGGTCGTTTACGTTCAAAACGGGCACACGCTGCACAGTAGCAACCTTATTCAGGTTGTAATCATTGGTCAGCAAGGTGCCGTTGATTTCCTGCACGAGACGGACGAGTTTGGCGTCTACTGTCGGCACATCGTCGTAGTCAGCGGAATGGATGATGATGCGATCGGGATAGGCTACCTTCATGCGATTGAGAATATCCAGTCCGCGCCGCCCACGCACTCGCTTGATGTCGTTTGAGGCATCGGCAACCTGCTGTAACTCTGCCAACACAAACTGAGGAACCAGAAGTTGTCCCTCCAAAAAGCCAGTTCCTAAGAGTTCTTCAATGCGACCGTCGATAATGCAGCTTGTATCGAGCACTTTAGTCGATGCCGGTTTTAACGTGCCTTCTGCCAGCAGCGTTGTTTCGACGGTATTCGGATTAATCAGTCGCAATAGTGTTCGGCCATGAGTATCGGCCAGCGTGATACCGGAGAAGGAGAAAAGAATACTCCCTAGCACAGCCGTAAGCGGTTTCAGGAAGGAGAATTCTGGTGGAATGGGGAGCAGGAAAATCGGTGCCAGCATTAGGTTTGCGACAAGCAGCCCAATCACCAGCCCAACCGCACGACTTAACAGTACATCGGCTGGCAACGCGCGAAACCGACGCTCGAAGCGACGGTAGGCTGTTTGCACAATCAGCCCAACTGCGAGACCAATGAGGGCTCCAAAACCAGCGGTAACCCACTGCAGCCCATTTTCGTTACTGACCTGTTGCAGCACACTAATGGGCAGCTCCTGGATACCGTTAAAACCGATCCCCGCCCCTGCTAGGATAAATGAAAGGATAATAATGGCGTCAAGCATAAGCTCAGGTTGATTGGGGAACTGATTCCAAACATAGTGTCGGGAATCTACCGATCTGGATGTCGAGCCAGCGAGAAGGTTTTGACCATAAAGGCCGCAAAAGGGATTCAGCGATTCAACTGGCGTGGCAGTCAGGCGGCATGGTTTCATTATACTCCCCGTACTTGTAATGCTTTTGTCTAAGGCAGATTCTGAGCGAACACTTAACCTGAACGATCGCATACGGAGCGATGATCCAACCGCTGCCTATCTCCACATTCCCTTCTGCCGTCGGCGCTGTTTTTACTGCGATTTTGCAGTCTCGGTAGTGGGCGACAGGCTCCCAACGGCTCGACAGGATGGTGTTTCAGAACCCCTTACAGGCAGCAACTCTGGAACGATCGGCCGCTATGTTGAGATACTTTGCCAGGAAATCTGCACGACACCATCGTTTGAGAAACCGCTGCAAACCGTCTTCTTTGGGGGCGGGACGCCCTCTTTATTAGCTGTTGAGCAACTTAGGCAGATTTTGATGACGCTAGAGCAGCAGTTTGGCATTGCGCCAGATGCTGAGCTATCGATGGAGATTGACCCCGGCACGTTTGATCTCGCGCAACTGAAGGGCTATCGAGCCGCAGGCATCAACCGGGTCAGTCTTGGCGTCCAGGCGTTTCAACCAGCGTTATTGCAAGCCTGTGGGCGATCGCACACCGTCGCTGATGTCTATCAGGCAGTAGAGTGGGTGCGGCAAGCTGGCTTTGAGAATTTCAGCCTGGATTTAATTTCTGGTTTGCCCCACCAAGCGCTCAACGATTGGCAAGAATCACTGGAGAAGGCGATCGCCCTTGAGCCTCCCCATCTTTCCTGCTATGACCTCACCATTGAACCTGTAACTGCTTTTGGGCGGCAGTATAAACCAGGAATGCAGCCCCTTCCTTCTGATGAAACAACGGCTGAGATGTATCGTTTGGCGCAACGGTTACTGACTGCCGCTGGTTACGACCATTACGAGATTTCTAATTACGCGAAACCAGGCTACCAGTGCTGCCATAATCGCGTTTATTGGGAAAATCGATCGTTCTACGGGTTCGGCATGGGCGCAACGAGTTACCTGGAGCTTGACCGCTTTTGTCGACCGCGAAAAACGCGTGAGTACTATGAATGGGTGGAGGAAAGGCAGAAGGCAGAAGGCAGAAGGCAGAAGGTCGAGCATCGGGAGTTAGAAGGCAGGAACCAGGAGCCAGAATTAACTCAACGTAAAGAAACACAAGGCAAAGAGCGCAACATTGGCTTCCCCGACCCTACACCCTACACCCTACACTCCATCCCGGATCGTCTTCTCGACACGTTGATGCTGGGTCTGCGGTTAGCAGAAGGATTGAGTATCCCAGCACTGATTGAACAATTCGGCCTTCCGATGTGCGAGCGCGTTTGGAGCTGTTTACAGCCGTTCTACGGCAACGGTTGGGTCATGGTTTCTGATCCAACTCAGTCTGATCAGACGACGCAAAAACCCCTACCATCGATCGCTCTCCCCAGGTGTGGACGGTTGCGCTTGACTGACCCAGAAGGCTTTTTGTTTTCCAATGTGATTCTCATTGCACTCTTTGAAGCTCTGGATGATGAGGTCGTGCGGTGAAGTGAAGAATGGTGAATGGTGGATAGTCGGACTGTGCGAAAGTTTCCTCATCTCGCATGCTCACCTTCACTCTTTTCATTGCCATCCTGCCCGCAGTTGGACTGCCGCCGATTGAAGCGTGTGAAAAAAGCAGCCGATCGGCTGCTTGAGTGCGTGCATGAGGATAGGCTGATCGTAGAGCCGCTTTACCTCATGCATCTTGCGGTTACCATTTTTGCTACGCCTCAAAGCGTCTTTGCAATTTCTTTAATTAAGGACACTGCAAAAACCGTCACATTCAGAGAACTGGTTGCTCTACAAGCCCGTAAAACTGTCAGTAAGCGTTTAACTGTCTCCACTGCCCCTCGGTACTTCACCTGAGGGGCAATTTATTTTAGGTGCACTGATCTCCTGATGTTTTACCGCTTTCTTGGAATCAAAAATCAGCAGCGGTGCCTAGAGAAGACGGAAGATAAAAGGGTAACGGAAAGGTTGGTCAGGTTTGCTGAGGCTATGACTCACAGCCCAAATGGTCAAGCCCCAGTGCACCAACCACCAGATGCCCCCTGCCAGGCCAAGCGTGATAAACGATAGTGGAATGAGGATCAAACCATACAGCCACACGTTGAAATGAAAGTTAATGGCTTCTTTCGCATTGTCTTTTACAACTGGATCGTCGGAGATCAGTGAAATCGCGATCGGGATCGCAACCGAAACAATTAAACCGCTAAAGAAGATTGACCCGTGGCTTAACGCCGACAGTAGTTTGCGTTTATCAGTATCAAATACTTCGGGGCTTTGCATCTTAACCTGTCTCCCACTGAAGGATGCTTACAATTGCCAATATACAGCGATCGTCATGCCCTGACGTTGATGAGACTACCACCACTACTGGCAGGATTACCGAAGGAGCGAAGCGGCAAATAAGGTCTTGCGGTTTGAGTTGAATGGCCTCGTGGTCAGCGGTTAGCATTCAGCTTGCTCCATAACAACGACTCATGAACGATTCTCCTTGCTCCTACGTCTACCTCCTAATTCCTGGTTTCTGCCCCTCATTACGATTCTGCGGAGGGACGCTTGCTTCGATGACTGCCAGAATAGAAGATAGATACAGTCTTTTGTTTCACTCAAAGAGCAAAATCGGCCAATCGTGGGCATTCTGACAGGAGAGCCTCCTGCAGCGGTGGCAAGATAAAGTAAGCGACCGTCACACATTCTCAGGTAATAGTGCCAGAATCGTCCTAGATTTGGGAGATCAAAGACGTTAGCAACAGCAGATACGATCCGTCTCGATACGGCACTATCTCCCATGCAAAGCTCACATTACCACTGAGTAACCGTTTTCGTTTCTAGTCCTTAGTTGGTATCTATGAAAGCTCCATCGCCGCATCTGCCCGATCCCAATCACGGCAATACCATTGATGTTGTGGCTCACCACGAGGTCGAGATTATTGCGACCTCGTCAGAGGCGGTCATGGGTGAAGTCGCGATCGACCATCCCTCGAGTCACGATCGCGAACGTGCGGCTGATTCCGCACACGAAGAGGATCCTGGGCATCGTGGGAACCATTCACTAGAGCTCTTAGAAACGGGGCAGCACAACCCTACAGGTGGTGCACTTGTCACAAGTAAGGGCAGCTTTGGTGCCTTTCTCGCGCCTCTAACAAAAGACAAGTTCAAAGAAGTCGTTACGGATGTTGAGCAGAAGCTCCAGGTCGTTCATCAAACCCTGTCCATGCTGGACAATTTGCTGGATGCGCAAGGGTTTGACGCCATCTTAGAGGAGATGCTGCGCTCGATCACACTCAAGACAAGTGAGTTACTCAACGCCGATCGTGCCACCATTTATCTTCTGGACGAGGATAAAAACGAACTTTGGGCGATCGTGGCTAAAGACGAACGGGGCCATAATCTGGAGTTACGCTTACCGGCAACGGTGGGGATCGCAGGCGAAGTGGCGACCAAGCTCGAAGTTGTCAATATTCCCTACGACTTTTACGACGACCATCGATCGGAAGCGGCACGAAAGTTTGACGAAAAAAATCATTACCGCACCTACACCATGCTGGCGATGCCGCTCTTGGATGAGTCTGGCAAGCTCGTTGCGGTTGTGCAGTTGATTAACAAACTCAAGCAAGATCTTGATCCCCATGCGCCCCTGGAAGAGAAGATCGATCGCAGCGGTTTTACCCACAAAGATGAGGAAGTCTTTGAAGAATTCGCGCCTTCTATTCGGCTCATTATCGAATCGTCGCGATCGTTCTACCGGGCCACCCAACAACAGCGTGCCGCTTCAGCCTTGATGAAGGCAACTAAATCCCTCAGCCAAAGCAGTCTTGACCTGCAAGAGACTCTGAAAAAGGTGATGGATGAGGCGCAGGAACTGATGCAGGCAGACCGCAGTACCCTGTGGCTTGTAGACCGCGATCGCAACCAGCTTTGGACGAAGATTCCGATCAACGGTGTGCTGCAAGAACTCCGGATTCCAATGGGGGCAGGCTTCGCGGGACAGGTCGCGACCACAGGCGAACCCGTGATCATTCCGTTTGACCTCTACGACGACCCCAATTCGCAAACGTCGAAAGAAACCGATAAAAAAACGGGCTATCGGACGTGCAGTATTCTCTGTATGCCGGTCTTTAACGCCGATGGCGAACTGATTGGCGTCACGCAACTGATCAATAAGAAGAAGCAGGGTGACTACCCTCCCTATGATCCCGCCCATTATCCCGAAGCGCCTGACTGCTGGCGTGCCAGCTTTAACCGTAACGATCAGGAGTTTATGCAGGCGTTTAACATTCAGGCGGGTGTCGCGCTTCAAAATGCCAAGCTGTTCGAGACGGTGAAGCAGCAAGAGCAGATGCAGCGAGACATTCTGCGATCGCTGAGCAACGGCGTGATTTCAACCGACAAAAACGGGACTATCATCGCAGCCAACGAAAGCGCCAAGAAACTGTTGGGACTAAATGATGACGAAGCGCTTGAAGGCAAAAGCGTTAGCGACCTGATCAAAATTGAGAAAGGCGATTTCACCAAATGGTTTGATCTGGGACTGGCGGCCAAAGACGAAAAAAGTCGTCAGCAGTACTATCCCGACCAGCTATTACAGCCCTATCAGGGTCTAGAGCAGCACAGTGTTAATCTTTCCATCAATACGATCGCGGATGCTAAAGACAGCACCCAGGTCTCCGGCGCATTGGTCGTGATGGAAGACATCAGCGATGAAAAACGGCTGAAAAGTACGATGTATCGCTATATGACCCAGGAGCTAGCAGAACAGCTTTTGGAGAATCCCGATGCTGCCAAAATGGGGGGCGATCGTAAGGATGTTACTGTTCTCTTCTCTGACATTCGCAGCTACACCACGCTAACCGAAAGCCTGGAAGCAGAAGCGGTGGTAGAAATGCTGAACAAGTATTTTGAATCAATGGTGGATGCTGTCTTTCAGCACAAAGGCACTCTAGACAAGTACATTGGCGATGCCATTATGGCGGTCTTCGGCTCCCCTCTGCCACTCGATGACCACGCCTGGATGGCTGTGCAAACCGCCATTGAAATGCGCCGCCGCTTGACTATCTTCAACGCTGAGCGCACGTCCAACCATCAACCACCCATCAAGATCGGCATTGGCATTAACTCCGATAGCGTCATCAGTGGCAACATTGGTTCCAGCAAGCGGATGGAGTTTACCGCGATCGGCGATGGAGTGAACCTGGGCGCACGTCTAGAAAGCGCCAGCAAGCAATATGGCACCGATATCGTCATTAGTGAGAATACATACAAGCCTTGCGCCGATCGCATTTGGACTCGCGAACTTGATTATATCAAGGTCAAGGGGAAGAACCGTCCCGTTGCCGTCTATGAACTGGTTGGTCTCCAGTCGGAGCCGATCCCTGACATCACCAAGCAAATTATTGAACACTACAGCACTGGGCTGAAATACTATCGCGAACGCAAGTTTCCCCTCGCAATGGGGGCGTTTGGCATGGTACTAGAACTGGATAAAAACGATAAGTCGGCCAATCTTCATCTGGAGCGTTGCCAATACTGGCTCAATAATCCACCACCTGATGATTGGGACGGGTCATGGATGATGACAGAGAAGTAAGGGAAGGGCTTTCTTGGGTGCCTCAAACTTACTTGGGCAGCCCAATGAGGGTAAACGCTGACCAGGAGAGGGGATCGGGGTATTCCTTCTTGGTCTTCAAAATGGCCTGACGCAAGGCCCTTGCTTTCCCTAACGTTTGGTTGCCTTGCCACTGCTGATAAAACTCCTTCATCAAGGCGGCTGTCGCAACATCCGGCACTTTCCATAACGACACCACCACACTCGAAGCACCCACCGTTAGAAACGCTCGTGATAAGCCAATCACTCCATCCCCGGTAATTCTACCTCGTCCACTATCGCAGGCGCTCAGCACCACCAGGTCTGCCTGTAATTTTTGCGTCAGGATCTCATCGGCCGTGAGCAAGCCGTTGTCGGATGGGTTCTTGGTTGGGGTGAGGGCGATCGCGCCAGGAATACCCACCCCTTTCACATCATCGAGAAACCCATGCGTTGCTAAATGAATGATATTTGCATTTGCCAGTCGCGGTAGTACGGCTGCTTTGGTGGCGGCTTTACCCAGGAGCGGCTGAGTGTTAAGCAACGCCGCAATCTGTTTTGCTTCGCGTTCTGAACCAGGAAGGGGCGGTAATGCTTGAGGTTCCTTTCCGGGCCCCAGCACAACACTGGAAACCGATGGGTTGCCAACAACCAGGACGTTACGGCTCTTGCCCGCTACTTTACTCGTTGCCGGTCGTCTTGTGCCTGCTGGAGACTGACTGATCACCGACAGGGCTTGAATGGATGGGGCACTCACAATGGTGTGTTGCTCAATGAGGGCACGACTCTGATCATCTTGCAATGCCGCAAAAGGAACCTGAAATAAAGGACCCTGGGGAATAAAGATCACTGGCTGCTCTGGATCTGTGGGCAATTGGTTTGCGATCGGGGCAATCAACTGCTGGTACAGATCCTTCAGCCGCTTTGTCTCTGCTGTCTGATCGGCGCGAGGAGACGGTGGCGCATTACGGCCGATCGCGCCCAGCGTATCGAGGGTGCCCCGAATCACCTCCGCAAGGGCTGTTGCTGTGCCACCTCGGTCATCCGCAGAAACTGGAAAGTTGAAGGAGGCATCCAAAATCTTCAGCGGCGTTTGGCGAAAACTCACCTCACCCGATGGCTGTACTACCCAAATATAAAGCGAGGGACGGCCCCCCGGAATGATGGCGTACTCTACCAGGGTAGCCCCTTGCATGCGAGCCACTTGCTGCATTTGGGGAAGCTTAATGGATGGAATATACGTACAAATAAAGGTGGTCTGGACGGGTGAAAAACGCTTGCACAGTTGCTCGACAAACGTCCGGGCACGGCCCTGCTCAGCAATCTCCAGCGCTTCGGTCGGTTTATTAAGCGCAACCTTCACCTGCTGAAGCGTGATGTAGGGATTACGACGAGTTTCCAGTAGGGAAATTTGTTCCGCCTCTTTGAGTCCTTTTCGCTGGCTTTCGAGTATGGCAATGGCATCCAGGAGAGGTTTTTCAGCCGCCGCCGCTTGGCCGGAGTGATAGAGTGCGAAGCCGAGATTATTTAATGAAAACCACTTGCTTTGAGGGTTGTTGCTTGCCTGCGCCAGCTTTGTCCACTGCTGGTAAACCTCGATCGCTTGGGCATAGTTTTTCAGAGAAAAATAAGCATTGCCTAAATTGCTGAGGGCAGTCTCTTCGCTTTGCTGATTTTTGATGGTTCGTGCAATCGCTAATGCCTGCTGGTAATAAGCAATGGCCTGGTTGTAGTAACCCAGAGCGTAGTAAGTACTGCCCAGATTGCTCAAAACTCTGGTCTCGCCTTGAGGACTGCTCCGCGACCGCGCCATTGCTAAGCTTTGCTGCAAGTACTGAACAGCCTGGTCGTACTTCCCCATCCGCTGATAGACATTGCCCAGATTATCTAGCGCTCTCCCCTCGCGTCGCGGGTCTTTCAACGTTCGTGCGATCGTGAGTGACTGCTGGTAGGCATCAATCGCTTTGTCATAAGCTCCCAACCGCTGGTAGACATTGCCCAGATTGTCTAGCGCTCTCTCCTCGCTTTGTGGGTTTTTTAGCTCGCGTGCGATCATGAGTGACTGCTGATACGCCTCAATAGCCTTATCATCAGCACCCAGAGCATAATAAGCATTGCCCAGGCCACCAAGCGCCGCGCTTTCGCCTTGCCGGTTTTTAAGCTCCCGTGCAATTGCCAAACTTTGCTGCTGGTAAGCAATGGCTTTGCCGTAGTTCTCTAAAGACAAATAGGCGTTGCCGAGATTGCCTAAGGTAATCCCCTCTCGTTGACGGTTTTTAAGGCTGCGATCGATCGTCAATGCCTGCTGCCAGGATTGGACAGCCGCCTCAAATTGATTCTGTTGATACTGCTGCACGCCCTGATCAAACAACTGGTCTGCTTCAAGCTCACGCGTTGTTTGGGTTTGCGCCTGCGCAGGCAGAAGCGTTACAGAAGATCCTCTATGACTTACAGGGGCTAAGCCTGTTGCAAGCAAGCTAAGGAACACGAGCGCACCCAATTTAGAAACGTGCATACTGACACAGGAAACGTAATGGTCTAATTCTCTGGGAATAATTTATTTAGTGCAAGACGCATTCGTGTGATGCTGTCACTGCGGTGACGGGAGAGGGTGGATTCCCTAGTTAGATTTCGATCGCTTTTTGGTTGTCCGTTGCAATTCTTCCAGGTTGCTTCGCACTTTTACCGTGATGGGATGATCTGCTCCCAGGCGTTGTTCCAGGAGGGCAACGGCTCTGGGGTAAAGCGGTTTGGCTTCTCGATAACGTTTCTGGGCGACATACAGCTTTGCCAGGTTATTGAGACTGATTGCGACCAGGGGATGATCCGCGCCCAGCAACCGTTGCCGTAGCTCCAGCGCCTGAAGATAGAGCGGTTCGGCTTCTGCGTGGCGTCCCTGAATATCATAGACGGCTCCCAGGCTGTTCAAGCTGGTCGCCACATTGGGGTGGTTCTCTCCGAGCACACGCTGATTGATTGCCAGCGCCTGGGCAAATAGCGGCTCGGCTTCTGCATACCGTTCCTGCAAGTCGTATAACTGAGCCAGGTTGTTAAGGCTAATGGCAAAGTCAGGGTGTTCTTCGCCCAAAAGCCGTTGGTACATTGCTTTTGCCTGGAGGTACAGCGCTTCGGCTTCGTCATAGCGCTTTTGAGACGCGTAGCAATAGGCCAGGTTGTTGAGGCTGCTGGCAACGCGGGGGTAGTCCTCGCCCATTAAGCGCTGTCGCATCGACCATGCCTGCGTGTACAGCGCTTCGGCTTCTGTGTACCGTCCCTGATCCTGGTACAGCAGCGCCAGATTATTCAAACTATCGGCAACATCGAGATGCTCTTCACCCAGAAGCTGCTGCCGCATTGCCAGCGATCGCATCGCCAGTGGTTCTGCTTGCTCATACTCGCCCTGATCTTGATACAACAGCGCCAGGTAATTCAAACTATCGGCAACATCGAGATGCTCTTCACCCAGGAGTCGTTGCCGTAGCGCCAGCGCCAACACAAACAGAGGTTCGGCTTCACCATAACGCCCCTGGAGGTGATAGACCCAGCCCAGATGGCAAAGGCTGGTGGCAACGGTGGGATGCTCTGTACCAAACCGCTGTTCTACGGTGGTGCGACACTGCTTATACCAGTCTTCTGCCTGGTCATAGAACCCTTGAGCCGTATAAAAGCGACCCAGTCCTTCAAAGGGTTTGATCAGATCGGTATCGCTTAAGTAGGCATGGAGGGTCGTTGCGGCTTCTGCCAGGTGAGGCATGGCGGGTCGTAGTGCCATCACCCGATCGCGAGTCGATTCCTCTGGTATTTGCTCAGCGAGGGCAACCATCGCGCGACAAAACCGTTGCCCGATCGCCTCGCGTTGGCCAGCACCATCGTATTGTGCCTGCAAGAACCGACGAATGAGTTGGTTGAGTTGATAGATCCCTTCCTGCTTGCGCTGCAGCAGATGCAGATTCATCCAGTAGTCATCCCGCAGATCTTCCAGGTCGTCTGGGTCGAGTTCGGGATAGCAGCGCTCAACCAGTGTCCAGGGAATGGGGGCAGCGGCAAAGAGACTCAGGACGCCTCCCAGGATTTTTGCCTCGTCGGGCAGCAGTTCCCAACTCAGGTCAAATGCGGCCTGAATGCCCAGTCGCGCAGTCATTTCTGCTTCGGCATCGCGAGTGGCGCGATCGCTCAAACCTTTCTCGGCTAAACGCTGCTGCATTCTGGCTAACGACAGATCCGGCTTGCGAGACAGGTAGCGTCCGACCAGTTCTAGCCCCAGCGGTAATCCACCTAATTCATCGCACAGTTGCTCGGCGATCGCGGCTTCTGCCTGGAGGCGTTGTGGCCCCACCAGCGATCGCAGGAGTGCCAGAGACAGTTCGGGTGACAGGGCATCCAGGGTTAGTTTGCGGATGCTGGCTCCCAACTGACGACGTGTGGTGAGCAGCACCTTAAACCGGGGCTCCAGCGGGGGCAGAAACGGTTCAACCTGTTGATAGTCTGTGACATCATCCAGCAGCAGGAGTACCTGCCCGGTCGGCCAGTGCTGCCAGCAGAATGCAACTTGTTGCAGCAAGGGGATGGTTGTAGGCGGGGTCAGGTTGAAATACAACCGGGCAAAGTCCAGAATCTGGGTGCCCACCTGAGCCGTTCGCGCAGACACCCAGCAAAGTCCGCCTGGATAGTCTCTCAGGTGTTGCCGCGCATACTGGAGTGCCAACTCCGTTTTGCCCACGCCTGCCATACCCGTTAGAGCCACGATCGCGGGCTGGTGGCTGTCATGGAGCGCCTGATGCAGTTCGGTGAGTGCGGGCATTCTGCCGACGAAGGAGACCACGCCACTCCGGGGCAGGTTTTCAGGGCCAGGTGGCGGAATTTCAGCCACCGAAAGGGAACGACTGGTTGTGCCAGGGGTGTTGACTGCGGGTGCCGATCGATCCGGTTGCGCGAAGGACTCCACAACGGCACGTAAACCCTGTGCCACGTTGAGCAAGGCTTCATCGCGATCGGGCCAGCGGGTAATCGGTCGAGCGTCGGTGGGAAGGGGTTGCAGCTTGCTAAAAGGAGCCCCCTGCCAATCGGTGGGACGCAGCAGGATGGGCACGACGCGGGCGGAACCAGCGTGATGGCGCTGCATGGCGTATTTAACTTCCACATCCCAGCAGTAATCCGAGGCTAAGAAGTCGGCACTGACCAACAGCAGAATGATATTGGCTTGATTCAGGTGAGAGTCAATTTCCCCGTTCCACTCGGTTCCTGGCAAAATCTGGCGATCGTGCCATTGGTGAATCACGTTTTGCCGTTGCAGATTGCTGAGATGGGCGGCCAATTGATCGCGCCACTCCTCATCTTTGTGCGAGTAGGAGAAGAAGACTTCGATCGCGGGTCTATCTGTCGCAACGGCAGATGGTGGTGCAGCGGTGGGAGTGCTGGCGATCGCGGATTTGCGCTTCAGGACGGGCACTAAATGCTGGGGGATGCCCTCCAGTTGAATGGCATTGCAGCCAAACTTATAGGCAACTTCAATCGATCGTCCCGCGCCCAGGGCATCGTAGAATCCGGCAGCGAATTTCAGGGCTGTGCGGTCTTCGATCGCCTGACTCATGCCAATCACGTAGTTGATGTGCTGGCTGATGGCGGTTGCCTGAACTTCTGAGTAGCAGGCGTTGAGCAACACACATTCCACCTGATCAGCAAACAGTTCAAACAGCCCTGCCAGCGCGTCGGCACTGACCAATTGCACCTGTCCAGTTTCAGTCTCAAAGGCCAGCCCTTCTTCCCCCGCGCCGTGACCACAAAAATGTACGATCTGCGGATCTACTTCCAGCAGGGCTTGACGCAGATCATCGGCACGCACTGCCCACTTAGGATTCAGCGCAAACTGCTCCCGATTTTTGGAGCGACTCAAGCGTTCCTCAATCTCCCGCACTTCCTGATCCAGGCGTAACCGCGCGGTTCCTAGAGGATTGGACGCTAGAAGCAGGATCGCTTTGGTGTCAGTGCTCAAGGTCATCGTTACTTTGCTACCCCAATGAGGGTGAACGCTGCCCAGGAGAGGGGAGCCGGATAGGTTTTCCGGGTGTTGAGCATCGCCTGCCGCAAGGCTCTTGCTTTACCCTGCTCTGGGTTGCGTAGCCACTGCCGATAAAATTCTTGCATTAAGGCTGCTGTTGGCGCATCGGGCACTTTCCACAGGGACACGACGACGTCGGGGGCACCCGCATAGAGTAACGCACGCGAGAGGCCAATGACCCCATCGCCTGTGATTGTGCCGCGTCCGGTGTCGCAGGCGCTCAGCACGACCAGATCTGCCGTCAGTTTTTGGGTCAGAATTTCATCGGCGGTCAGCAGCCCATTGTCGGGTGGGTTGATCGTCGGTGACAGCGCGATCGCCCCTGGCACGCCCACGCCTTTGACATCATCCAGAAAGCCATGCGTTGCCAGATGAATCACGTTCGCCTGTCCCATGCGCCCCATCACAGCCGCTTTATTGGCGTCTTTACCTAATATGGGCTGGGTTTTGAAGAGCGTGGCAATCTGTTGTGCTTCCTGCCGTGAGCCTGGTAAATCGGGCAGGGGTTGAGGCTCTTTGCCGGGTACAAGGACGACGCTGGTAATGGCGGGATTACCAATAATTAGAGCGCTGCGAACCCCGGGCGCTTTCTTCCTGGTCTGTTGTTGGCTGATCAGCGCCAGAGCTTGAATGGATGGGGCACTCAAAAGGGTGTGTTGCTCAATGAGAGAGCGACCCTGGGGGTCTTGCAATGCCGCAAAGGGTACCTGAAAGAACGGTCCCTGGGGAATGAAGATGACGGGTTGCTCTGGGTCTTTGGGCAGTTGGGCGGCAATGGGCGCAATTAACTGCTGGTAGAGCGCTTTGAGTTGTTTGGTTTCTGCTGCCGGGTCTACAGGCGGCGATGGGGCTGTGCTACGCCCCTTAGCTCCCAGGCTATCGAGGGTGCCTCGGATGACTTCCGCGATTTTGGTTCCAGAACCGCCTCGGTCATCAGGTTTGCCTGAAGTTCCAGAGCGGAGTTCGGTCTCCAGAATGGTTAGCGGCGTTGACTGAAATCTGACCTCACCAGAGGGTTGTACGACCCAAATATAGAGCGAGGGCTTGTCGTAGGGAATGATGGCGTACTCGACCAGAGTTGCCTTTTGCTCGCGGGCAACCTGCTGGATCTGCGCCAGGGTAATAGGCGGAAGGCTGCTGCAACCGGCATCGGTGGGCGTAGTGGCAAACCGCTGGCACAGTTGCTCGGCAAAGACGCGGGCACGTCCACGCTCAGCCGTTTCCAGGGCGGCAGTAGGCTTGTGGAGCGCAACCTGAACCTGTTGAAGTATGAGGTAGGGGTTGCGCTGGGTTTCCAGGAGGGAGAGTTGGTCGGCTTCAGGCAGTCCGGTTCGTAAGCTTTCGAGCACGGTAATGGCACCGGAGAGCGGCTGCGCCGCTGCCGCTGCTTGACCGGATTGGTAGAAGGCATTCCCCAAGTTATTCAGCGCAATCCACTCACTCTGGCGGTCTTTGATCTCCCGCGCGATCGCTAAGTATTGCTGCTGATACTCGATGGCTTTGGGATAGTTGCCCAGGCTTTGGTAAGCATTACCGAGATTGTTTAACGCGCTCCCCTCACTCTGGCGGTCTTTGATCTCCCGCGCGATCGTTAACCCTTGCTGCTGATACTCGATGGCTTTGGGATAGTTGCCCAGGCTTTGGTAAGCATTGCCGAGACTGCCCAGTGCCGTGCCCTCACTCTGGCGGTCTTTGATCTCCCGCGCGATCGTTAACCATTGCTGTGCATAGTTGATCGCTTTGGGATAGTTACCCAGGCTGTAGTAAGCATTACCGAGATTGCCCAGTGCCGTGCCCTCACTCTGGCGATCTTTGATCTCCCGCGCGATCGTTAACCCTTGCTGCTGATACTCGATGGCTTTGGGATAGTTGCCCAGGCTTTGGTAAGCATTGCCGAGACTGCCCAGTGCCGTGCCCTCACTCTGGCGGTCTTTGATCTCCCGCGCGATCGCTAACCATTGTTGTGCATAGTCGATCGCTTTGGGATAGTTGCCCAGGCTGTAGTAGGCATTGCCGAGATTGCCCAGTGCCTTCGCCTCACTCTGGCGATCTTTGATCTCCCGCGCGATCGCTAAGTCTTGCTGCTGATAGTCGATCGCTTTGGGATAGTTACCCAGGCTGTAGTAAGAATTACCGAGATTGCCCAGTGCCTTCGCCTCACTCTGACGGTTTTTAATCTCACGGTCAATAACTAACGCTTGCTGCTGATACTCGATGGCTTTGGGATAGTTGCCCAGGCTTTGGTAAGCATTACCGAGATTGTTTAACGCGTTCCCCTCACTCTGGCGGTCTTTGATCTCCCGCGCGATCGTTAACCCTTGCTGCTGATACTCGATGGCTTTGGGATAGTTGCCCAGGCTATTGTAAGCATTGCCGAGATTGCCCAGTGCCGCGCCCTGACTCTGACGGTCTTTGATCTCCCGCGCGATCGTTAACCATTGCTGTGCATAGTCGATCGCTTTGGGATAGTTACCCAGGCTTTGGTAAGCATTGCCGAGATTGCCCAGTGCCGCGCCCTCACTCTGACGGTCTTTGATCTCCCGCGCGATCGCTAAGTTCTGCTGGTGATACTCGATGGCTTTGGGATAGTTACCCAGGCTATCGTAAGCATTGCCGAGATTGCCCAGTGCCGCGCCCTCACTCTGACGGTCTTTGATCTCCCGCGCAATCGCTAACCATTGTTGTGCATAGTCGATCGCTTTGGGATAGTTACCCAGGCTATCGTAAGCAAGGCCGAGATTGCTCAGTGCCTTCGCCTCACTTTGGCGGTCTTTGATCTCCCGTGCGATTGCTAACCATTGCTGTGCATACTCAATGGCTTTGGGATAATTGCCTAGGCTTTGGGAAGCACTCCCCAGATTACCTGAGGCCCACCCCTCTCCCTGGCGGTCTTTGATGGCCCGGTAAAGGTTAAGTGCCTGTTGCCATGACTGCAACGCCGCCTCAAACTGGCTGGTCTGGAACTGCTCACGCCCTTGATTCAACAATCGGTCTGCGGCGGCTTTGCGGGTGTCTTGCGCCTGTGCCTGTGCTGGCAGCACGGTGAGCAAACTGCTGCCCGTTGCCGGGAGGATGGTCATCATCAGCATGACCAGTGATGTGGTGCAACGCGTTGAAATCAACATAGGGGCTTAGGGGATGGCTTAAGGGGGAATCGCCGTTACAGTTATTCTCTTGGTCATAGTCTATCTGACCTGTGGGGGGAATACTCCCGATCACGGTCTTTGAATTCGTTCTGCTGGTTAGCTTGTGACTGGTTGGTTTGTCAAAAGTAACCGCCCTTTGCCTCCTGCCTCTTCTCTTTTCTTTTGCCTTTTCCGCTTTATGCCTCTCCTGCTTCTGTGAAGCGTGTTTTCTTAGCACAAAAGCAAATCCTGGCGCGTCCGAGGGCATACTAAGTCGTCATTTAGTGCGGCACTCAGCGATCGAGCATGACACCGTGAGCAACCTGCGATCGCAGCCTCAATGATGCCTGACCCACCCAATTTCCTGAAGGTATGTCTTTTTCGACTGCGAATCCACTGGACGATGCACCACTAGACAATACAGAGATGCAGACTGCGACGACTGCTCCAAACGAAGCAGCGCTAAGAACATCGCTCACCATGCTTCAGCAGGTTGTCGATCATTTGCCCCAGGCCATTGGTTGGAAGGACAAAAACGCCGTGTTTCTAGGTTGCAATCAGGCCTTTGCGGAGGCGGTTGGGCTTCAGCATCCAGCCGATATTGTGGGCAAAGCGGCTAGCGATGTGCAGTGGCAGAACCATCCAGCGGCGTTCTTACACGATCGCGATCGCCCTCTCATTGAACAGAAACAGGCCGCTTATCACCAGCTTGAAGCCTTGCCCGAGGCAGAGCCACCCGTTTGGCTGGATGTGAGCCATATCCCGCTCTGCGACGCACAGGGCACCTGTACAGGCATCTTAGCCGTCATCGAAGAAGCCACCGATCGCAAATTGGCAGAAGAAACCCTGCGGCAGAGTGAAGCCACCAACCGTGCTCTGATCAATGCCGTGCCCGATCTCCTGTTTCGGATTCGGCAAGACGAAACGTATCTGGATGTGCAGAGCAGCAAAAGCTTTAAGGTGATCAATCCTGATCAACTGAAGATCGGCGCAAAGGTGAGTAATTCGCTGCCACCCGACCTCGCTCAACGAAGGATGCACTATGTACAGAAAGCGTTGAGCACAGGCGAACTACAAATCTATGAGCAAGAGTTGGTGATCGATGGTGCCCAGAAGTATGAAGAAGTCCGCATTGTATCCTGTCAGGCAGACGAAGTAATGGCGATGGTGCGCGATATCACCGATCGCAAAAAGGCGGAGGACTCACTCCAACTCACCCAGTTTGCGGTCGATCATGCGGCGGATGCCATTTGGTGGGTCAGACCAGACTGTACGATCGCCTACATTAATGATGCTGGCTGTCGAGATTTAGGGCGATCGCGTGAAGAAATTCTCGGCTTGAAAGTCTCAGACTTTAACCCAGATATTTTACTGGATACGTGGGATGACCTATGGCAAACCATCAAGAAACTGGGTGCCTTTACGTTTGAAACGCGCAATCGCTACAAAGATGGTACCTTCTACCCAGTTGAGGTTGCTGTCAACTACATCGAGTTAAACGGCAAGGAATATCAATGTGCCTTTGTGCGGAATATCAGCGAGCGTAAACAGGCAGAAGAAGCGCTCAAAATGACGCAGTTCTCCGTTGATCGCGCCTCTGATCCGGTTTGGTGGATTGAATCAGATGGCTCAGTTGCTTACGTGAATGATGCAGCCTGTCGTTCGATCGGCTACACCCGTAAGGAAATGTTGGCAAGGCGGGTTTACGACTTTGATCCAGAGTTTACGGCTGAACTTTGGGTTGGCCATTGGCAAGAATTGCAGGAACGTGGTTCCTTTTCGTTTGAGACCACTCATCAACATAAAAGCGGCACGATCTTTCCGGTTGAGGTGACGGTTAACTACATTGATGTAAACGGTAAAGCCTTCAACTGTGCCTTTGTGCGCAACATTGCCGATCGCAAGCAAGCTGAGGCCGCCTTGCGTGAATCGGAACAGCAGATGCGGGAACAAGCCCATCGAGAGCGCTTACTCAATCGCTTGGTGAGCCGTATTCGGGATTCTCTAAACTTTGACACCATCCTCGAAACGACGCTGCAAGAAGTGCAGAACTTTACCGAAGCCGATCGCTGTCAGTTTACCTGGTACGACCCCAATCAGGAGGAAAGCTACTGGGAGGTGGTTAAAGAAACTCGCTACAATCATTTGCCCGATCTGGTCGATCGCTACCCTGTCTCGCGTACGTCACCGCTCCTGACACAACTTCTCAATCTGCAAATTTTGCGCGTCGGGGATGTAGAGGCACTAACGGAGTCAAGCCTGCTGCGGTTTATGCAACGGTTTGATTACAAAGCCATGTTAGCCATTCCCATGCGGATGCAATCTGGAGTCCTGGGAACGATTTTTTGTTGCAACAGTGCCCAGTCGCAAGATTGGTCTGACAGCGATATCGAACTCATTCAGGCCGTGATGGCACAGTTGGCCATTGCCCTGACGCAAGCCGACCTTTACACTCAAAGCCACACGAAGGCAAAAGCACTGGAGCAGGCATTGCGAGAGCTGAAAGCAACCCAAGCCCAGATGGTACAGAGTGAGAAAATGTCGAGCCTGGGTCAACTGGTGGCGGGTGTTGCCCATGAGATCAACAACCCGGTCAACTTTATCTATGGCAATCTCAACCATGCCACCAGCTACACTCAAGACTTGTTACACCTTATCCGGCTGTATCAGCATCACTACGCAGCACCTGTAAAGGAAATTCAAGCTGCTGCCGACGCGATCGACCTGGATTTTTTGCTCGAAGATCTGCCGAAACTGATGTTATCGATGCGCGTTGGAGCCGATCGCATCCAAAAAATCGTGTTGGCACTCCGCAACTTCTCCCGGATGGACGAAGCTGACGTTAAGCAGGTTGATGTTCATGAAGGCATCGACAGCACCCTGATGATCTTGCAGAGCCGACTCAAAGGCAGAGCAGGGGAAACGGGCATTGAAGTTATGAAAGACTACGGGCAACTTCCTGCAGTCGAGTGCTATCCCGGACAGTTAAATCAGGTGTTTATGAATATTCTCTCGAATGCCATTGATGCGTTAGAAGAATCCAGTGAAGTCGATCGCCCGCCCAAGATCCGCATCCAAACCGAATCTGTTAACAGCGAATCGATCGTCATCCGTATCGCCGACAACGGTTGTGGTATGACTCAAGAACAGCAGAAGCGACTTTTTGATCCATTCTTCACCACAAAGCCGATCGGCAAAGGCACGGGACTGGGCCTTTCGATTAGCTATCAAATTGTGGTTCAAAAGCACAGCGGTAAACTCACCTGCTCTTCGGTAGAGGGGGAAGGTACGGAATTTTGCATTGAGATCCCAATCCAGCCCGCCACCTGACCTCGACGTTAAGATCCACCTCCATCCTGGCTCCTGATCCTCTTTTGAGGGGATGAAAGATTAGCACAGCTAATCGGCATGAAGACTTACGCAAGACTTCTACCATTAATAGACGGTTTTCACTATCTAAGGGCAGACGCAAGGGCAGTGTGTGCCGCTTACAGTGAGATGGTGCGTATTGGGTTGAGTGCAGCGGGCAAATATGGCTAGTTACGACAATAATGATTTTGATACGTTTGTGGAAAGAGCGCAGCGGGCGTCTCGGGCGATCGCAACAGCGCTAGAGACTGCTACAGCAACAGCGGGGGAAAAAGTTGGCACCTCGCTCCACGATTTTTTGGCGCAAGGAACTGAAACGGTTGGCAAGGTCGTAACGCCGATCGTCTCCAACCCATTCATCAAGTTTGCGACCAAAGTGCCCGGTGTAAGCTGGCTCATGGCAGCGTTGGGGCAAGTGGATGTAGACGCCGTTCAGCGCGATGTAGAACTGCTCCGACGCACATACCCAATGGAAAGTGATGCCGCTCTGGCACAGCGAGTCATTGCAGATACCGCTTGGAAAGCTGCTGGTATCGGTTTAGCGACTAATTTTATTCCGCCTCTAGCGCTGATGCTATTTGCCGTTGACTTTGGAGCGATCGCGGCACTTCAGGCTGAGATGATCTATCGCGTTGCTGCCATCTATGGGTTTTCGCCGATCGAACCAACCCGTCGTGGTGAGGTGCTTGCTCTGTGGGGCTTGTCAACAGGAGGCTCTGAAGCCGTCAAAGCGGGACTCAGTGTTGTTGAGTTGGTGCCTGTCGTCGGTGCAGCCGTTGGTAGTGTAGGAAATGCAGCCATTTTGTACACTCTTGGTGGTGTTGCGTGCCGCTTTTATGAAGCAAAACGCAGAGCAGTCGCTTAAGAAAGTCACGATCATAGCTGCATGGAGCGATCGTATCCAAAGCTGTCTCGCTTTTAAATTCAGCGCTGCCCGCTGACCGCTAATCCCTAATTTCATAAGTCATTTGAGACTGCCGTAGAATAGAGTGCTGACTCCGGTAGAACGGGATGCGTTCACTCTACTCATGATTGAAGTTCGATCGCGCTTTTTGAGGCACTGGCTCACCTTTTGCCTCTGCTGTCTGCTGGCCGTTAGTTGTCAGCGCTCTACGCCTGATTCCCAAGCCTCCGGGACGAGTAGCGGACGCATTACACTGGGCACAACCTCAACGATCAACACGCTTGATCCAGCCGATGCCTATGGAACCTTCCCAGGGAGTTTGTTATACAACCTGAGCGATCGGCTTTACACATACAAGCTTGGCACGACTGCTTTAGAGCCACAGTTAGCCACCGCTTTACCCACCGTCAGCACTAATGGGTTGCTCTATACGGTGCCACTGCGAAAAGGTGTCCTGTTTCACGATGGCACGCCCTTTAACGCCAAAGCTATGGCGTTTTCCCTCCAGCGCTTCATTCAAAACGGTGGCTCACCGTCTTTTTTGCTGTCGGATTTAGTAGACACGATCGAACCAACGGCAGAGTATGAATTGGCCATCAAACTGAAAAAGCCCTTCGCCGCCTTTCCGTCTCTGTTAGCCTTTTCGGGGGCGTGTGCTGTCTCGCCCAAGGCGTACGAAATCAAACCAGGAGCTTTTAAACCAGAGATCCTGATTGGCACAGGCCCCTACAAGCTAGTCAAGTTCGGTACTGATCTCATCCGGCTAGATGCCTTCGACCAATACTGGGGCTCAAAGCCTGCCAATAAGGGACTGGATATTCAATTTTTCTCCAGTCCCGCAAATCTGTACAATGCCTTTCGGACGGGCGCTGTGGATGTAGCCTATCAAAGTTTGGCGATCGACCACATCCGCAATCTTCAACAGGGCGTCGCAACGGCGGGATGGCAGATTATCGAGAAAGCAGGCAGCGGCATTGACTACCTGACCTTGAATCTCAAATCACCGCCGTTGGATCAACTAGAAGTACGTCAGGCGATCGCCGCCATAATCGATCGTCCCTTACTGCAAGACCGCATTTTTCAGGGACAAATTGATCCCCTCTATAGCCTGATCCCCACAACACTAGATGAGCAAACCCCTGTCTTCAAAGCATCCTATGGCGACAGCAACGTGAGCAAAGCCACGGCCTTTCTGACAAAAGCAGGCTATTCCACAGCAAAGCCACTCAAAGTCGAGTTCTGGTATCGATCGAACCTGACGAACGATCAACTCGCGGCTATTACCCTCAAAGCCGCTGCCAAAAAGCGGTTGGGTGGCTTGATGCAAATTGATCTGAAAAGCATTGAATCCACCACCGCGTATAAGAATCTCGACAAGGGCGTTTACCCCATGTTCTTGCTCGATTGGACACCCGATTTTCTTGACGCAGATAATTACATCCAACCGTTCTTAGAATGCGCCAAAGGCTCCGTTGCAGAGGGGTGTACCGATGGCTCTAGCTTTTTACAAGGTTCGTTTTACTACAGCGATCGCGCCAATCAACTTATTGACCAGAGCCGCAAAGCCCAGAATCCTGAAACGCGCAAACAACTCTTTATCGCACTGCAAGCGCTGTTAGCCCAGGACGTTCCCTTTATTCCCCTCTGGCAAAACAAAGACTACCTGGTTGCTCAAAAATGGATTCAAGGAGCCAGCTTAGAAGTGACGCAGAAAGTACCCTTTTGGACGCTGCGGAAGACATGAGGGGAGTGGGGGAAAGAGGGGCAGTGGGAGAAGTAAAGGGAGCGGGGAAGCAGAGGAAGCAGAGGAAGCAGGGGAAGCAAGGGGCGTGGGGTGCGTTTTCGAGTTGATAATCTATTCGCCGTCAGCCTTCTAATCCCTAACCCCCAACCCCTATCCCTACTCCCTTCTTCCCTAATGCATCCCCTCGCTCACGGGATAGAAATAAAACGCTAGCGCCAAAACGGCATATGCAGCTAATAGCAACGTCCCTTCTAGCCAGTTGGAGCGTCCGTCTGAACTGATGGAATTGGCAATGAGTACCGCTACAACGACGGCAACTAACTCAAAGGGGTTGAAGTCAAGATCCATCGGTTGTCCCATAAGCCAGCCTGCAATGACCAGAACAGGCGCGACGAATAGGGCAATTTGCATACTTGATCCCACCGCGACTGAAACGGATAAATCCATCTTGTTTTTCATGGCAACCGTAACGGCAGTGGCGTGTTCGGCAGCATTACCCACGATCGGCAGCAGGATGACCCCTGTGAAGAGAGCCGTGAGTCCCAGTCGCTCGGTAGCGGCTTCCAGGGTATGCACCAGCAGTTCAGACTCAACGGCAACCATAAGTGTGCAGGCAAGCAGCACAACAATCCAGAGACGCACATTGATTGCGTGCGTGGCATGATCTGACTCAACCGGACTACTGGGTACAGCTGCATCCTGCTGGGCGATCCCCGCATCATAGAGGTAAGTGTGGGTTCGCATCGAAAAGAGCAATGTCAAGCCGTACACCGTAATTAGAACGATGGCAACAGCAACCGAAAGCTTCTGTAGCGTTGGTTCACTAATACTCTGGGATGAAAGGTGCAGCGTCGTTGGCAACAGTATGGCAATCACAGCTAGATTCATCGAAGACGCGTTGACTCGCGCAATGACCGACTGAAAGATTTGCTCTTTGTATTTCAACCCGCCTAATAGCATCGATAAGCCCATTACCAGTAGCAGGTTGCTGATAATGGAGCCGGTGATGCTGGCTTTAACCACACTAACTAAACCTGACTTTAGGGCAACCAGGGCAATAATGAGTTCAGTTGCATTACCAAAGGTGGCATTCAGCAACCCTCCCAGTGAGGCACCGACCACGATCGCAATTTCTTCAGTCGCCGTGCCCATCCAGGCAGCAAGCGGGACGATGGCTAGGCCTGCGGTGATAAAAACAACGAGCGATCCCCAATGGAGCAATTGAGCTGCGATCGAAATGGGTACAAAACCTAGCAGCCCAATAAAGACAAGGTTCTTAAACGACATGATGAAACCAGGTACAGCAGCAACAGGTGAGTGGACAAGCATACGCTAAATCGTCATTGGAGCGCACAGCCCTAACCAGTAAGGTAACGGGGTGTTTGTAACAGTTATTGTGCTTTGGGATAAAAACCGCAAAGTCTTGTAATGAAACCTTAAGTTACTGTTAAGTCTGGCGATCGTCTGCGGTTGAATCGATTATGGTGCGATAGCCTTTTCAACGTCTCAAAAAAGATTATTCCCTATTTACGCCTTCCACTTTTGACACTTGCTTAGGCAAATTGGCAGCATGTTCAAAGCATGGTTCAGCGTCAATTAAATCTCAATTTTGAACCGTTTAATCCAGCGTAAGGCAGAAATGATCCCCATGTTTCTCTGCTTTTAGTTAGATCGCTCATCAAGCTGCGACTGCTAGAGTTAATCTCGCGAAAGTCTTTATTACTCAATCCGCAGAGCAACCATAAAGAACGAGCATGTCTGTTGATCCCTCGCTTTAACTGCTCTCGAAAACACCTTTTTGCCTCTGTGCTACACCCTCTAGAAGCCGCTTTCATCGATGCCTGCCCAAACGTTCAGCAGAACGGTCATTGCGACTTAACCATTGATGCCTTCGTTCTTTCCTATCTCTGATCGCTTGATCGCTGGTGGTTATGACGCTAGACCCTCCGGCTAACGATGCGTAGTGACCCCGAGCTGCGTTTTTAACCTTTTTGGATTTTCTTACATGACTTCAAACTTTGATCCCCACCTGGTTGCGTCCGCTTCGAGTGAAGCGATCGCCCATGGGCAAAGTGTGCAACACGGTGATGCTTTGGCTCAAACCACGGATCAAGGCACCGCTCGAACGGCATTCACTTCAGCCAACGACCACTCCCATCTTGATCCCCTGATGACCGCTCAGGGCGTTTACGTCACTGTGCACGGTCATTTTTATCAGCCGCCTCGCGAAAATCCTTACTTGGACGCGATCGAGCGACAGCCCAGTGCTTCCCCTTTTCACGATTGGAACGAGCGGATTCATCATGAGTGCTATCGTCCTAACGCCTTTGCTCGCATTCTGAACGATCAGGGCGAGGTCATCAGCATTGTTAACAATTACGAGTTTCTCAGCTTCAACATTGGGCCTACCTTAATGAACTGGTTAGAGCGACACGATGTCGAAACCTACCAGCGCATTCTGGAAGCTGATCGTAAAAGCTGCGCCCGCTTGAATGGGCACGGAAACGCGATCGCGCAGGCCTATAACCACATCATTTTGCCCCTAGCGAACGATCGCGACAAGCGCACTCAAATTCGGTGGGGCAAAGCCGACTTTCGCTCTCGCTTTGACCGTGATCCCGAAGGAATGTGGTTAGCGGAAACGGCGGTTGATTACGCAACTCTAGAAGCGCTCGTCGCAGAAGGGATCAAATTTATCGTGTTGGCTCCTTCTCAAGCACAACGCTGTCGCCCCATCAGCACTGACGATCAGCCTGTAACCCAATGGCTCGAAGTTGGCGGAGGCCAAATTGATCCAACCCGTCCCTATCGCTGTTTTCTGAAGGAACAGACCCAACCCCCAACCCCCAACCCCCATTCCCCAACCCCCACCCCTACATCGACATCTTCTTCTATGACGGCCCGATCTCCCGTGATATGGGCTTTGATAATGCGCTAAGCAGTTCCCATAATTTAGTTGGGCGCTTGGGGCAAGCAGTTCGTGGGGATCAACGCCCTTCTCAGCTCATCTCTGTGGCGACCGATGGCGAAACCTTTGGGCACCACAAAGGTGGGACAGAAAAGTGTCTTGCTTATGCGTTTGCCCATGAGTTTGCCGATCGCGGCTGGACGGTAACCAACTTTGCCCATTACTTATCGCTGCATACACCCACCTGGGAAGTGGAGCTAAAGCCCGTAACAGCCTGGAGTTGCAGTCATGGCGTTGATCGCTGGCAAGAAGACTGCGGCTGCGGGGGGGGAGGACTCTGGAACCAAAAGTGGCGACGACCATTGCGAGAGTCACTGGACTGGCTGCGGGATCAGTTGACGAAGGTGTATGAAGATGCGGGTAAAAAGCTCTTCCGTGATCCCTGGCTAGCGCGAGATGAGTACATACAGGTGGTGCGCGATCGAAGCCTCACAACGCTAAATTCCTTTTTCGCCCAGCACCAAACCCATAAATTGACGGCATCAGAGCGTGTGGATGCTTTGCGCTTACTGGAAATGCAGCGTCATGCTCTATTGATGTATACCAGTTGCGGCTGGTTCTTCGAGGAATTGTCTCGCCCTGAAGGGGTGCAAATCTTGCGTTATGCGGCCAGAGCGTTGGAACTGGCTGGCGAAGTAACGGGCATTCAGCTAGAAAAAGCGTTTGTGCGGCGATTAGCGTCAGCCCCTAGCAATGTTGAATGCTTTCAGAACGGCGCTGAAGTCTACCGTCAACTGGTGAAATCGGCGCAAATCAGCATGGAACAGGTCGCTGCTCACTATGCCATCAGCTCCCTGTTTACCACCTACTCAAAAGAGCACCAAATCTATTGCTACACGGCAAGTCAGCTTGACTATCAACTACAGCGCATGGGCTCACTGACGCTGGCGATCGGGCAACTTCAGCTTGTTTCAGATATTACTTGCGAAAGTGCCCATCTTGTGTTCGCAGTAGTTCATCTGGGTGGTTGGGATTTTCACTGCTGCATCCAGCCGTTTTCAGGGCGACGTGCTTACGCTGAGATGAAAGATCAGTTGTTTGAGTCCATCAAACAGGCAAGCGCTGCCCAGACGATTCTGGCCATGAATGCTATCTTTGGTAGCCAATCTCATAACCTCCAAAGCTTGTTTGCAGAAGAGCGTCATCGCATTATGCGCTTGCTAACGCACGAAACCCTCACTCGTCTAGACCAGCTTTACACCCAGGTTTACCGGGACAACTACGGCGTCTTGATGGCATTTCACCGTGACGAGTTAGCGGTACCGCAAGAACTTCAGGTAGCGGCTGAAATCGCCTTGAGCCACCGAGTCTCTCTTTCGCTCAGAGCGCTAGAGCAGGAAAGTAGTGACCTGTTTAACGAAACAACTCCTGCTAGTGCCAATCGATTGCTGGAGTTAGAAGCGATCGCCACTGAAGCCGCCCATCTCCATTGCCAACTAAACTTGCCGGAAGCCAGACAAACACTCGAACGACTGGTGCTGCGATCACTCTGGCACCTGTTGTACCACTTTGACTCTGCTACGAGTGAAGCAGAACTATGCCGTCTGAAACGTTTGCTAGCCGTGAGTAACCAGATGAAACTTGGCGTATCGCTGGCACAGCCGCAAGAGCTTTACTTTCAACGACTGCAAAGCTGGATTATTCCACAATGTTTGCGCTGGCTAAGCAATGCAGGACACTTTGACACTGATCACGCTCCGACCATGCAACTGGCTGATTTGCGATCGCTACTAGAGCTTGGGCAAACTCTGGCAGTCGATGTCAACCGTTGGCTCAAGCAGTTGCCATAAAGGCAGTATTGCTCCAGTAACAAATTCAGCGGCGATCGCTTGTTCTTGTGATGGCCACTGGATATTACAAGCTTATCAATCTGGAGGCTCACACATAAAAGCGGGGTGCACATTCATGCATCCCGCTTTTGTTTAAGAATTAAGGCTCCCCGCAACGCCGTCTTACCTCAGTTTTTGACCTGGTAAAAACCAGGTGGGTACCTCATGCCGTGACTTAAAGTTTCCGGGTACAAGCCCGGTCTACTGCCGTCTGGCGATCGATTCCCGTTTGAACAGAGCATAGTCAAAAAACGTTATTGGCAGTCACCAACGCCGCAGTTGAACCTTTTATCATTTTAGCGGCTGAATCGACAAACCGCCTACTCCTTAAGATCGCCCTTTGCGCTCGTGGCCTTACTGAGACGGCAACTTTGGATTACAAAGCATTTCATGGTTCGTTTTTACACATTAATGTTCAGTAATTAGACGACTTGCTTTTGTCCACAGCTTTTTCACATTTCCTCTTTAAACTAAAAACTATCAAATCAAGCAAGCCTCTCCTCAAAACAGTTTTTGGTTGCATGGCTAAAGTAAAAGTCAGGCGAGAAGTAGACAGTACTAAATGCTCTTTAGAAAAAAATTGAAGGGCTTGTAGTCATTCATACCATGCTTATCCTGCCCTATTGTGGCTGCTTCATCTGCTTAATTAGCCTTCCAGCCTTGATCAATTGACATCTACCCACTAGGCTCACTGCTGTATGACGTTAATCACACCCTCTTTTCATTCGCCACAACAAGAACTAGTGGCACTTCGTCAGCAATTCGTTGCCTTACAACAGCAGATGGAAGAAGCAAGAGCGGTTGCGCAGCGATCGCAGGCAAACGCTGAGTGTTACCGCAGGATTCTGGATGTGCTTCCTGATGCTATTTTTTTACAGGCGGCAGACGGTCAGCGTCTATATGGCAACAAAGCATTTCGCGATCTCGATGATGGATTGAACCCCAGTCTCTTCAACGGTAACGAGGGGATTCAGTGGTTAGAATCCATCACCCACTTCTGTGAAGAAGACAATTGTCATGAGACTGTAGCCGTTGGCACCATCAACCCTCGCGTCGATCAACGTCCTGCCGTTGAAACGTTTAAGGAACAAGAAGCGTTCTTAAACAGTGTTTATCATGGCACTGAGCACCTGATCTTTATTGTTAATGTGCTGGACAATGACGAATTCCACTTTGTGGGTTGGAACGGTGCGACTGAGAGAGCCACCGGAATTGCTAATACAGCGATCGTCGGTAAGACTCCTGAAGCGGTCTTTGGTGCCGATGAAGGGACAAAGGTGCGTCAATACTATCGTCAATGTGTCGAGGCAGCTGCCTCCATCAACTATGAGGAATGTCTGACGTTTAACGGGCACAAGAGTTGGTGGTTAACGACGCTAAACCCTTTGAAAGATAAATCAGGTAGAATTTATCGCATCATCGGCACATCATTTGACATCACGAGCCTCAAGCAAACGGAAGAAACGCTACGGCAGAGTGAGAGCAAAAACCGCGCTTTAATCAGCGCTCTACCCGACCTGATCATGCGCATGACAGGCGAGGGCATTTATGTAGACTTTTTTGCAGCCGAGATTTTTAAGCCCCATGGCAGCCGAGACCTGATTGGCAAAGATCTCAGGAGCAGTTTCCCCACTGACCTTGCAAACCTGCGCTTGCATTACATCCAGCAAGCACTACAAACTGGCACCATTCAAATTTACGAGCAACAAATTTTGATTGGCGATGCGCTGCAAACAGAAGAAGTGCGGATTGTTGTTTGTGGAGACGATGAAACGCTGGTGATTGTCAGAGACATCACTGAACGTAAGCAGATTGAAGAAGAATTACGTCGAACCAATGAAGAACTGGAACAGCGTGTAGAAGAACGCACGCTACTACTACAGCAAACCGTTGCCGAACTGGAACAAGAAGTGCGCGATCGCCGAGCGGCTGAAATTGCATTGAAGCATAGTGAACAGCGCTTTCGAGATGTAAGCGAAGCTGCTGGAGAATATATTTGGGAAATTGATGCGAACGGTGTTTACACCTTTGTCACAGAAAGAGTCAAAGAGGTCAAAGGCTTTGAAGCTTCGGCGGTACTTGGACATAGTCCCTTTGAGTTCATGCCGATCGACGACATCGAAGCCGTAGAAGCCGTTCTAAAAGAGGCATCGGCACACAAAGGTAGCTTTAAGCTCCACCATCGCAACATTACCAACTCAGGCGAGATCGTTTGGGAGGAGGTGAATGGTGTGCCCTTGCTCAATGAACAGGGAGACATTGTGGGATTTCGGGGTGCCGGGTTAAGCATTACCGATCGCAAACGAGCCGAGACAGAGCTTCAGGAATCGCGCCAGCTATTGCAACTAGTCATCGACACCATTCCCCAAACCATTTTCTGGAAAGATCGCCAGTCTGTCTACCTTGGCTGTAATCAACGTCTCGCGACGCTTGCCGGGTACACCTCACCGACAGAGGTGATTGGTAAAACTGATTATGAGATGCCGTGGAAGCCCGAAGAAACAGATTTCTACCGGGAGTGCGATCGTCGGGTTATGGCATCAAATACGGCTGAATTGGGCATCGTTGAGTCGCTCATGAACAGCGATGGACAGCAAATCTGGCTTGAAACCAACAAAGCGCCGCTACATAACACTCAGGGACAGGTGATCGGCATTTTAGGCACGTTTCAAGACATTACCGAACGCAAGCAGGCTGAACTCAAGCTCCAATGCCTCAATACAGAGCTAGAACAGCGCACTACTCAGTTAACGGATGCCCTGACCCAACTGAAACAATCCCAGCAGCAAATGATTCAGACCGAAAAAATGTCCTCTTTAGGACAACTCGTTGCTGGCGTGGCACACGAAATTAATAATCCGGTCAATTTCATCCACGGTAATCTCTCCCATGCCCATGACTACATTCGGGATTTGCTTGACCTGGTTGACCTCTACCAGCACCACTACCCCAATCCAACTCAAGCCATTGCTGATCAAATCGAGGCGATCGACCTGGAATTTTTAACGGAGGATCTAACCAAACTGTTGCAGTCCATGCGAATCGGCACTGACCGCATCCGCGAAATCGTGCTCTCCCTGCGTAACTTCTCGCGACTTGATGAGGCAGAAGTTAAGGCTGTCGATATTCATGATGGCATCAACAGCACGTTAACGATTCTCCAAAACCGTCTCAAGGCAAGAGCTGAACGTCCCGAAATTCAGGTCGTGAAAAACTACGGACAGCTCCCATTGGTGGAATGTTACCCTGGTCAACTCAATCAGGTCTTTATGAATATCTTGGCAAATGCCATTGATGCCTTAGAGGAAGCTAATGCCCAACAAACCTACGAGGAAATCAAAGAAAACCCGAACAAGATTACAATTCAGACGTCTCTACTCGACTCAAAGTGGATCAAAATTTCAATATCAGATAACGGTACCGGGATGCCTGAATCAGTTTGCCAACGCATTTTCGATCCCTTCTTCACTACAAAAGCAGTCGGCAAGGGAACAGGGATGGGGATGTCAATCAGCTACCAGATTGTGGCTGAAAAACATGGCGGACAACTTGATTGTTCCTCAAACCCTGGTGAGGGAACAGAATTTACAATTCGAATTCCCATTCAGCCGCCCATGACTGCTGGTTGATCAGAGGCTTTTGCAAGGACAGCATAAACCATAAGCCCCTCTGGGCGATCGGAGCAGCCACCCAACGTCTTCCAGCCGGTTTCCTTGGTATTCACCATACCCTACACCCCACACTCTTCTTTACAAGACCTTTTACCCCATCAATAACCGCTGCAAGGTCATGTTAATCCGAGATTCTGGCACAGAAGCCAGCCCCAGTGGCCATCAAAACCGCTGCGATCGCTAACGACTCAGTGATACCCTCTTTCAGCAAGAGGGCGGAGACAGTTGCGCCCGCAAAGGGTGAAAGAGCAAAGTATGCACCTGCCCGGGAAGCACCCAGATGACGCAATGTCATCACGAAGCAAAAAAGAGTTAGTCCATTTGTGAGAAACCCAACGCTTAAAACGCTCAAGAGGGTTGGCACGGCGGGTAAGGGCTGTCCAATCAGAAGCGCGATCGCAACATTAATGCCTCCAGCCACGCCACCTTTTAACAACGCAACCTGCAACGGGTCTTTTGCCGCGACTTTTGTGGTGAAATTGCTATCTAAGGCCCAATGAAAGCAGGTACCCAAAATGAGCAACGCTCCCCACGACAAACCCACGCCAGACTGCTCACTATGAGCAAGAACAATGCCACCAACCACGATCGCTACCATGCCAATAAAAACCTGCCAGCGCCACTTTTCGCCAAACACCGTCCATGCCAGCAGGGCTGTAAAAACACACTCAAAGTTCAACAGTAGTGAAGCGGTAGCAGCCGTTGTGTGCACTAAACCCAGGGTCAACAGCACAGGGGCAATCACTCCACCAACCAGGATGGATGCCCCTAACCACTGCCAGTCACGTTTTTGCAGGTGCTCAGATGATGGATAGAAATGATTACGAATGAAATAAACGGGCAACAATCCTAAACCACCACCCAAAAAGAGTAGACCCGCCAGCATCCAGGGCTGCACGTCATTTAGGAACAGCTTCGCTAAAGGCGTAATGCCACCAAAAAGAATCGCTGTGCCGATACCAAAGCCTACGCCGGGCAAGGCGTCCCGAAAACTTGAATGGGTCACAAATACACCTAAGCAGGCAACACCAGGAAGGAAACCTCGATCGCGCCGTAAAACGTCTCGAGGCTACGATTACCCTGCTCATCAATACCACGCCCCTGTCCAGAATATAGGCGTGAAATGCGATAGCGATGGTAGTTTCCCAACAGTTCTGGCAATGTAATGTACTGCACCTCATCCCCGTTAAATAAATCGCGATCGAGCTCGTGGAGGTTATACCAGGGGCATTTCATCAACTCATGATGCGCGTTGTGGTAACCAAAGTTGAGCAACAAAAGGTTTAACCACCAGTAGCGCAGAGACACCACATTCGAAAAGGTATTTGCCTGCTCATGGGCACGATCGCGCCTGGGAATGACGCTGCCTAATGGGAATACCTCATAGGTGTGCTGGAACGCATCGACAAAGCGCAGCACCGTCACCATCCCAATGTAGGAAACAAAGTAAAGTAGCAGGGCTTTGGGTGAAACAACGCCTAACAGCGCGAAGAGCCCACCCCGAATGATGAGAATCAGCACATTCCGCAGGCGCTCATCTTTGCGATCGGGTTCCCAAAAGGGCGCAAAGATTGACCGAATCCGCAACACAAAGGCTAAGGAGGGAAAGTAGAGCCACTCTAAGGCCAGAAGGAGCCAGCGCACAGGTGCAGGAATCGCATTCAAAAAGGCAGTCAAGTCAAAGCGGCAAAAGTCCACACGATTGACATGGTGAGCAATATGGAGTCTCGCCAGATCTGCAAAACGAGCGTAGCAACCCCCATTCAGCCACAGCATCAGATTCCCAAACGCGACGTTTAGCGCTTTGCTCTCAAAAAGCGCACTATGCATAAAGTCGTGCGCCAGATAAGCCGAACAAATCAAGCTATGCGTAACAAAGAAAACACCTAACGCATTCAGCCAACCGTTTGGTAGCAACAACAGTGTGATGCCACCTAAATAGCCCACTAGCGTATACAAGATGGAAAGAACGTTCCACAGCGGCTTTTTTTGATGCAGATAGCGATTAAGCTCAATCGTCCCGATAGTCATAATGGCTTTGAACCCCTGATCCTTCTACTTTTTCTTAAAAAAATGTCTGGCAACTGCGATCATTCGAAGCAGCAAAAATCCGACCTTGAACCAAAAGATGGCTGGAGAAGACTGCGTGAGACGTTACACCTTCATCGATCGAGCGCTTCGCTACACTGCTTAATCTACCGTAACTGACAAGCTTCTGTCGGCTCAATGACGACGTTATAGTTTGGACTAGTGCTCGTCATGCAACGCATGAATGATCGTGCGCTTAATTTGGATAAAGTCAGGATCGAGCTTCATTTCGAGGTCACGATGCTCAGGCAACGGCACCTGGAAGTCTTCTTTGATTCGCCCCGGATGGGCACTCATCACGTAAATCCGCTGCGCTAAAAAGACAGCTTCTTCCAGGTCGTGAGTAATCATCAAGATCGTGGTATGGGTCTGTTCCCATAGCTCCAGCATGAACTTCTGCATTTGCTCTTTCGTTTGAGCATCCAGCGCACCAAAGGGTTCATCCATCAACAGCACTTCTGGCTCATTAGCAAGCGCACGAGCGATCGCCACTCGTTGCTTCATCCCACCCGACAGTTGCTTAGGATAAGCCTTGGCGAATTTGGTGAGTCCAACCACATCCAGGTAGTACGAAACTCGTTGCTTAATCTCGGCTCTCGGCAAGCGACGGAGCTTGAGCCCAAAGGCAATATTACCTGCTACCGTTAGCCACGGATAGAGTGTATAGCTCTGAAAAACCATCCCACGATCGGCACCAGGGCCAGGTACAGCCTCACCATCAACCAGAACTCTGCCAGAGCAGGGAGCTATCAGGCCGGCGATGATATTGAGCAGAGTTGATTTGCCACACCCTGACGCGCCAACAATACAGACAAATTCTCGTGGTTGAAGGTAAAGATTAATATCTTGCAGCGCCGTAATCGATCTCCCCTTCTGTGAAAAGCTCTTAGACAAGTCTTGAACTTGCAGCTTGGGAATCTGGCCTGACTGAACCGGTGTGGGAGAAGTGCTGGTAAGAGTCAACTTAGTATGCAAAGCAGGTAGAGGTGAGGACGATCGCGGAGAAAACGTTTCGATCATGCTGATCCATTCAAGCATCTGCAGCAACGACCCGCCAACGGATGTGTATCTATTCCATTAAACGAACGTGTAAGGTCTAGAATTGTGGCGATCGCTACGGTTGATCTGACTAACCCCCTCGACAATTCGAGTCTACGTTGTTTCATTACTTACCCAACCTACTGCCGTGCTCAAATCTCTTCCTGCATCCCGCAAGCGGTATCTCACACCATCCGTCTTTTGGAGCATTCGCCAGGGCTTTCCCCGTTGGTTGGGAACCTTAATCTCCATCACAGCATTAGTGATACCGCTGGCTATATGGGCAGTTTTGAGTTATGGCGGCTGGGTCACTCCCATTTTTCTTCCCACGCCAACTGCTGTGTTGCAATCTGGCATTCGTATGTTCACCGAGGAAAACTTACTGGTGGACGTGTTTGCAAGTTCGTACCGGGTTTTTCTCGGTTTTCTAGCTGCCGCTGCGATCGGCGTACCGGTTGGCATTGCTATGGGCACGTTCTACAGCATGGAAAGTCTCTTCAGCCCGATTGTGGGCACAGTACGCTACATGCCTGTCGCTGCTTTTGTGCCGCTCATTGTGCTTTGGTTGGGATTAGATGAACCCACCCGTGTAACCATTATTTTTCTTGGCATCGTCTTCTATAACGCGATCATGGTCGCTGATGCCGTGAAATTTATTCCCAATGAACTGCTAAGTGTGGCGTACACATTGGGAGCAAATCGATTTGATGTCCTCTTGCGAGTGATTATTCCGGCAATCATCCCCAGTATTATCGATACGCTCCGCGTCAACGTTGCGGGTGCGTGGAATTATCTCGTGATTTCAGAACTGATTGCATCAGAGAATGGGTTGGGATTTCGAGTGGTGCAGTCGCAGCGGTATCTGCAAACAGACAAAGTACTGTTTACGATCGCCATCATTGGTCTCATCGGCCTTCTCACAGACTTTGCGTTCAAATTACTGTTTAACTTTGTCACGCCGTGGGCAGAGCGTGCCCAATCGTAACAGCCAGAAAGCCCACGTCATTAAATCCTCTTGTCTACGCCCTCTTCCCCTTTCCGTCTTCTCCGGCCAGCACAATACGATCGACAAATTTTTCAATCAGTTGATTCGCGATCGGCGTTTCCTGTAACCCTTGCAGCACCTGGGCAAGAGCTTCAGCACTCTCTAAGTAGCGCTCCTGGTAGCGTGTAATGCGCTTTGTCAAGTCGATTACGTCTACTTCTGGATGAAACTGAAACCCATAAAAGGGCTTTCCTATGATTCGAAAAGCGTGATACGGGCAAAGCTTTGAGTAAGCCAGCGATACCGCCCCCTCTGGTAAAGAAAGCGCACGTTCCTTGTGTCCAGATACGGCCCAAAAGCGATCGGGAACATCATGAAAAAGGTCATCTGTCGCTGCCGCTTCAGTCAGCTTCAGCAAATAGGTGCCCATTTCCATCGCCGCCGCATCGACAACTACCTTCCCTCCTAATGCTTCCACGGCTGCTTGAAAGCCAAAGCAGGAGGCAAAGACGGGGATGCTTTTTTCCAGGCAGTAGAGAAGTAAACGTTTGGTGTCCTCAACAAACGGATATTTTTCTGGCTGAGTAACCGAGGCATCGCTGGAACCACCTACCAGTAGTGCATCGTATCCCTCAATGCAGTTTGCCGCAAACGTAGGGGTTGCAAAGGTATTGAGTACGGTAAATTGGCTTGCTTCAAGACGACTATACCGAACGAATTCATCCAGTTCTTCCTGACATGTCACCGCATCATCCCGAATTTGCAATAAGAGAAGCTGTAGCTGAGAACGTTGTTTCGTCATTGAGGGTGAGTTAAAAAGGGGTAGCCTTGCGATCGAAAGGAGCAGTTTTGCAGTAAGCAAGTATGACGCTAGGGTAGAAGGTAGTTTTGTGCGATCGCAACACCCATGAAAATAACGTCCCTTTTTGATCTGCCAGAGGAAGCCGTTTCCCACAATCCTGCCATCAAAAAAAGGGTGATGCTCCGCCTCGGCGAGTTACCTCACCTGACCAACTTTTCTCAAGCACGCTTCGCACCGGGGCAAACGGCACCTGTTCACAGCCACAAAAACATGTGTGAGGTGTTTTTCGTCGAGTCGGGCGAAGGAACAATCTGGGTTAATACTATGCCATACCCGTTACACAGTGGTACTTGCATCGCCGTTGAAGCGGGAGAAATGCACGAGGTTTGCAATACGGGCACGACCGAACTGATTCTCACGTACTTTGGGCTGCGAGTGGAGCCAGTATCGGCTTAGGCAGCGATCGCGCGGTTGCTCACAGGCGACCTGGCCTCTAGGCCAGAACAGCAAAGCTACTCCCTCATGAGGGAGAAACGCTTTACGATGCTTCCTAGAACAACGCCTTATAGACAATCAAGTTAATCAGCGAGTGGAAGAAAGCCAGCTATACTGATAGCTGAAAATTCTTTTTTCTAGTTAATAGCCTCCACAACGATCGAATCTATCCGTGCTTCTACTTAGGGCATATCAAAGCAAGTTTAGAATTTATCTGTCCAATCAGACTATCAGTGAGCCAGAAAAATCTATACTTGCAATTCTAAATAGAAGTAAGCAATTAAATCCGATAGAATCCAACAACGAAAGCCTAAAATAGGCTTGAGTCATTGATTTCCAGTCAATTAAAACTCTGTTAAATATTAGTAAACCTAATTAAAACGTGATAAAAGTACGTGGAAAAACGCAGATTACCTTCTTCTCTTCAAGGAGTCTTGGCCTTGAGTACTTGAGAAACTGGCCTTAGAAAAAGTGTAAGAATCTCAGTAAAAACCACATCAAAACAAAGCTTTGATGAATTTAATAGCCCCTTGTCTGTTCAAGCTTGCCTGCCGGGAACGCTAACACTGCGAGCGTGGAAGGTAAAGCAATGGCAGATAATTCTAGTATTTTTGATAACAGCACAGCAACACAGCGACTGATTACCGCGACAACTAGTACGCAAACTTTTGCTAATACTCAAACTGACACAAGCTACTCACTAGACTCACTTGATACACAAGATTTCTTTCGCCTTCGCCTGACTCAGCGTAGTAGTGTTGTCCTGACGTTAAACTCGCAAAATGCTAATGCCGACATCTCTATTCTTGATGCAGGTGGTGTTTTACAACAATCCACGAATGGTGGCACCCTGGCAGATGCGATCGCAACCAGTCCCCTTAGTGCCGGTGATTATTACATCCGCGTTTCTCTAGCAGATACTAGCACCAGCACTAACTATTCCTTTGCAGTCACTTCTAACCCAGCAGCACGCGCAGATCTTGTCTGGCGTAACCCAAGCAGTGGTCAAAATGCGATCTGGGTGATGAATAGCAATACGATTGTGAGCAGCTATTACACTAATCCTGTTGGCGACTCTAACTGGAAGATTCAAGGATCAAATGACTTCAACGGCGACGGAATCTCTGATTATCTGTGGCGTAACGTGGCGACAGGTCAAAACGCTATTTGGCTGATCAATGCAGACAACACAGTCCGTACGGGGATTTATATTAGCCCCATTAGCGACGCCAACTGGCAGATGACTGGCACTGGTGACTTTAATAGCGATGGTCAGGTTGACATTGTTTGGCGGAACAATGCAACCGGCCAAAGTGCCTGCTGGTTTATGAATGGTACAACGCTGACAAGCACAGCCTACTTCCCCAATGTGCCTGATCCAAATTCAAAAGTCATGGGTGTGGGGGACTTTAATAATGACGGCCAGGCAGATCTCGTCTGGCGCAACTTTAAGACCGGGCAGAACACAATTTGGCTGATGAACGGGATCTCTCTGAGTACCGCTGTTTCATTCCAGGCCATTGCGGATGCTAATTGGAGCATCGTTGGTGTTGCTGATGCCAACGCTGACGGTAAGCAAGATATTTTCTGGCGCAATTATGCCACCGGTGTTAACGCGATCTGGTTGATGAATGGTACAGCCTTTTCAACAGGCTTGTCGCTGCAATCAGTCGGTGATCCAAACTGGCAAATCAGCACAATTCTTACCAGTCAAACACCTACGACCCTGGCTGGTAACAGTATGGGGTCTGCCTTTAATATTGGAACCCTCAACAATACCGGCAGCTACGACGATAGCATCGGCACAGTAACTATTCCCAATGGTTACTACAAGTTTAATCTGACCACCTCCAGCGTCCTGAATCTGTCTTTAACAGGTCTGGGAAGTGGTACAAACGCTGATTTGCAGGTCATCAAGGATGTAGACGGCAATGGTGCTATTAGCAGTCAGTCTGAAATCATTGCGTCTTCAGTGAACTTGAGCAATGCTGATGAGCTGATTTCGAACCTTTCGTTAACATCGGGCACGTACTTCATTCGTGTCTTTTCGTCATCTACACAAAAGTCCCCGTATACGCTGAGCGTAAGTGCAGCCTCGGCTCAAAGAATTGATTTATTGCCAAACGTATCGAGTGCTTTCACTATTACGCAGACTAATGGACAAGCCTTACCGTCAACCGTGAGTTTGAAGGTTGGTGCTACCAACTATCTCTCGGCTGTCACCGTTAACTATTCCGTTCGTAATGACAGCACATCTGTGATTACCCCATCCTCGTTCAAAGTTTCATTTTATCTATCACGAGATAATGTGATTACAGCGAGCGATCTACTTTTGGGTACGATCGACCCCAATACTGGCACGAGCGACAAAGATGTTTTTGTCACAAATTTGGCACCTGGGCAAAATTGGACCAAGCAACAAACGTTGAGTCTCTTAGCCCAAAGTGATTCCTGGTGGGGCGGTGACCAGACTTACTACATTGGCATGATCATTGACTCAGGCAACCAGGTCAGCGAGTCAAATGAAGGAAACAATACAGCCAGTGCAGGAATCGTCATCCGCGATACTTTGCAACCTGATCTACTGGGTGGTGGTCTAGTGATTAATCAATCCACAATCGCGCCGGGGCAGGCAATTACCTTCACAGGCAGCGTTAAAAATATTGGTAACAAGGCAGCAGGTGTGACGCGTGCGTTAGTTAAGTTCTACTTTTCCAACGATGATGTCCTTGATGGTAGTGATACAGTCATCGCAACGGCCAGCCTTGCTCCTCTCGCAGCTCAAAGCAGCGTGTCGTTTGACAGCACTGTTGGACTAACAGGAAGTACACTACCCGCTGCTTACTTTACAACTACCACTATTTATGTGCCAGATTCTACCTGGTCGGGTTGGAAAGGGAACGGACGATACTACCTCTGCATGTATGTTGACTTCTTTGATGCTGCAACAGAGGGTTATTCAAAGGAAAATAACCTAAATTACGGTAGGGTAACGGGTCAGTATAGTGACTATGACTTTATCGATGTGACAGGTGCCCCTAACAATGCTGTTTAGGCACGGGTAAGGCTGAAACAAAAGCAACCGAAACCTCAAGCGGCCCTCTACTAGAGGGCTGCTTGAGGTTTGTTTAAGATTGGCTGCTTGACTATAAGCGTTTATCGAACGGAAAAAGCCTCACTAAAGCGACGTGTAATCGGTTCAATCAAGAAGTCTAGAATTGATTTCTTGCGTGTAACAATCTCTGCCGTCGCTGCCATACCCGGAGTGAAATCAACCACCTGTCCTCGAACCTCGATCGACCGTTTACTTAGTTGAATGCGTGTTGGGAAGACCAGACCCACATCTTTTTCCACGATCGCGTTGGGGCTAACTTTGATGACTTCTCCCTCTACAATGCCAAATTCCTGATATGGGAACGTCGCGAGTTTCACCTTCGCTTTCATATGTTCGTGGATGAAGCCAATATCCCGATTTAGAATTTTGACTTCTAGCACGACATTTTCATCTTTCGGCAGGATGGAGAGAAGTTCTTCTCCAGACTGCACAGGGCCTTTGGTTGCCTTGACGTTATAGATCGTGCCATCGAACGGCGCGGTAACGGTTTCACGCTCGCGCTGCTTTTGAGCTTGGGCCAACTGCCCATCGATGGAGGCTTGCTCTTCTTTTCGCTTGGTAAATTGCGTGAGAATTTCGCTTTGTCGCTGCGAGTTTAGTCCTGTTGCCGTATTTTGGGCAGACGCATAGGCTTCTTCGGCCTGGCGAATGCGGTCTTGCTGAGCGTTTAACTCTTTCTCAAGTGAAACCACTTTATCTTTGGCTTGAGTCACTTCATCCAGCGATCGGATGTAATCAAGCTGGGGAACGGCACCACTGCCTTTGAGGGTTCTCAACGCCTGTTCACGGGTTTGAGCATTCTTCAACCCATCTTTAGCGTTTACCAGGTTGGCTTGCAAGCGTGACAATGTTGACAGCGCTTCACTGCGTATTGCCAATTGGCGCTGTGCCTCACCGATAGCAGCAGCTTTCTTGCGATCAAACTCCTCAAGACGGGCTTGCAGCAGTTGGTCTTGGACTTGAGTGCCTGTGCTGGCATTGCCTGTGCGCTCTGCTTGTAAACGAGCAAGATCTTCGCGAATGAGTTTAGATGATTGAGTCAGGCGATCGACTTCGGCCTGTGGCAACCCAGGATCCATCGCAATCAAGACCTGCCCTTTGTGGATCTGGTCGCCTTCTTTAATGTTGATTTCCTGAATACTGCCAACCGAACCAGCGCGGATGGGGCGCACTTCGGTATAGGGAATTAGCTGTCCTTGAGCGATTGCAACTTCGTCGATTTTGCTGAAATGAGCCCAGGCAATTGTCCCAAACACGAGCGCACTGATGCCTCCCGCTAACAGCCGTGTGTAAAGTGGGGGCAGTTCTTGTACCGCTTTGCCTAACTCATATGAGAGGGATTCTTTAGGGTCAGCAAGCTGTTGTTTAATCTGTCGGGATTGGGCGGGGGTAGAAGAAAGCGAAACTTTCATCGAGGGTAATGCCTCTGCTAAAAGCGGACGTCACAGCGAATAACAGCGTTAGGTCGCTGTAGATGCTTTGTTTAAGGTGCCTGTTTCGCAGGTGAATTCTGCCTAAAGTAACAAAGATTTAACATTTCTTCAAAAGACTCAAGCTGAAGAGAGACGCACGATCGTCCACAACACGACACACTAGAGGTCTAGTTGTGCGTTCATTTCATTGATTTACCGTGTTTCAACTCTTACAGCCTTTTGTACACCTTCTACAACCATTGCTGGTGCCAGTTTGCTTTTTTTCGGCCTGGGCGATCGTTGGTCTAATCGGTTGGAGTCTCTGGAGTGCAACGCGCGAAACGTTTGCTCGTAGTCAGCAGATGCACCGAATTCCGTGTGCTGGTTGTCAGTTCTTTACCAGTGATTATCATCTTAAATGCACAGTGCGTCCTTCTTCAGCGTTGACCGAAGAGGCTATTAACTGTCCGGACTATGAGCCATTAACCTCTATATATGCCTCTAGTCGCTCCTACGATTTGCATCGGCATTCCTAGGGCGCGGCATGTCCCAAAACCTTTGGTATCAGCAGATGCGCGCCCGTTCCAACACATGAGTCTAAGGGCTGAAACCCTTGATAGAAGTAAGGTGTAGTTGTAATTAATGACAGCCCCTAGCTAACAGCGCAGCGGTTCTCGAAGCTGTATACAATTGTTGTGCTGCAAATGCCGTTGTGCTGCAAAGGCGTTGTTTGGAGCACGGTTAGTTGAACCGATAAAGGGTCATGTACTAAAGGAGATAAGTGCAGTGCTGATTCAGTCGCTTGAAACCTGCTCGGAGTTCGTAGCTGGGGATGGCACACTATTGCGCGAATTACTGCATCCCGATAAGCAGCCGATCGACCTTCGGTATAGTTTGGCGCATGCGATCGTACCCGTAGGAAAAACATCTCTCCCCCATTCGCTCGCAACGTCTGAGGTTTACTATATCCTCAGCGGTCAGGGGGAAATGCATGTTGATGATGAGTGCCAGGGGGTGAAGCCGGGAGATACAGTATATATTCCACCCCATGCAAAGCAATTTATCCGCAATAGTGGTGCAGAACCATTAGTATTCATCTGCATTGTTGATCCGGCGTGGCGGCAAGCAGATGAAACCGTTTATGCTGCCGCCGACTCTTAATCAGGGTTAAATCCTAATCAGGGTTAGAGTCTGGGAAGCGATTGTTGGGAATTTGCTCAGCTTCGGGGCAATCGTCAGAAACAGCAGGCTCGACATTGCCTTTAGGCACAGCCGCAAGCTTCTGAGTTACAGCACCAATGCTTTCTAACCGAACCATTTCTTCCCATGAACAGGTCTCATCTTCCTCTTCTGTTTCGTAGCGCAGGGTCACCAAATCTCCTTCAATGTCAAGGATGCGTGCCCGCTCAATCCAACGTTGCTGGTCCCGCAAGAAGATCCAGACTTCGCGACCGTCGCAACACAGTTGATAAATCTTGCGGTGTAACATGTTGCTTCTCCTGAGCAATGAACTTTGTCAAAGACTTCGTGCAGGTTCCCTATAGCAGGTATTGCTGCTGGTATCGTCGTTGAGGCTTTGATAGATAGCTCTCCCAAAACGTAGAAACGGTTGATCGAACCCCATCATTTCTTTCCAAAAGCCATTCAATACACCCTCTCCTAAGATCTGATTGCAGCAGAAAAGACTGCGACTTGAACAGAGTACATCTACTCCATGCAAGCAGTGCGCCTCATGCAAGCGGTTAGAAGGTGGTTTAAGCTGCCTTTGAAGCGAGAAAAGAGAGAATAGAGGCATTACTGAGTGAATAGTTGATGGTTTAGGGAGGTCTGCATCGGCTGAGGACGTGAGCACAGACACTCACAAGGAAGAAAGATGTGCTGGATGAAGCAGGGCAGACAGGCGGGCATTGGCAAGTAGCAACCAGTCATAAGCGTCTATAGTTCCAGCCATCGTGACTAGCATTCTCCCTAACTAAACATGCAACGGGCTTGGCTAATTTAAGGCTCTTAAGTATCGGATTGTACCAACTATTCTAGCGATTGTTAAGCAGGGTGAGGGTAATTGGTCACAGATCTGATACAAAACGCTGTGCCAATGGGGATTGTGCAAGGAAAATTTATTTTCGTGTTGTCCTGGCGATCGCCCCATGAGAACGAGCGTTGGCTAGAGTAGAACGGAGCCCGAATGGAGAATCGCATGCTGCTGCAATTGAGTACTTGGCTAGAAGTGGAAGCTTATCTAGAGCAGTCGAAGGGGATTATTGTACCGATCGGCTCGACTGAGCAACACGGACCCACGGGGCTGATTGGCACCGATGCTATTTGTGCTGAGGCGATCGCACGGGGTGTTGGCGATGCTACCCAGGCGTTAGTAAGTCCAACGATCAACGTGGGAATGGCGCTGCACCATACCGCGTTTCCAGGTAGCATGAGCCTTAGACCCAGCACGCTCATTTTGCTGATTCGAGACTATGTGACGTGTTTGGCCCGCACTGGCTTTACGCGCTTTTTTTTCATTAATGGACATGGAGGCAACGTCGCAACGCTCAAAGCAGCCTTTGCGGAGGTCTATACCACACTGGTTGATTTGCAGGTGCCTCAGGCCGAGCAAGTGCAATGTCAGGTGAGCAACTGGTATATGTGCGGAGCGGTGTATCGTCTCGCCAAGGAGCTTTATGGCAATCAGGAGGGGTCGCATGCGACCCCCAGTGAAGTGGCACTGACTCAATACCTCTATCCCGATGCGATCAAGCAGGCTCCCCTGAGTGAAACCGTTGGGCAGGGGCACAAGATTTATGGGGCGGCTGATTTTCGTCGTCGCTACCCGGACGGACGGATGGGCTCTAATCCAGCCCTGGCAAGCCCGGAGCATGGCAGGCAGTTTTATGAACTGGCGGTCAAGGAGTTGAGCAACACGTATTTAGAGTTTTTGGGCGCAGCAGACTAACATTAGGCCAAGGGCAGCGAAAATTGAAAGAGGCTCCCTTTGCCAAGCTGGCTCTGCACGTGGATGGTGCCGCCCTGAAGTTCCACTAACCGTCGGGAAATGGCTAATCCGATGCCTGTGCCGCCAGAGTGGCGATCGCGCGAACGATCCGATCGCCAGAAGCGTTCAAAGACGTGGGGTAACTCTTCTGCGGCAATGCCCTGTCCTGTATCAACAACCGCGATCCAAACCCGGTTCAACTGACTCCAGGCACGCACCGTAATGGTGCCCTGACTGGTATAGCGCAAAGCGTTGCCCATTAAGTTAACCAGGACTTGCTCTACCCGTGCCGGATCGGCCAGCGTTGGCGGTAAATCTGGCGGACAGTCTAATTTCAGGACAGGGCCTTCTTCCAGCAATTGGTCAGAGAATTTTTGCACTAGAGCAACCAGTAGGGGGCGCACCTCCATTCTTTGCGTTCGGATTGGTAAATAGCCCGCTTCTGCCTGAGAAAGTTCTTGAAGGTCATTGACCAAATGGCGAAGGCGCGCGGTTTCTTTGACCAAGCGCTGATAGGTATCCACAGATGGCTCGATCGTGCCATCTGCTAAGCCCTCTAAGTAACCTTCCACAACGGTAAGGGGTGTGCGTAGCTCGTGGGTTAGGTCGCTCACCAGTTCACGTCGCCGCTGCTCAACGCCTTCGAGGTTCGATGCCATGTGGTTGAAGCTCAGCGCCAAACGGTTCAACTCCGGGATATCGCTATTGGGCAACCGTTCTTCCAAATGCCCTGCGGCCAGCTTTTGCGTGACCTGCTCCATCTGGATTAAGGGGTGCATGATGCGCTTGGAAACCAAATAGCTGAGTCCACCTGCCGCTGTACCGCCGATCGCCACGGACCACAGTGCCCCTCGGCTCCAGGCTGACTCAAACCCTTCCATTAACTCTTGCCGGAATAGTGAAAGCAAGCTAGATCCCTGGCCTTCCTCCATTTTTTCGAGATGCAGCACAAACAGCCGTGGGGAGTAGAGCTTACCCACTGTGAGGAGCGTACTTAAGCCCACAATCATGACAATGAGATGGGAAAGAAAAAGGCGTGTTCGCAGTCCAAGTCGAGACATGGGAGGTGGGATGTGGGGAAAGGCTAAAGGATGAGGGATAAAGGCTGAAAGGAGGCTGGAAATGAGTTGAGTAACGTCGGCCTTTGCGTCGCTGGGTGGGTTCGTAAAGTAGTTTACGTCTGTGGTTTTGCGTTCAGTTGCCCGTTTTGATCGTCCTTTCTCACCTTCCGTCTGCACTTCTCGATCGTCAAGCTTCAATTCTAGAAGTGCTATAAATCGAACTAGACGCTTATCCTTTGCCCATGTCTCCTACCGACTTATTAACGCCTCAAACCTTGTCGAACAACACCCGTGAGAAGTTTGCTGCGCTGCGATCGCTCTTGGCGACCCATCACCTGGATGGTTACCTTGTGCCAGCGGCGGATGAACATCTCAACGAGTACCTACCAGAAGCAAAACGGCGACGGATTTGGCTCAGCGGCTTTTCTGGCTCGGCTGGCGATCTGTTAGTTGGACAGGATTGGGCCTGGCTGTTTGTTGATTCTCGCTATTACGAGCAGGCAGACCTGGAGGTTGACCCTGCGCTGATTCAAGTATCCAAACTGGGGCTAGAGAACCAGAAAACGCTGGATGAAACCCTGGAAACCTTGGGACGAGAAGCGGTGAAAGGCGGAGCCACGTTTCGCTTAGGGTTTGACCCGTTTACGATCACTGTAAGCCAGTTTCGCAGTTTTGAGAAGCAGTTAGAACCATCGGGCGTGACGCTGGTGCCGTTGGCTGGCAATCTGGTCGATCGCGTTCGCCTCCAACAGCCGTGGGTGGGTGCAGAACCCTTGCCTGCGTACGCCGATTCCAAGCTTTTTTACTTATCCGATGCGCAAACGGGTGCGTCGATCGCGCAGAAACTGGAGCGGGTGAGAAAAGACCTGCAAAAAGCAAATGCAGATGTCTTGCCCATTACCAAGCTTGACCAGATCGCCTGGCTTTACAACCTGCGCGGTTGGGATGTGCCTTACAACCCTGTTTTTATTGCGTACACCATCATTACCGCAACTGAGGCTTACCTTTTTACCAACCTCGATCGCATCAATCCTGACCTGCAAGCGTTTTTGCAAACAGAGGTAACGCTGCTACCGTACGAAGCCTATGCTGAAACCCTGAGAGGACTAGTGGCGAAGGCTCCCAACCAGCGGGTGTTGATCGACCCTAGACACACCACGATGGGAACCCATGCGTTGCTGACCGATCCGGCGGCGGCGATCACGTGCAAGCTAGTGGAAGCCAATAACCCGATCGAGGGCATGAAAGCCCGTAAGAATGCGATCGAAGTGGCCCAGATGCAACAAGCAAACCTGAAGGCAAGCCGCGCCAAAACTCGTACGCTCAAATGGATTGCCGATCAGACCAATCGTGAACAACCGCTAACGGAAGCCGATGTCGCCGCCGCAGTGGAACGGTTTTATGCTGAGGAAGCTGACTTTCAGGGCTTAAGCTTTAACACGATCGCGGGAGCCGGAGCCAATAGTTCGATCGTGCATTACGGTACCCCCAATCCTCAGCGAGTGCTGCATCCCGGCGAATTTTTGCTGTTAGATTCTGGAGCCCAGTATGCGTCAGGCACGACTGATGATACCCGTACGTTTGTGATGGGTGATCCAACCCCTGAGCAAGTGGAATGCTACACCGAAGTGCTCAAGGCTCACATTAACTGTGCGATGCAGCGTTTTCCCAAAGGCACAACCGGGGCACAATTGGATGGCATTACCCGATCGACCCTCTGGTTTGCAGGGTTGGATTATGGACACGGTACAGGACACGGGGTAGGGGCATTCCTCAATGTCCATGAAGGCCCTAATGGCATCAGCAAACGAGTCAGCGAACCGCTAGAACCTGGCATGGTCACCAGTATCGAACCAGGCTTCTACAAACCAGGCTGGGGCGGCATTCGGCTTGAAAACCTCTACGTTGTCAAGGATCTGACTTCCGCAGATACGCCTGAACCAACCCAGGAAAGCCCAGACCCCAATAAACTCTCCTGGTATGGGTTTGAGCCTCTGACCTACATTCCCTTCGAGAAGCGGCTTATTGATCGCGATCGCCTCGACTCCCGGCAGCGAGAATGGCTACAGCAGTACCATGACACGATCGTCGCCAAACTAACACCAACACTTAGCCCAGAGGAAGCCGCGTGGCTTGGAACGGTCTGTGATCTTGCCTGATGTGATTTCAACAGACCTCTTTTCCTTGCTAACTCTCTTCCTGTCTAACTCTCTGCCCTGGAGAACGGGTTCTGGCAAACGGCTTTCCTGAACATGCATTAGCTTGTTCCTGCTCTGCTGCACTTCACGCTCAAGGAAGAGCTTGCCTGCACCAAAAAGCCCCACAATGGGGACAGTACGTTATTGATTGGGGTCGCCAATGCCAACTGTTAAAGCTGAAGGTAAGACATTTATCTGTGCGAGTGGTGCCAATCTGCGCGAGGCCATGCTGCAAAACGGCGTAGACGTTTACAACGGGTCTGCGTCTGTGATCAATTGTCATGGGCATGGCACGTGCGGTACCTGTGCGGTACAGGTAGAAGGTGATGTTTCACCAATCGAGTGGCTTGAGAAGACACGGCTTTCCCTCCCACCCCATTCTGTCGAGCGTGGTCGCCGTCTGTCCTGCCAGGTGAAGGTGTTGGGGGATGTCACGGTGACAAAGTACGATGGCTTTTGGGGGCAGGACAATCGCGTTGTGTGGACACCAGAGCAAGCTGTTTCATAGCTGGCTTTGATTCAACGTTGACCACTTTGGCATCAATCATTAACCTGGTGGGCGATCGCAGAGTACGTCATCGTGAGACTTAGGGTAGGGTGGAACTAGGGTAGGACGCGCGCTGGAGAAGATGTTATGAGCCGCTTGGTGGTTGCCGTTTTAATTCTGTTTGCAGTACTCATTGGTCTGAGAGCTGCTAACTCTTCTCCGTTTCAGCTCAATTTCCTTAACCAGGGCAACAACACAACGCCAGAAACCCGTAATACAGGATTCAGCGCCGAATCGACGGCTACAGCTTCAAGTGGCGGTGTCTCCCAGGCGGGGTTTAACGCACCCAGTCAAGGTAGTGCTGGTGCTGGTACTAGCGCTGGTACAACGTCATTGCCCCCTCAGACCCAACAACGCCCCGTTCCCGGAAGCTGGTAGCTGTAAGACATGGCAGGGACACCCGACGTTTTAGTCATTGGTGGGGGCATTATTGGTTTAGCGATCGCCCTTGAATTGCGGCTGCAAGGTGCATCTGTTACCGTTCTATGCAGTAATTTTGCTCAAGCAGCAAGTCATGCAGCCGCAGGTATGCTTGCCCCTCAAGCAGAAAAGCTGCCTCAAGGTGACATGCGGGAGCTTTGCTTGCGAAGCCGATCGCTTTATCCAGACTGGACACAAAAACTGGAAGCTTTGACGGGATTACCCACTGGCTACTGGGCGTGTGGCATTTTGGCACCAGTGTATGAGCAGGAGGCAGGAGGCGGGAGGCAGAAGGCGGAGGGTGAAAGGGAGGCAGGGGAGGCAGGGGAAGCAAAGGCTTTTCCAAAACTCAAAACTCAAAACTCAAAACTTCACCCCACTCCCCACTCCCCACTCCCCACTCCCCACTCATCCTGGCTCGATCGCGCTGCCATCCATCAACATCAACCAGGCTTAGGCGAAGACGTGATGGGCGGTTGGTGGTATCCCCAAGATGCACAGGTCGATAATCGATCGCTCACCAAGTCGCTGTGGGCAGCGGTTCGGGATGTGGGCGTTGACGTGCAGGAAGGACTTGCCGCTGAAACGTTGCTCCATCAGGCTGAGCACATTATCGGTGTACAAACATCGCACGGCACCCTACAAGCAGGACATTACGTGCTGGCTACGGGTGCGTGGTCGCAGGACGTTTTGCCACTGCCAGTCACACCGCGCAAGGGCCAAATGCTGTCAGTACGAGTTCCTGATGGTCAGGAGTTGTCATTACAGACCGTACTTTTTGGCAGCGAAATTTACATCGTGCCCCGACAGGATGGGCGGATTGTCATTGGTGCCACGAGCGAGGATGTTGGCTTTGCGCCGAACAACACGCCTGAAGGGGTGCAGGCCTTGTTAGAACGGGCGATTCGTCTTTATCCCACCCTGCGTCAGTTTCCAATTCAGGAATCTTGGTGGGGCTTTCGACCTGCCACACCGGATGAGTTGCCGCTGCTAGGTGCCAGCCCTTACGACAACCTGACGCTGGCGACGGGGCACTACCGCAACGGCATCTTGCTAGCGCCCGTGACGGCTCAACTGATCGCTGATCGCATCCTGCACCAGAAAAACGATCCTCTGCTCAACGCCTTCCACTGGTCACGGTTCAAGGGTTTACCATAACAGCAACCCGTCAAGGCGACGATCGAACGTTAGTAGAAAACTGGAACAAACCCGCGACTGATTAACACGCTAATGTTTTTAAGACCTCGATATATTTATCGATCGCGTGGTCTTTAAAGCGTTGGGTGATAAAGTTTAAGCTAAACCGTTGACCAATGCGAAATTCCTTTTCAACTTGTCGATAGCCCTGCCACCATCGGGGTAGTTCCGGCACTAAATCCATACCGTGAACAAAGCGGTAGCTATTAGGCACACGGCGATTAAAAGAATCTCGAAAGGCATCGTTGCCAACCTTGGGCGCACCATAGGTGTACACCTCAATCAGAGGAACTTTACTTGCAAAATTATATTGAATATCGACAGCACACAAAATTGCTAGCGCACCACCTAAGCTATGTCCCGTGACTGTAACGCTAGCAATGTCATGACTTTTGAGATAATCATGAATTTTAGGACGCACTGAGAAGTAAGCCCGCACAAAGCCCTGATGCATTTCTGCCCCAGATTCACTCCCTGCCTCATACGGGTAAACTTTCTGTTGCTTCCCAACAATATCCTCTTGAATCACATTTTGATCAAATTTCACCCGCTCTGTTTGACTCTCAAAATCTGTTTTCCAATCAGTATCTGAGCTACTGCCACGAAAGGCGATCGTCAAGGCATTTCCTTCGGTCAAAAGGGCGCACTGCGTATCGGTGCTTGCTTCATTAATTAAGTTCGGTTTTTCTGCTAAACCACCAAAGGTAATACTGTTGAAGTCTTGATAGACCTCCTTAGAATACACAGCATATTTCACAGCTTTAGCGTAGTTAACGTCCATAATGTTCGTATTTAAGAGGGCTTTCATAAGCTTCTACATTAGCAGAAGTACTATTTCGGATGAGCGTAAACACTCTTAATACGGTACTTTATACGTCGAGCAATCTCTTCGGTGCTGCCGTTGGGAGAAAATAGATCGAATATGTACCTCTTTCGGAAGATTGCTGTAGTTTTTGACGTGAGTCGTAAGAGGCTGTTTGAAAAGGGGGAGGGGTGTGACAAATTACGCCAACCGTCGCACCATGAGTCGGATCATCGCGAGATAAATCATGGTTTCAGCGGTTTCTGGAAGTAGTTCATAATCACAATTGAGCCGCCGATACCATTGCCACCAGCCAAACGTCCGTTCGACAATCCAACGCTTTTTCAGGAGCACAAAGCCTTTAGTCTGTTCAGGGCGCAGCACGGGGTAAATGACCCAGCGGAAGCGATCCATCACCCATTGCACAAAGGGTTGACCACTATAGCCACCATCGACCCAGACGAGGTAGAGGCGACAGACTTTCGCACCCAGCTCAGACAGTCGTTGCAGCACCCGTTTGCCGCCCTCGCGTTCCGGTAGACTCGCTGCGGTCACCAATACAACCATCACTAAACCCAGTGTATCCACGACGGTATGCCGTTTACGCCCTTTGGTGGCTTTGAAGCAGTCAAACCCCACGGCCTGTTGCACCATCGCCACCGTGGGTACCGTTTGACTATCGAGAATCACCTCGGAAGGACTTTCGGGGCGTCCAGTCGCGACCCGTGTCCACGCTCGTAACCGCTCATGGAGCGCTTGCCAGGTGCCGTCCTTGCGCCAGTTGCGGAAGTAGGTGTACACCGTTTGCCACGCGGGAAAGTCGCCAGGAATGTCTCGCCATTTACAGCCCTGCGTGACCACGTAAAAAATGGCGTTCAGCACTGCCCACAGATTGGTACTGCGCGGGCGACCACCGGGTTTGGCAGGCGGCAGCAGCGGCTGGATTAAGTCAAATTGGGCGCGGGTCAGGTTGCTTGAGTAGAATTTAACCATCGCTCTCACGGGGCTGGACTTCACTACTGACAGCCTACCGTGTGAGCTTTTTTACGGTCTAGACGACTTTTCAAACAGCCTCTAAGGATGGATCAGGAGTTACCATCATTCACAGGCTCCTTCGTGATCGTAACCACTCCACAAGCATCAGACTGTTGAGCAGCGCGATCGCTGATTTCTCTAATGTCAATTCAGTTTATGGAGAGGATTAGCTAGACCGCTTCGCCACTGTTACCCAGCTTTCTTTGTAGTATGGCTTCCATTTCTCTTAAGTCTTCATCAGTCTGGGGAAACCGAAATTTGGAACTATTGGGATTGCCTCATTTGATCAACGCCTCGATCGCCGCATCATCGTCTCGATGAGCCGAAACATATGCTCTAAGTTCTTGACGAGTCATTTTGCTAAAGTCAGGATTCGTCATTGTTAAAGTCCAAAAGCAAGAGACTATTCGGTGGTAGGCATACACGGTTATCTGTACGAGCGCGAACAACGCCACGTTTTAGAGGATAGTTGATAAAATTTATTAAACGCTAGTTTCTGCGATGGCAAGCATAGCAAGTGGCTATGTTCTAACGCCAAGATCAGAATATACAGCGTGTTGCATAACTAATTGGTACAGTAACAGCAGTGAGCAAAGTAGTTTCGCAAGTCCCTACTCGAACAGAGGCTAACGCCCAGTTGTAATAGCTTTGTAATGGTTTCTACACTCTTCGGTACAAACCGCCGGATAAACGACTTCAACTGCCACCACAGGTGTTCAATCGGGTTGAACTCAGGTGAGTACGGCGATAAGTAAACAACCCTGGCTCCGACCGCTTCGATCATCTGCTCTATCCCTTCAACTTTATGGGCTTTGAGGTTATCCATCACCACCACTGCCCCCGGCCACAACTTCGGGACGAGACGTGCGGACACAAACTGTTTGAAGTCTTCTCCTGTCATCGATTTGCCCAACGTTTGCATCGCCAGGATGGCGGTTTGACTAATCGCCCCAACGACGGTGATCCGGCGACCGCGGTAGAAGGGTTTGAGGTCATACACTCGTTGTCCCTTACAACTTCTTCCCCTGGGTCTGCTTAACCCTTGCAGCACTCCCATCTCGTCCAGGAAGACTAAATTTTCTGGCAGAACCGTACTGATCGTCCGCCAGTAGGCAACTCGTTGTGCTTGCTTATCCGCTGCTGCGGCTTGAGCACTGCGACAGGTTTTTTTTAACCGTTAACTGCTGTTTTTGCAAGAATCGGCACATCGTACTTTCACTCACACTCACCCCGGTTTTGTCTTGCCAATACTCGCAATACTCTGCCAATGTATAGTCCTGGTGTGTCTCAACCATCTCTGCGATGTTCTGTTCATAGCCTGCCAGTTGGCTTGCCTTACCGCCTGTTGCTGGAGCAGGCTTCAGTGTTCCTGTGGCTTGCTTGCGCTTGAGCAACGACTGAACCGTATTTTTGCTGACCTGAAATCTCTCTGCTACCTTCCGAATCGAAGTATTGCCTGTCTCATAGGTACTGATAATTTTTTCGCGTAGGTCGAGGGAGTAGGGCTTCATAGCTATCCAAGTGGAAGACTCTCTCTATTGTGCCAAACCGTCGTGCAAAACGCTGTAGTTTTATCAAGAAGCTTCTACCGAACTCAACAAGGTGTTTACAGTAGCTAAGAGTTGGCAATATTTCTAGAGAAAAGTTCATTTGCTCAAGCAACTCATGCTTTTGCAAGTAAATCAATAGAGCTGGATCGATTGAGAAGTAATAGGTATTTCCTGTCTTGCTCACAAGTGCAACTTCTTTATCGCCTGATTGGAAAGGGCTCCCATTCAATTCGTTTCCATTATGTACAAGCAAATTGCGCAACTTTCCGATCACAATTAATTCCTGCCAATCAGCAGCTTCGATTTCGTATTTAGCTGCTGTGAGTAAAAGCTTTCTAGAACGCCTAATGCCTTTGTCTTGTCTATTACTGTCTAGCTCAAGAATATCTGATTTGAAGCTGTCGCAGAGTTTTGCAAGCTGCTGTTCAACAAAAGCATACCAAGTTATGATGAAACTCGAAAAGAGAAGATTAGGAAAGTCACGTCCTATCTCGATGAATTTATCTGTGTAGTGATCCTCAAGAAGATAGTATTCCTCCTCTTCTACTTGGATGGACATTTTTTCATCGTAAGTTTTTTCGGTTTCATTCCAATTCTGGCTAAATGCTCCTTGAATTAGATCTAAATATCTGGACATTTGTTGAAATTTCCAATTAATTGTCCAAACTTTAATATTTATTCCCATACTTGTTATTAAGTTAAATCACCTCCGGCAAAGCCGGAGGCTTATCATCTGTTAGCCCCCAAAGGGGGCAAGTTCATGAGTCTCCCAAGGAGACCCGTCCTCAGCGCAAGGGTAAGTTGAGTTGCTCTAGTCGTGCATCTTCCTCTTCTTGCTTGCGAATGTAGGCACGTACGACCTGCTCGTCCAAACCGACTGTTGAAACGTAATAACCGCGTGCCCAAAAACTCTCACCGGTGTAGTTGCGGGTTTTACCAGCAAACTGGCGGGCAATCGCAATCGCACTTTTGCCTTTGATATAGCCCACAATCGCCGAAACCGCATACTTGGGTGGAATACTGATGCAACTGTGCACATGGTCTTTGAGCAGATGCCCTTCAACGATCTCACACTCCTTTTGCCGCGCTAGCTCATGAAAGATCTCGCCCATATATTGCCGCAGTGCACCAAAGATCACCTTCTTGCGTCGCTTGGGGATGAACACAATGTGATACTTGCAATTCCACGTCGTGTGATTTAGTTTCTGATAATCCATTTCAATTCTCCTGAACACTCGAAAGCACTTTTGCTTTCAAACAGGAGAATTTTTCTGCTATTGCTGCACCCAGTCAAACTTTTGAGAGTCTCCCCGGCAAAGCCGGGGGCTTACCCGATTTAGTTAAAGCTTCCTTAATGATCCTCTCTGCGAGAGTGCTTCGGCAAGCTGCCGTATCTTTGTGTCTCTCCCCATTATCATCCTGCTACCCCGATCGCGCATACTAAAAAGCTTGACGAAAACAGTGCCATAGCCGCTAATCTTCGTATCAAGTAAACTGAGGCATAGAGACCTGAATGATGGGGACGCTGATATGACCTTAGCTGAGGTGCTTGCAGCGGCACGGCAACTTTCTGCTATCGAAAAACTCAAACTTATTCGGATTCTCGTCGAAGATCTGGATACGGTTGAAGCGATTGCGCCACTAGAACCGTTTAAGCCCTATAACCTACCAACTCCTTACGATAGCTTTGGGTGCGGGTGCCGTTTTAATGGACGCGCTTAAGCCAGTGGATGTTGGTCGTTAATAATGTATGCGATTCGCACAAGTGTTTCGTTAATTCTGGGTCAAACCAACTTTTTTCTTGAGTTCGATGTCTGCTTTTATCGTTCCAAGGCAGAATTTGAAATTACGCTCAAGTCGTAGTCGGTTCGGTCAAACAATCGCCTCACCCACATTCTCATCCTGCTACTTGGATCGGGCATAAATTAAAGAGCCTGACGATCGCGATGGAACAAAGGTGTTCGGGATGTTGAGTCATTGACGGGTGCAAGGAAGTCGGTCGATCGCGACAAAAGCTGTAACAGTCGTAACGCTGTGATCTAAGCTGGAACGATCTACGCTGGAAGAAGCAGCAGAAAGGAACGCTCATGGTCATGACCTCATCGCCCATCATCTACCCGGACTCAGACGGCCTGCCAATGGCAGAGAATACAATCCAGTTTGAGTGGATTGTGTACATCAAAAAAGGCCTAGATTGGCTGTTTATTGACGACCCCACCGTTTTCGTTGCGGGTGATTTGCTCTGGTATCCCGTCGAAGGCGACAACAAATTGCGGCAGGCACCCGATGCGATGGTTGTGTTCGATCGACCCAAAGGCGATCGCGCCAGTTACCAGCAATGGCTTGAAGACGATACTCCCCCTCACGTCATGTTTGAGGTGATTGCGCCCGGTCACACCATCCCCGAAATGACCCGCAAATTCCAATTCTACGAGCGCTATGGCGTCGAGGAATACTATATCTATGACCCCGATCGCGCTAGCCTGGGTGGTTTTTTGCGCCAGGATGGTTATTTAGAAGCCATTGAATCGATGGAAGGCTGGGTTAGCCCCCGTTTGAACGTCTGCTTTGGCTTAACGCCAGACGGCGATCTGGTGCTGATTCGCCCCAATGGGCAACCCTTTGAAACTTACGAGCAAATTGCCGAACGGGCAGAACAAGAGCGATCGCGAGCAGACCACGAGCGCCAGCGGGCAGACAAAGAACGTCAACGCGCCGACGCAGCCGAACGCCGTGCCCAACAAGCAGAAGATGAAATTAAGCGACTCAAAGCGCAACTGCACGCGCTTGGACAAACCCCTGATAATGCGACACCTTGAGGACTGATGACGATGCAAATGTTAGATCGACCGCTAGACCGGACTGCCGATGATGTGCTGACGATCGCCGGACGCACCTTCAAATCGCGCCTGATGACGGGCACCGGCAAATATCGCAACTTCGACGAAATGCGCCAGAGTATTGCCGCCAGCGAGTGCGAAATTGTCACCGTTGCCGTGCGACGGGTGCAGACCAACGCTCCCGGACATGAAGGGCTGGCAGACGCGCTGGATTGGACAAAAATCTGGATGTTGCCCAACACGGCTGGATGCCAAACGGCTGATGAAGCGGTGCGTGTGGCTCGACTGGGGCGCGAAATGGCAAAGCTGTTGGGGCAAGAAGACAACAATTTCGTCAAGCTCGAAGTGATTCCCGACTCCAAATATCTGCTACCCGACCCGATCGGCACGCTGGAAGCGGCGGAAAATCTTGTTAAAGAAGGGTTTGCCGTGTTGCCCTATATCAACGCCGATCCATTGCTAGCAAAGCGACTGGAAGAGGTGGGCTGTGTAACGGTAATGCCGTTGGGGTCGCCGATCGGCTCTGGGCAAGGGCTGAACAACGCCGCGAATATTCGCATCATCATCGAAAATGCGACCGTTCCAGTCGTCGTGGATGCTGGCATTGGGGTGCCCAGCGAAGCGGCACAGGCGATGGAACTGGGAGCCGATGCCCTGCTGATTAACACCGCGATCGCCCAGGCGCAAAACCCAGCCGCAATGGCACGCGCAATGAACCTGGCAGCCCAGGCAGGACGACTGGCTTATCAAGCTGGGCGCATTCCGGTCAAACCATTTGCCAGCCCCAGTTCACCAACCACAGGCACAATTAATACCAAACCAGCCTGAGGCCAGAAATACGTTAAGTAGTGTTAAGACACGTAACGTTCCGACATGATTTTGGGCGATCGCCAACGCTTTTTGGTATGAATGTAAGTTACCTCCACTTTTTGTTAAAATTCTGTTACAATTCTTTGAAATACCTGAGGATAACTTATGCGTTACACCGTGGAAGAAGGCGGTCGCTTGAATAACTTCGCAGTTGAGCCCAAAATGTATCAGGCTGAACCGCCAAGTGCTAACCAGAAGCGGAACTATCTTATTTTGGGAGCTGGAGCCGTCGTTCTGATCGGTGGACTCTTGGTTGTTGCCGTTTCCGTGTCGTAATAACCAAAATTCTTTGTTAGCAAACTTGTGACAAGAGTTTAAAACGCTATCAAAACAAGTGCCTTTAAAAAGCAACCGGGCTGTTTACTTTGAGTGAATGCCCGGTTTTGTCGTTCAACTCACGGATATAGGTGTATCTGCCGCCGCGTCATCGCTGCCAACGGTTAAGCGGCTCGTCCATGCAATGTCAGCCTTTCATCCTGAAGCCACGATCGTCTCTTTGAAAAGAGTAGTAACGGCTTCAATTCCAAGGCTGCTTCGCGCGACATGGCGTACTACCTGCAATGCAACTCGCTGACTGTTCTTCTACGTCTCATCCTGTTCGCAATCGCGTTACCCAGGACTTCTCAGGCCCAAACCAAAAAGCCTACCTGCGCCTGAAGGTAGCGTTGAGCCTGAACCTGCGCCGACAAATTTTTCTGGCAGTATGCGACGACGTGGCATTGCGTAATCGCCTTGCCGCTCGACTCTATGCCGAGTTGGGCTATCCATCGCCTAAGCTCGCTGCTGTCGAGACTACCGAGGTGATCCCGTTTAGTCCTTCTAGCGCGGTGTCTTTGCGTGAAAAGCAGTCGGTGATAGCACCTAAGGGCAATTTAGCGTCCGTAGCATCTAGTGGCACGCTACCCCCTCCGCTGCTTTATCCGCGCTTGGTAAGCCTTAATCTTAACCTGAGCGATCCTAACCCAATGGTTCAGATTGCAGAGTGGTTGGCGCAGTATCCACCCCCAAAGGGAACCACCCCCCGTGTGCGATCGCCTGGATTTCAAATTTTGGGTACAGAGCGCTTAACTCGTCAGTCTGCGTCTGTCCAAAAGCGTTTTCTCAATTCGCTACAGCAAATTGAACATTACCTGTCCTGTCTGGAATCGCCGTTGTTGCTCTGGTTGCCGCGTCCCTGGCTCAATGCCGTGCAACAATCGGCTCCCAATTTCTGGAACTGGCATACAGCGCTCTTTGAATTTGAAGGCGACCCAACCCCCGTATCGCCGGTCAATGTACGGTTGCACCCTCACTCTATAGATGAGGCATCCCCTTCAAACCACGGTATAACGCAAAGCCGTGTTCCTGTTGAGTCGCATCAGGATGTAACGGCAACACCCCTATCACTATCAGAACCTCCAGTAGTGGATGCAGATCTGCACGATCGCGCCACTACTGTTCCAGCAGAATCTACGGCTACGGCAGAATCTTCAGAAGCCGTCGTTGCTGAACAGCCCCGTGCGGGTGACTCGATCGCTCCGACGGTTACAGCCTCGACTCAAAGCGATGTACCAGCCCCGAAAGCACTGGCATCCCAAAAAGAAGATCTGTGGGCTATTCTCACGCACGATTTGGCGTTGCTGAACCGCTCTGAGCAGACTGTTTCGCTTCCTACAGAGCCAGTGGATGCTGCGGTAGAGCCCGAACCAACGGAGCACATTGCAACTGCGGCTAACGCTGTATCACCTGCGAACGTGGATTCTGCCCCGATCGAGACGGATAAAGATACACCCCACTTGAGTGCAAGTCGTCATCCTGACCAGCTTTCCGCATCAAACGCTGTGGCTGTCGATGCTACTGTGTCAATGCCTGTCGAATCGGCTGCGCTAACTCCGCCCGCTCCGCCTACGGCTGATCGTTCCAGCCAAAGTCAAGCGGCTCTCGATCTAGCAGATCTCATCCTGTCCGTAGTGGCTGAGGAGGACGGCGAAACCCCTTCTAGTGAAAACGCCAGAATCATTCAGGCATTACAGCAGATTGAACAACTGCATCTGCAACAGGCTCCTAACGCAACGCTGCTGGCAGCCTATCAAAATTTGGGAAATCTGTGCCGCGATCGTATTGAGCAGGGATATGCCTCTTCCAGGCACTTGCTCTTAACGATTTGTGTGTACGAGCAAACCCTACAATGGCTGGATGATGCCTCGCTGTTGTGGTCTGACCTACTGAATGACATCGGCAACCTGTACTGGATGCTCGCCCGGCATGAATCCAGCGTGGATGAGAGCCTGATTTTTCTGGAGCAGGCGATCGCAGCGTATCGGCACGCACTGGACAAAACCAATCCTGAGACGCGACCCCATAACTACGCCATGATTCAGAACAATCTTGGTTCTGCCTATGGTGATATGGCACGCTTCCGCGCCCCGGCAGAAAGCCTGGAGCAGTCTGTTGCGGCCTATGAAACAGCTTTACGCTATCGTCGATTGCATGACGACCCGGCTCGCTACGCAGCGACGCAGAATAATCTGGGCACAGCGTACTGGAACCTGGCACAACACCAACAGCCTGTCCGACGGCTCAAGCAGTCGATCGCGTCTTATTTTGAAGCCTTACGCTACTACAGCCCCGATTGCGAACCCATGCACTACGCCATGATTCAAAATAATCTGGGCACGGCGTATTGGAATCTCGCCCAGCAGCCTCACTCAAATCTTGGCGTGGGCACGGCGACCGGGAAGGATTTATCGCCCGCAGACTTGCTGCAACGAGCGATCGTCGCCTATCGCGCAGCACTGGTTTACCGCACTCTCGCTGTTGCGCCTGCCGCCTATGCCGCTACGCAAAATAACTTAGGTACAGCGCACTGGCAACTCGCTGGTCTTCTAGAACACGAACCTCAGCAACGCCAAGAGCAGCTGCAACTTGCAGTCGCGGCTTATCGGGAGGCGATCGTCTCAGTAGATAGTTTGTCTAGAACAAACGCCATCCCGACTCATCCTCTTTCCTTCGACCCTGCTGCAACCCACAACAATCTGGGGCTTGCTTACCATCAACTCGCAACAGACAAACACAGCCGTGAAAGTAGCACCCAACGCTCTACCTACCTTGAAGCGGCTCTACATCACCACCTCCAAGCCCTTCAAGCATGGGAAGCCCAGCCTGAGCTTTACCAGACTGTTTTTAGCTATGTTCTTCAAACAATGCGTGCCTTCCACACTGAATTTGGCACTAAAGGGCAAACGCAGGCGTTATCTCAAATTCCCGCAAAGCTTTTGCCTGAGGTGTTGAAGCAGCTTTAGGTGCGATGCAAAAGGGCGGGGAGGCAGAGGGGCAGAAGGCAGGGGAGGCAGAGGGGGCAGGGGAAGGCAGGGGGAGGATAGATAGGGAATCTGAAGGGGAAAAGGGAGAGGCTTAAAGGCGCTTTAAAGTAGGGCGTTTCAAAAGGCGTTCATGCATATTAGAAAGGGTATAGCAGAACGAATTGAAGAAGCTGTCTAACCGTTGCTGCTCGTTAACCAGGTTGCTTTGTGCCTGCGATCGATAGTCTCCCCCTGCTTCCTCTGCTCCCCTAGCCCCCTCATCCTCGCCGCTCCTTCATGTTCATCCAACACTTTCAAATGCTGGCACGCTACAACACGCTGGCGAATCGTAAACTCTACGATGCCTGTGCCCAGCTTTCAGAGACGGAACGCACTCGCATTCGTCCAGCCTTTTTCAAAAGCATTCATGGCACGCTCAATCACATTATGATTGGCGATCGCATTTGGCTCACCCGCTTCACAGGCGGCACAATCCCCTCCACGGGACTTGATGCCATTCTCTATGAAACGTTTGAGGACTTACGCGCAGCCCGCATTGCCCAGGATGACGCGATCGAAGGGTTTGCGGCTGGCTTGACGGACGAGTTTTTGGGGCGATCGATTCAGTACGTCAACAACCAAGGACGCAACCTGGAAGACCCGGCTGATTTGCTCGTTGCCCACTTTTTCAACCATCAAACGCACCATCGTGGACAGATTCACGACATGCTGACCCAAACGGATGTGGCTCCACCTTCATTGGATATGCATCGTGTGATTCGACCCTAGTGAAGGTTGAAGGCAGAAGGCAGGAGGCAGAGGGCGAAGATGGGCAGTGGGGAGTAGGGAGTGGGGAGTGGGGAGTGGGGAGTGGGGAGATCAACCACTAACCGCTCAATCAACTCAAAACTCTCTAGCTTGTCGGCGCAAAGCGCTACTCAAAACTCAAAACTCAAAACTCAAAACTTCATCCCCCATTCCCCATCCCCCATCCCCCCAAATCCTTTTACCAAAAGCATTGCGGGGATCGATTATAAATACTTATAATGCTTTACATAATGTAACGATAACGGAAGAGCGCCATCATGGTTGGATTCATTAAGGGCATTTTGGGCACCAAGCAGACGGCGAAGACAGAAGCGACTCCAGCACCGGTCGCAACGCCCAAGTCACAGGCTACACCAGAGCCACCGAAGCAAAAACCACAAGCTGCGCCAAAGCCATCCAGGCAGAAAGCTGAAGCATTTTACCTTGACTTTAGCGACGCCAAAACTTTAGGCGACATCGACTATATGCAGACCGCACGCGAAATCAAGCGATCCTTTCCCAAGACGCTTGGTGGAGAGGAGCTACGCACTGTATCTGTTGTTTCTTCATTGCAGCGATCGGCAGCACAAAAAGCCCAAGCGATCGCCCAGCAGACATCACTCAAAGTCACACCGTCTCCGACCTTTGCAGCCCAGTCCACGCCAGTTAGCGGTTGGACAACGCCAAAAGCCGATCAACCGCCCACTATCACCGACCCGAAAGAACGTCGTCGCAAGGACTCCAATCTAGATACGTTTCGTTCAATGGCGAGTGATCTTCAAAAGAGTAGAGCGCGGAATTATTAGGGTAGGAGCGATCGTCAATCAGTTGGGAGTGTCGCCTTCTTCATGTGAGTCATTCCTTATCCCTTCAACGGATAGTTGAAAAGTGTTGTGGGATGATTTGTAGAAGGTTGGTGGCTGATTGCCACCTTGCTCATCGCTTAAGATTGCCATGTTGCACCCTGGAAGCAGTTGTGAGTTCTCATGCATGGTGGCAAGGCTTGCGTCCGAATACTCCTCCACGATTGGCTGACCTGGGTTATACCTGGAAGTTAGCCTATGGAGCGGTTTCTGCGCTTACGGATAATGTCCTCTGGCGAGATGATCAACTGGTGATTTTGTCGAACGATCGCAACGCTGGTTGGGTGACGCTGAGTCCCAGCCAGCGTTTTGTCGTAGTTGGAGATGCATGGTTTCCCGACGTGAGCTTTATTCAGCGCTTGGGTATTGTCCTTCCAGGAAGGCAGAAACCGCTACGGTCAGGCGATGAGCGTGAATGGGTCGCTCATCTATGGGAGCAACTTGGCACCGCAACCTGGGAAACGCTACCAGGAGCCTTTGCTCTTGCGGTCTGGGATCGGGAGCAGCAGCAACTCTGGCTAGGGCGCGATCACTCTGGCATTCGTACGCTGTATTACACAACGGACGGTGCAACGCGCTGGATTGCTCCCCAACTGGGGACGATCGCGCCCCACACTTCATCGGACTTAGATCTGGTGGCACTGCGAGATTACTTGTGTTGTGCCTTTGTCCCAGGCGACCGCACCCTTCGGCGATCGATACGCGAAGTGCGTCCCGGTAGCTCGGTGCAACTGCCTGATGGCGCGGTACAGCCCTACTGGCACTTACAAGAAGCCATCACCCATCCTGACAAGCCGCTGGAATGGCACGGCGATCGACTCCGCGCGTTGCTGGATGATGTTGTACAGGCGTATTTGCCAGTGGAAGAACCTGTCGGCGCGTTTCTGTCGGGCGGTCTGGATTCTAGCTGCATCACGGCACTGGCAGCGAAATTTCATGATGCGCCGCTGCATACCTATTCCATCCATTTTGGGGCGGATTGTCCCAACGAACTGGAGTTTTCTAGCCTGGTCGCGAAGCACTGCCAGACGCAGCATCACATTCTCGAAATTACCTTTAAAGAGATGTGGGAGCATTTGCCAGAAACGATGGCGGCTCTCGATGATCCGATCGGCGATCCGCTCACAGTTCCAAATCTGCTGCTGGGACGGTTGGCAGCCGAGCACGTGAAAACGGTACTCAATGGAGAAGGGGGCGATCCCTGCTTTGGGGGACCGAAAAACCAGCCGATGTTGATCAATGCGCTCTACGGCAACGTGACGCAACAGGAGTCTTTGCAGGCGTATCTAACGTCCTTTCAAAAGTGCGCGACGGATTTGCCGCAACTGCTCAAGCCAGAAATTTGGGCAGCGGTGCAGTCTGAACCATCCGTGTTTGCAGCAACGCTTCACGCAAGCGATCGCTACTTGAATCGGTTGATGGCACTCAACATCCAGTTCAAAGGCGCGGATCAAATTCTGACGAAGGTAAATAATCTGACCCATGCGGCGGGCATTGACGGTCGATCGCCTCTGTTTGATCCTCAAGTGGTCGCGTTGAGTATGACCATCCCCCCCGAATACAAACTCTCAGGCGTACAGGAAAAGGCTGTACTGAAACAAGCTGTCGCTGATTTGCTGCCAACCGCCATTCTGCAACGCCCTAAGAGCGGCATGATGGTGCCCGTTCAGCGTGGCTTTCGTGAACACTGGCAACGGCAAGCCCGATCGCTATTGCTGAGCCGTCAGGCGGCGATCGCGCCTTACCTTAACCAGACCCTCATTCGCGACTGGCTCGACTATACAGGCGATACCTGGGGACGCTATGGTGTTAAGCTTTGGTTGCTGGTCAGCCTGGAATACTGGCTACAAGGGCGACGGTAAATAGCTCATAGCAATCGGTTAAAACCGTTTGACTAGCAAGACAGATTTCACCGGACGCATCACGGGCTTGCCTGCGGTATCAAGCTTGCCGTCGACGGTCTTGCCCTCGTAGTACAGCGACGAGGAACTGCCCCCGTCTAGGTTCATGGCTTCCTCCACATCCAGCGTTTTGAGAAAAGCAGCCAGTTCTTGCAAGGTCATGCCACTGCCATTAACGCCTGGTTTTTGGGCGACCATCACCCATAGCAAACAGCGATCGCGCGTCAACCCGATCGCTGTTCTCGCATTTGGCTGACGGCTACCCAATGCATCCCGAATCACAACCCCATTTGCTTCTGCTACAAAGCCTTCTTCCTCAGCAGTCATGATTGGCAGCAGGCGAGGACCGCCTCCTAACGCATTGACCAACTGACAACCTGCGGGAACGACCTCGCTGTGTAGAGTAATGGCGTACTCACGACGATCGCCACATTGATATTGCCGCAACTCCGTGCGGTTCAGGATCTTACTTAAGTAGGGAGTCAATTTCGGGTTGCTCATCAGACTCTCATTCTGTCGGGGATCGGCAACAAGCTTGCCGTTGAGAGTGACGTAGGCAGTCGATTGCTGATTGTCGGGATCAAAAAAGCCGCCGTTGAGCACCGCGATCGCGCCCTGGCGTTGAGCGATCGCATCGACAGTTTCTACGGTTTGTGAAACCGCAGGCAGCACCTCAAAATGGCTGTCAAGGGGAATCTTTACGGTGTAAACAAGACTGTGCGGCTGTGAGTAGACTTTAGATTGCATCACACGATCTGATGGCGGCGGGTCTGGTGGCAATGAATTGGGGGGCGTTGTTGAAACATCGACTGGTGGTAGTGGCGCTAACAGCGCCCGTTGCACTGCCCAAAGCAGCACGCCGATGCCGATTGCGCCCAAACTCGCTAACCAAATCGCTTTCACGTCCATTCTCTACAAAACAGTTCAAGACCATGCAGCTAGTCAGATGAAAGACATAACCGCTTCGGGTATCATCCTACAGTTACTTCTGTTTGCCTTCTCCACACTCCATACCCTACACCCTATATCCACCTTTACGAGGCTGTGGCTTATTCAAGGATGATGAAAGACATGACGCTAGCGTTCGGTAGGGGTTCATGAAAACGAATGCAGTTCGCCTTTTAGATACCTTAGGCATCACGTACGACCTGCGCGAGTATACAGTCGATCCTGATGATCTGGCTGCTGAAAGTGTGGCTCAAAAAATCGACCTGCCGCCCGATCAGGTCTTCAAAACGCTGGTGGTGCGAGGTGACAAGACGGGAATCAACCTTGCTGTCATTCCGGGAAACACTCAGCTTGACCTTAAGGCATTGGCGAAGCTGTCGGGCGATCGCAGTTGCCACCCCGTTCCGCTGAAAGAAGTGCAGCCGTTGACGGGATACATTCGTGGTGGGGTGACGGCGCTTGCCTGTAAGAAGGACTATCCCGTTTATGTAGATGAGTTAATCGAAATTTTTGATGTAATCTCGATTTCTGGCGGCATGCGTGGGCTGCAAATCCTTCTGACTCCGGCTGATTACCTGCGAGCGGTCAACGGAACGATCGGCGAGATTTCGCAACCCAAAGCATGACGGCTTAGTACGAGATTACTATGATAAGCATAAGGATCTGCGCCAAAAGGAACCGCAATGAGTGTCATCACACGGCGACTATCAGTACCAGAGTTAAGCCAGCAGATTTTAACGATGGCGAAAGCGGGCGTTTATCGAGAATCGGTATTTGAAGCGTTGCGCCCGATGGCAACCAAGAAGCAAATCAGTGCAGCGATCGCCCACGCCAAACGGTTTGGGCTACACTCCGTTGCCAGCTTGCGGGATGACGAATTGGGCACGTACTATCAGGTTGACCTGGTGAAGTACCAATCGCTGGAACACGCGATCGCTACCCCAGCCCATTTGGGCGACGATGCCGAACTGCTAGAACGAGTGATGAGTGCGAATACAGCCATGCAACGGATGTTGGTCGTCGCTCAAAGCTTAGCGGCTCTACTGGGAGTTGTCGGTGCGCTTTGCCTGTTGGACAATCGCCATCAGCTTGGCATCGGGTTGCTTAGTGGTGCCTTCAGTGTAGCGAGTGTGTGGGCTATGCAGCGATCGCTCAGCAATCGCAGTCTTTGACGATTCTTTTAGGTTTTATGCAAAAGCTCTTATTGGTGCTGAAGCATCGTTCTGCTTAAAAAGGGGCTTCGGCACTCCTGATCGTAAATACAGCTTTTGGCTTCGTTGGCAAATCTCACCGGGGGACGTCCCCCCGCACCCCCGTTATGTGGGGTCCTAACTCCCCCACGCCCCCCGAACAAGAGTTTTGACCAAGCTATAAACAGGTTGGTTGGGATGGGATGTAGGAGGGGAACCTCAGCCCTTGTCTTTACCCTCAGAAAGCGATTTGAACATCGTTGCAACAGCAGACGCTCCGGGTTGCGCTTCTGGGTTACGCGTGTACCACCAGGCCCAGGCGATGAGAACAGCTTGCAGCGGCAATCGCACCCAGTACAGCACTGGATTGTGAGGAATCCCTTCCAACTCAATATTGTTGAGCGTCATGTTGATGTTGGCAGGAAAGACTGCAATAAATAGAGCAATTAAGCCCCAAGCGGCAGCTACACTGACCAACGGAATCAGCAACCCGATGCCGCCCAAAATCTCGAGGAAGCCGCTGATATAAACCAGTTCCAGGGGATACGGCAACTGGGGCGGCATGATTTTCACAAACGGGGCAGGCTTGGCAAAATGAATGATTCCAACGGTCATGATGGCGATCGCCAACACGACCCGAAGGATCTCTTTGCGGTGGTGCGATCGATGCTGCGTGAGGGTCATAAGCAAAAAATAAATCTAAGCTGAACCTAGCAGCTAATCGGCTGGTACACCATCTGCCCAGAGTCATTCTTTTAGCTTAAAGGGCGTTCTGAGCGCGACCATTGATCGACCCTGAAATGCTCACAGCATGATTTTGCTTAGAACCGTAGGAAGGCAAACGCCCGATTCCATAACCAATGCCAGGAGGACTTCGGTTGGGTATGAGCCTCAGCCGAACCGCCAAAAAACGTCGCTAGCGATCGTGCCGCTTTCTCTAAACTTGCCGGATCATCTGGATAGTGTGCTTCTGCCGTTTCAACCAGTGCTTTCATGGTTGGAGCGGTTGGTTCAATGCCACAAGCGCTCAGCACCTCAAATGCCGCTTTCACTTGATTCGCGTCAAATTTGGACAATGCCATACTTCTTGCCAGGTAGCGCGCCCTTCATCGTGTTTGTCAGACTATAAGGAATACTTCAGCCCATCCAAGCTGGTTTCCGTTAAGTCTTGCTTACTTTAGTTCTACCGCATCACACAGGCAACACGATGGAGCCAGTGTGTCTTCCATGCAACGCTTGCAGGGAGAATATGCGTTTGGATCGGTGAAGCTATGAGCTAATGCACTCACCCATCTGTGTTTTGGAAAGACCACCTGTGAATCGATCGCGTGCACGATCGTCCTCTTTTCAAGACTCAGCGCACGATTCGCTAAACAGTTCCCTAGAATAGTTTTTTATCCGCTTCATTTTTGCACTTGGTTCCTCATGACCTCAGACACTTCTCGCCAGCTCTGGATCTACGACACCACGCTCCGTGACGGTTCCCAACGAGAAGGCTTATCGCTCTCTCTGGAAGACAAACTCCGCATTGCGCGACAGCTCGATCGCTTAGGTGTACCGTTTATTGAGGGCGGTTGGCCTGGAGCCAACCCAAAAGACGTACAGTTTTTTTGGCAGTTACACGAAGAGCCATTGACGCAGGCAGAACTGGTTGCCTTTTGCTCCACCCGTCGTCCTGGTATTGCCGCTGCCGATGATCCTATGCTGCAACCCATTCTGGCAGCAGGCACACGCTGGGTCACCATTTTTGGCAAATCCTGGGATCTCCACGTTACCGAAGGGTTAAAGACCACACTGGACGAAAACCTGGCGATGATTCAGGACACGATTCAGTACCTCCGCACCAACGGTCGTCGAGTCATTTATGATGCTGAGCACTGGTTTGACGGCTACAAGCACAATCGAGAGTATGCGCTGGAAACGTTGAAAGTGGCGATCGCCGCTGGTGCTGAATGGCTCGTCTTCTGTGACACTAATGGCGGTACTTTGCCCCACGATATTGCGCGAGTGGTGCAGGAAGTGATCCAGGCGTTTGGTTGGGAGAAGGCAGAAGGTCGAGAGTCAGGAGTCAGGAGTCAGGAGTCAGAAGCAGGGGAAGCAACAAAACTCAAAACTCAAAACTCTCTAGCGAAGCGGCGCAATGCGCTACTCAAAACCACATCCCCATCCCCCACCCCCTACACCCCACCCCCTACACCCCATTCCCCACTCCCCACTCCCCACCCCATCCGCCTCGGCATTCACACCCACAACGATTCTGAAACAGCCGTTGCCAATGCGTTAGCAGCCGTAATGCAAGGGGTACGCATGGTGCAGGGCACCATTAACGGCTATGGCGAACGGTGCGGTAATGCGAATCTTTGTTCCTTGATTCCCAACTTGCAGACGAAACTTGGCTTTACGTGCATTTCGGATGAACAACTGGAGCAACTGACCGAAACCAGCCGTTTTGTAAGCGAAGTCGTGAATCTTGCGCCTGATGACCATGCGCCGTTTGTCGGGCTATCTGCGTTTGCCCACAAAGGCGGCATCCATGTAAGTGCGGTGGAGCGCAACCCGCTGACCTATGAGCATATGCGACCAGAACTGGTTGGCAATCGTCGTCGTATTGTAATCTCTGACCAATCGGGATTGAGCAACATCTTGGCAAAAGCCCGTAGCTTTGGCATTGAGTTAAATAAGCAAGATCCAACGTGCCGCCAGATCCTCACCCATTTGAAAACGCTGGAGAGCGAAGGCTATCAGTTTGAAGCGGCGGAAGCGAGTTTTGAGCTATTGATGCGCGAAGCCTTAGGGCAACGCCAAAAACCTTTCGAGGTCAAAGGCTTTCAGGTGCATTACAACATGCTTCCAGATGCAGAAGTCAATCGTGCGACATCTCTGGCAACGGTGAAGCTGACGATCGACGGCAACGAAATCCTCGAAGCCGCCGAAGGGAACGGTCCCGTTTCAGCGCTCGATGCTGCTTTACGCAAAGCCCTGGTGAACGTCTATCCCGAAATCGATACGTTTCATCTGACCGACTACAAAGTGCGCATTCTCGATGGCAAAGCGGGAACGTCTGCCAAAACGCGCGTGCTGATTGAGTCGAGCAACGGACATCAACGCTGGACAACAGTTGGTGTTTCCGGCAACATTCTGGAAGCGTCGTATCTGGCAGTTGTGGAAGGCTTGGAGTACGGGTTGCTGTTGCAGAATCAAGCAAAAGAGGCATTGGCTTCTTCTGCACAGACGAAATAGGGAGATCTGTTTTCCGCTTATAGGGACGTTGCATGAACGTCCCTATAAGCCCTAAACCTCTACTTTCACGCCTTTCCAGAAGGCGATGTAGCCCGTGATGTTCTTGGCAGCATCTTTGGGGGTGGGGTAGTACCAGGCGGCATCAGGATTAGTCTTGCCGTCTACTTCGATCGTGTAGTAGCTGGCGGTTCCTTTCCACGGGCAACCTGTGTGGGTGTTGCTCTCTTTGAAATATTCGCGATGGATGGAGTCTGGTGGAAAATATTGGTTTCCTTCGACGACTTCGCAGCGATCGCTTTCGGCTAATACAGCACCATTCCAAATTGCTTTCGGCATCGTCTTGACCTAACAACGTCAAGAAAAGCCTAACGAACTCTGGGGTTAGCTGCAAGTTAAAGGCACGGTCAGCCTTCGCGATGTGTTTTTCTGATGTTTAACTCAAACTCTACAAGTGGATGCTCTCGCTGTCCATTCCTTACACAAAACGAGAACACCTACTCAGTATGCTGATGCAAGCGGGGCAGATCAAAGCGTTTTTATGTGTTGTAAAGCATATGTGTTGCAAAGCATATGTCTTACAGTGCATACTATGGATCGTATGAGTGCAATGCCCTGGGAAGTTCTATTCTATGAAGCTTTTGAGTCAGAGTTTGACGCTTTGGCAGAAGCAGTACAAGACGAGTTGTTGGCGAAAGCAGTCTTGTTGGCAACGTTTGGTCCCGCATTAGGAAGACCTCATGTAGATACGCTGAAGGGTTCTCGCTATCGCAATATGAAAGAACTGCGCTTTAATGCCGCTGATGGCGTATGGCGCGTAGCCTTTGCCTTTGATGTTGAGCGACGGGCGATTTTGTTGGTAGCAGGGGATAAGTCAGGTGGAAGTCAGAAGCGCTTCTATAAAACACTCATTCAACAGGCCGATGAGCGTTTTGAGAGGCACCTCAAACAACTATTGGAGCATTCGTAATTGTGGCAACATCATTAACTCATAAGCTGGACCAACTGCCAGACGATCGGCAGCAGAAAATCGAGGCAAGAGCTGCTCAGTTGATTGCGGAGGAGTTATCCCTGCGTGATCTGCGGTTGGCAAGGCAATTAACTCAAGAAAAAATGGCTGAGCTGCTGCATATTCGCCAGGAAGGTGTTTCGCGCTTAGAAAAGCGATCGGACTTACATTTATCGACGCTGCGAGAGGTGATCAAAGCAATGGGCGGTGAATTGCGACTGGTGGTAGAGTTCCCTGATCGCCCGCCTGTGATTCTGACCGGGTTTCAGGATTTAGATCAATAATCGTACTGAATTTCATGATTGCCAGTTTCCTTCCGCCCGCAAGCGCTCAGCTTACTGAACCAACCTCGATCGCGCTAGCCATACGCATTGAGCGTATAGAAATTTCAACCCCACTTTGCGCCGCACCGATCTCGACTTCCTATGTGCATCAAGGCTCCGGTGGCACGCCCATTTTGCTGTTGCACGGCTTCGATAGCTCTGTGTTTGAGTTCCGTCGCCTGTTGCCGCTATTGGCAGAAAGGCAAGAAACCTGGAGTGTGGATTTGCTTGGGTTTGGGTTCACCGATCGCCCTGCCAAGCTTTTGGTAAGCCCAGCCGCTATCAAAAGCCATCTTTACGCGTTCTGGCAGACCCAAATTGCTCGACCCATGATTCTGGTCGGTGCCTCGATGGGTGGAGCCGCCGCGATCGACTTTGCTCTGACCTATCCCGAAGCCGTGGCAGCGCTTGTGCTTATTGATAGCGCCGGGTTTGCAAAAGGTCCCGCGATCGCCCGCTTCCTCTTTCCACCCCTGGGCGAATTAGCCGCCAACTTTCTCCGTAGCCCCAACGTGCGACGCAAGGTTAGCCTGCAAGCCTACACTGATGCCAGCTTTGTTACAGCAGATTCACTTCTGTGTGCCGCACTGCATCTGCAATGCCCCAATTGGCAGCGAGCGATCATTTCGTTTACCAAAAGCGGTGGCTATAATTTTCTGGCAGACAAAATAACGGCGATCGATCATCCGACTCTCATTTTATGGGGCGACTCCGACAAAATCTTAGGCACCCAGGATGCAGAAAAGTTTCACAACGCGATCGCCCATAGCAAGCTGGTGTGGCTCAATCATTGTGGTCATGTACCCCATCTAGAAAAGCCACAAGCAACAGCAGAGCAGATTTTAGCGTTCTGTTATTGAAAGGCAGAAGGCAGAGGGCAAAGGGCAGGAGGCAGAAGGCAGAAGGCTAAAAGCTGAAGGCTGACCGCTAATTGCTCTACAACTCAAAATATCTCCTACCCTTTGGGAAGCCAAAGCTGCGGAGATGCTTCGCGAACAAAACTCAAAACTCAAAACTTTTCATCCTTCATCCCTCCTCACCCATGCCCCAAATCAACGACCCTGCGATCGTCGCTGAACTCACTGACCTGTACATGACTTACGAAAAAGCGCTGGTCGAAAACGACATCGCGACGCTGGATGCATTGTTTTGGGATTCGCCAGAAGTGCTGCGGTTTGGGGCGACTGAGAATCTTTACGGTATGGATGCCATTCGAGCGTTTCGGCAAGGTCGCCCGACCAAGAATTTGGCGCGAGATATTTCTCACCTGAAGGTAGTCACGTTTGATGCCGATACCGCGATCGTCACCTTAGAGTTTCAACGCATGACAGATGATACGCTGCGCCTCGGTAGACAAAGCCAGGTGTGGCGAAAATTACCTGAAGGATGGAAGATTGTCTCAGCCCATGTGTCATTGCTGCCGGGATAGGGGGTAGGGTGTGGGGGTAGGGGATAGGGTGTGGGGGTAGGGTGTGGGGAAAGTTTTGAGTAGCTAGTTGCGCCGCTGAGTCCGTTGGACACGCTTCGCGAACGCTAGAGAGTTTTGAGTTAAAGAACCTGACTTCGATCGTTCCATCGCTTCGCGTCCTCTGCGTCTCTGCGGTTGTTTCCCCTGCTCCCCCTGCTTCCCCGCTTCCCCTGCTTCCCCTCTCCCCCGCCTCCATTTCTTCTCACTCCTGACTCCCACACGCAAAACATCCTCCCCCTTCGCTTTTGAACACCCCTACCACCCGTCTCGCTGCATTGACTCAACCTCAGTTAGAAAACTGGGTGGAGCAGGCAACGGTTTATGCACAAACAGGTCGTTTGCCGGACTACATTCCGTTACTGGCGCAGGCAAACGCTCAACTCGTTGCAGTAAGTATTCGATCGATCAATGGAACCTGTCATAGTGCCGGGGCGATCGACTATCCTTTTGCCCTCATGAGTGTAGTTAAGCCACTGCTGCTGCTGTTTTTGCTAGAGCATGTAGGATGGGACGCCGTGTTCAGCCATGTTGGCATTGATCCATCAGAGCAATCCTTTCATGCCTTGACCCAGTTAACCGCCGATCGTGGCTTTCCACGCAACCCCATGCTCAACAGTGGTGCCATTACCCTTGCATCAATGCTGCCAGGGACAACTGGGGACGATCGGTGCGAAGCCTTGCGAGTGTGGCTCAATCAAGCATCGGGTAGCAACTTTGTGCTGGATCCAACCATGCTGGCATCGGTGCGATCGCTGCGGAATGAGGCCAATCGGGCGATCGCAGATGTGCTCCTACGCGCGGGGCACATTGACGCTGTTGAGACAGCTCTGGATACGTACAATCACATTTGCTGTCTCTCTGGAACGGTGGCGGATTTAGCGCAAGTAGGACTGCTGTTAGCTCAGCCCAAAGCACAGATCCAGCCTCTGCATCAACGTACGGTAAACGCCTTGATGCTCACCTGTGGCTTGTATGAAGCATCCGGTCGGTTTGCAGTACGGATTGGGCTACCAACCAAATCGGGTGTGAGCGGAGCCTTACTGTCCGTGGTTCCAGGGCAAGGTGCGATCGCCTGTTACAGCCCCATGTTGGATGTCACAGGCAACTCGATCGCCGGACTTTTTTTGCTAGAGCAACTCACCCAAACGCTCAACCTCAGCCTTTTTGGTTGATTCACGTAGGGACATGGCATTGCCACGCCCTTACCAACGTCGTTGCTCCCATCTCACGCATCACCAAACCATTCTTCGGCATTGTCCTCTGTCTCTGGGGAACGCAGAGTTGACGTTGCGGGCAATGAGGGCGACGCAGCCAGCAAGGGAGGTGCAAAGACCGTTAATCCTGCTGGTATGCACTCCACTTCTACAGGCGTGGTGCCAATAATTTCGCCGTCCAGAACAACCTTTTGCGGTGGATCAGCGGTGACTTTAAGCTGCTTCGTGCGAAGGCAGATGACATCTTCGCGATTGGGTGCCACGCGGATGAGGGCAGAGCCAAACAGTTGCAGCATGGCCGCGATCGCCTGTACCCGCGTTTGAGCCGCACCGATCGTCACTTCCAAAAGACCATCGTTCACAATGACCTGTCCAAAACCCTGCGCCAGAACAGAGGTTGGCGGAGCCGCATTGGCGATCGTGATGGCCGCTGCTTGAAATTCGCTGACCTTACCCTCTACCTCAATCTGCGCCGTAAACGATTGCTGCTCGTTTAACTGCTGCACCCCTGCCAGAATGTACGCCAGCGGCCCAAAGCGATCTTTAATTTCCCGGTTTGCTTTCTCCACTGTTTCGGCTTCAAACCCAATGCCTGCCAGCAAAATCATGGGCAAACCGTTGCAGCGAGCGACATCAATAATCTGCGTCATCCCCGCCAGAATCGTTTGACAGGCCGCCTGAGTATTGAGAGGAATACCTAGCGCAACGGCAAAGGCGTTTGCGGTACCTCTTGGAATCACGCCCAGAGGAATGTTCGTACCAACTAAAGCACCCGCTACAGCAGACACCGTGCCATCTCCACCCGACGCAATGATGAGATCAGCACCAGCGTCGATCGCCTGTTGTGCCAGGTGTTCGGCACCTAGCTCTGTCGTGGTCAGGTGAATGGTCAGGTGCAACTCTACGGTCAGCAATTGGCGAATGGTCAACAACGCCTGCTGAGAATTGCCCTGCCCAGAAATCGGGTTAAAGATGAGATGGGCCGATCGGGAATCACGCAGGCTTGCCGCAATGACTTCTGCTGTTGCCAGGTTGGTAGCCAGCATCACGTTGTGCAGCTCACACACCCGAAGCAACCCTTGCAGCGCGGGTTCATGCGGTCGCGCGTAGGCTTGATCAATGAGAAAAATCACCGCGATGACATTGCCCGACACTACTTCTGCGGCAATTTGCACATCGCCACCCATTGCACCCGACAACATTTGCTCTACGGGCAACCCCGTTTCTTCCTGCACCCGTTGCCCGGTGATCCCGGTAGCAATCAGCCGATAGCGCGACAGCAGAGCGGCATACCTTTTGGCAAAGGCTGCGATTTCCCCTTTTTTCGTATCATGAGCAATCAGCGCGATTGTTGGAGTCATAGCGCCCTAACAGAACATGCTTGATTATGAATCAAGTCCTCAAGGTTGTGTCGGGCGATCGATGTTCGTCCCCACTCCTTACTCTCCACCCATCCTCAACAAACCAGGAAAAGCTTTGCTATATTAATGACATGTCATTTAATGACGCATCACTTAAAGGTTCCACTATGAACACCTCACCGACGATCGTGACCGTGCCTTGTTTCTCCGGTGCCCCTTGGCAACTGGAGCGGCTTACACCCCTTGCCGATTGGTCGTTGCGTACCATGCGTTTGCCAGAAACCCTCGACAACATCGAAGGCTATGCCAATTTTGTGGCTAAGCAAGTCGCCGAGCTAGATCGCTACATTCTCGTCGGTGATTCCTTTGGGGCAAATATTGCGATCGCCCTGGCAACCAGTCAACCACGTGGGCTAGAAGCACTAGTATTATCCGGTGGCTTTGCTGCTGACCCCATTACCAATCCGCTTACAAAGCTCAAATTGACGGTAGCTTCTTTCTTGCCAGGAGAGTTATATCAACAGGTGACCCTACGCTTCCATGCCCAGAGCCTTGCCTCTCCCTATGATTTGAACGGACAAGTGCCCCTATCTCAGACTGACATTCGGTCACTGTTTCTCCAAAACACGCCGCGTCACAGCTACTTGAGCCGCATGAAAGCCGCGTTCTCAGCGAACTATGTGGACAAGCTCGACCGCATTCAGGTACCCACACTCGTGCTGACTCCGGGGTATGAACGGCTCATTGGCGAAAACGCTGCCCGTCAGCTAGTAGAAGGCATTCCAAATGCAACGGAGGTGATCTTACCTCACACAGGGCACATGTTCCGTTTCACCCATCCGGTGACGTATGCTACTGCCATCCAGGACTTTTTACAGCGACGTTTTGGGAGCGATGGAACGGCTACATGCATGCCATTGAAGAGTTACGCTACCTGATTCTGGCGGCACAGCGGGAGGGCGATCGCGCCCTCTCAGCAGCACTCAACTCGCTCGGTCTTACCACATCTCAAGCCGAAGTGTTGCGTGTCCTCCACGACTATGTTTCCCTGTCCTTGATTGAACTGGGTGAACGGCTCGTTTGCGAAACGGGTAGCCCTAGTCGATTAGTCAATACGCTGGTAGAAAAGCAGTTGGTCGAACGATCGCCTTCTACCACTGATCGCCGCATGGTTAAGCTTTCACTCACACCCTCCGGTCGGCAACTGGCGGAACAGGTGCAGGCGATCGAGCAAAACTTTTATGCTCAAATTGAGGTTCTGCTAAAGTCTGCGCCTATAGAAACCATCAACGCAGCCCTCTGGCGCTTTGTAGATGGACGACCTGCTGGCAAAGCTCTGTCACATCGCAAAGACAATCCTTGAGTTACAACAGTCGCCAGATAAACGGGTAACGATAAGGCGTCTGGGGTTCGGTCGCAACCCGGACGATCGCCACAATGGGCAGCAAAATGCTAGCGATGCCCAACAGCACCAGTAAGGGAATGCCGATCGCTACCAGCACCAGCAAACCAAAGAGAATCGCGTAGAGAAAAAGATTGATGTGAAAGTTGATCGATTCTTTCGCATTCTCCTTCACCACCGGATCATCTGTAATCAGGAGAATGGCAATTGGGATGCCGATCGAAATCACCGTGGAGCTAAAGAAGATTGCCCCATGACAAAGCGCTGACAAAAGCTTACGCCGATCTTGATTATCCATAGCAGCTTAAAATGGATGAAATAAGTACACTCTGGCAATCAATCCCGTTGCTTCCAGACCCGTACTTGCCCATTCTACTCACTGACTGCTAACGATTGTCGCTATCTTTAAGGAGTCAGAAGGAATCAGGAGGCAGAGGGCAGAGGGCAGAAGGCAGAAGGCTAAAGACTAATCGATTCTGCTCTTCCCTTGCTTCCTCCGCGTCCCACGGCTCCTCTGCTTCCCTTACCCGTCTCCCCTCACCTCTCCAAACCGCATGTCCACAGAACTCCAGGCTGAACTCCAAACAGCAGTCGAACGTCGGCGCAATTTTGCGATCATCTCGCACCCAGATGCGGGTAAGACGACGCTGACTGAAAAACTGCTGCTGTACGGAGGTGCCATCCACCAGGCAGGCAGCGTTAAAGCGCGACGGGCGCAGCGGCACGCCACCTCTGACTGGATGGAAATGGAACAACAGCGCGGGATCTCCATCACCTCAACGGTGTTGCAGTTTGCTTACCAGAACTGTCAGATCAATTTGTTGGATACACCGGGACACCAGGACTTTAGTGAAGATACCTATCGCACCCTGGCGGCTGCTGACAACGCGGTGATGCTGATCGACGCGGCAAAAGGTCTGGAGCCTCAAACCCGCAAGCTGTTTGAAGTGTGTCGGCTGCGCGGCCTGCCCATTTTCACCTTTATCAACAAACTCGATCGCCCCGGACGCGAACCCCTGGATCTGCTGGACGAAATTGAGCAGGAGTTGGGCTTACAAACCTACGCAGTGAACTGGCCGATCGGGATGGGCGATCGCTTTAAAGGAGTATACGACCGTCGCAGTGAGCAGGTGCATCTATTTGAGCGCAGTGCCCACGGTCAACGCGAAGCGATCGATACGGCAGTCGATCTCGGTGATCCGCGCATTGAAGAACTCCTTGAGCAATCGCTCTATTACCAGTTCAAAGACGACCTGGAGCTGCTCGAAGGCTTGGGGCCAGAACTAGATCTGAATCTGGTACACCGGGGCAAAATGACTCCTGTCTTCTTTGGCAGCGCCATGACCAACTTTGGCGTCGAACTGTTTCTCAATGCCTTTTTGGACTACGCCCTTAAGCCGGGGCCTCATGCCAGCAGCAAAGGTGAGATTCCGCCGACCTATCCAGAATTCTCTGGGTTTGTCTTTAAGCTGCAAGCCAACATGGACCCCAAGCATCGCGATCGCATCGCCTTTGTGCGCGTGTGTTCCGGTCGCTTTGAGAAAGATATGACGGTGAGCCATGCGCGATCGGGCAAAACGGTGCGTTTGTCCCGCCCCCAAAAGCTGTTTGCCCAAGATCGGGAAGTGATTGAAGAAGCCTATCCCGGCGATGTCATTGGTTTGAATAATCCGGGCGTGTTTGCGATTGGGGACACGATCTATGTCGGTTCCAAGCTCGAATACGAAGGCATTCCCTGCTTTTCGCCAGAGCTATTCGCCTATTTGAAAAACCCGAACCCGTCGAGGTTCAAGCAGTTTCGCAAGGGCGTTTCGGAGCTTCAGGAAGAAGGCGCGGTGCAGATTATGTATTCTGCCGATGAAGCAAAGCGGGATCCGATCCTGGCAGCGGTCGGGCAACTCCAGTTTGAGGTCGTACAGTTTCGGATGCAGAATGAGTACGGCGTGGAAACTCAGCTTGAACTCCTGCCCTACAGTGTGGCGCGATGGGTGGAGGGCGGTTGGGATGCGCTGGCAAAAGTCGGTCGTTTGTTCAACACCGTGACAGCGAAGGATAGCTGGAACCGTCCCGTCTTGCTGTTTCGTAACGAATGGAATCTGAACCAGGTACAGACCGACCATCCGGAGTTACAACTAAATGCGATCGCCCCCGTAGTTTCTGGGAGCGAACCGGGCGCTTTATGAAGCTATCTTAGAAAGGCTACGCGCCAGCAGTCTACCGTCCCCTTCTAAGTAGGAGAAGCACTATGCCTCCGGTTCCTGATCCGTCATCGACCGCTCAAGACTTCCCAAACCTGGAAGCTGGGCTAGCTGCTCTTAAGCAGGGTGACTACAAGACCGCGATCGCAACCTTAGAATCTGTTCCCTTGCCACCCGATCATCCACTGGCAACAAAGGCTCAGATGGGGCTTGCCGTAGCTTATGCACGCACAGGGGAACCGTTACGCTCAGCCGCACTCTGTCACACTCTCCGCCAAAGCAGCAATCGGCAGACCAGCAATTGGGCAACCCAGACGTTAGCCAGCCTCATCGAGCGCAATCCAGAACTTGCGGAGCAGATTCAGTCAGTGACTCCGGTTGAACCTGCCACCATTCAACCCATCAAACTTCAACCAAGCAAGACGATCGAGGCTCCCGAAAACCCACCGTCCGCTGCCCCTGAGCCTGCTCTAGATGACCTGACGGGCTTTACACCGTTCGATCCAGCCGCTCCACCCGCGTTTGCTACGACGAACGATCGTTCAATTTTCTTAGAAACTGCCCCCCCCTCTCAGCCTTCCAGCTTAGAAGACGCTGCTCTGGACACTGCACAATCCAACGGGTTCAGTGATGGGTCTGTCACTCCTGGCGTTAGACCTTTAGCAGACAGCCCTGATGAAACAGCGGTTTTGGCCGATACTGACTTGAAACGGCAGACGCGTCAACCTATAGATGGAGCGCGATCGTCTGCTACGGCCTCTGTATTCCAGGGTAGAGCGTCTCAGCCGCCATCACCTGCTGCATTCGAAGATCAATCGTTGTACCAGGCCGGTTGGCGACTGGCCGGTAGACTACCGCAGGGCAAGTCGTTAGGAAAGGTAAAACTCCTACGCTTGTTGCTGCTACAGGCTGGAACTGCGATCGTCTTGTTTTGGATGGTGCAGTCGATCGTCTACAACACCGCGCTTTACTACAGCATTGCGCTGACCAAAATTCCGTTTCTCAATTTGTCACGGGAGTTATTTCATCCCCCGGTCGTGTCCATCCTGATTTTTCTGGGGATTCTCTTTGTGGCATCCCGCTGGCTACTGGATGGGTTGTTAATGGTTGCCTATGGGCTGCAGCCCCTACAGATGAGTAAGCTGGCAACCTATAGCCCAGAAACCGCCCAATCACTGCAACAGTTCTGTCGGCAGAAACGTATCCCTGTCCCATCGTTGGGGATCTTACCAACGGCGGCACCGTTGGCGTTTAGCTACGGCTGCATTCCCCACGTGACGCGTGTCGTTGTCAGTCAGGGCTTGCTAGAACAACTCGCAGATGATGAAATTGCAACCATTTACGCCAGCGAAATTGGGCACATTGCTAGCTTTGATGTGCCGCTAATGTCACTGGTGACGGTGCTCATTCAAATTCCCTACACGGTGTTTCGGCTAGTGTCTGACTGGGGCAATCGTCAACAGGCTGCGATTTCGCGCATTTCGGCTAGCATTTTGGCCGCGATCGCCTACGGGTTGTATGCCCTGTTGCGATGGGTGGCGCTGTGGCTGTCTCGTCAGCGAGTGTACTACAGCGATCGCGTAGCGGCAGAATTAACGGGCAATCCCAATGGCGTCACGCGCGCCCTGCTCAAAATCGCGATCGGCACTGCGAAAGAGGTTCAGAACCAGAAACAGACGAGCTATTTACTGGAAGGTTTTGACCTGCTGACCCCACTGGGACAGCGCATGGCAACCCCACTTGGCAGCGTCTATTCCCATACGCCGATCGAGTCTGTGCTGGAGTGGGAGCGAACCAACCCCTACCGCCACTGGTTAGCCATCAATAATTCCCATCCCCCCACCGGCGATCGACTCAACCTGCTGTCTGTTTATGCCCGGCACTGGAAGCTAGATACTGAATTAGAGTGGGCGAAGGAACAGCGAGTTAGTCAGTCAAATGGCAAGCTCACGGGGCGTCAATGGCGATCGCTGTTACTGCAAGGAGCACCTTTCTTTGGGCTGGTGTTTGGGTTCGCGACGGCCTATCTCTTTGCAGCGCTGGGCTGGATCGGCTGGAAGGCAGGCAACGACCAGTTAGCGTGGATGTATGGCGATGGGTCGCTGCTAAGAGGGCTACCGCTAATTGGCTTTAGCATCGGCACCTTTATCCGCATCAATCCCCTATTCCCCGATTTGCCCTTCGCCAGCAACAAGCCGACCAATATGCCGGATTCGCTAGTGGCATTGCTAAAGACGAGCGATCGCATTCCCGTTAACAGTCAACCCGTGCAGCTAGAAGGCACGCTTCTGGGACGCATTGGCAGCAGCAATTTGCTGAGTCAAGATCTGCTGCTGCAAACGTCAACAGGCATCGTGCGGCTCCACTGGCTGTCGTCATGGGGACCGATCGGCAACCTCTTCCCTCAAACTGTACGCCCTACCGATCTCCTGCATCAAACCGTCACCGTCACTGGCTGGTTTCGGCGGGGCGCCACACCCTGGGTGGATGTAGACGCTATGCGCACAACGGGTGGACGGATAAGCCGTAGTGGACACCCCATCTGGTCTACGATTCTGGGTGCGATCGCCGCTGCTTGGGGCATCTTTACCATTTTCCGTGGTGGCATTTTCTGATGAGGCTTAACTCTAAAATCACAGATAAAACATCTGATTGAGTTGTTATGTTTCTAAGTTTTCGATGAGGGCAGCTCTTGAAGACTGACAGGCAGTCTTTAATATTTGAACAACTGCCCAGCTATCGATTAGTTTAGAGCTTAAGTTCATTTCTGAAAGTGTAGGAGAAACATGTCTAATAACTCACTAATTTGTGTCGGCGATGGCGATAATATAGGCGATGTTATTGATCTCCACTTACTCTCAGGTAATCTCGAAGAAGCCAGTAAATTTTCGTTCCAAGTAAAGTCGGCTCTTGAGGATATAGCAACTCAGGCAAAGGATGAAATTAAGGCTTTGTTAATATATGTTGCTGGCGATGACATATGCTTTATTGTTCCAGACAACATAAATATCAAAGATATTTTGACTTCTTATGCTGAATATTTCCTAGAGAGAACTGGAAAAACGATGTCATTTGGTGTTGGAAGAACATCGGTTGAAGCACTAATCTGTTTGAGAACGGCAAAAGTTTCAGGTAAGGGACGCGTGATCATTTCTGGAGACAATTAAGATTGAGAGACTTATACATCTTTGTAACTACTGACAGACCAGATCAGTACCTCAATTCAATTGTGCATTGTATAGAAAAAGGTACGAAGCATATTGTGTTTGTTCAGGTTGAAGATAGTCGAACAGAGCAGGTTCAACTAAACTTGCTTAGAACCAATGTGTACAACTTGCTTCAAAATCTCTCAACAGGACTTTACAAATACTATACTGGCGCTTTCAAAGATAAAGTAGTGCAACTTTATCCTGAGTATAATGCTGATGATCTTGCAAAACTGAAGGCCAAATACAGTTTGTGCTTGACAGATGGTATTAATTGGACAGTTGAGAGAATTCAATACCTCAATTTAAGACGCTATATATCGGTTCTTGGCAAAAGAAAAGACGTGATCGTCGATGTTACATCAGTATCTAAAGTTTATATAGGTGATATCTTCGCATGTTCTTTGCTTGAAAATATTGATAGGCTCTATACTTTTGAATTACTCATTAAACCTGATTTTGACAAACCTTGGAAAACTCTTATTCACGAATTGGTAGAGAGCAAGGCATATAGATATACGAATTTAGTTGAAACCCCAATATTTAAAGAGAGCAACAAGTCAATTTTGATAAGAACAACTCCTTTATTGATTTCAATAATCGGGACTGTTTTATTCATAACTGCTGCACTTATGGCAACTTTTATCTTGGGCTTTAGTAGCGTCTTTATCCAGCTTGTCAACATTGTCGGAACAGTGCTATCAATTATTTCATTTCTTCTAATCTACTTTCCCATACGTGGCAGATAAAGTATATAAACTGCCAAAATACAACAATTTCAAGGTACTAGAATATCAATGAGTTGCAAAGGATATCGATGCCTGGTAGCTGGAAACATTAGGCTAAACTGAAACTGATCACAAGTAGACTACCTCCGCCAAAATTCGTTCTCCAAGGCGTGGCTTTAATCCACCCTTATGAACTAAATCGACCTTTACACCCAAATTGTCACTGAGATAGTTCTCTAAATGAACAAACTTTAATAAGCTTGGTGTTTCGGAAAACTCTACCAATAAATCAACATCACTGGATTCAGTTTGCTCTTGCCGAATGTAAGAGCCAAAAATACCTAACTCTCTAATCTTGTATTGTGCTTGCAGCATTGACTTGTTTTGGACAAGCCATTGCTTAATTTCCTCCAATGTTTTCATAATTCTGCTCTTTCTTTGAACAAGCTCAAGCGTAATCTAGTTTATCCTGACCCAAACAGCAACTGGCTTTGTTTTCACACTACTCAACCGTTAACTCCTGCCTTCTGCCCTCTGCCCTCGGCCTCCTTCTCATACCCAGTTCTTCCCCTAGCCCTTGAAATATGCTGGGGTGGTCTTCTACAGTGTCATCAAGGTGAAAACGTTGAGGAAGCCCGATGACTGCTGTATTAAAGGATTTTGAGCAACTCGTTCCTGAAAGTACCCCTGGAAAGCCGCGCTACATCCCCAAAAATCAACGCCGCATTCTGTGCGTGTTTCCCAAGTACAGTCCTTCGTTTGGCACCTTTAACAATGCGTATCCACTACTGGGTGGGGTAAAAGCGTTCATGCCACCGCAGGGCATTTTGGTCGTCGCTGCCTACCTGCCAAAAGAGTGGGAAGTCCGGTTCGTTGATGAAAACATTCGGGCTGCGAAACCGGCTGACTATCGTTGGGCAGATGCAGTGATCGTCAGCGGGATGCACATTCAGCGATCGCAGATCAATCGCATCAACGACATGGCGCACCGCTATGGGAAACTCACCGCGATCGGTGGCCCATCTGTCTCAGGCTGTCCCGAATACTATCCAGACTTTGACCTGCTGCACATCGGCGAACTAGGCGATGCGACCGATCGCATGATTGAATACATGGATTTGCACACCGATCGCCCTACACAGCAAGTTCGCTTTGAAACAACTGAGCGATTGCCGCTCAACGAGTTTCCAGTACCCGCCTACCATCTGGTTGATCTAAACAAATACTTCATCAGCAACGTGCAGTATTCTAGCGGGTGCCCTTATCGCTGCGAATTTTGCGACATTCCCGAACTGTATGGGCGCAATCCACGATTGAAAACACCCGAACAGATTGTGGCGGAACTGGACGCGATGCTGGCTTCGGGGAATCTGCGTGCCGTTTATTTCGTGGATGATAACTTTGTGGGCGATCGACGGGCTGCCCTTCAACTGCTTCCCCATTTGATCGATTGGCAAAAGCGCAACGGCTATCCCATCCAGTTTGCCTGCGAGGCCACGCTAAACCTGGCTCAAAACAAAGAACTTCTAGCACTCATGCGTGAGGCATACTTCTGCACCGTCTTCTGCGGCATTGAAACGCCCGAAAGCGACGCACTCAAATCCATCTCGAAGCAACAAAACCTGATGGGTGGGATGTCGATTCTGGATGCCATTAAAACCCTGAATAGCTATGGGATGGAAGTAGTATCGGGCATCATCATCGGGCTGGATACCGATACACCCGATACTGGCGATCGCATCCTGGAATTCATTCGCCTTTCCAACATTCCCATGCTGACCATCAATCTGCTCCATGCTCTGCCCCGCACTCCCCTGTGGCGCAGACTGGAGGCCGAAGGGCGGCTCAACTTTGACGAAAACCGGGAGTCGAATGTTGAGTTCCTCATGCCCTATGAAGAGGTGGTGGAAATGTGGCGACGCTGTATCACCACGGCCTACGATCCAGATTTTCTGTATCAACGGTTTGCGTACAACGTGGAGCATACCTTTGCTAACCGCATCAAACCGCCGCTCAGTCCTGCCCGCCTATCCAAGAAAAATATCCGTAAGGGCCTGTGGATTATGGGAAACCTGATTCTACGCATTGGTGTGTTGAGCAACTACCGCAAGACGTTTTGGCGCATGGCCGGACCAAAGCTCAAAACAGGCAACATCGAAAACCTGATTCACATTGGGCTGGTGGCGCATCACTTGATTACCTTTGCCCAAGAGTGCAGCCGAGGCGAACAGGCTGCTTCGTTCTATGCCCAAAAAGTGAAAGCGGCACAGCGAGTGCGGGTTAGTAGTTTGGCTCGTTAATGAAGGCGAGATCCTTAGGACTCGATCGCTTCTACCGTTTGACCAGGAGCGATCGTAGAACCATAAAGAGCTGCAAACCGTTTAAAGAGCCACATGGTTTCGTGGTTTGAAATGCGATCCAACTGCACCAGACGATAAATCTTGCGCGTTGCCAGCCTTTGTAAATAGGGAAGGTCTTCAAACAGGGTTAAACAAGACGCCATATGAAGCAACAGTTTCAGAAGGGGTTTGTACCATTTCAAATCGCTGTAGATATCAATAAACAGCTTATGTTGCATCTCGTTTAATGGAATCGCATTAAAGATCACCGTCATGCGCTTTCCGTTATATACAGGAATACTTAATTCCACCGTAAATGGGGTGTGAAGAGTGAGTTCCACTTCCACCACAGGTTGTCGCCAAATTCTCAAAGCGTTAAGCGGTGAGTCTAGCACAGTCTGAAACTTGACAACTCCGCCAATCTCAGTGGGTTGCATGTGATTGACTTGAATCACCCGCAAATTGTTGAGACTAAAACTGTGAACGCTTTCTAAATGCTTCAGGTTCAACAGATGATAAATCTGACAGACATAGGAAAACGGCAACACGTATTCCTGGCGAATCATGTGTTGTTCTTGTAGCTCAGCCATCCGCAACTGCGCCGTTTCTAAATAGGTCTCTTCCAGTCCCGTCAGTTGATGCTGGTCTTGTGGTAGAGCCGTTTCAGAATCGGAGTTTGGCTTTGGTTTTAAACATAGCCAACCCATTAAACATAGGATGGCAGTGATGAAATGGACAAACTCGATCGCAGAAACATAGCCATCCGCAAAGGCAGCCGTAATGCGATCGATCGCGCCAAAAAGCCCCGATGGGATCCCTACGAGCCAAACGCCATTCCTCAAGCGATTGAGGAGATGGTAAACCTCTGTAAACGGATGATTGTCTAATAGCTCGAAGGTGGTACTGTTGGACATAGTATCAAGCTTTTACCTGTCTGGTGTCGTCGATATGCACCGCTACTTACCCTCGAAATAATTTCCACGCAAAGCGTCATCTGAGCGTCAAACGTAATGGGGTTTGTGCTCGTTGTACAGAAAATTATTCGTAGTAGTCAGTGAAGCTGTCAGCAAAGGCTGACAGCATCTTTATTTCAAAAGCGATTCCAAAGAATAATGGATCGCTATTTAGTGTGCATACTTACTCATGGTAACGAGGGTATTTGAAGGGTGCCCTCTGTCATAAGTCAAGTTAATTTTTGATAACACGTGAAGCGGCTTCGATTTGGCATCCCTATAACCGTGTGTTGCTTAGCCCAAAAATGATGCAACCCGGTTGATGGCTACAACCATTGCTGATATAGCAGTCCCAAATCAGTTATGAGAGGCACTTCGTGACTAGAGCGGTCAGCAGTCAGCTTTTCTCTGGCTACTGACCGCTGACGGTTAGGAGCTAACATCGATCGACTTCTCACAACTCAGGTCGGATCGGTACATGGCAAGGATACGAGCAGCTATGCCCTTTGGAAAGAGACGCTAGGACGATCATGCCGAAGCCGTTGCATCAGAAACAGAGGCCGTTTGAGTTACGGGAATCGTGACAATAAACTGAGAGCCGACATTGAGTTCAGAGTGACATTGAAGCGTGCCTCGATGCTTTTCAGTGACAATCTGATAGCTAATTGACAGCCCCATTCCTGTGCCTTTGCCAACGGGTTTTGTGGTGAAGAACGGATCGAACAGCCGTCGTTGAACTGCTTCAGGGATGCCTAACCCATTATCGACGATCGTAATTTGTACCTGCTGTGTGGGCAATAATTCAGTCTGAATTCTGATGGTAGGAAGATACGTTTCAGACTGCTTCAAGGACTGCGCAATCCGGTCTTCTAGCGCATCAATGGCGTTGCTCAAGATATTCATAAATACCTGATTGAGTTGCCCAGGGTAGCACTCAATGCCGGGTAAATTGCCGTAGGCTTTGAGAATATTAATCGCCTCACGATCGCTGCGAGCTTTTAACCGACCTTGCAAAATCATCAGCGTACTGTCAATCCCCTCGTGTAGATTGACTTCTTTCATTTCTGCCTCATCCATGCGAGAGAAGTTTCGCAACGATAAAACAATCTTTTGAATGCGGTCAGCCCCTACCCGCATTGAACTTAAAAGCTTAGGAAGGTCATCGGCTAAAAAGTTCAGGTCAACCGTTTCCAATTCCTCTAAAATGACAGGATGAGGCTGAGGGTAGTACTGCTGATACAGTTGCATGAGTCGCAAGATATCTTGAGTGTAAGCATCGGCATGAACGAGATTGCCATAGATGAAATTTACTGGATTATTAATTTCATGGGCAACGCCTGCAACCAATTGCCCCAAACTCGACATCTTTTCACTCTGGATCAATTGCATTTGAGTCTGCTGAAGTGCTTGCAGTGCTTGAGAAACATCGTGCGCCTGTTGTTTGAGAATTTGCTGCGAAGCTTGCAATTCTGCTGTGCGTTGCTCTACTCTATTCTCCAATTGCTCGTTTAATTGCTGTAACTCTTCTTTGGTTTGCTTACAGGCTGTAATATCGTTGCGAATTGCCACGTATTGATAGGGCTTCTTACGGCTATCCAAGAAAGGAACGATTGTCGTATCAACCCAATAATAAGAGCCATCTTTAGCGCGATTTTTGATCTCGCCTTGCCACACCTTACCCTGTGTAATCGTGAGCCACATTTTGACAAAAAAGCCTTTGGAATGATAGCCAGAATTGACAATTTGATGAGTTTGGCCGATCAATTCCCAGGATTCATACTTTGAAATCTCACAGAACTTGTCGTTAACGTAAGTAATCACTCCTGTTGCATCTGTAATGGCGACAATCGAGGATTGATCCAGCGCAAATTTAACATCCGCTAAGTCTTTGAGCGATCGCTGTAATGATGCTTCCGTATGCTCTAGTTCAGCTACTCGTCTGCGTAGCTCAATGACCTCGTTATAAAATAATTCGCAACCTTCAGGAACGAGCGTTGAAGAGTAGTAAGACATAGCCTGGTACAAGGTTTGAGGAGTATCGGCTTAGCATTCCCGAACAAAAATTAGCCAACTCAATCCGTAACGCTTCGATATAGGTGTTTAAATTTATACATCTTCATAACAGTGAACGCTCATTACTTTATACGTGTACATCGTTTCTGTAGAAAGTCTCATTGCATAGACGGTTATACTTGCCAACAAAACAACTTAACCGTCCTCTAAACCAACCATTTATCCCATAGCGAAGCGGTTGTGCTATACAGTCAGCCCTTCTCGTCACAAGCACGATCGCTTCTGCATGATTGGCTCAAGGGCGATCGTGGGGGTTGATAAACCGGGTTCTGGCATCGCAAAGTGGGCATTTTAAGTGTTTACCACGCTATGCCACGCCGCAAGCTGGAATGCCATCCTGGTTGCTATTACCACCTCTACAATCGTGGTCATAATCGCCAAAATATTTTCTTCGCTCGCCACAACTACCTCTATTTTCTGCGTCAGTTGCACTACCACTTGGTATGGCAAGGCAAATTTTTTGAGGCAATCGGTTGCTACTCTCATCCCATACGTGAGAATGAAGCTTGAAACAGGAGCAAAAGAGGCGTGCGATTGTGTATCCTCTACCGAAACGCCTAAACGCCTTGCATCCAGGCGACGCATTGCTGCATTTTGTGTTGCATAGTGGCTCGATCGCTGTGAAACCGACGACCATGACCGGGCAGCACCCATTCAAATGAATAATCAGCCAGTCGTTGCATCGATTTGGTTTGGTCTGTCCAGGAATACCAGCACACAGAGCGAAAGGCGATGAGGTGTTGGCGATCGTCTGACCAGGCAAGATGATCACCCGAAAACAGAAATTGCTGGTTGTAGAGCAGAACCGTGTGTCCTTTGGTATGACCAGGCACGGGAAGAATCAGCAAATCGGGTGTGAACTGAATGGGTTCTGTGCCAGAAAGCTGAATTTCGACATTGCGCGTACCCGCGTTGATTTCATCGTTGTGGAGAATGCGATCGCACCCAAAGTGTTGATGGAATTTTTCGTGATCCGCCACATCATCGCGATGGGTCAGGTACAGGTAACGCACGCCACCCATCGCTTCTAGCTGTTTCACTAGCGGTGGTGCAAAGCGGGGCGAATCGACCAGCACATTCCCATCAGGACGTCGAATCAAATAGCTGGCAGCCCCATAGGAACTTTCAGCATGGTAGCCGCAGTGGTAGACATTCTCAGCAAGCGCGATCGGCAAACTTTGCTGCGCGGTCTTGATGTCGGCGGGTTTCTCGACCGTGCCGATCGATGCCGTTGGGCAAGACAACAACGCCTGCATTGCTTGCAACCGTTCTGTTTCGTTCATCGGTTGGTGAAACACGGCAGACTGGTCGCCTGCTTCACGAAAAACAGTAGGAGCCATCCAGCGGCAGGTATCACAATCAATGCAAGTGCTATCAACGTAAAAGTCACCGCTAACGTTTTCGGGGCGACGTTGAGTAAGGTGAGGCATAGGGGGGAAGGATGAGGGATGAAGGATAAAGGATGAAGGACAAATATAGAAGTTTTGAGTAGTGCTTTGTGCCGCTACGCTAAAGAGTCTTGAGTTGAGATGGCAGGAGTCAGAAGTCAGAGGGGAAGTTTTGAGTATCGCTAGGCTTACTTTGCTTCTGCCGCTTCCCCACTCCCCACTCCCTACTCCCTACTCCCTTCTTCTGCCCTTTGCTTCTGCCCTCCTCGAATTTTGATCGATACTAGAGATCTGAAAAGACATCGAGGAAAAGCTGCATGGATTTGCGAACGACGGGTACGCCCCTCTTGGAGTGGTCTGGGGATGGATTGGCGATCGGTCTGTTTGAAGACGACGTAGAACTCACGGCTGAGTTGACAGACTTAGATAACAAGCTGTCTGGCACGCTCAAAGAACTGATTGCTGAGGCGGAGTTTAAGGGCAAAGAGGGCAGCAGTGCGGCAACGCGGGTCGGTTCGGGTAGTGCCGTCCGTAAGATCATTCTAGTCGGTTTAGGCAAACCCGATGGCTTGAAGCTAGACACCCTTCGTCGTGCCGCCGCGATCGCGGCTCGTGTGGCCAAGAGAGAGAAGTGCAAATTGTTGGGAATCCGGTTGCCCGTTTGGAATGACAAGGCGGCACTCACGGCGCAGACGATCGCAGAAGGTGCTGAACTTGCCCTTTATCAAGACACACGCTTCAAATCTGACACGGAAGACAAAGGCGTATCGGTCGAGCAAATTGAATTACTGGGGTTGGGCGCACAAGATGAGGCGGTGCAACGCGCGCGGCAAATCGCGTCTGGGGTCTTTCTTGCACGAGAGCTAGTGGCGGCTCCGGCCAATTATGTCACGCCCATCACGCTGGCAGAAACCGCCGAAGCGATCGCGAAGGAACACGGTTTGGCGCTCGAAATTCTGGAACGGGAAGATTGCGAAAAGCTCGGCATGGGAGCCTTTTTGGGTGTGGCGCAGGCGTCTGATTTGCCACCTAAGTTTATCCATCTCACCTATAAGCCGGAGGGTACACCTCGTCGCAAGTTAGCCATCATCGGTAAAGGGCTGACCTTTGATTCGGGTGGACTCAACATCAAAGGGGCAGGCAGCGGCATCGAGATGATGAAAACCGACATGGGCGGTGCAGGCGCGACGTTGGGAGCAGCAAAGGCGATCGCTCAAATCAAACCAGATGTGGAAGTGCATTTCATCAGTGCGGCGACGGAAAACATGATCAGCGGTCATGCTATCCATCCTGGCGATATCCTCACCGCCTCGAACGGCAAGACGATCGAGATTAACAACACCGATGCTGAAGGTCGTCTCACGCTGGCGGATGCATTGGTCTTTGCGGAGAAGCTGGGTGTGGATGCGATCGTCGATCTGGCAACCCTCACCGGAGCCTGTGTCATTGCCCTCGGTGAAGACATTGCTGGACTGTGGAGTTCTGACCCTGAAATTGCCACCCAACTGACGCAAGCAGGCGAACTGGCAGGCGAAAAGATCTGGCAAATGCCGATGGAAGAAAAATACTTCGACGGCATGAAATCCATGATTGCCGATATGAAGAACACAGGCCCCCGTCCTGGCGGCTCCATCACCGCTGCCCTGTTCCTCAAGCAGTTTGTGAAAGAAACACCATGGGCACACCTGGATGTGGCAGGTCCGGTTTGGACGGAGAAAGAGAACGGTTACAACAGCCCCGGCGCGACCGGCTATGGCGTGAGAACGCTCGTCAACTGGGCGATCGGCGGCGCGTAGTATTTGGTAGGGGCGTACGGCGGTACGCCCCTACGGTTCAACCATCAGGAAACTGCCAGCAGGCGATGTGTTCCACACGGGTGCTGCCGCAGGTACACGTTTCGTTGGTGGAGGCGACCCATTCACGATCGCACGTTCGACAGTGACACAGAATATTATTTTTGTTTGCCTCGGCAAGCCGACGCTGCCATTCTTGCTGTTCGGCAGGGCTGAGATACGGTTGTGGATCGGTCATGACTTCATGAATGGGCAGTGACTAATATTAATAGGAGGTGACTAAAACTTCTGTAATTTTCCCGCGTTTTTCGGCGTTGGAATTGATGGCTCTAGAGGCGACGATCGTATAAATCGTAAAGTCTTGATAGAGGTCACGCACAAACGGACAATCAGAGTTAGAAAGCATAACTTTTACCCCCCGTTCTGCCAGTTTTACAAACGTATCGCGTAGTCGAATTTGATCGGCTTCGGTAAAGGCGTAGCGATTGTAAGCCGTGAACTTACTGGTGGCACTGATGGGATGGTAGGGCGGATCGAGGTAGACAAAATCCTGGCTGCTAGTGGCATCTTCCAGCACCGCTTCAAAAGAATTTAGCTCAATGTGGGTCGATCGCAAGGCGGCTGAGGTCGCATAGAGCAATTCAGCATCGCAAATCGTTGGATTTTTGTAGCGTCCGATCGGAACGTTAAATAACCCTTTAGAATTTTCGCGATAAAGACCGTTAAAACACGTCTTATTCAGATAAATTAAGCGAGCGGCACGTTCCACAGCAGAACCATTTATGCTGGCTCGAATCTGATAGTAATACTCCGCACAATGACGATCGCGGTGCTCATTTAAGCAATCAATGAGCGACTCAACGTGATCTCTGACGCAACAATAGACGTTCACCAATTCTGGATTGATATCCATCAGCCGCGATCGTGACGGCAACAGGTGAAAAAAAACGGCCCCACCTCCTAAAAACGGCTCGTAGTACGCCGAAAACTGTTTCGGAAAGTGAGGAATATATTGTTGAATCAGTTGACCTTTGCCGCCCGCCCACTTCAAAAAAGGGCGAGGATGCAGTCGTGGCGGGAGTCTGGTTTGCATGCACCTATCATAGAGGTGATTTTTCAAGTGGAAGCAATTTTCCTCTTGGCACTTGCAGGTAAGCGTTTGGCTTCTAAAGTCATCCCAGTTCTATGTAAAGTAAATCTGCCTGCGACAGTGAATCAGGTTGAGCCTAAAGAAACCCATCAAACGCCAGCCTACGGTTCCAACAACTAAAGAAACTCAAAGTGTTGTAGACCTTCGAGAATGCCCCCAGCGTATTCAGCCAGTGCGAGATAACGATTGGGACTAGGATTGGCACGGTGCCAGTGGAGTAGTTCGGGGCGGGCATTGCCGACGATGATGCCGCGTTCGTGGCGATCGTGGAACAGCGCTATATCATTGCCCGAATCACCGCAGGCAACGGTTCGAGTGGGTTCAAATTCTAAAAACTGTCGTACAAAGGTCATGGCCATGCCTTTATTCGCCTGTCGCGGCAGAATGTCGAGATCCTTCCCGCCGCTGAAGATGACTTGAGCCTCTATGCCCTGTTCTTCAAGCAATGCCTCTAAGTCAGGAATAACTTCTACCGCAGCTTGTTCGCTCAAAAAGTAGCTGACTTTGAAGGGACGTTGCTCTGAATCAGGTTGGGGTGTGAGGTCAACGAAGCGAGCGGCACTGTTTGCGACCACATCTCGCTGCCAGCCCACCGAAAGCTTCTGAAACCAGATGGAGTCAGGTTCTTCGCTATCCTGGTGATAAATTTCGGTGCCGACCGCACAGATGAGGATGTCGGGAGGCAGAAGATCTTTTTCAGTGGTGAGTTGCCGATAGCTGGTGAGCGATCGCCCAGTCGAATACACCAGCTTGGTGCCATACTGCTGGCGGTGTTGCTCTAACTGCTGATTGAGATCGTCCAGAGCGCGATCGTCGCCCACCAGCGTATGATCCAGGTCGGTCACAAAAAGAAATGGCTTCACGGTACAGCTTTTGTGCGAGGAGGTTTGTCAGTCATCCAACTTCCTCAGAGTGTATCGCTCAGCGTGACGCGTTGTGAACAAGGGATTAGAAGAAGGGAGTGGGGAGTGGGGAGTAGGGAGTGAGGAGTAGGTAGAAGGCACGAAGCGGTTGAGCTTTTGCTGACAACCAACAACTAACAACCAACAACGACATTTATCGATCGGTGTCTTTGGTCACAACGACCAGATGGGCAGTGAGTTCTGCGACTTGTTGCGAATCGGCTTCGGCTCCCTCTCGATCGCCCAATGCCATTCGTAGTTTACTGCGTTTAAAGTAGGCGGCGGCGAAGGTAGGGTTGGCGTCGATCGCGGCATCAAAGTCTGTGAGGGCACCTTTGTTATCTGCCAGCATTGCTCGTACCAAGCCTCGTTGGTAAAAGGCATCAGCGGCAGTGGCTCCGTTCTGCATTGCTTGCTCCATCATCTGAGCCGCAGAAGCGGTATCTCCCAAAATGATCTGGAGAGCGCTGTGATGGATAGCCGCCGCAGTAGATGCAGGATAAAGCTGGCTGACCTGAGTGAAATCGGCGATCGCGCCTTCTGTATCAGCACTCATCGCGCGGACAAGGCCACGATGGAGATAGACCGAGATCATATGCGGATTCACCTGCACGACGTAATCAAAATCGGTCAGCGCACCTATCTTGTTGCCGAGTTTTGCTTGCAGAATGCCCCGCTGAAGGCACGTTCTTACAGGGTAAGGGCTATGTTCGACCGCTTGATTGAAATCGTCCTCCGTGGCGCGGTTTTCGCCCTGCTGCGTATGAGCCATGCCGAGGTACAGGTAATCTTCAGGCGCTTTGGGCTGAAGACGCAACGCTTCACCAAAATCATCCATTGCAGGTTTGCGCTTGCCCAATTCCAGATGAGCCAGTCCCCGTTGAACGTAGGCAGGAATGGAGGCGGCTTTGCTGGTGAGAATCGGGTGAAGATCGGCGATCGCCGCTTGAGGCGTACCAACATCGCTATGCAGCTTACCGCGATGAAAGCGGGCACCCTGCAAGCGAGGATTGAGCATTAACGCCTGATCAAAATCCTGCAAGGCAAGAGCAGTTTCACCCAGTTCTGCTAGCAAAATGCCTCGTTGTACCAATGCTTCCGCAGACGACGGATTGATTTTGAGTTCTTGATTAAAGTCAACGAGGGCGGTTTGCTGATCGCCAAGTGCAGCCAGGAGCATGCCTCGATTGAGATGCGCGCCAATGGTGGTTGGATTTACCTGTAGCGCGTGATTGAAGTCGGCGATTGCGCCCTCTTCATGGCCCAGCTTGACAAGCACCAAACCACGGTTGAGCGCCGCTGTAGCAGGATTTGGACTGATGTTGAGCAACGCTTGCAGGTCTGCCTCAGCCGCATCTGTATTGCCCAATTTGAGGTGAATTGCACCCCGGTTAATGTAGGCATCGACCAGATTGGGATCATGCTGAATGGCATGATTCAAGTCGGCCAACGCGCCTTCAAAGTCTGCCAGCCGCGCTTTCAGTAGGCCCCGATGCAGATAAGCGCTGTCAGAAGCGGGGTCAAGGTGAATCGCCTGGTCGAAGTCCGCGATCGCGCCGTCCAGTTCACCCAGCGTTGTTCGCAGCAGTCCTCGTTGCAAGTAGCCAGTCGCAGAATCTGAGTGCATCCGCAGACAGCGATTGAAATCTTCGAGGGCCGCGTGATGGTTGCCAATGAGAGAACGAAACAGCCCGCGCTCAATGTAAGCATCGGCAGCATTGGGCAGCATTTGTACCGCAAGGTTAAAGTCTTCAGACGCTTTCTGGCGATCGTCCAACTCAAGCTGCATTACACTGCGGTAAAGATGCGCGTTCGGTGTGTTGGGGTTCAGCTTCAGGGCTTGCGTAAAGTCCGCGATTGCTGCTTCGCGATCGCCCAACTCAGCCTGTATCTTGCCCCGGTTGATCAGTGCTTCAACGGAACCAGAGTCTAACTCCAGTGCCCGATTAAAATCTTCCAGTGCCTTAGGCGTGTTGCCCAACGCCGCGCAGGCAATACCCCGTTGCAGGTACGCTGAAATCGCATGGGGGTTAAGTTTGAGTCCCCGGTTGAAGTCGTCCAGAGCGCCTTGAGAGTCACCGAGCGTCGATCGCACCAGTCCTCGCTGCACGTATGCGGCTAGCAAATTGGGGTTCAGCTTCAGGGCATGGTTAAAGTCGGCGATCGCGCCTAACTGGTCTTTCTGTTTTGCCCGCACGATGCCACGCTGAACGTACACATTCGCGGCATTCGGGCTGATTTGAAGCGCCTGATCAAAATCCGCGATCGCTCGTTCCGGTTCGCCTTGTTCGGCATAGGCAATCCCACGCTGAACATAAGCCGCGATCGCGTTAGGGGCAAGCTGCAACGCCTGGTTAAAGTCCTCCAACGCACCAGAAACATCTTTGGTGGTCGATCGTACAATGCCACGTTGAATGTAGGCAGAGACTGCGTTCGGTGCAAGCTGCAACGCCTGGTTGAAATCCTCCAACGCACCTGCGGGATCGTTGAGATCAGCCCGCACCATGCCACGTTGAACATAAACAGCCGGAGCCTTAGGCTTTAGCTGAAGCGCCTGATTAAAGTCTGTAACAGCACCCTGCTTGTTACCTGCATGAGCCAGCGCCGTGCCGCGTCCCATGTATGCCTCAGCAATATTGGGATTGATTTGTAACACTTCGTTAAAGTCGGCGATCGCGCCCTTGTGATCGTGCAGCGCCAATCGAGCATTCCCCCGATGCAAAAACGCTCCAGCATATTTTGGGTAAAGCTGAATCGCTTCGGTTAGGTCGGCAATTGCTCCCTTATAGTCACCTTTTTGGGCCTTGGCTAACCCTTGATTCAAGAACGCTTCTGCATTCATAGCGGGGGGATCGGTAGCAGTACCGCTCAACTATAGCCACAGGCAACGAACTGTATCTCCGTTATTTCCCGGAGACTGAGTGTTCATGGCTACGTAGGATTGCTGGGAGGAGAGGTGGAGGGAGCAGAGGAGACAGAGGAGCAGGGGAAGCGGAGGAGATAGGGTAGGCAGGAGGCAGAGATCAGAAGAAGTTATTAGTCATTAGTTGTTAGACGTAAAGCGACTGCTGACGCTACAAATCAACGCAAAATTCTCTAGCGTAAAGCCTTTGGTATCTAAGAAACGCGAAGTGTGTCTAACGGACTCAGCGGCACAACGCGCTACTCAAAACCTTCTTCCCTCGCTTCCTCTGCCTCCCCTGCTTCCCTTTCCTACCGCTCTTTTCACCCTTCACCCAACTTTTTCCTCAGTGTCTCGACGCGCTTGCGGTTGACGCCGAGGTCTGATTCTCCTAGCCGTGAGGCAGAGCGGACTTGAATCACGTTAGCAGTCCGATCGAGATAGAACTCTACATCATCCACAAAACCGACGATCGGGAGGGTGAATTCAGTCCGAATGTAGTCGTCGGTTGTCGTTAAGATATTCACTCTGGGCTGGGCCGCAAGAATTGTCTTGAGTTTGTCAAAAGCAACCTCTGGCGGAGTGGTGTAGCGAAAGGGGGCGATCGCGTGTTCTTGCTCCTGGCTTTGACTGCTGACACAGTTGGGCGTGGTTGGACAGGGTGCAAATTGACCATTCGCTACACCCAGGTTTGCTGGACGAGTTCCTGGGAAAGATAGCAGGGCGCTGACAATGGGTGCAGACGGTAAAGGTAGCGCAGACGCTGAAGCAGAGGTTGTCAGCCAACAGGCTGCCGTAAGCGCAATGACTGTCAAAAAGACGGGTAACCCCGAAAACCGCTTCATGAACCAGGACGGTCGATCGCTAAGCATAGACTGACGGCGTGTAAGTGGGTTAACCATAGGGAACGGAGCTTTTTGTGTGGGATCGTTGGAATGCTATCGGTTATCTTGGCGTAAATGTGCTGATCTACTAACGTGTATCGATCATTTCAACACGACCTTTTCAGTCTGCTCTTTAAGGAAGCTTTATCAGAAAGCGCACCTTAGTAAAGAAACAACAAGGGCGCAGCGTTCCCTTTCTGGGTATTCATAATGATAAATGTCTTTGTTAATCGTCTGCCATGTCAATTGATTTTACTGTTGCTATCTGCACATACAATGGCGAGCAGCGTCTTCCTGCGGTGTTAGACCAGTTGTGCAAACAAGTTGGCACTGAAGGTATTTTCTGGGAAGTGCTGATTATAGACAACAATAGTCAAGACCAAACAGCCGTAGTTGTCGCTAACTATGCTAAGCAATGGCGATCAGACAGCCAGATTCGATATGTGTTTGAGCCCAAACAGCCTACAGCCTATGCCAGAAATCGTGCCATTCAGGAAGCCGCCAGTGATTTAGTGGGGTTCATGGATGATGATTGCTTACCCGCTGATAACTGGTTGGCAGAAGCATATCAGTTTGGTCAGACCCATCCTCAAGCTGGCGCTTACGGAGGCAGAACCTACATCAAGTCCAATGAAGCACTGCCGCCTGATTTCCATGCAATCAAATTTCTCTTAGCGATCGAAGACCGGGGAGAACATTCTTTCCAATACACGGTACCGGGAACAGTTCCCGGTGGTCCCTGCTTTGTCGTCCGCAAGCAAGCATGGCAGGAAGCTGTCCCTACGAACCGACGCCTGAGAGGGAAAGACACCATTCGAGGAACGGTCGTCTCCAACGCAGAAGATATTGAGATTGTGATTTACATTCAAAGCAGTCACTGGCAGGTTTGGCACAATCCTAAAATGGAGGTCTGGCACCAGATTCAAACGGGACGCCTCCAACGGGACCATCTGCTGAAGCTAGCGCGAAGTGGGGGACTGTCGGCTCACGCGTGTCGCATTGCTAAACTGCCTCCAGTAAGGCGAGCATGGATGCCACTATTACTCCCTGTTTATATGCTAGTCAGCGCACTGAGAGTCTTGCAGTATTATGTGCAGCATCAACGTGAATTCTCTAACGATCTCGGTAAAGCCTGCTCGTTTCAATACAAAGTTGGCGTTCTGCTCAGTCCGTTTTTCACGCCCCGCCCAATGTCTTCCAAAAGCTAGCAACTTCTTTTATTAACGCAAAATACAGAGAGAAATACTAGCTAGTAATGTTAGGCGGTAGTGCATCTACTGTTCTGAACCCAGATTTTAACTTATGCAAGAAACACGATCGTTTTATTGCGACCAAGATTTTTTGCATCTAATTGTGGTCAACCAAGAAAACCCCTACAAGCTTCAAAACTTGAAGTTTCAAACTCGTTCGCAGTTACTCACTTTATACATCTAAAAAGTTCTATTTTAGGACTTATTTCCAGAGCAACTATAAAGCTGATAGTTGAATCCAGGTGGACGCTTAGTACCAAGCTTCGAATCAAAAAAGCAATTTTGATCAGCTAAATTGGTTGTCCCCGAAAAATCAATCAGCCATAAATTCAAAGGGCGTGGAAGCTTTGCTAGATCTTGTCGAAAGGTTTCAGTAGCAGCATTGCAAGAAGGATTAGTTTCGTCTCCACAGGGCTGATGATCAAAGTAGAATTTAGGTGAAAGTTGAGCATCTTTCAATTCATATGCCAATCCAATTAATCGACGAATTTCCGAATGGCTATGCTGAGGCATCGCAATGACAACTGATGCTTGAGATAATGCTTTAACATCAGGAGCCATCAAGTCAGGACGGTGAATTTTCTGATAGCCAAAATTAAAACACACACCCAAAGCGCTAATCGTTGCGACAACTATAATCATTATGACTAGCAGTCGTCTTCGGAGATACAAACCAAGGCTAAGAGAACATCCAACAGGATGTGAAGAAAGATTGGACTGCTTCTGGGAGGAACGAATCCATTGTGGGGCAAGGCTAATAGCAAGCAGCAAAATAGCAGCAGGAAAATAGATAAAATTGTAGCGAAGACCACTGGTTAAGCGGCTGCCTTGCACGTAATCTAGTAGGCAAAGTATTAAAATTGATCCGAAGGTGATACCTGCTAAAGCCTTAATTGACCAATCATATGCTGGCTGCTGAAATTGAATCTTTAGACCTTGAGTAGCCTTTGTTCCTACCCAAAGACTGAAACAGATGGCTAGTCCAGTCAGAACTATGAGAATTGAGCCATCTGGGCGTCGAACAGGTACCAGCGTCACTACTGTAATCAAGCCTGTGATCACGTACCGAATTGGATTTAACCAATCTAGATTGCTGTGGTAATAATTATAAGCCCATGAAGTTGCCTCATGGTACTGGCTTCCCTGCCAAGCTGGCAGCCAGACTAAACACCCGCATATAGTTCCAAGAATAACTACATATAGTTGCTTCCAATCAAAATCTCGGTTTCCTAACCTTTGAGCTCGCTTCCAGAACATTCTATCGAAGAGCCAAAAGGCAGCAATAACTACTGCCTGAGCAACCAGAGCTAGGCCAAAAAAGTAATGAGTTGCTATTCCTAATGTATTGACAAGAACCCAAGTAATTCCTAACCAAACAGGCAACTTATTCCCTTGCTGAATTTGACGTAAAGTGACTACCAAACACGCTAAGGAGGCAATTACCCATAAGATAACTAAGGTATAGTGACGAGCTTCTTGCGCTAGATAGACATTAAAGGGAGAGACTGCTGTCAAAACCGCTGCGAGTTGGCTCACTGTGAAAGAACGGGAAACAAGCCATCCCAGACCAAACATTGCGGGTATAGATAGCACTCCCAATACGCTAGAAAGGGATCGTGCCACACCTGGTCCAACAAGTCCATTTTCTGGCGAGAATAAGTGTATCCACCAATGATTTAAAACAAAGTAAATAGGTGGATGGGTACTTTCTGTCATCAAGTAGTTAATCACATCACGGACGCTGTCAGCGGAAGAGACTCTTAGAGGGTTTAAGAGTTCTTCAAGCGTCAAAAATTGATTTAGAGGAATAGTGCGAAAGCTATGTCCTAAACTAAAAACAATTGTGGCAAACTCGTCACTCCATAAAGGCTTGTATGGTAGATGAGTAAAGCGCAGCAGCATCCCTCCGATTATCCAAAGCCCTAATAAAAGTAGATTTAAGTAGCAGCGATTGTTTAGATGCTTTAACATAATTGGTTACATTTGCAACGGTAATGTTTGGATAAAACACTGCCTTTCAGATAGAGGCATAGCGTAGAACGTGATTATTTCTAATATCAAAGATATAGAGAGCATGCTTTAGGTTAAAAGTAATCACGGGTTAAACCAAGCACCTGATTTAGCCATATGTTTGCGATCGGCGACAGCTTTCATCACAGCCAACGTGCGTGGCACATTGGTCGAGGCGTTAAAATCTTGCTCAACAACCTTACGCCCTTGTGTGCCCATTTGGCGACACAGAGTTGGGTTGTCCAGCAATGATTGTATGGCTGCTGCGAGTGCAGTTTCATCGCCCACCGGTGTAACCAACCCGGTTTCGCCATGACACACGATATCGCCAACGCCTCCAACGCCCGTGCTAATCACCGCACAACCCGATGCCATCGCTTCTAAACAAGCCCACGATGAAAGATCGGCAGTTGTGGGCAACACAAACAGATCGGCGGCTGCGTACAACTGGGCAAGGCGATCGTCATTCGGAGCGATGTCCGTATAGACATGCACATTCGGGAGCGTGGTTGCGGGCGGCTCTTTAGTTACCAGATGCAACTCAGCGCGATCGGCGAACTGATTCTTGAAGACAGTCAGCAGTAAGTCACCACCCTTACGTTCGAAATCTCCACCCACAAAAAGAATCTTTGGTTTGACACCAGGAGCAAGGGGAGGGCGATCAACCACTGTCCAACGCTCAAGATCCAACCCTGGGTGAATGGGCTGCACGCGATCGCGGGAAAGACCACACTCGTTTACCAGAATGTTGTCACCCCAAGCAGACCAAGGTATAAACGCTGCGGCTCGACTGGCACACCATAAATCCAGCCCTAAGCGAAACCGATGCCGTCGGTGGGATTTGTTGAAGTCTTTGGGGTACAGCGGATAGGTATAGGGATTCACAACGGGTGGGTCGTCGTTATTCCAGATGATTTGTGGTTGCTTAAAGATAAGACTGCGGCAACAGGCAAAGACGTAGGCCTCGAACAGGTGGAACAACACCACATCCAACTGATGCATCTGCTTCAACACAGGCGCAGACTGGTACAAAATTACAGCTCGTGTATACAGCGGCGGCGGCAAATATTTGAACGGATTGGGCTCGTCGGGTGCAATGAAGTGCTTTACGGGTGCCCAAAGCAGGTCAACCTCTGGATCGCGTTCGGCATACTTGCGGAAATTGAGGTAGCGCGTCATGTTACCCATACCAACGCTGAGGACGACCCCAAAGCGGTAACGTTTGGCGGTATCACGGTCAGAAGCAGGCTGTTGGTTAGACGGGTGTTGTATCACTGGCTTCCTCTAAAAATTCACGGTGAGAACGTCTCAATAAGCACGATCGTCCTATTAAGGTGATCTCATCTGAGGCTTCTCCCAAACCCGTTCGACTCGATGCTTTGCTGGTGAGGAAGCGACAACTGCTGCCGTCTTGCTGGCATTAGTGGGGTAGATCATAGGCAAAAGCTCCGGGTGCGCTTCCAGGAACAAGCAATGTTCTTTTGCAGAGGTGCATTGCTGCAGCGACCACTGTAAAGACACAGCTACAACTGGGGCAAAGGGACGATCAAGCAAAACGCGTTTACTCCATAACCAAGAATGGCAACGGTCAAGGGTAAGGGTACCCTCAAGGGGATGATAGTTTTCACCTTTCTACCGCCGCTAGCCAACCGACCAAACAGCCAATTCTCTACAAAGCCGCTTAGGAATGAGAATTTAACAACACCGATTTTGTAGGTGGTGTATAACCTTCGGTATGGCTACGCTTAAGATACTAACTGTGACGCTACGCTTTTCTTAAATGCCGATAGTCAGAGGGCATCCAGCGCAGAAGTCATCTGATTAAATCCACTTAAATCGACAATCCTAGGGAAAGGCGATCGCAGCCCTTAGCCTCTCTGGGAGCACAACGCCATTTATCCTACTTTTTCTTCAAGGAACCTTTAAACGAATGCAGGGCATTTATAAAATCTTGCTGGAGTGCTTACGGAAGCTTTACATACGTTATGAGGAGCGGGGTGTGACAGACTGGCAGCAGAAACAAGGACACTTCGAAAACGGAACGGCATTTCTGTATGATGGGGAGAGCGATCTAGCTATGCCCGTGGATTGCTGTTTTTGATACTTCTGGAGCTATTGGTATGGTCACTCTCAAGATTGCCGTTTATATTGTGGTTGCCTTCTTTGTTGCGCTGTTTATCTTTGGCTTTTTGTCTAATGACCCTGCCCGTAACCCTAAACAGCGGGATTTAGAATAGACATCGCTTTTGATCAACATTGAGGGTGGGGGTAGCGTAGGCTGCCCCTGCTTTGTAGGTAAGGCAACCCCTAGGGGTTGCTTATTCGTTTGAGACTGCCGCTATATGCCCTATCCGGCTTCGCCACCTGCCCCACCTGCTTTGATTACAACACCTTCTAAGGAGGTTACTTATCCTACTCAAGCGCCCCACGTTGTGTCCACGTCAGGCTTACCGCCAGTAGCAAGGCACAAGATGTTGCCCTATTCCGTTGGCGTTGGCTCACCGATCGCTGAAGTAGAAAGTTTGCCTACCATTGCGACGTTTGTGCAGCAAGCAGGCGCATCACAAGCGTCATTGTTAGGAAGCTCAACGACAACAGGGTATTTGCTCAAGAAAAATTTGCCGCCAAGTGCCTCTAAGCAGTTGGTGCAGGCTGTTGATTCAAAGCAAAAGCTGAACGACAAAACGGATGGGAGTGGCGATCAGGCTTCTACCCGTCAGGAACAATTGTCGGCAAGTGCTCTATCTATGACGTTGCATCGGTTAGTCACTGCCCAAACCGTGATTCAACAGCCGAAAGCAAACGCTTCAGTGGGCGTGATTGAGCCATCACAGTCGGCCGCTCCATTTGCAGATGCATCTCGATCGCTGGTCTATTCCTTTTCAGGCGCGACGCAGCAGCCTGGAAGCAGAACTGGGCAATCGTCCCAAAACGCGGCTGAAGCTGCGGTGATGTCAGGGTTAAGCGACGCGATTATCTTGGATGAATTTGCCCAAGAAACACTTGCTCAGGAAGAAGCTGGCACACCTACTAAGCGTGGACTAGAGATTCGCGCTCAAGCATCTGACCAAGCACCTCTGTTGTTGCCCCTTCCCACCCTGGATCAACCGGCAGGTAATCCGCTTTCTGTGCCGCCAACGGTTCCGGGCGTTCCACCCACTCTCCCCAATCCATCCGCTCCCTCCAATCAACCAACGTCACCCAACCAGACAACGTCTCCGTCACCAACGCAGAGTGTACCGTCTGGCAGTTCGCCTCCAGGAACCACGCCGAGCGCCGATTCGGTAATTGAGTTGACGGCAGACCGTCAGGAATACGATGAGTTGCACAAAACCTTTACGGCTGAAGGGAAGGTTTTGATGCGGTTTCGTGGTGCTTTACTGGATGCCGATCGCGTGCAGGTCAATCTCGATAATCGGCTTGCCGTCGCTGAGGGGAATGTGGCACTCACGCGAGGAAATCAAGTTCTACGCGGGCAACGATTGGAATATAGTTTTGTCCAGGGAACTGGCACCTTGCTCAATGCCAGAGGTGAAATTTTTATTCCCAAAGCAGGGACTGATCTAGCGATTGGGACAAGAAGCGACAACGAGGGGGTGACGATCGCACGTCCGGTGAGCGATCGCGTTACGGCAGCCCAGCCAACGCAAAATGTGGGCAGTCCGGACAGCCTTGGGATTGGGATTGGCTTCGGGAGAGATATCAGCCGAGTGCCGGGTGGGGTGCCTCAGGGCGGCCAAATTCGGCGCTTACGCTTTGAGGCTGATCAAATTGACTTTACCCCAGATGGCTGGGTTGCCAAAAATATTCAGATTACCAACGATCCGTTTTCACCACCAGAACTCGTCTTAAAAGCTGAGCAGGCGACCCTCACTCGGGTTTCACCACTGCGCGATGAAGTGCGTACCCGGCGGCCACGACTGGTCTTTGACCAACGGTTAACCCTGCCCGTTTTTGTGCCAGTCATTGCGTTAGATCGTCGTCAGCGATCGCCCGCTCTTTTCCGCTTTGGCTATGACGATGAAGACCGGGGTGGCTTATTCATTGAGCGCAGTTTTGATATCTTGTCAGCAGACCCACTCCGGGTTACCTTTACGCCTCAATTCTTCTTACAACGCGCGTTGAGTAACGGTGGTAATCCCTTTAAAGCAGAAAACTTTGGTTTCAAAGTGGGCATCAATGCTGATCCAGGTCCATTTACCACCATTCGCGGTAAGGCATCGTTTACCACTCTGGATGTGAATGATCTGGAGAACAACGTCAGAGCCAGTTTGCGAGCACGGCAGATCGTTGGTAGCCACATCTTGGCACTGGACTATACTTACCGCGATCGCTTATTTAACGGGTCACTAGGCTTTCAAACCGTGCAAAGTAGTTTGGGCGCTGTGGTGCTTTCGCCCAAAATTCTTCTTGGAAAATCTGGCATCGAACTAACCTATCAAGCCGGTTTTCAGTACGTGACGGCAGACACCGATCGGCTCGATTTGCTAGAAGCTAACCGCACGAATAATCGCATTAGTTTGGGACGTTTTGGAGCGACCGCCCAGCTTGCGCGAGGCTTTACCCTTTGGCAGGGAACTGCATTGCCGCCCACCCAAACTGAGGGACTGCGCTATAGCCCCGTACCGCTTACGCCTTACGTGAATTTGGGTGTGACGTTGAGAGGCGTTGTGAATGCCTACACCAGTGGCGATACCCAGCAGAATTTGATTGCTAGCGTAGGGCTCAGCGGACAGTTTGGGCATTTTTCCCGCGACTATCTTGACTACACCGCCTTCAGCATTAGCTATGCCCAGTTTATTGGCAGTGGGCAATCCCCCTTTCTGTTCGATCGCACCGTTGATACGCGCATTCTCAGTATTGGTGTCACCCAGCAACTCTACGGCCCCTTCCGCATTGGGTTTCAAACCTCAATTAACCTGGATTCGAACAATCAATTCAGTACAGACTATATTCTGGAATACAGCCGCCGCACCTATGCGATCGTCCTGCGCTACAATCCAGTACTGGCAATTGGAGCGATCGGGCTACGCATCAGCGACTTTAACTGGACGGGAGGAACCGATACCTTTGAAGGTGCCGACATTACCCCTGTAGAAGGCGGAGCGATTTTGCGACGGGATGAGTAGACTGAACAAACGGTGAGACATTTCGCGCCGCATGTCCTAAATTTCAGTCATTGAATTGGACGATCGCGCCTCCGGACTGGATTCCAAATATACACTTGGGATAAGCTGCGCTTGTCTGCACTGAATCAAGCGCCTTGCTGATGCCGCGAGGGTCTATGACAGAACGAGTCAACCATGCCACAGAACGATCAACCGAAGCGGCTGCCTGTGCAGTCAGCTTGATGCATCACTATGGGTTTGATCTGGGTGGCTACACGCTGGCGCAGTTGCTAGCAAACTGGCAAGAGCAGTACCCAACGGCATGGATACGGTTAGCAACGATCGAAGCGCTTTACCAGGGACGCTACAAAGCGATTTCCATTGAGCAAATTTTGGCGATGTGGCAGCGGCGCAGCCAACCGCTTCATCACTTTAACCATGAATTTGAGCGATTGGTCTGTGAAAATTTGCCAGACCAAACAGCGTTAGCTACCTTGCCGCCAAGCGCCCCGCCTACGTCCTCAACCGTTTACGCATCTAAACTTTTGCATCCCGGCAGCACGCTACAGCTTCCGCGACTTGGTGGCTCTGTACCACCCGAAACAGATGTCATGCTGGCATTGAGAACCCTTCATAGCGAAGAAATGGCGGCGCTAACGGAGCCTGCGTTACTCAAAACGATACCAACAGAGGTGCAGCAGTCAGAAGCAGACGGGCAACCGCCGCTGCAGACTTACTCCTACACGTTGCGATCGGACGAGCAGCCCTCACCTACTCATGGCTATCAAGAAGTCCCTATACAGGAGGAGGACGAATCCATTAGCTCAATTGAATCTGGTGATGAAAGCAATAGCGCGAGCACCTCGAATGCGGACACGATCACAGCCTCTGAGTCAGAAGTGATTGCAGCAGAAGTAAATAGCGACACTTCGCAAAAGCCACTGGTAGCCCCAAGCCCTTCAACTGAAAATAACGCTACTTTGGGAGCCGATGAGGTTGCTGATACCTCTATCCCGTTAGCATTCTCTCAAAGCGATGTTCATCCACGATCGTCCCTGTCACAAGTTGGGTCGATCGCCAAAATCCTACAGCAGCTTGAACATCAGGAGCTAAAGCCTCAAGCCTTGTTCTCAGCCTTAAGCGTGATACCACCTCCGCTTAAGCCAAAGCTACAGCTGCACCTGACAACCCACTATCAGCCCATTTGGCTAACCGATCCGTCCCGTACGCAGCCCATTCACCAGTTCACCCCGGATTTGAAGCTTTCAGACTTCCATGACAAATTAAAAGCAGTTGCCCAGTCAGCAGAGGCAGCTCAAGAGGGTGACCTTAGCCCTTAATGGTTGCGAGAACCAACGTTAGAGCAACTCAGGCCCTCATTCAAGAGACACGGCCGCGATACGCTCACCTTGCAGGACGAGTGTATCGGTGTCTGTTAGCCTCTGCCTTTGGGCACCCATCATCAATGGCCTTAAGATGGTTGATCAGCCGATGCTTGAGCCTCTGTATTAGTGGGCGCACTGGCCACACCCTTGCGAATCTCAGAACAGAACGATGCCATGCTAAAGCCACCAAACCGCTTTAAAATGCTGGTGCGTAACCGCAGATTGGGGCTAGCAAACCACAAGCGTTCTTCTGAGTACATCGTTTCGTATTCAGTGATCAGCGTCAACGCTTCATCGTTGCCCATTACGTAGCGTCCCACTACAGGTGCTTTCTCAGCGTAGCCCATCTCTCGCAACAGCTTGCCTTCATTCGGCTTCTCTGGGTCAGCGATCGGCACCAGCACCGTATTCCCCGTGTGCTTTTCTTTATCCCACTCCATCGTGCCATCCCAAATTACCCGCGCTCCACAGAGGGCTAGAGCGGGATCAATCTCGTACTGTTCACACAGTTTGATGACTTCTGGATCAGTTTTAGGGAGCAGTTCAATTTGAAGATCGGATTGCCCACCTTCCGTTTGCTTAAAAGCCAAATGGTGACTGGTGCGCTGCGAAAACCACTTCCCGCTACTGAGTTGGAAAAACTCCACAATATCCATCGTTGGCAACGATCCTTTGTTCTGGATGCTTGTTCGTTTTCCTATTGTAAGGTCAGCCGTGCTTCGGATGGGAGAGAAGCTGAAGAAGGAACCCTAGAACCATCAAAGTGGATGATCGTTAGCTTGACGCTCCTCAAACGTGAACTGTAGTTGTTGGTGCTTGCACCTCCCTTCTACCGCACTTCAGGCCTGAGGACAGGTTCATCAATTGGTGGAACATGAGCGTTTCCTAACAAATTAACGTTTTCTAACAAAATGGCGAACATAGGAGTTGCTCTCACAATCTCTTTACGCAAGATCACTTTTTCTTCATCAGAGATATGTTAGGAAGGAACACGGTAAGACATTTTGGGCGCAGCAGATTTTATCGCTGCAGCTTCTCATGGCCCAGGTACAGTCCATCTCGCACACCTACATAAGATTTAATATGACGCAACGCAAACGGGCACTCATTACCGGTATCACAGGTCAGGATGGCTCTTATCTAAGTGAACTGCTATTAGAGAAAGACTATGAAGTTCATGGCATTATTCGTCGAACATCAACATTTAATACCGATCGCATCGATCATATCTACGAAGATCCTCACGATCAAACAGCGCGTCTTTTTCTGCATTATGGCGATTTAACGGATGGCACGACGCTTCGACGCATTTTGGAAGAGGTGAAGCCCACTGAAATCTACAACCTTGGTGCGCAGTCCCATGTTCGGGTCAGTTTTGACTCCCCAGAGTACACGGTTGATACAGTCGGAACCGGCACGCTACGCCTTCTAGAAGCGATTCGCGACTACCAGCATCGCACAGAAATTCAGGTGCGCTTTTACCAGGCAGGGTCATCTGAGATGTACGGTAAGGTGCAGGAGATTCCTCAAAGCGAAACGACGCCCTTCTACCCTCGCAGTCCTTATGCGTGTGCCAAGGTTTACGCCCACTGGCAAACCGTGAATTACCGCGAGTCCTACGGGTTGTTTGCAACCAACGGCATCCTGTTTAACCACGAGTCGCCCCGTCGGGGAGAAACGTTTGTGACCCGCAAAATTACCCGCGCGATCGCCCGCATCATCGCCGGTCAGCAGAAAAAGCTCTACCTGGGCAACCTGGATGCTAAGCGTGATTGGGGCTATGCCAAAGATTACGTCAAAGCCATGTGGCTGATGCTTCAGCAGGATGAACCAGATGATTACGTTGTTGCGACAGGCGAAACCCATGCTATTCATGAGTTTCTAGAAATTGCGTTTGGCTATGTCAACCTCAACTGGCAAGATTACGTAGAGTTTGACGAACGCTACCTTCGTCCTGCCGAGGTGGAATTACTGATTGGCGATCCCACCAAAGCAAAACAAAAGCTTGGTTGGGAGCCCTCCGTTACCTTTGAGCAACTTGTCTTCTTGATGGTAGAAGCCGACTTAAAAGCTCTGGGACTGATTCCTCTAAATGGCAATTCGCACCAGACGGTGAATGATATTGCTACCACTCGCCAAGGCCTCAGCATGCGGTCTTGACACTCCGTTGCTGCGCGATCGCTTAGTCAGCGTTTTAGCTGCGATGATCGATCGCGCTTGCTTCTTAAAAGCCCTCACTTTTGGCCTTACCGAACGATGCTCTATTGACTCAAAAGCCTTGAGTACTAAGCGCTATGAGCATTCAGAGAGATCAGTGCAACGCCAATGCCGATGATACTTGCACCCATTAATCGACCAGACGTCAGCCGCTCTTTGAGAAAATAATGGCTACCAAGAATGCTAATAGGATAGCTGAGCGCTGTCATGGGTGTAATGAGGCTCAAGTCTGCTCGACTTAGGAGTGCAATAAAGAGAAAAAAATCAACAGCCATACACAAAACCCCTAACCCAATCAGGGGACTGGTTAACACACGCTGTGCGACCTTAAACAGAGATTTTATCAGCGCAACCTTATCCATGTGCCACTCCAACTTCGGCACTTCACCCACTCGCTTCATCCCAGCCGCTACCAGAATGTCTCCCGCAGAGGCTGCCACCACCATCACACCAATAGCCAACCAGATTTGAGCCAGCGTTAGCGATAAGGAGGTGACGGCAAGGGGAAGGATCACAAACTGGCTTGTGTTTCGCCTCTGCTGGGTTCCCTGACTGGGTAACCTCTCACTGAGGCTGACCAACACCACACCAGCGGAAATTAGTGCCGTGCCCAACCAACGAACGTCTGAAACGCTCTCTTTAAGCATTAACCAGGCGAAAAGCGCCGCCAAAACGTATTTAGACGCAGTTAGCGGTAAAACATAGCTCAAATCATGCCGTGAGACGGCCACAAGGTAAAGCAGCAGGGAGCTGATGAGAAAAAGCACCCCGGTCACGATCGAAAGATTTGTCAGTACGTGTGCCCCAAAATCCACAATCGCCGCAGGCGTGGCAGGGAGAGATGGATGCAGTGCTCCTATATGCCGCATGCCCCGGCTGAGCCAAACATCGCCCCAAACTTGAGCGATAACCATCATTACAAGAACAAGATGCTTACCCAATGCGATTCCCATAAGCTATTCCGTTCATGAGACTAGCAGGTCTGTGAGAAATTCCAAAATCATGGGTGGGAACCGCGATCGTTCATGCTCCACGACGGCTTGACACCTGTTTGAAGCAACGGACAGTCGTTGACGCTGGCGAAGATTGGCTTTTATACCCTGTCCTAACGATTTTCAGCCGTTTTCAGTTGCAGTCGCCACATTCATTCGGCCAAGTGCTCACATCGAAGCCTATACCCTTTCTTTAAGACTATTCAAACATCCCTTAAAATGGCTTGTTAGTGAGAAATGTAGCATTTCCAATCGCTTGCCAGAAGTACACTGCAGCTTTACTTCTCATACTCTCATTCCATGATTTAAACAGGATGGCTATCGTATGTTTGATTCAGAGGACAACAATACTTCGGTAGACATTCAGGGATATGATATTGATCAAATTGATCTGCAACTCATCGAATATCTTCAAATAGATGGGCGTATTTCTTATAGCTATATTGCTCGCGAAGCGGGAGTTCCTGAAGCAACCGTTCGCTATAGGGTGAAGCGACTTCTTGATGAGGAGATCATTAAAATTAGCGCCTTTATTAATACCGGGAAACTGAAGTACGAGAACGTTGCTTACCTCGAACTTGATGTCGATCCAGCTTTTTTCGACTCTACGCTGCAAGACTTAGTTGGCCGAAAAGAGATTAGCTATATTGCTTCTGTTACAGGCGAGTTTAATATCATGATGGAATATGTGTATCAAGACAATCATGATCTATTGGAGTTTCTAAACTTTATCAAAGGTAGAAGTGAAGTCAAGCGCCTCTCTTCCAGAACAATTCTCAAAATTCACAAAGCACAGTATCCTATTCGTGTGAAGTCCTAACCTGAAGCGATCGCTCCACTACGTCTAATAGCTCCATAGGCCCATGCACTGAAAGAAAAGATGGTGAGAGGGTAAGAGCCTGCGAAGCCTCCTCATTTTTCATGCTTAATCACCCGTCTCAGCTCTGTCTTTCCTCTAGTAGACTAACCTCTACATTTTAAGGGGGTTAAAGTTTACCCTGCTCTGATATTGCTCGTTATAATTACCAGCTGCATTCCGTTCAAGCGCTGATTCTAGATAGCGTTGAAGTTCTAAAAAACTAGGATGGTATCGATCGCGAAACTCAGGTGCGGCGATTGAAATCTCTTCAATGATGCGTCCTGGACGATCACCCACAACAATCAATTTTTGACCGAGTAAAAGGGCTTCTTCTACATTATGTGTCACCAATACCATCGTGGTTAGACGTCTCCTGCCAGATGCCTCGCAAAAAGTCTTGAAGCCTCCGTCTAAGCTGAACATCTAAGGCCGAGAATGGTTCATCAAGCAGTATGACATCTGGATTCACTGCGATCGATCGCGCGATTGCCACCCGTTGTTTCATGCCTCCTGAAAGCTGATGAGGATAAGAGGCTGTTTGAAAAGGGGGAGGGGTGTGACAAATTACGCCAACCGTCGCACCATGAGTCGGATCATCGCGAGATAAATCATGGTTTCAGCGGTTTCTGGAAGTAGTTCATAATCACAATTGAGCCGCCGATACCATTGCCACCAGCCAAACGTCCGTTCGACAATCCAACGCTTTTTCAGGAGCACAAAGCCTTTAGTCTGTTCAGGGCGCAGCACGGGGTAAATGACCCAGCGGAAGCGATCCATCACCCATTGCACAAAGGGTTGACCACTATAGCCACCATCGACCCAGACGAGGTAGAGGCGACAGACTTTCGCACCCAGCTCAGACAGTCGTTGCAGCACCCGTTTGCCGCCCTCGCGTTCCGGTAGACTCGCTGCGGTCACCAATACAACCATCACTAAACCCAGTGTATCCACGACGGTATGCCGTTTACGCCCTTTGGTGGCTTTGAAGCAGTCAAACCCCACGGCCTGTTGCACCATCGCCACCGTGGGTACCGTTTGACTATCGAGAATCACCTCGGAAGGACTTTCGGGGCGTCCAGTCGCGACCCGTGTCCACGCTCGTAACCGCTCATGGAGCGCTTGCCAGGTGCCGTCCTTGCGCCAGTTGCGGAAGTAGGTGTACACCGTTTGCCACGCGGGAAAGTCGCCAGGAATGTCTCGCCATTTACAGCCCTGCGTGACCACGTAAAAAATGGCGTTCAGCACTGCCCACAGATTGGTACTGCGCGGGCGACCACCGGGTTTGGCAGGCGGCAGCAGCGGCTGGATTAAGTCAAATTGGGCGCGGGTCAGGTTGCTTGAGTAGAATTTAACCATCGCTCTCACGGGGCTGGACTTCACTACTGACAGCCTACCGTGTGAGCTTTTTTACGGTCTAGACGACTTTTCAAACAGCCTCTAAAGTTTGCAGGCATGAGTCAGCCCTACATGATCAATTAAGTCTCTTACTAGAGGGCGATAGGTGATCGGTTTATCTCCCCTCACCTTAAAGCCGAAACCAATATTTTGTTCCACATTTAGCCAGGGATACAGGTTTTGGTCCTGAAAAACCATGCCAATAGCAGGGGTTGTCTCTTTTAGCACTCGTCCCTGAAACAAAACCTCTCCTGATGAGGGGGAAAGAAACCCGCCCATCAGCTTTAACAACGTGGATTTACCGCTACCAGATTGCCCCAGGATTGTGACAAATCCTCCTTGAGAAATGTCAAGGTTGACATCTGTTAAGACAGGTACTTCTCGCTTACGATCGCCTGGAAAGCTTTTGTAGAGTTGATGACAGGATAAGATCGGTGAAGTTCGCTGATTCATCACGTTACACTCTCCACCAAAAGAACTTTTGCTGAATCAGTAACAGTAAGCGATCGACGGCAAAGCCTGTAATACCAATAATACAGATTCCTAACAAAATCAAATCACTGTTGAATAGGTTGCGACCGGTCATTACAACAGCTCCTAAGCCATCCCGTAGACCCGTCATTTCGGCTGCCAATACAGCCATCCAGGCAGCAATAAAATTGAGTCGAAGTAAGGTAAAAACATCCGGCAAAATGGAGGGAAGAATCACCATTCGCCATTGATTTAATTCATTGCCACCTAAGTTTTTGGCAGTGATTAACAGGTTTTCAGGAATACGCTTGATTTCAGCAACCGTCGCAATCGTCAAGGTAAAGAAAACACCCATAAAGACGATGAATATAGCTGTCAGATTGCTGATGCCAAAAACGACGAGGGCAAGGGGAACCCATGCGATCGGGGCAATGGGTGCAATCAAGCCTAAGATGGGCAGGATAAACAACTCAGACCATTTAGAGAGGCTAATCAACATGCCGCATAGCACGGAGCCAACGAAGGCGAGTGCCATGCCACTGAACACGCGCAGCAGCGTTACAAAAATCGATTGGTGAATTGAAGCCGATTGAGAACCCAAGCCAATTTTAAAATCACTCTCAAACAAGACGGGCAGAAATTTAGATGGCGGTGGTAGTACCTGTGTAACCGGGTTAGCAGGATTAGACCCAGCCCACTCCCAAAACACTATTAGCATCAAGCAGGAACAGATGCCACAGAAGACTGATAGACTCGATTGATTCCAATTCTGCCGAAGATCTTTTGTGAACATAGTTTGGTAAAAAGCATTCTCAAGCGGTTACTTTTCCAATGTCTTAATCATTGAAATATCAAAAATCTTGCTAGCAGGAACATCCGCTTTAATATATTTCAGGCTCACCATCTCATCAACAACCCCTTGAACGGCTTTAAGATCGGGTGTAAACGTGATGGGCGCTGGTTGTGAGGTAAATGCTTCTAGTAGCACCTTATCGTCCACTCGGTAGTAGTTACCGCCTTTGAGTAACGTCACCGCTTTCTGAGGTGTGTCATTAATAATTTTGGCAGCACATTGCATTCCCTTAAGGTAAGACTCGATGACTGCAGGACGGGTAGTCAACGTATTTTCAAGCACACTGACAACTGTGTTTGGTGTGGTTGGTGACCATATTTTTGCATTATCAGTGACGACGGTCGCCTTGCCACTCTCGACAAATTGAGTGGTGTAGGGCTTGATATGGCTCAGCATATCAACTTTGCCGAGCTTGAATGAATCGACCATCGCCAGAAGATCATCAAAGTAGACCATTTCAACACTATCAACCGCAATGCCTTCCTTCTTGAACGCATCCAGTAAAATTAACTCCAACGTATCGCCTTTTAAGGTAGCAATTTTCAACTTTTGATTAGGATGGGCTTTAATATAATTTGCTAAATCTTTTGTTGATTTAATACCATATTCATTCTTAGCAATGACTTGCATAATGCCCCACCCACCCGCTGCGGCGATCGTCTTAATGGGCACTCCACTACTTGCAGCAAAAAATGGCAGTGTGAACGGGTTGATATTGAAGTCGATCGCTTTTCCAGCCAAGGCGGCATTGTTATCACCTGGATTGGTAAAAGCGACTGTTTCAACAGCTAGCCCATTTTGCTTGAAACATCCTGACTCAACGCCAACAAACAGAGGAGCCATATCAAGGGCAACGAGATGTCCAACCTTAACAGGAATTAGTTTTTGAGACGTATTACCTACAGCTTGGGTTGACGGAGAAGGCTCTGCTACTTGCTCTTGGGTTTTGCAGGAGACAACTCCTAAACTAATGACTAGACTGACGAGGGATCGTATAACTGCTTTTCTAGTCCACATCACTAAATTTCTCCCCAACTATAGCGGTGATCAAAGGCTGATTAACAAGTAGAAGTCGCTGTTTGCACAGTTGCGCACCCTGCGCTCATGTCCCAAAGGCGATGGCGTGAAAATTAAGATCATCGCCTTTTGATTACGTGCAACCGCGCCTATCTTTTTGCTGAAAAGATATGAGTTGAAGTTAATTCATCCAAACAACACTTTTTGTAGTGCTATATACAGGTTCAACAAAAAAACCGCCGCCTCTATTGCTGAATAAGCAATAAACTTCGATTTGGTTGCTTATTCGCTAATTTTCTGCTTAAATTCATGCTGTGAGCTTTCAAATCTCTAGAGCCGTTACTGACTCACTGTTTTTGTGCAAAGGAAGGGTGAGCATTACTCTTCCAGCAGCTTTCCTCTGCGGCGGGCGTCAAAAACGAATTTAGCCAGTCAATAACGAAGCAATGTTTTGCGCGTGGCTCTTAGGCATGAGCATTCAGTAGCATTGAGTTTTGTAGGATGGGTGTAGTCTTCGGCACAGCTGAGCGCTGTACGCCCAATTCGCAGGCAATCACGCTAGTCGAACCGCATCAAACGCTGGAATCGATGCGTTGCGTTACGCTTTTTTCAATACCGTATAGCCTTTGGCATCCTACGCAGAATCTCATGTAATGAAAGCCACGATCTTTAGCAGTGTGTTCCTTAGGAAGAGAATTGATATGGGTCTGACAATTGATGCTCGATCGACAGCATTGTTAGTGATTGACTTTCAAGAAGACATTTTTAAGGGTGAACCACTGCAGACAGTTGGCTCGGCTGACGTACTGCCAAAAGCAAAGAACGTGCTATCTGCAACTCGAACTGCAGGACTGCCAATTATTCATACGAAGGAAGTTCACCGCAAAGAAATGGTGGATTTTGGTCGAGAACTGGATGGCACTGAGCCCGTCCATTGTCTTGAAACCTGGGCAGGTACAGATTTTCACCCTGATTTGTCTCCTCAGGATGGCGAGTTTACGATCACCAAACGTCGCTATAGCGCATTTTTTGCGACTGATCTTGATCTGTTACTACGAGGGCTAAAAATCGATACGTTAGTCATTATGGGAACGTTGACAGACGTTTGCGTACATTACACAACGGTTGATGCACACCAGCATGACTACTTTGTTTATGTGATTGAAGATTGCTGTATGGGCTCAGATAGGGAAGCTCACCAGGCTGCTTTGAATGCCATCAAATATCTTCAGCGTAAAGCTTTGATTACACACGAAGACTACATTCATGCTGTACTAAACGTAGCTCAAACGGCACCGCTTTGTTAGAGAAGATCTGAAAAGCAGTTGTTGATAGCACTCACCCGCCCTGCACTGATGAGAGTTAAGAAATTAATCCGGCAATAATCCAACATAGCGAAGCAGGTTGCTAGACCCTTGACGGAACTGCTCCAGAAATCACCGACTCGCTGCTGGAGTGTGTTCCAATCATCACTCAAGCGATGTAAATGAATCACCTTCTGCCGCAACCAGCGCCAAAGCTTCTCAATCGGATTGAGCCAGGGCGCATACGTCGGTAGGTTGAGGAGGGTAATCGGCAGCGGGTTCTTTGGGGGTTCTGGCCTTTACAACTGTGACCAACTCGCTGGCAAAGAACAGCGACACTAATCTCGGAACGCAATAAGTCGGTCACTTGTCCGGTCAGGGCATTGAGCGCCCCGACACCGCGATAACAGGTATCGCTTTTGTGCGAACGGCGTGCTAGAGGCTGCGACGCACCGACCACTTCCCAGTCTTGGGCCACTGTGGGTTGACGATAAAGCCCAAACTCATCGAGATAGACTAGGACGTAACGCTGCGGTTCGTACCAAGCGCGCAGTAAGGCTAACTCAATCTGGCTGCGCTTTTCCTCGTAAAAGCGGTCTGGACGATGCAGGTAGTCTCGCCCTCGCTTGTAGCTGATGCCCAGTCGGGCGAGCAATTGCGACAACCCTGCTTTGGTCGTCACTTGCAACGCCTCACAGCCATGAGCGATCGCTTGGAGCGTCCACCGACTTTGAGCGTACCCTAACACCTGTGGGTCACGTCGAACGACCGCTAACACTGCCGCCTTGGCGATGGTGGCATCCTCATAGTGAGGGAAAAAAAGCGGGCTTGCGACCCCGTCCTGAGCGAATCATTAAACCTGCGACCCCTTCCTTCTGATAGCGCTGCACCCACTGATAAATCGTATCGGGCTCACGCGGTTTGAGTAACTCGGTTGTGGCAACCTGTAAGCCTGATTGTCCAGTCGCAATTTTCAGTAGAGCGGCTGCTCGTTCTCGGATATACGGACGCGCATCATGATCTCGCAGAAACACTAATTCATCTTTTTGCTCAGCCTTGAGCGGCAAGTTAATAGGTTTTCGACTCATGGTAGGAAAGCACCTGCTCTGGCCTCCTCTAAATTACCGGGTTATTTCCTTAACTTCCATCAGTGGACTACAACGGGATTTTCAACCCGTTTTAACGGGTTTCGTACCGTTAGCCCGGATTTTAATCACGGGCGGGCGAGCAACGGAGCCAGTAGCTTTTCCAGACTTTTGTCAGTCAATCAGCACCCATACAGTACTGTCAGTCATTGAAGTATGTCCATGGTGAAACAATGCTTGAAAAGCGATTTTGACCGCAAGCTGTTGCTTTTTTAAGCAATGGCAGCATGCTAGAAGTAGGCGATCGCGGCTTGCGACTTTTCCTCTTTTTCTCCCATGCTTGACGGATCATTTCATCCAGCCACCAAAGCCCCGTTTGTACCCCATCGCGAGTTAATCGACGAACTCGATTTGATGCTACGGGCACGCTATCCGTTGCTGTACATCGTGGCGATCGAAGAAGAACCCGTTGAGAACGTCCTGCGGCAAGTGGCAGCCAAAGCACAGCCTCCGCGCAAGGTCTTGCTGTGGGATGTTGTGCGCGGTTGGGATGACAATGGTGCCGCGAAGGGAAGTGCCATGGCAGCGCTCGATCGCATCGCCAAAGCGCCAGCCGACGAAGAAACCATCTTCGTGCTGCGTGACCTCCATCCCCTCTTGCAAAACGCAACCAGCGACAGAAATGCTCCCGTTGTGCGCGAAATCAAGAACCTGGCGAAAGATCTCAAACGCACCCGTAAAGCGCTAGTGCTAGTTAGCCAGACGCTTACACTGCCCACCGAATTAACCGAAGAAGCGACCGTCATCGACTTTCCCCTCCCCAATGCCCAGGAGATTGACCATTACATCTCGCAACTGGTCGTACCAGAAAAGCTAAAAGTCACAGGGTTAGCGCGGGAGCAACTCATCAAAGCCTGCCAGGGACTCAGCTGGACACGCATTCAGCGCGTGTTGGCGAAAGCGCTTGCTGCCAAACAGCAGGTGACTGAAGCCGATATTGGCGGAGTGCTGGAAGCCAAACAACAAGCGATTCGGCAAACTGGCATTCTAGAGTTTTTCACCGTGCGCGAGTCGCTCAAAAGCGTTGGGGGACTGGAGAATCTCAAGCAATGGGTGCGAATGCGGCAGGATGTGTTTACCGAAGAGGCACGGCGTTATGGCATTCGCAATCCCAAAGGCGTGCTGCTAGTCGGGATACAAGGCACCGGCAAATCGCTTTCAGCCAAAACGATCGCCCACGAATGGCGTCTCCCCCTGCTGCGGCTTGATACAGGCCGTTTGTTCGGCGGCATTGTGGGCGAAAGTGAAAGCCGCGTGCGTCAGATGATTCAGCTTGCCGAGGCGATCGCGCCCTGCGTGTTGTGGATTGACGAAATCGACAAAGCCTTTGGCAACATCACCAGTGGCTCAGATGGCGATTCGGGCACCAGCCGTCGCGTGTTTGGCAGCCTCATCACCTGGATGCAGGAGAAGACCCGTCCCGTTTTTATTGTTGCCACGGCCAATAATGTGCAAATTCTCCCCGCCGAACTGCTGCGGAAAGGGCGCTTCGACGAAATTTTCTTCTTGAATTTGCCAACTGAACAAGAACGTCAGGAGATTTTCAAAGTGCATGTGCAACGGTTGCGCCCAACCCGCCTCCGTGAATTTGATATCGGGCTACTAGCACGTCAGGCACGTAACTTCAGCGGTGCCGAAATTGAGCAGGTGATTATTGATGCGATGCACCAGGCGTTTGGTCGCGGTCGCAACGGGCAACGGCAGGACTTTACTACGGAAGATATCGTACGATCGATCGAAGAAACCGTCCCCCTCGCCGCGATCGCTCGCGACCAGATTGAAAGCCTCAAACAGTGGGCTGCCGAAGCAGGCGCACGTACTGCCTCACAGGATAGCCAACTTGTGGAAGAGTTGAAACGCCTCACCATTGAGCGAGGGATGAGGGATGAGGAATGAAGGATAAAGTATGAAGGATAAAGAATACGTTTTGAGTTTTGACCTGTTCTTAAACGGCTCTCAATTGAAAGGACGTTTCAAGTTGATTCAGCTTTTTCCCTTTTAGCCTTTTTCCCTTTTAGCCTTCATCCTTTAGCCTTTAGCCTTTCCTCTCCCATGTCCCACTTCACCACCATCAAAACGCAAATCAAAGATACTGCCGCACTCGTTAAGGCACTGTCAGACGTAGGCTTTAAGCAAGTCGAAGTACACGAAACCGCGCAGCATCTCTATGGCTTTCAAGGCGACATCCGTCCGCAAGCGGCTGAGGTCATTATTCGGCGCAACTATGTTGGGGGTGCCAGCAATGATATTGGCTTCCAGCGGCAGGCAGACGGCACGTTTCAAGCAATCATTTCGGAGTACGATCGCCACAAGTATGACCGATCGTGGCTAAACCGGGTCACACAACGGTATGGGTATCATGCACTGATGGCAACCGCCCCCGCCCAAGGCTTCACGGTAGAAGAAGAAGAGGTACTGGCAGACGGCACCATTCGGCTGGTCGTTGGGCGGTGGACGTAATGGCATCACGGCATTTGTGGTCGATATGAAACCGTCGGGCTGACGGCTTTCTGTGGGTGTTACCGTTGCGCGATCAGTGCTCCATTAAGGCGCAAATCCAGCTCGCTGCAACGCTTCCCGCATGGGTTGGAGGTGGCGAGAGTGTTCTACTTGCACCAACTCGGTTGAGTTATAGAGATTTTTGAGTAACGCGTTATTCTGCGGCTGATTGAGCTTGAGCAGCGCATTGACAATCTGCGTCCGCTGGCGTGCTGGAACGTCATCATCGATCGCCACACTATGAGCTGGAACCCCTGAAATGGCATAGAGTCGACGCAGTTGCTTCCCTTCTGCTGCCGTAATGTACGGTGGCTTCAGCGCATATTCCGACACGGCTGCCACATCGGCTTGCCCTCGGAGCACTGCTTGTAAAGCACCGCTATAGTTACCGCCATAGGTCACTTGTTGAAAGAAGCCATTCAGGCGATCGCGGTTGGGCACCAGTCCTTGCTTGACCAATTCTCCGACCGGAAAAATGAATCCCGATCCGGACGTAGGTGAGGTAAACGCAATTTTCTTGCCGCGCAGTTGCTCTAGCGTTTGCTTGGTGGTGGCTTTGCGCGAGAGTGGGCTATCGTTACGCACAACCATGACCGAACTGTAGGTATAGCGCCCAGAGTAGTTAGGCCGTACTTCAGCCAGGTAAACTCGCGCATTTGCCAGTTGCTCCGCCTTCAAGGCAGGACGACTGCTAAGAAACGCTACATCTACCCGATTGGCTCGCAATGCTTCAACTGCGGCAGTGTCGTCCGACACGATCGCTTCAACTGGCATTTTCAACTCTTGAGACAAGAATCTTGCCACATCGTTCGCTTTGCGCTGTAAGTCAGTGGAGTCAGCCCGACTCGGAAACGCAATTTTAAGGGTTGCTTGCGGTCGTTGCGCAAGCGTCGTCTGCACAAACGTCGTTAAAGTATTCGCGATCGGAGGCTGACTATCAGCTTGAGCCATTTTACTCAAACTATTGAGAATAAATCCGCTTAAAATGAGGGCACCTGCACCCGCGACAAAATAGAGCTTCTTGCCTAACGTCATGGAAACTTCCTTGGGAATGAACGGGATAGAAAAGCGAGACATCGAGTGGTAGAAAGCAAGCGTGACAAAAGCGCAGCACAAAATAGAGGGCTGACCGAAAGGAATCGCCCTAACGGCTTCAGCCTTCAACCGACGACCAGAGCTAGCTCAAGTCAGCACCAAAATTCAACGCAGTAAGGTCTGCCTCCTTGCCTGCCAACTACTCTCATCAAAATCAAGACGATTGTAGAGACAATTGAGAAATAAAGTCAACAGCTACCCGCAGATTTACTCTACAAAGCGTTTATTGCTCTTCTACCCTTTGTTGCTCTTCTGCCCTCTGCCCTCTGCCCTCTGCCCTCTGCCTTCTCCCCTAAACCTTACCCACCAGTGCTTCTAGCTCTGCACACAATGACGGCGGCGAGTAGCCTAACTTAAATGCCTTGGTGCTATCTAAAGACAAATCGGGCGGGCGATTGGCGGCCATTGGCACATCCTCTTGGCGGCACGCAATCATGCTGGCCGTTGGTAGTGAAAGAATAGCAGCCATTAAGCAACCAAATTCGTAGCGTGATACGCGCTCTTTGCCGCCCAGGTGAAGCCGTCCCTGTACTTTTTGAAGGGCTAACAGTAAGCCTTTGGCTGCTGTTGTGCCACTAACGGGCGTCCGAATTTCATCAGTAAAGAGTTTAAGTTCTTTACCCGATCGCAGAGCCTGAATGAACGGTTGGATAAAGCTACTGGCGGTTGGTGGCACTAACCCAAACATAAGCGGCATCCGACAGACGGCCGCATTGGGGTAACGATCGAGAATTTCCACCTCGGCAAGGGCTTTCTGTTCTCCATAACGATTGATCGGTGAAACAGGGTCTTCCTCCTTATAGGGCGCGTTTAAGCCATCAAACACCATTTCGCTGGAAGCAAAGGCAAAGGGAATCGACCGATCGGCGCACAGTCCGGCGAGATGAACAGCAGCCGTCACGTTCAAGCGGTGGGATGCTTCTGGCTGGGTCTGGCACACGTTGGGACTGGACTGAGCCGCTAAATGAATAACCGCATCGGGCTGTATGTCCTGAAAAAGACGTTGTGTTGCGTCGAAATCAGTCAGGTCGATCGTCAAGATGGTCGTGCCAGGGATGGCGATCGCTTTGGCAAACGACGTTCCGTAAACAGTCCAATTGGTTGCTGCTACCTGACAAAGGTTCCAACCCAGAAAGCCGCTAGCGCCAGTAACAAGAAGTTTTTGCATCGGTGTGTCTGTAACGGTGGGTATAACCCTGTGTGTCAGTCAAAAGAGCGGCGTATGCAAGTCAGTCAGCGTCATTCGCTGCCATTATCCTAAAGTCAGGGTGGGTTGCAATCAGTAATGACGTATGCCAACTCAGCTAATGTCTTTAGGAGGATGTCGTCATGCAGGATTGGTGGCAAGCAACGTTTCCTAAAGGTCGGCAAACGCTGATGATTCGTGACGCCAACGATCGCTCTGTGGCGATCGCCTACGGTGAAAAAGGAACCGGCAAACCAGTGGTGTTAGTGCATGGCGTAGCAAGCTGGAGCTATGGCTGGCACGCCAATATCAACCCTCTGGCACAGCACTTTCGCGTGATTTGTTTTGATGCCAAAGGCAGCGGCTTTTCTGATAAACCGTTACAGCCAGAGCAAACTAACCACAAGGTCATCGAGTTAGAACGCGTCCTGCGTGCGTTGTGTAATGAACCCGCCGTGATCATCGCTGAGTCGTTGGGGGCACTAGTCGCACTGTCCGCCATTCAGGCACACCCAGAACTATGCGATCGCCTCGTGCTGCTGAACGTACCTATCTTCCCCAAACAGTTGCCCAACTGGGGTATGCGTCTTTTAGCCGATCTCCCGTTAGGTCTGGTTGAATGGGTCGATCAACTCCGCCTTGCCAAAGCGCTTGACCCCATCATTCGTCAACTTGTGTACGCCTTACGAGCGGAGGTTATCGCCGATCCGGCTCATGCCACGATCGAGGACGTTTATTGGAGCACCTATCCCCAGATCGAATTTCCCGGCACGCTCACAAAGTTGGCCGAAGAATTCCAACTCGCCGCACGCGAAATTAAACAACTGGAGCAGGGACAACCCAACCTCATCCGCTCTGTGCAGGAAAAGCTGCCTCAGGTGACGTGTCCAACCCTAATTTTGTGGGCAGACCAGGATCGCTGGTTTCCCGTAAGTGATGGAGAGCAGTTGCGCGATCGCCTACCCAACGCCAAACTTCAAATTATTCCCAACTGCGGACACTACGCTGCTGGCGGCCAACCAGAGTTTGTTAACACAGCCATCCTTTCCTTCCTGGACGATCTGATCCCGTCCGCACAGCCATTGGGCTGACGTTATAGCAGGCAGAAGGCAGAAGGCAGAAGGCAGAAGGCTAAGGGATGAGGGATGAAGGATGACCGCTTAATCAACTTAAAATTCATAACTCATAACTCATAACTCATAACTCTCTAGCGAAGCGCTACTCCCAACCCTTGCCTCTCTGCCTTTACCACGACCAACTACAGCAATTACCAGGGTCTGTTGCATCAGCGCGATAGAATAAACTCAACATAATGTATCAATACAAGTACGTCGCGCAAGCAGCTTACGGGAGATCAGAGACGCATGGGCAAGGTAGTCGGCATTGATCTGGGAACCACCAACTCAGTAGTCGCTGTGATGGAAGGCGGCAAGCCAGTTGTGATTGCCAATGCTGAAGGGATGCGAACCACTCCATCCGTCGTTGGCTTTAGCAAAGATGGCGAACGGCTAGTGGGTCAATTGGCACGGCGGCAGGCTATTTCTGACCCGCAGAATACGTTCTATGCGGTGAAGCGCTACATCGGTCGCAAGTATGCCGAACTCAGTCCAGAGTCTAAGCGCGTGCCCTATACCTTGCGCAAAGACGACATGGGCAACATCAAGCTCAAGTGCCCCCGGTTACAAAAAGAATTTGCACCTGAAGAAATTGCCGCGATGGTGCTGCAAAAGCTGGTGGATGAAGCCAGTCGCTACCTGGGTTCCCCGGTCACAGAGGCGGTGATTACCGTTCCTGCTTATTTCAACGACTCCCAGCGGCAGGCAACACGGGATGCAGGACGCATTGCAGGACTGGAAGTCAAGCGCATTCTCAACGAGCCTACTGCTGCCTCGCTGGCCTACGGACTCGATCGCCGCGAGAGTCAAACCATTCTTGTCTTCGACCTGGGTGGCGGCACCTTCGACGTGTCCATTCTGGATGTAGGCGATGGGGTCTTTGAGGTCAAAGCGACCAGTGGTGATACCCAACTCGGCGGCAATGACTTTGATAAAAAAATTGTGGACTGGTTAGCAGAGCAGTTCCTTGAAACTGAAGGGGTGGATTTGCGGCGCGATCGTCAAGCACTCCAACGCCTCAGCGAAGCCGCCGAAAAAGCCAAGATCGAGCTATCGGGGGTCACCGTCACCGATATCAATCTGCCTTTTATCACTGCAACCGAAGAAGGCCCCAAACATTTGGAAACGCGCCTGACGCGATCGCAGTTTGAAGGCTTGTGCAGCGACCTGATCAGTCGTGTGCGGAATCCTGTCAAGCAGGCAATTCGAGATGCAAACCTCAGTCCCAACCAGATAGATGAAGTGGTACTGGTCGGTGGCTCCACCCGGATTCCCATCATTCAACAGTTGGTGCGGAGCCTCATCGATCGCGAAGCCAATCAGAACGTCAACCCCGATGAAGTGGTCGCCGTGGGTGCTGCTATCCAGGCAGGGATTCTGGCAGGTGATGTCAAAGATGTGCTGCTGCTGGATGTCACACCGCTGTCGCTGGGGTTAGAAACCGTAGGCGGCGTGATGAAAAAGCTCATTCCTCGCAACACCACGATTCCGGTGCGCCGTTCCGATATTTTCTCCACTGGAGAAGATAACCAAACCCTGGTCGAAGTCCACGTTCTGCAAGGGGAACGGGAGATGGCGGCGGGCAATAAATCGATTGGGCGCTTTAAGCTCACCGGTATTCCTCCGGCACCTCGCGGTCTGCCTCAAATTCAGGTGTCGTTTGACATCGATGCCAATGGCATCTTGCAGGTAGCGGCAATGGAGCGCACCACAGGACGCGAGCAAAGCATTACTGTCCAGGGTGCCTCGACTCTGAGCGATGAAGAGGTCAAGCGCATGATCCGCGAGGCGCAGGAGTACGCCGACGCCGATCGTCAGAAGAAAGAAAAAGTCGAGAAGCGCAATCAGGCAGAATCGCAAATCTTTCAGGCAGAACGCCAACTGCGAGAAGCCACGCTTGATTTTGGGATGCAGTTTGTGAGCGGCTATCGCTCCAAAATTGAACGTGCCATTCAAGCCTTGCGGGAAGCACTAAATGCCAATGACGATCGCGGCATCGATCGCGCTAAAGCCGACCTGGATGATGCCCTCTACGATCTCCGTCGCGAAGTCTACGAGCGCAACAAGGAAGAGGAAGAAAGCGACAGCTTGTTTGGAGCCATCAAAAGCTTCTTCACCGATGACGATGACGACTACTACGATGACGATCGCCGCGACAACGATCGTTATGGCTATGGTAGTGGCAGCTATGGCAGCAGTGGTTACGGCAGTGGCGGCTACGGCAGTGGTGGCTATGGTGGCAGCAGCTACGGCAGTGGGCGCAGCAGCTACGGTGCAGGTAGTGGAGCCCGTGACGATAATCGCTATGGTGGGCGGAATGACTATGGGGCTGGCTCTGGTTCCTGGAATGACAGCCGCTATAGTGGGCGGGATGCTGGATCTTCTCGGAACGATCGCGCTAACAATTCCTCCTGGGACGAGGATCGCCCCAGCGATCGGACGAGAGAACGCTCCAATGATCGCTTAAATGATCGCCAAAATGATCGCTTTGATGAACGTCCCAGCGATCGTCCCCGTTATAACGATGAGCGCAGTTATGATAGCGGACGCAGCGAAAGCGGACGCAGTGACAGTGGACGCAGTCAAGACGCTGGCAGACCCCGCAGCAGCCCACGCGACCCCTATCCGGATAGCGGTGCTGCCCGTGACGATCGCCCCCCGTACGACTCCCGCTCTACTGACCGCGATCGCAGCGATCGACGCCCCTCTCGCCCCCCGAAAAACGCCCGACCCAACCTCTACCAAGACAACTGGGATGAAGACGATGAGTGGCTTTAAGCAGTTTTTGGTCATTAGTTGTTAGTTTTTAGCATTTATTTCTAACAGCTAAGCATCAATAAAACTCAGTTTTAGCTGTTAATTCTTGGCAATTTACTAACAACTAACAACTAACAACTAACAACTAACAACTAACGTAGATGCAAGACTTTCGGAATTATTACGACATCTTAGGCGTTGCAAGAGACGCAACAGTTGATGAGATCAAGAAGGCGTTTCGGCGTCTGGCACGACAGTTTCACCCTGACCTTAATCCTGGCAACAAGCAGGCAGAAGAGAAGTTCAAAGACATCAATGAAGCGTATGAGGTTCTTTCTGACCCTACCAAGCGCGCTCAGTATGACCAGTTTGGTAAATTCTGGCAGCAGCGAGGCTTTAAGGGTGGGCAGCCACCCAAAACACCACGTGGTTGGGATGGGCGAGGCGAACGTCCCATTGGAGACGATGTAGACTTTGCGGAGTTTGCCGACTTCAACAGCTTTGTCGATCAACTGCTCAACCGTCGCGCTAACAAAGACACCAGTCCACCCCGCACAGGCACTCGCGATTACTTCCAACCCGGCACCACGAAGACGACGTACACGGTACCCCGCGCGACCCGTCGCGATGCCGAAGCACGCTTAGCCGTACCACTGGAAAAAGCGTATACGGGCGGACAGGAGCGCATTCGCCTGGAAGATGGACGATCGCTCGAAGTCAATATGCCGCCGGGAATGGTGACTGGACAGCGCATCCGGCTAAAAGGGCAGGGCGTAGCAGGCGGCGATCTGTACCTCAAAATTGACGTGGCTCCCCATCCCTTCTTTCGTCTGGAAGGCTCGGACATTCAGTGCTTGCTGCCCATTACGCCCAGCGAAGCCGTTCTGGGTGGGCCGCTTGAAGTGCCGACATTGGATGGTTTGGTGAAAATGACGATTCCGCCAGGTGTGCGAACGGGTCAACGCCTGCGACTAGCATCCAAAGGCTATCCCACTGCTAGCGGCAGACGGGGCGATCAAATCGTCGAGATTCAAATCATGGTGCCCCGCGACCCCAGTCCACAAGAACGTGACCTCTACGAAAAGCTGCGCCAACTCGAAACCTTCGACCCGCGTGCCGATCTACCCGTGTAGGTTAAACCACCGCAATGCACTCGATCTCGACGAGAACATCTTTGGGTAGACGAGCGACTTCGACACAGGCACGAGCAGGGGCGATCGCGTCTTCAAAGTAGTTTGCGTAAACGGCATTCATTGCGGCAAAGTCATTCATATCTTTCAGAAACACAGTGGTCTTTGCCACATCCGCCAGCGTTGCGCCACCCGCGTCTAAAATCGCCTTGAGGTTGGCGATCGCTTGCTCAGTCTGGGTTGTCACATCGGTTCCCACAATCTCGCCTGTTGTCGGGCTGAGGGGAATTTGGCCTGCCACAAAGAGCAGACGACCCGTAGCCGCGATCGCCTGGTTATAGGGACCGACAGGAGCAGGAGCAGCATCAGTACGGATAATTTCGCGAGGCATGGTAGAAAAGTTTTGAGTTTTGAGTTTTGAGTTTTGAGTTTGAGCGGTCAGCAGTCAGCACAAGAGTTTTAGAGTTCGAGTTTTGAGCTTGGAAGATTGAGGGCTGCCCTCGAAAAGCTGATGCTTGAGGCCAAATTACAGAGCTTGGAGCACATCTTACCCTCTACCCCCCATCCCCTACACCCCACCCCCTTAGACCATTGGTCGGATGCCGTAATGCCGATAGCGCCAGTAGTCGTGCAGGATGCGATCGTGGTCAAAGCAGAGATTGGTTGGTATGCGCCAGGATTCAAATACCTCCAGGTGCTTGGCATCGTCGCCCGCCTTGGGTGTGCCCTGCGCGATCGCCAAAAAGACAATACTAAGCGTATGCTGGCGCGGGTCGCGGTTGGGGTCGGAATAAACATGGAACTGTTCGATAAGCTCAACCTGCAAACCAACTTCTTCTTCAGCCTCCCGTTTAGCAGCCGTTTCTACTGCTTCTCCATAATCCACAAAGCCGCCAGGAATAGCCCAGCCATGCGGTGGATTGAGCCGTTCGATGAGGATGATTGGTCGGTTTGGGCGATCGCTCAGCTCAATAATGATGTCAACGGTTGGAGTAGGGTTACGGTGTGCCACAGGCAGGTCTTTCATCCGATAGGTTTTAACCTTGGAACACCATGATAGAGTCAAACCAACGCCGATTGCACTTCAACCCTCTCACTCAACGTAATGACTCGTTCTCCCGACTCCAACTTCTCTGTCTCGTCATCCAGAGTGAGTGGAATTCTCCTGCACCCAACCTCGTTTCCCGGTCGTTTTGGTATCGGTGATCTCGGTCCCCAGGCTCGCGATTTTGTGGATTTTCTGGCAGAAACCGAGCAACAACTCTGGCAGGTGCTGCCATTGGGACCCACAGGCTTTGGCAACTCGCCGTATATGTGCTACTCGGCGATGGCGGGCAATCCACTACTCATCAGTCCAGAGCGCTTGCGGGATAACGGTCTGCTCAGCGAAGCCGATTTTGCCGATTTGCCGGAATTCGCTCACGATCGCGTCAATTTCGATCAGGTTGCCCCCATCAAAATGGCGCTGCTGACGAAGGCATGTGAAAATTTCAAGAACTATGCCAGTGCAGAGCAAAAGCAACATTTTGCTGCCTTCTGCGAAAGTAAAGCGTACTGGCTTGAGGACTACGCTCTCTTTATGGCGTTGAAGCAAACTCAGGATAATTCAAGTTGGCATACCTGGGAACCGGCGATCGCGCAGCATCAACCAGAAGCGTTAGAACAATGTCGCCGTCGCTTACCGGCTGAAATCTTCTATCACAAGTACCTGCAATACGAGTTTTTCCACCAGTGGGCTGACCTTAAGCATTACGCCAACGCCAAAGGCATTGAGATTATTGGCGACATTCCCATCTATGTGGCGCATGACAGCGCCGATGTCTGGGCGAATCCCGAAAACTTCTGCCTGGATGAGCAAACAGGTGAACCCGCGCTCATGGCAGGGGTACCACCCGACTACTTCAGTGCAACCGGGCAACTATGGGGCAACCCCGTTTACAACTGGGAGCATTTGCAAAAGTCCGACTTTGCCTGGTGGGTAGGACGGTTCCGCGCCATGTTGGACTATGTGGACTTAATTCGCATTGATCACTTCCGAGGGTTTGAAGCCTTCTGGGCGGTCAAACAAGGCGAAGAAACAGCCATGAATGGCGAGTGGGTCGAAGCTCCAGGTCACGAATTCTTTGAAGTGCTGCGAGAGAAGCTGGGCAAGTTGCCGATTCTGGCAGAAGATTTGGGCGTCATCACCCCTGAAGTAGAAGCGTTGCGCGACCAGTTTGAATTTCCGGGCATGAAGGTGCTGCAATTTGCCTTTGGGTCTGACCCTGCAAACCCCTTTCTCCCGTTCAACTACCCCCGTCGCTGTGTGGTGTATACAGGCACTCACGACAATGACACAACGGTGGGCTGGTTCAATCAACTGTCTGACTACGAGAAGGGCAACGTATTGACCTACCTCGGCTGTATTAGCCCCGACGGCATTCAGTGGGATCTCATTCGCTTAGCGCTCAGCTCGATCGCCAACCTTGCCATTATTCCCCTTCAGGATGTTTTGGGATTGGGAACCGAAGCACGTATGAATTTTCCGAGCGTGGCAGAAGGCAACTGGCAGTGGCGCTATCACGCGGGTGCGCTGCACGGAGAGTTGAGCGATCGCCTCAAAACTCTTACCAAACTCTTTGGTCGGGCTCCAGTCGTATAAAGCTACCCTGGTTTCGTTTATTGAAGCTGACTCAGCAACCAAGCTCCTGCCTGCGCCTGATCGGTTTCCTGGCTGCGACGCAACGTTTCTTCTAGTAGCGCGATCACCAACCCTGACAACACGATCGAGACATCAATTCGTTTGCTGCCCCGATCGGCGACGCTATAAGCAAGAATTTGAGCCTTCTGGACATCCACAACCCAATATTCCGAAACCTCTAAATCTTCATACAGCAACCGTTTAGCACCCTGGTCAGTCAAGAGCGAACTGTCGGCAACTTCGATCGCCAGATCGGGGGCAGGATAGCGATCGAGGTCGATAATTGAGGTGCCACGAGGGATCAAGCGAGCGCGTTCGCCTACATAGTACGAAATATCTGGCTGGCACTCTCGACTTCCAACCTTGCGATAGGTACAGTTGTCTCGCGCAGTGAGCGGTATACCTTTCACAATGGCAACCAGACTGATTGCCGAAATCAGCATGGCGTGGTCACAAGAATGGTCAGAGCCAACGGGTAGCATCTCAATCCTCATCTGTCCGTTGTAGTAATAGCCCTTCGCCTTTTCGCACGCTGGGTCTTCAATCTGCTTGATGTAGTCATCCCAGGAGGCAACAACCCAGGTATCAGTGGGCAACTGAGTTTGTACAGTACTCATCGGTACTCCTTCTTACGGCGCGATCGAGGTGCGTTTGATCTAGCTCTCTACGTCCAGTCTATGCCGTTCTCATCTACTCAGACAATGCCCAACCCAGGCGTGTTGGCTGTTCGTAGATGCGCTTGAGCGTGTTGACATCGCGGGGTGAAATGGGCGGTGGATTACGCACCTGTGAAAAGTACATCACATCCGTTTGCGATCGACTGTGGCCCCAAATGCCGAGGGCGTGACCCAATTCGTGCCGTGCTGCTGCCTGAAGGTATTGGGCAGCCTGATCGGGACGTAGTTGAATCGTGCATCGGAGAGCCAGCGTTGGCTTTGAGGCCGGAGCTTTCAGGGAACCTTTGACAGACACCTTGTAGGTGGTGGCAGCCGATCGTGCACGACCCAATCGCACAGTCGGACGTTCTCTCAAAACTTGTCCAGTGGTAGCCCCCTGGTTTGTCACCTTCGAATCTTCAAACTGAAGGGGTGGTGCCGATCGCAAGACTACAATGTCCGCGCCTTCAGACTGATCCACACGTGTCAAAGGCAAATATCGATTCCACTCCTGCATCGCTTGCGAGACTGCCGTAATCCATGCCTGCGATCGCTGGGCAGTAAACGGACTGGCAAGCTCTGTAGGGGTTGGCGGCTGAATGTAAACGCTCAGCGGAAAGTGAGTCCAGACCAGATAGTTGACTGGAACCACTTCAATTTGATCAAAATAGTCACCGGCTTGAGGGTCGCTCCACTGTGCCAGGGTTGATGGCAGAGGGTGAGGCTGTAGCGGAAAATCGGGAGCAGGCTTTTGAGCAATCGATTGTTCGTCTCCCTGAGAAGCGGTCGGCAATGGCAAAGATTGATCCGATCGCGTCGGGAGGGGATGCGTCACAAGCACCAAGGCGATCGTTCCGATCGTGATTGCCAACCATGAAAATTTGGCTATCGTGCGTTTGGTCAATCGCGTCTGCAAACGCTGTTCTACCAGATCCAGAAATCTTCTCAGGACACGTTCCCAATGCATTAGCTTCTAGAATAAAGCCCTTCTAGCGATCGCTTCAGGCAGTACCTCAGAGTTCTGTCAGTCCCTACAGTAAGCTTCTATCTGCACGGATCAGCAAGAAGATCTCCCTTCTGCCCTCTGCCTTAGCTATTTCGGCAACCAATTCGCACTCAAGACAACGGTTAGACCCATAAAAATTACGGTCAGCACCCAGGTCACGCGATTCAGCGTGGTTTCAGCGCTCTTGGTACTGGTAAAAAGCTGTGCCTGTCCACCCAAACCGCCCAAACCGTCACCTTTAGGGCTGTGCAACAGTACCAGCACAATCAAACCGAGAGCCGAAAGCGTCCAAATTGCTTCCAGTACATAGTTAAGCGTCATCGTGAAACCCTTCGTGTGACAAAGACAAAAGAAACAAGACCGTGGATCGAGAGGCCGGACATCTAGCCTAACCTTCATTTTACAGTTCACAGCCTCCAGACTGTAAACTTCTTCAGCGATCGCGACTCATCCGCTCGCAAACCCGCCTGCACCGTTGATAAATCCGACCTAATCCATCGCACAGAACGTTTAGGAGACCTTGATCGCAGTGCGCTTGCCTAAGGCCACACAGGCAATGACGCCGATCGCAAAAACGACTGTCATCAGTGTTAAATGCTCACCCAGCATAAAGGTTGAAGCCAGAATAGTCAGAAATGGTTGAAGAAGTTGCACTTGCCCCACCCGCGCTACGCCACCAAGGTATAGCCCCTGATACCATGCGAAAAAGCCCAGAAACATACTAAAGACGCTGACGTACAAGAACCCCAACAAGGCACCAGGGGGAATGGTCGAGAAATGGGAGGGAAAATGGTGCAGAACGATCGGCAGCAGCACAGGCGTCGATAGTAGCAACGCCCAGCAGATTACCTGCCACGAGCCGAACGTACGTGAAAGAACCGCGCCTTCTGCATAGCCTAACCCTGCTGCTGCAACCGCCCCTAATAACGCCAAATCCGCCAGCCGAAGCGAGCCACCGCCCGATAGCAGCGCAAAGCCAATGACCAGGACACTTCCCAGGCCCGCAAAGATCCAGAAGGGTAAGGATGGACGCTCACCCGCCCGCCATACGCCACATAACGCCGTCGAGAGCGGCAGTAGCCCGGTAATCACGGCTCCATACGAAGCAGGGGCATCGCGCATGGCGATCGCAGACAGCAATGGAAACCCAACGACCACGCCAGCTACAACCAGACAAAACTGGGGCAAAAATCTGAGTGGTGGCATTGGTTGGCGGGTAACAATGAGCAGAATGAACGACAAACCCGCTGCCACAACGGCTCGACCCAACCCCACAAACACCGGATCAAAGCCCGAAACGGCAATACGAGTAGCTGGTAGCGTCAGGCTGAAAACCAGTACCCCGACCAACCCGTAGACAAATCCTGCCAACTCTTTCTGAGACTCTGAGCGTGTTATCATGCGGCCTCTCGCGCTTCAGTCCATACAGATTGCGTAAAAGGCACACAAGCCAATCAGCGTAAATCCATCACGCTAATCTTACTTAACGCTCTTATCAGAGCATTCCTCCGATCGGGCTTTCGTGTTAGGGGAAGTGCCTCAAAGGGCAGGATGACGAGAGTGGGAAGAGAGGAATGCTCATCATCACACCCTCTCACCATGATTCTTTATCCTTTCCCGAATAGGACTATCGTGTAAGACTCTACCTAGTCAGAGCGTTTGACGCGATCGATCTCACGCTGCAACTCCTCAATTTGACGGCGCAACTCATCCACTTCGGCTTGGGACTGACTAGGACTGGACGGTGGTTCTGTCGGCACATCCACTGATCCTTCAGCACCCGCACGAGCATAGTTGCCCTGACGAATCTGCCGATAATCGTCCGAAACCGACCATTCGCGCAAAAAATGCACCCGCTCAACGGTAAATGGATGGGTGAGAAAAATACCCGTCGAAAGATTGTTGTAGAGGAAAAACTTGTAGACCTGGTTCAGCCCATCCTGATCCAACTCTTGATAGCGCTCTGACTGCCGCATGAATTCATCCAGGCTAAGTTCGTGAGCGTATTTGCTACTACCGCCTGCAACCTTCATCATGCTGTGCAGCACAGGAGACAGGTCATCAGTAACCAGGAGAGCAGCGCGATCGGCCGAAAGTTCAGCCTTGCGCTTCCACTCTGCAAACGCCAGCAGTAGACCCGTTGTCACCAGATTGCTCAACCCAAACGTGCGTTCTGCCAAGCCTGAAATAATCTGATTGACCCACAGCGCCATCCTCACCAGAGTTGTATGGCCGCACTTGATATGTCCCAATTCATGCGCCATCACCGTTCGCAGTTCGTGCTCATCCAGTAAGTCCAGCAAGCCGCTATTCAGAACCATGCTGGGAAATTCTTGCCCTAGCGCCAGCGCATTCACAAACGGATCTTGGGAGATGAACAAAACAGGCTCAGGATGCACATCCAGATCGCGAACGCATTCTCGAAAGATCTGATAAATATTGGCATACTGACGTGGCCCAACCTGGATGCTGTTGCCCATTTGATAGACAAACTGCGGACGCTCAGACAGAAATTCGACAAATGTACGTGCGACTAAATCAAAGCCAGGGACGCTACGCAGAGCCTGTTCAGCCTGACGATCGAGCGGATGCCGGAAGGCTTCGCTAGTGATCCCGGTGTAGGTGGGCATGGGAGAAGGAGGAAATAAAGGATAAAAGATGAAGGCTAAACGTCAAGAGAAACGATGAAGCAAAGTCTAGCGATGAGATCCTAGCCGATTCTTCATGCAACTGACTTCGCCCGAGCCACGATCGCGGGTGGAAGGCGATCTTGGCTCTAAGAGGATATCTAGGAGTTGAAAGCTCCTTCGCGGCGTTGCCATGCCGCCCTGCGCTCAAGTGCGGGCTCACAAAGGGAAGTCCACTGTAGGTTTTGCCTTCCCGACGGGTAGTGGACTCGACACCCTCGCAATGGCTAGAGTCCGTTTCAACGGACTTTCTGCGATCAGCCCGTACTTCAGTGCAGGGCGGGTGAGTGCGATCAACGACTCCTTTTCAGACATCCTCTAACTTCTGTGGTCTGACAGTCCGCGATCTGACAGTCTGTAGCTTAACAGCCATCGCTTGCCTGCTTTGAGCCTAGCCTAACCTTATGCCTCTAATGGGTAGTTATAGCCCGTTTGTAGGCTTCATCCAGCACTTCTGACAGTGTGGGATGAGCGTGTACCAGGAAGGCAAGGTCTTGAATAGCCTGCCGTTGCGCGATCGCGTTGGCCGCCTCTTGAATCAGATCTGAGGCATGGAGTCCGAAGATATGAACGCCCAACACTTCGCCCGTATCCTGGCGGTAAATGACTTTTGCCACGCCTTCGGTTTCGCCTTCCGCGATCGCCTTGGCATTCCCCTTAAAGTAAGTACGGACAGCGGTAACTTCAAACCCCTCTGCTTTGCCTTTTTCCTTCGCAGCAGGTTCCGTTAAGCCCACAAACCCAATTTCAGGATGGGTAAAGGCAGCGGCGGGAATGCTGTGGTAATCAACCGCACGGGGACGATCGCAGATATTTTCTACTGCCGCTACACCCTGAGCAGATGCCGCATGGGCCAGCATGAGCTTCCCGGTCGCGTCGCCGATCGCCCAGAGATGGGGGACAGGTTCGCCATTTGACAGTACAGCCATGTGGTCGTTGATGGGAATAAAGCCCGGTCGCACGGTTTCGACGCCGACAGAGTCGAGACCCAAATCTTTGGTCAGCGGCACTCGTCCGGTGGCAACTAGGCAAGCATCAACTTCCAGCACTTCTACAATTTCTTTGGTTTTGGCATCAGCCAGTTCAATCACGACAGGCGAACCGGGCGTAATGCGTTTTGCTAACACGCCGACTTTCGTTTCAATGTCACGGGGTGTAATGAGTACCCGCTGGGCGAGTTTGGCAATATCGGGGTCGAATCCTGGCATGAGTTGGTCGAGTGCCTCGATTAAGGTAATCTCGCAACCCAGTGCCGAATAGACATCGGCAAACTCCAGCCCAATGTAGCCACTGCCGACGATCGCAATCCACGGAGGCAGGGACTCCAGTCGTACAGCATCATCACTGGTAAACACCGTCTTGCCATCCAGTTCAATTCCCGGTGGCACAAAGGGCACAGAACCGGGCGCAAGCATGATGTCTTTCGCCGTGATAGTCTTTTCGCCGTCCTTCGTAGCTACTGAGACTTTTTGGATTCCGGCAATTTTGCCCCAGCCGTGAATGGTGTCTACGCCTAATCGTTTCAAGCTACCAATCAAAGCCTCTCGCTGCTTGGTCACAATGCTGTTGGCATGATCCGCGATCGCCTGCCGATCGAACGCCACATTGTCTAGTTGAATGCCAAGGGCTTTCAGATGATGAGCATCCTGCAATTCGCGCACCCGTCCCGATGCCGCCAGCAGCGCTTTTGAAGGAATACAGCCCCGATTGACGCAGGTGCCACCCATGTCGGCGGCTTCAATCACGGCTGTTTTAAGCCCACAACTGACGGCATGGATGGCCGCTCCGTGTCCGCCAACCCCGGCTCCAATGATGACCAAATCGTAATCGAATGACTGACTCACGTCTCTCTCCTGGTGCAATGATCTCTATTGTCGGTTGGAGGGGGGCGATCAGACAAGGTGGGCAGAAAGGGGGGAGTAGAAATGCAAAAGGCGCTTCAACCAGTTCCATACTGAGTCGAGCAATCTTTGTAGTGGGTAGAGCGATCTCTAGACGAAGCGAAGCGAGCTCGTCACCCAATCGAACCATCTTTTTGCTCAGTCGAGCTATCTCGTCGCTCAGTCAAGCTATCTTTTTGCTCAATCGAGCCATCTTTTTGTTGAGTCGATTCGTCGTGGCACTCGATCGAGGAATCTTTTTGCTGAATCAACCCATCTCTACGTTAAGTCAACCCATGCCCGCACCAAGCGAACTTAGCGGGCAATGGCCAGTCGCTACAGCAGGCTTAAATCATTTGTGAAAAATGTGCTGTGGTCTTAGCTTGCAGCCGTCCGCTGGGGCTTGAAAGTTGGGAGCCAGGAAAAGCTCGATCTCTAGCAGACAGCATTGAGGAAGCTTTCAAAACACGATCGCGCGATCTAGGTTAGGAGTATAAGTGAATGTTGTTTCGGGTGGAAGTGGCTTTGCATGACCAGCCAGGTTGTGTGGTCTTCGTATCCACAGCGACGGGTCTTAGCCTGGAAAGGCTCCGTAGATTAGCTTGCCCCATCCTTTGAAGATGGGTCTACTGGAGGTGGCACAAACACCTCAAGCGCTTTAGAGCAAAGCTCAAACACAGCAGGCGTTTTGGTCGTGATTTCGCCATCTGTATTCACCCACTTTGGCTCGTGTGTCCAAACTTTAATGCGTTGTTTAGCCTGCCAGCGTGCGATCCCAACGTGATGGCTGAAATGACCTGTTCTCAAAGCAGGCAACAAAAAGAAGAGATGCCACCATTGGGGAATTTCCAGGCTGTATAAATCAAGTCTCTGATCATCGATCGCCGCATCCCTGGCAATAGTTAAACCGCCACCATAATAGCGACCATTGCCGACAGCAATTTGCAGAGACCTTCTGGTCATTTCTGCCCCATCATCTACCTGAATCACAACGGTAAACCGTCGTACCGTTAGGATGGCTCGTAGCGCTGCGATCGCATAGGCTACAACGCCCCAGCGTTTTTTCAAACGGCCTGAAAGTTCCCGAGTAATTTTGATACTGAGGCCACAACTGGCAACATTAAAAAAATATTTGTCATTGACCCGGCCCAAATCGATCGAGTGTCGGTGTCCTTGTGCTACTACCTGACAGGCTTCTGAAAGGGTCTGAGGAAGATTAAGGGTACGAACCAGATCATTTGCGGTTCCTAAAGGCAAAATGCCCAGCGGTAGCTTCGTTTCAACCAGCGCATCGACCGCAGCATTCAACGTGCCATCCCCCCCACCAATGACTACCGCAGACACTCGCTTTTGATAGCGGCGGATGCATCGGGCAAAATCTTCAGCCTCTGTGACCTGGCCAATAATGTACTGAATGCCCAGGTCATTAAAGCTGGCAAGGGCTTCCCCAAAGCGTGAAAGTCCCTGTTTGGAATGAAGATTAATCAGCAACAGAATGGGTTTCGCCATCGATAACGCAGTGGTTGAGGTTTCCAAAGAAGTGACACGAACTCAGATTTCGATCGCAGCAGATACTCTTAGGGGGTAGTTTTTGCCATCAAGCTTCAGCAACGCCGAGCCTGTATTGCCCAAACTCACCTCTACAACTCATACCAGTCATCCATGCTGATGCTTCAAGCCCATTCACGCTAGGGTACCATTATGCTGATCTGGTCGATCGCTGTGCCACCAGTCTTTCGTCTCCTCGGGAAGATTCACAGCGTAGAGCGTAATGACGATCGGCTCTTGCAAGCCCTGTCCTAAAATCTCAACGCTGTAGGATGGATGTTTTTTGGTGGACAGATCGACGATAAAGCGTTTACCGATCCGTCGCCAGCTTGGTTCTTTGCCACGCCATTGAAGGCGACAGCAGGGCCAGGGTAGCTGCTCGCGATCGAACAAGCGACAGCAGGGACCAATGACGCGGTAGCTAAAGTGGCAACCGGGGCTAAAAAAGACATGCCCATGCGGAAGCGGGTGAGACATAGCGTGAAAATCACGAACCGAGCGTTGCTTTAGCGTTTTGCAGCGCTTGCCGCACCTGAGTAAAGCCAGTGCCCCCGTAGCTGTTGCGGGCAGAGACGACTTGAGCAGGCGCGATCGCGGCATAAATATCAGACTCAAAGGCGGGATGGAGGGTTTTCCATTCGTCTAGCGTCAAATCTTTCAGCAGCTTGCCTTGCGATAGAGATGTCTTCACAACCTTGCCAACCAGATTGTATGCCTCTCGGAACGGCACGCCTTTACCGGCAAGGTAATCTGCCACATCAGTTGCATTAGAAAAGTCTTCGTTCACGGCTTCCTGTAACCGGGTAACACGGAACTCTAGCCCTTCTTGCAGCAAGATGGTCATCGCTTCCAGACAGCCCTGCACGGTTACAACCGCATCAAAGAGGGCTTCTTTGTCTTCCTGCAAGTCTTTGTTATACGCGAGGGGTAAGCCCTTCATGAGCACCAGTAAGCCTTGCAGATGCCCAAAGACTCTGCCTGTTTTGCCGCGCACGAGTTCGGGTACATCAGGGTTTTTCTTCTGCGGCATGATGCTCGAACCCGTAGAGCAGCTATCTTTGAGCATGACAAAGCCAAACTCTTCCGATGCCCAGAGGATGACTTCTTCAGACAGGCGGCTGAGATGCACCATGATGAGACTGGCAGCACAGAGAAATTCGATCGCAAAGTCACGATCGCTCACCCCATCCAAGCTATTGGCATAGACCCCACCAAAGTTGAGTAACTCAGCCGTGTAGTGGCGATCGATGGGGAAGGTCGTCCCAGCCAATGCCCCCGACCCCAACGGTGAGACATTAACTCGCTCATAGATTTCCCCTAACCGCACCCAGTCGCGTTGACTCATTTCAAAGTAGGCCAGCAAGTGGTGGGCAAGGCTAAGCGGCTGTGCTCGTTGCAAATGGGTGTAACCGGGGATCAGGGTTTCAACATGCTGTTCTGCCAGAGTGAGCAAAATGGACTGGAACGATCGCACCCGCTGGCGGATTTGTTGAATCTGATCACGCAGGTAGAGGCGTGTATCGGTACCGACCTGATCATTGCGCGATCGTGCCGTGTGGAGTTTCTTGCCAACATCCCCTACAATTTCGGTCAGGCGACGCTCGACTGCAAAATGAACATCCTCGGCTTCCACACCCGGTACGAACAACCCCTGGCGATACTCTTGCCGCACTTGCTCTAGCCCATTCACCAACTGCTCACCCTCAGCCTCAGAAATGATACCTGTGTGGGCCAGCATCCGTGCATGCGCCTGCGAACCCGACAGATCATATTCGATGAGCTGAATATCAAACCGAATGCTGGCGTTAAACTGGGCGATCGCGGGATGGAGCGCTGACTCAAACCGCTGACTCCAGGTAGACGGGTTACTGGTAGACGGGTTACTTGTCGCTGTCTGAGAGAGGTCTTGGTTCAAGGCAATCCTCAGGGGGATGAGAAGAATAAAGTTTGGGCATCTGTCTCTTGGAGCATCGCAACCTCTTAATCCTCTTAATAAGGAGACTGGAGCAACAAGGCTCAAGTAAATGCTACTCCGGTAGCGATTGCCCCCATCACGGGTTAATAGGCTGCAAGAAGAGGTCTTTTCTGCGTCAAAAAATGGCTAGCCAAACGAAGTAAATGTTTTAACAAAATAGCCAAAGATAATGCCGATGAGAAACGCCCAAACCTGACCTGTTTTAACAAAGTTATTGAAGGCTTTTTGCACACCACCAACCAAATTTGGGTCTTCGATCATTTTATCGCCCAGCTTCGCCAAATCAAGGGGCATGTGCCAATGAGCTGGCTGTAGCGTGTTAAGCCAAGACGTATCCAACCAGTAAGTTGGATCGATTGCCCAATTTGTTATATCCGCGATCGCATGAATGACCATTAACCCTCTCCCGTTTCTGATGGATGCCAAGGAATTTGCACACGTTTATCTTACAGAACTGACAGGATACCAGAAAATTATCTGAGCGATCGCACGCTCGCATACATAGAAAAATGGCTGAAGACGAGCGAACCTGGAACAACCCTATGGATCTCTAAGGTCGTACCAGGGGCATTAGTTTGAAGGTAACGGCTTCAGGTCTTGCGATCGTCTAGAGGTGATTGGCGATCGCGAGCCCCACTGTTGCGACAAACCGATCGACTTCGGCTAGCCATGCGTCCTTTGCTTCAGAGGGCAGAAAAGCGGCTTGAAAAGCATTGCGGCTCAGTTGATAGATCTCAGCCGTTGTTAAAGCCAGATGATCGCGGAGCGCCTGAAAGTTTTCAGCAAGGTAGCCACCGAAATACGCTGGATCATCCGAATTTACCGTGACACACAACCCCGCTTCGAGCAATTGCTTCAAATTGTGCTGTGCCATGTCATCAAACACACATAGCTTGACATTCGAGAGGGGACAAACCGTCAGCGGAATCTGATGGTCAGCTAAGTAAGCTACCAGTTTGGGGTCTTCCAGGCATCGCACCCCATGATCAATGCGCGACACCTTCAAAAGTTCAACCGCTTGCCAGATGTACTCTGGTGGCCCCTCTTCTCCGGCATGCGCCACCGTCAAAAAGCCTTCTGCCCTTGCACGATCAAAGACAGCTTGAAACTTAGCGGGTGGATGCCCCAGTTCAGAAGAATCTAACCCCACGCCAATCAGCCAATCCTGAAATGGTAGCGCCTGCTCTAGCGTTGCCATTGCTGACTCAGCGCTGAGATGTCTGAGAAAACAGCAAATCAATTGCGATGAAACACCCAACCGTTCGCCGTCAACCAAGGCCTGATGAATGCCGTTGATGACAGTGGCAAAGGGAATGCCCCGATCGGTATGAGTCTGTGGATCGAAGAAAATCTCGGTATGGCGAATATTTTGCGCTGCACATCGTTCCAGATAAGCCCACGTCATATCATAGAAGTCTTGCTCATAGAGCAGTACTCCTGCAGCAGCGTAGTAAATATCGAGAAACGACTGCAAATTACTAAATTGATAGGCATCCCGGACGGCTGCTGCTGAAGCATAGGGCAAGGAAACCTGGTTACGTTGGGCGATCGCAAACATTAACTCTGGTTCCAGCGACCCTTCAATGTGAATGTGTAATTCAGCCTTGGGTAAGTCACGAATCCATGCGTCCATTTCTGATCTCCATTTCAGCGATGAGCGGTCAGCGGTCAGCAGTCAATGATGAGTGATCAGCGGTCAGTGGTCAGCAGTTAGCGATCAACGTGAACGAAATTCTGGCGGTTAAGCGCGAAAATCGCTTATGCCTTCTCTACAGCAGCAGCGTGCTCAAGCGTTCTAAGCATTTAGTTTCTGGTTAGCATTACCGATTTCAACGGTTGTGTGTCGTATCGCGGCAAACAAACGTGATGAAAAGTCAGTTGCAAGGGCGATCGTCCGGCCCCGTCTAGCAGCCCCGTATGCTCTTTTGGGGCTCACTACCAGATTAGAGCAAGGCGAATGGCTAACCGCTAATAGCTGGTGAATCGCCTTTCACCTGCATCACAATGAGTGTCATATCATCAGCATTGCGGTTTGCTGTGCCTGTAAATTTCTGCACCTGGCTAAACAGATACTCCAAGATAGCCTGAGGCTGTTCGCAATGCTGGCAAGCCCATTGGAACGATCGAGTCAAGTTGTCCTCATCAAAGCGTTCACCACTTTGATTGGCGGCATCGGTAAACCCATCGGTATAGTAAATCAGCGTATCGCCTGCCTGAAGCTGAACCTGAGCATCCTGGTAATGGGTATCAGCATCTAGCCCAATCAGCATGCCCAGTGTATCCAGCCGTCGAATTGTGTTTGTTGCAGCTTGCCAGAGCAGGGGTGGGTTATGCGCAGCGTTACTGTATGAAAGCAGTCTGGTTTGTGGATCGTACTCTGAATAAAACAGCGTCACGAAGCGATTGGAATTTTCCAGATCGGCGTACATGACGCGGTTGAGGTGCTGCAAAATGCGAGCGGGAGAGTGCCCATTGAGGACTTCTGCCCGCAACATGCCTCTCGTCATGGTCATGATCAACCCCGCAGGCACGCCTTTGCCCATGACATCCCCGATCGCCACACTCCAGCGTCCGCCTTCGCTACTGCCATCTTTTTTAGAGCGGATCTGGTCGTAGCTGGCGGGAATAAAGTCGTAGAAGTCGCCACCGACCCGGTTGGCAGATTGGCAACGGGCTGCAAGCTCAACGCCTTGAATTTTGGGGCACGATCGCGGCAGTAAGCGCAGTTGAATTTCGGCTCCAATCTCCAACTCCCGATCGAGGCGCTCTTTCTTGCGAAGCTCAACAGTAAGCTCATCGTTTTCGATCGCGACGGCTGTTTGATCCGCCACTAACCGGACAAGTTTCTGACGAGTCTCTGTCCAGCTATATTGCGGGTCGCGACTAAAAACATACAGCCGCCCACGTTCAGTGTTTTTCACCAAAATGGCTGTACCAAACAGTTGTACTCCCGCACCTAAGTAATGGCTCACCTGATGATCGAGCGTGGCGATCGCACTGGGCGTGAGCGCGATCGCTTCGCCAGCAGCGGTGGGAGGTAGAGAAGATGTAACCTGACGGGTTGCCGTCTCCAGAGCTTTGCGAATGTCCTGACACCAGCGGCTATCCTGACAGTGAAGCCGCTCTAAGCGCACCTGCCCATTGGGTTTGAACAACAGCAGTGCGCCCCCGTCACTATCCGTCACCCGGCTCGCCATGAGCGGGATCAGTTCTAAAAACTGATTAAGGTTGTTGAAACTCCGCAGGGCAAAGCCTAACGAACTGAGCAAATCTTGAATTTTGTGCTGTTCTCGATTCAGCCGTGCAACCAGTTCCTTAAGTGCAAATACAGGCGTGATTTCAGGCGTTGTCCCCCCACTCGCAGCACTATTTCCACCGCTGGGAGGACGCGACGGCAGACGATCGCGTGTATTCTCCACAGGTGGAATATTCGTTGGAGAGGTCGCCCCAGCGTCTGGTCGTTGTGATGGCTGTCGAGGAAGAGGCACAGCAGTCATTTGAGATCAAGGTGAACAAACGATCACCGCGAGAGCAGGCTGTTGCGTTGTGCTGATGATTCTAGCGGATAAGCCCCTAGAACCGTCGGTAGGTGTCCTAGCGTTTGAGTGGATGTCCAAACCTGCGCATAGTTTACCAACGTTAGCAGATAAGCTCTCAATTGATAACGTGATTTTGACTGACTCTCATGAATTGCCTGAAAGTCTTATGGTTGCTGGGGAAGAGAGGGAAGCGGAGGAGGCAGGGAAGAGTTTTGAGTTTTGAGTTTTGAGTTGAACCAGTTGTAAAGCCTTTCCTGCGGAACGCTCTGCGAACGGCATGGCTGAGTGCTTGGCACTCGCTTCGCAAACGCTAGAGTTATTGGCTGTTCGTTGTTATAGCCTAAGTTGTTCCTGACTCCCTCTAAAAACTAAAAACTAAAAACTCTTCTGCCTCCTGCCTTCTGCCGCCTCACCCATTCAACAGCGCTTCGACAAACTCATAGCTCGAAAACGGTCGCAGGTCTTCGATGCCTTCTCCAGCACCGATGAAGCGGATGGGTAGACCAAGTTGCTGAACGATCGCCAGCGCAATGCCACCTTTTGCCGTACCGTCGAGCTTGGTCAAAATCACTCCACTCAGTTGGGCCGCTTCGGAAAAGACTTCAGCCTGACGCAGACCGTTCTGACCGAGGGTGGCGTCCAGCACCAACAGAGATTCGACAACGGCATGCTCTGATTTTTTGTCGATAATGCGACGAATCTTGCTGAGTTCGTCCATCAGGTTTTTTTTGTTTTGCAAGCGTCCGGCCGTATCGACCAGTAGCAAATCAGTGCCGCGTGACTGGGCAGCGGCGATCGCATCAAAAACGACGGCAGCAGGATCGGTATTCTGCCCTGGATTGGCGATGACCTCAACCCCACTACGACTGCCCCACACTTTCACCTGCTCAACGGCAGCGGCTCTAAAGGTATCGGCGGCAGCAATCAGGCAGTTATAGCCAGATTTTTGAGCGATATGGGCGAGTTTGCCGATCGTCGTGGTTTTGCCTGCACCATTAACCCCCGTAATCAACCAAATGTTGAGCGTGTCATCTTCAGGCGCAAAAAAGCGGCTTTTAGCATTTTCCAGCGGCGCATCCAGCATGTCGCGCAAGATTTGCTTCAGATATGTGATAGCGGCATCGGGGGGCAGGGTTTCCTGACGCAGTTTGCTTTGCAATGCCTCGATGATGGCATCGGTCGCCGCCACACCAACATCTGCTTGTAGGAGAACAGATTCGATCTCCATGACCGCGTCTTCGTTGAGCGGGCCCTGCCCCACGATCGCTCGCAGTTGGTTGATCAGCCCCCGTCGCGTTTTGTCTAAGCCCTGGCGGAGCCGATTCAGCCAGGTAATTTCTTCCAGCGAAACCTGGTCGGGTCGTCGCCCTTGCGCGGCCAGCACCTCTGATGACCACAGGAAGCCTTCGTCCAGAACGAAATCAGGCTCGACAGACGTGGGAGCAGGAGTTGCGATGTCTGTCGGTGGAGCAATCGCAGGCTCTTGTTCAACGATCGCGGTTTCTTTCAACCGTTCTAACCGTTCCAGACGATCGGCTTCTGCCTGCGCCCAAAAAGGCAAGGGTGCCGTTGGAACAGCTTCAGCCGCGGGTTCTGTTGCCGTTGGCTCTCCTTCAGTGACGGTAGTAGCTTCGGAAGGCACGGGCTCCACAGGAGCGATCGTCTCTGCTTGAGTCGTCTCTGCTTGAGTCGTCTCAGTCGCATCTGGCGCGATCGTCTCCGGAGCCGCTTCTCCAACCGCATCGACTGGCTCAGTTTTCTGCCGCTTCTGGATATTCTGATAGGCCATCTTTGCCCAGTTCAGGTAATCTTCAGCAACGGCTGGCTCCTCTTCGTTCGCCTCTGGCTGCACAGGCTCCGCTTCCGGGGCTTGAGCCTCCTCAGCTTTGGGGTCGTATTGCCGACGAAACCAGTCAAACGTCATTGCCTTTACCTGAATGTGATGCGATTTGAACAGTGTTGAGTTGACAGGGTTGAGTTGGAGACGATGATGACCTAATAAGCACTGACAGCCTGCCAGCGACAACTACAAGGATGCCCGAGAAGCCCAAGAACCAGGTTTGAGCTGCTTCAGCAGCTTTTCAGACGCTGTGCGATCGCGAAAGAATGCAGCGTTCAACGTCCCTGACGACTTTTTAAGCCAGCCTCTCACTTCAAACTACAGCACGGCGCTCAAAAGCTTTAGTCGACGTCGACTTAACCATGCTGATTCAACTGTAGGGAAAAATGGTTGAAAAGCCCATAGCTAAAAAGACAAAGCTCACGAATCTAAGACGTTGTGAGGAAAGAAATTAGTCGACGCAAGCCGAAGAGGTTTGAGGCTAAAACGCAAGCAAGTGGCCAAGACAGACGCAATTGCACCAGGGAAAAAAGATGCTGCTACTGGTCGGGTACTGAAGAGTCTTGCCAAACGTCTGTCAGGCGGACAGGTCGTTTCTGTTGATCGGGAGGGTTTAGCACGTCAGCCACTATCGAAGCGGACTATTGCTGAGCCCCAACAAACCCTTGCAAAGGGTCGATACCCGCTTCATTCGGGTCTTTCTCCACTGTATCCCAACCTCCGGTACAAAAACGATCGCGCCCTTCGAGCTTGGCTTGATAGAGTGCCTGATCAGCTTTCGCCAGTAGTTGTTCTGGTGTTCTGGCAGCAGTAGGGATACAACTGGCAACCCCAAAACTGGCTGTCACGTAGTGGCTTACTTTCGACTGTTGATGGTGCCGTTTCAAGTTCTTAATGTGAGTTTGAATCACTTGCACCACTGTAATCGCACCATCCAGCGGCGTATTGGGTAACAGGACAGCAAACTCTTCTCCCCCATAGCGTGCAGCCAGGTCAGATGGACGGCGAGCCGCCATTGTGAGCGCAGCGGCCACTGAACAGAGACAATCGTCCCCAACCTGGTGCCCATACGTGTCGTTGTATTGCTTAAAGTAGTCAATGTCGCAGAGAATGAGTGACAGCGGCAATTGCTCCCGCTTCATTCTTCGCCACTCCATTATGAATCGCTCATCAAACTGCCGTCGATTGGCAATTTGGGTTAAGCCATCAAAATAAGCGAGACGTTGCAGTTTTTCGTTAGCAGCCTGAAGGTCAGCTTGAACAGCCATCCGATGCTTAATTTCTTGCTGAAGCGACTGATTGAGATCGGACAGCTTGTGATGTAGATGGGATATCTTAAGATGCAATTTTAAGCGGGCAACGACCTCCTCCCGTTGAAAGGGTTTTGTGATGTAGTCAACCGCGCCCAGTTCCAGACCTTCTACTTTATCGGTCGTATTTGATCGAGCCGTCATAAAAATGAGCGGAATTGACTGAGTCAGAGGACTGGCTTTCAGTCTACGCCCGGTTTCAAAGCCGTCGATGCCTGCCATCATCACATCCAGCAGAATCAGATCGGGTCTTACATATTCAGCCTGTTCAATCGCGGATGTGCCATCGGTTGCCATCAAGATCTTCCAGCCCTGCCCCTCAAGCGACTCTGCGAGCACCTTGAGATTGACTGGGTTGTCGTCCACCAAAAGAATGTAGATGAGAGAGGACTGACGATTCAAAGTCATCTGAATCGCTTCCTAAGTAAGCGTAATTTCAATAACGAGTAGTTCATAGTCATTTGCTTCCCCTTAGCAGTATCGCTATAGTGCCATCGCTAGAAAAGGGTACAGGAGATCTCCCCCGTTGATCCCAGGGTTTAGGCGATGTAGCAACGGTTGTCCCCCTTCTTTTGGCAGGTCAGGGAAAGGAAACGGCACCCCTTAAGATCTTGTACCGCATCAACCAGTAAACGGGTCTTTCGATACAGTGACTTAAGCGGTTCAAATGCTCTTGAGCAAGAGCGACAAAGGGAGATGCTTGCACCTTGAGAAATAACAGTTTTTGCCGACCTGAAACTGAGCGGTTAGTTTTTTCAGCGCCACTGCTAAAAATATGCTGATTCTCTTTTGCGATCTCTTTTAGAGTGCCCTCGATTGGGTGCAAATCACTATCGTTACAAGCTTTTAACACTGATCAAGAGGTTTGGGTGGCTTGGAACCAAAGCACACGCGAGAAATCATGAATGCATTAAAGATTGCCGACGCTTAGGTTTGCTGCTTCGTCGTCTTAATCTGATCCATCACTCGACGCAAAACGCCATTAATAAAGCGATGTCCTTCCTCGCCACTATACCGTTTGGCTAGCTCAACCGCTTCGTTAACGGCGACTCGATCGGGAATTCCCAAAAAGAGAATCTCAGTGACAGCAATCCGAAGAATGTCGCGATCGATCCAGGCAAGGCGAGAGAGCTGCCAATCGACGAGAGCAGTAGACAGAATTTGATCAATTTCGTCTCGGTTCGCTTTCAGCTTGCCAATAATTTCAAGCGTGTGATGACGCACATCCTGCTGGTTCGCCAGTTGGATAAACTCCGGCACCTCCATCGCAACACCCAGCCGATTGATCGCGGTTTGTGTCAGCGCGATCGCCTCGTTCACCATCGATCTGGCGCTTTCAACATCTGCCGCACGGGTTTCGCTGGTTAGCAAACGGGCACTTCCCTGTTGTAGCTCAGCCGACGCGGTTTCAAGAGCATCCTGCGCCTCACTGGTCAGCGTGCGTACTGCTGCAACAACGACATTTTGAAGCTGCTGCACTTCCAGACGCTCTTGTTTAGCAGGAAGCTGGCTAATACTTAACAGCGCCAGCTCACGGGCAATTCGACGGGCTTGCATGGGTAAGGCTTAAGAATGAAGGCTTAAGGATAAAGGATTAAGTGACAAGAATGTCTACTGAGTTCTATGAGAACCGCGTTTAGGGATAGATGAATGCCCGCATGAGCAACCACGCTACAAAATTTGCGGCGCTACAGACTAAGCAGTCTTAGAGACAGACACTAATTTACCTGCCTCCCTTCATACTTTAGCCTTCATCCTTTCTTCTTAGGTTTCCCACAGGTCTTCTTCGACTGCGATCGCTTGCCGTCCCTGGTCGGGGAACAAGTCCAGTGTGCGCTTGTTAGAAGCTGGTAACGACGATACGGCTGTTGACTCAGGGGAAACAATGCCACCTGAAATCACAACCTTGAACGCTTCTTCGATCGGCATCGAAAGGTTGATCACCGCCTCCTCAGGCACAACGGCATACCAGCCAGTGGTCGGGTTTGGCGTTGTAGGGATGAACACACCCAACATGGGACTGGTAAAGCGGGATTGAAACTCGCCGCTTAAAACGCCTGTGACAAAGCCAAGCGACCAAACACCTTCCCGTGGATATTCCACCAGCACGACGCGCCGGAACTTGCCGCTAGAGTCTTTCAGGAGGGTTTCTAGAAGCTGCTTTAGGGTTTTATAGACCGAGCCAGCTAGCGGAATGGCCTGCAACACCCGCTCGCCAAAGTCCAACAGCCAACGCCCTGCAATGTTCCGCGCCATCAAGCCAATGATCAAGATAGATAGCAACGGCACCGTTAAACCAACCACCAGATTGAGCAGGTTCACCAGGATGGGATTCAGCCCATCAAAAGGATTGAGCTGCTTGGGAATGCGTGTCAAAAAGTTGACAACCCAGTTGGCGATCGTAATGGTCAACCAAATGGTGGTTGCTAGAGGAATCACAACCAGCAACCCTGCAATCAGGTCGTTTTTAAGGTCTTGCTTGAGGCGTTGGATCACGGGTCACCCACTCTCCTGTAGTTGGCGGCGGAAACTGTAGTAACGCTGACGATTCAAAAAAGACCAAAATCGGTGTGGCGGCTAGCCCAGAACGCTCGTCGAGTCCCTTTATGAATAGTCAGTGCGGCAATTGATCAGAATGGTTCACTCTGCCCATCAAACGAGTCAATCAGTGATGCTTCTTTAAAAAACCTCTCTAAGAATTGTAACAATACCGTAAAGGAATGTTGAGGGATCGATGCAATCTTTCGGTTTTGACAGCCCAAGCAATCGTGGTGCCACCTGTTTACCAAGTGGCTATTTCAATCGTGGTGTCGATCGTCGGGGATCACCACAACGATCGACATGGCCTATTCATCATCAGAATACCCTACGGCGATTCGGTATCACACGCGACGATTAATTTTGCAAGCCGCGACTTGGTTCCATGGGGCTGGGATGTCTGCGGTACAACGGGGGTGAACGCACAAATGCTTTTGGCCTAAGACGATGGTAGATTGCGCTGATTCTGGCTAGACAAAAGGTATCGCAACCCGGCCCAACCGATAATGGCATAGCCGATCGCCAGGATCAGACTCGCAATACCACTCCGCATGCCCGATCGCAGCTTGTTATCATTCACCTGCGTTTCAAGCTTGCGCTTGTTGTCACGGATTTGCGTTAGTTTTTGGTCACGCTCAGGGGCGATTTGCGCTTCTAACGCTTTCGGATCAGATTTGAACTTCTGAAGTTGATCTAGTTTCTGCTTTGCTTGCGCCAACTGCGCGCCCTGAAGTTGCCCGCTTTGAATCAGTTGATCAATCTGGCTTGACTGAGCATCAATCTGCGCCTTTAGCTGCTGCACCTGGCTATCAATCTGACTTTCCGCTCTGCTGGCATCCTGGGTGATTTGCTTTAACTGGTCGTCTGCGGCGGTGTTAGTTGCACTCACGCTCAGAGGAATGAGCAACAGAAAGACCAGGCCCAGCAGACTGGATAGCAGCGCTGCACTCAGTTTTAGCCCCCGCGATCGCTCGGTGCCGCTGGGTGTATCAAGCGCACTCTCCACCCAAAAGCCGATAAATAAGAAGCCGAAGCCCATCATGGGAACAAAGCCGCGATCGATTAGCTGTGTTGTCGTTGTAAAGAGCCACTGGCTATCTTGAAACTTGGCTGCTGAGAGCACGATCACGCAGTCCAGCAGGTAGAGCACAATCAGCACAATCCCGACGATTTTAAGGATGAGGGCAGTAAGGGGCGAGGCATTGAGTGTTTTCATCGGCTTTCAGTAGATTTGATGGGCAGTTAACTGAAACTGCTTCAGCAACCTCCTATAGTAGACTACGGAGTTGGATCTCTCGACGGAATTGAGTGGCTGAAACTATGAACAAAATTGTCGAAGTGCTGCCCGATAAGGATGCCCTCATTCAACGAGCGCTGGCAGTTGTAGTCGATAAAATCCACGCGGCGATCGCCGCACGAGGGCGTTGCACGATCGCGCTTGCAGGCGGCAGTACGCCCAAGCCGGTATACGAGCAGCTTGCAACGCAAGCGCTACCATGGGACAGCATTCATATCTTTTGGGGGGATGAGCGTTACGTACCGCCCACCCATCCCGATAGCAACGAAGGCATGGCGCGGCATGCCTGGTTAGATAAAGTCGCGTTTCCAGCCGAGAATATTCACCCCATGCCGACGGCCAATGCTGATCCGGTTATCTCTGCCAGTCAACACGAGCGCGAACTGCAACAATTCTTCCAGCTTCAGTCAGGAGAGTTTCCCAGGTTTGACCTTATCTTGCTGGGCATTGGGGATGACGGTCATACCGCGTCCTTATTTCCACACACAGAGGCATTAACGGTGGGAGATCGACTCATTACCGTTGGCAACAAAGATGGGCAGCCGCGCGTGACCTTCACCGCACCCCTGATTAACCATGCCCATGCCGTTCTTTTCCTCGTTTCTGGTGCCAGCAAACGCCCTGCCCTAGCCCAAATTTTTGCACCAACGGGTGACGAAATGACCTATCCCGCACGCCTCATCCAACCCGAAGGCGAACTGTGGTGGTTACTGGATCAGTCAGCGGGGCAGGATTTGGACGCAAGATGACACAAAGCCTTGTTCCAAAGTAGAACTGGAATAGGCGAAAATCTCTTATGGGTTGCGTTACGCAATCAGGATATGGTGGTGCTTCTACTGGCCTATCACAGAAACGCGAGTGGATGGTGAGCAGTCGGCGAATTCAACGAAACGCAAAGATTGAATGAAGCGTCAAGTTTGAGCGCAGTTACAGGTCAAAAATATTCTGCTAGCAACCTGATTGATGGCTCGCCTTAGAAGCAGATTTTTTATGATGGTATTGATATAGAGGAAAAAGTCCATGATTGTTTGCCCGAATTGCAACCATCAAAACCCTGATGGCGCAGTTCAATGTGAAGCCTGTTATACGCCCTTACCCGCAACTATGAGTTGCCCCAATTGTGGTACTGCAGTGCAGACTGATGCGAGCTTTTGCGGTCAATGTGGGTACAATCTCCGCACAGCCGCCAGTTCCCAGCCTGTTGCCAGTAGCCCCCATCCAGTCTCTGAAGCGTCTGTTGCTTCGCCAGCGATGCCAGATTTGCTGCCCCTGGATCCCCTCGTTCCCCCTGATCCGCTCGTGGCACCACCGCTTCCTATATCCAGTTCGCCAGCCATGCTTGAGTCTGAACCGATTCCTGCCCCTGTGGTAACGCCGGTACCTTCCTCCAGTGCACCAGTTATCAATCAGGAAGCAAGTGTGGCATCAGGACCGGGACAAATTAGCTCTACGACCCAACTGCAACAGCAAACAGCACGTTTACTGCATCTGCAGACAAGTGCTTCGCTAGAGTTGCCGCAGAGCCTCACGGTGATTCACATTGGCAAGCCGAACGATCGCATTCCACCCGATATTGATGTCTCTGGATTCCCCGATTCAGAGATTGTGTCTCGTATTCATGCCGATATTCGACTTGAAGGAGATGCGTACTATCTAGAGGATGTTGGGAGTTCTAACGGTACGTATATTAACAATGTGCCCCTGCCAATGGGCAATCGTCATCGCCTGCGCCCCGGCGATCGCATCGCACTCGGCAAGGGGGACAAGGTAACCTTTTTGTTCCAACTCTCCTAAAGCCAAAAGGCTATTAGTTAATGGAGTGAAGTCACTGAATGATGGCTACTTCTTTTCACCGAATAGTGCCGCAACAGACCACCTTACACACAACGCTAAATAGTCGTGTATCGTTAGGAGACTTACCACGAACGAGGACAAGATTTTCCATGCTACAACCGCGAAAGCAGCGTAGGATAGAAGCACGTTTTCGGACGGTAATAGTCTATGCCACCAGTCATTATTCAGACTTAATACCGCCAGTGTGATTACTCTGACCCTTTTGCATCCCATTCAGTCGATTCCGGTTCAAAGCTGGACATTTGAACACGAATCCGTCATCCGGATTGGGCGATCGACGGATAATCACGTGATTCTTTACAGCGCAGTGGTGTCACGCCACCATGTGGAGTTGCGCTGTCACGACTCACAATGGGAAGTGGTCAGCCTGGGGGCTAATGGCACCTATGTTGACGGCAAACGGATCACGCAAGTGCCCATTGTGGATAGTGTTGTCATTCGGCTGGCACGATCAGGGCCTAACATTCAGATTAATCTTGGTGCCTTGCCTGCAGGTTCCGTGAAGACGGCACAAAGTGAACAGTCTGCCTCACTGCCAGCGAAGCCTAAATTAAGCAATCTGCTCAACGCTGATGCGGGTGAACCAACGCAGTCGGGCGATGAACCCGCGTCCAAGACAGCAGTACCCGCCACGAAACAGCCCGACAACAGCAATGAAGGCGCGATCCCCCCTTCTGGAGACCTAACCCAACGCTCAACGGCGATGGATGTAGAGTCGTCTGTTGCAGAGGCAGTGCCTCCGACCAATGTCGTGAACTGCACTCATCCTCGTGCACAAGGAAACGTCCTGTTCTGCCCGGATTGTGGACAGCCCTTGCAGGTCATTCAAACGATCGGAGAATACCAGGTTGTAAAGACGGTACGCCAGGATACGGTCGGTCTCACCCAGTTGGTCTGGCGGAATGGTCAGAGTTTGGTACTGAGAACCCTCAAACCAGAGTGGCAGCAACCACCGATTGTGGAAGCCTTTACCCAGCAGGCAAAGCAGTTGTTAACGCTGGAGCATCCAGGTTTACCAAACTTTATTGATTTTTTCGTAGTTGAAGGTAAGCCCCATTTAGTACGCAGGCGGATGTACGGGCATAGCCTGCAGCAGCGAGTCAGCCAGCAAGGCCCCTTATCGCTTGCGGAGGCGATCGCGGCGATCGTGCAGGTGTGTGACACGTTAGATTACTTGCACCAGCAAGATCCCCCTTTGCTGCATGAGGATCTAAAACCCGAAAATCTAATTCAGCAGCCCCCGACAGCGACTGGCAACATTACCGTCGTTGGCTTTGTCTCGTTGGTTTCTTTTGCCGCTAATCAACAGGCTGCTCCCGCTTATCTGGCTCCGGAGCAAATTCAGGGGCAAAAAACGACGGTTGCAGACTTGTTTGCGCTGGGACCAATTCTGGTTTACCTTTTGACCGGACAGGCACCGAAAGCCTTTTATGCCCAGCGTGAACAGGGGTTTCGCTTTTACCCAGAATATGTGCCCGGTTTAGCAACAGAGTTAGTGCCGATCTTACGTCGCCTGACCAATCCACAGCCCGAAGAGCGTTATGCAACGGCTAGAGAGTTGGCAGAGGCGCTGTTGAGTGTCCCTACCACAGCTTAGAGCCACGATCGCTATAGATCCGCGATCGCTGTGTTAGGGCATAGCGCCAGAAGGCGTGATCGGTAACGTGAACGAAAAGCAACTGCCTTCGCCGTGAGTTGACTCAACGTGTAGCTGCCCACCCTGGTTTTCAACTAACAGCTTGCAGAGCGAGAGCCCCAGTCCCGTCCCTTTAATGGTTGAACGATCGTGGTGTTGCACCCGGTAAAACCGTTCAAACAGGTAGGGCTGATCCGCCGCAGGAATGCCCAAGCCATAATCTCGCACCCAAACCGTGACCCAACTTGATGGCTCGATCGCGGCACCTAGTTCGATCGGGGTGCCCTCAGGAGAATACTTGATCGCGTTTGAGAGTAAGTTGACCAGCACCTGTGAGACCTGCCAGCGATCGCCCCAGACAAACGGTAGGTCTGGCCTGAAGTCACAAACAGTCTGCGCCGTCTGAAACCCAGCGATCACTTCTTGGGCAAGACTTGGCAGGCAAAAGCTCTCTTTGTGCGTTTCTAGAGCACCCGTTTCTAAATTTTGTAGCGCGATTAGATCGTGCAGTAAAAGCTTGAGACGATGCACCTGCTGTTGCACAACCACCAAAAATTCTTGCTGCTGTTCGGGCTGTAGCTCCGGTTCTGCCAGCAGGGAGACAGAGCCACTCAGGGACGTCAGTGGAGTAGCCAACTGGTGAGTCAACAATTGCATCAACTGGGTTTGTTGTGCAATTTGCTCTTTTAGCGACTGGTTTTCTAGCAACGCCTGCACCAAGCTTGCATCGACAGATTCGGGTAGAGTCTCATGGCCAGCAAACAAAGCCAAATGCTCCTGGTTTAGGGAAGACGAGTTTGGAGAGGAAGAGTTGGTAGGCAGAGACATACAACAACACTAAATGTAGAGCAATGACTTGTAGATATATGAGCCACGATCGACCAGAGGCTCAACTACTCACACCTTAACATTATGTTACAAAACCACCTGTGCTGCTAAGGAGTCTCCTACGGAACCGGAAGGCAATTTGAAGATCAACTCAGCCCGATGAGCAAAATTTATCAACCGCATAAACCACTCTAAAGTGATTTGCGGAGTTCCATGCATCACAGAGGTTATAGCCCTTGCTTACTGCGCTTTCACCCCACCCCACACCCTCCCCCCTTTATCTCCACCCTCACAGGGCTATGGCTTAGCCAATCAATAGCCGATGTCAGTTAAGCCAACCAACGGAAAGGCAAGAACAGATCACTCTGGAGTGCTGATGTGATCGCTCCACGTTAGGGTTTCTAAAAAAAATTAAAGAGTCTTCACACAACTATCAGAATGTCGGGAAAAGGTGATTAAATAAACCCGGACATACCGAGAGACCGGTTCTGGCGTGCGTAGGCGTCCTGATCGTATTGCTTGCGCCGCGTAGACAGAAAGCATTGAGTATCAGTCGTTACAGCTTAGTTGGATTGCGCCCTTAGGTATATCAAGATGGTCAGCTCAGTTCGTAAGATTAAAAGGAAGTTGGTGAGCATCCCTGTGATGACGACGGAGCATGAGCGTATTTTAGCCGCGATCGATGTGGGTACAAACTCCATCCATATGGTTGTGGTGCGTATTCAGCCTGCGCTTCCTGCTTTTACGATTATTGCGAGAGAAAAAACGACCGTTCGGCTGGGCGATCGCGATCGACAGACGGGCAACCTTACACGTGAGGCGATGGAACGGGCAGTCGATGCCCTCAAACGTTGCCAGGAAATTGCGAAAAGCCTGAACGCTGAACAAACGATCGCCGTGGCCACTAGCGCGATGCGAGAAGCGCCGAATGGACGCGACTTTCTACAACGCATAGAAGCCGAGTTAGGACTTTGGATTAACCTCATTTCTGGCCCTGAAGAAGCTCGCCGTATCTACCTGGGCGTGCTGTCGGGAATGGAACTTAATAGCGAGCCTCATATCATCATCGACATTGGCGGTGGTTCCACCGAGCTTGTGTTAGGAGATGGGCATGAACCGCGTAGCCTGAGCAGTACCAAAATTGGTGCCGTACGTCTGACGGTTGAGCAGATCACGACCGATCCCATCAGCCCGATCGAATTTCAGACGCTTCAGGCCTACATTCGAGGCATGCTAGAACGCCCCGTTGATGAGCTGAAAGCACACCTGCAACCGGCGGAAATACCTCGTCTGGTTGGCACCTCTGGCACGATCGAAACGCTAGCACTCATCCACGCACGTGAGAAAACAGGTAATGTACCCTCACCCCTCAATGGCTACGAATTTAGCCTAAAAGATCTACGAGAGACGGTTGCTCGGCTTCGTCGCCTTTCAGTTGCCGAACGTGCTCAAATTCCTGGTATCAATGATCGCCGCGCCGAAATCATTCTGGCCGGTGCGCTGATTCTTCAAGAAGCCATGACACTGCTGGGTATGGACTCGATCGTGATCTGTGAGCGATCGCTGCGAGAAGGTGTCATCGTCGATTGGATGTTGACTCACGGCTTAATTGAAGATCGCCTCCGCTATCAAGGTTCTGTACGGCAACGTAGCGTACTCGACACTGCACATAAGTACCGAGTCAAGCTAGACTACAGCGAACAAGTTGCCACCTTTGCGCTCAGCCTATTTGACCAGACTCAAGGAGTGATCCATAACTGGGGTGACGAAGAACGAGAATTGCTCTGGGCTGCCGCCATTTTGCACAACTGCGGACATCACGTCAGCCATTCCTCCCACCACAAGCACTCCTACTACCTAATTCGTAACAGCGACCTGCTGGGCTACACCGAAACCGAAATTGAAACGATCGCTAACCTCGCTCGTTATCACCGCAAGAGTACTCCCAAGAAAAAGCACGACAGTTATCGCAACCTGACCAGCAAACGTCATCGTCGGGTGGTCGATCAACTCAGCGCTCTTTTGCGTCTCTCGGTAGCGCTCGATCGCCGCCAAATTGGTGCCATTAAGCAGGTCATTTGCCAGCCTCACCCCGAATCTCAAACGTTTCGGTTGCTCATCCAACCCACCAATCCTGAAGATGATTGCGCCTTGGAACTTTGGAGCCTTAACTACAAAAAAGCCAGCTTTGAAACCGAATTTGGCTTAAAGCTAGAGCCTGTTTTAGACACCGTAGAGACGCTACAGGTAACGTCCCTACCCACAAAACAACCCGTCTAACGTGGGTTCTCCTTAACCAACGCCAACAAATAGCTCATCAAAGCTCTTCGCAGGTGCATCAGGTTTCGCGACAATCTCAACAATTTTGTTGCGTGCTGAAGGTAAGAACAATGCCTCAACGCTGGTCTGCGCGACTTTCGTGCGGGGAATGCTGCCCTCAAAAAGCGTATCAGCAGACGACATCACGACCGCATCGGTATTGTCTTCGTTTTTGAGACCACCGGGACGGACGATCGTATACGTCAGCCCGCTCTTTTGGAGGTATTCTTCTGCCTGCTTTTTCCATACCAGAATGAGAAAGAAGAGATTTAACGGATGAAACAACTGCGAGGTACAGAGCGACGAGACAAAGACAAACTGTTCAATGCCCTTCGCTTTTGCAGCATCCACCAGATTTTTCGTCCCCTCATAATCAACCTTGTACGGAGCCGTAGGGTCGAAGCCAGGTTTGGCACCCGTCGCACAAAGGACAACGGTGCTATCTCCTAGGGCGGCAGGCAGGCTCGCTGGCTCCAGCACATCGCCAACCACGAGTTCTGCCTCTGACGGCAAGACTGATTGAGCCTTTGCCCGGTCTCGCACCATTGCCCGAACCGGAATGCCTCGTGAAACCAGTTCTTTTACAATCCGTTGACCTGTTTGCCCGGTGGCTCCAGCGACAAATGCTTTCATAACGGTTTTCCTTAACAGTACGCGAATGGATAACGGGAGAAATTTGAGCAGACGATCGACAGCCATCGATCATCCAGATCCGCCGTCTTCACCTAGACTTTACCGAATTCTTTGGGCAAACAAACCTACCGTATGGATAGCCCTTGATCTTTGAACCGGGTTGCAGCGCACCTGTATAGTAGTGATATGTTAATGAATGTTAAGGCTGCCTCTGAGGATACAGGTACCTTGTTAGCGATAGTCTTAACATTTTTTGTGTGTGGCTCTGTTGATGTTATTCAGGGAATTGCTACTTACCAGTCAAGATATAGATGCAGCAATTTGCTCAAAAATCCGTGGAACCCCGGTGAGGTCGTGAAGAGCTAAAGAGGCAGTATAGACCTAAGCAACCAGCCATGAACGTTGAGCCGCTTATGCAGTCCCATTCCACTGAGTCCAATTCTGTTGAGCGTCCTGAGGGTTTGCTGCACACCGCATCGGTCATTCCAGATATGAACTACTTGATGACAGACGACTCTAGCCAACACCTCATTGAGCCAACTCAGTTCCGCAGCCACTTTGTAGACTGCATGGAAATGGCATCGGATATGCACACAGTGGCTGAATATCTTGATGCACACTCCGTTTGGTTTCGGAGTTGCGCTCAGCCAATGGTCGTTGAGCCATTGGGGGATAACGGCTACGCCCTGGTGATCGGTCGCTTTGGGTCGCATGGCTATCAGATCGAACCGAAGATTGGTTTGCACCTACTGCCCCAAAATCACGGGGTATATCGCATTGAAACTATTCCGATTCCCGGCTACACGACTCCTGGCTACGATGTTGACTTTCGTGCAGCGATGGAGCTGGTGGAAATCGGTGCTGAAGCGCTGCCAACCAAAACGACACGAGTCGAGTGGCAGCTAGACCTCACCGTGTCGATTCAGTTTCCCCGGTTCATTCATGCGCTGCCGAAGAGCCTGGTGCAAAGTACGGGCGATCGTCTCCTCCGCCAAATTGTACGCCAGGTATCGAACCGCCTCACCCGCAAGGTGCTAGAAGACTTTCACAAAACGCACGGACTGCCCATTCCAAAGCCCGCTAAGCGGTGGTTTTTCCAGAAACAAGACAACCTGGATGAACCTCTGGATCATGAGCCAACGGCTGAATAGGGCTGGCTAATGGTATGAATTTGAGTCGGGCAGGTTTTGCTAAGGGGTTACATCCAGTTGATCTTGGGTTGTTCGTCCGCTTAGGAGTACCTTAGTAGCTGCAAATATAGTTAGACAATAAAGCAATACAGCTAGCAATCTTGTGGAAGAAGAAAAGAAGCAGAGGAGTTCGATCCGACGACGCGCCGAAGCAATAAAGCCTTACAGATGCAAGAACTTAATCACTGTTATCGAAGACCCGAGTGATATCAAGAATATCGGTACGGTGATAAGAAACGTAAACGCCTTAGGGGTAGAAAAGGTGTACGTCGTAGACCCGAGAGGTGCCTTACCTGACGATTGGCTGGAAATGCGGGAGAAAAAATCCCTCTCGAAAATCTCTGTATCGGCAATCAAATGGAGCTTTGTCAAAAGATTCGACAGCACCGAAGCATGCCTTGAACACTTAGAGAAAAACCGATTCGTGTCGATCGTCACATCGCCACACATCAAGGGAATGAAAAATGTCGTCCTAGATGAAGCCGATTACACTATCTACACTAAGTTGGCTGTGTGGTTTGGCAACGAGGCAAGGGGAATAAGTGACCTAGCCGTACAGCGCAGTGAGATGTGTGTAAGCATTCCCATGTTCGGCATGATTGAGAGTCTGAATCTGGGCACAACCTCGGGAATAGTATTGTATGAAGTCACGAAGCAGCGCCGTGAATACCAGAGCAAGTATAGATGGCGAAAAAAGCGAGGCGAAAAATTGATGCCTAACGAACCGCTTTGAACCGGAACCTCCCACCATGATTGCTGAGTTGCAAGATTCTTTGCGTTTAATGAGCGGAAATGTTAAACCCACCTGTGCAGATAATTTATTGTTGATCTCAGTTCTCTTTCACGGTAAGTCGTTCAAGGCTGAGCCGCAGCACTGACAGCCCCAGAATAATCAGGAACATGACGAGCCCGATCGTGCAGGCATAGCTCATTTCTAAATCTTGGAAAGCTTGTTCGTAGACGTAATAGACGATCGTCTTCGAGCTATTACGTGGGCCACCTTGAGTCATAATGTAGACCTCTTCAAACACTTTCGTGGCTGAGATGGCCGAAATTACTGCGACTAAGAGGATATAAGGCTGCATCAACGGAATCGTGATGTCCCAATGTTTTTTGATGCCATCGGAACCGTCGATCGCCGCTGCTTCGTATAAATCTTCTGGGATAGCCTGCAAGCCTGCCAGATAAATCACCATGTAGTAGCCCAAACCTTTCCAGATAGTGACTACCATCACGCTGAAAATCGCCCAATTTGGACTGGTGAGCCAGGGAATACCTGCCGGGATGCCTACAAGCTTCAGCAATTGGTTGAGCAAGCCATTATCGGCGTAGAGCCATTTCCAGGCAATGCCCGCAACCACCATCGAAATCACAACTGGGGTATAGTACGCCACCCGAAACCAGCGCATGCCGCGCAGCTTTTGGTTGACCAGAATCGCCATCCCCAGTGGGAGCGCGACCAGAAGGGGCACAACGCCGACGAGGTACAGAACCGTATTGCGAAAGGTCTCCCAAAAGACGCGATCGCCCCACAGCCGCTGAAAATTCTTCAACCCGATCCACACAGGCGGTTGAGTTAAGTCAAAGTCATAGCGCGTAAAGCTCAGATAGAATGCCTGCAACGCCGGATAAAACACCGTCAGGGTAAGCACTACCAGAGCAGGCAACAAAAAAAGGTAAGGCGTGAACCGCTGTAACAGTAGACTCCGATCCTTCAGCATCCCTTTGAGCATTTCGACGTAAGTGGCAGAAACGATAAGTCGATCTAGCTCATCATAAAGGGAATGAGGCGAGGAGAGAGCAGAGGATGCGGGGGAAGCAAGGGGAGCGGGAGTTATGAGTTTCGAGTTATGAGTTTTGAGTTACGGTTGACGGCTGATAGTTGACTGCTGCTAAACCAGCACTTCCGAAGGTTTCCAGGCTTCTAGGCCTTTGAGCACGTCCGCAGCGGTTGCTGTCCAGCCGACGATGCCGCCTTGAGCACGCACCATTGCTAGCGTTGATTGTTTGAATTCTGGGAAGTAGCTTTCGGTGCAGTCCTCAACCATGACGCATTCGTAGCCACGATCGTTCGCTTCGCGCATAGTGGTTTGCACACACACTTCAGTCGTCACGCCTGTAATAAACAAATGCGTAATGTTTTTGGCTTTCAGCATTGTTTCCAATTCAGTTGCATAAAAAGCACCTTTTCCGGGCTTATAAATGACCGTTTCATTGGGCAGAGGAGCTAGTTCGGGAATGATGCCGTTGCCGGGTTCCCCTTTGATGAGAATGCGCCCCATTGGGCCTTCGCTGCCGATCGTTAACTCACCTTTACCCCGCTTAATTTTAGAAGGAGGACAATCGGAAAGATCCGGTTGATGGCACTCAATGGTGTGAAAAATCGGCAGTTCTAACGCACGGAAGCCTTCAATTAATTGTTTGAGTGTAGGCACGATCGCTCGCAGCAAACTAACATTATTTCCTAAGATATCGCCAAAACCACCCAATTCCATAAAGTCTCGCTGCATGTCAATCACAATCAACGCAACGTTGCTAGTAGTGGGCAGTTCGTAATCGTAAGGCTGGGCAGAAATTGAAGTCATAAGGCTAAAGGATGAAGGCTAAAGGATAAAAAAGAAGGCTAAAGGATAAAAAGAAGGAGTTAAACAAGGCGTTGAAATGGGAAACATTGAATAAACCACATTACAGAAAATAGTTAAGGTTTGAATGAATGATGATTTGAAGCAATGAACCAAAGAGTTTGCTCTAAAAATCGTTAAACTGTATTGCGCTTTACCCAAAACGACAGAGGCACAGGTGATGGGAAAGCAAGTATTGAGAAGCGGAACATCTGTAGGTGCCCACTACCGAGAGGCAAGCCGTAGCCGCTCGAAAGCAGAGTTTGTCAGCAAAATTGAGGTTGGGCTTCAAGAGCTAGAAGAAACAACCTACTGGCTAGAACTTCTAACTGAATCAAACACCATTAAAGAAACTCAAGTGAATAGATTGATCAAGGAGGCAAGTGAACTGAACGCCATCTTCACAAGCTGCGTCAAAAAAGTAAAAGCAGGAGAAAGGCTGAAAGCTAAATAAACTTTTTATCCTTCAGCCTTTCTCCTTTATCCTTTCCCCTAGTGTCCTGCCATGCTTTGACCGATCGCAGCAAAGTCTGCGTCTTCAATCTTGCTTTCGTAGGCAAAGGTGCCGCCACTGATGACGAAGATGCGATCGGAGAGCTTGAGTAGTTCATCCAAATCTTCGCTGACTAGCAACACGGCAACACCTCTATTGCGAGCTTCGAGAATTTGCCCGTGGATGTAGTCCACCATCGCGAAGTCCAGACCAAAGCAGGGGTTGGCCGCAATCAGCAGCTTGATATGGTCTTCGGACAGTTCCCGTGCCAGGACTGTACGCTGGACGTTACCACCGGAGAGGTTGCCAACAGGCGTATCGGGGGATGGGGTTTTGATTTTGAAGGAACTGATCAAGCCGACTGCCATTTCGCGGATGGCTTTGAAGATCAGCAAAATGCCTTTTGCCTGGGGTGGGCGATCAAAGGTTCTTAGAGCCAGGTTTTCAGCCACGCTCATGTGCGCGACACACGCATTGCGGAGGGGTTCTTCCGGCAGCACGAACACACGATGACGGTACATCTCAGCACGAGTCATGGTGTAGACTTCACCGTTGACTACCACTTCGCCTGCGGTGGCTGGACGCTGACCGGCCAATACTTCCACCAATTCGCGCTGACCGTTGCCAGAGATGCCCGCGATACCAACGACCTCGCCACTGTGAACCGTTAGATTCACGCCGCCAACGGCCTCTAGGCCATTATCCTTGTTGGCGTGAATGCCTTTGATTTGCAGGATGGGTTTCGGTTCGCCGTGAATCGTTTTCTCAACCTTCTGCGGTTCCCGCTTCTCACCCATCATCATTTCTGCCATTGCAGAAACGGTCATATCTTTCACCGTGCCGCTGCCTGCAAACTTACCCTTGCGCAGCACGGTGATTTCGTCGGTAAAGGCGGTGATCTCACGAAACTTGTGGCTGATCATCAAGACGCTCAGCTTGCCATCTGTGACCTGCTCTCGAATCAAGCCCAACACCTCATCTGCCTCGGCTGGGGTGAGAACGGAGGTCGGTTCATCCAGGATGAGGATTTTGCTTTGCAGATAGAGTTGCTTGAGGATTTCCAGCTTTTGCTTTTGCCCAGCCGCCAGTTGTCCAATCAGTAGGTCAAGGGGCACCTTGAACGGTGCGGTCTCCATAAAGGCGGAAAGTTCCTCAAACTCCTTTTTCCAGTTGATGAGGTTAGTGTTGTCAAAGCGAGAGAGCACCAGGTTTTCAGCAACCGTCATGGCTGGTACGGATGTGAAGTGCTGGTAGACCATGCCGATGCCATAGGTATGCGCATCGCGCGGACTGCTGATTGATCGCACCTTGCCATCAATCAGCACCTCGCCTGATGTAGGGGTATAAAAGCCCATGATGCATTTCACAAGGGTGCTTTTACCCGCACCGTTTTCTCCCAGCAGGGCATGAAAGGTACCAGGCTTAAGCTTCATGGAAACATTTTCCAGCGCGGTGAAGGTGCCAAACCGCTTGGTCATGTTGACCACCTCAAGCTCTGGCGGCCCCGTGAGCGCATGAGCATTATTGGTTGAACTGTGCGTGAGTGGATTTGCAACTTCTGTCATGCTGCCTCCTGAGGGGACATTTGAATGAATGCGTAGAGCGATGCGTTTAGAGTCGTGAGCTTTGGTCGATGCGTTAGAGGATGGCTAAAGGCTCAAGTTTCCGAGCGAGAGTAAGAGGGGCGATCGCGTTGAAAGAGTCTACTTGGCAAGTTCGGTCTCCTTGACTGGAACGATCGCGATCTAGCAATCCCATTCAGGCCACCCCAAGCGCCAAGCTTCAATCAACCGCTGATGGTACCGAGTGCCCCCGGAGCCCCAGAGAGAGTCTTTTTCGGCGAGCAGGTGATGATCATAATGAGCAACGTCAGAACGTACGGAGCGGCGTTGAACAGATAACGACCTTGCTCGATGCCCACCGATTGCAGGGCAGGGCCAACCGCCTGTGCGCCACCAAAGAAGAGAGAAGCCCACAAACACTGAATGGGATTCCACCGGGCGAAAATCACCAGTGCGACCGCCATCAAGCCCTGACCGCTAGAGATGCTCTCAGACCAAAGCCCTGGGTAGTACAAGGAGAGACAAGCCCCTCCAATGCCCGCCAGAAAGCTACCCGCAACGATGCAAAGCATTCTCACCTTAGAAATGGAAACCCCCATGGCCAGTGCGGCATCAGGACTGTCGCCCACGGCCCGGATGAATAAGCCCCAGCGGGTTGATTTGAAGAACCAGAACATGAGCGGTGCGATCGCCACACCCAGAATAAATAACGGACTGATCTTAAGGGCTGACTGCACCGCCGGGATGGAACTCCAGTTGCCCAGGTCGATCGTGGGCAAGGGTGGAGCCTTTGGTTGAATAAAGGGTTTGCCTAAAAAGAAGGCAATGCCGCTACCAAAAATAATCATGGCGATGCCAACCGCAATGTCATTCACTTTTGGCTGCTGGGAAAGCCATGCGTGAATAAAGCCCAACCCCATACCAGCAATGCCTGCGACCAAAACGCCAATCCAGGGAGACACCACTGCACCCACCTTGTCTTGCAGCAGGTACGACACGGCATAAGCACTCATTGCCCCGGTCAGCAACGTGCCTTCAAGTCCCAGGTTGATTTTGCCGCTCTTCTCGGTCAGGCATTCGCCCAGACTGACGAATAAAAAGGGCGCACTCCCCCGCAGTGTGCCAGCGAAAATACCGAGTACGACACCCCATGCGCCTAATGCCTCAGTTGCCATAACGATTCTCCAAACAAGGTTAATGAAATGAGAAAGAAAGGCTAAAAGATGAAGGCTAAATTTTTTAGCCTTTAGCCTTCAGACCTTCTCTCTAGACAGTAGCCGCTGTCGTTGTAGCGGGTGGAATACTCGTTAACTCCGGCTCCTTAAAGATCTTCAAGCGGCCGTAGAGCGATTCGCTGTAAAGGACGACGATGAAGACAATGCCTTGAAACACCAGCACGGTTGCATCAGGCATGTTGAAAGAACGCTGGAGTGCCCCACCACTGGCAATGATGCCACCGAGCAAGACCGCAACGAGCGCTGCCGCCAGTGGATTGTAGCGGGCCACAAACGCAACCAGGATACCGGCATAGCCATAGCCTGCGACGATCGACGCGTTTGCCTGACCCTGTACGGCTGCCACCTCTACCATGCCTGCCAGACCGGCACAGGAACCAGCCAGGAAACAAATGATGATTGTCAGCTTACCCACTGGCAGTCCTGCAATCCGCGCAGCTTTGATATTGCCACCGGCTGTACGAGCCGCAAACCCAAAGGTAGTGTGCTGAATTAAGAAGTAGGCAATGACGCAGGCAATGATGCCGTAGATCAACCCGTAGTGAATCCGTGTTGAGAGGATATTCCCAATCTTGTAGACATCGGGAATGGGGAAGCTGGAAGGCTTGTTGAGCGATGCCGGGTCTTTCATCGGCCCTTCAACCAGGTGGTTGAGGAGGGCGATCGCGATGTAGTTCATGAGCAAGCTGCTGATGGTTTCATTCACCGCGCGATAGTGCCGCAGAGCACCGACAATCGCAATCCAAACCCCACCAAACAAAATGCCTCCTAGCGCCATTCCCAGTTGCACCACCAGCGGGGGTAGCCCCAAAAGATTTTGCATGTGGTCAGCACCCGGCAGCAGGTTGCCATAGGACAGCAACAACCCAAAAATGGTTGCGCCAATGCCACCCATCACCAGTGCGCCCTCGTTGCCAATGATCATCAGACCGAGGCGAGCAGGAAGCGCTGTACAAAGAGCCGTGAGCATCAACGGTGCGGCACGTAGCAGAGTGCCCTGGAACGATCGCCAGTTGCCAAACGCTGATTTGTAAATGGCTCCGTAGATATCAAACGGATTTTTACCGCAGATGGCGCAGAAGACGCCAAAAATGACCAATGCTACGATCAGCGCACCCAGCGGAATGCAAATCGCTTCAGCGGTCGATCGCCAGTTAGAACGACTAAGTGCCATAGTTAGCTCACCTTCCCAATCACGCCTTCTGCCAGCCAGTTAATCTGAGTCGGCTCTGCATCCGTCACTTTATAGCTTGTGCCTGCCGGAATCTTCACGGCACCTGTGTTGTCCTTAATTGCGCCTTTGTAGACGGTCACCGATCCATCGACGATCTTCGCCTTCGTCGCGTCTACATCTTTCTTGGCGGCATCGGAAACAGCTGGGCCAAACGTCGCCAGGCTGATGTAGTCCTCCTTGAGGCCACCAATCACCTGATGAGGAATGCCACCATTCATCAAGGTTTTGCCTGATTTGAGTAACTCCACATACTTTTTGTGGATCGTGCCCCAGTTATACATGGTGCCAGTCAGGTAGCCCTTGGGTGCTAGAGCCGACTGGTCTGAATGGAGACCGCTTGAGAAGATGCCGCGTTTTTCAGCCGTTTCAATCACTACCTTGGGACTATCGACATGCACACCCACCACATCAATCCCCTGGTCTGCCAGCGAGTTTGTCGCTTCTGCTTCCTTCACAGGCAGTGCCCAGTCGCCCGTAAAGATGACCTGCACTTTAAGGTCGGGCTTCACGCTGCGTGCGCCCAGGATAAAGCTATTGATATTCCGTAGAACGGGGTTGATGGGCTTAGCGCCAACAAAACCAAGCTTCCCAGTCTTCGTGGTTTGAGCGGCAATGCGTCCAGCCAGGTATTGCCCTTCATCAATCAAGGCGAAATAGCTGCCGACATTCTTGGGCAAGCCTTCTTTCCAGAGGGTTCCGGAGTGGAAGAACTGCACGTCTGGGTAATCTTTAGCGACAGCCAGCACGTGGGGGTCAAAGTAACCAAAGGAGGTCGGCACAATAACCGTAGCGCCGTTTTGGTCAATCATGTTGCGCATCACTTCCTGAACCTCTTTAGTTTCAGGGACGCTTTCCTGCTCGACGATTTTGATACCAGGAATCGAGGCGATCGCAGCGGCTCCTTTTGCCTGCGCCTGGTTCCAGCCGTAGTCATCCTTGGGCGCGTTGTAGATAAACCCAATCACGATCGGTTTATCTGAAACGGGACTGGCTGCACCACCGCTACTCGCTTGTGTTTCAGGAGGTGCAGAAGAACAGCCCGTCCATAGCTTAGACGTTGCCCCAAAAGCGGCGGTTGCCATCAGCCCCCGAATGACTTGACGACGGGGAATATAGAGAGGTCTTCTCGTACTCACGTTTTAATTCTCCTGAAAAACTAAGAATGAAGGCAGTCACAAAGATTGAGTAGTGGGCAATTGTGAAGTGAAGGGGATCGGTGAGATCGCAGCGCGGCTCCTTGCCAGCAGTAGCAAGATGTCTGTCAGCCTATGAGAAAAAAAAAACTCAAAATGTGCCAGATGTGACATTTAGCTGTTTCGGCAAGGTGCGCCAGAGGTGCGTATAAAGTAAGAAGAATGTCATGAGTATGACAAAGCCCCCGTTTGGGAACCCATATGATTAGTCTCTAAGCAAAGCTAGATCGAACCTCTGATTAGGGTTCCCGCGTTTTGTATCAATACTCTACCAGCCAAAACCGCCTTCGTGAGGCAAGCTGCCTTGACCAGGCTAAGGGGAGCCTCTTGCTTACAAGCGTGGCGTTTGCCATACCAACTACGAACTTTTGTGATGGCTAAGGCTCTGACGGTAAGACAGTGATAGATTGTTTACTTTTGTAGCTTTTGCTTACCTTTTACGTATGGATGCTGATGCAGCACTCGGAATTGTTGAGAAAGCGCTACGCGACGAACGGTTAGGGCGACTACAGGCGATCGTGTTTCGGCAAGCGTGGGATGACTTGTCGTATCAAGAAATTGCGAAGCAGACGGGTTACGAAGTTGGCTACATCAAACAAACGGGCTCTCAGCTCTGGCAAGTACTTTCAGACGCGCTAGGCGAACGGGTAAGCAAGAGCAACCTCCAGGTCGTGCTGAAACGGTATGCCAATCGAGAAGGAGTCGGAAGGCAAGAGGCAGAAAGCAGAAGACAGAAGGCAGAAGGGGCACTGTTGCCTGCTCACCCAACACCTGAGCCCCCATTTCCTACCTCCCACCAAGACTGGGGTGAAGCCAGCGATGTGTCAGTTTTCTATGGGCGCTTAGCCGAACTCACGACCCTAGAGCGCTGGATACTTGAAGACCGTTGCCGCCTGGTGGGCCTATTTGGCATGGGTGGCATTGGCAAAACGTCGCTCTCGGTACGGCTAGCAAAGCAGATTCAAGGCAGCTTTGAGTATGTCATTTGGCGATCGCTCCGTAACGCCCCACCGATTCGCAATTTGCTCAATGATCTCATTCATTTTGTGGCAGATCAGCAGACGCAATCACTGCTATCGGACACCGAGACACTAGATAAACAAATCTTACAGCTCCTCCATTATTTGCGTGCTCATCGCTGTTTGCTCATTCTGGATAATGCTGAAACGGTAATGCAGTCGGGCGATCGTGATGGTGGCTACCAACCAGGCTACGAGGGCTACGGGCAGCTTCTCCGGTGTGTAGGCGAAACGCCGCATCAAAGCTGCTTACTCATTACCAGCCGCGAAAAGCCGAAAGGGTTAGCCCCTAAAGAGGGTGATAGCCTACCCGTCCGATCGCTTCAGTTAACGGGTTTACCCCCTGCGATCGGGCGTGAATTGTTTAGCGTAAAAGGCACGTTTTCTGGGTCTGCCGCCGAATGGCAACAACTGGTTGATCACTATGCAGGCAACCCGCTAGCGCTGAAAATTGTCGCTACTGCGATCGCCGACTTTTTCGATGGGAATTTGGCCCAATTTTTGGACTTTTCGCAGCAGGGTAGTTCCGTCTTTGGCGACATTCGCGATCTACTGGGGCGTCAAGTTGGTCGTCTGTCCGATCTGGAGCAACAGGTGATGTTTTGGCTTGCGATCAATCGGGAGCCGATTCGCTTTGCTGAGTTGCAGGCCGACTGTCAGCCACCCGTGACTCCTGCCCAACTGCTCGAAACCCTTACGGCTCTGGAACGCCGCTCACTCATTGAAAAAAATGGCAATCTTTTTACCCTGCAACCCGTGGTGATGGAATACATCACAGAGCGCTTGATCGAAGGCGTGTGTGGGGAGATTGAGAGAGTGGCGGGTGAAGAGGCAGAAGGCAGAAGGCAGGAGGCAGAAGGGGAAAATAAGCTCACTAGCGTAGCGGGGCAAAGCTCTACTCAAAACTCAAAACTCAAAACTCAAAACTCAAAACTTTTCCCTCCACCGTTGCTGCAATCACATGCATTGATCAAGGCTCAAGCCAAAGATTACGTGCGCGAGACGCAGATCCGCCTACTGCTGAGGCCGATCGCCGATCGTCTGCTGCAAACCAGGAGCCGGGCCGAACTGGATCGTTGCCTGATGCAGTTACTTGAACAGCTGCGGGGACAGGTGCCCCATACGAGCGGCTATATGGGCGGTAATGTCATCAATTTGCTCTGTCAGCTTCAGCGGGAATCAGTGGATGGCCAAGCGGGTGATCGAGGGATGAGCGATCGCCTGTTCAGCAACCGCACTGTGGGTACCTTGCGCGATCGAGACTTTTCTCATCTCACCATCTGGCAAGCCTATCTCCAGAAGGTTAACCTGCACGGCACCGATTTCTCCTACTCTGATCTCAGTAAATCGGTCTTTACTGAAACGTTTAGCCAAATCTTGGCGGTTGCCTTTAGTCCCGATGGCAAGCTGCTAGCAGCCAGCGATATCAGCTACGAAGTGCATCTCTGGCGCGTTGCCGATGGCAAAAAGCTGCTCACCTGCAAAGCGAAAGATGGCTGGGCATGGTCGGTTGCCTTCAGCCCAGACAATCAACTGTTTGCCAGTAGCGCCAATGGCACCATCCATCTGTGGGATGTGCAAACGGGCGACTGTGTACGAACGCTCAAGGGATATACCAGTCGCGTTTTTTCGCTGGCGTTTGACCCAACTGGTACATATCTCGCAAGCGGTAACGAAGATCCTCAAGTCAGAATCTGGAACGTGGCCACGGGTGCGTTGACGGCCGTTCTCACAGATCATAAAGATGAAGTCCACTCCGTCGCATTTAGCCCCGATGGTCGTTTTTTGGCCAGTGGAAGTTACGATCGCACGATCAAACTATGGGATGTATCGGGGCTACAGGGAATAGGGGATGGGGGACAGGAGATAGGGGAGGAGGCAGGAGGGAGGAGGCAGAAGGGAGAAGCAGAGGGGGCAGGGGAAGCAGGGGAAGCAGGGGAAGCAGACGAACGCCTAGAATCTCTAACTCAAAACTCTCTAGCGAAGCGGCGCAATCATGAAGTGGCTCCTTCGGAGCTAGTGCTACTCACAACTATACCCATCCCCTACACCCCATCCCCTACACCCCATCCCCTACACCCCATCCCCCTCACTCTCACCCTCACCGGTCATGCTGATTGGGTCTGGTCGATTGCCTTTAGTGCGGACGGCAAGACGTTGGCAAGCAGCAGCAGCGATCGCACGATCAAGCTCTGGGATATGGCAACGCAGACCTGTATCAAAACCCTGAAGGGGCATGCCGAAGCTGTACGATCGATTGCCTTTGCGGCCTCTACAGGCGATCGAACGAGTGGTGTTTGCCTCGTGAGTGGCAGTGACGATCGTACAGTCAGGCTCTGGAATGAGAGTGGGGACTGTCTTCGAGTCTTACAGGGGCATACCAGTTGGATTTCCGCTGTTGCGGTTAGTCCCGATGGTTGTCTGTTAGCCAGTGGTAGCGAAGACCAATCTGTGCGCCTTTGGGATAGCCGTACTAGCCAGTGTCTAAGGCTGCTGCAAGGCTACAACAGCGGCGTCTGGTCAATTGCCTTCAGCCCCGACAGTCAAACCCTCGTGAGCGGTGGACAAGATCGAGCCATCCGGCTCTGGCAGCTTGCAGGCAACACCCAACAGGACGAAGAACTGCCCTACATCCCATACCCCACACCCCATACCCTCATCGGTCACACTAGTTGGATTTGGTCTGTTGCCGTGAGTCCCGATGGTGCCACGATCGCCAGCGGCAGCGAAGATAGCACCGTCCGCCTGTGGGGGCAACCAACCCTCCATAGCCAGTTGCACAGGGAAAGCCAGTCGCTCGGCAACACCCCACACCCCACACCCCACACCCTAACAGGTCACACTCACGCCGTTTGGTCTGTCGCCTTCAGCCCGGATGGTCAATTACTTGCCAGCGGTAGCCTGGACAGTACGATTCGCCTCTGGCACCGATCGGGCTATGAGCTGCAATGTTTGCATGGGCATGAGAGTGGGGTGTGTGCCGTGGCGTTTGCGCCGCGATCGCCACTGGAAGGGCAGCATCTCCTGGCGACGGGTAGCCAGGATCAGACCATTCGCCTGTGGACGATCGCAACTGACGCTGCACTGCCCCATGAATCCGGTAAACCATTGCCATTGACAGTGCAATCTCTCAGCACGCTACACGGTCACACCAGTTGGATTCGCTGCATTGCGTTTAGCCCTGATGGGCTGTTGCTGGCAAGTGGTGGGTCCGACGGCATCATTTTTGTGTGGGATGCTAAAACGGGTGACTGGTTACAAACGTTTCAGGCACACTCCAGCCTGGTACTGACCGTTACCTTTAGTCCAGATGGGGGCGTTCTTGCCAGTAGCGGCGGCGATGGCATCATCAAACTGTGGGATGTTTCGGCCATGAGCGGGCAACCGCCAACCTTGCTTCAACCAGACTCTCCCCTGCCTCATCCGCCCCTCATCCAAACTTTGCAGGGACATCAAAATTGGGTGCGCTTTCTTGCCTATAGCCCTGATGGTAAACTGCTCGCAAGTTGTAGTCAGGATGGCACCGTTAAACTATGGGATAAAACGGCGGCTTGCCTGGAAACGTTGAGGGTGCAACGACCGTATGAGGGTGCAAAGATTACAGGCGTAACGGGACTCACGATCGCCCAAAAAGACACGCTGAAACTGCTGGGCGCGATCGAAGATCCCGTTAGCGTTACTATACCGTCCAGTCAATCGGCCTCACGCCCATGAACGGGTACGATTTGATCCGGGCATTGCTGCACTAAACATGCCGACTCCGAATGCATATGAACCGAAAACTGCTGTCCACCGTTATTGCCGTTGTTTTGTGCCTGACGACGTTTATCGGCGTCATCAACTCTGGTCGTAGCCAACTGACCCTGGCTCAAAGTGCCGATACTGTGCCAACCGTGCCACTGCCCGTTGCTCCTGGTACACAGCCTGCCATACCGCAGCCAGAGCCTGCCTCTACTGCCTGTGCCCTACAGCCAGACAAAGGTAGCGTTCAAGCCCGCACTCAAGCAATGTTAAAGCGTCGTGCCCAATTGCTTGCCAGCGGTGCGTTTGATCTTTCCCGGTTCCGGCAAGCGTCGAAAGTTGCCACGCAAACAGGCGATAAAGGGGCATTAGACACGGCTCAGGCAGATACCGGGTATACGCCCAGAGAGCAAGTTGCCTTTATCGATCCATCGAACTACGGCGATCGCTTTCTCAACGACATCAACGGCAACCCTGCGGATCTGGAACCCATCATTGTGCTGCACGAAACCGTTGGCTCTGCCAGCAGCGCCCTCGGCATGTTCCAAGCCTTTCATCGCAATGATGACGATCAGGTGAGCTATCACACGCTGATTAAGCGAGATGGCACCCTTGTTTATCTGGTCCCCCCCGATAAACGAGCCTTTGGAGCAGGCAATTCCGCCTTTATGGGTGCCAATGGACTGGAATTAGTCAAGACACATCCGTCCTTTCCAGGCTCCGTCAATAATTTTGCTTATCACATCTCGCTGGAAACACCTTACGACGGCAACCACAACGGCTATACCCACAGTGGCTATACACAGGCTCAATACAGCTCACTGGCCTGGTTGGTCGCCAAAACTGGCGTTGCCGATGAGCGGATCACTACCCATAAAGCCGTCGATCGCTCCCGATCGCGCATCGACCCCCGCAGCTTCAACAACACGACCTTTTTCTCTTTACTCAGAGCACAACCCCGAACAGCTGACATTGCCATTCGCTGCACCGATCCTACTCGCTCATCCGTTCAGCCACAGTAAGCGAAAGCACGATCAACGCCACTGTGCCTGATTGGTTGCCGTCGTAAACCGATCGACTCATGATTCGCATTAGACTGGAATTTCTAGAGGAGCGAATTTAGAGGAGCAAGCTCGATGACTCAAACGTTTCAAGACTTCTCCACCCAGCAATTTGTGGATTTAGAGGCACTACCAGGAGTGAGTTGGGTCGTGCTAGCTGAACCTGTACTGCAGGGATCAATTCATCGCTTAAAGATGAAGCAAGGAACCATTATTCCAGTGCATACCCATCCCGCTGATGAGTATGTCTTTGTCGTTTCGGGTCGCCTCAAGACAGGCGATCGCATCTGTGAAGCTGGGTGTTTTTGGACAACGCCAGAAGGAACAAGACAGGGACCGCACGAAGCATTGACCGACGTAGAGTTAATCACGATTCGACTTGGTCCGATGGGGCAGTTTGAAAAATCCTAGCGAACGAACGCATGCGTGCTTTCAGTTAATCTAACCTTGATTGCGGCTGCGATCGCAGTGCTTGCAAAAAAGCTTTGATCGCTTGCGGTTGCTCTTGAGGGCGAACGTATTGTGCTAGCAGTTGCAGATCTAAAGTAGGGAAAAATTGGCTCCTGGTACTTTCTTGATAGGTATCGCCGCGAAGGTCGTAAAGAGTAAGTTGGTTGTTTTGCCAGATGAGCACTTCTGGAACTTCTAGACCCTTATAAACGGCAAGTTTGTCGATTCCCCCGCTGGTCAAGTTCACTTCGATCGCCAGGTCGGGTAGCTCCTTTAAAGTATCAACGCAATAGCATTCGTCTGGCTCCAACCCTCTTGCTTTGGCTTCGCGCCGAAATGTGGTCGAGCCATAGCCATGTAAGGGAACATCTACCTCTTCTGCATACCGTTCCAACAGCCTTGCAATCACCTTTTTGATCAGTTCGTGCTCTGGAGAGGGCATAAAAATTTCTAACGTCCCCTCTAGATAAATGAGCCGCAAACCAGGGTAGTCTCCTAACGCTGTCAAGAGGCTTTCATACTGTTGCCATGTCACGCTGGGCAAGACAACCCGTTGTTCTTCGCCAGGAGTCGGCGGGTAAAGCAAAGTGGTCATTGTGGTGAGGTGACAGCGCCAGTTGATGAACTGATTTTAGCGAATCAATCTGCTTTGATAGCGCTTAAGCTCGTTGCCCGATCGCGATCGCGCGGTCTAACACAGTTGCCTTATATTGCTGGTTAGAATATTGGTCGATGTGTTGGAACAGGGCAACGGGTGGCACAACACGGCAGCTAAAAAATTCGATCGCCGCTCTACCATCGGGAAACATCAGCACTTTGGGCGACAGGTCTTTCGGCGTTTCCACCTTCCACTGCCACTGCACCTGAGCGGGTATAGTCCCAATAAGCCGATGGTGCGACCAATTGCACGCTTTGCCTAAGCGTCCAAACTCCCCCAGTTCTCGCCGCAACAAAGACGCAATGATAAAAGAAGCTGGGGAGCGATCGCCCTCAATTGCCTCCATCACGTGTGGTAACGCGCCCTCTGGATGGGGCGGATGGGTGCGATCGCCACTAGCAGCCAGTGCATTCTCCAGTTGAGCCGTTGTGCTGAGCGCCTCTGGGACAGCCCACACCACACCAACTCCATCATCGGGCTGTCGGTGCAAATAACTCACTAACCGCATTTGGGGCTTGAGTTGCAGCCCAGGAAGCTTCATCAACACAGTTCCCGGATTCGCAGCGCTAATAAACCATTCACCCCGGGTATTGGGTGCATGGGTAGCTTCTTCGATCGGACTGCCGAAATTGAAGAGATCACCCAAATCACTGAGCGAGTCAGGTTCTGGGATCTCTGCTTCGTTTGCAAAAGCAGACCACGATCGCGGATGGTTTTCAGAGTCGGGTAAGGCAAAGCCGTGTTGGATATGCTGCCGAATCTTCTGGAGGACTTCAAGCTGGATCTTTTGCACAGACATAGGGTTGTGTTGCGTCCCAAGGCTGAATAACGAAGCAAGCATGAACCAGCCTGCTCTACTTCCTTAGGTTGCCCAGTTGCAATGAGATCATCGATATGGCAAATGAGGGAGATTGAAATTGAGTCATTAACAGCCAAAACAGACCAATTGAGCTTGATTTATGTCAACAGTCAGCAGACACCCACCAATGGTCAGCTCTTTCCCCTGCTTCCCCCGCCTCCCCTGCTTCCCCTGCTTCCCCGCCTCCCCTGCTTCCTCTGCTTCCTCTGCCTCCCCTGCTTCCCCCGCCCCCCTGCTTCCTCCCTCTGCCTCTACCCCTATCAACTCAACGCGCCGAGAACGGGCTGTACTTGCCTCCCAAGCCTTCGACGATCGTTTTTGTATTGGCAATTAAAAGCTTTTGATAGGTATCGCCATCGCTCCCTGGTTCACCAAGACCATCGGTAAACAGCTCGCGATCGGCAATTTTAACCTTGGCCTCTTTGGCGACCGTTTCGATCAACTGGGGGTTGATGGTAGTTTCAGCAAAGATCGTCGGGACACTGGCTGATGTGATTTCGGTGACTAATGTTTTGATCCGCGTCGGCGTCGCTTTTTCGTCAGTACTCACACCTTGTAGTGCCCCGATGATGGGAATGCCATACGCTTTGGCATAGTAACCAAGTGCATCGTGAGTCGTCACCAGTTTTCGTTGGGCAGCAGGAATCGTAGCAATCTCAGCTTTGATCCAGGTATGGATTTGGGTTAGCTCATCCGTCACTTTTTTCGTATTGGTAGCGTAGAGCGACGCTTGCTTGGGCTCCAACTGCGTCAAGTTTTTGCCAATCACAGCGGCCAGTTGGGCACCGTTTGCAGCATTGTGAAACACGTGCGGATCGGGTTCTGGTTTGCCGTTTTCTTCAAACGACTGGGGAGATGGCACCGCAACCTCATCTACGGCAATTCTGGGAGTGGCGTTTGAGCTTGCCGTAATCAGACGAATGAGTTCGGGTTCAAAGTTGTAGCCACCGTAAAGGATCAGCTTTGCTTGCTCGATCGCCTTGATATCATCCGGTTTAGGCTTGTATTCATGAGGGTCAGAACCCGCATCGATTAAACATTTAAGCCTTACGGTAGCGGCAGCAATTTGTCGGGTCAGGTCACATAAAACAGTGTTGGTAGCCACTACAAGGGGACGATCGCGCTCTGCCGTTGAATTTCCAGATTCAGCTGTTGGACTATTAGACTCAGCCATTGGGCTACCAGACTGAGATACAGGTGTAGAGGTACAACTGCTTAGCCCACTCAGTAGCGACAGTGCCGCAATGCCAAGGACTGGAACCCATTGACATGGCCTTCGTTGACGCAGCCATTGATCCAGCGTTGGTTTACACAGCATGAGGCTTCCTGTATGTTTATGAAAATGATTCTCATTCCAATCAAGTTGCCATGCTACAGGTTCAGCATCTCAGTGTCAATTACCGCCAGGTGCAAGCATTGGAGGAGATCGACTTCAAATTGCCCGATGGAGCGCTGGTGGGGTTAATTGGTCCCAATGGGGCAGGCAAGAGTACGCTGATCAAGGCACTCCTGGGGTTGATTCCGGTTGCGCAAGGGCAGGTGCTTTACCAGGGTGAGCTTCTGAAGCGTCAGCGCCAACGGGTTGCTTACGTGCCTCAGCGATCGCAGATTGATTGGGATTACCCCGTCACCGTCTGGGGAGTCGTAATGATGGCACGGACGACCCATGCAGGATGGTTCCGCTCACCCAGCCGTCAGTCACGAGAGATGGTCAAAGAAGCACTGGAGCAGGTTGATTTACTGCCCCTGCGTGATCGTCCCATTGGATCGCTTTCGGGTGGGCAGCAACAACGGGTCTTTCTGGCGCGGGCGATCGCTCAACAAGCTGATCTGCTCTTGCTCGATGAACCCCTCGCCGCCATAGACAAAAAAACTGAAGCCTTAATCTTTCAAATCTACGATGACCTCAAAGCGCAGGGCAAAACCCTCCTCATTAGCGGCCACGAGTGGGGCGGTATTTTAGATCACTATGACCAGTTACTGCTGCTGAATCAACGCCTGATCGCCCAAGGTGCCCCACAAGAAGTCATGACCCAGCAGAACATTCAACTGGCGTATGGCATTCCACCCCAACTCCCACACTTTCACGACTCATTGGAAAGCAACTTTTTTTGTTGATCCCATCCCCTACACCCTATCCCCTACACCCCATCCCCCATCCCCCACACCCCATCCCTCTCCCATGCTCAACTGGCTCTTGGAACCGCTCAGCTTTGAATTTATGCGCAATGCCTTAGCTGTCGGCATTTTGATTGGAATTTTGTGTCCTGTGATTGGCACTTACCTGATTGTGCAGCGGATGTCGTTGCTGGGCGATGTAATGGCGCATTCTGTGCTGCCGGGGTTGGCGATCGCGTTTTTTCTACGGATTAATATTTTGGTGGGTGCCTTTGTATCGGGTCTAATCAGTGCCTTGATGATTGCCTGGATTCGGTCTCAAACGCGCATTAAAGTCGATGCAGCAATGGCGATCGTCTTCAGTAGTTTTTTTGCGCTGGGCATTTTGCTCATTACCCTTTTACGCAACAAACTAGATTTAGATAGTTTTTTATTTGGCGACATTTTAGGCGTGACACAGCAAGATGTTGTGCGGACAGCGCTGATTGTTGCGATCGTGCTGGTACTGGTGCGATTGTTTTACAAAGAACTCTTGTTCTATACCTTCGATCGATTGGGTGCACAGGCGATCGGCTTGCCGGTCGAAGGTCTTTATCTTGGTTTGATGGCGGCTGTCGCGCTTACCATTATTGCGAGTATGCAAACGGTAGGCGTTGTACTAGTGGTCGCAATGCTGGTGAGCCCAGGGACAACGGCTTACTTACTGGTAAAGGAACTGCACCAGATGATGGGCCTAGGCGCGCTGCTGGGTGTAATTGCTAATCTTGGTGGAATGTATGCTAGCTATTATTTAAATGTGCCATCAGGTCCTTGTATTGTGCTGCTTAGTTTTAGTTTACTGCTCCTGACGCTCTTGCTCAGTCCCTCTCAAGGGCTGCTTACCCGCGATCGCAATGCCAAAAAAGCCTAATGTCTACGTTCGCCATCCCAAATTGATGTATGTTCATGGTTTGCTAATTTATTAGCTAAAAAATATTGGAATCCTTCACTGCAAAAGCAACGTTCTCATTCAAGAGCTTCAAGCACAACTTCAGTACTGCCGCACTAAATTTTTAATAAAATTCGGAGCCTTCACAGCACATCTTGCGTGAGCCACCCCAGGAACGGTGCTGGCACTGACGAGGAGAGCAAGAGCAGGCTTAAAACGACCAAGCCGTATCACTTTAGTTGCGGTTGGGCATAGTAAAGATATTCGACATTGAAACCCATTAATTTTGCGTACGGCTTTAAGCAAGGTAAATCATTGTAATAATGGCAATCGAAAGCATAGTGTTTCTAACGGCACGCAAGAACTTTATATGCTGGAGTCAAAGTTTTAAAATTTCATCCTGATGCTCAAACAGCTTTCGAGATTGACGTGTTATGCGCTTTGTAAACACGAGTCTTCAAAGTAGAGTAATGGGTTGGAAAGACTGAAAGCGAAGTACGACCTGGGCTATTAAGGCTATTAGTGTAGAAAACAGGGTAACGATGCTGGAATTGCTCCAAAACCTGATTGCGCCTGAACGTTATATGCCGCATGGGCAGTGCTACTTATGGCAAACGCCCTTGATCGGACTGCACGTTGTGAGTGATGCATTGATTGCGATCGCCTACTTCTCGATCCCAGCTATGCTCATCTACTTTATCCGCAGGCGTAAAGATATCCCCTTCTCCAATATCTTTGTGATGTTTGGGGCATTCATTGTGCTGTGCGGCACCGGGCACTTACTGGATATTTGGACATTGTGGTATCCCGCTTACTGGCTGTCGGGTATTGTGGGAGCGTTGACAGGTCTCGTCTCTTGCTACACGGCATTACAGCTGGTTAACCTGCTGCCTCAGTTTTTAGCGTTGAAAACGCCTGACGCACTTGAAACCATTAACAAGCAGCTTCAGCAAGAGATTGTCGAGCGGCAACGGGCGGAAGACGCCTTGCAAAATATTGTGACAGGGACTGCCTCTGTCACGGGTAGCGATTTTTTTCCAGCGCTGGTGCAGCATTTGGCGATCGCGCTCAACGTGTCCTACGTAATCGTGTCGGAAATTTTAGTCGAGCGCCCTGGCGAGTTCACAACGCTAGCCTTCTGGGCCAATGGCGCTTTAGCTGAGAACGTAACCCTCTCACTTGCAGGCAATCCATGCGAAGCAGTGGTTCAGGGAGGGCAGGTGCATCAATACTCGGCCAATCTTCAAGCGCAGTTTTCAACCTCGGCGCTTGTCAAAGAATTGAAAGCAGAGAGCTATCTGGGTGTGCCCTTAGTAAACGCCTCAGGCCTTGTCATTGGGCATTTGTGTTTGCTGCATACACAGCCATTCACAATCGATGAAAACCAATCTGCGATCGTTCGGGTGTTTGCAGCACGAGCCGCCGCTGAGCTTGAGCGGCAGTGGGCTGAGCTAGCCCGTAGGCGCGCCTATGAAGCTCTCGAATTTCGAGTAGACGAGCGCACAGCAGAACTGCTTGATATCAACACCACCCTCGAAACGGAGATTCGGGAGCGGATTGCAGCCGATGCTGAATTGCAGCGTATGGCAGAACGAGAGCGCGCCACGACACGCGTTATTCTTCGCATGCGCCAGAGCTTAGACCTGGATGATATTTTTAGTACAACCACGGTTGAACTCCGGCAGGCAATCCGGTGCGATCGCACCCTCATTTACCGCTTTAACCCAGATTGGAGCGGCAACGTCGTCGCAGAATCGGTTGGACCAGATTGGAACGCGATCGTGCCCTTTCACTCTGACGACGTAATCCTGACCAAAGTTTCGGTGGATCAACCCGATTGCATTATCAAGCGGCTCGACGGCAATGAAATCGTCATTCAAGACACCTACCTGCAAGCAAATGAGGGGGGACTCTACCGCGAAAAAACCAACTTTTGCTGTGTGCCCGATATTTATACAGCTGATTTTGATGCTTGCTACCTCGAACTACTCGAAACACTGCAAGCACGTGCCTATGTTATCGTTCCAATCTTCTGCGGCAATCAACTTTGGGGCCTGCTAGCCGCTTACCAAAACATCGCTCCTCGCCAGTGGAAAGACGCAGAAATTCGGATTGTCTCTCAAATCAGTAGCCAATTAGGAGTAGCGGTTCAGCAAGCTGAACTTTTTGCCCAAACGCAGCAACAAACCATTGCGCTGCAAGAAGCAAAAGAGCTTGCGGATGCAGCGAACCGTGCGAAAAGCGAATTTCTCGCCAGCATGAGTCATGAATTACGTACACCGTTGAATGCAGTGCTGGGCTTTACCCAACTGATGAGCTGCGACACATCGCTCACCCCGACGCAACAGGAGCACCTCGGTATTATCAACCGCAGTGGTGAGCATCTCCTCAAGCTGATTAACGATGTGCTGGAGATGTCCAAAATTGAGGCAGGGCAAGTTACGTTAGATCGCCATCACTTCGATCTGTACAATCTCCTGCTCAATCTTGAGGAGATGCTGCAACTGCGGGCCAAAGCTAAGCACTTGCAGTTCACTATTTTCTGCTCGCCGGATGTACCCCGCTTCGTCATTGCCGATGAAAGTAAGCTACAGCAGATTTTGATCAATCTTTTAGGAAATGCGATCAAATTTACGCAACGGGGCAGTGTGACCCTCAAAGTATCGCAAAGCGCCGACTCACTTCACGAAGACAAGCAGTCGGAACTCAGCCCGATGCTGCCTGATAATCAGACAATAAAGCTACGCTTTGCTGTGGAAGATACAGGCGCGGGCATGTCATTAGAAGAGCAGCAAAATCTCTTTAAGCCGTTTGAACAAACTCGAAGTGGGTTAGCCGCATCAGAGGGAACAGGGCTAGGGTTGGCTATCAGCCAAAAATTTGTGCAGTTAATGGATGGCACAATTACGGTAACAAGTCAAAGCGGACAAGGGAGCACGTTTGCGTTTGTCATTCCGATACAATTCACGGATGCGATCGACGCCCCAGCCCTACAGCCCATTACCCAGACGGTCATCGGCCTAGCACCAGACCAGCCGACCTACCGCATTTTGATTGCTGAGGATAACGCTACTAACCGCTATTTGCTTTCCCAAATGCTGCGGTTGCCAGGGTTTGAACTGAAAGAAGTGGATAACGGTCTTGATGCTGTGACTTTATGCCAACAGTGGCGGCCCCATCTGGTACTGATGGATATGCGCATGCCCGTGATGAATGGCGTTGAAGCGACGCAGCAGATTAAAGCCAATGTCGAAACGCAAAGCACGATCGTCATTGCCTTGACGGCAAGCGCCTTTGAAGAGCAAAGACAGGCGTTTCTTACCGTCGGGTGTGATGATTTTCTCAGCAAGCCTTTTCAGCGAGTAACCTTATTTACCAAAATTAGCCAGCATCTGGGGGTACGTTATCTCTACGAAACAGCAGATTCTACCCAAGCAGCACAGCCAAAAACGCTCTATCAAAGTAAACAAATACTATCTGACCATGATTTGAAAGCAAGCCTGAAACGGCAGTCTGAAGATTGGCAAACGCAACTCTATCGGGCCGCGTTAGAGGGTAGCGATACTCGCGTCTTTGAATTGCTAGGCCAACTACCATCTGAGCAGTTGGCCTTAAGGGAGGCAATTAGCATCCTTGCAGAAGGCTTTCAGTTTGACCAAATTCTCTCTTTGCTGTCCAGCCCGGAAACACCCTCGCCTGAACTCGATCGCACCGAATAGACAACAGGTAAGCCTGCGAACAACTTCGATCCACCCATGCTCGCTAGTAAGGGCAACGTTTAGGGCAGTATAACGGTAAGGATACGCTTGAAACTGGGTAGAAGTGCCATAGAAGGAGGCTCAGGGATGTCTATAGAAAGTGCAAATCGGTTTCTAGAAGCGGTTGCCTATGATGAAACGTTGCGCGATCGCTTTGAAGGGGTGACAAATCCAGATGACTTCTTAAGAATCACCGAACAACTGGGCTATAGCTTCACAACGGAAGAACTAATGGCGATCGCGAAAGAACAGAGCCAGGGTGTCATCGTGAGACGCAGTACCGGCGTTTGGAAGTGGCTACGCAACGTGAGCTGGGTCTAAACCCGTAAGACTGGCCTGACTGTAAGACTGGCTTGGCTATAAAACGGTCTGAGGCTAGGCTCCTGTAGAGAATTAAGCGAAGTGTCTAGGACTCAAAAAGGACTGGATGGGTAGTGTGTTGCTGCTCATCCAGTTCCTTTTAGCATTCAATGACGTGTTGACTTTCACCGCACTGCACCTAATTGTCTATGCTGATTTAGCCCCCGCAAAGGATATAGGGGAAGGGGTGTAGGGGGTTGAGTCATGACATTTTGAGAGCAGCGCTACACAATCGCCCTACAGCTTTGTTTATGGTACTAACCCCTAACCACCAACCGAAGTTTGGCTGGGTAGCCACAGTTGAGCGAAAGGGCCTGATAGTCATTCTTGACTCTATATCCTAAACCGTGTAAATTGTTGAAACACAAGACAATTTACTCCTGAGTGAGCGCTATGCGTGAGAATTTTTTGCTTTCTGCCCGTGACGCCCGTGATTTAGCACCGAGTGTGAGGGGTGCAACGTCTAAAGAGCGATCGCCCGATCGTGAGTCCCTACGGCTGTTGCTCATTGGCTCACAGCATGGCGTAACGGGCACGATCCAGACCCTACATCGCCTGCGGTTTGCCGAAGTGAGTGAGTGGAGTCTGCTTTTACCTGGGCCAAACCCAGGTGAGGTAATGAGCATTCTGACTCGGTACATTGCCGTGAATTAATCGATACATAGGCGCAACCCTAGATCGGGTGAAAAAACTGTCTTTACTGTAGCGATCGTTTGATATCCGGGTACGCACCATCGATAGGCATAGCAGGCTTTAGAGTGTGATGACTTTCCTTTACTAAACCTTTAATCTAGACGGAAATGGTAGCGGTAACTTAAGGGTTCTTGCAGGCTGACGAATAAAAACGGTATAAAGTAAGACAACTAGTCTTTTGGTTGCTCCAATGTTCATTGATCGTGGCCATCGCGCTTCTGATAGGGTCTCCTGCGCTGGTCGAGTTTCCGCCTCTGAACCGTTAACAACAAGCCTGCTTTCGAGCCCGCCTGGTTCTGCCCATGCGTTAACGAGTGTCAATCTCGATCAACCAAGTCTTACGGGTGGCAGTGCGGCAGCCATCAGTGCGACCACCCTTAATGCGACCACCCTTAATACAGCCACTGTCAGGACGGCCACTGTCAGTACGACTACAGTGTCGGAACCATTATCTGCAGCGGCTGCCATAACGTCTGCTAGCTCCCCTACTACTGCACAGGTGCGTCCGTTGAAGCTGAGTGCAGACTTTAACGGCGACCGTCAAACTGACATCCTTTGGCGCAATTATGCAACTGGGCAAAATGAAGTTTGGTTGATGAATGGTGCAACAGTGACGTCAACGTTACCGATCGCGTCAGTAGGCGACCTCAACTGGCGCATCGAGGGAGTCAACGATTTTTCAGGCGATGGCAAGCCCGATATTGTATGGCGCAACTATGCCACTGGGGAAAATGCGCTATGGATCATGGACGGAACGACGAAGCGAACAGGCATCTACCTACAACCACTGGGAGATACCAACTGGCGAATCCAAGGCACTGTAGACCTTACAGGCGATGGTAAGCCTGATCTTCTCTGGCGTAACTACGCCACTGGGGAAAATGCCATTTGGGCCTTCAACGGTACAACGCGCACCGCGGCAGACTATATCCCATCGGCTATGGGCGTAAATCTTCGCATACAGGCAGCGGGAGATTTAGATCTGGATGGTAAGCCGGAAATTATCTGGCGAAACACGCTATCGGGTGAAAACTTTATTTGGTCGCTGAGTGGAACCACGCTCGCGAGTACCACCTTTCTGCCTTCATGGAGCGATGCAAACTGGCAAATTCAAGGGCTTGTAGGGAGCAGCTATGACGCCAAGCGCAATGTTCTTTGGCGGAACATGGCTACTGGACAAAATCAGGTCTGGGTCCTGGATGGGCTGAAAGACACGGGACAACGCGTTGATCTGCCGAAGCAGGATATAAACTGGCGGATTGGGCTACAGGATACGTTTATTGCTCCTAGTGCCGTCAAAGTCAGTGATCTCGCCTTCAGCGGGCTGGAGGGTGATACGGGAACGTTTAAGGTGCAATTAACGCAAGCGCCCACGTCTAATGTGACCCTGACCTTCTCAGCCGGGAGTTTTACGGTCGTAGATGCCGATGGTTCTGCTGCCAACGGCACGCAAAACACGCTTACCTTCACACCTCAAAATTGGCAAACCGCCCGTACCGTATCCTTTATTGCCGAAGACGATAATGTGAGTGCCGATCGCTTACTCGGTAACACCGTTAGCTATACCCTCAGCGGTGGTTTAACCGGGAGTGCGACCTACGAGTTGGGCAAAGTGGCAAATACCTACGCACCTGACCCAAACCACTTCAACATTGATCTCGATTTCCGCAATGATCCGCTTGGTTTTTGGACACCACAACATCGGGCGATCGCGCAAAAAGCAGCCGCTGACTGGGCATCCAAAATTGCCAACGAATGGACTGACTTCCAACTGAACAGTACGCTTGGTAAGCTCGATGCAAACTCCACGCGTCCCTATAGCTTTACCAGCAAACGCTACGTAGACGATCTCCTGATTTTCCTCAATCCGTATCAAGGGACTGCCGGACTAGAAGCAGGCAATGGTGGACCTGACTACCAGTTTGGGGGCTGGATTTCTTCTCCAGAACTGATGCCACGCGTTGGGCAGATTGCCCTGAATGCAGATAGCTTTTCTGACGCCAACGATCCCAAAGGGTTGCTTTTGTATGAGGTTGTCACCCATGAAATTGGGCATGTTCTCGGTCTGGTCGGGTTGGATTGGATTGGCTATAACCTGGTAGACCGCACTACCCCACAAACGGCAGTCTTTAAGGGCGAGTACGCCAAAGCCGCAAATGGAGGGAACTACGTCGCCCTGCAATCTCAGGATGGAGCGAATCCCGTCACTGGTACCTATGATTATTCGCATCCGTCCGATAGCGTGCAGTCCATTTTGTCTTACGGCTGGCTGTACCGTTTAGACGCACCAACCACGATCGACTACGCAATGCTTGCCGATAGCGGCTACCGCGTCTATGGCTTCAATGCGTAGGTTGTAGCGTTACTAGAACGACAACCGTGTAACCCAACCGATTCCCAAGCCCAAAAGCGATATCAATAACAACGACCAAAAAGCTTGTGCCTTACTCAAGCCGATCGTTTGTAAGTCAATCCTTGCCAATGCTTCACACGCCAGAATGGCAGAAATGTGAAGAAACAGTTGCAGCCAGAACAGGATGAATGCAATCATCCCAGCAATCACACACACTGCTAAAAAGGCAACGGTATCCGACTTAAACCAGCGGTTAATGAAGCGGTTGAAGCTGGTTAACGGTGAAATAAAAAGAGTCGAAGCCACAACGACCCAGCTAAAGGCCAGCACAGCACCCAGCAGATTCTCCTTGACGACAATCGCACATAACGTCTGTGATTCTCCTCCCAGCAACAGCGCATGCTTCGTAAAAGCAACCGTTTGTTGGCAAGCAGGGGAAAGCCACGCAGGATTCGTCAGGGTTGGACTGGCCAGTAACCACCCCAGACAGGCATAGGCAACGATTAGCAGAAAGAAAGAAACCCAGGGAACTCTTCTCACCGATTCAGCATTCATTTGGTCTGACAATACCCTAAAGCAAAACTGGCACTCTTATTATCAACTACCAGTTCCGGAATTGAATCTTCAGGCGACTACACCCAGAAAATCCCGTTATGCTTTAGGCGACAGAAGCATACGCCGAGCCTGAAGCCCTTTAGCTACAGTCTTTAAGCGTCTTGAAGCTCAAGTAGGGCTTTTTGCTTCGAGTAGATACTTTTCATGTGCTTTTTCACCGTGTTTGGCGTAATGCAAAGCTCGGACGCAACTTGCTTATAGGTATAGTTGGCGCGATGAAGCAACCAGATCTCTTTCTCACGGGAGGTCAGGCCATACTTCTGAGACTCTTCATTCACAATGTCTTTGATATATTGACACTGATCACGAATGCTAAGCAGCAAACAAGGTCGGTCTATATCCTCTAACTTCAGCCACCGCACCCGCAGATTTAACACAATCGAACTACCAATAAAAACTTTGGATTCGAGCACCCAATACTGTTCGGGAAACCGATACCGACTATCAATTAAAGACTGGCAGACATACCACACTTCTTCAGGTATCTGGTTTGCCAGCGATCGCTCTTGATTTAGTTGGCGCAAAATACGCCGGGCACAATCGTTTGCATAAATCAATTCTTTCTTCTCAGTCAGAATGAGTACCCCATCAATCAAGTCTTGAAGCACCTCTTGCGGAAGCTCAGTCCGTTCGCAGCTTGCTTGAAAAGCATGGTTCTTCAACGCTGTCCGTGACTTCTGAGCTTGAAAAAAATCGCTCTTATTATCTACCGTGAAAATTGAAGTGATCATTAAAATTGCCTCCGGGACAAAATTCAATTTCCTAAAATAGCGATCTCTATAGATTATCTACAACAGCTCACGAGCCATTTAGGAAGAGCCGAAGAGATTTAGAAAGAACTCTTTTGCACAGCAAAGCAATTGCATCATTAAAAGGGCATCACAATCAGGCCTCTTTCGAGACCTTGGGTTAAGCCATCATCATGCATTATTTGTTAAAACTATTTTCCATCAGAAGTTGGGTGATCAGGATGGGCATAGCTTTACAAAATTTGGGATAAGTTTTGTTCTAAAAACCTTTGTGAATTAGCTGAGAGAATGTCTGAATACACTTAGCCATAAATATTTCAGATAGATACACGACTTAATGAACTGCCTAGCGTGACGATAACTGGAAATGCCCCTGTAGTGTGAATGAACTGTTTCCTAGCAGGGAGCGCTTTCCCAAAGCATGTGACGAAAGAATACTTCATGAAAGTATCTGCGAGGAGTTCGTTTCAAAGCATTGACAACAGACAGGTTGTCATTAAGGCCTCTTCAATTCTAGGGACAAATAGATTGAACAGGGGGTCTTGTCATAGAAGTTCAAATTTTCGTCATTTCAGACTTTTCACCGTATGGAAGTCACTTATTTGACATCAGTAATCGGATAAACATTTTTCAATATAAATTTTCAAATAACCGTCTATTTGTGCAGAGAAAGCCCTCATCCAATCTACAACTGAGCTTATCACAGCCAATGAGTGAAAAAGAGTACCCGACTTGGGTACTGCACAATTACTTGCGATGTTGCGATGATGAATTCAGTTGAGAAGCCAAGCATGAATGAGCTGAAGACGAGAAGCCTAAAGGCTAGTTCAAACAAAGGCTTTCAATCAAATTCAAGAACTTGCAACACACGAGGATACTAGTATTATGGCTAACGAAATGGATGCAATGGTAAAAACGGCTCAATTTATGCCGGGTAGTGTTCCTGATGGTCAAACGGTTGAGGTTACTGCAAGCGAAACTCGCTCTCGCACAATTGTCGGTCCTGTTGAGTTCAAACTGCAGAACTTACGCGTCCGTGGCCTTGGCACCAAGCCTGCCGATCCCAGCAACTCTCCATTCATCATTGCCGAAGATGAGCAGTATGAAGTCGCCGTTGATGTTGTGTTTAACCGAACACCATTGACCGAACTTTTGATGTGTTTAGGCACCCGAATCATCATTGACTTCGGTCTTGAAGGATATGGCAAGAATGCACCTGAAGTAGATGTTCAAGCAAGTCTGGTCACCGTTAAAGATCAGTACAGCTACCAACTGATTCATCGCGGTATTGCCCAACGGGATGGCTTGAAGCCCGGTCTCTATGAGATTGGTGCAGTGGCTACAGTTGGCCCTGTTGAGAACAAGTGCACCACCAAGATTTGGGGACACGGCTATATCAAAGAAGTCTTGCTGGAAGTCTATGCGTCCGGTCAAGACTAAGGGATAGACCTTCTCAGTTCGGTGTAGTGCTGGACGTAACGATCTCCTGACTAGCTGTCAGGAGACCTCTTACCTGGTAGGCCTTTGCGCCTACCAGGTTCCTATTCAGACGAGGAAACAGGATGATGGGATCACCACATGAAACCAACGGCAATGATAAAAACGGCAGTGACCTAACGCAGATTCGGGGGATTGGCGTGGTCAGAAAGCGTTGGCTCAATTCACTGGGGATTAACACGATCGCCGATCTGGCTCAAGCGTCAGCCAATGACATCGAAGCGCAAGCAAAGCGTGATGGGCGAACGCTTTCCCGTGATGAGCTAGAAGAATGGATTGCGCAGGCCCAGGTTCATCATGTCGAAGCCTCGTTAGAGCAAGGAGTATCGCCTAATGTGGTCGAAGCCATTGCGCCTGTAGGTGGTTCCAAACGCTTAGACCAGGAGCGAGGAGACGCAGAGGATGAGCATGCATTGATGGTGTGGGACTCTGTTGCATCATTCAAAGTGGCGTATCAGACTCGACAGGTGAATGGCAAAACGGAGCAACGGCTCGTCGCGCATCATCTCGAAGGAGACGCTGTTGCAAGTTGGAGTGATTTGGAAACCGATCAGATGCAGCAGTGGATGCGCGATCGTATCGAAGCATCGCGACCAGCACCCCAGATAAACAGTTTGATCGTCACCCTTCCAGTTGAGGCAGAAATCACGCAACTCCGGGTCATGCAGCCTCATTACATGAGCCGCCCGATGGTTGCTGACCAAAACAGCCCCATCTTTCCAGATGCCATTCAAACCATTGAGCCGTTTGCACTAGAAGTATCGATGCACTTTACTGGGCTAACAGATACCGGGCTAGCAGATACCAGGCTAACAGGCGCGCACCAGGGAAACCAGATCGCGTATCGGGTGCAGTGTCTGGCTCGCCATCTGGCGACTGGCGAAACGGATTGTCTGGCTGACGTGACGGCACATGTTTCTCGTTCAGATGACGCGACCTATAAAGTGCTACTGCCATCACTCCTGCTGCAACAACCAGGCACCTACCGTCTGAAGGTTTTAGTCACGCTGCAACACTCGCCAGCAGCCTTAGGACAATTCAAAGTGCCAATGCTTCAAGTCGTCTAAGGATTACAGTCATGAGCAGTTTCGATTGGGAGCGTTTCCTGCGCCGATGGAGTCAGGAAATCATCAATTCGATCGGCAATACCCCACACACTCTGCCACCAGAGATCCTGCAATCCGGTTGGCTTGGTTACGCCGGAGCAACAGAGCAGCAAATTGCCCGCGCAGAAGCTCGGTTACAAACCACCTTGCCACCTTCGTATCGCGCTTTCTTAAAGGTGACGAATGGCTGGCGGCAGACACCCCTTTTTAGTAACAAGCTCTGGTCGATCGAAGAAATTGAATGGTTTGCAGTAAAGCATCAAGCGTGGATCGATGCCTTTTGGGAAAAAGCGGATCAACATCCTTCAGAGGCTTCTAACGCCAAAGCGCCCAGCCCATCTATTCCCGATGCTGAATACTTTGTGTACGGTGATGACCAGGATTGCAGCAAGATCCGCGTTGAATATCTCCAAACGGCTTTAGAAATTAGCCAGCGTGGAGACGGGGTGATCTATTTGCTCAACCCTCAAATTGTTACACCAGAGGGCGAATGGGAAGCGTGGTTTTTCGGTGATTGGTTGCCAGGGGCTGATCGCTACCAATCGTTCCAGGACATGATACAGGCAGAATACGAAAACTTCCTTGAGTTGCGCGAAGTACCTGCGCCGGTAGTAACGCCGATCATCAAGTCAGAACCAGACATTAACACGCGCGCTTCTGTCGTGATAGAAGCAGATGCCGCCTTAAACGTTGTTGCACCAGAGTTAGACGCATTGCCGATCAAAGCGAGCGAGCCATCGGCAACAGTAGCAAGTAAGCCATCGGCACCCATGGCCATGGACGGCTGGCATGATCTAGCCTCGTTTACGATCGAGTTTCAAACTAGACAAGTGCAAAGCTACCGCGCCTGGCGCACCAGTATCCACCATCAAGAAACGAACGCTACTGAAACCCGCTTCGATATGGATACGGCAGCGCTACAGCAGTGGATGCGGCAGCAATGGAAGGGAACGACGCAGGCATCATCCATCACAGAGTCTGTCGGCTTAGAAATCACCCAACTACGCGTCCTGCGATCGCCCCACACCAAACACCCGATGGTAGCGAATCAGACGGAACCACTCTTCTCAGACACGCTTCAGAGCGGCGAACCATTTGGGCTAGAAGTCTCAATGAACGTAGTGGGTGCAACCGATCCCAAACTTGCAGAACAGCAGCTTGTGTGTCGTGCGCAATGCATCGCTCATCATCTTTCGACCCAGTTGGATACCCACCTGGGAGACATCACAACACACCTTTGGGGCGGCACTCAAACCACGTATACCGCACAGTTCCCTGAAATGCGGTTACAACAGCCAGGTTTGTATCGTCTCAAAGTGTGGGTCACGCTACAAAATATTGCGGCTTCTCCTGGCTACTTCAAAGTGCCGATGTTGCAAGTGGTGTAGAGGCTTTTTAGGACTGCAACGACGCTGCGTCCATCACATCCCGTACGTGTCATCACACTCAACCATATGACGTGTTCGATCGCCCATCGCTGAAGGACCATTCATTATGCATTTATGCCATCATCCGCTCTGCTGCTTCGTGCCGCCCTATATAGCTGAGTCCTTGCAAGATTCCGATGATCCAGCGGTGCGCCAAATTGCGCTAGCCTCCTTGGGCAACGAATATCGCACAGCCCGGCGACTGTTAAGTACGCAACCATTAGCAGCCACCTTAATGGCACAGATCGAGGGCAAAGAACGGTATGTGTTTGATATGCAGGGAGCCAGCGACCCGTTACCGGGCAGGTTGCTGCGGCGAGAGGGCGATCGCCCAGTCGAAGATGAGGCAGCCAATGAAGCGTACGATTACACGGGCGATGTCTATGATTTCTACAAGGACGTGTTCGATCGCGACTCGCTAGATGATGCCGGCTTCCCGCTGCGATCGAGCATTCATGTGAGCGACACCCTGGGCGGGCCAATGTCCAACGCTTTTTTCAACGGGCAACAGATGGCCTACGGCGACGGTGATGGAACTCTCTTCACCCGGTTTACGCGCGCACTCGATGTCGTGGGGCACGAACTCACGCATGGGGTAGTGAGTTTTACCAGCGATCTCAACTACTTTGGCGAGTCGGGCGCACTCAACGAAAGTTTTGCCGACGTGATGGGCAGTTTAATCAGCCAGTGGAAATATAGCCAGACAGCCGACCAAGCCGACTGGTACATTGGTAAAGACGTGCTTGGCCCAGGCGCAACCATTCGGGGTGTTCGCACGCTGACGGGTGAAAAAGCGTATGAAAATGACCCAACCTTTGGCACCGATCCTCAACCTAAGCATTATCAGGATCGCTACACCGGAAGCCGCGATCGCGGTGGCGTTCACATCAACTCTGGCATTCCGAACCATGCCTTTTATCTAGCCGCCACAGCGATCGGTGGTTATGCCTGGGAAAAAGCTGGCAAGATTTGGTATGTCACATTGAAAAGCGCACTGGCTAGTAATGCAACCTTTGAGGAAGCGGCCAAAGCGACCATTGCGATCGCTGAACAGCTCTACGGAACCGAGAGTCAAGAGCAGAACGCCGTTCGCAGCGCTTGGCAGCAAGTGGGCGTTATCTAGGTGTTCAATCAAAGACGATGCAACCTAACCATCTCACGCGACGGCACGTTTCACTCCATCTCTGGCCTGGTTTCGTGTTGTCGCTTCTGAGTCATCAATTTGCTTTTGCTAAAAAAGTCACTGGGCAAAACGCCATGCACGTAACCTTAGAACGCAGTGGTGGCTTCACCGGCATACCACTCACGCTTACCCTTGATACGGCAACTCTATCGTCCGAACAAGTCACCCAATTGCGTCACCTCGTAGAAGTAGCAGACTTTTTTCACGTATCAGCCCCACCGATACAGGGACAACCAGACCGTTTTGAGTACACAATTACGATTCAGGACGGCGATCGTGTGCGGACAATTACCGTTGGGGAAGCAGCGATGCCAGAGCCTATGAAGACTCTTCTACAATGGCTGATTCAGCAGCACTAAACTGCAAGCACACCTGAAAAGTCGTCAAAACTTAAGCGCTAGGTCGTTAGACAGATAAATTCACATTAAAGCCGACGATTTCCCCGTCAGAATGTAGCTTTAGTGAGGTGAACTTAACCCAGAAACATGGGTATACTGCAACACATCGTTACGCAGCATACACAGTCATGGAATTAGTTAACCGTCACCGTCCCCATCGAGCGGTCATTCGCTGTAAGGCTAAAATGCTCCTGATGGAAGCGATCGATGAAAATTTTGATTGGGAGCATCCGTTTGACGAAGCTCTGCTCAAAGAGCTAGCCACAGGGCTCTTTCAGTCCAATCAATATCGAGGCTTTTTCGAAAACGGCCTTTCTAAGCAAGAAGCAAAGGCTGTGGAAGATCAGCTCGCGCAAGAATTAGCCGATACCTATCGGAAGATTTTGCAGCGGCACCAGGATCCGATCGTTCAGAGTCTCAACGCGTTGTTGCAAGGGGCGGCCTAGCTGACGTTTGCAACCGACACACCCTTAAAGAGGAGTGGAATCTGTCATGACTACATTGGCCTCAGGTAGATTCCACAACACTCCCAATGACTGTCCCCACGTGGTTGAAGTCTCAGAATCGTCTCAACAATTACGACATAGCAGCATGACAAACCCGTGGAAAGCCTAACCCACTGCTCTGCTCTGTTTGCTTTATTGGTCTGTTTGCTCTATTTGTTTCGTCGGAATGACGATAGACCACCTGTAGAGCGGTGAATTTATGGACAAACTGATGAATAGTGCTCTCAACGGGGGTACAAAAGCCTGCTAAAGACTGGCCATCAAGCCATGCTCAACTGACATACATTTGCGACTTAGTTCATGCTTTGTCGTTAAATGACTGAACTGAAGGCAATACGCTTCAAATACTTGCCTTCAGCCCAATCACGTTATTTTTTTGCCTTACTCGCTTTGCGGGCAGGTTTGTCAGTGGTGCGAGGAACCACACGATCGCCCCGCACTTCGCGATCGCGCCGACGGCGATCGCGCCATTCTGCGAGGGTGAGATAGCCAACACCACCACTGATGACGACCATCAGTCCGAAGGCAATAAACACAAGAACATTAAAAACTGGAATTCCCACCATTTCAGCCTAAAAACCGTCTCAGCCTAGAAACCGTTGCGTCCCCAAACGACCAGTGAAATCGAAAATGTAAAGACAACTAACAGAGAAACCCAACCCAACGTCACAATATCCATGAGTGTCTAAAATCAGCGTTGCGAAATGTTTTCAACCCTGATCATAGTTCAAAGTTGCACCGGGATGAAGGGTCTAAAAAATTTGGCGTTGCGCCTGATCGTGAAGGCAACCTTGCAATCATCTGTTGATTTGGCAAGGTGGACGGGAATTCACCCTACAATCGGAAAGCTGTAAGCATAAAGCATGACTGTACGGATGAAAGAACGTGAATTGCCTGAGGCCGCGATCGCCACAGTAGATTTAGCTGAACGAATTGAATCGGTCAAAGCGGGTCTGCTCGGTGCAGGTACGGGTGGGGTCGTGTTTGGGGCCATCGCACTTGTGAATGAGTGGTGGTTGGTTCCTCGCCTGACACCGTTGACGTTAACAATACCTACCCATACCTGGACAGCATTGATTAGTGGAGCGATCGCGGCTCTTTCCGGCTTTCTCTTTGGTGTGACCTATCGCTACATTATCCGGCAAGACCAAAACCCTCACCTGCGATCGGGAGCCGTGCTGGCATTCGGCCTGGTACGCGCTTTGGCGCTGGTTGAAGGACGCTTGCAGGAGTCACCCGCGTTACTGCCGCTCCTCATTTTGGGAGGCGAAAGCCTGATCCTCTTTGCAGGCGTTCGCCTCGTGCTGGATCAGGCATTGGCAGCAAAATGGATCAAGCCCTTTGGCTCGTTATCGGCAACGAACACAGCCCCAACCAGCGTGTTGCAATCTAACAGCTACAGCGTAAAGACCTCAAACTCTGGTTGACCAAAGAGCATGGTGGGATCTACCGCCGACAGAGTCTTATTTTTAGCGTGGTCTGAGGTAAGGCTCCGAACTACGAGATCGGCAACGTCTGCACGACGGATCGACCCTGCAATATTTGGGTTCTCGGTTAACACAGCGGTGCCTCTCGGTGGCTCTGATTTCAATCCACCAGGACGAATGATCGTGTAAGTCAGCCCACTGGAAGCAAGGTGATTTTCTGCCTGTTCTTTTTCTGCCAACACTGCGCCCAACGTTTCAAGCGCCTGCGGCGGTAAAGCAGCAGCACTATCGCCTGAGCCGATCGAGGACACTAAAAGAAACCGTTGGATGCCCGCCTTCACTGCCGCATCAATGAGATTCCGATTGCCCTTAAAATCAGCCCGTTCGCCGTCCGTTGGCTTGCCTCCCAACGTGCTGATTACTGCATCAAAGGACTGCTTAGCGACCAGCGCATTCATGGTATCGGCATCCAGCGCATCACCGACGACAACCGCTGCACCCATCGCCTCCAGTTCTGGACGAGCCGTCTCCGATCGCAGCAAGGCAACAACATCATGACCCTGCACCGTCAAGAGTTTAGCAATCTCTCGTCCAACACCACGGCTTGCGCCGGCTAGAAAAAATGCTGTCATAGTTGGCTTCTATCCTTTAAACCACACCGTTGTTCAGGCACTCCTTCACAAAAGTCTACTCGATTTACCTAAAGGTGCCTTTGCCGGATAGCCGAACCTTCTTCCACCCATGCTAGCCGAGCAGTTTGCGCCGAAGAAACTCCAGCGCGGAGTCGGAGAAGATACCGATCGGCACGTAATGGGCGTAGCGAAGCAGAAACAATCGCGGATCGCTTGGGACTTTTGTCAGAAGGCGATCGGGTAGAAAGGGAATCACACAGGTTAACGCGATCGCAGTCGTCACGGCTTTGCCAAAGTCCACAACGTTGAGTCCTTTCGTGGTTGCAGGGCTAAAGTAAATGCCCAGAACGATATAAGCAATGATGCAAAGCTCCTGTAGCAGGCACACAACCTCCGTTCGAGAAAGGTAAACGCCAACGAGCAAACGGTCTGCTCGGCTTGGATGCTGGCGCATTCCCAACAGTACAGACCACGTCAGCGGACCAACGACCCCATCAGCGTGTAAACCATAAGTGCGTTGAAAGCGCTTGACCGATCGCACCGTTGCTTCGTTAAAGTAGCCATTCGGCTCCCCAGCATAACAACCAGCCAACGCCAGTAGTTCCTGTAGATTGACGATCGCCCGTTGGACTTCTAACGAAGCGGGTTGTTCACTCCGTCGCAGTTCTGGATAGCACAATGCGGCCCAGGTCAGCGCCCCCACAATGCCATCATCACCCAGATGATGCTCTCGCTGAAACCGCTTCACAGCGTCTTCAGTGGCCTGGTCAAAATTGCCACTGACTGCTGCCAGATACCCCTTCGCCACAAGAATGGACTGCATTTCGACGATCGCACTTTGAATTGATTCGCCGTTCATATTGCGGTAGAGCGGCGGACGGGTCGTGATTAAATACACTTGCTGCCGCGCTGGAAGAGAAACGATCTGGCTGAGTTGATTCTGTTTCGTTCGCAGCCACGGGATCAACGCTTTGATTCTCATGACAATTCTCCTGATAGAATCCAGTGTTTGCAGACAAAGGGAACACACGGTTGTAGAAGGAGCACGTACGGTCGTTGAAGGGATTAGGGGATAGGGGATGGGGGATAGGGGACAGGGCGTCGCCAAGACATGTGGTGTCTTATGCTCAAAGCCCTGCCCGTTCTGCCACGTCCTTTCTCCTCACAATTCAATAATTAAGGTCGAAGTATCTTCAACGCCGACGATCGTGACTGTTTGGCCTGGAAGCAGTTGAATAATCTGCCCCATCGATACAAGCAACTTAAAGCGCCAGGATGTCCCGCCGTAAACGACTCTCAGCATTCCGTTGTCGGATGCTTCTAACCTGGCGGGAACACGCTGTGGTAAATGTCTCAGCGGTTTGGGTTGAAAGAAATCTACATGCATGACAGTGCTTCTCCGATAGATAGGGATAAAAAATGGACAATAAAAAAGTCAGCCAGTGATCATCACAAGCTGACTGTGGGCTTCTAGCCTCTTAGAGTCAGATAGAAAGGGAAATGGGTTAAGGTGCGATACCTGTTTGCAGACGTTCTAGTTTATGGGAACGTTCTAAAGCAGTGTTAGTCAGCCAAGCGTGACTCAAGCCACATGATCCAGACTGATGACTTAGGAGGTTTTAGTGAGCGATCGCCAGCGTGCAACTTGCAGATCAATTTGGTGATAAAGCTGCTGCACCGCTTGCAACTCTGCTTCGCTTAGCAACTGACGCTGACAAACATGCCCGCCGACTTCCACACTGGTCTGAAAGTTGCCCCGCCGACTGCTGGTCAAAAATTCGCCGTGTTGAGTGATCGATAACATCTCAATCAAACGGAAGGCTGTGTGAGAAAAGACAGGATGCAGTGCAATCAATGTTGATGGGTTCACAGGCTGACTGTGCAGCTTGCTGCCTTGCAATAGCCTGTCGTCTGACGAGGCCGATGGCAGTTGGTGGTGAAAGCCAACAAACATCTGAATGACATCTGCACCTGTGCAGAACTTAGCGATCGATGGGGGCATAGCCGTGTTCCTCTATAAAGGGTGCGGTAAACCGATTGGTGCAACCACCACAAGCAGAAGAGCCAATCGATTGACCTGAATCAGAAACGCTACGATCACTCTCACACAACATTAGGTTAGCTATAATACAAAGATAGGAGCCTGTCGCCTGCGAGTAAAGAAATCATAGCAGAGTTAGCTTAATCGCGTCTGATCAGACCCATTATCTTCTCTGCAATGTTTATCTCACAAAACTTAGAGTTCAACCTGTAGCTTTAGTTACAGTTTGGCAACTTCTGAGGGTGAATCTGTTGTTTCAGTCATGCTCGTGTCTCACATAAGTGAGCTAAGGCGCTTTTGTCGTGACGTGGAGCAGTCAAGTTGCTCAATTTGTAGGCATCCTTGCAGAACCATCCCATCATGCGCTCTATAAAAAGATGTGTGGTTGAATGCTTTATGTATCAGTAATGTGAAGATGGCTGCAGGCATTTTGAGCGAATCATAAAAACCGACTACCAGTGAACGGTCAGGTTAGGAAGCCATGCTATAACCATTTCACTCACATATTGATACCTGTCATCTAGCGTGTGTGCCCAAGGAGTGTACGGTTTCATGTCCACTATCCCTGACAGTTTCGTCGCTGAAATGGCAACTCAGCAGGGGGTCACTCGCACGGAGCTAGAAGCACTGTTGCTAGCCCTGGACGATCACCCCGGTGCTGAAATTGCAAAGACGCTGGAGATTAGTGAAGCGGCGGTTCGTAAACGCTTGGGAGAGAGCTACAAAAAATTTCATATTGATGCTGGCGGCAACAAAAAACTCACCTACCTCAAGCAGAAACTCCTGTCTGAATATCAAGCGCGTCAGTCAGATCAGACCAAGCCCAATTATGACTGGGGAGAGGCGGTTGATGTCGTTGATTTTTGCGGACGTGAAGCCCAACTAACCGAGTTGGAGGATTGGATTGTTGGCGATGCAATGCGGCGAGATCGCGCCACCAACCGTTGCCGACTCGTTGCCGTTTTAGGGATTGGTGGGATTGGCAAAACAACTCTGGCTGCGCGCATTGCTCAAAAGGTGCAGGATCAGTTTGAGTATTTAATTTGGCGATCGCTCCGTAATGCACCCTCGTTGAACGACATTCTTGCAGAATTACTCAAATTTTTACCGGGCTCCGAAACGGATTTGCCGGATGACGAAAACAGCCGGTTGCTTCGACTGCTTCAGGTCTTACGAGACCATCGTTGCCTGATCATTCTTGACAACGTGGAATCCATTCTACGGAGTGGGGAAGGCAAAGATTACGATCGCGCAGGCGAATATAAAGATGGCTACGAAATGTATGGCTATCTATTTAAAAAGCTGGGTGAAGCCGCCCATAAGAGTTGCCTATTACTGACAAGTCGCGAGAAACCCAAAGATACTGCTGCACTGGAAGGCAAAAATCTTCCCGTCAAAGTATTACAGCTAGATGGGCTGAAGCCTTCTGAAGCGCGGTTAATTCTCAAAGATAAGGGTTTAGAAGGGTCGGATGAAGAATTGAGCGAATTAGTTAATCGCTATTCTGGCAATCCCTTAGCGCTCAAAATTGTTGCAACGACGATCTATAACTTATTCAATAACATCATTGCTGAATTTTTAGCCCAAATCAAACAAGAAACGGCTGTTTATGGCGATATTCGTGCTCTGTTGGATCAACAGTTTGGGCGGTTATCAAACTTAGAAAAGCGAGTCATGTATTGGTTAGCCATCAACCGTGATTCCGTTTCATTAAACGAGTTACGGGATGATATCCCCATTCCTGAATCGTCCATGCGTTTGTTGGAAGCGGTTGAATCGCTCTCGCGTCGATCGCTGATTGTAGGCGCGCCTGCTTCAGGCAAATTGAGCCAGCTACCCGTCATCATGGAATACATAACGGAGCAATTAATTGAAGAAATTACGACCGAAATCAAGCAGCTTTTGGAGCAGTCAGAAGAGGTTGCGTTTAGTTGGAAAAAGTTGCGCTTTTTAAACAGTTACTCACTGGTGAAAGCAGAAGCCTTAGACCACATTCGTAAAGCACAGCAAAAAGAAATTCTGGAGCCGATTACGACAAAACTCCTTGATCTCTATGGAACGGAACTCGAAGCACACATTCGCCGTAGTTTTGAGCGCCTACGCGAACAACCGTTGACGAAAAAAGGATACGCGATCGGCAATCTCATTAATTTACTTTGTCAGATGCAAAGTAACACCCCTCCAATTGATTTGAGCGGGCGTGACTTCTCAGCACTCACAATTTGGCGTGCTTATTTAAAGAACGTGAAGCTTCAAGATACCAGCTTCACCAATGCCGATCTGAGTGGTTCTGTCTTTGCCGAAATTTTGAGCTTAGACAGCCTGGTTTCAGTGCAATACAGCCCTAACGGAAAATTCTTTGCGACGGGTAGCGGCGATGGCGAAATTCGGCTCTGGCAGGCAGCGGACAACAAGCAAATCCTGCGCTACAAAGGGCATGCTGCCTGGATTTGGGCGCTTGCTTTTAGCCCGGATAGTCGCTTACTGGTGAGCGGCAGTGAAGATCAGACCATCAAAATTTGGGATGTACTAACGGGCAGATGCCTCCACACGCTCGACCAACATTCCAATAAGGTCTATAGCGTTGCCTTTAGCCCCGATGGCAAAACGATCGCCAGTGGTAGCGAAGACCAGACGATCAAGCTTTGGGCGGTTGAGACGGGTGAATGCCTTGCAACGCTCAAAGAGCATACTGATTGGGTGTGGTCAGTCGCGTTTAACCCGATCGACCCGCAGCGGTTGGTGAGCAGCAGCGCCGATGGCACGATTAAGCTTTGGGATAGTCGCGGTCAATGTCTGCAAACGCTTTGTGGACATACCAGTCAGGTTTACTCCGTTCGCTTTAGCCCAGACGGTCAAACCCTCGCCAGCAGCAGCGAAGACCAGACGGTTAAACTCTGGGATGTCCATACGGGAAAATGCTTTGACACCTTGAAGGGGCATAGCAAAAAAGTACACGCGGTTCGCTTCAGTCCCGATGGCAAAACCCTGGCGAGCAGTGGTGAAGACCGTACGATTAAGCTCTGGAATGCCCAAACGGGTGAAAGCCTTAAAACCCTTGTGGGACACATTAGCCAGGTCTGGTCAATCTCCTTTAGCCCCGACGGTCGCACACTGCTCAGCAGCAGCGATGATCAGGCCATCCGATTATGGGATGCGACTAATGGCAAGCTGCTCAATGTTTTGCAGGGCTATGCACGGGGCGTTTATGCCGTTGCCTTTAGCGCCGATGGGCAAACCGTCGCCAGCGGTGGAGATGACAATATTGTGCGGCTCTGGGATATGCAATACGAGCAGCATGAGGCATTGCAAGACCTAAAGAGTAAAGGACGATTGCGATCGATTGCCTTCAACCCTTGCAAGCCACTTCTGGCGACTGGAGGAAGTGATTATGCCATTCGGCTGTGGGATCTGTACGATCGCCAGAACAATCGCTGCCGAACCCTGGAAGGGCATACTCACTGGGTCTGGACAGTGGCCTTTAGCCCTGATGGTCGCCTGCTTGCCAGTAGCAGCGAAGACCGCACAGTTCGTTTGTGGGATATCAGCACAGGACACTGTACCAAAACGTTAGAAGGTCATCATCATTGGGTTGGGACAGTAGCGTTTAGTCCCGATGGTCGGCTGCTGGCAAGTGGCAGTGCGGACAGCACCATCAAACTATGGGATGTACAAACAGGGCAATGCCTTCAAACCCTTATAGATCACGAAGATACCGTCTGGTCGATCGCCTTCAGCCCGGATAGTAAAACCCTCGCCAGCGGCAGTAAGGATCAGAGCGTGAAACTGTGGGATGTAGCAACGGGCAAATGCCTGCAAACGCTTAAGGAACATACTCAACCCATCTACGCGATCGCTTTCAGTCCCGATGGGCGAACCCTTGCCAGCGGTAGCGGCGATGCGACCGTGAAACTCTGGGATGCCAGTGATGGAGCCTGTCGAGATACCTTACGACGTGGGCATACAGCCGCGATTCGTGCGCTTTCTTTCAGCCCCGATAGCGCGTTGCTGGTCAGCGGTAGTGAAGATGGCTCTGTGCAACTTTGGGATGTGCAGAAGTGTACGCGCCTCCGCCCTCTTAAGTTCGATCGCATCTACGAAGGCATGGATATTACAGGCGTAACCGGACTCACCGACGCCCAAAAGTCTTCACTCAAGGCACTGGGGGCAGTAGAAGCGGAGAAGTGATCGAGGCGATCGCTCCGTATAGTACAATAAGTTGTACATCATTGGGTTTGCTCATGGAAATTCTTAGCGCCAGCGAAGCGAGAGCAAATTTGTTTAGCCTGGTCGAACAAGTCAATCAAGACCACATGCCGCGAGAAATTACCAGTCGCAAAGGGAATGCGGTTCTGCTGTCGAAAGCAGATTGGGACAGCTTGCAGGAAACACTTTACTTACAATCGGTACCTGATTTGGTGGAATCAGTGAGAGCAGCAGAACAAGCCGATGAGTGGGTGTCAGAGGAAACGTTTTTGGAGCACCTAAATGGCGTGGACGATTCAGTTTAGTCGTCAAGTCCTGAAAGATGCGAAAAAATTACGGGCTGCCAATTTAGAGGCAAATCTTAGCCGTTTACTGAAGCTTCTCAAGCAAAGCCCCTACGAGCCACCCTATGAGAAGCTCTCCGGGAATCTTCAGGGATACTATTCAAGGCGAATCAACATCAAGCATCGACTGGTCTACGCTGTGGACGATGAAACGAAGACAATCCGGATTGTTTCTGTCTGGTCACATTACGAATAAGTAGAGTGCGATCGCGCTTACTAAGGTATTTGCAGAGCATTTTTTCAGTACGTCAATTTTAGAGACAGACTGAGCACGATAGCCTTTGCAAAGGGATGGGTATTACAGGAATAATCCAAGCTATTTGATTCTTTGCCACACTGTAACCAACGATTTGTAACATCTGCTTTAATTCAAGTAGCAGAGAAAATAAAGGGTATCGATGCTAGGAGCTTGAAATGGCAAGGGTAGCACTCTTAATCGGAGTCGGTACGTATGAATCTGGTTTTAATCCGCTACCAGCGGCTATTAGGGATGTACAGGCAATCAAGCAAGTTCTACGAGATCCTCAAATTGGTAGTTTTAATGAATCAGACATCAAAACCTTAGAAAATCCTGATCCTCAAAGGATGCGAGAGGAGATCGAATCACTGTTTGCCGATCGTCAGAAGGATGATTTACTACTGCTCTATTTTTCCGGGCATGGTGTTACAGATGATAGTGGCTCATTTTACTTAACTAATTTTAGAACTCGTAAAGATAGGCTAAACTCAACTGCAATTTCATCAGATGAGATCCATCGACTGATGGAAGCTAGCCGCTCTAAATATCAAGTCGTTATTTTAGATTGCTGCTTTAGTGGTGCATTTGCTAGAGGAATGAGTGCAAAGGCAGATGCTGTCAACGTGAGTGAGCAATTGAATCGACTCGGTGGGCAAGGTCGGGCAGTGCTTACTGCGTCTAATGCTGCCCAGTATGCCTTTGAACAAAAAGAGTTAGATCTATCAGTTTATACGCATTATTTGGTAGAGGGTATTGCAACAGGTGCTGCTGATATTGGTTGTGATGGCGTAATTGCAATTTCAGAACTGCATGAATATGTGAGTGGTAAAATTCGTGAAGCTCATCCAGCGATGACACCAGGAATTTACGCTGCTCGTGAAGGATACAACATCGTTCTAGCCAGAGCACCAATCGGGGATCCAAAATTGGAATATCGCCGAATTGTTGAGCGTTTAGCCAGCCAACGTGAAATCTCTTTTGCGCCTCGAAACTTTTTAGATGATCTACGAGAACAATTAAAGCAGCCACCCAAAACAGATGTGCGAATTTCTGTTGTTGGTCGCGGTACGTTAAACGCACTACGTGAAAAACTTGCATTATCACCGGATGTTGTTGCCGACATTGAAGCCGAGGTTCTCAAACCTTATCGAAAGTTTGAGGAAAATCGACAACGGTACAAGCAGGTTTTAATGCAAGCCACTCGACAAGAGAAAATACTCAGTGAATCAACTCGTGACAGCTTAAGGCACTTTCAACAGGTTTTAGGTTTGAGAAATGAAGATATTGCTGACATCGAAGCGCAGGTTATTCAGCGGACAAAGCAGGCACAATCTGACATAAAGCCGCTCTCTACATCCAGTAGTAGTAATCGCTTCATTCTTACAGGTGCAGGTGTACTAACGATTTTGGCAGGCGTCTTTCTCTTCTATAGTCATTTCTTTCAGCGTAATCAAGAGGTAGTTACTAGCCCGTTTCCTTATCCAGATTTCCCTACTGTAGAATCGCCTAGCTCTACTAATCCATCTCTTCCATTACCCTCTCCTTCTGAGCCTTCTCTAATTCCTATAAGCCCTGAAACTAAGACACCAGAAAATGTTTTGCTACAGAAGGCGATCGAGCAAGTTAATCAAGGAGCGTATCAGGAAGCGTCTAAAACATATGATCAGGTAATTCAAATAAATGACAACAACGCAGCCGCATATCTAGGGCGTGGCGATGCTTTCTATCACTCTACTAATTACCAAAAAGCAATTGAGGATTACAACAAAGCCTTTGATCGCGGACGCATGGATTTTGTTTTGTATATGAATCGAGGCAATGCTTATGCAGCACTAGCAAACCAACAAGCAAATCCGCAACTATCTCAGGTGAGTCGAAATAGAGCATTCGACGATTACACAAAAGCAATTAATCTTAGCTCTGATACTCCTAATCCTGATGCTTACATGGGGCGTGCCTACGTAGGGCAGTTCCAGAATAGAGCGGTAGCTATTGATGATTATGAGCAAGCCCAGAAGCTATATTTAAAGCGAGGAGATACAGCAAACTACCGACGAGCGTTGGATATTGTAGGTAAGCTTCGACGTGGTGAACAATAAATTTAGGAGTCAGGCAACTAAATCATTCCTGCTGGTTGGTGAGAAACTCTGGTTAAAAACTTAACCACATTAGCTTAGATTTTAAGCAGGCAATGACTGATAGGGGTGTCGCTTGGCGTGGATGTTGCGGATGTGGGTTTTTACCGTATTGAGGCTGATGTGGAGTTTTGTCGCGATCGCCTGATAGCTATATTCCTGTCTCAGCAGTAGCCAGACTTCCGCTTCTCGATTGGTTAATTGGAACTTCTTCTGTTCTACCTGAATATCTTGTTGTAAGACCTCGTCTCGGTCTTCTACTGTAATCAGGATATACGATTGCTGATTCAGCAGGGGACTCATCTCGCCATTTGAGCCTTTGGATAACCAGGAAGCCGTAAGACGAAAGGCTGCTCTTTCTGGCGTTTGGTAATCCAAAAGCATTGGTTCATGATGAGTCATATCAGCCGTTGCCAACTCTTGACACAACTCAGCGATCACGGTTGGCAGTGGTGTCCAGTAGCGCTGTGAAGCGGATAATTTTTGGCAGAGCCTTCTCGCATTCTGGTTCCAGTAAACGATCGCTTGATTGATCGAGAGCACAATCAAGCCTTTGGGCAGCGCATCCACCAGAACACTGAGCAACGAGAATGTTTCCGATTTTGCATCCTCTGTTTCTCGGAAATTGCTGGTCAGTGCTGCGGTGGGTAAACACGGTAAGCTGTCGCTACCTGTGAAGTGTAAACAACGGTCGTAAGCTAAGCGATCGGGGGCTTCGTAATCACGGGTTAGCATGTTTTCTCCAGACAATTGATCGGTTCGCTTTCTCCCATCAGGGTTGATGCGCTCTGGACTGGTCGATCGTTCCTCGTTTGGGTCAGCACCTTGAGTGATCGAGGAACTCAGGCGTTCAGACACCGCAACTCACGAGACTCTTGCTTCACCCTCCCGGTCATCGCTGCCTGCTGCAAGTTCATAAAGGCGCAAAAATCTTCTCTGCCGTATTTAGTTGTCATTAGCCGCCGGAGTTGTTCTTCGGCACTAACAGTCAGGTAGCCGGTTGTGAGAACCTGTTGAACGATCTCATGAATTGAGTTCATGCCTAGTCTCTCCACGAAGAACGGTTGCACAAATTGTGGTCTGTAAAGTAACGTTGACGAACGGCTTGACCTGATGGTTCAGGGTCGGGGGGTTGCATCGCTGTCATTGCTCTTATAGATAGAAAGGTTAGTCGAGATGCTGCGCTAGATTGAACTAACAGGCGTTAGGAATGATTAGTCAGATCGTTAGGCGTTACGTTAGAAGTTTCGTACCCCCCTATGGCACCTGGTTTAAGTCAGCCTGAAGAAAGCTTTGCTCGTGCGGAAGCACTCTGGGACACTGGCAGACTATATGCTGACCTGGCATCAGCAAAGCGAGAAAAACTAACACCCACTGAAAAAGAACACCTCCGCGGCTTGCTTTTAGGGTTAGGGCCTAAGGAAATTGCCAAGGAGTTGTGTAAGGGGGTCGGTGGCGTCCGTGTTGCGTTGTGTAGCCTGTATCGCTATCTTGAAGCGCTTCGCGATCTTCCAGAGGGAAAGATTAACTCCAGAACGGTCATTCATATTTTGGAGGAAGCGGGTTATAAGCTTTCGTCTTCTGGTGTTGCACCCGTTCCATTACCGCCCAAAGCGGATTCGACGCTGCCACACGTTCCTCCCAATGTTCCTCCGATCGATCAACAAACAGCGACAGCGTTCTCACGTGCCAAAATCGTGATTAGCCACGGCAATCAACCGATCAGCGTAAGCCTGGCTCAACAGCTTGCTGAGGTTTTGAAGAGAGCAGGTCATCAACTCTCGATTCTGGAGGAGAGCGGTCGATCGCTGATTGATGGGCTACGGCATCTGGAAACCGTACTGGAGCACTGCGATTACTTTTTGCTCTTACTATCGCCCCAGTCTGCAGTGAGTGAGATGGTCACCGAAGCCGTCCGGCGAGCGAGAGAAATTTATGATGCGCATCCCCATCACAAGCCGATGATTGTGCCTGTGCGAGTGGGTGTTTTGCAGTTAAACCACAATCTACGTGGTCATCTCCACGGTTTTCAACAGTGGGATTGGCGATCGCCTGCCGATACTCCAGCCTTACTGCAAGCCTTTCAAACGGTATTGGCAAAAGGTCACCCGCCAGCGACAGAGTCAACCACACAGGCTCTCCCCACGTCGTTTATAGCGCTGGAAGATCCAGATGCGCCGCCGCTGCCTGTAGCAGAGCCAGAACTCCCCTGGGGGCAAGTCAATCTCGTTTCAGCCTTCTACGTGGAGCGATCGCCGTGGGAGGAGCGCTGCTACGAGACGATCGTCAAACCGGGAGCCTTGATTCGCATTAAAGCCCCCCGGCAAATGGGCAAGACGTCGCTCCTGTCACGCATTCTCTACCACGGTGAGCAGCAAAACTACATAACGCTACCGCTGAGTTTTCAGTTGGCCGATCGTGCAATTTTTGCCGATCTCGACAAATTTTTGCGCTGGTTTTGCGTCAACGTAGGGTTGGGACTTCAGTTGCCTAATAAGCTGAAGGATTACTGGGACGACATTTTTGGCAGCAAAGTCAATTGCAAAGCCTACTTTGAACAGTATCTTTTGCGAGAACTAGAAACGCCGCTGGTGCTTGGGCTGGATGAAGTCGATCGGGTGTTTGAGCATCGTCACATTGCGGAAGACTTTTTTGGGTTACTCCGCGCCTGGCATGAGGAGGCTAAAAACCGCGCTGTCTGGCAAAAGCTTCGTCTGGTCGTGGTGCATTCCACCGAAGTTTATGTACCGCTGGACAATAATCAGTCGCCATTTAACGTTGGGCTACCGATCGAACTGCCCGAATTTACCCCAGAACAGGTGCACGACCTGGCAGCGCGTCATGGGTTGCACTGGGGCGATTCCCAAATCCGACGGCTAATGACGCTGATTGGCGGGCATCCTTACCTGGTGCGAGTGGGGTTGTACCACATTGCCAAACAAGACATGACGCTAGAGCAACTGCTGGAAAAGGCACCAACAGAAGAAGGCCCTTACAGTGACCACCTGCGACGGCATCTGTGGATACTGGAGCAGTATCCCGATCTTGCGGCGGCATTAGCTAGAACGGTCGCAACGACTGAGCCAATCAGGCTGGAAGCCTCTCAAGCCTTTAAGCTACACAGTATGGGGTTAGTGCATCTGAATGGTAATAATGTCACGCTGCGGTATGAGCTGTATCGCCAGTATTTTCGCGATCGCCTGCTGGGCACCTAACACCTTAAAGCTTGCAACGGTCAGCCGTCAGCATGAATTTAAGGCTAAAAGCTGACCCAAATTTCTGACGAACGATCCAGGCACTTTGGCTACAACAGGTAAAACGTTAGGTATCCCGTTAGTTTTCTTTCGTGGGTCGTTCAGCAAGAATGCAGGTAGTTAGGGAAATCCGTAATTTTGCTGAATAGCATGAGCGGTCCTGCTTTATCTAACATTACGACCGCTTAGAGAAATAAAGTTTGTATGAACCCCGCTTGCTTAGGAGCCAGTCAGTTTGTTCGCGTTGATACGCTAGGGATCACATAAGCATCTACATCGGCGTTTTCTAGAGGTGCTCAGTGGTTTTACAGGGCGTTGCCTCTAAGCTTTATGAGATGAAGGTCAATGAGACAAGCCGTCAGGGATGTACAAGTATTGCTGGCAGCGATCGTGGTCAGTGGCGCGATTGGGGCCAAACCGCTAGGGGCTCAAGTTGTCGCGAATCCAGGCGATACAAATACGATCGTGACGTCTGTTGGCAACCGCTTTGATATCAGTGGTGGCAAACTGTCAGGCGATAATGCGAACCTGTTTCACAGCCTGTCGCAGTTTGGGCTCACTCAGACTCAAATTGCCAATTTTCTTTCCAACCCCAGCACGCGCAATATTCTGGTGCGGGTGACAGGCGGCGATGCGTCACGGGTAGATGGTCTTATTCAGGTGAGCGGTAGCAACGCAAATCTGTTTCTGATGAACCCGACTGGCATTATTTTTGGCTCTACTGCCACGCTGAATGTACCCGGCTCCTTTGTTGCTACAACCGCAAACGGCATTGGCTTTGGGTCAACCTGGTTTAATGCCTCTGGTACCAATAATTACGAGGCACTGGTTGGCAATCCCAACAGCTATGCGTTTACAGTGACGCAGCCTGGCACGATCGTCAACGCCGGTAATTTGACCGTGGGTGTCGGTCAACAGTTGGCGCTCTTGGGCGGTACGGTTGTGAGCAGTGGTGGACTGGTCGCCCCTCAAGGACAAATTATTGTTGCCGCCGTGCCAGGGCAAAGCATTGTGCGCCTCAGCCAGCCAGGAGGTTTGCTAAGCCTGGAGGTGCAGCGCCCAACACCCACCGATCGTGTCGAAGCCTGGACACTTCCTGTCCTGTCGCTGCCTCAATTGCTTACAGGCGGCAGCGGTAGCAATGCAACCGGGCTAACCGTCGATGCAAACGGGCAAGTAACGCTCACGGGATCTGGTGTAGCCATTACACCTGGAGATGCAGCAGTACAACAGGCAACCGCAGGAATCAATGGTCTTTTGACCTTTGCAACTGGCAACATATTCGACGCAACGGCTTTTTTACAGAAAGATTCTCCCAACCCTGGAAACGCTAGTCGTTCGCCCAATCCCCCACCAGATCAACTTCTACCGCCCAACTTTAATTTAATTGCGCCGCCAGATCAGGCGTTGCCACGTCCATCGGTGCGGCAGGCTGCGCCACCCGATGCAACACTACCACCTGCATTACCCAGTACGAGTGTCCCGGATTGTGGAGTTGCCTGCCCGCAGACAGCCACCCCATCCATTCCACCGACTCAAGCACTGCCCACCACTGGCAAGACTGACAGCACCTCTCCGATCGTCAACTTCCCGCAATCCAGCAACCAGCCCAACACGATAGTGACGTTAACGGATCCACTCCCGCAGTATCCGACTCAAGCAACTGGGAGCCAAGCCAATCCGGTTCAAACGGGCTCGGTTCAGTCCACCCCATCGACTTCAATACAGGTCAACTCGGTGCAGCCCAGCAGTATCGATCTACTCCTGGTGAACCTGGAGCAAAACCGCTCAAACGGCGCGATCGATGACTTAAATCAATCATCTGCGATCGCCCTCCGGCTAGAAGCACTCAAAAAGTATCTCCAAAAGCGTTGGAAAGCCACCCCCCAGTTGACAGCAAAGTTGAGATACACGTTGCGCCTAGATGCGAAGGGCGCGATTCAGCGGGTCATCCCCACTGGTCAGGAAGCAGCCGCCTATCTTGCCGACCTGAAGCTGACATTGGCGGATACTCAAACCGCTCGACAGGCAGCGCCAGGACTTGATGTGATTGTCACCTTAAGTCCAGATGGTACGGTAGAGGTGATCCCCAACTCACTCACATTGAGAAACTAGGGGAGGAAGAAAGGAGGGTAGGCAAGTGGGATTGGAGGAGAGGGTGAGAAAACGTCTATTGCACCCTCTTGGCTCAGTGAAGTGGGCAGCACGATCGAGAAAAAGGCATGGTGGCAACAGCAGAGTTAGGCTATGAATACCAGGTGGGCGGTAGTTTACCGCTACACGCGCCGAGCTATGTCAAGCGACAGGCCGATCGTGAGCTGTATGAAGGCTTAAAAGCGGGTGAATTTTGCTACGTTCTTAACTCCCGGCAGTTGGGGAAATCGAGCCTGCGCATTCAAACCATGCGGCGACTCCAGGCAGAAGGAGTCACCTGCGCCGCGATCGACGTGTCGGGGATTGGGAATCGCAACGTGAGCCCTGAGCAGTGGTACGCGGGTGTCGCCTATGCGCTGGAAAGCAGCCTGGATCTCGCGCAGCCAATCAATCTACGGCTATGGTGGCGAGATCATGCCTTTCTGCCACCCGTACAGCGGTTAGGAAAATTTCTGGAAGACCTGCTGCTGGAGGATAGTGAGCGATCGTTTGCCATTTTCATTGACGAAATTGACAGCGTTCTCAGCCTGGATTTTTTGATTGATGACTTTTTCGCGCTGATTCGCACCTGCTATAACAAGCGCGCCGATCGCCCGGAGTACCAGCGGTTGACCTTTGCGCTGCTAGGAGTAGCCACGCCTTCCGACCTGATTCAGGACAAAAGCCGAACTCCTTTTAATATCGGCAAAGCGATTCCCCTAAATGGCTTTCAATTTGACGAAGCACAACCTCTACTGGAAGGGCTACGATCAACTGCTGACAACCCTCAATCCGTGCTGCGAGAAGTGCTGGCATGGACAGGTGGGCAACCCTTTTTGACTCAAAAACTATGCAAGTTGATTCATGCCTCGCCGACCGTCATTACGGCTGGACAAGAGGCCCGATATGTCGAGCATCTGGTGCAAACCCACATTATCAACAATTGGGAATCTCAAGATGAGCCACCCCATTTAAAGACGATTCGCGATCGCCTCCTGAGGAACCCACAGCGCACTAACCGCATCCTGGGCTGCTATCAAAAGATCTTGCAGCGGCAAAAGCTCTCAGCAGACGACGGTTCCGAGCGGATGGAACTCAAGCTGTCTGGTATTGTGGTGGAGCAGCAAGGCACCCTCACCATTTGCAACCGCATTTATGCCTCCATTTTTAACCAGGAATGGGTCAGCGCAACCCTTGCTAGCCACCGTCCCTATGCAGATGCCCTTGATGCATGGATGAGTTCCAACTGTCAGGATGCGACGCATCTGCTGCGAGGGTCAGCACTTCAGAATGCCCAGCGATGGGCTGTAGACAAAAGCTTAAGCGACGCTGATTACCAATTTCTGGTAGCAAGTCAGGCGTTAGATAAGAAGATTGCTTTAGAGGCAGAAAAAGAAGTCACACGCCTGTTGTCAGATGCCCAGCGTCAAGCCAGACGCACGATTCACAAGGGCTTTGTCATTCTTGCAGGTACGCTAGCGCTGGCGATCGCCGCCGGCTTCCTGGCGTCAAAAGCAAACCAAAAAATGCTGACAACGCAAAAGGATCTACAAGTTGCTGAACAGCGGCTTCAGATGACTACCGCAAATATGCGTTTTGCCGAAGCGAAAGCCAAAATGGCTGAACAGTCCCAGCGGCAAACGCAGCAAACCATGATTGAGACACGGGCAGATCTGGAAACCTTGCAAACGCACCTGCTAGAAGCACGCAAGCGGGTTGCCTTTGCCCAAAATGACGCCCAAACAGCGGAAGCTAAGGCATTCAGCGCAGAACAAATTCGACAGCAGGCACAACGCCAAGCGCTACAAGCGCAAACGAGCCTGGGCACCACGACCATTAGCCTCAAGATCAAAAGCATCGAAGCAACGGCTCTGGATACCTTACAGCAGTTTCAAGCAAATCAAATTAGTGAGATTGATGCGCTGATTGCTGCCATGCAAACGGGACGCGAATTGACCACAATTGCCAGCAGCAACAACGGTAGCTCCCTACCCTATCCCATTACCAGTCCCCTGCTTGCCCTCCAAACCATTCTAGGGAGCATTCATGAGCGTAACCAGATTGACCTTGGGCAAGGCTGGATTGCCGATGTTACCTTCAGCCCTACAGGCGCATTAATTGCTGCCGCAGGTGAAGATGGCACCGTTCGCCTGATCGATCTCAGTGGCAAGGTGCTTGCACAATTTAGAGGGCACACGGGTCGCATTTTGAGTATTACCTTCAGCCCAGGTGGTCAAGCGATCGCTACGGCGGGCGAAGATGGCACTGCACGCTTGTGGACGCTGACTGGCAAACAGATTGCCCAGTTTAAGGGACATAACGGTCGTGTGTTGGGCGTAACGTTTAGCCCCGATAGTAAACTGCTGGCAACAGCGGGTGAAGATGGCACCGCCCGGCTCTGGACCCTCAATGGCAAGCTGTTAGCAGAGCTGATTGGGCATCAGGGATGGATCTTTAGCATGAGCTTTAGCCCCAAAGGTCCTTACCTGGCAACCGTTGGCATGGACAGCACGACCCGGTTGTGGAACTTCCAGGGCAAACAACTGGTGCAACTCAACGGGCATCAGGGAAGAGTCTTGAGCGTGAGCTTTAGCCAGGATGGGCAATATCTTGCAACGGTTGGCTCTGATGACGTTGTCCAACTTTGGGATTTGTCCGATCCGCAGCGGGTGCAGGGCAAGAGCCAGTGGAAAGCCCACCAGGGACGATCGCTCGGCGTGAGTTTTAGCCCCAATGGTCAACGTCTAGCCACAGCAGGTGCCGATGGCACCATTCGGCTCTGGACACTCTCCGGTCAGTTGTTGACTGTGCTCAAGCGGCACCGTGGTCCCGTAGGCAATGTCAGCTTTAGCCCCAGTGGCACAATGCTTGTCACCTCTGGCGATGACGGTACGGTACGCTTTTGGGATGTCTCACGACAACAATCAGCGCAGACCAAAGCCTTTGGTGAACTGTCTGCAGGCGGAGCGTCATCCATCAGCGGTGTCGGCTTTAGTCCAGACAGAACTCAGGTGGCAATCGCCAGCGAAAGCGGCACCATTCAACTCTGGAACCTGTCTGGAGAACGCTTAGCCCAATTCCAAAGCCAGCAGCACTTTATCAGAGCCATTAGCTTCAGCCCCGACGCTCAACAGCTTGCCACGGCTGCAGATGATGGTACGGTGCAGATTTGGGATACATCTGGTCACCCGATCGCTCAATGGCAGAGCGCTCAAGGCAGAATTTTAAGCCTCGACTTTAGCCCCAATGGTAAGCAATTGATGACGGTTGGCGTGGATGGATCGTCCGGGACTGCCAAACTATGGGATGTTTCCGGCAAACTGGTGACTCAGTTAAATGGACGGCACCGCTGGTTGGTCAGCACGAGCTTTAGCCCCGATGGTAAGACGATCGCGACCGCAGGCGAAGATGGCACCGTGCGGTTGTGGGATCGTTTTGGACAGCAAATTGGGCAACTGCAAGGACATTCCAGTTGGATTTTGCATGTCACCTTTAGCCCCGATGGATCAAAACTCGCCACCTCCAGTGAAGACGGTACCGCTCGCTTATGGGACCGATCGGGTAAGCAACTCGCCCAACTGAATGGCCACTGGGGCAGCGTGGTCAGCATCGGCTTTAGCCCCGATGGGCAGCAGCTTGCCACTGCAGGCGAAGATGGCACTGCCCGCCTATGGGATCTCTCCGGTCGACAATTGGCACAGTTTGATGCCAGTCCTTCTCAGCTACGAGGCATTGAGTTTAGCCGCGACGGTAAACTGCTAGCGACCGTCAGTGAAACAGGCAAAACGCAGCTCTGGCATCTTGCCAAGTTAGATGAATTGCTGACTCAGGGATGCAATTGGCTTCAGGAGTATCTTGCCAGCCATCCCCAAACCGCTCAAAACCGAGGCATTTGCCGTAGCGCAGGCTGACTAGCAGGTAGAAGTCAGGAGAACGCTTGCTCGTCGCCTACTCTTGTAATCCCCCGACTGTGATAAATCGTTGGGATCGCCCACGTTATCAACATCACCAGGTTTGCAGCCTAGCAAAGTACAACACTCCCAATGCCTATCAAGGCCAAGCAGGATAGGAATAGCGGTGGGAATCCATCCAGCAATTGCCACAGCCGAAACACCGTGTAGAAAAAGCCAATGGGCACAACCACCCTGGGAACAAGCCACTGACTCAACACGCGCTCAGAGATAAGCTGCACCGCTACCACCAGAAGGTAACACCCCCAAAAGATGATTGAGGATGGGTATCCCCACGCTTGAACTAGCAACGCGATCGGCAACAGCACCCCAACCACCAAGGCTAACTTGACCCACCACCGCAGGAATTGCCATTGCTGCTCGCCAAACCAAATATCTGCTGTAAACGGAAGGCGCTGCGCTTTAACGCTAGCCCCATAGCCAACGGAGAGGTTGGTTTTCACCAAGATAAAAAGTGCATTTATCAATCCACTATTCTCTGCTACCACTTCCTCTCCTTCGAGACCGATTACATCTCGCCATTCAGTGCCAGTGCAGAGTTAGAATGCAGCGTTCACTCAGCGATCAAACACGCAACCGTAAGACACGTTAATGCGAACAGAAGCATAACAACGCGAATAGCATGAAATTGATCCCATCGCTTGCGCAACTCTTTCCAGTGGTCGGGCAACGAGTCTAAATTCCAACGAATCACCTGATTGTTAATTGGTACTGGCAACAAAAGGGTAAAAATGATGGAACCAAGCCAAATCATTGCGGATACTCCAGCAAGCTTAGTTGCTGTTGACCACGGTGGCATGAGAAGCGTCATCACAACCGTTAAGCTTAAAACAACAGCATACCAAACTGGCATCACGGCACCATAACCACGCGCCAGGGCTTGAGCAGAAGCGGCATGAGTTTTGTCATCTAAAACCGAAAGGCGCGGATGAATAAATGCACTAACTGCCAATTCATTGCCAACCATTAAGCCTGCGACTATGACTGAGATTGCTTTAAGTACGAGAACAACCATCGTTTCCTCCGAAATGAATGCGCTGCAGCAAACTTGATAAACTCTACAGTTCAAAGTACCGCGGCCCAAAGCAAACGTCATTCACTCAGGTTCATCAGTGCAGCCTAGTGCTCAAAGGCCAAGCCGACGGCGAATACGGCTTAATGACTGCGGCTTCACACCTACGTAGGACGCCACATAGTATTGAGGAATTCGCTGCTGAACATCCGAAAAATTCTCGAGGAAAATTTTGTACCGTTCTTCCGGCAAATCTTGATAGAGCGACGTTAGCTGCTGAATGATTTTGACAAAGACAGTCTCAAGTAGTAAGCGACCCAGCCGTTCCCCTTCTTCAAACTGTTGATAAATCAGTTGAAAATTTTCGTAGGTCGCAACAAGTAGCGAACAGCTTTCTAAGGCTTGAATGCTTTTCTTAGAAGGCTGTGAAGACAAAAGGCTTTCATAATGGGGGTTGAGTAGCATAGGAACAGAAAACCACGCTAAGGCTGAAACAGCTACTGAGAAGGCGTTTCAAAAAGCAATTTTCAGGCTCACTGAGACGTACCAATTAACCCTTAGGGTATTTGGTACAGAAAGCTAGAACGAGATAGCAGGGGTTTCAGGCTCCTGTTTTTCAGTAGGTTCAACTGGTACACCCCTTAACGTGACTTTCTGGTCGGATGATACTCAAACCCCTACTACAGCTCCAAGCAATTGGACTGATCTACGCTATCAGTGGCACGTCTATCACTTGATCCGTCTCGGGCTCGCCGCGATCGGCATGGTAGCGCTCACCCTATCTGCGTTGGTAGGTAAAACAGCGGCTACGAATTAATCGTTAAAGCGGTTGGATCGGCAGTATGTTTACCATTTGCTGGTCTTTTTCGTAGTGCCATCCTTTTTCTTTTTAGAGAGACGCTTGAATGATCTGGGTTAAATGCGAATGGCGTTTCAGCAGAAACTCATGTAAAAGCTGTGGGTAGGTTGGCAAGACGGCCTCTATTACCGACTGACGCTTGAGCAGTGCCTCTCGCCATTGTCTGACCTTGGGGGTTGCTGCCATAAACCCAAAGTCCTGATACTGCTCAAACACTTCAAAGTAACGAAAGATCGGCCCGTAGACGGCATCGACTAGAGAGAAGCGATCGCCGCTAAAAAAGGAGCCTTCGTGCAACTGGTCTTCCAAGAGTTGAAACTTTTGGATCAATTCTTGCCGCTTGCCTTCAAACGTGGGTTCATCTTTGGCGCTGTAGAAACCTGCGATTCCATTCAGGATACTGGAGCCAAACTCAATCCAGGCACGATGTTTTGCCTTCAATAATGGATCAGTGGGATGGAGTGAACCCGGTGTCACTTCATCTAAATACTCGCAGATGACGGCTGACTCAAACAGCACCGTGTCATTGACCAGGAGCAACGGCACTTTCCCTAATGGTGAGAGTGCCAGGAACCAATCAGGCTTCCGTGCAAGATCCACATATTCTCGCTCATGGGGAATTTGCTTCTCATGTAGCGTAATCACGGCTCGCTGTACGTACGGGCAAAGGGTATGGCTCACCAGCTTTAACGAAGAAACAGACATTCGCTTAAACTCCACGCTGCAGTCGCTTAAAATAGTTGCAGATAAACTAATTGCATTTGCAACTAAATCAACCTTAGTCCAAACTAATTGCATTTGCAACTACATGGGTGAATGGTGACGGATGATTCCTTTAACGACAGCTCAAAATACGGCGTGGCGGCTTTTCCTTAAAACCTATGCGGTTCTGCTAGAGCAAATCGAGCGGACGCTCAAGCAAGCCAATTTGCCCGATCTCAGTTGGTACGATGTCTTGTGGGCGTTAGAAGAAGCCCCCGATCGGCGGTTGCGATTGCACGAATTGGCAGATGCGCTTGTGCTACAGCGTAGTAATTTAACTCGGTTGGTCGATCGCATGGAGCATGCGGGCGTTGTGCAGCGAGAGACGTGTGCCAGCGATCGACGGGGAGCCTTTGCTACCATTACTCCAGCCGGACTGGCGTTGCGACAAAAAATGTGGCAAGTCTATGCCCAGTCGATTCACCAGCATTTTGCCGAACCATTGAGCGAGGAGCAGGTTTCTGGGCTGGCGCAAGCGTTTAGCCTGCTGTTGAAGGCTCAGTCTTAAGTTGCAAGCCTTTGAAGGCACGCAAAACTTCTGTGTCTAACTCTAAGCGCTCTAGAAATTGTGCTTGTTCTTCCGGAGTGTTGACCGGAAAGCGTTCCCAGTCGGAGGTTGATCTCAAGTCGGCAAAAAGTCCGGTGGGATCTTCGTGAAAGTGCAGAAAGGCCTGTCCTTTACGGTAGAAAATGCCGCGCTTCTTTTCCTTCAGTCCGTCAATCGTGCGCAGGACAGTGAGGAGATCGGTGAGCTGATCCAGTGCGCGATCGTCTGCGTGTTTCATCGCCTTCAATTACTTTGAAACGTTGAGTTAAATCAGGATGAACGGTCGTCTACCAGCCAGGTTTCTAACGGTTCGCTAAAGTGTTGCAGAGACAGTAAATGAATGCGTGGAGCGTGAGCCGCCAAATCTCGTTCTGGCTGAGTGTTGTAGCCCCATTCTGCTAGAAACAGTTTCACATCGGCAAGATCGGCTTGCTGTTGCACGGCTTGCAGGGTTTGCAGCCGATCTTCCACAAACCAGATAGTGACCGTGGGTTCATGCGTCGCGAGCAGCGATCGCAGCGTTTCTGGCTTGGGGCGTTTGACTTCTTTCCCGAGAATTTTGAGTCTGGTGAAATCGACATCGTGCTGCTGCAAGAGCTGCTGAATGAACCGCCCTTCTTTGGTGCTGATGATGACAACCTCGGTGTTGCTGGTCAGCCAAGACTTGAGTTGCGAAATGACACCGGGATAAAATTCATGCTCTGCCAGCCAGCTTGCTATATCGCGCTTAATCCAGCGATCGCGAATGCCGTCCACTTCTGCGCCAAGTTGGGCAGCGTCCACCCCATCGGCGGCTGCCTGCTGTTTGGCGATCGTTCCCCAATGCTCTAGAATCTCGGCTTCTGGAGTACCAAGTAGGAGCGATCGCACCAGTAATGGCATTTCCCATCCGGTTTCAATCACAGGGCGGGTGCGATAGAACTGTTCCGCTAAACCGTCTGGTGGAGTGGTCTTGTCCGACTGCCAGATGTTGCAGTAGGCACGCCAGGACGTTTGAAAGTACTCCTTCATGCCGTTGCAGAGGACACCATCAAAGTCGAGGGCAAGCACGGTTGGCGCGTGGGCAAGCATAGCAGCTGGCGTTGTAAAGACATCGCTTTTTACCCTACCGCAATCAGCTTCCTTACGGTGCAACGTTCGGTACAACTGTGAGTGATCGCGGTAATTGTGTGGCTATGGTCCTGACTTGCGCATGCTCGCCGTGGTGCTACATCCGTACGGCGCAACCGCACGGTTTGCATCTTTACTGGTTGAGCGCGAGGCTACACAGAAACAGTGGTTGGGTGCTTGCTAAACAGTTTGAGGATGCGTTCTGCCATCTGAGGTGGGGTTAAGCCAAGGTCAGCCTTTGATTCATCAGGCGTGGCGTGATCCACCAGGATATCGGGAATACCGATACGGGTGAGGGGGATCGTCATCTCGGCATCCAAAAGCGCTTCTGCGATCGCAGACCCAAAGCCACCCATCAGGCAACCTTCCTCTAGCGTCACCACACGACCAATTTTTTGTGCCAGGGGTAAGATGAGTTCTGTATCCAGTGGCTTCGCAAAGCGGGCGTTGATGACGGTGGCTTCAATGCCATGCTCGCTGAGAATTTCTGCGACCTGCATGGAGGGATACACCATGGAACCGTAGCCAACCAGCAAGACATCATCGCCGTTACGAAGGATTTCGCCCTTGCCGATCGGCAAGGGTTCCCACCCTTCTTCCATCAGGGGTGCGCCGTAGCCGTTGCCGCGTGGGTAGCGCATGGCGATCGGCCCCGTATGCTCAATGCCCGTCACAAGCATGCGCTGAAGTTCGGCTTCGTCTTTGGGAGCCATCAGCACCATATTGGGAATGCAGCGCAGATAGGCAATGTCATACATGCCCTGGTGTGTTGGCCCATCGGCACCGACAATGCCTGCGCGATCGAGGCAGAAGAATACGGGTAAGTCTTGAATGCAGACATCGTGGATAATCTGATCAAACGCTCGTTGCAAAAAGGTGGAGTAAATTGTGGCAACGGGACGCATCCCTTCGCAAGCGAGTCCGGCTGCCAGGGTGACGGCATGCTGTTCGGCAATACCGACATCGATGTACTGGTCAGGCAATTTCTTCTGCAAAATATCCAGTCCGGTACCCGTAGCCATTGCGGCTGTAATGCCAATGACTCTGCGATCGTTCTCTGCAATTTTGGTGAGGGTGTCACCAAAGACTTTGGAATAACCGGGCGGCTTCGGCTTGCTAGAGGGCACTGCTTTTCCGGTTGCCAGGTTAAAGGGCGATTGGGCATGGTAGCCAACCTGGTCTTTTTCCGCAATTTCGTAGCCTTTGCCCTTAGTCGTGACGACGTGCACCAGGACAGGGCCAGGATGCTTATGGGCTTGCTGGAAGGTGGTGATCAACTCTTGCAAATTATGTCCGTCGATCGGTCCCACATAGGTAAAGCCCAGTTCTTCAAACACGGCTCCGACCTTCGGCACGGCCAGACGCTTCATGCCTTCTTTCACGCGCTCAATTTCCGGCGCGAGAGATTCGCCTACAAACGGCAGATGCTTGAACTGTTCTTCCAGATTCTCGGAAAGGAACTGCACCGGAGGGCTGAGCCGCATTTTGTTGAGGTAGCGGGGAATCGCACCCACGTTCGGTGAAATAGACATTTCGTTGTCGTTCAACACCACCAGCAGGTTCGTTTTGGGTAAATGTCCCGCGTGGTTGATGGCTTCTAACGCCATACCACCCGTAAGGGCACCGTCACCAATAACAGCAACGACTTTGTAATTCTCGCCCTGCATGTCGCGTGCAAGTGCCATGCCCAGCGCTGAAGAGATACTGGTAGACGCATGGCCTGCCCCAAAATGATCAAATTTGCTTTCGCAACGCTTCAGGTAGCCAGCAATGCCGTCCTTTTGGCGCAAGGTGTGAAAGCGGGCATAACGCCCAGTAATGAGCTTGTGCGGGTATGCCTGGTGTCCAACATCCCAGGTGACTTTATCGCGATCGAGATCCAGGGTTTGATAAAGCGCCAGGGTTAACTCCACAACACCTAAGCCAGGACCTAAATGCCCACCACTGGCGGCGACGGTTTGCAGGTGCTTTTCACGAATTTGGCGAGCAATTTGCTGGAGTTGATAGATTGACAGACCATGCAACTGGTTCGGGTGGGTCAATTCACTCAGATGCATACCGGGATATCCTTTGGGCTGCTAAACGGGATTCGTATACCCTTATCACTGTAGTAGATCCGGGTTGGTGCAGTTGATGACAGATTTGTAATGTTTGCCACGATCGCGGGTGCAAGCGTGACCAAAGTGGGGTTTAATCCGGTGTAAAAAGCTTGTTATTATGCGAACGATAACCCTCCACGCTTTTGAAACTGTGAAAGCTCAAATCTGTCAGCCAAGATCTCAGTCTCGCAACACGTTGGTCAGTGGGTTTGCCAGTATCAGCGTTGTTGCTGGTCTGCTTGCCGTCGTTCTGCCCGTGCCTTCGGCGATCGCCGCCAACGACTATGAACGCTGCACTTCAGACTTACTCGGTAGCAAGGTCGCTACTGAAGAAGCGTCCTCTGCCTGCTCTAGAGCCTTTTTCCCTAGAGACCTATCGGCTTGTGTCAGTCAATTAAGCGGCAACAGTTTTGCGGCCGCTGATGCACTGAATGCCTGCCGTCAAGTCCGACGCCCCAGAGATTTAGCCAGTTGTGTTGTCGATATCCGTCGTGCCGTAGGTGATAGCACCCCGGCGGAAGTGCTGGATAGTTGCCGTCGCAGCTTATTGCCGACACGCTACGCTGACTGCGTCATTGGGATAAACAAAGCGGCGAAAGTCTCTTCTGCAAAAGCCTTAGAATCTTGCATTGATGCCAGCTACTTCCCGCGTGAGGTTGATCCAACGTTCTTACCGTTCACACCCTCCGGTGGTATTAGTGCTGCGCCTGTACAGCCGGATGGCACGATGCAATCTGTACCCTCGACCACGACACCCATAGCGCCAATTGCGCCGAGTGCGGCTCCTTCATCCACAACGCCTGCTACGCCTTCTCAGCCGATTCCCCAGCGTTACTAGTTAGCATCGTTCTGGATTAGCACCGTTCTGAGTTAGCACCGTTCTGAGTTAGCACCGTTTTGGATAAAGCTGAGACTGCACCTTTTGAAGCGGTTTCATCAGGTGCAGCCTTTTCGATCGCATCCACTTTTCGATCGCGTCTGCTAACCTGAATCACATTCACAGAAAAACTTACAGACAAAGACAACACCCCAGTTAACCAAAGTCTAACTGGGGTGTTACGTTCAGAATCAACAAGCGAATATCCAGGTGCTAGTAGGTTTCTACATGCCAACGACCAGCTCGCTTCAGCTCACGCTGATATTCTTTCCATTCCTTGCCTTCTTTAGTCGCTTCGGCTGAGAGAGCGGCATCGATACCGTCTTCCATGCCCTTCAAGCCACAGATGTAGACGTGAGTTTTCTCTTCTGCGAGTAGCTTGTAGATTTCTTCAGCATGCTCTGCGACCCGGTGCTGAATATACATTCTGCCACCCTCGGGATTTTTTTGTTCCCGGCTGATCGCATAGGTAACGCGGAAGTTATCAGGATATTTTTCCTTGATTTCTTCCAGTTCATCCTTGTACAGCACATTGGGGGTTGTAGCGACACCAAAGATGAGCCATGCTAACCCCTTAAACTGATAGTCAGGGTTCGCTGTGCGCTCTTTATCTTTGAACATGCGCCACAGGTAGGCGCGGAAAGGCGCGATCCCTGTGCCGGTCGCTATCATGATAATCTTGGCGTCTGGGTCTTCAGGCAACAACATCTCTTTGCCTGTCGGGCCGGTAATTTTGATCTCGTCACCTGGTTTTAGATTGCAGATGTAGGTCGAGCAGACACCGTAAACCGTTTCTTTCGTCTCAGGATGCTGATATTCAAGCTGACGAACGCAGAGTGATACTGTTTTATCGTCTACATCGTCTCCATGCCGGGTCGAAGCGATCGAGTAAAGCCGTAGCTTTTCAGGCTTTCCATTTTTATCGGTACCGGGAGGAATAATCCCAATACTCTGACCCTCCAGATACCGCAAATCTCCTTCAGAGATGTCGAACTTAACGTGCTGACAAATACCGATGCCACCTTCCTTGACCAGCGGTTCGTTTGAAACCACCCGTCCCACAAAGGGGGCATTAGGACGATAGATATTCACGGGAATATCGGCCTTAGCCTTTGCCTGAGTCATAGGCTTCTTCTCTGCTCCTGGTTGGTTACCCTTTCCAGTTTCTACTTGTAACGCAGGTTTTTTCTGTTCTGGGGTAACGTTCCCATTCATTTTAGAATCGGCATCTAACGGTTGAATACTGACAATTTTGCCGCCCAGTCGTGTGATTCGCTGCATGAATTCATTCATGCGGCTGTAGGGCACGTTGATGAACGTGCTGCCACTCTTGCGAATGGGGTAGTTTGTACGATCGGTTTCGCCATTCTGCCGCAACCCGACTACTTCATAGCGAAAGACGCGGCTACCAAATGCCGTATTTGCAGTACCACCGACTGCGCTTGAGTTGTACATTTTGCTCAATTTCTCCGAACCAGACCTAATTTGTTGTTATTGTGCCGTATCTTTGGCTATCGCGGGGTTAGAGCGAGTGTAGTTGCTACTAGCATCGTTCAGAAAACGACCCTGAAGAATACTGTATCTGCTCACTTTAATCATTACCGCAGCTTTTCTGTGAACCGGATCACGCTGCAACGTGGATCACCCCGAATCGTTCCCTTGTTTCAGTCTACAGACTTAAGACCCCAGAAGTGCAGCCAACATCCTACGGCTACTCCCGTGCTTGGCAATGAATGCTTCTGACGATCGTGACATCCGGCTGACCCAACGAAACGAGAAAATCAATTCGAGCCAAGCCTTGTGATGATGATCCCGTTTTTGGTAAGATGTGAACACCGGTAGGACTAAATACTTACTTGATTCGGTTCAGTGTCTCCCGTAAGAGAGAGTGTTTTTACTTTCCTCGTGACACTGCTTCCTGATAATGTTGTGTGTGGGCCTCGATTCGTTCTCGATGTAGTGGCCTCAGACATGCTTTTCCATGCAGCTAGGCGCGACATGAATGTGCCGCTGTTGCAGCTTAACTCAAGACACAGTTAGTAGACATCTTTTCGCTTAGAGGAAACCTATGACCAGTAAGCCAGACCGCGTGGTTCTGATCGGCGTTGCCGGAGATTCCGGGTGCGGTAAATCCACCTTTCTGCGCCGACTAACCGATTTGTTTGGGGAAGATTTCGTAACGGTAATCTGCCTAGACGACTACCACAGTCTGGACCGGAAGCAGCGCAAAGAAACAGGCATTACCGCTCTTGATCCGCGAGCCAATAACTTTGATCTGATGTATGAGCAGATCAAAGCTTTGAAGCATGGCGAAACCATTAGCAAGCCGATCTATAACCACGAGACGGGCATGATTGACCCGCCTGAACGCATTGATCCCAACCACATTATTGTGATTGAAGGGTTGCATCCTCTCTATGATGAGCGTGTGCGCAGCCTCTTGGATTTCAGCGTCTACCTCGACATTAGTGATGAGGTGAAGATTGCCTGGAAGATCCAGCGTGATATGTCTGAACGGGGTCATACCTATGAGGATGTCCTGGCAGCCATTAATGCTCGCCGTCCTGACTTCAAAGCATATATTGATCCGCAAAAGGAACATGCAGACGTTGTCATTCAAGTGTTGCCAACTCAGCTAATCAAAGACGATAAAGAGCGGAAAGTGCTGCGCGTTCAAATGATTCAGCGAGATGGTGTAGAAGGGTTTGAGCCTGCTTATCTCTTTGACGAAGGTTCGACGATCGACTGGATTCCTTGCGGTCGTAAACTGACCTGCTCTTACCCCGGTATTCGGATGCATTATGGCCCTGATGTCTACTATGGTCACAGTGTTTCTGTACTGGAGGTCGATGGCCAGTTCGACAAGCTTGAGGAAGTCATCTACATTGAGCAACACCTCAGCAAAACTTCTGTTAAGTACGAAGGCGAACTGACTGAGCTTCTATTACATCACCGTGAGTATCCAGGTTCTTCAAACGGTACAGGTTTATTCCAGGTTTTAACCGGTTTGAAAATGCGTGCGACCTACGAACGGTTGACAGCCAAAGAAGCCAAGATTGCGGCCAGGGTGTAATGTCTTGAGATACTAAGAGCTGAAATGTGAAAAGGGGCGTGTGAACGCCCCTTTTTTTGGGTCGTTTTGAGTGGTACTGTTTGCGGGATTGCGCTGTCTTTGGTGCTGCTGGGAACTACGCATCCTTACCTACTGCTGTCGTGCCCAGTCGCTACTTTTCCAGAGAATAAAGAAGAGGGCACTGGCCAGTAAGGCTCCCAAATTCCATTTGATGGCATTTTTGAAAAGGGTTTGCTTCTGCGTCGCACGATTCTCTTCAATTTGAGCCTGGACTTTTGAGCGGACGGCTGCTAACCGTGACAGCATCTCGGTTTTAATAACTTGCGGATCTTTTGTGGGATCGATCGGCAAACCTGCTTGGGCGGCGATCGATCGAATATCGGTTGTGCTGCTCTGATTGAGCTGGTTTTCAAGCTTGTTAAATTTGGAGAGCTGTTGTTCTGCTTGTTGATTAACCTGTTGGTCGTTCTGAAAATCAAGGCGAGCGGTACCAAAAACGCCGAGTGGAATGACCAGCAAGCAGACGATCGCGAGCACCAGGCAAAGCCACGACAGTCCTTTGAGGAGAATCTTTTCAAGCTGAGTGCGATCGTAAAATTCGCCAAAAAAGACAAGTGCCATGCCGAGCAGCGGTACAACGACCCGCTCAATCAAACTGCCAATGGCTTGTACTTCCCACGCTGGGTTAAAGAACTTGAGTGGATATAACACCTGAATCAGATCCATCAGGGCATACCCAAGCAAGCCATAGCCGATCCAGCGGAAGCGGTGAACCGATCGATTTTCAGTGGCGGATTCAGTCATACCAGGTCTCCTCTAACACAGGTAGGCAAGTGGATAGCACATCGACCTTACTCTGGCAGACAAAGGGTAATTGTCTACCTTGTAATGTCTGCCTTGTAGCAGGCGTTCCTCTCGATTTAGACACTCGCTTATTGAAACATCAACTCGGCGAGACATTGACAGGTGGAAAGTTGGGCTGCCACCAACGATACCAGGAGAACCAGGCACCCTCCAGGGTTTTGTAGGCAGCGTCTAGCGCGATCGAGTCGGCTTTCGCAGCGATGGGCATAGACATCAGCGTCCACAAGCAACGGCGGTCGAGAAGCGACTGTTGCCCACTGAGCCAGGGCAAGATACGGTCAGGAGTTAAATTATGGGCGCGGAGATTTTGCACAAATTGCTGTGAGGTAACTGTGCTCTCCCCCCGTGGACTGATGCAAGCACTGAGATAGACCCTTTCCTGATAGGCCAACACACCGTAAAACCCAATTTGGGGCTGATATCTCAACACTAGCCGTTTGTTGTCCTGCCGGATGGGGGTATACGTAAACAGAAAGCGATTCACATCACCATCTTCCGTCATGTAGCGCATTTGAACTGTAAGCGATTGTTGCTGGCGGTGGTATTTATACTGCTGCCCCGCGATCGCTTCCGGTATGGGCGGCAGGGCTGTGCTGGAAGCAGCTTGCCAGTCAGCTAAGGGGACGACTGCTGGTAGCTGAGCCGAGGGCTGGGTCACGGCTGCTTTTGGCGTGACGATCGCCTTGCCCAAAACGAAGAGTGAGCCACTGAAGGTCAATACCAGTAGTAGCATCCGGGTCGGTTGCCAGAACGTTTTAGTCATCATGAGGCAGCGTTCCTGTATCGACAGCAGGTGAGGCCGCGCGCAGAAAGGCAAACCAGCAAACCAGCCCAAAGAGCCCCATCGCGATCGCCGCAAATATCAGCGAACCATCTCCTGTATGCCAGTAATCAAACGCGCTCTTCTGGGAAAATGCTACCAGCACTGCCATTAAAGCGACACGTGCCGCATTCACCACAAACCCAATGAACACTGCTACTAACACAGCCAGCAGTTGTGGCATCACTGACAGTGGAAACATCAGCACGAACAGGACTGAAATGTTCAGCATTTGCAAGATGCTGCTCACCCCCGAACACGCTCCATAAACATCAACACGACCCGTTGGTAGCAGCAGCGATATCCCATCAAGCCGTACGTCAAAGCCGGTATACCAGAGCATAAAGGCGGCGGCTTGTGCCGTTAGCTTTGGCAAGTTGATCAAATTTAAGCCCAGCTTTAGTAGTGGATTAAGCATTAGGACAGCGAAGATCAAAAGCTCTTTCCAGTATTGATGCAGTCCACGGAAGCCAGAAGCCAGCAAGCCTAACCCCAGCACCACCCCCAAAGGGAAGCCCCTTAAAAAGAAACCATAGTCGGGCAGATTGGCAGTCAGTAACAGCAGGCCAAGCAGTAAACCACCGCCGATCGTCGTGCCGGTGGAGCCAGCCTGAAGCACCAAGGTTTGTCGTCGTTCCCAAACGAGGGAACCAACGGCACACCACAACAAGAGATAGGTTGCAAAGCCCTCTTGCTGTAGCTCTGCATCAGCGCTTCGCCTCAGTAGCGTCAGGTGCAGTGCAGCCATGACAGTCGTAGTACCAAGCAGCCAAAAGGTTGGTTTCTGGAGACGAGTGAGTAAGTTCATCATTCAATTTGGAGCTTTGTGCTGTCTTGAGCGAGAAAGAGCGCCAAACGAGCGCGTATGCAGGAGCCCCCAATCATCTTTCCACACAACGCACCCACCCCTAAAGTCTCGGTTAACGCACGTCTGAAGGCTAAACCTTTATCGAAAATTTATACTCAGCGAGCAGCCTCTCAAAATCAAAAATCGCTTTTCATGCCAACTATCCCATGGTTTCGCTGCCTGATACGGACGGCCATATCATTACAGTTACCTTACAAAAGCAATAACATAAACAGTCTGTGGTACAAAGGCTGAACGTCTTAAGCGTCAGTTTTAGCGTTCAAGGCTCTTTGCAGTGAAGTTTGATTATTTTTGCCATAAGTTGCAATGCCCATAAAACGATCGCGCAACTTTCGAATGCCGACTATATAATGACAAGCGTTGCAGCGGCGATGTGCTAAAGATTTACCGCCTTCAGGATGAGCCACCTTCAGGATGAAAGCCATGAGTGAAGCTGATAGCCCAAACGACCAACCAGCCACTGACCCGATGACGCCATCAGATTCTGCGATGCCTGCAGTTACTTCAGATGCCGCTGACGTAATGGATGGAGATGGTTGGCAGACGGTTGATTTTCCTGGGGCAATGAGTGTTGATGCGCTGCTACAAAACCAGTCGATACCGTCCAAACCACTGGAAGCTTTTGGCGAAGGGATCGAGGCCGGAGTTATCCACTACAGCACGGCTGAAATTAGCCCTGAGGCCTCCAACCTGGTTGCTTTCCCATCTGAAAAGTCTGCTGCTGTCGTGCAACTACAGCAACTAGAAAAAGAGAATGCAGAACTGCGCGATCGCCTCAGACAGGCCGAGCTAGACCTTGTGCAGCACCAAATTGAATGGCAGATGGAATCAGCTCGTCCTGTTCAAACCGAGACAGTGCAGGGTGAACCGTTGGTGTCATCTGCATCAGTCGTGGCAGAACCAGCGGCATCCTTTGAGCTAAGTCACGATCGCCTGACTCAGATCCGGCAGGAACTGGAGCGGACACAGCAAACGGCTCAACGACAGCAGATTTTGGTGGAGACCCTGACGGAGCAACTGGAGAGTAGCCAGGAGCGCATCGCTCAGCTAGAGCGAGACTGTGCGCTGACTCAGCAGCGTTATAACGAGCAGGTGCAGCAGGTGCTACAAGTTGAGAGCACCTGTCGTGATCTTCGGCTGCGCCTGCATCGCCAGCAGCAGCAAACGCTTCAGTTCAAAGCGGCTCTTGAGAAGTGCCTTGAAATGCCAACTGCATATACATCGCAGGCACTTCCTGAGATTGCTCTTGAGGACGATTCCAGTAACCTACAGGCTCTATCTGCGTTGCTCAAGCCGAAAACACAGCCTGTGAAGCCCTGGTCGTCGCCTGCTGAAATCACTCAGGCGGGTATAAACGACTCGGCAGAAGTGCCACACCCCTTCTTTAAGTTGCTTAATCATGGCGAATCTGAGTCAGCCAATGCAGACTCACAGCAAGGGGAAGATGCGTTGATGTCAGCTTTTAAGCCACTTTCGGATGGCGAAAACTCGGCGCACATGATCGCCTCTCCTATTGATCCATCCGCGTTGCTTGACTCAGACGATCCGCAATTTGTGACTCAGTTAATGCAGCTGATGTTTCCTGATGCAGCTGAGCCGCTTTCTTATGCAAACAATGAGCCACTAGAAGCCGCTGTCTCGCAAGCAGGGAATGTTTTTCATCTGAATGCAGAGCCTGTTAAGGCTGATGCGCCCTTGTCTGCTGAAGAGTCTAGCCAAGCATCCATCTCATTTGATCATTCAGTGGATGAGTTGATTACCCTACCAGCGTTGACAGGAAGCAATGCCCACGTAGCGATCGACGTAACGCCATCGGATACAGACGCGATCGCGCCCCTTGCTGCTTCGACCCCGCCTGATGCTGCGGCTACCGATCCGCTTTGGCATGACCTTGCAGCCTTAATTGATCCACCTGTGAGTGATCCATCGGCGATTGTGGATGGTAGCGAAACCAGTGCGGCTGTAAGTCTGGAAGGTCCTCTGGCTCAAGCTAGAGTAATGGGCGATCGTGGCGGCATCCCACCTATTTTTGCGTCTTCTCATCTCACGCTGACAGACCTTGTGTCCTCAAAGACGCCCACTGCGCAGACAACACCATCGCTCTCGGACTGGACATGGCGCGATCGCTTGAATCGCTCAAGCAAGTCGTCCCGCAAGTCGAGCGTTGAGCGTGCTACAGCAGAGACTCCTGAAGCAGCAGCGCAGAACCCCTCCAAACTGCTTGCGCTTAGTGCGGCGGAGCGACACACCACGGTAACGCAAACGGTGAATGTCTCCAGCCAGCCAAAACTTGCGTCAGCGCCATTTTCAACCACAATGCCATCACCGATCGTGTATCCTCTGCGATCGTCCAAAAAGCTAACGTCTTTGGCAGCGGTGGACTTACCCACCTTCCCCAAACGTTAGGTGAGCCCCGTTCCGGTTCGTGAAGGGACATGCGTTCAAATTGCTTATGAACGGTGCGTTTGGCTTCTAGACAGGTGCATGAGCCTGCTCTTCAACCGTTGCGGCCGCACCTGCCTGCGTTGCTTGCGGTCGCCCGACGCCATCGGTAACCGTATAGCTCAAAGCGAGCAACCATAGCCAGAACCCTGGAAATTTTGGTTCTACCCAGGGCTGAATCTGCCGCAGTAGGGCTGGAAACCAACTGCCGATCAGGCTGCTGATAAACGCGGTTAAGGAAAAATCAAGATAGCTGCCCAGCCAGCGTCCCAAGTCTACAGCTCCTGCCATATCCCAGATCCACAGTAACAGCTTCGGATTTTTCCAGGCTGCCGTGAGTGCCATGCGGTTAAATGTCAGCCAGTCCACCCGATCTTTGATAAAAGCGTCTGCGATCGCGGGTGGTTCACCAGCCAGAATGCCAAAAAAAGTATTCAGCATTGCATTCACGCGCTCAGGCGGCAAGTTTCGTCCCGTTGGCACCATCATGCCTTTGGAAAACAACCAGGTAACGGCCACATTGCTTTGATACGCCCGAATTTGGTTTAAATGTTTGGCGCTCAGCAAGTCGTGCTTTAAGGCTGTATCGAGCAGATGGGTGAGGCGAGGCAGATTACGCACCAATGACCCAAAGCCAGTGAAAATCAGCGGTGATTGGAGAGATGCCGCATCGCCCAGGGCAATCAGTCGATCGAACGCTACCCGACGATCGCCCCGACCCGTCGTAAAGTGCCCTGGAATATAACCGAACGTTGGCTTCTTCCAGACCAGTTCATCCATGTTGCAGCGACGGTATTCTGGCAAGATGGTAAAAAAGTCTTCGTACATTTCGAGAAGAGAGCCCGGATTGTCAGGATTGACTTGGTGATAGTGGAACAGGTAAAAGGTCAGTTCTTCGCCCTCGGCCGGAAACAATTCCCAAATCAGTTGCCGCCCTCGTGAAATGTCCCCGTGGCTGTTCAGTACATCCCCATAGCAAGCATCCCAGACACCCGGTTCAAAACCACTTTTAATGACCGCTCCAACGGTGGGGCAAACGCTGTCAAACGCGCGTCCTCCATTCAGTTGCCACGCGATCGGCGAGGCTGTTCCCATCGCATCCACCAGCAGCCTACCGCTGACCGATCGACTCTCTCCTGTTGGTAGGTGTTTCGCTTCTACCGTCACCTGAGCGCGATCGATCACCGCTCGGCTAAATTCCGTTTCATCCCAGATCTCGCCACCAAAGCTCCGCAGCTTTTCACCGCAAACATGCAGCAGCTTTTCGGCATCCAACCCCACGTTAAGCACGGTTGGCGTATGAAGCACGGGAGCTTTCAAGTTCGGTGGATTGTTGGCATCAAAAAACTTGTGAAACCCATCTACATACTCGCGAGCGATCACACTCTCAAACTCACTAGGGGTGAACAATCCCAGATTAATGAGACTTTGAAATTCACTCCGCGAGATATTCCATTCCCGGTTCATTCTGCCAAACGGTAACCGCTCCACTAGCAGCACACGATAGCCCAACTTGGCCATCACAGCGGCATGAATGACACCTAACGCACCACCGAGGTAGATCAGGTCGTAAGGGGGGTTGGGGAGTTTTGAGTTATGAGTTTTGAGTTTTGAGTTTTGAGCAGTGCTTTGCGTCGCTACGCTAGAGAGTTCTGAGTGTTGAGTTGATTCTGTCTCCTGCCTTCTGCCCTCTGCCTTCTGCCCTCTGCCCTCTGCATCAAACACCACTTGTCGGGGTTCCTTCGGATGCTGTACTCCTTCGCGCCAGCGCTGTTCCCACCAGTAGACGCGAGTCAGGTCATACTCACCGTTGGGCATTTTCCGAAAGTATTTCACCGTTTGCGGATATTGCTCCACTAGCGCGTCAAAGATGGATTGGCGGGAGAGGTCGATCGCTGGAGGTTTAGGGTATTGATTGGGGAAGCGATCGCGCAAAGCCTGCGTTAATTCCTTGAGTAAGGTCTTTTCCTGGGGAACAGGCTGCTGTGACCAACGAAACACCTTAAGATAGGTCGTCCGCTGTAATGACCAGACAACAACTGCTAAAGTAGGGACTTCTGTTGAAGGAGTGGCCGCAGGAGCGTCTGGTGGTGTTGTTGAAGCGGATAACAGACGAATGCCGCTACCAGTCGCCATTTTTGTCGCGATGTGAGGCTGGAACTCCCCCTGGAGCCAGGTTTTGACAGCTTCTACTTCTGGAGTAGGGATTTCTAGATAAAGAACTTCCTTCATTTGGGGGAGCCAAACTTTAATAAACAACTAAAAAAGACGGGTTAAACCCCGTTGAAAATGCGCTAGACTTCAGTCACTCTTTGGGGTTACGTAAACGTTACAAGTCTCTCATAAATCATTCAGACTACCTAAACTCATTCACTCGTTAGCATCCGTCATGAACTATCCTATGCCAGCGCATACCTCAGAAGGTGACGACCTCCGACAGAAATTTGTGGATGAGGAGAGAATCGTCGCTGCGATCGTGGGTGTTGTAGCCATGGCACGTTCTAAGGGACAGACGCTGGAAGGGTTGATAGCAGAGGTTCTAATGGATGATGCCTTGCTTGATTCTCAGCAACGGCAGTGGCTCAGCGAAATCATTGCGACGGCGTGGAAAACTCTACCTTGACGAATCACCTGCTCGATGGAAAAAGGAAGCGGCGCTAAAAAGTTGCTGTGGCGAGGTGACATCTGATCGCTCCACGCGAGGCATGCATTATCACCCTTTGCGGATAATTCACGCATTTCAAACCCTTGCTAGATAGACTAGTAACAGGATTCATTGTTATAAAATGTCTAGCTGCGCCTTAAACCTTCATGTATGAGCTTAGCCAGAGGATTCTTCGCGTCTGGAGAGAGCGTGTTAGTCCACGAATCCTACCACTGCTGACCACTGTTCGCTTTATTGGTCTGCTGATTGCTGCGTTTGCCTTATGGGGCTTTTACGAAATCGCAGAAGAAGTACTGGAACAGGAAACTCAATCGATCGACACCCGCATCCTGTTAGCGATTCGGCAATGGCATACGCCGTTACTCGATCGCGTGTTGGTCGTCGTTACCAACATCGGCAATCCCTCAGTTTTACTGGTCGCAAGCCTTCTGCTGGCAGCTTTTCTGCTGTGGCGCAAGCAACGCGCTGAAACTGTAACGCTCACGATCGCGGCCGTTGGCGCTCTTGGTCTAAACACATTGCTGAAAGGCTTGTTTGCTCGTTCCCGACCAGAATTGTGGCAACGTACAGTGACGGTGAACTTCTATAGCTTTCCCAGCGGTCACGCCATGATGTCTCTCGTGGTGTTTGGCATCATCGGCTATCTGTTAGCCGTGCATTTTCCTCGCAAACGGGTTGCGATCGCAACAGGGACTGTTTTACTGGTTTGTGCGATCGGCTTCAGTCGGCTTTACTTTGGCGTTCACTGGCCTACAGATATTGTCGCTGGCTACGCTGCTGGTACTGTCTGGCTCATGGCCTGTATCCTTAGCCTGGAAATTTGGAAACGTCGCTACCGACCAATGCCTAAGACCAGACAGCGACCCTTAACTTCCGTGACCAGCCGGAAGTAGGAGAAGTCAGGGCATAGGGCAGAAGGATAAGGGATGAAGGATGAGGGCTAAAGGCTAAAAAGCTGACTCCTGATTCCTGACTCTTGCCTTCTCAACTCAAAACTCTCTAGCGTAGCGGCGCAAAGCGCTATTCAAAACTCAAAACTCAAAACTCTTTCCTCTATGCCTGCTGCTGTTTCCTTGCAAAACGTTTATAAAACCTTCGACAAAGCCCCCGTTGTTAACAATCTCTCTTTTGAACTTCAACCCGGTGAGATGTTTGGTTTGCTAGGGCCGAACGGGGCTGGTAAATCCACGACGATTCGGATGCTGACGACGCTGACCAAGCCCTCAGAAGGGCAGATTCAGGTGGGAGGCTTTGATGTGGTACGGCAGCGATCGCAGGTAAAACAACAGATCGGTGTTGTGCTTCAGCAGCTTAGTGTTGATGGCGACCTGTCCGTTTGGGAAAACATGGAATTTCACGGACGGCTCCACCACATTCCGAACCCTCAACGCCAGAAAGACATCGATCGCTGGTTGGCCTATGTGGAATTAAGCGATCGGCGGGATGACCTTGCCAAAACGCTTTCGGGTGGTATGAAACGTCGCTTACAGATTGCTCGCGCTCTGCTGCATCAGCCCAATATCTTGTTTCTAGACGAACCAACCGTAGGGCTAGATCCACAAACCCGTCGTCGGCTTTGGGAGATTATTCGCGACTTGAACAAACAGGGCATGACCATTTTGCTCACCACCCACTACATGGATGAGGTCGAGTACCTGTGCGATCGCATTGGCATTATGGATGCAGGCAACTTGATTGAGCTGGGTACACTGCAAGATTTTCGCCAAAAGCACGGCGAAGGGCTCGTGATGAAGCAAACAGACGATCGTTGGGATTACAAGTTTTTCCCCACCGTTGATGCCGCAAACGCGTATCTGAACCAACAACCAGACAAAACTGGCATGATGGTAAGACCATCCAACTTAGAAGATATTTTTGTGGAACTCACAGGACGTAATCTGGATTGAAACGTATAAAGGCTAAAGGATGAAGGATAAAAAGGGGGAACAGCCGTTACATCAGCCGGTCAGATTACCCAATTCAAGCCTTAGCCTTTCTTCTCTCCCTTCTAGCCTTCCGTCTTTAGCCTTCATCCTTTATCCCTTCTTCTCTAGCTTTTCCTTTTTTCTCCTTTAGCCTTCATCCTTTAGCCTTTCTTTGTTTCTCCTTTTTCTCCTTTAGCCTTTCTCCCCTTCCCCATGTCTCGTCTTGCCAGCAAAATCGAAGCCATTCTGTATTTGAAAGCGCAACCGATGACGGTTGCAGAGATTGCGGAAATTGCGGAGTGCGATCGTGAAGCGGCTGAGGAAGGTTTGATTGAGCTCATGGCAAATTACGCTCATCGGGATACGGCGTTAGAGGTAGCAGAAACCTCCAATGGCTATACGCTGCAACTGCGCGAGGCCTTTCATCATCTTGTACAGACGCTTGTGCCCGCCGATTTAGGGGTGGGGGCGTTGCGTACGCTGGCCGCGATCGCGCTCAAAGGCCCAATTTCGCAAACAGAGTTGGTGGAATTACGAGGCTCTGGTGCCTACCAGCATGTGCCAGAGTTGGTTGAACTCGGCTTTGTCCGTAAACGCCGACAATCGGATGGGCGCTCTTACTGGCTACAGGTCACCAATAAGTTTCACCAGTACTTTCAAATGCATCAACTTCCGCAGGAGTTTGCTCAACACATGAAGGCAAAGCCTTAACTGGTCAGGGCTGAGAGCCGCACAGCCTTCCATATCGTACAGAGAAGCACCTTCACGGAAGCTTGCTCCTACCCGTAATTTTTCCGAATATGAAAAAATACTGAAGAATCATCACCATGAAGCTACGGGTTGCAGTTATAGCGAGAAGTGTCAGAATGGTTTGAAACGGATATCAAACTAGCACATGGTCTTTAACCCTGATAGCGCGAATTTCCTTGGTGCCGATGTTGAAGAACACGAGTCGAATGAACTGCTGAAGTATCTTCAGCATCAGTCTCCTGAAATCATTGCTCAGGTGGCTAAGCTAGTGACGCCTGACGTCAAGCAGATCATTTCGCACAACGTTCAGGGCTTGTTAGGCATGTTGCCTTCCGAAGCCTTTAATGTCAAAATCACGACCGATCGCGATAATTTGGCCGGTTTGCTGGCGTCTGCCATGATGACGGGTTACTTCCTGCGTCAGATGGAACAACGGATGGAAATGGAAGATCTACTAGCCGGTTCCCTTTCGATTCCGCCCGAACGTTCCGATCACCCCTAGCGTCCTATTCTGATTTCTACACCACAATTACAAATCGCGCCCGATCGCTTGCAAACGCCCCACAGTGGCTACCACTGGGATGGTAGCGATCGACGCTTCTTTGAAGGTTGGTACTACCGCGTCACGCTACCCGATTGTGGTCAAACCTTCGCTTTCATGTACTCAATTGAAGATCCGATCGGTGGGCAGCCCTACAGCGGTGGAGCCGCCCAAATTCTTGGCCCTGATGATGAATACCTCTGCCGCACCTTCCCCGATGTAAGCACTTTCTGGGCGTGGAAGCATGCATTAGGGTTAGGGCATTGGGGGAAAGGAGAGGTAGAAGGCAGAAGGCAGAGGGCAGAGGGCAGAGGGCAGAAAGCAGAATCAACTCAACACTCAGAACTCTCTAGCGTAGCAACACAAAGCACTACTCAAAACTCAAAACTCAAAACTCAAAACTCAAAACTCAAAACTCCCTCCTATCTGCCGCCAGAGCAGTTCACCCAGCACATCCAGGAAGGCTACCAGGCAACGGCTACTTTGCATCAGGGGATTCTGCGTGAGCCGTCTGGGGCTTCAGCGCGATGGGAATATCAAATTCAACCTGTCTATGGATGGGGAAGTGCCGATCGACCGCAACAATCAACGGCAGGTTGGCTTTCATCACTGCAAATTTTTGAACCAGGCTGGCAAATTTTGATGGCGCACGGTTTCGCGACGGGTTGGATTGAGTGGAATGGGCGGCGCTACGACTTTGAGAACGCCCCAGCCTACAGCGAAAAGAATTGGGGTGGTGCGTTTCCGCAAAAGTGGTTTTGGCTAAACTGCAATAGTTTTGCTGGCAAATCAGATCTGGCGCTCACGGCGGGTGGTGGTCGTCGAGGCGTGCTGTGGTGGATGGAATCGGTAGCCATGATTGGCGTGCATTATCGCGGTACGTTTTATGAGTTTGCGCCCTGGAATGCTGAAGTGCATTGGGAAATTCAGCCCTGGGGAGACTGGCGCATGTGGGCAGAAAACAGCCAGTTTACGGTTGAGCTAACGGGTACCACCGATCGTCCAGGTACTCCGTTGCGTGCGCCAACCGCAAACGGTCTGATCTTTGCTTGCCGTGACACGATGCTGGGACACATCACGCTACGTCTGCACGATCGCCAACGTCATACGCTGCTGCTAGAAGCTTATAGCGATCGCGGTGGGCTAGAAACGGGTGGCGCACCCTGGGATGACGTTTGGAAAAGTGCTTGAGCACGGACGCTGATACGAAAACTGGGTCTGATCATCGCTAGAAAATGACTAGAGGAAACGAAAGCTCCCACAAATCATTCACCAACGAAAACCAGACCCAATTTCTAGAAACTAAGGATTTGAGAGACTAAGGCACCTAGAGACTAAGGAACAGAAAAACCAAAGGAATTCAACCCATCCTTTATCCTTCATCCCTCATCCCTCATCCTCTCCTGTGTTACCGTCTGCCGCGCACAGGCACTTTGCTCAGGTAATCAATGTCAGAGGCACTGATGCGTTGAGCATAGTTGCCTTTGGGCGCGATCGCGGCTGCCACAGAAATGAAACGACGGGGATCGCCTTCGGGTAGTCTGCGATCCTGGAACTTTTTGGTGTAGTACTTCTCCAGAGTAATGCGCCAGTCAGTTTGAGCGGTCCCAGCGATAGCCTGATAGTCTTCCCCATAGCGAGGCAGGAAGGTAAAGGGGCGTCCTTCCATCCGCTTGCGCTGGTAAGGAACGATCGTGTCGCCGAAGTTTTGAGTGTACTCTTCGCTATCAACGATCGCATCAACAAAGCCGTGGAAGCCTAGGGTGCCGATCTTGATTGACCAAGCAATTTTTTCGGCTTGGTTGTAAGGTTCACGTCCTAAGAGCCGCTTGACAACCACTTCAACTAAGCGGTAGTTGTCATTGACGGAAACCACCAGGGTGTAAAACCGTTCTGACTTGACCAACTCACGGATGAAGTCACGCACGCTAATAGAGCCATTTGCCAACCGGGTTTCCAGGGTTACCTGGCGGTTGAACTTAAGCAATAGCTGCTCATTGAAAACCTGGCGATACGCTTCTCGAATGAGTGCTTGTAGTTCACTAGATGAACTAACATCTTCCATCCGAAAAAGAAAGGGGGTATCGTCATTCAAATCAGATATGCCAAAGCTGCGAACGCGCTGATTTTGAGAACTAGGTTTATATTCAAGCAACGGCAATGCCATGCAGGGCCTCCCTATTTAATGAGTTACAAAATGAACCAATGCTGTAAGTTTGAGTGATGGATGCTCGAATTTCAGGTGATCAAAATTCAAAGATCTGTAACTCAAAATCCTATTTGCTAATTATCCCGCGTCCTGTCAGCAATCCACAAGCTTTTTACCCTGCGATCGTTTTTGTAAATATAACGACCTTATCAGGGTAATCACTTCTACAGAAGCGGAAAGCCAACAGATGTATTAATTGAGGCAGGAATTCCTTTCGACGAACCTTTCAGCGTGGTGTCAGGAATTTGAATGTTCGCGGTTTGCACCGTGACCTGTTTTACAGGCGTTGTTTTAATTGAACGTGCCAAGTCCAAAAAATTGTTAATGTCGCCCCATTTGTAGCGCTCTGTTTCTAACTTATCGCGCCAGTAGTTACCATAACGAGGGGTTACCAGGTTGAAAGGACGATCTTTGTAGCGACGACGCTGATAGGGAACAATATTTTCCCCAAAGCTTGTGCGGTACTCTTCGCTATCAATCAGGGCGTCCACAAAGCCATCAAATCCCTGCGTTGCGATCTTAATCGACCAGGAAATTTCTTCGTCTTTGTTGTAAGGCGCACGACCCAATAGGCGCTTCAGCGTTAGCTCTACAACGCGGTAGTTAGAATTGGTTTCTACCACTAACCGCTTATAGACATCAGATTTCGCTAAACCACGGACAAAATCTTTGACCGAAATAGAGCGGTTTTTGAGTTGGGTTTCTAGCGTGACCTGGCGATAGCTTTGCAATGTTTCATGCTCGCTAAAGAGCTGGCGATAAGCCGCCCAGACTAAATTTTGAAATTCACCGTCAGACGTGGCGTTTTCAAGTTGATAAAGCCGTGGCGTATCTTCGTTGGGTACTTCAAAGCCAGCAACCCGTTGGTTCTGAGAAGAGGGTTTGTATTCGAGTAAGGGAATTGACATGGGAAAAATCCTTGAGTGGAAAGTTTGAACGGTTCATTTAGCCTTTAGATTCAATGCGTCGATTCAATCTTCAAAGCCAAAATTCTACACCTTAGGATTGGCAGGGATGTATCGGTAGGGCAACGCGACACGGGTGGGTTTGACCGTGACTGGCAGTGTGGTCTCAGTACGGGTTGTCTCAGGAATCTTGATGGCACTAGAGGTTGCGCGTGCCACATGCCGTTGCGTATCTTGCTGAGACGGAATAATGCCTTGAGCCATTGTGAGGAAGGTGGCAGGAATCGCTTGGCGAATGACCTTTTTGTCCAACGAGCCTGCACTGTAGCTGCGGACTTGATAGTAAGACCGACTCGCTAAATCGAGCGCAAAGAGACGACCACGCCAGTAATCATCATAGCGAGGGGTGACGAGATTAAAGGGGCGACCTTCTAAGCGGCGTCTTTGATAAGGAACCGTATATTCTCCAAAATTCAGACGATACTCATCGCTATCAACGACTGCATCAATAAATCCATGAAGTCCACGGGTTGCAATGACAATTGACCAGGCAATTTGCTCGTCTTTGCCGTAAGAGGCTCGTCCCAAAAAGCGCTTGAAGGTAATGTCAACGAGCCGATAATTGGAGTTTGTGTCTGCGACCAATTCTCGATAAACATCGGTTTTGCCAAGCGCACGAATAAAATCTCGTACTGTAATGACGCGATTCTTGAGTTGCGATTCCAGGGCTGGCTGGCGATAACTTTCAAGAATCAAATGTTCACTAAAGATTTGACGATAGGCTACCCAGATAATTTCAGCCACCCCCGTATCAGAGGTGGTGCCAGTTAGCTCATAGACGGGTGAGTCGTCTTCATCGGGAATATCGTAACCATCAACCCGTTGATTTTGGGTTTTGGGCGTAATTTCAATGAGTGGGATAGGCATAGGAAAAGTACCGCTTTTACAAATGAGTTAAGAATCAAATCAATGTATCCAGCCTGAAGCTGGCCACTGTTAGCTTGCTGCGAGGTGCTGCAACTTTTGTTGAGCCATCCAAACCCGCGATCGGACAGCTAAGTCTGGATCAGTTTGATCCATTTCAATCAACCGATCCCTGATGGGTGCCGTTAATGTGGTCGAAGGGGTCGAAGTGGCACCGGGCGTGTCTGCACTGGTGATAGCCAAAGCTTGCAAGCCGACCACAGTAGCGTAGCGAATCGCCCACTCGCCATCATGGGACAGGGAAAGTAACGTTTGAAGTGCTTGATGTTGTGCCGGTTGTCGCTGTTCTTCAGGTAACTGAGTCCAACGCAAATTGCCTAATCCTTGCGCGGCTGCACGTCGTACGCTAGGGGCAAAATCTGTTGCGGCTGCGTTTAACAGCACGTCTAACGCTTGCGGATCGCCGATCGCGGCCAACGCCCGAAAAGAATACGCCCGTGCGCCATAGTTGTACTCATCCAGTTGTTGCAGAAGCGTGGGAACTGCTGTTGCCCCAAAGCGCACCAAGCCTTCAACAGCGACTGCGGCCGCTGCTGGATTGTTGAACCCCAACACTCGAATCAAGGTTGGTATCCCTTCTTCCCACCCCGACTCTACTAACGCCTGTACTGCTGCAACCAAACGAGCAGGTGAATCGGCTCGCTCGATCGCTTGAATGAGTTCAGTGGCGCTAATTGCGTTTGTCACAACCATTGGTTTAAACAGGGGTGAACAGACAGAGTGTGAAAGAAAACGTTCAGTAACCAGCAGATTGAGCCATCACAGCCAAATTGAGCCATCACAGCAAGGTGTCCATCAGGGTCATCACCCTCTCTGCAGAGGGCGACAATGAAGCGTGTCCAACTTGCTTGAAGTGGGTTTCTAGCAAGCTTTTTAAGGCAATCATTTTGAAGCTGTTTTCGACACTGGCTTGCGCGATCGCCGTCGCTCCCTGTAGATAGCCGCTGGCTCCCAGATCTAACAGGAGCTTACGCCGTAGCTTTAAGTCGGCACTTGGCAGAGCCTGGATCAGATGCTCCCCGTAGACAGGTTCCTGCGTGAGCGCGTAGAGCGATCGAGCCGCCGCATACTGAACGCGAGGTACAGGGTGCTGCAAGAAGGGCTGAATTAACGGGACTGCTTCTGTTGCACGCAACGCCTCTAACGCTTCCATTGCCGCTTCCACTGGTTTTGCCAAATGCGGTCGCCCAGGAGCTAATGGAGCCGCATCAACTCCCCCACTCAGGATGGCGAGCATGGCAGGAATGCAGCTTGGATCGCCCAGCAGACCCAGCGACTGCGCCGCCGCAGTTTGAACATAAAAGTCCGAGCATTCCAGACACTCAAGCAACGCGGGCACTGCTCGACGATCGCCCAACTTCCCTAACGCGCGTGCTGCATTGCGCCGGAGCGGATAGCCACCCAATTCTGTGCGATCGGCCTCATCCTGCAGCGCCACAATTAGAGCTTCTACAGCCTCAGAGCAACCAACTGCAAATTTGCCTAACCACCAGGCAGCGTAGTAGCGCAAACTAACATCTTCATGATTGAGATTGGCCAGAGCCGTCTCAAGGGTGAGAGGTTCACTCCCTGCTGGTTCAGGAGGCGATTCAGCTTCAAAGTAGGGCTGATGATTCTCCAACATGGAATTCGCGTAAAGGGCAGAAAGACAACAGGAACTAGTTCTGCGGTCACTAAGTAGCAAGACCGTGTAAGCCTCAGAGCAGCAGCTTAATGGCCACTTTCAGAAAAACGCTTAGTGTTCACCCTTTTCTTCGTGGGCTGCTTTTGCATCAGCATGTGCCTGGGTTGCGTCTTGCTTGGCGTGATGGCTCGCCTGGGTGCCATCTAACGGCTCAATGCTGACTATCGTGCCACCCAGACGGTTAATCCGCTGCATTTCTTCATTCATGCGGTTATAGGGCACAGCAATCACGGCATTACCGCTGCGACGAATTGGATAGCTCAGTTTATCGGATTGATAAGTCTGGCGTAGCCCTCTCACCTCGAAGCGAAACATGCGGGTGGCATTACCACTAAAACTTGTATTTCCCTGTGCGGCTTGACCAAACATTTGAATTTAAACTCCCGGTTTGAGGGTAAAACAATGTACACAAATAACACTCAGCCTGGGCAGAGCATGGGTGGTTACTTCTCTACTGAGAAACTGAGTGTTATTTAGGGGATGAATTACAGACAACAAGACAACTTATGCGGGGGTAACGCTAGTGATCTTGCCGCCAGCCCGATGGATTTGCTGCATTCTGGGGAGCATCTGCTCAAAAGGCACCAGAAAAGCCGTGCTGCTATAGCGCACACTCGGATAGCCAGGTCCAAGAATGCTGGTTACTTCGAGGCGATAAATGCGCCCGCTGTCAGTCCGGAGACCACCCAAGCAAGCTGCTGGAGTCGCATCTTTGGAAATCGAACTAAAACTTGCATTGCCAGACATCTTTAGATAACTCCTGAAGATCGGATTACGGAACAAAATGGGGCAACCTGACTTTTGGGTGGCTGTAGCTGTGAGCGAAAAATTTCTGCCGTCGCTACCTGCACCTAAGCCAGAACACTGAGCAAAATCGCTATGCTGGCGAGACGCTCACAATTTTGCCGCCCATCCGGTGGATCTGTTGCATTTTGGGCAGCATCTGCTCAACAGGAATCAAATACGCAACGTTGCTACGACGCACTTTCGGGTAGCCGGGTTGATTAATACCAGAGACTTCCAGGCGATAGATGCGTCCGCTTTCACCGTAGGAGCCGCCCAGTGCCTTGTTGGGTGTGACATCGCTGGAGCCAGCACCGTGATAGCCGCCACTATGACCGCTGGTGGTGGGTTTAATGATTGAAGAAGCCCGGTTTTGAGCGAGTTCACGGAAGACATGAGGTGTTTTGCCGCTGGCCTGTCCACGATCGCTGCTGGCGTAGCCGCGATACAGCTTGAACATCCGTGTAAAGCCCGTTGTTCTCACGCCGGAATCAACAGAAAAGCCTGTGTAGTAAGGAACAACGTTGTTACCAAAGCTGTTTTCATACTCAACGCTATCAATATAGGAGTCAATTTCGGTGTCATACCCTTTGGTGTTGTACAGATTGAGGTGAAAGTTCACTTCATCTTCGGTGTAGGGCGCACGACCGAGCAAATGCTTGTAGTTCAGTTCGATAAAGCGAGTGTTGGAGTTGGGAAAAAGAAACTTGTTTTTATATAAATCTGATTTGGCGATCGCCCGCACAAAATCGCGCACGGTGATATTGCCCTGGCGTAGCTGAGATTCTGCTGTCGTTAGGCGTTCTGATGCCATGACATAGTCATTGCCCAAAACCTGGCGGTATGCCATCCGAATGACTAGCCGAATGTCCTCTTCCGTCCGCTCCGGCAGCAACTCTACTTTTGAAGCATCAAACGCTGATAATCCTAACCGCCCTGCTGCTGCTAAATTAGACGCTACTAAACCACTCATGCCTCTTCTCCTGAAACAACTTGAACAACGTGTTTGAAGATTTTTTATCGTCAGAATGAGAAAAATAGTGCCCGAAAAAATGAACAACTGCTAGCAACATTGCCAACACTCGCTTATTCTTCCGGGCAACACACTTAGAGACTAGCTCAGAGCGTTGATGACGTAGTCGATGTAAGCGTTTGCTTCAACAGAAGCTTGGCCAGTGACGCCGTGGTTTGCTTTGATCCACTTCAGAGCTTCAACATACCAGCTGTTGGAGAGGTCGAAGGTCCGGTGCATTTCGTCCAAACCTGCAAGCAGGAACTCGTCGATTGGGCCAGTGCCACCTGCAACAAGTGCGTAGGTGATGATGCGCACGTAGTAGCCGATGTCACGAGCACACTTGGACTTACCACGAGAATCTGCAGCGAAGTTAGCGCCTTGCTGCTGGGTGGTGTAGGGGAACTTTTGGTAAACAGCATTTGCTGCACCGTCAACAAGCTTCTGTGCACTGTTGGTCAAAGCACGAGCAGCTTCCATCGAAGCAGCAGCGCGCTCATAGCGACCATAAACTTGGTGCATTTCAGCGTTGCTCAGAAAACGGCCTTGCGTATCAGCAGCTGCGATCGCTTCAGTAATTGGGGTCTTCATGTTCAGGTATCTCCCTAATATCTGTTGTGCAAATTTTGGTAAGAATTATCGTCTGTTTGGTAGAGCCGCCATGAGCGACATCTAGCCGAAAAGAATTGCGGAAGGCAGCTTAGCCAACTGCAGATGCTGCGCGATCGAAGTAGCTAGCCAACTCAGACGACAAAGCACTACAGTCACCCTTGGTGATGCCGTTAGGATCGTTCACGATTGCCAAAGCAGCTTCTTTCATCTTGGCAACGCCAGCAGCAACGGAACCACCGGGAACACCCAAAGCTTGGTAGGTCTCACGAAGACCGTTCAAGCAACGATCATCCAGAACGCTAGAGTCACCAGCCAAAGCGGCGTAGGTAACATAGCGCAAGATGATTTCCATGTCGCGCAGGCAAGCAGCCATGCGACGGTTGGTGTAAGCATTTCCACCGGGTTGAATCAGTTGGGGTTGCTCTTCGAACAAAGCACGAGCAGCGTTAGCAACGATCGTCGAAGCGTTACCGGTGATGCGGTTAACGGTATCCAGACGCTTGTTGCCTTCTTTAACCATGTTGGTCAAAGCATCGAGCTGAGAACTGCTCAGAAATTCACCTTTGGCATCAGCCTGAGAAACAACCTTGGCGAATGCATCTAGCATGGATTTACTCTCCTAAGTAACTTGGTTGAGTTCGATTCGGGTTTAGCTGGCGATCCAGTTGGGTCAGCAACCTGAACAGACAGCCTGAAAGGAAAAATAGGCAGCGGCAAAACACTAACTCAAGTCGCTCATCACGTCGCTCACCACCGTTGGTTGGAAAGCGAACATTAAAGAAATCTGAGAAAATTTCATATTTGTATGAGAGACTCGAAAACTCGTTAAACCAGTGCTTTAGTTATGTTTTGCTTGTCATTTAGCCCTTCAGGTTCTCTTTATACAATGCTACTGGGTACATTATTTATTACAAGTTGTTGCGAGTTTTGAAGTATCAAGTTGATCGGACTCAAAGCTAGAACAGAAAGAGGTTTCAGCGCCTCGATCGCGTGAAATTTTGCAATCTTTCTTCACATGTGGCTAAGGATGTTTACATAAAACTTCGTTGTATGGTTCATTAGTTTTTCTTAAGGTTCGCTGCAAAGCTTGATACATTCGCTACTTTTGGTTTTTGCCTTGTGACCATCCCTACTTCCGTGTTTTGTATGGTTTTGTAACGATCGTCATGACTTAAATTCTCGAAGTTGTTGCAGTATTACGCCGTCGGAGAGTTTCAACCAGGGTTGTAAAGGTAGACGGGATGGGAGCCGTTACCGCGATCGTCGTCCCCAATGTCGGATGTTCTAGTTGCAGTTTCCAGGCGTGAAGTGCTTGCCCAGTAAGGTTTACACCCACAGACCGCCCTGCTCCATAGACTGGATCGCCCACGATCGGGTGTCCCATTTTGGTGCTGTGAACTCGAATTTGGTGCGTGCGACCTGTTTCGAGCGCGAACTGCATCAATGTGTAGTTTCCTAAACGTTCTTTCACCTGCCAATGGGTGACGGCGCGACGGCCTCCTTTTTCTTCAGGCACGATCGCCATTTTTTTACGGTCAATGAGATGCCGACCGATCGGTAAATCAATCAAACCGCTGTCTGCTGCAGGTGCGCCATAGACAACCGCGAGATAGTCCCGTCGGGCAGTTTTAGCTTTAAGTTGGGCTTGCAAGTGCTGGTGTGCCTGATCGGTTTTGGCAACAGCGATCGCGCCGCTGGTATCTTTGTCCAGCCGATGCACGATGCCTGGACGCTGCACGCCGCCAATGCCTGCGAGATGGTCGCAATGTGCAAGCAACGCGTTGACCAGTGTGCCACCCTCATGCCCCGGAGCCGGATGGACAACTAATCCGGCTGGTTTGTTGATGATCAGCAAATGATCATCTTCGTAGAGGATCTCCAGGGGAATGTCTTCGGCTTGAAGATCGAGTGGTTCTGCGTCTGGAATGGTGATGTGGATGTGATCGCCTACTTGCACGATCGCTTTTTTGGACGTGCAAATCTGCCCATTTACCTGAATTTGCCCTTGCTCAATCAGCTTTTGTAGTCGCGATCGCGACAGATCCGTTAGCTGCTCGGCAAGATAGCGATCAAGCCGATCGCTCTGCTTTTGAAGGTGCAACGCTTGAACGTGTAACTCAATTTGCGCGGTCAATGGTTTACCAGCTTATAGGGTGTGTTGATCTGCTTCCATTATTCCAAGCTTGTAGTGGATTCCGCTTAGCTGAATAACCTCCAGGCAGTGCAAGCGTTGCTGATGCTAGATTTTAAGCAGCGTCATTGACCTGAGCAATCACCATGACTGTTCAATCCGAAACTTCTGCTTCCGAAACCCCGCTTTACGATCGCGACTTTTACCTCTGGTTACAAGAAACTGCCCAACGGCTGCGGAGCGGTGAGTTTGACATCGATGAGGACTACTTGCCAGAGTAGTGTTCAGACGCGATCGCCGCAGGACGGCATTCCGACAAAATTTCGTGCAGATTAACAACAGAGCCAATGACCGCGATCGCTGGAGCCTCAAAGTTGGCGGCTTCTACCTGCTGCACGATCGTCTCCAAAGTGCCAATCAACTCTTCCTGTTCGGGCCGTGTGCCCCAGCGAACCAGCGCCACGGGAGTCTCCACACTCAACCCTGCCAGTCGAAGCTGTTCGGTGATGTACGGCAGGTTGTGGATGCCCATGTAGACGACGATCGTTTCTGAACCGTGGGCGATCGCTTGCCAGTTGACGGCGGGACGGTACTTTCCTGCACCCTCATGACCCGTCACAAACGTGACAGACGAACTATACGCACGGTGAGTCAAAGGGATGCCCGCGTAGGCAGTCGCCGCAATGCCCGATGTAATGCCCGGCACTACTTCTACCGGAATGCCTGCCTTGACCAGATCTTCCATCTCCTCACCCCCGCGTCCAAAGACAAAGGGGTCACCGCCTTTAAGCCGCACGACGATCGCGGCCACTTTTGCCTTCTCAATCAGCAGGGGCGTAATCTCCTCTTGCATCAGCGAGTGCTTTCCGCGTCGCTTGCCTGCATGAATCTGCTCAGCTTCCGGGTTAATCATGGCCAGCACCTGCGGGCTGACCAACGCATCGTAAACCACGACATCTGCACATTCCAAAAGCGTCTTGCCCTTCAGCGTCATCAATCCTGGATCACCGGGGCCTGCGCCGACCAAGTAGACTTTGCCTGTGTGTTGCATAGAAGGAGTGAGGGGAGAAGAGGAAAGAAAAGAAGCGGAGGGGGCTGGGGAGGCAAGGGAAGCAGAGAAAGATCGAATTGCTAGGTGGAAAAAAGAGCCAGAAGGTTCGCGATTGACGCTGCTTTAACGGTTAGCAATCAGTGAGAGGCGTTTCGATCGAGAAAGCGGTTAATGCTTAGCATCTGCTTTCTCAAAGAGGTCAGGCGGTTTCAGGTTGCCAGTCAACAAGTCGCTACTCAAACAGCCAGTGCATCGCTCTAGCATCACTAAGACCCGGAAACTGGTCATTGCTCCCCTTGCTTCCTCTGCTTCCCCTGCTCCCCCTGCTCCCCCTGCTTCCTCTGCCCTCATTTCTCATCCTGTGCCAGATCCACAAGCAAATCTGTTAATTCTGAACTTGCGGAAAGTGGGGGCGCGAGGTGCAGTTTGAGAGCGGGAAACTGGTGGGAAAGTGTAGCAACGCTCTGGGCGATCGCATCCGTAATCCCCCCTGCAAAGAGGAAGTAGGGCAAAATGCCAATCTGACGGATGCCAAGCTGGGAAAGTTCTTGTAAGCGGGATTCCAGGCTGGGTGATACAGACCAGTAAGCGGTTACGGTGCCTAAACGGTCTGCCAGTGCTTCAACAGGCGCATTACCGTTAGAACGACGAGTGCCATGCGCCAGTAAGATCCAGGCTTCAACAGGTTGCGCGGCCATGCACTCCATCACTAGACGATACAGCCTGGGATGGGAGCCGATCGCCGGACGTAACTCCAATTCAATCGCTGTTCCAAGCGCCTGTTGTGCCAGCGCAATTTCTGCGGGAATATCTTCCATCACATGGACACCAGGCAGCAAAAACAGCGGCAGGAGCACAAGCTTAAAAGACGTTGCCTGGTCAACACCTTTTGCCATCCAGAATGCCCGTAGGGTGTCACTAAACTGGACAATTTGCTGGTGTAGCGGGAGCGGATGACACTCCAGAAACGCTGTGCTTACCAGCGGCTGTTCAGGCTCGTTTATTGCGGTTTGGTGAGGGGATGGCAGGACAGTGGCGTTGGTTCCGTTGCCGACGATCGCACTGTTGTTGCAACCAGCGGCTAGATTGCTGCGACCAGTGGCTAGATCCAGGCCAGCATGTTGCATTGTTTGCGCAAAGCGCTCGGCAAGGACTTCCAGCGCTGCTTGGGGACGAGGATCACGGCTTCCGTGAGCAATCAGCAAATAGGCAGAGGGGTAAGACAAGAGGCAGACAGGTTCGCTAAGGAGGACAGACGTTAATCAAATTCTATCGTTAACGGCAGCGGTGCCTTCTTCCTCCTGCCGTGTGGCATCAGGTATTGGCTTCACGATCGCCCAGGGAAGCCCGCAAGGCCGCAAGGCGATCGTTAAACTCCGCTTCAGAAAGGCGTTGTACGTTTTTTCCTGGCTCAAAACAGTAGGCGAGGTATTGCATATCGCGCTCCAGCTTTCCCGTTGTGAGGTTGGCGATCAGGACATCCATGCCGCCGCCCGCTGTGGCAATGACTTTTACAGGGCGATCGTCAATGGTGAAATACCACGGAAAACCAGAGTCTTGAACCATACCATTCTCTGAGAAACGCTAATTGGTGCATTGCTAATTTTTAGCTTAGATTAAGTGAAAGCCATCGTTAAAGTTGGGTACTCTGTGGCAATGAAAATGTCTAGCGTAAAAAAGAAGCTGGTTCTCGTCGCGGCTGGAGTGAGCGTACTGGCGGCTGGAACAGCCGTTGGCTACTGGTGGCACAGCCAACGCGAATGGTGCGTACAGTTTACGGCCGCAGGTGGGCAAGAAGTCACGTATAGTCGGGGCTGTATGAATCACCAGCGATACAAGAAGTGGACGCTGACAGCCCTCCGGACTGAAAGTTAAGCCCACCGATGATGCACCCAAATACCGACTCCTGACGCGTGGCTCTTGCTCAAGACACCAAATCGGGAAAGACTTCTTGTACGGCAGGATGGACAAGGTGATGGCGCTGGACATTCAACCCGCGAGCAAGCACAGGGTTGCGATCGAGCGCTTCCAGCCCATAGTTTGCCAACTGCATTGTATAAGGCAAGGTGGAGTTGTTTAACGCCTGCGTCGCTGTCCAGGGAACAGCACCGGGCATGTTGGGCACTCCGTAGTGGACAACGCCTGCCTCAACGTAGGTCGGGTGCGAATGGGAGGTTGGGCGCACCGTTTCGATGCAACCGCCTTGATCGACCGCCACATCAACAATGACTGAACCAGGACGCATTTGCTGCACCATTTCCCGTGAAACGAGTACGGGTGCTTTTCGTGCCAGTACCAGCACGGCACCAATCAGCAAATCCGCTTCAGGCACGACGGTTTCAATCTGGCTCACGCTGCTGTAGAGCAGTTCTACCCTGGAGCCAAACAGCGTTTCCAGATAGGACAGCCGATCGACATTCACATCCAGAATCTGAACCTGCGCGCCCATGCCCACGGCAATACGAGCTGCCTCAGTGCCAACGACACCGCCACCCAGGATGACAACGTTACCAGGTTTGACACCGGGCACTCCGCCCAAAAGGACACCCCGACCACCCTGCTGTCGTTCCAGGTAGCGTGCCCCAAACTGCACGGATAAGCGTCCGGCAATAATGCTCATGGGAGCCAGAAGCGGTAAGCGCTTATCGGGCAGTTCCACCGTTTCGTAGGCGATCGCTGTGGTTCCAGCGTCTAACAAGGCTTGGGTCAGCGCACGATCGGCGGCCAAATGGAGATAGGTAAAGAGCATTTGCTCTTTTTGAAGGTACGTATACTCAGCAGGGAGAGGTTCCTTGACCTTAACGACCAGCGCGTGATTCCAGGCTTCTGCGGCTTCTGAAACGAGTTTGGCACCGGACTGGATGTATGCCTCGTCTGTAAAGCCAGAGCCATTGCCTGCCCCTGTTTCGACAAAAACAGTATGCCCCTGCGCTGTCAAGCTCCGTACACTATGAGGACTCAGCCCCACCCGGTATTCCTGATCTTTCGTCTCTTTGGGAACGCCAACGTCCATCGCAACCTCATGAAATGCCTCTCTTCCTAGCTTAAGCTGGCAGGCTGAAAACTGCTGCAACGGTCATCTTCTAGATACAAATAATTGACGCTGGCGCTTTCAACCACCTGGCCTGTATAACTTGAGTCTGGGTGAATTTGCTGCCACCCGTAATGGGTGGTGATACCGGGATACATCGCTTCTAGCTGACTCAGCATTTCGCAAAGAGTGGCTGCGATCGCGATCGTGCCCGTCGTTTCATCTTCCAGCCGAGCATGTTGGAGATAGGTCAGTAGCGTGACTGCACCATTTAAGGTCAATTGTTCAAGCGCAAGCATATCGTCACCTCTTAAAGGACAGCGCATTGAGGGTTGCAATGCGTCTTTCTTTAAAGAGATTCTTCATCCCAGGAGGTCATTCCCTACAAAAGGTGAAAAAATTCCCCATGCGGGTACGGTGCCAGGGGCTGTCATCAATTACGACTACACATTACTCTCAACAGGGGTTCCAGCCCCTAGCCTTGTGTTTTGGGACGGGCGCGACACTGTTGATACAAAAGATTTTGGAGCCGAATGGATGACGCGCCCTAACCGCCACCGACAATGGTGACAATTTCCAGACGATCGTCTGGTTGTATTTCAGTCTGCTCCCAAAACTGACGATGCAAAATTTCGCCGTTGTATTCCACTGCTACGAGACGCGGATTTAAGCCAAGTTGTTCTAGAAAGCCCGGTAAATACGTTTTGGGAGCGCAAGTGCGACGCTCACCGTTTACTTGAAGCGTAATTTGATCTGCCATAGAAGCGTTGAGCGGTAACAGAAAGATACTAGCCATTACTTTCAGCTTAGGTCGGTTTTGCCCCACCTGGCTGGAACACGGCACCACCTCACAACTTACTGTTATTGCTTGAGTAAACCACAGTCTTATGGGTGGGTTTAGAGGGACGGGTGTGGAGACTATTGCCACTGAAAGCGTTCTCAGACAAATTTGGCGTGGCAACTTCGATCGCCAGTCACAAATGGGCATTTTGTAAAGCAAGAGCACTCAAAAGCGGCTACTGATGAGTGAGCCTGTCCTAATGGTTCCAATCCTATTGCATCACCGCTGCCATCAGGACGACAGGTTTGTGAGCGTTGCCGTTGAGTATCTCAAACGACCAAAAACACCCAACCCAAGGAGACTATGACAAGAGATCCATTCTCGCCCTCGGTTTCGGTGGCGACGCAACCAAATGGTTCTAGAAGACGGCTTTCAGTGTTGTGCCATGCCGCGTCATTTTTGAGTCTTGTTGGTTTGGCAATCATGATTTTGCTGTGGCAATTGCATCCTGATGAGGTGGTGAAGAAGAACGCCAGAGAAGCCATCAACTTCCGCCTTACGCTGTGGTTTTACATCATTTGTTTAATCCCAATCTTTATGTTGATACCCACGTTAGCCGTGATCCTTTTCTGTGTAGTCGTGCTTGGCGCAATCACGTTGCCTATTGCTGCGATGTTTCGTTGTTTGGTTTCACCCGATCGCCCCTTTACCTATCCGTTTATTCTGCATATTCTGTAGAGCGTTGATGATGGCGTACGATTCGCCTAAATTCATGCCCCCTTTACCAGAAATTACCCTGCGTCCCGCTGAAGATGGCGACTTGCCGCAAATCGTCAATCTCGATCGCTTATCCTTTGCACCCCTGAGTACCAATGCTGACATTGAGCGCGAGTGGTACGCCAAAGGCTTGGATCTGCCTAATCGATCGCTCTTTGTTGCCATCCACAATGCGACGGGGCTTGCCGTCAGTAGCTATGCCCAGCTCAGTTTGAACCTGTGCTTTGAAGGCAAGCTTTTTCCGGCAATGGGGCTTTCAGCCGTAGCCGTTGCGCCTCACGCGCGTGGGCAAAAACTGGCGCGGTTGATGGTCGAACATGCGCTGAAAGACAGTCAGGCACAGCAGCTTCCGCTCACGATGCTGTATCCCTTTCAGCACGGCTTTTACCGCAAGCTGGGTTGGGCATGGGTCGGACGATCGCACCAGTATCGCGTTGCCGCACGCCATATGCCCCGCTATGCTGAGCGATCGCATATCGTCCCCTACGATCCGTTTCAGCATGAGCCGATGCTAGAAGCGATCTACCAGAGAGAAGCGCTGAAGCACAATGGTTGGTTGCGGCGATGGGACTGGCAGTGGCAGTCTCGCGTTAAACCTGTCACTGGGCGCGAAGTTTACTGCTACACCGAAGCGGGAGAAGTAAAAGGGCATGTGATTGTGCAATTTGCCCGGTTGGAGTCACCGCAGAAGGTGCTGGCCGCGATCGTGCAGGAATGGGTCGCGCCTACGCCTGCTGTTTATCGAGGCATCCTGGGCTTTCTGGCCTCGCTGCGCGATCAGCTTTCGACGATCGTCTGGAACACCCATGTGGATGACCCCTTTCCCCATCTGCTGCAAGAACAGCAGCGCGATCCAAGTCTTGCCGTCATCCCTTCCGAGTTTGGCTGGTCAAAGCATTTGGGTGCAATCAATGCGGGTTTTATGTGGCGCTTGGTGGATGTAGAAGCGGCCTTTCGCCTTCGCCCGATCGCCATACAACCGCCCTTTGCACTGACTTTTCAGATTGCCGATCCGGTGTTGGGCGATCGCACGATCACGACCGAATTTATTGACGGGAGTATGCAACCGACAGTCCAGGCTGCTTCAACCGTCATTAAAACGTCGATCGAGCATTTGACCGAATTGTTTGTTGGGTTCCGTCGAGCGCAAACGCTGCTGTGGACGGGTGAACTGGAGGTAGAAGGCGATCAGACATTGCTGGAAAGCCTCGATCGTGCCTGGGCAAGTACGCCTCCCTTCTGCTGGGACTTCTTTTGAACTGTTCTGCTGATGTGGGAAAGGCAGGAGGCAGAAGGCAGAGGGCAGAAGGCAAGAAGTTGTTGGTTGTTAGTTTTTAGTTTTTAGAAGGAGTTAGGAAGAAGGGACATGGTATTAATCCTTCTGCAAAAGGGTTTGTACAAATTGGTAAAGGTCAGCTTCCGATCGTCCCTGCATTTGCTGGTCTTTGAGAGCAATTAAGCCTTGGGCTAGCTCTGGTGCTTGCTTTTTGTAGGTGTTATGTGCGGTTAGCAAATCCAAAAACACCTCATGCTCGACTTGAAAGCGGCTCGCTTCGTCGGCAATATGGGAGGCGTATTCAACTGTATCCACGTTGTACCGCAGGAGAAAAATCAGTGCGCCTGTTAGTTCCTGAAGCTGCTGCTGGAGTTGGCGCGTATCGAGTTCGAGTCGATCGAAGCCAACCTGACCTTCAAGCCGCAATTCGACAATGGGCGCGTCGGCTGCCCGGATTTTGCCAGACTGGATCGCCTGCTGCACCGTCGCGATCGCCATTTCTTCCAATTGTTCCTGGCTTTCTTGCCCTCGTGCCGTGACTTTGAGACGGACGATTGATCGCTGCGTGTAATCGCGCTTGAGGTCTGCCCGGATGCCACTAGCATCAATTTCTACCAGGTAAACCCCTCGATCGAACTGACTTTCGTCGACGTTGTTTGCCTCCACAGAGCCAGGGTTAAAGATCCAACCCTCGACCGTATAGTTTTTGTGGATGTGCCCTAACGCCAGATAGTCCACGCCTGCCTCTTTTAGGGGCAGCAGGTCGTTATACCGCAGTGCTCCCTGATAGCGGGCAATCTGACCTTCTAGCCCATGGTGAAACAGCATCACGGTATGGGCAGGCGGGGGAGGCAGTTGTTTGATGGCTTCCGCGAGGCTGGCGATCGCATGCGGTGCGGATGCGCCATACCAGCAAGAGCCCAACACCCGTACACCACAATCTAAATCGATATAGCCACCCTGTTTTGCGTCTTCATCCCAGGGTTCGTAGACTGCCTTGCCTGCACTGGGGCTACTGGGCTCTAGCAGCTTGAGTAAGCCCCAGCCAGATAGATATCTGAGCCAGCTTGTCTTGGTACCGTAAGGCGTATTGTCGTGGTTGCCTTCGATCGCCAGCACCGGAATGCCCGCTGCTTGGAGCTCTTGCAAGCAAAGCTGTGCCTGATTCAGAATGTTGGGCTGAATGTGGCGATGCTCAAACAGGTCACCTGCAATGATGACAAAGTCAACCTGAGGGGCGATCGCATACTGGTGTAACGCATCCCGAAAAGCATGGTAGAAGTCCAGTGTGCGCTCTTTACTGTCGTAACGATCGAACCCTAAATGAATGTCAGAGACGTGAAGAAAGCGCGGCATAGAAGGCACGATCGAGACACAACATCAATGCAGAAAGGCGGCGCCAGATCTCAGACCGATGATCCAGATTTGGATTGATCCACCGCACCCGCAATTATAGTCGTTGCTCTTGCAAGCAGTAGGAATCGATCACTAAAGCGATCGTGGCGACAGGCTTTGACGTTACCACCTGTGAACCAGCAGGCTCATTGGGGTTAAAGTCCTACTGCTTCAACCGTCTTACAAGGTTAAGTTTCTTGTTGAGCTTTCCTGCCCTCTCTGACGGTGCCTGCTTTGCCTTGGCGAGAGTTGATGACCACGTGCAGCGTATGACGCGCCTCTCTTCCATGTCTGCAAAGAGTGAGAATGGTAATATTTGCATTAAGTCTCAGATTCGCCTGGGATGGTTCGGTAATAATAGAAAGGTGCAAGCTGAATCTGGGGCGCTGGTTGCAAATTGCCAGTGCGTCTCACTGTATTGACACTGTTCTAGCTTGGATCACTGCTAAATCTTTGCCAGAAGTCTTTCCTTGCCGCCTGTGCAACCTCAAAAAGCTCAAAAGATTGACCTAACTCAAAATTACCCCTGCCCATGTCGGCGGCGGGGGCAATTGACTCAGATTGCGTTGACTGAAGCATTCGGATGCAACCGCTGTCAGCAAATCTTTGTCGTTGAGGAAGGCGGCTACGTTCTGGAAGAACTTTCTACAAGTTACCGCTATAAGCGAACATGGCGGTGGAATGGACACCAGTGGAATGGGGTTCAATCTGGAGTCAGCGACAGCTACCTGTCGATCGTGCTAGGAGTGATTCTTGTCCTGCTGATCACAGGCTTACTGCTAGCGCTAAACTCTCCCACTGGTTCAGGGGTAGTCTTTTGGGCAGTCGTGCTGCTACTGCTAGCATTGCTTCCAGCACTCATGGTATTGCTAGCCTATAGACGTTAGCTCAATGACAACCGATTCTTTTAGCCCATCCTACGACCCTATTGCCGCTGTTCGCCGCGCCCATCAAGCCTCTGTAGAGATGGTAACGATTAAGGGCTCAATGCGAGGGCAGGCTGTCCAGGTCATGGCCCAGGCCTTGAAGCAGCAACAGGATGATATCCTTGATGCCAATACGCTGGATCTAGAAGCGAGCCGCGAGATGGCTGTGCCTGAGCTGATTTTAGAGTGGTTGAAGCTTACGCCAGAACGCTTGCAAGCCGCCATCCAAATCTTGCAGCGGTTAAGCGAGCTTCCTGACCCAATTGGGCGCGTCATGAACGCAACCTATCAGATTGACCACTGTCAGACTTACTCGCAACTCATGCCTTTGGGCGTGATTGTACTCATCTATGAAGCGTTTCCAGAACTCGCGGCGATCGCAGCCGGGCTGTGTGTCAAAACGGGAAACAGCTTGATCTTGAAAGGTGGCAGTGAGGCCAGCAATTCTAATTTGGTGATTGCTCAGGCGTTACATGGTGCGATCGAACGAGTAGGTTTACCGAGTGACTGCCTGCAAGCCCTGCCGTCCGATCAGGGGACATCCGTGCGCGATCTCATCACCCAGGATCAATACGTCAATCTGGTCATTCCCTATGGGCGACCCAATCTAGTGCAGCAAATTGTGCGTCAATCGACTGCGCCTGTGCTGAAGTCTGCGATGGGCAATTGCTACCTGTACTGGTCACCCTCCGGCAGTCTGGAGGCAACCCGTTGGATGATTTTAGACAGTCACCAAAGCGAGCCTGATCCAGTGAATGCGATCGAAAAAGTACTGCTGCATCGCAACCAGAACCCTGCTTCACTGACGATGCTGTGGAACAGTCTAAGAGACAAAGGCTTCGAGATTCGAGGGGATGCTGAACTGGTCGCCGAATTTCCTGACCTTAAGCTAGCTGAAGAAGCAGAATGGCGACAGGCTTATCTGGACAAGATTGTTGCCTTTAAGGTTGTAGACAGCCTGGAAGCGGCCATCTCCTGGATTAACCTTTACAGCAGCGGGCACGCCGACTGTTTGGTCACCGAATCCTATCAAGAAAGCCGTCAGTTTGCACTCAGCGTGAATAGCGCGTCTACCTATATCAACGCGTCGCCCCGCTTCTCGCGCAATCCAAAACGGGGCGATTCGATTTTCTTAGGGATGTCTAACCAGAAAGGGCAACGACGCGGCTTAATTAGCCTGGAAACCCTGACAACGGTTAAACATATCGTGCAGGGAATGGGGCAGTTTTGAGGGAAAAGGATAAAGGCTTAAGTATGAAGGCTAAATGATGACTCTTCTTTAGCCTTTAGCTTTCATACTTTATCCTTCGCACCTTATCCTTCACACGTTACCCCTCTTTCTCTGCTAGCTTTACCTTCTTCGCTAACCCTAGAGCCTGAAGAAGCTGAATCGTCATCCAGGTAAAGTCAATTTCCCACCACTGCAAGCCGTGACGAGCCGAGTGCTGAAACGCATGATGATTGTTATGCCAACCTTCACCGTAGGTCAGTAAGGCAACCCACCAGCAGTTGGTGGAGCGATCGCCCGACTCGTAGGTGCGGTAGCCAAACTGATGCGTCGCGCTGTTGACTAACCAGGTGCAATGAAAGACTGCAACCAGGCGCACAAACACGCCCCAGACTACAAACGGCCAGCCTCCCAGTAAATACAGACCGAGCGCGAGCACAACCTGGATGGGGATAAATTGTTGATTTAAGAAGCGATATACCGGGTCATCATGCAAGTCTTTTGTAAAGCGATCGACCTGAGTCCGTGAGGGAATTTCGCGGAGCATCCAACCCATATGGCTCCACCAGAAGCCCCGATTTGAGTCATGGGGATCGGTAGGCTGATCGGAGTACAGATGGTGGAGTCGGTGCATGCCAACCCAGTCAATGACTCCGCCCTCACACGCTAAGGTGCCGCAGAAGGCAAGAAAATACTCTAACCATTTAGGTGCTTGAAAACTGCGATGGGTCAATAAACGGTGGAAACCTAAGGTGATGCCTAAGCCACCTGTTACCCAATGTAAAAAGACTGCAACACCGATCGCTGCCCAGCTAAAGTTTGCAGGCAGAAGGGCTAATAATGCCCCCCCGTGAACGATCGCCATGAAAAGAATCACGGGCAGGTCAAAGTTTAATTTTTTAGAAGTTGCAACAGTCATTCATTCATCTCAATGTGGATTATGGTGCCGATCTGCGCGACAATCGCTAATTCCTCTCGCTAGAACAAGAGATCACAAGCTGAGACTGCGGTGAATCAGGGCGATGCTCAGAACACACCTAGCGTATTCTAGAAAAGAATGAGGCGTTTCATGAGCAGCTTTAGTTTGTTAAAAGAAACAGAGCAATCGCTCTCCTTGATTTTTTCTGGAATTGACGCACAGGTCAAGGAAAATCTGCGACGGGTGCTGAGTGCGTTTCGCATCCACCGAGTCGGCACGCATCATTTTAGTAGCGTGTCAGGCTATGGTCATGACGATTTAGGTAGACAAGTACTTGATCAAGTCTTTGCCGAAATCGTCGGTGCAGAAGCTGCGGCGGTCCGGGTGCAGTTTGTGTCTGGCACCCACGCGATCGCCTGCGCGCTGTATGGTATTTTGCGACCGGGCGACGAATTGCTAGCCGTAGCAGGTGCGCCCTACGACACCTTAGAAGAAGTCATTGGGGTGCGCGGACAGGATCAAGGTTCGCTGGCGGAATTTGGTATTCGCTATCGGGAACTGGCGCTAACCGAATTAGGCACGATCGACTGGCACGCGTTAGAAACTGCCATCAAACCAGACACGCGGATGGTCTTAATTCAGCGTTCCTGCGGGTATTCGTGGCGCTCTAGCTTAGCGATCGCCGACATTGAAAAGATTGTTCAAATCGTCAAGCAGCAAAACCCCAATACCATTTGCTTTGTGGATAACTGCTACGGCGAATTTGTCGCAGACCAGGAACCAACGGCAGTCGGCGCGGATTTAATGGCAGGATCGCTGATCAAAAACCCCGGTGGTACGATCGTCACCGCAGGGGGCTATGTGGCAGGACGCGCTGATCTCGTCGAAGCGGCTACCTGCCGTCTCACCGCTCCGGGGATTGGTAGCTCTGGCGGTGCCACCTTTGACCAAAATCGACTGCTGTACCAGGGCTTGTTTCTCGCGCCGCAAATGGTTGGCGAAGCGATGAAGGGCAACCATCTGACTGCTGCGGTGTTCGATCACCTAGGCTATCCCGTTAATCCTCTCCCCCAAGCTCCTCGCCGTGATGTGATTCAGGCAGTTCAGCTTGGCACCCCCGAAAAGCTGATTGCCTTCTGTCGTGCGATTCAACAACATTCGCCGATCGGCTCTTACCTTGACCCTGTACCTGCTGCTATGCCCGGTTACGACAGCCAACTCGTGATGGCAGGCGGCACCTTCATCGACGGCAGCACTTCTGAATTCTCCGCCGATGGGCCTTTACGAGAACCCTATACGGTCTTCTGTCAGGGGGGCACTCACTGGACGCACGTTTCTATTGCGTTGGAAGCAGCGATCGACGCTCTTCGTACATCGGCTTGAGTATACAAACCCCAATTCAGATATGCCTTCGATGTAGAGTGCGTTGCCTTTCGCCATGTACGAGCAGCTTGAACGGGCTATTCAGTGTCTAATACAGCTCACGTTAGAGGAGAAGCTTCTGTTAAGGCAGTGGTTTGTTCCTAAATATCTAGAGAAAGGAGAATATTTCTTACGTGCAGGAGAACGATGCCAGCACGTTGCTTTTATTCACCAGGGACTGCTGCGTTACTACTTGCTTGATGATGGTGAAGAATTTACCTACTCTTTTGCTAAAGAACACAATTTCATCAGTGATTATGGGGTTTGAGTATCATCCGACCAGAAAGTCACGTTAAGGGGTGTACCAGTTGAACCTACTGAAAAACAGGAGCCTGAAACCCCTGCTATCTCGTTCTAGCTTTCTGTACCAAATACCCTAAGGGTTAATTGGTACGTCTCAGTGAGCCTGAAAATTGCTTTTTGAAACGCCTTCTCAGTAGCTGTTTCAGCCTTAGCGTGGTTTTCTGTTCCTATGCTACTCAACCCCCTAGTAGGCGTCCAGCCATCGATTTGGTGGTTGATCGGTTGGATAAAAAGCGCCCAAACCAGCCACATCAAGACCATACAGACTAGCCCCGTTAAGGTGAGCCAAAATGTTTTGCGTTTGCGATAGCTGAAAAGGACTGCTAGTGCGGTCGCAATGAGATCGGGAAGTTCAATGAACGCTAGTTTGACCCGGTAACTGATCACTTGATTTTGCACCAGGATGTAGCAATCAAGCGGCAACGTCAGCTTCCCAGGCATTTGCATGAAGTGCGCATAGGAAACGCCCAATTGAACACCCATCAGCACTACAGCTAAAAATTGAAAAACTTTTAACGGCATACCTGTCTTATTGCTTGTACCAGGCTTGCTTCCATTGCTTCATCTGAGCAATTTCGGCTTGCTGAGATTTGATAATCGCTTGAGCCAATTGCTTAATTTCAGGACGTTTAGACTTACTCAATGCATCCTTTGCCATCACAACTGCACCGTCGTGGTGGGGAATCATGGCATTCAGGAAGCGTAGATCAAACTGGCTATCAGCGGCTCCTAGATCCATGCTCATCATCATGCCTTTCCTCTGACTGTCTGACATGGCCATCATGTGATTCATCTGGGCATGCCACGCCATTGGCGTAACCGCTGCTTTGGGATACCAGGCTTTGCGCCACTGCTTCATTTCAGCAATCTCTTTGTCCTGCGCTTTGATGATGTCAGTCGCCAATGTTTGCAATTCAGGACGTTTCGATTTCTGCAGTGCGTCCTTCGCCATCACAACAGCCCCTTGATGGTGGGGAATCATCGCGTCAATGAAGCGCAGGTCAAAATCAGCGTCGGCAGGGCCAAGATCCATCTCCATGCTGTGGTTCATCATGCTATCCGACGGGCTCATGCTACCGTGATCCATTTGCATCGATCCAGCGTTGTTAGCCGATGGGCTAGGGGCTTGTGCCTGCTTTTGAGCATCGGCAGCACAGGCATTTAGCAGGCTGCTCGTGGAGACGATCGCCCCCAAAAGCAAAACCAGTGAACCTGTTTTGGTGAGCCATTTGCTGGGAAGAATGTGGTGCAACATAACCTTGTGAGCCATAAGAAAAGGATTCGGGAAAAAGACAGTGTTCTAATTCTGCACATTCCAGTTAACTGGAGAGTCAACCCCTTGGGGTTGGGTAGGCGGCCTCATTGAGGTAGGCTATCTTGCCTCGGTTGATAGTCTGCTTCAATCAAGATGGCACAAGGAGATGAAATTGGGCTGAAATCGTTTCGCTGGCAAGGCATCAACCGTATCCCTTTCGGAAGAGAGAAGCACTAACAGTCAAGCTTTTCTAAGGTGAATCCGTCTAGACTTGCGCGATCGCGTCTTTTATTCATTCAAGGAGTTCAGCATGACCACCGCCCAAACCCACCAAACCTTACTTGATGCCTGTATCGAAGCGTGTCTCACTTGCCTGCGTGACTGTGAACGCTGCGCGACGGCTTGCCTGGAGAGCGACATGGTGCAAATGATGGCTCAGTGTATTAAGCGCTGTCGCGATTGTGCCGATACCTGTGCCCTCTGTGCCCGCTTTATGGCCCGCAACTCTGACCTTCATGCTCAACTGTGTGGCGTCTGTGCTGAAGCGTGCGATCGCTGTGCCGCCGAGTGCGAGAAGCACGATCACGACCACTGCCAGCGTTGTGCAGCATCCTGCCGTCGCTGTGCTGAATCTTGCCGTCAAATGGTCATGGCAATGGCATCGTGATCAACAAAAGCGCTTCCATGTAGCGCTGTCTGGGTTGGGCATCCTGTGTCAATCCAGACAGCGCTTTTGGTTTTAACCATCTCATGCTTTTTCACTGCGTTGTTTTCACTGCAATTCTTTTTCACCGCGCCCTTGACTCTCTAGTTGGCTGGAGACTTCAAGATAGAGAGACACCATCATTTAGGTTGTCTCAAGCGAGGTGCTGACATGTTTACAACGGAGTCAGGTGGGCTGTTGAAGATTGGCGAAGTTGCGACCTTTAGCAGTCTACCGATTAAAACGATTCGCTACTACGAAGAGATTGGCTTACTGACTCCCACAGTGAGTCGCTCGGAATCGAACTACCGCATGTTTAGACCAGCCGTACTGAGGCGGTTGGCCTTCATCAAGCGATCGCAGTCGCTGGGGTTAAGCCTGCATGAAATCCAGGAGGTTTTGCAGGTACACGATCGCGGTCAGCTTCCGTGTGGTGAGGTCAAGCAGAATTTGCAGCGCAAAGTGGAGCAGATTACAGCCCAGATTGAGGCGTTGGAGATTCTCCGCTCCGAGTTGCAGGGTGTGCTGTCAGGTTGGCAAGACCAGCCTGCTGCCGACATTGCGGCCCAAACGATTTGTCCCAATCTGGCGATTGCGACCCGAGCCGAACCGTGGGCAATGGCGCATGCAACGTTTTAAGTCTTGCGCTTGACTCTCCAGCCGACTAGAGGCTCCACACTAGCCACATTACATTAAAGGAATTTCCACCATGGCTCTTCAATTTAACGTCCCTGATATGGCTTGCTCTGCCTGCAGCAACACCATCACTCAAGCGGTGCAGGCGATCGACCCTACCGCAACGGTACAAGCCGATCCCAAAACCAAACTCGTTGTGATCGAGACGCAAACGCCGGAAGAGCAGGTGAAAGCGGCGATCGTAGCGGCTGGCTACTCGGTGACATAAGGGGGCACTGCAATATGGAAACGATTAATCTCAAGCTGCGGGGCATGAGCTGTGCCTCCTGTGCCAATAGCATTGAAACAGCCCTTCGTGCCGTGCCGGGGGTCAGCGCCAGCAGTGTAAACTTTGGGGTCGAGCAAGCTACCGTCACCTATGATCCGCAGAAAACTACCGTAGAAGCCATTGAAGAAGCGGTGAGCAAGGCAGGCTATACGGCCTCGCTGCAAGAGCAAGAGGCCACTGGGGAAGACGAGGTTGAAAAAGCGGCTCGTACTGCTGAAACTCGCGCTCTAACCCGCAAGGTTGGCGTTGGGGCGATCGTGAGCATCATTTTGGTGATCGGCTCACTGTCTGCGATGACGGGACTAAAGCTGCCGTTCATTCCTGGCTGGCTCTCCAATCCGTGGTTTCAGCTTGTGCTCACGGCTCCCGTCCAGTTCTGGTGTGGCTACTCTTTCTACAGCAATACCTGGAAAGCCTTGAAGCGCCATGCTGCCACGATGGATACGCTCATTGCGTTGGGTACGAGTGCGGCCTATTTCTACTCGCTGTTTGCCACCGTGTTTCCGCAATTCCTCATCAATCAAGGCTTGATGCCAGAGTTTTACTACGAGACTGCGGCGATCGTTATCACCTTGATTTTGCTGGGGCGGCTGTTTGAAAACCGCGCACGGGGACAAACCTCAGACGCAATCCGCAAACTGATTGGCTTGCAGGCGAGAGATGCTCGCATTATTCGGGATGGGCAAGAGATGACAGTGCTCATTCAGGATGTGCAAAGCGGCGATATCGTGGTAGTGCGTCCAGGAGAAAAGATTCCCGTTGATGGCGAAATTGTGGAAGGTACATCGACGATTGACGAGTCGATGGTCACGGGCGAAAGTGTGGCGGTGAAAAAACAGGCGGGCGATGAGGTCATTGGAGCCACCATTAATAAGACGGGTAGCTTCAAATTCCGGGCCACGCGTGTGGGGAAAGATACTGTCCTGGCGCAAATTGTCAAACTGGTGCAGGATGCCCAGGGCTCCAAAGCCCCCATCCAGCGGTTGGCCGATCAGGTAACGGGTTGGTTCGTGCCGGTCGTCATTGCCATCGCGATCGCCACCTTTGTTATCTGGTTTTTGGCGATGGGCAATCTTACTCTGGCATTGATTGCGACGGTTGGCGTGCTGATTATTGCCTGTCCCTGTGCGCTGGGGTTAGCAACGCCCACCTCGGTTATGGTGGGGACGGGTAAAGGAGCCGAGAATGGCATTTTGATCAAAGGTGCAGAAAGCCTGGAACTGGCGCATCAAATCCAAACCATTGTGCTGGATAAAACGGGCACGATTACCCAGGGCAAGCCGACTGTGACGGATTTTATCACTACTCAAGGGACTGCAAACCGCAACGAGCTAAAGCTGCTGCGCTTAATGGCATCGGTAGAACACAACTCAGAACATCCCCTGGCAGAAGCCGTGGTGAACTATGCCAAGTCTCAGCAGGTGGAATGGACAAGCGTAGAAGGCTTTGAGGCGATCGCAGGAAGTGGTGTGCAGGGCACGGTGTCCGATCGACTGGTGCAGATCGGTACACAGCGATGGTTTCAAGAATTGGGCATCTATACCGAGGCCTTGCAGCGAGATCGCGACACCCTGGAAGCAAGCGGCAAAACTGTCATCTGGCTTGCGGTTGATGGAGAAGTCCAGGCCATTATGGGCATTGCCGATGCCATCAAGCCCTCGTCTGCTCAAGCCATTCGAGCCTTACAGCGCTTGGGGTTAGAGGTGGTCATGCTGACGGGAGACAACCGCCCCACCGCTGAAACGATCGCCCGTGAAGTTGGCATTACCTACGTCATTGCCGAAGTGCGCCCTGATCAAAAAGCATCGGTCGTTGCATCCTTACAGCGTGGGACGCTCGGCGCACACGCTACGGGCTTTAAGTCTGCAAAGGCGCGTACCCAAACCAAACATCCGAAGGCCAAAATTGTGGCAATGGTCGGCGATGGCATTAATGATGCTCCGGCTCTCGCTCAAGCAGATGTAGGTATCGCGATCGGTACGGGCACGGATGTAGCGATCGCCGCCAGTGACATCACCCTGATTTCTGGGGATCTTCAAAGCATTGTCACGGCCATTCAACTATCACGCGCCACGATGCAAAACATCCGCCAAAATCTCTTCTTTGCCTTCATTTACAACGTCGCAGGCATTCCGATCGCCGCTGGCATTCTGTTTCCTTTCTTTGGCTGGTTACTGAGTCCTATCCTCGCAGGGGGTGCGATGGCTTTTAGCTCCGTTTCTGTTGTCACCAATGCCCTGCGGCTGCGACGTTTTCAGCCCAAAGCAACGACATAGAACGATTCTTCGTTGAAGAGGGTACGGGGGTGGGGTTTCGGGTGTAGTGAGTGCAGATGCAAATGACTGCAATTTTTCAGGAGGTTTGATCATGTTTAGCAGAAAAATGACGGTTGCCAAGCTTGCAGGCTTAGGCTTTGCCCTGAGTCTCGCTGCAAGCGCAGTCCTTCTCCCTTCCACGGACAATGCCCATGCTCAAATGCCGATGGAACCAACGCCATCCGGGCAATCTACTCAGTTTCGTCGCCTTGAGCAACCGTTGGGACTAAAAATCGGTGTGGTCGCTGGAGGTGCCGCCTTGATCGGTCTAGAACTTTGGTGGTTTCTTTTCAGCAAAAAGCAGGCTCAAACGGCAGAGGCCAAGCAGGGCGTACAAGAGTTGACGATTACGGTTGATGGAGGGTATGAACCCAGTCAAGTGATTGTTAAAGCAGGGCAGCCCGTCCGCCTCAATTTCTTCCGCAAAGATCCCAGCAGTTGTCTCGAAACGGTGTTATTGCCTGATTTTCACATTGCCCGTGACCTCAGTTTGAATCACGTCACAGCGGTGGAGTTTACACCCGATAAACCAGGGCAGTACCCATTCACCTGCGGCATGAATATGTTTCGGGGCGTTGTAGAAGTTGAAGCAGCGGTAGCTGGCCATCATGCTTGAGAAGGCAGAGGGCAGAAGGCAGAAGGCAGGAGGGATGGGGGCTAAAGGCTAAAGGCTAAAGGCTAAAGGCTAAAACGCTGACTGCTGATTGCTGATTGCTAAAGCTGCTTCTAAAGCAATACTTCTCGGTTCGTCGGTGAAGCCTTGATCATTGCCCTCTAAATCCCCCAATTTTGGGGGACTTTGAGAAATCCAGCGCCCAGCATTGGGGTTGGGGGGCTTAACCGAAAAGTATTGGCTTCTAAAGTAGTTGCCCCCGTCTTCAAACTCAAAACTCGACACTCATAACTCCTGTCTTCAAACTTAAAACTCCCAGGCTGATCGCTGATCACCCTTGGCCCATGCGTGCCATCAACACCACGGACGATCGCGCTTCGACTGGATAAGTTCTTCGTCTAACTTGCGTTGCAGCCTCCGGCTCAGCAATGTCTCTGGGGGGTGGTAGCGCTGTATCGATGATGCGGTACCAACGTTCACCTTTGCCCAGCGGCGGCAATTCAAAGGTGAGGGGTTCCCAATAGGCGTTGAGCATCACGTGAAAATGTTCAGCCGCTTCCGGGTGACGTAAGGTAAAGGCTAGGCAGTGGGAATGCTCGCCCCAGTCAGGCTTACCTAGCTCGACGCCATGCCAGACGATATGCGGTTTCTGGCTCGCGTAGGTCACTTCTAACAACCGTTCTTGGCGAAAGATTTCCAGCGATTGGGTGAAATGAATTAGCGTTTGCACAAAGCGTAAGAAATTTTGTTCTTTTTCAACACTGCTCCAGTCAAACCAGCTCAGCTCGTTGTCCTGACAGTAGGCGTTATTGTTGCCCCGCTGCGATCGCCGCACTTCATCTCCCATTAGCAGCATGGGTGACCCCTGGGCAAAAAAGAGGATGGTGAGAAAATTTTTGATTTGCTGTAAGCGCAGGGCTTCGATCGCGGGATCAGTCGTCGCACCTTCGACTCCGCAGTTCCAGCTATGGTTGTCGTTAGCACCATCACGGCTGTCTTCCTGGTTCATTTCGTTGTGCTTTTCGTTGTATGAAACCAGGTCGTTCAGGGTAAACCCGTCGTGGCACGTAATGAAGTTGATGCTCAGACTGGTTTCCCGATCGGGATGGGGATAAATATCAGGACTGCCGAGCAAGCGGTTTGCCAGTGTTGCCACCGTATTCGTGTCGCCTTTCACAAACCGACGGACATCATCGCGGAAAGGGCCATTCCATTCGGCAAAGCGATCGCCAATAAAGGAGCCGACTTGATACAGCCCTGCCGCATCCCAGGCCTCAGCAATAATTTTGGTGCCTGCCAGAATGGGATGGGACTCGATCGTCCAGAGAATCGGCGGATCTTCAAGCGGCTGACCCGATCGACTGCGTGACAAGACAGAAGCCAGATCAAACCGGAACCCATCCACGTGCATATCGGCCACCCAGTAGAGCAAACTCTCCAGGATCATGCGTCCAACAATTTCGTGATTGGCTTTGAGCGTATTCCCGCAACCGCTGTAGTTGCTGTAAAGCTCCTGGTCTGGCTCCAGAATGTAGTACGCCGAATTTTCTAAGCCTTTGAAAGATAGGGTGGGGCCGTCTTCGTTGCCCTCAGCCGTATGGTTAAAAACCACATCCAGAATGACCTCAATGCCTTCCCGGTGGAGCGCTTTCACCATGTCTCGAAATTCGTCCACAGGTCCCATTGGGTCGCGTCGAGAGCTATAGCCTGTGTGTGGAGCAAAAAAGGCGATCGTGCTGTAGCCCCAATAGTTCGTTAGCCCTGGCTGTACATCCTGCTCGTCAAATTGGTGTACGGGAAGCAGTTCCACAGCGGTCACACCTAGTTGCTTGAGATACGGAATTTTCTCAATCAGCCCCGCATAGGTGCCCCGTTTATGAGGCGCAACGCCTGCATTCGGATTGCGGGTAAAGCCACCCACATGCATTTCATAAATGACGCTGTCCGCATGGGAAATATTGAGTGGCGCGTCCCCTTCCCAGTCGTATGCATTGGAATCGACAACCACTCCTCGCAATGCTTGAGCGCAGTTATCACCCGGACGCATGGCGGCTTCACGGCTGTAATGCTCCCAGCCCACAACGGCTTTAGCGTAGGGATCAAGCAAGACTTTCTCACAGTCAAAGCGATGCCCCTGTTCGGGAATGAACGGCCCATCCACCCGGTAGGCGTAGATTTGCCCCGCACCAATCCCCGGCACAAACACATGCCAGTAATAGAACGTCTTATTTTTTTTGAGATCCAGTGTGATGGTTCGTGCAGGCTTGGGATCACCCGCCTGATCGAATAACAGCAACTCGATCGCTTTGCCGTTCTTGGAGAAAATGGAAAAGTTAACGCCGTCTGGGTAAACCGTTGCACCCAAGGGAAAACTGCGACCAGGTAAAACTTCAGACTGCATGGGTGGGGGAGGTAGAAGGCAAGAGGCAGGAGGGATGAGGGATGAAGGCTAAAAAAGCTGACGGCTTAAAAGGCAGGAGGAGTGGATGAGGGCTGAAGGATGGGGGATGAGGGCAGAAGGAGAAGGCAGAAGGTTAAAAAGCTGACAGTTGACCGCTCAAGGCTGAACTCAAACTTCTCTAAGCGCAGCAGCAAGACAACGCAGTAACTGTCCAAACGCTAGTGCGATTCAACGCTTAAAATTACTCCCTACACCCTACACCCTTCCCAAATAAACGGCTGACCGCTAATTATCTTGGTTCAGCTCTCTCACAGGCAACGGCTCTGGCTTGATGGTGAGGGTCTGTTTCTGACCGTTGCGATTGACGATGACTTGCAGAGGGCTACCGATCGCCGTCGCTTCGACTTGCTGTTGCACCTGTTGCGCCGTTTGAATCGCTGTACCGTTGATGCTGGCAACAATATCCCCCGCTCGCATCCCGCCCCGCGCCGCTGGAGAGTTGGCCTGCACACCGATAATGAGAACGCCCTGATCCTGATTGACTTTGAAGCCAGCGTCGTTCTGATTAATTTCATTCCGAATCTCAGGAGTGAGCTCTGCCATCTTGACGCCCAGGTAAGGGTGCTGCGCCTTCCCGGTGGTGACAATCTGGTCAGCTACTCGTGAGGCGGTAGCGATCGGAATGGCAAATCCCAATCCTGCCGCGCCCTGAATGATGGCGGAGTTGATGCCAATCACTTCCCCTTCGGCATTGATCAACGGGCCGCCAGAGTTACCCGGATTGATCGCTGCATCGGTCTGGATAAAGTCTACCCGCTCGGCTGGAACGCCAACCTCAGCAGACGATCGCCCGGTTGCGCTGATAATGCCCTGCGTCACAGTAAAGCTCAGCCCCAGTGGATTACCGATCGCGATCGCGGCTTGCCCTGGCAGCAGATTGTCTGAATTGCCCAATTTCACAGTGGGTAGATTCTGGGCATTGATTTTGACCACAGCCACATCAGTCGTAGAATCGGCTCCCACCACAGTGCCCTTAAACCGTCGCCCATCCTTTAGCACGACCGTCACACTGTCGGCACCCTGTACCACGTGTGCATTCGTCAACACCCGTCCATCAGCAGTCGTGATAAAGCCAGAGCCAGTACCGCGCTGCACTCGCTGGGTTTGTGGCGCGTCACCGCCAAAAAAGCGCTCAAAGCCAGAATCACCAAACGATTGCCCTACCGTTCGCGTGGAGTCGATGCGCACAACAGCGGGACCGACACGCTGCACAATCTGAGCCACATAATCTAGACTCGTCAGTTTGGGAGGTGTTAACGGCGAAGAGGCGATCGGACTGGGTTGCACAGGAGCCAGCGATTCTTGAGGGGTAGGAGGTGCGCCAAGCTCATTACGAATAACCCTACAGCCAGCGCTACTGCCCAACAACAGCAGTGCAAGATAAAAGAATGGTCGCTTGAGACGACGGCACTGTAGCAATAATAGTTTCATACAACCGATCTTACCTCTTCAACGCCTCTAAGCTTCCGCCGCAGGAATGCCGCAGTTGATTCGCCCTCTTTTCTTGGTGCGCTGATCGTGATGGGCAGGTCATTTTCCAATTAAGCCTGCAATGATGTTGATGCTCATCGCGACGATCGCCGTATTGTAAAAAAACGACAGGATCCCATGCACCAGCCCCAAGCGGCGCATAGTGCGAGATTCAATTTGGACATCTGAGACCTGACTCGTCATGCCAATGACAAACGAAAAGTAGAGAAAATCCCAGTAATCTGGGTCGATGTCACCTGGAAAGTCCAGCCCTTCAGCCTTATCTGCTTCCAGAGATTTACTCTCATCCCGGTAATACTCATGGGCATAGTGCAGCGCAAAAATAGTGTGAACCAGCAGCCAGGAACCCACAATGGTGATGGCCGAGAGCCCAATGTGCAGTGCTGTAAGCTCCCCCGATTCAGTTTTACTATCCTTGAGGATGAACGCGATCGCAAAAATACTGGCACACGCTGCGGCGGTCACCAGGCTCAAAATGACTAAACGACCTTGATCCTGATGCTTGGCATTGAGCCGCATGGTTGCTGGCGTTGCTCGTAGCATCACCCACAAGCTCAGCCCCAAAAAACAGAGCATCCCTGCATCCCAGACGCACAGCACACGGGTCGGTAGATGCATCCAGGAGGGCAGAAGCACTGCCACTAAACCAGCTACCACCAGGGACGCGATGAGATGGCTTCTGGCATAAAATCTGTGTCGGGGCATTGAGGTCGCGGTCATCACTGGCTCCGGTATCCTTGCTGAGTGGCAGTATAGCGATGAATGTACCCGCAAGCAGGAAACTTTTGTAATTCGATCGACATGCTGCAGGATAGCTGCAATTGTCCCCTGACCAAAGCCGTCATCCTTTGTTATCGTAGCGAAGCTCAATAGTTATGCCATGACGATAACTGAAAGCATTGCGATCGCCCACCAGACCAACCTCGGCACGTTATTTTGTGGCGATTCATTGACGTGGTTGACAACGTTAGCCGACGAAACCGTTGATCTCGTCTTTGCCGATCCGCCCTACAACCTGAAGAAAGCCGACTGGGATACGTTTGCGTCGCAGGATGACTACATTGACTGGTCATTAGTGTGGATTCAACAGGCCGCGAGAATTCTTAAGCCATCCGGTTCACTCTACATCATGGGCTTTTCGGAAATTCTGGCAGACCTTAAGCGTCCGTCGTTGCAATACTTTCAAGCCTGTCGCTGGCTGGTGTGGCATTACAAAAACAAGGCGAATCTAGGCCACGATTGGGGGCGATCCCACGAAAGCATTCTGGTCTTGCGGAAAAGTGCCAGCGCGAAGATTAACCTCGACAGCATCCGCATTCCCTACGGCAACCACACGCTGAAATATCCCGTTCATCCCCAGGCCACGACGAGTCAGTACGGCAAGGGGAAAGCCCATGATCGCTGGACACCTCATCCCCTCGGCGCAAAGCCAAAGGATGTCATCGAAATTCCCACCACCTGCAACGGCATGGCGGAGAAAACAAGTCATCCCACCCAAAAGCCAGAAGAACTGATGCGAAAGCTGCTGTTTGCAGCGAGCGATCGAGGGGATCTGATTATCGATCCCTTCTCTGGTTCTGGCACCACGCTCGTCGTCGCGGAGCAATCGGGTCGACACTGGCTAGGCTGCGACATCAACCCGGAGTACAACGCCTGGGCGATCGCCCGTTTACAAGCCGTCCTTCCTTTAAGTGATGCCGAATGGATTGAGCGCGATCGCCAGAGCGCCCTGCGTCGTCAGAACCTCCGATAAGGCAATGGGGGCGATCGTCCCTCTACGATCGGTCTAAGGCTTGATCCTCCCAGGACACTGGATCTTCCTTGGGTTCCATATGAGTGATGACATAGCTTCCTGGCAAGGCTTGAAGGATGGCAAGCTCAATCTCCTCGCACATCGTATGCCCGCGTTGGACTGTCCACGCACCCGGCACCAACACGTGAAAGGTAATGAAGCGCCGCGATCCCGCAACCCGCGTTCTTAGCGCGTGAAATATAATCCCCTGAGGTTCGTAGGTTGCCAACAGATCCATCACGACCTGACGCTCTTCTTTGGGAATCGAGCTATCCAGCAAGCCAGCACCCGTTTCTCGCAGCAGCCTAAACCCTGCCCAAACGATATTGGCAGCCACCAGCAGCGCAATCACTGGATCAAGCACCAACCAGCCCGTCAGTTTGACCAAAAAGATGCCAATCACAACCCCGAAAGACGTCCAAACGTCCGTCAGTAAATGGTGGGCATCGGCGCGAAGGGTGATGGAACGCAAGCGTCGTCCTGCTTTCAGCAAAATCCAGGCAACCGCACCATTAAGAGCCGTAGCTGCTAGAGAGAGTGCCAACCCCAAACCAATCTGCTCAATCGGTTGAGGATGCCATAAGCGCTCCCAGGCGGCGATCGCAATCCCAATGGCAGCTACCACAATCAGAACACTTTCCAAACCGCTTGAAAAATATTCTGCTTTGTTGTGCCCGAAGGGATGCTCGTCATCCGGTGGCTGGGAAGCGTAGGATAGCGCCCAAAAAGCACCCAATGCCGCAATAAGATTCACACCCGATTCCAGAGCATCCGAGAGTAAGCCGACTGATCCAGTAAGCCAATAGGCAGCCGACTTTAGCGCGATCGTCAGAATCGCCGCACCGATCGAGAGCAATGTATACGAGCGGGCAGATTTGGCACTCATAGCACGATAGAAGCAACAGAAACAGCATACGCCGAATCCATCACGCCCTGTCTCTATCTCGCTTCAGAGAACGCTGCCTCTTTCATCCAGATCCAACGGTCATCAACGCAGGCGATCGCGCCACCAGGGAAGGGATCAGTTTGCGATCGATTGGGTGCTGCGATCAAACCCACAAATTTCTCAATGTGGTCAAAGTTTGGGGCTTCGGGCAAGGTTCGCTGGAGGAATTGACGGACGACCCGACGTTGGAGTGCTAGGGGAGATTCCTTGAGCAAGGAGCGGTTGAGTCCTGGGCGATCGGGATGCTGCACCTGTTTCAACAACTCTGCTGCCTGGGTTTCGAGATATTCGACGTCTGCCTGAAGGAGTTCTGCAGTTTGGGACAACGCCTGTTCTGCCTGCGGATTAAAGTGCGTTTGCAGATACGGCAATAGCTCTTGACGAATGCGATTTCGGGCATAGGTCAAGTCGTGATTGGTGGTATCGTCCCAGACCTGTAGCTGAGCATTTCGACAAAATTGCCCTGTTTCGGCGCGAGTGATGCTTAACAGTGGGCGCACCAGTTGAATGTCAGACGTAAGGGGACGTTTCCAGACCAGGGCTTGCAGTCCATCGGCACCGCTGCCGCGAATGAGGTTGTAGAGGAGCGTTTCGGCCCGATCGCTGGCGGTATGACCTGTCACGATGCGAGCAAAGTGGTGCTGTTGGGCGATCGCAGTCAGTGCCTCATAGCGCCAAGATCTTGCTGCCGCTTCACTGGTCGAAATCACATCAGCCCTTTGTTGATAGTAAGGAAGCTGCCAGTCTTGTGTAAGTTGCTTTACATAATCGGCGTTTGCGTCAGAGTCAGCACGCCAGCGATGATTGCAGTGCGCGATCGCCAGATGCCATCCCCATTTTGGTTGCAGATCCAGCAACAGCTTGACTAAGCAGAGCGAATCTTGCCCACCCGAAACCGCAACTAAAACCCGTTGACCGTGCTCTACAAGCTTTCGTTCCTTCAGCGTGCGATGCAACTGCGCGTGCAGGGGTGTCCACATATCATCAGAAATGCTGTGTAAGGAATTGTCAGATCGCTTGAAGCTGTTGTTCGATCGCATCACACGCTACGCTGACTCCATCTTCAGCTTGAATGACACGCCCGATCGCGTGAGCTTGAGCGGCATAACAAGGAGTCTCTAACAGGGTGCGTAACGCGTTGGCAACTCGTGCGGCGGTATAGTGCTGGCGAGAAAGGGTTCGCGATGTTCCCAACCGTTCGACCCTTGCCGCATTGTCTGGCTGATCGTGGCTGTAGGGCATCACCAGCGTCGGACGACCCGCCCGCAATGCCTGAGCAGTTGTACCAATCCCGCCCTGATGGACGATCGCACAGGCACGCGGAAGAATTTGCGAGTACGGCGCATAGTCAACCGCCAGAACAGTTTCGGGAAGATTGGGCGGCGGCGGATTCTTGCCAATGAGCAAAACGGCACGTCGCTTGAGGAGCGTTGTCGCTTGAATACTTTCTTCGTAAAAGCGTCCAGGCGTCATCACAGCGGCTGAACCGAGTGTGAACACGATCGGCGGCTCGCCTGCATCTAAAAATTGCTGTAGTTCTGGAGCCAGTGTCGTGCGATCGCTGCCATCGTAGAAGGGAAACCCTGCAAGCACTGTGTTGGTTGGCCAATCTGGCTGAGGCTTTGCAAAGGCTGACGAAAACAGCGCGATCACCAGGTAAGGGGAAAACTTGCTGTCAATAAAGGGATTGCCGTTGAGTGGAGTTAAGCCAAGTTCCTGACGGAGTTGGCGAATGGGATCGGCCCAGGCGTTGCTGACAACCTTTGCAAAATTGAGAATGCCTCGATTGACGATCGGCCCCAGCCGATACAGCTTCGCCAAACTAGGAAATGGTGCCAGAATGGGCGGATCGTACGCTGAAAAGAACGACAAAGGAACCATTGCACTTGACGCCCAGCGCATTCCAAGCGTTTCAGCCACCAGTGGAGCAGCAATAACCCCTTCTCCCGAAAAGATAAAATCTGCGCCTCTCGCTACGTTTAACAAGTCGGTATACATTTCACGCAAACTGGGATTTGCCCACTGACGCACCATATACTCTTGACCTGTTTTGAGATCCATCATGCGCGCCATTTCTTGTGGGTCATTCATCGCAGTGAAATCGGGGCGCAGTGCATGAAACTCAAAGCCCAAGGCTTCGATTCTAGACTGATAGACCTGATGCGTCACAAAGACGACATCGTGCCCTCGCTTTCGTAATTCAAGCGCGATCGCCAGTTTGGGATGCAGATCACCTAAAGAACCAATGGTAGTGAAGACAATGCGGCTCATGCGGTTGCCTCTCAGACACCAGCATTGACAAAAACGTTAGTAATCGTCGTCTACATCATCGTAAACATTGTCAAATTTGGGGTCTGGCTTCTCAGGGCGGCGAGAGGGTCGCTCACGCGGCACATCCAGCATTTTGGGTTTACTCGTTTCAGGCAAAAACTCCAACCGAATGCGGACTCGTCCACGCTGCCAGCCTGGAGTACCAAAGCGGAGCGCTTCACAAGGCAAGCCTTCGCCAAACCAGCCTTCGTTGTCGTCAGACCAATCGTTTTCGCGATCGCTAATTGCCTGAGCCAGCGCATCAATAAACTCACCCACTTTGAAGGTGGGGTTTACCATCAGCACCCGACCCACGTTGATAAACAGCACCTCATCATTATTCAGCGGTTCAAATTGATTATCCATTAGTAGAAGGGAGAAGAGAGGAGTAAGGAGGGGGGAGGGGCAGGGGAGGAAAGGGAAGCAGGGGAAGCAGGGGAGGAGAGTTATGAGTTATGAGTTATGAGTTTTGAGTTACGAGTTGAGCAAGCACTCAACCTTTAGCCTTTTCCCTACTCCCTACTCCCTACTCCCTACTCCCTATTCAAAGGAACCATCCGTAGCTATGCAGTCCCTTGCCCAACAAATTTACGCCCAGGTAGCAAACCCAGACGACTACAAAGCCACCTGCGGCCAGGAGTGCGGGACGGCGACCCTGCCAGCCTTTTGTGATGCGAGAGTGCAGATAGGCGGCGAAGACAAGCCAGGTGATAAGTGCCCAGGTTTCTTTTGGATCCCAACTCCAGTAGGACCCCCACGCTTCGTTTGCCCACACGCCACCTGCAATAATGCCGATCGTCAGCAGCGGGAAGCCTAGCCCAATAATGCGATAGCTAATGTTATCCAGCGTATCGGCAAGGCTCAATCGTTGAGGTGACAGAGGAACAGCCGTTGTCGCAGAGGGTGCCTCCAGTACAGCCGTTGCCGAGCCATTCAATTCGGCTGGCGGGGTCGAAAGCTTAGACACAGGCGGAACCAGTTCTCCCTCCCGTCGCAGTTGATAGGTGCGATCGCGATAGGCACCCGTGCCCACCGAGCTACCGCGCAATTCAATATTCTGCCCGCGTGTAACCACCAGAAAGGCGATCGCTAAGAGCGACCCAACCATCAGCGTGGCGTAGCTCAGCATCATCACACTCACGTGCATCATCAGCCAGTTAGACTTCAGGGCGGGCACCAGTGGCGCAGAGGCTTGCATATCCTTGGGCAAGGTGAGTGCGGCAAAGGCGGTAATGCCCATTGCTACAGGAGCCGTTACCACACCCACCAGACGGCTACCGCTCATGTTTTCAGCCACTAGATGAATGGCTGTAATGCCCCAGGTGAGAAAAAAGAGCGATTCGTACAGGTTGCTCAGCGGGAAATAGCCTGCCTCTAACCAGCGTGCGCCCAAAAGAGCGGCAATACAAAGGTTGGCGATCGCCATGCCCGTTGTGCCCAACATGGACAGATACGGCACACGCGGAAACGCCGCACCAACCCAATACACCAACGTGGTCACTAAAAGGATTGCGAAGGACGCATTATCAAAAATACTTTGCAGTCTAACCAAATCCATGCCGTATGCTCTCCGGGCGTTGAACCAGTGCCTTTCTCTATCCTACGATTCTTGCGAAGCGTTTTGAGGGTGAAGTTAAGTTTGAATCTGTCAGAATCTGAACTTGTTCAAAAGCAGACTTTAAGGCAATTGCCGAGAAAGCATTTACCGTTTGGTAGGGGGCAGGTTTTGCCAGAATCATTGCCTACAGCCGATCGCGTTCGTGTCAAACCTGCCCCTACAGGTATTTTGGTTGATAGAAACCTCCTAAGGCGATGGCAGAGGAGAAGGGGCAGACGGAATTTCTAGAGCTGGATTGCCACCCTGAGAGGGCAACGTCGAGGGCACGGTAGGGCTTGGCAACGGTGCAGGCTTGCCTGCTTTTTGCAACAGCAGCGAGACATCGTAGCGGGTACTCCGATCGTCACTAATGGCCGCTGTCACGCCGATCGAGCGAATGGCATCCAGCAGATTTTGGTTACCAAGCGGCAGTTGCGGCAAGGGCAGCTTCTTAGTTTTGTAGAGGTCAAGATTGGCAAAGAAATTGCCGTTATTGGGATTGGGCTCAGAGGGTACGCTGGTCTTGAACGGTTGGCTATCGGCTAGTGAGGTAGCGGGTTTTGGCAGAATGTCATTCACCACAGGCACACTGGGTGACCCCAGAGCAATAAACGCAACATCGTCATTCAGCCAGCCGTGCGTCACCGCAAAACCAAGGGGCGAAGACCAATTGGTAGTGGGTTGATCACCCGCTTTCACCTCTTCCACTTTAAATTTGTACTTATCTGCCATCGTTTGGTCTAGCTGCTTCAGCGTGGCTTCCGTCGCCCGTCGATCGCTCGATTTCACCATAAACAGCAGGTTGAACGGCAACCCAGACGGACTACCATCTGGCACTCCTACCATCGCCAGCGCAAATTCCCCATCCATCCAGGCAAGAAAATCTTTATCCAGATCCATGTTGATGGTGGACTGCAACGCTTTTTGTAACCAGTCTGGCGAAACAGGCGGCAGAGCAAGGTTAATCGCTGTTGCTCCTTGAGTATAGTTCTGCCAAAACTGCTTTAAGTTGCCACCAGAAGCCATTAAGAGCGTGCTTTGGGGCAAACGACCGGGCATACTTTTGCCATTGTTCTCTACCTTGTAAGTCTTCTGGCTATCCGGCTTGTACCAGGTCACACCTCGAAAGTGAACGCCTTCCGGTTCCAGGCTCATCGTTGCAGCCACACCCTGCGTTTGTGACATTTGCGCCGCATTGGGAGCGGTCGCGGCCTTGCCAGAATTTGCCACGGTGAAAGCCGTCGCCGCCGGGAAGTTGAGATACATTCGGCCAAACGACGGCGTTGCCTGAATTTTACCGAGCGCCTGAGTAAAGCCAGGAGTCGCCTTCAGTGCTAATTGCCCCTGTTCTCCTTTATAGGTGTCGATCGCCCGATCCATCGCTTTGGGGTCAGTCGCCACTACCAGCAGCTTCCCATCAAACACGGTTGCCGAGAAATTGTTTTCTTTGCCCTGCGTCTCTTTAATTTGGAAGCCTTTGTAGGTACGATCGACGAGTTTGCCTGCTGCTTGCGATCGCGGCTTGTCAAGCAGTTGCTTTGCCTGAAGCGGATTTTGAATTGGCATCACCACGATCGCGACGGGCTTTGGCAATACGGGTGTAGCATTAGGCGCGGTCGTTGCCGCTGGCGGGGCCAGTAGAGCAATACTCACCTCCTTGCCAATCCAGGGTTGAATATCTTTTTGATAGTCATAGCCATTTGCAGTCAGAAAGCGATCGCGCAATTGCGCCAAATTCTGATCAAACGCTGCCTGACTCTGAGACGTACCAAATTCACGTAGCTGCTCCCACTGCGCCGGATCTGTCGAAACCGAAAGCGTCATCAGCGCATCCTGCGGAATGACCTCGGCTCCAACAGGCAGATCCCCCGAACCAATGCCCCCTTTTGTGAGCGCCCAGTAAGCAGCACCGCCTCCACCAATCAGCAGCACCGCAGCGCCGATCGGGAGCAGTAAGGATGGCTTCTTTTTCTTGATCATAAGGAGAGGGCGTTCCTATCTAGACAGCACAAGCAATGCCCCTGCCACTTTAGCAAACCTGACGTATAACAGGTGAGGAAGTTTGCACGAACGTGGTAAGAGGGGAGGGGAGGAATGAGGGATGAAGACTAAAGGATGAAGGCTAAAGGATGAAGGCTAAAGGCTAAAGCTGACTCCTGACTCCCTTCTGCCTTCTGCCTCCTGCCTCCTGATTTCTTTCTGCCCCCACTCCCCACTCCCCACTCCCTAATCCCCTGACTTCTACCCCACAACTCCATACAACGTATCCCGCTGCCGATAGGGACGATCGAGCGACGCGATCGCGCCTACCAGCGTCTCAACTTCCATGCACGTACCACCCTGAGCGCCTGCCATTGTGGTGATATGTTCTTCCATCAGCGTGCCGCCGAGGTCATTACAGCCCCAGGTTAGCGCTTCTGTAGCACCAACCAGACCAAGCTTGACCCAACTGGGCTGATGATTAGGAATCCAGCGCCCCAGAAAAATGCGGGCAACGGCCATGAGTTGTAGCGCATCAGCCAGAACGGGTTGATCGCGTCCGACCCGACGACGAAGGGGCTTGGGGGCTTCTTGCCCGACAAACGGCAGCAAAATAAATTCCGTGATGCCGGGGTAGCCCTTTTCTACAGACGATCGCTGGAGCGATCGCAACAAGTCCAAATGCCGCATCTGTTGTTCTGGTGTTTCAATATGTCCGGATAACATCGTGCTGGTTGTGTGCAAGCCTTGCTGGTGCGCAGTGCCAACAATCTCTAACCACGTTGCGGTATCAATCTTTTCAGGACAAAGGATACGCCGCACCTCGTCATCCAGCACCTCCGCCGCCGTACCAGGCAGGGAATCGACACCCGCATCACGCAAAGCCACAATCACATCCGTGTAGCTCAAACCGTCCTCTCTCGCAATAAACTGCACTTCTTGAGGCGAGAACGCATGCAGGTGCAATTGCGGAAATTTGTCCTTCAGCGTTTCCACAATCCGCAGATAATAGGACAACGACGACCCATTGATCGTTGCTTTCGGGTTCAGCCCACCCTGCATACACAGCTCCGTTGCACCCCGTTGCACAGCATCTGTTGCCTTTTCCAGCATTTGTCCCAGGTCAAGCCAGTAGGAGCCCTCATCGCCCTCATCGCGCCGAAACGCACAGAAGCTACAGTGCTGTTCACAAATATTGGTGAAATTAATGTTGCGGTTGATCACATAGGTGACCACATCGCCCGACTGCTGCTGCCGGAGCGCATCTGCCGCCTTGCGAATATGCCCGATCGCCTCAGACGATCGGGCCTTCAGCAAAACCACGCCATCCTCCCACGACAGTTCGTGCCCTTCCAACGCGCGATCGAGAATCGCTTCAACCGTTACAGTCACCACAAGTTACAAGAAACGCGACAACATCTCCCATTGTGGCAAGAATCGAAGCTTTAGGAGTGGGAGTGGGGAGTAGGGACAGGAGGCAGAGGGCAGAAGACAAGAAGAAGCAGAGGGGGCAGGGGAAGCAGAGGATGCTCACCTCAAAACTCAAAAACTGTCCGCTGTCCACTGACTGCCAAACTCAAAACTCAAAACTTCCTCTGCTACCCTTGCTCCCCTGCCTCCCCTGCCTCCCCGTCCCCTCACTCCGTCCCCAAAATGCGGAGCAACTGATTCACGTTATCCAAATCGCCCACAATGCGACGCATTGGCAAAGGCCAAACTTTCACCAGCGTTGGCGTTGCCGAAACCTGGTCAAGTTCTGCCTGCTCTGGATGCTGTGAGACATCAATAACCTTGAGTGTGTAGGGGTCGCTGAGAGACTCCTCTAGCAAGCGATGTAAGGTTTGCAATGTGCGTTCTGTTGCAGTGCTATGCCCCGAAACAAACAGCCGCAAGACATAGCCTTTTGCCTCTGAAGAGAGCAGCGATTGCTCCGCCGCTGATACAGGTGACTTCTGGTGAAGCTGAGTGTATGGTTCCGTCTGGTCATACCGCACAACTAAATCGTGAGGTTCCCATAGTTGAGGAAACTGCTTCCGATAGGCAGACAAAACCACCGCATCACAGAGCCCTTCTTTCAGTACAGACGGTTGCCAGATGAGATCATCAATGCCAAAAACCGCATTCAGCAACATCTGATATCTGAGCACCAGGGGAGATGCTTCCGCAACTGTCTCTAGCTGATTTGTCCTGGGGTTACGCCAGCGATCGACCGTAGCGGCGTAGCAAGGTACTAAAAAATGAGGCGGTTCCGTCAACCCCAATAGATCGCGGAGTGCCGCACAGAGATGAAGATGCCAGCGTTCCTGCTTCTTGTAGTCAATGGCATAAATCAGGCCACCACCCGGTGTAAATAGAGCAATCCCCTTAAACACACCAGAAGCAGGAACAGAATCTGAATGCAACGTCTTTTCCTATAGTGAGCTCTACACTCGACCTCTTAACGCCTGTGCCATCTCATTGGGTTTTGGCGACATTTCCAACGCAACTTCTTCCGTGATCCGTCCCGCTTCATAGAGTTTGTAGAGGGACTGGTTCATCGTACACATGCCGTCAAAGGTGCATCGAGGAATAATTTGCTCAATTTCTTCAATTTCACCGCGTCGAATGAAATCTTTAATGGCATCTGTATTGATCAGAATATCGTGGAATGCAGCACGTTTGCCATCAGTCGTACGGCACAGTCCCTGAGCAATGACGGCAACTAACGACTCAGCGATCGAAATCCGCATGGGTTCCTGCTGCTCTGGCTCATACAGTTGCAAAATCCGTTCAATGGTCTTCACCGCACTATTTGTGTGCAGTGTACCCATCACAAGGTGACCCGTTTGAGCGGCTTTAATCGCCGTATTGACGGTTTCCTTATCCCGCATTTCACCCACCAGAATCAGGTCTGGATCTTCCCGCAAAGCGGCTTTGAGGGCGTTATCAAACTTGCGGGTATGAATGCCAACTTCCCGGTGCTTAATCAGTGACTTTTGGCTGCGATGCACAAATTCAATCGGGTCTTCAATGGTGATGATGTGCTTGGGCATCTCCTTGTTGATGTAATCAATCATGGCTGCCATGGTGGTCGATTTACCCGACCCCGTCGGACCTGTCACCAGCACCAACCCTTTGTGATAGTGGCACACATCTTTGAAAACAGGCGGCAAGTTAAGCTGCTCCATCGTCAAAATTTTGAGCGGAATGAGTCGCAACACCATTGCAGGGCCATGCAACGAATCAAATATGTTGATCCGTACACGGGCGAACTCATACTGGGTAGCACCGTCAAAATCAAGCGTTTCTTCGAACGTATGAATCTCTTCATCCGTAAGAATTTCGTGCAACCAGCTATAAAAGGTTTCTCGATCGGTGACAGGCCATTCAGTTGGGTCAATTTCACCCCGGTTGCGAAAGCGTGGCACTTCGCCAACACCCACATGAACGTCTGAGTAGCCCTTGTCAAACGCATGGCGCACAATTTCTGCCAGCGTCGGTGATCCATCACTGGGTCTGCGCAAATTGGCGGGCATTGAGGGCGGTGCCGTAGGGCGATGCCCAGCAGGAGGGGGTGGAGCAGACGGTGTGGCGATCACTGTATGAGAAGCCGCAGGCACCGAAGGCGGCGGGGCTATGGCAGTGGGTGTCGGCGCACCTGCTACCTGCGTTGAAATGATGGTTGGCGTTGGCATACCGCCAGGTACAGCGGAAATCACCGTCTGGTTAGCACCAACCGGGTTAGCTGCGGTCATTTGTTGAGTGGCAGCAACGGTTGCCCCATTTATAGCCGATCGTACGGGCGGGGGCGGGGCAGGCGGAACACGTGGTGGTGGCGGCGAACTCGGTGGACGCTGTGGTTCTGTCATATGCTACTTCTCTACAAAGCCTAGAGCGATAAAAGCGATCGACGGACTCTGTTAAAACCCGTGCAGTGGTGCTGGTAGCGATGGTGACTGAGCAGCAAACCCGCGTGTAGGATCAAATGAGACAGCCCGTGTGATGCACCTACGGTCGCTGACGCAACTGGTCGTTTGTCTACGCGGCGCGTCTCTACTAAAATAACAGACACCCTCTTGAGACCAGTTTTCCCACAACGGTAGTTGTCCTATCATGCAGGTGTCGTCGCAGGCAAAATGAGTCTATGAGTGAACCTGAAACCTGGTACGTTGTGAAGCAAGCGAACGGTCAATGCACCATTACACCCGCCACTAGCCTGGAGCCCACACAAAACGTAGACGCCCCTTCACCTGAAGCGGTTCCGCCGCTAGAGCGCTGGGGACCTTACGATTCTCAACAAGATGCGATCGCCCGTCGCGTTGGCCTTATTCGTGCTGGAAAATGCCAGCCTGCTTAGCCAGTAAAGGGAAGGTATCGACCCACGCGAAAGGCTTTTTTCAAACTTTTGAGACCTTTCTGAGACGGCTTCAAAGAGGCTCGTGTTTGTGCCCCAGTGATCACGTTACGGGACTTCAGAGCATTGATGATCTTCGTCACGCTCTCTTCTACGGTTTCTCGATCGGTAAAGCAGGTTACATCCGGTGTCAGGGGATGTTCGTAAGGAGCATCAAGCCCGGTAAATTGTTTAATTTTCCCCTGGCGAGCAGCGGCATAAAGCCCTTTGACATCGCGCGCTTCACAAGTGGCGAAGGGAGCATTGACATACACTTCGAAAAACGGGTGGATCGTCGCTTTCACCTCATCCCGCACCTGCCGATAGGGGCTAATGGCGGCAACAATCACAATCACACCATTGCGGCTTAGCAGCTTTGCCACAAAGCCGACCTGCCGAACATTGGTATCCCGGTCTTCTTTGGTGTAACCCAATCCTTGAGACAGGTTTGTGCGAATAACATCGCCATCCAGCACTTCAACTTTTAACTGCCGTGCTAAAAGTACGCGCTCTAAGGTTTGGGCAATGGTTGTTTTCCCAGCACCACTTAAGCCTGTGAGCCAAATAACCGCGCCGCTCGTTTTCATACTCATACTCATCTAAAAGGATTTTGTCTTTGCTAAAGGGTTCCCCTTGGCACTTGCGAACGACTGTTTTACCTCCCTATAGCCGATCACAAACTAAGATAGCGCTTGCAGTCAACGCACAAAATAACAGGAGTTTCTAGTGTTTCAATGGCTCCTTCTGTCACACTTTGCGGTGAAACAGTGCCTTTAATTTGAACCACTGCGATCGCAGTTGCCAAAACTTGCTCGTTTTCATCGCTTCAATGACGGCGTGTTGATATTGAAGCTGATCCTTAAGTTGATTTTTGCTCTCCAGTAACGCCTCAATCTCCTGATGGAGCAGATGATTTTCTGCTTGCAACGTGCGGTGCTCTTCCTGAAGCAATTGATTCGCCTGACTCACTCTGGCTAAGTCTGTTTCCTTAAAGCAAAGCTGATTTTCTAGATGAACGACCGTGTCATGCATCTTCTTCTGTAAGAGCCGTAAATCCATCCAATCTTGCAAGAGCCATGCAGTCGGCGAAAGCAACTCCTGCTGGAGTGGTGCTGCTGCCTGACCCAGATCGGTAGCATGATTCAACTGCTCGTAAAGCGCATACGCCTCTGGAAAGTGGCGTTGAATCAGCACTTCTCGATGTGAACTGGATGGTTCTCTTTTGAGCAGTGAGCCATCATAAATATCGGCGGCGGGTGCGCTAAGGGGTATGTTTAAGCGTTGATTCAGCAACTCAATGAACGCAGGCGGATTCTCAATCACTCGCTGAAGATGAGTCAAAACGCACTTTTCGGGAAAGCGTTGATAAAAATCCAAAATTCTCTGGTTGTAGTGCATCCAGATCTTGAGCGCAAACTCAGGATTGCGATGAAAGGTAATGTCACCTCGGCGGTAGAGCGAGTCAAGAACTTCCCAGGGTGAGCGATAGATCAGTAAAAATTTAGCCTTTGGCAGCAAATGGTGCCAGAAATCAAGGAAGAGGCTTGTTCTAGGGTCTTTCCAACCCCAGGGCTGTGTTGAAGAGGCACTCTTCTCAATGAGTTGCTGTGCTTGGTCAACGTAAGATTCCGGGACGTAAATTGTTTTCTCTACCGTCCAACCGTCATTCAAACCAAGAGCCGCCAGGACATCTCGATGAAAACTAAAAAAATCAACGTTTTCAAAATGCCCTTTAACGTTACTGAAGTTGCCTTCGACGAGATGCTGACCAATATCTAAACCCGCACTTTGCAGTAATGAGGCTGTTAGAGATGTGCCCGATCGGTGCATGCCGACGATGACTAAAACAGGCTGTTCACTGTTGTCGCTGCGCTGCATTTAAGTGGTCTCCACAGGTGTCGTTACTCGTTTCTTATTGATCGAAGCCAGAATTGGAGCATGCCTTTGTAAGAAGATCTGCTTGAGTCTTCTCGCCAGGTTTTTCCACTTTTTGGCTAGACTCAGCCAGGTTTGCTTGAGCGTTTTTGACAGCGCCCATCCCCTCACGCTCCAGCACGAGAAGGGCAATGCATTAGCATCACGCCTTGAAGCTTCCTGGAAGGGAAGGCTCGTGAAAGCGATCACAGAGGTTATGCAGAAATGCATTAATACCTGTTTCAGCATTCTCAGTAATCTGGAGGAAATCCCGACGGCTGATGTAAAGACTTAATAAAGTGAAAATTCGTTCACTTTCCACCCTAACATTTTCGATCGTGGGCCTAATGCAGGCTTTCACCCACACCTCAGAGAAGAGGATCAAGATGCTGCTGTTCTCATAGTGCAACATGCCTTGCTACTCTGTCCACTTCAGGTAAGACCACTGTCCTTATCCCTTTGAGAATGCTTTCCGTAACCAAAGTACAGATGGAGCATCCCTGAGAATTATGTAGAAAGATGTAACAATCACCTGATCTCATTAATAAATATTGCGAGTCTTTGATCAGATTGCTAGCTTGTGCATGGGCTATCAACCCATCACTCTTTTTCCTCTGTGGAGGTGCATATGCTAAGGATGACGATGATCGTCCTGACTAGAAACGTCTCGCTTCGACACCAACCGCTCGGCTGACTCAGTTGAGCACAAGCAGTCCCACAGTCGCAATGAAATTAGTTAAGCGGCTGATGAGCGACAGCAAAAGGTAGAGGGCAGAAGGTAAAACCTCTCCTATGAGAGTTTTAACCGCAACTGTGTGTCATGCCAACCTGCGTACTGCTATAGCACCCACGCTTGCTCTCTGTGCCCGACTTTTGCAGTTGGTAAGCCCGTGTCGATCGCCCAGTCACCCACTAATCATCAATATGGGCGTTTAAAGCACGTGAACATTCTTTTCTAGTCAATCTTAAGGGGAAGACTATGCAATTACCATTTTCTGAGGCGAATGCCAGTCCGCTCATCAAGCTACCACAACGGGCAAGTCAGCAAAAGACGACCACAACACACCCATCCTCGTTACCTGTTGCCCATACCGTAGGCTCAAATTTGAATCAGATAGCGCATCCTGATCAGCCACCATTCATACCAGCACTGGACAACGCGGCTTTGGATCAAGCCAGTTCGAACGATCAAGCCGTTTTAGACGATCAAGCCTTGCTGAATAAGGCAGAACCCCTTGAAGTCGTCAAGCAAACTATTGACAACCTAGAGGCGCAAGGCCTACTGATGGTGTTCGATCGCCATGACCAGGTAGCAAAGCGTCTGACTGGCGATTTAATTGCAGCCGGGGTTTTACCAGAGGAGCGGCTGTCCGGCGAGTAAGGTGAGTCGTGCGATCGCTAGGGGCTGTCATCAATTACGGCTACACATTGTTTGTCAGCCCCTAGCCTGGTGTGTTTGGATGGGCGCAACACTGCTGATACCAAAGGTTGCTGAGCTGAAGTGATGACGCGCCCTAACATTTGCAGCCTGCCGCTTCCAGGAGACTGAGGGCAACCGCTTCCGCAACTTTGATGCCATCAACCCCGGCGGACAGAATGCCTCCGGCATAGCCTGCTCCTTCACCAGCCGGGTAAAGTCCTTTCGTATTGAGGCTTTGGCAGTCATCACCCCGCTTAATGCAAATCGGTGACGAAGTGCGGGTTTCAACGCCCGTGAGCACAGCATCATACATGGCAAAGCCTTTAATTTGCTGGTCAAAGGCGGGGATGGCTTCGCGAATGGCAGCGATCGCATAGTCTGGCAAACTCGAACTTAAGTCCCCTAACCGCACACCCGGTCGATAGGATGGCTTTACAGAACCCAATTGAGTCGAAGGCTTTTGAGCCAGAAAGTCGCCCACCAGTTGCCCCGGAGCCTCGTAGGTGCCGCCACCCAACTCAAACGCGCGCGCTTCTAACTGGCGCTGTAACTCCATGCCAGCCAGGGGGCTCCCAGGATAATCTTCTGGTGTAATGCCCACAACAATGCCACTGTTTGCATTTTTGCCGCTGCGTTCGTACTGGCTCATCCCGTTGGTGACGACTCGCCCACGCTCTGAGGTTGCCGCCACAACTTGCCCTCCCGGACACATGCAGAAGCTATAGACCGATCGCCCATTCGAGCAATGATGCACAAGATGATAGTCGGCAGCGCCCAGCATGGGGTGCCCCGCCTGCGACCCCAGACGACATTCATCAATGAGTGCTTGCGGATGCTCTACCCGAAAGCCGATCGAAAACGGCTTGGGTTCAATATAAACACCCTGCTGATGCAGCATTTCAAAGGTATCGCGAGCGCTGTGACCGATCGCCAAAATGACATGATCACTGCGGAGATAGTCTCCATTCGCGAGGATGACGCCTCGCACCTGCCGATCTTGAATGTCGATCGTCTCAACCCGGCTCTGAAAGCGGATTTCGCCACCGAGAGATTCGATCGTGCGGCGCATGTTTTCGACGATTTTAACCAGCCGATAGGTGCCAATATGAGGCTTATTGATATAAAGAATTTCGGGAGCTGCACCAGCATTCACAAGTTCTGTCAGCACTTTGCGTCCCTGGCGGTTAGCATCTTTGATCCGACTATACAGCTTGCCATCCGAAAAGGTGCCTGCGCCCCCTTCGCCAAACTGAGCATTCGATTCTGGATCAAATTTACGTTTACTCCAGAACCCAAAGGTATCCACCGATCGTTCATGCACAGGTTTACCGCGCTCTAGAATCAATGGGCAAAACCCCATCTGTGCCAGCAATAAGCCAGCAAACATGCCACAGGGGCCATTGCCAACGACGATCGGGCGCGTTTCTAACTGAAGAGGCGCTTTGGCAACATACCGATAGCTTGTATCCGGTGTTGGCACCACATGAGGGTCTTGCTTAAAACGCTTGAGGAGCTGTGCCTGTTTGGGTGTCTCCACATCCACAATGTAGACAAAGGCAATGGCACCGCGCTTACGGGCATCATAGCTACGTTTGAAGACGGTGTAACGATGCAGGTCTTCTGGCGCGAGACGGAGCTTTTTGAGGATGGCAGACTGAAGGTCAGCTTCGGTGTGATCCAGCGGGAGTTTAACTTCGGTGAGGCGTAGCATGGGCAGTAATCTGGGCGATCTGAATCTGGACAAGCTGAGCAAAATTTGGAGCGCAATCAATCAGGGAGGCCATTACATAGCGCTACAGTCAAAGCCGATCGTTGTATCTATACGGCTAAGCCACTCAAGCACGCCTTTCTGCTAAACGCAAAGTAACCAGCTAGCCCTCACGAAACCTCACGCTTACCCTTCTATTCTAAGCCTTGAAGCCTCTAACACTGCTTTGGTGGCTGCTATAGAACGATCTGAAAAGGTCTGGGAATGCTCTCCCTTGCCTTGATCGCTTGGGGCACGATCGAGGGTGTGATCGTGTTCTTTAAGGCAATCCCTGACAGAGTTGCTGCGGTAGTTGCTGCATCACTCGCTGAAAAGGCGCAGGATTATCTAGCCCCTGCGTTAGGATTAATGCGCCTTGAATGGCGATGACCCCATCTTCCCCACGCTGTTGAGCCAGCGCTGCATCCATACCTGCGTCCATGAGAATCGTCGCGATTGTGTCAATCCATACCTGCAGGAGTTTGCCTACCCGTTCTTGAAAGCTGTCCCTAGCAGAACCCAGCATCAGCGCCGCGAGTATACAAGGCTTTTGGCCGCTGCTGTAGACGTTGTTAACGCGATCGCACATCGTTTGTAGCCGAGTCAGCGCATTTCCCTCGCTTTGTAGCGCTTCAGCAGCAATTTGCGCCAGCCCTTTCTCTAAAGTAAGCAAGACGGTCTCGACCATCTCATCCTTACCACCCGGAAAGTGATGATACAAGCTCGCTTTGCCTAGCCCGGTCGCCTGGGAAATTTTTGACAGCGTTACGCCGTCATAGCCAAATTGGCGAAAGAGATCAAGCAGCGGCGGGATGTGAGTTTGCTTGGACATAGTGTATAAAAACACGAGGGCTGTGGAAACTTGGACAAGCCATGAAAAGTTGAGCAGGTTGTGGAAATTCAAACAAATTGAATTGACCTGTTGACATTATACCGTTCGATCGGTACAGTCGTTGTACACCGATCGAACGGTACAGTTTTAGGTACAAAGCGTTGATGTATTCAGCTTTAGCCCTGGCGGTGTTCGCCGTAAAGTCTCCTTCATACCTGGAGATCTCCCGATCGCTTCGCCTTTCTAACTCAATTAAGGCAGCAATCGTTTCCGTTCGACTGTGTGTTCTCATCTTGTCATTAACTTGGAAAACTCGCTTATGTTGAAGCTTTATGGTCACGACATTTCTGGCAACAGCTACAAGGCAAAGCTCATGCTGTCACTGCTGGGCTTAGAGTTTGAATGGATCAAAGTCGATTTGCTTGCAGGAGCACACAAGCAGCCTGAATTTCTCGCGCTCAATCCCTTTGGACAGGTACCCGTTTTAGTTGATGGTGAAATTGTTTTAGCCGATGCTCAAGCCATTCTGGTCTATCTGGCACGGCAGTATGGTGGCGAATCCTGGCTGCCTCTGGACGCAGAACCGATGAGTCGAGTGATTCGTTGGCTATCGACAGCAGCCGGTGAAGTACGCCAAGGGCCTGAAAGTGCGCGGCTTTACCACTTGCTTGGTGCAACAAATATCAATCTCGATCGTGCCCATCAAAAAGCCGCCTTCATCCTGACGCAACTCGACAAACATCTGAGTACACATACCTGGCTGGAGTTCGATCGCCCCACCATTGCCGATGTTGCAATGTTTCCTTATGTTGCTCTGGCACGAGATGGCAAAATCGACTTGGATGTGTACCCCAACGTGCTCGCCTGGATCGATCGTGTGAAGCAATTGCCTGGTTATACGCCCATGGCAGGAGTGTAGAGCGAGTTCCTGGTCAGCAATTTATTCACAGCAGAAACGATGAAACTTCATGCCGATTTTAGTCAACGAGTTGTGGTGTCTAGCCATGATTTGCCCTGGGTGGATTCTCCCATGCCAGGTGTGCAGCGACGGATGCTGGAACGAGATGGCGAAGAAGTGGCGCGGGCAACCTCGATCGTCCGCTATGCACCAGGCAGTGCTTTCTCAGCGCATACGCACGGCGGGGGCGAAGAATTTTTGGTTCTGGAGGGCGTTTTTTCGGATGAAAAAGGCGATTATCCTGCTGGTACATACATTCGCAATCCTGTCGGGTCAACGCATACGCCTTCTAGCCAGGACGGTTGCACAATCCTGGTGAAGCTCTGGCAGATGCATCCTGACGACCAACAGCGAGTGGCGATCGACACCCTTCAAACACCCTGGGTGCCTGGTCTGGTCAAAGGGTTAAAGGTACTCCCTCTCCACACGTATAGAACAGAGAACGTCGCGCTGGTGCAATGGGCACCGGGTACCCACTTTCAACGCCATACCCACTGGGGCGGCGAAGAAATCTTTGTTTTAGAAGGAGTGTTTGAAGATGGGTTTGGTGTCTATCCCAAAGGCACCTGGTTACGGAGTCCTCACGGCAGCACGCATACCCCGTTTAGCCGCGAAGGCTGCACCATTTATGTGAAAACGGGACATCTCCATACGGCTGCACCATTTGTCGAAACGTTATCAACCCATAGTCACGCCTAAACCCATCACGACATTCATTATGGAAACGAAACCTCCTCTACCTCCATTTACCCTGGAAACCGCGAAAGCCAAAGTGCAAGCGGCAGAAGATGCCTGGAATACGCGTGATCCCGATCGCGTCGCTCTGGCCTATACCGAAGATTCGGAGTGGCGCAATCGAGCGGAGTTTTTTAGTGGACGCGCGGCGATTAAAGAGTTTCTCAAACGCAAATGGGCTAAAGAACTCGACTACCGCCTGAGAAAAGAGCTGTGGTGCTTTATGGATAATCGCATTGCAGTGCGCTTTGAATATGAATGGCACGATGATGCAGGCTTCTGGTATCGCGCCTATGGCAATGAAAACTGGGAATTTGCCGAAAATGGTTTGATGATGCGACGCTTTGCCAGCATTAACGATGTGCCGATTCAAGAAGTCGATCGCAAGTTTCGTTGGGAGCGATCGTAGTCATTCGTTTCCCCCTCTTGTTGCAGCCTCTTTGTCGCTAAGCCTTTGCTTCTCACGGTGGTGCAATGATTAGAACAATAACGGTAACACCCTTTCTATGACGGCTTTCCCAGAAAAACTGTATAAAATGGCAGTAAATGTGGTGCTTACAAGGAGTCGAGATTCTGCCGACCGTAGAGCAAGGGCTGACTTGTATCAGGTTATGCCAAGCGTTAACGAACTTTTATCGTCCGGTTGAAATCTTACGACTTGATGAGCGCGATGGGTCTATCTTCATCTTTGCTGGAGAAGAGTTGCAAATCCAGGTTGGTCGTGACGGCTTATGGAGATTTCTGACATGACAGATTTTAACCAGATGAGCAAAGCCGAGCTTCGAGCCTATGTGTTGGCGCATCGAGATGATAGTACGGCATTTTCGATACTGGTCGATCGCCTCAAAGCAGATTCAAGCAATCAAGTATGGCATCCCTGCCCCAACACACCTGATGATTGGGCAAAGGTTTCTGCTTTGATTGAAGCTCAATTGAGGGAGCAAACGGATTCATAGCCTGAAGCATAAAAAACAGGGTCAGCATTGCTAACCCTGCCTTATTGATTGATTGCTTAAACTGGAGTTACACCTTCGTTTCTTCTCGCACCAGTTTGTCCCAGCCGAGGTCTTTGAGGTTGTTGTTGCGACGGAGGGGACGGGTTACCAATTCCAGAATGTCACGGGCATTGGTGAAGCCGTGAATTTGGGCAAAGGTGAATTCAACCGACCATTTGGTGTTAATGCCACGGGCTTCCAGAGGATTGGCGTGTGCCATGCCAGTGATGACGAGATCAGGCTTCAGGTCGTTGATGCGCTGGAGCTGATTGTAGTTGTCGGGCTTTTCCACAATGGTGGGAGTGGGAACGCCCATTTCGCGGCAGGTTTGCTCTAGTAGTGCGAGTTCTGCTGCCTGATAGCGCTTGTCCATGTAGGGAATGCCGATTTCGGGGCAGGTCATCCCGCAACGGATGAGAAAGCGTGCCAGCGAGATTTCCAGCAGGTTGTCACCCATGAAAAAGACGGATTTGCCGCGAATGAGTTGGAGGTAATCTTCCAGCCCTGCCCAGATTTGGGCTTCGCGATCGTCCAACCCCTTCGGTTCAATGCCAAATACTGAGCAGATTTTTTCAATCCATGCGCGGGTGCCATCAGGACCGATCGGGAAGGGTGCGCCAATCAGCTTACATTTACGGCGACGCATGAAGGTCGTTGCAGTGCGTGAAAGGAAGGGATTCACCCCTGCCACGTAGTAACCTTCTTCAATTACAGGCAGTTCGGTATAGCGCTTGGCAGGCAACCAACCGGAGACTTTAATGCCCTGCTTCTTCAATTCCAGCGTCAATTGAGTGACGACAGGATCAGGCAAAGAGCCGAACAGCACCAGCGGTGGATGATCCACATACTCCGATTCGGAGGTGGCAATCTCTTCTTTTTTGCGACCGAAGTTGAGCAATTTGGTAATGGCGTTGCGCTCTTCCTTGTCGCCCTCGGCAGCGAGTGGTTTGTCGGGGCAGCGGTTCACCATTGCGGCAAGAACGGTATCTTCGCCTTGCGTAAAGGCATAATCCAACCCATTGGCGCGTGCAACGACGATCGGAATCCCGATTTCGGCTTCCAAGCGGGGAGCCAACCCTTCCAAATCCATTTTGATGATTTCGGTGGTGCAGGTGCCAATCCACACGATGACGCTGGGGTTGCGATCGCGCTTAATTTGCGTACACAGCCGCTTCAATTCTTCGTAATCGTTTAATTGGGCGGAGATGTCCCCTTCTTCCAACTCTGCCATCGCGTAACGGGGCTCAGCGAAAATCATGACACCCATTGCGTTTTGCAGAAAATAGCCGCAGGTCTTGGTGCCAATGACTAGAAAGAAGCTGTCTTCAATCTTTTGGTACAGCCATGCGACGCAGCTAATGGGGCAGAAGGTGTGATAGTTGCCTGTTTCGCATTCAAAATTCAGGGCTTGCGGTTCAGTTTCGGCAAGAGTCATGGTCGATGTTCTCTCTAAAAGGAGTTGTTAATAGCTGGTAGGGGCGGGTTTAGGAATCAAACCGATGAGTAGCAGAGGGGATCTACAAACCCGCCCGTACAGGAGATAGGGGCTAGTCGCGTCGATCGCGGGAGCCACGGCAGTCTTCATCCATTTGAGCAGGCTCTTTGTTCGGAATCTGGCTGGCTTCGATATTGATTTCGTGTGTGACGGCAGGGAGTAGCCTGCGGGAGCCATTTGGGGAATCGCCGGATGCATCGCCTTTGGCTAATTTGTCTAACTGGTCTTCAGGGTTAAAGTTGAGTCCCAGTGCCATCACGATGCGATCGGGGTTACTGCTCAAATCGACAATTAGAGGAAGAAGTTGAGCCAACCGTGGTTCCAGCACCGAGAGAGCTGCCAGGATAAAACCAGACGAAGGACGACGCTCGCCATCGCAGTTGACCCATACGCCTAAACGTGACAGCCATTGACGGTTTTCGGCGTAGTAGGTCAACCATTTTTCTCGCACCGATTGGCGAATTTGCTCAGTGTTCACGGGATAAATAAGTTTCGAGTTTTGAGTTTTGAGTTTTGAGTTGGTTAGCTAACTCGTAACTCATAACTCATAACTCATAACTGCCCCTTAGACCATCATCAGGTCTAATTCTTCCGATTCTGAGCGTGCAGGTGGTTTAGCGGGATTGAGGTAGAAGTCGGAGAGAAGGGAGAAGAGTTCGCGATCGGGCGTGTCGTTTGGAACAACACCTTCGGGACGCGCCAAAATTTGGTCGGCGATGTTGAGGTAGTACTCACACACATAGTTGAGGGACGGATCGGTTTCTGCCATTTCAAACAGCGTCTTGCCCTTGACACGCGACACGCGAATATCTTCAATCAGCGGCAAAATTTCGAGGATGGGCATGGGCACCGTTTCAACGTACTTATCGATCAAGTCGCGCTTAGAGGTGCGGTTGCCAATCAAGCCGCCCAAACGTAGGGGATGGGTGCGGGCTTTTTCACGGACGGATGCCGCAATCCGGTTAGCTGCAAACAGAGCATCAAAGCCGTTGTCGGTGACGATCATGCAGTAGTCGGCGTAGTTGAGGGGAGCGGCAAAACCACCGCACACGACGTCTCCCAATACATCAAACAGAATGACATCGTACTCATCAAAGGCGTTGAGTTCTTTCAGTAGCTTGACGGTTTCGCCCACGACGTAACCACCGCAGCCTGCACCCGCCGGAGGGCCACCCGCTTCGACGCAATCCACACCGCCATAGCCTTTGTAGATGACATCTTCAGACCACACATCTTCGTAGTGATAGTCTTTTTCTTGCAGGGTGTCGATGATGGTGGGGATGAGAAAGCCCGTTAGCGTAAAGGTGCTGTCGTGTTTGGGGTCGCAACCAATTTGCAGAACTTTTTTGCCACGACGCGCCAGTGCTACTGAGATATTGCAGCTTGTCGTGGATTTGCCAATGCCGCCTTTGCCGTAAACTGCGAGTTTCACTCTAGTTGTCTCCTAATCGTGTCGTGGGCTAATGCCGCTGGTCGTTGAAGTCATTATTGGGCAACTCCATCGCAAAGGAAAGGGCTGCCAACAATGAACAGGGCTATAAAACAGAGCTTCAGCCTCCCTGAAACCTTCCCTCTGCTAAACGTCATCATAAATGCCTGTCAAACTCAAATTCAGAACCTTGTTTAGTTTTAATATTTCCTTTCTATAAAAAGCGGAACAATAGACAATAAGTAAAATGCCGCTGAAATGTTTGCTCTGGCGGAATTTTCCTGCGATCGACCCTCCACCACATGCCGATTCACCGCTTCCACCCGACAGCCACTACTCTCACAGTTGCTCTAGAAGGGACATGCAGAGCCATAAGCCTTACTGAGCGGCGATCGCTACTCTGAAACTCAAGCAATCATCCATTGATAAAGGCTGACTCTCTGCGATTCGATCGCAGCAAACCGCTGTTTTATTAAAAATAGTGACAACTTGCCAATCTGTATCTTTTTTGTAACAGTGTCGTTTCAATGATCGCGTTGCTCCACCCTGAAATAAATTGCGGGCTCATTGAGGAAAGTTCACTTTAGTGGACTAAGAACCAACGGAGCGGCGCTTTAGTCCGTTTCAATGGACTTCGTTCTATTAGCCCGCAATTTACTGCAGGGCGGGCTGATGTGACTTCTAGTGGAAGCTTGGCGCGATCAATATCCCCTTTGTCGTAGAAATCGGAGATCTGCTGCGTACAAATGCGTTATTGCTTAACGTAGACACGCAGGAGTTTGGAAGACTTTTGGGAATCGTAGCGTAGTAACTTTTGCCCATCGGCTGAAACATTTAAAGCGAACGTACAGCACTTGGTACATTTGAGAGGCTTAGTTGAACCGTCTATCCTTTTGATGAGTTTGGCTAGGTCAATGGTCAAAATGAATTTTTCGCCGTCATGCTTGACTCGTCCGTGTGCCTTGAAATCTAACTCCTGAAATTCAAACTTGCCATCTGCGCCGATCGTGACTTTGCTTGTAATGAACGACCGCCTTAGGAGTATTTCCATCGATTTCAAAGCTGCATCATCTAGGCCGTCTCTTTTCATTTCCTCTAATCTCTACAATCCAGCGCTCTTCATCATCAGGCGTATATATTCCTGCCAGTAACTCGATCGTGAGCGGCGCGGCAACAGGTGAGGCGATCGCAGGTTGAGGAGAAACGGGCCGATTGTCATTGGCAATCGCAGAAGGCAAAGGTTGAGTACACGATCCCGATAACACCAAGACGGGTAGAAGCAGTAGAACAGGTGAAATTCGCATGATGACCGTGCAAAGAGCTTCTTGATCAAAATAGTGACAACCTGCTAAACGGCATCCTTTTGTAACAGATGCGTTACTGCTTCACATAACCACGCAAAAGTTGGGAGGGATTTGAGGATTCATCTAACAATAGAGTTTTTCTATCGGTTGAGACATTAAGCGTAAACGTGCAGCACTCACTACATTTGGGGCTGTTGGTTGAACCGTCCACACCATCCATCAGTCTGGTTGTATCTGTAGTGAAAACCAACCTGCCACCATCGATTTTGACTTTGCCGTAACTTGTTCCAGCTATAAATGAATCTTCAAATGTGCCATCAGCATTGATTATTATTCTCATCCGTTCATAGGGTTGGCGGAGATTATCTTCAAACCACTCTAGTTCTACAGGTACATTCGCGCCATGCTTCTTAGATTCGCTTGATATCTGCTTTTTTAGATCACTTGAAAGTTTCTTCAGTGCTTTCTCATCAATGACGGCTTTGTATGTTCCTGCCAGTGACTCGATCGTGAGTGGTTCTGTCACAGGCGAGGCGATCGTGGGTTGAGGCGAAGCGGAACGATCGTCGTTAGCGATCACAGACGATCCCGATAACACCAAGACGGGTAGAAGAAGTAGAACAGGTGAAATTCGCATGATGAGGATTGAAGCGCCTTGAGGTGCAATCGCAGAACCCTATGCCGGAGTTTAACAAACGCGACAGTCTGGCTTCATCAGCGTTTTTACTTGTTCAGAAATTAAGGATTGAAATTTGACCGTCAAAGTTGGGTAATTTAAGCAAATGTTGACTAAATTGTGGGGCAATCGCAAAATTGGCTAAAAATTTTGCTTCAACCTCAGGCCACACGCAGTATAACGGCAGTAGATGTCAAAAGTTTCTAAGCTTGGCGCATATTATTATTTCGCGATCGGGCTTTTCTTAACCGATGGAGACTCCATACGGTAACGAGAGGAAAACCCATCTAAGTAGACTGGAAGCCGTTTTTAGGGAAATAAACCCTGTAGCAACATCTTTGCGCTGTGTCGTGCTGAGTCTTCACACGCGCTGGCAACAAACAATTTCAACCATCCTCGTTAACGTGTCAAGGAGCAAATCGTGGTTCAAGATTTCACAGCTTTCAGAAAAATTTCGTTTCAAACGGTCGATGTCGAGGTCGCTCTAGCCGAAATTGAGTATCAATATCTCAAGTTTGTCTGCGAAGCAACGCTCCGCAATTCGGATGAAGTGTTGCGAGAGCAAATTCGCCATTTGCACATTGCAGGACTACCCTCGTTTGATGAGTGGCGCAAACAAGATACCCCTCAAGCAATGCTATTGCCCGCAATTGAAACGAACACCATCCCAACTACGGCGATTGAAAGTCAGGATGTTCCAGTAGAGACGATCGCCGCGCCATCAGTGAAGTCAACATCATCCAAAACGAACGGTAAACCTAAAGAGTCCACATCAACCACGAAAGCATCCAAAGGGAAGGCAGCAGGCAGTGCCACATCCAGTAGCGCCGCTCCCGGTAGCGCCACCGAGAAACTGATTAACGTCTTGTCTGATCAGGCGACAGCCAAACTCACATCGCGCACGGTCATTGAGCAACAGCACGAACTTCTCAGTGCCGTATTGAAAGAAGGAAAATCATACGATGAGCTTGCCTCCATCCTGACCAGTCATGGTGCCAAGATCAGCGCTTCCACACTCAGGAACTATATTTCAGCAGCAAGACGATTAGCCAAAACGAATAAAGCCAGTAAACCGGGAAAAACGAGTAAGGCAACGGCACCCAAAACATCTGACGCTCCCGCAGCTGAACCGATCGCAACCGAGGACACACCAGCACCAACCAGCACTGAACCAACCACCGCAACGGCCTCAGAACCAGCGCCGACAGAACCCACGCTAGAGACACCCCCAGCACCCGTGAAACCCAAGCGAGGTCGCCCCAAAGCAGCAGCGAAGGCAAGCCCTGAGCGTGAAACGAGCGTTAAAGCAGGACGGCCTCGTAAAACAGACACTGCTGCTGTGGCTCAGGCACCTGCACCTAAAAGACGCAAAGCAAGAGCGTAGCAGTCGCACCGTCAAAGCGTGCATGGGCGGGTTGATGTAACCCTTCCAACTCATGCACGCTTCGCCTCTTCTCTAGCCCCTAAAACGTAATCACAGTTCGAATGCCCTCGCCTTTGTGCATCAGGTCAAAGGCTTCGTTAATACGATCGACGGGCATCACATTTGTGATCAAATCATCAATATTGATCTTGCCATCCATATACCAGTCCACAATTTGAGGCACGTCTGTACGACCGCGTGCGCCACCAAACGCACTACCCTTCCAAACGCGGCCTGTCACCAGTTGAAACGGTCGAGTGCTAATTTCCTGTCCTGCACCTGCCACACCGATAATGACGCTTACGCCCCAGCCTTTGTGGCAACATTCCAATGCCTGTCGCATCACGTTGACATTACCGATACATTCAAAACTATAGTCAGCGCCGCCCTTCGTCAGTTCGACTAAATGTGCCACCAGATCGCCTTCAACCTCGCTGGGGTTCACAAAATGTGTCATACCCAGCTTTTCTGCCAGCACTTTCTTCCTGGGGTTTAGGTCTACGCCCACAATCATATTGGCACCCACCATGCGGGCACCTTGAATCACATTCAGCCCGATGCCACCCAAACCAAACACCACCACATTGGCTCCTGGTTCAACTTTCGCCGTATTGATGACAGCACCAATGCCTGTTGTGACACCACAGCCGATATAACAAACCTTCTCAAACGGCGCATCCTCTCGGATTTTAGCGATCGCAATTTCAGGCAGCACCGTATAGTTGGCAAACGTAGAAGTGCCCATGTAGTGATACAGCGGTTGACCGTCGATCGAAAAGCGGCTGCTGCCATCTGGCATGACGCCCCTTCCTTGCGTAGAGCGAATGGCCTGACAAAGGTTAGTCTTTCGGCTCAAACAGTATTCACAGTTGCGGCATTCGGGTGTGTAGAGAGGAATGACATGGTCGCCTGGCTTGACGGATGTTACGCCTGCGCCTACTTCCACCACAACACCAACTCCCTCATGCCCCAGGATGGCAGGAAACAGCCCCTCAGGGTCTTTACCCGACAATGTATAGGCATCCGTATGGCAAACACCTGTCGCTTTAATTTCAACCAGTACTTCACCCGCCTTTGGGCCTTCAAGCTGCACGGTTTCAATACTGAGGGGTTTGCCCGCTTCAAGCGCGACGGCAGCTTTAACATCCATAACGTTGCTCCAAAGTCTATTTAAATAAAGTGCGATCGCAGCTTTGCAAGTGGGGCTACAAGGCTACAGTCCATAGTCTAAAGCAGTTTGGGCAGCAGGGAGTGGGGAGTGGGGAGTGGGGAGTAGGGAGTGGGAGTGGGGAGTGGGGGCGGTGGAAAAAGTTGTTAGAAGGAGAGGAAAGGCAACGCTTGTTCCAGCTAAACACTAAAAACCAACCCCTAAAAACTGACTCAACTCGAAACTCCAAAACTCAAAACTCAATTTCCCCCTGTCATCCGTCGGGCCGATCGCGCCCACAGCCAGCCTAGAACACTGCCAATGACATAAGGTGGAAAATCAAACCAGTTAAAGGTATTGCCCAAAACGAGCCGTCCTGCTACAGTAGCGCGGATTGCCTCTAAAAGCGGCGGATGCCAGAGCTGCAAAAACTCTAAGCCGCAAGTAACCCCCAAAACGCCTACCGCGATCGCCCCTAGAGATGTACGTGGGGAGAGGAAGGCAACCAGCAAAATCCAGAAAATTTCGTAGGCAACGCCCCCGATCGCGTCATTTAGCCACAGCAATGTCTGGTTCGGAGCGAAGCGAATGAGGTATCCGATCGGCACAATGATGCCCATGCTGACTAACAGCACAAGCCGATAGTTTAAAAACCAGGAACGTTCAGGGTGCAAACGTGGCATCGAAGATTTTGCGCGACTGCGATCAAAGGACAAATTTTTGCTGAAAGCGAAGAGAAGTACACAAGTAACTAACGATTGAAACAAAAACGATCAGCGCCCAGTCGGAACTAGAACCGCAGGCTTGCCAAGTAGACGCTAAAACACTTTAAATATTCAGGTTCCGTCTTGCCGGATTCAAAGGGTCGATCAGCTAACCATTAAAGAAAGGCTTGAGTCTATAAGAAAAGCTGATCGCTAACGTTCAATCGAAGGCGAGCGAAATTCAAGATTGTACATTACAGTCAATAAAATGGACAAAAAATGAAGGAGCGACCACTGGTCATTCTTGGTTGTTCTAGCCTCAACACAAAAATTTAGAAAGTTTTTTCAAAAAAAGTGAGCGTTTTCGAAATTCTTTGTTAAAGTTGGAGGCAATTTTACATCCATTTCTGAGAGCTTTATTCGAGCCTATATGACTGCCAAATTGTCTCCCGATCCGATCGAAACTGATTCAGCTGAATCAGAGATTGCTGAACTCGACTTTGCGATCGATCTCACCGAAATTGAAGAGATCGATCCGGACGACCCCTCTCCAGACAAGGTTCCATATAAGCCAACCAAAGCTGAGCGTCTTGGCCTTACCGATGATTCAGTGGGGTTATTTTTGCGCGAGATGGCACGTTATCCTTTGCTGACTCAAGCACAAGAAATTGAGTTGGCGCGAGAAATTGTGAAAGGCGGCGATCGTGGTGAACAGGCAAAACGTAAGTTAGTGCGAGCGAACTTACGCCTGGTCGTCTCCATCGCCAAAAAATATCTCAACCGTGGCGTCCCCTTTCTGGATCTGATTCAAGAGGGCGCAATGGGATTGATGCGAGCCGCGGAAAAGTTTGACTACGAGCGTGGCTACAAGTTTTCAACCTACGCGTACTGGTGGATTCGTCAGGGTATTACCCGCGCGATCGCCTCTCAATCTCGTACCGTGAGACTTCCCGTTCACATGGTTGAAAAGCTTAACCAAGTCCGTAAAGCCCGTCAAACGCTGTCTCAAGCGCTTGGACGCAAGCCTACCAAAGCCGAACTTGCTGCCGCGCTCGAAATTGATGAAGACAAATTAGAGCAAGTATTGGATGTGAGTCAGGGAACGCTCTCGCTGCACGCCTGGGTAGGACGGGAAGAAGATACAGAACTCATGCAACTGATTGAAGATGCCGACAACGTTGCCCCCAACGATTGTTTGGATCACAAGTTGCTGTGCGATCGCCTCAACTCTGTTCTGGATCATCTTAGCGATCGCGAACGGGATATCATCCGACTGCGATTTGGTCTGGAGGATGGACAGCACTATACGCTAACTGAGATTGGCGAACTCTATCACCTCTCGCGGGAGCGGGTGCGTCAAATTCAAGCCAAAGCAATGCGTAAACTCCGTCACCCACGCCGTCAAGCGTTGCTTAAAGATTGGATTCGTTAGTGGCATTGGCGATAGGGCAACGCTGCAATCAATGCGTCACGGCAATTTGGTCAATACTGGGGCAAGTGATGCACCCAGGCGCTGCCTTGAGAGAAGTAGACAATTTGCCAGTGCTGATCCTTTAAGTTAAGTCAATCAGTGATGGTGACAAATCTGTTTTGAGGTAACTCTGTGCTGCTACAAACTCGCTGCTGCTACAAAGCAGTAGAGGAGAATGCAGGGTTAACTCGCATGATAGAGGCGATGCGTATACGCTAATACTAAACTGGTGCTTGTCGGAGTAACGTTTAGTAATTTTAGGGTTAGGATGTTGACTTGTGAAAAAGCGGCTATTCGCGTTCTGATTGTCGATGACCACGAACTCACCCGATTAAGCCTGAGCTTAGCTCTCCGAAGTCAGGCTGATTTTGAGTTGGTTGGTTTAGCCAGTAATGGACAAGAAGCGATTGATCTGGTGAACCAGCAGCATCCAGATGTCATCATTCTAGATCTCCAGATGCCAGTGCTGGACGGTTTGAGCGCATCCACCCAAATCAAAAGTACCAATCCCAAGATTCAGATTCTGGCCTATTCGTCGCTTGATGATCCACAGACAGAAGTCATGCTTCAGACAGCAAAAATTGATGCCTTTTGTAAAAAAGACGCCGCAACGGTGGATTTGGTCGCAATGGTCAGAAAACTGGGGCAACAAGCAATTAATAGCTAGAAGCCCCGTTTGCATCATTGAACGACGATCGCTGATGCCCTAGCAGAAGTCCAGTTGGTCTGGTTTAGGGGCACGTGCAGCCATTAGCAAGCCTTCGTCAGTTCATCTGCGTGTCTGGAAAGGTTTGTTTGAATTCATCCAGCAGGTCATCAATCTCTTCGATCGCCTGGTTGACGTCAATTCTTAGCGTACCTAGATCTGGCTGTTCTAACAGTCGTACCAGGGCTTCACGCTTGCCTTGAATCAAAGCAATGCGCTCTTTAAGGGTGTCAGAATCAATCATTAGCGCGTCCTTTAGTAGTGCGTGTGAGCTTGGTGGCTGATCATCAGATTTAGCGGATCAAGCTCTATTGTAAAGCCATCTTCTTCGCATGCGACAAGAAGCGCATCGGTCCTAAGGCTGTTAGAGCAGGCCCATCACACATACTTCTACAGCTACCGCAAATAGGGCGGACGTTTAACATCAACAGGCTTACTCTTAACGACTTCATCAATAAATCGTTTAAGCGCCTGATCGCGATTTTTCATAAAAGCCGACCAAAACCCTGGTTGAAACTCATCCATCGTTTTGGCAAGCGCCCAAACATCCACGGCCAGTATGTTATTGAGCGTTTCATCCTCCCGTTTCAAGGCATTGATTTGCTCTAGCAACGACTCTTTTTCAAGCGGACAGCGATAGTCATCCTTAACTTTGTCATCCTTAACCATAGAAGCGCCCAAATAAGGGGAACAAAAGGAGTGATCGAGACGCGATCGTCAGGAACTGACTGTTGGCTACTTTATGACACCTGGCGCAACCATAACGGTGTTCGCTCTCACGCTTTGCGCAACCCTGCGATGGCATGATCAGGAACGGCCGAGGCAGACTCGTCATGACTCATCGCGCACACCGTACCCTGGTCGGTTGAAGAAGGTCGTGAAAAAGCCCGAAACAAAACCATTGCGATCACAGATGCGGCCTTATATGCAGCGGTAGCCTCTAGCTCATCACAAGATTAGTTCGCTTTAATTGATCCCCCTACTCATCACGAATGCCCTAAGAGAAGGATAATAAGCTTAGAATAAATCTTTACAAGTTTGCTAGACCTTATACCTCTATGTTACGTCGAATTTCTCTAGGAACGCTGGGTCTTAGCATTGGTGGCATTCTAACCATCGTTGGCTTTTGGGCATATTTTGTTTCAGACAATGCAACGCTGAATCTGGTTGGCTTTTTTTACGGCATTCCACTCTTGTTGGGTGGGTTGGCACTTAAAGCCTCTGAGTTGGAGCCAGTGCCACTCATGCAGCAAACCGCTGCCGATGTTCTGGCGCTTCGAGAGCAGCAAGCTACAGCCACACAAAACCAGATTCGGAAAGATGTAACGCGCTATCGCTATGGTCAACGCGCGCATCTTGACAGTTCGTTGAGCCATCTCGGCTTAAGCCCGACTGATGAAGAATGTCCTGTGCTGGTTGGTATAAAAGAGGTCGCAACAGAAGGAGCTTACACGCTTGTTTTGGAGTTCGAGTCACCTTTGATTCCTCTCAACGTCTGGCAGGACAAGCAGGATAAGATTGCGAGTTTCTTTGGCCCTGGTGTAAAAGCGACGGTCAGCCCAGCAGGCAACGAACGAGTAGATGTGGCACTCATTACCGCTTCGTAAATTACCGTCAGGTCTAGCGTTTAATAGCCTACCCCAATCAGTTGTGAGCTGTCCCTTCAGTGTGGATATCTCACCAGCGTTTGCATGGCTGTAAGACGCTTCAAATCTTCAGCGGAGCGATCGCCTCAACATAATGATGATGTGAGCGCACGAAATGTGAGGTTGTGAATAAGACTGAATAACAGTCAGCGACTCCTGTCAAGCCACTGCGGTATGATCAACCCAAAGCCCGTTTAATAGGCATTTGAGCTTGTTTGAACGGACTTCAAGGTGACACGCTTGAGTATCACGATCGAGCACAGTCATTTCAAGTTTCCATGGTTCGATTGAACGCCCAAAAGCACGGACAGCATTTTTCTGAGGTATGTTGAAGCGTGATCTGCAAGCGTTCATGAAAGAAACCTGTTGAATGTGTCAATCGATCACCTCGAAGCAAGCACCTTGCGCTGGGATTGAGTGAACCGTTGTATGGATAGGATTCATGGTTGAAGGCTTTTTTCGCTATGCGGCTCTAGTGAGTCTCAGCCTGTGCAGTGGAATTGGGCTGTTGCCATCGGCTGCCCGTGCTGGAGTGCCCCTCCAACAAGCCGTCATTGATTCACTGCAAAACGCGGTAGAACTCAACCTGTTTAATCAACCACCACGATCGGCTAAAGTTCGTGACACGCTTAATTCTGGCGATACGCTCTCTACTGCCCGCACCGCCCGTGCAGAGTTGCGCTTTGCTGACGGGTCTCTGGCAAGAGTAGGCGGGCAGGCGCTCTTTCGCTTTGTGTCAGCAACCCGCACGTTGCAACTCTCGAACGGGACACTGCTGGTTCTGGTGCCACCCAATCGGGGGCAAACCCGCATTCAAACACCCAATGCAGCGGCAAATATTCGCGGCTCGGCACTCTTTATACGCTACCTTCCTGAAACAGATGTCACGCTGGTTGGAGCACTGACTGAAAGTGGCATTGAGATTACGAACCGCGATCGCTCCCAATCCCAACCGCTACGAGCTGGGCAAATTGCTGTTGTGGCTAGAAATCGGATCGAGCAGGTTTATCGCTTCGACTTAGCGACCTTTTATGGCACTAGCGCTTTAGCCAGGGGGTTGAATTTACAGTGCATTGCCTCCATCGAGCGATCGGAGAACGATCAGGCACTCGTCTCAATCCGTGCAGAAACCGCTGCCGCGGCCAAACTCCAAACGTCCACTGAACCTTGCATCGAGGCAACGGCGGTAGGCGGGCAAGCGACCAATGCCAATGGAAGTAGTCAAAGACCATCGTCTGTTTTGCCTGCCAATCAGCAGACTGAAAATGTGAGTACGATCGCCCCGCCAGCAACCCGCTTACTGACGCCACCCACGGTTGAATTACCTGCGGCCTTTCCACCCACGATCGCGCTTCCAACCGTCCCAACATCCCCTTTAGTCCCTCCAACCGCTGCTAACGCCTCTTCCCCACCACGCTTGGCAGAGCCTCCCACCATAGGAGGTATCACTCCTGGCATTACAGGCGCACCGCCAGGGCCAAAGGATTTACCACCCCTCCCCACAAGCACGCCAGGTCAAGGAAATTCACCAGTCGCACCCAGCATTCCAGGGCAGAACAGCATGCCCCCCTTACCAACTAGTCCGTCTCCAGTGCAGCAGACTCCCTGAAGACATTTCTGAAGCATGGTTTATGGAAACAGGCGCTAGGGTGCCAGCCGCTCAAGCAGCCAGTTGCCCTGCTCCAAACGATAGCGGAGGCGATCGTGCAGACGACTGGTACGCCCCTGCCAAAACTCAATTTGCTGCGGTACAACCCGATAACCGCCCCAGTGCGGCGGACGTGGCACGGCTTCATCTGCATAGGTCGCTTTCAACTCGGCAAACCGTTGTTCCAGCACCTCACGGCCAGAAATGACACGGCTCTGATCAGAAGCCCAGGCACCCAACCGACTTGTTAGCGGACGGCTTTGAAAATAGGCATCTGTTTCGGCGGCAGCTACTTTTTCAACTCGTCCTTCAATCCGCACCTGGCGTTCCAGCACCGTCCACAGGAACACGAGGGCTGCGTGAGGGTTATCTGCAAGTTCCTGTCCCTTGCGGCTCTCATAGTTGGTATAGAAGGCAAAACCACGTTCATCTAAACCTTTGAGCAACACAATACGGGCAGAGGGGATGCCATTACGGGTTGCAGTCGCCAACGTCATGGCATTCGGTTCGGGAAGTTGAGCTGCGATCGCCTGCTCTAACCACTGCTGAAATTGTTTGATGGGATCAGGATCAACATCCGCCTCATTCAATGCTTGCAGCGTGTAGTTTTGACGAAGGTCAGCAATGGGTGGAGTCATGGGTGTGAAATAATCGCGAGACAAAGGGCTGAGAGTTGCATTGGCGATTCTAGCAAGATCTGCAAAAACGATGAGCAGGAGAATGCTTCTTACTTTGAATAAATAGTCTCAGCACTCCACACGGCTGTTCACTAGCTCCAGCAAGCCCAATGGTTTCATCAAGGTTGAAGTACCAACGCTTCAAGATGATCTTTACAACCTTAGATTTATAACGTAACAAGCATTGATAGCAGACAGGCTATTTAGCCTTATTCATGAAGCGCTTCCTGCATGGCTTGACTCAGCGCTGCTGCAAACCGCTGTAAATGCGTGCTGTCATGAGTTGCCATGAGAGTGAGCCGTAGACGACTGGTGGGCACAGTCGGCGGGCGAATCGCTGGCGCAAAGATTCCTGCTTGGCGCAACTGTTTGCCCAGATGCAGCACGATCGCAGGACTCGCTACTTGCAAACATAGGATGGGCGACTCAGAAGGTAAAAGCTTGATCTCCAGATCACTTCCAACTGCAAGCTGTTGAGTCAATGACTGCTTGAAGTGCGTCACGTTTTGCCAAAGTTGAGCGCGACGATCGGGTTCTTGCTGGACGATCGCCACAGCGGCTAGAGCGGCAGCAGTATCGGCTGGAGAGAGTCCGGTCGTGTAAATGAAGCCAGCCGCACGATTTCGTAAGTAGTCGATGAGCGTAGCTGAACCCGCGACATACCCGCCAAGACTGCCCAGAGCTTTGCTGAGCGTGCCTACTTGCACGATCGCCCGTCCCGTACAGCCAAAATGCTCCACACAACCCGCGCCTGTTTCGCCTAAGACGCCCGTTGCATGGGCTTCATCCACCAACAGCATGGCATCAAACGCTTCTGACAGTTCCAACAGCGCTGGTAGCGGACATAAGTCGCCATCCATGCTAAACACACTGTCGGTGAGCACCAAACAGCGTCGATAGCGATTGCGGTGCTGCTCCAACAATTGCTGAACCTGAGCAATGTCACCGTGGGCATATTCCAACACGGTTGCCCCGCTGAGGATAGCACCCTGCTTGAGACTAGAGTGATTGTATTGATCAGAGAGGATAAGATCCCGTTTCCCAACCAGTGCGCTCACGGTGCCCACATTTGCCAGGTAGCCAGAGCTAAAAACTAGAGCTGCTTCCGTTTGTTTAAGGGCAGCGATCGCCCGCTCCAACTGATCATGCAGTTCCCGATGTCCACTCACTAAACGCGAGCCAGTACTCCCTGTACCGTACTCCTGCGTGGCAGCAATCGCGGCTTCGATTAAGCGATCGTCTCCTGCCAGCCCTAAATAATCATTACTAGCAAAGTTGATCACTGCTTGCCCATCCATCTGCACCACAGCACCAGAACGCCCCTGGATGGGTTGCACTGATCGATACCAATCGGCTCGATGAATGGTGGTGAGAGCAGCCTCTAGCCAGGAATAGGGAGTGGACATTGCAATCTCTGGTGGAATGTTGCGTTAAAGGGCTATTAGCGGTCAGCCATCAGCTTTCAGCTTTTAAGAGAAGCTTGAGCACTCACCGTTTTAGTGTGCTTTGCGGAGAGGCGGATGACTGCTGACCGCTCATTGTTGAAAGTTGTGCTACGAATCGACACCCGTTTGTTGCATATAGCTGAGCAACCAACTGACGATCGTCGCCCGTCTAGTCTTCCGTGGCACCAGTTCATCCACCTTATAGCCCTGAAAGCCCAGCTTCTCTTTCAACAATTGCTTGTTCTCGGGTGGAATCGATCGCGTCAGCTTTACCGTCGGTGGGCGATTGGCAATAAAATCCGGTGGCTGAGGATACGTGTCCTGCCAGTCGGATGCAACAGCGGTATTATCCCAGCGATCGTTTGCCGCATCGTAACGATAGCCCAAGGAATACCAGACCAATTGGTTCGCTGTCGCATCATCCAGCGTGTCATCAAGAATAGCCCAAAGGGTTTCGGTCGTTAGCGGTGGAAGGTCAGACATGGCATTCTTTAGTACATAGTCTCTGCACACAGTCTTAGTGTTACTCAAAACTACGGCAGTGTATCCTGAGATGGAGCAACCTTCTGTATCGAACTCTGAGAAATATTTGTGCTTGACCTAAAGCTAATTCGCGAAAATCCCGATCGTGTACGCGAGAAACTGAACACTCGCAACGGTAACTACGACATTCAACCGCTGTTGCAGTTGGATGAGCAACGTCGATCGCTAGAGCAGGAGCGATCGCAGCTTCAGGCACGCGGTAACGAAATTGGCAAACTGGTGGGGCAAAAGATGAAATCTGGCGCGAAACCAGATGATGCCGAGGTGCTGGCACTCAAGGATGAAGGCAACCAGATCAAAGCCAAGTTGAGCGATCTGGAACCGCAAGAAAAGGACTTGAAAGCCCAGATTGAAGCGCTGCTGCTGACGTTTCCAAATTTGCCCAGTGACACTACGCCGATCGGCAAAGATGAAACCGAGAACGTTGAAGTCCGCCGTTGGGGTGACGAATACAAACCACAGCAGGATAGCCTTTTGCCCCATTGGGAAATCGCCGAAAAGCTGGGCATTCTCAACACAGAGCGTGCCACAAAGCTGGCTCAAACTCGGTTTATTGCACTGCTGGGTGCGGGTGCTGCCCTGGAACGCGCGTTGATCAGTTTCATGCTCGATCGTCAGATCGCCGCTGGTTATCAGGAAGTGCTGCCACCACTTCTGGTCAATACCCAATCGTTGACCGCTACAGGGCAATTGCCCAAGTTTGCCGAAGAAAGCTTTCAGTGCAAGGATGATGACCTCTGGCTCATCCCCACCGCCGAGGTGCCCGTCACTAACCTTTATCGAGATGAGATTCTAGCGGCAGATGATTTGCCGATTCATCACTGTGCCTATACGCCATGCTTTCGCCGTGAAGCAGGCAGCTATGGGCGAGACACGCGCGGCTTGATTCGGCTCCATCAATTCAACAAAGTGGAGCTGGTCAAAATTGTGCATCCCGAAACGTCAGAGCAAGAGCATCAAACCCTGGTGCAAAATGCTGAAGCCATTCTGCAAGCGCTGAAGCTGCCCTATCGTGTGATTGAACTTTGCACCGGGGACATCGGCTTCGGTGCTGCCAAATGCTATGACCTGGAAGTGTGGCTTCCCGCCGCTGGAACCTACCGGGAAATCTCAAGCTGCTCGAATTTTGGTGATTTCCAGGCACGACGCGGCAACATTCGCTTTAAAGAGGCTGGCAAAAAAGGCACCGATTTTGTCCATACGCTGAATGGCTCTGGGCTAGCGGTTGGTCGCACGATGGCAGCAGTCCTTGAGAACTATCAGCAAACCGATGGTACCGTTGCCATTCCAGACGTATTGCAACCGTTTTTAGGGCGATCGGTGCTGTAAAGAAGGCTTAGGGCAGAATGCAAAAAGTAACGAGTTGCTCTGATGTTGAAATTAGCTTTCTAGCCATCTGTCCCGTAACGCTGTGAAGCCCAACGGGAACTATCCGCTGCAATTTGAGCGCGTTCAAGAATGCCTTTCAGATCGGGAGGAGTAGGACGACGGCGAGACAGATGGTCAGCACGAGCAGCCTTATTAATCGCAACTTCAGGGTTATAGCCGAGGTCTAGATACACTTGAACTGAATTGCTAATGGCTACATTATCGGGCAGCATAGAACAACTTCTCCCCCAAGTACTGTTTTTAGTCTTTAGTGTAGTTTTCTCATGGTCATTCCAACGTGAGCTCTTTGACTCAAATTGTTAAAGATTGTTCCACTGACGCCCATCCGATTACCATCCAGTGATTGCTACTAGCGATCACGCTGCGACAAGCTAAGGTCGTGTTCTTAACCATCACTGCTCTTCGTCGCATTGGCGTGTGTTTTGTGTTCCACCATTTGCGTATACACGGCGTTGGAAATCGCAGGGAGAATCTCAGAATTCTGGCTGTAGGTAGGATCGGTACCAAAGACCGCCAGGATATAGGCAACGCTGCCGTCTTTGGATTCGATAAAGGCGACTTCATGACGAACTTTTGTTGTCATGCCTACTTTAGAAGCAAAACGCACGTCAGTCGGTAGGGATTCGCCCAAAAAGCCTGCGATCGAGTTATCCGGTTCTTTTTTCCAGGACTCAGGATTCAAATCGCGGGTGAGCAACGCCATCATTTCCTGGCTGCGACTGGCTGAGATGGCTTTGCCAGCATAGATTTCAGCCATGAGTCTTGCCGCCTGGTCACTGGTGATCAAGCTGCGAATGGGTTGCTGCTGTTCATCGCGCATCTGAAGTTCACGACCATCCGGTCCATCCAGCTTGAGAGAATAAATTGGGTAGTTTTTCTGGCTGATGCTTAGCCCCTCGTAGCCTGCAGCGCGAAAAAATTGATTAATCCGCAGGCGCTTTTTCAACCAGGCATCATAGTCTGCTCCACTGAGAGGGCTACCTGAAGTTGTTTGGGTGATGCGATCGAAAATGCGACTGGCAGCATCGTTATCCGAATGGACAATCATGGCTGTCAGGTCAGCACTGAGGGCTGCATCAAGCTGTAAAATGCTGTTTTCTATCTGCGCTTCACAGACGACGAGCCAAAACAATTTGACGACACTGGCTGGATAACGAGGAGTGCCCTGTTGGTAGCCGGCGATTGTATTGCCTTTGAGGTCAATCAGCGTGATCGAAAGCGGTTTCGTGTCTAACGACTTACTTGCAGCCAGTGCTACTGCCCCATCCACGATCGCTTGCAGAGACTCACTATGCTGTGGGGGTGCCTCTGGCTTGACGTTGTAAACAAGCTCGTCGATCGTCTGCTTTGGCATTACCGCCGCCGCTGTTGGAGCTTGCAGCGATGGTTGAACCGATGGTGAAGTCGATGTCTGGTTAACTGGCTGTTGCGAAGTCTGAGGCGATTGACGCAGGCGTTGCACACTCCAGAAACCTGCCCCTACCAGCCCAATCATCACGCTTGCCAAAAACGCAACGCGCGTGAGACGAGCCAGCACTCGTGCAGGCGATCGCCGTGAAGCCATCCGTCGCGATCGTCGAAATTGATCTGGCTGAAGATGCTTCGGGCTGCTTGTACTGCCATTTCTCGGTGCTCGCCGATCGCCTGGAGCGAGGTTGGGCGATCGCGCATCAGCGTAAAGCTTTTTGGCAATTGAGGGAGAAACCGTCGCTCGTCGTTTCAACTGCGTAATTTGAACGCGCAGGGCAGAAGACTCAGACCGGAGCTGTTCGATCAGACGATCAGCTCTAGCAAGCCTTGCTCTCAACTCAGCATTTTGCTGCTGCAGCGACTCTTGTTTTATTTTCTCCGGCTTATTCTTTAGTAGGGGAAGCACAAGGGCAATTGACCGTTGGTGAACACAACTGGATACTGGTATACCGCAAGTCTTTGCTTCTGATGAAATTATTTTGTTTTCAATGCCTGTAGGCGACCCTATCTAAGGATCACAGATTAAATAACTTGAATAATTTTTTAACTGCACGGGTTTGGCATTGCCAAGCCCCCTCCGAGTTGAAACTGATTAAATTCTCATTCCCAAGGATTTTGTGCCAGGCAACATTTACTGAGTTGTAGCTTCTAGAATAGGGGTTACGTATGTTGCTCAGGTGCCTTGCCCCGACTGCAACTTTAAAACCGCCGTTTTATGGGAACTTTGGTATGTCAGTTTTGGCTGCGATCGCCGTTTTGGCAATCCTCATTGTGGTTCACGAGCTAGGGCACTTTACGGCTGCCCGTGCCCAGGGCATTTATGCCAACCGCTTCTCAATTGGGTTTGGACCGATTCTGTGGAAGTATCAGGGTTCGCAAACGGAGTATGCGTTGCGTGCCTTTCCCCTGGGTGGCTTTGTCGGCTTTCCTGACGATGATCCAGACAGCACCATTCCACCAAACGACCCAAATTTATTAAAAAATCGTCCAGTGCTGGATCGGGCGATCGTGATCAGCGCAGGCGTAATCGCAAATTTGGTGTTTGCTTACTTCTTACTGGTCACCCAAATCGGTATTGCAGGCACTCAGGATGTCAGTTTTCAGCCTGGAGTGTTGGTGCCAGACGTTAAGTCAGAGATTAGCTCAGCGGCAGCGAAAGCAGGCGTTAAGCCAGGAGACATTGTTCTAGCAGCGGATGGGCAGGAGCTTGGAGCCTCTAAGGATGCCATCAAAACGCTGATGACGACGATCCAGAACCATCCCAATCAGGCGATCGCTCTTACGATTCAGCGGGATGGTAAAGTGCTGCCAAACCCACTTGTCGTTACACCCGATGCCAACGCCAAAATTGGTGTCCAGCTTTCTCCCAACGTCAAAATCGAACGTCGTCGCGTTGGTAACCCAATCGAAATTCTGACGATCGCAGCCAGCGAGTTCCAGCGGATTACGGTGCTGACCGTCCAGGGCTTTGGGCAGCTAATTACCAACTTTGGGCAAGTGGCTGACCAAATTTCAGGTCCGGTGCGCATTGTGGATGAAGGGGCAAAACTGGCGCGATCGGATGCCTTCAACCTCTTTACCTTTGGTGCGCTCATCAGCATCAACCTGGCAATCATCAATATCTTGCCCTTGCCAGCGCTGGATGGAGGGCATCTAGCCTTCCTGCTGGTAGAAGGGTTGCGCGGCAAACCCCTTCCCTCCAAAATTCAGGATGGCGTGATGCAAACCGGCTTGATGCTGCTCCTGGGGTTAGGTATTTTCCTGATCGTGCGCGACACCAGCCAATTGGAATCAGTGCAAAAGCTGTTCCGATAGAGGGAAGGGATGAGGGATGAGGGATGAGGGATGAAGGATGAAGGATGAAATTTTGAATGGGCTTAGTGATTGGTAGCCAGTGATCGTGCTCAGCTTCACATCTGCCCTTTACTCCTATCCATCTAACTCTTAACGTTTCATCCCTCATCCCTCGCGTTTCATCCCTTTCTTCCCATTCCTCCCCTGCCTGCTACCGCTTACGCATTTCATCCCTCATCCCTTCCGTTTCATCCCTTTTTTCTCATCCCTTCCTATGTGTGCCACACGTAAATTGCCAGCGAAGCAGAAGCGGGCGATCGAGATTCTTTTGCGGCTCAAGCGACTTTATCCAGACGCAACGTGTTCGTTGGACTATGAAACGCCTATGCAGCTTTTGGTCGCCACCATTTTGTCTGCCCAATGTACGGATGTGCGGGTGAATATGGTCACTCCGGCGCTTTTCCGGCGCTTTCCTGATGCGGCTGCAATGGCAGGCGCAGACTTGGCGGAAATAGAAGCATTGGTCAAGTCCACAGGCTTTTATCGCAACAAAGCCAAAAACATTCAGGCTGCTTGCCGCATGATCATGACGGAGTTTGGTGGGAACGTGCCGCAGGTGATGGAAGAGTTGCTGAAGCTGCCAGGAGTTGCGCGGAAGACAGCAAACGTCGTGCTGGCAAACGCCTTTGGGATCAACATGGGCGTCACCGTCGATACGCACGTTAAACGCCTGAGCTATCGCCTGGGTTTGACAAAGCACACTGACCCGGTTCGCATTGAGCGCGATTTGATGAAGCTACTGCCCCAGCCCGATTGGGAAAACTGGTCCATTCGGCTGATCTATCACGGTCGAGCCGTCTGTATGGCACGAAATCCTCAGTGCGATCGCTGTGACCTCGCTGATCTTTGCCCCTCTGCCACCCTTTCACACAAGCCGCTGGCAACGCCTGAACCGGATGATCTGGCTATCACCCCTGAACATCCCACACCCGCGATCGATCCGTTAACGACTTTAAATTTAGTTGGCAAATAGCCGAGCAAATTTGGTACCATAATAAGCTGTGTCTTAAAAATTAAAAGAGCATCGGAATGACTCATGGCTAAAAAGAGCATGATTGAGCGCGAGAACAAGCGCAAGAAGCTGGTGGAAAAGTATGCTGAGAAGCGTGCAGACTTGCTTGAGCAGTTTGCATCCGCAACATCACAACAGCAAAAACTAGCCATTCATCGCCAAATTCAACAGCTTCCCCGCAACAGCGCTCCTACCCGCGTTCGTAATCGTTGCTGGGTAACGGGTCGCTCTAGAGGCTTCTACCGTGACTTTGGCTTGTCTCGTCACGTTCTGCGTGAGATGGCACACCAGGGATTGCTACCAGGTGTGGTGAAGTCTAGCTGGTAAGAAGAGTTTTTAGTTGTTGGTTTTTAGTTGTTAGAGCGAAGCCTAGAGCAATTAACACTCCGGGTTGGACAATTCGTTAGTCGCTTCTAGAACGTTTAGGCTGAGTGGTCTAACAACCAACAACTAAAAACTAACAACTATCTCATTGTCCACAGCAACGATCGATACCGAGGCTATCCAGTAACAGATCGCTGACGGCGTTAGCGACTGTGAACTCGCCAAAGAAGCTGTTTGAAAAATCAAAGGACTCCATCTCGGTGACGATCGCCATCACGAGCGACCCGAGATCGTTTTCACCCTCCATGCGCTGCCGGACAAAGATCTGTGCAGCGCGTTCTGCTATGGGCTGGTTTGCCTCTTCAGGGATGAATTCTTGATTGAGCCAGCGTAACAACGCAATTTTGAGCCATTCCCCTTCTTGCACAGGGTTTTGGGCAGGCGGTAACGTAATCGGTGGAATCGGTTCAACCATCAGCGCGATCGCATCTCTCACACGGTTGCTGTTCCTAGTGTACGTCTGCTGGGGACTTGTTTGGGGTCTGGTGGGTTAATTGTTTGGTCTGGTGGCGGGAGGTTGGGGGTTAGGGGTTAGGGGTTGGGGTTAGGGGTTGGGGAGCAGAGGTACAGATCGTTTTTTCCTTCGTTAGAAGTGCCTGTTTGCGATCGCGGCCCCACCGATAGCCTCTCAAACTGCCGTCACTACCCACAACGCGATGGCAGGGAATTGCGACGGCAATCTGGTTCTGGGCACAGGCGTTTGCTACAGCTCGGACGGCTTTAGGATTGCCAATACGTGTTGCCAAGTCGCTATAGCTTATGGTTGTGCCGGGTGCGATCGTCTGTAGCGCTTGCCATACTTGCTGCTGAAACGCGGTCCCTTGAACATCCAGGGGCAGCTCAACAGCAGACTGGGGCACTTCAATTAAACGCAGCACCTGCTCGACCCAGCCATCAAACGCGCAATCACCAGTACACAATTGGGCGTTGGGAAACGTTGCTTGCAGTTGGGTTTTCAGCGCTTCAGGCGTATCCCCCAAGGCGATCGCACAGATGCCTTTTGGCGTCGCCGCAACTAGCACCCAACCTAGCCAACAAGATTGCACCGTATAGCGAATCGCCATGCCCTTTGCCCCCTGCTGGTATTGAGACGGCGTCATCCCAAGGAGGGTGGCCGCTTGGTTGTAAAAATTGCTGCTGGTCTCAAAACCAGCGTCAGACATCGCTTGCGTCACGGTAGAGGTTTCCTGCAAATGCTGGCGAAGGCGTTGAGCACGATGGACGGCAGTGTACTGCTTTGGGGTAACACCGACGATCGCTTTGAAGACTCGATGAAAATGGTAGGCACTGAGCCCTGCCATTTGCGCCATTGCCGTTAATGATAGTGGCGTTTCAGCACGTTCAATCTGCTTACACACGTGGGCAATGATGGTTGCCTGTTGCTGCTTCGGAGAGGTCGATCGCGGGCTACAGCGCTTACACGGTCGAAAGCCTGCTGCTTCAGCATCCTCCCAGCAATTGAAAAAAAGGACGTTTTCTCGCTTTGGCTGCCGCGAAGCACAGGTTGGACGGCAATAAATGCCAGTTGTTTGCACTGCATAGAGAAAAGCGTCATCCGCTTCGGGATCGCGGTGAACGATCGCATCCCAGCATTCAGCTTCGGTTAAGCCAGTTGACCGAGTCTTGAATTCGACGGTTTTCATCATGGCTTCACTGCTTTAGTCATATCGATTGAAAGCGTGACGGCTACTGATCGATCGCTGGGTCAGGGCAAGGTAATGCCTTACTCCTACAGAGTTTGCCGCCTTTTCGATTTGCAATTAGCAACCGTTCATCGTGCTTCTTGATTTATTCTCCAGCATTCACAACTCAACAACCATCTGTTTCTTGCGGTGTAATTTTTGCATAGAAACATCAAAGCTGTTTATCCAGATAAAAGTAGAAACTATCGTAATAGGCAACCAGTTGATGGTTTCGGGCAACCTCAAATCCACCAGCTAGTCTGCCAGAGCAAGACAAGAGCAGAAACATGACCGAACCACTCCGCTTTTTGGGATGCCCAGTTGGTAGCAATGCTTGCCAACCGTTCCCTTGAAAATCAGCAGGCTTTGCCCATTTATAGGTTGGAGCATTACACGATCTAAACCAGAGAAAACGAGCGTCGAAGGAAGCTTTGCTTGCCGAAAGGCGCATTTTCTTACCGATTTGACCGCTTGCGTATTTTGGTGTTAACGCAGCGGAAAGACCGCGTTGCTCATAGGAAGCGATCTTCCATTCGCCGAGATAGGGTTCTATAGCAGATGGATGTTCAGCGAATGCAGGTAATAGCACCAGAAGATTTGGTATCAAAATGACTAGGATCGAAAAGAATTGTTTAATTTTCACGTCTCCTCCCTAACTCCTAGCCTGCGATACAATGTCCGAGTAGGACATAATTTCACTGCTCTTTTTGCTGTTGATAGAGTGCCTTAAAGCGTTTTTGCTGTTGGTTGTGATCGACGATCGGCGCAGGATAGCCACAGCGATCGCGCTCTAGCGGCAAAATGTTACCTGTCACCAATGCTTCTGTATCGATGCTGCGGAGTTCTGGGAGCCATTGACGAATGTATTCGGCTTCGGAGTCAAACTTTTTGGTTTGGCTGGCAGGGTTGAAAATACGAAGCGGTTTTGGGTCCATCCCGCTAGAAGCGCTCCACTGCCAACCGCCATTATTGGCAGACAGATCGCCGTCGTACAGCCGTTGCATAAAGTATTTCTCGCCCAGTTTGACATCGATTAACAAATCTTTCGTCAAGAAGCTGGCAACAATCATGCGGCAGCGGTTGTGCATCCAGCCGAGTTCGTTCATCTGGCGCATGGCTGCATCCACGATCGGATAGCCTGTTCTACCCTCGCACCACGCCTTGAAATGCTCTGGATTGTTATCCCACGGAAAGTTTTGAAAGGGTTTGCGGTAGGCTCCATCGGCCAACTGTGGGAAAAAGTACATGACCGTCTGGTAAAACTCTCGCCAGGCGAGTTCTTGCCGCCAGACGCGAATGCCCTCCTGCGCTTCGTCACTCCGAGCCTGTTCCATCACCTCCGCTGTTTTTGCCCAGACGGTACGCACGCCGATCGCGCCAAACTTGAGCGCTGCACTCAGATGGGACGTACCTTCCGCATTAAACGGAAAATTGCGCTGTTCTTGATAGTCTGCAATGGCGCGATCGCAAAATGTCTCCAAACGCTCATAAGCAGCCGTTTCTCCTGGTTCCAAGAGCAGAGGATTATCCCAGGCAAAGCCCAACTCTTTAGCGGTTGGGAGCGCGATCGTCCCAGCTTTTTGAGCCGCTTTTTGCTCCTTATCGGTTAGTCCACTGGCGTTCTGCAAATCAGGGGCCGGATCGGCTTTCGGCTTGCTGCTCCAGTTGCGCCAGAAGGGGGAGTAAACGGTGTAAGGATCGCCATTGCCTGTGCGAATTTCATCCGGTGCATGGAGCAACTGATCCCAGAAGTTTTTGAACGAAATCCCTGCTTGCTGGAGGGCTTCCTGAACGGCGCGATCGCGCATTTGCGAATAGGGTTCTACATCCAGGTTCCAGAAAACGGCGCTGGCATTCAGGGCGGTTGCAAGCTCAGGAATACCCTGTGTTGGATCAGCTTTGAGAATTAAAAGTTGACTACCCGCTTTGGCGTAGCGCGCTTGCAGGGACTGCAAACAGCCAATCATGTAAGTGACTCTGGCAGGTGCAACATCATCTCGCTCTAAAAGATTGGGATCAAGGCAAAAGACACCTACAACCTTAGAGCTTTGTTCACGTGCTGCGGTCAAACCAATGTTGTCCGAGATGCGTAAATCTCGACGGTGCCAAAAAAGAATGAGATCAGACATGGATGCCAATAGTTTTTAGTTTCTAGTTTTTAGTTTCTAGTTGTTGCGTTTTGGTCGTCGCGGACTTAACGACTAAAAACTTTAGTCAAGCCATGCCGTTCGCAAAGCGTTCCGCAAGAAAGGCGTTACAACTAATCGCTAACAACTACGACAAAAAGGGACGTGCCAACACAAAACTGCAAATTGATTTTGCGTCGGTAATATCCCCAATTTGAATGGCTTTTTCAACCTCATCCACTGTCATAAGGATGGTTTCAATATCTTCGTCGGCATCTTGACCTGGTGGATTTTCGAGCAACGTCAGGTCTTGAGCAAGAAACGCATAGATGATTTCATCGGAATAACCGGGAGCCACGAAGAACTCGCCTAATTTCTGCCAGCGATCAGCATGGTAGCCCGTTTCTTCTTCAATTTCGCGATGAATAGTTTCTTCAGGCGTCTCCCCCGCTTCAACGGTACCCGCAGGGAATTCTAGCAACCGACCCTGCACCGCAAAGCGGTATTGCTTCACCAGCACCAGCTTGCCATCCGCAGTCACAGGCACCGCCAGCGCACCACCCGGATGTCGAATACACTCCCATTCACCTTCATTGCGGTTAGGCAGGCGGTAACGACTAGCTTCAAAGGCAAACTTGCGCCCTTGGTAGAGCAAGCGTCGTTTGAGGAGTTGGGGAGGTTCGCGACCGAGAGGCATGAGGGGAAGGGGAGTAGGGAGTGGGGAGTAGGGAGTAGGGGAAAGCAGAAGGGAGCAAAGGGGCGGCAGAGGAAGCAAGAGGGGCAAGTTTTGAGTGTTCAGCGGTCAGCTTTTTAGCCTTTAGCCTTTAGCCTTCATCCCTCGCCTCCTGGCTCCTAACCTAAGCCATTCGTCTGACTTCTGAACAGTCTACCGTTTGGACTAAGGCTGCGATCGTTTTTCCTGAAATTGGTTCAATCCAGGCAGGGGCAATTTCTGCCAGAGGCACTAAGACAAACGCTCGCTCGGTCATGTGGGGATGCGGGATCTGGAGATCAGGCGTGTTGAGAATAACATCATCAAATAACAACAAATCCAGGTCAAGCGTGCGTGCTCCCCAGCGCTCCCGACGCACACGCCCAAATTTGACTTCGGTTTGCAGAAGCGTTTTCAGTAAGGCATGAGGCGTCAGCGTGACAGTTAGAATAGCGCACCCATTAAGGTAATCGGGCTGTGGTGGCCCCACGGCTTTTGTCCAGTACCAGTGCGATCGCGCTTCTAACACAATACCTGGAGTCTGGGCGAGAACCTTTAAAGCTGCTTCTAACGTTGTTAAAGAATCGCCAAGATTGCTACCAAGGGCGATCGCACAACGAGCAGATCCCGACAGCCACGATGCCTCTGACATTTCAAAACTTCATCCTTCATCCTTCTGCCTTCATCCCTCCGCCCTCTGCCCTCCGCCCTCTGCCCTCTGCCTTCTCTCTACCGCACCACCACTAAAATAGCGGTTCCCAGGCTAAGCAAAATCAGCACCCACAGCACAGAGCCTGGGATAAAGGTCAATAACCCGACACCGCGTAGCACCCAGACCAGAACAGTCATTGCTAGCACGGCCAAAAAGGCTACTGTGGTTGGTTTAAGCGATCGTCCCATGCTGCCTCTAGCGTCGTTGACTATTGCGAAGTCCACCCAAAATGCCCATGCCGACCGACAACAGCAGCAGCGCCCAAATGACATAGTTCGGCAGCGTTGTCAGCACACCAAGACCTTTCAGCACAATGAGAACAGCCATCAGCACCAGCATGATGCCAATGATGTACAGAAGGATAGATATGCCCACATTATTTGGACTGCTACTCACAACTTCGTTTCCTCAACCCGCGACAGCACCCAACTATTGTGGCATGTAGAGAGTCAGGATGTTCTGTGATACGTAGAGTGTGAAGGATGTCCCGCTCAGTTGGAACAGAAGGTCAGGTCTGCCTTCTGCCTCCCAGCTAATTCAATGCGGCATATTCGACTGGCTCCAGGTCTTTAAACAAGGCAGTACTGAGGTAGCGTTCGCCAAAGCTGGGTTGAATGAAGACAATGAGACGATCGCGGTTTTCTTCTCGTTTAGCAAGCTGAATGGCTGCATAGAGGGCAGCACCGGATGAAATGCCAGACAATAAGCCTTCTTCTCTTGCGAGACGACGAGAATAAGCAATCGCATCTTCATCGGCAACTTGAATGATCTCATCCACCAGTTCACCTCGGTAGATGGCAGGTACAAACCCAGCACCAATGCCCTGAATCTTGTGCGGTCCTGATTTACCCCCTGTTAACACGGGGCTATTCGCAGGCTCTACAGCCACAGCCTTGAAGCCAGGCTTGCGAGACTTTAGCACTTCGGCAACGCCTGTAATGGTGCCACCTGTGCCCACACCAGCAACCAGAATATCGATCTGGCCATCCGTATCCGCCCAGAGTTCTTCCGCCGTCGTTTCCCGATGCACTTTGGGGTTCGCAGGGTTACGAAACTGTTGCAGAATGTATGCATCAGGCGTTTGAGCCGCAATTAACTCTGCCCGCGCGATCGCCCCTCTCATACCTTCAACACCTGGTGTGAGTTCAAGCTGCGCCCCGTAGCCCCGTAGCATCGATCGACGCTCCAGGCTCATCGTATCGGGCATGGTGAGGATCAATTGATAGCCTTTGGCAGCCGCTACCATTGCCAGCGCGATCCCCGTATTACCCGACGTTGGCTCCACCAAAATTGTTTTTCCTGGAGTAATCAGCCCAGCCTCTTCTGCCGCCTGGATCATGCTCACACCAATGCGATCTTTAACCGAGGCAGCGGGGTTCATCCCCTCTAGCTTCACAACAATTTGTGCCAGCGCACCCTCTGCCTGGGGAATTTTGTTTAACCGCACTAGGGGTGTGCGTCCAACCAGTTCTGTAATACTGTTCGCAATCTGCATGAGCTGTCCTCCGGGGGCTAAATGTAATACATTGGGTGTTTTTGTTGACGGGCATCGCGCCACTGGCACAAATCTTGGAGCGTACAGCGGCTTAAAATCGCTTCCGAAGCGCTACTTGCTTCATGCCACACATCATGAATGACATCTTTTTCAAGTGTAGAGGTGTTTGCGGGGTCTCTTTCTTTGCGATCGCCCTCAACCGAAATAATGACGTCCAGTAGATTAACCTGCCAGGGCTTCCGCGTTAGTACATAACCACCTTTTGCGCCTCGCTGACTCTGCACGATCCCCTTGCGTCGTAAACCAGTGAGAATCTGCTCCAGGTATCGGTCAGGAATCGGCTGTCGGGCAGTAATTTGACCAATTGTGAGCGGCATTGCAGGATCAGAGTGACTTGCCATTTCCAGGAGGGCTAACAGCGCATACTCCACTCTAGGAGAAAGCTCTAGAAGCGCATAACGGCAGCTATCTAAGTTTACATCTGACATACATCGGTTATTCTATAAATTTACCGTATTTTTTAATGATTCAGAGGCTCAAGCACTGATTGAACTTCACCCGCTCATCTAAAATACAGTATGTCTATCGGCTTACTGATCATAGTACGAGAGGATGCCAATGAATAGAGCCATCTTGAATCGTAAAAAACCTGATAGCTAGCTGCAGCCTCAAGTGAATTTATAAGCCTATACGACTTGAACCCAGGAGCATTGGTCACAAAGCAGTGAGGAGCACATCGGTTGCAAACAACGCTCTAACGAGACCCATCCCCATTGACATCTGCTTAAAGTACGATTAGTCTATCGAAATAATGTATTTTTAACGTATGTCACTCTCCTCCCTCTATCCCCTCCAAACATCTGAAGTTGTGCAGCAGTTTTCGCCCCGATCGCTGTTGCCCCTTCGACCCAACAGTTTGTGGAAGATTGAATCGGGAGTAGTGCGCACCATTACCTGGCTAGAAGACGATACGATCGCCGCCACAGGCTTGTGGGGCGTTGGCGACATCGTTGGCAAAGCACTTTCCAAAGTAGAGCCGTATCAGCTTGAGTGCCTGACCAAAGTAGAAGTCTCCTTACTACCAGTCAGTCTTCTGCATCAAGAAACAGAAGCGTTGCTACGTCACATACGGCAGGCAGAAGAATTTTCACTCATTCGCAGCTACCGCAAAATTGATGCGATGGTCATCAAGCTGCTAGGTTGGCTGGCGAAAAAGTTTGGACGCGAAGTCGAAACCGGGCACCTGATCGATCTGCGGTTGACTCATCAGGATATCGCCGAAATGCTGGGCACCACCCGCGTGACCATTACCCGTACCCTTAGCCACTTTGAGCAACAGGGCTTGATCCATCGCTTACCACTACGCCGCATTGTGCTGAAAGAAGACGAAATTTGGCACTACGAGATTTAAGGAGAAGGCAGAGGGCAGGAGGCAGAGGGCAGAAGGCAAGGGATGAAGGATGAAGGCTAAAGGCTAAAGGCTAAAAAGCTGAACGCTGACCAATCAAAACTCAAAACTTTTGTGCTGACCACTGACCGCTAAAAAGGATGACATTGCCGTGATTTAGCACGATCGTCTAGCATGAACGAGTTGTATCTTTTGGGGTTATGGAAAGCTCTACGATCGCGCCGATACCGCCCTATCAAGCACTTATTTTCGACTGCGATGGGACGCTTGCCGATACATTGCCAGTGCACTATCAAACGTGGTCTGCGGCCTTAGAAGCCGTGGGAGCCGATATTTCTAGAGATTGGTACTACGAATACTGCGGTACGTCTGCCGAAGAAATGCTGGCAATACTCAAAGCGACGTTCGGCTATGAGTTTGATGCCAATGCTGTCATCACCGGAAGGCAACCGCACTATCGGGCACTCACCCACACCATCAAAGAGGTGCAAGCCGTTGCAGACATTGTGCGTCACTATCATGGCAAAGTGCCGATGGCGGTTGCCTCTGGTGGCGAACGGGCGGTACTGGAAACGACGCTAGAAACGATTCAACTACGCCACTTTTTTGACACGATCGTCAGTATTGATGATGTGAAGAAAGGCAAGCCAGAACCCGATATCTTTCTGCTTGCTGCTCAACGATTGAATGTTTCACCTCACGACTGCATTGTTTACGAAGATACAGATACAGGCTTAGAAGCGGCTCGTCGTGCCGGAATGCGTTCAATTGATGTACGGTCTGTGGTGCTGAACCAGTAACTCCAAAATGGCGTCATCTGTCTATCACCCACTCCCCACTCCCCACTTCCCATTCCCCATGCCCCCCTATTGCTGCTGTGCCATCTCCATGAGGATGCGTTGGGAACTTTGTTCGGGAGTGTCCGCAGCAGGACGACGCTGAATATAGTGACCATCGGGCTGTAGATCCCAGGCTTGGCGGTTATCAGCCAGGAGAATACCGAGAATTTCTTGCAGATCTTTGGCGATCGTCGGATCGTCAATGGGTACAACGGCTTCCACACGGCGATCGAGGTTGCGGGTCATCCAATCGGCACTACCAATGAAGACCTCTTCCTGTCCCTGATTGTGGAAATAGAAAATGCGTGAGTGTTCCAAAAAACGTCCGACAATACTAATTACGCGGATATTGTCACTGATACCGGGTACTTGAGGGCGTAAGCAGCACATACCGCGCACAATGAGATCAATCTGTACACCCGCCTGGGACGCCTCATAGAGAGCAACAATCATGGCCGGATCGACCAGCGCATTCATCTTGGCAACAATCCGGGCGTGATGTCCGTTTTGGGCATGTTCAATTTCACGCTGGATGAGAGAACGCATGCGATCGCGCAAGTTAACCGGAGCCACCAGCAACTTACGGTAGGACTGCTGCCGCGAATAGCCCGTCAGATAGTTGAATAAATCGGTTAAATCAGCCCCTAAATCATCGCGACAACTCAACAAACCGATGTCAGTATAGAGTCGAGCGGTTTTGGGGTTGTAATTACCAGTGCCAATATGGACATAGCGCCGAATGCGTCCCTCTTCGCGCCGCACAATCAGCATGACTTTGGTGTGCGTTTTTAGACCAACCAGACCATAAACAACGTGAACACCCACGTTTTCAAGTTTGCGTGCCCAGTTAATATTATTTTCTTCATCAAAGCGGGCTTTTAGCTCTACCAGCACCGAAACTTGCTTCCCATTTTCGGCGGCGGCAATCAAAGCATCGACGATCGGCGAATCGCCCGAAGTCCGGTATAGCGTTGTTTTGATCGCCAGTACATCAGGATCTTCTGCTGCCTGCATGAGAAACCGTTGCACCGTGTTGGAAAACGAGTAGTAGGGATGGTGCACCATCAAGTCTTGCTTGCGAATAACCGCAAAAAAGTCTTCTTCTATCTCCAACGCCCCTCGATCAACTTCCATACTGCGCCGTAACCGGGTGGGAAGGGACGATCGCCAAACGGGATCTTTTAACTCTGGCAACGGCAGGCTCGTCAGTGCAAAGAGATCGCTCAAACACAGCAACCCTTCAACTTCGTAAAGATCGCTCTCAGCAAGATCCATTTCCTGGCGAAGGGTGTCGCGCACCTGTTCTGGCATAGAAGCATGCACTTCTAACCGCACGATCGAGCCACCAAAGCGCCGTTTGCGGAGTTCTTGCTCGATCGCCAGCAGCAAATCATCCGCTTCGTCTTCCGCCACTTCTAAATCACCATCGCGAGTAATGCGAAAGGGGTAATACTCCTGAATATTCATACCCGGAAAGAGGCTTTCGAGATTGTGGGCAATCACTTGCTCTAACGGTACAGCTGTCCAGATCGCCGCTACATCCTTTTGCTGTCGTCGTAGGTGTTCTGGCAGCAGCAAAAAGCGCGGCAAGATTTTCGGAATTTTGACTCTGGCAAACAGTTCTTCATCTTTCGCGGGATCTTTAATAACAACGGCCAGATTGAGGCTGAGGTTGGAGATGTAGGGAAAGGGATGCCCCGGGTCGATCGCCAGCGGCGTTAAGACCGGAAAAATCTGCTCCTCAAAATACGTCTGTAAATAAGTCCGTTGCTCTTGATTCAAAGCGATGTAGTCGAGAAGATAAACGCCTTTGGTTGCCAGTTGGGGGCGTAGAGCTTGCTCAAAATGGCGATGCTGCTTTGTCACCATCGGGCGCAAGCGTTCGCTAATTAAATTCAACTGCTCTTGCGCTGTGCGTCCATCCGCCGATCGTCGAGTGACCTGAGCACTGACTTGTTCTTTCAACGCGGCCACTCGCACCATGAAATATTCATCCAGGTTAGAGCTAAAAATCGCCATGAATTTTAGCCGCTCCAGCAAGGGCGTGCGTGGGTCAAACGCTTCGTGCAGTACCCGATTATTGAACTCTAGCCAACTAATTTCACGGTTGAAAAAATATTGAGGATCGCTGAGGTTAATATCGCTCGGTAGCTGTTTTTCTGTAACGATTTTTCTACGCCTTGTCATAATTTAACCAAACACCTCATCTTCCCTACCTGTCCACCAGTCACCAAGGTTCATCAAGTCCTGATGGATATCGGCCAGGGCCTGATCGTACTCGGCGGCAGAAAGGTTGTCTCGCTCATCTTGCAACTTTTTTAAGCGCAGTTGCACAAGCAGCCACGGTTTAGCCATGCTATCGGTTTGTTCGATGTAGTGAGCAAGGCGTTCACTAGACGAATCTTGAGGCGAAGGGGAATTCATGAGCAGTGCGTACGATCGACGGTAAACAGGGCACAACATGTCTCCTCCATCGTATTACTCATACCGATAGAAAGTGAACTAACCTGGCTGATCAATCACCAAGCAACGAAACTGGACATGATTGCAGCTACTTGAACAGGACGAGAATACGATCGCTGATTTGAAGCGTCCTAACCGTACGGACGGTGGCATCAAGTGTCCGACACCCTACCGCCTTTATACCGAAAGATTGTGTTGTAGCAAGATTCTGTTCAATAGAATTAAGTCTCACAAGAAGCTCTGCATCATTGGAGATCATGCGTGTGAAGACATTTTCTGAAGCGATTGCTGCTGGCAGAACAAGCACGGCAGAGGCATGGGAAATCTTCGACAGCCTTGATAGCGTCGATATCAACTTTATGGTTGGCTCATGGAAAGGTGCAAGCTTTCCTACCGATCATCCACTTGACGGGGTACTTGAGGCGTTTCAATGGCACGGTAAGCGCTTCGATGACGCTGAGCATGTCCATCCACTCGTATTCAAGACGATGAATGGCGGCACGACCAGCATTGATCCAATTTGGGCTTTGCCGCTAGTCAACTGGCTCGATCGTTTACCAATACCCAAAGCAGAAGCGGTAGGGCGCGGTTTTCAACTGTCTCTGCCGTTGTTTGCCACGAGTCGATCGTGTGCACGTCTTCGCTTAACAAATTACCGTGGCAAAGAGAGTGCAACGATGATTTATGACGCGCTACCCATTAACGACATTTTCCGCAAGGTCGATGAAAAAACGCTATTTAGCGTGATGGACTTAAAGGGGATGTCACAACCCTTCTTTTTTACGTTGCAGCGTGAATAGAAGTTGGCTCATAAATCGGTTGCGCAACTGTCTGAAAACGTTTTGCTGTGATCACGCTGGTTTATTCACCTATCAGCGTTTATGGAGCAATCACAAACGCTTTGAACGGTAAGAGATGGAGAGGCGATCGCTGACTAAAATGCTAGAATTCTTACATATTTCTTACTTCTTGTCCTACAGGTCTGCCAATGGAAACCACTCGCTTATCAAGTAAAGGACAGGTGATTATTCCCAAGGCGTTGCGTGCTGCCCACCATTGGGAAGCTGGGCAAGAACTCATTGCCACTGCCTTTGGTGACGGCATTTTGCTAAAACCCAAAAAGCCCTTTCAAGAAACAACGTTGGCAGACGTTGCAGGCTGTTTGCCCTATCAAGGTCAGCCAAAGAGCCTCGATGACATTGAAAACGCTGTAAAGCAGGGTTTCCTGGAGCAGTGGCATGATTGCCGTTGATACGAATGTGATTGTACGCCTGCTGACGCGAGACGATGAGCAGCAGTACAACAAAAGCCTCAAGCTGTTTCAAGAGCAAGCGATTTTTATTGCAGATACAGTCATTCTTGAAACGGAATGGGTTTTAAGGTTTGCTTACCAGTTCAAACCAGATGAAAACTGCCGAGCGTTGAGCAAACTTTTTGGGTTGCCCAATGTGCAACTTGAAAACGCCAGTTTAATGGCACAAGTTTTACAGTGGCATGAACAAGGTTTGGATTTTGCAGATGCGCTTCATTTAGCCAAAAGTCAGAGCTGTTCAACCCTTTATACGTTCGATAACAAATTTGTAAAAAAAGCTAAAGATCTGACTGATTGTGTGGTGCATGCTCCTTGAACACGCTTTGGCAGCTAAAAAATAGTTAGATGCTCATTGATGTTGAACTATTAGCTCACAGATGACAGAACACCAGATTACAAAACCAACGCTTTTTATCAGCCATGCTCATTCTGATGGAGCGTTTGCGAATGCCATCAAACAGGAGATTGAGAAGGTATTTGCTAATGGCATTAGTGTCTTCTGTACCAGTTCCCCTGGAGCTATTCCTGTTGGAGTTGACTGGCTATCAGATATTGAGCAAAAGCTTGGGGTAGCTCAAGCCGTAATTGCGATAGTGACTCCAGTATCCATTGAAAGACCTTGGCTATGGTTTGAGATTGGTGCGACTTGGTCAAAGGGAAGAAGCGGTGACTGCAAAATCTATCCTCTCTGCGCTAAGGAAATTGATCTTCCCAGCTTACCTTCACCACTTGATCGTCTTCAAGCACTCTCTATGGGAAAGGCGGCTGACTTAAAGCTACTTTTTACTGCACTAATCAACCAATTCGGATTCGGAAATATCTCAGCTTTCCGAGCTACGAATATCACTGGCAGAATTCCTAAATATAAGGATGTCAAGGTGCTAGAAGCCGATTTGAATGAGCGGATATTCTATTCAGGGCGCTACACTGGCTACTCAGATGACGAACTCAAAGAAGTCATCGATACACTCCTTTTCATGCCTGATGAAAAGACATTTACAGATTACACCAATATCGGCACTGCCCGTGAGGATTTGATTCACAATGGGAAATTGCTGCACTTTCGCCAAATTGATAAAAGGCTTGATCTTCCAACCGGAACTGCAAAGCGGCTTATGAATGATGTTGCCAAAAGGTATAACTTGAATCCCGAAATGGAGACGGATAACCTCGTGCGCTATAAGACAAATCGACCCCGAAAGAGAAACTACTAACCTCTACGGAACTTACGCTTGACCGCTATGGCGCTCTTAACCTTCAGGTAGCCAATCTTCTGATAGCACTAGTTCTACAGCATAGGGGCAAGTGTTTGGAAATGACGAAATCTCAATACTGGTTTGCTTCACGCCTTGACGACGAGCGCGTTGGTAACTTGCTTCAAGTTGTTCGGCGGGATAATTGCTCAGGCTGGGGCTATCTTCGATTGCTAGCGCAATTTGAGTCCGAGCATCCGTGATGGAATCGAGCCAACTATCTGAACGTCGCTGCGGTTGGTATTGCCACTTGAGCAGATGGAGTAAAAGACGAGTGAGTTGACTGGCAATGGCTCGTCGTTCGCTCTTGCCCAAGTCTTCAACCTCCTCAATGAGATGCGTCACGTCAATTTCGTGCCAGCGATGCTCCCGTAACAACTGTGTTGTTTGAGCAATCCACGCATTAAAGTCTGCCAAATATGAGTCACTCATCAGTTAATGCCTGCTACAGGTACAGCATGACGACACGATCGTCCCTTCCTACTCCGGTAAATTGTCTGGATCAACACCAAGTGATCGGACATATTCTGCTAACCGTTCTGCCCGTTGGCGTTCGGCTTCGGTGCGCTGACGCTCTATGGTGAGTTGGCGTTGCATTGCTTGCATCTGCTGTTCTGGCATGGGATACGCCTGTCCCTGAGCATCGTGCCAGAGCAACACTTCTTGCTCAATGCCACCAATAAGCTGCCGTCCTCGACCGAGACCCAAGCCCACTTCTTGCATCCAATACGGTTCACCAATTTGCAGTCGATAGGTGTCTCCCTCCAGTCGATAGACCTCAAAGGGCTGGTGGCGGTCTCGCTGCCAAAACTCTGGGTTATAGACCACGTAGTAGAGTACGCCTAACCGGGCATAGAGTTCGAGCTTCTCGTCATACTCATCATTCGGGCGGTGGGAAACCATCTCTAACACCAGAATCGGCGGAGTGTTATTTTCCTCCCAGGTGGCATAGCTGCGGCGCGACTTGCCCCCCTTTTTGCGCTCAACACCTAGACTCAAAAAAGCGTCTGGCACCACAGGCACCTTTGGGCTGATCCCGGTAGTATGATACACCGCCATATCTACCCCAAAATACCAATCCATGCGGTCTGACCAGAGCAATGCCAGGGAAAACAGCAGCAGGTTAGGCAGTAGGTTCTGATCCTCGTTATCCACAGGCGTATCATCAGAGCATGGTAGCTCTTCGGTGCTGGGTAGGGTAGCGTCAAGCGGTTGTGAAACCATAGGAATAGTAAGGATTCCCGACAGTATCTATTGTAATGGAGCAGTCGTAGACGCATCGTTCATCCACAACTGCTCGCTACCATACCTGGAAGGGTGATTTGAGGATACGTGTCGTGCCTGTGGCTCAACTCTCGGCGATCGCCAATACCTTCACCAAAAATGCCCATTTATCGGCGCTTTCTTCGATGATTTTGGCGGTGGGTTTGCCTGCACCGTGTCCGGCTTTCGTTTCAATGCGAATCATGACGGGTGCCTCGCCTTTGTGGGCTGCTTGGAGGGCGGCGGCGAATTTGAAACTGTGGGCAGGGACGACACGATCGTCGTGGTCAGCCGTAGTGATGAGTGTCGCAGGGTAAGTTGTACCCGGTTTGAGGTTGTGGAGTGGCGAATAGGCATAGAGCGCTTTGAATTCTTCTGGGTCTTCGGGTGTACCGTAGTCAGAAATCCAAGCCCAGCCGATCGTGAACTTGTGGAACCGCAGCATATCCAGCACGCCTACAGCAGGTAGGGCAGCACCAAAAAGTTCGGGACGTTGAGTCATGCAGGCACCGACGAGCAAGCCACCATTACTGCCGCCTGCGATCGCCAACTTTTTCGGTGACGTGTACTTGTGCTCGATCAGCCATTCCGCCGCCGCGATGAAATCGTCAAACACATTTTGCTTTTTCAGCTTGGTGCCAGCTTGATGCCAGTCTTCGCCATATTCGCCACCGCCGCGAAGGTTTGGTTGCGCGAGAATGCCGCCCTTTTCTAACCAAACCAACGTGCTCACAGAAAAACTGGGCGTGAGGGAAACGCCGAAGCCACCATAGCCGTAGAGGTAAGTAGGATTTGTCCCATTCAGCACCAGTCCTTTTTTGTGGACGATGAACATGGGAATTTGGGTGCCATCTTTGCTGGCGTAGAAGACTTGCTTCGTTTCGTAGTCGTCCGGGTTGAAGTCTACGTTGGGTTTGCGGAAGAGGCGACGTTCGTTTTTGACCAGATCGTAGCGATAGATGGTTGTGGGCGTGGTGAAACTGGTGAAGCTGAAAAAGGTCTCTGTATCGTGTCGCTTACCGCCAAAGCCACCGACCGAGCCAAGGCCAGGAAACTCAACTTCCCGGACAAACGCGCCGTTCAGGTCAAACAGCTTTACCTGACTGTGGGCATCTTTCAGGTAAGAGGCAATGAACTGGTTGTTGAGAATGCCGACGCCTTCAAGGGTCTCCGCCGCTTGAGGAATGACTTCTTGCCAGTGGTGACGATCGGGCTGTTTCGTATCAATCGCAATCACACGGCTGCGCGGTGCTTCCAGATCGGTACTGAACCAGAAGCGATCGCCCTCATTGTCGATGAAGTTATAGCTGGCTTCAAAGGTGTTGATGAGTTCGACGATCGGTGCATTGGGAGCCGTCAAATCCTTGTAGAACACTAGATTGCGTGGATCGGTGCCCAACCAGACGGAGATGATGAGAAACCGTCCGTCTTCGCTGACGCCACCGCTAAAGCCCCAATCTTTCTGATCGGGACGTTCGTAAATTAGAACGTCGTCGCGTTGCGGTGTGCCGAGGCGATGGTAGTAGAGCTTCTGAAAATAGTTAACGTCTTCAAGTTTCGATTTTTCGTTCGGCTCGTCGTAGCGCGAGTAGAAAAAGCCCTTGCCATCATGCGTCCAGGATGCGCCAGAAAACTTGACCCACTGCACACGATCGTCCAGATCGTTTCCACCTTCTACCTCGCGCACCTTCCACTCTTGCCAGTCAGACCCAGAGGTAGACAAGCCATAGGCGAGATAACGCCCGTCTTCGCTTATAGACAGTCCCGATAGTGCAACGGTGCCGTCTTCAGAAAGGGTATTGGGGTCGAGCAAAACAACGGGTTCATCGTCCAGCGTTTTTAGCGTGTAGAGAACGCTCTGGTTTTGCAAGCCGTCATTTTTGAAATAGAAGTAACGCTCACCCTGCTTAAAGGGAATGCCGTATTTTTCGTAATTCCACAGTTTCGTGAGGCGCTCCTTGAGGCGATCGCGCGCCGGAATGGTTTCCAATAACCCAAACGTCACTTTGTTCTCAGCTTCAACCCAGGCTTTTGTTTCATCAGAATCAGGGTCTTCAAGCCAGCGATACGGGTCAGCGACCTTTGTACCGTGATAATCATCGACCTGATTCGCCTTGCGGGGTTGAGGATAGACAAACGTTTGGCTGGAGGATTGATGGGGGGCAGTCATGGCAATGGATGAGGAGCAACTTTGTCCATAGTGACAGATCACAAGGAAGAGCGCGATCGCAACTGCCAGCAAACCGCGCCCCTTAGCAAAAAATTTCATGCAGCATTCCTGGGCATTCGCAATGAGCTGATGTTTGCCCAGCCTATCAAATCACGCTTTTAGCAAGACCTCCAATTTCTTAACGAAATCGGAGGACTGCGTGGTGGTTAGCGGACTCTGATTTGCGATTGCAGTTGTGCATCCACCAGGTTCAGATACCCCTGGTCGTTTACAGCTTCAGCAGGCAGCAATTGAGCCGTCACTGCGCTCTGAACCACCTCTTTGGCACCAATTTGACCCAGCGTATATGCCGAAGCCAAGCCAAGATAACCGGGAATACCTTGTGGTTTCAGGTAGCCCCGTTGTGCCATCGAGACGAGATCAGATGGGGGAATGCGATCGTTCGCAGCGCTAACAGCCGTATACGGATTGAGAGCAGTTGGTTCAGCATTTGCCGTGGAAACCATTGCGGTACCGAGAGCCAATGTGGTTAAACCAGCAAGAATGAAGCGTTTCATGGTCAACCTCCGAAATAGTCGTAAGAAATTAAGATTGTCGGCACTTGTTTAGTAGACACCTAAACTGTCGATGAATTTATTATCGCACTACAAACTGTTTAATGTCAAACAATTAACTGAATTTTTTTTACGTGTTTCACTTGGCTACACAACCGGTCTTCTGGCAAGCGATCGCAGTTTCGCGAGCTTGCAACGGCTCCCCACCTGACGCTGTAGGGTAAGTTGTGAAGGCGTCCTTATCTTTAGATCCCCTATCCCTGCCGTTCTATGGCTCACCACACCCTGACCCTAATCAATGCCCGGTTACTCGATCGCGATGGGTTGCAACAACTTTCGATTGAGAACAACACCATTCAGGCGATCGTGCCCATGAGCGCTTCCATCCCGTCACCCATGACCGAGACACAACCGATTGATCTGGCAGGCGATTGGCTTTCGTTAGGCGGCATCGATTTACAAATTAACGGCGCACTCGGACTCGCCTTTCCCGATCTAAGCGCTGACAACAGTGACAAATTAGACGCGATCGGTCAATTTCTCTGGCAGCAAGGTGTAGATGGCTTCCTACCGACGATCGTCACTACCTCCGTTGAAAACATCCAGCGATCGCTCGCCATCCTCTCCCACTACTCCCCACTCCCCACTCCTCACTCCCCATCCGCCCAAATTCTCGGCGTTCACCTCGAAGGCCCCTGCATCAACCCTGCCAAACGCGGTGCCCATCCCGCTGAGTACCTGCTGCCGTTGACGATCGACACGATTAAGCGGATTCTTGGCGATTATGCCAGCGTGGTGAAAGTGATGACCCTTGCACCTGAACTCGACACGACGGGAACGGTGATTCCTTATCTGCGATCGCTCGGCATCACAGTTAGTCTAGGGCATTCACAAGCAACAGCACTACAAGCACAGCAAGCCTTTGACCAGGGCGCAACGATGGTCACGCACGCCTTTAACGCTATGCCAGCGCTGCATCACCGTGAACCTGGGTTATTGGGTGCGGCGATCGTTCATCCCAATGTTCATTGCGGACTCATTGCGGATGGTCAACACGTTTCGCCCATCATGATAGAGATTCTGCTGCGGGCGAGCCAGTACGATCGCGGCATCTTCCTCGTCAGCGACGCACTCTCACCGTTGGGATTACCCGATGGCACCTATCCGTGGGATACCCGTCAAATTGAAGTCAAAAACGGGACGGCTCGTTTGCCGGATGGCACGTTATCTGGCACAACGCTACCCCTTTTAGTGGGAGCGCAAAATTTGGTGAAATGGGGTCTTTGCAATGCTGAACAGGCGATCGCTCTTGCTACTGTTGCCCCTCGTCGCGCGATCGGCTTGCCTACTAAATTGATCGGGCAAACCGCCAACCTTATCCGCTGGCACCAGTCAGATAGCGGCGAACTCACCTGGCAACGACTGCAAACGCGTTAAGAGCTGACTCTTAAGTCCTTCATTAATGAGCGTTCTTGATTCCAGCTATCTTCCAGACGAGTGTGGAACAGCATCAATGTCAGCGTTGGCTGATTCCTGAAGCACCCGATCGCGCTTGGCAGTCAGATACCGCTTGATCCCTTCCAGTTGCTCCATTTTCGCCGTAATTTCGTCCAATTTACGATCGATAATGTTCAGCTTTTCAGCGATCGGCATCGTTACAGTGCCCCACGTTTCAAGCAGATGCTTCATCTCGTTGAGCGTGAAGCCTAGCGCTTTGCCCTGCGTAATCAGGACGAGTCGCTCCAGCATATCGGGACTGAATTCCATATAAGTTCTCGTCCCGGCCTGTCGAGCGCTTGCCTCAATCAGCCCCAACTTTTCGTAAAAGCGAATCGTGTCCTTGGATAGCCCTGTTTTCTTAGACAATTCACCAATCAGCATGGCAGCGATCGACAACGTCCCATCCCACTTGACTATGGAGTATACTCCACAGTTTACGCTGCTTGCTATCAGCATATGAATCTCTAGGAAGATAGTCAGCATGAGCCACACCGTTTTGATTACAGGGGCTTCCAGCGGTATTGGTGAAGCAACCGCAAAGTTTTTTCTTCAAAAAGGCTGGAATGTTGCGGCAACGATGCGCTCACCGACGAAAGTAGGCGGTTGGGCAATAGCTCCAAAGGTCATTTGTCCCCAACTGGATCTCACTCAACCAGACACCATTAAGACAGCCACCCAGGAGACCCTGAAGCACTTTGGGCGCATTGATGTCTTGGTGAATAATGCTGGCTACGCCTTGATGGGGCCGCTAGAAGGCGTAACCGCTGAGCAATTGCAGCAACAGTTTCAAACAAATGTGTTTGGAGTGGTTTCTACCATGCAAGCGGTTCTACCCCTCTTTCGACAACAGCGACGGGGCACCATTATCAACGTGGCCTCGATCGGTGGTCGCATTGGGTTTCCGATGACAGCCTCGTATCACGGGACAAAGTGGGCAGTGGAGGGGCTTTCTGAGGCCATGCGCTTTGAGTTAAAACCTTTTGGCATTCGAGTCAAGATCATTGAACCGGGTGGCATCAAAACGAATTTCATCAATCGGGGTGCCCATTGGGCCATTCATCCTGAATACACCCAGATGATCGACCAGGTAAAGCACTTTATGACTCGCATCAACGACACCTTGCCAGAACCAGACAGCGTTGCCAAAGCAATTTACCGAGCGGCCACCGATCGCAGCGATCGCCTCCGGTATTCTCCACATGGTGAACTTTTTCTACTACTCCACGCATTGCTGCCCGATCCCATCTGGCGATCGTTAGTTGAACGCATGATGCTTGGAAGCAAATAGGAGGGTGTCTCCCTTACTCCTTGTGCTCTTGGTTTCCGTGCCACAACGTCATAGGATGAAACTATTGAAAAAAATTACGTAAGCTGAACTTATGACTGCCGTTGACGATAAAACCGTTGTTCGCGAATACTTCAATGCCACTGGGTTCGATCGCTGGCGCAGAATCTACGGCGATGGCGAAGTCAATAAAGTCCAACTCGACATTCGCACAGGGCATCAACAGACCGTCGATACAGTGCTGAGCTGGCTACAGGCAGATGGTAACTTAGCTCAACTGTCTCTCTGCGATGCTGGGTGTGGTGTGGGCAGTCTCAGCATTCCGCTAGCAGAAGCAGGCGCAACCGTCTTTGCCAGCGACATTTCCGAAAAGATGGTCGAAGAAGCGAAGGAGCGCGCTCAGGCAACGTTGGGGCAGTCTACCAATCCCACCTTTGCTGTACAGGATTTGGAAACGTTGAGCGGGCATTATCACACCGTTGTTTGTCTGGATGTGCTGATCCACTATCCTCAAGACAAGGCAGCGGCAATGATTTCCCATTTGAGTTCGCTGGCAGAGTCTCGGCTGATCCTCAGTTTTGCGCCTAAAACCCTTGCCTATAGCCTGCTGAAAAAGATTGGCGACTTTTTTCCCGGCCCCAGTAAAGCAACTCGCGCCTACCTCCACCGTGAAGCTGACGTGGTCAAAATTCTTGAGAGCCAGGGTTGGACGGTGCAACGTAACGCCATGACCAAAACGCGGTTCTACTTTTCGCGCTTATTGGAAGTGACGCGGGGCGAGAAAGGATAAATTCTCAAGGCTAAAGGATAAAAATTCAGCGTTCATACTTTAGCCTTTAGCATTTTCAAAGGCTAAGATCGCGGCATTATTGGGTCGGGTCTTGGGTTTATGAAGCTCATCACAAAATTGGTGGCAGGCGTTCTGTTGGGCATTGGCACGCCGATCGTCCTATTCGCCGTAGCTAGTTTAGCAAATCCAAATTCAACCAATAAAGATGGTGCTGCTGCCGCACTGTGCCTGTTTGGTCTGCCACCCAGCGCATTAGGCGGATGGCTTGTTGTGAACGGACGGCGCAAACAGGAGCAAGAAGCGCGCGATCGCCTCCAGACAACCTTTTTTAATCTGCTCAAGCAAGGCAATGGACGTATTACAGCCCTGAGCTTTGCAATGGCAACAGGGCTCACTGGCGCAATGGCAAAAGCTTACTTAGACGAGCGTGCCCATGAGTTTAGCGCCAATTTTGATGTGGATGATGAAGGCAATATGTTCTACCGCTTCAATCTTGGCGGTGTGAGTCTTCCTGGTAGTAGCAGCAACGCCCCACCGAAAGTCAAGCCGCTGCAACAAATCGCCGCCGAAGGCAACTTTAATGTCATCTTAGAAGCCATACCCAACGCTCAAAAAATTGCTGTCTTAAAGGGTGTACGCGAACTGACTGGTTTAGGACTCAAGGAGGCAAAGGATCTGGTTGAAGCAGCACCAACACCGCTGACGACAGGCGTGAATGAGGCATTCGCACAACATTGCAAACAGCAGCTAGAAGCGATCGGCGCTAGAGTCAGTATTTTCAGCAACCAGTCGAGCGTAAACACACCCCAACAGCGACTGGCAGCCAATTTGCCACTTTCTGCGCAAGGTAACTTTGACATCATTTTAGAAGCTGTCCCAGGCGTTCACAAGATTGTGGCCATTAAAGCCGTACGCGAACTAACAGGACTGGGGCTAAAGGAAGCCAAAGAGTTGGTCGAAGCTGCACCTACAACCTTGCAAACAGGTGTTAGCGAAGTAACGGCTCGACAGTGCAAACAAAAACTAGAGGCGATTGGTGCAACAGTCATGGTTATTGAAAATTAAATCGATATAAGAAATTGCATCCGTTTGGACCCTACACTGTTTTGAGGCTTGAAATGCTGCTCACTCGCGTCTTTTTGACTCTTGCCGCCATTCTTGCAGGGCTTGCCGTTGCCGCTGGTGCTTTTGCCTCTCATGCGTTGAAAGAGCGCTTGACCGAACGAGCGCTAGAAATTTTTGAAACGGCTGCTCGTTATCAGATGTATCACGCTCTGGCACTGTTTTTGGCAGCTGTACTTTTAAGTCGCGCTGACAATGGGTCGCTACCGTTGAGTGTTGCAGGCTATGCCTTTATCGCAGGGATTGCCCTCTTCTCTGGCAGTCTTTATGCGCTTAGCCTCACAGGAATTAAATGGCTCGGAGCCATTACACCGTTAGGTGGTGCTGCCTTTTTGTTGGGATGGGGATGTGTGGCGATCGCGGCATGGAATCTCAAGTAAAGCTTTAATACTTTGACTAACTGCCCACCCCAATCGCTCACTTTTTCCGTCGATCGGCACAGGCAGGACTTATCCCTTAAGACAGAGAAAAGATTGAAATAGGACTTCTAACCTTGAGCAAGTAGAAGGACAGCAGTCAATTGGTTTGAATCAGCGTTGCCAAGACGACTCTAGCCATTGTTGCTTTAGGGCGGTTAAGACTCAATGTTTTAACCTCATTCTGACATGCCCTATTACGAATCGCGATCGAGACTTACAAGGAGATATCAATGAACAAAAACAATTTTAGGACTCTATTTGTCAAGACGGCTGGCTTTTTAGGCGTCGCTGGTCTGAGCGTTTTGATCAGCCTTCCTGGGCTATCGCAGCAATCCCCTGACAACACCAGCCCAAATGTACCTTCAACGGTTAAGCCAACTAATCCGGGCGGTCAAGATGCAGGAACAACCAATGGCGGCGAGAATTTGAACCGAGTGCCGAATAATGGCTCGACGATGCAGCAAAATAACTCCACAGGTCAGCCTGCTGGTACTGGTGGTGATAATGCTGACCCCACTTCAAAGCCAGGCCCAGTGAATCGCGTTGAAGGGCAAGACCAAAACAGAGGCAATACATCGCCAAGCGACAGCTCTACCCAAAGTCAGCCAAGTGGTTCCTATAGCCAGCCAGGAGCGAACCAACCCGGTTCCACCAATGGTGGTGATTCAAGTCAGCAGGTTGAGCAAAACCGAAATGGCGGTTCAGTCAATCAACAAAACCAGACAACACCTGGTGGAAGATATCAAACCTCACCCCAGCCGAGAACACAGTCTGATACAAACTCAGGTTCAACCACCGATGGCACAACCTCACAGCAACAGCCTTCTAACGGTGGTGTACGCGCACTTTGGTAAGATAATGTGCGCATAGTCAGGGTTCTAACCTGTGTTTAAGTGATCACAAGTTACCCTATGCAACCACCTTTGGGCTGTAAAAAAGGGTTTCAAAGAAATCTTTTTTGCCAAGTCCCTTCATTGCACAAATTGATGAAGGGTTTTAATGGGCGAGACTGATTTTCAAAACGCAAGAGGCATAGAGATGGAGGAATAAACGCCTTCAACTTTATGCCTTTGCTATCGTCATTGGCTGTAATTTTAGAGCACCGAAACAGATACGTCTCTTTAATACACTAAATTTACAAGGCCTAATTTATAACCCTCGAATAAGCAGCTAAAATAAGCAGATAAAAGCGATGTATTTGTTAGCTAGATATTGCAATGCTGAAAAATGTGATTGAATCAGCAATGAACGTAGGCTAAGGATTTATGAGTCTTGATACTTACAGTGATCCGGTGGCAAAGCTGTTGACCTACGGCGATTGCCATGAAATGGATTTACACGATTGGCCCAATTATCCTGAAACAGTTGGTCTCACAGCAGACGATGTGCCAGAACTGATTCGCATGGCGACCGATCGCACCCTATGGGAATTAGAGGGCGATCGGCTGGAAATCTGGGCACCCATCCACGCCTGGCGATCGTTAGGTCAATTGCATGCCGAAGCGGCGATCGCTCCATTAACGCAGTTGTTTGAAGAGGACGATAGCGACTGGACAACCGAAGAACTGCCCAAAGTTTACGCCATGCTGGGTCCAGCCGCGATTCCAGTGCTGGCAGATTATTTAACCGATGCGTCTCATGGAACATGGGCACGAAACATAGCCGTTGACAGCCTGCTAGAGATTGCGCGATCGCACCCAGAGAGCCGGGATGCCTGCGTCGCCCCAATGCTCCAGCAGCTAGAATCTTTTGCGGAAAATGACATCGACCTCAACACGATTCTCATTGGCGACTTGCTCGACCTCAAGGCAGTTGAGGCGGCACCGTTGATTGAGCAGGCGTTAGCGACCGAGCAGGTCGATGAGTTTATGGTGGGCACCTGGGCATCCATACAAGTTGAACTGGGGCTTAAGCAAGAGTCAGACTTTGCCCCTGAAGCGTTGAAACCCAAAATGCCAGCCGGAATGGACGAGATACGGCAAATCATTGAAAAACTCGACGCACTAATTCCACCCAAACCGCAAGGCTTTGGCAAAACGGCTTCACCGAAAGTAACAAAAGGCAAGAAGAAAAAGAAAAAGTAGCGGCTATGAAATGCCCATAAGACCAGGAGGAGAAACCAGGAGAAGCAACCCATCTGTCTCCTAATTTCTGTTTTCTAAAGCCGTCCTCCTTTGCATTCGCCACACCCGTCCGGCTGAGCGCCCTTCGGCTTGAGCGTTCAGGCACAAAAGCTCATATCGAAGCCCATACCCTACCCCCCAACCCCTATACCCTATACCCAGATCCATAGGGCTGTGGCTTAATCAATCAATAGCCACTGCAAGTGGAACACGGCGGAAAAATCAATTCGTATGCTTCCCAAACGCCACTGCGATCCTGCACAATCAAGAGCGATCGCCTTAATGGATTCTGATGGACCCTCAACTCGTTCAACTGGTCGTCAATGGCTTAGCTGTCGGTAGCATTATTGCCCTCGCCGCGATCGGGCTAACTCTCACCTACGGCATTCTGCGCCTCTCTAACTTTGCCCACGGCGACTTTATGACCCTGGGTGCCTACCTGACCCTCGTCGCCAACACAGCCGGACTCAACATCTGGCTGGCCATGATTGTAGGCGCAGGCGTCACCGTTATTGCTGTCCTGGTAAGCGAAAAGCTGATCTGGTCGCCCATGCGATCGCGACGAGCCAGTTCTACGACGCTAATCATCATTTCGATCGGGCTAGCACTCTTTTTGAGGAACGGGATCATTCTTGTTTGGGGTGGTGGCAACCAGAGCTATAACTTACCCGTTTCGGAAGCCCTTCCCATCTTTGGTCTACGAATTGCCTATTACGATCTGGTCGTGACAGCATTGGCAGTGATCGCGATCGCGGCACTGCACTATCTTCTGCAAAACACTCGTATTGGTAAAGCAATGCGCGCCGTGGCTGATGACCTTGATCTGGCACGCGTCACCGGCATCAACGTTGATCGCGTCATTCTTTGGACGTGGGTCATTGCGGGTGGCTTAACAGCACTCAGCGGCAGCATGCTAGGTCTGGTTGAAGCGGTACGCCCCAACATGGGCTGGTTTCTTATCTTGCCGTTATTTGCAGCAGTCATTCTGGGCGGTATTGGCAATCCCTACGGCGCAATCGCAGGAGCGATCGTCATCGGCATCGCTCAAGAAGTCAGCACCTATTGGCTCCCGACGGAATACAAGCTCGGTGTTGCGCTGGTTATCATGCTGCTGGTCTTACTTATCCGTCCTCAAGGCATTTTTAGAGGCACGCTTTGAACGTGAGCAATGCCGCACCATTTGTAGTCTGCAACCCACCGTTAATGTTTGCAGTCGGAGCTAAATCGCTGCATGGGAGTTCAGCATTAGATTCTTTGACTCTAGCCACAGACGATCGAGAACAGACTACAAACGACGCAGCATACGGCTAAATATTCAGATATCCTGCATAGATCGCAGCTACCAGGAGGTTGACTCCCAGCAGCAATAGAGCCCAAAAAGTGCGAAACGGATAGGGAGGACTTCCTGTTTTGGTTACAGGAGCGGCTGGTTTTTTAGCCTTTGCAGTCATAAAGAGACTCCTTAGAGATCAACTAACTGTTTAAGAAATACCAAAGAATGTCAGACATTGGTAATGCCATTGGACGAATCTTAACGTCCAAATGAAAAAGGGCAGTAGTACCCAAAGGGAGAAAGCCGCCTGTTTCAGTGGCAGACTTTCGTCTGCGACTCTCCTCAAACCTCAACGTCAGTCGGCTTCTCCTGCGTGGTATGAGCTACGCACTAATGGACCCGATCGCACGTGAGCAAACCCCATCCCTCGCGCTAACGCTCCAAGTTCGTCGAACTCGGCAGGCGTCCAATACTTCTGCACAGGCAAATGCTCTAGCGAAGGGCGCATATATTGTCCTAAGGTCAGGCGATCGCACCCGACCGAGCGAAGGTCTGTTAAGGTCTCCAGCACCTCCGTTACCGTTTCACCCAGCCCTAGCATAAGCCCTGATTTAGTCGGTGTGGCTGGATTTAAGGCCTTAACAAGCGCCAGCACCCGTAGCGATCGTTCATACTTTGCGCCACGTCTTACAGGCCCTTGAAGCCGCCTCACCGTTTCAAGATTGTGGTTATAGCAGGCAGGCAGAGCGTTGACCACAGTAGCAATCCGTGCTGCCTGCAAGTCATCGGGTTCCCCACCCTCCCGTCCGCCCCAAAAGTCTGGGGTCAGCACCTCGATCTGGGTCTCCGGGTTGCGTGCGCGAATGGCTGCGATCGTTTGGGCAAACCACCCTGCCCCCTGATCCGGTAGATCATCGCGAGTGACCGATGTGAGCACCACGTAACGTAACCCCAGCAAACTGACCGACTCTGCTACTTTCTGAGGTTCTTCTGGGTCAAGGGGCATCGGCGCGTGCCCTTTATCAACCTGGCAAAACCCACACGATCGCGTACAGGTAGGCCCCATCAACAAAAATGTTGCCGTCTTCTGGGAGTAGCATTCCCCTCGATTAGGGCAACGCCCTTCTTCACAAATAGTGTGAATCTGTCGCTGCTTAATAATTCGCTGCACAGTCGAAAGCTCACTTGCTTTGCCTAGAGGGCGTTTTAACCACTCTGGCAGACTTTCGTGCGGTAAACTGCGACGCGGTGACACAGAATCGAGAGCAGTTGTTTCTGCAGGCATAAAGTTGGGCACACTACAAAGAAGACAGGATGGCTTTCTCAGATTCTAAAGGATTCAGCCTCAAGGATTCGAGAAGCTAACCTGCCCTGGGCGATCGACGACCACGTTGACAGGCGCAATTCTGCTCCGTTGGGGCTAAACTAGATCGTGCTGCGGCAGGATTACCGTCTAACCTAGGAACAGTTCATTGTTTAGTTGTTACTATCTAAGTCGTCATCCTTAGTCAAATTTGCTAAAGGCTTGAGCTTAGAGTTTCATCCTCTCAGCGAGATTGAGCCGCGTCATAGCCAATGTGACCTTTCACCTTACTCGCTAACCTTGCAGTCTCTACCAGAGGAGTTCAGTTGTGGCAAGTCACAAGATCCTGGTCATTGATGACAGCAACGTCATCCGTAACATGGTTCGGGACATGTTGCCGAAAGGTAACTTTGAAGTCCTGGAGGCAAAAGATGGCGTTCAGGGGCTTAACCTGATTCGTCAAGAACGCCCCAACCTAATCATGTTAGATTTCTTGCTGCCTCGACTGAGTGGTTGGGAGGTTTATCAGCAAATTCAAATCCAGCAAGATTTGCAGGCCATTCCGCTCGTGCTGATGTCCGGTCGCAAAGAGGAAGTAACCGAAAAGCTTCAGGAGCCATTCGAATACTTTGAATTCGTTCAAAAACCCTTTGACCAGAAAGAGCTGATCGATGCGATCAAAGCCGCCATGGCAAAGGCGAAGCGCCGTCCGGCAGCAGTTGTATCAGCACCACCCCAAGTGGCGGACGCTGCGGCAGCACCAGCGGGTGATATTCAAGCGCTGAACGAGAAGATTGCCAAGATGCAAGCCGAAATTGATGGCTTGAAGCGACAGATGTCGCAAATCTTGACTTTCATCAAGCAAAAACTGAAATAGCTGCCGCTACTGTTTTAGCGATCGTCATAGCTATTCCTAGAGCTCAAAACCTGACTCTTATTCAGAACGGCTTCGCTTCGACGATCGCTCACACTGCGATTACCAACACCTATTGCTGATCCAGCCGATACAACACCTGCACCTTATTCCCTGAGGATGGATCATCGGCTGGGTAAACGCCGACCTGACTCGTTCCTCGCTCAGGGCTGACGATCAACTGAACCTTATTGTTTAATTGCAGTCCAGTCTCGCTACCGGCTGGAACGTCTGTGCTTCTCTGGGGTGACGACGAAACGGGTGCGTTGGTTGAAGGTCTTGCCACCGATCGCTCCTGAAGCCCATCAAGAGAAGCGGCTGAGCCCATCGGTTTTGTTTGAGCAAGGGTCGGCAAAGCGAAACTGGTCAGAACCATAACCGTACCGAAAGCTGCGATCGCTTTAAACATGATGGGTACTCCTGACAATGCTTGGTGCTTCTAGCTTATCGTCGAAACCATCTTTCAGTCCTGAATGTATCGCAAAGGCTTTACATTTAGGACTCTTTTAGGTATAGAAGCCGAACAAGAAGCTGTTTACAAATTAACAAGGATCGCTACGCTTGGTATCCTGCCTGCGGGAGATTCAGCGCAATTGTGCAGCTACGGTTGAGCGCTACTGCTTGCGTTGTACCGTTGTTACAAACCGTTTCACTACTTGGTAGTTTTGGGCAGATAGGAGCGCTTTGAATGGGGCGTGCGCTTGAATCGATGTCGCGATCGAGGTGGACTTGAGACAATGAACGGTAGGTTATAGACTAGGGGACTCAGGCAGCAAGCGAAGCCCATTTTAAATTTAACGATTAGAGTCTAACGTCCTATGGCTGCATCCTTTTCTTTTGATGTCGTAAGTGAGTTTGATCGGCAAGAACTCGTTAACGCGCTGGATCAAACCACGCGTGAGATTCAGAGTCGCTACGACCTTAAAGATACCAAAACGACCCTTGATTTAGGCGAAACGGCGATTACGGTCAACACTGACAGTGAATTTACGTTGCAGGCAATTCACACCCTGCTGCAAATGAAAGCCGCCAAGCGCAACCTGTCGCTCAAGATTTTTGATTACGGTAAAATCGAATCCTCTAGCGGCAATCGGGTACGGCAAGAGATTACTCTGCGCAAAGGGATCAGTCAGGAAATTGCCAAACAAATTTCCAAGCTGATTCGGGATGAATTTAATAAAGTGCAGGCATCCATTCAGGGCGATGCCGTGCGTGTTAGCGCTAAATCAAAAGATGACTTGCAAGCGGTTATGCAACGGCTGAAACAAGAAGAACTTCCGGTCGCGTTGCAATTTACTAACTATCGGTAGGGATGCCAGCAAGGCGAAGGGTGTAGGGTAGAGGGTGTAGGTTCAATGACAACGGGTGCCCATGTCGGAACACCAGCCTGAAATACATGATGTGCACAAAGGACGCTTGAGGCTTTGGTGGGAAACCCTGTCTCCCGTAGCCAAAGCGTTGCTCGTGATGTTAGCCGCTCCCCTGTTAGTGCTGAACGGTTGGGCGATTTCGGCAATGGCCGATTATTTCCACTCGCTGATCGTCATCCTGGTCGCCGCTTCACTCATCGCCTTTCTCTTGAATTACCCTGTTAGCGTGATGCAACGACAGGGTGTACCACGCGGCCGCGCCGCGATCGTGGTGTTCTTACTGGCGCTATCCATCCTACTGGCGGGTGGCATTACACTCCTACCGAGCGCATTAGATCAAGCACGGCAGCTTGTTGCCCGACTGCCAGAATGGTTTGACTCTGGGCAACGGCAACTCATTCTGTTAAACCAACAGCTGGAAGGGGCAAATCTACCGCTTGATTTGAGCCTGCTGGCAGAGCAGGTGAATGATCGCCTGAAAAGTCAACTGCAACTGATTGCAGCACAGGCCTTGAGCGTTGCTGTTTTCACAGTGACCAGTTTGCTCGATGTCCTCTTAACGCTGGTGTTGACCTTTTACCTGCTGCAAAATGGCGATTTGCTGTGGGAAAGCCTGGTCGAGTGGCTACCCGCAAAAGTACGAAAGCCTTTTTCAGAGACACTTCGCCTCAGCTTCCAAAATTACTTCTTAAGTCAATTCATCCTATCAACCTGCATGGGATCGATTTTGACCCTCATCTTCCTGTGGTTGGCCGTTCCCTTCGGGCTGCTGTTTGGGTTGACGATCGGCGCGATGGCGCTCGTACCGTTTGGCGGTTCAGTTGGTATTGCGCTGGTCACACTGCTGGTTGCTTTACGAGATATTGGCTTAGGCGTTAAGGTTTTGGCGGCTTCACTGATCGTGCAACAGATTCTTGAAAATTTAGTTGCCCCTCGTGTTCTTGGCAGTGTCACCGGGCTTAATCCGGTTTGGATCTTCGTCTCGATCTTGACCGGAGCCCGTGTTGGCGGACTGCTGGGTGTGATTGTGGCAGTGCCCACCGCCGTAGTGGTCAAAAATATTCTTGTGGCCGTGCGATCGTCTCGTGGAGCGCGGTCTGCTCATTCGGAGAGCTTGACTACAACCGGAGATGAAACCACAACCCATGCATCAGACGCGATCGCCCATGTCGACCCTCTGCATGCGGAAGCAGCACGAAAAGAGCCTTCGATCGCCAGCGATGTGCCCACACTCAAGAAATAGCATTTAGCTCAACCGTCTGCCGTGATTTGTGCAATCAGAGCTTGGAGCGTTGCATCTGCCTGATCATTATCAACCTGACAGGTGCCTGCATTGGCATGTCCTCCACCACCATACTTCAGCATGAGTTCACCAATATTGGTGTTAGAAGTCCGGTTAAAAATGGATTTGCCTGTGGCAAAAACCGTATTTTGCTGTTGGCGTCCCCACATGAGGTGAATCGAGATATTACATTTGGGAAAGAGGGCGTAAACCATGAAGCGATTGCCCGCATAAATCACCTCTTCATTACGCAGATCAAGCACAACAAGATTGTTATATACCGTGGCGCATGCTTGAATTTGAGCTTTGAAGCGGGATTCTTGTTCAAGGTATAAATCGACTCGTTCCTGAACATCTGGTAAGGCAAGAATGTCGTCGATCGATTGCGTTTTACAGCTTTCAATGAGCTGCATCATTAGGGTGTAATTTGAGACGCGAAATTCCTTAAATCGCCCTAATCCGGTTCTGGCATCCATCAAAAAGTTTAGTAAGGTCCAGCCTGTTGGATTAAGAATTTCTTCTACCGAAAACTGAGCTGAGTCTGCCTTGTCAACAGCAGCCATCATCAGTGGCGAAATGTTTGGAAACCGTTGCTGCCCACCAAAATGCTCATACACTACCCTGGCTGCCGAAGGAGCCTTTGGATCAATAATGTAGTTTTCTTTCTGGCTTTGATTTCTAATCGTTTCACTAGAGTGATGGTCAAAGACCAGGTGTGCAGCTTCAACGTAGGGCAAATTGGTCGTGATATCGTTCTCTGTAATTTCGATCTTGCCGTCTTGCATATCTTTGGGGTGGACAAATTTGATGTCATCAATGATGTCCAGTTCTTTCAGCAAAACAGCACAGACAAGCCCATCAAAGTCACTTCTCGTCACCAATCGATACTTTGTACCTGCTGCCACCATGTGCATTCCCTTCTCTCCAGCGCGAATCTAACCATAGGTTGCCCAGAACATGCCAGGTTTATACAGCGATCGCTTAACCGCCAGAACAATTTGTACAAGTGAGGTTCACTTGTACCGGAACGCTTTTAATTACTTAAGGTTCTCGAATTTGCTGACGCAGTTTGTCCAGTTCTGGATCGGTTTCGGTGCGGGTTGGTGCAGGGCTGGACGGTAATTGAGCCGTTGAGGAGCTGCCGCCAATTTGATTTTTCATGGCTGCGAGTTCGGCTTCAACATCGTCGGCTTCACCAAGGGCAGCAATCCGCTTTTCCAGGTCATCTGTCCCTAATTCGGCGACCGCTTCCGATTGGGCCTCAAGCTGCAAAACCTTTTCTTCCATGCGCTCAAAGGCGGCGATCGCGCTCCCTGTACCAACACGATCCATCATTTCATTGATCTGCTGTGAAGCTTTTGCAGACCGGGCTCTGGCAATATACAGATCCTTCTTCGTTTTTGCTTCAGAGATTTTGCTCTCTAGCTTCATCATGTTTTGCCGGAGCTGCGTCATGATCGTAGCCTGCTGCTCAATCTGTGATCGCATCGCCTCAGCCGTATCTTGATAGGATTTACGACGGGTTAAAGCTTCGCGCGCCAGGCCTTCATCTCCTTTTTGAAGGGCTAGTTGCGCTCGACGATACCATTCGTCCGCCGTTGTTTGTGCTTGGGAACACTGGCGCTCAGTACGTTTTTGGGTAGCGATCGCCTGAGCAACGGCTTGGCGCAGTTGGATTAACTCCTCCTGCATATCCATTACCGCTTGTTCCAGAATTTTCTCCGGATCTTCAGCACCACTCACCAAGCTATTTAGATTGGCGCGAATCACCCGCATGATCCGGTCAAAAAGTCCCATGATGCTCTCCGGAGATAGTGTGGTTGAAGGTCATTCAGGTTGAGAACTCAGGTTTGAGGCCAAGTAGGCCGTGAGTCCCAAGCCCTGGCATTCTGAACTCAAAACTTTTCTCAATCCTACCGTACCTTTCCGGTTCCCACCTCTTACCGCTTGTAGACTTCAGCAGAAGGAAGCCCTCGGTCACGGAGTCCTTGCATGCTTGCTTTCACTTCAGATTCACTACGAGCAGCACCAACCTGGACGATCGTCCGACCATCAGGCAAGGTACGCACAAACGCATCTGGTACTACTTTGCGAGCATTTTCTAACGTTTGGTCATTCTCAAAGGGAATGCCCACTTTGTACTGATAGGAACTGGTGCTGGCTTCGTTGTTGCTGGCAGTCGAGGAAGGATTGGCAACTGGGGCAGGACGAACAGGAGCGACAGCAGCCGTTCGGGAGGGAACGATCGACCGGGATGGCGTTGGACGGCTAGGCGCGGTGGCTGGTTGGGGTCTGACAAGCTGGGCAGACGAGGCGCGGCTAGAGTCCGAGGTCACGGCAGGAATAGGAGCCTGAGTTGATGCAGGAGCGGCTGTAGTACTGGGCCGATCGACAGTTGAAGGTTTGGCGGTTGTGTCCGTTGGCTTCTTGGCTGAAGCAGATGCCGCTTGTGTAGCTGTCGAAACCGATGAGGAACCAGGACTCACATTAACGGTTCCCAGGTTGTTCAAATTCAACTCTGGCAGTTCACGCTTAGCCAGATCGGGCTGTGGTGCCAGTCCTACAGTGCCCGACCCTTGACCAAGAGAAGCACCTGTGGAGGGATGACGTTGAGCCAACCAGCCCATGCTCGAGGGATTCATAATGACATACCCAAACATGGCGCTAGAGAGCAGCAACAGGAGCATGGAGCCCAACCCTAGCGGTGTAAGTAAGCTCTTCATGAAGCTTCGTTCGGCTTGCACCTCGGCTTGCTCATCAGCAAGACTACGAAGCAATTCTTCAGAAGATTCTAAATAATCATCCAAACCGGGTGGCTGAGGATGGGCGAGGGCATGAACATCATTGCCGCCCGCAGGCCGGGTTGCGGGATCTGCCGCTCCAGTGTCGATCGCCAAATGCTCATTGCGGAGGGCGATTGCAGCATCAAAGGGTTGTGGCTGTGCCGTAAAGGCAGGAGTTGGTTTATAGATATCCGGCGCGATCGTCGGTTCGGTGACATTCGTCAGGCGTTCATCAAGCGCTGGTGAAGAGGGTGCAGCGGCACTGCTTTGGGTTGCCGTAGCGGCCACTGAAATGAGATCAAGCTGATGGGATGATGACTTACGTCCAGCTTGAGGAACACCACGGCGTGTGCCGGTACGGTGCCGCCGATAGCGCACCAACTCATCTTCCAGTTGAATATCTAGATTTGCCAGGGTGATGCTCAACACTGGATGCAGTCCAGTTGCTAGAGATGATGGGGTTGACGACTCAACTCTGGAACTTTGACGCACTTCGCACCTCCTACCAAGACGCTGATTAAGTTTCGTTTGTTAAGCAAATGTATGTTTGAGCGAAAGCGGCCCTGAATCGTTTCGACTGATTCTAAATCGCTGGGCACCCCTTGCAGCCCTGCCCGCAAGAGCTGTCATCGCCGATGTGGACGGAGTGGCATTCTGAACTTAACCTTATCCCTAGACTATACTGACCCCAACCGTAGTAGATGCCTTGCCGTTTAGTATCACCGATCGGCAGCCTTTTGAGACAGACATTGAGCTAACGTTATACACTTTTTTACGCGCTTCTGCACCTCTTTCATGGTTTATTGACGCTATGTCTTTTAAGTCTATCGAACACGTGCTGGGTCAGTTGGGCGATCGCTATCATACCCATGGTCAGCAATATTCACAGCGCCTGCTCCGTGCCTGGGTTGAAGCAGTAGGTCCGGTTGTGGCGGTGCAAACACGCCCACTCTCCGTTTCTAATCATGTACTAAAGGTGGCAACTTCAAGCGCAGCATGGGCTCAGAATTTAGTGTTTGAGCGTCAACGCATTTTGGCAAAGCTCAACGCCATCCTGGGCTCGTCTCTCGTTGATATCCGGTTCTCTAGCGCTCAATGGCAAGAAGGTCCTCAGGCATCCTTCAGCGCTGACCTGCAAACTCAGCTTTGGCAGCAACATCCCAGTCGCATGGCCAATGCCGTCCGCTTCGTGGGTGTACAGCGTCCCGAAGCACTCACCGATCCATTGCTGGCCTTTCAGCATTGGCGTAGTTTAATGCGATCGCGGGCAGAAAATATGCCCTGCTGTCCACAGTGCCAGTGCCCCACACCACCCGGTGAATTAAAGCGCTGGGCTGTGTGCTCTCTTTGCGCTACGAAACAATGGCAAGAGTAAGCACTCACCACATCGCAACTTTGAGAACGATTCCTCGCGCGTTGTCATTAGTAGAGAAAGGTCATTCGGTGGACTGATACCACCTGATATGAGCGGTTAGTTCAGACATGTTGATTGTTGCATCTCAACGATCGCAGCTTGCCAAAAGCGCTTACAGCAGGCAATAAGTTCCTTAAATCCACGGTACTCACGGAAGGATTGTTTGGGCTAGCTTGGTGCAACCGTGCATACATTTCGTTGGAACATCAAGGCTAGATTCGTGTGATCCCTAGCTTTTTTTCGCCCAAAACAGGCCTTTTATGAAGGGCTTTGACCAAGGCCACTATTAAAGATGTTGCTCTTGATTTCATAAAAATGAAGACAATCTAAAAGCCCTTTTGCTCTTTAAACCGCGTAGATGGGCGCAGCATCAAGTCCTTAGAGTTTTGTTAGCCAATTTTAAGTAAATAGTTGACTTCAGAATGATTCTAATAACGCTTTCAAATTTTTCTTTTTATGAAAACCTCTCATTCTCAAACGTCCGTTTGTCGGCGCTGTCGCTATTATGAGCCGGAAGGACGACGTGGGGGGCATTGTCAGCAGCTTAATGTAGCAGTTCAAGGTACCTGGACTGCCTGCGCCTTGGCGATCCCACCGTTTTCTCCAGGATGGGAAAATTTTGAGGATATTATGGTTTGGCAGCAAAAAACGCTCGCTGCGATGCAAGCATCAGAGCAGTCAGATCCTTTAGCCGCTGAACGTTGTCCTGTGAGTCAGGGGGCCAACGGTTCTCTAGAGGACGATCGGGCAGTCGCAGAATCGAGCTTTCAGTTCACCCCCTGTGGGATCACCTCTCCAGTAGCTGAGCCGATGCCAACAAAAGGTCTTAAAGCGCTTTGGATGTAATTTAGAGCACCTACCTGACGACAGAGCTTGGCAAAGAGGTGCGCAGAAGCCGCAATGATAGAGCTGTAATGACTGACGGGAGGACTGAGGAAAGATACGACTCAAGGTTGTAGCTAGCTCAATCATCTGCCTGTCTGAGGTGGCTTTGGGAAGCCGCAACACTAGGAAGCCTCAACAATCGCCTTCCGCACCAAAATAACGGTGCAATCGCAATCCCGTGCAATGGTTTCCGGTATATTACCTTGAATAGCTTGCTGCAGCAGTCCCTCTCGGCTTGCACCTACGACAATCACGTCACACTGGTCTTTCTGCGCCATATCAACAACTGCCTCTGTGACTGAATTTGCACAAACGGGCAGAGTGATCACCGTTGTCTGAAGTTTTTGCTTGAGAAAGCGTGCATCTTCTTCTAGCAAGCCCGGGCTAAATGACGTTTCTGAGGGATGAAAGACTTGGCAGAGGCGAATTTCAGGCTTGTGGCTGAGGGTGACAAGCGCAGGCAGTAGTTGAAGCGCATGTTGAGAGTTGGGGCCACCGGCGATCGGAAGCAACCAGCGGTTTAACATCATCCCCCGGTGTCCCTCCCGGTGTGACGATGCTGCCGTAGAAAGTACGCCCTTGGCTGGAAGCTGGTCGCGGTCTTCGGCAAGCTTGACGAGTACAACATCACAGCCAGCTTGACGAATCATCGTATCGACCACATCACCAAAAATGCGTCCGGGTGTGGACGTTTTGCCTTTCCAGCCCATCAGCAACAAGTCAATGTGACGATCGGCAATGGTTTCCAAAATCGCCTGATCGATGCTTTGTGCTGCTCGAATCTGCGTATGCACTGGGATGCGCTGCGCCATTCCTTGCCGCACGGCCTGTTTTAACAGACGACGACTCAATGTTGTGTTGACAGGTACTTCGGCTGGTGAACTATGACGCGGTACAGGAATCACCTGCAAACACTCAATTTCGTAGTTGCGCTCCTGCGCAATCGCAAAGGCAAGCTTCAGCATGCGGTCTGTCGTTTGAGGGTTGCTCAGCGGCAACAGCAGACGACCCCGACCTGTGGCAGGCGATCGCGTTTGATAGACGACATAGGATGGTTCTGCCCGCGAGCCCAAGCGATCGCCCCCACCTCGTAGCTGATCGGATTCAACTTGTAAAATATCGCTACGAGTAATGATCCCCACAAGTTTGCGATGTTCCGTTACTGGCAGGCGAGAGAGCTTGTAGCGCGATAAAAGATAGAGAACATGACTCAGCGTGTCCGATGGACTCACCGTGATCGGCTGTGGCGTCATGATGTCTTTTAAGACAGCAGTATTGGGTAGCTGCCGCTGAGCCACTTTGTCTAGATCGGTCAGTGTGACAATCCCCACCAGTCGGCTATCATCCACAACGGGAAAACCACGATGGTGCGATCGGGCAAAGGCCTGCACCACCTCATCAAGCGCCATCTGACTGCTGAGAGTCTCAACTTTTTGCTGCATGACGTTGGCGGCAGTGAGTCTTGCCCAAAGACCATCCTGCACCACTTCTGGTTCAATCCGAATGCCCTTTAACTCCAGCAGATGCGTATAGATAGAGCCTGGAAACAGCCGCTCAGCAATCAGATAGGCGGTCACACTGCTGATCATCAGCGGCAGTACCAGATTAAAGTTAGTCGTGATTTCAAAGACAATCACGATCGCGGTGATGGGCACTCTCGCAGACGCCCCCAAAAAGGCACCCATACCTGTCAAGGCATACAGCACAGGGTCACCACCGAGAAGAGCACTGTTCGCCAAACCCACCAACTGCCCCAACGATGCACCCAAAATCATACTGGGAACAAATAATCCCCCCGGTACTTCCACACCACAGGCAACCATCGTCAAGCCAAACTGCACCACAAAGGCAAACGCTGCCATACGCCAATCTGCGTGCCCCGTAGTGAGAAACACCTCCAGCGAATAACTATCTCGAAAGGCGACAGGCAGAAGCGCAATCGCGGTACCTGACACTAGACCAGCCAGACCAATGCGCCACTTAGGGCTTACTCGCAGCGTCCGACGACTCCAACGGATGCTGTAGAGAATGCCGTGGTTAAAGAGCGTCGCAAACACCCCGGTCAGTCCACCCAACACCAGAAAAAAGGGAATTTCTAGCAGCGAAAGGCTGGCGTGATAGTTCAGGGGATTGACGCCCAGGTGAAGGTTTGGGCCGGCCAGAACACGCGAGGTAACACCGCCGATAAACGAGGCCAGAATCGCGGTTCCAAGCGTCAGATGGGAGAAGTCTTGGAGCAGTTCTTCAATCACGAACATCACGCCCGCGATCGGCGCATCAAAACTCGCTGCCAGACCAGCGGCCGCACCCGCAGCGATCAACTGGCGCTGATGTTCTGGCGACGCAGGCAACCATCGGCTTAACTGGGCTGCCAATGCAGCACCAATCTGAATCGTCGGCCCCTCGCGCCCCAACGCAAACCCAGAGCCAAGCGCAAGGGTTGTGCTGACGAGCTTTACAACCGCTACCCGCAAGTTCAGCGCGATCGGCACGTATGCCAGAGCGGCTTTTACTTGCGGTACACCACTTCCAAATGCCTCTGGAGCGGTCCGTTCAACCAGAAAACCAACAAAAAACCCACCCGCCAACCCAAGTGCTGGTATCAGCAACCAAATTGGCAGAATGAGCGCCTCTTTGAGCCGCCAGCCACCTAACCAATAAATACTTTGTCGCAAAAGAACCGCTGCAAGCGCTGCCACAAGACCAATGAGAATAGCCTCAAGAATGGCTAAGCGCTTGGGAGTCAGCAGGAGAGCAATCGATTTGAAGGCAGCTAGAAACGACGACATTAGACAACGCTCGTAAGGATCTCTGCGGCGAGGCTGAGAGCTGCATTCATAAAACGATGGAGTTGTGACTACCACTGATGAGACCACTGATGAGAAATCATCTCAGCCTCGCCGCAATCAATAAGCTCCGTTATCTTTTGGAAAAAGAATGACTCCGATCGTCTTCGAAACAATCCACAGATCCATTAAGAAGCTGCGGAAATTGACGTAGTAAACATCAATCTGAACGCGTCTGGGGTACGGGATATCGTTGCGTCCCGAGACCTGCCATAAACCAGTAATGCCTGGACGGATGCTGAAGACGCGATCGGCATACTTGCCATACCGTTCTAACTCTTCCGTGACGACTGGCCTGGGGCCTACTACGCTCATATCGCCTTTCAGCACATTTAAGAACTGTGGAAATTCATCCAAACTCGTAATGCGCAAAAACCGACCAATGCGAGTAATGCGGGGGTCACGTCGCAGCTTGAAATTATCTTTAAACTCCTGACGCAAACCAGGCGAGGTTTCCATCATTTCCATCAGCACCTCATCCGCATTGCGCACCATCGTTCTGAACTTTATACAACCAAACGGTTTATAGTTCTTACCGACGCGCTTTTGGATGTAAAAGACAGGGCCGCGAGAGCTGAGCGCAATCAAAACAATGAGCAGCAGGTAAACCGGGGCAAAAACAATCAGAATCGTCAGGGAAAATACAACATCAAACAGCCGTTTGGCGATCGCTCCATCGAGGGCAGGCTCCAACAGTGGTACAAAACCACGTTTGAAGAATGCACGAATTGTTTTGCCAGAGATTAATTGGCTTTCGGCAGTCATTTTACTCCTTCACACATCCACACCACACAGTCATTATCATAAAGCCACTCACTCCATCTACATAGCCTTTAGTGCCAATTCAGTTTAAAAACAAAACTGATTGCACTGTTAGCAAGAGGTAATTAAAGGCACTCAAGCAGCGGCTATGAAGCGGGCAAAAAACGCTAAACACCTGTCTCGTGGGCATTTTTCGTCTGATTACTGTCTCTTGGTTGCTCGTTTTAGGGTGAGATGCGTTCCTGAAATTCCTGACGACATCGATTCAAAAAAGTTTGATAACGGGTTTGAAAGACATCAGGACTAAAGGAAAGGGCATGCGATCGCGCAACCGCTGGATTTAGTACTGTTTGATACCGTTCAAACGATTTCACGGCATCAACAATCGCCGCTTCAGTCTGCTCATAGAAAAGTACGCCTGTGCCCAGCTCACTGTATTCATTGACATCATGTACCGTCTCTAAAGTTCCCCCCAATCCGTAAGCAATGACAGGCGTACCACACGCCTGCGCCTCTACAGGAGCAATACCAAAATCCTCAAAGGCAGCATAAACAAACGCTTTTGCCTGTGCCATATATTGTTCGACAACTCCATCCGGTTGCCAGCCCAAGACCTGCACATTCGATCGGGCAAGCTGCTGAATTTGCTTAAGTTCCGGTCCCTCGCCAATGACAATCAGCGGGTAGCCCAACTGGTTAAAGGCTTTGACAATCAGGGAGATTTTTTTGTAGCTCACCAACCGCGAAACGGTGACATAAAAATCCTGCTTCTGTGGCTCAAAGCGAAACCGTTCAGTATTCACAGGCGGATAAATCACCTCGGCAGGGCGACGATAGCAGCGCCAAATCCGCCGAGCCGTATGGCGTGAGTTGGCAATGAAATAATCGACCCGATTCGCCGACAGTACATCCCACTGACGCAAGCGGTGCAGTAAATAGCGGGTGAACCACCCCTGAACCCCGCGACCAGCCGTACTGCTGTGTAAGTAATCGAAGGTCATGTCCCACGCATAGCGCATAGGAGCATGACAGTAGCAGATGTGCAGTTGGTTAGGCCCCGCAAGGACGCCTTTCGCAACCGCATGGGAGGACGACAGAATCACGTCGTAGCCACGCAGATCAAGTTGCTCGATCGCCAACGGCAAGAGCGGCAGATATTTCTGTACACCTTTACGAGCAAGCGGAAAATGCTGCAAAAACGTTGTGCCGATCCGGCGCTTAAACAGGTAACTCTCAGGATTCGTCGATTCAAAGTCAATCAGCGCGTAGACATCAGCATCCACACCCTTAAGAATCTCCTGCACAACCAGTTCGGAACCGCCTGTTGCCAGTGGCGTGAGCCATTCATGCACCAGCGCATACTTCAATGCCACAACTGCTTACCCGCAATCTACTTAGAGCCTGAACTCTGTTTGCCTGGTGTCACTATAAACTACAGGGGCGATCGCCGGTCGGCGTGCTGGTGGGAATCGCTCTGCCATAAAAAAAGACCAGCGCAAAGGCTGGTCGGACAATCGAATACGTTGCTCTCTCAAATTGGAAGAAACAAGCTGCGCGTTCCCAAACGTACAGCGGGTTACTAATTTTTAGTATTCCCTCGTTTCGACCTTATTGTAGCAAGATACACAAACAATTTTTCATAAAAATTCACGCTCTACCATTTTAAATCTTCCTGATGAGAGATGGCACGATCGATAACATTTACTTTTACTTTTGCGAATAACCATCGCCTGTCATCGACAGCTCTCTTCCTCCGTCCTTACTGTCCTCCATCTCCCTTCATCTGCTGTGCGATCCACTGCTCACCCTGCCGTGGTTGTGCCCACAGGGTTTGCTCATGCTTATAAACAGTCATTCCTGGTTTAGCGCCCTTGGGTTTATAGACATGCTTCGGTTCGGTGTAGATGACGGACACCTGCTCACTCTGACGGGCACGACTATAGTAGGCCGCCAGATTCGCCGCGCATTGTAAGTCGATCGCCTCTGGCACTGTCCCCGGCATCAACCGCAGCAAAACGTGGCTGCCGGGAATTTCCTGGGTGTGAAACCAAAGGTCGTAATCTCCCGCCGTCCGGAAGGTGAGTTGATCATTCTGGCGGTTGTTCCGTCCCACAAGCACTTCAAGACCATTGGGAGTTGTATAGCGATAGGGATGGCTTTGCGTGTCTGCTGAGGTCAGGTTCGCGTTGCGATACTCTGGGTCCTGCAAATACTGCTGTTGAATCAGCTCATCACGAATTTCATCGAGGGTGTTCAGGTCTTCTGCCGTTCGATAGGTTGCTAATTCGGCGATCGACGCTTCAACCTGCTCTAAGTAATGAATTTCAGCATTCACATCTGCCAGCAACGGCGCGATCGCATGGCGAGCACGCTTCAGCTTCTGATGTTGCTTATAGAACGCCTGGGCATTTTGTACAGCATTTTTTTCCGGGTTAAGGGCAATCGTGATCGGCTGCTCGGTTGTAAAGTCAGGGAGCGTAATGGCCGACATACCCGATTGCCAGTGATGCAGGTTAGCCATCAGCAGATCAGCTTGCTCACGGTAGTGGTCGGCCCCATCCGATTGTTCTAACCGCGTTTGAAAAACCGTTGCTTTCACGCGCAGCTTTTCGAGGATGCTATGGAGCTTTTGAGTAAGTTGGTGGCGAAGCTGGACAAATTCTTGCTGTTCAAGCTGGGTCGTGTAATAGCGATCGATCACCGTTTGTACCCGGTCAACCGGTTGCGTCATGCCCCACCCAAGCACGGTGTAGCCGTCCACTGTCCACCCAGGCTGAAAGACCTCGTTGGTCAACGCTTGCAGCCACTCTTGCCAGCGTTGAAACAACCGTTGCCAGTCAGCGCTGCTCAGGCTATCTGTGAATTGGTCAGGGTTAAGTTCTGCAACCCGAATCAGCGACAGCGTGAGCGCGGAACTCAAACCGCGATAGTTTTTCTGTAAGGTACGTCGCAGCGGACCAGGAACCAGGCTGATTCGCTCCTGCCACCGCTCGAAGGATTCTGACAGCGTCGGCATCGTATCCGTTAAGGGTGGCGGCAACTCATACCGATCGCCTGTTTGAATAGGACGGACGCTCGATTGTTGGGCACTGACTTGATGGGCCGCTGTCACAATCTGGTTATCCTGATTTGCCAGAACAACATTGCTGTACTTCCCCATAATCTCCACGTAGAGATGCCATAGCGCGGGTTCTCCCGGGCGCTGGGCAAATTGGAGATCAAGAACCCGCTCCCACGGTGCAATCGGCTCGATCGCCACCAGGGCCAAGTTACCTAATTGATGCTTCAACTGCTGGCTGAAGGTAAACGTATCGGGCAACCGGGGGGGTGCCTCGCCGACGCACAGCCGCGCTGCTTGAGGATGCCAGGAAAGCAACAACCAGGCACGTTTCTGGAGGGTACGTAAGCCCAAATAAACCGTATGACGATCGCGCTGGTAAACCTGTTCTAACCGGGCAGGCAACCAATCGGTTCGCAGTTCGGCGCCGATCGCAATGAGGGCAGTAAAATCAACAGGTTGCAAGAGAGGTGAGGTGTGAGAGGGAACGAAAGCTTGCGCAGAAGACGGTGATCGGGTCAGTCAATTTTCAGCAATTTGACCTGGTGACGCACTTTTTTTGTGAACTAGGATAGAAGACTAGGTTGCGATCGCTTGCCCTCCTACCCCAGCCTTCAGTCCTTATGGACATTAAGCTCATCAATATCGGGTTTGGCAATATCGTCTCTGCCAGCAGGGTGATTGCCATCGTCAGTCCAGAATCTGCCCCCATCAAGCGTATCATCAGTGACGCACGAGACGGCAAGCAGTTAATTGATGCCACCTATGGCCGTCGAACACGCGCAGTGATCATCACTGACTCCGGGCATGTTATTCTGTCAGCCATTCAACCAGAAACCGTCGCCAACCGATTCATCGTCAGCAAAGACACGCAAAGCGGTGATTAGGCAGCATCTGCACCATTGGACGCTATTTATTGAAGCCATTCATGCGGTGCCTGGGCTTCTAGATCCCTGTCAAGTGGCATGATGAAGTCTTCAACAACAGCGATTCAACCGATCGCGACCATCTAGCCTTTACATTTGTGTTGCCAGAAAGGGATGCTGTAGTTGAAGATGAAGGGAATGATAAAGAATTATTAACATCACGAAGCTGATCGCCATTGTTACTGACCGTCACTGTTACTGAGAGTAGGAAGGGGATATGGGCGCATTGATTGTGTTGACAGGACCAAGCGGAGTCGGTAAAGGTACGCTTCTGCGATCGCTCATGCAGCGCCATCCAGACTTGTATCTTTCTGTATCGGTGACAACGCGAGCGCCACGCCCTGGAGAAGTTGATGGTAAGAACTACTACTTCGTCACCCGTACTGCGTTTGAGCGCATGGTAGCCAAGGGAGAATTGCTGGAATGGGCAGAGTTTGCTGGCAACCTTTACGGCACCCCTCGTCATGCTGTTGAGGAACAAATTCGTCGAGGTAGACGGGTCATTTTGGAAATTGAGCTACAGGGCGCACGCCAGATTCGCAAAACTTTTCCAGACGCGCTCCAAATCTTTATTCTGCCACCCTCCCTTTTAGAATTGGAATATCGCATCCGCAGTCGGGCACAGGATAGCGAGGACGCGATCGCCCGCCGCCTTCAAACGGCACGAACTGAAATCGAAGCTGCCGACGAGTTCGATATTTGTATTGTCAATGATGACTTTGCGAAGGCACTTGATTGCATTGAGGAAACGTTGTTTGCCACTGCTGCCTGCTAATGCTAAGGAGTACAACTCTAGATCGTCAGCAAGAGTTTGCTCTACCAGCACAATCAGGGTCTTGAAAAGAAAAGCACTGTATAAACCGCTTGCGCTAGCAGTTCTTTACAGTCAGATCCTCACAGTGTGTAAATAAAGAGCAAAACAGCTGCAAAAACAGCACCGCTCATGCCGCCATATAAAAAGCCACGGGAAAAAGCGTTCCAACCCTGAGGTGTACTTAGATCAGTTGGTGGTTGAGGAGTCGTCAAAGTTGCGATCGGTGGCGGCGGGGCACTGGCTGCATAGGCTGATAGGGCAAGCACTGCAATAGCTACAACGCCGATTGTGGAAAACAACCCGGCAAACAGTGCCCAACCTGTATCCCGCAACGGCCCCAGCGCGACAAAGGGACCCAATAGCCAGAAGCCATGCGATAGCCCAATCTGTAACCCTCTTTGAAAAGGAGAGAGCCCTTGACGGTAGGCGGGTAACTGATTAATAAACCAACGGGTAAACCTGGAACTGTTAATTGGCGTGGCTAAATTTCCTTCCTGGGGATCGCCAACTCCAAAGAGAAAGGATGGCGTCACGAAGGGCAATAGAGTGGACGATCGCTCCGTTATAACCTGGCGCTGGTTGCTTTGGCTTGCACCGTTGGATTGATGGGTAGACTTGCTTGCTGCCATAATCCTCTTGCCTCACACGATAGCTGTACACACCCTCAATTGGTGTAATGCGGTAAACATCGAATCATCCAGATTTTAGATCGAAGTTGGCCTGCTAGATGTTGCGTTGAATGCATTCAGCAGCATCGACGATCGTGTACTAACGATCTCGCGCTTGACGAGCGGCTACACGGTTCAGAAATCAGTTTCGGCAATGACCAAATGGCTCAGCGGCAGAAAACTCAGCAGCCAAAAAGTGAGGGGCGCGATCAGATAGGATCACACCCCCTCAACTCAAATTACCTGATCACTTCTGGTCTACAGACCGCGATCGCTGAACCAATCGCTCTAAGGCATCGGATGGAACAACAAATCTGGGAAGAAGCGATTGAACTCAATGAGAATACCGGCAGTAATAACCAACCACGCGGTAAGAATGACAGGAGCCGTCGAAAGGTACTTGAGAAAATATTGCATAAAGTGTTCTCCTGAGAACTGAAACTCGACTCTCGATCTACAACCGTTTGCTTTTAGACGTTAGGGACGTCCGACGGAAGCGGCGGCACTCTTTAACGCCCAAATGGCAACGCTAAACTAGCGAACGGAAACAGGGATCTCATCATCTTTCGCTGTAAGTTCACCAGTCGTGAACTCTTTGATTGCAGCTAAAGGCCAAGCGAAGCCAGAAAGCGCGTACTTGAGCGCCAGTGGAACGTTGATGATGATTTCATCCTGTTCAGGAGATGATCCTTTCTTGACGGCTTGCAGGTACGCACGACCAACCCAGCCAATCCAGCCTGCAATATAGAGAAAGAGAATACTTGGAATCGCAAACTCGCCTGCATGAGCGGCAGTTGGATCGACTACCAGATGAGGCAGCCCTTCCTCGCCACACAAAACGCCAGAATTAGCGTAGAAATCAAAGCGCTGCTTCGCGGTAGCACTGATTGAATCTTTCGCTCGCTGGGCAAACGCGGCAGAATCTTTACAAGGTGTTAAGTTAGAAGCCTGAGCTGGTGGGATGGAGACAAACCCGAACCAGAGCATTACGACGAGCACTAGAGCAAACAACCGTTGCATGGAATTGTTTCCCTTCTTTAAATTACAAAACGCACAAAACAAAGCACAAAATCTTTCGCACAAACCGCTTGTGTAAAACAGTTTAGAGGTCTTGCAACGGTCGATTGACTAAAGAAGATAGCATCGTGCCGTTTGAAGCGACCCCTGATGCAGTCTAAGCTACAAGAGGCAGTTCATACCTTCAAGTTCATACCTTCAAAAAGGTACCAGCAAATGGCGACGGTTTTGGCGATTGAAACAAGTTGTGACGAAACAGCGGTAGCGATCGTGAACGATCGTAAAGTTTTGAGTAGTATTGTTTCATCGCAAATTGCGATTCATCAGCCCTACGGTGGCATCGTGCCAGAAGTGGCTTCACGTCAGCACGTAGAAATTGTGAATGAGGCAATCGCTCAGGCACTTCAAGAGGCTGCCCTTGATTGGACTGATATTGACGGCATTGCAGCGACCTGTGCGCCTGGTCTGGTAGGTGCGTTGCTTGTTGGTCTCACCACTGCTAAAACATTAGCGTTATTGCACCAAAAACCCCTGATTGGCGTGCATCACCTAGAGGGGCACATCTATGCCTCTTATTTAACAGCGGCTGATTTGCAACCACCTTTTCTCTGTTTGCTAGTTTCCGGGGGGCACACCAGCCTGATTTACGTGAAAGACTGCGGTCACTACGAAACGCTAGGACAAACCCGCGATGATGCCGTGGGTGAAGCGTTTGATAAAGTGGCGCGGTTGATGGATCTGGGCTATCCCGGTGGGCCTGTCATCGATCGACTCGCCCAAAAAGGCAATCCCAAAGCGTTTTCCCTACCCGAAGGGCAGGTTTCGCTGCCAGCAGGGGGCATCCATCGTTACGACTCCAGCTTCAGCGGCTTAAAAACGGCCGTTCTCAGGCTCACCCAAAAGCTACAGCAGGAAACTGAATCGCTCCCGGTAGACGACATCGCAGCCAGCTTTCAAGAAACCGTTGCGAAAGCATTGACTAAACGCGCGATCGCCTGTGCTCTCGACTATGGTCTGACGACGATCACCGTTGGGGGTGGCGTTGCAGCAAACAGTGGCTTACGACAACACCTGCAGGCCGCAGCTCAGCCATACAACCTGCGCGTCCTCTTTCCTCCCCTACAGCTCTGCACTGATAATGCCGCCATGATCGCCTGTGCGGCCGCCGATCACCTCAATCGGGGACACACCTCACCCCTCACGTTAGGTGCGCAATCCCGCATGGCGATCGCCGATGTGATGCAGCTTTATACCCATGCCGGATGAAGGCAGAGGGCAGAAGGCAGAGGGCAGAGGGCAGAAAGGTTTTTGGTTGTTTGTTGTATAGCCCTTAAAGCCTTACAGGCATACCAGAAAGGGCATGCAAGAAAAGTGGTTAGAACGAGAGAAAAGGCAGTGCTTGTTCCAGCGCTAAAAACCAACCACTAAAAACCAACCACTAAAAACTGACTTAACTCAAAACTCAAAACTCAAAACTTTCACCCCTCCCCTGCTTTTCCATCTCTCTTTAGGTAGGGAAATCCGCATCTGCAAGTCAGACAAACCTCTCAGTACAATCGAGAACAACAGCCAGCAAACGCTGGGTTCTCTTTTTCCATGCCATCAACCTGATGCGTTCAATCCACTGAAATCAATCTGCTAGAGATCAATCTGCTAGAGAAACCTGGAGTATCACTATGACGACTGTTCTCGAAAAGGGCAATATCAGTATTCATACTGAGAATATTTTCCCCATTATCAAGAAATGGCTTTACTCGGATCACGAAATTTTTCTCAGGGAACTTGTTTCTAACGCTGTCGATGCCATCCAAAAGCTCAAAATGGTGTCCTATTCGGGTGAATTAGCGGGAGACCTGGGCGAACCCGAAGTAGTGATCACGATCGATAAAGCTCAGAAAACGCTGGCTGTTTCTGACACAGGCATCGGCATGACCGCTGATGAAGTGAAGCAGTATATTAACCAGGTTGCCTTCTCCAGTGCAGAAGAATTTGTCGAAAAATACAAGGCGGCTGGCGATCAGCAAATCATTGGTCACTTTGGATTAGGTTTCTACTCGTCCTTCATGGTGGCGCAACGGGTTGAGATTGATACCCTTTCCTACAAAGCAGGTGCTGAGCCTGTTCATTGGTCGTGTGATGGTTCCACCGAATTTGAACTGAGTGCCTCAACGACTCGGAGCGATCGTGGCACCACGGTAACGCTTTTCCTTCAAGACGAAGAACAAGAATATCTGGAGCCGTATCGCATCCGGCAGTTGATTAAAACCTACTGTGATTTTCTGCCGGTTCCCATCAAGCTAGACGTCAAAGAAGCGCCTGCCGAAACGACGACCGAAACGACGACCGAAACAACGGCTGAAGCTACCCCACCGGCCCCCGCTGAGCCAAAAGCTCCCGAACAGATCAATCGCCAGAAAGCACCCTGGAAAGAATCCCCCAGTTCGCTGACATCAGAGGACTATCTGGAGTTTTATCGCTACCTCTATCCTTTTCAGGAAGAGCCATTGCTATGGGTACACCTCAATACTGACTATCCCTTCGTTGTCAACGGCATTCTCTATTTTCCCAAGCTCAAGCCCGACGTTGACACGACAAAAGGACAGATCAAACTTTTCTGCAATCAGGTTTTCGTCAGCGATAACTGCGAAGAAGTCATTCCCAAGTTTCTGCTGCCTCTGCGTGGGGTCATCGACAGTGTAGACATTCCACTCAACGTCTCCCGTAGCTTCTTGCAGAACGATCGCACCGTGCGTCGCATTGCCGACTACATCGCGAAGAAGGTCGGCGATCGCCTCAAGGAACTCTACCGCGACAACCGCGACGAGTATGTTCGTTGCTGGCAAGACCTCGGCACCTTTGTCAAGTTCGGTTCCATCAACGACGACAAGTTTAAGAAACAGGTAGAGGATATTCTCATCTACCGCACAACCGCGAAGCTAGGTGAAACGAGCGGCAAATCGGACGCAGACAGCGAAACACCAAAAGTTGAGGTTCAATCGGCTGACGGTGACGCATGGCAAGATGTCTCCTCGTCTCCCTCTGCCGCCCCCGCGTCCTCGGCCTCTTCTACCCCCTACACCACACTGAAAGAATATCTGGAGCGCAACAAAGAGCATCATCCCAATCGCGTGTTCTACTGCACGGATGAAGTCGCACAAACAACTTACGTAGAGCTGCACAAGCAACAAGGGCTGGAAGTTCTGTTCATGGACTCATTCATCGACAGTCACTTTGTCAGCTTCCTGGAGCGCGAACATCCTGATGTGAAATTCTCGCGGGTTGATGCCGATTTGGACGACACCCTGATCGACAAAGATAAGCCAGCCGATATCGTTGACCCCACGACCAATCAAACCCGCAGCGATCGCATCAAAGAGTTGTTCCAAAAAGCGCTCAATAAACCCAAGCTCACCATTCGAACCGAAGCGCTTAAATCGAGTGATGCCAGTGGTGTGCCGCCAGCGATGGTACTCTTGCCAGAGCATCTACGGCGCATGCAGGAGATGACCGCACTCATGCAGCAGCAAGCCGTACAGTTTCCAGAAGAGCATACGCTTCTGGTGAATACCTCCCACCCACTGATTCAAAATCTGGTGAGTCTCAGTCAGGGTGCCATCATTCAAAACGAAGGACAATCTCCTTCTGCGGAATTGGCAAACCTGATCTGTCATCACGTCTATGATCTTGCACTCATGGCGCAAAAGGGCTTTGACGCGGAGGGGATGCAAGCCTTTGTTGAGCGATCGAATGCCGTATTGACCAAACTGACCGATCGCGCCGCTTCTTAATGTAGAGAGAGGTATGGACGTTGGGAGAGGTAAGGGGTCAGACGGGAGCAGGCAGCATCAACTCAAAACGCTTCTCCTGACGCCTCTGCTGCTCTTGCCTCCCTCTCCCAACGTCCCTTCCAGCGTGTGATTTAAATCCTGTCAAACGGTTGTTTTTGCGGTACACCTGATCATAATTGTTCATTACCACTCAACCCTTCTCTGGATGTCTTCCTGCGTAGCACCTCGTTGTACACAGGCAAATCCTTGTATAGAATAGAGTGTTGGTTTATTTTACAGGCGTACACCTCGGAGATTGCTATGGCTCGTCAATGTCAACTTACCGGCAAAAAGGCAAACAACGCCTATGCCGTCTCTCACTCCCATCGGCGCACAAAGAAGCTACAAGAAGCTAACTTGCAGTGGAAGCGTGTCTGGTGGGCTGAGGGCAACCGCTGGGTTAAGCTACGGCTATCGACAAAGGCGATTAAAACGCTTGAGAACAAGAGCCTTAGCGTTTTTGCTAAAGAAGCAGGCATCAATCTGAACCATTTCTAGAGTTGCTGGCAGGCTACTCACAATGAACACGGTTCGCAAAGAGCATGTATTGAACCCGTCGGGCGACCTCTCCTGGTTGCCCGATTGTTGCTTTTAGAAAATCTCTTTGGAGGAGAAATTTGAACTCAGCAACAAGAGAGCAAAAATGTTTGCAGCGGACGATCGCTTGCAGCAAACAGATGGGTACTATTGGTGCATCTCTTTGTAGTCAGATAGTAAAGTTTTCATAAAGCAACAGCCTGCATAACACGCTTAATAAGACATTGGCCTCTACTGTGACTTACGGCATGTTTGTAGGAATGGTTGTTTGGGGCATTGATTGCTTTCCCGTTTCTCCGTTGATTTGCTGACTCATGACCGCTTTTCGTCGTGTTTGGACTCGTGGCTTCCCGGTTGATTACAGGCTATTTGAACTGTTAGCACAGTGAGCATCTATATCAAAACGATTAGAACTTAATCCCATATAACGAAATTGACGTTTCACACGTATAGAGATCTCGTTATACCGTGGCAGAGCGCCCTCTCTCCGCCTTCTGTCAGCCCGTTTAATCACCTTCTGTAAGCCCGTTTAATTACTTGAGTTCCGTCCACGAACCTCTCGCCGTCGTCGCAGGAAGCAGCTATCATGTCAGACCGTAAATTAGCCAAGGCTGTCCAAACTCTTTTTAGACAAGTCGCTCGCCTCTCTCGAAGCATGAGTCGCGCACTCGTCACATGGCTGTTGCGAGCTGCCCTGGTTGTTAACCGCAAAACACGAGCCACATCAGGCTTTGTCTTGCCAACCACTGTGTTGCTGATCTTGGTGGTGGCTCTAACGGCAGGAGCCCTTAGTTATCGCGCCTTCAATACCAGCACCCGCACGATCGCTGAAACGCAGAACCGTGTCATCTACAACTCGGCAACCCCAGCGATCGATCGTGCCCGTGCCAAAATTGAATTCCTCTTCGACTCCACAAAAGACAGCCGTTTCCCAGGCGGTGTGCCGTCATCCGACTTTCTGGCATCAATGCTGCTGAATGATGGCACCACCACCATTAACGGACAAAAGGCAGGGCAACTGCTTCTGGGTGGTAATGACCCTTATACGCTGCCCGATGAGAAAACGTGGGGAACAGCAAACGGTTTTGCATCCGGTCGACTCGATAGCAATGGGGATGGCACCCCTGATAATGCCTGGGGCTTTCGGGCAGATACCGATGGCGATGGTACGCCAGATGCCACCATCGTCTACTCAATTGCCCTGACCATTCCCGCCAATACGGGTACAGGAACAAACGTAACCCAGGGCTGGCAGCGATTGGTTGCGCTCAGTGATTCAGACAAAGCGAAAGGAATTGCAGGCACCGATCCTCGATCGCCTGTTCCCTACGCCCGTACGGGGCCACTGAGTAACTCTCCCAGTGCCGCCGGGTGTCGTGGCGCTTCGAGTAGTGGGTCTAGCGTTGAAAGTGGCTGGTATCAAGACACAAGCAATACAGCAACCCTGCGCCGGAACTTCCAGGTTGATGCGTTTGTGCTGCCCGATAGCGTCACCAAAGGCGGTGCAACCAATTTTGCAACCCTGGAATTTCAGCAAGACCGGGTGCTAAACCGGGGCAACAAGTGGGGAGCCTGGTTCCGTAATGACCTAGAGATCTTCCCCGGTCCGCCTTTCCAGTGGAATGGTGCAATGCACACGGAAGGCAACCTGATCATTGGCAACAGTAGCTTCAGCGCCTATCTGATCAGCTCTCCCTACTCCTGCCTGTGGTATGAGTCTTCATCGGAGATTACTGTCACCGATGTCACACCAACCGCTAATAACGGGCAAGATTTCCAGGGTCAGGTCGTCAGTGGCTTAGTCGGTGCCAACAGCTACGGTGGTAGCAGCCTTGTTTACATCTGGAGCCAAAACTTTAATGCGGCGACTGGCAAACAAGTCTTAGGGACGGGTAGTGACTCCGTGACGGGTAGCGGGACTGTCTTCAACCTCTCGATCGATCCGCTAAAGATTCAAACCGATAACAGCTACAGTTCTAGAGCAGGAACCAACAACCGGACTCTTCGCAACGCAACTTACGATACCAGTACGATTAAAAAGCGGATCTTCAACCGTACAGAAACCGCGCCGTATGTGGATGATACTTACCGCGCGGACGATCGCTACGGTCCAAAGCAGAAATACAGCGATCAGGTACAAATTCCGAGTGGTAAAAAGATTGGCGACTTGATTGCAGCAGGCGACAACGTTTCCACAGCACCCACGACACTTCCCATCACCGCGTCCCCCGCACTGACGGCACAAGACGACCCCAACGCGAAGCCTGGTGATACTCCTAACCTGGGTCTGGATGGCTACTGGGAGCGCCGCGCCCGCTTCCAGGGGTTGCGAATTCTGGTAGGGCAGCGGTTGGAACTCGGTAATCCCTTTGGTTGGGTTGCACCACAGGATCGACCGACATCTGTTACCAGTGATGCAACTGAACAAACTTACTTACAAACCACTGCACCTGCACCGACAGTTATCAACGGTACGGCGACGATCGGCGATGGTAACTATACCCAACTGCGGAACGCCACCTATGTGGCTTCAACTGACCCAAACGTAATCGACCCAGATAAGAGTGACAACGAAGGGGATCCGCTCTACCCACCGCACTCAGTCACCATTACCCATGAAGCGCGCCAGCGTCGGGCACTGCGCGACAACCTGTCAGCGGTGCAAAGCACGGCAGTCTATCACTTCGACGCAGATAAAGATTATCCAGTTGCCTGCATGGCAAGTGTGGTGCATCCTGGTTCGCCGTTGACCCTCCAGCAATCGCTGAACTTTGTGCCGACAGTCTTTGTAGATAGCACGGCAACCAATACAAACCCTGCGAATAATGCAAGTCCTAGCACGATCGACACCGCACTCCTGACCGATTTCTTTAATGGTCGTGGCACAGATGGCTGGGAGTTTGACTCTCCTGGTGGCGACAAAACGACGTTTCTGACCGACATCGCCGATGCCAATAGCCCGCTTCGCATTGCGCTGCAAAATCTGGCGCAGTTTGCGGGTGATCATGTGAGTGATACCCAAACAGGCGCGTTTCCGCCCACGCAAGAAGCTGGACAGGTTCACCCCGATCCGGAGTTCTCCATGTGGGGAAACTTCTCCAACCTGCGACGTACCCTTGCGCGGTTGAATGCGGTTGGTTATGACAGCCTTAGCATTGCAGACAAGACCTATCTCCACACAGCCTCCTGCACGCTTGGCATGCTGGCGTACAACATTGATCGCGTGCAGCGCTTCAACCCCAGCAACTTCAAGAACGATGTCATCCGTCCCGGTCAAGGTTCGCCCATCGTGACGACGCTGGTTGGTGACCTGTACAAGCTGATGGACGGATCGGTCAATGAATCAGCAAATAACTTTGAAGTCCTGCCGAAAGGGCGTTTGGGAACTTACAACTACGACCCAAACGGAACCTTTAACGCCGCTGGCTACAATGCGCGCGACTATGATCGCGTTCCAGCCGAAGCTTATCTTGGCAAACTGCGAGAGTACATCGCCGCCTCTAACCCCAGCATCAACCCCAATAACGACCCTCGCTATCGGCTTGCCGAAGTCATCTTTACTTACTTCCAGATTCGGCGCGATCGCACCTACGGCTTCCGACCCTCTCCGGCCGCCAATACCTGGAACTACAACCCATATGTAGCGCAGATTCAGGGCAAGACAAACCTGTGGTCGTCTGCCTGTGACCCCAACGTTTTTGCTATCAATGACCCGATCGGTAAACAAACGGGTGCGCAAGGTGTGAGAGCCTACGCTCAACCCGTGGCTGTTGGATCATCCATCACCTTTTTTGACGCGGATCCAACCGTTTCCATCTCGCGACTGGCATTGTCCAGACTGTGCGGCACCGTGATTCCTCCGGGATCTGTACGGGATTACCCTGGAGATGTTGGTTTCCCAGCACGTAATGGTCTTGAGGCAGCAAATACTTCAGGGAATTTTGTTACGCCAGATTCACCAGGTACTTTCTTAAATTACGTTCCAAAGGTAGACAGTAGTTCAGGCGCAGCCTCTGCCTTTTCCCAAGACACGCCACGCCAGTCTTCGCTCAGCGTCAGTGCTACTTCGGCTTTTGCTCAAAAAGCATCGGGTGGTCAGACCAAGCTCAACGATCCAACCTTTCCTTATACAGCAACGCCACCCTCGTCTTCCCCGATTCTCAACGACAATGGTTATCCCTATCTGGCTGCCTCAGTCGCACCCAAATGGCCCTCCCTCTATTACCTGTTTCCAGAGATAGAACATGGTCATTTAGGTGCCGTTGAAGATGTCGGTGGCTTGAGTGGTGCGCCAATTGGCACATTAACGCCTGATGGGGTTGGTCCGGCTAATACTAGTGACAACAGTAACAAAGCTGCTAAGAACTGGGAAGATGATGTTGACCATCGTCAACCGACAGGGCAACTCCCCTATCCGCTGTTTGCTTCTACGTTTACTGGCACTCCCCCTGTAGCATCTGCCAGCAATATTCTTCCGGCTGCCCTACAACCCTGGTCAGAACCTTACGTCACTGATCCTTACATCAGTACGGTAAATGCATCCGTCATATACAGACCCGTTGATAAGTTCACACCAGCGATCATTGCTCGTGGTCAGGATATGGGCTATGTGGTTGATATGGACTTATCGACGCCTACGGCCATTGATCCAATCAAGTTTAAAGATCTCAAGAGTACAGGCACAACACTCGCGTATCAGTACAAAACATTTGGCAATCCTCTAGAAGATCTTTCAGTTGCAAGGGTGGCATTGAAGCCTCGTAAATTGCCCTCTACAGGCTTTACAAACCCCTTCTCGATTACTGGTAACAACACCTGGCAGTTGCCCATTACCACTCTGCCTGCCAGTCCACCGACCCAAAATACGCCGCCAAACCGCATTATTGCCCCGAATGGTACAGCAGTAACCGGAACAACAGCCGTGATTCCCTTCCTCGATCGAGCGCTGTTCAACGGACGGGAATGGCTGCCCATTCGGGTAACCGACATCGACCTGGGGATGTTGCGTCGTACAAAGCTTAGCTCCACTGCAACGTTGCTGGCTGGTGCCTCTAATGAGGTGTGGTTGCCTATCAGCGGTATTGTCTACGCCTTCCGGGAAGATGCTGTGCGGGAAGACGCGATCAATCGTCCTGCCTCTGGCACCTATACCGATGCGAGAAATCCTGCCACACAGACTGACCCAGCCGTTATCACTGGCACCAATGTTTCGGTGAAGCAGGTTGATGGGGTACCAGACCCAGATCGTCGGCCCTATGGCTTCCGCTTACGAAACGGTTCTCAGCTAAAACGCCACTCAAGTACGGGCGTTGCCTCTCAAGACAATATTCGTGGGCTTTCTTTCTTCACCGATAACCCGCTTTACATCATGGGGAACTTTAATCTCCATCAGTCAGGCGGCGAAGATGACGATACTGCACCCCGGCTGGAAGAATTCAAAGAGCAACTACCAAACGGCAGCTACACCGAAACCGATTTCTACAGTCGGCAAACCCGCGAAAATAACTTTGCTGATCGAGATAACGATCGCTGGCGGCCATCCGAGATTCTAGCCGATGCCATTTCCATCATCTCCGATACCTTCTGTGATGGCAGCATCCTCGATAGCTTCATGACAACAGGTAGCAGCAATGCAACACTTAGCGGAACAGCTACCTCCTCAACCTATGAAGGGCGGACTCTGACAGATTCTGGCTTTGCCTTCCCATCTGGTTATTATCCCTATCGAGTGAGTACGGGAAATAATGGGGGTGCTAGCGTCTACACCACCACGGTAGCGAATTCAAGCGCTCTGTATGGACGAGGCTGCACCAATAATGGGATTACCAGCTTCATCAACCAAAACCGTCCGAGCGTCGATCTTCCTGGTGGAACAACGGGTAACTGGGGCTGGTTACGAGAGAATCCCTACGACATCTTCACACCCATTAAGGTGTCACGAAATGGTGAAGGTTTAGCGCTTCAAGTGCAAACTACCGCACGAACTCCCAACACCCTGCTCTTGCCGTCTGTCACACCTGGTTCATCCCCGCTAAGTGGCAAGCCTTTGATGCCCATCCCTTACAACAGTTCACCGTTAAATGGGGCTTACTACAATATTGCAAGCACTGATCGCACAAAGCAATCTGCCGAGAACACTCGTGTTAACACTATTGTGGTCAGCGGCCTGATTCCCTCTCGCAGTGGTCAGTCGTATGGGGGGTTGCACAACTTCCCTCGTTTCCTGGAAAACTGGGACCGTCTGTGGTTTGCTGGCTCTTTCTTGCAGCTCAACTTTAGCAACTACGCCACGGGACCGTTTGACCAACAGGTTTGGGAGCCAAATACTACGCCCGTAGCAGGTAACGAGAAAATTTCGTACTATAGCCCGCCTGCCCGTCTCTGGGGGTACGATGTCGCGTTGCAGAAGTCTCCAGCGGGTCCAGCGGCTGCACGTTTTGTCACCGCAACGAAAGATCGCAACGAGTTCTATCAGGAACCTGCTGCTAACGACCCGTATATTCGTAACCTGTGTCTTGCCCTGCCGAATACGCTCTTCCCTGATGCCAAGTGCCCGTCTTAGTTCTGCCGTCTACCCGTTCTGGAGCATCCTGACATGCACGTTCGTTCAACCCATTCAAATGGGTCTAGCAGGCGAGATTTACATCCGGTGATCGCGTTGGGTCTCGCCACCCGTCACTATCCGCAAGCCCGTCGATCGCATGCATCAGAGCAAGGGCTAACCATCATCGAGTGTCTGGTGGCGATCGTCATCATTTCGCTAACGATTGTTGCGATTACGCCGCCAATCATGCTTGCTACCGCCAGTCGTATCCAGTCCCGCAAGGTAGAAAAGGCAAACCAGGTAGCCCAGGGCGAAATCGATCGAGTGCGCCTCCTGGTAGAGCGAGGTTCCTATGTGCTAAATGACCTACCAGGAACCACAGGAGCAATCAACAGTACTAGCAGTATCAGTTCCTTTGGTGCTGCAACAGGTAACCCCGCGGGCGGTTTGCTTTACTCCTCCGGTAGTGTGGGCGGTACACCTTGTGGCACCTACCCAGGCACAACGCCCGTTGCCGTAACTGACCTCATTCAGGTCGATGTTGATGGCGATTGTGTTCCAGAGTATGTGATGCAAGTCTTTCGCACACCGGGCTATGCGCCCAATCCTCCGACTCCAACCGTGCCCTATTCCTTTGAAATGGGAGTCCGAGTCTACGCCTTCTATCCCAATCAAACCGCCCTACCACTGGACACCACCAAGGCATCCTACCGAATGGGCACTGGACCATTGGATATAGCTGGGGGCAAACGACGACCGATGGCAGTCATTTACTCCAAGATGGCTCGTAACGACTCCAGTCGATCGCTGGGTCAGCTCTGCATTCAGAACGGTGGTACGCCGACTTCTTGCTCCTATTAATTTTTAGCTCGCTCCCTCACTAAACGGTGAATCATGGCTAGACCACACGTTATCGCACGTTTAAAACGGCTCTGGGGTGCCTATCGAAAGCGCCAACAAGCAGGCTTCACCCTGATTGAGCTACTAGTTGCGATGTTCATCGGCAGCATTATTGTCGTCAGCTTACTCGCACTGGTTGTGCAGTTGGTGGATGTTAACCAGCGTGATTCGGCTCGCAGCGAAACCCAGCGAGACATGCAGGCTGCTATGAACTATATCAGCCAAGAGCTGCGAGAAGCCGTGTTTGTCTATGACGGCAGATGTCTTCAAGGCACTGCCGCCATTACTTCCAGTAACTACACAACTGAGTGTCCGGGTATTGTTAACTACATTCCACCAGGGCTAAGTACTCCCAGTCCTGCCTACACGCCAGTCCCCATTCTTGCCTTTTGGCGTGCTGATCCCCTGCCTCAAGGATTGCTTACAGCCTGTGCAACGAATTCAAATAATTTGGATGACGCTACCTTGCCTGCTGCCGTACAAGGTGTACCCTGTCTTTCCGGTAGAAGTTACACCCTGGTCGTGTATGTCCTTTTTGACGACACCAGCACAACCGATACCTGGCAGGGCAGGGCACGCATTGTGCGTTATCAGTTAGCGCAGTTTTCCAGTAACGCAACCAGCGGAACGCAAACGAATACGGGCTACGTCGATCCGCTGTCATCGCCCAATTCTGACTTCCAACAGTGGCCCTTCCAGGTCACAACTGATTCTAGTGGCAATACGCTTGTGGCAAATGGTCAAATCAGTGCTGGTGGTCGCCCAGGGGATGGTACGTTGACTACGAACTCGGCGGTATTGGTCGATTATGTGGATGATGGGCTGTTGAATGTGGCCCCTGTTTGTGCGGCAAACAGCAGTATTACCCCCTTCAACCCTAACCCCAACATTCGGAGCTTCTATGCTTGCATTCGGGGGAAAACCTATGGCGCGGCAACGACCGAGCAGGGTGTGAATCAGGAGGTACAGTTATTCCTGGCTGGCAATGTCCAGGGGCGACCGGGGTTCCCGTTGACGGCTTCACTACCTAGTGGGGCCATTGAGAGTCAGGCATTTCCTTTGCAAACACGGGTGCTGACACGAGGCATCATCAACAAGAGTCCCAAATAGCAGTCTGCCGACCTGGAGGAGAACGACGATGAAGCAGCGAAATCGCTCAAAGCGATCGATCAGCGGTTTTACCCTCATTGAAATGCTGGTGGTCATTATTGTCATTGGCGTATTGTTTGCGATCGCGGCTCCCGGTTGGGACACAATCCTGAGCCGACAACGGGTGACAGCGGCCCGCGAGCAAATTGCGCAGACGATTCGTATTGCACAGAGCGAAGCAAGACGGACGCGCGCACCCCGTATTGTGGTTTTTGACGCCAGTACCAACGGTAAGCCGAGAGTGGCAACGGCACCGTATGTGACAGGAACCACTCTGCCTGTGAATAACGCGAGCATTACAACCTGGGAACTGCTGGGCAACGGGAATGCTAATGCAAACACGCTTAAGCTTGCAACGGGCGGTACCAGTGCAGCGAACAAAGCACTCGTCTTTGATGGTAATGGCACCATTGCACAGGTGCCAACGGTTCCCACTGCTCAAGCGCTACCATTTTTCATAACCGTGTCTCGGGGGAACACTACGGCCACAGCAACCAATCGTTGTGTTGTTATCGATACGCTTTTAGGCGCAATCCGTACAGAAGAAGGTGCATATAACTCTGGGACAGGGAGAGGCTGTCAATAGTAAGGATGCCTTTAAAAGACAGCTTGGTTTGTCCCTTTGTTGGAGTTTGAGTGGCATCGACTCGTGGCAAACCTCAATGAGTACAGTACAGGATTAATTGTCTGTTACCTTGAGTTCGTAAACATTCCAGAGCGAACCACGGGTATCCAAGCCAGAGAACTGAACACCCTTGACTCGATCGCGAATTGCAGAGAGCGCCATTGGTGTCACTAGATAAATGACGGGCACTTGCTCCTGAACGATGCGTTGAAACTCGGCATAGATTTGCTTACGCTTGTTCTCGTCGTACTCCCTGGCTCCAGCCACAAAAAGGCGATCGATCTCCTGCTCCCAATCGGAGATAACCCAGTTTTTGATGGGTGGTGCGCCGACATTCGGTCCTTGATTGAAGTCATGGGATGTACCCGAACTCACCCAGTAGTTAGCGCCATCATTCGGTTCGACACCACCTGTGTAGCTGATGAAATAGCATTCCCAGTTACGGTTGCCGACACTCTCCACCATGACGTTAAAGTCAACCGGGTTCAAGTCAAGCTGGATGCCAATGCCTTTCAGGTCTTGCTGCATCTGAGCCGCAAACTGCTGTCCAGAACGGCTACCAGCAGGCAAAATCATCGTAAAGCGAATACGGTGCCCGTCTGCGTCAAACAATTGTCCTTTAGCGTCGTACTTAAAGCCAGCACCCAGCAGAAGCTCCTTTGCCTTCTTGGGGTTGTGTTCGTAAACTTTCAAGCCCTGCTGAGGCGACAGAAAATAAGGACTCTGCACAGAAATGGGTGAATTTTGCAGTTCACCAATGCCACGATACAGGTTGTTGATAATGCTCCGGCGATCGAGGGCATAAGCCACAGCCTGCCGAAAGGCTTTTGTATTAAACCAGCGCGATTTGATGGGGTCAACAAAGGGTTTGCCATTCGCATTCGTGGCGCGATTTAAGTTAAATGCAATGAAGGTCGTGCCTGAGGTAGGACCACCATTGCGAATGGTGAACTTTCCACGACGCTCTTCGCGCTTAAGCAACGAGAAGTCTTCCGGACGTAAGCCAGCCAAATCCAAATCCCCCGAACGGAACCGCAGCATCCGACCATCGCTGTTTTCAACCACCTGCCAGATTATGCGCTCGATGTACGGAAGAGGCTCACCTTGCGGCCCCTTTCGCCAGTAGTAAGGATTACGACGGTAGACAACCCGTTGACTGCTGATATAGCTTTCGATCGTATAGGGGCCGTTGGTCACAATCTCTGTCGGATTCGTATCGGTGCCCCAAGTGGAGAGAAAACGAGGATTCCCATCCGATCCTTTGGTAAAAACCGTTTCGCGAAGACGGTGGGCAGGCAAGATCTTAGCCGTCAAAGCCCGTACAAAAGGTGAGGAAGGCTCCGGTAAGATGAATTCAACGCGGCGATCGTCCAGTTTGTTCACCACTGGCAAAAGCTTTTTTTCACCAATGCGAAGCCCGTCCCGCACATCGGTCGGAATGGTTTCGTTCAGATACACGTCTTTGTAGGTGAAGAGTACGTCATCTGCCGTCAACGGCTGACCATCCGACCACTTCAGCCCTTCCCGTAACGTAAAGATGATGTGCTTTTTGTCGTTAGAAATTTGCCAGGATTCCGCCAGTGCTGGAACAACCTCTGCCGTAAGACCGTGTTCATCCACCAAGCCGTCGAAGGTAAAGGGAAAGACGTTCGGTACAGAGTTGTTTAGCGCGTAGTTAAAGGTCTTTGGATCGGTAGTGGTACTAACAACCAGTTGCGGAATACGCGCTGCCTGACTTTTCAACGCCTGTGGCTGGCAGGCAGAAAGGGTGACGATCGTCGTCAGCGCCGCGATCGTCAAAAGCCAATACCGCCACCGTTGCATGTACACGCTTACCGCACTCATCATCATTTCCACGCTACCTACTGGAATCGAGAAAACGGGCCGAAGAGACCAGCACATTGGAGCCGCGATCGGGCTTGTCTCCGCAGGGTCTCATCTAAAGTTTAGAGCCTAAGTTGAAAGCTTAGCTGCGCCCAGTCACCGACAGTCCATCCACAATCAGTGAAGGGGTATAGCAAGAGCCGTTCCAATCAGCATCGCTACCCAGTGCAATCAATTGCTTCAATGCGGTGTAGACATTGCCAGAGACCATCGTGTCTTTGATGCGACCAACAACCTCCCCGTTTTTGACGCGATAGCCGAGGTCAACGTTGATGGAAAATTCGCCTGAAATCCCTGCACCGCCGCCTAGCATTTGATCGATGATCAGCCCTTCATCCAACGTGGCAATGAGGTCTGGAAGCGTTTTAGCGGTAGATGTCTTACTTGCAGGCTCGACCAGAATGTTGAACAAACCGGGGGTAGGGTAGCTCCCCAAGCCAGGACGAAAGCCATTGCCTGTCGTGCCACTACCAAGTAATCGACCTGTCGTGAAATCGGTGTAAAAGAGTTGCAGGACACCACGATCGATAAAGGTAATGGCGCGAGTGGGGGTTCCTTCGTCATCAAAGGGACAACTAAAAGGCCCCACGTGAGGCTGTTGCGAGAGCGTTATGCCTTCAGAAATGACACGTTCATTCAGTCGATCGCTCCAGGGGGATGCACCCTCAATCACCTGTTTACCACTCAGGGCCGATTGAACTGTGCCCCAGAGCATATCCGCCGCCTTGGATGTAAACAAAATCGGTAGTCGTCCCGTCAGCGATTGGGTATTTCTTTTTGCCCACTCCAGGCGTTGCAAAATTTGCTGTACCAGCGCTACCGGATCGAGGCTACCCCGTTGCGTTTGCCCATCGGCGATGCAAAGAAAATCATCACCGCGCACCCATTCTGCTGAAAGGTAGCAACTGAGGGTTGTATCGGTGTAACCGCAGTCTAAGCCGTTGGAATTGAGCAAGCGTGTGGTTTCAGCTTCACATTCCCATTCAGCCGTGCAGACCAGATCAGAATTTGCCTCGCGGATGAGCGCGATCGCTTCTCTTCCCCAGGCAACCAATTGCTCAACAGGAACCACCTCGCCCAGATCAGGATACTGGGTACGAGCAGCACCCGCCAGCTCAATGGTTTCTGGATCATTTAACTGGCTCAGCGCGATCGCCCGATCAACAAGTGCCTGGGGCTCCACAGGGCCGTAAGCAACCGCTAAACCAGGGCAACCATTGCGCCATAGCCGCAAGGCAGTTCCTTCGGCCTGGGCACTTTCTAGCTGCTTGAGCCGATTGGCCTCAAAAAAAACGGGATACGCCAGCGATCGCGATTGCAGAACTTCTGCCGCTTCTGCCCCTGACTTGGCAGCCAATTCCAGCAGTTGTTCTGCTGAGGTTTCGTGTTGCAAGTCGTCGGAACCCATAGTGTGTGAGCGAACAGGGAGAGCAAGGAGCGATGCATCCGCTTGCAGCACTTAGCGGTTAGCTTTCAGCTAGACCGAGAGGCTAAGTCGCAGGCTGAATGCAACCACTAAGGATCACTTTACGCTATGTTGACCGTCTGTAATAGCCAAAATCCAGCAAAGGCTTCTGTCTCAGGATTGGCCTGTATTGCTAGAAAGTGCACACCGTTCGCTTGTTGCTTTGCCGCTTCAAAGGCTTGCGCCTCTTTTTGCGTCTGGCTAGTAGCGAGACTGGCGAGATTCCAGCGATCGTTCAAACCCGTCTCTAGCAGCAAGCGGGTAGGGTAGTCATCGTCAAGCTTCACACCAGCCACCTCCAACCCCGACATCCAGGCTGCAAGTGGCGTCGCACGGGCCGAAAAAATCAATAGCCCCGGCACCTGAGCCTCTGAAGCAAGCCCCGCCAGCCCAAGCGGAAAAGCCTCCCCAAAGCTGATCGCCCATTCATTCATTTCGGCAAGGGTTCTGACGGGTAGTGTGACAAACTGCCACTTTTCTCCCAGCAAGGCATCAGGCAGCGGCTGGGGTGGCGTTTTCGCAAAGCTTACGGAGGGGTTGGTTCCTGGCTGAAAGCCTGACAGCGTTGGATAGACTGACTGCAACCGCTGGTGAAGCCACTGATTGAGTACAAAGGTTCGCTGACTGAGTTGCGCGTCAATGCCTAATTCTTTACAGGCTTTAGTGATCATGTTGGTCATAGCCTGCCGAAAAAAGCGAATTTTGTCAGGCGGTGTGGCAGCCTGAGCGATCGCCGTTTCAAGCACACCCTTCAGCCGTACTGAATTGACCTCAGCACTGGAACAAAATTCGGCATAGCGAAATAAGGATTCTGGCTCGCGATCGACCGTTAGCGGGCTTTCGCAGACCAGTACTTCCCAAACTTTTTTCTTGTTCTCATCCAGCAACGGGCGAGAGTAAAAATCGAGTTCCCAAACAGTGAGCATGGAGGAGAGGGGTAAGGAGTGAGGATGAGGGAAGGAGCGGGGGAGGCGGGGAAGCAGGGGAAGCCTTGGGTTGATTGGGCGGTTAATCATCAGCCTTGAGCTTTTAGCCTTCCTCCCGCCGCTCCTCCTGCTTCCTCTGCTCCCCTAGCTACTCTCCCGCTACTCTCCCAAAATTGCTTTTCTTGCCCGTTCCTGACGTGATTCTGCTTCTGCCATCACATCGGCTGGTTTCTCCAGCATTTCGCCAGGGAAGTTTTCGAGTACTTTGGTAGAAAGAGAAATTCGACCTCGCCCTTCGTCCAGGTCAGCGATGATCGCTTTGATGGGTTGCCCAACCTGAAACAAGCCTGCCAGCGATTGGACGTAGTTTTTGCTGATTTGGTTAATGTGTAGCAAGCCAGTCGTGCCACCAAATTCAACAAACACGCCAAAGGGTTTGATGCTGGCAACTTTACCCTCTACCAGTTGACCAATTTCGAGCTGGCTAAAGCTGCTGGAGCGGGTGGCAAGACGATTGGAAAGCACTAGCTTATTACGAGTCTGATCAAGTTCTAGAATGCTGGCACTGAGGGTGGTGCCTTTTAGTGCGTCCAGATCCTCACGCTCGACCAAGTGCGATCGAGGAATGAAGCCCCGTAGACCCTGGACATCCACCGTAACGCCGCCTTTATTAACACCTGTCACTTTGACCTGATAGCTCTGCTTGCTGTCCTGAGCCTCCGCCAAACGATCCCAGGCTTGTTTGATTTCTAATTGCTTGAGCGAAAGGGTGACTTGTCCATCGGCATCCTGTTCACGAATGATGAGAAATTCGCGCTCTTCGTTAAGAGGCACGATCGCAGATGGGTCGGTTACCCCTTTCAGGCTGGCTTCATTGGCAGGCAGAAAGGCAAGAGACTTGGCACCGATATCGACGTAAATGCCATCAATTTCATAATTGACCGCCTTACCCGAAATCATTTGTCCTGGCTGAAATTCGTAGTTATGCTGCTCCAGCGCCTTCTCAAAGTCCTCCATCGAGAAGGACTCATTGACTGGACGAGTTGATTTGGCTTCCATGAGACAAGCGAACATAGTCGGCTTTCCTACTATAGTCCGCCGCGTTGGGGAGTTTGAAGTTTTGAGTCTTAAGTTTTGAGTTGAGGCAGGGGGCAAGGGGGTGGAAGGCAGAAGTGGGAGTAGGGAATCGGGAGTAGGGAGTAGGGAGTAGGGAGTAGGGAGTAGGGAGTAGGGAGTAGGCAGCTTTAGCCTTCATCCTTTAGCCTTTAGCCTTCGTCTTCATCCTTCAACACTCGCCCAAACAATTCCTTCACCTTTTCCCAGGCGTCAGCGGCGGCTTCGGGGTTGTAGTCAGAGCGTTGATCGCAGAAGAAGCCGTGACCAGTAGGGTAGCGAAAGAAGCGATGGGTGATGTGATGCTCCTGAAGAACCGCTTCGACCTGATCGATTTGCTCCCCTGGAATCAGCGGATCGGTGGTGCCAAAGAACGCGTAGAGCGTGCCTTTGATCTCTGGGGTACGAGAGACGGTAGGTGCGCCGCCACCGGGAGTCATGGTTGCAATGCCGCCGCCATAGAAGGAGGCCGTGGCTTTGATATCAGGCAAGGTTGCAGCCAGATAAACCACATGACCGCCAAAGCAGAAGCCGATCGCGCCAATCGCGTCATCCTTTATGGCTGGTAAGGTTCTGAGATACGCGATCGTCGCCTGGATATCGCTCAGCAACTCATCGGCTCTCGTAGCATCTTTGTATTTGCGTCCTAAAACGGTTGTGTCAGCATCATAATTGCCTTCAAAACCGGGAGCGCTACGCTGAAAAATGGCAGGGGCGATCGCCACATAGCCCTCTTTTGCCAAGCGCTCTGTCACATCACGAATGTGGGCATTCACGCCCCAAATTTCTTGAACAACAATAACGCCAGGCAAAGAACTGCCACTCTCGGGCTCTGCTAAGTAAGCATCGATTTGCAACGCACCATTAGGGATTTTTACGTTGGCTGTCTGAATGGATAGCTGGGTCATGGTGCAAGCGCATTGAAAGATGGATCAACAGATTAGCTTTGTCCTTAAGCCTCCCACTAATGAATGGGGTTCGGCAAGAGGCGGTAACCTATGACCACGTTCTCGTAGCACGTGTTGACGGAATCTCTTGCCCGCTTATAATTCAAAAGGTTAATTTCCATCTCGGAAATTGGTGCAGATTCCTGAACATCGCCACTGCTCACGAATGATGTTAGTGAGATCTAAAAATATTGTTGTTCCCAGCCTTACACTTTTCAGGTTCCCCCCTGGTTGAGCAAAGGATTTTTGATATCGGCAAGCGGTCGGTTTACAAACAATTGAAGACGACGCTGTATCCCCGTGGCTGCATCTAAGATGGAGTAGAAGATGTGTGCCCTGAGACTGCGTTGCACTGTTAGACGCTTTATTGGAGCGCGTGGAGGCTCTTGCATGGTTCAGTTTCATATTCAGACGGAGAGTGACATTCCAGCATCGACACAGCTTTACAACCAGATTTTGTTTGCGATCGCGTCCCGCCAATATCCACCTGGACACCGCTTACCCAGCACACGCCAGTTAGCGATGCAAACTGGATTACACCGTAATACGATCAGTAAAGTGTATCGTCAGCTTGAAGAAGCGGGTGTAGTCGATGCCCAGGCAGGCTCAGGCATTTATGTGCGCGATCAAACGCCGGAAGACGTTGCCAAGGTGCGATCGCCGATTCTGGATCAGCATCCAGAAGCGTACAAGGTTGTGCAGAGCAGTCTGGATGATCTGCTGAAACGAGGATGTTCGTTAAATCAGGCCAGAGAGCTGTTTCTGGCAGAAATCGATTGGCGCTTGCGCTGTAGTGCTCAGGTGCTGGTAACGGCTCCTACACACGATATTGGCGCAGGAGAGGTGATCGTACGCGAACTGGAGCGAGCGTTGAATATTCCTGTGCAGCTCGTGCCGCTTGAAGAGTTGGATCAAATTCTGGATCAAACCCGCTCTGGGACAGTGGTGACGATCCGTTACTTCATTGCTCAGGCAGAGGCGATCGCGGCACCGAAATCAGTGCGCGTGATCCCAGTTGATATCTATGACTTTGATTCTGAAATTAAACTCATCCAGCGCTTACCCAAAGGCACCTGTGTGGGGGTGGTGAGCCTTAGCTCTGGAACGGTGGGGGTGGCAGAAGTCATTATTCACAGCCTCCGGGGTGATGAACTGCTGGTGATGACGGCTCAAGTCGCTGATAGTTACAAGCTCAGCGCGATCGTGCGGAGTGCACAAACGATTATTAGCGATCGAGCAAGCTGCGCCACCGTCAAAGCGGCGATTTCTGCAGCTAGAGAAGATTTGATTCGCCCCCCTCAACTCGTTTGCTGCGAGAATTTCATCGTCACGAAGTCGATCGATCTGTTGAAACGAGAGTTAGGTCTGGAATAGGAGCCAGAGATAATGCTTGGGACTCAGTAGGGCAGGCAATGCCCGCCCTACTATGAGTGGTGCTAACGGTTAAGGAGTAGTCAATTGACGGCTGAAAGCTCATTACTCACGGGTAAGAGTTTTTTTTCAAAGGTCAATACGCCATCCACCAGATCAATCAAAATGGTGTCGCCTTCGGCAAAGGTGTTTTCGAGGATCTTGGTGGCGATCGGGTTTTGCAGTTGGCGTTGAATAGCGCGCTTCAACGGACGCGCTCCATAAACGGGATCGTAGCCTGATGTCACAATGTAGTTCTGAGCGGAGGTCGTCAGTTCCAGGGTGAGTTTCTGGTCTGCCAGCAATTCCTGAATCCGGTTGAGCTGGAGGCTTACAATCTGGCTGAGTTCACTGCGGTTCAGCGTGTGGAAGATGATGATATCATCCACTCGGTTGAGAAATTCGGGGCGGAAGTGCGATCGCAGAGCATCCAACACCCGCTTCTGCATCTCTTCGTAGCGATTATCGTCACCGGACAAATCCAGAATGTGATCACTGCCGATATTGCTGGTCATCACAATGACAGTGTTACGAAAGTCGGTTGTGCGCCCTTGACCGTCTGTGATCCGGCCATCATCTAATACTTGCAGAAGCACATTGAACACATCGGGGTGCGCTTTCTCAACTTCATCAAGCAGCACAACGGCATAGGGCTTGCGACGAACCGATTCCGTTAGCTGACCGCCTTCTTCATAGCCAACGTAACCAGGGGGCGCACCGATGACACGCATCACAGAGCTTTTGTCCATATACTCGGACATATCGAGCCGAATGATGGCATCGTCAGCGTCAAAAAGGGAGTGAGCAAGGGCACGCGCAAGTTCCGTTTTACCAACGCCTGTAGGTCCCAAAAACAGGAAGGAGCCGATCGGTCGGCCGGGATCTTTCATCCCAGCGCGAGCGCGACGAATGGCTGCTGAAACGGCTTCGACCGCTTCTGTCTGCCCAACCACACGCTGATGCAGATGTTTTTCAAGCTGAAGCAGCTTTTGCCGCTCGGTTTCTAATAAGCGGTTGACCGGAATCCCTGTCCAGTTGGCAACAATTTCCGCCACGTCAGACTCCGTGACTTGCTCACGCAGGAGAGCGCCACCGTCTGCCTGAATCACTCGCAGTTGGGCTTCGTAAGCACTCCGTTCATCCCGAATGCGGGGCAGTACCGCATAGGACAATTCGCTGGCTTTCTTGAGTTTGGCATTGCGTTCGTACTCTTCGCTCGCTTTGGCGAGGTCTGCCTCCCGCTTCAACTGCTGGATTTGCAGCTCGATCTGCTCTTCCTCTTCTTTTTTGGCATTGATCCCGTCTAGCAAGCGTTTTTCATTTTGCCAATGAGAATTAAGCTCTTCCTGCTTTTCGAGTAGCTGAGCCATTTCTTGATCAATGCGATCGAGCCGATCTTGAGCAGAACGACCCGCATTAAAGTAGTTACCAGGATTTTGCTTTTCAGTTTCGAGGGACAGCTTTTCCATCTCAAGCTGCATGATGCGCCGATCGTACATCTCCAGTTCGGCAGGCTTTGAGGTGATCTCCATTTTCAAATTCGCGGCCGCTTCATCGATCAGGTCGATCGCCTTGTCAGGAAGAAACCGATCGGCAATATAACGGGATGACAGCGTAGCAGCGGCAACCAGCGCCGAATCTGTAATTTTGACGCCGTGATGGACTTCGTAACGTTCTTTGAGGCCACGCAGAATGGAGATGGCATCTTCAACACTCGGCTGATCGACAAGCACCTGCTGGAAGCGCCGTTCCAGAGCAGCATCTTTCTCGATATATTTGCGGTATTCATCCAGTGTGGTTGCGCCAATACAGCGGAGTTCGCCACGGGCCAGCAACGGTTTAAGCAGGTTGCCAGCATCCATTGCCCCCTGAGTTGCACCTGCGCCTACAACCTGATGAATTTCGTCAATGAACAGGACGATCTGCCCATCGGAGTGAATGACTTCTTTGAGAATCGATCGCAGCCGCTCCTCAAAATCGCCACGATATTTTGCGCCTGCCAGCAGTGACCCCATATCCAGCGAAATGAGCCGCCGATTTTTGAGCGATTCAGGTACATCCCCATTCACAATGCGTTGAGCTAAGGCTTCGACGATCGCCGTTTTGCCCACACCCGGCTCACCGATCAACACTGGATTATTTTTCGTACGACGAGAAAGTACACGCACCACCCGGCGAATCTCTTCATCCCGACCGATCACCGGGTCCGTTTTACCAGCTCTTGCCTTTTCAGTGAGATCTTGCCCGTATTTTTCAAGCGCGGCGTAGCGATTTTCGGGATTTTGATCGGTTACTTTTTGGCTACCCCGTACCTCGCGGATAACGGTTTCTAGCTGCTTGATATCCACATTAAAGCCGCGCAGCAACCGCAGCCCCAGACGCGAATCAGTGGCAAAACCCAGAAGGAGATGCTCGACTGAAATGAATTCATCATCCCAATCTTCCCGCGTTTCATCGGCGCGATCGAGCATGATATCCAGGTTGCGTCCCAGATAAAGCTGATCGTTACTGGGCACCTTGGGCTGTCGTCGCACAAAATCTTCGATTTGCTGCCAAAGGCGGGCGGTATCAACCCCTGCTTTGGTCAAAATTTTCGTTGCCAGGCCGTCCTTTTGTTCCAGCAAAGTGATAATCAGGTGCTCGACTTCTAGCTGTTGTTGCTTATAGCGACGAACAACGTCCTGCGCCTGTACGATCGCTTCCCATGCTTTATCTGTGAACTTATTCGGGTCGGTGGGCTGCATGTTTGAATCTAAAAGTTATAAGTAAAAATGCGGTATACCAGCGTTTTCAGTATAGCGAGAATCTTCTGTAGGTCTGTAGGGACGTTACATGTAACATCCCCACTACGAACGACAGGTCCCTCAAAACGAGTACACCAACCGCAGCAGCCATTCAAAGATGGTACCGCGATCGCGGTTGTTGGGTTTGCTCACAACGGTCAGTGCGGGAGTCACACTAATACTGTCGTTAAGGAGAAAGCTGTAGAAAGCTTCAACATTCGTTTGGGTAGCGTTACCCAGATCTTTTTCGACAAAGGGCTGCCCGATCGCCAAACCAGCCGTGGAGCCAGGAACGATCAAGCGTCGCGCTAAAAACCCGATCGACCAGCTTTTGGGAGTCAAGTCCAGATCCTGGTTGAGCAGAGGATTGAAGCCCTTGTAGCTGCCGATCGCAAAGCGGCCAAACACAGCAAAGTCAGGATTTAACGCCCACTCAGCGTTCACGCCACCCGCCACAATGTCGACGTTGTTGACAGTTGCTTTGGTGAACTGGAGACGAGCCACGATATCTTTTGTAAAGTCATATTCAACTTCCAGGCTACCCTGGTTGCGATCGCCAAACAAGCCACCTTCAGTCAGTCCCCCATTGGGTCGCTCGGCATCGGCGGCTACGTATAGTGCCCGGATGATGAGCGGTAGGCGCTCAGGCTTCCAGCTGACAACAGCTCCTGCACCACCAGGACGATCGATCTGATTTTGGACAATCAGGGGATTATTAGTAAAAAAGCTGGAAGAGAAATTTTGGGTAGAATCGTTTGCAAAGCGGTTGAAGTCAATAAAGTCTCGGGGAGAGATGCGTGCTCCAACTGTCAATGCCAAGCCATCCGTCGGCTGGAACGTATAGTACAGCTTGCTCACTCGTGCAGCATTGTTTACCCTGACGTAGTCTAAACCGCCCCCATCTGCCAGTAAGCCCAGTGTGCCCAGCAGATTTTGTCCCCGTTCGTGGACACGTCCAATCGCATCATTGCCATTGTTGCCAACTTCCAGTTGGGTACGGAGCAGGCTGTTGGGTGACAAGCTCGTCAGTAAATCTAAGCGAGTGCGGAAAAGAGCGGTACTACGAGCATTGGAGCCATTCGTTAGCCCCAAAACGGTCTGCCCAACAAGTTTGGTCGTTGTCGAAAAGCGCTGCCGTTCAAGGGTCGTAATCTGTTGCTCAAGCTTGTCTGAGCGATCGCGTAAATCAGCAGCGATCACACCGTAGGAAGCCTGAAGTTGTTTGATCGTGGCAAAATCTTCTTGCAGTTGAGCGACATTACCCTGACCGATCGCAAACTGCTGGGAGATTTCGTCGAGTACGCGTGAAAGCGCTGCGGCAAATTCGTTGCGAGTCAGCGCCTGGTTCCCTCGAAAAGTGCCATCAGGATATCCGATCGCGACACCATAGCGCTCAGATAACGCCTGGAGTGCCTGATACGCCCAATCGGTAGGGCGCACATCGCTGAGTTCGTTGACCGATCGCACCTGTGACATCGAACCGTCATAGGACGATTCACAACTGCCCTCCAGCACATCTGGCCGCACCTGTTGCGGGATGCCAGCACAACGCGATGAGGGACGATCATCAGACGGGTTCGCTGCCGACGGTTCCGAAACATTCGCAGATGGTTCTTGTTGAAGCGGCGTCGTCCACCCAGGAGAAGCGGCGTTAAGCATTCCCAGGCTGCTTAGCCCTCCAACCAACCAAACTCTTTTTCTCACACAACACTCCTCGCACGGTTCTTCCAGTCTGCCTTACACAAAGACAGACTTAGCTCAACCCTATCAGGAGTTTACACGCTAATTGAGAGTGAGGAGTGGGGGGTAAGGGGTGAGGGGTAAGGAGCCAGGAGAAGCTTGAGTTAATTCCGGCTTCGCCCCTAACCTTTTCTTCTGCCTTCTGCCCTCTGCCCTCTGCCCTCTGCCTCCCTTAAACGCTTGCTGCTTGAGGCTGCTGTTCTGTCGCTGCTGCTGTGTTGCTGAGCTGAATTAGTTCAACTTTGTAACCATCGGGATCTTCGACAAAGGCGATCACTGTTGAACCATGTTTCATAGGTCCCGGTTCGCGGGTAATTTTGCCGCCTCGATCGCGAATGGCTTCACAGGTCGCGTAAATATCGTCAACGCCGATCGCAATATGACCGTACGCATCGCCCAGACTGTAGCTGTCTGTGCCCCAATTGTAGGTGAGTTCCAAAACAGTATGATCTGCTTCATCACCATAGCCAACAAAAGCCAGCGTAAATTCGCCGCCTGGATAATCTTTGCGGCGCAGTAGCTTCATACCGAGAACATCGCAATAAAACTTGAGCGATTCGTCTAAATTACCAACGCGCAGCATGGTGTGGAGTAGTCGCATTGCTAAAACCCTAACGTGATTGACTGCTCCCATAGTAAACATTTGACAGCCCATGGGGCTCGATCGTCTCTTTTAAAACAGGCGATCGAGCATTCACTCCGCGACAGTTTTGACTTCCACTAAGTCCTTGTTGGACGTGCTCAGTCCTTACTGGGCATTCACTGAAGGAAAAGACCCTGGCAAGCCCTCAGCACTTAACACAAAACTGGAGACGGTGTTCGCCGCAGCACCGCCATGTCTTCCTCATCTAACTCAGTCGGAATACCGCTGCGAATAAGCTCGGCAAAATCTTCGTTGGGCACCATGAAACAGAGGGCATACAAGCGACCCTTTCCCGTATTTTCAATTTTGTGAATGCCTGTAGGCGGAACCAGAATACTGTCGCCTGCTTGAATGTGAACGGTTTTGCCATCGCAGGTCGCCAACCCTTCACCCTGAAGGACAAAAAACATTTCAACGGCAAGCTGATGGCGGTTTGGAGGCGTTTTCCCTCCAATATCAAAGATCTCAACACAAAGCGTCAGCGACATATTTGCGATTTGGGGATCAAAGACGATCGCCAACCGGTTTGTGTCCTGTGGACTGATCCGAAACGCCTGGTAATCAAGTGGTGATTTGACAACCGGAATAACACAGCTTTCAGAGTCCATGAGTTGTTCCTCAAGAGAGTTGGGAAGAGAATATCCGTAACCGTTTAACCAGTCTCAGCCATCCTTCATCGTTATCGATCCCAGTCCATCGGCATTGCTTCCCAAAGCGCTGCTATTAAACACCCGCTTTAATGGCGTCCAAAAGAGCGTGAGACTCTGCCACAAAGCCAAAGCACTGATTGACGTTGTAAAGCGTTGCTTGCCAGCAGTAAGCAGGGGAGGTAGTCGCCGTACAGTCAGAAACCAGGATGCAATCGTAGCCTAGAAAGTTGGCGTCTTGCAGGGTTGCCATCACGCATTGATCCGCATTGACACCAGCAAAGAAAAGGGTAGTCCGCCCCAAATTTTTGAGAATGCTGTCTAAGGGTGTATCCCAGAAGCCACTCATGCGGTATTTGTCAACCTTGATGTCGGCTGTCTGAGGCTCTAGTTCATCGACAACAGCAGCAGCCCAGCTGTCTTTGCTCAGTACAGGTGCACCGTTTGCTGGTAGAGGGTCACCCAATCCCACCCCCTCTCCAGTTGGGTTGTAAACGTGTCGCACCGACGCACTAATGTTTAGCAAATCGGGACGATTGCCCCAGTTGACCCAGACGATCGGCACTTGCGCTGTTCGCAGCACCGGTAACAAGCCCTGGAGGGGAACAATGGGATCACGTGCTGGCGATACATCTACACCAATATGGGCCAACCAGCCATCAGGATGGCAAAAATCGTTTTGCATGTCGATAACCAATATTGCCGCTTTCGCTAGATCCAGCCGCACAGTTTTGGTTGCAGTAGACAGCGTAATGAGTTGGGGATCAAGAGGCGGACGCGTAATATCTGCGATCGTGGCGTTTACCGACCAGGCATTGGGTGGAATTCCTAACGTCCGAAGGGGAGATGTCATGGCTATTGCATCCCAAGAAAGGGCATCACGAAACAGTAGCGTGGTTCTAGTAGAAGTCGCTCGTGCTGGTAGAAATAGCGATCGCTATCAGCAGATCATCAACTCAACTTAATACTAGACTCCCTTTCTTACTACAAATCCAGATTGAAAAAATGTTCTGCCAATTACCAACCTCAAGTCACAGCAGCCATTAAAAAGGGGAGCCATATGGCTCCCCTTTTAGCTCAAATAAGCGATGTGCCTGTCAGGCAAGCCTTTAGACAAGCTTAAGGTCAGGATACTGAACAATCACATCCTCAGTCGTCAACACTTCGTTTTCAGCCTGTGGCGTCCAGAGGACTTCCAGCGCCAAGAGACGATCGCTCGATACACCACCCAATTGCTGCAATGCTTGTCGCAGATCATTGGAGTCATTTACCGTAGGCAGTTGTAGCTTTCCTTGGGTACCCACCAGCAGTGTCACTACAATGTATTCAGCAGGCCCTGCTTGTTCTGCCAAGGCACCTGCCTTCTCAGCCACAGCCAAACTGCTGCTAGATGCTTGCTTCAGCTGGTTATTGACGTTAGACAGCGATTCACCACTGAACTTACTCCGCTCAGCAATAAGCAGACGGTTGAACTGAGACTCAGCTGCCTCCAAACGGGTCTGCTGGACACTAGAGCCCGCATAGACCCAATATTCGGGATGGCGCAACAGCGCGAGTGTAGACTCTTGGAGCACTTCGGCAAGTCCAGCCGTAGAGCTCGTATTGGCTTTTTGGGCGATCGCGTTTAGATCAGCCTGAAGCTCTCTTGCTTCAGCCAGCAGACCAACCTGCAGTTTTGCCACTGAAATCGTTGGATTTTCCGTGCTGTAACCCAGACTGTCATCATCCGAGCGCGAACGACGGAAGCTTTGCACCAGGAAGTTGGCCACAGCAAGGAAGATTAAGATGCTGAATAAGCCACCGAACCCGCCGCCAATGCCAAAGACAGGGAAGAGGAAAGGAAAGCCAAAGCCACCACCAGGGTAGCCATAGCCGCCACCATAGCCACCACCAGGCGCATAACTGCGTGGGGCGGAGTAAGAACGAGGTGCAGGGGCTCGGAAAGAACCACCCCCAATACGGCCACCGCTTGCCGCTAGAGCACCATCGGCGTGACTAAAGGTCAACGCGACGACTAAGCCGATCGCCATGATCGCCTTCAGCCAGTGCTTCGTTAATGAACGTAATGTTTTTTGCATAACCATGCCTACCCAGACGTTTGCTAAATGAAAGTGAAACTCTGTCGGCTCCCTGTTCCATTTTGCCTGAAACTTTGCAGCGGTTCACGCAGAACGAAAGCCACTGGTACTAACCTACGAGCCGAGTAGAGCGATCCAAACCAGATTAACCTCTGTTAAGAGTTGTTACTTTAGACCTCCCTACTACTGTATCGCCTTCAATCTCGCTTGAAAACCAATTAAAAGGAGTAAACATGGGTAGAAAGCCGTACGATCGCGTTCGTTCCCCCTGCGGCTAAAGGGCTACTGCAATGAAGAACCTTGCCCCCGACATTTTCCGCCAACGCCTGTTGATCGAAGGCTTTTACACCATTGATTTAACAGAGGTAGCCCTCAAAACCTACTTACAGGGTATGGCAGCACATCTCAAACTGCAGGCTTACGGTGAACCCGTGATTTTTTCACCTGCAAGCGGCTTGGGTAAAGCTGAGAATCAGGGTTTTGATGCCTTCCTGCCGCTGATCGATTCAGGCATCTCAGCGTACATCTGGAGTCGCCGCAAGTTTTTCTCGATCGTTCTCTATACCTGTAAAGGGTTCGATGAACAAGCCGCGATCGCCTACACCACAGACTTTCTTCAAACGACTGATGAGGTTGTCTCTCAATCCTTTTAAGATCATTTAAACTAAACCCGCCCAGCAGACGCTACAATAAAAATGTAAACATTTGTAACCGATCGTCAAGCAGACCAGAAACGGGAAGTTGTTCCTCAGCCCTGTCAGGGCGATCGGCCTCTACATCAGCTTGAATTAAGGGCACTGAACCATGACCCAAACTCAACCAACCGTCACTCCCAAGATCGAAGAACCGAAGTTTGGCTTTAGTGAATATGCTGAGCGCCTCAATGGTCGCGCTGCCATGATCGGATTCACCATCGCGTTGGTGATTGAGTACGTCACCGGGCAAGGCGTGCTGGAGTGGTTAGGGTTAGGCTAAACGCCCTCAGCCTTATCGGTTTGCCATTCAAATTGTTTGCTTATCTCCGCCGATAAAAGGGGGCACGCTTGTGTGCCCCTACAAACGTATTGATGCGATTAAGTTTCTGTTCTGTCGTTTGTATTGTTCTCTCTTAAATGGTTTTGGTACAGTGAGGCCAAAGTTTTAGAGTCTTTGAGCGCCAAATCATGCCAAAGCCCCCTCAACTCACGGTTGATCTAAAGGAAGCGGAATCGTCTCTCCAAATCTTTCCTCGATCGCCCCTACAAGTGAGTGATCCAACAGCTTGGCAAGGCATTTTTCTGGCGCATCACCGACAGCCTGCCTGGGAAATGCCAGAAAATCGTCTATCGCAGCACATTTTAAGCATTAATATTGGCGCGACAAGAAAGATTGAACGAGTCATAAACGGACGTTTGCAGCGAGAGCGCTTTTTAACGGGTCAGGTGGCGATTTATCCATCTGATGTAGACTACACGCTGCGATGGGAGCGCGAATCAGAGTTTTTGTTGCTAGGGCTTGATCCTGCTCTGCTGGCGCAAACAGCAGGTGAGCTTTTTGGGTCAAAAGCCGTTGAATTAACGCCTTTGTTATCAACGCAGGATGCCTTAATTCACAGCATGGCATTGGCACTCAAGAGCGAACTGGACGCATCGCAACCCAACGGACAGATATATGCCGAGTCAATTGCTCAAACGCTAGCAATTCACCTTCTGCGCAACTATTCAGTCAATCAGCAACCGCTTAAAACCCCGGCGACCTACGGCTTACCCAAACACAAACTGCATCAGGTCACGGATTACATCAATGATTTCCTCGATCGCGATCTCAGCTTGACGGAACTGGCAACGCTGGTGCAAATGAGTCCGTTTCATTTTGCACGCTTGTTCAAGCAATCAACTGGACTGACGCCTCATCAGTTTGTCATTCGGTGCCGTGTCGAGCGGGCCAAGGAACTTTTGCTGCGGGGCGAACAAACGATCGCAGACATCGCCACAGAAGTGGGTTTCGCGAACCAAAGTCACTTAAACCGACACTTTAAGCACATTGTTGGCATTACGCCTGGAGTCGTTTTAGACCACCGCAAGGCCTAGCTTATTGATGGTTTAGACCATCGCAAGAATGTACAAAGCACCGCAAAAGCGTAGAAGATTCTGAAACTTGAACCGTTTTACCTTAAGAGCGCAACCAAGTCGTTTGCGCAAAGGTGTGGCAATGAAAGCGATTCGAGTACATGCATTCGGTGGGCCAGACGTATTACAGCTAGAGGAAATTTCCGATCTAAAACCCGCGTCGGGGCAAGTGGTGATGGATGTCCGAGCGATCGGCGTCAATCCTTTACATCGGCTCATCTGTGCTGGAATAGTAGCTCGACCACCTCTGCCGTTTATACCGGGTGACGATGCGGCTGGGGTAGTGGCGGCAGTGGGTGAAGGCGTGACAGGCGTAAAGGTGGGCGATCGGGTCTATGGTGGACAGCCCTTAACGGGAGCCTACGCCGAGCAAGTTCTGTACGATGCCAGTGAAGTGTATCCCTTACCGGATAACACATCCTTTGCCCAGGGAGCCAGTTTGCGAGGGCCTTACTTCACCGCTCACTATGCATTGTTTGGCAAAGGGCGAGGAACTCCTGGCGAAACTGTCTTTGTGCATGGTGCCAGCGGTGGGGTTGGCATTGCTGCCGTACAAATTGCGAGAGCCGCAGGTTTTCAGGTGATTGGCACAGCGAGTTCTGCCAGGGGACGGGAATTAGTCCAGCGAGAAGGGGCTCATCATGTGTTTGACCATACGGCACCTGGATATATTGACCAAATTTTAGAGCTGACGGGTGGGCGTGGCGTAGACCTGGTGCTGGAGATGAAAGCCGATGTCAACCTGCCCAAAGCGACACAGGTCATTGCCTTTAATGGCCGCATCGTCATGATCGGTGGTAAGGATGTGGGTGCGGGTGCCACTGGAAGCGTGGAGTTCAACCCTTTTAGCACGTTATTCAAAAATGCTGATATTTTGGGGCTCTTTATTGGTGCCGCAACCCCACCGGAGGTCTTAGCCATGAAAGCCGCCATCTTTGCCGGATTGGAGAATGGTACGCTCCGGCCGATCGTCGGGCAAGAAATGCCGTTAAGCGAGGCTTCCAAAGCATTCGAGACCATTGAGCAGCCTGGTGCTTTCGGCAAAATTATTCTGGTTCCCTAAGTTCTTGAGTGAGGTAAAAATGCTGTTTTTAGTGATTGCGCGAGTCGTTGCAGGTACGCCGCTAGAGCAAGTGCTGCCGTTAGTGAAGCCAGAGTCAGCAAAAATCTGGGAGTATTATGCCGCCGATCGGGTGCGATCGGTCTACTACTTTGCTGATATGGGTGGAGCCGTGATGCTGTATGAAGCGGCAAGTCTGGCTGAAACACAGGCCGCGATCGATCAATTGCCAATGGGGCAAGCTGGCGTACTAACGTTTGAGATTATTCCCCTGAAACCGTACACAGGCTTTGAGCAACTATTTGCGGCAACAGAGCCGTGAAAGCGCAATGCGTTGGTTCAACCACTGGACGAAGAGTAGATTAAATGGAACGATCGCACCACCTTGATCGCAGCAAGCACATTAGCTTTGCGGGTCAGGGAGTGTAAAGGTGATAGTTGTCCCCTGATCTTTGCCAGGACTGTCTAGCCGAATTTGACCGTTCATCAACTCGACTAACCGCTTACAAATGGTGAGCCCCAAACCTGTACCACCATAACGCCGTTTGATCGAGCCATCTGCCTGGACAAAGGGTTCAAAGAGAGACTCTTTGTGTTCGCGATCGAGCCCAATGCCCGTATCAGTCACCGAGATTTCAACGACCTGCTGCGGTGAAGGGTAGGTAGCTTGAATCCGTCGCACGGCGCGTAGCGTGACCTGTCCAGAGTTTGTGAACTTAAACGCATTTGCCAGAAGGTTCGTCAAAATTTGCCTCAGTTTAACGATGTCGGCCTGCACGTAATTCACCTGACAATCAATCACTAACGCAATGCCCTTTTGGCGGCTTTCTGGTTTAAAGAGATCGGCTTGCTTTTGAAAGAGCGATCGCACATCAATAAGCTCCCAGTGGACGCTCATCCGCCCAGCCTCAATTTTGGCAATATCCAGAATATCGTTGATGATGTCGACCAGATTCTCGGCTGAATGGTAGGCAACGTCGATGTATTCTTGCAGTTCCTCTGGAGTGTCGTATAGGCCTTGCTTCAGTAGCTCAAGATAATTCAGCGTGGAGGCAAGGGGCGTGCGCAGTTCGTGGCTGGTAGACGAAAGAAAATCTGATTTGAGCCGACTCGCTTCTTCAGCCGTTGTCCGAGCAACATTGAGCTCACGATTGCGCATCTCGACCAGAATGCGCTGTTCTCGTTCACAGCGGTAGAGCCGATTTTGCATGATCGCCATCGTCAAATGGGTACCCAGCGATCGCACCAGTTCAATTTCGCTGGCAGTCCAGCGCTGCACCTGCCCCGTCTTGAGTTCTTGCCAGGCTGCAAACGATTGTCGTACGGGCTGATTGCGTTCATCAGGGTTAAACTGGCCCGCCCAAAGAATATTCGTATCAATTTCATTGCGGAAGAGGGTGAGACAGCCAAGAGGCAAATCGCCGTAGCGCAACGGCATCACAAGCAAACTGCGAATGCGGGTCTCCTGAAAGAGCGGTAGAACCTCTTCGAGTAGCGGTTCTTGATATAGATCAGAGACTACCCATGGGCGGCATCCTGCATGACTACGTACGGCTGTCCAATGCTGATCTTCTTGTGCGAGGTTCAGTTCTACCCAATCATCCAGATCGGGCTGGGACGACTGCAAAGGCAATTCAGACGCAAATAACTGCTGCCAAAAAAGGGATGCTTCTAACGGTTGGTCATACTGATGGCTCTCGGGTTGCCACCCTGCTGTATACACCTGAGTCACAGCATCGGCTTCACTAGGCACCAGATAAAGACGACCCGCCGCACAGCGAGACACCTTAACCACTTGCTCTAAAACAAGCTGCAATACCTCGTAGATCGGCATCGGCGAGTGTAACAGTGTCGAAATTTGGTTGATCACAGCTTCACGATTCGCTCTCGTGCGGGTGCTGGTGAGCAACTGTGATTGCGCGATCGCGATTGACACATGGTCAGTCACCATCTGCACGGTTTGTAGCCGCTTTTCGGAGAATTGTTTTGGGGTGGCGTGATGCGAAACCAGCAGCCCCCAAAGATCCTGACGATGAAAAATAGGGATCGCCAGTGAGGATTGCACCCCCATTGCCGTGAGATATTGAATGTGGCATGGATCAACGGGTCGGCACAACACATCTTCGATCGGCATTGCTTGCACGTCTGCTGGCGTCAGATCCTCGATCGTTAACGGTGGTTCTAAACGGCTGAACGTCGAACGTTGTGATGCAACATCCACAATGACGCGCTGTCGCGCCTTGATAAACATCTCTCTGGATGAGGGAGGAATATCTGTAGCGGGGAAATGCAAGCCAAGGAGAGACGGCAAGCGTCCCAACCGGGTTGACTCTGCGATGACCTGTCCCGAACCATCTGATTGGAAGCGGTAAATCATGACGCGATCGGTGCCTAAAAACGATTGCACCTCCGCCACGGTTGCAGAGAGAATTTCCTGTAGTTCCAGCGATTGCCGAATCCGATTGGTCATCCGGTTCAGCAGGTTGCCCTGAGTTAAATTCTGATCGACCCATTCTGCTTGCCTACGCTTAGCCATATATCTTTCAACACGCAACGCTATTGGCTAACGCAGGCTCACGGCTACCCATAAGCCACAATCAGCCCTGGGCTCCGTGAAAATAATGACACGTGCGCGATCGCCACGTTCAGTTTAGGGAGGGCACTCTCCTTAGAACCACACGGAATTTACTGAATCTAGAGCCTGATGTGAATCGCCTGATCCGTGTTACCGCAGCAGCGCGCTCCATGTACCCGCACCAACGACACCATCTGGTTCTAGCTTGAAGCTTCGTTGCGCGGCTTTGACCGCCGTTAACGTCTCGGCACCAAACACACCATCAGCAGCGCCCTTAAAGAACCCCAGCGATCGTAGCCGCTCCTGCAAAGCCACCACTGCTGGCCCCCTCGTGCCCTGTTTCAGTACCGGAAGCGCAACAGAGGTGCTGGTCTGTGATGGCGTCGTGTTTGGTGCAGAAGCAGGAGCCGATGATGGCTTACCTGGCTTTGAAGTGGTTCCTGGCTTTGGAGTTGATGTCGTGGGAGCAGGTTTCGTTGTGGGGCGAGGCTGCGTCGTCGGTTGATTCGTTGAGGGGGGTGAGCTTACGCCTGCCGGTACGGGAAAGGAAGCCGCCGAACTCGTTGTACCTGATGGTGCTGGAAATCTGCTTGTGGTTGAAGCGGCTGTACCGTTAGTCATCGTGGGCGATGTCTCTGCCACCTCACTCGCTGCGGGGAAAAGGCGATTCCACGTTGCGGGGCCAGTGACTCCATCAGCATTAAGGCCAGCCGCTTGCTGAAATTGGGATACCGCTGAAACCGTCGTCTGTCCGTAAACACCATCCACGGTACCGCTGTAATATCCCAGCAGTTGAAGGGTGGCCTGTAATTCTGTAACCACCGCTCCCCGGCTGCCGAGCTTAAGCGTCGGACGCAGCAGTGGGTCGGTAGGTGCTTTACCAATGCCAGTGGTTGCCGCTCCGGTTTGGCTAAGCGCACCTTCTGTTGTGATATGAAGCGCAGTCATGCCCAGACTCAGGCCTAGTAAACTGAAGGCGACTCGACAAAACAGCCAGTGTTTAAGCGTCTGAGGCTTGGATGAACCTGCCTGCGTCTTACCCATTGCTAAAATCCTTCTGTAAATCATTTAACGGTCGATCGAGGAAAATAACCTGGTAGAAGAGGGTGATTCAATCGAGAAAAGGCGCTAATCATAGCGGTTTCGTTCCGGTGAATTTGCCCTAGAGCTACTATAGGTGAGACAGGATTGAATGCAACTAGAAAGTTTCTTAAATCCTTTGGGTCAGCAAAACACCTGCAAGCACCGCGATCAGGTTAACGTGCCAGTTAGAAGCATCAGATACCACAGCAATGTCTATATGGGTGATTCGGTAACCTCCGAAGTCAGTTGCCCCTGCGCTATACTGATTCTGCCTTTCTGCTGTCCTTCCTCTGCGACAGGAGCGCTCAACGATCGATGCGCTATTCACTATTGAGCCGATTTCGAGGCACCCTGGTCGCAGCAGCGCTGGGTGAAGAGTTGGGAACCTACAGTCGTTTAGAGCAAGCATTTCAGCAAAGCAGCACACCTGAAACGGGGCAATGCCTACCCTCAGCGCCCAGTGGGTTGACGCATTGGCACCCTGGACGTCCCACCAACCTCAAGCGACCACCACTTGCGCCCTGGGGAAAAGCAGCCGTTAAATGCGCTCGCACCTTAGTTCAAACCGGCCGTTGGAATGAGCTTGAAATGGCTGCGATCGGGACTCGGCTAGCCACAGACAAATTGGTGACGGGTGAGCGGCTGACACGATCGCGCCCACAAGACGCTTTTAGCGCCGCCGAATGCGCGATCGCCACGCTGCCACTGGCGCTCTTCTTCCATGACCATGAAAGAAAGCAACAGCAAGCATTAAGGCAGACGCTTCAGCTCTGGCAGTCTCCTCCTGACAGTGAAGCCGGGCTGTTGGTGATCGGCTATGCGATCGCGCAAGGACTGAGCGAGCGGTTGAACCCGTTGACCCTCATGGCCCAAACGATGGCCTACCTCCAACAGAGTATTGCCAACCCAACAGACACACAGCTAGATTTGATGCTTCAGCTAGAACAGACAGAAGCTCTTGTGCAGCAGGGTGCAGGGCTGTACACCGCGATCGAACAGCTCCGGACTAAAAGCACCCACGCAGGGAACGCGGCGATCGCGCTGGCCTTCTACTGCTTTCTCAGTACCCCTGAGAACCTGCGGCTGTCGTTGTTACGAGCCGCTCGTTGCAGTGAGGCCACCTCGGTTGTATGTGCGTTGACCGGAGCACTCAGTGGTTGCCACAACAGCTTCAATGGTCTACCCCTGGCATGGCGGCAGGAAAGCCCATTGCCATTACTGTGGGAAGTATCTAATGTGGAGTTGAGTCAATTGGCAACGCATCTTTTTACAGTCTGGTCGGGTTCATACACCCCAAACGTAGCTCTGCCAACTAGTGCGATCGCGGCTCCCGGCATCATCCGTCCCCGTTAACGTGCGGCCTATCCAAGGCACTGTTCGAGTTTCTGTAGCAACGTGCAGAGGGTGGTTCGTTCCGTTCAAAGGTAAAACGGCTTTCTATAATGGAAGGGCTATGCAGATCGTTCTCGTTCAGTCTCGTTATCTTACTCAGAGTCGCTGCCACTGGCAAAGCGATGGCATCTCACTATGAAATTGCTGCATCGGCTGACGCAACCGTTGGAGGCACCAAGCCTGAATCGCGGCAAGCAATTGTGGGCAAGGTGGGAAGCGCGATGGCGTGAGGCAATCAACGACCATCCTCTACTGCACAACCTTCTGACACCACAGCCATCCAAGCTATCAGCTCAGCCCCCAACGAGCAGCACCGATGGGTCTAGCGGGCAACCGCATGGGCAAACCGTATCTAAACTTAAAGCAGCACCCGGTAGCACCTCTCGTTCTTACCTATTCGTTACGATCGTGGTTGTTTCGCTCTCCAGTGCGATCGGGCATCGGTTCTACAATGCGCCCAAACTAGACGTGGGCAAGGCTGCACCCCAGACCATTTTTGCCCCCGCCACAGCCACAGTTGAGGATACCAAAGCGACCGAAGAAAAGCGCAAGGTTGCCCGAAAAGAAGCCACGTCTGTATTGATGCTGGATCAGGCTGTCAACCAGCAGATTGAACAAGCTATTCAGCAACAGTTGAACCAGGGCAATGAATTAAGACAGCTAGCGGGGGCTTTTCCATTTGCCAAAACCGCGATTCTGTCTCTACCGGTTCAAACCTATGTACGCAAAGCGTCTACCCAGGATTGGAATGAGCTTGCGACCGTAGCAACCCGTTTGCCGACCCGGCTTGACGCTACAACAATGAAGCAGAAAACGGCGGGCCTGGATGCCAATCAGCAGCGAGCCTTCGCCGAGTTGCGATCGTACCGTCGGACGGTCGATCCAACCGACTATAACGCATTGATTGATGCCATTGTTCAGGCGCGATCGCAATATGCATCAGCGCTGAAAGAACTGACTCCAGAGGCGACCCGGCAGGAACAGCATGTTTATGATGCGTCCTTGTTCGACTTGGCGGATCCCGAATGGCGACAGACGCAAACCCGTATCCTTCAAGCAGCAGACCGCATCCTGGCACAAGGCATTTCTCAGGGGTTACCTCAATCATTGCTGAATGAAGCGGTGAAGCGACAAGTCGAAGACTGGGTTCCTGCGGGTGCAGAGACAATCGCTGCCAATGTCTTGCTGGCCTCGCTACAGCCCAACCTGATGCGTGACGAAACGCAAACGCGGCTGATGGCAGAACGAGCCGCCCAGGATGTCAAACCAGAAATGGTTTCCATTCGTCAGGGCGAGGCGATCGTGCATGCTGGCGAAACCATTACAACGGCTGATTTTGCCCTGCTCGATAGCTTTCAGCTAAGCCGTCGTGGTGTGGATTGGTTGGGCTTAATTGGGTTTGGTGTCGTGGTGAGTGGCTCAGTTGGCGTTTACTGGCTGGTCGAGCGGCGCTTTCATCCGGGGATGCGTAGTCGCGATCGAGTACTGATTTTGCTGCTCACGCTGAGTACACCCTTGCTGTTAGCTCTACATGTGCCCTCAACCAATCTGCCTGCCGTTGGGCTCCTGGTTGGCAGCTTCTACGGTTCCCCCTTAGGGATCGCGGTTGTCGCCCTGTTAACGTTCTGTCTGCCGATCGGCACGGTACTGCCCTGGAACCATCTGTTTTCGAGTGCAGCAGGTGGTATTCTCTGTGGCTTTATGGCGGGTCGATTGCGATCGCGTGAAGATTTGGCCTTATTAGGAGCCGCCGTCGGAGTCCTTCAGGGAGTCCTTTACCTCTTGTTGAGTGTCGTTTCGGGCGCAGGGTTTTATACCCTCCTCGGTTCAACCGTCATTCATGGTCTGATTGGGCTTGCCTGGAGTATTGTAGCGATCGGGGTCAGCCCCTATCTAGAGCAATTGTTTGACCTCGTTACCACCATTCGTCTAGTAGAACTGGCAAACCCCAATCGTCCGTTGCTCAAAAAGCTGGCGGCAAAAACACCAGGCACGTTTCAACACACGCTCTTTGTTGCCACTCTGGCAGAAGCCGCCGCACGATCGCTGGGCTGCAACGTTGAACTCGTGCGGGCAGGTACGCTTTATCACGACATTGGCAAAATGCATGACCCTTTAGGCTTTATCGAGAACCAGATGGGGGGTCCCAATAAGCACGACTTAATCGATGACCCGTGGAAAAGCGCTGCCATCATCAAAAGACACGTCACTGAAGGCATCGTAATGGCACGAAAATACCGCCTGCCTAAAGCGGTGCAAGCGTTTATTCCTGAACATCAGGGCACGATGCTGATTGCCTACTTCTATCACCAGGCACAGCAGCGAGCACAAGCCGCAACCGACCAAGGCATAACGATCGCTCCTATTCAGGATGCTGATTTTCAGTACGATGGGCCAGCCCCCCAATCAAAAGAAACCGGCATTGTGATGTTGGCAGACTCTTGCGAGGCAGCACTACGATCACTCAAGGATGCCACCCCCCAAGAAGCACTATCCATGATTAACAAAATTCTCCGCGCCCGCTGGCAGGATAAACAATTGGTCGATTCTGGTCTAACTCGTGAAGAGATGTCTAAAATCGCCAACGTTTTCGTTGAAGTCTGGCAACAATCTAACCACCAACGTATTGCCTATCCCAAGTTAGGTAAGGGTCTTAGTCCAATCAAATAAGGCTAAGCAGTCGGAATGAGTTGCGCAGATCTGGAACATGCCTGCAACGGATTCCGTAGCAACCCTCATGAAATATTTTGTTTAAGAAGCTTTTTCGCGGCTATGATGCAGGCGTGAGTGACGTTATCGCCCTCATTGCGTCTCTATGCCAATAGAAAGCTGATAAAGCAGGCATCAATCGTTTTGCGTCTCGCTCAGCCAGGACGTTGCGCATAGACAGACAAGGCATTACAGACTTGTTTGGCTGCACTTTTCCGCTCGTTTATGAGTCGATCTGAGGTCGCGAACCGGAAAGCAGCATGCCTCGACGGGGTGGAGATAACCTGCTTAAGCAGTGTATGGCTAGACGATCGTTTAGTTCCAGGTTTACGTGCAGGGTCTAAGGGGAGCACATGGGTGTGAGGTACAGCTTGTGGAGTTGTTTTATCCTGTTTGGGAGCATAACCTCTATCGGCCTATGGGTGATGATGGCTCAACCCGCTAAAGCGGATGCCCCTAAAAGCCCTGACACGCCATCAACAGCAACCGTTCAGGTAGCAACAACGACGCGATCGCCCCTTGCTGGCGACGTTTTAACGCCTCATCTTGAGGAAATCAGACAAGCGTTGCCCTCCAACTGGGTGATGCGTTTACCGGCTCGTATGCCATTGGGTAGCACACCACAACGGACTGTATCTACGCCGTGGGTCAGGATTTTTCAATTTGCTTTGCCACCCAGCCTCACGGTGAGCGTATTTCGCTGCGATACAGGAGCCTCAGATTGCCTACTAGCCAGTTTTTCCGTCGAGCGTGCCACGTCAGCCACAGCGCTACAAGCATTCCAGGAACATCAAGCCGCGTCAGCCCCACTCACGCTACAGGATGGCATTCAAGGATACCTCTGGGACGGCTCAAAGCACCAACAACCATTGTCATCGGTGATGTGGCAGCAAGATGGCATGCTCTACACCGTCAGCGGACCAGCGCAGGAACGACAAGCACTGCTCTACGCAGCCGTGGAGATGGCGAACGCACCACCGATTCCATCCGCAACGGCAGCGATGCGCACGGCAAAACCGGGGCTGACGATCGCAGAACCAACGCCACCGCAAGCAACGACCACTCTGCCTATACGTCCAGCGACAGGTCAACCCGTAACCGAGCAACCAAGAGATCGTGCGCGTTCAGTCCCTCTAGCGTCATCACCAGGAGTGCCAGCCGTTTTACCCGACCAGAGTAAGGCTCCAGACTCTACACTCCCCAAACCAGACGATCGTTCTAGCGCTCCAGCATTGCAGGCGCAAAACGACCCTAACCAGCCGGATCGCGATCGCTTTTTGCAATCAAGATCGACCCCCCAACCGTTACCAAATGAACAGCCGATCGTTCCCCTGCCACCAGCACCAACGGTTGAACCGCCGACCACACTACCAGAAGCACAGCCGTTAATTCCAGTGCAGCAGGTCAACGTCATTAAAAGTACGGTTTTAAGCGCTCAAGACATTGATCCCATCACGGCACCCTTAAAGGGCAAATCGGTGACGCTTCAAGCCTTGAATGAAGCCGCTGATAAGCTCACACAGATATATCTCGATCGCGGTTACATCACCTCTAGAGTCGTGCTTGAAAAGCAGACCATTGCCAACGGAATCGTGCAAATGCGCGCGATTGAAGGCAAGATTGAAAAAATCAACATTGAAGGAACACAACGCCTTAAACCATCCTACGTGCTGAGCCGAGTCGCCCTTGGCATCAGCACGCCTTTAAATGCCCGCAAATTGGAAGACCAGTTACGGCTGCTGCTGGCTGATCCACTCTTTAAGAACATCGTGCCGACGCTGGAGGCGGGCAGCCAGGAAGGGCAAAGTATTTTGACGGTGCAAGTAACCGAAGCACAGCCCTTTGGCGGTGGGGTGAGTTTCGATAACCTCTCTCCGCCCAGCGTAGGTTCCGAACGAGCCGGTATCAATCTGCGCTATCGCAATTTGACCGGCATTGGCGATGAACTCTCTGGTGCTTACTACGGCTCGACCACAGGCGGTTCTAACATCGGCAGCATCGGCTATCGAGTGCCCTTGAATCCGATGAACGGCACTTTAGATCTCAGGGTAGATATTAATCGCAATCGTATTACACAGTCGCCATTTGATGCGCTGAATATCAAAGGGGCCTCTGAGCAATATGAGATTAGCTATCGTCAACCGCTGATCCGATCGCCCCGTGAAGAATTTGCCCTTTCCGTTGGCTTTGCGTTTCAAGACGGGCAGACCTTTATCTTTAATGACCTGCCCCAGGCGTTTGGCATTGGTCCCGATCAAAATGGGGTGAGCCGCACCAGTGTCGTTAAGTTTGGGCAGGATTATGTGCGGCGTGATCAGCAGGGTGCCTGGTCGTTGCGATCGCAGTTCAATATCGGGACTGGGTTATTTGATGCAACAACCAATCCAGGCTCGATTCCCGATGGGCAGTTTTTCAGCTGGTTAGGACAGATTCAGCGGGCACAACGTTTGAGTGAGGGGCAGTTGCTGATTGGGCAGCTTGATTTGCAATTAACGCCCGATAGCCTATTGCCTTCGCAGCAGTTTGTCATCGGGGGTGGGCAATCGGTACGTGGCTACCGCCAGAATGCTCGCACAGGCGATAATGGCGTGCGTGCCTCGGTGGAAAATCGCATCACGCTAAACCGCGATCGAGCAGGCAACCCGACTGTTCAGGTCGCACCGTTTGTGGATTTGGGCGCAGTGTGGAATGTTTCTGGCAATCCGAATCAGCTACCCAAGCAGACCTTTTTGATTGGAGCGGGACTGGGCATCATCTGGAAACCGTTTTCCGGGCTCAATCTGCGGGTTGATTATGGCGCGCCCATCATTGACTTGAGCGATCGGGGCAATAACCTTCAAGATCACGGCTTTTACTTCACCGCGAATTATGAGTTTTAGGAGAACAGAAGGCAAGAAGGTTTTTGGTTTTTGGTTTTTGGTTTTTAGAAGGAGTTAGGAAAGGCTTATACACTAACAACCAACAACCAACAACCAACAACTAACAACTCTTAAGCTGACCGTTGATGGCTAAACGCTTTCATCTTTCAGGGCTACCACGGGCTGCCGACTAGGGTGAACGCAGACCAGTAATAGGGATGGGCTAAATTACCGTTTTCTAACCCCGTTAAGCCCGGTGGCAAGACTTTCTCACCTCCAGACCAGTGTAATTTGCCATCTTTGATGTAGACGTCGCCCCGCAACATGGCAATCTGGGCTTGCCTCAGGGCTTCTGCTTTGATCGGTGCCGTCTTGAGCTGATGGTAGAACTCTGCCATCAAGCCAGAAGCCCCCGTATCATTCACGGACCAAAGACTGGCCAGCACCGATTTTACCCGCGCCTGCACGGCAGAACCCGCAAAACCCAGTTCGGCATCTTCGCTGCCAAACGCCGTCCGGCAAGCACTGAGAACGACCAATTCAGGCGGTTGCTCGCTCCAGTTGAGCGATCGCAGTTGGTTCAACTTCAGGGTCGTGTCTTCAAACTGAATGTAGGAATTGCTCGGTGGTCCCTGCTGAAAACTGGCGTGAGTGGCTAAATGCACAATGCCAAAGGGTGGTTGCTGGCGCAAATTGCTCAGTGTAAAGTTGCCATCAGCCAGAGCCTTTGCTTTCCACTGCTCTTTGATCAACTCTAGCTCTAGTGGCACAGCCGGTAACGCTCCTTGCGCCTGGGTGGGAAATTGAGATGCACCCATTGCAAGTACCTGACTGTTACGAATATCGGCATAACGGGTGTCTGTTAAGCTCAGGGTTGGCATGAGCCCCAGGCTATATTTCTCCACCAGGAACGATCGCGTCTGAGCATCGTACAGGGCGGCGAGGGGCAGCGATCGCAAACCACTGTCGAGAATAAAGGTGAGATTTTGAATCTTTTGTCGCTGCAATTCGGGTTCTAGCGGTGCAATGAGCAGTTGATACAACCGTTGCGATGGTTCCAGCAAAGGAGCCACCGTGCGTCTGCGGAAGGGACTGGTCACAGCACTGCGGAACTGGTTCGCCAGCAGTTGTACGCGCGATCGTGTCGCACCAGGAACGCTTTTGCGAAGCGCCTGCCCGCTGGCGGTTACCAGAATTAGCTCTAGCTGATCGCGGCTCTTGGACAGGGCAGACCGTTGGAATAACGGGTTTTGAGGTTCGTCGCTTTGAGGTGCAAAGGAAATGTAGACGATCGCAGGTTTCACACCCACTGCCGATTCAATGCGGCTCAGGGTATTATTCACATCACTGAGGGTCGTTACCGTTGCATCTTCCTTCTTCAACCCCCAATACTTCTCATACTCGGCGGTGGTGGTTGCCTCAAGGGTTGCCACCGATTGAGCCGCATTCCCCTTATCAATCGCAATGAGACTCACAACGGTCAGGAGTTCATCCGCCGAGCGCTTGCCTCTGGGTTCGATGAGTTCGGTTTGGTCACCTTGCTGCTTGGGCTCAACGAGATTGCGCGTAAAGTCTTCGGTAGCGGTTGAAATAATTTGGATGCCGTTTTTATTGAAGAACTGTAGTGACTGCACCGGAGCAAGCGTAAAGGTTCCGGTCGTGATAGCTCCCGCTGTACCATTTTTGTCAGCACTCCCAATGACAAAGGGCGTTCGGGTCAAGCCACCACCATTGCGAATGATGATCGAACCGCCGCCCGCACCGCCTGCGGTCGAAATACTGGCAAGCACGCCATTGCGATCGGTAAACGTTCCTAACGCTCGAAAAAACCTGCCCGCTGTAATATCCACCTTACCGCCGACGCTATTGGTACCGCCTTGAGCATTGATGGAATCAACAACAACATCGTTGCGGGGGTCGATCGTGACGTTGCCACCATTACCACTAAAACCGCTGGTGTTAATTTCGCCTGTAGTAATGCTGTTTTCGGCAATCAAGGAAAGACCGCCACCGCTAAAGCCAGAGGTATTGAGGCGACCTGTAACCAGAATGCTGTTATTGCTGGTGAGGGAGACGTTGCCACCGCTTGACGTGACCACATCCCCACTAGAGCCGTCTGCACTGGTGAGGGAAATCCCTGTCCCATTGCGGCTGGTGCCATTCAGGGTCACGGAACCACCGCTTGAATCAATGGAAGCAAAGCCATTCAATGAAATACCCGGACCATTGATACTGGTGCCATTTAGGGTAATGGGTCCACCACCTGAGCCAAGGGTGTAATCATTGACCAGGACACCAGGGCCGTTGACATCGGTTCCCTGAAGCGTGATTGCGCCGCCCCTGCGAGAGCTACGAGGACTGCCAGTATCTGTGAAAATGAACTGATTAACCTCTACTCGCCCCTGACCTTTGTTGCCAGTATCGCCAATCAGGGAAACGGCTCCTCCGTTAGTAATCACTCCAGTATTGAGGATGACATCACCCACCGCCTGCAGGGAAAAATTACCTCCTCCGGTGTTAATGATTCCATTACCTGAGAGAGTCAGGTTGCTGGGGCTGCTGAGACTGAAACTGCCTGTACCCGAAACGGTTCCACCCAAGTTGATTTCATTGGCAGTTAGGGTGAGTGCATTGCTCCCAGCATTAACTGTGCTATTGAAGGCGACTGTTGTCCCCTGAAGGGTCGTATTACTCCCTAGGGTGACCGGGTTACCATAGGTCTGCTGCCCAGTCGTGGTAATGTTACCGCTCAGGGTTGTGGTGCCTGTACTAGTTGTTAGCACGTCATCCAAATTACTATTGCTGAGGCTGAGTTGTTCACCACCGTTGAGTAGTCCACTACTGTAGATGCCCTTAGCACTGATTGCCGTGTTGCCCAAGAGGGTACTATTGTTTACCGTCAGTGTGGTGTAGTTGAAGTTTGGGTCGATGCTACCGTCGTCACTGGCTATGACGCTGTAGATGCCGCCACCGGAGTTAGATGCAGTATTGCCACTGATGGTGCTTTTGTTTACATCTAGCGTAGCAGTGCGATCGATGTAACCTCTCCCACCAATGCCACGTACACCGACATTGTAGATGCCGCCACCATAGGCTGCGCTATTGCCACGGATGGTGCTGTTGCTCACCGTCAAGGTACTGCCAGGGAAGGTGCCGCCACCGTTGTAGATGCCGCCACCGGAGTTAGATGCAGTATTGCCACTGATGGTGCTGTTGTTGTCTACCGTTAATGTATCGCTGTTGTAGATGCCGCCACCGGAGTTAGATGCAGTATTGCCACTGATGGTGCCGTTGGTTACCGTCAATGTACCGCTGTTGGAGATGCCACCACCGAATTGTGCCTTATTGCTACTGATGGTGCTGTTGTCTACCGTCAATGTAAAGCTGTTAGAGATGCCGCCACCGGAGTTAGATGCAGTATTGCCACTGATGGTGCTGTTGTTGCTTACCGTCACTGTGCGGGTGTTAAAAATGCCGCCACCTTCGTCAGATGCAGTATTGCCAGTGATAGTGCTGTTGTCTACCGTCAATGTACCGGTGTTGAGGATGCCGCCACCGTTGTAGATACCGCCACCAGCTCGTGCCCTATTATTACTGATGGTACTTTTGTTGTTTACCGTCAATGTACCGTTGTTGGAGATACCGCCACCGAAGGCAGATGTATTGTCACTGATGGTGCTGTTGTTGCTTACCGTCAATGTACCTTCGTTGTAGATGCCGCCACCGTCAGCGAAACCGGACGATGCATTTGCAGTATTGCCACTGATGGTGCTGTTGTCTACCGTCAGGATACCGCTGCTGGAAATACCACCTCCACTACCAGCCAAGTTGTTCCTGACGATGCTGTTGTTCAGGTTTAAGGTACTATCGCTACCGACCTGAATTCCGCCGCCGCTGGCACCCGTGGCTCTGCCGTTTTGAATTGTTAATCCATCCAGGGTGGCGATCGTTCCATTACCAGAGATACTGAACACTCTAAAAGTGTTGCCACCATCAAAAATCGTGCTGCCTGCCCCCGCTCCTTTAACAGTCAGATTTTTATTAATCGTAATCTCATTGCTTACGTTATAAGTGCCGGGTAAGACATTAACCGTACCGCCAGGGGCAGCGAGATCGACTCCGTTTTGCAAATTACCACCTGCGCCGATTCTGATGGTAGAGAGGGCATTAGCCCCCTGAAACAGGGAAAATGTTGGGGCATTCAGGGCAATAGTGGGCGCGTTGAGCGACAGCGGTGAATTATTGATGATGGGGGCATTGATGGTGATTGAACCTGGAGCATTGGGCGATTGCAGCGTAACAGGATCAAAAAAGCTCAAATCCCCTATTACGTTAATTGCACCACTGCTATTAGCTCGACCGATCGTGATGGAATTAAAACCAGATTGCACCGCATTAAGATCGGTGGAAGTCAAATCTAAGGTACTAGTGCCACTATCGGTTGTGCCACCGAGGGCGATCGGTTGACTGGGTGATAGAGGCTGTAGCAGTAAATTACCTGTACCAGTGAGCGTTCCTTGAAGATTAATTTCATCGGCAGTGAGCGTTATGTTGCCGCTTCCTGCCGCGATCGCACCTGCTGTAGTAGTGATGCCTGTAACAGAGATGTCGCCTCCCTTACCGCCCGTGTTAGAGACAGAGGTTAAGGTACTGGCTGTGACACTGCCACCATTGGTTGCGAGGGTGATAGAACCACCATTGCCACGAAACTGCGCTGTATCGAATGAACTGGAGTCTACGGTGCCAGCGCTGGTATTAATTGACCCTGTACCTGTTGCTTGCAGCGTAATGTTGCCGCCATTGACTAACCGCGATCGAGACGTCAGGTTTGCGGTCGTAATGTTGCCATTGGTGGTTGCTAGTGTAATGCTGCCACCCGGTCCATCATTGTTGCCCAGGGTGTTGATTTCACCTCTGCTGGTGTCAATATTGCCATCGCTACCATTCACGCGGAGCGTCACATCGCCACCTTTAGACCCATTGATGGTCGTATTGGAAGCGGTTGTGATACGAGCTGTCGTAATGCTGCCGCTTTGGGTTGAAAGCGAAACCGTACCACCCGAACCATTAAGGCCAGATGCATTCAATGTGCCACCGCTGGTATCAATGCTGCCCGTGCCACTCGCCACGTTTAGCGTAATGTTTCCAGCCGCACCTGATTCGTTCGCGACTCGAGTTGTCAGGTTACCAGTTTTGATACTGCCGCCATTGCTTTGCAGGCTGATCGCTCCCCCATTGGTCGAACTGCCAATCACATCAATGGAGGTATCAATTGAACCAACGTTAAGATTGCTACCTGTGATGGTGACTGCACGACCAGGGTTGGTAATGGATCCTGTAGTGATCGCCTGATTCGCAAGTAGCGTAATCGTGGCATTATCAGCACCCGTTAACGTTCCATTGGTTGTGTTGATTGACCCTGCACCAGCAGGCGATCGCAACGTCACCGGATCATTAAACGTCACGTTACCCGCTAGCGTAATTGCTCCGCTGCTATCGGAACGCCCGATCGTGATGGAATTAAAGCCATTAGTCAGATTGCTTAATTCACCATTATTGAGAAACGTTGTATTTGGGGTTCCTGTTCCACCTAAAACCAGGTTAAGGTTAGGGCTTAAGGGTTGCAAAGTCAAAGCACCAGTACCTGTGAGCGTACTGTCTGTAGAAGCACCCAGATTAATATTGTCTGACGTAACAGTAATATTGCCAGCCCCAGAGTTGAGGGCGCTAGCTGCCGTTAAACGAATGCTTGGAGAGGACGTATTTTTGCCACTGAGATTAATATTTCCGCCCGCTGAGTTCAACGAGCTAGAAGACAGGGAAATCTCGCCGCCGCCATCAGTATCCTTTCCTGTCAAGCTTATGCTGCCGCCACCGGAATTAACTGTACTAGAGCTAAGTGAAATACCAGAAAACCCTTGGCTATTTCCCACCAGGGTGATGGTGCCACCGCTCGAGTTAATCGTGCTGGAGGTAGCTCGTATACCATTCCCTGTGCCGTTGCCTGTAATGTCTATAGCACCACCTCCAGAGTTGAGGGTGCTTGTATTAAGATTAAGCTGCCCACCACTGGTGTTAAGGGTGAGGCTTCCACCATTGGTCGTAATGTTGCCATTTACATCAAGCCCATTGCCTGAGTTGATATTTACATTCAAGGCATTACTTGTAGACGTGATGCTGTCATTTAAGATAATGGTGCTTGCCGCAGCAAGGGTCAGGTTGGTGTTTTGTCCTGCGGTTTTACTGATTGTTGCTCCACTGTTCTGAGTGATGTTGCCCGCAGCCGTTCCGCCAATGTCTGTTGTGATGGTTACATTGGTACCGCTATTTAGAGCTGTATTGATATTTGTAACGTCTACATTGCTAGTCCCGATCGCGCCGCCACTGCCATTGACGATTGTGATGTTTGTCGGATCGAGTAACCAGGTTCCGCTGTTACCGTTTATAGCACTGGCATCAGGAGTACTGGTGATATTTAGAGAACGCTTACCAGATGTTTCAATCAAACCACCATTACCTGAAACGTTTCCTCCTTTGGCAGTTAAGGTTCCACTCACATTTGCCGTTTGATCCGCCCAAACCACAACCTTTCCACCGCTACCGTTAACCAGGGCATCGGCTCTCACTGTGGAATCATTGCTAACCGTCGTTTCAGCAGCATTGGGCACCGTCCCTTTACCCTGATAATCACCACCAATCAACACCGTGCCACCGCCATTTGTACCAGAGGCGTTGATACTGGCACCCACCAGCCTGACCTGCTCACCAAAGACACCCACATTGCCGCCTGCTTGACCAGAGACATCCACACTACCGGACGCGATCGCCGTTCCCGGGGTTGTGGGAATGGTAGTGCCACCATCCGTGAGCTGCACCGTACCATCGGGGTTCACAATCACTCCTGTCGCCGGATGGTTGGTGCCGCCCGTGAGCAATGCGGGTAAGGTCGAAGGCGTGAAGGGAAGGGGATTTGGGCGATTACTGTCTAGCGGTCGCACTCGTAATCCCAACAGAACTCCATCTTGATTGATTTGTACTTGCTTACCACCAGGAACCGCCGCGATCGTGATTTGTCCTCCTGGTGCCGACAGTTTGCCCGTATTGACGACCGTACCGCCCACCAGGGCCAACTGTTTCCCCTCAGCGACCGCTAAATCACCTGCGTTGACGATCGCGCCCGGTTGGTTCATGGTGAAGGCAAACGCACTGGGGTTGCCTACCAGCGCACCATAGTTGTTACCGCCCGTCACGCTAAACCATTGGTCGCCAAACTTAATGCCATTCGCCGTCGTCGCCGTAAACGAACCCGGCACATCCAGGCGAGCATTCGCACCAAACACAATTCCGGCTGGGTTCATCAAAAAGAGGTTGGAGTTTCCGCCTGTAACTTGCACCAACCCATTGATGACCGACGCATCGCCGCCAACCACGCGACCCAAAATGTTGCGGATGTTAGGGTTCGACATGAAGTTGGCAATCTGATCGGCATTCAACCCTAACCGCTGGAAACTGTGGAACAAGTTGGCTCGATCGCCCGAAAGAGTACCACCATCAATATTGAACCGATTGCCGTCCAGCTTGACCCGTGTACCCGTTCCATCAGCGGCAGGCATGATCGCTTGTGCCACTAACTGAGGCTGAGCGGGTACTTTTGACGCGCTGGATGCCGTCACCATTGCATCATTTCTCGATGCGAGCGACCTGATTGACGACTCCAAGACCGTATTGCTCGCTGACACTGGTTTTGAGGAGGGCGTGTCTTCTGAGTGGTTGACGGCAACCGAAGCGGGGAGGCGATCGCGATCAGGCGTCTTCGGCCCAGGTTTGACGATCGACGGTTGAGGGATTAGTTGCGCCTGGGGTGCTTCTAATACGGGAGCAGGAACTACGGGAGTAGGAACCGTTGTCGAAGCAGCAGTTGCGAAGGTACTGGACGTCGGCAATGCACCACTAGACGCTTTAACAGGTGCCTCCGAGAAACGGTTGTCTTTTGCCTCGCTGGTAGCATGTGACGTTTGAGACGATTGCTGTGCCTCATCTTTGACCTGGGTCGGCTTTAGCGTCGAGATTCTGGCCGATGGTTCAGAGACCGCTTCTGTAGAGACTTTAGACTTGGCGGCAGCAGCAGGCATTGGAACATTTTGCGACGGTTCCGTGGGTGTGAACGCGCGGTCAAGGCTGGCTTTGGGCGCTTCAGGTGCTTGCTCCTCTGGACGATCGAAACCATCACTCGTTTGGTCAGGCAGTTTCTGCCCCGCAGCAGGACGCTCGATCACTGAGGCATGAGGAGGCGCAAGCGTTTCAGTAGAGCGAGTCGCGGCCGTGGCGCTATAGGCCTGTGCTGCTTTTCCGGTCATCCCTTCCAGCAATGAAAGCGCCGCAATCAGAAGGCTCATACGTCTAATGGCCTGCCCCTGATGAGCCTGTGGTTTCAGCGTGCCAGACGGGTTACCTTCCGATTGATCTTCGTAGTCCTGCAACGCCAGTAGAAACCCATAGCTCTCCATAAGACCCGTCCAAATTTAGTGCAACGTTTAGAGAAAACATCCAAACTTCCCCTTCAAAAGCAGCAAAGGGAAACACAATTCCAACCTTTAAGCTTTCAATCTTTAAGTGGAGCAAAGCATTCGGATACAATTCCTACCACTGAAGCACAATTCTGTTGCCAACTACTTTGTCCCTACTTCTTGATTGAAAAATCATCGAGTAACGCCAAGTCAAAACAAATAAAATCAAATATTATACTCTCGCAATTAATTATCTAAGTCAATATTGTTCAGGTATTAAATTGTTACAAGAATCAAGGTTCCGCCGAAACGTAGTAGTGTCCAGTAATAGGCTGCTGGCTGATTTCCTTATTGATTCCAGAGCCCTGCAAAACGGCTTCCCAACTGCTTTGAAAGGTGGCAACATCAACGGTCGATCGACTTGTATCAAGCGACATTAATGTGTCGTACCAGAGACGCGCTTCGGCATAAGACAGAAAGCGATTCTGAGAGTCTTCCCGTGCAATTTTGTTCCTCAGTTCATCATTCAGGGCTTCTCGTTGAATAACCCCTTCAACAAAGGCTGGCTCATAAATTTCTTCGCGATCGTTGCAATAAACCAAGAAATACCACAAATATTTCTTACCGACTTTCAAGGCCGCTTTGGGAGATAAAAATCGTAAACTGATTACGCCTGGAACAGTCGTTTCAGGTAGCGTAAACGTTGTTTGGTAAACATCATTCTGTTGCTCATCTTGGAGCACAAACTTCATCCGATATGCGTCTGTCTGTCTGAGTGAAGAGCGATCGGGTTTGTTACTTGCAGAAACATCCTTATGGGGTTGATTGAATGCATAGGGCATATAGAACCAGAAGGCAGGATACTCAACACTGGTTTTAACGGGCTCGTCTGTATCAGGACTCAGAGCGGTTAAAGGAAGTTGTACTGGTGGGCAGAGATCAGGATCACGCACGGCGGCCCCAACACGACGCCCCCTTGCCACGCCCACCGATCGCCTGGGTGCAAAAATGGATCGGATGCGACCGAAGAGATCAAAGCTGGCTGCTGGCTGCGGCAACATCACAACGCTCTCTGTGAGCGCCAGTACCAGCGCATAGCTCACCAGTTTCTGCCATCGCTTTGCCCTTGAGTCGGCCATCCATCACTCCTCACAACGATCGATTGGCAGAGGCGGACGCAGGCTTCTGGGAGGCTGCAATGGTCGATATTGGCTGTGGGCGTCGAAACGCGATGTATACCAACAGCCCACTGGTGCCAGCCAAACTCAACGCCGCTGGGACAAGAGGCACCCAACCGGCTTGCGTCAACAGCACAAAGCAAATGACGGTCAAGCCGACGATCGCCACCACAACCGCTCCGCCCCAAAACGGTAACCGCTGAAAGCGCCAGGCAATCAGCCCACCTACCCATGACCAACCCAAGATCCACAGCGTCTCAGCCCACAGCGACCAGACCCACAGAAGCGGTCGTCGATCGAGTGCGGCACTCACAAGCTGGCTGATCATATGCGCTTGCAGCACCACCCCCGGAAGTTCCTGGCTCCCCGTTCCGTAGGGTGTCGCTTTATAATCATTGACGCTTGCATGAGAGGTCACACCGATCAGAACAATCTTGTCCTTGATGATATTGGGAGCAATCTCGCCGCTAAGTATTTGCGCCAAGGAAATGCGATCGAAGGGACCTTTTTGATTGTCGGTGTAGGCACGGTAGTTCAGCAAAATCTGATAGCCAGACGCATCAATCCCCTGATAGCCACCCGTCAAATCTTGCAGACGCTTGAAGGTCGTATCACCCAGCTTGAAGTCGCCGCTCAAGGTGCTGGGGGCAGGAAGCGGCGCTTTATATCGCTGATTCGTTCCGGGCTCTAGCTCTAAGTAGCGCTTTGCTAGCAGGAGGCTGAAGGCGTATTCTGCGTCGCACCGAGAGCCACTCACTTTCTCTTGCAGCAGGAGATGACGACGAATAATCCCACCGTTATCGTCTAACACATCACTAAAGCCAACGCGTGCAGGTGCCATACCAACAGGTCGATCAGTCCCCGCCGCATTTGTAACCCTCCCATTCTCATCCGTTTCAGCAACCTTACAGAGTCCATAGAGCCGATCGTTCTGACGTAATTTGGCTGCTAAACTGGCACGGCTGGCAGCGAAATCACGATACAGATCTAAGCCAATCAATCGTGGTTGATAGGGCTGTAGTTTCTCTAGCAGTCGATCGAGAGACGCATCCGATAAAGACGTGCCTCTTTCCTTTAATTCAGCCCAAACATCGCCTTCTGTGATTTCAACAATTAAAAAGCGGTTGTCGATGCCCTCGCTGGGTCGCAGCCGCATCAACTGGTCGTAGGCGGCAAGCTCTAGCGGCTGTAACAGTCCGAACAAACGCACCAGACAAACCGAAGCGGCGATCGCAAGACCAGACCACACCACTTTTCGTAGAGTTGGTCTGCGGTAAACCAGTGCCCGTTTCAGTTCCTGCTCAGCTCGCTTGTAGGAAGCATCGTAGGCTTGCTGCTGTTGCCGCAATTGTTGACTGGCTGTGATGTACTGAATCTGGCGTTCAGTCGGGCGAGGGTCTTTGTCAGCCGCTTGCTCCAACCAGCGTTCAGACATTTCCAGGTCACGATCGCGCAACAGAAAGCTACTATCACGCCCTTCTCGCTCCCATTCCAGCGTTCGCACTAGCAAACGGGTATGCATCCGCACATGCTTTAGATCCGTATCCAGCGCTTTCAGCAACAACGCGAAGGCTGTATCAAAATCATCTTCTTCCCGAAAAAAGAGTGCGTTATGTTTTGCCAGCGCATCACGCACCTGCCGCATGTCTACTTCGCGATGCACGATCGGCATGATGCGCTTGTTGTGTCTGACCGCATGATCAATCTCTTGATTACAGACAGCGGAGGCGATCGAATCTGGCGTAATGATAAAAACAAAGGTATCTGCCTGTTCGATGCCAGCCTGAATCTCTAGCCACCAATCGGTCGTCAGAGGAATGGCTTCCCAGTCGATCCAGATATCCCGCTTGTTGGCATTCAGTGCGGCATACAGGCTTTCAACAAATTTTTTATCCTTCCGAGAGTAGGAAATAAAGACGTCAGTCATAATCCCCTTGGAGTGATAGGTGCTGAGCGGCAATGCCACAGATGTGCCCAAGCCGCTCCATTGGCAACCTGAACGAGCATTGACGTACAACGGCTTAAGCTTAGTATCTAATAAACTCTGACGGTACTCAATAAACCTGCCAAATTTGGAAAGCTTGCCGGTCGATCGCTCTGACCCGCTATCCCTTCACACCGCTGCCCGTTGCAAGTGTCACTATATATCGCTGCATGACGATAAAGAGATGAATCAGCCCCAAGCAAAAGAACCCGGCATTGTGATGTTGGCAGACTCTTGCGAGGCAGCACTACGATCACTCAAGGATGCCACCCCCCAAGAAGCACTATCCATGATTAACAAAATTCTCCGCGCCCGCTGGCAGGATAAACAATTGGTTGATTCTGGTCTGACTCGTGAAGAGATGTCTAAAATCGCCAACGTTTTCGTTGAAGTCTGGCAACAATCTAACCGTCAACGCATTGCGTACCCAAAAGTTGGCAGCAGCCTGAAAGCGTCTTCCTGAGAGAAGTATCACGTCCTCAGTAAAAGTACTGAGCGTCCAGTGTTTGAGCAGTTCGGATGCTGAAAACGCCATTTCACAAGCGCACTTACACAGAAACCTTAGAGGCTGTGTTGTGTAAAGGTGAAGGTAGCCTCTCACGTACCACTTCTTGGTACACATCAAGCATTTTCTCTGCCTTTCGCTTCCATGTAAATTCCTGGGCACGCAAAACTGACTGTACTGACATTCGTTGTCGTAGCGCGTGATCTTGAACCAGCAAGTTAATTTTGGCCGCAAGTTCTTGCGTTAAATGCTCTTTAGAGAGAGGTTCAATTTTGAAACCTGTGGACTCGGTTACATACTCACCAATTCCACCATTGTTTGCGACAATGCAAGGAAGGCCACAAGCCATCGCTTCTAACACTACAGCCCCACCATATTCCCGAATTGAAGGGAAGCAGAAAATATCTCCTTCACTGTAGTATTTGAGAATTTGTTGCTGATCGACCAATCCAGTGAAGAGAACAAGATGCTCTAATCCCAATGCTTGTACTTTGCTTTCTAAAAAGCTTTTCTCCGTGCCATCCCCGACGATCGTTAGTTTTACCTTTGCCTGGATGGATGGTTCCAGACATCCCAACGCATCAATAACAATGTCTGCACATTTATAAGGAACTAACCTACCCACAAAGAGTAAGTTAATCACATCAGTTGATTTTGCCTGTTTAACCACATTTAAGAAACAATCAGGTACTCCATTTTCGTAGAAGAGACTGACTTTTTGATCAGGAAGTTTGAACAAGCTTTTAATTAAATTTAAGGTGTAAGTTGAGCCGCCAAGGATACGATCGGCTTTCTTATACGTTTCGGCGTAGCCTGGTACTAACCAGCGTCCTATGACTCTTAAGAAATTTAGTTGAGCAAATTCTCGTTTCGCTCTTGACCGGAATCCTGATGGGAAGGGAACACCACCATTCACAGGACCAAGTATAAAGGGAGTATCTCTACAAGCTGTAGCAATTTTGAACGGATATCGCGGTTCCATCGGCGTAAGTACATGCACTAAGTCATAATCTTCTGCCTGTATTCTGTCTTTAAACTTTGCAAAAACCTTCTGGTTGAAGTCAAGATGGACTGGCAAACCCAGCGCATGAAGCAATGGCCAAATCACTCGACCTTTCGGTGCTGCAAGTCTCCAAGAAAAGGATGAATATTTTGTAATAAAGTTGCTTTCCTTAACGTAGACAAATTTAGCGTCTTCTTCATTTTTTTCCAGTGCTTTCCGGTTCCGTTCATGGGTCACGAGCGTAACGTCAGCCAGCTTACTAATTGCATGAAAATACTGATATCCTTCTAAAGGGACAGACGTCCAGTCAGGATTACATTGCTCTACAACCATCAAGACTTTTAACTTTTGAGATAGTACCATTTCTATTTACCTTTGTTTGAATATCAACATTTAATTCCGCTAATACACCCATTGATCTATGAAAAAGATGGTTCAAACCTGAACTTTCCGTTGCAATCAAGCACTAAGGCGATCATAAAAACTGGATTCTGGCTCCTAAATTGAAGCCGTTGTCTATCTAAGAACTGCTTCCTTTGGAAGCAATGGTTAAGGAACTCAGTTTAGGAACGAGAAAGCTTACAATATCTGAAGCTCAACAGCCTTAACTCTTACGGCATCGAGCAATGGCACTTCCTTCTTAGACTTTTGCAAAAACTTTAGACTGCCTCAGCGCCTGCGATCGCCTAATGTTACAAACGCATCAGTTTTATATAGAAAAATGGTCAATGAGATGCTCTGATTGAACGTATTGGTTGTATAAAAGCGTTGAACGATCAAACTACTGGTCTTTCAGTTTTGATTGGTGCGTAGATAATTTTTGAAAGACCTACTACTAAGCACATACAAGAGCCAGGTACTCACAATTTTAAGTTTGACAGTCCACAACTCTCATAACAAAGCTTTCGAAAATGCGCCAGCAAGCGTGATCTGTACGTCACTACATACGAATCTTAAAGTGATACACCAGTTTTAGGATGCTTTGAATTCTATCTCAACGGTTCTGCACTCAGGCTATTGCACCTGAACCGAATCAGCAGTTTTACAGAGATCATCTTTATTATCTCTTTAGGAAAAACGGCTGAAGATATTGTTTTCTTATCCTTTCACACCGCTACCAGATTCAGTAGGGACAATGTAATGCTGCATGGCAATAAAAAACAGCAGAATAGGCGCGATCGAAATCACAGAACCTGCTGCAATTAAGCGCCAATCGAGCGAGAATGTACCTGCTAACGTCGCGACACCCAGCGGAAGGGTATAGTACTCGGGGCGATCGAGCACAATCAACGGCCACAGAAAATCGCTCCAGGAGCCAATAAACACAAAGATTGCCAGTGTCACGAGTGCCGGACGAATCGCGGGGATCATGACATACCACCAGATTCCGAGTTCAGAACAGCCATCCATGCGTCCGGCCTCTTCCAGTTCTTTGGGTACACCTTGAAAGGCTTGTCGTAGCAGAAAGATGCCAAAGGCGGACGCGATCGCGGGAAAAATCACGCCCAGATAAGTGTTGCGTAACCCTAACTGCACTGCCAGCACATACAGCGGAATCATCACAATCTGAAACGGGATCATGATCGTGGCGACGATCAGCGTAAAAAAGACTTCTCGCCCCCGAAAGTTGAGCCGTGCCAGCGGATAAGCTGCCAGCGCACAAAACAACAGGTTCAGCCCAACGGTGAGGACTGCTACCAGCGTACTGTTGAACAGATAGCGGCCAAACGGGTTAGCATTCCAGACGGTGACAAAATTCTGAAAGGTCGGCTGGCTAGGCAAGAGCTGCGGCGGAAACTGAAAAATGTCCTCTGCCGGAGATTTGAGCGACGTGCTGACGAGCCACACTAATGGGATGAGCATGGCGATCGCAATCGTACCCAACAGAGCGTAGAGCCAAATTTGTTGCCAGAACCGCGATCGTCGTGTTTGAGTCATCGTATTGCTTAAAGCCGCACACTATTTGGTCGCCACAACCGCCAGATTCCAGGCAAATCGCTTTGCCAACGGCAGTTTTTTGAGCACCCGATCGAGCCTTTCTAACCGCTCATAGTCAGGCCGCAACCGCTCGTGTTCCAGAATAATCTTTTTCCAGTAGCGTTCCTCATTGGGATTCACCTTTTCAATGAGGTAAAAGCGTAGGAAAATCCAGAGCGTTGCCAGCCAGAAGGTATCGTAGCGGGTTTCGGCAAAGCGCGATCGGACAAAGTTAACAATAGTAATATCCAACGGCGTTTCGTCTTCTGTCCGTACCTTTGTCGCAATGCGGCGATAGACGTTGATCACAGGATTATGCTTCAGCGGATCCCAGAAGCAGGCTTTGCCACCAGGTTTTAGCACGCGATACATTTCCTGAATCGCAAGACGGGGATCAGGGATGTGATGCAGCAGGTTAGAGGCATACACGATGTCGAAGGTGTTGTCAGGGAAGTCGATCGCCATTGCGTTCACCACTTTCCCCTCAACCTCGACCTGATTCGCTGCTGCAAGTTTCAACGCTACGTCCACCATTCCTGGTGAGTAGTCAGCCGCGACGCAGTGAGCCCCCTTCGTCGCAAAATACACGCTGTTTTCACCCGCACCACAGCCTAGATCCAGTAAATATTTGCCGCGCAGATCGCCTAACTGCTTGAGAATAAAGCGATTTTCCGGTGCAGTGCAGGCTTCAAAATAATCGGCAACGCGAATGCCATCTACGTCGATGACCGCCGCCCACTGGTCATGAAACTGCTGCTCTTTCTGAAGAATATCGTCTTGCATTATGGTCGATCGTAGCTAAACCGTTGCGTCACTATTGTCGCCTGCTACTTGCATTTGTCGCTGAATGGCAGTTTGAATTTTGGCATCAAAATCAGGATCATCAACGGTTGTAATGATATCGTGGGGACGATCGCCCAATCGATCTAGATATGCCCGAAGCGCTGTCTTATCCTCACGATGCTGGAGAAAATACTGTCTCAACTCCTGGTCAGACATTGCAGCATAGTTAACCTGACTCATCAGAATACCTCTCCATTAGACGTGATCTGAAACTCAAGCGTTTCTGTATTTCCAGCTAATACATATAGGTTACTTGTTCGATCATCAATACAAACAAGATGAATGGGTTGAATCATGACGTAAGTTAACCAATAGCCAAGTCGGTATAGTCCCTTCAATTGGGTATTAGTCGGCATTTAAGTCACTCATTCTACACACCGCTCATTTAATATCTAGTTTTGAAGTGATGGGTGAACTCTAGCTTAATGTAGTCTCGAATCTGACTGGCTCATCTTCCACGAGCATCTCAATCACTTCCTGCAAGTTATTGTGCAATTCATCTAACGTCTCACCCTGAGAATGGGCACCAGGAAAGCCAGGAACATAGCCAACATACAGATTTGTCTCAGAATCTTGCTCAACGATCGCGGTAAACGTTCTCATACTTGTTCCCAAATCAGCATCTCAATTCTAATCAGACATCAGACATTGGAACCCTCACTAATAGCGTTTGTTTTTGTAGTATGCCTCTTTCCAGTCATTGCCGAAATGACTGACAATCTCAAACGTAATGTGGCGAGAGCAATGTTCTAATAATCCCACCTCTGCCAGTGGCTCAAAGTAATAAGAAGACTTTTTAGCTTCTTCCACCAGTTCCTCAAGCCAATCTTTTTGCCCTTCTAACAACATTGCAAAAACTTCAATTGTGATGTCTTGAAATTCGCTATGAATAGCACGATACAAGTCTTCTTCATCCTGACTACCAACGATGTCCAACTTATCGTCATACCAACTACCCATATATTCTTTGATATAAAACCCTCGTTCTTTCACTCGGCTATACCAAGAATTGTGGGAGCCACAAACCAACCAGGCAATGGCTGTGGACATATAAGAATTGTTAAGGATAGAAGGAAACCTGTCGCTAGATGGAATCTTCCAGGGATTTAGGAATTGCTCCTTACCAAAGTTAGCAACAAGAAAGGACTCTCCCACAATCGACAACCTCTTCCAAAATCCTTAGATGCCTGATTTGATTCTCACTGATACGTTTTCAAATATTGGTAAAGCAATTAATTCACATTACAGAGATGTAGAAAGTAGCTCCACACCTCTGCGGTAAATCTGTTCGCCCCCTTGCTAGCTTTCGATCGCCACTGCCCCTTCTTTTTCCTTTTCAACCGCGATCGCTGCCTTACCTGCTTCATCCTGACGTTGCATGGCAGCATAGAGACGGTTCAGCGCGTTCACGTAGGCTTGCGCCGATGCCACGATGATGTCGGTGTTGGCAGAGTGACCAGAGAAGATGCGATTGTCTTGACGGAGGCGGATGGTGACTTCGCCGATCGCGTCGATACCAGCGGTGACCGACTGCACCGAGAACTCGATGAGTTCATTGGGCACGTTCACCACGCGGTTGATCGCTTTGTAGACAGCATCGACAGGCCCGGTGCCCGTTGCGGCATCCGTAAGCTCCTGACCATCGGGTGTGCGAATCGCAATGGTTGCAGTGGGGTGAGAGCGATCGCCACAGGAGACCTGTACTAGTTCGAGGCGGAACAGTTCGGGAGCCTGCTGAATTTCGTCGTTAACGATCGCCTCCAGATCCCAATCCGTCACATCTTTTTTCTTGTCTGCCAGTTCCTTAAAGCGGACGAAGGCTTTGTTGAGTTCCTGATCGGCGAGGTCAAAGCCCAACTCTTTGAGGCGCGATCGAAACGCGTTGCGTCCCGATAGCTTACCCAACACGATCTGGTTATCGGTGAGACCAATGGATTGGGCATCCATGATTTCGTAGGTCAACCGATTTTTCAGCACGCCGTCTTGATGAATGCCCGATTCATGAGCAAACGCATTGGCACCGACGATCGCCTTGTTCGGCTGCACCAGCATTCCGGTCAGATTCGACACTAAGCGCGAGGTCTTATAAATCTGGCGCGTATCAATATTGGTGAGTGGCGCTTCCGAATCGACGGGACGCCCCAAAAAGGGATTGAAATACTGTCGCCGGACGTGCATCGCCATCACCAATTCTTCCAGTGCGGCATTTCCAGCCCGTTCGCCAATGCCGTTGATGGTGCATTCAAGCTGGCGTGCGCCGTTCTTCACCGCTTCCAAGAAGTTAGCGACGGCAAGCCCCAAATCATTATGTCCGTGAACGGAGATGATGGCCCGATCGATATTCGGCACATTCTCTTTAATGCCGCGAATCAGCGCACCAAATTCCGCAGGCGTCGTGTAGCCAACCGTATCGGGAATGTTGACGGTTGTGGCACCCGCCGCGATCGCCCGTTCCAGCACTTGATACAGAAATTCTGGGTCAGAGCGTCCCGCATCTTCCGGTGAAAATTCCACATCATCCACCAACGATTTGGCGTAGGCAACCATTTCACCCGCGATCGACAATACTTCCGCCCGCGATTTCTTCAACTTGTACTGCAAGTGAATATCTGATGTGGCGATAAACGTGTGAATCCGGGAGTGAAACGCTGGCTTGAGCGCTTCGGCTGCAGTTTTGATGTCGTTTTGCGTCGTTCGTGCCAAGCCACAAATGCGAGGGCCACCTTCGACGCCGACGACTTCAGCAATTTTCTGGACAGCCTCAAAATCACCAGGGCTGGAGTAAGGAAACCCTGCTTCAATCACATCTACACCCAGTCGCGCAAGTTGGCGAGCGATCGTCAGCTTTTCGTCGATGTTAAGTGAGGCACCAGGAGCCTGTTCGCCGTCCCGGAGGGTGGTATCGAAAATAATGACGCGATCGTGACTGGGTTGAGCGTGTGTTTCCATAAGTAGAGATTCCTGCTGTCTTGCAAGCGACAATATTATTATTCTAGGGGAAAAGTCCCCGTTCCACACTTCAAATTGTAGTATTATGTACTTCAAGCAAAATAAACGCTGTTTCAACGGGCTGCGATAGGCAGCTTTGGCAACAAACGCCTGTGATTGAGTTTTAGACTCAAATTGAACTTGGCAACGTTTTTTATTCTCTTCCCTTTCTAATAGTCCGATTTCTCAATTTCTTTGCGAATCGCGTTCAAGTCGATGTAGCGATCGGTCACATTACGCAATTCACGGGCGATCATACCTTCTGTGGAAACAACTGTGATATGAGTATTTTTGGAGCGTAGTAGTTCGATCGCGCGTTCAAAATCACCATCGCCGCTAAATAAAATAACCCGGTTGTACTGCTCAACGGTATTGAACATATCAACCACAATTTCAATATCCAAATTTGCTTTTTGCGAGTAACGCCCAGAATTATCGTCGTAGTATTCCTTGAGAATCTTGGTTCTGACGGTGTAACCCAAACTGATCAACGCATCTCTGAATCCTCGCTGATCCTGAGGATCTTTGAGCCCTGTGTACCAAAACGCATTGATTAAGCTTACGTCTGGATCATTGGTAAAGTACTCTAATACTCGTTTGGGGTCAAAAAACCAACCATTTTTTTGCTGGGCATAGAACATATTGTTCCCGTCCACAAAAATAGAAAGACGACTCGTTGCATAAGCCATAGAAACTAAAGACCTAAAATTTGTAGAAAATAATGAATGACTAATTGTAACAACTCGATTTAGAGTCGTTACCTCACAAACGCGACAGTCATCAAGTAATGACTTAAAGAATGCGGCTCAGAAACCGACAATCGGTGAATAATTCACAGGCAATTGTAAGACTCTGCTTCGCGATTCCCGTCATTAAGCAACTGTTGCTGTTAACGGTTTTACGCAACAAAAGCTTCCTCCCATAGGAGGATTTATTCATCCAGAACATCTATAAGGTGTACAACTACAGGCAAGCATAAAAGCATTAATTGAACCGCTGGGAAGCATTAATTAGCCTCCGAACTTAGTTGAAATCCATATACTATTTCTACGATCGCAAGATAAAAACATAGACTTTAAGGCATTTAAGTCTCCTTATTATTGCAAAAAACTTTAAACTCTGCCTTGATAGAACCGATCGGAACTATTGCATATGGCAATAGGAGCAGATCTATCTCGAAGAGAGACCTATATTAGCGCGGTAGAGTCGCTTATTCAGACTCTGAAGACTCTACCGTGACCTCCGTTGATGTAGTACTCCAGTCTAATAGCGGTTCTGCTGCACGGCTTGTTGTCGTCAACGTTGGAGGATAAGCTGCTGGGGATGGCACTAGCTCTAACTGTTTCGGCTGCTTATAAACTGAATGCCCCTTGCGACGACGAGAAACCTGCTCCTCGCTCGTGTCTTCTGCTACTACCTCGTAGAGCAACGCTAGTTTATCGGGAGTTTTGCCCTTGCGCAGCACTCGCCCCAGACGTTGAATATGTTCGCGAGTAGACCCCGTCCCTGACAGCACGATCGCCACACTGGCATCAGGCACATCCACGCCTTCGTTCAGCACCCGTGACGCAACGAGCGTCCGATAGTCACCTGCTTTGAATTTAGCCAGAATGTCATGCCGCTCCTTAACCCCCGTTTGGTGCGTAATCGCAGGAATCAAGAACTCCTGGGAAATGCGGTAGACCGTGGCATTGTCATCCGTAAAAATCAGCGTGCGATCCGGGTAATGGGTCGCTAACAGATCTGCCAGAACGCGCAGTTTACCTTCCGTGCCAAAGGCGATCGCCCGTGCTTCGCGATGGGCTAGCATGGCTCGTCGTCCGGCTTTAGAGCGAGCGCTTGCCTGCACAAACCGCTGCCAGCCTTGCACAGAACCAAGGAAAATTTTGGCCTCTTGCAAGAACTGGTTCCGCACAGACATCAATTCGTCGTAGCGATCGCGCTCTTGCTCCGACAGGCGTACTCGAATTTGAACCGCTTTGTGCTTAGCAAGGGTTGTGCCCGATAGTTCTTCGGCACTTTTACGATAGACTTCTGCGCCAATAAGCGTGTACAAGTCTTCGTGCTTACCGTCCGTACGATCGGGTGTGGCGGTTAGTCCCAGACGGTAGGGAGCGATCGCGTACTCAGCAATCACTCGATTAAAATCACTGGGCAAATGATGGCACTCATCAAAAATCAGTAGCGCGTATTGATTGCCCAAGGTTTCGGCATGAATAGCAGCGCTGTCGTAGGTTGAGACTAGAATGGGCGATCGATCTCTCGAGCCACCTCCCAGTAAGCCAATTTCAACATCGGGAAAAGCCGCAACGAGATGGGCGTACCATTGGTGCATCAGATCCAACGTGGGCACCATGATGAGCGTGCTGCGTTTGGTGGCCTGCATCGCCATTTGCGCCAGATATGTTTTGCCAGCCGCAGTCGGCAGTACCACTAAGCCCATACGTCCAGCACCAACCCAAGCCGTTAATGCTTCCTGCTGATGCGGGTACGGCTCCATTTCTAGCTTGGGGATGAGTTCTACCTCACGAAAAGCACTGGCTTGATCGTCTAACGCCGTTCCCGCAGCCCGTAAGGCCAGCACCAAATTGCGGTACTGCATCGCCGGAATGCGAAAACGCTCCACGCGATCGTCCCACGTCGCAAAATCCATCCATTCTTTGCCACGGGGTGGTGGATGAAGGATCAACGTGCCGCGATCGTACGATAGCGTAGGAGTCCGAGCCATACATTCTTTACTTAAACGTCAGGATCAAGCCCCATTGCCCTCAGTCGTTCTGCAAGTGCTGCTGCTCTGGCTTCAGCGCGTTCTGCCCGTTGGCGTTCCTGCTCTGCCCGTTGGCGTTCCTGCTCTGCCTTTTCAGCTCCCGTAGGAATGACAACACCATCAGCAGTACACCAGCGCAGCCAGCGATCATCTTTGCCTTCAAACTTGCCATCCCAGAGCGTTAAGCCAATGCCAATTGCCTCTAGCCAGGATGCAGACATTTCTTGATAACGCCCTGCCCGTTGCTCAAATGAGCGTAACAACAGATCGCCTAACTGCTGGAGTGGATCAAACACGATGTAATAGGCAATGCCCATGCGAGCATAGTCGTTGAGCTTGCTGCTCAACTCGTTGCCTTCTTTGTTGGAAACAATTTCGATGACCACATCCGGTGGCTTGCCAAATTCCCAGACAAAATAGGTACGGTTCTTCTTCTCACTCCAATTTTGCGGCACCTCTACATCCAGACTTAAAAAAACATCCGGCACCAGCGGTGGCTGGCGAACCGCATAAAAGACGCCGACATTGGCTGCTAGTAGAAAGGTCCGTGAACCCAATGCCGATGGATTGCTATATAACGGCTCAGTCAACAGGCGCTGTTGCTTCTCAGAGATAAGATTATCCACAGGGGTATCGTCTTCGATCGCCAGTTTGCTAATATCTGGCGACAAGTCAGCTTCAATTGCCACGTCTGGAGACATCGGTGGTTCCTCTTGTTCTACCTGCAATCGTAGCGGAAATTAGGTGTTAGGGAGAGTTTGAGGGTGTAGGGGTTGGGGTGTAGGGTGAAAAAGGGAAGGGAGCATTTGAAATGAACTCCGCTTCCTACTCAACCAACCATTGATTTCTTTTAACAATTCTTTCTATATGGTTTCTTCTACTCAAGCGACTATTGGCGTCGCGATCGTCGGTACCGGGTTCGGCCAAAAAGTGCATATTCCCGGTTTTCAGGCGCATCCTCGAACGCAGATTGTGGCGGTGTACCATCGCGACCGCGCTAAAGCAGAGGCGATCGCGCAACAGTACCAAATTCCGCACGCATGCCAAACCCTTGAAGAGATTGTGGCGCTGCCTGCTGTGCAAGGAGTTAGCATCTCGACGCCACCGTTTCTACATTTCGACCAGGCAAAAACCGTCTTAAACGCCGGAAAGCATCTTTTGTTGGAAAAACCAACGACGCTGTCAGCGAGAGAAGCGACAACTTTGCAAGAGTTGGCACAGACCAAGGGCGCGATCGCTAACCTCAATTTTGAATTTCGCTGTATCCCAAGCTGGTTAAGGCTATCGGAGCTTTTAGCAGAAGGCTATGTTGGCAAACCACGCTTAATTAAGGTCGATTGGCTCGTGTCAAGCCGAGCCGATGCCACTCGTCCCTGGAACTGGTATGCGCGTAAAGACCAGGGCGGCGGGGCGCTGGGTGCGATCGGCTCCCATGCTTTTGACTATATTGCCTGGTTGTTTGGCTCTGTGAAACAGCTTTCTGCTCGTTTGAGTGTTTCCGTGCCAGAACGTCCCGATCCTGACAGTGGGCAACTCAAACCTGTGGACGCCGATGATATTTGCATGATTCTGCTGGAACTGGCGGATGGCACCCCTTGCCAACTGTGCCTGAGTGCCGCTACCTATCAAGGACGAGGCCACTGGGTCGAAGTGTATGGCGATCGCGGCACCCTCGTTCTCGGCAGTAGCAATCAGAAAGATTACGTCCACGGCTTCAAACTTTGGGGCAGTCACTTGGGCGAACCGTTGAAGGAACTAGACATCCCGAAACATCTGGAGTTTACTGAAACATTTCAGGATGGGCGCATTGCACCGTTTGTACGCATTATCGATCGCTGGGTTCAGGGCATTGATGCAGGACGGGCGATCGCACCTTCCCTGCAAGAGGGACTCTACGCCCAACGACTAATGGATCTGGCACACGAGTCTAGCGAAAGTGGACGGTGGGTGAAGGTGGAATAAGGGGAAGTGAGGCCGGGGGGAGCGAAGGGTGCAGGGGAAGCAGGGTGAGCGTTTTGAGTGAAGCGTCTTAAGCGAAGTGTTTTAAGTTCGGGAGCTATCAGCGTTCAGCTTTTTAGCCTTCTGCCTTCTGCCTTCTGCCTTCTGCCTTCTGCCTTCTGCCTTCATCCTTCTGCCTCCTCAACGCACAACTCAAAACGCTCCAACTGACTGCTGATTGCTCATGCCAAAACTAAACCACTCCCTCATAGTTTTCTCGCGGACTGCGTCTGTAATTTACCTGGACTTCACAAAACCTGGATTAGACTGAGTCCAGCGTTTAAGGAATACTCAGCAGGCTATTACTTATGTCACAGAGTCAAGCAACAATCCTGGTTACGGGCGGGGCAGGCTATATCGGCTCCCACGCGGTGCTGGCACTGCAGCAAGCAGGCTACCGCGTCATTGTGCTAGACAATCTGGTGTATGGGCATCGAGATATTGCTGAAACGGTCTTAAAGGTTGAGCTGATTGAGGGGGATACCAACGATCGGCCCCTGCTAGATAAACTCTTTGCGACTCACAATATCAGCGCGGTCATGCACTTTGCCGCCTACGCGTATGTCGGCGAATCCGTTACCGACCCTGCGAAGTACTACCAAAACAACTTTGTTGGCACCCTCACACTGCTAGAGGCCATGCTAGCTGCCTCCGTAAAACACTTTGTCTTCTCCTCAACCTGTGCAACCTACGGGGTGCCACAGGTCATTCCTATCCCCGAAGACCATCCCCAGCACCCGATCAATCCCTACGGCGCAACGAAGCTGATGGTTGAGCGAGTGCTGACTGACTTTGACAAAGCCTATGACTTCAAATCAGTCTGCTTCCGCTATTTCAATGCAGCAGGGGCTGATCCAGAGGGACGCTTAGGCGAAGATCACTCGCCCGAAACGCACTTGATTCCCCTCGTCCTGCAAACCGCGATGGGGCTACGCGACTCGATCGCCATCTTTGGCACCGACTATCCCACACCTGATGGCACCTGCATTCGCGACTACATCCACGTCACCGATCTGGCACAAGCTCACGTTTTAGGGCTGTCATACCTGCTGAATGGCGGCGATACAACCATCTTTAATCTGGGCAACGGCAATGGTTTTTCGGTACGAGAAGTGATTGAGATGGCGCGGCAGGTCACAGGACGCGAGATTCCCGCGATCGAGCACCCTCGTCGCCCCGGTGATCCACCCGCGTTGGTAGGAAGTGGCGATCGTGCCCGTCAGGTTTTAGGCTGGAACCCACAGTACGCCGATTTACACACCCTCATTTCCCATGCCTGGAGTTGGCATCAAAAGCGCCACGCTCAGCATTAGCGGTCAGCTTAAGAGTTGTTAGTTGTTAGTTGTTAGTTGTTAGTTGTTAGTTGCTGTTTTCAATACATGAGCCGTTCCTATCTCTTTCTAAAAACTAAAAACCAACGACTAAAAACTTTCTTGCCCTCATCCCTCACCACTGCGGGTCAGTATGGAGTAGCGCTTCCGCTGCTTCTGCCACTAATGGTTTCGAGAAAAAGTATCCCTGCCCATACTCACACTTCAAGGCGCGGAGGCTGGCAAGTTGCTCGGCAGTTTCAACGCCTTCTGCCACAATGTCCATATTCAGATTGTGTCCCAGGATGATAATGGTTTGAACAATCTGGGCATCTTCGCTTTCGTCACCCATCCGGCTCACGAAGGAGCGATCGACCTTAATGGTGTTGGTCGGGAAGCGGTGCAGGTAGCTTAATGACGAATAGCCTGTACCAAAGTCATCAATACTGAGTTGCAGGTGAAGGGCTTTGAGACGCTGGAGAAGGGCGATCGTCGATGCTACATCGGTCATCGCCATGCTTTCAGTAATTTCTAGCTTCAGGCTGTGCCCATCCAATCCCGTTTCTTGCAGCGTACGTTCAATTTGTTCAACTAAATCTGGCTGCGAAAACTGCTTACCTGAAAGGTTGACACTTACCAATAACGGCTGCTCTCTGGGAAACTTTTCTTGCCAAACGCGGAGTTGGCGGCAGGCTTCATACGTAATCCACTGTCCCATTGGGATAATCAGATCGGTTTCTTCTGCCACTGGAATAAAATCGTTGGGCGGTACCAAGCCCCGTTCTGGGTGCTGCCAGCGCACCAGTGCTTCAAAGCCAGCAATTCTACCCGTTTGCAATGAAATCAGCGGTTGGTAATGTAGCCGAAATTCCTGCCGTTCGACGGCACGACGCAGGTCGGTTTCAAGCTGGAGCCGCGTCATCACCTGCACTCGCATGCCCGTGACAAACACCTCATGGCGAGCCTTCCCGGATGCTTTAGCCCGATGCATCGCCGTATGGGCATCCCGCAGAATGTCTTCGGGTTCGTATTCTGAGTCAGAGCGATCGAGCACAATGCCAATGCTGGCAGTACTAAATACTTCCTGCCCGTTAAGGGTGATTGGCTGGGTCATTTGCTGTTGCAGACGATCAGCCAGTTCTGTGATTTCAGCCGTATCGCGAATGGGGTGACGCAAAATAGCAAACTCGTCGCCGCCGACTCGTGCAATGCGATCGGTCGAGCGCAGGCAGGCTTTGAGGCGAGCAGTGGTTGCTACCAGCAGTTGATCTCCGAGGCGGTGCCCAAAGCTATCGTTAATGGCTTTGAAGCTATCTAGACCGACAAACAGAACTGCGATCGTGGGCGCATCGGATGACGCATCGTGTTTAGAACCCGGCCGATGTCGCCTGATCACCCACTGAAGCTGCTGCATGAACAAGGCACGGTTGGGCAAGCTTGTAAGCGCATCGTGAAAGGCATCATGGAGTAGCCGATACACCAGGACACCACCTGTTGCCAAAATGAGCGTGATCATCGTTGGGACAACTGGCACCCACCCACCCTGTAAGAGCAAGCCAAAGCAGATACAGCAAAGGCCAGTCCCTGCAATGGCAATCACAGCAACCAGCGAACCTGGGTGACGAAACCGCCATGCTAAGATGCCCCCCACCATCGACCACAACCACAACCACCCAATTTCGGCAGGCTCAGGCCAGTACCACAGCAAGGCATTGCCAGTCAGAACATGATCGAGAATTTGGCTCACCATCTGCGCATGAATCAAGACGCCAGGTGTTTTCGGGTTCTGTTGAGCAGCCGATAAGTTATACGGCGTTAAGAACAAGTCTTTGCCACTGGGAGCAGTCGTGCCGATCAGCACAATCTTATCTTTGACCCACTCTGGTTTCAGCTCGCCCTTAAGCACATTAGTTAATGTGACCTGCCGTGCCACGTTGTTGGCAGAACGGTACTTCAGCAGCACCTGATAGCCACGATCGTCCAGGGCATGATATCCACCAGCACTGGAGTTTAGGGCCAGAAAGTTAGCATTACCAAGTTGCAGAGCGTCTGAAGTCACACGAAGCGGTAAGTGTTGATCAGCCAAATATTGAAGGCTCAGACGAAGCGCAAATGAATGCAGCTTTTCGTCGTTGGACTTGGCAAACAGCAGATTTCTTCGGACAACGGCATCAGAGTCAATCACAAAATCGCTGAAGCCGACGCGGCTCATGGGCACACCCGCCGGTGGAAGCACACTACTGTTGTCCGCATCACCCAGAAGCATCACGGTCATTACGTTGCTAGCACGTAACTCCTTGAGCAGTGCGTCGTGTCCTGGCGACTGCGGCACGTCACGGTAAAGGTCTAGCCCAATCGCTTTTGGCTGATACTGATTTAACTTCGCCAGCAGTTGCGCCACGACCTGATCGGATATGGGCCATCGATTCTGCGATCGAATATCGTCTTCAGTGATCGCCACAACCAGTAAGCGGGGATCAGCCGTTTCACTGGGACGAAGCCTCACCATCTGGTCGAAAGCCAGGAGTTCAAGGGATTGAAGCCCGCCTGCCTGACGAACACCTAGCACTAAACCAGTTGCCAGGATGCCGGAGAGGAACGCAGGATGCTTGACAGCCCACGTGAGCCAGCGACGAACGTCTTTGACTTTTTGAGTGGGGTTAAAGCGGAAATCCGTCATGGATGCTGCAAGAATTTGGGTTGGGGCAAAACGCGAAATGGTAGAGCAAAGTGACGAAACAAATCACCGTTAAACATGTGTACCGCTGGGAACGCTCCTTGAGAACCGCTTGAAGCGAAGTAGCATGGCCCGGTGGCATTGAGCGATCGGTGCGTAACGTGTTGGTTGACCACAGCCAGGGACTGGTTTGGTACTGGAAGCCACCAAGCATGACGATCGTGACTACAGTGCCTCGGTGCAGTTGCCCTTAGAGAGTTGATCTAATGCAGGAGCAATCACCTTAGCCTGTCTTCCAGCGTTGTGAACAATTTCCTACATCTCCAGCAATCTGTGATCGCTTCTTAACAAATCACAGCTACTCGCATCTTCACTTGCGCCATCCTGCTGCAAGGGTTGGAAGTTGACCGATGACTTTTATCAATACCTCATCAAGCAGAATTATTTTTCCATCGATTGAGCCGTTAACGTTGCTTCACCCTGTTTCAAGAGTACCCATCTACCAATGAAGACTACACAGCCACTCATGGTTACTAACTGTCACTAAATGTAATTGTAGAAGTCTGTCATTAGTGATTTGATGAGTATAGAGATTTACAAGCCCTGCAAGCAGAAGCCTCAAAGCCGCCCCGCATAGGTTTTAGTCCATCTGTCAAAAGTTACGTCTGCTCACCCAGTCAGGTGAGTCACAGGGATGATGTGGAGCATTCGAGTTCATCGTAGTCTGTCTTTAGGCTCCGGAATCGATGTTCGCAACCGTGTATCTACCACAGTCGATTTCATCCGACGCCCGCAACGCATGTCATGTCATGCCTTAAGCTTCCTTTTCCGTTCGTTGTTAGTAAAGAGGAGAAACGCGATGCGAAATTCACTCAACCATTCCATCTCGCCGTGGTTCTCTCACACAAGCCATGTTCGTCGTCTGTTAGCAGGGCTATCGCTGTCGGTAGGTTTGCTTAGTGCCGCTGTGCTGCCAGCGATCGGTCGTACAGAAGCCGCGCCTGCGCCCACCGCTGCCACGAAGCAAGCGCTACCCGATGGGGTCTATCTCTATGGACAATCGGCACAACCCGACCAAATTGGTCAAGGCTATTTTGTGTTTGAGTCCCGACAAGGAAATGTCGTTGGGGCATTATACATGCCACGATCGTCATTTGACTGCACGTCTGGTAAGTTTGGCAGCGACCAACTCGCCTTGACGGTTGTTAATAGCTACGATCGCACAACCAACCCGTTTGAAATTGCGTTAGAAAAAACGTCTAACGTTGCGGCTCAAGGAAATCCAGCTTTTCAAACGATTGGGCTGGAAGGCTTCCAGCGCATCAATAAGATTAGCGACAATGATTACCGCATTTTGAACGTTTGCAAGGCTGATTTACAGAAGCAGGAAAATCAGAAACAGGCAAAGCGGTAACTTGAATGCAGTAGATTCTGAAACGAGAATCTAGTAATCGAAACCGCAGTCCCGCCAATACTTGTAAATGCCTGTAGCGACGATAGTGCAATGAAAGCAAGGAGGGTGAGAAGGGTGGAGCTTGCGAAAAGCCCATTATTTCACCCTTATCCGTTTAATCTCCACTCTTTTCCAAAGAGAATACCTATCGATCAGTGCGGTCTTACGAAGGTTCACGCTCGACCAGGATGATGTTTTCTGTGACCTTCTCAAACGTATCGTCGTGGCTGATAACAAAGAGTTGACGGAAGGTTTTGATATTCGCGATCGCTTCTGCCAAATGATCCCGACGGGCTTTATCCATATTTGTGGTTGGCTCATCGAAGAACGCAATATCAATGTCTGCCAGCACTTTAAGTAGCGCTAGCCGGACAGCTAAAGCAGCACACATTTGCTCGCCACCCGAAAGATTAATAAAGCGGCGAGTGTGTGCACCTTCTTGAACAAAAATCTCGTATTCCCTTGTCCATTCCAACCCGACGTTGGGACGGTTGAGCAATTCACGAAAGAGCCGATCGGCCTCGCGGGAAATGTTTTGCACATAGCGTTCGGTAATACGGGGTCCTGCTTTCTTATAGGCATCGCGGGCAAACTTGATGAACCGCTGAGTCTTTCGCTTTTGCTCCAGTGCAACTTGAGCTTGAGTTCGCTTCGTCTGCGTGGTCTCCAGTCTAGTCAACTGCTGGTTTAAAGACTCCAAATATTTGAGCTTGTCGGGCAAACTAGCCTTTAGCCCAATGCACTGCTCTTTTGTTTGCTGGCAGGTAGTTTGAACCATCTGAAAATGAGCGGGATCGAAGCTTGTCTCTAATTGATCGCGCGCTTCACCAACCGTTTTTACGTCTTGCTCTAACGTTTGCAATTGAGCGATCTCATCCTGCAACTGCTGCTGCCGCTCTCGCCGACTGTTGGCTAATTTTTGGTGCTCTAAGTATTCCTGGTAGGCTGCTCGATGCTGTTCTCGCAAAGCTTGCTGAGTTTGCAAGGCCTCAGCTAGATCTGCAAAAGCTGCCAGTTTTTGCTCAAGCGTTGCGATCAACTGTTGGTCAGTCGCGAGCGATGCTTGCAACGTCTGAACTTTGGTTTGCAACTCCGGTTCTTGCTGTAGTTCTTGTTGCCAGAGGCGACTGCGACCACGGGGATCGCCCAGTGCTTCTAGGTCTTGAGCTAGCCGCGTCTGTTGCTTTTGCAAAAACGGTTCTGCGGTCAACTGGGTGTGTAACTCAGCCAGGCTTGCTTGAAGCGCAGTAACCTCTTCAGCCCGCTCCGTTCGATCGCTCAAGAGGCGTTCTAAACTAGCAAACTCAAGCTGTTGCTGCCGCGCCTGCTGGATGTCTGCCTGAAGTTTTTGAAGCTGTTGTTCCAGTCGAGCTTCTGACGTTTGTTCTGCCAAATCTTGAAGAATTGATTGGAGAGCGGCCATGAGCTGCTGTTGCCAATTCACCCCGCTCTGAAGGGTTGCCAGGGCTAATTCTAATGGTTCGCTCCAGAGTGGAACCGTTTGCTGGAGATCTTTGAGTGTTGCCTGGGCTTGTTCCGCTTGGGACAGGTAGCGATCGCCTGCATCCTGTGACTGCTCTAATAATTGCCGTAGGTCGGCTTCAAACTGAGCCGCCGCCGCAACCCGACTAAGCTGCTGCTGATAACGCTGCTGTTGCCGCTCCAGCGCGGGAATTTGCTTCACGAATGATTCCAGCGATCGCAAGCGGTTGATGTCCTGGTCAAGCTGCTTGATACGAGTTTGCGCTTGAGTCAGTCGCTTTTCTTGTTCTTTGGCGGTGCGTTGCCAGTTCACACAGTTCTGAAGTTCTTGGCTCAGAGCCTTGAGCGATTGCTCAAGCTGTTGTTGTTGCTCGATCAACGGCTCCAGTTGGGCAAGGTCTGCTTTGGTCTGTTGGAGGCGATCGAGCTGATGCGTGAGGGTTGCCAGCCTGGTTTGGCGATCGCGCATTTGCTCTAGACTCTGCTGGCGTTTTTGCTGGAGGTCACGCTCCGATCGCTGCTGTTGCTCCAGTTCCTTGAGCATTTTTTCTGCCTCCAGGAAGGTCTGATAGGCTTCACGATGGGTTGTGCAAATGGTGACGGCCTGTTCTGCTTCTTGTAAATCAACCCGCAAGCGCTCTGTTAGAGCCGTTTGAGTTTGCATGTGAGCGGTGAGCTTTTCTAAATGACTGTCAAACTGCTGCATCTGCGTGGCCTGAGCGCTGAGTTGCTCTAACTCCTGCTGCATCTGCTCTAGCGTAGACTGCGCCTGCTGGAGTTGGGCCTGCACGTGCTCAACCGCCTGCTGCTGCTCTTGCTGCTGTTGCCGTAAGGGTTCCAGTTGCTCTAAAGCTTCGTCGTAGTGGGCAATTTCTTGTTCCAGACTCTCTACCTGACTTTTGGCGTACTTTTCCAGTTCGCCTAACTTCTTCCAACTCTGTTGGTATTCTTCAACTTTGAGAATCTTGTCAAAGATTGGCTTGCGCTTCTCTTTGGTCAGCAAAAAATCGACGGTGAAGGTACCCTGTGGGACGCCGATCGTGCTGGAGAAGAGTTGGCTCAAATCGGTGCCGGGTGCCACGCCCAAATGCTCACGCAACCAGGGCATGACTTCTTCTTTGATGCGAGTGTAGGGCAGCCGTTGGTCAAGCTGGGGATCGTACAGCGTATAGCTTTTACTGGTGCAGCGCTGGACTTCGTAGGTACGCCCATCGCGGCTGGAGACAAAGGCAACCCGCACCTGGGCACTGGCAGACCCATTGCGAACCAAATCCTCTTTGTTGTAATCACCAGCGTAGTCAAACAGCGTCCACGCGATCGCCTCCAGAATACTCGTCTTCCCAGCACCATTCTCGCCACAAATCGCGTTAGTTCCGGGTTGAAAGGCAAAGTGGCGATCGCTGTGCGACTTAAAGTTCTTGAGGCTAACCGAGAGAATTTCCATAGTGAATGCGTTCAGTTAGCGGCAAGGAATCAAAACGGCTGGGATCATGTCTCTCTACAAAAGAAGCAGGCTCGAACAATTGTACTAGCTATTCCGCAAAAGAAAAAGTAACATCCTTGCGAAGAAGCTTACCGCAGTCGTTTCATACTGCCAGAATTTGCGCCACTGTCAATGCCAGTACTGGAAACGATCGGGAGAGGATGCGATCGGCGCTTCCAACCGCGTGTACTGATACTTCCCTGATGCATCGAGTAAGAAAACAAGTATCGCCGGTTCTTTCGGATTGGTTCCATAAGCCAAACTCAGGAATGGGCTTTGATCGCTCGGCTGGGAAAGGGGCTTGCCGATCGTCCCTCAGTTGCTCTCCTCAGAAAACATTGATCGTTGAGTATAATCAGCGCATTGGTGTGATCGCTCAAGACCATGACCAGTTGGAATGAACCGTTAGAACCAAGCTTTCAGCAGGCACTTGCCAGTCTTGCGCTCTTTATTGAGCAGGGCTTTAGCCAGCAGAACCAGAAGCTAGATATATTGACTGACCAGATTGGTCATTTCACTGAGGGACTTACAGAGTTAAGGATGTTAGCGCAAGAGCAAACTGCGCAAATGCAGCAACAGACTGCGCAAATGAGCCACATCACGGATGGACTGGAAGAGCTAAAGGCGTTGGTGCAAGAGCAATCAGCAACGGCAAAGCAGCAAGCAGAAGCCGCGAAGCAGCAGGCAGATACGGTGAAGATCCTGGCTGAGAGTGTGGCAAGTCTGGTCGCTCTAGCAAGTCAGAAAGGTCAAGCGTAAAGGCGATTCTCGCGCTTCGCTCAAAACTCAATGCCTGCCTGTGCTTTTACGCCCTGTTCGCGGAAGGGATGTTTGACGAGGGTCATTTCGGTGACGAGGTCAGCACGATCGCACAACTCTTTCGGTGCGCCTCGTCCGGTCAAAATGACATGAGAATCAGCAGGCTTTTGCTCCACCCCTGCCAACACTTGCTCAACCGTGAGATAGCCCAACTTGAGGGCAATATTGACTTCATCCAGTAAGACGAGTTTGAAATCGGGATTCTGGATAAACGCGAGTGCTTTCTCCCATGCTTCCTGGGCTTTTTGGGTATCACGATCGCGGTCTTGCGTTTCCCAGGTAAAACCTTCGCCCATTGCATGGAATTCCAGTTGCTCTGACCAATGGCTAAATGCGGCTTTCTCCGCAGGCTCCCAGGCTCCTTTAATAAACTGGACGATCGCCACTTTGTACCCATGACCGAGCGATCGCAGCACCATGCCAAGCGCGGCAGTCGTTTTGCCCTTACCGTTGCCCGTATTAACAATGATCAAGCCCTTTTCGGCAACCATGCCAGCGAGACGTTGTTCCTGCACGTCCTTGCGCCGTTCCATTTTCTGGCGGTGCTGCTCGGCAGTGAGAGAGGCTGCACGATCGGCGGAAGCGCGATCGGTTGGTTGATCTGTTGGCAGTGTCGTCACGATAGCTGTGTGATGGATAGCTGTGTGATGGTAACAAACGTACTCACATTGTAAAGCTAACCGCAAAGGCTAATGGATCAGCAATAAGCACCTGGGTAGGCACCAGCAGGAAAGCCAGAACCTTAACCGACACAAAAGCTCTCTGGGCAGGTCTTTGACCGATGTGTCTTTTTACAACGGTTTCAAACAAATGATCAAAAAATCATCCATTTGGTGAAGAAGCCTTGAAACAATAGTGCTAAATTAAAGGTGTTATTGTCTGAAGGTTGTGTAAAAAGCATTGAAACTTCCTTCCTTAACTGGGTATCCCTGGAGACCGCTCTGGTACCTGGAAATGAAATTGAAGCGGAAGCGTCGATGCGATCCCGCATTGTCCTGGGCTGATCGTTGTGAAGGGCCTAGTATGAGCTGACCGACCTGTAACTTAAGGTTCACGTGCCGTAGAGATTGGCTTAAATCATTCTTCAATGAGTCATTTTTCTTCTCTGCTGTACCGCGAACTGGGTCGGTCAAGTTCTCTATAGGAGAATTTTTGAACTGAATACCGGATGGGCTTTTGTGCGTTAAAACCTGTTTTGCAGCAGGGTTATTGATGTGTGCCCAGAGTCCAGCTTCTTGCCGAGGATGCGATCGCCTACTAAGCCGCGATCAAGTTCGAGCCAACGTTGCTGCCTGCGCGCTCATTTGACTGCACAGATTTCAGGTTTACTACTTTGCCCTCCTCATCGGGAACCCTGAGGTAAGCGGGCTGAGGTGAAGCCTGGGATTGCCTCGTTAGTTTTTTTGAACAGCCCACCTGTCGGCGTTGGCTCACCCTGATTTGTTTGAGGGTTGGCTACGTTAAGGTGCTGTCTGTAAACCTTCTCCCTTCTTTTATGCTGTCCACTCTTGTTGGAGTCAAACAATGTCGAAACTGCTCAGTCACAAAATCGCACCCTCCCCCATGCCTGCCTCCATCAGCGTCGTTGACCTGATTGATGGCTACTTTACGGCATACAACTCGGCTCGCTTGCGCGAGATCTGCCATCTGTTGAGCCGTGAGGTGATGCAACCAGGCGTTACCGTTGGGTTGAGCCTTTCGGGTGCCATGACCCCGGCTGGTTTTGGGGTTTCCGTTCTAGCCCCCCTGATGCGCCACGGCTTTGTGGATTGGATCATCAGCACAGGCGCAAACCTGTATCACGATATGCACTATGGGCTGGGATTAGAACTTTACTCCAGCAGTCCCTTTTTAGACGATGTGAAACTGCGCCAGGAAGGTCGCATTCGTATTTACGACATTGTGTTTGGCTATGATGTGCTGCTGGAAACCGATGCCTTTTTGCGTGAATTGCTGAAAGCTGAACCCTTCCAAAAGCGCATGAGCACAGCAGAATTCCACTACCTGCTGGGTAAGTACGTGAGCGAAGTGGAAAAGCAAGTGGGCGTGAAAAATTCTTGCCTGCTGGCAACTGCTTATGAGTGTGGCGTCCCCATCTACACCTCATCGCCTGGTGATAGTTCTATTGGCATGAACATTGCCGCGATCGCCCTGGAAGGCTCCCAACTTGTCCTCGATCCATCCATGGATGTGAACGAAACCGCTGCGATCGCCTACGCAGCACGTGAAACGGGTGTTCCTGAGGTAGAAGGCAAGAGCGCTGCCCTGATTATCGGTGGCGGTAGTCCCAAAAACTTCCTATTGCAAACTCAGCCTCAACTGCATGAAGTACTGGGACTGGAAGAGCGGGGACATGACTACTTTATTCAGGTAACGGATGCGCGTCCTGATACGGGTGGTTTGTCTGGTGCGACACCCAGCGAAGCCGTCAGCTGGGGCAAGGTTGATCCCGACGAGTTGCCGAACACGATCGTCTGCTACACCGACAGCACGATAGCGCTGCCCATCATGACCGCTTATGTGATTGATCAGTGCGAAGCCCGTCCACTGAAGCGGTTGTACGATCGTCGCGAAGCTCTAGTCGCCAAACTCCAGGCAGACTACCTTGCGGCTAAGGCAAACCCCACGCACTCGGTATCGTCACCCATCCCAACGGTGGAACCTGCTGCACGGGAATTGGTAGCAACCTATCCTTGCGGCACACCCATCCGCAACGGGCGTAAGTAGGGAGTGGGGAGTAGGGAATGGGGAGTGGGGAGTAGGGAGTTTCTTTTCCCTTTTTGCTTCTGACTCCTGACTCCTGACTCCTCATTTCAAATTTTGCTTCAAGGCACAAAAGCTTTGAATTGCCTGCCAGATCTCGGTGCTAACGTCTGTAAGGGCGTGATCACTGTCCAGTGCAATCAACTGCACCCAGGGACGAGTTTTGGCAAAAGCACGGCTGGCTTGAAGGGGAATTACCTCATCATGCTTGCCGTGCAAAATGAGTGTGGGGAGCGATCGCGCGATCGCCTCCTCACGATACTGCATGGCATCCATCACAAAACCGTAGCTGAGCGGGAGTTGTTTCGCTTCGCCGTAGTGGTAAACCGAGAGAGTGCCGTCCGTTTGCCACTGCTTTACTTGCGCTTCACCCAGGCGTGCTAGCCAGTGATTCAGAAACCCAAAGGCAGGCGCTAATAAAACGAGGCGATCGACCTGCGAGTGCTTTTCCCCTAACCAGGCAGCCGTGAGTCCCCCAAAGCTGGAACCGATCAGCGTTACAGGTTCTGGCGCGGGTGGAAAGAGTGCTTCAACCTGTTGAATCTGACGACTGAGCGTGAGATGCGTAAAGTCACCCTGATTGAGATCGGGAATGGTCAAGGAAAGATTGAGGTGAGCAAAGCGATCGCGCAGATCAGTTGCTTTTGTCGATCGTGGACTCGACGCAAACCCATGAAGGTAGATGTAGCGCATGCTTACATAACGCTGACTGATTGTTGAGGAGTATAGCCCGGAAAGACTCTCGCCAGTTGGGACTGATTTAAGCTCAGATGTCGCTCCAGAATCGGATGAATAACATCGCGAAAATCCGTGGTGATGGGAACATCGCGTCCCTGGTAGAGGCGATCGCGTTCCAAACCATCCCATTTGCCGTAAATCTTGCCGCCCTTGACGTTGCCACCTAACACCCACATGACGTTGCCATGACCGTGGTCGGTGCCACCATTACCGTTTTCGTGAACGGTGCGCCCAAATTCTGAGAGAACGACGATCGCGGTATCGGCATAAGCGCTGCCCAGTCCTGCCTGTAGTGCGGCTAACCCTTTACCAAGCTGACTAAGGTTCCGGGCAAGCTGTCCCTGACTGGAGCCTTGATTCACATGGGTATCCCAACCGCCAAGTGCCATAAAAGCCAGTTCCACTTTGGGATCTCGCAGCATGACTTGTGCCAACCGACGGGCATCGCTGGCAAAGCCATTGGGTAAGGGTGCGCCATTGTTCGCCATTTTCGTTTCAGCATCCAAATCCTGAAGCAGCGCTTTTCGTGCAGCACGACCTTCGCGATAAGTTTGGCTGAGGGCATCGGTGCGATCGTACAGTTTGTCAAACGCCGCCGCTACCTGAGGACGATCCAAGGGAATGGCATTGGCAGCACTTCTACCCAGAGCAATGCTTGCTACCGCCATGCGCCCAGAGAGAATGCGGGGTGTGGTCGCTCCAACATTGACTGCCTGAATGGGATTATGCCCCGACATCACGCCCAATAGCCGATTCATCCAGCCATCCGGCGTTGTTTTCACACCGGGAGTGCCGCTTTCCATAAAGTCCTGCGCATCAAAGTGAGAGCGAGACGGGTCAGGAGAACCAGAGGCAACAACAAACGCAAGGCTCTTCTGCTGCCAGAGGGGAAAAACATCGCTCAAGGCGGGATGTAGCCCAAACTGACCATTCAGGTCTAAAACGCCGCCCGCTTTACCAGGCTGGGGAATGGCAATTTGCGGTCGAGCCTCGTAGTAGGCAGCTTCTTGATACGGCACTACCAAGCTCAGTCCATCGACGGCACCGCGCAAAAAGATCACAATGAGCCGCTTGGGGTTTGGCGTTTGGGCATTAGTTCTAACGGCCCAACTGTGAGTGCCGATCGCAACCACTGAGGAAGCTGAAAGAACACCCGCATGACGAAGAAAGTCGCGTCTATTCATAGGAAACTCATCAACCCGCAAGATTGGTAACAGTCCGATAGATCTCTTCCTGGACGAACTTGATTGACAGACAGTCAGCACCGAGCACAATCCGCGCATACCATCGCAGTTGGTCAATCTGGCTAAGCAACTGATCGACCAACTCTGGCTCTAAACAGTGAATGATGAGGGTATTGTTAACATCCAAACAAAGCGGGCACGTCATGAGCGTGCTGAAAAAGAAGGAGCGGAAGCGTTGCAGCCGATACTGTTCCAGCAGAAGTAAATCATGGGCGGTGAGTTCTAAGAGCATAGCTTCTTCAAAGGATGATCTGTGTGGGGCTATTTGTACATAAACTCCGGGCTACCAAGCATGAGCGCTGCTCGAAGCTGAGGTGAACTGGTGGCGATCGCCTGCTGCGTTTTTGCTGAAAAGCGATCGCCTAGAGTAGCGGCTAGCTGAGTAGCATCGAGCGGTCTACTCTGGGTGGAGCTAGCCGGCATCGGCATGGGAACACTCAGAGCGACCGGGGGCATCTCTGCCGCGATACTGGAGCCGATCGCGGTGGACGTGACTGGGATGGAAGTGGCTGAAGCTGATGCTGGTAGCGTGAGTGGGGAAGTGATCGTCGCCTGAAGGGGCAATCGTCCACTGCTGAGAGCCGTTGCAAAGCTCAACCGACGAGTCATGGCGTCAGGGTTTAGCCAGGCAGACTGGGTTTGTTTGTAGCCATCCGGCGTGGGGCAGCCGTAAATGGGCATCCCAAGCTGCTGCAAGGTGTTTTCAATCGGTCTGAAGTTGGTAACAGACAAGCCAGTGGCCCGGATGGCTGAAACCACATACTGGTAAGGTGTTTTGAACTTAGCGCTGTAGTACTGAGTCTGCCAAAATTCCTGACTATGGAAAAGGGCATTTAGTACTGAGCGGATATCGCCATTGGTGGTCAAGTAGGTTTTCGTCAGGCGATCGACCAATGGCTTCGGTGGATTGTCACTCACAAAATACTGCGCCAGTTCGTAGCTGATGTGACGCGCTGTTGCCGGACTTTTGGCAAGAATATCGAGCGCTTTTTCTCCCTCTTCAACGCCGCCACCTTTGATGCGGTAGCCCAAAAAGATTTTGTCTGTTGAGTCATGCCGCTTCGGGTCAAAGTAGAAGCCCGTTGGGTCATTGGTGGCTTGCCCCGCGCGGCGAAAGCTCCAACCCGTCAGGATTTTTGCCAGAGTAATCACGTCCTGCTGGCTGTAGCCTCCATCAACTCCCAGGGTATGAAGCTCCATCACTTCACGGGCATAGTTTTCGTTTAAGCCAGTAAAGCGACCACGGGCGCCAGGACTGTTGGGTGCAGTATTTTGCCAATTGTCCAGGTAAAACAGCATGGCAGGATGACGAGCCGTTGCACCGAGCAAATCACGAAAGCGACCGATCGCATACGGTCGAATGGCTTGCTGCTCATACGCACCCACCAGCAAGCGATCGAGCCCTTTACCCGCAAACACATTGAAATGGTTATACCAAAAGTCCACCATCATTTCTTGAAGCTGACGGGGGCTTTCGGATGCCCGCAATAGTCGCGCCTGCATTGCCTGCTGCAAGACTGTTCTGCCCTTCTGCCGCAACGCTTTACGTTCCTCTGGGGTCAGGGCTTGTGCTTTGGCATTGGCAGGCTGATACTGAGCCAGTAAGGCTGGTGGCGCAAGATTGAGGGTATCGAGTCGCGCCAGTTGATCGGTCAACGCTGGCGGTTCGGGAATGCTGTCGGGCGATAACTGCTGCTGAATGTAGCGATCGACGCCCATCTGCTCTACGTTTTGCACATCGTCGGGACGTGGACCAAAGCTCAAGCGATTCAGCACGTGTAGCACCTTTGGATCGGCTGGAGTTGCCGCAAAGCTGGAGGCGATCGTCCCAAACCAGAGTAAACCTGTGAACACCAAGAGTTTTGAAGGCAAGGGCATAGTCAAACCATTAACAGAAGAGTGAACCAAGACCCAGGTGTGAACACAGGAGAGTAACGGTCAGGAAGAAACGATCGAAGAGGAAAGGTTAGAGGGAATGAAATGCAGATTGTAGAGAGGTCTGTTCCCGATGACATTGACCTTCCAGCCAAGTCAAACCTAAGTCGCTTGCGCTGTCACAGCAGGCCATGCTCACCGCGATGCGGACGATCGCCCGGTGCCTGACGCTTCAACATGCGACTCGCCAATTTACGTCGTTGCTCGGGATTCAGCACATTACGCGTTGCCAAAATACTTTCAAACTGGGCATCTCCCACTTGTTGCTTCAGCGTTTTGACCTGGTTGTACTTTTCCCGAATTTGAGCTTCGGTTGCATCACCAGCCATCAAATTCTGCAACTCCTGTCTGGCTTGACGCACAGCCTGCCGCCCCTGGGTAATTTTGCCCTGATATTGCCCACGAATGGCACGCATCTTCTGAACCTGGTCAGCACTCAGATTGAGATCCTTGAGCCAACCCTCTTTATGATCAGGTGACATTGGCTCAGAAGGTGCTTGACCAGATGGGGTTTGGCTAGATGGCGTTTGATCGGGCGATGCCGTTGGTGTTTGGGCGATCGGCTGAAAGCGCAGTAAAGGATTGGCGATCGCAACAGCGCCTCCAAGCAAAACAACCGCAGCAGCAAGAATCGAAAGATGACGGGGAGACATGGACAATCACTTCCTTGGAAGGGATGAGGGATGAAAGGGGAGGAGAGAGGGGGCGGAGGGGGCAGGGGGAGCGGGGAAGAGTTTTGAGTTAAGAGTTTTGAGTTAAGAGTTGATGCTGACTTCTGACTCTTAATTTCTGACCAACAACTTTTCTGGTATGCCCATAGGGCTTTACAACCAACAACTAACAACTCAATTCGTCGTGCCTTCGTTAAACAGGGGCAACTCTTCGTCGGTGCTGCTACTGTTCACGGTGCCTTGCCAGTTACTTTCCATAAAGGCTTGTAAGCTGGCGAGGTCGGTGGCGGTGGGCTTCGCTGGCACCAGGACGCGGTAGCCGAGGATGCTGGCAACGAGTCCCGCTGCAAGGGTAGGCGGTACTAACCATACGAGCGATCGCCGTGTGCGTGGCTGCGATCGCCGGAATGGCACCAGATTTTCTTGCGGTGGTAGGGCATCGATCGCATCAAACAGTCGCGCCTCCAGAGCCGAATCTGCTGGTGGTGCCTGAGGGCGATGCTGCTTTAAAAACGCAACTAACTCATGGTCATCGTTAGGGATTTGGCTCATAACTGAACTCCTTCCTTCTGGAGAAATTGGCGCATGGCGGCGCGGGCATGAAACAAACGAGATTTAACTGTACCAACTGGGATTTCAAGCATCTCAGCAATTTCTTTTTGAGGCACTTCTTCAAGATCGTGTAGCACCAAAATCGTGCGGTGGTCAAAACTGAGGTTTGTTAGCCCTCGCCTGACCAGGTCCTGATAGTGCAGTTGCATCACACCCGGATCATCGTGTTGAGTCAGCGTTTGACTACTGATCACCTGAAGCCGCGATCGCCCTTGCGCTGCCGATCGTCGCTGATCAGAAGCCACATTCCAGGCAATACGGTAAAGCCACGTAGAGAACTGAGCCGTTTGCCGAAATTTAGGCAACCCCTTCCAGGCACGTAAAAACACCTCTTGCACCAGGTCATCCAGAGCGGAAGCATCGCACAATTGGTAGAGAATGGATCGCACCCGTTGTTGATGCCGACCATAAAGCTGCTGGAAGCAACGCGTGTCTCCTTGAAGACATCGCTGCACCAGGTAATGATCAGACTCCCCCTGAGGGCGATCGCTCGGTACGGTCGGCACTACTGACACCTGGAAAACTCACTGCCTCCATTTTGCCGTTCTATTACGTTAAGACAGGAGGCAGAACCAAAAGGTTCAACAGAAAGGGAAAATTGAGCTAGGAAAAAAGTATGAACGGCTTCTCTCCTTGGTGTCAGAAGAAAAGCGCGATCGCATAGTAAGATTTCGCCATCTGTCCAAGAGGAGTCAGAAGATAGGGAGTGGGGAGTAGGGAGTAGGGAATGGGGAGTCGTAAAAAACTCTTAACTCAAAACTCTTAACTCAAAACTCTTAACTCAAAACTCTTAACTCAAAACTCTTAACTCTCTCCCTCTGCCTCCTCCGCTCCCCTGCTCCCCCTGCTTCCTTCCTCCCTCCCCCCATCCCTCCCCATGCCTTACCCTCTTACCTCCCAAGTTATCCTCATCACAGGTGCCTCTGCCGGAATTGGTGCAGGACTGGCGCGGGTTTTAGCCGATCGCTTTCCCAACCTTCGCCTCGTGCTGGCAGCACGGCAGGGGAGCAAGCTAGAAGCCGTCGCTGCAACCTGTCGCGAGAAGGGGGTTGATGTGCTCACTGTCGTGACTGATTTAGAACAGCCAGAGCAGGCGATCGCCCTTGCCGAGAAAGCCCTTCAGCACTTCGGGCAGGTCGATATTCTGGTGAACAATGCTGGTTACGGTCAAATGGGACCGTTGGAATTAGTGCCCATTAGCCAATGTCAGCGGCAGTTTGCCGTCAACCTGCTGGGACCGCTCGCACTCACGCAAGCATTGATTCCGCAGATGCGCGATCGGGGTGGCGGACGCATCATCAACGTCAGTTCGATTGGTGGTCGTCTAGCGTTTCCGATCGGTGGACTCTATAGCGCCTCCAAATTTGCCCTCGAATCGATCAGCGATACCCTGCGAATGGAGCTTGAACCGTTTAACATTCAGGTCAGCGTCGTGGAACCAGGTCCCGTTAGCACCGAATTTATTAGCGTCGCGGGCGCAGAAGCAAAGCAAGCCATTCCTCATCCAGAAGCAACTCCGTACCTGCCAGCCCTTAAGAAGTTGGAAGCGCTCGAACAGCAAACCAGTGCTAACGCCTGGACATCCGAACAGGTCGCTCAGGTCATCATCAAAGCCATGATCGATCGCAGACCACGTCCCCGCTATGTGGCTGCAACAGGCGGTACTTTTCTGCTCTTTATGATGCGGCGAGTCTTGCCAACTTGGGTGGTAGACAAATTCTGGCAGCGGTTTTATGGGATCGATCGGATTGCGAAGGAGTGGAAGCAGGCGAAGGAGGGATAGGAGCAGAGTAGGCAGGGGAAGCTGAGGGAGCAGGGGGAACAGGGGAAGCAGGGGGAGAGAGTTTTGAGTTTTGAGTTTTGAGTTTTGAGTTTTGAGTTTTGAGTTCTGAGTTGTTAGCGGTCAGCCTTTAGCTTTCAGCCGCTAGTTGTTATTTATCCCTCATCCTTCTGACTCCTGACTCCTGGCTTCTGACGGCTGTCTCTCAAGGCGTGGGAATGAGATTTTGCTTTGTAAACTCCAGCCATTGAGCGGCAACACCTGGTTCAGTGGGCCGATCGCGCTGAAGCAGCACCACGCCATCCTGAAACGTCTGGATGCCATAGGCTTGGGTTTGCAAGAGCTGATTAATTACTTTAATGCTGGCTTGCAGCAGGTTGCGTTCTAGCTTAAACGCGGGCTGATATTGCTGCATCTGCCACAGGTCCGCCACGATATAGTCCACATTTTGCGTTTGCTGGGCTTCATCCCGAAACTGCATCGAGTTGGGAAACCGGACGATCGCTCGCCGACTTGATAAAGGCGGGAGCAAATAGGTGGTTGCGGCAACACTTGCTTGAGCCGGAATTTGCGCTAAAACAGAACGTGCCTGCGAAGCATGCTGCACCTGCGCTGTGGGCGGCACGTAAACCCAGGGACGAATCGAGTCGGGCACCAAAAATGACAGCGTCCGGTTAGGATTCGAGGTCACCGTGAATAAGAGGGACAGGGACAGGCAAACGCCCCAAAACCGTCGCATTTTAGGCTGGAACGCTTTGGGATGGTGCTTCCACCACAGAATCGCGCCATAAAACAGACCCGGAACCGCCAGCGTCGCGTAGCGAATATTGATCGAAAGCGGCGTTTCCCCTCGCATCAGCAGCAGCTGGAGAAAAGAGAACGACGCCAAGATCCACGCATCGACCGCGATCGCAGGCACAAACGCCAGTGGTAGCCAGTGGTCAACCAGGTAGGAGAGCTTTTTGGGAAAGCGCGAAAAAATCTCTGCCAAAATCTGACCCGGCTGGGACAAAATCGCCCCGATCGCCTCCATAGGTGACGCGGGTTTTCCACCCGTATACTGACCAAACCGTTCGACAATCAGCCGTTGCGACACATCAGGCGAAAAGGACGGCATCACCACACTCGTCAGCAGCAGAATATAGGCAGCCGCGATCGCAAACAGTGCCAACCCGATCCACCACTGCCGCCGCCGCAACACCAGGTACGCCGCTACACTTAACAGCGGCACCCCGGCATCTTCGCGGACGCTCAGCACTAGCAACGCCATCGCCCAAAACAAGATCCACCAGCGCTTTTCGATCGCCAGAAACAGGCTAAACAGCAGCAAAGGTAGCGGATTGTAGTCATGGAAGTTGCCCAATGTCGGTCCCAGCAACGCATTTGCGCCGTAGAAGCTCACCGTGATCGCCAATGACAACAACGGAGACAACGATTGCCGCGCCAGCACATACAGCACCAGGCCCGCCGCGACCACCAATGCCACCTGAATCACACTCAAGGTCATGGGTGCCGGAAACAAGGCATACAACGGTAGCCACAGCAGAAAAATCGGGTTGAAATGCTGCCCCAAATGCCGATACGACACCAGCGGAATCTCGCCCTGATGCGTGACGTCCGCCGACAGACCCGACGACAACGAGCTTTCAAACCATCTGCCGTGCAGGTTATTCCAGAAGATCTGATTGAAAATTCCCTGGTCATAGGAGTTGTAAAGGCTGTAATGGCGATAGGACAGCAGCAGCAAGCAAACAGCCGCAAACACAATTGCCGCCGTGACGACGGGTTGCTTCGTCAGTTGCCGGAGATCAACCAAGTTCGATCGCTTCATTGCCATGTCTAAACGCATTACAGAACCTCTGACTTCAAAAGGGTACAGGGAGGAGAGGGGTTGGGGGTTGGGGGTTGGAGGTTGGGGGTAGAAGGAGCGGAGGAGGCAGGGGGAGCAAGGGGGGCAGGGGAGCGGAGGAGGCAAGGGGGAGTGAGTTTTGAGTTTTGAGTTTTGAGTTTTGAGTTTTGAGTTTTGAGTTTTGAGTTTTGAGTTTTGAGTTTATTCTGACTCCTGACTCCCCCCTCATCCCTCAACCTTCATCCCTCTGCCCGCTGCCTTCTGCCCTCTGCCTCCTCCTATCCCCCGTCCCTCCCCACACACGCCGCTTGCAGCATCACAAAACTTCCCGTTTCAAACACCGTACAGCGTTGCAATGCCTGTTCTACAACTGGACGGTCGGCGCTTGCTAACTGCGATCGCGCTTCCGTCGTTGCAGGCTCAAACAGACTCAACCACCGACCATTCAGGTAAGCAGGCGTAAACATTGATCGCTCTAGCAACCAGAAGTCGATGCCGTACTGTTGCACAAATGCTTTCACCGCTGCCGCATCTGGGCTGTACTGAGCCTTGATCAGGTCGATCGTCCGCTGGCGAATTTGATTGTAGTAAGCCGGATGATACGGAATTGCGTACTTCCCCGATACCAACACCGATCGCTGGGCAAAAACAGGCAGATTATCCGCTTCTCCAGACAGCGTGGCAATCAAACTATCCTTCGGTTGCTGCTGCAAAAACTCGTAGAGCGCTGGCACCGTCCCCGTCACCAATCCCGCCTTCGTAAAATGCTTTGCCCAGAAGATCTGCGGGTAAAACACCAGCGGTATTGCTACCAGAACCGCGAGACCCCAACCAAGCCATCGCGCCTGTTGCCCCTGCCACCGCTTTTGATAGGCACGCACCGCCGCATCAACCAGAATACAAAGCGCTAACCCGCCCGCGATCGCCACTACCATCCGCAAGGTGTGCATCGTATACCGACTGGGCAGGAATAAGCGAAACAGCAGCGCATGCGCCGCCAGAAAAAACGCGATCGACGAGACGAGCATCTGCGGCAGCAGCACCAGATCAGCGCGGCACTGCTTTACTAGCGGAAACCGACGAGGAAAGAGCCAGAAGAACGGTAGCAGCAAACCAACGCTGACAATCACCGGATTCAATGACAACCCAAGCCCACTGTGAATGCCATCGAACCAGAAGTTCCACGGATCGCGATCGTTGAAGAACGAAATCCGCCCAAAGGGTGCCTGAAACTCCGGCATCGCTCTTGCTTGCGCCAGGCTCACCAGTGGTCCAAATTCAGGCTTTCCCAGCAAGCCAAAGGGGACGAGAACAACACCCGCCACCGCGGTCGCCGCCCCCAGCAAAACGTAATCACGCCGCTGCCGCGACAACCGCAGATGCCCTTTCGACCATCCCACCAGTCGTACTGCTAAAACGCCCACCGCCACAAACATCATCGTCGGATAAAACAACCCAATCAGCCCAAGCGCTACGATCGCCCGGACATCTGCGCCACGCACCAAATAATAGAGAAACGCAAAGAAAAAGGGATAGACAAACGATCGTGGCGTTGCTGAATTCACATCATCGGTCAGCCACAAATGCTGGTTAAACAGCAGCGTCGAAACAAACGCCACGGCTGGCACAGGCAAAAGCTGCAAGCAAAAGCGAAAGCAATAAAACGTCGTCGCCAGCGTTAACGCGATCGGCAACAGCTTATTTGCCAACAGTGGAGCCACACCCAAGCTAGCGAGGCACTTATAAAGCACCGTATAGCCCACCGGCGAAATCGACTCATGATAGGCAACGTTTAAGTCGTTGGGCAGCAACGTCGGGTCCATAAACCGCTGCATCCAAAACACATACATGCTGGCATCCGATTGCATCACGTATTTGCCAGCAAACGCCACCTTCAGCCACACCAGACTGTAGCCAAACGCAAAAATCAGGCTCAGTGCCAACCAAAAGCGTGAGGAGATGCGTTTCATTCCCGTCCTTTCAACCCTGTCCTGTTTCAACGCCGTTGCTTGAAAACTGTATCGCCTCGACCACGCGGGCATCCTACCGCCCAACGCTTCAGCCTTTCGCCTAACAGACATCCTCGTTAAGATACACCATCCATCACCGCCACCGCATGAGCGCAGGCTTAAAAATCGCGACACGATCGTCCCCGTTTTGCACCCAGCAACCTATCCCCAAAGCTTCAGCATTACAGCTTAAACCTCGACGTTTTTAGGTCAGAACTAGGAACGCCGCACTCAGAACTCGACCTTTGCAGTTTCAAACAGGAACAATGCCATTTCAAGTAGAAACAATGTCATTTGAAATGAGAACGATCGCACTTCAAACAGGAATGATGTCACTTGAAATGAGAACGATCGCACTTGAAATAGGAACGTTGTTGTTTAAAGCAAGAACGATCGCGCTTGAAATGAGAACAATCACCCTCAACCTGCGGCACCTCGACCTTTGAGCCCAGAGAACCATGCTTCGAGCGCGGTACTTGCTGGTTTAGACCAGAACTTTCTGCTACCTCTATTCCTAATCTGCAAACCAAGAATCTCCCTCCCGCAGTTTAGGGAGGGCTACCAAATTCTTCAATCAGGGAGTCTCATCCCATTCATACTGGGTACACTGGATTCAGCTCTAGACTTTCTCTAACCCATTAAATAACCGTGGAAGCTGAAATAAGAACTGAGACAATTTACCATCAATCTCCGTACTTAGAAGATGTAATTGCATTGGGACGAGCTAACGCCAAGTCGCTAGGACAGATGCCGCGAGGAGGATTTATTGATCATGCCGCAAAGGGGCATATAATCGTTGCACTTTCTCCACAAAATGAATGCATTGGGTATTTGATGTATCGAGTTGCATATCAAAGAGCATCCATAGTTCATCTTTGCATTGATCAAGCGTGGAGAGGGAACCACATTGCTAGAAGTCTTATAACTAAACTTATTCACACAACAAGAGAGTTACAGGGCATCAAGCTGTTATGTCGGCGTGATTATGAACTAGATGGTATGTGGTCTTCTTTCGGCTTCATTGCCCGCACAGATAAGCCAGGAAGAAGTAAGGATGGAAAACTCCTGACCATTTGGCAGTTAGATCACGAACATCCAAATCTACTTACTATGCTTGCACAGCAAGAAATTGGTTCAAGACTATGTGCGGCAATTGATGCTAATGTTTTTTATGACTTAGACGTAGATAATGTTGATAGGCAAACTGAAGACTCTAAAGCCCTACTAGCTGATTGGCTTCAATCTGACGTTGAACTATGCCTTACTGACGAAATCGACAACGAAATTAACCGTTATGAAGATAGAATACGACGAGAGAAGCTGAGACGATTCGCTGAAACTTTTACAAGACTGACCTGTAATCAAGCAGAGTTTGAAAGGGTTTCTCAAACTCTCAGGAAACATTTTCCCGAACAAATGACAGCTAACGATGCTTCGGACTTTAGGCATCTTGCTAGAGCTATTGCCTCCAATGCTCAGTTTTTTATCACTCGTGATGGAGGAATTCTTGAGAAAGAAGATGCCATATATGAGGAGTTCAACATTTCAACCCTTCGCCCTAGCGATCTAATTGTCCGGCTAGATGAATTGAGAAGAGAGGCTGATTATCAACCAGTGCGTTTAGCAGGAACTTCGATTGAGAGACGATTGGTTCAGGCTGGACAACAAAATCTATTAATTCAATCATTTCTTTTGTATGAAAACAGGGAGACTAAGGTTGAATTTCAGCAGCGAATCCGTGATTATATTTCCCACCCAGATCACTTCGAATGTATTGTTATTTGGGATGATAGGGAAGATCCCTTAGCATTGACCGTTTATGAAAGAAGCGAAAGGCATGAATTAAAAGTACCAATGCTACGTGTTAGACGAAATTATCCTCTCTTGCCGACAATTTTACGGCACTTACTGCTTCTATCAATCAAGATCTCTGCGCAAGAGGGGCGATCCTTCACTAGGATTACTGATCCATATTTAAACGATTCTTTTATAAGAGCAGTCAAAGAGGATAAGTTTATTCAAGTTAAAGATGGCTGGCTAAGAGCTAACTTGGCGCTTGCAAAAAATGCCTCTGAAATATCTAGCCACTTAAACACTGTAATTAGTGAATTGGAGCAGGAATATGATTTCTGTCTTCAAATATCCCAGGCTCTTACTAACTCAGATCTGGTTAATGATGTTCAACTACTATCGGAAATTGAACGTAGTCTCTACCCGGCAAAAATTCTTGATGCTGGAATTTCTACCTTTATTGTGCCCATTCGCCCTGAATGGGCAGAAAACCTGTTTGATGAAGAATTAGCAAAGCAAGGTATTTTTGGTGCAAACAAAGAACTTGCTCTTAGGCGTGAAGTTGTTTACTATCGCTCTGCCAAAAATGCAGGTGGTTTAACAGCACCAGGTCGTATTCTGTGGTACGTAAGCCAAGGTAAACACCCTGGGCGTTACTATCAAGCACAATCAATTCGCGCTTGTTCTCATCTTGATGAAATTATTATCGATACCCCAAAAGCTCTTTTTAATCGATTCAGACGATTAGGCGTGTACACTTTCAGCGATGTGTTAAAAGCTGCTAATGATGATCTGGAAACGGAGATAATGGCTATTAAGTTTAGCGATACTGAAATATTTAGTAGACCCATACCCTTTAAAGACGTTCAAAGCATTCTGGGGAAAAGGGTGACACTCCAATCACCTTACAAGATTTCTCCTAAAGAGTTTCAAAAGCTGTATAATATATAGTTTTAAAGAGGTAGAGGAGGTTTAGCCTAATGTCAGGCAGGATACTACTACTATCAATCCGCCCAAAGTATGCTGACAAGATATTTGGAGGCATTAAGGAGGTTGAGTTGCGGCGGACACGCCCCCGGCTTTGTGAAGGTGATTTGGTTATTGTCTATGCTTCATCGCCTAAGAAAGCTTTAATTGGAACGTTTGAAGTAGAGAGAATTATTCAAAAGCCCCTTAATGAATTGTGGCGTGAAGTGCAGGGGAAAGCTAGTATATCATACGAAGATTTTTGTTGCTATTACGAGGGTTTGTCTGTAGGTTGTGGAATATTTTTAGATAATACTCATTATTTTAATAAGCCAATTGAGCTAGAGCGCCTTAGGCGAGAATGGGATAATTTTAGACCGCCTCAAAGCTATCGATATTTAAAACCAAGCGAGATCAACCTTGTGGAAAACATAGCAAATTTTGATATGAGTAAATTCTCCCGATTTTATCAAACTACATTAGCGGTAACTTGACATTATTCTGATTTCAAAGTAGTCAGCTACCCTTGAAGCAATGAAGCAATGAAGCAAGATTACATGAAGGATTATCACATCAACATCTTTTACAGCGAAGAAGACGAAGGCTACACCGCAGACATTCCCAACTTAAAATACTGTTCAGCCTTTGGTGAGACGGTCGGAGAAGCGGCTCACGAAGTCCTTAAAGCAAAAACGGCTTGGTTGGGAACCGCTAACGCAGAGGGAAAACCTGAGCTCCCACCCAAATATCGCCCTACCATCTACTTGCCATTTCAAACAAAGTTCAAGGGCGACCGTGGACATTGAGGCAGGGGTTCGAGCAGCGAGAGACTGAATCTTAGATTGCTAACACAGTCGCTAAGGCTTCGGCGATCGCCACCATTGTTATCTCATCCAGTTTTCCTAATTGCTTCACCAGGCGAGTTTCAGAAACCGAGCGCACTTGAAAGGTGTCTGCACCAGACAATTTGCTCAAACCATTAGCAGGATTGGGTTCTAAGCAAACCATCCAGGGTCTTGTAGCAAACGGTTCTTTCCAGTCGGTAACAGGCACAATCACTTTAAGGGGTAGGATGCCAATGGCATTGTCATTAACGATGATGGCTGGACGGGTTTTGCTAATCTCAGTGCCCATAGTAGGGTCAAGTTTGACCAGCCAAATTTCACCTCTAAGCATCGGCTTGTTCAGCAGGACTGTCGTAGAAGTCTTCACCGTCTAGAAGAGTGAAGGTGGTTAATTCACTGCCAGGAGCATAATCGTCGATCGCGGACATCGCAGCGATCGCTAACTGCTCTCGGCGTTGGGTTTTGGTTAAGCCGTGCTGTTCCTGTTGCACGAGTTGAAAGGCAACTTCAGCGATTTTCAGCCGATCGCGCACAGGAAGGTGAGGCAGTGCTTGTAAGATGTCTGCGGTTTCCATAACAATGACTGACAGGATTGTCTTCATTATCTCCGAAGCAGTCGAACAATAGCATAATCATCCCTTCCGTTTGACGTACTTGAGAACCTCATCGCGTTCCTTAATCGACCCTTTTAAGCTGGGACAAGGGCAATCAATGGTCATCGAAGCAGAAACCTCGGCACGTTGAAGCTACAATAAGAACCCTATAAAGAGGGCAGAAATCCTTTCGATGCACGTCATCAGTTATAAACGCTTACGTGAATTTGGTCAAAAGCATTCTGATTGTCGTGATGTTTTGGATGACTGGTTTAAGGTTGCGATTAGAACGAGTTGGTCTAATTTAATTGAAGTTCAGGCAGTGTTCCCGCAAGCTGAAGCAGTTGGTAACTTTACGGTCTTCAACATCAAAGGCAATCGCTATCGTTTAATTGCAAGCATTGATTATGAAGGGCAGTTGATTTATATCAAGTACGTCCTAACGCATGCGGAGTATGACAAGGAGCAGTGGAAGCATGACCCTCACGTTTAACTCCCAAAAATATGGCGAGCTTTTGTCTCAATATCAACCAAAGCTGATTCGGACTGAAGCCGAAAATGAAGAAGCGCTGGCGATCGTAGAAGCGTTAATGCGACGTCCAGAGCGTAGCCCAGAAGAGCATGAGCTTTTTGCCTTGCTCATTACGCTGATTGAAAAGTTTGAGCAAGAGCATTACTTGCCGGGTACAGACTCTACACCTCGTTCACGGCTACGGTTCTTAATGGAGCAACGTCAGCTTCAGCCGGCAGATTTAGTTGAGTTACTGGGGTCTGAAGACGCGATCGCAGCGATATTATGTGGCGATCGTGAAATCAGTACCTTTCAAGCTAAGGCTTTAGGAGCCTTTTTCCACGTTGAGCCAGGGTTGTTTATCTAAGCACGATCGCCTCTTTCCTCTATCACTCACTCTCATAGCCTGAATGAACGCTGACGTTAACAGAACCTTGACCCAGGTCGGCAGAATGATGAGTTCGTGACGATCGCTTCCCCATCTCCCCTTAAAATCAGGGAATGAAAAACTCGCGATCGCCCGTTGAAATTCCCGCTTGCGCCTGGAGCCGTCCCATCGGTCTAGGCTGGGAGAAGCCGTATACCGTCCGCTATGTCAGCAATCTGGATGATGGTCCCTGGCATGGGATGCCGTTGGGCGGGTTTGGGGCAGGCTGCATTGGGCGATCGCATCGAGGCGACTTCAACCTCTGGCACATTGACGGCGGTGAACACATCTTCAAATCGATGCCTGCCTGTCAGTTCAGCGTTTTTGAGCAGGTGGGCGAAGAGGCTCAGGCATATGCGCTGTGCACAGAACCGCCAGAGGATGGAGCGTTAGGGGCTTGGCAATGGTATCCGGCAAGCGGGAGAGCAGGGGAAGCAGAGGGAGCAGAGGGAGCAGGGGAAGCAGAGGGAGCAGAAAATACAAAACTCAAAACTCAAAACTCAAAACTCAAAACTCAAACGGGTACTTACCACGCCCTCTACCCTCGCAGTTGGTTTGTCTACGAGAACGCTTTTCAGGCAGAGCTAACGTGTGAGCAGTTTTCGCCGATTTGGGCGCACAACTACCAAGAGAGCAGTTATCCTACTGCAATCTTTCGCTGGACGGCGCACAATCCTACTGATAAGCCGATCACTGTGAGCATCATGCTGACGTGGCAAAACACGGTGGGTTGGTTTACCAATGCGCTGAAGTCGCCAGAGGTGCAGTTGCGCGATGATGGCAGCCCGTTTTACGACTACCAACCGCGTTTAGGGGAAAGTACTGGGAACTTCAATCGCCTGATGGGGGATGAGCAGCGGATCGGAGTCGTCATGGGGAGGGAAACAGATAGGGGAGCAGGGGAGGCAGAGGAAGCAGGGGGAGAGCATCCCCAACACCCGACACCCAACACCCCATTCCCTGCCGAAGGCTCCGGTCAATGGTCGATCGCCACTTACCTTGATCCAAACCTTTACGAGGTCTTCTACCACACGCGCTGGAATCCGTCTGGAGATGGTGCTGATCTGTGGGATACCTTTGCTCAGGATGGCTCGCTGGCGGATTTTGATGATGATACGCCCGCAGTGGAAGGGGAGCAGCTTGGAGCCGCGATCGCCGTTCGGTTCACGTTACGACCGGGGCAAACGCGCCATATTCCCTTTGTCTTGACATGGGATTTTCCAGTCACAGAGTTTGCTCAGGGCATTGAATACTTTCGGCGCTACACAGACTTTTTTGGGCGCAATGGGCAGAATGCGTGGGCGATGGCTCGTACCGCATTGAAGCATCACCAAACATGGCGCGAAAAGATTCAAGAGTGGCAGCAGCCGATCGTAGAGCGAGACGATTTGCCTGACTGGTTTAAGCTGGCCTTATTCAATGAACTGTATAACCTGACGGATGGGGGAACGCTGTGGAGTGCGGCTGACGAACGCGATCCGGTGGGACAATTTGCCGTACTGGAATGCATCGACTACCGCTGGTACGAAAGCCTGGATGTACGACTCTACGGCTCTTTTGCGCTGTTGATGCTGTTTCCCAAGCTCGAAAAAGCGGTGATTCGTGCGTTTGCGAGAGCGATTCCTGCCAGTGACGATCGCACGCGGGTCATCGGCTACTACACGACGATCGGCGCTGAAAGTCCGTTAGCCGTCCGCAAGGTAGCAGGCGCAACGCCCCACGACCTCGGCGCACCCAACGAACACGTCTGGGAGAAGACCAACTACACCAGCTATCAAGACTGCAACCTCTGGAAAGACCTGCCCAGCGATTTTGTCCTGCAAGTGTATCGGGATTATCTGCTCACAGGCGCAACCGATGTGGAGTTCCTCGCCGAATGCTGGGAGGCGATCGTCCAGACCCTCACCTACCTCAAAACCTTTGACCTCGACGGCGACGGCATTCCCGAAAACTCCGGTGCGCCTGACCAGACCTTCGATGACTGGAAACTGCAAGGCGTGAGTGCCTATTGTGGAGGGTTGTGGATTGCGGCGTTGGAGGCAGCGATCACGATCGGGAAGATTTTGGAGGAGGCAGAAGGCAGAGGGCAGGAGGCAGAAGGGCAGAGGGAGCAGAGGGAGCAGGAGGAGCAAGCAGAACTTCATCTCTCATCCCACCGCAAAGCGGAAGCAAGCTACATCCTTCATTCCTCAGAATTAACTCAAAACTCAAAACTCAAAACTCAAAACTCTCTCTCCTCCTTTATCTCTCAGTGCCAGTCCTGGCTCGACCAATCCCGCCCTGTCTATCAGGAAAAGCTCTGGAACGGTCAGTACTATCGCATCGACAGCAACAGTGGCTCGGATGTGGTGATGGCGGATCAACTTTGCGGGCAGTTTTACGCTCGGCTGTTGGAGTTGCCTGATGTCGTGCCAGATGAATGTGCCAGAACCGCGCTACAAACGGTTTACGACGCTTGTTTTGTGAAGTTCAATCAATATCTGGCATCGGGTGCGCTCAGTGCTCAGACGTTTACTTCAGTGCAGGAAGCGAGAGCGGCTGAGGAGAGAGAGAGAGGGGCAGAGGAAGCAGGGGAGGCAGAGGAAGCACAATTCAAAACTCAAAACTCAAAACTCTCTAGCGAAGCGGCACGAAGTGCTACTCAAAACTCCCCTCCCACTCCCCACTCCCCACTCCCCACTCCCCACCCGATCGGCGCTGCCAATGGTGTTCGTCCCAACGGTGCTCCCGAAAATCCCAACGCGACTCATCCACTGGAAGTGTGGACGGGCATTAACTTTGGGTTAGCGGCATTTCTCGCGCAGATGGGCATGACGGAGGAAGCGATGCAAATTACGAAAGCGGTGGTGGTGCAAATTTACGAGAATGGGCTACAGTTCCGTACACCAGAAGCCATTACGGCTAGCGGTACGTTTCGTGCCTGCCATTACCTGAGAGCACCAGCCATCTGGGCAATCTATAGAGAATTGGCGATCGCAAACCCATCTGTAAATTCTGCTCATCGCTGAATGTTCTCAATCTGCGGACATCGTTAAAAAGCTGATAGCTGATGGCGAATTTTAAGAGATTTTCGGTTGATTGTGTGCATCTACTTGTGGTGGCTCAATCCTGGTTCGATGCCTTGGTGGCACTCTAATTTGATGAGGGTCAAGAAAATCGATTAAATCAATCAGCCTGCTGTGAATCATGACAAGTCTCTTTAAATCAACTTTTGACGCTGCGATCAAGTCAATATCATCGCTTAGCTTGGCAAACCAACTGGCAAACTCTGGCTCACCCATTTTCTTCACAAACGTTGCATAACCGATGCAGTCATAACCAATCACTTCGCTATTGGAACGAGGCACGGTCATGATTTCGCCGATCGCCCGCTGCTCACCGTTAAAGAGGCGAAAAAGGCTGCCCGGTTTGTAATTGCCAAAGGCTTGATTGATGCTGGCTAAAAGCTCAGTCAGTCGACGGTTTCGTTCTAGATCACCTAAATCTAAAAACTGAATCTCTCGACGCAGAATCTCTACCCAGCCAAGATACTCCGCTACCACGTAGAGGGTGTTGTAACGTGCATAATTCTGGGCAGCGGCTGATTCAAGATAGAAGCGCTCCAGAAACCTGTTCCGATGAATGTTGTATAGGCGGCTTTGCAGATCGATCGCCGATCGCAACAAGGGATCGCGGTACTTAGACATCAAACTAGCCGTTTGCGCTTCACGCGATTCGGCTTCACGTTGCTTTGACAGTCGATCGGTTAAGCGAGCAATGCGCGTTTGACCGTAAATACTAATCACGGCGCTAATAATGGCAACAATGGCGGCAATGCTCGCAGTAATGACTTCGGGCTTCATCCCATTCAATGGCTTCTGTGATCACTTGCATCTTACTCTGATGCTGATTGTCTCATTCACCAAAGCGTGATGCATTGACCCTGTACTGTGAATCAGGCTGTCATGAGCGCCACAGCGTCATCTTGAACCAGTGCGGCCTCACCTTCATCACTTTGCATCAACCGCTCGATCGCCCGATCGATCAAGTCCAACCCTTGTTGTACGTTCTCGATCGTGCTCAACTGTCCCCGCAGGTCAGCCGCACCATTAAACCCTTTGGCGTACCAGGTCATGTGTTTGCGTGCCTGGCGCACTCCGCGATCGCCCTTGTATTCCCACAGCATATACAGATGCTCACGGGCACACTGGAGACGCTCAACCGATGTTGGGGTTGGCTTTAGCACTCCAGTTTTTAAGAACTGATCAACTTCGCCCACGAGAAACGGATAGCCCATCGTGCCGCGCGAACACATCACGCCATCGGCCCCCGTTTGCTCCAAACAGTTCACCGCCGCTTCTACCGAGAAAATGTCGCCATTTGCAATCACGGGAATGGATAAGATTTCCTTCACTCTGGCGATCCATTCCCACTTCGCGTTACCGTTGTAGCCTTGCGATCGCGTCCGTCCGTGAACGGTGATCATCTGTGCGCCTGCGTTTTCCATCCGCTTGGCAAAGTCCAGAATGGTGATTTCCTTATCCGTCCAGCCGATGCGGGTTTTGACGGTCACGGGTACATCAACGGCTTGCGTGACAGAACGCACGATCGCCTCTGCCGTTTCAGGATCACGCAAGAGGGATGAACCACCCCCATTCTTGGTGATCTTGTTCACCGGGCAGCCCATGTTGATATCTACCGTATCGGCTCCTTCGGCAACGGCCTTCTGAGCGGCTTCGGCCAGAAAATCAGGACGACAATCAAAGAGCTGAATGCTGATGGGGCGTTCGTTGGGATCGACCTCCATGATGATGGGCAGATCCTTGACGTAGTGCAGTCCCGTCGCGTTTACCATCTCGGTATACATCATCGACTCTGGCGCATGACGACGTACCAACCGCCGAAAGACGAGATCGGTCACACCCGAGAGCGGCGACTGCAACACGCGACTGTTTACCTCAAAATGCCCAATCTTGAGCGGTGTGGCAAGTCGTTCTTTGAGGGCTGGAGAAAGGAAGAGCATCGAACCAACGAATCCAATAGAGTCAGTAATTTCCATCTTATCGCCGCAGCGTTTGCAAAAACGGCTGAACCCAACTGAGCCAGCGCAGCAGCAATTGCGATCACCCATCCTACACAAACGCTTACACCAGTGCGATCGGACAGACTAAGTGCGGCTTTACACTAAGCCAACACCAAAATGCTTTCCGTTTCGCGCCTTTCAAATTGAGTGATCGTGTCGAAGTTCCGGGGATTATGCGATCGGATAGGTTTTCATCCATGAGCAGCTTCACAAGGATGCCACAAACAACTTTTTCTCACGATCAGCTGCAAAGGCAAGACAGGCTTTAATGTCTTCTGAGGTAAGTTCAGAAAAATCTTCTAAGATTTCGGCTTCTGTCATCCCACCTGCTAGATACTCTAAGATGTCGTACACCGTGATTCGCATACCCCGAATACACGGCTTGCCACTCCGTTTTCCAGGCTCAATTGTGATGATGTCGTGGTAATCCACAAGGCGCTGAGTCGAGCTCTTTCTAGATTTTAGATAACCGATGCAGCCAGATGTAATCAGACCCTTCAGGGCTGCATTTACTTTGAATCAGGCTGTTGGAGTAGAAGAGGTTTTGCCCAGAACGATCGGTGAGGTAGCCCGACGCTGTCCATTCGCCATAGGGGTCATTCACGTAGAAGCCGCTCTGGTTGTAACCACGAATGACCACAATATGCCCAAAGCTGGTGAAATAGCCGTGGACGATACAAGGACGGCCCTCCGCGATCGCCTTGCGGATGTCTGCCAAACTTCCCCGCAGCGTCAAATTGTCCTGTACACCGTACGCTTTTGCCATTTTGGCGAGGTCTTCCGGCTCATGACGACTCAAGCCACTCGCATCCATGTAGCGATAAAGCTCGTCTTCAAACTGAGCCGCGCTAGTACGCTGTTTGATCTGGAAGTACGCCATCACCATCGAAAAGCTAGTGACGTTACAAGCTCCCGTTGGGTTCAGGGCATTATCAAGCTGACTCTTATAAGGAACATTGAGGTTCTTGCTGGCAGGAAGTGACCCTGGAGGTGGTGTTGGGGGTGGCATCGGTTTGCTGTAGACGACCTTTCCCTTGCTATCAATTAATTGGACGTGATAACCATAGACAAACCAGGTATTTCTAGGTGGGTCGCCTAGAAAAGCACCCAGAATGGCAACCTTGAGATGATCATTCTCGACAAATTTCCAGGAGCTTAGCTCAAAAACCTTTTCCGCAGCAACAGCAACTTTATCTTTTGCCGCCAGCTTTGCAGAATCACCAGCCGATTGCTTAAATACCGTACTTTGAACAACTTTGAGTCTCATCAACAATGCCCCCTCAGCGACATGAAAGCATCGAACGGTCTACTGTAACGACGTATGGCCAGCCGCGCAGCAACTTGCGAATACAAGCCCGATAACATAGGTAACCATTCGACCTCGCGGCGATCGTGATTGTTTCCCCTTCCGGTTGCCAAATGGCACGCTGCATCATCATACAACTCAAGGTAAAAGTAAGGATCACTCTAAACGTGCGGCATCTGTTTACAGCCATCGCCAGACGCTACCGCTAAGACGCTAAGAACCACAAAAATTCACGGTTTTCCCAACTCAATCCGCTACATATAGCGTAAACTCACAATCGGACGCACTAAAGCAGGCAAAATTCGGTACCATGAAGCTACAGCAAGCGTTGAAGCCTATGACACGTGCAGGCATTGGGATTCGGACAGCAAGCGCACATGCCGAAAGGCTCACAGGTCAAATTCATGTTTACGACGGAGCCGGCAAAGGAAAATCTCAAGCCGCTTTAGGAGTCGTGCTGCGCTCCATTGGGTTAGGCATTCATTCTGACTGGCAAACGCGCGTACTGCTGCTACGCTTTCTCAAAGGTCCTGGACGCACCTATGACGAAGATGGGGCGATCGAAGCCCTACAACGAGGGTTTCCTCACCTGATTGATCAAGTCCGTACCGGGCGAGCCGAATTTTTTGGCCCCGACGATATCACTCGCTTCGATAAGCTGGAAGCCCAGCGCGGTTGGGATGTGGCAAAAGGCGCGATCGCGTCTGGTCTTTATTCGGTCGTGGTTCTGGATGAGCTAAATCCCGTACTCGACCTGGGCTTACTGCCCGTGGATGAAGTGGTAAGCGCCCTCAAGCGCAAGCCCGATCACATGGAAGTGATTGCTACGGGTCGGGGAGCCCCTCAACCCTTGCTGGATGTGGCTGACTTACATTCCGAAATGCGGCCTCACTACCACGCAGGAGCCAAAGAACAGGGCATTGCTGGCATCGAAATTTACACAGGCGCGGGAAAAGGCAAATCAACCAGCGCTCTGGGCAAAGCCTTACAGGCGATCGGCAAAGGCATCAGCCAGGACAAATCCCATCGCGTGCTAATTATGCAGTGGCTCAAAGGCGGCAGTGGCTATACCGAAGATGCCGCAATCTCAGCCCTCAATCAGAGCTACCCCAATCTGGTCGATCATCAACGCTGCGGACGAGACGCGATCGTGTGGCGAGGGCAACAGCAAGAGTTAGATTACGTTGAAGCGGAACGCGGGTGGGAAATCGCGAGAGCCGCGATCGCCTCTGGACTTTACAAAACGATCATTCTGGATGAACTGAACCCAACAGTAGACTTAGAGCTACTGCCAGAAGAACCGATCGTCCAGGCACTGCTTCGCAAACCCCGCGATACCGAAGTCATCATCACCGGACGCTGCAAAAATCCACCCGCCTACTTCGACCTTGCCAGCATCCACTCCGAAATGATTTGCCACAAGCACTACGCCGAAAAAGGCATCGATCTCAAACGCGGCGTCGATTTCTAGCTGCTGGCAATCCATAGCAGCCTAATGCCGCTTTAAAGCAACCAGCTTTCTCAAAGCGTTTCGAATTGAGATCTGGTTTTGCTCCCTCCGCTTCCCTTGCTCTCCTGCCCCCTCCGCTACCCTGCCCCCTCTATTCCCACCTTCCACCGCTACTCAACCTGCTTCATGCGATAGCCCAAGCCGTGCACCGTTTCAATTAAATCTTCTGGCGTGCCCGCACTACGAAGTTTTTGGCGGAGCGCTCTGATATGGGTTTTAACGGCCTCTTCTGTTGGAGATTCGTCAAGCGACCACAGCCGCTCAATGATACCGGGTCTGCTTAACACTCGTCGCCCATTGGTCACTAGAAGTTCTAGCAGCGCATACTCCTTCGGTGTCAGGGAAAGAGGACGATCGCAGTACGTCACTTCATAGGTGCTGGGATCGAGTGAAAGGTGTCCCCAGGATATTTTGGGGTTCAGTGTCGCGCTCCCACGGCGAAGCAACGCCCGAATTTGCGCCATGAGCTCTCCCAGATCGAAGGGTTTTACAATGTAGACATCGGCTCCAGCATCAAGCCCAACAATCTTGTCAGAAACCGTATCACGGGCGGTTAGCATCAAAACAGGTGTGGAAATATTGGATGCCCGCAGTTTTTGACAGAGCTCAATACCGCCGAGCTTCGGCAACGTTAAGTCCAATACGATCAGGTCATACTCAAGCGTTTCTAACCACTGCCATCCCGTCATGCCATCATGCGCTGTATCAACCAGATATTGACGGTTCACTAATGCCTCTGTCAGCAGATCAGCAATCTGCACATCATCTTCAACCACTAAAATCCGCATAGACTTTTTTCATTCACAATTTCAGCGTCCAGACACTTAATGCTAGAACTTGAGTATCCAGACCTCAGAGATTGAGGTTTCTAGCTTTGAAAGTGGGTCAAGCAGCGAGGTCAAAAGCGGCGGCGCATCTCCATCGTCTTTTCCTGCAAAGCTCGTAGCCCGCCGAAAAGCGACACATGGATTATAGCAATAGCCCTCTACAAAGCGTTTGAGGCTAGTTTATGGTAAACAATTTCCAACTCCAAAGTAATGGGCAAAAAGCGCTGTGCTCCAGCATGATGAGATAACCCACTATGCAATGGCGATTAAAAAGCGTGATCTCGCGGCTTCAGTCGATCAAGCAGAGACTTCGGCCGATCAAGCAGAGACTTCGGCCGATCAAACAGCGGCTTCGGCCGATCAAACAGCGGCTTCGGCCGATCAAGCAAGCGTTGAAGCGTCTGCGATCGACCCTGAAAGGAAATTGGATTCCGCTAGGGTTTTGTTTAGCCTTAGTACTGGTAGCAACCATTAGCTTCATCTCCTACCGCAATGCTAAACGTCTCACTCTCAATGCATCCCAACTTCGAGAAAGCAATGAAAGGTTACAAATGCTTTCCGGCTTATCAACCACTCTTGCCTATACAGAACTCAGGCACATTGGAGATAGCCAACCTGACCAATTGAGTGACCTCAACGAGTATAGAACCACCACTCAAAGCTTCAAAACCCAGCTCAAAAACCTTAGAAAAGCCCCAACTGGCACAGTTCGACAGCAGCGATGGCTTAACACGCTAGATTCTTTAGCCAATCAACGAGCGGCACTTTTTCAGCAGTTGATGGTTCAGAAGCAGCGATCGGAGACCATGACTCAAAGAACGCTGGTCACTCAAATCAAGCAAAATCAAAATAGCATTCGCCAAATCATTCTTAAGTTACAAGCCAATGAGGAAGAGTTTTTAAAGAATCAAGCTGAATATTTTCAGACTGGCTTTGAAAATAGAATGGTGCTTGAATTAGTCGGCGCATTTTCTACATTCATGTTGCTCTTTGGTATTTATGGTGTGGCCTCTTATCAGAAGACAAAACGGCAACAGGCAGAAGCTCGGCAGCAATCATTAGCCCAAGCAAAAGCATTGAGTGAACTCAAGTTACAGTTCTTTTCGATGGTGTCACATGAATTTAGGACGCCGCTCAGCCACATTCTTGGCTCAGCTCAACTTTTAGAAGAAACGCTTAAGCCATTAGTAGAACCCATCAAGCTGAAGAATCTGTATCGCATTCAAGCTTCCGCGAAGTTGGTAACGCAGTTGCTCAACGATGTGTTAACGCTGGCCCGGGCAGACGCAGGCAAACTAGAGTACAACCCAAGTCAAGTAGAAATTCAGACGTTTTGCCTCAATTTGATTGAAGACTTTCATGTCTTCAATGAGCTTTCACATGTGATCGAATTCTCTCAAAAGGGCGATCGCACCCATGCATGGGTAGACGAAAAACTGATGTACTCTGTTCTAAGTAATTTACTTTCTAACGCTATAAAGTATTCTCCACCATCAAGCACAATCACGTTCACACTCATAACAGAAGTAGACTCGATAGCATTTCAGATTCAGGATGAAGGCATTGGCATTGCACAAGACGATCTTTCAGAGCTCTACAATCCTTTCGTGCGAGGGAAGAATGCCCAAAAAATTGTTGGCACAGGCTTAGGGTTAACGGTTGTTAAGAAGTGCCTGGATCTCCATCAGGGAAAGATCTCAGTTCAAAGTGAAGTGGGGAGAGGAACAACCTTTACGGTCTGTATCCCACAGGGGAGTGATCAACACTAACCCTTTTTAGATATCACTTTTATCTCCATTGAAACCATCCCTAAGACAGAGATTTTCCTTGATAGGCCGCTATCTACACATAATATTGATGCGCCATAGATTAGTCAGCTATGGATTTATTCATACTCCCGAAATCCCCCCGAATTCCCCCTCATTTTCTATACCCTAATTCAGTAAGCTGTAGTCAAGCTGATGCTCAACACTACTCTGTTGCAAAAATTTCAGGTTCCCCGCACAGTGGTTTTCTGCTTCACTCAATAGTGGGTTGAGCTTAATAAACCTTTTACACTACGAAAGCTTCTTTATTCAAGCTTTACAGTAAATGGTGAAGACTTAAGCGCTCATTCGATAAGCTAGAAACTATACAGCTTGGTCAGGAAACCCAGGGCAATAACATTATTTAAACCGCTGAAAATAAACCGCTGAAAATAATGATGAGTTCCTTAAGAAAAAGCTGGAAACAAGAATTTCGTCACAGCGATCGAGGTCGTGCTTATCTGTTCGCGCCGATGGTTGACTTCAACATTATGTCTGAAGTCGGTGACACGCCACCGTAACGGAAGTAATGAGACTCTCGCTGGGTATTGCTTTGAAATCTTTGAGACGGTTTTTGCCTCTTGGTGATCTCTCTAAATCCTCTTCAAAGGGGGGACTTTGAACAGTCTACTCCCTGCTTAAAAAGGAGTGTTGAGGAGGATCGAGGGCTTTGAAGCACACTCTAGAAGCCTAACCAAAGGTTCCATTTCCAATCACCAGAAATCTATTTATTGTGCATCACCATAACGATCTTGCGATCATTAGAGGCTTCCTAAACACTAGTCTTCAAATCAATCAAGCGCTTTGAACAAAGCAGCTAGTTTGTGATAGCAATCTACTTTGGCTGCACAAACAGTTAGTTTCAAGCTGAATCGTTTTGGCTTTTGTTGTAACAGCAAGGGAACCAATGCGGCTATTGCAATAGCAGCCGCTACGTTGCTGCATAACATTTCGATTTCCATACGTCATCGTATCGGTGTCGCAGGAAAGCACAGAGCCGCTCTCTGGTTGATCTAATCAATCACGGAATTTCATGGCTCGATGCTCAAATTTCAGCATTTTACGAACGCAAATTCAACGTATCCAATAACGTCTTGAATTGATTTGATTACTGCCACTTCAACATTTTCACTGAAAAATCTCTAATCTTTGGACTCATTGCCATGTTTTTTACAAGCTTTACGACCACCGAGCTCTTTACGCGTTTGAAAGGAACGCTGCTAATCACCTTTTTAAGTTGGATACCCAGACAACCAGGCATCTTATTGCGCCGTTTTTTCTACCGCAACTTCTGGCTTAGAACAGGTGAGAATCTTACCATTGACCGGGGAGTTGAATTTTTTAATCCGCTTCATATTGAAATTGGGCATCATGTCTTTCTGGGTCACCATGTTTATCTCGATGCCTCTGAAGCGAATACCTGCATTTCGTTGGGCGATCGGGTGCGTTTACGCGATAATGTTCACCTCAGTGGAGCAGGTGAAGCAGCTCGCATTGTGCTCAAACATGGGGTCACCCTCGATCGAGGCAGTGACCTTCGCGCTTTAGAAGACGGCTACATTGAAATTAATGACAACGTTTATCTCGGTCCCTATTCCTGTGTTGCCGGTCCGGGCCACATTTACATTGGCAAAAATTGTCTTATTGCATCCCATACAGGCATTTTTGCAAACAATCACATTTTTGACGATGCCTCACGCGCAATCGCTGAGCAGGGTGTGACAGCTAAAGGCATTGTGATCGAGGATGACTGCTGGCTGGGGGATGGAGTCAAAGTACTGGATGGGGTCACGATCGGTCGAGGCAGTGTCATTGGCGCTGGATCGGTCGTTACAAAGAGTATTCCGCCATTCTCTGTGGCTGTTGGAGTACCCGCTAAAGTGATTAAAAAACGGGGCTCTCAACAAAGGACGGCAAGTCTGGCAACCCGTTAAGCGTATGCGGATGTGTGCAGCCCAACCGCTTTCACAAGTAAGCTTTTGTCCAGGATAAGGTGATTGCTAAAGCGAGGGACAGTAGTGAGGCTCTATTAGCGCTTTTGCTCACGATCGACCCACTCTTTACCCAGTCTGCACACATCAAGCTTGATCCCCCCGAAATCCCCCCGAAATCCTCCTCAATTCCCATTGCTTCATTGCGTAATGTTGTATAGGATTGGTGCACTTAATTCTTTATGTCTCCTGATATTTCGTTGCTTTTGCTGAAGCGTCCTCATCTATAAGACTTACAAGACCTCCTGATTGGGTGCCCTAGTTTAGGGGTGTCTTAAGTTTAGGTAGTTGCAACTCTGCACAGCAGCCGTTGATCATTACGCCATGATTCAGCTTAAGCGCCACTACTTGGTTCAGATTTCACTCTTGTAAACGGTTGTGTTATAGAGCGGGCGAATGCACAGTATGAGGCACAAAAGAAACCCACAGCAAGAATTCCGCTATAGCAATCGGGGTTGTCGGTATTTATTTGCTCCAATGGTTGACTTCAATATCATGTCTGAAGTTGGTGATACTCCACCGTAGGCGCGGAATCACAATATCGGACGCAGCAGTTCCATTGCGGTAAACGACCCATTTTACGATCAGGGTAGTTACTGAATGATTGAGATGCTTACATTCGCGCTTGCATACTTGGGTTGATTTCAATCTAGCTGGCTTTATGCTCAGCTTTTATGTACGAACTTCACCTCAAAGTGGAGCCAACTGAGACCGTCAGTACGGTTAACAGTTGACGTGAAGTCAGTCTTGCCTAGTTGCATCTCTTGTGTGAATAGAGTCTTCTAAAGTAACCGCTGCTAGCAACAAAGCTCGCTTTGCGTAGGGCTTTAAGGGGTAGCGATGATTAGAAGTATCGCAATATGTGCTCACACTCGAATTTTGAATCCCTGCAATCAGCCCTAGGGATCACAGTGCTTGAATTCACATCGACTGACTTTGAAGGTGTGTCGCAATAATGTGGCTTAAGAACTAGTAAAAACGTCTTTCTTAGACTCAACTTCGTATTCGACGGTTGTTCAAGTTTTTACTGCGTTTCTCTTCTATAAGGGTGCGCTAAATCGAACTCCAACTACGCTTTCTTCTGAGTGAAAAGGAAATTTCTATGTACTTAAGATTTGCTGACAAAGTTAATCTGCGCAGCCCCATGTTCAAACATTCCAAGCTATTCATTTTGCCTGTTCTTTCACTAGAACTTTCGCCAAACGGAGAGTATCTACTACCTCAAAAGTTTGTAGATGGCATGACTAAATATACCGAGCTTTGGTCTGGTTCAGTCAAAGCGTTGATGCAGGTCGCACCGCCCTCTAAAAACTATGCAGTCCTGGATAAAAAAGCCTTTCGAGCAAAAGAATTACCGTTCGAGATTGAAGCAGTCACTTACAACACACTGCCAGCAAAAGCGCTGAGTCCAGCATCGGTTGTATTAGCCTCAGCTGACTATCAGCAAAATCACATCAGCAGACTATGCCGCTCTATCAGCGTTCCCTGTGTTTATGTCACCGAATATAGTTTGAAAACGCGGAAACAGATGATCGCAGCGACCGTGAAAAACCCACTAATTCGCGCTCGCCGTCTTGTCTGGGAAGTAAATCAAGAACGTAAACGGCAGGAGGCGATCGCGCTAGCAGAAGGGGTTCAGTGTAACGGCACTCCCACCTATGCTGCTTATCGTTTTATCAACTCGAATCCGCTGCTGTTTTTTGATACCCGTATGCCAGAAGCTTTGCTGGCAAATAATGCTGATATTGAGCAACGTTGTCAGCATTTATTTGCACCTAACACCCCCTTGCGGTTAGCATTTTCAGGTCGCTTTGTTGCTGAAAAAGGAGTGGATCATGTCATTGATGTGGCCGTTGCACTCAAGCGGCTTGGTGTTTTGTTTGAACTCTTTCTCTGTGGCGATGGTGAACTCAAACCTTTAATACAGCGGCGCATTGCACAGGAGGGGCTACACGATCGTGTCAAGCTGATGGGCGTGCTAGACTTTCAGCAAGAACTCGTTCCCTTTATGAAGCAACAGGTTGATTTATTTATTTGTTGCCATCGCCAGGGAGATCCCTCATGTACGTACCTAGAGACGCTCGCGTGCGGTGTTCCTATTGTGAGCTACACCAATGAGGCGTTTGTTGGTATTGAACGCTACTCTCAAACGGGATGGGCTGTGCCAATGAATCAACCCAATTTATTAGCACAAAAAATTGCACAACTTGATGCTGATCGCGCTGCCCTAAAAGCAATGGCAATCCGCTCTCTTGACTTTGCCCGATCGCACACTTTTGAGACGACTTTTACCGCACGTATTGATCATCTTGAGAAAGTTGCTATCTCGGGAACAGGAGCCATTCATTCCGATTCATCTAAATTAGTCATGTCCTTTCTAAGTTCGATTCAATGAGGGTGTATCGTTACGCACGCGGTACTCAGTTCATACTGCCCTATCATGCACTCAGTTTCGGGCAGAGTAAGCGATTTATACAAAGGAAACCATGAAATTTACCGAGTTTTTTGACTGTGCGTATGTCATCAATCTTCCAAGTCGTACCGATCGTCAACAGGAAATGGTGGAAGAGTTAGAGAAAGCAGGGATGCCATTTACGCCAGGGAAAGTTGAACTCTTTGCAGCTATCAGGCCCGATAGCCCTGGCTCCTTTACCTCGATCGGATATCGAGGAGCTTTTCTCAGCCATTTAAACGTTCTTAAGCAAGCGAAAGCAAGAGGCTTGAAGAATGTTTTAGTTATGGAAGATGATTTAGAACTACGTCCAGATTTCCAGCAGTATGAGGAAACCATTCTTAGGGAACTCCTCAACACAGATTGGGATTTAGTGCATTTTGGCTATTGTTACGATCAAGCGTTGGGTACAAAAGCGGTAAACAGTCCGATTCTCCAGCCCTTTGCTGATGAAATCATCGGTGCACAATTCTACGCAGTTAACGGCAAAACGCTTGATCTCTTAATCAATTTCTTTGAAACCTTGCTGCAACGGTCACCAGGACATCCTGACGGTGGTCCCATGTCTCCGGATGGTGTGTTCAATATTTTTAAGTGGCAACACCCATCCATTGTTCGCTTAATTGCAGTGCCCAGTTTTGGCGATCAGCGGAGTTCGCGGAGTGATATTTCTGCCCAATGGTTTGATCAAGTTCCAGGCTTGAACGTTCTTGCTGGACTCGTTCGAAAGTGGGGTTTGGCAAGAAGCATTAAGAACCGCCTCAGACCTGCAACCATACAAAACGTTGAGGAGCCCAAGCAAGTGGAGTTAACGCGATCGCGGTAACCGTCTTTCGACCGGGACATCCTCTGCTAAACCAGTTTCAGCAAAAGACAGGAACGGTGCTTGGAGCGAAAGTATAAAGTGTGCCATCAGGTCGGATGCATACCTCAAGGATGCCGACTCACAGTCAGCTTGCTTTGTAGAAGTCTCTGAAGCTGTAATTCTTGCAGCTGTTTTCATTTGCATTTTCCACACCCGATACCCGAAACCCCTCACCCATCTTAATCGAACCTTGGCTTACTCGATTGAGAACTGCTGTATGAATGACTGAAGGAGAACGCAGTTCCAATTGCTGCTGCATTGTGTTTACTTTTCTTCATATAATGGATGTAGGCAGGTTTTCAAGGTTCAATAATGCTGCCTCTAAGGATTGCGCAATGATCTTAAAGGCTGACTCAGAATCCACGTCTGAAGCGGGTGCATCTGACCCCGTTGTTCCCCCAACACCCACCTGGCAAATTAAGCTGCTGTATGACGGTGAGTGTCCTTTGTGCATGCGAGAGGTCAATTTTTTGCGCAAGCGAGATGGTGGGCGAGGGTTAGTGGCCTTTGTCGATATCGCAGACGTGAACTACACACCCGCTTTGCACGGTGGGGTAGACTTTGAAACGGCGATGGGGCGCATTCATGCCGTACTACCCGATGGCAGTGTCATCCAAAACGTTGCCGTTTTCCGTCGCGTTTACGAAGTGTTAGGGATGGGTTGGGTCTATGCCGCAACAAAGCTCCCCCTAATTGGCACGATCGTCGATTTTGTCTACGGACTTTGGGCCGATCGGCGCTTAGCACTCACTGGACGAGCCGACTTGGCAACCATCGTCGCTGAACATCAGCAACGGCTTGACTGCAACCTAACCGAACGCTGTCGGCTCTAACTCCTTAACGCGCTTACCCCTCCATTTTCGATGTGACTTTCCCGGAATGGAACTCGCTCCTACTGTAGGTAGGGATCTGTCACAAAAAGGTAATTGGATGGGAAGGCTTACGCGATCGCTGACCGGGTTAGGTGTCACGGCACTGGTATGTTGGACGACGCAGCCAGCACAGGCGAGATCCATTGAAATGGACGTCTATCGGGCGATCGACACTCAAACGGTGCGATGTCCTGAACGGGTGATGGTCAACGAACAACCACAGCCTTACCGGGAAGGCGGCTACACGATCGATGGCAGCGCAAATCTTAGCCAATTGGCCGATCGTTTCACCATTGCCAGCACCGACGAATTTAGCGTGACGTGGGTTGGTACGCTTAAGCCTGCCTACCGAAACTGCAAAGCCACCGCTCGTATCGTAAAGAATGATAACGAAGCCTATCTAAGTCAGTCGTACTTACGTCTTAGATTTACAGGTGGCAAGGTCTATCTCATCCTCGATATGACAGGCATGAGCGACGCTAATGGTTTGACCACTGCCATACTCCGCAAGGGTGTTCGTAACGGCAATCCCATCTGGAGTTGGGGTGGTACAGACTAGTTCCTATAGATGAGTTCTAATTCCTATAGATGAGTTCTAACAGAGCGGCGATCGCATCTTTGTAGCCTGTCTTCACCAGCAATCATCCTTTTGCTCTAGCTCGCCATGTTCTATTTGTCTCAAAAGCTCATTGGGTACAGCTTAGCCATTTTGGCTAGCAGTGGTTTTGGGCTGGCGCTTGAGTCCCAATCTGAAGCCCGTGTTCAACCATCTACGGCGATCGCGATCGCCGTACAGCCAGTCACAGAGATTCCGTTTGAGGTGTGTGGCGAAGCCCAAAATTGGGTACGACCCACTCAGACGGATCAGCTCAAAATGCTGCAAAGCTTACCGCGCTATGGAAACGACCCAACCAGTAAGCCGCTACAAAGCCTGAATCAACGCTTTTGGAAGCAAGACGTTTTCTCCTTTACTCAGTACGGTCTGAGCTTGCGGCAAGAGCCCATCTACCTCTCAGGGCTGTGGACGGTTCAGGACACCCTCTGGAAGTGCTACAACACAACCAACATTACGAGCATCAACGCGGGTAAAACCGCCGAAGTCTGGGTGCTGTCCCATCGGGTCACTCGTCTGCAGTGGACAGGTAGCCAATACATCATGACCGTGGAGCCCGCCCGCACAGGGGTGCAGTTCATCCAGTTTCCACGTCGCGAGTCACGATCGTCCCTTCCGCTCAAAGTCATTACCCAAACGGGCAGCAAACTGACGGTGGTTGCTGGCAATTAACCGAAAGGCTTGAGGGCGCGTCATCAATTCAGCCCCAAAGCCCTTGGTATAAGCATTATCGTGCCCGCTCCAACACGAAAAGCTAGGGGCTGGTATCCTTGCTTCCAGTCATGTGTAGTTGTAATTGATAACAGCCCCTAAGCCACTGCGCCCAAATTTGATTACTCTGGAGAAGATAAGCAGTTGCTCTGTATCGTCTTCGATATACTGCAACCATCGACTGCCAGCGAAGGATGATTCTCGATGAAGCGCCAGCACCTAGAACTCGCTTTCCGATCCCGAAGTGGGATTACGCTCTCGGTCTTGTTGCTCTCGCTTGGTGCAGCGGTCAACCCAGCACGATCGTTCACACCCAGTGATACAGACTTCAACGATCAAAGGCAGCTTTTGGCACAACTTCAGCCATCCAACGCCGCCGCACCCAAAGCTGAGGTCGATCGATCGCTTGTCCGCATGACGACCCTGTTTAACATCCTGTTGGGGGTCTTGATCGTGCTGCTGGCGGCGATGATCGCAGCCCTGTGGTTACTTCGTCGCGCAGTGATTCAAGAAATTGCCACCCGTGCCAAAGAACAGTTAGAAGGGTTGCAAGACCTCGAAAGCCAGATTGCGAAGACGAGGGAAAACGCCAAGAGCCTTCTGGAAGAGATGGAAACGATCGCCGATGATGCTGCCGACGAAGCCGAACAATTCCATCAGGATGTTGCTAAAGAACGTACTGCACTATCCGGGTTGGTGGCTGAGTTAGCGCAATCAAAGTCAGCCATGATCGCCGAGTTAGAAACGCAGCTTCACGCGTCCAAGCAAACGCTTGAAGAACTGGGCGAAGCGCTCGTTGCTCAGCTTTCGGGTGCGCAGTCCAACATTGAGCAGCAGCAAACCGCCGCCTTAGAAAAGTTAGCCGCATCAGAGCAAGACTTTGCCGCCTACCTCGCCAAGCTACAGTCAGCAGCCGTTGCTCAACAAACGCTCATGATTGGGCATTTAGAGCAGCTTAAGGCAGACGTTGAGCCTCATTTGAACGTTGTACAAGCAGAAGTACGGCAGCAAAAGGAGCAAGCACTGCAAAACCTGGCAGCATCCGAGCAAGCGTTTGCTGAGCAGCTAGCCGCCTTACAGTTAACGGTCAAGCAGCAGCGCGATCGCAGCCTTAAAAGTTTAGAAACCCTCAAAGCCGACTTTGTGCCTCAGTTGTCTAAGCTACAAACCGATGCGCAACTGCGGCAGCAAGAAGTTTTACAAAAGCTGACGACATCGGAACGTGACTTTGCTGGTCAACTGCTAGATTTACAGATCGCTGCCAGACAACAGCGCGATCGCATTCTTGAGCAGCTAGAAGCGCTGAAAACGGACTTTGCACCCCAACTCACTCACCTTCAATCTGAAGCGGAACAGCGGCAAGCAGCGTTGTTAGAACGCTTAGAAGCCTCTGAACGTGAATTCGCTACTCAGTTAGTGGAACTCCAATCGATCGCTCAGCAACAAAAAGAGCGCATCTTGGAAAATCTCGACCAATTGAAAGCTGAAGTCACACCGCAGTTGTCTGATTTCCACTTAGACGTGCAAGATCGGCAACGACAGGTTTTAGAGCGTCTGGAAGCAGCCGAACGTGACTTCACAGCGCAACTGGTCGATTTACAAGCCGTTGCTCAGCAGCAGAAAGACCAAATCCTACAGCATCTCGAACAGGTTCAAGCTGACTTTTCGCCCCAGCTTTCGGTCTTAAAAACAGGGGTGGAACAAGAGCGCGATCGTCTCTTACAAAAGCTAGAAACGGTCGATCAAGAGTTTACAGAAAGACTTACCACGCTACAAGTAGAAGCCCAGAATCAAAAGCAAGTAATCTTAAGCGATCTGGAACAGATTAAAGCTGAACTGGCTCCTCAAATTGAAGGCTTTCAGCTTGATGCTCAGCAGCAAACTCAGGCAAAACGCGATCGTGTTCTGGCAACCTTAGAGCAGCTAGAAGCTGATTTTTCAACTCAAATTACGGATCTAAAAGCATCGCTTTCAAGTCAAAAAGACAACTCGCTACAGACCGTTGAAGCGTTACAGTCCGATTTAATTAAGCAACTAACAGCGCTTCAAACAGAGGCCCAAACTCAGAAAGATGACATTTTGCAGCAACTGGCAGAAGCATCTCCAGTCTCTGAAGAAGCAGTTGGCAAATTACAGCAGAATCTTCAAGAGTTGGTGGGGCAATTGGAGTTACTCAAAGCCAACCGTCCTGAGCTGTTTATCGATGTCAATAAATACATTGCTCAAGCGCAGGAACTCTTTGCGGAAGAGAATTACGAAGCGGCTATTTTACGCTATGACAAAGTCGTTGAGCTGAAGCCAGAACAGGCAGAAAACTGGTATCAGCGAGGACTGATTCTGCAAAAAATTCAGCGCCATGAACCTGCGATCGCATCGTTCGACCAGATGCTAAAACTAACTCCTAAAGATGAGAAAGGATGGTTTAGCCGAGGCATTAGCCTATCACGCTTGAAGCGCTATGAAGACGCGATTAAGTCCTACGATCATGCGCTTGATAGCAAACCTGACTATCACGAAGCACTGGTTAATAAAGGCGTCGCTTTAGGTATTTTGCGGCGACACCAGGATGCCTTTAATGTCTTCGATCGTGCTGTGCAGTTCAAACCGGACGATGCCGTTGCCTGGATGAATCGCGGCTTGGCGCTGGAAGCACTGGGGCGTTATAAAGATGCGATTGCCTCCTTTGATGAAGTGATTCACTTCAATGCTGAGTCTTACAAAGCCTTAGATAAACGCGGTTACGCCCTTGCTCAACTGGGTCGCCACAAAGATGCGATCGTGAGCTTCAACAAGGCGCTGGATTTGAAACCAGACTACGCCAGCGCTTACTACAACCGCGCAACCAGTCATGCCTTTTTAGGTGAAGCTGACTTTGCGCTAGAGAGCCTGGAAAAAGCGATCGAGTTCAATCCAAACTATCGCGCTGAAGCGAAAACAGATGTCGCCTTCGACGAACTTTGGAATGATGATTGGTTTCAGGAACTAGTCGGCGCTTAGACATCTAAAAAATTCTTCAGTTGGCTAGATGTTAAGAAAGGGAGGCTCTAGTTACAGAGCGTTGTGCGCCATCTTTAGATTCATGTACAAAAAGTTTCTAAGGCTCATGAATTAACCAAAATCGCCAGATTGTTTGTAGTAAGGGGACACCATCCTTCTACGTTAATAGCCTTAATGGTCAGCCCTCGCTAGCAGGAAAGGTGACTTGTATAGTGGTTTTTTTACCAGGGGTGCTGTTGATCGCTAGCGTTCCTTCATGCAATTCTACTAAGCGCTTCGCGATCGAAAACCCCAAACCAGAACCTTGCTGCTCGTAAAACGTGCGCTCAAACTGCATATATGCACCCAAGCCAGCGATTTGCTCAATGGTCATGCCTCGACCTTGATCGCTGATCGTGAGCACCCATCCATCCTCTGTGAGCGTAGTTGATACTTGAACAGCAGTTCCTGCCTCCGAAAACTTAAAGGCATTGCCAACTAATTCTTCAATCACTTTTTTTAACTTCAGCTCAGAGATTCTAATTTTTAGATTGTGCACATCCAAGTGTAAATCGGCTTCGCGGCCTTCTTGCTGCGCGATCGCCGTTGCAACGTTTGTTACCAACAGCTTAGGCAAGCGGGTTTCATCGCTGCGAAGCGCCAGTAAGCGTTCGGGATCTCGCGCAGTAATCTCCAATTCTGCATACAGCAGAAAGTTTTGAATCAGCCGGGAAAGCCGCTCAGCAGCTTTATGAATTCCCTGCGCAAGCTCCAGCACTTCCTGACGATCGATATTCTGGTAATCGTCCATAAGCACTTCAGTCAGCCCTAAAATGCCATTCAGCGGCGTACGCAATTCGTGTGGCAACGATAAGGCAATACTGCTGCGTAAATCATCCAGTTGTTTCTGCGCTTGCTTGTCTACAACCGCCTGTTTATTAAACCGACTCGCGATCGCAGCTAGCAATTCATCTGCTGTGCAGGGTTTGGCTAAAAAATCGTCGGCACCTAACTCCATTCCTTGCCGAAAATCTTCCTTGCTTCCTCGCGCGGTGAGAAAAATGAACGGAATAGCAGCCGTTTCTGTGTGCTGTCGCAAGCGTGTAAGAACTTGATAACCGTCCAGTTGGGGCATGGTGACATCGCACAAAATCAAATCTGGTAAATCTTGCTGCGCTAACTGCACACCAATAGAACCATTTGCAGCACCGGTAACGCTAAAGCCTTCGACCGTGAGCAGATCCAGAAGCGATTCACGAATTGACTTCTCGTCTTCAATGACTAAAATTTTCTTCATCCCCTGTCTGCCCTACTGACGTCTCACCATTACCCCCAAAGCCTAAAGGGACTTCGTTATCAGATCACGTATTCCTAAGATTTACTGGATAACAAGCTTAAAATCTTTAAAACTACTATCTATAGAGCCAGCCGTTGTTCAAAAACCTTATCTCATTCTGGCCTAAATGATTCGCATCATGTTAGGAACAGATTCACAAAACGGCACCCTTGCGACTGTTAGAGTAAGCATTAGCCTTCACTTCAGTTGATTCGCAGCATGGGAACGAGTTCTACAGACCAGAGTGCCGCAGAAAGCCCCCTCAGCCAGCCAGCCCTGCATCCGCCAGAAGCCCCCGACTTTTGCATCTGGGACAGCTTGCCGTCAGAAAAACGATCGCAGATCGATCGTACCGTCAAACCTGGTACATCGATTAGCGGCATCGCTTATCCCTCTTCAGCAGAAGCCTTGGCGACCGTGATGGCAGCAAGCGGTCCTCAAGGTATTCTACCGTGCGGTGCGGGTAGCAAGCTTTCCTGGGGCGGCATAATTCAGTTACAGCAGGCGCAAACTTCGTTGCTTGTTGTGAGTACTGAGCGCTTAAATCGGCTCATCGAGCATGCGGTGGGGGATTTGACTGTAACGGTCGAAGCGGGAATGCGGTTTGTAGACCTACAGACAATTCTGGCAAACGAAGGGCAATTTTTAGCGCTTGACCCAGCCTATCCAGAGAGCGCCACGATCGGCGGTATCATCGCCACAGCCGATACAGGTTCCTTGCGTCAACGTTACAACAGCGTACGAGACATGGTGCTGGGGCTGTCTTTTGTCCGTGCGGATGGCCAACTGACCAAGGCTGGTGGACGTGTGGTGAAAAATGTTGCAGGCTACGACCTGATGAAGCTACTGACTGGCTCATACGGCACACTTGGCATCATAACGCAGGTGACTTTCCGAGTGTATCCGCTGCCAGAAGCGTCACAGACCGTCGTGCTGAGTGGAGAAGCATCTGCCGTGGCGCAAGCGACTCAAACACTGCTTGGTTCAGCGCTGACCCCTGCATGCGCCGACGTTGTTTCTGAGTCGGTCGTTGCCGAACTAGGAGTAGGCAACGGTATGGGTCTGGCAATTCGTCTACAAAGCATTTTGCCGAGTGTCCAAGAGCAAGCCCAACGCATAGCTGAGGTGGGTCGATCGTTGAGATTAGCCAGTCTTAACATTGCAGAGCAGGATGACGCCACTCTATGGCAACGCTTGCAAGAACACATGACCGCTGCCCACCAGAGCGAGGCAATAACCTGCAAAATAGGAATACAGCCGTCTGAGGCGGTTGCGCTGTTAACGATGATTGACCGCATGTCGATCGCACCCTGGTATGGGCAAATCCACACGGCTAGCGGACTGGGCAGACTGGTGTTTGATGCCTCTACGCCACCAGAACCCCTCTTAAAGATTCGCTCGTTCTGTCAAGCCAACAGTGGTTTTTTGTCGCTCCTTAAGGCTCCGATCGCTTTAAAGCAGGCGATCGAGGTGTGGGGTTACTCAGGCAACGCGCTAGACCTCATGCAGCAGTTAAAGCAGCAATTTGATCCCAATCGACGTTTAAGCCCTCACCGATTTGTAGGCGGAATTTAGGTCATGAGTACGAGTTTTCAGCAGTTTGAATCCGTTACAGGGCCAGAAGTGGAGAACACGAGTGAAGGAGCGACGCTGAAGGTAGACCCAAACGGCGATCTAGCCTTTGGCACTCATCCTGTAACCTTCGATGCCCACCATCCACCCGATGCCAAACTGATCGATGCCTGCGTTCATTGTGGCTTTTGCCTCTCCACGTGCCCCAGTTACCGGGTGATTGGCAAAGAGATGGATTCGCCCAGAGGACGGATCTACTTGATGGATGGAGTGAACGAGGGACAAATACCGCTCTCTCCAGCCACGGTGCAGCATTTTGATTCGTGTCTTGGCTGTCTTGCTTGTGTCACAACCTGTCCATCAGGGGTACGGTACGACAAGCTGATCGAGGCAACCCGTCCCCAAATCGAGCGAAATCACACCCGATCGCTGCCCGAAAAGCTGCTCCGTCGTCTTATTTTCTCGACCTTTCCCTATCCCGATCGACTGCGCCTGCTGTTGCGACCGTTAGGGCTTTATCAGAAATCGGGCTTGCAAAAGTTGGTGCGATCGCTGGGTGTACTCAAGCAACTTTCACCCCAACTGGCAGCCATGGAATCCATGCTGCCCAAAATTTCATCCCAAGCCTTTCAAGACTCTTTTCCTGAAATCATTCCTGCGCAAGGAAAGCAGCGTTACCGTGTTGGCTTACTGCTGGGTTGCGTACAGCGCTTATTTAATCCAGAGGTTAACAATGCCACCATTCGAGTCTTGACGGCAAATGGCTGCGAAGTTGTCATTCCCAAATCCCAGGGTTGTTGCGGTGCACTCACGCACCACCAGGGGCAGGAAGCGCAAACTCAAGACCTGGCGCGTCAACTCATCGATAGCTTTGCCGATGACACTCTGGATGCGATCGTCATTAATGCGTCTGGTTGCGGGCACTCCCTCAAGGAATACGGCAGTATCTTGCACGACGACCCACACTACCGAGAAAAGGCCAGCGCGTTTGCCAGCAAAGTCAAAGACGTACAGGAATTTTTGGCTGCTGTAGGGCTAACGGCTCAGCTTTCACCGTTGCAGGAGGAACCTCTAACGCTGGTCTATCAAGATGCCTGCCACATGCTACACGGGCAGAAAATTAGCGTACAGCCACGTCAACTGCTCAAGCAAATTCCAGGCGTGCGCCTGCGAGAACCCGTCGATGCAGCATTATGTTGCGGTAGTGCGGGTGTCTACAATATCTTACAGCCCGATGTTGCCGCAGAATTGGGTCAGCAAAAGGTAGAAAACTTGCTAAATACAGGAGCGTCCCTCATCGCTTCAGCCAATATTGGTTGTTTTGTCCAAATCAGCAAACACCTTGAGCTTCAAGGAAAAACGATTCCCGTGCTACACCCGATGCAACTACTGGATTATGCGATTCAGGGCATCACACTGGATGCTGTCCTTCCGAAGCAAGCGATGGCGATCGAGGAGGGTGCAAGCGGAGCACAATAAGCCGATCGCTTACGTACCTCTAACGCCTGAGAGAACTTCATCCCGCTGTAATTTACACCCAGCGAATGAGCACACAGCAGAGACCGCAGTCCTACAATGCGATCGTGAAGACTCAAGCACGTTATGAGGTAGGTTGATGAGTACTGGGATTTCGACGAACAACGATATCAAGAGCAATTTAAACGGGTCGATCGTCGTCAGTGTGCTGCTGATTCTACTGGGAATTGCTGCGATCGCCTTTCCGTTCTTCAGCACACTAGCTGCCGAAAGCTGGATTGCCTGGATCATTCTCTTTAGTGGTATTTCTAAGCTCGTTTACACCTTTCAAACCCGCGAGCAAGGTGGTTTCATCTGGCAGCTTTTGCTAAGTCTGCTCTACATCGGCACTGCTGTTCTGCTGTTTGTGTATCCCCTGCAAGGGATTCTCACTTTGACATTAGCACTGGGCGCGTTCTTGTTAACTGAAGGCGTGTTTGAAATTGTGTATGCGTTTCAACGTCGCTCTCAACCGAACTGGGTTTGGTCACTTGCTAACGGTATTACAACGCTCGTTTTAGGCGGCCTGATCTGGTTTGAGTGGCCGTTTAATGGTCCCTTTGCGATCGGTCTTTTAGTCGGCATCAGCATCATTTTTACAGGCGTCTCCAGAATCTTCCTGGCTCTTGCAGCACGCTCTTCGCTGAACCAATCGGGTGGCCAACCGCAAGCAAGTTAGTGAGAGCCGCGATCGTTCTAGTGGTGAGTGCAATCGCTTGGGTGAGTTCGGTTTAAACCTGAGCCTTGTCTAATAAGCCAGTGCAGCGATCGAGTCTGGCTTACGCTCTCCCGCGTTTTTTCGTCCCTTCGACAGTTGCGTTTAAGGGACGAATTTAAGGATTTACTGTACCATCTGGCATCGTTGCTTCTTTGAGGTAAGCACCCGCCAGATTGGTTTCTCGCACGTTAGCACCCGTTAAATTAGCTCGATGCAAGTTTGCATCTTGAAAGTTTGCCAGCGTTAAGTTCGCTCCACTTAAGTTTGCACCCTGCAAATTTGCCATCGTCAGGTTTGCACCGTGCAGGCTAGCCTCACTCAGATTCGTCATACTCAGCGTCGATTCCCGCAGATCTGCTTCGCGCAGATTAGCCCCTACTAACTGGGCTTTATACAGGTTCACCCCAATCATGGTTGCGCCAACCAGGTTTGCTTTGGCTAACACCGCACCAATCATGTTTGCCATACATAGATTGGCAAGGCTGAGGTTTGCTTGCTTTAAATTTCCTTCATAGAGGGTTGCCCCAACCAGATTTGCCATACTCAAGTTCGCCATACTCAAGTTCGCCATACTCAAGTTCGCTTCACGCAAATTTGCCATACTGAAGTCGGCCTCACGCAAATCAGCTTTATAGAGACTGGCTTCGCGCAGATTGGCCTTGTAGAGCAGCGATGTGTAAAGCGTGGCTCCTTCAAGAATGGCAGTGCTGAGGTTGGCTTCACGCAGATTGGCCATACTGAGGTCGACCTGACTTAAATCTGCCTCGCGTAAGTCAGCTTTATAAAGGTTGGCTTCGCGGAGATTTGCCTTGTAGAGAATGGCTGTATAAAGCGTGGCTCCTTCAAGCATCGCAATCCCAAGATCTGCTCCCTCAAGATTTGCCATACTGAGATCGACCTGTTGAAAGCCCACCTCTCGAAGGTCAGCCTTGTAGAAATTGGCTTCACGCAGGTTTGTATCTCGAAGATTTGCACCCTCGAGATTTGGAGTTTTCTTTGGATTGCGTCCCCACCAGGTATTCCAGGCTTCTACACCCTGCTTGAGCAAAGCAAGGTGTCCCTCGTTTGCCATTTAGTCGTTCCTCTATGTGTGGAAAAGGGGATAGTTGTTAGATCTACTCGGCTTAGTGTGCCCAGTTCTACTAAGTGCAGAGCAGCATTTCTTAGAATACGATCGCCCAACACTGCAAAGCAGCCTGAACCGTCAGAGCCGCTTTCCACAGTCGCACTTTCACGGTCACAGTTTCACAGTCGCAGCGGATGTCACGAGATAACGGAAATTGAGAGCGACGTCTAGAGCAATCGACGAGCTGCGTCGCAATCTGCCTGAATTTGGGCTTTGAGCGCATCGAGAGAGGGAAACTTCTGCTCCGATCGCAAAAACGCCTCCAAGTTCACAATCAACGTCTGGTCGTACAAATCGGCAGACCAATCCAGCAGATGCACCTCGATCGTCTGAGTCGTGCCATCCACAGTTGGACGGTAGCCAATATTCATTACACCTCGCAACGTTGGCACGGTTGATAGATCCACTTCGCTACTGCGATCGCACCGATGCACCCGCACAGCATAGGAGCCAGAGCACGGTAAAAACTTGTCAGGAGGAAGTTGCAGATTTGCCGTCGGAAACCCAATCGTGCGCCCAAGCTGTTTCCCTTGAACAACTTTACCAATGAGTCGATAAGGACGTCCCAAAAGTTGATTTGCACGCTTCACATCCCCCTGCTGTAAAGCATAACGAATGGCAGAACTACTGATGCGATCGTGGTCTAAGTTTTTGAGCGGTGCAATACTCACGGTAATACCGCGCTTCGATGCCAGTGCCCGTAAGGTTTCTGCGGTGCCCGATCGCTGCTGCCCAAAGCAAAAATCGGCACCAACACTCACCTGGGTCGCTTTAAGCTCTTGCAGGATAATTTTCTCGACAAACTCCTCTGGGCTCAAGCTAGCAAGATCTCGATTAAACGGCAGCAAAACAAGCTGCTCAACCCCTAACACGTTAAGCTGAGCGGCTTTCTCAATCAGCGGAGTCAGCAACAGGCGAGGCTGCCCCGTAAAAAATTCTTGAGGGTGCGGATGAAACGTGACCACAGTCGCATGGACACGGTTTTGTCGCGGTGACTCCAAACCCGCTAAAACAGGCTGAATTACCTGCTGATGCCCCTGATGTATGCCATCAAAGTTTCCTAGAGCAACAGCAGTTGGAGTCAGAACGGTCGTTGGCGATGAAGTAACCCACACGCTTTACATTTTGACACATGAAGGGAAAGGACGATCGACCCAAGGAAAAGAGTTTTGAACAGTTTCCAGTGGGCTTGAGAGTTTTGAGTTTTGAATTCAGGAGTCAGGAGCCAGGAGTCAAGCGTGCTTTGTGTTAGCAACGGTCAGCAGTCAGCTTTTTAGCCTTTAGCCTTTAGCCTTTAGCCTTTAGCCTTTAGCCTTCATCCATCATCTCTTCCACCCTCTCCCCCTCACTACACCGAAACCCCAATCTCGGCTTCAATCGCCGCTTCGATCGCCATTGGATCAGGAGCAGGCGTGGGCGGTGAAATTTGGATGACCAAACCTTCTCGCGCCATTAAGCTATTGGGGAAGGCAGCGGCGACTTCGGCTCCAACCTGATCAAGAAAGTCATCGCTGTGCAGCGGATCATGGTGAAAAATCACGAGCGTCTTGACGTTAGCCGCTTTCGCAATCTTGACGGCTTCCTGCCAGGTCGAGTGTCCCCAACCCACCTTGCTCGACTGTTCGGAGTGATATTCTTCATCCGTATAGGTCGCGTCGTAGATCAGCAGATCTGCCTGATTAGCCAGGAAGAGAACGTTTTCATCCAGGCGATCGGGAAAATGCTCCGTGTCAGTCACATAGGCAGCCGCATGCCCACGCCAGTTAACCCGATAGCCAACCGCTTGCCCTGGATGGTTGAGGAGAGCATTTTCGACCAAGATATCGTTGATGCGAACAGACTGCCCAACTTCAATATCGTTGAATTTCAGGTCGGCACCCATAATTTGGAGCGGCACCGGAAAGTTTGGATGCAGCATCTGATCGTTTAGGCGCTGCTCCATCGTGGAACCATTCGGCGCAACGGCTCCATAAATGTTGAAGCGATTGCCTTTCGCAAAGGCTGGCACAAAGAACGGAAAGCCTTGAATGTGATCCCAATGGGAATGGGTGAAAAACATGTGGGCTTCAAGCGGCATCTGGGAAAGCAGCGCTTGACCCAAAACGCGGATGCCTGTGCCGCCATCAAAAATCAGGCGATCGCCTCCAACCCTCATTTCGACGCAGGGCGTGTTGCCACCGTACCGGACTGTGGCAGAACCTGGACTAGCAATACTTCCCCGAACGCCCCAGAAGGTGGCTGTGAACTGATTTTCCGTGTTGGACATGGGTATTTCTTGCAAGATTCAATCAAGCTTCCAGGCATTGCCCAGCTTTCAGCAGCTAGAACATCAGACCTGGACAGACGATAGCGTTAAAAACGGATACTCAATTTGCCCCTTCAAGGCAGCTTTATAAAAATCGCCTGCTGTGTCAGTGATCGCGATCGCATAACTCCGTGATCTCATCGTAGAGCGTGTAGCGTTTTGATGCACTTAAGCACTGCAGCGGTAGCAGATGCTATAACCTTTCATCGAGCCTTGACTTAAGGTGCCCATTTAATCCAGCCTACGCACAAGCGTAGCCCATATTTTCTATGGGTGTAAATTTGCAACCGTCAGCTTGGTGGCAAGAGCCATTACCCTCTCGCTCTAAAACAAGCACTCAGACCGTTGAGGCACCATCCTGCATGGGAACGTCAAAGGTCCAGTTTTTCAAACTTGCTAGCCCCGTTGTTGCCGTCAAATTGTACTGCAAAGGGGTTAAGGTGATGTAGTGATCACGAATCGCTTGGACGTCCGTGGGTACTTGATCAGCTTGCTCAGGCGTTTCGTCAATCTCCTCTAGCAACTCACCGGCTAGCCAGTAGTAATTCTTACCACGCGGATCCAGACGCTTTTCAAACACATCAATGTACCGACGAATGCCTTGTCGGGTTACTTTAACCCCCGCGATCGCCTCCGCTGCTACTGCTGGTACGTTCACGTTAAGCAACAGTAGTTCTGGCAAGGGCTGTTTAGCGAGTTGGGCGACTAGCGATTCAGCAAAGGCTGCGGCTGGTTGAAAATCAGACGACGTAAAGCTGGCAAGGCTAAACGCAACACTGGGAATGCCTTCAATCACACCCTCCATTGCAGCTGAGACAGTGCCAGAGTAGAGAACGTCTGTACCTAAGTTAGACCCATGATTAATACCTGACAGGACTAGGTCGGGAGGACTATCCAATAGTGCCCACAGCGCTAGTTTCACGCAATCTGAAGGGGTACCAGAACAGGCCCAGGCTTTCACACTGGGGTGAAACACCGAATCAACAATATCGGCGCGGATAGGCTGATGTAGAGTGAGTCCGTGTCCAGTAGCCGATCGCTCCCGATCAGGACAGACAACCGTGACATGATGTCCCGCCTCGGCAAGACGGTTTGCCAGAGAACGGATACCCAGAGCGAAAATACCGTCATCGTTACTAATCAGTAGTTTCATTGATTGGTAGGGAGTGAGGAGTAGGGAGTGGGAACTTTGGGGTGCAATCGCGTATGCTCCCGCTCAGCGACTAAACTGAAGAATGAGTAACACACACTCACGCATCAAGATTGGCGTTCCCGACCCTGATCTTACTCAACCTGCTGCCTTCGATCGTTATATAGACTAACAGGTAGACCAGCCGCCAAAAACTGAAAACTAACAACCAACAACCCCATCAGTATGACTGTTCAGCTTCAAGAACTCGCAGCGCAATTAGAATCCATTCGGCAGGAAGCCCAACAAGCTCTGGCAGCAACCGACTCGCTAGAGCAACTGGAACAGCTTCGGGTGAAGTATTTGGGCAAAAAGGGACCCATTCCTCAGGTACTGGGTGGCATGGCCAAGCTCGACGCCAGCGATCGTCCCCGTATTGGAGCCTTGGCGAACGAGATCAAGGAAGCGATTCAAACGGATCTCGATCGTCGCCGCACGGCTTTACAGGTGGCCCAAATCCAGGCCCAGCTTGAAGCTGAAACCTTGGACATTACCATGTCAGGCGTTTACCGCCCGCAGGGACGTATCCACCCCATTAACGGGATGATGGATCGCATTACAGATATTTTCGTCGGGCTGGGCTATACCGTTGCCGAAGGGCCAGAAATGGAGACGGACTATTACAATTTCGAAGCCCTAAACTTTTTGCCGGATCACCCTGCCCGTGATATGCAGGATACACTGTACCTGCCGGACGGCAATATCATGCGTACCCATACCTCCTCGGTACAGATTCGCTATATGGAGACCAATGATCCTCCTATACGCATTGTGATGCCGGGACGCTGCTATCGAAGAGATACGGTTGATGCCACCCACTCAGCGGTGTTTCATCAGGTCGAAATTTTGGCTGTGGATGAAGGACTAACCTTCACTGACTTGAAAGGAACGATTAAAGTCTTTCTAGAACAACTGTTTGGGGAAGTGCCCATCCGTTTCCGTCCGAGCTTTTTCCCGTTTACAGAGCCGTCTGCCGAAGTGGATGTGCAGTGGAAAGGACGCTGGCTAGAAATTATGGGCTGCGGAATGGTAGACCCCAATGTGCTGAAGGCCGTTGGCTATGATCCCGAAGTGTATACAGGCTTTGCCGCTGGTATGGGCGTTGAACGCTTAGCAATGGTACTACACCAAATTGATGATATTCGTCGCCTTTATACCAGCGATTTGCGCTTTTTGCAGCAGTTTTAGCCTGCTTTGGGATGGATCTGTTGACGATCAACCATCGTTTGCAAACGTTCTGGTGGATAGTCCGAAATGAAGCTATCCCACGGTCTTTTTTGACCAGCTGCGTTGTAGACGTACAAAACCCCGTTGATCATACGGCTCGATACGATGAGATCTAGCATTTTTGCCCAATGGAGGCACTGTGTTAACTCAAGCTGGGTCATAGTATTCAATCAAGAAGCGATCGCTGCTTAGGGAGTAGTCATCTGAAATACAATCCTAAGCAGATGTGACGGTAAACACCTGTGATTTCGCACCAAGCGATATGAAATTTATTAAAGTCAGGACAGCGGCCTAGCCCTACGCGCCCCATGCAATGCAGCTTTGGCTTCTCAACGATTTATCACGCGGGTTTCACGTAGCGGCGCTTGAGAGGTGGCCCAAGGTGATCCTCGTACTGGCGATCGCTATCGTTCCACAGCTAGCATGGTTGCTCTAGAGAGGACGATCTAACCAAATCGAATAGTCTCCTTAATTAAGTCCTTGTGGCCCATTCGCCACGTTCAGCCAAAGCAACAAACGCTTAAGCGAATGCCGGATCGGCTTGCTGCTGTGCTAACTCGTTCAGGCGGCGGATGCGTTCTTCGGTTGAGGGATGGGTGCGGAATAACGTTTGTAAACCCTCTGCGGAAAGCGGATTCACAATCAGCAGGGGAGACATGGCCGGATTGCCGTTCATAGGGATTTGATGCCCCACCGCTTCTAGCTTCTCAAGGGCATGGGCCAACGCGATCGGATTGCCCGTAATCGCAGCAGAACCCTGGTCAGCCGAAAACTCACGGGTTCGCGAAATGGCAAGCTGAAGCAGCATCGCAGACAGCGGAGCCAGAACGATAAGAAACAGCAGCCCGAAGGGATTTGCTCCGCGTCGATCGTCCCGCGTGACGGGTCCATACAGCGCACCCAGACTCAGCAACCGACCGAGATAGGTAATCGCTCCTGCAACGGTGCCTGCCACGGCCTGAGTGAGCGTATCGCGGTTTTTAACGTGAGTGAGTTCGTGCGCAATCACGCCTTCTAACTCTTCAGCATTCAGCAATTCGGTGATGCCTTCTGTAACCGCGATCGTGGCATGCTGAGGGTCGCGTCCAGTGGCAAACGCGTTGGGAGATTTGGTCGGGGCAACAAACAGCTTAGGCATAGGAATACCGGCCCGATCGCTGAGGCGAGCCACCATGTCGTAAAGTTCAGGCGCTTGCTCACGGGCGATCGGTTGCGCTTGATAGGCTGCCAAAGCTGCTTTGTCTGAGTAGAACCAGGAACCAAAGCTTGTGATGGCAGCAATGCCAAACCCCAGCAAAAGACCAGACTCATCCCCAACCAGGTAGTAGCCAGCGAGCACCAGCAGCCCGCTCAGTAGACCCAGTAGCCCTACCGTTTTGATTTCATTAATGCCAACCATAAATTTTTCGATCCAGAACGATTCACTAATACGGTGTTAGCGTTCCACTTAGAGTCTCAAATCCAGGCTTGTCTTGTCTCTATCCAGTGAATGAATTTTGCTCTGCGCTTCGTTTGGGTCATTAGTTTAGGTCTGTAATACCGCGATTCGCTAAACTTGAGGCTTCAGATCGCTTTCTAAGGATAGTAAGCTTTAGCTGGAGGCAGTGAAGTAGCGGCTTTGCTGAGCCATTGTTATACTACATTTATACTACAAGCCGCACTCGGCTCAGTTGAACCACTCGCTAATTCCTTGCTCTCCGTGCATCGGTCCTTAAACCCTAGTCCCCAATTCCATGACTGTGACAGAACCCGGCTCCTACAAAGACACTGTTAATCTTCCGAAGACCAACTTTGATATGCGTGCCAATGCAATCAAACGGGAACCGGAACTACAGGCATTCTGGGAAGCGGAGCAGCTTTACCAGCAGCTATCGCAGGAGAATCCAGGTGAGGTCTTTGTGCTGCACGATGGTCCGCCGTATGCCAACGGTTCACTGCATATGGGTCATGCGCTCAATAAGGTGCTGAAAGATATCATCAACAAGTACCAACTGCTGCGGGGACGCAAGGTTCGCTATGTGCCAGGTTGGGACTGTCATGGTTTGCCGATCGAACTGAAAGTGCTGCAAACCCTCAAGTCTGAGGAGCGTAAAGCGCTGACCCCGCTCAAACTGCGGCAAAAAGCGAAAGAATTTGCGCTGAAAACCGTGGATGAGCAGCGACAAGATTTCAAGCGCTACGGCGTGTGGGGTGACTGGAATCATCCGTATCTGACCTTGAAGCCCGAATACGAGGCGGCACAGATTGGCGTGTTTGGTCAGATGGTGCTGAAAGGATACATCTATCGCGGTTTGAAGCCCGTGTATTGGAGCCCCAGTTCTAAAACAGCACTGGCAGAGGCAGAACTGGAATATCCCGAAGGCCACACCTCGCGAAGCATTTACGCTGCCTTTGAAATCAAGCAGTTGTCGCCATCGCTGATGATGGCGCTCGATTCCTTTATGGGTCCGGGCGAAATGGGTGTTGCCATCTGGACAACCACTCCCTGGACCATTCCCGCGAACCTGGCTGTGAGCGTGAATCCAGAACTGATCTACGCAGTCGTAGAAGTGGGTGAAAATGCGCCGGGTCGGTTTAAATATCTGATCGTGGCAAAGGATCTGGTCGATCGCCTCTCGGAAGTGCTTGGCACCACGCTCACGGTACAGGCGACCCTGGTTGGCAGAACGCTGGAACATACAACGTATCAGCACCCTCTCTTCGACCGTCGCAGCGAAATCGTCACCGGTGGCGATTACGTCACGACAGAAGCGGGTACAGGTTTAGTCCACACGGCTCCTGGTCATGGTCAGGAGGACTACATTGTAGGACAACGTTACGGCTTGCCCATCCTTGCGCCGGTGGATGATGATGGCAACTTTACGGAAGAAGCCGGGCAGTTTGCTGGCTTGAACGTGTTGGGCGACGGTAACACAGCCGTGATTGCCGCACTTCAAGAAGCCCAATCGCTACTGAAAGAGGAACCCTACGTTCACAAATATCCCTACGACTGGCGCACCAAAAAGCCCACGATCTTCCGAGCGACAGAACAGTGGTTTGCTTCGGTTGAGGGCTTCCGCGATCAAGCGGTGAAGGCGATCGGTGAGGTGCGCTGGATTCCTGCTCAGGGTGAAAACCGCATCACGCCGATGGTGGCTGAGCGATCGGACTGGTGCATCTCTCGCCAGCGCAGTTGGGGCGTGCCAATTCCTGTCTTTTATGACGAAGCGACTGGAGAACCGTTACTGACGCAGGAAACGATCGCGTTTGTGCAGGCGATCGTGGCGGAAAAAGGTTCTGATGCCTGGTGGGAACTGTCCGTTGAGGAGCTATTGCCAGAGCCTTACCGCTCCAATGGACGCAGCTACCGCAAAGGCACCGACACAATGGATGTGTGGTTTGACTCCGGTTCCTCCTGGGCAGCCGTCGCGGAGCAACGACCAGAACTGAAGTATCCCGTCGATATGTATCTGGAAGGGTCTGACCAGCATCGCGGTTGGTTTCAGTCCAGCTTGTTGACCAGCGTGGCGGTGAACGGTTGTGCGCCGTATAAAACTGTGCTGACTCACGGCTTTGTGCTGGATGAGCAGGGCTACAAGATGAGTAAATCTTTGGGAAACGTGGTCGATCCAACGGTCATCATCAAGGGTGGCAAAAACCAGAAAGAAGAACCGCCCTACGGTGCTGACGTGCTGCGTCTGTGGGTATCGTCTGTAGACTACTCCTCAGACATGCGGTTGGGCAAAACGGTCTTGAAACAGATGGCCGATGTCTATCGCAAGATCCGCAACACGGCACGCTTTTTGCTGGGCAACCTGCATGATTTTGATCCGGCGAAAAATGCCGTGACCTATGAGCAACTGCCAGAACTCGATCGCTATCTCCTCCATCGCATCACCGAAGTGTTTAGTGAAGTAACGGATGCCTTTGATAGCTTCCAATTCTTCCGCTTTTTCCAAACGGTGCTCAACTTCTGCGTGGTTGATCTGTCAAACTTCTATCTCGATAGCGCTAAAGATCGGCTGTACATTAGCGCTGTGGATTCGCTCCGTCGTCGCAGTTGCCAAACCGTGTTGGCGATCGCCCTCGAAAATCTAGCAAAAGCGATCGCGCCAGTGCTTTCCCATATGGCAGAAGACATCTGGCAAGCGTTGCCCTATCCCACACCGCACAAATCTGTCTTCCAGGCAGGATGGATCACGCTGGAGGATCAGTGGCGCGCACCAGAACTGGCAACGAAATGGCAGACTCTCGCTCAAACCCGCGATGAGGTCAACAAGGTGCTGGAAAAAGCCCGCGCTGACAAGGCGATCGGCTCTTCTTTAGAAGCCAAACTGCTGCTGTACACGGCTGATGCCCAACTTAAGCAAACCCTGCAAGCGCTCAACCCTGCCGATAGCTTGAGCGGCAATGGCGTGGATGAGCTGCGCTACCTGTTTCTCACGTCTCAAGTCGAACTGTTAGATTCTCCGGAACTTTTGAACGGTTTGAAATATAGCGCTCAAACGAATGCACTCCAAATTGGCGTGGTGGATGCAGATGGCAAAAAGTGCGATCGCTGCTGGAACTACTCCACCCACGTTGGCGAATCAGCTGAACATCCGCTACTCTGCGAACGTTGCATTCCCGCGTTGGAAGGAACGTTTTGAGAATGGACGGCAGCAAGCTACCTTAGGAGGCTGAATTGCTAAGATTTAAGCTAACGATGAAAACGTCTTGATCGTTGAGGGGATTATGAGGCAGGTCATTGTATACCGAGATGAAGACGGCTACTGGGTCGTAGAATGCCCAAGCCTCAAAGGCTGTATTAGCCAGGGCAAAACTAAGGAAGAAGCCCTTAAAAACATTAAAGAGGCCATCTCAGGCTATGTCGCTGCTTTGGAGGAAGATGGCTTACCCGTGCCAGAGGACACTTTTGAAACGTTTTTGGCAGTTGTGTGAGTAAGCTACCTAATCTTTCAGGCAAAGACTGTGTAAAAGTACTGCAAAAGATCGGCTTCTACCAAAAACGGCGCGAAAGCAGTCACATTATCCTTCGACGAGATGAGCCATTTGCCCAAGTCGTTGTTCCAGATCATCAGGAATTAGCCAAAGGAACGTTACGGGCGATCATTCGAGATGCCGATTTAAGCGTGGAAGAATTTATTGCGTTGCTATAGATTAGATGAGCAGTAGAGATGATCGTTAATGCGGATGGCAAAAAGTGCGATCGCTGCTGGAACTACTCCACTCACGTTGGCGAATCGGCAGACCATCCATTACTGTGCGAGCGCTGCATTCCCGCGTTGGAAGGGGTGTTTTGATCAGGGGTGAGATCGTTGCCATTTTTAAGTTGACCAGATAGACACGAAAGCGTTTGCTTAAGATCCCAATTTAGGTGGATAGACAGAAACTTTCCGTCTAATCATTGTTAGGCTGACCAAGGGAATACATTAAAGAAAGGTTTCTCAAAGCATGTCAATAAACCCCTTTGAAGACTTTATTAAATTTATTTCTGACAAACATGGTGAGGAGAACTGGGTTACTGCCTACAAACATGAGCCTATAAATAATAGTGCTCATGATGGTGGAATGTACTGCGCTCTTGTAACTCAGGAGAATACTGAAAAAGCAATGGATCAACCGGGCTGGGATATAACGAGCGGTAGTGGTGGTCCTGGTTTTTGCATATCCTATGAGGCAGGGGAAAAGGCTACAACATATTACACAAATCCAGATGAGGGGTTTTTGAGGCTTGTATTAAATCGAGACTTTCACGGAAGGAAAAAAGATTATGTTGAAATTTTAGAAGAATTCCGTTTATTTCACAATCTATATTATGAGATAAAGAATTGTTCATATATTAGTTTTGATGATTCTGGGGACGAGGTTGAGGTCATTAAAGTTACTAATGATGAAGTAAAAATTAGAAGGAAATTCCTTCGTTCTTTTATGGCAGCAAAGCAGATGAACCTACTGCTTTACTTCGAGTTAACGAGGCACTTTGAACATCGTGAAACTTTTTCCTGCGATCAAAAGAATGGTCCTTTAACTTATACGATCTATTGTGGTGACTCCTATTCGGATGGTTTTTTATCCTTTTCAAGGATTCTAGGTAAGAAGCTTATATTTTGCGAACCAGTTGAAAAATGCGATGTTTGGCCGTTTGAACGAGATAAAGAGTATCAAGAATTTATTATTGGTGGTGACAGTGATGAGCCTCAAAAGTTTACATGCAATCCGAACTCACTAGCTAATTATTTTGGTGCCAACCCTGACGCTCCTCATTACTTAACACCAGTGTTTTTTCAGGCTGAAGTGATGCAGAAATACTATGGATCATCCGAGTATGAAATTGAGGATAGCTACTTACATAGGAGAGGTGCGTGGAGCCTTCGATTTGATAATAATTCTCCAAACTATATTTCTGTTTTCTTGGGTGATCTAGGAAGAGACTTGCCTGAAAAAGAGCAAATCTATTGGAAAAGCTTTAACTTAGTACCGGATGGAAGAAAAATTAGCAGGACTAATTTTGAACGCAGTTTTATGGGGAATTTCTATGGTCCAGAAAATCCGGAGCATAAATTCAAACACAAATATAGAGAAATCCAAAAATACTGGAAGAAAAAATATGGGTGGCAGTTATTTTTGCCACTTGATGAGAAAGATGAACACTTTCTTGCTTCCCTTAGATCTATGCTTACTAATGAGCAGTCTGAATTTGACTCTCAGGTATTAGCATTGACCAAGGTTACAATTGATTCAGTAGATGTTAAGTCTCTTCGCTCCTATCTTGGTATCTCAGATGCGAACGTAAAGTCAATTTCTTTAGTCGAAGAGTTGCTTAGGCAATTACAGTCAGAGCATTTGGTGGCTCTAACATCTCTACTCAGAGGCATTCAATCGGTAAGATCAACGGGAGTTGCTCACAGAAAAGGAACAGAGTACGAAAAGACAATAGTCAAACTTAATATTGATACCGAAGCTTACCGTTCTGAATTTGATCAATTGTTACTTGGAATGGTTTATCTCTTAGATGAAATAATAAAGCTTGATACAGGTAAATCTGAATGACGTATGAGGGGGAAAAGCATAACAATATGCCCGTTACACTCCGACCATACAGAGTCTCTTTGTGAAGTCCAAAAAGAGTGCAACTATACACAGCGATTGCTGGCTTCAACGCGTGAGAGTTCACAAGACCTATGCCGAAATCCACTATCACCTATTGGAACCCGTTAGCTTTAGAAAGCCGAGAGCAATGGCAGCCTGTTAAAGGATTGGAACATATTGCAGAGGCACTCACACTCAGCATTGACCACGAAACTGGCGAATACACTCGGCTGACCCGCTTCTATCCGGGTGCTGATACAACTCCTATTGGTGGAGTCAGCCATCTCTATCCAGAGGAAATTTTTGTTGTCAGTGGTCGTCTTTATGACCAGGCTTTTGACATCTGGTTAGAAAGTGGTCACTATGCCAGCAGACCACCTGGCGAAGTTCACGGACCATTTAAAACTGACATCGGATGCGTTGTGCTTGAAATCTCTTTTCCTAATCGAATCAATGAAGAAGGTTGATCATCTGTAGGGTAGGCAATGCCCACCCTACGACACCGTGTATGAAAAATTACTGGGCCATTACCAGTTTTGATACCGTTTCTCAGACCAACTCTTCCTCTTTATGAGTCTCGATCGTGCAGTCAGAGGTAGGATGAGAAACACAGATCAACACATAGCCAGCCGCAATTTGATCTTCATCTAAATACGACTGTTCCGATTGATCAACGGAGCCTTCTACCAGCTTTCCCGTACAGGTTGAACACACACCTTGTCGGCACGAAAACGGGAGTTCCATGCCTTCCGTTTCAGCCGTTTCAAGAATGTACGCATCATCGGGAACATCTACAGTCTGGTCAATGCCTTCTGCTTCGTTCTTGAGCCTGATCTTGTAAGTTGTCGCCATAGTAGTAAACCTTCTAACTAACGTGTTGGATGGAGAAAACGAGACGTTTGAGCCCTTTTCGAACCAATCAATACACAGGCAAACGCAAGCGTAAAACGTAGCCGTACAAGCGAGAAAGCAAGCTCAATTCGGAGAATGGTGCAATCACTGCAAAGCTTAACCGAAGCTCAATCGTGACTGCTCTACCAAGAGGCAGTCCTCTATTCGTTAGCCGATCTGCTAAAAGACGGATTATGGCGCGATCGCTTTAGAAGGCACCTATAGCATTACGCAGATTAATTAGGACACATCATTACAGTTACAACCCTAATAGATGGGGTTTTGCCTTCTGCCTTCTACCCTCTACCTCCTGCCTTTTGCTATATTTTCGTCCATAAAAAAAGCCTTCACCACGTCCGATGCGTTCTCAAAAGAAGCAACAACGGGTGAAAGCGATTAGAAGATACTAGTTGAGAGTAAGTCAGCTAAAAGCGAAAGGCGGCACGATCGACACTCTTGCTTTATCACACGTTAGGCATCATCCAGTGCTGCAATACCGGGCAACTCTTTGCCTTCGAGCAGTTCCAGGCTGGCACCACCACCTGTGGAGATATGGCTCATTTGGTCAGCAACACCGACTTTCTCAACGGCTGCGACGGAATCGCCACCACCGATGATGGTTGTAGTACCGGTTTTGGTGAGGTCTGCCAGGGTGCGGGCGATCGCTTCGGTACCCACAGCAAACTTATCAAACTCAAACACGCCCATTGGACCATTCCAGATTACAGACTTGCAGGTTGACAGAGCATCCTGGAAGACTTTCACTGAGTCGGGACCGATATCCAAGCCCATCCAGCCATCGGGAATGCTCTCAACACTGACGGTTTGAGCATTGGCATCGGGAGCAAAGTTATCTGCCAGTACGACATCGGTGGGCAGGAGCAGATCAACACCTTTCTCTTTGGCTTTGGCTTCCAGGGCTTTTGCCAATTCCAGTTTGTCTTCTTCAACCAAAGACTTACCCACGTTTAGACCGCGCGCTTTGTAGAAGGTGAAGATCATACCGCCGCCGATCAGCAGCTTGTCTACTTTATCCAGCAGGGTTTCGATGACAGTGATTTTGCTGGAAACTTTGGAACCACCGACGATCGCCGCGAGAGGACGCTGAGGATTCTCGATCGCGTCTTGCAAGAATTGCAGTTCTTTTTCAATCAAGAAGCCAGCCACCGACGGTCTGAGGTAGTGCGTTACGCCTTCCGTTGACGCATGGGCACGGTGCGCGGTGCCAAACGCATCGTTCACATACAGGTCAGCCACGGATGCCAACTGCTTCGCAAACTCAGGATCGTTTTTCTCTTCACCGGGATGGAAGCGGACGTTCTCTAGCAGCAGCACATCACCATTGCCCAGCGCCGCCACTTTAGCGGCCACATCATCGCCAATGCAATCGTCTGTTTTTACAACTGTCTTACTCAACAAGTCAGACAAGCGCTTGGCAACAGGAGTCAGACGAAATTTATCGGTCACACGAGCAGCATAATCGTCTCCTTTGGGTCGTCCAAAGTGGCTTGCTAAAATAACCTTGGCACCTTTGGAGCTGAGATCTTGAATCGTCGGCAAGGCCGCGCGAATCCGTGTATCGTCTGTGATGTTACCCTGGTCATCTAAAGGAACGTTAAAATCTACCCGCACGAGGACGCGCTTACCGGACAAATCAGAGGATGATAAACTTGCTAGAGTCTTCTTAGGCACCGAAAGAACCTCCCAAATGAGTCTTTTTACCTATTGTATCGAAGTATGTACCTTCGATCATAATCACCATGTTCAAGACTGTACTTTTTCCAATCGACCGTAGCCGCGAATCCCAACAGGCGGCCGAAACCGTTGCTGGCGTTGTCAAAATTCACAATAGTCGCCTCATTCTGCTGTCAGTGGTGGAACCGCCCGCCGAAGATGGCAGCAGTGACCCGATGCACTCACCAGAAGCGATCGCCGAACTCTTGATGACAGCCAAAGCGCTTTTCTCACAGCAGGGCATTGAAGCCGAGGCGATCGAGCGCGAAGGTAAGCCCGCCTTTACAATTTGCGACGTGGCTGATGAAGTCGATGCCGATTTGATTGTGATGGGTTGCCGTGGCTTAGGACTCACCGAAGAAGGCGTTTCGGATAGCGTCACCAACCGCGTGATCAACCTGTCACCCTGTCCCGTACTGATTGTGCCGTAGACAACGCTGTGTTCTTTTAAGAGCAAATAGTTGCACACTTCCAGAAGTTGACACCGCAAGAGTATCTGCACTGGGAGCAGCAGCAGGAATGCCGCTATGAGTATGTCAACGGTGAAGTGTTTGCCATGACAGGTGGCACTATTCCTCACGGCACCATTGCGTTAAACCTGGCAACCGCACTAAAACTGCACCTTCGCCGAAGTGGCTGCCGTGTTTTTAATTCTGATATTAAGGTTGGCATTACAGAAAAGGGACCGTTTCACTATCCTGATCTATCAGTCAGTTGTGATGAGCGCGATCGCGCAGCCATTGAGTTTATTGAGCATCCTTGCTTAATTGTTGAAGTGCTTTCACCCAGTACCGAAGCCTACGATTCTCCTTCGGAGACGCTGTGCGAACGGGGTGGAAAATTTGCCCACTATCACACCATTAAAACGCTGCAAGAATATGTTCTGATCGATGCTGAGCAGTTTAGCGTTGAATGCTTTCGGTTGAATGCAGCCGGCAAATGGGAATTGACGCACTATTTGGCTGGCGATGAAGTTGAGCTAACAAGCGTTATGTTTCGCTGCTCGATCGCCTTGCTTTACGAAGATGTACAGATTCAACAAGAGCTTTGATTAAGGCTGACTCCAACGAGCAGGATCTAAGCTGTAGTAGAGGCAAAGGACATCATAAAGTTCTGAGTGATAGCGCTGCATTAAGGACGCTTTTTCAAAAAAAGTTTCTGTCGCAACGGCAAAGAATTCTGCGGGGTTGGTTGCACCGTAAGCATCCAGAACAGTTTTGGCTCCACGTTGTACGTCGCGTTGCAATTGCTCATAGGCTTGCCGAAAGACGCGTGACCAGGTCGTACGATCGATACCACGCCCAAGAAAGGGCACGCCATCAGCCGCGCCATCTTCTTGATCAAGCTGATGAGCAAACTCGTGCAGGATGACGTTGTTGCCATCGTGTACACGAGTCGCATCGTACTGAATGTCTGCCCAGGACAACACAACAAGACCCCGATCCCAGGACTCGCCACGTCGCCCAACGGTTTTTTCTTCAACGACGAAACCGCCCAGTGATTCCCTAGTGTTCACAAAAAACGCAGTGGGATACACATAAATGGCGTTGAGGTTTGGATAGAAGCGATCGTTCTGATTCAGCAGCAATAGACAGGCGTTTGCGGCGATCGTCACTTTCATCGCCTCGGTAATGCTCAAACCGCCACAACCAACAAATTTCTTTTCCGCTAAAAAGATCTGAACATAACCCCGTAGTCGCATTTGCAGAGGTTCAGGCAGAGAGCGATACAGAGGCACGTTGCGATCGAGAATTGCTTGCCATTGGTGCGGAAAAGGGCGATTGCAAATCCGATGACGTCGCAGCTTGCTTAAAAATGGTGCCGCCAGAATCAAGCCGATGACGATCGCCAGTCCACACAAAAAGAGAATCGTTTGAACCATAGCAATGCCGAGCAGCAAGTGGCTGAGTCTATGCCTCTCATACATCCACTGTAGCCCGATTGCAGAATCGACAGGCGAAATACCCCTTTGAAAAGGACTTTTTGAGTCAGGCAAAGCAGCAAGCGATCGCGATGAAAGAGCAAAAAGGGCTGCGCTTCGTCACCCCGATCGTCGTTTTTGCCGCTGCTAAGGTTGAAATCAGTGTCAACTCGATCGCTCACGTCTACGTCTTGGGCAAAGAAACTCTTCTCAGTCAGTTACGATCGTTAGACGCGAAATAACGCGGTGCGTTGGCCACTATCGTATTGCAGGCTCATTGCACCCATAGACTAGAGTGCTGCTTTGAGGATCGTTTGGATCAGTACTGTAAAGCCAACCAGTGCTTGGAGACAGCCCAAAGTTCCTGCCAAAGGTGCGTTGCAAATCAATTCCTATCCATGTGTCATCGTTGGAGTCTTGAATGGTGGTGGTACTGCCTCCCGTTTGGGTCACATAAACCGACTGGTTGGCTACAACTCGACCAAGCGGTTGCGCCCCCCAGCTAGGATCTCGAAAAACATAGATTGGGTTGAGCGTGTCTCTAACTTTGCGGCAGGAAGTTGCATTTGGCGAACTGATTGGGGACTCCCTGTTGCCGCAGTCTAAAGCAGCATAATCGACAAAGCCATTCGGTTTGATTTGCACACGAACTGGCGGTCTGGTTGACAACGGCACTGCTAAAGCAACCGGCGTATCAACGGTGAGAATACGACCCTGCACCTCTGGATCTGAAGGATCTGCTGATGTATAAACGGCCGTTTTCTTGATGACGACACAGGCAACCACTTGAGAGACCAAGACTGGAGCAGGTTGAGCCACTGCAACCATAGGCAACTCTAACCCAATCGTCGCGATCGCCATCCCTGTGAAGAGACTAACTGGAAGCCTGTGACCATTCATTTTATGTACCACGCACTAATCCTCAAAATCTAATGACGGTTTACTCCGCCAAAGCAATATTTTTTCATCACCATAATACTGAGAGGCAAGGATGTCCACCGCCGGAGAAGGTAAATAGGTTTGGGTAAAGAAACTCTCTCAGTCAGCTACGATCGCTAGAGCGAATGTAATTCCTTCATCAACGTTTGTGCTGCACGTCTCATGACAACACCTCCGATTCAGTGGTATCCCGGTCACATTGCGAAAGCCGAAAAAGCGCTGATGGAGCAGCTTAAGCGTGTGGATGTTGTGCTGGAAGTACGCGACGCCCGGATTCCACGTTCAACAGAGCATCCGCAAGTGCAGCAATGGTTGGGGAGCAAAGGGCGAGTGCTGGTGCTGAATCGCATTGATATGATCCCATCTCAAGCACGGCAGCAGTGGATTGAATGGTTTCGATCGCAGGGCGAAGAACCGTATTTTACCGATGCCCAGCATGGGAAAGGCATTGAAACGGTGTTGCAGGCAGCGCAGAAAGCGGGAGAACAGATGAATCAGCGTCGGCGCGATCGTGGCATGTTGCCTCGTCCTGTACGTGCCGTTGTCATTGGTTTTCCAAACGTTGGGAAATCGGCGCTCATCAATCGGTTGCTCAATCGTCGTGTCGTGGATAGTGCCCGACGAGCCGGGATTACCAAACAATTGCGCTGGGTCAGAATTTCCGAGGAAATTGAACTGCTAGATGCGCCCGGCGTACTGCCATCCCGACTGACTGATCAGGAGGCCGCCCTCAAGCTGGCGATTTGTGACGACATTGGCGAAGCAGCGTATGACAATCAACGGGTTGCAGCGGCACTGGTGCAGATGCTCAAAGATTTGGCGATCGAGTCCGCTCTAGAAGCACGCTACAGCCTGGATGCACAACCGCTTACAGGCGAAAGCTATCTCCACGAACTGGCAAAGCAGCGCCATAAAGGCGATGTCGAACGAACGGCACGTCAATTGTTGAATGATTTTCGCACCGGAGTGTTGGGCGCGATCGCGCTGGAACATCCGCCTGCCTGAACAGACCTTTAAGGTCTAGAATCCCAGCAGGTTGATGATGCTAAAGACCCCGCCGATCGGGGACAGCACCGCCCCTAAGGTATCGGTTACAGCGGCAAAGCCCGATCGCCGCACGACGATCGTGTCATTGTTCCGCATGGCAGGATTGTTCTTATCGTTCAAGCCCTGTGCAAAGTCAACATCAACGTCGCGTCTTGCCACCGTACCATTCTGGTTAAGCCGAATGAAGGTCACTTCGCCTTTCTTCGCGCGATTGTTGAAACCACCCGCTGCCAGCAACGCCTGATTGAGAGGCGTATTGGGTGGCACCTGTACAGGGCCAGGGCGCACGACTTCACCCACCACGTTGACCGTAATGCGATCGGGCGCAAAGCTGGCGGCAGCGATTTTGGTCGCTTCGGTATCGTTCACAGCCGTTGCGGTAGGGATGACGATCGTATCGCCTTCCTGTAAAGGCAAATCCTGGCGCAAGTCACCCGCTTGCAGCAAGCTCCAAAAGTCAACGTTGATAATTTGGGTAGCGCCTGCCTGCGTGATCCGCCGAATCTCTACATGCCGGATGTCAGCTGACTGAGTAATGCCGCCTGCGGTCTGAATGGCCCGTGTCACAGTTGGCAGCTTCAAATTTGCGTTTGTCGGTAGTGGGTTAGCAGACGCACCATTGGGCTGGTTGGTTGGATTCGTTTGATCGGGCGTCAGAATGTAAGGACCGGGACGGTTAACCTCGCCCACTACGGCGATCCGCAAAGGACGATCGGTGGGAGCCGCAAACGTTGCTGCTGCTAGCCGCTGCGCCTCATCCAAATTGGTCGTCGTCGCCGAAGGAATAAAAATGCTGTCGCCGTCCTGCAAACGCAGATCCTGACGCAGGTTACCCGCTTTCACAAGCTGCCAGAGATCAACCTTGATTACTTCATCGGCACCTGCGTTGTACGGGCGAGGGCGATGCACTTCAACCTGCCTCACATCGGCTGACTGAGTGACCCCTCCGGCTAATTGAATCAACCGCGTGACGCTGGGCACGCCCGTATCGGCGTTGGCTGAAACGGCCTGCACGTTGTACGTTCCCGGTCGGTTGACCTCACCCGCGATCGCCAGTCTCAACGGTCGTGCCGCCAGTAGGCCAATGGTGACGATTGGGCGGGTCAAATAGGGTTCATACCTGGCAGCAATGGCGGCAGATGCCTGTTTCAGCGTTCTACCCTGCACAGCCACAGCACCGACTTGCGGCAAATTCACCGCACCATTGGGTAGTACCAAATATTCGCCACTGTACTCCGGCACATTGAAAAAATCGATGCGAAGTCGATCACCAGAGCCCAGTAGATAGCCGTCTTCCGACTGGCTCACGTCAGGTGAACTGAGTGAACCGGGCACTGCAGGCTGTACTGAAGGCATTGATGTGCGATTGGGAACTTGAGCCATGCCAACAGAGGGCAAGAAGAGCAACCCAACCACGATCGCAGGAGTAAATCGAACCATGACGCTACTTGTCTAAGACAAAACCTTGAGACGAACTCAGTAAATTGCCTCAAAGGTCTGTGGGCACCCTATTTTAAGAGAAGAACACGTGTCTATGACGAGTCAGCAGCGCTAAAAGTTCCTCAATCAAAAAAAGAAATTTACGCAAATCATGGCACCGCAGATCGATGTTCAGACCAACATCAAATGAGCGATGTTAGAAAATTCCGTAGAAACCTCAGCATTTTCAAACTAAGACTGCTTAATTTTATACAGGCTTCAGCTCAAATTTGTGGCTTTGTTTAATCCAAAGCTGTTTGCGAAAAGACTGTCAAGCGTCTAACCTGAGTGCATGCAACCAACGCTTATTCATGACGACTTCATCTAGGATCGGCCATAAGTACTACGTATTAAAAAAACAAAAGTAGCTCAAGTCCTGCAAGAATTATGAAGAAAGAGACTTTACTATTTTCAGTTTTTAGTATTGAATCAAACTGTCGTGTGTGGCTGCTTTCCACTATAGTGACACCATCTGGCAGCGCTATATTTCTTTGAAAAGATTTAGCAATCTAAGCCCAATGAGAGATGATTTACGTCTAAGTACTCTCTACGCTTTGTGAAGTTTAGTATTTAAGTTGAGTGCTAGAGTTTGACTAGTGGCGTACGTTTCCGTACTGATGCTTACTGCATCAATTAATACCGAAAAGAAGTCTAATTTGGTTTCTGCTGGTAGTTCCCTGTGAATTGATGAGCTGAACGTTGATTAAGACCAGGCCGTTCGTATCCGATTGCTTTGTGATCGAGTACATTCAACAAGTCCATCTGTTCCCCGATCCGACCTTACCTATCACAGGAGCTTTGAACCTTAACATCTCAATTTGCTTTTAGCGATCGCTCACGAGCCGTTAATAAGCCTTGAACATGTTGAGTTCGCAACCAAAGCGTCACTTTTAGCTATGAAAATTGCCTTGGTGCATGACTACCTAACCCAACGGGGTGGAGCAGAGCGTGTTTTCGAACTGCTTTGCAAGCGCTTTCCTGATGCTGATGTTTTTACATCGCTGTATGATGCTGAGCGCACGATTGACCTTCACGATCGCTTGGTCAATACAACGTTTTTGCAGAGCATCCCTGGAGCAAGCAGGCACTTCAGATTATTGGCTCCGTTGTATTTTCCAGCGTTTCGATCGCTCGATCTACAGGATTATGACTTGATCATCAGCAGCAGCAGCAGCTTTGCCAAAGCGGTTCGTAAGCGACCGACGGCACAGCATATTTGTTTCTGCCACAACGTCACACGCTTTTTGTGGGATACCCGCAACTATCTTCGAGAATACACAACCTTTAGAAAGCTGTACCCGCTGCTAGAAAAAATCTTTCAGCAGATGCGGAAAGTGGATCTAAACTACTCTCAAGAGCCAGACCTTTATATTGCGAATTCGAGCATTGTTGCTAAGCGCATTCAGGCGGTTTATGGCAAGCCTGCCGTTGTCATCAATTACCCGATCGACAGCAGCAAGTTTGTGTTCTCTAGCCAAAAAGAAGATTTTTACCTCACGTCGGCTCGGCTTATTAGCTACAAGCGCACAGATATTATCATCGAAGCCTTTAACTGGTTGGGTTTGCCGCTGCTAGTGACAGGGGACGGGCCCGAACGGAAACGCTTGGAGGCAAAAGCCATGAAAAATGTTCGCTTTCTGGGTCATGTGAGCGATGCCGAACGGAAGCATTTAATGTCCAAGGCTCGTGCCGTTATTGTCGCCGCACTGGAAGATTACGGCTTGGTTCCCGTTGAAGCAAATGCCAGTGGCACACCTGTGATTGCCTACGGTGCGGGTGGCGTTTTGGATACTCAAGTGCCTGGTGAAACAGGGGTTTTGTTTAATCGCCAGTCGCCTGAAGCCGTCCACTCTGCTTTGCTGAAAGCAGATTCTATTAAGTGGAACTACCGCAAGATTCGGGAACATGCACTGAAACATTTTTCAGAGGAAGCCTTTTTTGGAAAGGTGGAACATATCATCGGAGCCATCTAGAAGGGCCCCATTTAAGTCCGTGATGTCGAACGTTTTTAAGTTACCCGTTTAATTTTTTCTCTGTGCAAAGGTGGTAGTTGTGACTGTTGGTAATGTCGTCAGCACGATCGAATCGGATCCAGGCTATGGGCAAATACTTGCCGCCCTGTTTCGGCGACGGCTCTGGCTGTTAGGGATTTTTCTGAGCGTTGTCTCTGCTGTTACCGTCTACACTCTATTGAAAAAGCCCATTTACCAAAGCTCGATGCAGCTTCTCGTAGAGCCGAATTATCAAAGTAAAAAAGATTCTGGAGCAGGAGCCGAAAATCAGTTTGCTGACACCAACGTCGAAATTGATTACTCGACACAACTGACCCAAATGCGGAGTTCCCAGTTGCTTCAAAAAGCGGTGGCTTTATTGCAAGCGGACTATCCCAAACTTGAGGCAGCAGAACTTCAAAAGGCGTTGGTGCTCACGCAGGTTGAAGAAGACAAGGTAAAAACCAAGATTTTTCAAGTGGTTTATACCAGTGACGACCCTGAGAAAACGCAGAAAGTCCTCAAAGCCGTTCAGCATGTGTACCAGGACTACAACCGGGAACAGCAAAAGCTTCGGCTAACGCGTGGCTTGGCCTTTGTGGACGAGCAGTTGCCGTTGGTGGAAAAGCAGGTCGATCGCGCTGAGGATGCGATGGAACAGTTTCGCAAAAGCCAAAATCTGGTTGATCCAGAAGTGCAGTCGAAGGCGTTGATCGATGCGTTGAGCAGCGTCCAAAAAGAGCAACAAGCGAACCAGGCCCAAATGCGGGAAGTACAGGGTCGCTATCAAATACTGCAACAAGAATTGGCGCTATCGCCGCAGCAGGCCTTGATCGCCGCACGGTTGAGTCAATCAACCCGCTACCAGAGCTTACTCAATGAAATTCAGAAGAGTGAACTCGCGATCGCCCAACAGCGCCTGCGCTTTAAGCCTGCCAGTCCCTTTGTGCAGCAGGCGATCGACCAGCGGCAACGACAGCGAGATCTGCTATCAACCGAAGTCCGACGCATTCTTGGCAGCAATGCCGCTCAGGTCAATACGAAAGGCGACGCTGGGCTAAGCGTCGGGCAGTTGAGCACCACTGATCTCACCTTAGCTAGCGCCCTGGTTGATGCTCAAGTTAATTTAGCCGCCTTGCAAGGTCGTGCCCAGAGTTTGAGTGAAACCGAGCGATCGCTCCAGCAGCAGCTACGACGCTTTCCAAGCTTACTGGCAGAATACGGTCGTCTCCAGCCCAAAGTGGAGATTGGACGCAACACCCTGCAACAGTTGCTCAAAGCCCGTCAGGATATTGCCCTGGAAATTGCGCGTGGTGGCTTTGATTGGCAAGTGGTGGAAGATCCCAAGCTTGGCAAGCAGATTGGCCCCAACGTGAAGCAGAACATCTTGCTCGGAGCCGTCGCGGGCTTAATGCTCGGCAGTGTCGCCGCTTTCGTTCGGGACACGATGGATGATGCAGTGCATACGCCCGATGACTTAAAGCAAACGGCTGTCCCGCTTTTAGGCATGGTGCCTGCACTACAGTACGAAGAAGGGTTTGCAGCGCTGGTACCGTTTCGGAAGTCGACCGTTCCCGAACTTCCCATTATGCAAGTCGTGCAGTGGCAACCGTTTCGTGAAGCCATGGACTTGATTTACAAAAATATCCAGTTGCTACCCAGTGCAGCAGGATTGCGTTCCCTCGTGGTGACATCAGCCTTGGCAGGAGAAGGTAAATCAACGATCGCCCTTGGCCTAGCCATTAGTGCAGCACGACTGCACCAACGTGTGCTTCTCATCGATGCGGATCTGCGTCGTCCCAGCTTGCACTCCCAACTTGGTCTGCCTAACGAGTATGGACTATCAACCGTACTTGCGGAGCGTAGACCGCTGCGTTACGGCGACACGATTCAACCGTCGCATCGCTATACCGACATTCCCCTGTCAATTCTCACGGCAGGATCGCTCCCTGCGGATCCTGCCAAACTTCTGAGCACCGAGCGCATGAGTGACTTGATGCATACCCTAGAGCAAGCGTATGACTTCATCATTGTTGATGCACCGCCAGTTTTAGGGATTGTTGATGCCATGTTAGCAGCCTCCTATTGCAGCAGCATGGTGTTAGTTGGGCGTATTGGTCATGTCACCCGCGCTGAACTAACACAGGCAGCAGCACTACTCAACAAGCTCAATGTGATTGGCGTGATTGCAAACGGGTCAGACCTGACAGCAAATCGCTACCTCTCTTATGAGCGCAAAGCATCTGAACTCAAAGGACAGTTAACCACCCTGTAGATTGACACAACGTTTGCCACATCGGGCAACCATGGCTAAGACAAACGGCAAATCTACCCTCTAAAGACCCCCACTATGTCTACCCTTTCCCTTTCTCACCAAGCCAGTACCAGCAAAACCCAGGGCGATCGAGCAACCCACTACACGTTGATTTGGCGGCAAAAACAGCTGCTACTCACCCTGTCTGCCCGACCCAATACGCCCCCCTTAGCGGCCCTGGAAAGTGAACAAATTCTGACAGATTGCCTTGAGCGATCGTCCGTTGATCTGGTGAAGCTCACGCCTGCCATGGGTGAAGCGGCTCTGGCGATGTGGGCTGATGCGTGTGCTAGAGCGAACAAGGCGGCTTACTTGCGAGTGCCCAGCATTGCCGCCCTACCGAAAAAGCAAAACCGTCTGAAGTGGTGGCTGAAGCGGCTGTTCGACTGGAGCGCCGCTGCCCTGCTGATGCTGGTGGTGGGTCCGCTCATGTTAGGCCTAAGTGCGCTCATGCTCATTCAGTCGCCCGGTCCTATTTTCTTCAGTCAGTGGCGGGTAGGCGAGCGAGGCAAACTCTTTCGGATTCTCAAATTCCGCACGATGGTTACTGGTGCAGAGCTTTACCACCATCAGGTGATGGGGCATCAAGCGGGTCTACACAAATGCGAAGATGATCCACGCATTACGCCGATCGGTCGTTGGATGCGAAAGTACAGCCTCGACGAATTACCACAGCTTATTAACGTACTACGAGGCGAAATGAGCTTAGTCGGGCCGCGTCCCTGGGCGTTATATGATGCCGTACGTCTCAGTCCAACGGTGCAGCAACGTTTAAATGCACTGCCTGGTATTACAGGCATCTGGCAGGTAACAAGCCGATCACACTTGCGGGATCTGGACGCGGTGAACCGGGTGGACTTGCGCTATCTCGGGGATTGGTCGCTTCGTCAAGACTTCAAAATCCTTCTGCTCACCGTACCAAAGGTGCTTTCAGGGTTTGGTGCTTTCTAGGCTTAGGTGAACGCGCTTGCTGACACTTCAGCTTCCATTAACAATGAAGGCAATAGCGACCACTTTACTGAGAATTCATGCTGCTAAGACTCCCCGCACCAATCCGACGATCGCTAACAAACACGCTGAAAGCAACCAGCTTTTGGAAAGAGAACTACACGATCCTGCGTGAATTTAAACATTTCCCGCTCATCGCCGCGATCGCGATTGGGTGCGCCATTGGGGCAGCCTCCTTTGAAGGCTTCAGCTTTGGCTTTTTGCTGGCCTTCTTACAAAGTTTAGTCAGCCCCGACGCTCCCCCCTTTCAAACGGGAGCAGCCTGGTTTGACCAGTGGGTTCTAGGGGTCAATGAACCATCGACCAACCGCCTATATCGCGTTTCGGCGCTAATCTTGGCAGCCACCTGGATTCGCTCAGCCTTTAACTACTGGACCCAGGTTTACACCGAACTAACCCAGCAAAAACTGGTCGATCGCCTGCGAAAACAGATTTTTGAACAGCTACAAGCCCTGAGCCTTGGCTATTTCTCGAAAACAAACGCCGGTGAATTACTAAACACGCTCACCAGCGAAATTGGTCGATTGCAATCAGCCTTTGGATTGCTGTCATTCATCATTACGCGCAGCCTGACGCTAAGTGTCTATGTGTTCCTGATGTTTCGGCTTTCGTGGCAGTTGTCGATCGTGGCGCTGACACTATTTGTGTTGCTCGCTGTCGGTATTTCCCAACTAACCACTTACATTCGACAGGCCAGTGCAGGCGTATCAACAGCCAATGGTCGCTTTACGGCGATCGCCATGGAATTTATCAACGGCATTCGCACCGTCCAGGCCTTTGCGACTCAAGACTTTGAGCGTCGGCGCTTCTACGCATCCAGCAGCGATGTTGTGAAAGCATCACTGGAGGCATCAAAACGCTATGCACTTGTGAGACCCCTGGCAGAAGGACTCGCTACAACCGTCCTGATTGGGATGATCATCCTGGCGCTGAACGTCTTTGTCAAAAACGGCATCATGCAAACGGCATCGTTGTTGACGTTCTTGTTTATTTTGTTTCGCCTGGTGCCCGCAGTACATGAGATTAACGGCAGTCGCGCGGCGATGAGCGGCTTTTGGGGATCGCTCAATAATATTCGGGAACTGTTGGAGACCCACAACAAGCCATATCTCAAGAATGGGCACCGCCCGTTTTCAGGTTTGCAGCAAGCCATCACGTTTAAATCGGTTGACTTTGGCTACGACCCTGATCAGATCGTTCTCAACGACATTAATTTGACGATCAAGCAGGGCGAAATGACAGCTCTGGTGGGTGCATCAGGAGCAGGCAAAACGACGTTAGTTGATTTAATTCCTCGCTTCTATGACCCCACCAAAGGCAGCATTCTGATGGATGGTGTTGACCTGCGGGAGTTCCAGATCAATTCGCTGCGGCGGCGTTTTGCGATCGTCAGTCAAGATACCTTTATTTTCAATACGACGGTGCGCGAAAACATTGCCTATGGTAGTGAAGACGCCACTGAAGCAGACATTATTGAAGTGGCTCGACTGGCAAATGCGCTGGAATTTATTCAGGACATGCCAGAAGGGTTTGAGACTCGCCTCGGCGATCGGGGAGTGCGGCTCTCAGGCGGACAGCGCCAGCGGATTGCGATCGCGCGGGCTATTCTCCGTAACCCAGAAATCTTGATTCTCGATGAAGCCACCAGTGCGCTGGATTCCATTTCTGAACGCCTCATTCAAGCATCCCTGGAAAAGCTGGCTGAGGGCCGTACAGTGCTTGCGATCGCGCACCGTCTTTCCACCATTATTCGGGCGGACAAAATTGTCGTTATGGAGCAGGGGCGCATTGTTGAAGAAGGCTCCTATCAGGAACTCCTTGATCAACGGGGCAAACTCTGGCATTACCACCAGATGCAATACGAGATGGGCGACCAAACCACTGCATCGGCGATTGCCAGCACGGCGACCCCCAATGCGTTCTAGTCCCATCCCTGTTTTCGCCCACTACCCTACCGAGGCGTTAAGCCCTTACCTTCTGCATCGCCTGCTATGAAAGCGCTGTTTATCAACAACTACCCAATGGATGATGCCTGGGAACGCTGGCAAAACGGCGAGTATCCCGGACATCATCTTTGGGGCGCAACGCATCTTCCCCAGTATGGTATTGAGGTTGAGATCGTCCCCCACCAGACTTTAAGGCTCTTAAACAAACTTGGGCAAAAGTTGAATGTGGGCGATCACCTCGATCAGCAGTTGCGCATTTTGTTTAGCCGTGCCGACTACGATGTCGTTTATTCTGCATGCCAAACCAATACACTGCTGCTGGCAATCTTGCGATCGCTCAAACTGTTTCGCAAACCGCTCGTTGCCCTCATTCATCACCCCTTCAACGACAAACTTAAAGAGTCCCTTTTTCTCAGGGGACATGATCGCTTACTGTGCCTCAGTGACAAGGTGATGGAGCCGTTTCGGCACGATCCCAGCCTGTATAAGAAAATGGACTTCATTGCGTGGGGAGCCGATTTACCCTTTTATCAGGTCGCGTCTCAACCCTCCAGCAGCACTCGACCGCCCGTCATTGTCAGCGCTGGCAAAACAGAACGAGACCACGATACGCTTGCTAAAGCTTGCCTGACGCTGGATTGTGCCGTAGACATTTATTGTTCTGCCCATACAGCACCCAGTTTGCCCAACCTGCCCGATCGCATTACAGTGCATGCCAGTCAGTCCGCTCATAATGCGGTTTCCTATCAAGCGCTTTTAACCGCATACCGCAATGCCTTTGCGATCGCCATTCCATTAACCAAAACCCATAATTTAGCGGGTCTGACGAGCTTGCTTGATGCGATCGCCATTGGTAAACCCGTTGTGATGACGCGCAATCAACATATTGAACTCGATATTGAAAAAGAAGGCATTGGCTTCTGGGTTGAACCCAACGATGTCCAGGGCTGGCAACAGGCGATCGCCTACTTATTAGCTCATCCCGAAGAAGCATCAGCGATGGGCAAACGCGGTCGTCATCTGTGTGAAACGAAATATAACCTGGAAGCGTTTACAAACACACTTGCTAGAACATTGACCAGTGTTGTGGTTTAGGGCTAAAGGATGAAGGCTAAAGGATAAAAAGCTAACTGCTGACCGTTGATAACACAAAACACTCCTGACTTCTGGCTCCTGACTCCTGAATTCGAAACTCAAAACTCAAAACTCAAAACTTTCTACTCAACACTCGTTCCCTCCCCTCCAACCCCTTTGCAGGAGAGATTATGCCCCCCATTGATGCCCCCTTAAATCAGTCCAAAGCCCTTTCTGAGCAGGCGCATGCTCCTTTCTTTGAAGCGTCGCCACCCCTGACGATCGCCATTCCTACCTACAATCGGTGCCAGTCGGTGGTGGCATTAGTCCAGCAATTGCTGCCTCAACTCAAACCAGACGATGAGCTTTTGGTGGTTGATGATGGCTCACAGGACAATACCGTAGAGGCGTTACAGCAATTTGCAGAAGTCAAGTTGGTGGTCAACCCATCGAACTGCGGCATGGTCAAAACCTGGAATCGCTGCCTTGCCTCTGCCTCTCAAGATTGGATTTGCGTCATTCACGACGACGATCGCATTGCCCCCGATGCGCTTGAAACCATTCGACGTGGCTGTACGCTGATGGGCGAGCCTGCTCTGATTGCCCACTGTTCCACTGATTCGCAGTTAGATCAAGTCTTTCGCTATCGACTGGCCGAACCGGGAGCCTGGGCGGCACTCAACACCACGACAACCCCTTCAGGCGTCACCGTGCATCGGGCGATCGTGGAGGCGATTGGGGCTTTCAATGAGCAATTCACCTACTCGTGTGACCTGGAATATTTCGCGCGGATTTGTGCCCGCTATCCATCCCTGGTGATTGAAAGCCCTGAGCTGTTGTATTACAACCAGCACGATCAAAACTATCAATATAAAACCTGGTCTAAAGCCGATTTTTGGTCACAGTTAGAAACCATTGAACATACTATCCTTAGCTATGCAGGCTTGAACGAACAGGCAGATCAATATTTTCGCGATCGCATGTCCAACTATGCTCAGCACATGCTAAAAAATGCAGCCAAGGCAGAGAATAAATCGCTCTTACGGCACGTTGGTTTCATGCTGTGGAAACAAGCGTATCTGGGCCGCCGAGTCCGTCTTTCGGCTGCCATTGCGGCTCTCTGCAACATGTATGTAAATCTTTAAGGGACAGGGCGTATGTTGAGCATTATTACTCCGGTTTACAACAGTGAACGCTTTATTGCTGCCTGCCTTGAGACAGTGATTGATCAACAGTGTACTGACCTGGAACACATTCTTGTGGATGGTGGTTCGACTGATCGCACCGTCGAAATCATTAAACAATATGCAGCCCGGTATCCTCACATTCGCTGGGTTTCAGAGCGCGATCGAGGACAATCAGATGCCATGAATAAAGGGATTGTCATGGCCAAAGGAACCGTCATGGGCTTGCTCAATGTTGATGATAGCTATGAGCCAAATGTACTGACTACGATCGTCGATCGCTTCAAAATGCTGCCAGAACCAACGCTTTTAGTCGGCAACTGTAATGTTTGGGATGATACTGGCAACCTTCTTGAAGTCAATAAGCCAAGCAAGCTTCGGTTATTCGACTTAGTGACAGGGTTGAATGTGAATCCCTATCCCTGCAATCCTGCTGCTTACTTTTACCACACCTCTCTCCATCAAAAAATCGGCTTTTATAGTCTCAACGATCATCATTCAATGGATTTAGAGTTTATTCTGAGAGCCGTACAGGTTGCAAATGTGGTTTATGTTGATCAGGTTTGGGGCAATTATCATCGTCTTGAAGGGACTAAAACCGTAGACGATATGAAGAATGGACGGACAAACCAGCGCGTCACACAATTGCTAAAGCAGTATCGCAAAGATTTAACCACCCTACAGCGATGGCAACTCACGCTCCGCGATCGGTTGGCAACGTTAAGTTACTTCCTTCAAAAGCCTCAGACGTTGCCTCAGGTGATTCGAGCAAAATTATTCAAACCTTCCCTTGATCTAAGGTAAATTTCAACCGCTGAAGCATTCTTTTTGAGAGGCTGTATGCACTTAAAGACAAGCGTTTTAATTCGAACTAAAAACGAAGCAAAAGATATCACAAAGACGCTGGCTTTGGTGATGGATCAGACCTTACCGCCCGACGAAATCATCGTGATCGATTCTGGCTCGACCGATGGCACCGTTGAAATCGTGCAGCAGCACCCCAACGTACGGTTACTCACCATGCGTCCAGAAGACTTCACCTTTGGGCGATCGCTCAACCTTGGCTGCGCTGCAACCGATGCAGACATCATTGTAATGCTGAGTGCTCATGCTTTTCCCTTCGATCGCGACTGGTTAAAGCATCTGATCCAGCCTTTTAGCGATCCGCATGTGGCGGGCGTTTACGGCAAACAAGTCCCTCATGTCGATGCGTATCCTCCCGTTGAGCGCGATTACCGCAGCTTTTACAACGACCATGCCCGCGTGCAGACGAATCCGCATGAGAGGGGCGATCGGGCCTTTTCCAACGCCAATGCGGCCATTCGTCGCGAGTGTTGGGCAAAACGCTCGTTTAACGAAACGCTGTCTGGCTGTGAAGATGTGGAATGGGCGTGGGCAATGCTGGCTCTGGGCACCAAAATCGTCTATGCCCCAGAGGCTGCGGTTTATCATTCGCATAATGAAGCCTTGCGTCAGGTGTATCGACGCACCTACCGGGAAACGCTGGCACTCCAAGCGATTGAAGGACAGGAAATGGGTCTTCGCGATGCCTGGAAGACCTGGTGTAGCGCGGTGCAAGCCGATTGGCAATTCATTTTGCAACAGCACAAAAACCGTCAATGGCTGCTGCGATCGCCGCTTTACCGCCTGTTCTGGACCTATGGCTACCTTAGCCCTAACCTGCCAGCCGCTTTCTGGAAGCCGGTTCACAAATGGTGGGCACGGAAACAGGCATCCCCCAAAGAGGCGGGCAGCGTATGAGGCTATTAATAATCACCTCAGCCACCGTATGCGGTGGAGCAGAAGCGTATGCACTCACGATCGCCAAAGGGGCTGCTCAAGCTGGATGGGAAACTCATGTCGCGTTTCCGTTGGCTGAAGCAACCGCCTTCTTAAGGGAGGAATTTTGGACACATCAAGTTTTCTATCACCCGTTGGATATCAGCGAACCCAACAGCCGGGGCGTGCGGGCGATGCGTGATGCACTGGCGCGGTTTCGGCGGACGCGATCGCTGCTATTGGCGCTTCAACCAGACGTTGTACTGATTAACCTGCCCTGGGCCGATCATTGTTTGGGCAGCATTCTGGCCTGTGGACAACTACGCTTACCCACCGCTGTCATGTTTCACCTCTTACCGCCAGAAAATATCCCACTCAGTCGATCGCGCCGTCAACTTTACACCTGGGCGCGTGCCAGAGGGCAACAGTGGCTCACCAACTCGGAGGCAAACCGCCGCCTGTTAAATGACTTGTTTAAGATGCCTGCGAAGGACTTACAGGTAATCTATAACGGCATTCAGCTATCACCACCCCAAGACTGCACACCTGCAAACCGAGCCATGCTTCGCCAAGCTGTGCGTCAGGAATTAGGCGTTCCTGACAATACGCGCTTACTGCTCACAGTTGGTCGTCTCGCGCCCCAAAAAGGCTATACCGATTTGCTGGCGATCGTCCCCCAGCTTCTGGCAAAACACCCTGATATCCGCTTCGTATGGGCTGGCGCGGGTGAGCAGCAGCAAGAACTCCACGATCGCCTGCAGAAAGCTGCCCTTGATGACGCAGTACTGATGCTGGGGCACCGCTCTGATCTGCCGCGACTGCTACAGGCAGCCGATTTGTTCGTTTTTCCCACTCGCTTTGAAGGCCACCCCTTTGCGCTGCTTGAAGCCATGGCTTACGGCTTACCGATCGTTACCACCAATGCCAGCAGCATTCCTGAAATCATGCAACATGAGGTACATGGCTTACTCTGCGATGCCAATGACAGCCATGCCTTGTTGCACGCAATCGACTGGGCACTCCAACACTCTGAGCCCATGCAAACCATGGCAGTACACGCAGCACAACGAGTGAAAACCTTTTCGCAAACACATATGGTTGAAAAAACATTGAATGTGTTTTATACGCTAGCCGTTTCCATGCAGCAAGAAAGACAACGCGAGCGCATAGCTGAAGTCAGCGATCGCGTTATGGAAAAGTGTGATAGCTAAACCAATGCTGAAACGAAATAGATGAATATTCTGCAAACAATCGTCCTTAGAGACGACGGTTAAGTGCCACGTTTAACGAAATTTAATTGTAATCAGAGTGATACATGAAAAACAGAAAAAGAGCAAAATTCATGCTTGGATAAATCTGGAGTTCACTCACTTGAGCTACTCAAGAATTTATCCAAATGCTGAAAACCACCCAAAAAACGGTCAAGAATGATGCTGGAAACTCGACTCAATCAATTATTTGTCTGCTTGATCCCGGCTTCGAGGATCACAACAAAACTCCCAGCAAAAATCTAGGCGATCTCATTATTCAGCAGGCGGTAAGACGTGAAATTAATCAACTCTTTCATCGACGATCAATTCTTAGCCTATCCACCCATTCCCCCCTTGAGAAAAAGCATTTTCAACTGATTCGTGACTGTTCCATTGTTTTATTAGGAGGAAGCAATTTACTGTCATCCAATATGAACCACTATAATCAATGGAATATTTTTCTGCGTGATGCCCTTCGCTTACAGAAACGGGTTATTTTACTGGGCGTGAGCTGGTGGCAGTATCAGGGAAGACCGAACTTTTATACACTCTCCCTCCTCCATCTAGCACTCTCGTCTAAAGGCATTCATTCCGTCAGAGATAACTACACAAAGAAGAAACTCCGATCCATTGGTATCTGGAATGTGGTGAATACAAGTTGCCCAACGATGTGGGCGTTTGCTAATTTAAACCCTCATGAAATTCCACGAACGAAGGCAAAAAATGTGTTGTTAATGCTCACCGATTATTCTCAGAAGCCTGATCTCGATCGCCGCTTAGTTGAGCTAGCCCTTGCCAACTATGAAACTGTTTACTTCTGGCCTCAGGGAGCTGGCGATCGAGATTACATTACCCGATTTAATTTACCTGTTCACATTCTTGACCGCTCACTCATCGCGCTAGAGAACCTGCTGCAATCCGATTTGCCTTTAGATTACATTGGGACTCGTTTACATGGTGGCATTCGTTGCCTTTTAGCCAGACGGCGATCGTTAATTCTTAAAATTGACCATCGTGCAACCGAAATTGCTCAGGAAACAGGCTTACCATCCGTCGATCGAGATGACTTCAAGCAGATGGAACAATGGATTCAAGAACCGTTTGTGACTAAAATCTCGCTTGATACCGCAGCAATTGAGCAATGGCGAAACCAATTTAAAGCAGCATTTGTCAGCTAATAAACGACGATGATTCAACTAAATTTTAACATTTAGCAACAAAAAATTCAGTCTCTGGTTAGATGTTGAGGTCATTCATACTATGTCATTTCCTTCATAGGTGAATTATTAACAAAGGCTTATTGAGGCTTTCGCGCATCATTGGTGGAGCTTCCACATATCAAAAGAGGCTAGTTCCTTAGCTCTGGGCGTGAAGCAGAGTCTTACCGCCATCTTGCAACCCTGTTTCTGTCCAGTTCGTTTCTCTGAGTGATGTTCTATGCGGGTGCTATTCGTTTCCACTCACTTTCCTGAAAATCTGCGGCTTGACGTGCAGGGCACCTATAAGCGGATGGCCATGTTTCTTGAGGCCATCAAGTCATTTGCCCAACTTGACGTGCTCTTTTACGTGCCGCCTGGAACGGATACCTCGCCAGCCGCGATCGCGGCGACAGAAAAAGCGCTCTCGCGGCACTGGAACCTTCCCATCACGCTTTTTCTGTGCCCAGAATTTGACTACCCTCAGCCATTGTCAAAGTGGCAGCAGCAAGCACCAGGCATGTTTAATTTTTTCCAGCAGCGTGACCTGGTGCGGACTAGCCAACCAGAACAGATTCAAGCGTTTGAAGCGTGCCTGGAGCGTAAACCAGATGCCGTTTTTATCCATCGACTGCGATCGATGTGTCCAGCCCTGCTCACCCGCAAACCACTGCCACCCGTCTTTTTTGACCTCGATGACATCGAGCATATTGCCTTTTTGCGAGACATTCGGCAACCGCCCACTCGGCTCATCACGTCGCTCTACTACCTGCAAATGCCAGCGCTATGGTGGGGGGAGCGGCAAGCCATCAAATTAGCGCGGCAGACCTATGTTTGCTCACAGCAGGATGAGACCTATTTGACCCGTCAAGGCTTAAATGGTATCGTCACCATTCCCAATGCCGTCACCATTCCACGACCACAGCCACTCACGGCTGAGCCAACCCTGCTGCTGCTGGGTGCTTACCATTACTATCCCAACATTAATGCGGCTAATTTTCTGATCGAGCAGGTTTTTCCCTACGTCCGGCAGCAAATGCCAAACGCACGGCTCATTATCGCGGGAAAGCAGCCAGAAAAGATTCGAAGCTACGGCAGTGGTGTACCGGGAGTCGAATTCACAGGGTTTGTGGATGACTTAGATGCGTTGTATCGTCGATCGCGCGTAGTTTGTTGTCCGATCTTGTCGGGGGGCGGGACACGGGTCAAGCTGGTCGAAGCCGCCGCTTACGGCAAGCCGATGGTTTCAACTCGCATTGGTGCCGAAGGCTTGAACTTTGTGGATGGTCAGGACTTTTTGCAGCGAGATGAGCCTAAAGCCTTTGCCGATGCCTGTGTGAAACTGTTGCAGAGCGATGACCTGTGCGATCGACTGGGTGCTGCTGCACGCATGACAGCCATCAAACAGTACGATCGAGCGAACATTATTTATCTCATTCGGAAAGGCATCCAGCAGGACTTAGGAACCCAGTCAAAGCCCCCTGTCCTTAGTCAGTAAATTCGGCAGTTACGTTCATTTTTGTGTTTATTTATGGAAGTTTTACAGCTATGTCCCAAGCTCCCTCCAGCGATCGACGGCATTGGTGATTATGCAGCCATGTTAGCCAATGGCTTGCAGCAGCATGATATTCATACTCACTTCATGGCGTTTAAGCAAGGAAACGAAGCAGTTGGCTCCTTTCCCATCAGTGAGTTACACACCGATGCCCAGGCTTTTGTGGATGCCATTCCTCAAAACATTCAAGCCATTCTTTTACACTATTCAGACTATCCTTATGATCCTAAATTTGGTGCGCCCTATTGGTTAGTGGACGCACTCAAGGCAGCCCAACAGCAGCGATCGCTACCTGTGCTGATCGTCTTTCATGAATTTCCTTCGTTCTATTTACTGAAAAAAACCTTTTATCGGTTTCCCTGGCAGCAACACGTTGCCTGGCAGCTTGCCAAACTCGCGACTGAAATCATCACCAATAATGCAGTCACAAAAACAGTCCTAGCAAAGCGATTACAGCAGCCCTTAATCAATCTGCCGGTCTTTTCTAATATTGGTGAATTGCGTGAGCCTAAGCCGCTAGTACAACGAGAGAAGCGTTTAATTGTCTTCGGCACTGCCGATCGACGCGCCAGAATTTACCAGCGATCGCGCGCCATGCTCATCAATAGTTGTCAAAGTCTGGGCATTGAAGAAATTTGCGATGTGGGTCCATCTTTAAACCTTGAGCAACTAGAAATTGCCGGGATTCCTTTCATTCAAAAAGGCAAACAATCAGCGCAAGCAATTAGTCGATTACTTTCCGATTCGTTAGCAGGCATTGTCTATTCCACGGATAATGGACGCTTGGCGAAATCGGGCGTCTTTGCAACTTATTGCGCTCACGGTCTGGTGCCGATCGTGACACAAGAAACATCTCCTTTGATGGACGGTCTACAAGCACAAACTCATTTTTTGTTTGGGGGCTTGCAAGCACCGTTATCGAGTGGGCAATTGCAGTCGATCGCCCACGAAGCGCATCAATGGTATAACCAACACAACCAGGCAAACACCGTCAAATGCTTTGCCTCTGAGCTTAAAACGATCGGTAGGGTATGAAATAAGCATCAGCACGATTCAACCTTTTTTTCATTCATTGATGAGCATCGACCTATGCAACTGAGTCAGACTGAACCATCCACAATGGCAGAAACAACCGTGTTGAGACCACTTTCAGTGGTCATCATTGCTCAGAATGAAGCGGAATGTATTGCGAATGCGATTCGATCGTGCCAACCGTTTGCCAACGAAATTGTCGTCGTCGATAGTGGGAGTCAAGATGCAACGGTGCAGATTGCGCAAGACTTGGGCTGCCAAGTTTATCACAATCCCTGGTCTGGCTACTCAAAGCAACGCAATTTTGGCGCTGATCACGCAAAGCATGATTGGATTTTCTTTATTGATGCCGATGAAGTGGTTGATCAAACCTTAGCGACGTCGTTGTTGACATGGAAACAGGCACCGACGATCGCGGCCAATGCCTTTTCTGCCATTCGTATTGGCGATTTTTGGGATACGTGGCTCGACACACGCCCGGAATACCACACCCGTCTTTACAACAAAACCGTCTTTCGGATTAAAGATGTATTGGTACATGAAGGCCCTGATATTAAGGACGCACCTGTTGTGAAGTTGCCGGGAGTCATCTGGCACTACGGCTTCCGCGATATCAGCGATCTGGTCATCCGCTTCAATCGCTACACCGATCTGGATGCACAGCAGGCTCATCGCACAGGCACCCGCTTTAGCCTGCTCCGCTTACTGCTCAAACCATCCGCCAAATTTGTGCAGCAGTATTTTTGGTACGGCATGTTTCGTCAAGGCATGGCAGGCTTTACACTTTCTGGCTTATGGAGTTTCTACATCTTTTTAAAAGAGGTCAAGCTGTATGAAATTGATTGGAAAGAGCGACGGCAAGAGAGGGTGAAGGATAAGGGGATATGAGTCAGAAGCGTTTTGAGGTGAAAAGGCAGAAGACGGAAGGGTTGTTAGTTGTTAGTTGTTAGTTGTTAGAAGGAGAGAAAAGGCAGCGCTTGTTCCAGCTAAAAACCAACCACTAAAAACGGATTAAACTCTAAACTCTAAACTTTCTCCCTACTGCTTCCCCGACTCCCCACTCCCCACTCCCTTCCCTAAATGCAAACAGACTCCACCACGCCTATCTCTCGTCCCCAATTTGGTTTACAGCCAACGTTGGCGTGGACAGCGATGCTAGCGTTGGTTGCCTTTTCGCTGCTGTGCATTCTGGCTCATGCGGGTGGCTTACTGCGGTTGGCCTATCCAGCGGGGGCGTTGCTGGTTGGGTTGCTTCTGTTTCAGCGCTATCCCATTCTTTACGTTGGCTTTGCCTGGTGGGTTGCGTTTTTAACGCCTTTTGTACGGCGTCTGATTGATTTTCAAAGTGGATGGGTTGATCCAAGCCCTGTGCTGCTGGCACCGTTTTTGGTGATGATGCTGTCTGGCTTGACGTTTATTCGCTATTTGCCCCGTTATTTAAAGCAGGATGGCTTGCCGTTTATTTTGTCAACAGCAGGTGTGGTCTATGGTCTTCTGGTTGGGTTAATCAAATATCCACCAACAGCAGTCGTGGTGCCGTTATTGAACTGGGTTGCACCCATTTTGTTTGGCTTTCATCTGTTTGTTCATTGGCGACACTACCCTGCCTATCGCCAGAATTTAACGCGCGTGTTTTTGTGGGGAGTGCTGCTAACCGGGGCATACGGAGTGATGCAGTACCTCATTGCACCGGAATGGGATCGGTTTTGGCTGATTAATTCCAAGTCGATCGCCTTTGGCACTCCCGAACCTTTAGGCATGCGGGTTTTTAGCACGATGAATTCACCGGGACCGTTTGCCACTGTAATGATGGCGGGTCTGCTGTTGCTGTTTAGTAGCCATAGCCCCTTGCGCTTCGCCGCAGTCGGGGTCGGTTATCTATCATTTTTACTCTCGCTGGTGCGATCATCCTGGCTGGGTTGGGCGGTTGGTGTGGTGATGTACATTCCCTCGCTCAAGCCCAAGTTACAAATGCGGCTGATTGTCACCATTCTAGTGATGGCGGTTTGTGTGATTCCACTCGTGAATATGCAGCCGTTTTCGGGGGCGATCGCGGCACGCTTACAAACCTTTTCGGACACGAAAAATGATGTGAGCTACAACCAGCGGTTGGAAGGCTACGGGCAAATTTTGGGAGATGCGCTGGCAGAAGTGCCTGGCAATGGGTTGGGCTTTGTTCTCACCAACGACAGTCTGGGAAGCAATGATAGCGGCATTTTAGCCATGCTGTTCAACCTGGGCTGGTTCGGCACGATTCCCTATCTCGGTGGCATGATTCTGCTGTTTTTTAGCCTCTTTCGCGGCACAGAGAGTCAGTCTGACTCGTTTGTGAGTGCTTCGCGCGCCATCAGTCTGGGCGTCTTTGCCCAAATTGGGCTCGGTAGTTCAACTCTGGCACTGTCAGGCGTTGTGATGTGGGGTTTTGCGGGCATTGCTCTGGCAGCCCAACGCTATTACCGCTATCAAGCGTTGCAACCACCTGATGGGACGGGCGAATGATGGTGGAGATGACCATGCGTGAGGAGGATTGGCTATGAAATCGTTCATCAATGGTGGCACCGCAACGATCAAGACCAGAATGAGCGATCGCGCCCGTTCGGAAGCGTTACAGCAACCGTCCAAACCACGGCTGGATGGCATTCAGGTTTGCCGAGGCATCGCTGCGCTGCTGGTGCTCTTGTTTCACACAACTCAATTGAGCCAGGAAAAGCTAGGCCAATCCTTCTTCGGCAATCTTTTTGCGTTTGGTGGCGCAGGCGTCGATTTTTTCTTTGTTCTCAGTGGCTTCATTATTTTCTTTGTGCATCAGGCAGATATAGGGCGACGCGATCGCTTACAACCCTTTCTTCTGAAGCGTTTAATTCGGATTTATCCGCTGTATTGGTTGGTCACGTTGGTCATCCTGCCGATTTACTTTCTCATACCCGAGACTGGCTCTGGCCACGAGCGCGATTTGTCCGTGATTATCAAATCGTTGTTACTCATCCCACAGCAGCATTTTCCGATCTTAATTGTAGGCTGGTCGCTCAGCCATGAAATGCTCTTTTACCTGCTGTTTGCGCTTGCGATTTTTTTACCGACTCGCTACTCGCTTCGTCTGCTGGCAGGATGGCTTTCTGGCACACTTATCTTCTTTTTAAGCCAACTTTCTAGTCTGGTAAACCTGGAGCAATACGGTTTCATTCAATTTATTTTTAATCCACACAACTTAGAGTTCGCGTCTGGATGTCTGGTTGCTTCGCTCGTTTTACGAAAGTCTTTTAAAGAAGAAAAGATCTTTTTTCTCCTGGTTGGCACTACTTTATTTCTTTTCTTTGGTATTGCACAAGCGACACAATCGCTCAGCATCAACCCTATTCTGGCTTACGGCATTCCTTCAGCGCTGATTGTTTTGGGAGCCGCATCGTTTGACTTAACACGATCGCGCCATCAAGCGAATAATCGCTTACTAAAATTTTTTACGTCTTTGGGGGATGCCTCTTACTCCATTTATTTGACACACTACCTTTGTTTATCTTTACTGTTGAAATTCATCGTAGCGACCCATTTGCTACTGATCGCTGGCTATACGACCACGATCGGCTTATTGCTAACCATTCCGATTGGTGTCGGTTATTTGACCTATAAATGGCTTGAACAGCCTATGACTACCGGGTTAAGACAGATGATTTTAGGCAAGGCGATCGTACCTTCCATGACCAAAACGGCTCCGTCTCCCAACCTGGCTAGCCCAGCCAAAGCCATGAAGACTCTCTTTCTTGACCAAAGTGGTGAACTGGCTGGTGCAGAACTGTGTTTATTGGATATTGTGCAACCGTATCGCGATCGCAGCCTGGTCTGCCTCTTTACGGATGGTCCCTTCAAAAACACGCTGCAGCAGCATGGCGTGCCCGTGCAGATACTTGCTCAAAAACCTATACAGGTACGGAAAGAAAGTGGCCTGGTGCAGGGGCTGCAAAGCCTGGGTCAACTGTTGCCCATGGTGATGAAGGTGGCTCAGCTCAGCCGCTCCTATGATGTGATTTACGCCAACACGCAAAAAGCGCTGGTCGTCGGTGCGTTGGCAAGTGTTTTGAGCCGTCGTCCCCTGGTCTACCATCTGCACGATATTCTGTCGATCGACCACTTTAGTGCCACGAATCGCCGTCTGGCAGTAACACTCGCCAATCGTTACGCCAGTCAAGTCATTGCAACCTCCCATGCAAGTCGGGAGGCTTTTATCCAAGCAGGCGGACGAGCGGACATCGTAACGGTTGTTTATAACGGGTTTGAGCCAGCCGCCTACCAACATGTGACTGTCGATGTTGCCCAATTAAGGCAGCAGCTTGGGTTGAACGATCAATTTGTCGTTGGGCATTTTAGTCGCCTGTCACCGTGGAAGGGACAACACATCTTGCTAGAAGCGATCGCTAACAGCCCTGAAGATGTGGCGGCGATTTTTGTTGGGGATGCCCTCTTTGGTGAACAAGACTACGTGCAAACGCTCAAAACGCAAGTTGAAACACTGGGGCTGCAACAGCGGGTGAAATTCTTAGGCTTCCGCCCAGATGTGGTACCGCTCATGCACATCTGCAATCTGGTGGCCCACACCTCTACCGCACCAGAACCCTTTGGACGCGTCATTGCCGAAGCCATGCTCTGCGGCAAACCCATCGTTGCCTCTGCTTCTGGTGGCGCTGTCGAACTGGTCGAGCCAGATGTAACAGGTTGGCTAGTCCCTCCTGGCGATGTCAAAGCTCTAGCAACCACGATCGCCCACTGCCGCAGTCATCCAGACGAAGTCAGGACGATCGCCAAAACGGCTCAAATCATAGCTAGTCAACGCTTTGCCTTAGATCAAATTCGCCAACAAATTGACCATGTACTGCGGAACGTTGTTGGTGGTTAGAAGGCGTCAATTTTTTAGCCTTTAGCCTTTAGCCCTTAGCCTTCATCCTTTCATCCCTCATCCCCATGTCCCACAACTCCACCCACTCAACCCTCAGCGTCTTTCTCCCCGCCCTCGAAGGAGGGGGTGCCGAGCGTGCCATGCTACACCTGGCCGAAGGTCTTGCTGAGCGAGGCTTTCCAGTCGATCTCGTTCTGGCAGAAACGAAAGGAGCCTACCTGGACACGGTGCCTGCTTCCATTCGGATTGTGAACTTGAAGGCACGATCGCCGCTGTTGGTGTCAAAAACCTTTGCCTTGCGTCGCTACTTACAACAGGAACAGCCATCTGTCCTCTTTTCGGCACTGGATATACTCAGCTCTGCGACCTGGGCACAGCGGCTAGCGGGAGTGTCCACCCGGATTGTGATGTGCGTGCAAACGAACCTTTCACAACAGTTTCGAGATCACCAGCCGAACACGATCGGGCGGATTAGACCCAAACTGGTGCGCCTGTTTTACCCCTGGGCTGATGCCATTGTTGCCGCGTCTAAAGGAGTGGCAGAGGATGTTGCCAGGCTGACAGGCATTCCAGCAGACACCATTCGCGTGATTTACAATCCTGTGGTGACACCCGTTGTGCTTGCAAAAATGCAACAGCCCGTTAACCACCCCTGGTTTGCGCCCGGTGAACCACCCGTCATTTTAGGCGTAGGGCGACTGGTGAGCCAAAAAGACTTTCCAACGCTTGTTGATGCCTTCGCGATCGTGCGCAGACAGCGATCGGCTCGGCTCATGATCCTGGGAGAAGGAGAAGATCGGGCCAAGCTGGAAGCCCAGATCCACCAATTGGGACTACAAGACGACGTCGCACTCCCTGGTTTTGCCGAAAATCCCTACGCTTACATGGCTCATGCCAGCATTTTTGCCCTGTCCTCCATTTTTGAAGGCTTTGGTAATGTGGTCGCCGAAGCAATGGCAACAGGTACCTCGATCGTCTCCACCGATTGCCCCAGTGGACCTGCTGAAATCTTAGACGGTGGGAAATACGGCAAACTCGTGCCTGTGAACAACCCGGCAGCACTGGCAGAAGGCATCTTAGAAGCGCTAGAAGCTCCGATCGCCCCGGAAGTTCTTCGTCAACGTGCCCAGGAATTTTCGGTCGATCGCGTAACCGAACAATACATTGACGTGCTGGCAAAACTCACGCCACTCCAAGCAATTCAAGCTGGTTAGGGAGAAGGCAGAAGGCAGGAGGCAGAAGGTTAGGGATGAGGGATGAAGGATAAGGGATGAAGGATAAAGGCTAAAAGGCTGACTGCTGTGGCTTGCTTCCGTCTTGAATCCGCTGATAACTCAAAACTCTCTAGCGTAGCGGCACAAAGCGCTACTCAAAACTCAAAACTCTCTACCTACTGGCTTCCCCTGCCTCCTCCGCTCCCTCTGCCTCTTCCGCCTCCCCACTCCCCATGCGTATTCTCCACCTCCTCAACCACATTCAGGAAATTGGCAACGGCATTGTCAACGTGGCGGTTGATCTGGCGTGCTTACAGGCAGAAGCGGGACATACGGTTACCGTTGCATCTGGGGGAGGAGAGTATGATCGACTCTTAACTCGTTATGGTGTCAAACACGTTCTGCTTGACCAGCGCCGCCAACCGCTCACCCTGCTTCAAGCAGCCAAGCAGTATCAGACACTGGTGCGAACCATGCGGCCAGAGATTATCCACGCTCACATGATGACGGGGATGGTTTTGTCGTGGGCATTACGGGGCAACGCTCGTTACGGACTGATGTCTACCGTACACAACGAGTTTCAGCGCAGCGCTATTTTAATGGGACTGGCCGATCGCGTCCTTGCCGTGAGTCAATCGGTCGCCGACTCTATGGCAAGACGAGGCATTCCGCAGTCTAAGCTCAGGGTCATCCGCAACGGCACTCTGGGAAGCCCGCGAGAGCGATTATCCGAGTTACCTGCTGTCACTCTGCAACGTCCCGCAATCGCCACGCTGGCTGGCATGTATCACCGCAAAGGCATTGCCGACCTGATTGCTGCGTTTGAGACACTGGCAGCAGAGTTCCTTGACGTGCATCTCTACTTGATTGGCAATGGCCCGGATCGCGCTGAATTTGAGGCACAGGCAAAAGCTACAGCCGTTGCAGACCGCATTCACTTTGAAGGCTATCAGGCAGAACCACAGCGCTACCTGCACGCAACCGATATTTTTGTCCTGGCATCCCGTCAGGAACCATTCGGCTTAGTGCTCTCAGAAGCACGAGAAGCTGGATGTGCGATCGTCGCCAGCAATGTTGATGGCATCCCCGAAGCGCTGGACGGTGGCAAAGCAGGCATCCTTATACCACCAGCCGATCCACCCGCACTAGCAGGCGCGATCGCCCCATTGCTGCGTGATCCTGAGTTGTTGAATGCATGGAAAACGCGATCGCGTCAGAATCTCGACTGGCTGAATGTTTCACGAGTCAACGCCGAAACCATCACTATCTACAACGAGTTAATAGCAGAAAGGAGGCCGGAGAAGCCTTGAGTTTTGAGCTGAGCGCAGTTATCAGTCCTCCTACCCTCCTCTTCCCCTCCTCTTCCCCTGCTTTCTTCCATCCTGCCCTTACGTCCAATACAGGACGTTCGCCTGCGGGAAGCGTCGGGCAATTTCTTGCTCAAAAAAGCGACGCAGCATCTTCATTGTCTCAGCGGGATAAACAAACTTAGTGCCACCAAACTTGTTGCGCTTGACGCTACGGGTAGACTCATCCAAATCAAGCGTGGTCTTGGGATACCAACTCAGCAGCACATCCTTAGAACCTGGCGTAAAGCGGTGAGAAATCAACTCAAAGGTCAGGTCACAATCAAAATCCAGCGCGGTCTCGATCGCGTCAAACAACTGGCTGTAATGCGTCTGCCAATCGTCAATCGGCATAATCGGGGCAAGGACCAGTCCAATCGGATAACCGCCGCCACCCTGTGATCGCGGCAGGGCCAGCTTTCTTAGTGCCTGCAAGCGTTTGGTAACAGAGGCTGTACCGCCTTCAAGCTTCTGGGCGATCGGGGCTGCATTCACACTCACACGGCAGCGCGTATGGCCGTTATGAGGCAAATCGAGCAGATGATCCACGCCGTCAAACTTCGATACCCAACGCAAATGAGCTTCAGGACGAGTACCAAAGTAGCGAATACACTCGGCTAAACTACCCGTTAAATGCTCAATGCCAAGCGGATCAGTGTAGCAACTCACTTCATAGGAGGTCGCTTGACCAGGGCGCTCATAGGCAGCCAGGTTTTCGAGAATTTGCGGCAGGTTGGCATAGGCACGAATCACAGGTGGCCCCTGTAAGCTCCCAGCAAGATAGCAGTACTGACAATGGGCAGGGCAGCCCTCTGCCAGGTGAAACTGCCAATCGGCTGAGGGCGGAATAGGGCTGAGTTTGAATTGACTGGGTGGAGCAACCACAACGGCAAGGGTACGCTTGGCGATCGCGTAGGTCTCTCGCTCATCCTCACCCCGTAATCCTGTCAGGCGATCGCGCGGCAGGGTTTCGACGGGTAAATCAAGGGTCTGCACCCGGGACAAAATTTGCTGCCCCCACGGCAAGTCCAGGGCGGAAGGTGTGAACAAAACACGCTCAGGCATCCACAAACGCGGAGCAGAATCACGCATAGAATGAGGCGACGCTAATTCTGCAGGAGATAGCGGTTCAGAAACAGTTCTAGGCACTATCAATAGCCTCGATTGAATATACCTTTATGATATTGATGATGCGATCGTCCAAGTACCTCTACAGCGACGGATGTCTACCATTGCAACGAGCGGATCACCCATCATCAAACGTCCAACAAATGGGTTCAACAAAGAGGTTCTGCGCAGACAGCAGACTCATTGAACAGAACGTTTAGCTGCGGACACAGCACGCGAAAAATAAGTAGAGGAAAGCGCTGTTTTTCGTTCGTTAAATAGTGAAAGCAAGCACCGAAGTCAATATAAAGCTCACTTAAAGTTTTCGTGAAGCCCCTCATGAAGAAAATTGCTTACTTAGGAGCCAACAACTGTGGAAAAACGACCAAGTTGGCTCAAGATGTTCCTAAGCCCACGAAGCCAATTTCAAAATTACATTTATTTAGCCTCAAGCAGGAAACCACGTCTCTTAGCTGCTTTCAGGCTGAAAAAAAGCTCTCATCGCTCATTTTTCTTGCCAGCAAATAATGAGCGATGACTCAAAATTTGCGATGGAAGAAATCAATTTTGAGTGTCAAAAGGGTATATAAATACTTGCTCAAAAATAAGCGTTTGTAAGCGTCACGTCTCTCCAGGGGTTGAGATTTGTGAAAACTCATGGTAGAAATAGTCGCGGATGTTGCAGTTTATTGCAGCCGCCGGACAGACCGCTGGCGTTTCATCTTGAGACATGATCCAGCATCACAATGACGACTTTTTGGCGATCGCTCATCAGATTCAACCCATAGATCCCTTTGACTAACTTCGTGTGTTCCCGACAAACAGCTCACTCCGTAATAGCCGATCAATACAAACTACCCAGGATGTACTGGTTCAGCAATTTGTTGCTTTGGGAAGGCTAATTAACGTCAAGTTCGTTTAGTAGGGAAATTACCAGTGTCAGATTCAAACGTCGCAGTTGCAACGAGCAGCTCTGATCTGAGTACAACTATCAACACTAACGCAGTCACTACCCCTACCCTTACCACTCAAACGGGTAGTTTAGCTAATTCTACAAGCAGCCTTACCGCTAGTAGCAGCACTCCAACCACCGCTGCGGCAACAGCCTCTGTCGCTGTCACAAACCAGAATGGGCTGCGAGCACAGTATTACCAGGGCAAAGATTTTGCCAATTTGAAGTGGTCAGAGATCGACCCAACCGTAAATTTTGCGTGGGGAGTGAACGCTCCAAATTCTATCGTGCCCGCCGATGGTTTTGCGGTACGTTGGACTGGGCAAGTCGTAGCAAAAACGTCAGAGATTTACACGTTTTACACGCGATCGGATGACGGCATTCGTTTATGGGTCAATGGTCAATTACTGATTGATAACTGGACCGATCATGATGTAACGGAAAATAGTGGTTCAATCGCTCTCACCGCCGGGCAAGCCACCGATATCAAGCTGGAATACTACGACAATACGGGTGGTGCGACGGCTCAATTGCTGTGGTCCAGTCCAACGCAAGTCAAAGACATTATTCCTGCCAGTCAGCTCTTTCAGGGCGTTAGCACCCTTGCCTTTGCCACTGGTGAACCAGCGAAGAGTGCTAGTGCCTTTGTGGATTCGATCGGCGTCAACACCCACATTCGTTACTACGACACCACCTACGGCAACTACGCCTTAGTCAAGCAGAGCTTGCTTGACCTGGGAATTCATCATATTCGGGATGGCGGAAGTGACCCCACGTGGATTCAACACATTAACGAATTGGGAAGTCTGGGCATTAAATCAACGTTGGTCATTGACCCTAATATTGGTATTGGTCCCGATGCCTCTTACGACATTAAGCCCCCTGGCTATACGGTTGCCAACTTTGTCAAGAACCTTGTCTCCACCGGAGTCGAAGCCGTCGAAATCTTAAATGAATTTGACCTGTTCTCCAGTCTTTTCGTTTACAGTCGCAACGGGCAGCCTGTGACAGGTAATGCCTGGATCAGCTATCTACGCGATTTTACGCGAGACGTTTATACGGCACTTAAATCTGACCCAGCCACCGCAAAAATCCCCATCATTGGCCCTTCGTTTGTCTACTCCACATCAAGTAGTGCTGTTGGCGATCTGAGTCAGTGGGTTGATTACGGCAGTTTCCATCCTTATAACAATCCTAAAAATCCGGGCGACGGTAGCCTTGCAAAAGACTACACACTACGATCGACTCCCTTTGGCACGAAGCCAATGATGGCAACCGAGGTCGGCTACTCCACTGGCAGCGCTACGTCCGATCGTCCCGTCACCGAAACCGTGCAGGGTAAGTACATTCCGCGACTCTTTTTAGAAAGCTTCAATCAGGGGGTTTCTCGCACCTTCTCGTATGAATTGTTTGACCAAAAAGCCGACCCTAACAACAGCGAAAACAATTACGGGCTACTTCGTAGTGATGGCACTCCCAAGCCTGCCTATACCGCGCTGAAAAACTTGATTAGCTTGCTCAACGATCCACCGCCAGCTACTACGACAGCAGCAACCACCACAGCAACAGCAGCGACAACAGCAGCGGCAACCACCACCACAGCAGCCACAACGGCAGCCATCACCACAGCCACAACGTTGGGTGCGCTCAACTACTCCATTGGTGGCAACACTCAAAACCTGCACCACACACTTCTCGAAAAGAGCAATGGTGACTTTTACCTCGTTCTTTGGCTTGAAGTCCCCAGTACAGACCAAGCCGTTAGCCAGACGGTTACATTGAACTTCAATACGGCTTTAGGTGAGGCAGTTGCGTACGCGCCCAATCAATCAACGGCTCCGGTTGCAACGTTCGCAGCACCGACACAACTCACCCTTGGCGTCACGGATGCACCAATGGTAATCAAGCTATCAGCAACCGCAGCATCTACTACCATCAAGCCCGTTTAACCATCGAGCCAACCCTTGCGTGATGCGATCACACATTGGTGGCGAAGGATTTACCTTCGCCACCGTTTGGCATGCTAAAAATGCTCATCGATCAGCCCCACTTATCGGTGCTTCGCGGGGAGGGTGTGGAGAAGTTTCGTCACCCTCTGGTCAAATATAAATTTTTATCAAGATTTTTGATTGCGCTTTGTAAAGCGATCGAACCCGTGTGGAAAACCTTAAACTTTTCTGTGGAAAACGATGTGGAAAACTTGTACATAACCCGCCCTGATCGTGGAAAAGGTGAATAAGTATAAATACTCTGTGAAAAGATCGCCAGTTTTTCCACAAGTTTTCCACAGGTTTAAAGTGGGCTCAAAGAATTGGCCAGTCGAAGTTCATACGTTTCTCCACATTTTCCACAGCCCCTACTACTACTGTTTAAATAAGAATTACTTAAGTCCGGATCGTAGACAAGCCAAAAAATCGCTTATAAAAACGGGGTAGATTGTTCAAAACAAGGGTGCTAACATACGCAGACAACGCTCTCAACACGCTACAGATAGCGTTTGCTTTTCCTAATTCCACGCTTTTTGCCCCAAGCTTCGATCACCCTCCATGCTACTTATCCCCCAACGCCTGCTCTCCTAACGCAAAGGTCAACTCCCATGAAACTGGTTTGCTCTCAAAACAGCCTCAGCACTAACCTTTCCCTCGTCAGCCGTGCTGTTTCGTCTCGCCCCAGCCATCCGGTTTTGGCAAACATCCTGTTGGATGCCGACGAAGAGCTTCAGCAAATCAGGCTCAGCGCATTTGACCTTAGCCTCGGCATCCAGACCAGCTTCCCGGCTGATGTCATTGCGGGTGGAAAGCTAACCTTACCGGCTAAACTCTTGACGGATATCGTCTCACGTTTGCCAGAGGGCGATATCACCCTGGAGGATGGGAATGACGAAACCACAGATGCGAATTTTTTGACCACACTAACCTGCGCTTCGGGTCGCTACCAGATGCGGGGGATGTCCGCTGACGAGTTTCCCGAATTGCCTGTGGTGGAAGGAGGCGAAGTTGCCCACCTACCCGTTGAGAGCTTGATTGAAGGTCTGCGGAGTTCGTTGTTTTCCGCCAGCAGTGACGAAACGAAGCAAGTGCTGACTGGGGTTCACCTGACCATGCAGGCCGATGGCTTAGAGTTTGCTGCAACGGACGGCCATCGCCTCACCGTGGTGCAAACCGTCAATGCCGAACCGACTGAAGGAAGTACCAAGTCTACAAAGGCTCCCGAAAAGATGCTGGATGTCACCATCCCAGCTAAAGCGCTGCAAGAATTGACCAAAATGCTGGAACGCCAAACGGGTAGCGATGTGGCTGTCCATTTTGACCAAAGCCAGGTGGTCTTTGAGTGGACTGATCAACGTCTGACCAGCCGTCTGCTGGAAGGTCAGTATCCTAACTATCGTCAATTAGTCCCACGTCAGTTTTCGCGCCAAATTACGGCTGAACGGCGACTCTTGCTAAGCGCTTTAGAGCGGATTGCCGTTCTGGCAGACCAGAAGAATAACATTGTCAAACTGACGCTAGACAGTGATAGCCAGCTACTTTCGCTGTCGGTGGATGCTCAGGACGTTGGTAGCGGTAAAGAAACCATTCCGGCTCAAATTACAGGCGACGACCTGGATGTGGCGTTTAACGTGAAGTACCTGATGGATGGCTTGAAGACGATCGCCACCACCGAAATCCAAATCCAGTTGAATACCGCTACGAGTCCGGCGATCGTCACCCCATTGGGCAGTATCAAAATGACCTACCTCGTCATGCCAGTCCAAGTAAGATCATGATGCTGTACGAAACAGGGATCACGAGGTTCCAAGGCTTACCGATTGAATAACCGTGCGGCTCCACTTCCGAGCAAATAGAAGATGCCTACGACAACCGCTTGAATCAGGTAGGTAACCAGCAGAGATTGATACAGTTTGCGATTCTGCTGTTGGAATAAGCTGCTCCATATATACCACTTGCTTTGAATGTAAGCAGCAGTGAAGAGTAAGGCGAGCAACGGCACACTCCATAGCGGAAGGTTTGCGAAGCCTGCATAAGGGGCGATCGCGAGCAATCCAATCCCAAGCAGCCCTTTGACACCACTCATGTGTGAGCTTTCCTCAGTACTCAACGTGTCCTAACGATAAGCGGTTTTATGGCAACACTCTTACTGGCGTGCCTAAGCTGACTTTTGAATAAAGGTCTTTAAGATCACCGTCATGCATGTGGATGCAACCGTGAGACGCTGCTTTGCCTACGGTGCTAGCATCTAGTGTGCCGTGAAAGCCAATCCAGTTGGTGCCGTTTGTCCAGAAGCCAATCCAGTAGCCGCGCAGTGGGTTTTGGGGATCAGTCGCAGCAATACGTTTATTGGTGAAAGGGCTGATCCAGACGGGATTGCGCTTCATTTGCATGACACGAAAAGTGCCAACAGGGGTTTCCCACCCTTGCCGTCCAGTCCCAATCGGATAGCGTTTGATTGGCGTGTTGCCCTGGTAAAGGATAGCTTGGCGACGATTAAGGTGGATTTCGAGGCGAATGGTGCTCGTGCTTGCCAGCGCGTTCTGAGGGATGGTTCGATCGCTAGCCGTACTTAACGTACTGGCAGTGAGGGGTGAATGGGCGATCGGTGAGCTGAGCAAAATACCTGTACAGCCTGCAAGCGTGGCTATTTGTTTGACCCAACCGGAGATTGTGCGGCATTGAGGGGGACGGCGCATTGCGGTGGCTCCAGAAGCAACGGTGTACCAGACGTTTAGGAAGAGAAACGCCCGTTCACAAAGTACCCAATTTCCACCGTAAGATAGATGACGATTCAAAGATGTTTAGCAAAGACATTATGAAGTCGTCGGGCGATTGCCGTAAACTTACGGCATTAATCCGTTGAGCGACGGTTGTACAATAGAGCGGTTGTGCTGGGCGACACGAACCTTGATTGAGCGTTATACCTTGCCCGAAATGGGCGCTTTGTGGACAGATACCTACAAGCTGAAGACCTGGTTACAGGTCGAAATTGCCGTTTGTGAGGCACAGGCAGAGTTAGGTGCCATCCCAGCGGAGGCCGTGGCAGAAATTAAGGCAAAGGCAAACTTTGACCCCAAGCGTGTGCTGGAAATTGAGGCAGAAGTCCGCCACGATATGATCGCCTTCCTCACGAATGTCAACGAGTATGTGGGCGATGCAGGGCGTTACATTCACCTTGGCCTAACCAGTTCTGATGTGCTGGATACGGCTCTGGCGCTTCAATTGGTTGCCAGTTTGGATGTCTTAATGGTGCAGCTTGAGTCCCTGATTCAAGCGATTCGATACCAGGCACAGCAGCACCGCAACACGATTATGATTGGGCGATCGCACGGTATTCATGCCGAGCCGATTACCTTTGGCTTTAAGCTGGCTGGCTGGTTGGCAGAAGTCTTGCGTCACCGCGATCGCCTCTGTCAGCAAAAGCGCAACATTGCAGTCGGCAAAATTTCTGGTGCGGTGGGTACCTATGCCAATATTGACCCTCAAGTGGAAGCAATTGCCTGCCAAAATCTTGGTTTAGAGCCAGATACCGCTTCCACACAAGTCGTTTCGCGCGATCGACATGCGGCGTTCGTGCAGACGTTGGCGTTGCTTGCTGCCTCGATCGAACGCTTTGCGGTTGAAATTCGTAACCTCCAACGCACCGATGTTCTAGAAGTTGAAGAATATTTTGCTAAGGGGCAAAAAGGCTCTTCTGCCATGCCTCACAAGCGCAACCCGATTCGCTCTGAGCGCTTGACAGGTATGGCGCGAGTCGTTCGCAGTCATGCCAGCACTGCGTTAGAAAATGTGGCACTTTGGCATGAGCGCGATATTTCACACAGTGCAGCGGAGCGTGTCATTTTGCCAGATGCCTGTATCTTGACCCATTTCATGCTGGTCGAAATTACAGACCTGGTCAAACATCTGTTGGTTTACCCTGACACGATGATGCGCAACATGAACCTTTATGGTGGGGTTGTTTTCAGTCAACGGGTGCTGCTAACGCTGGTGGAGAAAGGCATGAGTCGCGAAGACGCCTATGCAGTGGTTCAATCTTGCGCCCATCAAGCCTGGAACAAGACAGATGGCGATTTTCATGCTCTGATCAGCCAGGACGAGCGTGTGGCCAAGTATCTGTCTGCCGCAGAGGTTGAAGGTTGTTTTGACCCCCAGCATCACCTGAAGCACCTCGACCAGATCTACCAGCGATTGGGCATTTAAAAACAACCGCCGTGGACGTTCCATGGAACGTCCCTACTTCTGCTTAAACCGCTCTTTGGCTGCCGCGAAGGATTCATTCATGGCTTGTTGAATGCGTTTAGGATCGGGTGTCTTCCCCCCCATGAGATCGCCAAAGTAGACGCAAGCAGCTTCACCCAGTGCCCAAGTGTAGGCGGCTGCCCACGAGGCGGCAATGACGCTGCCAAAGCCAGGAATAAATTTGATCAATTCGCGCCCGATCGCCTGTGCCAAAAAGCCACCCCCGATCGCGCTGACGATACCACCTGCCTGGGATGGAGACAACGTTTGTCCATAAAGTTGCCCTAACAAACCGACCAGGGAAACCTGTAGCGCTGTGAGGACGGGCATGGTTGCAAAGGGCAAAGGAACCGCCGCAAGCGTTGCCGCCATGATGGCAAACGGCAGAATGTAGCGACGGCCTGCATCGCGGTACAAATTACCCAGTTTCTCTCCAGCACGATCGTTTAGAAGTTGATGCATAGCGCGAGCTTCTGCTTCTGGCAAAAGGTCGGCTAGCGCGTTAATCAGTGCTTCTAACCCGTAGAACGTTGGGTTAAATTCGTCTTCTTCCAGGGTGAAGTCAATCATCACAGCGCGGTCGTACAGCCCCTTAAAGGACTCCTGCAGTGCGGCAAACGATCGGGTAACGGTCTCAGTCTCAGGCGGATAGGCTGGATGATCGGTCAGTTCTTTGGGATACAGCTCGTGGAGAGAGGTCACGGCTAGCAAGCAGGGTACTTCTGGATGCTGCTTGCGGAGTTGACCAGCAATTTGACGCAGCGTATCAATGGCAAAGTCGTTGATCTTCACTGTCAGAATGAGAACTCTGGCGCGGCGATTTTCGTCTGGCTGCAGTTCACCCAACAACTCTTGCGTGATGGTTCCAGTGTCCCGAGAGACGTCGCCTAAGCCAACCGTATCGGTAAAAATCAGCAGTGGCAGGTCATTAGTCGGATAGCTGTAGCGCTGGGTGTGCTGCGTATGGGGGCGAAACCCTTGACCGACAATATCTGCCGATACCCCAGTCAGGCCACGCACGATCGAACTTTTGCCTGCTTGAGGCTTGCCAACCAGTAGAGCTTCGGTCGTTGGCAACTCAGACCGCACTTGCTCTAAGATCTCAACAACTTTGTCTTCGCTGACGCTAAACCAGGAGGTAAGGCTAGTGGTCAGCCAACGAATAGGGCCAGACCGCTGCCAATTAGTTAAAGATGACGTAAGATCTTGCCAGACAGGCGATGAAGACGTTTCGCCGTCAGCATTTTCGCCGTTTGGCTTAGCCAGAGCAGCAGCCGTCTCTTTTTGCGCTGCCTGGGGAAGGTCTGAAGAATGCGCTTCAGAAGGTTCAGACATGAATCGCCTGAGCGTGAAAGTTTACTTCTCTACAGTAGATCTAAACCATCCGTCGCGATCGAATCAGATCGTCTGAGTTCAATCACTTGAATGGCTTAGGGGTCCTCACGGCGATCGCTGGCTCCTGAGGGGTTTGCTCCTGGGGACGATTCATAGAGTGCATCCAACTGTTCGCGAGCATCTTCTACACTCATTGATCGCATGACGAGAAGCGGCTCGTTGATCACATTTCCAGATGTATCCAAAAACTCTGGATGAGGCACTGCTTGCAGCCTTGAACTGCCCGCCTGTGACCAACCTCGGGGTGGCTGAGTGCGCTGCGAATCCGCGCCTAACGTCATTAAATTGCGGATTAAATTACCGACAGCCAGAAAAGCAAGTGTTGTAAAGGCAATGATGTAAAGCAGATGTAATAACATAGGGCTTCCTCAGAATGCGTAGCGTTAGTAAAAAACTACAACCGTGTATTTTTATGGATGTTTCAAGGGGTAAACAGGAGTTCTTATCGGGCAGGGTGCATCCAACAAAACAGATCGCAATCAAACGGTTGCCTGGATCATTGATGCTACCTGGCAACTGACCAACCTCTACAGTCCGTTAATATTTTTTTCACTCGCTTCCTGCATTCTGAACCGTACCGCGACCTGCCAACATTCTGCAACCAGGTCATGCCAAGGTTTCATGGCAGATGTCTCAATCCCAACTTGGCCGTCCATCGCTTTGAACAGCATCTGCGCCGTACTGACCTCTTGCTGTGCATTGGCAACGCGTGCCAGCAAGTCGGCGCGCTTATCCGTACTTAAAAACGGGAGTGGTTCTGTTTCCAGAAGCAATCGCGATCGCTGAAACCAGTACTGAAAATCTTCTAGCAGCGGCTCTAGAATCGAGCGAAGCAAACCCGAGTTCGGTGAGTCTGAATCAAACATCACTTAATTTAATCTGTTAAATCCGTTTCTCTATTTTAGCGTTTTCTCAGGTTCGTAAACCTTCTTTACATATCTTTAAGTAATGCAAAACCGCAATGGCTAGAACGGGATCAGTAAGATAGAGACGAGACCTCTGCCTCTATAGGTTGGGCGCAACGAACGTTAGACTGAAGCTTTAGACTAAGAACGTCGATCGCGATTGTCCTGTAGCAGCTTCTTAGCGCTGTAGAGCGGTCAAGATTCAGCCTCAAAATATCATCCGTGGTTTTCCAGGCTCTCGTCCACCGTTTTGACCTTACATTCATTAATGTCATCCTCCATGCCTGCTTCCGAATCTCATCCCGACCAACCAGAAAAGCCCGACCAACCAGAAAAGATCTATCTGCCGCGCACCAGCGAATCTGAGCCTCTTAAGAAGATTCGCCACACGATGTCGCATGTGATGGCAATGGCTGTTCAAAAGCTGTTTCCCAAAGCGCAGGTGACGATCGGCCCCTGGATTGAGACTGGCTTCTACTATGACTTTGATAGTCCAGAACCCTTTACTGAGAAGGATCTTAAGGCTATCAAGAAGGAGATGACGAAGATCATCAACCGCAAATTGCCTGTGACTTGTGAAGAGGTGAGCCGAGACGAAGCAAAGCGGCGCATTCAGGCACTCAACGAGCCCTACAAGCTGGAAATTTTAGAGGGACTGGAAGAACCGATTACCCTTTATCACTTGGGTGACCAATGGTGGGATCTGTGTGCCGGTCCTCATGTTGAGAACACGGCTGACTTAAACGCAGATGCCTTTGAGTTGGAAAGCGTCGCTGGGGCTTACTGGCGCGGCGATGAGACCAAAGCGCAACTCCAGCGTATCTACGGCACTGCCTGGGAAACGCATGCCCAATTAGTTGAGTACAAGCGCCGTAAAGAAGAAGCCCTGAAGCGGGATCACCGAAAGCTGGGTAAAGAGTTGGGGCTGTTTGTGTTCTCTGACCTTGTAGGGCCGGGGTTGCCGCTCTGGACTCCTAAAGGGACTGTGCTACGCACCACCCTTCAAGAATTTCTACAGGCAGAACAACTCAAGCGAGGGTATCTACCCGTTGTAACGCCCAATATTTCTCGGGTTGATTTATTCAAAACCTCTGGGCACTGGCAGAAATATAAGGAAGATATGTTTCCGCTCATGGCAGAGGATGAGGAGGCCGCAGCGCTAGAGCAGGGCTTTGTGCTCAAGCCGATGAATTGCCCGTTTCACATCCAGATTTATAAGAGTGAGCTGCGCTCTTATCGAGAATTGCCCATGCGACTGGCAGAGTTTGGTACGGTCTACCGTTATGAGCAGTCCGGTGAGTTGGGCGGCTTAACGCGAGTGCGCGGCTTTACCCAAGACGATGCCCACTTATTTGTGACCCCAGAGCAGCTTGAAGACGAATTCCTCAAAGTTGTGGATCTGATTCAATCGGTGTTTCAGGCCTTGCAACTTGGCAATGCGTTTAGAGCCCGACTGAGCTTTCGCGATCCGAATTCTGATAAGTACATTGGTTCTGATGAAGCATGGGATAAAGCTCAGAGCGCGATTCGGCATGCGGTTGAAAAGATCGGCATGGAACATTTTGAAGGCATTGGCGAAGCGGCCTTCTACGGTCCCAAACTTGATTTCATGTTTAACGATGCGCTCGATCGTGAGTGGCAGCTTGGCACCGTTCAGGTTGATTACAATTTGCCTGAACGCTTTGACCTGGAGTACGTAGCGGAAGATGGCACTCGCAAGCGTCCTGTGATGATCCACCGTGCGCCGTTTGGCTCGCTGGAACGCCTGATTGGGATTTTGATCGAAGAGTATGCCGGGGATTTCCCGGTGTGGTTGGCTCCCATTCAGGTACGCCTGCTAGCGGTGAGTGAAGACCAGCTACCGTTTGCAAAACAGGTGGTTAACCAGATGCTCGCGATCGGCATTCGTGCAGAGGTTGATACGAGCGGCGATCGCCTTGGTAAATTGATCCGCAATGCTGAAAAAGATAAAATCCCGGTGATGGCCGTTGTGGGTGCAAAAGAAGTGGAAGCCAACGCGTTGAGTATCCGTACCCGCGCTTCTGGTGAACTGGGTGCCCTTTCGGTCAGCGATGTTCTGGAGCGATTGAAAACGGCCAATGAGAAACATGGCAATTTCTAGCTAATAGTGTCGTTCTATGGCCTCGATCGCGCATCACTTTCTGACGATGGCGTATAACAATGCTTGGGCAAACTATCGGTTGCTCAAAGCGTGTAGTTGCCTGAGTCAGATTGATTTTTTGGCAACGAGAACGAGTTTCTTTCCTTCTATCAAGGCAACACTCAATCACATTCTGACCGTTGATTGGTACTACGTTGATGCACTGGAACGCCAGCGTAACCATCAACCACCTCACCCTGAAGCGTGGCAATTCTTTGAGCCTGAAGAGCCATTAGATACGTGTATCGAGCTACAAAAAGCGCAGCGCGAAGTTGATCAGCGACTTATTTTACTGTGCAAACAGCTTACAGATGAAATCGTTGATCAACCAGTGCTCGTGCCGCGATCTCAGGGCATTCAAACGGAGACGCTTTCACGATTGTTAGCTCATCTATTTCAGCATCAAATTCATCATCGTGGTCAGGTTCATGCCATGCTGGCTGGAACGACGATCGAGCCGCCACCGCTCGATGAATTCTTTTGCGCGAACGAGGCAGACTTGCGCAAAGATGATTTTCTTGAATTGGGCTTTTCCGAATCAGAAATTTGGGATGGAACAGCGATTTCTACTGGAAAAGACCTAGATGAAACTGTCTGATTAAAACCTGCGTGGCTCTAGTTTAACCAGGCTTTCTTGATGTTTTTCTAAGAATGTTTTGCTTTGGGAAAATGGCTAAGGAGATACCAGAACACAACGATATTAATGATAAAAACAATCACTTTAACCAATGTGATGCCATAAATTATTTCATAGATTTCAGGCGGAATGCTGATGCCAACGAGAAACAAAACTAGCACATGCGCCCATCGTTTTTCGTACCATAAACCAACGGCTTCGATCGCGGTTAGAAGGGAGTAGATTCCCGCACCGACGCCACTAAATTGCAGAGTTCTAGGGTTAAGATTCAGAATTTTATCCAAAACCCAATCAATTAAATGTGTTTTTCCTTCGATCGTGTACGCATCAGAAAAATTTGCTAACGTATCGTAATTTCGCAGAGCTAATAGTAGCGCGATCGAAGTAACGGCAAGGAGTGACGCAACAAAGCACTTATAAAACACGATCACTAGCAAACCGAACGGGCGCTTGTTCAGCATCTCTGGTTTCTTCTGTTAGCAGGTTGGGTCAATGAAGGATACATCCGTTGGCAAGGTCGCTCCGGTAGATACAGCGAAATTGATGAGCAGTACTGGTTCCCCTACTGCGTCTTGTTGGGGGACTGCTGCTCCGTAGGCTGCTCAGTCATGCGAGAAAGTGCTGCCTGTCTGTTGGCACCGCAGTAATGTAGCGTTACAACGGCTTTAAAGGCCCAATGTTGGCGTGGGACGTCTGTAAAAGGATTGGGCAACGTTTCAGCCTGGTTTTGGGCACAGGCGTTTAAGATCTGTTGCGAAGTCGGCGTTGTCTCAGCTTGAGCCGTTATTGCTGATGCTGGCCGGGACTCGGAGGCATGTGCCACTGGGGGCAATGTTAAAGAGGCGATCGTCAAGAGACCCACCGTCAGGAAAGGTTTAAGTAGCATAGAGCAGCAAGATGTCAATTGGGTGCTTAACAGCAGAAGGTTTATCCCCACGTTGCTATTGCCAGTGTACCCATTGGAGCCTTGCTACACTACCCCTTCGCTATATCGTCTGTCGCGACGGGTTGAATGTCTAAAAGCCCCGCAGAACGCTAATGAAACTGCTGTAAGCCTCATTTTGCAGCCAGTTTTCACGATCAGGATGAACTGCTTTAGTGCCGGATTGGTTCACGCCAACAACAGTACGTTTCGGTAGCGTCGAAAGGTAAGCAGATAAAGTTTCGTATGCCTCACTGATCAGCTGAAAGCGCCCCTTTGCAGTGGGTGTCTCTGGATTGAGATCGGGGTGGTATAGCCTCGCCAAGCGTCGGTAAGCAGCTTTTACTTCCTCTAGCGTCGGCGATTGGCTTACCTGCAAAATAGTACAGCACTCATTCAACCTCGCCCGTTGTGCTCCTTGAACCATACAATCCCCTTTTGCTGGACGCGAATAACTGTGTACTCAGTAGCACCGAATCTATAACTGGCACCCATAAAAGTCTGTTTAAATGGAAACTTTTTACGGGCTATTACGTACGCATATGTACGGACTACTGCTTGCACGTTAGTATACGGTACTGAATGCTTGGGCGTTGTGGATCTACCGTTCGGCGGAGCATTGCACTGCAAGCTAGCTTGGGACAGTTAACCACGAGGCGAAAAAGGATTGGACGCAGATGTCTTCCTGGTGGAAAAACCTCACCTCAACGACCTCAAATTCTTGATACAATAGTAAAAATGGTCAAAGTGTTGACTATGATCAACAGATAGTGAATAGTTAGAAATTAGGAAGGCTCAGTAGCTCAGTGGTTAGAGCAGGGGACTCATAAGCCCAAGGTCGCAGGTTCAAATCCCGCCTGAGCCATAGTTTCAAAGACGAAAACCCAAGAATCGGCGTCAGCAAGGCAGCGGTCACATCATCAATATGTCATCGACAGCGGGTGTAGAGATCGCGAACTGTGAATTTCGAGCAGTCGATAGGTGGAGAACTTAACTGTTTTTAGAGCGATCGCGGGTTTGCGCCAAAAACAAAACGAAAGCAGTGCCTACCATAGTGCTACCTGCTAACACAAACAGCCCTGTTAAATTAACATCAAGCAATGCGCCAGAAATCGTGTGGGGCGCAAGAATGAAGGGGATCCCAAACGCAACATAAATTGGGATCCCTTTCATTTCTGCGTATTTTTAATGTTTCTTAACAGAAGGCTTGTACGGAGAGCATGAACTGCTGAGCTATGGCTAAAGAAGTAATTTACAATTGGTCTGGATTTAACAAGATGGCTCTATAGCTGTTTTGGGGAGATGGGTAGTAGGATTTCCAGGAGCGTGGGAAGCAAAGCTTTACCACGCTTTCGAGCATTGTGCACCACTTCAAAGAACCCAAGATACAGTGGCAACTTCTGTTGAGAAATCCCTCGATGAGGACGCAACCACGAGCGCAGTAATGACCAAAATCCTTCCATCGTGTTGACGTGAACTTCGCAGAAGCCATCGCCATCCTCATCACGGGCATACTCCCCTGCCCCGTGACACACCGTTTTGTGACCATAGCCCCAACTCGCTAACGGGTTGTAAATGCCATACTCATCCGTGTAAACTTGGCTCCCCACAGCAACCGTTGCCTGAATGAGCGGACCAATCGTCGTTTGCTGCACGTTCTCCAACATCCGAAGCACAACTGCTCCTTGACGTTCAATCATGCCAAAGATCGGTGGCTTTTCTTGGGCAAGCGTGCCCCGTCCCCGAACCCCTTTGAGCTTTTGTTGCCGCCCTTGCCGCCCCTTTTTTTCACCGCCACAACCTGCCCTTTGTGTCCAGCCGTCACATACACTTCGTCGAACTCCACTTCCCCACGCAGTTGCACCTCAGGCTTCTGGTCTACAATCCCTTGCCGCAACTGCATCGTCATCTGGTAGACATCATCCTTAGCGAGATCTAACTCACCGGCGATTTGTTCACTTGATAGATTTAACCCCATCAAGTACAAGCAGCCTACCCACTTTCGCAACGGTTGATGGTGTCCGGCAAAGATCGTATCGCTCAAGTCATCAAAGTGAGCACTACAGCTTTTGCAGCAATAACGCTGACGCTGAGGTTGGGTTTCATCCCTGCCGTTTTTGACCACTTCGCTACTGTCACATCTTGGGCATCTTACCCCGCTTGCCCAACGGGTTTGACGAATCAGCTCATAGCACTTGGCATCATCAATTAGCGTACACAAGTTGATACTCATCGCACCCAAATCTCTGCTCTCCTCCTGCTATCCTACCAAGTCAGCCTGCTACAGCTTCATCTCCCTGAAACACCTATTGAGCCAACAAGATATAGAATTTGAGTAAAAACTATTGCCAAAATACTTTTGTTGGCACCGAATGCTTTCAGTTAGCTGAAGGACTGTAAGTTCGAATTGAGCTTGGTTGGATTGATTCTGGCGAAGTAGGTGAATTGCAAATTCACTTACTTCCGAAATCGTAAATGAGGCGTGTAATGCCGAGGTCTGTGAATCAAAAATGTCTTGAATGTGCATTTCTCAAGATGGAAGACGTACATGCCCTTCATGGTAATGAGGGGGATGGTTGCTGGAATCCTAAGGTATGCAGAACGCGACGGAGCTTATATCGTAATCGGGATAAGCTAAATTTCAAGCGAAGGGAGAAGTACTTCGAAAATACATGGACTAAAAGTGAATCAGTTGAGTCTAGAGTTGAACTTCCCTACGACAAAATTGAAATTCTACTTAATCAGCGTCTCTTACTGCAAGTAATTATCTATCTAAAAGAAGGAACTGAAAACGAGCCGCATTCGATTGAAGCGCGAGTTTGGGAAGGAGAAAGGCCCATTGCCAAAATAACACCCCAACATTGTCTTGGAATGACAAGTGAGGAACTTGATCAATATGTCTCGAATGTTAAACATTGGTTAGAGACAGAATATGGGATTGAAATTGCTACTCAGGTAGAATTCCTTAGAGTTGAGCAGAGAAATTGTCCACTGTGTCCGTGCCTACTTTTTCCCCAAGCAGCGAAGCAGATTCCTGAAGAAGTAAAACAGATTAGTGTTTTAACTAATCATCATCCTTTGTTGCAAGTAGTAATTTACAAAGAAGATGAGGATATTCATTCGATTGAAGCCCGAGTCTGGAGAGAAGAAAAACTCATCGCCTCATGTCCGCCTCAACACTGCTTTGGAATGACAGATTATGAACTTAATCGATACATCTCGAATGTTAAACGCAAATTAAAGGCAGAACATGGGATCGAAATTACCACTCAGGCAGAATTTCTTACAAGTAGGAAAGAAAATTGCCCAGTGCTTCCGTGCCCACTTCCCCGTGCAGAAGTAAAGCAGGTTAAAGTTTCGATTAATCAACGTTCTTTGTTGCAGGTAATAATTTACAAAGAAGGTGAGGAGCCACATGTGATTGAAGCAAGAGTTTGGAAGGGATACGAATTTATTGCATGGAGCAAACCTCAAAGCTGTATTGGAATTACAGATGAGCAATTAGAGCAATACATATCACATTTCAAGTACCGATTGAGAACCGAATTTGGAGTAGAAATCACTACTAAGACTGAATTCCTCACGGATAAGAAGAAAAATTGCCCGCTACCTTACCGCTGCCCTTCCTAACTGATTAAAACTATTCAATCTTTGTTGTTTGATGTTACTTTAATCAGTTCATTAGACAATGAAAGACTGGAAACACTACTCACCAATCGCTCTAAAGAAAGCACTTTCTGCTGCTGCTAACTGCTTACCCTTGATATAGCGCGAAAATACTTTCTCTGATTTATGACCAGTAAGGCTACGAGCAAGTAAGCTATCAATGCCCAATTCTATTAATTCCGTGGCATAGGTATGACGAAAACGATGCGGGGTAAGGTCTTGAATCCCTGTGGCTTCAGATAGCTTAATCTTTGTGAAGTAGTAAATCCCTTGATAACCTAGCCGCTGTCCTAAATTCCTGGGGTCATACGACAAAAATAGAGGACTCTCATCAGTCAATTCCTCGCGTTGTGATCGCCGTCGCTCCAAATATACGTAAATCTGTTCGCGTGCACTGGACCTTAAAGGAACGATCGCATCACTCTTATCCTTTTTCCTTGCAAAGCGTAATCGAGTACCATCAAAATTTCCTACGTTCAGTGTAGAAATATCCTCAGCCCTTAACCCATGGGTTAGAACTGCTAGCAAAGCGCGATCGCGTAGATTAATATCCTCATCCCCAGTCACCACTTGGTAGATTGCTTCCATTTGCTCTGGGCTAAGATGCCGTGGTAAAGGTTCGCCCAATTTCTCAAACTTCACCGCTGCTGTCGCTAGAACGGCAGTGGGAGCCAAGTAACCAGCAAGCTGAAACCATTTGAAAAAACTTTTGAGAGCCGTAATTGCCTGATTAATTGCAGCAGGAGATAAAGGTTTTCCCTGACGAGTCCGGCATTCATCCTTTAAATATTTCTTAAAGCAAGCGATGTCTCGGGATGTGACATCAATCCAAGCTTTATCACTCCAAGCCACAAAGCGTTCCAGTTCAAGCCGGTAGGATTTTTGGGTATTCGCCGCTAAATTGCTAGCTTGCAAAAACTCCTTGATGCGCTCTGATCGCAAGTCAGCACTCTCCGAGCAATCTATCGCTTGAGCAGGGATTGGTTGATTTGAAATTAGACGAATAGAGGGTAAAGGCTGCTGACCCGCTGTCATTTGAGGATATTTCCAGAATTTAAAACAAAAGTACCATATTTGTAGAGTAAGATATTGGATTAATATCTATGTCTGACTAAAATCTGACTAAACTACTATATGCCCCAAAAGGTGACCTTTTATGGCTCGTCGAGTGAATAAAAAATGCCTGAGATGCTCAGTTTTAGCCGTTGAGGAAGCGCAGCAGCTACACGGTGTGGAAGGAGACGGTTGCTGGAATGACCTTAAATGTCACAAGCGGCGATCGCATTACCGACATCGCAGCGAACGTAATCTTAAGCGGGTCGTTCTTCGCCAGATTCAAGGAGTACCAGATACACCAGAAACCATTGAATTTTCACCAAGCTTACCGCTGTCTAAACAATTTCCTGTGCTTATTCTTTATACTGATCATCCTCCCCACCCTAAGCAAAAAATCTTAGTTCATGCAGTTGGTGCAGAGCTATGGTTAGGCACGGAGAAGCAAGTTAGGATTGAGCCAGTTCATTCCTTTGCATTATCGAAAGAACAATTTCACGCTCTAACTCAGCAGATTCTGAAGAGGTTTTCGGAACACTGTAACACAACCCAAACCTTTACTATCTTTTCCGAGCTTATTTATCGTGACATGCAGTACTGTCCAATTCGTCCGTGCCCACTTCACTCATAGTTTTATTGTTTGTTTCAGGCTCTGGCATTAGTTCAGCAGCATCTCTCCTCAATTAGCCAAGAAATTTTTAAGAACAATTTATTTTCACTTGAACTGTGGTTAGAACGCAAATGAAAGAATCATTAAAACTCACTAATGAGAACATTAATAACAGCTTTGCTTAAACCTGCATCAATAGAGTAGAGATATGGATATTGATTCTGCAAGGACGGATAAAGTTTCTATCGATATTTACTCTGCTGATTTATTTGAAAGACTATTTGGCTTCTATCAGTTAGATATATTAGTTGACATAAAAGCTTTAGAGAAACCAGAAGTAGTTTTATATTTTTTTCATTCATATTCTATAGAAGAATACGATTACTTACCTCAAGAGTCGAAGTTTCTAAGAAGTGATGCTGAACTTAGTAACTATGATGAAGACTACAATGCCAATACTAAAAATAGTGTGAATGACAACTATTTCTTTAATGAAGGTACTTCTCGCTATGAACATGCATTAAAGGCTATCGCTATGCTTATTGCAGCTCGAACTCTACTAATGCCGAAGCGCTATATTGCAATCGAGTTGTTAGATGGTAAAAGAGGATATATTCGCGGTGTATGTAATGTAGGAATGTTACTGGAGGAGGAACTGAAGCCCGTACTTGCTATAGTTTTACAGAAGATAAGAGAAGTATTTCACCTCAGTGTGAACTGGTACACTCAAATTTATACATTAGATTTGGATACATTTGATCCATTAAGAGTAGGCTTAATTGACGAACATAATCGGACAGCAACCATTCGTTGTTCTTTACCGATGTACAGAAGGCAGAGGCTGAGCGGAACGTGGTCACAAATATGGGCTTATAAATCCTTCAGCGCTCGACTGCTTGCAATCTATACTAACCTTGACCACAAGGATGCAGTAGACTTTCTGAGGAAATTAGAAGAATTAGAATTTGTTCAATTAGAAAATTACGATCAAAATTCAATACGTGTTAAAAATCACGTATATCAGCCTAATAGTGCGTTAAAAACATATATTTTGCCTACTGAATGTGTAATATTTATTTTGACGCTGAGTTCATCCAGTTCAGCTGTTAAAAATGAGTACTCTATACTTGCTCTATACCAATATGCTTGGTCAAGTATGCGAATCTACCGAATTTTTAGTATCAACGAAATAAAAAGTGCTACCAACACCGATGATTGTTGCATAGAAGACTATGTACTTCAGTTGCAACGAGCTGGTTATTTGAAGTTGCTTAAGCCAGAGATTGCACCCAATTCATCTAGTCTTGTAAAGAAGTACAAATTGGTCAAAAATTCTGGTCCGCTAGCTCCGATTTCCATCCATGAGAACTTGGTGTACGATCTAAATTCTCAGTCGCTCCATAAATCAAAACTCTAATACCTGGTATTGAAATATTGCTCAACGAATTTTCCTTACAGTTTCTGCTGTACAAGCTTGCAAAGTCAATTCTGAAGAAAGTTAAGTGGCGTAGTAACACGCCCCGACAAGACTAATTCTCTAAACTGGTTGAGCAAATCGGCTTGTCGCAACAACCGAGGCACGTACTTTGGTCGTCGTTCAAAATTCGGACCCCAATCTTTTACTGTGGATGGACTCAGCCCCGTTGCCTCTGCTAGCGCATTGATGCAAACCTTGCGATATCCCTTTCCTGAAACCACAGGAACCCAACGACGGCAGTACTCGCTTGGCTCCAAAGGCATCTTTTGAAGAGTATCAATGGGATGCTCATCGGGCAAAGCTCGCATCCTAATCGTTCCACAAGGCTACATAAGGAGATCGACTGTTGGAGGAAGGTCTCCCAGTCTGGTGTATAGCTTAGATTAAGATAGCTCCAATCCTGAACGCAAGTTTTTAGTCACGAACCACGACTAGATTATTCTGAGAAAAAGTCATCATCTACTACTATTTGCTTGACCTGATTCAGCTTGTTAGCCATCCTCAGCATATGTAAGATGTACTTAGGACGCTTCTCGAAGGAGGCACCCCAGTTGTTTATTGTTCTCTCGCTAAGCCCAGTTGCTTGAGCTAGAGCAGCAATACAGGCTTTTCTATAGCCCCATTCATCAGGGGGCTCTTTAACCCAACGTCTGCAGTACTCCAACGGTTCCAAATGGTTATTTCCTAAGTGCATCGATATCATATTCGGCAATGATGGGACTACTGTCTATTGACTCGACAGTGCTTCCAAAAGCTATTTGTCACGAATGATGACTAATTCAAGAGGATGCAGCGAGGAATTGAGTAAGTGATCGCCACTTACGATCAAAACCCCAAAAAATCCCTTGTTTCGCAGCCTTAATTCATCTATCCTGCTGGGGAGTTAGTAGCTTCGTACTATTTGTCTGCTAAGTTTATTTCTGACTTGGCAAATTATTTGTCTGTCCATGTTCTTCAAGAGTTATGACTTATCTGGAGCCTCAACTTGCCGTTTGCCAAAAGGTGCGTCGTGAGCGTCGTACCCAGATTGACCAAGGACTACAGCAACTCCATCAAGAGATCGAACAGCAGATTGAGAGGTTACGCCAGCAGGAGGAAACCTCGATAGAAGCTGAAAAGGAAGCCTTAAGCCAAATTCGTCTACCCATTGAGGCAGATGCTCGATGCCTCATACCGACTCCTGAGCTTGCCGCTTATGCTCAAAGCATTTTGTCTAAGAGTTTTTGCACTTTGCCGGATGCCTATCAGTCTGCTTACTTTGACTCTGACCCAACGAAATGGCTTTTAGGTCAACTACCCCATTCTGTGCAGATCCTTAATTATTTGCTTGATCGCGATGATTATGCCTGTAAAGATGACACCTTCTATACCAATTGGCTGTACTGGTTGACGGTGAAGATGGGCGATTACCAACAGAAGTTTTACATCGCCACAGCAAGTTTAATTCCAAGTAGCTTAGGTGACCCTGCAAAGTACCATCCACTCAGCCCGATTACTCAATACTATGCATACCGTCGCGAACTCAAATTGGATGGAAAGAAGTTGAAGCTCAACCAGTCGCAGCTTGTGCTTGTGCAGCAGGAATTGAGCTGTTTACTAGTAGCTGTCGGGGATTTATTCAACCTGCAAACCTGGACAGAGCATTTTTGCTACCCCAAACAGCAATGGGAAAAGTAATGGTCACTCAAATTAGCTCTGCTTTCAAGGAATTTATACAAGAGCATCCCCAGCTTTACCGCAAGCTCTGCTACTGGGCAAGTTGGCGAGATTTGGATGACCCGGCAGTCCAAGTACAAGAATACCTCACTGAACTGGTATTGGAGGCAAAGTCAGATCGAGACAACGGTACTTTGGTGAAGAAATGGGCACAGATCCTGTCTCTCCAGGAACGAAATGGACTGGTACAGCTTAGCCCAATTAAGATCAAGGATTACCCGAATGCTTCCCAGTGGTACAAACTACAGCAGGGTGAGTACAGCGTCATGGACGAACCAGAGCTGGGTGAGATCTGTTATTCCGGTAAACAGACAGCAGTCTTCACTCGCAATCGCTACGACTGCTTAATTCTCAATACCGATCGCCTGCTGATTGTTGATGTTGATATTGGTGTGCCAAAGGGGGTAAATCCGAGTAATTGCCCTGCCAGTTGCCAGATGGCGATCAGTCAATTACAGGCGATCGCAGCTTTGAAAGCACTGGTCGAACAGTTTCCCCAACTCGGTTTTAGAGTTTACCGAACGCGCAACGGATTACGGTATCTCTGCACAACTCACGAATTCCATCCATTGGAACCCAAATCGCAACGACTGATGAAGAGTCTGTATGCTGATCCACTTTATGCACGGCTTTGTAAATTCCAAGCAACCTTTCGGGCAAGACTGACCCCAAAGCCTTGGCGAGTAGAGCAGTCTGAGTATACAGAACGGTTAATTTGCGATCGCATCACGGGAATGGTGTTGCCGTCCTCTAGTCCTTACGCAATTTGTCACTTGATTGAAATTGTGGGTGAACAGGCAATTTTGCCGGAGTTTAAACCGATCGTTGAGGCACACGATGCTTACTGCCGAGTGAGTCGATTAGGTCTGGAGCTAGCATAAATTCTACTGTGGGGGATAGTAGTGAATGCAGAACTTAGATGATTCCCTATCTGTGTACTATACACTGCGGCAGCAGAAGGCAACGGAAATCGCAGCCCGGATTGGGCAAATTCAACAGCAACTCGCTGCTGAGCTTCAGGGCTTGCAGGAACTGGAGCAGCAGCTTTTGTCCGCTCAAGGAAATGTTCTAGAGCAAATTCGTCCTGTGTTGGCGACCGATGCGCGATCGCTCCTATCTATGCCAGAATTTCAGGAGTTCGTGCGCGATCTGTTGAAGGAGGTTAAAGCAAAACCAAAGCAGGCCGCTTTTGTTCTAGAAGTCGCGTCAAAAACAACCAAATGGATATTACACACACTGGAGCAGCCATTGCAGTTAAATCAAATTGAAGTGTTTGAGCGAACAAATTCTTATGATTCTGGCAAACAATCTTTAACAAGGTATTACATTCGTGTGGTGATGCAGCTGGGTGAATGGCAGCAGATGTTCGACATTCCAACTGCAACCGCCCAGAATAATGATCCCGATATGTATCATACTTGCTCTGCCTTTACTGTATGGTACGAATGTGACATTGGTATAAGAACGGCAGTGAAACAGTTACCTGTTGCAACTGCAAAACAACAAAGATTGGCACAGGAACTCACTTGTGTGATGGCATACGTCTGTGACTTGTTTAATCTTTATTCGATCGCAGAACGAGTTGGCTTTCTGCACCAATTGTAGAAACACAATCGGTCATGGCTAACAAAAGTCTCGAAACTGGATCATTTTAGCCTAAAATTCTTGATCCTGTTACTAAATTGTAAGCTGTTACGGTGAACGGGAATCTGCTTACGTAATAATTGGTTGGGATTCTACCCACACATCAATAGCTGTTAAAATATCTCTCTCTTGAAAAGGAATTATCTTAAATCTTTGTCGAATTGCTTTTTTAAGCTCTCTCACAAAAACTGTCATTGAACGTTTTGCTGTTAGTATCTTCATCATCTCAAACACTAAAACATCCCGTGGCTCAATTAATTGACCGTCTATCGTGATAACTTCAAGATAAAGCTGCCGTAGAAAATCTGCTGCAATGGATGCTGATAATCCAAATTCGTATTTTCGTTAGCAAGTGCCTTTAAAGCTGAAGTATAAAGTGGTTGGGGTTGCCAGCCAGTTGATTTTATAGCTTTCATCAAGATTTCAGCATCAATAATTGTGTATGTGTATCCTCTGCTTGCAAGCACTAATACCGATTTACGATAAAGAGATTCATTTGAGCTTTGCTGTACTAAACAATACTTCAAAACAACCTGTGTCCAAACTCCTGTCACAACAGAATCTGCACGAGCATACCAACGTAACCACTGATCGTCGGAGTAAAGAATGCGTCCGGGTTCTCCAGCAATTAGTACTGTGTCAATAAAAGCTAGGAGCTGTTTTAAAACCCCAAGCTAGAATAGGGATAGGCGTATTTCAAAGATAACGAATAGACATTGGTCGCACGCAATCCCATTTCACGCAAAGACTTAACTAATCAACAATGGCAACGATTGCAATCCCTGTTGCCCAAACCGAGCCCTCAAGGTGGACGACCCGCCAATGACCATCGCACGATCATCAATGGCATTCTGTGGATTCTTCGCACGGGTGCTCCCTGGCGAGACTTACCCGACCGCTATGGTGCTTGGGAGACTGTCTCAGGGCGCTTCTATGCTTGGCGCAAGCGAGGACTGTGGCAACAGATTCTGACCCAGTTACAGCAGCGAGCCGATGCCGTTGGCGAGTTTGACTGAAAGCTCCACTTTGTCGATGGCAGTGTGATTCGAGCGCATCAACACGCCGCTGGGGCCAGCGGTAGTGATGCGGAGTCAGAAGCACTGGGATACAGCAAAGGTGGGTTTAGCACCAAGATCCACCGGCGGTGTGAAGGCAATGGCAAGCCAGTGACCTTTCTGCTGAGCGTTGGACAACGCAACGAGGCGATGATGTTCGAGTCGTTGATGGAGCAAGGCAAAGTCAACCGACTGGGGCGTGGACGACCCCGTCTGCGTCCACAGCGAGTGGCAGGCGATAAAGCGTACACGGGACGACCGATTCGACTCTACTTGCAGCGTCGTGGGATTGGGGCGGTGATTCCTCGTCGTTCCAATGAATCTCGACAGGGGACGCGGTTTGACCGTCAGGCTTATCGAGAGCGCAATCGCATTGAACGCACGATCAATCGCTTAAAACAGTTTCGACGGATTGCTACACGCTATGGAAAAACGCGCACAGAATTATCTCGCTATGCTCACCATTGCTGCCATTCTTCTTTGGCTTTAGGGTTTTAAAACACTGCCTAGGATCAGAAGATGAAGAAACCTGATGCTCGCTTACTCAATCCCACCACTCAAGATTACCTACGCCAACAAGCCATTCGCTTGCGGAAACAGGGTAAGCGCCCCGGAGCGATTGCGACTGATCTTGGAGTCCATCGCACGACCGTTTGGGAATGGTGTCGACAATATCAACAGCAGGGAGAAGCCGCTCTGCATCAGCAAAAGCGCGGCAATCGGTGGGGCGATGGACGGACATTAAACCCTCATCAATGAAGAAGCTCGTTTACAAGCGTTAATCACAGGGCATTTCCCCGATGAATTGGACATTGACAGCGCCCTGTAGATGCGCAGTGCCGTACAGCAGTTGATTGCCTACGAGTGTCATGTGGAGCTGCCGCTTCGTACAGTTGGTGCGTCCCCCAATCGCTGGGGCTACACCCCGCAAAAACCCCTCAAACGTGCTTATGAGCAAGACCCAGAACAGGTGCAAGCGTGGTTAGACCTCGAGTACTCAGCCATTAAGCAGCGGGCACAGCAAGCAAACGCAGAAATCGGTTGGGGAGACGAAGCAGGACTGTGCTCAGGGGGTATGCACCCATGAGTCAGACTCCAGAAATTCAACCAAACACACAACGAGTGAGTGTTAACTTCCTTGCCAGTGTCAGCAATCAAGGCAAAATGCGCTTCATGCTGTACACCCAGAAATTGACCGCACAAGTGTTCATCACCTTTCTAGAACGCTTAATTGCCAAACGAGAACGTAAGTTGATGTGGATTGTAGACCGGCATCCTGTTCATCGTTCCGATGCTGTCCACGGCTGGCTACAGGCGCATCGTGACAAGATTGAGATGTACTTGCTGCCGCCTTACTCCCCTCAATTGAATCCAACCGAGTATCTCAATGGCGATGTCAAGCAAGGAGTACACTCGAAGCCTCCCACCCGCAACTTGGATCAGTTAAAAGGGCGGCTACGTTCACACTGATTTAAACTGCAAAAGTTACCCAGTCGAATCGTCAAGTATTTTCAGCATTCATTCATTGCTTATGCTGCCTAAACAAATATAGTGTCAATCATTGCCGGGTTAATAATTGGGTGTGAGAAGGTACTGGCGATCGCGATTCCCAGATCCTTAAGCTGGGGATTCGTCAGGGTGGGGTGAGCAAATTGTGTCTCCGAACGAATCAGCACAGCTTCCAGTCTTTCAACCCAGCTATGTTTTCAAATGGGTGAGAAAAAGGTTATGAAAGAGAACAGGTGGCATCCGGGAATTCTAGCTCATGACCCTCAAAGATGATTCGGAGCGATCGATGTTCCATTGCCTTTACACACGCGGCGGCGGACCGCATCCCAATTCCTTCTATCTGGCTGACGATGGTGAAACCGTGTTTAGTTGCAGCATTGTGGACGATCGCTACAGTGGTGGCACGCTTTACACGGCAATCAAAGGCTGGAATCTGCATACCAGAGAGTGGACGCACACCCTGAGCAAGCGCTTTGCAGGGTGGATTGAAGCCTACACTAGCCCAGCGGGTATCGTCCTGGCTCAGGTAGATGAAACATCGGTGGAAGTCTGGGATCTGCAAACGGAGCAAACTCGATGCATGATTACCCAGCAGGGGTTTGATGTCCACAAGATGGTGGTCAGTCGGCAGGGACGTTGCCTGGTGGGGTTTCAAAACACCTCACAACAGCGCCAGGGTAACAAGAGCTATCCGCCAGCGCGAGATTGGACAGGATTTGTCCGAGTCCTCGACTTAGAGACAGGACGGCAACTGTATGGGTGGACGGTACCGGGAAGAATCGAATCCGTTGCGATCAGCGCTAATGGGCAGTTTGTAGCGATTGGGTATCTGGTGCCCCATGCAGCCGCATCTCAGGCGGATGAACCGACTCAGGGTGGTCTAATTCAAGTGTGGGATCTGTATCTCAATCAGGTGCTTGATCAGTGGGTTGCCTCAACTGGCAAGGGTGTGGAGGTGAGTTCGATCGCCTTTAGTCCAGATGGGCAGTGGTTAGCCGCCAGCCTCCACCGTAGTAAATTGAAAATTTGGAACCTGCATACTGGGGAGTTTCATGGCATTCTCCCCTCTTACAAATCCTTTCCCAACCCCATCAATAGAGCGAGCGCCAACCAGTATCCGACCAAACCGATCGCCTTCACCCCCGATAGCCAGTTTCTCTTCAGTCCCGATGGAACCCAAGGGGTTGTCATAGCGTGGCATATTCCTTCAAAACGCCGTATTCAGACATTTAACCCAACCACGAGGGGTCGGAAAGATCTGCACGAATTACAACTGCTACCCGCCAGCCCTACCCATCCGGCTTACCTGGTGGCGGAACAATTGAACGTATGGGATTTGCAAACGGGGCGATCGCCCAGCGCCTCCGTCAGCCAAAAGTATCCCGGTCAAAAAGTTCCTATTCGGTGGCTGCTGTTTCCATCCGATCAGCCCTTTATGATCGCGGCTTCTGTCATAGAAATTTCAGTTTGGAATGTACAGACGGGTTCGTTTCACCATGACCTCACCGGATACATCAAGGTCGATGCCGTCGCGCTGGTACAGGATATGGTTGGATGTCTGAGTGTTCCGGATGACTACTATAACGCTACGCCCGAGCGGAGATCTGCTCCCAAGACGATTTATCGCTGGCATTGGCAGACGGCAGCCATGCTGCCACCAATTCCTGCGCCCGGAGAGCCTGTTGCCCTGGGAGCCAACGGCACCATCGTTTACCGTAATCCACAGCATACAGAAATTTGGTCGATGCAAACGGCAACGCGATCGCAGGTGATTCCTGAGGCGATCGAGAAATTTCCCCAACCCGTTGTCAGTGATGATGGGGGAGTTTTGGTGGGCAAAGTGGGTGAGCGCTTGAAGGCATGGAATCTGCACACCGGAGAACTGATCCAGCTTTTACGCATTTCAGGTAATGTCGTCCGACTGGCTCTCAGCCCAATGGGACGGTATCTGGTTTACGCTTACCAGGATCAAGCAGAGCAGCAAGTGATGGATGTCTTCAATGGAGACGAAGTATCCTTGCAAGCTTCTGAACGCTTTCGGACTTTCACGGTCTCGACCGATGAGCAATTGATTGTCAGTCCTTTTACGCCCCTTCGTGGTAACTACCATTCACCCCATGCCCATGAGATTCGAGTATGGGATGCCCAAACAGGACATTTGCTGCGATCGCTCACCTATCACCAGGCACCTGTCATTGCCCTGACGATCAGCCAGGATGGACAGTGGATCTTAAGTTGCGATCGCGACGGCATCATCAAACTGGGTGATTTGCACACCGGGGTCGAACTAACTACGCTAACAGAGCGTTCGGAAGGTAGACCGTCACTGACCATTACACCGGATCAGCAAAACTTAATTGTCATCACGCCTACATGGATCAAAGTTTGGAGCAAGCAACCAAAACCACAGGCACAATCACAGCAAACGCCTCTTCTAGAACAACCGCTAGAAACTTTGTTGGAGGAGTGGTTGCAAACAGCAGCGGAGCTACCTTCAGAAGCAGACATACAGGCAGGCATTGCTCAATTTGAAGCGTTTACGACCTATTTTGAAAGTTTATCCCTCTCTCAGCAAAAGCAATTAGCTTATCAAATTCAGCTTGACCCATCTATCGTGGATGATGACAGTTTACCCATCAGAAGATACACCCTCATGGGAGAACAAGCAGGATTTTCCTTCGATGCCAATGCCGTACTCTATTCAGATAAGTGGGATGAGATCCAGGTTGCCACGGAAGCAGGAAAAATGAGGGCAGAAGCAGAAAGACGAAGCTCCGAGTTGTTCAATTATCACGGGCAGGAGTAACGATTGGAACAATGGCTTACAGTTCTTCTGACTTACCTGAAGGATTTACAGTTCGCCGATTACACGTCAATTTATGTTAAAAGCACTCCTGCTGTAGTTGTTTTCTATACTCGTCTAGGGTTTCACACGGTTCACTCTCAAGAATTACCCTCTGATGTGCAGCAGCATTTCAGACTCAGAGGTGTTGAAACTTTACTGGTTCATAGCGGTGTTCACCATGACTGACATCTCTCCTAAATTACCAGAAGGCTTTAGGATTCGTCGATTGCAGTTAAACGATCGCGATCGTCTGGCGCTGCGACTGATGCCTAATAATCCTCAGCATCTACTATTTCGACTACCCATTAATTTGACCATTAGAACGATACTTACTCTTTTCAAGATTAAGGACGGAGTTGTTTCTACCCTATTTGTCACGATTGTTTTGGCTGCTGTGCTTTCTCCTGCCGCTGTCTTTTTAATCATCAGTGATGTATCAATTCATGTCCCGTGGGTATGGGTAGACATCGGTTGGCTGATTCTTCTGGGAAGCTCGATCCGATTCTCTCTAACTCGTGATAATGGTTGGCATCAATTCTGTTGGGTTGTTGAGTATCAAGACCGATTTGTTGCTTATGGTGTCTTGCGTCCATATCACCATTACTCAATGCTGGAATTTCTGCATGTGCATCATCAATGGGCAAGGGAGAGACTTGGTTCTGCCTTAGTCAGAACAATGCTTGAGCAAGCGCCTAAGCCAGTTTACGTTGAGAGTGCGATTCGAGTGGTTGGTTTCTATACCCGTCTTGGCTTTCGGAAGATTCGATTCAAAGAATTATCACCGGATGTGCAACAACAGTTCAATTTTAAAGGTGCTGCAACTTTATTAGTTTATGAAGGTATTCAAAATGATTGATGCTTCTTCTGCATTACCTGAAGGATTTAGAATCCGTCGATTGCAATTGAACGATCGCGATCGCTTACGTCTCTAAATGATGCCTAATGATCCTCGTCATCGATTGGCTGTTGTACCCATTAAAACAATGATCATCCTCTACAAAATTGGACATGGCATTACGTTTGCAATCATTCCTGGCGTCATTTTATATATTGCGATAGCCATTATGGCGATTGCTGAAAAGTAGCTGGGTCAAAGTCCATAATCAAATCAGTGAAGATGACGGTGCCTGATGCGTGACAAACACCAGGTCATGCCCGCGTTACCGCAGTTCGAGGGCGATCGCAATCATAGGATGGAGACCCCCAAAGTTCCCAACGTTGTCACAACAATTCGGCTCACCTATTTGCCTCAATCGATTTATGCAATCCAGTTTCATAGGCGGCAATCATTGTTGCTGCTGCTTTCGCCAAGCTGACTCCATTATGATGCTGTTTAAACAATCTTCGCTCTGCAAACGCTCCATCTACCAGCATTAACAGTGCCGCACTCAGTTCTTGAGCCTGTTTAATTCCGGCGAGTTCAGCCAACTCTGTCATGCGCTCGCGCATTTTATGTTTGTGAGCGATCGCCACTTGATGTCCTGGATAATCAGGTTCAGGAAACTCAGACGCGACCATCAAGAAGGGACAGCCATGACTATCATCGCTACTTAATAGCTCATCGATCCAGACAAAGATCGCTAGCAACTGTTGTTTAGGCTGCTCTGGGTGTTGATTAACAACCGCTTCAAACAATTCCCAAAATCGCTGATTTCGTCCTTCTAAATAGGCAACCACCAAATCATCTTTTGACGGGAAGTAACGATATAGAGTTGTTTTTGCCACCTCAGACTTGGCAATGATCGTATCTACCCCAATCGCCCGGATGCCCTCCCGGTAAAACAAATCATCGGCGATCGCGAGAATTCGTTGTTGTGCATCGGTTTGGGTTCTGGGCATAGTGCGCTTCTCAATGAATCGATCCCAGTATAGCTTGACAAGATACAGACCTGTCTGTTTATATTGAATTATTGAGCAATACAGACCTGTCTGTTTATTCGGAGAGTTACCTATGAAGATTGGAATTATCGGCAGCGGCAATATGGGACGTTCCCTTGGCATGCTCTGGGCTGAGCAAGGACATCAGGTGTTCTTCGGTGCTCGTACCGCTGAAAAGGGAAACGCTGTGGCAGAGTTTGCTGGGTACGAAACGCAAGGGGGAACCAATGACGAGGCAGCAGCTTTTGGAGATGCGTTGCTGTACACGGCAAGAGGGGTTCATCCAGCAGACGTTTTTACATCCCTTGAAATCTTGGCAGGTAAAATACTCATCGATCCCAATAACTTTGAAATTCCTGAAGATTTCAACTACCCACCGATTGTGAAATCGCTGGCTGAAACCTTAGCAGAGCAGGCTCCAGGGGCACGAGTTGTGAAAGCTTTCAACACCATTCCAATGGAAGTGTTTGAACTAGCACCAGAACCCTTGAAGAACTACAACGTATCCGTTTTTGTCGCAGCGGATGATATGGCAGCGAAGCAAACTGTGATACAACTGGCTCAAGAAATTGGCTTTAGCCCGATCGATTCTGGACCTCTGCGTCACGCCCGTCTCATTGAAGGGTTAGCTGACTTAGAGCGATTTTTAATTATTGGTCAGAAGATAGGAGCCTATGCTGTTCCTGCCATCAATATTCTGCCCCCAGCCCAAACTCGACGGCTGGGTGGACGACAAGATTCCGCTTTGAAATAGGGTGTCGAACTTGTACTACAAAAGGAGAGTTCAATGGCTGATTCGTTAAAAGAACTCTATGACCTGAGTGAACAAAAGGTGTTGATCATTGGTGGCAGCAGTCGGATGGGTTTAGAGGTTGCCAGGCTCAGCGCCATGCTGGGAGCAAGCGTTGTTCTTTCCAGCCGTTCAAGAAGCAAATTAGAGGCTGCGATCACTTCGTTACCAAAGGGTATAACCGCTTACCCTGCCAATGCGGCGATTGAGCAAGAAGCAGCCCAACTCCTGCAAGATCTCGCTCCCCTGGATCACATTATTGTGACAGCATCGAGTGGAACCTCTGCCAGTAGTATTCCAGAAACCTCTTCAGAAATGGCTCAAGCTGCTTTTAGCCGCTTTTGGATGTCGTATCATGTGCTGCATTTTGCTCCAGAGGTGATGCACCCCTCTGGTTCAATCACACTTCTTTCGGGCAGCAGTGGACGCAGACCCGTAACGGGTTATGGAGTTTGGAGCAGTTTACATGCCAGCATCGAGAGCCTGGTACGTCCTGCGGCGTTGGAATTAGCTCCCATTCGCGTCAACGCAATTTCCCCGGGTGGAATTGGGCTAACGCCTGATCGCCAATTAGCTCACCATGCTGGACAACCTGTTGATATTGCAAAAATGGCGATCGCACTCATGGCTAATCCGGCAGTGACAAATACGATCGTAGATGTAGATGGTGGCGAGCGGCTAGGAACCTAGACTGGTCAAGTTTCAGAAGCACTTACGGATTGAGTGAACAAGTACTTCTTGATTATCAAGCTAATGAACTTCATTAATCTCCTTTGCATTCCCTTGAATGTTGCTCGGATCATAAAAATAACGCTCCTGGATAATTCGTCCGTCTTTCCATGTCTGCAAGCCTAGCTCCTCAATCCGAATGTGGTAGCCATCAACCGTTGTCAGATCAAGGTGCAATTCAATGACTGAATGACCGTCTAGTGGATGAGAGTCGGTAAAACCATCCACCAGGACAACTCCAGTCTTAACCTCATGAATCTCTTGGACATTTGCATTCATTCGCTTTTGCCGCTCGATGCTGAGCGCCCGCCCAACACGGGGTGTTTGTAAGTTTTCCTGCACAATCACATTCTCGTCGTAAAATCGCTCGTAGCTTTCCTCGACGGTTGGATTGGTTTTCTGGAAGTCGAGAAGTTCCTGAACCCGATCGTGTAGATTCATTTTGAGACTTTCCTGAGTGATTAAACTACGATTGAGTAAACAATGCTTCCAAGCCGGTATAGGATTTCAATGGCAAAATCTCAAACGCTAAAACCCCAGCTTTTGCCATTGGAAACTCAGATGTGATCGCGTGCATCGCTTGTAAATCTGAGGCTTCACAGAGCAGCACCGCACCACTCATGTCTGCAATGTAATAAAACGATCGCACAATCTCTGCTGAATACTGTTGCCAGACGGCTTCAGCCTCAGCCTTGACATGGGGTAATACTTGCTCTGTTGAAATTCCTGGAGCAATTCGTGCCAGAATCAAAAACTGCATGATTTCCTTGTAAGTAGAAGAGTCTGAAACGGTTGTTTCAGGGGGTTGGTGAAGAGAAGTCGAAAACGGTATGTTCCTCCGTGAGAAACGCACGAGACTGAGCAAAGTCTACGAAATTGACTTCACCTACCGTCGGATCTGTGATGTATTGTTGTGCGGCGGCTTGTCCTTCAGACGTACTTACTGCGGCTAGAAAATCCTCCATACTGTTCCACCAAATTTCGGTAACGCCATCGTAAGGAGAGGCATCCAGACCCCGCGATTTAGCGATTTCTATGTTTATTGGAGTGTTGATTGTATGGCTTTGAATGTACCTGGTTGCTTTTAACGTTTGAGCAAGGTTGCGAATGAAGGGACCGTGAACATCTCGCCAGAAGGTATGAAACTCTTCATCACTCAGGTCAGCGCGTTTGCGAATGCAATAGACAAACTTAATCATGAAAATCTCCAATTCATTGATGAAAGAACAGTAGCCGTTTAGGGAACCGTGACGATAATCTTGCCGTTCTGCTGATTGGATTCCATGTACTGATGTGCTTCCACAATCTGCTCTAGTGAAAAGACGCGATCAAGTACAGGAACCAGTGCGCCAGATCTCAGACCGGCATAGATGTACTGTTTGGCACGGTCTAATTTTTCAGGATTGGTTGTAATTTCAAACAACGTGTAACCCTGCACCTTCAATCCCTTCTGCAATGCAGCAAAGAGAGGAAAAGGAGTGGGTGCAGTTTCATCTAACGCACCATAAACAAAAATAGTTGCTCCCAGTGCAGCGGCTGTTGCCAAAGTTTCGAGCAGTGACCCAGCGATGGCATCAAAAATAAGATCAGCCCCATGACCGTTTGTAATTTCCATAACGCGACTGACTAAATCTTCGTCATTCGTGAGAACCACATGGTCCGCGCCATTCTCCAGCAGCATCTGCTTCTTGGCTGCACTGCGCGTCGTGGCGATCGCCACTGCTCCTGCGGCTTTGGCAATTTGAATAGCGGAGTAGCCAACACTGCTGCTAGCGGCTGTAATCAGAACAAAGTCTCCTGCTTTCACCTGCCCGTACTCAACCAGGGGACCGTAGGCGGTAATATACTGCATCCAGATGGCGGTTCCCTGTTGGGGTGAAAGGCTTTCAGGATAAGGGGCAATGGCTGTTGCTGGAACGATTGCACTTTCCCCATACACACCATACTGTTTCATCGAAAAAGCAGGAATGGTACTGACACGATCGCCAATTTGGAAACCCGTTACGCCCTCACCCATTGCATCGATGATTCCTGATGCTTCATATCCCAGCGTCGATGGAAATGTTTCAGGCAATTCTAAATATCGCCCTGCTCGGAAACCAACCTCTGCGCGATTGAGTCCGATCGCTTCGACCTTCAGCCGTACTTCCCCAGTCCCTGGTTCTTTAAGAGCTTCTTCGCTCAGCTTTAGCACCTCGGCACTACCAAACTCGTGAAATCGAACCATCTTCGGCATGATGGGTGTACTCCCTAATCAGGTTGATTCCATCGTCGTGGATTTGGCAGTATACTTCTTTCAGGTTTTTGCTCTTTTTTAAGATTTTTGCTTTTTTCTTTTTAAGTCAGCTCTTTGTAACAAATAAGGCATTCTCAAAAAAAGCACTAATCCTGTGTTGAGAAATACCATCTAACAGATCTAGAGCAGGAAGCGATCGGTAATTAACGAACTAAGTCTGATATGGAACATCCCAGTGAGTTTGTCCTGTTGTCTAGCAGAATTTTTGCTTGGAATGGTATTTTGCTAGAACATCTCAAATTTCCAGCTCTTGATATTTCAGAAGTTTGTGCAGTCAGGCATCATCTTACCCTCCAACTGCGAATACCTAGAAAGGTAGAACTGAAAACTAACGGTAAATTTAACCCTCAAAGGTTGTTGCCAGGAAATGTCTGCATTACACCTTTTCAACATCTTCATGCAGTTCGGTGGCATGATGAAATGGAGGTTCTTTCCCTGACCTTAGAACCAGAATTCGTTACCCAAGTTGTTCAGGAGTCAGTGAATCCTGATCGCGTGGAGCTAATGATGCATCGAGGTCAGAAAGATCCCTTGCTTCGAGAAATCTTATTAGCTCTTAAAGCTGAGTTGGAAGCAGGTTGTCCATCCGGTCAATTATATGGAGAAGCGATGGGAACTGCACTTGCTGTACATCTACTCAAACACTATTCAACGCTGAAACAACCAATTACCGTTTACGAAGATGGATTGCCACAACATAAGCTAAATGAGGTGCTGGACTATATTCAAACCTATCTTGACCGAGATATTAAGCTCATGGAACTCGCTGAGTTAGTTGATATGAGTCAATATCATTTCTGCCGTTTGTTTAAGCAATCAACGGGGGTTCCGCCCCATCAGTTTGTGTTGCAGCAACGCATTGAACGAGCAAAGCAGTTACTTCAGCAGCAGAATTTTGCGATCGCAGATATTGCCCTCTCCTGTGGCTTTAAAAGCCAAAGTCATCTCACAACCCTGTTTCGTAAGTTTACTGGCAGCACTCCAAAAGCCTTTAGAAATCTGTAATGCAAGTAATACTAATTCTCTAAAAAGCTGCATAGAATAAGGCTTCCAAAATAAAATCATAGCCAGTCAACGAAGCGCCTTGCTGTAGGCATAGTTCATCTAAGATGTGACGCAATCGCTGTCGTAACTGAGCCAGTGAGGTGAAGTGTTCTCCGGCTAGGTGAGCTTTGAGATAGTGCCAAAATCGCTCTGCTGGATTCAGCTCAGGAGAATGAGCCGGTTGGAGGAGCGGAATCAAGTTCTTTGCCCAGCGCAAACTCTGAGCCTGGTGTGCTTTGGCTTGGTCTAACTGGATCAAGGCAATATTCTCACCTAGTGCATCGAGAAAAGACTGAAACTGCTTACTGTTGAGTTGCGCATATTCTTGCTCAACGTGCTAGCCACTGAGCGGCTCGACGACTCCATAGACCCAGAAGTTATCCCGTTTCCACTCCACTGGCAGATTGGGTTTGACGTCGTAGGCAGTAATGACTCGTCCCGTTTCAGTTTTCAGTCCCAGACGCATCTCATCTTGGCACACGTAGCGCAACCGTTTGCCTTGACCAAAGAGTTTCTGCAACGCTAAGAGGGCGAGAGGGATGTTTTTTTTGAACAACTTGACGGCTTCTGGGTCTTGCTTGCGGCTCTTGGGGCGTGGCACCTTCAGTTTGGCTTTCAGGTCATAGCGCACCGTCTTATACACGGTTTTGTACTTCACAGCTTTGCCCAGTTCGCTTTGCACCCACTGCTCAATCTCGCCATAGCTTTTGAAGCCTTCGGGTTGTGCTAAGCGTGCCTCCAGTTGCGGCAGCATCTGCTCATCAATCTCCCGCGGGCGACCGGGAGACTTCTTGATCGTCAGCAATGCCTCGATACCCCCTTGACAATATTGTTGCAACCAGCGAGTGATCGTGGAGGGATTGGGTCCTAGGCGTTGAGCGATTTCCAGATGCTGCTTGACTTGTCCACTTTTGAACCACCACAGCATCTGGAGTTTTCCCTTATGAATTGCCTCTCGGGACTGTTGGAGTCGTTTCTTTAGGACAGCTTCGCTCTCTGTAATTTCGATGATGAACAGACGACCCATTGAGTGCTTTCCTCCTAGACTTTACAGCTCATCTTATATGAACCTTCATATTTAATTGGTATTAGAAGAATTAGGCTTGAATGATTGCTGCATTGTCGCTCAAATCAAACCAAGTTGGAGCGCTCTTACTGCAATCTGAGTGCGGCGCTCAACTCCCAACTGGTTCATAATGTTACGAACATGGGTTTTGATCGTGTTTGTGCTCAAATACAAAGCCGTTGCAATTTCTGGGTTACTGTGCCCTTCAACAAGTAACTTGAGAACTTCTAATTCTCGCTCAGAAAGTTGAACAAGTCGCACAAATGGTAAATTAGGACGTTCTTGCGCTGAACCGCCTGTAATCAATGGCTTTAAATTCATGATTGTTGCCTGAATAGTTAATTTGAGGACATCTATAAGGCAACTCCCTGATTGCCTGACACATCTTAGTAGGTGACAGATAGATCAAGGCTTGCAGGATAAGGAACGAATTCGAGTAAACCAAAACTGGTCATAAAAATCTTGCTTAGCCCGATTCGAGGCAACACAGGGGGCTGGGTCCTGAGGGAGCAATGGGAGTGGAGACAGGAGTTTTCGTCCTTTATGGACAACGCCGTGAAGCCAGCGCAAGCCGATTTTGAGATAGCTAATTCCGCGCCGCCAGTGGGGGGCAACCTGTTGACGCAACCCAGCGATTTGTACAGACATTCCCTGTGTAGTGGCATAGAGCAGAGCCAGTGCTGCAATCAGATAGAGACGTTCCAAGGCGGCTTCAGTGCGTAAACGAGAATCTTCTAACTCAAAGGCTCCTGACTTGCTATCGAGAAATAATTCTTCGACTTGAAAGCGCAGCGCATACTGCCATAAGGTTTGCAACGAGGGCGGTTCATTGGTGACTACAGCCCAAGATTCCTTCGCTCCTTTAACAGTCGCCAAGACTAAATTACAACGATGCACTCCATCTGCCCATAAGCGCACCTGGTGGTACAAGCGAGCTTCTCCTAGCGGTGGATAGAAACTGCTCACCATCCTGGGATACTTGCTGGCACCATGCAGCAAGACATCACAGGGTAAGCGCAAACAGTAGTGCCATCGGCTCGCTTGTAACCACTCTATCAACTGATGATTGGCAAACCCTCGGTCAGCCAACAACATCACATCAGGATGCTGGCGCAACAACCACCGTGCTTTTCGCAGCAACGGTTGGTACTCTTCAAAGGCAACGGTCGCACTGCCATGCTTCAAGACCCGCCACAGTAAGGGCACCGCACGCCCACAGCAAACAACAGACAGATGGACCATACAATAGCGGTTCCACAATACGGTCGTGTCTAGGGCAAGATACAGACGATGATGACTCCATCCACTTAACGCTGCCATCACTAATGGCAGATACAGTTGGCTGACCCGCACTCGTGCATTGCCCAAAAACCGTCTCCACCGCCGTTCCACACTTTGTGCTTTGGTCGCTCGACTCGGCACATAAGGTTCCCAAGCAGGCAAGCTTAGTTGCCCACTATAAATTAAGGCACTCACCATCCATGCCAGCGCTTTTAGGTGCCGTAAATCTTGAGCATGGCAGTATTGACGCAAGAAGCCGAATATTTGACCATACAGTTGGGTAGAGCGGGTCATGGTGAATTACTGAGGTGTGGTAACTCCAGCTTCTCATGTCTCTCTACCCTTCTCTATCAGCCCACTGCTATTGGCTTTCACCCACTTCTGTCAGGCAGCCAGGGCAACTCCTCCTGTTTAGCAAGTCGCTGTTACAGTGCAGAGTATTTAACAGTATTCGCTTCTTTTCAATCATCTACCAGTAAAGATGAGGAAGATAAGCAGGAATGTGATTACTACTTTAATGATGATAAAGGGGGTTACATCATTAGCGCCGATTAGACTAAGCTCTTTATGTTGATCGTGAAGCTAGTTTGCTCTGATGTACTTTCTACGGTGATTGTGCCGCCCAAACGCTCAACTAACACTTTCACCAGCGCCAATCCTAATCCTGTTCCGCCCTGGTTCCAGCGATCGCTGTGAGGAATGCGGTAGAACTTGTCAAAGATGTGTGGCAGTTCATGGGCTGAAATTTCAACACCAGTATTCGTAATTTTGATTTGCATTTCTGGCGATGTGAACTTCGCTTCGATAATAATGCGTTCCGTTGGCGGCGTGTACTTGCAGGCATTGTTGAGCAATTCTGAGATAATCCGTCCCAAGCTGGCTACATCCGATATCAAAGCAGGCAATTTGTCGGAAAGCTCAAGCTGAAGCATCTGCTGTTGTGCTTTCATCCTCTCTGCAAACGGCTTCACCAGTTGAGGCAGCCAGGTTTGTAACTGAATCGGCTCCAGATGCAATGGCTGTGTCCCTGCGGACAGGCGTTGTAGATCGAGCAAGTCATCAATCAAGTTAGCTTCTCGCCGACACTCATCTCGTAGAATATTCAAGTAGTCACCTGTTTTGCTGTAGGGTCGGGCTAGCAGCCCGTTTTGCCTTACATCCAGCTCCAACATTTGAATCGCCATGCGGATATTTGTCAAAGGTGTCCGTAACTCATGGGAAACCGTACTCAGAAAGTCGTCTTTAATGGCATGAAGTTGCTCTAATTCCTGCACCTGGCTTTGGGCAGTTTGATAGAGCCGCGCCTGACGCAGGGCGATCGCGCACTGATTTGCCACCTGCTGCACCAGCCGCACCTCCAACTCATTAAAGACCGCCGTTCGTGGTCTAAATAACGCTAAATCTCCCAGCACGCCTTGATCATCAATGATGGGACACATCAAAATTGCTTTTTGGTAGGCAACAGGACGCACCCAACCTGATGGAATCGCACAAAATTGCAAGGATTGACCCGCTGGGAGTAACGTATACAGTTCAGGAAAATCTGCCAGGTGCCATTGAAACCCTTCAGACGGAGGAACCGCGATCAAATATTCACAGGCGATCGTTGCCGTTGACTGGTCAGCACTGTAGAGCGCCACATCACAACTGACTTTTAATCCAACTCCCAATTCCGCCACGACTGTTCGCAAAATCTGACATTCATCCAGGCTATCCCGCACCTTGTCAGTAATCCGTTTCAACAAGGCTTCACACTCCAACGCCTGTTTCAATTGGGCGGTACGTTCCTGCACCTGTTGTTCCAGTTCCGCATTCAGGCGTTGCACCTGCTGATAAAGTTCTGCCTGCTGAATGGCGATCGCCACTTGCGCTGCAATTTGATTCAACAGGTCAATTTCAAACGCTTGCCATTGCCTAGGCGCATGACAATGGTGAGCAATCAACAAGCCCCAAAGCATCTCTGCTTGCAGAATTGGCACGACCAAATTGGCTCTAACTTGAAATTGGGCAAGAAATTCAGCATGACAGGGTTGAATCTCGTTTGAATAAATGTCCGCGATAGCGCGCGTTCGCCCTTGGCGATAGGGTTCAGCCCAATTTGCAAAACAAGGATCGTGGATATGCCGTCCCAGAATTAGGAGGCTTTCAGATGAAACAGACTCCACAACGACTGTGCCGCTCCATTCAGCGTCGAACTGGTAGATCAGCACACGATCGGTCTGGAGAAATTGCCGGACTTCGGCAACTGCCGTACTCAGAATCACCTCTGCGTTCAACGATCGACGCATATTCTGTACAATTTGCCCCACCAAGCGCTCCCGGTCTGCCTGTTGCCGCAATGCTGCCTCCGCTTGCCGACGCTCCGTAATGTCTTGAAAATAAACCGACAGACCCTCTGCCTCGGGATAAGCATGCATCTCAACCCACAACTGCAAAGGTGGATAGAAGGCTTCAAACTTGACAGGGATTTGCTCTAAAGCGGCACGATGCAATTCCTGGTAAACAGCAGAATGGGCAACTTCTGGAAACTCCTGCCAGATATTTGCACCCATCAGCAACTCTCTGGTGCAAGTGCCACCATGCGCCTGAAGAATTTGAACCGCTTGTTGGTTGACACTAGTAACCCGCCACTGTTGATCCACCACAAAGAAGCCATCCATGATCCGTTCTAAAATCATGCACACTCGGTCTGACTCTGATGCTGGGTGGGTCTTCCCGTCCATAGGACTTTTTTATACCTTAACCAAATGGTTAAAGAAGCGAAAGGAGTTTTACCAAGTATTCCCTTTAGCTCTCATTCCCTTCTGTTTTTCACGTTTTTATATGATTTGAGTTTAAACCAGTGATGATTTAATTTCCAATAATGAAGAATAAGGTTTAGTTGATCGTTTGCCCAGGCAAATTATAGAAATTAAGCCTGAAGTTAACGAAGTTAAGTGCTTGATCAAAATACCTATTCCAGGGGTAAATCCATTTAATCGAATCCATACTCAAAAATCCTCTTTTGGAGGCAAATACAATTTTGATCACTCGTATGACAACCTTACGATCGCTATCAAAGAGGCTGATGTTCACTCACAGAGCTACCTACCGCATGGTTGATGGCATCCATTTCAGGTACGCTTCCAAATGATCCCAATAAGCCTGGTAGCCATTAAACGCCCAAATAAGCGCAGCAACCATTAGAATGGTTGCCCCTATCAGTTTCAGCCTGGAATTCAGATGCCAGTAGAGAGTCGGTGCAGCAAACACTCCTCCTAGACCTGAAAAGATGAAACCAATTCCTGATAGGAGGGATGCTTTCGTCATTCCTAAACTAATCACCCGGACTCCAATCAGGATCGCGGCAAGTCCAGCGAAAAAGGCATAGAGGGTCACAGTATGTAAATCCCAGCCTTGCGCTAATGCTACTGACGCACCAAGGAAAACAATGCCAAAGAGAACCGATAACTCACCAAAGGCAATGTTATAACTACTGGGAAGTATCCAATTAAAAACTGTATGAAAACCCGTGATCAGCGCAATGATGCCTGTCATGCCAAAACCTGGAATCCATCGTTTTGGATTCTTTCCCTCTAAACCAAAGTAGACGAAGGTTGCCAGAAGCACGAAACCAGCAACCAGATTAATCAGCATCAGCGAGAGATAGTCGATAAACATGCGTTGTCTCAAGAGATTTTCTTAGAAGGTAAAGGTTGTGCGAATGGTGCCGATGTAAAGGGTGTCATTACTACTGTTGTGTTCAGGGTTGATAATGACGAGAAGTCCTGGTGTAATACCGATGTAGTCATTGATTTGGAAGCGGTAGAACGCTTCGATATTAAATGAACTGTTTGGGTCTTTAATCCCAAATTCATTACGAACGACTTTCGGCGGTTGACCAAAAATAATTCCACCAATATTTCCTTTCTTACCCACATCAGGAAATGCTAATGTCACGGCATAGTAAAAAATATTGGCATCAGGATCTCCTGGCAAATCCTGAGCTGTTGCCTGGACAAACCCCGTCCATCCACCGATCGCAAAGTTGGGACTAATCCGTACATTACCGACTAAACCATAGGAATTTGCGGTCACGTTATCACTCGCATTGCCAAACGGATTATTGGCATTGGCGCTGCCAGCATTGATCTCAATTCCATTGCGCGAGCGTGAGTACAATAGCCCCAACGCGACGTTATCGTTAGGTCGCCAGGTCAGTTGTGCTAAGGCAGAGTAGGAACCATTAAATAAGCCAGAAGCAGGCTGACTTGCAGTTGGCGATAGATAGACTAGACCGAGATTGAAGTTAGAGCTGAAATCGTAACTAATGCCTGCGCCCGCGCCGCCAATCTCTTCTCGATAGATGGGGCTACGAATCCCAAACAGAAAGGGGGAACCAGTTGAATCGACCCCCAGCAATGGGTTGAGTGTATCAACGACGTCAAACAACGCACCACTAGCAAGCACTGTTACTTTAGCGGAAGGACTAATCGGAAAGCGGTAGTAAAGTTGATTAATGACGACTTGATTACCACCAATAGGGCTATCAAATCCTAATCGCGCCATGTTAGTTCCTGTGTCACCCACCAGGTTTGGGGTATTTGCAGCTTGAAGTCGAATGCGAAGCAGATCTTGTCCGGTAAAGCTAGTATTCAACCGGAGACGGATACGATCGCTGACAATAACTGCCTCATTTAGAGGGTTGGACTGATTAGAGCGAATGGATGCTGCTTTTTCATTACCAAACGTTCCCGTCAGTCCAAAAATGACTTCTCCGGCTAACTTCGTTGTCGTTGAGAATTGGGTTGTTTCTAGTCGTGCTGTTCGAGCCTCCAGCGCATCCACACGACCCCGTAAAGTCGCCAGTTCAGCGGCAAACTCTTCTTGCAGTTTTTGCACCGTTGCTAAATCGGCTTTTGTGGTTAAATTGGCTGTTCCTGTTGCGATCAGTTCATTGATGCGATCGAGACAGGCATTTAACCCAGCAGCAAATTCATAGCGAGTCAGTGATCGATTGCCGCGATAGGTCTTGTCTGGATAACCTGCAATACAACCATAACGTTCAACTAATGACTGAAGTGCCTGAAAGGCCCAATCCGTTGGTTGCACATCAGATAACTGAGAAACCGAACTAACTTGGCTCATGGCATCAGTATCATTAGCATCATTGGCTGAACTAGATTCAACTGAAACAATTGATGCGCCTGCTAGTTTTACTGATGCTTGACCAAGAATTGACTTCTGAGCAAAGACTGGTTGAACGCTCGAATCGGAAGCATCAAAAAGCAGAGCAGTGTGTTGTGAGTTTGGGTCCTGAGAATGTAATGTTTCAACTGCCAACGTTGGGCTGTTTAACCAAACAGCCCCCCAGATGGTTGAGCTAAGACAGAACGGGTACAAAGCTTTAGAAAATTTCACAGAACCCTAACTCCATGCTGATACTTAAGACTCACACTTCCTAACGACCACTGATATAGGGAGTTGAACTACGAGTCGCAATTTGTGCATTTGTTTGGTCAACTGCTTGCTTCACCTTCGCGACCGCTCCTGCAAAGAAATCAACTCCTGCTTCGTACACCCATTCATTGATCGTGAATGGGTGAGCTAGCCCCTGTTTTTGCAGCCGCTTTTCTGTGTCGTAGGCGAGAATAACGTTCTCCATCACCGCTTTAGCAACATCGCCAGTATCTAAGGTGGCGTTGTTCTGATCACGCAAGATGGGTGCAAAGGAAACATTCGAGGTTTTCAGACGGACAGCTTCGCGCAGAGCAACCGTCCCAACACGCTGCATGGTTTCCAAGGAGAGGTTTTTCTCATCTCCTAATCCAATCAGTAACAACAATTTTGGCTTAATGCTGTTAGAGGGAGGAACGATCAAAAACGTTTCCAACTCGTTAGCAACGAATTCACCACGATTGCGAATTGAGGTAATCAAGCCACTCAAATCCTTGTCTAAATCAGCAGCGGCTGAGATTAATGTATCGCCATTCGCTTTATGCTTAAACAGACAAACAATCTGCAAGGGCGTGTCTTGACCGTAGGGTGCAACCTCTTTCACGGTGACTTTGAGTTGATTCGCTGCAACAAAAGACTGTTGGGGAACTGCCTTCTGAGCAAGAAGCTGAGGCGAGCCTGTCAACCCGGAGTGTTCAATTTGGGTTTGATGGTGGCTAGAGTTTAAGTTGACATCCAGCGCTTTCACTCCACCAGCAGTGATTAATACGAGAGAGAGTAAAGGGACTGAACGAATTAGACGTTTCATAATTCCTCCAAAGAGTATAGTGATTGGTTAGAGTGTAGTGTTCCGAATTTATTCAAGCGATAGACTGGCTGAAGCCGCAAGAGAATCGCCAGACGGTGGCGAACCTTTGGCATGATGTTGCAACAGGGTTGAGCGGTGCACAAACAATTCGTACTGGCGGACGATCACTCGCTGCAATGCGACAATGGCTGGATTAACCTCGACGTAACGACGACTCGGACTTGCCTGGTAGTTGCGTTTAGCGCTTTCCATCATGGTGATATCCTGTTGGAGAAAGCGCATAAACAGAAAGCGGCGCAGAATAGGGATGATTAGTGGTTTCAAGGGTTTTACAATCCACATCGGCAAGCCCAAGCGTAGAAACAGAAGAGAGAACGATAGCGTTTTATCAGGTCCAACCGGCAATCTCATCTGGTGGAACGCGGAAACCCCTTCCAATGTGTTCTGGTAATTGGGATAACGGTAATAAATAGAAACTGTACGAGTCGTGACGCGATCGCGACTCGTACTCAACCCTAGAATCTTTGTCAACCAACCTTGATAGCGAATCTGATACTCTGCCCGAACCGAATCTTCAGTCTCCTGCAAACTCAGTAACGCCGGATCGAACCACCCCTGTATGTTGCGATGTAGGTAGCCATGAAACACATCGATTGTGTTTTCATTGCAAACGGAGAAGTGAACATTAAAGTGACCCGTAATGGGGATAATAAGCCAGGTAGGATCAGAGAATTCAGGAATTTCAGGAAGTTGATAGTTAGCTGCTAGTTCTGGACTACCGGGAAAAATCCACAGCAAACCATACTTCTCCTGGATAGGGTAACTGCGTGTCTGAGCACGAGGAAGTTTTTGTTTGGCAGGAAGATAGGGAATGTGAACACACTGCCCCTGCTCGTCAAACCTCCAACCGTGATAAGGACAGACTAAGCAATTCCCTTGCACCTCCCCATGATGCAGTTCTACCCCCTGATGAGGGCAAACATTCTCCAGTGCATGAATCTGTCCTTGGGCATCGCGGTAAAGCGCAACTGCCTGTTGCCAAATCATCGCTGGCATGACTTGACCAACTTTTAATTGATCCGCCCAGGCAATGGCATACCAGCAATTGGGGTTAATTCCAACTTCACGAACTTGATTTTGAGTAAATTGACCTCTTAGAGTAGTCTCTAGCTTCATGCCACACCTGTAACAGTTGCTAACTAGGAAAATGACGCAAAGTTCTTCTGCGATTTGGATTCTTCCATCGATTTTGCTATGACCGCACTCCACAAAAGATGCTGGAGATTGGTTATTAGCGATTGCCACAGTACTCTAACGGCTATCAATAACTGACTTCAATCAAAGATCGAAGCGTTAAGGATTAAGATAAATACTGCTAAAACCACTTGTCTCGGAAGACTTTAAGTGCAATCCCATTAAATCGACGGAAGAATTTTGTAAAGTGGCTATGATCGAAGCAACTACATTGCAAGGCAATATCTGTGCTCGACACTGTTGAATCTTTCCATAACTGCTTTGCCCATTCGATACGCTGTTGACTGAAAGACTCGTGTCCCGGCATTCCAGGGATTGCTTGAATAATCGAGAGACGTAATACTGGCTGATGCCAACTGCAGTCGCGATCGCCACCAATGAACCAGACTTACTGAGATGCTTCTGAGTGTAGGCGATCGCTGACACTCAAGAGCATTTGACAGAAGCACTGTCGATCGAAGTGCTTTCCGATGAAATCAGTATCAGTCCGTTTCATTTTGCCCGGATGTTCAAGCAATTTACGGGACTATCGCCCCATTAGTACGTGAAGCAGTGTCGCACCGATCTGGCAAAACAATTGCTGTTACGCCATGATTTGAGAACTAGAAAGGTTGCTGCTCAAGTCGGTTCTACTAATCCAATCCAATTCAGCAAACTGTTCCGGCAACTGACAGGAGTATCACCCAAAGTGTTTCGCCAGCACTAATCGATCGCTTTATACGGCAGGAGATCGCGCGGCAAACAAACTTTTGAAGCGTGCTTGTACCCAGGCAATGAACTGATGGTGATGCTCAGTCACATCCAGCAATCCCATATCTTGCAACTGTTGCCGCACCCCTTGATAAACCTCCGTTTCCTTCGTCAATTCTTGAGTGAATATCTCTGCTAAGTTTGGGTGTAAGCGCAAAAGTTTCTCAAAGCTCTTTTTGTAAATCACAAACAAACTCGTGTCTTCTAAAGCGCGAGCAGTGCTGGTATAGGGAAGGTTCAGTATGATGGCAACTTCACCAAACGCATCCCCAGCGCGATATACCTTGACGGTTTGATCAAGCTGCGCCACGACGGTTTCAACCGAGCCTGACAGTACTAGATAGAAGACGTCACCCAGTTCACCCTCTTTAAATAACACCTCCGATTCTGCTAAGAACTTGCGATAGCCTGCCTCAATCAGTTCCCGCAGATCTAAGTCAGAACAGATGCTTAAGTGAGGCAGTTGTCGTAATGAGTCTCGAATCGAAATCGTCTGGCGAGAACCCTTGGAAATCTGTTGATTCGACTTCAAACGCGTTTGCCCATCTTTTACCTGACTTTCATCTGACTGTTCAGAGTTTTGGAGAGAAGGAGTTGCAAATCGGAGTGCCTCTGGGTTTCGTAGCCACAAATCTCGCTGCGGAAACGGAATTTTGAGTCCCATTTGGCGTAGGTTATGTTCAACAATAAAGTTCAGGGAACTTCTCACCGAAATGCCTTCATCAATTTGAGCCACCCACACCCACAACTCGAACTCCAATGAATTGTCACCAAATCCTTTGAATATCACCTTTGGCGGTGGGTCATGCAAAACGCTCGATTCCATGTATGCCGAGTTTAGCAGCGCTTCCGTCACCAGAATGGGATCACTATCGTAGGCGACTCCTATCGGTAGATGCAGTTTACCCGTGAGACTTTTATAGCTCCAGTTCAATACGCGATTACTGGTTAAGTTGCTATTGGGAACAACAACATCACCGCCGTCAAAGGTGCGAATGACCGTAGAGCGCATGGATATTTCTTTGATGTAACCAGACAACCCATCAAACTCAATATAGTCACCGACTTGAAGCTTTCCTTCAACCAGTAAGGTCAAGCCGCTGATCAAATTTTTAGTGACTTCTTGAAGACCAAAACCAATGCCAATTCCTAACCCGCCCATTGCCACAGATAACGGGGTCAGGTTCAGTCCATTCACTTGCAAAACTATGACAAACCCCAAGCTACCCGCACCGTAACTTAAGAGGGTTGAGACTGTCTCTCGATGCCCTTCGCTCATTCCCAACCGTTGTAGCAAGCGTTCCTTAAGAAGGCGCTTGAACAGTGTGGAGAAGATAATGACAGTCAGAAATGCTAACGCTAATTTCAGTAGCCACAGCAGCGAGATTGGTTCATCTCCAATCTTGAAGAGAGTGACTTTGATCAGTTGATCGACACTAGCTAGAAATTGCTGAGATTGAGCATTCATCTATTGAATTAGCTCACGTAAACGTGTTGTTTCACTGGTTTAAAGTTAGCGTGCTGTCGTTCCACCAAGTGTCAATAGATCTTTAAGCGCATGAACAGTTTTTTGCCCTAATTGCCGAGTTTGAGTGGTGCCGTTGCTGAATTGTAACTGCACTTGCAGTGTATAATCGGGCAATTTAGCAATACGATCTGCCAAATCAGAAATATCAAACCGACTCGCTCCAGCACTGCAATTGACTCGATTGGCGAAAAACGATGGCTCATAATCGAATCCATTCGCTGGGGCACTTAAAGGTCCATCGACCTCCAGAAAAATAGGGTTTCGTGTTTCGTATGCTGCCGCAATCAAACCGTAATTACCAGGTTCAGTTACAACGCTTGCCTCAGCAGGTCTTTTTTGAATCTCTCGGCTAACCGTCAGAAGCGACTGGTTATTATCTAATAAGGTAATTCCGGTTAGATAAGCGCCCGCCTTCGATAGCGAATCACTTGGCAAACAGTAGCGAACACCCACTTGTAGACTGTTATTCGTCGGATCTTTTGTCCAGAGGCTGAAAACTCCAACCGATGGCGCACCAGCCTGGTAATCTCGATCTTTCACAGCATACTTTGTCCCTGTGAAAAAGACTTGACTATAAGGAGCTTGGCTGACAGGAATCGCAGGCTTCGCCCTATCTTGAGCATAGACCGCAGCAGATTGGATCGATGCGAGGAACGCTGCGCTTGTAGAGATAATCGCAATGCTGACACTTCCGTTGCAAGCAAGTTGCAAACTAAGATTCTTGGTAAATTTCATAGCAAACAGTTCTCTGACTATAGAAGGATTACTACGGATGAGGAATGTTATCCAGTCTCTTACTTCACTTGTGCTTTAACCAGGGAACATCTTTAAGATAAGCATGAAATTATTTAACTTAAGTGCCAGCTCGCTCTTAAGACATTGCTTTAGCCAGGTAATGAATGCTGGTGAGCTGAGTAACACGTTCTAATGCCCGCGAACCATCTAAAACAGCCAAAGGCGGCATACTTAAGTTCATCGTTAACGTTGGCATTTTTCCTGGTCAACCGGAGTTTCAGAACCAATACTACGTGTAACTGGCCCGAAACTTACTTATGAGCCGACCTCCAACTTCTCAACAGATTATTTCTACTCGACCAAACCGCGATCGCAAGTGGTGGGCGCTGCTTAGTGTTGGTCTGAGCTTCACCATGTTCACGCTCGATACGTCGATCGTCAACATCGCACTACCAACACTGACAAAAGCGTTTCAGGTCCACCTTGCCACCGCCCAGTGGGTCGTCATCAGTTATCTAATTGTGCTGACGGCTCTAACCTTAAGTGCAGCCCGCTTAGGCGATCTGTTGGGTCGGCAACGCTTGTTCCAGTTGGGGGTGATTCTGTTTACCATTAGCTCCTTGCTGTGCGGAATCGCTCCTACCATCGAATGGTTAATTGCTTTTCGAGTGCTCGAAGGATTAGGAGCCGTGTTTATTGCTGGATTGGGCATGGCAATTGTCACAGAACTCTTTGCCTCCAGTCCACAACGGGGGTTAGCGCTGAGTCTTGCAGGAATGACCCTTTCGGTCGGAGCAATACTGGGTCCGACGGTCGGCGGTCTGTTGATTACGTTAGGGGATTGGCGAGCGATTTTCCTAATCAATATTCCCATTGGCATCATTGCGACATTGCTGTTTGTCTGGAGTGTTCCCTCTACAAGGGTTGAGCGCTCCCAAACGCCTCATTTTGATGTCTTGGGAGCAGCTTTGTTAGCGGGTGTGATGGTTAGCTTTTCATTTGGTATGAGTACAGGGCAACAGCAGGGATTTGGTAATGTGATCGCGTTGAGCCTACTAGCGATCGCGTTGATCGGTCTCGGGCTGTTTTTGCGGATAGAAGCCCATGTCCGGCAGCCCATGCTGGATCTTTTCCTCTTTCGCAATCCCGTCCTGAGCTTAAATTTGCTGAGCTTGGCAGTGGTTTATGTTCCTCTATCCGCGCGATTGGCAATCTATCCTTTCTTCCTGGAGTTGGCGCTGAAATATCCTACCAGTCAAGTCGGCTTAATCATGATCACCATGTCGCTGACGAACGCGATCATTGCACCCCTTTCCGGGCGTCTGGTAGACAAGGTTGGCACCCGATTTCTGATCCCTACTGGTTTAGCGCTTCTCACCGTTGGATGTCTACTGGCAAGTACATTCAATGCTCAACTGACACCTCAAGGCTATATTTTGCGGGATTTAGTAATGGGAGTTGGGTTTGCATTGTGGCGATCGCCCAATAGTGTTGCTGTTATGAGCAATGCCCCTGCCGACAAATTGGGCATCGTATCGGGTCTATTGAACGAGTCATCGATGATTGGACAAACGATCGGCACACCATTGGCATTCGCTCTCTTTTCACTTCTGAGCCTCAACTACGCCAAACTCCCTGCGGACACTCTTATCGCCACCTTACCGCCGGATGCTCTTATCTTCGCCATGCACTGGACATTTCTGGTTATGGCAATGCTGCTAGGAGCGATGACTCTGGCGAATCTTTTGAACCTAAAATCCAGCAACAAATTACTCCATTAGCTTGCTTGGTTAAAATTTGGTTTGAGGTCAGATTGAAGTGACGCAAAGGTAGAACTCCAATCGAGCGATGAAGTACCTGTTCGGCTATAAATCTCGAAGGTTTTACCACGAGACGCCTCATGACTGAGGGCTCGTACGCAAACTTCAGCAAGCGCCTCTCGACTGACACGTCCCTCACCTTGATCACCTTGTTCGATGTAAATCTCCTGGTTCGTAGAAGAATCGGTCAACCAAGCGGGACGTACAATGGTGTAGGGTAATTCACTGACTCGCACAGATTCTTCTGCTTTCCCGCGCCAAGCGATGATATTGCTCATTTCCGGGTAAAGATTGGGACGAGTCATGTAAATTTGCGTCACTAAGACGATGTGGGTTGACTTTTTAGCAACTGCAAGGATAGTGCACATACCTTGGTAATGCACTTGCTTTGGAGCATTTGAAGCATCATCCGAATCAGCCGACTCAACAGCAACGATGACACTTTCAACACCGTGCATTGCTGTCTCAACGCTGCGCCGTTGGGTAAGATCACCTTCAACAATATCCACCGTAGGATCAAATAATGCTTGCGCCTTTTTTAGACTACGGGTTAAAACACGAACTGCATACCCTGCCTTTTGAAGCTTTTGTACAATTAATCGACCTGTACGTCCACTGCCACCGACGACTAAGATGAGTCGTGCCATCTTTCACCTCATTGTTTTATTGAATGGAACGGGCACTTTCCAGTGCTCACATTTCAGCAACCGAACGACCAAGCGAACAGCCGTTGAGCACCACGATTTACTGCCACTTCAGAAATTCAAGTGAAATAATTCTTTCTACGCTCTCAATATTTCAGGTAGCCGTCAGTCCGCCATCCATCGTGATCCACTGCCCAGTTACAAACGATGATCGATCCGAACAGAGCCAAATGACAGCTTCAGCGACCTCTTCGGGAGTCCCTTGGCGACCCATTGGATGCATTGCCGCAATCTGAGCATTCACCTCAGCGTTGCGATCAGTCATCCGTTCTACCATCGGGGTCACAATACTGCCAGGCGCGACCGCATTGACTCGAATGCCTTGCTTCGCATAGTCGAGTGCCGCCACCCGAGTGAGACCAATGACAGCGTGTTTCGTAGCAACATAGGGACTAACACCGGCAAAGCCAACCAGACCACCCACTGAAGAAGTGTTGACGATCGCCCCACCACCCGTTTTTAACATGGCAGGAATCTCATACTTGAGCGACAGGAAAACACCTCGTACATTGATCGCCATAATCTGGTCGAAGTGTTCCAAAGGTTGATCAGCCAGTGCCGCTGGTGGACTCTCAATCCCGGCATTATTAAAGGCGTAATCGAGGCGACCATACTGCTCTACGGCGCTGGCGATTAAGTGTTGAACATCAGCTTCCTGGCTCACATCTGCCTGCACAAAGATGGCATCGCCGTTCATCGCCCGGATCTGCTCAACAACCGCAGTTCCCTCTGCTTGACGCCGACCTGCTATCACTACTTTGGCACCCTCACGCGCAAAAGTGATCGCGGTTGCTTTACCAATACCAGACGTACCCCCCGTAACCAATGCCACTTTATGGTTGAATAACATGATTGTTCTCCTTTTGACGTGTGCTTGTTTGGACTGTAATGCTGTAAATCCTTGGCTTTGTTTCAAGCTGAGCTGCGATCGCGCCTGCCTCCGCAACCAACAGAGCGCACATGATCCTTGGGATAAAACTCTTAGGGGAACCGAACGACTGATATTTCAGCGTGTTTCTCCTAGCCGAGTCTTGACGCTCAATTACGAAACTGATAGTTTAGTTTTATATTTAACTCAGAGCCGTGTCAAGTAGTAACGAAAAAGTTTTTTTCGTAATTGGAAGGAGAAAATGGCAAAACCGTTGAAGCATCAGGCTCAGAGCAATTCGCAGGGGAGGACTCCAGGAAGACCGCGAAGCGAATTAGCGCGGCAATCGATTTTGCAAGCGTCTTACAAGCTCTTACAGGAAAAGCCCATTGAAAGTATTTCGACTCAGCAAATTGCGGCTGCCGCTGGAGTGAGTACAGCGACGCTCTATCGTTGGTGGGATACCAAAGAAGCAGTGTTGCTCGATGCTTTTTTAGAGGCAGCCGATCAGCATCTGCCGTTTAGAAGCGAAATTGACAGCCCACTGGAGCGGCTGCGTGAACATGCCCGTCAAGGCGTTCATTTTCTTTTAAGTGAAGACGGACGGATTATGGCAAAGCTCATTATGGCGATTCAGGATAACGAAGGTCTGCGCCAAGTCTTTCTGGCAGGCTTCTATGAACCGCGCCGCAATGCTGCTCGTCAGGTTATTCGAGATGCGATCACGGCAAGCGAACTTCCCTCAGGAACAGATGTGGAAACCTTGATTGATGGTATCTATGGACCGCTCTATTTCCGTCTCTTTCTCGGTCACCAACCACTCAATGAATCCTTTGCCTTGCAAGCCTTTCAACTTGCGGTCACGGGAGCCAGATACCAAACTCAAGGAGCGCACAATGGGTCAATCACCACTCGGTAAAACCGTTCAATTGGGGTTTGTGGTGCATGATTTGCGTCAGGCAATGCCGCGTTATGAAGCCATGCTCTCACTCAACGCTTGGACAATTTACGTGCTAGAGCCACCATTACTGCGGGAACGGAAATACTGTGGGGCAGATGGAACGTTTTCCATGCGTGTCGCCCTTACAACTGATGCAAATGGTCTCATGTACGAACTGATTGAGCCGCTGACAGGACCTAGGGTCTGTTTTAAAACCCCCAGCTAGAATAGGAATAGATGTATTTCAAAGACAACGAATAGACATTGGTCGCACGTAATCCCATTTCACGCAAAGACTTAACTAACCAACAATGGCAACGAGTCCACCCCCTGTTGCCCAAAGCGAGTCCAAAGGGTGGACGACCTGCAAATGACCATCGCACCATCATCAATGGCATTCTCTGGATTCTTCGCACGGGTGCTCCCTGGCGAGACTTACCCGACCGCTATGGTGCTTGGGAGACTGTCTCAGGGCGCTTCTATGCCGCGACAATTATGTTGACCGAATGACGATTACTTTGCCTACCCCAGATTTTCAAGGTTAGAGAACACCTTCTCATTTGAAAACTGGATCAGATCGCGCCGGGGTAGTGCTGAATAGTAATGGTCAAGAACGAAGAGAGGCATTGTAATGATGCACAAAAGACCAAATTGCCCCAATGTGGTTACTCAACTTCTTGGAGAACGACAAGGTTTTACGCACAAAGCGCCCGAACCGCTGCCGCAAGGTATTGTTGAAGCGCTCAATATAGCTGGTTTTGCCAGTTTCCTTGCCTACCGCTCGATGTCGTTTGCTTGGTAGAATCTGCTCATACGCCTCTCAAAAATCGGTGTAGCAAATTGCGCACTGGCGGTACACTGCTGGTAGGGATTGCCAAAGTCCCTTTGCGCCCTGTCGAGAGCGATCACCCACGAAGACTCCAACAATCTCACGGCTATCGGCATCAATTGCCAACCAGATCCATTGCTTGTTCTCTTTAGAGCCAACAAACGACCACATCTCGTCGAGTTGAATGGTCAACCGACCCGTTTTTTTTGGGTGACTTGGATGGTTTTGGGAGTCCGGTAAAATTTCTGATTGACGTATAGTTGTAACCAGCGCTCAGACACACCTGTGACTCGCGCAATCGCTGCTAGTGCCAAGCGTTCAAGCAACAACTGATCAATCAATTGACGAGTTGCCTCATCAATCGGTTGTCGGGTTGCAGTCGCTACAAACTGCCGCCCACAGTCTCGACACTTGAATCGTGGTTTGCCGTAATGAGTATGCCCGTACTTGATCACTTGAGTCGATTGGCACTTGGGACAGTTCATTGAATCGCTTGCAATGGTTGGAAATTCTGGCTTACCAGTTTACCATTACTATGCATTACTACCCTTGCCCACTCGTAGCGAGGCGATGATCTATGCGGCGATGGTGCATCTCATGCTGCGGCGTTTAGCTCCTGCTGATTCTGTCACTACTTAACTCTTTAAACAGGTTCTAAGTCCCAAAAGCCAGTTTGTCCCATTGAAATTTACCCCTTCCCCTGTTCATCATCACGATCTCACATCTTTCTCAATCTGAGATCCCTCTTAATGAATTTTTCGAGGTTCCCTTGAGTAAGTTTAAACAAATAAATGCCAAAGCTCGACAAACTTCATGCCGTTATTTAAACCATTATTTGTCCTTTCCTATTGTTTTTCAGCAAGTCCAAGCGTTCACTGAATTGGACATTGACCAGTTTGAGGGAAGATGGAAAGAGCTACTTCTGCCTCCTAACCCCTTGAATTGCGATTGGCTAGATTCGTCCGTTACTTGACCGGCACCGCCCTGGAGAAAAAACATTTGGCAGCTTAGCATAGTTAGCATCAACGAGTTGGAGTTTAAGCTGTGGCCACTCAACCTTCTACCACCAGTGCAGTGAAACAGCGTGTCATTTTCCTGGTACTGGATAAGGTTCAACTATTGGATCTTGCTGGTCCCGCACAAGTATTCAGCATGGCTGCTTCTTATGGTGCCCCCTACTCTCTTCACTTCTGCGCCAACTCGTCTGAGGTGAGGTCAGCGCAAGGGCTATTTCTGGGACAACTTGAGCCACTGCTACCCGTTTCGGCGGATGACTTGATCATGATTGCTGGTGTGATGTTAGAGCAACCTGCACAACCTCTGTTAGATGAGGAGACTCGCAATTGGCTGCTGAATGCTTATCAAAAAGGCACCCGCGTTGCTTCTATTTGCACTGGGGCGATGGCTTTAGGTGAAGCAGGGTTACTAGATGGGCGGCGTTGTACCACGCACTGGTTCAAGATTGCGGAATTGCAGCAACGCTATCCGTTGGCTCATGTAGTTGAGGGGGTTCTGTATGTTAGCGATCGTGGCATTACCACCAGTGCAGGCATTGCTTCTGGCATTGACATGGCATTGTCAATTGTTGAGCAACAGCATGGTCCACGCTTGACCGCTACTGTCGCTCGTTATCTCGTGATTTACCTGCGACGCAACGGGTCTCAGTCACAGCAGAGTGTGTATCTGGAATATCGTAACCATCTCCATTCTGGTGTTCATCAGGTGCAGAACTGGTTAGCAGAACACGCAACAACAGTCATTTCCCTTGATGAACTGGCTCAAATTGCCAACATGAGTGTCCGTAGCTTGAGCCGTGCTTTTAAGGAAGCGACCGGATTAACGCCTGTGCAATATCAACAATGTTTGCGATTGGAGGTGGCTTCTCAGTTGTTACAGAATTCAGACTTATCGATCGAGTCTATTTCTGCTCGTTGTGGGTTTGAGGATGCTCGCCATTTTCGTCGTCTGTGGCAACGGCAGTTTGGAACTTCCCCAGGGACAACACGCAAGAAACAGATAAAGGCTTTCGCATAAAAACAGACGTACAACCGCTGTTTTCGAATCATTCAGCCCTGGAGGAAATAATCATGTCACTCATTCACGAGGCAATTCAAGATAGTGGAATTTGCTAGAAAGCAATGCAACTGGTTACAGAAATTTTACCCACCTTTTTGTGCCACCACTATCTGCGGACCTTTCTGTTTGGTCATTTGCTTGGTCAACGGGATGGACTGAAGGTTACTGTACATAACCCGTCACCGCCGCCCTATAGGCGAGCGAGCTGCCAGTTAACCTAACACAACAAAAAGGAGATGATTATGAACGACAAACCTGTTGCCCTAATCACTGGGGCAAACCAAGGAATTGGTTTTCAAATTTCATACTAATCAAGGTGCCAACGCCATGCCTGAAAACTCTGAGTTTGGAACGTTTGGTCGATTTGAAGAGACTCCCGTCGATCAAATGCCTGCCGACATGAGAGAAGCCTATGATTTCACAATGAAGCTTCGCGGCCTCGTACCTGGTCCACATAAGATTTGGTTGGCAAACCCGAAACTGTCGCAAACAATCGTGCCCACGGGTGCTTACTATCAAACGCAATCAACATTGACAAAGTCTGAAATCGAGATCGCCACCAATCTCATCAACGGTCGCTGGTTAGCAGCCTACTCAAACTATGAGCACGAAATGATTGGAGAACAAGCTGGAGAACTGCTGCCAGCAAAAGTGGAAGCGTTGATTTCTGGATTGCCGACCTCGTTTGATGATCCTCGACAGCAGGTGGTGTACGAACTTGCATCAGCGTTGATTGCTCCACGGGTCGTGCCTAAAGGTCTCTACCAACGCGCCAAGCAATTGTTGGGAGATGCTGGCATCGTTGATGTAACGGTCCTTCTTGGATGGTTCACTGGCGTTTCGCTGACGCTTAATGCTTTCGATGTTCCCTCCAACGCCGTTGGCTTGGAACAGTAAACAGGCTGTTGCCTATGTTGAAAGCATGAGAACATCATCCGCTCCACGAAAATCATTATCTCATCTAAAACTATGCCACAAGCTAAGCTCACGACGATCGCTTGCGTTCCGAAGCACTACTTCCTAGAGAACCTTGCCATCCGCAGTGATCACTCCATTCTCGTTACTTCGGAATCTACTACATCACCTGTGCGCTGTTAAACGCCTTTGACATTCCTGCTCCTGGTGAGCCGACCCGGGGCAGGCGTAAACGTGCCTCGGGCTTGAGAGAAGAGTCCGGAGCGCATCAACTGGAAGCACTTTCAACAATTAGCGTGAAGCCTATTCACAGGCGTTAGAACTACTTTTAAGGAGAACATCATGTCATCTGACACTCGATCACAAGCCAGACTGTCCACGATCGCTGCGTTTCCTCCAGGATTCATCCTTGAGAACTTCGTCGTACGCAGCGATGACTCAATGCTCGTCACGGTTGCGAATCACCAGGAGGTTTGGTTCGTTCCTTCACCAGCTACGGCAATGCCTGGTGAGCCCCTGAAACTGGCAACCTTTGCCACCATCCCAACCGGCATCGTCGAGGTAGAGCCCGACGTCTTCTACATTTCAACGGGCAAATTTTACAACTCAGACGAAGCGTTTCTGCACCGTCTGGACCTGCATGGCTGGGTTCCGGGTACCTTGGTAGAGCCGGAGCAGGTGTTTCAGTTCCCGAAGAATGTCCGCGGCCTCAATGGCTGCTGCCCTCTCGCGCCTGGGGTCTTGCTTCTGGCGGACTCGTTTGCAGGTCTGATTTGGAGAGTCGATTTACCCAGGGATGGTGGAACGGCGGTCGCACGGGTATGGCTGCAGCATGAGAGCATGGGGTACTATCCGGGAGAATTGAAACCCGAACAGCCCGGTGTCAACGGTATTCGCTACGCCGCGAAGTTGAGCTATATCTACTACACGGCGACCGCCAAGAAACTGTTCATGCGCGTACAGGTCAACCCTGAGACGCTGGAGGCAGTTGGTGAGCCGGAACATGTCTCGGTGGGACGCATGGTGGACGACTTCTGCATCGACGAGGACGCCGGCGTGGCGTACCTGACCACCCACCGGGAAAATACCATCGATATCGTCTCGTTGACTCCAGCCAGGAATAGCGAACGCTTCATCGTCGCAGGAGACCCGTTCACCGAAGAACTGATTGGACCAACCAGCGGTGCGTGGAGCAGGTCCTCTGGAGCCTATGGTAAGGTGGCCTACTTCACAGCCGATGGTGGTGCTGTCTCGCCACTGCCTGATGGGATACGACGGCCAGCGAAGGTCCTGCGGGCGGAACTGCCGCCGGTGCCAGAGGTTCTGCGGGCGATGAGCCAGACGGATCATGCGGTTACACATTCGAGAAGGTGATCCATAGCGGAGAACAGACGGAGTCCTGATTTTCCAGGAGAGCAACGAGGGGCAATGCTGTTTAACAGCCTCTTCATTCTTGGGGCTGCATATCCGTAAAAGTTTTACGAGTGGAGTTTTAGAGAAGGGGAGATTTCATCGTCAATCAGGGAGCCAGCACATGACCAATCCAAATCGGAAAAGCGAGATTGTAGCCGAGAACGGTGTTGAAATCGAAACCTATATAGACGGCGACGGACCAGCATTCATTCTTCTGCCGTCCTACGGACGTGATGGAGGCGAGGATTATGATGCCTTTACTGCACAAATCGTTGAAGCGGGATGGAAAGTACTGCGTCCACAACCACGCGGGATTGCAGGTTCAAACGGGCCAATGACTGGTGTGACGTTGCAGGATCTAGCGCATGATGTTGCCTGTTGCATCAAGACAATGAGCGGCAGTCCCAGTATCCTGCTTGGTCACGCCTTCGGACATGCAGTGGCGCGTGTAGTTGCTACAGAACATCCAGATGTGGTGAGGGGAGTAATTCTTGCAGCGTCTCAAGCAAGCAAGGTACCCGAACCTATTGCCAAGACTCCTTTCATTGCCGGTGATCCCTCTGCCCCTGAAACAGAGCGGCTTGATGCATTGCGGACGGCATTCTTTGCGCCAAACCATGATCCCAGCATTTGGCTTCGCGGCTGGTATCCAAAGACCCTAAAGATGCAGCGCACTGCTGCACAAGTGGCTCCTCCGTCTACATATTTGGATTACGGCCATGTTCCACTCCTTGAGGTGTTCGGACAATTTGACCCCTTTAAACCCAAGGAATATTGGTCGGAGCTACGCGACCAGCTCGGTGATCGGGTGGCTACCGTAGTAATTAACGATGCTTCTCACGCTCTCTTTCCTGAACAGCCTGCATCGATCGCACAAGCGGTAGTGGCTTGGCTTGATGCCTTCCGGTGAGTGGCCAGAACATCATTGACTTGCAAAGTATCGCAAAATGAGACTCCGTTGGCGAGTTGATAAAAGCTGACAAAGCTTTGAACGAAGAACAGCATCGAAGTATGGCATCGAATTCAAGCTACGAAACCTTACTTCAATTTGACGAAATTAGCGAAGCAAGAAGCAGATGAACAATACTGATAAAGTTTGGTTGATTACTGGCAGTTCCACAGGCTTGGGGCATGCTTTGGCGCAAGCAGTGCTGAAACGTGGGTATCGTTTGGTGGCAACCGCCCGTCAGCCTGAACAGTTAAAAGAACTGAACGATCGCTATCCTGATCAAGTGACGACGATCGCGCTCGATGTGACGAAGCCCCAATCGATTCAGCAAGCTGTGGAAGCTACATTGCATGCCCATGATCATATTGATGTGCTGGTCAACAATGCGGGCTATGGCACAATGGGCGCGATTGAGGAAGTGAGTGACGATGACATCAAACGGCAATTTGACACGAATCTGTTTGGCGCACTCAATGTTACTCGCGCTGTCTTACCGACGATGCGTGCACAACGGAGCGGTCACATTCTCAATCTGTCATCCTTCGGCGGTGTCGCTGCCGTAGCAGGCTATGGGATTTATTGCGCCTCAAAGTTTGCGCTAGAAGGGCTATCTGAAGCTTTAGCGCAAGAAGTGAAGCCATTAGGCATCAACGTGACGATTGTTGAGCCAGGAGCCTTTCGGACAGACTTCAGAGGTCGATCTCTGGTTGTCCCGGCTCACACCATCGCAGACTATGCCGAAACCAGCGGCAAGGCGATCCAACGCACTCAAGCGAATCACGGCACACAACCTGGTGATCCTGATAAAGCGGCGGCCGCGATGATTCAAGTGGTTGAGAGTAAAAATCCGCCCCTGCGATTGGCATTAGGCGCAGATGCAGTGAAGATCATTACTCAAAAACTCGAATCGATGCAAGTTGAATCAGAGGCATGGAAAGACGTGTCGCTGCATACAGCGCTTGAAGCAGCGGGCGCGGGGTAGCCTCTTCAAATCATGCATCAACAGAATACCCATCGAGCTCATTTCAAGCGATAACAGACGGGCTCCATTTTCATCCCATATTCCTATCCATTAAAGAGAGGTTCACAAATGAAGATTTTTGTTGCTGGTGCCACAGGTGCGATCGGTCGTCCCCTCACTGCCCACCTGCTAGCGAGAGGGCATGATGTTATAGCATTGACCCGTTCTTTTGAGAAAGCGACGACGTTGATGGAACAGGGTGTAAAACCTGTCGTTGCAGATATTTTCGATGCTGATGTGGTGAAAGCCGCGATCGCTCATGCTCAACCGGATGCCGTGATTGAACAACTCACATCTCTCCCTAAAACCTACACAAGTGAATCGATGAGTACAGCCGCAACATTGAACCATCGCATTCGATTAGAGGGTGGAGCCAATCTATTGGCAGCGGCACGGGCGGTAGGGATACGACGTTATTTGCGACAGTCGATCGCATTTTGGGGAATTCCGGGTACTGGATTAGCAGACGAAGAGATCCCAATAGTATTTGATGCCTCGCCTGGGGTTGCGGCAGATGCTCAGGTTGTGACTGAAATCGAACGTCGGCTACTCGAAGCATCCGATTTAGAAGGAATTGTGCTCCGTTATGGTTTTTTTTACGGACCTGGCACCTGGTTTGCACCAGATGGTGATGTGGCGAACCAGGTGCGTCAGCAACAATTCCCAATTGTGGGTAAAGGAACAGGTGTCTGGTCATGGTTACATGTTGAAGATGCCGCGATCGCAACGGTTGCCGCCGCCGAACAAGGCAATCCTGGTATCTACTTGATTACTGATGATCGTCCCTTAGCTGTACGCGATTGGCTTCCGGCCTTTGCGAAATGGCTAAATGCTCCGTCGCCCCCCCACTTATCTGTTGAGGAGGCACTGCAAAGTGGTGGTGCTGATGCGGTCTACTACGGGACTCAGATGCGTGGCGCATCCAACGCGAAAGCGAAACGAGAATTGAATTTTCAACCGCGATCGCTGGAATGGCTAACGGAGGTCACTGGTACCCACACTAGCTAGCTGGCATCCATCTCACACTCTGGAATCATTTACTCATCATTTACTGATGGTAGACAGCGATTGAACTCAAATCATTTCAAGTGAAGGAGATTATCATGAAAATTGCTCAATATGGAACGGCGATCGCTGTCTTGCACGCGATTACAAATGGATTACATGGTTTGGCGCACATTGAGATCCCGGTTGCCCTCTCCCAATTGCAAAGTTCATTCGTGGCAATTGTGATCTTTCTCATTCCCATGATTGCAGCCGTTTTACTCTGGACACGGCTATACCGTGCAGGCAGTTGGCTTTTACTCGGTTCCTTTGCAGGTTCATTGTTGTTTGGCCTCTATAACCACTTTATTGCCATCAGTCCTGATCATGTATCTCAAGTATCTTTCGTTGGCTGGAGTTTACTCTTCCAAATCACAGCGTACCTCATCTTGATTGTGGATGCGCTGGGATGCTGGTTTGGTACACGGGCCTTAAAAATGGCTGAGCAACCCCTTCAAACTTGAGCTAGCTCATAAAAGCAATTGAGTGTTTGCCACATGATTGAATTGGAGATATTTATTCAACCACCCGGCGTAAGCGAAATGAAGTTTCGTCCGATCGTTTCGAGTCTGAGACCAGAACGTGAACTGTGTTGGGTTGCGCAACTCCTGCTGCCCGGTCTCTTCGATTCAGAGCATCAGTTTCAAATTGAGCCGCTTAGAGAGCCGAATTCGATTGATTAACCGCGAAGCCTTCTTTGGTCTGCTCGTGCCTTTACTATGGCGGGATATTGATACAAAGGTAAGGCAAGGATTTGAAGCGATGAATCAAGCCTTAAAAAAATGGGTAGAGGAGTAAGGCAACATGAATCACGTCCTGCAGAAAACTCACCTCAATATTGGTGCGATCATTTTCCCAAATCTCGATCAGACCGACTTCACTGCTCCATTTGAAGTGCTTTCGCGGCTTCCCAACTCTACTTTCCATATTATGTGGAAGGAACCGGTGCCTGTTAAGGATGTTAAAGGCTTGCTTTTGACCCCAGAGAAAACACTCTCTCAGTCACCACCGCTCGACCTGCTGCTTGTTCCCGGTGGTTATGGACAGGAGGCATTGATGGCAGACGAGGCTGCCCTTTCTTTCATTCGTGAGCAAGCCGTTGATGCAAAATATGTCTTTTCCGTTTGCACCGGAGCCTTAATCTGTGGAGCGGCCGGTCTACTCAAAGGAGTTCGGGCAACAACTCATTGGTCAGCCTTTCATCTGCTTCAATATTTTGGTGCGATTCCCATTGATGAGCGGGTCGTGATTGATGGCAGGTTTGTCAGTGCAGCGGGTGTCACTGCCGGAATTGATGGTGCGTTGCAGATTGCTGCACTCTTGCGGGGCGATCGCGTCGCACAGGAGATTCAACTCCAGATTCAATATGCACCTGAACCCCCATTTAACAGTGGTACGCCAGCAACTGCACCATCTGAGATTTTAGAAGTGGCTCGATTGACCAGTCAAGCGATCACAGAAGCTCGGTTAGTGACTGCAAAACGCATTGCGGCAAAGTTAGGAGTTGTGACGACTTAAAACATCTAAGCCAAGCCATGCTGAAACAGGTTCGCTAACTTCATAAGAATCTAAAAGCGGTCGAGCATGGAGCTCAACAGAATTTAGATAAAATGCGGAAATTCAACGCAGCAGCGCTTCTGAGGAAGTAGCCAGTATATCGGTGTAGATGATTCAGATCTATCGCTCTTTCACAAAAAGCGATGATTTTGCGACTAAAAATAGTACATTGTCGATTCAGAAGTTCTAGAAAATGTATTGAGCAAAAGGTCTGATTAAAAGATGCCTAGTACTACAGTTGTAGATTAGCTAGAATAGGGATGGAATCAGGGATAGTAGCATTTTTGTGACACTTTCATTTCAATCTATTCTGGCAACAACGGCAAGGTCAATTTCAACGGAAGATGTTGAGCAATGGTCAAATGAGTTTGTCGAGTTAAACCAACGGATTGCTCCCTACTTTAAGCGCCTTGAAACCAAGCAGCATGCTCAGGATTATTTGCAAGGCTTGCTCAGTGCCGTAGAGCGCAAAAATAGCTGGCAGATTGCCGAGCAAGTTGGGGATGCCAATCCCTACGCAATTCAACATCTGTTGGGTCGCTCTGTATGGGATGCCGATTTGGTGCGCAATGAATTGAGGGATTACGTTGTTGAGCACCTGGGGCATGACAACGCCGTCGTCGTGATTGACGAAACTGGTTTTCTCAAGAAGGGCAACCAATCAGTGGGAGTCCAACGACAATACAGTGGAACGGCTGGGCGCATTGAGAATTGCCAGATTGGTGTGTTTCTCAGTTATGCGACTCCAGACGGCTACACATTCTTAGATCGAGAACTTTACCTACCGAAGAGTTGGACCGATGAACCTGAACGGTGTGGGCAGGCTGGAGTGCCTGATACGATTTCCTTTGCAACGAAGCCTCAACTCGCTCGTCAAATGTTGCAACGACTGTTTGAGGCTCACGTGCCTCACGCTTGGGTCAGTGGGGATGAAGTGTACGGCAGTGACCGACGCTTGCGATTGTGGTTAGAAGAACAGGGGGAAGCGTATGTGCTGGCTGTTTCGGTCAAAGAGCCTCTATGGATTGGCTATGAGCAATATCGAGCCGATGAGGTAGCCGCCAATTTAACGGATTGCGATTGGGTCAGACTCAGTTGTGGTGATGGCACAAAAGGTCCCAGGACCTACGACTGGGCAATGGTTCGGTTTAATTGCCCGAGCGCACCTGACTGGCAACGCTGGTTACTCGTAAGACGAAGTGTGAGCGATCCGATAGACCTTGCCTATTACGTGGTCTTTGCACCCACCTCAACCACCTTGGCGGAAATTGTCAGTGTAGCCGGTACACGATGGACGATTGAAACGGGGTTTGAAACGGCCAAAGGAGAAGTTGGCTTAGACCACTATGAAGTCCGCTCTTGGCAGGGATGGTACCGTCACATGACCCTCTCTCTGGTAGCTCATGCCTTTTTGAGCGTTGCCCGTGCTCAAACTGCCCAGCAGGGGTCAAAAAAGGGGGATTTGAACAACTCAATGAGTCCTTCTATCAACGATTTCAAACGCAAACACGGCTTGAAATCCCCTTGAGTATGCCTGAAGTTCGTCGGGTATTATGGGCACTGTTAGGGGCTTGGACACCGAGCTTAAATTACATCTTGGCTTGGTCTACTTGGCGACGGATTCATCAAGCCGTTGCAAGGTTTCATCACTATAAGCGCCGGCTGCTTTCCACAACTCCAGATCTACAACTGTAGTACTAGGGTCTGTTTTAAAACCCCCAGCTAGAATAGGAATAGGCGTATTTCAAAGACAACGAATAGACATTGGTCGCACGTAATCCCATTTCACGCAAAGACTTAACTAATCAACAATGGCAACGAGTCCACCCCCTGTTGCCCAAAGCGAGTCCAAAGGGTGGACGACCTGCAAATGACCATCGCACCATCATCAATGGCATTCTCTGGATTCTTCGCACGGGTGCTCCCTGGCGAGACTTACCCGACCGCTATGGTGCTTGGGAGACTGTCTCAGGGCGCTTCTATGCTTGGCGCAAGCGCGGACTGTGGCAACAGATGCTGACCCAGTTGCAGCAGCAAGCCGATGCGGTTGGTAAGTTTGACCGAAAGCTTCACTTTGTCGATGGCAGTGTGATTCGAGCGCATCAACATGCCGCCGGAGCCAGTGGTAGTGATGCGGACTCAGAAGCACTGGGCTATAGCAAAGGTGGGTTTAGCACCAAGATTCACCTGCGGTGTGAAGGCAATGGCAAGCCAGTCACCTTTCTGCTGAGCGTTGGGCAACGTAACGAGGCGGTGATGTTCGAGTCGTTGATGGAGCAAGGCAAAGTCAAACGACTGGGGCGTGGACGACCCCGTCTGCGCCCGCAACGAGTGGCAGGCGATAAAGCTTACACAGGAAGACCGATTCGGCTCTACTTGCAGCGACGTGGGATTGGGGCGGTGATTCCTCGCCGCTCCAATGAAGCTCGACAAGGGAACCGCTTTGACCGTCAGGCTGATCGAGAGCGCCATCGCATTGAACGCACCATCAATCGCTTCAAGCAGTTTCGCCGCATTGCCACACGCTACGAGAAACGAGCGCAGAATTACCTTGCCATGCTCACGATTGCGGCAATTCCCTTTTGGCTTTAGGTTTTAAAACACGCCCTTGTATTTTGGAGGTAGCAGGAGTGACTCTGGACACGCCCTCAAGCTCAAAGCTTGCTGCCTAGATCAAAGAGCCTCCTGCCCTTAGTTTGGATTGCCAGCGGCAGACTGGACAGTATCACGGGTGTTCAACGTGATGAGCCAACCCGGATTCACAAGGATAGCGCCGAGAGTGCAATCGCCCCTTCATCAGGAGTGCCACGATGTCAGCAACGATTTGTTTAGGCATCGACATGGGCAAAGCCAGCTTTCATGCCGCGGTGCTCAAGCAAGGAGACAATCGCGCCAGTGTCAGGGAGTTTGCCAACAGCGAGGAGGGCTTCGAGGCTTTGCGTGAGTGGCTTGAGCAACAAGGGCTTGAGCAAGTGCATGGGTGTATGGAGGCTACCAGCCTTTATGGTCATGCGCTTGCTACCGACCTGCACACTCAGGGATGCGTGGTCAGCATTGTTAACCCAACTCGGGTCAAAGGCTACGGGCAGAGTCAACTGCGACGCACCAAGAATGACCGAGCCGATGCCAAGCTGATTGCCCAGTTTTGCCGTGATATTAAACCTGCCGCATGGCAACCGTCCAAGGTGATGGTGCAGGAGTTGCAAGCCTTTACCCGCCGCTTAGAGGCACTTGAGCGGATGGTCACTCAAGAGAAAAATCGCCTGGATATTACCCCAGCAGCACTCAAACCCGATATTGAGGCGCACATCCAATTTTTGAAGGGACAAATGACGACGGTAAAAAAGCGCTTGCACGAGCATATTCAGACACAGGCGACGCTTAACGCGCAACAGGAATTATTAGTCTCAATTGTTGGAGTGGGAGAGTACACCGCCGCCGTAGTGCTGGCAGAAATCGGTAGCGTATCGCTGTTTGCCTCGGCTCGGCAACTCGCTGCTTTTGCCGGTCTGACTCCCCAGGAGCATCAGTCGGGCACTTCCGTACAGGGCAAAACTCGTTTGTGCAAAGTCGGTAGTGTGAGGCTGCGTAAAGCCCTCTACTTTCCCGCACTCAACCTGATTCGTCGTTGTCCCCAAATTCAAGCTTTTCGTGATCGTCTCCTGGCTGCGGGCAAAACCAAGATGCAGGTTGTGGGAGCGGTCATGCCTAAGCTCATTCGAGTGATCGATGGTGTGCTGCACTCAGGGCAACCATTTGACCCAGCAAAATTATGTCCTACCCCTTGACCTGCAAAACAGTATCTAGCATTTACCACGATTTTCTCAATGCACACGGTGAAGGGCTACAACATATTGCCTATGAATGTCCTCAAGGCTTAGAGGCAACTCTCAAATTTTTTCAAAACAATGGCGTTGACCCTTCTATGGAAGGAGTTTGGGGGGAGGTTCATTTCATGTATTTTGCTGCTGAAAGTAAGCTTGGTACTTGTGTCGAAATCTGGGAGATACCAAAAAATTATGTGCTACCAGATTCGGCGAGAGTTTCTTTGCTTTAAGGGATGACAAGCTTCATTACGAGTTCAGAAGCTTGAAGCTTCAGAGCCATTAGTCTCAGCTGTGCTCAACAGTCTGCAACCGAACGGATCACTGCCCTAACTGGATTCTTATCTTCAGTGTGCACTGGACATCTCTAGTTATGGCGATTTTGTTAGAAGTGATGGCTCTAATAAATCTTGGCTCAACAGGTAATTCAGGGAGTTAAGCGAGAAGGGTTTCTAACAAAGCACTGAGCAAGGCTTTGCCTCGTTTTTTGGCATTGTGAATGAACTCAAAGAAACTCAAGTACAAGGGCAGTTTTTCCTGAGAGAGACCGCGATGGGGACGTAACCATGAGCACAGTAGTGACCAAAAGCCCTCCAATGTGTTGACATGAACTTCACAAAAGCCATCGCCATCATCATCACGGGCATATTCCCCTACCCCATGACACACCGTTTTGTGCTCATAGCCCCACTCCGGTAGCCCATTGTAGATGCCATACTCGTCCGTGTAAATTAGACTTCCAGCCGCAATCGTCGCTTTAACCAACGGTTCAATCGTCTGTTGTTGCACGTTCTCAAGCATCCGAATCACGACTTGTCCACCACGTTGCATCATGCCGAAAATAGGCGGTTTTTCGTTTTCAAGCGTGCCGCGACCCCGAACCCCTTTGAGACGATGGCGTCGTCCTTTGCGCCCCTTTTTCTGACGGCTTCAGGGTTACCCTTATGACCAGCAGTGACATAGACCTCATCACATTCCACCTCATCTGACAAGTTCACCTCAGGCTGACGCAAGGCAATCCCCTGACGCAGTTGAGTGGTCATATCCTGCACTACATCTTTGTCTAGGTCTAGCTCTTGGGCAATTTGCTGATTGGACAGGTTGAGTCCCATCAAATACAAGCACGAGAGCTACATCCGTAAAGGTTGATGGTGTCCGGCAAAAATCGTATCGGTCAGGTCATCAAAGTGAGCACCGCATCCCTTACACAAATACCGTTGACGCTCCGGTTGAGTCTCATCCTTGCCGCGTTTGATGATGCTCACACTGTTACACTTGGGGCAGCAAACACCTGCTTTCCAGCGCATCTGGCGCACCGTCGCGTAGCATTTGGCATCGTCAATTAGATGCGTGAGGTTCAGGTTTAGCATGGCGCTAGAGGGTAGGTATCCCAGTTGAATGCATTCTATCTGCTTCCTTCTGCCCCCATCTCCCTGCAACACCTATTGAGCCTCAATCTTTTGATTCAAAAAAGCCACTCTGTCCCTAGATCTTGAGTATGGTATCTCTACCGTTTAATTGTTTGCTTTTTACCCTCACTATTAATATTAACAAACGTAATATTGGTTTCAAAAAGTATAGCCTCAGTATGCGGATGTTGCTTAATTCCAAATGCTCTAATGTTGTATCTTATAGAGGAATTTCCAATGTAATCACAAACAATAGCAAATTTCAGTATTTCTCCATTGCTAACACCATGTCGAAATTCAACATTATCCAAGGCGATCGTGACAAACTGGTTGCCCGGATACTCTAAATTGGCAGTAATGTAGGCAAATTCATCAATCCACTTTAGTAGATTTCCACCAAATAAATTGCCATAATGATTTAAATCGCCTGGAAGGACAAGCTTATAGTGATCCATAGTCGTTAAAAATCTGTGGCGTTGTTGCATGAAGAGGGGTTGCGGAGGGGTAGGAGGTAGTAAGTTTTAATCACCACAACTAAAACCTGCCTTGAAACCTCAATACCTCATTTGCAGCTGGTCTGAGTAAACGCTGTCAAGCAACGGGGGAGACTAACCTTCTAGCTAGACGAAGCTGTGTTTGAAAGGGTAGCACTCAATCACTTTACATCGCCACTTGTTCAGTGGGTCGAACTAAGATTTCGTTCACATTGACATGAGGCAGTTGAGTGACAGCATAGGTAATGGCTGAGGCAATATCTTGAGGATCTAAGTTCTTAACGGACTTATATTGTTGGGCGGCAGCTTCTTTCGCATCAGAATTGATGATATGCTGATGCAATTCCGTTGCAACTAATCCAGGTTCAATCAATGTGACACGAATATTATTCGACGAGACCTCCTGCCGTAAAGCCTCTGAGAACGCATTGACTGCCCATTTGCTTGCACAGTAAACACCGCCACCGGAGCGAACAAACCGTCCCGCAACCGAGGACAAATTCACAATATGTCCGCCGCCTTGCTCAATCATGATCGGCAAAGCCGCATGGGTCGCATACATTAATCCCAGCACGTTGATGTCGAACGTCCGTCGCCAATCCTCAGTATCCGCGCCATTGATCGCACCCAGCAGCATTACGCCCGCGTTATTGACCAAAATATCGACGCGTCCCCAAACTGCGTGAGTTTGCCAGATTAAATGTTCAATCTGCACTTCATCTGAAACGTCTGTTACGATCGGCAGTGCTTGTCCGCTGCTGCTTTGAATGCGCTGGCTCAAGGCTTCAAGTTGATCGCTTGTTACGATCGGCAGTGCTTGTCCGCTGCTGCTTTGAATGCGCTGGCTCAAGGCTTCAAGTTGATCGCTTCGCCGTGCTGCGATTACCACTTTTGCACCTTCTGCGGCTAATGCCAACGCGGTTGCTTCTCCAATTCCAGATGATGCGCCAGTAATAACGGCTACCTTATCCGCTAATTTTCCTGTCATAATGCTTCTCCATTTGTAAGTTACTGTTGCGCTGTTAGTAGTACTACGAGATGCTGCCCCACAAGCGCACCGAACCGATTACTCTGTCCGCTAATCAGCCGTCCCTCAGCCGTTGTGAGCTTTACGAGTGTGTTTTACCATTGCTCATGCTCCAGAAAGGTGAATCAGGTAGCTGTGCCTCTACTGGCAGCGCGTTCAGCGTGCGTTTTTGCAATTTGCTGACGAGTTGCGTCATCTAACCCTGAGTAATCAGCAACTCTCAACTGCTCAGAAATTCGCTGAGCAAACTTCCATTGACCGTTCTCTTTGCGAACGACATCGATCTGAACTAGATGAGCAAAAATTGCTGGGAGGATAGCGGGTGCTGGTTGCTCTGATGTCATCTGAGCTGCATTCAGATAGCTAAGACAGGCTGGATTTCCGTTTTCGTTGATAAAGACAATATGATTGGAAAACTGATGGCGTAGACCGTAGGTAGGAATCTTGTCACTACGAGCAAGGCCGATAGCGGCAGACTTCCCTTGAGCAAACCCCAAGGCATGATCAATGATGATATCGTCGGTGTAGAGGTTTGCAATCGCCTCAAAGTCTCGTGCCGCAAGCGACCACTCAAATAAAGCAGGAAGCTGCATAATTTCAAGTCGATCATCTACTGTGAGACGGTAGCCATCGTGTGTAATGAGTTCAGCACGAGCAATGGCAGCTTTAGGCACAATCGGATGTGCGAAGGGCTGTTGGATCATGGATATAATTCCTTTCTACTAAGCTTTAGCACGATCAATGGCGCGTTGTGCAGCCGTTTGCGACATTGCACGGATCATCGACTCAGGGGCACCACTGGAAGTCGCAAGCTTCTGCTGGTCAAAGACAAGCTCAGCCACTTTCCAGCGATCGCTTTGCTTTTGAAACACCCAATGCAAAACGCCTTGATCAAGCAAAAGCGGCAGCGTTTGCGACATTGGCTGTTCAGCATCAACCTGAATCACAAACATATGGCTAAGCATTGCAAGCCGACCTTGATCGTCGATATAGGGTACTTGGTTTGCAAAGTGATGGCGTAGCCCATAAAACGGCACTTGCCATGCTAAGTCAACGGCTGCTTGCTGCCCACGGGCATAACCAACTCCGTGATCAAATACCACATCATCAGTAAATAGCTTTGCGAATGCCTCTTTGTGCCGTGACACAAGACACCATTCAAAGCTATGAACTAAGTCGAGTAAAGCAAAGCGATCGTCTGCTGTAATTGATTGACCATCAACAATCAGTGGGCGGTTGGCAAAAAAACCGTCGGGTACAATGAGATGACTTAAGTCTGGTTCCGTCGAGTTGCCAATCATGGATTGAAGTAAATGATTGATTGATTTTCTACTACTTCATCCTATGAGACTTCAATCATTACGTCTTTTACGTTATTGCGATCGTTGTCAATTATTGCTATGTTGTCTTACGGAAAACCTGTGGCGTTACGCCAATTCGCTGCTTAAAGTGCTTAGTGAGATGGCTTTGATCGGCGAACCCACAGGCAACTGCAATCTCTGCGATCGCCAACTGTGATTTGAGTAACTGCTTTGCTTTTTCAAGACGCTGCCCGATGAGATACTGATACGGCGACTCGTGCATCGTCCGCTTAAAGCGACGGATAAAGTGATAGCGACTCATACCAGCCACTTGAGCGATCGCATCAAGTGTAATATTTTCACTTAAGTGTGCTTGGATGTACTCAAGTACGTTTTGTAGCTGGTAAGGAGACAATCCAGCCGAAAACTCACGCTGCTTGAGTGGTTGATTCGCATACTGCCGAATTAAATGAATCGAGAGTGCTGTTGCTAATGAATCAACATAGACTGAATTACCAAATCTGTTACCTTGCAACTCCAGTTGCAGCAATTGTTCAATGTGATGAACAACTGGATCGAAGACATTGACTTGAGGGAGTAGTTCAGTTCGGTCTCCCATATCTTCATAAGCAACGGATGCAATTTGCGCCAAATCTAGCGTTACGAGTGAGAAATGACTTGCAGTTGAGCATTGTGCCCGATGTAGTGTGTGAGCGGGGAACAAGCAGACTGAGCTATTGGGCATTAAAGTCTTCTGCGTACGACCGTCGATAGCCCATTCTACCGGGGTGGGCTCTTGAAAGTGCAGCGTCACGATTTCATGCTGCGGGTGTGAGTGTTCAGGTGTTTCTAAGAAAGGCTCATGATATTCACCAAAATAGAGCCCGTTGCAGGCTAAGGAAGAATAGATTGGTACGCGCTCAACAATTTGCTTATGCTGAGACTCAGTCAATTGTTTTTTTGCTAAATCAAGAATTAATGAGCCAGTATTAGACATCGGGACCTCTCTGTATCGACAAGAAGGCGGCTAAGCATCTGAACACAGTTAACATCTAAATCTTCCGCCTCCTCAATGACCTGTTCTATCAGTTAAACAATGAACTACCCCACCATATAGACGGATAGGGGTTCTAATTCCCCTCCACCTAGCTGGTTGGGTTTCTGTCTCTTCTTCTGTCCCGGTTGCTTCATTGGTCCCGTTTGCTTCTATGGGAAGGCTTTAAAACGAAAAGATCGTTCTTAGAGAGCCAACAACGATCGTGCCATTACTACTTTGATTACTCGGATTCGTAATAACCTGAATTAGCGGTGTAATCCGGATGTTGTCATTGAGTGGATAGTTATAGAAGGCTTCAATATTGGTTTGGGTAGCCTTTCCAACGGAGCTTTCAATGAAGGGCTGTCCCACGGCAATACCAGAAATGGAGCCAGGTTTGAGCACATCACGAAAAGAGATACCTGCCATCCAGTAGCTGGGATTGATGTCGCCAAAGGCAGTATCTTGATAGCTGCCGTAACCATAGCGCCCAAAGATGCCAAACCCTTGGGAAATTGCCCACTCAAGGTTTGCCCCAAAGACATCAAAGCGTCCATCAAACACCTTACCACCACTGTATTCAATCCGAATCGCAAATGCTCTCGAAAGGGAGTATTCTGCTTCCACGCTATATTGGTAGGGGTCGCCAAACAAGCCACGGCTCCCGCCACCTTTGGGATAAAGCAAGTAGCCTAGCGAAAACACCGCCGGGACAAAGCCACGATTGGTGCGATCGGGATTGGCACCATCGGCAGCGGCATACAAAGCTCGAAGCTTCAAAGGTCCCTGTCCTGGATGCCAATCAACCACCGCACCCGCTGACGGTCCGTTGACTGGAAACAGCAGCAGGTTGTTGACCAGCGAGTAGGTCGAGAAATCGACAATGCCGCTGGCATAGCTATTGAGATCGATGTAATCGGTTATCACCAGCTTTGGACCAACAGAGACCGTCACATCCTTGAGGGGATTGAAGTTGTAATACAGACGAGACAAGCCTAATTGACCGCTGGGCGTACCGCGAATTGTGTATTCCAAGACGCTACCGAAATTGGGTTCCAAAAAGCCTGCTGCATTATCTCGTCCTAAATCGCTAACGGTGTCTAACCGCAGTTTGAGCAAGTCAGTGCCATTAAAGCTGGTATTAAGATCTAAAGCGGCGCGGTAGAGGAAGGTTGCGTTCGGCTGCTGTCGGGTGATTTCAGTTCCGGTTGGGTCAATGATGCGATCACCGCTGAAGCGACCCGCATTGACACCAAAGATGACCTGTCCTGCCAGCTTGGTCGTCGTTGAGAACTGTTGCGATTCCAGGGCTGCAGTCCGAGCTTCTAAGCTATCCACCCGACCCCGCAGCGTTGTCAATTCGGCTGAAAACTCCGTTTGCAATCTTTGGAGGGTAGCGAGGTCTTCTTTTCTCACTAAAGCAGCCGTACTTGCTGCAATGAATTCGCTCAGTCGATCGAGACAAGCATTTACGCCTGCTGCAAACTCGTAACGGGTTAGCTCACGATTTCCTCGAAAGCGCTGGTCAGGGTAGCCCACAATGCAGCCGTAACGCTCAACCAGAGCTTGCAGTGCTTGAAACGCCCAATCTGTTGGCTTCACATCAGCAAGTTGACTGACAGAAGACACTTGATCCTCTGCATTAATCGCTAAGATTGTTTGATGCTCATTTGGAAGACTTGGTTCAGTTTGAGCAGCAACCAGAGCTGCAGTTTGGGGCAGCAAACTAGCCGCAAGTAAGCTTCCCGTAATCCATTGACGTGGCTGAAGATAACTGAACCTGCGATAAACCATCACCTTCTGATAATCCTCTAAGTCATTTAGCAAATGAACTATCCCCCCGTATAGGTGACTTAGGCGGTGTTCTAAATATATGCAACTCTCTAGTCTGAGCGTAAATCGGCAGCAAATACATCTCACTTGGGGGCAAGCATGACTCGACTTGTTGCAGTGCGATTCAAGACCTGTTCATACCCTGCGATCGCATCTTTCAATGGATACCGATTAATACCTGCTGCGGGTGGACGTAATGCACCCAACTCAAAACCAGGAGCCAGCTTCCCAAGAATTTCAGCACAGGCAGAGGCATCAAGCGCCCGACTATCGACTCCCAAGATTCTGGCTTCCTGGTGGTAGAAATCGATGAGATCAAAACTAACTCGGCGCTCTCTCGCTGGAGAACTGATTTCAACTAATCGACCTTTATGCGCGAGAGCCTTTAAACAGGGTTCAAACATGGAGCCACCAACCGTATCCAGAATAACGGTTGCTTTCCTACCTGCCGTTGCTGCCTCCACTAATGCAGGCAGTTCATCCTCTGCAAGATTGAGGACGGCATCGGCTCCAGTTTGTTGGGCTAATTCACGATCGCTCTCCCGTCTCACAGTCCCCAGTACTTGCGCCTCTTTCCACTTGGCAATTTGGATAGCGGCACTGCCCACCCCACCTGTTGCGCCAATAACTAACAAGGTATCTTCAGCTGAAAGTTGGGCAGCATCAAGGCAAAGGTAAGCCGTCACAAACGTAACCCCGATCGCTCCAGCTTCTTCCACTGAAAGCGTTTTAGGCTTCGATTGAAGGGCTTTCACTGGCAGAGCAATGTATTCTGCATGGGTTCCATCGCGCGTAAAGCCAATATCCCCACCCGTACCCCAAACTTCAGTTCCAACCAATGTGTCTGGACCTTTAACCACAACTCCAGCAAAGTCTCGACCAGGCGTTCGGGGTAGTGTTGTATGCTGCATATTGCCAGAGACATTTTTAACATCGCTAGGATTAATACCCGCTGCCAAAATCTCCACCAGCGCTTCATCTGCTGATAAATTGGGTTCTGGAATGTCTTGAATCTGCAATTCAGAGGGTGGTCCAAAATGGTCAATGCGAACAGCTAACATCATTGCTCCTTGGGGACAAAATTTGCAAGTAATGAGCTTCAGAATGAAACTACTTTGAACCTTGCTTAACCGGAAGCACCACTAAGATATTACTTAAACCAGGGTAAGGAATCAAAGCTGCCAAAAGACCCACGAGCGCAAAACAAATCAACGTGGGTAATAGCTTCAATTTCATCTGATTCCTTCCCTACATAAGTCAGGCTACTTCTGACAGCATTGGTTTGAAGTGTGACTTCTTGGCTCCACAGTCTGGGCACTTCCAGTCTTCGGGCAAATCTTCAAAAGTAGTACCCGGAGCAATTCCAGAAGCCGGATCGCCCTCTGCTGGATCGTAAACATGACTACAGATGGCACATTGATATTTCTGCATGAGTGTCTCCTAGATGTAACTTGATTGTTAATTTCAGTCTCTTTAATGAAAAGAGGGAAAAGGGGGAAGGGGGAAGAGGAAACGAGGAATATATGAGGAACAGTAGACTAAAAGCGATCGTTGTTCCTTTTCCCGTTTCCCTTGCTTCCCCGTCCCCCTCACTCTTCCTTACTAGCAGGCTTTGTCTGAGCTTGGGCTACTCCCGGAGGGCAATCAGGGTTAGCAGGAACACCTGTAGGACCACCACAAAGGTGCTTTGTTGATGCTTGTTCTTTTGCAACGTACTTGTCTGTGACGGTATAGCCTGTCGCCATTGCAACTGCCAGCATCGCTCCAACAAGACTCGGTGGACCTGGCAGGGGTACGTTGAAGAAACGACAGCCGACACCAATGAACAGCCCAGCGATAACACCAACGATGATATTTGCCATGATTTACTTCTCCAAAGTTAAATAGAGGATAGGGAACGGGACAAGAGGGCAAAAGGGGAGGGAAGAAAAGGAAACAAGAGGAACGCTGCTTCTCACACCCATTTGTGTAGGGAATTCAAAATTTATCCGTCAGAGTGATAGGGAGCAATGAACCTACAGGAGAGCCTGTTGAAGCTTGTGGAGCCATTGTTCGGCGATCGATGGCTCGACTGATAATAAGGGATGGCGATTTAGAACAATGGTGGCGACGTTTTCTGAATGTTCAAGCTGGAATTGATTTGCACTCCATCTTCGTTCATTGAGATGAGTTAGAAGCGATGACCAATCTGTCCGCCTTGGTAGGTAGAACAGTGGTTGAACGCCGTAGTAGAGAGTTTGCTCCACCTGATTAAACTTAGGATCAGGCAAATTCAAGGGTGTAAAAGCAATTGATTCCTGAATAGTGCGAGACTTGGCTAGAGAGGGTGGATTTGGAGCTAGAGGATCGCGGACATTGGCTCTCAGTTGTATCAAGTCTATTGATACTTGGTCGTTTGGTTGGTGTAAAGCCGTTACCGCTGTATTGTGAATTGCAAAGTCGTTTGCTAAATGCCCTCCCAGTAATCCTTGAATGCTCACTACACCTAGGATGAGAATGCTAACAGCCAAGTAGCTTCTTGAAGCAGGTTGAAGCTTGCTCGAAGGTGAGCGATAGTATTGTTTGCTCCGCCAGATTGTTAGTAGGACAATGAGAAAAAAGAGAATCAGCCCAATGACTCCGTGTAGGTAGAGAGTTGATTGAGCGCTTAAACTCCAACGGCTTGTGTCTTCTGGTTGAGCTTCAACTTTTAGCAGTTCATATACACCGATGATCACTGTAAAGAATGTGAGGATTGTTGCTACTAGCAAATTCCACCAGCCTAAGTCGGAAAAACTTGAATACTTTGGCTCTGGCTCAAAGCTGCTTTGGGCTATCTTCCACCTTGAAACAATAAAGCCAATCACGTCTGCCAGAATTGCAACAACGATTAGAGCGATCGTGAAGTGAACCAGAACTGGATGAAGTGGAACACTGTAGGGTAAATGATTCAGTCCTACGGCACTAATAAAGTTCATTTTCCAATGCCTCCAGCTTACCCGCTTCTAATCTCCTCGCCTCAATCACAGGCTTAACGTGCAATCCGTGAACCCAAACAAGTTGAGTGCCTAGAAATACTTGGTAGAAAACTAATGCCACAGTGAGAGCGCTCGTCCCCAGAAAAAACAGTGAGAACGGAAATTTAGGATGGTAGCGCAATACAGCGCGCCACAAGGTCAGATTGATGAGGATCAGTAACAGCAGCCAACCGATCGCCATGTGGCGGTCCAAAGTAGGCTGTGTACCTTGAGATGGCACTGCTATTGCTGCTTCAAACTGCCCTAAACCAACTGCAAGGATGATCGCGATCGTTGCAATGACTAAGTTCCACCAACCTAAGTTGAAAAATCTTTGTTGACCACTAAAGTAACCGACAACATCAAAGACAGCAGCAACGACAACCATTGCAATCACGAAATGGACGGCTATGCTGTGCAATGGCATCGGATAAGGCAGGTTATAGGCATTGAGCGTCAAATTCAGCATAAGATGCTACTCCGGATCGCGAATCATTTGAATAGCAGGTGCTTCAGCATCTTTGAAGTGCGATCGCTGCCACGACCAACCAATGCCAGCAAACACAAACACCATTGCTAAGCCAGCTACGATAAAGATGGGATAGACGTAGGTTGGATGTCCAGAAACATTCTCAAGGGCAGCTTCAGCCCGATTCGGGATGCCGCTCCAGTAGTCAGGATGCAATGCTTCAGGATCTCCTTCATAGGGTTCTTTCCAGGTTCCCAAAGATTGCAAATAGACAACCAAACTTGCAATCTCGCTGTCCCCTAAATGGTGAAAGCTGGGCATGAAAGTTTCGGGGACAGCAGTGCGGGGATTGTTCAGAATTTCAGTCAGTCGTTGCCGTCCTTCCTCACCCATGTACTTGCGACCGATATTGGCGAAATCTTCGCCAGTTCGCATCGTACCCATAAAGTGTGGCTGATCATAAACGTAATCACTGGGGATTGAAGGGCGGGTCCCATGCAGATAGACAGTATCCATCTCCACAGCCCGAACTTGTTGACTGTGACAATAAAAGCACCCATTCTGCTTGTAAATTTCCCGTCCTGCGAGCTGCTCAGGGGTATAAGCGATTAACCCGGGGGAGGGCTGATCCGGAACATGGGCAAGTCCCGGTAGTCCCCCAATTACACTCAGCACGATCGAGTAAGACAGCATCACCCCCAAAAAGATGACAAACAGGCGATTCATGTTGAACAATCGATTCATCTTATTACCCTCTAGCTAATCAACAGGGAGGGGTTCTGCTTCGGACGGGGTGAGTTGACCCGTTGCCGGTGCTTGAAACGCCCAAATCATGTTCCAAGCAAAAATCAACTGTCCACTGATCAAAAACACTCCGCTACAGACGCGCAACCAGTAGTAGGGATAGCGATCGACCAGCGCTCCGACTAAATCACCAATATGGTTACTATCTAACGTTGACCATCGAATTGCCTCAACAATCCCAGCCATTTGGATGGGAACAATGTACAGCCCAAACCCAATTAGAAACAACCAAAAGTGTAATGAAGTGAGAACTGGCAACGGTTTACGCTTTAGCATCTGCTCAACAAAGTGATAGGTAAATGCCATCAAGGCAGAGCTGGTAAATCCAAGAAAGCCGATATGAGCATGAGCGATCGAGAAATCAGTAAAGTGAGAATTCACGTTAACTGCCTCTACAGCTTCCATCGACCCTTCATAGGAGGCAAGGAAATAGCAAGCAAGCGCCAAAACCGCAAATCGAAGTGTTAGGTTTGAACGGACATCCTGAAACCTGCCCCAAATGGTGCCAATCATGTTGATAAACGTACCGCCAACCGGTAGAGTCATGCCCAGCGCGAAGATAATACCCAGCATGGGAATTACCATTGGTACTGGACCATAGACCAAATGGTGTCCACCATTCCACACGTAAAACGCAGCAAATAACCAGAACGACCACAAGCTTAGGGCATGGCTGAATAGCTTTTTTTGTAGAGTTTTGGGCACGACATAATACAACGTGCCAATACTACAAGCACTCAACCACATACCGATGACGTTATGCCCATAGAACCAATTAATTGCTGCATCTTGAGCACCTGCATAGATTGGCAAATTTCCCATGAAATAGACCAGGTCAAGCGCCAGGTAAGCCATGAGGAAATACCAAACGCTAACGTATAGCTTCTCGTATTTGCGCTCAATTAATGTGATGAACAGGCAAGCAGCAACCAAGTTGATACAGATTAAAACGCCTGTGTTGAGAGGCAAAATCCATTCCTGGTACTCCTTGCCTTTAGTCAGTCCCAGAGCAAGCGTCACAATCCCAAGGGCAGTAATCAAGTTGTAACCCCAACCTGCCACAACTGCGAGTTCACCCCAGTAGAGATGCCGTTTGGTGAGACGTGGAATGATTGCGAGAGAAGCCCCTACCGATGCCATCGTCATCCAACCAAACAGAACCGTATTCACATGAGCAGGACGCAGCCTTCCAAAACTCAACTCATACACACCACCGAGAAAGTTGGGATAGATCATCTTGATGGCTTCGATCATGCCCAAGCTCATCCCGATTAGCATCCAGAACACGCCTGAAAAAAGCCAGAGACTCGCCGCTCGGTCCTGAACTTTCTCCGGCAGACGCTCACCTACCAGTCGATCAAGTCCAGTTAAAAAGGGAGACAATACTCGCTCTTGCACACTTTCCTGCATCGCTCACTCCTGAAATTACTTAAAATGCCCAACAGGCACAACCAGTACTGCCCCAGAAGCTAGACAAATCACCCAGCACATTCAAGGCAGATGTTGCAAAGTTGCAAGCAGGTTTATGCACGGGTTGATGGATCGCGGCACAAAGGGAAGTACAGATGTGAGGGGGTGATGAAAATGCAGCGACGGGAGTCTTAGCATAGCCACCATAAACCGCCACAGGTGACCACTCCGGCACAACAGGTAAGGGTGGAGGAGCTAAATCACTAAACTCATCCGCTCCGTAAACGATGTTTCCATCCACAATTGTCAGAACTGACTCTAAACCTTTGATCTGCTCTTCGGGAATCGAGAAAAAGTCCTCTGTTAACACCGCCAAATCAGCATATTGCCCAGGCACGATCGCCCCTTTCTGCCCGTCCTCAGTTGAGAACCAGCTACTGCCCACTGTGTAAAGACGCAACGCTTCCATGCGATCGAGCCGGTTCTTCTCAGGATACAATCTTGTGCCGCCCACAGTTTTGCCACTGATGAGCCAGTAGAGAGAAACAAAGGGATTATAAGATGCCACACGGGTTGCGTCCGTCCCAGCTCCGACAGGAACCCCTAATTCCAACATGCGAGTGATCGGAGGCGTGCGTTCGGCTGCTTTCTCTCCGTAACGATCGATAAAATAATCGCCCTGAAACGCCATCCGATGTTGAATGGCAATGCCGCCACCCAATGCCCGGACTCGTTCAATGTTGCGATCGCTAATTGTCTCAGCATGGTCAAAGAACCAGTGCAGACCATCAAACGGAATTTCACGATTCACCTCTTCAAACACATTCAAGAAGCGATCGATCGACTCATCATAGGTAGCATGAAGCCGGAACGGCCAGCGGTTTTGCACCAATAGCTTCACAACATCTGTGAGTTCAGTTTCGAGGGTATCCGCTAGGTCAGGACGCGGTTCGAGAAAGTCTTCAAAGTCTGCTGCTGAGAAGACTAGCATTTCTCCGGCACCATTGACTCGGTAGAAATCGTCGCCCTCCCCTGGTTTTGTCATCTTAATCCACTTCGAGAAATCATCGATTTCCTGTTTGGGACGTTGAGTGAATAAGTTGTAGGCAATCCGAACCGTCAACTTTCCCTGCTGATGAAGTTCATTAATAACTTGGTAATCGTCTGGATAATTCTGGAATCCACCGCCCGCATCAATGGCGCTAGTAATACCCAGGCGATTCATCTCGCGCATGAAGTGTTGGGTTGAATTAACCTGCTGTTCGTAAGGTAGCTTTGGTCCCTTTGCCAGAGTTGCATACAGAATCATCGCGTTGGGTTTAGCAATCAACATTCCAGTCGGATTGCCAGAGCTATCACGTTGAATCATCCCACCCGGTGGATCAGGCGAGTCTTTGGTATAGCCAGAAGCTTTAAGAGCCGCTCGATTCAACAGCGCGCGATCGTACAAGTGCAAGATAAACACTGGCGTATCAGGAGCTGCCTGATTGATTTCCTCCAGGGTTGGCATCCGGCGTTCAGCGAACTGAAACTCTGACCAACCCCCGACGACCCGCACCCACTGATTAGGCGGTGTACGACGGGCTTGTTCGCGTAGCATTCGCAAACCATCGGCAAGGGAAGGAACGCCATCCCAGCGCAACTCCAGATTGTAATTCAACCCACCCCGAATCAGATGGAGGTGTGAATCATTCAAGCCTGGAATAACCGTACGACCTCGCACATCGATAACTTGAGTATTGATGCCACGATACGCCATGACTTCTTTTTCACTGCCAACGGCAATGAAACGACCATCTTTGATTGCCGCTGCTGCTGCAAAGGAGCGGCGGTCATCTTGCGTGGCAATGCGACCATTCGTAATGATCAAGTTTGCTGTTAATTGATTGCTAGAATTTGTCTGGTTAACCATGTCAATTTTTCCTCTTGAGGTTGACCGAATTATGGGTTTACCAATGAGCTAGGGCAGCTTGTATGGCGGTTTGTGCCTTGGCGCTGACTTGATTGCGTGCCTCAGCTCCGATCGCTAGACTGTCCGCGTGAATGAAAGCAATATCTGTAACACCAATGAAGTTGAATGCTAGCTGCAGATAGGGTTCCTGTTGGTTGTAGAAATGAGGAGGGGTATCGAGTGGAGAAGAGCCGTCACGAGCCGTAATCACAAGCGCTTTTCGATGAGTGCCTAAGCCTCGGTAGCCATCGGCATCGTAACTGAACGATCGCTTGACCTGCAGGATTTGATCAATATATGTCTTGAAGGCGGCAGGAACACCGAAGTTATGCATCGAGATTCCAAGCACATAACGATCAGCCGCTAAAAATTCATCGACCAGCTCATCAGAAACTTGCATCGCTTCTGTCAAAGCAGCTGTGCGTTCTTTAGAAGTCGTAAAGGCAACCGCAGTCCTGCTTTCAGTCACAAACACTGGTTGATCATATCCCAAATCCCGATAAGTAATCGTGTCCTCAGGGTGCTGGGCTTGCCACAGCGTTACAAACGCTGCGGTGAGTGTTCGTGAGATGGAGGGTTCTCCGTGTGGGCTAGCATCAATATGTAGTAGATGAGCCATAGATCGTTAGAGCTGTTGATGGGGAAGGGGCAAAAGGAGCAGGGAAACGAGTGAAAAGGGCTAAAAACGAGTCTTTGCCTCTCACCCTTTACCCCCTCCCCCTCGCTTTTAACAGTGACCTAAGAATGAACCAGTTCTTTTGTATGGCTGTTGCTGGGCGGTTGTCCGTGAACCATCGTGTAAGCGTACTCCACACCCACACCATAAGCACCCGCATGTTCTTTGACGATCGCCATAACATCGTTGTAGGTTTCTCGACGTGCCCAGTCGCGCTGGAATTCCAGTAAGACTTGAATCCAGGTAACAGGTACAGCACCTGCCTGAACCACTCGTTGCAGCGCTGTATCATGAGCAACTTGGCTGGTCCCACCGGAGGCATCAGCAACGGCATAAACTTCGTAGCCTGCTTCTAATGCTTGAATGGCTGGAAAAGCCAAACAAACCTCTGTCCATAGAGCTGCAATGACCAACTTCTTGCGACCAAGCCGCTCTACCTCTGCGACAAAATTAGCATCTTCCCAGGAGTTCATACTGCTACGCTCGATTGGCTCCTTACCGGGAAAAAGCTCCAGAATCTGGGGCCACATGTAACCGCTAAAACTCTTAGTTTCAACAGTCGTGAGGATAACAGGTACGTTAAATACTTTGGCGGCTTTTGCCAATCCAACGGTGTTGTTGATCAGAAGTTGACGATCGATCGATGTCACTCCAAACGTCATTTGTGGTTGGTGATCGATCAGAATGACGGTGCAATTTTCAGGCGTGAGTAGGCTGTGAATCGTCATGGAAAGTTGCTCCTTTCTCAAATGTGTTTAACATGAAGAACCCAACAGCCCTCCTGATGATTAGCAGGTAGGTTTGGTGCTCTGTTAGGTGACTAGGAGCTAGTGTTCAACATCGAGAAGAATTCTTCTAGGAAAGATCGCTGTGTTAGCTACGAACTTAATGGTTCTGATTGTTTAGTGAATAAAGACAAGTTCAGCAAGCCTTTCCAGTGGTTCTAACTTTTCAACCAAATTCCAATTAAACTTGTTCGCACTTAGTTAAAATCAATATCTTCAGTAAAAGGAAGGCTGATAGTTACAAATGCTGCTTTCATGCTGTTTCAGCTATTTCTGTAGCGACTCTAACCCAGCTAGTTTAAGTTCTAGCTTAACGTTCTCATCTTCTATGGTTAGATTCCACCGAAGCCATAAGACTGAAGTGAGGAGTTTGAATCTGCATTGAAGCAAATCACACCAATTGACCCCATGCTCCTTACAGGAGTGTTTAATGTAAACACTCCTGTGTGCTTTCCTGAAGTTACGCCAAAACCGCAACAGAGTTTGGATATGAAACCTTCCAATGCGCCAAACGGTGAGCCTGAATTTGATGGTCATACAGAACCGGATGCTTCCGGGATGTTACCAAACCCTGCTGAGGCGAAGCTACCCACAACAACCGTATTGCAGCGAGAGCCCCCTCGAACAGCAACTCCGGTATTGCCCGAGATTTCACCCCAAGCGCCACCGCAACCAGTTTCCTCATCCAAACATAATCGAAAGCGGATTTTAATTGGAGCAATGGCGATCGGAGCGATCGCCGCTACAGTTTTTGGTTATCGTTGGTGGCGGTATGCAGCAACCCATCAAGAAACTGACGATGCCTACACAACCGGACACATTCATCCGGTTAATGCCCGTATTGCTGGAACCGTGACTCAAGTCTTTGTTGATGATAACCAAACTGTTACTCAGGGGCAGCAACTTGTACAGCTTGATCCGCGCGATTATCAGGTTGCCTTACAACAGGCGCAGGCAGCGCTAGCAGTCGCTCAACACCAGGCAGATGTGGCTCAAACCAATATTGGGATTGTGTCTACTAATGCTCAAGGGCAAACCACCGTAGCGCAGGGAAACATTGATGCGGCGGCAGCAAGCATTGCCACCTCACAGGCAGCCCTATCTGAAGCCCAGGCGGGCGTGCCTGCGGCTCAGGCAAACCTGGCACAAGTTGAGGCAAATTTGGTGAAAGCCAAACTTGACTACGATCGCTACACCAACTTGGTTAAGGAAGGAGCATCGCCCCAGCAGCAATTAGATGCAGCTAAAGCAAACTATGAAGCAATTCTGGCTCAACGAAATGCCTTAGAGGAACAGATTCGACAGGCGCAAGCGAGAGTTGTGCAGGCACAGAAGAATCTGGACAGCGCGCAAGCAAAATTGGCATCAACAAAAGGCACGTTAGAACAAGCAAACTCTGCCGCAAAGCAGACTGAGGCAAATCGACGGCAATATCAAGCAACATTAGCAGCGATCGCGCAAGCACAGGCGCAGGTCAAAAACGCACAGCTGCAGTTGTCCTACACTCATATTACGGCACCAACAGCAGGCAGGATCGGGAATAAGACCGTAGAAGTTGGACAACGGTTGCAATCGGGACAAACCTTGATGGCAGTTGTACAGGATCAACCGTGGATTGTTGCCAATTTTAAGGAAACGCAACTAGGCAGAATGAAACCGGGACAAGCCGTCGAGATTAAGATTGACTCGTTTCCCAACCACCCGTTTAAAGGAAAAGTGGACAGTCTATCGCCAGCATCGGGGGCAAAATTTGCTCTTCTACCTCCCGATAACGCGACAGGTAACTTCACGAAGATTGTCCAACGGCTACCCGTCAAAGTTGTGTTTGATCCACAAAGCATCAAAGGGTATGAAGCTCAGATTGCTCCGGGCATGTCAGTGATTGTGAGCGTGGAGATTCCCTAGTGGCGAACTCAGACACTGGACAGTCGAGCCAACCGACGATCGCTACCAATCAAGTATCGGTTAAAGGTTGGATTGGGGTTGCCGCAACGCTGTTGGGCGCGTTTATGGCGGTGTTAGACATCCAAATTACAAATGCATCCCTCAATGATATTGCTGGAGCGCTCAGTGCCACTTTAGATGAAGGCTCCTGGATCTCGACGAGTTACCTGGTTGCAGAGATTGTGGTGATTCCCCTAACAGGATGGCTATCTCAAGTATTCTCGATTCGGCGCTATCTACTAGTCAATGCCACGCTATTCTTAATTTTCTCGATTTTATGTGCCTTTGCCACCAGTCTGCCGATGATGATTTTGTTTCGGGCAGCCCAAGGTTTTACAGGTGGGGTACTCATTCCGATGGGGTTTACCGTCATTTTGATGACGTTACCACCTGCCAAACAGCCAATCGGTTTAGCACTATTTGGCGTTACCGCAACCTTTGCACCCTCAGTGGGTCCTACGATTGGTGGTTGGCTGACAGACAACTTTAGCTGGCAGTACATTTTCTATATTAATGTTGTCCCAGGTGTACTGTTAATCGCAGGAGTTTGGTACGCGATCGCCCCGAAACCTTTGCAGCTTAATTTGCTCAAGAAAGGGGATTGGGTTGGGATTCCACTGATGGCAGTTGGGCTCGCCTCTTTGGAGTTCTTCCTGGAGGAAGGCAACCGCAAAGATTGGTTTGGCTCTGAGGAAATTGAACGCGCCTCGATCGTCGCTGCGATCACATTGCCGCTGTTCATCGTGACACAACTCATTCGTCAGCAACCTCTGTTGAATCTGAGACTCTTAATGCGGCGCAATTTTGGTTTAGCAGCCGTTGTCACCCTGACGTTGAGGTTGGGATTATATGGGTCAGTGTTCATTCTGCCGCTATTTCTAGCCCAGATTCAGGGCTACAACGCAATGCAGATTGGACAAACGATTATGTGGGCAGGTATTCCCCAGTTGGTCATTACGCCGTTTGTGCCAAAGCTCATGCAACGATTGGATCTCCGACTTCTGATTGCAACGGGCTTCACCCTTTTTGGTTTAAGTTGCTTCATGAATTCAACCATGACCCATGAAACAGGAATCAATCAACTCATTCCGGCTCAAATCGTCCGTGCATTGGGGCAACCCCTTGTGATGACACCCCTTTCCAGCGTAGCCACAGCGGGGATTGAAGCCAAACAGATTGGTTCCGCCTCCGCTCTCTACAATATGGCGCGAAATCTCGGCGGTTCGGTTGGCATTGCTACCCTATCGACCTTGCTATCGATGCGAGAGAAGTTTCACTCTAATCGTTTAGTGGATAGCATTTCGCTTTATAACCCAATTACCCAGCAACGCGTTGATCAACTCACTCAGTTATTTCTTAGCAAAGGAACTGATCCGGTGCTGGCACAGAGTCAGGCGATCGCTCAGCTTGATCAAATTGTTCGTCGAGAAGCCAATGTTATGGCTTATAACGACTGCTTCTTCTTTATGGGCTGTGCTTTGTTTGCAAGTGCAGTTCTCGTACTGTTTCTGAAGAAGGCAAAGCCAGCTGGTGGAGCAGTCGGTCATTAAGTGAGGGCGTGCACAGAAACTGATGTCGTAGGACTGTCAATGCTTAAATTCAATCTACCGATGTTATGACAAGACCTATTTTTGCATCCTTAAAGCAATATTGGCAGATTGCTCACCAGCAATTAGTAAGGACTCCAGAGCGTGCCTTACATCAAGCTTACAGTGCTGCACTTCAAATTGTGGCATTGGAGGAGAATTACTTTCAAGGGCATAAGGTAGAGATCGATTCAACTGGGTATAACAAAAGCGTTCTCAATTACTTTCAAACAGAACTACAAAAGTACTTATCAACGGTGAGGCTGCGGCTGGTTGAGTTTAATACGAGCCAGTCCTTAGTAGGATTGGGCTATGCCAAACTGGCGCTGACTGGACAAGACAATTCCTCCCACCGCCTCTCAGATGACGATCGCACTCCATCTGTCTTAGAGCAGCTAAATTGCATCCATCGTGTTTTAGAACGATATAGCGGTGAAGATTCACTGTCTTCTGCATTCGTTTCCACTCCCCCAGGGGATGTTCACCAAAAACCTGCTACAACAGCGAATAGTCCTGAGTCGGTTTCGATCGCCTCAACCGATTCAGTAACGAATATCGAAACCACTTTAGATAAAAAGAGTGCCTTGCCTCGGTCTCTTGCAGGAACGCTGCATCGAATTAAAACTCAATTAGATCCTAAAGCTGAAGCAACTGTTATTCGTAATTTTCGGAGTAGTCAGAGTAGAACGAAGAGCGCGTTGAGATTGCTCATCCTTCTCGTTTTGGTGCCTGTGCTCACTCAGCAGCTTTCAAAAGCACTGGTTGTTGGTCCGATCGTCGAGTGGGTGAGAAAGGATGGAGCGGAAACCTTCCTCAATGCTGAACTTGAGTCAGAAGCTTTAGCAGAACTCCAGGCTTTTGAGGAGAAATTGAAATTCCAGTCCTTCCTCTCTTCTGCCCCTAAACTTTCTCAAGCGGAGACCGAGAAACAATTACAAGAAAAAGCAGATGAGTTGGCAGGTAAATACCGAGGCGAAAGTGCAGGAGCCATGAAAAATGTGTTTTCAGATATTCTGGCGATGGTTGCTTTTGCGATCGTGATTTTCACCAATCAGCGCAGTGTGCAAGCGCTCAAAGCCTTTATGGATGAGATTGCCTATGGTCTGAGCGATAGTGCTAAAGCGTTTATCATTATTCTCTTTACCGATATGTTTGTCGGGTTCCACTCTCCCGAAGGCTGGGAAGTATTGCTCGATCATCTCGCCCGTCATCTCGGCTTGCCTACCAGCCATGATCTGACCTATTTATTTATTGCCACTGTTCCCGTTGTCATGGATACCATCTTTAAATACTGGATCTTCCGGTATCTCAATGGGATGTCTCCATCCGCCGTAGCAACCTACAAGGAAATGAATGAGTAGAGCAAAATCGTTTCTCATAAGCTGACGGAGGTAACAAGATGAAGCTTGAAGAGCTGATTGCACGAGAAGAGATTCGGGATCTTACGGCGCGCTGGACCGATGCCGTCAATCGGAGAGATTACGACACCTTTCGGGGCTTGTGGGCTAAAGATGCCGTTTGGACGATTAGTGAGCCGTTATCAATGTATGTGCATGGGATTGACAGCATCGTTGCCAAACTACAGGAATTGTTGGCGCGGGAACAAGGTTTTTTTCAGGCGTTGCACGAGGGGCCGATTTGGGTTGATGGAGACAGCGCATCTGCTCGTTGGGGTGTAACAGAATTTGGCAAATCTAATGTTCCGGATCACGGCTATTTCAATCATGCTTTTTATGCCGATCGCCTTGTAAAAACTGACACTGGTTGGCAATTTGCGCGGCGTGATTATCGCTACATCTATGTGGATTTGTCACTTTTAAAGGGAGAGTGGTATCTACCAATCCCTGAAGAAGGGGAAAACAGGGAAGGCAATGAATAAATAGCAATACCAATCGTAAGGAAGATCAATTTATGGCATGGCAAAATCTAGCACTATATTTACCGCCATTTTTGGATGGTTTGGCGGGATGGGGGCTCTTACTTCTAAGGGTAATTTGGGGCACGATCATTGTGCTATATGGTGTGCCGATGGTGAAAAATCCGCTGCACTGGTTGGATTTGGGTGGCAAACCATCGGGCGTTCCGGGCTTTTTGCAAGCGATCGGGGCGTTCACAATTTTTATGGGTGGAATTGCCATTATTGCAGGCTTGCTGACTCCACTAGCAGCACTTGGCTTAGCGGGTGCGATGGCATTTGCCCTATGGCTACACCTCAAAAATGGCAACCCATTGATCAAACAACCACCCGATGCAGCAGGTGATTCCTACGAAGCCTCCCTCGTTTATTTGGCGATCGCGCTTCTATTCTTGTTTGTCGGTCCTGGAAACTTCTCAATCGATTCTATTTTGTTCAGGTAATTGAACAATTTGAGGAAACAATCAAAGTAGCATAGCGTTGGAACCAGCAATACTCTCTAGGAGCATAAATATTTACGCTCCTTACAGTGTTAGAGTATCAACAGAGCAGAACCTTAAGAAAGTTTAAGGGTTTAACTCTTCCTATACAAAGAGCTTGCAAAAGAGTACTGATCTGAATTAGAAACTGAAGAACCGTTGGTTTAGTTCGCCCTAACCTTGTGCTATGGTCAGCTCTTCTGAATTCCGGTCAACGCGAGATTCCGATCGCCCAACCCCAGTTGATAGCGAAACCGCTCAGTTGCGAGAACAGGTTGTGGCCTTAGAGCGGGAGAACCGGGCACTTTGGGCAGATTTGCAGGCGTGTCAGCGATCGCAGTCGGCTCAAGCGCAAGTGGCAGAACTGGAACGAGCCTACGCGGTGCTGCAAGCTGAGGTGCGGGAACGATCCCGCTGTGAGCAGGTCTTGCAGGGACAGGCGCAGGCATTAACGCGAACGATCGCAGCGCTGATTGCCGAGCCGAATCTCGATCAATTTTTGGGTCAGGTGCTGGTGGCGATCGTGCAGCAGATGGGTGAAGACGCGGGCGGATTGTGGCTGTATGTTCCTGAGATTGAGGGCGTCCGCCTGTATCTGACTTACGAGAATGGACAGATAGAGTCTGCAGTTGAAACCGCCCATCCGGGTGCTCGCGCGGATCGTTCCCATCAAACAGAGCAGGTACAGCAACTACGAGAGCATAAGGCGGTTGTCCTGGATCGACACCATCTAATGACTCATCCTACATCTGTTCCCTATCGAGCTTTTGTGCAGGAAAGGGGAATTCAATCAGTTTTGTGTGTGCCCCTATTTCTAGGAGAGGAATTTCTTGGCAACTACACCGTTCGCAGCACGAGACGAGAAATCTATTCTGCTGAAGAAATTGACCTGGCTTATGCACTGGCACAACAGGCAGTCTTAGCGATTCAGACAACGCGATTAGCAGTGGAAGCCAAACAAGCCGCGATCGCTCGTGAGCAAGAAAAAGCCGCTCAAGAACGCGCAGCAGAATTGGCAAAGGCAAATGAGGCTTTGCGGCAAACCTTAGATACGTTGGCAACTGAATCTGACCTTGAGAAATTTCTGGGTAAAGCGCTCACCATCCTGGTGGAACAAATGGATGGTAGCAGTGGTGGATTTTGGTTTATTGACGAAGCACAGGAACTCACCTGGCTATTTCTGGACTATGACGATGGACAGATTAGAGTTCAAGGAGAGTTATACCATCCTGGTGCAACCCCTCGAAAACCTGTAAACGAGAAAGATCGGCAGGACAGATTTCGGTTTCTGCGGGATAAAAAACCGATTCTCTACAATGACATCGCTAATGATCCGGCGCTTGCTCCACATCAAGAATATCTGCTTGCAAAAGGGATTCAATCGGTTTTATGCGTTCCCCTTGTTCTGGGAGATGAGGTCATTGGAACCTTCAGCATTCGTAGCACTCAAAAATCTACTTATAGTCCAGAACAGCTAGAACTAGCAGAGGCTTTAGCACAGCAGGCAACATTAGCTGTGCAACTGACCCGACTGGCAGAAGAGGCGAAACAAACCGCGATCGCCCGTGAACAGGAGAAAGCCGCTCAAGAACGGGCAGCAGAACTGGCAAAGGCAAATGAGGCTTTGCAGGAATCCCTCAGCAAGCTAGCAGATGAGCCAGAGCTAGAGAAATTTTTAGGGCATGTGCTAACGGTTTGTGCTGAGCGACTAGGAGCGATCGGGGCTGGCATTTGGCAGATGGAGGAAAATACTGGTTATTTAATTGCTTCCTATGAAGATGGCAAAGTGAACTTGCCACCTGAAAGCTCACACCCTGGAACTGTCCGAGCAATCGCCCAACAAAGCTCCAAGCAAAACTCTAAAAACGACACTGTTCGACTCAGCAAAGGAGAAATGCTAGCAGCCTATGAGGAAGATTTTCAGTCGAACCCTGACTATCAGCCCTACCGTGAGTATCTTCAGCAAAGAGGCATTAAAGCCATTCTGAGTTCTCCGATGTTTCTAGGAGATTCACTGCGAGGATCATTAACCCTACGGTTTGACCATCGACGGGTTCTGAAAACAGAAGAGACAGAACTGGCTCATGCGCTGACAAATCAAGCCATGCTTGCCCTCGAACTTACACGACTGGCAGAGGAGGCAAAACAAGCGGCGATCGCTCGTGAGCAATTGAGCGTGCTGACGAATGCCAATGCCGCCCTCCAACAGTCTCTAAACGTCTTACTCACAGAACCAGACCCAGAGCAGGTGCTAGGGCACATCCTGAGTATCATTGCTCAACAACTCCAGGTGCCGCTGACCGAATACTGGTATCACCCCGAAACCACCGCCTACATCAGCATGATGTACTGGAACAGTCGGCTCTACAGCCGCGAGCAAATTGCCCAGCTCTGTCCGAACCATCCGGGCATTGTGGGTTATCAGATTCCCGCCGCTCCTAATCGTGTGACCCATGAACCCCTCCACCAGCGTAAGCAGTATTACATTATTGACGATCGCCGCCAAACTCCCTTTCTCACAGATGTCGATTGGCACGTTTTGCATGAGTTACATCGGGAAGTGAATTTGCCCATGACGATGGGTGATAGCAACACGGGAGCTTTGATTATTCGTCTTCCGGGCGACCGTCAGTTGACGGAGCAAGAGATCGAACTAGCGCGGGCACTCACCCATCAAGCCACCCTGGCAATTCAGCTCATTCGGCTAGCAGAAGCGGCGAAGCAAGCCGCGATCGCCCGTGAGCAAGAAAAAGCGGCACAAGAACGGGCAGCAAAACTAGCTCAAGCCAATGAAGTGTTACGTGCCAGTGCCGAATCACTGACCAGTGCAGAAGATCTGGATTCCTTCTTAGGTCATGTGCTACTGGCAATTACGAGGCAAATGGGAGCGCGATCGTCTACCGTCTGGCTCTACGATTGGTCAGCTAGAGTATCGCATTTGAAATTTGTGGTTGAGGATGGAGTTGCAGTTCCAGCAGCACACTCCAAACATCCCAACGCCTGTCAACCAATGGAGCTACCAGAGGACGCTGAACACACTGATACTTACACTATTTTGAATTTCGGCACATCAAGAGCAAAACCTAGTATAAAGCGAATAGCTGATATTCCCTATCCAGGCTTAACTGATGAACAACGACACTATCTAGCAGCGCAGGGCGTAAAAGCACTGCTGGCAGCCCCCATGCTCTTAAATAATGTCGAAATTGGTGCCTTTACGGTTCGGCTAGAGGACGACCGCCCCCTCCTCGAAGAAGATCTGGAGCTAATTCAAGCGTTGGCAAATCAAGCAACGTTAGCCGTACAGCTTACCCAACTCGCGGAGGAGGCGAAACAAGCGGCGATCGCCCGTGAACAAGAAAAAGCGGCTCAAGAACGGGCAGCGGAATTGGCAAGAGCGAATATTGCCCTACGTCAGAGTATTGATGCCTTGACCACTCAGCCGTCGATCGAAGCGTTTTTGAGTGTGACCTTGAAGGCGATCGCCCAAGTGCTGGAAGTTCCCTCTGCTTGCCTGTGGAAGTTTGAGGATGAATGGGCGCACCTGCAATTGGTTTATCAGGAGGGGTCAGTGATTCCTGCTGAACAAAGTGATCATCCCAATGCTACACAGCCAGCACCTTATGACCCTAGTCATGTGACATGGAATCCTAATGGAAAACATCACACTTATCCTTACTTCTTCTTCATAGACGATCCAACTTGGGGACACAAAGATGTTTACGCAGAAATGTTTCAAACCCTGGGTGTTCGCTGTCTAGTGACTGCACCGATTGTAATTGGAGAGCGCACGGTTGCCTCTATCACTACCCGCCTCACCCACGATATGCCCGACCCGTCTCCTGCCCGTCTCGAACTGGTGAGTGCCCTCGCCAATCAAGCTGCCCTCGCCCTGCAAATGGCACAATTGGCAGAAGAGGCTCAGCAAGCCGTTGTGCTCGAAGAACGCAACCGCATGGCACGCGAAATTCACGATACCCTCGCTCAATCCTTCACTGGCGTACTCGCTCAGCTAGAAGCCGCCAAACGAAAACTTGACCCACTGCCGCTCGAAACCGTGCAAGCCCACTTTGCGCGTGCCCGTAACCTTGCCGTTTCAGGTTTAGCTGAAGCCCGTCGCTCTGTGCGAGCACTCCGTCCTGGTGCCCTCGAATCCCATGACCTTCCTACTGCCCTGCAACACCTCGCCGAACAAATGGACGAGGACACTGCTACTCAAATCAGTTTTCAGCTTGAAGGCGAACCCCGCTCCCTGCCCACCGAAGTCGAAACCAACCTGCTCCGCATTGGGCAAGAAGCCCTTACCAACGCTCTCCGCCACGCCCACGCTCAAACCATTCAACTCAAACTCCTGTTTGAACCGACTACCGTCTATCTTTCCATTGAGGATGATGGGCAGGGCTTCGACCTCCAACAGCAAGCCGTTGATCATGGATTTGGCTTGATTGGGATGCAGGAGCGTTCCGAACGTATTGATGGACAATTTAGTCTCATTAGTGAGCCTGGTCAGGGCACAACTGTTACCGTAATGATTACGTGTTAAAGAGTGAAAGATGACTACCTGTCCGCCCATTCGTGTCCTCATCGCCGAAGATCATGCCGTCGTCCGTCAAGGCTTTGCCGCGATCGTTGACCACGAACCAGATATGGAAGTTGTTGCCGAAGCCAAAGATGGGCAGCAAGCAGTGGACTATTACCGGCAGCATCAACCGGATGTCGTACTGATGGACTTGCAAATGCCCAAGTTAGAGGGGACCGAAGCCATCATTCAAATTCGGGCTGAGTTTCCGAATGCTCGCATCATCATTCTCACCACTTACAAGGGTGATGAAGACATTTACCGGGGACTACAAGCAGGAGCCAGAGGCTATTTGCTCAAAGATACAACTGCCGAAGAACTGTTAGATGCAATTCACAATGTCTATCAAGGACGTAAGCATGTCCCGGCTGAGCTTGCCTTAAAACTTGCCGATCGCGTCCATAGTACAGCCTTAACCGAACGAGAGATCGAAGTTCTACAACTGCTGGTTAGAGGCAGAAGCAATCAAGCGATCGCGACCGAGCTATCCATCTCGGATGGAACCGCCAAGTTTCATGTTAATAACATCCTCCGCAAACTAGGAGTCGAAGACCGCACGCAAGCGGTCGTCGTCGGCATTAAGCGTGGACTTGCACGCTTAGAGTAGAGTTTTTTGGGGAGTAGGGATGGGAATGCACAGTTTTCACACAGTGAACCCGATCGAAATATCAGTTTCCTTACTTGGAAAAAGATCAGTACTGTAACTAATCTTTCTTCCTGCTCAAACTCAGGTAGGAATACAAGCTCCTACTCAGAGCCAACTCTTTACTATAAGGACAATTCAGGAAAGCCGGTTCTCAGTTTTCTTATCCCCTTCTTATCCCTATCCCATGTCCCAAGTCGACCAGATTAACAGAGTCATCCCTCCACTCAATGACCGTGACCACATTCGCGGATCGATTAACGCAGGGGTGATTCTGATGGAATACGGTAGCTACCAATGTTCCCAATCTGGGCAAGCTTATTTCACGGTCCGAAGGCTTCAACACCGTTTAATGGATGGTGCGACCAAACTTGAGGATAACCCTCTCTGTTTTGTCTTTCGCCACTTCCCGCTGAGCCAAATCTATTCCCAGGCTCAGAAAGCAGCCGAAGTCGCAGAAGCGGCAGCAGCTCAGGGCAAGTTTTGGCAAATGCACGACACGCTGTTTGAACATCAGCAAACGCTGGATGATGCGGCTTTGGTGGAATATGCCATTGATCTTAACCTCGATATTCCCCAGTTTCTACAGGAGTTAGCTGACCACGTTCATGCCGAGCGTGTAGAAGCGGATATTCGTAGCGGTCAAAGCAATGGGGTGCAAGGAGCACCCACCTTTTTTATCGGTATCCGCCACAAAGGGGTTCAAAAGCTAGAGACGATTCTGATGGCAATCCTGGAGTCAATTGCAATCTAAAGAGGTCCATCATGTTGGCTTTAGAATTTCGCACTGCTTATCACCGCTGTAGACCAAAGCAATCTAAGCTAACATTCACAATGTGTTTTTGCCAGTTGGCTCAATCAAATCAATCAGGGGAAACTAGACGTTTTTCTGAATTCATTTATGGAATTAATTGATCGGGCAAAACTTCTGCTTGAATGAAGGCAGTAATGGATACTGTTTCGCACTTCTAAAATGCTAACGGTTCAATGGTTCAACTGTAATTCTTGAGGTCATGCTCCCTCTTCAAAATCTGAGGTTTCTCATTGTTGACGATCATGAGGACAGCCGGATGTTGCTAACTTATATCTTGGAGGCTGAAGGAGCGCAGGTTACTGCTTCAGGTTGTGCGAGCGAAGCCCTTAAAGCCCTAGAGCAGGAATGTCCTGATATTTTGATTAGTGACATTGTGATGCCTGAGATGAATGGCTACTCGTTAATCAGAAAGGTAAGAAATTGTGAGGCGATGGCGGTCAACTCAATTTTAGCGATCGCCTTGACTGCAAAGGCAGGCATTGAAAGCCATCAACAAGCTCTATCAGCAGGTTTTCACTGCTGTCTATTCAAACCACTTGAACCAGCCCAGCTAGTCGAAGAAATTATCATGCTCACTCAACAGTTTCTGACTTAATCTCTAACCATCAACTTAGAGGTAGAACTACACGAAGTCTAATTGAAAGCTTTCCATTTATATTATATTACCAATCTTCGGGAGCATAGGTATGCAGTCGCAAACAGCGCGTCGTAGACGTGGTCTTCTACTGACTCCATCAGGATTGAAAAAACTCCGACACGCGATCGATGCGTTGGAGTATCACGAGAATTATGGCGAAAAATTCACTCTCGAAGCGCTAAGCGAACGCACACGCCTTGACCCAGTCACGATTGCAAAAGTTTTAGAAGCTCAGGACGGCGTTGATAAACGCACCCTTGATCGTTTTTTTCAAGCACTGCGCCTTGAACTTGATCCGAGTGACTACACTAAACCTAAATCGAAAGAAGCAGAATTTCAAGTTGCGGCGGTTCTACGGCAAGCAAGCAAGCAATTCAAGCCACGGTACGATTTGAGCCAAGCGATTGATGTTTCTACCTTCTATGAGCGAACTGAGGAGATCGCTCAGCTTGAACGCTGGATTCTGCGCGACCGCTGCCGACTGATTGCGATTCTAGGCATGGGAGGGATGGGAAAAACAGCCTTGTCCGTGAAACTGGTACAAGCATTGATGGGACAGGGAGTTCGATCCATAGGACAGCATGCACACGTCAAGCCTTCCGGTTCTCCTTTTACCTATATTGTTTGGAAATCGCTTCGCAACGCGCCACCGATTCAGGATTTGTTAGCAGAGCTGCTTCAGTTTCTTGCTGAGGGGCAGGAAGTTGAACGTTCAACCAGTGTCAGCGATCACATCAGTCAACTGCTTGCTTATCTTCAACAACATCGCTGTCTCCTCATCCTTGATAATGTGGAATCGATCCTCAAAAGCGGCAGTTCAACCGGATATTGTTGTAAAGGCTATGAAGCGTATAGCGAACTCTTTAAACGCATTGGCGAAACAAACCACCAAAGCTGTCTGTTACTGACAAGCCGCGAGAAGCCAAGAGAATTGGCACTGCTAGAAGGAGAAGCACAGTGTGTTCGTTCCTTTCGACTCGGTGGGTTAGACGTTACGAGTGGGCGAACAATCTTACAAGCAGAAGGAAACTGTGTTGGTACAGATTCTGAATGGCGCGTCCTAGTCGAGCATTACGCAGGAAATCCCCTGGCTTTAAGAATGGTTTCGCCAATCTTGCAATTGTTTGAGCGAGTGAGCGATTTTCTAGAGTTCTTCCAGTACGGCAACTTAGTCTTTGAGGATATTCAAGATTTACTCGATCAGCAATTTGAACGCCTGTCAAAGCTAGAACGTGAGGTTATCTATTGGATAGCCATTCATCGAGAAGCCACTTCATTAGCACAGCTACGAGATGTTTTTCTGCCACCTATAGCCGAACGCCAACTTTTAGAAGCCGTGATCTCATTAGAACGGCGGTCCCTAATTGAGCAGGTAAAGCCTACTGCAATGAATTCGCTAGCTACTAAGACCAAAGCATCACCACAGATTGACGAAAAAACAACCTTATTTACCTTACAAACTGTTGTGATGGAATATGTAACGCATCATTTGATTGAGCAGATGTGTCAGGAGATCCAAAATGAGCGCATTGATTGGTTCAACCGTCATACATTAGTCAGCGCAAGCGCAAGCAACCGTATCAAAGAAGCGCAGATTCGTTTAATTTTGCAACCCATAACACACCGACTACTCACTTTGTTTCACAGCAAAGAAGGCATTGAAGCCCGATTAGCGTACTTATGGGAAAAGACAAAGACAGTCTTGTCAGTGAACAGCTACTTGGAGAAAAATATACTTGACCTAGTGGCTCAGCTGTCGAGTAATTGGAGCCACAGTAGTGCTCAAATGTTAAATACCTCCTACACATTAATTACAAATTTTGGTTCTGTTGCAAAAACTGTTGAAGAATAAATTGACCCAATTTAGACTCAATTAAGTAACAAATTTACAAGCTTGAGACCGAATTCTATTTTTTGCACATAACCCTTTTCAATGCCTCGAACCAGCCTTTTACCAATCCCATCAGAGTTGGGGTATTGGAATTGGGCATTAAAGCCAGGAAGGACAAAAAGACAGCCACCACGTCGAATCAACATAAAGACGAGAATCTGCGTCCTACTCGAAAGTACGGGCGCAAAAAATAGAAGCAGGATGTGGATTATCATCGCCATTCGTAGCAGAAACTATCCTGTTCCGCTTCAAGATACTCTTGGGTATATCAGTTTCTAGATACACTTCCCAACGTATCAATCGAGCCAACGCGTGCTGCTTAGGATCGAACAAAGAAACTGCCCTAGTTAAACGCTGCTCAAAGAAAGCGTTAGCAAGACCGCGCAGCAGAGCGAATTTCTCTCTAAGGTACTCAAACGTAAGCGACTAACAGCTTAAGCAACGGTTGCTGCTTCCATTCCTTTAATTGACTGAATCTAAGTTCTAACTTAAGTTCTTGATCTTCCATTGTGGAAGTTGACCGAAAACTCGATACTAAGTCCAGTCCATCAACACAAACTTGAGTAATCGTTATGACCGCGATCAACAACTCTCTCCTATTCGAGCAGCTTACCCCTGATAATGCAGCAATGCTCCTAGTAGATCATCAAGTGGGCACGATGTCCTTTGGTCTGACCGATATCGATGCGGTAAATCTCAAAAACAACACCCTTTGGCTTGCTGGGGCTGCAAAAGCGTTCAAATTGCCGACAATATTGACCACTAGCAACCCGAATGGTGCTAACGGTCCGCTCTTCCCTGAACTGATTGCGGCTCTACCCGATGCACCCATCATCGATCGTGTCATTATTAATGCCTGGAATGATCCCGCCTTTGTTGATGCTGTGAAAAAGACCGGGCGTAAAAAGCTCATCATTGCAGGTGTTACCGCAGATGTCTGTTTGACGTTTCCAGCCGTGAGTGCCGCCGGGGAGGGTTACGATGTTTACGCCGTCATGGATGCTTCTGGCACCGTCAATCAGCACGCCATGTATGCTGCCATGTTCCGCATGAGTCAGGCTGGAGTCAAAATTGCCAATACAAATATGGTAATCGCTGAACTGCAAGCGGATTGGACTAAACCCACAGCTGCCGAAATTGGTGGTCTTTATGCTAACCGGTTACCCAACTTTGGCTACATTGCGGCTCACCTCGACTACACCGCAAAACAATTGCAAAAAGCAGGTACGGGTGCCTAAATCACAATTCTCATCCTGATATGCAGCTTTTGATTGGACTTTTTGCCATCGTTGCTGGAATCGTTGCTATCATCGCGATCGAAATCTTGTTTGACTATGGCTGGATTTTAGCACAACGGGGTTGGACTCATCGAGAAGATGGTCATTATCGCAAAGCCTTGAAAGACTTTGAGCGTGCTCTAACATTCAAACCACAGTACAAATGGGCATGGGCAGGAAAAGCATTGACCGAGCGTCTGATCGGACAGTACCAGACAGCCGTTGCTGATTTTAGTCGAGCCTTAGAACGCGACCCGCACTGTCCCTGGTGCCTAGCTAACCGGGCTGAAGCTTACCGCTTAATGGGGCAGTATGACGCGGCATTGGCTGACTTTAATCAAGCGATCGCGATCGCGCCTGATTATAAATGGGCAATTGCGAGCCGTGGGCAACTCCATCGGTTAATGGGGCATCTAAACGAAGCTCTACTGGACTTAAATCTTGCCCTTCAACTTGATCCCAGTTGCCCCTGGTGCTTGGCAAATCGGGGTGAAGTTTATCGACTGTTGGGAAACACCAATGCCGCACTAGCCGATTTTAATCAGGCAATTCAACAATTCCCCGATTACAAATGGGCGATCGCTAATCGTGGTAAAACCCATCAAATGCTAGAACACTACGAGGAAGCGCTCCACGACTTTAATCGAGCGCTAGCCTTGCAGCCGCATTGCTCCTGGTGTCTTGCCAGTCGCGGTGAAGTCTATCGTCTAATGGGTCAATACGATCAAGCCCTTGTTGATTTAGATACCGCGATCGCTCAAAATGCACACTGTCCGAGAGCGTTTGGCAACCGGGGTGAGATCCATCGCCAGTTAGAGCACTACGAACAGGCACTTGCAGACTTTGACCAGGCACTGGCATTAGCACCCGATAACGAGTGGCTGCTTCAGCACCGCGCCCTCACCCAGCAAATGCGTACTTGATCTAGGTGAACTTTCTCCAGGAGCGCTGACATGACCAGTGACTTTCCCCCACAGCTGCCACCTCAAGCGCCCCAACCGTCTCCCTCACTGGTAGCACCCAGACCCGATCAGGTGTCACCCAAGCGGGCATTGCTGGCAGTCATTATTCCCATTGTTGGATCGCTGTTTGCCACCTTAGACCAACAGATGACAACCGCATGCCTCAAAGACATTCAAGGCGCATTGGGCTTCTCGGCAGACGAAGCAACTTGGGCGACAATCGCCTACACCAGTGCCCAGCTCGTCATAATCCCACTAGCAGGTTGGTTGCATCATGCCTTTTCGCGTCGTCTCTATCTTTCTGCCAATGCAGCGTTGTTTGTGCTGACTTCGATCGCCTGTGCTTATGCGTGGGATTTACCTTCTTTCATATTATTTCGAGGTGTCCAGGGACTCGTTGCAGGTGGATTTATCGTCTCCGCTTTTACAATTGTGATCTCTCAAATGCCGCGCGCTAAGCAACACCTCGGCTTAGTCATGATTGGCATTACATCTAGCGTACCCGTTCCGATCGCTCAGCTACTCGCAGGTTGGTTTGTTGATAATCATAATTGGCAGTGGATTTACTTTGTGAATGTCCCATTGGGCATCCTACTCTTTCTAGGCTTGCGCCATTGGCTAGATCCCCAGCCTAAAAATCTTCCAATGCTCAAACAGGTCGATTGGCTGGGACTAGCAACCTTAACTGTTTCAATGGTGTGCTTAATCATTCTGCTGCAACGGGGTAACACTGAAAATTGGTTTGATTCGACTAAAATGGTTCAACTCAGTATCATTTCAGCAATCTTCTTAGTGCTTTTTTGCTGGATTGAACTACACCAGCGTCAGCCTTTAATTAACATTCGGTTGTTGGGGCAACGCAACTTTGGGCTAATCAACCTACTCAATCTGTCGGTGGGGTTTGTGCTTGCCTACACCTTTGTGTTGCCGCAATACCTCGGACAGATTCAAGGCTATAATGCTCTCCAAATTGGAACCGTATTGATTTGGGGAGCAGTCGTCAATCCGTTTGTCCCTAAATTGGTGGAGCATATTGAAGCTCGAATTATTTTGGCAATTGGGCTAGGCATCTTTGTCGTCAGTTGTTTTATGAACACCACGCTGACATACTACAGCAGCGGTAGCCAATTTATTTGGTCGCAGGTAATTCGCGCGATTGGGCAACCCATTGTGCTAGTAGCAATCTCATTTATTGCTACAAATGGCGTTCAACGCAATCAGACTGATTCTGTTTCCGCTATCTTCAACCAAATTCGGGTGGTTGCAGGTAGCTTGGGAACAGCCACTTTAGGAACGTTGTTAACCAAACGAGAGCAGTTTCACTCTAACCACCTGGTTCAAGCCGTCTCTCAATACAACACGGCAACTCAGGACCGCTTACAACAGCTAACGCTAGCTTTCACAACAGAATTAGGTGATCCTGATGCGGCTCAAGTGCGGGCGATATCCGCTGTTGGCCAAACTGTACGTCGAGAGGCGAACATCATGGCCTACAGCGATTGCTTTTATTTCATTGGTATCGGTTTAGTGTTCAGTGGGGTTCTTATTCTGCTGCTGAGAAGAAGCCACAAGCCGATTGAGACTCTTTAACTTTAACAATAATCCTTTCTACTCATGATGCAAGCGATCCGGCAGGTTCAATTTGGTGCTCCAGACGTTCTAACCCTGGATGAGTTGCCTCTCGTGCATCCAGGCATAGAGGACGTTCTAATTCGAGTTCATGCGGCATCGATCAACCATTTTGATCTTTTGTCTCGTCGAGGTGACTTTCCAAATATTCCATTGCCCCGCATTGTTGGAATGGATTGTAGCGGCTATGTTGAGCAATACAATGGGACACGGAGTGATTTGGCAGTTGGTCAGCCCGTTGTTGTTTTAGGCACGAGTTTAGGCAACGGTGGACCGGGAGGGTATGCGACTCATGTCTGTATTAACCAGGAGGAAGTATTTCCAGTTCCAGAGAACATGGATTTAACGGCAGCAACTTGTCTTGGCATGACCTATCTCACGGCCTGGTATGCGCTGGTGGAACGAGCACAGATTGAAGCTGGAAAGCTGCTCCTACTTCCAGGAGTCGGAGGTGGTGTAGCCAGTGCGGCTCTTCAAATTGCCCGTGCTCTAGATGTAAGAGTTTTGGCTACGACCAGTAGTGCTGCAAAGCGTCAGCAAGCGATCGCGTTAGGAGTGGAAGCTTGCTTCAATTACCGTGAACAAGACGTCATTCAAGCTGTGCAAGCGTGGACTACTGGGAAAGGGGTTGATTTGGTTTTAGATGCGGTTGGTGGTGATCTCATTCAGCAAAGTTTGAGCTGCTTGACCAAGCGTGGTCGGCTATTGAGTATTGGCATTGTGAAAGGTAACCATTTTTCAGTAGACGCGGTTGCTTTTCTTTCTAATGAACAAATACTAATGGGCGTTAGCGCTGGGCAATTATCCCCTGGAGAGCGCTACAGGATTTTTCTAGAATTAGTTAAGCTCATTCAAATCGGAAAATTAGAGGTGTTAATTGATCGTACCTTTCCCTTAGCCCAAGCAGTTGATGCCCACCGGTTTGTCGAATCTCACGAGCAGTTTGGTAAGGTTGTGTTGCTGGTAAATCCTTAGTTTGGCTATTTAACGGGCATGGAAATTTTATTTCGATTACCAAAATGCTGCTGCTGACTTATCTTCACTAAGTTCTGACTTAACTTGTTGATGTTTAATCGAAAACAATTGGTGAACTGTTTATTGTTTGTAAATTGGTCAAATAGTGCCAATTTCTATGATCCAGACAAGCTAGGGGAGAAGAGCAGTGACTAAACAGTTAAGCTCACCAATGCTGCTTGACCACATTACTCACCTGATTCGTGAAGGTCCTGCCAGTTTTTTGCTGAGTGTCGTTTCAGGTTTTGTTGATACGGCAGGGTTTATTGCGCTATTTGGGTTATTCACGGCTCATGTGACAGGTAATCTGCTCCTCGCAGGTGCGTCCATTATCCAGTCTGACAAAAGTGGGGTAATTAGTCGGCTCGCGATGATACCTGTATTCATGACCGCAATTATTTTAACCTCGCTTGTTGCCCGTCTGGCTCGCCATCATGGTCGGTCAGTCCTTGCGGTTTTATTAACAATCGAAGCCTTAGCATTAGGAGTCTTCATGCTAACGGGTGCAGCAATGGAAACCCGTTTGAGCGCACCAGAGCATGAAATGGCTGTGATTATCGTGGGCGCGACAGGGGTGATTGCGATGGGCATTCAAAACGCCTTAATGCGAGAAGCAGCGACTAACTTGCCACCAACCACTGTAATGACAGGAAACTTGACCCAATTTACGATCGATCTATTGCAAAGTGTGAGTTGGGCAAAACCCCAACCAAGCGCGGAACACTCCGAAAGTGAGGTTGCAAAGGCGCGCCGTCGTTTGGTTCGCTATGCTCCGACCCTGGTCGGTTTCATTCTAGGAGCAGCCCTGGGTGCTTATGGGGTCGCTCAGTTCCGCTTCTGGAGCATTCTATTTCCTCTATTCATCATTATTCTCCTATCTGTGGCAACTGTGCGAGCGCAGCATTTGTCTCCGCCGTTCGAGCACATTCTGAAATAAAAACAATATTGCTAATGCCAGGTTGATTACTATGGCCTCCTCAAACTCAACTGTTCCATCTGCTTGGAGCTCGTTGCGAATAGCCATATTTCGGACTCTGTGGATTGCTTCATTGGCATCCAATATTGGGACATGGATGCAGAATGTGGGAGCCGCCTGGCTAATGACTTCACTGACAGATTCGCCTTTCTTAGTTGCGCTCCTGCAAGCAGCGACTAGCTTGCCAATATTTCTAGTAGGGCTTCCGGCAGGAGCAATTGCCGATATCTTCGATCGTCGTCGGTTGCTGCTTGTGACACAAACCTGGATGTTGCTAGCAGCCGCTGGACTGAGTATTACAACCGCTCTCGCGTTAACAAATAGCTGGTTACTGCTTGCCTTCACCTTTGCCCTGGGTTTAGGTGCTGCGCTTAATGCGCCTGCTTGGCAGGCGCTCATTCCAGACCTTGTTCCACGATCAGAATTACCAGAGGCGATGGCGCTCAACGGATTGAATATCAATCTGGCACGAGCGGTTGGACCAGCTTTAGCAGGGGTTTTGGTTGTCGCAAGCGGACCTGAGGGAGTGTTTCTATTAAATGCGGCATCATTTTTAGGGGTAATTGTTGCCTTATTCCGTTGGCGTCGTCCACCCAAACAAAGTACCTTGCCTGCTGAAAGAGTTCTCGGAGCAATGCGAGCGGGTGTGCGTTATTTGCGCCATGCTCCAGAATTGCAAATCGTCCTTATTCGAGCCGGTTTATTTATTAGCTGTGGTAGTGCATTATGGGCGTTGATGCCCGTTATCGTCCGTAAGGAATTAGGTTTGGGGGCCAGTGGCTACGGTATCCTGCTGGGATGTGTAGGGGCAGGGTCTGTCGCAGGGGCAACCGTGTTACCTAAAATTCGACAACGGTTTGCAACGAATCGGCTACTGCTAGTAGCAAGTATTCTGTTTGCAGCCGCAACATTCGCGCTAGCGTACGTGCGTAACTTACCGGCTCTAAGTTTGATGATGTTTGCTTGCGGTATCGCGTGGATTGCCATTATGTCCACTCTAAATGTTGCAGTGCAGACGGTTGTGCCGACTTGGGTTCGGGCACGGGCACTAAGTCTCTATCAATTAGTATTTCAAGGTGGGATGGCAGTTAGCAGCATTGTTTGGGGAGCGATCGCAGCTCATTCGAATACTCCGATTGCCTTGGCAATTTCCTCAATAGGGTTGATTGTGGGGCTTTTAGCCGTCTTTCGTTATCGCCTCAGCACTGAAGCGCATCGAGATCTATCACCCTCACTCCACTGGGCAGAACCGATCGTGGTGATTGAACCAAAGGCAGAAGATGGTCCAGTGTTAGTGATATTGGAATATACTATCCGCCCTGAAGATAAAGATCTTTTTAGTGACACCATACAACAATTAAGACAAGTGCGACATCGAGATGGAGCCATACGCTGGAGTCTGTGGAGCAATTTAGCTCAACCAGAAAGATATATAGAAACCTTTATTGTGGAGTCTTGGGCTGAACATAAGCGTCAGCACGAACGAGTTACGGTGATCGATCTAGAAATTGAACAAAAGGTGCGGTCTTTCATCATCAATCATGAGGCTCCAAAGGTTTCTCACCTACTGTATAGGCATCTCCCAAACAATTGAATTAAAGATACAAACGTTTTTCCGTCAAAAGTTCTCTAATTTTCGGTCCTGGCAGAGGGCAAACGTTTGAAAAAGAAGGGGAAGGGGAGGCGAGAACGCATCAGTGGAGTCTGTTTCCTCGAAGCTTTCACCCTAACAATTTGTCGAAAAATAGAGTATTGGTTTGTCAAGCAAATAGAGACAATCTGTCAAGCAAATAGAGTATTGTCATTCGGGACAGGTGGCTTAATAATATTGCTGTTCCGGTAAAGCAATTTATAATGCAACCGCAATCGCCCCGTCGCCGTCGTGGCGTCCTTCTTACCGCTGCTGGGTTGAAAAAGTTAAAAGATAGCATCCGCATTCTAGAGAACCAGAACAATCAGGGGGAGAAATTTACACTTGAAGACTTAAGCCAACAAACAGGATTAGATGCTGTAACAATCTCCAGGGTGCTACAAGCAGAGACTGGTGTCGATAAACGGACGTTGGAACGGTTCTTTCGTTCGGTGCAACTAGAATTGGAGTCCAGCGATTACACCAGGTCAAGTTCTAGCAGCGCTGAATCAGCGGTGACTAAGGAGCCACCACCTTCTGATCAAACACACATACAGCAAGATTTGAGTGAGGCAATTGATGTCTCCACGTTTTATGGTCGTGAGACAGAATTAGCTCAACTCAAACAATGGATTCTCAACGATCGCTGTCGCTTAGTCATCATTTTGGGCATGGGAGGTATGGGAAAAACGGCTTTATCGGTCAAACTAGCGCAAGCGCTGATAGAACAAGGAGAAAGAGATGCTCGAACAGTGAGGGAAGAGGCTACTTCTCCCTTTGAGTACGTTATCTGGAAGTCACTCCGAAATGCACCGTTATTGCCTGATTTAGTATCAATTCTGATTCAAGCATTTTCTCAACCAGAACTCACTTCATCAACGGATTCTGATGTAGAGCTTTCTCAATTTTTTAATGCACTTCGTCAATTTCGATGTTTGATTGTTTTAGACAATGTGGAATCGATTTTGCAGAGTGGTAGAACAGGACGCTATCGCGAGGGCTATGAAGCCTATGGGCAATTCTTTCAATGTATTGGGGAAACGGTTCATCAAAGCTGTGTATTACTGACTAGTCGAGAGAGACCGCGAGAAATCGCATTTTTAGAAGGGCAGAATTTACCTGTGCGAACACTACGGTTGCGAGGTTTACAGGAAGGACAGGCAATTTTGCGAGCCAGGGGAAATTGTGTTGGAACCGATGCAGAATGGCAAAGCTTAGTTGACCATTACGGCGGCAACCCATTGGCATTAAAGATGGTTGCACCAGCCGTGCAAGTCTTTGAAACGGTGAATGAATTTTTGAGATTTCTGCAGCGTGGCAATTTAGTATTCGAGGATATTCGAGACTTGCTCAATCAGCAGTTTGAACGAATATCGGAATTAGAGCAGGAGGTAATGTATTGGTTAGCAATTCAGCGTGAATCGCTATCGCTCTTAGGACTGCGATCGCATTTACTACCATTGTTTTCAGAGCGCGAGCTTTTAGAAGCTATTCTCACCCTAGAGTCGCGCAGCTTAATTGAGCGTCAAGGAACACAATTTACCCTGCAACCAGTCATGCTGGAATATGTCACGGAACAATTGGTTGAACAGCTTGCTACAGAGATCACTGCTCAAAGGTTCGTATGGCTAAGACGCTGTAGCATCATCACAGCAACCGCCAATCGAGAGGCACAAATCCGGTTCATCCATCAACCCATCCGAGATCGCCTGATGGATGTATTTGTCATTAGAAGTAACTTGGAAGACCATCTGAATCAGCTATTAACGACACTGCAGTCAGAGCCGCCTTCGGAACAGGGTTATGCCGTAGATAACATCATAAATCTGCTCCAAATACTATAAAGTAAGGAACCTGTAATCAAACCCACCAACTCATACATGACTTGCAAGATCAATCAATTTATAGCTGTGCCAGAAAGTTAAGTAGATTCTTTTTCCCATCAACGCTATTCCGAGGTGATTCCAAGTCAAACTCACCCTACTCAATTGAACTTAGGTAAAATGAATGAGGAGAAATCCTTAAGTTCTTGACTAACTTCAGGATCTTTAATGGCTAAAAAGAGTTTGCTGTTGAACACTATGAGATACTCATAGCCTATTCGCATATTTATCTTGAACTAACGTCAGAGCAATCACGCATGATGCAAGCAATAGAATCAACCATTCGAGTCTTTGCTAATCTTGAAACCCACACACTGCTGCTCGATTTATCCAGCTTGCAGAAGCCGAGATCACTACTTTACAAAAATTGTAATGCTAATTTGCTCAAGGCTGCCTGTGCCTAATCACTCAATCAGAAACCTAACCATCAGAATTTTAACAATGTAAAGATGCCAAAGCTCAACATTAAACAAAAGAACTGGCTACTCTCCGGACATATCGCTTCTGGAAGCATTTGGTTTGGAACCTCCCTATGCATGGTGCTGATTGCTCTGAGTAACCGCAACACAATGAATGGGGATGAATTATTCGCCATTAATTCAGTGCTGAAATTGCTTGATGATTTTGTCATTATTCCATCAGCAACTCTATCCTCAATTACAGGTGCTCTACTCTGCTGGCTAACAACTTGGGGATTTGTCAAACACTACTGGGTGATTGTGAAGTGGATTGCAACAGTGACGCTGATTGTTGTCGGAACTGCTTGGCTGGGTCCCTGGACAAATGCCATTACTGCCATTTCGCAAACTGAACGTCTTCAAGCATTACAAAATCCTTTGTACGTCTGGGATCAAAAAACGCTCATGATTGGCGCGATCGCGCAAACGATCAGCTTATTGGCAATTATGGCTATATCAGTGCTCAAACCTTGGGGACGACGGAAGCTAAAAGTTCAAAACGAAGCATCTACCGCAAACAGCTAGAGATAGCCTCTGTGCCCCTCTCTAACTGTCAATTAAAAATTGCTCAACCATTAGCTTGAAATTGGTTGATTGCCGAATCGATCCTGCAAAAAATTGGTGAACAATCGGACTTTGGTAGAAAGATGGCGGTTAACTGGGTAAATCACATAAATTGAAATTTCGGGAGGATGGTACTCCGGCAACACAACCTGCAATAAGCCTTGTTCTACTTCCTGTCCAATAATAAACATCGGCAGCAACGTGATTCCCAATCCCCGAACCGCTGCCTCTCGCAACACCTCCCCATTGTTTGAGCAGACGGCACCTTGGACTGAAATGGTATGCTCTCCATCCGGTCCAATCAATAGCCACTGGTTGACTGTCGCTAAATGACCGTAGTGCAAGCAAGAATGCTGCTGAAGTTCTAACGGATGAGATGGAGTGCCGCGATTGCTAAAATAGGCAGGAGCCGCACAAAGAACTCGTTGAGCTGACGATAACTTATGCACAATTAAACTAGCGCTCTCAGGCGGTGCGGCAATTCGTACCGTAATATCAAACCCTTCCTCAATCGGGTCAACAAAGCGATCGTTCAAGGTCAGTTGCACTTGCAGATCCGGATACTGCACCAGAAAGTCTGCCAGTGCTGGAGCCAAATGCATCGTACCAAAGGACATTGGTGCATTCACCCGCAGTTTACCCTTTGGCTCTTCTTGTAACTGAGTCACAGCTTGTTCGGCTTCTTCCAAGTCTGCCAGGATTGCGACGCAGCGATCGTAGAACGCAAGTCCCGTTTCGGTTGGGCTAACTTGCCGAGTGCTGCGGTGTAAAAGCTGGACACCCAGCTCGTTTTCCAAATTGATGACGAGTTTATTCACCGCTGATCGCGATAAGCCCATCTCACGCGCCGCTGCCGCAAAGCCACTAAAGGCAACCACTTGTGTAAACGCCCGAATTGATTCAAACTTATCCATGAGTTATGATTGTCAACTATATAGAGACAATGTGTCAATTAAAATATATATTGTCCTTGATATGGATTCAATTTATCATGGAATTATCTAAATAAATTCAACAAACATTTATTTTTGTAGCCACTCTAATTTCACAGCCAGTTCCCTTCACGCTGTTAACCACATGATTCAATGCGGAGATACCTCAAATGATTACCCTTCGTCCTGCTAATGCTCGTGGCGCTGCTAACTTTCGCTGGCTCGACAGTCGCCACACCTTTTCCTTTGGTGAATACTACGACCCTAACCATATGGGCTTCGCAAATTTGCGCGTGATTAACGAAGACAAAGTCGCTCCCGGTCAGGGCTTTGCTACGCATGGGCACCGTGATATGGAAATCATTTCCTATGTATTGGAAGGCGCTCTGGAGCACAAAGATAGCATCGGCACAGGTTCTGTCATTCGACCTGGAGATGTCCAACGCATGTCGGCTGGCACTGGCATCATGCACAGTGAGTACAACGCCTCCAAAACTGATCCAGTTCATTTCCTGCAGATTTGGATTCTGCCAGAACAAAAGGGGATTGAACCTGGTTACGAACAGAAAACCTTTGCTGATCTAGAGAAGCAGGGCAAGCTACGCCTGGTTGGTTCGCGGGATGGTCGTGACGGTTCCATTACTATCCATCAAGACGTGGATTTGTATGCCACGCTGCTTAACGATGGAGAAACTGTGAATCATAGCTTAGCGACTGGACGGGTTGTCTGGTTACAAGTAACACGAGGCACGGTACAGGTGAATCACCAAACTCTCTCTGCAGGAGATGGAGCGGCAATCGCTGAGGAACATCTTCTCACCCTGCAAGGCGTTTCAACCAAGACAGAAGTGTTGTTGTTTGATCTGGCAGCATAGTTTCGCTGGGGCAGATGATTGTCTGCCTCAGCGAACATTGCCGAGCGGCAAATACAACTTGAACAGTTTATACGTCAAAAGGGTTAGTCCAATGGTTTCCTCAAACTCCAAGTTATCGACTAAAGCTGCCTTTGAGGATTGGTTAAAAGCGCAAATTCAGCAACTAAGCGTTGATACATTGAAGTCGGAAGCGTTGACGTGCACCGCTTGTGGTGAAGTGCTTGGCACTTACATTATTGATTACAAAGGCCAGCGGTTCCGTTACTCAATAGAACAAGCCTACGCTTTCTTAAAATTCATTAGTGAAAAGGATGATGAGAACAGAGTTTAATCATTTCAGCGCCTCGAATATCTCGCACAAATAACCTTTAATGAACCAATCGAACCTGCCTGAACAAGCTTCAACGTTTCGTATTCGGAATTTCTTTACCACAGGGCGCAAATCAAGTTCCAAGGTCCACGCTGTTTTGTCTTGATGATAGAGTTGCCATAACTTTAGTGAACCTTTAGCAGAACGGAGACAGCTGTAAAAAGACCAAGTACCAGGTTATTGAGAACACTGCACTGAACAAAGCGATGCTTTCCGGTCGATGTTTAAACAGATGACTGGAAGTTGGAGCAACGCACAGAAAGCTATTTTTGTCTGTTCTATTCTTGCTGCATCTATCGCAATTTTGCTCTCGTTGAAAGGAGCAGAAATAAGAAAAAGGGTAAGTCTAGGACTGAAAGCTACGGCTACTTCCTTCTCACAAAAATCTTTAACGAAACGTATCATTACCCTGAAAATTCAAGGTATTTAAACATCCTTTTTAATGACAAACATGACATTGTTTTTGCAAACTTTGATGGTGCTTAAACCTATGATAAGTGCAGCCAAAAAATGGCTAGATAGTTCAATTTAGCCTTGCGACATCGATGAGGATTTTACTGGTTGAGGATATCAGCTAACCGCTCAGGCGATCGTGGAATTGCTGACCGTTCATCGTTATGTAGTGGATTTAGCACAGGATGGCGGAATGGGCTGGGAATTGGCGCAGTCTGTTGCCTACGATCTGATTATTCTTAACATTATGCTACCCAAGCTGGACGGTATCCATTTGTGTCAACAGTTACGTGGTCAGCATCCCATCAAACCCATTCTGCTGTTAACTGCCAGAAACTCTACTGCCGACAAAATTGCTGGGCTCAATATGGGAGCCGACGATTATATGGTGAAACCCTTCGATCCCCAAGAATTGCTGGCTCGACTGCGAGTGTTATTACGGCGAAGCAGCCAGGCAGCACTGCCAATGCTAGAGTGGGGCAAACTGCGCCTCAATACCGTAAGTTATGAAGTGTTTTATGCTGAGCAGTCGCTCATTCTAACGCCCAAAGAGTATCATCTACTAGAGCTTTTTCTACGTCATCGCCATCGTATTTTTAGTCGCAGTACACTGATTGATCAGCTCTGGTCTGACGCTGATCCCCCCAGCGAAGGGACTGTGACGACACACATCATGAGTTTACGGCGTAAGCTCAAGCAAGCCGGAGCGGACCCAGAACTGATTGAAACGGTTTATGGCTTGGGCTATCGTTTGAAGCCCCTAGAACGCCCACAAGTATCTATAGAAGAGACACAAACCACTATCACAAAATCCCAAAGCGCCTTGGCAGCAATGGCGGCAGCGTGGGAAGAATTGAAGGCTAAAGCTCAAGCACGAGACACCCTGTTTGATCATGTTATTGCTGCGCTTCAGGTTGGCACTTTGACGAGCACCCTGCAACAGGAGGCAGCCCAGGAAGCCCATCGTTGGGCAGGGTCGTTGGGCAGCTTTGGGTTTACCATTGGCTCTGATCTGGCGCGATCGCTAGAGACCTTGTTGCAGTCAGTGCCATTGCTAGCAGCCAGTCAAGCAGAGCCATTGGTGAATTTGGTAACCGCTCTGCGTCTGGAGTTGGCAAACCCACCCACCGGGCATCCCGTATCAACAACACAACCCATGCCTGTCGTCTTACTGGTGGATAACGCTGTAGACTTAGCCGCACAGATGCACCAAGAAGCAGCCGTTTGGGGCGTGCGGCTAGAAAGTGCTTTGAACTTAGCCAGTGCCAGACACACGATCGCGTTACATCCCCCTGATCTGATTTTGCTAGACCTAAACTTTGATGATGGATCTGAAGATGGTTTGGCGTTACTGGAGGAACTTTCCACACGTACCCCTGTCATTCCAAGTCTGGTATTTGCGGTTAGAGATGCTTTAAGCGGTCAATTAGCCGCGGTGCGCCTTGGGAGACAAGCCTATCTGCACAAACCAATCCGTTCAACTCAAGTTTTAGAAGCTGTTACTCACGTTCTCAGTCAAACCAAGCAGCCAAACGCAACGCTGCTGCTGGTCGACGACACCGAGGAAGACCGCACCATTCTGCAAACTCTTTTGGAATTGTGGGGCTTTCAGCTTGTTACCCTCGACAAGCGCACTTTTGGACGACCCTAGAAGCAACACAACCCGACTTGCTGCTGTTGGATATCAGGATGCCTGCAATCAACGGGCTTGAATTGTGTCAGATCGTGCGCCACGATCACCGTTGGAGCCATGTACCTATTCTGTTTGTCAGCACTTATAGAGACAGAGAAATGATGCAGCAAGCGTTTGCTGCTGGAACCGATGACTATATCCTGAAGCCTATTGATGGTTCTGAATTGGTCACTCGTATCTGTAATCGGCTGAAACGTCTCCTTCCCCGGCCTGTCAAAATCCCTCGGCAGGAGCTGCCATTGTTTTCCGATCCACCCCAATGATGCAAAAGTAGGCTTGTGCGACTGGCTCTCATCCTGTTTCTATAATCACGCCCCTGGTACAACTGCTAAAGTTCCCTGCTTTACGAAGATCTGTGATTACGATCGCCGTTTTGGCGACGCTCGAATGGCTCTCTCGCACACTTTTTTTCTTCCTGATCCTGAGCTTCTGGCTCTAGCAGTGATTGTTTACACCACGTTTAACGAAAGCTTGCGTGCAGGCTTTCTCAGCACCATCCTTACGGACACCTACAGCCTCTGGGTTCTGTCCGGTCCTAATCAACGCTTTCATGACACCAATGACAACCTGCATCAGTTCGTAATCGTCACGATCTCCAATCTGCTGACACTTACAGTTGTGGCAGCCTTCAGGCAACGCAGCGATCGCACCAGTGCAAACGCTGCTTGCACTGCGGCAGGATCAGTCGCATCCACTACAACCGATAGCGCTCTGGCACCAGCCGCTTCAATGTCTGCCTGAATTGTTGCTAGCTTGTCTGTATTTCTTGCCATTAGCGCCACCGCAAAATTCTCTTGGGCAAATCGGTGGGCGATTGCGGCTCCCAACCCTGGACCCACTCCCAATACGGCGGCTACCTTAGATGAATTCATGTGCTCTGCTCCTTCAGTCTTTCCATCATAAAATGCGATCGCCTGACGGAATGAGGTTGAGAACCCGTAGTTTATTTGCCGTCACCTGACTACTGCTCACTGATAACACAGCACGAGTAGCTTCCTTAAACCGATCCTCTGCGAATGCTCGAAGTTTGGGCTTCTCTAAATAAAAGCGCCGTAACCCAAATTCATCCCGATGTTATTTGGCTGACACCGTATAATAATCAGAATCTACCCTCTCATTGTCCCACTGCTAGTTCGGACTTCACTCATCATCATTCTAGAGTTACCCTGATGGCGATCAATATTCCTCTGAGAGCGACCCTGGTTGCGATCGTGCTGTTTGCAACTCTGATGCTGTGGAGTAGTCCCAGTGATGCACTTGTTTATAGTCAAACGGGGACACCGCTCAAACAAGAAGACTTTGAGACACACCTGAACAAGGATTTTATTCAATCCGTCGATCCTTTGTTCTTAAAGACTGCTTCCACATCAAAAAAGGATTTCTCAGAGAAGTGGGAGAAATCTTTAAAGGATGGCTCAGTGCAATTCTTCCGCTCTTACCCTCCTGCCTACCATCGGGACTTAGTCCAGATTTCTCCAGATAAAATTCCTGGTGAAGAAGGGCTGTGCTTTGGCGACGCCCATCCTGAAAACTTCGGCTTCCTGAATCTTGCTCAAGAAGCCGTTTTTGCTTACAACGATTTGGACGATTCTGGCTACTGTCCGATCGCCTACGATGCCTTGCGCTTCTTCACTGCCCTGCGTTTATGGTTTGAGGACGATGCCTTGACCAAAGATGTATTGGAGAAATACGTTGATGTTGTCAAAGATCCAATGCAGTCATCAAGCAAGCTTCCATTACTTAGCCCGGCTTGTGACAAAAAAGATTTGGATGAAGTACCCAAAGTAAGTCGGTTTGATGATAGTGACGACCTTAAGCGACTAGCGACCAGCGACCCGCGATATGCAACCATTTGGTCAGCTGTGATTAAAGACAAGCATTTTGCTAGTTATAAACCCCTTGACATCGCTTCTAGAACCAAAGACGACGGAGGCAGCGGCGGGTTAACCCGATATTGGGTATTGATGGAGGATAAATTCAAGCAACGTACTATCTTCGAGCTGAAGGAAGCACCTACACCAGGCGTAGAGTATGGAAGAAGATCGCAGGTGTTAAGTATGAATGAGCGCCTCCCTATCCTGAAGCGAGCGTTTTGGTCTGATACTTCCGATCACGACTACTTCTACATTACATTCAGTGAAACTCGCTTCCTAGTCCGCAATCGACTAAACATGAAAGGAATCAAAATCGGTAAACAGTGTGAGGGCAATGCTCTCAAAGATTTACTGTTTGCTGAAGCAAAGCGTATGGCTATTGTCCACACCAACTATTGGAACAATGTCAAAAAAGATGATTTGCGGCTCTGGTTGCGGGGAAGCAGTGAAACGCTTTCAAAGCGCTGGCAAGCAGTTTATGAGAAGTATCACTAAAGAGTGTAGTCAGACTTGAATGGTTCGCTTCTGTCAGTCGCCTGACAGAAGTTTGGTTGCATTCGCTGGCTAAAGCCTTTCATTGTTTTAATTGAAAAACTGGTTAAAGAAGGTTACTTATGGACAGCTTTGAGAATCAGGCTAGTAAAGATGGATTTTCAATGAAACTGTGGCGGGGTGAACGCATGTGTTTGATCGGGTTTGATGTTACTCATCCTGAGCCAGATTTCGTTGGTTTTGCCATTGAGTGCCGCAGTCCCGGTGATACCGAGTTTAACCCGCTGCTGAATCGCATTGCGTTCTCTTACGATACTCCCACCACAACTGCTGTAACTGGAGCACGTAAATTTCCCTCTACAGAAGCGCCCTTTCAAAAATTTCGCTGGATACATTTTCCCCACGATCCCCAATCTGGCACCTATACTTACCGTGGGACAAAGATGCATATGCCGAAGGATGGGGTTCTTGAGAAAGGTAGTTCTATTGAACTGAACATATCGCTTGACCCAATAACCTTTCATGGCTTTCTTGATGTTGGTTTCACTCGTAACTTTGCCTCTTCGCAGGCATTCCTCGACAAGTTTAAAGATATACCAGAGATTGATAAGGTTGGGAAGAAAATCATTCCATCATCAGCTGATGATGGACTTAGCTTTCAGAAGATGGATGGGGATATCTATCGTTGGCTTGGTTTTGAGGCGTTTGACCTAATCTTTAAGTTCTTAGCAGAAGCTGTTAGCGACGAGCAAATTGAACTCGATGTGTTTGCCTATGACTTGAATGAACCAGAGATTGTTAAACAGTTAGAGCAACTTGGTTCAAGGTTACGCGTCATTATTGATGATTCAATTACAAATAAGGACGGTAAAACAACAGGGCATGGTATAGCTGACAGCGCCGAGTCCCAGTCCACAGAACGTTTGCGTGCTTCAGCAGGCAAAAACAATGTCAAGCGTACACACTTCAGCAATCTTCAGCACCATAAAGTATTCATCGCCAAACGGAAGGGAGTACCTTTTAAGGTGCTGGCAGGTTCAACTAATTTCAGTTTTCGTGGGATCTATATTCAGGCAAACAATGTGTTGGTTTTTGATGAGACCACTATTGCTAAACTTTTTAGTGATGTCTTTGAGGTTGCATTCGAGAATCCTTCTGCATTCAACTCAGATGAATTAGCATCTAAGTGGCATTTGGTGAAAGTCGATGGTAAGCCGCCTGTTCATTTCTGCTTTTCACCCCACAAAGCAGCAGATTTATCACTCAATCCACTGCGTGGTGCAATTGATTTGGCAAGTTCTTCAGTGCTGTATTCGATCGCCTTCCTCAACCAAATAAAGTCTGGACCGACCAAGGAAGCATTGGACCGTGTCATGAAGAGACCTGTCTTTAGCTATGGGGTTGCAGATAAAGCGAGTAACCTGGAAGTCAGGAAGCCAGATGGTTCCATTGGCTTAGTAGACTTTGCCTATCTTGCTGATCATGCGCCCGAACCTTTTAAGAGTGAGTGGAGTGGAGGAAAAGGGATCAATATACATCACAAGTTTGTCGTAACAGATTTTAGCTTACCAACAGCTAAAGTGTTTACAGGATCTTCAAACCTTTCACCCAGCGGTGAAGAAGGTAACGGTGATCATCTCATCATGATTGAAGACCGTAAGCTAGCAATTAGCTATGCAGTGGAAGCTTTACGGATCTTCGATCATCTTCACTTTCGCTCCACGATGAAAGCGGCAACTGAAAGTAAGAAAGATAAGATGGTGGCGACGAAACTTGAACTACAGAAACCAAAAGCAATCAGCGGCAAAGAAGCGTGGTTTGAGAAGTATTACGTGTCTGCTTCTCAAAAAGAAAGAGATCGTAAACTGTTTTCCTCATAGGGTGAAAACATTCGGGAGAAGACAATGGATGCGCTGATTCAGGATGCGGCTCAAATCTCGCTCAATCCTCTGGGACGGCAAACCGTTGCCATGATTATCAGTAGTGCGTCGAGTAATGCCGAATTTGCTCAAATCTACTGGGCGAAATACTTACAACTACGACGAGAAACATTTGCTATTGTCCTAGAGCGAGCTAAAGCAAGACAGGAAGTAAAGCCTGACTTAGATCCGGGTCTGGTTTTCGATACGATGAGCGGCATCATGCTGTATGCCATGATTTTTCCACCAACTTCTGAATCATGGGAGGCTTATGTACGCCGCTCTCTAGAGTTAGTTCTTCAATGATCTAATTTCTTTTTTGAATAGCTGCCAGAATAAAGGCGATCGCTGCTTCGGTATGTTCTTCGATCATTTCTGGACTGAGGCGATCGAGTGTTGGTGTGAGATGCTTCCAATTTTCGTGAACAGTGAAATAGAAGAGGCAAATACTTAAGATGTAGGTTAAGGTTAAAAAGGGCTTGAGCGGACGAAAGACACTTTCCTTCATGCCCCGTTCTAAAACTTTCAGCAGGTATTCATGCAGCGTTAACACGTTACACTCTTTGAAAAACGCGCCCTGATTCTGGCTCGATTCCTGAAACCACAACATCTGTCGCTGAGGATTTGCTGCTTCGTTGGCGATCGCAATCCGGATGATTTGCTTCAACGCCTCTTCGGGAGATAGAGCATCAAAATTTTGTTGTGCCAGAATTGCTTGCACTTCGTCTACAGGACGCTGGAGAACGGCTTTGTAGAGATTCTCCTTGTTCTCAAAGTAGTAGTGCAAGGTTGCCGATGTGACTTGAGCCGCTTGGGCGATCGCACTCATCCGTCCGCCTTTCAATCCATGACGGGCAAACTCCTGCTCCGCTGCATCCAGAATTTGCTGCTGAGTTGCCGCTGCATCCCGCATAGGACGCACTGATTTTGCTGTTCGCTTTCCCACTCGACTCACAACCTCAAGCCAACATTGCCCTACTCAAAGCCATCTTAGCAGAAGCTCAATTGAGCAAATTGACGGGAAAGCAGCCTGTTGGTAGACTGACTAATTAATTAGTCAGTTAATTTTTGAGGCTTTATGGCGCAATTACAAGGTTCTCCCTGGCTGTTGGCGCATCGTTCCATGCTCGCACCCAATCAACCCAGGAAGTTTTCTCTGTTAGGGCAGGATTATGTGCTCTGGCAAGATTTGCAAGGGACGGTGACTGCCTTACCGAATGCTTGTCCTCATATGGGCGCGATGCTGTCGGAAGGGTGGTGTGTGGCTCAAACAGATGGCAGCAGTACCATTGCCTGTCCGTTTCATGCTCTGGAGTTTGATTATGAAGGTTGCACCGTCCTACCAGGTTCTCAGAAGCAAACAAAAGCCTTGCTCTCACCACTTGAGTTAGTGATTCAAGGGGATTTGATTTGGACGTATGGAGGCTATGAGCCAAAGATGCCGATTCCTGATTTGATGAGTGAGATTGCCACTGAGTATGAATTTATTGGCGTAACAGGCGATCGCAGCATCCCCACTGACATTTTGAGTTTGCTGCTGAATATGCACGACTACAATCATCAAAATGGTACACACCGAGAGCTATTTGAAATTGAGGCAGTGCAGATCAAGCAATTTATCGATGAAGGGTTGCATTCCCACGCTTATCTGGCGCAACCCAGGAAACAGCCAACCTGGCAAGAAATCCTCAAAAATCCGGCTCAACTCGCATTACCCAAGGTTCTCGAAGCGCATCTAGAGAACTATTTTCCATTCATGGGTGTGATGCATGGGGATAACAAGCTTTTAAGCTTAAAGGAATGCCATTTCTATTTACCAGAAGCTGAAGGGCGATCGCGGGTGTTTGTACTGATGTATATGCAAGCGCATTCGCCAATGGCTCATCTACTGAAGCGAAATTTACTGAAGTTGATTGATGTGGTTGTAGAGCAGGATGCCAGGATTCTCAGCCGGATCTATCCCAATACGCCTCAACGAATCAAATTGAACAACGAGGTTGGCATGGATTGGGTTCGCCGGAATTTTGAGCAGTTTCCAACGATGAAAGCCGCCACTTTATCACAACTATGAACGCATCTGTTTAATGTGTGCGATCGCCACTAATAAAGCATCCAGCATGGCTTCATAGCTCTCATCCGTAGAGCGAGCGATCGTCATTAATTCAGCTTGTTCTCGCATCATAAAGCCGTAAATCGCGGCATTCACCATGCGCATCACATCAATCAATGCATTATGATTCAAGCCATGGAGATGTAAAGACGTTTGCAAGCATTTGAGTGCGTCTTGCATCACCGCAGCTTCTTCTGGGTCAGTTGGTCGCATTTGATAATGCATCATGACTCGATAACGGGCAGGATGCGATCGCGCAAAAGTTCGAGTTGCACGCGCACTCACACAAAACAATGCTTGTGAGTCTGTAATACCATCGGTTTGCTGCTGACACTCGGTTAAATACTGCCGCCAAACGGTCAAAGCAACAGCCCGTTGGAGTCCTGCGTTGCCTTCTAAATGTTTGTAGATACCGGGAGGTTTAATATTTAGCTCTCGTGCTACACGATTTACTCCCAGGGCAGATTCTCCCTCCTGGTCTAGACAGGCGATCGCAGCTGCAATCACATCCTGTTTGGTGAGTGAATTTTCCTTCGTTGGACGACCCATAGAAATGCAAGCCGGATGAAGCAATAAATTTTAGTTAATACTATTAACTAAATGCGTGTATGATTAACCTTATCATCAGATTCAGAGTCATTGACTAAATGTGAACCAGGGTTATGGAAGCTGAATCTCGCTCACGCCTTGCCATCCGTGCCGCTTGTGAAGTAGCAACTGAACTGGGGCTAACTAAACCCCTGAGGTAAGCCACTGGTTCTACCAGTGCGACTCGCAAAGCTTTGAGCGTTCCCGGCGTAAAGTAACTCCCACGGTGGCTTGATGAGCCAGTTCCGTAGGAGGAAAGAAACAATGTCGGAATTGTATCAAAGTCTGTCTCACTCGAAGTGGGACTGTAAGTATCACGTTGTGTTTGTACCCAAATATCGTCGCAAGGTCATGTTTGGCGAGATTCGTCAGTTTTTGGGACCGATTTTTCATGAATTGGCACGCCAGAAGGAATGCCGGATCATTGAGGGACATCTGATGCCAGACCATGTGCACATGTGTATCGAGATTCCGCCGAAGCATGCCGTTGCTTCTGTGATTGGCTTTCTCAAAGGCAAGAGCGCGATAGCGATTGCGCGACAGTTCAAGGGCAAGCAACAGAATTTCGTCGGTGAGCATTTCTGGGCACGTGGTTATGCTGTCTCCACGGTTGGCTTCGAGCTCGAAGCGGTGAAGCGGTACATTCGGGAACAAGATCACGCGGATAGAGGAGGGCAATTCTAGCGACTGACCGAGAATCCCCCGGCGAGGACACCCGCCCTTGGGGCGGTCACACTCATTAAGCCACCGGCTTCGCCGGGGGTGTCTGACTTTTGAGCGGGCGATCGTGCTGCAACACCGTAGCAATGCCATCATTCGCCTGTTTCCAACAAATATTGTGGCAAGGGTTGCAACCATACGTGAAACAGTTCGCCAGGGTTCTGACTGGTTTGTGCGTGAAATGGCGATCGCTCGCTATCTTGCCACTACCGAGGCACCGATAATTCCTCCCAGTCCAGACATCGATCCTGGGCTACATCAGCATTTGGGACTGGTGTTAGGTTTCTGGAAGTTTGTCGAAATTTTAGAACAGCCCTTTGATCCCTATCGGGCAGGGCAAGCCCTGCGAACCTGCCATCAGGCATTGGAAACCTTTTCAGGAAACTTACCAATGCTGGCTCTATTAACCGAAGCGAGACAATTGCTGGTGCAAACCGTTGCGGCAACGCTCTCTCCTGCTGATGTAGACCTGCTGATGCAAATCGGAGAGCGATCGCACCACCAACTCAGTCAATTGCCGATGCAGGCAATTCACGGTGATGCTCACTCGGGAAATGTGCTCAATACGAGTCAGGGAGTGCTCTGGACAGACTGGGAAGACACCTTCATCGGACCCATTGAGTGGGATTTGGCTTGCCTGGTTGCGGCTCCCCATGTGCTGGGTACAGATTGGGAAAAGGCAGAAGTCGCACTACAAGGCTATGGTGAGGCGATCGACTTTGAGATCTTAGAAGACTGTATTACAGCGCGAGTCTTCGTCAGCATCATTTGGTCTGTCATCTTGCAGCAACAGCGCCCGGATGCAGGACGACTAGCCCAACTTGAACAGTACCTGAACTGGTTGAGACAACGCGAAGGAAGGGTATGAGCAATTTGGTATGGAAACCTGCGGTTGAACTGGCTCAGATGATTCGCGATCGCCACATTTCTGCGATCGAACTTTTGGACGCTCACCTCAAACAAATTGCTCAACACAACTCTAAACTCAATGCCATCTGCACCCTCAATGAGGAAAACGCTCGCATCAAAGCGGAACAGGCAGATGCAGCACTGGCGAGAGGTGAAAATTGGGGTGCATTACATGGTGTTCCTATAACCATCAAAGACCTTTTTGAGACGGCTGGGTTACGAACAACCGCTGGCTTGATGTCTCTGAAAAACTACATTCCACAACAAGATGCAACAGCGGTAAGCCGGTTGCGTGCGGCAGGAGCGATCGTCCTTGGAAAAACGAATGTAGGCGATCTAGCGGGTGGATACCAGGGACTTAATGATGTTTTTCCGCGTGTGAACAACCCGTGGAATCTGGAGTGTACTTCGGGCGGTACGTCTAGTGGTAGTGCAGCAGCGATCGCAGCCGGTCTATCGCCCCTCGACTTATGTTCTGATTTCGGTGGCTCTATTCGTCAGCCTGCTCATTTTTGCGGTATTTACGGCTTAAAGCCAACAGACCGCCGAGTCCCAACGACGGGGCATATTCCTGAAACGCCAGATGCTCCGCGCTGTATGCGTCAAATGCTGACGGTTGGCGGTCTCGCTCGCTCGATTCAAGATTTGGCTCTTTGGTTGAAAATCATTGCGGGTGCTGATGTCTCTCAATCAGAGATCCCACCTATTTCACTGGATCAACCTACAGATACAAACTTGAAATCTCGCAGGATCGCCTGGTCAGAGGAATGGTCACTCTACCCAGTTGCTGAAGAAATTAAATCAGCCATGCAACAGGTTGCTGTAAAGCTGGTGGAAGCCGGGGTTGAACCGAAATCGTGGGTTCCTAATTTTGATTTTTACGCTGCGTGGCAAGCTTACTACAAACTTGCAGCCTATAACTTAGTCTATGCCCAATCCCTGACTCCCAGGGATATTCAGAAAAATTTAGCTTTTCTGCTGCGTGATGGCACCCAGGGCGATCGCAGGTTTCGCAAGTTAGGTAACATCGCCCGCATCGGATTACCCATTTCCCTGAACCCAACCTTGAAAGGCTACTTTGAGACGCTCACCCAACGAGATGACTTGATCGCCAGAATGGATCAGGAACTCGCTCAATGGGACGTTTGGCTTTGTCCAGTGGCGATGACTCCTGCATTCACTCATCGTCAGCGCGGTGCTGCCATTCAAGTCAATCGTCATCACGTTCCCTACTCAATGGCTTCCGGTGCCTATGTTGTGCCGTTCAATCTTACAGGACATCCAGTTGTCGTGATTCCCATTGGGCAAACAACCAATGGCTTACCGATTGGGATGCAGATTGTCGGTAAACGGTGGAAAGAAATGGAGTTATTGGCGATCGCCCAACAACTTGACGCTGTGATTGGTGGCTTTCGCTCACCACTCAGCTATTGAGCCACAAATTGTTTCCCACAGTCCTTACAGAGATAACACTATTTGCCCTTAACGCCGTTTAAATTGGTTTGATATTTCAAAGCGACCTATCAGTGCTGAGGTTCAAGAAACTCTGAAAGAGTTTTTACCAGTCTGTACACCAACACCAACCCGTAATCGTGCCGGTCTTGATTTGCGATCGCTGCGATTGTAATCCGAGATCCGACAAGGTTTGGAAAGTAGAAAGCAGCTACCGAGTAACCTGGACCTTCCCCTGTATGTCCAGCAACAATGCCATGAGGCGATTCTAAATCAATAAAGAGTCCCAATCCATACGCTAGTTTCTCAAATAAAGGATACTTGCCCAGAATGTAAGCAGGGTGAAGCATTGACTCAATGAGAGCAGAATTCAGAATCTTGTTGAGAAACAAAGCCTCGATCATTTTGGCGAGTTCTGGCGCTGTCGAGATAACGACCCCATGCGATACCCAGCCTGGATGATAGAGAGAAGACATATTTTGCAATTCAGTTCCATCAAAAAGTGCTGTATACCCTGGCGTGAGAACAGTTACATCATCAAGCGTCTTGGGGGCAAAAGTACTTTGCAAAGAAAGAGGACTAAAAATGACTTGATACAGAAGTTCCTGCATCGATAGCCCTGTGACTCGTTCGAGGATGCACTTCAAGATGAGATAGCCAATGTTGGAATATTGCCAGCCTGTACCTGGTGGAAAGCGTAGACCTTGGGTGACAAGATTGAGAAATGTTTCCTCTGACCAAGGAGCAGAAGGAGTTGCTTTGACCGCATCAAAATAAGTAGATGTTTCGCTATAGTCTGGTAGTCCACTGGTATGGTTCAACATCTGACGGATCGTGATTGAGGGATCTAGAGAAAAATTAGGCAGATGCAACTGTATGGAGTCATCAAGATTAAGAATTCCTTTGCCAACCGCATCAAGAATTGCGGTCGCTAGGAGACTTTTCGTGACGCTGTAGATATAAAAGCTTGCATCGGTAGGCAGGGGTTGAGTTTGGTCAAGATCTTGGTAACCTACACCCATTTCAAAGTAGGCTTCACCATTCAATCTGACAGCAACAGCAGCACCGGGAGTTTGCGATGTGTCCAGAGATCGTTCTATAACAGATTTAAGCTGCTGGTGAAGAGCTTGATTCATAGTGAAATGTCCACAGCATAATCGGTTCAGTACTCATGATCAGGATTTGTGGTGGCAGCGGCAGAATAATCCCAGTGCACTGCAATACTCTAACATCGAAATAAATCGCTCCAGCAGATGGTGATTGAAGGCGATCTCATTCTGATATCAGTGTTCGTATCTGTAGAAGCGATCGCCCTCGGTTTTGTGAAATTAAACAGGTTCAATCCGTGCAACAACACCCAACTCAACAAGTTCATTTAGGGCAGTTTGCACCTCTGATTGAGAGAGTCTAGTTAACCATCTAATCCAAAATTGATTAAGGGCTGTATCTGTCTCTTCCCAGTTCATCTGGCTACCCATTGCGTGCCAAACTTGCAATGCATGATCACTCATAGGGGGAAGGAGAGCCTTCAACTGTTCTTTGAACGGTCGTAGTGAAAACCGTTCTTCTTGAGTTTCTTCCCCTAATGCCTGAGCCTGAATCACGCGATCGCAAAGGCTAAGAGGATTGGCCCCCAAGTTCTGAAGCACCTGGAACGCAAGACTCTGACTTGGTTTTCGATTTGCAACGGCGATCGTTTTTTCTCCTTCGCGTACGACACTGAGTAACAGATGCTCTGTGCCGATATAGCTATGATTCATTGCAACAGAAACTTCACCTGCCAGTTCCAGAACAGATTTTGCTCTAGCGGTAAAGGGAATTTCAGCTACGATATTGCCTGAACCATGACCAATCAATTTTTCCACCTGCGATCGCACCTCGTCGAGATGGATTCCTAGGGAAGCTAGCACAGAGGAAGCAGTTCCCGTACCTTCTCGAATCAAGCCCAGGAGAATCTGTTCTGTTCCAACAAAGTTATGCCCTAAGCGACGAGATTCCTCTTGAGCAATCAGGATAACGTTGACTGCTTTTTCATTAAATCGATCAAACATTAGAGAGTTCTCCAAGATAAGAGATGGGTAATGGGACAAAAGAAATGTAAGGTTAGAGAGATCGTTGATTTCTAACTATCTTTAGGATTAATTTCCGTCTGCTGCATCTCCAAAGTAGGTTGGTGCGTAGAGAATGCAGCATGTTTGTTAAGTATTTTTCGTCTCAATTTGGCTTCTAAATCCAGTACAAAATCGTGATTAGGCTGAATATCCTCGACTAGTGACAATAAATCTTGGGCAAGAGCCGCTAAATCAATGGTTTGCGAATCGAGATTGGGCAAGGCTGCTAATTGCTCTTGTCCAGTGAATCGTGTTGTAATCCAGGTATCCAATTCTGCAGCGGATTTAACTTCCAATTCTTCCGGCTGTAAATTCTCTTGCATAGAATTAATTCTCCTTCTGGATATTTGTAAGTTGCTGTTTCAGGTCGCTCATTGCTCGATGAACTAACATTTTGACGGCTGCTTCACTTTTGCCCATCACATGAGCAACCTCTGCGGTGGTTAGACAACCAAAGAGGCGCAGGGCTAATGCTTCTGAACGCTCCGGCGTCAAAAGGTGTAATAGACTAGCAACCTGTTCTAAACACAATTGCTGCTCGATACACTCATCGAGGGAAGTACCGGGATAGGGAATATGTTTTGCGAACTCTAATGGCAGTGTTGCTCGTTGCTGGCGAAAATGGTCTGCTGCTTTTCTTCGGGCGATTCCCAGCAACCACGATTTGAATTTGCCAATGCCTTGATAACTGGCAATATGCTGCAAAGCTGCCTCAAATGTCTGTGTGGTTAAATCCTCAGCGTCATGAACTTTTCCAACTTGCATTAGTAAATAGCGATAAACATCGGTCACATGGCGACGATACAGCACAGCAAAGACATTATGGTCTTCATGGGCAACTTGTGCCAGTTCTTCGTCCGATCGATCGGCTAGGGTTAAAACTGTCATCTCAGAAGATGGCTTTCCTGAGTTGGGCGATTGCTCTTGATTCATTGAGGTTATTCCTTCCTCCTGCCTAGCTTGTCAAAGGGAATACATACCCTTCTATAGTTATGTCGTTACTAAGGAGGAATTGGTAACAGTTCAACCTAAGATTTTTTTGAGTCGAGCATCGCTCAACAGTTTGACCGTTTATTTTGAGCTTCTCATGGTTTGTGAGTAAGAGTTAACAATGCCTTAAGCTGGACGAAAGCCATTTGTGGAGTTACAGAGATGATCTGCCACCTCTACATTTTGCCGTTATGCTTTAGGTTGATACTGAGGCAGTACTTGGAGGTGCTATTCGGTAAAATGATTGCTGCACTCAGCCCTTACTGGACACACCATGTGAATCAATTTGGCGTATATGTTCTTAATCTCGATTGCTATCCGCCAACGATTAATTTTGAAGCGCCGATCCTTCCAATAGCGACAAGTTACATCGGTTTCTAGTAATCGCCTTTAGTGGCGGGTAATACCTAGCAATCTCGGAGTTAACATAAAAAGCTTCTGTTGAATTCCTTAAAAACTGGGTGTTGTTTTGCAAAAGAGACGGACAGTTCCTGAGAAAGAAGGTACTTATCCCAAAATTGTGACGTTGAATGTGTAGTTGGGCTGTGTCGGGATTCGTATTTAGTAATTGATTCGCTAAACTAACCCTGGTCAGCAAACTTAGTAAGCCATCTGGAGGGAGAAGTGTGGAGCCAGTAGTTACAAACCAATTAGTGATCCGCCGTATGGAAAAAGCGGATCTACCTGATTTTTTGGACTATCAAACCCACCCTGATGTTTTGCGATACATGCCAGTAAAACCGCTGACTCAGGAGCAAGCTATTAATTTTCTCACGCGACAAGCAGTAGCAGAAATTGGTGATGAAGGAGGCTATATCGTGTTTGCTATTCATCACAAAGACGACAAAAAAATGATTGGTGAAGTGAGCATCAATATCCTACCAAAAGCACAAAGTAAAGGCGAAATTGGATGGTCGCTGCATCCTAACTATCAAGGGCGTGGTTATGCAACAGAAGCAGCACAAGTACTGCTTGCTTATGGCTTTATGCATCACAAATTGCATCGTATCACTTCGATCTGCGATACCCGAAACAGAGCATCCTCTCGGCTGATGGAGCGTCTCGGTATGCGCTGTGAAGGACATCTACGACAAAGTCAGTTCATCAATGGCGCATGGCAGGATGAGTATATCTACGCTTTGCTGCTTGAAGAATGGCTTTCCCAACAAAGGATCAGTATGGACGGTGAAATCTACGGCTAGATGCAGATCCTAACGGCTCACGGATTATCATGATTTAGCTCTCATTACGTCATCTTCTGTGTCAAGTTAAGAAAGGCCTTGATCACTGGGGAGTCATCCTGCTGCCGCCAAGTTAGATAAAGCCCGATCTCAGGGATCTGCTCTTGTAGAGGTCGATAAATGACTCCGCTTCTGTGAAAGTTTTGCATGGAGGCAGGAACCAAAGCGATGCCTAATCCTGCCGCCACTAATCCGACGATCGTTTGCATCTGCACTGCCTCTTGAGCGACTTTTGGACGAAAGCCTGCTTGCTGGCATAAATCCATAATTTGCTCGTAAAAGATGGGTCCTAGTTTGGCAGGAAAGAGGATAAAGGATTCATTTGTCAATGTGGAGAGGGATACTTTCGCCTGGGCAGAGAGCGGGTGGGTTTCGGGCAACGCCAAGACCAATGATTCTGGCAAAAAGCACTCCACACTCAAACCTGGTTCGCTGATGGCAGAACGAACAATGCCAACATCTATCTGTCTGTCATACAGTGCTTGAATTTGTTGAGCCGTTGTGAGTTCCTGCAATCGCAGGTCTACCGCCGGAAACTGTGCTCGAAACGTCCTTAAAATTTCTGGCAGTGCAGTCAACATGGCAGAGTCAACAAAGCCGATCGCCAACTGTCCCACCTCACCCCGCCCAATCCGCTGGGTCGCTGCGATCGATTGTTCTAATTGGTCTAACACCAGATAGGAGCGCTCTAAAAACGCTTTGCCTGCTTCCGTAAGCTGTACTTGCCGCTTCGTGCGTTCAAACAGCTTGACGCCGAGTTCATCCTCCAAATCGCGAATCTGCTGGCTGAGCGGAGGTTGGGAGATGTGCAACCGCTCTGCTGCGCGACTAAAATGCAGTTCCTCAGCCACCGCGATGAAGTAGTGCAGGTGTCGTAATTCCATCGGACTTATATCTATAACCTATTAATCCTAGTCATATATATATTGGACAGCCACAGAACTGTCTCCTACCGTGAGAAAGATAAGACCTATCTCATCGTTTTCACATTGGAGAAAAGAAATGCAATCAAATAGCAATTGTGTTGCTCCTAAAGTTTGGTTGATTACAGGCTGTTCAACTGGGTTTGGACGTGCCCTGGCAGAAGCAGTGTTGCAGAAAGGGGATTACCTACTGACGACTGCTCGCGAACCAGAGCAACTGCGTCCCTTAATTGAGGACTATCCAAAGACAGCAAAGGCTGTACGTTTGGATGTAACGCTGTCCCAAGACATCCAAGCGGCCGTTGATACCGCGATCGCCACCTTTGGTCGCATTGACGTGCTCGTCAATAATGCGGGTTATGGACTCATTGGCGCACTTGAAGAAGTCAGTGATGCGGATATTCGCCAACAGTTTGAAACCAACTTCTTTGGGGCACTCCGTCTGATGCAAGCTGTCTTACCTGTGATGCGTCAGCAAGGCAACGGTCATATTGTGAACATATCATCGACGGCAGGATTGGTCGGGTTCGGCGGCAGCAGTATTTACTGTGCGACTAAATTCGCCCTGGAAGGGCTATCTGAAGCTCTGGCTAAGGAAGTTGAATCCTTTGGTATTAAAGTCACCTTAATTGAACCTGGGGCATTTCGGACAAACTTCAATGGGCGATCGCTGGCAGCTGCTGAACAATTCATTGATGCCTATGCAACCGTGAGCAGTGCCTCATTGCAGTGGTTCAAAGCGATGGATGGTCAGCAACCAGGCAATCCAGTGAAAGCGGCGCAAGCCATCCTTCAAGCGGTGGAAAGCCCTCATCCACCAATGCGACTGGCATTAGGCACCGATGCCATGAGCCTGATTCAGGAAAAATTGGAATGGGTCAAAACAGATTTGGATACTTGGCAGCAGGTGACTGTCAGTACGGATTATGCCGATCGGAACCGTGTGGCGATCGCGGGATAGCCAGGCGTTGAGTGAATCATGAGGCGACACAGACACAGGCTCAAGTTCAGAATTTCAATCAGGAGAGAAGCAAATGATTCGACTTGATAATCAGGTAGCGATTATCACGGGCAGCGGACGCGGTTTAGGCGCAGCCTATGCTCATTTGTTGGCAGAAAGAGGGGCGCGAGTCGTTGTGCATGACGCAGGTGTGAACAAAGAGGGAATGGGTTTCGATCCCAATGTAGCGGCTGATGTCGCCAACAACATTTGCAAAGCAGGTGGAGTTGCGATCGCCAATAATATTCTTTTGGATGGCCGGGACAACTGCCGCAGCCTAGTAGAAATGACGCTAGCCAAGTTCGATCGCCTCGACATCTTGATCCACAACGCAGGATGGGTCGCCTATCAGTCCGTGCTAGAGCTAACGCCTGATTTTCTACAGCGTGCCATCAGCATTAACTTAGAAGCACCAACTTGGCTAGCTCAAGCCGCCTTTCCAACGATGAAGCGACAAAATTACGGACGGATTGTGCTGACAGCTTCGGATCGGGCGATTTATCAGCAATATGCACTCAGTGGTCTTGCCCCTTATGTGATGGGAAAAATGGCGCAGATCGGGCTGATGAATGTGCTGGCGGTTGAAGGTAAAATGCATGGAATTCTCGTGAATGCAATTTCGCCAGTCGCTAAAACCCGAATGTGGAACGTAGACGACGAGCCAGAGGAGTTGCGACCCGATCAAGTAGCCCCCGGAGTGTTATATCTCGCTTCTCCAGAGTGCCAAGAGTCTGGCTTGATCTTAAGGGCAAGCAATGGTCAATTCACAGCGGCACACTGGGTTGAGCGAGACAACGTGGACTATCCATTAAACCTTGCCGCTGTTGAGGTTTCTACTGCGGAGGATTTAGCGGCTCGTTGGGAAGAGATTGCTGTGGATGTGGCGTTTTAAGGACTGAACATACTTTCTCCATCGGTGTGAAGAAGCGATTGAAATTTAGCATTAGGATGGAATGAAATAGTTGGAGTGATGGATGAAATTTCCGACCCGGTTAATCACATTTCGGATCAGCCATTACTGCGAGAAAGTTCGATGGGCACTGGATCGGATAGGTTTTTCCTATGTTGAGGAGTGCCATTTACCGCCACTACATCGACTAAAAACAACTTCTCTGGGTGGCAGCAGCGTTCCTGTTCTAGTCACTGAAGCGCAGATATTCATAGATTCAGTGGACATCTTAAGATATTTAGATACAGTAGCACCACCCCATCTAAAACTGTATCCAGATTCGCCAGTGCTACGACAGGAAGTTGACGAATTAGAAGCGCGATTTAATCGCAAACTTGGTGTTCTAACAAGGCAGTGGGGATATTTTTATGCCCTGCAAAATCAGAGTGTAATGCAACAGGTTTGGTGTGAAGGCGTACCTGAATGGGAGAAGCTACTATTTCCGCTGCTGTTTCCCTTGACTCGCCGCTTGGTACATTCCAGCTACAATGTTAGTCGCGAAAGCGCGATCGCTGCCTATCACCAAACTCAACAGATGTTTGAAGCCGTTAGCGATCGCCTTTCCGATGGACGTAGATATCTAGTAGGGGATTGCTTTTCGGCAGCAGATTTAACATTTGCCAGTTTATCGGCTCCAGGCGTGGTGCCACCTGAGTACGGTGGACTCTTTCCTGCATTGAATCAACTGCCGAATGAAATGATAGAACAGATTCAAATCCTGCGGGCAACAGTTGCAGGTAAATACGCTTTGCGCCTTTACCAAGAAGAGCGCTGTATGAAAGGTGCGTAGTACTATGACGTTTATCACCAGGATAAACGGGTAATCGAGGGATTAACCCCCTGTTGGGTTGAGGGGAGATATTATTCTCCGCTCTCCTATTTAGATTCTAGGTGTACCATCTTGATAGTATCCGGCTCCCGATATTCTTAGCTCCACTCCCAAAAAATTAATGCTTGTCTAAAAAAGTAGGACTTGAAGAAAACTACTCCAGTGTGCTATACCAAAAGCCTATTATCACCTGTGCTTTGACCCTGTACCTTAACTATGTTTCCTCTTAAGGGCACCGTCATCCCAAAGTCTTATTTAAGTTTTGACTTGTGCTTCATGGCACAAAATATAGCACTGCCAATGTCCTCCACCTCTCCCTAATTATTTTCATAACTCCATAATATAAACATGTCAATTCTTGCAGATCTTCTGATTCCCAATTTGAAATTCACCCCTGAATATTTTTATAACAAGTATCCTGCTCGAAATCTTCCTGAAGGCGCTAAAGTGACTCGGCTTGGACCAAGTCCTACTGGCTTTTTTCACATTGGAGGACTTTATACTGGCTTGATTTCTCGTAAATTAGCACATGAGAATGGTGATGTTTTCTTTTTGCGAATTGAAGATACTGATAGGAAGCGTGAAGTTGAAGGAGCCGCAGACCTAGTTGTCCAGTCTTTAGAGAAATATGGATTAACCCCTGATGAAGGTGCAGTAGCTTCAGGTTTAGAAGTTGGAGACTATGGTCCATACACACAAAGTTTACGATTTGATATTTACCGAGCTTTTGTTCACAAGCTGATACACGAAAATAAGGCATATGCTTGTTTTGCTACTCCAGAAGAACTTGACAGTATTCGTGAACAACAAGAACAGCTCAAGATTAGACCTGGTTATTACGGGGAGTGGGCTGTTTGGAGGAACCGTTCTGAAGAAGACGTGCTATCGGCACTCAGTTCAGGCAAGCCTTATGTGATTCGATTAAAATCCACAGGGAATATTAATAGACAAGTTGTTTTTCCTGATCTCATTCGTGGCACTTTAGAGCTGTATGAAAATGATCAAGATATTGTGTTTCAAAAGTCTGATGGTTTCCCAACATATCATGCTGCCCACGTAATTGATGATCATTTGATGGGGACTACTCATGTGATTCGAGGTGATGAATGGGTTTCATCAATCACGCTTCATTTGCAATTGTTTCAAACCTTTGGTTGGAAGCCTCCTCACTATGGACATCTGTCGCCAATACAGAAAATGGATGGTAACTCACGCAGAAAGCTGAGTAAGCGCAAGGATCCAGAAGCAAGTGTTCTGTATTATGATCAGCAAGGCTATCCTTTAGAAGCCGTGATCGAGTACTTATTAAATCTTGCTGACTCAAGATTTGAAGGCTGGAGAAAAAGTCATCCTTTACAGGATAATTCTTCTTTTCAATTGGATATCTCTAATATGAGCAGAAGTGGTGCTCTATTTGATATAGCTAAGCTAAATAGCATAAGTAAGGATGTAGTTAGTTCTTTGCAGGCTCACGAGGTATACAAGCGCTCTGTTAAATGGGCTGTCACTTACAACAGCCTGTTAGCAGATAGGTTACAGAGAAATCCATCTTACTCACAGCAAATTCTAAATATCGAGAGAGAGTCTGATCAATCTAGGAAAGATGTAGCTAAGTGGTTGGACTTAGAGCATGAGATCGGTTATTTCTTTGATGATTACTTTAAGGAACACGTAACAGATTTTCTTTCACCTCTTGCAGATGTAAATATCCAAGAGGTTCGTCCTGCAATTCAGGATTTTATGTTGAGTTACGACGAAGCTGATAGCAAGGATGAGTGGTTTCTAAAACTCCAAACAATTTCTGTTGCCCAGGGTTTTGCTCCAAGCACAAAAGCCTTTAAGAAAGACCCCTCTTCCTACAAAGGACATGTAGGAGATGTCGCAAAGGTAATCCGTGTTCTATTAACAGGTCGTAATAAGGCTCCTGATTTATGGGAAGTTATGAAGGTTATGGGAAGAGCAAGAGTTTCTCAGCGCTTAAGTGTGATTAGTGAGTTTTAGTAAATAAGCTGTACTAAGCTAATGCTCATCCGCTACGACATAGCCCCTGAAAATTATCTGGCTAATGAAGCAGATTATCCTGCTGTATTTCCTGTATCCGACAATGGAAAGATGAAGGAAGGGGTAGCTACACTCATACATCGGAAGTGGGCTGTAACTGCTGCCCATTGTGCAGTGGATTTATACAAAGCAGATTTTGAAAATCACCCATTTTTAGTGCGAATCGGCGGCAAGGAGAATATTGTTGATTGGGCGGTAGCTCCTGAACAGGTTGGTTCCGTTAGGGTAATTAGAGATTTTTGTGGCAAACTCAAGAAAGTCAAAGTAAAAGTTCGAGATGAATCTTACGACATTGCTTTGCTGAGGTTAAAAGATGAGGTGAAGCATGTTTCACCAGTCCCGCTATATCAGAATGGGGATGAAGTTGGGAAACAGATTTTGTTACTGGGCTGGGGAGATTTTGGGACTGGCGATCGCGGGCTTCCTAAATTTCAGCTTGTCAACGATGGACAGTTTCGTCTTGCCGAGAATAAAATCACCGGAGTAAATGGAAATTATTTGACATTTCAATTTGACAACAGTAACTCTCAAGATGTGTTGCCGCTAGAAGGCGTTAATGGTTCAGGCGACAGTGGTAGTCCAGCTTTAGTTAATACTGAGAATGGAATGCAACTAATTGGAGTTAGCTCTAGAGGGCGCTATAGAAGTACTGTTAGAACGATTTTTGATCGGCAAGGGCGTTATGGTTGGCAGGAGTATTATATTCGTGTCTCAAAAATGTATAGCTGGATTAATCAGGTAATTAATGAAAGCAGTTAGTCTGTTGGTATTCAGAATCAAGTATGCTTTTTGAGCCAGTTGAATAATTTTTCATGACATAAGGCAAGCGCCCCAACCTGACAATGTTCGGCTGCCCCATCTGCCGCCGAAAAGAGCAAGTAATCCTTTGGGCAAGTGAGGCTGTCAAACAGTTTCTGTCCTTGATTGGGTAGGAGGCTATCCTCAGCACCATCGATAACCAAAGTTGGACAGGTGACTTGGTGAGCGATGTCTTTCAGCGTAAATTGTTTCAATTTGACAACCAGCTCAGCCGCAGACGTTACCCCCATGACATAAAAGCCATGTCCGAGTCTAGCCTTCGCTCCAGGGCTAGCTGCCATCACTCCACTAACAAGGCGATCGATTTCACGATCATCACCATTGTCGATTTGCGATCGCAATTCTGGTGGAAACAATTCCAGAAAAGACTCATACAGATCAAACACGCCACCATGAAAAATACAGGCAGAAAATCGATGGTCATAGGCAGCGGCTCTGATGGCTAATAGTCCACCAAAGCTTTGACCAAACAGAATTAACGATTGAGCATCCACATCAGGACGTTGTAAAAGATGGTCTACAACTGCTACAAGGACATTTTCCCAATCAGGTCGAAAGGACAGCCCTTGCTGCCGAATCACAGATCCCTGTCCTGGACCAGCAAACGTCAGGCAATGATATCCTTGCATGACGGCTGCTGCCGCTCCAAAGAAGTGTAACTCTTCGAGGGTTGAGTCGAAGCCAGGGAAAAAAATAAGCGTGGGGCGAGGTTGAACGTCTCTTGTACAGCGATAGAAATAACCGGGTAGCGTCGTTTGCTCATAGTGAATCTCAATCGGTTCGATGGGCAGTGCAGAGAGCTTTGCAGCTTTGCGGAAACAGGACTCACTCTGTCCCCAAGTTGCTAGAATGCGCGGATCGCTCGGATCACTGTGGAGAAAGAACTCTGCATTGCGATAGTAGTTACTCGCTCGTAAATAAGCTTGCCGCGCACTAATGGTGTTGCCGTTGGTCATACTTTCGTCAGCATGATGGCTTAAGCGATCGCCGGTCTTACACCACGCCGTGTACCACTGCTCATAATTACCATCTTCAATCTGGGCTGCTGTTGCTAAACACTCTCCAATATCAGCCCCACCGTACACGGTATGCCCGATTGTCCGCAGGAAGTTATACGAAAAATTTGGCTCTTGAAAAAACATGCGTGTGTCTGAGTCTAAAGGGTTTGCCAGCAAGATGATTCGCTAAAATACGAGCAATGACTCAGATTTTACGGGTCATGATTCTGGTTCGACAACTCGCATTTCCTTGAGTGATTCCAATGCCACGCAAGATCCTCACAAAGCCCCGCAAACTTCCACGACAAGAGCGCTCTAAAGTAACGGTCGAGGCAATTTTGACTGCGACGGCTCGCATTCTGACCGAAGAGGGCTACGACAAAGCCAATACGAATCGGATTGCAGAGGTTGCGGGTGTGAGTGTGGGCTCGCTTTACCAATACTTTCCGAATAAAGAATCTTTGATTGCTGCGCTGGCTGAGCATCACGCAGATGAAATGGTGCAGTTGGTTGAATCACATTTGAAGAATTTGTCGAATGCGCCGATACAAGCGGTTTTGCATGGCTTAGTAAGAGCTGCAATCTTAGCTCATGCAGTGAACCCCGCACTCCATAAAGTGCTCAATGAGCAAGTGCCGCGTAGCGATCGGATGCGGCAAACTGCGGAAGCAAAAATGGCGGCAATCTTACGTGCTTATTTAGAAAAACAGCGCGACCAACTTCAACCACAAAATCTAGATTTGATGGTGTTTATCGTCGGACGGACGGTTGAGGCTCTGACCCATGCAGCAGTGATTGAGCAACCAGAGTTACTCAGTAGCGGACAGTTAGAACAAGAAATCACTCAGCTCGTGTTGTCTTACCTGGTAAAGCCTTGAGCATCTTGATGATTGCCTGCTACCGCTCACTTCAGCCGTTAGATTACTAATTTATCATAGGGGTACGATTTAAGTTCCAGCCCATGGACAGAGCATGCGGACTTTGTACACGAGCATTCCGGTTGATATCTGTTGGTCAAAGATCGATCGCAGATCCTGTAATAATCCATCTTGCATAGCTGTGGATGACCACGATCGCTCAAATCCCTCCAAGTCGGACCACCAAAGTTCAGCAACCCCATCAAACGTAGGTTCAGAGCCATCATAAGTTTCTGAGGCAACATGACACTGCTCGTATCGCAACAATCCCGGCACTTGAGCGGCAAGAGAAGCGTTGGTATGGAGCCAATGACGCTGAACCTCGGCAAAGCTCAGTTCTGGTTTACGCTTTAGGAACAGCAATGCTTTGATGAGAAAAGCATTCTTTGAATGACGCTGCTGAGCAAACACCTCGTATCCACGTGTAATCAGATGGTCGGCGTTGGCAGCCAGCCAGTTTGCTTCATCTGGGATAGCTTGAAGTTTGCGAATCAACTCAACCTGTCGGGTCAGGGTAGTTGAATTAGGGTCGATCATTGCAGGCAATTCCTTTTAATTGGCATTCTAGATTTAGCAACTTGCTTTTTCACGATCGGTCTCCTCTGCTGATAGGCAACTGTACTAACAGTATCTTTGAGTTCTATATTCAGATACACCTACTAGCCTGGAATAAGGTTATCTTGATATGGGCACAAAAGATGAGAGTGTGATCAAAAGTAGTCCATGATACATCGTGATATTGAGCAACCCCAATCACCAGCAGTACACCCTTCTGAGATTGGGGACAGATATCTTCTACAAAGGCAATCTGTTTTGGATGGGGCTTTAATTGTCGAAAGTTTATTGACCCCACCGGATGAGGTTGAAGTTTCTGCCTTGACTCACCATAGCTTACTGATTCACTTGAGCGAGGGCAGTACTCGACAGGTGAATCGCTTTGATGGCGATGAATATGATGGACCTGTTCCTAAAGGATCAATCTTCCTGGCTCCTGCCGGAATTCCGGCATTCTGGAGTTGGGAGACAACGGACCAAGGAGTGGGATTTGTGTTTGAATCTACCCTATTGCAGCAGCGTGTCTCAGACATGGATTGTCTGAACCCTGATCAAGTTGAACTGCGAAGTATTCCCATTGTTCCTGATCCTCAGCTTGAAGCGATCGCATGTCGCTTCAAACATGAGATGGAAGCTCCCGCGATCGCCAGTTCGCTTTATATGGACTCCCTCGCGAATTTTCTGATTGTTCATTTGCTTAGAACTTATTGTATCTTTCAACCCAAAATACAGTCTTATGCAGATGGGTTGTCAAAGCAAAAACTACAATCGGCGATCGCATACATCCATGATCATTTAGCTGATGACATATCACTGTCGGCGATCGCAACTTGTCTTGGTATCAGTCAGTACTACTTCTGTCGCTTATTCAAGCAATCAACTGGCATGGCACCCCATCAGTACTTATTGCAACAACGAATCAAGCGAGCAAAGGAATTACTGGCTTGCCGCCATCTCTCTCTGGTAGAGGTTGCCTCATTAGTGGGTTTTTCCAATCAAAGCCATTTTACGACCCAGTTCCGTAAACTTACTGGAACTACTCCCAAAAGCTATCGAAATAGTCTTTAGATGAGAGGTAAAAATGAATACAAAGTGTCTTTCTGAACAAATCATCATTGCTTGCCAATTCATTCAATTGCAACATCATTAGCAATGCCCACTATTCTTAAACAACGAAAGGTAACTTAATTACAAAATGAACTTTGTTGGTATAACTTTCAGCCCAAATCGTGCCGCCTAGATACTCAACTTGCCGCTTGATAAGTGCCAATCCTAGTCCTGTTCCACTATTGTTCCGGCGATCTCCCCTGGAAATTTGATAGAATTTGTCAAAGATATGCGGCAATTCTTCGTTTGAAATCTCAATCCCCGAATTACTAACTACTAGCTTTAGTTGCTCCTCTTCTTGTTGAGCACTAACTGTGATCACTCCACCTGATGGCGTATATTTGCACGCATTCGTCAACAACTCTCTTAGAATATGCGTTAATGTTGGGAGATTGGAAATGAGAGATGGTAAAGCAGATGGCAATTGTAGTTGTAGGCACTGCTGATTTTGTTGTGCATGCCACTGAAATACCTCTGCTACATGAGGAATCCATTCCAATAAATCGATTGCAGTTAACTCGTTTGGAACTTTCTCTGCTTCTAAGCGTTGCAGGTCTAGCAAATTATTGACCAGATTAATTTCCTGATCACATTGCTCACGTAACACTCTGAGATATTTCTCTAGTCGCTGTGACGGAACCTCATTGTCTGAGCAGGACGGTAGGAAACTGTATCGGTCCAACGTCACTTCCAGTAGTTCAATAGTCATTTTGATACTGGCTAAAGGTGAGCGCAACTCGTGAGATACAGTATTTAAGAAATCATCTTTAAGCTGAGTGAACTGCTGAAGTTCTTGTATTTGCTGCTTTAGTTGAAGCTCCTGCATTTGATGTTTTAACAGTTGTGCCTGGAGCAGGGAAAAGGACTGCGCTTGGAGGGACTGCTGCTCTGTGACATCTCGGAAAACCATAACAGCTCCTGCCAATTTCCCCTGATCGTCTTTAATCGGAGCTGCACTATCGGCAATCAGAATCTGCTGCTCACTTTTGGTTATTAACAGAACTGGATCTACCAAATAAGTCACATTACCCGTCCGGAGTACTTCCGTGATGGGGTTTTCAGCTGGTTCCTGGGTTTGGCTATTAATGAGCGGGAACACTTCCGAAAGGGGTCGGTTTATTGCCTCCTGCAACTGCCAACCTGTTAAAGCCTGAGCAACGAGGTTGAGGAACTTCACTTGACCCTCACGATCGGTAACAATCACACCGTCACCAATCGCTTTTAGAATTGACGCTGTCCATTGCTGTTGCTCCCTCAGTTGGGTTTCTCGTCCATGTCGTTGAAGTGCCGTTTTGACTGCAACCTGGAGGTCTTGTTCTCTAACTGGTTTGAGGATATAACCAAAAGCATCAGTAGCAGCGGCACGCTCAACTGTGATTTTGTCAGAGTAACCTGTCATGTAAATGCTGGGAATTTGCAATTCGTTCCAGATCTGCTGAGTTGCCTGTACTCCATCTATCTCCCCTGCTAAACGAATATCCATCAGCACAATGGATGGATGCAGTTCTCTCGCTTTAACGATGGCTTCCTCTCCAGAAACTACGACCTCTACAACCGAATAGCCCAACTCCTCTAAACAAGCTTTTACATCAATGGCTACGACCCACTCATCCTCAACGACTAAAATCTGTACAGGCGCGGATGCATTTATATTCATTCTGGCACCCCCTGCGGAAATGTCATTTGAAATGCTGTCCCATTTTGGCAACACATTTGTAGATATCCCCCCATCTGACCCACAAAACCGTGGACTAGTTGGAGTCCTAATGTCTCAGGTTTGGAGAAGTTAATGTGACCAGGAAGTCCTACTCCATTATCTTTAACGCTCAAGACTACGGCAGAGTCCTTAGGCTGCTTAAAAAGTTCCACACTGATCCACGAATTACTCTGATCTACTAATGGGAATGCATACTTTAAAGCATTACTTAATAATTCATTGATAATCAGTCCGTACCGAATTGCCCGGTCAATATCCAGAAGAATTGGTTCGATCTGAGTTTCTAATATAATCTGACTGGAGTTGACATTGTAAGTGCTAAAAAGGCTGGCGATCAGGCTGGGAATATACTCTGCCAAGTTAATCTGTGTCAGGTCTTCAGATTGATACAGTTTTTCGTGAATTAGAGCGATTGACTCAATTCGGCTCTGACTTTCTAGCAACGCATTGGCGGCTAGTTGATCCTTGAGTTGGCGGCGTTGCAACCGCAACAAGCTGTAAACGATTTGCAAATTATTTTTGACCCGATGATGAATCTCCTTGAACAAAACCTCTTTTTCTCTCAAAGAGGCTTGAAGTCGATCGTCAGTTTGCTTACGCTCGGTGATATCTCGTCCCACCGATTGAACTTCTACAAACTGTCCCTGTTCATCAAACAGCATGTGGTTTGCCCACTGAGTCCAGCGTACTTCGCCATTCACCACGACGCGACTCTCAAACATTACGGTGGGGTTATTGGCATTCATAGACTTTACCCACTGGATGACAAGCGCTTGATCCTCCTTAAAAATCGTAGCGGCAAATCGCTTGCCAAGTATTTCTTCGGGTTGCAGCTCAAAATACTGACAGAAGGCACTATTCACAAACACAATTGAGCAATCTGGCAAAAATCGAACAATCAGTTCTGTTTGATCCTCAACAATGGCACGGTAGCGAACTTCACTCATCCTTAATGCTTGTTCAGCTTGCTCGCGATCCGCTTCAATCTGCTTGTGGTCACTGATATCAGTGACTCGGACTAAGTTCATGGTTTGTCCGGCAACCGTAACGGATTTAGCCGCAGTGTTTCCCCAGAAAAAATTTCCCTGATGAGTGAGATATTCAACCTCTCGACTCCAATATCCCTTTAACTGCATTTCTGCTGTAATAGCATTTAAGTCATCCTGAGAAGAGGGGTGGCGCTGTAGTGTATGCCCTGCAATACCAATCAAATCAGTTCTGTCATTTGCTTGAAAGAGTTTTACCGCACATCGATTGCAGTCTAGTGTCAGCAGCGTTTGCGGATCAACCAGAAACAGTGCATCGGTAGATTCATTAAAGATGGCTTCTCTTAAATCTCGGCTACAAAGAAGTTCTGCTTCAACACGTTTGCGCTCTGCAATTTCCTGCTTCAATGCCAAATTAGCTTTTTTCAACTGTGCCGCACTGGGAATCGCTAGTGCCTTTGGTATCAGTACAAAAAGCACGATCGCGGTGCTAAGGGATATCAATGCCGTAACTGCCTTGATTCCACCAGAGAGCCAGTAAACTGGATGCCATAAAGTCCAGACTGACATCCAATGGGAAGTCCCACAGAAAGTAATGAAGGCTGCAAATAGAATAAATACCCAATTGAAGGGTAAATCCTTTCGCCGCTGCACAAAATGAAACAGCGTAATGGGGATGGAGTAGTAACTAAGAGCTATTGTTGAGTCTGATAGAATGTGGAGCCAGACTAATTCAGGTTTCCAGAGGTAGCAGTGTCCATGGGGAATAAATGTTCCTGAGTTAAAAATTTCTCCAATCAGGTCAAACATAAAGACTTCCCTATAGTTAAGAACTGATCTCCTTTAGGCATTAAAGTATCTTGAGCAGTCTGTAGAAAAATCCTTACAAGCGTTACAAATTAAATGTTAATTAACTTGTAGATAATAGTACCAACTCCTCTCAATTCTGCCTGCAAATATGGACTTTAAATCCACTCAACTGAATCAGCTTTAAATCTAAACCACACCGTTTTCTAGAAACACAGATGACAATCTCTCACACAAGAAATCTTTATCAAATCTTCTACAATCTAATTCTGCCTCAACAGCGTGCCGTTTCTATGAGTTTATATTGAGATCGAGATACAGGGCAACCACTGTTAGAAAATCTTCTATCTTAAATGGTTTTGAAATGTAAGAATCGGCTCCTAATTGAAAGGCACAGTCGCGACTATTTTCATCTACTTGTCCAGTCAAAAAGATAAAAGGAATGTCAGCTGTTACAGAATCTTTTTTTAATTTATTTAATAAGCTAAAACCGTTTAGTTCTGGCATATCAATATCAGAGATAATCAAATCAGGTCGATGCTCCTTAGCTAAGTTAAAGCCAATTAAACCATCTCTTGCTTCAATGACTTCTAATTTGATTATTTTAAGAGTATTTTTAGTAAGCAAGCGAAGATCTGGATTATCTTCAACGATCAAGACCTTTTTCATTTTGACTAGACTCATAATCTAGGTTAAAGAGTGTGAACAGACTTATCTTGAAGTTGCCTAGAATAACCCTATGTGGAAGATAGCAAGGAAAGGCAATCGCTGTCTTTCGATTTCTTGCTATTCTTTTTTTTCAAATCTTGCTATTTCCTCAGAGTTCGATACCCACTCTGATACTCCATGATGATTTAAATGTACTCTCTCGATAGGTTTAGAGTTTGACTTTAGGTGCGATCGATTTCATCGAGGAGTGCTCCTGGTTTAACCTCTGGCAACACCTGTCGCCACTCTCGGATCGTCACCTGGGTAAATAACCCAGACCGATTGTAAGGCTCTGCATCAATAAAGGACTCTGCTGATGGTTGATCGAGCACATCCAGAATAATCAACATCATTTCAGGCTGACCCTCTGAATCGACGATCGGACCTCCACAAAAAATGTGATGTTTGTTAGCTTCCAGATATCGCAAATGGGTGGACCTTAAAGCTAGCCGCTGATCGTCTATATTTTTGGCAAGCACGCATTGAATCGCAAAATGCATGTTATTCTCCCAATCCAATTCCTACAATGCCTACATCTAAGCGCACGACCTGAGCGGGTTGAATGCCACTGGGTAGCGGCAACGACATTCCACCATTGGTGGTGACATAGACGGCAGCCGCATCCTCTCCAGTCCGACAAAACGCCAGAGCGGTGCAGCCTGTTACTCCCTGCTCTGCGGTAGCGATCGCCGTCACTTGTCCATCCGGTGAAATTCGCACCACGCTGTTATAAACGTGAGTAGTCGCGTATAAATTCCCTGCAACATCAAAGGCAAAATCATCCAGATTGACATTGGTGAGCCACAGTTCGGGTGTTCCAGCCGTGCCATCCGGCTGAATGGGAATGCGAACCAGTTGTTGCCGTTGCGTGTTTGATGCATAAAGCGTGTTGGCGTAAATCTTTAAGCCATTGACGGCTGGAAATGGATGGGTCGGATCGGATTTTGCCAGACGATCGTGCTGTAGCCAAATCCGCGCGGTCTTTGCGGCAATATCCACCTCCCAGATCGCGCCTTTGTAGGAATCCGCGATCAGATAGCGATCGCCCATCAAATGCGTCATGCCATTCAAAAAAATGCCATCCTTGATCGCGACCAGCGGTTCTACCTCGCCCTGAATTATTCGGAACAGAGTAGGGGTCTTATCGGCTGCCACACCCGCCACCAGCAAATTGCCCTGGGGATCAAACGCCATGCCTGCGGCGCTGCTGGGGATTTGACCTGCCTCACTCACCGCACCGCCTGGTGTGACTTGATAAATCTTGGCTTCCTCATAACTGGTGATGAACAGCGTGCCATCTGCCGCGATCGCAATGTTTTCCAGGAAGGTGTTGACTGGAAACTGGGCGATCGTCTGAGCCGGCACAATTTCCACAGGCGTATGGGTGAAAATTGGGGGGAGTTGGTTGTTCAAAGCCGCCATGATGGCACGGGCAACGCTGGCGCTGGAATTGGGATTTTGTCCAGTGATTAATTTCCCGCGCTTACCGTCATGTTCCACATGATCCGCCTTAATGGCATGGGCAACAAAATCAGCACCCAATTCGCGCAGGCGATGTTCCAGAATGAACGGCACAGCTTGATCTAGCTTTGCCGCCACTTCTTCAGCGTAGGTGTAAGCGGTCAGCGTTTCGCCTTTAACTAACGGTGTACCGTCTTCTAAGGTTGCGCCAACCAGCCCGGCAGGACCATGACAAACGGCTGCAATCACCTTATAGGCAGCATGAAATTCGCGCAGTAAGCGGTGCAAATCCGGGTTATCAGGCAGGTCAAACATGGGACCATGACCACCGGGAAGAAAGATGGCATCGAATTCTGTTGAGGTCACCTCTGAAAGTTTGACGGTTTGTTTGCCCGCCTCAATTGCAGCTTGCCATGCCAGGGCTTGTTCAGGGTTAGGATTGCTGCGGGGATCGATCGGAATCGCGCCCCCTTTGGGACTAGCGATCGTCATCTCAATGCCACTGCTGAGAAACTCCATATAGGGCACCGCAAATTCTTCTAGCCAAACTCCGGTTGGCAGGGGGTGCGCGTCGCCGAAGCGATCGTGACTGGTGGTGACAATCAAAATTTTAGTCATCGGATTTTCCTGGATTTTGATGGACGGGGCGCAAACAGCCAGCGCGATAAGAGTTTGGTTAACTGCGGCAAAATCAAATAAGTCATCAGCACAACCTGAATCACGACTGTGATGAATTGGCTTAAGAGGGGCGGCAATCCTTTGAGTAGCAGTTTGACCAGGGGCGTAAACACCAGTGACAGCCCAAAAATGACGCATGTAGCCACGATCGCCATTTTGTAACGCGGTGGAGTTGGCGTTGAGCGATCGCTGGGCGTAAACCAAAATTCCAGTCCTGGCAGGCGTTGAATTTGATTGTCACTGTCTGCCATTTCATCAGCCCGTTGTAACCAGCGCTGACGGATGGCTGAATTTTCCCACTGCATTAAGTGGGTGTAGGAATCAAACCGAAAAATCGTGACAAATTCGGGTTGTTGATGGCTGCTAGGCTTAATCACATTGGCTCCCAGATAGCCGGGAAAACCGTGTGCTTCCTGGGTGATGCCAACTAACCAGGCTTCAAAATCTGCCTCTCGACCCGGTTTGATGCGGCGCGAGATCATTACTGTCACAGGACCTTCAGCGTCAGTCAACGTCATAATACCGTTAGAAACTCGACTAGCTGCTGCGGATTGGCTGCAAAAGGAGAATGACTGGTCGCCATCGTCATCACCTTTTGGCAGGGCATGGCAGTGTACATTTTTTGCTGCACGGCAGGAGGCACCGCATTGTCCTGAGTTGTTGTAATGTAAAACCGCTTTTCAGCATATTGATTCACATCTGGATGGACGGTCAGGGGGGTGCCAAAGGGTGCGATCGCCTGTTCCCGCATTTTGGTTTTAATCTGTTCTACTTCTGCATCTGAACAATCCGCACAGAAGACTTCTTTGACCCCATCTGGATTGATACTGGCAGCTTCGGACGTCGTTTGCACCCAGCTGGCAAAAAGCTTGGAACTGGCGTGTTCAGGCTCTTGTGTCTTGCCATAGAGCGACTCTCCAGCTTGGAGCAAATAAGCGCTCACATACACCAGTTGTTTGATGCGATCAGGAATTGCTTCATTAACCTGAGAAATAACAATGCCACCCATACTGTGCCCGACTAAAATCACCGGTTGGGGTTGAGCCTGAATGGCTTGCACCACGGTATCGGTATAGCTTTGGAGAGTGACCTGGGCGATCGGCGTTTGGTCGGCACCACTGCCCGGTAGATCCAGGACAACAACATCGTGCCCTTTAGCGGTCAGCAGCCGCTTCACCAACTCCCAACACCATCCTCCTAGCCAAGCACCATGTACCAGAACATAGGTTTCCTTTGACATTGCCATTAAACTCCGATTGGATAGTCAGGATGATGATTCACGATCCCGTGCTCGGCAAAGGCTATCACAGCCACTTGCTAGTTACCAAATAGTTACTAATAGGGGAATGAGTGTGGCAGAGGAAACCTACGGTTGCCCGGTTGAAGCAACGGCAGAAGTAATTGATGGCAAGTGGAAATGTGTGATTCTGTGGTGGCTACGGCACCATGCCAAAAGCTTTGGCGAATTAAAGCGGTTGATTCCCAGGGTCAGCCACAAGGTTTTGACTCAACAGTTACGAGAGTTGGAACGTGATCGCTTGATTCACCGACAACCCTACCGTGAGGCTCCACCCCGCGTTGAGTATTCGCTGACCCCTCGCGGTGAAACATTACGTCCGATTACCGAAATGATGTATGAGTGGGGCAAAACAGCGATGCCAGAGTTCAGGTTTGGCATTCTCCGCTTAGATGGGGTAAGGGTTCTCCTTCTAGAAGATAATCGTGAAGTTAGCCATGCTTTGTGCACGGAGTTGGAATTAAGGGGCATCCAGGTGATGGCGACGGCATCCGTAAGTGAGGCGCTTGCCTGGTTTAGTCAAACAGAACCGGATGTATTGCTGGTGAATACAGAACTTGCTAACGAAGACGCTTACGCTTTTATTCGTCAGATGAGAGAAACCGAAAGCGAAGCAGCTACGCCAATTCCAGCGATCGCCTTGATGCCTGCCATGACTACAAGCGATCGCAACCGGACATTGCGCGAAGGATTTCAGGTGCGCCTGATGAAACCCGTTGACTTCGCAGAATTAGTCGGAACGATCGCCAGTTTAAGTGGCTATCAGATGAGTTTTCCATAATCATTGAACTTATTAACAACGGGACATTTTTGCACCGATTCAACGCAGGGGGCACTGTCAGCGCTGTTGCCAATCCTCATGATGCAGCATCACTTTTCCTACGAGACAGTGGCTGGACTGGTGTTGATGATCACAGCGACTGCCTCGCTTACACAACCCATTTTTAGGCAATTTACCGATCGAGTTGCTGCGCCGTGGTTGGTGCCGTTGGTGTTTGTTTGGCTGAACTTGGCTTGGCGTTGATTAGTCTTACATCTACCTACAGTTTGAGGTTAGAGGCAATGGCAGTGAGTGGATTGGGATTAGCGATGTTTCATCCTGAAGGGGCACGGTTGATTAATGTCAATAAGCATTTTGTAAGACATCCTTCAAATTACGATCTTACAAAGTTTACCGTGTATACAAAAGCAAAGACACTGGAGGAAAGCTGCCATGAGATCTTGCAGTTGGTGGGCGCAGCATAAACCCCGCTGCACCAGAACGAAGTTAAGCCTTGGTGAATACGATGGCTATCTGCATCCGATGATCGGGAATGGTTAGGCCGCTAAGTTATCTGTTGGGGCATAGTTGGGAATCTTTCTGTTAAAATCCAAAGTAAATTTGCTGCAAAGCTTTTTGTAAACCGTTGCGGAGCGAATCAGTGAATAAGTATACGCATCCCAAACAATCATCATCTGCGCTTGTCAGTATCGATGTACAGAACGATTTCACGTTGATAGGTGCCCCGGCAAAAATCCGAGGGACACATGAAAAAGTGCCGCAAATGCTGCAATTACTTAATGCGTTTCGTGCTGTTGAGCGTCCTATCATTCACGTGATTCGCCTTTACCTGCCAGATGGTAGCAATGTTGATGCTTGCCGTAAAGAGATCATTGAGAATAGTATGGCAATTGCTACTCCCGGTACGACTGGTGCAGAATTGGTTGATGAATTGAAACCTGACAAATCAATCCGTCTTGCCCCAGAAGAGTTGCTTCAAGGCGAGTTTCAGTTGCTTGGTAAGCAGGAATGGGCGATGTACAAGCCGCGCTGGGATGCCTTTTATCAAACTGCACTGGAATCGCGCCTTCACACGCTAGAAGTGGATACAGTCGTATTCTGTGGCTGCAATTTTCCCAATTGCCCCCGTGCCTCTATCTATGGCGCAAGTATGCGAGATTTTCGAATTGTTTTAGTAACTGATGCAGTTTCGGGAATTTATGAAAAAGGACTTGAGGAACTTGAAAATATTCATGTCTCTCTGATGACAACTAATGAGTGTGTTGACTGGATCGGTGGAAGTCATATCGAGCAGGTTGCGGTCTAATAATTGCGGTGCAGTAGATCGAAGGAAGTCGCTAGTGCTGACAAGGGAATCGGCAACTGCTGACTGCAACCGTTATGCAGCAAAATCCTCAACAGGTCAGTAGCTTGAAGCTGGGAGCGTAACAATGGGAATGAAGACATAAGCCTATTAATTATGGCATGAGAGCCTAGCTATGGAAATTCCATCAATTTTCTTTTTGTCGGGTGCATCAGGCGTTGGCAAGACCAGCATTGTTGAGAAGCTGAAAGCACACTATCATTCCTCTAACGATTATGCGTTTTTGCATTTCGACTCTACTGGAGTTCCCTCACTCGAAGAAATGATCAAAAGTAGGTTCAGGGGAGAAGTGGCAAGAGCTTGCAACATACCGATGGATCGAAAAGATTACGGTTGAGTATCAAGATAAAAAAATTGTTGTCATTGAAGGGCAAGTAAATCTAGATTTTATCGAGGCTGCATGTCATAAGTTTGAGGTCGAAAGGTACTTCATTGTACTTATTGACTGTGACTGGAGAACAATGCAGGAGCGGCTTGTCCATAATCGGCAACAACCAGATCTAGTCAATCAAGATATGAGAAATTGGGCAATCTTCTTACGAAAGCAAGCACAATGCAAAAACTTACCAACTATCGATACATCACACCAAACACTAGAGCAAGTTGTGAGATCTGTTAATGTGGTATTTTTGCAGGCGATCGCGACAGCGTAACGAACCCAGCGCACACTGACCGCTGAGAGGTTATCGGTTGGAGTGGGTTACAGTCAGCAAGGATGACTACAATGCCTCGTGAAAGGAGTGGAGCCACTGACCGGATGTACCGAACAAAAATAATCCGGGCAAAGAGATTCTAGATGGTTAACTTAAAGGGTGAAGTACTTTGCATTGCTAATGTCCATCTGTATGCGTCGCTGCCTGTACCAAAGACGAAATTGCGGCTTCAATTCTTTGCCATCCGGCTGGGGAACTGAAATCAATTCCTAAAAAAGTTGGACTCACTTTAGCTCGCAAGACCAGGTAAACAATGCCTGCAATTAATATGGCACTCATGGCAGGAATATCTTTATCGGGTGGAAAGGGATGTTTCTGGCTAAGAAACTTCAAACTATCGATTGCCATTCGATCGCGCACCTGAGCTAATTCTTGGGTTAACTCGTTCCCTTCTAACAGTTCCCATCGCAAAAGCTCCTGGGTAATGGTTCGCTGTTGCAGATCCCGCAAGAAGCGGACAAGCAACACATTCATCCATGCGTCTAACGATTCTGCCCGAATACTGGATTCATCTCCAACCAGTTCTTCCACAGTAAGCCAGTAATTGCCCTCCTGTCCAAAGGTTTTCAACAGGGTCGGCAGATTCTCAAAATAGCGATAAATTAGAACTTTATCCACGCCTGCCTCACGGGCGATCGCATTTACCCCTAGCTGCTGAAATCCTGACTTTGCCAACAATTTGCCAACGGCTGCCAGAATTCTCGCTTTTGTTTCTTCTTTGTCCCGTGCCATAAATGCTTCCTAATCCGCTTGTCACCACTCAGTGACTATGATACCTTGTCACTGAGTGGTGACTTTGGAGGAAGGCAAATGCAGAAGGTTTGCTTTGAGACGGAAGCTTACTCTTTTCACATTGACTTCATTGGGCACGTGAATAATACCGTCTATGTGCAATGGATGGAAATTGGACGAACCAAGCTGCTAGAGGCGATCGGGATGCCGACGCATGAGATCTTTCACCAGGGCTTTGTCCCTGTATTGGTACAAACCAATATCACCTACAAATCGCCGCTCTATTTGGGCGATCGCGTCCAAATAGAAATGTGGCTCTCAGAATTGCGAAATGCTTCTGCCATTATGCAATTCCGATTTATCAATACCCAGGGCACCTTAGCCGCAGAAGGATGGCAAAAAGGGTTGTTTGCTGATCGAGAAACGATGCGCCCAAGGCGGTTGCTTGCTGAGGAACGAGCATTGTTTTTACCCTATGTCCATTCAACAGATGTCTTTCAACCCAAAAATGTTTCGGGATGAGTTCCATCAACCTATTTAATCCAGAGCTGAACGATCACTCATTTAAGCGGCTACCAAATGAGTCTTCAATAATCATTAAACTTGAAGCTCGGTCATCACAATGATGACTTGTGTGGTGAGAAATGTAATCGTCATAGAGCAATCAAATTCTGGCTCCACCGTTGGCACAAATATCTTGTCCAGTGAGCCAGCGGGCTTCTTCACTCACAAGAAAAGCAATAATATCAGCAATGTCTTGAGGTGTGCCGACTCGATTGAAGGGCGAACTCGCTGCCGCCTGTTGTTGCACCGCTGGCGGCAGATTGGCAAACATGCCAGGAACCGTTGGACCGGGCATGATGGTATTCACGGTGATGCCGCGATCGCCCACCTCTTTTGCTAATACCTGTGTAAAGAGCTTAATGGCTGCCTTACTGGCGGCATAAACCGCAACGCCTGGATCAGGAAAAAGTGTGGTCGAAGAAGAAAGGGTCACGATTCTGCCATTCTGATTCATCCGACGGGCGGCTTCCTGCATGGCAAACAAAACCCCTCGGACATTGACATTAAACACGCGCTCATACTCCTCTTCGGTCACCTCTGCGATCGCTGTCATGCTGCCAATCCCGGCATTGTTGACCAGGATATCGAGTTGCCCATAGTGATCAATAGTTTCCTGGAAGAGACGGCGAATATCCTCCACCTTACCCAGATTAGCTTGCAGTGCGATCGCCTGACTTCCACCTGCTTGAATGGCAGCAACCACTTCATCTGCCTCTGGTTGGCTGCCAGCATAGTTAACTACAACGGTTGCACCTGCTTTACCTAAGCGTTCTGCGATGCCGCGTCCGATACCTCGCGACGCACCTGTGACTAGGGCAACTTTCCCAGCTAAAGGCACATCCGACCTGACTGTATTCTCTAATTGCATAAAATTTAGCCTTTCTATTGAACGTCTAGAATGACTGTAAAGGTTGGAGTATAGTCCAATGTCAAGGGAGAGTTGATCCAAGATGCTGATCGGTGAACTCGCACAGAAGTCTGGTGTATCTAAGGATACGATTCGCTATTACGAAAAACTGGGTTTGTTGGAGTCAAATCGCCATCCTCAAGGAAATAACTACAGGCAGTACGATGCCGAAGCACCTTCCCATCTTCAATTCATTCAGCAAGGAAAGATGATGGGCTTTACGTTGAATGAGATTAGAACTATCATTCATGACTGGAAGCATAACCGAATTTCACACACTGACAAGATCAAGGCTGTCTGTGAGAAGATTGAGCAAATCGATCGCCAGATTAACCAACTGCAAGCATTCAAACAGTATCTCTTTGCGAAGCTCGATCGTCTAAAAACAGAACCAGACAGCTCATCTCCTGAACATTGTTGATCAACCCAGCGCGATCGCATGCGTTACAGGGGATGGTGACGATCAATGAATTTAACCTTTGAACAGCGTTGGAAACAGCGTCAATCCTTGAAACAGTAGCAGGAAAAACTTCATGCAGAAGATTTACGAAGGCTATATCCCTGGCTGTATTGGACGAGTTGTTGAGCTACACGGTATTTACTACGCCAAGTATTGGGGTTTTGGTGCCTTTTTTGAAGCTAAGGTAGCTGAAGGTTTAGCTCAGTTTGTCAATCAATACGATGCAAGTCGAGATGGATTATGGACTGTTTGTGTCAATGATCGGATAGAAGGGGCGATCGCGATTGATGGAACACAGGGCAGTAGTGCTGGTGCTCATTTACGCTGGTTCATTCTGTCCGATCTGCTGCGGGGTCAAGGGATGGGGAATCAACTTGTGCGTACCGCGATCGAGTTTTGTCAACGCAACAACTATCATCGGGTTTATCTCTGGACATTTGAAGGGCTTCATACTGCCAGACATTTGTACGAGAAGATGGGCTTTCAGCTGGTTGAGCAGCACCAGGGCAACCAGTGGGGAACAGAGGTTAACGAACAAAAGTTTGAATTGCAGCTAGATCGTTACCCAGCCTGATAAAACATCGTAAACTAACCATACAAATCCGAAATCTCACTCTCTAACGATTGTCAAAGTTTGCATCATTGGGAAAACAGGGTGGCTCCGAGCGCTGCCTTACGGTGTCAGGCACTAAGACTGAATTCGTGATCCTTCCTTGGTTAAGAATCAAATTGCCAAAGAATAGGTTCCCATTCGTAGTGATTGTTGCGTGAGCGAACATGACCTAGAGCCGGAAATGGCATATGATAAGCAATCACCATTGTCCGCTGATCAACGATTTGCGTTAGCAGCCTTTTCCGCGTCACTGCTGCCTGCTGGGGATTGAGATCAAAGCCAGTCTGCCACTCAGGATGTTCTAAGTCAAACGCTTCATTAAAAAATACGTCAGCCGCAACAATTAATTGAGTTGCACCAGAAGTAATTTGAAGTGCCGATTGACCAGGGGTGTGTCCTGGTGCGGCGATCGCAGTAACGCCCGGAATAATCTGCTGGTTTGGTTGAAAGCGATGCACTCGGTTTGCGATCGCACCCAGATGTTTCCTGGCAGCAGCAATAATTGCTTGCTTGAATTGCTCAGGAATCTTTAGCGATGATAAGTCAATTGTTGGTGCTGTCCAGAACTGCCACTCAGTTTCTGAGATGAAGTATTGAGCATTTGGAAAGGTGAGTTGACCATTAGAAGCAGTAATGCCACCAATATGATCGGGATGTGCATGGGTGATAATGACCGTATCAATATTTTGAGGCTGAACACCCAGACTGCGGAGATTCTGAGTCAGCTTTGCTAGCCCCGCTCCGAGTTCCACTCCTGCACCCGTGTCAATCAAGACTTTATGTGCTCCTGTATCGAGATAGAGTGCATTAAAATAAACAGCTAATTCATCAGGCGACCAGAAACGTTCTACCATTGCCCGCTTTACCTCTTTAGGTTCTGCCATTGGCGCATAGGTTGGCAACGGAGGAAGCTTTAGCAATCCATCCGAGATTGTAGCAACCTCGAAACTTCCTACCTTAAAACGGTAAACTCCTGCGTTTGATAAACTCCTCAAAGCCCCAGATTCAGTGGCAAAAGCTTGTGGGCTGTTAGGGTTGCTTAATAACAGAAAGGCTGCGCTTAAGACAAAGCAACCAGTGAGTTTTAGAAATCTAGATTTGAGCAGGTAACTCTGCAAGAATTGAGCCATGCGTTGAGAGAAAAGAGACAACATATCAATATCCTTTTATTGGGTTGGTTTAGTGCCAGCACGATTGAAAAAATGCTTACCCATCTGTCTTCAAGACAAGTAAGCATTTCGCTGCTTCGCCTTATTATTCAGCAGGGATAATCTGTTGAAGTTGGTATTGCAGAATGATGTGATCGCGTTCAGAGAGTCCGTCATCTTTCAGTTGATTTGACGGTTTCACTGGCACCGTCGAGAGAGAACCTTGAGATTCTGTCAGCTTTGGGGTGGAGCATCTAGCAGGTTGTGGAATGTTTGATTGTGAAGGAGGCTGCGGCAAAGTTGAGGGCGTTAAGGTGGTTTCTGCTTTTACCTGCGAGGTCAGCAACAACGAGGCAAGTGTAAGCAGTGAACTTGTTTGCATAAAACGGAGCATGGGCAAATCTCCTGTATGGGAACTAATGAAGCAAAATTGACGAGCAATATATCCAACCAGTTGGTTACTTTTATCTTGCGCCCTCTCCCCGGAATTGTCAACTAACCAGTTGGAAAGCTTCTGCTATAGTTTTGAGAGTCCCTCTGCAGATTAAATTTATGCCATCTCGTGCCTCCACTTCATCCAAAACCTACGATTCTGAAGCGACCAGAAAGCGAATTTTTGAGGCGGCTGTGGCAGAGTTTTCACAGTATGGTATTGCTGGGGCTAGAGTGGATCGAATTGCAGCCCAAGCAAAATCCAATAAACAGCTAATTTACAGCTACTTTGGGAACAAGGAAGCGCTATTTGCGGCGGTTCTGCAAGAAAAGCTTGAGCAGCTTGCCGCAGCAATTAACTTGGAACCTGATCGCGTTCCTGAATACGTAGGAGAACTCTTTGATTTTCATGCGGCAAATCCTGAAACTCTCCGGTTGGTCATGTGGGAAGGGTTGCACTATGGTGATCAACCTGTACCGAATGAGTTAGCTCGAACCGAACACTATTTACACAAAGCTGCAACGATCGCTGAGGGGCAGAGGCAAGGTTTTATTGACGATGCACTTCAGGCACGCCATATCGCATTTATGTTGCTAGCATTAACTGGCTGGTGGTTTGCCGTGCCACCTATCGCCCGTATGCTACTGGGTGGAGATGCTGATTCAAAAGCGGTCATGGCTGAGTACCGTGCCCAAATTGTTGAGGCGGCACGACGGATCGTGCAAAATAAGCCAGCTCAGAAGCAGTAACACTGGTTCTATTGCAAGAACTTAAGGGGGGGTAGGGCGTGTAAACCTTTTTAGTGTTGGGCACCGCCAATATATCGAGAGCAAGGCACGACTCGTGGCCGCGAATGCCAGTGGGATCAAAGATTACTTGGACGGAAAGACGTTGCCCAACCTGCAATGATGAAAATGCTGTTTCAGCAAACCACTACACATTCACTGGAACTTTGTTTACAGAATGAGCCAGTGTGTCTAATTGAGCCGCAATAAAGCCAAAGTTCGGTAATCGCTGAGCATAGAGGTTGCCCAAGGGTGCACCATAAGGACTAGACCAATCTGCCAGCAGTTCGGCAATCACCATATTAGTATTGGCAATTTTTACCCCTGCCTGACTCATGCGAAACATCGCAGCATAGAGCGCATGTTGATTAACCGTACCAGAAGCATCCATGACGGCATAGACATCGTAACCCTGACCGATCGCACTGACCGCTGGAAAGGTGAGGCAAACATCGGCAGTGACACCTGCCATAATCAGCTTTTTGCGTCTGGTTTGTTGCACCGCTGCCACAAAGTTTGGATCATCCCAGGCGTTGATAATGACGCGATCGATCACAGGTACATCGGGCAAGGTGGCAAGCAGTTCGGGAAACAGGGGTCCATTTGCCCCTTTGGGATTGCTGGTGGTCAGAATAATGGGCAGATTAAATACTTTTGCCGCTTCTGCCAACCAGAGGGTGCGATTTTTTAAGTGCAGGGCATCGAGATCGGTGATGCCAAAATTCATCGTGCCGACCTGATGATCAATCAGCAACATGGCAGCATTGGTCGGTGTGAGTTTTTCAAAAAGTGTGTTCGTTGTCATTATCGGGACCTCCTAATTAGAATAGATAGCGTGTTCCAGTAAAAAGGACGGCATCGTCCTTTAGTTAGTTGAGTCTGAGTGTTCTCCTTATCTAAAGTGTTGAAGAACGCCTGAGATAAAGAGCAAAGTAAATGCACGAGATTCCCAGCTACATCACGCATTACTACAGTGAAGGAAGCGACATACTGAAAAATGTTTGCAGCTATCCGGATGAAGTAGCTGAGGCGTTTTTATCCAATCTCAAGGAGAGCGGCAAGCGAACATGGCTACATCCTGGATACTTGGAAGAACGTCGCAGAGTTGAAGCATGGCTCCATGAGCAGTTTATGAGAGAGAATAAGAAACCGTATCTCAAGAACCCACGCTATTTCGTCTAGGGCGAAAATGATGATTTCTTTCAGAAGAACGGATTTTTCAGTGATGCAAATCCAACTAAGTTATGTCTCCCTTTATCACTGTTTAGCAGAGACATGACTTCGTTTACCTATCCTGACAGTATGCCGAGTCTGGCGATCTCCACTGACACAATTGGGCGAGCTGATTCATATCGAAAGCCAATTCATGGACAGGTGTTCACTTTGGAAGAAATTGCTGAGGTTGTTCGAGAGTATGGAATGCTGGGTGATTAAGTGGAAGACTGAAGAGCATTGGCAATACGACAGATTGATTGAAGTGCAAGTTTGGGATGATCGTCCAATCTGGGAATTTGTGAAAAAGCCTCAACAGATTTAAGGTGGTAAAACTTCTGCCAAGAAGTTGAGCATTTTTTGCCACGATCGCGCTTCGACTTGTGGATTCAGCCCTGCTTCGGACATTTGATCGATCGCCCCTTCGCCTGTGAAACTGTGCTTGGCATCGCTATAAATATCAATTTCCCAGTTGGCGTTGACCGATCGCATTTCCTCGCGAAAGCCAATCAGCTTTTCAAACGGCACAATCGGATCAGCGTCGCCATGGAGCACCAGAATTTTTGCCTGCATGATGCCGGGTTGAGCAGGCAACGACGTATCCAGTTCTCCATGAAAACTCACCACACCCTGTAAGGGCGCACCGCTGCGTGCCAGTTCCAACACAGCACAGCCGCCGAAGCAATAGCCCATTGCGGCAATCTGGTTAGGATGGCACTCTGGCTGCTGCTGCAAGGCTTCTAAGCCTGCTTTCAGGCGAGTCCGGAACCGATGGCGATCGCTCATGAACGGATGCACGATCGCCTGGGGGGTTTGGGGTGGGACAGGACGGACTCCCGCACCAAACACATCTAAAACAAAAGCGGCATAGCCTAGATTGGCAAGGCGATCGGCGCGTTGGTGCATACTCTCGGTGATGCTCAGCCAGGTGGGGGCAATCAGCACACCTGGTGCAGGACTGTTGCTTTGAGGTGGAGCAAAGTAGCCTTCGAGCGGCTGTTCGCCATCAAGATAAGGAATCAAGCGTCCCATGTTGCCCTCCCTAATGTCCGAAGAAGGAAACTAAAGTTGGCTGCTCAGAGATGGTAAACCAGCGCCACTGTGTATACTCGTCCCAGTTGACGTAGCTACCATAGCGCCCACCATTGCCCGATAGTTTCACCCCCCCAAAGGGAACATAAGCGCTGTCATCCGTCGAGCGATCGTTGATGTGAATCATCCCGGTTTGCAGTTGCTCTGCTACGCGAGTGGCTCGCGTCTGTGAACCAAAGACAGCGCCTGACAGTCCATAGTCCGTATCATTTGCCAGTTGAATCGCTTCCTCGTCGGTATCGAATGCCGTAATTGCCGCGATCGGACCAAAGATTTCCTCATCCCAAGCTTTCATTCCGGGCTTGACTCCGCTGAGAATGGTGGGATGGAAAAAAGGTCCACTCGCCTTACCACCCAAGTGCAGCGTCGCTCCTTTTGATACTGCATCTTGAACGATTTCTTCCTGACGATGCACCATTTCCGGTTGAATCATCGGACCGTAAAACGCTTTTGGATTGGTGACGGGGTCATCCACGACCAGGTGGCTGGCGGTTTCCACAAATCGCCGAATGTATTCATCGACTAAACTGCGATGCACCAGATGTCGCCCTGCCGTCATACAGGACTGACCACCAAAGTAAAACGTGCTGAATACTGCCGTAGAAACGGTTGCCTCTAGATCTTCAAGATCTTCCAGCACCACAAAGGGATTTTTGCCACTGCCGCTGATGGAGACTTTTTTGAGCGATCGACTAGCGGTTTCAGCAATCCGCTGACCCGTTGCCGAAGACCCGGTGAAATGGATCATCGAGATATTGGGATCTGTTTCGTAAGCTTCTGCTTCTTTGCCTCTGGCAGGAATCACATGCAGCAGTCCAGGTGGTAACCCCGCTTCTTCAAAGATGCGGGCAAACATGAAACCGCCGCAGACAATCGAGGCGGGGTGGGGTTTGAGGATGACAGCATTTCCCGTTGCCAGGGCTGGGGCAATGACTCGCGCTGCCAACAACAACGGCACATTGGAAGGGGTCAAAGCTGCCACTACACCGTAGGGAACCCGCACAGCATAGCTTGTGCGATTGGCACGATCGGCAAGCAAAGCTCCTACATGTTGAGTAGGATAGGAAGCTGCTTCGAGAAATTCATCGGAGCAAAACGTGATTTCAAACATAGCTTTGGAGCGAGTTGCCCCAATTTCCTGCATGGTCATGTCGCAGATTTCCTCCGCATACTCATGTAAGAGGGCATCGGCACGAATCAGCAGCGATCGCTTCTCTTCCGGTGGCACCAGTACCCATGCTTTCTGAGCCGCCGCCGCAATCCTGGCTGCTTCCGCAATGGTTTCCGCCGAGCCGAGGGCTGCCTGTCCCAAGACTTTTCCCGTTGCGGGAGCAACGATATTTGTGGTTTGAACGCCCTCTCTCCAGCCGTTGCTGTAAAGTTTGCCGTTCATTTCAGCCCAGTTGAAAAGCTGTTTTTTCGTCAATGTTGCAACCATGATTTATGCTCCTGTAATGACTTGAAATAGCGTGTGCATCGTGATGAAATGAATTTTGTCTGCCTAATAGAAACTCGAATTACAGTTGCTTCTTTCCAGCCCGAATCCCCTCCAGTCGATGGGCAACTACCTCCCAATCCACCACATTCCAGAAGGCTTCTAGATAGTCTGCCCGCCGATTGTGATATTTCAGGTAGTAGGCGTGCTCCCACACATCACAGCACAACAGTCCGGGCAATCCTTCTAGCAATACGCTGTCTTGATTAGCCGTGGTATGAATTTTGAGTGTGCCACCTGCTTTTGGATCAACCACCAGGAAGACCCAGCCTGAGCCAAACAGCTTTAGCCCTGTGGACTGGAATTGAGTTTTGAAATGGTCGAAGGAACCAAAGGCTTGAGCGATCGCTTCTGCCAATGCGCCTGTTGGTGAGGTTTCAGAACCCGGTTTCAAGATCTTCCAGAAAAACTGATGATTGGCGTGCCCACCTCCCTGATTGCGAACCGTTGCGCGAATCGTTTCAGGTACCTGATCAAGATGACGCAGAATATCTTCGATCGACCGTTGATGAAGCTGTGGGTAATCTTGAATCGCCGCATTTAGATTGTTGATGTAAGCCTGATGATGCAGTTGATGATGGACGCGCATTGTTTCGGCATCAATAAACGGTTCAAGTGCATCATAAGCAAACCGCAAGGGAGGTAAGGGAAAGGGATAAACCGGAACAATGCTGCCAGCCTGCTCTAATACCAGATCAGTCATGTTAATGAATCCTTCATTTGAGAGTGAGTCAAAAAAGTGAATGCCAGAAGCTAACCAGTGACGATCGCAGAAGGCTGTCCCCAGTCACCTGTAAAGACAAATTCTGTCAATGGTTTACGAGTTCTGGGCGTTGCTTCCCGCTGTTGATATTTTTCGGGTAGCGTTTGGGGGGTTCCTAAATAGCCGATCGCGATCGCAGCTACGGGTTCATAGCCAGTTGGAATATTGAACAGCGATCGCGCTTTCTCTGAGTCAAACCCTGCCATTTGATGCACAAATAAATCCAAAGCTAAGGCTTGAATCGTTAAGTTGCAAACAGCAGCACCGACATCATGCAAGGCGTGACGATTAGGTTTATCGTGATGGTCGAAGTGGAGTTTGGCGAACGACAGCATCAACACCGGAGCTTGCCCCGCCCAGGACTGATTTGATTCTGTTAGACAACTCAATAAACGGCTGTACTCATCTGGCATATCCTGGGTGGCAATCAGAAAATACCAGGGTTGCTCATTAAAGGAAGAAGTTGCCCAACGGCTTGCTTCTAACAGTACCCGTAGCTTTTCCCATTCAACCGTGCGAGTAGAGAACGCATAGGGACTCCATCGACCTCGAATCAGATCATGGACAGTATATTGAGTCTCAACAAGTTCCATCATGGGTTGATATTCCAGTAGTAAATTGAGGGATATAGCGATCCTATTCAGATTGTGAAAGAGCTTTTCTATCAAAGACAGACTTTTACAACTCTCCTTGTTTACAATCAATCTGTGAAGACTCATAACAGCCAATAGCAATGTTTCAACTGCAAATTAGTGGGGCATTTATTAAGATGCTCTGCCAACAACCAAACTTGTAATGCATTACAAGTTTGCTTCGATTAAAGGTAGTCGGCTATTTAAGTTCTAGATTGAATATACAGACTGAGTTCTGATATTGTCTTACCGATTCTTGTTGAAAGTTACTTACATCTTGCGTAAATGGCTCTTTATCAAACTTGCTAAAACGTACTGTATCGCTTATCACTGCCATCTTACGAAGTCTGTGAACCTGCTCGATGATTCAAGAGCGATCGCGCTTACAGACACATTTCTAGCCGCTGAGATAAGTTTGCGTTAGCCTAAAGCTACCGTTAAGGTTGTGTATTTTAAGATGAGAGTGTTAATTACGGGCTTTGAGCCAAATGATGATAGCTTGAATGCGTCAGAGTTAGTTGTCGTTTCGTTGCGCGATCGTCCCACTCCAGTGCTTAGCCAGTACATCCATAACATTGATTTCAGGATTATGCCTGGTAACACCAACATGCTTGGGCAAGTCGTTGACGAAACACTCAGCGCAAGTAGGCCCGACATTTGTATTGGAATTGGTCAAGCACGAGGCTATAACCGCATCGCTCTGGAACGCATGGCAAAGAATTTAAGATACTTTGTGACGTTGGATAGAGCAGGTAACGCTCCTAAAGGAGAACCCATTGTCCCGGCTGCCCCGGCTGCTTACTGGCATTCTTTGGTGGATCAAGATTGCTTAGTATCGTTGCTGGAAAGCCACAATATTCCCACCAAAATTTCTAATGACTGCGGCACTCATTTGTGCAATCAAATTTTTTATCACTTTCTTCACTGGAGAGAGCTACATCACCTTGACATGAAGATTGGGTTTGTTCACATTCCAGCCTTACCAGAGCAAGTCATTCGATACTGGCCCGAATCGCCCTTTATGCCATTGGCAATGACTCGCCAAGCTCTATCGCTCATCATCAGTCAACAAATTGAATTTTTCACATCAAGCCCGCACAGTCTAACCAATTTCTCAAGCTAAGGTTTCCTGGCTACTTGTAAGAAGGTGTCTGACCGAAGAAAAATACCTGGACTATGTGAAAACATTTACATGGTGACTTTCCGAGGAGGGCTGTTTCCCACATTTTCACATACTGTTTAAGCTGAAATCCTTGTGAGTCTTTATGGTTGAGCAAAGAAACCAGTCAGAGTCAAGTAATCAAACTATTGCAGGTGAAATAGCACACTACTTGCAAGCTTATCTAGAAACTGGCTACTTCATGGGTTCTGTACTCGTTGCACGTGGAAGCAAAATTTTGTTGAGTGAAGGTTATGGGATGGCGAATTTAGAGCACTCTGTCCCTAATACACCGCATACAAAATTTTGTATTGGTTCCGTTACCAAACAGTTCACTGCGACTGCAATACTACAACTTCAGCAGCAAGGCTTGTTGGACGTCACTCAAACAATTTCAACGTACTTGCTTGGCTACCCAAACGGTGAGCAGATTACCATTCACCACTTGCTCAATCATACGGCAGGCATTTATAACTATACTGACGTATTGGAAAATCCATACCTCAAAGTGACGTTAGACGAAGTTATTGCTTGGTTTCGCGATCAACCGTTGGAGTTTGTACCAGGTGACCGCTTTAAATACTGCAATTCTGGCTATGTGCTATTGACTAAAATTATTGAGATAGTTTCTGGTCAATCCTATGCAGATTACTTACAACATCACCTGCTTGAGCCTCTAGGAATGAGGGATTCAGGCTACGAACAGCGTGAACTAATTCTGACCCACCGCGCTTCAGGTTACACCCTTACTGAAAACGGGTTTCAAAATGCGTTGTTTTGGGATCAATCGCAGGGAGCTGGAGCAGGTGCAATGTATTCCACTGTTGAAGATCTCTACAAGTGGGAACGCTCTTTTTATACAGATGTCGTGCTGAGCCAAGTCTCTAAAGATGCCATGTTCATGCCTACAATCATGGCTGATTTATCAGGCTCAAACGCCTACTACGGTTATGGCTGGTATATTGATACGCACCAAGGACGCGATCGCCATATTCATGCCGGAGGGTTTAGCGGGTTTCGTGCCATCATATCCAGATATCCACACGAACAGTTGGTAATCATCGCTCTCAGTAATATTACAGGGTCATCCATTGAACTTATTGCAAAAGATATCGCTGCAATTGTTTTTCGCGAACCTTATGAACTTCCCAGGCAACGGAAACCGATAGAACTTGATTTTAATTTTACTGACTATGATGCTTATGTGGGAGAGTACGAACTTGAACTCGGACTCGTTGCGACTGTGACAATCCAATCCAAACGCTTCTTTATTCAGGTGACAGGACAGAAACAGGTAGAAATGTTTCCTGAATCATCGTCGGAATTTTTTGTAAAGATTGCAGATGTCCGAATTACATTTATTTCAGATGGAAGTAATAAGGCTAAACGTTTAATTATTCATCGAAACGGAGTAAATACTATAGCTACTAGATGCTCAAATAAGCTGATTAGCTTGCTTTAGCCTCACTTGGAATTAAAATCTGGACTAGGTAATAGACAGTATTAGATTGTATTGTCCGTTGGTAGGGCTAGTCACCTGAAGCAGGCTACTAGTAATCCTAAGCTGCCTTATAACTATGATCCTCTGAGCTCATTTATTGGAAGCGATCGCCCTTCTCACGCCTGATCTCGATAGACTTTGGGAGTGGTGCCTACCAATCGGTTAAAGTATTTCGTCAACTGACTTTGAGTAGCAAAGCCACATTCGAGAGCAACGTCTATAATCGGTAATGTTTGATACCGCAACAGTTGCTTAGCACGCTCGACTCGTTGATGCAGAATGTATTGATAGGGAGCAACACCCATTGATTCTTTAAATAAATGGCAGAAATGGAATTGACTCATGTTTAGCAGTTGGGCGATCGCTTCTAATCGAATCTTTTCACTTAAATGGTCATCAATATACTCCAATACTAATTTAAGTTTTGGCTTAGACAATCCAATTGCTGTTTGTGGTATTGCTGTTGAATATCGTCTGAGTAAATGGGTGGCGAGTGCAGTTGCTAGTGAAGTTTCATACAGGCTTCCACCGGGGCATCCAGCTACCAATTCAGCTTTGAGCGCTAACCCAATACCCAATATTAATGCATCTACCTGTAGAGAGAGTGTGGGAATTAATGTTGCTAAATCACTGATAAACGGGATGAATGCCTGAGTATCGATCGAAAAGGCAAGAAATTCTGCCGTATTTTGGGTTGTATATTGATGCGGCATGCCAGCAGGGAAAATTGCCAGTTGGGTTTCCTGCTGAAAGGGATGGCTAGAACCACGGTTGCCCTGGAGCTGAAGGGCTGAACCCAGAGCGATCGCGATTACAGGGGTTGTCCAGGTATGTTCTGGGGTTTCGATCGCTGGTTGGTAATGATGTTCTAGATGAATAGTGCGCCAGTCAGAATCGTGACTTCGCAACAGCGGTGGTTGGCTAAACACGCGATCAGAGCTTCCCTTCTGGCGAAAATCGACTGTAACTGATGGCGGCATCACTCAACCCTCTAGAAGATTTAGTTTGACACTTTGAACTGTAAGGGATGGGTTGGGACAAGTCCCTGTTCGGTCGATTCAGATTTAGTCAGTCAATGGGTTAAAGCTAATTTGTACTTAAGTACAGGAATGACTTGAACGTTAGGTTAGGGTTGTGCGATCGTCAGTGGAGGAAAATGACAAAAGAGAGGAAAGGATCATTAAGCTCAGGGGGAATCAGCAAAAGAACGGTAAAAATTAAGATCAAGCATCGCCGCTACTGCCACTTTCATTTTCCTTGCTCTATTACCCCTTTTCGCCTATGTCACTCTCTGACATCGCAACACTTCAAGACCACCTGACGATGCTAGAGCAGGAAAATGAGACACTACGGTCTCGTCTCCAAGCTTGTGAGCATTCTCACAGGATGCTACAAACAGAAGTTGCAGAACTGAGGCGACGAGAGCAGATCCGGCAGGGGCGCGATCGCCTATTGGAAGCAATGGCAACCGCTACGAATGCTTTATTGGGGATCACTCAATTTGATGAAGCCGTCAATACCGCCTTGCAAATCATTGGTGAGAGTTTGGAGTGCGATCGCATTACGGTGATTGAGAACTTTGATCACCCCGATGATGGATCAGTCGTCTATTGGAAAGCGTTATATGGGTGGACTTCTCCTCATGTTGCCTCACAACTTTCTCACCCTGAACTGGGACAGGGCAGCTATGAAGGCATTGAAGCCTGGTATGCACGTCTGAGCCAGGGGCAAACCATTAGTTGCTTACTGGAGGATATGCCTGAACCGTTCCGTAGTGGACAAGCGGCACTAGAGTTAAAAGCACTTCACGTTGTCCCTATTTTTGTGGAGGGTCGTTATTGGGGAGTCGTCGGGTTTGATGATTGTCGAGAAGTGAAACATCGGAGTTCAGCAGAACTAGCTGTGTTGAAAATTGTTGCCGATTGCCTGGGCAGTGCCATTCAGCGCGAACGGACTCAGCAAGCCCTACTGCAAGCAGAACAGGCGCGATCGCAAGAGCTTGAACGGGCAAATGATGCATTGCAGGGCACCGTTACGGCTTTAGCTGAATGCCGCGATTTAGAAGGCTTTATTGGCGAAGTTCTCCATACGATCGCCCGTGAGTTTGACTCGCCCTTGGTGGAATATTGGCAGACCCTTGGAACCGATATAGTTGAAATCAATACCTGGTTATCCAACAATCAAATCTTCTCCTTGAAGAAGAACGACCAGCATCCTGGTCGTGGTGGTATTCGGCTCTTGCCCGAACAGATTGAGTTAGAGGATTTCATTCATCGCAACAAAATTCTGTTTTTTGATCACCCTATCCCTGCTTATTCATTGGCGGTGGGTGAAGTGATTTGCCCAACTGAATGGTATGCCGCGTATGGTGTGTCTAGGCACTTCAATTTTCCATTACAGGCTGGAAAGGCGACGGTTGGTTTCATTGGTGTCTGGTTGCCACCTAACCGTCAGGTTAGTGAAGCCTGTCTACGTCTAGGGCAGGCTCTTTCACATCAAACCGCACTGGCAATTCAATTAACGCATTTAGCGGAGGAGGTGAGACAAGGAGCGATCACTCATGAAAAAGAAAAAGCTGCTCAGACACGAGTGGCTGAATTGGCAAAGGCAAATGCAGCGCTGCGTAACACAACCAAACGACTCGCCAGTGAACCACAACTTGAGTCTTTTCTCGGGTATGTGCTACTGGAAGCTTGTGTACAAGTTGGTGCCGCAGCAGGTCATCTTTCCACATACGATACTGAACGCCGGACATTATCCACGGTGGCTCACGTCGAAGATGGACAAGTCATTCTTAACTTAAATGAAAGTTTTCCAGAGGAATTTCAGCTTCATTCTCCTTGCTTCTTCGACATCCTTGTAGAGGAAGGAGCCAGACAAAGCAACCTGATTGTGATTGCGGAAGAAACCCGTATGACCTCGTTGCAACGAGACTATTTTTTGGGGCAGGGCATCTGGGGCATTTTGTCAGTTCCATTAGTGTTGAACGATCGTCCTGAAGGCACCTTTGCCATCCACTTTCTCGCACCTCGCACTTTCCGCGATGAGGAGTTAGAGCTAGTCCAAACTCTGGCAAATCAGGCGGCATTGGCAATCGAACTCACACGACTATCAGAGCAAGCGAAAGAATCCGCCCTGCTAGAAGAACGCAATCGACTGGCAGGCGAAATTCATGACACACTGGCGCAAGCCTTTACCGGCATCTCTATGCAGCTCAACGTGGTCAAGTGGTTGATTCAGCACAATCCAATGGCTGTTGATGAAACTCTCGATCTGATTAATAATCTTGCTCAAAATGGCTTAGCCGAAGCACGACGCTCGGTTTGGACTCTCTACCCAGTTGATCAAGCCTATGGGGATTTGGCAGAAAAGCTGTCTCGCTGTGTAGAGCAAATGACTAGCGGCACCCCGATGCAAGTGAGAGTGCAAATCTCCGGTTCACCCTGTCCCCTTTCCCCATTAGTCGGCAAAAACCTGTTGCGAATTGGGCAAGAAGCCATCACAAACACGCTCAAACATGCTCAAGCCAACGCTCTCAATATTCATTTGACCTATACAGAGCAATCCCTTTGCCTTTGTATTCAGGACAATGGACAGGGTTTTTTAACCGAACTTGATCGCAGTGGTTTTGGGTTAATCAGTATGTCAGATCGCGCCGATCGCATCAATGGACAATTAACAATTGATAGCCAATTGGGGCAAGGAACCACAATTTGTATACAGGTGCCATTGCCATAGGAGGATACGATGTCTCAACCTTCAATCCGCGTCATGATTGCTGACGATCACCCTGTGATTCGCAATGGATTGACGACAATGGTAAACTACACCCCTAACATGGAAATAATTGCCGAAGCAGCCACTGGAAATGAGGCGGTTGAACAATTTCGTCAAAGTCAACCTGATGTCACACTGATGGACTTACGGATGCCAGAAATGGGTGGAGTCGATGCCATCATCGCCATTCGGCAAGAGTTTCCAAATGCACGAATCATCATCTTAACTACCTATGAAGGCGATGAAGACGTTTATCGAGGATTACAAAGTGGAGCCAGTGGCTATATTTTTAAGAATGTGTCGATGGATGAAATTGTTAAAGCAATCCAAACAGTCCACTCAGGTAAAAAATATATCCCACCAGAAGTGGGTGAAAAGCTTTCAGAACGCCTTAGTCGTCCACAATTGACTCGCCGAGAACAAGAGGTGCTGCAATTGGTCGCCCAAGGCAAAACCAATCAAGACATTGCTGATGAATTACACCTTTCAGAAAGTGCAATTAAGTATCATGTTAATAACATCTTGAGTAAATTGGGTGTGAGCGATCGCACTCAAGCCACGATCGTCGCCATCAAGCGCGGCTTAGTCAAGCTTTAGGTATAGGTTCACTGCTGACACATTACTGAAGTATGTTAGCAGTACTAAATTATGGACTTCCCTACAGTGCAAACCGATGAATGAAAAATGCATTGGGAATGGCAGCTTTTTTCCTGGCAGAGGGTTTCTTGCTTGCGGAGTGGCAATGCTTTCATACGAGCTACGCTGAAGCGCAAAGTGGGGAAAAAACTTATATAGCAAGCATTTCACCCTCTAAGTTGCTTTTCTCCAAGAGGCTTGTTTTTGACTCCAGATTAGAAATGTCTGAACGACAGAATCAGGGTTTGAAGGCAGGCAGGTAGCCAAATCATAGAATAATAGTTTTACTTTGCACTTTAGTGCAGCTTCGCTACCCAGATGCCTACGTAAGTTTCTTCAGTGCGGTAGGTGTAGTGCTTGAAACAAACAGCATCCCGCACCTGATCTAGCAATTTCTTAGGAGGTGGCTGCATAGGGATAAGTAGATGTACTATGTGTCTAATAGTAAATCCGATTGTCTCCACAAGGAATCTGAAATTATGCGGAAAGATTCTCGCAAATCAGCTTAAACGGCGTACTATACGGAAATAATCAGCATGAGTAGTAATTTAGGATTTTAGGCTGCATCATTCTGCCTATCCGCCTATTTTGGGATCTTGGGCAAAATTATTTCGTCTGATAATTGTTGTACTGCTTCGATTGTGGGCTATGGCTGTGGTTTGAAGCAAATCTGTTTTCGTCTAAGGTTGAGTTGATTGAAGGTTGCCGATGGAGAGATCCATCATCAGGTAATCCACCAAACTGATTAGGGAAGCTGTATGACAATCACAACTGTCTCGGCATATTTTTTAATCGCTTGCTATTTTGTGATGGAGCGATCGCTGAGAAAAGGTCAGCAGTCACTCAGCCTTAAGCCAGGGGAAGTTGATGCTGGCAGTTCTCAAGTACTGTGGATCAGTGGCGTGGTCAGCATCCTACTCATCATTGCCGCGCCTGTCTTAAATACTCACCAAATCGGCTACTGGGATAATGAAACTGTTGGTTTGATAGGATTAACATTGATGATTGGTGGCTTAGTTATGCGGTATTGGGCTGCCAAAACCCTGGGTGAGTTCTATACAAGGACATTACAGGTTATCAAAGGACAGGAAATTGTCAATCAAGCTCCGTACAATGTGATTCGTCACCCAGGATATCTTGGAACCTTGTTGATGGAGATCGGTGCAGGATTAGCAGTTACGAATTGGGCTGTGTTGTTAGCTCTTCTAGCGATTGGAGTTACTTCACGAGCTTACCGGATTGGGGTAGAAGAAAAAATGCTAGAAGCCAACTTTGGAGAGGAATACAAGGTTTATTCAGACCGAACCTGGAGGCTAATTCCGTTTGTGTATTAAGGTGAAAGCCAGCAGTATAACAACGCTGTTGCAGCGGATCGATGGCTGGTTGGTGGAGTGACAGGGGTTATTGGAAACCGCTGAACAGCAACGTTAGGCAGCTTTAAGTTGTCTGTAAGGTGGTACTTATGAGGTGGCAATGAGATAACGCTGAAGAAGCTCAGTAAAGTATAGCCATCCTTTGCAGGATGTGAACGGGGTGTGGGGGTGCCTCCACGCAGGGATGGAACCACCCCCACACCCCCTGCTCATAGCCTATTTGTGAAGGCTGTAGATAGAAGCTCAGTAAAGTAGATAATCGATGAACGAGCAGGAAAATCTCAAAATTCCCAGTGTGATTGAAAAGATTTTGTCCGAAACGACGAAAATTGGTTTTCGAATGACATCGGAGCCGTTAACAGGATCTTTACTCAGAACTTTAGCCGCTAGTAAACCTGCCGGAAATTTCCTAGAGCTTGGTACTGGTACAGGTGTTTCTACAGCTTGGCTGCTGAGTGGTATGGACGCACACTCAAAGCTTATTACTATTGAAAATGACAAGGAAGTTTTTTCTATCGCTCAAAAATACTTAGGAGATGATCAACGACTCTCCCTTTATGTAGAAGATGCTGAGATATTTCTTACAAGAATCGAAAAAATGGCACAGCAACTCGATTTGATCTTTGCAGATACTTGGGCAGGGAAATATGTTCATCTCGATGCTGCACTTCATGTCCTTAAACCTGGTGGATTGTATATCATTGACGATATGCTGCCCCGATTAACTTGACCGGAAGGGCATGAAGTAAGAGTTGCTGAATTGGTAGCAACCTTGGAGAACAGGCGTGATCTGCTTTTGACAAAGTTAAACTGGGCGAGTGGAATCATTATTGCTACCAAGACAGCAAACCCAATAGGTTTTGACAACGCTTAAGGACCTACGCATGTCCTATCTACCGATTCTTCTATCCCTTGCTGGAGTTTGGGCGATCGTTGTAATCAGTCCAGGTCCTTGTTTCGTTGCAACAGTACAATACGCGGTGCGAGGCAAAAGCAGTGACGGAGTGTTTGTTGCGCTTGGGATTGCCGTTGGTACAATTATTTGGTGCACCAGCAGCTTACTGGGATTAGCAGTTCTTTTCAGCACCTTTAACTGGCTCTATCACTTAGTAAGACTTGCGGGCGCACTCTATCTGGTTTTTCTGGGAATCAAGACGATTTGCTCCGCCCACAAACCCTTGCTTGCAGAACAGAGCGACGAAATCAGGATCAGCCGTAGGAAGGCTTGGCAGGTTGGCTTTTTGACAGATATTGGCAATCCAAAAGCAGCTGTATTTTTTGGAAGTTTGTTCGCTACGCTTCTGCCCCTAGATGCACCGTTGTGGCTATTATTAAGTGCTGTAGCAATTGTGGTTGTGATTGAGTTTGTCTGGTACTGTACGATCTCACACCTGTTTGCACTTCAGCCTGTAGCAACCTTATATCGTCGTGCAAAACGTTGGATAGATTACATTACAGGTGGAATTTACGTGTTGTTAGGTGGACGCTTAGCAGTTTCACGTTAATAAGCTATGAAGCTCTTACTTGTAAGTAAACAGCAACATAACAATCTTGCTGGAGCGGACTGATGAAGAGACTTTAGATATTTTGTAAGGTTTTTTTTGCAGTCACTCAGCAGGATCGTTGTGCCGCTTTGTTTCCCGGTGGCGACTGTGGTTTGAAGTTTGTCCGTTGGCGATTAAGGGTAGTTGATACTTTTCATCAATCCCCCTCTGGTTTTACTTTCGGGTGCCACTACTCCCACTTCATCAATGCCAACGGTGGTACAGTGGCTTAGCTATCTTGACCCCTTGCGCTACTTTATTGAGGTATCGCGTGGTGTGTTACTGAAGGTGATTGGGTTTGAAATGTTGTAGACGCAAGTATTAGTGCTGTTGAGCTTTGCAACGGTGCTGATGGTTCTAGGGATTCGTCAGTTTCGCAAACAATTAAGTTGAGCCTGCTAGCGAAACAAGTAGATGAGCAAATGGCAAGTAAAGTTGAAAGCCGTAAAGGTTTCTGCGTTTCCAGGAAACTAAAGAACGGACATTGCTTCATCCTGCTGAATCAGTACTCCTTCATCCGCTTGTAGTTCCAGCCATTCCGACAATTCATCCTGACGATCGCAGTGCGTAGACAACAAGATTTGCCCTTTGAGAATTGGCAATTCCAGCGAGATCGTGTCACTGCTAAAGTTGATTGCGATCCAGCACTGTTCCGTTGTATAACGACGCTCAAATATCAGCACTCGGTCATCCTGATACACAGTGCGGTATGTTCCTTTTGTGAGAGGAACTTGAGTTCGCCGTAGCCGCAACAATCGCCGGGTAAACGTCAATATTGATTGTGCGTCCTGCTGCTGCTGAACAACATTCACTTGAGCGAAATTCTCGACGACAGGAAGCCAGGGTTGCGCTGCTGCTGCACAAAATCCTGCATTTGCCATGTTGTTCCACTGCATCGGTGTTCGAGCGGGATCGCGTCCTAGCTCCGGTTGAAACTTGCCCCAAGGATCTTGTTCTAATTCCGGGGCAATCGCTCCGTCGGTCATACCAATTTCATCGCCGTAATACAGCGTCGGTGTACCTCGCAAGGTCAGGAGCAGGAGCATGGCTGACCTCGCTTTTGCCAACCCCAGTCGGGTGGCAAGCCGTCGATCGTCATGATTTCCTAAAACATAGTTGGGAAAGGCGTTAGGGATAGAGGAGATCGTCTGCTCTACTGTCTCAATCACCTTGCAGATTTTGGCAGGGTGCCACTCCAGATTCATCAGGGCAAAGTTGAACGGCATGTGTAGTTCATCGCCCTGCCCGTAATAGCTTGACCATTCCTGCCAATCACTGACAAAAATTTCACCAATCGAGAAGCGGGGTCTGTCTGTGCTGTAATCGTCTAACAGGGCACGAAACTGTTTCAAAATACCATGCACATCTGCGTGACCGCGATCATGCAGATGCACTTGAGTATCAAACCAGCCTAGAGACTTATTGCCGCGCGGCTTACCTGTATTGACGGGATTATCCCGCCACTGCGGGTCTTTCATGATGCAGTACACCACATCCATACGAAACCCATCCACTCCCCGCTCTAGCCAAAAGCACAGCACATCGAGCATTGTCTGTACGACTTCAGGGCTGCGCCAGTTCAAATCTGGCATCTCTCTCAGAAATAAATGCAGGTAGTATTGTTGTGTGGTATTGTCCCATTCCCAAGCACTACCGGACCAATCGGCAATCCAATTATTGGGTGGAGTTCCATCCGGTTTAGCATCTTTCCAGATATACCAGTCTCGTTTGGGGTTGGTTCGACTAGAACGAGACTCCATGAACCAGGGATGATCGCTGGAAGTATGGTTAGGAACAAAATCAATCATCACCTTCAAGTTCAGTGCATGAGCAGTTTGTACGAGGAGATCGAAGTCCTCTAACGTCCCAAAGATTGAATCGACTTGACAATAATCTGCTACATCATAGCCAAAGTCACGCATGGGACTTTTGTAGAATGGGCAAATCCAGATTGCATCAATTCCCAGTTCAACCAGATAGGGCAATCGCTGCCGAATTCCTTCTAAGTCTCCAATTCCATCACCGTTGCTATCTTGAAAGCTACGTGGATAAATCTCGTAAATCACACCACACTGCCACCACAGCAAGTTTTGACCCATTATGCATCCTCAGTCAAAATCAGTTGTTCAGTTTAGATGATAGTAATGCTCAAACAGATTTCAAACACTAAGATTGATCCGCTTGAGGGGCATTGCCTTTTCACTCCGGTAAACGCTCATGATTTAGCTCAACAAGGTTTGATTTTTTCATTCTTCAGATTCACCTCACCATTCGCAAACCGTTCTGCCAAAAACTCGACAAAGCACTGAACTTTGGGTAGCAGATAGCGATGGCTAGGAAACACCGCATAAACTCCAATCTCGTTATCAGTTTCATACTCAATTAGCAACCGCACCAGTTGACCGGAACGCAATTCACGCTCGGCTAAACACTGCGTAACTCGACCAATCCCCACACCTGCCAGAATCGCTTCAAACAGAGCTTCACCGCTGTTGACCTCAAAATTCCCCTGTACTCGGATCTCTCGTAAGCCAGATTGATCGCGGAATCGCCATTGATTCAGGGTGGTTTTGTGAGCATTCAAATTCAGGCAATTATGGTCTGCCAAATCATCTGGAGTTTTAGGCATGCCGTAGCGATCGAGATACTTGGGGGCGGCACAAACAATGCGGCGATCGCCCACGAGTCTTCTGGCAACCAGTGATGAATCCGCCAGTTCCCCGACGCGAATCGCGACATCAATTCCGTCTGCCACTAAATCTACGACATCATCCGTCAGCGTTAGCTTGATCGCCAGTTGGGGGTGCTGCTCCAAAAAGGGTGGAATCAGCGCCAGCACCGATCGCGAAGCAACATAGGTTGAACAACTGACATGCAAGGTTCCTTGAGGAGCCGCGCTATGCTGTCTCGCTTCTCGTTCGGCTTCCTCAACCTCTGCCAGGATGCTGAGGCAACGATTGAGATAGCGCCCCCCTACCTCAGTCAGGCTCAAACTGCGGGTTGTGCGGCTGAATAGTTGCACGCCCAAGTGTGCTTCCAAATTACTGATCCGACGACTGATGGCGGACGGATTGATTTGCAACTCAGCCGCTGCTTTGGCAAAGTTGCCGCTCTTGACCACTTGAACAAACACGCCCAGATCCTGTAATCGACTCATAATTCATGCGCCTTTATCACGACAGCAGTGCCCAAAGAATCTATTGTCAATTATTTGAGCATGAATATACACTTAAGCTATTCCAACTGATTTCGCAAGGAACGATTCAGGCAAAGGGCACAGGCTTCAGCCTCGTTACAAGATTCGTAGCAAATTAGAGCATCATTCTGAGCAACCAAAACAGTTTGCAAAGACTGCAACATTAGGCTGCTCAGAAGTGTTGTGCAACGGTTCACATCTGAGGAACTATCGATGAATGTTATTCAATTGCAGGATGGATTTGGCATTAATTGCCTCCAGCAAGCTGAACAAGCAAAACCCAGTCCAGCAGCGGGTGAAGTGCTGGTCAAACTGGAGGCAGCTTCGCTCAACTATGTCGATCTGATGGTGATTAAAGGGTTACTCAATCTCAAGTTACCCCTCCCCTACATTCCCGTTGCTGATGGTGCGGGTGTTGTGGAACAGGTGGGAGCAGAGGTGACAGCATTTCAGGTGGGTGATCGTGTCACTACCCTATTCATCCCTCGCTGGATTGGTGATCGCCCGACGCCTCAAACTGTAGATTTTACGACTCGACCAGGGCTGGGTACAGTGCCCGGTCAACTGAGTGAGTACAAGCTTTTCTCTTCACAGCACCTGATTAAAACACCGGAGAATCTGACTTCAATTGAAGCAGCAACCTTGCCGATCGCTGCTCTAACTGCCTGGAATGCTTTGCAGTATGGCAACCTGCAAGCAGGCGATACAGTACTTTTGCACGGCACTGGAGGGGTATCTATTTTTGCGCTGCAGTTTGCCAAAGCCCAAGGATTGCGAGTCATTATTACTTCAAGCAGCGATGAGAAACTGGCTCGCACTCGGCAACTTGGGGCTGACTTCGCGATTAACTACAAAACGACACCCAACTGGGAAACGATTGTTCATGATTTTACAGCAGGCGAAGGAGTCGATCTCGTTGTTGAAACGGTGGGGGGTAAGAACTTGCAAACGTCGATCGCCGCGCTGCGGATGGGAGGACACATCTCCATCATGGGTCTACTCGCTGAACTTGACACGAGCTTTAATACGCTTTCTCTTCTATACAAGCAAGCCACCATTAAAGGAATGGAAGTGGGCAGCACGGCTGATTTTGAGGCGATGAATCAGACGATCGCTGCCCATGATATTCATCCGGTAATTGATGCTAAGTTTTCACTTGACCAGACTCAAGCTGCTTTTGAGTATCTAGAACAAGGTCAGCATTTCGGCAAAGTCGTGATCACCATCTAATCACCATGCAAATTGAAGCAAACATGCTCAGTAAACCTACGTGAAACAAGTCTTGCAAGCAATTGGAGCAGCAAAATGACACAACACTTACAACCAATCTTTGCTGATCGGTATCAACAAGGATTGCGTAAACTTGCAGAAATAGACGGACATGCTGGCGAACAGGTGGTTGAAAGCTTAAAGGAAATTGCTCCTGATTTGGCGCGGTACATCATTGAATTTCCATTTGGAGACATTTACTCACGCTCAGGACTGGATTTGAAATCGAGAGAAATTGCCACCGTTGCTGCACTAACAGCGATGGGAAATGCTCAGCCACAGCTTAAAGTCCATATTCATGGCGCGTTGAATGTCGGCTGCACCCGCGAAGAAGTGGTAGAAGTCATCATTCAAATGGCTGTCTATGCTGGATTTCCTGCTGCTCTAAACGGAATTTTTGCCGCGAAAGAAGTGTTTGCAGAACGAGATGCGAACGCAATGAGTTGAGTGATTCAATTGATGAGGGAGAGGTTTTTTAACGGGACAAATCAAGCGGACTGAAGCATTTGAAACTGATTACCGTCGTCTTGATCCGCGATTTCAGGGGGATAACTTCGACCAGAATCTGATACTGGTGCAGCAAGTCAAAGAAATCGCTGAAGAAAAAGGGGTAACTCCTGGACAAATCGCATTGACAAGGACATTTGAACCGCTGTACACCTTTGCGAGTACGACCGTGTTTATGAGTTTTAGGATGTTCACAGAAGTGATATTGCATGGCTAAGAGACCCAAATACCTCCATCCTTAGTTATCAACCCACACTTCTCTGAGGCACAACCTGATCGTCTGCAAAAGCGACATTGCTCTAAAAGACCGGTTTTTATGAATGTGTGCGACCAGTTCCCTCAACCAGAAGGTGCAGAGTCCGGCGAATGTAGCTTTCCCACGACTCGGTCGTCTCTGGAAACACGAGCGCATACATCATCAAGCCACTAATCACATCGAAACCAAGCTTGGCATCAAAGTCGGCTGGAACCTCCTGGCGCACTTTTGCTCGCTCAAACACGACAGCAAAAGCTTGTCGCCTCGGTTGCAGATACTTCTGCCAATAAATCTGAGCAAATGCCGGATTGCTCATGGCTGAAGCGAGCATCAGCGCTACTGTTTGTCGCCCCAGAGGATTGAACGTGATCTGGGTGGCACTAGCGATCAGGCATTCAATATCTCCCCAAAAGCTGCCCGTATCGGGAATTTCATACTCGTCACGACGGCTTTCGATCGCATCTGCTACCAGTTCTGCCTTAGATTTGTAGCGACGGTAAATAGTAGGCTTACCCACCCCAGCCCGCAGAGCGATCGCCTCAATGCTCATGCGGTCATAGCCCACTTCCGTCAGCAGATCGAGCGTGGCTTGCAGCATTGCCTGGTGAGATTGAGTGCTGCGGGGTCGTCCGGGCTGAGATGGGTTGCTATTGGTCATGAGTCTTATTATAATTTACGAAACGGTTCCGTAACGAATTAAAGTAAGCGAGCTTAACCTAACCATGACTTCTTTGGCTCAACGATTACCACCCGGTCGTCTCGGGTTGCCCGTTGTGGGTGAATCGATCGCCTACTTGCGCGACCCGGCAGGCTTCATTGCTAGGCGACAGCAGCAGTATGGCAACCTGTTCAAAACCCATTTGTTTGGTCGTCCCACGATCGTCTTAATCGGTGCGGAAGCCGTTCGTTTTCTGTTTGCCCACGAAGGACAGCACTTTGAGATGACCAACACGCACAATTTTGAAGTGCTGCTGGGCGCAACCTCGATCGGGGTAGTGACGGGAAACGCGCATCAACTGCTGCGGAAGCAGCTATTTCAGGCATTCCAACCGCGATCATTAACCGAGTATGCGGTGACGATGACCGCCATCACTCAGCGATATTTGCAGAAATGGGAACGGTTGGGAGAGTTCACCTGGTATCCCGAATTGAAGCAATACACATTGGAGATTGCCTACAAACTGCTTGTGGGCGTGGACACGGCTGAGGATGAGTCATTGAAAGACTTATATGAAACCTGGAGTCAGGGATTATTAACGATCCCAGTACGCTTTCCAGTCAGTCCATTTGATCGAGCGGTGCGATCGCGTCAACAGTTGCTCGATCGCTTTGATGCGTTGATTGCACAGCGCAAACATCAAACCGCTGCGCCACATGATGTTTTGGGCATTTTGCTCCAGGCACGAGATGAAGCGGGTGAGCCGCTCAGTCGCGCTGCAATCAAAGACAACATCCTGGGACTGTTGATTGCCGGACACGAGACGCTCACCTCGGCGCTGACTTCTTTCTGCCTGTTGTTGGCTCAGCATCCTGATGTGTTGCAAAAAGCACGGGTAGAACAACGGGAGTTGGGACTGCCCCCAGTACTGATGCAGGAACATTTGAAACAAATGACGTATTTAGAGCAGGTGCTGAAGGAGGTGTTGCGATTAGCCCCGCCCGTCGTGCGAAGTGGTCAGCGTCGGGTACTGGAAACCTACGAGTTTGGTGGCTACACGATTCCTCAAGGGTGGGATGTGTTCTATCAGATTGCGGAGACGCATCAAGATGCCAATGTCTATACGCAGCCCGATCGCTTCGACCCACAGCGGTTTGCGCCTGACCGAGCAGAAGACAAACCACCGTTTAGCCACATTGCCTTTGGTGGTGGTATGCGCGAATGTTTGGGCAAGGAATTTGCTCGTCTGGAGATGAAGCTGTTTGCGGCCCTGCTGATCCGCGACTATGACTGGACGCTGTTACCAGGGCAGGCTTTGACCCGGGTCGTGCTGCCCTTCTCACGACCGCAGGATGGACTGAAGGTCAGGTTTCGGCGGCAACAGGTCGAATGACCGTTACCGAAGCCACTGCTGCGAAAGATAACATTCAGGGGTACAGGTGATGCAACAACGACCAGCACAGCTATTCCGACTGATTTGCTTGCTGCGGAAAGAGTTATCCATTCCAAGCACATCGATCGCCGTTACATTGCGACAGGGAGAACAGACCCCACACTTACTACCGATCGTCCTTTAGCAGTATGGGCTAGTAGCACTTAAGCAACGTGACCAAATTTGGGGTTGGTTGGAAACCGCTTTTACAGCTCTTTGGGCAGCGAAATAATGCTAGGGGCAGTTTTGTAGATTCAGGCAAGAGAATAATTGTCAAGTTCTGCTAATTTGGGAGTTCTAGAAATTGACGGATGTCTTCGGCAATCGCTTCATACTCTTGTGGCTCAGAGTTTTCTGTAATTTCTCGCAGTTGTAAGCGTTGACCAGATGTCAACATTAAATTAATGACGTAGTGAGTTGTAGAGTCGCTATCCTCTTCTGCATCAACGTGGATGGACTGAATATCTTGCAATCGCCATTCGACTGATTTGGAATGCACCAATGTTTTATGTTCTAATTGAACGGCTCCAAGCGTTTTATCGAATGTGTAGATTACCCACAATGGAATTGTAAGAAGCGTTATCAAGATTGCCACACTTCCTGCTATCAAAAGACTTGCTGCCAAGATTAGTTGAATCCAATTGGTAGCTATGAGTAAAAACGCACCTGCAATCATCAGCGATAAACCGATGAAGGAGATTAACATTACCCACTGGATTCCAGTAACTTTAATGCACAGGTGATTAGAGGTTTGTTTTATTTCCATTGGATTACGCTGAAAAGCACTTCCCAAACGCCAGAAGCGATTTGATTTAGCCTTCTGCACTCTTTACTAAAATTACCCTACCGAATAAGCGAAGTGATCCTAGAGCTTTTTCGTCATAAACACGCTATTCGAGTCATCAACGTATTCAGCAAACGGGCCTCGGTACTCAAACCCATACCTTGTGTACAAGGCTCGTGCTGGAGCAAATTCAGGCTGAGATCCTGTTTCCAAATGCAAGCAGTCATAGCCCCGCCGTTTGGCTTCTTGGATCATGTGTTCAAGAATCTTTGAGGCAACACCCCTACCCCGGTGATCTATAGCAGTTCGCATAGATTTGATTTCACCACTACTTGCATCTAGCTCTTTTAGTGCCCCGCATCCAAGTAACTCATCGTCCTCCCAAGCTGACCAGAACGTAATATCGGGCGATCGCAAGGCTTCAAGATCAAGAGCATGAACGCTTTCAGGTGGGGTAATTTCATACATATTCTCAAGATGTTCTTGAAGAAAGTCAGCGATCTTTTGACCGGTCAAGTCATCCTTGCGAATCTGCATCAGCGCGTTCCTTTAATGATTAAATCTGAGCCTTTTAGCGTTGAGTTCAATTGCCAGCACTCGAACGCCTTGTTCTGCCAACAGCCGTGACTCAATTCCTGTATCTGCTCCAATATCAGCGCCACTAATTAAGTTGGATTCAGTCCCAACAAGATCTTGTTCCATACTCGCCGCATTCGACTGGTTTATATTGCCACCCTTGCCGCAGTTTCTTCCTAATCTAGCTTATTGAGAGCGGTGAAGTTGACCAGCTAACAGAGCGTCAGTGATTTGTTCAAAGATTGTCTTAAACTGGTGTTTCGCGCGATCGAACTCTGGTACCTGCCAATTTGGGATGGAAGCGTCATCTAGTTGCGCGGCATTCAGGTAAACCGGATAGCGAACTTCAATTTGCAGCGCCTCCACCTGTGGCATCCGTCCGTAGTGCTGGGTGATGTAGCCGCCGCTGAATACCTTATTCCGAACGACTTGATAACCATTCGAGCCAAAGGCAGTCTCAACGATCGAGATGAAGTGCTCAGTACACGTACTTCCATTTCCATTGCCTAAGCAAATTTCATCCTCGATCAATCCAAAGAAGCTGTGTAAATCCAGCAGATACACCTTGCCAAATTGTTCAATCTGTTTGTTCAGCAGGTGTTGAAGCTTCTGGTGATACGGATGATAGTATTGCTCAACTCGCTGCTCAATTTCTTCTCTCAATGGCAGGGTTCGATAGATTAACGTGTTGAATGCAGTCTTTTCAGCAATGACCGATTGCCAGAAGTTACCAAAAAGTGGTTCTTGGAGCGATCGATTGAGGTCAACCACGTAGCGGCTATAGACAGCTTGCAGGACAGTAATACCCAGATTGGGCAGGAAATCATAAAGTTTGTCGAGATGCCAATCTTGGTTAGGCAGATAGTACTGACAAGGAGTTTGCAGGTTTTCAGCAATGTTCTTTGGTACAAGCAATCCACTGTGAGGCAGGCTAGCAATGACAGGAATGGACTGAGTGGTTGGCAAATGAAGGATAAAAGCGCTTGGCATTGCTGACTTATTAAAGAAGAAACTGCTAGATCGTTGCACAGGGTAAGCTCATTATTACCTGCCGACCGTGAAAGATACGTTGTTGCAGCAGTCGCTCACAAGCTTTTCCATTTCCATCCTCATCCGTTTAGGTTGCTCATTTCCGTCCATTCCCCTCGCGATTACCCTGCTTAGAACTCAACTCCAGTAATATTTTGAGTACTAAAAGTAAAGTAATTGTGATTTGGGATGTAATTAGGGGAATCCTTCAAGGGGAAAGCCGCGTAAAAATACTCTTGCGTCAGTACAACCTTTCAAGGATGACATTGGAGGATAGGAAGTTTTGATAACTCCACTCAGGAAACGTACACGCCATGGAGAGCCGTACACTCGTCTTCCCAGGATCGAGGCAAAAATTATCGAACTAGCATCGCTCTCCCGCGATGAACTCGTGGCTCGTTGCACAATACAGCAGAAGAGTGATCCAACCTATGTTCCGAGTGAGTGCTTACTCTACTTCATCCGCGCGAATCGATCGAACAGAGCAGACGCTCACTTTGAAAACCTCTACAGGCTTTTAGTCGAGCGCATCTTATATAGCCTCCCCAGAGGAGAAAGTTCTGACGGTACGAAAACATTTCTGACCCCAAGCTTGATCCGAGAGGGGATAATCGGGCGGTTTGCAGAACTACTTGCCATTGATCGCAGAGATTATTCGGAACAACTCGATTTTTTTGAGGTGCGCTTCAACAAAGCATTGCAGACCCTGCGTTTCGATGTCAAAGAGCAGGTCTGGCGGAGTCAGAACCCCTTGACTACTCTCGACGATCAGGAGACAGGCGAGCCAACGGCTGAGGTGGAGCGTGCTGCTGGAGGCTTTGATCCATTCGATACGTCCAAATTCTCCAGTGAAGGTTACCGTTTTGCATTGAGGGAAGCGATTAATGCTTTACCACCGATTGAAAGGAGGATCATCGTGATGCTTCAACTAGACTTTCCCGTATACTCAACGAAACCCGATGTGATGACGATTGCAAAAGCGCTCGGCAAATCTGAGAAAACGATCCGAACTTATCGTGACAAAGCATACGCTGCTCTACGCATTGCCTTAACCGCAGGAGAAACGGTATGAAGTCTGCTGACTCCCAACCTTCTCGTGAAGAAGTATTGTACGCCTTCGCAATGGAACCAACTTCGGGGCGTGACATCCTTGAACAGTACCTTCGAGACTTCCCGGAGTATGCGGCTGAACTAATTGACCTGTCGTACGAACTAGCATGCGAAGCACGGCAGAATGAGATGCCCCTATCAGACGAAGATCAAGCATTGATTGACAAGGCATGGCAACGACATGTCGAAGCCGCGCCCACGGAAACAATTGACCCATTTGTAGCACTGACAACAATAGAGCAGCGAAATCTTGCCCAACGCCTTGACGTGCCGCGCCAAGTAATCACAGCTTTTCGTGAACGCCGGGTTGAACTTACTTCCGTGCCATCCTTATTTCTAGAGCGATTGGCGGCTGCGATGAACAGCACAGTCGAGATACTCAAAACGGCTCTTGCACTGCCGCCAGAACCAGGATTAATACGCAGTTATAAGGCAGACAGTAAACCCAAGGCTGCAACATCCGTAACGTTTGAGCAACTTCTGATCGAAGCCAATGTGTCTTCGGCTAAACGAGCGTTGTTGATGACAGACGAAAGCTGAGATGGATGGAATCGAGCTTGCCCGCCAAATAGCCGCTACCCTTCACACGCAGGCTGTTGCCAGAGGGGAGGACCCTCAGCACCCGTATGCGTTTGTGGTAGCCGAGGCGCTGAATCGGGACATAGACGTTGAGCCGACGACTCCCGGTGCCGCTGTGTTAGATGGCGGACGAGCAACCTTTATCTCCAGCGATGCTCTTATTCTTCACGAGAACGCTGGAACCCTCTTTGACCAGGCTTTTCTGGTTGCCCATGAGATCGGTCACGTCGAGCTTGGTGATGACCATGCTTCTGAACCTGTACGCCGTATTGACCCAACGCGGTCTTTTGAACCCTCCCCAATTGGAATTGATCGCGTTGTAGACTATAGCCCAAGGCAACGACGTGAGATTCAGATGGACTTGTTTGCCCGCGAATTTCTCATGCCGCGCCATGTAGTGCGAAAACTTCATGTTGAAGAGGGGCTTACTGCTTCCCAAATTGCGACAAGGTTTGGTGCGCCCTTTGAGGTGGTCGCTCAGCAGCTATTGGATGCCTTGTTCTTGCCGCCAGTCACCTTATCGCTGAAAGCTGAAAGGACGGAGTGTCAGCCGAACCCACTACAAGTCAATGCCGTAAATCATCGAGGACGAGCCTATCTGCTTGAAGCAGGTCCTGGGACAGGGAAGACGCAGACACTGACTGCCCGTGTGGAGAGTTTGCTCACTGATGGGGTAGACCCGCGCCGTATTTTGTTGCTGACATTCTCAAACAAGGCAGCGGGGGAGATGGGTGCGCGCGTTTCGGTTAAGGATCGGGCTGCCGCTGGTGCAATGTGGATTGGAACATTTCATGCCTTCGGGCTGGATTTAATTCGGCGCTTTCATGTCGAGTTGAGACTCCCGCAGAATCCTCGGTTGCTGGACCGCACTAATGCCATTGAACTCCTTGAGCAAGAGTTTCCCCGCCTAGATCTAGTGCATTATCGCAATCTCTACGATCCAACCCAAAACATCGCAGACATTCTGACAGCCATTTCTCGTGCTAAGGACGAAGTAGTCGATAAGCAAAGATATGCAGAACTAGCAGCGGCAATGCTTGAAACGGCTGCAACACCTGAAGAGCAACTGGCGGCAGAAAAGGCGATCGAAGTTGCACGGGTCTATCAGGCGTATGAAAATCTGAAGCAGCAAGCGGGCTGCATTGATTTCGGCGATTTAGTGTTGCTACCTGTTCTGCTGCTGGAGGGAAACAATACAATCCGAAGTCATCTCGGAAGCCAGTATGATCACGTGCTCGTTGATGAGTATCAGGATGTCAATCGTAGTAGTATTCGACTGCTTCAAGCTCTATGCGGTGATGGAGAGAACCTTTGGGCAGTAGGGGACGCAAAGCAGTCTATCTATCGATTTCGAGGAGCTTCCTCATTCAATCTGGATCGCTTTGGGAAAGAGGATTTCCCGGGTGGTGAGCGCGGTCGGCTCAAGGAAAATTATCGCTCGGTCGAAGAGGTGGTAAATGCCTTCTCCACTTTTGCCAAAGGCATGGCTGTTGGCGATCGTACCAACGGGATTGAATCTCAACGAGGTTCTTGTGGGCATGAACCCGAACTTTGCACGGTCGATCAATCCCATCAGCAAACGGTGGTACTTGCTGACACAATTGAGGCGATGCGTGCTGAGGGTCATCCCTACCGCGATCAGGCTGTGCTCTGTACTGGTAACGAAAAACTCTCGAAACTGGCTCAGGAGCTTGAGCGTTTGGATGTGCCGGTTCTATTTTTGGGCAGCCTTTTTGAGCGATCAGAAGTTAAAGATGCCTTTGCACTCCTATCGATGCTCACCGATCGCCGTGGCACAGGACTCGTCCGTCTTGCCTCGTGGTCTGAATTTGCCATGCCTATATCTGATGTAGCAACAGTAATTGACCACCTTCGGTATAAAGAGAGTGAAGATGAGTGGCTACATGAACTGGCTGCCATTCCAAATCTGTCTGAGCCAGGTCGCACTGCTCTCACCAATATCGCCAGGACACTAGACGGGTTTGATGAACACTCATCCCCCTGGATGGTTCTAGCCACTGTACTGCTAGAACGAACCCGGATTGCAGCCAAAATCGCCGTTCAGGATAATGTTTGTGACCGAAGTCGTGGCATTGCTCTCTGGCAGTTGATGAACTTTATCCGCGCTCAACCCTCTAGTCAGGGATTGCCAATCGCCCAGCTATTAAATCGCGTCCGGCTTTTGGTGAGAATAGGCGACGATCGCGACCTGCGTCAACTGCCAGCAGCAGCTCAAAACCTCGATGCAGTGAGATTGATGACGATTCACGGAGCTAAAGGACTGGAATTTACAGTGGTACATCTTCCAGGACTGAACGCAGGAACCCTACCGAGGGTTCCACCCGAACCTCCATGCCCGCCACCTGAAGGGATGGTGGAAGGAATCGCTGGTACGGTACGAGAAGTGTTTCGCGCTGTGCAGGAACTGGAGCAGGAGTGCCTATTTTATGTGGCACTCTCGCGTGCCTGTGATCGTCTCTTCTTTTACGCACCCACCCAAAAATCTAACGGACACCGATGGAGCTTGTCCCCATTTTTGGATCGTTTAGGGCAGAACCTTAAGCGGCGGCATATCACTCCCCAGCGAGTTCTGCCAGAAATGATCGAGGACAGGAACATTGAACTTGTTATCGAAGGCAATTTACGATTCAATGCATCGCAACTCTCCCAGTACGAATCTTGCCCGCGCCGCTTCTTCTACACCCACGTGCTGCAACTGGGTGGTCGTCGGGTGGAGACGGTCTTTACGCAAACGCACGAGGTTGTGCGGGCAGTTACTCAAGCACTGATCATCCAGAATATAGCTGATGTTGAGGATGCCTACCTTGAACAGCAGGTTGGGGAAGCGATGATTGGCTACGGACTGACAGATCACGGTTGCGCTGAACAATTGAAGATCTTCGCGATCGACCTAGTTCGATTCTTTGTTGCCAGTCGTGCAGGCTATACACTGGAAGTTCCAACCACTCTCAAACTTACTCTCGATAATGAGGAAATCATCATTCTTCCCGACGATGTTCTGATTGGACAAGATGGAAAAAGGACGATCAGACGCATTCGGACAGGTCGGATGCGTTCAGCAGAAAGCAAGGAGGTTGGAACTGCCGCCTTCGTACTTGCTGCTCAACAGGCTTTCCCAGATGCCATCGTAGAATTTCTTTACCTTACTGATCAAACCGTGCAACCCGTTGCTCCATTGCAAAAGGATCTTGATGTTAAGCGCAAGAAACTGGCAGGTTTCGTCGAAGCCATTCGGCAAGGACGTTTCCCAACTGAACCTTCAGTCCGCACCTGCCCCAGTTGTCCAGCCTTTTTTATCTGTGGCTCGACTCCATCAGGAACGCTGCGAAAAATTTTTAGGACTGATTTACCGATTTGACGGAGGGTCTCCGATTAACCCTTTAGAGCCAACTAACTTTAGGCTCTAAGGAGGAAAATAAGGATAATGAATGAAGAACGCTCTGCTCGTGGCGATCGAGAGAATGCCTGCAGCTACCGTATTCAATTTGCTTTAGACAACCTAAACTTTCGCAGTATTGAGCTAGCAGATCCTGTACCGTTGGGTCGCCAAATTTTGAGTGCCGCTGGACTCGATACGCGGGGTGATTACGGTTTATTCGCAATCTTGCCGTCAGGTGACTTTGAGGATATTCGTCTTGACGAATCATTTGATTTGCGTGGACGCGGCATTGAGCAATTTGTAGCCTTCCACAGCGATCGCGACTTCAAGCTAACGCTCGACGACCGTCAAATCACCTGGGGCAAGCCTGCTATCAACGCTTCTGACCTCTACAAGCTTGCCAACGTTGGCAATGAACAAGCCGTCTTTCTTGAAATTCGCGGTGGTGAAGACCGCTTGATCACACCACAAGAGATGATCGACCTAACCGCGCCTGGTGTTGAACACTTCATTACCGCGCTCCGTCCGACGACTACGATCGAGATCATCATTAATGGTCGGTCCCGAGCAGTATCGGGTTCGCAAGTGACATTTGAGGAGATCGTGCAACTTGCCTTCCCTGGCTCCCACGATTCAAACACCGCGTTCTCCATCACCTACCGAAAGTCCGCCTCCGTGCCTTCTGAAGGGGAACTGGGTGCTGGTGGCGTTGTCAAAATTAAGCAAGGCACTATCTTCAATGTCACAAGAACTATTAAATCGTAGTCCCGACCTCAAGCGCTTGCGCGAAGACGGCTATTACGTCCAGATCCTAGGTCTAGGTGCAGGGGCGCTCCTTCTCCTACGGGAGGTTCCTTACGTTAATGCCCAGCGCCAAGTGCGAACCGGAACGCTCATCTCCAGTTTGAACATGGCTGGAGATGTGACCCAGTATGCTGGAGACCACGTGGTCTCCTTTGATGGTGAGTTTCCGTGTAAGGCTGATGGTACACCAATCGACTCGATTAGACATTCAAGCAATCGAGTGGATCTTGGTCACGGCATCACGGCGGAACATTCCTTTTCGAGTAAACCACCCGACGGCTACAAGGACTACTACGACAAAATGACAACCTATGCGGCGATTCTCTCAGGTCCCGCAGCAGTCTTGCAGCCAGGTGTAAGCGCACGAAACTTTCGTGTACCTGATGATGAAGACGAACGCAGTGTCTTTAACTACTTAGAGACAGCGTCTGGTCGGGCAGGCATCGGTGCCCTGACCCAGCGTTTAGCGACTAAGAAGGTAGGTCTCATTGGATTGGGTGGAACTGGATCGTATATCCTCGATTTTGTTGCCAAAACACCAGTACAGGAAATTCACTTATTTGACAACGACCCCTTTCTACAGCACAACGCTTTTCGTACGCCTGGGGCACCATCAATCGATGAATTACGGGAAGCCTTCAAGAAAGTCGATTATCTAGCAAACATCTACTCAAAGATGCACCGTAAAATCGTACCTCATGCAGTTCGGATCGGTGCTGACAACCTCCACCTGCTTGAGGGTCTTAGCTTTGTATTCATCTGCATTGATGGCGGACCAGAAAAGCGGCTAATTGTTCAGAAGCTGGAGGCTCTGGGTGTATCCTTTATTGATGTCGGCATGGGGCTTGAATTGAACGACGGGTCGCTGGGCGGTATTCTGCGGGTTACAGCAAGTACTCCGGACAGGCGAGAGCATATCCATCAAGGTAGGATCGACTTTTCGGGTGGCGCTGAAGATGACCTCTACGCTTCCAATATTCAAGTTGCTGACCTGAATGCCTTGAACGCAGTAATGGCTGTCATCAAGTGGAAAAAGATTCGGGGATTCTATCGGGATCTAGAGCGAGAGCATCACTGCATGTATACGACCGATGGCAACTTACTGACTAATTCTGAATTCTCATGATGCGCTATACCCGCCTTGAACACCGGTTTGTTGAACATGTTCCAGAAAACCTGACATCGGGCGTGCTTTATATTTCGATGGAGTATGCTACGGCCATCCATCGCTGTTGCTGCGGCTGTGGTGAAGAGGTAGTCACGCCTTTCACGCCGACTGACTGGAAGATGACGTTTGACGGAGAGACGGTTTCGTTGTCGCCGTCGATCGGAAACTGGAATTTTGCTTGCCGCTCCCACTACTTCATCTACAATGGGCGAGTAGTTGAGGCTGCAAACTGGACGGACGAGCAGGTTAAGACCGAACGCAGTAGAGATAAAGCCGTAAAGGCACTACACTATGGCAAATACGGACGATCCACCTCTGTCAAACCTAATATTGACGCACCTCATCAAGCAAAGACGACGAAGATTCGTTCACCATTAAAACAGCTACAGCTTCTTATTCAGCGATGCTTTAGGTTCGTGAAACAGTTTTTCTAGTTGCTTCTTATTAAGACGATATTAGACCAACTGAACATTACAATTGGAGCAGCTTTGGGCAGATTTAATAGTTGAGTTGTTGCTCCGCCTTCAATTACTGGCATTTCGTCACATTGCCAGCGATTCTTCAAGGGCTACAAACGCAAGGCATCCGTTTCGTTCTATGTCCAAATAAAGATGATCACTGTCTAACTCCCCTGTGGCAACTAGGACAGTAGCTCCAAACTGGTTTCAGGAGTTGCGATGAACTTGGGTTAGTTTAGGACCCTTTGCAATTGCTGGAGTTTAAGCAGAAGCCTTTGCCAGGGAGCGCCAAAGTTTGTGGGTTAGACAATGAGCATTCGTTGCACTGCTTTTTGACAAATGCTCCATGACAAGTGATTGAACTTGGGCAACAGCAATTAGGACTAATTTTGCAGTGCTCGCCGAACAACCCTATGAAATGACAGTGGCATTGGGTGCATACTCCCTGTTGGTGAAAAGGAATGGGATCGCTGAAATCAGCCGCATAGAATTCATGGTGTAAAGCTTCAAGGCGGGCTGTGGTTGGTGTTTCTCCCGATTGCGAAGAATAAATTCAAAGAAATTCAATCGTTTTGAGAAGCTTCAAGGCTCAAAGCACCAAAATTGCGTAAGGGTCCGAAGTCTCCGGAGAATTAGGTGCCGAAGCAAGTGCAATTTTGCATTGAAGCAATTACAGTAATATATTCAATTGATTAGTATGAAAACTTACACCGAGCTGCTGACAGCCAAAAAACTAATAAACCTATATAGTGATAACTTAATAATCTTAACAAATCGCAAAACTCTCTTCAAAAGGGGCTTTTTAAACCTTTTCAGCCAAGAAATCTCTATTTTTTGCTAACAGAGACGTATCGACTCTTAGGTGTAAACACTGTATATCTTCTTGAATAGGTATCTTTCAACACCTATGACAACATTGCTTACATTTACTTAAATGAAGACGTCACCAATAAATTCATGGCTTCTGAGTAACTAAAATAATTTTTCCTAAGAGAAACATATCCTCGCGGTGTCTTCGTGGATCAATAGTTAAAGATCGATAGCGTTGGTTATCAGCCGAGACAACAATCTTCCCATTGGGCAGAGGATCCAGTCGCCGAACATGAACCTTAGAGTCCGTTTTAAGAGCGTAAATCCCTGCTGCCAGCTCAGAAACGTTGTTATAGGAGGTGTCCAAGATGAGAAGTGCTCCTTCATCTATGGTTGGCTCCATACTATCGTCTTCCATATAAAGAAAATCTTCATGCTCTAAAGCATGGCCAAGCCGAGTATAAATTTCTGAGTCCCTTTGCTGTGCTACCGAAACTGTTTTTAAAGAATTGGCAGGCGGTGCTCCACTCATAGGTGCGGCAGCAGGTTTGTCCTGGCTCAGTACCTCATCTTCGCTACTTGAAGCTGGGTTCTCTTGGCTCACAGAACCCTGTCCAGTAGCTAGCCATTCTAAGGATACGTCAGCAGTGCGTGTAATTGCAAGAAGGGCGGGGCGAGTAGGCTCGCTTTGTCCACTCAGGTATTGCCGCAGAACAGCATCTGATAGTCCGCAAGCACGTGCAAAGGCACGCACACTCTGATCACCTATAGCTCGCCTCAATCTGTCAGGGAAGCTTTCGTTCTCTGACGTTGAAGAAATCGTCTGGACGGGTGATACGGTCATTGTGTCTGTTTGTAAAGTTAAGTGTTATAACGTTAACTTTCGCAAAACGTTATAACACTCAATAAAAGTGAGTGTTATAACGCGCTATTGTTTTAGATGTCATAGCAATATTCTACTTTGTGCCCATGAGAACGAACAGGAGTCCGGGGCTCGAGTAGTGCTTACAGAAACACATTACGTAGATTGAAGATTTGTATGGGCGCAAACGTACCGCTTAATCTGGTTGAAAGTTATTCCCTTCAAGAACTGGTAGATTTAGCCCTTCCTGGCTACCCAAGTACCATAAGCGGGTGGAACAGGTTAGCTAAACGGATAGGTTTGAAATATACCTCTCGCTCCGGGAGAGGAGGAGGACGGCTTTTTTTATTCTCCTCCCTGCCCGAAGAAGTTCAACTTGCCTTGATTGAGCAACAAAAGATTAAAGCTGCACAGCAACTAGTGCCCCCTGCCCGCATAGAGGCTCCAGAACACATTGCCCCTATTAGCTTGTCGATCGATTCAGGCGTTCCTTATGGATTGTTAAAGTCTGTTTCCGAAAAGGAGCAAGTGCGGATGGATACTCGCCTCGCAATCCTCCAAGAGTTTCACAACTTTCACTGGCAAAATCCATCGCAACAATTAGAGGCGGAAGTAAGGTTTTCCCAGATCTATAACGCACGACAAATCTTAATTCAAGTGCCAGGTGGGTACTCATCTCACGATATCTACCCTACAGTGTCGCGCAAACAAATATCGACTTGGCGATCGCTTCAGAGATCTCAAGGTACGGCTCGGCTTAAAGGTAATTACGGACCTCGTAGAGGCAAGGGAAAAATTGATCTCAACAATGAAATCCAAAACTTTATTGTTACTGCCATAGGGCGATTTCCTCACATCAAGGCGACTCATTTGAAGAAGGCATTGGATCACAGGTATGGCGATGCGGTCAATTTCAAGTTACGAACTTTACAGGGTTGGATGAAAAATTGGAAGGAAAAACATCGTGAGCTATTTGCAGCTTTTGTAAGTCCGAATTACTGGAAATCGAAGTTTATGGTTAGCTTTGGTAGCTACTCCGATGGTTTGAAGCGGAACGATCGTGTTGAAGTTGATGATTCCTCACTTGATTTAATTCTAGAGGATGGGTTTCGATACAAGTTGCTGGTAGCTGTTGAGGTATTTTCGCGCGCACGCAAATTGGAGCTTCGAGAAACAAATAATTTTGAGGCTGTAGCAGCTCTTCTTTGTTCCTGCATTACGGTTTGGGGAAAGATGCGGTTGCTAGTCAGCGATCGCGGTCCACCATTTGTGTCGAATGAAATTAAGCGATTCTGCGCGGATATTGGGATCAAACACCATATCTGTGAACCCAATAGCCCTTGGGAAAAACCTTATGCAGAGTCAGCGATTCGAGTCGTTCTACACGGAATTCTTGAAATATGTCCAGAGTACATTGGGCATTCAGTACGGGAGAGACAAGAAATTGAAGCTCGGTTAAGAGGATTTGATCGACAACCGCTAAAAGAAATTGAAATTCGGCGGAGCAGGGAACAGATGCAAGCATTGCTCGATTCGATAAATGTACTCTACATGCAATCTCCTCAAGCAGCATTAGAAGGTAAAACGCCTACTCAGATGCTGCAAGAAACACAAGGGGAAGCTGTTTATGTTGCAGATGACCGTGCTTTGGATGTTTTACGCACGCGAGTTCCAGGGCAGGATAGTACCCGCATTGTTCAGAAAAAGGGAATTCAAGTTGGAAAGGATTGGTTTATTGAAGACAAGTTGCACAAATACGTGGGTAAACCGGTTTACATTCGCATTTATTCCCCTATTGAATTATGTGTTTTGGACGCAGATTTGAATCGTATCTGCATTGCCAAAAAAGCAACTGACCCATCTACAAATCGCCCTAAAATTGCTAGGTCCGCACGCAAAAAACAGGTGGATCAGCTTCAGCTTCAGCTCAACACCTACAATAGATTGGCAGAATCGCTTAACCTTGAGAATATAAGCCAAGAGATTGTTGACTGGGATTTGCGTAAAATTCAGCAAGGACTTCTTGAGGGTGGGCACAAAACTTACGAAAGCCCAATGATGAAAGCGATTACAGAATTGCTTGACGCTCAAACACCTGAAGAAATTGGAGAGGCACTTTCGCCAGAAGAGCTTGAGGCTGCAAGGGTACTTCTCGATGCTATTGAAAATGAACAATTTTCAATTCAACCAGAGATCAGCGATGCATTCAAAAAACTTAGGCAGGTAGTATCTCTATGGCAACGAGGCACTTTAATTTCTGACATTTCCCAGCAAGATTTTGAGCAAGTGCAAACGCTATTGGATTCTTCTTGCGGAGAACCTTACCTATTAGCCACTGTTGATTCTCCAGACGAAGCGCAGAAATTTATTTCCTGGATTAACGATACTCATGAATGTGAGGTACAACAACCTCAAACTTACGATCGAGCAAAGCTGCTTGACAAGGTTTTTTATCAATGGAATCGTGCAGATGACGTTGACAAGAATGAAAAGCAAGATGTGTTGGAGTATCTAAGTCTACGAAATGGACAGGGCCGTTTGCTTGGGCTAGAACCTGACTGGCAGAAACGGCAGGATTTTGAAGATTGGTTAGCAGAAACAAGAGATGAGGAAGTGCATCAAGTTGCAGACGAAACGATAGCCGCATCAAACATGAACTAGATTGCATCTTTAGCAGAAGTTTTCATAACAAGATTGATGCTACCAAATCTATCCATAAGTTATGGAAGGAGGAGAATTTTATGTGCGCTAAATCTAACGTTAGAAAGATCCGATCCCCACGGACATATCTCAAAACTCAATCCCTCCACTGGTCTCCAAATCACAAGCTTGTCTTGTCTAAATCAGATAGAATTAGTAACTCCAAGGTCATCTTGAATTGCTCGCCACAGAGAGAAGGTATTGCAGTTAAAGAACGAATAAAACTTCTGTTCAACGAAATACAGCAATTATCAAAGATTGCTGTTCCTGAGAGGCAGCAGCCCACATCTATAATTCCAAAGGAGATATGGGAACAAATTCAGTATTTAACCTTGATTGATGATCCTGATTATCTAGCTTAATGAATTATATTGCGAGTCGTCTCTAATGCTCATCATTAAGCTCGTAGTCAGAAATATTGAAGCAATCTGAATCAACTTAGATAATCATTAAAGGAGACAAAAATCATGTTAGATAAAACTGCAAAAGTTGAAAACATTCTAGCATTTACCCAAGCAGTTTATAGTGTGCAGCACAGTAGTCCAATCCTAAATAAGATGATTGTTGTTTCTGCGCCACCAGGATTTGGTAAAACTAAAGCAGCTGCACATATTGTGCCCTCTATCAATGGAATTCACATTCGAGTTCGAGCAATTTGGACACCTGGTACATTACTAGAAAATTTGTTGAAGGAGTTTTCCGTTCCTCCAAAGCATAGGTGTAGTGAAATGTTTGACCAGCTGGTGGAGTTGCAGGAAAAGCTTAAACGCCCAATTTTTTTTGATGAAGCGGACTACTTGCTTGACAAAACTGCGTTGCTCAACATAACTCGTGATCTCTACGATGAAACGCGCACACCAATAATTTTCATCGTTACTGACGAGATTCAACAGCGATTTCGGCAGTTAGAAAAATTTGGCAAACGAATTGCGAAGTGGGTAAAATTTCAGCCTTGTAGTCAAGAAGATGCAGAGCTTTTAGCGTCTGAAGTTTGTGAGGTGACTGTCGCACAGGATCTAATAACTCACCTAAATATCCGTGGCAGGGGGGAAATTGGAAACCTAGTACTTGGCTTGGGGAATATTGAGGATTTTGCCAAGGATAAAAAATTGCAGGAAATTGATCGAAAGCAGTGGGGAAATCAGAAGTTTTCGTTTGAACCGTAGAAGTTTTAGTAGACAACTCCATGTCTTTTGAACATGTACTAGAAGTGTGAGTGTTCAGAAAAATATGTCTACCTCTGAACATTACTGGAAGCTATAGTTAGCGTTGTTTAGGCAAGCCCTGCATCAGAGCTTTTATAGTGCCGATATGTTACTAAATACCGCTCTAGTAGTAAACATCGCTCAAAAGCTTCTTACTCAGAACAGCACATTTCCAATTGTTCTTTAATTCTTACGGGAGTATGAGTATGCCTCGCAACAGGCAAGCCCGTCTTCATCTTCGTGCTTGCATTTTTACTCTTGGCCATTTTTCTATTGACGACTTACACACAGCGGCAGGTGTTTCGCGTTCATTAGCTCAAAGATATGTGAAAGATTTGCTTAATGAGGGCGTGCTAAAAATTATTCATTACCGCCGTAATGGAAGCCAAGATGAGAATGTGTATCAATTAATTCAAGCAGTACCAGTGCCAGATTGGAAGAAGGTTCAATCGAGTAGATATCAAATCTGGAGCGCCATAAGGATTTTACAAACCTTTAGGCTTCCAGATTTACACATCAATTCAGAAATTGCGAAAAGTAGCATCAAGAAATATGTCCGATATCTACTTCAGACAGGTTATTTAGAAATCATTGAACCTCGATTAAATGGTTCTAAATCATACAATTTATATCTACTAATTCGGAATTCCGGTCCTCTCGCCCCTATAGTTCGCAGGAATCACACAGTGTTTGATCCTAATTCGAAAGAAACATATTCGCTTAAATAACCCCTTATAACTTATCAAAACTTGTGTCAGTAGATTGCAAATAAAAGTCCCTTGTAAGTGAAGGGTATTTTTCATATATTTTCTAAAAATATTCACTCAATGAAGCGAGCATAAAGCTATTTACACAATCATTATATTAGAGGTAATAGAAACCATGGATACTGGTTTTGACAGACAAAATAACACCTTTTATATAGGTAAGTTTATTTTTAGCAAGCAAGTACCTCAATTGGATTTCTCAAAGTCAAAGAAAATATTTCCTTATGAAGAAGAACATCTACTTTGTGAATTTTATTCTTATAGTATTCCAGCAGTGATACCTGATTGGTTAGCTGTTGAGAATCAGGTAGTTAATGATTATATATGTACCATTCTTTGGTCACATCCAGAACTTAAGGAATTATGGCGCAACTACTTCTGCACAACTTATAACACTGAGGAGTATGTTGAGCTGAATGATATTAATCTGTCTACATTTGACTTTCTTAAACCTGATCTTTGGTTTTTAGAATTGCTTCAATTTTTGGGCTTTATTGTAATTGATGAACTGCGATGGGGAGCACCACAATTCAATTGCTATGGTCTCCCAGATGAGATCCCAAATTGGATTCAGATTAGAGATAGTGTGATTAAAGCTAAATACTTTTGCATTGTTTATTGGGAACATCCTGACCTCCAGAAGCGATGGGAGGACTACCTTGACGGGTGGGTGAGTCTATTATCAGAAGATGATTTAAATACATATAAACACACTGATCTGTTTGATCCAGAAACCTGGCTTGCAAATTTGCTTGCTCAACTGGAGTTTGATGTGGAGCTAGACATAAAGGGACTAGAAAAGTTCGATTGGCGTTTTTTGCCTGATTACTTTAGTCAAACATTCAGTTAAGCCCAGAAAGTAGTTGCCTAGCTCCGCATCCCAAAACTCCACCAAGCTCAACTTGTCAATAATAACGGTAATCACCCCATCTGGTCTAGATTCTCGATCTGCAAAACGCATCCCAAATCCTACCACTTCAGCTCATCGCTGATACCATCCAAAACTTTTTTCAACCTGCAGAATGTCAGTTAGATAGTAGATTCAAACAGACCTTGCTAAGCAGCAGGTCCTTGAACAGACATGTATTTCCGACAAGAAATGAATTTGTACTCAAGGCGAACATGTTGGGTTTTCTCAAAACATACGAGTACTATCCTCTAATCAAGTGCTTTGGCAATTTCATTTCCTAAATAAGTCAATGTTTTTTCCTTAACAAAATCAGCTGCTGCTCTTGCAGATTCAGCAAGAATGGTGTCTGTGTTCGGCGTAAGTTTTAATGCTCCGCCCAAATATCCCAAAGCTTTGCAGTAACAATCAGACAAATTAGTTGATGCTAGTCTCTTTACAGTTTGGTAATCGCCCTCCTGAAAAGCGGCGATCGCTTGACAATGTAAAGCCGTTTGCGGTTCACCTAAAACATCGATAATAGAGTTAACTGCTTTCTGCACCCGTTCAAATGTCAGTTCTGAACTGCTGCCTGTGGTAGTCATAGCTCTCCCTAACTTACTCAACAGTTAGTCTACAGCAAGTTCAACTGGAGATCCTTGCACAGCCTCACGATTCGCTAACGATCATCAATAGAATCCCGAGCCGTTGCGCTTGAAGTCATGTTCACCCAGTCTCCACTGAAAGCCTAGTTCGATTATTAAGATTTTTAGCCTAGCTCTTGACACAAAGCCAATAACTAGGAGTGGAGTTTCGAATTCTAAGTGTTTAAGTCTCTTGCTTATATCTCTATAAAAGAAAAGAGGTTCATATTCACTTAGTAAATATGAACTACACGTGTTGAGTTCAGTTGTTGTTCAAGAATGAGCCTAGGTAAGTACTAGTACAAAAAACCACTTTTTGTGGTAAGAATGGTCAAAGTTCGGTCTAAGTTTGGTCAAAGTTCAGTCCAAGTTTGGTCAAAGTTAAACTTTCTTAATACATGTAAGATTCTTAAGTAGCTATTGAAAGATACAGCCCTCTGCCATCTGCGAGATACAGCACTTTTTATTATTTGATTAGAAAATTTGAATTAAACTAATCGAACGCCCTAATTTAGCTAGCTTTGCTAAGTTGAGGAGATAGGCAGGATATTTATAAAATTTAAGTTTTGGAAGTAGAAAATCGCCTGAAAAGTAAGGGGCAGGTTATTAGATTTCTAAAGAGAAAAACTCTGTCGCGCAAGCCGATCCCAAATAAAGCTGCGTTCTGGTCAAAGTAAGTTACTTGACAAAAATGCTTCAAAAGCTTGATTTGTATACGTTTTGCTCTCTGAAAGATTCTCGTGCGCGATCCCTTTCATTCTTGCGTACCACAATTAGCAGTGGGGTTTTGAGCTGCTTAATGGCATGCAATTGGCTGGCGAGCCAGACTCCCAATAATGCACCAATGCCGTAAGCAGACTGTAAGTAACCAAAGGTTGTCGCATCGCTGCCCAAGCGAACCGTGACCAGTTCGGCAACGCCAACCACGATCGGTCCTAAAACCGCAAAATTAATCATGGCAATCAGCAGTAAACTGATCCGAATTGCCTGATGATTCCAGGCGTAGCGCAGTCCTTCTAAGATGCCTTCAGTCAAACTGTGAGATTTTAACGAAAGAATGACTTTGCTAGAACGGATTCTCACCCGGTAAATACATCCTGCGCCTATTGCAAACAAAGCGGTATCCAAGCCAAAGGCGGTGGTTAGACCAAAAGCACCGATCGCTAATCCTGCGATCGCTGGCCCAACCACATTGCTAATCTGCTCACTTCCCTGCATCCAGGCATTAGCTTGCCCTAGCCGGGACTTGCGAACGATGCGTGGTAATAAAGCGAGAATGGCGGGATAGAGAAAAGCTTCTGAAATGCCGAATAGCCCAGAAACAACTATGATTGCATAAAGCTGAAAGGTGTTCCATAGCAGAAGCAAGGTCAGTATTCCAGCCAGAATTGTATTGGCAAGGGTGGCGATCGCTGCAATGGCGTTAGAGGGTAGGCGATCGCTGATGGCTCCTCCGACTAACATGAACAAACCACGAGGAATTGCGGCTGCCATGAGTACTGTTCCTAGAGCGATTCCCGACCCGGTTGTTTGCAGGACTAACCAGGTTAATGCAACAATCCAGAACTGAGCGGCGCAGAAGATTAAGGTCTGCCCAAGCAAAAGCCAGTGGAAGTTGGGCAGCCGTAAGGTTGACTGAAGCATAGTGTTTCTCAATCAGCCGATGAATATGGCGACAAAGCGGTTCGGCAAATTTTATGGGTTGAAGGCGTACTACCAAAGCAAATCGTTGAGCAATGCATAAACGCCCGCAAAATCAATCCGGCTGATTGCCCTCATGTAGCGAATTTGTTCACGGGTGCGTTGCACCTTAGATGACGCAAGCAGCTTGATGGGTGCGATCGCCAGTATCAGCCAGGGAGAATACTTGTAGCGCAAAAATCGGAACCCGATGTAACCGCACTGAATCAAACAAAGAAAACTCATAAACAACTTCCGCAGATCGAAGAATAAAACCTTCAAGCGTTCGGAATGAGAGGCAGAGAACTCAGCAAAGACTCAAATCAGAACGTCATTCAAACTTTCTTTAACACAACTTGAATGCCGTGTTTAGGACGCAGAGTAATGGATGGTTGTAGATCAATGGTTTGATGGGGAATCAGTTCGAGATGAAAATTTTGGGCGATCGTCGCCAAAATTAATACCGCTTCCATCAAGGCAAAACTTTTGCCAAGACAAATGCGAGGACCATCGCCAAACGGAAAATACACTCCGCGAGGCAACTGTTTTTCTAAATCATTTGCCCAGCGTTCTGGATTGAATACCTCTGGTTCTGCAAAGTAGCGTGGATGACGATGCATCACCCACTGGCTGGCAATTAGCGTCGTGCCTTTGGGAATGGTGTAGCCCCCAATCTCACAATTCTGAGTGGCTTCTCGCGTGACTTCAGTGACAGGTGGATAGAGCCGCATGGCTTCTTTGATGACCCAATGGGTGTAGGTCAACTGCGGTAGATCAGCAAGGGTGGGCGATCGCCCATCTAAAACCGTTCTCAATTCTGCATCCAGTTTTTGCCGGACGTGGGGATGATTTGCTAGCAGCACCCACGTCCAAGACAGTGTGTTTGCGGTAGTTTCGTGCCCTGCCAGAATCAGCGTGGCAACTTCATCTCGCAGTTGCTTGTCCGTCATGCGGCTCCCGTCATCTGCATCTTCAATTTGCATCAGCATTCCTAGCAAATCTTGATCGCCAGTCCCATTCGTACGGCGATGATGAATCATGGCATAAACGGTTTCATCCAAGAGTGAAATTGCCTCTTGATACCGACGATCCACATCATCGATTCCCATACTTTGTAACGGTTGAGGGAGAATTTTTGCGATCGCACTTAAGCTTTGCTGGAACCATGCACTGATATTTCCAGAACTCAGGGCAGCTTCGCGTTCTTCCTGATGCTCTGCCCAATTCATGGCTTCATCCAGCGCTTGAGCAATGTGGTTCGCTTCTGTGTCGGCAACATCCTGATCAAACAGTGTCTTCATCACAATGTTGAGAGTCAGGCGCATCATCGCTTCATGCACATCTTGAATCGCCCCCTCTTGCCAGGTTTGCAGCATCTTTTGGGTGTAATGCACCATGATGGCACCGTAACTATTAATCCGTTGCTGGTGAAAGACAGGTTGAATTAACCGTCGCTGCCGCCGCCAAAAATCGCCCTCACTGGTGAGCAAACCATTGCCTAGCAAACCCTGCAGCATCTGTAGATCTTTTGCCTTCACAAACAGCAGCCGATCTTTTAGGACTTCCGTAATGTGGTCTGGATTGGTTAACAAGCAGTACCACGCATCCCCAAATTGAAACGGCACAATGTCTCCAAACTCACGGGCACAACGAGCCATAAACGCCAACCGATCGCGGCTGTAGTCGGCGATCGCAGTACGGTCATTCGGATGCGGCGGGGTTTGCAAATTCAAGCTCATAGCCATCTCTCCAGGCTAAAACAGGTTAAAACATGAGCAATGCTCACTTTTTAAACTATGAGAGTCGCTCATGTTTTGTCAAGAAAAATGTGAGCAATGCTCACTTATTTCTGAAGAGAAGAGACGGAACCGATGGCTGAACTAGAAGAAATTGAAGAAGCCACCGATGCGTTGTTAATTCAAGATTTTGCGACGTCTCTTACTCAGCGCGGGTTAGATCCATCTGACTGTGAAGCGATCGCCTTTGTGTTAGTCAAAGCGATCGGAACATTGCTATAGCTCTCTTTGAGCCAGGAAAAAGCCGTTCGTCAACGACTTGTTGCAGAAACGAAACGGCTCACCCTCAGTTATCTGCAAAGTCATGTTCAGCAATCATCCCGCAGCCCCCGCTCAGTAACGTAGCTTGCGGAACGAGCGGAGCAGGTAAAGCAAGGGTAGGTGGGGGAGGGGCATATTGACTGGAAAGCGATTTCTCATGCGTCTTTCGCGTGCCTAGCTCCTATCGAACGCTCAGGCGATCGCCCTGATTGAGCATGTTGCAGTCTGTGCTCAGACTGTCGTGCTTTGACCCGGCGAGGAGGAGCCATGAACTGGTAAATATCTCCCTTGCAACCAGTACTCCCAAAGATCCTGTCTGGGCTATGGTGTCCAAGTAGGTTGATTTCCAAATCGTTCCTGAAGAAAATCAACCAGCAACCGCACTTTTGTTGATAAATGGCGACTGACAGGATAAATAGCAGCAATGGCAAGTTCTGATGGCTGATACTTGGGCAGGACAAGTTGCAGCATTCCTTGTTGCAAGTCCTGGCTAACAATGAACATGGGTAGCAAGGTAATCCCTAATCCTCGAATGGCGGCATCTCGAAGCACTTCGCCGTTATTGGAACATAAGACTCCAGTCACAGCAACTCGTTGCTCACCATCAGGACCGGTTAAAACCCACTGATCTTCAACTCCAATTTGTCCATAATGCAAACAGGAATGCTTGTGAAGTTCACTGGGATGCGTTGGAACTCCACGGCTCTCTAAATAGCTTGGAGAAGCACATAGAACCCGTTGCGCGGTTGTAATGACATGGGTAATTAGGCTGGAACTTTCCTGGGGTTTGGCAATGCGGATAGTGATATCAAACCCTTCTTCGATCAGATCAATAAAGCGATCGTTGAGGGTCAGTTGCACCTCCAACTCAGGATATTGCAGCAAGAAGTCTGCTAGAGCGGGTGCCAAATGCATGGTGCCAAAGGACATGGGGGCATTCACCCGCAGTCTGCCCTTTGGTTCTGCCTGAAGCTGGGTAATGGATCGCTCCGCTTCTTCCAAACTTGCCAAAATTTCCAGGCAACGCTCATGGAACGCCAATCCGGTTTCGGTGGGAGTGACCACCCGTGTACTGCGGTGCAGAAGCTGCACTCCCAGTTCATTTTCCAGGGCAATCACCAGTTTGTTGACGTGCGATCGCGACACGCCCATCGCGCGCGCGGCGGCAGCAAACCCCCCTGCATTGACGACCTGGGTAAAGGCGCGCATACTTTCAAACTTGTCCATATCAAGGATTGTAGATCAAATGAGGACAATGTGTATCTAAAATAGCGTATTGTCTTTTAATCTGATTCGTTCCATAATCATAGAGTACAGACAGAAGAAAAGCAGAGAAGTTAATCGTTTCCAGTTCTTTCCCTGCTTTTGATTGGAGGTTTCTACTCATGATTACCCTTCGACCCGCCCAAGAACGTGGTTCTGCTTACTTTGGTTGGCTCGATAGTCGTCATACCTTTTCTTTTGGTGAGTATTACGACCCAAACCATATGGGCTTTGCGGATCTGCGAGTTATCAACGAAGACAAAGTAACCCCCGGTCAAGGGTTTGGTACCCACGGACACCGCGACATGGAAATCATCTCCTATGTCTTAGAAGGGGCATTAGAGCACAAAGACAGTATTGGCACCGGCTCGATCATTCGTCCTGGAGATGTGCAACGAATGTCTGCTGGCACCGGCATTATGCATAGCGAGCACAATGCCTCGAAAACTGAGCCTGTTCACTTTCTGCAAATCTGGATTCTGCCTGAGCAGAAGGGAATTGCACCTGGTTATGAGCAAAAAACGTTTACCGATGATGAAAAGCGCGGTCAGTTACGTCTCGTCGGATCTCGCGACGGTCGGGATGGCTCGATTACCATTCATCAGAATGTGAATTTGTATGCCAGTCTTCTGAAAGCTGGTGAAACGGTCGGTCATCCTCTGGCTGAAGGTCGGGCCGCCTGGCTCCAGGTAGTACGGGGGGCTGTGCAACTGAATGGGCAACCGCTGACCGCTGGAGATGGAGCTGCCATTATTCAAGAACCCGAAATTACGTTACAGGGTGCGTCTGATCAGGCAGAAGTTTTGTTGTTTGATATGGCAGCCTGAGAGATATTAGCCAAGACCCGTTCTATCCAATCCTAAATCCTCTCAATCATCTCGAAGGAAATGTTATGAAGCTGTTCTACATGCCAGGGGCTTGTTCTCTTGCACCTCACATTGTCCTGGAATGGATAGGTCAACCGTTTGAACTGGGTCGGATAGAACGGGGAAAAACACGAGAGCCGGAATTTCTAGCCGTCAATCCAGCAGGGAAAGTGCCTGCACTTATCGAAGAGGATGGACGGGTGCTAACGGAGGCAGAAGCGATCTTGCTTTACCTGGTTGAGAAGTTTCCAGAGTATAAATTGGGGGCTAACCCAACTCCTGAAGCGCGATACGAAATGCATAAGTGGATGTCTTACTTAACCGGAGATGTCCATCCTGCTTTCTACCCTTACTTTTTGCCGCATCGTTATATTGCCGATGAGCATCAATATCATGCAATTCGTGAAGCAGCATATAAGCAGATCGATGCCTGCTTTCAGCTACTCGATCGCCACATGAGCGATCGCCTCTACATGGTTGAAGAACACCGCACAGTTCTCGACCCCTATCTGTTCGTCTTTTGCCGTTGGGGCAAGTCTTTGCAAAAGCCGTTTACGGATTATCCCAATCTGCACCGATTTCTATTTCAAATGGCTGAGGATGAGGGAATACAACGCGCGATGCAAGCTCAAGGGATCACGCTCTAAAAGAGAGAAGTTACCCCAATTTCCTCTGGTTAATACAGGCTTTGCTGAGTTCAAACACTTTCAGCTCAAGGTTCTTGCTCAACGAAGCAAAATACAACACTTTTTACGATAGAGGCGAACCGAACTAAAGTGATACCGACTACCCACGCTTAGACCAATTAACGCGATTGTTTTACAAGTGGCTCTACCCAAACGCTTGAGAAATCATTTGCGATCGACCTGTTGTATTTAGAATTAAGGACCCAAACATGAACATCTCTTTTACGGCTGAGAACTCTGTGATGCTGCTCATCGACCATCAGGTTGGAACCATGCAGCTAATTAAAAACATTCCCCTGGAGGTTGTGAAGCAAAATACCCTTGCCTTGGCAAAAACAGCGAAAGTTCTCAATATTCCGGTGGTGCTCACCAGCAGCCAGGAGGAAAACCTTCAGGGGCCGCTCCTGCCAGAGTTACAAGATATTCTGCCAGAAGCATTCCAAACCCGAATTAAACGAGCCGGAATTGTGAATGCCTGGGATGATGCAAGGTTTAAGGATGCTGTGATTCGTCACGATCGCAAAAACATTATTATGGCGGGTGTAACAACCGATGTCTGCCTGGTCTATCCTGCCATCAGTGCCCGCCAAGAGGGCTATAACGTGCAAGCGGTGATGGATGCTTCAGGATCTCCCTTTGATATTTCTGAGGACATGTCGCGGCGGCGGATGGAGCGGGAAGGTGTTGTGCTGACTGCAACCAACACGCTGATGGCTGAACTGGCTCAAGATTGGAGCCGTCCTCAAGGTGGGCAACTTCTACAGATCCTCTTTCAAGATGTGTTGCCGAAAATTGGCTAACTTCCGCCCAAGACCTATCCTAAAGGCAAAAAGTACCAGCGTTGGTTCCCGATTCTGCCTTTCATTTGCATAAAGGTTTCTATCATGCCATCTTCATCGACTGATATTTGGACATCGCTGCCCGTTTCAGCCTGGCAAGAGACCAATACCACTCTGCATCTATGGACACAAATTATTGGCAAGATTCGGCTATCCCTTGCTCCTAAGGTAAACCATTGGTGGCATTCGACACTATACGTTACACCACGGGGATTGACCACCTCAGCAATTCCCTACGGAACTCGGACTTTTCAAATCACCTTTGATTTCCTGAACCATCAACTGATTATTGAAACCAGTGATGGAGTGAGCAGAACGATCGCACTGACACCTCGCTCTGTCGCTGATTTCTATCAGGCGGTGATGAGTACCTTGAAGGACATGGGAATTGAGGTGAAAATTTGGACGGTTCCCCAGGAAGTGACTGATCCCATTCCCTTTGAACAGGATCATCAACATGCGACTTATGATGCAGAATGCGCTCAGCGGTTTTGGCGAATTCTTGTGCAGTGCGATCGCCTCCTCACAATTTTCCGCGCTCGGTATGCCGGCAAGTGCAGTCCTGTCCATTTCTTCTGGGGGAGCTTTGACCTAGCAGTGACTCGATTCTCTGGACGACGTGCGCCAGAACATCCCGGTGGTGTGCCAGGAATGGCCGATTGGGTGACGCGAGAAGCTTACTCCCATGAAGTGAGCAGTTGCGGGTTCTGGTTTGGCAAAGACGCGATCGAAGCGTTGTTTTATGCCTACGCCTATCCCACCCCCGACGGGTTCAAAGACTACCCAATCCAACCCCAGGAGGCATTCTTTAGTCCAGAGATGCAAGAGTTTGTCTTGCCCTATGAAGCAGTCCGGCAAGCTAACGATTCCGATGCGATGGTGCTGACATTTCTGCAAACCACCTACGAAGCCGCAGCGAATTTAGGCCATTGGGATCGCGCCGATCTGGAATATAGCCCGGTGCTGAAAGATTAACACGCTCAGGTTTGAAATTTTTCACCCCAAGTAAGTTCTATCTTTGCAGCAGTTTTAAGCCGATCGCGGCTCCCAGCCCGCCGCCATAAGCAAGCTGAACGAGGAGCATGCCTAATGGTTCGAGATCCCTCGCATTGCTGAGAGAACCTACATCAACAGGATTGAGTTGAAGTTGAGCAATCAACGGGGCAACGATCGCCTTTGCGTCTGAAATTGATCCGGTTCAGTGGACATCTGAGTAAGAGTACACTAGAACTAGGAGGCTGAGATGAGTCAAAAAGTCCTCAAAGAATACACTCCTCAGCAAAAAACAGAGGCCGTTGTTGCTTCAAGATTTTGCGACGTCTCTTGCTCAGTGTGGGTGAGATCCATCTGATTGTGAAGCGATCGCCTTTGTGTTGGTCAAAGCGATCGAAACGTTGCTGTGGCTCTCTTTAAGTCAGGAAAAAGCCTTTCGTCAGCGGCTCATAGCAGAAGCCAAACTGCTCACTCTCAGTTACCTGCAAAGTCATGTTCAGCCATAAACTGTTCATTCTGTGAATCTGGCTAACTTAGAAACACAGAATGAACAGTGCCAATCACGCGACAAATTGGTTAGAAGGGTCTACAGCAATTTAAGCAGCGTTGTACTCCCAAAACTCAACCGTTGGAGGTTCTGCCAGTAAGGCGACTAGCTCATTCAGTGCCCCGGTTTCTTGCCGCCACTGGACATACCGTTGCTGAGCATCACGCGAATCCCACTCTTGAATCAAAACAATTTCGTTGGGTGTATCCACATTCGTCAGGGTATTGCAGTAACGGCAGCCGTCATAGCTACGTGTAGTGGGAAGTGCATGGGCAAGATGCTGTAGGGTTTGATCTCGATCCTTAGCAACCAATTTGATGGTGATCGTTACAGGTTGGGTTGTCATGGGAGTTCACCTGCTTGGGGTTAGAAAAGGTTGAGGTCAACAGAGTTTGTTTAGATAGCCGCTGTCGTCAGCGATCGCTCAGAAGGTTGCTGTAACAGCGCTACCATTGCTTCTGCAACGCCAGCTGCCGAAGCTGGATTTTGACCCGTAACGAGGCGATCGCTCACCACTGTTTTGGGTGCAAAATTGGGTGCTTTTTCGATGGTGGCTCCCTGTTCTACCAGCTTGTCTTCTAGTGAGAAGAGCACCACTTCATTCAGCCCAACTGCAACTTCCTCTTCATTGGTAAAAGTAGACACCGTTTTTCCTGTCACCAAATAGCTCTGGTCAGACAAACGGATATTGACCAACCCTGCCGGACCGTGGCACACCGCTCCCACAATGCCACCCTGCTCATAGATGGCGGCAGCAATACGGGCGAGATCAACGTTTTCAGGAAAATCCCACATCGTTCCATGCCCACCCGCGTAGAAGATAGCATTGTATTCTGCTGGATTCACCTGAGTGGGGTGCAAAGTGTTTTCAACCTGCTGCATCTTTTCCGGGCTATCCAGAAACGCGACATTCAGCGCATCTGTCCGATCTAGCCCAATCATGGGTGCTTTGCCGCCTTTTGGACTAACGTAGCGAACGGTAAACCCCGCCCGCTCAAACACATCAACAGGATGACTCACTTCAGGTAAATAGAAACCCGTTTCTTTACCCGTGTTGCCCAGAGTGTCATGACTGGTCAACACCACTAAAACCGTTTTTGACATGGTTGAAACTCCAGTGAAATAAGGGCTTTGGGTGAATGTATTACATTTCGTTACCCAACAATTTCAATGCTAGGGGCAACTCATCTAAAATACAAATAATGAAAATTAGATAAATCCATAACTAGATTTATGGTTAATTTGGAGTGGTACCGCAGCTTTGTTTCGGTGTACCGGGTCGGCACGGTATCGGGAGCCGCAGAACTGTTGCACCTGACGCAACCTGCCGTCAGCCAACATATTGCCGCTCTAGAATCGACCCTGGGTACTACCCTGTTCCAACGAATGCCGCGCCGCATGTTACCCACTGAAGCTGGGAAGCGGCTTTACACGCGGGTTGTCAATGCCATTGAAACCCTGGAATCTATTCCCACAAGGGGAGTATTGAATGATGTACCCCTGCTTATTCGCCTGGGAACGCCCCCGGAATTCTTCAATGAGGTTGTCTTAAATCGGTTGTCTAAAGTGTCCGATATCCTATTCACGATTCGATTTGGCTTAGCCCAGGATTTGATTGAGCAATTAGTGACGAATCAGATTGATGGTGCGATCGCTACCCAAAAAATAGCCAAACCAGAATTAGAGTATCAACACCTGTTTGAAGAAAGCTTCTGGCTGGTTGGTCCACCTAAAGTCACTGTCCCAGTTAAGTTAGATTCACTCCAATCTAACTTGCAAGAATTAGAACAATGGCTACAACTCCAACCGTGGATTTCCTATGGTGAAGAATTGCCGATTATTCGCCGCTTCTGGCGTGTTGTCTTTGGTCAACGATTGAATGTAAATCCGCAATATATCATTCCTGAATTGCGGAGTATTCGAGAGGCAGTTTCCCAAGGATTAGGGTTTAGTGTTTTACCCGATTACCTTTGCAGAACTTGGGTGACTGAACATCGCTTAACACTCATTCTTCAACCCGAAAAGGCTGTCAAAAATTCCATTTGGTTAGCCTATCGAAAGTCTGAACGTCAATCCCAACAAGTCAAAGCTTTGTCAGAACAATTGGGCCTACATGAATAAATCAAATCATCTATATCTCTCACTGCTATAGCAGCGTTAAATTATTTCTGAACATGCTGGAAGAGCGGTAGATGAAGTATCTTGCGGCTTAGCAAAAGCATAATGTACTGAAGTGCTGGTGTATTAAGGTGAGGGTAAAGCGATAAAAAATTACCGCCAACGCCAACCTAATCCCAGTGCGATCGCTCCCATTGCAGCCATCAATCCACTTGCTAACTGATAGGTCACACCTAAACCAACAACGCTACTCAACGGTTGGCTGAGAATGGGCGAAACAAACTGACCGAGAAAAAATGCGGTTGTTAACCCACCTAACACTCGCCCTCTAAGAGGCTGTTTGAAAAGGGGGAGGGGTGTGACAAATTACGCCAACCGTCGCACCATGAGTCGGATCATCGCGAGATAAATCATGGTTTCAGCGGTTTCTGGAAGTAGTTCATAATCACAATTGAGCCGCCGATACCATTGCCACCAGCCAAACGTCCGTTCGACAATCCAACGCTTTTTCAGGAGCACAAAGCCTTTAGTCTGTTCAGGGCGCAGCACGGGGTAAATGACCCAGCGGAAGCGATCCATCACCCATTGCACAAAGGGTTGACCACTATAGCCACCATCGACCCAGACGAGGTAGAGGCGACAGACTTTCGCACCCAGCTCAGACAGTCGTTGCAGCACCCGTTTGCCGCCCTCGCGTTCCGGTAGACTCGCTGCGGTCACCAATACAACCATCACTAAACCCAGTGTATCCACGACGGTATGCCGTTTACGCCCTTTGGTGGCTTTGAAGCAGTCAAACCCCACGGCCTGTTGCACCATCGCCACCGTGGGTACCGTTTGACTATCGAGAATCACCTCGGAAGGACTTTCGGGGCGTCCAGTCGCGACCCGTGTCCACGCTCGTAACCGCTCATGGAGCGCTTGCCAGGTGCCGTCCTTGCGCCAGTTGCGGAAGTAGGTGTACACCGTTTGCCACGCGGGAAAGTCGCCAGGAATGTCTCGCCATTTACAGCCCTGCGTGACCACGTAAAAAATGGCGTTCAGCACTGCCCACAGATTGGTACTGCGCGGGCGACCACCGGGTTTGGCAGGCGGCAGCAGCGGCTGGATTAAGTCAAATTGGGCGCGGGTCAGGTTGCTTGAGTAGAATTTAACCATCGCTCTCACGGGGCTGGACTTCACTACTGACAGCCTACCGTGTGAGCTTTTTTACGGTCTAGACGACTTTTCAAACAGCCTCTAAGGCTGACCGGGGTTACTGAGGTTAAGCAAACATTCATATTGGGCATCAGTAAGCCCAACCCTGCTCCAGCAATGGCTAATCCCACTAAAACCAGGATGTAGGTAGGCGAAAAGCCGATGACGAGATAGCCAACTGCCATTGCCAGAAAGGCGATCGCGTAAATGCCCATAAATGACAAGCGCGCCTTGATTTGTTTATAAGCGATGGCGCTGGCAGCACTGAATAAGGTTGCGAGAGCGATCGCCAATCCACTCTGCGATGCCGTTGCATTCACCAGTTGCTTCAGATAAAACGGCAATTGTACCGGAATCAGATAAAACACAATCTGTGATAGGAGAGCGGCTAAATACGTCAAGCCTGCAATGAGCCAGGGAAAAACCTCATTTACAGCAGTTCCCAAATTTTGAGCTGCTTCGGTGCGGTTGGGTTCGGGTAAGACCAGCACCACGAGCGGCAAGATGAGCAATGCCAGGAGATAGATCAGGAATGGCAACCGCCAATTCACATCTGCCAGGAAGCCACCTAGTGATAAGAACAGCACGCCCCCTAATCCCATGAAGCCCGCCTGAAAGCCAAGAAACTGGGCACGGGTTGCCCCGGTATAATAATCAGCAATCAGGGCGGTTGCTGTGGTCATGATGCCAGCCACACTCAAACCCAGTAGCACTCGCCCGATCAGGATCAATTCAATATCGTTTAATACAGCACCAGACGTGCCTGCAATCCCGTACAACAAGACGGCAAATGCCAGCAGCGGTTTTCGTCCGAAGCGATCGATCATCGTACCCACAAAGGGCGCACCGATCGCAATAAATAGTGCTGGAAGCGTCAACACGAGGCGTACCCAGTAGTCGGCATTGGGTGTCGCTGCAAAATAATCTCGCATGGCAGGGAGAGACGGGGCGATCGTCGCGCCTGCCATGACGGTAAGACTGCTACTCAAAAGCAGCGTTGCTTTCACAAACAGGGAGTTTATTTTGAGGGGCATAGAGATTAGCTTGCTAAAATTCCTGCCATCCACTTTTCAACCGCTTTGGGGTCTTGTAGTAACTGAGCTTGCATCTCCTGCGCTTGTTCACCCGGATAGACATCCTCAACCTCATCAATCACTGCCTGAAGTGCTGCCCGTACCACCTCTTCCGGGGCAACTTTAGGTGGTGGAAAGTCTTTGCTCATCTTCGTGTCTACTGTGCCAGGCATCACCCCAACTACCAGCGTTTTTTGTGAGGCAAGCTCAGCCCGAATTCCCTGCGTTGCCAGTAGAGCTGCTGCTTTAGAGGCACAATAGGACGCATTCAGTGGAAAACTGACCTTTGCCAGAATGGTGAGCATATTGACGATCGCTCCTCCTCCATTCGCTTTGAGAACTGGAGCAAACGCCAAACACATTCGCAATGTACCGAGATAATTGACCTCAATCTCCGATCTCGCTTTGTCAAAATTAAGATCCGCGACCAATCGTTGATTAAATCCTATCCCAGCATTGTTGATCAGGAGGTTCACATCTGAGTACGCCTCAGCCGCCGCTTTAACCGACGCTTCATCGGTAATATCGAGGGGAATGGGAATGATGCGATCGGGATCGGTTGCCACAATATCCTTCAAGCTATCGGGGTTGCGTGCCCCTGCATAAATGCGATTCGCTCCAGCCGCTTGTAAGCCTTGAATGTAGTACTGCCCAATGCCACCGTTTGCCCCTGTGACTAATGCGATCGCATCTTGAATTTGCATTGTGTCTTGTCCTGATGGGAGTTGTCATGTGTCATTCGTCATTTGTGGTGTAAGGCAACCAATGACCAACAACAAAGAACAGGGTATACTCCTACTAACTTTTTCGGAAGTACTTACTTTTTTGTAAGCCCCTCAAGCGATGGAAAAGTAGCGTAGATGACCAATGAACCGACTCAAGGCACTGTGTTTGTGCAAACCACCTTAAGAGTGTTAGGTGGGAAATGGAAAATCTTGATTCTGTGGCATCTCAAAGACGAGAAAAAGCGCTTTAGTGAACTCAAGCGATTGATGCCGGAGATTACAGAAAAGATGTTGATTCAACAATTGCGAGAACTAGAAAAAGATGGGATCGTCGATCGCACGATCTATTCGGAGATGCCACCAAAAGTGGAGTATTCCTTTACGGAGTATGGTCTGACGCTCAAACCTGTCCTACAAGCACTTTGCAATTGGGGAGAGAATCATCTCAAGCGTATTCAGTGAAGTCACTTGGTTTTATCGAGAAAGATTTGGCTCTACAACTTGCGGAAAACTCTCATAGTTTCGGCGTACCCAATCCATCCCAACTTCATTGTTGAGTTTAACCTTTTGAGGAGTGTTGGGATAAATCTTACCCAAAATATCAGCATCCTGATCAATCACCACCTTGCCGAATTTGAGATAAGTCTTACCAAACACTCTAAACGCAGGATGACTCGCTTGACCAAAAAGCAGAATGTAAGTCCGGGTGCGATTCTCGGCTTCGGGCACAAAGAAATGGCACTGCGCTGCCTTTCCTAATGGCATCTCACCGTGAAAGATGATCAGAGAGGGAAAGTGGTTTTCCAGGTGTGCTTTGATTGCCGTGGGCAATAGAAATAAATCGGGTTTTCTCAGCTTCTCTGCCAATGTATAAGGCGCTGTAGGCATGTCATAAAATGCATGAGAATTCAACCCATTGTCAATGAACTGATGAAACTCAACCTCGGTGATACGAAACAGTTCCCGATGAGTGCCATTCTGATGGTTGTAGTCATGCATATTCAGCAGCATGGTTAGCAGATCGGTTTCAACACTGCGATCGCCCGTATGCCCCACAAACTCGTATTGTTCTGCAATGTCATTCATTACAGCAGGAATGGGCACCTTGGGTTCGTACCCGCCATAGGACCAGATAAAATCTCCTTGAATGATGAGTTCCAGAGGGTTCAATAGAGACAATGTTTTTTTCCCTGAACCGGGTAGAACCGTACGACCTGTAGCATCAAACGGCAACGCATGAAATGGACAAACAACGGTGCTTGTACCATCGTTCTGCACTTCGCACCACCCTTCGGAGAGCATTGCTCCCATGTGAGGACAGGCATTCGGCAAGGCGTGGACTTCATCCATTGAATCTTTCCACATTACATAGTCCATGCCATATAGGGAAACCTTTTGGGGCTGATTGACCTTCAACATCGACTTGTGCGCCAACAACCAGGGCGCACCGGGAAGCATCGTTCGCATCGTGTCCTCCACTGCTAGAATTGTGAAAAATCTGTCACGTTTTATGGTGTGATTTCAAAATATGACAGAACATTCACGTTCGTCAAGTCCTCAGTCAAATTTGCGTCGTCAGCCGAAACAGAAACGGGGAAAGGAACGGGTTGAGAAAATTCTGGATGCAGCGGCAGCGGTGTTTGATGAGGTGGGCTATGATGCGGCAACAACCCACATGATTGCGGCGAAGGCTGGAACGGCGATCGGGTCACTCTACCAATTCTTCCCAGACAAGGCGGCCATCTTCAAAGCAATGGAGCTACGCCATACAGAGCGTGTCAAGAATTTTTGGGCACAGGTAGACATCCCAACTATTGTTCAACTGCCGCTGCGTCAGATGATCCATTTGCTGGCAACAGCCGTAGCAGATTTATTTGAGCAGCCTGTATCGCGAGTGGTGTTTGTCCAGTTTTATCTGGCTCCCCAGATCTTCCAATCGATTGATGAGAGCATGACCCATGAAGCGATCGCCTTCATGGCAAGCATCTTAAAACAGCGAAATCCTAACTTGTCGGAGGAACAGCATCATTTGCTGGCGGAAGTGTGTGTGCATAGTAGCAATGCCGTCATGCTGGCAGCCCTCCGCAGTCGGGATGAGGCACACCGCCAACGGTTGAGCCAGCAAATTGAGGAATTGCTCGTTTCATATTTGGAACCGTATATAGGCGATCAGCGGTCAGGAAATGTAATGAAAGTAATGATGTGCCCCCATTGTCAATCCGAGCAGCTATCGAAAAATGGCTATCGTCGGGGGAAGCAGTGCTATCTCTGCAAGGATTGTGGCAAGCAATTTGTGGCTCAATAGCCTGGTGGCGATCGAAAGCCACCAATCACAGTGTCAAGTTGTTGGGCGATTGCCAATAACTCCATTTCTTTCCACCGTTTACCGACAATCTGCATCCCAATCGGTAATCCATGGCTGCTTTGTCCAATTGGAATGACAATTGCAGGATGTCCACTTAGATTGAATGGCATTGTGTAAGCGCCGTTGGCAACGGCATGAGGATAGGATTTGCTATCAATGTCGATCGCACTCCATGCAGGACAATGGGTAAAGGCAGGAGTTGCTGCAACGGGAGTGAGCCATACATCCCAAGGGGCTAATTCCGTATCAAGCTGAGCGATGAAGCGATCGCGCTCAGTTAATGCCTCAAAATATCCCTTTAAACTTGGATTCAAGAGTTCAGGCAAGACACGACTAAAATCGCCCAATTTTCGGAGTGCCTTATCTCCTTCGGTTGCTGTACGGAAAACTTGCATTGCACTGCGCTGAAGATTGTAGCGATCGGCAGGCTGAGCATAGCGGTTGATGTAGACTGCGACTCTAGAGTAGAGATTAAAGATAGCAGACACGTCAAAGTTTTCAGGTAACCAGGGGCGAGCTTGAACACCTGACTGACTAAGCGTTTCGATCACCTGATACATTGCAGTGCGGATGTCAGAAGCAACGGGAACTTCTGCCCACTGCTCAGTCCAGGCAACTTTCAAATCACTCAACATTTTACTAAAAGGATGATCCAAAGGAACAGGAGGAACATCTGGACGACGAGGATCAGTCCCAGCAATGAGTGAAAAGCAAAGACGGAGATCTTCGAGCGATCGCGCAAAACATCCCACGGTCATCATTTGTCGCAGGCAGTAGGGCATTTCGGGAACTTCGGGAATCATGCCTGCTGTCGAAATGCGGCGATCGGTTGGTTTCAAGCTGTAAACACCACAGAAATGAGCCGGTTGACGCACGGAACCCGCAATATCATTTCCAATATCCAGTGGGGAGAATCCTGCCGCTACCGCTGCTGCGCTACCGCCTGAACTTCCTCCCGCTGTATATTCGATATTCCAGGGATTATTTACCCGTGGAAACAGTGAATTAGTACTCTGATAATCCCCTGCCAGTTCTGCCATGTTGGTTTTTCCCAGCACGATCGCCCCTGCGGCTTTGAGTCTGGCAACGGCAGTTGCATCCTGTTGAGGAATGTAGTCTTTGAGGGGAATGTAGCCTGCGGTGGTGCGAAGTCCAGCCGTTTCAAAAATGTCCTTGATGGTCACAGGAACGCCATGCAATGCTCCCCAGTTCTCACCTCTCGCCAGTGCTTCATCTGCTTGTTTGGCGCGAAGACGAGCATTTTCTTCATCAAGCGTGCAAATAGCGTTGAGTTTGGAGTTGTGTTGAGCGATTTGTTTCAGGTGAGCATCTAGAAGTTCGATCGCAGAGATTTGGTGATCGCGAATCATTTGAGCCAGTTCAACCGCAGGCTTGAACACAAGATCGCTCATGGCCTTCCCTCAATTGAGTGTTAAGGTTGATCATATCCTATTTAGTTAACACCATTAACTAAGCTTCACTGTGTACATTTAGGTTGAATGGCTATGGGTCGTCCAACGAAAGAGAATTCACTGACTAAACAGGATGTGATTGCAGCTGCGATCGCCTGTCTTGACCAGGAAGGAGAATCGGCACTAGGCGTAAATCGCGTAGCACGAGAGCTAAACATTAAACCTCCCGCTATCTACAAGCATCTAGAAGGCAATGCAGGACTCCAACGGGCTGTGGCTCTAACCGTTTGGCGGCAGTATTTATCCGAATGTCAGCAGCAAACCGATGGTATTACAGACTTGCAAGAATTGTTTCGTGTGAGCGCGCGCGCGACTCGAAGGTTTGCGCGATCTCATTCTGCCCGTTATCGCATCATGATGCATTATCAAATGCGACCGACTGACCCAGAAGAAGCTGAGGTGATGCAAGACGCACTCAAATTCTTGCAAACTTCTTTGCATCTCCAAGGCTTAAACCATAATGCTCTCATTGATGTAATGCGAATGGTGAATGCAGCAATTTATGGATTTATTATGCGAGAACAGTCTGAGTTGATGACGATCGATCGCTCTACAGATGAAAGCTATGAAGTGATGCTGAATGCGTTATTGGTGGCCATTGAACATATTCAACATTCTTCAAAACTTAAGGAGTTATGAGAATTAACTCTAACGAGCGGCGTACATAAGCTTCCCATGATTCAGGAGTGGGTTGGAAAATCATGGCATAGAGCATGATGCCGCTCATCGTATCGAAAACCAGACCCGGATCTAAATCAGGCTTTACTTCCTGTCTTGCTTTAGCTCGTTCCAGGACAACGGCAAACGCTTCTCGTCGGGGTTGTAAGTATTTTGTCCAGTAGATTTGAGCAAATTCGGCATTACTCGATGCACTGCTGATAATCATGGCAACCGTTTGTCGCCCCAGAGGGTTGAGCGAGATTTGAGCCGCATTCTGAATGAGCGCATTCATATCACCCCAAAGACTCCCAGCGTCAGGGATGACAATCCCTTCCCGGATACTCTCGATCGCATCGGCTACCAATTCTGCTTTGCTGTTATAGCGTCGATAAATGGTCGTTTTGCCAACTCCCGCGCGGGTAGAGATCGCCTCAATACTCATTGCTTCAAAACCAACCTCTGCCAGCAATTCTAAGGTTGCTTGCAGCATTGCCTGATGAGATTGAGCACTCCGGGGTCTTCCGGGTGATTTTTTACTGGGATGGGTCATGGATGCTATTATAATTTACGATACAGCATCGTATCGAATATAGAACCATGAAACAGTGTCCTTGCTACGTCGAAAGAACTAGCACTCAAACTTTGCGAGAAGGACTTGTAGAATATTATGCTCTCAATCCTCACATCACCGATCCGGCAACTCAACCCTCAGATTTTGCCAGAATTCTCCGTGCCCATGATGTGGGTCATGTGATCTACGGGTGCGATACGGGAATGTTTGATGAGCTAAAAATTCTGCCACTATTTTGGTGGACCAGTGAATGTACATTTCAGACTTATCTCAAGATGAAAAATTCCCCTGCTGTTGATGTCATGTACGCAGACATGATTAAGGAGAAGGGAACGCTTTGGTTGTATGGATCAATTCTGAGCGTGCTTCCGGGAGTGGTTCTAGAATTGATTCCGATTTGGTTTAAGACTCGCGATCGCAAAAAGTTATTCCCCTTTCTGGAGTTTGAACCGTTGATGGATCGTTCTCTTTTGGATATTCGTCAGGAGTATGACCTGCTACTGCTGTTTCAATCAGCAAGGTCTAGTCATTACTGGGTTATCTAGAGTTAAATCATCGCTTGAAGGTTAACAGAACTGTGTATAAGTTTGCTGTGGCTGTCTCAACGGCATCCACTATTTTTGGAGCATGCAGATCCTTTAGAAGCTTTGGGAGCGTGTCACCTTCTTGAGAGAAAAAGTGCTAAGGATCGAGGGAGCCATTCAAATAAATGCAGCGGTGGACTATAACCTGGGGTGCATGATTTGGATGCCAACTGGCTCCCGATATTTGAACCCGCCGTTCAATCTGTTTCACCTAAGACTCAACATATCCAGAGCCAATTGCACACATGCCTTCAAAGCCTTGGCAAGGCAGATGAATAGGGCGTCACCGCCTTCGAGTTTGCCACTCCTCGTCCGTAATCAGGTGAACTGAAGCAGCGAAACTGACCACTTCAATTCACCCGCGACAGATTGCCAATCTGGAACTGATCGTCTTTTGCTGAAATCTACCCCTAATAAGGTTCTCAGCCAATTTGGTTGACTAACGGATCGAAATGGTTTCGGATTTCAATCCATTTCGATCTCTACATCTTTCTCAACGCGAGTGGTATGCTTCAAAGCGCGGTTCTGTCGCAAGAACGATTGAGGCGTAAACCACGATCGTGGTAGTGCTGCTCAAACAAGATGGGTATGCTACTGATTCGTTCGACATCATGGCGAATTGCTTCCGCATTACCCCAGATAATGCCATCATCTTGACGAGTATTGACCTCTGTCTCAATCTTTTCACAGTATTGGTTGTGGTCACGGGCAGCAAAGAAACCGTAAGTTCGGCAGGCAATCGGGCGTGAATCATAGATCCAACATGTGCCCTCTTGTGCATTGAGATACGGACATACTACTGCCGAACTCAACACCTGCCCTCTAATTCGCTGCAGTAGAGAATCAATGCGCTGCTCGATCGCCGCTTGGACAGGAGCAGGAAGACTTGTTACAGCCATATCAACTCTTTCCCACTCCGCTTGAGATAACTCAGGTGGATGGGCGAGATTGCGGCAGCAAGCATCGCACCCACGACGACATGGCCACCAGTCTCGATCGGCGCGAATCGCTTGCACCCTAGATTCGATCTGTGTATCCAAGTTTTGCAGCGACTGATTTACTTCGTTCATCTCACTAGCCCTTTGGAAACCCAAGATCATGGTACAGCGATTGTCGAGGAGGCAGTCTAGGAGTCTCAAAAAAGGGCAGAGTTTGCAACCTCCTAGAAAGGCAATGAGAAGGTAAGGTTTGTTGTCATATTTAAGGGCTGCAAAGCTGATTGAACTGACTGCAAGCGGAGCGACATTTTGGCAAAAGGCGTTTGATCAGCGTCAATCAGGTTGGGCTAAGGTAGAACTGTTACCAGGCGCAGCTTAGCTTGCGATCGCTTTTCGAGGATGGATGCTAGAGACTAAAAATCAGACATTCAGACAGCAGACGAGTTGAGCAGATCTGGCTAGCAGCTATCAATTGAGCTAAATGCGTTTGTTGCCTGAGTTTTGGCAAAACGAACTACCCTTAAGCAGGGTAGCGAGAAAGCGAATTGGAAGGCCTCGCGTTGTTCACAGCTCTGACTTTGAGAACAGCTCTGACTTTGAGATTGACCAAGCAATGGTTACATACGCGATTGCTGCTGGATTATTGCTGGTGGATTGTAGATTGGTATAAACCCTGGATCAGGTGGTGGGGAGCTTTTTAGCATGATGCAAATGAACTTCATTTTTATCGGTTCAGCAATCGCCTTCACAGGATTATTTTTGTTGGAGCGAATTATTCCCCTGCGCCATGAAACCCACACCCTCAGAAAGCGACTGCTTGTCAATGCTTGTGTTACACTACTGGCGTTTGTGATGAACAGCTTGACCGTTTTACCATCATCCTTATTTGCCTTGAACCAGGCAGAAAAATGGCATTTTGGACTGGTTCATCTTCTAGGATTACCGAACTGGGCTGGTAATTTCATTGCCTTTCTGCTGCTGGATCTCACCTATTATTACTGGCATCGAGCTAACCATCGGTTTTCGGTGCTCTGGCGTTTCCATAATGTGCATCACATCGATCCTGATATGGATGTTTCCACTGGATTTCGCTTTCACTTCATTGAAATTCTCTTTTCAACCGCTTTTCGGGTGGCTCAAGTTGGGTTAATTGGTGCATCCTTTTTCGCTTTTGCAGCTTATGAGTTAGTGTTTCAACTCAACACCCTTTTCCATCACAGCAATGTCAAACTTCCATTGTGGTGGGAGCGATCATTGAATGGGATATTGGTGACGCCTCGAATGCATGGCATCCATCATTCTCAGGTGCAACAGGAAACGAATGCCAACTTCTCAGTCATTTTCCCCTGGTGGGATCGGTTACACAAAACCCTGCGCTTAAATATTCCTCAAGCAGCCATTGCTATTGGTGTTCCTGCGTATACTCAGCCAGAGGACAATGCCCTTGTGAGTGTTTTGCTGATGCCATTTCGTCCACAGCGCGATTACTGGCATGATTCCCATCAATCTACGGTGGAGCGAGATCCGCAGGTGTTAGGAGACGATCCAACTCGGATGGTCGATTGGGATGCTGTTAACGCACAATCCAGCAATCAAGAATCCAGCGCTCAGCAGCAGAGCTGTAGTTGATGCTTCGGGGAAAGAGAAGCTGGCGTTTTAAGGTGCAACCAATTACACGTAATTCGGTCTACTCGCACACAAGGGATAGAGAATTTATAGGCAGATTGTTTGTCACCGTAATGGTTGAAAGCCGTATAGCTTACGCTCGTCGATCGCGCTTCAGATCAAAGATTACTTTCTCCCAGCACCACTGCTCAGAACGGTCTGAATACCGTAGTTGAGCTTGCTGTACAAGACGTTGAGCGGCCGCCTGATCGCCATTCAGCAGTGCATAAAGTTCACGTTTCACTCTGCCGCTGACTCGACTACGCTGAGATGGGTAGCGATTTGATGCGCGTTGGTTTCTGGTTGGTTTTGCTTGAAAGGCAAGATAGAAAAAAGCTCCGACGATGACCGCTGCCACCAGCAGCACAAAGACGCTTGAAAGCATAAAAATGAGGGTGCTACGGTAAAGTGCCAACGCTGGGTGCATAAGCACCAGAGCTATACGCCAAGACTGGATAGAGTGGCTACTACCTAGCGTACCCATGTAATATTGGCGAACGATCGTAACTGCCCACCCTTCACTTTCCCTTCACGCGATCGAGATGATTGTAAACCGCTTAGTCATCGCCTCTGATAATGGCTGGATTGTAGTCTGTAGCAACTTTAAGAGCAGGATCTTTGATCAATCAAAGACAGAGATAATAAACCTTTCTACTGATATGGTTTGGTTTGATCGGTATATCAAAGCATTCAATACGGGTAGCAAAGCAGAAGATGATTTTGTCTCTAGCTTGAGATAGATGGGCAAAAAATACCGGGATCGCTAAGGTCTAATATAGCGGTATTTATCCTTAACATTTTTTCAAAACTCTTTGCAAAGCAACGCTAGCGCGTGACAGAACGGCCTGTTGTGCGAACTAGTGTGCTTCTAATTATCTTTGAACTCCATCTTTCTGTTGGTGTAAACATCATGTATCTTCCCCTTTGGCCTGGTAATGTTTACCCTCTAGGCGCATGTTGGAATGGCAAAGGCACTAACTTCGCGCTGTTTTCAGAACATGCGACGGGTGTAGAACTCTGTTTGTTCGATCGCGATAATCAGGAAACTCGCATTCCCTTCACGGAAGTGAGTAATTTTGTGTGGCATGGTTACGTACCGGGTGTGGGACCGGGCCAGCGTTATGGGTTTCGTGTCCACGGACCTTATGAACCAGAGAAAGGTTTTCGGTTCAATTCACACAAGCTTTTGATTGATCCTTACGGCAAAGCTATTGATGGCGATGTGCATCCTGGTTCTGAAACTTCAGGCTATAAGTGGGACGATCCAGCGGCAGACTTATCATTTTCGGATAGTGATAGCGCTCATTTAATGCCGAAATCTGTTGTTGTGGATCAAACCTTTGATTGGGAAGGCGATACCTTACTACGCACACCCTGGCATGAAACCATCATCTACGAAACGCACGTCAAAGGCTTTACCAAATGCCACCCAGAGGTTCCAGTGGCGCTGCGTGGCACTTATGCGGGTCTGGGACATCCGGCTGCTATTCAACATTTACAGCGGCTCGGCATCACGGCTGTGGAACTCATGCCGATCCATCATTTTCTGGCTCACCCAGGCTATCTTGCTGACAAAGGCTTGAAGAACTACTGGGGCTACGATTCGATTAACTATTTCTCCCCCTATTCGGGCTACAGCGCCAGTGGTACGTTGGGGCAGCAAGTTGTCGAGTTTAAGTCAATGGTCAAAGCGCTCCACCGAGCGGGTATCGAAGTGATTTTGGATGTTGTTTACAACCATACGGGCGAAGGCAATCATCTTGGCCCAACGCTTTCTCTGCGGGGCATCGATAATTTCAACTATTACCGCTTGGTGGAAGGGAATGAGCGCTACTACATGGATTTTACGGGCTGCGGAAACTCCTTATATGTGCGCCATCCACAAGTTTTAAAGCTGATTACTGATAGTTTGCGTTATTGGGTAACCGAAATGCATGTTGATGGCTTTCGCTTTGATCTAGCTTCTGCGTTGGCGCGTGAGCTTTATGAGGTGAACAGTCTGGCGGCTTTCTTTGACATTATTCATCAAGACCCGGTACTGGCAGATGTGAAGCTGATTGCTGAACCGTGGGATGTTGGTGATGGCGGCTATCAGGTTGGCAACTTTCCAGTGCTTTGGTCAGAGTGGAACGGGAAGTATCGGGATACCGTGCGTGATTTTTGGCGTGGTGAAGATGAAACGCTAGGTGAGTTTGCTTACCGTCTCACGGGCAGTCCTGATTTGTATTTTCAACAGAATGGACGGCGACCGAATGCCAGTATTAACTTTATTACGGCTCATGATGGCTTCACGCTCAATGATGTTGTGAGCTACAACGAGAAGCATAATGAGGCCAATGGTGAAGACAACCGCGATGGCGAAAATCACAACCGCTCCTGGAATTGTGGCGCTGAGGGAGCAACGGATGACCCGGACATCTTACAGTTACGGGAACGGCAGCGGCGTAATTTTTTGACCACGCTGATGCTGTCGCAGGGCATTCCTATGCTGCTGGGTGGTGATGAACTGGGGCGTACCCAGAACGGCAATAATAACGGGTATTGTCAAGATAGTGAAATTTCCTGGTTCAACTGGGATTTAGTGCAAGAAAATGCAGAGCTATTGAATTTTTGCCGAGAACTGATCTATTTCCGGCGGCAACATCCTGTTTTTCGACGGCGCAAGTGGTTTCAGGGGCAGGCGATTCGTGGGGTGCCCGATATTGGTTGGTATAACTCGGATGGCAGTGAGATGACCCAAGAGCAGTGGGATGTAGGCTACGCGAAGTCGATCGCACTCTTTCTCAACGGCAACATGATTCCTAGTCCCGGTCCTCAGGGACAAAAGATTAGTGATGATAGCTTTCTACTGTTTTTCAATGCACATTGGGAAACGATCGAATTTGCTTTACCTGATGGCTTTTCTCATCAGAAATGGAAGATGGTGATTGATACGAAACTGTCACGCTTCATTCAAGACCAGCGCGTTTTGATGGATGGCCAGACTATCCCTGTCGTGGGACGTTCTGTAGTGGTTCTTCAACAGTTGCTATAAGTGATGGTAATAGTAGAGCCATTCCACTTAATCCAAGACCGTCGCTGAGCTGAGTGATTGAAACTATCACTGTGGAATACAAAAATGAATGAGTTTTCCACCCATAGGGCGTCTGGGATTCTCTCTTTTCTGCGCACCATTGGCTTAGGTGACAGTACTGCAAGCGTTCTATAAACTGCTCAACGCGTCTTTCCAACTAGTTGAATGTTGGGGTGCTCGATCGCTTACTGCGATTTAGTCGCCCCACGTGCAACTTTGGAATACAGTTTTCCTCCACCTTTGTTGTCCTTAAATTGGGCTGATAGAGCAAAAAACAAGCGCTGTCCCTGAAGCAGACCTTGCCCTGAAGCATTCAAGGGTCGCCAGAAATCGGCATACCAAAACTTTGACCAATCGGTTTAAGTTATGTTAGCGTTGGATTGTGGTTGAAAAGCAGGTCATCCGATGACTCGTGGTCCTGAAAAGCAATTTGATCCAGACGTTGCTTTAGCTAAAGCAATGGAAGTGTTTTGGGCGCATGGTTACGAAGCCACCAGCCTTTCCGAATTGCTCAAAGGAATGAGGATTGGCAAAAAAAGCTTGTATGACACCTTTGGCAATAAGCAATCGCTTTTTCTGAAGGCATTGGAGCACTATGCTCACACCACGGTTTTGAAAATGCGCGATCGCCTGTCTGCTGATGGGTCTCCTTTAGCAAACCTGAAGGACTTGCTGAGAGACTTGCAGGACTTACACAGCAAGCCCGGTAGCTGTGGCTGTATGCTCGGTACTAACATTGCTGATTTCAATACAGACGATGAAGTGATCGCGAAAGTGATGCGGGACTATCTACAGCAAATAGAAGATGTTTTCGCAGCCACTCTAACTCGTGCGCAGGTAGCCGGAGAAATCAGTTCCAGGTTAAATCCACGTAACATCGCTCGGTTACTGCTCTGTACAACCCAGGGGATGGCATTGCTTGGTCGTGTGATGGATGACGGTGCTTTGTTAGAAGGAGCGGTAGAAGCCACTGGCTCACTACTAGAGGGTGGCTAATTTTTTTGCCTTAATTTAGACCGATCAGTTAAGGTTTTCGATTCACTGTAAACAGCAAGGAGGCATTCAAATGACCTACGACATTCAAGACAAAATTGTTCTGGTGACGGGTGCGAATCGTGGTATCGGTAAGGCAATTGTGGAGTCCTTTCTTGAACATGGAGCGGCTAAAGTTTATGCAGCGGTTCGAAAGCTTGAAAATGCCGCTCCATTAGTTGAAAAATATGGTGACAAGGTGGTGCCTGTACGGATTGATTTAGAGGATGCTCAATCGATCGCTGCTGCTGCCCAAACCGCTCAAGATGTGCAGGTTGTTATCAATAACGGAGGCGCGTTGCAGGCTGCTACACCGTTGTCTGACGATGCGATCGCGTCGCTCGAATTTTTAATGAAGATCAACGCGTATGGCTTGATCCATATGGCTCAAGCGTTTGCTCCGGTGCTGCAAGCAAATGGGGGAGGCGTTTTTGTGCAGATTAACTCTGTGGTTTCAATGAAAACGTTCTCAGATTTTACGACATACTCTGCTTCAAAAGCTGCTGCCTATTCGATTACCCAGGCATTGCGCGAATTACTGGGGCAGCAAGGGACGCTTGTTTTAAGTGTTCATCCAGGACCGATCGCGACCGATATGGGTGATGCGGCCGGTATGACTGCTATTGCAGAATCCCCTACATCAGTGGCAGAGGGCATTCTAGAAGCGTTGAAAGCCGGAGATTTTCATGTTTTTCCCGACAAGATGGCAAAGCAAATTGGTAGCGCTTACCAGAGTTTTGCGCTGAATGTCGTTGAAGCCAACATGTCCGAAGGTTAGGGCGTCATCCTAACGATCGTGCATGGTGTTGAAGCATCAGATACCGGAATGCAACGGCTGATTCCATTTGCCCCCAGATAGTTCCGTTTAGAAAGGATAGAGATGCAGCGTGGGATGATGAGAGCGTGTGAATGTAGGCCTTTCGCACGCTCTTGCCCTCTCGTCACTCCGCCCTTTCTAGCACTATCCCGGTTTTGACTGCGTTTATCCTTCGGTCAGAGTGGATTGAGCGGAGAAGGCTATTAAAAGCAAAGGCCAGTGGAATGATCGCTTCACGAGTGTTTAGCAACCTATTCTTCTGCCAGAATGGCGTAAATTTCTCGCTTGGTGCGCTCTAGCAGTTCCTTTACGCGGTTCATGCGATCGGAATTGCCGCTTCGAGCAACCTGCATAACGGCACCTGCTAGCTCCATCGCTGCTTGCCGGAGTTGATTGAACTCTTGAGGTTTGGTTCTGAATGTTTCCCAGGGAGCGCCGATCGGTTCCTGCTGGGCGCGTTCGGCCAAAAATTCCCTGCCTGCATCTGTAATCGTGTAGACCCGCTTGCCTTCTGCGGTTTCGCTGATCACGTAGCCTCCATCTTCAAGCAGTTGCAGGGTGGGATACACAGAGCCCGGACTCAGGCGACGAAAACCGCCATAACGAGCTTCCATGCGCTTGATTAAGTCGTAGCCGTGGCTGGGTTGCTCTGCCAGTAATTCCAGCAGTAGAAATTTGATGTCTCCTCGACGAGTGCGGGGTTCATCGTCACCGCCAAAGCCAAACATCTCTTCCATGAAGCGTTTGCCGTGAGAGCGTCTGCCATGCTGAAACCACGGACGGGCAATGGATTCGTCAGCGTTAGCGCCTGCCCAGGCAGGGGTGTGAAAGTGAGAGCGAAAGTGTCTAAACATGGGCTCATACCAAGTAACTTTCTTTAGTATACGATATATCGCGATGTATTCCGATATATCGCGATAGTAAAATGTGGATGAATCTAACGAAGTGGTGCGGTGGCTTTACACTAATCAGAAGTGCTGTCATCAGTAAGGAAAACGCTATTGGCTCTAGACTCAAATCAAGCGGCGACCCCTGCCTGGGGTGAGTACACCATCCTTCAAGTGCCACAGCGGTTCTCGCCGATCGCGGGCAAAGTCACTCGCTACAACATCACTGGCTTGAGCAACATTGCAGGCAACAGTGTTGGCAATGCTGTTTTGCAACTCAATGCTCAGACGGGCGAGGTTACCATTTTGCGAACTGGACGGTTTATCGTGTGTGGTGCCACCTATGTTCAGGGTTCCATTCAAAAGGGCGACCCTAATGCCACAGTGGATATCATGGGTGCCCTGGTGATTCGCATCCCACCGAATCCAGACCCTAATCCTGGCATTAGCACCCACGAACTGCGGCTAGGGCAATACGTTGTACCGCTGAGCGCAGACGGCAATTTACAGGACTCCGGTTTTAGCCTTACGGGCTGTACAACGTTGATGTTGCCTGCGGGAACGAAAGTGAGCCTACGAGTGGGCATTTTTGCCGATAACTTGACGAAAGGGGTGTTTCTCAACTGGCAGACCCGCACAGATGCCGCCGCGGGTGGTGCGAATCTCTCCATTCACGAGATCGCTGGGGGACCGTAAGCCGTGAATGAGATTACGACTGTTCCTGCATGGGGTGAATATGCCATGCCTCAGGTGCCACAACCGTTTACTCCGATCGCGGGCAAAAATACGAGCTATGGCATTACTGGCTTAAGCACCCTTGCAAGCAACAGTGCTGGCGCTGAGGTTCTGGCGCTGAATGCCCAAACAGGAGAAGTGACGCTTCAACGCTCAGGCCGCTTTGTGATTTGTGGTGCTCTCTACGTGGCTGGAGCGCTTCGCAAGGCAAACCCAAATGCCACGATCGATGTGATGGGTGCCCTGTTTATTGAGATTCCACCAACCCCTTCACCGGATCCTGGAGTTAAAACGCATACGGTGCGTCTGGGCCAGACGGTGGTACGGTTATCAGCGCTAGGAGAACTTCCCTACTCAGGTTTCAGCTTTGCGGAATGTACCGCTCTGATGCTGCCGATGGGCACAAAAATCAGTTTGCGCGTGGGTATCTTTGCAGATAATCTTTCGACCGGACAGTTTGTGGGCTGGCAGGCACGAGTTGATGCTGCCGCTGGTGGTGCGAATCTCTCGATCCACGAGCTTCCTGGTGGCGTTGAGGGTGCTTGACTGTTGCGCTTCGGCTAATCCCGACGACTAAAGCGTCAGTCGATTTGCATACAAGCGCCCTACGATTTGGGTGCGGTTGGTTGTTGTGCTTTGATGCGTTGGTTCAGCACTTCGAGCGCTTTGGCATACTGCATATCAGCCGAAGTGCCAATCTTTTCACGATCGCGGCTCAGGGCCTGTCGTTGTTCATCTGACAGCTTAATTTCCACATCTGGGTCGATGCCGTGTTTGTTAATATCGCGACCATTAGGCGTTAGATATTTGGCGATCGTCACCGCTAAGCCAGAGCCATCGCCCAGTCCACGCACCGACTGCACTAATCCCTTACCAAAGGTTTTGGTGCCCACCAGAACGGCTCGTTTGTTATCTTGCAGTGCGCCGGAAAGAATTTCGCTGGCGCTGGCAGAACCACCGTCAACCAAAACCACCAGCGGCTTGTCGGTTAACGCGCGGTTGTTTGCTTGCTCTCGCTCTTGTTCTCCCTGGCGATCGACCGTAGAGACAATGGCACCTTGCTTAAGCCACATGCGCGCAATTTCAATACTGGTAAACAGCAGTCCACCGGGGTTGGAGCGCAGGTCGAGAATATACCCGCTCACGTTCTGCTTTTCTAGCTTCTGAATTGCGTTCTTCATCTCAGTAGGCGCATTGGCGCTAAATTGCACCAGCCGGATGTAGCCAACCCCACCCTGCGCGGCATCTTTTTGATAGGCCGATCGCACCGGATGAATCTCGATTTTGGCTCGTTTGAGCTGATACTCTAACTGCTTATCGCCCCGCTGAATAGTGAGCTTAACGCTTGTACCGGGAGTCCCCCGGATGAGGGTTACAGCTTTATTGACATCCATGCCTTCGGTGCTTTGGGCATCAATTTTAGTGATGATATCTTTTGCCAAAATACCTGCCGAAAACGCAGGCGAGTCTTCGATCGGTGCAATGACCGTTAGTTTTTTAGTCTTTTCGTCTGCCGCAAGTTGAATACCTACCCCAGAGAGTTCTCCAGAGGTGTCAATCTGCATATTCTTAAACTCTTGCGGATCCATAAAGCGGGTATAAGGGTCGCCCAATTTCTTGAGCATTTCCCGCACTGCTTTGTAGGCCTCTTCTTTATTCGCGTAGGACTTATTCAGATACTCAGTACGGGTTGCCTTCCAATCCACCTTATTGAAGGTGCCATCGACATAGGTGCGATCGATAATCTGCCAGACTTCGTCGATAAGTCCCTTCGGACTTTCCTGAAAGAAGGCTTGACCTTGAGACAGGTGAATGCCCGCTCCTGTAATGGTGACTGCACTGACTGCGACTGCTGTTGAAGCTAGAACAAGTCCACGTTTCGTGACTACCATAGTACGAGCTAAAGGAGAGACTGCAAAAGATTATGCTCAATCTAACACAGCCGATCGGAACACGGAGTTCTCGCCCATAAGAGATAAAATTCTTTACTACAGCCCTATTCAGAGAATTGAGCGCAATTCGCAAGCAGTGCCGATGTACTAAAAGGTCTGATCTCACCGTTGTAGGAATTGCATGTTGGGTATATAACTTCCAGAGGTCAAATATCCAGCACGTCAGCGCTCCCCATTTCTAAAGGCAAAAAGACGGTCATCACTTCACCTTGCTGGGGACGATCGCGCACAACTAGCTTGCCCCCTAGCGCTTGAAATAAGCTTTTAGTCACAGCCAGATTCAGACTCAGCGTTCCTGTTTCGGGTTGGAATACGAGCAATTGTCCGAGCGATCGCAGCAACGGACGGTGATGATGACGAGCCGCCATATCCGCATCTGGCTCGGATTGCAGTTGCACTTTAAGCTGATTGCCTGCCAGTACCACGTCAATTTGAATGTGGCTGCCCCCTGGCAGACTGCGGGTAAACCGCTCAATGAGACTGGTGAGCGCTTGATCTAGCATGGTTGGGTCACTCACCACCGTGGGCATGTAGGGTGGCAAGACCACATCCAGTGTGAGTTGCCGTTGGCTCGCCTGTTTTTGCCAGCGCGGAATACTTTGCTGGAACATCTGCGCCAGAGACGTGCGGGTGAGCGACATCTTGCTATGACGCGTCGGGGACGTTTGCAACTCAACGGCTCGGAAGATGAGACCAAAGCGATCGATTTGCTCGCTGCATTCGCGATCAATGATACCCAGGCGTTTCAGCACATCAGGGGGAAGATCGGTACGTTTGAGGAGCGATCGAGTCAGAGTCCGAATCGTTGTGAGCGGTGTACGAATTTCGTGAGCAAGTGCCTGCAAGAGTTCAACATCTGGACTGGTCAAATCGGCTGGAGGAAGCGCTGCCTGCTGGTACGATGTCTCCATAAACGCTTGCGCCATCATTGAATGACGCGACTGGCTCAAGTCTTGCTTTGGGGTGGCAGTCTGATTATCGACTTTCTCAGAGCGCAGTTCTTCTAACGGCTCTGGCAGATGGGCCAGCATCAACCGACTAAATTGCGTCACTGTCAGATAATCCGGTGTGATCGGTGCAAACTGCTCTGCCAATTCATCTAACTGATCAATCTGTTCGGAATTCATCAGCAGAATGCGGGGACGAATGGCATTCCACGCCTGCTGCACTACCTCTGGCATAAACGAAAATATAAATGCCGGGTCGCCCGTTGGTGATTCCCCTAACACTAAGACCAGGCTAAACTGCGGTGTTAGCACCAGACAGAACTGCTCGGCGGCTAAGGGGTCACCTGGAAGTAGAGGCAGCGCAGCTGTTGTGGGTTTTTCTGTAGAAGAATCTGCACTTGCTGTCAAAGGATTCTCAGTAGCTGGAAGCAGTTGTAGCGGCAACCAGGCAGAAACGTGTAGTGGGTTAGCCGTAAGCGACCAGGTAGAAAAACTGCCAACAAGCGACGGGTGACTAATGATCGGCAATGGCCCTGACAGAATAAAACCATGAGTGGTGGGTTCGGGGCCGATCGCTTCCTGTGTTTCCACAACCTTTTGCAGCATCACATTCAAGGCCGCGATCGCGCCTGACCACTCGCGCTCTGCCCGCACCCGTTGCAACGCAACACGACCCGCACGATGCTGCCCCGTTGGCTCGGCACGGGTAGCGTGAGCTGACGGCGACTCAAACTGAACCATCCAGGTCGGATCGTTTAGCGCCAGGATTTCACTTAAGGTTGGCAATAACCATTTAGGCACAAAGTTCACGTCCACTCAGCGATACCCGATGTTAGGATACCCTGCCTCATAACTCCTACTATGACGGTATCTAGATTATTGATCAAAGAGGAGTCGTGGAACCGAACTGATAGGGGTGATGATTGCCGTTGGGAAGGCGGGAGGCATAGGGCGAAGATGGGGAGTGGGGAGTAGGGAGTGGGGAGTGGGGAGTCGGATGTCTGACCACTAACCGCTCATTTAACTCACAAACTCAAAACTCAAAACTCAAAACTCAAAACTCTTTATCCCTCATCCTTCATCCTTTATCCCTCCCCTAATGTCCTCCCCCTGCTCCGCCTGCTTTGACTTTTTTGAGGAACATGATGGCCAATCCGCTTAATAGCAGCGCACAGGCGATGAAATAGAAGCAGTCGTTGTAGGCCATGACGTATGCTTCACGACGAACCACATTGGCGATCGCACCTATAGCTTGATTCTGCGCTGTCGCCAGATCCGCCCCCTTACTGATGAAATACTGCGTCATCTCATTCATCCGCTCTTGCGTGGCAAAGTTATACATGGAAACAGCTTCACCTAAGCGGTTGGAGTGAAACTGTTCACGCTGAGTGAGCAAGGTTGCGATCGCCGCAATCCCAATGGAACCGCCAAGGTTTCGCATCATGTTGAACAACCCGGACGCTGAACCTGCTTGCTCTTTGGGTAGTCCTGCCGTTGCTACAGAGGATAACGGCACCATAATCAACGGTTGACCCAACGCGCGTACCAGTTGCGACCAGCGCAGTTGGTCGATCGCCGTCAGGTTCGTCAGCGACGAGTTCATAAAGCAACTGATGGCAAATAGGCTCACACCCACCGCGATAATCAGCCGAATATCAAAGCGCTGCATCAGCTTGGGGACAAATGGGATTAAAAATAACTGAGGAATGCCAACCCACATCAGCACCTCGCCAATTTGCATCGCGTTGTAGCCCTGAATCTGGCTAAGGTAAAGCGGCATGATGTAGACCGAACCGTATAGCCCCAAGCCCAGCGAAATGTTGACAATGCTTGCCAGCCCAAAGTTGCGCTGGGTCATCAACCGCAAATTGATAAATGGCTTTTTGCGCGTTAATTCGATGAAGAAGAAGATGGCGAGAAAGATGACCGCGATCGCCGTGAGTCGCACAATCAACTGCGACCCAAACCAGTCTTTGCGGCTGCCCTCCTCCAGCACCACTTGCAGCGATCCCAGCCCGATCGCCATTGCCAAAATGCCGAACCAGTCGCCCTGCTTGAGCATTTCCAGCTTCATGGGCTTGGCATCAATGGCATACCATACGGCGGCAATCAGCAGCGCACCAGGAATGATGTTCAGGTAAAAGACGTAGTGCCAGCTAAAGGTTTCCGTCAGCCAACCGCCCAAGGTGGGACCGATCGAGGGGGCAAACACAGCCGTGACTGCAAACATTGCTAAGCCGGTCGACTGTTTGCGGGGTGGCAGCATGGTCAAAATGACCGTAAACGCCATTGGGATGAGTACCCCGCCAGTAAACCCCTGGAGTGCCCGAAAGACAATCATTGAGGGCAAATCCCATGCCCAGGCGCAGCACACCGAAAAGAAGACAAAAAAGCTTGCATTCACCAGCAAATAGCGGCGCGTCGAGAAGACCTGGGAGAGCCAACCTGTCAGCGGAATGACTACAATTTCAGCCACCAAGTAGGAGGTTGAAATCCAGGAACCCTCCTCCAACGTGGCGCTCAAAGCTGCCTGGATATCCTTCAGTGAAGCGTTGGTGATCTGAATATCCAGCACCGCCATGAATGCACCTAACATCGTGCCGCAGACGCCAACCCAGGTCTTAAAGGAGACGCGATCGGATGCTGACGCTTGAGTTGTCATCGACGTTGCCACGGCAGACCTCCCAGCAAAGAATGAATAGAATTGGAAGGGCAATGAAGCTTATAAGAACGAATGCGGAGTCTACTCAACCCCAGCTAGCAATGTTTCACGTGATCAAGAATCCACCTGTGGCAGCAACCCAATCCGGCGATAAACCAGGCGCATCGATCGCCGCATTTCCGGTAGCTGTTTAGTAAACAATAGCGAACCTCCAATACAAAGAAGACCACCGATCATAAGGGTCTTGGGCGCACCAATGTGAGTTGCAAGACTCCCTGCTATCAGGTTACCGAATGTGACGGTACTGGTGAATGCCATCATGTAGAAGCTCATCACTCGACCGCGCTTGTCATCTTCAACGATTGTTTGGAGAACAGTATTACCAGACGTGTGCTGAAGCACTAACGCCATGCCGACCACTAGCACTGCCAGCATCGATAACCACAGCACATGAGACAGCGCAAAGACAATCAACGCGCCACCAAAGATGGCAGGGGCGATCGCAATGAGCTTACTTAATCCCAGGGCGCTCGGTCGAGAACTAAGATAAACCGCCGCAAAAAGGGCTCCTAATCCAGACGACGCCATCAAAAAGCCCAGCGTTTCGGGGCCACCATGCAGTATCTCTGAGGCAAAGATCGGTGCCAGCGTCATGTAAGGCATCCCCACCAGGCTAACCAGTGCAATGAGCAACAGGATTGACCGAATGGGCTGAAAGCCAAACGCATAGTCAAAGCCTTCTTTCAAGCTGTACCAAAGGGTTTCTGGCTGTTTGGCGATCGTGGATGGCTGGGGTGGTAAGCGCATGGCGAGCAGCCCAGCAAGGACGGCAATGTAGCTAAGGCCATCAATCAAAAAGCAAACGCCCGTATTGGTTGCCGCAATGATTAACCCCGCGATCGCAGGTCCCAACAACCGCGCACCACTAAACATGGACGAATTCAAGGCGATCGCGTTGCTCAAATCCTCTCGCCGATCGACCATTGTTACCACAAACGACTGGCGAGCAGGCATATCAAACGCATTAATCGCCCCCTGGCAGGCTGCCAAAAGAATCACGTGCCAGACCTGAATGGTTCCTGTCAGCGCCAACGCTGCCAACGCCAATGATTGGATCATGGCGAGAATTTGCGTGATGACGATCGTGCGATGACGATCCCATCGATCGACCCACACGCCTGCAAAGGGCGTCAGCACAAAGTTAGGGAACTGATTTGCAAAACCAACAACCCCCAGCATCAGCGCTGAACCCGTGAGATGGTACACCAGCCAAATCGTTGCCGTTTGCGTCATCCAGGTACCAATCAGTGACGCACCCTGACCAAAGAAAAAAAGCCGGTAGTTGCGCGATCCGAGAGCACGCAACATCGGCTTCAAACGTTCAATTCCAACATTCATCGACTTTCATCTACTTGTCACATCAATTACAGAGGGGGGTGAGTTTTGAGTTGAACCAGTTGTTAGTTGTTAGTTGTTGGTTTTTGGCTGTAAAGCCTTTCCTGCGAAATGCTCTGCGAACGGCATGGCTGATTGCTGGGCAACCGCTAGCGTCGTTAGTGCATGAGCCGCTCCTGACTACTTCTAACAACTGACACCCAACAACTAACAACTCTCTCCCTCCTACTTCACCGCCACCGTCACCACAGCTGACATGCCTGGGGTAATCACCGACTCATAGCCCTTAATGCTGTCGGCATCAAAGACGATTTTTACAGGCACGCGCTGCACAACTTTGGTAAAGTTGCCCGTCGCATTGTCGGGGGGTAAGAGGGCAAACTCAGCACCCGACGCAGGTGAAAGACTATCGACATGACCCGTGAATGTTTTGTGTGGAAAGGAGTCAAGCTTAATTTCCACAGGCTGTCCTGGGCGCATCGCTTCAAGCTGGGTTTCCTTAAAGTTTGCAGTGATCCAGTAGGTGTTATCAACAAGCGCCATCAGCGGTGTCCCGGCTTGAATCTGTTGTCCCACTTCAACCGTTTTACGCCCAATTCGCCCATCGCTAGGAGCGGTGATCGTGGTGTAGGAGAGTTGGAGTTGAGCATTATGGAGGGCTACCTGAGCCTGATCGATCGCCGCCTTGGCGGTACCAAAATCGCTCTGACTCACCTTCGTTTGAATGACCTTAGCATCGGCTTGCTGAAGCCCACCTTGAGAAGACCTAAGGGCTGATTGAGCCGTCGCAACGGTTTGCTGACTTTGCGCTACTTTTGCTTGAGCCTGCCGTACCGCTTCTTCAGCCGCACGCTCTTGGGCTAGCGCCACCCGATAACCTTGAAGAGACGCATCTCGCTGCTGGGCTGCGACTGCACCTTCTTTATACAACTCGTCGTAGCGCTTGTAGTCTGCTTGATTCTTTTGCAAATTTGCTTTGGCTTCTTCTAGCTGCGCCTGTGCCTGGGGTACGCCTGCCTGCGCTTCTGCCACTTGAGCCTGTGCCTGGGCGATCGACGCCTGCGCCTTGCCTAAATCACCCTGCGATTGGGTCGTGGTTGCCTCAGCGGTCTTCGCGGAGAGTGCAATATTGATTTGAGCAGAATTAGCTTTCTGTTGAGCTGACGCTAATTCTGCCTGCGCTTGCTGAAGCTTAATTTGATAATCACGCGGATCGAGCACGACCAGTGGTTGCCCAACGTTTACCTGCTGATTATCGTCAACCAGAATCTTTTGCACAGTGCCTGGTACGCGAGCGCTGATCTGGTGGATGTGTCCGGCTACGGTTGCGTTATCAGTTTCCTCGTGGCTAGAGGCATACTGCCACCAATGAAAGCCAAAGGCTCCAGCTGCGATCGCCCCTACGCCAGCCGCCGCTAAGATCAGCTTAATTGGTCGTTTACGCGGCGGCTCAACGCTTGGAGGCTCAGCATTTGGAGACTCGGCGCTTGGGGGCGCTACATTCGTTGGAACTGGAGGTGTCGTGGTAGGGCGAGAAGCAACCGAGTCCGTCTCGTTCGGCGTCAACTCTTTGAGCGCTTCAGTTGTTTGAATTGGCTCAAGCGGTGCGGGTTCAAGGACACTAAACCCGCGTCCAGTCGCTGATTGACCATTTGAGCGTTCCATAGCAATTACCTAACCTAAAAACGGTGTGATCTGATGTTGAGAATCTGAACGTTGAGAAAATGTGGAGACAACGAAAAGGCAAATCTGTTGCGCAAGCTAACCGCTATTGAAGGAGCGCGAGTCAAATGTAGTAAGCACCCATTTAATTCACATGCGTAGTTTTTGGCTACAAACTTACTGATACTTTTCAGGTTACCAGACTTTTATTAAGAGAATGTAACACTTAAGGAAGAGCTGAGCCTGAAATTGGGTCAGGTGTTCCTACTACAATTGCCGACAACGGAAACGAATGGCTTCCTCCAAAGGTATTACCTGATCGAGTGAGTACATTTAGCCTGACTTGCGCTACCGCACGATGTCTGGAGGCTTATTTGCAGGGTGAATCAATAGCTGCGCTATGACAGATTGCTAATGGCCCGATTCAGCAACTCTGAAAAACGATCGCGCTCACTGTTAGACATCCCTTCCATCGCCTGTTCACGAATTTCCATCGCAATGGGCGGTAGAATTTCCTCAAATTTGCGTCCATCCTCGGTGAGCCAGATGCGCCAGATACGACGATCGTAGGGATCGCGCTCTCGTCGAATCAAGCCGCGACTTTCCATCCGATCCAGTACACCTGTTAACGTGCCGCCAACCTGCTGGAGCTTTTCTCCAATGCTAGAAATCGCTAAGCCATCTTCTTTCCAAAGGCAGCAGAGTACGACCCAATGGAAGATGGTCAAGTCAAACTGATCAAGACGCTCTTGAAAGCGGCGCGCCAACAGTTGCGACAATAGTTTAATGCGATAGCCAATCCCATGAGGAGCCAGGACTGCCTGAAAGCGATCGGACGTGGCTTGCCCAACGGGTTGAGAAATCATCTGAGCTGACCTCATTACTTAGCGTGCTTACTATTTTTAGGATACTTGATTAGAAGTGAGCTATCAAGCATCGGAAGACGCGGTTCTCCCTACTTTACTACAGCAAAAACCGGGGTGGCGTGAGCCAAAATAAGGAACTATTGCCGATCGGCGACTGTTGATCGGGCAGCGTCAGTCCTACGACACCAGCTTTTTTCAAAACCAATACGCCTTTCGCTTCACCCCAAAGCAAGGTTTCTGCCCAGGTGCTAAGGGCTGGTTCATGTCCGACCAAAGCAAGCGTTGTATTTTGGGGCGATCGCCAGGTTTGCAACCAGATCAGCCAGGTGGTCAGATCACCTCCAGGGGCAAGGTCAGAAGACTCCTGCAAGTTATGCGCCAGCTTTGCTTCCAGCAAAAGATCGGCAGTTTGACGCGCACGCACAAGTGGACTGGTCAAAATCAGGTCAAACCGAAGCTTGAGTGCATGAAGCTGCTTGGCAACCTGCCGTGTTTTTTGCTTGCCTTCATCCGTTAGCGGACGTTCATCATCATTGGCATAGCTGCCGTGCTCCCCAGCTAGCCCGTGACGAATGAGGTAGAGTTCAACAGGCATGAGATTAAAAGCTAAAGGATGAAGGCAGTTTAGAAGGCTAAAGGATTAAGGCTAAAGGCTAAAGTTAGAAACTGGGAGAATGGAGACAGACGCTTCTGAATTAGAAAGCGGGAGTCGTATAGAAAGCTTGAAACTTAGCCTTCATCCCTTATCCTTTATCCTTCATCCTTAAATCCTTTCCCTCAGCTCACCCCATTAGGATAGTGCTGGTCTGGATTCACCAACCGCAGGAGCTTTTGCTTCACCTGCGAATCAAACACGCCCCATTTCATCTTGGCGTATTCAGAGCTTTCGGTAAAACCAGACAGGAAGCCGAGGGGGATTTCAAACCCGCCTGCCTGCGATCGCCCGCCCCCGAAAAAGCGACCCTGCGCATCTTGCCCAAAGGCTTCTTTGATGAACTCGTCTGGATCGAGGGTGAGTTTGTTTGTACGAAGGGAGCCAATGACGACTTCTAGCTCTTCATCTTCGTCATGCACAATGCCGTAAACTACAGCCGTGTGAACGTTCTCTTCTGTAACCAGAAAGTCTGCCGCCTGGGGAATGGCATCACGATCGTCGTAACGCAAATAGCCCACGCCTGCGATCGAAAAGTTGTTTTGCACAATGCGGTTTTTGAGCGATCGCTCAATCACATCCATTACCTGGCGCGATCGAGACGATTGAAGCACCGCATTTAAGAGCTGAGCATCATAAAAACGACTCAGGTAAGCGGCGGCTAGAAAATCTTCTTCTCCAGCCTGTCGCAGTGCGTTGGTGTCAGACCTTAGACCATGCATCAGGGCAGTCGCGCACTTCACATGCTCACTGGTGTTACTGTCAAGTTTTAGTAGACCAGCCTGTAGGTATTGCGTCAGGATCGTTGCTGTGGCGCGAGTGTAGGGACGAATGTCCACAAACTCGGCTTTGATGTCTCCCTGCATACTGTGATGATCAATAACAACCGTAATGGGAATACCAGCCTCCTGCACTGACGGCAACAGTTGGCTCGTAGTTCCCTGGTTGTCTAATAAAGCGCAACCCTGGTATTTCGATAGATCTCGACTTTTCAGCGTTTGCGGGGTCATGCGCTGTACGGGCAGATTCGTCAATTTCACCAGAGCGATGTTCTCCTGGTGGCTCAGTGTGCCAGCGTAAACCATATCGCACTGAATGTCGTACTTCTGCGCAATGAGTTTATACGTCCAGGCAGAAGACAGCGCGTCTGGATCAGGAAAATCTTGAAGGACTAGCAGATGACGATCGCCCCGGTGGCGTTCCAGGGTTTGTCGAAACGCCTCGACCTTTTGAATCTGTTCTGCAGAACGGGGAATGTCGTAACCAAAAGGCTGCACAGACTGATGCGGCAGTGGCTGCTGAATGGGCTTCACTACAGGCAAAGTATCGATCGGCTCAACATCTGCTGTTTGAGCAGTGAGCGGATGCGCTTCTGTAAGCATGACCAAGTTGTCGAGCGAGGGAGGCGAATCGTGCATGTTTGGTTAAGAGGTGGATGAAGCGGAGCTTCTAGACAATCGCCCGCCTGACTTCATTTGTGACGGAATGCGATCGGTACTTGTTCGATCTTCGCAAAAAAAACGCAAAACGTCATAAGCCAAACGCTATATCTATTTTGAGTACACTGCCTGATGTAAGTACTCAAGCACAAAGTGACTTGCCTTTAAGCCTCCTGAAGGCTATGCCTAAAGGCAGAGTTGAGATGAGACAGGTTGGAGACTCTACGGCAAAGACTTCATACGGAGATCACGAAGATATATCGCACCTAAATGCCGATCACGTACTTACGCCACTCTTGATTCACCCCGTTTTTCAAGTGTTTTGTCACTTCAAAGTACAAGCCACTGTACGGCTTACGGGGTGCATTTTGAAGCAGCATATTGGCTTCCTTGGGCGTGCGATTACCTTTTTTGACGTTACAGCGCACACAGGCTGTGACAATGTTTTCCCACGAGTCACCGCCGCCACGCGATCGGGGAATGACATGATCAAGTGTCAGTTCATCACCGGTATAGCCGCAATATTGGCAAGCATGGCTATCACGGTGGAGCAGGTTACGACGTGTGAGTGGAATTTCTTTGTAGGGCACTCGCACGTAATGGCGCAGCCGAATGACGGTTGGCAGCGGAAAACCTGAATAGACGTATTTGCCGTTGTGTTCAACCTGTTCTGCTTTGCCTTTGATGAGCAAAACAACTGCCCTGCGCCAGCTCGTAATGTTGAGCGGTTCGTAGGACGCATTCAGCACCAGAACCTTGCCCATTTGTGATTCTGTTGAAACAAGAGTTTAACAGATGCTAACACAGGTGACCCATTAGAGGAGCAGTAGGAATGAATCAGGAACGGATAACTGAGAGAAGGTGAAGGCTACCGGGCAAGAGGAAGCGGTGAACGCAGGTGCTAGGGGCTGCCATCAATTACGGCTACGCATTGCTTTCAGCAGGGGTTCCCGCCCCTAGCCTGGTGTGTTGGGACGGACGCAGCACTGCTTATACCAAAGGGTTTTGAGCTGAATTGATAATGCGCCCTAATACGCTCATTGACCTGGCGTGGCACGCATGCGTCCGAGATTCATGTCTCTACTTTCTGCTCTTAATGTCCAACTTTGCTTTTTAAAAGGGAAACTTAACCTAAGTGCTGTAGCTTTTGATACTTTATTGCCTTGATTTTCCAGACTTGGAAGTTCGCTTGCGTATTTTGTCAAGAATCCCTCACGAAACCGCTCTATATTAATTATTGGGCTGCCAGAGATAAATGGTTACGTTCGCACACACACCTGGTGAATTCTATGAACCTGATCTATCGCGCACAACAATTTGATTACACTCCTGCTCCCGCAAGGCCGATGACTCTTCGCGCCATTAATTGGCGACATCAACTTCCCGGTATGGTCTATGGACAGATTCCAGTCCTGCGCCGCCCAATACTTCAACCGCGTGCCGTAAATTGGCGTTACCAGTTGCACTAGGCATTAAGCCTGCGGCGACCCAATAAGCCCACTCTATGCTCATCTGTAGCAAGAGTGGGCTTAATTGTTTGCCATAAAATTGCTTGCTATAGAACGGTGTGAACGGATGTATATTACGCAGCTGATTCGAGGGCATTCGCTGAGAGACATCGTTTAGTGTAAATTGCGATGTAAGTGACCTAAAACCTCAAGTAGCCGGATTGATCACACTATGTCTCAACTCAGCCCTATCAATCAATCTCGCTGCTTTGACGGCACCATTGGCTTCTATAGCCATCAGTCGGTAAGCTGCAACGGTGTGATGAAGCTTGCTGTATACCTGCCGCGGCGATCGCAGTCTGAACCCTTACCCGTGCTGTATTTTCTATCGGGGTTAACCTGCACCGAAGAAAACTTTATGACAAAAGCGGGTGCTCAGAGGTTTGCGGCAAAGTACGGCGTAATTTTGGTCGCTCCAGATACGAGCCCGCGTGGGGCAGGCATTCCCGGTGAGGATGACGACTGGGATTTTGGGACGGGAGCAGGCTTTTATGTGGATGCCACTGAAGAGCCGTGGCGATCGCACTATCGCATGTACAGCTATGTCACGCAAGAATTGCCTGCGTTGATTGCGGCAAATTTTCCAGTGCAAGTTGATCGTCAGGGCATCTTTGGGCACTCAATGGGTGGGCATGGAGCCTTAGTCTGTGCGTTGCGAAACCCGAACCAGTATCGATCGGTCTCTGCGTTTGCGCCGATCGTTGCACCCATGCAGGTGCCCTGGGGGCAAAAAGCCTTTACCAACTACTTGGGAGTAGATCAGAAGGCGTGGCGATCGTATGATGCCAGCGAACTTGTCCTCACGACGCAACTCAAGCACTCAATCTTGATTGATCAGGGGACAACCGACACGTTCCTGGAAAAACAACTAATGCCGCAGGTGTTTGAGCAAGCGTGTGCCAAAGCAGGACAGCCAGTCACGCTACGCATGCAGGAGGGCTACGACCACAGCTACTACTTCATTTCCACCTTCGTCGAAGACCACATTCGCCATCATGCTGAGCTTTTGTGGCGTTGATGAGCCTGTGTGTTTGATGCTAGGGGCTGTCATCAATTACGGCTACGCCTTACTTCTAGCAAGGGTTTCAGCCCCCGGCCTCATGTGTTGGAACGGATGCGAAACTGCTGATGACAAAGGTTTTGGGGCTTAATTGATGACGCGCCCTAACAGATCGGCTAGAGAAAGATTCAAGTGCTGTGTGTTTGCAACGATCGTGACCTACAGAAACAGAAATGAAAACGCCGGAGCAAGTCCTTCAAAGCTGGTTGGCCGCTTATAACAATCGTGATGCTTATGCTCTCATTGAGCTTTATCACGACGACGCTATAAATCATCAAGTCGCCTTGGGTGAGCCTTTAAAGGGGCGTGAAGCATTGCTTAAGAGTTTTGTCGCCTTCTTTAACGCCTTTCCCGATAATTACACCCATGCTGAAAACCTCTTTGTGGATGGCGAGTGGGCAATGGTTGAGTGGAATGGTGGCGGCACGTTTTTAGGCGAACTGGATGGTAATCAGCCTACTGGCAGGCGTTATACACTGCGAGGCTGTGGTTTCTTTCATGTTGCTGATGGCAAAATCCGTTTCCAGCGCGGTTATATCGATAAGCACACCTGGTTTAGCCAGATTGGGTTGCCGCTTTCATAAGTTTGCAAAGTTGGCAAAAGTATAAGCACCGCTAGAGTTAGACTGCCAATGGTTTAAAGAAATTGGTGTCTGCTGCTAAGGAAAAAGGGCTGATCGAAACAGCGTAAGCTGCTCGATCAGCCCCGGACTTAAATCGCAATCACGTTAGCGATCGCTAAGCCTACTTGGATTCGGTGAAATCAGCGTCAATGACATCATCGTCAGCACCGCCAGAGGGAGGGGTAGGCCCACCCATGTCAGGGCCGCCAGGAGGGGGAGAACCTGCGTCACCACCGGCTTGCTGATACAGGTTGCTGCTGATGCTGTAGAGCGATTGCTGGAGTTCAGTGGTTAACGTCTTGATCTGATCGAAGTCTTCTTTGGCGATCGCATCGCGCAGATCTTTAACTAAGCCTTCAACCTTCGTCTTGTCAGCAGCAGGCACCTTGTCGCCTAACTCGTTGATTTGCTTCTCAGCCTGGTAAGACAACGAATCTGCCTGGTTCTTCAGGTCGATTTTTTCGCGACGCTCTTTGTCAGTAGCCGCGTTTTGCTCAGCTTCACGCACCATCCGTTCGACATCATCCTTCGGCAACGTCGACGCACCTGTGATGCTAATGGACTGTTCCTTGCCTGTGCCTTTGTCTTTCGCTACGACATTAAGAATACCGTTGGCGTCAATGTCAAAGGTGACTTCAATCTGAGGCACGCCACGAGGAGCAGAAGGAATACCATCCAGCCGGAAGGTTCCCAGGCTCTTGTTGTCGTTCGACATTTCGCGCTCGCCCTGAAGAATGTGGATTTCCACATTGCTCTGACCATCCACAGCCGTCGAGAAGACTTCTGACTTCTTGGTAGGAATGGTGGTGTTGCGTGGGATGATTTTGGTCATCACGCCACCCAGAGTTTCGACACCCAGGGAAAGTGGGGTCACATCCAACAACAGGATGTCTTTGACTTCGCCAGCGAGAACACCTGCTTGGACAGCGGCACCAACCGCAACCACTTCATCAGGGTTTACTGTCTGGTTCGGGTCTTTGCCCAGGATGCGCTTCACCAGGTCTTGCACCGCAGGAATGCGGGTCGAACCACCGACGAGCACCACTTCTTCAATCGCGCCCTTGTCGAGTTTGGCATCACGAAGTGCGTTTTCGACGGGGATACGGCAGCGATCGATCAGGTCAGCGCAGAGCTCTTCAAACTTCTGACGGGTCAGGGTTGTATCCAGATGCTTCGGACCATCCTGAGTCGCAGTGATGAAAGGAAGGTTCACTTCTGCCTGTGTCACGCTCGACAGTTCGATCTTGGCTTTTTCAGCCGCTTCGGTCAGGCGTTGCAGCGCTTGCTTGTCTTTGCGGAGGTCAATGCCTTCTGCCTTGCGGAACTCTTCTGCCAGGTAATCCACGATTTTTTTGTCGAAGTCGTCGCCGCCCAGGTGGGTGTCACCAGAGGTTGCCAACACTTCAAACACGCCGTCGCCCACTTCCAGGATGGAAACGTCGAACGTACCGCCGCCCAAGTCAAAGACGATGATGGTTTCGTTACTCTTCTTGTCCAAGCCATAGGCGAGCGATGCAGCAGTCGGCTCGTTGATGATCCGCAGGACTTCGACACCAGCGATCTTTCCGGCATCTTTGGTGGCCTGACGCTGAGAGTCGTTGAAGTAAGCAGGTACCGTGATGACTGCCTGAGTTACGGTTTCACCCAGGTACTTGCTGGCATCTTCCACCAGCTTTCTCAAGACCTGTGAAGAGATTTCTTCGGGTGCAAACTGCTTTCCAGCAGCAGGGCAGTCCAGTTTAACGTTGTTGTTAACGTTGAGGACTTTATAGGAGACTTCGGTTGCTTCGTTGGTCACTTCATCAAAACGACGACCAATAAAGCGCTTTACCGAATAGAAGGTGTTTTCGGGGTTCATGACCGCTTGACGTTTCGCGATCTGACCGACGAGACGATCGCCATTTTTTGCAAAGGCGACCACAGAGGGAGTGGTACGGAATCCTTCCGCGTTGGCAATGACAGTGGGCTTACCACCCTCCATCACAGCGACGCATGAGTTGGTTGTACCTAAGTCAATTCCAACAACTTTTGCCATGAGTGCTTCGGCTCCATCAAATTTACGAGAATAATTACGGGGGGTGGCACCTAGCCAGTTAAGCCAGAGCCAGTCAAGCCAGAGCAGGTGAGCGCGATCGGCTTGGAGCAGACGGTTAACAAGAAAAATTCCAGTTCTACCGCGTTACGCACAATGCGCCTTTCTACTTCCTCTATACTGATCGCGATTGATGCTCTGATGAAGGCGTATTTACCGAACCTGGGATTGGGCGGTTGGAAAGAAAGGAGAGTTTTGAGTTTCGAGTTTCGAGTTTTGAGGTTTAAGTTGTAATTCCGAACTCAAAACTCAAAACTACGAACTCAAAACTTCCTGATCCTATGCCGCTTTTTCTGCCCAAAGGTCATCGGTCTGAATAGCTTCAGGTGCAGCAGGAGTGGGTTCGCTTGCTTCTAAGGCCGGTTCTGCGGTAGTACCTGTCAGGTTGACTTTCACTACTTTGGGGCGATCGTTAACCACTTTGGGCAAGGTCAAGGTGAGAATGCCATCCGTAAAGTCGGCTTTGACTTGATCGTTTTGAATGGCGACAGGCAAGGGTACGACGCGACGGAAACTGCCATAGCGGAACTCAGACCGGAAGAATTTGCCGTCTTCGTTCTTGGTTTCGGAGCGATACTCACCTGCGATCGAAACGCCTTTGCGGGTCACTTGAATATCTAGATCTTTGGCATCAATGCCAGGAAGCTCGGCACGCAGAACGAAGTCTGTGTCGGTTGCTTTAAGTTCGATCGCGGGTGTCCACGTTTTTGAAGGACTTGCAACAGGGGTAGCAGCACGACTGACCGGAGTGAAATCAGCAAACAATTGATCAAGTTGACGGCTTAGGGTTTCAACTTCTTGCCAGGGTTGCCAACGAATCAGTGACATAGGAGTATTACCTCTTGAACGGGATAGATTTCTAGGAGATGGATTGCCAGGAACAATGCGTTGTCTCAAACGAGGCGAAAACGTATAGCGTTGCAACATGAAAGCTTGAAAGAGTAGTAAAGAAATGAGGCAATTAACGAGGTAAAACGGCTCTTGCTTGGTGAGGCTTTACTGTTAGCGCCAATGAACCTAATGTAAGCCAGATAAGGGCTTGACACATTGGGGCAAACCGTAAGTACCCAGTTGTAGTTACCGATGGGATAGATTTGTGGATAGTCGATCGCCAAACGGTAAACCGTAATGAACAGGTAGGGTTACCGATGGTTAAAAGTGTGTGCGTTTAGATGTGACGTTCGTATGCTGAGAGCAGGCGTATCGCTCACAACAATCATCGCCAACCATTTTCCTGAAGGCTTTTCACATCCTCACGAAATTCAGAAACGTCATAGTGCACGGGAATTTTGCGATCGGCTAGCACTCGCTGAAACTGAATATGATCCATTGCAACCAGACGACTCGCACTGCTAAGCGTCAGCCTTTCTTGCTGAAACAGCATCAGCACAATTTCTAACAGCAACTCATCTTCTGAAAGACCACTCGCTCTCAAAATTTCGTCAGAAACAACTAGACTCATAGGATTTGTCGGTTACGTTGATGGCAAGGAGTCGGTGAGTCGATGATTTTACTGTAGGTTTCGTACCGATAGTTCTGTCTATTTTAGAGCTGAACCAGACTGTCTGGTGAGGATTGAACAGTTCTCATGGTTTTGACAAAAATGCTTTTGGGGCGCTGGCGTACAGCTCTGTTGTTGATAGTGCTGGCATCTACGATCGCGCTCAATGCTATTTCCTGGATGCAGGCTCGTAGCATGACGCATTTTGTGGCAAACGGTCAGCGTACAGCGAAACCAGAAAAACTAGCGATCGCGGATAAGCTGAAAGTCGCCTTGATGGGAGTCGAACTGCCTAGACCAGCGAATCGACGCACACCTAATGACGAAAGTCTGGGCTACGAGACGCATCAGATTCCAATGGGCGATCGCGAATGGCTGGAAGCCTGGTTTGTACCACAGCGATCGTCGCGTGGCATGGTTCTACTGTTTCCACCTTATGCCAACAGCAAAGATACCCTGCTTCCCACCGCAAAAATTCTGCATGATTTGGGTTATGAGGTGCTGCTTATAGACTTTCGCGGTGCGGGTGGTTCCAGTGGTAGCGATACGACCCTGGGTATTCGAGAAGCCGATGATGTAGTGCAGTCGGTCGCCTATGCACAGCGAATGTGGTCAAAGCGTCCACTGATTCTTTACGGTGCCTCGATGGGTGCAACAGCCGTCATGCGGGCGATCGCGCAAAAGGGCATTACACCTGATGCCGTGATTTTAGAAAGCCCCTTCGATCGCCTTCTCAATACGGTTCGCCATCGCTTTGCTGTCATGGGCATTCCGCCCTTTCCTGGTGCAGCACTGATTGTCTTTTGGGGTGGGGTGCAGCAACACATTGATGGGTTTGCCCACAATCCAGTAGAGTATGCCAGCGCCATTCGGTGCCCTGTGCTGCTCTTACATGGAGTGATGGATACACGAGTGACACAACAAGACGCGATCGCCATCTACAGCAATCTTTCAGGACGCAAGCAGTTTGTCCTGTTTCCAAATTCAGTTGGGCACGGTTCACTCGCGATCGATGATCCAATCCTTTGGAAACGGCAAGTGTCAGCCTTCCTGAAGGCGAGACAGTAACGCGCTCGGAGCCGTCAAATGGAAGCAACTGATGAAGGAGAAACCACTGAAGTAGACGAACGGTAGTGGAGCAACGCCTGGGAAACCCGATCGAGCACTCCTTGCCAGTCATCCGGTTCGGTTTGGCGGAATAACCGCATGGTGGGGTACCAGGGCGTGTCTTCGCGGTGCAGCATCCAGCGCCAGTCGGGGAGATAGGTGAGTAGCACCCAAACAGGTTTACCGAGGGCTCCTGCAAGATGGGCGATCGATGTATCGACGGTAATCACCAGATCTAATTGGGCGATCGCGGCGGCAGTGACGGCGAGATCGGTTAACTGAGGGCTCAAATCCTGTACCTGAGCATCCCATCCAAGCTCAGACAAAGCAGTCTGGGCGATGCCTTTTTGCAGGCTGTAGTAAGCAATGTCAGACCGTTGCAGGAGGGGTGCAAAGTGCTTCAGAGGACACGATCGACTCTGATTTTTCTTATAAAGGTGGCCACCTGACCAGACCAGACCGACCTTCAGATGAGTGGTGTCTTGTCCTGGTTCCTTCACCTGTTTGTTTAAGCCCGCAGGCGTAAGATTGATGGAACTATCAGGGGGTGGCATGAGATACGGTACGGTCGCTGGAATGGATTCCAGGGTTGTTCCCAGGATGTTTGGCAGGCTCATCAAGGGGGCATACACATCAAAGTGAGGGGCAGGATAGCCTAACGGGATAAAGGCATCAATCCCAGGCACCGTCGATAGTAGGCGCATCAAAGGCTGGTGACAGGTCAGCACAATACGTCCGCCCTTTTGCGCGACGATCGGGGCATACCGGATGAACTGAATCGTATCGCCTAAGCCCTGCTCTGCATGGAGCAACAGCGTCCGTCCCTTCAAATCAGAGCCATCCCAAACGGGTTGCCGAAACGGGCAGGGCGGAAACTCGCGCGTTTTAAACCGCCACTCATACTCTGGAAAGCCTTCCTGATAGTTGCCCTCCGTAAGCAGAAGGAGCGATCGATTGTAGTGAGCACTCGCATCGTTGGGGTCCAGCGCTAAGGCTCGATTAAAGCAGGCCATGGCTTCTTCTGCCTGACCCTGATCTTGCAGTGCGGTGCCCAGGCTATTGAGCGCTTCGGGATAATCTGGTCGAATTGCCAATGCCCGACGGTGATAGGTGATAGCAGTGGTTGCCTTGCCCTGCTGCTGCAAGATGGTGCCCATCGTGTTGAGGATCGTGGCATCGTTTGGCTGTACCGATAGCGCTTGAAGGTAATAACTCAGCGCTTCATCCAGCTTGCCCTGCTCAATGAGAATGACCCCCAGGTTGTGATACGCCTGCACATTTTCCGGCTGAAAGGTAATGATCTGGCTGTAGGAGGCGATCGCTTCTTCAATCAGCTGTTTGCCCTGCTTCCAGAGCGCCACACTCAGATTTTCCCGCGCGCTGACATAGCCAGGATGTAGCGTTAACGCCTGGCGATAGAGGGCAATGCCTTCATCCAGCTTGCCTTGCTGACAGGCAATCACACCCATCAGATTGAGAGTGTCAACCTGCTGCGGTTGCTGCTGCAAAATTTGACGATAAAGCTGTTCTGCCTGGGCTAGCCGTCCTGCCTGATGGTGAACTGTTGCGGTGGCCAGCAGTTGCGGAATGTTGTTTGAAGGGTAGAGTTTTTCCACGGGCAATGGGGGAGAGGGGTGGGGAGTGGGAGGGAGCAGGGGAGGCAGGGGGAGAGGGGGAAGCGGGGGAGAGTTTTGAGTTAGGAGTTTTGAGTTAGGAGTTTTGAGTTAGGAGTTTTGAGTTTTGAGTTAAGACAGCTATCAGCCCTCATCTTTTTAGCCTTCATCCCTCATCCCTCATCCTTCATCCCTTACCTCCTACCTTCTGCCTCCTGCCTTATCAGCATTCCCGGAAGCTGTAATTTTCTATCTGGCGCGGCTCGATCGCTAGCGTGCCTACTTTAGCCATCTAAGCATTAGTTCCCTAAAGGGTTACTTTTCGTTAAGATACTGAACAAGCTTTTGCAGGCTTGCATTGCTTTTTCGATCGCTAAATTGGCTTTTGAGCCAGGTTGCCATCTTCATTTCAGGTTGGCCTTGAGTATGTTTGACTTTCTCCCTTTCAATATCCATCTGAGCGCGGTTGCGATCGCCGGTACAGGCTTGTGGTCATTGTCGCTCTATCTAGGGTTTGCCAGCCTTAGCGAATGGGTGACGCATCAGCTTAATCGTTGGTTCAATTTTGCTGAGCGATCGCTCTACACGTCTGCCGAAGAGTTTGAACGCACACGCAAAGGGAGAGAAGCTCAAAACGCCTTTTATGCCTCTATTTTCAGCATTGTGCCCTTTCTCATCGCTGGTGCGCTGTGTAACTACCTTGTAGAACTAACGCTAGGACGCAGTTGGGCGATCAGTGTTGGCATATTGGCCTGTATTGGCTGCGGTATTTATGAACTCGGACGCCGCGATGGGCAAGGATCGGAGCGGGAGTAGGGAGTGGGGAGTGGGGATGAAAGGTGAGGGATGGGGGATGAGGGATGAAGGCTAAAGGCTAAAGGCTAAAGGCTAAAGAGCTGGCCACTAACCGCTGGGCGTTGACGACTCAATCAACTCCTAATTCAAAACTCAAAACTCAAAACTCAAAACTCTCCCCCTGCCTCCCCTACTCCCCCTGCCTCCCTCTCCCCCCTCCTCCTGCTTCTCAATCCTCACTGCTTTCTGGAGCTTTACCAGTTTTGCCGAGTGTGCGTTCGGTGCCATTGGCAAGCTGTGGTAAATCGGTTGAACTGCGGAACCAGAGTGATTGTTGGGGTAGCCCGATCGCAATGCCTTCTTGATCAAGGGCGTACTTGAGGCGGCGACGAAATTCGCGGGCTACGTTCCATTGCTGAAGGGGTAGGGTTTTAATCCAGACGCGCAAGGTAATGCCGTCGTTGCTGATCTCATCTACACCCAACACATCTGGGGGTTCAGGGATTTTCGTTCTCCAGGCTGGATCGCTGGTCATGTCTTCGCCGACTTGTTTGACGACTGCGATCGCGCGATCAACATTGGCGTCGTAGGCGATCGTGATGCCCAGATCCACCCGCGACCAATCTTTGGAAAGATTTTCGACGACGGCGATCGAACTGTTGGGAATGGTAATGAGCCGTCCTTCAGAGTTGCGGAGTTGAGTGATACGAAGATTGAGGGTTTCTACCAGCCCGGAGGCTTTGCCAATTTGAATGACATCCCCCACGGCATACTGGTCTTCCCAGAGGATCAGCAAACCGTTGATGATGTCTTTGATCAGGTTTTGTGATGCAAAGGAAATGGCTAGACCCAAAATGCCAGCACCAGCGAGTACAGGACCCAGTTCAACCCCTACGATCGACAGTGCAACAAACACTCCCGTGCTGATCCAGAGCGTTGCAACGACGCTTCGGAGCACGCGTGAAAAGGTTGTGATCCGTAGCGCCAGGCGTTGGGAGGTATCGGGCGATAGCAGTTCGTTGGTGGTGAGGACGCTAAAGGAACGGTCAATGAGTACGTCACTGACTCGAATGAGAAGATACGTGCTGGCGATGACGCCCAGGATTTTAAGCGGACCCGATAGAACGAGGGATTGCACCCACCGAGTATAAGGAAACAGCCCTAAGATGGCGAAAATGCCGCCGACCCAAAGACAAATCTGGATGACTTGCAGCAGGCGACGCTGGATGTCATTCAGGTTGCGGTGCCGACGTTGATCGATCTGATCCTGCACGGCGGTCATCGCTTCATGGCTGGTAGGGTCAGAGTGGGGTGCTGCCTCACTTGCCGTCGTTGCCTGGGTGATTAATCGTTGCCGTTGTGCCTTGAGCCAGCGTTGCACTAATGCCAGCAAGCCGCTAACGACGACCACGCTGAGGGCTATTTGCCCTGCCAGCGAGCCTTGCTTGATAAGTGCCTGGGGTTGACGCTCTTGTCGGGCAATAACCAGTGCGTCTTTAATGGTTTGGGTCAGCTCGGTGGCTCGTTGCTCAGGGTCTTGCCCCTGAAGTTGGGCATCCAGCGTTGTGACTGTCATCAACCATCGATCGCCAATCGAAATGACCGGTAAGCGACTGGACTCATCCACAGCAGACGTAACGGTGATCGTTTTGGGATCGGTATTACTCTCTGCTACCTGATTGAGGGTCGCTTCAATTTTTTTAACACGCTCTTTGATGGGGGGCGTTGGCGAAGACTGGTTACCCGGTTGGGTACTCAAGCTGGGAGCGGCGATCGTAAACAGGGAGCGTCCATCCAGGGTGACATCGGCTGTCGTCACGGTAGAGGCATTCGTGGTACTGGTTGGACTGGGCGCAACGGCCACTTTCGGTGCCTGAAGATAGGACGGCGTCGCGTTTTGTCCCAGGCTGACTGAGCCTGCCATGATGACGAGTGCAGCAGTGACGAATCCCAACCCTAAGCGGGCAAAACGCTGACGATGTTGACCGAACTGAAAAGCAGTTTTAAGGTAGCGGCATGTTCTAGCCGTTGTACGGTTTAAATCTAGTTGCATACAGCCATCCAGCCCATAACTAACACGATCACAGGATGGGGCAGTCGTCATTTACTGACGACGATCGTCCCGTCACTACCTTAATCTGCTCTGTCGCTGAACCATCCTACTTAAGGAAGATTGACGGCAGGACAATGTTCCTCGGTGCATCCTGAGACTCTTGGCTGGAGGCGGTTTCACAGAATGAGGTTGAATTCTGGTGATTGGAGGACGCGCTCAAGACAAACGGGCCTTAGGATTTGCCTTTTTTGCCCTTTTTCAGGAGGGACGTTGCCCCATCTGCGGCATCTTTTAACGTGTCTACAGCACTTTCAACAACTTTCCCGGTCGAGGTTTGGGTGTCTTCAGCCGTATCTTTCGCTTTATCTGCCAAGGCTTTAGCCGTATCTGCGACGTTTGTGTCAGCGTCATCAAGTGCAGTCTGTACCGCATCCGCCGCGTCTTTGATTGCTCCTGCGGCATCTTTGATGGTGTGCCGTACGGTGTCAAGCCGATCGCTCCCTGCTCCTTTTTCAACCACTTTGGCGAGCGTAGCCTGAGCACCTTCGGCTGTGACTGCTCCCACCAGCGCTGTTCCTAACGAAGCAGCATTTTGACCCAGTTTACTCAAGCGACCATTATCCGTTTTTTGTTGCTTCTGCTTCTGCTTTTTGTCTTTCTTGTCCTTCTTGTCTTTTTTTGCTTTCTTATCTTTACTCATTGCTCCAAGATGGGTGACCCCATTTCAAACGTCGATCTTTAAGCATGCCTTAACCAAAGCATTGTCCCCTCTGCTTTGAGTAGGAGAATGAGTCTAACCCTTCAGCTATTGGCTGATCAGAAAGCTTGAACCAATTGATCGCTTTAGCCATGAGCAACGCTTAAAAAAAGCTCTTTTTACTCTTAAGAAAACTGTTTCTGTTCATGCACCAATTGCAGCTTCAAACCTCACCCTTCAAGTAGAAGCAATCCTTAAAGGAGCTAGCGATGATCAATGCAATTCGATCTACAGCTTTGATAAAAGGAAAATAAACCATGAAAATTCCACCAGAAATTACCTATCGGGGAATCGATAAGAGCGAAGCGATCGACACTTTAATTCACGAAAAGATCGCGAAGCTGGAACAGGTCTGCGATCACATTAGCAGTTGCCAGATTGTAGTGGAAAAAGAGCAGGATCGGCCACGCGATCATTCTCCTTACCGGGTACGGCTTGATATCACGGTGCCTCCTAATCATGAAGTTGTGGCACAAAGCAGTATCGCTATTGCTAAACAATATGTTGGTCTCGATACGGTGGTTCGAGATGCGTTTGATAAAGCATGGCGACAGCTTAGAGACTTAAGCAGACAGCAACGTGAATATGATACGGCTCAAACAAATGATGGTGCACAGGATACAGCGGCGCTCGTTACGAAGCTCTTTCCTGAACAAGGTTATGGCTTCCTCAAAACATTAGGTGGCGAAGATATTTACTTCCATCGCAACAGTGTGATTCACGGTGATTTTGATCGACTGGAATTAGGAACAGGTGTACACTTTGAAGCGATCGAAGGTGAGCAAGGCTTGCAGGCAACAACGGTGAAAATTGTGGATAAGCCAGGTGTACGTGCTGGTAAAGCCGATGAAGCGTTGATTGAACCACCGTTAGGCTGGCAGTAAAAACATCGTTTGTCCGTTACTTGTAATGGGCAACTCAGGTTAAAACTGCTTCAAATCAAGTGAAGGTGCGATTGAACGATCGTCGTTGGAAAGCTTTGACGATCACGCAATGATGCAGAAAAGTTTCCAGAGCGATCGTTCATTCAATCTATGACCAAACCGTGTAGAAAGTAGATACAATCTTCTCGACACACGATCTTCTTTCTTCGCTTGTGCCGTAGAAGCTCCTAGCAACCTCTTTTCAGTAATCGCGCTATTGATCGGGCGGAACTATTTTCTCTAGCTCTAAAATCAAAAGCGGCAAACTGTTAACTACGGTATCCCATACAACATCCAGATCGATTTCGTCATATTCATGGATTAGCCGATTTCTCATACCATTAATTGCAGCCCAAGGAATTGTTGGCAAGCTCTGGCGAGTTATTTCAGAGACTCGTTTTGATGCTTCGCCAATGATCAAAAGTCTGTGAATGATGGCGTCTTGAAGTTGTAGATCAGTTGCTAATTCTTCCTGCGATCGTTCAGCAATATAATTCATGGCAATCTGGGCTGACTGCAACATGTCAAGCAGAGATTGAAGATCGCGTTCCATAAATTACTTGAGCAGAGGAGAGAATTGCTTTTCGGCGCAGATAGTTTCGGCTTGTTTCAATGCCTTTGCGGGTGACTAAATCAACGTCGCGCTGCAAGAGCGTCTTTAATTCGTCCTCCATGTAAGTTAAGTCAAACAATGTCGGATGAGCTTCTGAGTGAAATTGCACCATCACATCAATGTCACTGTCGGAGCGGAAGTCGTCGCGCACGACAGAGCCAAAGAGGGCAAATTCGATGACTTGCCAGCGATCGCAGAAGGCTTTGATCTGCTCCATCGGTAGTTCGATGTTTTTGAGCCTCATCTGAATCAACTCCTAAACATTTAAGCGACTGCTTCATCTAAGCGTTGGCTTAACCTTGACATAGCTTGATCGTGCGCTACTCTCCTTCCTCGGTAGTGGAGCTTTGCTTAAAGAGATGCGCTATTTATCTCTTGCATTTTAGCTTAGAGCGGTGATCTACAGGATGCTGCTATGGTTACTGAGGGCAATGCGTATTCAATCTACGATCAAATCGCGCAGGAAGCAGAAGCGATCGCCCCATCCGCTCATACCCTAAAGTCGATCGCCTGTGTGCCTGATCTCAACACGTAGGATGCAGAAGCGATCGCAGGAAATTAACTCAAACCGACGACGTTCAATCGACTATCAAAGCGTGCAGGAAGTAGAAGCCAGAGAGGATGATCGCTTTAAAATCATTCTGTTAGAGGTCAAACGGGTGGATGCTGACCTGTGGATCGCAGCACTTGACGCAAGTTGACGACTCCTTCCCGATTCAGCCGCAAGGTGCTTACGGTTGCACGACCGATGGGTGTTAAGCCAACTAGCAAGGTGGTGTCTTCGTTCCAGGCAAAGTGGTCATTCCACGACATGACGCGAGGGTTGAAAAGAGCGGCGGGCTGAGCGTCGATCGGGTCTAGTCCTTCTGTTTTGTTGTACTTGTAATTGTTGCAACCCTGGCAGGCTAATGCTAAATTTTCAGCGATTGTGTCGCCGCCCCCACTGGTGGGGATGATGTGCTCAATGACCAATGATTCGATCGCAAATTTTGCTTGACTGCGACAGTACTCACAACATCCCTTTGCCCGATCAAACACGAGGCGCTTCAAGGCAACGGGAATGTAGTCTTTAGGCATAGGTGGGGGACTGGATGCCTAAGTCGTCCATAAGTTGCGGAAGGGGCACTTGGCGTAGGGTTGCCAGTTTGACTAGGGCTTCTGCCCATTGAGCGGTGAGCAGTTCGATGCGATCGCTCAGGGATAAGAGCTCCTCATACTCGTCAGGGGTGAGGGTCTCAGCATCCCGTTTCTCGGTCAGGCTGTAGTAACGCTGATGTAGATCGCTGGGGATGCCTTGATTGATTTGCAGCAGCAGTGAAGCTTCTTGCGAGGGGAGAATGGGCGCTTTGCGACGGGCATGGAGCAGCAAGATACCGTTGACGAGGGTCTCTAAATCTGTCTCGCTGAGTTGATTGGCTGCGTTAAGGAGTTCGTCAAGGCTCATGAGTTGCCTTCGCTGTACGCCTATTTGGGATTGATGAGAAACCTGTCTTGGCTGTATTTTACTGCGATCGCTGACGGAATCCCCAAAACGCTAAGCTGCATGAGTTAGCGCCAGCGTAACCCATCCTACAGCTGAGAAGACGATCACACTGAAGACATCACAAGAGGCAGAGTTATAACAGAAAACCATGCAACTTCTCGAAAATAGCTGTGTAGTAAAACTTCTTTACCATAATTGGCATGTAGTAGCATATAAATGCTCTGCATTTTATAGCTGACATGGGTAAATTAAAAATCCTTGCAGGCGGAAACTCCTCTCAAGCAAAAGCTCAGGCGCGGGGCAAGTTATTTGAGAAGTTAATGGCTGAAGTACTACGTCACTACGGCTATGCAATTGACAGAAGAAACCCATCAGTCAACTACGCAGGAATGGAGATTGATATTGAAGGAAAAGCCATTATCACAGGAACTCCATTGTATGCAGAATGTAAGTGTTATGAGACAGAAGTAGATTCACCAAAATTACAGAAGTTTTTTGGTCAGTATATGTCTCGTTGGCTGAAGGATGAAAAGTGTCAAGGACTCTTTATTGCGCTTCCAGCAATCAATAATGATGCAAAAGGTTTTTATCGAGAAAACTGCGAAAATAATCCTAGGATTACTATTAAAATTTTGGAGGAAGAAAACGTACTCAGTGTAATTTTGGGTAGTGGTATGGTTGCAGATCCTAAAAGCTTACCCCAGCATTTACCCGCAGATTTAGGAACACCAGGAGATTGGCTATTACTTTATACAGATAAAGGATTATTTTGGATTCAGTATATGGCGTCATCGGGTAAAGGTATACCGGACAGTATTGCAATCTTTGATAGGTGTGCCAAGCCACTTAATGATAAAACCTTGTTAGACTACCTAGTTCAGCTTCATCCAGAATTAAATGATTTTAGGAAAATCAATATTAAAAATACGGTGGTTTCTCAAGTACCGAACATTTTGAATGATGCAGAAGAGATTGTTGAAGTTCAGGGTGGTTCTGAGTGCTTTGAATATCAATTTCCTGCATCACCGCAGTATTTCGTCGGCAGATACTCTGTTTTTGAGAGCCTAGACAGGTACGTTAACAAAGTTATTCGTAAAGAGACTGCGTCTAGAGGTCTTCTTTTTGAAGCTAACTCCGGTTGGGGAAAAAGTTCTACTGTTCTCGCAAGCGTTGCGCGGCTTCGAGACATGGGACATTACGCCTTCGCTATAGATTCTCGCTCAGCATCATCGTCTCAGTTTATTTTGCGGGTAGCTGATTATGTTTTCAATAAGCTTAGCAATAAAAATACTTCTTTAGAAGCTCTAAAGGACATCACTATATCTGGCTTTGAAGGTTTAATTAAGACTTTACTTGAGATCGGAAATCAGCTTGAGAAAGATCAAAAGGTTCTATTTATATTTCTAGATCAATTTGAAAACGTCTTTTTTCTTCCGGAATCTTTGAGAAGAATTAGAGATTTATTTCTAAAAGTATCGGATGCAAAAACTAATATTGTTATTGGATATTCATGGAAAACTGATTTGATTGTTGGTGCTAGTGAGTTTCCATACCGTCTTCGTGACGATATCATTAGCTTGAGCAATCGTATACCTTTAGATGCTTTCTCAGAAGTTGAAACTACTGCTTTACTTAATAAACTTAATGAAGAACTGAAATCACAATTGCGAAAGGATCTGAAATTCTTTCTATCTGAATTCTCGCAAGGTTACCCTTGGCTGTTGAAGAAGCTTTGTGCTCATGTCAAATCTCAAAGAGAGAAGGGAGTAGCTCAAGCTGATATTGCAGACAGTTTATTGAACGTTGAAGAGCTTTTTCAAGAAGATTTACGAGGCTTATCTCCCGAAGAAAAAGATGCACTACGTAGAATAGCTAAAGTTGCTCCTGTTAGTGTAAGAGAGCTGGGCGAAGACTTTAAACCTGAGATAATTCAAAGTCTAGTCAATGCAAGACTTATAGTACGAATTGGCGATAGCAAATTCGACGTTTATTGGGACATTTTCCGCGATTATTTGAATACAGGATTAGTACCTGTTCAAGAGAATTACATACTACGTACTTCTGTTGGAAGTGTTGTGAAAGTTATCAAATTACTGGTTGATGCAGATGGGATTTTAGATAAGGAGGAGTTACGAAGTCAGGCTGGTTTAAGTGAGAAAACGTTTTACAACGTTGCGCGTGATGTTAGATTGCTTGGACTGGTAATCGTTGATAGTGAAAGGGTCAAACTTAAAATAAATCTTCCAAAAGACACAAAAGGATTTGAGACTACATTGCGAGTTCATTTTAGAGATAGATTACAACGCAACCGAATTGTCTCTCGTGTATTGGAAGCACTGGAAATAGAAGGAGTTTTAAGCGTAGACCAGACTGCAAACCTGTTTTCAAGCTGGTCTCCTTATATTCCTGCAACTAGTAAAACATGGCAAAATTACGCTCGTAATTTTGCCAATTGGATGGATAGTTCTGATCTTGCTGTTTTTAACAGTCGAAGAGGCGTAATATCTCGTTCTAAATTAGGTATAGAAGTCCGTGAACCTTATCTTCTCATTCCTAAGCGTCGAGGCAGCATACCAGTTCCGCTCGTGCAGTACAAACCAATTGAGAAAGCTGCGATTAGAGTTTTCCAAGCTTTGGATCAAGAAAATAGTGCAATTGATTGGACAGACTTTAAACGAAGTACTATCTCTAAGGCACTCCGAACTCTTGAAGATTTAGGCTTTGTTTCAAGGGATGTTCAATCACAATCAAAAGCCGTAATCCGAATCTCAACGAAGTTTGTTAGTTTTGTTATGGAACCAGAGCTTCGCTCATCGTTATTTTCAGAAGCTGCTTTGAAGATGAACTCGTTTTCTGCATTTATTAATGTTCTTAGGTCACACGCTGAAGAAAAGCGAACACTCTCTCAACTAGCAACTGAACTCAAACAAGTATTAGGTGTTGACTGGAAAGATAGTACTGCCGAAATTAACGTAAAAATTATGCTTGATTGGGCGCTTCACACACGGCTTGCGCCGGAAATTTATACTCGTGGTCGTAAGAGTACTTCTACAATGCAGAATGAGGACTACTTGCAACAAGAAATGCCTTTTCCCAAGACCTGATAAATTCTTTTAGTAAAGCCATTTTGAACTTTTATATCATAGCTTCCCTACTACATTTTCCTGATCAATTGCTCCTTTCTGACTGTACGATAGTCCTTCCTTTGAGCTCAAGATCTGATCTCAAAGAATGCCTTGGTCTAGAATCTAGAGTCCAGAGGTCAAAAATCCTATGAGCGCGTTTCGAGTTGGCGTGGCGGGTTCGGTGGGGTCGGGAACAACAGCGCTGGTAGAGGCATTGTGTAAGGCAATGCGTGATCGCTCTCAAAAGTAATACAAAACTACTGATTATCAACTGCTGTTATTTATCGGTAGACCGCGATCGCCACTGGTCAAACAGACCCTTCAAGTTAGCGACAAAAACCGCGAAAATATCAGGTTTATGGTTTTCTCAACCTAACAACTCACCAGACGATCTAAATTTATTCCCTGTCTGATTTTTAGCATCATCTTCAGTTAGCAAAACATCAGCCACTTCTGGGAAATGCTGCCGCATACAGGTATTACAAACACCGTGCGTAAACTCTACATCTGAATACTGTTCAATAAACTTCTCGACGCTAGACCAATATCCCTCATCATCACGGATGCCCTTACAATACGAGCAAATCGGTACCAGTCCTGCCATCAGCTCAATCTTGGCTAACGCGGTTGCCAACTGAGCAGAGACCCGTTGTAGCTCCAACTGCACAACCACCTGACGAGCCAGCGCTTCTAGCGTTCTCCGCTGAGACTCTGTTAACTCTCTGGGCTGATGGTCAATCACACACAGCGTACCAATCTCGTGTTCTTCAGGCGTAATCAGCGGTACACCCGCATAAAAGCGAATATCCGGCGCACAGGTAACCAGTGGATTATCAGCAAACCGTTCATCGTTGCGGGCATCGTTAACGACCAGTGTGTCTTTGCTTAAAATCGCATGCGCGCAGAACGAGACATCACGAGGCGTTTCACTCAAGTTTAGCCCAACCTTCGACTTAAACCACTGGCGATCGACATCCACCAGACTAATGAGCGCGATCGGTACATCACAGATAAACGCCGCTAAGGCAGTGATGTCGTTGTATCTCTGATCAGAAGGAGTATCAAGAATGTTGTATGCCCTCAGCGCTTCGAGCCGTTCAACTTCTTGAGTGGGAATGCGTGCTTTCATGGCATGACCATACTGAGCCCTTTCATTATTCTAGAGAGTCACCATAGCCAAGACCGTCAGCAACCCCAAGATGTGACAGCACTTAATATTGGCTTCTCCAAATAATTCCAGAGAGCCTGCGATCGCTCAGTGTCTGCCAGATTCCCGACTTCTTTGGGCGATGCCAATTAGCTTTGCTGAGCCTGATGCAAAAGTAAAGGATTTTGTCGTTAGTCGCGATCGTGCCACGCGAATGGGTGAGACTGTTCTACCCTGAAAGTAGAGCGTAGCGATCGCCAGAGATGCGCTTGGCGGCAAGAGTCCCGAAGCTTATCAGTGCGATCGCATCAGTCAACACTGACCGGGTTACTGGCTGTCTGCCGCTGAGCAATTTGCATTAACAGACGCAGCGCTTCATTTACAGCGTCCCTGGTTGGAAAAGCTTGAGCCACATCAGGATCGAGAAGCACCAGATTTGAACCTGCCTGGTAACGCTCAACATACTTGCCTCTAACACCTCCCTCCATCTGGGAAAAGTCATACTCAGAGCGCAACTCGTCTTCCATGTCTGCATCAATTTCCCCGTTCATAAAACCTTCTTTCCTGACGATTAGCTTGTCGGGCGCTAATGATCCGTACTTTTTCGCCTCGATCAGTATGAGCAACGATCAAAAGCTGTCCGAACCTGGATAAACCGATCATAACGTAGCGGTTCTCTCCAACTGAATGATCTGGATCGGGAAACGTGACTGATAACAGATCGTTAAAGACTGTAGCTGCTTCTTCAAACGTAACCCCATGCTTCTTGGCGTTGGACGCTGCTTTGTCTGGATTCCACTCAAATTGCATGCAACATGGCTGATCATTAGATGCCTCCGTTTATGACCATACTGCACCATCAACTCATCGCAAACTCGCTAAACTGCCGCATATCAAGTGCCTGATACGCCAACACAATAGCCTGCTTGGATCTGCCTGATTCCACCAGTCAGTAGCCTTAACGGGTAAAAGTCTGGAGTCGATGCGTTACGCTTTTCTTGTAGCTCGCTTCCCAAAAGGTATGCTGGAACGGCTATACGGTATCCTACGCGAAATTTCACGTTATCAAAATCTACGAGCTTAAATGAGCGATCTCGCCACGCGAATGGGTGAGACTGTTCTACCCTGAAAGTAGAGCGTAGCGATCGTCATGAAAAGCCAAGTGATCAAAGTATTCGGGTTTGCGGCTAGTCTCTGTCTGTTCACAGCACCAGCGCGTGCCGTTGAGTATCAGGGTAAGAATTTGGATGGAGTCAGACTGCCAGCTAAAGTGATTTTGTACCAGACAGGCGGCGAGTATGAGGTAGAGGTCACTTTCAAGCAGAACCTTGCCACCCTTTACTTCCCGCATGGTGAACAAACAACCATTCGCTTGACCCAACGAGTGATCACCGACCCCAGCAATGTAGAAGGGATTGGCAAACTCGGACAGGTCTATGTCGGTAGTACGTTCAGAGTAGGGCTAGACTTCGATCGCTCAAACGACACCTTTGGAGCATCCAACGTCCCAACACCAGATTATACCTGGCGCATCCAGCTTGATCCAGGCAACCTGAAACAGATTACGCAGGCGCAGTAGTTCCAGGCGATTGCCAAGCTAGCGATCGCTACAGTCAATCAAGCGTCAAAGCGTAGGGCTTGTCCACGCACGTCGAGGTGAATGCTGCTGAGATCGACACAGCAACTCCAAAGATCATGACTACTGTGAAGCTGAAGTGCGATTACGTTTGGGCAAAGGAGCAACCACGCTTATTCTAGATACTTGTAAGATGAAGCAGGCGCGATTGTCTAGAAGCTCAAAACAATGACACGGATTCCGCTCGCAGAGGCTCAGCTTCATTTGCCCGAACTAATTGCCAGCCTGCAACCGGGTGAAGAAGTGCAAATTTTTTCTGGCGATCGTACCGTTGCTCGACTGATTGCCGAACTTCCACTGCCCCGCAAGCCTCGCCAACCTGGTAGTGCGATCGGAACCCTCACCATTGCGTCCCAGGACGAAGCTCACTTGGAAGACTTTGGCGACTATATGCCATGAAGCTTCTCCTCGATACTCAAGCATTTCTTTGGTTTGTACTCAACGATCGCGCTCTTAGCCGGGTCGCTTGTGATTTGATTGTCGATCCCCTCAATGATATTTTGCTCAGCCCTGCCTCCTGTTGGGAAATTGCCATCAAGGTCAGTCTTGGCAAGTACAAAATCCCTACCAGCTTTGAAACGTGGATAGAGCAGCAAATTCAAGTGAACGAATTGGAACTATTACCCATTAAAGTTGCTCACATAGCTGCAATCGTGGCGATGCCTTTCCACCACAAAGATCCCTTCGATCGGCTTTTAGTTGCCCAAGCACTCACCGAAAAAATTCCGATTATTAGCGTCGATGCTGTATTGGATCAGTATTCAGTGGTGCGTTGCTGGTAGGCGCAACAACCATCATTTCACACCATCACTCTCCAATGCGATCACGCATCAAAGCGTAGGGCTTGTCCGCGCACGTCTGGGTGAATGGTGCCGTGGTCGAACACCACCTGCCCGCCGACGATCGTCACTACCGGAAAGCCTGTCAGATTCCAGCCTTCAAAGGGACTCCACTTGCACTTGGTTTGGAGTTCCTCACGCAACACTGGACGATAGGTGTCCAGGTCTACTAGCACCAGATCGGCATCATAGCCAGGGGCGATCGCGCCTTTATTCGGAATGCGGTACGCCTTGGCAACAGCCGTAGACATCCAGTTGGCGACCTGCGCTACTGTACAGCGTCCTTGCATGGCCTGGGTAAGCATCAGCGGCAACGACGTTTCCACCCCAGGCATCCCAGAGGGTGAATTCGGGTACGGTTGGGCTTTTTCTGCCAGCGTATGGGGTGCGTGATCCGTTGCGATGAAGTCAATCACGCCATCCAGCAGCGCTTGCCAAAGTACTTCGTTGTCGTGGGGCGATCGCAAGGGTGGGTTCATTTGCGCCAGGGTGCCGATCGTCTCGTAGGCGCTGGTATTCAGCAACAGATGTTGGGGTGTGACTTCGGCTGTCACCCACGCAGGCTTATCCTGCCGGAGCAACTCTGCTTCTTCTGCCGTAGACATATGCAAGATGTGCAGCCGTCGCCGATATTTCTTCGACAGCTTCATTGCCAGTTGGGTTGCTTCCAGTGCAGCCTGATTGTCCTGAATTTGAGAATGAATCGCCGGATCGGTGATGCCTGCAAACTGCTGCCGCCGTGCCATGATGCGCGCCTGGTTTTCGGCATGGACTGCAATGAGGCGATCGCCATAGGCAAAGATTTTTTCTAACCCTTCTTCCTGGTCATTGAGCAAAGGGCCATGCATCGACCCCATAAAAATCTTGATGCCCGGAGTAGGGTTCGCCTGGATCAAGTCAGGCAGCACTTCTGGCGTTGCACCAATGAAAAAGCCGTAGTTCACCAAACTTTTTTGAGCCGCAAGCTGGAGCTTGCTATCGAGCGTTGCCTGTGTCGTCGTTAGAGGCTTTGTGTTGGGCATTTCCAGAAAGGACGTCACACCACCCTGGGCACAGGCGCAACTTGCCGTGAATAAATCTTCCTTATGTTCCAGCCCCGGATCACGGAAATGCACCTGAGGATCAATCACTCCCGGCAACAAAGTCAAGCCGCGTGCGTCTATCTCAATAGTGCCATCTTCTGGCGATACAGGCGGACGTGTGGAGTTAACTGGAGTGACAGCGTCAGCAGGGGTGACACGGGCGATCGTTCCGTTTGTGACCTGTACATCCCCAGTCACGAAGTTGCCGTCGGGCAGCAGGATGCGAGCATGCCGGATGATAAGAGTAGAATTGGCTACCATACGAATACAAAATGGCTTTTTTGCGGTGAGTCGTTTAAAACGAGGGAATCACTTTAATCATGAGCTATATTCCGAAATAAACTGATGAGATGGTTTAAAGTTGCACATATGTTGTGGTGAGCCATTCGATGGCTTGCATAGCACAGTACGTTCATCACCTTTTCTGCCCAAGCCTGCGGTTATTTCATAGTTGACTCTTTATGACACGAGTACAAGGCAAAGTATCAGGCGAGAAGCCACCCCAAAAAACGGCTGAAAACCCTTGGTTAGAGGGGCTCAAAACGATTGGGTTGAGTGCGGTTTTAGCGTTTGGCATTCGGACGTTCGTGGCGGAAGCGCGCTACATTCCGTCAGGCTCAATGCTACCGACATTGCAGATTAACGATCGCCTGATTGTCGATAAGCTGGGCTATCACTTCAAAGCGCCGCAGCGGGGCGATATTGTCGTATTCTCGCCAACCGACACTCTGGAAAAGCAGAATTTCCACGATGCGTTTATCAAGCGCGTGATTGGGTTGCCCGGTGACAAGGTGGAAGTCAAAGACGGACGGGTCTTCATCAACGATAAACCGCTGGATGAGGATTATATCGCCGATCGACCTCAGTATCAGTATGGGCCTGTCACCGTGCCCCAAGACCAATACCTGGTGCTGGGCGATAACCGCAACAATAGCTACGACAGCCACTATTGGGGCTTCGTCCCGCGCGATCATATCATCGGTCGGGCCATCGTCCGCTTTTGGCCCATGAATCGTCTGGGCGAAATCACACCAGAACCGAGCTATAAGTAGAAAGGCTAAAGGATGAAGGCTAAAAGCTAAAAATTTTTAGCCTTTATCCCTTAGCCTTTAGCCTATCTGATTCACCCATGTTCTCACCACCCGTCCCGTCACTTCTTTGTGAAGCCACGGCGTGTTGGCGGAGAGCGATTTGAGCGATCGCGGTTCCACCGTCCACACTTTCTTTGGATCAAAGAGGGTGAGTTCGGCTGGTTGACCGGGCGCGATCGTGGCAGGTTTTTGCTGCAAGCAGAGGGCTGGTTTTTGGCTGAGACTGCGCCATAGCTCTAAAGCTGACCATTTACCCGTTTCGACCAGTGCCTGCCACAGCAGTGGCAACGCAAACTCTAGCCCGATCGCGCCAGCTGGCGCTTCCGCAAAGGCAACAGTCTTCTCCTCGTAGGTATAAGGCGTGTGATCGATGGCGATCGCGTCGATGATGCCTTCTTTAACCGCTTGCAGGAGGGCTTCCTGATCCGCAGGGTTGCCGAGCGGTGGGGCAAGGTGCAGGCTGGGGTCATAGCTGCCGATCGCAGTGCTGTTGAGCAGCAGATGCATCCAGGTGGTGCTGGCTGTCAGTGGTAAGCCACGTGCTTTGGCTGCTTGAATGAGCATGACCCCACGTGCTGTTGAGATCCGCATGAGATGAACAGGCGTCCCGATCGCCTCGATGCATTCCAGCAAGGCTGATAGCGGCGCTGTTTCAGCGATCGTCGGAATCCCTGGCAACCCAAACTGGAGTGATACTTCCCCCTCCCGCATGACTCCGTTACCGCTAAGGGTTGGGTCGGCTGCCCAGAGCGCGATCGGTTTTGCGACGGGCTTCAAATATTCCAGCACGCGACGAATCAACAGCAAATTGGTCAGCGATCGTCCGTCTGCAAAGCCCACAATGTCTGTCGCTGCCAGTTCGCCCAGTTCAGTCATCTGCTGTCCAGCAACGTCCTGAGTGAGTGCGCCCCAGCAATAAAGTTGGGGAGTGGGGAGTAGGGAGTGGGGAGTCGGGTATAGAGCCTCTAAAAGTTCTTCTCCCGCTTCCCCTGCTCCCTTTGCCTCCCCTGCTTCCCTTGCCTTGCCTTTCAACCAGGCAACGCTTCCCGGATTGTCGATCGCGGGTTTCGTGTCTGGCAGAATGGCGATGCGCGTAAAGCCACCTGCACTCGCTGCACTGAGAAGGGATTGCAGGGTTTCGCGTTCTTCAAACCCCGGTTCACCCGAATGACTGTAGAGATCAACCAATCCCGTGCCGAGAATTAACCCCTCGCAGTTCTGCACGATAGTATCGCTGGGATAGTCAGTAATGGTGTCTGCGATCGCGCTAATCACGCCATCGGCAAGCAGCACATCCGCCGCGCGATCCGTATCCGACGCTGGATCGATTACTCGTACTTGTTGAAGCAGTTCGGTAGACATGAAGCAGGAGTTTTGAGTTACGAGTTTTGAGTTAATTGAGCGATCAGCAGTTAGCAGCCAGCAGTAAGCTTTTTATCCTTTAGCCTTCATCCCTCATCCTTCATCCCTCATCCCCCACCTTCTGCCTCCTGCCCTCTGCCCTCTGCCCTCTGTCTACCCCCTACAACGCTCCTGCCGCTGTTTTGTCAAAAATGCTGCCTGAGAGGTGAATGGTAATATTCATCGCCATCAGGACCGGGTTAACGTCAGATGACTGGGCATAGTCAATGACGCTGACGGCTCCGTTGCCCTGTTTGAAGTTCCAGAAATGCTCTGGCCCAAGACCCAGGACGTAGCAGAGAATCGCTTTGTTCACGGCATCGTGGGCAACCACCAGGGTCGTGCCTGGATTCGGGCGGCTGGCAGCGGTTTGCACGATGTGATCCCATGCGGCGATCGCCCGTTCCCAAACCTGTTGGAGATTTTCGCCTTCGGGCATCTGTACCGTTTCGGGCGATCGTTGCCACTGATGCAGGGTACCGGGATATTCGGCTTCAATTTCAGCTTCGAGCTTGCCTTCCCACAGGCCGTGGCTGATCTCTTTCAGGTTATCCTCCAGGTCAAGGGACACATCCGGATGGTGTTGCAGGATGATTTCTGCTGTCTCTTTGGGTCGCAGCATGGGGCTGGTGACGGCGTAGTCAATGGCGATCGACTTGAGAAACTCAGCAGCCTGTTGCGATTGTGCCCGTCCATTCTCATTTAGCGGCACATCGATCTGACCTTGAAACCGCTTGTCGCGATTCCAATTGGTTTCGCCATGACGCACCAGCAAAAAGCGAGGACCGTGCTGTCCCTTTTTCGGCTTGGGTAAGGGTTCACCTAAATGCGCCGTTAAATTCAGCGATTCGACCTGTACAGGATCGCCAAACCCACCTGAAAAGTTCAAAACGCTGATACCGCAGTTGGACTGATGCACGGACTGATAGCGATCGCACGCTAGCCCGATCGCGGTACTGATGAGTGCCCGATTGATGCCGCTGTGGGCGACCAGAAGGACGGTTTGGCCTTCATGATGCGGTAAGATTTCGCGCCAAAAGGCTTCCGCTTGTTCAAACAGTGCTGGTACTGGGTAGTAGTCCGTCGTCCCATCTGTCCCAGAAAGCGTCATTTTCAGCTTGTGGGGCTGAGTTTGCCAGTTGCGATACCCCTCTGGGTCTTGCTCGGCAATCTCTGTAAACAGCCGACCTTCCCAGGCAGGTAAGTTAATTTCCTTCAGGTTATCCGTGGTTTGCAGCGCTTTCGAGGGCGGTGTTTTAAGCTGAGACAGGATGCGATCGGCTGTATCTTTTGCGCGACGTAGAGGGCTGCAATACACCGCATCAAAGGACAACGCGCTGAGGGCAGCACCCACCTGATCAGCAGACTGTTGACCTGCTTCGGTCAGAGTCGATTTGTCACCGTGACCCTGTACGCGGCGTTCAACGTTAAAGCTACTCTCGCCGTGACGAACGAGGATGATGCGGGTAGTCAGAAGTTTGTCCTCCAGTATGTATTGGTTGTTGGTTGTTAGAAGGCAGGGGAAGCCAGGGGAGCAGGGGGAGGCAGCGGAAGCAGAAGGCAGAGGGCGAAAGGCGAAAAGAAGGCTGACCGCTGATTGCTAAATCAACTCAAAACTTAAAACTCAAAACTCCCAGGCTGTCTGCTGATAGCTGCCCGCTGAAGCAAAACTTTCATCCTTCATCCCTCATCCCTCATCCCTCATCCCTCATCCCTTACCTTCTGACGAATTTTACCCTGTCTGGCGCGTAGCCTTTGCGCTATCTAAGCGACAATCGATCTACGGGATCTGTGATCTCTGGTTGCAAGACAAATGGTTGAGCCGTCTTTAGCTGATTGCTAGCGGCTTAACAGCTCATCGTTCCGTGGGAGGGTTCATGACAATTAAGCGTGCCGTTCTGGTGATTTTGACCCTGTTGGCGATCGCCCTCATTGGTCAAGATCTGCTGGCAAGTTGGAGTCAGCCCCAGTTTCAGAGTCGTCTAGAACTCTATCAAACGAATCTGGTTCTGCAAGCAACGGAATGGCAAGGAGACGACCCCAGTTTAGCGTCAGTGCGCAATGGCATCATTGGTAATGAACCGTTAAAGGGAGCCACGAAGCAGTACGAAGAGCTACGCCAATCGGCGCAAAAGAACCTCGATCGCACTCAGATGTTGCTAGCTTCGCCGACGGGTGATCCGTCTCTCAAGGTGACGAAACCGAAGCTAGAGCAGTTGATGACTGAGCTAGATCTCAGACTGGGGTTGCTGCAAGCGCAGCAGGGGCAAATCGAGACTGCTCAGAAGACGTGGTCAGGTGTCATCCAACGCACGGACGAGAACGCGAGTCTTGAGCCCCTGCGCAAAACGGCAGGTGTACTGTTAGGTTTGTGGAGTACGCCTCCCCGACTGGTTCCTGACGCCGAACCGTTGCTGAAGCAAAATTTGGATAGCTGGTTTCGGTATCGATCGCTGCTTCAACTGTACCAACTGCAACAACGACAGGAGCCTTTGGCTGAGCTGAAATCGCAGCAGCAGGTGACGGCGGAACGTGCTTTGACGAGCCTGGCGATCGTGGGCGGCATTCCCACCATTAGTTGCCTGATTGGAGTGGGAATTTTGCTCTTTCTGGTTGGTCAATGGGTAGTGCGACGCAAGCAATCCCTCCTGGCACCCGAAAGCATTGCTGCCTGGATCGTGCCCTGGAATGGGGAAATTGCCTGGCAAGTTTTGATTTTTGGCTTTTTCCTCGTCGGTCAAATCCTGCTACCGTTGGGGCTGAGTTTTGTCCAACAGGCTTCGGGCTTTAATCCTGCGACCCTGGGTGAACGTGCTCGAGCGTTTTACATTCTGTTGAATTACTTGCTGTTGGCAACTGGTGGTTTGGTTGTCATGTATTTTTCCATCAAGCCCTTTTTGCCGCTACCAGAAGGTTGGTTTCAGCTCCGGCTACGAAGCAAATGGTTGTTGTGGGGGATTGGTGGTTACTTCGCCGCATTGCCGCTGGTCATTCTCATCTCGTTGATCAACCAAAAAATCTGGCAGGGACAGGGCGGTAGCAATCCCATTTTGCCGATCGCCCTGGATGGTAAAGACAGCGGTGCGCTGATCTTATTTTTTGTCACCGCTGCGATCGCCGCGCCTATTTTTGAAGAAATCCTGTTCCGTGGCTTTTTGCTACCCTCCCTCACGCGCTACATGCCCGTCTGGGGCGCGATCGTCCTCAGCAGTTTCATCTTTGCACTTGCCCATTTGAGCCTTTCAGAAGTGTTGCCGCTAATGGTCTTAGGCATGGTTTTGGGGTTTGTTTACTCGCGATCGCGCAATTTGCTCTCCTCCATGCTGCTGCATAGTCTGTGGAACAGCGGCACGTTGCTGAGCTTGTTTGTGCTGGGCAGTAGCGCTCAGTAGAGGTGATTGTATCAATGCATTAATGCAGCCAAAGCCTTTAGGTCAAACACAAACTTAAGTCAAACATAAACCTTTGTTAACTAAAAACAGTCCCCTGTCGCTTCTACTAAGACTAAGGGATTAATGAATGCATCTTGTTGGTGTCGGGATGCTTGAGCGTTTAAGTCGATGAACGGTTCAATGGTATGTCCCATAACTGTTATAAAGGTTCATCAATCTTGAGCTTTAAAGTCTGGCAAATGCTCCTGATGATTCTTTTTTGTGCTGAATCATTGGACAAGCTAGGCCTGGGCGATCGAGCGTCTGTGCTTGAAGCGATCGACTGAAGGATTCAGGCAGCTTGCTATCGGTTCTTTGACGAATACTTAAGCTCTATTTATGGAGAGGCGAGTGATCTTGGCTGACTGATTTGATCCTTCATTGGGCCAGATTTGCTTTGTTGGAGTTGTTTGAAACGCGCTGCTTGGTGACGTTGAGTGAGTTAAGTTTTCTAGGAATTGCCTTATTCCGAGAATGTTGGAGAGTAAATTGGGGATGGCTTTGACCTGGTCTGTGTCAAAGGTATTGAAAGCTAGCTGTGCATACGCTTAAAAAGTCGTTGCTATGTGAGCTAGACGAGAGCATCAATCTTGCATTTTGGAGAAAACAAGTATGGAAAGTTATGGGTCAACGGGTCTCGAAGGTCTGCTTCAAAAAGACTATACGGTAAAGATTGGCGAGTACATTGGCAGTGGTTGGGATCTGTTCAAAAAGAATGCCGTTGGCTTCATTGGCTTTACCATTCTTGTTGCTGTAATCAATATTGTACTGACAAAAATTAATCAGTCTGCATCACCTGTTGGAACGCTCATCAGCGTGCTGATTTCGGGTCCGTTGAATGCAGGTTTCTTGATCGTTGCCTTTAAGCTTCTGCGGGGTCGTGCAACCTCGTTTGGTGATTTCTTCCGAGGCTTTAATTACTATCTGCCTCTGTTCTTAGTCAGCCTGGTTTCTGGTGTTCTAATTTTTATCGGGTTTGTGTTGTTCATCATTCCTGGTGTCTATCTATCTGTTGCTTATACCTTTGCGCTACCGCTGGTACTCGAAAAGAAAATGAACTTTTGGGACGCGATGGAGCTGAGCCGCAAACTAATCTCCAAAAATTGGTTTTCCTTTTTTGGTTTTGCGTTTGTGCTGGGACTAATCAATATCGTTGGTCTTCTGGTCTTAGGGTTAGGTCTGTTAGTCACGATTCCCCTTTCGGTATGTGCGATCGCAGCCGCTTACGCGGATATCGTGGGGCTACCCTCCAGTGCTGCTGATCTCTAACTGTTGAGCAAAACTCTGGACGTTAAATTTTCTGGTTAGAACCTCAGCTTAAAGAAAGTTGATGATTTTTGACCGATCGCCTTCCACTTCATCTACTCTCAAGAGAGAACCTGTTGATGCTTGTGGAAGGTTTCCCATTGGTTTTAGATGTAACGAAACAGACCGCCCTGGAAGAAGATCGTTTAATCAAGGCGATCGCTCCTGGTTTTTCGGAACCGCCTGTCTTGGAGATTGCCACCCTGGATGTCACCGGGATGAAGTGCGCTGGCTGTGTACGCACTGTAGAGCAGGCATTGAAACAATGTCCGGGTGTTGTCGCCGCGACGGTTAATTTGGCAACAGAAGTGGCGACGGTTGAGTACCAAGCAGGTGCCCTCAAGCCCTCTGTGTTAGCAGACACACTGGCTGAAACGGGATTCCCTTCCCAACTTCGTGTTGCTGCTAGCACGTTTGATGCTGATGATCCCCAATTAACGGAACGCTTTGACCTACAGGCATTCCGACGTGCCGAGTCTCAACGGCAGCTTTGGCGGTTGGCGATCGCCACTCTCTTATTACTCCTTTCTGCCATTGGGCATCTTGATCAGGTGAGCGGCTTTAGCTTGCCATGGTTGACTCAGCTTGGCTTAACAAATATCTGGTTTCACTGCGGGCTGGCAACGATCGCCCTGTTCGTTCCGGGGCGCTCCATGCTAGTCGATGGTTGGCGTGGCCTGCGGCGAAATGCCCCGAATATGAACACGCTGGTCAGCCTGGGTACTCTGACCGCTTATTTAACAAGTCTGGTAGCTTTGCTGGTGCCTCAACTTGGCTGGGAGTGCTTCTTTGATGAACCAGTCATGCTGGTTGGCTTTATCTTGCTGGGGCGTACGCTAGAGCAACAAGCAAAGAACCGTGCTGCCAGTGCCTTTCAGTCATTGCTTGCCCTTCAACCCAAAGTCGCGCGTTTGATTAAGGGCAGCGAAGATAAGACCATAAGTACCCCTGCTGCGGTCAGCCTGCCTAAACACGTTGATTCCACGGCTTCAAATCAACAATCAACACTCTTAACTCAAAGCTTCATTGAAATTCCCGCCGATCGCGTTCGGTTGGGAGAATGGCTCCAAGTGCTACCAGGAGACAAAATTCCGGTGGATGGCGAAGTCGTCGTGGGTCAATCGACAGTGGATGAGTCGATGCTGACCGGAGAAGCCATGCCTGTCTTGAAACAGCCTGGTGATCCGGTTGCGGCTGGAACTCTCAATCAGACGGGTACGATCGCTTTGCGTGCGACACGCACGGGTAGCGAAACCACGCTGGCACAAATTATTGCCCTTGTAGAAGCCGCGCAAACTCGGAAGGCACCGATCCAAAAGCTGGCCGATACCGTTGCTGGTTACTTTACCTACGGCGTCATCGCGATCGCGTCCCTCACCTTCCTCTTCTGGTACTTCATCGGCAGCCATCTGTGGTCTGACGCGCTCGTGCAGACATCAGCGCTAGCCATGAATACCGGACACGCGATGGCACATGCCCCACTCCATACTCCCCATCCCTCATCCCTGGTACTCAGCCTGAAACTGGCGATCGCGGTTCTCGTCGTCGCCTGCCCTTGCGCGTTAGGACTCGCTACCCCTACCGCCATTCTGGTGGGGTCTGGCATTGGTGCAGAACGAGGGCTCCTCATTCGCGGTGGTGATGTGCTGCAGCGCGTCCACCAGCTAGACACAATCGTCTTTGATAAAACTGGCACCCTGACGACAGGTAAACCCGTCGTAACTGACTGCCTTCTACTCGAAAGCATTAAGCCCCCAGCCGCCAACGGTCAGCAGTCAGATTCAACTGGTCTCGCTTCTCCCTCTCCTCTTTCCCCCACCCTATCCCCTATCCCCTATCCCCTATCCCCTATCCCCCTCCCTCCTTCTGCAACTGGCTGCCAGTGTTGAAAGCGGCACGCGTCATCCCCTGGCGATCGCCATCCAGCAGCAGGCACAGCAGCAAGATCTACCACTTTTCCCGGCAAAGAATTTTGTCACAGCACCAGGGTTGGGTGTTGCCGCGACTGTAACTTGCGCAACGGATGCCGCTGAGCTTGCTGTTGCGATCGGTACGCAGAAGTGGCTGATGCAGCATAACGTTATGGTTGAGGCTGAAAACCCAAACGTTCAAGCCCTCCTGCAAGCAGGCAAAACAGTGGTTTACATCGCAGTAAATGGGGCTTTGGTCGGGCTGATCGCGGTTGCAGACACGCTCAGAGCGGATGCGGTGGAAACAGTTGCGGCACTCAAAGCAATGGGGTTAACCGTGATGCTGTTGACGGGTGATCAGCAGGAGTCGGCAGTGGCGATCGCTCAGCCCCTCACGCTCAGCGCAGATCAGATTTGGGCAGGCGTGTTACCCGAAGGCAAAGCACAGATGATTGCCCAACTTCAGGCGAATGGGCACCGGGTGGCGATGGTTGGTGATGGGATCAACGATTCCCCGGCACTGGCACAGGCAGATGTGGGCATTGCCATGCACTCTGGTACAGATGTGGCGGTTGAAACGGCAGGCATTATTCTCATGCGCGATCGGCTCACTGATGTAGTCGAGTCAATCCGGCTCAGCCATGCAACGTTTAACAAAATTCGCCAAAATCTCTTTTGGGCCTTTGCCTATAATGTCCTGGGCATACCGCTTGCAGCCGGATTACTTTTACCATCTTCTGGCATTTTATTAAGTCCGGCAGCAGCAGGCGCTATGATGGCATTTAGTTCCGTTAGTGTCGTGACTAATTCCCTGTTGCTATATCTCACCTTTTCTGTAGCAAACCGATCTGGAAACGCCAGCTAGTTTGTTATAGCGTTGGTAAGACTTGTTTCTGCACTGCATGTATCAAGCAAACCTAGCAGCCTCTTAGGGTACCTCATGTCTTCAGAACCCCATCAAAGTCACTTGCTGATTGTTGAGGATGACAACGGACGGCGCGGTGTCGTGCTGGACGGTTCCGAATACTCGATCGGTAGAGATCCATCCTGCGATATCTGCCTTGACTCTCTGTTTGTTTCCCGCCGCCATGCGACTTTACTGCGGTTGCCCAATGGCGATGGCACCTTTAACTATCGCATCGTTGATGGTGACCTTGAAGGTAGGCGTAGTTCAAATGGCTTCTTAGTGAATGGGTATCGCCTCCGTACCCATAACTTGCAGAATGAGGATGAGGTGGTTTTTGGACCACAGGTGCGTGCAATCTACTATCTCTGCCATCGTGACGCGGTCGTAACGGTGCCAGCCGATGAATTTGACATTACCCTCATTAGCCCTGGCATGATGGGTGACCTCGACCCTCCTCAACGACAACGGGAAGCCCCTGACCGTCTGGATGCATTGCCTCACCCGCAGCAAATGCGTCGATCGCGTTTGAAGTTAAAACGTAGGCGAATTCTTGGCTAACACAGGCAACGCTTGAGAGGTTCAACACGCGCAGCCCGCCTGCTCGTCCTTTCTACAAAAGGGTGGAGATTAAAAAAGAGTAAGGATGAACGTGTGAGATGATGAGCCTTTCGCGCTCTCTGACCCGTGATTATCCTGTCTTCAGTGCACTACTCAGGTCGTCGTAAACAAACTGTGGGATTTGTTATGTGAGACTTGCTATTAAAGCCTATAACCGGGGCATTCTATGATGTTAGTATCGTCCACGGTAACGCCTATCCTCGTCATCGTCTTTTCCAGGATCAAGCCTTGCTCTCCATGTGACTGCTTGCATAAGCGATGACTGCTTTTGAGGGCTTGTCATAGACGTTATGATGGCAGCATAGTTCTGTTAACCTTGTAACAAGACAGATTGTTGCCTCTATCAATTAAGCTGGCTAGAGAGAGGTGCGAGCTGCCTGCTTGAGAGGCTTCGGAAGCAACTTAGCCAGCACTTGAACTCAACCACGTTACGCATGGGCCAATGCCTTCAGAACCGCAGCAAAATCATTTATTGATCATTCATGACGACAAAGGCCAGCGTGAATTCTCTCTGGACGGCCCCGTTTACTCGATCGGTCGAGACCCAAAGTGTGATATCCGTCTTGTATCTCAGTTTGTCTCCCGTCGTCATGCGACACTTGTGCAGCTACTGAATGACAATGGTAGCTATTACTACCGCATTGTAGATGGCAACCTCAAAGGTAAAACCAGTGCTAACGGGTTGTTGATCAATGGGCGCAAGCTTCAGGCGCACGATTTGCAAAATGAGGATGAGGTGGTATTTGGCCCACAAGTCCGCGCCAAGTATTATCTGCTGAAGCGCGAGGCCATCATGACCGTACCGCCGGATGAATTTGATATCACACTAATCAGCCCCAATATGATTGGCGATCCAGAAGATTAGCGACTAGAGTGAACCCAATGCTTATGAGGTTTAACCCCTCACTCCTGCGGTCACAGCAGTATTGCGGCAGGCGATCGCGCTTAGCCGAAAATTTTTGGATGGTACAAACGTGATGCCGCGTCGCTCTGGCTGAATGCTTCCTTGCTGGACTAGGCTCAGGTCATAACAGGCTAGGACGGTTGCCAGCACCAGCTTCATCTCGTACAGCGCAAAGGCCGCACCGATACAGCTCCGCAAGCCGCCCCCAAAGGGCAGAAATTCGGAGGGTGAAAACTTTTGCTGGAGAAAGCGGTCTGGTAGAAAGCGGTCTGGCTGAGGGTAGGTTTGAGCGCGGCGATGGGCCAGGTAGATGCAGGGAATTAAAATGCTGCCGGGGGCAAACGTATGGCTGCCGATAGTGATGGCTTGTTTCACTTTACGCGGTTGGGAGATGAGCGCGATCGGATAAATCCGTAGTGACTCTTTACAGACGGCGGTCAGGTAGGGAAGTTGAGCGAGACGATCTGGGTCTGGTTTATTGCCCAGAGGATCAAGTTCTTGCCGTAGACGCTGCAACACGGAGGGTTCCCTGTGTACCCAATAAAAGGCCCAGGAAAGAGCGGATGCCGTGGTTTCGTGGCCTAACAGCAGTAGCGTCATCAGTTGATCGCGCAGTTCCTCATCGGTCATGGTCTGTCCTGCTTCATCGCGGGCAGAAAGCAGCAGCGTCAGTACATCCTCTCGCGATGGGTCAAAGTGCGATCGGCGTTCTTGAATTTCGGCATACACCAGCGCATCAATTTTCTGCTGCTGTTGTAAAAAAGCACCCCAGGGACTCCAAGCACCGAGATTTTGCTGCAACAGGGGAAAGAAAAATTGGCTGGAGTAAAGGGGCGATGTGACCGATTCCAACAAGTCGTGGAGTAATTGCTTAAGCTCCTGATAACGAGAACCGGGACTCATGCCAAACACAACGCGCAAGATTACCTGCAACGAAATTTCCAGTGCGGATGCCTGGATTGAAAATGACTGGTGCAGCGTCCAATCTCCAACGACCTGACGGGTTAGATCGCAGATGAGTTGACCGTACGTGCGCATACGATCGCCATGCAACGGAGGCATTAAAAGCTGCCGTTGTTGCTGGTGCCGCTCGCCGTCCAGCATCATAAGAGATTGATCGCCGGTGAGCGGTCGAAAAACATGAGTCACCTTACCCAACTCAAACTGACCCACGGGTGCTGTAAAGATCTGGGCGATCGCGGCTGGGTCACTCAAAAACACGACGGGTGGAGACTGCCAACCCAGTACTCGTGTGGTAAACGTATCGCCATAGCGCTGAGCACAGCGTTCTAAAAAGGCAATCGGCTGGGCAACTAGAGCCAGCGTTTGGAGCAATGACGGTAGAGACGGCCCTTCTGGTAGATTAGTCAAACTCATTGCCAGCGCAGTTTCAATGCAACGTCAATAATTTAACGTTAATCATGGGACATCGGTTTCATTACAAGTTTTATGGGCGTCGAGAGCGGCCAGTGGTGCTGTTTTTACACGGGTTTATGGGAGACAGCACGGATTTTGACGCCGCAATTAATCGCCTGTCAGACGATTTTTGCTGCCTTGCGGTTGACTTGCCTGGTCATGGCCAGACGATCGTAGACGGTGATGCGACGCTCTACACCATGCCCCAAACGGCGACCGCGATCGTCACCTGGCTTGAACATCTGCACATTTCCGGCTGCTCTCTCGTCGGCTACTCAATGGGTGGTCGTCTGGCGCTTTATCTGGCGCTGCACTTTCCCCAACGGTTTCCCAAAGTTGTGCTGGAGTCTGCCTCTCCTGGCTTGAGAACAGACATTGAACGAGCCGAGCGGCTACAGCACGATCGCGCTCTGGCTGAGCAACTTGAAGCTGATTTTCCAGCCTTTCTGTCTTACTGGTACAGTCAGCCGCTGTTTCATTTCCTCCGTCACCATCCCAGCTTTGAGCAAATTCAGTCACGACGATCGCAAAACCGCCCTTTAGAGCTTGCAACCTCATTACGTCAGCTCAGCACAGGGTTACAGCCTTCTCTTTGGGATGACTTACCGCAGCATACGCAGCCGCTTTTACTGTTAGCAGGAGCGCACGATCGCAAATTTTGTACGATCAATCAAGCGATGGCAGCTTGCTGCCCGACCGCTCAACTCCAGATCATCTCTGATAGTGGCCACGTGATTCATTTAGAGCAGTCACACGCCTTTGCAACCACTGTGCAAGCCTTTTTACAGTAGTCGATACTTGAAAGACGATCTCTTGCAAAGGGCACGGTAGCGGCTCGCCTCTGGGCACTTTGTAGGTATACCGATTCGACAGCCCTTGCTTCGGGTAAAACGTTAAGGATCGTGGAGTTAATTAATCCCCGACCTGTACGGACGGGTTTAGCAGACCCATCAGCCTCCTGCAATGGCGTTGACCGCACAACCCGCTTCTACAAACGATCGAACTGCTTTAATTTCCATTCCTAAGCAAGATGGATCAAGGGTATCTCAGGGTGCAAAAGACTATTCTGGTAACATAAAGCACGGTGTAAAGGCATGAAGAAAGTTCTGTTCATCCTGGGCGAACTGGATGATGACGATATTGATTGGATGATTGAAACAGCCGTTCGGCAAGAGGTTGTGGCAGGCACCGTGCTGATTCAAGAAGGCCAGCCGATCGATACCCTCTACATTTTGCTGGAGGGCACCCTCAGTGTCACCGTGGCAGCAACGGGCGATCGAGAAATTGCCAGACTGTCCAGTGGTGAAGTGGTTGGTGAAATGTCGTTTATCGATACCCGTCCACCCTCTGCAACCGTTACGGCTGCCCAAAACGCCCTAGTCCTCTCAATTCCTAGAGAGCGACTCGCAACAAAATTGCGTCAAGATATTGGCTTCGCTTCACGCTTTTATCGTGCCCTGGCAATATTTCTCTCTCATCGTCTGCGCGTGACCGTCAATCAACTCGGTTACGGCAGCAATAATCAGGTGGAAACAACTGAGTTACCTCAAAACGAATTAACCCAGGACGCGCAAGATAATGTTGCACTGGCAGAAACCCGCCTTGACTGGTTGCTGAGACGGTTGAAAGGACGGTAGGAGGCAGAAGGATGGGGGCAGAGGGGGTGGAGGGAGCAGAGGGGGCAAGGGATGCAGAGGAAGCGAGCGTTGAAAATACAGATCCATTTTCATTCATCTAAATGTTAAAGATTAGTGTGGGTGGTTGGTACTAAACTCCCCCTGTTCCCCCTGCTTCCCTTTCTCCCCCTGCTTCCCTTTCTCCCCCTGCTCCCCTTTCTCTCCCCTGCTTCCCTTTCTCCCCCTGCTTCCCTTTCTCCCCCTGCTTCCCTTTCTCCCCCTGCCCCCTGTGCTTCCTTCACTGGAACCTTTTAATCGTTCACAAAGTCTACGAAGCATCTGATACATGCTTTATTTGGGTGATCCTTATGCTTAATATTCATCGATGGCAGTCTGGCACCGCGTTTGTCATGGCTCTGAGTATGACGTCAACCGCGATCGCTCCGTTGGCGATGGCCTCTGCTGCTACAGCAACGCCTTCTCCTTTTCTGGTGGCGCAGCTTTTCCCTTCGCAGCAAGCGCCTCGTCGTCTGGCGATTCCGACCGGAACACGGTTGCCTGTACGCTACGATGGTGCCGATAAAATTGTTGTTTCACCCACCGAAACGAGTCCTTTAACGCTGCTGCTTGCTAAAAATATTCGTTCGTCTTCGGGAGAAGTGTTGGTACCGTCAGGTAGCCAAATTAAAGGTGAACTAAGACCTGTCGATGGCGGCTCAGAGTTTTTTGCTCAGCAAATCACTTTTGCAAACGGTTCGGTGCAATCGATCGATGCCACATCTGAAGTGGTAACAAAGACGCAAGAAATTGTTCCCGGAACCAATACAGATGCGGTGCTTAAAGGGGCTGCGATCGGTGCGGGTGCGGCTGCCGTTATTTCGGGCGTTACGGGTAAAAAGCGCATTACCCTGGGCAAAATTTTGATTGGTGGCGGTGCTGGTGCTCTGGGTGGCTTGATCTTTGGCAAAAAGCGCGCTGATGTCATTGTCATTAACCCCAATGCCGACCTCACTCTGACCTTAAATTCACCACTGTCAGTGCCTTAACTCCCTTTCTTTCAACTGAAATGACATAGGCAAGCTTACCTGTCTCTATGTTTGAAACGATGAGTAAAATCATTCTCTATCTTTCGGCTTGAATTGGTTAAGCTGAATTCTCTCCACGGGAAGACAGTAAATCCAATGGCTCCGAGTAGATTAGAAATGCGCCTAAGGTTAATGGGTATCTCATTCAGTCACTCTATTAGCCAGACGCGTTTTTCCTAATATCAACTACGGAGAGTATCATGAGCTTAGAAGATAGAATTAAGGCAACTGCCAAAAACGTTGAAGGCAAAATTCAAGAAACAGTTGGAGACGTCACTGGCGATCCCAGAGCGAAGGCTGAAGGTCAGGCAAAGCAAGCTGAAGCTGCTGGACGTCACACGGTTGAAGATGTCAAAGATGACGTGAAGAAAATGATTGACTAGAGACGTTGGATGTCCGATAGAACAAGGATGAAGGCTAAGAGAGTGAGTGTGTAAGATGGCAGACGTTTTGTACACTCCTCCCCTCCAAACATTCTTTCCTTCGGGCACTACTGAGACTTCTTGCCTCTTGTCAGTAATTGTCCTTTGAGGATCTTTCCCTTTGAAGAGACCCTGAAGAAGAGAGATTGGACTGGTTAATGCCGTTCAGTCTCTCTTTTTTTGTCTTCAAAATCGTCGAGGGCTAACTGCTGAAAGCGTAGGTAAATACTGGTTGACCATACGATTTCTGTTGGCTACAAATGGGAGTGTGCAGCGCGATCGTTTAGCACTATACGACTTTGAGGATGATTAAATGGTGGGGCAGATTAAACGTAGGATACGTTGGCGATCGTGTCATCTATGCCGGCGTTGGGTTTCGTGCCTCAAGCAACCTACGCGATCGTATGTTTCATTGTGCTTTCCTCCTTAGCCTCGGAACTACATTTAGAGTTAGCACATTAGATTAGCTTTTAACTCTTGAGAGAGAGGCTAATGAGCGTCTGTTCCTACGACAATAATAGGTATCAAAGCTATTTGAAAAAGCAGGATAGAGAGACTTATGAAGTTACTACGCATCCTTACCGCGATCCTTCTGCCACCGCTTGGCGTTTTCTTGACTCTGGGCTTTAGTCTGGCTTTTCTCATTAATGTGGGTTTGACTTTGTTGGGCTATGTGCCCGGAATCATCCATGCGCTTTGGGTGGTGTTGAAGTCTTATGAACATGAGGCAGCTGAGCATAAAGCGTACGACGCAACCGTTGAACAAAGTCCTCACAGTGTACCCTAACCGCCATTAGCGTAAAAAATGGACGGTGGGCAGGGCACTCAAGTTTTAGACAGCAAACAAAAGCGCTAGGGAGTATGGGAGACTCTCTAGCGCTTTTGTCGGTTTATGCCAGAATTCAGTTACCGCAGTCGATGACCTTCAAAGGAGGCGTTCAGGATGAGGTCTTTACCTGACGCGCCATATCTAAGAAGGATGACATGTTTGCACCGGGACGACGACGACCATTCGAGCTACCAGTTGGAGCAAGATATTTAGGGGCAAACGTTGTCACGGTAGGCTGGGGCAAATTCAGTGCGGCATTCGTCGCTGCATGCTTTGGTTCAACCTTTTCGACAGCAGCAGCAGATTTAGACGCTTGGGGTTTGGCAGCCTCAGATGGTGAAGCGGGTGTGACCGTGTCTACCTTGGCAGACTCCGACTTTGCTGCTGTTTTGACAGCTTCCGGCTTGGGTGCAGTAGCGGCACCATTACCAACACCTTTAGCATCATCCAACTCTAGAAAATACCCAGAGTTACGGGCTTTACGGGGCTTGGATTCAGCACCCGCGATCGCCTCCTGCTTTTTACCGCCAAACAACCCACCTAAAAAGGAAAAAATACCAGACAGTAAATTTTTGAGAAAATTAACGAAACTGCTCATTGCAACTGCTCCTGAAATGCGTACCGATAGATTCACGCAACGGTTAGTCAAAGGGTAATGATGAAGCCGAACTATCCCGGATCAAATTATCGCGGTTTTATGAGTGCAGAAGGGCTAATATTGCGATTTATTAATTATTCCTTAGAGGCAATTAATTAACAAGGGATTTTCGCTGTCCATTTTTTAAGCTGTCCTACGCCACTGTCAAGAAGCATGGCGGCAGTTTAGACTCGAAATATACCAGGTAACCCGCGATGAACACTTCCACTCCGCGCAATCCAATTCTGCTCTTACACGGTATCTGGGATACAGGCGCAATCTTTCAGCCGATGGTGCGTTACCTCAATCGCCTGGGTTGGGAAACCCACGATTTGAACCTCACACCCAACAATGGGGATGGCTGTCTTGCGGCACTGGCGCAACAAGTGGCAACCTATGCCGATCGCGCCTTTGCTCCTGGCACACCGTTTGACTTGCTGGGCTTCAGCATGGGCGGTATTGTGGGGCGTTACTACCTTCAACGCCTGGGTGGCATCGACCGCGTACAGCGTTTTATTACCCTTTCTTCACCTCACAGTGGTACCTGGGTTGCCTACGGTTCCTGGCGTTTGGGCTGTACACAAATGCGCCCCTATCATCCTTTTCTGCAGGAGTTGAATCGAGATATAGCCATGCTCGATCGCATCAACTTCACTTCAATTTGGACGCCGCTTGATGCCATGATTGTGCCTGCTAACAGTTCCCAAGTGCCGGTTGGGCGGGATGTCAAGGTTTGGGTGCCGTTACATAAGGATATGGTTTCTCACCCTCAAAGCCTGAAAGCCGTGGCAACTGCTTTATCAGAGCCAGTAAAAGCTGCGAGTGCTGCTAAGCAAACACAAACTGTGCAAGAAGTAATGCTGACGGCTGATAGCTGAAACTATGGCCCTCATTTTCATAATTCATTGAGTCATAAGTCATTCTAAGGACGGCGGTCTTTATCGTTTAAGGGGTAACTCAATTTGAAACGCCGATCCCGTTTCCAGCGTACTGGTCGCGGTGAGGCGTCCCCGATGGGCTGCAACAATCTGTTGTGCGATCGCCAACCCTAACCCAAAGCCACCCGTTTGCCGCGATCGAGCGGTATCAACGCGGTAGAAACGTTCAAAAATATGAGGTAAATCGGCTGCAGGAATGCCGATACCGTTATCTTCGACTTGTATAACAGCATGGCGAGATGTGGTGGTGAGTCGTAACTGTACCGCACCTCCGGGCAGAGTGTACTTAAACGCATTGCTGAGCAGGTTGGTGATTGCTTGCCGTAGCAAATCTGGGTCAGCACTTAAAACAGTGGGTTGTTCAGGCAGTTGAACAGTCAAGGTTAAACCCTGCGACTGTGCTTGAGTCGTTTGCTCATCGATGAGCGATCGTAAGAGTACAACTAGATCCACCTGCTGTAAGCGGGTTGGTTCGAGCGGCCCCTCCTGCCGAGAGAGAAAGAGCAGGTTGCCGATAAGCGTACTCATCGATTTCGCCGTTTCAACAATCTTTTCTAGCCGCAAGCGTTGCTGAGCACTGTCTTCGGATGCCATGAGACCAACCTGGGCATTACTCATGACCGCTGCTAACGGTGCGCGTAATTCATGGGATGCATCAGCCGTAAACCGCTGTAGCTGCTCGTAGGCTCGGCGTGTCGGTTGCATCGCGACACCGCCCAAAAACCATCCCGTAACGCCAATGACACCCAACGTCAGGGGCACGCCCAAGGCTAAAAATAACCGCACTCGCTCCAGGCTTTCGCGGATGCCTGTCAGCGGTTCTGCAATCTGGAGATAGCCGACCAACTGCTGATTTTGAAGAACGGGTAGCGTGACCTGCCGTAACCACTGACTGTCTAGTTGGGCTTCATTTTGTCGACCGTCAACCACGATCGTTTGAAACTCGGATACCGGTGCAAGATGCAGTGGCGCAGGCAAACCGATAAATCTCACCAGAAAACCTTTTGGGTCATACCAGCGCACGTAAACTAACTCACTACTGCGCGATAACCGATCGCCCCAAGGGGTCTCTTCTGGCTCAATCTGCCACTGCCCTTGCTGAAAGCGAATAGTGGCACCTGCTGCGATCGCCTTGCTTTTCTTATACAACGCCTGATCAAATGCCTGTAATTGCCCTTCAACGTTTAAGTAATAGCTCACGCCCGTAAACAAAACGAGGATGCCACCCATCGAGAGGGCAAACCAGTAAGCGAGATTGCGACGGCTGCGGGTGAACATGGGAGAAGGCAGAGGGGATGGGGGATGGGGGATGGGGGATGAAGGCTAAAGGCTAAAGGCTAAAAGAAGGTTAAGAGACAAAAAGCTGACTGCTGACCGCTGACTGCTCAATCAACGCAAAACTCAAAACTCAAAACTCTCTAGCGAAGCGGCTCAAAGTGCTACTCAAAACTTTCTTACTTTTCATCCCTCATCCCTCCCCCTTCATCCCTCCCCTTCTCCGGTGGCTGCAACCGATAGCCCATACCGTAAATGGTTTCTAGCCAGTCTTTGGCGTTAACAGCTTGCAGGCGTTGTCGTAGCCGACGAACCAGGGTTGTGACGGCGTTGCTTTCTGGTTCGGTGCCCCACCCCCACAGGGCTTGCTCGATTTGATTGTGCGACAATACCTGACGCGGATGGCGCATGAGATATTCCATGAGTTGAAATTCTCGACTAGACAGTTGCGTGGTTAGGTGATGGCACTCTAGCGTCAGGCTATTCAAATTTAAGCGGAGGGCGTCTAATGTGAGTGAGTCATCCTGCCAGAGGGGCGATCGCCGCCGCAAGGCACGCACTCGCGCGAGTAGTTCTACTAAATCGACAGGTTTGACCAGGTAATCATCGGCTCCGGCATCAAGACCAGTAACCTTGTCTGCGATCGTGTCTTTTGCCGTAAGCATCAGCACTGGAGCGGTTTTGCCTGAGCGACGATATGCCTGACAGAGTGCAACTCCGCTCATCTTGGGTAGCATCCAATCGAGAATCAGTAGATCGTATTCTTTTTGGGTGATCAACCATTGCGCCGTCTCACTTTCCTCGATCGCATCAACAATGTGCCCAGCTTGTGAGAGCGCTGCCTGTAGTGGCTCCAGTTGAGCTGGATCATCCTCTACCAATAAAATCAACATCGATCGCGATTAAGACTATTTACTTCATCCTAACGAGTGCGTGGAGTCAACTTGTGTCTTGCAGCAGGCATTACCCGCGAAAGGATTGTCAAGGGGTAAGCACCAAAGCAATACGAGTTAACGACTTATCGCTAGAATGAAAGACTTAAGCGATGAACGGTTTATTGCCTGCATCATCCTTTATCTTTTAGCCTTTATCCTTTCCTCTCGCCTTTCTTCCTATGCCTTTGCCTATTGTTGCTATTATCGGTCGTCCTAACGTAGGCAAGTCTACGGTTGTGAACCGCTTGTCGGCGCTGCAGGACGCCATTGTCTTTGATGAGCCTGGCGTCACGCGCGATCGCACCTACAAGCCAGCGTTTTGGCGCGATCGCGAGTTTCAAGTTGTGGATACCGGCGGGTTAGTGTTTGACGACGACACCGAGTTTCTGCCCCTGATTCGCGAACAGGCAATGGCCGCTTTGGCAGAAGCAAGCGCTGCCATTTTTGTCGTTGACGGGCAGATGGGGCTGACATCTTCTGATGAAGAAATTGCAACCTGGTTGCGGCAACAAACTGTGCCTGTCCTCCTGGCGGTGAACAAATGCGAGTCGGTGGATCAGGGTGCTGCCCAGGCGGCTGAGTTTTGGTCATTGGGGCTGGGTGAGCCGTTTCCGATCTCTGGCATTCATGGCAATGGCACAGGCGAACTGTTAGATCAGTTGGTTGAGCATTTGCCCCCTGCCAATGAGATCGAAGTTTCGGATGAAATTAAGGTTGCGATCGCGGGACGACCGAATGTCGGCAAATCGAGCTTGCTGAATGCGTTTGTGGGCGAAACTCGGTCGATCGTCAGTCCCATTTCGGGCACGACGCGCGATGCGATCGACATGGTGGTGCAACACGGCGAGCAAACCTATCGACTGATTGATACGGCGGGCATTCGCAAGAAAAAGCAGGTTGAATATGGCCCCGAATTTTTTGGCATCAACCGTGCCTTTAAAGCCATCAATCGGGCGGATGTCGTCTTGCTGGTCATTGATGCCCTCGATGGGGTCACCGAGCAAGACCAGAAGCTAGCAGGTCGGGTTGCCGATGAGGGCAAAGGATGCGTCATCGTCGTCAATAAGTGGGATGCGGTGGAGAAAGATTCCTATACGATCTACGACCACGAAAAGCTGGTGCGCGATCGTCTTCACTTTACTGAATGGGCAGACGTGATTTTCATCAGTGCCAAAACGGGGCAGCGTGTCGAAAAAATTCTCGACATGGTGAACATCGCTGCGGAACAGCAGAAACGCCGCGTCTCTACCTCCGTAATTAATGAAGTGCTGGAAGAAGCGGTAGGCTGGCATTCACCGCCGACCACTCGCCAAGGTCGCCAGGGCAAGATTTATTATGGGACTCAGGTCAGCAGTCGCCCACCTGCGATCGCCCTGTTCGTCAATGATCCCGCCCTTTTCAATGACAATTATCGTCGCTATATTGAAGGTCAATTTCGTAAATCGCTTGGCTTTACGGGTACGCCAATCCGCCTTCTCTGGCGCGGTAAGAAAACCCGAGAAGTTGAGCGCGTGACTGCAAACCGGGCGACCCGTGTGAAGGAGTTTTAGATTGTGGATTTCAGCTTCAATCTAGGGGCTGTCATCAATTACGACTACTCAATGCTTTTAGCAAGGGTTCCAGCCCCTAACCTCAGTGCTGGGACGGGCGCGACACTGTTGCTATCAAAGGCTTCGGAGCTGAATTGATGACGCGCCCTAAATACTAGACGTTAACCGATAATGGATCTTCTCCGCTCCCTCCCTCTGGGGCTTTACTTAGAACAACCCGTCACCTGGCTACATCGGCTCGATCCAAGGCTCAAGCTGGCCTGGCTGATGACGTTTTTGGCGGCTCCTTTGCTGGCAAACGCTGTTTGGCGTGTGTTGCTGGTTGGCTTACTGATCATCGTCACGATTCTCGCCCGGATACCCCTACGGGTTTGGCGGCAGCAAATGGTTTGGCTGCTGGTGCTGAGTCTTATGGTCTTGGTGCTGACGATGGTGCTCCCGGACGGACTTAAAACGCGACATCAAGCCCGACTGCCTGTCGATGAACTTGCGTTCACGCAGCAGCCCGCAGCATTGCCGCCCGCACCTCCGTCACATCCCTGGTATAATCCGTTTGGTTTTGGTAAGCCTGCTGTTTCCCCCCCACCTGGAACAGTGCCAACCTTGTCTGTGCCGCAGCCTACAGACTATCGCTATGTTCTGTTCAAGCGTGGTTCGATTATAGTGACCCAGCGATCGGTCGATTTAGCGATTCGCTACGGCACGCTTCTGTTTACGCTGCTTTACAGCACGAATCTCTTTTTGCTGGTGACGGCACCTGAAGAAATTACCGCTGCGATCGAAGATTGGATGTCGCCCCTTCGCCGGTTCAATCTACCCGTTACCGAAATTGCCCTCACGTTGACGCTCTCACTCCGCTTCATTCCGCTTGTACTAGAAGAAGTGCAGAATTTGGTGCGATCAATCAGCACGCGAGCGATCAATTGGCGTAAGCTCGGTTGGCGACGAGCCTTGCAAGTCTGGTTGATTGTGGCTGAGCGACTGCTCAATAACCTGCTGCTTCGTGCCGAGCAGATTGCCAGTGCTATGAAAGTGCGTGGCTTTACGAGCCCAAACGAACATCAAGTGCAGTGGCACCAGTTTCAGCTTCGTTGGGGCGACTGGCTGGCGATCGCGAGCTTAATTGGGCTATGGAGTGCCCGTTTGGTGTGGGGTTGGGAACTTTAAGGATAGGGCAGAGGGCAGAAGGCAGAAGGCAGAGGGCTGAAGGCAGAGGGCTGAAGAAAGGCTCAAGGCTATAGCTTGTTTCTGTGGAGCCGTAAGCTAAAAAGCTGAATGTTGATAGGTATCTTGACTCAAACTGCAGACCGCTTTTCCTCTCATCACGGCTCTCTGCCTACAAATCCTGCTACAGAGGCATCGTTATCACGTAAAGTGATGGCATACCGACTTTAAGTTGTACTATTTTCTTCATCGTCCTGCCTAGACCTGAATGAGCAACGAAAATTACTTGAATCATCCGAATTTTGGCTTGCTTTTCAGAGTCTGTCTCATTGATACAGCGCGTGAGTTATTCACAACGCTGTATGCGCAACGTCTCTTCTTCCTCGTTGTTAATGGAGACGATGGACTGGAATTTGAGCCAATCACCCGCACCGATGCTCGCATCCTGGTTGAGAATCGGATGCGAATTCTACGTCGCCAGGGACAGCAGCAAGATTACAATCAGCTTCAGGTGATTTATAAACAAACATTTCAATGACAGCGTTTCCTCCGCTTAGCGGTACAATCGCAGAGCGAATTGACCGAATTCGCCATGCACTGCCCGATTCGGTGCGCCTCATTGCCGTTACAAAGCAAGTTTCAGTGGAGGCGATGCGAGAAGCCTACGCGGCTGGAGTGCGTGATTTTGCGGAAAATCGCGTACAGGAAGCCGAGGCTAAACAAGCAAAACTGAGTGATCTTACGGATGTAACCTGGCACCTAATCGGGCATCTACAAAGTAATAAAGCGCAAAAGGCATTGGATTTATTTCAATGGATTCATTCGATCGACGATTTAAAGCTGGCGCAGCGACTTAACCGTTTGGCAGCACAGCAAGCTCAAAAACCACAATCCCTGCTTCAGGTGAAGTTGTTGCCTGATCCAGCGAAATATGGCTGGTCAGCAGCCGATCTTTTACGCGATCTTTCCGCGCTGAACCAGTGTGAAAATCTTAGAATTCAAGGGTTGATGACAATTCTTCCCTATGGCTTAACCGCAGAGGACGCAAAGGCCGCTTTTGAAAAGACTGCCACCTTAGCTAATACAATTCGTCAGCAGAGTTTACCTTATCTTCAAATGCAAGAGCTATCGATGGGGATGTCGAATGATTATGCGTTGGCTGTACCCGCAGGCGCTACCATGATTCGTCTAGGGCGCATCCTCTTTGGCGATCGTCCTCAGTAGGCAAGTCTGAACCGTGTCAAAACATCGGTTTGGCATTTTTCTAAGAAGTTGCAAAATTTAAGAAAAAATAAAACGTTTTCAAATTTCAAATCGCACAAAAAATTTAAGAAAAAATAAGGCGTTTTTCAAAAGATGGAGTATCTTGATTGCTAGAGTTACTGCTTGGTCATGAGGCCATATAAGCCTGCTTGTCTGCCTGGAATGACAATGATTTAAACATCTGATCAGAAAAACTTTTGACGACATGTTTGAATTTTGGAATCTGGATGTATACTGTTCTTTCAATTCAGTTAGGGTGGGCGGGGTGCCTGAGCAATTTGCTTGCGGATATAAGCCTTCATCCATTGGGCTTTCACTCAACGTTTCAAGAGGCAATCCTCTTGCCGATGCTTTCGATATTAGAGGCTAGATTTAGTGGGATTCCTGATATCTGGTCGCCATACGTTTTTCAACCTAAAACCTGATCGTGATGGAGCGTGAACAGTGAGCAGCATCTTTAGCAAGTTACGGGACTTTGTAGGATTTAACGAACCTATGGACTACGAATACGAATACGACGAAATGGATGGCGACGAGTACCAGAATCTTTATCAGCAGGAGCATACTCAACCCGCTGCTCCTCAGGAAGAGGCACGGGTGCGCCGCCCTAGCCGCTTGCGGGAGCGTGCCCCCTTGGGTACAGAGGTGGGTGTGATGGGTGCATCGCCAATGGGTAATGTGATTGGTATGCCCGGCGTGAACGGTGTTTCTGAAGTGTTGGTGATGGAACCCCGTTCCTTTGAAGAAATGCCCCAAGCAATCCAAGCATTGCGCGAACGCAAATCGGTTGTTCTGAACCTGACCATTATGGATCCCGATCAGGCGCAGCGTGCGGTTGACTTTGTAGCAGGTGGCACCTACGCGATCGATGGTCATCAAGAACGCATTGGTGAAAGCATCTTCTTGTTTACCCCCAGTTGTGTTCAAGTCAGCACGCAAGGTGTTCCAGGTTATGAAGCACCCCAGCCACAGCAGCCTCAGGCTCGCCCGACCCGTCAGGCTGCTCCCGCTCCCGCTTGGGCCAATGAGCATCAAATGAGAATGGCGCAGTAGAGTTGTTAGTTGTTAGTTGTTAGTTGTTAGACCGAGAGTCAATTTGCTCTTTTCTAAAAACCAACAACCAACAACTAAAAACTTTTTGGAGACAGTTAAATTGAGTATCAAGCTCGGCATGATTGGTGGCGGGGTAATGGGGGAAGCTCTGTTATCTCGCCTTGTTGCTTGCGGTCTTTATGCGCCGCACGATGTTTTAGTGAGTGAGCCGCAGGCAGAACGGCGAGATTTTTTGGCACAGACCTATCGTGTGCAGGTTACAGCAGATAACCAGTCAGCAGCAGAGGCTGACATTTTATTACTGGCTATCAAACCGCAGATCTTTAGTGTGGTGGCAGTCGGCATGGAGAAGGTGCTTGCGGCGCGATCGACGCCCTTGCTCGTACTTTCAATTCTGGCGGGCACACCGTTGAGTAAATTGGAAGCGGTCTTTCCGCATCAACCTGTGGTACGGGCAATGCCTAATACCCCCGCTACGGTAGGCGCAGGCATTACCGCGATCGCTCCTGGTACCCATGCCCAATCCCAGCATCTAGCACAAGCCCGTCAGATTTTTGAGGCGGTGGGTGAGGTGGTCGAAGTTCCTGAAAGTGCGATGGATGCTGTTACGGGTTTATCAGGGTCGGGACCGGGTTATGTGGCGTTAGTGGTAGAGGCACTCGCGGATGGTGGTGTAGCCGCAGGATTGCCACGGGCGATCGCGCTCAAATTGGCGCTACAAACCGTCAAGGGTACTGCGCAATTGCTTCAGGAATCGGGGCAGCATCCTGGCGCGCTGAAAGATCAGGTGACCAGCCCTGGTGGAACGACGATCGCAGGCATTGCAGCCCTGGAACGTGCCGGGTTGCGATCGGCCTTAATTGAAGCTGTAATGGCCGCTTCTGAGCGATCGCAAGCTCTGGGACGGTAGGAGGGATTAAGGCTGAAGGCTAAAGGCTGAAGGCTAAAGGCTGAAGGCTGAAGGCTAAAGGCTGAAGGCTAAAGGCTAAAAAGCTGACGACTCCCTATTCCCAACCCCCAACCCCCAACCCCCAACCCCCAACCCCCAACTCCCAACCCCCAACCCCCAACTCCCAACCCCCAACCCCCTATTCCCGACTCTTCACCGCGATGGGCGTGCTGCGATCATAGAAACCAACCTGCTGTAGGTTCTCTGCTGACCAGTGCTGATAGTAAGAAGTGCGTGCAAGCTGTTGTGAAGCGGCTTGTAGGATTTCTAATGACTGCACTGTGAGGTTGATATAGGGTTCCCGCCGCGTATAGACGCCCTGCACGTTGAATGAGTCTTGGGGATGGCCGCCAAAGGCTGTTAAACCGAGTGGAGCGAGGCTTTGGTTCAATTGCTCTACAAAGACTTGCATTTGATCAACGCTTAACGCCTGTTCGTCAGGGCTGATAAACAGGAGGACGTCTTGCTGCTTGCTTTCTTGAAATAACGCGATCGCGCGTCTTAGCTCCGAGTCAGCTTGCAATTGATCCATCGTCAGAACCAGCACTTGATAGAAAATTTTGTTCTGCAAGCGAGCCTTTTTAGAAAACGGGCAGATGGGTAGTCCTCCAAATACCGGATGGGGCTGTTCTAAAACAGTTTCTAAGTACTGAATCATGGTTGCAATCACGTCAGTCTCACAATTGGGACTCATGCCTTTCCTCTAAGTATCAAGTGGCTGACGGTTAGGTTAAGCGTCTGGCACGGAAGACTTTTCGTGGCGGTTGACGGTTATCAAACTGTTCGTATGAGTTCAGTAACAGCGTTGATCGATGCTAGCCGCAAAAATACCTCCAAACCCTCCGGAGGAGCATCTTTTTCCTTCGTAAGAAGGGTCTAAAGCTTTGAATGCAACGGTGGTTTTTCGTTACCACCCAGTCTTTAAACCCTTCTACCCATGCTCAAGGAGGAGACATGGATTTGTTTCATATTGCGGTGCAGTTGATAGCGGCGATCGTCTGTGGCGGGATTGCCAACATGCTGATTCCCGGCAAGATTCCCGGTCGGTTTTTGGGCTTTGTTGTTACAGGCTTGGTGGGAGTTTGGTTAGGAGAAACGGTGTTTAGGATGCTCAAAAACCAGCATGAGCTGAATTATCCCTTCCTCTACTGGACGGTAGGTGGGGTTGCAGTCGTGCCGTCAATCATCGGTTGTGCCATCATCATTTACGTAGTGACAACGTTTGCACGGTGGGGACATTATCACCGATGAGTTTCTGTGGGTATTCTGAACACAGACAACTACCCGCCCTCTCCCATCACCGCCAATGCGAACCAGCGAAAAGACGGTTCTCACTCAACCTTACCTGGAGTTGAGCAAGCAAGGAACGACGCTTCAGCGCTTTCTCACTCAGGAACAACACTTCTTAGGTCGGGATGCTCAGCGTGCTGATCTCGTTCTTCCTGGCGATTGGCAGGTAATTTCTGGTTGCCATGCCCTGTTGCGACGATCGGGTGAAGATTACTGTATTTACGATGGCGATGGGCAAAAGCCAAGCACAAATGGCATTTTCTTGAACCGCACCCGCATTACGCCGTCAAAAGGCTATCTGCTCAAGCATGGAGCAGAACTGAGACTTGGGCAGAATCCCCATAACCAGGTCATCTTGACCTACTGCAATCCTTTAGGTGCAGAAGCGGCAGAAATGCCAGAGACGCGATCGCTCTCGCTCAAAAATCGCTCTGTCCTTCTCGGTCGTGATCCCCAGGCAACGCTGGAACTAGATGCACCGATCGTGTCTCGTCGCCACGCCACGATCGAACCAGCCGGGAACGATCGCTACATTCTGCGTGATCACAGCACCAACGGCGTGTTTGTGAATGGCACACGGGTGAACGGTAGTCTGATCCTACCTGCCGACTGCACGATTCAAATTGGCCCCTTCACGCTCATCTATCAGGGCGACACGCTGGCGGTGGTTGATCGCGGTAACCAGATTCGCCTGGATGCCTGGGAACTGGTGCGAACGGTAGGTGGAAAACAGGAAACCCGCCGCCTTCTCGATGATATTTCGCTGGCGATCGAGCCAGGACAGTTTGTGGCGCTGGTTGGTGGTAGTGGCGCTGGTAAATCAACCCTGATGCGAACCTTGCTGGGGATCGATCCCACGGATGCGGGAGTGGTCTATCTCAACGGGATTAATCTACGCCATAACTTTGGGATCTACCGCGCTCAAATTGGCTACGTGCCTCAGGACGACATCGTGCACCGTGAATTGACGGTCGAAGAAGTGCTAACCTATGCTGCCAAATTACGCTTGCCTGCTGACACAGATATTGAAGTCATTGTGAAGAACACGCTGGAGCAGATTGAAATGAGCGACCGCCGCGAGGTGCTGGTCGGTAAGCTCAGCGGTGGACAGCGCAAGCGGGTCAGTATCGGCGTCGAATTGCTTGCCGATCCCAGGCTCTTCTTTTTAGATGAACCGACGTCAGGGCTTGATCCTGGGCTGGACAAGAAAATGATGCAGCTTTTACGAAAGCTAGCCGATCAGGGACGCACGGTGATTTTAGTGACTCACGCGACGGCGAACATCAAGCTGTGCGATCGCCTTGTCTTTGTAGGCCGAGGTGGACGGCTTTGCTACTTCGGGCCACCGGCCAAAGCGCTGGACTTCTTTCAGGTGGAATCGGATGACTTTGCCGATATTTACAACGAACTGGAAAAAGGCGAAACAGTTGTGCGCCAGTGGTCAGATCGCTTTCGCCACTCGGATGATTACTGGCATTACGTGACCGGACACCTTAGCCCCGGCAATGCTAATAAACCGCGATCGCAACCACCGCCCAGCAAAGGTACGTCGTTTCTGGCTCAACTGATTCTGCTGACGCAGCGCTATTTTCAGCTGATCTGCCGCGATCCCGTGAATCTGGCACTTTCGTTAGTCACTGCCCCAATTGGGATCAGCCTGATTATTCTGGCTGTCGGCGATAAAGACCCGCTTGTACTGCCAGAACACCCTGATCCCACGTTGGCTCCATTAGCTTTGCGTGTCCTGTTTGTGTTCACCTGTGCCGCGCTTTGGGTTGGCTTTTCCAGCTCCTTACAAGAAATCGTCAAAGAGTCTGCCATTTATTTACGTGAACGGCTCGTTAATCTCGGTCTCTTCGCCTATTTGGGATCAAAAGCCCTCATTCTTGCTTCATTGGCACTCATGCAAACGCTGCTAATGGTGCTGGTGATTTTGACTGGGTTTGATGATCCCGAACCTAAGCTCATCCCCTGGGATCTGGGTGTGGGCACGACAACTTTTCTCACGTTGCTTGCCTGTATGAGTATGGGACTTATGGTATCGGCGATCGTCCGCAATGGCAGTCAGGCAAACAGCGCACTCCCTTTGCTATTGCTACCGCAGATTATTTTTTCGGGCGTACTCTTTCGGATGGATGGTCTCACCAGCAAATTGTCCTGGTTCATGATGAGTCGCTGGTCAGTCGGCGCATACGGCACGCTAGTCAACATCAACGCGATGGTGCCAGAACCCACTACTCTTCCCGACGGCAGCACAATCCCCCTCCCTTTTGAAAAAACGGCTGTCTACGATCCCACCTGGCATAACCTGGCGTTGAACTGGGGCATGCTGTGTCTTCATGCAGCGGTGTATCTAATCGTCACGTTTTGGGTGCAGAAGCGGAAGGATGTTTTTAAGTAGGAGGGAGAGGGCAGAAGGCAGAAGGCAGGAGGCAGGAGGGTTATTGGTTGTTAGTTGTCTAGCCCTAAAGCCTTTCAGGCATACAAGAAAGGGCATTCAAGAAAAGTTGTTAGACGGAGAGAAAAGGCAGCCCTTGTTCCAGCTAAAAACTAAAAACCAACCCCTAAAAGCTGACTCAACTCAAAACTCAAAACTCAAAACTCAAAACTCAAATCTTCCCCCACTCCCCACTCCCGACTCCCCACTCCCCACTCCCCTTCCCCCTATAATGAGATTCTTGCCTCAACTGTTGGATTGGGAGCGTTGCGCGTTTGACTGACCGTTTTGATGTGGCCTCGATCGTCCAGGGGTACGCCCAGGGATACTTTCTCATGGCAGATGAGGCGGGAAAGTCGTTGGGATGGTACTCCAGCCGAGAGCGGACGTTGATTCCTTTAGATGAGCGGTTTCGCTACCCTCAATCGCTCCAGCGTGTCCTGAATCAAGAGCGTTTTACAGCAGCAGTAAATCGAGATTTTGAAGCAGTCATTGAAGGATGTGCCGATCGCGAGACGACCTGGATTTCGGCAGAACTGAAGGACATTTATCGATCGCTCCATGCGGCGGGATGGGCACACAGCTTTGAAACCTGGCAGGGGGATGAACTTGCAGGGGGCATTTTGGGACTGGTGATCGGCGGTGCCTTCATTGGAGAATCGATGTTCTTTCGCATTCCCGATGGCTCGAAGGTGGCAATGGTAAAGCTGGTAGAGCGGCTACGCGATCGACAATTTGTTCTTTTCGATGCCCAGATGATGAACCCTCACCTAGAGCGATTTGGGGCTTATATCATCGGCAGCAGGCAATACAACACGCTGTTAAAACTAGCACTGATGCGGCAGTGTTCGTTGTCGTGATGACGAGTTTGGGTGATGGAAGCAGGGGGAGCAGAGGAGGCAGGGGGAGCGGGGGAGCAGAGGAGGCAGGGGAGAGTTTTGAGTTTTGAGTTTTGAGTTGTAGGACTCAGTGGACAGCATTTTAGCCTTTAGCCTTCATCCTTCATCCTTCATCCCTTACCTTCTGCCCTCTGCCCTCTGCCTTTCTCCCTCTGCCTTCACTCCCCAAGATACGATGCCCACTGTTCTAACAGTCCAGGCGAGCCGTACCAAACCCGGTTGCCTCTTGGAGAATGCATGGCACCCTCAAGCACAAGATTTTCGGCACCATCCAGATGTGCGGCCTCGATCGGTGTGATGCCGTCACCCCAGGTATTGCCCTGGCCGCAGGTGAGTTTGTAGCTACTGTAAGCCAACCAACTGCGCCAACGATGCTCTCCAAGAGCCGCTCCGCGAACGCCGTATACGGCTTTTCCTGCCACGCATACATAACGAACATCCGCATAAAACGCACCAGGATAGCTGAGGTTCACAAAGTCGAGGTTCTTGCGCGTCCAGCGCTCCAGGCTAGTGTGAGGGGTGCCCAGTGTGATGAGGGTTGTGACTCGATCACGAGCAGACCAGACGCAATCAGCGGCATCGGTGGGATGGATACAGTAGGGTTTTTCGCCGAGATAAATGCGCGATAACCAGCCTCCTGCTGAATGCCCTACCAGCGTTACTTTCGGTACGTCATACTGCTGAAGCACTTGCTGCACAGTCCTATCCAGAATGCGCAAAATTGGCGCAACCGATCGCCCCCCGATCGTCGGCACCCAATCTTGCCAGCGTAGTGGCACTGTTACCGTTGGAAACCCCAATGTCTGTAACGTTTGTTCCAGCACGCGGTACTCTACAGCACCCGCAAGATACCCTGGCAAAATGACGATCGGTCGTGGCATGGGCAAAATTAAAGATTCGTGGCTCCCCTAAAATCTAAAGCGTTTTTGCTCACAATAGGAACTAGCTGTCAGTAATCAGCCGTCAAGCTTTTTAGCCCTCATCCTTTAGCCTTCATCCCTCATCCTTTAGCCTTCATCCCTCATCCCTCACCGTTTCCAAACTGACAACAAATCCCGATTAGCCCAACGACGAGCGTTAAGATTTGAGCAGGGCCTTTCTACCGATCACGTCATCGCTCCTGTCTGACCTGTGCCCCACGACTGACTCTACCTGCTATGTCCAACTCCTTTTTGCCCAAAAAAGCGCCCAACGTGTTCAACCAGGAAACACTGGAAAGAACCCTGGTGCTCCTGCGTCAACCATTTTCGATCGCCGTCCTCGCTTCGCTGGGATTACATGGTGTGTTGTGGGCAGCGTTGCCCAATATCCTGGCTGAGACCGCAAAGGAAGCTGATACAAAGCAACGAGTTCGCACGGTGGAACTGTCACCTGCTGAGCAGAGCCAACTGCCGTCGTTTGGCATCAATCAAATACCGCCAACACTTTTGCCCACTAACCCAACGAAGCCAGCACAATCAAACACCAAGCTCCCTGAGCCCAAACTGCCCGATGCGAAGTTGTACAACGACCCATCTCTGTACAACTTCCCAACGTTGCAGCCACCTCCGCCTGATGTTTTTCCCTCCTATGGTTTGCCACCACTCGGCTTGAACTTCAACCCACCGTCTGTTAAAAAGCCTCAAAAGCCCACTCCTAAACCCACAACGACACCTAATTCACCTAGCGATTCGGGTTCAACAGTGAAACCTGATCAGGGTTCCCCGAAGACGCCCGTTGACCCTAACGCACCTGTACGTCCGGAGAAGCTGTCGCCCGAACAGCTTACTGCGCTCAGGCAAGAGGGCGTGCGACAGAGCCAGCTTCGAACGCTTTACACTTTTAATGGTCCAGATACGTTGGAAAAGGCCACTGGAGTTTTTAATGCCAATGGAACTGCCTTTATCGATGCGGCTAAAAAGATAGCGGGTGGGGATGCTGACGACAGCCACCTCTATAAAACGCCTGAAAGAGTGAGTGGGAGCGTTCCCAAAGAGGCATGCCCGTTTGTGAGAGGGGTAAGAAATGCTTCGTTTGGAGCGATCGTCAAACCTGATGGTTCCCTGGCAGAAACGCCAACCGTGTTACTAACATCAGGATTTAAGGGGCTAGATAATGCTGCGATCGACGAGATTACCAACATCGTGAAAAATAAGAAATTTGGTGATGGCAGCAAGTTCCAACTCATTCGGTTTGATTTTATGTTTGATCCAAAGCCAACCTGTTCTAATTCTGACAAGTCTGCTTAGGCGGCTGACTGGTCTCAAGCAATAGCAGTCAGGCATCGTTATTTGTCCGCAAAGCAGGGATGAAGCTCTGAATACGCTACTCTGACTGAGATAATGTTGATTGCTAACTTTGGGTCACGCGCGATCGTCTATGGTTCTTGATGCGTCTTTTGCAGCCCAGCTTGCAGCATCGGCTGAGCGGCTGTTTTACCTGATTGATCGCTTTCACGAAGCGACGATTTTAGTGGTTGGCGACCTTACGCTAGATGAGTTTCTCACGGGACAGGTCGAGCGACTCTCCCGCGAAGCGCCTGTGCTGATTATTCGCCACGAAACCACGCGTCAGGTGCCTGGTGGTGGTGCTAATGCGGTCTATAACTTTGCCAAACTGGGCGCAAAGGTGAAAGCGGTGGGCTTGTTGGGGGTGGATGACCAGGGCAAAGCGCTTCGACGTATTTTTGAAGATGCCGGGATTGATACGCAAGGCGTTTTTCTGGATAGCGATCGCCCTACCGTGACCAAAACGCGGATTTCGGGTCATGCACGCCAATCGGTGACGCAGCAAATTGTGAGGGTCGATCGCAAGTCAGATGCACTGCCTGACGAATCCCTCCAGCATCAGCTTGCAGACTATATTCAACAGCACATTGGCAAGGTTGATGCGGTGGTGTGTTCTGACTATGGTGACGGTACGCTAACGGCATCTGTGATTGCTGCGGCACTGGCTCACCCACTTTGCGTTGTGGATGCTCAAACCAAGCTCGATCGCTACAAAGGTGCAACGGTCTTTACGCCTAACCTGCCCGAAGCTGAACAAGCCGTTGGCTACTCGCTGATGAGCCCATCGGGTAATCCCTCTGATCTGACGCGGCTTCAACAAGGAGGACACGATCTCTTGCAATTGACGCAGGCAAAACAGGCGTTGATCACTCGTGGCGAAGAAGGCATGAGTTTGTTCGATCGGGATGGTACTCAGCATCATGTCCCCGCCTTCAATCGCACCGATGTTTTTGATGTGACAGGTGCTGGAGATACTGTCGTCGCTGGGTTTACGTTGGGGCTGACCGTAGGTGCAACGACCTGGGAAGCAACCGTGTTGGGCAATCTTGCCGCCAGTATTGTTGTGCGACAATTTGGCACTACGCCTACCACTCAGGCTGAGATGAAAGCTGCACTCCAGGCGCTTTTGGATGAGATGCAGTAGTGCAGGACGATCGTTGCTCGCGGTCTACTGCTTTTTGCGTTCTGTAAACTCTTTGCTGCTTATAGTACAGATATACTAAATTTGTGTAGAATACTCACAGCAGAACGTTGAGGAACTTCCAATGCAACCAGCACTCAAATTCTCGCTCGAAGTTGTGGATGGCGAACGCCTGGGTAAACTCGCTGTGCCCTACGTTCAAGTGGCTCGATGGCTGAACTTCTTGACCTCGCCTCATTACGGGGCGCAAATTATCTTTGCAGAACAGGGTAGAGAGGGCGTTACCATTTACTTTGATGCGTGCGAAGGTATGTACAGCTATTTGAGCGATCGCCTCAATCCCGATCGTGTTGCTCGTCAACCTGACCCCACTTCATTGGCGATCGCCAGCTAACCCCACTTTCTATGCCACCCTACGTGCCGAATGCCTGATCCAATTCATCTCCGCGCGGCAACGCCCGCCGACGTGCCAGCCATCTTTGCGCTCATTCAGGCGCTAGCAGAGTACGAAAAACTTGCTCATGCGGTTACGGGTAGCCCAGAAGCTCTACAGAACCATCTGTTTGGTCAACGTCCCTATGCTGAAGTCGTTCTAGCAGAAGTGGCAGAAACCGTTGCAGGTTTAGCGCTTTTTTTCTACAACTACTCCACCTTTTTGACCAAACCCGGCATCTATCTCGAAGACCTGTTTGTGTTGCCAGAGTACCGCAAACTGGGGATTGGGAAAGCGTTGCTGACCCATCTAGCGCAACGGGCATTGTCTGAAGGCTGTGGACGGTTGGAATGGAGCGTACTGGACTGGAATGCACCCGCGATCGCTTTTTACGAAAAGATGGGCGCTACCGTTTTACCAGATTGGCGCATCTGTCGAGTGACGGGAGATGGTTTAGCGCTGATGGCACGTTCAGAAACGTAACGAAAGGGTTGCTGATTAACGCGTTTCGCTTGAAGATTAAAGCTTAGTAAGTTGGCATATCAAACTTTGCTCTCTGCAACGCAAAAGATAGCTTGCATCAAGGCTTTGGAAATCTTTGTAGGAGGACGCGATCGTGTCTATTTGGGTAAACGAACAAATTGATCCATCTGGCATCCTGTATTCGTGCATTGCGTGCTGCGATGAAGACCATGCTCAGGATTGTCATCAATCCTTTCAAAACAATTTGACGCCTGAACAAGTCGCTGCCGGTTGGATTGCCCGTCTTCGCACGGTGAATTCGTGGGATGACGTGCCTGCCAACGCGTTGAAATTAGACTAATCGCGCTTGAGCAACTGTTAGCAGTTCAATAAGAGCGACTGGTATTACGCCTTACTCTCGTGCGCCTCCAGTTTGTTAGAATTTTCAATCAGTTTTGCCAAAAAGCAGAGGCAGAGGGCAAACAGCGCTGTGCGTAAGTCCTAATCATTATCATTGGGGACACCATGCTGACGTCAATTGGTGAAGATGGTGTTTGTTCAAGTGAGCTTAATTAAGAAAGATTACTGTTGATTGCGATCACGTTGGAAATAGCTGATCTGTTCGATCTACAGGATTACCAAAGCCCGTCTTATAACGTCTATTCAACAGCGGTTTTAAGTTTTTGTTGGCTTATTCTCTCAATGTATTGACGTCACAAATGTTTAATAAGCTTGTTGTATAAATTAAGCGTCATGTACGCAGGAAATGGATGAATCCTTGACGTGGCTGTAGTTTTTGAGTGTAAACAATCATTGCGGTCTTGTTGATAAATATTCATCAATAGTGCGGAAAAATGAAAAAGAATCTCCATACTATGGGAGTAGGTAAGAAATACCTAGAATTAGGTAAATCTTTCCAAACATTCATTCTTGGCTACGGATTCTCCTGTAGTTTCTAGCAATTATTACTACTATGACGACAACCATTCAAAGACGCGAAAGCGGAAGCGCATGGGAGCGGTTTTGCAATTGGGTGACCAGCACCGATAACCGCATTTATGTAGGCTGGTTCGGTGTGTTGATGATTCCCACCCTGCTGTCTGCAACCATCTGCTTCATCATCGCCTTCATCGCTGCACCTCCTGTGGACATCGATGGCATCCGTGAGCCCGTGGCTGGCTCCCTCATGTACGGCAACAACATCATCTCTGGTGCGGTGGTGCCTTCTAGCAATGCGATCGGTTTGCACATGTACCCCATCTGGGAAGCCGCTTCCCTGGATGAGTGGCTGTACAACGGCGGTCCTTACCAACTCGTTGTCTTCCACTTCCTGATTGGCATCTTCGCTTACATGGGTCGCCAGTGGGAACTGTCCTACCGCCTCGGCATGCGTCCCTGGATCTGCGTCGCTTACAGTGCACCTCTTGCTGCGGCTACCTCTGTGCTGTTGATCTATCCCATCGGCCAAGGCTCCTTCTCGGACGGCATGCCCTTGGGTATCTCCGGTACCTTCAACTTCATGTTCGTGTTCCAGGCCGAGCACAACATCCTGATGCACCCCTTCCACATGTTGGGTGTGGCGGGTGTGTTCGGTGGCAGCTTGTTCAGTGCAATGCACGGTTCGTTGGTCACTTCTTCACTGGTACGTGAGACCAGCGAGAACGAGTCGGCGAACGAAGGCTACAAGTTTGGTCAAGAAGAAGAGACCTACAACATCGTCGCAGCGCATGGCTACTTCGGTCGCTTGATCTTCCAATACGCCAGCTTCAACAACTCCCGCTCCTTGCACTTCTTCTTGGGTGCATGGCCTGTGGTGGGTATCTGGTTCACGGCGTTGGGCATCAGCACGATGGCGTTCAACCTGAATGGCTTTAACTTCAACCAGTCGGTGTTGGATTCTCAAGGTCGTGTGGTGAATACCTGGGCAGACGTGTTGAACCGCGCCAACCTGGGGATGGAAGTGATGCACGAGCGTAATGCTCACAACTTCCCGCTTGACCTTGCTTCTGGTGACGCAACTCCAGTGGCAATGCAAGCTCCTACAATCAACGGCTAATTTCATCGTCGCTCGCTAACCAAAAGCGCTCTCTTTATGGGGGCGCTTTTGTCTGTAGATTAAACTTCAAATAAAAAAGTTTTATAAATTAGGGTGAAAGTACGGCAGTAAGTCTGTTGAACGCTGTCAATAATGAGAGAAAGAATGACAGCACTGCTGGAGTGACTATAGTGGCTAAAGCAAAAGTGGCTAAAGCAAAGGAACCGACCGATCGCTTTCGTTCAGCAACCGATTTTCCCAAAACGGTAGAGCATCTAAATGCATCAGATGTGAATCAACTCTATGTGGAGATGCGAGATTGTCTCATCTTTACCAACCGGAGTCGATCGCAACTCATCCGCCGTAATGAAGAGCATAAACAGACTGTTGCAACACTGCAAAGCGATATCGTCCGATTCCAGCAACTCATCCAGCAGCTTGCTCAAGAAAAGCAGGCATTGGCTCAGAATAAGCAGGATGTCATTACTGCTCTGGAGCAGGAAGTAACCACAATGTCATCCCATTTGGAGCAAATTTCGCAGGCGTTTAGAGACGTGGAAGATATCGGTAGCCCAATGGGGGCAATGGCGTTTCCTGTTCGCTTTAACCGCTTTTGGAAAGCGTTGAGAGCACTGATTACCTGGTGGCGAGAAGAGAATGATGATTTGGTGATTGGCTCTGGTACATCACCCGCTGCATCGTCTTTACCGTCAAAGCAAGAGGATCGCCAGGAAAAACCGCAAATGCATTCTGATCCTGCTTCTGTTCAACGATCGCTCCGCGACTTGTAACCTTCATGGGCAAAAAACGTATTACTCAGTTGTTGGAGCAACTGCATACCAACCACGAGGCAGAACTCAAGAATGCTGCCCAGATTTTTACCGTGGCGCAAGTTGCCGTTGATCAATTGAGACAGCAGGCAGAAGCAACTCCTCGTGCTTTGCCCTCTGCACCTTTCTATGCACCTACCGCACTTGATCAAGCAGCCCTGAAACAACGGTATGGTTCGTTCAATGAGTGCCGTAAAGCAGCGCGGCAGTTAGGCATTCAATTCCACCGCAATCCCACATGGGCGCAGCTAGTCGCCGCCTTCAGCTATTTTGATGCACTGCAAAGTCTGATTCACGACTATACAACGACGTTTCCAGATGCCAACCTGCATAATGTCACGATGGCATTCAGTTTAAGAACGAATGGCGTTGAAGACCAAAGAAAACCCAAGCCGCAAACATGAGGCGGCGAGATAAACTACTGGTCAAAATCCTTTTAGGAGCCGCTGACGCTAATATTCCTTTTGAACCACTGTGCTAGCTACTACGCAGCCTTGGTTTTGAGGAACGTGTCCAAGGTAGCCATCATATTTTCTTCAAGGACGGAGTTGAAGAAATCCTTAATCTTCAACCAAAGCAAGGAAAAGCCAAGACTTATCAGGTTAAGCAAATTCGTAGTCTAATTTTAGAATATCGACTTGGAGGTCAAGATGAAGCTGAAGTATGAACTGATCCTGTACTGGAGCGACGCTGATCAGTCCTTCATCGTCGAAGTGCCCGAGCTACCTGGCTGTGTAGCCGATGGTGAAACGTATCAGGAAGCGGTACAAAACGTCGAAGTCGTAATTCAAGAATGGATACAAACCGCACAGGCTTTGGGGCGACCCATCCCAGAACCTAAAGGACGACTACTCTTTGCTTAAAGCGAGTTGGATGATCAGTTGCCGATCGCCGTTTTCCGCTACGATCGCAATCTCACCCTCTCTTCATTACGCACTATGGGCAACACCTTCGGACATCTTTTTCGCATAACCACCTTTGGCGAATCGCATGGTGGCGGGGTGGGTGTGGTGATTGATGGGTGTCCGCCCAGGCTAGAGATTTCAGTCGAAGAAATTCAGGCAGAGCTAAATCGGCGCAGACCCGGGCAGAGTAAGATTACGACGCCACGTAACGAAGCCGATCAGTGCGAAATTCTCTCCGGCATCTTTGACGGCAAAACGACAGGCACCCCGATCGCTCTTCTGGTGCGCAATAAAGACCAGCGATCGCAGGATTACGACGAGATGGCGGTGAAGTATCGTCCCTCTCATGCGGATGCGACTTACGATGCAAAATATGGGATTCGCAACTGGCAGGGCGGGGGACGTTCTTCTGCACGGGAGACGATCGGGCGCGTGGCAGCAGGGGCGATCGCTAAAAAGATCCTCCATCAAGTCGCGGGCGTTGAAATTATCGGTTACGTCAAGCGCATTAAAGATTTAGAAGGTGTGGTTGATCCCGAAACCGTGACGTTAGAGCAGGTCGAGAGCAACATTGTGCGCTGTCCCGATCAAGAAGCGGCCGATCGCATGATTGATTTGATTGAGCAGGTGCGGAAGGAAGGCGATTCGATCGGAGGCGTGGTGGAATGTGTGGCTCGCCAGGTGCCTAAAAGTCTCGGCATGCCTGTTTTTGACAAGCTAGAAGCAGACCTGGCGAAAGGCGTGATGTCGCTCCCAGCTAGCAAGGGCTTTGAAATCGGCTCTGGCTTTGCAGGTACGTTGCTGACAGGCAGTGAGCATAACGATGAGTTTTACACCGATGAGCATGGCAATATTCGCACTGTGACGAACCGATCGGGTGGTGTACAGGGCGGCATTTCCAATGGTGAGAATATTATCATCCGCGTTGCCTTCAAGCCCACAGCCACCATTCGTAAAGAACAGCGCACCGTGACCAATGCAGGCGAGGAAGTGACGCTGGCGGCGAAAGGTCGTCATGACCCCTGTGTTTTACCGCGTGCCGTACCAATGGTCGAAGCAATGGTCGCGCTTGTGCTGTGCGATCATCTGCTGCGTCAGCAAGGGCAATGTGGTGTGCTGTAGCCAGCGTTATCGTTAAACCATCCGTCGATGCGGGAACTATGTAGATGGCGCTTACTGCCGCTTTTGTTCTCATACGGAGTGTTTGGCGTACATGCAGTCCACTGATCTAAGCCTGGAGTCAAACGGAGAGGGAATTGATCAAACGGCACGCGATCGCTCGCAGGCAGAAGCAGACGGTGATCGCTTCTTTATGCTGGGTGCAGATATGTTCTGCACTGTGGATTTTGACGGATGCTTTAGACGGATTAATCCAGCCTTCGAGCGCATTCTAGGGTATTTGCCCGACGAATTGTTGCATAAGCCCTTCATAGACTTCGTGTATGTGGACGATCGCGAAGCCACGATCGCTGAAGCGGCCAAACTCAGTCAAGGCATCAAAACCGTCGCCTTCGAGAATCGTTACTACTGCAAAGATGGTTCCTATCGTTGGCTTTCCTGGACGTCTACTCCCTATCAAGAAGAGCGCCTCATCTATGCTATTGCTCGCGATATTACAGAGCATCGGCAAGCAACGCAAGAACTGCAAGCCTCTAAACAACTCTTACAGTTGGTGTTTGACCTGTTGCCCCAGCGTGTGTTTTGGAAAGACCAGCATTTCCGCTATCTAGGCTGCAACAAGCTGTTTGCCCAGGATGCACAGCTAGAGTCTCCCGAACACATTATTGGGAAGGATGATTTCGAGCTTGCCTGGAAAGAATCGGCTCCCCTCTATCGTGCCGATGACACGAACGTCATCCAAAACAATCTGTCTCGCATTAACTACGAGGAATCTCAAATTAGAGCAGATGGCACCCAAATCTGGTTGAGAACTAGCAAAACGCCGCTACGGGATGAGCGCGGAGAGATCATTGGAATCTTTGGCACGTATGAAGATATTACGGACTACAAGCAGGCACAGATTGCCCTGGCCGAAAGTGAAGCTAAGTTTCGCCGTTTGGTAGAAGATGCCAGCGATTACATTTTTGCCTTCTCTAAAGAAGGACTCTTTACTTACATCTCTCCCCAATTCACGCAGCTTTTTGGCTATGATCCGGTCGATTTTCTAGGCAAACCATTCGCACCACTCGTTCATCCTGATGATTTAGCCGTTTGTGGGGCAGCATACGAACGCCTCATCAATACAGGCAAAAACGAAGCTGGACTTGAGTTTCGGCATCATTGCCAAGACGGTAGCTGGTGCTGGGTATCGTGCAATCTATCGCCCATTAAAAACCCAGAAGGCGAGGTTGTTGGTTATCAAGGCGTAATGGAGGATATTAGCGATCGCAAAGAAGCTGAAGCCGCCTTACAGAAAGAGCAAGAATTTCTCAAAACCATTCTGGATAACCTGGCTGATGGCATCGTTGCCTGTGATGAAACGGGACGCTTGACCATCTTTAACCGTGCCACACGAGAGTTTCACGGCTTACCCGAAGCTTCCTTGCCGCCTGAAGACTGGGCACCGTATTTCAATCTGTACCAGGCTGATGGCAAAACGCCGATGCAAACGCAGGATATTCCTCTCTTTCGAGCGTTTCAGGGTGAGATTGTCCATCGCTCTGAGATGGTCATTGCGCCGAAGCAAGGCAAGACTCGCGTGCTATTGGCCAGTGGGCAGGCCTTCTTTGATCAGGATGGCAGCAAGCTTGGTGCTGTTGTTGCCATGCACGACATCACAGCCCAGCGTGAACGCGAGCAAGCAGAGGCACAACTGCAAGAGCAAGAGCAATTTTTACGCAGCATCTATGACGGTGTTAACTGTTCCATTTTTGTGATTAACGTCTTTGAAAACGGCGAATTTCGCTATGACAGCTACAACAATGCTTCAGAGCAATTAACGGGGTATCGCAGTGCTGATATTGCAGGTAAAACGCCAGAAGAACTGCTGGGTGAGACAACAGGTGCCCTTGTCCGTGAATTCCTGACCCGTTGCGTAGAGAATCGATCGCCCCTCCTTGCAGAAGAGTATTTAACGTTCAGTGGCGATCCCATCTGGATGTTGACAACCTACAACCCTCTTTTTGATCACACTGATCAGGTACATCGGATTGTCGGCACCAGTTTCAACATTACTGATTTGAAGCAAGCAGAGGCGCAACTGCAAGAACAGGAGCAGTTTTTACGCAGCATTTACGACGGTGTGAGTTGCTCCATTTTTGTGGTCGATGTTCTTGAAAATGGTGAATATCGCTATGCCAGCCACAATCATGCTGAAGCAAAGCTCATGGGTCGCTTGAGTGCAGATGTGGAGGGTAAAACGCCAGCCGACCTGTTTGGTGCCACTGAGGGCGCTGTTATTTGTCAGTTTTTCGATCAGTGCGTTGCGCAAAAATCAACTTTGACAACAGAAGAGAACCTGACGTTTGATGGCAAAGCTACTTGGTTGATGACTACTTTTAACCCACTCTTCACTCAAGATGGCAGAGTGCATCGCATTGTGGGCACTAGCTTTAATATCACCGATTTGAAGCAGGCAGAGGCCCAGTTGCAACAACAGGCAGCCGATTTAGAACATGCCCTGGAAGAGCTACAGCGAACGCAAACGCAAATGGTGCAGAGTGAGAAAATGTCGAGTCTGGGTCAACTGGTAGCGGGTGTGGCGCATGAAATCAATAATCCAGTGAACTTTATCTACGGCAACTTAAATCACGCGAATGAATATACACAAGATTTACTCAGGCTGCTTTCGCTCTATGAGGAACATTATCCCAATCCGGTCGATGCAATTAAGGCAGAGGCAGAGGCGATCGACCTGGACTTTTTGATGACCGATCTTCCCAAACTCTTGGGCTCGCTGAAGGTAGGAGCCGATCGCATCCAAAAAATTGTGGCATCACTGCGATCGTTCTCGCGGTTAGATGAGGCGGAAGTGAAAGATGTAGATGTCCACGAAGGCATCGACAGTACGCTGATGATTTTGCACAATCGGCTGAAATCCCGCTCCGAGTATCCTGCGATTCAAGTGGTAAAAGAGTATGGTGAGTTGCCACCCATCGAGTGCTATGCCGGACAGCTCAATCAGGTGTTTATGAATATTTTGAGTAACGCGATCGATGCGTTAGATGAGCAAAATCAGGTGCGATCGCCCGCTGAAGTGAACGAGCAACCCAGTGTGATTACGATTCAAACGCGCGTGGTTGGTAGCGATCGCGTCCTCATCCAAATTGCCGATAACGGCCCTGGTATTCCTGAAGCCGTACAAAAGCGCTTGTTCGATCCCTTCTTTACGACTAAGGCAGTGGGTAAAGGCACAGGGATGGGTATGTCCATCAGCCATCAAGTGATTACGGAACGGCATAAAGGACGGTTGACATGCCACTCAATACCAGGACAAGGTGCCACATTTGTCATCGAAATTCCGATGCGACAAACAGCCTGATCAAACGTTATGTCAGCTGCTTAACCACATAATGCTGTTCAGTCCTTTTGCTATCCAGTTATCCCTCTGATGAATCAGGGAACACTGAAAGCGACACAGATAAGTCGTTCTTACGGTATTGATTACCACTGCCAAACAACAGGATGCATCGTCACGACGGTTGATCATTCACCTTTTGATCTCGATAAGCAACGATACCTCCACGATAAGAGGTGGCTTGCTGCAAGGCATTACATCATTTGAGGCTCATAGCGATGAAGCAGGTAAACATGCGCGGATTTGATGCGTTGTATAAGCGGGTTAGAAGTAAGGGGCGACGGTGGCGATCGATCACTGGCTTATGCGTCTTGACGTTGATTATGAGTTTGCTTGTGAACGCGTGCAGTTTAAATCAAGCGCCTCAACTGCAACCGCTGAAAATTGGTATAACAACCTGGCCTGGGTTCGATGTGGTGCTTTATGCGAAAGCAGCCGATTTATTTAAAAAGCATGGACTGAACGTTGAGTTAATTCGGTTTGAAAACCAGCAAGATTCCTCGCGTGCTGTCATCCGAGGGGCTCTGGATGCTGCCTTTGTGTCGCTGTGGGACGTTGTTCAAGTTGATCCAGGCAACGATAAGCCAGCGGTTGTGATGGTAACCAATATTTCTCACGGTGCTGACGGCATTGTTACCCAAGCTAACATCAAGTCGGTTGAGGAGTTGCGTGGAAAACGAGTGGGTGCCAAGCTGGGCACGGTCAATCATTTGATTTTGCTAGAAGCTCTGAAGCTGCATCACGTCAAGCCAGAAGAGGTGACGATCGAGGACATCTCCAATGAATCGGCTGTTGAGCTGATGGAAAAAGGGAAGTTGGATGGTGCAGTCGTTTGGGAACCACTGCTGGGCACTACCGCTAAAAAAATTAAGGGACATATTGTCTACACCACCAAAGAAATCAATAGCCTTGTGATTGATACGCTGATGTCACGAGCCACTGCTGTAACCGCCAAGAAGTCAGAATTCACTCAATTTGCCTCTACCTGGCTTGATGTGATGCATGCGGTAGATGTGGAACCAAACGTCGTTTATGAACAAGTTGGAAAGCAGATCGGTCAAAGTGGTGCCTCTTTTGGTAGCGATTATGCAGGGCTTAAAAAAGGTGATATCTCCCTACAGCAACGGATGTTTCAGTCGCAGGATGGTCTAAAGCAAGCGATCGTCAAAATGGCGCAACTCTTGAAGGAAGACCCCCGTGCAGGACGCGCTCCCCGCGAAGATATTGAAATTGATGCGACACCTGTTACCGCTGCGATCGAGGGATGGAAGTCTTGAAGCAGTTCTTTCGGTTACACCAACAAAGCCTTGCTAAACAACTCTTGCTTGGCTTTGGTCTCTCTCTCACAACGGTTGGGCTGGCTACACTATGGGTCAACTACCGTTTGATCCAGGCCGACCTTGCCCAACAGGTGAAACAACGCGCCCAGGCTATTACGCAATCGCTAGAGTTCTCCACTGAGGGGTTGCTGGCGATCGAAAATCGCAATATCTTGCGACGAGTCGTGCAAAACTACGCGACCTTGCCTGCTGTCGTTGAGATTGCTGTAGTTAGTCCTGATAATCTGGTTTTGGCTCAAACACAGAATGCCGTGCAGTTTTCGTCCACGGCGGCTGACAATTCTTTTCAAGCTAAGCATCCAGAGCTAACTACTGCGCTTGAGCAAGCTTCACTCAGGGGAACGGAAATTAGTCAAGAGATTGTGGTGGACGGTAAACCTGCCCTGGCGCAAATCTTGCCTTTTAGTAGCGTATTGTTTGGTACATCCGGCCGACGAGGATTGGTCATTGCGATCGTTGATTTGAAGCAGATGCAATTCGATGCCGAAAAATCATTTTTTACCTCCACGCTTGTTTTGCTGGTAGGTGTTGTTGGCATCCTTTTGTTCATGGGAATTATCATCCATCGCACCGTGCTGCACCCCTTGAAAGCGCTTAACGATGCGGTGACTAGCAGCAAACAGACGGGTGTTTTCACAATGCCTCAGGCCATTCTTGCTAACGAAATTCGCTTTCTAGCCACCACGTTTGACAAAGTAATCAAAGAATTACAGGCACATAACCAACTGAAATCAGAAATCGCGCAACGCAAACAGGTGGAAGCCGAGTTGCGGGAAAGTGAAGCAAGCGAAAAGCAAAAAACCCGCGAGCTTGAACAGACCCTTCAGGAACTGCGGCATGCCCAAACGCAACTGGTGCAGAGTGAAAAAATGTCGAGTTTGGGGCAACTGGTGGCGGGGGTGGCGCACGAAATCAATAACCCTGTCAACTTTATTCACGGCAATATTCATCATGCGAGTCAGTACACTCAGGATTTGCTCGACTTGTTGCAGCTCTATCAGGCACACTACCCAACACCCGTCGGTGAGATTCAGGACGTTGCAGAGGACATTGATCTTGAGTTTCTGCGACACGATTTGCCCAAATTACTCGTTTCAATGAAAGTGGGTGCCGATCGCATTCGTGAAATTGTGACCTCATTGCGATCGTTCTCACGGTTGGATGAAGCCGAAGTGAAAGATGTGGATATTCACGAAGGCATCGACAGCACGCTGATGATTCTACACAATCGTCTCAAGGCTCGCTCGGAGTATCCGGCCATTCAACTGGTGAAGGACTATGGCGAACTACCCCGCATTGAGTGTTACGCTGGACAGCTCAATCAGGTGTTTATGAATGTTTTAAGCAACGCGATCGATGCGCTGGATGAGCAGAATCAGTTGCGGTCGCCCGCTGAAGTGAAGGAGCAACCCAGTGTGATTACCATTCAAACTCGCGTGGTGAGCGGCGATCGAGTGGCGATTCACATCACCGATAATGGTCCGGGCATTCCCGAAACGGTGCAACAGCGCTTGTTTGATCCGTTCTTTACCACTAAAGCTGTGGGCAAAGGCACGGGCATGGGCATGTCCATCAGCCATCAAGTGATTACAGAACGACATAAGGGACGGTTGACGTGCCACTCAGCACCCGGTGAGGGGGCTACGTTTGTCATCGAAATTCCCATTCGCCAGACAACACATGACGTTTCACAAACCCTTAATGGCGTTGCGTCTGGTTAGCACAGCTAAAGGCACCGCTAGGTACCAACCGCGATCGCCATTGCTTCTGACTGCGATCGATGCTTGATTGCTTCAGGAGAGCGCAACGACAACCAGACCGTATAACCCTCGATCGACTTGGTTAGTATAGCCTGCTGCTGGTATTCACAAAGAGTTGTGCCCAGACTGTACGCCTGCTGCGATTGGGTAAGCGGAAATGTGGTAACGCAACGGTAAAGCTCGATGCCGTAACGCATCCCTCGCTTAATAGCGCCATCCTCCCAAAACTGAAACTCATGCACTAGTCGATTTGGAATGATGGCAGGAAACATGACTTGAAGAAAGCAAGCTAGATGTAACAATTTCAGTGTAGTTTGTTAAGAAGTGTAGCGAATCTTTCGATCGGATGAATTAATGATCGTGATAGACAAGGTGCGCCTGAATCGATCGACCTGGATAAAGGTTGCTTAGCGGCAAAGTAGAGGATCTGGGATGGAAGGCGCTAAATCGGTCGGTCAACGCTGGGCGATCGTACCGCTCCCAACACGCTTAAAAATCAAAGTAGATATAGGGTAGTGAGCCTTTAGGTGCCAGAATCCACACCGCGAAGAGGCAAAGTGGCACCAGCATCAGCTTGACATGCCAGTTGAGTTGAAGCTTGAGCGCTCGATCAAACACATAGGCTCCGCCCATGCAAACCATGATGGCCCAAAGCAAAAGGGCGATTTGCAGTAGCCCCATGCCGATCGCTTCTAAATATACTTTCTGGGCAAACTGAGCATCGGCAGCGTGCCCCCACAGGCGCTGCACCACCAACCAGGAATCTTTAACATCCGGTAGCCGAAAGAAAATCCAGGTTGTAAACACCATACTTTGCGTCAACGCCCACGCCACCACCACACCAGGCAGGCTCTTCCACGCATACTCCAGCCAGGAAAACTGCTTCGAAAGCGCTTCTGTAAGCCGATGTACTACCAGCGCGAGGCCATGCAGCACCCCCCAGACGATAAAGCCCCAGGCGGCACCATGCCAAAGCCCCGCGATCGTCATGATGATCATCAAATTGATGCAAGTACGCAGCAACCCCCGACGTGAACCGCCGAGCGGAAAGTACAGATAGTTCCGCAGCCAATCGCCCAACGTCATGTGCCAGCGTCGCCAAAAGTCTGCAATGCTGGTGCTGAAATAAGGAAAGTCAAAGTTTTGCGGTAGGTCAAACCCCAGCAGTACGGCACTCCCTCGTGCCATATCTACATAGCCGCTAAAGTCTAGATACAGTTGTAGCCCATACGCCACGGTTGCTAACCACAGGTCTTCGCTGCCTGCCCGCTGTAAGTTTTGAAAGCTCAGGTCAACCAGAACACCTAAATTGTCTGCCAGTAGACCTTTTTTGACCGCACCGCAGGCAATAAGCCATAAGCCCTCGACCCATCGATCGATGGTTGGAAACGTCTGAGTCTGTACCTGTGCGGCTAGTGGATGGTAGCGAGTAATGGGACCACTAATAAGCTTGGCAAAGAACAACTTGTAAGCAGAGAAGTTAAGAAACTGATGTGCCGCAGGCGCTCCCCGATAAACATCTACCAGGTACGCAATGCACTCAAAGCAAAAAAAGCTCAGCCCCAGTGGAGCAATGAGATTCGATCGTGTCCAGGTTGCGTTTGCTTGTAGTGCGGTATTGCCAACCAGGGCTCCAATTGTAGACAGCAAAAAAGGAACGTACTTAAACCCCAGCAACAGCAGCACGTTGACCGCAATGCCCAACCAAAGCAGCCGAAACCGCTTCCGCTGCCAATCTTGCTGGGCAAACTGCCAATCTTCAATGCGCCAGTCAGGAGGAACCGCGATCGCCTGACCCAGTTGAAACGTCACCCACGTACCAGCCAGCAGCAGTGGAATGTACTGCACCTGGAATGAGGAGTAGAAAACGATGCTGGCTGCAAGCAGTGCCCACATGCGAAGCCATTGCTGTTGTACTGACCAGTAAATGCCAAGCACACTCAGCAGAAAGAGGCCGTAGGTGATGGAGATGAAGGTCATGCGAAGAAGAACGTGACGACAGTCAAAGACAGGACAAACGAAGAGCAAGCAATGGCGTTGATTATAGTGAAGGTTTGTCCATTCGCACAGATTCCTTATACAAAGGCACGATCGCAATATCCGTTCATCGCTGCGATCAAGGCTTTTGACCGGATAAATAAACGCCTAAAGTCACTGAATTGACCAAAATTTAATTTGCTGTGAATCTGATTCCCTAGTTATGTTAGGATCTATATCCGTGGGTGAAGTGGGTCGATGCCCGAGTGGTTAATGGGGGCGGACTGTAAATCCGCTGGCTATGCCTACGCTGGTTCAAATCCAGCTCGGCCCATCCACAATAGAAAGGATGAAGTATGAGTGATAAAGGATAAAAGGAAGTATTTTTTAGCCTTCATCCTTAAGTATTTATCCTTTCAAATCTGCCCGTGTGGCTCAGTGGTAGAGCACACCCTTGGTAAGGGTGAGGTCACGAGTTCAATCCTCGTCACGGGCTCTTTTCTACGTTTGTAGATATACTCTCATATCGAACACTGGGACTGATGTAGCTTCGGGACATCAAGGTACAGATAGCCATCTTGAGTTGAACCAACGATCAGCATCGTCAGCTGATTGCTACACTCCTAAGCTCACGTCAGTTTAATGCAGGCATAGCGAGGCCTTGCAAGTGAGTAACTATTGGTTGATGTGATGGTTGATGCCAAAAAGTAAAGTAGTGGTATGACTGATTAACTGGGTTGATACGGTAGCCAAATGGATGATTTTCTACAGGCGCTTGAAGCCAGCAGTAATAAGTACAAACGAAAGCTTGATGAGCTTTTGGAAGAATGTAAAGGCTTGATCTGTCGCGGTAACTACGACGAGAAGCAAATGGCGTTGAATGCTTCTCTTGCTCTGGAGCTTGAAGCGATCGTCAGTGATTACGAGGCTTTAGTCACCAAGTACAAAGAATTACATCAACTATCATGAAATTGGCACGCTAACCAATGGAATTTCTTTGCCTTCGAGGTAAGTCTTAAGGATGTGGGTTGGGTACTCTAGGGCAAGTCTAGAGAAGACGAATGAAGCGTCAACGCAAAATAGTGGTGCCATTTTTTGCCCTAACGATGGGGCTGACGGGCTGTGTTAACCACGGTAAAATGTCCGGGCATGTTTATGGTGCTGATGCGAAACCGATTCCTAATGCGGTTGTGAAAACTGTAAGCGAGAGCAATCAATACGGTGAAACTGAAACAGCACCGGACGGCTCGTTCTCGGTGGTGATACCGAAGGGTTTGCCAGGCGATAAACAGATCGGACTCATGGTTTGGTATCCAGGGTATAAGACTTATTTGAATCAGTTCACTTACGCTGAAGCTGCTAAACAAACCGACATGAAGATCATGATGGTTGTTGGCAAGGACTTTAAATAAAGCAGTTTGGTTGAAGCTTAGCTCGGGTTGTAAGGAGCGTGTGCTTGCGCGTTACGGAATAGCTTGATGTGGAAAAGCCCGATGCTAGTTGATCGGGCTTAGGAGTTATTTGCAACCTGGATTCATGAACAGGCTGGCAGGGTTAGTGTGCCCAGATGCAAGCAGAGTCAAACAAAACCCCACTTGACCTGTCTACAAAGTGGGGTAATGACTCAAGCCCATAATTGTTGGAGAGGGCTACTGATCAGCATTGGTTACTTTCTCAAGTGCTTTCTTCGCACCTTCTACGAAGCCCCCTTGTCCTTGCTTAGATGCCTTCTGCTCGCGATCATATTCCTCATCTAAAGCTTGAGGGTTGTTCACTGTATCTCTCGCTTCTTTGGCAAGTTGCTCATAATTTTGCTCTTGTGATTGGCCTGCATTGCTGCTATCGATTCTGTGCTCTTGCATCGAGGCAACTGCTGCGTTGCCAGGTTGAGCGAAGAAGAAAGCACCTGAAAGGCTGACGAAACTTACTAAACCCAAAACTAATAGATTCTTACCTAAAAATGAAAGGATGCGTCGCATAACAAGCTCTCCACTGTTTTTCGTGTGCGGAGGTTGGAAACCTCAAGTGCATCTTAGGGGTTTGAGGAGTGCCGTACCTTCTACCTCTAGACGCATCAATTTTATTGGATGGTAGTGAATCTGCGTGTTGATCATAGCTAGGTCTTATAGTTCAGATGTTTATCATTAGCCAACGGGCTTCAATCATTTAAATTATGGTCGTTCGTCCTTCTTTGAAAGAGCTTTTGGACTGCGTGAAACAGCGAGAAAAAGTACCTCCTGCTCTTTGAAGGAAAGCGTTATTGTGTTGCTACGACGTTACGCAGGAAATCAATGGTGTTTCCGATGAGCGTAAATGTGCACTTGTTAGGCAACTTGACCAATGAGCTGATGCCAGATATGTCTGATGGCTTGGTTGAGGAGCAGTTTTTCTTCAATCGAGCAGTCCAGTTTATCAATCAGGGGGGCGATCTGGGCAGCCGTTGCTGTGGGAATGCCATAGCCCGTCAAAGCTGCTTGATAAGACTGGTTGCAGTAGGCTTTCACCGGGTCATGTCCTTGAGCAAGCTGTTCAAGATAGTCGGTGTCAGACATACCGAGATCGACGACAAGAGGCTGATGAGTTGGCATAGCAGTATGAGTAGTAATGACACGATCGCGTAGTATCTGTACCGTTGGGATTTAGACGCGCATACAAGTCAGAATGCCCCCGGACGCGATCGTACACTCGTTTCATCTATCAAAAGATAGAATCATCTGCAAATCTGATGCTTTGACTACCAATCACCGACAACCTTCCCTAATGCTTCAAGGTCGAGATAATCGGCTGCAAAGGCTCGACGCAGTAAAGCGGATGGCATAAATTCGTCGTATTTTTGTAGCTTTGGGGCTTCCTCTTCCGCCAGTAGCTCATCGGTCTGCATCCGGCGATCGCTTAAAGACTTGATTTCGTGATACAAGCTCACGGTGCTGCATTTGCCCATGTTGACGACCAGGAAGTAGGGCGGTCGTCCTGTCACGCCTTTGATTTTCAGCGTTTCTCGACAGTGCAGGCGCAAGAAGCGTTCCAGTGTACGAACGGCGATCGTGCCTGCCCAGGGCAGAATGCAGCAGGCGTTCCCTTCCAGGGGAAAGAGATAGCTGCTCGCCAGCCCTTCTTTTTGGGCAAGTTTGCGGGCTTCTGCTAGGCGCGCTTTGGCACCAGGCTGCAAGTAGGCATAGTCAATGTCTTCCAGCAAGGCCTGACGCATGCGCTGTAGGACACGGGTATGAATGTTGCCACCGCCGCCGCGCCAGGAAACGCTGGAAGTGCCAACTGAGGGTTTGACTTGCAGCACTTTGCGACGGCTATTGACTTCTGTGACTTCCCAGATGCGCCCCGCTAATGCCAAGCGATCACCAATCTCTGGTGGCACAACGACGGTTCCTAGTTCAATACCATCACTCCAAACAGCATATTCTTCGTTATCAGGAAAGATGGCGTAGAACTTAAAATTTTTCACCAGACGTTCTGCCGCTAAACCAATAATCAAACCATCTTCGTGAGTGTGCTGGATGTGGTCTAGCTCAATCAAGTGCCGCAACACATGGCGAAAATCATCCTGTGAAATCAACTGGAAGGGTGGCAGGGTGAGAATATGCTTTGCCAGAGCGGCGGGAGATAGTTCGCCCAGCGCTACAAGTGTGCTCATCGTTTGGTGATAAAGCAAGCTCAACGGATAGTGCAGGGGGGCGATCGGCTCAATCCACTTTTCCTCCAAATAAAGCTGAACGATCGCAATACATTGAAGCAATTGCCAGGGAATGAGTTCGGGAAGCGACTCACCACCTGTCGGTTTATCTTCGGCACACACAAACCGCATGTCAGCAGGACTGCCGCGCCTACCGGATCGACCAAGCCGTTGCAAAAAACTAGCGACGGAGGGCGGCGCTTCAAGTTGAATCACGCGATCCAGTTGTCCTAAATCAATACCCATTTCAAACGTGACGGTCGCAGCGGTAACTGCGGGGCTGGATGGGGCACGCATAGCGTTTTCTGCGGCTTCGCGCAGTGAAGCAGAAATGCTGCCGTGATGGACGTGATAGATATCAGGAAACCCCTTGGCCTGAGCAATCTGCCGCAGAGACGCAATGACGTTTTCCGTTTCAGAGCGTCCGTTTGCGAAAATTAGACACTTACGAGATTGGCTTTGGTTGAATAAGTAACGCTGATACGGGCTGAATGCGTTGTCCCTTGTATCGCCTTTTGCGCGCACGGTGAAGCTGGAGGTGTAGAAATGCTCCAATGCTAGTTGAATCTTGCGGGGTGCGCTTGGCAGATGAGGGGTAATGACGGGACGAGCAGTGCCCGATCGCAGCCAGTTTTCTGCCATTGAGTAGTCGCCCAACGTTGCCGAGAGCCCAATCCGTCGAGGCTGATTTTGGGTGATCTGAGCCAATCGGGATAGCTGACACAGGATTTGCGCTCCTCGATCGGCGCCAATGAAGGCATGGATCTCATCAATAATGACAAAACGTAAGTCGCCAAACAGCCGATGCAGTTCTGCATGTTTGTTTATTAGCAAGCTCTCTAACGATTCGGGCGTAATTTGCAAAATGCCTTGAGGCTGCTTCAGTAAATTTGTTTTGCGACTTTGCATCACATCGCCATGCCATGCCCAGACAGGAATATCAGCTTGCTTCAAAAGGTCAGTGAGGCGATCGAACTGATCGTTAATCAATGCTTTGATCGGGCCAATGTACAGAGCCCCAACAGTCGTTGGTGGCTGATTATGCAGTAGTGTCAGCACAGGAAGAAACGCCGCTTCTGTTTTGCCTGATGCCGTTCCTGCCGCAATCAACAGATGGGCGTCTGTTTCAAAGAGAACACGGCAGGCTTCTACCTGTACCGGACGCAGATCTGCCCATCCCTGGTTATAGATATACTCCTGGATAAAAGGCGCAAGATGATGATAGGGAGAGTTCATATCAATCGCTAAAGACTGCTTCTACGATCGCTTGATCAGTGATGTAAAACACGTGGCTTAAAAGCTGAAACTGCTCCATTAAGGCGTGAAAAAGCCTCTCATTCTGGTGGAATTTGGTGGAGAGCTTCCAGCACTTAGGTATGTCATTGAAGATCGGTTTAACTGAACTTAAAGATTGGTTTAACTAAACTTAGCATCTCGTTGCAGAATCGCTTTGATACCATCCTGGCTAATCGGTTTATTGCTTGATACACAACTTTATTCAGGCTTTTGAGCCATCGTGATTTAGCAAAGAATTGAAAATAGACCGACAAGCTGTCATGAGATAATTAAATTTTTCAGTGCTCACAGGATTTTGGTTGAGCGAACGGTATACTCTATAACTGTGTGAGTTTAGTAAGCAGTAACAATCACTTACTAAGCGTCTGTTTTTGGGTTTTTAGGAGAGTTAGATTATGAATCTTATTGCGTGGATTGTTTTAGGTTTGATTGCAGGCGCGATCGCAAAGGCGATCTATCCTGGCACTCAGGGTGGTGGCATTTTGGCAACACTGGTGTTAGGTGTGGTCGGTGCTTTTATCGGTGGTACATTATTCACCCTGCTGACAACAGGAACCTTTGCTCTGGCTGCTCCAGGGTTTAGCATTGGTGGCATTGTTGTGGCGATTCTTGGTGCAATCATTGCGATCTTCCTGTGGGGTTTGATCACCCGTCGGGCTGCTTAGAACGTTTAGAAAATAGCTTCTCTACGGCAGAGCGTTCTAATGTCGCCTTTTGGTATCAAGCCAAGGGCTAGATTAGAATGCTCTGCACTTTCGGCTACTTGTTTTTGTCACTAGTTTTGCGTTTACATAGAGCAAACTTAGGTTATACCGTGAATTCAGCAAACTCATTTGTTTCGTCGATCGACGGCTTAGGCTCCGCTTGTGACGATTGAAATGAGTGGCTTTGCATGACCTGGCTAAGCGTCATTTTAGGATGTTGCTGCAAGACGTTTAGGACACCTAGAAAGTCACGCACCACTTCGCCAGGTGTGAGCAGCGTGCCTGCGCCAACCCGATTGGTTACGGCTCCCAAAAAGTCTTGAAGCTCTCGTTGGGTTAGCCTTGGTTCACTGGCATGGTGGGTAGCGTGAATGTCTAGTAGTCGCTGCAATAGCAACAAAATATCCTCCTTTCCCAAGGGCTCTAGCCAAATAGCAGGTCCAGAAACATCCTCAGTGCCCACGGCGACGAAACGGCTTTTGGCGGTACGGCGTTGCCAGGCTGGGTCACTATAAAGTCCTCGACGTGGATCTTCTAGCAGTTGAGGCGTGCCGCCAATCACTGTGCCCAGGAAGCTAACCCTGCCCTGCATGGCATCATTGAAGATCGCCAGCAGTTTGTCATAGTTATTTTGACGGGCGATCGCGGTGTTAATTTTGTACAGGTGAATGGCTTCATCCAGGATGATGAGCAAGCCTTTATAGCCAATATCGGCTACAAAGCGAGCAAAAAGCTTGATGTAGTCGTACCAGGTTTCATCGTCGATGATCACTCGTACGCCCAGTGCTGCTCGCGCTTCTGTTTTGGTCGCAAATTCGCCCCGCAGCCAGCGAAGTGCGGCTGTTTTCTTTGCTTCATCATCGGTACGGTAGCCTGACCAGTAAGCGATGATGACATTGGCAAACTCAAACCCATTCACCAGGTCAGCGACATCGTTGACGACTTCACGAATTCTGGCTTCAACGTGACCATCAAAGCCATCATCATTTGGTTTCTTCCCCGTATCCTGAGCCACCTGGGTTTGGATGCCCGCAATCCAACGCTCCAGGATGATGGTTAGCGCACCCCCATCGGGACGACTCTTGGTCGCCAGATTATGCATCAGTTCGCGATAGGTCGCAACGCCAGCACCATTGGCACCTGCTAAACGACGTTCTGGGGTGAGATCGGCATCGGCGACAACAAAGCCTTGCTCCATCGCGTGGTTACGGAGCAGTTGTAATGTGAAGCTTTTACCTGCTCCATAGCGCCCCACTACAAACCGAAAGGCTGCTCCACCCGCCGCAATATTATCCAGGTCTTCCAGGAGCGCTAAAACCTCCCGTTCACGTCCCACCGCAATGTGCTCTAGGCCGACGCGCGGCACGACACCCGCACTGAGGGCATTGAGTAGCGCCGTTGAAACTCGTTTGGACAGTTTTTGGGGTGACATAGGCGGTTTTAGGTTCACTCGTACCCGGTTCATCTGTACCAGGCGATCGCTTATTCATCATAGTAAGACCTGGAAGGGAATACTCTGCGACTGGCTTCCAGATTGATCAACTTCCTGTTTCCACGAATGCCCGAATCGGTCACGGTAAAGGGTGAAACCTATACAGTAATTTCACGGTGCCTTGTACCGAATTTTACCAAGAGCTTGTTAGCGTATAACTAGGGATGAATGCTCCCGATCGCCAAGCAACGGTTAGCTGAATTACCATATTTTCCCGATGCAAGGGAAGGTTCCTTAATTTCAGACTCACTGCTGATACGACGTTTCCAGCACACGTACTGTTGTCGCTCTCTGCACCAGCTCTCCTGGTAAGACGCTCTGGAAGCTTAGGATGGCTAGCGACAGGCTACAAACTGATCAGAGAATTGCCATGCATCAAGATTTGAATGGGTTGGAAGGGCAGCATATCGGCACACCATCCTGCCCTTCATTCACAGGTAGCCCACTCCTCAACCAATCCCTTACAAATCATTCACTGATCAGCAACGGCATGATAGAACGGCTGGATGAGTGGTCTTTTGGCGTGGAACCAGAAACCGCGACAACCGCTAAACCATCAGTAGAGTACCAGTTGGCGGCTGAACTACAGAGTGAGCGTTGCTTGAATCGATTGGGGCAGCGACTAAATGCCTGTATTCTGGACTCTCTTACAGCCGCGTCTGAGCACAGCACGCTTCTATGCGATGGTTACGTTTCACTGGCGCGGGCAGTGGTGGACGAGTTAAGTACGGAACTGGCGCAAAGCTGTGCAATGGTGCTGCGGTGTGGAGAGGCGATGGGCGATCGCGTCCAGTGCCCTGCAAACTCTGCAGAGCCTAGCTTTATAGTGCGTGCAATCGCAGCAGGGCCATCCCAGCCTACAGCGGAAGGTGCCCCCTTCTCTTCCACCACAGCACTGATGCCTTTTGTGCTTGGACAGTTACTCAGCGAGCGTGAACTGCAAAACTGGCATACCCAATTTCCTGCCCGTAGCTGGCAGATCGATAACGACCATTCCGTAATAGGCTGGTTCCTGCTCGCTCCTGCTGCTGTTGATTTTCAGCGAGAGGCATTGGGTGATCTGGAATCATTTACCGCTTGTTTGAATGCCCATCTGATTGAGCAGAGCCTCGATCGCTACTGCACGGCGGTACGTCAAGTTGAGTTGATTCAAGCGCAAGCACAGCAACGGCAGGCATTAGCAACCTGTAATGATGAATTGACTCAGGCGAATCAACTTAAAAGCGAGTTCCTAGCCAATACAAGCCATGAGATCCGCACACCGTTGAGTTCGATTTTGGGTTTCACCCATTTGATGCGCGAACAGGGGTTTAGCCCCAGTAATTTGAAACACCAGGAATATCTCAACATCATCTTGAGCAGCGGTCAACATTTGCTGTCGTTAATTAATGACATTTTGGATCTCTCAAAAATTGAGGCGAATCAACTAGATCTACACGTGGAAACGGTTGACGTAAAAGCGGTGTGTCAAACTGCGATTGCCCTGGTACGAGAAAAAGCCAACGACCGAGGGCTATCACTCCATCTAGAGATCGCACCCCACGTTGAGACTCTTGTTGCCGACCCATTACGGCTGAAGCAGATGCTCTTTAACCTGCTGTCGAATGCACTGAAATTTACGCGCAAGGGAAGTGTGGGGTTACAGGTGACAGCCAGCGACGAGATTCGCTTTACAGTCTGGGATACGGGCACAGGAATTTCAGAAGACCAACAGCAGTTGCTCTTTCGCCCCTACTCGCAGATTGCAAATGCGGCTGCCAAACGCGATGAAGGCACGGGCTTAGGGTTAACACTGACTCAAAAGCTGGCAGAGCTACACGGCGGGTGGGTGGAGTTTCGGTCTCAGCCTGGTCAGGGCTCACGTTTTACGATCGTGCTTCCCTGGGGCTCTGTTGCTGCAGGCGATCGCGGCGTGACGCTCCCTGATCCATCAGACGCGCCTGTTCTTGGCGGTGAACAGCCTGAGGAGCCTGATTACCTGGCTGTAAAACAAGTTTCCTTGCAGCCTGTCAGTCCTGCAAAGCCCGATCCAGCCACTCGATCCAACCATCTTTTGCTAGTAGAAGATAACCCCTATAACGCCAAGTTAATGCTGACCTATCTCAGTAAGCTAGGGTATGAACTAACGTGGGTCAAGGATGGCACTGAGATGCGGCAAGCGCTTGCCCGTGCGTTACCAGCGTTAATCTTGATGGATATTCACTTACCGGACGAAGATGGATTGACGTTGATGCAAGCGCTTAAATTGGATGAACGCTATTGTGCGATTCCCGTGATTGCGCAAACGGCAATGGCAATGACGGGCGATCGTGCCGTTTGCCTGAACGCGGGAGCCGCAGCATATATCTCTAAACCCATTGATTTGAAGGTTCTAGCCCAAATGGTTGGGCAATACGTCAAAGGCTTGAAGCAGAGCTAAACGCTTGGCAGAAGGTAGGGAGTAGGAGACAAAAGTAAGGAGGGATGAGGGATAGAACAGGAGTCAGCTTTGATTTCTTCCTGCGCACCCTTTGCCCCTTCAGTTCCCCTCAGCCTTCACCCGTTACAGATTCCCAAAGCCTTTCTTCTTCTTGTCTTTCTTTTTCTTATTGCTAGTTCCCGCTGAGTAACCGCGCCAACCGGGCTGGGGCATACGGTTGCCACCTGGCATGCCACCCATTCCGGGCATTCCGGGCATGCCACCCATTCCAGGCATACCGCCCATCCCAGGGAGACGTCCCTGCCCCATTTGCTGCATGAGCGATCGCATCTTTTGAAAGTCGCTGACAAGCTTGCTGACATCGCTCTCGGCATAGCCAGCACCCCGGGCAACGCGGCGGCGACGGCTGGGTGAACCAGACAGGAGCTCAGGGTTTTTGCGTTCAGCGACTGTCATTGAGCCAATCATGGCTTCGGCACGCTTCAGTTGCTTTTCGCCGTGCTGCAACTGCTCATCGCTAATCTTGCCCATGCCGGGAAGCATTTTCATGATGCCGCCCAGTGAACCCATGTTTTTGAGCAAGCGAGTTTGCTTCAAGAAGTCGGTGAAGTCGAACTTAGCAGAGAGAATTTTCTCCTGCATCTTTTCGGCTTCTTCCATATCCACTTCTTCCCGCGCCTTCTCCACAAGGGTCAGGACATCGCCCATCCCCAGGATGCGAGAGGCCATGCGATCGGGATAAAAGGGCTGCAAGGCTTCAACTTTTTCACCCACACCGATAAATTTGATCGGCTGACCGGAGATTTGGCGTACCGATAACGCTGCACCACCCCGAGTATCGCCATCCATCTTGGTCAGAATGGCACCCGTAATGCCAATTTGGCTGTGGAAGGTTTGCGTCAGGTTAGCGGCTTCTTGCCCTGTCATCGCATCAACGACAAGCAGCACCTCATGGGGCTGTACAACGTCTTTAATCTGTGCCAACTCTGCCATCATGTCGGCATCAATTTGCAGCCGCCCAGCCGTGTCAATGATGACGGTGTTGATGCCATCTGCTTTCGCCTTTTCGATCCCCTGACGGGCAATCTCAACGGGATTGGCATCCTTGCCCAATTCAAAGACGGGGACATCAATTTGACGTCCAAGCGTGATGAGCTGGTCGATCGCCGCAGGACGATACACGTCGGTTGCAACCAGCAGTGTCGAGCGATTTTCTTTCCGCAGGTGCAGCGCGAGTTTTGCCGTCGCGGTGGTTTTACCCGTTCCCTGCAGTCCCGCCATCAGGATCACGGTGGGCGGCGTGTCGGCATTGGCAAGAGGCGCGTTGTCGCCTCCCATCACCTGCACTAGCTCGTTGTAGACGATTTCAATGAACTGCTGATCGGGACGAACGCCTGAAATAACTTCTGCGCCCTGGGCCTTGGCTTCGACTGCCGCAACAAAATCTTTAACGACCTGAAGATTAACGTCTGCTTCCAGTAGGGCACGTCGTACTTCGCGTACGGCATCCTTAATGTTCGTTTCCGAGATCTTGTCCTGACCTCGCAGCTTTTTCCAGGTAGACTCTAGGCGATCGGAGAGCGCTTCAAACATGACTCGTTTCTTGCCAACTAGGTATTGCTATACGCAGAGAATGCGATCGTGGGACACTCAAAACAGCCCGATCAAAAATCGCTGCTTGCTCTTTATCCAGATTAGCGCTTTCGGTTCGCTTCATCCGGTGAATCCATGAAAACGCTGCTTTAAAGAGAGTGAGACAATTCCGTATGATGACCTGGCTGGTCACTCTCAGAACGCTTGCAGTAAGCTAATGGAAGGATAGCCTCTACCGGGCAATTGGTTTAACCCGCAGGTACGGATGGGATCACACCAGGAGGATAGGGCATCGGGGCATACTAGCTGAGACTAACCTGAATCGTTACGCACTCATTTTTACTGAGTGTTTCTCCAGCCAAGGCAGACCACTATGCATATTTCTGAGCCATCCACTATGCCATTGAGTGAGCATGACGAAGCCGTTACTCAAGCCCATGATCCGGCAAGGCATTCTCCTGATCGCGCTACGATTAAGTTAGAGCCTCAGCACCTTCCCAATGCGCCTACGATCGAGGTGAGTGCTCCTCAACCGCTCACCCTGTCTGCTTGGTGGTCTTACTTTCAACAATGTAGCCGCTTGCTGATTGCGGTCATTGAGCCGCGCACGCTGACCTTACAGCACGCGAATGATTATTTCTGTCAGATGGTAGGGGTTAGCTCCGTCGGCTCAGAAGGCAATTTAGGATCGGTTCTTCAACAACGCTTGAGTGAAGCCGATAATAGTGCCATTCAGCGGCTCTATCGTCGGCATCTGTTGCATCGTATTCTTCAGCGGCTCTATCAAACCAAGCCGCAAGGTTGGCGACTGCTTGATGAACCTGTCATGATTTCGTTACAAAGTCCATTGCATCCAGAACCCCGCTACATCGAGTTTTGGCTGCGATCGGATCAGATCACCATGACACGCTTAGATCCCCAACGTGATGAGTTTGCGGATCTGGATTTGGCGCACCTGCCGAGGCCGGAATTAGAACTAATGCTGGCCGATCCGGCCCAATTTGATGCGTTGACACAACGGCTAGATCTGGACAACTACCAGATTGAAGGGCTGCTGTTGCTGGAAGGATTGGATATTACGGAGCGAGAGATCATTCGTCGCATTACGCAAGTGTTGATTGATCGCGATTCGATTTTGCGACCGCAAAAATTTGGTGAACTGAATCAGCACATGCGATCGCTGTTTCGTGCTCAAAACACGTTGGTGCTGAGTATTGAAACCGATCAGATTCGGTTGTTTATGGGCTCACTCAGCCAGGAGCCCCATACGACGCTGTATCCATTACATTCACTACAGCAGTCTCACTTCATGCACGCCATTCGCATCAGACAGGTACTGGCGGTGCCTGATCTTGCTCAGGATCCGCGCACTGATGGCGGACGGCAGTTAGTTGCGATGGGGGTTCGTTCGTTGTTGTTAGTTCCACTGCTGTCGCCCTTTGTTGGCATCAGTGACGGAGAGACTCAGCAGCAGGAGAGGGAAACGCAAGACGAACTGGTTACGTCTGTAGAAGCATCAGATGGTAACAGCAGGGACGCTACGCTAGCGACACACGCCACCCTGCTGGACCCGGTTTCCCAATCTACAACCCTTCGGGCAGTTGGGGTTGTGGCTCTTTTGAGCGATCGTCCTCACCATTTTGATGCCATTGATTGTCGCTATGCCGAACAACTAATTCCCGCGTTTACCAGAGCGCTCACAGCGGCACAGCGGCAGTTAATCCAGCAGCGGTTTATTACAAATATCCATCCCTCTGTTGAATGGCGGTTTTTGCAAGAAGCTGAGCGACGGGGGATGGGGTTACCTCCAGAGCCGATCGTGTTTAGCAATGTGTATCCGCTTTACGGCATTTCGGATATTCGTGGCTCGTCTGATGAACGCAATCGGGCGATCCAAGCTGATTTGCTCGAACAGTTTCGTCTTGGGCTAGCCGTGGTTGAAGCTGCCTGCAATGCTAAAGACACGATTTTAGGCAAGCAACTGCGTCTGGATCTGCTGGAACACATTCGTCAGATGCAGGAATGCGTCACGGTGGATGCGGAAGTCAGCCGCTTGCGTTACTTGCGCGATCATCTGGAAGTCTATTTTGACTATTTTGCTCAATGTGGAGAAGCCGCGATCGCCGCTGTAGCAGCCTATCGCGCTGCCTGTGCGAATGACCATGAATGTGTATACCACGCCCGTGCTCAGTATGATGACTTGATCCGCCAGATCAATGCACGGTTACGTGAAACCTGGGATCGCTGGCAAGAAACGATGCAGCGCACGACCCCTCATTACTGCGATATTGAGGCGACCGATGGCATTGACCACATGCTGTATGCAGGGGCATCCATCGACCCCCAATTTGGCAACTTTCAGCTTCGTAGCCTTCGCTATGAGCAGTTGTGCGCTGTATGTGACTGTGCTAGAACGGCCTTTAAGCTCCAGGAAATATACAGTACCCACATGCAGGTAACCCATCTGGTGCTAGTGCAGGATACGGCAATCGACATTTTTCATGACGAGACCACAGAACGCATGTTTGATGTCCGGGGCAGCCGCGATACTCGCTACGAAATTGTGAAAAAACGCATCGATAAAGCGATCGACGAAGAAACAGGCACTCGCATTACCCAACCTGGCATGCTGACATTGGTCTTCTGCACCGATGATGAGTGGGCTGAGTACCAGCAGTATTTCCGCTATTTGATGCGCGAAGGATGGGTCGATGAGCTTGTTGAGCGCGGTATGGTACAACCCCTGCAGGGCGTGACAGGTCTAAAATACGCTCGTGTCCGCGTTCTTCCGGAGAGCGATGAGGCCAACAATCTCACGTCGGTGTGAAATGACTGTGGGACGCTCGCAGATCAATCTAATGCCATTACCGTAAAGCGATCGCGACCACTGCATTTCGATGTGTAAAGTGCTGTATCAGCCTGAGCAATAAGAGCAGATCCAGACCAGTCTGCATTTCTTAAGTGCTGATCACTAATTTTGACGGCTGTAACACCGCAGCTCAGTGTCACAAAGGGAGTAGCTACCGATGTCTGATGGGGTATTTCAAGTGCTTTCACTTGCTTGATGATGCTACTTGCTACAATGGCTGCACCATTTAAGCTTGCATGTGGCAACACCACGACAAATTCTTCTCCACCGTAACGAGCCACAAAATCAGTTTGACGGGTGGCACTACGGATTGTTGTGGCTACTCTTCGTAAGCACTCGTCACCAGCTTGGTGACCATAGGTATCGTTATAGAGTTTAAAGCAATCGATGTCACACAGAATAAGAGAGAGATTGCCTTTCTTCTGGGATTGTTCAGCTAGATATAAATCAAAATAGCGGCGGTTTGCTACCTGGGTTAATTCATCAAAATAGGCAAGGCGTTGCAGTTTATAACTGTGGTAAGCGAAGCACATAAAGACAGCGCTGTTAAGAGCCAGAATAGGGGATGCTACCGGAAACCACCAGCTTGCTAAAAAGAGTAGGTAGCTCACTGTTACTAGCCCAACGGTAGCCAGAAAGGTTCCTAAAAGTGCAACACCGTAGGCAAACTGTTTTTTCAACCAATTCGCTTGCAGAATTGTCCGGCTAATCAACACTCCAACAGATGACCAGATGGCGATCCATGCCCATTGCAGTGAATTGGGTAAACCGTGAAGCAGAGAACGACCGTCGAGAGCCGCACTTAAAATCTGGCTAGTAATATTCGCGTGAATAAAAATCCCTGGGGTCCACTCGGCAGGTCCAATTCCATCAGTGCTGTAAGGAGTAAGAAACAGATCTTTGACACTTTCGGCGGTTGAACCAATGAAGACCACTTTGTTTCGCACAAAATTGTCTGGTAGTTGGTTATGCAACACGTCTGAAAAAGAAATTGTTTGGAAGGATGAGGCGGGTCCACGAAAGTTTAATAAGACTTGATAGCCACGATCGTCTGCCCGGACGTAACCGCCGTCGCTACCACGCAATGGTGTAAATCGGGCACGGCCAAGCTGATAGGTATCTGGAGCATCCTGACTTGGAATAGGACTGATTTTTTCTGCTTCAAGATATTTTAGGGCAATGGCTAAACCTAACCCCATGTAAACTTGTCCACCTTCTTTCCCCGTCAACATTGCTCGCCGCACTCGCTTATCAGAATCTTCTGGAATATCAGCGTCTGCAATCTGATTTAACTCGGCTAAAGCTGGTGGCGGCAGAACTTTCTGAGTGCCAAACCATCGTTGAACCCCAATCAAGTTTGGCTTCGATCTAAAGATATTCACTAACTTTTGATGTCCTGGCTCAACCGGAAAATCACGGTAAATGTCTAACCCGATCGCCCTTGGTTTTTGGGTGTCAAGATTAACAAGAACTTTAGCCAGAATTTCGTCTGGAATTGGCCACTTTCCCATGTTAGTAATATCGTTATCGTCAATGGTTACGACAACAATGCGGGAGTCAACTGACTCTGCTGGACGCCAGCGGAAGAAATAATCTATGGCAACCCAATCTAGCGTTTGCAAAAGCCCCAGCCAGCTTAAAAGCAAAACTGAAATGGCTGCACTAGCAGCGATTACTATTAACGCCCAATCCTGAAATTGATTCTGACGAAAACTCTTTCTTCTTTGGCGTCCTGCCTGTCGTCCAGTATTCATCTGTATCCTGATTGGTGGTTCTGCCAGAATACCCAGCCACGAAGGAATTGTTTGCGGAAAAGCAAAATCAGCATGCTTGAAGGGGCATTCGAACTGGATAAAACTACCTTTGACTAATTTAGAGGTTGTGAAGCAACGTCACCTAAACCTACAGAGGTTAGCAGAGCGCTCCAAGTCGATAACAGCTTTGAATTTTGGGGCTGTTGTTGCCTGAGATCTGCAAGTGTGGTCAGAGTGTCATACCAAATACCGTTCATGCCAAGCAAAGCAGCACGATCAAAAGGAGTGACTGTGTTCAACTGATTCACAAGTCTCGTAGTTGGAGCAACTCGCTTTACCCAACTGCTGACAAAGGGGCTATCAGGTTTTAGTTTGCCAGAGCACAGGGTTGCGACTCCCCATTGATAGGGACGATCAATTATGAGCGGCGAGACAGATGGTGGTAAATCAATCCGCATAATGCCGCCCAACTTTGTAATCGGCAATAACGTTTGATAATAGACCTTGCCTTTTTCGTCCTTTAAACTAAAAAATGCTTTCTGCGCTGAGGAGGGAGGAATATTAACAAAGAATGTTGGGCGCGCTGAGATGGTCAAGCCGTAATTTGAGTTCACAGGCGTGAGTGGAACAAATTGGCGAGAAAAAGCATGCGGATTATCAGAACAGATAATTTCTCCTCGTGAAGCTCCTCCTCTTCCACTTGGGGCACCACCACCTGGTGGATTGAAGGCTACGCCTGCCTGGGCAATTCCAGCAGAGAGAGGGGTATGTATGACACAGAGCATGGCTGTTATTAAAACGAGAGCACAAGCATTTTTAGGGTTGTTTGTTGGATGGATCATAGTATTGCTCCTATATTCACTCTTTAAAGCTTTCAAGCAAGAAATTGAAATCGGAAGACGTTTTAAAGCAAAGTTTTAGGGGTTACTTCGTTATTACTGCTCAAAAGATGTTTTTGTGGTTTCTATTAATGATTCAATTCAGCCAGATATCAAAGCTTCTGTTTGTATTATGGAATATTTTCTAATGTTATACCTGTGCCACTCATCTGATTCTCAATACGACAAATAGCCTAATATTGGTTCTGCTTAGGGATGGATAGAATCACCGTTTGGGTTTCCCTAGACTTAACTCAAGCAGCTATTCTGTGTGAATTTACATAGAGCTTTCCCACTGGAAAACTGTTTGTAAACCGATGTCGTGATCTCCCTCAATTCCCCTTTTTAAGGGAGACTTCAAGCATGTGGTTCGATTCTCTCCTTGTTAAGGGATGTTAAGGAAGATCGAGTCGTAGAGCATTGTTCAATTATCTTATATTCGCTTGGAAATAGTTTCTAAATGGAACCATGAAGCTATCAGCAATGTTTGATTCATCTTTGTTGATAATTGTTTTGGCTTAAAAAGGAAATTAAGACGCTAACGTAAAAATCGTTTGAGCTTTTTATAGCGAAGGACTTTAAAGGCGTGAAGGGCTCTAAAATCCCTTTTGAGGGAGTTGCAATCTGGAAAGTGAGTGAAGTAAAACTCTGTGATCATGTCCTAAGCTGCAGTGGAATTACAGCCAATTTCCAACCAGAATAAAGGGAGCCCAATAATATGGGTGCTGATACTGTGCATTGTGTAGAAGTGACAACTGGCTCTCTCGAAGCGATTCTGCTTTGCTTAAGCCCTTGTGTGCGAGTGATTGATAGAATATTGCCATTAGTTCTGCGGTTGAAGCATCGTTGACCGACCAAAGACTTGCTACAGTACTTCTGGCTCCCGATCGCACAGCTAATCCTGCTAAACCCAAGGCTGCGCGTTTATCACCTTCTGCTGTTTCGCAGGCACTGAGGACTAGTAGTTCAATAGGCTGTTGTCCCGTTTCAGAACGCGACCGTAAAAGTGATCTGACACCTTCAATGCTGATTTGATTATCCCATGTAAGGATAAAGGTCTTGTCTAATTGAGAGCTAAACTGACCGTGGGTTGCTAAGTGAATTAAAGGTGTTGTTTCTCCCTTTAGCCGATTTTCCAGGGCATTTTGAGTAAAGTTTTGGTTGAGTAGAACCCTGGATGACATATTAGAAGCAATGGCGTTTGATTCGATCGCAACACCAGGAAGCGCTGGGAAACCCTGACGTGCTTCAGTTAAAGCGCCAATTAAGACATCAAGATGGCCCTTCGTTAGGGCTACCTGCGGCCCAAGTAACTGTAAACCAGGTGTAATGGCAACGCTGTAGTCCTCGACTAAATAGTGTTGACCACTATAGAGCGCGGCCATCGGGATATTGCGCAAAGAGCCATCTAAGACAAACACCAGTGTCTTAATGTGATTGGTGGCCAGCGACGCTTCAGCGGGTCGGATCAGCCAATTATAGAGTTTTTCAGATAGCTGCAGTCGTAATGGATCAGAAAAGAGCGGATTGAAAGACTCCAGAGTTTGTTCCAGAATCTCTTCGATTTTCTCACTTGGCAATAGAGTGCTGTAGGTTTTGAGTGGTTGTCCTGGTACTGAAAGAATTGTAGTAAGACGATCAGCCAGGATAATGGGATAAAAGACAGCGGCAGATGTATCCGCTGTGTCAATTGAGCTCAAGTGGCTATCTAGACAAGCAGAGCGAAGATAATTTTCAATTTCTGCAAGTTGCAGCGCTTCGATCGTTTGACGTGCTTGTTGTAAATCTGATTGGCTCGGCGTTTCCGGTTGTACGAGTAAAGTGACTAATTCCCGGTAGACTGGCTCTACCTTTTCCCGGAACGAGAACTGGACATCGGGACTCATGGCGATTAAGTCCCTTCTTAGTATCTTTAGTGATTTGACAGCGTCCGTGTAGGCTACGATCGCAGCGTTACGATTACCGCTTTGGTTGAACAATCGCCCTAGTTGCCACTGCCAACGGTAGGCAATATCAGGCGCACTAATTTCTTGCGCAATGAGCAATGCCTGCTTCGTTAAGGTTTTTGCCTCCGAAAGTTGGTGGTTTTGTTCGTAAAGTGTACCCAATTGACCAAGGGCAAAGGATTCTGCTCTAGCATCTTGAAGTTGTCTAGCTTGATTGATGGCAGTGGCGAGCTGCGCCGCGATCGTGCTTAACAATGGTTCATCATTTGATGGTTGCTTGCAAGTCTTGATTGCGTTTGCGGCCCAATTCACACGGATATAGATGCTTGTTCTACCAGGCGCTAACTTGTCTAACTGTGGCTCTATTTGCTGTACCAAAGTTCGCGCTTCTGGTAAATGCTGTACCTCCAGCAATAAACTCAGTTGATTAACCTGCGCCTCCAGTCGCGCCGTTGCTGTTGGAGCGATCGCGGCCGCCCGTTGATAAAATTGCAAAGCAGTCTGTGAATCTTGCAGGGCTCGTGCTGTATTCCCCAGACTAAACAACGTCGCACTGACTTCATCGGGAAGGTTGAGTTCTTGAGCGATCGTCAGACTTTTCTGTAAATTAGTTTGAGCACTGGAAAGGTTGCCAATGACCTGTTGTACTACCCCCAGGTTGCGTAAACCTGCAGTTTTTAGAGAAGAAGACGGTTGTACTTGCAGTTGTTTTCCGATTTGCTCCAACAGATCTTTTGCTCGACGATATAAGCCAAGCGTTTGCAATGCTTGAGCCTGATTGATTTGGCTACCCATTACACCAAAGCCATCATTAGTCTGCAAGTAGGTTTTCTCTGCTTTTTGCCAGATCGTCAACGCAACTTCAGCTTGCCCTTGCGCTAATTTCAGCTTGCCTTGAGTGTTCAAGGCTTGAGCCAGTACCATTTTGGTTTCATTGGAATCAGGCAAGCTTTCAAGTAGATCGAGGCTGCTGTTAATGGCCCGTTGAGCCTCTCGCCAATCACCTAGGGCTTGATCGACCAGTGATAGGTAACTTAAGCTTAATGCTTGGTTTAAGCGATCGTTCTGAGCTTGATAGGCTTGAGTCGCCTGTTGCCATAACTCCGCCGCGTTTTTCAATTGCCCAGATTCATACTGCTGCTTTCCTTGCTCCAATAGTTGTGCTCCGCTTACTACTGTTTGCAGGATGCTCGGTGGAGCTTGAGTGCGATCAACAGCTATCGCTGGATGGCTAATAATGACAAGGCTGCACGTTAAGAATGCCAACCAGTAGGGAAAACGACTGACGTTAAAGTAAAATTTCAAACGGTTTAGCAGTTGCATTGTTAACGCTCACGGATGCTGATGATTAGGGCATTCAATAGTTTCAGCTTTTTACTAGATGAACCAAAATTAGTGCTGCTGCTTGCATCCGGTAAGGGTGTACCAAACGCCTTGGTCAGTCGTCTGTGAGGTCTGTGCCACCAGTGCAATCTGCCCATCAGCATCAACGACCCATCCTTGGGCTTCAACAACTGAAGTGGGCGATGGAAACTGCGCCATGGGTTTTGGTTGCATTGCTCTTGATTGAGCAATTGCCTTTGCCCCCTGAATGCTTGCTAGTCGGAGATCTCGCCAGACGGTACTACCTCTTAGGGGTTGGCTTGCATCTTGAGGTAGCCCCCCTCGCCCGGTCATGACGAACACATTGTCACGCGATCGCTCACAGGCTGTTGCAACTTGAGTATTTGGGTCGGCGACAACGGTTTTTAGCTGAACTAAGCCACGTGTTGGATCAACATCAGGTGTGCGAATATCAACTACACCGCTGAACAACGGACCGAGATTAGACGAGACAGTGATGTCGCTGAGTGGCGTTAGTTGGGGACGATAAGCAAGCCCAAAAATGCCTGTGGTGTTAATGATGACTCGACCGCCAAAGTTGTTAACCGAGTTGGCAGTAATATCACTGTTTTCGTTGCTCACAGCAACAATAAAGTCACTATTGATCACAATGTTGCCACCTGTCGCACTGCCGATCGCGTTGGTGGAGATGGTACTGCCACGCTGTAACAACAGCAGTTGAGAATTTAGAGCCAGATTGCCCTTTTCTCCCCCTGCACTGTTAGCGCTTAAGGTTGCGCCCTGATCGAGTTGAATCGTTCTGGCCTTAACTTGAAGATTACCCGCAGGACCCTGGCCGGGAGCCAGCGCGGAATTACCGCTAGCAAAGTTGCTGACGCTGATGGTAGCACCGTCCAATACCTCAAGTCGATCGGCAGAAACTTGTAGATCTCCACCTGCCCCTGTACCCACGATCGCATTGGCGAAGAGGCCACTTTGTCCTTGAGCGTTGAAACCAGTCAGCAAAATATTGTTTGCCGTAACGACTAAATTACCAGCATTACCTGCGGCTTTGGTACTAGTCGTAATTTGCGCACCATCCGAGATGCCAAGATTACCTGCTGTCAATCTGATGTCGCCACCATTGCCCTGTGAACCAAGCTCAACGGTTGATGTTAAAGCAGTCGAACGCTTTGAACTGCTGCCCGTTAGATCAAGCGTCTGCGCTGAAATGTTCAACGTACCTGCATTGCCTGCACCAGATGTATTCACCGAAATTTGTGCGCCGTCGGCAAGGTGTAGCTGATTGGCATCAACATTGATCCTACCGCCATTTCCAGCGGCGGATGCTTTTACAGAAGAAAAGAAGCCACTGGAGGCTCCGTCTGGAGATGCCCCTGTTAGTTCTATAGTCTGCGCTTTAACCTGGAGCGTGCCTGCGTTACCTGGAGTAAAGGTTGTCACTGCTACTTGAGCGCCGTTGGTCACTTGCAGGCGATCGCTATTTACCGTAATGTTGCCGCCATTGCCGCCACCAAAAACGGTTGCCGCAAACAACCCACTGGGACCCAGATCATTCACTCCGTCCAAGGCGATGGTTCGAGCGTTAATAGTTAGCGTGCCTGCGTTGCCTGCATCAAAGGTGCTGGCAGCAATCTGTGCCCCTCCCACAACTTTTAGGCTATCCGTTGCGATCGTGACATTACCACCATGCCCAGAGCCAAAATTCACATTAGAGAACAAGCCGCTGCTGGTAAAGCCAGGAATACCGCCTGACACTTCCACCGTTTGAGCCTTGATATTCAAATCCCCTGCGTCACCCGCTCCAAACGTATTAGCTGACAACTGAGCACCATCCGTCACTTGCAACAAAGGCGTTGAAATGGTCAGGTTGCCGCCTTTGGCAGTTGCAGTCGCATTCGCATCTGTGGCGATCGCGCTGATGTAACCCCCACCTGACAGCACGGCGTTACTAGCAGACAGTACTGCTAAACGTTCAGTTGCATTAACTGTAATGCCTTTGCCTGGAGTGTTACCAAGTGTCAATGCCAGAAGCGCTGAACCCTCTGTCAAGCTGACTTGTCTTCCCTGAAGATTGATTGCACCTGCACCATCGCCGCTGACATCTGCTGATGCGGCTTGAGAGAGGCGAATATCCCCAAAACTGCGAATACCGCTGTAGTTAAGTGCCCATCCAGGGTTCGTTGGTGTCAGTGTGACTAAGCTTCCTCCCCTCACACTGCCCAGTTCGATTCGCCCTTGTTCTGCCGTTACGTTGCCACCTTGCAGGTCAAGATCGCCTCCTACCAGTGCTAGCGTTTGTCCTGGTTGTACTTGTAGTCCTAAAGGTCTTGCGGTGCGATCGATTTCAAGCGTGAAGGGGTCAAAGGTAAGGTTATTTCCAGATCCCTGAACCACAATTGCTGCTGGATTCGCGCCATACTGCAAACCCAGTGGGATACTCACTGTGAGCAACGAAGATTGAGTTGCAACAGCACTGAACTCTGTGCCATCAGCAAACTTTAAACCTTCGGCTGTACTGGCAATAAATGAGCCGCCAATCTTGAGTTGAGCATTGGCTCCAAATGTAATGCCTCTGGGATTAATCAGAAAAAGATTGGCGGTGCCATTGGCTTTGATCATGCCATCAATCAATGAGGCTGAGCCAGTGACACGCGCAAGAATATTTTGAATATTAGACGCAGAGTTAAAATATGCTGTGCCACCTGTCGGTACTGAAAACTGCTGAAAGCTGTGGAACAGGTTGCCGCCTGCGATCGTCCCGCCTGTAATATTGCTTGTTGCACCAACCTGATTTACTACTGAGTTATTGGGCAGAGTACCATCTGGAACAATTTGGGCAGAAGCGCTGCGCCCCAAGCCTATGCTTACACAAGCCGTAAGTAGCACTAAGAAGGTTATCGAGTGTTGTGGCTGCCGAACTTGTGAGTGCGTGAGCTTCATACGTGCCTTTCTTCAACAGTCGATCGAGGAATAACCAAAATCAATGCACTTGATGTTTGAGATGCTAGTGCTGATTACGCTCAAGGTTGCCGATGTTCTGGTCGTTAACGCTTTAAAGCTGCAACGACAATGCAGGGAAGGGCTAGCACTAGCTGTAATGTTCCCTGCATCGTCTTGCCTCTAACAACAGAAGGAGTCGAGTACATTTTTGCTAAGCTCCCAGCGCTTGCTTCAGCAGCGATCGCTTATAGCCTTGCTGTGAGATCGATTAAGACAGACAGGGGCGACATTTGCTGAGCAGACGTGTTAGTCCCTTCGTACACAATTGGTTTGCTGCTGCCGTAAAAGTAGTTAGTTGTGACTGTCAACAGACTATTGCTCGTAGCTGTGGTGGCTGTAGCCGTGGTCAACGGCTGGACGCTCTGACTGAGGCTACTGGAAAGATTGACAGTCACCGCTGGCGTACCGCCTGTTGTGGGTGGTGTAATACGGCTGAGGTCAAGGCTGGGCAGATTAATGATGAGCGTTGGCGTGCCGCCCGTTGTGGGTGGTGTAATCCGGCTGAGATGGCTTGTTACATTGCCGATCAGCGTTTCTAGGCTTGGCTGAATATTCACTGCGGGTAGCACTACTAACTCATCAATGGTTTCAAAGAGACCTTGCTCCTGGAAGAGTTGGCTATAGGTCAGGCTTGCTGGTGTAATGCGGCTGAGATCATAAATCTGGCTTTGGGCAGCCATTGTATAGATAGCCTGACTATTATCTTTCGCTAACTGCTGAGCAGCGGTGGTGGAGTTCGCATTCAGCCAACTTACTGTCTGCCCCAGACGACTGGCGAGTGACTGCTGTGCTTGAGACTGTAGGGTGGCTAAGTTGATCGTGGTATTGATGCCATTGGGTGCTAGGTTCCAACCTATTACGTCAAATGCTTTTAGATCGATCGCCGCGATCGCAGATCGGGTTCCCATTTTTAGGGTAGGAGCCATGATAGCGTTGGTGTTGGTATACCAATGGCTAGCTTCATACCCATTGCCACCCTGCGACGTATTGGTACTGGTAGAAAAGTTAGCGATCGGGGTGCTCAAACTTCCTAACGTAAAAGCCTTAGTGCCACCAAGCGATAAGTCTCGTGTATCAGACAGGTTGAAAACATTAGTGCTGTAGCGGAAAAGATCGAGTGGGGTAGCACCTGTCGTAATTGCATTCAATTGGGAAGACGCGCTTAGAAGGGCATTTAAGTCAGTACCAAAGTTGGTATCTAGCCAACCAGAGCTATCAAGACCGCTAACAAAACCCAGAACGTGACCAATTTCATGCAGCGCGGTGCTGAGGAAGTCTAAACTGTTGGCGGGGGTGGCAGCACTCCGGGTATAGTCATAGTTCCATTGCACCGACGACCCAGCTAAACTGCCAAACAGAATATAACCATCTAAACCATTGAGATCACCACTGACTGGCAGTCCTAATGCCTTTGCATGCGCACGGGTTAGATTTAGCGATGAACTGGTGCCTGTTGATTGGTAAGTGATACCGGCTGCGGTTACTTTATAAGCAGCAGAGAAACTGCTGCCAAAAACCTGTCTCAGTGCTGTCTGGTCGTCAATAGAGGTCGCATCTACTTTGAGTGCGTTTGTAAACGAACTGTAGCTTTGCGAGGCATTCATACCAGGCAGTGCACCGCCAATGACGTTAGTGCCGAGACTGCTGGAAACGCCTACCTGGAGGTTGACTGTAATGGGGTCTGTGAGATAAGAAGACCAGATGCGTCCAGCTGTTTCAAAGCCGATCATCTGTTGCAAAGATGTACCTGGGTCAAAACTAAAATTGAAGTTAACCATTGCTCGTATCTTTCAGGTTTAAGGCAAGGAGGATGGATTAAATGCAACTCACTGGGATGGGGTGTAGACTCTTTTGAGCGTTAGCCGAATGATGTTTTGGCTTCATAAACGTTTCAAAATTGGTCTTAGTGAAGCGTGTTGCGAGTGCGCTCTTATTTGGAGAATGGGTGATCGCTTTTAATGGAAAAACACTCTTGCGTTGGGTTTCGAGAGAACTCCGAATAGAATTACTTTGTTGACTTGACTCACTCGCGTTCCGCCACCGACGCGACGTCCTGGTATGCCTTCTTTTGAAAAAGCTGGTGTGATGAGGCCATTAACTAGGACAGCTAAGAAAGCCGCATAAGCAACAATCAAGGCACGATTAGAATGAGAAATTGAGCGTGCCGTTATCATATTTGATGGGTAAATTTTCTAGACATCTAAGCTTTTATTCTGTTTTAATTTAGGATGTTGCTACGTTTAGCCTTAAGGAGGCGTAAGACAATTTGAGTTTGAAGGCGTTTTGGCTAAGTTTTGCTTTCAACACAAGTAATTTAGCTTTTAGGTCTTAAGATTAAAATTCGAGTTCTTACTGAGGCTGTTGCTTCATGACGTCTTCATCTGATGGAAGTGCTTATTGATCAGCTCACGCAGTTTTCGGCTTGAAACTGCATGTAAGAAATTGAGCCCTTTAGCGGAGAAATTCTAAGACTAATTATTGAATGAAATGCAATATATATGGACTTCATAAAGTCAGTAAGTCCATTGTTTCGGTGGTTGTACGTAATATTTGTGGTTTTTTGCTGGCAATAGTGGCCTGGTTTAAAGCGACAGGATAAAAGCTTATACTCTGTCTTAAATCTAAATATGGAGACGCGAATGCAATTGATAACGAAAACGTTTGAGCCGTATGTCGCTAAAAGTCTACTGATTCCTTAAGGCTGCCAGTCAGTTCTCATAAAATGCGAGAATGACTAAGGCTTTTGTTGCTAGATCATTCTCGGTAGGCGACCTACGGCGATCGCGAGGTACATCCTTGTGGTGCCGGACGTTAGGGGGCAAGGTGTTTTGGGAATGATCAAAGTCTGAGTGGGGGCCACCTCTGCAGGACAATGTATTTCTTGGCTTAACCGACCAGGCAAACCCATTGCTTCCCCTCTAATTTGTGCCAAAGCCTGTCTTAGCCGGAGTGGGATGGGGTGTACTTATTGTACGGCTTGTTCTTCTGCATCTTTTCGATCAAAACGCTTGAAGTGTTTTAGTTAGAGGCGATCGTGGTTACACAAAAGAAGCTGAAACCACACAATAATCAGCCTTGTTGATTGCTAAGCCCATGTTGCTGTGACGTGTGCCCAACTGTAAGACGGGCTAGAAGCGAGAAGCATTTGTTGCTGATCCATCTGATTGAATCAGCCTATCGTGATTCATTCGTTGCTTAACCACTAATCTTTGCTTAAAGAGCCCTAGGGATGAATACAGAGTCGATCGGTTTGCAGGGAAGAAGAAACGCATATGGTATTCCTCAGCCCATTGCTTTTGCTCTAGAGCCGATGTTGAACTGTTCGCGCTGGATTGCTCAGAGCCCTTTGACGTACTACTGCTTTTGGTTTGGTATCGGGGTTGTTGCCAGCGCTTGTGTTGCTCGGCCGTTGCAGGCCCAGACTGTCAATTCTGCTCAAATTTTCAAATCAAGTCCACCAGATGCTTTGGCCCAGGCACTGCCTCCGTCGCAGGATGTGATTCCCCCTACACCATCGCCATCACTTCCCAGTCCCCCAATTTCACCAGTTTTACCGCCACCAGAGCAACTACTGCCTTCTGTACCGTTGCCTACTATACCGAATCCAGGCATTGAAAGTACAACCAGTAGAATTCGTGTCGATCGCTATGAGGTCGTTGGAAGTACTGTTTTCGATGCTCAAGAACTAGCGTCAATCACAAAGCCCTTTACAGGTGACGTTTCCTTTGCAACCCTGATAGCGGCGCGCACAGCCATTACTGATTTTTATATCAGTCGCGGATACATTACGACTGGAGCTTACATTCCGCCACAAAAGCTGCAAGGCGGGGTGGTCATCATTCAAGTGGTGGAAGGTGGGCTGGAAGAGATCAAAGTGACAGGTACCCGCAGGCTCAAACCCAGCTATGTGCGTCGTCGTTTGGAGATCGCGGCGAAAAAACCGCTCAACCGCGATCATTTGTTGCAGGCGCTTCAACTCTTGCAACTCAATCCTCTGCTCAAGACTGTTTCGGCTGAACTATCTGCTGGTACTCAACCAGGACAAAGCTTACTAACGGTTAACGTTACTGAAGCGCCAACGCGCAGTGTCCAACTTAGCCTCGACAATGGACGTTCACCCAGCGTTGGCACCTTTCGCCGCCAGGCGCAATTTACTGAAGCAAATTTATTGGGTTTCGGGGATGGGTTCAGCCTGAGCTACGCAAATACTGATGGTAGTAACACTGTTGATACCAGTTACACGGTGCCATTTAACCCTCGCAATGGAACGATTACGCTCAATGGTGGCTTTGCTTTTAGCCGTGTCATTGAAGCGCCCTTCGATCGCCTCGATATCAACTCCAACTCTAACTATGTTGAACTGTCGTTACGCCAGCCACTGCTACAGACACCTACACAGGAATTTGCGCTTGGACTGACGGTTAGTCATCGAGAAACGGCAGCAACCTTATTGGGTGGCACGATTCCTTTTCCCACTTTAGGGGCTGATGCACAGGGCAAGACTCGTATTACAGCCCTTCGCTTTTTTCAAGACTATACTTTGCGCGGTAGTCGTGATGTCTTAGCGTTGCGTTCTCAGTTTAGTGTGGGGCTGAACGCATTGAATGCCACCATTAATACGACATCTCCTGATAGTCGCTTTTTCGCATGGCGAGGGCAGGCACAGTATGTGCATCTTCTCGCGCCCGATACGCTGCTGCTGCTACGAGCCGACGCGCAACTTGCAGATCGATCGCTCTTAACGTTAGAACAAATTAGCGAAGGTGGGCAGGATACCGTGCGTGGTTACCGACAGGATTTGTTGCTCGCGGATAATGGCTTAATGGTATCGGCAGAGGCCAGAATTCCGTTGCTCCGACTGCCCAAGCTCAATGGCCTGCTACAGTTAACGCCCTTTTTTGATTTTGCCACGGTGTCAAACCGCAATGACAGCGTCAAACTCGATCCCAACACGATCGCCTCAGTTGGATTGGGGCTGCGCTTGCAGATCAGCGATCGTCTCACAGCTCGCTTTGATTGGGGCATTCCCTTAGTCTCCGTGACGGGTGAAAAACGAACGCTGCAAGAAAATGGCCTCTATTTTTCCATTGTCTATAATCAATCCTTTTGAATTTCGCAAAGTTGTTTCAGAACAGCCACTTGCGAAATGGACGGCACAGAACTTAGCTGCTTGCTTGTAGGACGATGTTTATGGGCACACTTTGTGAAGCGCTGACAGCAGAAAGGGTTGCTATAGAAGAAAGACTCAGGAATACCTCTACAGCGCTGCCACCCTTGTTCCATTAGTCCCGACGCTTGCGAAGTTAGAACGCTTTATGTGTGCCTGGCATGTACTTCTAGTGGATGATGATCAGCTTTTAGCAAAAGGAACAGCGAAGCTAATTCAACGTTTGGGTAAGCATACGGTAACGGTAACGGATGAACCTGCGGAGATTGTACGACACTGTCGATCGCAACTCATTGATATTGTTCTGATGGATGTGAATTTACCGGGTGCTGTATGGGATAGCCAAACAGTTAGCGGGGCTGATCTTGCCTCTGTTTTGAAGAATCACCCTGAAACAGCACATTTGCCCATCATTCTTGTCACGGCTTACGCCATGCTCAATGAGCGCCAGGCACTGCTTAAACACTCTCAAGCGGATGCACTTTGCGTGAAGCCGATCACCGATTACCCGGCACTATTAGCCCTGATCAATCAATTGTGTACCGACAAAAGGCTACATTCACACGATGAAGCAGAAAACGAATGACATTGCTTTATACAAATTCTCTTTAAAGATGCACAGAATTGTAGGCTGGATAGAACAGCGTGAAACCCGAAAATGGCTGATCCTGTTGGGTTTCGTTACACTCACCCAACCTACTGTTTGTATGCAGTTCATGCAGAATTGCTTTAGTTGTCAGGTTGCTCAATTAAGACCGTGACGGCTGCTACGGCAATGAGCATTTCATCGTTTTTGTCATTCAGAGATGCGATCGCTCGTCCTTGTACTACCATGCCACCCGCTTCTACCGTCAGCGATTTGCGCCCAAAGGGCAGCACGGCCAACACGTCAGCTTCGCGTACCTGTTCAGGGTAAGGGACTGCAACCTGCACTTCCACAATCATGTGATCTGGATCGCTTAAGCCTGCAACTTCCCAGATGCCAGGGAGCGCATTGTGGGCGATCGCATTACGCACTGCGCGTGCTGCTGCAACGGTTGGTTCTTGTCCATGCTGATCAATGCCCATACCCATTTCGATGACAAAGCGTTTGCGAGACATGGTAACTGTAGTAGTAAACGGCAACTTGACGTGTGAATCTTGAGTTCAGTCTACCGCTTTCAGTCTCATGATCTCTCTGGCTTCAACGTAGCGGTGCTGAAGCTGCCGAACTTTGAGCAAGGGTAACGGTCGGGGCTACCAGACCATCTTTGACATGAATGGTGCGATGGGTTTGGTTCGCCACCTCTGGTTCATGGGTGACGATGACGATCGTGATGCCCTGTTGATTCAGTTCCGTCATCAAATCCATTACTTCTTGCGACGTCTGGGTATCCAAAGCACCTGTCGGTTCGTCTGCCAGCACCAGGGCAGGATGGTTGACCAGGGCACGGGCGATCGCGACTCGCTGCTGTTGTCCACCCGAAAGTTGATTGGGGCGGTTGTGCAGGCGATCGGCTAATCCAACGTGTGCCAGTGCTTCCGCTGCCTGTCGTCGCCGCTGGGCTTTTGGCACTCCGGCATACACCATTGGCAGCATCACATTTTCCAATGCAGTGGAACGAGGCAGCAGGTTGAATTGCTGAAAGACAAACCCAATTCGTCGATTGCGGATGTAAGCTAGCTCGTCATTGGTGAGCGTGGTCAGATCTCGATTTTCTAGAAGGTAATGTCCGGCAGTGGGGCGATCGAGACAGCCAAGAATATTCATCAGCGTCGATTTTCCCGAACCCGACATGCCCATAATGGCGACATATTCACCTTCCTCAATGGAAAGGTCAATGCCCTTGAGTACGGGAACATCCACCTCGCCGAGGCGATAGGTCTTCCGGATACCTTCCATCCAAATCATGGTTGCCATAGTGGTAAGTAGTTTTGAGTTTTGAGTTTTGAGTTTTGAGTTTTGAGTTTTGAGTTTTGAATTCAGGAGCCAGCCTTTTAGCCTGTAGCCTTCAGCCTAATCACTCCTCAACGCCGTGATGGGATCTAACTGCGCTGCATTCCGTGCGGGAATTACGCCTGCTACAAGCCCGATCGCGAAGGTTAAGCCAAAACCGAGGAGGATTGCCCAAATGGAAAGGACGAAGGGAAAGCTGAAGAGATTGGCAGCGGCGAAGGCGATCGCGACACCAAACCCAATCCCAATCACGCCGCCCAGTGCCGCAATTACCACCGCTTCGGCTAAAAACTGCCCTAAGATGGCGATGCTGGTGGCACCGATCGCTTTACGAACGCCAATTTCGCGTGTGCGTTCTACCACAGATACCAGCATGATGTTGGCAATGCCAATGCCACCGACGATGAGAGATATGCCCGCGATCGCCATAACCATGACGGTTAGCAGCTTCGAAGTGCTGGTCAATGTTTCAATCACATCGGCTGAATTAATAATCCGAAAATCATCTTTGTTGCCCTTTTCTGGAAAGATGCCGTGCCGCACTCGCAGAAGATTTGTAATTTGATATTGCGCTGCCTCTAGCTGATCCTGGCTTTTCACTTTGACATATACGCCTCGGATGGCAATGCCTTTCACTGCATTGTTTCCCACCAGTCGAGCAGACATATTGGTCAGCGGCAGATAGATTTGCTCATCCGGGCTTTGGGGGCCTTGCGAACCCTTCGTTTCCATCACGCCAATCACGTCGTAGGTCTGCCCCTGAATGCGGATCTGGGCACCTTCTGCTGTGCTGCCCGTCCCCAGCAACTCATCGTGGGCAGTGGGACCCAACACGGCGACAGGTTTGGCATCATCCACTTCTTCCTGCGTGAAAAACCGACCCGTTTTGGGATGTGTATTACGCACATCGGGATAATTCACATCGGTGCCGATGATGGTCATAGAATTGTTGTTCTGGTCGTAAACCACCTGCGCGTTTTGCTGCAAAAAGGCCGAAACGCGATCGACCCCAATCACCTGTTGCCCGATCGCCTGAGCATCTTCTAACGTCAGTGTGGTCGCACTTCCCGCACCCTGCTGCACTGCTCCACTTCTGGCTGCACCCGATTGCACCTGTAAAATGTCAGTGCCGAGGGATTGCAAGCGTTGCTCGGTAGATTTCTGCGTCCCCTGTCCAATGGCGGTTACGGCAATCACCGCTGTGATGCCAATAACAATACCCAGCATGGTCAGCACCGTGCGAAGTTTATTGCTCCACAACGCCTCGATCGCCATCGTCAGAATTTCACCAAACGAGATTGATGCGCTCTGCCGTGTAAGGAGTGAGGGCTGTTTGATGAGGCGTGTTTTTTTCATGGCTAAACCTCAGTAGGAGAGATGGAAGCGGGGGAAGCAGGGGGAGCCGAGGGCGCAGGGGAAGCAAGGGGAGCAGGGAGAAGAGATGGGGGTAAGGAGATGGGAACTATAGATAGAGGTAGGGAGAGGAGAAGGAGCGATGGCAGGGATTAAGGATCATCGGGAACTGGTGGTTTATCAAATGGCGTTTGAGGCAGCGATGAAAATTTTTGAGTTAACCAAGCGCTTTCCAGTGGAGGAGCGGTACTCGCTGACTGATCAGATTCGGCGCTCTTCTCGATCGGTATGTGCAAACTTAGCAGAGGCTTGGCGCAAACGCCGTTATGAAGCAGCGTTCGTAGCAAAGTTGAATGATTGTGAATCAGAAGCGGCTGAAACTCAGACGTGGTTAGAGTTCGCAGAAAAATGCAATTACCTGAATGCGGAAACTAGTCAAGAGTTAAACGCTGTTTACAACCAACTCTTAAGTGGACTGATTAACATGATTCGTGACCCATCGCCCTGGCTCATCAAACGTAACTCTTAACTCCCTTTCTTACTTCCCCTGCCTCCTCTGCTCCCTCCACCCCCCTGCCTCCCCTACCCCTCCGTTCAAAATCCACCTGGAGGCGGCCCACCCATACCAGCACCACCTATCCCACCCGTTCTACTCCTACTGCTGGCATTACCGCTCCGATTAGACGTGCCTGTCCCTGAAGCTCCGGTTGGCGCGCTGACGAGAACTTTCTCATTGCCTTGTAGACCGGAACGGATTTCTGTTTTGTTGTTGACGATCGCTCCAGTGGTCACGGGCACAAAGCGGGCTTTTCCATCGGGTGTGAGGATGCGGACGGCGGTGCCATTTTGCTGGCGGGCGATCGCGACGGTAGGCACCACCAGCACGTTGTTCAACTTGCCTGCATCAAATTTGGCATCCACATTCATGCCGGGATGCAACAGCTTTTTCGGGTCGGTGAGCGCTACTTTTACCTTGAAGCTAGTGACATTAGAAGTGACAGTTGCCTGCGCGGCGACCTGAGACACCCTGCCCTGAAATGTCTGATCGGGATAGGCATCGGCGGTAATGGTGACGGCTTGACCCAGCTTAATTTTGCCAATATCCGTTTCGGCAACGTCGGCAGAAACTTGATAAGTGGATGCTAGCGACAGAATGGATGACGAGGTGGCGGAAGAGACATCACTGCCGGATGTGGTGGGAGTGACGAAATCACCAGGGTCGGCATATTTTGCCGTCACGATGCCGCTGAAGGGTGCACGAATCACGGCATCTTCAATCTGCGTTTGAATGGTTTTCAAACTACCTTCGGCTTGCGTCACCTGAGCGCGTGCCTGGGCAATATCTTCGGTGCGGTTGCCAACTTGCAGAAGCTTGAGTGCCTGTTGGGCTTTGTCTACTGCTGCTTGATCGGTGTCGCGTGTGGTGCGGTATTGGCTCACCGACTGAGCAGAGATGGCTCCGGCCTTGTAGAGTTGCTCGTAGCGATCGAGGTCGCTCTGTGCCTGATTTAACGTTGTTTGAGCGCTTCTGAGAGTGGATTCTGCCTGAGCAATGTCTTCGGGTCGATTGCCCGCTTCCAGCTTCTGCAGGTTTGCCTGTGCTGCTGCCAGCGAACCCTGCGCCTGAATCAGTTGTCCCTGTAGATCGGAGTCATCCATATAGGCGACGGGTTGCCCTGCTTTTACAGAGTCGCCTTCTTCAACAACCAGGCTTTTGAGTCGTCCAGAGCTTTTGGGGCTGACGTTGGTGGATTGTTTCGCTTCGACCGTGCCGTTAGCGGCGATCGTAATTGGTATCGTTTCACGCGAGACGGGTACCGTGATCTGTTTACCGCTAGCAGCCTGACTGGTAGAAGCGATGGTTTGACGATAGACAAAGTAGCCACCGCTTGACAGGGAGCCAAGGATCAGTAGACCCATCAACCATTTGCTCCACCGCTGTTTCATCAAACGGCTGGGCAAAGGATGGAATGTAATTGATTGGGGGGAATCAAGTGTCATAGCGTTGCACGTTGATGGAATAATCTTGATGGAAAACAAGGATGGATGGTGATGTCATGCGATAGTTCTATTACGACAGTTCCATATGACCGTTTCCCATCACTTCCATTACAGTTTTGTCATTTACATCAAGCACCCATCCAAAAATTACCTGCTATAAGAACCTTTGTAAGGGCACAGCCATAAATCCTCACGCGAGTTCGATCGCCTTTGTAAAGCAAATGGATAGAAAACACAGCGTTGCCATTAAAAAGCGGACGATCACACGATCGTCCGCTTTTTGCTTTGTGGCAGATGGCTTTAAATTTGATGGTTTAAGGCTGAATGCTTAACGGCAGATACACCCACTCCGATGCACCCAGATTACGTTTAGCGATTTTCCCAGTGACCTTCAACCCATTTACGGCCAATGCCCAGGAAGCCAGATTCCCAATGGCCGGGTATCCAGACTCTTCTTTCCCGACGAGTTTCCTGACGGCGTTCCGCTTCCCGACGAGCTTCCTCGCGGCGAATGGCTTCGCGCCGATCGTTGTCCCGATCGCGATCGCGCCAATCGGTATCATATCGCTGAGCAATGATTACAGGTGACTGACCCACTGCCTTAGAGGCTGTAATGTCTGCGGCAGTGGCGGCTTGAGAGGGGGTAAAGGCACCGAGCGGAATTGCACCGAGCGGCAGTGCAAGTAGTGTGACTGCGATTTTACGGTTCATCATCAAACATCCTTGCGAATTTATATAACTAGGACAGGTCTGAGAGCAGGAAGGTTTAATGCAAACTTAGATCTCCGTCTTTAGATGTAAATTGCTAGAGGCTGTCATCAATTATGGCTACACATTGTTTTCAGCAGGGGCTCCAGCCCTAGCCTAGTGTGTTGGGACGGGCGCACACTGCTGATACCAAAGAGTTTTGAGCTGAATTGATAACGCGCCCTAGCCCGCGATGCCTGTGATGAGTCTTTATCGAGGTCGGTGGAAGCGCTTAAACAATAGGCTTATCCAGACGATCGTCGAAACCACAAAAACTATAAGTCCAGCGATAAACCAGGATGATGGCAAGCTTGGAGGCGTCACAGTGTTTGCTCGCACGACCAGCCAATGGATATAGCAGAGAAAGATGACCAGCATCAAGCCGAAGCCTGTTGAGTGCCGACGCAAAAACGTGATTGTTTTGGCACGACGATCGGGCGCAAGCCAATATTCCCGATGCGGCACATTGATGCGGATGTTCGGATTGCTGAACAGTTGATTGGGTAATAGGACGATGACTAAAGGCAATGCCACGACGAACACCAGCATAAACTTGATGTAGAAATCGTGCGGCATAAAGCCATTAGCAGCGCCAGAGAGGCCAAAGTGTGAAGCGACCATGGCGGGCAGAGAGTGGCTAGTAAGCCACACAAAAAAAGCGGCACTAGCCACCACGATCAGAAAAAGCCTCGAAGTATGGTCTCTCTGCATTGCACCGCTCTACCGCCGTTACGTAACACTAATTTGATGGATAGGCAACCTATCTGGCGCTGGGAACACAGCCATACGCCCTTACGAAAGTCAGTTGTAGCAAATATTTTTTGATGAATACGATTAGCCTATTCCTCATCCCAGGTTTCCTGGGTGTAGCCCAATTTTCCCAGTGCTGCACGCTCTTTGCTGCCTAGCTCGTCCCAATCGGTATCATCAGATTCTGGAGGATCTGTTTCTTCTTCCCAGCTTGCTTCATCCCAACCCAAGACTCCCCACAGGTCTTGCTCATCGCTACTTAGCTCCGACCAACTCAAATCCTCCCACACTTCATTGGGATCACCATCAACCTGACGAATGCTAGCCATAAAATAAACTTTCAAAAAGGACGATTCAGTGTTCCCGCCAGGGTGCGAGGGCTAACATTAAATGCTCTAAAAGCAGTCAATAACGGCAGTTGGTTGGCGGATCGGTGACAGCCACACCGCTGCAAAGATCCATCAATCGCAAAAGTGCGTTTAACCAGTAATGGAGGCTAAGTGGTACTTCGTTTTATGAAAGTGGTTTTATAGAGGTGTGGTGCACTGGAACAGTTGCCTGCTATACAGCCACAGGCGTTAGGGTTTCTGTGGCTGTAACGGGCTGAGATAGGGGGTAGAGGCACCGAACGGCATTGCATCGAGCAGCATTGCCAGTAGTGCAACTGCAATTTTACGGTTCTTTATCAAACATCCTTGCGACGCTTACTCAGCCAGGAAAGGTTTGCTTGGATGAAGGTTTAATCGACGTCCATATCTCAGCGTTCAGGCAGAATAAGCTGTTTAGGATCGTGGATTAATTGATCTGAAACATTGCCCTTCTGTAGAGACGTTCCATGGACCATCCCTACAGAAGGAACTGCACTTTATTAAATCCGCATTCCTTATTGGTTAACAGATGGCGCATCGGTTGGGGCTGCTTGCGGTGGAGCACCATTTTCACCTGGCGGACGAGCTGGAACGCCCAACGCATCTTTCAACTGTTGCTCAGTCACGCCCAACTTAGCGGCTGCGGCTTTGAAATCTGGGCGTGGTGGACGTTGGCTGCGATCGCTCGGTGGATTGGCAGGCACGCCCAGTGCTTCTTTCAACTTGGCTTCGGTTGTTCCTAACTTGGCGGCTGCGGCTTTGAAATCTGGGCGAGGGGGACGTTGACGGTTGCCTGTTTGCCCATTCTGACCAGGTGGATTGGCAGGCACGCCCAATGCTTCTTTCAACTTGGCTTCGGTTGTTCCTAACTTGGCGGCAGCCGCTTTGAAATCTGGGCGAGGGGGACGTTGGCTGCGATCGCTCGGTGGATTGGCAGGCACGCCCAGAGCATCCTTTAACTGCTGTTCCGTTACGCCGAGTTTGGCAGCCGCAGCGGCAAAGTCAGGGCGGGGCGGTCTGCGCTGCCCATCGGGAGACTGATCTGGCTGGGATTGAGAAGCCTGGGCAACTTGAGTACTTAAGCTAGCAGCGTTGGCTTGATTGACGGCGGCAAACCCAAATGAACCGAGGACGACTGGGATAGCTGTTGCGAGTAAGATGCGACGAATGTTCATAGTTAACCTTTAAGCATGAATAGAGCAGATGAAGCTGGTAATGAAGTCAGGGTAAGTGGTGAGGAGTCTGTTCACCAGTGACCAATGACCGACGACGAAGGTACTGAAAACCATTTGCTTCTGTCGTCGATAGTTCCATCTAGCATGCTCAAAATGACAGCTAGACTTGCGTTTGGATTACAGTTTTGTCATTTAAGTCCAGGTAGGGTGCCTCTACAATGGAGCAGTTGATAAGCAATAAGTGACTTGTGAACGTCCTGTTTGTCGAAGATGAAGCGAAGATTGCTGATTTTGTCCGTGCAGGACTAAAAGAGCAGGGCTTTGTTGTGGACTATTGTGACAATGGCGATGAAGGCTACTTACGGGCCTTAGATAACGACTATGACGCGATCGTGCTGGATATTATGGTGCCAGGCAAAGATGGCTTGGCGATTTTAAAACAGCTTCGGCGCGAAGGGCGGAATGCACCCGTAATTTTGTTGACTGCCCGCAATGAACTGGACGATCGTCTGCAAGGTTTGAATCTGGGCGCTGATGACTACATTGCTAAACCATTTTTTGTGGAAGAGTTGGCTGCTCGCATTCATGCCGTAGTGCGTCGCAGTGTAGGCGAACGCCAAAACTTGCTGGCCGTTGGGTCACTCAAGCTCGATCGCATTACCCGCGAAGTAACCTGCCAGCAACGGGCGATTGAACTCACCAGCCGAGAATTTAATTTACTGGAATATTTGATGCGATCGCCGGGACGGGTTTTCACGCGTACCCAAATTTTGGAGCACGTGTGGGGCTATGACTTCAACCCCAATACCAATGTGGTCGATGTGTGCATTCAGCGCATTCGCAAGAAAATTGACCCTATTGACGATACAGGCTGGATTGAGAGCATTCGTGGCGTTGGCTATCGGTTTCGCAAACCAGATTCTTTATGAAATGGCAGTTAAAATGGCAGTCTTTTCGCCTCCGAGTGGCGTTGTTGTCGGCAATGCTGGCCGGTACTGCCCTCGTTGGGTTTGCAGCGGTTTCCTGGTTTCAAATTTATAACGCGAAGATCAGCCGTTTGGATGCGGAATTGGTTAATCAATTGCTGCGTGCACCACGGTTACGCGAGTCCGATCGAGTGCGAGAGCCAGAACGTTGGGATCTCTACGGCAGCACCTTAGCCTACGCGTTTGGTGCCAATACCAAGACGCCGATCGCGCTACTGGTTTTAGATGGAAGCGGCAATACGTTGTATCAAACCAGCGCTCTACCTGCTGATCAGAATATAAATTCGCAGCTCGTTCAGCGTTTGAAGCTTGCACCGCCACCGCCATCGCCAAGGATGCAACCACCACCCTTGCCGCCTCGATCGGACGGTTCTAACAAGCCACCCCGCCCAGGACCACCCCGTCCTCAATTTGTTACGGAACGAACTACTACTGGGAACTGGCGCATTGGTGCCGCAAACTTTCCGGATCTGAGCGTTGCGATCGCCGTTAACTTGCAAACCATCAATCAGGAAATGGGCACGATCCGCAATATTTTCCTGATTTCCATTCCTGGTGTGCTTTTGCTGGTAGCAGGTGGTGCCTGGTTGATTGCTGGCAGCGCGTTGCGCCCGATCCATCAACTCACCGACGTGATTCAACAGGTGACGGTCAAAGGGCTCGATCAGCGTATTCCAATGGGGACGATCGACAGTGAATTTGTCGAACTCATTCAGGTGTTTAACCAGATGCTAGAACGTCTGGAGCGCAGCTTTACCCAGGCATCCCGGTTCAGTGCCGACGCTGCCCACGAATTAAAAACGCCCCTAACCATTCTGCAAGGTGAATTAGAGCGATCGCTTCAGCAAGTGCCGCCCGGTTCTGAGGTTCAACAGCGCCTCAGTAATTTGCTGGACGAAGTGCGCCGACTGAGTAGCATCATGCGGAAACTGCTGCTACTGTCCTTGGCCGATGCAGGACAAATGAGCCTCCATACGGTTGCGGTGGATATTTCCATCTTGCTGGATGAGATGCTAGAAGATCTGGAACTGTTGGCTCCCCATCTCACGGTGCAAACAGATGTACCGAAGGGCCTATGGGTCAGGGGCGATCGCGATCTCCTGGTTCAGGTGCTACAAAACCTCTTAAGCAACGCCATCAAATACAATCTTCCGGCTGGTTGGATCGCGCTTGCCGCAAAACGTCAGGGCAAAACTGTCACCATTACCATCAGCAACGCGTCTCAAGAGATTCCCCTGCGCGATCGTGAGCGTCTATTCGATCGCTTCCATCGGGGTGATCCGGCCCGTACCCGAAAAGTAGAAGGCATTGGGTTGGGGCTCAGTCTGGCACGCGAGATCGTTCGTGCTCACGGTGGCTCGTTGACTCTGGATGCAACAACGGCAGGACAAACTGCTTTCACGCTCACCTTACCAACCGCGTTAGCGCCTTCAAGGTCGGCAGCAGGTGTGCTCTAATCTTCGTTTCAAATCGCTGAGCGTTTCTAAAAGGGCTGTTCCTTCGCACGTGGAGGCTCCTCTGGCAGGGGAATAAACTCTGTTTCTTGAGGGACAGTCTCAAATCGCCCTTCCCGCCAATCCTGCTTGGCTTGCTCAATGCGATCGAGTCGGCTGGAGACAAAGTTCCACCATTTATGCCGTTCACCCACTGGCTCACCACCGACGATCATGCAGCGAGCACTGCGATCGGCCGAAAGCGTGACGGTTGCCCCAGACGTGAGAACAACCAGCCGATGCTGCTCCAATGGAACATCATTGAGTTGCAGCCCTTCAGTGACGCTGTAAACCGCTTGCTCTTTGTACGTACCCGGCAGTTTAAATTGCGTCCCTGGAGCCAGTTGCACATCCAGGTAAAGGATGGGTGAGAATGTCTGTACGGGTGAAGTGTGACCATAGGCTTCGCCAGCAATGAGCGTGAACGAAACCCCTCCATCCTCCCAGGTCGGCAGAACGCTAGACGGATGATGCCGAAACCAGGGATCTGTTTCTTCGTGCTCCTCTGGCAGTGCTACCCAGGTTTGAATGCCATGCAGAATGGCTTCTTGTTCTCGCTCAGCGTCGGGCGTGCGCTCGGAGTGCACAATTCCCCGTCCTGCAGTCATCCAATTTACTGCACCGGGACGAATTTCCTGCACGCTGCCCACGCTATCACGGTGCAATAAAACGCCTTCAAACAGGTAAGTGACGGTTGCCAGATTAATGTGGGGATGCGGTCTGACATCGACACCTTTGCCTGGTGGAAAGACAGCCGGACCCAGATGATCAAAAAAGATGAAGGGACCCACTATCGTGAGAACATCTGAAGGAAGCAGCCGACGGGCCTGAAACCCTCCCAAATCCTGAACGTGCGGCTCAATAATCTGTTGAATTCCATCCGTCATAATGCGTTTGATTGGGTTGATTGACACCATCAGTATGGGAAGCCGCTACAAAAGAGAAGCTGCTACAAAAGACACTGCACTATAGGGCATTGTATCGATAAGGGAGCGGATGGGTTGGTTACATCTAGGACAAGCAATGACTTTGGCTCGCTATCCATACTAAGAATGAGGCGATCGCGGGTGGCTATCGGGACGATCGCTGCTAGATCGATCGCCCCTCTCACGCTTCCCCCGTTTCCTACGGCTCAGGCGTAGAAGCGTTACCAGTCCACTGTTTTACATTCACGGCGGCATCGATTTTGTTTTCCAATGCTGTCAGTCTGGTCGGTGCATTGGGTGATGCCAGATAATGGTTCACGGTTTTTTGTTGGTTGCCCAACGTGAACGAGGTAATGGCTGACGGCGCATCTGTATGGCCTCCTCTATAGCTGTCTTGCAACTTAAAGTACTGTAGCTGCTGAAATTCTGCAATCAGCTTTCGTACGGCTGTTTGGCTAATAGTTGTTGTTCGGGTGCCCATCACTTTGACAAATCGCTTCCCTTCATAGACCACTTTGCCATTGCCGTGAATTGTGAGTTTGTAAATAGGGCACGCGCCAAAACAGGCCGTCCGTTCCAGTGTGAGTATCACGGGTTGCCGCGATCGTTGCGGTTGCACAATTGCGCTCTGATTTGCAGGAAGAGTACCAGCTGCCAACAGCGGAGACTGGGTAAGAGGGATGGTCAAGGCGCTGCTAAGACCGAGCAGCAGGCTGAATAACAGGCGTGATCGCTTCATCATTGTCTTCAAAACCAGCAACGTTAAGATGATTCAAGCTTAGGCGTTGCACTCTTTCTCCAACCTCTGGTTGCTAATTTCGATACACCCTGATGAGGCAGCTACCCCTGTAGGAAGGTGTGCTTCGGGCTTGATTTTGCTGAGATCATCAGCGATCGTCCCTGCTACTAAACCCAGCTCAAACCGTATCAACCAGAGTTGAGCTATGGTTATAACCATTCCTCTAGACCAGAAGGTGAGAATGCACATTGGCGTTATCTCTGACACCCACGGACTGCTACGCCCCGAAGCGGTTGATGCCTTAGCTGGGTCTGACCTCATTCTTCATGCAGGAGATATTGGTGATTTGGACGTACTGGATGGGTTGAGGGCGATCGCGCCTGTGGTGGCAGTGCGAGGTAATAACGACCAGGGTCAATGGGCGGCATCCATTGCGGAGTGCGAAAGGGTTGAGGTGGAAGGCATTTCCATGTACCTGCTGCATATCCTTCGAGACTTGACCATCAACCCAAAAAGCGCGGGCATTCAGGTTGTCATTAGTGGGCATTCTCACAAACCCGTGGTAGAAGAACACGATGGTGTTCTCTTTCTCAATCCAGGGAGTGCGGGACCGCGACGATTCAAACTACCGATCGCCCTAGCCCGTTTGCATCTTGATGGTACAGACATCCAGGCAAACATTGTTGAACTGGACGTTTAAGCAATCCTGAACATTACACCCCTTTAGATAAATCTCTCGATCGATGGCTATTTCGTCCCTCAGCCTCCTTTGCTAAGGCTTCTATTGGAAGGAAGAGGCTTGAATCTGTCGTCACTTCAAAATCAGAAGGGTCTAACCAATTCTCAAGAGTGTCTCATATGTCTGAGCGGCCTTATGATGTTGTCCTTTACGGAGCCAGTGGTTTTGTCGGCAAACAAACGGTGCAGTACTTTGCCAACCATGCCGCCCCCAACGGAGTCCGATGGGCGATCGCGGGACGCAATCGCCAAAAGCTAGAAACGGTGAGGGACGAGCTTGGCGTTCAGGTCGATGTGCTCATTGCGGATAGTCAGGATCAGCAAGCGATCGATGCGATCGTTTCCCAAACGCGGGTTCTACTGACTACTGCTGGCCCCTTTGCTCTGTATGGCAGTGCGCTTGTGGATGCCTGTGTGCGCCTTAAAACCCATTACGTTGATATCACGGGAGAAACACCCTGGGTGAGAACGCTGATCGATCGCTACCATACTCAGGCAGCTTCCGATGGTACACGCATTATTCCCTGCTGTGGCTTTGATTCTGTTCCGTCCGATCTGGGTACGTATCTTGTCGTCCGTTACTTACAACAAGAATTGAGTCTACCTTGCAAGCATGTAAATGCCTACTTTCAAGCGTTTGGCGGGTTTAACGGTGGCACATTGGCATCAGCGTTTAACCTTTACGATTCCCAGGGGCTAAAGCAGATGCATGAACCTTTTCTGTTGAATCCGTCCATACCACCTACTCAAACTGACATTGAGCGCAACCGTGACCCACAAGGGCCGTCCTTTGATGCAGACCTTAATACCTGGGTTGCACCCTTCTTTATGAGCGTCGTCAATACCCGCATTGTCCGCCGTAGTGCTGCCTTGTATGAAGCATGGCAGGAACCTTATAGCTCGAACTTCACCTATCAGGAGTACCTCAAGTTTGAGGAACCGTTGGCTTGGCTGAAAGCAACCGGGGTGACTGCCGGACTTGCCCTTTTTATCGGCGTATTACAGCAGCCTCAAGGCCGATCGCTCCTGCAACCCCTCTTGCCTCAGACGGGCACTGGCCCGTCTGAGCAAACGATGAATGAAGGCTGGTTCTCCTGTGAACTCATAGGCACTGGGATAGATGGGCGCAAGATCCGAGGACTCATTCGAGATCAGGGCGATCCCGGCAATCGCGCAACCGTCAAATTTATTTGTGAATCGGCATTGGGTTTGGCGCTTCAACCCGATAAGTTACCTGGTGGTCAAGCGCGTGGTGGCATTCTCACTCCAGCGACTGGATTGGGTGATGTTCTAGTAGAACGATTACGTCGTGCTGGGATGACAATAACCATAACCTCCTAGTGCTGCGAGCTAGGGGCTGTCGTCAGTTACGATTACACCTTACTTCTAGCAAGGGTTCCAGCCCCTAGTCTCATGTGTTGGAACGGGCGCGAAACTGCTGATGACAAAGCTTTCGGGGCTTAATCGATGACGCGCCCCAGGAGCGCAAATAAGCCGATTTAACCGCAGTTGTGACTGGTCAAACAGGCTTCTCTAAGCTTACTTTTGGGACTACGCTTCAAGAGACAATCACAAGGTGTGGGCAGAGATATCTTGGTTTCCTGTCAACCGATCGGGTTAAGCAGCGCAATCCATAAATCTGGCGGGTTGCTGTAGTAATCGATCATTTTTACCTGATAGCGTTGTGGTCTTGATTTAAATTTAAGAAGAATATAATCGTTTGGCTTGATTCCTTTTCCCTGCCCTGTCATGTAGGCTTTGGCATCAAGGTGGCTAAATTCAAGGTAGTAATCCACACCCTGTTGATACCTACTATAGTCATGGGTCGTGGGAGCCTTGCAGCCCTTCGACGAAAGTATGTTGTCCGAGCGTTCAGTTGGATCTGAGTACCCACTTGTGGAGATCATATGCTCTCGTAAGCCAATATAGTTGGGCTATACTTTCGATTATGTTAAAGATGCTCGCGTTACACCTCTGCCCAAGGTCGAAAAAAGGCATCTTCCTGCTATACAAACAAGCTTTGCAGGAAGAAACAGTGGCCTTATGACAGTTTTGTAATCGCACAGTCAGCTAAATCTATGTCTTTTTTCAGTAAAAAGCCTATTGCTTAAGTAAGCAATAAAGTGCCCGAACCAGATAAGTTAGGTGAATTTTAACCTAATCTACTGAGTGAAAACTGTAGTTTTTGCCTTTACTACTGCTAGGACTTTGAATAAGCGCTATAGCCTTGCTTCTAAGCCTACCCTAAGACTGAATGGGCAGGTCCATTCAGCAAGCGCTCTATTGTTGGGTAAAGTCGTTAAAGTGTCCTAAATCAGAGCCCTATTGCCGGGGCGATCGCACTTGCTCATCCTAGTTGTTGCCAGTCTGCTTGCTTTCTATCTTGCCTGGAATTTAGGAGCCAACGATGTTGCTAATTCGATGGGCACATCGGTGGGCTCCAAAGCGGTGACGTTGCGTCAAGCCTTGCTCATTGCAGGCATTCTAGAGTTTGCGGGAGCCGTATTGTTTGGTCGAGAAGTTTCAACTTCATTGGCGACCAAGCTCGTGAACTCGGCTTCTGTTGCCACGATGCCAGCAGTTCTGATTACGGGGATGCTCTCTGTCTTGCTTGCTTGTGGTGTTTGGTTGAATATTGCCACGTTTAAGGGGCTACCAGTATCGTCATCCCATGCTGTGGTTGGCGCGATCGCAGGCTTTGCCTGTGTGGCGTTTGGTCCTCAAACAGTTGCCTGGCGCTTTATTGGTGTTATCTCGCTTTCCTGGGTTGTGACTCCGCTCATAAGCGCTGCGATCGCAGCGTTGTTTTACAGCCAAATCAAGTACTGGATTCTTGATCACCCTGATGCAGAGGCTCAACTAAGAGAATGGATTCCCTGGCTTAGTGTGGCGTTGTTCAGCTCGTTTGGCATTATCGTTTTCCCAACTGTTGTGGAAAGGTTCTTCGTGATGCCTCTTCCAGTGCCATCCCATACAGTGTCTCTGCTCATGGGGACGATCGCTGTCGCCGGGTTAACGTTCTATAGCTGGTTTTACTTAGAGGCTTTAGGAGCCAAGAGCCGGGAGTCAGGAGTTGGAGACGTTGGAGTCAGTGTCATTCAAAAGCCTCCGCTTCAAACCTTGTCATCTTCCTATGTGTACCCACTCACTGAATCTCTACTAGCTCGTTTGCAAGTATTGAGCGCTTGCTTTGTTGCCTTTGCTCATGGATCAAATGATGTTGGGAACGCGATCGCACCGTTAGCCGTGATTGCCTACACCCTTCGGACAGGCAGTGTGCCTTTAGAAGGCTTTCAGGTGCCGCTATGGATTTTGGTTCTGGGTGGTACTGGCATCGTCATCGGTTTGGCTGTCTGGGGGAAAAAAGTGATAGCGACGATCGGAGAAGGGATTCTGCCTCTCCAACCAAGTGGCGGCTTTTGTGCCGAACTGGCCACTGGTATCACGATTTTAGTGGCGTCATGGCTTGGCTTACCTGTTTCAACGTCCCATGCCTTAGTTGGTAGCGTGGTAGGGATTGGTTTGATCCAAAATCCCAGGGCTGTCCGCCTACAAACGCTAAGGGCGATCGGGCTTGCCTGGGTTGTGACAGTGCCATTAGCCGCTTTGATTGGCGCTGTAATGTTTAGTGTGAGCCACTGGTTGACGCTCAGCTATGACTAAACAATGGTTGATTAGAGGCAATGACTGGCTTAGAAAAACTGCGATCGTCCGTGCTTCGATTTAGTCTTTCAGCCAAAGCTTGTATCATTGTGACAGTCGCCAAACGTCGATTGGTCTCATTCACCTTTACGAGTCCGCAATTTGGTTACCTGATGACGAACAATCAAAGGCAACGGATTCGTTACTTAGACTAAGAGCGGATTTTGCGTTGATGACAGAGGGGCAATCAACGTTTTGATTATTTGAGGTGAGCCTAACGATTGGTTTTTGCTATAGGCCTTGCATGCCTTGCGTACTATTCACCGGAAGTGTGATGAATCGTTTCCCTACAAGGGCAAATAGCATTTAAACTTTTTTCACATTTGAGTCATTGTTTGCCCGAATGGCGAGTAACGTAGGAACGGGCGATTTGCTTGTGAAGCATGAGTTTAAGAACGAAATGGGGAATTCTTACTGCTATACGCCGATCAAACCACTACTTCCACTAACGATTGGCAGATTAGAGGAAACCACTCATGGGGCAACCAGGCGATTCTCCAATGTCTGAAGGGCGCACTCCGCGATCAAATACACCTCATGGGTTGTCAGAAACGGGTGTCCAAAACGCTCGAGCTGTAGAGAGCGTCTTACAAGCCGTTACACAGGATCTGACCAGTCTTCAGCAGGGAGTAATTGGTCAACTCTCACGGGATGTTGCTCGACTGCAAGCTGAAAAACTTCGGCTGATGGCTGATATTGACAAGCTGCAAGCTTACTACAAGACGTTGCAATCCCGGCAGTTAGAAGCGCTTTCTCAACAGCAGGTGGCACAGCAGCAGCTATGGGCCAAGCAACTGGCTCAGGTGCTATCAAACCATTTGCAGGCGCTGATGATCCAGCGGATCAACCAGCTTGCTAGTACGCATCAGGCTGCACCGAATACTCAATCTAATGGTGGTGAGTCGTTAACAACTGCCGCTGGTCAAACCGAACACGCCCATCGTTTACTGGCATCATTAGACTCCACGTTTAGCTCGACCTTTCAAGCATTACAGCAGGATCTAAATAGCTATCAAAGTTCGCTATCCCAACAGTTGAACCGGATGCAAAGTCTGGAGCAGCAGGGTGAGGCCATTTTGGAAGCACTGATTCACCGCTTACGGGAACAGCTCCAAGTAGAAGCCGCCCGCCCAGTTGCACCTCATTTTCCTACTGACAGTGGCTATCCCAGAGAAAACGGGTACACCGCAGAAGGCAGCTATCCTCGAGGAAATAGCTACGCCTCTGCGCCAACAAGTTACGCTCCTGTACCAACCAACGGTAGTGCTAGCCAAGTTTATCCATCATCCGCTTCACTGCAAACCTCATCCAATCAGTTTCATACTCCACCAGCTGCGAAGCCAATTCCGCTAGAAGCACCAGGCGCACCCCTGCCCTTGCCAACGACACCCAAAAGAGAACTGACTCATTTTCAAATTGGGTTATTGCTGGTACTCATTTCGACAGCAGCACTATCGATTCATAACGTCGTAGTACGTGTGATTGGCCGAGAAAGTCTTATCTTTGGTTGGCTTGGAGGTGGTGTCAAACTAGGTGGATTTATTCAGCTTAGTCTGGGTAACTCTCTACTGATCTTGTGGCTTCGGATGTTGGTGGTGTTGCCGCTGATGATTCCTGTGGCAATGTTTTTGTATCCACCTGTATGGCGGGATCTGAAGCGTTTTTTAACGGCTCCCGACCGCCGTCCCTTATTGAATGTAATCGGCAGTGGCGTGTTTCTCTTTCTATCCCAGGTGCTGATTTATATTGCGATCGGGCAGATTGGGGCGGGTCCAGCCGTGACCATTTTGTTTATGTACCCGATTGTGACGGTGCCATTGGCGTGGTTTCTCTTTGGCGATCGACCAACTCCTTTGCGCTGGATTGTAATGGCAACTATTCTTATGGGTGTCATTTTCACGGCCCTACCAGGACTCACTGCGGCAAACGGTAAAATGACCGGGGGTGGTGTCTTTATTGCGATCGCATCAGGCATTGCCTTTGCGTTTTATCTGATTTGCATGCAGCTTGGCTTTAAGAAGCTCCATCCCATTCCGGTGACGTTGATTCAATTTTCAACCATTTTTGTGCTGTCAAGCGTCATTTTGACCTTCTTCCCTCCCACAGATGTTCAGGTTGATCAGCCTGTTGGGTTTGTGTTGGGTGGTATTGTCTTAGGCGGTTTGACCCTGGTGGGTTATTTAACCAATAACTTTGGTGTGCGCTATATGGGAGCGGCATTAGCGTCTATTGTTGCCTCCAGTGGGCCTGTTGTGACCGCGCTGCTAGCGTTTCTGCTGATCAACAACCCATTGCAGTGGATCCAGGTCTTTGGCATTTTGCTGGTGACACTGGGCGTGGGTGCCCTTAGCTTTGAGCGGATGAAAAGTCAGCGGCAAGCAGCATCACGACCCGCACGACCCTGAACGGGCTACATTAAGGTGACTGAACCTTAGGGAGTCTTGTTTTAGAAAAGTAGGACACTCTAGCACCGATAATGACTCCTTAGAGATGATTGGAGCTAAACTTATCGATGAGCGATCGCGCAGCGCTCAACACCCCCTGTTTGTAAAGATTTGAAGCTTTTTGGCGTCAAATCTTAAACTATTGTTAAATAGATTGAAATCTATGCGCTCTATAAGAAGCATGGATTAGTAACGATGTGTTAATGCCCTATCATTTTGATTAGAGCAAACATCGTTTGTTCCTGGGGTGTTCAGTTGTCCTTCGCAACTGTAGCGAACGCTCATATTCATCCAGCCTTTTGAAAAATTTGGGGTCGTTTTATGGACCAACTCCTCCTCCAGAGCATCTGGTTGGTGCCTTGCTATGCCTTAGCGGGTGCTGCGCTTTCCGTCCTTTGGTTTCCGTCGATCGCTCGTCGCACGGGTCCCCGCCCTGCGGGTTACGCGAATGTTGTGATGACGTTCTTGGCATTTTTGCATGGAGTAATGGCATTGCCAGCAACGTGGAATCAGCCACCACAGCAGTTTTTCTTTCCGTGGCTCAATGTTGCCAACCTTGATTTGACGCTGCCCCTGGAGGTCTCTTCTCTTACCGTTGGTGCAACGGTGCTGATCACTGGCTTGAATCTGCTTGCCCAGGTTTATGCCATTGGTTATATGGAGATGGATTGGGGTTGGGCACGCTTCTTCTCGTTGCTGGCGTTGTTTGAAGGTGGGATGTGCGCCTTGGTGCTGTGTAACTCACTCTTCTTTAGCTATATCATCCTCGAAATTCTGACGCTAGGAACTTACCTGTTGGTGGGGCTTTGGTTTAACCAGTCGCTTGTGGTAACGGGTGCCCGTGATGCGTTTCTTACCAAACGGGTTGGCGACCTGGTGTTGCTCATGGGAGTGATTGCGCTGTTGCCACTGGCAGGCACCTGGAACTTTACTGAACTGGCGGAGTGGGCACAGTCTGCAACCGTTGACTCGACTGTCATGGCCTTAGTTGGCTTGGCGTTGATTGCAGGGCCGATGGGGAAATGCGCGCAGTTTCCACTGCACCTATGGCTGGATGAGGCGATGGAGGGGCCTTTGCCCAGTACCATTTTGCGGAACTCGGTGGTGGTCGCAACTGGCGCATGGGTACTGATTAAGCTGGCTCCTGTGCTAGTGCTTTCCCCGATCGTGATGGCGACGTTGATCTGGATTGGCGGCATCTCCGCGATCGGTGGCTCATTGATTGCGATCGCCCAAATTGATATCAAACGCACCCTGTCTTACTCGGTTACTGCCTACATGGGCCTGGTGTTCATCGCCGTGGGGACGCAGCAGACCCAAGCGGCACTGTTGCTAGTGCTCACCCATGCAGTCTCAATGGCGCTTCTGGTGATGAGCTGTGGCTCCATTATCTGGAACAGTATTACGCAAGACATTACTCAGTTGGGCGGGCTGTGGTCGCGTCGTCCTGTTTCGGGTTTGGCTTTTTTGGTGGGTACTGCGGGGTTGATTGCGTTACCGCCCTTTGGTAGCTTCTGGGCGTTGCTGCAACTGGCGGACGGTCTATGGGCAACGCAACCCTGGCTGGTTGGACTTGTACTCATTGTCAACGGCCTAACCGCCTTTAGCTTGGTGCGGGTGTTTAGCCGCATCTTTGGTGGTCCGGCTCAGCCAATGGCGCAGCGATCGCCCGAAATTCACTGGTCGATGGCGGTACCAATGACCATTTTGTTGGGCTTTGTGCTGCATCTACCGTTAGTGCTACAAGCCATGTCGTTGCTACCTGCCTGGGGAGATTTGAACAAGGACGTTGCCCTCCTCTTGCTCTGGTCAAGTATTTTTGGCTGTAGTCTCGGTGCCGTTGTGTACTTGGGCAACACGATTCCCAAGCCTGTCCAGTTCCCCTGGAAGCCTCTGCAAGATCTGCTTGCGTACGACTTTTATACCGCTCAGATTTACCGCATGAGTATCGTGTTTGGGGTTGATCTCGTGTCTCGGTTGACCTTCTGGTTCGATCGCTACGTGGTGGATGGCTTCATTAACTTCCTGGGTATCGCCACTCTCTTTGGTGGACAGGGCTTGAAGTACAGCACTCCAGGGCAGGCCCAATCATATGCATTGACGATCGTTGTTGGTGCCGCGCTAGTGGGCTGTTTAGTCATGTGGTCACCGTAGGAGAGAGAGGCGAGTAGAAGGCTAAAGGCTAAAGGCTAAAAGTTTGATTAGTAACACGAGCCAACGCCCCTGTGCCTCTTTGAACACTTAAAGCTTCTCTTTCATCCCTCACCCCTTATCCTTCATCCCTCATCCTTTATCCTCTTCAACCATGCTCAGTACCCTCATTTGGCTACCTATTGCTGGTGCGCTGCTGCTTAGTTTTGTTCCCGAATCGCGATCGCGATTGGCGGCCTTAACGATCGCAAGCATCAACCTCCTTTGGACGGTTGTGTTGATGTCTCAGTTCGATATAGGTCAGGTCGGGTTTCAAATGCAGGAGTCTCTTTCCTGGCTCGACTCACTGGGCTTAACCTATCGTCTCGGTGTGGATGGATTATCGCTACCCTTAGTGGCACTGAATAGCTTGCTAATCTGGATTGTGATTTTGGGGAGCAGCCAGAAAATAGAGCGGCCGCGTTTATTCTACGCCCTCACGTTGCTGGTCTGTGGCGGCATTGCAGGCGCGTTTTTGGCACAGAATTTGCTCCTGTTCGTACTGTTCTACGAGGTTGAACTCATTCCGCTGTACCTGATGATTGCCATTTGGGGTGGTTCCAAGCGGGACTACGCGGCAATGAAGTTCCTTATCTACACGGCGGTTTCAGGCGTATTGATTCTAGTAGGCTTCCTGGGTTTGACGTGGCTTAGCGGTTCTTCCAGCTTTGACTATGAAGCGCTGAGAACGCAAGACCTGCCGCTGAAGGCGCAACTGATCCTGCTGACGATTTTGCTGATTGGTTTTGCTATCAAAACACCGCTGATTCCACTGCACACCTGGTTGCCTGATGCCTATGTGGAAGCATCACCACCGGTCGCGATTTTGCTGGGTGGCATTCTGGCTAAGTTGGGCACGTATGGTATCGTGCGGTTTGGTTTACAGTTGTTTCCCGAAACCTGGTCGCTGGTGTCGCCGGGATTGGCGATCGCGGGTGTGGCTAGCGTGATGTATGGCTCTCTCACCGCCATTTCTCAGAAGGACATCAAGCGTATGGTGGCCTATAGCTCGATCGGGCATATGGGGTACGTCCTGGTTGCCTGTGCGGCTGGGACAAAGCTGAGCCTCCTGGGTGCGATTGGGCAGATGGTTAGCCACGGGTTGATTTTGGCAATCTTGTTTTACCTGGTGGGTGTCATTGAGGCGAAGGTGGGTACCCGTGAATTGGACAAGCTCAACGGGCTCCTGAATCCGATTCGCGGCTTACCGTTAACAAGTGCCTTGCTCATTCTCAGCGGGATGGCGAGCGCTGGCATTCCCGGTCTAGTCGGTTTCATTGCAGAGTTTCTCGTGTTCCAGGGCAGTTTTTCAGTCTTCCCCATTCCGACGCTGCTGTGCATCATCGCGAGTGGTCTAACGGCTGTTTACTTCGTGATTCTGCTCAACCGCACCTGCTTCGGCAAGTTAGACAATGCGACAGCCTACTACCCCAATGTGACCTGGGCAGAGCAAACACCCGCTCTGGTGCTAGTCGCCCTCATCTTCTTCCTGGGCGTACAGCCAAGTTGGTTGTTGCGCTGGAGTGAACCAACGACGAATGCACTCGTTGCAGCCTTTCCCATTACGGTTGGAGAGCAGGTCGCGATGGAAAGTCAGTCGATGGAAAGTCAGTCGATGGAAAGTCAGTTGGCACTGAGGAGTCAGGAGTAAGGCGTGGAAGCAAAGGATGATGAGAGGGTGAAAAAGCGCAAAATGCCTCACTCTCATCATGCCACTCTTGTCTCTCTCTATCCTTTTCCAAATAGGACGACCTAAGCTCAATCTTCCGACCGCCAAGCTTAACTTTTCAGGTTCCAAGGGCGCTCTTTCGACCCAAAAGCTTAGCACTTTGACTCAAAGGCTCATGCTCCCAGTTTAGACCTCAGCCTTCCAGACCCAGTCTGCAAACCGCAAACCTTAACCCCCTTTCTCCACCCATGACCACTGCAACCCTCACCAAAACAAGCCTCCCGCCCTCTCAGCACGAATTTGCTGATGTTGTGCATCGCCTGGAAGCAGGTGGCGCAATGCTGCCGGATACGCCAGAGAACTTGATGCAAATCATTGGGCTGTACAAAGCGTACGCGGTGCCAATGGATTTTTATTGGCGCGATTTGCTCTACATCGCGGAGCGAGAGTTTCTCAATCCGCTGCCGTTTTTTAAGTACTTCTTGCCGAAAGAGTATCTGGACTTGCATAACCATTACGCGGGTGATGATGCCGATCTACGGATCTGGCGGGGACAGGCAACGGCACATCCTGAACTGCTAGCGTTCATGGAGAAAGGGGAAACGATGAAGATGCCCCGGCTGTTTCATCATCTCTGGCACGATCGCATCAATATGGAATTTGCTGAGGAGTGTATGCGAGCGATGCTCTGGCATCGGGGTATGGGAGGGCAGTTTGACCCCTACTTGGATAGTGAAGAGTACAAGGCGAATGCCGATCGCGCGATCAAAGCGTACTTCAAATACAATCCGGCGATGTTGGGTCTATACAAGCTCTTCCCCGACATGTTTTTGGAACAGTGCCGCCAAATGTCCTACTACGCCAACTTAGGGCTGTTTTGGGAAATCATGGCTCCTGTGTTCTTTGAAATGTCGGATCTGTACGATGAAGGCAAAATCGCGAGCGTTCCTGATGCGATGAACTTCTTGGTGAACGGCATTTTCGCGATCGCGGGTCGTCCCATTTACCACCACGTCTACATCCGGGGTGAATGCTACGAAATTATTCCCAAATCGAAAGGCTTTATGTGGCTCTACGAAGCGGCATTACCGTATGTAGAAGCTGTCTTCTACCGTACGTCGCCCTTCCGAGGCACCAAGTCTTACAACGCTCAGGCAAAACAAGTCCCTGAAGACCAGAAGGACTTTCACTTTGGCATTCTCTATGCAGATGTCTTCCCAGTCGGTACAGCGGGTATTCCACCCACACTATTAATGCAGGATATGCTGCACTTCTTACCGCCCTATCTGGTGGATTACTACAGTAAACACTGCCGCGGCGAAGACGACATGCTGATTCAACTGGGCATTAGCTTCCAGCGATCGATGTACTGCGTGACTTCAGCCGTTATCCAGGCACTGCGCGCTGCGCTCTTGTATCCTCTCGATGACCCCAACCCCAGACACCTAGAGGCAAATCGCAAGTTCTTTGAGGCCCAACTCGATCGCTTCAAGCGCCCTGAAGCACGACTACGCAACATTCAGCATCAGGAGTATCGGTAGAAGAGTGGAGGAAGCAGCGGGGGCAAGGGAAGCAGGGGAGGAAAAGCTTGAAGTTTAAGGTTCGAGTCACCAGAGAGTTCTGCGCCTGCCCTCTTATTTTTTCGCCTTCTCCCTTTGCTTCCCCTGCCTCCCCAGCTTCCCCAGCTTCCCACACTCTCATACTCCACACCCACCCAAGCGAGGTTATCTTCATGCCCGACATCGTTGATATCGCCGTCAATGCTGGTTCTTTTAAGACGCTTGTCACAGCAGTTCAGGCAGCTGGATTAGTTGATGTACTACGCAGCCCTGGACCTTTTACTGTCTTTGCGCCAACGGATGAGGCGTTTGCCAAACTCCCACCTGGGACAATACAAACACTGGTGCAGAACATTCCTCAGCTCTCCCGCATCCTGACGTATCACGTGGTTTCTGGGAAACTTAAGCAAGCAGACCTAAAAACCCTAGACTCTCTCACATCGGTCGAGGGATCACCCATTCGTATCGATTTTACGGATGGGTTTGAGGTCAAAAATGCCACGGTTGTTGCAGCAGACATTGAAGCAGACAACGGCGTGATCCATGTGATTGATAATGTGATTTTGATGGGATGACCGGGATCGATCGCGCCCTCCAAAACGGCTCCTGGGATGCGGCACTTGAAACACAAGATTATGGTTTGAGGATGCTTTGTATCGATTGAATCGCTACCTTTTGAGTAGCCCTCAACGACCTTGCTGGTGATGCCCTGCTGTCACGTCCTTCTACTCAGCCAACTCAGTGCCAAAAACTGGGTTGGCTTTGCCGTCTGCACCTGAGTGATCGAGGTTGAGGGCGCTTTTGTCTGAGACAACAACTGGTACATCAAAGACTTCGATCGTCTCAATTGCGATCGGTTCGCATATGATTATTGAACGTTTGCAGCCGATTGCGGGAATTCTTGCTACCATGCTGCTGCTAGGGTTGCATAGAAAGCGGTAAGCGCTTGGCAGTCATCGCAACGGAGTCTCTCATAGTAGAGCTATCATTTTTTGTATCTGCAAAGCGCATTTTTCCAAGCTATTTAACTTGCTGCTGCCAAAAAGCCACCGTTTCAGCAGTCCTAATCGTTGTGTGGGGTAGAAGAAATCAGTGAACGGTCCAAATCAACGTCCTCCGTATACGACGCGGAAACCAAAGGCGGTTTTAAGGAAGGTACCCAAACATAGAGGGCGTCGCTGGCTTTGGTTGATGAGCGGATTGGCAGGCGTAGCGATGCTATCAGCTACGGCAGGTGCATTGTTGGCAATGTCATTTGCAAGTACGCCTCTCATGCAGCGCAAGCTGAGCCCTGAACAGGCCTCTGTTTTTTCTAAAAGCGAAAGTATTTCGAAGAACAATACTCTCCAACTGCCTGAGCTGACTCGTCCGGTCAATATTCTGGTATTGGGCATCAAAGTCCTGACGACGGATGTTCAGAACCCGCCTACAAATCTCAAAAAATTGCGCTATCAGGCACTGGTCAACTCTTTTGATGGCTTAACCGATACAATGCTCCTGCTACGGTTTAATCCTGAAGCGAAAAAGTTGGTGGCACTCTCTATTCCTAGAGACACCCGTACCGAAGTACCAGGGTATGGTATTACCAAAATTAACGAAGCAAATGCGGATGGCGGCCCTGCGCTGAGTGCTAAAGCGACGAGTGAATTACTGGGTGGTGTTGGGGTCGATCGCTATGTCTCTATCAACGTTCAAGGCGTACAAGCCTTGGTCGATGCGCTGGGTGGCGTGACGGTTTTCGTCCCCAAAGATATGAAATATCGTGACGACAGCCAGCACCTTTATGTCAATTTGAAAGCGGGTCAACAGCATCTCAATGGCGATCAAGTCCTGCAATTACTGCGATTTCGCCATGATGAATACGGTGATATCGGCCGTATCCAGCGACAACAAATGGTGATGCGTGCGCTGATGGAGCAGACTTTAAACCCTGCAACGCTTGTGCGGTTGCCTCAAATCCTATCAATCATCCAATCGCACATTGATACCAACTTGAGTGTCGAAGAACTGGTGGCCCTGGTTGGTTTTGCGTCTCGCACTAATCGCTCACAGGTGCAGATGTTAATGGTGCCGGGTAGCTTTAGCCAACCCAATGAGTTTAATGGGGTAAGCTACTGGCTACCCAGTGCTCAGCGCATTCAAACGATGATGGCGCAGCACTTTAATTTTGGGACTGCGTCTACCAGCGATCGCCTTGCTGATTCGATCAGAGTGGTCATTCAAGACAGCACGCGTCAGAGCAAGGCGACTCAAACCGTCATGAGCAGGCTCAGGCAGGGTGGCTATGGCAATGTGAGCGTTTCAGATCCAAAGCGCGAGCCGTTGAATATTACTCGCATTGTGGCTCAGCAGGGCGACGTGAAAAGTGCTGAAGCGGTTCGTCGATCGCTGGGCTTTGGAGAAGTCCGCATCGAAAGCACGGGCGATCTGGATTCCGATGTGACCGTTCAAATCGGTCAAGACTGGGCACAGGATAAAGCGCAACAGGAATCAACCAATTAAACCTAAAACACCTGCCAGATGGTTAAGCGTCTGACAGGTGAATGTCCATCCGTGGTCAGCAGGGAGTCTTTATAGCCCCACTGACCGACGGCGTTAGTAAGCATCCTGCAATTCGTAGAAGTCGGGCGATATGTAGTCTTTCCGAAGCGGCCAGCCGACCCAATCTTCCGGCATCAAAATGCGCTTCAGATTAGGATGACCTTCGTAGATGATGCCGTACATGTCATACGATTCCCGCTCCTGCCAGTCTGCTGTTTTCCAGATCCAGTACACCGACTGAACGCGGGGATTCTCACGAGGCAGAAAGACTTTGATGCGGACTTCAGTTGGACGATCGGCATTGTCAGTCAGCTTAATCAGGTGATAGAAGCTAACTAGCTGGTCGCCAGGACCTAAATCATAAGCTCCTTGGCATTGCAGATAGTTAAAGCCGTAAGCATAAAGTGCCGTCGCAAAAGGTACCAGAAACTCTGGTTCAACCTTCAGCACCTCAACGCCGGAGGCATCTGAGCCGAGCGATTCATGCTCAAATCCATTTTGCGTTAACCACGTTGAAACTGTACCTGCTGCTACAGGGGTAGCAGCAGCAGGCGGTGTAAGCGCACTGGCTTCGTCAGCTTTTGGCGTTGCTTTAGACTCTTCTTCAGGCACGATCGCGTCCCTCCTTTTCTGCTGCCTTCAATGCCGGTGCTACAGGGAGACCCATCGCCTCTTGCAGCTCTTTGGGCGGGGCTTCTCGTGTTTCCGATCGGAGGTATTGCCCCGTCAGGATCGGGTCCACCGCTTTCATGGTGTGGGTTGTGCTGTAGTACCGATGGGTTTGCCGGAGAACACCGCGCTCTTGAATCGACTCGTTAGAAATTTTCTTCCGGAGCTTGATGATGGCATCAATAATCGCTTCCGGTCGGGGAGGGCAACCTGGCAGATAAACATCCACGGGAATGAGCTTATCCACACCGCGAACAGCCGTTGGCGAATCAACGCTAAACATCCCGCCGGTAATCGTGCAGGCACCCATCGCAATTACATATTTAGGGTCTGGCATTTGCTCATACAGACGTACGAGTGCAGGAGCCATTTTCATCGTGACCGTGCCCGCCGTGATGATCAAATCCGCTTGCCGGGGAGACGATCGTGGCACCAGTCCAAAACGATCAAAGTCAAAGCGGGAGCCAATAAGTGCTGCGAACTCAATGAAACAGCAAGCCGTGCCGTAAAGCATCGGCCACAGGCTTGATAAGCGTGCCCAGTTATAAAGGTCGTCTACTGTTGTTAGCACAACGTTTTCAGACAGGTCTTGAGTCACCTGTGGGTGCTCAATGGGATTGAGCATCAACTCAGATGGCCCTAAAACACCTTTTGCCGCCTTAGGATTCATGACCATTCCAGTGCTCCTTTGCGCCACGCATAAACCAGACCAATGATAAGGATGCCAACAAAAATCAGCGCTTCAATAAAGGCTAGTAAGCCTAACTGATTGAAGGCCACCGCCCACGGGTAGAGGAACACCGTTTCTACGTCAAAAATGACATAGACCAAAGCAAACATGTAATAGCGAATGTTGAACTGAATCCACGCGCCGCCGATCGGTTCCATGCCCGATTCATAGGTTGTACGACGCTCTGGCCCACGACGACTGGGGCGAACAAGCTTCGACGCGGTTAACGCTAGAAGCGGCACCAGGCTACAAACCAGGAGAAAGCCAAGTAGATACTCATAACCACTGAGGACAAACACTAGCAATACCCCTCAGGCTGCTTAAATGACAGAAAGAACAATGATGTTACTTGCCTTCATATTATAGGGTCAGGGCACCCTTAAGATGTATCGAAAAGCCCCACTGGACTCTATAGATAAGCTGAAGGAGGAGGGGGGAGGGAGGAAGGCTAAAGAATGCGGGGTCGGCGGTTAGCTTTTTCCATTTCTACCTTCCCTTTTCTATCCTCTGCCTTTAGCCTTGCCCTTTCTACTCCCTGCTTTCAAATTTCTCTACTTTTACGATGACAGGATTCACGGATTCCCACTCATGTCATAATCGTTTACAGAGATCTCAGAATTCTAATTTCTGAACACGATCTTGTGATGTTGCCGCCATTCTTTGATACCAAAGCAATGAGTACAGATGCCGAATCAACAGTCTTAGACCGTTATGAATGTCAGGCCTGTGGTTACATCTACGAGCCACTGAAGGGAGACGATCGCCGTCAGATCCCAGAGAAGACTCCATTTGAGGCTGTCCCTGATACCTGGCGTTGCCCTGTTTGTGGCGCACCGAAAGCACGCTTCTCCAATATTGGTGAAGTGGGTTCACCCTCCGGCTTTAAGGAAAACTTGGGGTACGGGTTTGGGGTGAATACGTTAACGCCTGGACAAAAGAATATTTTGATTTTTGGTGCCCTGGCCCTGGGCTTTCTATTTTTTATTAGCCTCTATGGGTTGCAGTAAGCCGATCGAAGTGGCGTGGCATGCCGCCGCTGACCTCGATACTGTAATTCTGAGTGGCTCTTAGCCATTCTTGACAAACAAATTAATGAGATTGAGTAGAGATTTAAGCGCAATGCATTTAGTGACAACATTCCTGAGGCGGACGATCGGGCAGTGGGCATTTATGAGACAAGTGATCGTGCTCTGCGCGGTCGCCTTACTGTGCTCAAGCTGCGGCAGTGCTTATTTGCCTTCGATTGAAGGGACCCCCTGGAAACCCGTTTCTGTGCCGACGGATGCTAACCTGCTGGATCTAAGCTTTGTCGATGTTCAGCATGGTTGGTTGACAGGAACGAATTCCACGCTGCTAGAAACGACGGATGGTGGTACAACCTGGGAGCCACGCACCCTAGAGTTGGATCAGGCATATCGGTTTAACTCCATCAGCTTTTCGGGTAACGAAGGTTGGATTGCAGGGCAACCTTCGCTTTTGTTACACACCACTGATGGCGGCAAGTCCTGGTCTAGGGTGCCGTTGAGCGCAAAGCTGCCTGGTTCTCCAAACACCGTGCTGGCGTTGGGCCCAAAGTCTGCTGAGATGACCACCGACATTGGGGCTATCTACCGTACGGTAGATGGCGGTAAAAACTGGAAGGCAATGGTGGAAGCGGCTGTGGGTGTCATTCGAAACATTTCGCGTGCGCCGGATGGTCGCTATGTGGCGGTGTCATCCCGCGGTAATTTCTACTCATTATGGGCCCCAGGACAAACCGCATGGGATCCGCACAATCGCAATAGCTCCCGACGACTGCAAAGTATGGGGTTTGCACCGGATGGGCGACTCTGGATGATTGCACGAGGAGGGCAGATTCAATTTCAGGCACCAGATGCCCCAGACGATTGGGAAAAGTCGGTCAGTCCTGAGTTTGCAACTAGCTGGGGATTGTTGGATTTGGCTTACCGAACACCAAATGAGTTGTGGGTTTCTGGTGGAAGTGGCAATCTGTTGCGCAGTTTGGATGGGGGCGAAACCTGGGAGAAGGATCGCTCGATCGAGAACGTTCCGTCTAACCTCTATAAAATCCTGTTTCTAAGTCAAGATCAGGGCTTTATTATTGGCCAAAAAGGAACGTTACTGAAGTACAGTCCTAAAGCAGCATGATTAGGAGCGATCGCGGTTAACGGTCAATAAGAGTTAACAATCAACCAGGACGAGGGGTAACAAACCTCTCCTTCTAATGCCGTCTTTCATCGCGTTCACCTAATCTTAAAAAGTTGCTTGTGACTGGTTCAGTGGTTTCGTATGATGATAATAAGTCAGCGTTTAATTGTTGTCAGTGGAGGAATCTGAATGGCTGGTACTACTGGAGAGCGCCCTTTTGGGGACATTATTACAAGCGTTCGCTATTGGGTAATTCATAGCATCACAATTCCAGCGTTGTTCATTGCGGGTTGGTTGTTTGTGCAAACTGGTTTAGCCTACGATGCGTTTGGTACGCCTCGTCCTAACGAGTACTACCCTACCCAAGTGCAGTCTGCACCGATCATTAAAGACCGTTTTGAAGCTAAACAAGAAATCGAAGAGTTTCTCGCCAAATAGTTTAAGGATTGCCCAAGGTTATGACTAGCAGAACACCTAACGAACCCGTTACGTATCCCATTTTTACGGTCAGATGGTTGGCTGTGCACACGCTGGCTGTGCCGTCTGTTTTCTTCTTAGGCGCGATCGCCGCAATGCAGTTTATTCAACGATAGGGAATATACATGGCAACCAGAACTCCTAACCCGAACAAGCAGCCAGTAGAGCTAAATCGCACATCGCTCTACCTGGGCTTGTTGCTGGTTTTTGTGCTCGGCATTCTCTTTTCTAGCTATTTCTTTAACTAGTTCTTTTCGGCTTTCAGTTAGCTTCCGTTTTCAATCAGATGAGCTTTTTCGTTTAAGAGGTGATTGTTGTGTCTAGTTCTGGAAGAATTCCACTGTGGATTGTGGCTACGGTCGCAGGTACAGGTGTGCTGGTTGTGCTGGGTCTCTTCTTCTATGGCGCTTACTCAGGTTTGGGCTCATCCATGTAAGCCTTGATTAACGCTGTCGGTTGCTGCCCGCACTGGTAAACCTGGGTCAAGATATACGCTTGACCAACGAAAAGCGCCCACCTAGCTGAATTAGATGGGCGCTTTTCAATGTTTGCTACAAGCAACGGGGATCTTAAACAGCGATGCTCTTAAATACCGCTTGGATCTTCACGTTCAATATAGAGAAACAGCAGACCAAAGACCACTGCAGGCAGGAGCCAGGTAACAACTGGGATGAGAATCCAGGGTAAGAACGAAGCTGCGTATGAACCTGTCATAACAAGTTTCCTATCTAGATTTAAGTGGTTCCAAAACTGACTCTACTGTGAAGCGAGGACATGTTTCCCACTTCTAACCATTCTTAATATTTAGTGAAAAGACCGCTTTCATAGCGGTTGGGATGCGAGCGCTTACACGAAGGCTAACCCAGCTTACGATCGTGGCTAAGGATGAAAGTCGTCGAGGGAAACGCTAGGCAAATCAGGGGGGATGACAACGCGATCCACCGTGACTTTGTGGCTTTCTCGCTGGGTGTGCATCTCAACCGCGATCGCTTCGAAGCGAAGCTCTACACTGCCAAAGGGTACCGTCAGCGGAGTCATGGCTTCTAAATCACCCAATCCATTGGGCAGAAAATCGACCAACCAACGCGGACCGTCTAGTAAGGACCGAGTTTGGCGATCGGTGACCCAAAGTTTGACATAAATTCGAGGCAGCAAATTTGGGAGTTTGACGCGAATATTAATCGGTTTGCCAGCAGTGAGTTCGCCGGTTGTGACGTCTAACGTTGGCGTGGGCACTGGCTCATCTGTGGGCAGAATGAGCGGATTGGGTGAGGCCTCAGACGGTATTGCGCCAACCGCAGCGGCTGGGTCAGTAGAACTGGTTGGCGGCTTACTGCGCCGTCGTTCAAGCGGCTGTGGTTCGTCATCAACCACAATCTCTTCTGTCAGAGAACGAATATCGGCTGCCGATGTGGCTGTTTGAGGAGGCGTCAAAGGTTGGCCGGGTGCAATATTGGCCTTGAGTAAGGCTGTTAGCTCAGTGTCTGTGGCAAGGGACGTGAGGCGGGTGAGGAAACGATCCTGAAGCTTCAGCGATTGGAAAGACATCTGGGTTGGTGATGGCAGCTCTAGCGGCGGTTTGGTTGTGGTGTTGCCATCAACGCTCTCTGTTGCCACGTCTGCGTCAGAAGTCGTTGCTTTAACAGAAGTCCTGACCCAGTTGTTATCAGATGCGGCTTCAGTCGCAGGTATCGCCTCAGTCGCAGGTATCGCCTCAGTCGCAGATACTTCTGATATTGCTGGCGCTGCTTGGAGCGGGTCGGATTGTGGCTCTGTCTCAAAAGCCTTCGTGTTAGAGGCGATCGCGTCAGAGCTTGCTTGCTCGGCTGGCGTTGGTTTGGAGTCGGCTAGTGGATCAGCCTGTACCGCTGCTTGTGGTTCTGAAGCGAGCTTAAAGGCGGGAAGATCGAGGGCTTTGGAGCGCGCCTGGTTAGGGTCGGGATGATAAAGCTGAGGCGGCAGGGGCTGTCCCGCAAGGGATGGGAAGCGGGGCGATCGCTCCGTTGCTGGTTCAGTGACACTCCAATCAAGGAAGGATAAGTCAACGGAAGGGGCTGCTTGTTCTTGCAACCTGGAGGACAGCTCTAAGGGTAAATCGATCCGCTCTTCATCTTCAATTTCAGTTGCCAGCGCTTCGTGGAGCTTGGACAACTCGTTGACGAGTACACCAGGGTCAACCGTAATGGAGAAGGCCTGGGTAACGAGCGCGATCGGCGTGTCTTCTTTCCCGGCCATCACGCCACACAACAGCACTTCTCCTAAAACGAGATGGGTAGTAAGCGCATCGGGCAAGGCAAGCGAAAAAGTAAAGCTATAAGGCAATGGCTGCGATGGCAATGGTTGGCGATCGCTGACTAAGACCTGAAGACTTTGAGGATCACGCAAACAAAGTTGAATTTCTTGGGCAGTCGCTCCGGAGACGTTCAGGGCAATGTCGCTTTCCCACGGGTCACTAATTTCGGCCTCTCTAGGCGGTATGGAAGGTGCTACTAGTTGCGCAGCAGGCACTGCCGGAGCGGATGCGATCGCAACTTGCCCTGAGAGCGTCATTTCTTCGCCCCGTGTCGCAATGAAGGCGGCTTGATCGAGCGACAGCACAAAGGTTTGATTGGCAGCGAGGGTATACCCTCGCTGGCTCTGCTCGTTTGGCTTGGGTTTGGACTCATCTTCTGATTCGCCTGCCGTGGTACCGGAAGCGGCGATCGTGGCGGGTTCAAGGATGGGAGTCTTTGCCTCTACAGAATTTGCCTCTATAGGAGTTGTCACTACAGAAGCGGTAGAGGCAGGAGTGTCAGCGATTGCCGTGAGTTCAAAATCTTGAAGGACTTCATCAACCAACTGCTCAGACATTTGCTCCGCAATTTGAAAAAGCCGATCCATTGATGCTCCAAGAATTTCGGCCACTTCGGGAGGCAATGGCACCGATTGTCGTTCGGCAGCGGGCAAGGGGGTTGGTGCAACGGTGGGCGAAGTTGAAGCGTCTCCATCGCCAAGTGCTGCACGATGCGTGACGCGAGCATCCTGGGCTAACGTGCCGATCTCTGGTGCTGAAGGTTGAGACGCAGAGACTGAATCGATAGTTGATGGCGTATGGTTGGGTGCTGTCCAGTCGGGTTCCCAATCTTCTTCGGATGAATGCGCGACGACTTGCAGTTTGAGCGCGTAGGGTTGCGCTCCTGCCATGAGATCAGACATTAAATCGACTGGAGAGCAACACAACTCCCACTGACCAGCCTCCAGGTGAGTGAAGGGAATGACCACCATCAAGCCATCGTGATTCGTCCGGCACGATCGCTTCTGAATGCGACGCTTGGGCGGCACTTCCTCTGTGGCTAAGTGGGCGATCCGAATGTCGATTGCGGCGTTGCTGTAGTGTGAGCGGGCAACAATGCGATAGCGACCTTCCAAAATTTCAACATCTGGCGAATCGAGTGGAAGCCAGGAACGATCGCCCTCTTTCTGCAATAAAAATTCCCAGTGTTCCATCTCACACCCGCGCCGAAGCTCTATTAAATTCGTTGTTGCAAACCCATAGTCCAAAGATCACCGTCATTCAATTCGTCTGCCGTAAGCGCTATATCTAGCGCCTGGGAAACATTCTACTTCCGTTTTAAGCTTCCGATGATACCTAAATATAGAGGACTAATCTAGAAAATTCACATTCTGTTTAAATCTGGCTTTTAGTGTAGCTTGCAATGGCTTGAAAGCAAGCCTCTACCAGACGGTTTTGTTGAACGGAACGTCATAACCGCGCGAAAAATTTAGTAAGCCGCACCATTGTAGAGAGAACGGATTGGATCTCTTCTGCTTCGTTAACCTCCTCCCGTAGCTGCTGCATTTTGGCCACATCCTCTGGTGTACAAATCAGTTCACTTTCTAAAATCCGGCAACGGATCTCTGAAAACGTCATCATGGCTTTGTCCAGGTCGTCCTTAAGTGCCACTTTGCCGTCCAGGTCGGCGTCCATGTAGCGGATGTCTAGCTCGTTCATCACAGCCGCTGCTGTTTGAAGAAAAAGGGAGTTGCTATCGGGCATGATCAGGTTCCTGGGGTTGAGTGTCTTCGTTTGGGGAACAGGGTAAGGAATTTAAGGTTGTTGACGCTGAAGCGATCGTGGCTTCGGTTGACAACGGCTACTACTGAAGTTGATACGATTGAGCGGCTCAAAGCATCCGTTTCTCTTCGTTCCATTCAGCTTATTCAAGGCAGTGCTAAGTGCTAGAAATGGCATTGGCTCATTGGTGACGGTTATTTTGGTGACGGTTATTTTTTGACCGCAAGGGACGCTTGTGCCTTGCGTCGATTGGCAACAGCCGTATTCACTTGACCTAAGGCTAAATTTGCTGCACCTTTCCACAGCGGATCTTGATTGATTTCGCCAATCACACTCGCTGTTTTAACTTGCAAAAAACTGACATCGCGCCCGCTAATGCCCCCAGCAATGTTAAGAATGCGAGGCACCAGCGCGTTGATCGTGTTGAGATCAAGCTGATCGTAGCGGTTGATCAAATTACCTAACTCTTTGCCCAGTACAGCGGCTTTAAGGCATTGGGTGAGTGTTGTCTCCAGCAGCTTTTGCTCCTGTAACTTCACTTGCTGCCATTCGCCCATCGCTTCACCAACCTGATTTTCGATGTCGCGTAGCTTATCGCGTGAGGCTTGAGGGCTAGCATCAATCGAACCGTAGCTTGCTTTAAGTTGCGCCTGTAGTGTCTGGTAGGTTTGGCGTTGCTTGCGCAGTTTGACGACGATCGTATTGCGGTAGCGGTAAAGCACAGGTGGATTTTTACTGACCGCGTCGGCAAACAGAGCCATTTGTACCGTCAGCGTTTTGGCATGCTCTGCCGATTGGCGGACTTCATCTACAGCAACGAGGCTACCGGCATCCAACTTGTCAAAAATAGCGGCAAAGGTTTCATACTGGTTTCGCAGGTCAGCCGTAAAGGTGTTCCACTCGGGGTCATCAGGTGGCTTGTAGGGGTCGATCGCCAGATCAATCAAACTACTGTTAATCTCGCTTTTGGAATTTAAAATCCCTGTGACGAACTCACTCCGAATGTCAGACGGCGATCGTGGCGGCGGTTCCAACTCTCGCTTCCGCATGTCGTCAATGGCCTGGATTGCCGCGAGGGACTCAGCCTTAAACTGCACGGCGGCTCCCTGAATCGCCCGCGCCTTCTCCACGTTGCAGCCGGTGAGTAAGCTACTACCAAGCAGGAAAAAACAGGCGAGCAAAGAATTCTGTAAGCGCTTCATCGAATGCTGGCTAAGAAAAACCGTTATGCCCTATCAAAAGCGATTTTGAGAGAAAAAGCCGCTTTCAGACAAAAGAATTTATAAACAGACCTTTATGCTCATCAAACCAGTACTATTGCTGGTTTAGAAGCCGTGCTAGGAGGCTTAACGCTTGAAGCTAGATTACTCGATGCCTTCTCCCTCAACGTCCAATTCAACTTCGGCATAGAAAGCAGAGTATTCTCTAGGATCAGCCGAAGGGTTATCGTTGACCTTTTCTAACCGGATCGATTTGGCTTTGCCCTGATTTGTGCCGATCAGGTATTCTTCGATCGCGCGCTTAATATCTTTCTCGGTCAAAATTAGCTTGGTTTTCATATATTGCAAGCCTCTGTTTTAATTTGAGTGCGATCGACCGTTACTGTAAGTTAGGTTACGAAAACCAATATCTACTGAATTGTTGGGTTTCATACCTCAACCCAAACTACTTATGTAATGTGAGTAAGCCATATCTGGATCGTTGTGTTTCGTAGTCTCGCCTCAGCCCATACCGCGCGTGGTCAAGCCATAATTTATCAAACGACTATGAACGTAATTCAGCAACTATTCCTCTCAAATCTTCTACGAACTTATTAGCATCCTTGATAGTTATTACAGCTTCTCCGCCTAAATAAGTCGAAAATGGTTGATTGGTAGGATTTCCAACGTTTACCATGCATTGAATTGAAAATACTCCCTCAGAATCGGAATGCAACTCTCCACCGAGTGCTTGAATCTGAAACACATCGCCATAGGTCAAGAACACACCAGATTTAAAGGCAGGATTATGACTAAGAGAGCAAATGTGATTCTCTAAATATCTAGCCAACTGCTCTATGCCATCAACAAGCATAGTATTAGTAATAGATTTAATAGGCGACACAGAGGACTCAGAGCATGGAAGAAACATAACAATTATCCCAAGATACTTTATCTCAAGATGCTCCGGGGACTGGTCTAATTTACGAATATAAAATTTCAATTCGTATCCGGATGTTTTCAAGCTGGTAGAATACCTCATTGCACATCTCGCTCCTTAAAGCGATATCGCCTTTTCTCTACATCATTTGCTCCACAGTCCTTAACTTCCGATCAGGTGAACGACTAACTCGCGGGTATGGCTGTGCTGGCGATGTTCCCACAGGTAAATGCCTTGCCAGGTGCCTAAAACGAGGCGACCGTTGGTTCATAGGGCTTCAATCTTAACCTTACCGCCCTCAATGTTATCAACCTGTAACCGATACCTGTAAAGCAGTGCTGTTCCTAACAGAGGTTCTGTCTCTGATTCTGCAATATCAATCTCCTGATACTGCCCGTCCCAGATCACAGTCCCAGTGTACAAATCAAAGTAAGTTTCACTGCCATCACCCAGAGTGACAAAATCAGAACCACTCCAGGGTAGATTCAACGTGGTGATGATTGTAGGGGGCAACGATAGAAAGCCATTGAAACCCGTATCGATCACGGCATCGATCGCTTGCAGTTGCCGCTTTGAGTTACCGATTACAACAGTTAGCGTGGCTTCACGCCGTAAATTTACAACGCCTTCCATCATGGATTTTTCTTCAGACTCCGCGCCCCAAAATGATAAACGGCGCGATGTCCAATGCGAATGATCCAGGGTTGAGCGTCGGGAAGTCGTTCAAAGAGTCGATTAGTTGCAGGTACAACGGTTTCGTCGACTTCAAACGCTCCGGTTTCAATGTCGATCGCGACAATTTTACCCTCATTACCCGCTTCGACTTGTTGCCGAATGCCAGCTTCGTAGAGTGCTTGCCCACGTCGGGCTAATTCTTCTTTGCTGTAACGTCGTTGGCGAATTGCCATAGGCTTGACATTGTTTCAAATGTATCTCTTCATTTTAGCCTGGGCGATCACACAACCACTTGTTAAAGATCTAAGACCTAAAAAACCATCAATACGATCGACCGTTACTGTAAGTTAAGTTACGAAAACCAATATCTACTGAATTGTTGGGTTAAAGCATGAAACCCAACCTACTCATATACTGAAGCAGCAAGCAATATCTCTGCTGTTATACGCCAAGTGATTTTTTCAACATCAAGGTCTTCTAGCTCATTTTTGTAGTCAGCAGGCATAGCTGATACAAAATCGCTAAGACCACTTAAATAGCTGGAAAGCTCTCGATTCTGCCATTCATGCTGATTTTGTTCGTAATCATGAATAAGGCACTTTAAGAATTATTCAAAGTCTTTCTTTGTAGTAATTGTTTTTGCATACTCAGCTAAAGCATCCCCTATTACTCTCTCTTTCATCATTGCTTACTTTCTTATACCAATCTATCAAGCTGCACAAAGCAAGTACGATCGCCCTTTTCTCTACGTCATTTGCTGCACAGTCTTTAACTTCCGCTCAGGTGAACGACCAACTCGCGGGTATGGCTGTGCTGGCGATGTTCCCACAGGTAAATGCCTTGCCAGGTGCCTAAAACGAGACGACCGTTGGCGATCGGAATTTGCTCTGATGTGTGAGTCAATGCTGTGCGAATGTGTGCAGGCATATCATCAGGGCCTTCGGTGCTATGGATGTAGTTTTCCCATTCGGGCACCAGTTTCGCAAAGAAATTCTCTAAGTCTTTCAACACATCAGGATCGGCATTTTCTTGGATCACTAAACTCGCTGACGTGTGGCGCAGAAAGAGGGTACATAACCCTGTTTGGATTTGCGATTCGGCGACGATCGCCTGGACTTTCTGCGTCACTCTACAAAGCGATTTTCCTGTGGTTTGGAGCTTGAGTACCTGTTGATGTTGGCGCATGGGGGGAGGGAAAGGCTAAAGGATGAAGGCTAAAGGATGAAGCCAAAAGGCTAACCGCTAACCGCTGATAGCTAATTCTCCTTAAGCAAAAGTCCCCCACTGTGACAGGGAGGGACTTTTGCTAAGGGTTTACCTTACAGTATCAACTCTAATTGATGTGCGCTAGCCGAATTTGGCGGCAGTGGCAGAGATCAAGAAGGCGGCGTAGGTAAGAATGTAACCAACCGTGAAGTGAGCTAGACCAACCACACGAGCTTGGACGATCGAGAGCGCAACGGGCTTATCTTTCCAGCGAACCAGGTTCGCCAGTGGGGTACGCTCGTGTGCCCAAACCAGGGTTTCGATCAACTCTTGCCAATAGCCTCTCCAGGAGATCAGGAACATGAAGCCCGTTGCCCAAACCAGGTGCCCAAAGAGGAACATCCAGGACCAGACAGACAGGTTATTCATGCCATACGGGTTATACCCGTTAATGGTCGCGCCAGAGTACAGCCAGAGGTAGTCGCGTAGCCAACCCATGAGGTAGGTGGAGCTTTCGTTGAACTGGGAGATGTTGCCAGACCAGACTGAAAGGTGCTTCCAGTGCCAGTAGAACGTGACCCAGCCAATCGTGTTTAGCATCCAGAACATCGACAGGTAGAACGAATCCCACGCTGAGATGTCGCACGTGCCGCCCCGTCCGGGACCATCGCAAGGAAACGCATAGCCGAAGTCTTTCTTGTCGGGCATGAGTTTCGAACCGCGTGCATCCAACGCACCTTTGACCAAGATCAGGGTGGTGGTGTGCAGACCCAGAGCGATCGCATGGTGAACCAAGAAATCGCCAGGACCGATGGTGAGGAACAAGGAGTTTGTGCCGCTGTTGATGGCATCCAACCAACCGGGCAACCAAACGTTACCGTAGTTGGGCCAAGCGGTGGTCGCAATACTGTCAGGGTTTGACAGCAGCGTACCCATGCCGTACAGCACCTTACCGTGCGATGCCTGAATGAACTGTGCGAACACAGGCTCAATCAGAATCTGCTTTTCAGGCGTACCGAAGGCAACCACAACATCGTTGTGGACGTACAGACCCAGGGTGTGGAAACCGAGGAACAGCGAAACCCAGCTCAGGTGAGAGATGATGGCTTCTTTGTGCTGTAACACGCGATCCAAGACGTTCCCTTTGTTCTGGTCAGGATCGTAATCCCGTACCCAGAAGATGGCTCCATGAGCAAACGCGCCTACCATCAGGAATCCAGCGATGTACTGGTGATGGGTATAAAGCGCAGCTTGCGTCGTGAAGTCCTTCGCCAGGAACGCATAGGGTGGCATGGCATACATATGCTGCGCCACAAGAGACGTAATCACACCCAACGCAGCCAGGTGGAAACCCAACTGGAAGTGGAGGGAGTTGTTGTAGGTCTCATACAAGCCCTGGTGAGGCAGGTTGAACTGACCTTCACTGCTGCCAGACAACAGACCTTTCTTGCTGTCGAGCATTTCTTTGATGCTGTGACCGATCCCAAAGTTGGTGCGGTACATGTGACCGGCAACGATGAAGATCACCGCGATCGCCAGATGGTGATGGGCCATGTCCGTCAACCACAGCGACTCAGTTTGAGGATGGAAACCACCCAAAAACGTCAGGATCGCTGTACCTGCACCTTGAGCTGTGCCAAACACATGCCCAGGGGTGTCTGGGTTTTCGGCATACACGCCCCAGTTACCGCTGAAGAAAGGAGCCAAACCAGCCGGATGCGGTGGGGTCGACAAGAAGTTATCCCAACCAACGTGCTGTCCGCGAGACTCAGGAATCGCCACATGAATCAAGTGACCCGCCCAAGCCAGGGAGCTAACGCCAAACAAACCAGCTAGATGGTGATTCAACCGCGATTCTGCATTCTTAAACCATGCCAGCGACGGGCGGAACTTGGGTTGCAAGTGCAGCCAGCCAGCAAACAAGAAGACAGCCGACAGGATCAGGAGGAAGATCGAACCCTCATAGAGTTCGCCGTTCGTCCGAATCCCTTGCGTAAACCACCACTGGTAAACACCAGAGTAGGAAATATCAACCGGATAGTTTGCGCCACCTTGGGTGAACGCATCGACTGCTGGTTGACCGAATTGAGGGTCCCAAATCGCGTGGGCGATGGGACGGATGTTCAGCGGATCTTTGATCCACTGCTCAAAGTTGCCTTGCCACGCTACGTGGAATAGGAGACCAGATGTCCACAGGAAGATGATTGCCAGGTGACCGAAATGAGAGGCGAAAATCTTTTGGTAAAGATTCTCTTCTGTCATCCCGTCGTGACTTTCAAAGTCGTGGGCAGTGGCGATCCCGTACCAAATCCGACGAGTGGTCGGATCTTGAGCGAGGTCTTGGCTAAATTTTGGAAATTTAGTCGCCATAGTTCTACTTCGTTCTCCTCGCGCTTATCCAAGTGCCAGTGTACGAGCCAGGAAGAACGCCCACGTTGTGACGATTCCTCCCAGGAGATAGTGCGCTACCCCCACAGCCCGTCCCTGAATGATGCTCAGTGCGCGGGGCTGAATTGCCGGGGCAACTTTCAGCTTATTGTGCGCCCAAACAATCGATTCGATCAACTCTTGCCAGTAACCGCGACCGCTAAACAGGAACATCAAGCTGAATGCCCAGACGAAGTGTGCACCCAGGAAGAGTAAGCCGTAAGCCGAAAGCGCCGAACCGTAGGAGGTGATTACCTGCGTTGCTTGTGCCCAGAGGAAGTCGCGCAACCAACCGTTAATCGTCAGCGCACTCTGAGCAAAGTTGCCACCTGTAATGTGAGCCACCGTGCCATCTGGATTGACCGTCCCCCACACATCCGACTGCATCTTCCAACTGAAGTGGAAAATCACGATCGACAGTGAGTTATACATCCAGAAAAGACCGAGGAAGACATGATCCCAACCAGAAACCTGGCAGGTACCACCGCGTCCGGGACCGTCACAAGGGAAGCGGAAGCCTAAGTTTGCCTTGTCTGGAATCAGACGAGAACTACGGGCATACAGCACACCTTTGAGCAGAATCAGCACGGTGACGTGGATGGTGAACGCATGGATGTGGTGCACCAGGAAGTCTGCTGTGCCAAGTGCAATCGGCGCGATCGCAACCTTGCCAGCCACTGCTACTGTTTCACCGCCGAATACATAGCTAGCTGGAGCCAGTGCATTGGGAGCAGTGGTACCAGGAGCCAGCGTATGCAGACTTTGTACCCACTGAGCGAATACCGGACGTAGCTGAATCGCCGTATCCGAGAACATATCTTGAGGACGTCCCAATGCCCGCATCGTGTCGTTATGCACGTACAGACCAAAGCTATGGAAGCCCAGGAAGATACACACCCAGTTCAGGTGAGAAATAATGGCATCCCGATGACGAATTACGCGATCGAGCAGGTTGTTCTGATTCACCACGGGATCGTAGTCGCGCACCATGAAGATGGCACCGTGAGCTGCTCCACCAACGATGAAGAAGCCACCCAACCACATATGGTGAGTAAACAGAGACAATTGCGTTGCGTAGTCAGTCGCCATGTAGGGATAGGGCGGCATGGCATACATATGCTGGGCAACGATGATGCTCAAGGAGCCAACCATTGCCAGGTTAATTGCCAGTTGAGCATGCCAGGAAGTCGTCAACACCTCATACAGACCTTTATGGCCTTCGCCAGTAAAGGGACCTTTGTGTGCTTCTAAAATTTCCTTGATGTTATGCCCAATGCCCCAGTTGGTGCGGTACATGTGGCCCGCAATGATAAAGAGAACCGCGATCGCCAGATGGTGGTGTGCTGTATCCGACAGCCACAGACCACCTGTCACCGGGTTTAAACCACCCTTAAAGGTCAGAAAATCAGAATATTCTGCCCAATTCAGGGTGAAGAACGGCGTTAAGCCCTTCGCAAAACTGGGATATAAATCCGCCATCAGTTTCGAGTTCAAGATGAACTCATGGGGCAGGGGAATATCTTTTGGAGCTACCCCTGCATCCAGCAGCTTGTTGATGGGCAGCGAGACGTGGATCTGGTGACCAGCCCAAGCCAGCGAACCGAGACCAAACAACCCCGAAAGGTGATGGTTCAGCATTGACTCCACATTCTGGAACCACTCCAGTTTGGGAGCCCGCTTATGGTAATGGAACCAGCCTGCAAACAGCATGAGTGCCGCTGCTACGAGACCACCGATCGCGGTGACATAAAGCTGGAAGCTGTTTGTGAAACCAGAAGCCCGCCACAGATAGAAAAAGCCAGACGTAATCTGGATTCCGTGGAAGCCGCCACCAACATCTGCATTCAAAATTTCTTGTCCGAAAATCGGCCACACAACCTGTGCACTGGGCTTAATGCCAGTCGGATTGGTCAGCCAAGCCTCGTAGTTTGAAAACTTAGCGCCATGAAAATACATGCCACTAAGCCAGATGAACACGACGGCAAGATGGCCGAAGTGAGCACTGAAAATTTTACGAGATACGTCTTCTAAGTCACTAGTATGGCTATCAAAATCGTGGGCGTTTGCGTGAAGGTTCCAAATCCATGTAGTGGTTTTAGGCCCTCTAGACAAAGTGCGGTCAAAGTGACCAGGCTGCGACCACTTCTCAAAAGAAGTCGGAACCGGATCCTTATCAACCACAATCCTTGCTTTCGCTTCGCGCTCCCGTGGAGTAATTGTCATTGAGACTCTCCTCTCTCTAGACAAGGAACGAGGAATCCCCCCTGCCAGACGCTGCCCCGGTACCTGGGAACGGTTTCTTGCTGCCAGACTTTCTGCTCGGTCGAGCGACCCTTCGCTTTCATCGGAAACCAGATTCTGAATTCCAATTGGGCGAGAGGATAAAAAGGCATCAGCAGCGATCGCAGTTCAAAGAACGGAACAAATATCGTCATCAGAACCTGAAAGGTTCGTTCTGACAATACAACCAGCCTGGTAGGAGTTCTCATCGTGTCATTATAGGACTCGTGTTACGCCGAACCTGGACGCAATTAACAATAATTCAAACTCCTTCGAGTGCGGGCATAGACGAGATTGCGAATCTGAGCTACGTGAAAAAGTCAAGCCAAACAGCCACTGTGGTTACAAAACTAGACATTCTGAAAATTAGAGTTACAATCCCTGAAGGCTCGGCTCCGAGGCAGGTTAGGGATTGAGTTATTTCGATTTATCAATAAGGAATGTTCTATAGGTTTAAGCAGCACAAAATGTCCTGCTTAGCCGCTTTTATTCTGTTCTTTTTGCAACATTTTATTGCGCCCCTTTAAAGAGAATCACTTATCCAAAAGAACCGCTTATCTAAAGGTTGAGAAAAATTAAATCGATCGTAGACGGCGATCGTGGACGGGTAGACTTGAAGCCCAATTTTATTTCGTTAGAGAGGGCTGTCCGTCCTCGGCGACGAAACTTTGCACGGGTGGCTTAGTCTTTTCCGCTATAGTTCCCTAGGGGCAAGCTTTTAGGAGTGGGTTTTGTGTTGGGAATGAAGCGTTGGCAGGCAATTGCCAAATTGATCGGGGCATTGATCGCTGTCCTTATGACAGTGACCTGGAGTGGTATTGATAACGCAGCCTATGCTGCCTTTTGGAATCGATCGCAAGCGGCTGATACAAGTCAGGCACCGAGTAAAAAAGCGGGAAAAATTGCCGAAGCCTCACCGCCGATCGTCCTTCAGGAGCTACGACAGGTACTGGATGAGTATCAGCCCCAGGTCAGCATTCTTAGCCCACGCAAAAATGAAGTGCTGTCTGACACCACCGTAACGGTCCGCTTTCTGGTGAAGGATCTGCCTCTCTTTAAAAATGAGACCTTCGGTTTAGGCCCTCACCTGCACGTCCTTTTAGATAATCGTCCTTATCAGGCAGTTTACGATGCAAACCAACCCCTGGTTTTCGACAATTTGGAGCCAGGAACCCATACGATTCGTGCGTTTGCGTCTCGTCCCTGGCACGAAAGCTTCAAAAATGAAGGAGCTTTCGCTCAGACAACGTTTCATGTCTTGACCAAAACTCAGGACAATAACCCCAATCCCGAACTACCGCTACTGACCTATAGCCGACCGCAGGGAACGTATGGTGCTGAGCCAATCCTGCTGGATTTTTATTTGACAAACGCTCCCCTTCATCTGGTGGCAAAGGCTGACGAAACCGATGATATTGCCGATTGGCGCATTCGCTGTACGGTGAATGGCGATAGCTTTGTGATCGATCGCTGGCAACCGTTGTACCTCAAAGGCTTTAAGCCTGGCAAAAACTGGGTGCAGCTTGAGTATCTCGACGACAAGGGCAACCCCGTCCAAAACGTGTTTAACAACACCGTGCGCTTAGTAGACTACCAGCCTAATGGTGACGATACTTTAGCTAAATTGGTGCGAGGAGAGCTAACGGCTGCCGAAGTACGCGGCATTGTTGATCCTGACTATGTCCCAACCAGTCCGGAACCAAGCCCGGAACCCAGTCCAGAGCCTAGCTTAGAGCAAAACCTAGAACCTAGCCCGGAACCAACTCCCGAACCTAGCCCGGGACCTGTCGATGAACCGACCTTAGAACCAACACCAGCACCAACGTTAGAAGCGGCTCCAGAAATCCTTCCAGAGTCCCCAAGCCGTCTAGAACCCTCTGCCTCTTCTCCGGAAACGCCCGATCGCGAGGCAACCCCCAACCCTGAGCCCTCCGATCGCCCCAAAGCGATCGCTCCACCAGCAAGCGTGATCCCTGAACCATCCGTTTCTCCCAGCCCTGAACCAACGTTATTACCGTCCACACCAGAACCCTCTTCATCCGCGCCGGAGATGGCCATCCCTTCAGTGTCAGAAACACCTGAGGCAGAACGTCCTCGGCCCAAAACCTCAGCCGAAGATGAGACAGGTTCAGCAAGCCCTAGCGCGAAACCTATCTCGCCTGACACAACTATCGCACCCGACGGCAAAGCTTTGAGTGGAAAAGAGCGCTTGCGCAAACTAGGGCAGCAGCTTGGAAGCTATCTACCACAAGAGCAAAAAGTAAGCGCACCTTCTTCCACAATGCTGCCAGAGGCAAACCGCGAAAAATCCATACCGCTACCGAACGACGAATCGAGCCCAATTCCTAGCGCTTCAATCCCAGAGCCGTTACCGCCAACACTGCCCGAAATCATTGATACGGATCAACTAGAAGCCCCGATTCCAGCCCGTTAAAGTGTCTAGCGACAAAGAAACCTGGAAAGCGGGTAGCTAGTTGGTAGTCCTATTTATTAAATCGGCAACAATAGACCTTGCATTTTCGAGGCTAGAACCCCTGAAAACTCTGGATTCCTTTTCGCGACTTACATTGCCGGGTTAATAGGAAAGGATGAGAAATGATTGAGAGATGATGGGATGGCGGGATCATGGAAACTTTGTGCCCTTACACCCTCTCGTCATCCTGCCCTTTCTAGCACCACGGCAAATTTAAGTGCCATTCCCTACAGAGTCCTGAACCTACAGGTTATTCAATCCACGATCCTTAATAAACTCCGTCAGACATCCGCTGAAGCAAATATAGTATAGTACTTGTGTACTCAAAGAAAAGCTGCAAATAGGTACACGCTAATCGCACTCTACGTTTTAGCGAATGCGTAGATGAAAAAAATGCGGTAGTGTGAGAATCAAGGCTACCAGTAATGGAGCGTTTAGGCTCATGTGCTGCCTTGAATGTTCTCTTGTTGCCAGATAGGCTGCTTGGTTCACTACTGGTTATGATCGGCACTCTGGAGCTCTTACCGTGTTAAGTCATCTACTCCGAAGACTCGTCCCCTGGCAACAGGGCTGTAACCTGATCGATCAGGGCCTGGTAGTCCACGACTGGCTTAGAGATATAACCATCCGCTCCACTTTGCTGAAGAGACGTTTCTTTGTCGCCGATCATGGCATGAGCCGTCACCAGGATGATGGGCAAAGAAGCTGTATTGGGGTCGCTTTTCAGCATTTGCGTCAGCTTGATGCCATCAACCGCTTTTCCCTCATACAAGCTGTGAGAAAGGGAAACATCCATCAAAATCAAGTCTACCTGCCTAGCCCTGGCGATTTGCATCACTTCTTCAGCATCTTCCGTATGCTTCACCGTCAAACCACCCAAACGGGTCAAATAGCGCGAAAAGACTCGCACATTGCCCAAATCGTCCTCAACCAGCAACACAGTTTTCGTCATCGGTCTCTAACTTGTCGGCAGCAGCGCCATAACCTGATCAACAAAGGCTTGATGATCCACGACGGGTTTAGAAATGTAAGCATCCGCTCCACTCTGCTTCAAAAAGCTCTCGCGATCGCCCTCCATCGCGTGTGCCGTCACCAAAATAATGGGCAAACTAGCAGTCGTTGGATCGGCCTTCAACATCTGGGTAATCTTAATGCCATCAACCGCCTTGCCCAAATAAACGCTGCGCGACAGCGAAACATCCATCAAAATAATGTCGGCTTCATGCGCATGGGCAATTTGCATCACCTCTTCCACATTTTCAGTATGCTTTACCGACAGCCCACCGCGCTTCGTCAGGATTTTAGAAAAGACCCGTGCATTAATCAGATCGTCCTCGACAATCAGAACGGTTTTCATTGTGTTTTCCTCGAAACGTAACCCAGATGAAGCCGCTTATAATCCGCGCCGATTTTACTGTGAAATGGAGACAGGGTCATACGGGCTTGCTCCCATCGTAAACGTCGCCTGCGGCAAACGCTATAAACCTTTTATGAAATCAACGTGTAAGGAACAACGCCCATGGCTGTAATCACCACTGCTCTGCATACGGAGATGCAGCAGTCCTATCTAGAATATGCCATGAGCGTCATCGTGGGACGTGCCCTACCCGATGTACGTGATGGGCTGAAACCAGTGCATCGACGCATCCTGTATGCAATGCACGAATTGGGATTGACCCCCGATCGCCCCTACCGTAAATGTGCCCGCGTGGTAGGGGATGTGCTGGGTAAATACCATCCTCACGGTGACCAGGCTGTTTACGATGCACTGGTGCGCTTAGTGCAGGATTTTTCCAGCCGCTACCCGCTCTTAGGAGGGCATGGAAACTTTGGTTCTGTAGACAATGACCCCCCAGCCGCCATGCGGTATACAGAAACCCGTCTGGCACCCCTGGGTAATGAAACCCTGTTAGCTGAGATTGGCGAGTCCACGGTTGATTTTGTTGGGAACTTTGATAATTCGCAGCAAGAACCTACTGTCCTGCCAGCGCAGCTCCCGATCTTGCTACTCAACGGCAGTTCAGGCATTGCGGTTGGTATGGCCACCAACATTCCACCCCACAACCTCGGTGAAATTGTGGATGGCCTGGTCGCGTTGGTTGACAATCCGAATCTGTCGGATGCAAAGCTGTTTGAGCTAATCCCTGGCCCAGACTTCCCAACCGGTGGCGAAATCATTGGTAGGGAGGGTATCGAAGAGGCCTATACCACAGGCAAAGGCAGCATTCCTGTGCGAGGCATTGCGCAGGTTGAAGAACTCCAGATCGGTCGCGGTCGCCATCGACGTACAGCTTTGGTGGTGACAGAACTTCCTTATCAGGTCAACAAAGCTGCCTGGATTGAGAAGATGGCAGAGCTTGTCAACCAGGGGCGACTGGAGGGCATTGCGGATCTGCGGGACGAGAGCGATCGAGAGGGCATTCGAGTCGTCATCGAACTCCGTCGCGATATTAATCCTCAAAAGATCCTGAACAGCCTCTATCGGCAAACGGCTTTACAGTCGAACTTTGGCACCATCATGCTGGCACTTGCGGATGGGCAGCCTCGCCAAATGTCTCTACGAGAGTTGCTCCAGCAGTTTTTGTCGTTTCGAGAAGAAACGCTGACTCGCCGCTATCGTCATGAGTTGAATCAGGCAGAAACCCGCCTTCACATCGTTGAAGGGCTCTTGCTGGCATTGAATAATCTCGATTTGGTGATCGACATCCTGCGCCATGCTCCCGATGGCAGTACCGCTAAGTTTCAGTTTCAGGAACGGTTAGACTTGAGCGATCGTCAGGCAGATGCCATCCTTTCCATGCCCTTGCGCCGCCTCATCACAACAGAGCGGCAAAGCCTGCAAACCGAATTTGATGAGCTAACGGCGCAAATGCAGGAACTCCAACGGTTGCTCAACGATCGACGGGAACTGCTGAAAGTCCTTAAAAAAGATCTGCGGGCACTCAAGAAAAAGTACGCCGATCCGCGACGAACCAAGATCATTGTAGGAAGGAGCCAAGAGTCGGGAACGAAGAGCCAACAGCTAGAAATTGGTGAACAACTCACGCTCGCTAGCGAATCTGTAGCGACGAACGATGCATCTACTACTGATACCTCAACGCATGAAACCGAAATAGAAGAAACGGTTGTTGAACTCACTCAACGGGGCTATATTCGTCGCTTGACACCCAAAGCGTTTCAACGGAGCCAGAGTAAAGCAACTGACAAGGCAACCCGCGTGCTAGAAGAAGGGGATGACTTTGTTGTTCAAACCGAGTTTGCCACCACAGCACAAACCTTGGTGGTCTTTACCCGAAGCGGAAAAGCCTACCCACTCGACGTTAAAGAGGTGCCTCAAACGACAGGTAAGTCGCGTGGAACACCGCTAGTCACCCTGCTACCACCCTCGGTTCAAACCGATCCGGCTTCTGTGGTTGGCTGTTTTGTGTTGCCGGACGTTCACGATGGGACTGATCTGCTGTTGGTCACGCAGCAAGGACGCATTAAGCGATTGCCACTGACGGAGTTGGGTGACTTGACGGGTCGAGGCTTAACCGTACTGAAGTTGAAGCCAGAGGATCAGCTTGCCTTTGCCAGCCTCACAGAAGTGGGCGATCAGCTTGTGCTGGCAACAGCGGGTGGACGGTTGGTGCGGCTAGTGATTAATGATGAGCAACTGTCGCCGCTGAGTCGAGTTGCGCAGGGTAGTGTGGCAATTCGCTTGCGAAAACAAGAAAAATTGGTCGGATGCACGCTCATTTACCAGGGAGATGATCTGCTCTTACTGTCTGAACTGGGAGAAGCGAAGCGATTAGCGATCGACACCCTTCGCCTTTCCGTGGTGGGTGACCTTGGCACGCAAGTGTTCAAATTTACCCGCAAAACGGATGCTCTCGCTGGCATGGTGGCTGCTACGCCCGATGCACCTGTCACGGTTCTCACCAGCACCAATCGCATGGCACGCCTGATGAGCCATGAAACGCCGCTTAAAGGTCGAGATGAGTTGGGCGATCGTGTACTCCAGCTTGATTCAGAAGAACGGATTACAGGGGTCATTATGCCGAAGCTGCCTCTGCCAGAACTGGAAGAAGTGGCGATCGAGCCGTAACCCATGCTTTTATGTGCCTGTCAGTATGTACTGATCGAGTCAGCGATCGTCATCAGAACGAGATGACGAATCAGAGAATGATGTCAGAAACGACTCACACCCTGCACCCTACACCCCAGACCCTATACCCCTCTCATCCCTGGAGGGGCTGAAAGATCAGCATGAGTGATTGGTGTTACCCGACGGTTCATCCATGCCGCTGTAAAAGTGTTTGGAGTTGCTGTGTTTGCAGCAATGGCTGAAAGTGAGTATCTCCTCGTGCAAGCGCGCGATATAGAGGAGGATTCAGCTTGATTGCTCGTTGGAGATGGCTCAGTGCAAGCTCCGATTCCCCTTTAAGGGCGTAGCAGCGGGCTTTGCTGTACCAGGCATCTGGGTTGTTCGGTTTGTTTTGAAGCGATTTGTCAAAACTATCGATCGCATCTTCATAGTCGCCCTTCTGAGTCAGGAGCATGCCGCGGTAGTTCCAGGCGTAATAGCAAAGTGGGTTAATGGCCAGGGTGCGATCAAGACTGGCTAGCGCCAGGTTAAGTTTGTCAAGACTAGCCAGCACTTTGCTACGGCTATACCAGGCTTTGTAATCATCAGGATTTTTTTCTAGCACGCGATCGAAGCTGACGAGTGCTTCCTCATAGCGGTTCAGGTGCGCCAACGCTTTACCGTGGTTGTAGCGTGCTTTCAGGTCTGTAGGTGTTAGCCGCAGCGTTTTTTGCAGACAGGCAAGCGCATCTTCATAGCGCCCTAATTTCGCCAGCACAATCCCTTTGCCATGCCATGCCAGAGCAAATTCGGGATGAATGTTCAGCGCCTGGTCAAAGCTGGCGATCGCTTCCTGATAGCGGCCTAGATTTTCGAGTGCGTAACCACGGTTGTTCCACACCTCATAAAGGTCAGATTGTGCGGCTAAAACCTTGTCGTAGCCAGCGATCGCCCCTTCATAGTGTCCCAAGCCGTATAGAATATTGCCGTGACTGTACCAGGCAGCAGAGTTCAGATCATGCTCCATAACCTACCCTAAGCCCTAAGAACTCCTGTTCCTAGAGTTGCCAAAAACGAACAAAACTCTCTCATGGTTGTCTAGTTTCCGTAAATTTACGCCCGCTAGACATGAAGCAGTCAGAAATTTTTCCTCAGTCATTTGCTACAACGAGGTGTAGGCCTACTCATGACAATGAAGATCTATTTGACCCACTGCTCTGCCGAAAAGGACAATGCCCTAAAGGGGACTAACATTGCTACTACTCCTGATAAGCTTTACACCAATCCTGAACTGCAGGCGTTCATGCAACGCTGTCTGCACCAGAGAGTTGCGTGGGCGATCCTTTCCGATCGGTACGGGGTGTGGTTCCCTGACGTCAAGCACGAATGGTACGAAAAGCATCCTGCTACGGTGACTGAGTTGGAAGCCCAGCAGATTGTGGCGCAGTTCGATCGGGATCTGCAAGGCTACGATGAGATCTATTTCTTCGTCTGGGCCGAAACGTTTCATCCCTTCTATCAAACGGTTCTGTCAGCAACAAAATTGGCAGGACGAGTGACGCAATTTAGCGATTTGCAGATGATTCGTGCTGCTGCGGGTGACGGAGAGCAACGTGCTCAAGCTAAAGCGCCACTTGCCTAAGTTAGGGGAGGCAATGACTGCAACGGTTTTTCGGTCGCCTGGGCGCGATCGGTAAAGGGTGCTGTCTCATCGACTCTGTCAACCGCCACTCTACCTTCGCTGGCGTCGGAGCGTGGAAATTCCTGTAGCGATTGATTGCGATCGAGCGCCAAGGCACGCCGACTTTGTGCATCGGGAAAGTTGGGCTTGATTTCCAAAGCTTTATCGTAACTGGCGACGGCAGAGGCATAATCGCCCAGGTGGCCTAATGCTGAGCCTCGGCTGTACCAGGCTGGGTGAAAATCGGGGTTAATGCTAAGAGCACGATCGTAGCTGGCGATGGCGGCTTCGTTTTGCCCCAAATGTCCCAAGGCAATACCACGACAATGCCAGGCTTCAGGCATTTCTGGCTGATACTGTACGGCTTTGTCGTAACTCGCGATCGCTTCGGCATAGAGTCCGATTTTGCGAAACGCAGAACCTCGGCTAAACCAGGCTTTCGCAAACCCTGGATTCAGTTTTATGGCCCGATCGTAACAGGCAATCGCCTCGCGGTAGGAGCCAGACTTGTAGAGTGCGCTGCCCCAGTTGTACCAGGCTTCCCGTAGATTTGGCTTTAGGTCAAGCGCTTTGCGGTAACTCTCGATCGCTTCCTCGTACCGTCCCAGTGCGTCAAAGGCATTTCCTCGGTTGTACCAAGCTTCATACAGTGTGGCGTTGATCGCCAAGGCTTTGTTGTAGCTGTAGATTGCCTCTTCATGCCGTCCCAGCTTATGCAAGACGTTGGCACGGTTGTACCAGGCTCCGTACCACTCTGGCTTGATGGTTAAGACACGATCGTAGCTGCTAAGTGCTTCGGAATAGCGCCCAATCTGGTTGAGCGTATTGGCACGGTTGTACCAGGCATGGGAGTAGTGGGGACGGTATTTGATGGCCTGGTCGTAGCTCTCGATCGCTGCCTGATAGCGTGCCATCTTATATAAAATAATGCCCCGGTTGTACCAGGATTTGGAGTAGTCCGGCTCCAGCTCAAGGGTTTTGTCGTAGCTCTTGAGTGCCTCCTCATAGCAGCCAGACTTGTCAAGGGCATTGCCTCGATTGTGCCAGGCCTGATGGAAGTTGGGTCTGAGCTTGATGGCTTTGTCATAGCTGGCGATCGCTTCTTCGTAGCTGTGCAGATTGTAAAGCGCAATGCCACGACTATTCAGTGCTTCAGGATAGCCAGGTTCCAGGTCGATCGCCTGGTTAAAACTCGCCACGGCTTCTTCGTAGTGCCCCAATTCGGACAGCATCACGCCGCGGGTGTGCCAAACGTGATGCCAATCTGGGCGGAATTGCAGAACGCGATCAAAGCTGAGTAGAGCATCTTCGAACGCTCCAGCTCGACTGAGTTGTAACCCTTGCTGAAAAAAGAATTCTGCTTCTGAATCCAAATGCTGAGACATATCAATCGCTCAACAAGGAACGGTAAATGACAATCGAAAGCGGTAATGACATCACAACACTTTAGCAGTAACAGAAACTCAGGCCTATTGAGAACAGCCGTGTGTCACAAGTAACACCTATGACAGCTCAGTGAAGAAGAATTGCCAGACGGTGCTAGAAGCAGCACTAAACTAACTCCATGCTTGCGTTGATGGTTAGGCAGAGGTTCCAAGGGCTCAGAGAGGAGAAGCATCTTGGAATACTTTACCCTGTGTCATCCGGACGGAAGCTGAGCAGGATGGTCTGACTAAGTGTTCATACTGATTGTAACGTGAGTTTGTAACGGAGCTATGGGACAGTAGGCGATCGCGCGTATCCGGTGTTGGCACTGCTTAATACCTGTGTTGCTCAAGCCTGTAGTGGGAACTTAAGCGCCACGGAGCGGCTAACTCATGGAAATATCAAATTTTGATTAAAAAAACTCATCAATGGGAGGAAACCTGATAAAGCCACTCAAAAAACTGACTGCGATAGCCGTTGTTGTGCACGAGATGAACTATAAAGAAATATGTATCTCCTCCGGGGGATGTGACTGAAATGAATATTCCCGTATCAACAAGAAGAATCTTCTAGCACAAGATTATTCTGTAGCCACCGTTGTTCAGCAAGTTAATAGAGAACGATTTGAGAATTGCTTGGTCATTATTTTTACGTGTCTTAAATGGATGGATGACAATGCCCAGAATGGCTGCGATCGGCTGTTTTACTGGATCTTGTCATTAATTGCTGTATTGCTTTCAGAAGGAGCATTTTGCTTACTTATGGCTGCATTGGGGATCGCTCAGAAAGTCCAGAATTTTAACCATTTGAAACGACAACGCTAAGTGTTCCTGTTTTCATATTTTGCCCACAGAAGAGATTTTAGAAGCGCATGGCTAATTCAACTATGACTCGATCGTCACGTTTAGCCTGGTTAGAAGGAATTCGCATTTTAGCGGCCGTTTTGCTCTTGCTGTATCATGCCCAACTGCTGTACACAGGCTATGCTTACACGCCACAGCCAACTGGCTTAGCGGCTAACTTAAGGCAACTGATAAGCCCTGTAGAAGGTGCTGCCGATCCGGGGTGGCTACTGCGTTTTGCCGGGATTCCTGCCTGGTTTGGCTTTCAATTTGTGGATGTGTTTGTTTTAATCAGTGGCTTTAGCTTAGTGCTATCGCTTCGGGGCAAACCATTGGTGGTTGGTAGCTTTCTCAAGCACCGAGTGTTGCGAATTTTGTGGCCTTTTTGGACAGTGGCGTGGCTTTCCTATCCAGTCCTTTGGGCGATCGGTGTGGCAACCCATAGTTACATCCCTAGCCTGTGGCACATCTTTGCGGGTGTGACGTTTCCATTGCTGTTTGACTATAGCGGCGAGTTGTTGCTGCCAACCAGTGGCCCGTGGTGGTTTGTGCCTTTGATCCTTAGCTTCGCGCTGATTTTTCCGTTTCTGTGGCACCTTCTACAACGCTGGGGGGCAACTAACTTATTGCTTATCAGTACGTTGCTAACGGTGGCTTACCGCGTACTCGCCATTTATAAGTTCGACGGTCATCCTACTTACGTCATTTTAGATACCCCAACCGATTGGCACCCCTTTCTGATTTTCTTATCGAAGTTGAGCACCTTTGTACTGGGTATGGTTGTGGCTCAGCTTTACATTCAAGGGAAGGGACCCATTTTTTGGAAAGCGCAACGGGCGTTGTTGCTGGGCGTACCGCTCTATGCGCTTGGGTTTGTCTGCCAGTTTTACCGCATTGGCTGGGTGGTTGTGGATTTACTTTTACCAATTGGCCTGACGCTGTGCTGTATGGTGGTCTTCCGTGCGCTTGCCCAACTGCGCCCGCTCGCTACCCTACTGGTCTGGCTTGGTGCCCATAGTTACAGCTTCTTCTTAATTCACAACTTCGTGGTTGATCGCACGATCAGATTGGTCGTTATGGATGATCTGTCTCTTTATTATTGGTTGCTTCCAGTGATGGTTGTTGGCACATTGATTCTGGCGGTTCTCGCTGATTATGCGAGTCCCTTCCTGCAACGTCTCGTGGGGGCGTTACTGCGGGACATAGACTATGTGCTAACGCCGTCTACTGTGCGGCAACGTCGGAGTTGGAGTCCGCGGATGGGCGAAGACGTGCTCTACCAAAATAGAGTGGGTTGGACAGTGTTAAAAGTAGAAAAACTGCTTGATGAGCGAGAGTTCTTTCTGTGTCAAATCAGCGATGGGCAGCGATCCCTATGGGTGAATGAAGATGATTTGGAACCTGCCGTAAAGTTGTCTCAACCTGGGGAAGTCAGTAGAAACTCAGCGTTCTTGTGAGCATTATCGGCAACAACTGACATTCGACACCCCTAACCCTAATGATTGGAGGATGGCTAAAGTGAGGAATTGGACGGGCGACATACCGAAACTAGTTTATACCCATGTCTTGTTAATTGGTGTTCCAACGATTTTCTATTACTGCTTACGACTCGGTGGCATGCCCTTGATCAGAATCCACATGGCGATCGCCACCTTTTTTCTCTTAAGTTCTCTCATTATTTTTTTGGAAGCGACCAATGCCTTATTTCGGCGCTATGCAGTCAAAGGTAAACGCCCATCGAATGGCCATCTAGCCCAGCTCAAGCAATCCGCGAAAGCCGCTTTAGGTATAAGCGGTAGCCAGTGTCCTCCGGCAACCAATCCTCTGCCACGTTGTTCATTTTTGGTTGCGGCCTACCTGCCGAATGAGCAAGACATTATTGTGGAGACGCTCAAACACATTTTGCTGACTGTACAGCGATCGGCAGATGGGTTAGAGGTAATTCTTGCTTATAACACGCCTGTTGATTTACCTGTTGAAGACGATTTGCGTCGGTTGACCCTGATTCATCCAGAGTTACGCTTGCTACGGGTTGAGGGCAGCCATTCCAAAGCGGAGAACTTAAATGCCGCGCTGCATATTGTGACAGGTGAAATCACGTGTATTCTGGACGCTGATCATCATCCAGCCCCAGACTGCTTTGTGCGTGCATGGCGCTGGTTAGAGCATGACTACGATGTGGTGCAGGGGCGCAACATTATTCGCAACCATCGGCATAGTTTGCTGACGCTGAATGTGGCGATCGAGTTTGAAACCCTTTACGGTGTGAGCCACGCGGCTAAATCGTTCCTCACTGATTCCACGATTTTTGGTGGCTCGAACGGCTACTGGCGCACAGAAGTCTTACAGCAAATTCGCTTTAATCCAGCGATGCTGACGGAAGATATTGATGCTTCTATGAGGACTCTGTTAAGCGGTTACCGCATCCTCCACGATCGCAGTATCATTACGACCGAGCTTGCTCCTGCTGACTTTAATTCCTTTTGGTTTCAGCGCAAACGGTGGGCGCAAGGCTGGCTTGAAGTCAGTTTTAAGTATCAGCGTCGAGTCTGGAAATCCAAACACTTTACCCTCTGGCAAAAAATTTATTGGACATACCTGCTCTACTTCTGCGTGCTTTATTCGCTGATTGCACTCCAGATTTTGCCACTCATCCTCAGCCTGTTCCTGTACCAGGGTGATTTGCCACCGTCCGATAATCCGTTTCTCTGGTTCAGTACGGTCATTACATTTTCAAGCGGTGTTTATCAAACGCTCGTGACGATGAAATTGGCCGCCGTTCGGTATCCGGTCTTTTATTTTCTGCAACATGCCGTCATCATTTTCCTGTACACCATCCTCAAAAACATGATTGCGGTGGTTGGACTGTACGATCACTTGCATGGCGTGAACAAATGGGTGGTCACCCCTCGTGGCATGAAGCAAAAGCGTACAGTATCTGTGCGCAAAGCCCCAGTCCTGGCTCCTACCCCTGCCGGGATCAGCTCTGCAAAGTAAGGTGACAGCACATGACGGTTGTGCTACCAAAGAAGCATTGTTAAGCAGGTCAGCTCCTAAATTCTGAAGCCTGAACGAGTTTGATTGGCACGTCAAGCTGAAGTTGTGTCGTGCCTTTCAACCCAGCGGGCACTCTAGGTGAATTGAGAGCGATGCGGCTGACATGAAGAAATCACCAAGGACTGTTCCATTGACGCGCAGACAGTTTAACCACCTGACGATGTCAGGCGCGGCTTTTTTGATCGCCCTGAGTGCCGATCGCCTCCAGGCGATGACTCGCTCTGAAATAGCGCTTCGGGGAGCGGAGCTAAGGCGGCCATCTAACCTGGGCACCACTTTTAGCCAGCTTCAATGTCACTACATGGGGTTGGATTACCAGGAAACGTTTCGCCAAATCTGTTCCCTGGGGTTTAACCGCATCCGCTTGTGCAGCTACTGGCATGAGATTGAACCCGCCGAAAAGCAGTTCGACTTTAAAGCCTTAGATTGGCTACTGGAAGAAAGTCGGCGACACGGTATTGATGTTGCGCTGACAGTGGGTATGAAAGCCCCGCGCTGGCCTGAATTTCACTTTCCTGATTGGCTCCGTGCTCGCTTAGATACGACTAATCGGGCCGCTGTGGATCTGAATCCTGAAATTGCCGATCGGGCGCTGCACTTTATCCAGGCGGTGGTGGAGCATGTTCGGGAGGCACCAAACCTGAAGTACTGGCAGATTGAAAATGAGCCGTTTACCCGTCTGGATATTACGGCTGGACGCTACTTGAGCTATGAGTTTGTCCGTCGAGAAGCCCAACTCGTCCGCTCACTGGCACTGCCTCACCAGAAGCTTTTGATGACCACCGCGATTAGCCTACCCCTGGCTGACCTAGCTGAGGACGATCGCGCCCTTCAAGAAAGCATGCAAATGGCAGATGCCGTGGGCATTAATGTGTATACGAAAGTGCCTGCTGGAAATTCACCCTCATATCTCCAGCCAGAGCCGCCCTATTGGCAAAAACTTAAGGAATGGCAGACTAGCCTTACCAAGAGTGGGAAAGAAGACTGGATCGCTGAAGCACAGGCAGAACCCTGGGAACCGAACCAACTCGTTGCGATGGCAAAGGCAGAATACCCCAGTTGCACCCCCAAGCGCACGAGCAATTTGGTCAATTCATTGACCGATCTGGGGTACAGCACCGTGATGCTATGGGGCTGCGAATACTGGTACTGGCAGAAGAAGAACGATCGCAACCTTTGGTGGTGGACGATGCAGCAAATTGTTGCAGCTTAAAGCCTGACTTCTACCAAGGCATTGTCACTAAGAACCAGCCGTTGTGGCGGTAGTGCCAGGTGACGGACGAGGGGCTGCACTTGATGCAGGTGTAGCTGGGGTTGCGGGGGTGGCAGGAGTCGCAGGTGCCCCAGATGATGCGGGTGTAGCCGGAGTCGCGGGTGTAGCCGGAGCAGGCGTTGCGGGTGTAGCAGGCGTTGCGGGTGTAGCAGGCGTTACGGGTGTAGCAGGCGTTACAGGCGTTGTAACTGGAGGTGTGCTAACCGGCGGTGTAGTTGTTACTGCTGGAGTTGAAGGCGTTACTGGCACCGTAGCGCTTGGAGTTGATGGGGGTGTGGTTGGTACCGTCGGAGTCGCTGGCGTTGTTATTGGTGGCGTTGGCGTTACTGGCACTGTAGCGCTTGGATTCGTAGCAGGTGTGGTTGGTACCGGCGGTGGTGTTACTGGTGTCGTAACGGCTGGGGGCGTTGTTACCCCAGAATTAGTGGGTGTGGGTGCAGGAGAAGGGGTTGGAATCGACGGCTGAACAGAATTAGTAGCGCCTGGAGTTGTGGTTGGGTTTGGTACAACCGCTGCCGGAGTCGTTGGCGTTGGTAATGGGGTTGATGAACCTGGGTTAGGAGGCTGAACCGTCGGTGCTGGAAGATTCACAGGTGTCTGCGGTGCAGCGGCTGAAGCGGGGGGAAATACAGAAGGCGTCGGTGGTGTAACCGATGGAGTAATTGTATTTGCAGGGATTACAGCACTGGTGGAAGGAGAAAACGATGGGGTTCCGGATAAATTTGACCGCGGCTCGATCGGGAGTGATATATTGATCGTTTGCTTCGCGGTGCCCAATTCGAAAGCAGACGGAATCGTCGGTGTTGAATATAAGGGATTAGGGGCTACGGCTGTTTGGACGCCAGGAGGAGGAGCAAGGGTCACAAAGGCAGGGTTTTCAGCCACTTGCCCTTTTAGAGGGGTTTGCTCCCGGACTGCTTGAGCGGTTTCTTCTTGTACCGCCGCAATGCCTGGATCATTACTTGGTGTTGCTTTGTTGCGTGACAAATCCAGATCTTTGACCAAGTCGCTGGTTTGATAAAACGTGTTCAGGTCAAAGTTATAAATTTGAATGACTTGATTCTGGATAATGACGGCCATTTGCCCTGCCTTCAGGGTCTGCGCTTGCGGGTTCGCCCCATTGGAAACCTCAATGCGGCTATTGGTCAGCGCACCGACGATCGTCGTGTTGGTGTCTTCGTTATAACGAACGAACAATGCTGACCCACGGATGCCTGCCGCCGCATTAGGTGTGCGAACGTTTGTCCGTCCTTGGCCGGGGGGGATGAGCAGGAGAGCCGTGCCATTGCCAAGATAAAAATTACGTGTGTTTGGCACAAATTGAAACAGCGTCCGCTCACCAATACGCGCCAAAGAACGGTCGTTGAAGCGTAACTCTGCAAACGATTGACGGGCCGTTGCCAAAGAATCACCAGGAGTCATGGTGTCTGAGTTACGGGCAGCACGAGTGACGCGATTTTTGAAGATCAGCTGCACCTGATTGCGAAGTGCTTGAACAGTAGCCCTGGTGAGTGGGGTTTCAGCCGTGGCCCGCTGCTGTAGAAGCAGATTGCCGGCACTAAATAGACTCAACGTGACGATCAGGAAGAATTTGCGAGACATAATGGCTCCAAGCGTTCAAGACCACTTAGCGATCGTACCCTTGCCCTTCTGCCCGAACGGTCTGCTTGTCTAGTTTCCTTGCCTGCACCTCAGCGCCCGTGTCTGATGTCCCGGACTAAGGTGTTTGCCTGGTGCGAATCATCTTTACAATGCTTGTACTGAATGTATAGTGCTTGTACTAAAGCGCCAGCCTAAGGGAACGGAGTTAAAGCAATAACGTTCGGGATTTATCAGGATTTAGATGAGGTTACGTGTTTCCTCTTAAGTGTATAAGCGCAACTTAAATTAAAGCAGATATGAAGCCCCCTACCCATAAGCTTACTTTCATCAAATCTAAATGTCACCTAAAACTTCAACAATCCCTAATTTGGGCGATGGCGTTACATTTGTTTGAGCTACCTAATGGCATAGGCTCTAAGAAATATCCCTGAAGTTTATCAGAAAGGTTGTGTTACACCAATGCAACCTTTGCTGTTAGCGATTATAAAACTCAGTAGTTCCACGGTTCCTGATTTGCTGATTCGTCACTCCTTCCTTCCCCCCGGGCCTCATCTATCCCTCCATTCCACACTCTGGCAACAGATCGCAGTTTGGAGCAGTGTCTTATTTAGTAGCTTTGCCTGGTTTACGCTCCCAGCAAGTGCCCTACCTGATGCCGAAGGTTACACGCGATCGATCTCACCCCAGGTTTCTATGACGCCGATGGAGGCTCCTGCACCTAGACAGCCAGTGCTGCTAGAGGCTGCACCGCAGCGCAATCGTTATCGGGCTGCTGCACTCCTGCCACTTCAGGCGCTGGAGGCGATGGCTGCGACAAAGCAATCTGATGTGTCGGTTACACCTGCTACAGATCCATTTACAGACTCTGCGATCGTCGATCTCCTTGCACAGGCGACCAACCCTCCTTCTAGCCAGCAGGATAACGAGCCGCCTCAACCTACTAACGGCGATCCTGAATTGGGCGTTCTCCGCTTACAAGTGCCCCGAAATGCTCCCTCTACGCTGCCAGTGAATAATGCTGGCCAAAATCAGACGGAGTCAGCACAGCCAGCCTGTGCATCGGGTGTCCAGCCTGATCCAGAACTCGGCTGTTTACCACTGCAACCATTGCTGCCACCGCCGCCACCCCGCCAACCAGCCGTTTTTTTCTTGGTGCATCTTGACTATTTTCGCAGCAGTAATGTGTTTTCGGCGGTTGACCCCGTTGATGATGGGTTAGTGAGACCGGGGTTAACGCTGTTTGCGGCACCCGCTTTGGGACGAAATACTTACTTCGTCGGTTCGATCGATGGCAACTTGGTGCGTTACAACACGCAGTCTCAAATTGATTACAACGAACTGAGGTTCAGAGCAGGCATTTTTCAACGGCTTTCGCCAACCATGTTTGGTGAGATTGGCTGGAGTAACCAACAATTGTTTATTGCGGGGAGTAAGCTACCAGGGTTGCCTATAGGCACTCGCTTTTTAAACGACCATGCAATCCGCTTTGAATTAAGCCGCCGCGATCAATTGAATAAACGCCTCTCGCTGAATACGTTCTACCAGTTGCGGCTCAGCTTTGCCGACCCTGATATCCGATCGCGGGTGCTGAATTCATTCATCGCGTCTTTTAGCTACGATTTTCAGCCAAACCTGCAAGTCGGGCTTGACTACCAGTTTGCGCTGGCAAATTTTACAGCGATCAGACGGGATGATCAGTACCACCAACTGGCGGCTCGTCTCACCTATACGGCGTTTCGGAATACGCAATTTAACGTGTTCGTTGGCTATAGCTTTGGTAATTCTTCTGATCCAACGATTGACTTCAGTGGTTTGATCTTGGGCGTTAGTATGACCGTCAATTTTGGTCTTTTTTAGCGTCCTCGCTTGCAGGCACTTTTCCGCACCCAGCGATGTCTAGCGTAAAAGCTGCTGATGGTCTGCCTGATTGATTGTAGGAATGACCATGTTCTACATCGCCTTGCAGTCATCGTAAATTCCCTCAAAACTCTCTGGAATTGCAGAGTATCCCTGAGTAGAAAGAGGCAGAAACAGATCAATGCAATCGTTGATCGCAGCTCTCACCGATCGCAGCCCCAACATACATGTAAGTCATTGCACGCATTCTATGCTTGCGGGCAGCTATTTTTATGGCTGATCGGTAATGGCTCATAACTCGACTGCTGATACCCGATACCTTCCATCAGCTCCGGGACAATTCTCACCCCAGAAATGGGCTTACTAGCTACGTGCATCTTCGATCATCAGGGGAGTCTACCTTACGTTCACGCAATGGTACTGGTAGTGCTCTGGAGTCACTTTTATGTTGACGATTTCTCATTTGCTTTACATCAACGGTCAGTTAAGCCGCCTACGGATGCTTTTTGTCTGTTCACTGTGTTTTGTACTGGCTGTAGGAGCACCGATCGTCGCCCAAACACCGACGGTTAATCAAGCCAAAATCACTCAAGTGCTAGACGGTTCTCAAGTCTTTATTCAAAATCGACAAGCAAAGGTCAACGACTCAGCGAATAAGGGGCAGCGCGTTCGTACAGGGGAAGCCAGAGCCCAGTTGACCTTTAATACAGGCGCGATCGGCCGATTAGCTCATAATTCAGTGCTAACGGTGGGGCAATGTGCTCGCTTGCGACAGGGCACGCTTTTGGTGAATGGAGCGCTAAATGGCTGTACATCCTCTGTGGTTGCCGGTGTGCGCGGCACAACCTATGTGCTGGAGGCCAACGAGGCGGGTGAAACGGGTATTAAAGTGCTGGAAGGAGAAGTGACCGTCACTCGCCAACAGGTTGCAGAAGAAGACACAGAGCCAACTCCGGGCAGCAAGCAGTTTTCGCTACCTTCGATCATCCCCTCACTGCCATCCTCCCGTCCCGAACCAGAACCCTCGCCGGAAGCATCTCCCAGTCCATCACCTGATTCGGTCGTGGCCCCTGTGGAACCGATCGCGGCACCCTCCACCGACGCCAATCAGGTCGTGCTGAAAGCTGGTGAGAAGGTGAGTGTGAGTCCGACGGGCAACCTGGGATTGGTAGAAAAGCTCACTCAGGCTGAATTTACGAATTTGTTGAAAGGGGGGCTATTCAACGGCTTTACGCTGTCGCTACCTGGGATGGCAAAAATCCAGTCGAGCTTTCAACGCTTGTTTCCCGGTGTGCCCTTCCCAATTCGGATACCCAGCGTTTCCATTCCGGGGCTTCCCGTGCCGATTCGATTGCCCTTTTAACCGTGAAGGATAGCAGAAGAGGGTGCATGACTCAGACTAGACACCAATGGCAGGTTAAACCGGGGGCGATCGCGCCCGTCTTTATTAGCGTCTTAGCGATGACAAGCGCGATCGCGACTGCCGTTGATCTCCAGCCACTCCGGCAGTTGGAATTACAAACGCAAGCGCTCTTTTTTCGTCTGCGGGGACCGGTCACCCCACCGCAGCAAGTGGTAATTCTGGCGATCGATGACGACTCACTGACGCGGGGACGAGATTCTAAAGAGTTGAAGTCTCTAGCCGCAATTCAGTCCTGGCCCTGGCGACGCACCGCTTATGCTGAGGCGATCGACAAGCTGATGGAAGCAGGCGCAAAAGCCATCGCGGTAGATGTGCTGTGGGATTTGCCGAGCGATCGCCCCAATGACGATCGACAGCTACAGCAAACCTTACAGAAATATGCCGGACGGGTCACGCTCGCAGCCCTCCATGCCTCTTCCCAAAGCAACGGGGGAGGCTTAGATCAACTGGTCTATCCCGATCCGATGTTTCAAGTTGAGCCAAAGTCCATTGGGCTGATTAACTACCTCACAGAACCGGATGGACGGTTTCGGCGCTTCGCCAATGTGTACCTTGACCGGATTGATGCCGACCTGCGCCGATCGCAGCCCAATCTCATTTCGTTTGATGAAGCCAGTTTGCAAGCCTCAAAGCTGCCCGTCGCCAAGCCGAAAGGGGAGTACATCTACTTCTATGGGGGGCAAAACACGTTCCCAACAGTTTCGTTCTGGCATGTGCTGTATCCCAAAAATTGGGCCTTGCTCAAGCAACAGCAGGTATTTAAAGACAAGATCGTGCTGATTGGCCCAACGGCTGCGTTTTTACAGGATGTTCACCCCACGCCGTTTGGTGATGTTTCAGGTGTGGAAATTCATGCAAACGCGATCGCTACCCTGCTGGAGCAGCGATCGTTAGCAGAAAGCACCCCCGATCCGCGTTGGCGAGGCTTCTATCTGTTGCTTGCAATTGCCGGGATTGGGTTGAGTGTTGGTCAAGTCTCCAGACGCGCCACACAGCGCTTCTTTTTGGCGATCGCGATCGCGGGTGGCTGGGCCATCATCAGCTATGGCAGCTTTGTGATGGGTGGTTGGCTGCTGCCCGTTGCAACGCCCATGCTGGCGATCGCCCTCAGCGGACTGTCATTTTTAGGCACTGGAGCCGTGAGTGACCAACTCGAAAAGCTTCGCCTCCGTCGTACGCTGGAACGGTATGTTGCCATGCCTGTGGTGGAAGAGATTCTCAACCAGCCAGAGGACTTTCAGGCGTTGCTGCAAGGGCGCAAACTCAAAGCGGCTGTCCTGTTTTGTGATATTCGCGGGTTTACCACCCTGTCTTACAAGCTGCCACCTGAACAGTTGGTTGCCTTGCTCAATATTTACCTAAATGCAATGGTTGAAGCGGTCGCCGCTGCCAATGGCACGATCGACAAATTTATTGGCGATGCCGTAATGGCAGAATTTGGCTCTCCCGTTTCCTATGGGGAGCAAGTGGATGCCATGAATGCCATTCGTGCCGCGTTAGGGATGCGTCAGGCGTTGGCAACCTTGCGATCGCAGTGGCAGCAAGAAGGCAAAACCCTGCTCTATCACGGCATTGGCATTAGCTATGGCGAAGTCATTGCCGGAAATATTGGCTCGCTGCGACGGTTGGAATATACCGTGATGGGCGATACGGTCAACGTCGCCAGTCGTGTGGAAGGGCTAACCAAGAACTTCTGGACAGATATTCTCATCACCGAACCGCTGTATCAACTAGTCCAAGATCAGATAGAAGTGGTGTTTGTGGGTGAACATCTACTGCGAGGACGGGAAGAAAGTCCTACCAATCTCTACAGTCTGGTAGGGCTAAAAGGGGAACCGCCAACGCTCTACCATCAAGTGCATGAAGAGTTAAGGCGCTACTTGGGCTACAAAGAATCGACGACGTAGGTTACGGGGTGCTGGGTGTAGGGTGTAGGGTGTAGTGTTTGTGCTCACGTAATGCCATCAGTCCTTGAGCTACAAACTAAGCGTCTGCATGTTCGGTGGCAAAGACTTGAGCCGTGGTCAGATTGAGCGCCCCCAATTGATAGGAAGAGAGCCGATCGCTGCCGCTGAACGTTGCCATCTCTGCGTACACATCCTGTTGCAGCACTAGCAGCAGAATGGTTTGCTGTTGTGGATCGACAATCCAATACTCAGGAATGCCACGATCTTGATACTGCATCCGTTTGGCGGTGTAATCCCTGTCGCGCTGCAAGTCTCCGGGACTCACAATTTCAATCACAAGGTCAGGTGGTGCCATTGAGAGCCGAATGGTATTACGCTGTTTTAGCTGCTCAATGTGCTCTGCACGAATGATGGTCAGATCCGGATAACGATTGCGTGGTTCGCCTCTCACCTCCAGTTCCAACCCATGCCCTCGGAGCCTGCGATGCCCCACGATCGGCAGGAAAATGGCAAAGAGGAGATTGGCAATCTCAACATTCAGTCCTGATTCTGGTGGCACTTCGATCAACTCCCCGTTGAAAAGCTCGTACAGGTTCTCTGTGCCATCGTCGTAGGACAGGTACTCGTCAAAGCTAAGAAAGCGCTGCTTAGTGTGAATCATGGTGTTGCAGAGGAAGGCACGATCGCCATCGGATTGCTTTCATTTTAGGCGTAACCTAACTAGAAGCTCGGTTTCTGCTACGTTGGTTGCAAGAATTTTTGCGTCCGAGGAAATAAGCATGGCAGATAGCGCTGTCTTCATTTCTAGCTCCAGCCGCGATCGTGTGGATCACGATGTCTTCATTTCCTACTCGCGACGCGACAGTGAGTTTGCACGGCATCTACTCACGCGACTCAAAGGCGAAAACCGGGATGCATGGGTCGATTGGCAAGCCATTGAAGCTGCAGAAGATTTCTGGAAGGCGATCGAGATTGGCATTGAAGCGGCAAATACCTTTGTCTTTATCATCAGTCCCGATTCAGTCATATCTGAATACTGCAAGAAAGAAATTGACCATGCCGTAACGCACAACAAACGCCTGATTCCGATCGTCTGTCGTGCTGTGGATGCAAATACGGTTCATGCGGCTCTGCGTCCGTTAAATTGGATCGTCTTTCCTGAAGCGAATGATGACGCTGCCTTTGCTCAACTGGTACGTGCCATCGACACCGACTTGCCTTACGTGCGAATGCACACGCGCTTGCAGGTGAAGGCGATCGAGTGGAACAAACGCGGACGCGATGACAGCTTTCTGCTGCGAAAGATGGATCTAGCCGATGCCGAAACCTGGTTAGCTGGCAGCAGCGGCAAAGAACCAGCCCCAACAGCACTGCAACAGGATTACATCACCACCAGTCGCACCGTTGAGGATGAGTACAATCAACTGTTGGCTGAGGGTGAGAAAGCAAGAAAGAGGGTGAGGGTAGCGGCAATTAGTACAGCGATCGCGATTGCGACAGCGCTTGGTGCAGGAGCTTTTGCACTGGCTGCAATTAAAAAAGCAGATACAGAAACTCAAATTGCAGCGACTGCAACAAAGAATGCACAAGATGCAAAAGAATTGCAGCAGGATGCAGAAGGAAAAGCACGCGATGCAACCCAAAGAGCAGACAATGCAGCTCAAAGAGCGAAGGTTACAGAAGGAAAGTTGACCGATGCGAAAAGAAAGTTGACGACTGCAACTGCATCGTTAGCAAGTGCAGAAGCACGGCGTAAGGATGCAGACCAGAAGGCGCATCAATCGGAGCAGTTGCAACTACAAGCACAGGCAACATTGCGCCAGCAAGAGAGCAAACTTGGTGCAATCAACAAAGACCTAAACGAAAAGAAACAGAACCTTCGAGATATTTGGGACTTTGGTCAAGCGTTGACTGAAAGTGCTCAGGGGCGATATGAAAATGCCCTCACTATTCTGAAAGCGGTGCTGAACAAACATCCGCGCAATACCTTCGCCATGCTGGGTCAGGGCTATGTCTACCAGCAGATGGAGCAAAAGGCGTTAGCTGAAGCCGCCTTTAGAGAGGCAACCCAGGTTGATCAGACAGATCCCATTGCCTGGTTTAGTATGGGCACTGCGTTGTCTGACCAACGCAAACTTGACGAGGCAATCGCTGCTTACCGCCAAGCCATTGCACTTGACCCACAATACTCTCAGGCTTACAACAATCTAGGCTATACGCTGTTTCGCCAAAACAAACTTGACGAGGCGATCACTGCTCTTAGCCAAGCCGTTGCACTTGACCCAAAAGATGCTCAGGCTTACAACAATCTCGGCAATGCGCTGTCTAGACAAAATAAACTTGACGAGGCGATCACTGCTTATCGCCAAGCCATTGCACTTGACCCCGGACTTGCTCAGGCTTACAGCAATCTGGGCTATACGCTGTTTCGCCAAAACAAACTTGACGAGGCGATCACTACTCTTAGCCAAGCCATTGCACTTGACCCCGGACTTGCTCCGGCTTACAGCAATCTGAGCATTGTGCTGTTTACACAAAACAAACTTGACGAGGCGATCACTGCTCTTAGCCAAGCCGTTGCACTTGACCCGAAAGACGCTCAGGCTTACAACAATCTCGGCACTGCGCTGTTTCGCAAAAACAAACTTGATGAGGCGATCACTGCGTACAGCCGAGCGATCGAACTTGATCCCAACTTTGCGTTCGCTTATGCCTATGCCAATCGAGGTTTAGCCTATCACCGACAGAAACGGTATGTAGAGGCATTGAAAGACATTGATCGGGCGATCGAGCTTGGCTACAAGGAAGACTGGGTGTTGCAGTTGCGGGAGCAGGTAAAAGAAAGGATGAGGGATGGGGGATGAGGGATGAAGGGGGAGGATGGACAGCGAGGGGCGTTAGACTAAACGCAAATCATTTCATTCTGGTGTTGGCATGAGAACGATAGAGACGACCGCAACCATCACCGAAGATGGGCAACTCATTTTACAAGTGCCACCCGATCTTGCGCCCGGTCAGCATCGAGTGGTCGTAGTTATTGATGAGCAGCCTGAACTACCACTGCCTCAAGCTCAAACCGATGCGTTAGTTGGACTCTTTTCCGGTTCTCCTGATCTTAGTAGACAAGCAGAGGACATTTTACAGTCCGAAATCACCACTAGTACTGGATGGACGTGGAAACAATCACTGCTGTAGCAGACACAGGCTTTGTTGTCGCTCTACTCAATCAGTCCGATCACGGGCAATAGCGGTGGAAGCTGTTAGGCTATTAGCAATTCTTTGAATAGACAGTATGTTAAGAATTAGCGTTGAGGAAGCGGCAGATAATCTCACATCTCTTTTACAACGGGTTGCAGCAGGTGAAGAGATTGTTTTGACTGAGCAAGAAAAAGCCGTTGCTCGTCTGGTGCCGCTGCAAACTAGAGAGCAATGGTTAGCCAATACAAAACGGTTTCGAGACTCATTACAAGCTAAGGGAGAACCATTGAGTACAACCGTGATCAGAGCGCGCCAGGGAGAGCGTGATTGATTTACCTCGATACCAGTGTTTTAGCACCACTCTACTGGGCAGAAGCGCTGAGCCATGCGATCGAAGTACTACTTCAACGTGAGTCAGAGCCAGCCGTTAGTCAACTTGTAGAAGTCGAACTTGTGTCAGCCTTAGCTCGTCGGGTCAGAATGACAGAAATTTCGCTGGTCGAAGCGCGGACGATCGCCGATCGGTTTCAAACAGATCTCGACAGCGGTTTCTATACTCGGCTGACTCTAGAAGCTGTTCATTACAACATGGCGCGAGATTGGCTAAACCGTTTTGAAACGCCTCTGCGTACACTCGATGCTTTACATCTGGCGGTTGCAGCATCTAACGCAATTCCTTTGATTACAGCAGATGAAAGATTAGCAGAGAGCGCACAAGCTCTTGGAATTGACGTACAAATTCTGCGTCCTTTCATCTAGAACCAGTTGCGTTTGGATGGAAGCGTTAAACTAAACTCCCTCCAGAGGGCATGATGAACGGTACTCTACCCAATTTAGGATTCACTTAAAGGATAGAAGTTAAAGGATGGAGATGAGAGTGGTTAGGATGATGTACGATCGCAACCATTATTGAAGATGGGTAACTCATTCGATTGGATGCTACGCGATTGTTCGTTAAACCTTGTGTTGTAGCGACTAAAAATCAGCCTGAGTGAATGCTGTCTCCAACTCAGGCTGATCGGTTGATTTGACTTTTTTGCGCTCATTTACGAGGCAGGTTTAGTTGGGGTTGCCAAACAAGTCTGCTTTCGTGCGATTGAACATTTGAGCGAGTTCTTGGCGATTGTTTGCCCGAAGGAGGTAGCGCCAAATAAACCAGCCTACCGTCGTAAGACCAATGAGTTTCAGTATCGGTGTGACAAGGGGCAAATCATCAATGGCATCGAGGGCTGCAAACACAACTCTAATGCCCAGAAGCGTCAGCAAAACCCAGCCCAGAGTGCTGAGCAACTGCCGATTCTCTCTAAAAAATTTGCTGGTTGCTTGAATTGCCCGTTGAAAAGACGCGTTTGCGTTGGCTTGAAACTCTGCCCAGGCGATATCTGCTGAGCGTGCAGCCTCGGTTGTGGCAGGTTCGGTTGTATCCAGCTCAAAGGTCGTCGTTTCGAGGGCAGGCGTCTCTTCGATGAGTGTCGAGTCGACAGGCGAGATGCTGTCTACCGGAATGACTTCTTGCACGTCGCCAAGTTCTTCACGTTGTGCGGTTTCAGTGTTCATGATGTGGCTCCTTGTAGATGGTGGATGAGTGATGGATTAATGCGCGATCGGTTCAAGTTGGGATGGAAACAGGAGCCAGATGACCGTTTGAAAGCCATCTGACTTCTACAAAGCAATGGGTTTGCTTTCTAACGATGGCTACCCATCCACTTAGCCGCGATCGCACCAAATACAGCACCCACAACCGGGTTACTCAAAAACTTCACGAGAGCGGGTTGATCGGCCAGCACCTCATGGAAAATATCGGGATGGTTGTGGTACGCAAATCCGGCTAGCTTGCTCACATCATCGGCTGACATGTGGTTTGCATGATTGCTAGACAACCCCAACTGTTTCTCCAAATCGTGATCGCCTAAGCCACGCTTCTTGAAGTGATTCAAAAATTCTTGGGCAACATCTTTGCGCTCGTTGGGCTTGATTTGAGCGATCGCCTTTTGCAATTCAGGTTCCATCTGGCTTGCTGGTACGCGATCGGGATGGAACGAGCGGCTAAACAATTGATGCCGCTCATCACGAGAAGACCGTTGCGCAAAATCATCAAAGTTTTGGTAGTCTGAGCCTGATTCATCAGGCAACATTTCTTTGTCTCCACCAGCCAAATCTTTCATGACCTGGCGTTTGTATTCATCACTGCTAGGCATAGCGTTAACGTCCTTTTGAAAGTGAATTTGTTGAAAGTGAATTTGAAATCAGTGCGCAATTGAGTTGTTTGCCGTTTGTCGACAAGCAACCCTGAATCAAACGGCACTTAGCTAGCTGATTGGTACTCAATTTGTTTTGATTGCGCATCGTAACGAGCTGTCAAAATTAACTTTTTGTCAGGTGCATACATCAAAACAGTCAGATCCTGGTTCGGGAAATTCTTACGAAAGCCCTGAGCAAGGGATTGTGCCAATGCTTTTACTTCGTTGGGGCGAACTTGCGATGAAATGACTGCACCCAACTTGTTGTTGTCGCGCACAAAGGCGTCTTTAATTAAGCCTCTACTGGTTTCAACGACCCAGTTCCCAAACTCCTGGGCTGAGGCAGAATCACCCCGCGCCAGTTGCCCATAATCAACGCTGCGATCGATGCTTTTGGGGTAATTTGCCTGGGGCGACTGTGCGGAAACACTGGTACAGGCAGTCGTAAACGCCAGTACGAGTACTAAAAGTAGAGCGGTCAAGCTCTGACGAAAGCGATGTGAAAGTTTCATGTCTATCGTTCCTTGAAAAACAACTTAGTCAATGCGATGAGGAGGCAATTTGGCTAAGTCTTCTACCGTTCAGGAGAAAGTCAAAATGGATGACTTGCTTCCTTAAAGTAGTGGGATGCTGTGTTAGCCAAAATGGCTATTCAAACCGCCATTGGCATTCAAATGACCTAACACCTTAAGCAAAGCCGAATTGACCTTTAGAGTCATTAACCCTTAGAGCCATTAAAAATCCCATTAAGAGTTTCCGCTAAGCCTAAAGGGTTACCCTTTGGACAGAACGTTGCTCTGCCCAAAGGGTACTTAGTGCTGCTTCAACCTGTGTTGCAGGAGCAGCCAACGAGACCTTACATCCGCTTTTTAGACTGGCGTGTATCAATGCCTCGATCAACTACGGGACGACCTTCGGTATTAACGTCTAACTCTTCACGACGCAGTGATTCTTCGGCTTCCTTCGTTTCGCGGTCAACTTCTTTTCTAACGCTGACTTCTTCGCGAACAAACGCTTCTTTGCGAATGTCGGGTGTTTCTTCGTAGACTTCTACCCGCGCAACTTCGCCATCACGGAAGGCATCAGTATCAGGCTCAATGGCTGCACCAGCGCCTGTGGGAGCCGTACGCTCAATAACGACTCGCTCTTTCTCGATCGGCACAGACACTCTGGATGTCTCCGTTTCTACGTGCTTCCCAACAGCGACTTCGCCCGTCTTTGCACGATTTTTGCTCGTAATCAACCGCTCTTCATACAGACGCAGATTTTGATGCTTGCGTTCGTCGAGATTGTATAGATCGGGATCACGATCGTAGTTGTAGGAGTTGCGATCGTAGGCCGATGCATCTGAATGACTGGTTGCAGCAGCACCCATAGTGGCAGGGCGATAGACACCCCGAACCTGTTCTTCGTGCTCGTACTCTACTGGTTTGCCGCTGTATTCGGGGAGCGATTCAACTTGAGCACGCGTCAAATTGTTAGCCATGATGCGGCGGTTACTGGAGTCAATCTGAGCCTGACCGATCGGCATCAGCACCTGCTTACCGAAAATCCAGGCACCTGTATTGACGATCAAATAGCGGATTTTGCCCGCGTCATCGACCAAAATATCGTCCACTGAACCAATTTTGTCATTGTTTGCGTACAGACTATAGCCAATTACATCCTGGTCTTCAAAGTGATTGCGGTAGTCGGGGTCAAAGTCTTTGATCTTATGAAGTGGCATTGTTTCGCCTCCTGAGGACTTAAAGTGTTTGTATCAAATCCACTTAAAGGCTAAGAGCGAAGCCAAGCAGATTCCTCTCTCTTAAGTCTCATCCGTTTCTACGTCGAAAGTTGACGCTCACTCCTTCCTTAAATGTACATGTAGCAGTCTATGAGGCGTGTCTGTCTAGAAACGGAGCAAGCGTCGATCGCATTAAAGGTGCGCCGCTAGACGAGCTTGGACTTTATGGCTAAAGAGAGTTGATTCTTTGTCGATGAGAGATTAAATTGCAAGTAAAGGAAGTAGGTTTACTTGAGCTATAAGCCTCGTGAATCTGAGGTGTCGCTAACTAAGGTCGTGCTTGCGTAAGTCCTCTATCCACGGCTGATTAACTTTTACGATTGAATTTGACCTGAGCGCTCATGAATTTATTAAAGCTAAGTGAGGAAGATTGTTCAGCGTTTGGACGGTTGGTTTTGCAGTACCTTAAGGACAATCCCCAAACGAACATGAGCCAGCTTGCCCGGCAGGTCAACATTTCGCGTGCTGGGCTGGGCTGGATCTGTCTGAAGCGAAGTGGCCCTGACGAAGAGACGGCCAAACGGGTCGCTCAAGTCATTGGGACTGATTTAACCAAAATTGCGCGTCTTGTCCACGAGAATAAGCTAGAGCGGATGGCAACGCTTAATGCTTTGAATTACGTTGTGAACATCGATGTGAAAACCGTGACGAGGCCAATTCCGATGGAAGATGCGATCGCAGGGTTGAATGCTGTGTTTCATGCCTTCCACTACGTCACCAGAAGCGTGCCTGAAAGTGAAAAACCAACTGATTTTCAGGTGTATAAGCAAGCGTACGAAACGGTGAAAAAGCAATTTTTGAAGAGTAGAAAAATAGTGAAAGCTTAGATGACAGCAAGCTATGCGTGGGTAGCATTACTTGAATTTAATGTCGGTTTGCTATGCTCAGGTTTGATGGTTGGAACCGATCGCTCGATTGATGGGGCGATCATTCGAACTTTCCGATGAATCCTCGTGCGCCCGGTGCAATGCTTCGATTTCTCCCCTTCGTCGTGACAAGCACAGTTTTATCGACACTGGTGTCAGCGATCGCACTTCAAGCGCTGCCCCAGGAAACAGGAGAGTACGATGCGACTTGCTACCTCCGCATTGAAGGACGCAACACTCAAGATCTGTCGCGGTTTTGCGGCAAGAAGACTCCGAAACCAGTTACAGCCGCCACTCCAGGTAAGCCAGCCGTGCGCTCAGCACCCTCTCCTTCAGCGGCGATCGATCCCGACGATGCGCCCGATGAGGATCAACCTGTAACTACGGTGACACCGCGAATTCCGTCAACACGCTTCCCCTCGCCGCCTCCAGTTGCTCAACCATCGCCAGTCCGGCCACCTGTTAGTCAGCGTTCAACGCTTCCGACGGTGCCACTTGTTCCCAATCAGACGCCTGACAGCGAAGACGTTTTGCCTGTGCCCACCCCACCCGTCAAACGCCAGCCTCCAGCAGCAGAGCGTAAGCGAATGGCATCAAAGCTAAAGCCATCGCCGCAGGCAACGCCGCTATCCCTACCGCCACCATTGCCTGAAGACGACGTTCAAGCGTCAATGCCCCGATCGCCCTTTAAACAACGCCGCTTTGTGCCCACCGTTCCAACAGCATTAGCACCTCCGGTTGGGGAGGCCAAGCCACAAACGCAGGTCGCAAGCAAGCCCCAACCCTCACCACTCGATACGTTGCTTCAGGAGTTGCTGCATCAAAAGTACCTGTATCTGTTTTGGGTACTGGTTCTCCAAGTGCCGTTGCTGAAGGTGGCGATCGATCGTCGATCGCGTCCCAGTGCTCGCTCACGCATTCAACCCATCGATCGTCGGATAGCACCACGTCCTCGTGTACCGTCTCCTGCTGATGGAACCTTGCCCGATCGTGTCCTTGAAAGCCCACCAGAGGAAGCAATTCTTAGCGAAGCGCGAGCTTTAGAAACCGAAACTCAAGCGGCATCGTTTGATTTAGCACACGCCGACAACCAGATTGCCCAGATCAAAGCCATTCTTGCCAATGCAGTGCGCAACCGAGTCAGCGATATTCATCTTGAACCCAGTACAGAAGGCTTGCGAGTGCGCTATCGCATTGATGGCATTTTGCGAAATGTCACGACGCTGCCCTTTGATGTGAGTCGGCGGACGATCGTCGCGCTCAAAGTCATGGCAGATATGGATATTTCCGAAAGCCGTCGACCGCAAGATGCCCGGATCAGTGAGCAATACACGTCAGAGTCGGCCGCCAACCTGGATCTGGATTTGCGGGTGAGTACACTGCCCTGCGTTGGGGGTGAAAAAGCGGTGATTCGCCTGCTGCCGCGACAAAATCCTTTTACTCATATGGATGCGCTGGGCTTTACCGAAAAGGCGTTGTCACTGTACAAAAGTTGGCTTCAGCAACCCCAAGGCATGATCATTTTTACAGGGCCAACGGGATCTGGAAAGACCAGCACACTTTATACCAGCCTCCAGACGATCGCTACTGAGCATGTCAATGTGGTCACGGTTGAAGATCCGGTTGAATACATCCTGCCCAGCATCACGCAAACTCAGGTCAATGAAGCGGCTGGAATGACCTTTGCGGCTGGCTTGCGCGCTATTTTGCGACAAGACCCCGATATTATTATGGTGGGTGAAATTCGCGATGGTGAAACCGCAGAAACAGCAGTGAGGGCAGCTTTAACGGGACATTTAGTACTCACAACCCTGCACACGAACGATGCAGTCGGTGCGATTCCACGCTTGCGAGATGTCGGGCCTGATCCAGGTTTAATCAGTGATGCGCTGCTGGGAGTGGTGGCTCAACGGTTAGTCCGTCGCGTATGCTCACACTGCGCTGAACCCTACACGCCTACTGAAAGCGATTTGAGCATCTTGGGCTTGAGTCTTGCCGAGGCAAAGCCACATGCCTGGCGGCACGGACGTGGTTGTTCCCATTGCTATCAGTCTGGTTATGTGGGACGGGAAGCCATTATTGAACTCCTGCACGTCGATGCGACCATTCGCCAACTAATTTACGAGGGTTCCTTAAGTGCTTTAATGGCCCACCTCAACCAAAGCGAGTTTGATTCTTTTCGTAAAGCCGCGATCGCAAAAGTGACAAGTGGCGTTACCACAATCGCTGAAATTCGTCGCGTTTTACCCGCTAGCAAACTGGCAAACGATGTTTAAACTTTGCGATTAAAGCAATGCATTAATAATTTTTTTTCGCAACCACCATTACGGTTACTTCAGCGTTTCTTTAAAGAGTTCAGCTTTAACGTTTAAGTTCGTTAAATTTTAGAATTTGTTATCGCCTGAACTTTATTGCATAGCGCTTACCAATATGATGCGTTGCAGACTCTCTAGCATGCAGCATTGTTTAGCAAATGCTAGTTCTTTTGATACCAGACTGTTGACTCTGGAGACAGGGCAAAGCAGTGGCTACAATGCTGTGGCGATGGTGCATTCTCCCTCAATTGCTTCTCTAATTTAAAAAAGCCGTTGATTCAACAAGCATTCAACAGTGCTTCTTTTATGAGAATTTGCTGAGAAAAGAACAAGCGCATCCAGCAGAGAACCGATCGTTCAACTAATCGCAATCGCTAGGAAAGCGTGAGGATATAAACATGGTTCGTTCCACTCTTAAAGCCCTTCTTGCAAGCCTGATGTTGTCAGGAATGGCAAGCATCGCTTGTTCGTCATCTGCCGTTGCCGCAAAACCAGTGCGCATTATTCTTGATCATGATGGTGCGTTTGAAGCAAACTATGCCATTTTGACGCTGGCTATTGCTTCTCAATTGCCAGCGCCTCCGGTTAAATTAATCGGTGTGACGACAGCTGCCACTGGGGAAGCTTACTGCAACAATTCCAATGGTTATCCTACCTTAAAGCGTGAAGCCCCCGATCTTTTAGGGAGCTTTAGTGATGAAGAAGGGACGGTTGATGGACTCACCCAAAAAATTCTTTCGATCGCGCAATATAAAAAGGCAAAGATCTATTCTGGCTGCGATGAACGAGTCGCCACGCTGAAAATTGCAAACCAAACGGATGCGTTAGGTAACCCACTACCCAATACGGATTACACAAAGCTTCGCTTTCAGCTTCCTTTTGGCGGCAAAAAAGCGTTTGAGCCTTGCTTGTTTCACAAAGAATTTGTCTTTTCTCGTAATGATGTCATCTGCTGGAATGAGTTTAATAAACCCTTCCGCGATGAAACCATTAAATATGTTTTGCCGACAGCCCAGACAACGCTAAAAAACTTCAATCTGCCAGAGCTGAATTTAATTAAACCGAAGAAGGCGTCTGATTATCTGGCTGAGTCGATGTGTGAAGCCTATCGAGAAAACGACCCCCTCACGATCGTTTCTGTTGGTCCGCCTACCAATCTGGCGAGAGCTTTCAAGAAGCTGAAAAAGGAGCCTTCTACCTACGGTTGTCCCCGCAAGTTTAAACTCTCTCAGTTGGGTAAAGTCGTTTCGACTCGCTTTATTGGCGGCGTTTGGGATGCGAATAAAGCCGATAACTTTGACGCGAATGGCAATTACCGTTTGAATGAACCGTCGCCAACCTGGACGTTGGGGAACATTTACTTCCAGGATGGTTCCCATGTGTTTGGCGACCAGCATTTGCCTGATCAAGGCACAGGGTTTGAAGCGATCCAAACACACACGCATAAAAATATTTTCAATTCACTCAATAATGCCGAAGCAAATTTTTGGACGGATGCAACGGCAGTCGATGAGATCCTAAATTCGGGCGTCCCAGTCGATATCGTGCCGCTGAATGCTACGGATTCGGCAAGACTTGCAGGGTTTGCCGATCGTCTCACCAACAACCCGGCTCAATGCGCGACCGCACCCGCACAATTTATTCGGCAACTGCAATTGTCCAACCAGCTTACTCTAGACAATGGTGGTATTCTCTACATCTATGACACGCTGTTCTTCTGGGATACCCTTGCTGCAACCAGCGTTTGGAATGATTTTGTAAACTTTGAGGACTTTCACGACCTCGAAATTACAACCTTAACCAACGGTGATCCCACCACGGTTACAGGGCAAATTCCTGCCTCCGAACTCTTCCGTAGAGATATCGGCAATCTCTTTAGACGAGGCAAGGTCAACAATCCAGTTCGGTTAGCGCTTTCGGCTAAGCCTGCTCCTGGTGATCCTGATTTTAAGACGACGATCCAAAACTACGTCTTTGGGCTAGTCTGCACGGCGAAATAAGCCTGAAGCCCATTAAATAAAGAGGGGCGAACGGCCGTTCGCCCCTACGAGAAATACCGATGGATTAAGTTCTTGTTCCTTAGCGAATGTGTTTCTTAGCGAATGGTGACTTGCAAGCGGTAGCTGGCATTGCCTCGCGTCGAGCCCACCACAATCTGGTAATCCCCGCTTTCGGGTAGGGTACTACTCCAGCTAAATGCTTCTTGCTTCAACGTCTGACGCTTCCCTGTGTCATTCGGCGGAGCAACGATATCAAACACTGCATTGTCTTCTAATGAAACGATGCGAACAGTCATGACTTGCCCTTTCTGTGCACCAAGGAGATACAGATCGCGTGTTCCATTTACAACGCTGGTTTTGATAGTGGCAGAATCGGCACCCGGCTCAAACCGCACTCGCTGAATGCGCGATCGCTGGGCGATCAAACTCGATGGACGCTGTGCGATCAAAGTAGATGGACGCTGTGCGATCAAAGTAGATGGACGCTGCGCGATCAAACTAAACGATCGCGGCGTTACAGCAGGTATGCTTTGTGTCGTTGCAGTCGTTAGAGTTGAAGCCGTTGCTGTGGTTCGATGCAAGGTAAAGGCGCTCAAAGCAACCAGAGGTAGGGCCAGCAGAGCGACCCACCGTTGAGAAAAAGACGTTAGCATGGGGTAAAGAGGGAGAAGCAATAGATGTATTGACACCAGGGAGCCATGAAAAGTTGCCGTTCTTGCGTGCCAAGTCAGGATGTGTTGTAACAAAAAGCGATCGCTCCAGCTTGCAGGCTGAAGTTCTACCCTTGCCTTAACGAACATCCTTTTTACCGCTGAATGTTTTTTACGCTGATTGTTTGGCTGCTAGAGGCGTTGGTTCAGACGGCTTTGGTTCTTCTAAGGGTAATCCCAGCACGTCATGATACAGCTTGTTGTACTCGGCGGCAGATTTTTCCCAACTGAAGTTGACAGTCATGCCACGCTGTTGCAGCTTGCGCCATGCGTCTTTAAACCGGAATCCTTCCCATGCGCGCACCATCCCTGTATAAAGATCGAGTGGTTCGTAGCGATCGAAGGCATAACCCGTCCCTTTTTCGTTGGCTGGATCGTGGGGTTCAACCGTATCGACCAGACCACCTGTACGCCGCACAATGGGGACGCAGCCGTAGCGTAACGACAGCATTTGACTGATGCCGCATGGCTCAAAGCGAGACGGCATTAGGAAGGCATCGCTGCCGGCATAAATCCGTCGCGACAGAGCTTCGTTAAACAGCAGGTAGACAGACATCCGACCGGGATAACGGGAAGCAAGCTGCCACATTTGGGTTTCGTAATAGCGATCGCCCGTACCCAATAGCACGAACTGCGAATCGGTGTACGCCATGAAGCGATCTAGAACCTGAAGCACCAGATCCAGACCCTTTTGTTCTACCAGTCGCGTAACCATGCCGATCAGAAAAGCACCTGAGTTAACTTCCAGACCCACTTCTTCTTGCAGTGCAATCTTGTTCGCTTTTCGTTGATCTAGCGTCTCTGCTGTAAAGGTTTGAGTCAGGCTTTTGTCAGTCGCCGGATTATAGGATTCGGTATCAATGCCGTTCACAATACCCGATAGTTTGCCACTGATAAAGGACAGTAGCCCCTCCAGTGTTTCGCCATAGGCAGCCGTTTTAATTTGCTCTGCATAGGTTGGCGAGACTGTGTTGACGCGATCGGCAAATTGCACCGCAGCAGCCATTGTGTTGTGTCCCTGCATGTACCAGGGGCACCAGGTCATCTGCTCCAACCGCCAGCGCCACGGGCCTTGATACGCCAGATTGTGGATCGTAAAGACGGTTGAGATATCGGGTGACTGGTGCATCCAAACCGGAATCATGCCTGTATGCCAATCGTGGCAGTGAATAATTTCGGGTTTCCAGTAGTTCCAGGCAAATTCAGCCGCTCCATTCGCAAAGAGTGTGAAGCGCCAATCTTCCATATCCCCTGCATAAATGTGTCGCGGCAGAAAGGCAGGATGCCCAAACAAGTACAACGGCACATCGGTTCCAGGCAGCACCGCTTCATAGACATCAAAACTCTGAAACATGGCATTCCCAGACCAGACGGGCTCTTTCGGCACGGTCATTTTGTCGGGCAAGAAGCCGTAATACGGTAGAAAAATGCGGACATCATGCCCCATCCGGCGCAGCACTTTTGGAAGCGCTCCCACGACATCTCCCATACCGCCAACTTTCGCGATCGGAGCCGCCTCTGCGGCAACAAACAAAATTCGCATGTCGAGTTTCGCTCCCTTCAAGGTCTGCATCAGGTCTTGCTCAAACGCTACCAGCTTTCTGTGACCAACGGGTAGCCCGATCGCGAGTTATTCCCCAATTAGGGCAAGTTGTGTGACAGGTGCTCGCAAAATCAGGCTTTTTGGGAAACCCTTGGGGAATTAGGAGCCAGTAGTCAACCTGCTTCCCCTGCTTCCCCTGCTTCCCCTGTTTCCCTGCTTCCCCTGCTTCCCCTGCCCCCTCTGCCTCCCCTTCGCCCTTGTTTCCTCTGCCTCAAGTTTAAGGGGATGTTAAAAGTTAAAGAACTTGTTAAAAGTTGGAGCCAAGCGAATTTCTCTGTGTAACGTGAGAAGCAAGATACCTCCTAACTGCGTCTCTAGCCCTGTGGAACCTGCTAACGCTGCGTTACTCCATGGGGCTTTTATCTTTTGCGATCGCGCTCAGCGATCGCGTTAGATCAATGACGATCGTGCCCCCAAAGTCTGGAATGGGTGCCGCTGGTTTACACAGCCGTACACGCACTTGTTCTACTGGCATCGAGAAGGGCACGGTTGGATGGAGCACAGCTTCTGCAATTGCTGTTGCCAGGCGCTCTAACAAGGTGAATTTTGACGTTTTGACCAGTGACTGAACCGTTGCAATGATGCTGCGGTAGTCGAGAGTATCGTGCAGGCGATCGCTGGCTCCAGCAGTGGCGAGATCGAGCCATAGCGTAAGTTCGACTTCAAACCATTGCCCCAGCACCTGTTCTTCTGGCAGTGCGCCTGTGTAGCCATAACAGCGAATGCCGCTTAGTTGGATGCTATCCATAGAAAAAGACTGAATGTTTGGCTCCTCATGAGTTCGATTGCGTAAGGCGTTGCCTGCCTATTGACTGGCGCTAACTCTCAGAAGAATCTAGCTCTTGGGACTTGAGAAAGGCTGCTTTGATTGCCTTAACCAAAGCTTCCAGGCGAATTGGCTTGCTGATGTAGCCATCCATGCCCGCTGCCAGACACTCTTCCCGATCACCCTCCATCGCATTGGCGGTCATTGCCACAATGCGGGGACGATCGGTATCAGACCATTGTCGGCAGATTGCTTGAGCAGCACTTAACCCATCCATTTCTGGCATCTGCACGTCCATTAGGACCAGGTCATATGGTTGGCGCTTAAGTGCTGCCAGTACTTCTAGCCCGTTACCGGCAACATCCGCTCGATAGCCTAACCGTTTGAGCATGTGTAGCGCTACTTTCTGATTGACCAAATTATCTTCAGCTAAAAGAATGCGTAAGGACAACTGCTCACCGAGTAGTGGCATCGTTGGCGAGGGAGATGTGTGCTCTCCTTGGGGTAATGTGGGGGGTAATGACAGTGGTGGCATAAGAAGCTGGTTCAACACATTATAAAGCTGTGATTGCCTGATGGGTTTAGGGAGCAAGGCAGCAAACAAGCTGTTAAAGCTTTCAAGGTTGCCATCCTGCCTGCTGACGGCGGTTAATAACACCAGCGGTAGCGCTTGACCGTGGGGTTGTTGACGCATTGCTGTGGCTAACGCAACGCCATCCATCTCTGGTAGTTGCAGATCTAAGAGCGCGGCATCAAACACAGCCCCCTGAGCTAGCCAATGCAAAGCTTCATGAGCCGAGGCTGTCGATCGAGTTCGCATCGCCCAGGATTCTCCGTAGCTTGTCAAAAGATGCCGCTGTGTAGCGCTATCAGCGACAATGAGCAGTCGCTTGTTGGCAAGTTGCGCCTGCATATCGGAGCGATCGACCGTTAGAGCATTGGGTAAGGCTTCCACGACGACGGTGAAAGAAAAGGTAGAACCTGAGCCAATCTGGCTTTCGACCCACATCCGGCCACCCATCATCGTACTAAGACGTTGGCTGATCGCGAGCCCCAGTCCAGTCCCTCCATAATGACGACTGGTCGAGGCATCGATCTGGCTAAAGGGTTGAAAGAGACGATGCAGGCGATCGTCGGGAATACCAATCCCCGTATCGCGGACGGCAAATTGCAGCTCGTAGGTACACGTTTCAGCGGCAGCGGGTGTAGTTAGTGCCCGCCCTGTTACACTAACCACCACTTCGCCAGTAGCGGTAAACTTAACAGCGTTACTGAGCAAGTTGACGAGAATTTGGCGCAGTCGCGTGACATCGCCGTGGAGCACCTGTGGTAGATCTGGGCGCAGGAATGCTGCTAACTCTAGACCTTTTTCAGCCGCCTGAGGCGTCACCAAATCAAGGGCCCCTTCGACGCAGGTTCTTAAGTTAAAGGGCTGAATTTCGAGCTCCCACTGACTGGCTTCGAGTTTGGAGAAATCAAGAATATCGTTAATGATCGTGAGCAAACCCTCGCCGCAACTACGAATGGTTTCAACAAAATCTCCTTGCTGTGGCGTGAGGTTGGTCTCCAGCAAAAGACCTGTCATGCCGATAACGCCATTCATCGGCGTGCGGATTTCGTGGCTCATGGTGGCAAGGAACTCACCCTTAGCACGGGTTGCAGCTTCGGCGGCTTCCTTCGCTGTTTGGAGTTCTTGCTCAGCCTGCTTGCGTTCTGTAATATCGATCGCCACTCCTAAAACGGCTTGACTTTGTGAACCAACGACAGAAAACGGAATCTTGGTTGTTTGAAAGGTCCGCTGTTTGCCTTGAGCGTCTGTGAAAGTTTCCTCAGGAATGTATTTGGGTGTGCCGTTATTAAAAACTTCCAGATCACTGTCAGCAAAGTGCTGCGCTTCTGCTGCCAAGGGGATTACCTCGCTATCGCGTTTGTCAAGGAGCGCTTCAACAGAAGTCCCATAAGCTTCGGCGATCGCCTGATTGGCCAGAATGAACCGTCCACTGCGATCTTTCGCAAAAATGAAGTGTGGCACCAGATCGATCACCTGGCGTAACTGCTGCTCTTTCGTCTTTAAAGCGGCTTCGGCTTGTTTGCGATCAGTGATGTCGCGCACCATTACAAGGACTTCATTCTGCAGCAAGGGTGCTACACGAACCTCTTCGTAACACAGCTTCCCAGCCACTAAAAGCTCATGCTCATAAACCTGGGTGATACCGGATTGTAAGGCTTGCTGGGTATAGTGCATCCGCATCTGAACCAGGTCTGGTGGCAGCACGTCATACACCATTGTCTCCCGCTGTGCGAGGTCTGGATTCATGATGTTAATGCTGCTGTCCGAAACAATGCTGAGGTAGACGCCGTTGGTGTCCATGCGGATCAGCAGATCGGGAATTGCTTGAATAATGGCTTGTTGCGTCGCTTCACTCTCACGTAAAGCGGCTTCGGCTTGTTGACGTTCTTTTTCGTTCTGCTTACGATCGCTGATGTTGCGGCAGATACAGATGCAGAGTGCTTCATCCTCCAGCGTCACAGGGCTCACGCTGATTTCAACCTCATACAGCGAGCCATCTTTTCGTCGATGCTGCGTTTCAAACGGTTTACTGATCCACTTAAGGTCTTGAAACAGTTCGAGCAGTTTTGTCTCTGACCATTTCGCTTCCCAGTCAGTCACATGCAACGTTGATACTTCCTCTAAGGAATAGCCCAGCATGTCAGCAAAACTTTGGCTTGCTTCGACCACGGCTCCCTCTTGATTAAGCACTACAATCCCGTCGAAGGACGATCGCAAGAGGGCTTTATTGCGAAGCAATTCTTTTTCGAGTGCCAGGCTTGCCTGCTTTCGTTCCGTAATATCGCGCACAATGATCAGCACTTCATCATGACCACAGGGGGTAAGGCGAACTTCTTCGTCGCACAACCTGCCGTTTTTAACAAACTGATGCTCCCAAACCTGCAATTCTCCCGTTGCTAAAGCCTGCGCCACTCGCTGTAGCTGGTATTGCAGTAGATCGGGAGGCAATACTTCCGAAAGATGCTTACGCACGGGTACAAAATAGCCAGCTTTTAGATCCTTAGGCGGAATAAAGTCCACACAAGACCCGTCGCGTTTGGTCCGCATTAGCAAGTCAGGAATTGCTGCCAGCATGGCGCGATTTCTAAGTAGTGCCTGACCACGGGAGGACGCCAGTGACCAGACGATCGCCGTCAACAAAAGCGTGAGCAGTGAACCCGCCCCAAGGATTAATTTAGGACGCTGACGCTCTGACGCACTCAATAAATCCGTATTGGCTGTAAAACGTAATTCCCACGGCTGCCCTGCTATGTTGAGGCGCTCGGCACGTTGATACTGTGGCTGCTGAGGTTGAGCCGTCGCAGAATGCCGCCCCTTCTGTTCGTACAACAGCACCTGCTGCTCGTAGACCTGCACATCCAGAGCCTCCGCTGCTTGATCGGCTAACGCTTCCTGGATGAAGGCTCTTGTCTTTAAGGGTGAATAGACAAACCCCAGTAAGGCGCGGCGTCTCGCTTCTACGGTGTCTGTTGGCAATCCGGTCTTGTAGACAGGCAGCAACAGCAGCAAGCCTGCCCGATGCTCTTGATCCTGCACCAAGACAATCCGCTGGGTTGCGGCCACCTCACCTGTATCGCGTGCTCGCTCTGCGGCGGCGCGTCGTCTGGCTTCAGCTTTAACATCTAGCCCAAGTGCGGGCAGATTGGTAGGCAGTGGTTCAATGTACTCAATCACAAAGTAATCGGGACGCTGACCCGCAGGCTTGATAGAAAAGGAAGGGGAACCCTGACGATCGACGCTTAGCTCCTGCCTGACTTGCGCCTCGTAACGTGCCCTTTGCTCATCAGAAACAGCGCGAATAAAGCCAAGTCCATGCAAACCGGGGTAACGCGCTTTCAGGTCAATTGCCTGCACAAAGGCTCTCCACTCTGCTCGGCTTGTATTCTGTCTAGCAATAAATAAACCTCGACCTGCACGTAGCGCATCAAAATAGGCTTGCAAGCGATCTTCAATTAGTGCTTTTGAATGTTGGGCAAGGCGATCAAATACTTGTTGAGCATTCTGCTGGGTTTCGTGCTCTGCATAGTACCAGGTAAACCCAGTCAGCATGCTGCCTAGCGTGAGGACACTCACAGTTAGCGCCACCTGAAGAAAGCTACTGGAGACCAGGGAAAAGCGCTTGGGGTGTGGGTGAGCAGGTGGTTGATGGGGCAGCATTTGATGTCTCCAGAAAACGTAGCCACTCTGCACGTTGTAGTCCAGCAGTTGTCCCAGCGTAATGGGACAAATCAGCAAAACAGGCTTTCCCCTCCTTCCCCTGTTTGCTCAGCCTTTCTTTACAAATCAGGCTTTATAACCTAGAGTACCCCGGCTGTAAGGTTCCGTAACGATAATAACCGCAGCCGCAACGAGCCATATGATCGTTGTCACTCATCTTGTCTAATTGCCAGTTTCGTTGGAGTCAACACACTTGATACCGCGTTTGGCGATCGCGAGCTGCTACACCTCACACCCGCCCTGAAAAGGCTATCAATGGGGCTCATCCAAGTTCAAATGTTGTCACCCCAAACAGTCGATCGATTGGCAAAACAGGGCTTTTTCCTTTATACATACGGGCTGTCTCGAAGGCGATCGTCATCTTGTGTCGGTTGACTAACTGGACTGCCGCTTCGTTCACGGCTGGGATGTCCAGGAAAACTGGAGCACCGTCTGGAGCATGCGCTTTCAACGCTGAAAACAGACGATCGGCAAACTCATCACTATCTGCAAACAAGGGACCGATTTTGTACCCAACGTGGCAAAGACGCATCACGCCATAACCTGCCAGATTGTGATTTTGCAGAATGCCCAGTGCGATACTTTGGGGCTGATTCAGCCAACATTGTAGAAATTGCGTGCGATCGTCGGGGAAAAACGGTTTGTCGTAGGCGTTGATCGCATCAAAAGGAAGCGTAGACAACTGAACGATCGCTGGATCATCGGCCAGATACCCACCGCCGTTTCCCTGATAGCGAATATTGTTATAAGCCAGGGTAAACCCAGCTTGCTTGTAGTTGTTTTGTTGCGCGACCACTCCATCAAGTCCGATCGTCCGATTATGAAGGTATGCCAGTCCGGCATTCCATAGCTGGAGGCCATAGCCCTGACCACGGTATTCTGGCTTTACGATGTAAAACCCCAGAAAACCAAAGGAATTTCCGTATTTAATGGCTGAAAGCGTTGCAATGGGTTCATTTTCAATCAAGCCAATGAGAAAACCATGTGGATCCGCCGCATAAAAGCAATCCGCATCGTATGTCCCTGGATTCCATCCTTCTGCGGCTGCCCAATCGATTGCAATACCGACTTCTTGTCGGGCCATGGCTCTGATTGTGAGATTCTTTGGCATAACTTAGTTTTGAGCTGTAGACGCGATGGGCGCTAATGTTCCAGTAGCCCTATTACGGAAAGGGTGGATCCTCTTGTTTGGGTGAGATGAGTTCACTAATTGCTTTGTTCAATGCTTTTGGATCGATGAAGATGATTTTAGAGTTGTCGCTTTTGCTCAACGTCATGTTGGCATCAAGATAATGCTGAGCGAGAAGATACTGCAAAACGACTTTTGAATTAGGCTGTCCCTCTAGCGCGAGCGCAGTCCGTCGAATCGCTTCCACCATCGCCTCCGTGTCTGAAAACGCTACCCTACGCCTACTTTCTGCCGTTCGCTCCAGTTCTAGAGATTCCAGCATCGTTTTCGACGGGCTAATCTCCTGCACTTCCACACGCATCACTTTGACGCCCCAGTTGGCTGTTACTTCATCCAATTGATGCAGTAGTGCCTGATTGATTTTGTTCCGCCCCCCAACCGTTTCACTTAAATCAAGTTGTCCGATCTCACTGCGGAGCGACGTCACAACCAGATTAGTCAAGGCTACTTCCAGATCTTCGACACCATAGTAGGCTTTTGCAATGTCAAAGATTTTCCAAAAAATGACGGCATCAACGACTAAGGGAACGTTATCTCTGGTAATGGTTGGATGCGGAGCAATATCAAGCACCTGCTCCCGTGTTGACTCAACCAAAACCGTATCAAAGATTGGGATGACGAAGTTTAGCCCCGGACTCAAACTACGGCGGTACTGCCCCAGGCGCTCGACAATCCCCTCCTGCCCCTCATCAATCACTTTGATTGCGCCAGCAACATAGCCAACGATTGCTAAAGCGAGAGCGACCATAAAAGAGGACATAGGCTGTATTTCTACCGTGCAAGCAGAGTCAATCAGTGTGCCTGAGCCGATGACCTTTACACCTGGATTAACCGGGCATTTAGGAACTTCCGTCGCTGCTTCGATCGCCCCCTCCCACCTTCCTGGGAAGGGAACGTAAAGGGTGAGAGCAAAACAAGATCTTTGAACAAATTTAAGACGTCCTCTTTGGAGAGGATGCTATCACCGTCAGTGATCTGAGTGCTGTACTCCGGATCAGCAGCAACGCAACCAGGAGCGTTCACAACGTTTTGCTTACGACAGCCATTCAATGGTGCGAAACATTAAAAGGCTGTCCTCAGAAGCGGGTGACGCGATTCGAACGCGCGACATTCACCTTGGCAAGGTGACGCTCTACCACTGAGCTACACCCGCAAAAATCAGACGATCTTTAGCTTCTCAAAAGTAAGCGGATCTGTCAACCTTTTTAAAAAAAGACTTGGAAACAGAGGTGGTATCTGGTGTCTAGGTGAACCAGCCTGCTACAAGGATGCCACGATTTGATGAATACCAGTGGGACTTACGCCAACGTGGTCGAAGTCAGCCCTCTACTAGCCCTTAGCTTTGGGTTCTCCAGACCCGCTACCAGACTCGCCGCAATCACATGAAAGGATTTGTAGAGACAGTACTTCAATACCTTCATCCAGAAGGCTGTTGTTGCAGCAAAATTACCCTCAAGGGTACCCAAACGACCCCGTAATCGATGCTCGCTGGTTTGATGTAGACCTTAAGCCCACCAATCACCAGGAGCACTTCGATGTTATCGAAAGAAACCACCTTTGCCACCCCTGCCAAAAGCATCTTCCGCAGCAAGACCTTTTGGGGTGCTGTGCTAACGGCTATTGCCTCGATCGCCCCTGTAGTTGCGCGTGGCATCAGTGACTATCAAAACACAGGCAAACTTGACCCCAATAGCATTTCTCAAATTGTGGTGGTACTTGCAACCACTGGGTTAACAATTCTAGGGCGAGTGGATGCCAATTCTCCTGTCTACACACCCAATGGGTTGCCAGGCCCCAATAAACCCACATCCGATCGCTGAGCATAGGCATAATATCCCATAAAGCTTTGAGCTTTGAGTTTTGAGTTTTGAATTGGGGAAACTGGTAGGGTCGGCTTTAATTTGCCTATCCCCTATCCCCTATCCCCTATCCCCTACTTACTCGATGTATCTCGTGTGTTTCATGAAGCGTTCTGTTGCTGTTTGCGATTGTTGCAAGGCTTGATCAACCGATGTACTGCGGGTAAGTGAGGCAGCAGCCTGCCTAGCAGAGGTTCCGATCGCCTGAGATTCTGGTATATCCACATACTGCACACCTTTATAGGGTGTAGGATTGGCGGCAGGACTGCTTACATCAGCCGATTGCATGGCTTTGAGCCACGATCAGCGCAAAGTAAGCGGCTTTTTGATAGTTGGGATTCTTGTAAGTGGAGGTGCGAGTGCTGGGAGGAACGGCAACCCATCCATTTTGCTCGCCACTGTTGCCGTGTGTGCAAAACAAACTGGATGCCATGCTGTACGGTTGCCCCACCGGATGGCAGTAGCTAGGACTTTGACCCAACGGCTCGTTTTTGCTTAGCCATCTCTCAGTCCGGCGACGATTCGGCGACGCATCGATGATGCCGTGCTGGTCTACCAATCCCTATTCCAGATGCCCGATTTGTTGCTGCTCCATCAGTAGCGTTACAGCAGCCATACTGAATGCTTCACACCTAACAGCCCTGTTCACCCGCCGCTAGTAAACTCTTGCAGCAACCAACTAACTTTATGGGGTCATTATGCAACGGAATTGTTAGTTCTTTGCTCCACATGAGACACTAACTGAAATGTGTATCAACCTGTTTTAGCAAAAGCATAAGCAAAGTATAAAACTAAAATTGATATGGTGAGCTTAAGCCAGGATTTCAAGTTACCCCACGCAAAACCCTGAAAAATCCACCATGCCCATAGGCATCCAACACACAGAACTAGCAATAGCAGCAATGGTGCAAAGTAGGGAGCCATTCGGGAAATCCATTGAAATTTAGAAGATACTTGTGTGATTTCGAGTAGGTTAGAAGGATGAGAACGATCCCCGTCCAATGTGAATTTAAGAATACTGCTCTGATTTTCCTTTGCGAGAGGTTCCCCATGCCCTCCCTTGTAATAGTAAACTTCTTCAGTGCGATCATCATCAAAATTGAAGCCGTTAAATCCACCTGTTCCAATATCTTTCATTCCGAGTCCACGTAGGCCACTGCAAAGAATCCCAACTGGCCAATCCGAACAACTTCTATCGTTCCGTAATTCTTTAACCTGATCTAAATCAAAGCGCTCCTGCCAAGGGTATTCTCGAGGTAACACGCTACCTGCTAAGTAAATTCGTTTGAATTTCATTGCTGGTACACGCTTTAAACTTTCTCCAAGAACATAAGTTCCATTGCTATGACCAATAAAATAGAATTCCGTCTTGGGATTTAAGGCAAAACGATAACTGTACTGATCTTGAAACCATCGAATATTTTGCCGTCTTAACCAGGGAAAGAAAAAATTGAATGCGGAGAAATAACCATATGTGGAACGGATAACTGCAAACTTTCCATTGGCCTGTCTTCTAATTTGATCTTCCAACTGACTGGCCCAACCGCTATTACTGTCCCGGATTCCATGCACTATAAATACGGTACTGCTTTCAGTAACCCTTTCCCCTGGGTCAACCGTTACCCGTTCTTGAAGGGCAGAGGGTATCTGCTTAGGTTTCTTAGGATCGCATTCTAAAATTGCCCATCGCAATAATTTGTAGCGCAATTCCCATTCGCTGTGTGCCTCAGAACCCCTTCCTTGAGGACGATAAAGGTTGTCATGATCTGCGCCAGGAATATCAAATTGGACACCATTGGGAAACTGCTGGAGATCTATGCTGTCTTCTCTCTTAACCACTCCATCTTTGGTGCCAAGAAGTTGAATCATGACTGGCTCTCGCCCCTCTAAGCTTGAGATATAGCGGATCCAGCTTATTCGAAGGTTGGTAACAAATGCAGATCCCTGAACACCATCCCGTAGAGCAGGTAAGAAACCTGTGGCAGATGACAAGTTTACCACTGCTGAAATTAGAAAACTATCGGGTTTAAATCCCCTATTCGTTGATGCAATCAGAACAAAGCGGCTAACTTTATCTGCCCAAGGAATCTCACTTTTTACTATTCCTGTATATGCTCCAGTTGCCAGCAAGTAAGCTTGCCTTATCATCAAACCACCAAAGCTGTGACCGATACAAATGATGTCATCGTAGGGTTCACCACTATCAAGCGCAGTAAGGTAATACTGCTCAATTTTTGCTTTAAGTTCAAGTGATAGTACTCCAATAGACTTGGTAAAGAATTTGCTAAATGCCCGAAAATTCCAGAGACCGCAGTGATTAAAAATTAGCCAATCGCTACCTTTGAGCAAATCCTCTCTACGCAACCGCTCTAGTAGTGGATTCCATTTATCGGGTGAGCCATAAAGCCCTGTTGCCAATACAACCAATTTCTTCATTTATTATTTTCCTGACCGTCTGTACATAGCAGCTTCTGATACTAAAAAGCTTTTAGCTCAAGACAAAGCAGTCTAAATGATAATGCTTCCGCAGAGTAACTAAGAGCTAACAACTTATTATGCGGAATTTTCTCTTGGCAATGCTTCAATTCAGTCATTATTAGACTTTTTCCAGAAGATTCATCCTATAGCAGACATTATCGGGAATTTTTACATGACACGCTTGGATAAGGACATTTCCAAGAAAATATCAGGGTGCCTTTAAAGTCCTTTTTCGAGGTAGTTGTCTTATTGACACATTAATATACATAGTGTGCCTTGATGGCTACGCTGCCAAAACTATTTGGCAGCTTATTATGAAGAGCGTTCTCTGATCTTGTCAGTTGGGTTTAAAGGAAAACCAGCGAATTCTTTCCTGCTCGCTGTGCCGCGCCTGCGATCACTGGACTGAGAATAAAGCTGAGTATGGACTGTAGCAGCGATCGTACACTTCAGCAAGTTTACCAACGAACTACTTTAAGAGCTTCATACAGTAACTTGTAGCGCTCAAAGGCAGGCTGATAAATGGGTTGTACTTGTGGTTCAACAGCATCGCTCACCTGGGGCAGAATGCTGAATGCGGCTTCTAAGTTGGGATAGGCACCGACTCCAACCATTGCCAGCATGGTGGCTCCATAGGCAGCACCCTCTTCGGCTTTGGGTGCAATGAGTTCTGTTTCCAACACATCTGCCAGGATTTGTAGCCAGGTGTGCGATCGCGCCCCTCCGCCTGTCGCTAATAGTTGATCGATGGAACTGATGGGATGAATCACATCAAACGCTTCTCGTAGGCTAAAGGCAACCCCTTCCAGAACAGCACGCGTCAAGTCAGCGCGGGTATGAGCCAGGGATAAATTAACCCAGGCACCCCGCGTCTCTGGATCAAGATGGGGGCTGCGCTCTCCGGCAAGGTGGGGCAGAAAGAGGACACCATGAGCACCGGGCGGCGAACGGTCTGCTAATGCCATGAGATCCGCAAAGGGGATATCTGGCGCAAGCGTATCGCGATACCAGCGTAAGGCTCCCCCTGCTGCCAGCGTCACGCCCAGCAAGTGATAACCACCATCGGCATGACAAAACAAATGCACTCGACCGGCTGGATCAGGAATGGGACGATCGCACGGTGCAAAAATGACGCCTGACGTTCCAATGCTCAAACTGCCCCGGTTTAAATGCTTGGATGAAAGCCCCAACCCGATCGCCGCTGCTGCATTGTCTCCACCACCAGCAATCACAGGCAAGCCAGCAGGCAAGTTAAGACGAGACGCGATTTCGGCTTTGAGATGGCCTGCGATCGCAGTCGATTCGACCACCTCAGGGAACAAACCCATATCAAGCTTGAGCGCCTTCAAAATATCGACATCCCATTGCCGTGCAGCCAGGTTCAAACACCCAATACCAGATGCATCCGATGGTTCTGTAAAGGGAACTCCGGTCAACACATAGCCTAAATAATCCTTAGGCAGCAGCACTTGACGCACTTGCGCGTAGGCCTGAGGCTCTTCAGCCCGCAACCACACTAATTTGGGTAGCTGAAACCCAGTAATGGCAGGATTGCCCGTCCGCTGAATCAACTCGTGACGCGGCACAGTGGTTTCAATTTCTGCGACCGCTTTGCCCGTGCGCTGGTCATTCCACAAGATAGCGGGTCGAATGACATTGCCTGATGCATCTAATGGCACCATGCCATGCATTTGTCCCGAAAGCCCAAGCGCGATCGCCTGATGCCCCTCTAGCTGTTGTGCCACAGCTGTCAACGCAGCAAAACTGGCAGCAACCCAGTCGGATGGATTTTGTTCCGTCCAACCAGGCTGAGGTGTGAGCAACGGATAAGGTTGTGTTTGTTGGGCAACAACGTTTCCGTGCAGATCCACCGCAATGACGCGCACTCCGCCTGTGCCCAGATCCAGACCGAGTACAACCTCAGCCACTTGCTCCTCCCAAATTGAACCGATCAAAGCTGGCAGTTCGGATGTTGTGATGCCGCTGCACATGTTGCTTCACTATATCGACTGCCAGGAATGCAAGCACACTGTCTCTTGAAAGATAAATGCACAATGGCTTTGTTTACAAAAACACACGTGCAAAAGTACATGAGTTAAAAGCGCAGTGGTGCTAGAAAGGGCAGGATGACGAGAGGTTTGGAGAGAGCGAAGTTCTCATGATCTCGTCACTCTATGAGGGAACACTGTTTGATGTTTCAACTATTGCTTGACGGGCAATCTCAACTCGATTAAGCACCAGGTTTTAAATTTTAAGAATTCTATTAAGGGAGATTCAGGAGGGTTCGAGGAACACTGTGGGAGACGATAGACTTTATGCGTTAAAGCACTCCCTATCACCCTGATCTTGCGGGTCATCTCAAGGGTGGTAGGCCGAAGTCTCGAAGGCCCTTTTTGCTGCGGCGCAAGGCGGCAGCCATGCCCATGCCATCCACCTTACTCACCACCAGACTGCGATCATTACTGGCGACCCTGCCCTTTCTCGGACTCATGGCGGGACTACCTGCACAGGCACAGTCCATCACCGCAGCCCCGGACGGCACCAACACCAGCGTCACCCGCAGCGGCAGTCGTTACGACATTGGCGGCGGCACCCAATCTGGCACCAATCTGTTTCAAAGCTTCCAACGCTTTGGCCTTTCTACCAGTGAAACAGCGAATTTCCTGGCGAATCCCCAAATTCAGAATATTCTGGGACGGGTCGTTGGTGGTGAAGCCTCCATTATCAACGGGCAGCTTCAGGTAACGGGCAGTAACGCGAACCTGGTGCTGCTGAATCCGGCAGGCCTTCTGTTTGGCCCTAATGCCAGCTTAAACGTACCAGCCTCGTTTACCGCCACAACCGCGACGGGCATCGGGTTTGGTAGTAACTGGTTTAGCGCGACTGGCAGCAATGCTTACGCCTCACTTAATGGGATACCCGGTAGCTTTGCCTTTACGATCGACCAACCTGGTAGCATCATCAATTTTGGCAATTTGGCTGTCGCCTCAGGACAAACGCTGGCGCTACTGGGGGGGACGATCGTCAGCACAGGAACACTCTCGGCACCCGGAGGGCAACTGTTGACCGCTGCTGTGCCGGGGCAGAGTCTCGTCAAGCTTAGCCAGCCTGGGAGCCTGCTGAGCCTGGAAATTCAAGCGCTGACACCCGCGCAGCCAGCGACATTGCCGCAGGTCTGGACGTTGCCGATCGCCACGCTCCCGCAATTGCTGACCGGCGGTAACTTTGGCAATGCGACAGGCGTGAGCACGAATCCTGATGGCACTGTTGTGTTGACTGGCTCAGGAACGCCAGTTTTGGCTGGTGATGTCGTGGTTCGCACGGCTACGGCTCAAACAGGCACTCTGTATGCCAGTCGTAATCTCACGCTAGTGGAAAGCCAGCTACAAACGACAGGCGACTTGAATTTACTGGCACGCGATATGGTGGTAATTCGCGATAGCGTTGCCAACCCATTTAACGCGACAGCAGGCGGGAAGCTGACCATTCAGGGCGAGCGGGGCATTGATATTCTGGCGCTCAACCATCCAGAGAGCACCCCCTTTCAGAGCGGTGGAAATTTGAGCTTAGTCAGCGATGGCATTATTTCTGGGGATGCTCACTTTAGCAGCAACGGAACTTTCTCAGTTCTGACTCTAGCCGGTCAGCCAGGAACCTTTATTAGCCTTCATGACCCGATTGTGACCTCAACGGGAGATGTCAACTTTGGCAATTACACGGGTGCCGCACTCAAGGTCGAAGCTGGAGGCAGTATTACGGGGGGCAATATTACGATCACTGGACCTGATAGCCCCATGACGATTCCTTTTGCCGATCCTGATTTCACACCGTTGACCAATGAACGGGCACTCATTTTGCGTGCAGGGGTCCCTGTTGCAGTTGCCAACACACCCCAAACGCAAGGAGGCACAACGTTTAGCTCGCCAGGGACGGCTTCTTCGCCTGCCAGTATCACTGTGGGGAACATCACGACCAGTAGCACGGTTGACAGTGGTGGGGCGGTGATTCTGTCTGCTCCTGGTAACATCACGACAGGCACGATCGACTCCTCAGCGACAGGTACGATCTTTGGAGCACCGATCAATGGTGGCGCTATCGCCCTCACAACGGGTGGCTCGATCACCACAAACGACATCAACTCGTTCTACTCTGGTGGTACCGGCTATGGGGCGCAGGGCGGCAATGTCACGCTGCAAGCGGGAGGCAGTATTGTCACTGGTGCCATCAATGCCTCTGCGCTCGACACTACAAATGGTGACAACGCGGCTGAAACGGCTAATCCAGCTTACCAGGGAGGCACGGTTAACTTGACCGCCGGGACTGTGCCGGGCAGCAACATCACCTTTACTGGCATTGATACCCGTGGCATTAGCAGCATTACCGATATCATCGGTACGGGCGGCGATGTGACAGTGACCGCGACGGGACTGGTGCAGGGCACGCAGACAGGAACCACGATCGACACCCAGGGCTCCAACACAGGTGGGACGATCGCCATTCAACACGATGGTGGCCCTGATAACGTGCCCTTTGTGGTTGGCACAGCCAGCACCAACGGTACCGCAGGCGCAATCAACCGGGGTGGCGGCAATGTGATTGCGTCTGGCACCTTTCCCGTGCAGGCAAACACGATCACTGTCGTACCCGCTACTGGTATCGCTCTAACCTCAGTCAATACGCCACCGACCTTAAGCGCCAATACCACGCTATCAGGCGCGACTCAAAATACGCCGTTTACCATTAGCTATGCTGCGATCGCCCCTAGCGTCACAGACGTGAACCAGGACACGACCACACTGACCATTGCTTCGATCGCCTCTGGTGCTACGTTGACGCTTAACGGTAATCCCGTTGTTCCTGGTACCACGACGATCGCTCCAGGGGATGTTCTGGTCTACACTCCCCCCGCCAATGCCAGTGGGCTGCTTAATGCCTTTACGCTGCAAGCAAACGACAGGGTTTCCACGTCCAACCCAGTTCAGGTACAGGTCAATGTTCAGGCTCCAACGCCTGAGCCCATCCCCACCATTTCAGATCCTTGTGCGCTCACAACCTGCTCCAAACCTGATCTCAACCCCGACGTCACGCCACTGCCAAACTTCCAACTAACGCCGGATACTCCAGAAGACCGTTTTACTCGCACGTTTGAATCCTATCTAGGGTTGGAGGAGACTCGCCCCAAACAACGTGAAGAACCGCGAGACGTCGCTCAACGGATTGAGAAAGATACTGGGGCTAAGCCAGCCTTTATCTACATCAGCTTTGTGCCTGCGACTGTCAACAGCACTGATACCCCACCCACCCAGCCACTTCAGGTAGACGACCCCCCTGGTGCTCGCAGCACTGATCAGCTTGAACTGGTAGTCATCACCGCCAAAGGGGATGCCATCCGCAAACGTTTGCCTGACGCTACGCGCGCGAACGTCCTTGCCCTGGCGCAGCAATTCCGTAATGAGGTCTCTGATCCACGCAAAACGCGTGCTAATACCTATATGGGCATGAGCCGCCAGCTTTATCAATGGCTCATTGCACCGATCGCCCCAGACCTGCAAGCGAGAGGCATCAATAACCTGGTCTTTTTGATGGACGCGGGGCTGCGATCGCTCCCCGTAGCGGCGCTCAACGATGGGCAACACTTTCTCATTGAGCAATATAGTGTGGGGGTGATGCCCAGCCTCAGCCTTAGCGATACGCGCTATCGTGACATCCGGGGGGTGAAAGTCTTGGGCCTTGGCATCTCGGAAAGCACGCAAGAACAACCCCCGTTACCTGCTGTGCCGGTTGAAGTCTCGCTCCTGGTCAACCAGCTTTGGTCTGGACGACTTGCCTTCAATGACAACGTCACTCTCGACAACCTCAAAGCCTTTCGCAAAGAGCAGCCCTTTGGCATTCTTCATCTGGCCACCCATGCCGACTTTTATCCCGGTGCGATCGACAATTCCTACATCCAGCTTTGGGATGACAAGCTTCACCTGAACCAAGTCCGCCAGCTTGGGTGGAATGATCCGCAGATTGAACTCCTGGTCTTGAGTGCCTGTGCCACAGCGCTGGGCGATCGTGAAGCTGAATTGGGCTTTGCTGGGCTAGCTGTGCAAACAGGCGTGAAAACAGCCGTCGCCAGCCTTTGGTACGTCAGTGATGCCGCTACTACGGCTCTCATGACGGGCTTCTACAAAGACCTTCGCACTGCGCGGATCAAAGCAGAAGCGCTTCGACAGGCACAACTGGCGATGGCAACCGGCAAAGTCTTTCTGCAAAACGGCCGCTTGCAGGGCATTGAGGCAGGCGAAGGTATCCCTTTACCACCCGCTAGTCTTGCGGTGCGCGATCGCCAACTCTCCCATCCCTACTACTGGGCTGCTTTCACCATGATTGGCAATCCCTGGTAAACCCTAACTAAAGGGTTTCAGATCCGAGCAGTCTTTAACTTTCAGTACCTCTGTATTCCTTTTCTGAAGCTGGTCATCAGTCGCTGATCACGGGTTGGTGGGGCATCCTTTTCCATCAGTACCCTGTTGCGGCTAAATCACACTTGGACACATAACCCGATCGCACAACCGTCGTCCACCAGTTGCCATCAGGATAAAGATCAAGAATTCTGAAACCTGGTTGTTCTTCATCCAGGGCAAACAACGAACTATACGGCTCAAACTGGATGGAGGTGGAAGGCGTACCTAAATATTGCACTCCACGCCGAATACGACTGTATTCCTGATGAATGTGCCCAAAAAGCACCAATTTCACCTGAGGATACTGATCGAGTAGCGTAAACAAGGCTTCAGGGTTTTGCAGAGTGCTGCTATCCAGCCAGTCAGAACCAACAGTAAATGGGGGATGGTGCAAGCTAACCAAAGTGGGTAGTTCCCCTGCTAAATTTAACTGATGCTCCAGCCATTCCAAAGTTTCCCCAGTCAGTTGTCCATGGACACACCCCGGCACCTGCGAATTGAGCAGAATGAAATGCCATCCACCTATTTGAAAGGATTTTTGGGCTGAGATGACTCCACCAGCTAAACATTCCTCCATTTCGAGCAAGCGATCATGATTACCTGGCAACCAATAGGTTGAATAGCCCAGCAACTGAAGAGCAGTATGTAGTCGTTTGTAAGACTCTGGCTTGCCATCCTGCGATAAATCTCCTGTCAACAAAAGTAGATTAGGCTGCGGTTGTAGCAATGACACCTGATGCAACACAGCCTGAAACGACTCTGTAGTAGGTAGTCCAAGCAGTTGATACTCGCCATCCGCAAAGAGATGAAGATCGGTTAGCTGGACAAGACGCAAAGCAGAGAGCACACTCATAGCAATCTTATTAAGCAATCTTACAGAGATAAAAAAGTAACTGCACTAATCTCTATACAAACTAATACTAAGCGTATAAAGAGACATTAGCACGCCCATGGTCTCTGCCTGTAGACTTTACGTTAGCTTTGGTTAAGTCACCTCGATGCGATCTCTCTCAGCATGGAAGGTGATTTCAATCACACATGATGTCAATCTTTCTTACAGCCAGCTTTAGTGCATTGACCACACTCCACACCCCATACCCCACACCCATCTAATCAAGCTGTGGATAACTCGATTGAGGATCGCTGTAAGCATTTTGTACGTTGACTTACAGTCCGCATAAGCTGAAAACCTGTGGTGTATTGGACACAGATATGGCAAAAGCTACTGTGCGACCACAGGGCACTTCTGAGTTGGTTTAGTTAATGTGCTTTGACGTTTTTAGAGTGCTAACGAGATTGATTTAGCCTGTAAGCGTGCTCGTCGATCATTGCTGCCTTCACTTCCATGACGTTCGTTCAAAGCGCAATTTAGATTCACCCAAATCGGTCAAGAGCAAACAAAATTTGGTATAGTTTAGTTCCAGTACATTGTTAGCAGTTTCGGCGGCATCGCCAAGTGGTAAGGCAAGGGTCTGCAAAACCCTCATCCCCAGTTCGAATCTGGGTGCCGCCTTGTACGAAATTCACCAGTCTAACGACGACCGACGCTGGTAAGACGATTCCAGGCTTGAATAATCCGCTGAAGTTTCGGAGGTGTCTCATCTTGAATCATATCGGCGTATTGAGTACCTTGATCGCCTCCAGGAGTCATGAGCGCGATTGTGAAAAAATCTGCTCCACCTGTGACTGCGTAGTTGAAGCCCAAGAAGTCCGAAAATTCATTCTGCTGCAAAAGTTGGACAAATGCCTGCACTTGAGCAGGCGAAAGCTGGCGAATTAATGTTGGTGGAACTGGAGGTTGCTTTCGCAGATCCACTCGCATCACTTTTCCATCTTTCATGAGCAACGTTTTGGAAGACTGTCCTGCAATGCCACCGCTGGTTGTCGATTGAAAGATGATTTCGCCTGTGGTTGACCCACCTGTGTTTGAGTCAGGTTGCCAAAAGGACGGCACTAACGTTCCCTTGCCGCTTGTCGTGGGATTACGTTTGATCGCCGTTGCGGTTTGATTGAGATGGTAGACCCCATACTGCTGCGGACCTGACACAATCACCTGCCAGCCAGGAATGCCAATCATTGTACACATGGTTTGCGGCCCAGCGACACCCAAACAGCCATCCCATGTGCGCGATCGAGCAGCTGCAAGCTTGAGTTGTTTCACAGGAACGCCCATATCTTTAGCGGCAACTGCCAATACTTTGCGCTCAACAGCTTTGGGAAGGGATCCAACTGTGTCGCCGTTTTCCATACGAAGGTTACTGCCGGTGCGATCAGTGCGATAGAACCAGCGATCGGCACCATGACCAACTTCGACGCGCCAACCATCCACCAGAGACGCAAGGCACGATTCTTCTGGCTTACCTAAGCCAAGACAGCCATCTGACCAGGTTTCTTGACTAAACGAAACCATGCGTAGTTTGTTGATTGGAATGTTAAATTCACGCGCATGAGCTTGCAAAACAGCAGTTCTTACTGAACCCGACAAGCGAGTCAATGCTGATGGGCGTTGTGTCGAAGGTTCTCCCTTTAACGTTGGCACAGATGGATTGGCTTCAGCTTTCACTGGCATGGCATTGAGGCTTTGCATCCCAACTGTAAGGAAGCCCAAAAGGGCGATCGTGGCGACACCCGGTTTGAGCCATTGAGCAGTCTTTGGTGATGGGGCAACGTTCATACAAACTCCAAACATAAAATGAATTACATTGCTTGATGCGATTTCTACCGTAACCGGAGCGTGAATTAACCCAGGTATGGTTACAAAAATAAGAACCAGTCTTGCAGACAGTAATTCCTCAAAATGGTTTCAAAGATTCCTCAAAATGGTTTCAAATTTTGGAACACAACGTTGATGGATTGGCTTGCATCGTTAACATCGACTTACAGCAGAGACGCTCAATATGCTGAATGGCTGATGAATTTGTTTGTAGGAGAACGATCGATGTTATTGCGTGGTCTAGGGTTTACGGTTGCCTCTGTGGTGTTGGCAACCAGCGTGTCTGCTCAAACGTTAACGTTGCCGCCTCGCACCACGGGATTAAGCCCGCTCAAAGGGCAAGTGACGACTGTACAGGCTGTGCGGGTTCCGCTGGGTGATGCCGTTACAGGGTCAGAGACGCGTGTGATGCTCAAGTTTGAGCTGCAAGGGTGTCTCGACAAGCTGATGCCTCTGATGTCTCATGCAGATATCCAAGGCAATCGCGTCACCTTCTATGTAACGGCGCTCAATGCTCATACAGAAGATTCAATGGTGGCGAGATGTCGGGCCATGCCTCAAGCTACAGCGCAAGTGAAGGTTCCCGGTCTCTTTCAGCGTCAGCAAGTGCGGGTTGTGTTTCTGGGGCAACCGCCTCAACAGCAGCAGTCTTTAAGGAATCGTCCGATCGCCCGTTGAATTTAATGTCTCTTGAAAGCCATCTACCCAGCTTTTTTCAATCGTCACCTGTTTCAGTCAGCCGTATGAACCGTACTCGTTTACTTGGTGTGTTAGCCTGCTTGGTTACTGCTGGCAGCTTCACGCCGTTGATTTTCTTGCCAACCGTCTTATCAGAACACACTCGCTCGGATCAAGCAGTTGCGGCCAATCCACCCGCCAGCGTTGCTGTGTCACGCCGAGATGTCTTTTACCTGAGCGATCGCTTTGGGTTTCGTACCATTTTTCCCAGTGGTTACATCATCACGCCATCCGAAGCCAAACCATCGACAAAACCAGCCCTGCCGCTAGAAGTTTTGGAAATTTGGCAGCAAGCCGATTTTATGAAGCGGGAGTCGTTGCCAGAAACGCCTCCTATCATCCGCATCACCGTTTACAACAATTTCAAACAGTTGCCGCTTGCCTACTGGAAAGGCGAACTCAGCCGGAAGGACGATCGTCCGCTCAAGGTGGCAGAGCAGACTGCGATCGCCTATTCCTCCACGGGACTTTATGACGCTGATAATGTGCTGTTTCGCAGTCCCGATGGACGGTATGTTTTTCGCGTTACGGCGGGGTATGCCAATGCAAAAGCACCGATTCGGCAGACGTTTCAGGAGCTTCTTGCCAGTTTTACCTTTGATGTGAGTCCTGATCCGAAAGCTGCCTCCAAATGGCGGATCAACTACAGCCGTTTGCAACGCCTTTTGGCAGCCAAAGATTGGCAGGCAGCCGATGTTGAAACGCGAGCAATTTTTCAACGGTTAGCCAAACCCGACGGAGATTTATTATTTAGCAGCAAAGGCGTTTTGGCTCGCTTACCGTTGGCAGATTTGCGAACCATTGATACGCTCTGGTCCAACGCCAGCGGTGGTCGGTTTGGCTTAACGGCTCAACAACGGCTCTGGCAACAAGCCGCCAAAGGTTCCAGGAACCCTAAAGAACAAACCGAGCGCTTTGCCAAAACGGTGGGATGGCGCAGAACGAAGCCTTTGGCTGACAATGATGCCATTGGGATAGAATTCAGCGCTGCATCATGGCTCCTGGATACGGAGTTGAACTACACAACCGCTGCACCACCGGGACATTTTCCCTGGGCGGGTGTTTCCTCCAGTCGCTTGACCGATTACCTCAATGGGCGATCGCTCGGCTGTGGCGTTTGTACCATTGATGCTATGTATCTGAGCGGCGATCGCTATTTTGATTACCTGCCTGCTCTTTTCGCCCGTTTCAAAGCTGTTGGCAAATAACATCAGATTAGGATGGCATGATGGCGCTCCGGTTTAGAGACTATACAACCTGCCTATCAGAGTTTGAACACGCAATTTGGGTGCGCTGTCCTCAGTGCGATCGTCCAGTGCTGTCTCGCTGCCTGGATGAGCGTCTGACCTGGCGGATTGCCTGTCCTCACTGTAGCTACACCCGCACGGCATCACGCGTAGGCAAGCAGCAAAAACCGATGCCCTGGTGGATTGGTACCTGGTGGACAGAGTATCGCAAGTATAACGGTGCGGTCGATCCGCTTTTTGGGTTGCCGCTCTGGTTACAGATGCCGTGCTGTGGAGAAGTTTTATGGGCGTACAACGAAGCGCATCTAAATTGGCTGGGAACGTATATTAGCGCTACTGTGCGAGAACGGCAGGGGAGCAAAGGAAATCATCATGGCATAGCAGTCCGGCTCCCTCGTTGGATGAAGTTAGCCAGCCATCGCACCCAGATCCTCAAGCAGCTTCAGCAGTTGCGGCATCAATTGCAGGAAAGGCCATAATTATTCAAGCTTGATTTAGATCTTGTAACGTTTAGCAGAGAATGAGGGGGTATCCATCAAACATTCTGGGAGCGTGAAAATGGCTGTGAAATGGTTGGAGTGGGCACAGAAACTACAAGCGATCGCACAAACGGGGCTAACCTACAGCCAAAATCCGTTTGATGTCGATCGCTTCCAGCAGGTGCAGCACATTGCGGCTGACATGATGGCAACGGAGTCTAACCTGGAGTCAGCGGCAATTCTCGACCTCTTCAAACAAGAAACCGGCTACGCGACTCCCAAAGTGGATGTTCGCGGCGCGGTGTTTCAGGACGACAAAATTCTGCTCGTGAAGGAACGGTTTGATGGGTTGTGGACGCTACCAGGCGGCTATGTGGATGTGGGAGAACCACCAAGCCAGGCAGTTGAGCGAGAGGTTTACGAAGAATCGGGCTATCAAACACGGGCGGTGAAGTTACTGGCGCTGTACGATCGCAATCATCCGCGCCATGATCATCCCCCCTTTGAATATCACATCTACAAGCTGTTTTTTCTCTGTGAACTCATCAGCGGCTCCCCTGTAAACAGCATTGAAACCGAAGACGCCACCTTTTTTGCCGAAGCTGACATTCCAACAGCCTTATCGGTTTCGCGCGTGGTGCCAAGCCAAATTACCCGGTTATTTGAGCATCATCGCCATCCCGACTGGCAAACAGATTTTGATTGAAAGGAAAGAACAGACACATGGAAGCAACGTTTGGGGCTGGATGTTTTTGGGGCGTTGAAGCCGCTTTTCGCAAGGTGAACGGTGTACGTTCAACCTCTGTAGGCTACATGGGTGGACATTTTGAAAATCCCAGCTACCTGGACGTACTTTCCCGCATTACTGGTCATGCTGAAGTGTGCCAGGTGGATTATGATCCGGCTGTTGTCAGCTACGAAGCATTGCTCGATACTTTTTGGCAAAGCCACGACCCTACCAGTCTCAATCGGCAGGGTGCAGATCGGGGAGAACAATACCGCTCTGTGATTTTCTACCACATCCCAGAACAAGCAGATATTGCCGGACGTTCTAAAGAGCAACTAGAACGTTCTGGCAAGTATGAAAAACCGATCGTCACGCTTATTCAACCCGCCTCACGCTACTGGTTAGCAACGGAAGACCACCAGCAATATTTTGAGAAAAAGCAGCGCCGTTAAACGCTATTGCGCGGTCTGCTTGTCTCAACATTTTGCCGGGACACAAAAGCTGTATTTACTCGATCTGTTTTAGTCCAGATGGACGCATTCTTGCAACCACTAGCCATGATGGAACGACTACGCTTTGGGATGTTCAGACGGGAAGTGTCAATTAAGCGGTTGAGGGCTGGTTTAGCTGCTGTCTACCAAGAATAAACGGCAGCAATTTAGCAATATTTCTGGCATCATCAAGGCCCCGGTGATGAGTTCCCTCCAGTGCAATGCTTGCCAGTTGTAGGGCTTCTGCCATCCCATAGCGCTTAGGCAAACCTTGAACCTCACTGAACAACTGTTTGAGGTTGACGTGCGGATAGGCAATCGGGAACGGAATGTTATGAAACTTGCTATCTTGTTTGAATTGGTTGCGATCGTAGTCTCCCCAAGAACCAAACACAGCATTGGGGTAATTGGACAACCATTGTTTCAAAAGGGCGATCGCCTCTACATAACCTGGAGCTTGATCAACTTGTTCTTGTGTGATTGAGGTTAATGACTTACAAAACTCTGTGAGAACAGGATAGCGAATAGGCTTGATAAACGTTTGGAACTCTTCAATCACAGCTAATCCCTGTGCTTCAACCATCACGGCTCCGATTTCAATGATTTCCATCTGGTGCCGCTTGATCGTTGCTTGATCACAGCAGGTCGCCTCTAGATCAAGCACTAAATAGTAATCGTATTGAGTTAAGTGCATCATCGCCTCCCCCCTTCCTCTCACTGACATCTATCAAGTCTCGTTGCGTAAAAGCTCACGCACTTCCATCAAAATCTGCCACAGTTTATTTTTGCCGCTGCCATCTTTGCCACAGCCCCAGTAGTAATCGATCGAGGTGTTCTCCACTAGCACTTCATCGCCAGTTGCCAGCAAAATTTCTCGGATGTCTGCATGGGTTTTGAACTTTTGCAGGACTGCTTTTCGCATGACATCATCTTTTACCTGCTGCCAATCAGACCGCAGTGGCAAGGAGCGATCGCGCCCCATATTGGCTGCATCCTTGGGCGTTTTCGTTTGCCGTACTTTTTCCAGGTATGGAGTATCAACGAATTTCTGTGCCTGGAAGTAATGTTTTTCCTACGGAAACGCTTCGCGAACACTTGTCGCCCAATACAATTCGCCCAGCATGAAACCTGCGTTGAGAAGTTAGAGAAGCAACCGTAAGGCTTTTCTCGCTCGACGTAGAAGTAAATGGTCATGGTTGCTCCTCGGCAGTGAATGAATAATCGTGCCAGTCACAGACGGGGTGATACCCAATTTGTTTATAAATGCGGTTGGATGTTGGGTTGGCTAAATCTGTAAACAGAAAGCAGCGATAGCGCAAGCGCTGACTTGTCAGTTCGCATCCCTGGTCTAAGAATTTCTGGCTCAAAGCAGCGACACAGGCGGTTGCATAGCCCTTGCGGCGATGTTCTGGTGGCGTATAAACGGGACCAATGCGAGCCGCTGTTGGTAAAGATTGGCTGCCACTTGCCCAAGAAACGGGAGTACCGTCATCCCAAAGATGCACACTCTGGCGTTTCAATCCAATCTCTACCATCCTTTCAGGCGTTTCACTCACCACTTCACCGATCTCAGCAACAAAGGCTTTAAACCAGTCCAGTAGTAACAGGCGATCGTCTTCCGTAGAAAGCCTGAGATGCCCCTTTGCCGTTGTTACTGGTTCAACATGGGTTAGTTGATGGATTCGCATTTCCAGCGCCCTTCGGTAGGTCTGTCCGGTCAGAGCCTGCCATGATTGCAAAAACGTTGTCACCTCTGCCACTAACCCACTGACACCGGGAATGGGCTTCCCATATTCCTGGATATCATGGGCAATTAACTGGAGCGCCTCTAAGTCCATTGCTTTGGACAGCACCAGCTTGTAGGGAGGGGTGCGAATGGCGACAGCCAAAACTCTATAATCGGCTTCCACAATCGCCAGGTAAGGCGGTTCAGGATACCGCTCTGGGTAATGCCGTAGCGTATGCAAGATACCGAGCAACAGATTGTGTTCTGCCTCGTACTGGAGTAAATAAGCCTGAGCGCGATCGCAGAATGCTTGAAGGCTATCAAATCGGCGTAATTGCATGCTTCATCTCCTTATCACTCAGGACTTAGGATCTTTAAATACTGGGGTGGAACCTGATCGGCCAGCCAAACACTGTTATCTGAGCAGTAGAAAGTAAACCCAGCTTGTTGCATTGCAGTAGCAGCGATCGCAAAAATCACAGGACGACCATGCCGCATGCCAACTTTTCGAGCCGTTTCTATATCTTTGGACAAATGCACATGATGCCGTGACATCTTGAGCAACCCTGATTGTAAAATTGCAGGCACCGATTGTTCACCTGTGCCGTGATACAACACATCCGGTGGGATTTGCGGCTGTAGTTCTAGATCAACGTCAACGCTATGTCCTTGATTGGCTCGAATCCGAGTCTTGGTTTCATCGAATGAGAATCGCTGTTTATCGCTGGTGGCGACGACTTCTTCTAACTCAGCACGCGTGATGGGAAACTGATGGGCGGCACAGGCAGATAACAGATCATCGACGTTCACCCAACCCCCGATCGCCAGAGTCAGCCCAATCCGTTCTGGCGCGTGTCGCAGATGTTTACTCAGGTATTTGCTAATTTTGATCAATTTGGACTGTTCCACTTCCCATCACCTCACTTATCTTTTATCTTCAAACCACTCAACACTGTTAATCCCCTGTGTGCAAGTTTTGGGAGCATTGTGCTTTCTCAGTTACTTGGGGCGCTCCGCTGGTGCGTTATTACACACTCAAGGATGTCTACTTCTAAGCCCACCTCCCAGGTTCTTTGCAAAACATATTCGGAAACATTCTCTGCTTAAGTTGAAGCAGGCTGCAGAACCGAGTTTCTGAATGTGTCTCACCCGTTCACAAGCGCCCACTGCAAGCAGTGGCACGTTTCCTCTCGTACTCGTATATAGGCTCTACAGGTTAGGGCACGCAGCACCTTATACTACATTATACTACAGCCGAGCTTGTTGCTTTTCGGAAACCCGATTCAAGTGGTCTCAAGATTTGCTAGAAAGACGGGTGTTGCTTGCGATCGTTGAAGCATCAACGGTTAATGCTGTTGAAAAAGCGCAAGTTACATCAGAGAAAGTATTCATAAGTTTCGTTTAAGCAAGAGTTTGTTTTGTATAGAACTAAACCAAACTCGCCCAGTAGGTCTGAAACACCGGCTCAATTCCCGTTCAATCTCATCCAGGATAGCGATCGCCTAATTCCTTGACTGCTCCTCTCGCAGACAGTGCTAAATGCCATGCTCATCTAGATAGGCTTTAATTCCTGCTTCCAGATCCTGTAGTGCAGTTTCTAAACTGGGGTAGCTATCTTTGCCTTCATAAACAGTGCCACCAAGATCATATGCTCGGACAAAAGCAGGAATCATCTCATGCTGCCCAATCTCGATCCAGCCAATTTCTTCAACAAAACGGTGGATGATTGGATACTGTTTTTCAAAAGCAATGGACTTTGGCATTGGTGTTTCTGATTTGATCTCATTACCAAAATTCTAACGGTCTTATGACCTCAAGCAGAGAGGGGAAAACCTGCTGCCAGTAACCACCCGAAAAATAAAGCAGAGCCGATCGCATAGACCCATGCTCGATTCAATAAACCTGCAACCAGAGACAAGATTCCCATCAGTGGCGGAAATAGCGGCAACAGCAAAAACATAAATCCCAATTGCGGCAGAAAATTAAGCGTCAACACGAAGCCGCCAATCAGGACGACGCTCTGTCCCAGCCACCAGAGAATACGTTTGCCAACCCCAATATTCTCTTGCACGATTCCCGCTGCTAAAAACCAGGGGAAACAGGCGATCGCCACGGGCACCCACACTTTGAGTCGAATTGGAATCAGCCACCACTGAAGCCAAGTCATCTGTGCCATTGCACCAAAGGCAATCCAGAGGATGATAAACAGCACAACTCTCAGCCCAACGGCACGCAGGGTAGGGCGAGGTAGACGCGCCAGCACTCCCAGCCAGGTGAATCCAGCAATCAAAAACCAGACTCCAACTGCTCCACCAACTTGAACACCACCCAAATTCTGGAGTTCAAACTGCTGACTCAGCACGACTAACCCTGCGGTTGCCGCCAGCGGTGCAACAATTAAGCCTGCCCATCGTCGAATAGGAGCTATTTTTGTGGCGATTAATGGAGGGTGAATTAGGAGGGGGGAGATTGCGGCTAATCCGATTAACCAACCTAACAGGTGCAGTCCATACCAGGCTATGCGGCGATCGCGGTAGCGTTGACGCGTCAAATCGCGATACTGACTATCGTTGGATTTTCCAAATGTGGCATCTAGCCACCGCAGTGCTGCCTGATGACTCCTGTCACTAAACAGGATTGTAATGTGTTCAACACCTGGAATCACAACCAGTTCTCGCCCCTGCCCTGTTTCCAGGTTTGTGTTTTCTCCCCCCGCCTGTGCCAGCAATCGTTCGGCATTGCTCACAAATCCTCCCTCTCCACTGCCTGCCTGTAGTTGCAGATTTCGGGGCGCTTGGGGAGTTACATTTGCCCCTGTTGGAGAAATCGCAACGGTTGCCGCAAAGCGATACCTTCGGTCAGCTTCGCTAACGCGCTCACGAATGCCAGCATTCATCACAATACCGCTACCCATCGAGTGCCCCAGCAATGCCAAGCGACTTGGTTCAACCTGGGGTTGTTCCAGGAGAGCTTGCAAAGCCACATCCAGATTCTGCTGTAGCTCATAACGCTCTAAGCGAGTTCCATTCGCGCCATGCCCGTCAAAATCCCAGAGCATGACTGCATAACCCGCATGAGCCAGGACGTGTCCATACCCCAGCATCAACTGTTTGGAGCCTGCAAACCCATGTGCCACAAGGACTCCTGGAACTGCCTTTGCCCCTTGAGGAGCCAGGTAGAGCAGAGGAACTCCCTCTTTTTGGAACGATCGCACCTCCAGCCCGGATCGAGCGACAGCGATGCCTACCCAGGACGAAATAACCAGCAGAATCGCGAGTAACAGGAGTCCCAAGCGCTTATAGTTCAATTTCACGGGCTTCAGCCAACATCCAAACACCACCTACTGGTGTAACGCAAAACCAATCTTCAGGATTTAGAAATTTAGCGAATATCTCGAAGTGGCGTTGTTGCATAAAAGATATGAGATAGGGGGTAGAATAACGAGATTAAACGGCTCTAGTACGCTGAGTGTTGCGATGAAGACGAAGCTCAAACCATCCTATCGAGTTCGCAACTGGAGTGAGTATGATACAGCGCTGAAACAACGAGGCAGCATCAGCTTTTGGATCGACGAATCGGTGATTGAGGAGTGGATCAATGCCCAAAAAAGTGGACGACGGGGAGCATCCAAGCACTATAGCGACCGAGCCATTGGCTTGATGGCAACAGTACAATCGTTGTTCAACTTGGCTGGACGGCAAACCGAAGGATTTCTAGAGTCTTTGTTTGCCCTGATGGGGATTGACCTGGCAGTGCCAGACCATAGTACGTTATCGCGACGCATGGGCAAGGTGAGTGTTGCAATGCCAGTGGCACCGACTGAAGGAGGCATTCATGTGGTCGTTGATTCCACTGGAGTCAAGGTCTATGGAGAAGGAGAATGGAAAGTGCGCCAGCATGGGGTGGATAAGCGACGCACTTGGCGCAAGTTACATGTCGGAGTCAATGAATCAACCGGAGAGATCCTCGCTGCCGTTGCCAGTACCAACAATGTCAGTGACGATGAAGCCTTTGGTGATCTCATTGACGCTATTGAGCAGGAGATTGAGCAGGTCTCAGGCGATGGAGCTTATGACAAACGCAAGTGCTATGACAAGATTGCTGCACGCAAAGCGAACCCCACAATTCCTCCTCGCCAAGATGCGGTGATGTGGGAAGATGCCCCTGAGGGTGAGCAGACCCATCCCCGTAATCAAGTCCTTGAACGGATTAAGCAAGTTGGACGTCAGCAGTGGAAGCAAGAGAGTGGTTATCACCGCCGTTCTTTGGCTGAGACAACCATGTTTCGCTTCAAGACGATCTTTGGTTCAACACTGCGACGACGACGCTTTGATAACCAAGCTGTTGAGTTATTCCTCAAATGTGCAGCACTGAATCGCATGATTCAATTGGGTAAGCCTGACAGCTATCGAGTAGAAAACTGATTTATGACTACAACATGGGGGAGAAGCGTTCTCAAATCATTCATGCAACAAAGCCTCTCGAAGTTAGCGATTCATTATCAGGAGTGAAAATCAATTTCTTCTCAGCGATCGCCTCAATAAGGCGATCAAACCAGCATTCCTTGAGCAAATGAGGTGAACTGAAGCCGCGAAATTCACTGTTCCAGTTCACCTGCAGCAGATTGCCAATCTAGAACCAATTTTAACGGCTTCAGCAGGGTTCAACGCTGTCGATCTATCTTCACTCGCTTATTTGGGTCTTGCTTGTAAACCCAGGACAGAAATTTCTGTAGCTGTGGGTCTTGCTTCAGTTTCTCCAGAGTATTCAAGTGCAGTGCCAAATGGGAGTTGTCGTAAAGCGTGTGGATTTGTCGGTGGCAGGCGGAGCAAATTTGAATGGTGCGGCTGGGGGCAAGACCCTTGCGTTTCGTCTTTTGACGAGGAATCAGGTGGTGTTCGGTGAGAGCGGACATCTCTCGCTGACAAAGTTCACAGGACTGCGACATTGTTTAGTGATCAGTGGATCGTGCGGAGTCGTAATACTTAACTTGATCCTAACGATCGCCCTCCCGGTTCAACACTACCAGCCTAATCGGTTTACCTCCAATACACGGTTGTAGAGCGTTTGAATTTGTCGGTGGCAGGCAGGAAAAAACTTTCACTGCATTGTAGGAGGATGCCAACCACTGATCACTCAACGCGAGCGAACAGCTACGATAACTGGATTATTCATCCGTCATGCAGCGAGCAGCTTTGTAATCTCTGAGCGAAGTTTCCCTGTAGTTGATAGGCGATCGTCTTTGGCAACAGCAAAGCTCCCGCCAAGTTGAAGGAAAAACTGCTCCAATGAAATGACACGCAATTCTTCGGTAAATCTAGTACAGCCTTTAAGGCGTGTCCTAGGGGTTCAAAAAGTCGAGGTGCTTACCTGTTTGGGCTTTCAGGTTATCAGGTTTTCCTTGAATGCTTACCTGGCCTTTGTCAAGCATTACCAGCCAATCAGCACGCCCAATTACTCTCGGTCGATGGCTAATCAGAATTGTTGTTTTACCCTGGCGATAGAACAGAATTTTATCTAGCACCTCTGCTTCTGAGATCGGATCGAGAGCGCTAGTAGACTCATCCAAAATGAGAACTGCTGGGCTTGCCACTAGGGCTCGAGCCAGCGCTAGGCGTTGCCGTTGACCACCGGAAAGATTTGAGCCAAATTCTCCCAACACCGTTTGATAGGTATCTGGTAGCCCACTAATAAATTCATCGGCACCCGTTATTTGGCAAGCCTGAACAATGCTTTCAAAACTTGCATGGGGATGGGCTAAGTGGAAGTTAGCCAGAATTGATCGACTCCAAAAGTGAGCCTCTTGCGGTACAAGTACCACTTGTTGGCGGCGGCATTCCAGATCGAGATCCTCCTGGTTGTAAGGCCCAAAGCGAATCGTTCCGGACTGCAGTGTATAAAGACTGGCGATCAGTTTTGCCAGCGTACTTTTGCCACAGCCCGATCGACCCACTAACGCTGTGGTTAAACCACCAGGAATTGTCAGGCAAAAATCTCGCAATAACTCGACTCGACCAGGATGGCAAAAATTGAGTTTGGTACAGACAATATCAGCCTGATCGGGAATCGTTGTCCAAGGGTAGTTGGTTGTTTCTGAAACTTCTGATGTCGTTTCAATGACTGCAGCTAATCGCTGAGCCGCCACACGAGTGTAAGTAAATTCATCCGCTAATCCGATCGCCGTGAACATAAAGACGCTGACATAGCGACTCATTGTATTGAACGCTAGCAGTTGACCGATGGTTAACTCCCGTCGCATGACCATCGTACTACCGACCCAGAGGAGTGCAATCGTGCCAACATTAAAGACCAAACGTGAGCAAACGCCATTAAAAATAGCAATTTGAATACGCTCTAAAGTGAGCCGTGCCACTTGCCCAAAACGGCTTTGAAATTCTTCCCAAAACTGTGGCGCAGCATTGATCGTTTTAAGTGTGGTTGCACCCTTAAAAGTCTCAACTAAAATGTGTTGATTTTCGGCATCGGTTGTCATCATCTGCCGCGTTTTCTGCTTTAAAAGTGGTAAAAATAATACTGTTGAAACAGACATCAGGAACGTTAACACGATCGCTAATCCGGTCAGTGATGCACTATAAATGAGCATGAGTCCTAGTGAGACAAGGGCAATGAGAAACTGACTGGGCAGATTAACAATGACCTGAGAAACGAGATAATTAATTTGCTGAATATCCCGTAAGCGGCTGATTACCTCTCCACTACGGCGAGACTCATAATAGGTTAACGGTAAGCGTAGAATCTGCCGCCCAAAGTCAAGCACGAGTCCTAACTCCAACCGTTGAGCAAAGTGGGCAATAAGAGACGACTGGATTAATTCCAATGCGCTACTTAAGCTGTTGATCACAATTACCGCGATCGCCACCTGGTTTAGTAATTGCGTATCCTGCCTCACCAGCACATCATCTGTCAGTAGTTGCACTAAGAAAGGGATTGCTAGTGAGAACAGCCCAATGACGATATTCAGCAGTAGTGCTTCCCCAAGAATGCCTCGGTAGGGCCAGATCCGGCGCAGAATCTGCGTCACACCACTCACGCGATCACTTGGCTGGCTGTAAAAGCGCCCTGGATCAAGCTCCAACAGCAGCATCACCCGGTCAGCCCAGCCAGTCAGCAACTCTTGGCGAGTTAGGTAACGCAAACCTACGGTAGGATCGGCCACCACATACTTCTTGCCCTGTTGCCCATACAGTACTAGCCAATGAATCCCTTTCCAATGGATGATCATAGGCAACGGTGCCGCATGGAGTTGATCGATGAGTTGATCGGTCGCCTTAGCTGCTTGTGCATTGAATCCCAGGGTTTCGGCTCCCCGACGTAAACCCAGTAGCGTCGTACCCAATTGCCCATTGCCAATCAGTTCGCGCATTCGATTCAGGGCAAAGATCCGCCCATAGTATTGGGCGATCGTGGCTAGACACGCTGCACCACAATCTTCTTCAGAATGCTGTAAAACTGCCGGATAGCGCATAGGTGAGTTGAAGGTAAGCGTAGAAAAAACAAGCTCACCCCCTAGTGTTCCAACGAACCGCAAAAAATAGCAGGCGCGATCGCAGTACCCAGACCTCTCAGCGCGTTCTACTCAAAGCGCTACCTCAGATTTTCTAGCCAAATACTTGTACCTGTATAAAACTTTGTAAATGCTATAGGCATGAATCGTCCACAAAATCACTGAGCCTGGAACACACAGAGAACCAGTAAAAGCCTACTCTTCTCTTCGTTCTTCTGTATTTTTACGGTGTTTAGAAATCCAGGTTACTTGCACAGATAAATTTTCGATGAAGCATCAGTAATTTCGCTAGATTATACCGATGAAAGTACGTCTTAATGAGACCTAAATTCTATTAATAACTTTGCAAAAAATAAGACTTGCAAGCGATATGTTAGCTGTGTGGAAGTTAATCCTCCCTAGTCAGAAACGATATCACTTGGAGACAGCGCATGAAAGCAATGGTGACGATTAAGAATAACAGCATTTCCTCAACCACTACCCTTTGGACGCCGCTGTCAGAAGGCCAGCAGGAACTACTGAGTGGTGGGGCTCCTATTCTCAATGGCGGTGGCGGTGGTAATGGTAGTGGTGGTAGCGGTAGTGGTAGCTCCATTGTGCTAACACTAACCATCTAGGATCAGTAAGCCTTATGGGTGAGCTTCAGGATATAACCCGCAACTGATACTTGCCCTCTAGGCTCTGCTACCAAAATAGCGACGAGAACTGCGAGTGGTGGCAAACCCAAAGTCAATATTAATGGTAGGGGTAGCTGTACTTGCAACTACCACATCGCACCTATAGTGAGTCGCCGCAACAGGGAGCGATCGCCCAGCAATTGTCTCAAGCACTCAAATGTAATAGCAGTGCCTCTCAACAAACAACAAACAACAAATCAAGCGGAACAACCCATCATGAAAACAAAATCGAGTCAACTCAACGTTAATCAAGCAACCACTACTCTCTGGACGCCGCTGCCAGAATGCCAGCAAGAACTACTGAGTGGTGGTGCTCCTAGGGTCGGCGGTGGCGGTGGCAATGGCAATGGCAGTGGTAGTAGTGGCTGTATTTGCAGCTAGCTCGTCGCGCCTAAAGTGAGTCGTTGCGATAGGAAGCGATCGCCCAGCAATTGTCTCAAGCACTCAAGTGTGATAGCGATGCCTCTTGACAACCAACAAACAACAACAAATCAAGCAGAATACCCATCATGAAAACAAAATCGAGTCAACTCAACGTTAATCAAGCGGCCTCAAGCCTTTGGACGCCGCTGTCAGAATGCCAGCAAGAACTACTGAGTGGTGGTGCGCCTAAGGTCAACGGTGGTGGTAGTGGCGATGGCAATGGTAATGGTGGTAGTGGCAGCGGTAGTAGCGCCATCAGCACTCTACTAAGTCTGCTCTCATAGATTCTGTGAGCTTTTGGAAGTGTGGTTGGGTAAGCGGAGAGCACTTGTACCTAAAGCTCTGCTGGTTAGGGATCTGTATCAGCAACACTCCCCTAGACGCAATCGGCAGCAGAAAAGAAGGCAGACCCATTCCGCACTGTTAGCACGGATTCACCTGGCAGAAGCCAGAATCAGGAGATCCCTTTCCATGTCTAGTAATTCAAAGGGAGCGCTTGTCAATGGTTGGTTTGCAGAATTGCTTCAGCCAAATCACTTGAGTGAATGCAGGATAAGCAGCCTTTGCTTGTTCTGCTTTTTATTGATCAGCAATTTCTATAAAAACCGCAATGGCTTGCGTGTTGTTTGACCAACCAAGTTGGGCATTCTTGGCTATCAACGCTCAAACTTAAGCCTTTTCGTTGTCTGAGCGGGTGCTTTGAATTTGTAGAAGGAATTCCATCAACAACATTATTGATTGGGTAAGGGCTGACAACAGTATTAGCTGCTATGCGTTCATACCCAGCTAAGGACTCTCATATGATTATTCCCAACCGTATACTTTTTGCTGGCTATTCCCTTTCGATACTGCTGGTGACATTGAGCGGTTACCTGTTGCCAACTTCAGTACAAGCGCAAGTGGCTGGTGATGCCACAGTGGGAACTCAGGTCAATGGACAGCTGACAAATCCCTGTATTGGTGGGCTTTGTACAATCAAGGGGGGCACTGTTGCTGGGGGGAATTTATTCCATAGCTTCAGTCGCTTTTCTGTACTTACTGGTGGAGAGGCACGGTTTGATACGACGGGTCTAACGGGTATCCAAAATATTATCTCGCGGGTTACAGGGGGAGCGCTATCGAATATTGACGGTCAATTAAGCGTGGTCGGCGCGAGCAGTGGCGCAAATTTATTTCTCATCAACCCCAGTGGTATTCTCTTTGGCCCTAATGCCAGCCTTAATTTAGGTGGGTCATTTACCGCCAGCACGGCCAATAGTCTCATCTTTGCGGATGGCAGCCAGTTTAGCGCAGTCGCTCCCACAAGTTCTCCTTTACTCACTGTCAGCGCACCGATCGGTCTTCAATATGGTCCTAACCCTGGTAGCATTCAGGTGCAAGGCCCGGGCAATAACCTGAGTTTTGATGCATCAGGTGCGTTTGATCATAGTCAGCCATCACCATCAGGGGCGCTATCGGTGCAGCCAGGGAAAACGCTGGCCTTAATTGGCGGCCCTGTCTCGATCATGGGTGGCAACCTTATTGCTCCCAGTGGGCGAGTCGAAGTTGGCAGTGTTGGGAACACAGGCACTGTCGCCATCACCCCCAGCGCGTCTGGGTGGAGTTTTGACTATCAGGGCGTGAACAGTTTTGGTGACATTGCGCTATCTCAAGCGGCCTTGCTAGATGCAAGTGGCTCAACCGGGGGAGCGATCCAAGTCCAGGGACAAAACGTACGTATCAATAATGGTTCTCTGATCATTAGTGATACGTTAGGCAGCGGAACTGGGGAACCTATCACTATTAGAGCAGCAGCAACACTAAAATTATCGGGCTTTGATCCCAACAATCTGGTTACGAGTTCGATCATCACAGATACCAATCCTAATGCAACAGGTCGCGGCGGGAACCTCACTGTGATAGCAGGTTCTGTTCAGGTAATAGATGGTGGCAGTATTGCTACTACGACCTTTGGTGCTGGAACTGCTGGCTCGCTGACGGTACAAGCACCCAACATCGAAGTCAGGGGCAGCGCCTTTGTGGGCTATGAAAGTCTGAGCAGTATATCCACCTTCGTTTTACCAGGTGCGACTGGGAACGGTGGTGATTTGACGTTGCAAGCCCAACACCTGTCGATTGCTGATGGGGGCGTCGTGTCTACCAACACCTTTGATGTTGGCAATGCTGGCAAATTAACCGTGCAGGCGACAGAGATTGCCTTGAGTGGGCAATCGCCACTGGATGGCTCTTCGAGTGGGCTATTCTCGACCGTTTTCTTGGGGGCGACTGGGCATGGCGGCAACATGGCGGTCAACACCGAGCAACTCCAGGTTACGGGTGGGGCAAATCTTTCTACGAGCACCTTTGGTATAGGAGATGCGGGTACCCTTACCCTTAACGCTACGAACATTCAGTTAACCGGTGCCTCGATCGACGGCAATGCTAGTGGTTTATTTGCCCAAGTCGGACGCAGGGCAACAGGCAATGGGGGCACTGTCGTGATTAACACCCAGAGCTTGCAAGCCACTCAGGGAGGTACTGTCTCGGTCAATACATTAGGCCGTGGGAATGCAGGCACCCTTACCGTTAATGCTCAGACGATCCAATTAGCAGGTACCTCTGACCAAGGCAACCCTAGTGGCTTGTTCGCTCAGGTAAAGGCGGGCGCTAAAGGCACTGGTGGCAATTTGACCGTAACAGCCCAAAACCTGCAGATTAGCGATGGGGCAACAATTTCTGCAAGTACGTTTAGCAGTGGCAATGCTGGCACCTTAAGCATTAAAGCAACCGATGCGACCCTTTCTGGCACGTCGACGCAAGGTAATCCTAGTGGTATAACGGCACAGGTAGAAACTGGGGCAACAGGCAATGGCGGCAATTTGACGGTTGAAACCGATCGCTTACAGCTTTTCAATGGAGCCCAGATTGGCAGCACTACATTTAGCTCAGGCAATGCTGGTAATCTCGCTGTCCGTAGTGGAACCATACTGCTAGAGGGCACATCGGCAAGTACGCGCAGTGGGTTATTTGCTAGCGCTATCGCAGGGACAGGCAATGGGGGCAATCTCTCAGTCGCTGCTGATCAGTTAAGCATTCAAAATGGGGCAGCGATTGGAGTAAGTAATTTTCAAAGCCAAAATCTCCTACCGCCTGGGAAAGGTGCAGCAGGTAACATTCAGGTAGACGTACGATCGCTCGCGTTGGATCAGGGCGGCAGGATCGTAGCAGACAGTGCGGGCGGTTCACGTGGCAACATTACCCTCCATGCCTCAGACCTCATCCTCATGCGACATGGCAGCTTGGTCAGCACTAATGCTCAGGGGAGTGCGACAGGAGGCAACATCACCCTCAATACTCCGTTCCTCGTAGCGCCAGCCCTGGAGAACAGTGATATTACTGCTAACTCGGTTAATAATCGAGGTGGCCGAGTCATTGTGAATGTTAACAGTCTTTTTGGCATTGAGTTCCGCCCACAGCTCACCCCAAAAAGTGATATTACAGCCAGTTCAGCTCTAGGGGCAGAGTTTAATGGCACTGTCCAAGTTAATGCCCTTAATCTGGATCCCACTCACGGTCTTGTTCATTTACCGACTGTGCTGATTGATCCGAATACTCGAATTGCGGCAGCCTGTGAGGTGAGTAAAGGTAATACATTTGTTGTGACTGGAAGGGGTGGCCTTCCCCAGGATGCGACCCAACCGCTTACAAGCAGCAGTGTTTGGTCAGATTTGCGCTTGCCTGCGACAGCAGCCAACTCCACGCCCATCGCAGACAAACGCTCAGCCCGATCATCCGATTCTGTTGTACCTGTGACGAACGCTTCGATCGTAGAAGTATCAGGTTGGGTTCGCAATAGCCAAGGTCAAATCTTTCTGGTTGCCAATGATTCGCATGCTCGTGAGGGAGACTTCTCACAGTTACAGTGCGAAAAATTGATCTCACCGCAGTATTGATTTAAATCCACGAAGCCAGACTCTTATTTATATGCCCAATTCTGCAGATTCATCCATTCTCCGTGAGGTTGATAGTCGTGATTTTTTACCCGCTATTAGCCGGTGGAGCAGATTGGGTGGGGTGGTTTTGGTTGGAGCTTGTACAACGCTTATAGCCTTGGCCGCGATGATGCCTTACCGAGTAACTGTCAAAGCAGCAGGAACTGTACGGCCTGATGGCGAACTACGCGTTGTGCAAGCGTCAGTTGACGGCGCGATTAAACAGATCGCTGTGAAAGAAAACCAGCGCCTCGACTCGGGTGAAATGATTGTACGGTTAGATGATTCGTCGCTTCAGAGTCGTAAAAGCCAACTGCAGACTGCGCTTCAGCGAGGACGGTTACAACTAGAACAGCTGGAGGCGCAAATCAGCCAATTGCATTTGCAGCTGATGGCAGAAGAGGGGGTGATGGATCGTTCAATTGCAATTGCAAGAGCAGATCTCAGTGATCATAAAAAAACGTTCCAGGAAAAACAAATAGACACAAAAAGTGAATTGCAAGAAGCGGAAGCATCATTGGAAATTGCCATATTGCAGCAAAAGCGCTGGAAGGCAGCAGTTGCAGCGGGAGCGATCGCCCAAACTGAAGTAGAACAAAAAGAGCAGGCCGTAAAAGTTGCAGAAGCCAGATGGGAACGTGCGAAAGCTGCGTCGTTTCCCAGTGATGCTTCAATCACAATGGCAGAATTTCGGCTGGCTCAGGAAAAAGTGAAAGGGCTTGCTAAGGTCGCATCTTTACAACAAGAAAAAGCGGTTTTGGAACAACACCGCCTGGAACTACAAACCCAAGGCGACCAGCGCCAAAAAGAATTGCAGCAACTGGATGTGGAGTTGCGCAAGACAATCATTACTGCTCCTACAACTGGTACTTTACTCAAATTACAGGTGCGCAATGTTGGACAAATGTTGCGGGTTGGCGACACGGTAGCAAATATTTCACCGAGGCAAACGCCGTTAATTGTCAAAGCGCGCATCGGTGTTCAGGACATTGGCAAGGTTAAATTGGGCCAGTTAGTCATCATGCGCGTCTCTGCTTATACCTATACAGACTATGGCACCTTGAAGGGCACGGTTGTTGCGGTCAGCCCCGATGCGATCGCACCCGCGCATGATGCTACCGCTAGTCTCACGTCAGACTCTGCGGCAGCAGCTTCTTATGAAATAACAATTCAGCCTGAAACTATCTTTCTGCAACGTGGAACTCAACCCTATCCCATTCAATCTGGGATGGAAGTGGTCGCTAATATTGTCTCCAAAGAAGAGACTGTGCTTACCTTTATTCTTCGCAAAGCAAGACTACTGACCGATCTATAGCGCTATCTAATCAGCGACGGTACTATAGCGATCCTAAATGAGCCATGAGAAATAGCCATGAGAAATAGCTTTGGAACGTCAAAGTTTAGCGGTGAGTCATAGACTCAAACAGGGACTTAACAAGATTGAACGACTGACACACGTGAAGCCCTTTGAATGAATCGCTTTGCCTGTAACCAACTATCTTCAACCGGGTTTTGTTTGGGATCGTTGGGTGCAAAGCGAATGTAAGTGGCTTTCCAAGGGGATTTATCGAGTTCTTAGTCAACTGATCCAAGTAGTCTTTGACCGTTTGGGAGTGATGGTAGATCGCCCCCACACCAACGCAGGGCAACGAAATCCTTCAGGTCATCGTCATCTAGCATACTGTTAACCCTCAACCTTGTCTCAGTCATCCCTAATTTCTCACAACTGACTTAAGATTGCTATGGAAGCCTACGGAGAGTGGTTCCGTCACGATTAAATGCTACAGATTGAGAGATTGAATACTCAAATCTTTCAGCGTAATTGTGAAGTGTCTTCGTTCTCCTGCTGCAACAAAAGAAACGATCGCTTCACACGCTACAGCTACCGTTAACATCACCAGGTTCCGTGCTAAAGGATAATCACAGACATCATCATTGACATCGGATGGCACTCGATAAACATCATTCCAGATGACTTCTGCATAGTCGGCAGAGAGTCCAGCATGAAGGCAAGGAGTTCCAGTACGATCGGCATAATCCTTCACCACGTGGCGAGAGGTGCTGTTGTCGAATACATCAACAATCAATCCACTCCCTTTGATGAGTTGAGCCACATTTGTTGCCGTCAGTTCTTTGGTTTCCGCTTCTACCTTTGTCCCGATCGCTCGATACAAGTTATTTGCCAAAATCCTGGCTTTGAATGCACCCACATCGGAACGGTAGTAGGGCTGTGTGGAAAGGTTGCGCTCTTCGATGCGATCGCGATCAATTACTTTGAGCTTGTCAAAGCCAGCACGAACCAGGTTCTCAGTCAGGTTCGCGCCCAATGCTCCTGTACCACAGATAGTGACAGGGAATTCCTTGAGCTTTGCCATGACGGAATCTGTTCGGTAAAGCTGTTCGTGAAAAAAGATGCTCATTGTTTCACCACTCCTGGTGTTCCATCACACCCACTAACGATTGCAAATCAAAGTCGCGATCGCGTCCACTCAAACAAATGCCAGAACTCACAACGGTTAGATCACCTTTGGCAATTGCGCTGGTATGACGAACGCCATCGGATGTTGTCCAATCCACTGTCCAGTAATCCCCCCGATCATGGAACTGGTGCAGTTCACCGCCGCCCAGTTTGAGTGCTTGTCGCAGTCGCTTTTCATCCTGCTTCGGTTGGGCAAACCCTTCTATTTGCTGAGCCGCTAAGTAGTAAAGAGTTCGCATTTCCGGAGTTATGCCCTTAAATTGCAATCCCTCTACGGGAGTCAATTGCTTGAGATGGGATTGGAGAGTTTCAGCGATCTCAGGGTCAGCACGGCGATCGACTTCCTCAAACCAACAGGAGTTGCCATTCCAGCGAGCGAGGATTTGCTCAAAGGCAACGCCTTCTGTCACTAAATGCACGACCACAGGTTTGACCGTCTTAAACCGTTGCCGCATATCCGCTTCGTTAGTTGGATACGCTAGCCAGCTTTGATGTTGTAACCGATACGCCAACTGCAATCGAATCGCTGGAAACTGCTGCAAGTAAGCCGCAATTTGGGGCAAATCTGCTCCTTCAATGAGCGTTGCGGTTTGTTCATCCCCAGGCTGAAAAATGCCCCATCCTTCAAATTGCTGAGGTTTAGGAGTGAAGGTGTAAACCATGCCTGCAACCCGTGTGCGAACCTGTCCACTCCTCACGCAGGGTGCAAGGAATGGGTGTAATTGCAGTTGGGTTTCTGCCTGGGCTAATTGATGAATGAGCTTCTGAATGTTAGTCATCCTTCTCTCCCGCACTCTCAGCAGGACTTACGCCAATGTCACTAAACAGAAGTCATGCAAGAGCCCTCGCTGACCTAAACGAGCGATCGCTGCTGCAACCGCCATTCGAGGATGATTGAGGGTATCCGCAACCACTGCGATGTCCAGTTCTCCCAGTCGTTCCAGAGTTGCTAATACCCGACGATCAAACTCCAGGTTGCAAAACTCTTGATTGAGAACACTCACCAGTGAATCCACTACGGTTTGCGCCTTTGCCGTGGTCACGCACTGTCCGCCCGTACCAACCGCAAGCTCTGTAAACGCTCCTATGGTGGTGGGGGCAGAGGGCATACAAATGGCATGAATCAGGACACGATGCGTTTCTGCGGTGGCAGTGACCGCTTGAGCCGTTAGCCACAGCGGCAACTGGATGTATGAGTTGAATGGTCTACTTGAGCCTGCTTTCTGCGTCGGTTGAGACCACTGTAGCCGTGCGGTGGGGCATCGCCAACCAGGAGTGCCATGCGGTAACTGTACTGCCGCCATCTCATCGTGGTGCAGGCATCCCGAACGCCATCATAAACGGCTTCAGGTGCGTCTCCACCACCATCGGCTTTCAACCCATTAATTACCTTTTGCATCTTGCGGAAGTCAGCGGTCAATTCATAACGACGAGTCACGAACGAATGATCTTGTGGTGGGTGATCGCGGTATTCCACTAATCCAACCTGCAAATCCAGGTTGTTTTGCTGCCGTAATGCTGCGATCGCCCTCAGCAAGTGTTGCTTTGCCGCTTCAATGAATGCTCCCATACTGCCTGTGGTATCCACCACAAAACAAAGGTCTACTTGATTCAAAGTTTTCGTCACGTCAGTTCACCTCCTGAGAGTGTGCAAAGAGGCATGGGGATGCCTCCAGATTGCTAGCGATCGAGTCTTACAGGGAGCGGAGTTTCCAGGATTTCCATCAGCAACTCCAGCCGCGAAGGACGACACAGCAATGGCACCAGGTTTGGCAAGGCATAGTAATCGCCCTCAAAGGTGAGGGTGTCAAAGGGAATGTGTTGCTGTTGCAACTGCTGCTCCAAGTGAGTGCTATGTTGCCCAACCTTGACCAGGGTAATCGTCGGTTCTACCTTCATTGCCTCCCGGTAGTGGGCATAGGCATTGCTGAAGTAAGGGGTTGAGTTCTCGTTCTCATCCGTGATGATCACCAACTGCTCAACGGCCTGTTGCTTCAGACGCATCACCTCCAGAGGGGCACCGATACTGGTGCTGCCACCAGGGAAAATGTGCTGAAATGCTTTTTCCCAATCCGACAGTTCCTGCCCCTGAGCCTTGATCGGATAGGCGATCGTGTCAAAGGCGTAGACCAACAAGTTCGCTTCAGTGATGCCGGAAACCAACGCTGCGATATGCTTACCGACTTCCAACGCCACCTGCATACTGCCACTCTTGTCAATCAACAAAGCCGTTGGACGAGTAATCTTGCCCCGTTGCTTGACCTGATGATCCACAACGTGTTCGAGTTGTGCCACGGTGGTTGCATCAAGGTCTGCAACTTCTGCTGCTTTCATTGCTTTAAACGCAGAAACCCGAGTCGCACTTTGAGCCTCACTTAATTTGGCATCAATCAACGCCTTCACTTCTGGGTGATCCATTGCCCCTCTTGCCTTCAAAGACTTGAGGTTGTTGATCACTTCCTGGGGAGTCATGCTGTTGATCAACGCCACCAGAACGGTTGGAGTCAGTTGCTTGATGGCACCAATGGCAATCGCATAGGGCAGCTTAAACTCCACAATTAGCCGTGCCTGTTCTGCTGAATTTTCAGCCTTCGCAAGCTGCGACCGCACCTCTGCCAGCGAACCAACCGGAGGCTGATCACGGAACAGAATGGCATTCGCTCGTTCATTAGGCTTGATGTGCAACGAGGCATACAGGTGCTTCATGGCCTTGCGTCCTCGGAGAGCAGCGCGATCGAACAGCGCAGGGTTGCTCTCCCGCACCTTCAGATACCGCTGCACCGCAGTCCGGGCAGAACGGGGTAGCTTGTTGCGGTGCTGCTTCATAAAGTCCACCACACGAGCCACCTGATAAGGGGGAAACTCTTGCAGCATGATGAAGCCAGCATCGCAGTGTTCAGTCAAATTGCTGGTCAGCATGTGAGCAACAAATACTTCCTTATGATCGCGCACATCGCCATTGCGTCCATACCAAACTGCCAGGTGCCCGTAGAAGATCGGGTCAAGTTCAGCGATCAGTTGGTGGATTTCTGCCACTTGCTCCAGCTTGCGGTGAGGGGTAGTGAGCAAGCTGTTGAGCATTTCCAGGCGCAAATCGCGTTCAGTGTTGTTCATAAGAACCTCCTTTGTGAAAGTTATGAGTTTTGAGGTTTAAGTTTTGAGTTAGAAATCAGTGCAAAACTCAAAATCCATCATTCAAAACTCTGGAAAGGAGGCAGATGTTGCACGCAACGGTGAAGAGTCACCGCGCAAGTTACAGAAGCTTGGCTGAAGGGTGTTACTCCTCCAGGTTTGCCTGCTATCGGTCTCAGGCTTGCAGCGTATCCCTCCAGATACGCACCATTGTTTGGTGGAGAGTATGTAAGCTTCTGCGATCGGGGCGCGGCAACAACTGCCAGTAAAAGTGAAAATGGGTGAGGCTATTGCCTAAAAGTAGTGGCTGCGTAAACTACCGTCATATCTGCCACTGTTACGGCAACATCGCTTGAAAGGAATGCCCAGAACCACAGGGACACAAATCATTGTTACCCAGTTTTTCTTGCAGTTCTTTATCACCGTGAACAATGCGATGTCCTCGTTTGACAGCGGTTTCTGATGGATACCCGCGACGACGTTTGCTAGAGGGTTCAAAAGCAGAATGCTTGCAGATCGTTGAGGTCTTCCAAATCGTTATCTAGATGGGTGTTATGAGAATTATTTCGCTTCATGATTCTCACCTCCAGTTTTAATAGTTTCATTGACAGTATCAATCTCTTTCTCAGATAGCAGAGACTGGTTTTGTATGCCCTTTTGAGAGTTGGTCTGCCTGACGAGTCGTTTCAGGAAGACGATACTTGGGCGTACACTTTAAGACAAAATCGATCGCACTCTTCAAACTAAGCCGATGTCCAACAGAAACATAGACAGGTTTGATGTTTAGCTGTGTGCGAACGATCGCTCCAATCACTTCTCCGTGATCTCGAATGGGTTGCCATGCACCTCGCTGCTCTGCCAACGGTTCATGCTCTCCCAGGTAAGGCGTTTTTGCTACACCGATCGACGGTAAACCACTGACGATACCAAGATGACAGGCAAAACCACAGCGACGCGGGTGGATATAACCATTGCCATCACACAGCAGTAGATCTGGTTTCGTCTTCAATTCCGCTAATGCTTCCATCACCACGGGAACTTCCCGAAATGCCAGCAGACCTGGAACATAAGGAAAGGTTGTGGGACGGCGAACCACCACCGATTCTTGAAGCGTCAGGTCGGGAAAGCGAAGAACGGCGATCGCGGCACAAGCAATGCGGTTATCATCCTCAAATCCCACATCGACTCCGGCAACAGTTTGCACTACATCAAAGTCATCCTCCATTACCACCAATGACCGTAACTCTTGTTGGAGAGCGATCGCTGCTTCAGGAGTTGCCGACTGAGTTAAAGTCAATAGAAGATGCGGCATGGAAAAAACTCTCCACTGGGAGTGAAAGGGTGAATTGAAGGATGGATTGAATTTAGCACTGAAATAAATCACTCCATGCAAGTCAAAAAAGCAGTTGGATCATACACAGGATTTGAACCTGTAACCAATCGCTTATAAGGCGACTGCTCTACCATTGAGCAAGTATGTAAGCTTTTTTAGTCAGGGCACGAAGTGCAGACTGAATTTACGACTCCACACAAGTTAGAAAAGCGGTTGATACATTCAGACGCTCTACTGATTGAGCTATCACCCCAACCGGAGTAAGCAGGAGTCGCACCTGCAACCTTCTGATCTCTAAGTATGTATGCTTTTCAAGTCAGGGTGCGGAATTGAGCAACTAACCGTAAACTGCTTCAGGGCGAATGATCAAATCAGCACTTGGACGGCGATCGATCACATAGTCAGAAAGTCGATCGGTATTGACATCCAAATGTCTAGAAATCTGTTCTTTGACCGCGACATCACTCATCCCTGTGGTAATTCTCAGTTGAGTTTCTGGGATGTCGAGCGATCGCCCCTCAAAGCGAATGTGTACCATCTCTATCACCTCCTGTATCTCAGATCAACAACAAGCGGAAGGTGGAGGAATCGAACCCCTGGGTATTACCCCACCCCGGTTTTCGAGGCCAGTTGCCGTCCATTCAGCGGCACCTCCCATTTGGAGTGACTGACGAGAGTCGAACTCGCTAACACTGGTGTCACAGACCAGCCCCTCCACCACTTCGGGTTCAGTCACAGTGGATCTGGTCGGAGTCGAACCGACTGCCTCCCGATGAGACTTGCACTCATCCCTCGTACAAGTTCACAAAGCTGTTTTTGCTTCTTAACAGGAAGTTAGTATGTAAGCTTTGCAGGTTTGGGTACAAGGTGGTTTAGGCGCTCTGCCACTAGAGCTACAGACCCAGGTTTGGTGGATTCTGGTCGGATTTGTAGCTTGCTTCCGCTTTAGCGGTACCGATATCTTTCTGCTTGCAAGGCAGACGCTTTCCCAGTTAAGCTACAGACCCATGAGTGGCAGGAGTGGTAGGACTCAAACCTACACCGGCCGATTTAGAAGATCGGTGCTCTGTTCTATTGAGCTACACTCCCACAAATTGGTAGTCCTGACAGGATTTGTAGCTTGCTTCCGCGAAGCGGTACATGCAACCCTCTGTTTGTAAGACAGATGCTCCACCGTTGAGCTACAGGACTACGAGAGCGTGTGACGAGGCTCGAACTCGTGACCTTGAGACTGGCAGACTCAAATGCTACCGACTACACCACACACGCATCATTGAGTCAAAACTTGACTCAGAGCGAAAGACGAGACTCGTAGCTTGCTTCTCGAAGGGTACTCGTGTCTTCTAGTTGGAAGCCAGGGATGCTTGCCGCTGCACCACATTCGCATTCTGGGGCTGGTGACAGGAGTTGAACCTGCAACCGACTGTTTACAAGACAGTTGCTCTGCCGTTGAGCCACACCAGCACATCTGGATCAGACGATGGGGATTGAACCCATATCGGGAGCGTACCAGGCCCCTGTGTTGCCAGTTACACCACGTCTGCATTGGTCGCGAAGCCGGGATTTGAACCCGGTACGTGAAGGCTTATGAGACCCCAGAGCGCACCATAGCTCCATCTCCGCATACCCCTGACAGGACTCGAACCTGCAACACACTTGTTTTAAGCAAGCGATGTCTGTTTGGGATTGAACTACCTCGCCAGAGGTTGGAGGCGAGGACTGGAATTGCACCAGCAACCTATCGTGTTTGAAACGATCGTTCTACTGTATGTAGGCTTCTAGAATCAGGGCATAGCAACGAGGATGACAGGGGTCGAACCTGTGACTACTTGCCTCGGAAACAAGTACTCTGTCCATCTGAGTTACATCCTCATTGGGAGCATCGACGGGAGTTGCACCCGCTTCTCCATGCTTGAGAGGCACAGCGACTTCTCTAGTCGTCCACGATGCTACAAGGCGGGGATGATGGGATTTGAACCCACGGTCTTTCGCTCGACAGGCGACTGCTTTGAGCCGGACTAAGCTACACCCCCATGTTTTTGCTTTCAAGAACCAACTTCGTTTGTGCTTCTTGAAAACAAAAAGTGGCGATTCAATTGTCAAGGTGCAGGGTGCTGGTGTCAGCGAGTTTTAGAGGCAGCAATGCCATTCCAGCGCAGACGTTTGTTCAAGGGTACGGAGTGCTTGTGGCTGGTTCATTAAAGATGGCTTGCCCTGATGGTTTGTCCGACCGGGAGAACGGATGGATCGCTCGTCTCGAAGGGGGCAGAGTGACCCACAAAACGAGTTTCGCTAGATCCTGAAGGTTTTAAGAACGACTTTGTGCTTGGATGGGAGCGAGTAGTCATTGGTTTAGCTCCTGTGTGTTTCATCTCATGCTACATTTATACTACAATATACTACAAGGCGTCAAGAGCGTATTACAAGTTTTTTGGGAGCGGGGGAGGGCAACAGGAAGCAAGACCTGGATTGCCCTCTTAGCTGGTAGCGGTGCTGGTTACTGAAGTCTAAGTGGGTCTTCTTGCTCTTTCCAGAACTGCTCAGCAAAGGCGATCGCTGGATGGATCGGTGCTTTGGGCTTGCTTCTGAGGTGCATGGTGGTCTCATGCAAGAGGCGATCGCTCTTGGTTGAGTTACAGCGCTCACAGGCTGCAACCACGTTGTCCCAGGTATGCGTACCACCCTTAGAACGCGGCAGGACGTGGTCGAGTGTGAGTTTCTTGGTACTACCGCAGTATTGACAGGTATGGCTGTCGCGACGGAAGACTTCCCGACGACTGACAGGCGGCACTTTCCAGTGCCTACCAGGACTGCCACTTGTCAAGCGGATGTGCTCCGAAATTTGTAGTACGACGTTGGGCGATCGCACTTCCCATTGCTGGGTGCTGCTGAACTCCAGAGTCTCTGCCTGTCCAGTAACCAAAAGCACGATCGCCCGTTTGAGGTTGATTCGCGCCAAGGGCAGATAGTTCTTAGAGAACACCACCACCTGGTTCTGAAGTATGGGAATTTTCTGTCGCTGTTCGGTCTGCATCAGTTTTCTCCTCAAAAAATAAACCCCGCCTCTGACGACCAGGAGCGGGGGTGGGGAAGTAGATATGCTTTTCCCTATATCGGTGACAGGATTGTCCTACACCTCCCGCGGCTAGTGAGTTGATCCAGATTGAGCCATCCGATAACTTTGCTATCAATGCCTTCGCTGGCGGATTTACCGCCGCTAAACCGGGATGTCCCCTTACACGCAAACAGCCCCACTGCTCTACCCAAATTATGTTGGGGGCGAACGTGGACGCAGGTTAAGGTGGCGAGAAGGAGACGCTTCATGGAAGGCTGTAGTGTTTGTATTACAAATCCGGCTGCTTACATACTACAAACGTAGTATTAGTTTGTCTACCCTTTCAGAGAAATTAGGGCATTGGTTGTGAATACACCCAACCGAGGCAACACTCCGACAATGCAGGTCGCGAGTATCCGAATGTACCCAGAATTGAAAGAGCGATGAGAAGCGAATATGCCTTCAACTTACGCCCGTAGTTTTATAGTACAATTGAACTGCTGTCTCGTGAAAATACGGATGACACACTTCAGCCGAAAACGTTACGAAGGCGTTGGGACGTTGCATGAGTTTTACGGGGAGTTTCTATGCTTGCCCAATGGACCGCAGATCAAGTATTAGCGCTGGCACCCGATGCCGCTTCTGCAAAAAATGGGCGTGGGTTGGCAACCCGTCAGAAGTGGGTTTCTTTAGGTCAGCAGCAGTCCGTGCTTTGGGGTGAGTGCCAGGGCAGTGGCAAAAAGCCTTATCAGACGCAGATTGATCTGAGCGAGCCCGCGTTTCGTTGTAGCTGCCCCAGTCGCAAATTTCCCTGCAAGCATGGGTTGGGACTGTTCCTGTTATTAGCAGAGCAACCGGAGGCAATGGTTGAGACCGATCCCCCTGCCTGGGTGGCCGAATGGTTAGCCAGTAGGCTCCAGCGATCGGAGAAACAAGCGGAGAAGCAGGCGAAACGACAGGAACAGGCCGCCGATCCGATCGCGCAAGCCAAGCGGGCAGCAGAACGACAGCGTAAGGTGAGTGCAGGCATTCAAGAATTGCGCCTCTGGTTGGACGATCGGGTGCGGCAGGGCTTGGCAACACTACCGCAGGAGTCCTATCAGATGTGGGATACGATCGCGGCCCGCATGGTTGATGCCCAGGCTCCTGGTTTGGCACGACAGTTACGAGAACTCGCTGGAATTGTTCACACGGGTGCCAATTGGAGCGATCGAGTGCTGGAGCGACTGGGGCGGTTGTATTTGCTCATCGAAGGCTTCGAGCGGCTTGAAACCCTGCCAGCGACTGTGCAAGCCGACCTGCGAACTCAAATAGGCTGGTCACTGAATCAAGAGGAAGTCCTGACCGGGCAAGCTCAGGCAGACCTGTGGCTGGTGGTGGGGCAACGCACCGAGGAAGAGGAACGGTTGCGGGCGCGACGAACCTGGCTCTATGGCATTGCCACTCACACCGTTGCCCTCTTGCTGGATTTTGCCCACGGTCAGCAACCGTTTGAGCAAAGCCTTTTGCCGGGAACGTGCCTGGAAGCGGAGTTGGTATTTTATCCTAGCGCTTCCCCCTTGCGTGCCCTGATCAAAACCCGTCAGGAAGCGGTTATTCTCCCCAAACCTCCCCCTGGTATTGAGTCGATTACAGACGCGATCGCCCCTTACAGCAAGGCATTAGCGCGTTGCCCCTGGCTAGAACGGTTTCCTCTATTGTTGCAAAGTGTGATTCCACGGCGGGAGGAGACAGGTTGGTTGCTGCAAGACCAGGAGGGTGTCGTGCTGCCCCTTTCACGCCGAATGAACGCCACTCAAGGATGGCAACTCCTGGCTCTGAGTGGAGGCTATCCCCTTTCGGTGTTTGGTGAGTGGGATGGCACATTTTTTACGATATTAAGCGCTTGGGTAGAGGAGTCTTACTATGGCTTTGGCAACTGATGACCCCTGGCAGGCGATTGCCTCCGCTGCTTTGTTGGGCACTGAACGACAACCAGTGCAGCTACCAAACGTTCCTGGTAATTTAGGCAACTGCCTGTCTCAATTACGCGATCGCCCCAATGAATCGGCACTGCTCTCAGCGGTTGGGCTTGTGTCCCTCCATCAGCGCGTGGGATGGCTTCCCGAAGCGCGATCGGTGATTCAAGTAGAATCCTGTTCCTCAGACGACCTGCCCGGCTGCAGTCCTCGTGCGGCGCGTTGTTTACAGCAAATGCTTGAGGGGCAGTTTCCGAACCTGTTGAGCGAATGGTTAGAGAACGCTGCGATCGCCAGACAGCGTGTGCCTGAGATGCTGCTCCCCTTGCTGCTAGAGAAAGGACGGCAGCAACGAGACTTGCGACCAGCGGTTCTACCTGTTTTAGGACAACGGGGACGTTGGCTAGCCGCACAAAATCCTGATTGGCACTATGCCGTGGCTTTAACCACAGAAGCAGACTGGGAAACAGGCACGCCATCAGCACGATTGCTTTATTTGCACGATCTGCGATCACACAATCCTGATCGCGCTAGAGAATTGCTGCAATCAACCTGGAAGCAAGAAGCAGCCAGCGATCGTGCTAAATTTCTGGAAACTTTACGAACTGGGTTAAGCCTGGCAGATGAGCCCTTTTTAGAAGATGGCTTGAGCGATCGCAGTAAGGACGTTCGGCGAGTTGCAGTCGATTTACTCGCGAGCCTGCCTACGTCGCGCCTATGCCAACACGTAACGGAACACGCCTGTCGCTATCTCTCACTGGAGCGCAAGGGGCCATCCTTGCAGGTGCAGCTACCCGATCGTTTAGATGAAACGCTGATTCAACGTGGGTTTGAACTCAAACCATTATCCTCCGTAAGTAACAAGGTGGGCGAAAAAGGCTGGTGGCTATTGCAACTGCTGGGTGCCACTCCGCTTAGCACCTGGACTGAGCAATGGCAGATGTCACCACAGCAAATTGTCAAGCTAGCTCAAGCCCACGAATGGCAGAATGTTTTGCTCGATGGCTTTGCATTAGCAGCCAAGCGCCAGGAGAACCATGAATGGTTGGAGAAAATTATCAGAGTTTGGTTTGCCGGACAAACAGCGATTAATAGAAATGTAGCGCTCGTTGACCTGGGTACTGAAGCTTTAGTTGCGGCATTATCTGGCGATCGACGTGAGGCTCTCTTAATTGATCTGTTCCAGGTTTCTCATCGCAAAATCAATGATTCATTAACGATTTGGTTGCTTCGTTCCAGTGCCCAACGATGGAGCGTTGACTTAGCACGTCTCGTTTTGGATGGCTTAGAAGACCATTTGAATCACACCAAAACGTTTTCAAATTCTGATTGGGAACTTAGAGCTGTTCTCAAAGAATTTGCTCGGTTTATTCCAATTAGCCTCATGTCAGACGTCATTCAATTACGTGAAAGGCTAGCGAATGATTCTCCTTGGATGAACAGCATGAATGATCTGATAGCGCTACTAGAATTTCGCAAAGAGATGGCGCAGGCGTTTGGAGTGGGGGATGGGGGGTAGGGGGTTAGGGGTTAGGGGATGGGAAATAGGAATTAGGGGATGGGAAATAGGAATTAGGGGATGGGGAATCGCTAACAGGTCTGGATAATTTTTCTGCATTAATTTCACCAACAAATCAAGCATCAATTATGGCAACCACAAAATCCAAAACGCAACATTCCGACGCCCAACCCCACCCCCTACCCAACCCCCTACCCCCAATCCTTCCCTCCTCCGCGAGCATGCTGAACAGCAATTTGCTCACGAACTTGAAGAACTGGCAAAAGCTGATACCCGCCAACGCCCGCCAAACTGGAAGCTTTCTCCTTGGGCGGTATCCATCTACTTATTGGGAGGTAAATTGGACAATGGCTTTGAAGTTACTGCCAAATACATTGGCAATCGTCGTTTGATGGAAGTGGCGATCGCGACTCTTGCCACCGATCGCGCCTTACTGCTATATGGCGTTCCCGGTACAGCAAAATCGTGGGTGTCGGAACATTTGGCAGCAGCCGTTTCCGGTGATTCCACTATGCTGATTCAGGGCACGGCTGGCACGAGTGAAGAAGCCATTCGTTACGGTTGGAACTATGCTCGACTGCTGGCAGACGGTCCATCGATGGAGGCATTAGTGGCTAGCCCCATGATGCGGGCAATGGCAGAGGGAAAAATCGCCCGTGTGGAAGAACTGACTCGCATTCCTTCTGATGTGCAAGATACGCTGATTACTGTTTTGTCTGAAAAGACACTGCCTGTTCCCGAACTAAATACAGAAGTGCAGGCAACTAAGGGGTTTAGCGTAATCGCCACAGCGAATAATCGCGATCGCGGTGTCAACGAACTCTCTAGCGCTCTCAAACGTCGATTTAATACAGTAATCCTGCCCGTTCCCAACACGATCGACGAAGAAGTCAGCATCGTTCAACAGCGAGTAATAAGTCTGGGACGAGCATTGGAACTGCCTGCCGAAGTGCCCGCTCTGGAGGAAATTCAGCGGGTGGTGACGATCTTTCGAGAATTGCGCAGTGGAGTCACCATTGATGGCAAAACAAAACTCAAATCTCCAACAGGAACGCTCAGCCCAGCAGAAGCGATTTCAGTCGTCAACAGTGGCATGTCCCTCTCAGCTCACTTTGGTGATGGCTCTCTAACAGCTAGTGATCTAATTTCTGGGTTAGTGGGAGCGATCATCAAAGACCCAGTACAGGATCAGGTCGTTTGGAAGGAGTATCTGGAAACCGTTGTCAAAGAACGGGACGGTTGGAAAGATTTGTATCGCGCCAGCCGGGAGATGGATTGATGGGGCATGTTCACATTTTTGGCATTCGTCATCATGGACCTGGCTCTGCTCGCAGCCTTTGTCAAGCGTTGACCCAACTGCAGCCAGATTTTGTGCTGGTGGAAGGACCACCCGACGCAGAGGCAGTTTTACCTCTGCTGATTGATCCTCAGATGCGTCCACCTGTCGCCCTGCTGGTTTATGCACCCGAAAACCCTCAGCAGGCGGTGTATTACCCTTTTGCAGTGTTTTCTCCCGAGTGGCAAGCCATTCACTATGGGCTCACTCAGCATATTCCTGTCCGGTTTATGGACTTACCCCAGACTTATCAGTTTGCAATGGGAATGGGGGATGGGGAACAGGGGCTAGAGGCTAAGGAAGAAATGGGAGACGGGGAGCAGGGGATAGGGGACAGGGAAGAAGAAAATACAGAAATTCCCAATTCCCAATCCCTAAGTCCTAATCCCCAACCCCCAACCCCCAACCCCCAACCCCCAACCCCTAATCCCCCACTCCCAACCCCCACTCCCCACTCCCCACTCCCCACTCCCTCCGATGATCCTCTCAGCCTTCTTGCCCAGGCAGCAGGCTACAGCGATGGTGAACGGTGGTGGGAACATCTAGTTGAGCAACGGCAAGATAGCACAGAGTTATTTGCGGCCATTTTAGAAGCGATGACCGTGCTGCGATCGCACATCGAAACCCAACCCCACTCCCCACTCTACTCCCCACTCCCCACTCGAACCCTACCGAGAAGCCTATATGCGGAAGACCATCCGCGAAGCAGAAAAGCAAGGGTTTCAACGCATTGCTGTTGTCTGTGGCGCATGGCACGCCCCTGCTTTAGCAACGATGCCACCTGCCAAACAAGATGCTGCCTTGCTAAAGGGACTCCCAAAGCTTAAGGTTGAAGCAACCTGGGTTCCCTGGACGTATGGACGCCTGGCGATTAGCAGTGGCTACGGAGCAGGCATTGAATCGCCTGGTTGGTATCAGCATTTGTGGGAGATGGGGGATAGGGAGTAGGGGATAGGGGACGGGGTTAGGGGTTAGGGAAAAGATAGAAGATGAGAAACAAGATGTAGAAACCCTCATTCCTCAACTCGCATCTCCCAATATCCAACCCCCAACCCCCGATATCCACCCCCCAATCCCTAACCCCCAACCCCCAACCCCCAACCCCCAACCCTCCCACACCTCAATCCGCTGGATGACGAAAGTCGCTCGCTTGCTGCGAAAACAAGACCTGGACGCCTCTTCCGCCAGCGTTATTGAAGCGGTTCGATTAGCTGAAACATTAGCGGCACTGCGCGATCGTCCCCTTCCGGGTCTGCCTGAATTAAATGAAGCGACCCAGACAGTTCTTTGTTTTGGTGATGCACTGCCCATGCAGTTAATTCAGCAGCAGCTCATTGTGAGTGAACGGTTGGGTAAGGTGCCTGCCGAAACCCCAATGATTCCGTTGCAGCAAGATTTACAGCGACAGCAGAAGCGACTGCGGCTTAAACCAGCAGCAACCGAAACAACGCTGGATCTGGATCTTCGTAAACCGCTGGATTTAGAGCGATCGCACCTGTTACATCGGCTCAACCTATTGCAGATTCCCTGGGGACGGCAACAGTCTACAGGGAATACGAAAGGCACCTTCCGCGAATCCTGGCGGCTGCAGTGGCAACCAGAGTTTGCGATTCATTTAATTGAAGCAGGTATTTGGGGCAATACGCTGGAAACGGCTGCTACGACCTGGACATGTGATCGCGCCAAGCAAGCTAACCTACCTGACCTCACGAAGCTGATTGATCAAACCCTGTTGGCAAGCCTTCCCCAGGCGATCGTCCACCTGATGACCTGCTTGGAATCAGAAGCGGCTCTGGCAAGCGATATGGCACATCTGATGAATGCGTTGCCGCCTCTAGTCAACGTGATGCGCTACGGCACAGTACGCCAGTTTGAAACGACAACGATTGGGCATGTCGTTAACGGGCTGATTACTCGCGTTTGCATTGGTCTACCGATCGCTGCTGCCTCTTTGGATGATGATGCCGCCACTCAAATGCATCAGCAGGTAAATGACGTAAATGGTGCGATCGCGATCCTTCAACAACCGGATGCGTTAGAAATGTGGCAACAGGTTCTCCTTCAACTCGCAGACCAGCAAGGGTTGCATGGACTGGTCGCGGGGCGCTGCTGTCGCCTACTCTTTGAAGCTGGAGTCTTGCAACCAGACGATACGGCACGACAACTGGGATTGGCTCTCTCAACGGCCAGCGAACCAACTCAAGCTGCTGCCTGGATTGAAGGTTTTTTGGCAGGCAGTGGATTGTTGCTGCTCCATAACCCAGCGCTTTGGCAGGTTCTAGACAACTGGGTAACTCAGCTATCGAGCGAGACCTTTACTGCAATTTTGCCGCTGTTGCGTCGCACCTTTTCCACCTTCGCTGCGCCAGAACGCCGTCAGATGGGAGAGCGCGTGCGGCAGGGAAATACGCATACCCCTGCATTCGTCAAAGTGGGCTCATTTGATCGCGATCGCGCCGATACCGTTCTCCCACTTCTCACCCAACTACTCGGAATCCCATCACCCCTATGACACTCACTCCCACTCCCCAACCCCCACTCCCCACTCCCCAATTCCCAACCCCCAACCCCCAACCCCCAACCCCCAACCCCAACGAAAGACTACGACGCTGGCGGCTCATCCTCGGTGGTGGCGCAGCCGATGGCATTTGCGGTTCAACGAATGGCAATGGTATGGGAGGAGATGGTTTTAGTTTGGGAGGAGCAGACCAGGCGATCGATCAAACGTTGAGTGCCCTTTACGATGGCGATCGTCAAGGTGGACTGGGGAGTTCCTCTCCCAAAGTGGCGCGTTGGTTGGGCGATATTCGCACCTACTTCCCCACTTCGGTTGTCAAAGTGATGCAGCAAGACGCCTTGAATCGGCTGAACCTGCGCCAAATGTTATTGGAACCAGAACTGCTGGAGGCAGTAGAACCCGATGTCCATCTCGTTTCTAACCTGCTGTCTCTGAGTGGCGTCATGCCCGGTAAGACAAAGGAAACCGCTCGCATTGTGGTCAGACGAGTTGTGGAAGATCTGACCCGCAAACTTGAAAATCCAACTCGGCAGGCGATTCTGGGCAGTTTCAATCGTTCCATTCGTAACCGTCGTCCCCGTCATCATGAGATTGATTGGCATCGAACCATTCGCGCCAACTTGAAACACTATCAGCCTGCTTACCGCACCATCATTCCCGAAACTCGGATCGGCTTTGGACGCAAACGTGCTGCTCTGCGAAACATCATTCTTTGCGTGGATCAGAGCGGTTCGATGGCAACCTCCGTCGTTTATGCCGGAATTTTCAGTGCCGTCTTGGCATCCCTCCCCGCCGTGCAAACCCATATGGTTGTGTTCGACACGGCAGTGGTTGACCTGACTGACTTGCTGCAAGATCCCGTTGAGGTTTTGTTTGGAACTCAACTGGGCGGCGGCACTGACATCAACCAGGCACTCGCTTACTGTCAAGGACTCATTCGTCAACCACAGGATACGATCCTCGTATTGATTAGTGACTTGTATGAGGGGGGTAATCAAGATGAAATGCGAAAGCGCGTGAGTAGCCTTGTTGCTTCAGGCATTCAATTCATCACCCTGCTGGCACTCAATGATGATGGTGCGCCCTGCTATGACCATAGCAACACTCAATTCATGGCATCTCTGGGTATTCCTGCGTTTGCTTGTACGCCCGATCGCTTCCCCGATCTGATGGCGACTGCTATTAACCGTCAAGATCTCAACCAGTGGGCAGCACAGCAGCTTACCCAAGCATGAAAATTGTCTCAGCCATCGGCCTGAAGTCCTTTCGCCGTTGAAGATTCAAAGGAATCAAAATCCGTGCCATCCATTTGGAACCACTGACTGAAACCACTGATAGCCTAATTTCTGCCTCAAATTGGCTTGGAGCCGTTAGTCTGAAATTGTTCTCTATTAGGATCAGAAAATTTTGTGTAAGCTATTTGGCAACAGATTGGACTCTGCCTTGTACTGGCGTAAATAATCCTGCGCGCGATCGCAGCACTCGTGAATAGTGTCACATTTGCGTAATTGCATCTTTGTCTCCTTAGGATCGTAGATTAATTAATTTGCAATATTGCCCTTGTGTAGGGACGCTCCATGAACGTCCCTACAGAAAGAATTGCACTTTACTCAATCCGCATTCCTAATCTCGATCAGCCAATGCTAAAGCGCAGCAAAGGCTTGCTCAACCGCTTTGAGTGCTTGATTGATCTCAGCTTCCGTCACAATCAGCGGTGGCACGAAGCGGACAACTTTAGGACCCGCAGGCACCAGTAGCAAACCGTTTGCCATTGTCACTTTGACAATTTCGGGAGAGGTTAGCGGCGAATCGGCTTTGATTTCCAAGCCATTAATCAAGCCCCAGCCACGGACTTCAGCAATGTGATCGGGATACTTTTGCGCGATCGCCTTCAGTCCCGTTCGCAACTGCTCACCCCGATCGCGCACATTTGACAGCAGGTTTTCGCGCTCGATCGTGTCACATACGGCTAAGGCCACACCGCAAGCAAAGGGATTGCCACCAAAGGTGCTGGCGTGATCGCCGGGTTGGAAGACATCGCAGAAGGATTTGCAAAGCATGGCACCGATGGGAATGCCGCCGCCCAAACCTTTGGCAGAGGTAAAGATGTCGGGTTCAATGTCCAGATTTTCGTAGCCCCAGAGTTGCCCAGAGCGACCCATCCCAACCTGCACTTCATCCAGAATCAGCAGAATGCCACGTTCATCGCAAAGCTGCCGCACCCGTTGGAAGTAGGCACGATCGCCCGGACGCACCCCACCTTCACCTTGCAGCGCTTCCAGCATGATGGCAGCCACTCGCGGTTCCTTGGCATCCAGTTCATTCAGCGCCGTTTCTAAGGCAGCAATGTCGTTATACGTCACGTAGTAGAAACCGGGCACCAATGGGCTAAAGCCTTTCTGATACTTGGGCTGTCCCGTCGCGGTAACAGTGGCGAGTGTGCGTCCGTGAAAGCTGGCATGGGCGGTGATGACGATCGGGTCCGCAATGTTCCGCACGTCATGGGCATATTTCCGCGCGAGCTTGATAGCCCCTTCGTTGGCTTCGGCTCCAGAGTTGCAGAAAAAGGCACGATCGGCGCAGGAATGCTCGACCAGCCATTTTGCCAATGCGCCTTGCTGCGGTACGTAATACAGATTAGAAACATGGTGCAGCGTTTGAATTTGCTCTGTCACCGCTTTGACCATGACTGGATGCGCATGACCCAGCGTGCAAGTCGCAATGCCAGCGACAAAATCCAGATATTCGCGCCCCTCTGTATCCCATACACGGCTGCCCGCTCCTCGCTCCAGGGCGATCGGGTAACGGGCATAGGTCGTCATCACATGCGCGTTAAACTCTTCAGGGCTGAAGGGACTGCCGGCATCAAGTGATGGGGTGTCGATCGTGGGTAAGGGTTGCACTAGCGCTTCTGGACTCACTGAAATAGCTCCTCAAACTGACACAATAACGGGGAAGGAGTGTTTTCTAGACTTTGGACTGTGAACGTTAGACTCTAGACTGCTTGAAGGGTCTAGTCGCAAACCGGAATGACGGGTTGACTTAACGTCAAAGACTGAGCATTCAAGTCTATTGCACTGAACCTGACTATAGCTTATCCATTTGCCAGCTCTCTGCGTTGGCTCTCAGGTCAAGTTCCTATGACATGTCTCCTTGCAGTCGTCGGTGGCGAGCAGTCAAATGCTGCTCAGTTAGTCATCGTCTTGATTATCTTGCTTCTGGTGGCAACGGGCGTTGCACTGGTATCCCGGTGGCTTCGGATTCCCTACGTTACGGGTCTGGTTGTCGCTGGTCTGGCGATTACCGAACTGCTGCCTCGGCGTATTGGGCTTGATTCGGCGTTGATTCTTAATCTTTTCTTGCCCATTCTGCTGTTTGAAGCTGCCATCAACACGGATATCAGCCGCCTTCGGAGCACCGTCAAACCAGTCACCCTGCTGGCGGGTCCTGGTGTGGTCATTGCCTCTGGTGTCACTGCCGCCATTTTGAAGTTTGGGTTGGGCTTGCCCTGGATTTCAGCGCTGTTGCTTGGCGTAATTTTAGCCATTACTGACACTGTTTCTGTGATTGCGGTCTTTAAAGAAGTGACGGTGCCTGCCCGCCTGATCACGATCGTGGAAGGAGAAAGCCTGTTTAACGATGGCATGGCGCTGGTGCTGTTCAGCCTGATTCTCAAGGTAAATGCAACGGGTTCTCTCACCGTTGCGGAGGGCGTCCGGGAATTAATCGTGGTGATCCTGGGGGGTGGTCTAGTGGGTCTCGCGCTGGGTTATTTGGGTGTGGGGCTTTACGCGCGATCGGACGACTCACTCAGTAATATTTTGTTGACGGTGGCGATCGCGCTGGGCACGTTTCAACTCAGCCAGTTCTTTGGGATGTCTGGCGTTGTTGCGGTTGTCGTCGCCGGTCTGGTAGTTGGCAACTTGGAGCGATCCCAAACGGTTTCTGCCTCCAGTCGCATCACCGTGCTGAGCTTTTGGGAGTATGCAGGTTTTGGCGTCAACACCTTTATCTTTTTGTTGATTGGCATCGAAATCAACTTAGAAACGCTGCTCAAAACCCTGCCTGCTGTCCTTCTTGCCGTCCTTGCTTATCAGGTCGGGCGCTTCCTGTCGGTCTACCCACTCCTGGCGATCGTCAAGCGGTTTGATCGCAACTTGCCCCTGCGCTGGCAGCATGTTTTGTTCCTCGGCAACATCAAAGGTTCATTGTCGATGGCGCTGGCTCTCAGTCTGCCTACAGCCCTGCCCGATCGTGAAGCGCTCATTGCGCTGGTCTTTGGTTCGGTTTTAGTCTCACTCGTTGGGCAGGGAGTCAGCCTCCCGTGGTTAATCAACCGTTTGGAGTTGACGCACACATCCGAATCGCAGCAATGGATCGAGTCGTTGCAATCCCAACTCATTACCGCCAAAGCAGCACAGGATGAATTGGATACGCTGCTCAAAACAGGTGTGCTGCCCAAAGCCGTTTACGAAGAAATGCGTGCCAGCTATCAGGTTCGCATTGCCGCCGCAGAACGTTCCTTGCGTGACTTTTACAACCGTCGCCCTGACCAGCTCACCGCTGCCAGCGGCAGAATTGCTCGCCTCGATGCCATTCGTCGTCGTCTGCTGCTCGCTGAAAAAGACGCTCTGAATGAAGCCCTGCGCAAACGCGTGTTGTCGGAAGAGGTCGTAAAGTCGCGGGTGCAGGCGATCGACCAACAACTGCTGAACCTGGAAGATGACTAATGGCAGAAGGCAGAGGGCAGAAGGCGGAGGGCAGAAGGCGGAGGGCAGAAGGCAGAAGGATAAAAGATGAAGGATGAAGGATATAGCTTGCTTCCCGTTGGCGAAGCCTGCCAAAGGCATAGGGTTGGCTTAAAAGCTGACTCCTGACTCCTGACTCCTAAATTCAAAACTCAAAACTCAAAACTCAAAACTCAAAACTCTCCTTTCTCCCCCCTCCCTCTTCCACTCATTTCCTGCCGACTGGCGAGTCTGGGAATACAATTGAATCATCGGACTCGTTAACGCTGCACACCCGCAGGAGCATTACTTATGGAATCTTTGATTGCCGCCCTCACCTTAGTAGTGGTTGGCTACATCGCTGGTTCGGTCAAAATTATTAACGAGGGCAACGAGGGCATTGTAGAACGCCTGGGTCAGTATCGCCGCACCCTGAAGCCTGGGTTGAACTTTGTCATTCCGGTTTTTGATACGGTTCTGGTCGAATCGACGCGGGAGCAGGTGCTGGATATTGATCCACAGCAAACCATTACTCGCGACAACGTGCCACTGACGGTGGATGCAGTTATGTTTTGGAAAATTCTGGATGGTCAAAAAGCCTATTACGGCGTTGAAGATTTGGAATCAGCCCTGACCAACCTGGTTGTAACGGCTATCCGTGGTGAGATTGGTCAAATGGATCTCAGAGAAGCTGTTTCCGGTCGCAACAAGATTAACCAGGCGCTTCTCCATCAACTTGATGAAGCAACCGAAAACTGGGGCGTGAAAATTATGCGGGTGGAAGTGCAAGAGCTCGCACCTTCCAAAACAATTCTGGAGTCTCTGGAACTGGAGCGATCGGCAGAAAGCCGCCGGAAGGCAACGATGTCGGAAACCGAGGCAATGGTAGAATCAATCCGACGCATTTCCTTAGCGTTGCAGGGGCAGCCAAATTCGCAAGCCGTGCTGCAATACCTGATTGCACAGAAATACGTCGATGCCAACTTAAAGCTCAGCGAAAGCGACAACTCCAAGATTATCTTCATGGATCCCAAAGCGCTGAACGAAACCCTTGGCGAGCTGATTTCGGCTGACCAGACTGAGTTTGGCGTCAATGGCACTGGCAATGGCAATGGTGTTTGAACGCACAATTGCCTGAGCGCACGACTGTTTGAATGCACAGTTGCTGGAACGTACGTAGAACGGTTTGATTGAGTGACGATCGCCTGGTAATCGATCGCCCGACAATCGATCGCCTGATCATCACCCGCCCGATCAACAAGGAGAAAGAACCCAGTGGCAGATGAAGCCCATATTTTAGTCCTGAAACAAGGAGTCAATGCCTGGAACCACTGGCGTCAAACAAATGGTCATGTGACCCCAAACCTGGTTGGAGTCAATTTAAGCCATAGTGATCTCAGCCAAGCTGACCTGGAGACTGCCGATCTCAGGGGCGCTGATTTGAGTGGCGACAACTTCAGCGGCGCGAACCTTCATAGCGCAAATCTTAGCGGTAGCAATCTTACGGGCGCACAGCTTCCAGGTGATGACTTAACGGATGCGGAACTCCGGGGCGCAAATCTTATTGGTGCAAACTTGAGGGGTGCTGATTTGACTGATGCAAACTTAATCGGTGCCAACCTCATTGGTATCGATTTGAGCAATGCGAACTTGACGAATGCTGTCCTTCGGAGTGCAAACTTACGCTACGCCAGGCTACAGAACGCCAATCTCACCAATGCTGATCTGAGCGACGCAATTCTCTCGGGCGCAAATTTTACTGATGCCGTACTGGTAGGAACTAACTTCACAGGCGCAGACACCAGCAATACCAACCTGCAAGCAACCAGTACACGCTAGGGTCTAGCAAACTCTTCTTGCCCACGACGCTCATAAAGATCGCTTAAAAGGCTTGATCAACAAACGCTGGGAAAGCGTCTCTAAAAGCTGTACCTATTGAATACCGAGATACGTCTTACCCAGATAGCGGGTTAAGCGCTTGATAGGGCCTGTTGATGCTGTGAGAACAATAGCTTCCTCAGATGTGGGTGCACCCACCAAGGCAGCAAATTCGGCATCAGACAGTTCACCGAACTGATGTTTTTGGAAGGCTTCAACAACAGTGACGAGATCGTCAACAGAAAACGTGAACCCGTTCTGGGCTGCAAAGTCAGCGACAACAGGAGCGCGATCGCCCTTCAATGCTTCAGTCTCAGCTGCGTCTAGCTCTGCTTCGCTGCTAATATTACCATCGCCTACACCAAGCAAGGCCTCAAGCTGGTGGCGGAGTGCTTCATCTTCGGCAGTCTTTTGCATAAATCGCAATACAGTTGCAGTGCCCATATGAAGAATGCCCTAGTTTGCTATTTGTCAAGATGCTAGCAGATGTTTATTAAGATGCTGATTAATAAAAGGTGAAATTTGCTGGCGTGCGGTCGCCACTTTAAGCGCAACCTGGGAAATTTAAACATGGAGATGTAACGTCAAGAATCATGGAACCAGGAGCAGGCGTGCTGACCGTTGGCTCAGCTGATAGTCATCTCGTGGCGCAAAGGGAATGCAACCGCTCCCCCTTTCTTCTTTCAGTAACGCTTGCCTGTCTGCTTATGGATGTTGCTGATTCTCTGGCGTTTCGGAGCGCCAAGCCAAGGTAGTAAGTTGCAACGATGCCTAACTCAAAGCCCCAAATAGCTGTACTGGACGATGACAAACATTGGTGCCTTACGATCGAACGTTTTTTTAGGGCAACCTTTAACGTCACGACCTTTACAGATGCGCCAAGTTTTTTGAATTCTGCTCTTGAATCTTACGATCTGGTCATCATCGATTTCACGATCGCGCCCCATCATCGTCATGAAACAGCGACAAACGGCATCGAAATCATTCAGCAGCTAAAAACGCAGCTAAAGCATCCACCTCTCACCATTCTCACGTCGGCGTTTATCAGCCGTAGCGATCTCATCCTGGATCATGCGTTTAGTCAGCAAGCAGACGCCATTATGCCCAAAGACTGCGGGTTGGACGAGATTTTGCAAACCACGCAGGCGTTGTTGAGTTCTAAAGCTCGTTGAGGTTAGCTTTCAGGTTGGGAGTTTTGAGTTTTGAGTTTTGAATTCAGGAGTCAGGAGTCAGGAGTCAGGAGTCTGCTTTCTACCCTTCATCCCTCATCCCTTATCCCTCTCCCTCCTATCTTCAGACAGCCAACAAGTGCCTGGGATGCTAAAAGCTGAGCGCTGAAAGTTGGATGCTAAGAGCGACCGCTCCCACAATTTTCTATTGTTTAGCCGACTCTAGCGATCGATAATCCCACCGCCCAATAACACATCCCCGTCATACCAAACAGCGGCTTGCCCTGGCGTGACGCTCGATTGTGGCTCGTCAAAAACGATACGCACGCGATCGCCCTCTAGCGGCATGATGGTCGCGGGTACGGCAGGCGATCGATAGCGAATTTGCGCTTCTGCCCGGATGGGTGAGGTCGGTGCGGCAATAGAAACCCAGTTAAGACGCTGCACCGTACAGTCTGATGCGAGGGTTGCATCTCGATCGCCCACCACCACACGATTGGTCGTCGCATCCAGCGCTACCACATAGAGCGGCTCGCTATGGGCAACCCCCAGCCCTTTACGCTGCCCAATGGTGTAGTGATGCACGCCTTCATGCCGACCCAGCACATTCCCAGCCTGGTCAACAATGTCACCTGACTGCGGCGTGATGTATTTGTCGAGAAACGCCCGCATCGAACCATTGGCTTCTACCAGGCAAAGATCCTGACTTTCGGGCTTCTCGGCAGTATGCAAGCCAAAGGCAGCCGCAACGCGACGAGTCTCGGTTTTGGGCTGTTCTCCTAAGGGAAAGATGACTCGGGCCAGGACTTCTTGCGACAGGTCATAGAGAAAATAGGACTGGTCTTTGGTGCGATCGATCGCCCGTAGAAGCTGGTAGCGGCCTGTCGCCTCATCGTAGCGAGTGCGAGCATAGTGACCCGTGGCAATGCGATCGATCCCCAGAGTCTCCTGGGCATAGCGCAGCATCGGGCTAAATTTGACCGCTTTATTGCACTGTGAACAGGGCAGGGGCGTAATGCCTGTGCTGTAGCCCGCCACCAGGTAATCCACAATGTTTTCTTGAAAGGATTCGCGGGTATCGACGATGTGGTGGGGAATACCCAATTGTTCGCATAGCTGAGCTGCATCCACCATCCCTTCAGAGCAGCACTGCCCTTTGCCCTTCATGAGCCATAGAGTGAGCCCCACGACCGAGTAGCCCTGGTCATGTAGCATAGCAGCGGCAGTTGAACTATCGACTCCACCAGAGAGCCCTACGACAACGTTTTTCATGGACAGCCAACCCAAGATGCTTGCAAAAGATTGCTTCTCTAGGCTAACACCCGTGAAGGGTTGATGATTTCGTCTTTTCGTCCGAGCCACTTCGGTGGTTTATCTTTTCATGGTCTTAGCAGTCAGGTAAACAATGATGTTAATTGAGGTTCTATAGAAAAAACGGCCCGTCCGGGTACTGGCAGAGGTTGAACGAAGCGTGCAGATTTGAAGCGTGCGGTATTTTTTCTCAACAAGTCTATTAGTCTCAACAAGTCTATTAGATAGAGCAATGAAGCAGAACGCTTGAGGCAAAGAAACGATTACGACCTGGTTTTGGGCTTTCTTTCTCTTTAAAAGTCTTGCTGGCTTTGTTATTCAAAACTGTTTTCGTACAGGAAGGAACAATGTTGAAGTCTGCATCAGCCCGAAGAGGATTACGTTACGTTGTGCCCTGGCTTGGGTTTGGGCTGACCATAGCTCTACTGATCTTATGGCTTGAAAAATATAGGAATCCTAGAGATGGCTTTGAGATTTTTGCTATTGCTTTTTTTAGTCTCTCCCCTGCTGCTTGTAGCGCTTTGTTGCTAAATTTGTTTCTTCAGCGGCAAGAAGCAGGTGTCTTGCTGCTGAATGTAGGGAGACTCCGGCAAACCAGGCACTTTATCTGGATTGGCTTCATGTGGGCAGCAGTGGCAAGTCTAAATACCTGGATGTTTTTCGAGCAAGCGATGACAGGAAGCTCTTCTTCTGGTGCAGGCGCACAAGCATCTATGGTCATCGCTTTCTGGTCTTTCGCTATTGGGTACATGGGGCTAGGCTTGAGCAAGCTTCAGTTGAGAGAAAAGGGTGTCTGGTTCGCGTTTGCGTTCATTACATGGCAAAGAATCAGGTCATATCATTGGGCACAAGCAAAGCCAAACACATTGATCATCCGGTTTACGCCACAGTATCTAAAACTTGCAGATTGTATGAACTTGATTATCCCTGCCCCGCATCATGATGCTGTAACGCGCCTTTTAGATGAACGATTGCCTGGTAAGCATCTGTAGCACGATCGCCCTTTTCATAAGACCAAGTCAAGCCTGCGACATAGTTTTGCTGCCGCTATACCGTAATGCACCCACTCAACGAAACGAGAGAAGACATCACTCCTTAAGACTTCGACAGCCTGTCTTTTGACGACATAGCCAGACCGGTGAACAATGAGGTTTGCTGATGCTTCACGTATGAGGGGAACGACTGTGAAAAAATTGCTCTACGCCATCATTGCGATCGTCGTCTGTATCATGCTTTTTGTGCGGCCAGTGCTGGCAGATGCCTCAACGGATTCGACGGCTATCGGTGCAAAAGTCTTCAGCGCCAACTGTGCTGCGTGCCATCAGGGCGGCAATAACGTGGTGTCTGCGAACAAGAACCTTAAAGCAGCCACGCTAAAGCAATACGGGATGGATTCAACGGACGCGATCATCACTCAGGTGACAAACGGGAAAGGAGCCATGCCAGCCTTTAAAGGGCGTCTGAAGGAAGAGGAAATTAAAGCCGTTGCCGCTTATGTGTTAGACCAGTCAGCAAAAGATTGGAAGAAGTGATGCCATGACGGATTGGTTGCTGGTCATGCTGTTGGGGTTGCTGGGCAGCTTTGGGCATTGTGTGGGGATGTGTGGTCCCCTCACGGCTGCGTTTGCCCTTTCGCAGTCTGGATCTCAGCAATCGCCGACGCAGCAATCTCCAACCTGGCAACAGCGACTTGTGTTTCATGGGTTGCTCAACCTGGGACGCATTACTAGCTATGCGCTGGTCGGTGCTGGCATTGGGGCGTTGGGCTCGGTGCTGGTAGCAGGGGGACAGTTGGCAGGCATTGGCAGTGGGTTACGGCAGGGACTGTCGATCGCCACCGGACTCCTGCTGATCTGGATGGGACTCACGCAAATCAACCCCAACCTGCTGCCCAATATCCCACTGCTTCATCCCATGCTTCAGGGGCGCTTTCATGAGCGGCTGAGCGCAGGCATGATGAAGCTTGCCAATGGTGCGCGATGGTGGACACCCGCGTTGCTCGGCATGACCTGGGGACTGATTCCCTGTGGCTTTCTGTATACCGCACAGGTCAAAGCGGCGGAAACAGGTGATCTATGGCATGGCACGGCAACCATGCTGGCGTTTGGGTTGGGTACGGTGCCGTCTATGCTGGGCATTGGCGTTTCGACCTCCCTGTTGAGCCGCGATCGCCGCGGCCAATTATTTCGGATGGGTGGATGGGTCACGCTGACGATCGGCATTCTCACCCTGCTCCGCACCGACGAAATGGTGGACTATACCGGACACGCCGCGATTCTGTGTCTGATGCTGGCGCTACTGGCTCGTCCGATCAGCGGTTTCTGGTCGTTTCCATTACGGTATCGTCGCGCGTTCGGTGTGGGAGCCTATATCCTCTCACTGGCGCATACCGGACACATGCTGGATCACACCTTTGAATGGGATCTACAAGGTCTGCCGTTTTTACCGATCGAACAGCAGGTTGGCATCTGGGCAGGCGTTGTGGCGATCGGGCTGATGACTCCCGCCGCCTTGACCAGTTTTGATTGGATGGTTAAAGCACTGGGCGATCGCTGGCGCTACATCCACCTGCTTGGCGTACCCGCCTTAATCCTGGGAGTGGTTCATACCGTGCTGGTTGGCTCTCACTATCTCGGCGCAACCGAATGGACGATCGCGAATAAAATGCTTTCGGGCTGCGTCATTACCGCAACGTTGATCGTGCTGATAATGCGTCTTTCATGGCTGTGGTCACTTCCTTTTCTGAAGCCGTTTTATACCCCGCCGATGCATAGGAAGGATTAAGGAGTAAAGCGTTTGATGTGCTGAGTGAGGTCGAAATTCGGGCACTCTAAAAGGGTCTATAGAGTTTCCTCCCCTCGCTTTGGAATTGGTCACGCCGCTGCTATGCAAGTACCAAACAACCCAGAAAATGAAGCTACCCGCCTTCAGACCCTTAGAGCCTTACACATCCTTGATACCCCGCCAGAAGAGCGCTTTGACCGCCTTACCCGTCTTGCCAAGCGTCTCTTTGGGGTGCCGATCGCCCTGGTTAGTCTGGTAGACATGAACCGTCAATGGTTTAAGTCTTGCCAGGGGTTAACGGTGAGTGAAACGCCGCGAGACGTGTCCTTCTGTGGTCACGCGATTTTGGGAGACACTCCTTTTATCGTGCCCGATACCCTCTTAGACGAGCGCTTTCACGACAACCCATTGGTTCTCTCTGAGCCACACATTCGCTTCTATGCTGGCGTACCCCTGCGAGTGCATGGCAGTAAGCTAGGGACACTGTGTCTGATTGACCGTGACCCACGGGTGATGAGTGCAGAAGATCAGGCACTATTGCTAGACCTGGGGCACCTGGCAGAGCAAGAACTCGCCGCTGTACAGCTAGCGACAATCGATGACTTGACGTTGCTCTCAAATCGACGAGGGTTTCTTGCCTTAGGCTGTCACACTCTGCAACTGTGCCAGCGGTGGCAGCAACCAGCCACTCTCCTATTGTTTGATCTCAACGACTTCAAGGTGGTTAACGATTCGTATGGTCATGCCGAAGGCGATCGGGCACTCATCACGTTCAGTCAATTGCTGCGAGACACCTTTCGAGAGTCTGATGTGATTGGCAGGCTGGGTGGTGACGAGTTCGTCGTGCTACTCAGTCAGTCCGACGCAATGAGCAGTACCCAGAGCTTAAGACGGTTTGACCAGGCACTGGCAGAGTCAAACGCGATCGCCGCTCGTGGCTATACCCTTGCTTACAGTGTGGGGCTTGTGGCGACTGATCCGCAGCAATGGCAATCATTAAATGACCTTTTACAAGCCGCAGACACACAAATGTACGTCCATAAGCGAGCGCAACAGTTGGCGGCCTCAGCGGCCCCATCACTTTGAAGATTGACAAGAAACCATTCTTTTTGCCCGCTCCCCATCGCTTGCCTCCATCGCAATGAGAACCCCGATCGACGACAAGCCCTCGCTTTACGTCTACCGTCCAACCACCACGCTGTACGTCAGTTGAAAGGGTTGAAACGTTGCAGGCGCTTTTGCTGTGCCGCTGAGCCGTAACTCATACTCCCCCGCTTTTGGGAACACAATATCAGCACCCGGAACGCCTCTAAACGAAGCAGCATTTACCGCTTTAAGCGTCGGTTGCATTAAAGGCGCTGCCTTACTCGCACGGGGCACCGCATAAACCGCCAGCCAACAATTGCACTGCGACAACGGAATCGTGCTGCCCCCCTTGCGTGTGAGCCCAAACCAGGCTTGCGACGGCACACCCGCCTTTGGATTGTGGTTTGGCTCAATATGAAACGTCGCCGCCACATCCCCCGAAACTTTAACCGTATGTGCCATCACAGGCATAGCGATGAGTGCAGGTAACACCACCCATGCGATCGCCCGACGAAACTCTCTCACGCGAACCATAAAATCCCATCACAACGACTTGCCCATTCTTGGCGAAGGTCACACTGACTGTCAAAAGACAGACCGTCGAATTGGTGGGGGAGAAGGTAGAGGGCAGAGGGGGCAGGGGAAGCAAGGGGGGCAGGGGAAGCAGGAGGGGCAGAGGCTGAAGGCTAAGGGCTATAGCTTGCTTCTGCGGAGCAGTAGGCTAAAAACTGTACTCAAAAGGCTAAACGGACCTCTGCTTCCCCTTGCTCTCTCTGCCTCCCCCGCTCCTCACTCTCACTACTTAAAGTAGATCAACAGATTCAGTCCCGGAATCGTGCGAGAGAGTGTCCACAGCAGCAGAGCGATGTAGAGAATGCCTAGCCCCCACTGGTACCAGACGATCGCGGTAATGTAGCCAGGTAGATGTTCATCCCGTAGGCGAATATCGTTGAAGCCAAACTTGAGCAGGTTGTTGAGGCTGAAATCGAAGTAGTTGAGCCAGCTCCAGCGGCGATCCCAAAGAATGGGAATGTAGCGTTCGCGGAACATTTCGAAGCGGGGAATGGTCGGTAACCGCCCGATGAGAATCCGCAGTTGGCGCAGCGAACCTTCCTCTGTGAAGTAGCTCACATCCATGAGGGGATGATAACGCCCCACTTTATATAACTGAACGGTCAGTAAAGCCGGGACAGGAATAATGAGTGCGGCGATACTGGCAAGCGTCAACCAGGGACGATCGGCAGCACGAAAGATGGAAATCAAGCCCCAGAACGATAGCGCACTAAACAAGGTCAGTACCCAAATGGTTTCGGATACGGTGGGCAGAATAGGTTTTGGAGTAATCCGCCGCCACCGATCGACCAGCCAGAACAGTACCCCAAAGTAGGCACTGGCCACCAATCCCACCCCAAAAATGAGCCAGAAATCAGTACCGTAGCGCGTCAGCAGTAGTAATTGACTCAAGCCTAGCCAGCTCAACCCTGCGGAAAGCCGATTCAGCGCTTCCAGGCTGGGGGGCAGTGCTTCTTTGGCAATGATGCGATCGCGCACATTAATATACGTCGCCAGATCCACACTGCCCACAATCAACAGATCCGCCGTATTCCGAAAGGGTTGTTGCGTCCGGCGTTGCGCGATCGCCTCTGCCTGTGTTTGCGAGAACCCAACTGCCATCAACTGAGTCAGCGGGGCTGTGTTGATGTTGATGCCGACTAACTGCTGACGTAATTCTCGCAGCCGCAACCGTTCCCGCATGTATTCCAACTGGTTAGCATCGGGGATCTGCTCCAAGCGTCGAAAATTTCGCACCAATTCCCGTAGCAGATTTTCATTGCCTTGCAGGGCTGGCACCGAGATGACGCGGCTAATTTGACCCGGATTGCCGATAATTTTGGCGCGATCGGAGTCAAAGCGCAGTCCCGGCACGTTCAGATATGCGCCCTTCGCAAACCCGGTATAGCCAAACTCAGCGCGATCGAGAATCGAGGCTCCGCGCAAGTTCACGGGCCGGTTAAACTGCGCTTCCCGGAACAGCACCGTTTTCTCAAACACTGCATCCGTCAAAAAAAACGACTGATTAAATGTCCCCTTGGTAAAAATTGCCTGGTCTTGCCAGTGCGCCTGGGCAAAGTCGGCATTGCCCAACCACTGCACCCGCATAAAATTGGTTGGCTGTTGAAACAACGCTTGATTAAAGTTTGCCGTTGCCTGAAATTCGCTGTTCTGGAAGTTCACGGCACCTAACCACTGCGACTGCGTGAATTCTGCTTTAGCAAAAAAAATACTGCTCCGAAACCGAGCATCCCGTTCAAACGTGGCTCCTGAAAAGCTCACATTCTGGCTCAAGCGTGCCTGTGACCAATCTGCTGACTGGGTAAACTGGACGCTCTGCGCTTCTACCCGATTGAGAAAAAAGGTGTTGGTAAAATCGGCGAATCCCGTAAAGCGCGTCTGGATAAGCTTTAAGGGGCCGCGAAACACAGTAATTTGCAGGGGTGCTGGTGGTGTGCCTGCATCAGGAGTAGAAAGCAGCGATTGTGACAAAGTGCTAAGGCGTGAGAGCAGACGCCGATCGCGCTGAAGCTGCTTTTGCTCGGCAGGGGTAAAAATGGGAGACAGCGATTCGCCATACAGCGGTGCCCGTAGTCCCAACTGGCTGATTTTAAAGTCGCCTTGAACCTGTGAATAGCTGAGATCTAACCCTACGGGCGTGCCGGGACGCTGAAGCTGACTCTGCACCAGGCTATAAAACTGATCGCGAAAAGCCGCGTTTTCAGAGCGTAAATCGATCGTCACGCGGCTCAAGTCCAGAATGCGAACCCCGTCACTTTGCATTGGATTTTTCAGGCGTTCCTGCAAAAGCTCTAGCGTCAGAGGCACCCGATCGGGCTGAGCAATCGCTGCCCATAGCGGTTGAGGTAAACTGGTCAACGTTACCACTGCCCAGACAAGCAGCAACAGCAAAAAGTAAAACGGGTTTCGAGACACTGCGATCGCTCTGGAACTAGCTGCTACCAGAATACCGATAACCGTGTCGCTGTGGGCGATCGCTGTAATACTGCAAAGAACCCGCTCACGCAACAAGTATGCCTGAAACGGCGTGAGTTTTCGTAACGCGCAGAGAGACTCATGAAGAGACCCTTAGTGAAACGTTCTACAAATCAAGTTGGAATGCTCACTATCGCCTTTCAATCTGTCTCTTAATGGCTGCGATCGCTGGTTTTGAAAGAGGTAAAGGACATGGGGCTTGTTTTTATTGTTTTTAAGTCGAAAATTCGATAAATACTATTGTTGTGACTTAGAAACATACGCTTAACTTTAGTTGCGATGCCGTGCATTTGGACTACGCGCATCTACTTCGGATTTTTTATTCACCTGGCCGAAGGGGATCTGTTGCAATGTTTGGATTTCTCATTCACTATCGGATTCTGCAAGCAAAGCTAACCAAGTTAGAGCAATTAAAGGCGGAAATGGAAGCCACATTCACTCGTGCCAAACAGTTGGAAAGAGTCGAACGCGAAATTGCTGTAGTGCGAGTTCAGATGAGAGCGCTTTTAATTGAAGCGCAACGCTTAGATCTGGAAGCGCCAACCGAAAAACCGTCATCGTCTCAAAAGCTTCAAACCAGCAGGAGCGAAGAGCCAATCGTGCTAACCTGCTCAGCCGATGAAAACTACGCGATGCCGATGGCGGTGATGCTTTGCTCGGTGCTAGCCAATCTTAAGACAACCGCAAAACTGTTGATTAACGTGCTGGACGGTGGTATTTGCGCAGCAACAAAGCAGAAGGTGCTGCGATCGCTCCAGTCCCAGAAGGTGCTGTTTCAGCTTGATTGGCTGCAACCAGACCATACCCTGCTACAAGGACTTCCCCTCAGCCAGCGTTACACCTTAGCGGCATACTACCGTCTTTTAATTCCCGAAGCATTGCCAGTCCACATTACCAAAGCAATCTACTTAGACTGCGACATGATTGTGCAGGGCAACATCGCCGAACTTTGGCACACAGAGTTAGGAGACGCATATGCTCTTGCAGTGCAGGACGATTATCAACCACTGGTTTCAAGCCATGGTGGTTGTGGGTTAAGCAATTACCAGGAACTTGGACTCCATCCAGAGCAAAAATATTTCAACTCTGGGCTCTTGGTGATGAACCTCAAGAAATGGCGAGAGGACGCGATCGGCAAACAAGTTCTGGAGTTTTCCAGGCAAAACTGGACGCGTATTCAAAATGCTGATCAGGACGGCTTAAATGCCGTGTTTCAAGGAAATTGGGGGCAGCTTAACGAGCGGTGGAACCAGATGCCAGGCATTTACAAGTACGACTCCTGGCAAAAGAGTCCCTACGATGCGATCGCGTTTCAGTTGCTGCGAGATGCGCCCTATGTCATCCACTACACCAATGCGCCCAAACCCTGGCAGCACCAGTGTACCCATCCTGCAAAAGCACTGTTTTATGCCTACCTGGATCAGACCGAATGGAAAGGATGGCGCGATACACTATGGCGACGCATTCGTAGAAAAGCAAAAAAGAGTATCGCCACCTCTCAAAAGCAGTTCAGCTTCAGATTCTCGTCTGTTGGAGCGGGATAGCAACCGATTGGCAAGCGATTAGCTCTGGGGTGCCACACACTCTGGGCTGTCATGCACAGGGCTATTGACAGTCGTGCTGACTGGATAGCCCTTCATGCCGTCTGCATCATAGGGGTGTAAGAGTCGCTGCAAGGTCTCAGCGGCTGTGGTTGGGGCAAGCCATTGCTCGTAGGACTCCGGTGCCAGAATCACAGGCATTCGATCGTGCACGGGTTGCAGCAGTTCATTTGCCTCAGTGGTGAGAATGGTGCAGGTTTCAACCACGTCATCGTCGCCCTGCCAGCGTTCCCACAGTCCTGCAAAGGCAAAGGGTTGCTGAGACGCCAACTGAAAATAATAGGGCTGTTTCGTCTTGCGATCGAGCCGTTGCCATTCATAAAAGCCATCAGCCAAAATCAAGCATCGCCGCTGCTTAAACGCTGTCCGAAAGGAGGGCTTCTCGGCAACTGTTTCAGCGCGAGCATTGATCAGCTTTGCGCCAATGGTCAAATCTTTTGCCCAGCTTGGCACCAACCCCCACCGTAGCAGACGCACATGTGGCAGATGGATGTTGGGCGATCGTACGTTGGGCGATCGTGCTGGCGGCATTGCGATCGCCGCAACCGTTTGGGTTGGCGCAATGTTATATCGCGGCATCCACTCAGGCAAAGCGTCTAGCTGAAAGGATTCAGCCAGTGTCGCTGCTGGTACCGTGAGGCTAAACCGTCCGCACATAATAAACCTGTCTGAGTGATAGGGCTTGCCGTGTCAGGCACACTACTCAAACCCTATCATTTCAAACTCATGAAGCTCTCCGCCTCTAGTCAAGTCTAGGGGCTGTCATCTGTTGCGAGTACTCACGCTTTCAGCAAGGTTCGGCCCCTACACTTATTTGTTGGAACGAGCGCGACACTGCTAATACCAAAGGTTTCGGAACTGAATTGATAACGCGCTCTAGGCTGCCATCAGGACAGAATCTGTGGGAAACCCAACGGCTTTCCAGGCAGAAACTCCGCCGCGAATTTCAGAGACGTAGGGATAGCCTGCGGCACGAAGCCGAGCGGCAATTTCAGCGGTTTCTTCGTCCGTTTCGCCGTAAAGATAGATATCACGGTTCAGCGGTAAACTCGTCAACGCCCGATCAATCAGTTCATCTACGGGCATCGAAATCGCGCCTGAAATGTGGCTGATGTTAAACAACGCGCGATCGCGGGCATCTAGAATGGTCAGCGCCGGGTTGCCCCAGTCAAGTCGAGCCTTAAGATCGTAAACCAGCGATTGTGAGCGTAAGGGTGGTGGAAGCGGGATGATGCCGAAGAGATGGTGCATGAGGAGTAAGTGCCAGCGATATCTGCAATGTAACAAGTTAATTTACAGTTTGCAAAAATTTGTACTGAAACGTTTACAAATGCTTCGCCTTATGCAGCTTTTTATGTGGCTCCCAGCGATCGCGCTGACCAGATCTTTCGCCGAGCCACTTCTGCTTGATTACCTGCGACGTAGTGTTAACTGGAAGTAAGTGTCTAGAGAGAAGTTGGTGTTGAACTACGACCTCATTGTTTGCGGTGCAGGGCCTTCTGGAGCGATGGCAGCAGCAACGGCTGCTCAGGCTGGTTTGAAGGTTGCACTGCTAGAGAAACACATTCTGCCGCGCCATAAGACCTGCGGCGGTGGCACCCCTATGGTGATGCAAACCCTGCTGCATGAGTTGGCGCCAGAAGCCTTTGTCGAGGCCGATGTTGTGACCTTGCGGCAAACCTGGAAGTTTAGTGATCCCTACATGTCTGCGATTAACCCGCCAAATGTCGATCGCCCTTTGTCGATCTGGATGATGCAACGATCGCTGTTTGACAATGCGCTGGCCCAGAGAGCCGCAAAGGCTGGTGCAGAATTATGCGATGGGTTAGCCGTTCGTGTGATCGAGATCGATGGGGATGGTGTGCGTGTGCGTGCTCAGGCTGTCAAACCGACGGGCGAACTCAGCAAAGGAGATGCCTGGGTTGCAACAGCGCGGGTTGTGATTGGAGCCGATGGGGCGAATGGAATTACTGCTAAAGCTGCAAACCTGCGTCAAAAGCGAATCATGGCGCTGGGGCTGGAAGTGGAGTTACCACACACTTGGGGCACCGGACACCCCGATTTGCGGCCAGAGGTGGCCCATCTGGAATATGGTGCGATCGAACGGGGGTATGCCTGGGTGTTTCCCAAAGCTGATCATCTAAACGTTGGGGCTGGGTTGTTTCGTCCGAATGGTCAGGATGCCCGCAACTTCCCTCACCTTCGGGAAGAACTGCGCCAAGTCATTTGCAATTATTTGGATGCGCTGCAAGTGCCCTACGATCGCGAAAAGCTGAAATTTCATGGGCATCCCTTACCGCTATGGGGTGGCAAAGAACCACTCAACACAGCGGATGGACGCATTCTGCTGGTTGGCGATGCGGCAGGGTTGATTAATCCCGCCTTTGGGGATGGCATTTTACACGCGGCTAAAAGCGGCATTATTGCAGCCAACTGCGTCATTGATGGCACCACAACGGCCTATAGCGATCGCATCCACGCCGAATTTGGCAATAGCTTTGATGCCGCCCGCAGGCTTGCCTATTTCTTCTATCAATACCCCAAGCTTTTCTACCAATACGGCGTAAAAAATCCTAGAGCGGCTCACATTGCCACCCAATTGCTAGCAGGAGAAATAACCTTTGATGCCATTCTTGGTCGGGCAATCCGTCGTATTGGCACTGGTTTATTGAGTAGTTTCTTACCCGGAAAAATGAGGTTGCGATAAGCTTCTATCGCCCAATTCAAGCAGATTCAAAAGCTGAAAACGATTAGCGAGGTCTGTCTGAGATCGCGGGTTCTGCCATTAACCAGAATTGGCTTTATCTTTGATGAGTCTCGCTGGCTGAAGGCATCTAAAGGAGAGCACTTCAAATCGCGGTCGGAGAAAATTTCTTAAAAAAAAGGTCAGACAGCGTTATCCAGCTTTGCGTTCACCTGATACACACCGAGTAGCCGTTATGACGAACGACACGGGGTTATCAGGATCAGAGTCGATGGTTTTTCGCTGCCTGCCCTTAACAGTTCATTCACCTGTGAGTAGAAACTATCAACTCGATTTGTCAATTCCATGTTTTCAACGTGAACTTAAAATGACGAAGTTACTGGTCATGCCATTTCACTAAGTTGTGGTTGCACAGACAAGCTTCGGCGGGCGGTAAAAGGCCAGCGGGAGGGGCAGTGGCAAGGGCGCGAACGAATCTGTAGGGCACTTTTGTTGAATTGCTCTGAAAATGTCATGGCTCATACCCTACACCCCTTCCCCTATTCGCTTTTCATTCTTTGGGGTGCAGAAACATCACCATAGATGATTGGTATTACTGGGGAGCAAAGTTGGTCTTCTTAACGTCTGTCTGTGTGTCTTTTCATTGACACATCGTTCTATCGACACGTCTTAGCGTGCAGGGTTGCGAACCTTCATCCAGCAGTTGCGAGGGCGTCCAGTTGCGGAGGCTTCCAGTTGCGAAGACATCCAGATGCGAAGACTGTGCGACAACAGCGTCACATTCCTGATCTAGATTTTGGATAGGGTAGGATGAGCGTAAGGGTGAAGGTTGAACGTTGCTCTCAACCGCCGTTTCGTTGTCGTTAAGCACTGAGATGAGAGCAGCAGCACGATCGCTTTAGTGGTTTTGACTCAACGTTATTTTTACACTCGTGGACAACTGGACAATACAACAATGAACACTTCTACTGATAAACAAAGCAACACACGCAAGCCCGCCTGGAAAAAGCCAGCGGTTTACTTGTTACTGCCACTGCTGGGAGCAGGAACAGCGCTGCTGGGTGATCACTGGTTGTCGTCCAGCGAGGCCTCGACGCAGATGGCGATCGCCCAAACCACCAATCCTCCTGCACAAGCGCAGGTCGTTGCGCAGACGCCTAACCGTAGCAGCGCCATCCTCTCCTCGAATGACCCCAATTTTATTGTCAATGCCGTCGATCGAGTGGGTCCTGCAGTGGTTCGCATCAACTCTTCCCGCACAGTGAAAACTCAACGACCGGAAATTTTCAATGACCCCTTCTTTCGTCAGTTCTTTGGCGATGTGCCCACAGGCCCCTCAACGCGAGTAGAACGTGGCACCGGGTCTGGGTTCATTATCAAAGCCGATGGGCTGATTTTGACCAATGCCCACGTGGTTGATGGTGCCGATACCGTCACCGTGACGCTGAAAGACCAGCGTGAGTTTAAAGGAAAAGTGCTGGGGGCTGATCCCTTAACCGATGTGGCGGTGGTTAAGGTGGAAGCAAACAACCTGCCAACCGTCACCCTCGGCAACTCAGAACAGCTCAAACCGGGCGAATGGGCGATCGCGATCGGCAACCCGCTAGGACTGGATAATACCGTTACAGTTGGCATTATTAGCGCGACCGGACGCTCCAGTGCCCAAATTCAAGCACCTGATAAGCGCGTGAGCTTCATCCAAACGGATGCCGCCATTAACCCAGGTAACTCTGGTGGTCCACTGCTCAACCAGCGCGGCGAAGTCATTGGGATGAACACAGCCATCATTGGTGGCGCTCAGGGACTGGGTTTTGCCATTCCCATTAATACGGCTCAGCAAATTTCGAGCCAGCTCATTGCGACGGGTAAGGCCAGCCATCCATACCTGGGCATTCGTATGACAACGCTGACCCCTGAGCTGAAGAAGCAAATTAACAGCGACCCAGAATCCAATGTCAACGTTAAGGAAGACAGTGGTGTACTGGTGTATCGCGTCATGCGGGGTTCGCCAGCCGCTCAAGCCGGTCTCAAACCAGGTGATGTGATTCAGCGCATCAACGGGCAGGCAGTGAAAACAGCAGACGATGTGCAGCAAGCGGTTGAGAGAAGCTCTGTGGGCGGCAGCCTCCAGGTGGAGTTTAAGCGCAATGGACAAGTGCAGACGTTAGCCGTACGTCCCGGTGCGTTCCCGACCCAAACTGCTCAGAACGAATAGGCTGAGAAAGGGGATAGGGTGTAAGGCAGACGGTGGAAACCTTGCTCCCACCGTCTGTTTGCCGATTTATACTAAAGCTACTCTCACATAAAGCAGACCTATGCCTGAATTGCTTGAAGTCATTGAGTTGGGGAATCCCGTTTTGCGTCAGAAGGCGCAGCTTGTTCATGATGTGCAGTCTGAGCGCATTCAGCGCTTAGTCGAAAACCTGATTGTGACGGTCAAAGAGGCAAACGGTGTGGGCATTGCAGCCCCACAAGTGGCTCAGTCCGATCGCCTCTTCATCGTGGCATCGCGTCCGAATCTGCGCTACCCTAACGCGCCAATGATGGAACCAACGGCGATGATCAACCCAAGCATTCTCGCCCACTCCGATGAAACCGTGAAAGGGTGGGAAGGGTGTCTCAGCATTCCAGGCATTCGAGGCAATGTTCCTCGGTACCAGGCGATCGAAGTTGCCTATACCGGACGCGATGGCAAGCAACACAAGCAAGAGTTGACCGATTTTGTCGCACGCATCTTCCAGCATGAACTGGATCATCTGGATGGCATTGTGTTTATTGATCGCGTGGAAAGTACGCAAGACATTATCACCGAGCGCGAATACCAGCGCATCGTGACAGGCTAATTCGCGCCTTTACCGGAAAAACAGATAACGTGCGCCGATGACGAACAGAAAAACGCCGTAGAGCTTTTTCATGAGGCTGCTGGTAATGAAGGGTTGATTGGCAAAGATTGCGCCAAAGAGAAACCCAACAAAAAGTCCTGCGGCGATAAAGAGGGCATCGCGAATGTTTAGGTTTCCTTCTCTGTAGTAGACCACTGCACCCAGCAAACCGATCGGCAGGATTTGTGCGGCGATCGAGGTTCCTGTCGCAAATTTTTGATCCATTCCCAGCAGCAGCACCATTGCAGGCACCATAATGGCACCGCCGCCGATACCAAACATACCACCCGCAATTCCAGCAACTAAACCAATTAGCAACAGTTGAACCATCAAGGTAGACATAGGGCTTTCTTCCGATCGATGCTTTAAGTAGGCAATGAGATTACTTATAGCAGGACTCAGAGGGAAGCGTGGTCTAAGGCTGCACGAAGTTAGGAAAAGTGGGGAGGCAGAAGGCAGAGGGCAGAAGGAGGGACGAGGGATGAGCTAGCCAGGAGTCAAAAGGCAGGAGAAGCAGAGGGAGCGGGGGAAGCAGAGGAGGCAGGGGACGTAAGGGAGCAGTCTTCTGCACTCAAAACTCAAAACTCAAAACTCAAAACTCCCAGGCTGACCGCTACTCCTACTGCACTCAAAACTTATTCGAGGTATTGCAGGCATTGAGGTGGAACTAAGCGCAGTTCGCCTGAATGGAAGCGATCGCGTTCAATCCAATGAGCAGTGTAGGTTTGATCGCTATCCGAGAACGGGATTTGCTCTCGCTGGTAAAAGGTGCGATCGACGAAGTCACAGCGGTAAAGCTGCACCAATTCATGCCCTGGCTTACCGTCATAGATGAAGAGATTTTCCAAACAGCCGAGATAGTGAATATTCGTCAGTTCTGCTTGCAGTTCCTCTTGAAATTCTCGCTTAAGAGCATCCAGACTCGTTTCACCAAACTCAATCCCACCCCCCAAAGCACGATAGAAATGGTCTTGCTTTACTGGATCAAACCCTTCTGAAACGAACAAACGAGAACCGCTTTGAATTAAGCCCAGCACGATCGCCCGAATTCTTGGCATCCCCTTCCCTCACTCCCGTCTTTCCTTCTGCCCTCTGCCTTCTGCCCTCTCCCCTCACTAATTCAAATCACTGGTATCCGAAAACGTATCCGATCGATAACGGCTTTCTCCCGTGGGCCAATCCTCGTTCTCACCCCCAATAATCAGACGGTCTAGTACCACGTAATCTTTGCTGAACTGTCTGAGTGCACAAATAAGGACATCCAGGGCGATCGCGTCACTGGTGCCCAGGTCAAACCAGCAGCGTCCCCAGTTGCCTTCATACTCAACCTCACCCATGTTGTGCATGAGTGCCACCAGGCTTTCATCGGCAACATCGTTGTCATACTCCATATGGCTAATCTCTAGCCCCACGTCCTGCACCTGGAGGTTTTCAGCATTAAAGCCGCCCAGTTTGCCCAAAAAGAACCACGAATTGAAGACCTCTTCAACGTATTGCTTCTCCATTTCAGAAGGGTTGGTATTAAACTCAATCCAGATCCAGACGTTAAACGGGTCAAACTCCCGAAACTGCACATCCATCGTGATTCTCCTGTGTGTTCGTGGATTAATAGAGTTCGTGGATTAATAGACTCGTCCTTTCCAGGCTCCACCCTGACCGCGCCAATGCCGGAGGGCGGAATCGAGCGTCATTAAGGTGTAAAGGAAGGCGATCGCAGGCAACCCAAACGCTAGCAATGGAGGGCATTGATAGAGGAGTAGCGTAGGCAGATAGGCGATCGCCATCAATAGCCAGGTTGCCAGCCCAACGAGGGCGATAGACCAATGCCCGGTGAGCAGTCCGGCGATCGCACTAAGAGGCGGCACTAGATAAATCACCGTCATGCCCACAAGTGTCCCCAATAGTAAGAGAGGCGAATAGTACAACTGGGTATACGCCGTACGAGCCACCATATCCCAAATTGTTTTCAGCGATGGGTAGGGACGGAGACTGTGAGTTTCGCGGGTGAGTCCCAGCCAGATTTTGCCTGTGGGATGAGGGGTGTAGGGTGTGGGGTGTAGGGGTTGGGGGTGGGGGTGGGGTGTGAGATGCAGAAGTTTCTTCCCCTGCTTCCCTGTCCTTCTGCCCTCTGCCTCCTGCCTCCTGCCTCCTGCTCAACCCTTTCACCGCTTGCGCCAGCGAACAATCATCAATCAACGCCTGCCGCAGAATTTGCAGCCCCCCAATTTGCTCAAGCGCTTCACGACGAATGAGAATGCAGCCTCCAGCTGCTGCTGCAAGCTTTCGCCTTGGATCATTCGCCCAGCGAAACGGGTAAAGTTTTTGGAAGAAGAAAATGAAGGCTGGAATCAACAATGTTTCCCATGTGCTCTTGCAGCGTAGGAGCACCATCAGTGATACCAAATCCAGATCATCTGCCAGTGCTTTGGCAACCAGTTGATGCAGCTTTTCAGGATGATGTTCGATATCGGCATCCGTCAGCAAAAAGTAGTCAGGCTGTGGCGACAGCGTTTGTGCATAGCGTATGCCTTGTTCCATTGCCCACAGTTTACCTGTCCAGCCTGCTGGGAGCGGTTCAGCAGAAACCACCACAAGCTTTGAGGCTTGTTCAAGCGCTTGCGCTGTCTGCCGTGCCACAGCAGCCGTGCCATCGGTACTGTGATCATCCACTAGCACGATCTGAAAATTGGCATAGTCTTGCATCAGGAGCGATCGCAGCGTCGCAGGCAGCAAATCGGCTTCATTACGCGCAGGGATAATGGCGCAGATGGAAGGGAGTGGGGAGTGGAGAGTGGGGAGTGGGAGAGTTTTGAGTTCAGAGGTCTTCCCCCTTGCTTCCTCTGCTTCTCCTGCCTTCTGCCTTCTGCCTTCTGCCTTCTGCCTTCTGTTTCTCTCCTCATCCAAAAACTGATCCGATCGCCAAAACTGCCCGCGCCCAAAGAGCAGCACCAGCCAGATGAGTAGTGACAGCACCGTGATTCCTAAACCAAATTCATCCATTTCTCATCCATTAGTAATTGCCAAGACTCTGCACTAAGAGGCAAAATACAACATCTGCTCATTGTAACGACAGGTGTATCGGTAGAATTGACCAGATTGGTGTGATGGGGAGTGAATGACAGTATGCAGACGCAAGAGCAGGGTGCAGTTAGTAGCACAACGGTTGCACGCGCACAGGTCGAAGACGCGATCGCCCGTAGTCAGAATTATTTGCTGTCGCTTCAGTATCCGGACGGTTACTGGTGGGCAGAGCTGGAATCAAACGTCACCATTACGGCTGAAGTCGTCCTACTGCATAAGCTTTGGGGCACAGACAAGACGCGCCCCATGCATAAAGTCGAGGCGTACTTGCGATCGCAGCAGCGCGAGCATGGCGGTTGGGAGTTGTTCTACGGCGACGGTGGCGAACTGAGTACTTCCGTTGAAGCGTACATGGCACTGCGATTGCTGGGGGTGCCTGCAAGCGATCCGGCGTTAGAGAAAGCGCGATCGTTCATCTTGAAACGCGGCGGCATCAGCAAAACGCGGATCTTCACCAAATTTCATCTAGGGCTCATTGGTTGCTACGACTGGCGCGGTTTACCGTCCATCCCACCCTGGATCATGCTGCTGCCCGATGCCTTTCCTGTTAATATCTACGAGATGTCTAGCTGGGCGCGGGGCAGTACCGTACCACTGCTGATCGTGTTCGATCGCAAGCCCATTTACATCACGGATCCAGCCATTAACCTGGACGAACTATATGCAGAAGGACGCCATAACGCTCGCTTTGAGCTACCCCGTCAGGGCGACTGGACTGATCTATTTGTACATCTGGATAGCGCCTTCAAACTTGCTGAAGACTTGAAGCTTGTTCCGTTCCGCCAGGAAGGACTGGACGCCGCTGAGAAGTGGGTGTTGGAGCGTCAGGAAGTCACTGGGGACTGGGGTGGCATTATTCCCGCGATGCTCAATTCCCTGCTGGCGCTCCGAGCGCTTGACTACAACGTGGCCGATCCAATCGTTGAGCGCGGTCTTAAAGCCGTTGATAACTTCGCGTTAGAAACCGATGACCACTACTGGATTCAGCCCTGTATTTCACCTGTTTGGGATACGGCATTAGTCATGCGATCGCTCGTTGATTCTGGCTTAACTCCCGATCATCCCGCTCTAGTGCGCGGCGGTGAGTGGCTGCTAGAAAAGCAAATTCTCGACTACGGCGATTGGGCGGTTAAAAACCGCAAAGGCAAGCCTGGAGCGTGGGCGTTTGAGTTCGACAACCGCTTTTATCCTGATGTAGATGATTCTGCTGTTGTCGTCATGGCGCTGTGTGCCGTTCAATTGCCGAATGAACCGCTGAAGCAAGCCGCGATCGCGCGTGCTGTTGACTGGATCGCCACCATGCAATGCACCCCCGGCGGTTGGGCAGCTTTTGATATCAACAACGATCAAGATTGGCTCAATGCAATCCCCTACGGCGATCTCAAAGCTATGATCGACCCCAACACAGCCGATGTGACGGCGCGAGTGTTGGAGATGGTTGGGAAGTTGGAAGGAATAAAGGCAGAGGGCAGAGGGCAGAAGGCAGAAGGCAGGGCACACTCAGAACTCTTTAGCTTGTCGGCGCAAAGCGCTACTCAAAACTTTTCCCCCACCCCCCACTCCCTACTCCCTACTCCCGCTCTCGATCGCGCTCTCGCTTACCTCCGCACGGAGCAGGAACCCGACGGTTGCTGGTTTGGTCGCTGGGGAGTGAATTACATCTACGGGACGAGCGGTGTACTGGCAGCCCTTTCTCTCATCGCACCCACAACCCATCAGCACGAAATTGAGCAGGGGGCAACCTGGTTAGTGAGTTGCCAAAATGCCGATGGCGGTTGGGGGGAAACCTGCTTTAGCTACAATGACCCATCACTGAAAGGGAAGGGAAACAGTACCGCGTCACAAACGGCGTGGGCGCTGATTGGGCTGATGGCAGCAGGCGACGCTACTGGGACGTACGCAATGGAGGCGATCGATTGTGGCATTCAATACCTTCTCCAAACTCAGCGATCGGATGGCACCTGGGATGAAGACTACTTCACGGGTACGGGCTTTCCCTGCCACTTCTATTTGAAGTATCATCTGTATCAACAGCACTTTCCCTTAACGGCGATCGGACGGTATCGATTGCTGAAGTAGCGTCGCCTTAGAATCGCCTTAGAACGCTTAATAGGAGCCAGCCTTCAACTTGAGATTCCAACAAGCGATTTCAGCAAAAACGAGCTGCTGCCAGTTGTAAGCCATTTCAACTCAAGCAGTAATTGAAATGCTTGAGTTTCTGCTGTAAGTGTTAAAGCATTCATCAAATCTGTATAGCTATCGCCCTACCAATAAGTGGTATAGACCTGCTCCCAAAGCCGCTCTGACTGCTCGATATTTCCCTCATTCACAACCCTTAAATGCTGCGTTTCCTGAGTTTAACTATCACGCAGCTAGTCCCCTTCGACGAAGTGTCAGAAAATTTTGACTGAGCAGTTATAAAAGCGATTCAAATGCATTGGTTCAAGATGTCAATTAATTGATCTAATCATTGATCTTCTGTGAAGAGATCATGAAGTTGGACACGGACTCTATTCGATACCCAGGAAAGCTGCAATATTTTAAATGTCTTTTGAGGGAAATTAATACTTAAGCGTGCAGAACCTTCGGAAGCCTGTAGCGATCTATGAATTGATATCGCGTGACGCAAAAGAGACTTATGGCTCAAGCTGTTATCGCTTCACAGTCTTAGAGATAGGGTGTGTTCTATGGAAAGCTTGCGAGGCTTTGGCTTCTCTATATTTTGGTAAAGACACTCCTCCTTGTAGGCAGGTTCTAATCGAATTTCTAGCTCCTCCAAAACTATAGCGTTATGTTTTTAGAAGATGTTCCCCCTCTTAAGAGGGTCATTGGTCTCCCTGTCACGGCACTTCCATTTGATGCGCAGATCGATCTCATATTACAGTGGGCCAAATGTCTGGCCAGCAAGGTTGTTTGTATTGCTAATGTGCACATGTTAGTAGAGGCCTATCAAGATCCAGCCTTTGCCCCAGTGTTGCGAAATGCTGATCTTGTGACGCCTGATGGTATGCCTTTGGTTTGGATGCTGCGATTGATGGGTGCTTCAAAGCAAGATCGGGTGGCTGGATTAGATGTTTTATCAGAATTGTGCAAGCGAGCCTCTACAGAAAACATCAGTGTTTTTTTCCTGGGCTCTCAGAAAGCCATTTTGGACAAGATGCGTTTAAAGCTGGAGCAGGACTTTCCAGACTTACAGATCGCAGGTATGGAGCCATTGCCCTTCCGTCCCTTATCCGAGTATGAAGATCAAGCCGTGATCCAAAAGCTGAATGAAAGCGGCTGTGGGATTGTTTTTGTTTCATTGGGGTGCCCAAAGCAAGAATTTTGGATGTCTAAACACAAAGATCGGGTGCAAGCCGTGATGATTGGGCTTGGAGGCGCCTTCCCAGTCTATGCCGGGATTCATAAGCGTGCTCCGCAAGTAGTCCGCTCTTTGGGCTTGGAATGGCTTTATCGGCTCATGCAGGAGCCTTATAGACTGTGGGGCCGATACAGTACGACGATTCCAATCTTCGTCTGGTTAGCGTTAAAGCAATTAGTTACGTTCAATCGAGCAACCCCAACACAAGAAATGTAGTAGTCCCGTGAGTACTGCTCTAACTTTAGGATCGCAACTGGCAATCGACAGACGTTGATTTGCTGATTGTCGATCGCGAGAGTTGGGATGGGAGTTATCTGTGAGTCATCTGTTAGCTTCAAGACGTTGGTGCAACTCATAGTGAAAGGGACTTGAAAGCTTTGACATTAGCTCCCTTCAATGAGCATATGATCGTGCAACCAAGCGATTGTATTGCAACCATTCATCAAGTCGTTGTAGTGCAGTAAGTTTAGCAGTCGCATGGGAGATCTTTTCACGATGGCAGAACCTGGATTAAACTTGGGCAGTAAGCGGATACTAGTAACGGGCGGCGCAGGTTTCCTTGGTAAGCAGGTCATCGAAAAACTCTGCACAGCCGGAGCCGACTTCAACAAAATTACGGTGCCGCGATCGCAGGATTGTGACCTGCGCGTGATGGAAAATTGCCAACGTGCCGCAGACCAGCAAGACGTGATTATCCATCTTGCTGCTCACGTTGGCGGCATCGGCTTAAATCGTGAGAAGCCCGCTGAATTGTTCTATGACAATTTGATGATGGGTACGCAGCTCATTCATGCTGCGTACCAGGCTGGAGTACAGAAGTTCGTGTGTGTCGGTACAATTTGTGCCTACCCCAAGTTCACACCAGTTCCCTTTAAAGAAGATGACCTCTGGAACGGCTATCCCGAAGAAACGAACGCTCCTTACGGGATTGCTAAAAAAGCGCTTCTGGTTCAACTTCAATCGTATCGCCAGCAATATGGCTTTGATGGAGTTTACCTTCTGCCTGTGAACCTTTATGGGCCTGAAGATAACTTTGATCCCCAGAGTTCCCATGTCATTCCAGCGTTGATTCGTAAGGTTCATGAAGCACAACAACGCGGAGATCAGCAAATTCGAGTCTGGGGCGATGGTAGTCCCACTCGCGAATTCCTCTACTCAGAAGATGCTGCTCGTGGCATTGTCATGGCAACCCAGCTTTACAGTGATTCTGAACCCGTAAACTTGGGAACGGGTGAAGAGATTTCGATCAAGGACTTAATCACCTTAATCTGTGAGTTGATGGGCTATGGTGGTGAGCTTATCTGGGAAACTGATAGGCCTAATGGACAACCACGACGTTGCCTGCATACTGAAAGGGCAAAACAGGCATTTGGGTTTGCTGCTCAAGTTAAGTTTGAGGAAGGGTTAAGGAAGACGATCAATTGGTATCGTTCGCATGCACGTTAGAGCTGTTGGCAGCTAACAGTAGAAATGGCTAGAAAGCTACTCAGAACGAGTATTGATGTCTTTCCTGTGCAAAAGCTCCGCAATTCAAGCCAAATTTTAAGGGTATAGGGCGGCGAGCAAGAGGATATCCAGAGTGTTGGTATCAGATGCTCTAGACCATGTAGAAACTGACGCACACCTTGATGTACAGTAGCATTGCATCAGGTTTGGAGCGATTTTAATGTAAAGTCGATGGGAATTGGCGGAATTGATGTAGTTGCAAACCTAGTTGAACTTGAGTAGTCAAAATCCAAGCATGATCGTCAAGATGCGCTTAATTAATCTGGAATAATGACCTCCCCCTGTTTCTCTAAGAGTTCTCTTGGGCATATTGAGCATAGGAAATCATTGAGATACTGGACTTATGAGCCACGTTCAGGATGTGGAAGCGGCCTTCTTTTTCCAGAAAGGGCTTTATCTGAATAAGCAGAAGGATTTTGGCGCTGCGGTCGCCAGTTACGATCGCATGCTACAACTCCAGCCCGATAACGCTGATGCCTGGTATAACCGGGGCAACGCGCTGTATCATCTGGGGCGTTTTGAAAGCGCGATCGCGAGTTATAACGAGGCACTAGAGTACGAACCTGGTTTTCCCGAAGCCTGGAACAACCGGGGTAGCGCTTTAGATGACTTGCAGCAATACGAAGAGGCAATTGCCAGCTATGACAAGGCGATCAGGTTTAGACCGAACTATTACTGGGCCTGGTACAACCGGGGTATTTCATTACGAAATTTAGGGCGCTACGACGATGCCGTGATTAGCTACGACCGCGCCATCGAGTTTAAACCTGATTACTGTTGGGCCTGGTATAACCGGGCTTTAGCGCTACGGAAGCTCGATCGCATTGAAAAAGTTGTTGCTAGCTATGACAAAGCTGTGGAGTTTCGCCCCGACTTTGAGGAGGCCTGGACAAATCGAGGGAATGCGCTCTATCACTTGGGCTTTCTCGAAGCAGCGCTTATGAGCTACGACAAAGCCCTGCAACTCAAACCCAATAGCCCCCATACTCTCTACAACAAAGCCTGTTGCTATGCTCTCCAGGGCAACTTTGATTTGGCGCTTGAAAATTTGCAGCTTGCCGTAGAGCTGAACCCAGACGAATATCGTGAAATTGCTCGGACGAACTCCGACTTTGATGCCCTTCGACAAGATGAGCGCTTTTCTGCATTGCTGAATGAACGAGTATCAGGCTAGAGTCTGAGAGCCTCCTAAAGTGAAGGCAGTGTGAATTCAGTCGCCACTATCGAGTGTGTCTATGCACCCACGTGAAGACTCGCAGCTTTCCTTCGAGCAGACCTATGCTCAGCGTGAGGGAAAGCATCACGAAAGAGCCATTGACAATCACGATCGCGTGCTTGCAAAGCACCCAGATGACTATAAAGCCTGGAGCTGTCGGGGTTATGCCCTGGAGAGTGCTGGACAGTACGAGGAAGCCGTGAAAAGCTTTGAGCAGGCACTAACCCTTGAGCCTGGGTTTGCTCCCGCGTGGCAAGGGAAAGGTATTGCTCTGGCAAAACTTGCCCAGTACGAAGAGGCGCTCTCCAGCTTTAACCGAGCCTTGAAGCTTCAACCAGAGGACTATCGGGCGTGGCAAAACCACGGAAAAGCATTGCTGGGACTCGGTCGCTACAAGGACGCGATCGTCAGTTTTGATCGGGTGCTAGAGCGTAAGGCAGATAGCTACAAAGCCTGGTATAACCGTGCGGTTGCACTCACAGGTCTACATCGCCTTCAAGAGGCGTTGGTTAGTTTAGACAAAGCTCTGGACATTAAACCCTCTTGCCACTACGCCTGGAATTACCGGGGTATGGTGCTGGCGAAGCTGGAGCGCTTTGAAGCATCACTGTCGAGCTTTACCCAATCTCTAGCCGTCAAGCCTCAAAATGCCAACGCCTGGTATGGTCGTGCTTGTTGCTATGCCCTCCAGGGAGATGCTGACCGCGCACTTGGCTCTTTGCAACGCGCGATCGAGTTCAGCCCTTACCTTTGCCGGGTGATGGCGCATACAGATGCCAACTTCCATCGCTTACGCGGCGACAAACGCTTTCAGGCACTTTTGCAAGAATCATTTTAAGAGTGGGACGACTGGCGACTGCGATTGTTCGCGAAAGCCAGTCGTATGGATGAGGAAACGTTGATCCTGTTGTGCTTGCTCTGTTGCGATGACAGGTGCAAGTTTGGCTGAGCAGAAAAACTTTTGGGCTAGCGGGAAGCAATAGAAGACCAAAGCCGCTACGAAGCCAGTACTTATGTTGGAGTCCTGTCTGTGCTGATAGTACTTAAGTGGGTTCTCAAAAGCTGGATAAAGTCGCTGGTTGAACCTTGCTTTCGGTAATAGAGTCTAAGAGAGGGATGACGTAAACGTGAATCAGCGATCGCTGATTGATCGCCAGCCTACAGTTATCGGTTGGAGCATTCGTGCTTGAAGCACCGCACAACGGCTAAACGGAGAGCGAATTTGTGAAAGACCTGTTCAAACGTGGAATCCCAAAGTGGGCAGCGGGGCTACTGATCGCGGCTGTCGTTTTGGGTGGTGGGTATGTTGCCTACAACCAATTTACGATCGCACAACGGCGGGAATTGAGACGGCAGGTGCAAACCGCTACAGTAGAGCGTCAAACGTTGCCAGTCACGATTTCGGCCAATGGCTCCGTGCTGCCAGAGCGATCGGCCAATGTGAGTCCCAAATCATCGGGGATTCTGAAGCAACTGCTGGTCAAAGAGGGCGATCGAGTGCAGGAGGGGCAAATTCTTGCTTATATGGACGCATCAAATTTGCAAGGACAATATACGCAGGCAAAAGGACAGTTAGCCCAGGCTCAGGCAAACCTCGATAAGATTGTTGCGGGTAATCGCTCTCAAGATATTGCCCAGGCAGCGGCTCAACTGGCAAACGATAAAGCTGCTCTGGCATCAGCAGAGTCAACGTTTCAGCAAAATCAGCAGTTGATGCGTGATGGTGCGCTGACGCAGCGCGACCTTATTACCTCACGGGCAACTCGTGATCAAGCGGCAGCTCAGGTCAGGAAATCACAACAGGCGCTAGACTTGCAGAAAGCTGGCAGCCGACCAGAAGACGTTGCAAACGCACGTGCGCAGGTTATCACGGCACAAGGGCAGTTGCAAACCATCCAAGCAGACCTTGATGACACGGTGATTCGTGCTCCATTCAGCGGCGTTGTCACGAAGAAATACGCCGATCCAGGTGCCTTTGTGACGCCTTCAACCGCAGGTAGTTCTGCGTCTTCTGCTTCCGCTTCGATTTTGGCGCTGGCTTCGACAAATCAAATTTCAGCCAACGTGGCTGAGGCGAATATTGCTCAAATCAAGGTGGGGCAAGCGGTCAAGATTACGGTGGATGCCTATCCAGGCAAAACCTTTGACGGCAAAGTAATTCAGGTGGCTGCGCAGTCAACGGTCACACAAAACGTCACCAGCTTTGAAGTGAAATCGTCGGTTGCTGATCCGGATAACTTTCTACGCTCTGGGATGAACGCCAGCGTAAGCTTCAACGTTGGCACCTTGAACAATGTGCTGATCGTGCCAACGGTGGCGATCGTCCGCCAAGACGGGGTAAGCGGCGTGCAGGTGATTGGCGGACAGAAGGGGAGTCGCCGCCCAGAGTTTCGCCCCATTACGACTGGTGTATCGACAGATGATGGCAAAACGGTCGTGCTTTCTGGGCTGCAAGAAGGAGAGCGGGTGTTGACGAGTTTCCCCCAGGGCGATCGTCCGACGGGAAGAACCCCCTCTTTCTTCCCAGGCATGGGCGGCGGTGGACGCGGCGGTAGTGGCGGCGGTGGCGGTAGTCGTAGTAGCGGTGGTGGTGCACGCAGCGGTGCTCCTGGTGGCCCTCCTTAACGCTCACATACATCAGCATTTGAAGGATTTATGGCACAACTTACGCGCATTCATCCCACCCGTGTTTCCCTGCTGGAAGTGCTCACCATGTCGTTGGAGGCATTGTGGAGTAATCGACTCCGCACGGGGTTAACCATGCTAGGCGTGATTATTGGAATTGCTTCGGTCATTACAGTTACGTCGGTGGGGCAAGGGGTACAAAAGGCGACGGAACAGCAAATCCAAGCGCTGGGTACAAACGTGATTCTCGTCCTGACAGGTGTGGCTCGCACGGGTGGGATCAGCCAGGGGACCGGGACGGCTTCAACCGTAACCTGGGAAGATGCAAAAGCGATCGCCAAACAAGCACCTGCTGCACAAGGAGTGACGGCGTACCTCCAACGCGGTGTACAGGTCGTCTATGAAGGACAAAACAATTCGACGACGCTTTTGGGTACCGATTTGAGCTATCCCGATGTTAAGAATATTCATCCGCAAGAGGGACAGTTCTTTAGCCAAGCCGATCTGGATAGCGCCCGACCTGTTGCCGTGATCGGCAGTACGGTACGAGATGAATTCTTTGGTGCTAATGGAAATGCGATCGGTGCCCAGATCCGTGTTCAAACCGAGCTTTATAACGTCATCGGTGTGATGGAAACGAAGGGATCGGTCGGGGGGCAAGACCAGGACGATCGCATCTATATTCCTCTCACCAACATGTCGGCTCGGATTGTGGGGAATAACTCCCTCAACGGCACGGCAGTCAGTGGCTTTTGGGTGCAGGCGAAAGATGCTGCCGCACTGGATGCAGCCCAGTTTCAGGTCACGAACCTGCTGCGGATTCGGCACAACATTTATCCACCCCAACCTGACGATTTTCGCATTACCAATCAGGCGGATATCATCAATGCGTTTAGCAACATTGTGGGGCTATTTACCGTGATGGTGAGCGCGATCGCAGGCATCTCTCTGGTCGTCGGTGGCATCGGCATTGCTAACATCATGCTGGTTTCGGTTGTGGAGCGCACTCGCGAAATCGGCGTTCGCAAAGCTGTAGGAGCCACAAACAGCGCCATCTTGAGTCAGTTTTTGACGGAAGCTGTCATGGTGTCGATCGCAGGGGGTGCATTAGGAATCGGCTTAGGCGTTGGCATTGCCCTGCTGGCTGCAACGCTGTTCAAATTTCCCTTTGTTATCTCCGTATGGTCGATCGTCGCAGGCTTTGGACTTTCCTTCGTGATTGGTCTAGTCGCAGGTGTTATTCCCGCTCGTAATGCCGCACAGCTTGACCCGATCGCGGCGTTGAGAAGCGAGTAGAGAAGAGGCAGGGGAAGCAGAGGAGGCAGGGGAAGCAGAGGACTAAGGGTCGCGTTTTATGAGCCAAGGAGAGGGGTCACGAATCATACTAACCAGTCCGCTTAGAAGCTTGTTATAGGTAGCATTCAACTCTTGATTGACTTCAGCATCAAGATAATTGCATTTTTCTGCAAACTCTAGCCATGTCTGAGTTTCAGCCGCTTCTGCCTCACAATCATTCAACTTTGCGATGAATGCAGCTTCATAACGACGTTTGCGCCAAGCCTCTGCTAAGTTTGCATACACTGAGCGCGAAGAGCGCCGAATTTGATCAGTCAGTGAATAGCGCTCCTCACCTGGAAATCGCTTGGTCAACTCGAAAATTCTCATCGCTGCCTCAAACGCCATCTGGTAGACCATCAACTCTCGGTGATCCCTAATTCCCACCATTACAATGCTCTCTCTATGCCCTAATCCTAGCTATTGTTCCCCTATCCTCGTTCTCTTCTCTTTGCTTCCTCCACTTCCCCTGCCTCCTCTGCTTCCTCTGCTATCAACTCTTCACCCTCATTTCTCTCCTCCCCTATGGCAACAATGATTTGGATGGAAAATATCACCAAGACCTACCGCTTAGGTGATATTGATGTGCCTGTATTAAAGGGCATTGATTTGACGATCGAAGAAGGTGAATATGTTGCCATCATGGGCGTTTCAGGTTCGGGTAAATCGACGCTGATGAATATTATTGGGTGCCTTGATCGTCCCAGTGGTGGACATTACGTGTTGGAAGGTCGCAACCTGACGACACTCAATAATGATGAATTGGCGTTTATTCGCAATCAGCGGATTGGGTTTGTGTTTCAGCAATTCAACCTGCTGCCCCGATCGACTGCGTTGGATAATGTGATGCTACCGATGGTGTATGCCAGTGTCTCAAAGCCGCAACGCCAAAAGCGGGCAATGGAAGCGTTGACCAGAGTGGGGTTAGCCGAGCGACTATCAAATCGCCCCAATCAGCTATCGGGTGGACAACAACAACGAGTGGCGATCGCCCGTGCGTTGGTAAACCGTCCTGCACTGCTGCTGGCAGACGAACCCACCGGAGCGCTCGACAGTCGCACATCTCAAGAAGTCATGGACTTGATGACTGATTTGAATCGGCAGGGGATCACGATCGTCATCGTGACGCACGAGCCAGATATTGCTGCCCAAACAAACCGCACGATTCATGTGAAGGATGGGTTGATTGTGGATTGAGGCGGGAAGAGGCAGAAGGCAGGAGGCAGAGGGCAGAAGGCAAGAGGAAAGGGACCGTAAAGCGGGAGGGTATTGGTTTCTGAACTTCAACTGGTTAAGGTCTGCTGTGCCGTGAGCGTGAGTTGTTTGAGGGCTTGCAAATCGGGAGAGGTCGCGGAGGCTTGCGTTTGTTGGGGGGCGATCGTGGTTGCAGCAGATTCTTGCGATTCGGTCTCTGGCGGCTCAACGTCCTTCAACCACAGTAGATATTCAATGTTGCCAGCAGGACCCAGTAAGGGCGACCAGGTAACGCCGTGATAATGCCACCCTAGCGCCTGGGCTGCCTCTAAAACCTGCAAAATTGCCTGTGCCTGATCTTGCGGATCGCGGACAACGCCGTTTTTGCCAACCAGAGCGCGACCCACTTCAAACTGGGGTTTGACCAGTAGCACTACTTCCCGTGGCGATCGAAGCAGTTGCCACAGGGCAGACACTACTTTCGTCAGCGAAATGAACGACACATCGACCACTCCCAGATCAGGCACAGGATCTTCAACGTGATAGAGATCTTCTGGCTTGAGGTGACGCAAATTCGTGCGTTCGCTTAACGTGACTCGTGGATCTTGTCGCAAAGCCCAGGCAACCTGCCCGTAGCCAACATCCACCCCATAGACGTGCTTTGCCCCTGCCTGCAAGAGGCAATCGGTAAAACCGCCTGTTGAAATGCCACCATCCAAACAGATGCGATCGACGACCGGGATCTCAAAGTGCGCGATCGCCTTTGCCAGCTTCTCGCCGCCTCTAGAGACGTAGGGCGATCGTTGCTTGACCTGAATCGTCGCCTGCACATCAATTTCGGTGCCTGGCTTATCGACCACCTGCTGATTCACCATGATGTCTCCAGCCCGAATCAACCGCTGCGCCTGCTGACGGGTATCGCAAAGGTCACGTTCGACCAGGAGGAGATCAAGACGTTGTTTGGGCATGGGGAGAGGTGGGGGATGGGAAGCAGGGGAGGCAGAGGAAGCAGGGGAAGCGGTGAAATGTAGGCAAACGGTTAGAAGTGGTCAGGAGGCAGAAAGCAAAATTACCGACCGACTGCTATAGCGATCCTAACTGGATATTCCCTATTACCTTTTCTCTCGTTCCTTTCTCTCTCGTTCCTATCCTGTATCTTCCGTTACTCTAGCGTCTCAATGATCGCCTGTACGCCTTGACTGCTGAGCGTTTGCATCAACTGATCGGCTTTGCTGCGATCGCTAAAAGCACCCACTTGCATCAGCGATCGTCCCTTAATCGACGTCCGAAAGGCGTTGGGGAAGAGGGTTCGGATCTGTGTCTGCTGGCTGTCGCTGGCATCGACGACCACACGGTAGGGTAGTTTCAACCCAGTGCTGGAGCTGCTACTGGAACTACTTTGCTGAGCGCGGTACACGATCGAGGCACCACCCACATTGCCAATCGGCGCATCAGGATTAGGCACGGGAAGTAGACCTGCACTCACAACAGTTGGAGCTGTCCTCACGATCGAGGAGGATGTAGTCGTGGGCGATACAGTCGCAGGTGTTACGGCGATCGATCGTACGACGGTGGGAGTGGATCGCACTTCGGGCGCAGGGACAGGAATCTCGATCGCACCTGTACGGGGAGGGAGAACAGGCTTGAGTGCTGGCAGTGGAGCTGATACAGGCAGGGTTGCAACCGGTTTGCTCGTTAACGCGATCGGCGAGCGCACGGGCATCAAGCGGGGACGTGCGCTCGCCCGTGTCAACGGTAAATTGGCGTTAAATGACTCTGCTACGACTGGCACTGCTCGTGGAGAAGGCATCGGTGGCGCAGCCGCAATCCTCACAACCTGCACCGTGCGAGGACGAGGCTGGGTTGAAATGCCCGTGAGTGCGGCTGGAACGGGAAACCCAGGATCTGTGGGGGCACTGTTAGGCGCTGCCATAGCAACGAGCGGCACCACTGGGCGCTGTTGAGTGATTGCGGGTTGGGCTACTGGCGCTGGAAACGAGGCGGCTGAAATGCCGTTCCCTGCTGCTTCGCTGGTGGCTGCTGCCGGACCTTGAGAGGCGGGTGAGGTTCCTGCAACGGGTTGATCGCCCTCTAGCCGTTGACCAAAGGAAATGGTTTGGCTGGTTGTGGCGAGGGTTGATGGTGTCGCCAATCCCTTCTGGGCGCGGGCAGCCCCATTCTTGTCCCCGGTTGATTTATCCGCGCTGGCAGGCGATCGCTGACTCACAGAAAGCGCCACTAAGCGATTGCTGCCAGAAGCCAGGTTTGCCGTTGACCATGGCATGGAAGAACCTGATGTTGCGGGAGTTCCCACGCTAGTTCCGGCTAGATCTAGTTGCCCGCTCGTTTTGTCCAGATCGTTACCAAAGGCTGGAATCTGCTGATTGGAGCCTTTCGTATTGATATCAAATTGACCATTGTTGCGAAACGAGTTCCCCCCTGGTGCGGCCGTTGTGCCTAAATTTGGGCGTGATTGGGCGATCGCCACCAGACCATCTCGCTGATTCCCGTCTACTGAATTGTTGCGCAAAATCGGCTGTGCGCTTGCCTGTACAACAATGCCATCTTTGTTCTGCGTAATGCGGTTCCCCACGAGCAGTGGCGTTGCCTTCTGGTTAATGTTGATCGCAAATCCGGTTTGCTCGAAGATATTTTCCCGCACTTCCGCCTGCGACGTGCCGTAAATGGTCATGCCATTCGCACCGTTCTGGTAGAAATAGTTGTTGCGAATCAGCGGCGAACCGCTACCCATAATCGAGATGCCATCATGCCCGCTTGCCGTAAAAGTACTATCCAAAACGGCGGGACTGGTGGACTCAATCCATACCCCATAGCCTTGTGGGTCAGGATTCTGCACCGTCACCCCAGACAAAATGGCACGATCGGCCCCTAAAATCGCCACTTTTTGCCGCGCAAAAGCAGGACTCAGTATAAAGCCACTGCCCTGAATGACGATGCCCTGACCGCGGGTTTCGCTATTGCCTTGTACGGTCACATCTGGCTTCAGGCGCAATGGAAACCGTTCGCCCGTTTCCTGACTGTAGGTGCCTGGTGACAAGAGAATCACGGTACCTGCCGGGGCTACCTGCAATGCTTGCGTAATTGTCCGAAACGGTGCGCGATCGCTGCCATCCGCAATGCTGTCATCACCCGTCACTGGATTGACCAACAGAACGGTTTGGGTTGTGCTGTTGCTTTGGGGCGGTGAGGCCGCGATCGACGTGCCAGGATTGGGTGCCGCAAAATCAGCCGCAGAAACCGATTGCGCCCAGGCAGAAGACTGTCCTTGATCGAGCAGCGTCAGCACAGCGCACCCAGCAATCATGAATGACCAGGTGGGCCGCCATCGCTGTGTCAGCACTGGCTTAGTAACGAAAGAATGCATTTTAGAAGCAGGCATGGGAGGAGCGATCGCTGAGCAACGGTGCAAAACGCAGCAGGTTAACCTGCCACATCGAGATTCAACGCATTAAAAAAACTGGCTCAAAGCATGACTGCACTTGAGCTTGAAGGGAACGTACGCTGAACTCTGGTCAACTTTACTCCATGACCTGAGGTTTGAAGCACAAATTTTGTGGAGTCATGAGCCGGTCGAGGGTAGGAAACAGACGTTAAGGAGATTGCCAGCTTGAGGTTGTAAATTTAGCCCGCTGGATTTCTCTGCCTTCAGCATCCCTCGTTGCAAGGCATGAACAGCGTTGCTACACCACAACGTATCGCTCTCACCCATCCCTCCTAACGCCTTCCCTCTAGCATCCCTTCCGATAACCCGATAGCCTGGAGAAAGTAATCGATCGGTACTTTCTATGGGTGCTACAGACAAACAGGCTCGGTTTGTGCAGCTTGCACTTTGCCGCATTTTAGATGCCAACTTAGACCGCGCCCGTGAAGGCTTGAGAACCATTGAAGAATGGTGTCGTTTTGGTTTGGACGATGTCGCCCTGACGGATGAGTGCAAGCATTTGCGGCAGGAACTTGCTCACTGGCATACCCCCGATCTTCGTGCGGCGAGAGATACACCAGGCGATGCAGGTACGGCATTGACCCATCCTCATGAGGCAGAGCGATCGAGCGTTCAGGCCGTGCTGCAAGCGAACCTCTGCCGTGTTCAGGAGGCGCTGCGTGTTTTAGAGGAGTACGGGAAGGTTTATCGTCCCGATATGGGGGAGGCTTGCAAGCAAATGCGCTATCGCGTCTATACGCTAGAAAGTAAGCTAACCGCTTATACACGGCAACAGCAGCTTGAGCGATCGCGCCTTTACCTGGTCACGGCTCCGAATGAGAATCTGTTTGCGACGGTGGAAGCAGCCCTTCAAGGTGGGCTTACGCTGGTGCAGTATCGGGACAAAACGGCTGATGATGAAGTGCGGCTGCGTAATGCCGAGAAGCTTTGCCATCTCTGCCATCGTTACGGTGCGCTGTTTATTGTGAACGATCGCGTTGATCTGGCGATCGCGGTGGATGCGGATGGGGTGCATCTGGGACAGCAAGATCTTCCGATCGCCGTGGCACGGCAATTGCTTGGCTCCCAGCGCTTAATCGGACGCTCCACCCACTGCCCTGATGACCTCCATCGCGCCATCGCGGAAGGCGCTGATTATATTGGCGTTGGCCCCGTTTACGAAACACCCACCAAAGCTGGCAGACCGGCTGCTGGCTTCGACTACGTGCGCTATGCTGCCACCCATGCGACGATTCCCTGGTTTGCCATTGGAGGCATCGACACAAGCAATTTGGCAGAAGTCCTTGCCGCGAATGTCGAACGAGTGGCGATCGTCCGTGCCATCATGCATGCCGAACAGCCCACCCTGACGACCCAATACTTTCTTTCTCAACTCGCTCAGCAAGAAGCACTCAGCCAAGCAGTTTGAACCGTAAGACGATCGTTGGAAGCTTACAGTGCTCTGGCTACTACAGGTAGTTCTCGTCTTTGAAATTAGTTGATTTTTTGAAGTACAGGTGATGGTATGAACGAACCGCAATGGACAAAAAATTTTCATCACCTTTTTCCGACTGCACTTTTTGCGTTTCAATTGCAAGACCATGCAACGCTAAATCAACAGCTTTTGGCCACAATTTATCGACTCAAGCAGCTTGATCCGGGCTATACCGCATCAAATGTACTGGGTTGGCACAGTAAAAGTGATTTGTTTGATTTAGCAGAAATGCAATCCTTAAAAGAGTTTGTGGACACAGCAATTTTGGAGGTTGCTCAAGCTGTTGGTTATGGCGACGTTCCGATTAAAGCTGCAAATTGTTGGGCAAACGTAAATCCTAAATATGCCAGTAACAAGATTCATGATCATGCTAACTGTCTATTTAGCGGTGTTTATTATGTGAAAGCGCCAAAAGATTCGGGCAACTTAATGTTCTACGATCCTCGTAGTGCCAAAGCATTTTATAAACCCCTCGTGTCAACCTTTACAGCCTACACAGCAGATGCCATTGCTCACGCGGCAGAAGAAGGACTATTACTCATTTTTCCAAGCTGGTTAAAGCATGGCGTCGAGCCAAATTTAAGTGAGGAAGATAGGGTAAGCATTAGTTTTAATTACGTCTTCTAGCCACCATTTGGTTTCCTCGAAAAGGATTCAGTTCATTAAGCCCTTGATGGAGTGAGCGCGTTGGGTATGCAAAAGAATCAGCTTCGACCAGTCGATGCCAACCGCCCAAACGTCTGGCTTTCGTTATCGCCTGTGGCCTTTGCACTCGTCATGGGGCTGTTGAGCCGTCTCGTGATTCTCGTCAGTATGATGCTCATCGCCCCGATCGCGAGTGGCACTGGCAGTCAGAAATTGGCGATCGGCGATTGGCATGTCCTCGTGGGATGGGACAGTGTTCACTATCTGGGCATTGCCACTAAGGGTTATGAGTACGCGACCGATGGCGTAGGTCATAATGTCGCGTTTTTTCCCATGCTGCCGCTGTTGATCAAAGCAGGCATGATGTTAGGGTTGTCGCCTGAATTGGCAGGCGCGCTCGTAAATAATGCCGCCTTTCTCGGAGCCTTGATGGTTCTGGCAGGTTGGGTGAACGATCGTTATGGTCAAACCGTAGCACGATGGGCCGTTGCCGCACTTGCCTGGTGCCCGTTCTCGCTCTTTGGCACCGTCGTCTACACGGAAGGCTTGTTTTTATTGTGCAGTACCGCCGCTTTGCGAGCCTTCGATCGCCGTGAGCATGCTTGGGCCGCGTTTTGGGGCTGCGTAGCCAGTGGTACTCGGTTACCCGGCTTGACGCTCGCGCCCGCCTTTTTATGGGTTGCCTGGAAAGAGCGACGATCGTGGTCTGCCTATCTCGCCGCGATCGCCGCCGCAGGGGGGGCACTGCTCTTTAGCCTCTTTTGCTGGGTGCAGTTTCACGATCCTCTAGCCTTTCTCAAGGTACAGAAAGCATGGCATCCGCTTGGTCTCATTTACGGAGAAGGCTGGTTGAAGTCGTTCGTGCAAATTACCCTCGGTCCTACCACCTGGAATCGGGGTCACATTGCTGACCCGTTGTATCCCATCGCCTTTGTGGCGCTTTGTGGGTTAGGATGGCTGCTGTGGCGCTTTCACCAACGCTTAGGCAAAAGCGTGACGTACTATGGAGCCTGCGCGATCGTCCTGTTGCTGTGGCTATTGGCAGGTTCGCCGCTTATTAACGCTGTTATGTTTTGGGGCGGTGTGTACTTGCTCTGGCATACTCGTCGCGCCTTGCCGCCTGTGGCTGTTGTTTACGGGTTCTTCAGTCTGGTCATGATCTTAAGCTCTGGTAGAACCATTTCTGTCGAACGTCACGCCTATGGAGTGGTATCGCTGGCGATCGCGATGGGTCTACTGCTGTCACGCCGACCCCGTTGGGGCTATGCAGTGCTGGGCTTTTTTGCCTTATTGCTGGTTAGCCTCTCGCTTCGCTTTGCCCAACACTTGTGGGCTGGGTAGAAACCAGGGTAAAGATGGGCTTTGAAGCAAACGTCTTATTGGAGTGTATGCAAGCCCTCCGGTTTTTCACGCATACAGCTACAAGTAGTTTCCACAGTGCTGGAGCGCGAGTCAAAAAAAAGGGAGCATATTGCTCCCTTTGCCTCTCATGATAAGTCGAGAAAACTCTTCTACAGAGCCGTTTCTACCGAGCGGTAAACGTACCGGGTGCTGAGCCTCAGTAGACGTACGGTCTGTCTGAATGACTTTCTTACGCCTAGTGTAACTCCTCAGTCAAGCGACTCAGTAAAGTCACGGTAGATTCTAATCAAGATTCAGTGAAGAGCGGTTAAACCTGTACACAGCTAGCGATCACAAACGGACATCAGTATCCGCTGGAAGCTTAGAACCTATCCGAAAAGTCATTAGGAATTTGCTTGTTTCCTATGGTGCTCTAAAACTCATGTCTGCTTGAGACGGTAATTCCACCAGATGCAGAGCGGAACACCGTCCACTCAAAGAGTCTTTCGCTGCCTTAAATGGGAACAGTCCCCCTCTTGGCTCACAGCCGTCCAGCATGACGAACAAACCTTCTGAATGCCCAACCCTTTGGCGTGTTCCCGATACCCTTTGGGCACAAATTGCGCCGACCTTGGTGGTCAACAAACCGCGCCAAAAACCAGGGCGACCCCGCGCAGCCGACCGACCGATCTTTGATGCCTTGATCTACCTGGCTCGCACTGGGATGCAGTGGGCGGTTTTACCGCAAGCGTTCCCACCGAAATCAACGGTGCATGACCGCTTACAGGAATGGGTCGAGTATGGTTGCCTCGAAGCGGCTTGGGCGCTTTTGTTAGCAGCCTATGACGAGACGCTGGGGCTTGAGTGGCAGTGGCAAGTCGCCGATGGCTGCATCGTGAAAGCCCCGTTGGGCAAACGCACTGCGGAGGGGGACGCTCAAGCCACGGGAGCCAATCCGACCGACCGCAGCAAGTCTGGCTGCAAGCGTCACCGGCTCACCGATGGCAAGGGTATCCCGCTCGCCGTCGTGCTCAGTGGTGCCAATCGGCATGACATGAAAAAGCTCGCCAACTTGCTCGATGCGAAAGTACTGGCAGCGCCCACGCCAGAAACAAGCAAACAACACCTCTGTTTAGACCGTGGCTACGATTACGAGGAGTGTCGCCAAGCCGCTCAACAACGGGGTTACATTCCGCATATCCCGGACAAAGAGGCCCCACTGCCAGCACCCACTGACCCTCATCGCCATCCCCCTCGTCGTTGGGTCGTGGAAGTCGGACACGCCTGGTTTAACCGTTTCCGTGGTGTATTGATCCGCTGGGCAAAGTCATCCCAGTCTTACTTGGGCTTTGTCCAGATTGCCGCTTGTTTGATTGTCGGTCGAAAACTCTTATCATTTTCCGGATAGGCTCTTAGTGAGCCTGTAGAAACTCAGCGATTCTAGCTACCGCCTCCTGTAAGATGGCGGGTTCATGCACCAAGGCAAAGCGCACATAGCCCTCACCAGACTTACCAAACCCAGCTCCGGGTGAAACGGCAACCCCTGTGGCTTCAACAAGCCCTGTACAGAATTTTACGGAGTTTTCTGACCAGGGATCTGGAAGTTGCGCCCAGACGTACATCGTTGCAACGGGTGACGGAACCTGCCAACCAATCGCGTGGAGAGCCGTAACAAACGCATCCCGCCGTTGACGAAAGACTTCTACCGCTTCGCTAACGCCCGTTTGCGGACCTGTCAGAGCCGCGATCGCCCCATTCAAAATACCGCGATACTGATTAAAATCGACCGCTGCTTTAACCTGTCTTAACGCGCGGATCAGGTCAGCATTGCCGATCGCGTAGCCAACCCGAAACCCACCCATGTTGTAGGACTTGGACATCGTGAAAAACTCTATGGACACTGTTTTTTCACGATCGGCTTGCAAGACAGAAGGCGGCTGAATGCCATCAAACACAAAGTCTGGATACGGAAAGTCATGCACCAACACCAGATCGTGCTGCTGACAAAAGGCAACGGCTGACTGGAAAAACGGCAAGGACGCGATCGCCGTTGTCGGGTTGTGGGGATAGCTCAACACCATCATGCGTGACTGCGCCAACACATGCGTTGGAATATCCTCAAAGACAGGCAAAAAGCCCTGCTCGGCTTTCAGCGGCATCAGGTAGATTTGTCCACTGGCTAAGTACACCCCACCTGCATGAGACGGATACCCAGGGTCTTGGAGCAAGGCAAAATCACCTGGATTGAGAATTGCCAGCGGCAGGTGAGCGGTTCCTTCCTGAGAGCCAATGAGCGGCAAAACCTCGGTTTCTGGGTCAACGGCAACCCCAAACTTTTGGGTATACCAGTCTGCTGCCGCTTGCCGAAATGCCTGTGTACCATGAAACAACAGGTAGCCATGCGTGCTTGGATCTGGGAGAGAGCGGGCGATCGCCTCAAGCACATGCGGTTGAGCAGGTAGATCAGATGACCCTAGTGACAAGTCGATAATGACTCGCCCTGCTGCCTTGGCTCTGGCTTTTGCCTGATCCATATCAGCAAACACATTCGACTGGAGCGGTTCTAGACGTTTGGCGAATTGCATAGCGGTTAGCGGTTAGCTGTTAGCCGTTGGCCTTCAACTTTAAACAGAACGTGTGGCCTGAAGCTTTCAGTCTACCGCTTTCGGCTCACCACACGTGCACGATTAAACCTCTCAACTCCTATGCCAGATGAGGACTCAGAAAGTTCTCTAACTTTTGCTTACTAATGGCACCTTCGGTCGCTTCCAACATTTCCCCAGCTTTGAATAAGCGAAAAGCAGGAACGCCCTCGACCTTGTACTTCGCAACAGCCGTGGGATTGGGATCAACCTCCATTTTGACGACCTTCAAGCGATCGCCGTAACTTGCTGCCAACGTACTGACCACCGAAGTCATCAATCGGCAAGGGCCACACCACGTCGCCCAAAAATAGACCAGCACGGGCTGAGTCGCTTGCAAGACTTCTGCTTCAAACTCAGTGTCCGAAATTGTAATGACGCTACTCATACCCGTTTTCACAACCATGTCACAAAGAGCAATACCCCCGTATTTTGCCGTGTTTTGTGGTGCAACGGCAAACAGAGGGGTTGAAAAGGCCGTAGCTTGCTTCCCGTTGGCGAAGCCTGCCGAAGGCATAGGGTAGGATCAGGGCTAAAGGACAAAACTGGTTGAGCAAGAATGCTTACCACGATCGACGTTGGTCAGCCTATCATTCACATCCTTAGCCTTTAGCCTTCAGCCTTTAGCCTTCAGCCTTTAGCCTTCAGCCTTTAGCCTTTTGCCTTACAGCTGGTCTAACTTTGTCTTGAGTGCTTCCAGTTCATCATCCACAGCAGGATCGTTTGCTGCGGCAGAAGGAGCCTTAGCAGTTGTGGGTTCTGTTGTTGCGGTGCCAGGAAGCTGTGCCTGAGATTGTGGCGTTGCCGAACCGAGCAGTTGCGCTTTCATCGCTGCCAGTTCATCATCGACTCCGCTACCCGATTCCAGCATTGCAAATTGGCTTTCTAGATCTGCGCCTGCCAATTCTGCGGCGGCTTGCGATCGCGCTTCCATTTGCAGCACTTTATCTTCCATCCGCTCAAAGGCACTCATCGCGCTGCCGGTGCCCAACCGCCCAACGGTGCTTTGCAGTTGCTCGTTGGCTTTGGCTGCACTTGCGCGCGCCTTGAGCATATCTTTCTTGGTCTTCGCCTCTGAAATTTTGCCCTCCAGCGCAATCAAGTTGCGCTTGAGCGTATCCACCATCGTGGATTGCTGATCAAGCTGGGTTTTGAGCGTTGCGGCGGTTTCACTATTGGTCTTCTTGCGCACTAATGCTTCACGTGCCAGGTTCTCGTCGCCTTTTTGGAGTGCAAGCTGTGCTCGTTGCTGCCAGTTGTTCGCCTCGGTTTGAGCCTGGTTATACTGCTGCTGAGTCCGCTTTTGGCTAGCGATCGCACTGGCAACAGCCTGACGCAACTGCACCAGGTCTTCCTGCATGTCAATGACGGTCTGCTCAAGAATTTTTTCGGGGTCTTCTGCCTTGCTGACGACATCGTTCAGATTGGCCCTTACGACCCGACTTACACGGTCAAATAATCCCATGACGTTCCTTTCCTTTCAGCAGTGTACGAAGTTAGCAGTGTTAGCAGTGCAGGTTGAGACAGCCACCTGCCAATTGCTCAATTACATATGACTATTTTAAGCAATGACATTTAACCATTCTGGCCTGAGCGCTTGTGCGGTTATCAGCCTGTGTTAAGCAAGCATCTAATGTCTCAACTCCAGTGTAGAAACTCTGGGACACGATCGTCGTGATCGCAACGGATTTTTTAAGGGATACGATCAGCCCGAAGCCCAGAAGATTAGCATAGCAATAAGCACTCCGAAACTCTGGAGCACCACGATGGTACAAACGCCCGCGCAGTCCCTCACTCTGGAAGAATTTCTGCAACTGCCAGAAACCAAACCTGCCAGCGAGTATGTTGACGGTCAAATTATCCAGAAACCCATGCCACAAGGTAAACACAGCATTATCCAAGGCGAAACAGTCAACGTGATTAATGCTGTGGTCAAACCTCAAAAGCTGGCGCGTGCATTTCCAGAACTACGGTGCACCTTTGGCGGACGATCGACCGTACCCGATGTCTCCGTCTTTGTTTGGCAACGCATTCCGCGTGATGCCGATGGTACGGTAGCGAACGTTTTCCAGCTTGCGCCCGACTGGACAATTGAGATCCTTTCACCCGAGCAAAGCCAAACTAAAGTTACTCGCAACATCCTCCACTGCCTGAAACACGGCACACAAATGGGCTGGCTCATCGATCCAGAGGAAAAATCGGTTCTGGTGTATACGCCGCCTAACCAGATCGTTGTCTTCGACGAGCCAGACGATCGCTTACCCGTTCCAGCGTTTGCGATCGACGTGCAGCTTACCGTCAGCACTATTTTTAGCTGGCTTTTAGAATAAGCCGATGACCGTTCTGTGTTGCCAGTCCTAACGCTAGACCCTTCTGAAACTTATCGATTCTTGCTTCGCTTGTGGAACCAATAACTCTTGACTCCTGACTCCTAACTCCTAACTCCCAATCACCTTCTAACGCTCAAAACTGTCTAGAAACAATTCCAGTTCGCTACTAAACGTATGAGTCCAGGCACCCGCTTCATTTTCCTGCTGGTATGCCCAGGCGTTTTCCAGTGCCCAGACGGTATCGGCATCCATTGCCTGAAACGAGAGGAACTTCCCCAAAGCGGCAGCACGCTGAAGACCGGCAACCAGAGCCGCAATGCCGTGTGAGTCGATCGACTCGACCCACAGCAAGTCCACCATAACGGCTTCAGACACTTGTTCTAGCGTCTGTTCAAGCTCATGCTGAAATTCGCGACTATTCGCTTCGTTGATTGAACCATTAGGCTGGAGGACGAGAATCGTGGGCTTGATGTCCGGCACCAAATTCAATCGTCTTGGAGCATCAGCGTAAGCAAGGACCATGAGCAGAACTCTCCTTAGCTCGATCGCGTCGAGCATTGTTTTCATAGCGCTCCCAAATTGCTGCCTTCGGCAACAGTTCTAGCTGCGTGAGCGGAAAAAAGATACACTCATCTATCTACACAGTGACCGACAATCTTTCCTTAAACGCTGTAATTGATCACGGATTGCTTGTGTTTCTGCTCAACGAGGCAGTTGCTATAGGTCACAGAGGAATTGTGGTGCACATCATCTGTAGAGGTGATTTAAATTACCGCCACCTTCTTCACTCCTCGGGTAGCCGTTTCCACTGTCCCTTGCTTTGGGTCTATGTCTTCTCCCTTACCTCGTACTGGCTACACGTTACCGGTTTTTGCTTGTGCTGCCGCGCTCGCCGCTTTGCGCTGGTTACGTCGCCCTCAGTCGATCGTGTCTGTAGACGTAGATCTGCTTGAGCCCGCAGAGATGGTCGCGATTCCGATTGAGCAGGTCGCAGGATTACAATCGGGTGCTGCATTAGCCATTACACGCAGCGATCCTGGCGACAACCTGGATCTAACTCGCCACACACCGGTTTGGGCTTTGGTCAGGTGGGGCGATCAGAACCAATCGGAGTCGATCGTCTTGCAGGGTGGAGAAGGGTTGGGGCGACAGGCCGATGGTCAGGTAGCCATTTATACTTACGCCAAGCGCTTACTGACTGAGAACTTACAACGATGGCTTGAGCCTGGTCAAACGATTCAGGTGACATTGATTTTGCCAGAAGGACGTGCCCTGGCTAAACGCACCTCGAATGAAGCCTTTGGTGTGGTTGAGGGGCTCTCGCTCTTGGGCACGACAGGACTTTCGCAACCACTCAGTGCACCGGGTCAGCTTGAGGCGTTTCGAGAAAACTTGCGGCAGAAAACGGATTGGTTTGACTGTCTGGTCTTTTGTATCGGCGAAAATGGGTTGGATCTGGTGCGACAGTTGGGAGTGGAACCCGCTCGTTTGGTGAAGACAGCTAATTGGTTGGGGCCACTCCTGGTTGAAGCAGGACTACAGGGTGTTCAGTCTGTTTTACTCTTTGGCTATCATGGCAAGCTGATGAAGTTAGCAAGCGGGATCTTTCACACGCATCACCATGTAGCGGATGGTCGGCTCGAAACGCTGACGGCTCATGGTGCGATCGCAGGCTTGCCTACAGCTAATCTTCAAGCACTCTTTAGCTGTGCAACGGCAGAAGATGGCTTACAGTACTTAAGGCAGTTGGAAGCAACCGGAGGGCACCCGTGGGTTAAGCAGGTCTATGGAACGATCGCAGAGGCGATTGATACGCGATCGCAGGCTTATATCCAGACTCATAGCGATCGATCGGTTAAGGTGGGCACTATTTTGTTTGATCGCGATCGACAGATTCTGGTGAAGAGTCAGCAGGGTATCGCCCTACTTGAGCAAGTTTTGTTAGTCTAGTTACAATACGCAAATTCACGCATTGCTGTTTGATATTGACTGGTTCTTTGAATTGACTGTTTGAACTTCACTGTTAGGGCAAGTGCTTTTAGGGCAAGTGCTTTAGAGCAAATACTTGCCGCTCTTATCGTCCACCTTCGTAGCAATTCTAGGACACCTCGGTGACTTTACAGACAGAACACCATTCTCAGGCTGCATCTAGCGATTACAATCGGCTCGATCGCCAAATGATTGTCATTTTAGATTTTGGCTCTCAGTACTCTGAGTTAATTGCGCGCCGCATTCGAGAGACTCAAGTTTATTCTGAAGTTCTTTCCTATCGGACAACCGCTGAGCAACTGCGGCAGCTTAATCCCAAAGGCATCATTCTCTCAGGTGGCCCCAGTTCGGTTTACGACACGGGTGCTCCCCACTGTGATGCCGAAATCTGGAATTTAGGCTTGCCGATTCTGGGCGTTTGCTACGGGATGCAGTTGATGGTGCAGCAGCTCGGCGGCGGCGTTGAACGCTCTGAGCTGGCCGAATATGGCAAAGCCTCATTGCTGATTGATGATCCCACCGATCTGCTGACCAATGTTGAAGATGGCACCACGATGTGGATGAGTCATGGTGACTCGGTAACCCATCTCCCGGAAGGCTTTGAACTTCTGGCTCATACAGCCAATACGGCCTGTGCGGCGATCGCTCACCACGATCGAAAGCTCTATGGGGTGCAGTTTCACCCAGAGGTCGTGCATTCGATTGGCGGTTTGGCCCTGATTCGCAATTTTGTTTATCACATCTGCCACTGTGAGCCAACGTGGACAACAGATGCGTTCGTTGAAGAAGCCATTCGTGAAATTCGCGCCAGAGTTGGAGATAAGCGGGTGCTGTTGGCGCTCTCTGGTGGTGTGGATTCCTCTACACTTGCGTTCTTGCTCTATCGGGCGATCGGCGAGCAACTCACCTGCATGTTTATCGATCAGGGCTTTATGCGGAAGCTAGAGCCAGAACGCCTGGTTAAATTGTTTCGAGAGCAATTTCATATTCCAGTGGCGTATGTCAATGCGCGCGATCGCTTCCTGGCACAGATCCAGGGTGTTACCGATCCCGAAGTCAAGCGGAAGCGGATTGGACACGAATTTATTCGAGTGTTTGAAGAAGAGTCACGACGGTTGGGGCCCTTTGACTACCTGGCGCAGGGAACGCTTTACCCGGATGTGATTGAGTCAGCTGACACCAACGTTGATCCCCAAACAGGAGAACGGGTCGCAGTCAAAATCAAAAGCCATCACAACGTCGGTGGTTTACCTAAAGATTTGCAGTTCAAGCTCATTGAGCCGCTACGGAAGCTCTTCAAGGACGAAGTGCGGAAGGTTGGGCGTTCGATCGGTCTACCCGAAGAAATTGTGCAACGTCAGCCGTTTCCAGGCCCCGGCTTAGCCATTCGGATTTTGGGGGAAGTGACGGAAGATCGGCTCGATATCTTGCGGGATGCTGACTTGATTGTGCGTCAAGAAATTAACCGCTCCGGACTTTACAACGAGCTGTGGCAAGCCTTTGCTGTTTTGCTACCCATTCGTAGCGTTGGAGTAATGGGCGATCAGCGCACCTATGCTTACCCGATCGTGCTGCGCTTTGTTTCTAGCGAAGACGGTATGACGGCGGATTGGTCTCGTGTTCCCTACGATTTGCTCGAAACGATTTCTAACCGAATCGTGAACGAGGTCAGAGGGGTTAATCGGGTCGTCTACGACATTACGTCTAAGCCACCTGGCACGATCGAGTGGGAATGACGCTTGCCTAAAACAGTTTCCCCAGTCTTGCCGCTTGTGGAAAACTTGCTAAAGTCTGTGGAAAACTAGACAAAAGCATCGATTTCTGTGGAAAACTTTGCGTTTTCGGAAATCCTGCTGTCATGAGTCGGCTAGAAGTTGTCAAGGGGAAGACAGCATTTGTTCGCCAAATTAAGGCATCAACGTGTGCGCAAATTTAACAGGTTTGCACGCCGATGTGATCACTCACGGATGTTAGCACCCCAACATGATTGCGCTTTGCACCAGCAAACGCAGCCTTACGAATAGGACTCCTCTGTGCTCTTCATCTTGGCTTTTGCTTTTGCCGCGCTCTTCTTAAGTGCATCCAGACGAGCTTCATACTTAGACCGCAGTCGCTTTTTAGGGGATTGCTCAATCAGTACCTTCAAGGCGCTACCAAGGCTTTTGTAGGCATTGGGAAGCGTGTAGCCAAAGCGAGTGGCAAGCGCGATCGCCTTCTCATCGGCATCAAGAACCTCTTTCATCGTTTTCTCGGTGCTATTCTTCTGCCAAAGCCGCCAGCCTGAAACGCCGCATAGCCCCAGAGCTAGCAGCAAGAGTAGACCATCTTGCACCCACAGTTCGCCAACCGCTCCACCTAAGCCGATCGCCAACGCTGCCATTTCCCATCCGTCTCTAGGAATCGTATCGTTCTGGATACGTGCAACTTCATGCCAAAACAGCAGATTGCGCTGATCGGTCGCCAACTGCTCCCACTTCACCATGTCAATCTGAATCTCGACTTCATCCTTGCCAATTTCTTCACACGTAATCAGCGGAGGATTTACGGCTGTTGTACCCTCAACGGAAACCCAACTTTGAAGTTCGGGCGGCAGTAAGGTTCTGAGCCGCCGTAGCTCACTCATTTCAGCTTTAGCCGAGGTGGTTGCGTATGATGTCATGGTTCCGCCCAGAAAATCTCGAATTTAGAAAGACGCTTCTCCTAGATCATAGCGATCCCAGGAAGCCTTTGCCGTTCCGTTTATTCTGCAAGATTTTGCTCTCCTGATGCAAGCGGATCGCTAAAGATTGCTCAGTCCTTAACGACTGTTGGCTCCAGATTGGGTGTAGCCCACCGAGGGCAACGAGCTCGATTCACCTGAATAGTAAGCAATCACCGCTAAAGGTGCAATCAGGGTAACAAGCGCAATGACAAACCCGAAGACATCTGCGGCCCAATTGCGCGATCGATCGGGAGAGTTAACAGACTGACTACCTGATTCCATAAAATTGTAAAATTTGTATTCACTAAACGGTTAGTGTTGTAAAGCTAATCAACAGGTTGTCTCACAAGGCTCTTTACCTCATCTTAGCGAGTCAGCTTTAAGCGGTTGCCTCTAGCAACCAAACGCAACGTTAACATTGGCAGAGAAATCAAGGGCAAGGGGCAAGAGCCTCCAGCCGCTCACAAGGGTTTGCTACAAGAGCTGCAGGGCACTTTCTCGAAAGCCATCAGTTCTGAGGCACCACCTTTCCTACGATCGCTCCTTCAACAGCGCATGAATACTCTGTAACTCTGCCAGAATCGCCTGTAAGAGCTCCTGCGTCGGTGTGGGAGGAGCCTCACGCACCTCAACGGTGACATGCTTGATCTTCAAAACATCTTTCGCAAAGCGGGCGACCTCATTGGGATGAAACAGCAAGATATCATCCTTGTGCAGGCGTAACTCAGGATTTAGCAGCGCTGGGTTGTAGGGCGGGTTGAGGACATTTGCATCGGTATTCGCATAGCGATAGATCGAAGCCCTGGAACGGTTAAGCGTTTTTTGCACCGCTTCAATGTCCATTAAGCCGTTCCACTCAACCTCAGTTTCAATCTCCATAGGTTTTCCCGTAGCTTGCGCGCCGAATCCAGTGAATCTTACCATGAGATTCAAGTGATGAGATTCAAGCTTGCTGAGACGCGCTTTCTTTCTCTATGGTTCTGGGAGCGCAACCTTGGAGGCATAGGTCGATCGTGGAGGCAGTGCCTAGTTACACTAGATTTCACGGGGCGATCCCAAAAAACGACTTCACCGATGGGCTCTTTGTGAAGGGCATCCCTACTACCTCAAAGCAACCAACTCTAAAGAGCATTGACCGTTAAGAGTAAAGCCATTGTGCCTATCAGAAGGAACCCAATGCTGCACAAGGGGCTTGATTGCAGAAAGTCAACTAACGCTGCACACATTAGAACTGACAAAACAAAAGTCATCCCTACTTGCAGCAGCGGCTTAAAAAAATCCATCACTCAAGACCCGACGAACGACGTAACAGTCAGACCATGCTACACGTTCTCCGCTGCCGCAGTTGAGTTGCCCTTGGATTCAGCAGTCTTACTGCTGAAGGTGAGTTAAGCTGCTGCAACTAGTTGAAAGAGGCCAAGGGGTCGAGCCAGCGCAAGACAGTTCGTTCGAGTTGATGGAGTTCTCGGTACACTTCCTGGCGAACCCATTGCCCGATCGCGTCAAAGGGCGTGAACATTTCCCCAGCGCGCCAATTCACATCGGGACCAAGCGGAGTGAGATGATTTCCCGACAACGTCTGTGTTGCAATCATGCCTGGAAAGCGGGTTTGTAGAACATCGGCTAATGCGGTTGTTTGATCGATCGTATCGTTTGTAAATTTCACAAGCAAATTCCGACGCACCTGATAGCTTGCCGCTACAAGCTGATTTGTTTCTAACGGTGAGGGCGTAAACTCGACAGCAAAAACGGGTGAAAATTGCTCAACCAGCGGCACTGCATTACGGGCTGAAAAATTGTTGAAAGCAATCAAAACGTTGCCCGATCGCTCGACCGGAAACAGGCTGCCAATCAGTAAATGCAGCTTACACCCCATGCTATGACCGACTCCATAGATCGGCAAGTAGCGTTTGCGAAGAACCCTGCTGTAGAGGGTGTCCAACGCTTGCTCAAACTCTTTGAGTACGGTTTTGGCAATCGCAGAATGGTCAAACGTATTCACAAACGGCGTTGCGACAATGACGTATCCTCTTGCTGCCATCTGCTCTAAAAGCCTGCGGTAGGTGACATGAGGAGCCGTTGCTACAAAGGCTCCACCCAGAAAGTGGATAATTGCGGTGGGTCGCGGCGGCACTAAAACCCAATTACCAGAAATTTCCTGCCAGTCCATGCGTTAGAGAATAAAGGAATCAGCAGTAGGGTAAGACTGCATAGCTTCATTCTGACGTATGCCGTTGGCTTCCGACGCCTCACCTATCGGTTGATTCTGTAGCGCGATCGCTCCTTTCTAAAAATTTGCTTGCAATTAGATACACAGGTTTGCTAAGTTGATAAAGCGCTAAACCCGCCGGGATAGCTCAGTTGGTAGAGCAGAGGACTGAAAATCCTCGTGTCACCGGTTCAAGTCCGGTTCCTGGCATATCTTTCAGACGACCCACTTCTGAAAAAGAAAGAAGGTTGACAAGGCTCAACACTCTAGACACTGTTTTGAAACTTCAATCTGTTTCATTGCTGGTATTTTTTGATCCCTTTTCTTGTCTGACTGAAGGGCTTTAAACCTCCAATTTTGGAGGATTTTGAAGAAGGTTTCTAAGCTTCCAGAGTTGGGGCTGGGGACTTCCGAGGGTTTTAAAACATTCCCTACGACTGTGCTGGGATCAAATTCTGGATCTTGCACGTTGATACAAAGATTCAACGGTAGCCAATGGGCAAGCTAAGTGCAATGACTTATCGGGAGCGGTTGAATCCACTGCTCCTACCATTGCCCCTGCCCACGGAGACCTTATGAAAATTCTGCTGAACAAAGAGGCTGCAGCGCTTGCCTCTCGCAATGATTTTGCATGCACTTTCTGCCTGACCGGAAGAATCTTTGATGACACGGTGGCAGCTTACGGTGGCGGCTTTAAGTGTAGATGAGTTGCTTCTGCGGTAGATGCTTTCTTGAAAGCGTTTACTTTTACCCTGACGGTGATTGACCCATCGTGACAACTGCCTAAAGCGCCATTGGTTACACCACCATCTAAGGAGAGTAGGCTAGCTTGACCGCTTTGTGTAATCAGCGCAGGTTCGGGGTGTAGAAATACATGGGTACCAGTTTGTACAGGGAAACAATGGCCCGATCGTCTCGTTACCTTCTCAAGCTTTTCCCTTTGAGTCTCACCTGTAAGCAGGTCGAAAACCGCTTCAGCACTGAGAATGGTTATGAGTGAACCTGCGCAACCGTTTATTGGGTGTCAGATGGAATAGTTACAGCCGTTCTCAGTTGCATTCACTCCACCTGCTCGCTGGGCGCTCACGTCGAAGCCCATATGCTACACCCAATTCCCATTTTCACAGGGCGATAGCTTACCCCATTAATAGCCGCTCTAAGTCAAGTACCACGTCTTCCTTTGTTGCGCAGTATGTTTACCCACCCAACGGCTCCTATCGTGTCCGATCTTAAGACTGCGATCGTCCGCAATCCTTTAGTTGTAACGCCCGATACAACTGTGATGGATGCGATCGCCCAAATGAGTGGCGTACGAGCCCTTTGCGAAACGGCTAAATCTGTTGATGACCAACTGGATGAGATCCATTTAGAGGCGCGATCGAGTTGTGTTCTAGTGGTGGAAGACGAGCGGTTACGGGGTATCTTCACTGAACGGGATGTCGTGCGCCTGAGTACCCAACAACATTGCCTGGAGCATCTAACGATCCGGGCAGTCATGACCACTTACGTTGTGACGCTGCACGAGACAGAATTCACCGACCTATTCTTTGCGATTAATCTGCTTCAGCAGTATCACATCCGCCATCTACCGATTCTCGATGCTCACGATCGACTGGCGGGTCTTGTTACCAATGAAAGCTTGCAGCAAACCTTCCGCTCCGTTGACCTGTTGCGGTTGCGGTTGGTGTCTGAAGTGATGACGAGTGCCGTGATTTGTGCCCCTCCCGAAAGCACCATGATGGCGATCGCCCAGCGCATGGCAACGCATCGCGTGAGTTCCGTCATGATTGTGCGATCGAGCGGTAGCGTGGCTGAACCGTTAGAGCTTCCGGTGGGCATTGTCACTGAGCGGGATATAGTGCAGTTTCAGGCGTTAGGGTTAAACCTGGCAACCTGCCTGGCGGAAACGGTCATGAGCACGCCGATTTTTACCGTCAAGATGGATGATTCGCTGTGGGTCGTGCAGCAAATCATGGAGGAACGCCTCATTCGTCGGTTGGCGGTGGTGGGCGAGCAAGGTCAATTACTGGGCATTGTTACCCAAACCAGCTTGCTGCATGCCTTTAACCCACTAGAACTCTACAAGCTAGCAGAAGCGCTGGAAGAGAAGGTGGTGCAGCTAGAGGCCGAGAAGGTGCAACTGCTAAAAACTCGCACCATTGAGCTAGAAGAACAAGTTGAGAAGCGGACGCTTGCCCTCAAAGCTCAGGCAGAACGGGAGCAACTGGTAGCCGCGATCGCCACCCAAATTCGCTCGTCTCTCAGCTTGCAAACTATTCTCGATACTACCGTGGAGCAGGTACGACAGGTGCTGGGTTGCGATCGGGTTACGATCTGGCAGTTTGAAGCCGATTGGCAGACAATCGCGGTTGCCGAGTCAACTGATTCGGCCCTGTCTCTAATTGGCGAACGAATCAACGACACCTGTTTCAAGCAGCACCAGGCTGATATCTACCGGCAGGGGAAGATACACGTTGTACCAGATATTGACGCGATCGGACTCTCAGCGTGTCACCGAGACCTGCTCATCCGACTCCAAACGCGAGCCAAGATCCTGGTACCGCTGTTGTGTGGTGATGAACTTTGGGGGCTACTGAATGCTAGCGAAAGCCAGCACGCCCGCAACTGGCAACCAGAAGAAGTGGCGCTCCTGCAAGCCCTGTCCGTGCAGTTGGCGATCGCCCTTCAGCAAGCCACAACGCACCAGCAGTTGCAGGATCAACTAGCCGAACGGCTCCAGACAGAAGCACGACTGCGAGCGAGTGAGCAGCGCTATATCTCCCTTACGGCTGCCGCTCCCGTTGGCATTTTTCGCACCGATGCAAATGGCAACTGCACTTATGTGAACGATCGCTGGTGCCAGATTGCCGGGCTGACCACTGAAGAGGCGTTTGGTGAAGGTTGGCGACAGGGACTACACCCCGATGATCGAGCCTGCATTGCAGCGGAATGGTATCAGGCGGCTCAAGAAGCACGCCCCTTTCATTTGGAGTATCGGTTTCAGCGCCCTGATGGCAGTGTGACGTGGGTGTACGGCCAAGCGGTAGCGGAGCAGGAGCCGAATGGGCAGGTCATCGGTTATGTCGGCACGATTACCGACATTAGCGATCGTAAATACGTTGAAGCGGCCCTCATCCAGAGCGAAGCTCAAAGTCGCGCCATCCTGGCAGCCATTCCAGACTTCATGTTTCGTGTCGGAGCAGATGGCATCTACCGGGGCTTTGTCACCCTCAACCGTCAAATTGATCTGCTCCCTACAGAGCTGGATTCCACTGGCTCGGCAATGATGGATATTTTGCCACCAGACATTGCAGCACGACAACAGCACTACATGGAGCAAGCCTTAAAGACAGGTGAACTTCAAATTTATGAACAACAGGTGCAGGCAAATGGCCGTCTGCAAGACGAAGAGGTCAGAGTCGTTAAGAGTGGCAATGACGAAGTCCTCTTTATGATTCGGGATATCAGCGATCGCAAGCGATCGGAGGAAGCGCTAAAACGAAGCGAAGCCCATCAGCGCGCGCTGGTGAGTGCCATTCCTGATTTGATCATGCGGATTAACCGGGCAGGCATTTACCTGGAATTCGTTGCCAATCCCACTTTCCATGTGGTGGGAAATCTACCTGACCTGGTGGGAACCCATGTGTATGAATCGTTGCCGCTACATCTGGCGCAAAAACGCATGGCACTGATTGAGCAGGCACTACAAACCTATACCGTCCAGGTCTATGAACAGGATTTATCTATAGACAGCAAAATGCAGATTGAAGAAGTGCGGGTGGTTCCATATGAGGCAGATGAAGTCTTGCTGCTTGTACGAGATATCAGCGATCGCAAGCAAGCTGAGCTGCAACTGCACCAATTGAACCAGAGCCTGGAAGCAAAGGTCACTGCCCGCACGGCTGAACTTCAAGAACGGGAAGCAGAACTCCAGAAACTGTCCGAACGCCTTGCCCTGTCGCTGAAGTCGGGCGCGATCGGCTGCTGGGAATGGGATTTAATCCAGAACGTGGTTCGCTGGGATGATCGTATGTACGAACTCTACGGTGTCAGCAAAGACACGGATGCTTACTTGGCCTATGACCGTTGGGTCGAACGACTGCACCCCGACGATCGCGAAGCTACCGAAGCATTTAATCAACAAGCGATTTCAGGACAGACTGAATACGATACAGAGTTCCGGGTCATCCATCCTGATGGCAGCATTCACTTTATCAAAGCGCATGGAATGCTGGTGCGAGATGCTCAAAGCAAACCCCAGAGTATCATTGGGATTAACTTTGATATTAGCGATCGTAAACACACCGAACAAATTGTTCGCCAGCAGGCAGACCGAGAAAAGCTGCTGCGCGAAATTACCCAACGGATTCGTCAATCGCTCGATATTCAGACCATTTTTGATACCGCCTGTCAGGAAATTCGTCAGGTGATTCAGGCCGATCGAGTCGGTATTTTCAAGTTCTATCCCGAATCTCACTTTGATGATGGCGTGTTTGTCGCTCAAGCCGTGGTGGAGGGCTTTTCGTCTGTTGTGAATATTCAAGTCCGGGATCATTGTTTTGGCGAAAAATATGCGCCGCTGTATGTTCAGGGCCGATATGCCGCAATGGATGACATTTATCAGCTAGAACAGTGCCATAGCAACGTTTTAGCCATGTTTCAGGTGCGCGCCAATTTGGTGATGCCGCTGATCTGTGGCGAAGTGTTATGGGGGTTGCTGTGCATTCATCAGTGTGCTGCTCCTCGTCACTGGCAACAGTCTGAAATTGACTTTACCCAACAAATTGCCAATCAATTAGCGATCGCCATTCAACAAGCCAACCTTTACGAGCAAATCCAGTCGGAACTCATCGTACGCCAGCAAGCCGAAGCCAGGATTGCCCTTCAACTACGGCGACAACGTGCCCTGGCTTCAATCGTCCAACAAATTCGAGAGTCGCTGGATATTAGCGAAATCTTGACAGCAGTCACGCAGCAAGTCCAAAAAGTGCTGCGGTGCGATCGCGTCATTGTCTTTCAACTCTCCCCAGATGGTAGAAGCCACATTGCCGAAGAAGCCGTCTCCAGCCAATTTTCAGCCCTGAAAGATCGTCACTGGGAGGATGAACAATGGGCTCCAGAGATCCTTGAGCATTACTGGCAGGGCAAGCCTCGGATTGTCCCTGATGTGATGAACGATCGCTGGACAGACTGCCTGGTGGACTACAACCTGGAAGGACAAATTCAATCGAAGATTGTGGCCCCCATTCTGCAGGATGTACACAGCAACGAAGCCCATCGCTGGACGGCTCCCTGGCAATGCAACAAACTCTGGGGCATTCTGGTTGTTCACGCCTGCCGGGAAGCACGCGTCTGGCAAGAAACGGAAGCCCAACTCCTTCAGCAAATTGCCAATCAACTGGCGATCGGCATTCAGCAGGCGAACCTGTTTAAGCAATTACAGCAAGAGCTAACCGAACGCCAGCAAGCAGAGACAAAGCTGACTGAGAGCAACCAACAACTCGCGATTTCTAATCAGGAACTGGCCCGTGCTACTCGTTTGAAGGATGAGTTTCTCGCCAACATGAGCCATGAACTCCGTACCCCACTCAATGCCATCTTGGGTCTGACTGAGGGCCTTCAGGAGCAAGTCTTTGGTTCAATCAGCGATCGCCAACTCAAAGCCCTGCAGACGATTGAACAAAGCGGCTCCCATTTACTGTCGCTCATTAACGACATTCTTGATGTCGCAAAAATTGAAGCTGGGCAGATCGAACTCGATTGTGCCCCGGTTTCAATCAAGCACCTTTGCCAATCGAGTCTGGCGTTTATTAAACAGCAGGCACTCCAGAAGCGCATTCAGCTTGACACGCAACTGTCACCAAACTTACCGGATCTGTTAATGGATGAGCGCCGGATGCGTCAGGTGCTCATTAACCTGCTCAACAATGCGGTCAAATTCACACCCCCAGGAGGACATATCATCCTCGAAGTAACCCAGACGGTTGCTAACCTCATCCCTAATCAGGATGCTCCGACCCACTGGTTACAAATTGCTGTGCGCGATACGGGCATTGGTATTGCACCAGAAGACATCAACAAGCTCTTTCAACCCTTTATTCAAATTGATAGTGCCTTAAACCGTCAATATAGTGGGACTGGCTTGGGGTTGGTATTGGTGAAGCGCATTGTTGAACTTCACAGTGGCCGGGTAGGGCTTACCAGCGAACTGGGTGCAGGTAGTTGCTTCACGATCGAGTTGCCCTGCGCTTTTACCTGCACTCCTCATCAAAAGGCAGCGGCAGAGAAGCTTTGTGACGTTGACTCCCCGGGTGCTCCTGCAACGATCGAACGCTCCCCGTTGCTTTTGCTAGCAGAAGACAATGAAGCTAATATTAGTACGATTTCAAGCTACCTCGGAGCCAAGGGCTATCGACTGGTGCTGGCAAAGCATGGTCAGGCAGCCATAGACCTTACCCTAACTCATAAGCCTGACCTGATTTTGATGGATATTCAAATGCCTGGAATGGACGGTCTTGAGGCTATTAATCAGCTTCGCGCGATGCCTGCCTTGGCGACCGTCCCCATTATTGCGCTGACGGCACTGGCAATGCCCGGCGATCGAGAACGCTGTCTGGGTGCTGGTGCCAATGACTATCTCACCAAACCTGTACGACTGAAAGAACTCTCTCAGTTGATTCAGACCCTACTAGCGACTTGAAGGCAGGACTCCATGCAAACACCTGCAAATTTTCTCACCCCAATCGATTTACAGGCTGCGATCGCCCGCAAGCTGTTGCTCGTTTCGCCCCAAACAACGGTCAAAACCGCGATCGGCAGGATGGATGAAACAGGCTCAAGTTATGTACTGGTCGTGGACAATACCAGCCAGAATCTCACCAAAGATGGGCTGGTGGGCATTCTGACCGAACGAGACCTTGTGCGGCTCAACATGCAGCCGATACCGCTAGACCAGCTGTCGCTGCAAGCGGTGATGAGTCATCCTGTCATCACCCTTTACGAAGCAGACTTCACCAGTATTAATGTCGCCATGGCGCTGTTTCAACACCATCAAATGCGCCATCTTCCGATACTGGACAGCCGCGATCGTCTAGTTGGCGTGCTAGAGCGAGAAACGCTGACTGATCGTTTGGCGCAGAACCTCTTACAGTTAAACGCCGAGACGGCAGCGTTATCAGAGTCAGTGGCGATCGCGAGCCAACCCCCAGCACTGACCGAGTCATCACAGCCAGGTGTTGCCGAGCCGCAAGCAGAGGAAGCGCTTCCAAATAGCGAACCATTTTTACGCAGCCTTTATGAAGGGGTTGCGCAAGCTATCTTTACGCTCGATGTGTTAGAAGACGGAAACTTTCGCTATGTTGCCTTCAACCCTGCCGCTGAGCGGTTATCGGGTAAAACAACGGCAGAAATACAAGGGAATGCGCCCGGAGAAAAAGTCCGCCTGCGTTATGTCGAGTGTGTGCAGACAGGAAGCCCCATCACCTATGAGGAATGTTTAATCTTCAAAGACACACCAACGTGGTGGCTGACGACCCTAAACCCGATTCGCGATGGTTCATCCCGGATCTATCGCATTATCGGTACCAGTACCAGCATTACAGAACGCAAGCAAGCTGAAGCACGGCTAGAACAGTTAAACCGAGAACTGGAGCAACGCATTGAAGAACGCACGGCTGCTTTACAGGCAAGTGAAGAACGCTGGCAGCTAGTGCTACAAGGCACCAACGCTGGCCTTTGGGATTGGAATGTGACAACCAATCAGGTGTTCTTCTCCAGCCGTTGGAAAACTATGCATGGTTTTCCAGACGATGCGGTCGTCGATCGCCTGGAAGCATGGTTTGAAGCCATTTGTCCGGATGATCACGATCGCGTCGTAGCTGCCATTGCAGAGCATTTTGCAGGCAACACAGAGTTCTTTGAACTGGAATATCGGATGCGCCACAAGGATGGTTCTGACGTATGGGTGCTCGATCGAGGGCAGGCAAAACGGGACGCAGCTGGGCAAGTCGTTCGGATGAGCGGCTCTGCAATCAATATCACGCGACGCAAGCAAGTAGAGAACGCTCTGAGGGACAGTGAACGACGTTATGCAACGCTCGCCAGTGCTGCCCCAGTCGCGATTTTCCGCTTTGACGTTCCGTTAAATTGCATTTACGTCAACGATCGCTGGAGTGAAATGACCGGCAGACCCAAAGAATCGGCGTTGGGCAGAGGCTGGGTTGAGGCACTGCACCCAGACGATCGCGATCATCTGCTCGCCCAGTATGCTGGTACCTACGCCCACACCCTTCCAGAACAGCGCGTCCTCAACCACGGTGAGGGCAGGCACTTGCGACCTGATGGCACCATCAATTGGTTCTACGTTCAGGTAGCGCAAGAAATCGATACAGATGGCAGCGTGCTCAGCTACATTGGCACCCTGACGGATATTACCGATCGCAAACTGGTTGAGATTGCGTTGCAAAGAAGCGAACAGCGCTATCGTGCCCTGATGGACGGTGCCAGCGATGCCATTTTGCTCGCAAATGCCCAGGGTAACCTGATCGAAGTGAACCAGAAAGGAGAAGCACTCCTGGGCTATAGCCGGGATGAGTTGGGTCACCTGCATGTTTCTCAACTCCATCCCCCTGAAGCTCTGGAAGCTGCCTACAACCATTTCCGCAACGTCGTGCAACACAACGTTGGCCCCATCCTCGAAAGCATTATCGTGCGCAAAGATGGCCGTAAAGTGCCCGTAGACATTACCGCCAGCCTCATTGAGCTAGATGGCGAGCAGATAGCGCAAGGCATTTTTAGAGATATCAGTCGGCGAAAGCAGCTTGAAGCCGAGCACAAGCGCATGGAAGCCGACTTGGCCGAGAGTGAAGCGAAATTCCGCCGTCTGGTTGAAGAAGGTAACGATCTAATCTGGGCCGCTCAGGTAGACGGCACACTCACTTACCTTTCACCCCAATTCGAGACTCTCTTTGGTTGGGAAGCGGATGAATGGATTGGCAAGCCGTTTATTGACCTGGTGCATCCGGACGATCGCGCGTTTATCGCGTCTGATCATCGAGAGAAAGGAGAAGGGGGTCAGCAGTCGAAAGCTGTTGAGTTTCGACATTGCCACAAAGATGGTCACTATCGCTGGGTCAGAACCAGTGCAACAGCAATTCTAAGCCCCGACGGAACGGTTACGGGCTCTCAGGGCATTTTGACCGATGTGAGTGATCGCAAACGTGTAGAAGAAGCATTGCAATTAAGTGAAACCCTTTTTCGTAATGCCTTTAACAACACAGCCATTGGTATGGGCTTGAGTTCAGCGGAAGGTCAATTTCTAAAAGTCAATGCTTCGATTTGCTCGTTCTTCGGCTACAGCGAAACGGAACTGTTGGCTCTAACGTTTCAGCAATTAACCCACCCGGATGATCTGGCGATCGATTTGGATCTCTTTCAGCAAATGCTGGAAGCAAGGCACGATAGTTACACCATTGAGAAACGCTACATCAAGCAGCAGGGGCAAGTGGTTTGGGGACTGTTGAGCCTTTCTGTGGTGCGCGATAGCCATGCTCAACCGCTCTATTTTGTGGCTCAAGTTCAAGATGTCACCGCTCGCAAGCATGTAGAAGAGGCACTTCAGTTAAGTGAAGAACGCTTTCGGAATGCCTTTGACAACACCGCCATTGGCATGTGTCTGGTCTCGCCTGACGGTCAATACTTAAAAGCGAATGCAGCGCTTTGCACGTTCTTGGGCTACAGCGAAGCCGAACTGCTCGAACTCACATTTCAAGACATCACGCACCCCGACGATTTAACGATCAATTTGGACTATGCGGCGCGAATCGTAGCTGGAAACGTTCATAGCTACCACCTTGAAAAGCGTTACTTCACAAAACAGGGGCATACCGTCTGGGGCCTGTTAAGTGTCTCACTCACTCGAGATGCCCAGGAACAACCACTCTACTTCGTTTCGCAGATTCAAGATATTAATGATCGCAAATTGTTGGAGCAAGAACAACATCGCCTCATTGCCATCCTGGAGGCGTCAACCGATTACATCAGTATGTCCGATGCAAACGGAACCATCTTCTGGAAAAATGCAGAATTAAAACGCCTGTGTGGCATCAAGCTTGATGAAGATGTCTTACAGTTTCAAATTACCGACTGTCATCCCCAGTGGACTGCTGATCTATTAATCCAGCAAGGGTTTCCAGCGGCGATCGCAACAGGCAGTTGGATTGGAGAAACCGCCCTGTTAAATGCGGAAGGGCAAGAAATTCCTGTATCTCAACTCATCCTGGCTCACAAATCGCCACAAGGGAACGTGGAATTTTTCTCATTCATCATGCGCGACATGCGGGCACGCAAAGCCTATGAGCTACAGCTACAGCAATCGAATGCCCAACTGCTGCGCGCCACTCGCCTCAAAGATGAGTTTCTAGCCAACATGAGCCACGAACTTCGCACCCCACTCAATGCCATTCTGGGCCTTTCAGAAGGATTACAAGAAGAAGTCTTTGGCCCATTGAATGAGAGGCAAAAGCGGGCGATCGCCACCATCGAGCGAAGTGGGCAGCACCTCCTGCAATTGATTAATGACATTCTAGAAGTCTCAAAAATTGCAGCGGGCAAATTAGAGCTTGACATCTCCACCGTGTCAGTGACCCACCTTTGCACGTCCAGTCTCGCCTTCGTCAAACAACAGGCCTTCAAAAAGCAAATTGAACTTGTTGTCTCCTTCTGCCCCGCAAATCTGGGAGCGATCGCCGTTGACGAACGCCGTATGCGACAGGTGCTCATCAATTTGTTGACTAACGCTGTAAAATTTACACCTATTGGCGGACGGGTGACCCTGGAAGTACGGCTTGAGCCTACCCAAATCAATCTGGCAGAACGTGTGGCTTTGGATCGCTCAGCGATGCCTCGACCAGTGGTTGTGGATGCCGTGGGAGCCTGCTGCCAGCTACACGATTACGATCTTTGCATCGCCGTCACGGATACAGGCATTGGCATCAGCCCACGTGACCAAACCAAGCTTTTCCAGCCCTTTACCCAAATCGACAGCAGCCTCAACCGCCAATATGAAGGGACAGGTTTGGGGCTTGCCCTGGTGAAGCAAATTGTTGAGCTTCACGGTGGCTCGGTTAGCCTCCAGAGTGAACTCAACCAGGGTAGTTGTTTTACCCTACATTTGCCCTATGCCAATGTTCAGGGCTATCAAGACGGTTCTAACGTGGAGAGGATTGAACCGGAGACACCCGCAACGCCTTCTCTGGCGATCGTGCCTACGCAGGCACCTGACCCAGCTCCACTGATTCTTATCGCTGAAGATAATGAAGCCAATGCCAGCACCTTCTCCAGTTATCTGACCGCAAAGGGGTATCACGTACTCTTAGCGCGCAATGGGCAGGAAGTGATCCACCTTGCCAAAACTCAGCGCCCTGACTTGATTTTGATCGATATCCAGATGCCGGACATGAACGGCTTTGAGGCCATGAAACAAATCCGCCTTGATCCAGATCTGGCTAATTTGCCAATGATTGTGCTGACGGCGTTAGCAATGGCGGGCGATCGGGAACGTTGTTTAGAAGCAGGGGCAACCGACTACTTCGCCAAGCCAGTCAAACTGAAACAACTCATCACGACGATCGAGCATCTTTTAAATCCAGGAAAATAACCGATGAATCAGCCCTCTATCTTAGTGATTGATGACGAGCCCAGTAACTTTGATGTGATTGAAGCCCTCTTGTCTGAGCATGGCTATCTCTTACACTATGCAGCCAGTGGTCAAGAGGCTATGACTGCCCTCAGTGCCTGCAATCCTGACCTGATCCTGCTGGATGTGATGATGCCGGGAGTCGATGGTATCGAAGTTTGTCAACGCATCAAGGCGATCACGACTTGGCAAGCTGTGCCAATTATTATGGTGACGGCCTTGAACGCTAAAGAAGATCTCGCTCGCTGCTTAAACGCTGGCGCTGATGACTTCATTAGCAAACCGATTCATAGTCTTGAACTGCGAGCGCGTATCCACTCTATGCTGCGGATCAAGCAACAGCACGATCGCATTCAAGCCTTTTCTACCTTGCAACGCAACACGATCAACCTTCTCAACAACAATCTGCACATTCTGCGCGGCAACCTCATCAGCAGCCTACCCCACGAATTAAAAACGCCGCTCAATGGGATCTTAGGAGCCATCTCGCTTTTACGCCAGGATATTGAGTCAATGAATCCTGAAAGCGTTCAGGAACTGCTAGACATCTCCTATCGATCAGCCTGCCGTTTGGAACAGTTAACTCAACGGTTTTTGAACTATACCGACCTTGAGGTTGCCGAAAATACGTCGAAAGAAACCCCTGGCGCTAGCAAAACAAGCCCGGATAGCAGTACCGACAGTACGCTCATTGAAGAGATTGCGAGAGAGATTGCAGTACGAGCAGAACGGCCTGACGATTTAATCTGCCGCCTTCCAACCGCCGAACTTGCCGTCTCTAGCAAACATCTCCAGTGGATCGTGAGTGAGCTGATCGACAATGCCTTTAAGTTTTCCTCACCCCAAACACCCGTGACGGTACGGGCCGAATGTCGGGATGATATGTTTCATTTTTGGGTTGGCGATCGAGGTAGAGGGATGACCAATGAGCAGATCGCCAGTGTGGGAGCTTTTATACAGTTTGACCGCTCAATTCATGAACAACAGGGTTTAGGCTTAGGTCTAAAAATTGTGCAGAAAGCCGTTGGTTTATACGGTGGACGCTTTCTCATCACCAGTACTTACCAACAGGAGATGACGATCTATCTCACCTTACCTTTAGCCAGTTCAACGCCTCAAGCTCCACAACTCACTCCCGACGAAATGGAACCCTTAGCGCTTCAGCTGCATGCTGACGCTTAACCCCGCAGCAATGACGCTAAAGTGTGAGACTTCTATGGCTCAGCCCTCCCTCTTGATCATTGATGATGAACCGAACAACTTTGATGTCATTGAAGCACTTCTATCCATTGGAAGCCCCACCCAGGAGGGAAATCAGGAGTATCAGCTACACTATGCGGCTAGCGGACAACAGGCCATTGACTCTCTGAACTTTTTTCGACCAGACATCATTTTGCTAGATGTCATGATGCCGGAGATGGACGGCATCGAAGTCTGCAAACGCATCAAAGCCATGCCTCTTGGAAAACCGCTGCCCATTATTATGATCACGGCTCTTTCCGCCCAGGAAGATCTGGCTCGCTGCTTTCAAGCGGGTGCTGATGACTTTATCAGCAAACCCATTAAGGGACTTGAACTGCGCGCCAGAGTTCATTCAATGCTGCGCATTAAACAGCAGTATGACGACCTACAGGCATTGCTTAAATTAAGAGAAGAGATGGTTCATATGCTTGTCCATGATTTACGCAATCCTTTAACAAATATTTTATTTGGCTTAAATATTTTAGAGATTCAAGATTTTTCACGAGAAGAACAAAAAACTAGAATTTCTCAAATACGACGATCGGGAAAGCATTTGCAGTCACTAATTGACGACTTGCTACTGATGGCAAAAATAGAATCGGGAAAGCTACAGCTAAACCAGGTGAATGTCGATTTATGTGTCTTCATCACATCGATTCTCTCCAATTTTAAAGAAATATTTGAGCAGAAGAAAATCGAGCTGTTGTGCCATTTGCCTGAGTCCGGTGGCAGCATTTATATTGATGCGGCCATGTTCAGCCGAGTGCTAGATAACTTGCTGTCTAACGCCATTAAGTTCTCGCCTCAGCGCAGTAAAGTGATGGTCAGTGCTGACTATTTAGCCGCAGGTAGTGTCCGCATTCAGATTGGCGATTCGGGAGCAGGCGTTCCCGTAGAATTGCATCAGAAGATTTTTGAGAAGTATGAAATCGGTACCTTAATGCAGGATGTCTCTCAAATTGGTTTGGGACTGGCCTTTTGCAAAATGGTGGTTGAGGCTCATAACGGTGAAATTAGCGTTAGTAGTAACCAGCCAACAGGTTCCATCTTTGAAATCACGTTGCCTTGCTAGCATTTGCACCCAACGACTCATTCCTGTGCAAAATTTGTTGGTTTTCTAAACCATTGTTATTGCCACAAGTGCATAAGCAACTCGTACATCACCACTTCTTTCAAGACTGAACATACCATGGACACATGCCAACGCTCGATTCTGGTTGTTGATGATGAACCCACTAATTTCGACGTAATCGAAGCGCTGCTAGAGTATGACGTTTATCAGTTACATTATGCACCCAACGGGCAACAAGCACTTGACTATTTAGATCACTACCAGCCTGATGTGATTTTGCTCGATGTCATGATGCCTGGAATCGATGGCATCGAAGTCTGTCAACGCATTAAAGCCATGCCTCAGTGGGGAGCGGTACCCATCATTATGGTGACAGCCCTGACTGCTAAAACTGATCTGGCAAAATGTTTGGCGGCTGGAGCGGATGATTTTATCAGCAAACCAGTGAGCAGCTTAGAACTGCAAGCAAGGGTGCGATCGATGCTGCGTCTGCGCCAGCAATATCAGCAATTGGCTATGTTCAACGCCACCTTAGAAAAAACGGTGCAACGGCGAACGGCTCAGTTGCAAACCATGATTTTTCAAGATGCGCTCACAAACTTACCCAGTCGAGCCTTCTTCATTCAAACGTTGGCCGAGGTTTTGCAAAATGGCTGCTCTGACTTTGCCGTAGTGTATCTAGACTGCGATCAGTTCAAACTGGTGAATGGTTCCTTTGGCTATGCAGTTGGTAACCAATTGCTAAAAGCCATTGCAGAACGCTTGCGGCAGCATCTCCAGCCGGGTGATGTGTTAGCGCGGATGGGAGAGGATGAGTTCTGCTTTTTACACCATCAAATGAATGATGCAGAGACTCTGGAGCCTTTTATCCAAGCCATTCTGCAAAGCTTCAGCACCTCGTTTGCCGTGGCCGATTGTGAAATCTTTATGACCGCTTGCATCGGTGTGGCGTTAGGCAACCAAGTGTATCAAGAGCCAGAAGAGCCATTGCAAGATGCCGATACAGCCATGTACAAGGCGAAGCTTCGTGGTAAAGGCTGCTATCAACTCTTCGATCGCCAGATGTCCGCAGCGATGCTGAACCGCCTGACGCTAGAAAATGACTTGCAGCGAGCTTTAGCACAACAAGAGTTTGTGGTCTACTACCAACCGATCGTCAGCCTACAGACCCAGAAGCTATGCGGGTTTGAAGCGCTAGTCCGCTGGCAACATCCAGAACGAGGCATGGTGTCACCGGGCGAATTTATTCCCTGCATTGAGGAGACTGGGCTCATTGTGCCAGTTGGCATTGCGGTGTTGCAGCAAGCGTGTCAGCAACTTCATACGTGGCAGCAGCAAGGCTGGACGGAACTCACCATGAGCGTGAACCTGTCTGTGCGGCAATTTGCTTGCCCAACGCTCCTCGCGGATATCGATCGAGTGTTAGCCGAAACAGCGGTGAACCCAGCGCATCTCAAGCTGGAAATTACCGAAAGCGCGATTATGGACAACACTCAGATGGCGATCGCTCTCACAGAAGAACTGCGATCGCGGCACATCCACATCAGTATTGATGATTTTGGCACCGGATATTCTTCCCTCGGCTATCTGCACCGGTTTCCGATCGACACCTTGAAGATCGATCGATCGTTTGTAAGTCAGATTCAGGGAGGCAATCGCAATTATCAAGTGGTGAATACGATCCTGGCTCTGAGCAATCAACTCGAGCTTGCCGTTATTGCCGAGGGCATTGAAACAACCGAGCAACTTCAGTGGCTCCAACAACTGGGCTGTGAATTTGGGCAAGGTTATTTATTTTCCAAACCCCTCTCTGCCGCTGATATTGAACGTGCTTACCTTACGACAGCCGCGGAAAAGAGCCTTCCACCAGATTCCATTCAACCAGCTATCAACCGCTGAGTCTGATTTTTAGCGCCTACTCCAAGCTCATTGATAGAGATCAGCCTATATAGCAATAGCAATACGCAGCTAGTTCGGACACACTGTTACGGTCAAGTATTGATTGATCGGGTTTCGCCTTCTGCCTCCTGCCCTCTGCCTCCTGCCTTTCTCTATGGCTCAAGCGTTTCATCTTGAAATTGCCCTGTAAGCTTTCGGTGTGAGGCCAGTAAGTTGCCGGAACTGCTTGCTTAAATGGCTGTGGCTGTTAAACCCACAAAGAAAGGCAATCTCAGTAATGGGTTGGTCAGTTTGCTTTAGTAACTGTTTTGCCCGTTCTACTCGCTGCTGGAGCAAATATTGATAGGGTGCGATCCCGATCGCGTGCTTGAAGCGATGGCTGAAATGAAACTGACTCATGTTCAGTAATGCTGCCAGATCGGCTAGCTTAAGATCCTGTTCTAGATGTTCATAGATGTAGTCTAAAACCTGCATGAGCTGACGTTCAGGTAAGCCACCCTCATAAAGAGGCAATGGCGCTTTGGCAGTAGCATACTCTCTGAGCAGATGTACTGCCAAAACATTTGCCAGAGAATCGATGTACAGTCTGCCGCCCAAATTGTTCTGCTTCAGTTCGGCAAGCAACATCATCCCGATCGACTCGATGTGAGGATCGCGCGTTCGCAATTGGGGACGTAGCTCCAAACGATCAGCATCCCGATCACTCGTTTCGCTAGCCACACGCTGCATAAATCGCGATGCCAACCGAATCTGCAAATAGTGGTCATCACGATCCCAGCGGGCGAAAAAGGAGGTTTGAGCAGGCGTGATTGAAATGTCTCCTCTGCCGTATAAACCTGTGTACGTTTTGCCATCCTGAATTTGCAGAAGCCGGACGGGACGTGGCGCTAACGACAGACAAATTGTGTGCTCATCTTTGTAATGAGCCGATCCCTCTCCTGCTGGGTGTTGAAATTGCTCCACCAGAATGTTCTCCCAACCCTGACTTCGGCTAGACAAAAGGGGAGGGCAGCTACATTCAATGGGATGGGCAGCGATCGGTTTCATCAGGCAACCCCAATGCGTCTAGTTCCGATTGTATTGATTTCTGCCTTACTTCTGTTGCCAAAGCCCAAAAAAGCGATCGCAAGATTTTGACAGTTGTGCAGGTATGAGATAGCTGGGCAACAATCGTTCTCCTAACCTAAAAAGGTGATGAATCAGGAGGAACCATGTCTCATCTCTTACATATTGATGCCAGCCCACGGGGTGAACGATCGCATTCCCGTCGCATGACGAGAGAGTTTGTTGAGCAATGGAAACACGCGCATCCTGGTGATACAGTGACCTATCGGGATATCGGTCGCAATCCTGTGCCGCATGTCGATGAAGCGTGGATTGCAGCAGCATACGCGCCACCTGACCAAAGCCTGCCCCAGCCCGAAGCCATTCAAATCAGCGATCGGTTAGTGGATGAATTTTTAGCAGCAGATCTTTATGTGATGGGGATTCCCATGTATAACTTCAGCATTCCCAGCACATTCAAGGCGTATATCGACCAGATTGTACGACCGGGACGAACGTTTGCCCTGGCACCAGAAAAAACCACAGACCGTTACACACCCCTTGTCCTGGGTAAACGGATGGTCATCATCACAGCACGGGGAGATGCTGGCTTTGGGCCAGGTGAACGAAATGAACACATGAATTATCAAGATCCCTATCTGAGGCTGATCTTTGGCTTTATGGGCATTACCGACATCACCTTTATTGCTGTTGAAAACGATGAGTTTGGTGGGGTGAGTTTGGCGCAATCGATCGCCCATGCCCGTGATCAGATTGCCCAACTCGTAACATACAGCGGCTTTTGATCGAGTCAGACACAGTCTTGTCAAGATGGGGATAGGGGTTAGGGTTTGGGGTGTGGCGAATGCAAATGAAAATGAAAACGGCTATAAAACTTTGACCGGAGGGTTCTATGACCATCACAAATGGGTCGCTTTTTGCCTTAAAGCTGCTAGCCGTGTTGGGCTGTGGCTTAGTCGCAGGAGTGTTCTTCGCCTTTTCAACGTTCGTCATGAGCGCCCTTGCCCGTCTTCAACCGGCTCAGGGGATTGCGGCGATGCAAGCCATCAACATTACGGTGATTAATCCGTTATTTATGGGCGCTTTTTTGGGCACGGCCGTTGTTTGCCTCTTGCTCATCGTCTCAGCACTGTTGAAGTGGCAACAACCCGGTGCAATCTATCTGCTGGTCGGCAGTCTGCTCTATCTCATCGGTACGTTGCTGGTGACGATCGCCTTTAACGTACCGCTTAATGATGCTCTGGCTGCCGCTGAACCCACTAGCAGCGATGGTGCAACTCTATGGGCGCGCTACCTCACCAACTGGACAGCCTGGAATCATGTACGGACGATCGCTGCGCTTGCAGCCACGGTAGCCTTTACCCTTTCGCTCTATGCCCGATCGGCGCGATCGTAACGAAGTCATCAGGCAGAAGGAACTGTCTACCGCGATCGCACTTCACAAACGCTTTACCGTTACTAACCATGCATGAAGTGTTAGTCACCACAGCTTCATCATTCCTAACGATAGCTTGAGTGGAAGTAACCAACGCTTCAACGGAAGTAACGACAGCTTTACCGTTACTAACAACTGCTTCAACATTCCTAACGATCGCTTCAATGAAAGTAGCCACAGCTTGAGCGAACGTAACAACAGGATAAGCAATGATGACTAAGCAGGATTGCTATGGAAGCAATGCGATCGCTGTTCCTCAATTCCCTCGAAGCGGTCACTCAAAGCATTACCAGGAATAGTCGGCGCATTATAAGAGTGCGTTTGCTTCCAGTAACGTACTTTACGCGATCAGCGATCGCCCTGACAGTAGGTATGTAACAAGACAAGCATGGCAGAATGGCAGTATCTTTGCTTGCACGGAGAGGCTTGCTATGCGGCGCGATGAAATCCTTTCAATTCTCAAGCAGCATCAGACGACGCTGAAACAGTTGGGTGTGCGATCGTTAGCGTTGTTTGGTTCTGTTGCGCGAGATGAAGCAACCTCTGCCAGTGATGTTGATATCCTGGTTGAGTTGGACCCTCCAATTACCTTTGATCGCTACATGGATGTGAAATTCTACCTGGAGGATCACTTAGGAAGCAACGTCGATCTGGTCAGTTGGAAAGCGCTTAAGCCTCAAATTAGAGCCGTGGTCGAACAAGAGGCGATTCATGTCGCGTGACCTTCAACTTTACTTGACTGATATTCTGGTAGCGTGTGAGAAAGTATTGCGCTACACCGATGGTATGAATTTTCAACAATTTATAGCGGACGATCGTACCTTCGATGCTGTAATTCGGAATCTCCAAATTATTGGAGAAGCTGTAAAAAATGTGCCGATGGATGTGCGCGATCGCAACCCTGAGATTGAGTGGCGAAAAATAGCTGGGCTAAGAGATGTTTTAGCCCACACCTACTTTCAAATTGAGGATGAAATTGTCTGGGATGTTGTACAAAACAAGGTAAAGCCTCCTCATGAATGTGAGCCAGCTATTAGAAGTCGAAGAAGATGGTAATAGGTTAAATTGAATCCTTTCTAATTCAACCTGACGTGAAGTCCGTGACGCTGCACTGATGTAAATGCGATTACTGACTAAGACCAGCAGCATACCAACGTTACAAAGTCCAGCAAACTTACTAACGGCTCCAATCAGCGGAGGCAAACAACCTCAAACTCAGCACCAAAAGTTTTCAACCGTCTGTTGTATTTGAATTGTTAAGCTGATTGACGCATACTAGCAGCATTTTTTTGTGCCTCTGCATAAATTCGCAATGCGGCAGCCATGTGTTGCTCTGCCTCCTCACCTTTTGATTGAAACCAAGCTAGAGTCTCGGAATCAACCTGAATCGCAACAGTTGTCAAGGAAGACGCAGGCATCCGCAACTTGGCGTTTGCAAAAAACTCATCCGTAAGAGGCGGAATATCAGAGGTATCAATATCCTCATCTGACATTGCGTCGATTCTAGCCCAGTCGGTTTTTGAGGTATTGCTCATAACGTTTCTTTTCATGTGAGAGAGCTTTTCTCAGTGAGATGATACGAGTCGTACCCTCGTTAGGCTCGGTGTAAATGAGTACAACGACTCGTCCGTCTAACATTCCCGTCCCAATTAATCGATCCTCACCATAATCGTAGCGTTCATCAAGTTCAACCACCACCGGAAAATCGAAAATCCGATAAGCATCAGCAAAATCGAAGCCATGCTTATCGATATTAATCTCATTTTTTCTCTCATCCCACTCAAAGTTCATGAGCTAAACTCCATCCCCCACAGGAGCAAGCCGCTACACGTTGTAATGTGCGCCCCGTCGTTTTTCTATATCAATCAAATATTAATCTGAATCGAGTTGCTTATCATTTCTCCATTCTTTTTGTAAAGCTCTACGTAGCCGTAATGCTTCACGAAGGAGTGGCAAAAACAAAGCTATTCCAGCAATAGGCAAAACAAGTGAGCTAAGAAACTCGATCTGAAAAAGCCTTAGCGCATAATCTGCAAGTGCAAGCACTGTGTAAGCAATGACAAAATCTAGCACGATGAGAAGCGGAGCAGCAAATCTAGGATCAACAAGAATCTGAATAACATTTCTATCAGAATTCGAGATGCTTATTTGATGTCCCTGGTATTCAACAGGCAATTCATCATCTGTTTGTTCACGCAGCTTCTTTGCTTCTAATTCAATCTTATGAATCTCTGCGATCGTTTTACGAATTTGCAAGAAAGCAACTGTTATTCCTAAAGTTGCTGTGATGGCAGCAACTACAGCGGCAATTACTTTCGCGTAGGTATCAAGGCTATTCCAGAAACTTATAGCTGTCGTTGCTGCTTGAGTTTGGCTGTACGCTGTTTGCTGGAGTAATAACATACTTAAAAGTGCCACTATTATCACAACTAGCATTCGAGGAAAGACAATCATTCTTTTCACAACAACATACCCTGCGAACAACCTTCAAGTACTACTCAAGCAAATAACTGAAAGCAGCCCAACTTGTTATTAAACTGAAAGTTTCCGTATAACACCCCAATTTTGGTGGATAGGCAGAATCTTTCTGTATATTATCCCGATCATAGGAAAACAAATTGAGGCTTTCGGCATCGCTCTGCTCGTACCAAAACTCTAAGCATTCTACAGATATCTTTTTTGCTGACGTGATGTTTGGATGCACGACGATCGCTCCTCTCAATGCTGCTTTTAAGGAATAATCGGGCACTCTAGCGTAGTTAGCGGTAGTCTTCTTGCTCTCGACGCACAGCTTATGCACTCATCGTCTTCTCCCCTTTCTGCCAGCATTCACGAACTGCAAACGCTGATCATGTCCTTTCATCCCGCGATCGTCATAGAGACGGTGGAAGAAGAGCGGGTGCAAACGTTGCTGCAAGAAGCCACGCAGGACATGAAAATGCAGTTATTGGAGTGGAGCATTACGCAGGGCTTGGCGCGATCGCACGGTACAGCGAATAAAGATTTTTTTGGCGCGTCTGAAAACCGTTGGGTGGATGAGTGTGCCCCACCCGGAGCGCACAAGCCTGCTGCGTTTGAGGATACGACTGAACCGCTCAAGGCATTGAAACACATGCAGGACGTCAGCTTCAAAGCGGTGTTCTTGCTGAAAGATTTTGCTCGACACCTCGAAGATGCGGAAGTCGCGCGTCAGTTTCGCGAAGTGGTGCAGTTGTTTGCTCAAAGTCGATCGGCGATCGTCCTTACAGGCAATGCCATCAAGCTACCCGCAGAGATTGCCCACGATGTCGTCTACTTTGATCTAAAGCTACCCGGACGTGATGAGCTACAGCAGGTCGTTGCGGATGCAATTCGGTCTCTGCGCGTGAAAAACCGTGTTTCGATCGAGCTACAGGATGCGGATGTGCCCGCGCTGGTACAGGCATTGAGCGGTATGACCTTGAAGCAGGCACGTCAGGTGATTGCCTATGCGGCTCTGGAAGATGGCAAACTGACGCTACAAGACGTGGGGCGTATTCTTCAGCGCAAAGCCCAGGTCATTCGTGAAGGCGGGGTACTGGAATATTTCCCGACCAGCGATGTTCCCGTGGATCTGGGTGGGTTTAATGGACTCAAGCAATGGCTGACCCAGGCGCGGGTAGGCTTCAGTCCCCAGGCGAAAGCGCTCAATCTCAAACCGCCCAAAGGCATTCTCATTGTGGGGATTCAGGGTTGCGGTAAGTCGTTAGCGGCAAAGGCGATCGCCCGTGCCTGGAAGATGCCCTTGCTCAAGCTTGATACCAGTCGCCTCTATGATAAATATGTGGGCGAATCGGAAAAGAACTTTCGGCAGGCGATCGCGCTAGCCGAGTCCATGGCTCCCACCGTGTTGTGGATCGACGAAATCGAGAAGGCCTTGGGTGGCAGTACGGGTAGCGATGCTGATGGTGGATTGAGTCGGCGACTGTTTGGTTCCTTCCTGAGCTGGATGCAGGAAAAAGACCAGGAAATTTTTGTGGTGGCAACGGCGAATGACATTTCGCAACTGCCGCCCGAACTGCTGCGGAAGGGACGCTTTGACGAACTATTCTTCGTTGATTTGCCGAATGATCAGGAACGCGCCACCATTCTGCAAATCCACCTCACACGACACAAGCAAGCACCCCAGCAGTTCGACATCCCTGCACTCGTAAAAGCGATCGACGGGTTTAGCGGTGCTGAAATTGAGCAAGCCGTTATTGCTGCACTCTATCGTGCCCTTTACTTGCAAAAGTCACTGGATACGGCAATTTTGCTCGAATCGATCAAAGCGACGATTCCGCTTTCCGTCTCTCGTCGCGAAGATTTACAGAAGCTGAGGGCGATCGCCCAGGAACGCTTTGTAAACGTGCGCTAATGGTCGATCGTGGCGCATGAGATGGTGAAGGTGTGGTGGTTCATTGTGAAACGGGCTCAACTCAGGGTTATACTCGTCAGAGTAGATCGTTGCTCCAGCGTGTAACTTAAACAGTACAGTTTGAACCGTACAGTTTGAAAAGTGTACCAGGATGTTTGCCCCACTCTTGAAGGTCTAGCCAAGACGATATACGGTTGTTCTTAAACCCACTAAGGTAGAGATAGGGAATGCTGTATCTGGCGCAGGTACAAAAAAAGGGGCTTTTAGGTAAGTCAGGGCTACAGCTACTAGCGCGGCAGAAGTCTGAAAACGCGTGGACGCTTTTGCTTGAAGAAGAAACGATTCTGGCAACCGAAGCCAGCAACTTCAGTGAAAGCATGTTTGTGCTGGTAGAACTAGGTCCAAGCCGCCAGGTACTCAGTGTCTACGATGCTAAACCCTGGCTGTTAGACATTGTGCAGAAATTTTTGGTGAATGGCATCACGCCTGAATTCTTACAGCAAGAAACCGAGCGAGCAGAGCAATGGCGGCAGTCACTCACGTTGCAAAGCCAAGAACTCGATCGTCGTGCTCTGGAGCTAGAGGCACGTAAAGAGCAAATTCAGGAAATGGAAGAAAAGCTCAAACGTGAAAAAAGGGTGATCGACGCGCATACGTCAGAGCTAGAGGCGCGCAAAGAGCAGATTCAGGAGATGGAAGAAAAGCTCAAGCGTGAAAAAAAGTGGTAGCTAGGCATTCTTGACAAGGCAAAACGTCCGGGCAACGCTGATGTGAGCCATCAACGACCTGCTGATAATGCAGGAATGGGAGCCGTGACTGTCTGAATGCCTGTAAGGCTAAACGCTCGCGCTTCAGTGATCTTAACGTCAACGAGCGTACCTTTTAGCGTACCAATGTCGCCAGGAAAGAAGGTGAGGCGATTGCTGCGGGTACGCCCCATGACTTGGGTCAAATCCTTTGTGTTCTGTGCTTCCACGAGAATTTCTTCGACCCGATCGCGGTACCGTTCCGATCGCTCCATTGCTTTGAGCGAAACCAGATGGTTCAATCGTTGCAGACGATCGCGCTTGATGTCTTCGCTGAGTTGGTTTTGCCACAGGGCCGCAGGCGTACTGGGGCGAGGCGAATAGGCAGCCGTATTCACCAGATCAAAGCTAATATCATCCACCAGTTGCAGCGTGCGTTCAAATTGTGCTTCGGTTTCACCGGGAAAACCGACGATCGCATCCGCACTAATGGCCGCATCCGGCATGTAGTGGCGAATGGTATCAATGATTCGACGATACTTCTCGTGGGTGTAGCCTCGCGCCATTGCCTTGAGCACATCGTTATCGCCCGATTGAAACGGGATGTGGAAATGCTCACAGACTTTGGGTAACTCTGCACAGGCTCGAATCAGGCGATCGGTGAAGTAGCGGGGATGGCTAGTGGCAAACCGGATGCGATCGATTCCAGGTACGTCGTGGATGTAGTAAAGCAAATCAGTCAGCGTATGCTGGTGACGACCTTCAGGCGTAGAACCGGGAAGATCGCGGCCGTAGGCATCAATATTTTGTCCCAAGAGTGTAATTTCTTTAAAGCCCTGCTCTGCCAGTGACTCAATTTCAGCACGAATGGCTTCAGGCGTGCGGGATTGCTCCACCCCACGCACATTGGGCACGACGCAGTAGGTGCAGCGCTCGTTACAGCCATAGATGACATTGACCCAAGCCGTTACGGTGCTGTCGCGACGCGGCTTAGTGATATCTTCCATAATGTGGAGCGACTCGGTAGCGACAACCTGATTGCCGCTGAACACATCTTCCAGCAAATCTTGTAAGCGGTTGGCGTGCTGTGGCCCCATCACCAGATCCAGTTCGGGCACGCGCCGCAAAAGCTGTTCGCCTTCCTGTTGGGCAACGCACCCAGCGACAATCAGGGTCAGGTCGGGTTTTGTTTGCTTGCGGATTGCCTGTCTGCCTAGATAAGAATAGACTTTCTGCTCGGCGTTGTCGCGGATGGTGCAGGTGTTGTAGAGGATCAGATCGGCATCATCAGGCTGCTCTGCCCACTCAAAGCCCATCGTTTCCAAAATGCCAGCCATGCGCTCAGAGTCAGCTTTGTTCATCTGGCAGCCGAAGGTGGTGATGTGATAGCGGCGGGAGGCGGTCATGGAAGATCGTTGAAAGGGTTAGTTCTAGATCTTATAACATTTGCCCGGGGGACTTCCCCCCGGCCCCCCGCTTTGTGGGGTCCTAACTCCCCACACCCCCCGAATAGGAGTGTCTTGAGTGATCACAGTTCACTTGTCGCTTGGATCAAAAAGACGTTATGGCAAAAGGGGCAGAGCATAACTCGTGATGCTTTGCCCCACTGGCCTAATTACTTAGAATTGATCGCCAAGGGTCCTACAGACCTGTTTCGCTGTCGCGCTCTACGGCATTTGGATCGACGCCCATCGGTGAAACGATATCGCGGAAGAGCGTAATTTGTTCGTTAAACTCCAGACGCTTGATCTGGTTAAACAGAGATTCTGCGTCTGCGGAAAGCTTGTAATCAGAAGGCACAGGAATTACCGTGCCGTTGTCCATGCCTTGCGCCAACAAATACCAGAATAGGAGTTTGGTGGTGTCGCCGATCGCGCCATATTCGCGGGCAAACTGGGTGTTTTTACGAGCGATCAGGTCGCGTTGTAGCTGCAATTGCTCCTCGTGCGACATCTCTTTGACCTGATTGAACAGCCCTTCGGCGATCGTCGGTGAAACGGTGCTTGCTCCCGGTGCCGCAGGGGTAATAGACTCGCCCATTTCGGTATAGATGAACCAGAACAAGGCTAACTGCTGATCAGCATCCAAACGTTGGAATGCTTTAACTTGCTCACTACTGGGATTTGATGTGGTGTATGTCATAAAAACCTCGTCCTATCGTCTCAACGTAATTTAACGATGTCGGGATCGTGATTACACCCACCACAGACAGAAGCTTAACCCTCTCCCTCAGACAGAGGAAAAGTGACACTGACTGGACGACCCTTGCGATTGAAAGCGTTAATTATGGGAATCAACATGGCAGGACAGAGTCTTGAAGGCAAGGTTGCTGTAATCACAGGGGCAGGCTCTGGAATCGGTCGAGCGGCAGCACTCCTGTTGGCGCAGGAAGGGGCGATCATCGCCACCATCGATCACACACCAGAGGACAGCCAGGAGACGATCGACAAGGTGCAGCAAAACGGGGGCAAAGGGCTGGTCACGATTGCTGACATCGCCCAACCTGACCAGGTAGAAAAATCCTTTCAGCAGATTAGTGATACCTTCGGACGCGTGGATATTGTGTTCGCGAATGCGGGTATTAACGGCGTGTGGGCACCGATTGAAGAACTTTCGCCCGAAGAGTGGGACAAAACGCTGGATACAAACCTCAAAGGCACGTTTTTGACGGTCAAATACGCCACTCCTCTACTCAAGCGTCAAGGTGGAGCCGTTGTCATTACAGCCTCGGTGAACGGCACCCGCATTTTTAGCAACACAGGCGCAACAGCCTATGCAACCTCAAAGGCAGCACAGGTTGCGTTTACAAAAATGGTGGCGTTGGAGCTAGCTCCTCATCGCGTGCGGGTGAATGTCATTTGTCCAGGGGCGATCGAAACCGGAATCAACGAAAGCACAAAGCGGCGCGACCTGGAAGAAATTCAAACACACGTAGAGTTTCCCGAAGGCAAGATTCCGCTCACCCACGGTAAACCAGGCACCTCTGAGCAAGTCGCACAACTGGTGCTGTTCCTCGTCTCTGATGCTTCCAGTCATATCAGCGGCACCGAAGTCTGGATTGATGGTACCGAGTCGCTGCTCAAGGGTTAGGAAGCCATTGAGTCTTTGATCCTCGCCGTTGAGTCTTTGATCCTCGCCGTTGAGTCTTTAATCCTCGCCGTTGAGTCTTTAATCCTCGTGCATGAGTGTTTCATACTCGTCGTTGAGTCTTTGATATTCGTGAGCGAGTCTTAAACACTCGTCGTTGAGTTCTGACTACTCGTGGATGAGTTCCAAACACTCGTGGTTAAATCGACAACATTCGTGAATGAGTCCTGAATACTCGTGAATGAGTTCTAAACACTCGTGAATGAGTCTTAACTACTCGTGGATGAGTTTTAACTACTCGTGAATGAAGGTTCGATACTCGTTAAAGAGCATCTAACACTTCTTTTTGAGTGTTTGAACCTTGTTGATCGAGCTTGATTAAGTCTGCATGGCTTTTTGATCGTCACTCAAAACGTCCCCTGCCTCCCCTGCTTCCCCTGCTCCCTCTGCTTCCCCCCGCTCCCCTCTCCCCATCTCCCTCCTATGCCCCAAGTTTTTGGAAACCTTCCGACCCATGCTCGCTCCTGGACAACCCTGGGTGCAGTAACAACCGTTCATCGGGACGATCGCGGCGTCTACTGCCAGTGTGACGATGCGCTTCTGTCGGTCACGGTCTTAACCCAATCGCTAATCCGGGTGCGAATGGCACCAACCGGGAAGCTCCTACCGCGTCGATCGTGGGCGGTCGCTAAAGATGATTCAGAGTACTTGCCCGTCTTAATGGGCGTGCAGGAAACAGAAGAGGCGATCGAAATCAACACGGATAAGGTGTTGCTCCGCATTGAGCGCAATCCCTGCCGTATCGTGTGCCTCGATCAGGCGGGCAGACCCTTTGCAGAAGATGCTGAAACGGGCATTGGCTGGTCAGAAAATACTGTGACTGGCTGGAAGAAGATTGAGCCAGACGAGCATTTCTACGGCTTTGGCGAACGAACTGGGTTACTCGACAAGCGATCGGAGCGTAAAACCAACTGGACCAATGACGCCCTCGACTACACCACGTTGACGGATGAGATGTATCAGGCGATTCCGTTCTTTATGGCGCTGCGTCCGAATGTTGGCTATGGCATCTTCTTCAACACCACGTTCTGGAGTCAGTTTGATCTGGGAGCGACTAAACCCGGTATCTGGCAGATGGAAACCCATAGCGGCGAACTCGACTACTACATTATCTATGGCCCTACCCCTGCCGAAATTCTGGAAACCTATACACAACTCACGGGTCGGATGCCGCTGCCGCCAAAATGGTCGATCGGCTACCATCAGTGTCGCTGGAGTTACGAGTCGGACACCGTTGTGCGGAAACTGGCGCAAGAGTTTCGCGATCGTCGCATTCCCTGTGACGTGATCCACCTGGATATCGACTATATGAACGGCTATCGCGTGTTCACCTGGACTCCCAAGCGCTTTCCCGAACCCGCGAAGCTCCTTGGGGATCTCAAAGAAACAGGCTTTAAGGTCGTGACGATCGTTGACCCCGGCGTAAAGTACGAACCCGAAGCCGATTACACGATGTTTGACGAAGGCTTAGAGCAGGATTACTTTGTGCGGAAAGCGGACGGCACCATCTTTCACGGCTATGTCTGGCCTGACAAAGCGGTGTTTCCCGACTTCCTCAAGCCCGAAGTTCGTCAATGGTGGGGTGATGCTCAGAAAGCGCTGACGGATGTCGGTGTCGCGGGCATCTGGAACGACATGAACGAACCTGCCATTGTGGAACGCCCGTTTGGGGACGAAGGGTATCATATCTGGTTTCCGCTTGATTCACCCCAAGGGCCTGCTGATGAAAAAACCACGCATGCTGAAGCCCACAACCTTTATGGACAAGGGATGTCGCAAGCCTGCGCCGAAGGTCTGGAACGGTTGCGCCCAACGGAGCGATCGTTTGTGCTGACGCGATCGGGTTTTGCGGGAGTCCAGCGCTGGTCGTCGGTCTGGATGGGCGATAACCAGTCCTGGTGGGAACATCTGGAGCTTTCTATTCCCATGCTTTGCAACATGGGCTTGTCGGGGGTGGCCTTTGTTGGGGCTGACATCGGCGGGTTTGCTGGCAACGCGACCGCAGAACTCTTTGCTCGTTGGATGCAGGTAGGGTTTCTTTACCCCTTGATGCGCGCCCACTCGTCGATGAAGACAGAGCAACATGAACCGTGGGTCTTTGGCGAACAGACCGAACAAATCTGCCGTGAGTACATCGAACTGCGCTACCGTCTGCTGCCCTACCTCTACACCGCCTTCTGGGAAGCGGCTACGACAGGTGCACCCATTCTGCGTCCCCTGCTCTACCACTATCCCAACGATCGCCAAACTTACGCACTGCACGATCAGGTCTTTCTTGGGGAGTCCATCATGGCAGCTCCCATTTATCGTCCTGGTGTCACCCATCGCGCCGTCTACCTGCCCGAAGGTATTTGGTACGACTGGTGGACAGGCGATCGCTACGATGGGAACACTCACATCCTCGCCTATGCCCCACTAGAGCGGATGCCTCTTTACGTCAAAGCCGGAGCCATCATTCCCATGCAGCCCGTGATGCAGTATGTCGATGAGCGCCCAATGGACGAACTACGCCTCCGCGTCTGGTCAGGTGAGGGGAGATACACGCTCTACGAAGATGATGGGCACAGTTTCGACTATCGTGATGGTGCCTGGATCACAACGGAGTATCGCGTTTGGACAGAAGGGGAGCATACCATTGTCAGCGTCCAACCCCGACAAGGGAGCTGGACTCCATCTGCTCGCACCGTCATTGTAGAACTCGTCGGCGTGGGCGAACAACAGTTTGAGGATGACGGGAGCGATCGTACCCTAACCTTCTAGCTGCCGAAGTATCGCTTCACTCTGCGCTTTCAGCTCGGGCAAATCATAGAGAAGCCGTCTGAGAGAGCGATCGCACGGTCATCACTTCGTCGGCTTGCAACGCTTTTACATCTGATACTGGAACAATTACCACGTCGATCGATTCCCCTAAAGCGTTAAAAATCTCTAGTACACAGTCCTCTGTGCCCCCATCTGGATGAGGCACATAATCAATTAGCATTGCTACATCGCCAGTCTTAAGCCCATGTTCTGGCAAATCACGCCGTAGAGCAATCCGTTGATAGAGTTCAAGCATTGCGTTGAGACTCCTTGAGAGGTTTAAGCGTAATGAATTGAAACTGTTTGTCGATTTTTCGATGAAGCCAAAACGATCGCAAAAGCTTTCTCCGCGCCCTCTGCGTCTCTGCGGTCAAGCAAAAGATTGTCAGTCAAACACGCAAGGTTGGGTTAACGTAGCTGAGATGCTGTGACAGTCGGACTTAGCAAGCGAAACAGTTCGCTCATCCACTCACAGAGTAGCCAGTATGACCTGCACCCATGTTGCCAGAAAAAGCGCGTGCCCCCCGGAACCGAACGATTACCTTGAACGAAGAGGAACGATCGTTCTACAAACAAAAGCTCTTGCAAGTGCAGCAGCCCGTTGAACTGGCAGACATTCTGAATCAAACAATTCATCAAGACGTACTCACTCTTCTACCGTTGTTGCCACAGCAATCGGTTGATTTATTGTTTATTGATCCACCGTATAACTTAACCAAAACGTTTAACGATCGCACCTTTAAACGCCAAACATTAGATAGCTATGCTGCCTGGCTCGAAACCTATTTAGCAAAGCTAGAACCCATTCTCAAAACAACCGCTTCAATCTATCTTTGCGCCGATTGGCAATCCTCACCAGCCGTTTTTGATGTTATCAAGCATCGTTTTCATGTGCGAAATCGCATCACCTGGGAACGCGAAAAAGGTCGCGGAGCCACTAAAAACTGGAAAAACGCCTCAGAAGATATCTGGTTTTGCACCGTTTCTGATACTTATACCTTCAATGTCGATGCCGTCAAGCTCAGACGTAAGGTGATGGCACCTTATACAGTTAACGGCAATCCTAAAGATTGGCATTTAACGGAAGCAGGAAACGTGCGTCTAACCTATCCATCTAACCTCTGGTCTGATCTGACAATCCCCTTCTGGTCAATGCCCGAAAACACTGATCATCCGACTCAAAAGCCAGAAAAACTGGTAGCAAAAATCATTCTCGCAAGTTCTAATGCGGGCGATGTCGTCTTCGATCCGTTTCTGGGGTCAGGTACCACGTCCGTCGTTGCCAAAAAGCTTGGTAGACGTTACATCGGCGTTGAGGTGGATGAGTTGTATTGCTGTTTAGCGGAAAAACGTCTTGCTCTGGCTGAAGCGGATTCAAGCATTCAAGGATACACGGATGGCGTCTTTTGGGAGCGAAACAGCTTACACGTACAGGTACGCTCTGCCCAAAAGCAGTGGTCTGCCCAAAGTGCAAGTAATCCCACGATCGCTACAAATCATCAAACGGATTGAAAAAGCGTGGCGGCGGAATTTCCCGTTCTTTATCAGCAAGTTCCGAAGGGGGACGATCGCTGCTCCATGCCCACCAGACTTGGGTACACTGGCATTCATAGAACTCCTGCCATTTGCGGCGGTGGTCTTCGGTATAAACGGGCGATCGCCGATTCACCCAGACCCGCTTTGCCTCCTTGCTGGACGATCGACAGGCTGGGCAGCAAAACTCTGAAGAGTGAACGGCTGACTGAGTCCAATCAGGCGGGGTTAGCTCAAACGCTTCCATGCAGACAAAGAGGAGATGTATACAACTCTATTATCGACCTTTTGTTTGGCAAACTGCCCGCGTGCTGGGTCAAGGCGAGGGAAATTGGTGATGAGTTTTGAGTTTTGAGTTTTGAGTTTTGAGTTTTGAGTTTTGCGTCAACAAGCTAGAGAGTTTTGAGTTGATTGAGCTGTTAATGGTCCGCCTCCCCACTCCCTACTCCCTACTCCCTACTCCCTACTCCCATCTTCGCCTTCTGCCCTCCGCCTCACTCAAATTGCTTCATGAAAACACAAGTGCCAAAGGGTCGATTTTTGAGTATTGTCTTAGTGGGCAGGAGCGATCGGCGATGACATAGGATGCTTACGATCCAGCCATCACTCAGCAGACAGTCAAACCAGACGCTCAGAAAGCTTTGTAGGAAACTGCCGACCTCTTTACAGCGGAGAAAAACGTTATGCCCATTCTGAATCTCCTCTCCTTCGCGGGTATTTTTGGGCTGTGCCTGGTTGCCTGGCTTTTTTCAGAGAATCGTCGAGTCATTCCGTGGCGAGTCATCATTGGCGGCATCGGGTTACAGCTCATTCTGGGCTTTCTGATCTTTCAATTCCCCATCACCCGTGAAGCGTTGAAGATTTTCAGTGGGCTGTTGGATGGCGTGTTTACCGCTGCGGATGCTGGTGCGCGGTTTGTCTTTGGGGCTAATCTGGTGCCCTTACCGGGACAAGACCCCTTTGTTTTGCGTGCTGTCCCACCGGGCGCAACAGCCTGCCCACCACCACAAATCCTCTTCTTACCAGGGTTCTGCGGCACTGATAAGCTGAACTACATCCTGGCGTTTCGAGCGTTGCCAGCGGTGATCTTTTTCTCTGGTCTGATGTCCCTGTTAGATAATTTGGGCATCATCCAGCGGATCACAGCCGTGTTTGCTAAGGTGTTCTACTCCACGATGCGCCTGAGCGGGGCAGAATCGTTAAGCGGAGCAGCCAATATTTTTGTGGGTATTGAAGCGGCGATCGCCGTTAAACCCTTTATTGCCAAGATGACCCGCAGCGAAATTGCTGCCATTCTGGCGTGTTGCTTTGGCACGGCGGCATCGTCCACGCTGGCGATCTACGTAAGCTTTCTCAGACCCGTCTTTCCTAATATCCTGGGGCATCTGGTCTCTGCATCGATTATTGCCATTCCAGCTTGCTTCGTCCTTTCTAAAATCCTGGTGCCCGAAACAGAGGTGCCACTGACAGCAGGTGGTATTCCCGTTGAAGAGCATTTAAAGCAAGATCCCGTTAAGGAAGTTGAGTCGCTGGATAAAGTCAGTGAGTTTCCTCGTACACGCATTCAGATCGATGAAGATGAAGACGACGTCGTAGAAGAAGCGCCCAAAGAAACGGTGGCAGGAGAACCGATCGAGCGCGTCAGCCCGATGGATGCCGCGATCTTGGGTGCGCTGGATGGGGTACGGATGGCAGTTTCGATCGCTGCTGTCCTGATCCTCATTGTGGGTCTGGTGTCGTTAATCAACCAGATTTTTGCGGGGTTAGCGGGATTGCCTAGTCCCATTGGGGATGTGTTTAAGATCGTGACGCTGCAAAACATTGAAGGTGTCTTGTTCTTTCCCCTGACTCTATTAACAGGTGTGTCCTTAGATTTGAATGAAGTCTGGCAGTCCTCCGTCATTATTGGGCGACGCTTAACCGAGACGGCTATTCCTCCCTATCAAGCACTAGCAGCAGCAGCGGCATTGCCAGCAGGTGAGCGGGTGATCAGCGATCGCGCTGTCTTAATCATTAGCTATGCTCTCTCTGGGTTTGCGCATCTGGCATCGGTAGGGATCTTTGTTGGCGGCACGATCGCGCTAGCACCGTCTCGCCGCAAGGACATTGCGAATTTGGGCTGGAAGGCTTTGTTTGTGGGCACTCTCGCAACCTTGATGATCGCGTGTATTGCAGGCGTGTTTGATACAGGAAACCCCAGTATTCTGGGCGAAAGACAACCCTTACCAGCCGTGAGCCCGACACCAACTGCCTCACCCACCACTTCCACTGCCTCACCCACCATTACTACACCTCCTGCTGCGACAACGTCACCCACACCAGTTGCTGCGCCTGCGAAGCCTTCTCCACGCGCAACCCAACCTGTGCCCCAAGCCTCTCCCAGCAAGCCTGCTGTGCGCACAACTCCACAGGTCAAAACTACGCCAGTGCAACCGACTGTTAGCCCTAAGCCGACAACCAAGCCAGTTGGTTAGCAGCATAGGAAGCTTGGCTGTTTCCCGTTTGGGTGAGACATGACCCGTCCCTCAATCGGCTAACGTTTGGGCAAAGTCACTTGAGGCAGAAACTACAGCCACGATCGCTTTAACCAGCGATGACTCTGCGGGTGAGGAAGGTAGTATCGGATGGGGTGAGAGCTGATGGAAATGACTGTAAGCTAGCTAGATTGCCTCAATCAGTAGATTCAACCTGAAATTTATGGAGCAACCGTTTGATCCGTTAGGTTCTACCCGCGATCGCGTTACCTCACAGGCTAAAACAATCGTTTGGCTCATCATTGTTAGCGCCACGATTCTTTTTCTTAGTAGCAGTATCCGTCACCTGCTGTTTCAATCGGCTGCCTTTGATCTGGGTTATTTCGATCAAGCGCTTTACTTAATCAGCCAGGGGCAGCCCCCGATCGTCTCTTTTTGGGGCTTTCATTTTCTGGGTGGTCATGCCGATTGGATACTCTATCTCATCGCGCCCCTTTACAAACTCTACCCAAGCGTCTTCTGGCTCTTTGGGCTACAGGCGATCGCGCTGGCGATGGGGGCACTACCCGTATGGCGACTGGCTCAGCAAGCAGGCGTTAAAGCCAATCAAGCGGTGGCGATCGCCGTAGCCTATCTGCTCTATCCCTTAGTTTTCAACATCAATCTGTTTGATTTTCACCCCGAAGTCATGGCGTTGCCTGTCTTCCTAGCGGTCGTTTTAGCGGCACGCCAGCATCAACCACTTAGATTCACGCTTGGCGTTATCTTTATTTTGGGCTGCCGGGATGCCCTTTCCCTAACGGTCGCCGCGATGGGACTATGGCTGTTGCTGGTTGAGAAGAAGCGACTGTGCGGGACGATCGCCCTGGTTTTAGGCAGTGTGTGGTTTCTCATTGCCGTTCAGATCATCATTCCGCACTTTAGACCGCTTGGCGTTGAGGCCGTCACTCGCTACGCAGGCTTTGGAAATTCCGTCCTCGATATTGCTAAGAACCTGATTTTGCAACCAGGTTTAGTGTTGCAGCATCTGTTTACACTCCCTAACCTGGAATACCTGTGCCTGCTTTTGCTTCCTCTTTTTTGGGGTCTTTCATCACAGCATCTTGCGCCTTTGTTGGCAGCGGTTCCCCAATTAGCCATGAATTTACTGACCGTAAATCAGCCGCAGAAAGACCTGGTGCACCAATATTCTGTGCCGATTTTGCCCTTTCTTCTACTAACCGCGATCGCGTCTCTGGCGGCGAATAAAAGCTGGATTCGCAGTCAGCGGGGCATTATGGTGTGGTCAGCGATCGGCTTTTTAGCGCTAGCAAAATTCAACTTTTTTGGCGGCTTCTATCTAACCAAGCTTGATACGTGGCAAGCAACACGAGACGCGATTGCCCAAGTCAAACCCGCCACAAGCGTACTGACCAATCCTCAAATTGCCCCACATTTAACCCATCGATCGAATCTTCAATTGCTTTCGAATCAGTTCGATGTCGCAATGATCAATGAGTTCAATGAGGTCTTGCTAGATTCCCAACATCCAGGCAGTAATTGCTCTAAAGAATGCAACGATCGTGTACTCGACAGACTTCAGCAGAGTCCACTTTTTAAGCTGATTTATCAACGCGACGGCGTCTATCTCTTCAGAAAAGAACAGTCAGAAAATGCTTTGGCCTTGCTGGATAATGATGAAAGGAATGGTCTTCACCATCAGTCTAAATCGCTATATCGTACAGCCATACTTTTTGTCAGCTGCCTCAAGCGAATCTCTGCCTCAAGCTAATTGATATAAGCCCGAACGCGCCGAATTAACTCATCAAAATCCAGAGGCTTATGAAGGAGATCATTGGCTCCGATCGCTTTGATGGCGCTGGTGTATTCGTGATCGTAAGCTGTGATAAGCACAACCGGAAGATCTGCAAGCTTATGGCTCTGTCGAATCTGCTGAGTTACTTCATAGCCACTCATATCAGGCATCATTACGTCGAGCAGCATCAGCGTTGGTGGCATTGCTTCGGCTTTTGCTAACGCCATTTTGCCACTATTAGCAACCTCAACGTTATAACCTTCTGCCTCTAAAATTGCTTTTAGCAAGAAGCAATTATCCGCCATATCATCAACTACAAGAATGTAGTCACGTTGGGCTGGTGGTTTTTCTTGAGCAAGTCTCCTGGTCATTAAAGTCATCGCAAAAAAGGTTTATAAAAGGCGGTGTATAAAAGATGCTTTGCAAGTTCCACGTAAAACTTAAGCTTCGCAAGTCTCATGTATAACTTAAACGCTTGAGTGCAGGCTCACGCTTAGGAACGATTTAATGTGCGTGAAGGCTGTAAAAGGGAATACTTTTGGGTTGAAAGCAAGACACGTGGGCTTTGAGCGGTTGGCAGCATGGCCTTCACAATCGAAGCGTAGCTTGCGTTTGAAAGCGCTTACTGAGACATTTAGTGTGGTGCCAGCGTCGGAACATCTTGCAAGAACGGCCCCGTGAGCAATAGCACCGTTTGCACATCTAGCGAGCCTGTGCTGGGTATCCCGACGGCGGTTTGAAAGCGGCGGATTGCTCGACCGAGATCTTGAGTGGGTTGATTAAGGTAGCCAAGACGCTGCAAATAGTCCGCTGCCTGCTCGGATGAGAGGGTCCGATCACTCGCCCTGAAAATGGGTACATACTGCTGCCGCCAGATCTGGCCAAACTGGGCTTGGTCTAAGGCATAAATTTTGCCCCGTGCAGGATCACCGATTGCTACCTGGTCGCTGCTCATTGCCAGCAGGGCAACGGCATGAGGTAGCTTACGAGCACCATCGATTAGCCAAACTCCAAGCACCCCAGGACGATTGATGCGCTGCAATTGCTCCCAGGTTGGTGATAGCTCCACTCCATCCATACCGAGTTCATGGGCAGCCGCAATAAGCTGTGGCATTGACGTACCCAATCGGCTTGTACCCGCAAGGCGTGCTACCCCTGATTCAGTCGCATCGATTTGCCAGCGCCGCAGCACGGTTGCCAACGCTGAGGGTGCGCAGCTACTCATAGAAGTCTGCTTATAAACCCCATTGGGCTGAAGGTTGTTGTGCAACCAGGTGTAAATGGGTGCCAAAAAATAGGCCTCGGCAGCACTAAAACCAGTCACACCCAAAATGCCAATCAAGGCAACGGCGATGACCTGCACTCGTGCTGTCTGCCAACTGACGATGAAAGCAAGCCCGCAAAACCCTAACAATACGGTACGCATGATGGTCCACGTAATCCGCATGCCGTAAACCCGCCACTCTAGAGGCAAGAACTGCATTTGCGGAACATTCAATGCCAGAAGAATCAGCCCAATATAAAGCCCAAGAAAGAGCAGCGAGAGCGAGGTCTTGCCCTTAAATAAATCGTTAGCAGTTGCCCCTTTGCGCAGCAGCAATTTACCAAAGCGCATACCCCAACGAAAGGACAGACCACCGAATAGCAAGGTAGCGACGATTTCTAGCAGCATATGGGCGATCGCATCGACTCAGAAATGGGCCTTAGATAAACATACAAAGCACAAAAAAGCTTGTCAGGAAGGACTTTATTGCCTTCTTGCGGTCAGGTACAACGGCTGGAGGCATTGCTAAAGACCGGGGTGAGGGCATCCTTCGGCCGATTGCTATGATTATCAGTTTCACTGTGGTCGCCTGAATCATGCTTTAACCTGAATCTCATCAGCGTGGGTGAATACATTGTGGCAAAGTGAGCGATCGTCCACGAAACGAGCTTGATTCAAACGCTGGGTTCTTCCGCATGACAACTATTCTGAAAAGGCTAGAAGCTGTCTACAGCGTTGGCAAGAGCGGTTTCACCGGATGTTCCTCTTTCACTGTATGAGTTGCTTATCATGCAGAACACCCTGTTTGCCCCACAATATGGGCTCTTGGCGAGATTTCAACCTCTTGAGTTTAACGTTGGCTGATCGTCAACTGAATCCGTTACATCACCAAAACAGCAAGGTATGATCGCCGCCTAGTAAGCCTTTATCACCTTGTAGAACCATTGATTCGGGGTGACGTGCAATTAATGTTTCATTTCTCAAAGGATTCAGTATCCTTACAGAGATTCATTGAATGTGCGCTAACCCGCATTAAAAGCGGTCTAAATGCGAGTTTGGTGAAGTCGGTTCTGTAAGGACATGCAACGGCGATCGATTGGGTAAGCCATAGCCCTGTGAATGCAGGTATAGGGCGTAGGGTACGGGGTATGGAGAATCAATCTTTACCGTCTAACAGTTTTACGTGTACAGGAGACTGAAAGCGATTAGATGCCCAGGGTAGCGCTACTAGTGGGAGTAAGTCGGTATTTAGAGGGATTAGACCCACTACCGAATGCTCAAAAAGATGTGGAAGTCATGAGACGTGTGCTGAAACAACCGCAATTTCGGTTTGAGTCAGTGCAATCGCTTTGCGATCGCCCATTGCAAGAGATGCAAGAAACGATTGAGCTGTTTTTTAGGCAGCGTGTGAGCGATGACCAAATTGTGTTCTTGCTCTGTGGTCATACTGTGCAGGATGCCGATGGTGCCCTCTATTTTGCGACGCCCAGCACCCAATTTGATGAACAAGGTACGCTGGTCAAGGCCCAGGTCATCCCCGCGATCGCCCTTCAAGAAATCATGAACAGCAGCCCTGCGAAGCAGCAGGTTGTCATTTTAGATAGCTATTGTCAACAAAGACAAGACCAGCCTATAACCGCACCGTCAACGGCTACGTTAGCCACTCCTTTAGAGGGGGCAGGACGGGTGCTTCTAGTGGCTGCAAACGTAGTCCATCAGTCGTTCGCGGCGATCGACGCTTGGACGTATCCTCGCTACTTGGCAGAAGGCGTCGAGAGCGGCGCGGCTGATACAGATGATGATGGCATGGTAACGGTGGCCGACTGGCACGACTATGCCTCGCAGAAGCTTCGTGTCGCAGCACCCACCCTCGAAACGCAACTGATTGGCAGCGCGGAAATGGCTCACATCCCACTGCTCGAAGTACCTCAGAACACGCCTCAGATTCACTATCGCAAAGTACTGGAAGCGGCCACGATCGATACAGATGCCGTTGGGGTTCCTATCTTAGAGGGACGATCGTTTCTGAATGGCATGCGACACAGCCTGGGCGTACCGCCACAAGTAGCCAACGAGCTTGAAACGCAGGTCTTGCGTCCCGTGCAGGAGTATCAACAGCGCCTCGCGTTTTATCAAGAACACGTAGAAAGGAGCGCACGCACGCACAATCTAGCTGATCCTCACCATCGCCAACTCTGGAAGCAGCTTCAACAGGCTCTATACCTCAAAGATCAGGATGTCGCAATCACGTCGATCGCCCCCTTCTTCTTGCAAAAGCAGCACCAGCAGGCACAGGATCAGGAGCGGTTGGCAAAGTATCAGCAGGTTTTGCTGTGGGCAATGCAGCGCCGTTTGCCTCTTCGAGAGAGCGATCGTGCCATGCTCCAACGGTTGCAGCAGACATTACACTTAAAAGATGATGAGGTGCAAGCGTTAGAAGCTCAACTCACCACTCAGGCAGAGCAATTTGTGGCGGACGATCGTCCAGCAGACGCCGATGCGATAGAGCCTCCCACTCCTGATGTCACCAGTCAGGCAACCTCAGCACAATCGCTAGAACCGGATAGCAGTCACCCAGTGCCTTCACCGTTGGCAGAGCCACTAATGGATGCCCCTGCTGTCTCTGGAACTCCAGACGACTCGCGCGCCAAAGAGGTCATTCTAGAGCGGTTGTTCAGCATGAATGAACCCGCGCCTCTATTAGAGCGGCCATCAATCTCAAATTCCCCAGCCAGTACAACCGTCATACAAGAAGAATCGCCTCCTATTCTGCCGAACGCTAAGCCAAGTCCTATGGATAGAATTCGACGCTCTGCTTCTAACTCTCAGGCCCTGATTATTCCAGCAATTCTACTAGCTGCCATTCTTGGGCTATTAGCGGCAATTTTGCCATCATCGTATCGCCCGAATTGGTTTAAATTTGGGCAACAGACCCCGGCTGATCCTGCGGCGGCTCAACAACTCAATTATTCAGGGCTGCAAAAAGCGCAAGCAGGGTACAACAAAGAGGCGATCGACGACTACAGCCAGGCAATCCAGAAGAACCCCAACGACGTCTCAGCCTATACCAACCGTGGAATTTCTTACCATCGGCTTGGTGATACAGGTGCAGCAATTAGAGACTACGAGCAAGCGCTGAAGTTAGACCCTAAGTCTCCTGTTTTGCACAGTAACCTGAGTTACGCCTACTACGATCGCCAAAATTACGACAAAGCGCTGGAAGAAGGCAATCAGGCGGTCGCCCTGGGCGGCAATCTTGCTCAGGCACACATTAATCTAGCCAATGCACGATCAAAAAAAGGGGACTATAACGGCGCATTGCAAGATTATAACCAGGCTATTAGGCTGAATCCGCCGCCTGCCATTTTGGCAGGAGCCTATAGCAATCGGGGCAATGCGCAGCTTGCTCTAAATAATACAAGCGCCGCGCTGGCGGACTACAACCAGGCGATTCAGCTTAAGCCAGACTATGCGGATGCTTACTACAACCTTGGCGTCGCGCAGCAAACGCTGAACAACCGTCCAGCAGCCATTCGAAGCTTTCAGGTTGCGGCTGCTTACTACCAGAAACAGGGAAAGCAGTCACTCCAGAAGGAGGCAAACGATCGCATCCAGTCGCTACAGCAAAGTAATTGACACGCCGACCCAAAACGCTCAAGCAGCCTTTATGCCATCATTCCTTTTCAATCGGAGCACGATTGAGGCGGACGTGAATATCCTTACCTTCTCTAGCAGACTTCTCCTCCATCTCGCGCACAATCTCGCGCACAGATTTGGTCTTAATTCCTAATTTTTCAGCCGCCCGCCGCTTACGGCTCAGCGGCTTTTCATGAACGATCGGCCCTCGCAGCCACAGCCAAAAATCTCTTAACATCTGCTCTCCTTCTCTTCAAAGGATAAAGACACAGTAGCCACACTTAGCCCAACTACTAGAAACCACTAAAGCCTAATGACCACACATGAATAACGTGTGTCGCTCATGTTGCGACCGTCATTCAAAACAGGCGTTGCAGCAAAAGAGCAGTCGATCGTGGCCGAGCATGAAAAGGGAATGGGGGATGGGGGATGGCCGTGACTGTTTCAGAGCAATGTTACAAAATCGCCTTACAGCGTTGATCGTGCTCTTGCTTCCCAACCCCTATCCCCCAACCCCTATCCCCCAACCCCTATCCCCCAACCCCTATCCCCTATCCCCCTAACCTCAGAATTTCCCTATGCGATGCTCATTTACGAAACGCGATCGCAAAACGTTCAATCCCTGCCAGATCGGGGTAAGTCTGAATCTGGCAATAGCTGCCCTGCTGCTGGAGCAAGTCAAAGACAGCATGTGCCTGCCCTGCCATCATTTCTACCAGCCAAACACCACCAGGTTTCAAGTAGTCGGGTGCTGTCTCTACTAATTGCCGGATGCAGTCCAGGCCATCTGCTCCACCATCTAGCGCTAGATGCGGTTCATGTTGGGCAACCTCTGGCTGTAAGGATGGCACCCAATCGCTAGGAATGTAGGGCGGATTTGCCACTATACCGCTGAGCTGACCTTTGAGCTGTGCTAATGGTTCCAGCCAGGAACCTTCATAAAACTGAATCCGGTCTGTGAGCCGAAGCTGTTGCGCATTTGCCCGCGCGATCGCCAGGGCAGCGGCACTGTAATCAACGGCATGAATCCTTGCTCCAGGAAAGGCAACCGCCAGGCCGATTGCGATCGCGCCGCTGCCTGTGCCTAAATCGACCCAGTGGCCTTGAGTTGAGGGAGCTGGGAATGGGGAGTTAGAAGTGGGGTGTGTGGCTGCGATCGCCAGATCGATCAGGCATTCCGTCTCTGGGCGCGGAATTAGCACGGAGGGCGAGACCTTAAGCAAGAACTGCCGCCAGGGCGCTACCCCAGTCAAATACTGTACAGGCACCCGCCCATGAAGGCGTTGTTGCCAAAGCTGATCTAACTCTGTTAATGGTTTCGCCAGTCGGATTTCGGACTTGTCTTTGAAGGTTTCTAACCGCAAGGACAGGCGATCGAGCCCAGCTAAATCTTGTAAAAGCCAATCGACTTCATCTGCCGAAATATCAGCCGCGATCGCCTCCTGCTGGGCTGTTGCGCGCCATTGCCAGAGCGCATGCCCAGACACACAAACCTCTCGCCCCCCTGATGGAGACGAGAGGCTGTCCGAATCCTCCTTAGAGTTCACCCGTTACTCCGCGCCCGTTTCTATTTCTTCGTGGGTGCGGGTGCAGGAGCCGCAGCAGGCTTATTACCGCCGGGTGCAGGTGCTGCACCTTGCTGGGACTTCACAAATTCGATCGACTGCTGGGGTGGTACGAGCACAATCTGATCCAGTTGAGGATCGTTCTTCGTCCGTAAGACCTCCATCAACCCTTCGAGGTTCAGTACTTGAATCTCAATGCTCGAAGCCATCGTGGGTTGTTGCTGCTTAAAGCGATCGAGTAAGCCCTGCAATTCTTCCTTGTTAAAGAACATGGGAATGATCGACTTACCATCCTGCTGAATGGTCAAGTACCCTTTTTCCTTACCTCCACGAGCCACAAAGAGTGGTGTGCCGTTGAACTGTTGCTGTCCACCTTGCTGCTTCAGCAGCGATACAGCAGTATCCACTTGCTGCCTTGAAGGAACGTAAGCAAAATCAAGCTGTTCTGGCTTGTCTTTGTTGGTCTGGTTGAGCTGATAAACTTCTGCTAGAGAAACAGGCACAACCTTAACGTTCTTCGCCAGGTCAGGATTTTTGGTCTTTAAGTTATTGAGGAAATCTTGAGCGTCTTTCTGGTTAATGAATACGCCTGCCACTGCCCGTCCTTTCTGACCACTAGGAGGAGAAGCAACCAATGGAGCCCCTTGCTGGTTAGCGATCGTAAAGACAGGAACGGGACGAAGCTTTTGGATAATTTGCTCTTGGGGAATCGCAAGCACCTGCATTGTGCCAGCTAAAAACGACCCGATAAGAGCGCTTCCAACTAGCCCAGCGGTTGCACTCCAGCGAACCAATGATTTCATGACTGCTCCTGGCACTAAAACGGCAAAAAGTTTACAAATAACTGGATTCGGAATCTTGATCCAGGTGAACGGAGAGACGGCTAAACTCTATGGCGCTTGTTTGTCTACTCATTTTGATGCATCTGGTGCGATTTGTAAAATCAACGCCGATAGCAACAATGACCCACTAAACGGCTAAAACCGCAACGCAATAAGCCGTTGATTGTTGTGCAATCGTGGCTGAATTTAGAAAAAGCGACCGTAACGCTTACAGATTCCAGTGCAATTGTATTGATCGAACGTGTATGGATCGAACACGTCAGTCTCTTCAACAATTCGTCACTACAGCCCTCAAGAGCGATACATTCCAAACCAATACAGATTAGTACAAACTGCCATACACAGCGTTGAGAATACTGCGGATGTTGGGTTCTTTTCTGAATTTGGTGATCAAGGTTTGGAGTGATATTTGGCTCGGCAGGAACCGTTTCAACTGGCTAAAAGCACCCTTTTTTGCAAAAGGTCAAAACCAGCCCGACCGTACATTTGCCGCTTGAGCATCTTCAGCCGATTGATTTGCCCTTCCACTTGTCCATTGCTCACTGCTAACGTCACGCCTGCTTTGACCGCCTCATAATCCTCCTGCAAACTCTTGGCAAAGTTTTGAAACTGTTTGATCTTGCTGCAACTGGCTTGCTCCAGCCAGGGGTCAAGCTGCTGGGGCGACCGTTGTCGAACCAACGCCGCAAATTGCTGAGCGAGAGTAATCGCTGTTGCTAACGCAGGATGCTGCTGTAACTCGATAAGCAACGGTTCATCCTCAATGGCTTGCTGCTGGGATGGTTTGAGTACCAGCCAGGCAGCGCGACGGGCACTCAAAGGGGTTGCTTTGCTTCGCTGCCGGCAAGAGCTGGTCCTCGCCCCTCTGAGGTGCTTAACTGTTGCCGTTGCGCTTGACGCAGTTGATGGGTATATTTGGCAACGGTTTGATAGGTCCCCTGATAGCCCTGCTGCTGAATGTCCTCAAACAATTGCTTCGTCTGACGTTGCCCAGTGTGCCATTGCTCGTATAAGTAGGATTTGTAGGGAGTCAGGATGCTAGGACGGGAACGCCGCCGTGGCGATGGCTGCCATTCGGGAAAACTGGGAGCCGCCAAGTAGGTAAAAACAGTCCGTTCACCCATGCCTAAATGATGTGCAATATCGAGTACCTGGTAGCCCTGCTGGCGCAGTTTGTGCACCTGCTCGTAGTTCGCCAATCGTCTTGCCCGCCGTTGCTGCGCTCGTTGTTGCTGCGCCGTTGGCGGTTTGGGTGGAACTACCAGCGGTTTGCCTAAGGCTCGATGATAAGCGAGGTCTACGACTTTGAGCGCATCACTTTGCGTGGCTAGAAAACGCTCTAGGACTTCCGCCAGATTTTGCAGCAGATGGAAGCGGTCAGCGACCTGAATCGCTGCCGGTGCGCCTTGCGTCATGCCTTGCTTGTACGCCTTGGAGCGATCTCGCGACAGCACTTGCACACCAGGATGCTGTTGGAGCCAGGCGGCTAAAGTGTTCGCTTCTCGATCTTTGAGCAACGCGATCGGGTGGTGCTGATCGAGGTCAACCAGGATCGTGCCGTAGCGTTGCCCCTTGCGAAAGGCGAAATCATCGACGCCTAAAGTTTTAGGGGTCGTCATTGTGGGTAAGGTTTGTCGTGCCACGAGTTGCAACAACGGATTGAGGCTAACCCTGTGCCCCAACCGTCGGCTCAAGCGGGTGCCGGCCGCGCCGCCTAAGGCGAGTCCAATGGCGGTCAAACAGGCTGCCAAACGGCAGGTGCGTCTTGCCCACGGCAGGGTGACTTGGGGTAAGCGCTCGGTGAAGATGCGCCGTTGGCAGCCAGCCTTGAGGCAGAAAAACTTCCGCACTTGCAGGCGCAGGGTAACGGTGTAATCGATACAGGGCAGATCTTGTAGGGTTCGCTCATAGCGACTGTGAATGCGATGGGTTGCTGACTGGCACAGCGGACAGTGGGCAGCAGATTGGCTGCTTGAAACCGTAAGAGTTAGTTGTTTATCGTTCGTAGCGAAGGACCAGTTTTCGAGTCGAAGTAATGCCTGATTCGGCAACAGATGGTGCAGGAAATCCACTACTGCTTAAGCGTGAAATAGGTACACCTTGATCCTGCCGTAAGATCACCAAATTCAGAAAAGAACCGGATGTTGGAGTGACACGATCGCACCGAGCGGTTGAACTGGATATGCATCCCCCAAAGGAAGTAAAAGCCGTCACTTAGATTCATGAACCCTGACCGTTTCTAGACAGAAATAGTTCCAGTAGCAGTCCCAAATCAGGTATGAGAGACACTTCGCGGTTGGAGCGATCAGCTTCTCCCTATCTGCTGACTGCCGATCGCCGATCGCTAAGCGCTCACATCAGCAGGCTTCTCGCAGCTCAATTAGGATGGCTGATGCCTGTAACCCTCAAAGTCTAGATTTTGCATGAGGGACAAGCCATAAACAAGGGTTGCAGAAGTCCTACGATCGGTTCAATACCTGTTGTAGGAGCGCATCTCGCTTTGCTTGTAATGCGGTATCTAAGGCTGGTGCATAGTCAAACGGCAAAATCAGATCTTTGCAGAATTGGGCAATTGGAACATTATCAAGCACCGTCATAAAATCAACCGGAATTGCACCATCAATATGACGACTCAACACCCCAAACCCTGCTCTCTCACGCCGGTAGGACTGTGTGGGTGCATTCTGTTTGAGCCACTGATCAAAAGTTGAAGAACGCTCCATGCTCCCTACCAGTTCAGGCACAAGTTTGGCAGGAGGATCGGTGTGCGTCGCAATCACCCAGGCTTGCTGAAGTAACGGCTGACGGTTCGCTGGGTCTAACCAGGCCGCGATCGCCAGTGCCCCACTCCGGCTTGCAACCGATCCAGCTGTCCCCCACGTTGTCGTCAGGGGCGACGTTACTGGCTTTCCTTCCGCCAGATCGAGCACCAGGCGGCTAAAGGGAGTGCCAACCGTTGTGAGATCGAGCCGTGCCCCTGCCATATCGCCCAACCACCAGCGTAAGCCACCCCGAATGAGATGCAACTGGGCCGTTAACGGTTCCGCCTGCTGCGCTGTTTCAAGCAATGCGGCTAGCTCGGTCTCCAAACGACGGGTGACAGGTGCGTAAAGGGGGGCTAGCGTCGGGAGCTTCCAAATGGGACTGGTAATAAAGAGTGGATCCCGAAGTGCTTCTAAGGTCATCGCCGCGATCGCACTCTCTGCCTGACCCTGAGCCAAAAGGCTCAGCCCCAATCCATAAAACACACCTCGTTTCGCAGGAACCAATCGGGCGGCTTGAGCAAAGGCTTGACTCGCTGCTTTTGGCTGGCGATCGAGCAAAAGCCACCCCAGACTTGTATAGCCAAACTCCTGGCTGGGCGAACTCTGAACCCCACGTCTCAACCAGGAAATACCCTCTTCAATCAGCTTTTCCTGCTGCTTCGGGTCACGAGTTTGCAAACCCAGGTTTCCGAGATTCCAACCTAACTCGTAGGTGTAGTAAGGTTCCCAGGCCGCAAGCTGATGCGCTTGACTCAACCGTTGGACGAAGGTAGACGCATCTCCCCGGTTAAGGGCAGCAAACCCCTGGCTAGAGAGAAGCCACGCACGATGCACCGGAATCAACCAGATCGCAGCGGCAATGAGAATGCCGAGTCCCATCAACGGAAGGAACGGTAGCGGATAGAGAAGCAGTGGCGTAAACCGATGAGGGACTGTAATGGATGACTCTAGAGGCAGACGATCGCCCTCTACCTGGGTCACCAGACTACGACGATCGCGCGATTCTGCAGTTAGTACCGCTAAAAACACAACCAATGTCCCACTAATGCAGACGTTATCAAGCTGATAATCAGTCAAACAGACAACGCTGTAGCCCAATAAGCTGCTCCACAAGCAGCCCATTAAGATGGGAGGAGTATGCGCAGATGTTGCACCATCACGGAGCCATATGACCACGAGACGCCCCAGCAACACGATCGCGCCTAGACTCACCAGCACCGACCAGAGACCCAACTCGGCCCATAGCTGTGCTGGAGTGCTGTGTAGCTGATATGCCCACTCTGCCTGCTGCCCTGCCCATCCGGGGCGATACTGCTGAAACAGCAACGGCACCCCACCGGGACCCACTCCCGTCAGTGGGTGCGCCCACCCCATTGACCAGCCAATGGCATTTGTAATGAGCCGATACGCGACTTCACCGCCTGCCTGTCCGCCCAATGCGCCTGCAATGAGCAACCGTAGTCGATTGTTTGTCAGCACCACCAGCGCCAGCAACGCGACCCCGGAAAGTCCGATCGCGCCTAGCCACAGGCGAGACATTTGACCGCGCCATAGCAACACCCCCAGCGCGATGATCACCATCGTTCCTACTCCCAGCAACCCACCCCGTGAGCTTGTGGTGTAAAGATCAAGTAACCCTAGCCCAAAGCCTACAAACCATAGCGATCGCCGCCAACCCGCTTGCGTCAACCCTAAGCTCAGTAAGAGGGGTAACGTCAGAACCAGGTAACCCGCCACATAGTTTTGGTGCCCGACAGGTGCCCAATTGCGTAGCTCTACACTGGAGAAATCGAAGGACAAAGACACCCCATCTTGCTGCCATGCTTGTAAGCGGGCAAGCTCTGGTAACAGAGTTGTACTGCTCCACAGTGCCAGACTGACGACAATAAACGCCAGACTCAAATACCCTTGCGCTATCAGTAAGCGCGATCGACGCTCAGGGATTGCCAGCCAGGTACTTAAGGCATATAGCGCTGCCAGAAAACAAAATGCCGCCCAGCTATACCAGTGAGCCTGCATGGGAAATGCTGCCAGCCCCGCCGAAAGGATCAACCCCAAAATTAAGACCCCAACTACCCAATCAAGCCCGTGCCCCAGCCAATGTAGTTGCCGCTGCCACAGTAGACCCAGTAGCCATAACACGGCACAAAATAACCCTATTTGCCAAATAAATACCCAGGGCCAGCTAACCATCAAGCTGTTACTGTTTGGCAGAAGGGTAAACACACCGTAAAACGAGGCTGTTAGCCAGCCCAGCAAATTGCCTTGACTAGTTCTGTCGAGACTGGGGGCGGTACGTTTCACCGAAAAGTCAGAATCGGTCATCTAAGCTTTAGATTTAGATTAGGGCGCTAGTCATTGTAGAAGATGCCAAACACAGTCAAAGCACTGACGGAACGAAGCTTCGTCCCATGCGCGGTTTCTCAGCAGTCTGGCTCGAAGTTTGCTATCACCATATTGCCCCCTCTTTGCTCGGCGTTACCGTTTAACCAGCATCTTTGTAAGAACTGTCTATGACCGCCCCAGAAATTGCTCCAGATCTTTCTCTCTCCGAGACGCCCAGTTCCCTTTCTGCCTGTGTTCAGTCACTTGGGCTGCCTCAGATCCAGCGACACATTTTTTTGTGTGCCGACCAGACTAAGCCTAAATGTTGTGACAAGGAGGTTGGCTTAGAAGCGTGGGACTATCTCAAGCGCCGCTTGAAAGAATTGGGGCTCGATCGTCCCACTGAAACAACACCTGAGTGCGTTTTTCGGACGAAGGCAAACTGCTTACGCGTGTGCGCCCAAGGCCCTATTCTCGTTGTTTACCCGGATGGAGTGTGGTACCACAGCACGACGCCCGCCGTCATTGAACGAATCATCCAAGAACATCTCCTTGCCAATCAAGTTGTGAAAGAGTATGCCTTCCTGGTGCATCCCTTACCACAAACGCCTTTATCTGAAAGCTCGATCGATTCCACTTCCTTGCCTGAGACGACGATCGCGACTGCGTCTGAAGATCCTACCTAAATAGATTGGTCGCGCCTTGAAGGAATGGGAAAGAATGGTGAGAGGGTAGGAGCGTATGAAAAGTCCATCATCTCACCCGCTCACTCTCACGCTTTGAAGTGAGAGCAGCTATTTCCCTTACAGGGAAGTTAATCAGCATCACAGCTTGGACAAGTCCTTTATGTTGAGGTCAGTTTCTCAAAGAGGCTATATTTTTTAGGAAGCTATATAATGACACAGTGAAATCCGGCAATAAATCTGTGTCTTCATCTTGCTATTCAACTAATATTCAATCAGTATTTAGATTTATTGAGATTTCAGCGATTCCCGTGATGCTGCCTACAATAATGTTTCAAACGCCTGAGCCATTTTGGTTTTCACAGGCTTGTCAGTGGTGCAGCACTCTGTAGAAAACGCAGAAAATCCCTCTGAAAAGTTCAGCATCATACGAACGACATCGAACCAGGAATAGTGAGTAGCACAGCATGAAGGAAACCAGCGTGGGCAATCATAAGCGACTGCTGCTGATTGACGATGATCCCAACTTAATCCTGCTCGTTAAGGACTACCTGGAGTTTCGTGGCTATGAAGTGGTCACGGCTGAGAACGGGCGGGAAGCTCTTGAAGTGTTGGAGCAAGAGATTCCAGACATGATCATCTGCGATGTGATGATGCCTGAGATGGATGGCTATTCTTTAGTGAAGCACGTTAGAGAAGACCCCCGCACCAGTTGGGTTCCGGTACTGTTCTTATCAGCTAAAGGGCAGAGCCAAGATCGGGTGAAGGGGCTAAATACGGGTGCCGATGTTTACATGGTTAAACCGTTTGAGCCTGAAGAGTTAGTGGCCCAAGTTGAGTCATCACTCAAACAGGCAGCCCGTATTGCCGATCGCCCTGGTAAAGGAAATGACAGTGGGCCTAAAATTCAAGTACCATTCGATGTCGAGTTGACACCTACCGAACTGCGCGTCGTACAGTTTGTGGCTCGTGGCATGGCAAACCGTGAAATTGCGGATGAGCTAAACGTCAGTCAGCGCACGATCGAGAGCCACGTCAGCAATATGCTTGGCAAAACCGGGCTGCATAATCGGACTGAACTTGCTCGTTGGGCGATCGAAAATAGCATGGCATAAGCCTTTCTGTTTGGATCGCTCGGTTGTCAACTATCACGTTGTAGCCTGAATGCTCTCTTCACGCGATGCAGATCTAGTGTGATGATTAACCTCGCTGATCGACAGGTTGCATCCAGAAGCGGCAATCAGTGCTTAGTTCAGAGCAGGGGTTCAGAAGAGCGATCCAAAACCCTGAAGGCGCGGCTTCATAGTCAATTTCATCGACATGATAACGAGCCGTGTGAGACCCAGTTTGAAGTACGATATGGTCGCCTTGTTGAATCGTGCCACCACGACCGCGCATGTAGCTTCCGGTGCCACAAGCAAGTGTTTCAAGCGTGAAGTTCTGTTCCCATTCAGGCTGAGTATAGTGATGAGCAACGCGCACAGATGCGGTTTGAAAGGCTTTTGCTTTTGCCAGTAGCCCCATCAATACTTTCAGTCGCTCTATTTTGTTGGGACTAATTTCCGTTGCGTCAAGTGAACACTTCATGGTTTTGCTGTCTCCATCGATCGCCACATGGCTCAATCTTGTTGCTCCTCGTCAAACGATGCCTGCTTCAAGACAAGTGGTCATTCTGGCACCTTTGCATACCCTACAAAGAGGCTAGGACTTCCTGGCGAAGTACTGGACATTTTTTTAACTGTCCTATGATCGCAGCATACGGAGAACACGTTGGAGAAATGCTGTCGCTAGCTAGTTAGGGCACATTCGATCACTTGCAGCTCGAACGTATTGTTACCAGCCGTCGTGTAGCGCTTCAGTACTATCGCTCCACATTTCTAAGTCAAGCTCATTGAAGTAAAGCAACGCACTGCGAATTTGCTCACGGGTGCCTCGTAACTCCAGATCAAACCATCCATCATCCCTAGCATTCGCACCCAGCAAAGCCGCCGTGATGTTAACCGTTAGCCCATGATGGGATATTAGCCGCGAGATCACAGGCTCATCATGATAGTTTTTAGGAATTCGAATCCGAATCCGCGTTTGTGTCGGGCGTGAGTCCTCTCCGTTGTTAAGTATCATGATCTCACCCGGTAGTGGAGTCGTCAGTAATCCTTCAAAAAGGCAGCTAATTGACATTTATGCCTCTTCTTCAACTTCTTTAATGCGAGTTTTACGCTCAAGAATTTCTTTTAAGACGAGGGTCACAACCGCTAAAAGTGCCAATAGAACTGCCGCAGAGTAAGCCGCTTCCGTTTGGTATTGCTTGTAAGCCTCTTCTACAAACAGCGGTAGCGTCTGCGTTTTGCTGGCAATATTGCCTGAAACCACGGAAATGGCACCAAATTCACCCATTGCTCTCGCGTTCGTTAGTAGAACGCCATACAACAAGCCCCAACGAATGCTGGGCAACGTCACACGCCAGAAGATTTGCCAGTTGTTTGCTCCCAGGGTTTGCGCGGCCTCTTCCTGATCAGTACCGATTTCTTCAAGCACTGGAATGACCTCACGTGCAACAAAGGGAATCGTGACAAACGCTGTGGCGAGGATCATGCCTGGCAAGGCAAAAATGATTTTGATATCATGGGCATCCAGAAAGCTTCCGAACCAGCCATTGCGTCCGTAGAGCAACACAATCATCAACCCCGCCACAACGGGCGATACGGAAAACGGAACATCCAGAATGCTGATGACAAACGCCCGTCCTTTAAAGTGGTGACGCGCAATGACCCAGGCCGCACAGAGCCCAAAGATCGTATTCACTGGCACCGTGATCGCGGCAATGATAAACGTTAATCTCACAGCATTTTGAAACGCTGGCTCAGTCAAATTAGAGAGAAACGGTGCAATGCCCTTACTAAAAGCCTGGACAAAAACGTTGAGTGCCGGGATGAAGAGAATGAGGGTGAGATAGAGCACCGCCATCAAGATCAACCCTATTTTTGCCCAGTCACGCGGCTTCACGTCTTTGGCTGGAGGTGTTGTCTCCGATGATTGAAGTGATGGTCCCAAACTAGCCATATCGCCGCCCCCACGCTTGCAGCAAATTAATCAACACTAACAACGCCAACGAAAGCCCCAGCAGCACAGCTCCAATCACAGTTGCACCGGCATAGTCGTACTGCTCTAACCGTTGAAAGATTAAAACAGGTGCAATCAAATCTTTATAAGGCGTGTTTGAGGAGACGATCACAACCGAGCCATATTCACCCACTGCTCGCGAAAAGCCCAACGCAATGCCAGTCAGTGCCGCAGGCAAAATCGGTGGTAAGAGCACACGCCAAAAGGTTTGAAATTTACTAGCACCTAGACACCAGGCAGCTTCTTCGATTTCGCGTTCTAAATCGGTTAGTACAGGTTGCACCGTTCGCACCACAAAAGGTAACGAAATCAGTAGCATGGCGATCGCTACCCCCCACTGAGTGAACGCCAGTTTGATCCCCAACGGCGCAAACAAAGAACCAATCCATCCGTTCTCGCTATAGACCGTAGCTAGAGTCAAGCCTGCTACTGAAGTCGGTAGCGCAAACGGCAAATCAACCGCTGCGTCAATGATCTTCTTAAACGGGAACTCGTAACGCACCAGCACCCAGGCAACAAGTAAGCCAAAAATACCGTTGATAAAAGCCGTTGCCAGGGCTGTGCCAAAGGTGACTCGATACGCATCAAGCGCGATCGGGCTAGTGGCGATACTCCAAAAACGTGCTGGACCTTCGGTACTTGCTTTGACCAAAAGCGCGATCGTCGGCAGAAACAGCATGAAAAAAAGATACGCTGTCGGCAGAATCCAAATCCAGGGTAGCCGTGAAGTGACACCAAGCCATTGCCGCAGAGGGGCAGTAGGAGAAGACGTTACAGTCATAAGTGGGAAGAGACGACAACTAGCCGATAGAATTTGCAAAGCGCAAGCGAGCTTTAATTATAGAATCTACGATAAAAAAGTAGGAATACCGTATTTATCATACATGAACGATTCCTCTGCGTGAAGCTAATAACGGCAATGATTATTCTGGTGATGGGTGTTTCTGGCTCTGGTAAAACGACGATCGGTAGCCAGCTAGCAGAAAGTTTACACTGGCAGTTTCATGATGCCGACGACTTTCATCCAGCTGCCAATATTGAGAAAATGCGTCGCAACATACCATTAACCGATGTAGATCGACAGCCCTGGTTAATGGCACTCCAACAGGCGATCGATGAATGGCTGCAAACCCAAACCAACGCCGTTCTTGCCTGTTCTGCCCTGAAGTCTCAGTATCGTCAGCGGCTCTGTCTCTCATCACAGGTGAAACTGGTCTACTTGAAAGGTTCGTTTGAGTTGATTCAACAGCGCTTACAGCAGCGGCAGGGACATTACATGAAAGCAGACCTGTTGCAGAGTCAGTTTGACACGCTAGAAGAACCTGAAGCAGCAATCCAGGTAGACATTGATCAGCCTCCAAGCGCGATCGTAGCCGAGATTAGAAAAGTGCTGAATGTTTGAGGAAAGCAAAAGGCAGAGGGCAGAAGGGGATAACTAATGCTCAAAACGTTCAGTCGCCATCCTTTAGCCTTTATCCTTCACCTTTCACCTTTCATCCTTCATCCCTTAGCCTTCATCCCCCACCCCTCCCCCAGTGACAAAACGGATGCTTTGCCAGATTCGCATTAAAGTAACGGGGATCGTTAGAGACTTCTTGTCCAATCCAGTCAGGGAGTACGATCGCCTGATTAGCATCCAACAGTTCCACCTCAGCCACAATCAAGCCCTGATTCTCGCCTTCAAACTCATCGACTTCCCAAACCAGGCCTGAATGCTCAATTTTGTACCGTTTTTTCTGAATCAGCGGTGGATCACACAATGTATTCAGCAGTTCCAGCGCATCTTCTCCAGGAATTGGATACTCAAACTCTGCCCGCGAAATACCTGTTGTGGACCCTTTAATGGTTAAGTAACCTTGTGTTCCGACGACCCGCACGCGCACTGTTCGATCCTTCGTCGAAGCAATATACCCTTGACAGTAAGCTGTACCGGTTGCTAGCGATCGCCACGCATCGCCCTTAACAAGAAATTTCCGCTCAATTTCGGTTGGCATCGGTCGTAAGCTTTGAGCTTTCAATCATTACAGATTACTCAGTCGCCTTTTGAGCTAGCAACTAAAAACGAACAACCAAACCCTACCCAGGTTGCTGATGCAAATACTGAAACGCCTCTACCTCAGCAGCCGTTGGTTGGGCTGCGATCGCCCCTGGTCGGGTTGTTGTGAGTGCGCCCATCGCACTGGCGTAGCCAACAATGCTTTTTGCCACCTCAGGATCAGCAAGAGCTTTCAGACCATGCTGGCAGAGTTGGTGTAATAAGCCTGCTACAAAGCTATCACCAGCCCCCGTCGTATCTTCTACCTCAATCTTAAACCCAGGAATTTTACCTTCGTTGCCAGCTAAGTAGTAAGCACAACCTTTCTCACCAGCCGTGACCAAAACCCCTTCAACGCTACCAAGCCGATGAGCAATAACGCCCGGATCAACCGTATCGTAAAGCCATTCAGCTTCTTCTTCAGAAAGTTTGAGAAAATCAGCCTGCTCAATCAAGGCATGAATGAGCGGTAGTGCAGAGGCTTCGTCCTGCCAAAACACGGGTCGCCAGTTGACATCGACTAAAATTTTGACATAGTGCTGGTTGGCCCATTGGAGCGCCCGCTTGATCGCTGCGCGGCTATCGGGATAGGCCAATTCGAGGGTGCCCAGAACTAGAAAATCGGCTGTTTCAAACTGCGTCACTAAGAGTTGGTCAGCCTGTAGATGTGTATCTGCAAACTCTGTAGTGTTGCGATCGCCAAACCCAGCAAATGTGCGATCGCCTGTGAGTGATCGCACAACATAAACAGCGCGCGTGGGTGCTGTAGAGTGGCGCTGCACACCAAGCGTATCAACACCGATCGACTGGAGCAACTCTACTAGCCCAGTTCCTAACGTATCCTCACCCACACAGCCAATAAATCCTGTGGGTGTTCCCAACTTTGCAAGTCCACAGGCAACGTTCGCAGGTGCCCCCCCTGGATACGGTGTCCATGATGTCACTTGCTCAAGCGGTACTCCTGGCTGGTCTGCCAAAAAGTCATACAATACTTCGCCGAGGCAAAGAACGCGTGGCTGGCTCACAATAGCATTCCTTTAAGACTAATAGCAGCGTATCAGACCATTGAGGCCACTCTCTACAACTTGACAGACTCTCTACAGCCTGATCAAAAAGCAACATAAAAACTGTTGGATGCTTGCGAAGCTACAACATAATCAAACCGTTGCCATCTGCAGACTGGCTTTCTTTACAATGATTGATTCAACAGAAAAGCCGATTGCACAAGAGACAAATTCTCGGGAAGCGTAAGAAGATCCGTAAATCCCCCTAGACAACCTTAATAAGGCTGGACTAAAATCCCAGGATCTACCGTAGGTAGGAATTCTATCAATAGAGTTAAATCAGGACATCTTCGCTTGAGGACCGCTGCCATGTCCCTAGAATTAACCGTTGAAGACTCACTCATACTTGAAAAACATCGCCTTGAGCGTCTTCGATCATTTTTTGCCGAGACACTGACGCAATGCTTTCTTCATGTTGATCAAACTAACACATTAAAGATTCATTGTTCAGAACCGTGGATTGTTGACCAGCTTTTGAGTGAAATCGAGCAACTGCGCTGGTATGTTTGGGTTGTCGTTGGCGCAAAACGGTTGTCCGTCTGCTTTGCACAAGAAGAAGTTTATCGTGCATCCACCCGGAAATCAGGTAAAAAATCCCCACGTCTTCACACCGCTTAAGCCGCTGAAAGCTGCTAAAACAGTGTTTATTTCTCAAAGATGAGGTGACATTCACCTGATTGGGTGACTCTTTTGGGTGGAGTAAAGAGGCAATTCCTTAAAGGACACTAGTTCTATAAAGATTACATGAAGCAGAGGGTTAGACAGCCCATGCTTCATCAGTAGGAGAGGTTCCCTATGCCGTTGCCCCGTTACTCAACCTCATTAACGATCGCCCAAGTCATTGATCGCATTGTTCGATCTGGCAGAATTACTCGGGTCGATGAAGCGTACTTTTTGCATGCAATGGTCGCCGACACGCCGCTTAGTCACGAAGAGCAAAGCCAGGTGAGAAACGTCTTTGATCGCTTAAGGATGGGCCTATTACAGGTTGTTGATTAGCTTTAGCGATAGTGCTGCGATCAATGGCTGAAGTTCTGCGTCTCAAGTCCTGCGCCTCAAGTCTTGCGCCTCAGTGAGGCGAGATGAGGCTTGTGCACTTTGGTCTGCTGATCAGCCAAGCATCTATTCTCTAAAACTATGACTCATGAGCGCTCTCTCCAGCATGACGCCTATGGGCATTACTTACAGAGAGAGTGGTGTCTCAAACGATCGTACGGTGAGAGGTAATTGAAGAGAGAAATGTGTCCAACCATTGCGGCTCTCAACCAGAATGATTCCTGAAAGCTGACTGATCAGCCGTTGCACCAAAGCGAGCCCCAACCCAGTACCGCCCTGCTTCCAGGGGTCAGCATTGGGAACCCGATAGAACTTCTCAAACAGATGCGGTAATTCCGTAGCGGGTATCTCCGCCTGATTGCCCACTGTAATGACAATGTGTGCGGCGGCTTCGGTCAGACTAACCTCAGGTGCTTGTTCCCAATCAACCATTAAGACAATGGCATGACCGGGCGACGTATATTTACAGGCATTATTAAGCAGTTCTGCCACGACCCTTTGCAAAGTTGCTTTATCCGTTGTCATTGTGGGCAGACTTGGAGGCAGGTTTACGGTGAGCGCTTGCTGACGATCGATCGCGCGCGAGTAAAACGGTTCAATCACTGCCGTGAGACAGTCGTGTAAGTCAACGGACTCCATTGAAACGGGATAGGCAGAAGCCTCTAAGCGTTGTAAATCCAGCAAGTCGTTAATCAACTCGATCTCACGCGAGCATTCCGATTGCAAAATATCCAGATAACGCGCTTGTTTGTCTGGTGTTGAAACGGTTTTCAGCATGTGGATTGCCATCTTCATGTTAGACATCGGCGTGCGCAGTTCGTGAGAGACCGTACTCAGGAAGTCATCCTTAAGCTGGTTGAGTTCCTCCAAGGCTGCGACCTGTGCCTGAGCAGCCTGATAGAGCCTTGCCTGACGAATGGCGATCGCACATTGGTTGGCTACTTGCTGCACTAGTCGAATTTCTTGACTTGTAAACGCATCACCAGAAGGACGGAACAGCCATAAATCACCCATGACGCCCTGATCATCGACCATTGGGCAGGCCAGAACAGCATGCTGCTTTCTCAACAAGCGAACACCGCTAGAGTGAATTCGGCAAAACTGGAAGCATTGCTCTCGCAAAAGCCAATCGTAGACTTCTGCCAGTTCCTGCATGTTTACCGTAACCCCGTTAGCAGAGGGCAAGTCTGAGAGAATGTATTCATAACAAATCGTGGAAGTGCGGTGCTCAAGGTCGTAGAGAGCGGCATCACAGCCCATGATTTCCAGACCTGATGCCAGTTCTTGAACCGCCGTTTGTAGGATGCGGTCTTCATCCAGGCTATCGCGCACAGAGTCCGTAATGCGCTTGAGTGTTGCTTCAAACCGCAGTGCTTGTTGGAGTTGAGCCGTGCGGTCATGGACTTGAGCTTCTAACGCCGTGTTGAGTTGTTGGACTTGACGATAAAGCTCTGACTGCTGAATGGCGATCGCCACCTGGGTAGCCAACTGCTCCAACAAGCCAATTTCAAAAGACTCCCAGTGACGCTCAGCCGAACATTGATGTGCAATGAGGACGCCCCAAATCGTGTTGCCCTGTAAGATGGGCACTGCCAAAATCGCTTTGACTTGCCATTGCTCTAAGTAAAGCCGGAACGCATCAAGCGGGGGAATTGCTTGAATATTAGAAACCACCAAATTTTTGCTGTTGCAATATTCGCGATGAAGGTGCTCCACCCACTTGCCTTCCACTTTTACACCCAGCATCGACAGCCAATTTGAATCAACAGACTCTGCTGTCATGAAACCCCTGTCGGCTTGCTCTGAGGCAAAGAGCACTACACGATCGGTCTTTAAAAACTGCCGTACTTCTGAAACAGTGGTATTCAGCGTTTCTTCCAGATCGAGCGAGTTACGGATGCGTTGAGCGATCGCCCCCATTAAGCGCTCTCGTTCCGCTTGCTGGCTAAGGGCTTCTTCAAACCGCTTGCGATCGGTGGTATCCATCGAAATGCCAAGCATCCGTACTGGATTGCCCGCGTCATCATGGAATGTATGACTGCGCTCCGAAATCCAGCGCACACTGCCATCGGGACGAATAATGCGAAATTCTTTGCTGTAGTTAGTGGCTTGGCGGCTCTGTTGCACGGTGTGTTGAATGACCGATGCACGATCGTCTGGGTGAATACAGGCCAGGAAGGCTTCTTTCGTACCACTAAACATGCCTGGTTCAAACCCATATAACTGCTCACAGCTATCAGACCACTTCACGATGTTGCGATGGGGTTCATAGTCCCAAATGCCCATCTGCGTCGTTTCCAGCGTGAGTTTAAGCCGCTCCTGGCTCTCTAAAAGGTCAGCTTCTGCTTGCTTGCGCTCTGTAATATCTTTGGTAAAACAATGATGACCAATGAGGCGATCGTGCCAGTCATAAGCAGCTACCACCACCATTTCTGTGTAGAATGTTGAGCCATCCTTGCGTAAGCCCATGGCTTCAACTTCAGCCTTACCCTCAACCATCATCTGCTGATAGGTCGCCGTGACGATGTCTAGATCATTCGGATGGACGGTCTGCTGCCAGGACATGCCAATCATCTCTTCTTGCTGGTAACCGAGTGCCGCAGCGTATGCTCGGTTTAAGGCAATATAGTGACCGTTAATATCCAGCCGAGCAATTCCTTCAACGGCATTTCCAAGCGCCGTGCTCATCTCTAGCAATTCTGCCTGCGCCTGTTTGCGCTCGGTCACATCCAAGAAGAAAAGGGACATCCCGTCGGCAGAGGGAAATAACCGGACATCAAACCAGGCATTTAGAGAAGGGTGAAACTCTTCAAAGGTCACTGGTACCTGATGCTCTAGCGCCCTGTGATATTCCTGATCAAACACTGAACCAACGATATCCGGAAACACATCCCAAAGGCTTTGACCTAGGAGTTCTTCGCGCGATCGCTGGCATAACTGTGCTGCCTGCTGATTGACGTAGGTCAAATGCCATTGCCGATCCAACGACATGAACGCATCAGTAATGCTTTCAAGGATGTTGACTGTTTGCCGATTGGCTTCAAGGAGCGCCTCTGCTGCACGTTTACGTTCTGTAATATCGTGGCAATTAATGACAACACCGTTGATGGCGGGTACATCCAGTAAGCTTGTTGCAACCGCCTCAAAGAAGCACCAGGAACCATTACGGTTACGCACCCGATACTCAATCGCTGGCTGGCTTACCTTCGGCTCTTGAATGGCTTTTTCAAGTACTGACACGATGATGGGAACATCCTCCGGATGCACAAACTCGGCCGTGCCATACCCAACGACATCTTGAATGGTGTAGCCCAGGACTTTTGCTGCCGAGGGGCTGCAATAGCGAAAGATCCCCTTTCGATCGAGAACAACGATAATATCAGTGGCATTTTCAATGAGCGATCGAAACCGTTGTTCGCTTTCTTGAAGCGCTTTTTCGGCACGTCTACGCTCAACAATTTCTTGTCGCAGCCGTCCATTTGTATTGAGCAAATCAGCCGTCCGCTCTAAGATTAATTCTTCAAGCGACTTAAGATAATGGTTACGATTAACCCCAGTAGCAGTGTTGGTACTACGGGCTGGATGGCTCAACACAGATTGACAGAGTGTTTTAAGCTCCATTTGCTGACGTTCAGCCTCAGCCGCCAGCAAAATTCGTTGCATCTGCTCGAAAGCAACATCGCTCCGGCAGCACTCTCGCAAGCTTTCAAGATGTTCAGGTTTCATAGCATTGGCCAGGGCATAGAAAGACTGCGAGCACTGGATGTTAGAAAAGTTTAAGTATAGAAAAGTCAACTAAAAGCATTACACCAACGATGCTCAGGCTCATCGAGCCTGACGACCCAGCATACCGATTTAAACAAGCCACTAGCTGCTCATATAACCGATCGCAAACTCCCAACAACCTCTATAACGTGGGTTGGGCGTAATTGACCGTGCAATCCCTGACGATTTCAATAATTAAAGTATGCCCAAGTCGCTCTCAGTACTAACACGAATTACCTTTGAATTTACTAGGAGTATTGCCCAGTTACTACTGTGAAACTACGGGTTATGTCGAACCCACTCGAAATTGACGGGAGGGCGGCCTACACAGCGGACTGAAGCCACTGGCGAATCATTTGACTCCATGCACCCAGGTTGCCAGCATCAGGCAGCGAGAGCGGTTCTTTTGTGAAGATGTAATAAATGTTGCCTTCGTCATTGACATCAAACGTGGCAGAAAATTCTCTGGCCCAAATATCTAAATGCTGACGGGCGATCGCTGGTTCCAGCCGAGCGGCGGCAGCAAAATCCAGCACAGATACCCGCCCCTGGGTTGCCTGAAGGACTTGAAAGAAGCGTTCTCTCAACGCCTGTCGTTTTAGTTTGGCACTGGCGTGAAGCACCCAAGCCCCCAGTGAAGCAGGCGCTAAGCCAAACAGAATCAAGGGGATTGCTAATAACGTCAAAGCAATACCTGTCGCATGACTGGTCAAAATGGCTGTGATTAACGCGATCGAAATCGTGCCACCGCCGTAGAGGAACAATGCGCCAACGATTTTTCCAACCTTGCTCCAAACTTGACTCATGGTGCTAGCCCGCGATAATACGTTCATTCTCCCTACTTCTAAACTACCGCGCCAACACCAGAACGTGTCAGGTACGGGTATCCTTACTCAGTAGCTTCGTACCCAACGCAACCGCTTCGCACCAACAGCGGTAGTACTTAAACGATAAGGAGGCTACCTGGACGTAGTTGAGAAGCGAGCGACAGCGAATCGAGATCGTGTAAAGAAATAACTCAGGTTGTTGCGAATTGATGCGATCTGTCCCGGTCCAATTAAGCAGTGGGCACGTTAGGAGGGCAAAGATGATTCGACGATCGCCGCCATCACGAATGCCTTAGCTGAGGGATCGTTCCAGAAGCCATCGTTGTGTGAGGGCAAGAGATTGCTCTGAATCGATGTCCATTTCAACGACTGCCATTATGCATACTCTTAATCACACTCTAGAAAAATGCGTTTTAGAGGCTGACGGGCGTTACCTTAACGCACAGGAGCTTTCACCGCTCGAACAGTATGCGCAAAGCTATGCTGTACGCACCCATACGTATCAGCAGCTGCGCGATAGTGGCGATGCCTTAATTCTTCAAGCGCTCCGTAAACTTGGACAGACCTATCCAGAGTTAATTCAGCAGCATGGGCAACGCTGCAAGTACGACATGACTGAAGTGCTGCGTTATGTTGCGCTATCCATTCTGCGGGATGACGAAACCTTCTTTAAGGAGCAAATGATGTCCTGGCTGGACACAATTTTGCTGGCACATAAGAAAACGGCTCACTGTATGAAAGCTTATCGCTTTTTGCAAGAGGCGATCGCGGCCACTCTCCCTGCTGAAGATGTCGCCCTGACTCGCCCTTATTTCGATATTGTGACGCAATCGTTGCAGGCTCACGCCTGAATCCTCACGCCTGGGGCGTCACGTCTGATGCCGCCTAACTGAGTCCTCACGCTTTGCAACGCTCACATTCTTCTATAGCGCTCACATTCTTCTATAGCGCTCAAACTTTAAAGATGCCGCCTCAACGATGAAATCTTTCCGGGTTAAGGCTAATTGGCTCCATCTCTCGTGCTTCGCTGAACCGATTGGCTTTTAGCAACGTGGTATACGCCGCCTGTACCCCAATAAAACTCCGACGCCGCCCTCGCGTTTCCTCAGATGCGTCACCCATCCTTTGAGGACACTGTATGAAATCCTTTCAACCGTTGACTGTCAACCGCCGTTCGTCTTTAGAAGAGCGACAGACAGCCCTCTGTCAGATTTATTATCAAGTACTCGAACGACAGCCCTATGGCTTTGAGCGCAAAGTTTTAGCAAAAGCTGAGAAAGACTTTCTAACAGATAAGATTGGTGTCAAGCGGTTTCTTAGTGAACTAGGGCACTCTGAAGTCTACCTCAACGCTTTTTACCACAATTCTTCTAACATGAAGTTTCTGGAATTGTGCTTCAAGCACTTTCTAGGACGGGCTCCTCTAGGGCAAGAGGAAATTAAGCATTACTGCGACATCATGATGTACGAAGGTGTCGCCGCGATGATTACAGCCATTCTTGACTCTGAAGAATATCGTAAAGCTTTTGGCTGTTTTACCGTGCCTTACCCTCGCCCGCAACAATGCTACGAGTCACCCAAGGCGTATATGGAGTCGCAATTATTAAATCGTGAACACGTTGGGCAACGGGGACGATCGATCCCCACCATTTATTGGCACCAACTTGGTTTGACCTGTGATGGAGGTGTATGCCGTCATCCTGAAGCAGACGCTGTTGTAGAGTCGAGCTTGCCAACAGACGATCTGGCAAAGCTTTTGGAACTTTTGCAGTCACCCCAACCAGAGAAGGCATTGGCTGCTTTGTCTACCGAACATAGAGCTTTACTCCGTCGGGCGATCGGTTGAAGCAACCTCTTGAAACAGGACATCGTAGAAGCAAGCGTACCAAATCTGGGCTGAACCGACCCTATTCCTGCACGGCGCAAAGCGAATGGGTAAGGGGCTTGCCTGGTGCTTGCATAATTGACTGCCACCCTTGCTTTCCTCGATGTCCTGTTTTTTGCTCCTGGCATCGCTGTACTTCAGTGCGATCGCACAAGTGGTTGCCTACTCTCGACTAAAAATTTGTGTGCCTTCATGATTTCGTAAAGATTCACCTTTGCCTCAATCAAGCATGCATGACCACTATGCGGCAGCACGACCGTTTGTGCGTGCGGAAGAAACTTCTCCAAATGTTGCACTTCTGCCAGTGAGGGCAACAATCGATCGGCGGCACTGGCTAGTAATAAAACGGGCTGCTGAAGCTGGAGCAACTGCTCATCTGTCACGTCAAAGTCACTGAGCATTGAGAGCCGCCAGATTGAGGTTTCTTGAGGAACGGATAAAACCGCCTCGTAAAATGTTCGCCGATCGTCGTCCGTGACTCGTCCTAGATGCGCCAGAAACGGCATCAAAGCGATCGATGACAGACGGTACAGCGCTTCTGGTAGCCAGCGAGTGGTCTGCGATCCCCACATGATGAGCGGTTTACGACGAAATGAAGATGCAGGGTTGACCAGAATAAGGCGATCAAAGAGTTGTGGGGCGGCCAGCGCTACCTTCATGGCCAGACACCCTCCAAAGGACTCGCCACAAAGATAAACGGGGCGATCAGCGCCATTTTGCAGTTCTGCCTCAATCAGTGCCACAACGGTCTCTGTCAGGATCTGCCAGTTAGTCAGATCATCCGGAGGGATTGCCAAACAACGCACATCAAACGCTGGCTCTAGCTCCACCGTTTGCGTTCTTAGCAAGCGACCTGTACCATCCATACCAGGCAAAAACACAAACAACGGTAAATCTGGTTGCAATTGTGCTGGAGTGAGAAAACAAGGATGGCTTTGAACATTAGGCATGATAGTACGGCAGAGAAGAGTAGGACAGCATCCGCAAAGAAAACCTTAGTAGCTTCCCTGCTGGAGCAACATGCGAATTTCGGCGTGGCATTGTTGCGTTAGTTCTGTCACAAGAGTTTTGGCCTGCTTACCCTGATAGTGCTCGCGATGCATTGGACGAATCCAATAGGGACGACCAATCAACACATTGACGCGCTGATAGATCACCATAGGGTGCCAGCCATCTTGCGAGAAGAGTGGTTCTGACGGATCAAAAAGGCTTAGCAAGCGTAGGGGAAACGCAGCATTAACGGCTTCTTGGTCAGAGGCGATCGCAACAGGAAGCACTGCCAGGTTAGGCACTGGCGCTCGCAACGCTAAATGGGCAAACCCCCGCTGAAATGGTCCCACCTGTTCTGGTAACGTGCGCTTCACCATGGGTTCTGCTCCTTCAGGGAACAACCCCACAACTTGCTGCGCCTGCAAAAGTTGCGCTGCCTGATCAAAAAAGGTCTGTTGCCGCTGCTCGGGTAGAGACAGGGGGAAACAGCCCATTTTCTCGACAATGTCTCGCATCACGGGCACCTGACCCATGTAGTGATGACAGGCAAAGCGAATTGATCGATTAAGCGCTGCCATTAGTAGTGGTGCATCCAAAAAACTACGGTGATTACTGACAATCAGCACTGGACCACTTCGAGGGGTGCGGTCTTGATGCTGTGTGTAAAGACGAGTTCCTAACGCCGCAAGCAAAAGGTGTGAAAGCTGGAGTGGTTGGTCTGATGGCATGAGCGAGGCAACGTCAAAGAGCAAACTTGATTCCAAGGTGTTAATATTACTTTACATGGTCCGCTAGAAACTCAGGGCGCTCTCTAACAGAAAGACAGGCTTGTGATGCTGAGGCTTTGCCTGGTGGGTCGTTGGGAGATGGTGGTAGCCTCTCATCCTGCTCAGCCAATCTAATCCATTTGCTACTTTGGGGCGTGTTCTTAACGAAAATGCTGGATTCATAAAAGATTGCTACAAAAAGAAAAATGTTTAGTAGGACTGATGATTAACTTAAGCTTTTCTTTGCTGTTCAAAGGCGGTTTGTAGCTAGAATTGTCAAAAGGCATATTTCTTTGGGGTTACTGGAAAGTCGCTGTCTTAAGCTTTTTAGCTCCTGTATAAGCGCTTGTTTATTGGCAAAACCATTATCTGTCAAATTCCTCCAGGGCTTGCGTTCAACGCTTAGGCAAGCAAGGCCACGTTACTTTCTGTGGTATACATTTTCGTTCAAAATGCATGAATTCTAGCTCTGTAAATAGCAATATATTTGCCATTACAACACCGCTTTACTATGTGAATGGTTTACCTCATGTTGGCAGTGCATATCCGACGATTGCGGCTGATGCGATCGCGAGGTTTCAAAGGCTGCGCGGCAAAGCAGTACTGATGGTCACTGGCACGGATGAACACGGTCAAAATATTCAGCGCACGGCTGAGAGTCGTGGCTTGCAGCCTCAAGAGCACTGTGATCAAATTGCTGCAAGTTTCAAAGACCTCTGGCAACAGTACAACATTGCGTATGATCGCTTCATTCGCACCACTGATCCCCGCCATACAGCGATCGTGAACGAATTCTTTCAGCGCGTTTGGGATCAAGGCGATATTTATCTTGGACGGCAGCAGGGATGGTACTGTCTTTCATGCGAAGAGTTTAAAGAAGAGCGTGACTTGTTGGATAACCACCATTGTGCGATTCACGCAAACCGTGAGGCAGAATGGCGCAACGAAGAAAATTACTTTTTTCGACTATCAAAGTATCAGAGCAAGTTAGAAGCCTTATACGCCGAACAACCCGACTTTATCCAACCAGAGATTCGTCGCAATGAAGTGCTCAGCTTTGTTGGGCAGGGATTGCAAGATTTTTCGATCTCTCGGGTTAATTTGGATTGGGGTATTCCTGTTCCGGCTGATCCCAAGCACACAATCTACGTTTGGTTTGATGCGCTCCTGGGTTATGTAACAGCACTCCTTGATCCCGGTAGTGAACCGACGTTAGAAAATGCGTTGAAACACTGGTGGCCCATTGATACCCACTTGATCGGTAAGGACATTTTGCGGTTTCACGCTGTTTACTGGCCTGCAATGCTGCTGTCTGCAGGGTTGCCGTTGCCTGGGAGAGTCTTTGGACATGGGCATCTAACTAAAAATGGGCAGAAGATGGGTAAAACGATGGGAAATGTCCTCGATCCCGTCGCTCTAGTGGAACGCTATGGTTCTGATGCGGTTCGGTACTACTTTCTCAAAGAAATCGAGTTTGGGCGAGATGGCGACTTTAATGAGACGCGTTTTGTCAACATCTTGAATGCCGATCTGGCAAATGATTTGGGTAATCTGCTGAATCGCACCCTCAAAATGGCCCATAAGTACTGCGGGGCCTCTGTCCCGAATATCTCGCAAGAAGCGCTCGCGACAGACAATACGCTGTTTGTGATCGGACATCAATTGGTCGATCGAGTTACACAGGCCTATGATGCACTTGCCTTCAGTCAAGCTTGTGACGAGATTTTAAGCCTTGTAAAAGCGGGTAACAAATATATTGATGATCAAGCGCCCTGGTCGTTATATAAGCAGGGACAAGAGCGGGCGGTTGAGCAAATTTTGTACACTGTATTAGAATCTGTCAGACTAGCAGCGTATCTCTTGTCACCGATTACTCCCAAACTTAGTACTACCGTCTATCAACAGTTAGGCTTTTCAGTTGATTTTGATCATCAGTCTTTAATTAATGTTGCAGCGCCGTTTGCATCTCATGCGGCCTGGGGAACACTGCCCCCAGAACAGCCCTTAGGGGTGCCTCAGCCTGTTTTTCAACGTTTAGAACTTTTAGAAGCTGTTTCTTCCTGATTCACTTGGTTATGTTCAAGCCTTGCTCAATAAATTAAACCGCTCTACTCTTAAAACCGAGGTATAACACTCATGTTAAGTAATAACTTCGATAACGAATCTGTTTTCACACAGGAACAAGTTCTCGAAAACCGTGGTCGGGTTGCTATCTTTATCGACGGCTCTAACCTGTTTTATGCCGCTCTGCAGTTAGGAATTGAGATTGACTATACGAAGCTGCTTTGCCGTTTGACGGCTGGCTCACGGTTATTGCGCTCCTTTTTCTATACGGGTGTCGATCGCACGAATGAGAAGCAACAGGGGTTCTTACTCTGGATGCGACGTAATGGCTATCGAGTGATTTCTAAAGATCTGGTGCAATTACCAGATGGTTCTAAGAAAGCCAATCTTGATGTCGAAATTGCCGTTGATATGATGTCTCTGGTGGGCTCTTACGACACGGCTGTCTTAGTTAGCGGTGATGGCGACCTGGCATATGCAGTGAATGCAGTCAGTTATCGCGGTGTGCGAGTCGAAGTTGTCAGCCTGCGATCAATGACCAGTGACAGTTTAATCAATGTTGCCGATCGCTATATTGACCTGGACAACATCAAAGAAGACATTCAGAAAACGCCTCGTAGCTATACCTATCGACCCTTGTCTACCGTAGGTTTGATGGATGATCCCGAAGATGACTAAGCCAGTTAGTATTTTCGGAGTCGTTTAGCTTGGGGTTGAGGTTAGCAAGCATACAGGCTTATCTCATGGCAGCAAAGGTGGAACGTTACTGGTGCAATGAGAGTCTTTAACTGTGGAGGCTCAGCGTTGGGCTGTAGACTAAAGGACAGTCTCATCTCCAGTTGTTCACTCCGTCAGCAACCGTTACCATGCCCATGCCGTTTCCTTCGCAGTGCTCTCCTGTAGCACCTAAAAGCCCAGCATCAAAACCATACCGTTCACGTAGAAGAACTAGTGGGATATTGCTATCGATCGCGTTAGCAGGCGTGCTGTGTACCGTAGGGGCCTGTAACAACCGTAATCATACGGCCGAGAAAATTGCTCAAGACGCCAAACAAGCTGAAGACTTTGACAATAGCCTGACGTTTAATGCGGTGACGCTAGAGGAATTTGATAATAAAGGTCGGTTGTGGTGGAAGGTAAAAGCCGCACAGGCAAGTTATAGCAAAGATAAAAAGATCGCTCGTCTGCAACAGCCGTCAGGTGAATTTTATCAAGATGGTCAGTCGGTATTGCAGGTAAAAGGACAGCAGGGTGAAGTCCAGCAAAATGGTCAAACTATTTTCTTGCGCGGTAAAATTATAGCAACCGACACCCGTGATGGGCTCGTCATGCAGGGCGATGAACTGGAATGGCAACCCCGAAATGACCTGGTGATTGTGCGTAATAACCTGACTGGCACGCACCGTCAACTGAAGCTTGCCGCCAAGGAAGGTCGCTTGTTCACTCGCAGCCAGCGCCTGGAGTTGACGGGGGCTGTGAAGGCACAAGCGACTAATCCAACGTTAAGCTTTCAGTCTGAACGGCTGATCTGGCAGATTAAGCAACAGACGTTGGCGAGCGATCGTCCATTGCAGATCGATCGCTTCAATCAAAACGTCTTAGCCGATCGGGCAACCGCAAACCTGGGCGTTGCAGACCTTAAGGCAAAAACGATTACGTTGAAGCAAAACGCCCAACTGTCTCTGGCCGATCCACCTGCCCAGCTTGCCAGCGATGATCTGGTTTGGGATTTGCAAGGTCAGACCGTTGCTTCTAACCAACTTCTCACGATCGCGAACCGTCAACAGCAAGTGACCCTGAGCGGCAATCAGGGACGGATTGACCTGAAGTCTAAACTGCTTTATTTAGAAGGTGACGTCCGTGGCGTTGGCGAGAAGAACCAGGCGCAGCTCAACGCTGATCGTTTGAACTGGAATATTAGCACTCAAAAGTTTGACGCTGATGGTAATGTCAGATACCAACAAGGTCAACCACCGATGAATCTGGCGGGTCCTAGAGCAACGGGCACGCTCGGCGATCAGACGAAAAATATCCTCGTGAGCGGTGGCAGAGTAGTGACAGAGTTTGTGCCTTAGAGTGGATTCGCTGCTGGGCAGTCCACCTGTATTCACCGCCCGCTTACTCCACACCCTTTCGACAGGAGTACGGCTTACTCAACCAGTAACCGCTTTAAGCCAGATCGCACCCTTTAGTGACGAATAACATCCAGCAGAAATTCAGTTAAACACTGTTCTCCAATGGTTTCGAGAACACGCGTATTCACAATATCGAACTTTGCCCCGGCTCTAGACCGCAAATCCTCATCGAGAGACGCCAAAAAGCCTCTTGCAATCAAGTCATTGCCAATTTGAGCGATACCAATGCCCAGTTCCTCATCTCGCTCCATTTTTTGAGTTGCCTGGACGATCGCTCGTACAATGGCCATGCGATCGGACGGTTCGCCATCAATCAGCACAATAATAATTTCGCCATTTGGCTTGGTTTGACCTGCGGCCTTGCGGTCAAAATAATCATCCAAAGCGGTTTGCAGACCATCTAGCAGATTTAATGTCTCTGGTGGATAATTCGCTTCAAGCAGCTGCTCAAGCTTATCCGGCGTTACCTTCTTATACTGTTTGAATGAGCCAGATGAATCGTGTCGAGAGGAGAGGTAAAGCGTGATGCCGTCTGGGTCAAGCTCTTCGCATTTTTTGACTAACGCCATGACAGCATCATGCGCGGCCACCCAACTATTGACAAACCCCGGTGATGTCGGCAAAACGCTAGCAGCTGTTTTGGCAACGATGACAGTGTAGTCGCGGTTCTCTAGCAGTGACTCAACCATAGATAGTGCTCCTTACACAGGCTAATCTTGAACGCTTGTCGCCTTATCAGCATATCCGCAAGGCAATGAACATGAACGGTTATTGCTATAGCGGAAGGTATGTCAAGGGTGGCCTGAAAACGGTGGCCTGCAGCATCTCTTTCTCAGGTTAGAGACGCTGCTAGGCTTACCTTTCCTCACTCCTGGTGCGATCGCTGATCGCGAAGAGACTGTGATTGAATTGTTGCTCATTAAGCGGCTGTCGGCAATTAGGGTGAAAAGGCGTTCAGTTCCAGGTGATGTCTTGCATGGTTCCTAAAGGTTCCAGCACGGTATAACGTTCATCCTAGACTCCTCGATCGATAGCACTAATCCTCTTGCTGCTGCCACATTAGGATCATCTGTGCGCAGCGTTCTGTCCGGCTACGATCGACGCACGTTCATGCAGCACCAGTCCTGGCGCTTCCATAAAGCGGCGACCACCCAGCCATTTTCTTCCAGCGTATCGGCAACAGGTTTTGCCTGATCAAGCAAAATGCCGCTAAAAATGCCCCAGGTCTGCGGGTGGGCGATCCGGGTCATGTTGGGAATCAAATCAATAATGACTTCAGCCAGGATATTGCAGACAATGCCATCAACCGGGGCGTCGATCAGCTCGGCAACGCGATCAACGCTGCCTTGCTCAACGACCAGTTGATCGCCCTTAATGCCGTTGAGATCACGGCTCTCACGAGCAGCTTTAACAGCTAGTGGGTCAGTATCCACCCCATAGGCTTTCTTTGCGCCCAAGAGGATAGCGCCGATCGACAGAATGCCAGACCCACAGCCAATATCGGCAATCGTCAGATCTGTCGCTTCGCCGCCCAATCGCATTTCTAAGGATTCCAGGCAAAGCTGCGTCGTTGCGTGATCGCCCGTACCAAAGGCAACACCTGGTTCAAGCTGAAGCACAATGCGATCGGTGTTTTCTGGCTCCGGCAACCAGGCGGGATTGATGAGGAAGCGATCGCCAATTTCTTGCGGTTGCCAGTAGGCTTTCCAGGTTGTCGCCCAATCTTCTTCATCAATTAAATCCCACTGCACAGCTGGAATCGGCATTTCTACACACAACGCATCTTGCCGTAGTGCCAGAGCCAAAGCTGCCAGATCCAGAACGTGCGCTTGCTCCTGTGGCAGATAAGCCCCGATCAGCGAAGAATACCCCTTGACTTCACTGGCCATGCCCCGACAGCCAAACATCTCCAGCCGCCAGAAGATAGTTTCTTCCAGCGCTGCATCACAGAGAATTTGAATTTCCCACCAGCTACTTGCCATAAGAGCGTTCAGCGATTAGCTATCAGCTTGTCTTTGCATCTTGATTGTGTCACCCATGCCATCAAACCCGATGGACGACGGCTGATAGCTGACAGCTAGTAGCTATAACGTTACCGTATAAGCATCTCGAATCCCTGGCACTTTCAAAATTTCCTCTAAAATGCCATCTGGCAGGGGATCGTCGATGCTGAGTACCATGACGGCATCCCCACGCACAATTTTGCGACCCACCTGCATACTGGCAATGTTGACGTTAAAACTACCCAACAATGAGCCGATTTTGCCAATAATGCCTGGCATATCACGGTGCAGCGTGAACAGCATGTAGCGGTTGGGCGGTACGTTGACTGGAAATTCATCCACATTTGTGATGCGAATTTCGGAGTCACCCAGCAACGCGCCTGTGACTGAATGTTCACCCAGGGAACCTTTTGCGGAGAGATGGAGCGACCCGGCGTAGTCTCTGATGGAAGCATCACGAGTTTCGATGACACGAATGCCGCGCTCCTTCGCTTCCAGGCTAGCGTTGACGTAGTTGACCCGCTCCTGCAACGCGTGAGACAGCAGACCTTTGAGAGCCGCTACGACGATCGGCTGGCTTTGATTGGTTGCCAGTTCACCCTGTAGCCGAACCGTGAGAGATTCAACACGTCCGCCAGCCAACTGAGCGACCAGATTGCCCAACGTCTCAGCGAGCTGTAGATAGGGACGCAGTTGTTCCAGCAGATCGGGACGCAGCCCAGGAATGTTGACCGCCGATCGCGCAGGCAAGCCCAACAGCACATCTCGAATTTGCTCTGCGACATCGATCGCCACATTGACCTGTGCCTCTTCGGTAGAAGCACCCAAATGAGGGGTCATCACCATTTCTTTGCCCAGCGATCGCAATGGCGACTCACCCAAAGGCTCTTGCTCGTAGACATCCAGCGCTGCACCAGCAATCTTGCCTTCCTGCAAGGCCTTGGCTAAAGCAGCCTCATCAATAATTCCCCCACGCGCACAGTTGATGATGCGAGCTGTGGGCTTCATGCGCGCGATCGCCTCTGCATTGATCAGGTGAGTGGTTTCTGCCGTTTTGGGAATGTGCAGCGTAATATAGTCTGCCTGTTGCAGCAGGACATCCATCTCAACGATCCGACACCCCAACTGCTCTGCTCGCTCGTGAGAAATAAAGGGATCATAGGCCAACAGCTTCATGCCCATCGCACGAGCCACCGTTGCCACATGCGCACCAATTTTGCCCAGACCAACAATGCCCAGCGTTTTTTTATACACTTCAACGCCGGTGTAATGCTTGCGATCCCACTTGCTTGCCTTCACTGCCTGGTTTGCATCAGGAATATAGCGCGACATTGCCATCATCATGGCTAGCGTATGCTCAGCCGCCGCGATCGTGTTGCCTTCAGGCGAGTTGACAACCACAATGCCCTTACGGGTGGCTGCCAGCACATCGACGTTGTCTACACCAACGCCTGCTCGTCCAATAATTTTAAGTTGATCGCCCGCCTCGATCACTGCCTGCGTAACACGTGTCCCGGAGCGAATCATCAACGCATCGTAGTCTGGAATGATTTTGATCAGGTCATCAGGCGACAAGTCCGTTTTTACATCAACCTGTGCCACTTGAGAGAGGATATCGATCCCCACCTGGTCGATCGGATCAGAAACAAGAACTTTAGGCATAACAACCAGTCAGGGTTAAACGCAGAGCGCGCTAGAGAACAACAAACGTGATTTTGAATGCAGCCATCGCAACAAAAGATTCAGTTACGAGGGAAGACGCAAAGGGTTCCCTCCCTCACTTAAGATGAAAGTGGCTATCCAAACAGACCATCTAGATTACGCCATTTTGAGTCTCGCTTTGCCGAAATCGCTTGATTTTTTAATCTCTGTTTCTTCCTTTATTGGGTGTCTGTTTTTCTTATGAATTATCTTGTTGCCGTCTTGAGCGATCGTATTCAGGCAGAAGAAGCATACTCAGCACTTGAACGCCAGGGACTTCCAATGGCGAAGGTTGCCATCCTGGGCAAAGGGTACAAAAGTGCCGATGAGTACGGCTTACTCGACCCCAACCAGGAAGCCAGTAAGCAAGTCAAGCTCATGGCAATCTGGCTAGTACCCTTTGGGTTTGCGGCTGGTTACGTGTTTAACCTGATCACGAATCTCGATACCTTTGCCTGGGCGGGTGATATTGGTAGCCACATTATTGGCGGTTTGCTGGGGGCTGCGTCGGGTGGCCTGGGCAGCATTGTTGTGGGGGGTGGCGTTGGCTTGATTACGGGCAGTGGGGATGCCCTGCCTTACCGCAACCGCCTTAACGCGGGCAAATATCTAGTTGTTGTGAAAGGTTCCGAGGCTCTAACTCGTCAAGCAACCACAATCCTGCGGCAGTTTGAGCCTGAAAACCTTCAGGGCTACGTTGACACCTCAGACGCTTAACCAAAGCGGCCCAGAAAAGTGGCGAGACTGCGCACAAAAAATATGGGGAAGCGTGCCCCTGGGCGTGCAAATTTCTCATCGAGAATGGATATGTTCCCAAAAGTAATAGCTGCTGATTGACCGTAGTGACTCAGTCAAACCAGCAGCTAGAGAAGGGAGAATTTCGTTACTCAAACACAATCACTGAAGCCGAAAGTCTTACATCAAGCCCCAGAAGTGTAAAACACCTTGACCGGAATAAAGCTCAATTAGTAGTGCAGCCGAGAAGCCAATCATCGCGAGACGACCGTTCCAAAGTTCCGCTTGGGGAGTAAACCCAAACTTCCACGCGTTGCGATCGGTCTCTACAGCAGGAGTCGTTACTTTGGTTGTTGCGTTAGTCATGGTTATTGCTCCAATTACTTCAATTTGAGAAAGATGCGGATCAACGAACTAGCGCTATCAAAGAAGTGGAAAACCCACTGATGAAGCTTCGTTAAACTATGTAAACCAATATAACGAAATATTTCAAGGTTGGCTAGGTTATAGGGGTAGATCTTTTCAAAGGTCTTCAAATGTGCATTGAAAACGAGAGGCGTAAAGGGAGAGCGGAGGGAGCAGAGGGAGCAAGGGAACGGTTTAAGTTCTGAGTGAAAAGCTTTGAGGAGTTTTCTTATGACTTCTGACTCCTGTCTTCTCAACCCAAAACATCTTTCTGTTCTTTACTTCCAACTAAACAGTAGCCAGACACCGCCAAGGGCAAGCAGGACGCCCACGATCGCTCTCACACTAACTCTTTCACCCAAAGCGATCGCAATCGGGATAATGAAGAGTGGACTGGTGGCGCTGAGGGATTGAGCAATGCCAGCAGCCGTGTATTTCAGTGAGATTTGTTGAAGCCAGATGGCGAGATAGGTGCTGGCAAAGGCAGTGCCGGTCAGCAAGAGTAGGAAGCGAGGCGATCGCAACGGCTTCAAGTTGTCTAAGGTTCGCTGTTGGAGTAGTAGCCACACCAACAGCACCACGCCCCCTGCAACCAAACGAATGAAGGCGCTCCACAGGGGATCAATTGCGGTACCTGCTAACGCTGCCCTGGAAAGCACAGCACCACTGGCCTGTCCTAATGCTGCCAATAGGCCAAAGGCTGTTCCTCGCCACAGGTGTCGTTGGGGTCGCAAGGTTTCGTGGGTTCGTTCAACTACAACCCAGGTGACGCCTGCAATTGTGAGTGCAATGCCAGCCCAGGCACCGATCGCAAGACGTTCCTGCAAAAACACAAGTGCCATGACAGCCGCTAATGGTGGCGCGATCGATTCAAGCACCAAAGCTCGTCGTGCGCCTAAGCAGTTGAGCGCTTCGAAATAAGCGGTGTCACCAAACCCAATGCCAACAACCCCACTGAGCACAAGTAGCCCGATCGCGCTCACGCTAACCTGGGGCAGCAGTTCGCCTTTGAGCAGCAACGTCAGGAGCAAGAGCGCGATCGCAATCAGCCCCTTTGCCAAATTCAGTACCAGCGGCGATAGCTGTCGCCCAATGCCAGTGTAGATGACAGACGCGATCGCCCAGATCAAGGCTGCGCTCAGGGCTGCCAGTTCGCCACGGAAATCGATGAAAAATGATAACGCCACGATATTTAGTTTGAGTCCAATGATTACAAACGATCCTCCTGCACTAATGGATTACAACTGCTCTTCATACATCAAAGAGTCTGAAGGTAGCATCCCTAGCTTCTCGTAAACCGCTTGTGCTCTTACATTGCCTTGATACACATACAGACGCAACCCACAAACGTTCGACTGAGTCGCCTGGTCTTTCAAATGCTGATAGAGCGTGCGAAAGATGCCTTGTTGACGGTAGTCGGGTTCTACATAGACATCTTGTAGCCACCAGAACCAGGCATTGCTAAAGTCGCTCCATTCAAAGGTCACTAAGACGGCTGCAACGACTTGATTATCAACCTCAGCCAACGTATAAAAGCCACGATCGCGATCATTCAACACGGCTTGAACACCTTTCTGAAGCGTTGTAGGGGCGAGTTCCTTGCCTCTAGCCTCTTCTACCAAGGCCAAATTAAAGCGGACGATCGTGTCTAAGTCTTCGGGGTTTGCGTTGCGAATCGTTAGCGTTGCTGTCATGACTCAATCGGTAGGGCGGCACTGTTCATACTCACGTTGCTCACTGCTTACTCCTCACCAACTCGAGCTGTTTCAGCAACGATTCTGTCTGCTAAGGCTTTCCACTCTTACGCTCATTCACTAGTGTCCAATCTGCTTCAAGTTCAATGGCAAGAACTATTACGTCAGCTTTCCTTTGATCGAGTGTTTGCTTTATAGGACTACAAGCTGATCCACGATCGTCAGGTTGAGAAAGGGTGAGGTGTTACTCACTACGGGCATAGCTTAAATCATCATCTGGTTCTGCAAGACCGTAGTGTCGCACAATGCCACGCAGCGAAAGCAACTGCCCAAACTCGTATTATCCATTTTGGCTAATTCACGTGCTTTACCAAAGGTTGTTCGACATAACTAAAGCTTGCCAAGCCGATCGCGCAAAATCTCTGCCTGTTTCTCGGCTTCTGCCAGGGTGGCTCGTGCGCTTTCCACCACATCCGCAGGGGCTTTGTTGACGAAGCCAGGATTGCCAAGCCGACCGGAGAGAGCCTGGATTTCAGCCTCCACCCGTTTGAGATCGCGTTCGATCTTGATGCGTTGTGCGCCCAGGTCAACAACTCCTGCCAGCGGAATTACCACCTGCACCGTGCCGACCACGCCTGCGATCGCCTGCGAAGCATCGGTGTTGACCTGCGCGGCATCGTTGATCGTTGTAATCGTCAACGTTTCTACTTTTGCCAGTTCTTTAATGTAAGCCTGTCCAGCCGTGAGGATGTGCTGCTCGCGATCGCTCTCGGTTTGCAGAATCGCTGTCACTTTCACCGCTGGCTTGATTTCTGCCTCCGCCCGCAGGTTACGAATGGTACGAATTGTGCCGATGAGCAAGTCAAACTGCTGTTCCAGTTCAGGATCGATCAGGGTTGCGTCTGGTTCTGGATAGGGTTGCAGCGCCAGGTAGCGATCGTCGCCTGCTTGCGTCAACGTGTGCCAGATCTCTTCGGTAATGTGGGGTGTGAAGGGATGCAGCAGTTTGAGAATGCCTTCCAGAACGAAGACCAGCACCTCCTGAACCATCTGTTTCGACTCGACATCCTCACCCTGCAACCGAGCCTTGACCAGTTCGATATACCAGTCGCAGAAGTCGCCCCAGATGAATTCGTACAGTCCTTTGGCCGCTTCTCCTAGACCGAAATTGTCGATCTGGTCGCGGGTTTGCTGCGTGACTTGATGGAAACGCGAGAGAATCCAGCGATCGGCGAGTTGGAGGGAGTGGGAAGTAGGGAATGGGGAGTGGGGAGTGGGGAGTGGATTTGCTCTATCACCCAAATTCATCAACACAAAGCGGGACGCATTCCATAGCTTGTTCGTAAAGTTGCGGGAGGCTTCGACGGTAGCGGATTCGTCGGTTTTGCGGTTGTACTCCAGGCGAATATCCTGTCCTGCGCCTGCGACTTCGCGGATCAGGGTGTAGCGAACAGCATCGGTGCCGTATTTGTTGATCAGCAGGAGTGGGTCGATGCCGTTGTTGGACGATTTGGACATCTTTTTGTTGTTTTCATCCCGCACCAGGCCGTGAATATACACGGTCTGAAAGGGCATTTTTCCGGTGAAGTGTCCCGCCATCATGGTCATGCGGGCAACCCAGAAGAAGATGATGTCAAACCCTGTCACCAGGGTGGTGGTGGGATAGTAGCGTGCCAGATCCGCCGTTTGCTCAGGCCAACCCAGCGTGGAGAAGGGCCACAGTCCGGATGAAAACCAGGTGTCGAGCACGTCTGGATCTTGCACAAGCTGCACGTCCGCACCAAATTGGGCGATCGCTTTCTCTTTCGCTTCCGCCTCATTGCGTGCCACCACAAAAGGCGTGTCGTCTTTAATTTCGCCGCCCGTTTCATTCACCGCATACCAGGCAGGGATTTGATGCCCCCACCAGAGTTGACGCGAGATGCACCAGTCGCGCAGGCTAACGAGCCAATCGCGGTACACTTTCGTCCAGCGATCGGGCACAAAGGCAGGCGAATGTTGCTGATCCAGAAACTCCAGCGTCTGGTCTGCCATTGGTCGAATTTTGACGAACCACTGAGTTGACAGCAGCGGCTCGACGGGTACTTTACCGCGATCGCTATAGGGCACCGTATGCTTGTAGTCCTCAACCTTGACCAGAAAGCCTTCTGCGTCCAACTGCGCGACCACATTTTTCCGCGCCACAAAGCGATCTTGCCCTTGAAACGCGCCTGCATTCTCGTTCAGGGAGCCATCCTTGTTCATAATGTTGATGAACGGCAGGTTGTGGCGTTTGCCCATTTCAAAGTCGTTGGGGTCGTGAGCAGGTGTCACTTTCACGCAACCCGTGCCAAAGGTAGAATCCACGTATTCATCCGCAATGATGGGAATCTGCCGACCGACCAGGGGCAATGTCAGTGTTTTGCCGACCAGGGCTTTGTAGCGATCGTCGTTGGGATTTACCGCCACAGCCGTATCACCCAGCATGGTTTCGGGTCGAGTCGTCGCCACTTCTACAAAGCCAGACCCATCGGTCAGCGGATAGCGGAAATGCCACAGATGCCCGTTCACTTCCTGGCTTTCCACCTCGGTATCCGAAACAGCGGATTGAGTCGCAGGGCACCAGTTGACAAGGTATTCGCCGCGATAGATCAGCTTCTCGTCATACAGTTGGACAAACGCGTCCACGACCGCTTCAGACAAGCCCTCGTCCATTGTGAAGCGTTCCCGCGACCAGTCTACAGACAGTCCTAAACGGCGCAATTGACCGACGATCGTGCCACCCGATTCTTCCTTCCACTCCCAGGCGCGTTTGAGATAGGCTTCTCGCCCCACATCCTGACGCTTCTTCTTCTGAGCCTTGAGTTCCTTATCCAGAATGGTGCTGACGGCAATACTGGCGTGGTCGGTGCCCGGTAGCCACAGGGTGTTACGTCCCAGCATGCGGTGATAGCGAATCAGCACATCAATTAAGGAGTGCTCGAAGGCATGCCCCATGTGCAAACTGCCTGTGACATTCGGTGGCGGAATCACGATGCAGTAGGGTTCGCCAGGATGATTGGGGTCAGCTTTGAAGACTTCATTCGCTTCCCATAATTGCTGCCACTTGGCTTCAGCGGTTGCAGGGTCGTATTGGCTAGGCAGATTGGGGGTTGCGGCGGTCATGGGAAAAGCTGTGTGTATTTAACTTTGATACATTCTGCCATGATGCGCCATTGGGATGCGAATGGGATGGCGTGATCGTCCCGCACTCTCTGCCCGACATTCAAATTTAGGCGGGACGATGCACGCGAATTAATTGACCGTCAAGCATTGCATTGCCTGCGATCGCATCATGAATACGGCTTGCCAAGCGCTCGAAGTTGCGGTCGTCGGTGCAGGCAATAATCCCCGCATGAATTGGTTGCAATCGATGGAGTTTCGTAAAATCATGACGGTTTTGCGTGAGAACGACTGCGCTCACTGGACGCAGACAATTTATGAAACTCAGTCGACCTTTTTGGGGCGTTCCGATGCAGTGAGTTTGTTATGTAGCGGGTTTAATAGCTGAGTAAGAACTAAATTAGATTGGCAATATAATATTTGTTGACTGTAATAGCTAAGTAGGTGTACATAAAATAAACATAGCTATAAAACTTCCAAAGGCTTATCTAATAAATCTTCCTACACTCACTTGTTTTTTCCCATTTTTTTCATGTAAATCCTGTGATTTCATCTAGAAATATTTTGGCAAGCTTTACACTATCTAACTCCATCGTTTGTTCATCTATCCATCGGTTATCCTGTATTGAAACTTGCAGAGCCTTGCCAGGTCTTAGTATGCTGCTAATGCTTGATACTAATGCCTTATTTTTACCTGCTGGCTTATTTAATTCCCGTAAATCATCCTGATTTAGCTGGGTAGTATCAATGCCAGAAACATACTTCGTGGAAAGTTTTAATAGGTCTGGATAGTTTACCTGCGCACATTGAATAAGAACATTCTCCAATGTTCCTGCTTCGGCATTGTTAGGCATGATAAAGACGCCGAATCGGGGAGAGCCTTTCACAACTTCACCAAGCACCGAAGGTACTGATAAACCTAGTAAAGATAACTTAGAAGTGAGTTCCTCAAATCTTTTTGGAGGTGTTTGTATATCATCAGCGTCTAGGACAAGACCAATGCCAAATATTTTGGAAGCTGAGATCAAAGCAAGGCTTTCCTCAATAGTATTTGATAGACGTGTAATTCCAACAGCACTATGCAACGCAACTGACAAATCAGCATTTTGCAGAAAGATTGGAACAGGCACACGTTTCATCAAGTCATCATCTATGGGAAAAGTTCTAGGTACAAGTGGCTCCCAAAATGAGTCGAGCAAGGATAGACGAGTAACCCGCCTTAAACCATAGGATTTGAGTAAGCAAATTAGAAATTCAACATCTTGAGGACCTTCTGCAACAATGTAGCAGTACCTAACCATGACTACCTCACATCCAGTCCACGTTCTGAACGTAATCTATGTAACAAGTTGCCAGAAAATCTCTGTGGGACTTGTCCTTTAGGGTTTAGCCGAAAAGCTACGATATCGTCTGTAGCAATTTCAGGCTGCAACATTGCATCAATAGCTTCAAGACTGTGGGTTGTTACAAAAAGCTGGATTTCTAGTCTGCGGCAAGTTTCAATTAACCAAGAAAATACATGGCTAAGAGCTGAAACATGAATAGATGTCTCAATTTCATCGACTAGAAGCACACCACCAGAGGTAGTCAATAAAGTAAGAGCAATGACTAAAGTTCGCTTAAATCCATCACCAAAAACATATAGAGGAGCAAAACCTAGCTCTTTATGTTTTATGTAAAGAGTTGCCCTAGCACCTGGTGTCGAAAGTATTTGAACGTCAAGAATATTATCATCAAACGATCGAATTAATTCTAATACCGCACTTTTACCATCTGCTTCTCGCAAGATTACTCGTGAAAGTCTATCTAAAATCGGTTCAGAAGAAGAGTATGAAGGAAATATAGTTGCACTCTTCACAAGTGGTTTGTTACGTTTGCGCTGAACAAATCGCTCGTTTTCCCAAAACTGAAATATCTCGCGTTCTGGTTCAAGCTTGAACAAGCTAACTTGTGGTGAAGGCAGCTTGGCTTCAACTTCTAACTCAAGTCCAGGTCGAACGGAATCTATTTCAGAAGCGGTATCTTCATCAACAGAAGAACTATCTTCACTCAATCTCTCTTGACTGTTTTTTTCTATTCCACTTCCGTAAATTTCTCCAAGTTTTGCTGTAAAACCTTGGACAGGAGCACTGCCACTTGTCTCCACAGCGATTTCATGAAGACTATCTTTGACTACTATGAGCGTTTTATCTTGATGTAATGTATCTCCAGAAAGCCCTGTTTTTTGTGGAAAAACCCATTTAACTGCTTCAAGGTTCGGTCGAAGTCCCATAAAGGGTGATCTGCCAAGATACAGTCTGCGTTGTGAAACCTCAAGCCATTGAAATGGATCAAGTGGATTACATAAAATCGAAACAGCTTCAAGCAGGCTAGTTTTTCCTGAATTGTTATCTCCAACAAAAATATTAACCTGCCCTAGCTGAGGCAGATCTACAACTTCTAAACCGCGATAACCATTAATTTGTAAATGATCAAAGACCTGATTCATTTGAACTGGCTTCGAGAGCCTGATTGGTTACAAAAGGCTACTTAACTTGAAAATCATATTGCAGATTGGCAAATGAGGAAAGTGTTCTAAGTCTAGGGTATCTGCTACTGCCCCAAAATACTACTTAACTGAGGCAGCAACCCAGACGGCTTTAAACTAGTAACCGTAGAATAAGGGTTTCAGCCTCTGCCCCCAAAGCCGCCTAGAGTATTACTAAGGGAATGCTGAGTATAAGAGCTACCTAGCAATAAATCTACCTGACGGCACGTTTCTGGCTAATCGCAAATGCCAATACTTGAGGGTCAGCAAAGCCTGCATTGCCAGACTCTTGAACCGTGAGAACATCGTGACCGAAACTGCGTAAAGCTTCCACGACGGGTAGTGGAAATTGCTCGTCAGCATAAAGCCTTGCCATACCCTACAAGTCTTCTTGCATGGCGGCTTCCTGCTCTCGAAGGGCTGTCTCAATTTCATCTGGATGAGCATCGGCATACGCCCAAACATTAACTAGATCAGCCGCTGTCAGGCTTGGATACGCTTCAAATAAGTTGGCATCAGTTGCCCCTTGTTGACGCAAGCTAACAAATAACCAAACGGGAAGGCGCGTATTCGCAATACAAGCATCTCCACCCATAACATCAGGCGTTTTAGTTATGCCGGGTGAGCGATTACTCAACGTTCTAGTGAGGATCTGGATCGCTTCAGCTTTTTCGATCGCGCTTAACGCCAGCATTCTTTCTTCCAACTCTCGGTACGTCATCACTGCCTTTACCTGATTAAGTTCAAGGAACCGCCTTGAGGACTCGCAAAGTGAGGAAGCCACTTACAGGCTCTACCGATTCGACAGCACCTTGCATCACCTTCATTCTAAAGCAACCGTAGTTGGGTCTCTTGGGGTTCTGCTTGAGCGTCTGTTACAGTTTCTTCTTCAGCCGCGATCGCAGACTTCAACCAGGCGTGTTCTTCTTCCGCTAACAAACTCTCAGCAACGGCAAGCATATCGTCTTCAAGTTCCTGCAAGTCTTCGCGGTTGGCGAGATAGGCTTTGAGGGCATCGAGGGGTGCAATGGTGGTGCCGCTACCGAGTTCGGGCAGGCGCGCGCGCGAAAATTGGCTGACGATTTCGGGGTGAATGGTGTAGGTGTGGGCAGGACTAAGCGCCTCGTGGACAGCGTTGGTGTCGATCTGGTCAAGCTGCTCCGATCGCAGGTGATAGACCAGTCGCACAACCGCATCCTGAAGGAGATCTGGCTTAAGCGCTTTCAGGAGCTTCGCTTGAGGGTCTTCAGCTTCGGAGAGATTGACTTCGATCGTGCGAAAGGCACGCACAGGAAGAGGGCAAAACTCAAAGGTAGTTTGTCCCTTTTCCAGTGCAATCAGCACAAAGCCTTTGTCTTCCTTTTCTTCGCTGAAATCGACGCGCTCAATGCTGCCGGGATAGACGATCGGTGGATTCTCACAAAGGACCTGATGGCGATGGACATGCCCTAACGCCACGTAGTCAAAACAGTCACGCGAGAGCAGTCCTAAAGGAACGGTGAACCCTTTGCCGACTGCCAGAAAGCGCTCGGCTCCAAAGCGGGCATTGTCTGCCATAAGGTGTGCCAGTAGCACGGTGGGAATCTCCGGGTCGAGGCGACGAATTTCGCCTTCCAGGGCAACGCGGAGGCGATCGATCAACAATTGACCGACTTCGCCCAACGATAGTCCTTCGGCATCGGGACGGGTCAGCAAGGTCGATCGCGTCAGCCAGGGAAGGGTAATCACCTGCACCGGACCATTCTGCGTCTGGATGCAATGCGTTTCAAGCCGATCGCCCACCACAAAGCCTGGTACTGCCAGCGTCCGGTAAATGGACAGACTCGCACCACCTTGCCCTTGGGCGTGCTGGTCATGGTTCCCCACTAGCAAGACCGCTGGAATTTGCGCGGCAACCAACCGTTGAAACTGGCTGGCAAACGCTTGTTGCACAAACGGTGGTGGTGTGGCATCGGGAAAGGCATCACCGCCAAAGAGAACGAGATCGACAGGTTCTGCAAGGGCACGATCGATGCAGCGTCCCAATGTGGCAACAAAATCTTCCAGGCGAGAATTGAGTCCGGTTTCAGGGTTCACTCGCCCGTGGGAAAACCCGCTACCCATGTGAATATCTGACAGGTGAAGAATTTTGATCACGCTGTTACCTGAAACTACTGGCAGCCAATGCTCTCCAGTGTAGAGCCATCGGTCCAAGATAGTACAAGGTTATTAACGAAGAGGCCGAAGTTGGGTTCTTAACAAGAATGCCGATACGCTCGTATAGCTGACACAGAACCCCGACTTCTTAAACAGCTTCTAGCGCACCATTGCTCCCCGGATAATGCCACTGAACAAACGATCGGGCAAAAGCTTGCGCAAAAAGATGATTGCTCCAGCATTACCCCCCGCTGGGTAGCGCAGTTGCCGAGAGTCATCCGTTGCGGCTCGGTAAATGACCTGTGCTGTGACCTCTGGCGGAGAGCCTGTGTTACCCGCGTTTTTCATCGCTGCCGTCACCTTTGCGACAAAGGCATCATACGCCGTTAACCCTGGCTTACTGGCAAGATCTGCCGATCGTTCGTAAAAATCAGTCTTAATCGGACCCGGTTCAATAATTTTGACGCGAATATTGAACGGTTCCAGTTCATATTGCAGCGATTCCGAAAAGCCTTCCACTGCCCATTTGGTGGAGTGATACAGGCTGTAAAGCGGGAATCCCATGTGTCCGCCAATGGATGCCACATTCATGATGATGCCCGCTTTTTGTTCGCGGAAGTGCGGCAAGAGTGCCCGTGTCATTGCCATTAAGCCGAACACGTTCGTCGCAAACTGACGCTCAATCTGCTCCAGACTGCACGCTTCAAAAGGACCAATCAAGCCGTAGCCTGCATTATTAACCAGCAAATTGATCGACTGAAAGCGCTGTAATGCCTGCTCGATCGCCTGCGAAATCGACTCCGGATCGGTCACATCTAAGCGTAAACAGCAGACGTTTTCTAGTGCTGCCAATGCCTCAGCCTTCTCAGGCGATCGCATGGTTGCCACTACATTCCAGCCTCGCTGCTGAAACAAAAGCGCCGTTGCATACCCAATGCCCGTCGAAGCACCTGTGATGAGAATGGTTTTGGTCATGAGGAAAGGGGAGAGAGTTTTGAGTTTTGAGTTGAAAGTTATTTAGGAGGCTAGAGCGTTTTGACTCACTTTAGCCTTTAGCCTACCCCTCCAGGGAAGCAAGCTACATCCTTTAGCCTTTCTACCCTACTCCCTACTCCCCACTCCCGATTCCCTCTAGATATGGATGCCACACTCCGTCTTGCCCATGCCCCGCCAGCGTCCAGCACGTTCGTCCTCGCCCTCTTTCACAGGTGTAGTGATGGGTTCGTCGCCAATGCTGGGATAGCCCTGGTCGTGCAGTGGGTTGTAGATAACATCGTGCTCAAACACGTAGGCCCAGGTTTCTTTACGCGTCCAGTTGGCGATCGGATTAATCTTGAGGCGCTGTTGGTTGTCGATTTCAAAAATCGGCATATCGGAACGTGTTTGTGCCTGATCGCGGCGACGTCCCGTAATCCAGGCGATCGCGCCTAGTTCTGCCAAACCACGCTGAAGCGGCTCAATTTTTGTCACTTGATGAAACTTGGCAATGTCGGCATCCCATAAGGCGTCACCGTACTTGGCAGCAAAGGCTTCGCGGCTATCCGCTTCGGTCGTTTTGTAAACCTTCAGGTCGAGGTTATACAATGCTTTTGCTTTAGCAACCAGTTCGAGCGTTTGCGGAAAATGGAACAGCGTATCCAAAAACAGCACGGGTACTGGAGTAGCTGGCTTGAGTTCGCGGTAGAACAGATCGGTAATCAGGATGTCATCAACGTTAAACGCGCTGGTCTGCACCAACCCTGTAGGGATGTTCTCGACGCTCCAGGCAAGGATATCTCTAGGATGAGCGTTCTCAAAACGCTGGTTGAGTTTTTTCAGGTCGAGGCTGGTAGGTTGAATAAGCGGTTTCGTAGATTGGGTCATCGCGACGAGTTACCTCAAGTCTTCTGCATTCTCTACGATAGCGAACTAGGGTAACGTTGTGGAAGGGCGAAATAGCGGATCGATCGCGTTAATAGTATGAACAGCGAGCAAAACGGCAGTCGGTAGGAGTTGGGAGTCAGAAGTCAGGAGTCAGGAGTCAGGGGGGGAAGTAAAGACTTGAGCGTTCACCTAATCCTTTACAGCAAGCCAGGTTGCCATCTTTGCGAAGGGCTGTATGAGAAGCTCGCGCAGATTGAGAGCCTCGACCTTGAATTAGACGTGCGCGATATTACCACTCGTGATGATTGGTTTCAGGCGTATCAGTATGAGATTCCAGTGTTGGTGTTGGTAGGAAGGCAGGAGGAGTCAGGAGTCAGGAGTCAGGAGTCAGGAGAAGCAGGGAAAGCGGAGGGCGCAGGGGAAGCAATTCAGAACTTCATCCCCCATCTCCCATCTCTCATTCCTCTCCCCCGTCCGTCTCCGCGTGCGTCTGTGCAGCAGTTGGAGCAGATGTTGCGGAAGTATTTATAGGCAGAGGGCAGAAGGCAGAGGGCTGGTAGCTGATGGCTAACCGCTGACTGCTAATAGCTCAAGAAACTCAAAACTTAAAACTCAAAACTTAAAACTCTCCTTTCCACGTTGCAAAGCTCTGTCCACACTCTAAAATCTAAACTTTAGTGGTCGTGCGTCGTTAACTGCACTAAAGAGGAAGCACTGACATGAAGTTGCGAGAGTTGCTGGCGATCGTTCCGGGTATTGCGCCCTTACCTGACCATCCTGCACTGGAGGCAGAGGTGAAAGGGTTGGCAACCAATTCTCATGCTTGTCAACCAGGTGATCTGTTTATTGGGATGCCGGGAACGCGCGTGGATGGGGGCGATTTTTGGGCAGGAGCGATCGCAGCAGGAGCGATCGCAGCCGTTGTGTCTCCTCAAGCAGCACAAAAAGCAACGAGTGAACAACGCGCTTCACTCCCCACTCCCTGCATCCTATCTGCCAACGACATGGTGTCGGTCTCTGCCCAACTAGCCGCGGCATTCTATGGCAATCCAGCGCAGCAGTTGAAGCTGGTCGGTGTGACAGGCACTAATGGCAAAACGACGACCACGCATCTCATTGAGTTTCTGTTGCAGCAGGCGCACAAATCAACAGCGCTTTTGGGTACGTTGTACACGCGCTGGCAGGGCTATCAACAAACGGCTTTGCATACAACTCCGTTTGCGGTGGAGCTACAGCGGCAGTTGGCAGAGGCTCTAGCGGCAGGTTGCGAGTTCAGCGTGATGGAGGTTAGCTCTCATGCATTGGCACAGGGACGAGTGTTGGGATGCACGTTTGAAGTGTCTGTCTTTACCAACTTGACTCAGGATCACCTGGACTTTCACCGCGATATGGATGATTACTTTGCGGCGAAAGCACTGCTGTTTAGTCCTGGCTACTTGAAAGGGCAGGCGATCGTCAATGTTGATGATCCCTATGGACAGCAGTTGCTTCAGAACCTGGAACCCGCACGCACCTGGAGCTATAGCACTGAAGATACAACGGCAGACTTGTATACCAGCGATTTGCAGTATGGTGCGGATGGGGTGACTGGCGTTCTACATACCCCTCATGGTGAGGCTGCCTTTCGATCGCCCCTGGTAGGACAATTCAATCTTGCTAACTTGCTGGCGGCAGTGGGGGCAGTGCTGCATTTGGGATTGGATCTCAACGATGTTGTGGCAGCGCTACCGCAGTTTGGTGGTGTACCAGGACGGATGGAGCAGGTACAGATTATGCCCAATCAAGACATCAGCGTGATTGTAGACTATGCCCACACCCCCGATAGTTTGGAGAATTTACTCCGAGCCGCACGACCGTTTATTCGGGGCAACATGATCTGTGTCTTTGGCTGTGGTGGCGATCGCGATCGAGGCAAACGTCCCCAGATGGGTCGTATTGCGGCTGATCTAGCCGATCGGGTGATTGTGACGTCAGATAATCCCCGTACAGAAAACCCTCAACGCATTTTGCAGGATGTGGTCGCTGGGATTCCTGATTCCGTTAAGCCTGTTGTAATCGGCGATCGGGCTGAGGCAATTCGTTTGGCAATTCTGGAGGCCCAAACGGGCGATGGTGTTTTGATTGCAGGCAAAGGACACGAAGACTATCAGATTCTAGGCACTGAGAAGATTCATTTCGACGATCGGGAACAAGCCCAAGAGGCACTAAAACAGCGGCTATCGATCTAAGAACTTGTTATGTCGCTATGAATGTAGAGGAATGAAAGCACATGGGCTTTGCAACACCAGTTTTTGGCTATATCAAAGTCGAAGGTGATCTCAAGGGAGCTTTAGATCAAATCCAACAGCTTCCTTCTATCGATGAAGATGAGTGGCCTTTCATGCCCAGAGAGATTTTCGCCTTGGGGAGCACAGATTTTCGTCTGAGTTACAAAGGAGAGCACATCATTCACTTCGGGATGTGTGTGAAACAGGCAGAAGGAGAGTGGGAGCAATGGTTAAGCAAGTTTGAGAAGCTTTTCAAATCGATGGATGCAACGGAAGCTTTTGTCGTTCTCCAGCATCCATCATGGAGCTCTGGTGAATTCGATGGGAGGTTTTATTACAAGTGGGAATTAGATTGGAGAGAAGAGATCCCTGTCCGTGAGCAAAGGTTAGACAACAGAGAATGGATATTCAAGGGTGAACCTCGGAGCTTCTAGAGTGAAGATAAATGGCAAGAACAGGAAAAGTCTTATGGACAAAACGCCATGTATTAATTGCTTGGAACGGACTCCTTAAGATCCTGATGTTGCGTTCGAGGTTACTTGCAGCCGCACAAACGAACTGTTAGAAGTTGTTGACAGCTAGAGTCTCTTGATGGAATTTGAGTGAAACTTAAAAAAAGCAGTCATCAATCTGAGAAAGCACAGTATCCCTTACAAAAAGCATGAATACTATAGATAGTTCTCCAATAGATGATGGGTCGTCAGCAGATTTGGTTTCTGTGACAGAATTGCAGAACCAAGTTAATGATCTACTCAAACAGCTGTCGCCAGAGCGATTACGGGTACTTGCCGATTTTGCAGCTTATTTGGCAAATGCTGAAAGCGAAATTGCAACCCAAGAACTTCTGGCAATTCCTGGCTTACTAGAGCGAGTTAAGCAAAATCAAGCAACTTCTAAAGCCCAGTACGCCAGTTGGAGAAGCCTTCGCTCTGATGTATGAAGTTCTTCTCCATCCCGATGCCCAAAAAGTTTACATTAATGCCGATAAAGCCTTAGCGAAGAAAATTGCTCGATGTTTGCAGCAGCTAGAGCAAACTCCTCGTTCACACCCTAATATAAAGGCTCTTAAGGGAGATTTCGCAGACTACTATCGCTACCGTATTGGAGACTACAGGGTGATCTATTCCATAGATGATGAATTGGTTCAGGTCTTTGTTGTGGCGATCGCCCATCGCAGTGAAGCATACGAACTGTGAAAGCAATTTATTTGAATCGTTTTTTCAAACATCACTCATCAAGTCGTTGAAGCAAGGTTATCGCTATGCTGCTAGAGTCTCCCCCCAAACCAATTGGTGAAAAGCGTATTACCTTTCGCGATCTCGATTGGTCGTCGTTTAAGCAAATTCAGCAGTTGTTGACTGAGCGCACCCGTGCCCGTTTCATTTATGACGACGGAGTGTTAGAAATTACCACATCGCTTGAGATGCACGAGCGCTTTGCACGATTAATTGAACGTTTTATCCGTATTTTGATTGTAGAACTGGGTATGAAAATGAAGACGATGGGGTCAACAACACTCGATCGCGAAGATTTACTGAAAAGTGCCGAGCCAGATAATGGTTACTACATCCAAAATTACGCACTGGTTGCGGATCACGAAATTAATTTAGAGCGTGATCCTGCTCCAGATTTAGTGATCGAAGTAGACATCACTCATACTGACATTAATAAAAATCGGCTTTATGCCAGTCTGGGTGTATCAGAATTTTGGCGGTTTAATGGACAAACATGGAAGATTTTGTGCCTCGTCGAGGGCACTTATGTTGAGCACGATCACTCTCCGACCTTTCCTTTAGTTGAGAAAACAGATTTGTATCAATTTCTAGAAGCCGCGTTACTGGATGAAGTGTCCACCGAGATCGACTTCCGCCAGTGGGTCAGACAGCAATTATAAAATTGCTCATTTCTCTGTCAAGGTTTGAATGAGCAATAAGCAATGGTTTCTCCTCCCGATCGCCCCATTATTTTTGAACTGGTTATCCGCTCTGGGCATCCCAATCTTTTGGAGGGCTTGGATGTTTGGCTGCGATTGGGGTTGCTTTCGGAGGCAACCGTTCTGCAAATCTGTACGGATCATCTCGTGTGTCCGCTGCCTGCGGTGGTTGCAGCGCGATCGGACGATGATTTCGTTGTTGCCAATGATTTTGCAACAGAAGCGGCACCGGAAGCCATTGGAGCAGGTGAGCTAAGAGAGCCAAGCCCAATCGCGCGTGGCATTCAGTCCTTTATGGCAGAAGTCAGTGTGATCTGGCTGCTGTTTCTGGGCGTGTTCATGGTAGTGGTGTCGTCTGGGGTGCTGGCAGCTACCCAGTGGCGCAACTTTTCGACCGTTGGGCAATACGGGATTTTGTTTGCTTACACGCTGGCATTCTGGGCAGCAAGTGTCTGGACGGGGCGACAGCCAAACTTGCGGTTGACAGCGAGAATGCTCCAGATTGCCACGCTGTTAATCATCCCCGTCAACTTTTGGATGATGGATGGCTTTCGGCTGTGGCAGAGCGGTCTGGGTTGGGTGATGGCAGCGATCGCGGCGATCGTCTTGTCGGGAATCACGGTGCAGTTGTTGAAGCCGGAGGTGGGGAGTCGGGAGTCGGGAGTTGGGAGTCGGGAAGAGAGGTCAGGGAGGAGGGCGTTGCTTCCGTTAGGGGTGGCGATCGCGCTGAGTTGGCTCCATTGGGGTTGGGGGTGGTCTGGCTTTCCGCTGGTAGCGACGTATGTGGGGACGATCGGGGCGACGATCGCGCTGGTTTTACAGGAGGCAGAAGGCAGAAGGCAGGAGGCAGAAGCAGTATCTGAAAGGACAGAAGCTCAGGACGATTTAGCTCATGTAAACGAACTTGCTCCCTCTGCCTCCCCCGCTTCGTCTGCCCCCCTTTCCCTCTCTACTATCACAATCGCGATCGCCACCCTTCTGCTCATTGCCCGTGCAGTATTAGCCGCAGGGGTGCCCATCAACCAACTTGGTCTGGCAGTGGGTATCTGTGGTTGGCTGCTGTGCTGGCTGGGGCGACGAGAAGCCAGTCGCGTGGGGTGGCAACGGGGTGGTGCGGGGCTGCTGTTGGTGGGCTGGCTGATTGCCGTGACAGTCACTCCACCTTGGCAGGCGATCGCAATTAGTGGGCTTAGTATATGGCTGCTGGCGGATTACTTGCGGCGATCGAGTCAGAGGCAGTACCTCGTAGCAGGATGGCTGGTGGGGCTGCAAAGCGTGTGGCTATTGTGGCGGGCGGTTCCGCCTGCTTGGCAACAACGCCTGATTGAAACCAGTATTCGTTGGGCAGGGGATGAGGCAATGCCAGTCTCTCTGCTAGGGCTCTGGTTTTTTCCCTATCTGCTGTTGACGGTATGGCTAGCGAGTCGGCTGCGTCGTTGGCAAAAGCTAGAACTGACGCAACAAGCAGAATTACTGGCGTTAGGGTTAGGACTCATTCTGGCAACGGTAAGTTTTGGGAATGGTTGGACACGATCGCTCAATTTGGCGCTCTTAACCATGACGCTCATGGCAGTCTTGCGAGGGCGTACGCGTCCAGAGTCTGCCCTGATTTACCTGACGCACGGCACTGGGCTAGCCGCGATCGCGTCTCTTATCAACCTTTGGCTTCCCCATCTCAGTCAAAACACATGGGCAGCGCTTTTACTCGTGGGCACGATCGTCGAATGGAGCCTGACTGCTACTCTACGCCTTCCCCCTCAAGCCCCCCCTGCTCCCTCTGCCTCCTCTGCTCCCTCTGCCTCCCCTACCTCCCCTGCGCCCATTCAACACTGGCAACAAAGCACCTGGTACGCCGGTCTGCTCCTTGCGGCTACCAGCTATGTACTTTTGTCCAGTAAGGTTCTAGCTGGATGGTCGCTTTGGGATCTTGTGAACCGTATCTTTGGCAATTCGCCGACCTGGGGCAGTATGTGGCTAGTCACGCCGATCGCGTTAACAGTCCTGGGGAGCCGCAGATCGTTGCCGCAGCGACGAGTAGCGAGTGTTCTGAGCGTCATTGCCCTGTTCTTAGTGCAAGTCTTGATGTTTGATTCTGCTCCTGCACGGCTGACGGGGTCAGGGGCGGCAGTCGTGCTGATATTGATCAATACGCATCAGCTAAGACAGTTGTTTGCGGCTGTAGTGACCGTTGGCTTTGGGTTAGCCTTCGCCACCAATGCGGTCTGGGAGATCTTCAAAGACACGCTTACCGTTGGGTTGAGCGTTAATCTGTTGACGATCGCCCTTCTGCTGCTCTGGCTACTGTGGGACTGGTTGAAGCGTCGTGAAACAGTGTTGGCGACTTTTTATCGACAAGCAGTCGATGGATGGGCGATCGCCCTTTCTGTAGTCGCCTTAACCGTCCTCACGCTCTGCCGTCTGGTCGTCTACATCCAGCTCGATTCTCCTCATTGGGAGTATTTGTCCGCCGCTGGCATACTCTTCGTCGCCACCAGTTATCGCACCTGGCAACGCCCCCAAAATACTGGCTTCTACGCGATCGCCTGGAGCCTGGAACTTGTTGTCACAGGCATTGTCTCGCTGATGGGACGATCGCTGGATGCAGTGGCGATCGCGAATCTTGCGTTGGGGTTGGGAACGCAACTGCTGGGTGATTGGTGGACGGTCAAGGCAGGAGGTAGAAGGCAGGAGGCAGAAGGCAGGAGCCGAGCGATCGAAGGTAACGATCTGGCGGCAGAACCAACTGATCCTTCATCCTTTAGCCTTTATCCTTTTCCCCATTCCAGTTGTAATGTGATTCCGCTGCTCTACGCCCTGGTCGGACTATTTCTCCAGCACCGTTCTTTCACCGCTACAACCGGGCTTTACACCTTGGCAGCAGTGCTTGTTGGCACTGGCGTAGGGCGGCGAAAACCGTTCAGACCACTCCTTTACCTTTCATTGTTGGGTGGGACGATCGCCGCATACGAACTGCTGATCTATCAACTCTCACAAGCAAAAGGAGGCGAGGCAGGAGATGGGTTTGTACTCATGGCCGGGCTGGCAGCAGCGATCGCCATTGTCGTTCGGCTCCTACAACGTTGGCTGATTCCTTATTTGCGGCTTTCGGTTCAGGAGGTGTCGGCGATCGCACATCTGCATTGGGCATTAGGCAGTGCGCTCATGCCACTTGCCCTTGTTAGCTCTCTAAGTGCTTCTGGTGCATGGCTATGGGCGGGAATTGCCGCGGCGCTAGCAGCGTATGCGTTGGCGATGGGGAATGAGCGATGGCAAGGGAGCCAGGAGTCAGGAGTCAGGAGCCAACGTTCATACCTCCACTCCCCACTCCCCACTCCCCACTCCCTACTCCCCACCTGGACTTACGCAGGCATTGTTGAAGCGATCGTCGCCCTCACGTATCTCCTCCATCAGTTCTTGCCCGATGCGGTACTGCTGACATGGGGAGGGACGATCGCTGCAAGTGTTGCCTTTGTTCTCTATCAAGCACCCTGGCGACGTTGGGGATGGCAGCGCGAACCGTGGCGACGATCAGCGGCCATACTCCCCATCCTGGCGACTGTCCTAACCATTGGCTCGATCGCCATTCAAGGCTTGTTCATCGTGGCGGCCTTCTATGCCTGGTTGGCAAAGGCAGAACGGCAGGTACGTCTCAGCTACATCAGCGTGCTGCTGGCAGATTGGGCAGTTCTGCGATGGCTGAATGATGTGGGAACAGGAGAGCCGTTGTGGTTTGCTGCCTTGATCAGTGCGTCGCTGCTGTATGTCGCGCAAGTCGATCCAGGGTTGCGATCGTCGAGTGATCGAGACAAGCGCCATTTACTGCGAAGTTTAGCAACGGCACTGGTCTGCCTAACCGCGTTTTATCAGGCAGAGATTGGCATTGAAGGTGCGCCAGCGCTTCTACCGGGGTTTCTCAGCATCGGTCTTCAGCTTGGGTTCATTGTGGCTGGCTTGTTGTTGCGAGTCCGAGCGTTTCTGTTCGTTGGGACGGCTGTCTTTATGATCCAGGTTTTGCGACAACTGTGGCGCTTTATCGACGATTACTCGCTGCTGTTATGGGCATTGGGTATTGTGTTGGGACTGGTGTTTATTTGGGTAGCTGCAACCTTTGAAGCCCGACGATCGCAAATCGCGGCTCTGATGCAATATTGGGTGACTGAACTCGAATCCTGGGAATGAGCGTGTTATGCAACGCGATCGGCTGTGTCACGCTATAGATCATTAGAATGCATTGACTGGTGCACTTGTTTTTCCTGATAGACTCCGCATCGCCAACTCTAAACCCATGTTTCAAACGACCCGTCGTCGGCTTGCACTCTGGTACACCACCGTTACAGCCGTGCTCTTGCTGCTCTTTGCCAGTGGCGTTTATCTCTACGTGCGCGAGACATTGATTGAACGCATTGATGACACGTTGAATCATGTGGTGGAAGTTGTGGGGCGATCGCTCGTCATTGAGCCCGTAAACCCTCACTCCGAAGGTGGGGCGCTACGGGTCAACGTGGAAGCAAGCTTTCGAGATAACGCGGCAACGGGTGAAGATGATCACATCGATCTGGAATGGTTCAGCCCTACAGGTGATTTGCTCTGGTCAACCCTTTCAGAGCCTTTGCAGATTCCGCTGCATCTGAACAACAATGGTGAAACGGTTCGCATAGTGAGAGGTGTCAACGGAGCCTTACGCGCCGCCGATGCGCAGGACAGGAGTACGCTAGCTCCACAATCCGAACATCCATTTGGGCAAGGACAACTAACCACTAGCAGTAAGCAACCCGCCACGGCTTCACCAGACTCGCTCATTCTGCGGCAGGTAACGCAACGGATTGAGGTGGGTCGGCAGGTGTTGGGCTATCTGCGTGTCAGCCATCCCTGGTTTGAGGTGACGAAGCCTGTACGCCAATTGGTGCTTGATTTGCTGCTGGGCATTGGACTAATGGTGGCTGTTGTTGCTGCGATCGGGTGGTTTTTGTCTGGCTTGGCGATGGAGCCTGTACGCGAGTCGTATCAACGGTTAAAGCAGTTTACAGCCGATGCCTCCCATGAACTACGCAATCCGATCGCGATTATTCAAACCAATGTTCAGGTAGCGCTGGCTGACCCCGACCCCGACCCGCAAATGCAGCAACAGCATCTCAAAGTGGTGGAGCGACTCACCCGACGGTTGGGGCGCTTGGTGGATGATCTGCTGTTTCTCGCACGGCAGGATAGCGGCATTGTGCAAGCTCGCTGGGTGAGCGTCCCACTGGACAGTCTGTTGCGAGATGTGGTTGAAGAACAACAGACGCTTGCCGAAGAGAAGGGCATCCAGCTTGACCTGAGCCTGATTGAACCAATGGTCAAAAGTGGTGCCATCAGCGCAGCCATGAACCAAAGCGACATGACGGGAACGGCCTTGCCAGCATCGAATACCACCACGATCGCGCCTTCTTCCACCGCGAATCAGGAAGCCTGGTGTTTGCTGCACGCCGATCGGGATCAGCTTGCGCGCCTGTTTACAAACCTGGTTGGCAATGCATTGCAGTACACGCCCTCTGGTGGCAAGGTGCTGGTGAAACTCCAACCCGTGCGGCGATTGGGCAATCCCTTCTTACAGATCAGCGTCAGTGATACAGGTATTGGCATTCCCCCAGAAGCGGTTCCTCGTCTGTTCGATCGGTTTTACCGTGTGGATCAAGCACGTACCCAAACGTCGGCGGCTGGTTCAGGCTTGGGGTTAGCCATTGCGCAAGCGATCGTCGAAAACCATCAGGGACAGATCCAGATCGAGAGTGCGCTGGAGCAAGGCACGACGGTAACAGTAATCCTGCCGCAACGGGATGATATGCAAAAGTAAAAGGCAGACTAGGCAACGGGTCTACAGGTCTTCATCCCGCTGTGGTCATAGCCCATGACGGAGCGCATAGGCGAATTCGGTTATGACCACAGGTAGGTGGAAGTTCGTGCGCCCTTTCTTAGATTAAGGGTGTAGAGCGTGATGGAATTGATCTCAAATGCAACAGCTAAAGCGTTTGGCTATTTTTGCAGGCGCGATCGGCGTCGCCTCGTTTGCTGCACTTTCGGCTTTACAGGTTAAGGCCCAGGTAGGTGGTGCTGGCGCTGGTGCGGGTGCTGGTAGTACCGGTGGTACTGGAGTGGCTCCATCGGGTTCAAGTGGCACCACTGGAGTAACACCCACGTCTCCTTCCACTGGAGTAGCACCCACCTCTCCTTCAACCGGGATAACGCCTACCTCTCCTTCTAGTGGCGTGACCGCTACTCCTGGTAGCACTACCACAACTTCGCCCTATGGGACTACAGGAGGAACAACCTCGCCTTACGGCACTACAGGAACTTCGCCCTATGGTAGTAGTGGCACAACAACTCCGTCAGGTCCTTATGGTGTGGTAACACCATCCTACGGGACTTCTGTTACAACACCATCTGGGTCAAGGCCTTATGGTCTGCCAAGCGGGACTTCGTCTCCTACAGGTGTGACGCCTAGCGGATCGTATGGCAATACGATCACGTCGCCTGGGGCTTCACAGACGACACCTGGTAGTATGGGTACAACGCCTGGCACCTATCAGACGGCTCCTGGGGTAACCCCTTCTGGTCAAAGTACCACCACACCGGGTGCTTCAACGACACCGACTGGTGGTTCTACAGGGACAGGGACAATGGGACGATAGACCAGGGACGCTGCAAATTTCAAGCATCCCATTTTCTAGAAGGCTCTGATCGCCTGAGGGATTTACTCTCGGCGATCGGTACCTTTCATTGTTCATCTACATCCACTAGACCCACTACCCTACACCCCACACCCATCTTGTTAGGATTGGGGCTGCTTCAATTAAGCACCGCGGTAAGTTACAGTCTCAGCTTGCGACTGTTTAGAGAGATCAAAGGCAGCGTGAATGAGTTGCAACGCTCTGATGCCATCGTCTTTTGCCACAACGCAGCTTACTTTAATCTCAGATGTAGCAATCATTTGAATATTGATTTGATTCTTTGCCAGCGCTTCAAACATACGTGCGGCGGTTCCGGGCTGATGCACCATACCAGACCCAACAATGCTGACTTTAGCGATTTCACGATCGACCACAATTTCGCCACAGCCCAACTTGGGAGCCGCTTGTTCTAACACCGTACGGGCGACTTCTGCGTCTATCTGCCCAACTGTAAACGCAATATCGCGTGTGGTGATGCCATTCACAACCCGGCAGCGCTGCGACTGAATGATCATATCAACGCTGATTTGCTGGGCGGCTAGCAGTTGAAACAGTTCGGCTGCCATGCCAGGACGATCGGGAATATGGCGAATGGCTAAGCGTGCCTGGTTGAGGTCGAGGGCAACACCTCGAACGGGCGGTGCAGCCTGGGGTAGGGATGTAGAGGCTGTACCCGTGTGGGCGTTGACGGCTGATTGTCTCACATCGAATGTAGCGCAAAGGGCTGCGATCGCTCGATCACAATCGGTCGCATCAACGACACAGCTCACTTTGACTTCAGAGGTAGAAATCATGCGGATGTTCACGCCTGCAGCAGCAAGGGTTGAGAACATCTGTGCGGCTACACCGGGACGGCCAATCATCCCCGCACCCGCGATCGCCACTTTGGCAATTTGTTGCTCTACCAGCACTTCCGCTTCACCGTCGGGATGGTCTACATCCGTGCTGAGAGCGGGCAGAATCGCGCTGGCGACAGCTTCTGCCTGGTTGAGCGATGGCTTCGTGACGGTAAAGGCAATGTCATTGGTATTGCTCTCATGAATAGACTGAATGATCAAATCGACGTTCAGGCTTTGGGCCGCAATTTCGCCAAACAAACGTGCCGCCACTCCGGGGCGATCGGGCACTCGCAGCAAGGATACTTTTGCCTGATCGGTATCGAACTCCACTCCATCAACCGGATGCACCAGCTCTAAGCCTTCCAGCGATCGTACCTGGGGAGTGGGCGATACAACCCATGTGCCCGGTTCTTCCGTCCAGCTCGATCGCACAACGAGGGGCATCCCATAATTACGCGCAATTTCCACCGCGCGGGGATGGAGCACCTTTGCGCCCAAACTGGCAAGTTCCAGCATTTCATCACAGGTAATTTCTGCCATCAGTTGCGCCTCAGGCACCAGTCGCGGATCAGTGGTCAAGATGCCAGGAACATCGGTATAAATTTCGCAAAAGCTGGCGCGTAGGGCAGCGGCAAGGGCAACAGCGGAGGTATCCGAGCCTCCTCGGCCAAGCGTGGTAATTTCCAGATCGTCAGTATCGCTAATGCCTTGAAAGCCAGCGACAACGACCACCTTACCTTCTTTGAGATGGCGCTCCAACCGTTCTGTCTTGATTTGCAGGATGCGCGCGCGTGTGTGCTGTGCTTCGGTGACAATGCCAACCTGTGCCCCGGTAAGTGAAATAGCGGGTTGCCCTAACGTCTGGAGCGCCATGCTGAGAAGGGCGATCGACACCTGCTCTCCCGTCGAAAGCAGCATATCCATCTCCCGCCGATTGGGGTTAGGGGAAATTTCATTGGCTAGCTTCACCAACCCATCCGTCGTCTTGCCCATTGCTGACACAACCACGACCAGGGAGTTGCCCGCCTTAACGGCCTGCACGACCCGCTGTGCCACTGCTTGAATCCGCTCGACCGACCCAACCGATGTGCCACCGTACTTTTGAACAATTAGCGCCATAACTCTGCTTTCACCATGCTGTAAGGGGATACGTGAATACCCCACCTCTATCCTGCCAGCAAGAAGGGCTTAAACAGAGTACATAAACGATAGTGTTGCGAGTATAAATTTTTTGGGCAGCCCTTTGCCACTGTTGCTAACTCATCCACCAGCTTAAGGAAGCGATCAACTTTTGACTGCGCCACCAACAAGATTAGACTCGTGCCAGTTCAACTTCTGTCCACTGGAATGGCAGTTACCGTTAGACCGAGAAGTCTACCAGGGCACTCTAACCACAACCGAGAAGGTCGTCACGTACCCATTGTTTAAAAGCGCGAATGAACTCGAATCTTAGCTTTGAAAATCAGCGACAGCCAACGGCACCGCAACCTTTTGTAGACGCTGCATCAGTCGCACCGATCGTACCATCGGAGCCATTCGACCTCTTTGCTGACGGAGATGATGCTTCGTTAGCGAAAGCCGCAACATTAATGATGGATTTACCCGCAGGCACATCAGAAGCTGAAGCGGTTGAAACGCCATCTGAGTCGCTGAAATACATTCAGGGAGTGGTGCAGGGAAAACAGGCCTTTATCATTACAAATTTGCCAGACGAGTCGCAAACACTGGCTCAACCCCAGATGGTCTGGACGATCGGGCGCAACCGAGAAGCTGCCATTCCCTTAAGAGACCGCGCCATGTCTCGCCGCCATGCGGTGCTTTTATACATGCAAAACGTTGGCTTCCAGCTTATTGATCTCAACAGCATGAACGGCTCGTTTGTCAACGGTGAACGGATTCAGCAACGTCGCATCCTTAAGGACGGCGATCGCATTCGGGTCGGCAGCATCAACTTCACTTTTTACGTGAGCCATCGATCGCGTGCCCTTGATCCCATTCATCCTGAAGTACTCGCGCGCTTTAACACAACCGAATCGCGCTCTGCTTCCTTCATCGACTATGCCGAACTTGAAGATCCAGAGGTGTTGTTTAAGCCACGGAAGTAGGACACGCACAAAGTCGCCAGGCTCAGGGTTCAAAGGCAAAAGGGCAAATCAAAAGGGCATGACAGTGTTATGCCCTTACAGTCATCTTTGCTTGAGATCGGGGTTGTGGCACTGCCTCAACCCCAACTGAGCGATTAGGTGCCGGATGTCCAGGAGTTGGTGTATTCGATTTGCTCTGGTGTGAGCGAGTCGATCGCAATGCCCATAGCTTGAAGCTTCAGACGTGCAATTTCCTTATCGGCTTCTACAGGAATTGAGTGAATGCCCGGTTCTAGCTTGCCTTTGTTTTTGACGAGGTACTCACAAGCGAGAGCCTGGTTGGCAAAGCTCATATCCATCACGGCGCTGGGATGACCTTCAGCTGCTGCCAGGTTAATCAGACGACCTTCGCCCAAAACGACGATCGACTTACCGCTCTTGAGACGATATTCCTGTGTAAAGTTCCGCACATCTTTGACTTCGGTCGTTTGTGCGCCCAGTGCCTTGAGGTCAATTTCGATGTCGAAGTGACCAGAGTTGCACACGATCGCGCCATCTTTCATTGCTTCAAAGTGCTCACCGCGAATGACGTGCTTGTTGCCTGTGACGGTGATAAAGATGTCGCCATGTTTGGCCGCTTCTGACATGGGCACTACGCGGAAGCCATCCATAACAGCCTCGATCGCCCGTACGGGATCAATCTCAGTCACGATGACGTTGCCACCCATCCCGCGTGCGCGAAGGGCAGTACCCTTACCGCACCAGCCATAGCCCGCGACAACGATCGTCTTGCCTGCCAGCAGAATGTTTGTGGCGCGGATGATGCCATCTAAGGTCGATTGACCTGTGCCATAACGGTTGTCAAAGAAGTGCTTGGTATCTGCATCGTTCACATTCACGGCGGGGAAGGTCAGCACACCCGCTTTAAACATGGCGCGTAGTCGTACGATCCCAGTGGTGGTTTCTTCTGTGGTGCCAATTAGTTCAGGAAGCTGCTGTTGGCGCTCTTGCACCATTGTTGCTACGACATCGCAACCGTCATCCACAATGATGTTGGGACGATGATCCAGGGCAATTTGCACGTGGCGGAGGTAAGTTTCGCTATCTTCACCGCGTTGGGCAAACACAGGAATGCCGTAATCTGCAACCAGGCTCGCGGCCACGTCATCCTGAGTGGAAAGCGGGTTGCTGGCAATCAGAACTGCATCTGCACCAGCATTTTTGAGCGCGATCGCCAAATGAGCCGTTTCAGTTGTGATATGGCAGCAGGCAACTAGACGAATCCCTTTCAAAGGTGTTTCTTTGGCAAACCGCTCCTGGATCTGCCGCAAAACTGGCATTTCTCGCCCTGCCCATTCAATCCGCTGCCGTCCCAAAGGCGCGAGGGACAGGTCTTTGACTTCGTGTTTTTGTTCTGTCGGACGAACGGGAGTAGCAGTCATAGATGATTTTCCTTGAAACTAAAGCTTGAAACTGAATAAGCAGACTGGATTACTCGAAGACTAGCATCTCAGCGAGGTCGATCGCCTGTGAGCTGTAGCGACTCGTAGCCGCGATCGCACACTCTAAAGCATGACGCACTCTCTTAAAAAGAGAGACTCTATAACCTTAAGCGATGATGCGGAATTCATCAAACCTGCGGGTAAACGCGCACCATAGGTACGATCATTCGGATGCTGCAAACGATTCGCGATCGCACGGCAGACCTTTGCTATAGTAGTTAAGCCAGATAAGCGGATGTGGCGGAATTGGTAGACGCGCTAGATTTAGGTTCTAGTTTCGTAAGAAGTGAAGGTTCAAGTCCTTTCATCCGCATTGGTCAAGCTAAGGAAACAGGGGATCTTTATACTGTCATTCATTAAGTTGAACAAACGCTCATCTTAATCGTTCAGCAGGTCAAATGAGCTTCTACATTTCACGCCATGCTGAAGAAGAGCTAAAGCGGCGAAAGATTCCGAGAGAATTTGTAGACTCAGTTTTGCAGAATCCACAGCAGGTTGTTGAAGATCGGGATGGAAAGAAGGCGTATCAGTCGCAATTTACCTTTGAGAACGGCAAAGCATATTTAGTACGTGCAATCGTGGCGGATAGTACTCATCCTGCGATCGTTCTCACAATTTATCGAACCAGTCAGATTGCTCGATATTGGAGGGACGCATGAAAGTAATCTATGACGCTGAAACCGACATATTACGGATTGTGTTGAACGATGCCCAAATCGAAGAAAGTAATGAAGATTCGTCAGGCATCATTTTGGACTATGACGAGGCTGGGAATGTGGTGGGTTTAGAGGTGCTCAGCGCTTCTAGCCGAGTGAAAGACCCACGATCGCTAGAGCACATTGTTACAGGTTGAGTGTCGCAGCCAAAGTAACACTTCACTAAACTTTCAGCAGTTCGACTTGTAGGAGTTCGGCGTTAGATGGAGTGTAGTTAAGTCGTTCAAAGCCAATGACATGACCTGCTTGATCTTTGATTAGAATCACTTCATCTTCGGTTTCTTCTGCGAGAAATTCTTTCTGAGGATCGTCGAACCAAACGGTTAATATTTTACCTGCTTCGTTGTCGTAGATTTTTAGGGTGTCCATACGCTAAAGGTTAGTCATCTGGCAGGGCTTTTCACACTCTTCACCGAGTTCATTCAGCAATGTGGAAATGGTTGGATTAACGTTGATGGATTGTTCGATTTTAGAAATCATGTGCCTCGCCTCAATCGTTTTTCTGCTCTCGCTAGACTTTTCTCTAAACCTGCTCGACGTTCAACGCTTCACAGTCTTTCGTTTGTCGGGATGTTACATGTAACGTCTTGACAAACGGGTGGAAACAGGCGGATTGTGGTTTGAATCAGGGATTTTGGGTTTTGAGGGGCAATGATCTGTCCGCAAACAGGAGCGATCGCCTTTTGTTCTGGACAAGTCTAAGAAAAACTTAGAGTCTTCCTGTTTAAAGTCGCACTTTTCTTATCTCAAACAGGAATGCTGCGGTTTTGCCTTGGAATATTCTCATTTGAAACAGGAATGGTTTCACTTGAAACAGAAATGTTCTCACTTGAAACAGAAGCGTTTTCACTTGAGGTAGAAATGGTCTTGTCTGAAACAGGAATGGTCTCGTCTGAAACAGGAGTATTCTCGTTTGAAACAGGAATGTCCTCGTTTGAAATAGAAAGACTCGCGGTTAAAACCAGAATGGGGTGTTCCAACAGCGGAGTGTCCGCCTCTGAGGCAGGACTGTTGCTGGTTTCGGTGGCATCCTTGCTGTTTAACGCTCGATCGCTCAGTTGCGGATCATCATTTCTTGTTAGCCTGATCAGGAGCATGTAGGCAAAACCAATGAAACGCTACTGGAAAGTGTTGCGGTTGTTTTGGGCAACGGCGATTGCGGCGGAACTAGAATATCGGCTCAACTTCTTGTTGGCAGCACTCAGCAGTTTGGGTGGACTGGCAGGAAGTTTGTTTGGGCTGTTTCTGTTTTACCGGACGGGCTACTCCTTTCAAAATTGGAACTGGGAGCAAGCGTTAGTTGTCGTGGGGGTGTTTACCGTCTTGCAGGGGTTTTCCAGTACCTTTTTGGCACCGAATCTAAACCGCATTGTGCGCCACATTCAAGAGGGCACGTTAGATTTTGTACTGCTAAAGCCGATTAGCTCGCAGTTCTGGCTTTCGGCACATACTGTCTCACCGTGGGGTGTACCCGATTTGGTGTTTGGGCTGGTTGTGGTGATCTTTGCAGGAGCAAAACTGGGGCTGCGGGTGAGTGACTATTTGTTGAGTCTGGTGCCGATTACCTTTGGCTTTCTGATCCTCTATAGCCTCTGGTTTATCTTAGGCGCGATGAGCATCTGGTTTGTCAAAATCTACAACGTGACGGAAGTGTTGCGGGGGTTGCTGGAAGCAGGACGGTATCCGATGGTGGCGTATCCAACGGCGTACCGTTTTTTCTTTACGTTTGTGGTGCCGGTGGCGTTTTTAACGACGGTTCCGGCAGAGGTGATTTTGGGTCGGGGGGAAGTGGGTTGGACGTTGGCGGCGGGGGTGTTGGCGATCGTGCTGCTTTTTGCTTCTGCTGCGTTTTGGCGGTTTGCACTGCGATTTTATACAAGTGCGTCGAGTTGAGTGGGAAGCAAGAAGACTTCTGTTCAAAGATCTTGGCTTCGTTGGTTGATGGTGTCCGGGGGACTTCCCCCCTACCAAAGTGTTTTCTTCGGCAAAGCGACGCAGAAAACACTTTGTCCCCCGCTTTTTGGGGTCCTAACTCCCCCAAGCCCCCCGAATTGGAGTGTTGAGAGTGAAGACCGTGATCTTGACGAAGGGTCGATGCCAAAGACCTAACAACCAGCAACGGTTTACTCTTCGCTCCTGAGGTTTTCCAGATCTTGGGGTGTGTTGCAGTTAAGAAGCATGTGACGGTTATCTAGCCGCAGTTCTCTCACAGGAATTTGGGTAAGCCAGCGTTGGAAGGAGCGATCGCCGCGCGCGATCGCAGCCTGCAAACTTGCCAAACAACTGGTTCTGTAGAAGCCACACAGCGGTTCCCAGCCTTTTGGGTCTTTGGGTAAAAGGGCGATCGCGTCTTCTGCCATAGCGAGTTGCTTGCTCCAATGACATAGCGTTACACCCGATAGGCGCGGCATATCACATGCCAGCAACAGCACCCATTCTGTCTGGAGTCCTTCACGTTGCATCGCCTCTAGTGCTTGAGCAAAGCCAACTAGCGGGCCATGAGGCTCAGTTCCGCCTGCTAATGCCTGTTCTTGAAGTAGGCGACAGGTCGCTGGCACGATCGCGCGATACTGGTCTGGGCAAAAGGTGATGACATAGACGATCGACGTGCACTGCATCGCAGCATTACAGACCCGCTGAAGTAAGGGAACGCCATTAATCGGCAGTAGCGCTTTGTCCCGTCCCATGCGCTTACTTTTTCCACCAGCAAGGACGATCGCGGCTAAAGATAGTGTCTTCATTGCTCATGACCATACACCCAAACCACCTCCCACCTCCCACCTCCCACCTTCTGACTCCATTTGGCTGAGCCCGCCCCAGCAGTGGAGATGGGGTGTAGGGTGTAGGGGATCGGGTATAGGGCGTAATCCTGCTTCCCTCGCTCCCCCGCCCGCTCCGGCCCTCTGCCCTCTGCCCTCTGCCCTCTGCCTTCTGCCTTCTGCCTCCTACTTACAGTCCACCTCATCATCCTCTTGCTTGAACGGCAAGCCTTGATTGATGGCATCCATTTCTCGCTGTTCCAGGTCGTTTACCTGACCAATGTAAGACTGGAAAACTTGCATCAGCCGAGGATCGTAGAAGCGATGAAGCGAGTGGTTGGGCGTTGCTGGAAAGCCGCGCCGCTTTTTGTGCCGTCCACCCGCACCGGGATCGAATGTTTTGATACCGTGGTTGATTGCCCACTCGATCGGGGTGTAATAGCACGCATCAAAGTGGAGGCAATCAATCTCCTGAAATGATCCCCAGTAACGCCCATAGAGGTTAGCGCCTTTTGTGAGGCAAAACGACATCCCGATCGGTTGGGTCTTTTTCTCGTCGTAAGCCGCCACAAAGAGCACGCGATCGCGGTAGTTCGGATAAAGCTGCTCAAAGAAGGTGGGAGTCAGGTATTTGCTGCCCCACCAGCCAAATTTGTCGCATGTATCACTATAGAAGCGATACATCAACGGAAAGAGCGACTGTGGAATGTCGTCTCCTGTGTGGGTGCGAACTGTTAGCCCTGCTTTTTCAACGGCTTTACGTTCACGCTTAATATTGCGGCGCTGGTTCGCGTTGAACGCACCCAGGTAATCATCAAAGGTCTTGTAGTCTTGATTCTGCCAGATAAAGCTATGGTGCAGCCAACTGGTGAAACCGTGACGTTCCATCGTGATGCGCCACTCTGGGTCGGCATAGAGGAAATTGCAGCCCGAAATCTTGTTGCGAATACAAAATTGGTCGATCGCGCTTACCATCAACCCCGTTAGTTCGTCTTCGTCTTCCCCAGGAGCGATTAAAAAGCGGTAGCCTTCTGCCGGGGTAAAGGGCGACATGCCCAACAGCTTTGGGTAATACTCAACCCCCAAACGGGCTGCGACATCTGCCCACTGGTGGTCAAACACAAATTCCCCATAGCTGTGCCCTTTCACATAAAGGGGAGCAACTGCCAACAATTGACGGTCACGCCAAAGCGTCAAATGATTTGGCAGCCAACCCGTTTCGGCAGTCGTGCTACCCGATGTCTCCATATTGTGTAGCCACTCCCACTCAAAAAAAGGCGTTTGTAGTGGCATCGCAAGAGCGTCCCAGGCGGCTTGGGGAACGTCGTCAAGGGAATTAATCCAGGCGATCGTGTAGCGAGGCGTCAATGGTTTCACCATACGAGGACTGAAGGACTTCATACAGCGTAATACATTGGCATCGGGAGTGAGGGGGGCGGGAGTTGAGAGTTAAGAGTTAGGAGTTAAGAGTTAAGAGTTAGGAGACCGAAGGCTAAAACTCAAAACTCAAAACTCAAAACTCAAAACTAAATTCACCTCTTCACCTTGTAGTGCAAAAATACTTCATCCTCGATCGTTCTCACGTCCAAAAGCTGTAAACGAGGCGCTAATGCTGCTGCTAAGCCGGTGCCATCGATCGGTGTCGGGGCTTGGGCTCCGCCTAATAGTAGTGGGCAAACTGTAAGCCACAACTCATCCAGTAGGTCTGCTTCTAGCAACGCGCCAACCACGGTACCACCCCCCAACACCGCCAGGGTTCTCAATCCTAAAGACCATAACTGCTGTAGCGCCTCCTGCCACGCAATCACTCCAGTTGCCGTCTCTACAGCAAGAATTCGCTCAAAGTGTTCTCCTTCTTGCCAGTGCCGCGCACCTGCTGTGGTCGTCAACAACCAGCGGGGAACAGGCTGTCGAAAAAAGGGAAGTTGGGGATCGAGCAGGGCTGATCGAGAACAAACCACATGGACTGGCTGTGGCGGTTTGTCTTGGTGCCGGCGTTGCTCTAATAGTTCAGGCAGCCTGACCCTTAGCGTTGTGCCGTAGGCTCTTAACGTACCTGCCCCAAACAAAACGCCATCGACCTGCGCGACGTGTCGTTCTAAATGGGCTTTATCGTTAGCAGAGCCAAAACGTGCCGCCGTACGGCTTCTATCGGCGATCTTTCCATCGGCGCTCATGGCAAGGATGACCGCCGTTTGAGGCCGATCGAAGGTATGATCAGGTGAGCTCAACTTGATGTTTAAATCTGCGTTCAACTGGAATAATCGGTACAACCGTTGTAATAATTGTGGATAGCCCTCTTTCAATAGCGCTCCAAAGAGCCTAGTGAGGGTTGCGCATAAGGATGGGTGCGCCAGGGCTGAGTTTGATCCTATGGTGGATCTACTCCGATTGATCGTGGTTGCTATTGGGTATCGCACTTCAGTTTAAACGTCCTATGGCTAAACCAGGTCAGTCTTCGTTTCGCCGCATCCTGCTGTCGCGAATTTTGCTGCTGAGCATCCCCGTTTTGCTGACGGGAGAATTAGTGGCATACAAAAAAGTTCGCTCCAGTATGGTAGAAACGGCGCGTCAGAACTTGACCGAAAGCGCCGTCCGTAAGGGTGAAAATATGCGAGATTTGATCGAAGTGATGCGATCGAATCTCGTCACTGCCAGCGAGGATTTCTCAACTAAGCTGGATCAAGTCCAGGAACCGCAAGAATTTGTCACCCGCCTGAATCGTTGGCTCCCCAAAGGCGTTCAATGTGTACAACTGATTAACATTCAAACCGGGCAAGTTGATGGCAGCACCTGTAGTAACCGATCGATCAGTCAGGTGTACGATAACCTCTGGCCCAGCCAGAGTCAGGTGATGCGGGCGCCACTCGCCAGTGTGAGAGTCTCACCAATTAGCCGAACCAGGACTGTTAGGCAATCAGCGCCTTTAAGACAGCTTGATCTTGTCTTCAGTGCACCGGTATACGATTCCTTTGGTCGATTGCGCTATGCTCTGAGCGTTCAATGGGCGGTACACCGTCAGGAAACCAGCCAGCCAGGGTCTCTCTCTGGCTATACCGTAGTCATCGACGAAGATGGCACTATTCTTGCTCACCCCAAAACCGATCGCATTGGTCGTAACATTCAGCAAGAAGGAGATGCACCCAGGCTTCAAGAAATTGTCAATAGCGCGATCGCGGGGCGAGAAGATTTTCTCCACCTAGCCTCTTTTGAAGACAGCAATACAGAATGGTTAGCAGGCTACAACCGTATTCAGGTTTCTCTGACGCCAGGTGAAAATCGCACCTGGGTCGTACTTGCAGTCGCGCCCCTTGAAAATGCCCTCTCAGGACTAGAAGACATTAAGCAAGTCCTTCTAGTACTTACTCTGGGCTTACTGGGCGCTAACCTGCTAGCAACCATCTACATCTCCCGTGATCTGGCACGACCACTGGAACAACTCGGTGGCTATGCCCTTCAGATTTACCAACGCCAATTACCTCACCAGGCACCCAAAAACTTCAAAATTAAAGAAATTAATCAGCTCGCTGGAGCGCTCGATAATATGGTTGAGCGTCTTGAAGAACGGGCAGAAGAATTGGAGACGGCCTGGCAGGAAGCGCAAGCAGCGAACCAGATGAAGAGCGAATTCTTAGCGACTACCTCACATGAGCTGAGAACTCCTCTCAATGCCATCTTTGGTTGCATTGGGCTGGTTAAAGACGGTTGCTGTGATAGCCGGGATGAAGAGCTTGAACTCTTGCAGCAGGCAGACGATTCCGCTAAACATCTGCTCAACATCATTAATGATCTGCTCAACATCGCCAAAATTGAGGCCGGGCAGCTTGAACTGAACCTGCAACCCGTTTCCATTCAGGATTTATGTCAGGAATGCCTGAAAATGGTGCAACCAGCCGCTGAGAAGAAACGCCTCTCGCTTTCTATTGATGTCGAAAAGCATCTCAGTCGCGTTGTGCTTGACCAGCTTCGCGTACGGCAAATGGTCATTAACCTGCTGTCTAATGCGGTGAAATTTACACCTGAAGGCGGGCACGTTAAGTTAAGTAGCCGCATTGGCTACGGTCATCAGTTAGAGCAGGATGCACGTCCCGATCGCAGCCCTGTCAATGCCAGTACCCCTTATCTGTGCCTTGAAGTCGCTGATTCAGGCATCGGTATTCCGCCGGAGCGCTGGCATCTCCTCTTTCGCCCCTTCCAGCAAGTCGATTCGTCCTTAACGCGTCGTCATGAAGGCACAGGCTTGGGGCTAGCGTTAACCAAACGCTTTGCTGAACTGCATGGTGGTACCGTTTCATTCCAATCAACACCCGGTCAAGGCAGCGTCTTTCGCATCTGGCTGCCATCTCAAGAAGCGCAGGTCCCTGTAGAACCTGCTAGCGCGATCGATACGCCCTCGACGAATGGACATAATCGAGACAGCACTAGCACCGTCTTACAGCGAGATGCGTCCGGTCACTCCATTTCATCTGTAGGATCAGCAACAAATAGCTAGACCAGCCTGGTACTGGCAGCCCTACTCTAGCCCGTCCAAACCTCAAGGGAGCCAGTTTTCAGTGAGCAATGATTACGGCAATCGTTTGCTCACCATCGTAAACGCCATCCGAGCAGCAGCCTGTTCTGCGGCTTTGATCGATCGCCCACTTCCTTGACCCAAACACTCATCACGCAACCAAACTTCGGCGACAAAGCGCTGCGAATCATCGTGCGACGGTACGGTTTGAATCACTCGGTATTCTGGCAGTGTTTTGTAATGCGCCTGACTCCATTCCTGAAGCGCTGCTTTATAGTTTTGGCGAGCCGGATCATTCAGAATCTCCGTCACTAATTGCCGGAAGTGATGATCCAGACAGGGACGCACTAGCTCAAGCGTATACGTACTCAAATAAAGAGCCGCCAGCATAGCCTCAAATGCATCCGCTAACCGCGATTCTTGGCCCAATTTATCTTTCAGCGCGCTGTCTGAAACGAGTAAATACTGCTCCAGGTGGTAGCTAGCCGCCAGTTGCGCCAGAATGCGATCGCTCACCAGCACTGAGCGTAGCGCCGCAAACTCTCCTACTGGTAGCTCAGGCAAGGTTTCCAGCAAAAAAACAGCCGTTGCCAGACGCAGCACCGCATCCCCGACAAATTCAAGCTGTTCATAATTAGCCGTTGTTGATACGGTTGGATGAGTCAATGCCAAATCTAGCAACTGCCATTGAATGGGCGCTTGCTCAGAGAGTCCTAACTTTTGCACCAGGCTCTGAAGCTGCTTCTGGCGACGGGGATACTGGAGTGTCATGCCTGACAGTGTATCAGGTCTTTTCTATGCGGTCTTTTAAAACCAGAGCGTTACCCGACCTAGTCTCGACTGGGTAGATTGTATAGCCCTGCCCACACGCTGGCGCAAGTCTTAGTCGATAGAGAACGATGACCGTACCACGAATTTGCATGCAATCGAACAGAGCTCAACTTGTTCGATTCGTCTTTCGATTCGTCTACAGTGGCAACGGGTTCTAATGGTGCTGGAATTTGATGATGCGATCGTACCGTCGCGATCGTGAAAGGCATTACACCAATCAATAAGGCCAACACCTCATCCGATAACGCTGACAGTGCCTGCGCACCAAAAAACTCTTCAAAATTAGCGAAGAGCTTCTCTGTCCGCTGAACAGCGTCAGCGTTTTCTGTAATCTTTTGCAACCAGCGAATCCATTGAATTCTACGGCTGTAAGCCGCTTGACGCTGCTGGGCCGTGATCACAGGGATCAGTTCAGGCTCACCGATCGCGATGATACCAATACAGGCTTGTTCTACTGGTGTGCTGACGATCGCGCCAGGACCTGCAAACTCTGCGTGATGAGCTTTGCAAATAATCAAACCACTGCGTTTATGCTCGCCCACCGCTAGTAGCTGTTGAGAACTCAACGCTATTTCTAGCTCGTCGGCTACTAAGATCTGGGAGGTTTGGTTGCTCACACCCTTGCCTTATAAACGCTGCCACTTAACCGCTTTTGTTTTGTTCACGCTGCTTGTCTAATCCAAGCTTAATGAACACACCATCAAGCCAGTTACTGGTGCCCTCATCCTAGTGCAGGTTCCAAAGGGCGTACAGTGGACTAAGGCCCCTTTGTCGAATCTATACATTTCTTTGCTGAATCAACAAAGTTAGGTAAAACCAAGCTGCCAGACCGTTCATTGCCTGGATGTTTTGGGAACTGTAAAAACTGTTCGTAGAGAAGAGCAGGACATAAGCCGGGTTCTGTTGTCTTAAATGCAAGCATTCAAGAGGGCAGTTATCTATCTGGGATACTTGTTACCAAGTTCCTCAAGCGGACGGGCAAAGATGAGAAAGCCCCACCTCTGCATGGAACAGGTAAAAGACCAACCGTTGTTCCACAGCCTTGCTTCCAACCGGGGTTTACCGAGCCAGCACCTCTCGATGCTGCTGGTGCGCTCTTACCGCACCTTTGCACCCTTACCGTTGAAAGGATAAAGTATGAAGGCTAAAAACATGCTTTAGCCTTTAGCCTTTTCGGCGGCGGTATCTTTCTGTGGCACTATCCTCACGGTCACCCGCACTGGGCGTTACCCAGCAAGTTTGGTCTTTCGGAAGCCCGGACTTTCCTCGAATCATCGGTTTTGGCGACAATCCGCAACTGCCTGCGCCTACTCTCCTCCGTCTTTAGTCTAGTCTGTGAGGAAGCAGGGGGAGTGTAAAAGTTTTGGGTTGCTTCAGGGGGTAGTGACCAGTGATCATTTTGCGCTATTTCTTCGGATTCCACGGTAGGCCAGCCGTCCAAGGGAGCTTGTGCATGACAAACTTACAGAGAATATAGACACGATCGCCACCGATTGAGTGGTTAGGACCAACGATGCGTAACGCTAAGCCCAGAAAAAATTCCAGGTCAGCGTACCGTTTCATAAATTTATCGTTTTTCTTTAAGGCGGCTGGATCGATCAGAGGCTTGGTGATTTCTACCTCTAGATTGAGCGGTAAAGCTGCATCAAGTTTGTCAGTTTTACGATCGCCCTTACGAAGGAGTAGATCTTCTGCTGTGATCGATTCTTTCAAAGTGGTGTTAGGCGCGATCGTGCTAAAAACTTGGCTTTGAAACAGATCAAGGGTTGTACCAGGCGTTAAGCGGGTGACACGACGCGATCGACCTTCTAAATCAGTGAACGCACAGTAATCCCAATCAACATAGATGGAAATGCTGTGCGGTTTATCATCAACTCTTTCATTGCTAGCCTTATTGCTAATGCTCACAGCCAACTGGTTCAGCTTGTCAAATTCATAACGGCTATCAAATTTAAAGCTAATTGCGATTAAGCTCTGTAGATTGTGCTCAGCCAGTTGACGATTCAAAAAGTCGGCATCCAACTTTACCGTGAACTCATCGTTGAAGGCGTCAACAATGAGGTACAAAAAGTAGATGATACACAACACATAAGCTGTGAGAATGATCGGATCAACAAGGTTCATCGGCGCATTAAGAAAGCGGGCAATTTCTTAGTAGAAGCTGTTTCTTGAGGCGCAACGGTTGAAAGATTCTCAAACCACCCGCGTCGCCAGAAGAAGTAAACAAGGCCGAGAGCGGTCGTCAGCATCACAGCCCAGCAGGCAGGATACCCCCAGTACCAATCAAGCTCTGGCATATTGAGAGGAGACTTGGAGGGATCGAAGTTCATCCCATACACGCCAGCGATGAATGTGAGCGGAATAAAAATCGACGAAATGACGGTAAGCAACTTCATAATTTCGTTCATTTTATTGCTAACCGATGATAAGTAAACATCCATCAAACTGGCTGCAAGTTCACGATAGGTTTCTACCATATCTAGCACTTGAATAGCATGGTCATAGCAGTCTCGGAGATAAATATGAACATCATGGCTGATTAAATCGCTACCGTCTCGAATGAGGGTGTTAATCGCATCGCGTTGCGGCCAGATGGCACGCCGCAAGCCGAGCAATTCACGTTTAACCGCATGAATTTTTTCTAACGTCTGGCGCGACGGATTGGACACCACCTCATCTTCTAGTTCTTCAATTTTCTCACCATACTCTTCTAAAACGGGGAAGAACCCATCAATGATGGCATCTAACAGTGCATATGCGAGATAGTCTGAGCCTTGCTTGCGAATCGTGCCTTTGCTAGTCCGAATACGCTCCCGAATGGGACCAAAACAGTCATACTCAGGTTCTTCTTGCACTGTCAGCAAGTAATGCCGACCTAAGACCAGACTAACCTGTTCACTGATAAAGCCATTGCCAGAGGATTTAATGGTCACCATGCGCGCAATGATGAGTAGTTGCTCGTCATATTCTTCAATTTTGGGTCGTTGGGGAACGTTAACAATATCTTCGAGAACTAGTGGGTGAAGGCTAAACACCTGGCCTAAGCGACGGAGTATATCTTCGCTGCCCAATCCCTTGACATCAACCCAAGAGACCGATTCGCTATCCAGGAAGGGAATACAGTCTTCAGGGGTTGCGACCTCTTGTCGAATGGCTTTGGCTTCGTCGTAGTCGATAAGCACAATAACGGGTGGGGATGAGTCGGACTCAATATTGAGGGTGCCTGGCATACTCCCTGGAACATCGTAGAAGTAGTCCATATAAGAGTCGTCGTCGAGTGCTTTGTTAGCCGTTGATGTGGTGTTTGGAAAGCGATGCTCGACCATACAGCGTTACCTCTAAGTGCAGGATGAAACCAGTCAAAACGAAGGTCTTTCCCAATTTAAGCAACTTTGCATCGTAACCGCGCATTCTTCTGGCCGCGATCGCGCGGCTCGCTCGTGTTCCCCTGCTCCCCTCGTTAAAAAAAGCCCTCGATCGCACGATCGAGGGCAAGGGAGTAACCAGTATGATCAATTCAGACGCTTACACGAGCCATTCTTGGACAGCTTCTTCTTTGGTGTTTGTCCTGCGCTCAGGCGTTTCGCGTGTGAACTTCATGTGGATCGCACGATTTTGCTCGCCATCGGCTGCTACTGCCAGGATGGGGTAATCAATGAGTCCATCCTGGAATGACATTTGGAAGCGGAATGTACCGTCAGAGTTCAGCTTGATAGGGCGACCGCCGATCGTCACGGTGGCGTCTGGTTCCGTTGCACCGTAAACAATGAGTTCGGCATCGGCGATGAGCCAGAACTGACGGGGCCGAATCGGTGGAGCAGAAGCAGAGAAACCAACGCCCGACATGCCTACACCAGACATCGTTAGACCTGAAGTGGTTGGCACTGCCCACATCCCTACCCCTGAAGGGAAGACATAGGAGCTAATGGTTTGCTCATGCACAGGCACCTGCTGCATCGAGCCGTAGAGGGAGCCAGCCACTCGTTGAGCTTCGGTTGTTGCGGCTAAGCCAAAGATTTGGTCATAGAGAGCGTTACCTGTAGCTGTACCTGCACCAGCACCAGCTCTACCGGCTTGACGGCTCGGGGGTACCAGTTCCAGGAAGGTCTTGCCAGCCAGAGGCTCTTCCCAACCAACGGTGATGAACTGATCATCAATCCAGTCGGATGGATAAACAGGGGGTACACGAACAGGCGCAGACCGCGCCAAGACTAACCACCGTCCATCGGCACACCGATAGCCAATGTCAACAACGTAGTCACGATCGCTCACAGGAATCGGCAAATACCACTCCCGCGCTAACTCATCGCCGGGATACTCCTGAATGCTGTGAGGCGATTGGTACTCCAGGTTGACATCTGTAACATCGTAAAGCCGAAGGGCAATTTGCAGCCCACCCTGGCGGCGCAGCGCTTCTTTGTGTTCGTTGGGGATGTCCCAATAGGTGTACGCCCATTGTGGATCGCGCGGCATCAGTACAATGCGACTCTCGCCATAGCCGGCTGGAAGATCAACTAAACCTTCATCGACAGCGGAGAGTGACCCACCCGCACGATCGTCCTGTCCAAGATCAAATTTTGCTGCTTCCACTTCTGCTTGAGCCTCCAATGGTCGGGGTGGGGTTGATGAACCTTGACTGCGTTGAATTTCTTGAATTGATGCGAGGAGCTGCTCTTTCCGCATACGGCTATAACGAGAAACACCGTATTCGCTGGCAACGCGGCGGAGTTGCCGTAGAGTCATATCTTCGAGAGGCGGGCGTTCTTTGGTCATGATCGTTCACGCTCCAATGTAAGGATTCGTTGATGGTCATTTCTATGGATAGTCATTTCTGTTTAAACAGCAATTTCTGATAAGTCACAAGCTTTGCGACACCATAGGTGCGGGGATCGCAGCTAGGCTCATAGTGCGACAAACTAAAAATTGGGTCAAGGGTTTAAACCGCGAAATTTAGGCATATATGCGCATTCTCAGGCAACACGGGGATCATAATGTCATGATTTCATAACATTACAGCGACTGAGGGGATCACGGGATCACGAGAGCGGGATCACAGGGAGCAGTGAAATAGTCGCACTGTTTTTCCGCTCAGCGTTGAGAGCTTTGAGTGTCGATTGCATCTATCTAAAGTCTGGGATGCCGATTAGTAGGGCGTTTTAAGTCAATACCCGCTAGCTCTTTAGGCGCAAATCGGTATACTCGGTTATGGTCTGTTAGCCTTCGGATTGAATGCTTGGCCACAACCCAGTCGTTTCAAGCGTTGTTACCTGGCTTGACTCAGCGATGCTCTTAGCCCAGGTAGCGTATTGATGTTTGTGCAAGGTTTAAGGTTTGCTATGCCCAATCCGAGCCGTTTGATCAGCAAGGTTCTATCGCCAGCAGTCCGGCTTTGGCTGCGATCGCAATTGGAACATGTTGATGACCTCCAGCTTGCCATTGAGGCGGGCGATCGTCAGCTTTTGTCTGGCAGTATCAAGCGCGTCTCGGTTTCGGCTCGCAAGGCGGTGTATCGCGGTTTACACCTTAGTGAAGTGTCGATCGTTGGTGAGGAGATTTATACAAATTTTGCTCAAGTGCTTCGGGGTAAGCCGCTACGGCTCGTTCAATCGTTTCCGATTGCGGGCAATATTTTGCTCTACGAAGCTGATTTAAACGCTTCTCTACAGGCACCGTTATTAGCGCAGGGAGTCATCGAATTTTTGTTGACACTATTGCAATCAGACGGATCGACAGACGACCCGTTAACGAACCATGCTCTTGAAGAAATTCGTTTGCAAGACCCCCAGGTGGTACTTGGAGATGGGCTAGTCACACTGGCAGCAACCCTTCTATCGACCAGTGGACAACCGACGAGTGTTGTGGTTCGCACAGGACTGAGCCTAAGTAATGGCAATAAGCTGCATCTCGATCGACCTCACTGGCTGCCTCATGCAAAAGCCCGACAAGGAATGCCCCTACGCGATCTGGATGGGTTTACCTTTGACCTGGGTTCTGAAGTTTCGCTGCAAACACTTAGCTTGGAACCGGGGCAAATTCGGTGTCAAGGGCAAATTATGGTGACGCCAGAAGAAGAGCAGAAGGCACGAGGAGAAACTGGGGAAGCAGAGAGTTTTTGACGGTGCCCACAGACCCTCTTCACTGCGGCAGCAACGGTAAGACTAAAACCACAAAGTAGTACACCAGGGGAGCAGTAAAGACGTAGCTGTCTGCACGATCGAGAATTCCTCCATGACCAGGGATGAGTTGCCCGGAATCTTTGACGCCAGCATCCCGTTTCATCATCGATTCGGTCAAGTCGCCTAACAAGCTGGCAATACCAATCAGTAAGCCAAGCGCTGCACCTGTAACCGGCCAGCCTGACCAGTGGAGAGACCAGGAGCCAACGATCGCGACCACAATACTTCCCGTTACGCCAAAAACGGCACCTTCAACGGTCTTTTTGGGACTGATATTGGAAAGGCGGGTACGGCCAAAGGTTTTGCCAAAAACATACGCGCCAATGTCGGCAGCCCAAATGCAGCCAAACGCCAGCAGCGTACAGGTTAAGCCCTGAGGCATGCTGTGAAAATCTGCCCAAGCATGGGGAATATAACCATCGAAGGGTAGATTGCTGGCAGTTGCTTGTCCCAGTGATCGTAGTCTGACCCAGTAACTGGGCAGATAGCCGCCGTAAAACAAGCCCAGGATGGAGGTAGAAATATCCGCGATCGTGGCAAGTTTGGGTTGAAACAGCAGGTAGAAGCAAATAAAGGTGCCTGCAACAGGAAAGATCGCATCTGCCAGCGTTGGCGAAACGGTTGAAATCAACAGTAAGGCCTGACTCACGACAAGCGTCGTTTTACCAGCAGGCGCAATACCTTTGGCATGCACCAGTTGAAAGTATTCCAACTGCCCCAGGTAGATTATGATGCCAAACCCAACCGTAAAGTACCAGCCACCCAGCACAATCATGCTGAGTGCCAGGGCGATCGCAACAACTCCACTTACAACACGGGAAAAAGGCATGAGACTCGTTTGTATTGACCTACTTTCGGCTGATAGCGACTCGGTTGAATGATTCAACGCCATTAACATCTCACTCCGCAGTAACACCTGGAAAGGCTGTCAGACTTGACGCTGAACGAACATTTCCTGGTTGACTGACCCGATAATCCTTAAAGCCTCTTACTTAAAGCCCCTTAGAAGTTGAGCTACCGTTAATCGCTAGCTGTTCACCCGAAGAGGAACAGTAATTTGGTTAGCGAAAGATTAAGAAGGTTAAGAATCCTTTGGAACACTTTAACTGAATCCAAGGTCCCTCTCCGATCAATTCTTAAATACCTTAAGCAGTCAGGACAACGCCGACCGACCCTCACCCTGATACCCACCAATGGTTGGGCAGTGATCACCTCCTGATTGTCTAGCATTCAAATCTGCCCGACAAGCCAGAATCGCTACTCACGCACCCCTCTAGTCTAATTTTTCTCCGCTAAGAACAAAAATGGGATCGATCGCAGCAAACGTTTGATTCATACCCCGTTTCTCTAATCGATTGACTGCCGACTGCACCACTTCGATATTGCGTGCTTGCAGAGCCGCAAAACTCTCTGAAACCTGATATAAACCTTCCAGTGTTGCAGCCGTTGCCACAATACGTCCCTGAGGCTGTAAATGTTGCCACACCTCATTAAGAATCGCTTTGATCGAGCGTCCCCCTTCAATGCAAACTCGGTGCGGAGCTGCAGGAAGGCCAGTCAAGCACTCAGGCGCACTACCTTCGATCACCTCAACATTATGGAGACCGAAGCGATCGCAGTTTCGTCGAATCAGATTGGCAACATCTTCGTCCCGCTCGATCGCCGTAATTCCTCCCTGGGGGCAGAGCAACCCAGCTTCTACCGAGATGGTGCCTGTGCCCGCGCCAATATCCCAGAGAATGGAATCAGCCTTAAGCCTTAAAGCGGATAGAATCAGCAACCGCACTTCGCGTGGACTCATAGGAATACCGGGCAACCGCTCGAACAAGTCATCAGGAATACCAGGAGTAACGTAAGGCCAGAGAGGAGAAGGCATGGGGAAAGGATGAGGGATGAAAGCTAAGAGATGAGAGATGAATGAATGGCTGTACGATGTGTGCGTTTCTGGCTTGGAGCATGTCGGCAAGAATGGCACCCAAACACTCGTATTCATGACTGAAGCTTGTTGAGAATCGAGTCAATGGCAATTCTGCATCAAATGGGTGTTGGTGTCTCAAGCCTAATCGATTCTTCAAGCGATGATCTCAAGAACGTTAAGGCTAGTGACTATAGCAGTACCCAGGCTGGTTAGGATACACGGTTGCCGTTAAAGCTATGATCAACAATGTTTTACCTTCTGCCCTCTGCCCTCTGCCTCTTACTTTTTGCTGGGGAAGCGATCACCACTTTTAGCGTTTCAAGGCTGGGATCAGCGCAGCCACTTATAAACCCACCGATCGCCAGAACCGTTTGCAAATAGGCGATCGACTCCTCTGCAACCACCTCTCCCGGCATCAACACAGGAATTCCCGGTGGGTATGGGCAAACCAACTCAGCGCTAATACGATGAACTGCTTGGGCGATCGACACCGTTTCAGTATCAGCGAAAAAAGCAGCGCGAGGCGTGAGAGGGGGGAATGGAAGGCTCAAGGATACGGGATGCGGGATGAAGGATGAAGGCTGCTTCCGTTGCACCATGGGATCAAGCTGCTCTCTGCGCCTCCGCGTCTCTGCGGTTTCCCCTTCCATTCCCGCCAAAACCTCAAAAGCCCGTACTAACGCTTCCACATCGGCTTGGGTATTGCCTAAGCTCACAATAAATGTCAGGTGTTGTAATGAAGGCAATTCTGCCGTGACTCCCAGCTGTTCATTCAGGATTTGATCCGCTGTGAAGCCGTCGAGCCCCAAACCTGTAACCGTAACTGTCAAACGGGTACGATCGAGCGCCTCAAACCCTGCCATCCGACCCGCCTGCTCCGGCTTTAAGGTTGACAGTCCGGGGATGCGATCCAGCCGCGATCGTGCTTCGTCTGCCAATTGCAACGTCTGTGCCAGTAATGGCGTGCCCTCCGTTGCTATTTGATGACGGGCTGCATCCAGAGACGCCAGCAAGAGATAGCTAGGACTGGTAGACTGCACAAGCTGGAGTGCCTTGCTCACCCGATCGCCGTTCATCCGATCGCCTCTCGTATGTAGCATCGCCGCCTGAGTCATGGCCGATAGTACCTTATGGGTAGACTGCACCGCCAAATCAGCCCCAGCGGCTAGTGCGGCGGTCGGCAATCCGGGATGAAACGCAAAATGTGCGCCATGCGCTTCATCGACCAGTAAAGGAATGTTGTGTTGATGGGCAAGTTGGGCGATTGCCGCGACATCGCCACAGACGCCGTAATAGGTGGGATAGACCATCAGCACCGCTTTCGCATCAGGATGCTGTGTCAGCGCTTCAGCAACAACTGCAGGCGTAATGCTATGAGCAAGATCCAGTTCTGAATCATACGCCGGCTGGACAAAAATAGGAATCGCATCGGCCAGAATGAGCCCGGACACAGCCGACTGATGAATATTTCGCGGCAGAATAATTTTGTCGCCTGGATTGCAGGTGGCTAGGATTGCCGCAATCACACCCGCTGTAGAACCATTGGCCAAAAACCAGGTGCGATCAGCTCCAAAAGCTTCTGCCGCAAGTTCCTGCGCTTCCTGAATGACCCCTTGAGGCGCAAAAAGGTTATCCAACTCCGGTAGTTCTGGCAAATCTGCCTGAAACACTTTTTGCCCAAACAGTGTGGCCAACGGAGCGGGAATGCCCCTGCCTCGCTTATGCCCCGGTGCGTAGAACGAAGCATGGGACTTTTGGGCGCTTGCCTGAAGCGCCGTCATTAAGGGTGTCCTAGCCTGAGGGTCTCGATCGCGATCAGCAGGTGACATAGGATAAATACCCTTCGGTAAGCGTTCTCCTACCATCGCATGTTGTTGTCCGTTCGATCGTGAAACCCATAGCCATGAACGGGTTTACGCTTTTTAGCGACGCCATGCGTGATAGAGCACTCGCAATCAAAGCACTCGTTCCAAAAGGATGCCTAGTTTGGAAGATGTCATGGCTTGCGTCGCTTTCTAGGGTAGAAGAGCGTTCTTTTTGTGAGGCTTCCCGTGATTTACACACCTGACCCCATTCCCACGCCTGAGACACCATTTCCAAGCCCCAATCCTGTGCCAGAACCGATGCCCGAACCCGTACCCGAGCCTGTACCGGGGCCTGTACCCGAAACCGTACCCGGAACGATTCCGCAAACCGTGCCTGGAACGATTCCACAAACAGTACCAGCACCTGTCTAGGGGAATAGCTTTGCTTCTAGCGGCCAAAAAATTAGCGTGCGAAAATTTTCGCTGGGGCTGATCGAACCGAAACAACCAGCCAAAACTTAGAATGGGAGTCGATGTCTATTTTTAGGCCATCGGATCGATCGCGCTAACCACTAATCTAGAATCTAAAATTCATGCTGAGAGCTGGGATTGTTGGACTGCCCAACGTTGGGAAATCGACTTTGTTCAATGCGTTGGTGGCGAATGCCAAGGCGCAAGCTGCCAACTTCCCCTTCTGTACGATCGAACCCAACGTCGGTGTCGTTGCAGTGCCCGACGAACGGCTACAAGTGCTGGCAAAAATTTCAAGCTCAGCCGAAATCGTACCGACACGAGTTGAGTTTGTCGATATTGCCGGACTGGTGAAGGGTGCAAGCAAGGGTGAAGGCTTGGGCAACCAGTTTTTAGCAAACATCCGCGAGGTGGATGCGATCGTGCACGTAGTGCGCTGTTTTGACAACGACGATATTATTCACGTCTCTGGTTCAGTTGATCCGGTTCGCGACATCGATGTGATTAATCTAGAGCTGGCACTGGCAGATTTGGCGCAAATTGAAAAGCGAATCGATCGCGCTCGGAAGCAAGCTCGTGGCAATAAGGAACTTCAAGTCGAAGTCGATGCGCTCGAAAAGCTGATGGTCGTCCTTAACGAAGGGAAGCCTGCGCGTCAGGTCAGCCTGAATGAAGACGAAGAAGCGGCTATCAAAGCGTTGGGGTTACTCACCCGCAAGCCCATCATCTACGCCACTAACGTTTCAGAAGATGACCTGGCTACAGGAAACGCCTGGGTTGAGGACGTGCGAAAGATTGCGGCTACCGAGAATGCACAGGTCGTCATTATTTCGGCTCAGGTGGAATCGGAGTTGGTCGATATTCCCGAAGCCGATCGTGCTGATTTTCTCGAATCGCTGGGCGTTCAGGAAGGCGGGCTTAAGTCGCTCATTCGCGCTACCTACGAACTACTTGGGCTCCGTACCTACTTCACCACGGGACCCAAAGAAACACGCGCCTGGACGATTCATGCAGGCATGCTGGCTCCTCAAGCGGCAGGAGTTATTCACACCGATTTTGAACGTGGTTTCATCCGTGCTGAAACCGTCGCCTACAAAGATCTCACTGCAACTGGCTCTATGAGTGCAGCCAAAGAAAAGGGACTCGTTCGCAGTGAAGGCAAGGAATACGTTGTACAGGAAGGTGATGTCTTGCTTTTCCGCTTTAATGTGTAGATTAAACACCCGTAGAAAAATCTACACCGAGGCTGCAGATCCTGCACAATCCCTCCTGGCAGAGCTATTATCAAACTTAAAGTGACAGCTGCGTTGGTTTAACCGTTCGTGAAGGGTTGGCTGTCGCTATGCCTGGAAATCCTTTGGGCATACTAGCCAAAGGCAACAAAAAAAACAGTACTTCATGCCAGGAAATGACTGGTATGGAGATTGGAATGATAGGCACGTATCGCTTGGATTGAAGGGTGCTTGCATATACGATCGCCGCTAGTTGCCAGGCAGCAGTACCGGACCAGTAGCCAAGCTTCCTCCAGAACAGGCACGTAGGTGACATGACCAGAGCAGATATTCTTGTCGTTGATGATACTCCTCAAAATCTCCGTCTTCTGTCTAATATTTTGACGAAAGAAGGATATCAAGTACGGCAGGCGCTAAGTGGCAAAATGGCAATGACCGCGATCCATGCCGTTCCACCAGATTTGATTCTGCTGGACATCATGATGCCTGACATGGATGGTTACACCTTTTGTCAAACCTTAAAAGCCAATGCTGAGACGGCTGCGATCCCAATCATTTTCTTGAGTGCCCTTACAGATGGCACTGATAAAGCCAAAGCCTTTACGGTGGGAGGAGCAGACTATATTAGCAAGCCCTTTCATCTAGAAGAAGTAATTGCGCGGGTGCAAAACCAACTGGCACTCATGGCTGCCGAAGAGAGAAATCAACAACTCAGCGCTGAACTGGAAGATCGGGTTAAAGAGCGTACTCACCAACTGGAGATTGCCAATCGGGAACTTTATCGCGAAATTCTTGAGCGTAAGGTGCTCCAGGCTCAACTTCTGGAATTAGCTACCCACGATGCACTCACAGGCTTACCCAATCGCGCGCTTTTTATTGATCGCACAAAACAGGAGCTCGATGCTCTGAAGGCGGATGCTACTGCACAGTTTGCCGTGCTGTTTCTGGATTGCGATCGCTTCAAAGTCGTGAATGACTCGTTAGGGCATTTTATCGGTGACCAGCTTTTACAAGCGATCGCGGGTCGTCTTGCGGCATCCCTTCCGGCTACAGCTACCCTGGCAAGATTAGGTGGCGATGAATTCACTGTCTTGCTGACAGAAATTGACGATCGTGAATGTGTGATTCAAACAATCAACCAAATGCTGATCGCCTTTGCGCAACCGTTTCACCTGGAAGGGCGAGAAATTTTTATCAGTGCCAGTATTGGCGTGGCGATCGGCAACGCGGAGTACAGCCAGCCAGAGCATATTTTACGTGATGCCGATATGGCCATGTACCGAGCCAAAGCATCCGGCAATCAGCCGTACCAAATTTTCGACCCGGCTCTCCACCACAATGCGATCAAGCGCTTACAGCTTGAAATTGACCTTCGCAAAGCCATTCACCAACAGGAATTGATCGTCCATTACCAGCCTATCGTCGCCATTACAACCGGCAAAATCATTGGACTAGAAGCGCTCGTTCGCTGGATGCATCCTCAACACGGACTCATTCCACCGGGGGCCTTTATTCCCATTGCTGAAGAAACAGGCTTGATCACTCAGATCGGGCATTGGGTACTGAAGCAGTCATGCCACCAACTACGCCAGTGGCAACGCAAAAACACCGATCTGCTACTTACAATGAGCGTCAACTTATCGGCGCGTCAATTTGCTCAAAGCGATTTAGTCGAGCAAATTGACCAAATTCTTGCCGAGAGCCAGCTTGACCCCCACACGCTGAAGCTGGAGATCACGGAAAGCACCATTATGGAAAACGCACAATCGGCAGCAAGTGTTCTGCGAGAGCTACGCAAACGGCACATTCAGTTGAGCCTTGATGATTTTGGTACAGGCTATTCATCCCTCAGCTATTTGCATTCCTTTCCAGTCGATACCCTTAAGATTGATCGATCGTTCATTCAGCAAATGGGGGAAGAAACAGACGATTTAGGCTTAGTCCCTCTCATCGTCAACATTGCGCACAAAATGGGCATGAATGTTGTGGCAGAAGGCATTGAAACCCAGAAGCAGCTTGATCACCTCAAAGCTTTAAACTGCGATTTTGGACAGGGTTTCTTCTTTTTCAAGCCGTTAGACGTGGACAAAATTAGTTCTCTCCTTAGCAACAACGGGTTTTAGCGGAGAGCGTGAAAAGACGTTGAAGAAACGTTATGAATGTGCTTTAGACACAGACTAACGGTCAAAAATCGCTTAAAACGGTTTGAAGACACATGCGTTGACAAGGATTTCGATGTCTGAAAGCAGCAGTAACCAGCAAGATTCCTCCGTTACGGTTGTCATTTCACGGCGCGTAAAGACGGGTTGCGAAACTGAGTTCGAGGCGTTTTTGGCTGGAGTCACCGCCGCTTGTGCCCAGTTCCCAGGGTATTTGGGCAGCAGCATCTTTCGTCCAGCCAGTGTAGATGATCCGGAGTATCGGGTCATCTTTAAGTTCGATCGGCTGGATCATTTGCGCCGTTGGGAAGCCTCAGACGAACGCCAGCAGTGGTTTTCTCAGGCAGAAGCGTTGACTGAATGCCCCCCTAACGTGCAGGTGCTCTCTGGCCTGGAAACATGGTTCACTCTGCCAGGAAAAGCGTCCCTTGTGCCGCCCCCGCGCTACAAGATGGCGATCGTGACGTGGCTAGCCGTTTTTCCACTCATTACGGCGATTTCGACCTTGCTTCAAGAGCCGCTTTCATCATTGCCGATCGTCTTCCGGGCGATCGTCGTTACTGGCATTGCAGTCCCAACAATGACCTATCTGCTCATGCCTCAAGTGACGCGACTCTTTGCTTGGTGGCTGTACCCCATTCCCTTAGACTTACCAGCAGAGCAAATTGATGGAACTCCATTGGCACTTGAAGCCAGCACAGCGAAGCCGCTTTCCGTCATGCAAGAAGCATTGCCTGCTGAGTTAGAGGCGGAAGTGGTGAATTGACGGTTAAAAATAAAGTGTTGGCTCAGTCATTTTCAGGGCTGTCTCATTCTGCCATCTTCACTGGCAGCAGATGATAAACAGATGAAAAAAATGTGGGAACTCATTAATTTACAGGCATTTTAACCGTTTCGTCTGCGACAAAATCTGTTGCAATTAGACCGCAATTAGTGAAATTAAATAGCGCTGGTTCAACACGAATTACCCACTCGCAAAATCGAGACAAACAAACCTCTCAAGGAGCCTTAGCTTTGTCTAGTTGCCAAAGAATTGAGGGGGGTTGTGCCTTCCAAATAAAACTACCTGGATAGGAATATTGATAGGCAGGTCTGAATTTATATTGTTTCTCAAGCTGTGACTTTAGTTCGTTGGAAACGTTATAGAGGAAGACATCACTAAACTCATAGGGAATCTCAAGCTGTGCAGGATGAGACACTAAAAGCCAACTTGCATTGGGTGTAAGTTGAGCATTCAATGGCATTACACCACACACAATATTGTCATCAGAGATTACCAGTGGGTGAACTGTTTGATTAATAATTCGAGCAGATTGAAGATAAAAATCTGGACGACCATCCCACATCTCCGCTTGTGCACTCACTGCACAGGATAAAACACCACACGAAAGCAGAACAGCAGCCATTACTCGCCATATGACCGACCGAGTCAAGTTCATCCCAAGTAAATAAGAAACTGCAATTTGGATCCCTATAATACTGGGGTACACATAGCGGCCTAGCGCTGATCGACGCCCACCCAAAATTAAATCAGCCGCGATTAAAATGAATACTGGAATGCTCGTTAAGGCAAATATGAAAACCCATGCTTCTTTTGAAGCTTGCTTCTGCAAAAAATAGAATGCATAGGTTACTAAAATAACAAGGGCAGTGCCACAGGAAAACACAAAAGATGCTTCAGTTAAGGGCGGAGCAAGCTCAAAGTGAATATTCCAAAACAGAAACATATCTGCTAAATTCTTCACCCAAGACCAGATAAAATCGATTTGAGAATCGACAGGCATCCCTGTCCAGCTTGTCATCTCATTCGCAGTTTTTAGATTTAGAAGTACCACTAGCAGCCAGGGTGAAAAGCTAAGAAGCGCTAGTCCTGATGTGAGCAGGTAAGCGTGCAACTTTTTAGGTTGCTGAAATTCTGCTCGGAGAAGTACGTAAGCACCGTGAGCAAGCAAAACAAAGATCGAAAATAAATACGTGTAAAGACTTAAGGCTAGCGTGAGACCATACAACAACCAAGGCCATTTATGATCGCTCTTCAATGCCCGCAGTAGTGCAGCACTCGACATCACAATCAGTAAAATCCAAAGACTGTAAGGTCGTGCATTTTGAGCCTGAAAAATATGAACTGGCGAGACAGCTATGAACGCGATCGCCAACCAACCAACGATCGCTGATCTAAATAGTTCCCAACACAACCAATACAAAGCTGGGAAGGTCAACACACTAAAAATCACACTTAAATAGCGGAGCGAACTTACCGAATTTCCAAATATTTGCATCCAAAAGCGAATCAATAGCCAATAAAGTGGGGGGTGTTGAGGTGCCCCAATAGCAGTCACTTTGATGGTATCAATGGCGTTAGAGTGTGTCTTGATTTGCTGGAATTTAGTGATTGCTTCTGGTGTGACGACCTGATCTCGCTGGATTGACTGCCACACCGACTCATCCTGATAGGCTGATGCTCGAACTTCAGTGATACATTCATCACATGTAATTATTTTTTGCTCTAGATTCGCTACGCGAAAAAAGATGCCGAGAACAATTAAGACAACTATTAGAATCCGAAAAATTGGACGCATAATTTATTATTTTAGAATAATTTAATTCTCTAATGATTGCATGAATACCCTGAGAAAATATGAATCTTTCCCATTTAGCTCCTGATATTAAGCGTTGGACTGGTATCAAACCAATCTATTGACTGACCGTTTGCTTGGGTGATTGCAATACTGGATGGGCGTGGAATATTTAAACCCATTGTTTTGCTTTAGCCGAATCTCTCTAGTCACGGCACAAAAGCGTCAAGATGGGTTGTGAAGACTTGCGTCCAGAAAAGCATTAAGGCTTACTAAAAATGTCTAGTTGCTCGATCAGGTGTCCAACTTGATAGGCTTTGCCATTCTTTTCGCGCGCTGAAGCACTGGCTTGACCACCTTTGCGTAGGCCGATCGCAATTTTGCTATGCTTCTCAATTTGTCCCATAACCTGTCGCGCCCGTTGAATGACGGAAGCAGGCAACCCTGCCAACCGTCCTGCTTCAATTCCATAGGAGCGATCGGCCCCACCCGGTTGAACTTTATGCAGAAAAATAATCTGGTCGGGCAGTTCTTTCACCACCACCTGATAGTTGGCGACGTTGGGTAGCAAGGATGCTAGTTCGTTGAGTTCATGATAGTGCGTTGCAAAAATCGTGCGGGCGCGAATGTCCGTCGCTAGATGCTCGGCAACAGCCCAGGCGATCGACAGTCCATCAAACGTAGCCGTCCCCCGTCCAATTTCATCCAGCAGCACGAGCGATCGGGGCGTCGCGTGGTTCAGGATATTCGCTGTTTCGTTCATCTCCACCATAAAGGTTGATTGCCCCGTCGCCAGGTCATCCACCGCACCGACACGAGTAAAGATGCGATCGCAAATGCCCAACGTCGTTACCTGTGCCGGCACAAAACTACCCATCTGGGCCATGAGTTGAATCAACCCTACCTGCCGAAGGTAACAGCTTTTGCCGCTGGCGTTAGGCCCGGTGAGGACAATCAAATCGGGTGTGGGGTGTGGGGTGTGGGGTGTAGAGACAGGGGTTTGTGTGGAACCTTCGCGTCTCGGCGTCTCGGCGGTTTCTTCACCATCCTCCACCGCTTGCCCAGCCATCATCGTCGAATTGGGCACAAAGAACCCTGCTGGAAGAGATTGCTCAACCACGGGATGGCGACCTTCAATGATGTGAATTTCACGAGTAGCGGTGATCTGAGGGCGACAGTAGCCCTGATATACGGCGATTTCGGCCAAACCGCAGAGCACATCGATCGCCGCGACCGATCGGGCAACCGTACGAATCAGTTCGGCATGCTCACCCACCTGCGATCGCAAATCGGTGAAGATCTCGTATTCCAGATGGTTCAGGCTATCTTGAGCAAGCTGGATACGGCTTTCGCGTTCTTTTAAGTCCTGGGTGATGTAGCGCTCTTCATTGGTGAGGGTTTGCTTGCGGGTGTAGCCGTCGGGCACCTGCTGGCCTGCTTTAGCGCGAGAAATGCTGATGTAGTAGCCAAAGGTTTTGTTGTAGCCAACTTTAAGCGTCGGAATCCCAGTACGATCGCGCTCCACAATCTCTAGATTTTTAATCCATTCCTGATCGGCTTCCACTTGCTGGCGCAGAGAATCGAGTTGAGGGTTTACGCCCGATCGAATCAAGTTGCCATCGGTGAGGTAAAGCGGCGGTGTATCAACCAGGTGTGCATGGAGATGCTGCTCTAACGCCTCCAGAATCGGCGGGACGGTCTGAAGATCTTGCAAGTAGCGCGATCGTGCCTTCTCCACCAGTCGCCCCAGATCGGGCAGTTTGTCGAGGGAGTCTGCCAGCGCGACGAGATCGCGAGCATTCGCTGTGCCTGAGCCTGCTCGACCTGCCAGTCGTTCTAAGTCATAGATTTGCTTCAGCAGCCGTTGCAGCGTTTGGCGGAGAGCACCGTTTTCGACCAGTTCGGCGATCGTGTCCTGGCGCTCACAAATTTGATGCGGCTGAAGTAACGGTTGCAGGAGCCATCGCCGTAGTGCTCGACTGCCCATCGCCGTCACGGTTTTATCCAGTGCCCACAGCAACGACCCGTGATAGGTGCCATCCCGTGCGGTTTGCGTAATCTCCAAATTGCGCCGCGTTTGATGGTCAATCACCAGATACTCGGTAAGCGTATAGGTGCAGAGGGGCTGAAGAGGAAAGGTCTTGAGGGATGCGGGATGAAGGATGGGGGATGAAGTTTTACCGTCATTTTTATCCTTTATCCTTTCGCTTTTATCCTTGCCAATGCTTTTCTCAGATGTGGTTTCCACATATTCCAGCAAGCCTCCTGCGGCTCGGACGGCTAAGGGCAGATGTTCGCAGCCCATCCCTTCAAGCGATCGCACCCGAAAGCGTTGCAGCAGCCGATAGCGTGCTTCTGAGAGGACGAAGGGAGCCTGGGTTCGCAACGTGTAGCAGAACTGGGGCGGCAAGCACTCTGGCAGGTGTTCCGATTTTTCGCCCGGTCGCAGCAAGCTCACCAGATCGGGGGCATTCGTGGGGACGAGGACTTCTGACGGCTGCAAACGCAACAGTTCCTGAGTCAACTGCTCTAGTTCCTGTGCCTGCGTGGTCAGAAATTCGCCGGTAGAGACATCGGCATAGGCCAGCCCCCAATGATTACCTGCAATGACCACGGCGGCGAGAAAGTTGTTGCGTCGGGCGTTGAGCATCCCTTCTTCGAGAATGGTGCCCGGAGTAATCACGCGGGTAATGTCACGACGCACCAGTTGCCCCTGAGCATCCGCCGCGTCTTCCATCTGGTCGCACACGGCGATCGCAAAGCCCTTCTCCACCAACACCGCACAGTAGCGATCGAGCGCGTGATGAGGAATGCCAGCCAGGGGCACTTTACCGATTTCCTTACCCGCATCCTTAGCCGTCAGAATGAGTTCTAGCTCGCGGGCGATCGCGATCGCATCCTGAAAAAACGTTTCAAAAAAGTCCCCCACTCGATAGAGCAGCAGGGCATGGGGATACTGATCTTTCAGCTCCACGTAATGGCGAATCATGGGTGTGAGCAGCGCCCGATCGACCGATCGATGGTCGGCATAGCGCACCGCATGTTTCACCAGGCGTTCTGGCAGTCCATTGGTAAGCTCGGCAGAGTCAAAATCCGTCATGAATCACCGTCACGTATCAACGCAGAAGCACAATTCCATAGACTCTATCGTAAAAGCTTCGTTGCCGTCTGGTATTTCGGCTCTCTGAGCCTCCGCGTCTCTGCGGTTCACCATCCATCTCTACTTTCTATAGTTTTTTGAACCATGAACAAAAAGATGCGTTCTTAACCCAGTCTGCTGTTACAGTGAGGCATCCTAAAACGCATCAGGCGATCGCGGCATCTACTTTAGTGAAAGCGCTCTAAATAGTTGATCCCAAACCTTGGGCATCTTCTATACTGCTTTCGTGTCTCAATCTCTCCAACGAGCAACCACTCCTCAACGAGCAAACTATGTCTCAGGATGCCAACCCCCATACAAAGCGTCTTCAGCCGTCTCCTGATGCGTCACCTTTTTCAGCAGAGTCGCTTGGCTCTGATGTCATAGCGGCGGGTAGCTTTCCCGTTGAGTCCTACGCCGATCGCTTGATGGATGACCTGTTTGGCGATGTGGAACGCCTGCTCGATAGCGGCGCGAAACCGTCAACTGAGCCTGTCCGCTTAGAACCACCGATCCCAGAGTCAACGGCACCCAAACGCAGCAGTTTTGTGGATCTGGTTTCACCTCTTGTCCGGCGATCGACCGTCGAAGCTGATGCAGCAGCAAACGAGGAAGACTATGAGGCACTGCTAGCAACCCGCAAATCGGTAGAGCGATCGCTGGCACCGAAGCCTTTCATGGCCAGTATGCGCGACTCGGTTCGCTCCTACGATCGGCTGTTGCTGGGCGTTGGTTGCCTGTCTCTGCTCACGGTTCTGGCAGTATGGCTGCTCAACCGATCTGTACAGCGACCAGTCGCTCCTCTTGCCGTTGCACCACAGTCAGTAGGGGGTAACGCCGCTCCCTCCAACACTACAAGTGACAATCAGTTCATTAATTACCTCCAGCAAGCGCTCAAGGCGATCGACGATCAACAGCAGCCTGCTGGCTCAACCCCAGCTAACAGCAATGGCACGTCTGCAAATCTGCCTACCGTTGCGTTGCCAGGTAGCCCAACCATTCAACCCTCCCCCGCAACTGGGACAACCCCACCCAACGCTACCCGCACAGCGACAGGCTTATCACGCCTCTACGTGCCGATTTATCAAGTACCCCAGCCCGGACAGCCCGGTAGTCCTGCGGTTGCGCCTTTGCCTTCAGTGAATGCACCAACCGCCGTGCGTCAACCCATCCCCCTTTCCGTACCGGGAGTCGTTAAAAAGCTGGTCGGCGTGCTGGAGCTGGGCGATCGCTCCGCCGCTCTGATTGAAATTAATGGGGTCGCCCAGCGCTACCGTATTGGTGAAAGTATTGCCACGAGCGGCTGGACGTTGGTTGAAGTCTCGAAAGATCAAGCGGTCATTCGTCGGAATGGGGAAGTGCGATCGGTCTTTATTGGTCAGAACTTCTAAGAGTTTTTAGTTTTTAGTTGTTGGTTGTTAGCTTAAAGAAGCAGGGAAGAACGTTTTGAGTTTTGAGCTAATTCTGACTCCTGACTGCTGACTCCCCCTCTAACAACTAAAAACCAACAACCAACAACTGCCCTCGGAGCACACACATGGGTCTCTTCGACGATTTCAGCAAATTTCTCGAAACGCGGCTTGAGGAGTTTCTGCGCGACAATCCGCAGCTAGAACTGCTGGTGCTGGAAGAAAAGCTGCGCGACCAGGAAGAAGAGACCCTCAAGCTGATGACCGACCTGCGTCGAGAAGAGAAAGGGCTTCAGGATGAGATTCTGGCGATCGCCCGCGAAATCCAACTCTGGCACGCCCGCATTGAAAAAGCTAAAGCAGCGGGACGGCTCGATCTCGCAGAACCCGCCCAGGAGCACGAAGCCAGCCTTTTGCGGAAGGGTAATCAGCGCTGGGGACAGATGGAAGTGCTGAAAGAACGCCTCAAGCAAACCCAGCAGTTGCAGCAACAAATCCAGCAGCGCCGCAAAGAAGTCCAGGCAAAAGTGGCTCAGGCTCAGGCGACTCGTGCCGCTGCCGCCACGACAGAACAGAAATGGAACAGTGCAGGCTGGAACCAAATCCCCACTTCAGCCAGCAACGTTGGCGACTTAGAACATCAGTTTCGCCGCTGGGAAGCCGAAGAAGAGCTTCAGGAACTCAAACGCAAAATGGGACGGTAGTGAGCTAGTTTTCTGGCTGTTGGGGCTTGCGAATAGTGAAGGAGATTGGTCGCTGGTTGGGTCGATCGTTCACTGAATCGCGCACTGTCTTCTGTAAAGGTGCTTGGGGTACGTTGAGCGATCGGGCAACGGGAGGTTCTTCCTTCAGCGTCTCTGGCTTCTCATAGTCCAGATGAAACGGCATGTTGGTCAGCTTGTCATAGTTAGACGCAATCGCCAAAAACGCGCCACCCAAAATAAAAATCGGCAACGGCAACGAAAACTGCTGCACCCATTGCAACACTTCCGCCACGCCAAACAGTAAAACAAAGCAAGTAATCCAGACCTTCATCGCCGAACCCAAGACTAAAAAGGGGACACGTCATTACCTCGCAGCATACCCGAAAAATTTGGTTTTGACCCTTGGCAAACCGCCGAGATACTGAGAATAAACTCTGCGCCCTCCGCGCCTCAGCGGTAAACCGGTTCCAGTCCCACGATTCCAACGCTACACTAGGTCTGACTTTCTCCTGTTGCTGGTTATGGATGCTACAGAACAACTCACTCCTGAAGTCGAACAGCGCGTCAAAGACCTGCGAAAACTGCTCTGGCAAGCCAGCTACGACTACTACGTGCTGGATGCGCCTCAGATGGAAGACGCCATCTACGACCAGCTTTACCGGGAACTAGTTGATCTAGAAACACGCCACCCATCACTGATTGTTCCTGACAGCCCCACTCAGCGCGTGGGCGACCGGCCCGCCAGCCAATTCGTCTCCGTCAAACACAACATCCCGCTTTACAGCCTGGAAAATGCGTTTGGCAACGAAGATTTAGCCAAATGGCAAGAGCGATGGCAGCGCGTCGTGCCCGATGTCGCTGAATTTGATTACATTTGTGAACTCAAGATCGACGGTAACGCCCTCGCGCTGACTTACGAAAACGGCCTACTGGTGCGTGGCGTCACTCGTGGTGATGGCATTCGTGGGGAAGAGATTACGCAGAATGTCAAAGCGATTCGATCGATCCCCCTGCGGCTCAACCTTGAAAATCCCCCTCCGGTTGTCGAAGTGCGCGGCGAAGCCTTCCTCCCGCTCTCCTCCTTTGAGCAAATCAACCAGGAGCGTGAACAGGCAGGCGAAGCCCTCTTTGCCAACCCTAGAAACGCTGCTGCTGGCACACTCCGCCAATTGGATTCCAAAATCGTTGCCCGCCGGAAGCTAGATTTTTTCGCGTACACGTTGCATTTTGGCAGCAACAAGGCAGAAGTGGCAGAGGCGGCAGAGGAAGCAGGGGGGCAGGGGAGTAGGGGAGGCAGGGGAAGCAAGGGGAGCAAAGGAAGCGGGGGAGCAGAGGAACAACCCCCAACCCCCAACCCCCAACCCCCAACCCCCTTGTCCCACTCCCCACTCCCCACTCCCCACTCCCAATGGGACTGCCTCGAACTCCTCAAACAAATGGGCTTTCGCGTAAACCCCGAGCGGCAAAAATGTGCGGCTTTAGAGGCTGTGGAGGAGTACTGCGATCGCTGGTCTATCGATCGCACCAAACTCCCCTACATGACCGATGGTGTCGTCGTCAAAATCAATTCGCTGGCGCTGCAACAGCAATTGGGCTTCACGCAAAAATTTCCCCGTTGGGCGATCGCCCTCAAATACCCCGCGGAAGAAGCTCCCACGATCGTCGAGCGCATTAGCGTCAATGTCGGACGCACCGGAGCCGTGACACCCCTGGCAGAAATGCGTCCCGTCCAGTTAGCGGGCACCACCGTCGCACGGGCAACCCTCCATAACAGCGATCGCGTTGCCGAGCTGGATATTCGTGCTGGTGATACGGTCATTGTCCGCAAAGCAGGCGAAATTATCCCCGAAGTGGTGCGTGTTCTTTACGAGTTGCGTCCTGATAGCACCGAGCCTTATCACATGCCCACTCACTGTCCAGAGTGCGGTCAAGGACTGGTAAAGCCTATTGATGAAGCCGTTACTCGCTGTATCAATGCTTCATGCCCAGCTATCTTGCGCGGCGCATTGGTGCATTGGGCATCTCGTCAAGCGTTAGACATTAACGGGTTGGGCGAAAAGCTGGTGCTGCAATTTGTGGATACGGGACTTGTGGAGTCAGTGGCCGATCTTTACGACATTACCCTCGATCGTCTGCTCCACCTGGAACGAATGGGCAAAAAGTCTGCCGAAAAGCTGATACAGGCGATCGAAGACTCCAAACAGCAACCCTGGTCGAGAGTGCTTTACGGCTTGGGTATTCGGCATGTCGGTAACGTCAACGCCCAGATCTTGACCGAGCGTTTCACCACGGTTGAAGCCTTAGCCGCCGCAAGTGTAGAAGCGATCGCTACTGTCTTCGGCATCGGCAACGAAATTGCTCAATCGGTATACGACTGGTTTCAGAACCCTGCCAACCAGACTCTCATTCAGCGCCTTCAAGCCGCAGGCTTACAGTTCCAATCAGACCCATCCGCACAGCCCTCTGCACTCAACGCCTCGATCACAGGCAAAACCTTTGTTGTCACAGGCACCTTGCCCACCCTTAAACGCGAAGACGCAAAAGCCATGATTCAGGCAGCAGGCGGCAAAGTCACCGATTCTGTCAGCAAAAAAACCGATTACCTGGTTGTAGGAGAAGAGGCCGGCTCCAAATTGGAGAAAGCCCAAGCACTTGGCATTACTCAACTGTCAGAAGCCGCACTGTTGGAGTTGCTGGCAGGAGATGAGGGATGAAGGATAAAGGATGAAGGATAAGGGATAAATTTTCTTCCCCTGCTCCCCCCACTCCCGTTGCTTCCCCTCTGCCTTCTGCCCTCGCCCTCTGCCCTTCTGCCCTCTGCATCTTCCCCTGTTCATCCCCGCTTCACATGGGAACACTAAAGCTACCGATCGCCTTTTCGGTCACTCATGAGCAAGCGCCCACGCAAGACTAATCCCCCCGAACCGATCAGCGCTGACAGTATTCTCTCCATGCTGCCCCCCGAAGCAAAACAATGGGCGGAGAGTTTGCCCTGGAATCAGCGTCGTTTTGTGCTGTCGCTGTGTCATCTTATGTGCGCGGCCTCGCCTGAAATGCGAGCCAGTTTTTTAGATGATTACACCGCAGATGGGCTCATTTCTAAAGTTCTGGAAGACCGCGATACGAAACAAAAGGTCAGCCGCTACCTGAAGGAATTTAACGTCAAAACCGAGCTGAACACGATCGCCCTCAGACGCTACATCCGCCAGTTTTACATTCACTCGGCGCAGGATGTGCGTGGTCAACCCGATCTGTATCTTGAATCAGCCCTGAAGCTGGTGATGAGTACCGCAGAACGTAACAATGTCTTCAATTACATTCTGGGGTTCGAGCTGATCAAGATGATGTTTCGGATGAGTTGGTTTCAGCATGAAAAGCTTTATCGGCTCCAGCGCAACCAGGATGAATTTATCAACACCTACATTCGTCCGATTCAGCATACCCACAAGCTCAATCACATTATCGTCCCCAAAGACGAACGGCTCTTTTTTGCCCGCCGTGACTACTTTGTTCAAAAACCCGTGATTAGCGAGAAAAAGCTGATTGAACTCGCGATCGCCACCTTTACCACCGAAACCACAACAACCTTAGGCTTCTCGGTCATTCGCCACGCCCAATCACTGATCTTCGACTACGATTACATCTTTGCCGCCGAACAAGAAGCCCTCTCTTATACGGAGTAGAGGAGTAAGAAGGCAGAAGGCAGAGGGCAGAAGGCAGAGGGCAGAAGGGAAGAGAGGAGGGATGAAGGATAAAGGAAGGCGTTAGCTTGCTTCTGCGGAGCAGTAGGCTGACCGCTGACCGCTGACTGCTCAATCAACTCAAAATTCAAAACTCAAAACTCAAAACTCACAGGCTGACCGCTGACCGCTCAAAACTCTTAACTCACATCCCACACCCTACTCCCCACTACCCAGAATCATCCCCTCTTTGCGCTACCATAAGCAGGGCAGCAGAGAGCGTATTCATGAGTCAGTCTTCTCGCTTTAAAGTCAGGGCGCGATCGCAGCAGTGCGCCAGTCCCGTTAAACGGTGGCTTACGATAGCCATCACTCTATCTAGCCTGACGCTTTTTGCGGGATGTACCAGGCCACAGACAGTGGCAGACAATGGTAGCCCTTCACCGACGGCAACCGCAGCCGTTAGTCCTACTGCTTCGCCCAGCGTGATTGCGAAATCGGAAGCAACCAAAGATTTGGAAGGTCGCTTGAGCAAAGCATTTACTGCGTCCACCAAAGTGCCGCTCGACTCCGTGGATTGCCCAGTGCAGTTTGAAGTCAAGGCAGGCAACCGCTTTAACTGTCAGGCAACCTCAGAGGGACAATCCTTTACGATCGCAGTCGAACTTACCAATCCAGACGGCCAGTTCGAGTGGAATACGAAAAAACTGTTAGTCCTGCCAAAGCTTGAGCAGTATATTCAGAGTCGTATTCGGGATAAGGGTGGTCCTGATGTAACGGCAAATTGCGGTGGCAAACTGCGCGTGGCGAAACCTGGAGACATCTTTGAATGTAAAGTCACGAGTTCCCAGGGGCAGGCGCGGTCTGCTCAAATCAAAGTGAAGGATGAACAGGGTGGAGTCGATATTTCCCTGCGCTAGTTTCCTTACGCTAAAAATCGTGAGATTCCTTCACAGTATGGTCATTAGGGGTTACGGATCTTGATCCTGTGTTAATCTAGGTTGCAGAGTTTGATTCGGTTGCGGTGTTTGTTCTTGGTTTCAGCAGGCTTCTCTCCGGATTTAAACCTCCACACTTATCACTCTCCGGAGATATTCCATGTCAATTTATGTAGGCAACCTTTCCTACGCCGTTACGCAAGAAGACCTTAGCAGCATTTTTGCGGAATATGGCACGGTCAAGCGTGTCCAGCTTCCCACCGATCGTGAAACGGGTCGCCCCCGTGGTTTCGGTTTTGTCGAAATGGAAACCGACGCTGAAGAAACAGCCGCGATCGAAGCTCTGGACGGAGCGGAGTGGATGGGGCGTGACCTGAAGGTCAACAAAGCTCGCCCACGTGAAGACCGGAAGCCATCGGGTGGTGGTATGGGTGGTGGCAGAGGCTACTCTAGCAGCAGAAGTGGTGGCTACGGCGATCGCTAATTAGTTCTCCATTCCGTTTGTAACGTTCAGACTGTTTGTACCCTTGTATTCGCTCCAGCGACACTCTCTTGTTTCGTGAGTTTTGTTGGAGTCTTTAGGAGCTAAAGCTCAGAGGATTGAATGACTCAGGTAGTTCTAGGTGAAAATGAAGGCATTGAATCGGCGTTGCGTCGCTTCAAGCGTCAGGTTTCTAAAGCAGGTATCTTTGCCGATATTAAGCGTTTGCGTCAGTTTGAAACGCCGATCGAAAAACGCAAGCGCAAGGCGATCGCAAAGCGCAAGCATCGCTTTAAGTAACTTGCGCTTTGAGTAACTTGCTCAGCAAGCAATCAAACTTGCACAAACCATCTTAACCAAGCCGCCTCCGTTCACTGCGGAGGCGCAGCCATTCAGACGCAAAGAAAACCAGGCCAGACGCCAGGATCAGCACCACGCTGAGGGCGTTGATGTCTGGTTTTACGCCTGTGCGTATGCGGCTGAAGATTTCCATGGGCAACGTATTGGTACCGCCCCCCGCCGTAAAGCTTGCAATGAGAAAGTCATCCATGCTCAGCACAAAGGCGAGCAGGCAACCAGAGACAATTGCAGGCATTAACTCCGGCAGCAGCACCTGCACAAACGCTTGTCCCGGTGTCGCCCCCAGATCAAGCGCGGCTTCTTCCAAATGGGGATTTATGTTCGTCAGGCGCGTAGACACTACCAGCGCGACATAAGACAAGCAAAAGACCACATGCGCTGCCACAACCGTCCATAAGCTTAGTTGCACTGCGCCACCGCTGAAGGGAATCGCCACCGCAGCCAGAAACACCAGGGTTGATACCGCGATCGCAATATCAGGGATGATCAGCGGTAAGTATGAAATGCCTCGGTAAAGACCTTTCCCTGGAAACTGGTAGCGCGCCAACCCCACCGCTAGTAGCGTGCCAAGCACAGCCGCAATGCCAACAGCAAAAAACGCCACACTCAAGCTGTCCCTTAAAGCCGCAAGAATGCGTTGGTCGCTAAAAAATTTACGATACCACTCCAGCGTAAACCCTTGCCAGCCAGCACTATAAGGCGACTGGTTGAAGCTGTAAAACGTCAGCACCAGAATGGGGAGGTACATCACGCCAAACATCAGCAGTGCAAATAGCGCCTGCCAGGAGAATGGAAGTTTGGGTTTCAGTGAGGGCATAGGAAAAGCGGGGTGAGAGAAAGTGGGTGGGTGGTAGAGGGCAGACGGCAGAAGGCAGAGGGCAGGAGGCAGAAGGTTGGGCAGAAATTGATTGACCGCTATTAGCTTGTAGCTTTCTTCCAAAGGGGAGCAGTTAAAGGCGGTATGTTCTTTCGCGGCTTTAACTTAGCGCTCGTGTTGGACGCTCATCACGCGTCTACCCCGCCTGTGATTCTAAACGTTACTGGCATTGCGATCGCCGTATTTGAGCAGTAGCGCGATCGCCAGACTCACCGCCAGAATGAGCAGACTACTCAACGCAGAACCAAAGCCCCAATTTTGGGTGGCACCCAGAAATTGGTTATAGATCAGGCGAGCCGCCGTCATACTCGATGCACCACCCAACAGCTCTGGATCCACGAAGTCACCAAGGCCCGTGATAAAGACCAAGAGCGCCCCAGCCGTAATACCGGGTAAGGTCTGTGGCACGGTTACTCGCCAAAATACCTGTAGTGGAGTCGCGCCCAAATCCGCCGCCGCTTCAAGCAACTGTCGATTGAGCTTTTCCAACGACGCATAGAGAATCAGCACCATGTAGGGCAACAGGCTGTAGCTCATGCCTACCAGCACTGCAGGGCTCCGATTGAGAATGTCGAGCGATGGCAAACCGACACTGTGCAAGACCGTATTTAACACGCCTGTTGGACGCAGGATCGTGATCCAGGCATAGGAACGGAGGAGTGACGACGTCCATAGGGGCAAAACAAAGCCAATGACCAGTAGATTTTGCCAACGCTTCGGTGCTAAAAGCGCAATCCAGTAAGCCACTGGGAACCCCAGCAACAAGCAGATGATTGTTGTCCCCAAGGCAAAAAACAGCGATCGCCCTAACACCTGAAGGTAAATGGGCTGAAAAATGAGCCCGTAATTATCCAGTCCTGAAGGATTTACGACCTGCCCCGGTCGAATGCCAGGTACAAGGCTCAGTTCCAGAATCAGTAAGGTCGGAATCACCAGCAGCATTCCCAGCCAAACGCCCGCCGGCCCCAGCAGCAGCAGTGGTTCGATCCACTTGGGCAAATCGCGATCGTGGGACGACACACTGGCTGAGGAAGGGGGAGATGCTTGGGACATGGGGAGAGAGGAGTTATGAGTTATGAGTTGATTGAGCAGTCAGCGGTCAGCCTGTGAGTTATGAGTTATGAGTTTTGAGTTTTGAGCAGTCAGCTTTTTAGCCTTCATCCTTCATCCCTCATCCTTCTGCCTCCTGCCTTTCGCACCTAGCTACTCGTCAACTGCGTCCAATACTTTTCATAAAGTTCTGTAATGGGTTCTTTCACGGGTGCAACGCCCTCACATTTGGTCAACAAACTTTCTGGCGGAAACAGAATGGGATTGTCACGCAGGGGAGCCGGCAACTGATCATGCGCTGCTTGATTGGGAGACGCAAAGTTAAGGCGTTCGGTCATTTGAGCTGCGACAGACGGTTGCAGAACATAGTTAATCCAGGCATAGGCAATTTCTGGGTTGGGTGCCGTTTTGGGAATCACCATCGTGTCACTCCAGAGAGAGGTGCCGCTGCGAGGAATGACATACTTCAGCGCAGGATTGGCAAGCGTAACCGACATAGCATCGGCTGAGTAGCCCATTGCCAGGAGCAGATCACCGGCAATAAGTTGATCGCGCCATGCATCGGTGGTGAACGATGCGATCGCGGGCTTCAGGACAGTCAGCTTTTCGTATGCCTGCTTGATTTCTTGAGGATTGCTCGAATTATAAGAGTAGCCGAGCGATCGCAGCGTGGCTCCCATCACTTCCCGCGTGTCGTTAATCAGCGTCATCCGACGGGAGAGCGTCTGTTGCTGTGCCCACAAGTAGCTCCAATCTGTGGGCGGAGGACTAAGCTTTGTGCTGTTGTAGATCAAGCCCGTGGTTCCCCAGCTAATGGGGACGTGGTAACGGTTCCCTGGGTCATGTACTGATGACTGAAACTTGGGCAGAATATTTTCCAGCCCTTGAATGCGGCTGAGGTCAAGCTGTTGCAGCAGCTTTAGCTCAATCATCTTTGCCACTGTATAGTCTGACGGATAAATGATGCTGTAAGCGGCTCCTTTACCCGCTTGAAACGCTGCCAGCATGGTTTCATTGGAGTCAAACGTGTCTGCGATCACCGTTACGCCAGTCTGCGCTTTGAACCCTTCCAGCAAAGCATCGTCGATGTAGCTCGACCACGTATAAATGTGCAGCTCGTTGGCATCTTTTGCATTCGCCTGTAAGGGACGAACTTCTGCCAATGTCCAGCCACAACCGGAAAGAGCCAGACCTGACGCAGCTCCAACTGCCCCCTGCAAAAAACGCCGCCGCGATCGATGCGTCGTAAGGGAGGCAGTAGTGGCAGGAGGATGAGGCATGAAGAGTTTTGAGTTTTGAGTTTTGAGTTTTGCGCTGACAAGCTAGAGAGTTTTGAGTTTTGAGTTTTGAGTAGCGCTTTGCGCCGACAAGCTAGAGAGTTTTGAGTTGATTAAGCAGTCAGTGATCGGCTTTTTAGCCTTTCGCCCTCTTGTATCCTTTAGCCTTCTTTTAGCCTTTAGCCTTCATCCTTCATCCCTCATCCCTTCCCTTCTGCCTCCTGCCCTCTGCCCTCTGCCTTTCTTCATCTTCTAATTCGTTGGAATCGCCAGGCAATCAGCCGGTGCCCACTGCACGTAAATAGGCGTGTCAGCACTGGGAACATCGTCGATCGCGCTGGGCTGCATGACAGTGACGCGATCGCCCGAGAGAAGATCCACCACATAGTGAACGTGGGCACCGAGGTACATCACGTGCCGCAACCGCCCTTCAAAGCAGTTGATAACGTCATTCGGAATGGTACGACTAACGTGGATTTTTTCGGGTCGGACGCTAACCACTACAGAGCCAGAGGTCAAGGGGGGGGAGGTTTCCAGCGGCTTGACTTTCATTTTCAGTCCATTCGCCGTCGTAATCCAGAGCATGGCTGGATGGGCACCCTCAATTTTGGCAGGAAAGAGGTTTGTATCACCAATAAAATCAGCGACAAAAGCCGTTTGTGGCTGTTCGTAAATCCGGCTTGGCGTATCAACCTGCTCAATTTTGCCGTGATTCATCACCGCAATGCGATCGGACAGGCTAAGCGCTTCTTCCTGATCGTGCGTAACCATGACGAAGGTAAGCCCCAATTCCTGATGGAGGTTGGTCAGCTCGACCTGCATCTCTTTCCGCAGCTTTAGATCCAGTGCGCCAAGCGGTTCGTCGAGCAAAAGCACAGCGGGACGATTTACCAGAGCGCGGGCTAAAGCAACCCGTTGCTGCTGGCCACCAGAAAGCTGAGCGGGAAACCGATTGGCGAACGCTTCCATCTTGACGAGCTTGATCGCATCCTGCACGCGATCGGCAATTTCCGCCTTACTCCGCTTCTTGATCCTGAGCCCAAAGGCAATGTTTTCGCGAACGGTCAGGTGGCTAAAGAGCGCATAGCTTTGAAAGACTGTGTTGACCGGGCGGCGGTAAGGAGGCACCTGCGTCATCAACTGTCCCTGAATCAAAAGTTCTCCCGCTGAGAGCGAGTCAAACCCTGCGATCATGCGTAACGTCGTCGTCTTGCCGCACCCAGAGGGGCCAAGAATACTAAAAAACTCACCGCGACGAACGCCAAGATCGATGCCACGTACAGCCGTTTCACCGTTGAACACCTTAAACACTTTGCGGAGTTCAACATCAAACCCAGTATCTGTCGCCAGAGCGCGCTGATTATGCGTGATGGTTTGAGACATCGTGACAATTCCCTATGTTTGATTCCTGACGCGATAGGCAAGTGCGAGGCGTGAGGAGGGGCTGGGCGTGTATCTGGAGGCTTGTTCAGGGCAAGCTTTGAACCGCTTGTGTCCATCTTCTGATAAAGTGACAGACTATGGTTTATTTTATCTGGCGATGCTCATTCCATCACAGATATGAACATCTCCATAACATAGCCTCCCATCAAAAGCCCCACTTATTTGACAGCGATTCTTGATCTTCTTGATGAAGCAGCGCTTTCGTTCAGACATCAGCGACCTTTCTTTGCAGATACGAGTGAAAATGGCATCAAGCAGTACTTTGCTTTAGATTGCCCAACTGAGTGACGAACGACTCACGTGCGATCGAGTTAACTTTTTCACCGCTAGCCCTCTGCTTCTCTAGCTTGCCCCCTCGTTTGTAGTGCGTGTCTTTCTTGTAATGCTTGTATGACCTTAACTCAACCTTCCACAGCCATTGCGACCCAGACGACTCCCCGCACGGTTGGACGACGCTACCAGGCGCTCGCCATCATGTTTGGAGTTTCGCTGGTTTTGCTGGCAGGGATTGGCAGCCGACTGGCGTATCTACAATTGGTGGAGGGCAATCGTAATCGACAACTGGCTGAGAATAACCGGATTCGCTTAATCCCCAGGCAGCCCGAACGCGGCAAAATTCTCGATCGCAAAGGCAGAATGCTGGCAGGCAGTCGCTTATCGCATTCGGTTTTTCTGTGGCCTCTAGCCCGTAAAAAAGCAGAGTGGGCCACCACCCTTCAACGCCTATCGCAAATTCTGCGAGTTCCCGAAGCCGATATTAAAAATCGCCTGGAGCAAGCAGGTTATACCTCTCCGTTTTTGGTGCGCATTGCTCGGGGCGTTAGCCCAGCACAGGTGACAGCCCTGGCAGAATACGGCGGCGAGATGGAAGGTGTACAGGTGGATGCCGAAGCTGTTCGATATTACCCAAACGGTGATCTCGCGGCCCATGTGATTGGCTACACCGGCGAAATGGACGATCGCGAACTTGAAAAGCGCAAGAGTGAAGGCTATCGACTGGGTGATGTCATTGGGCAAATGGGCGTTGAGGCGACCTATGAAAAACTGTTGCGCGGCGAGTGGGGCGGCCAACAAGTTGAAGTCGATGGGTCTGGACAAGTTGTGAGAGTGCTGGGCAAAAAGCCGACCCAGGCGGGGAAAGATGTGCAGTTAACGCTTGATCTAGACCTGCAAAAGGCAGCAGAAGCAGCTCTGGGCGATCGTAAGGGGGCGATCGTGGCGATCGATCCCACCAATGGCGCGGTGCTAGCGATGGTTAGCCGCCCTACCTTTGACCCCAACTTGTTCTCCACACGCATTACAAATGCCCAATGGCAGCAACTGCAAAGTAAAGACCACCCCTTCGTCAATCGAGCGGTGCAGGGCTTCCCTCCAGCCAGCACCTTTAAGATCGTCACCACAACCGCAGGGTTAGAAACGGGCAAATTTAGCCCAGATACGGTGTTGGGCACCTACCCGTCACTGACCGTTGGTGGCATCGAATTCGGCGACTGGAATCACGCTGGCTTTGGCCCCTTGGGGTTCGTGGGAGCCTTGCAGTGGAGTAGTGATACCTTTTTCTACCAGATTGGGATGGGTGTGGGCGATCGCAACCTGATCCAGTGGACACGACGCTTCGGGTTTGGGCGCAAAACAGGCATTGATTTAGGCGAAGAAGAAAGCCCTGGACTGGTTCCCGACGACGAATGGAAGCGTAAAGAAATCAAAGAAGGCTGGTTTTTGGGCGATACCGTCAATATGTCGATCGGGCAAGGCTTCTTACAGGCGACGCCCCTGCAAGTTGCGGTGATGTTTTCTGTACCAGCAAACGGTGGATTTTTAGTGAAACCACACTTGCTGAAGGACAATGAAGCCGCGCAAAACTGGACGGAATCTTTGAACTTGAAGCCCGACACCGTCCGCATCCTGCGTGAAGGACTCCGCGCCGTGGTAGACGGCGGCACCGGAGCCGCGCTGAATGTGTCTACATTGCCACCCGTTGCCGGTAAAAGCGGCACAGCAGAAGACATTGGACGGCAATCTCACACCTGGTTTGGAGCCTTTGCTCCAGCCGCCAAGCCCGAAATTATCGTTGTTGCCTTTGGTGAGAACTCTGGTGGAGGCGGTGGGTCATTCGCTGCGCCGATGGTACGCCAGGTCTTAGAAGCCTATTTTCATCCGCAGAAAAAAATTGAAAGCCCTAGCCAAATAGAGCAAGTACCGACGGATTGAGGAGCAGAGGGCAGGAGGCAGAGGGCAGAAGGTGAGGGATGAGGGATGAAGGATAAAAGAAGGCTAAAGACTGAAGGCTAAAGGATAAAAAGCTGATTGCTGACCGCTGACTGCACAATCAACTCAAAACTCTCTAGCTTGTCGGCGCAAAGCGCTACTCAAAACTCATAACTCCAAACCCCCAAACTCCCAAACTGCTGTTGATTGCTCAACCAACCGAAAACGCTCTTTCTTCTACGCCGCTTGGCGGCTTGTGATGGTGATCTCGCGGTTAGTGCTATCAACTAAGGCGATCACGAACTAGACTGTTAAAACAGTCTTGATGTCGTGATGGGTTCAGCCGTACACCCCTGAATGTCTTTGTCTGAAATTCCCTGCTTGAATTTGGCGATCGCTCCGTTAAGGGCAGCCAATCATTTCGCCATCCATGTCACTCAGGCCCCGTATCCAGGGGGCTATGTTCTGCATGACTGCGTGTGGGAGGAGCCCCAAAACCAGCTTTGGTTGGGGTGGCAAGAAATGTTTTCGGCAAGAAGCCTGCCGAACGTGCCACAGGTATCGCAAGTGGATGCGCTGCCCCCTGATTTAATGCTGCCCCTGGACGCTACGCCATCCGCTCCAGGTCAGCCTGTCAGTCAGTCAGGGCGCTTGATGCAAAACCTGGGAATCAACCTCTGGCAGTGGCTCTTTGGTGGCCCAATTCAGGGGAGCCTCGACCATAGCCAGGGGATCGCGATGGGGCAATCCAAGCCCTTGCGTCTGCGGTTGGAAGTGCGCGACCCTAATTTGGTGGCGCTCCCCTGGGAAATTATGCAGGATGGAGCGGGTAAACAGCCGATTTCGCTGCGCCAGCAACTCCTGTTTAGCCGCACGACTAGCGATGTGCATCCACTGCCGCCGCTGCGATCGGACAACATCCTCAAAATTCTGCTCGTGCTGGGCGAAGAGTCGGAACCCCCAGCCGAAAACACATCAGCAGGGGCTGCTCGCAGTGGTCATCCCGTACCATCTCAGGTCTTGCAGCTTGAGCAAGAAGCAAATGTGTTGGCGCATCTACTCACGACCTCCGGCAGCAGTGGCATTGGGGGAGCAACTATTACGCCTTGCCAGGTTGACACGCTTGTGCAACCGACGCCAGCCGCCCTCATCAGTCAGCTTGAAAAACACACGTACAATGTCTTTTTCTACGCTGGACATGGGATTCCGGCTCCAGACGGTGGTTTGCTGTTTTTGCGGCCCGACATGACCCTCAACGGGACGGAATTGGCCCAAGTACTCACTCGTTGCCAGGTGAAATTAGCCGTATTCAACGCTTGCTGGGGTGCACAGCCCGATCATGAAACGGTCACGATCGGCTCAGCAGAGCATCCAGAAGCGGCGCGATCGATCGCCATCCCGCGCAGTAGTTTAGCGGAAGTGCTGATCCATCATGGGGTGCCAGCCGTTTTAGGCATGCGTGATTCGATTACCGACGAGGAAGCCCTGAGCTTTATCCAAGCCTTTGCCAGGGCATTGTCAGGTCGAGTGCCCATCGATCAGGCGGTTGCGATCGCCCGTCAACATTTGCTCACACTGTATCGCTTTAATCAGCAAGCCTGGACGCTGCCAGTGCTGTATATGCACCCCGAATTTGACGGTGAGCTATTACAGCCCCTCGAGGCCGGTATGACGGCAATGCCTGGACCAATTACCCGCTTAGGTCAGCCCAAGCCGGATGCTGCCTTGCGATCGCTCACCACTGCAAAAGTTTGGCATATTCAGGGCGGCTTTATGCGAGTGGGCAGAGACCGGGCTGAAAACGATCTAGTACTACAAGAAGACCAGGGCGGTGTCTCTCGCAAGCATGCCGTCATCTTTTGCCGGCAATCCCAAGCTGAGGGCAAGCCTGAGTTGTCCTATTTTCTCGAAGACTTTTCGCGTTTTGGCACCTGGATGCTGGAGCCTGGTCTGGAAGCGTACGGTTGGCGTAAAGTCCATCGTCAGGAGGTGCCCTTGCAGCCTGGGAGCCGCTTAAAGTTTGGGAGTACTCACAACGAAGCGCTAGAGTTTACAACGGCTGTCGATAAATGATCGATCCCCGCACTAGCTGTTGAGCGATAAACGTTCTTTAAAACGATGTTGTTCAATCCTTCAATCTGGTTAAGCAAAGCACTTCTCAGCCAAATGACGTAAATTAGATGGAGTTGCGGAACTGATTACAACCATCCTGTAGGTAACACCAACGAGGTATTGTTTTCAGTGCATGCAGGAGTCCCAACATGGAAATTAAGGTAATGCGTTCTGACGATCAGGAAAATTTAGAGGCGACAGTAGAGCAAGCGCTATGGGCATCGCTGCTGCATGCCGATGGGGTTAATTGTTCGTGGCAAGGTGAAGCACCACTCACGGAAGAAGCGTTTACGGTAGCCGAAGAACCAACCGCTAAAGTGCCTTATGTCTGGAATCCTGCGGCACCCGAATCAGAAGCGTTTTTCACAGCCGTTGAGCAAGAATTTTCCCTGGATGACTGGGATGAAGAGGAAATTAGCACTCGCTCTCAGTCCTTTTTCGCTCAAGTAAACCAACTTTGGTCAGCCACTAGCCTTCAAGAAACGTTGATGCAGCGCTTCGCTACACGTGTTCCTCAACAGTTTCTTGCCACGATCGCCATCCGCGCTCAACAAGTTTTGTCCAGTTCCGCCTCTTTAGCCGATCAACTGGTGCAGTGTGTGCAAGATGTGCTGCCCAATCTCGCCGATGATGATTTGTACGTTTTGGCACGTCCCCTTGCCTATGCTATGCGTGGCAATGATGCTCCCATTGAATCTACCTTAGAGCGCGTCCGTTCCGTCGAATGGGACGCGCTTTCTGAAGTGGAGCAAGCCCGATTGAGTTTGGCGATCGCCCGCTACGCTATTGCTGAACTAGAAACAAAGCCTGAAGAATAAGCCTTTGTTCGTTCGCTTAAGTTATGTTCGTTTGCTTGAGTTACCTGGAAATCGTCACTGCTGCTTTGCCTTGCTTTGAGGCTGGTTTTATCTCCTGATGGTCAGTGATATGACCGAGACAACGGTTGAAGCCAGCTAGGGCGCGAAGTTGGTAGGTGTGAGAAATTGGCGGAGTAAAATCAGCAATACTGTGAGTTCTAATCTTACAACGGTTTCAACTTAGCACTCAAGATTACTTGTAGAACCGGGTAGCGAAGTTTTGCGATCGTGTGGGTGACAGTTCCCGCGCTTTGAGAATCGCCGCCGCGAGGAAGGCATAGGACATTAACCCGACCAACGCTAGAAAGACGGGACTAATGCTGCCAACAGTGTTCCAGAGGGCATGGAGACCAGAAGCGGTGAGGTAGCCGATTCCTAAGATGAGCCAGCGACGTCGCGATCGCAGCACGCTTAGCCCAATAAAATAGCCCAGATAGCCGCTGTATGCCATGTGTCCAGCCACTGAGCCCAGCACACGGGGAATCAACAACTGCAAGCTGGCAAGCTGAGCCGCTCCTTCACCAGACGACAGCGTTGCTTTATACACCTCAGGCAAATACTGGGATAGGGTCTCCAGCAGCGTAAACCCGACAGCGGACGCGCTACCCAGCAGAATACCGTCGAGTGGTTCCCAAACGCCCAGACGCTCTCGATAGGGCGATCGCAATTGAGTTCCTAGTAAATAGGCCGCAAAGATCGGAATTGCCTTCAGCAACTCCTCCATCAGTCCTGCACCGAAGAACATCTTGACCAACAAAAGGGGAAAGGGAATGGCGACATCCCCCGTTGGTAAATCGCCTGGCAGCACTTGCCGAAACACAAAAACGAAGAGCTTCAGGACTGGGCTGATCAGCAACAGCAAGGTGAATACAGCCGCACCCGTCAAGATCCACCAGGGTTTCCGCTTCCCGCACAGCTCGTAGACAAAGTAGTAGGCGGCACCCGCTAAATAGGCTGCCAGCAGCATATTGAAGGCAAACGGATTGCCCACTGCAATAAACATCAGCACCACAAACGTGACCGTAATGCCACCAGGCAGCAAATAGGCTTTGTGTGTCAGTTGTCGCCCAGTTGAAAGAATCGGAAACAACTGTGTCAGGCTTACGGCGTCATGCTCACGGCGACCGGGCGGCGGTGCCGTCGCAGAAAGGCGATCGGGCACAGAGGACACTTTACGGCGGGCAACAGGCGGTAAATTCAGCTTTGCCGTTGGGGTGGGTGGCGCTGTTGGCGTGGCTGGTGCTGCTGGCCTGGATGTAGCAGGGGGCGTCGAGCGCGGACTCAGTTGACACTCAAAAATAAATTCGGGTCCGTTCTGCCCCAGCGTAATGCGATCGCCTGCCCGTAGAACGCGGCAATCTTTGAGCCGTTCTCCGTTCACAAATGTGCCGTTAGCGCTGCTCAGGTCGCATACCTGCCAGAAGCGTGTGCCATCAGGAGATTCAAACCCTAAAACGGGCTTAACTTCTGCATGCCGACGCGATACCGCCCGGTAAACAAGCGGATCGAGCACCACTTGGCACTGAGGCTCACGCCCAAGTACCGCTGACTCCGTTGTCGATAGCGGATAGCGGGATGTAGCGGTTGCCGTGTCACTAGAGGGCACCAACCGTAGAAATGTTGTGTAGCGATCCGTTCCCGTCATCGTGGAGGGAGTTTGGCAAGCGGTTGAGAGCGTTGGCGGTGCTGCAAAGGAGGTGTGATAGCTGCATATCCCGTTCCTTACAACCCTACACCCTACACCCTACCTTCTGTCTACTGGTTTGCTCGTGTATCACGTACTGCTGCCAAAAAAAACACAACGGTTAGAGGTACACTGACCGCGAGAATAACACCCGTCAGGATATTGCCTAACTGTGGCACACCCGATGACAGTTCAAAGACTGACCCAACGGCTGCGATCGCCGCAATACATGATCCACCTAAAAACACACCACTCTTTGGAGTCACGTTACAGTCCCACAGTTAAGTTTAAAGTTTTGCGTTTCGAAGCAATTCAGCCATCACCCAAGACGCGGCATCGCTCAGGCTTAGTGACTAACAGGTTTTACCGCCTGTGCCGAGAAGCCGTGTTTTGCCAGTGCTTCATTAAGCAACAGCGCATTTTCAACCCGATCGACAAACAGGACTCCATTCAGATGGTCGATTTCGTGCTGAATGCAGCAAGCCAGTAAGCCCGTTGCCGACAGTTTTTGAGGACGACCCTGCTCATCTTTGTACGAGACTTCGATCGCCGCAGGACGCTTCACATCCAAATAGACACCAGGAATACTGAGACAACCTTCCTGCATCACGGCAATATCGCGGCTAGCCTGCTTCACAACGGGGTTGATCAGAATCAAGGGAGGTGTCGCCGCTTCGTCGGGTTCACAATCAATCACAATGAGCTGCTTATTGACCGCTGCTTGCGGTGCCGCTAGCCCAATGCCATCGGCACTATACATCGTTTGCAGCATCTCGCGGATCAACTGCTTCACTTCAGCATCGATCTTCGCAATCCGCTTGGCTGGCTGGCGTAGCACTCGATCGCCCAACCGATGAATGTCCAGAGGCGGCTTTGCCAGCTTCTTTTTCTCTACCAAAACCTCAGCAGTCATGAATCTATCACTCGCAGCGAACGTCTCAAAGCGGAACGATTCTGATGTCGGAATGATTCCGCCTTAGTTCTATAGTAGCCAATTCTGATGCCAGACTAGCGTGTTTGTGGCAATTGATTTGATGGCTTCCGTGGTGACGCAAGAGTGACCGTAAGCCAGAAAGCCGTGGTTCACGCCACCTGACAAAACTTGCCGCTAATGTTGCTGAGAGTTCGCTTTGACCTACAATGCAACCAATGTAAGCAAGATTAATCAGGGAGATAAAAAACACCTATGACACGAGCAAACGGAGGCTTCTGGGCCGATTTTCAAAAATTCATCATGCGCGGTAACGTCATTGATCTAGCCGTAGCAGTGGTCATTGGCGGTGCGTTTGGCAAAATTGTTGAATCGTTTGTAGGCGACGTTATTACACCCGCGCTCTTAACGCCAGCGTTAAAGGCAGCGGGCGTTGATGGCATTGAAAAACTATCAGCCAATGGTGTTAAGTACGGCTTATTTCTTTCTGCCATTATTAACTTTTTGGTGATTGCCTTTGTGCTCTTTCTGGTGATTCGGGCGTTTGAAAAGGCGAAAAAGCGGTTCTCCCGTCACGAAGCAGAACCAGAGGCCGTTGCTGACCCAGCCGTTGTGGCGCAGGAGCGCACAGCCGCCGCGCTTAATCGCCTCTCCAACGCGCTGGAATCTCGTAATTTGTAGGGGTTGACTGCCTGAGAAGGCTACGAATGGCCAGCCAGAATAGCAGGCATTAAGACGCCATCAATGACGTGAATGACCCCGTTATCAGCCAGAATATCCGTTTTGATCACGGTGGCATCATTCACTTTAACGGTGCCGTTACTGTGGCTCACGGCTAAAATCGAGCCTTCTTCAGTCGGTGCTTCGTCAATCTGGGCAAAATCGTCCGATCGCGCGTCGCCAGACACGATGTGGTACAACACCACTCGCTTAAGTTTAGGCACATCCTGCAAAAGGTCGTCTAGCGCGCCATTCGGCAGTTGGGCAAAAGCCTCATCGGTAGGGGCAAGTACAGTCATTGGCCCTTCGCTTTCCAGCAAATCTTTGACCCCTGCGGCGTCGATCGCGCTTAGTAGCGTTTTAAAGTTACCTGCAGCAGCGGCTGTTTCAATCAGGTTTGGCATGTTTTTCGTCAATGTCTATAAGCTTACCGCTCTATAGATAGAGGTTGAATAGCCATCCTGCATCCGTCAGAGGGGAGACAGCGTTAGCTGCTGGTGTGGATGTTGCGATCGTGAAGCTGCCGGATAAAAAACTCTTCCAGCGATGGTCGCGCCAGGTTTACCGTAATAATTTGGGCACCCATTAAATTGAGGGTGGCTAAAAAATCGTAAGGATCGCCCTTGAGCTGCCCCTGCCAGTAACCGTCCCGAAATTCAAGATTCAGCATTCGCTGCTTAATGACATCCAAGCTGCCCCCACGCCCTTTGATGGTATAGGTTTCAGCCGTGCCCAGCAGTTCCTGGAGGGAGCCGCTACAAATGAGCTCCCCCTCAGCCAGAATCGCGATGCGATCGCACACAATCTCCACATCAGACAGCACATGACTGTTGAAAAAAATAGTCTTGCCTTGCCCTTTGAGCGAGAGAATGATCTCCCGAATCTGGTAACGTCCCATCGGGTCTAACCCTGACATTGGCTCATCTAAAAACACTAGTTCTGGATCATTGATTAACGCCTGTGCCATGCCAATGCGTTGCAGCATCCCTTTGGAGTACTGGCGAAGTTGTTTTTTGCGTGCGGCTGCCTGCGACAAACCAACGAGATCCAACAGTTGGGGAATGCGCTGCTTTTGCACCGATCGTGGAATTTGAAACAATCCGCCTGTGAATTGAAGCGTTTCCCAACCCGTGAGGTAGTCGTAAAAGTAAGGGTTTTCGGGAAGATAGCCAATGCGTTGTTTGACGGTGCGATCGCCCAGGGGAGCGCCTAACAAAAGTCCCCGTCCCGCTGATGGTCGCACAATGCCAAGGAGCGTTTTTAGCAGGGTGGTTTTACCCGCACCATTTGGGCCTAGCAAGCCAAAAGTTTCTCCCTGCAACACTTTGAGCGTGCAGCCTTTGAGCGAAACAACTTTCTGGTTGAGCCAAAAGCCAGTGCGATACGTCTTTCTCAGCTCGTAGGTTTCGACGACCGTTGGACGTTCAGTCGTAAAGGGCTCATGAATGGGATCGGTGACGGTAGCCATGCAATTTAAGGTCTGGCAAATTTGCGCATCAAACGTTTCATCTTAAACCAAGGGTCTTGACGCTTAGACAAAAACTCTATTAGACAGAGACTCTATTAGACAGAGACTCTATTAGACAGAGACTCTATTAGACAGAGACTCTACCAGATCGCGGCGCACAGCTTGGCATTTAACAAGGCTCCAGTCTATTGTCTGAGAGGTTCTCGCTGAATGTCCAGGTGGTCGCTTTCTGCTTTCGCTGCTGCGATCGATTAGAGGCGGCTTACCAAGATTCTGTGTAAACGCTTAAACTTTGTTTATACGTTTTTACCACTCTAAGACAGCTATCAGGAGAACACGGTCTTGTCTGGCTTAATAAACCAGGGTTCCCTAAAGGCTGTTGGCAATTGACAGTGGTTGGCTGAACTAAGTGGGATGAAGGAGAAACAATGGATCGCTCTAAAATTGTGGCTGTTGTGACTGGGGCGATCGCGGTGCTACTGAGCCTCGCTTACCTAGTCGTTGTGCAATTGCTGGATATGCGAGGTGAGATGGTGCCTGCCCCAATGGGTCTGCTCCTACACTCGCTAGCCGATCTAATGCTCTGTTAGCCGTTGAGGGTTTAAGGAAGTGCCTCAACCACGATCGTCCTTTCGATGGCTTGGCACCGTTGCTTTTGCGATCGGTCTAGGGCTTGTAACCTTACTTTCCCTTATGGGGGCTTTCGGCTACATTCACTGGCGCTTAGATTTAACGGCTCATTTCAAACTGCAATACCTGGTTGCAAGCATTTGTGCCACGATTTGCCTCTGTTTCTGGCGCACCTGCTACGGGCGACGCTGGTTGTTGGGCTTGAGCATGTTCTGTGTGACGCTCAATTTAGTGGCGGTTGTGCCGTGGTATTTACCGCAACGATCAATCCCTACACCAGCTGTGCAACTACGCCTGCTGCATTCCAACGTGCTGGTACGCAACCGTGACTACGATCGCGTCATTGCGTTGGCCAAAGAAAGCAAGCCAGATGTTGCCGTCTTTCAAGAAGTTAATAGTGATTGGTTACAAGCCCTAGAGTCACTCCGCACCATCCTACCTTATCGCTACGCTGAGCCAGAGGCTAAGGGCTTTGGCAATGTCATTTATAGCGCGTTGCCGCTTCAGCAGCCCTCAGTAATGTTTTTAGGACAGACTAAGTACGCCAGCCTGGTGGTGCAGATTAGCAAGGGCGGACGAACCTTCTCATTGATGACGACTCATCCACCGCCCCCGATTCGGCAAGCGCTGTTTCAATTACGCAATCAATGGTTAGCGGCGATCGCCCCCTTTGTACGATCGCAAAGGCATCCCGTCATTATCGTGGGTGACTTTAACATCACTATGTGGTCGCCTTACTATCGACGCGCAATTCAAGCGGCGGGACTGCGGAACACTCGTGAGGGGTTTGGCCTTTTGCCCAGTTGGTCACCCCGGGAATGGTTACCGTGGTTAGCGATTCCGATCGACCACTGCCTGGTCAGCCCCGACGTTCGTGTGCAAAAGACTCAAACAGGTCGTCCCGTTGGGTCAGACCACCTGCCACTGCTGATAGAGCTAGCCATGCCGTAGGGGCACGCTCCTCCTTCCCAGCCTGACGCGATGACAATTTCCCCAAAGTGGTTGATTTGGATGACGATCGGGCACCTTAAGGTCAGCCTGATTGGGTTGAGCGAAACTGGCAGCTCCAGTCACTGCACATTTTCCAAATGAACTTAGGAGAAATTATGTCTAAACGTAAATTACCCCGTGGTGGGGGCACTCAGGTTGCTTTAAGCCCAGAATTAGCGATTGCTGCGATCGGGCTTTTTTCTGAGTTTGCCGATGGCGAATCCTCTGGCTCCACAGGCAATTTGGAAGACGCTGCACTTAGTGAGATGCTGTCAGCCATTGACCTCTACGAAGATTACTCGGAAGAGGATTTTACGGCTCTGGGCACTGAGATTGGCACCCTGATCAAGGAAGAAGGGATTGAAGCTGTTGCCGCACAGGCAATCATCACGGCCCGCGAAGAAGGACTGGAAGAAGCCGCTTTTATCATCGCGTTGGTGGTGATTGCATCGGATGGGGAAGTTCCCGAAAGTGAACAGGAATATATTGACAGCCTGTATCAAGCGCTCGGCATTTCCGAAGAGCGGGCAAATGAAATTATTGACGAGTTGTTCTCAGACGAAGAAGACGAAGAGGAAGAAGACGAATAAATCGCCGAAGCATGATTCACGTGACGACTCATTGAAACATTTTGCCCCTGGTGTAATCGCTACTTCAGGGGCTTTTTGTACGATCGCGTTTGCCGACTCACGGGCAGGAAATCTGTGAGGCCATCAGTGCAAAAGGTTCAATCTGTGTTCAAGGTTAAGCGTTTGAGTGGCGGTCTATGGCTTACTCCTACAGACACCTACTGCTTCAGAGACGCGTATCAGGAAAGTACGATCAACCGCTTGAAGTATAGAATGATACTCGTTTTTCCAGCGCTATGTCTCACCAGCACTATGCAAAGCAGAGCCTCCAAAATCGATCGTTTAAGGGTCTGGATTTGACTGGTGCCGATTTTAGCGGTGCCGATCTACATGGCTGTAACTTCTCAGGGGCAACGTTGGTCGGAGCAAACTTTACTGGTGCCAGAACTGGGCAAAGCCCTCAACAAGTGAGGCGGTCGGTGATGATTGCGATCGTTGCACCTGGAGCGATGGTCGGATTGAGTTTTCTCATTGTCCAGATTCCGATGGTGCTCTTTGGCGATCGCGTTTATCAGGGACTTAACGTCGTGGTGGGTTGGCTACCGCTACTGCTGCTACCTCTTGAGCTTTTCTTCCAAGACACTGTCACACGCCGCTTTCCGCAGGCCACAAATTTGCTTGGGGTTGCTGGCGTTGCGATCCTCTTTCAGGTCATGGTGACGTTTACCCTGGGGCTTGCCATCATTAGTGTGAACAACTTTGGCGATAGCGGCGGTGGGCAGGGCTTTTTTCTACTGGTGCTGGCAATAATTGCGGCGATCGTGACGCATCGGCTCTTCAAATGGCTGGTTGACGCAATCCAAAGTAGTGGCGGCACATCTTTTCGGAAAGCAAATTTAACCGATGCAAACCTGAGCCATGCGGTAATTCAGAATACCGATTTTTGCTTTGCAGTCTTAACAGGAGCCTGCGTTTTTGCATGGGTCGTGCAGCGCCACACTCAATTCGCGAACGTGACGTGTGAGTATCTTTATCTTGAGCCAGAGTACCAAAAGCGACATCCAATCCAGGGCAAACTTCGACAAGGGGAAGCAGAAGATTATTTGACGAGAGCCAAAAGCGCTCATTTACAGCGGTTCTCGATCGAGTAATTCACAGTTTGATTAAGGCGGGTGTGGGGCATTGAGTGTCGTGAATGCAAAGGGAAACGGCTATGAACATCGAACGCCAGGCTAGGTCGATCGCTGCTTATAGCGCTAGCAAATTTCCATCAGACCAAGCGCTACACCAATCAGAGCGTTACGCCAACTAGCGCTTTACGATAACGTCCCTTAAATTCTGGCTGTCCTTTAAATCAAAGTTCTTTTTCGCTACAGTTTTGGTTTCACCCAGGTCTGTTTTCACACCAGTCTGTTTTCACATAAGTCTATTTTCATACAGTTGCACACGTGATGCCTCGATCGCCCAAGATTATTCATCCAGCGTGCTACCGTGACACTGTGAGGAACCTGGCGAACTGAAGTCTGTTCATTCCCTCGTCCCAGCAAAATGCAGCTAGAGTCTCGGCATTCCCATTCATATGAGTTTTTGATGCCATAACGCGTGCCGATACGCCCATTCCATCTTTGTAAGACACTGAAATTTCCCACATCGCTCTGACAAGTCCTATGCAGAACGAAATTGAATTAGCGAAACGAGATCTAGCCGAATGTTGACTCAACCGACACTCAAGGAAGCAAATTCTCCTCGCGAGAATGTTTTGATTGTAGGTGGAGGGCCTGCGGGACTAGCCACAGCGCTCATGCTGGCGCACCGAGGCTGGACAAACATTACCGTACTAGAAAAGCGTACAGCTGCCGACTACTACGAACCGGATAAGTCCTTCAACTACCTCATTGATGGTCGCGGTCAGCAATTAACCGATTTGGTTGGGCTAACGGCCTCGCTGGCTGAACTGGGTGTCCCGAATACAGAGTTCTACATCACTCGCATTCAACCAAACGGGAAACGCAAAACCGCCAAATTACCGATCGTGGATGCTAATCGCAAAACAGCATATTGGATTCCACGAAGAGTCTTTGTCCAATTGCTCTATGACGCGATCGCACGTCATTGGCAAACCCACATTACCGTTCGTTTCGATACTCAATGTTTAGAAATTAACCGCATCGTTACAGAAGAAGGAACCCAGACGCTAGAAGTGGTCGCGCAGGAAGCAGACCGTCCAGTTGAGCGTTTCAGGCCCTTCTTTTTAGTCGGTTGTGATGGCATTCAATCGATGGTTCGCACAGCGCTACACCAGTGGGATGCAAGCGATCGCTTCGAGATGCAGCACTTTCCATCTCCCAGTTCTGGCCTGAAGTACAAAGTGTTGACCCTGCCAGCAAACGTTCCGCTGGATAAGCAGCAGCAGGAGCGTGCCGTTTCGACGATGGCATACGCCATTCGCAGCACAGGGCGCGATCGTACTCGGTTTCTCACTCTGGGTCTTCTACCCATTAAAGACGACACGGCAGCACGCACCGTCAATATCATCACCCATCCAGATCATCAAATTTGGGGCTTGAAAACAGGCGAACAAGTACTTCAGTTCTTAGTGCAAGACTTTCCACAATTGCCCATTCCTCAAATGTTTTCTCTGGAAGAACTCGATCGCTTTGCAAAAAGTGAGGGTGGCGTTTTCCCAACACCGCAATATTGTTCTGGCTTACACTACTTGCTCAAACAAGAATCATCTGAGGCGATTGCTGCTGGCGTGTTGCTGTTAGGTGATGCCATTCATTGTTTTCCCCCAGATATCGGGCAAGGGGTGAACGCAGCGTTAGAGGATGTATTTGTTCTCAATGAGGCTCTTGACCAAAAACAAGATGATTTGGCACAGGCACTCCCCCATTACGAAGCAATTCGCCTCATGGATGTGAAGGCGGTAGTGCGGCTTGCTCAAACCGCTGCACCCTGGCAATACAATCAGAATCGGTGGCAGGCACGCTTGTGGGGCTTGCAGTTTTTCCTCCGCTTTGGTGTTAGTCGCCTTCTGCCTGTTGTCAGTCCTCCAGCTTTCTTTCTGCTCCAAAATCAGCAGCTATCCTATCAGGAAATCTGGCAGCAGGAACAACAGGGAAGCCAACGGCTCAAAGTGTTGAGCCTCATTTGCATCAGCGGCTTACTGCTCGGTGGTATCAGCGTTATAACGGCAATGGCGTGGTAAGCGTGACGTGTGGAAGGCTGGTGTCTGCTCCACAGATGTTGCTGTTTCACAGAGAAGGACAAAAACCCAGAGAAGGACAAAAATAGGCACAATGAAGGTGACCGTTAGGTGTGACAGGTCATGAAAGAACGAAAACCGTCTGTCAAACTACTGGATTATCGCCAGGAGAACGCGTCAGATCAGATTGTGCCTGAACCTGCTGCCTTAAAAAGTGTTGGTTGGCAGGGGTTGTGTTTTGAACTGCATCAACAACCCTCCTTCGCCACCGACGAACACCATCACACCATGCATGTCCTGGCTTGTGGCATTGTTAGCTCCTCTAACCAGAATGCACCCGGTATGCGATCGCTCGATGGTAAGCGATCGCATGAAAGACGGGGTGCCGAAGATATTGCGGTGATTCCAGCCGGAACGACTCATCGCTGTAGCTGGGATACTCCTGCTCAATTTATAGTGCTGGCATTCGAGCCAACCCTACTGCGGCATATGGGTCAGTATTGGGTAAACCCTGACCAGATCGACCTGTTACCTCAATTTATGAGCGAGTCAGATCCATTTCTGCAACAGATCCTTTTAACGTTGAAAAAAGAGGCTGAAGTTGGCGGCATTGGGAGCCATTTGCTGATCGATAGCCTTAAAACAGCCTTAACGGTTCATTTGCTGCGACGCTATTGCCTTACCCGACCCAAACTCTCCACTGACGCACAGGGCCTACCTCAAAGCACTCTGACGCTGGTAAAAGACTATATCAACAACCATCTGCATCATGCGTTGACATTGAATGAACTTGCTGCGATCGCCCAGTTCAGCCCTTATCACTTTCTACGGTTGTTTAAGCAACGGATGGGCATTACCCCTCATCAATATATTTTGCAGTGTCGGTTGCAGCAAGCGAAATACCTTTTACACCACAGCGAGCTTAGCGTCATTGAAATTGCGGCTCAAACAGGGTTTTGCGATCAAAGCCATTTGACGCGCCACTTCAAACGCATGATGGGTATTACACCGAAACAATTACTGCAAGCCCGCTCAACAACGAACAAGATGCTTTGAATGTCTCTGCCAAACGCTCCAAACGTAGCAATTATGTCCTCAACCTTCGCAACTTTGTTCTAGAGCTTGACTGTACCCAATTTCTACAGTGGATACAGACTTTAGTGGAGCAGAAAGATGCAAACCGGACAAGTTGTAAAGCTTGCGATCGCTGAAACATTAGCCATCCTACCCATGACTGTTCCCCTATGGGGATTGGTCATTTTCATTCTCTGGACGATCGCGGTTGTAGTTCTTCTACTCGTGGTGAGAATTCGTCACTTAGCAGCAGGAGGCAGCCCCAAAGAATTCGGAGTGATCAATGATGAAAGTCTGCTTTGGCGATTATTTCGAGTGCAGGCTAACCTGACTGAGAATCTGCCACTTTATTTAGGAGTCGTTTTTCTCCTGATCATTCGAGGCGTCTCTGGTGGTGCTGTCGATGTATTAGTCGGTGTCTACATCACATTTCGGCTGCTGCATTCCATCATTCACATCGTCGGTGCTGACCCAAGGTTACGGATATTGAGCTTAGCCATTCAATTCGCTTGTTTGGTAAGTTTGATTGTTCTATCAATCGTTCCCTTCACCCCTGGGGTTGATGGTTAATTCGTCGGTTCTACTGACCTATTTTACTAACCTAATGGTCAGGGACTTGAATAGAGTTTGAAGCCCTAATAAGGTTGACCACACCGAGCCTGTAAATCAGCTTCCTGCAACCCAAAATGTTGTTGCCGACAAAGAAGTACCTGAGCCGTGCGTTGCTGAGTATAAAGACGATGGGAAAACCAACCGATCGGAAAGCCCAGTAAGACTGTGCCAAGGCCGATTCCAATCAATAAACTGTTGAATAAATCGCGCCGATGGATTCGTTCCCTTGCTTTGTGAGCTCCAGGCAGCACGGTTGGTGTCTCTCGCATAAACGATTCCCAAAAAGACTACCTTTAGTGAACAAGCTCACAGGATTCATGACATCTATCCATCTGCCGATGCTGTCCCAGGACTCACTATCAAAACCAGTTGGAGGGAAGTTTGGAGTACATAGCTCGTTCCTTCTGACTGAAGACTCACTATAGCGGTCCCAAATCAGTGGTGAGAGGCACTTAATGATTGAAGCGATCAGCGATCAACTTCGCTCTGTCTAATCACCGCTGACCATTGACGGCTAAGAGCTCGATTTAGTGTTCAAAGGCTGGTTGTGCGAGAGGGATCATGTTCACCTTGCCAACTAACCACTTCAAAACTTGTAGCCATACGCATCCTTGGCTCAATCAGGTTCGATCGAGCAGGTATGGCAATCCATTCAATTCAGCTCAAATCTGCCTTTCAAGGATAGAAAGCTGGCGTTTATTCAACCTCTACCCTATGAAATAATCAACAGTAACCTCAGCAAATCTATGCAAGTGAACCTTTTGCTTCATCTTTGCTTAGAATAAGAGGTATGAAAGTTGGTATTGGTCGAGCTGCTTCTGAATTAGGGGTCTCCCGTGATACTCTCCGACGTTGGGAAGCATCTGGCAAAATTGAAGTTGAGCGTACCCCTTCAGGGCATCGGCGTTATGATTTAGCGCAATTACGAGGGCTGCTTCCTGCAAAAGCGGCCGGACAGCGCCTCACCCTTGCCTATGCCCGTGTCGCGCATCAGCATCAAAAGGCAGAATTAAAAAACCAGATCCATATTATGAAAGCCTTTTGCTCAGACAATGGCTGGAAGATGGAAGTCATTCAAGACGTTGGGTCGGGTGTTAACTACCGTAAGAGTGGCTTGCGTGAACTGATTCGGCGGATCTGTCAAGGCGATGTTGGGCGTTTAGTAATGACCCATCGCGATCGCTTGATGCGGTTTGGTATTGAACTCATCTTTTCACTTTGTGAACACTTTGGGACAGAAATTGTCATCATCAATGCCAGTTCATTAGCAGAGTTTGAAGAAGAAATTGCTGAAGATATCGTGGAAATTATCACGATTTTCTCTGCACGGCTCTACGGTAGTCGAAACGATAAGAACCGGGATGTCATCAAAAAATTGACTGAGGTGGCGAAAGAACTTGAAGATTAGTCCCGCCTTCGTTTTGACCAGGCTGAAGCTTTAAGAGTCGTAAAAGAAGTAACTTTGCATAGATTTGCCCTAGTTTTGGTTGAAACACCAACATATTTCAGTAGGTAGAGGGGGAAGCTGTCCAGTGTTGATACGGTGAGAGCACAACCTTTAGAGGAATGGCAATATGAATGTTTTAGCTTGGATCGTTTTAGGTCTGATTGCGGGCGCGATCGCCAAAGCGATTGATCCAGCAGCACGGGGCGGTGGCCTCCTTGGTACCCTTATCCTTGGCATCGTCGGTGCGTTTGTGGGTGGCATCCTCGCGACGCTTCTGACAACTGGGCATCTAGTGCTGACGGCCGCAACGCTGAGTCTCCCTGGCATTATCGTTGCAGTACTTGGAGCCATTATCGCGGTCTTTATCTGGCATCGAGTGGCTGGTGTTAGAACGTACTAGATCAAAGCCCATCCAAGAATTCAGCGAGCCGAAAGCCCGGGACAGCAATACTTTCAATGTCTGTAGAAACAATGTCTGTAGAAAGCAATGCTTGTGAGGAGAAACAGAGCGGCATGCTTTTGTACAGGCGATCGTGGCTGTAGGCTCGCTGATCACCATACCGTTTTCAGCAGCAACCATGGCAACGCAGCAACCTTTAACTAAACCACCCCAAAAGTCTTCTAAGAACTGGTGGCATTTACTTGGCCCAGGGCTCATTACGGGTGCCTCAGACAATGATCCCAGTGGGATTGCCACCTATTCTCAGGCAGGAGCTCATTTTGGTACAGGAATACTCTGGACAATGCTGTTTGCGTTCCCCTTTATGGGTGGCATTCAGGATGTGAGTGCGCGGGTGGGTCGGGTGACGGGTCATGGAATCGCGGGTAATTTACGCCGTTACTATCCCACTTGGTTAACGTATGCGATCGTCTTTTTGATGGTGATGGCAAATGTCATTAACCTTGGCGCTGATATTGGAGCGATGGGAGCGGCACTCAAGCTGTTACTGGGTGGATCAGCTCTTTTCTATGCGGTCGTCTTTGCGCTCGTTTCACTGGTGCTTCAAATTTCGGTGCCGTATACCCGGTATGCATCAGTGCTGAAATGGTTAACCGTAACCCTTTTTGCCTATGTCCTGACGGTCTTACTGGTAAAAGTTCCGTGGGGGCAAGCGCTGCAAGGGACTGTGCTACCCAAAATCTCCTTCCAAACGGATTACCTGACTACTTTAATTGCCATCTTTGGAACCACAATTAGCCCTTACCTCTTCTTTTGGCAAGCATCACAAGAAGTGGAAGAGGTGGAAACCGATTCTGAGCAGACGCCTCTGAAACACGCACCAGAGCAGGCATCTCGGCAATTCCAACGCATTCGGTTCGATACTTACATCGGTATGGGTTTTTCTAACCTGATTGCTTATTTCATTATTTTAACGGCTGCGGTTACACTGCATGCTCAAGGCAAAACGGATATCAAGACGGCTGCCGAGGCCGCCGAGGCCTTACGCCCGATAGCAGGCAATTTTGCCTTTTTCTTGTTTGCCACTGGCATTGTAGGAACTGGGCTACTGGCGATTCCGGTGCTGGCTGGTTCAGCGGCCTACGCGGTGGGTGAAGCTCTCAAGTGGCCGATCGGCCTGGAGCGAAAGCCACTGGAAGCGCGTGGTTTCTACCTGATTCTGGGTACAGCAACCTTGATTGGACTGGCGATTAACTTCACGCCGATCGATCCAATACAGGCCTTGTTTTGGGCTGCTGTCGTGAATGGCATCGTCGCACCACCCGTGATGCTAATGATGATGCTCATGAGCACGAATCGTCGGGTTATGCGGCAATTCACTCTCTCTCGTCGTCTGAAACTGCTGGGATGGCTTGCAACCGCACTGATGTGCCTCGCAACCATAGGCTTTTTTGCGACATGGGGACATTAAGGAACGAGAACGGAATAAACCTGATTATTCTGTACGGGCGAAGCGTTCGGCAGTTGACTCTGACTGAATGACGAGTTTTTTGCCTGAATGCTTCGCCCCTACCAAATCTCGAACTTATTTAATTTCCATTCCTAACTGTCCTGCTGTGCCTTTAGATCCGCCATCAGAAGATTAATGCGTTCAGCGACATCGGCTTTTCCCTCCGGATTGGCTTCACGGAGAAAGACATCCAGAATAAACCAGCGGCAAAGGTCGGGTTGTGTTGATACCAGGCGAAGCATAATTCTGTTAATCACTTCCGTGGTCAGCTCGTTGGGCAAACGCTGCAAGGCATCACGAATTACTAGAGCCTGTTCAAGCTCCTGGGTCTGATAAGCACTGGTGATTGCCTGAATAATTACGCCAATCAAATCGTCTAAATCTACCGTTGCGTCAGTCATAACTAAGTGCCAAATTGGTTGGTCGCTCGCTGTCGCTCAAGCACTAAAGCCGACCCATAGAATGCAGGACGCCGTGACAACGAGAACACGCCTTTCACTCTAGTCCTTTGAATCGCTTACCTGAGAAAATCTGCTGTCGCTGCCTCGATCGCCCTCTAGCTTAAATATCAATGATGCTGTCTGGCAAGAGACTCTAGTGATATTGGGGACTGCTCAAGGCAGATCTGTCTGCCATCTACCTTAAGGCAGACACACTAACTCATAGGGCTTGCCCATAATGGGTAGTTATTGCACTTCCTAAAGTTCTACCCATTCCGATCGCGCCTCTGCCGAGCGGAAGAGCGATCACTTGCATCGGTTATCCGCTACTATACTTTTTCGAAGAGACTAGCCATGCCAACTGCACCAGCATCCGCTAATACAGATAATCTCGATCCAAAGCAGCTCTTAAATATTCTAACAGAGATTAAACGAGGCAACTTTTCAGTGCGGATGGCGGTCGACCAGACGGGCATTGCTGGCAAAATCGCCGATACGCTCAACGACATCATTGACATGAATGAGCGGCTCACCAGCGAGCTAGAGCACATTGGCACAGTGGTTGGTAAGGAAGGTAAGATCAATGAACGAGCGTCTTTAGGCAGTGCCAAAGGCTCCTGGAAAGCCAGCGTTGATTCGGTCAACACGCTCATTACCGATTTGGTGCAGCCAACCGCAGAAACAGCGCGCGTGATTCGAGCAGTAGCGAATGGGGATCTGTCACAGACGATCGCCACCGAAATCGACGGCAGACCGCTACAAGGGGAATTCCTCCAAACTGCGCGGATTGTCAACACAATGGTGGATCAGCTCAACTCCTTTGCCTCAGAAGTCACCAGAGTGGCGCGGGAAGTGGGAACGGAAGGCAAACTGGGCGTACAGGCCGAAGTGAAAGGCGTGGCAGGTACCTGGAAAGACCTCACCGACTCTGTGAACTCCATGGCAGGCAACCTGACTGCACAGGTACGGAATATTGCCGAAGTGACCACCGCTGTGGCGAATGGCGACCTCTCCAAAAAAATCACGGTGGATGTGAAAGGTGAAATTCTGGAGCTCAAAGACACCATCAACGTCATGGTGGATCAGCTCAACTCCTTCGCCTCAGAGGTAACCAGAGTGGCGCGGGAAGTAGGAACGGAAGGCAAACTGGGTGTACAGGCAGAGGTGAAAGGCGTAGCAGGCACATGGAAAGACCTCACCGACAGCGTGAACTTGATGGCAGGCAACCTAACGGCGCAGGTACGGAACATTGCCGAAGTGACGACCGCTGTGGCGAATGGCGACCTGTCCAAAAAAATCACGGTCGATGTGAAAGGTGAAATTCTGGAGCTAAAAAACACCGTCAACATCATGGTGGATCAGCTCAACTCCTTTGCCTCTGAAGTAACACGGGTCGCGCGGGAAGTGGGTGCAGATGGGAAGTTAGGTGGTCAGGCGCAAGTGCGAGGGGTGGCCGGCACCTGGAAAGACCTCACCGACTCTGTGAACTTCATGGCAGGCTCACTCACCGCGCAAGTACGAAACATCGCCGAAGTGACGACGGCTGTGGCGAACGGCGACCTGTCCAAGAAAATCACCGTGGATGTGAAAGGCGAAATTCTAGAGCTAAAAAATACCATCAACACCATGGTGGATCAGCTCAACTCCTTCGCCTCAGAGGTAACGCGGGTCGCGCGAGAAGTGGGGACGGAAGGAAAACTGGGTGTACAGGCGGAAGTTCGAGGCGTTGCGGGTACCTGGAAAGACCTCACCGACAACGTGAACTCGATGGCAGGCAACCTGACCGGACAGGTGCGAAACATTGCCGAGGTGGCAACGGCGATCGCCAACGGCGACCTGTCCAAGAAAATCACCGTCGATGTCAAAGGCGAAATTCTGGAGCTAAAAAATACCATCAACATCATGGTGGATCAGCTCAACTCCTTCGCCTCTGAGGTAACCAGGGTCGCACGCGAAGTAGGCTCCGAAGGCAAGCTGGGCGGACAGGCGGATGTGAAAGGCGTGGCAGGCACCTGGAAAGACCTCACCGACTCGGTGAACTTCATGGCAGGCAGCTTAACGGCGCAAGTACGAAACATTGCCGAAGTGACGACCGCTGTGGCAAACGGTGACCTCTCCAAAAAAATCACGGTGGATGTGAAAGGCGAAATCCTGGAACTCAAAGACACCATTAACGTGATGGTGGATCAACTCAACTCCTTCGCGTCAGAAGTAACGCGGGTGGCGCGAGAAGTGGGTTCTGAAGGGAAGCTAGGGGTGCAAGCGGATGTGAAAGGGGTTGCAGGTACCTGGAAAGACCTCACCGACTCCGTGAACTCGATGGCAGGCAACCTCACAGCCCAGGTACGGAATATCGCCGAAGTAACCACTGCTGTAGCGAACGGCGATCTGTCCAAGAAAATTACGGTACAGGTGAAGGGCGAAATTCTGGAGCTGAAAGACACCATTAATGTGATGGTGGATCAACTCAGTTCCTTTGCCTCTGAGGTGACGCGGGTGGCGCGGGAAGTGGGAACGGAAGGGAAACTGGGTGTACAGGCAGAAGTACGCGGCGTGGCTGGCACCTGGAAAGACCTCACCGACTCCGTGAACTCGATGGCAGGCAACCTGACCGCCCAGGTGCGGAACATTGCCGAAGTGACAACCGCTGTGGCAAATGGCGACCTGTCCAAGAAAATCACGGTAGATGTGAAGGGCGAAATTCTGGAGCTGAAAAACACCATCAACGTGATGGTGGATCAACTCAGTTCCTTTGCCTCTGAGGTAACGCGGGTCGCGCGGGAAGTGGGTTCCGAAGGGCGATTGGGCGTACAGGCCGATGTACGCGGTGTGGCGGGCACCTGGAAAGACCTCACCGACTCCGTGAACTTCATGGCAGGCTCCCTCACCGCCCAGGTACGAAACATTGCTGCTGTCACAACCGCTGTAGCCAATGGCGACCTCTCGAAGAAAATCACGGTGGATGTGAAGGGCGAAATTCTCGAACTGAAAAACACCGTCAACACAATGGTGGATCAGCTCAACTCCTTTGCCTCTGAGGTCACCAGGGTGGCGCGAGAAGTAGGCACAGAAGGGAAACTGGGCGTACAGGCCGAAGTGCGAGGCGTGGCAGGCACCTGGAAAGACCTCACCGACTCCGTGAACTTCATGGCAGGCTCCCTCACCGCACAGGTACGGAACATCGCTGAAGTGACCACCGCTGTGGCAAATGGCGACCTGTCAAAGAAAATTACGGTGGATGTCAAAGGTGAAATTCTGGAGCTGAAAAACACGATCAACACGATGGTGGATCAGCTCAGTTCTTTTGCGTCAGAAGTAACCAGGGTGGCGCGCGAGGTGGGAACGGAAGGGAAACTGGGTGTACAAGCCTACGTGCGAGGCGTGGCAGGCACCTGGAAAGACCTCACCGATAACGTGAACTCGATGGCAGGCAACCTCACCGCCCAGGTGCGGAACATCGCCGAAGTAACGAAGGCTGTGGCAAACGGCGACCTGTCCAAGAAAATCACGGTGGATGTGAAGGGCGAAATTCTCGACCTGAAAGACACGATCAACGTGATGGTGGATCAGCTCAACTCCTTTGCCTCTGAGGTAACCCGGGTGGCGCGAGAAGTGGGCACCGAAGGGATTCTGGGTGGTCAGGCGGAGGTGCGAGGGGTGGCAGGCACGTGGAAAGACCTCACCGACTCGGTGAACTTTATGGCAGGCAACCTGACCGCGCAGGTACGAGGCATCGCCAAGGTCGTGACGGCGGTCGCCAACGGTGACCTGAAACGGAAGCTGATGCTGGAGGCGAAGGGTGAAATTGAAACCCTGGCCGATACCATCAACGAGATGATTGATACGCTGGCAACCTTTGCCGATCAGGTGACCACGGTAGCCCGTGAGGTAGGGATTGAAGGGAAGCTGGGTGGTCAGGCGAAAGTGCCCGGTGCATCCGGCACCTGGCGCGACCTGACGGACAACGTGAACGAACTGGCCGCAAATCTCACAACCCAGGTGCGGGAGATTGCAGAGGTGGCAACGGCAGTGACGAAGGGTGACCTGACCCGATCGATTTCCGTCGCCGCCGAAGGGGAAGTCGCCATCCTGAAAGACAACATCAACCAGATGATTGCCAACCTGCGGGAGACGACCCAGAAGAACACCGAGCAAGACTGGCTCAAGACCAACCTGGCAAAGTTCACACGGATGCTCCAGGGGCAGCGCGATCTGGAAGCCGTTTCCAAGCTCATTCTGTCGGAACTCGCACCACTCGTTTCGGCGCAGCATGGAGTCTTCTATCTGATGGAAAGCAGCGAGCTGCATCCCCCCTACCTCAAGCTGCTCAGTACCTACGCCTACCGGGAGCGCAAGCATCTGGCGAACCAATTCCATCTGGGCGAAGGTCTGGTCGGGCAATGTGCGTTGGAGAAGGAACGCATTCTCATCACCGAAGTGCCCAGTGATTACATCAAAATCAGCTCTGGTCTGGGCGAAGCGACACCACTCAACGCGGTTGTTCTACCTGTGCTGTTTGAAGGTCAGGTCACGGCCGTCATCGAACTGGCATCGTTCCGACGCTTCAGTGAGATTCACCTCACGTTCTTCGATCAGTTGACGGAAAGTATTGCGATCGTCCTCAATACGATCGCCGCCAGTATGCGAACCGAAGAACTGCTGAAGCAATCCCAATCCCTGGCAGAAGAACTACAAACGCAGCAGAAGGAGTTGACCGAAACCAACCAGCGACTGGAGCAACAAGCCCAATCCCTTACCGCATCGGAAGAACTGCTTAAGAACCAGCAAGACCAGCTCCAGCAAACCAACGAGGAACTGGAAGAAAAAGCCGAACTGCTGGCGATGCAAAACCAGGAAGTGGAGCGCAAGAACCGGGAGATCGAGCAAGCCCGACAGTCGTTAGAAGAAAAAGCGACCCAGCTGGCGATGACCTCCAAGTACAAGTCAGAGTTTCTGGCAAACATGTCCCATGAGCTACGTACGCCGCTCAACAGTTTATTGATTCTGGCGCAACTCCTGGGTGATAACAGTGATGGCAACTTGACCGCGAAACAAGTCGAGTATGCCCGCACCATTCATGCCTCTGGTGGCGATTTGCTTACCCTCATTAATGACATCCTGGATCTGGCGAAAATTGAGTCGGGCACGATGTCGGTGGAGATTGACCAAACTCTCTTCACCGACCTCCGCAACCACATGGAGCGTACCTTCCGACAGGTGGCACAAACCAAACGGCTAGATTTCCAGATTCACCTGGATGAATCGCTGCCTCGCGTGATGTATACCGATTCCAAACGCCTTCAGCAGGTATTGAAAAACTTGCTGGCTAATGCCTTCAAATTTACGGAGCAAGGGGAGGTGCACTTAGAAGTCAGCGTTGCAACGCAGGGTTGGAGTCGAGATCAAGCCTTACTAAATCAGGCCGATACAGTGATTGCCTTTGCGGTACGCGATACTGGCGTGGGCATTCCCTTAAACAAGCAGCGGGTGATCTTTGAAGCTTTTCAGCAGGCCGATGGTACCACCTCTCGCAAATACGGCGGCACAGGCTTAGGGCTGTCCATTAGCCGCGAGATTGCTCAACTGTTAGGTGGTGAAATTCAGTTAGAGAGTGAAGCAGGGCAAGGAAGCACATTTACGCTTTACTTGCCACAGTCTTACGAAGCAACCGACGATTGCAACGACACCGACGACAGCCCGATTGAGCTAGCAGGGTTTAGAACCCAGTCAGGTAGCCAGATGGAAAAATCCTCCTGGCGTTCTACACGGCAATTCATGGGTAGCCAACCGTCTACGATCACGCCCGAAGAACCGTCTCTGACATCTCTGCTTGCTGAGCCTGCGATCGAAGACGATCGTGACACCATCCAACCCGGTGATCATGTCCTTCTCATCATTGAAGATGACCTGACGTTTGCGCGCATTCTCCTTGATATGGCACGTCAGCAAGGCTTTAAAGGACTTGTTGCTGCTCGTAGCGATGAAGGGCTGGCGATGGCGCAGGAGTTCAAACCTACGGCAATCATGCTGGATGTTCAATTACCTGTGATGACTGGATGGGCGGTTTTAGATCGACTGAAACATTCCCCCAGCACACGCCATATTCCTGTGCACATGATGTCGGTTGAAGAGGGGCAGAAGCGTAGTCTCCAACTTGGTGCGATCGCCTTCCTGCAAAAGCCTGCCAGCAGTGAGGCACTTTCAAAAGCGCTCAACGATATCAAAGGCTTTATTGAACGTCCGGTGAAGCATTTGCTGATTGTTGAAGATGATGAAACCCAACGTCACAGTATTCTGGAGCTAATTGGCAATAGTGACGTTGTCAGTACAGCCATTGGCACGGGTGCCGAAGCTCTGGAAGCGCTCAGAACAGGGCATTTTGACTGTCTGGTTCTGGATTTGGGTCTACCCGATGTGGATGGCTTTGAACTGATTGAGCAGATCAAACAGGAGCCTAACCTTCAACGGCTTCCCATCATCATCTATACCGGCAAAGAACTGACGGCTGCTGAAGAAACGAAGCTGCGACGCATTTCCGACACCATTATCGTGAAAGATGTGCGATCGCCCGAACGACTGCTAGAAGAAACCGCTTTGTTCCTACATCGAGTCCAAGAAAATCTACCAGATCCCCAGCGTTTGATGCTGGAGCAACTGCGGCGAACCGATCCTGCTCTGGTGGGCAAAAAGGTGCTGATCATTGATGATGATGTACGCAACATCTTTGCGCTCACCAGTATGCTAGAGCGGTATCAGATGCAGGTGACCTATGCGGAAAATGGACGTGATGGCATCACCGCACTCCAAAATAACCCCGACCTCAGCCTTGTCCTGATGGATGTCATGATGCCCGATATGGATGGTTACGAAACCATGCGCGCCATTCGTCAGCTAGAGGCATTCCGCACCTTACCCATCATTGCTTTAACCGCCAAAGCTATGAAGGGCGATCGGGAAAAATGCCTGGAAGCAGGCGCATCCGATTACATCACAAAGCCTGTCGATATGGAACAGTTACTTTCCCTGCTCCGAGTCTGGCTTTATGAAGTCCAGAGGCGCTGAGATGGTAATGAAGCGTCTCTGGGTGGTGCCCTAAAGATAATGATGCCTGTGATCAATGCTCCACGGGCCTCATAGCAACGTAGTCGGAAGTTTTACGGCTTGGAGTATAAGGGCTGATTTCGATGCAAGATCCCGCTAATCTAACGCACCATCAGCGCCGTAGTTTCCATAGTGCGAAATAACGTCAGCCCTTTGCTGAAAGCAATGATCCGCAGGCTCGATATCAGCAGGGGGTTTCAGATGTCATCCTGTCTTTAGGGCTACCTCACCAGGCGGGCACATGGCATTGATGGAACGCAACCAACAATTTGCAGAGGCCGTCGCGTTGTTTAGTCTGTCCTGTTTGCGTTTAAAGCGGCAAGTGAGAAGCGCGGTAGCATAATCGCCAGATAGCTGAGCCAGCCTAAATGCAGCACGGGTAAAGCCGTTCTGGCATATTAGAAAAGCGATCGTGAAATTCATGCAGGCGCTAAGTTTCGCGTCTCAATTCAACCTATGCGATCTTATTTGAAATGGTGCTTTCTTACTTACCTAAAATTCCATTGAGCGTTGATTTGTGCCACGTTGCTCAATCCTAACTAGTCAGGATCAGCCGCGATTTTGTTTCCTTTGATACAATTCTGTGCAAACTAAGCCGTTATAACTAGCACTATTCTGGGAATCACTTCCAGTGCAAATGAATAAGTATTGATGAATTAAGACCTCTAGGGTTCCGGCTTTCTTGTTTGAATAGCGACTGGTCCGAGAGAGGTCGATTCGTTAAAAAGCTTGTCTTCAAAGCTTTTGACGGATTACACGGCGGGACAAAAACCCGGGAGAGTTCTGTAGCGATCGCTGCTTCTCTTCCGGGTTTTTAGCTGCTGCTTTTTCTGGCGGGCTCCTTTTCCATCAAAACGCAGATTGATTCTATTAATTATACTCTGAAATAATTTTCATTTTGCGTATTCACCTTTCTCCTCAACCCATGCTAGGTCAAGTCTTTGACCTTAATCACTCTAGTGAATTGGCCCAACAACCTGTGGCAAAACTCCAAGTATTCAATCTCTATAAGACTTATCCTCTCCGGGGTAAGCAAACGCTGACTGTTCTGCAAGACGTGAACATTCAAATTTTCCCCAGAGAGTTTGTTTGCCTGGTTGGTTCCTCAGGCTGTGGCAAATCGACGTTGCTGAATATTATTGCTGGCCTGGTTTCACCGTCTGCTGGCGATATTTTAGTTGATGGTAAATCGGTAACGGGTCGTCCTGGTTCCGATCGCGGCATGGTTTTTCAAGGCTATACCCTGTATCCCTGGCTCACGGTGGCGGACAATGTGGCGTTTGGCTTGCAGTTTCAAAACATGCCAAAAGCCGAACAGCGCGATCGCGTGCGCTATTTTCTAGACGTGGTGGGGCTTTCGAAGTTTGCGAAAAGCTATCCCAAGCAGCTATCGGGTGGAATGAAGCAACGGGTGGCGATCGCGCGTGCCCTGGCGAATGAACCAGCAGTGCTGTTGATGGATGAACCGTTTGGAGCCCTGGATGCCCAAACAAAAGAGCAGATGCAGCAATTTTTGCTGGAGCTGTGGGAAAAGACGCATGTCACAGTATTGATGATTACGCATGATATTGAAGAAGCCATTTACCTGTCTCAGCGCGTGTATGTGATGGCCGCTAATCCCGGTCGCATCCAGCTAGAGGTGCCCATTCAACTACCAGAGCACCGCGATTTGGAGATTAAAATGTCGCCAGAATTTGTTGGGATTAAACGTCAAATTATCCATGCACTGCATAGCAAACCGCCATCGGCTTAGCGATGTTCAATGGGTCGTTCAATGAGTTTGCTTATTTCATTGTTTCATTGTTTGATTGTCCTATTGCTCGATTGATGAATTCTATGCTGAAATTGTCTACGCTTGTCCGTCTGTTTTGCTTGATGATCGCATCCTTAGTCTTAACGGTTGCTTGCGCTCAACAACCCAATACAACCTCATCCAGTTCTAGCTCATCCAGTTCTAGCCCATCGGCTTCTCAACCCATTGTTTCTGCAACCAACAACTGGGTGGGCTACTCTGGACATCACGTTGCCATTGGCAAAAACTTCTTTTCCGAGCAGGGGCTCACGGTTCAAGATCAGTTTTTTCAAAGTGCAAGTGAAGAAATTACAGCTTTCCTGGCGGGCAAAATTGATCTCGCCTGGTTCACATCGGGCGATGCCGTTCAAATGGCTGCTAAAGATCCATCAATCCGCATGATTTATCTGGTGGATTATTCCAATGGTTCCGATGGCATTTTGGGTCGTGGAATCAAGTCGCCACAGGACGTAAAAGGCAAAACAATCGGGCGAGAGAATATCTTGTTTGAAAAGATTCTGCTAGCGGCCTACCTGAAAAAAGCAGGTTTAACGGAGAAAGATGCTTCGGTTAAAGATATGGCTGCCGCTGATGCCGCCACTGCGTTTGCTGCTAAACAGGTCGATGTTGCTGTGACGTATGAGCCTTACCTGACGAATGCAGCGAAGCAAGGTGGTGGTGAAATCATTTTTTCAACCAAAGATACCAATTTGATTGCTGATGTGATTGTTGCAAAAGATAGCTTCATCAAAGCGCATCAGGCGGATATTAAAGCTTATTTCAAAGCGATCGACAAAGCAGTGGATTTATTGAATGCAAGTAATCCAGAAGCGCTCACCATTGCAGGCAAAAAACTCGGCATCTCTGGTGATGAAGTCAAACAGCAGCTTTTGGGTGCCAAGCTCTTTGACTTAAAAGACAACAAGTCAATGGCTTTCGACAAAAATAATCCGAAGAGTTTGATTGGCAATTTGGACTTAACGGCTAAAGCCGCTTACGAGTATAAGATTGTGGATCAGCCACTGAAGGTTGAGTCGCTTTATGACGACTCGATCGTGAAAGCCTCTTAAGTCATGTTTAGAAGCCTGTAGATTACCCATAAATGCAACTGGATGGGACGCGTTAATCAACGGTGTTGTGTTTACAGCACAGCCCTCAACGCTCATCTAAACGGCTTGTCCTAGAGGATTGAAAACCGCGATCGTGGCTCTTAGCCATAAGCATTTAATCACATCAGTATTTCTCGTAGGAGGCACGGCTGTACGCCCCTACCTGAAAATTGGTGGATTCAATTCACGATCATCCATTGAGGATATTCGTAATCCTGTCCTTACAGCGGTTAGTAGAAATAAGTCAGGGCAGTTGGCAAGCCAGGGCGATTGAAATGTTAGCGAGTGAGACATGATGAATCAGCCCGTATTGTGGGACGAACTCACCTGGGAGCAATTAACCGCGCTGCGAGAGCAGGGCATGAATCTAGTCATTTTACCCGTGGGTGCGACTGAGCAACATGGACTCCATTTGCCGGTGGGAGTAGATACCTTTTCGGCGATCGCGGTGGCGCATGGAGTCTCTGCTCAAACGGGCATTCCGGTTCTGCCTGCACTACCCTATGGCTGCTCGTTGGGGCATTCCAAAAAGTGGGCAGGCACGATTTCCCTGCGTCCTGAAACACTGGCAGCACTCGTGTTAGAAATTTCGGAATGGGTTTACAGCGCTGGATTCCATCGGCTTCTATTGCTGAATGGACACGTGACCAACTGGGCACCGCTGCGGTGTGGATTAGAGAATGTTCGCCATACGTATCCTGATTTACGCATTGCGCTGCGATCGCTCTGGGAAATTTCTCCCCGCATCCATGAGTTCTATCACCAGGATGCCGCAAACTTTCATGCCAACTGTGCGGAAACCTCCGTCATGTTGGCACTGCGTCCCGACCTGGTGCAGATGGATAAGGCCATGGATGAGCCCGATCGCTCTGCCAGTTGCTTTTTTGCCTATACCGTCAATCACGAAAGCGTGCATGGAGCGGTAGGTTCTCCAAGTAAGGGCGATCGCGCTTTTGGTGAACAGATCTTGCAACTTTGCATTGATGAACTTAGCGCTCAACTGAAGAAGGCGCTGACCGAAGGAACGCCCCTGGAGGAATTGCCCCCTCCCGCTATGCACTAACCCATGTTGTTGTAAGGGCGAGCATCTGATCGAATTAAATCTACACGCTTTATGTGAATTAGCCCCAGCAAAATGAACGACCGCAGCTTAAAATCCTGGCAGCGCCCTCACCCCGCCTTCCGGCACCCCTCTCCCAAACTTGGGAGAGGGGACAGGGGTGAGGGCTGAAAGGCGACTGGGCGGCAAAAGTTTCTAATTCACATAGACGTTCTACATTTCCAAACAATCCACACTCAATTTCTGACGTCTAAACACAATTACGTTTAAACACCATCATGACTGCATCCTTAACTCCTGAACTCCAAGCACTGCAAGACTCTTTGGCTGCGAAGGGCGTGAAATATGCCTTGGCTAGCTTTGTGGATATTCATGGCATGTGCAAAGCCAAGTCGGTACCCTTGTCTCACTTCGGCCAAATGATGGAAGGCTCGGAACTCTTTACCGGAGCAGCACTGGACGGTGTGCCCCAGGATGTGAGTGATGAAGAAGTGGCCACCCATCCCGACCCCAATTCCGCTACCATTCTGCCGTGGAATTCAGAGATGGTTTGGTTTGCCAGCGATTTGTATTTAGCGGGAAAGCCCTTTGACGCTTGCTGTCGTAGCATTCTCAAGCGGGTTCTGGCAGACGCAGCAGCAATGGGGTTTACCTTCAATCTGGGGATTGAAACTGAGTTTTTTATTCTGAAAGACGAGAATGGCAAAGCGGTGCCCGTGAGCGATCGCGATACCCTTGCCAAACCCTGCTATGACCTGCAAGGACTGTTAGACAACTACACCTGGGTGAGCGAAATTGTCGAGGCGATGAATAGCCTGGGCTGGGATGTCTACTCCTTTGACCACGAAGATGGGAACGGACAGTTTGAAACCGATTTCATGTACTGTGATGCGCTCAAAATGGCCGATCGCTTCACTTTCTTTCGGCTGATGGTGAAGGAGATTGCCCGCAAGCATGGGTTCTTTGCCACGTTTATGCCCAAACCGTTCGCTAACCGTACTGGTAGCGGTGCCCACTACAATATGTCCCTGGCAGACATTAAAACGGGCGAAAACCTGTTCTACGATGCGGCAGATTCGCGCGGTTGCAAGCTATCTAAATTAGGCTATCAATTTATTGCAGGCATCCTCCGCCATGCGCCTGCGATCTGCGCCACCATTGCCCCTACGGTCAATAGCTACAAACGCCTGGTGGCCAGAGGTAGTATGTCTGGCTTTACCTGGGCACCCGTTTATATCTGCTATGGCAACAACAACCGCACCAACATGCTGCGTATTCCCCTGGCAGGTGGACGGGTAGAATGCCGTGCGGCGGATATTTCCAGCAATCTTTATCTGGGTGCGGCGATGATTCTTGCGGCGGGGTTAGAAGGCATTCGAGAAGACCTCGATCCTGGCGATCCTCATACTGAAAATATGTATAACTATTCGCTGGAAGAGCTTGGTGCAATGGGTATTTGCTTTCTGCCGCGCAATCTGGGGGAGGCGATCGCCGCCTTTGCCAGTGACCCCTTCAGCGAAAAAGTGATGGGCTCCCTCATGTATAAAACCTACATCGATTTCAAATCTCAGGAGTGGGAGGAATACCACACCCATGTTTCCGATTGGGAAATTCAGCGCTATCTCAAATTCTTCTAGCCGTAGGGGCGGGTTTTGTTGTCAACCGGTCGCTTTATTAAAGGGTTGCCGTCTCAACCCGCCCTCACAGAGGATACATTTCGATCGAATTCCATCGCAAAAAACAGGCCATCCGCCGTGCCTCTCTCCCGTGTCCCACCCTTCTTCTAAACCATTCCCATGACACCCTTCAGCCCTACCAGTCCAGAATCCACAACTCGCGAATACCGCTATCTTGAGCCCTCTACCTTTTGGAGCATCCGTCAGGGGTTTCCAAAGCGCTTAGCATTTATGCTGGTTGTCTCCGCGTTGCTAGTGCCACTGGTGATTTGGTCTGTGGTCAGTTCGCTACACCTCGTACCGCCAATTTTTCTGCCGTCTCCTGCCGCAGTGGTGAGGGCGGGCTACAAAATGTTTACGGAAGACAACTTAACGGCGGATGTCATCGCGAGTAGCCTTCGCGTTTTAGCCGGCTTTATCGTGGCGGCTGTCATTGGTGTCCCGGTGGGGTTGGCAATGGGAACGTTCTACAGCATGGAAAACCTGTTTGCACCCATTGTTGGCACCGTTCGCTATATGCCTGTCACTGGCTTTGTGCCGTTAATTGTGATCTGGTTAGGTCTGGGTGAACCCTCCAAAATTCTCATTATTATGTTGGGGGCGGTGCTTTATAACGCCATCATGGTTGCCGATGCCGTGAAATTCATACCTAATGAAATGATCAATGTCGCCTACACAATGGGTGCACCTCGACGTGGTGTGGTGTTCAAAGTGATTATTCCAGCCACCTTTCCCAGTGTGTTAGACACGTTGCGAGTCAATATCTCAGGTGCATGGAACTTTCTTGTGATTGCAGAGTTGGTGGCGTCTCAAAATGGCCTGGGCTTCAAGATTATTCAGGCTCAGCGCTTTTTGCAAACAGAGAAAGTGTTATTTTGCATTGCCCTGATTGGCTTGATTGGTTTAGTGATTGATTATGCCTTGAAATGGTTATCGCAACGGCTAACGCCGTGGGCAGACCAGGTGCGCCATTAGAGCGATCGCTCTGTTTGTGTTCCTCGTAACCTTTGGGTTTCTCGTAGCCTTTGATCCAAGAGCGTGTACCGTTGTTGATCTTTCACCTGGCGCACAGCGAGCGCGATCGCCTTTTGCGGACCCACCACAAAGGCTAGTTTTTTCGCGCGGGTGAGTCCGGTGTAAATGAGATTGCGCGACAGCATCAGGTAGTGCTGCATGTAGAGCGGCAGAATGACGACCGGGTACTCGCTGCCCTGGCTTTTGTGAATGGTCACAGCCCACGCCAGGGTGATTTCATTGAGGTCGGCATAGTCGTAACTCACCGATCGCTCCGCAAAACGGACGGTCACGTCTTGCTCTTCGACGTCGATCGCGGCAATTACCCCCAGATCCCCATTAAACACTTCCCGGTCGTAGTCGTTGACTTTTTGGATGATGCGATCGCCCACCCGTAGCGTCATCCCGCCCCGCACTAACTCAGCTTTCGTGGGACTGGGGGGATTAACGAGTTGCTGCAAAACCGTGTTGAGATGGCGTGTACCAACCGTGCCCCGTGTCATAGGACAAAGAACCTGTACCTCGTTGGCCGGATCAAAGCCCAGCGTCGGCAGTAGGTCAGTGATCAAATCCTGAATTCCCTGTACGCCGTCTTCCGGCTCCGGTGCTCCCAACCACAAACAATCGGACTGCGGTGCCTGAGAGACGGGTTCTAACTGTGGTAGCTGTCCCTGGTTAATGCGGTGCGCATTGCGAACAATGTGGCTCGCCTGTGCCTGACGAAAGACCTGCGTTAGACGCACCACTGGAATTTGAGCCGACGCCATTAAATCTTGCAACACGGCACCAGGGCCAACACTGGGCAACTGATCGGTATCACCGACCAGCAGCAGTTGGGCATCCGGAGAGATGGCTTTCATCAGAGAATTAGCTAGAAAGAGATCGAGCATGGAAGCTTCATCCACGACGATCGCCTGTACCGGAATCGGATTATCCACATCCCGCTTAAATTTCATGGTCTTCGGATCAAATTCGAGCAGGCGATGCACGGTCTTTGCTTCCTGCCCGGTCATTTCACTCAACCGTTGCGCGGCTCGTCCCGTTGGGGAAGCAAGGGCGATCGTTTTGCCCATTGCTTTCCAGAGCGCCACAATGGTGCGTGTGGTGTACGTCTTGCCACAGCCAGGACCACCCGTAAGAATGAGCACTCGTTCACTCGCTGCCAGCATGACAGCATGACGCTGTTGCTCTGAAAGGGGCATTCCCGTTGCGGCCACGAAGCGGTCAAGCCAGCGCTGCACACGGGCACTATCAACCTCCAACGGCTGCTGTAATAACTGTTGCGTTCGCTCTGCCAGCTTTTGTTCGGCTCCAAAGAAAGGGGGGGCATAGTAGCCATGCTCCAGTTCGGCGATCGGTGCCTCGGTTTTAACCAATTCCCCATCCACCACCATTTGCTGACGTAATGTGGACACTTGCTCTGGGTTTGGGCGATGGTCAGCAATCTCTAGTCGCTTGACGACGCGATCGACCAGTTCATCACCGGGGAGAAAGCAGTGCCCCTCTTCCGCCGCTTCCCCCAGCACGTGTAAGATGCCTGCCCGGTAGCGAAACTCTGAACCAGGCGCAATGCCCAGATTACGGGCGATCGCATCGGCGGTGACAAAGCCAATGCCATAAACATCGGTCGCCAGTTGATAGGGATTGTGGGTGACGGTCGCGATCGCCGCATCACCATACTGCTTGTAGATCTTGACGGCATAAGTGGTGGAAACGCCGTGACTTTGCAGAAACAGCATCACCTCTTTGATGGCTTTTTGCGTTACCCACGCCGCCTGAATCAGCTGGACGCGCTTCTGGGCAATACCGGGAACTTCGGTCAGGCGTTCAATCTGCTGCTCAATGATCTCCAGCGTTTCCAGCCCAAAGTGGGCAACAATGCGTTTAGCGGTGACGGGACCCACGCCTTTAATTAACCCACTGCCCAGATACTTCTCAATCCCGGTGATGGTGGCAGGCTTGGTTTCCCGATATTGCGTGACCTGAAACTGCGTCCCAAATTTTGGGTGTTCTTTCCAGGTGCCTTGCAATTGTAGGGTTTGCCCCGCCTGGATATTGGCAAAATTGCCTGTAATAGTGACGAGTTCGCTGGTGCGCGGTGCTTTGAGCCGAGCGACGGTGTAACCCGATTCTTCAGAGTGATACGTGAGCCGTTCGACCACGCCTTGCAGGGACTCCACGGGTGGAGCCTGATACGTTCCTGGTTGTTGGCGCGGCGCATTCAACGCAGTTTCTCTGAAAGCTTAGGACATCTGTATTATAAAGGAGCGGACAAATTGGTCTCACAGGGAATCATTTTCTCTGCTTGTGTGACAGCTATATTTGATGAAGCGGGCGCGATCGTTGCGGGACTATAAAAGTCAGATCGAGGCTCATCTTTACAATAGAACCAGAGCGTCCAGATAGCCTGACTATGAACCTGAATACCGAACTCCCCGATGACCTTGTCCAGGCGATCACTGACTACATTCAAGATCAGCCGACTCCAACCGATGTTCCAGATGTGCTGCAAGCCGCTTTGCAAACCTTTTTGACCGAGCGAGGATACCTTCATTCACAAAAACGTTTGCACGTTACGCCTGCAACTCAGGGCAGCGGCTACAGCGATACCTCAATTAATCACGATCACGTTCTCACTCATCCTGAACAAGAATCTTGAGCATGAGGAGCGTGATTGCTGACACCGGACCACTCTATGCTGCTTATGATCCGAGCGATCGCTACCACTCACAAGCGCTTGCAGAAATTGAACGTCTGTCGCAACAAAAGCTCACGGTCTTAATTCCTTACCCCGTTTTCTTGGAAACCCATAGCCTGATCCTTAAACGACTGGGAATCCAAATCGGGCTTCGTTACATCCAGGAAACTTCGGCTGGAGCAGAACGCTTGCAACCAACCATCGAAGATTATCAGACTGCGATTCAGGTTATTCAGCGCTATCCAGATCAATCCATTACGCTGTTTGATGCCACAACCGCTGCTCTTTCTCAGCGTCTAAGAATTCCGATTTGGACATATGATTTTCATTTTGATGTGATCAAAAGTATCGTTTGGCGATAGTGCGATACATCCTACGCCCTAGCTGGCGCGATCGCCCTCCTACTTCACCAAATCCAGCTTCAGCGTGCCAAACTTCGGTGACCAAAAGCCATCGTGTCCGGCAAAAAAGGCAACCTCTTTGCATTTTCCGCGTCGATTTTCTAGCAACGAACAACGCAGCATTACCTTTTCCTTGCCCTCCTTTGTATAGCGATACCGCTCCAGCAACGCACCACAGACCGGGCAGGGCACATCCGTAAAAGCTTCTGGGTCGGGTGTGCGCTGGGCATAGGGCAACTCATACCGCTTCCCTTGCGGATTCCAAAACATCACCGTGCTACAGCCTGCTGCACCACACTTGAGAAAATGGTTTGCCTTCAGTTTCTTGGATTTTGATGGCACTTTACTCATCGCCTCGCCACATTTAGGGCAAGGTGTTTTCGTGACCGTTGCCTGTGGTTTAGCGGTGGACAATGGCTTTTCACCAGGGTTCGCCCCTTGATTGCCAGTGGTGTGTAGGAGTTGACCTGCCTTTATTAAGGCTGGCGCAAAATAGGAATGGTGCCAATCGGTCAAATACGCTTGCCAGTCTTGCTTGCCCTGGGCGATCGTATCCAATGCCACTTCCATCTGCGCCGTAAATTCTGGTTGAATCAAATCCGGCAGGAGTTTGGCTAACGCCTCATCCAACGCCATGCCAAGCGGGGTTGGCTGGAGTTTGCTTTTTTCTACTTGCACGTATTCCCGGTCTTTCAGCGTTTTGATCGTTGGTGCATAGGTGCTGGGTCGTCCGATGCCTTTACGTTCCATCAACTGCACCAGTTTGGGCTCCGTGTAACGGGGTGGTGGTTGCGTTTGCTTTTTGTCTGCGGCCGCTTGCTTCAGCGTCAATGGTTGGCCCTGCTGCAACGTCGGCAATTGGGCATCGGCACTCAAATTGTTCCAATAGCGCGTGTAGCCCGGAAACTCCACCACCTGCCCGTTAGCGACCCACTGCACCGCATCCGATTGCGTCACGACGATCGTTTTCCGTAAGCGAGCAGAACAACATTGAGAGGCAACAGCGCGATTCCAGATCAGCTCATACAGCTTTGCAGCCTCTGCACTCATCTGACTCTGCAACTGGTCGGGGAGCCGCCTCACATCGGTGGGACGAATGGCTTCGTGGGCTTCCTGCGCACCTTTCACCGCCCGATGGCGCGTTGTTTTGGCGGGTACATTGGTGGGATCGTGCTGCTCCAGGTATTGCCGTACAGCCGTACAAAAGGGTGCGGCTAAGGTTACAGAGTCGGTACGCATGTAGGTAATGTGGCCTGCTTCGTACAGGGTTTGCGCCACTTTCATCGTTTTGTCCGGGCTGAAGCGCAATTTGGCACCAGCTGCCTGCTGCAAAGAAGAGGTAATAAACGGCGGTGGCGGCGCTTGCTGCGTAACTTTGCCTTCAACCTTGACAACGTGATGGGGGTGAGCACGGGCGATCGCCACCAGCCGATCGGCCTCTGCCTGAGTCGTGACGCGATCGGATTCTTGAGCGGTCTTTCCTTCGGTCGCATCATCGGGGGCTTCACTGTCTGCGGCAGCTTTGGCCTTTGGCTTGGCACGGTAAAACGCCTTGAACCCTTCCTGATACTCAACCCAGACGCTCCAATAGTCCTGGGGCTTAAAGGCTTGAATTTCTTTTTCCCGTGTGCAGAGCAGATGCAAAGTCGCGCTCTGTACCCGTCCCATTGACTTGGCCCCAATATTGAGTCGCCATACTACATGCTTGCTACCCTTGTAGCCCACCAGCTTATCGAGGCAGTCGCGGGCGCGGCCAGCCGCAATGAGAGATTGATCGAGCGATCGCGGATGGGCGATCGCGGCTTGGACAGCCTGGGGAGTAATTTCGCTGTAGACCACTCGGTGTGGATTTTTGAGTTTCAACGCCTGCTGCAAATGCCAGCCAATGGTTTCGCCTTCGCGATCGGGGTCAGTGGCGATGTAAACCGCATCCGCTTGTTTCACCGCTTGCCGCAGGTCAGACAGCACTTGCTTGCCTCTAGCATCCCTTGGCTCATAACGACACTCGATACGCTGGTCGAGCAGATCAAAGCCCAACGCATCCTCTCCGTCATTGGCCAACTCACGCACATGCCCCATGCTGGCTTTCACAATCCAACCCGAACCGAGGATCTGGCTCAGTTTTTTGGATTTGCCTGGACTTTCAATCAACAGCAGGTTTGCCATGTTGCCAATGCGTAATCAGTCCCTCTATAGTACAGGCGATCTAAAAAAGAAGAAACGGTATTGAGTGTGATCTGCTTGAAGCCGCTTTGTTCTCGCCCAAGTCACTACAGCTATACCTGCTGACTTAACGTACCGTCCATGCTAATCTCAACGTTAGTTTTTACCGCGATCGCTGATGGGTAGTCGCTGATGGGTAGCCAATCGACAGCCAAAACCATTTTTCTGCTCGCTTCGATGGTCGGTTGGCTGATTGTAGGAGCGGCACTGATGTATCTCTTTCCCCTTCTTGCGGATTGGGTTGTCTCTTCCGACGTGACCCATCTGTGGATGAAGAATCTTAGCCGCAGTGGTTACAACCCTACGCTGGCTTGGGTTGGTGGTGGCAGCGCTCTTGTGCTGACGGTTCTCGGTAATCTTTTCTGGTATCAGACGTTTGAGCAGAAGCGATCGATTTAGCTTTCCAGGCTGTCAGTTTTTTTCAGTTGTGGAACCCTCTGAAGGGCAAGTGTTCCTCCAGACGGTCACAGCCATTTAACACCAACCTCCCATTCAACACCAACCTCCCGTTGGGGAGTCGTTGGTACTACAGCATTGCCAGGGGCGTTGCTCTGGTCGGTGGTGGAAAAGCGGCATCTAGAGTGTGCAGTTCCTCAGGGCTCAAGTGCAGCTTCAGGGCAGCGTAGTTCTGCTGTACATGGTCGATACTACTGGCTTTGGGAATCACAATGACATTATCTTGATGCAATAACCAGGCGATCGCGATTTGAGCGGTTGTTACGCCACGCGCCTGAGCCATCGCAGTTAGAGTTTGGTAGTTTAGTAAGCGTCCTTGCTCGATCGGGGAATAAGCCATGATGGGCAGTCCACGCTGCCGACACCAGGGTAGTAACTGCCACTCGATGCCTCGTCGCGACAGATTGTAGAGCACCTGATTTGTGGCAATTGCATCCCCACCCTTCAAATGGCTGGCGGTTTCCATGTCTTTAACATCAAAATTGCTCACGCCATAACTGCGAATTTTGCCAGCTTGTTGCAGCGTTTGAAACGCCTCTAGCGTTTCTGCCAACGGTACTGCACCGCGCCAATGCAGCAGGTAGAGATCGAGATAATCTGTACGTAACCGCTTAAGGCTACGATCGCAGGCTGCGATTGTCCCTTTTTTAGAAGCATTGTGAGGGTAGACTTTGCTGACTAAAAAGATCTCTGCACGGCAATTGGCGATTGCTTCCGCAATGACCAACTCGGCACCCCCTTCTCCATACATCTCAGCCGTGTCAATCAACGACAACCCTAGATCAAGCCCGTGACGTAGCGCATTGATTTCAGCCTGTCTGTGGCGGGTCTGCTCACCCATTTGCCAGGTACCCATACCAAGGATGGGAATCGCCTGTCCCGAGGGAAGTGTAAGCGTGCGCATGGTAAAGTCCTCCCTTTTAGCTACCGTCGATCGCGCTGTTCTTTTTGACGCTGCTCTTGTTGACGCATTGGCATGGCATCAATCGTGCGAAACAGCACCTCTGGTTCCACTGGCACCTTGTCCCGTTGCTTTTCAGTGCCATCCTTGCCAATGAGCAGTACAGCAAATGCCTCTGAGTCAATCCCAAATTGTTTTCTAAGCCGTTCAGCAGCGGCGATCGTCATTGGGTGCCCATCCACTCGACTTTCTCCTGCCGCCAAAACTTCTACTAGCTTCAGATCTCGCTCTTGCATGCCCGCTAGATGAGCCTGCCACAGTTGCTTCTGTTGCTGATAAGTGGACGATCGCTTAGTGGGTGCAAAAATGAGCACAAGGCGGTGCTGCCACTGGTAATCACTCAGCTTAAAGTCAGCTTTTGATTGAGCAGGTCCTGAGGCAACCCGGAGAGGTTCCGACTCTGGTGCAGACATCAAGGGGTCGGGCGCGTTACTCATGGGCGCGTTATTCATGGGATAGAGAGGCTGAGGGGCAGTGCAGGCTAAAGATAGCGGTAGCAAGAGGGCTAGAACTAGAAGCGGAAGCATGGCTGGGAATGGGATAGTCTTTTTACTGTAGCCAGATCAGTGCAGGGTGGACTGGCTCTAAGGTGAGAAGTTTGACCGGACACTTTTATGAGTGATCGCAACAATGTTCAATCATAAAAATTCTTGAACCCGCGAAAATAAGTATTCTCTTTTATCCATTCTTCTTAAAGATGCACAGCATTGGTGGTTGGGTAGAACAGCGTGGAACCTAACGATGGTCGAATTTTGTTGGATTACCCTGCGGGAAGCAAGCGACGTTAGACTCAACCCAACTTACCCTTTGTCTGCGAGTTCAGATGGAATTAGTATTAGAAATTACTGTTGTTACACGAATGGTATGAATCGAGATGAGATTTGTGAGCGCTACGCAGCGGGAGAACGTAACTTCCGCGGGTTAGATTTAGCTGGAATCAACCTCAGCCAATTTAACTTGGCTGGTGCTGATTTATCTCAATCAAACTTAAGTGGTGCTCGATTGAATGGAGCTTGCTTGCACAAGGCCTTGCTAAAAGGTGCAAACTTGCAGAATGCAGATTTGCAGAGTGCAGATTTGGTTGATGCTGACTTAAGTGGAGCGAACCTGACAAACGCCGATTTGCGTGCAGCATTCTTGTGGAGAACCAACCTGACCAGCGCCAAGCTGCATGGCACAAAACTGCACTGGGCTGCTTTAACCCAGGTTGTACCAGCCGACATTGACTTGAGTAGCGCGATCGTCAGTAGAACCGTTTTACCATCGGGCAGCCCATCGAATGAACAGCGGTAAGGGTAACGGCGAACGACCTCATAAGTGACATCAACAGATTGCTGCCGTCCAGCGTTGTTGACGAGAATGTCTAACCCACCAAACTCGCGCAGAGTGTTCGCTACCAGTTGATTGCAAAAATTCTCGTCTCGAATGTCACTCGGAATGGCAACGGCTTTACGTCCCGATTCCTGAATTAATTGAATGACCTCACGGGCATCTGGCTCTTCAACAGGCAGATAGTTGATCGCCACATCAGCCCCTTCGCGCGCAAAGACGATCGCGACTGCCCGACCAATGCCAATTGTTGTATAAAGACGGGTGCGGCTTGCGCTGTGAAAAAGCCGATCGATAACCCGCCGAGAAGGTGATGCTGCGAGGTTTTTTTAGCGGTATTTTCTTGCTGCATATTGAGGCTATATTTTGTTATTAAGGTGAATAAGCTGTTGGCGTGAATCAGAAATACCTGCTCGATCGAATGAGACAAACCCTCTTGAGTAACTAATCAGTAGCTCAATGCTTAACTGCTTTTTCATTTGATCAGGTTTTCTTAAGGGAGATAGATTTTGCAACAATTGATAGCGGCAAAACCCCACAATATTCTTCGATCGACTCTTATCTAAAATCGGCTTTCTAAAACGATCTGAGCCGAGAGTAGCTTGTTTATTAGAGTGGGTTATTTCTCAAAATGATACCAACTTGAACAACCAGAAATGTGCTCACTTAAGAGTCTAAATAAGAGTCCAAAGCAACATTTTAGAACACATAGAAACTGGCTTTTCCTTAAAATTGAAAGCTATTTGGAAGCTATAAAGTTAACCTTTGCTCAGAAGACCAAGATCGCAAGTCGCCCCTAAAGCAATTTCGTCACATTGGCTCATCCTAGTCAAAAGTCTCTGTGTCCTCCTCTTACCAATGAAAGGGAGTTTCAAACTATCTGCTTCTTTAGACAAAGTCCTTTTATAAAAAGACAATGTGATAAGCAATACGAAATGATTTCTCTCTTGTTGCAGTCACGAGCGAGGCATCTGTTTATTAGCTAAACGTATTAGGTAAAAAAAGTCAAAAGGCAATTCTTTTATGTCGTTGTTGTATTTGCTACCCGATCGCTACCCCGTATCTAAAGCTCAGGAATTCGCCTTATCTGCCGTATTGCTGACCCCGCGTGCTTGCAACGGAAATAAGATAAAGTAATGAGACGATGAGATTGAAACTTGAGGCGATATAGCATGGACAATCTTCAAGACGTTTTAACCCTTGCCGCTACGGTGGTGGAATACTTTATCTTTGGCTATCTCGCTGTCGCGTTCATGGTCTACTCATTCAAGTCACCCGCTCAAGAGAAGCCATCGCGTATTGAACCTGTTTCCCAGCCTGCTTGGGAGCGATCGGTGCCTCAAACCGCATCCTTTGCTGGAATGCCCGGTTAGCATTGGCCTTGAGTCAGTTGGCTTACGGAAATAACGTTCCAGATCTGAGAACATCCGTTTTGGGGCTACCAGGGATTGCCAATCATGGTGAAAGCAGCCCAGTAGTAGGGATGGGAGAGTTGGCGATCGCGCACAGCGAGGCTGGCGGGTGGTAAGGGGATGCCTTCGCCTGCTTCAATGCCCTGCAAGCGGCCGTTTTGCAGAAAGACTTTGCCGGTTGCCATCGCCAGTTGTGCCTGTCGAAGCGCTTCTGCTTTGATCCGCGCAGTGCGAAGGTCTTTGTAGAAGCCCGTCATGAGGGCCGTAGTAGCGGCATCGCTGACATACCAAAGGCTGGCGACGGCTGTTTTCACGCCTGTTTGCACGGCTAGCCCGCCAAAGCCTAATTCGGCTTCACGATCGCCTAACGCTGTGGCACAGGCACTCAAGACCAGGAGTTCAATCTGCGGATCATTCCACCCAAGCTGGCGGACCTGGTCGAGGCGGAGTTTGTCATTCCAAAGCTGAATGTAGGAGTTGTCGATCGCACCCGGATAAAAGTCAGCATGGGTGGCCAGGTGAATGATGCCAAAGGGCTGCTCTTTGCGAAAGGCTTTGAGGTTGTCGAGGGTGACGTTGTTGTTGAAGGCGAGCCGTCCAGACCAAAGTTGATTGACGAGAATGGAGACCTCGACGGGCACAGCAGGTAGGGGCGGCTGATCTTGGGTGCTTTCTGAGATGCCTAACCCCAAAACTTTGACACCGCGAATATCACGATAGCGGGTGTCTGTGAGGCTCAGGCTGGGCATCACACCAACGCTGTATTTTTCAATCAGAAAATTTTGCCCATCGTTGAGCGCCGCTATGGGGAGCGATCGCAGCCCCGCGTCCATCAAAAAGACCAGGTTATTGATGCCTCTCGTTTGCAGGTCTGGGGCGATCGGCGCAATGAGCCATTGATAAAGCTGACGGCTCATGCCCATATAGGTATTAGCGCGCGTTTTGCGTGGATCAGAGACCTCATTACGAAATTGCTGAGCCAGGGCAAGGACGTTCGCGCGCGTAGCTTCAGGCAAACGTTTGCGGATGGCATCTCCTTTGGCGGTAATGACTACCAGTTCAAGCTGATCGGTGCTGCGATTGACTGCATCATCGACTTGGAGCTGCTTGGTTTGAGTCTCTTCAGCTCGATTTAGCGATGCAGGCACAAAGCTGATGTAGATAAAGGCCGGTTTAGCGCCAGTATCTTTCTCAATGCGCTGAGCGATGTCTCGCGGCTCTTCACGGGTTTTGGGGCGACTATCCTCTAAACCCAAATAGGATTCAAAGGTGCGAGTAAAACGGTCTTCTGGTGTATCCGGTGTTAGTTGGAAGGTCGGCAGCGGCGTGACGTTTGGTTTGAGATCGGGTTTGGAGCAGTTTGTGAGCGCGCAAGGATCTGAGATGGTTGGGGGGGGCTCACCGGTTTGAGCCTGAACATTGACCTGCACCTGAACTGGATTCGAAGTGGAGACGCCATCACTGGCTCTGAGCGTAAACGCACCCAGCAGGCCAGTAGCATTGGTGGGTGGAGTGTAAACCAGAACATCCCCTGGGGCGATCGTCGTGGTACCGGGAACAACGGGATTGCCGTTCAGCGTCAACGTAGCACCAGAGGCGATCGAAGCAATGGTCAGTGTGGTCGTGTCCTGGTTCACGTCTGTGATGCTAGGGGCGATCGCGGTATAGCTAATGGTAAACGGCGTATTTTGAGTCGCGCCTGTCAGCGTGGTATTGGCGCTTAAGGTCGGTGGCGTATTGGCTGAGGTTAGAGCGATACCCGTGGCGGGTACGACAGTGATCGTGTTTGCCTGCACGGGAAAGGTGCCAGACGCAATCACATTGCCGCCACCCCGGTTGATTGCGCCTGCGGTACCGTTGCTGCTGGCAGAACCCACAACAAAGGGCACATTATTAGGACCCCCATCATGCTGAATGGCGATCGTTCCGCCTGTGTTGGAGCCCTGGGTGTCGATCGTCGTCCCTGCTTGCGTTCCCTGCACCAGTCCTGTAGCGGTTACTGCCACGTTGCCCCCCGCGCCTGTCGTTGTAGCAAGGGGCGTAAGGCCGCGCGTATCGATTCTTGTAAACGTGATGTTGTTACCAGGAACATTGCCAGCAGTCAAGCTAACCGTACCACCCCGATAGGCTATGACTCCAAACCCAGCAAAGGTTGTCGTCGTAATCGCAGAAGCATTAATGCCACCGACCACGATGCTGCTTCCAGCTTGCAGCGTGACATTGCCACCTTGCGCGCCGTAGCCAGTACTTCCTGCGTAGAACGAGTTGATATCATTTGTGGTGACCGAGCCACCAGCCGTGAGCGTCACATTTCCTCCACGGATCACCGCAACGTTGTTTGCTGTAGAGGATGAGTCGATCGTGCCTGTCGTGATGTTACCAGGAGCAGACAGAATCACTGACCCACCACTGTCAACCGTGCTACTGGTCGTGATGTTCCCCACAGTGATACTGGCAGGCGAAGAAGCCGTCCCTGGCGAGCTAAACGTTGTGCCTCCTTGCGTTTGGGGTGTATTGGCAGCTGCAACAGAAACGCCTGCACGCAAAATGAGTGCCCGTTCATTGGTCAACGTGGTGAAATCAGGATCGGCAAAAGGAATCGTCATGGGGCTATCAGGTCCAGTGATCGTAATATTGCCCCCCGTAATACTGCCGCCAGCTTCTACCTTGAGTGCTGCACCGGTGTAAGTACCAAAGTTGACATCTCCCGTTGAGGTCACAACCGGGTCATGAAGGCTAATAAAGGTTCCTGGCTGACCGGCTAGAGTCAGAACTGAGAAAGTTCCGTTGCTGCTAAAGTGAGCATCCCCAGAAATAATGCCATCGCTGACTAAGCTCAAATTTCCACCGCTCTGAAAGGGGGTGCTCTCTGGATGGTTGAGCGCCAGAATATCAATGCCCCGCTCGCCCTGAATGGTCAGCTTCCCGCCTGCTGTCGCGTTAAATGGGTTGGCAACGCTATCGCGAATCACCACCGTATTGCGTGCCAGTAAATTCAAGTCGCCTGTCGTTTGTAGCTGGCTTTCCACTAGCGTGAGATTACGACTGGCATACAGAGTGCCTGTTTGAGCCGTAGCCGTGCGAACCACGACATCACCAGCCAAAACTGGCGTTCCTGAGCCAGTCAACACAACAGTGCCATCAGGATTCGTGCTCACGCCTGTCGCATTGCCAAAGTTACCGCCGGTCAGCAATTGCGGGAGCGTGGCGATCGGCAACGTCCAGACCTGCGGCAATGTCGCTGGCTGCGCGGGTGTCAGCGCTTGAATTTCCAGGCTCAGCAGGCTCCCAGGCTGGCTAAGCTTGACGAGACTCTGCCCCGGCACAGCAGCGGTCAACAGTTGCCCTCCGGGTGCCGAGAGTGTTCCTGTGCTGACGATCGTCCCCCCCAGTAGCGCCAGCGTTTGTCCTGAGGCGACAGCCAAATTGCCAAAATTGATGATGCTACCAGGTTGGTCGATCGTAAAGGCAAAGCTACCGGGTATCCCATTAAGTGAGGCGTAAGCATTGCTGCCAGTCGCGCTAAACCAGTTACTACCAAACCCGATGCCCGTCGCGGTTGTGGCGGTAAACGAGGCTGGTACATTCAGGCTGGCATTGGGGCCAAACAGAAGGCCTGCCGGATTCAGCAGCACCAGGTTGGCGTTACTGCCCGTCACCTGCAGCTGCCCGTTGATAATGGAGGCTTCACCACCAACGACCCGTCCCAGAATATTCTGAATTTGGGGATTCGCCAGGAAATTCGCTGTTTCACTGGTAGAAAGGCCAAAGCGTTGGAAGCTTTGAAACAGATTGGTGCCAGACTGGGTGCCGCCGCCAATGTCGTAACGACTGCCGCTGCGGGTGACGCTGGTGTTGGTGCCGTCCGGGGCTGCGGTGATGGACTGTGCCTGTGCAGGTAGTCCCGCCATGAGTCCGAGGAAAGGCAGGGTGGCCAGTAGAGAGCCCATTTTAGCGACCAGAGTTGGCGCTGCAACGGTCGGCACTGCTTTGCGTCTTAGAAAAAAGCGTCCTTCAGGCAGCCGGACTTCCACTGCCAACTGGTCTGCCAGACCACGACGCTGAAGTGCCTGGGCGATCGCCGATCGCGCTCGCAAGACTTGTTCCAAGCGCCACCGCTGAGAGGCACTGCCGGCATGATTGCGATAGTAGTAAAGCGGCTGTTTCACCTGACGAACTGCTGTTACTTCAGAGAGCCGCAGGCACAGGTCGTAGTCTTCCACGTAGTCTGAGGCACCACTGAGCCCCCCGACCTGTTCAAAAACCGAGCGTCGTAGCAAGCGAAAGTGAAAGGTCATGAAGTCGAGCAATAGCCGCTCTTTTGAATAGGGAATGCGACAGCGATCGCCGTACCCAATCACACGACCCTGCTCATCCATATCCAGGTAATCGGTGTAAACCATGCCGATCTCTGGCTGCTGCTGCAACACCTGCACGGTCTGTGCCAGGGCCGTGGGTGCGAGTAAGTCATCGCTATCGATCCAGCCCAGGTAAGTGCCTGTCGTGTGCGCGATCGCGGCTTGGAGGGCAGCGACACGGCCTCGATGGGCGGCGGCAATAACACGTACCCGTGAGTCGCGCTGAGCATACGTCTCCGCAAGGGTGACAGAGCGATCCGCCGAACCGTCATCCCACACCAGCAGCTCGAAGTCAGTCAACGTCTGGTGCAGCACGCTTTCGATCGCAGCGCCCAGATACTGCTCCCGATTATAGGTAGTGATGACAAGCGAAATCAGAGGTGACATAGTGTGCCTTTAAAAATAGACTAATCACTGACCGCAGTGGCTTCTGATGCAATCACGCAGGGCACTGTGGGATGTATTGGCAGGGGAAAGGTATCCTCAGAACGCGGATCAAGGCTGCAAAGCACTGGTCTTGCAGATGGTATAAAGCTTGACAATAGCACTCCGCGACAGCTTGACAGATCGCGGCTAACCGATTGTCAGACCACTAAGTTATCCTCCTTACATCGCAGATGTCTGAAGTGTTAATGATCGTTAAACTGAAAGCCCATAATCACCAGATCACGGGGAACGGTCTCAAACTCCGCCACACCAGGCAAATACCCCCACTGCCGAAAGCCAAACTGCTCAAACAGGCGTAGACTCGGCTGATTGTGCGCAAAGATGAAACCAAGCAATGTTTTGATGTTGAAGGAGGGACTGCGCGCGATCGCCTGCTTCAAAAGTGTCTGACCAATGCCTTGCCGACGAAACGCTGGTGAAACATAGATGCTTAATTCTGCGGCAACATCGTAAGCAGGCCGTCCGTAGTAGAAAGATTGGAAGCCGAGCCAACCAGCGACCTCACCGTTTGCCTCCATCACCCACAACGGTCGTTTGTCCGGGCTGTGAGCATGAAACCAGGGCAGACGACTTTCTACCGTCACGGGAGTCAAATCAGCCGTCACGGCATGACAGGCGATCGTTGAGTTGTAAATGGCTACGATCGCAGCCAGATCCCCTTCCACTGCGTCCCGAATATGCATAGCTATCCCCTCGCTTCCACGTTGGCTGGAACTTATCACAAAGTCGGTTTCTACGTCAGTGCTACAAGATCCGTTAGGAAATTCAAAAAAACATTTGACAAAAGCGCCACCGATCATCACAATGAAGATCGCCTCCAAAAAGGCATCGAGGGACTGTAGTTCAATTGGTTAGAGCACCGCCCTGTCACGGCGGAAGTTGCGGGTTCGAGCCCCGTCAGTCCCGTAAAAATTTGAGAAGCTTGGCTTTAAGGTGCTCTTGTGCAAAGCAAATTCTGAGTGAGCTAAGTCCCTGTGAAGTTTGCAGGGAATGATTGCTATGGTCTCCTTTAGCTTTAGCGCGCACATTTAGCCAGAAGATCTCTTTGACTGGTATAAGTCACAGCCGTTTAGGGAACTCTAGAACAACTCAGGGATTTTTCTTTGGTGAAATTATTTGGGTGCAGTATCATACACGCTTGAAACCTGTCATCAAAACGATTCAGAGATTAAAAAACCGGATTGAACAATTCACGTTTTGGAAAATATAACATCAGCCTCTTACGGGCCATTTCATCGTCAGCGAAGCCAAAAGCTAAGTTACATATTGCCCCTGCAGGGCTAAAGCCCTCAGCCCAGCGTTAGGCTTTTCTGTTATCTCAGACGCAGTTTAGCGTTCTGGTTTCGCTTGTGCCTAGTCCCAACAAACTAGGGCGTTTCCCTGAGATGTCGATCCAGAAAGGCAATTGGTGAAATCTGTGCTTTATCCTGAAGAAACTGGTCACGACTAGAGAATACGCCGCCATGTCATTCCAACCTGTAATCTAGCTCCTTCAGTTCTTTGAAGTCTAGCAAGCACACAAAAGTCCAAATCAGCAACTGGTTGCTTTTAAATGCGCTAGTTGCCTGAGTACCAACTCTGACCAACAGTGTCTGTAACTTGCCGTTTTGCCTATCATACGCAATGAAATTATTGCTTCTATGCTCTCTCTCACCGTCTGAAACTAAGAAGCTGCTTAGACAAAAGCTCACACTTTATCCTTGCTTAAACGTTGTTCAAAAGCTTCAGTACTGACAGGATGTATCAATTGAGGTTGCACTAGGTGGATTTACCGCAGCATCAACATAATCAAGACCGTCAGCCTTCACCGGGTACAACCAACAATCAAGGCAAATTAGTGAGTCTGCGGGTAAAAATTCTGCTGGGTTTCAGCATGGTGTTCAGCATTGTTTTTGCGGGTGCTTTTTACTGGTTCTACACCTTTTCTACAGAGAAAAGCCTTTCGCGGTTGCGAGCAGATATGAAAGCCACGCTCATAGGAGCGGCGCAAGGTATAGACACAGAGGAATTATTAGCGCTTTATCGTGGAGGTAAACCGAATGCCTCAGGTTTCTCCAACGACGATCGGTTCCAACATCAGTTAGCATGGTTTGAAACCGTGCATCGCATCGAACCACGAGCCTGGTTATATACTTATGTTGCTGATAAAGCGAAAAATAATCGGCGGATTGGAATATCAAGTGTAGAAAAAAACGATCTAGAAATTATTTATTTGGTTGATCTTTGGGCAAAGTATAACCCATCTAAGTCAGTTCGATTTCTTGAATCAGGTGTTCCTGCGACGGTAACTCAACAGGTTTTGGAACATGGTGAAATCGTTGAGAATAAAGATATTTATACAGATAAATGGGGTACCTGGCTATCTGCATTTGCCCCCTTAAAAGGTTCAGATGGCAAAGTCAAAGCTATTCTTGGTATTGATATTCAGGCAGACTATGTTCGCAGTCTCCAGCAAGAGATTCGAGATAAGGTATGGCTGACTTTTGCCATCACTTATAGCATTCTTTTTATTCTAATTTATATTCTATCTGGCATTCTCACCAAACACTTAACCGAGCTTACTAAATCTGCCGAACGAATTGCTGAAGGTAACTATGACCAGGCATTGTCATTCGCTAATGAAAGCTACTTCGCTGATGAAATGAATACGCTTGCTCAGGTATTCGAGGGCATGGTTGATAGTATACGCACTCGTGAACAACTGATTCGAGAAGGTAAACAAGCAGAAGATGAGATCCGCCGTGCATTGCAGGAAGAGAAAGAACTTGGAGAACTAAAATCTCGATTTGTTTCAATGGCATCTCACGAGTTTCGTACTCCCTTAACGACTATTAGAACAGCTATCGAAATTCTTGAACGTTACGGAGATGTGATCAGTGAAGAGAAGAAGAGCGAGTATTTTCAACGAATTCGAACAGCGATTCGAAACATCAATCAACTAGTGGAAGATGTCCTCATGATTGGTGAAGCAGAGTCAGGAAAATTAGAGTTTAATCCAGACTGGCTTGATCTTGAGGCGTTATGTCAGGAAATTCTTCAAGAAATTGAACTGGGCGTTGGCACTGGACATACGATCGCGTTCCAATGTTCTGGACATCCCCATCAGGTATTTGCTGATCCAAAGTTAATACGTTCAATTTTAACGAACCTACTATCGAACGCTACAAAATACTCAGCTCAAGGTAGTGTCATAAGGTTTGGCCTTTTTTATCTAGAACGAGCAATTAGCTTTGAGATCCAAGATCAGGGAATTGGTATTCCCTTAGAAGATCAACCTAAGCTCTTCGAGCTATTTCACCGCGCTCGCAATGCAAATAAGATTCAGGGCACTGGATTAGGTCTTGCTATTGTCAAGCAATGCGTTGAGCTACATCAAGGACAAATCACATTTACGAGCCAAGAGAATAGCGGCACCACGTTTTGTGTCGTCTTGCCACTTGAGCCAGAAGAACCTCCAGCCTAAGAATACTTCTGCAAAGCTCTCCTTTGATTTCTAAAAAATTGATTCTTTATGCCCTCAAATCAATTTTAGGCATAAAAATTAAGAAACGATAAATCATTGTGTAGAGTCTGCAAACCTACATTAAAAGAAATATTCGCTGCGTAAAATTACAGAGGTGGTGTGATAGCAGTCCTGAGCTTGTATGTGTTTGTACTCCCCTTCAAAGCCATGCTAGGCAAAGGTGATTGCCTGATCGTAATGCTCTGGAGTACGTGAGGCGAATAACGATTTAGTGCTTTTATTTACACGGACTTCACATGTGATTTCAGGGGAAATTAGCCTAAAAGCCTTTGTGATCCTGATGCTTCGGCCATTGGACGTGCTGAATTGCCCTGTCTAGAAAATATTATTTTGGTTAGGCTTCCGCAAAGCGCTAGATTGCTGCTGGGAAAGGGATTACTGTCGATATATGAGCCCCATTGAAACGTGGCAATCGTAGCGACTTAAGTTTGCCCGTTAAGAGACATTCTGTAGAAACCAGCGCTCTAAGGCATAAGTCAGCCTTTTGAGTTTGAGGAAGCGCTGATCTAAATGATTTTTGTAGTTTACCGACCAAGGTAACTACCATTTTGTGGTGCGTTGCTACCGTTTTTTCCTCTAGTTCAATCTTGAGATTTTTGGCTAGAGAATCTGTATTCAGTGGAGAACAGTGAAGCAAATGACTAACTTATTCGGAAAAACAGTAGCCCTGATCGCGATCGTTTCTCTCGTTGTACTAGCGATTGATTCAACTCCGGCCTTTTCTAAGCAGCCTCCTCCTCCTAAGTGTGGCTCTGTAAAGTGTTCGAAGTAAAAACTTTGCGGAAGCAGGTTCAAAGATAGACGGCTAGGCTTCTACTTCAGGAGCAGGTTTGGAGAATACTAAAGAGCTCAAGTTCACGCGCTCTTCCTAGGTTCGGCATCTACCATCACTCTTGACTCGGCATCTACCATCACTCTTGATTAGTGACTTGTAGCGATCCTATTTGAGTCGTGAGAGACCTATTGATGCCACCTCTTAGCCGTCAGCGATTAACGGGTCGACAGACAAAGAGGAACTGAGCGCTGACTGCTCCAAGCATGAATGTTTCTCACAACTCCTTCGGGGTTGTTATAGATGTAATTAGCTGCACCTTTAAAGAGCGTTTAAGTAATTTTAGAGGGTGCTGGATTAACTGCCATCAGCTCTTAAATTGGGTGGTGAAACTAGATTTTTGGATACTTTAAATCGCTTTAAGTAGAGTCGTTACACCCATGAATAAGAGCCTGCTAGTGACTCGCTATAGCCTAACTGATATTCAAGCAATCTTGAGCACATTGGCTAAACAAGCTCAAACCTCAGAGCGAAATAAGATGAACCACAAGTAACTACTTTCCCTTCGTTGAATGGTTTGTTCACCACAAGTAGTTCCTCTTCAGATAACTGTAAGAGACCTATTTAAATAAATTTACTTCTATTCAAGTAGATTGCTCATCACTGGTGACTGAACAGCGAAATACCCAGCCTTCAATTTTTTGTCAGTCGATTATCGCCAAAACAAAGCCTGAAATAACCCAAGCGGTAAAGGGTGCATCGATTGAATACTTTTATCTGACAGGAAGCTCCGCCAGAATATGAATGAGGATGAAATGCTGCCTCAACGCAGCGTGACAGATGTGCAAGCAATTCTTTCCATTCTGGCTAAACGAACTCCAATAAAACCTGCTGCTCGTAAACTCAAAGTAGAAGATTGTAATCAGCTTGAGGGGAAAGCAACCACGAATGAGTCATAGGATTTGAGCTCGTTCAGTTCTTTTAAGTAGCTTTAGGACTCTTGTAAAAATAAGTTGCTCAGAGAAAAGATTGAAATGACTGCTACAACGACTGCTTTGTAGAGAATTTGCTCAAGTTATTTTTACACGCTGCCTTAGCTTACAGCGGTTACTGATTGAGTAAGCCACAGTCCTGTCAATAAGGGTATAGGGGATAGGGTGTGGTCAATGCAAATGAAAACGGCTGTAAGCCCGATTCTATGTGAACTTGCACACAATGGAGCACCATTTATATGTAAAGCCCTCAGGTAACGTTCACTTTGAACTGACCAGGTGTGACAACTCGAATTACGCCACCCCAGGCGCAGTTACAAACTGCGGTACTTGGTAAGGCAGGAAACATACCAATTTTGACTTTTAACGCTCCGGGTGCCCAAGGACTAACAGGCACCGGAATGCAGGGCATCGGTGTTAGAACGCCAAGTGCCGCAGTTGTAGCTGCCGCAACCGTTGGATTCATCAGAGAAGTGCACATGCTAAACGGCAGAATGTTGACCATTGGTGCAAAATCCATAATGGATGCTGCCAACATGCCGTTGACGGTCACTGGCGGACCCTTGGGAATGACCATTAGCGTACTAGGAGCCATGCCGAAGGGCGTGCATTGTAGTGTGGCTCCCATACAAACTTGCATTGGCATCTTGTTGCTCCTGATTCATATAAATGAAGCGTTACCCCAACGAAATTGAGAGTGCTGATACTGCCACGGAGACATCGCCTTTAACAGTTGTGGCACTACCTTTGAGCGTGGTCATCCCGACCGAAGAGATGTCGATCGCGCCCGCAGAGATGTTGATTTTATTGGCACCCATTTTTTCCTCGATCCCTGCATTCGAGATGTTGATGCTGCTGCCGCCGACCTTTAAAACAATGCCCGTATTTGTGATCTCAATACTGCTACCGCCGACCTTCAACTCAATTTTTTGTGCGGCTGTAACTTCAATCTCGCCTGTACCGCTAATCTGCATTTTGCGGCCCTGGTCATCCATTTTGCAGAACTGCCCCCCCTTACTTTTCAGCTCTAGCTTTTGATTTTGGTCGTCGAGCAGCAGTTGATGTCCTTCTTTTGTCTTAAGTTCGATCGCCTTTTGGGTGTCCTGTAGCTGCAGGGTATGCCCATACACGGTCGTCAAATAAACGCCCTTTTTGCTATCACCCTTGTCTTCTTCAACAAACTGCAAGGTGTGCCCAGTGCGTGTTTTGAGGGTACGCAAGCGAACTTTGCCATCGACAACGGCATCCTCAACGCTGGCGGGTGGTGCATCGGTGCCGTTCCACATGCCGCCGATCACAAACGGACGATGGATGTCACCATGCTCAAAGCCAACCAGCACTTCATCATTCACTTCGGGTAGGCAATCAAAGCCTCGGCTAGCCCCAGCACCCACTGAAATGACTCTTGCCCACTCACTTTCGTGCTTATCGGTGAGCGTGGGAAACTTAACACGTACTCGGCCCCACTTTTTAGGGTCTTTGTTATTGGTTACCACACCGATCATGAGCGTCTGCCCAGGCTGCAAGCGTGTTTGCGGCATGATGGCCGTTAATAAATCGTTGTCGCGAAGCCCTCGAACGCTAAATTCAGTGGTGTAAATGCGCTGCTGAAAGAGGTGTCGCGTTTCGGTGACGTAGTATTTACCGCTATATTTGCCCAGGTCAGAAAGCTGAATCACTTTGCCAGGGCGAATGTCAGGGTTGCCTTCCGCTTTGGCATCGGCTTGAATAAATTCGCCCGACAGTTCGTTGTAAAGCGCTTGAGCCATCGTTTCAGACTCCTGGCTAGAAGCAACAGGCTGATTGACCACAACGAATGTGGGCTTCACTGAAAAGGCGGTGCTGGTAGCGCTTCCCTTGCCCTGATCGATCGCGGTGACGACTTCCGACGTTTGGCTACTTTTGGTAGAGACGATCGCTTTTTTGGTTTGGTAGTCCCATCCTCTGACTTCAACAGCACTCACTTGCTCGGCACTGCTGACGCGTACTTGAAAGCTGCTAATGGCCTCCAGCCACTTGAGTTTGAGCGAGGTGCCAGCGTTGGGCTTCCGAAAATGGAGCTTGCCATCCTGCACAAACAGCTCAAAGCCGTGTCGCGCGGCTCGTTCCTGCAAAAACTCCATATTGGTCTGGTTTTCTTGAAACACGTAGCCAACAGGATCGCCAAACCCAAACGGTCCGCCAGTATCGTCGATCGTGCCTGTACTAATTCCTGCTTCCTGAATGATCTGTTTCACGATATCGCTGTCTTTCATATTCTGAAATGAGCGATTGTAGCGCCCTCGATGCAGACGATGGCTAACGTCGTACCCACGTATCACGATCGGCGCTTGTGATTCCGCATTGAAATGGGCTTCGATAGCGGTGATTTCGCCTTTAATTAAGGTACTGGTTTTGGGCTGACTAAACTGTCGATCATCCGTTGTGCTGGAGGTAAAGCCAATTTCAATCTCTTTGCCGATCGTCAATATTTTTTCGTAAAGCCACGGGGTATCACCGCTGCGGGATGAGAAGTAGTCGTTCCGAATGACGATTGTAAACATTCCCGGCAGATGTAAGCTCTCTTCCACCGACAGTTGCAGGATGTCTTCCATGAGACTGGCAGAGGCCGACTGTCCGTCAATTTTTAGCGTTGGTTGGGCAGTGTAACTAGCAGGCATGATGGGGCACTCATCCTTAAGAAGGGTTACAAAAGTGGCTATTTTTTACGGCTGCTGCGCGAATCACCCTCGCGATCGACAGAAGAGGATGCTCCCATCCCAGGTTGAGCAACCGACTCATCCACTTCCTCTAATTGCAAACTCAACTTCGCTCTCACAGGGGTTCCATCGGCAAGGAACATCGTCAGCGTGTAAGAAAGCTCCGTGACAAAGCAGCGGATGTATTTCTGCTTGCCCCAGGTAAACACATAGGTCGGCGGACGTTTTCCTTTCGCATCACCACTTTTGGCAAAGGTAACGGCTTTCTCAAATTCTTTTACGTAGGACATCACACTCTTACTGCCACCTTCTTCGTAGGTATCAAGCATGATGTCGCTAATGCTGAGGCTGCATGGTTCTGGATGCCCGAAGCTGGTTTTGGGCATGCCATCTTCTGTCCGCGATCCACCGTTGGCGTTCAGCGTAAACCGTTGTTTAAATGCCAGTTGGCTGGGGTTGAACATAAACTCGATCGTTCCGCCGCCATCGGTTGAAACGAGCTGAGCTTTGACGAATTGCATAGGGGATTCTCCAGCACGGTGCCAGCACGACTAAGAACGAAACCATTAAGCTCACCGTTTCTGGCTCATAAGCAGCTAGATCCCAGCGAATGACAGCTATTTTTGCTCCACTCATGCCCGACACCGTGAATCCGTCGGCACAGAGTTTTAGCGTATTTAAGCAATAGCCGCTATTGGTTCCCTCTTAGACTTCCCACTTCTCTGCAAAACTAAAGGGCGAAGTTGTAATTCATCACGGGTTTTACCAGGGTAAACGTCCGCTACCATCGCGCCCATGTCGTTCTTGCTCAATGCGCAACCGCTGCCGCAACTGTTGGTAAATCACTTGAGCCAATTGTTCTAAGTCCTTTGCATCAACGGCATCAGATGGTTGTGTCGTCATCGACTGGAGTTGGTCATGACGAGAAATTCGTACCGTTTCTGGTTGGGCAGGTTGGCGTTGAATCATCTCGCTGGTGCTGGCAAGAGCCGCCGCTACCGAGTGTGAAGGGGTTGCCTGCGCAGCCGTGGAGCGATCAGACGATCGGGCTGAAGGAGTGACCTGCCTTTGCACTAAGTCGCTAAAGTTAGACCACGAAGTGGTTGGGCGATCGACCTTCACGACCTGTTTTGAAGGCTGCTGCGTAGGCGATGGATTGGAGGGCGGTGTGGTTTGGCTAGAGGCTTGAACGCTTGGAGGTGTTGCAGAAGCACGACTGAAAAAGTTAGCTGAAGATGTCAGCGGTTCTAAGGTTGAGAGCGGTTGTAAAACGAGTGGTAGCGCTGCGGTTGCTTCCGATCGATCGATCTTCTCGCCTGGTTCACTTAAGCCGTTAGCAGGATTGTCTAATGTCGTTTCGACCGATGCCTCTGCTTGGGGAACGGCATCATCCACTGCATGGGGCGCATTGAGTTCTACTGTCTGCTCTGCGATTGGCGTTCTCTGCACGATCGCTGGCAATGCCGTCTCAGGAGTGATCTCAACAGAACTGCTTTGGGGGATTGCAGCTTGAGAAACCGAATCTGACGCGATCGGTTCTTCCAGGCTTGGCAGCGATCGGCTCTCAGGCGATGAACTGGAAAGCGTCAAGCTTTGATGCGATGACGGCGATAATTCTACCGGAGCTGATTGCGCTGGGCTAGATTCAGAGGTTTGGAGCGATCGGGTTTCAAGACTGGCAGCTTCTGCGGTTCCTGAAGGTGACAAAGGCTCGCTAGGCTGTACGTCTAACGAATCTGCTGCTAAGGGTTGAATTGCCGCGTCTGCGCGAGATGTCACTTGGGGCGCAGTGAAAGACTCGCTGTACTTGGTTTCTAATGAATCCGCCGCTAAGGGTTGGCTTATATCTGCTAAGGGTTGAATTGCTGCGTCTGCGAGAGATGTCACTTGGGGTAGAGTGAAAGACCCGTTGTACTGTGTCTCTAGCGAATCTGCTGCTAAGGATTGGCTTGCAGTGTCTGCAAAAGGTGTGACCTGATGCGAAGCAGAAGATTTGCTGTGTTGAGTTTCTAGCGAATCTATTGTTATTGGTTGGCTTGTAGCGTCTGCGAAAGGCGTTACCTGTCGCTGAATGGGCGTTCCTACTGAGAAAGATGGACTAGACGTAGGAGTATGAACGACCGTCTCCGACGCTGGGTCGGTCTGGGCTGACTGTGGCTGGGGTGGGGTTGAAGTATCCGTGTGCGATGCATTCTGAATCGATAAGTCTGCTCCAACGATTGCCTCCTGAGCAGAGGGTGCAACGGTAGACACCGAAAGGTAGCGATCGGGTTCATTCCCTTGCTCCGATGGCAGCGAAGCCTTTCTTAAGATCTCCACCGCATCATGATTACTTGTTAAATTCTCTTGCTTCTCAAGCTCTAAGAGTCGCGCTGGTGCTGCATCGAGTGAAGATGGGGCTTCAAGTTCAGGGGACGATAAGTCCAGCGGTCGCATGACTGTGGGAGAAGGGGTAATCGCCTCTGTTGCCAATGAGGAAGGCTGAGCGATCGTCACTTCTGTCGTGCCATCAATCGGATTTACTGACGAAGTCTCAGAAGACGTTGCTTCCGCCTTGCAGGACAGTGGTGAGACTGGTTTAGCTTGTACAACGGCAGCATCAGACGCAGATTGAACTGAGTTTTGAACGCCAGGTAAAGGTTGAGCTTCAGGCAGATCTTGCGTATGCAGTAGCGGCTCAGTTGATCTAGAAGATGAAGGCCCAGTTGATCTAGAAGATGAAGGCTCAGTTAAGCCAGAAATTGAAGTACCAGACGTATCAGATGAATCAAGCGTTGCATAGTTGGCAGTCGCATTGCTGGAACCGATTGAAGCGTCAAGCGATCGTTGTGCCGTCGCTGCACTTTTAGAAGAAAGTAGACCTTCATGATCGATGGATGCAGGTAACGTGTGTTCTGTCTCCAGTTCAGAAGGGATTGGTTTTGGCTCTGGCTGTTGTAAGAAAAAGGCTTGAGACGCAGAAGCGATCGCAGTATCCGACGCGTTTTGTAGGGTTTCTTGAGTAGGTGAATTGCTTGACTGACGTGCTGATTCCGACTCCTCTCGCTTCTGCACTACGTTCTGCATGGATGTCAGTTGCGTGGAGGGCAGGTTCCAGTCAACGTCTGCTGAGGCATTTGTAGGCTTTTGAGCGCTATCCTGGTAATCAACAACGTCAGAGTTGGCTGCTATTGAATTAGTTGCAGACTGAGTAGAATTCGCTTCTGTATGAGCGAAATCAGCCGCCTTCTCAAAGACAGTGCTACCCTGATTTGCCTTATCTATTGTACGAGCGATCGTACTTGATGATTCGATCGTTTCTGTCGTTAATGGGTCGATCGATACTTGAGTAGCTGATGATTGAGTCTGATTGATCGCCTCTTGCTTTAATAAAAAAGCTGGATCTTGTGGCTCTAGAATTTGCGTCTCTAAATCTTGCACATCTGAGCTTTGATTGCTAAAGCTTTGCGCTTGTAGGCTTTGTGATCCTAAGCTTTGAATTTCCAGGTCTTGTACATTTTGGCGTTGAATATCTCGCGCTTGCAACTCTAGATTGTCTTGGGTTGCCTTTTGTACGCCTAATGGTGACAAAGAGCGAAAATTCTCTTGAGGTGCTTCTGAAAAATGAGTCGAGGATTGAGACCTTTGTACTTTTTCATCTGAAATCTTGCTATCTGGTGCAGCAGGAGAATCGGTTCCAAAAGCAACGGCAGTCTCTGAAATTTCACTAGCTAAAGAGGCATGTTCGGCAGTTGAAATTTCTTTTGGCTGCACAAAACTCAATTCAGGTTGAGAGCTTAAAAATGCAGCTTGAGAGTCCAAAAGAGAATTTGAATTAAGTTCAGAATTATTACTGCTGCTATGGGTTGAGCTTGCTTGATCTAAATTTAGAGCCTGAACAGAAGGTAAGTCTACAGATGTTTCCGGCTCGGGAAACTTATTGATGACTGAATCGAACCCTGAGGTTTCGTCTTTAGAGACTTCCTCTTTATTTTCAAGACTGGCTAAAGGTTGCTTTCCTAAAGCTAGTGGGGAAGCTTCTACTTCAGACTCCTCGCTTTCGGGCTGATGTGTATTAAAGGCTGAATTTAGTTGAGAGCCAGATGGTTGGGAGCTAGATGGTTGAGAACTAAATAATGCTTGTGAATCTGTTATGCCTGTTTCAGTGAGTGTAGTGGCATTAGCACTAGACTTCAGGGAAGTAGTGGGTGTCCGCTGAATCGATGCTTCTGGACTTGCTTGAAGGCTTTCTAACGCTTCATTTGTGGAGGACGATGCTTCAACAGTCTGTTCTAAAGTTTGTGGTTGAGTTTCTAAAGCTTGCGCCTGGTTATCTGATGCAGAAGGTTGTGAGGTTTCGTGGTCTTGTGACGCTTCATGGTCAAATGCATCTAATTTTGGCCCAGCACTCAGCGCTGACAGGCTCTCTACGTTTGCATTTTCAATTGTTGATGGAGGATTGATAAATGCGGCTGCAGAGGTTTTTTCTGTACTTTTTAGCTGTAAATTTACTTGAGTAGAGGACGAAGCACTGGGAGAAGGCAATGGCTCAAGCGGTGCTTCATGCTCATCTTGATTTGTCGTCGAGGATGGTTCTGTTGAGGGCTGATCGGGCGATCGATGGAGCGATGATGTAGTGTCTGCCTGCAATAGCACTTGAGCAGCTTGCGGTCCGTCGCTCTCTAAGGATGAGGTTGCTTGAGCAAGCGGAAGGCGATTGATTGATGCGCTAAGCGGCAAGTCAAGAGGGGCTTGTGAGGTTGGAAGGGAAGACTCAGATATCCCTTGCGGCTCCAATCTTGCAAGGGCTGGATTCTCTTCAAATTGATTGGTTTGCTCTAGTGGTGGTGTGGATGGCGTACTAGCGACAGCATGCTGTTCAACGACAGATATGTCGATGCTTGGCTGTGAGGACGTTTCAAGGTCGTTAGCCTGCCCCTTAGCTTGAACAACATCGGATGGCGTTCGCAACAGTGGCGATGGGCTTTGAGTGTCGATTGCCGCATCACTGCTATCAGTCGTCGAGTTGCTTGCTAATTGGGCAAAATTGGATGGTGGTTGGTGCGTAACCGCGATCGAATTGTTTAAAGGTTGGGTGCTGAAGGCTTCCTGGGTGTTACGAAAGGCTGGCTCAGCAGTGTCTGTCGGCTCTGCCTGTGGTTCTGGGTTTGCCTGCGCTGTGGTTTCTGAAACAAACTGAGCGGGTTCCGTTAATGGGGGGCCAGCATCGGGGGGGGAGGTAGAATGCAGCTTAGATCCAGGTACATTGCTGAATGACGGCAAAGGCTCCAGTTCTTTGGCTTGAAGAAGCTGTGATGTTGGTGCAGATGAAGATGTCGTTTGAATGTTGATCGCGGTGCGGTCAATCTCTGCGTTTGGGCTTTCTGTTTCAGTTGGTGCAAGTTCATTGGGGGAAGCAAACGTCGGTAAATCGACTGCGAGCGATCGCTGGACAGGTGATTCGAGTGGGGATTGCAAGAGTGCAGTGATGTCGATCGACGGTGGTTCGTGTGCTACTTGTCTGGCGACGACTTCAGGCTTGCTAGATGATGGGATGGAAGTGCTGGGCGTAGATAAGGATTGGTGGTATTGAGAAGGCAATACGGCTTTGGGTGTGCTCGATTGAGAGAAACCCGTTCCTTGCTCCGCGATCGTGCCGTTGGAATGAGAACTCTCTTCTGTAGAGGCATCTGCTAGTTCCGGTTCAGGAGCCGTAACGGCTTCAGCTCTAGCGTTAGCGGTTAATTCAGTTGTTTCAGTGGAGCCAACGGCAATTGTTGATTCAGAGCGTTGTGCAGAAACAGGTTCAAGCGTTGAGGTCGCATCAGTGCGATCGATTGCTTTCGGTTGAACGTTAAGCGTGGCTTGAGATTGAACGCCAGGTGTTGATTTGAAGGTTGGCTCACTAGAAGACGCTTCATCTGTTGGTTCAGAAATTTGTTCTGTTTTAGAATCAAATGCTGACTCTACTTGCGTTGCAGAAAGGTGTTCCGACGTTACTTGGAGTTGAACATCAGGTGTTGATTTGAAGGTTGGCTCACTAGAAGACGCTTCATCTGTTGGTTCAGAAATTTGTTCTGTTTTAGAACCAAACGCTGATTCTACATACGTTGTAGGAACTTGTGCAGTTTGAGAAGTAGATGCTGCTTTGGCTTGAGATTCAAGCGTTGAATCAGGTTTAGAATCAACGGTTAACGCAGCTCCAGCCTCAGAAAGTGGTTCAGAATTCGCTTCAGATGTTGTAGAACGCTGAACTTCATTTGCAAGAAGGGGAGTCGATAGGTTTGTCGTTTCGATCGACGGTGATTTCTCTAATCCTTCGATGGAAGGAGAATTGTGGAGGGATGGATCTTCTACTTTTGCAATTGTCGTTGATGAAATTTCAGACAGCGTAACCAATGCGTGATGATCTGCTTCTTGAGTAGCTGCAAATTTCTCAGGGACAGCTTGTGAAAAATCAGAAGATTCAATCGCTTCACTTGCTTGGCGTTCAGAGGCGTTGTCTGAACGCTGAATAGACAGCCCTCGTCCGAATTCACCTGACTGGCTAAGGGCTTCAATAGGTGATATGGGCGAATGGAGCGGGGGCAACGGGGCAGTTTTATGCTGGATGCTTTGAGCATCACCAGCCGTAGTCGATCGCTGAACAACCGCTCTGCTAGAGGTACTTAAACTTTCTGTAGAAGATGACGGGGCAGGCTTTGATAGTGCTGCAAGCAAAGGATCATTGAAAAAGGGAGAGTCCCCAAAGAGACTACTGTCGGCATACGACGATCGCGGTTGAAACAGATCTGGCTCCAATACTGTGAGCGATCGTGCTCCTAGTGGTACTAAAAATTGACGATTGATGCCGAGTGGTGGTGCAACTAGTAACGGTGGTTGCACTGCGATATCGTCCAGAGGCTCTGGTGTAGGGCGATCGCTAAACTGGGGGGCATCAGGTTCAGCCATAAATCGTGTTGCAAGCTAGTAATAGAAGTATGAGGCGATAAGCTCTAGTAGCCCACAGGGCTTGTGAACGTTTGATGCTTCCATTGAATTGAATGAAATTTTCTACTTAATTGCTGACAAAATAGCCATTTTTTCGTCCCTTAAGCGAAGTTGCAGAGGCAGCACCAGCTCGTTTAGCAACTTTAATGCCTTCGTGAATGAGCGTTAGTTCTTCAATGGCAACGCTGTTGGCATCGGCGGTGAGCGAAGGGGCTTTCCAACTGATAGGAATGGCTCCAATCAGCGTCCAGCATTGCATGGTTTCGCCTGCCTGGTTAAACACCAGAATGTTGACGTTTCGCCGCACGATCGCATTGCCATCGGTTTTTAGTACCTGTTTGAGCCAGTCCCAAAAGACGAGGTCATCGGTTAACCCTCGCTTGAGCGTCACTTCTGAAAATTCAGGTTGTCCCAATAATGTGCGCTGTTGATCGTTAACGCCACCTTCTAAAAAGGTTTCGTATTTCACCTTAACGCCTAGCCCCTGGCACTCTGTGAAGGACGCCGAAATGGTGCTTTCTAAACCGACATAAAAGCGGTTAGCGGTCACAAAATTAAGTTCTGTAGTCGATGTGGCCGCAGTATTTTTAGGTGCCATTAGAAGCGTCTCCCATAGCCTTGACGCCGTTCGCGCTGTTTTTTCAAATCATGCTTTAACAGGGTGTAGACTCGATCGCTCAATTGCTCAAGCAGTGTTGCATCTGTGAGAATTTGTTTTACCATCTGCGAGGAAAGCTGAGGCGAGGTTTCGGTCGTCCCAGAGGTTACGGAAGGGGGCAATACATCAAAGTCCATAGGTGTCCTTTAAAAGTCGTCTAGGCAAGGCGTTCTCGAAGTTTGCCAATTTCTGTGAGCCAGCGATGGCGATCGCGATGTTCCAGGCTCAGAATTTCTTCTAGCGACCAGTGAAACTCAAAGGCAATGCAGGCTACCTCCTCATGCAACTGGTCTAAGGGGTAGCCAACAACTCCCCCGCGAGTTCTAGCTCCGCTGCAAAGGCATGTTGACAAGCTGGACAATGGACGGCTATTTGCGCTGTCCCCTGCTGATTAATTTGGTTGTAAAACTCGCGTAAATAGCCTAAATCGTGAGTAAACAAGTTTTCTAATAATTCTGGTGTAATGGTGGTTAAATGACCAAGTTGAGTAATGACTCGTGAAAACATCACCAGGCTTTGATAAGCTTCACTTTCTTGAGCGCGACGATCGCGTTGAACAGCCATTTCATCTTTAGCTGTGGTCAACCGCATAACTCCCATTTGATGCACGTTGCCGGAGTCATCAACCAGTCCACGCGGTAGCTTAAAGGCAAATTCAGTCGGTATCATCATTTCTCCTTATGGCATACCAACTTCAATCAATGTTTCGGACTCTAGCTCATTAATCTGACGGTAAAGCTTTTGCAAGTAGTTCAAATCACACGCAAACAACCCTTCAATGACATTTGGAGTGACTTCGTCTAATGCCCCTAATTTCGTCATCACACGCGACAAAATAATGACGGTGGCATAGGCAGGATTGGACTTGACGCGTGGATCGCGCAAGGGCACAATTTCATCGATCGCTCGCGAGAGCCGCATCACTCCCATCCGATGGAGGTTGCCATCCTCATCCACATAGCCTTTGGGTAAGGTAAATTCAAATTCGGTTTGAATCATTTGATCCGCCTAAATTCATCGATCGCTAGTTCAATTTCTTCCACTTCAAACTCGGCTTTGCTGGCCCCCACATCGCCAATTTTATATTTGACGGGGCAGGCTCCTAAAAAGCGAAAGCGAGCTTTTTCATCGCCATGCTGGTTGTACAGAGTTAAATCGCCATCACGACGCTGTTTTGCCCAGTTGCCTTGCTCAACCGCTACAAACCATTCCCAAAAGATTTTGGAGGTGGTCATGCCGCGCCGTAAGGTCAAGTTGCTGCTTTTGACATTGCCCGGCACTTTGTTCCGAATCACTCGGCCAACCGCGTTGCTGTCTTTGCCCCACTTTTGTGGTGTAACCTGACAAAATTCAATCATTTCTTGCGTACGTTCAAAGCCCTGGCACTCCATAAAGTAGCCGTCGATGCGATTGTCACTCCCATCAATGTGAAGTTCCAGATAGAACTTTGATGAGGTTAAAAGTTCGTAATCAGCCTCTAGCACATGAATTCTCCCTGAATGCGATCGAACACTGTGCAGTGGAGGGGGCCAGTCACTAAAGGATGGTGATGTCTACCCCTTCCACTTCGCCATGGATGCCTTTATTTCGTCCGTCGAATGGAGTGAAAGGCTAGTTCAACAGTTTCTGTCGCGAGTTCTGTGCTGCCAGCCTCCATCTTGGAGCTTTTGTATGATTTGGGCATCACTCCAGTAAGGTTCCACCGTGCGGCTTCTTCGCCACCCTGGTTATAAAGCATGATCGAGCCTGTTTTCAATGCCCCTTTATTGGCTGTACCGCCTCCCGTCATAGGTTGAGAGTGAGAATCGTTATACCATTTTACGAGGCGGTCATCTTGGACGGTTGAAACATACTCAACGGTGACAGCACCATTGCTGACGCCTGTTACGGTGGCTTGAATCTGTGCTTTGCCACCCTTGGTTACGCCGAAGGGGTTTTGGTCGCCAGCAGTTTGTAACTCAATGGAAACACCACTGACTTTTTTGACCACGAGATCCGTCAACCCGTCAATTTCGACGTAGAACTTAGAGCACGCTAATACTTCACCTTTTGCCATGGGTTAACTCCTGCTGATGTTTAGGGCAATTATTTTGTGCGATCGATCTGTTCGCAAACCAGTTCAAAGGTTTCGACGGCTAGCTGGTTGCTGTCGGAGGAAAACTCTGATAGTTTGTAGGATTTAATCCAGGCGTTAGAGATTTTCCAGCGCATGACTTCGGCATCGGAACTGTCATAACCGACGATCGCGCCTGCTTTGCGGTTTTCACTCCATTTGCCATCGCCGCCCTCACTCTTGGGCATGGTGGCTTTCATCCAGTTGTAGAAGTCCATATCGCCTTCTGCTAAATAGACTTCAATGGTGAAATTAGGGTTTTGCTTAAAGCCGCCAGACGTCGTTTGCCACAGCGTTTTGCCGTCTTTGGTTGAGGCAAGTGGTTTTTCGTGACCTGTGGTTTGGCCAGTAAAGCTTACTTCAGTGACGCTTTTCAGCAGTTTGTCAGATAATCCATCAAACTCTACATAAAAGCGACTGGCGGGAATTGGTTTTAGTTCGGGCATTGGGTTGCTCCTTGCGATGGGGGATAGGGCGCTGCTACTAGCGATGAGACAGAAACTGAATGTTAAAAAGCTCCTTCAATTCAGTCTGGTTTGAGCAGCAACAGGGGATTAAAGCAATGTGAGCGCCGATGAGTGCTGGGATGACTCAGGCCACTCACACTGCGTTGTTCAATTTAGGTGACGCTTATTGTCCCGGTGCCCATTGGCTAATACGGAAGATGACAAATTCTGCCGGACGGACAGGGCAGACACCGACTTCCACATACAGACGACCGAGCATCATGGTGTCTGGTGTGTTGAGTTCACCATCGCACTTCACGTAAAATGCTTCTTCTGGTGAACCACCAAAGAGTGCGCCTTCACGCCATAGACGCTCCAGGAAGTTGCTCACGGTGCGCTTCACGCGTTCCCACAGATCCATATCGTTGGGCTCAAACACAACCCATTGCGTGCCGATTTCGATCGACTTCTCGATGTAGCTGATCAAACGGCGGACACTGATATAACGCCATTGCACGTTATCGGGTTCGACCAGTGTGCGAGCGCCCCAGATTTTGTAGCCGCGATTGTAATTGCCAAAGTTACGAACACAGTTGATGCCAACCGGGTTGAGCATTTCTTGCTCTCTCATGTTGGTTTCATAGGCCAAGCCCAGCACACCACGGGGAGTTTCGTTCGCAGGAGCTTTAAAGATGCCACGAGTTTCATCGGTACGGCACCAAACGCCCATCATGTGACCAGAGGGGGGAACCAGCATGGGTCTGCCGCCATTGCGAGGGTTAGCAACTTTAATCCAGGGATAGTAAAGGGCACCAAACATCGATCGACGGTTGAAATCGCGTAACCAGTTGAAGACATCCTGTGGCTTTTGTTGATCAGGCTGCACAGCGCAGTTGTCATTTTTGCCCGGTTTGACGGGTGGTACATCCAACACAGCCATGCGGTAAGCGGGACCAGGGAAGGAGTTTTCACACAGGCTGATCATGGTTTCCAGAATGCCATGCACTTGATCGAGGTCGATCAATCCTTCTTGATAGACCCGCATCACGTCGGGGCAAGCAATCATGGACACTTCATCAATTTCAAAGATGCCCTGCATTCCAGTTTTGTCGTTTCGTGCACCTTGCAAATCTCGTACAAGATGGTCTTCGCGTGCAATGTAGGGTGGCGGGGCGACTTCATAGGAACCGTTTCCAGGACGGCGAGAAAGTGCCTGCCCGCTCTGTGAAATATTGCTAATGGCGATAAATTCAGATGGTTCGAGGGCTGTCACCACATAGTCAGCGACTGCCGTATCGACCTGAGCATTCATCGAGAGGTGGTCATAACGCTCTAGCACTTGATCCCCGTTGCGGACAATGACGGTAAAGAACTCGCCCGTATTGATGGGTGGCTCCGCATCTTCGGGTGCGTCTTCGGGTAAGGGCTTCGGCTCGCTTTCGAGAACGGTGACAGTGATTCTGCCCGTTGCAGAAGGGAGTGCTAAGGTGCCGCCCTCTTCGGTCGCCTGTTTCAGGTTAAACAAGAGTGAAGGCTTGCCACCCGAGGTGAGAATTTTTCTGCCCGTTTCTTCAGGTGAGGGAACAGGCGAACCAGGAAGTTTCGTGCCAATGCTCACGACCCAACAGCGACCGCCACCGTTCAAAAACCAACCTTGTACGGCAAAGGGCAGGTAAGCATTGAAATCAGTAAAGCCATCCGAGCCAGGTTTGCCAAACAGCTCTAGATACTGGCTCCAAGTGGTGACCAGCATCGGCTTGAACAGTTCGGCATCACCACGAACATCCTCAGTGAAGCCAACAAAGCCTGCGACACTCATACTTACACCTTCGATCGAGCGACTGCCACGATCGACTTCTTCGACGTATACACCTGGAGCAAAGTAATCTAAAGCCATGAATAACGTTCCTGTGTTGAGTGAAAAAATCAAACATCGAATAGCGCAGCCATCTGACCACCAGCGTTAAACGAGGGTGATGAAGAGATGATTGAACCATCACGCGATCGCCGCTTTCCAAAAAAGCCATCGATCGTGTTTTGAGAGAGATCGATTATTTAACGCTCTACTTTCCCAAAAAATGCGATTGAGGAAATAAAGCCAGAGGAGTTTCCAGAAGATGGTTTGGCAAGCAAACCGCTACTGCCAGGTTTGGGGCAAAACCAGAGTACGTCGTTAAAGGTTGCAACCTGAATCGAACACGCAAGCATTAAACGTGAAAATACGTACCGTCCACTTTGATACTCCATAGCATGCCCAACGAATTGAGGAGATCTACATCAAAACAAGAGAACCTGAATTATTTTCTGACATGAAACATTAAGTTAATTAAACACTTGTAATCTTGTGCAAAATAATGCTGGCTTTGCTTAAAAAAGCGGCTACTGCAGCGATCGCGATTGGACTTTTTGATTGCTTATAGAGAGTTTTGGCGGGGAATGGGCAGTCTATTGAGAGCGCGAGCGACGAATTAATTGATCGTCGGTGGTGCAGCTAGGAGAACTTGAATCAATTAAACTTGCTTTGCTGCTTTCTGTTTCGCCTTCGGTAAAGGTTCGATCGAACGCCGTCTAAGGTGAGTGCAATCCGAAACTTGTAGAGGTAAGCCATCGACTGTGAGTAACTACTTAGCCATTGCAACCATTACAGCGACGCTACAGCGCATTCTACAAGCCTCGATTCAGGGAGATGTGGATGGAGCACGAGTAACCACACTGCAACCCCGACAAATTGGCAATGGGACGCCAGAAACCGGGATTAATCTCTTTCTGTACCACGTCAAGCGCAACAACGCCTTTGGCAATGTGGATACGGCCACTCATCGTGTGAAAGCAAATGTTGTAAAACGGCAAACGGCCCTGGATTTGCACTATATCGTTAGCTGCTACGGCAATGAAACAGAGCTTGAACCGCAACGCCTGTTGGGTAGTGTGGTGCGGATTTTCAACGATCGTCCAACAGTTGCGCTAGATGTAGTACAGGCCACCATTGCAGATCCGAGTTTTCGCTTTCTTGCAGAGGCCGACTTGACGGAACAAATTCAGCAATTGAATATTTGTCCACTTGACCTCAGCCTGGATGATTTATCGAAAGTATGGTCAGTGTTTTTTCAAGCGCCATACTTACTATCAGCGATTTACAAGGTGACAGTGGTCATGATCGAAGGGGAAGAATCATTGCCCAAAGCATTGCCTGTACGCGACCGTAAGCTGGGTGGTGTAGCGGCGTTTCCCCATCAACCGATCGTCGAGCAAGTACATGCTCAGACAGGCAAACTAGATCCTGTTCTGTCAAACAGTACGCTGATCATTCGCGGTCGCAATTTAGAAGGTACTTCAACATTGATTCGGATCGGCGAAGCCCAAATTGTGCCATCGCAATGCAGCAGTAGCCAGCTTACTGCTTCTCTAATGGGCATCCCGCCAGGTATGCTCCAAGCAGGTGTGCAGGGCTTACAGGTCATTCATCAGATTCCGCTGGGCACCACATTTACGGAAGGCACCAGCAATGTTGAGTCCAATTCAGCACCCTTTGTCTTGCGCCCAACCATTGAACAAGTGCGCTTTAACAGTCAAACCCGGCCAGGTGATGACTATTGCACCGGGATGTTGTCTGTTCGCGTGGATGTTCGAGTTGGCATGAAGCAGCGAGTGATCTTGATTTTGAATGAGTGGTCGATCGACACAGCCCTTGCCTATCAGTTCGCGGCGATGCCTCGTGATGTTGAAACCGATACGATCGAGATTCCAATCGAAAAAGTCAAACCAGGCGATTATTTGCTCCGGCTTCAAATTGATGGTGCCGAAAGCATTTTAGAGGTTGACACCGATCCTGCCAGCGCGACCTTCGATTGGTTCGCTGCACCCAAGGTTCGGCTTGCATAAGGGATGTTGATGCGTTCTGTGGCTGGATGGCGCAACCCTTTCGATGTATGCACACAGTCACTCCACATAATTCAATAAATAGAGGTAATTATGGATCAAGACAACCAGGGACAGCCCGATTTAGAAGACCAGATTAATCGAGAAATTGAAGTCTTGAGCCTGAATCAGCTCCATGAATTGGGCAATGAAGCCGTGAAACGAGGGTTTCTGATTGGGCATGGCCACCGGGGTGGGCGCTACGAGCTCCTGAGGAAAGAGGAGGTCATGTTGCTGTCGCCCCAGGAAGCCCAGGACTATTTAAAGACTTTGCTTGAGCAGGCAGACGGGAGCGCTTAGCCATGAATGTCATGGATTGGCATCAGGCAAACCAACAGTCCTTGCTGATGCACATTGATCGCCTGCGTCAGCGCTTACAGCAATACATCCATAAGGCAGATAACCCAGAGGCGAGAGATCCCTTAAAGCACCTGGACAGCCTGGTCAAGCCGATTACTCCGGCCACCCCTGACTTTGCGCTAGACCATCTGCGCCAAACGTTTGGCTTATCAGTTTTTGAGCAGGATGTGCTGTTACTCTGTGCTGGTCTTGAGCTAGAGGCAGATTTCGCCCAACTCTGTGCGATCGCTCAACGCGAGCCACAGCGTCCCTATGCCACCTTTAGTCTCGCGATGACGCTATCTGCCTATCCTGATTGGCAAGCCCTGTCGCCTGATAGCTCTTTGCGTCGTTGGAAAATGATTGAACTGGGTGCAGGCAATGCGCTGACAACCAGCCCCATTCGCATTGATGAGCAAATCCTCCATTACCTGTTAGGCAAGCGCTACCTGAACGATCGTCTAACTGGATTCGCCTCGCCGCTTCCATCGCCCGATCAACTGGTTGCCAGTCATCAACAGTTGGCAGAGCAAGCGATACAGACATGGGTTGCGGTTTCTCAAGCAGAGGGTGTGTTACCCATTTTGCAATTATGCGGTAGCGATTTGGCCAATCAACGGGCGATCGCAGCAACTGTCTGTCTAAATCTCAATCTCACAGCCTACAGCGTCTCAGCCGAACTCTTGCCGACCGATCTCACCAATCTGACGCTAGTGAAATGCTTGTGGGAACGAGAATACTTGCTCAATCGAACAACGTTCGTGCTGGAATGGCTGGATACAGGGGTGCGAGATCCCAAGCAAGAAAGCGCGATCGCCCACTTGCTTGAAACGCTGGATGCTCCTGTCATGCTGTTGAGCCGCGATCGACAGCGACAAAATGCACGCGCCTTTATTACCTTTGAGGTCAAAGCGCCCACAGCCGAGGAGCAACAACACCTCTGGCAGCAGGCACTAGGAGAAGCCGCCACTGGATTTGAAGCACAGATGGCGCATTTGATTTCCTACTTCAACCTGAGTGCTCCGACCATTCGCACCCTGGCTACTAAAGTGCAGCAGTCTGAAGTGTCCGAATTGCCACTGCCAATGGTACTGTGGAATCTTTGTCGCACGCAGGCACGTCCCCGCTTAGACGAATTGGCGGATCACATTGAATCCAGCGCGGGTTGGGATGATCTGGTGTTGCCCGATCGTGAGTTGGAGGTACTTCAGCGGATGGCACTCCAACTTCGACAGCGCTTGAAGGTCTATCAGGAGTGGGGGTTTGGCGGTAAAAGCCAGCGCGGGTTGGGCATCAGCGCTCTGTTTGCAGGCGGCAGCGGCACGGGTAAAACAATGGCTGCCGAAGTGCTGGCGAATGAATTACATCTGGATCTCTACCGCATTGACTTAAGTGCAGTTGTCAGCAAATATATCGGCGAAACGGAGAAGAACCTGGGTCGCGTGTTTGATGCCGCCGAAACAGGGGGTGTGATCCTGCTCTTTGATGAAGCCGACTCCTTGTTTGGTAAGCGATCGGAGGTCAAAGATTCCCACGATCGTCACGCCAATATGGAAGTGAGCTACCTGCTCCAGCGGATGGAATCCTATCGCGGTTTATCCGTGCTGACGACGAATTTGAAGGGATCGATCGATCAAGCCTTTCTCCGCCGCATTCGCTTTATTCTCAACTTCCCCTTCCCTGATCAGACCCAGCGCGCTGAAATCTGGCGACGGGTCTTCCCCAAACAAACTCCCACGGCTGGGTTGGACGAATGGAAACTGGCAAAACTCAGCATTGCAGGCGGCAATATTCGCAGCATTGCTCTTAATGCTGCCTTTCTAGCAGCCGAAGCGGATGAACCTCTCCAAATGAAACACATTTTGATCGCCGCTCAAAATGAATACATCAAAATGGAAAAACCTCTTACCGATGTTGAAGTAAGAGGCTGGGTTTAATCGTTAAGCCTTCAACAGTAGAACGCATCGTCTTGCGCCCCCTGCTGCATTATTGCTCCAGCGCATAAGTCGCCTGTAAAGCTTCCTGCAAGGTAGCTTCGCCTGTATTGAGCGATTCAATCACTGGAGGAAACAGATCTTGAAACACAATGAGCAAAACCATCACTTCTCCCACGAGATCACTATTCAGAGGAACGTGATTTGGTAGTGGCATAATGTAGCGAAACTGAATCGATTGTTCATCCGTATTCAAGCTGTAGCAACCCAATGGAATGCGATTGTTAATGGTTTGCAACAGCAATGCTACATCAGTCAGATGGGCTGTATTTAGCGCGAACGGCAACTGGAAGAAGAATTGTAGCAGCAGCGTATGCTCCATGTCTGCCTCAGAGAATGGAAACAGAGCATGATTCACGGCTCGATCGCGTTGCTTCTCGTCAGGCTTGAGTGCGGTAGAGAGCGAGACTAATGGCATTGATTCTGATGGCTCTACTAAGGTGGAAGACAGCCCCATTGTCTCTTCCAGGATTTCTTTCAAATCTTTCAATAAATTGCGATGAAATACATCTGTCATAAGTCACTCCTAACCAAATTGACGTTTTTGCATAGCTGAACAGAGTGCCACAAAGGCGTTTTGTGGTCCGTCCGGCAACTTGCCAGCGTTGGCATACCATGTCTCTAAATTATGCACACCTGCTGCTTGTAGAAAGGTGTCAATCTTCAGCTTCTCTTTGTCCAAATGAGCCTGGACATCCTCTTGTTTTTTGGGCTTTGTGGCATGTGCCTGCTCAATCATGTCAAAGATCATTTGAGCATGTTGAATGCGGCGCTTATGCTTTGCACTAGATGTTTTCCGGCTATCAGTATCGTATTTGTCTCGATACGCTTGCTTCGCGCCCCTGACTACACTCATCCCGGCTTTCATGCCTGTAGCACCGCCCTTCAAACCAACTCCAACACCAGCTCCCGCCCCACTGATAATGGCAATTTCGCCACCAACTTTAAGGAGTTCAGCCCCAACCAGCAGAGATTCGCGCACAATACGCTTCTGGTTGATGTATTTCATCTCATGCACCAGATGATATTCCTTGAGCTGCGGTTGGATCTCACTGGGAACGCTGCTTAGTAACGACGGATCGGCTAATACCTCGTCCAGCTTGTCAAGGTTCGTAGACGTATTCCCAAAAAACGTTTTACCAAAGAACTGCTTCGCATCTTTGTTCTGACTCAACGCCTGCTTTCTCGCTTTCTTCTCTGCCGACATCGCTCGAAAACTGGTTACTGCTTTGACAATGCCGTAAGCCCGCATAATCAATTCACACGCACTGATGACCAAGCCGATGCCCGGTAACGCATACTGAAGCATTGCAGAAGCACCTGACGCCTCTGTAATTTGCAGTACTTTTTGAGCCAGTGACATGCCTGATTGAATGGCCTGAAAAACACTAGAACCAGCATTCATCTTTTTCTCAAAGGCAGTCTCATTCTTAGTGTCGTCTTCCTTGAAAACATCTTTAATTTTTGAGACAGATTTCACAAGTCCGATCAATGTTGAGAATCCTGCTCCAGTCGCACCTAGAATGTCAGCAGCAGCAGCAGAACTAGATTTATCATCAGCCCCTGTACCAAGTTTGACGGCTTTAGAAATAGTCTCGCCAATGCCGACCAGTCCGCCTGCTCCGGACAAAATGGCAGATGCTTTATCAGCCAAATCTTTGGCTCCTCCAAATTGTTTAATGGCAAAACCAACGCTGAACAGACTGTTTGCCATGCTAAAGCCAGTGCCTGTTGCGTCTTCTGCGGTGCTTTGCTCTTGCCCACTGATTTTTAATAGATCTCCCCGTGAACCAAGTGCTTCGCCTGTCGTGCTAAACGTAACTTCGCCGCCTGAGCCAAGTGCCTCTCTGCTCTTGTCATCTCGGTCTTCTGTTAAAGCTTCAGAACCTTTGGTCTTTTGTGCGTTTTTGTCCTGAGTTGGTGCATCAATTAGTCGTTGTACAACGTTACTTGGGTTGGACTTGGCTTGAGTCAGTGATGGCGTCTTTTTGCGTTGAATACTAGCACCACCCTGCTGCACCACATGGGTTAATTCATGAGCCAATAATTCTTGTCCACCTCGATCGCCCGGATTATATGCACCTCCGCTAAAGAAGATATCGTTTTTAGTCGTAAAGGCTTTCGCATTGATTGATCGACTCAGCTGATCAGATTGGGAATCGGTATGAACTTTGACACTGCTGAAGTCGGCACCAAACGCTTGCTCCATTGGTTGACGGATGGCGTTTGAGATGGACTGTCCACCACCACGAGCTTGATTGATTGAAGACTCTAAATCAGTTGAAGCGGCCATGCCACCGACATCTGTTCGTCGTTGAATAGCTGGCTTCATCTGTAACGCCTCTTCTTCTGGCATTTCCTGTCGTTGGATAGAAGTTGCTGGCTTCATTTGCAGTTCTTCTTCCTCTGAGGACTCTTGCCGCTGAATCGATTGCTCTAACGATTTTCTTCGCAGTGCTGCTTTTGACTGTAGTTTTGGTGACGCAGTGCTTTGTGGCTCTGGTGCATGAATTTTGGCAACGACCTGTGCTGCAACCCGATCGGCTTCTTGCTCGTAAGGATCGCCAACTTGGCCGATCGTGAGCTTCGGCTGGATTGGCAGATGGGAAAGCGGGCGCGTGTTGATGCGTCCTAACGAATGCCCAAGCATTACTTCGTCGGACTTCGACTGCACATCAGCTTGCGGTGACTCGGCGAACGCTGGCTGCTCGATGGCGCTAAAGGCGCGGGGTTGCAGTAAAGGAATGGGAGGTGATGAAACAGGTGCTTGCGTACCCGAAACCTTCTGAGGTTGCTGCTTTGCCATGATTACCTTGCACAAGGGTGATTGAAGCGATTTGAGAACGTGCGGGGGCTAGAGCGCAGAAGAAGGGCAATATTTTAGGATTCATTGTTGATCGCCCCTTCGAGACCGGGCAGCAGTCACGCGGGGGCGATCGGGCTATAGCATTGACTCAAATGCCGGGAATTTCAGATAGTTCGCACTCTAGTTCTTCCACAGAAAAACCAACGGTTTGCCGCCATTCATCAGACGTGAATTCAAACCCTTGCTTTGCGGCCAATTGCACAAAGGTTTCCACGTCAGACGCAGCATTGAGTTGGGTGCGCAACTGGGGATTGGCTTGGGCAGCACGGAACAGGTTCACAACGGCTTGTTTGGACATACTCTCTCCATATGGTGAGCGGCTTTCGTTGTCTAGAATGCCCAATGGTTCTGCAAGAGCAACGATTGAACTGTAAAGACATGATCTAATTCGTAACAACCCGTTCATCAGAGAGATCGATGGGGCTGAATAGGTTGGCAAACTATATACCCATCAGTGCAAGAGGAGGTTGAGGTGTCAGAAAAACTTCCTGAACATCTCGGAAAAGGACTGGCGTTTCCGCTGCGAGTGAGCGTACAGGGCGGAGTGCAGTCTAGTCCATCGCACATTAGTATTGCGGAGTCAATTCGAGTGATTCTGCAAACTCAATTAGGAGAGCGGGTCTATCGTCCTGACTTTGGTTCTCGGTTAGGGGAATTAGCGTTTGCGCCGATGAATACCCAAACGCTGTTGTTGATCCGGTTGTATACGCAGGAAGCGCTCGAAAAATGGGAGCCGCGGATTGTGATTGATGACATCCGTACAGAACCAGATCCAGTGCGGGGACGGGTGGATGTCATTGTGGAATACCATCCCAAAGCGGAGTACGAGAAGCGAAGTCTGGTGTATCCGTTTTACCTATCGCCAGGCAGCTAGAGGCAACGCTTGAGTAGAGCACTGATGGTTTGCGATGCAGCACATATCCGTAAATTCGTCGTGGAAAATGGCAAGAAAAATAATTGTGGTTTAAAGATAGTTCGTTTTTTTCAGAGGGAACACTGACGGTGCGTTGCTTATTACCCCATCTGGCAGCCCTTTCATGGAATTTAACTTTTTGCCGAAGTTGCCCAAGTCCGATCTGGACGATCGCACCTTTCAGGATTTGGTTGAAGAGTGCATTTTACGCATCCCACGCTATTGCCCAGAATGGACGAACTATAATCCCAGCGATCCGGGGATGACCCTGGTGGAACTGTTTGCCTGGCTATCGGATCAAACGATGATGCGGTTTAACCAGGTGCCTCGGCGCAACTTTGTCGTGTTTCTGGAACTATTGGGGATTCGGCTGCAAGCAGCGGTGCCTGCCCATACAGAGTTAACGTTCTATCTCAGTTCTGATCTGCCAACGGCGTATCAAATTGCGGCAGGAACGGAGGTCGCAACGCTGCGGACGGATACGGAAGAGGCGATCGTGTTTAGTACCGATCGTCCCTTAATGATTGATAAACCACGGATTACCCATTTTTTAACTGCTGAACTATCCGAAGAGACGCCGACTCTGTTACGCGATCGCCTGACAAATCTCTGGACGCAGACGGACGATCGTTGGAGTGGGCAAGAGCAATTTATTTTTAATGAGCGTCCCCAGCCTGGAAACTGCTTTTATCTGGTGTTTGATCCCGCTGCCGAAATTGCAGGCAACGTGCTGGCGCTGAAGCTTCAAGGAGAACCAGCGACCTCGACAGGTATTAATCCTGACCGTCCACCGCGGCAGTGGCAGGCATGGAATGGGCACTCCTGGCAATCCGTATTGCTGCAAGAGGCTGATGATGGCACACGTGGCTTTAGCTTTAGCGAATTGGGTCAGTCTGCTTCAACCCAGATTCAGGAAGCGGATGTGGTACTGCATTTGCCCCAAGAATGGGCAGTCACGTACTTTGCTACCTATCGAGGGCGCTGGCTGCGCTGTGTTTACACACCTCCTGAAGGCACTCAGTCGGGCTACAGCCGATCGCCGCAGTTAGTTGGATTTTCGGTGCGTTCGATCGGGGGGACTACCGATGCCAGTCAGTGTACGGTTATCCATGACGAAGTGTTGGGCGTGAGTGAAGGCACCCCTGGACAGACGTTTCGGTTCCAAAGCCCGTCTATTTTGCCTCGGCGGACGGGAGAGCATTTAATCGTCACGCCGCCGGGTGGGTTGCCCGAAGTGTGGCAGGAAGTGAACGACTTTGCCGATTCTGGCTCCCACGATCGTCACTACACCCTAGATTCAGTAACGGGTGAGTTGCAGTTTGGCCCCCTTATCCGAGAGCCTGCCCAGTTGCAAGAGCAGGTGTACGTGCGATCGCGCCTGCAAGGGGGTGGACAGCTCACACAAGAACAAACGGCAAACCGGCAGCAGCTAGAGCGCCAATATGGGGCAGTCCCCGCGCGAGGTGCAACGCTTCGTATGGCAGCGTACCGAACGGGGGGCGGGCAGAAAGGCAATGTGCAAGTGGGCACGGTGACGATTCCCAAAACCGCCATTCCCTACGTCGATCGTGTCACCAATCATGTGCCAGCTCGGTCGGGTGCCGATGCCGAATCGCTAGATGATGCCGTGATTCGCGTGCCCCGGATGCTGCGGACGCGCGATCGAGCCGTTACCGCCGAAGATTTTGAAACCCTAGCGCTTCAGGCTGCCGGAAATGCCGTTGCACGCGCCTGTTGCCCACCGCCCAGCAGCCAGTCAAAACCGGGCATTGTGGATCTCCTCATTGTGCCGCGTGCCAGCACTGAGGGGATCGATCGCGCTGAAGGGATTCATCCCGATCACTTTGCCATTCATCCGCCGCTGCATGACCAGATTCTTGCCTACCTGGACGATCGGCGCTTGCTCGGCATTCAAATTCAACTGGGTGAGCCAGAGTATGTCGGCGTTTCCGTCCAGGCAGAGGTAGGGCTAGAGCCAGAATATCAAACGCCTCAGGCAGAACAAGCCATTCTGCGCCGCTTGCAAACAACCCTCTACCGCTTTCTCAATCCCCTTACAGGCGGCATCAACGGCAACGGCTGGACGTTTGGCTGTCCTGTTTACCCCTCTGACATCATCAGCCTCTTTCAGAAAACGATGGGCGTACGCTATCTCGGAGCCGTTTTACTCTTTGAGCTACGTCGCCAGGGAACCACCTGGAGTCGATCGCTCGCCCCCGGTAATGTCGTCAGCCCCGGTCGTTATGGACTCATCTGCTCCTGGGCAGACCATCGATTGCGATCGAGCCATGCGATCAGTTTGATTCATTAGTAAGGCAGAAGGCAGGAGGCAGAGGGCAGAAGGCTAAAGGCTAAAAAGCTGGCCGCTGGCCGCTGGCCGCTCCTGAATTCAAAACTCAAAACTCAAAACTCAAAACTTTCATCCTTCATCCCTCATCCTTTATCCTTTCCCTCCCCCATGCTCCAACCTCGTGCTCGTCAGGCAATCCATCTACGGTTGACGCCGATGCAATTGCCAGAGGCAACTCTGGAGAAGACCGATCGCGCCTCGCAGAACGCTGAGAAACCTGCGATCGTGCCGCCCAGCTTAAATCTGCGGTTGTGCCCCGGAGAGCCGAGTGAAATTGTGGTGCAAATTCGTAATCTGGGTACACGGCGTTTAGAGTTGGCCTTGCAGCTTGAAGGGGATTTTCCGCCGGAGTGGTGCCAGGTGGGGACGGAAGGAACCGATGTGCCAGCCGGACAGCAAACGGAAGCAGTACTGTATTTTCAACTCGCGGCTGATTTCTTTGAAGCGCATGAGGCCGTACGGCCAGGTAAACGCCTCAAACTGAACTACCAGGGGCAACTGCACGCCCGTACCGTGGAGCCAGAAACAGGTGAACAGCAGGTAGAATCGGCAAGCTTTAACCTTTACGTGCGTCCGCGTAGCCTCTACCTCGATTTCTTACCTGCCATTTACCGTGATGTGGATTTTGTGGGACGCTTTCTCAAAATCTTTGAGCAGAGCTTCGAGCCGACGGTGCAGACGCTCGATACCCTTTGGGCACATCTTGATCCCCTGACCGCACCCCGATCGCTCCTGCCCTTTCTAGCGCATTGGGTGGGATGGGATTTGCAGCCGCAGCTAGGGCTAGAACAGCAGCGATCGCTGATCCGTAACGCTTTGGAAATTTATCGCTGGCGTGGCACGCGACGGGGATTGCGATTCTATCTCCATTTGGCGACCGGACTACCGCTGGATCTGCATCTGGCCGACGAAGCTGATAAACACATTGGCATTACCGAGTTCTTTAGTCGAGGCGCTGTCCTCAACGAATCTCGGTTGGGTGATGATGCGATTTTGGGGGGTGGGCGGCCCTTCTACTTTGTGGTGACCCTCCGCCCTGATGCTCAACATCCCATTGACGAAAAATTTGTACGCAGTGTGATTGAGCAAGAAAAGCCTGCCTTCTGCACCTACGACCTTTATATTGAACCCCGGAGGATTGCGTATGCCCCTGCCTTGCCCGCTGCCGCCCATTGAACCGTTTCAGCGCCTTCAGGTGAACGATGGCCTGCTGATCACTGCGCAGCTTTGGCAGCAAGCGCATGCTTACCATCGGCAGCGTCAAAACACCCATTATCAGGCGCTTAACCAGGCAGGGATTGTTTGGGGTTTAGGCGTGTGTCTGATTCCATCACCCATGGACGTTGCCGAAAAGTATCGTGGGCAGTCCTGGTTAGAAATTCAACCCGGACTAGCGATCGATGCAGCGGGCAATCCCATCGTGGTTCCAGAGCCGATCGCCTTTCGACTGGCTTCACCACTCCCCCTGGAAGGCGCAACGACGGTCTATTTGACGCTGCGGTATGTAGACCCCGATCAATTGCAGGGGCAGGGCGACCGCCGCTTTATTCAGGAAACCTTTCGCATTGATGAGACAATCACGCCACTGGCACCAGGAGAAATCGAACTTTGTCGCATCGTGTTGCAAGCGGGGCAAGACATTCAGTTGACGCGATCGCTCGATGCTTTCTACCCTGGCTTGAATCAACTTGATTTACGCCATCGTCCGCAAGCTCAAAGCCGTCCGCTCAACCTAGTGCGTGTCGCTCAGGCAGTTGCACCTGTCAATCAGCCTGATCAGAGTGTTGCCGCCAATCTGTCTTACTTGCTCCAATCCCTTGAGGGGCTCTACCCTGCCATGCAGGGAGCGGCGGTTGAGGCTGTTGTATTGCAAGAGTCAGCCCGGTTTGACTACGATCTCCTGCACCTGCCTTATGCGCATCTGCTAGCACTCACAGCCGTTGAAAAAGCGTTTTTGCAACAATTTCTGCAAACAGGTGCGATCGTCTTCGTCGAACTTTCTCTTCAAGAGGCAAACATCACGGAATTATGCACAGTCCGTCAGCAGCTTCAAAGCGCCATCGCCTCGTTGATGACCAATCAGGACGTGCGTGATACACGACACGAATTAGAAACAGAGCTGGCCGCTGTCGATGCCAATATCAATGAGCAACTGGCCGCGATCGCTGCCCCTGTCCTTAGTCTGCTGCATGAGTCCAATACCTCTGTCACAGCGATCGCGTCGATCGGTCGCGACCATCTGTTACGGACTCGCCCCTTTCTGTTTGCGCAATTGCCCTGCATCGATGGCAATCCCATTTACCTCTTTAACTGGGGCGGCATCGTGCTGGCGATCGGTACCCTCTCTAGCGCCTGGGGGATTGACGACACCCTCTCCCTACCGCGAGAAACTATCCGCAGTGCTCAGGAAATGGGCATTAATCTTCTGCACTTCGCCTGGAAACGACGACAACTAACCCAGCTTCAGCAAAAAGTAGCGCTGGTTGATCGCAAGGGCTAAAGAAAGCCTTAGAAAAGTTTTACGCACAGTCACTACCCCCGATACCCGGCACCCTACACCCCCTCGATCGCCTCCCCTCACAAGGTTCTTGCCCTATGGCTGTCTTCTCCATTCGTAAAAAAGTTCCCCTTGCAACCTCAGTGCCACTCATCGTATGTGTGGCGCTGTTGGGCTGGGTCGGCTTCATCAATGCCCGTCGCACGGTTGATGAACTCGTTGCCCAGATTAGCCAGGGACTGGAGAAGCAAGTTGAAGAGCATCTCTACAACTATTTGGAATCACCGCGTTTAATTGCGCAGGAAACCATTAATGCTCACCGCCTGGGAGATTTGAATCTTCAAGACCCTGACAAACTGGCAAAACGCTTTTGGTATCAAATGCAGACCTACAAAGAAGTGGGTGGCATTGAATTTGGCTTTCAGCAAACCGGAGCGGGACGAGGCATTGTAAGGTTTACGGATCAATCGCTTGCGTTAAGCTCAACGGCACAGTCAGGTGCGCCCCAGATCTACTACGCCCTCGACAACCAGGGCAACCCAGGTAGAGAGTTGAGCCGCACATCCAACTACGACGTGCGTAAACGTCCCTGGTTTCAAACAGCCATGCAGGAGCACAAAGAGGCATGGACAAAACCGAACCAAAAATTTACAACCAAGCAATTTCGGATTTCTTCTGTGCATCCCTTGTTTGATACAACGACAGGGCAACCGCTTGGCGTGCTATCGGTAGACTTTTATTTGAATCAAATCAGTCACTTCTTACAGGGACTCAAGGAGAGCCGCACCGCCAAGATTTTTATCGTTGAGCCATCTGGGGATTTAATTGCAACCTCAACAAATGACGTGTTGGTGACTCAGCAAAATGAGAAGACGGAACGGCTCAATGCAGTCAATAGCCAAGATCCCCTGATTCGAGCCGCCGCCAAGGCTGTGCAATCGCAGTACCAGTCTTTCAGCCAGGTACAGCCCAATCAATCATTCCGCTTTTCTGAGAAGGGTGCAGCATATCTGGTCTACATCGACCACTTTACTCAGGTAAAAGGCTTGGATTGGTTGGTGGCGATCGTCGTGCCTGAGAAAGCTTTTATGCGAGAGGCTGAGCAAACGGCACAATTTACACTCTTCTTGGGTGGTGGCGTGTTGCTTTTGGGCTTAGGCATTGGTTTGCTAGCGACCCGATGGCTTGTAAATCCACTACTACGGCTGAATACAGCGGCGGCAACCCTTAAGGCAGGCCAATTTGACCCCGCCAGCATCAGGCAAGAAACCGCCCGTACGGATGAAATTGGACAGTTGGCAAGGGTTTTTCAAGAGATGGCAGAAGTGGTGCAATCGCGGGAGCAGAGCCTTCAAAGCCGAGTTCAACACCTGATGCAAGAGAGTGACCAGGCCAAAAAAGCAGCTCTGGCGATGCAGTTGGGAAACGGTATGGTGAATCCACACCTGCTGCTGGAGCGATCGCGCCAGGCTCGGCTGCATGCTGAATCGCGCCGACAAAACTTAGCGGAACTGTTGCACAGCGTTTCCTACTTCCAATCGTTTACCCAGGCGGAAATTCAACGCCTCATTAATCTGGGCTACGAACGCCAGCTAGAGCCACAGGAGGTGCTGTGTCGTGAGGGTGATGCGGGAGACGCCTTTTTTATCATCCTGACTGGCAGTGTCGAAATTTATGCAGAGACCTTGAGTAAACGGATTGCAGTACGAAAACCAGGTGATTTTCTCGGTGAATTGTCTCTCCTCTTGGGCATTCCCCGCACCGCGACCATTCGTGCGTTAGAACCCACAGCTCTGTTTGTGGTCGATCAAAAAAGCTTCCAAAGCTTGCTACGAGATTACCCAGGGTTAGGCGAACAAGTCGCGCAAAAGCTCAATGAACGTCAGGCCGAGCTACAGCAACGGAAAGAAGAACTGCGGAAACATGGCCTTTTAGGTGATGAAGCCACGTTTTCCCATAATTTTCTGAATTGGTCTCGGCAGCGGCTCAAGATGATTTTTGGTTCTACTGCCACCCCTGTCTAAACGACATTTCACGCCCGATCGCCTAAGCCCCTTATTTCTTCTCCCTACGCTCATGGTCAAGGAACTATCCGCTGTCCCTTCTGTTGATCTCATTAGCACCCAACTGTCTACCAGAGAACTCACGTTTCAGGCTGGTGGAGCGCCTGTCTTTTTTGATGTGATTGTGACGAATCACAGTGATCAATTTGCGACGTTCCAGGTTGAGGTGTTGGCAGCAGGGATTGAGTCAGGCTCAACGCATCGCTGGTACAAGCTGTCACCAGAGGTTTGCACAAAGAAGCCGCCCGGAGACTCCACTCGCTTTACCGTCCAACTTTTCAATACGCCGCGTCCTGGCTATGCAGGTCTGATGAAATTAACGGTGCGGGTGTTTTCGTTGGAATTGCGGGAGGCAGACAGCCGACAACTTCTCAATCTCATTGTACAAGGGAGCGATGTGGCGGCTCCGACGATTGAACTGTCCGCCTGCGAGTTTACAGGCTACCCAGGCGATCGCATTAAAATTCCGTTCTCAGTGCAGAGCAACAGTCAACGACTGACCAACATTAGCTTACACCTCTCTGGCATTGACCCAGGCTGGCTGCCTGAGAGCAATGAGCGACGCTTACATCTCGCTCCGGGCGAAGTCATTAAAGACGTATTTGAGTGCCACATCCCGGCGTTAACGCAGGCTCCCAGTCGGGTTTACCCACTACGGTTGGAAGCATCTCAGCCGCAAGCCGAAACGGTTTACGCAAACGGCACCCTCACCGTTTTACCTCAGGGCTTTGTAACCTTCCAAAGCCAAACGCCCAGCCAGCAACTTCCAGTGAAGCAAAAACTAACGCTCATTCCGGTTGAGCCCCCTACGGCTGAAGTCGCTGAAACTGGCAAGGATCATGGGCATGAAACCGCCGCTTGCTATACGCTTCGGTTTGAGAACCACAGCAATTTGGAGCAATCTGTCAGCATTGAGGCTGATTTTTGGCAGGGTACAGCGGCCAAACCAGGGCTAGCGCTCAATCCCTTACTCAATCCTTTAGGACGGTGGAAGCGTAGTCGTGTACGCTATGAGGATCTGCTACAGCGATCGCTCGAAATCTCGCCTGATACGGCAACCTTAGAACTGGCACAGCCAGCAGCGTTCAAATTGAAAGTGCAGCAGCCACGACCCTGGCTCGGCTGGACGCGCAAACGCTGGATTCAGGTCAAAGCCGCCACCGCTGATTCTCGCGTTGATGTGCGAGATGATATGCAACTGCTAGAACTGCGCCTTTTGCCTCGTGTACCGCTGTTACTTCAGCTTGCTAGCGCCACCTTGGGACTACTTCTGCTCGGCGTGATCGGCTGGCGGTTGATGCACGTGGGACACACGGCTCCGGTGAATACTCTACGCTTAAGTGGCTTAGCCAGTGATGTCATCAGTGGTTCCGATGACCAAACTCTGCATCGTTGGAAGGTCATTCGCAATCAACTGGTGTCCCAAGGCACTTTGCAAACCTTCAACAAAGCCGTGCGCGTTGTCCGTTACCGTCCGGTTGATAACGATATGGTCGCGGTCGGTTTTGAAAATGGCGAAATGCAACTGGTGCATGTGCTGACGGGCATTGCATCGACACCGTTCTCCACTCAAAAGGACGATCGCGTCTTTGATCTGGTGTTTACCGATGACTCTCGCACCCTCTTTAGTGGGCATGGCAGTGGGCAGGTCGTTCAGTGGAGCCTGGATGCAGCCGGTAACGCCACAAAAGCCCGCGATCGCCAGGTTGGGTTTGCCATCAACGCGATGGCACTGGTTGGCCCCGAGCAACGCTATCTCGCGATCGCAGGCCGCTTCAATCAACTCAGCCTGTGGGATTTGAAAACCAACCAGCTTCAACCCGTCAATATGGGAACGGGCAGCGAACGAGACTATATTTTGAGCTTAGCAACACCAGCCCAAAAGCCTTACCTACTCGCAACGGCAAATAATCGCGGTACGATTAGCACCTGGGATTTGCGTCCGTGCTTTCAGGGTGGGGCAACCTGTAAAGCACTGGATACCTGGACACCTGACAAAGCCGTCAATGCGGTTGCCTTTACAGCCGATGGCTGCTACCTGGCAAGCGCGGGTGAAAGTGGCAATGCCATACTCTGGGCACTCACGGAGATGGGCAATCGCTCCACCGCAAAGGACGCCGAACAAACGGTCGGACATTCTAAAAAGCGCTTAGCCACGATCGACGTGGCACGCACCAAAGAGGAGGTTTTTGTCTCATTCGGTGGAGCGGCGCATACCGTTGAGCTACATCATGTGAAGGCAGATAATACTTGTCGTTGAGAGAAGGCAGAGGGCAGGAGTGAGTGAAAGTTTTGAGTTTTGAGTTTTGAATTCAGAAGGCAAAGGAGGAAGCAGGGGAAGTAGAAGGGAAGGGCTAACCGCTGATCGCTCTCTTAACTCAAAACTTTTAACTCAAAACTCAAAACTTCTTACGGCTCTTCCAACGTTACCAGTCCTGTCTGACTTAACAGATGTTGTCCTTCACGCGTTCGCATCAATTCCGCAAACTTTTGTCCAATGGTGGAGCGATCGTTGTCTTTGGAGTAGACAATGGCCAACGGGTAAGACAGTGGGTACTGCCCGGTTCTCAGGAGTGATGGCTTGAGTCGATAGGTGCCTTTCTCGTTACACAGATCCGTTTCGGGCGTAATCGGTCGTCCCTGAGCGAGCCCAAGCACCTGAATGGGTTGTCCTGCGTTTGATGCTTGCTGTAAGGCCAGTGGATAAACAGAACATTGACCCACCACTTTGCTGAGCGACCCAAACCCGATACTGCCAATCTGGTGTGCTTCAAAATCCTGAATGACCGATCGCATGACATCAAAGTCTGGTAGCTGTGCGACGGCATTCATGGATGTGAGGGAAGGAGCATCGGACGACAGGTGCAGCACTCGTCGTTGGAAAATTTCGACGGCTTCCCGATTCTCTGGCGCATAAAGACCAACGGCTAAATTGGAATGGCTGAGTGCGCTCCACTGATTGAGGTTGCCTGTATACAGTTGGCGTAACTGCTCTAAATTCAACTGCCCCTGAAGTTGGGTCGGCAGGCCAGTGCTGCGTTTGGCGTAGCTGAAGGCAACAAAAACAGCCAGGCCATCATAGGCGATCGGTTCGGCAGTCAGTGCGTCTGGTAGAGTATGCAGCAAGGGCACGATCGCAAAATCGGCTGAGCCTGACTGTACATTGGCGATCGCGGTTTCGATGGTGTCTGCCGTTTGCACCTGCAACTGAAGCTTGGGTTGCGCGGTGCTGACTCGCTGTTGCAGTGTCTGCCCTTTTTGAATTAAATCAGTTGTTTGCCAGACGTAACTCCAGATGCCGTCGGCTGTGGTGCTGTAGGTGAATGTGCCGGGTGGAATGCCGCCCACATCTCGCAGTGCGTTTAGCGATGGCACCCGATTTGCAGTGCTGAGTTGCGGTTTTGGCAAGACGCTCCAGAGTAGCCATCCCAGCAAGCCTAGACTGCAGATGCCCAGCAACCCGATCGCCCAGCGAGGAATATGACGCTTGGGTGAGGGCTCAGAAACGGCTGTTAGTTCTGGTGCCAGCGAGGGAGGCGCGATCGGGAGTCGCTGTAAGACTTGTCGGGCAGCTTCTGCACTCTCAAACGGTGCTTCCCAGCCCAGGAGCCGCAAAATGAATTGCCTTAATGAGCGATCGGGCATTTGACCATCCGCTCTCTGCCAGTGTTTTTCCTGCAGGGGATCCAGCGGTTGTCCATCTGCCGTAGTGATTTTGCCAGTCAGAAGATAAAACGCAATAGAGCCCAGTGCAGACAAATCTTGTGCGACCGAAGGCAAGGTTGTTTTTGCTAGCGGTGGTTGAAACAGTTGCTCCCACAGGGCTAGATCGCTCAAATAGATAAAAAAGTTAGCATCCTGGTCTTGATCGGTTTCATCGTTGGCAGTTGGGGTTTGCAACTGCGGATTGGTGTGCGTCTGACTAATGAGCAGACTATCTAAATTGAGATTGCCATGCACTAAGCCTGTTTGTAGCTGTCCTGCACTGAGGCGAAATTTCTGTCCATACAGCAACTCTAGCGTCTGTAGAACTTGATGTAAGACACGTCGCACTTGCGCTTCAGACATTGCCCCCAGGCTTAAGTATTGGTTGAGTGTGGGAGAGAGGCCGCGTCCATCGAGCACGATCAAACAGCGTTCGTTCCGCTCATCGACAATCGCCTCAAGGGGGGCCAACAAGCGAAAGTCCTGCGATCGTCCATCTGCGAGACTCAAGCCTGCTAACGTTTTGAACAATTGCTTGGTTTGCCAGACCTGGTCTGCGTTGAAGTATTGCTTTGGCAAAATATACTCTTTGACCAGAACGGGTTGGTTCATTCCGGTTTGCACAGCCGCATAAATACGCCCCATGCCTCGTCGCCCTAACCATTGTTCAATCCGGTAGATCCCTCGCTGCCCCTGAATTTCTGCGCGTTCTGGTAACTGGGCTAGAAACCCGCATGGCTCCTGGCAGTAGGCAAGCTTTGCGCCATCGGCAGTCAGCGGTTGAGCTTGCGAACAGCGCAAGGGATCACTCTGCACGCATCGATAGCGAGGATAGGGTGAGTCGGCTGTTTGGACGCCTGCTGCTGCGGGTAACGCAACGAGTGGGCGGGCGGCGATCGCTGCTGTTTCTTCCGGGAGGCTCGTCTCGGGTGGAAACAATTCTTGATACACTTCATCCCAGACTGGCTGCACCCAGGCCCAGCGTTTTAACGCCATCATGTATGCCTGTTGCACCTGGCGGGGTTGGCTTACAACGCGGTAGGCGTAGCGCTTCAAGACTGTTTTGGCCAGTAGTTTAGGAACATTCTGAATTGCCATAGTCTGAGACTCAGAAGACAGGGAGCAAGTTAAGGGTTCCCTGAGATGGGGTTGAATCCTCAGCGCGATCGCGTTTCAATACCTGAAGCGAAAAAAGCGTGAATCAGCGATACACTGTTGCTGATTTAGAGCAGTTGCTAGGGGCTGTCATTGGCGACTACTCACTGCTCTCAGCAACGGTTCAGCCCCTAGCCCCATGTGTTGGGATGGGCGCGATACTGCTGATCCAACGGTTTCGGAGCTGAATTGATGACGCGCCCTAACCTTTTGGTTAAGCAATACTGACAAAGTGAATCGCGGCTGTTGGAAAAGCGATCGCGCAGAACTGGTGCTTCAGGCTGTTTCAACGTGCAAGAGCCAAATTTAAAGGAACACTGAAACAACAAGGCTGGTTCTTTCGGAGCAATCTAGGGGCAAACTTATGTGTCCTACTACAAAGGGGAGATCTCATGTCAGAGCCAGGAGAGGGCAGCGTCCTTAATGAGACATCCAGTTTGTCTAATGTAGAGTCTCATGTTGGTACTGCCAGCAGCCCTCTTGCCGCCATTATCGGTTCCTCTGGTCGAGATACACTGGTGCCGGGCGATCGCTTCAACTTGAGCGTCACGATCAGCAACAAAGGGCATCAAAGCGCAATTATCACAGTCTTGATTGATGCCCTTTCGCCGTCGCTACAACAGTGGTGTGAGTCTGACCAGGAACAACTGGCCCTGGGACCCAACCAGAGCGATGAGGTGATCTTTCCAGTCCAAATTCCGATCGATGCGCTGCCAGGCATTTATCGCTATTTTGTGGTGGTGGATGCACAAGAGCATTATCCCGAAGATACGCCGATTCGCTACGAGCAGCAGCTTCAGGTCTTGCCGACCACACAAAATACCGTTCGCTCCAACGACCCGACCTTTGTTCTTTTACCCCCTTCTAGCTCTGCCAATCCGGCGATTCTACAGGCTGGGGCAGCTCTTCAATTTCAAGTGCTGGTTTACAACCGGGGCGATCGCGTCGATCGGTTTCGCCTTGCCTGCACAGATCTCCCTAAAACCTGGTTCAAAATCATTTATCCACCAGGGGCACAGGGAGGAGGGCTGATTGCTGAAGCCGATTCTCTCAACCTGAACCCTGGCGAACAGGGCGTGATTCTGCTGCTGTTCAATCCACCCTTTGACGCCCTCGCAGGAAGCTACGTGCCGACCTTGCGGCTCTATTCGGAAACTCTACCCGAACTGGTACTGCTGGATCTGGTGTATCTGCAAGTGCCACCCGTCTATTTGCTGCAAGCAGAACTCCGCACATTAGTAGGGCAGGTGAAGCGGCAAGCAGGGCTATTTCAGATCCGGCTAACCAACAGTGGTAATACGCCGCGATCGATCACGTTGTCGGTGCAAAATCTCAACGAAGAATCTCTCTGCCTCTATACGTTGGAGCCATCAACCGCAAAGGTTTTGCCGCAGTCAGTGGTTGGCGTCGATCTTCGGGTACAACCCGATCCCTGGTGGCGACGCCCTATTTATGGTGGCGGTCGAGTCATTAATTTCAATGTCTCGTTGCAGGACGATCGCCAGTTGCCTTTGCCGATCGATCAATTACCCGGAATTCTCGTTTGGGAACCGCGCCCTTGGTGGCAGTTTTTCCCGCTACTCGTGTTGACCATTCTGGGTATTTTGGGGTTGGTATATCTCCTCTGGTGGCTGCTGTTTAGAACACCGCCCTCGCCTCAAATTGCCCAGTTTGCACCAGCGGACAGTGGTTACTCTGCCATTAATGACGATGTAGTGCGGCTAAATTGGCAGATCAACAATGCCGATCGCTTGCAATCCATTACCATCAACGGGCTATCCAGTGATGGCACACTCCTGACGCGTCCCGAAGTGTATGACTTTAGCCAGGGCGTGCCTGCATCGCTGCAATCGTTTTGCACCCAATCATCGGCTGTGTTGACGTGTAACAGTGTCCGTACCAGTGCCCGTAAGGCTGGCACCTATTTATTTGAGATGACGACTGCTCCTAAACGGGCAAAAGGCGCTATGTCTGACACGCGTAAAAGCATCCCCGTCAAGGTTGAGGCGGTACCATTGCCCCAAATTGTCGGGTTTGCCTCGACCCAACCCATCTATCAAGAACCGAGTGGCTTTGTCATCAAGCCGATCGCCCAACCCGTAGCAGGAACCACAAAAGTAGCGAAGACTCCACGTGCAATCATTAGCCCGGTTAACCCCAACAGCAAGGAGAGCAAGGCGTTTGGCGTACGGCTCAACTGGGCGATCGCCAATGCTGAGCAGTTACGTGCGCTGCAAGTCGTTGGACGTACACCCGATGGCACTGTTGTCAGTCCTTTAAAACAATATGACTTCAGCCAGGGCATTCCCAAGGAATTGAAAGCGGTTTGTAGCATGCAGCAAATGTTGATTTGTCAGGCGGTGCCAACAGAGTCGCGTAAGCCAGGAGATTATTTATTTGAACTCACAGCGCTCCCTAAGATCGCCAGTGGTGAGAAGCCGCCATCGCAAAAAACAGAGCTGATTAAATTGTTACCTCGCCCACCGCAAATTGTGGCGTTTCAATTGAATGGGCAACCCCTTCAACCGAAGTATTTTATTCCGATGACAACGGGTCAAGCAGTCGGTGGTTTAGTACTGTCATGGCTTGTGGATGCCAGTAGTGGCAGCCGGGTAGAGTTATTGCCAGTGCCGGGCAGTGTGCCACTCAAAGGTGCTTTACCGATATTCTTGAGTCCCAAACCAGGCAGCGTAACGCTCACACTGCAAGTCACCAGTCCTACTGGACAACAGGTCACACAAGCGGTCACGCTCGAAACCTATGATCCCGCGGCGGGTGATCCGGCTGCCACGGCTGCTGCTGCTGCCGCCGCTGCGATCGCCAATGCCCAGGCAAAACCCTCACCGGATGCAACGGCTCCATCGGCTCCGGGTGATTCCCCTCCAGGCACGCTGGCCCCGATCGCGATTCCACCGCAGTTCGATCAGCGCTAACGGGAAATGTTCTAAACCTGTGGCTTCACTGTCTGTAGGGATGTTACCTGTAACGTTCCTACGAATCCGCAACAACAGATTTGCAACAACAGATTTGCAACACTACCTAACAGCCTGCTTTCCACCCGGTTGGTAAGGTTGCACCACAAAGGTTCGCGTAATCCAGCTTCACGCCTGCCAGCCGCGCTCCTTGCAGTTTGGCACGGTTGAGATTGGCATAGCTCAAGTCTGCTTGGTCGAGATTGGCTCCGGTCAGGTCGGCTCCGCTTAAGTTGGCTTCGCTCAAATTGGCACCACTAAGGTTTGCGCCTTGCAAATTGGCCCCACTGAGATTGCTCCGTCGTAAATTCGCGTTACGCAAGTCGTTGCCGCTAAAGTCAACCTGGCGAAGGTTTAGATTGCTCAGATCTGCCTTACTCAGCTTGAGATTACGCAGCTTTGCACCTTCAAGATTAATCCCGCGTAGGCTCGCCTGAGTTAAGGCGGATTCACTCAGGTCGGCACCGCGCAAATTGCTACCGTTCAAGTTGGCCTCGCTCAGATTTGTGCCCCGCAAATCAGCGGCAAAGAGGTTTGCTCCTTGAAGCTGGCTTTGACTGAGATTTGCTCCATTCAAGCTCGATCGCGATAAATTGACGCCTGCCAGATTGGTGCTGCTGAGATTGGACTGTTGCAGATAGGCCGAGCTTAAATCTGCCCGTCGCAGATCGGTTTGCTGCAAAATGGTCGATCGCAAATCTGTCGCACGTAAGCTACCGTCTCTCAAATCTGCCTGGCTCAAGTCAGCGTTGCTCAAATCGCTGATGAAGAAGCTGGTACGCCGTAAGGTTGTTTGGCTTAAATTCGCATTGCTCAGCAACGTGTCTTCCAAAAATGCACCGCTCAGATTCGCTTTTGCCAGGTTGACGTTACGCAAGTCGCTGCCGTTCAGGTTCGCACCCGCCAGGTCTGCTTCGCTCAAATCCTGATTACGCCCTCCCTCTTCCACGAGTTTGCGCACCAATTGCCATTTGTCTGCCAGCACGGTGCGATCGCTAACGATCGTGCCCTTCAGTTGCGCGCCCTCTAGCTTTGCATCGGCCAAATTAGCATCCGCTAAATTAGCGTTCCTCAAATCTGCTTCAGTCAAGTTGGCTTGTTTCAGAAACGCCCCCCGCAGATCAGCTCCGTTCAGGTTAGCGCCCTTCAAATTGGCTCCCCGTAAATCTGCCTGCCGTAAAGACACTCCACGCAAATTCGCATTCACAAGATCACATCCGGCGCATTGACGCGTTTCGCGTAGCTGCTGGACTTGACGATCGTTCGCTGCCTGAGCCTGCGTTGGCAACAGCAGCAACAGCAGCAAGGTGACTGGCAAAGCTCTCATAAAATTTCTCGTGTCCAGAACAATCGTTGCAATCAGTAGTTTGATACAGTCAATGACAAAGCTAGTTTGTTTCAGCATTGGGCTGTCGATAATACTATAGTTCCCAACCTTGAGACTTTTCCATGCCGCGATTGCAATGGGTCAGCCTTGCTACATTCGTCACCAGCTTGTTTCTTGGACAGGGGCAGATCCTTGCTTCTATGCCACCAGTCCCGTCTCAGCTCGTGGCACAGCAAATGCTGCAAGAAAAGCTCAAAGACTTTGCTTACTGGGCAGACCTTTGTAGTCTCCAGGCCGGTTCCGGTAAATATGAAGAAGCCCTTAAAGCCTGTGAACAAGCGATCGTGCTGCGACCGAAAGATCCGCTGGCATGGGCAGACCACAGCGCGATTCTGTTGCAACTGAAGCAGTATCCGGAGGCGATCGCCTCTGCTGGTCGCGCCTTGACCTTCGATCGCAAAACCTCGCTGGCACTAACGTACAAATGTATGGCGTTTGAAGTGCTGGGCCGCAATGAGGAAGCGTTGGATACGTGCAATCAGGCTTTAAAGGTCGATGGCAATTGGGGCCGAAAATCACCAGCGTTAGCGTGGTTACACCGGGGCATCATTCTCAGCCAGTCGGGGCAGCTAGACCAGGCCATCACCGCCTTCGATCGCACCCTACTGCTGGAGCCACAAGATTCAATCACGCTGGCCTATCGCTGTTCTGCCTTAGCGAAACAAGGCAAAAGCCAGGAGGCGATCGCAAGCTGTGACCAGAGCCTCCAGGGAAATGGCAACTGGGGGGACAAAACGGCTGCTTTCGCCTGGGCAAATCGGGGTTTGGCCAATCGTCAGCTCAACCAATGGCAAACCGCGATCGCTGACTATGACCACGCTATCAGCCTTGCTCCCAACGATGCCGCGATCTGGAGTGCTCAAGGCTTGCTGCTCGAAAAACTTAACCGCTTTACCGAAGCACTGGCATCCTACACTCGCTCTACTGAGTTGAGCCCCAAGTATGCCTTTGCGTTGCTTGGTCGCTGCTCTATGCTCAACCGCTTGATGCAGTACAAAGATGCTGAAGAACCCTGTAAGCAAGCCATTCAAGGGGATGGCGACTGGGGCGAAGCGACAGCGTCGCAAGCCTGGAATCAACGCAGTGTTGCTCTCGCAGGCCAGGGCAAGTACGAAGAAGCGCTGGCGATCGCGAATCGATCGGTAGGTATCAACCCCAAAGCTGCAAGTGCCTGGAGCGATCGGAGCGTGCCCCTGTGGTATCTCAAGCAGTACGACGAAGCGATCGCGTCCACACAAAAAGCGATTCAGCTTGACCCCAACTACGCTCAACCCTGGTTCAATCAAGGATCGATTCTTCGCAGTCTCGGTAAGTACCAGGAAGCTCTGACTGCTTACGACCAGGGACTCCGACTTGACCCCACCAACTCCGACGGCTGGGCAAATCGCAGTGTCGTGCTGTGGCAGTTAAAACGCTATCCAACAGCGGTTGCGGCGGCTGACAATGCCATTCGGTTTAATCCCAACTCGTTTTCAGGTTGGTATAATCGCGCGACGGTATTGATGTCCCTTCGATCGTTTCAAGATGCCTTTGCTGCCTATCAACAAGCGAGTCGAATTGCTCCTAAAAGTAGCGATGCTCTGACTGGTCAAGGACTGGCGCTTGCCAAACTCGGTCGCTTTCCAGATGCGTTGAAGGTCTTACAAGCGTCACTGCAACTCAATGCTAATCAACCGCTTGCCCAGGCATCTCTTCAGAACATCATTCAGCAAATGCAGAAGCAGACGCCCCTGGTGCAAACGGCTCCTACCTTGTCACCTCCTTGAGGGGGGTAGATAAAACTAGCTTGTTGAAGCACCGACCATAGGATTGAGGGCGAGGTCATTGGAGGGGGCGATTGCAGAACAGTAGTCTTTTAAGCTCACCGCAATTCCTCCCTCACATGCAAAGAGCGCTCCCCAATCTGGGGAGCGCTCCTCAATCAATTAATCAACGAGATGGTTAACCAAACGCTAGACTAACCGTTGATGCTGGGAGCGGAGAGAGCGACAGGCGCAGCTTCACCCGCTGCCAAGTCGAGGGGGAAGTTGTGCGCATTCCGCTCGTGCATCACTTCCATCCCCAGGTTCGCCCGGTTCAAGATGTCCGCCCAAGTGCCCACTACACGACCCTGCGAGTCGATGATGCTCTGGTTGAAGTTGAACCCGTTCAGGTTGAACGCCATCGTGCTGATGCCCAACGCCGTGAACCAGATGCCGATGACCGGCCAGGCACCCAAGAAGAAGTGCAAGCTGCGGGAGTTGTTGAACGACGCGTATTGGAAGATCAACCGACCGAAGTAGCCGTGTGCTGCGACGATGTTGTAAGTCTCTTCTTCCTGACCAAACTTGTAACCCGCATTCGCCGACTCGTTCTCGCTGGTCTCACGCACCAACGAGGAGGTCACCAGTGAACCGTGCATCGCACTGAACAAGCTGCCACCGAACACACCGGCCACACCCAACATGTGGAAGGGGTGCATCAGAATGTTGTGCTCGGCCTGAAACACGAACATGAAGTTGAACGTACCGGAGATACCCAAAGGCATGCCGTCAGAGAAGGAACCTTGACCAATCGGGTAGATCAAGAACACTGCCGTTGCTGCGGCTACAGGTGCACTGTAAGCGACGCAGATCCAGGGGCGCATGCCGAGGCGGTAGGACAGTTCCCACTCACGACCCATGTAAGCGAAGACGCCAATCAGGAAGTGGAACACCACTAACTGGTAAGGGCCACCGTTGTACAGCCACTCATCTAAGGAAGCGGCTTCCCAGATGGGGTAGAAGTGCAGACCAATCGCGTTGGACGAAGGGACAACCGCACCAGAGATGATGTTGTTGCCGTACATGAGGGAGCCAGCCACGGGCTCACGGATGCCATCGATGTCCACAGGGGGAGCGGCGATGAAGGCGATGATGAAGCAGATGGTGGCAGACAGCAGGGTGGGGACCATCAGGACACCGAACCAGCCCACATATAGGCGGTTGTCGGTGCTGGTCACCCAGTTGCAGAACTGCTCCCACACGTTGACGCTCTCGCGTCTCTGTAAGGTCGTCGTCATGGTAATAAAAGTGCTTGATTTAACGTGTTTGGGCGGTTTTACCCGCTTGTATATTAGTCTAAACCGAACATTGCTTTTTGTAAAGCAAGCTCAACAAAAGCTTACGCGAGGCTGGGTTCTAAGGAGCTGCAAGCACTACCGCTTCTAGGTTTTGGCTTTGTAACCAAAGCTTAAGAATTCATTTGCTTTTATGAGAATGCCTCTGGCCTCAGTTTTTACGTGGAGTTTTCCAGGGAAGGTAATTTTTCTTCCCGATCGCCCTTGGTCGAACGCTCTAGAACCCCAAACATTTGCTGGTTGTGTCGGTCTACTTTGCAAGCTTCTGTTTCATCTTGCTCAGTGCTTGCTCGATATCCAGCTCTAAAAAGCGATCAAAGGCAAGATACACCCAGTGATATGACCGTTGGGTATCCTGAAATGTTTTTTGAAAACCAAGTGCTAGTCGCAAATCTTCATAAAGGGGATGCAAGATGAGCGAGTAAAGATCGCATAAATTTGGGAAGTCTTGCTGCATCTGAAGGAGGGTGCTGCGGCTATCTTCCAGCAAGAGACGAATGTTTTCACTTTGAAGATAAGGCGTATCGATGATCCATGCGCGGATGTAAACAGAGGTACAGTTTTCATCCCCTGCAAACGCCATCTTGAACGGATCAACTTCAGCATCAGAGGACAGGTAAAGGCTCTTGCTCGGTGATTGAAAGAAATGCATTTCAGACTCGCTCGTCACCGGAAAAAGTACACTCACAGCAACCGGGTTGAGATTGTCAGAACGACGTAGAACCCTTAAACCTTTTGGATATTGCTTTGCCCAACTGCGAAGCGCCTGCGCAATTTTGTGAGATGCTTTGGCTACATCCTTCATGAGTTCTGCGTAGGTGTGTGCGATTAACTTAGCGATCGGAATCGTGTCGGTTCGAGGATTAAAGGCATCCGGCGTGAGGGTAACAACAACGGCTGGCTGAATGGGCGTTTCCAATTCTGGAAGGGAGCGAATCTGGAGGCAAAGGGTTTGTCCATCAAACTGTTTTTCGAGTAAGCCTAACGATACAAAGCGATCAATCATCATGCCAGCGGCACGATCGCTGCCTCTTTCTTGATTGCCATAAAACAGTTCGGCGGCTTCCCGATGGGTACAAGCGATTAAGCCATCCGTTGAACGTAGTTGGGTCAGTGGCTGTGTAAGTTTCACCCCCATCATCTGCCGTTGCTTCAGTAGAAGATAGGCCCAAAGCCGAACAAAATACTCTGCTCGACGACGGGTTAAGCCACCGCGTCCCATTAGCATTGACATATACACCCGTTGCTGTGATAGCGGGAAAAACCGGTCAAGCAGTTCCGGGGCGAAGTGGTCATTAAATTGGGACACAGGCTTCAGAGAACTCATGAATTGGCTAGGCATAGAGAGAAAGGGCTGGCAGAAACAGACTCCCTGGACGGTGCTAACAGTGGTTCAGCGCTGAAGAACAGTGAAAAGTACCCAAATGGGTGAGTACGTTTACAAATGTTAGGCCGACAATGAGGAACATCAGCGATGTGGTCGTGCGGAATCTAGGGACCATTGAATGAAGCTAGAGGGTTGACCTTTGGGGTACGAACAAGTTGTTTGGCCAGATTGCTGCACTTGTGAGTGAAACATCTGAACGTGAATTCAAAGCGCGCATGACCAAACTCACTGCGCCAAGGTGCTGAGCATTGAAAGGAAGCGCCTACTTGGTCAGAAGCTCGCTGCATCATTTAATTTGAGTCCATTATTGACTAACCAGGCACTTCTTACAATCCGGAAGTGGAAAAAACTTCACCCCACTTCAGTCTACTTCACCTTTGTTCACTCTGAATGACTCTTCTTCCGGAGTTTGGTGTGGGCTACGGCTTACTCATTGTGACTTCACAAACAAAGCCATCAAAATAACGGCATCGTTTGTGGAGTCCTGATCTATGACAGCCCCCCTCCTGGTTTCCGCTCTAGAATCGACTACGTTTGGCTCCTTGTTTAATTCCTGTGCTGCTGAAAAAGCGAATAAGCCCCCGTCTGCACGCCGTACAAAGCAATCTTCTGGAAACCAACCGAAGCCTAGTATGGCTCCGTTGAGCGAAACATCCACACTGAATCTCATTCGGAGTAGTTTGTTGGAATCGCTCAATCAAGGCGTGATTGTGACCGCTCGCAGCCTGAATCCGTTGTACTGGAATGCTAAAGCACGCATGCTGTGTCAGTATCTAGCAGGCAGCGAGTTTCCACCGCTTGAGTTACCAGTAGAGGTGTCTGAGGTTTGTCATCGACTGATGCGGGAAAATCGCCAAGGCGATCGCCCCTTTGTGATGGAGTGCCAAGCGCCAACAGGACAAACCATTCGCATCAGCGCTCGGTGGCTGGCACTGGCTGGCACACAGGGAACTGAATTAGAAAGGCAGCAACAGCCTTACATTTTGGTGCTGTTAGAAAACTGCAATGACCTCTTGCATGAAGAGATCCGCATTGAGCGCAAGAAGTATGATTTGACAGAGCGTGAAGCTGAGGTTTGGATGCTGCTGCGGCAAGAGTATTCTTACCAAGAAATTGCCAAGATGCTCCAAATTAGCCTCAATACCGTTAAGACGCACATCAAGAACGTTTACGCTAAAAAACGCAGTTGTCAGGGGCGTGAGAAGTTCTGGTGTTGCGATTAGCACGCTGCGGCTTTTGATGAATTGAAGCGGATGGGCTTTGCTGACAATGGATGTCAAAGAGCACGCTGATTGGTTTGAACCTTTGTGAATGTTGGACCGCTAGAAAGGTCTAAAGTCCTAGCAAGGGCGCTCCAAGAAAGGGTAGCCTATAGATAGCCGATTTAAGGAGGTTCTAGAGTTTCTGCCGCACTGCTAGATTCTCTAGACGGTGTCCTGAGCCCATTACTGTTGGTTTAAGGCTTGATGCATGACGTTTGTTAAGACTGCGACATACAGCCCTGCCTATACGCTGGTGCCAACCTATGAGTGTTTCAATCGCTGCAGTTACTGCAACTTTCGGATAGACCCTGGTAAGAGTTCCTGGCTCTCTCTGGCGGATGCTGAAGTGCAATTACGATCGCTGCAAGACCAGGACATTATCGAAATTTTAATCTTAAGTGGCGAAGTCCATCCCCAGAGCGATCGGCGATCGTCCTGGCTTCAGCGTCTTTATGAGCTTGGTGAGCTAGCGCTGTCGCTGGGGTTTCTACCGCATACCAATGCGGGTCCCTTAAGTGTGTCTGAAATGGCTCTTCTCAAGCGCGTGAATGTTTCGATGGGTTTGATGCTAGAGCAGGTTACGCCAATTCTGTTGCAAACTGTCCATCGCCATGCGCCAAGTAAGCTACCAGCGATGCGTTTACAGCAGTTAGCACAGGCTGGCGAACTCCAAATTCCGTTTACAACGGGGCTATTGTTAGGCATTGGTGAAACAGCGATGGATCGATGCGAAACCCTGGAGGCGATCGCGCAATTGCACCAACGGTGGGGGCACATTCAGGAAGTCATCTTGCAACCCTACAGCCCAGGGCAGATGGAAGCATGGGCAGGCGAAGCGTTTTCACCCCAAGAGTTGCTGGAAACGATTGCAAACGCTCGTCGCATTCTCCCCTCTGACATTGCCATTCAAATTCCGCCGAACCTGGTGCCAAGAACCCAACTGCTGGCTTGTTTAGACGCTGGTGCAAGCGATTTAGGTGGTATTGGGCCACATGATGAAGTCAATCCTGACTACCCGCACCCCATTGATACTGAGTTAGCAGCGGTTTTGGCTACAGCAGATTGGGCTCTCATGCCCCGCTTGCCGATTTATCCCCAGTACGATCAATGGCTACCAGCACCGTTAAGGAACGCGGTAGAACGCTGGAGAAGAAAGATTGAAACGTTGCATGCTGGTAGTAGTTTGAGCGATAAGAGGCAGAAAGCTTCACCCCTTATTGAGCGTTCTGCGATCGCTGGCGGCTAATGGTAAAACCAAACGGCTCAGAATGCGATTGTCATCTAGCTTGTAAAGATTAAATTCGCCGCCGATTTGCTTCATGAGCACCCGGCAAATGTACAGGTGTTGCCCCGGTGGTTGATCGAGGGCAGAGGGTGCTAACAAATCCATTGCTCGACCAGCTTCTAGCTCGGCCAATAGACGTTGTTCAACGCTGCCACTGTCAGTAATGGAAAGTTCGAGCCAGTGGCTATCAATCTGGCGACACCAGAGGTCAATCCGTCCACCAATGTCAGATCGCTGGCAGGCTGTGAGTAACAGTTCGTAGAGTACCAGTTCAATCTTCGCGATATCGCCGCTGATGGTCAGGTTAGTTTCGTCATGGACTTGAGACCAGAGTTGCTGCTGCTTCATAAGCCCTTCTACTCGGCCCAAAGATCGCTTCAGTAGGCTGACCAGCGACATTGTGCGGGCATTTGTATGCAGTTGCCATTGCTCTGTTTGAAGGAGTGAGGCAAGCGGACTCACAGCATCGTTAAGCTGCCGCAAAATCTGTTGATAGCGGGTACTAGAGAGAGGATCTTTGGCATTGCCCAGGTCTTGCAGTCGCTTCAGGTTGGGAAGAAGCGAACGATACAGTTCTTCCAGCGATCGATGTTTGTACCAGTTCAACCGCTCCAGGGCGTCGCGCTGAATTGCAAGTCTCTGGGTTAAGGCCAGGTAACGGTGGGACCAGGCAAGTTGGCTGACAAGCGTTTCCAGAGCACTCAGATGGCGTTCAGCCCATTGGCGATCGGACACATCTGCAACCAGCACAATTCCCAATGGTTCATGTTCTGGAGCCGTTCGTAGCGCCATAGCCAGAACCTGACCGATGCTGCTACCGCTGAGCCATTGGCGGGTTTCGGCAGGAAGATCACCAATGGTGAGTGGCAGCAAACCATCACTTTCTAGCACCCATTGAATTAATGCATCTGTGCGGACTGGGATCACAGCACTGGTATTGATGGCGAAGCGATCGCTACTCACAATTGGGCTAACCACCTGCCCAGTTACTTCACCCGGTGACCAGGTAATAAGCGTTGCCAAGGGCACGTGCAGCACTTGAGCAATCTGTTTCATGGCTGCTTGCTCCAGCGCTTCTAACTGATGCGTTTGCTGCATCATGGTCAGACCCCACTGAATGGTTTGGTTGACCTTTTGCTGTTGCTCGTTCTGCTTTTGTAGTTGCCACTGATGCAAAATCAGCCCTAGCTGTTGACTAACGACTCGTACAAGGTCGTGCTCGGCACGGCTCCATGTGCGTGGGCTATCGTGACCGATAACCACAAGCCCTTCGAGTGGATGACCGAGCGAGACGTTGCACAGAATCAGTGATCGTACGCCCAATTCCAGCAGGCGATCGCGCCATGCCAGCAGACGCAAATCGCTATCCAGATTTTCGATGCTAATGGTATCGGTACTTTTAGCCAGCAATTGCCAGTCGGCTTCATTCAGCGCCTGGAGCGGAGCAGTGAGGGGTCGGCGATTGGCGGGCTGGCTTTGATAAGAAATGTCAAAGAGGCTCTGCTCAGGGTCATACAGCAACACCAGAAAGCGATCAGCGCGCAGTCGTTTGCAAACTTGTTCAGCAGAGAGCTTGAGCGTTGCTTTCCAATCGTCTTCACCGTAGATTGAATGTGCAATTTCAGCCGTGAGAACACGATCGCGCTGAATTTGGTCAATGGCGCTTTCCATTGCATCCAGAGGCGCAATTAAGGCAATAATTTGTGCGGCCCCTCGCAGGTAACTCTTTTCTTCATTTTCCCAAATCCGGGGATCGTTGCCTTCTACAGCCAGAAAGCCGAGCAGTTCGTTCTGAAATAAGATGGGTGCTGCCAGCAGCGATCGTGCTCGAATTTGCTGCATGAGCCGACTGGTGGTGTCCGCTTTAAGAGAGCTATGAGCCTCACCGATCGAAACCAGTTGATCGGCAAGCAGTGCCTGGTAGAAACCATTAAATTCCTGCGCGGTGATGCCAGAAGCAGGCTGATTAGCTTCACTAAACCCCGTTGCCTTTTGACGGTTGCTGATGCGCCGCCAGAAATAACGGCGTTCGCGCTCAAACCAATAGACGCTGGTGCGGTTTGGCTGTACAAATTTGTGCGTCTCTTCTACGATGGCTTCCAGTCGAGCCCCTAAACCTCCAAGCGATCGCAGCTTGGTCAACAGTGCGAGAAGAGGTTGATCCGGTCGCTTAGTTTGTTGCCGCAGCCACTCTGCTTCAATTTGATAGAGCGCAGTTGCTAGCCCGCCCAGTACCATCGATAGCCGCGCTTTTTCATCCGATCGGGGGGATGCGCCCCAAAGAGGGGAACCCAGGAGAGTAACGCCAAAACAGCGATCTTTATACCGAATGGGAAAAATCACAGTCCCTTGCACGTCGTACATTTGCGCGGCCCGACGCCATTCACCTGCCCGTAGCTCCTGCCGGAGATCTGGGACTGCCAGCGGACGTTGTTGAATGACAACTTGCTCCAGCAAATCGCCGGGGTTCAGCAACAAGCGCTGTTTAAGTAAGGGCATATTGCCAGCAGGCGTTGTTCCGCCTTTGCCATGCAGGCGATGCTCGTGTCGATCGTAAAGACCAATCCAAATAAGGCTGTAGTCAAATTCAGCTTCTAAGTAATGAAGCGCTGTATCAATAAGAACATCTGAATTTTCTTCCTCCCGCAGAATTTGCAGGACTCTCCCCAAGGCAACCAACTGTTTATCGTTGGCGGTTGGCTCTTTTGGTTGAACCATTTGGTGCAGTATGGATACGCCAATACAATGAATGTAAGCAGAGCAGCGTGCAAGGTGCAAAGTAAAGATGAACAATGACGTTCAGGTAAAAAAATACACCGAAACTAGGTGGGCAATCCAATGAGCGGAATCTGCCAAACCTGTGGGTGTGTTGTACTCATCCTAGTTTGTTTTTAGGGTTCCGTACAAAGGCCACAAACTGAAGCAGTAAGCAACACTTGAGGTATAGTAGTGCGTGCGATCGCGCAACACAAAGGGCTAACACCCGCTTTGACACGGTTACTATCGTAAGAGTTACTACTGTAAGAACCCCTAGAACTGGGCTTGGCTGATCAACGCGGATGAGGTTTGGTAGGCTGCTTTGTTAGAGTGCCCTACAGTTGGGTGCTATTTGCCAGATTAGCCAGTTATGCTTGTTAACGCTTACTTACTCTAGACTGCCGTGGAGCTTTATCGATCGTTCCTTCGTCCTGTTTTATTCTCCGGGCTTAAGGCAGATCCAGAATGGTTGCATCAGCAAACCTTGAGTGTATTAGGTTGGCTCGATCAGCAACATCAACAGCGGGTAGGTCGCTGGATGCAAGAGCGGTTAGCCGCAACTTATAGTCTGTCTGACGATCGTCTTACCCAATCGCTGTGGGGGTTGAATTTTAGCAACCCGATCGGCTTAGCCGCAGGCTTTGACAAAGATGGTGTTGCCTCTGGTGTCTGGTCAAGCTTTGGTTTCGGCTTTGCGGAACTTGGGACAGTGACATTTAACGCCCAACCGGGAAATCCGCCACCACGCTTATTTCGCTTACCTTTAGATCACGCCGCTCTGAACCGTATGGGGTTTAACAATCAGGGGGCTGCAAGACTGGCAACGGTATTGCAACAGCGATGGGGGGATGAGGAGGAAAGGCAGGAGGCAGGAGGCAGAAGGCAGAAGGTAACTCAAAACGTTTCCCGCTTCCCTATTGGCATCAATCTGGGTAAGTCGAAAAGCACGCCCTTAGAAGAAGCCGCAGCCGATTACGTTAGCAGCTTTGAATTATTGAAGGGCTTGGGTGATTATTTCGTGGTGAATGTCAGTTCGCCCAATACACCAGGATTGCGATCGCTTCAGACCGCCAATCAGCTAACGCCCATTCTTGCTGCACTTCAGCAGGCGAATACAAAGCAAAAGCCGTTACTGATCAAAATTGCTCCGGATCTAGAGTGGGAGGAAATTCTGGCTGTTTTAGAGGTTGCTCAAACACACAAACTGTCAGGCATTGTTGCGACCAACACGACGATTCGACGCGATGGGTTAACGACGCAAACAATCACCTCAACGGGCACCTCTCCCCAGGAAGAAGCGGGTGGTATTAGCGGTGCCCCCCTCAGGCAGCGATCGACGGATGTGATTCGATTTATCTGGCAAGAAACGCAAGGCAGCCTTCCCATTATTGGAGTTGGTGGAGTGTTTACTCCAGAGGATGCCTGGGAAAAAATTACGGCAGGAGCCAATTTAGTGCAGGTCTACACTGGATGGATTTACGAAGGTCCCGGCATGGTGCGTCGGATCTTAGAGGGCTTACTACAAAAAATGGATGAACGTGGGCTCACTTCGCTATCGCAAGCGATCGGGTTACAGGAGTAGCGTCTTTGAAGCCTACTGGACTTTAAGCTGATGTACCCCAACCGCTCCAAACGGCTGACCTGCCCCGACCGGAGGAAGGCAGCGACAGGAATCCGAGTTAGGTTAGGGGCATCGGACGCTAGTAAACGGGGAACATAAGATGAACCGTGCGATGTATCTTCTTTCCACAGGAATGGCGACAGTGATCGGGGGAGTACTATTGCCGATCGATTTAGGGTTGGCACAGGCAGCACCCTCAATCAATCGCCTCACCCCCTTGCAACGGCAGCAAATTGGACGCGATCTTTCACCTTCGGGCGCTCAAGATTTTTTCAACGCAGGGAAGATCAATCTAGAACAAGAAATTCGGCTGCTAACCAAACCACGATCGCTCCTCAGCGAGCCATTGCTCAAAGTTCGTAAAAGCTCACAGATCCCGTCGGATGGGCGTTTTGAGCAATCTGGCGACATGCGGCAGCATCCCGTTAAGTAGGAAGAATCGGCTTAATAAACAAATTCTGTTACAAGGATATTTGTGTTAGTTAAGCGTGCAGGCTATGAATTTCTACGCAGGCATTGATTTTGGCACGTCAGGTGCCCGCATTGCCGTTGTCGACGATCACAAAACACTGTGTTATCAGGCAAGCCATCCTTTTAGTAAGACTTCAGAATCAGCACTAGCTAATTACTGGCAAGAAACGCTGTTCTTATTGCTCAGGGAGACTGATCGTCCAGTGCGGCAAGGGCTATCTGCGATCGCTATTAATGGTACATCGGCAACCGTACTGCTCTGCGATGCTGTGGGTCAGCCAGTGACACCACCGCTTCTTTACCATGATGCTCGGGGAGCGTCAGAGGTAGAGACGTTGGAGCGCCTGTTTGCCAAAGAAGCGTCTCTTAAAGCCCCCGGCCAGCAAACCGTACTGAACGCTACGTCTAGTTTGGTGAAGCTGCTGTGGTGGAGTCGGCAACCAGCCTTTTTGCAATCTCGCTATTTGCTCCATCAGGCTGATTGGTTGGGGTTCCTGCTACACGGCCAGCTTGGGGTGAGCGATTATCACAACAGTCTGAAACTGGGTTACGACGTGGTGCACTTGTGTTATCCGGAATGGCTAACAGACCTGGCAATCGCCCCCCTGCTTCCCCGTGTTGTTGCGCCTGGAACGATGATTGGGCAAGTGCAGCCAGCGATCGCGACACAATTGGGCCTTCCCCTTGCGTGCCAGGTGTGTGCAGGCACTACAGACAGCATTGCAGCGTTTCTGGCTAGTGGCGTCACGACGTCAGGAGAAGCAGTCACATCGCTAGGTTCGACGCTTGTGCTGAAATTACTCAGCCAGACAAGGGTTGAAAACATGGCCTATGGCATCTACAGCCATCGATTAGGAACGCGGTGGTTAGTGGGCGGTGCCTCCAATACAGGGGGTGCTGTCTTACAGAAATTTTTTACGCCATCTGAACTGGCCGTGTTGAGCGATCGTATTTCTACTGAGCAACCTAGTCCACTGGATTATTACCCGCTGCTACAGCCAGGAGAGCGCTTTCCTGTCAATGATCCACAGTTATTACCACGGTTGGAACCCCGACCGACTGATCCAGTTGCCTTCCTGCATGGCTTGTTGGAGAGTATGTCACGGATCGAGGCAGAAGGATATCGCCTCTTACAAACGCTGGGAGCCACACCACTCACGCGAGTGTTTACTGCAGGTGGTGGAGCGCAAAATGTAGCCTGGACTGCGTTGCGATCACGACACCTTAATGTACCAATCGAGCAATCGCGGCATCCAGAAGCCGCTTATGGTACTGCACTGTTGGCACTGAATGCTTGCAGAGCTGATCAGCTTTAGCGTCATGATCATCATCCGACGGAGCGAGGATGGTTGATCTGCTTGAACCAAGTAAAGCCAAATCACGCTTCGGCGTGCAGTCAGATGGGGACATCTTCGGTGAGTTTACGCCAAGCTGCTGAGGAAATCAGTGATTGTGCTGAGAAATTTGCGTATTCAATCAGTTGAAATTGAGTGGATTCACGTATAGTTCCCTGCCGTGACATCTCCTAAGCTGAATACATGTATGACAACATTGCTCACGCAACCATGTAGGTCTGGCCCTAATCTTCCGCTCTTTCACATCCTGCCCAATTCGGCCTAGATACTGCCGACGTTGAACATCAGCCCCTTGATCCAGCAAACTTTGCCTTAGATGCCTCATGATCAGTAAATCCATGACATTTCGGTTTCCAGCACCGTTGGCTCAGGCGATCGAAGCACAGGCAAAAGCAACAGGGAGAGATCGAACGACAGTGGTTGCCGAAGCCTTGGCGCAGATGTTTGGCTTGGCATTGCCAACGAAAGCACCGATCACAATCGAAATGCTGCAACAGCAGGTAGAGCAAGTTGAAAGCAGCGTCACCATACTCTCAGAGCAGCTTGCTAACTTACAGCATGTAACTCGTACAGACAGCACCACCCTTTATCGACTCGAGCTACTGGAACAGTTCGGCAATTCCCTCAAAGCGCTACTGGCTACAACGTTGCGCGAGTCTAATGTTGAGGCCGCACCACACGTTGAGACCGTGCCTCAAAAGATGATCGAATTGATCTATCCCACTCAGGAAGGGCGTTATCGACAGCAAGAGGGTGCAAGTAGCCTTCAAATAACCGCTCGTCTAGAGCCTAAAACTGATTTGTTAGCGCGAATTCTGGCAATGATGCCAGATCCTTTGTTTGTCTGCGATCGTGCTCATCGGCTGCTTTACATTAACCCTCTCGGTGCACGATCGCTGGGAGTAGAGCTGCAAAATGCACTTCAGCAAACCATTCAAGTGTTTGATTTAACGCCCGATGTCAAAGCTCAACTGACGTTGCAGTTTGAAACGGTGTTTATGACTGGACGCTCAGTGACCAGCGAGATTAGTTTTACAACGCCTCTCTATGGGCTACGAGATTACGAATACACCCTCAGCCCAATTCAAGGCACGATCGAGCACATCGACGCGGTTCTGTTTAGCACGAAGGATATTACAGAGCGTAAGCGACTGGAAGCCGCTTTAAGAGTAACAGAGTCTAACTATTGAGCAGCCGTGCCCATATCCCTTTGCCGCAGTCGACCCACATCAAAGGCAGCAGCTTACAGTGGTTCTCAATCGAGTAAGCCGGAGTTCGATCAAGACGGGTGTGGTGTGTAGGTAGCGGGTATGGTGAATGCAAATAAGAACAGCTGTAGCTTGGGCGAGCAGCCACTGATTCCAGTAGGCGCGATCGGTGAGAAAGCGTAGGAACCCAGTCGTCGATCGCTGTCTTTTGTCAGCCGTATGCTGTTAGTTGGACGTTTCAACCTTGAAGTTGCTGACCGAGAGTTGCAAGGCTTTGGCAACATCAACGGTTTCATGCAACGACTCTGTCACTTGCCGAGACGCACTGGCCGTTTTTTGCGATCGCTGTGCAAGCTGCTCCATCACCAGCGCTACTGACTGAGAAATTTGAGTTTGAGAAATCGTTGCCTCGGAAATTGATTGCACCAACTGGTCTGTTTGCTGTGAAAGTTGGCGCAGTTGCCCCAAATTGTGCTTAGCATCTTCAACCAATCGTGTTCCTTCTACCATTTGCAGAGTGCTTTGCTCCATTGCTTCGAGCACCTGACGAGTTTCTCGCTGGATATCCTCCACAAGCTGCTCAATTTCCTGCGTTGCCGATGCTGATTGAGTCGCCAATTCTCCTACTTCTTCAGCCACCACCGCAAAACCCAAACCGCCTTCGCCTGCTCGTGCGGCTTCAATGCTGGCGTTGAGTGCCAACATGTTCGTTTTCAGCGCGATTTGGTTAATCAGCGAGATCACTTTCGAGATGGACTGCGACGATTCGCCTAAACGCTTCATCTTGTGCGCGGTTTCAGACATGGTTTCGCGTAGCGCAAAAATGCTGTGAACCGTGACATCGATCGCCTCCTGGCTTGCCTCTGCGGTTGCTGAAGCGGTATGAGTGACGGCGGCGGCCTGGTGAGCGCTCTCTGCTACAGCCTCGATCGAGGTCGTCATTTGATCAAACGAAGTGAGCGTTTGGGCAATGTCTTCTGACTGCTGAAGCGCTTCCGTTACAAGTTGTTGAATCGTTGTTTCGTTTTCGCCCAGTGCTGTGTTGACCTGCGCTGCAGCTTGCTTCACTTGCATGACAATTTGACGCAAGCTTTCCACAATCGCATTGAAAAAATCTGCTACTGTCCCAATTTCACCCACTGTCACATCTGCCCGTACGGTCAGATTACCAGAAGCTGCACCTTCCACCTGTGAAAGCAAGCCAATCAATTGGTGCTGTAATAGTTCTCTCTGCTGAAGTTGATCGTCTGCCAACTGTTCAGCTTGCTGTCGCGATTGCTCAAGCTGACGCAAAACAGCCTCTCGATCGATCGCTAAGCCAACTTGAGCAGCGACTTCTTGAAAGAATGTTTTTTCTGTCTCCTGCCACGCGCGCGTCCGTGAGCATTGATGCACAATCAGCAAGCCGTGTAAGGTGTTATCCGCCAGAATGGGGGCTACTAGATTGGCTCTTACTTTAAAGGGTTCTAACTGTGCCAGATGACATTCGGTGAGGCCGGCTTTATACACATCTTCCAGAGCCTGTACACGGCCCTGCTTGTACTTCTCTACATACCTGTCTGCAAAACAGGGGTCAGCGATGACGGCACCTAAAGCGCTGGGATATTGATGTGCTAAAGCTTCAGCAACAATCGTCCCCTGCCACTGCTCGTCAAACAGATAGACGATCGCCCGATCGGTCTTGAGCGTCTCCCGCACGCCACGCACCGTCACGTTGTAAATTTCTTGAAGACTGAGCGCACTCCGAATCCGAGAGCTCAGTTGATAAAGCTGCTGTGATCTTTCGGCTTCAGCATCTTTTTGAGCCAGAAAGGTCACCCGATCAACGGACAAACCAACCTGAGCCGCAAGTTCCTTAAGGAAGTCAATTTCACCTGGTTGCCAGGTATAAGGAGCGTCGCAACGATGGGCAATGAGTAACCCGTAAAGCTGCCCATCTTTCAGAATTGGTGTCACCAAGTTTGCTTTAATCTGCAGTCTTGTCATCAACCGCACGTGATCTGGGTGGAACCCTGCATTAAAAACATCATTGGTGGCCAATACCCGCCCCTGGCGATAGGCATCGATCAACTGCTCGCTAATGCAGGCATCTTGAATGTTGTCTGCCAGAGCGATCGGCAAGCCCGGTGTGACGGCTTCTGTAGAGATGTAACCGCTCCAATCAGGGTAAAAGCGATAGATGACAACACGATCGACATCTAAAACTGCTTTCGCACCTTGCACAGCCTGCTCAAAGACCGTTTCTAAGTCGGTTTCCGTGCGCACCCGTGAACCTGCAATTTGACCAATCAGGTGTGTTTTCTTGGCCTGTCGATCCCGTTGTTGGGATTGGCCAGAGAGTAACGATTCAGTGGCGACTGCGCTATCGGCTAGCTGATTAAAGACCTGGGCAATTCTGCCAATTTCATCAGTTGATTCTAGATCAGCGCGAATCTCACGAGCGCCCATCGAAAACATCTGGGTATCTTGCTGCAGTTGTTTGACAGGTCTGACGATCGCCCGGTACAGCAATACCATCACGCTTGACTGCGCTGCTAGCACCAGCGCTATCGTCAGCAGTTGTTGCTGCATGGCAAGCTGCTGCAAGTTGCTGACCCGTTGCTCTTCCGTCAGTACTCGACCCGTTTTGCTTTGATCAGCCTGTAAGTGGTTGACCGAACTCGTAAACCAAACGGTTGCGCCCGCAATAGCAGCGACTGACAAAACTCCTGATGTCACCCAGCCAAGCAAATACTTGTGCCGAACTGATTGAGCCCCAAACCATCCTGAGTTTGGCGATTGCTGTCTGGGCTTTGTCTCATCGACGGAAAAACCGAGTTCATTCTGCGATCTCTCAGACACCTCAGATTGCTTAAGCTCATCGCTTGCCAGCATTGGTTGCACTTGGTTTGTCAATTGATTTGTCATAGGAGCGAAACCTTAATCATCTAGTGGTTAAGCTGCGCGCGTTGCAGCAGATTTGGAGAGAAGACCATGCCAAGCTTAAGTGAATGCCTTCGATTCACCCTTAGCAGCGAAAAACTTATGGAGTGCTATGTAACTCTCCGGCAGATGCCCGACCTTATAGACCCAAAAAACTAGCAGGCGTCACTCAATACCTGCTTGCAGACGGCACGAGCGGCTGCAGAACCGCCGCCTGTTAGAATTTCTAGGCCTACTGGCCCTCCAACAGCCTTGGCCGCGATCGCCAATTCTGTTGTGACCGCCAAAATACACTGGTTCAGATCATCCTCTGATGTTGCAGTGGCATCGGGATGGTCGTCTTTCCAGGTTTTTGCTAAAAAAAGCGCTAATACTTCCAGGTGAGCACTGAAATTAAATGGTTGCTCTGCTTCACAGGGCGATAACTCATGCTTGGGCGCAGCTAACTTACTGAACGCTTGTTCCTCAGCGTTAGTGCTCGAATTAGAAAAGCTCATGTAACCAATACCTGAAACAACACCACGGAATAGGTCCTGAAGTTGATGCGAAAGGTATATAACCCTGGTGATGCCGACCCGGTCGAGCGCAGTAAATCTCTTCGTTACTTCGTGAGCAACTGAACGACGGAGTCACTCCGAAAGACGTGTATTACAGCCTTATGTTCTAGAATTTACAATGGTTCAAAAATAATTAGCAATGCTGAGCGATAAACTTTATTAGAACTTTATAGAAATCGCTCTTTCAAACTCAATCCTATCGCCAATCTAAGAGTTTTTTAATGGCGCGTTGAATCAATATTCACCTTGTAAGAAGCGTGAAAGATATCTTTTTTTGACTAAAATACAGCAGAGACTAAATCTATGTCAGTAAAAAAACTCTCACTCAAAGAGGACATTAACATTATCTAGTTGAGTAAAACAACTCCATATAGTTGACGCCAAGTCTCCCTCAAATTCTACTCTCTCTCTACTTCCTGACGCTCCAAATATGGATGAGGGCTGAGCGTTAATGGGATTCTTCAGGTATCATCAGGCAAATATTAACTGTTGGAATCTCCACTCCTTTTTTATCCACTATATAAGTGATGAATCTGACCATCGCAATACAATTAAGGTCAATAATTAAATCTCTAATAAAAACAAAGGCTGCAACAAATTTGTTTCAAGTCTTCAGGAGATATTGCCTATCTAAATGTATTGAACTCTCTAATTTTTTTGTTTTGACTTTGTCTGAAAATTAGTGTCTCATTGTTCCTTGTAAAGCTGTCTTACAAAAGTTTTCTGCATGTAATACAAAGGATTTTTCTAGTAATGATGTCATACATTACTGGAAACTGCCTAACCAGGCTAACCTCAGCAAAACTGAATCCCCTCCGATACAAGGCTGAAGTTTCTCCGGCATTGTGCTGAGTCTGTTTGGGCGTACCTGTGCTTTTGGGCGGCCTTATCGCGGTGCTATCGTGCTTCCGCTTCAATCCACGGCTTCGCTCAGGTCAACGGCAGGTATACCATTTCACTCAACGGCGGCTAGACAGGCACGGTTGGCTGGCGATCAACGGCCAAAGCACGAACGAATCTGGATGGCGATTTCGTAGCATTGCGATGAGGTGCTGTTTCCTGCATCGGTACTTGTTGGTGCGACGGTTTGCAATGCTGCATCGACCCAGATTGCTTCAAGCGACCCTAAACAAGCTGCTGAGTTAGAGCCTGCTAAGTTAGGACAATGTTTTAAGAATGTGCGCTAACTGCTCGATCAGTTGATCAATCTGGTTCGTTTCAATGATTAATGATGGCGACAGCGCAATAATATCGCCTGTAGTCCGGACTAAAATGCCTTGTTCAAAGCAGTTCACCAGGCATTCGTAGCCACGAGCACCTGGTTGGCTGGAGGAAGCGAGTTCAATGCCAGCGACCAGACCTAGATTGCGAATATCGATGACGTGTGGCAAACCTTTGAGAGAATGGACAGCGTCTTCCCAATAGCCTGCGAGACTGTGTGCCCGTTCAAATAATCCTTCTGCCTCATAAAGATCCAATGTGGCTTCGGCAGCAGCACAGGCCACGGGATGACCAGAGTAGGTGTAGCCGTGGAAGAGTTCGATCGCATTGTCAGGGCCATGCATAAAGGCGTCATAAATGCCCTGTCGCGCAAACACTGCGCCCATCGGGATGGTGCCATTCGTAATTCCTTTAGCTACGGTCACTAAATCGGGCATCACGCCAAAATATTCGGTTGCAAAGCCTGTTCCCAACCGTCCAAAGCCGGTAATCACCTCATCGAAAATCAGCAGAATGCCGTATTTGTCGCAAATAGCGCGTAGTCGTTCCAGATAACCTTTGGGTGGGATTAGGACTCCGGTGGAACCTGCCATCGGTTCCACAATGACAGCAGCGATCGTCGACGCATCGTGCAGCGTTACGATTCGTTCTAATTCATCTGCCAAATGTGCGCCCCACTCAGGCTGTCCGCGGGTAAAGGCATTATGTTCCAGATTATGGGTATGGGGCAGGTGATCCACCCCTGGAATCAAGCTGCCGAAAAACTTACGGTTGGGCGCAATACCACCCACGGAGATGCCGCCAAACCCGACACCGTGATAGCCGCGTTCGCGGCCAATTAATCGAGTCCGCGTTCCTTCTCCCCGCACACGATGGTAAGCCAAAGCAATTTTGAGGGCAGTATCCACCGACTCAGAGCCAGAGTTGGTAAAGAAGATATGGTTGAGATCGCCAGGAAGCATCTTGGCAAGGCGATCGGCCAGCGCAAAAGGACCGGGATGCCCCATTTGAAAGGTTGGTGCAAAGTCAAGCTCCAGCACTTGCTTTTGTACGGCTGCCGCAATTTGCTCGCGCCCATGTCCCGCGTTGACGCACCACAATCCGGCCGTGCCGTCGAGTACCTCTCGTCCATCGACCGTCTTGTAGTACACTCCCTTTGCAGAAGCCATTAAACGCGGTTTGGCTTTGAACTGCCGATTAGCAGTAAAGGGCATCCAGAAGGCGTCGAGATCGGTGGGGAGTGGGGAGTGGGGAGTGGGGAGTAGGGTCATTGCCTGAACACCTTACGTTTGACGGTTGTTTACTAGTAGAAATCGCGATCGGGGCTTCCAGATGAAGCGTAAGACGGAGGGAACGAGGAGGTTAGTATGGAACAGGGTGATTTTTCAGTGCAGCTATTGCCAGGAATGGTGAAACTTGCCAGCGTGCATCGGTTGGCGGGACAACAGCAGGATAACCTTTGTGGACCGTATTGGATTGCCATGCTGTTGCGATCGTGCGGTTTCCATCAGCTTACTCCAGAACAGGTCGCCCAATGTGCAGGCTCTGTTTTGCCAACGGGCGATCCCAAAACGTGGTTGCCAAGAAACGCCAGCCCACGAGAAGACTACAGCGTTGCGCTTCCGGTTGCTACTGGTCTAAGCGATGCGGGTACTTCTGCACAGGGCTTAATGACTGCTGTCTCAACATTGTCCCACGAGCTATATACCCTGGTGCCTATACAAGCTGACTGGTCAGCCGTGCGAGTAGAAGCTGTGCTTGATCTCTGCCGCCATCCCGCTTGGAACGCCATTCCGCTTTGCAATATCCGCACCGATCATCTTTGGGGTGCAAACTTGGCCGTTAGTGAAGCGATCGCCTACCTCAACAACGGTGAAACCATCGTCCCACCACCAGCAGACTGGAACGTAGGACATTTTCTAGCGCTAGCAGGAACGGTAAAAGGCGCTGCCCGATCGCTCATTCTCACCTGCGATACTTATCCGAGCTTTGGCTGGCAAGGCTACCACCTCCAGTCAACGGACGCGATCGCTCAGGCACTCAACCGAGGCGATGGCAATGGCGGCGGTATTCTGCTGTTTGTTGCCACTCAAGATCAAGAGCAAGTTGAACAGTGCATTAAGGAAGCGGGGTTTACGATCGGCGTTTGGGATAACGGGAGTCCCAGCAAATGAAGGCCGGGGGAGCAAGGAAAGCGGAGGGAGCAGAGGAAGCGAAGGAGGCCTGAGATTTAACGCAAAACGCAAAACTCTTTCCAACAGCCAAGACCCAGCACCCAACACCTGAATTCTCAACTCCCTACTCCCTACTCCCCATTCCCCACTCCCGCTAATAAATTTCCATATACTCCTGCCGTTCCCATTCGGTGATGTGATCGTGGAAGCGGGCAAGCTCGAAGCGTTTGACGGTGGTGAACAGGCGCACAAAGTCTTCGCCGAGGAGCGATCGCATGTCCTCGTCTGCTGCCAACGCTTCTAACGCAGCTTCTAAGGTTTGGGGGAACTTCGGCAAGGTCGGATTATCTTCGCTGGGGCCATCCACAGGGGGGTGCAATTCGTACTGATGCTGGATGCCGAGTAATCCAGCAGCCAAGGTTGCTGCGGCAGTGAGATAGGGGTTACTCAGTCCTGATGCGGCTCGCATTTCCAAATGGGTGTCTTCATCATGAGTGGCTTTCACGCGCACCATCGCCGATCGGTCTTCGATGCCCCAGCTAATGTTGGACGGCGCAAACGTGTGAGGTTTCAGGCGACGGTAGCAGTTGGGCGTGGGACCAATCAGCGGAAACATGGCTGGAGCATGGGTAAGAATGCCCTGGATAAAGGATCTAAAGGTGGGAGACAAGCCATCAGGATCGTCCTGATCCACGCAGATGTTTTTGCCCGTGCTGCGATCGAGCAAGCTGATGTGGAAATGGCAGCAGCAGCCCGCACGATCGGCAAACGGCTTCGACATAAAGGTTGCCAGATAACCCATCCGATGGGCGATCTCTTTCACAGCATTCTTAAAGGTGAAGGCTTTGTCGGCACCGCGAAGACCAATACCCGGACCAAAGTTAATTTCAAACTGCGACGGGGCGTATTCGCAGTTGCTGGTAATCACATCTACGCCGGAACCGCGCAGGTAGTCCAGCAGTTGATCCAATTCCGGCACATATTGGTTGCGAATGTGGTTGAAGATATGCAAGCCGCCAAACAGGGGTTCCCGCGTTTCGCCGTGCAGAAGATAGAACTCAAATTCATGCCCCATCATCACGTCAAAGCCCATCGCAGCGGCTTTATGTAGCAAAGCTTTGAGGACATAGCGTGGCGCAACGGTGAGCGGGTCAGTAGGGCTCCACTGTGGATCGCAAATGACTTTAGCCGTGCGATCGAGCCAGGGCACCGGAGTCAACGTATCTAGATCGGGGATTAACGTATGGTCACGGTATTTCCGCTCCTCATGCAGTCCTGCTCCAGAAACAACCATCGAGGCTGTATCCAGCGCCAATGTACCGCCGTAGAAGTTCAATCCTTTGCGAGTATAGCCTTCTACTTTGTCGATCGGCACCACTTTCGATCGCGAGACACCGTGTAGATCGGGCAATTCAAACCGCACGTATTCAATCCCTTGCTCTTTCAGCGTTGCTATAAATTCAGCGATGCGATCGGGAGACGCCTCTTCTACTGTGATAGCCGTATCGGGAGCAACAAACTCTGTAACCATGACCCTACCTATGCCAAACGTGGAACCAATCAGTTAAAACAAAACTGAGTAAAAAAGTGGCACAGGTCATGGAGCTTTTGTTGTCGCTCAATGTCCTGTGCCTGCAATCACTACACGACTAAGGTGTCTGAACGTCTACTTAAACCTTCTTCATATCGCTAAAGCGAGTGTGAGAGGCTTCAATGTCTGCTTCCATTTCTTGAATGATCTGCGGCGATCGTGCCCGTAAAACAAAAAACCAGACAGCGCCAGCAGCCAGATAGAGCAAGAACCAGTAAGGAAAGCTATTGTACGGCGCAGCAGGAACGGGAAAAAGATCATTGCCAGGAAGACCGAAACTGCCCAGCACCGGAATGATCATGAAGCCGACGCCCAAAACAGCGAAGATGATGTTGCTCAAGCGCAATTGGTGTTCACGATACAGGTACACCGGAGCCGCGATCGAGATCAGAATGTAGGCAACCAAAAAGCCGTAGGTGGCAATCGTACCAAAGTAGCCGTAAGCATCCAGCACTTTGGCACCGCCCGCAATGGTAAGCACCGGGGCAAGAAACGCGATGATTGCCGCGATCGTCACCGCAATGTAAGGTGTCTCGTTACGACCATGCGCCTGACCCACAAAGTTGTGGAAAATCCCGTGACGTCCCATCGAAAAGAAAATACGTGCTCCAGCATTCAAACTGGCAAGTGAACAGGCAAAGAAGCTGATCATCGCACCAATGGAAATCAGCACGCCAAAAAACTCAACGCCAGAAAACTTTGCCAGATCGTTCAGAGGAGCATCACTCTTGTCAAAGGCGATCGACGTACCCTGAAAGCCAAGTACTTCTACATAGGAAAGCACGATGAAAAAGAGCCCGGATATCACCGTACTAATAATGACAGCGCGTGGAATTGTATTGAGCGGGTTCTTGGCTTCATCGCCCAGGGTTGTTGCACTTTCAAACCCGACATAGCTGAAAACTGCCAGTACTAAGCCAGTAACAATGCCACCAGAGTTAGCACCCTGAAGCGTAAGTTGAGCCGTATCAATGGGGGTTCCTTTTTTCGCTAGCACAATTAGACCCAGAATGATAATCAGCCCCACAGAAGCCGCTTCTGTCGCCAGCATTACCACAGTTGATAGCTCGATATCTTTATAAGCAACGTACCAGGCAGACCCAATACATACAGCAATCAAAAAGATCGCTAGCCCTACAGAAGGCTGTACACCCACAGCCCCCAACAAAACTTCGCCATAGTTGGCAAAGCCACACATCACCGCCATTGCCGTGAAGATGTAGGCCAGAATTAATGCCCATCCCGTAATCACGCCTGCCATTGGCCCTAAACCTCTGGCAATGTAGGCATACAATGAACCCGGTGAAGCAGAACGACGCGCAAATTGATTAATATTGATGCCAACAAACACCAAACCCGTGGTTGCAAAGACGAACGTTAACCATGTACCGACGCCAGCACTGGCAAAGACCAATGCCGCATTAACGGTGGGTGTTAGTGTCGGCGCAATATTGGCGATCGACTGTGCAATGACCTCAGGAAACGGAAGACATTCAGGACGCAAACCAGACTGACTTGGCCGAACCTCTACGTCGCTGGTTTTTAAGTTACTGGACATGCTGCTCAACCCTTCAGAATTGGTAGTAATGAAGCTATAGCGGTTCTCATTTGAATAAGGAATAGTCCGTTCCTAAAGACATCATTTCTTTAAAGAACAAACACTGACTCTGGAAAATTACTTCACATTTACAGGGAACAAACTTAAGTGAAAATCATCGCACGAAGAATTGAAATTTTGATTAAGACTATGACACTTACCGCCATCGATTCGTAGCAAGCATTACTAATGCTTCCGCAGAGAAATTATCGCTTTGAAGAGAAAATTACAGACGCACGATTGTCTGCATTACTAATGCTTCCGCAGAGAAATTATCGCTTTGAAGAGAAAATTACAGACGCACGATCGTCCGCTTAGAGGTATTGGCGATAGATAGCACTGGCTGCGCGATGCAGAAGTGAATGCCGATAGACGAGTGCCTGCATATCATCCGCATAACCACCGCCAATGACGCACGCGATCGGGTATCCTTGCGCCACACACGTACCGATGACCTGCATCTCACGGCGAAACAGCCCGGTATCGGTGAGACAAAGCTTGCCCAGGCGATCGCCCAAGTGCGGATCAACCCCAGCGTCGTACAGCACCAAATCTGGCTTTACCTTGTCTAATAATGTTGGTAAGTAGTCTGCCAACGTTTGCAGATACGCATCATCCTCCATCCCTTCTGGCAGTGGAACATCCAAATCACTCTGCTGCTTCGTTCCCGGAAAATTGACTTCACAATGCATCGAAAAGGTAAACACGGTCGGGTCATCCTGAAAAATAAGCGCAGTGCCATCCCCTTGATGCACATCTAAATCAACAATTAAAAGCTTTTGTACAAGCTCTAGTTTCTGCAACACACGAGCCGCGATCGCCAGATCATTAAAAATACAAAACCCCGAGCCATGGCCAGGAAAGGCATGATGCGTGCCACCAGCAGTATTGCACGCCAGACCATGCTGCAACGCCAATTGTGCTGTCAGAACACTTCCCGCTACAGCGACGCACGTACGATTGACCAACGCCGAACTCCACGGCAACCCAATGCGTCGTTGCGCTTTGGCATCCAGCGTGCCCTCACAGTAAGCCTGCACATACTCCGGCGTATGGACTAACTCAAGCCACTCCTGGGGCGATCGCTCTGGCAGGTGAAATTGCGATTGCTCCGCCACATCATCCTCTAGCAGTCGTTCATATAGCAGCCGGAACTTTGCCATTGGAAAGCGATGCCCCTCTGGCAAGGGAGCAACATAATCAGGGTGATAGACGATCGGTAAAGCCATTTTTAGAGATGGTCACACGGAGATCACAGTAGCTCTAGTTCACATTACTGATCGTGACGAGACTTCGGGTAATTATAGAACACAGCACTCTCAGCTTTCTCCTAAGCAATAAAACACATTCTAAAAAGACAATTATTTTGCTTGATCAAGTCTGCGTAGATTCACATATTTTCGCGCTTTACTAATTCAGCTTTTAATTTTTTTTGGACATTTTATAGATCCAACGTAGGTATTTTAGAAAGCCACATCAAAGCTTTAAATAAGCTTTCAGCTCTTACACTCAGGCGTTGAGGTTGCAGTTTTGGCTTGAATAGGCTTAAGCGCACATCAAGGAGCCAAAACAAAATGTTTAAGAATCCTACCCCTTCTACTTCTTTAGATTGCTCATTGAAAACGAATCAGGGTGCGGCCTTTTCACAAGCAAACTCTGTAATCTCAAGCAATGGAGGTTCAGCATCTCTTACAGCACCTCTTTACAATGCAGGTTGCACAAGTTCAAGTGCTTCTGTTGCCCAAGGTGGTAATGGTCAACTCGTGGCAATGGCACATGGTGCAAACCCTGCGGCATGGCAAAATCTAGTCACAAGCTTTGTCTCAAACTACACGGTTGATTCCTCAGGGTATGGTGGTGTCGTTGCTTCGTCAGGCTATGGCGGCGATGTCGAAACTACTTGCAAGCACTTCAACCAAGGGATCGGAAATGGTTCTGAAGGTGGCGATCCTGGTAACTCTCACCCACACGGTGGCAGCAATGATGAAACCGGGCGGACACCCGGCCAACGCTGGATTCCCAGCATCTTCTCCGGTTTAGGTTGATAAGACTGCTAAGGTTTGATTGAATTTTTAGTCAGCCGATTGCTGCCTCATCTCAAGTAGATGGGGCAGCTTTCAAGTTGCTAAATTCTGACGGTTTTTAATTTGGTGGTTAAACTCTTCTATCTCCACATTAATTAGAGCTTTTCTGACCTAACTCCAAGCAAGTTTTGAGAATGATTTCTGTGAAATTCTGATTCCAGTGAGTAAAGTCTTTCGCCAAACGGCTGGCTTTTTCAGCTAAAGCATAAAGCTGAGCTTGTGTGATCAGTAAACTTTCCCAAGTTGGTGAAATGATGCTTTGAGCAGCCCCCAGCCTTGTCAGCAAAACAGCATTAAGTTGTTGCTCCAGGTAGCGGGGTAAAAGGAGTTGGGGAATGCCAGCTAGCAAACAGCCAATTGTTGTTGTCAAGCCCCCATGATGGATTGCGAGAGATTGATTCGTGACGACGTCGTGTAATGGTCTGAAGTCATTGTTGGGATGCAAGGTTTTCAGCACTAAATCACGGTAAGAATAATCATTTGCCAAGTACGCCCACGTAGACATGGGTGCGTGAGGTGGATGGGTGGGCAACGGAGCAATATGAACCCCAACATACTGAGGATTCTTTCTCCAGGCTCGGTAGCAATCGAGTTCGGGAATGCTAAAAATAAAGCTACGATCGCCATTTAAGGCGTGTCCCAGTGAGACATCCAGCTTTACGACCTTACGTACTGTGTCGCTGACCTGCGCTTGATACTCCAGTGATTCAGGCGGTGCCGGAAATTTTAGAATGGGAAACACTTCGATCGGGGGTGGCACCGCAAAGTGGCTACCAATTACCACAGTCGGTACAAGACCCCGCGCAGCTAACACCAATCCTGGTGCGTGATCAGCCACGACCAAAGCTGGTTTGACGGCAAGCAGTATTTCTTGCCAGGACTGTAAGTGAGAGCTGAGGAGATTGACATGATTAAAGCCAAACGTTGCCAGAATGTCTGCAAACGTGTAAGACGTGTTGCGACCAGAGAAGGGCAAGCGTGGGGCTAGCAAGCGTTGCCAGGGGAAAGACTGCCCTTTGAAGTTATAGGACTTTAGAGCAAAGACCGGAGTGCAGCCATAAGCTGTGAGTGTTTGAGCGAGTGCGACGAGGCGTTGGATGTGCCCTTGTCCTGCACCCAACTCCCATCCCAGCAAAATTTTCATAGTCGGGCGATCGTGGTTTCTTACGTTGAATATGCCCCTTCCCCCCGTCGGCTCATCACGATGAGACAGGCCAAACTTCAACGAAACCGCTTTTCTATGCGGTCGCTACAGGTTCCCACCGATCGAAGGTCGCAGCCTGCCCACAGCGCTGATTTTGCTCATCCAGCACATCCCAAATGATCACATCCTGAATCCAAAAGCGTCGTCCGGTGCTGGAAATACGGATGCCTTTGTAGTCGCTGATATAGCCTTGAGCTTGGGCTTGCGCGAGGAGTCGATCGCGTTCCTCCCGTTCTATGGGCTCTGCTGTGAGACGCGATGGTGTTTGGATAAACTGCGCCCAATCCATTTCCCATAAAGCCAGGGCTTGACGGTTGCCGTAATTAAGAATCGGATCGGTCTGCGTGCCGTGGGAGACGACAATAAACGGGGCATGAAACAGTGCTTCAGCGCTTTCGACTGACGAGCCGTTGACGTCTAACAGAGGGCGATCGAGCCGATACTGAAAGCTGCGTAACAACCGCTGACTATGCTGAATGACAGTTGGCTCCTGCCAGGGGCGTACAGTACTTGACACGACTGGTTCTGCTGCTCGATCGCTAGAAGTCTTTACAGAATACTATGATAGAAGTGTTTAAGATTCTTCATAAAGCTGTGGTGACTCAACAACTAACTCGATCGCCTCTTGATCTGCTTACCTGGGAGTGGCGAGGCTACCCTATCCAATACACGGTCGTTGGTACGGGACAGCCGCTGTTGCTGGTGCACGGTTTCGGCGCATCGTTAGGGCATTGGCGGCAGAATATTCCCGTGCTGGCAGCTGGGGGCTATCGGGTGTTTGCGATCGACCTGCTAGGGTTTGGCGGTTCAGCCAAGCCGCCGTTGGACTATAACCTTGAACTCTGGCAGGAGTTGTTGAAGGATTTCTGGCGCGCTCACATTCACACGCCGACTGTGTTTGTTGGTAACTCGATCGGGGGTTTGCTGTGCTTGATGATGTTAGCCAACCATCCTAAAACGGCTTCGGGAGGAATCTTGCTGAACTGTGCTGGAGGCATGAACCATCGTCCCAGTGAGTTGCCTCCTCCTTTGCGCTTAGCAATGGCCGCGTTTAACAATTTGGTGCGATCGCCTCGGTTTGGTTCCTTCATGTTCAACCAAATTCGCCAAAAGCACCGCATTCGCCGCACTCTATCGCAGGTTTACCGCAACCGCGAAGCCATTACAGACGAGCTGGTGGATATGCTCTACGCACCATCCTGCGACGAGGGTGCCCAAAAAGTGTTTGCGTCTGTTCTGACAGCGCCTCCCGGCCCCACGCCAGCAGAACTGTTGCCCAGAGTGAGTCAACCGCTACTGGTTCTCTGGGGTGCGGCTGATCCCTGGACACCGATCGCAGGCGCATCGATTTATCAGGAATTCGCCAAAACGCATCCGCTTACTTTTGTGCCGATTCCCGATACAGGGCACTGTCCTCATGACGATCGTCCAGAAGTCGTCAACCCTCTGATTCTGAATTGGCTCAAGGAAACTGGGGTATAGAACGGGTGGCAGGCGCAAGGTCGGAAGCGTTAACGCTAACAGACACAGAGATTCACATCTGGCAGGCGAACTTGATGCTTTCGTCTTATGAACGCGAGCAGTTTGCCAAAACCCTGTCAGCCGATGAACAAGCGCGAGCCAACCGCTTTCGATTTCTACAAGATACTCACCGTTTTGTTGTCAGTCGGGGCATTCTGCGCGCTCTGCTAGGTCAGTATTTGCAAATAGACCCTGCTCAGATTGCCTTTGGTTACAGCGAGCGTGGCAAGCCCTCTCTGGCAAATGCGCAAGCAACGGCTGGGTTAGTATTCAACCTGTCTCATTCGGAAGACTTCATGGTTTGCGCGATCGCTCGTCAGGGCTGTGTGGGCATCGATCTGGAGTACATTCGACCCATTACGGATCTCGAAGACCTGACCAAACGCTTTTTCTCGCCTCAAGAACATACGGCGATTCATGCTCTTTCGGGGGAGGCACGGCTACGATCGTTCTTTCAGCATTGGACGTGTAAAGAAGCGCTACTCAAAGCAACGGGCGATGGGCTTATAAGCTTGAGTGCAATTAGAGTCAGCATTGAAGACAACCGCGCTCAGCTCCTAAGTTGGCAGAGTGCGACACACCCAGGCAAACAATGGTCATTGCACCTTTTTGAACCAGCGTCAGGCTACGTTGCGGCGATAGCGATGGATGCCCCACACCATTCCATAACATTTTGCCAATGGAACAGTATCGAGCATCCCTAAAGATCGTCGATCGAGACGTATGGATGAATGAGTACGTTTGAATGAGCAGGCGATACCCATCAAGCGGTGGCTTGCGTCAGTGTTTTGACGGCTTGTTCCTTGGATGCGGCTACCACTGCCTCATCTAGCAACGTCTCATAAAGTTGACCCAGTTGAGTTGCTACACCGTCCCAGCTAAAGGTTGTTTCGACACGCTTTCTCGCTGCCTGCCCTAGCTCATTCCGCCAGCTTGGGTTCAAGAGAATGCGATCGATGGCGGCAGCAAACGCAGCAGCATCTTTGGGAGGTGCCAACAACCCTGTTTCTTCGGGCACAACGGTAAACTGCAAGCCACCCACATCACTGCCAACGACAGGCGTACCGCATGCCATCGCTTCGATCGTGACCAATCCAAAGGGTTCATAGTGGCTGGGCACCACGGCCACATCGGCGGCGGCGTAGTAGGTTGGCAGTTCTTCCTGGCTTAAACGGCCTGGAAATTGCGTAATGTCTGCTATCCCCAACTCTGACACGATGCTTTCAATGCGTTCGCGTTCGTCACCATCGCTGTGACCGGGACGACTGCCGCCTCCAATGATCAACCGCACCTTTTCGGTTGCTCGTGTTTGGCAACGATGGACAGCACGCACCAGCGTTTCGATGCCTTTACGGGGATCAAACCGACCAACATACAGCACGACTTTCTCAGCCGGTGCAATACCAAGGGCTTGACGTGCTTCTGCCTGCGTCACTGTACCAAAATGATCGATGCGTGTGCCACAGGGAATGATGTCGATTTTGCCTCGGCTTGAAACCAGCGATCGCATGTGCTCACGCTCTTGAGGGCTGGTTGCTACCACGCGATCAACAGTTTCTAAGCAAGTCTTCTCGACAGCAAGGCGCGTTTTTGCAATGAGTGGAATCGTTGAAACCGCTTTGTACTTTACTGCACCTAATGAGTGATACGTATGAGTTTGGGGAATAGAAAGCTTTTTACTGAGCTCCATACCAACCCAGGAAGACAACCAGTAATTGCTATGAATCAAACAATAAGGGGTTTCTAACTGTTGTTGAAAGCGCAGGAAAGCCTGCACAAACTCTGGTAAAAATTCAAAAATTTCATCACGTGGGATGAATGTTTGAGCGCCAGCCGTTAACCGAATTGTGCGGCAGTGCGGCGCATGTTGAACAATTGCTTCCTGGTCAGGACTGACACGACGAGTAAACATATCCACCTGCCAACCCTGGTGCGAAAGAGCCTCACCAACATGGCGGACGTAAACGTTTTGACCTCCAGCTTCTTCTTTCCCAATTTCAATGGCTGGATCACCATGAACGGAGATCAGAGCAATACGTTTGCGGTTTGACAAAATCATGGCTTTGTGAACTTTGTTTCTACTAGAGTTGACACATACCGAGCGTGACGAATGCCAGGATAGTCATTTTGAAAAGCGTTAATTATGTTCGCTTTCCGACTTCAAATAAACCCTAATATAGAAGCCTACTGCTGGGATAACATCGTTCCGTAGAGGGACTACAGGAGTTAGAGAAAGCAGAATCAACCATTAGCATCATTGCAGCGCTTCTTGCGTTAACGTGTGCCAGGGATTGACTCTTAGGCTCTCTAGATTCTGTAAATAACCCGTCTAAAGAGTAGAAATCAAGACTCTTTCGATCAGATAAAACCTTTCCAATCTCATCTTTGTACAAGAAATGGCGTAGCATTTCGTGAGTCTGTGCAGGACTTCCTAGAAACACTTAGGCGAGCCTCAATAACATCCTTAGAAGCATTTCAGGAGACTTGTACTCTATCGACAGCTAGAGTTAAAAACAGTTCGTGGGATTACAAAAGATGACTGCTTAAACGCAGGTATTTTTATTTATTTCATAAAAACTTTACCATAGGTCAGCAATAAGAACACAGTGAAAAGGATAAGCAGCGATCGCTCAAAAAAGATTGGATTGTATCATTTATGTGCGCCACAACCGGACGCTAGCTACGTAGTCAATGGAGCACTTAATGAAACTTAAACCGTTGTTTAGGAGTTACAGAGCTTTAGTAAGAGAAATAGTTTTAACCACAGTATTGAATCTCATTCTGTGTTAGTAGCAAATATGACATGTAATGCCTCGCTACACTTATAAGATAAAACTAATTTTTTGTTTTATCTAATAAAATCCGCTTATGCTTCTGTTTTGTTCTGTTTCTTACTAGGCTTAATGATTGTGGCAACGTTGTTTTTAGCAAGATAAGTCCCGCAAGTTGTAGCAGTACAAACTCCTGCTAAAGGCTCAGCTTGCTGATTAAACGTCCAGAGCGTAGAGTCTCGCCTCATAATGAGAAAGATGCTTTACATGGCTTCATCATGACGAGAGATTTGCGCGGGTTTATCAAACAGCTAGAACAACGGGGGCAACTGCGGCGGATTACAGCGCTGGTTGATCCAGACCTGGAGATTGCTGAAATTGCTCAACGATTGCTGCAAAAGGGTGGTCCAGCGCTGCTATTTGAGAATGTGAAAGGCTCTCCTTACCCTGTGGCCGTGAATGTAATGGGCACCGTAGAGCGGGTCTGCTGGGCGATGAATATGGAAACGCCCGCCGAGCTAGAGACGTTGGGTAAGAAACTGGCATTGCTGTATCAACCCAGACCACCGAAAACGGTGCCGCAGGCGATCGCCCTCGGACAAGCGCTCTTTGACGTGCTCAAAGCCAAGCCCAGTCGTGATCTGCTGCCTCCCTGTCATCAAGTGGTGCTAAAAGGAGATGAGGTTGATCTCACCCAACTGCCGCTCTTGAAGGTATACCCAGACGATGCGAATAAAGTGGTCACATTGGGGTTGATGATCACGAAAGACTGTGAAAACAAAACGATTAACGTTGGCGTGTATCGTCTCCAGTTGCAGTCTAAAAACACCATGACGGTACAGTGGCTATCGGTACGAGGAGCCACACGCCACCTTCGTAAAGCGGCTGAACGCGGGCAAAAGCTGGAAGTGGCGATCGCGCTTGGGGTTGATCCCCTTCTCATCATGGCGGCGGCAACTCCGTTACCGATCGACCTGTCAGAGTGGCTGTTTGCAGGACTGTACGCGGGTGAAGGAGTGCATCTCGCCAAGTGCAAGACGGTAGACCTCCAAGTGCCTGCTGACTCAGAAATTGTGCTTGAAGGTACGATCACTCCGGGTGAAACGGCGGTGGATGGTCCTGCTGGCGATCACATGGGCTTTTATGGTGGCGTGAATGAAGCCGCACCGCTCATTCGCTTTCACTGTATGACCCATCGCAAAGACCCGATTTATCTCACCACATTCAGTGGTCGTCCACCCAAGGAAGACGCCATGATGGCACTGGCGCTCAACCGCATTTACACGCCGATCTTGCGGCAACAGGTGCCCGAAATTGTGGATTTCTTTTTGCCAATGGAAACGTTGAGCTATAAGACCGCGATTCTGGCGATCGATAAAGCCTATCCCGGTCATGCTCGTCGCGCGGCACTTGCCTTCTGGAGCGCATTGCCGCAGTTTACCTACACCAAGTTTGTGATCGTGGTGGATAAGGATATCAATATCCGCGATCCGCGTGCGGTTGTATGGGCGATCGCATCCAAGGTTGATCCGGCACGTGATGTGTTCATCTTGCCCGAAACGCCATTCGACTCACTGGATTTTGCAACCGAAAAATCTGGTCTAGGCGGACGCATGGGCATTGATGCCACGACAAAGATTCCACCTGAAACCGATCGCATCTGGAACACTCCACTAGAGTCCGATCCAGAAGTGGCAGCAATGGTCGATCGGCGTTGGGCAGAATACGGCTTGGCTGACCTGAAACTTGGTGATGTCAATCCGAATCTGTTTGGCTACGACATGCGGTAGTGGAAAGCTAGCTTTGCAAGTCAGCTATTAGCTATCAGCGGTTAGCTATCAGCTTTAATGTCCTGAAAGGTTTGCTTTCACGGTTTGGCTGTTGCGTGTTTCTTCGGCAACGGGACGATCGTCTACTGCAGCACCCACCACATCAGCCTTCTCAGCTTCAGGATGCTCCTCATTGATGTCATTGTCAGCTTCGTGAGGATAGCGATCGAGAATTGAGTCTTCTACTGCGGCGGCTTTCAGTTCAGTCGGATTTGGCGTACGAAAAACGGGCTTGTCTTGTGAATGATCTGAAGTCATGATGTGAACCATCCATCGAAATTCTCCAATACCTTTAAGTGTCAGATGGTTTTTGTTGGGCTACGTCAGCCTGAAGGTGTAATCCAGAATACATTCAGCAATACTGCTCTGGTCGTCGCGCATCGCCTGACCATTTAAACCCAGTATTCTTAAACCCAATACTCAGGCTGGCTCAGATCGATCGCGATCGACAGTAAGGTTGCAAAATCAATGCGGCTGTAGAGCCTCCAAAACTTAACGGTGGCGTGGCTACGGCGAACATCTGTTGCAGTTGTCATGCGCCAAAGAGTGATGACCAGCGAGCATCAGGGGTAGGTGAGGCGAACGCTTCGCCAGAGCAGTTTGCAAAACATGTTGGTTTAGGCTGTCACAGGTTGTACGTTTAGCTCTGCCCGCCATACAGTGAGGGGCTTTTCCCAGGCGTCTTCCCATTTTTGAGCAATCAACGGTCTGGCAGTTTTGCCCATTTGCCATCCTTGGGCGATCGCGCTCAACATCACATTGAGCACATTTGGTTGTAGTAACGTCGCGCTAATCAGTGCATTGGCAATGAGCAGACTCGCTAAGGGAAGCTGAAACTGTGCCAGGTAAAAGGCTTGCAAGCCAATTTCACCGATCTCGCTAGTATCAAAGCCAGTGATGATATGCCAGATGTCGTGGGTTTGTTGCCAACGATTCTCGACATAACGAGTATCTGAAGTCGGCACGATCGTCGGCTCAAACGTTTGAAAGCCTGACTGTTTCATCTGGTAAGCATAGGCATGCCCTAGAGAACCCTGGGGATATTGCAGCAAGGCATCTAAATCGTGAGGTGGAGCCGAATAGCGTTCTGACAGGATCGCAGCAACCTCTGGGGTGTTTTTCATAGACGCGATCGCGAGTTGAAACGCTGGACTATCGACCAGGCTATCGCTTAAAGCCCAAACTGGCTCCAGGTTGCCACTTTCATCAAACAAGAGCGTGATAAAGGCTTTGATACCTTTCACGGTATGCACGATGGATTGCAATGCCGTTCTAGTTGAAGCAGTGAAGACGTGCGTTGTGGAGAAATGAGTGGAATACATGAGAACCTCCAGAGATGAAACTCTAGTAAAATACGAACACTGTTCATATTGAAAATATACGAACACTGTTCATGTTTTGTCAAGGGAGTGCCTCAACATGGCAAACGATCGCTCAAACGCCTCCGCTATGAGACGGCAACCGAAGCAGGCACGCAGCCAGGAGCGGGTGCATCACATTTTGGATGTCTCTGAGCAGCTTTTTATTGAGTTGGGGTACGAGCAGACGACCACACGGGCGATCGCGACGCGTGCCGAGATTCCAGTCGGATCGCTGTATCAGTTCTTTCCAGACAAGGCTGCGATCGTGCGGGCACTTGCCAATCGTTACTTTGAACAGGAATACCGCATGTTTGTACAACTGCATGCGGAACTGGCAGACGCAGCCATTGCCACCTATGTCGATCGCATGATCGATGCGTTTGAGCACTTTGCCGAGGCGCATCCTGGCTATCGTGCCGTACTGGGGCAATTGATCGATCTGATGACCGTTGCCGATGCCAGTGTGATGAATGAATACGACCAGTTGATGCTGACAGGGCTGGCTGCTTTTTTGTCACAACGCAAGCCTGAGCTTGATGCAGACCGCTGCGAACTGATTGCCACGATCGTCTTCAAAGCGGCCAACGAGTTGCTGTGGCTGTCATTCACCCGTAGTCGCCCGCAGCAGCAAGCACTCGTCGCAGAAACCAAGACTTTGATTACAGCCTATCTGCAAACGTATGGCATTTGAGGCACGATCGCCCAAGCAGAAACCGTTACAGCAGCTTCGATGATCTCAGTCTAGATCGATAAGGTCATGGGACACACCATGGCAGTGCCATAGCCGAACAGGATATAACCCAATGAAACTCATGTTTTGGCTGACGACTGCTTTGCTGCTTGCTTGTGCTACAGGCTGTAGCATCGTCAGTTGTAAAACAGACCATCAATATAACAATGAACGCTTACAGCGCTTGCTCGCCACTAAAGAATGTCAAGGATGCAATCTTTGGCATGCAGATCTTTCTGAGGCAAAATTAGCCGAGGTAAACCTGCGGCTTGCCGCTTTATCTGATGCTTATTTATATGCTGCTGATTTACGCGGTGTGGATCTTACTGAAGCAAAATTTTCATTTTATTGGGATACCTATACCTTTCACTAGTACATATGAATTACTTCCTTTCTGAGCCAATAGATGGGAGAAAAGGGCGTGAAACCATAAAAATTCTTCCAGAACAGTGGAACCGGTGGTGGGACCGTTTCGGGTGCCGTGGGGTTTTCGGGTCTGGCGCGGTAAGGGGAGTCCCAGTGCAGCCCAACTTGCTATCCGCTTGCTTTGCACTGTGCCGCAAAAGTTGACCTGTGCCTTTCGGGTGCTCATTCTGGCTGATACCGCTCTACTGGTGTAAAGTTGCCGAAAATGACTGCTTGCGGCAATTTAAGTCAAGCATTGTTGGCCTTTTGTTCAACAAGCAGGATAGGCGATTCATCAACTCAAGCATGGGTTTAGTTGATGATTACCTGTGTCAGCAACTCAAACATCCATCGTTCAAAATGGCTTTTGCGTAGGTTCTAAAGGAATTATTTCTGTGGACAGGGGTTGCCGTTGGCATCGACGAAATTGCATTGCCCCGTGGTTGATGCATTCATCACTTTAGGATCAAATACAGGTGGAGTGGCACCTGAAACAGCTACAGCCGTGACATTCACAGGTGTTTCACCAGCCTTTTTGCCACAGACGTGACTCACATCGATCGTGCTACTGCCCTGAAATTGAATGTAGCAAAGGGGTGCATTGGTATCTTGCTGCAACGTTGGTTCAGATTGAAGGGATGGGAATGGACGGGCGATCGCTGCTTCTCCTAAAACAAACGTGCAGACGATCGCGGCACCCACAGCCAAAAAAGGCTTCGACATAGCAACCACCGAATGGTTAAAAGGACAGCTTGAGTAGCCCGATTTGCATCACTGCCTGTGTCGAAATGCCGACACCGAGCAGCGTGATGAGCAGCGCACTCACCGCAGGCAACAAGCGGGCGAGGCGAACTTGAGTCGGCAGACGCTCAAACAAATGACGCGCACTCACCAGCATTAACCCCAGTGCTGTCAGCGTTCCTGCCAACCCCAGGCTAAAGACCAATACCATCACTAAGCCAAACCCAACACGACCCAGAGCGATCGCGCTGAGCAGCATCACCAGAGCCGATGGGCAGGGCACCATACCGCCCGAAATGCCCAAGGCCAAGAGACTCCGCCAAGTGACCGGTGCACCATCGCTACCCGGTGTCACGTGGGAATGAACATGTCCATCACCGTGATCATGGCTGTGTACGGGGTGATCGTGCCTGTGCGGAGGGTCGTGATCCTGCGCCTGATTGTGAGCGTCGTCATGATCATGGCTGTGAGGCTGTATATGGCTATGTGGCTCTACATGGCTGTGAGACGGTGCATGCCCGTAACTATGAGTGAACTCAGGCACATGACTATGAGTGGATTGATGTTGATGCTTGTGGGAGTGCCCACTGTGCGGATGGTCTAGCGCTTTTTTCGCCAGGCGATTTTGACGCAACCGCTGCATCAGTTGGCGTAACCCAATATCTACCACAATCAAGCCTGAAATAAAGCTGAGCCAGGGATACAGCCGCTCTGGCAGAACGTATTGGGAGAAAAACAGCGTTCCCAATCCCAGAGCAAACACGCCTGCTGTATGGGTGATGGTTGTCGTCAAGCCCAAAAACACCGCGTGTTGTGGCGTTGCATGAGCGCCGACCAGGTAAGCGCCGACGATCGTCTTCCCATGTCCAGGTGACATTGCGTGCATGGCTCCCCACACAAAGCAGCCCGCAATCGCCAGTGGAATGCCCCCCGCAAAATACCAGGGTGTCTTGCCCATTAAAGTCGCCTCTTTGCTTTCTGGGCTAAAGATCACGCTCTGTGTCTGTCCGGGTGTATTAATAGTGGCCAAACAGCGTGCAGTCGCCACCCCTGACAAGAATAAATCATAGTGCAGCGTTAAGCCCTTGACGGGTTGCAACCAGGTATACGTCAGGTTGAGCGTACTATGCGTACCAGCCGTGATTTGCTGATCCGGTGGCAGCACAGTAGTATCCGATGGTGTGACGGTGAGTGTGCCCGGATCGCCTTTGCTATCCGTGAGGCGAATGCGATCGCCCAGGAAGCTTGTGAGTTCTGCCTGATGGGCACGTACCTCAGCAGGAGACAACGTGCCATCCCGATTGTCATCCGCCGAGGCAACCAGTCCTGTCGGAAACGTCAGCGTAATATGCGTCGTGGTTTTGCCAACCGCCACATTCGCTACTGCCAGATCGGCCCAGTGAGCCTGTCCCGGCGTTGCCAGCCCGATCGACAGCAGCAACGCACCCAAAAACGAAAAAATGCCAACCTTAACCAAACCCCATTTGCGCTTCATACTCTACTCCCTACTCCCTACTCCCCTCTCCCTTTCCTCAATTCAACCCAAGTAGCCCCACGCCCAACCCCAGCGCTTTCTGCGCCTGCTCGTCAAAGGTAGGATCGGTTTCTTGAGCTGCTTGGAAAAACGCCTCTGCTTGAGTGGTGTTGCCTAATGTGCCGGCGATCGTCCCTGCCCGCTTGAATAACGCTGCATCGCGAATGCCCCAGCGAAGTGCTTCTTGCATCGCGGTCTGTGCCTCTTGCCAGCGCCCCAGACGAGTCAGTACCCAGGCAAGCGTATCCATCGTTTCGGCATCGCGCCGCACCTGAATTTCTTGCTGCATCAGGCTAAGGGCTTCGGTCAAGTCTTGAGGGCGACCCCGTTCCAGCAGTAGGCGAGCCAGTTCGCGCCGATGTCCAAAGGCAGTGAGATCTTTTCTCAAGCGAGCTTCTGCCCGATCGCGCCATTCCTCTGTGCTCTTTGGGTCTCCCCGTAACTCTTTGACTCGCGCCATGCCTCGAAAAACGATGTGGTCGTAAACCGTGGGCGATCGTTGCGAAGTCAGCGCGATCGTCGAGTAAAGGTCTTCGGCGGTCTGATAGTTGCCACGTCGGACTTCCAGTTCCGCCAGGTTCAACATGGCAGGCGGATATTGCGGCATGACGCGCAAGGCTTCGCGGTAGAGCTTTTCTGCCATTTCCAGTTGCCCACGCTTGAAGTAAAGCCGTCCCAAGATCGTCCGTGCCCAGACAGAACTACCGGCTTCTTCAGGTTCTTCTGCTTTCAGCCCTTGCTGAAACGACTGCATTGCCGCCTGATCGTGACCTTGCGAAACATCAACCAGCCCCTTCATCGTCAGGGCAGCCAGGTCAGGATTTTGCGCCACTAGTCGATCGGCTGACTGACGGGCAGGTATTAATTGCCCCATTGCCAGATTGGCGATCACCGCGATCGTCAGCGTGTCTTGACCCGGTTTGGCTTGCTGCGATAGCTTCATCGCGTCGCGAAACGCGTGCTTTGCTGTCGCCACTCTGGCGAGTGCTAGCAGTGCGCCATCGTTTGAAAAGGGCAGCTTTACCAGCGATTCTTGCGCCGTTTGTTCACCCAGCAGATACCAACTGATCTCGCCGGTGGCTCGTGCCATTTTGATATATGCGTTGGCAAGAAAAGCACGATCGATGCCAGTCTCTGGATCGCGACGGATACGCTCCTGATAAAAAGCAATTTCTTGTTCTAACCGTTGGGTGACACTTCCAGGCAGTGGTCGCTCAAAGTGATACTGATAAGGCGCTGGGAGTTGAGCACGGTTGAGTGCCGTCCAGAGGTTCCAGCCGATCGGCAGGGCAAGCACAAGGCTAGCGATCGGCAACGCTACCAGCGGTATCTTCTTCAAGCGCTTTGAAAGCACCTGCCCAAAGCTATTCTGACCATACTCCATTGCTTCCTTCCCCTTTGTTTGGTCGATGCTGTGGAATCATCGGATTGATCCAGAAACCGGGTTTCTAGAAGTCTGGAGGCTCAAACAGCAGCCTCTTGTTGAGAAACCCGGTTTCTTTGAAGCTAGTTCGGCAACGCCAGGTAAGGGAAGGAGGATACTAAGGGGTGATGGCCCTGAGACGGATTGCCCGGAGTACCGTCGTAGGACACGTTGTCGGTCGGCAGCGCGCCATTGGTGACCACACTCAATGTGATGTCGATGACATCATCCTTCAACAGACGACCACGAATCGGACTCCCTTTCGCATTCAGGGCGTTCGCGTAACCGCTCGGTCCCGTTGTATCAATCCGCATCACGTCAGGTAAAAACGCACCCAGCAAGGCATTGGCACGAGCATCACTGTTACCGACTGCCAGTAAGGTTTGCTTCGCTTCGGTGACGATTGGCGCGGCAATGCTGGCAGCGGGTTGTTGACCTGCCAGTGCCGCCGCTACGAAGTCAGGTCCCACGCTGTTATAAGCATTGAGCAACGCATTGGTGCGTAAGAGCGCTTCGTTGATGCCGGGACGTGCGAGTTGTTCGACCTGAGTGTATTTGCCGTTTGTGCCTGGAACCGAGATGGTTTCCCACACGTCAAACACCTTAGCCTGACTGCCACCTTGCAAGAACTTGATGGGAACGCGCACTGCGATCGCATTCACGTTGTAGCCCTTCGCAAAATCGATCGCGGTTGTTGGAGGACGGAAACCCACCGCTGGACCTGTTCCTGCTGCGCCAGCGCGTACTCGGAAATATTGTTCAACGTCAAAGAAAAAGGGATCTTCCCGCAAACCGGCGAAGACTGCCAGATTGGTATCTCCCAGTGCGACCTGATTAACGATCGGTGCCGTACTAGGGTCGGCAGCAAGGGGTGTTGTTTTGCCAACTACGGCCGTTTGTTTACTGCCATCACGAATGGTCGTGAGCTTGATTTCTTGCTGGTTTTTGGCATCCGGCGCACCAAATTCAAACCGCAGCAGTACGTCTGTTTGCCCAGTGGGGGTTGCGTCTTTATCCGTCGCACGAGTCACCTCAAACTCATAGCGGGCACGCGTGCTGAAGTAATATTGCTGACGGGCGAGCGATCGCGGGTTTGTATTCATCACGAAGACCAGATCGCTGTCCGAAGCACTGGGATTCTGATCATTTTCACGAAAGACATACAAATCGGTCAGGTTCAGGTTGCGACCTTTGGTATCCACTTCACCGTCATCGTGGTCGGACGATCGCACATACTGCGTTGCCACACCAGCCGTAATGATCATGCCCAGCGCAATCAGGCTCAAGCGCATTGGTGCTGCGGTTAAAAAGCGCTTCCAGAGGGCAGCCTTTGGAGTCGTCTCGGTCTCATCTTTGGGGGGGCGGGGCTTTAATAGCATGATGGTAGGTTCCTGAAAGTGGTAGTTTCCTGAAAAAGTAAACGTGTACCGATTCACGTGAGGGCAGGCGTCGTGCCCGGAGCTGTTCCTACTGCCGATCGCGTTCCTCACCGCAAACCCATCAAACGAGCGATCGACGTTTCTGCTGGCGCAACTTCCTCATCCGGTAAGCAATGCCTAAAGCACCAGCGGCAAGCAGACCCGCTGTTTCACTTGGCTCTGGTACACCAGCCGCATTGCCAGCAGTCACGCCAGTGAAGTTGATCTGGTAGTCGCCGCCCGCGGTGCCATCACCAGCAAACCCTGTCAGCGGCGAGGCTGCGCCTGCCCCGGTAGCTGTGAAAATACCGCTGGCATCCACAGCACCAAAAATGTTGCCGCCTGCGCTGACTGGGGTATACCCAGAACTGGCGATCGCCAGAAAATAGGTGCCCGGTGCCGTTGGCGCAAAGCCACCTGATGGCAAAGAGGCTTGAGCCGTGCCGAAACTATCGTCATTGCCATAGACACCTCGACCACCCACGTCAAACAAAAAGAGTTGTGGATCAGGCAGCAGAGTCGTGGGCGACCCTAACTGCTGGTCGATCGGTAATTCGATCAACGTATTCGCGTTAATGGTCGTCGCCGAAAATGTTTGACCACCCACCAGCACGATGCGAAACAGATTAATTACATTCGGTGCTGAAAGCGTGCCAGTGATGGCATCCAGAGACTGCGACCCAGCAGGAATCACTTGAGCAGTGTCTAGCGTTTGCCCCGTGTCACCCACCTGGCTGAATGTCACTGCTTTTGCCTGACCAGAAGACAGCCCTACCGCAAAAACCGATACGGCTACTGCCTGCGCCAACTTGTTCATAGAACGGTTACCTTAAGCTGAGTGCGATGAGGTTTGAGAGTCACCCGCATGAGAAAATTTGGCAGCACAAACTGATGCCGCTAACGGGTGTGGTTTGCCCGGATGAGCGGTGCTGTTTTTGCGAATGCCAGGTTTTTAACGCATACCAATGCCTTCCCCCCGGATACGGTGGAAGGAAAGTGTTGGATTTAAATGACTTCAAATTGTTAAGTCAGTTTTGCCTGACCAACCTCAAGGCTACCCACGCAACCTCAAGGCTCTACGACTACCGTTGTACCCATGCTGACGTGATCGAACATTGCCGTCACATCCTGGTTCCGCATCCACAAACAGCCGTGAGACACCGCTTGACCCCGTAGTTCTTCCTGGTTGGTGCCATGAAACGCGATTGGCGTTTTGCTATCCGTCCAGAGGCCAAGCCAGCGCACGCCTAGTGGATTATCTGGTTCCGGGTAAAGGAGCTGACCCGGAAAAACATCAAGACGCGACACCCATCTTTTCGACGGTAAACATTAACTTATATTCAAGAGTTAATCAGTGGGGGAAGCAAACGTGGGAGCGGTAAACGTGCTGTATTTGCATCTCTACCTGGTAGTAAGTGAAGCACAGAAGCCAGCAAAGGTAAGAAAGCACAAGGGTTGTCAGCGTTTAGCGGGCGAGCGTTAGATAGCAAGCACCGTTTAACAGCGCCGTGATCACAGCACCAATGATGACACCTTTCATCATGCCAATTTTGCCTCGACGCCTGAGCCAGATGGTCAGCGGCAGCACGTAAAGCAACTGCCAGAACAAGAAGCCCATGGCACCAATAAGCCAAACTCCCAGAATGGCGTAGCCTCCTTGCAGCACAGGAGCGATGATGAAACCCAGAAGAAAGATGAATATAATCGCCAGAATATGACAACCCAGGAGTAATAACACCCCCTTAACGATCTCAAACGGTTCATTGGGTTCGGTGTTTTCAGTCATCATCAGTCCTCTGCTTAGGACCTTTAAGGTCCGTCGTTGTAAACGTTTAGCGAGTGCTTGTTAGGTAGCAAGCGCCATCGGCTAGAGCAGTAAGGAGGGCACCAATGATGACTCCAGTCATTGTGGCAGTTTTGCCTTGCCGGTTTAGCTTCCTTACCAGCGGCACGACATAGAGCAACTGCCAAAAGCAAAGGCCCAGAAAGCCAACATTCCAAGCAGCAACAAAAGTGTAGCCTAGACGGGCAGCAATGAGGGGTCCCAGGAAAAAGATCAGAACGCCTGCCAGAACATGGAAGACCCAGAGTAACAGCAGTCCCTCCATGATTCCACCCGGCCCCTCTGGTTGCGTGTTTCTCATCCTCATCATTCCTGTGCTTAAGTCCTGGCAGTCAGGTCAGACATGCGTCACAAAGGCTCTAGACAGACGCTGGCTTTTGCTGCATGTGGGTCACCATGTCATACCCAGCACTGCCCTCCCGGTAGAACAGGTTATAGGTATCGAAGGGAATGATGCGCCCATCAGGATGCACGATATGAATGCAGGAGCGTTTCACCGATCGCACATCAAAGTTATACGCATCGAGAAACTGCACGATCATGATTCGAAAAATATTTTCATAGGTGAAGCTACTGGGCACTGGCACCAAAGGTAAGCAACAAAGCAATTGTTTGAGCGATGCCGTTGCCGAAACGGGCGAATGACTGGTGGAAAAGAGTTCAAAGATCCGCTCTTTGAGTTCTGGATGCTGCTCGTAAAGGACGGAGTTGGGCACCAGATCGACAAAGGTGGGTACATCAAACAAGCCCGTGAGTGGAATCACTTTGCCTTGGAGCTTGAGGGCGTAGGCCATTGCTAAAGAGTCGGGATGGCAGGGAACCGGCAGAATATCCTGGGGTTGAAAGTGGGGACTTTGCTCCAGAATGGCACGGCGCACTTCAGTCAGAGTATAGCGATCGCGCTTTGGCTCAAAGCCCTCTAAGCGTCCTGCCACCTGAATAGGTTGGAAGGTCACACCCCGGACGCAGCGCTGCTGCAAAGCAAAGTCAATGATTTTGCCGATTTCGTGATCGTTCAAGCCTTTTTTGAGGGTGACAACCAGCGTTGTGGAGAGGTTGAATTCATTCAGGTGGGCGATCGCCTGTTCCCGCACCGCGCGTAAATCGGCACCGCGTAGCTCTCGTAAAGCATGCTCTTCAAAGCTATCGAATTGCAAATACACTTCGATGCCCGGCATATACTGGCTGAGGCGATCGCAAAAAGCCCGATCCTGAGCCAGCCGCAAGCCGTTGGTATTAATCATCAAGTGCTTAATGGGTCTGTCCTTAACCAGATCCATCACGGCAAAAAAGTCTGGATGCAGCGTCGGTTCGCCACCGCTGAGCTGCACTACCTGGGGTTCGCCTTCGTTTGCCACGACAGCATCCAGCATCTGCTCAATGACAGCGAGACTGCGATGGCGACGTGGTTGGTGAGTACTTTCCCGCTCATCTACACCCGAATCGGCGTAGCAAATCGGGCAGGTGAGGTTGCAGCGATCGGTCAGCTCGATCAGGGTCAGGCAACTATGTTGTTCGTGGTCGGGACACAGACCACAGTCATAAGGACAGCCGTACTTGATGGGCGTGTTGAACCGCAGCGGCATGTCCCCTGGCTTGATGAATGCCTGCGTTATCCGATAATAGTCAATGTCATCGGCAATCAGCACCGCCTCCCGTCCATGAGTGGGACAATGCTTCGCCAGATACACGCCCCCATCCTGAAAGATGATTTTTGCCTCCACCTTGACCAGGCATTGCGAGCAGAGGCTATTAGTCAGAGCGTAGAACAGATAGGGACGAGTAGGCATAAGGTTAGGAAGAAGGAAGGAAGCGTTGAAACCGTTGGCGGATGCAATACAGTAGCCCCAGCAGGCAGGCAACCTGAATCGCACTCAGCCCCAGAAAAGGGTGAAAATCAGGTTTGAGAAAGTCAATCAGGAAGCGGAACCCCAAATAGGCGGCAAAGTAAAGCTGGAACAGCGCGCCCGATCGATACGGATAGCGGCTACGCAACCAGATCACCCAGGCCAAAACGACCAGAAACACGATTTCATACAACTGCGTGGGGTGGCGCGCGACGCCATCGCCAAAGTCTACACCCCAGGGTAGGGTCGTGGCGATGCCATAGGTGCGATCGCTGAGCCCTGTGAGAAAGCAACCGATGCGTCCGATCGCCGTACCGACCAATAACGGATACACAAAGGCATCCCCTGTGGACTGGGTGAAGCCGAGCCAGCGTTTCGTCACTTCCACCCCCACCAACCCACCTAAGAGTGCGCCCACCACCGTCTTTCCTTGCAAAAGGAGCAACAGCCATTGCTGCCAGTGCGCCCACAACAGGTCAAGATGTTGTAGCAAGACCAACCCTTTCGCACCCACCAAGGCTCCGACTAGCCCCCCGATCATAACGGCACTGCGCTGCGCGAAGGGAATCGAATCCGCTTTGACCTGCCACAGTAGCAAGCGGAATGCCGCCGCATACCCTAAGGATTCAAAGACAGGGTGCGGGTGAATTTGCCAGGGACCAACGTTCAGATAAACGGGAAACGGCATCGCAGATTGCCTTGGGTGGGACAAACAAGCAGTAGAGTCTCAGACAAAAAGCTTCACTGTTGCAACTGTGAGCGCACCACTCTCTGAGTATGAATGAAGCCTTGTCCCATTCATCATCCACGCGAATCACCGAAATGGTGCAAGCTATCTATTGTTTGTCTAACTGCCATCAACGAAGGGTTCTTTGTTGATATCCCTTTTCGCTTAGCAACAACTGCCACTGTCAAAGGGTTCTAGCAGCCTGCCTTGCATACCCGTTTTTTGGCACCCTTAGGCGGCCACCACAGTCAAGCACAGCCCTCCTTGAGGCAGCATCGCGGCATGCGGCGATCGATGCGATGACTCTCTGAAACCCTGGAGGACAGACCGAACAGTTGCCTTGAAACCATCTGGGAAGACGCATAGATAAGGTAGGCATGAGAGAAGAACAGCAAGAAGATCTACTTCTCCATCACGGCAGCGTGAGGACTACCCAATTGACACCAATTAACTAGAGTTGATTGATGCTCCGTTGCGCTGTTCCGGCAACCCGTTGCTATTTTTGTTGGTTTCAGATGGGTTTAATTTCCCAAAAATATCGGATACGAGTGTTCGACTCGGTAACTTACCCAGGCTTTTATCAAGCGGAGATAAAGGCAATGAATCGCTCGTATTCTAACGATAAGTAGTCAATTATTTAACCGATAAGCTTTAGAAAATCTACTCCGAACTCGAAGAGTAAAGGCTTACTCCTTATAGTCAAAAGCCTCTATTTTCTATTAGAAATAACTCGACTACTAAAACCAGGATTTATACTGATGGCTCCTGCTGGAACTAGGGCTAAATTAGTGACATCAGTTGAGCGATAAAGCGCAGGACAAAACAACTGAAAGATAGTAAAGAGTAATTCGCTGAACAAACAATTCAGTTTTTGCTTTAAGCCCTCTGCTTGATGATTTGAATGCTTCCTACGAATGCAGCACTCAATTTAAACACAGCTTTCGTCCATCAATTCATTGTTGTAAACCGTCAAAACTAGAGGCCTATTATGTCTATCCAAACCGTTCTTCGTACACTCATCGCTTCTGGTTTCGTGGTTGGTGCCGTTACCGCCGCTTTCTCTCCTGCTGCTTTTGCTGCCAGCGATAATGATACTCAGCAAGGAACCATCACAGCGATTGAAAATGTGAACTATGTCAAAGGTCCCTCACTGACGATTGTGCCCAACACGCTCCAAACAGATGAAGATTTTGGTTCCGTCAATGTGCAATCAAACGATAACGCTGGTTGGACACTCGAAGTGGCGTCGACGAATGGTAGCTACTTAGAAAATGCCTCAGTGACTCCAGTCGCCCAGATTCCCTACTCACTGAAAGTCGGCGGAACCGCTGTCACTGTGAGTACAGCATTGGCTAAGGCAACGGTTAAAGATGTCTCCGTGCTCACCGATGCAGCCGCTGGTGGCGGTGATTACGCGGTGAAAGGAACGATCGCTGCAGCTGACTCTAACGGTCGCCCTGCTGGCACCTATCAAGATACGCTGACCTTCACACTGACGAACAAGTAGTCACACAAGGGGTGTAGCACGCTTCAAATGCGGAGATGAATGCTTGTTACACCCCAAACATAACCACGATGGCAATTCAAGGGCATTGTTGAACCAGTGAAAGTGATTTTGCAATTCCAGTTTGGTTGTTGCAATCTCTCCTCCACAATCAGCAATGTTCTTTTTTTTGGGCTACAGAGAACAAGATTCCCACCTCTCTCAAAAGCAGACTTTCAAGCTGCCTGACTTTGAAGAAAGCGAGACTAATCACATATTGAGGCGTTCATTTTGTAAGGTCTATTTTTGTTAAGCCGTCGCCTTTTCAAACAATTTTCATGGTGCATATTGAAGGATGTTATATCATGCGAGCAGGACTTTTTATAGGCTGGTCACTGCTGGTTTTCCTGGGGTTAAACCTTCTGGACACTCGCTCTGCAACTGCACTTGAAGAAGTCCACTATACGCCTGGTAGTCCTTTTGTCTTTGATCCAGTGGCGGGGAATCCAAACCAGAACTTTGGGACAGTCGATGTGCAGTCGGATAATGCAAACGGATGGAATCTCCAGGTGCGATCGCTCAACCACAGTGCCTTAAAGTCTGCAACCAGTAACGACACGATCAATTACACGCTGACGGTTGATGGTGCCAGTGTCGATCTCGCTGCTGGCAATGATGCCACTGCCAAAACAACTGCCACCCTCACCTGTAATCAACCCGGTGTTTGTCATTATCCAGTCCTGGGAACTATTGGTGCAGGCGCGATCGATGGCAAACCAGCCGGTGCCTATACTGACACTCTGATTTTTACCATCACCAGTCAGTAATCAATCAATCAATCAATCAATGACCAATAGAACCAGTTGTTGAACGTGTCTCTGCATTCTTCAATTGCAACAAGCTGGTTCTCCTATTCCCGTTACGCCCTGGAGGATGAATGATGGGGAATTTTTTTGGCTTCAAATGGACGTTGCCACTCGCTATAGGATTGAGTTTGTTCGGGACGCACTCTGCCCTTGCAGGTGCGGCTTTTCGGTTATCTCCGCCTCGCATGGTCTTTACGCCTGCTGGATCAGGAGCCACTCGATCGTTTCGGATTGAAAGCACAGGCGATCAACCCGTGGCAGTGGAAATCCACATGGCAAAACGGCAGGTTAATTTAGATGGAACCGAGACGCAGCCCAGTGCTGAAGAAGAGTTTGTAGTGTATCCACCGCAGATGCTCTTGAAACCAGGGACATCACAGACCGTTCGCGTCACCTGGCTGGGCGATCCCAATCCATCGGCAGAGTTGGCATATCGCATTATTGCCGAACAACTCCCGATTAACTTGCCTGAAGTTGCGCAAAATCAAGGGGGCGCGATCGTGAAGCTGAAAGCACTCTACCGTTATGTTGGCTCAATTTTTATTACCCCCAACAAAGCGGCTCCTAAAGTGATTGTCGAACAGGCAGTCTGCCAAGCTACCCCAGGGAAGGCGAATCAATTACTGCTGACCTTTGCCAATCAGGGCACTGCCCACACCTATCTCAGTGGCTTGAAACTTCACCTGGCACCTGTTGGACAGGAGAGCAAAGTGGTCAATCTTTTGCCCGACCAACTCAAAGGAGTCAATGGCGAAAATATGCTGGCAGGCAGTAAGCGCCAGTTTGCCCTTGCGTGCCCAACCGCTTTTCCAGTGGGACCCGTTTCCGCCACCTTTGAGTTTGATGCCAACCAGTAAGCGCCCTAGCACTCAGGGTTTCAGTACGCATGTTTCCCGTTCCTGCCCCCCTACATTCTGGGCAGGCTCCGTCTCCGCCAGCTATCCTTTCTGGTGCGCCATCGGATCACGCTCCTGCATCGAGGCTTCCGCCTCAAGCCATTAGCCGCTCCAGTTCTATTCCATTAGCAGCCTCCCCGCAGAAAGTCACCCGACCGGAGGCTTCCGCTCAAACGGTACCCAAACCTGCTGCCCCGAGCCAGCCAGAACGATTCCCTCCAGAAACGTCTACTCCAGCTCTAGGAGTTACCAAACCCACCGCGCAGAGTCAACCAGAAACAGTCCCTCCAGGAACGCCGACCGAAGACGAGCTTTTTGAGCAGGTCTTTAAACGTCCACGTGTCTTGAAAGGAACCCAGCGGCTACCCATTCCTTTCTCGATTAATGGCGAGGAACAGGGGCAACTATTTGTGCTCCTGACCCCTGGTGGTACTCCAGCCGTTCGCTTGCAAGCAGCCCCTTTTTTGCAAAAAATAGCAACGCTGGTGCGACCTGATATCCAGTCAAAACTTCAGGCAGCGGTTGATTCAGAGGGCAATCTTTCCCTGGAGGTGCTGCGCGAGAGCGGGTTGGGAGCTATTTTTGACGATCGTCGCCTGGAACTCCAAATCCAGGTTCCACCCGCCCAACGGGCAACCAATCTTGTGGGTGGGCAACTGGGGAACCTTCCTCCAGAAGCAAAGGAAGCCTTACCCCCCAGTCCAGTGAGCGGCTACCTTAACCTACGGGGTGGGCAGGACTTTGTCTGGTCAGGGCGAAGCACCCAGTTGGGGCGGCAACCCTTACAGCTCGACTTCGAGGGCGCAATTAATATCAAAGGCTGGGTACTGGAAGGGTTTGCTAATTTTAGCGAAAATGGTCAACCCGCCTGGCGGCGGGGCGATTTGCGCCTGGTGCGGGATGATCCGGCAAAGGCCATTCGCTATCTGGTGGGGGATCTAGCTATCCCTGTGACGGGGTATCAAACGAGCCGCCCGATGTTTGGTATGACGGTTGCCCGTAACTTCTCGCTGCAACCCTATCTAGTAACTCGCCCCATCAGTGAATTCCAATTTTTTCTAGCGCAGCCCTCTAGAGTAGAAGTCTATAGCAATGGGCAACAAGTGCAGACCTTGCAGCTGCCTGCCGGACCGCAAGATATCCGCAACTTACCGTTGGCTACAGGGTTCAACAATGTGCAGCTCATCATTACCGATCCAGTCGGTCGGGTACAGCGGTTAGACTTTTCAACATCGGTTGCAGATAGTTTGCTGGCACCGGGGTTTCAACAGTTTGCTTACAGTCTGGGTTTTCCGACAGCCGTTGAGCGTAATGGGTATGCCTATGACTGGGGAAAGCCCGTTCTGACGCTGTCTCATCGCTGGGGGGTGAATGAAACGTTGACGCTGGGCGGCTATTTTCAAGGCAGTTTGCAGCAACAACTGGCAGGGATTGAAGGGGTGTGGGCAACGCCTCTGGGCAACGTCGGGTGGGATGCGGCGGTGAGCCATGCCAACCAGGCAGGCAATGACTACGCGATGCGACTGCGCTACGACTATGTCCAATCTGGCGCTGGTAACCCACAGCAACGACGCTTTGGTCTGGCAGCAGAGTACCGGGGGGCACAGTTTACAACGCTGTCGGCTTTGGAACCTCACAACAGCACCAGTTGGGATCTGTCTGCGTACTACAGCCAAAAGTTATTTTGGGGCATGAATGGTCGGCTCAACGTTCGCTATCAAGTGGGTCGAGACACATCGTCTGCTTACCAGGTGAGTATTGGGCTGTCTAAAGCGTTTGCCAATGGGTTAGGTGTTAATTTGACGCTGAGCCAGACGCTGAATGTCACAGGACAGGATGAAACGCGTGCGTTTGTGAATCTTTCGTGGCTTTTGCCTGGACAACGGCAATCCCTTCAAGCCAGTACCGATGTGCGCAATACTCAGCGTCCAGTCAGCAATCTGACCTGGAACTATAGCTCTCCGCAGACAGTGGAGGGGATTAATGCCTCTGTGGGTTTCTCTAGCGATGGTGATACGTATGGTTTCAAGGGCGATCTGGCTTATACGGGTTATCGTGCCAATGTGGAGTTAGTGCAGGATGGGTTGTTTGCTCGCACTCAGAACGGTGAGAGCGTCAATGCTACTCGGCTGACGTTTGGCACGGCGATCGTGTTTGCGGGTGGGCGCTTTGGCTGGTCGCGTCCGGTGATGGGCAGTTTTGCGATCGTCACTCGGAATCCTGCCTTAAAAGGTCGTACGGTTGGCATCACTCCGGGATCAGGGAACTATGTGGCGCGTGCCGACGCGCTGGGACCAGCCGTGGTGCTTAACCTGCAACCGTATCGAGTCTCTACCCTCCAACTGGAGGCTCCTGAATTACCGCTGGGTTATGATCTGGGTCGCGATCGTTATTACCTGCTACCAACCTACAAGAGTGGCACATTGATTCAGGTGGGCAGTGATCCCACTGTTTTTGTGCGTGGCACGTTGCTGAATCCGAATGGGCAGCCGATCGCGTTGCAAGCGGGAGAAGTGCGATCGCTCTCCAATGCTGCCTGGCCATCGGTCAATCTCTTTACCAATCGGGTGGGTCGCTTTGCGCTCTCAGGCTTGCAGCCTGGTCGCTACGAGTTGCGGCTGTACGCAAACTCCAAGGCGGTCATACCGTTTGAACTTCCGGCAGGCAAAACGGGCGTTGTTGACTTGGGACAGTTGCAAGCACCTGTTCCCGTTCTGTAACTTCCAACGCAATGCGATCGCGACGTGTGCCGAGATTCCAGTCGGATCGCTGTATCAGTTCTTTCCAGACAAGGCTGCGATCGTGCGGGCACTCGCCAATCGCTACTTTGAGCAGGAATACCGCATGTTTGTCCAACTTCATGCGGAACTGGCAGACGCAGCCATTGCGACCTACGTCGATCGCATGATCGATGCCTTTGAGCACTTTGCCGAGGCGCATCCTGGCTATCGTGCAGTACTGGGGCAATTGATTGATCTGATGACCGTTGCCGATGCCAGTGTGATGAATGAATACGACCAGTTGATGCTGACAGGGCTGGCTGCTTTTTTGTCACAACGCAAGCCTGAGCTTGATGCAGACCGCTGCGAACTGATTGCCACGATCGTCTTCAAAGCGGCCAACGAGTTGCTGTGGCTGTCATTCACTCGCGATCGCCCCAGCAGCAAGCATTGGTAGCAGAAACCAAGACGTTGATTACAGCCTATTTGCAAACTTACGGCATTTGAGGCGCGATCGCCCAAACGGACACTTCACAGCAGCTTGAGCGATGTCAGTCCAGAGATATAGCTAATGCAGTGGCTGGACGTGAGAGCTTCCTTCGCTGGAACAAAATTGAGCGATGCCAGGTTGGTGGGTGTATAAGCCTGGAGAAAGCCTTACTTGCTGGGTGACGTGCGATGTGCGCCGAAATATTTTTCGCTGCGGTAGCGTAACCAAACGCGTAGGGCTTGTGGAATCTGGTCTTTCTGCTCTTTCGTCAGGGTGTTGTAGAGCGCCAATGCTTTCTCGCGTTCCCCTCGACAAGCTGCATTGTTGTGAGCATCCCAGTAGCTACGAGCCACACGAATGCGCCGACAGACTTCTTTGACGAGCGCGGCTCCTGTGAGTGGTTTTTCTGGTTTCTGCTTTGCCATTCTTTTGGGTCAAGGCTCATAGTTGCGATCGTACCGTGCTTGTTGGCTTGAGCGATCGCGGTGTAAAAACGTGAAACTGCCGCTTGCTAGAGTCAGCAATGGATCGACTGCTCTATGCTGAAGGTATGCCCCTTGAACCGACGATCGTACCGTGCTCCGTTTCCCGCCAACCTCATGCTACAGATTTCTAACACCGTCAGCATTCCAGAACATGAGATTGAACTCAGTGCGATTCGTTCTCAAGGAGCTGGGGGACAAAATGTGAATAAGGTGGCAACGGCCATCCACCTTCGCTTTGATGTCGTCAATTCTTCGCTGCCCGATCGCTACAAACAGCGCATCTTAAAGCTTTCTGATCACCGCCTGACCAAAGATGGCGTCATCGTGATCAAGGCGCAGGAGCATCGTAGCCAGGAGCAAAATCGGGAAGACGCGTTGAAGCGGTTGCAGGAGATGATTAAAAGCGCGATCGTTCTGCCCAAACCGCGCAAACCCAGCAAGCCATCCCGTAGTTCTCAGTGCAAACGACTTGACAGCAAAACGAAGCGTGGGCAAATCAAGCTCTTACGCGGCAACGTTGATGATGCGTAGGACACTACATGCAGATTCATAGGGACATTACATGTAACGTTTCTACAGGCGAAAGCGCAAATAATTTCTCATGTCGGCACAAGTTCACCCGGACGGAGTTTCGACCACTTGCCCTTCTCTTCGGCAAAGCTTAGGCAACCAACGACATCCCATTCCATCTCAATGATTTCGCCTTGATGACGAATATTGACGTTAATGGTGGGTTCTGTCGCCTCAAAGTCCGGTGTTTCAGTTAAGTGAGGCTGCTGGTGCTGATGTTCGACTGCGTTGTAGGTGGTGCAACGATCGACGTAATGGCAGTTAATGCAAATACACATGGCTTAAATCTCTCGCATCGAAGCGTGAACATTCAAAATGTCAGATGCTTTTCTGTTACTCTAGCTCAGACGCACTCATCGTGCAGCGGCTGTCAAGTTGATTTTCATTGCAATGATTCTCGTCTTACCGGACAGAGAGCCGCTGGCAACGTTAGGCTGTGGTAAGTGAGTAACGGCGCGTATTGGTTTCAAAGCCAAGTAGGTTAGCGCCAGATTGTAGTGTCAGCGATTGTTAGGTTGGACGGGCTTGAATCAGCGTTTGGATTTGAAGTATCAATTGAGTGTTCCAGCAGTGTCTTCTGCGCTCTCTCCCAAAACATGGCCGTTTAGCCTGGATTGGTTGCCGCACTCGGCGTGTTTGGTGGGTGGCACTGTGCGCGATGCCTTGTTGGAGCGGGAAAGTGAGTATCTCGATCTCGATTTTGTGATGCCTGTGGGCGCGGTCGAAACGGCGCAGGCGATCGCGCGTCATTATAAAGCTGGCTTTGTGCTGCTAGATGCCGAACGCCAGATTGCACGAGTCGTCTTTGAGCAAGGCACCGCAGACTTTGCCCAACAGGTGGGATCAACGCTGGAAGCGGATTTAGAGCGTCGGGATTTTACGGTGAATGCGATCGCCTACAATCCCCATACCGATCAACTCCTCGATCCCCTGCATGGGTACGCCGATTTGCAAAAACATCAGTTGCGGATGGTATCGCCCGAAAACTTGCGGGAAGACCCTCTGCGGCTGTTGCGGGCGTATCGGCAGGCGGCACAGCTTGGCTTTACAGTCGAAGCAGAGACGCGATCGGTCATCCGCGCACTGGCAGCGTTATTACAAGGGATTGCAGCCGAGCGAGTGCAATCAGAGCTTAACTACTTGCTAAGTTCTACAAGAGGCACAACCTGGCTCACAATGGCATGGCAAGACGCCCTACTCAATGATTGGTTTCCAGCGGCAACGGCTCAAAGTCTCGCGCTGGTCGCGGCGATCGACCACTCGGCAGGCATGCTACAAGAAATCACACCCGCCTTTGCCTGGGAATTGTTCAGCCGCATTCGGAATCTTCCTAAAAACCAGCGCCACAAACCCTGCCAGCTTTCTGAAGGGGAGCGATCGACGGCTGCAAAGCCAGAGCTAACGCTCTCTGGATCGACCCGCACCTGGCTAACGACGGCAAAGCTGGCAAGTTTGCTGCCATCCAATGTGACTCAAGCCGAACAGCAACTCAAGCGATTGAAGTACAGCCGTACAGAAATTCAAGCCGTCAGTACAATTCTGAGATGCCTGCCACAACTTTGTCCTGAGGCAAACGTTGCGATGGCGGACTCTAATGCCGTTGAAAACGCGACCTGGAATCTCAAGCCCTTGACGCAGCTTGATCTCTCCCTACGAGAGCAGTACGAATTCTTTCAGAATGCTGGCGCGACGTTCCCTGCGATCGCCCTGCTAGCGATCTCGCTGGGTGCACCATTGGAGGCGATCGCGCCGCTGATCGATCGCTTTCTCACGCCTAAGGATCCAGTCGCCCATGCCAGCCCTCTGCTGACAGGGCAAGATCTCATGACAGCCTTACAATTGCCCGCTGGCCCACGCATTGGACGCTTATTGGCAGCCATTCAACTAGCCAGAGCCGAAGCAAAAATCACGACTCCCGCTGAGGCTTTACAACTGGCAGCGCTGTTAATCAAACACAATGAATTGTGAGCTAAAAGCAAGACGTGAAGCCGAAGGAAAGCAACGGGCGAACGGGTGAGGTTTGAATTGAAAGCCTCCAGATGATGGGTAGTTGGAACCAACCAGAAAATAAAAACTCATGGTTGTCAGCGACATTCTGAATCAACTCAAAACTCAAAGCACACCAGCCCCAGCAGTAACTTCACCCACTTTGGTGTCTGGTTGCTCCAAGAGATTATGTTAAAGTTAATTTCTCACTTCTTCGGGTTTTAAATCAGCGTTCACCAGCTTGAATACAGGCTGGTTTTTGGGTGCTGAATGTTCGCTGCTCACTCATCGGTGGTTTCATAAGGGGTACACATGGCTAAACGCCGCAACCAAAAGAAAGAAAAAGCTCTCCGTAATCAAGCGTATGCACGGAAGTTTCGTAAGAAAACGAATACAGGTCGCTTTGGCAGACGACGCACAGATGGTGGTGGTCGTGATGAGGCTGAGGGTGATCAAGAGGGCGCTGCTCGGACTGGTGAAGGCGCTGCCGACTAGAATCGAGAAATCAACAACGCTTTCCTCCCTGAAGCTCCTGCAGCTTTAGGGAGTTTTCGTGTGAAGCGTTTAGTTTGGAGGCAGAAGGCAGGAGAGTTTTTGGTTGTTAGTTTCTAGTTTTTAGAAGGAGTCAGGAACGGCTCATGCGCTAACAACTAACAACTAACAACTAACAACTGGAACTCGCAGGCTGATCGCTAGCCGCTAGAACGAGAGGAGAACTGTATCAACGCGCTTGCTGCATATACTTGGCGGCGGCTAGACCTGATAAAAATGCCTGTTCTACCTTCGCTCCACCGCACCAATCACCTGCACAAACCAGCGGTACTGGCGTTGATGCGGCTAAATATGGCTCTGTTAAGGGCGTTCTGGCAAAGGCGTAACGCCAGCGATGGACTTGCAGCCAGTCTGGTTTAGCCAGCCAGGGTGCAAGCCGTTCAGCCGATCGCTTCAGCAATTGATACCCGGCGGGTTGCAAGTCGATCGCGTCTAAATATTGAGCTGCAAACCCAGCGGTACTTTGCACCACAAAAACGGGTTGCGTTGGTGCACTGCGTTTACTGCTATCCAACCCAAGCCATGCGAGATTGTTGTCTTTAATGAAGGTGAGCGATCGCACCCCAGGATACTGCGAATCCCAATCCTGCTGGTGATCGGGCGTATAGCCAGCCATAACGCTCAAGCAGGGGGCAAACACGACATCTTGCACTTGTTGTAGAAACGTTTCGGACAGAACATTTGAGGGCAAGGTTTGGAGTAACGCTGACGCTTGAGGAGCGGGAATCGCTAGCACGATCGCTCTGGCTGTAACCGTTTCAGTCGCTTTTGTCTGATCTGGATTGGTTTTCTGAGCGGTTAGTTGCCAGTAGGCATTGTCCACAAGCGTGAGTGATTGCACCAGATGACTCAAACGAATCTCTAGATTGGTGGCAAGGGATTTGGCGATCGCGGTCATCCCCGCAGGCGCACTGTACCGTGGATAGCGTTCTGCAGCAGGCGATTCGCTGAGTGTGCCATCCGGACTCAATGTGTGAACGATATCCGTCCATGACTGCACAACTCCTGTTGCAAGCAATGGTTCCAGCAGATGGCAAAACGCCTCTCCTTTGGGTGTGAGATAGCAAGTGCCATGATCTGCTAGTGTCTCGTGTAACCGACGAGTGGCAATCCGTCCGCCAACACCCCGCGACTTTTCTAAAACAACGACGCGATCGCCCGTTGCTTGAAGCTGTTTTGCACAGGCTAACCCCGCCATACCCGCACCGATCACAGCTATATCAAAATCAAGAGAGGGGTTTGTCATTGCTTGGACTGTGTTTTCAAATGGTTGAACGATTATAAGGAAAGCAGAGGGCAGAAGGCAGGAGGCAGAAGGCTTTAAAGCTGACCGCTGACCGCTACTCACTCAAACCTTTTATCCTTCATCCTTTAGCCTTTATCTTTCATCCTTCATCCCTCACTCCTCACTCCTCTTCCCATTGGATAGAATAATTGCAGCAGAATCAATTTACGGACGGGGAGGAACGAGGGGTGGATGAACTAAGAACCGCGTTAGAGTTGGCAACGGATGATGAGTTGCAGGATTTGACAGAGATTCTGTTTCGCCCCAAGTTTAATCCGCTAGATTATGTGAACGCTGCTGACCCAATCGCGGTACGCAGTCAGGATCGTGCAGCCTGGTTGAATTCGTTAGAAGAACGGTTTCGGTTTTTAGCGGCTGATGGGGTAACGGTGCTGAGCCGGAAAACGCAGCGGCTCACCTACCGCCAAATTTTAATTCAGGTCTGTCGGCATCTTAAACTGCCTTATCAAGGTTCGATGTCTACAGTTGATCTGGAAGCAGAAGTTTTTTTGTCGCTGCTGTCGCGTGCCTGGAAGCAGCTGCCTGCGGCTGAACGTGGTGCGTTGAAGATTCGGTTACAACGATCGCTCACCAATTCTCAACTCTTGCCCCAGCTTCCTCTGGCGCTTCAGCAAGATCCCCTCAGCCTGTTAGCAAAAGGCAGTGGCGCGATCGCCATTAGTTCAGTGTTACGTCCGCTGCTGTTACAGCAAATTGCGCGGCAGTTTGCCATTCACTTTGCAACCTATCAAGTCGCTCAACAAGCAGTCGCAGCTGGTGGTGCGATCGCCGCAACTCAAGTACAAAATTATGTAGCCTTGCAAACGGCGCGGCGTGGGATGGCGCTCAGTGCCGCACGGTTAACGGCTGTTCGCAGCATTTTTGCAGTCGTAGGTCCAGCGATGTGGGCATGGTTTCTAGCCGATTTGGGTTGGCGGACGATCGCGACCAACTATGGTCGTATCATTCCTACTATTTACGCCCTTGCGCAGATCCGCCTTACCCGTACTGAGTGCTTTGAACTTGCCTAATTATCGCAATCTCACGTTTCAACGACGCTGTCATCGGTTCCAGGTAGGCGAGCGATGACATTTGGCCACTGGTTAAAGGTTGGGTTCCCAACTCAACGTCATCCTCGGCTCCAAACCGTCTGGACTGTGACGCAATGGGCAGTCTTGCTGCTGCCATTCAGTTCGTTGTTAGGCAGTCTGGGGCTTTTACTGGCCGCGATCGGCACCTGGAAGCAGCGCTTTCCTGTGATTATTCGTCGTCCTCTCAATTGGGGTTGGGCAGGACTAGCGCTCCTCATGCTACTCAGTACCTTATTCGCATATCGGCGTCTGGATGCGCTTTTAGGGCTCTTTAATTTCCTGCCATTCTTTTTTGCTTTTGCAGGGCTGAGTGAGCTTATACGAACACCGGCTCAATTGCGTCGATTGGCCTGGCTGATAGTGATTGGTTCTCTACCTGTCGTGGTCATTGGCCTGGGGCAGTTGTTCTTTGGCTTATCAGGGCGAGTGAACCTTTTGTGGCTTGTGAGTTGGACGATCGACCCAACAGGCACCCCACCGGGGCGAATGGCTTCGATTTTCTTCTATGCCAACGTTCTGGCTAGCTACCTGGCGATCACATTCACGTTAAGTTTAGGCTTGTGGATAGAAGCGTTTTTGGGTGGTCAGAAGGCAGAAGGCAGAAGGCAGGAGGCAGAGGGCAGGCAGAAGGCAGGAGGCAGGAGGCAGGAAGCAGACGGTAACGTTGTTGGCTCCGCAGGTGAAGCAGGTAATGACATTAAGAACGTTAGGAGGCAGGATGTACCCCTTATCCCCCACTCCCGATTCCCTATTCCCTACTCCCTTTCAACCAAAATATTCCTTACAATCGCGGTTCTTGGTAACGCGATCGCCCTCATCCTGACCGATTCTCGCAATGCCTGGGCGATCGCAGTTTTTGCTTGTCTTGCGTATGCGCTGTACTTAGGCTGGCGTTGGCTGTTGATTGGGGTGGGCGTTGTGGTGAGTAGTGCGTTGGGCGCGGCGTTTGCTCCTCCACCCACACGGGATTGGCTACGCACGATCGTCCCTGCCTTTTTCTGGGCACGTTTGACCGATCAGCTTTATACCGATCGTCCTGTGGCACAGCTCCGCAGTACCCAGTGGCAGTTTGCCTGGTCGCTAGCCCAGCAGCACCCTTTGACGGGGTGGGGCTTACGCAACTTTAGTCCGCTGTATCAGGAACACATGCAGTATTTCATTGGGCATCCCCATAATTTGCTGTTGATGCTGGCAGCGGAAACAGGCATTCCAAGTGCCCTCTTATTTTTTGGTCTGGTTGGTTGGGCAGTGGTTCAGGGTAGCCTCCTCCTTATCTCTGAGCGCCCTCTCAGCCGCTTTGCAGCTAATGATGTGAGCGATCGCTTGCTTTATTTCAGTTACCTGGTTGCTTTTACAGGGTGCGCACTTTTTAGCTTTCTAGACATCACACTGTTTGATGTTCGCATCAATCTACTGGGTTGGTTGTTGCTTGCGGCGATCGTGGGCGTTGTCTATGGACGGCATGAGCGTGAGGAGTGAGAAGTTTAGCTAGAAAGGCAGAGGGCAGAAGGCAGAGGGCAGAAGGAAGGCAGAGGGCAGCCTTGAGTTTGAAGCTACGCATCGCCTGCATTCTGCTGCTTCTGGCGCTTTCCCTCTCCTATTTCCCTTCGCCTCTGGCTCCCAACCTATAACCCAGTTACAATAGGTGAGAGCTAATCAAGCTAGCTATCAAGCTAAAGCTATCGACAGTAGGATTCTCGCGTGACTCAGGATCGGGCGACTCCACAAGGGAATGACGGGGAGGGTGCACTATATCAAAAAGTAGTGGCTGCCAGTTACTACGGCTTGATGGGGCTGCACCCATCCGCATCGGTACGCGAAATCAGGCGGGCTTATCGCGAGTTGAGCAAGCTGTATCATCCTGATACCACTTCGCTATCGGCTGCGATCGCCACGGCTAAGTTTCAGCAACTGAATGAGGCCTATGCTACGTTGAGCAATCCGGAGCGTCGGACGATCTACGATCGCAAAATTGGTTACTCAACGGTGCCTGTAATTCAAAGTTCATTACCCCTTGGGCAAGCCAAAGCATCCACTCGTCCTGTGCCTTCGTCCTCAGCCTACCTTGACCCGACTGATCGCCCGTTATCACCTGGAGAAATCTTTGCCCTGTTCATTCTAGGGTTGACCTTTGTGGGGTGCCTGGTGCTGGCAATTACGATCGGAATTACGAGAGGAGATGCTGTTCTTCAGCCAATCACCGCTCATATCAACCAACCGCACCAGGAAGTGATGACGGGTGAACCCAGTCCTCTACCAAGCGAACTATCGGTAGATGTGCCAGCGACAAACGTGGTTCCATCGCCCCCGGCACCAGAGTCCGCCACCTAATTTACCTCTTTCAATGCAAGCCCTTCCAGGGCCTTCCCATTCCCTTAAATACATCAATGTCACTTCCTTCCGCTGATACCCCTCTGTACAACCATCCCCTGCCGGACATTGAGCAATGGCTTAGCACCAAGGGGTGTGAGCAAGATCGCTCTGAACGGCATTGCTGGACGATCCAACACCCTGATTGGAAAGCGGAACTGTGCCTGGATATTGATCAACTGACCGTTCGTTACAAGCAGCCTCAAGATACCGATTACACGATTCAGCGAGCGTTCAAATACTCGCTGAGTCGGCGAGATATTGAAGATGCGGTCTTTTCAGGCCCTTAAAGCCGTAAATTCCTTTCTCTGGATTTGTTTCTCTGGATTCCTTTCTCCGGACCTCGATCGCTAGAGCCTTATCCACCGTTGGGATTTAGTTTCACAACGTCTAGCTTGCAACTATTACATTCTTTGAAGTTTTGCGGCCATTTCCCAAAGAGGCTTCCGGCGTTGCGGTAAACTTGGCGTTGACTCTAAAGCCTGCAGCGGCTTAATCTGCCGTACGTTGGCTATCGATGCTGCAAAGTATCAAGCATTCATTTGGAGCCCTTCATAATATGTCTCATACGGTCAAAATCTATGACACCTGCATTGGTTGCACCCAATGCGTCCGCGCTTGCCCTACTGACGTTCTAGAGATGGTTCCCTGGAATGGCTGTAAGGCAGGTCAGATTGCATCATCACCAAGGACAGAAGACTGTGTAGGCTGCAAGCGGTGCGAAACTGCCTGCCCTACCGACTTCTTAAGCATCCGAGTCTACTTGGGAGCCGAAACAACCCGCAGTATGGGTCTGGCTTATTAGAAACGTTGTTATCACGTTTGTTTTATCCATGTGGGTTCAAAGCAAAAGGGGAGCGATCGCTCCTCTTTTTTTACTTTTACACGTGTACCGTAAAGCTTAAAGATGAACAACCCTACTCATGAACCGCTAAGGCTTGCAGAGAAGTAAGTTAAAGCTTAGAAAGATGGTGAGCCGCAACGCTGTCAAAGGAGTCCTCCATAATTTCCTCGAAACCTATACGAGTCGCTACTCCGATTACGATGGTTACTGGCTATTTGGGTTGTTAATAGAAGGATTGGAACAACTTGATATCGATCTTCTGAAGCCCCAAAGAGAGGTATGCAGAAATGCGATTAATTCCGCTGCAATGCAACTTGCAACGGCTAAATTTAAGGATCAAGTTGAGAAGGGCAGGCTAGATTTAGCTTCTTTTCAACAAGCCAGTCTTGTGATCACTAAATCCCTTGCCTCTAAAGATGGCTATGTCAATTGCCATAAATCTGCTGGGTTTGAGATTAGTTTTGTTATAAGAGCGACCTTACACGAAGATAAAACGTATGAGTGTAGGAAAGCTATATTCGTCGCACCTCACAATCCAAAGGTAGAACGGCGAAGTGGACGAGCCAACTAACAAGACTCAGGAGCTTGCGTTGCCCAGTAAACCGTTTGATTCTTCGGCACGTTCTCTGGCGAGACGGCGCTTGCGGGCGTAAAGCTGAATGGCGATCGCAAATCCAATCACCATTGCCACAATTCCCCAAACCGTGAGGTCAGTCGGCAAGCTGTTTTTGAACACGGCTAGCAGCACAACCACCACAAAGAAAATCGTTGGCACTTCGTTAAACCAGCGAAAATGCTGGGCATTCATCCGGCACTCATCGGCAGCAAGTTGCTTCATCAGGCGCTTGCAGTAATGGTGGTAGCCTAACAAGAGGGCAACGCACGCAAGCTTAACGTGCATCCAGGGCTGTTTAAGGACATCTGGCTCAGTTGTCACCAGACCGATCGCCATTGCTATCGTCAACAGCATGGCAGGAGTCATGATGATGCTGTAGAGGCGCTTTTCCATCAGTTGGTACTGATTCTTCAGAATGCTCCGCGCTGGCTCAGCCTGCTCATTCGCTTCAGCGTGGTAAACAAACAGTCGCGGCAGGTAAAACATGCCTGCAAACCAGCAAACAATACCCACAAGGTGGAATGCCTTAAACCAGTAATATGCCATGAATAAACCCTCTAAAACGCTCAGATTCTAAAGTTTCAATTTCTACACTGCATCAAGAGCGGTAACTCTCGCAATCATAGGATTTCAAACTTAATCATCTTAAAATCTGCGTTCGCTAGACTGCATGGTTAAACAGAGCGTCTAAATAAACCCGTGCAGCACGACGATCGCAGTCTCCATTTTGCAATAAAAAGAGGGACAATGCAGCCGCAAAAACGCGATCTTGGTCCCAATCAGGGTGAGTTTCAAGGTACCGAGTCAGCGCTACATGAAGTTCTTCAGGAATCTCTGCCAGGATGCTAACGGTCGTGCTCATGAGAACCTCAGGTGATGCTAGGGCAAGTTGGCATGAATGGGGTAAGAACAATTTGACTTTGCACCCTGGATAAAAGTAAGCAGCACAAAAAAGCGCTAATGGTGACAAAACCAACCCATAAACGCTAACAGGCGCTTAAATTTGCCAGAGACAAGGGGGACTTGCCAGGCTTAATCTCAAAGCGCTTGTGTGGGTAAGTGCCTCATTGTGCCCAGTGGTAGGCCGCCTTGTCAACGTGGGTATGCGCGTCTCACCCTTATTATGCCGAGAAAGACTAACGAAAGAATGAGGGTTTAGGAGTGATCCCCGTAATATTGCTTAACGATTTTGAAGCGATTTCTCAGATTTGCCTGAGCGTTAACATTGGCACGTCTAAAACATAGAAGTCCGATTCTACCGTTCGACCCTGTGGAAAACTTTCGTATTACTGTGGAAATTGAGGCTAAATCTGTGGAAAACCTGTGGAAAGCCTGTGGAATTGGTGGGGAAAACTTCTGGCAAGGATAAGAATTGCAAAAGCTTAGAAAAGTCAGGACTTTAGTACTTTTGCGAACGAAAAGGGGCACACGGGCACGTTGGCAGTCTCACATTGAGCAGTTAAGTTAGCAAATTTAAGTTTGGGGCACGGTATTAAAGCGACCTCTTTCAGCGTCCCCCTCTGCTCCCTCTGCTCCCTCTGCTCCCTCTGCTCCCTCTGCTCCCTCTGCTCCCTCTGCTCCCTCTGCTCCCTCTGCTCCCTCTGCTCCCTCTGCTCCCTCTGCTCCCTCTGCTCCCTCTGCTCCCTCTGCTCCCTCTGCTCCCCCTGTTCCCTCTGTTCCCTCTGTTCCCTCTGCTCCCTCTGCTCCCTCTGCTCCCTCTGCTCCCCCTGTTCCCTCTGCTCCCCCTGCTCCCCCCACCCTCTTCCTTCCGTCCCTCAACCATCGGTTTTGGAGTACGATTCTACAAAGCTTGATCAATCGATCACAGCGCTCTCCGGATTTATCTTTTAGATTTTCTGCCTTATGAATTGGTGGCAACGACTCAAGAAAAACCCTCTGGCTCAGTTTGGGGCTGTTTTGCTGCTGGTCTTTTATATCGCTGCGATCGGTGCTGAATTTGTTGCGCCTTACGATCCTTATGTATCGCAGCCCGATGGAGCGCTATTGCCGCCGACTCAAGTGTATTGGCAGGACTCATCCGGGAAATTTATTGGTCCCCATGTCTACCCCACCACTCAAGGCCCTGTTGATTTAAACACGGGCGATCGTCAATTAGTGGTCGATCGTACCAAGCCTTCGCCACTCCGCCTCTTTGTGGCGGGTGATGAATACCGCTTATTTCCCATCAAGTTGCCACTACCCACAAAGCTGTCGCTGACCGACCCCAAGTTTGATGAGGTGGAGTTGTTTGGGGGCATTCCTGGCCGTTGGCACCTGTTTGGCACAGCCGAAGCGGGTAAATTCAACCTGTTAGGAACAGATGAGCAAGCTCGCGACCAGTTCAGCCGTTTGCTCTATGGAGCGCGTATCAGTCTTAGCATTGGTATCGTGGGGATTATCATTTCCTTTCCGCTGGGGCTTCTGGTAGGCGGTATTTCGGGATACTTTGGCGGCTGGCTTGATAGCGTGCTGATGCGCCTGGTGGAAGTGCTCATGACCATTCCCAGCATTTACCTCCTGGTTGCCTTAGCGGCAGTGTTGCCACCTGGTCTCAGCAGCGCTCAACGCTTTTTGCTCATTATTTTGATTACGTCTTTTATCCGCTGGGCAGGCTTGGCACGAGTGATTCGCGGGCAAGTTCTATCGATCAAAGAGCGTGAATTTGTGCAGGCAGCGCGGGCAATGGGCGGACGATCGCTCTACATCATCACGCGCCATGTTTTACCGCAAACTGCCAGCTATGTGATCATTTCGGCGACGCTTGCAATCCCAGACTTCATTGTGGCGGAATCAATTCTCAGCCTGATTGGGTTAGGGATTCAGCAGCCCGATCCTTCCTGGGGCAACATGCTGTCATTAGCAACGAATGCTTCTATTCTGGTACTGCAACCCTGGCTGATTTGGCCCCCCGCGTTGCTGATTATTCTCACCGTCTTAGCATTCAACCTGCTGGGTGATGGACTCCGAGATGCCCTCGATCCACGTAGCGTGTCCAGGTAAGGAGCTAGCTTTCCAAGAAAGAATCTACCGTTTGGTAGGGGGCAGATTTTGCCAACATCGTTGCCTCTAGCCGATCGCGTTCGAGTCAAACCGTCCCCTACGGGCATTTTGTTTGCTAGAAATCTCCTGGAAATGAGTAAGCTTTAAAGCCTCGTATTGCTTGGATAGAAAACGATGAGTACTGGTGAATCGTTTGAAACAATGCTAACAGGTGGTCATCCAAACTCGCTTGGCAGAACCATTGAGGTAGTCGATTTTGTATTAGCAGACCCCGCTAAATTTTCAGAATTATATCAGTGCTATTTCAGCAACGATGAAATTGTTCGACTTCGCACATCCAATGCTATTAAGAGAATAGCTCGTGAAAAACCTGAATGGCTTATTCCCTACATTGATAAACTCATTTCTGAAATAGCAATCATCGATCAAGCGTCAGCCCAGTGGACGCTAGCAAACTTATTTCAAACGCTTTCAGGCTTTATGTCAGAAGAACAGAAACATCACGCACAAGACATTCTGAAACAAAACCTTGAAACCAGTACAGATTGGATTGTTTTGAACAACACAATGGAAACGTTAAGCGAATGGGCAGTAACAGATCCAGGCTTAAAAGAGTGGTTACTGCTTCAGTTAGAAAGGTTAAGCAACGATCGCAGAAAATCTGTTGCGGGACGGGCTAAAAAAATCAGAGCGAAGTTGTAACTGCGATCGTTTGGGGACTCTCTAGCGTCAAGCTCATTCGTTAGAGTCGATGCCCATTGCCCTCAGTCGTTCTGCAAGCTGCTCACCACGTTGTTCGGCTTGCTCGGCTCGTTGGCGCGCTGTGTAGGTTCAGGTGACGACGGGATGCTGCCCGTAAAAGGGGAGTGCTGCTGACCAATGGGGGCGCAAGCCTTGATGCCAGTGCTGATGGGCGATCGACAGCACATCCGTAGCTGAGCCTCCGAGTCCGCCTTCTGCTTGAATCAGATGGTAGGAGTTGTGCCAGTCTGCCAGAGTTTGCTGCCAGGTTGCCAAACTCATCACCGCATCCGACAGCAGGGATTGAAGACCCTCAGGGGTTGGCTGATAGATCGCGCCAAAAACTTCACCACGTTGGGCAGGCATCTGCACAGCAATGTCGAGAGGAGTGTCTTCTGGAAGCCGTTTGCCTGCAACGGTTGCCTGTGCCAGTGCTGCCAGTGTAGAAACGGCAAATAAGGGCAATTCCAACTGTTGCGCCAGTGTGCGTGCCGTGACCACGCCAAGACGGGTACCTGTGAAGCCACCGGGACCGATCGCGACCGCAACAAAAGCCAGATTCTGCCAGGTTTGGGGGTGCAAAAACTCCGCGAGATAGACATGCAGGTGCGTAGACAAATCACGACCCAGATTCCAGACCTGAGCGCGATCGTCTCCAGCAAAGTTGCTGAGCGCTAACCCCAATTCTGGGCTGGCTGTATGAATGGCTAAACCATACTGGGCGAAGTCAATGGTCAACGATGAAACCCTTATGCAATCAGTTTTGAGTTTCGAGTAGCCTAGCTCCGAGGAGCCATTTCATGTTTCTTGTCTGTTGGAGGCTTTACGTGCCGCTACGCTAGAGAGTTCTGAGTTTGATCGAGAATGGCCTGCCGAAAACCTAGCACGACCAAAATGTTGGAGAGTGTAAGCAGAGATTCTGCACCGCCGTGCAGCCAATCAACATCTGCCAGATTCGCGCCATAGGCCGTTTTTGCATAAATTCCAGCAGGAATAGTGACGGCGACAAATACCAGCAGCGCGTAAAACCCAATCAAGGCCAGTCGAGGCGTTTGCCCAGAACGGGTTAAAAACCAAAGAAAGCCAAGATAGGGAAAGAGTGACATGGCGAACAGCGTTTCTTTGGCAATGGGAAGCACAGACGGCAGCAGGAGCAGGAGCGGCAATGGCAAGATGGTGTTTAAAGACGACAGGCTGCTGCCTGATCGCTCAACAGTGGCCGAGCGCCAAATCCACCAGGCTGCCAGCATCTGAGTACAGTTTCCCACAACGGTCATTGAGGCTTGCAGGGTGACAAGCCACTCTAAGGAAGCTGGATTATCAAAAAAGTGCCAGGTGCAGGCGCACATCGCACTCACCAGCGCAGGCAGCATGGCGATCGACAATCCCCACCAGGCATGATTCCGGCTCACTTCGCCATATGTCCAGATGAGCCAGATGGCAGCAATCCATTCGGTGACACTGGAGATGTGGATCACCCAGGTGGGAATTGATAGGGCATGCATCAGGCAGCAATCTCCGCCAAAATATCGCTGGCGTGGGTTTCAGTTTGAATGCTGGTGTAGACCTTCTCAATCTTGCCGTCGCCACCGATGACATACGTGACGCGTTGAGCGTAGAGGGTGCCATTGCGCTCCATGATCACGTCATAAGCTTTGGCGATCTCGCCATCCACATCCGCCAGCAGTGGGAACGGCAGGTTGAATTTTTCGGTAAACTGCTGATGCGAGAGTTGGTCATCCAGGCTCACGCCGAAGACTGTGATTCCCTTGCTCAGATATTGCTCGTAGTTGTCTCGAAAACTGCAAGCTTCTTTCGTGCAACCGGGGGTGTCGTCTTTGGGGTAGAAGTACAGCACCACTGGCTTACCTGCGTATTCAGATAGTGTGACAGTCTTGCCGATCGTATCTTTCACGGTGAAATTTGGAGCGGTATCACCCACAGATAAGGGCATAGGTTCACTTCCTTGCTTGTACGGGATCATTACGGATTGTAATACCGATCGGGTTGCTTTGGTGGGTGTTGGGCCGTACGTAACGTTCTAAAACAAACCCAGCATAACTGACAGGAAATTCTGTAGCATAGAATACGAAATTAACTTTTGCGCCTTAATTTCCCTGACCGTTGCGTGCGTTTTCCTCTGGTTGTGTTGGTGTACAGACAAAGGAGGCGATCGCACAACAGTACGGCTTCTGATCCGAGCGCAGTAAGCAACGAGCGATGAGACTGGAAACCGAATTTCGACTTTGCCTTCAGCGACAATCCCTAGAATGGGCCTTCCAACATTCTCCCTCTGACTCTACGATGGCGGAGAATAAATCCCAAACAGCGATCGCACCCTCCATATGGGTTAAATTGCATTCGCTACCCACAACCTATTGCTCAGATGAAGCTTTGCTGCTCTGCCAGCAGTCTGAACGACAATGGCTCGTCTGGATTCCTGATTACGGCGAAATTCTGCTCGATCGCGGCCAATTTGATCCGCTCACCTGATTCCAGCGATTCCTTGTCAAGACAGCCACTAAACTCAACGTTCTTCAGATGGTGTCGTATCAGTGGCAGCTTGGGTTGAAAGATGCCTCCCTTCCATCAGTGCCCTTAACGAATATGTTTCTTCCCAGCGATCGGCGTCGGGTACGTAGGTCATAATCGACGAGCGATCGCCAGGTTTGGCAAAAACGATTAGACGACCACATTCTGAGCATTCAATCACTTCTGGATTACGTCGAGTGTGCGATTGACGGTAGAACGCAGCAGCAGCCTGCTTGTAGAACTCGTCCTCGGACGTTGCTTCGCGGTGAATCAAAAGCAGTTCATCCATTAGCGTTTCGACATCCGGCTCCCAAACCAAAGCAAAGGTTTGAGGATGGGGAATCGCATGAAGTGCAATTGACTCTCCGCATGTACATCTAACTTTAGGCATTCAACGCACGCTCCGCTCCCGTGTTCTATACCAATAGGAAGCGAAATGAATGGTGAAAAGACATAGGGGCATTACGTTTTCTGCCTCCCCCTCTGCTTCCCTTGCCTCCCCCACTCCCCACTCCCTACTCTCTACTCTGCAAGTACTTCTGCACATCACGCAAAACCTGCTTCGCGCCATCAAAGCTTAATTTGGCGATCGCCTGCTCATACTCAGCCCAGGCATACGCCTGAATTTCCTTCGCTTGGCACTGAACAGTAGTCGTTTGAACCCAGGCTGGAAAGTAGATCACCGTCTTTTCAAAGCGTCTGCCACTGCGCGTAAAGGGATACTGCTCAGAAAATGAGATGCCCTCAATCACGGTGTAGTCTGAAATGCCAGTTTCTTCGACAAACTCACGACATGCTGCTTGCAGAGCCGTCTCACCTGGATCTGCGTGCCCTTTTGGAAACCCCCAGTGCCCTGCATGGTGCTGAATCAAAAGGAACTGGTATCCGTTTGCCGTTTGAAGGATGGGCACGATACCAAAGGCTTCATCCTTGGCGATGGTTGAGTTAGCCATACGAGCAGATTGAACGTGGTGAGGCAGTTATAGCAATTTGTAGGGCATTTGTGGACAAGAATTTTTCGGCAGATCGATCGCGACTCTCGTTCCCCAAGCGATATTGGTGTGACGATCGGGGACAAAGCAATCTTTCCGCCCTTACCGATCAACAATCTGCTCAGGCGGCGATCGCAACCGCTTCCTGTCCATGTTTCCGTAGCAGTTCCATCAATTCATCGCGGTAATCGTGAAAAATCGCGTGACGCTTAACCGCATGACTGCGTTCTGGGAGCTTGATGACCATCTCCTTTCTCACAGTACCCGGACGCGCCCCCAAGGCATAAATGCGATTCGACAGAAACACGGCTTCTTCGACATCGTGAGTGATCATGAAAACCGTAATTTGCGTCCGTCGCCAGAGGTCAAGCATAAATTCATGCATGGCCTCTTTGGTATGAACATCCAGAGCACCAAACGGTTCATCCATAAGCAAGACCTTTGGTTCAGAGGCAAGGGCACGGGCGATCGCAACCCGTTGCTTCATGCCACCCGACAGCTCTTTAGGAAGCGCTTTGGCAAATTTCGCCAGCCCGACCACACTCAGGTAATAGCTAGCCTTTTCTTGCCGCTGCTTTTTTCCCATCCCTTGCAGCTTGAGGCCAAATTCGGCATTCTCCTGCACATTCATCCAGGGATACAGGGTGTAATGCTGGAACACCATGCCTCGATCGGGTCCTGGTCCCGTGACAAGCTGGTGATCAATTCTCACTTCGCCTGATGTGGGACTATCCAGGCCAGCAATTTGGCGTAGCAGCGTGGATTTGCCCGACCCTGAAGCACCCACTGCACAAATAAACTCGCCCTGCTCAATCAGCATGTTGATGTCCTTCAAAACAACCAACGTGCCCTGCCCGGTTTCAAAGTTCTTGTGCAGATTTCTGATTTGTAAATACATAGCGTCACCTTTAGAGTGTTAATGCGATCGTGTTGCTAGAAGCGTGTTAAGAGTTTTGAGTTTTGAATTTTGAGTTTTGAATTTTGAGTTGATTAAGCTAGCAGCGGTCAGCAGTCAGCTTTTAGCCTTTCGTCCCACTCCCCACTCCCCACTCCCCACTCCCTTCTTCTGCCTTCTGCCCTCTGCCTTCTGCCCTCACCGCTTCTGACTTGCCCAACGGCAGGAAACGCGCAAGAAATACTGAAACAGTAGGTCAAACGCAAGGCCGATGACACCAATCACAATTAAACCGACAAAAATTTCGTCGGTTCTCAAAAAGCGTCCGGCAACGCTGATGCGGCGACCTAACCCTTCCGTTGCAGCAATTAACTCAGACACAATCACTAGCTGCCATGCGGCTGCCAGATTAATACGGCAGGCATCGATAATGCCGGGCAAAACGTAAGGCGCAATGACCTGTAGCAACGTCTGTAAACGATTCCCACCCAGCATATAGGTCGCTTCAATTAATTCCTTAGGAACGAATTTGACGGTATCCATGACCATCAACGAATTGAAGAAGAACACCCCAATGAAAATGAGCATAATCTTGGGTTCTTCGCCAATGCCCAAATACAGGATGAGGAGCGGAATAAAGGCGGGTGCAGGCATGTAACGAACCAACCCAAAAAGCGGTTCCAACAGCGCCCGAATGCTGGCAAAACTGCCCATTAAGACCCCAACCGGGATTGACACCAATGCTGCGAGAAAAAAACCAACGCCCACTCGCCAAAGACTGGCTACGGTATCCTTCTGTAAGTCGCCTGTGCTCCAGAGCCGTTGAAACGCATCAATGACATTAGCAGGCGAGGGCAAAAATTTGGGGTCGATCGCGCCGAAGGTGGTCACAAGCCACCACAGCACCAGCGGCACCAAAATCGAAGCGGCCATCAACCCCCACGTCATCGAAGATGGAATATCTTCAGCAAGTCGCCAAAACGTGGTCGATCGCAGGGATTGGGCAGGGTTGGTAGTGCGGTTCGTTGGCTTGGTTGGTGCGCTGGATGGGCTCATGGTGTTGTGGTAATGAGGAGTAACAAATGCTCGCGTAACCGTACCGGAGCAGTTGTTCGTTGTGCTGTTCCACTAACAGCTAACAACCAACAACCACCAGACGCTCTAAACGAACTGCTTCTTCATGCTTTCTTTGCCTTAGCAGCATAGGCTTTGACAAAGCGATCGTCAAAGAGCTTGGTCAAATCTGGCTTCGTCTTTGCCAGACCCACATCGATCAGAAAGCGAGACATTTCTTCCGCCGCAAAGGGCAACGCTGTCATGTCTTTGCCAGGTTGAAAGGCTTGCAAATTTTCCTCTATGGTAAAAATCTTGGTGCCATCGGCATATTCTTTGTATTCAGGCACAGAAACCCCTCCTCGCTTTGCCATAATCTCAATGGCCTTGTCTGGATTCGCTTTAATATAGTCTTGCGTTGCAAACCATGCATCGACCATCGCCTGCACCTGGTCGGGGTGAGCATCGACAAACTTGCGCGTAAAGACTAAGTGGTCAGGAATGGCTCCTGGAAACTCCTTCGAGCTAAACAGTTCTTTACTTTTAGGGCGCTTGAGTGCTTGAGTGGTAAAAGGCGCAAAGACACCAACGGCATCGACTTGTCCAGCGACAAAGGCGGCCGCCGCTTTACCCGTTTCAAGCGGTTGGAAGTTGATGTCCTTGGGAGATAAACCAGCTTTTCTTAACCCCAGGAGCAACAAGAAGTGATCCACCGTGCCTTCTTCTGCCGCAACTTTTTTCCCTTTTAGATCCGCGATCGAGTTAATTCCCTCTCGCACGATAATTTTGTCGTTCCCGGTCGAGTTATCATTTACCAGCACCACGACCTGGTCAGCACCGCCTGCCACAGCGCTAATGGTATCGTTCAGCGTTTGAGAGTTTGCATCAATCTGACCCGCTGTGAGTGTGTTGATGGATTCTAAATAGCCATCAAACCATTTCAGGTCTACAGCAAGATTATGCTTCTCAAAGATTTTTTCATCTTGGGCCACCTGCCATGGAAACCAACCGGGCCACGCACTGAAACCTAAACGGACACTCGTGGTGTTGGCTGCACTGCCAGAGGGTGAGGGCGAACCGCCCGATTGCGTAGACATCTGGCTGGCTGGGTTAGAGCAGCTAACAATCAGCGCCAAACTGACCAAAAACAGACTTGCACAGGCAAGGAGCGAGCGGAATTTCATTGCATGTCCTCAAAAAAAAAACAAAAGTAGCGAAAGTGGCAGATGCTCTCTGTAGATTGGGTTAGCTACTCCTTTTTTGATGGCTTAAGCGACATTAGAACGCGTTGTACAATCAGCGGTAAACGGTAAACAATCTCACCATTGCTGGATGCAGCAAAAGTTTGATGCAGCAAAAAGCCCGAAAGTTCAGGCACCAAACCGTTTGGTTACCTGCTCCTCCCGGGCTTTTGTCCCGCCGTGTAGCCACTAAGGTCATTCGCTGGAAACAACGAACGCAATCTAACGTAGCTTGCTTCTCTTGGACCAAACATCTGAACCAGCGGATTCAGACTGGAACCCTAGAAACGATTAAGTTTTTGTAGGTGAATGGGTTGCTTTTGACTGCGATAGATGAACCCAAGCCGTTACTCAAGCAGACTGAAGAACTGAATAACCAAAATCCCGATCAGGCAAAGATAGGCTAGTAAAGTCTTTGCATATAGTTTGATTTGTTGTTATTTTTAGCAATCCGAGTCGAGAAAAGATGTATCAAATGCAACGAAACTTTCTTCGATCGCTCCTTTGACTTCCCTAATCCGCTGGGTAGAGCGGCAATACCTATGCGCAACCCAATCAAAACGCATAAGATGGAAAATAGTTTGGTACAACCACCTTAAAATTTCTGTAGCCCGCGCCAGCTTTTTGGCCAGGATGATTGCTCACGCTGCCTCTCACCCTGTAATGACTGACACCAATGACGATTAATTCCCGTATTCTTCACACGATTGAGTATCCTGACAAGACGGTCCATCGGGCAGAAAAAGCTATGCGGTGTGCCCCCTTCACGCTTCGCTTGTTGACCACAATGGTGCAGCAGAGTGTTGCCCTGACGGCGATTTCAGGGCACTCTGGGGTTGAAAATCAGTACACCCAAAAACCGCTCTCAGAATTGATTGCAGAAGCAGAGCTGCTTTGGTTAATTCAGGTGGGGCTCCTGCGGCGAGAAGTCGATGGCCAAGGGCTAACGGATAGTTTTCGGGTAACACCACTCGGTCGTCAGCTCGTGCAGAAATGGCAGGCACAGGAGGCATCTGTTCGTCGGACACCGACCGTCGCTGATTATCTTCAGAACGCCTGGAGTCGATGGGTTCGCTTGCCTGTTTAAGCTGAAGGATCAAGGATCAAGGCTAAAGAAATGAAGGATCAAGGATGAAAGATGAACTGAAAACGACGGTTGTTTACCGTGGGTGGCTGAGAACCGAGTCGAGAGGCTCGATTGGTGATACCACCGCGAATCTACCGTACAGTAATAGGCTACAGTCTTTAGCCTTCAGGCTGTTTCATGGGGAATTTGCATGAAAGCCATTATGGTTGTGGGAACCACTTCCCATGCAGGAAAATCACTCATTACAGCGGCTATTTGTCGCATTCTCAGCCGTCGTGGTTGGCGAGTGGCGCCCTTCAAAGGGCAGAATATGGCGTTGAATGCCTACGTCACAGCGAGCGGTGGCGAAATTGGACATGCGCAAGCTGTACAGGCTTGGGCGGCTGGCGTTGCGCCTTGGGTGGAAATGAACCCCATTCTCCTGAAGCCTCAGGGCGATATGACCTCGCAGGTCATCATTAAGGGCAAAGCCGTTGGTAAAGTGGGTGCTGCCGAGTATTACGAACAGTATTTTGATGTGGGTTGGCAGGCGATCGAAGAGTCGCTCCGGCGTCTCGGTGAAGAGTTTGACATTCTGGTGTGCGAGGGGGCTGGTAGTCCAGCCGAAATCAACCTTAAGCACCGTGACTTAACTAACATGCGGATCGCGAAGTATTTGGATGCGCCAACAATACTGGTCGTTGATATCGAACGTGGTGGAGCCTTTGCCCATGTGGTTGGCACACTCGAATTGCTTGATCCAGACGAGCGAGCGCTGATCAAAGGTGTCGTGATCAATAAATTTAGAGGACAGCGATCGCTGCTCCAATCGGGCATTGATTGGCTCCAAGAGCGGACAGGCATTCCTGTGATTGGAGTCATTCCCTGGCTCGATCAGAGCTTCCCTGCAGAAGATTCGCTCAGCCTGATTGACGGTCGCTCCAGCAATCCCACTGGGGATCTCAACATTGCCGTGATTCGCTTACCGCGCATTTCCAACTTTACAGACTTTGATCCGCTCGAGGCTGAACCAACCGTCTCCGTCAAATACCTCAGCCCCAAGCAATCCTTAGGGCATCCAGATGCGGTCATTATCCCTGGCTCTAAAACCACGATCGCTGACCTGATCGTGCTGCACAAAACGGGTATGGCCGAGGAAATCCAAAATTACGTTGCGGCTGGTGGCACAGTACTGGGCATTTGTGGTGGATACCAGATGCTAGGCAAGATTTTGGCTGATCCCGAGGGAATTGAGGGGCACGAAGGGCGCTACAAAGGGCTCGGCTTACTTCCCCTCAAAACTGTCATTGCAGGGCAAAAAGTGGCCCGTCAGCGCCTTGTTACCTCCAATTTTCCCCAAGAAGGGCTACCCGTTGCAGGGTACGAAATTCATCAGGGCAGAACCCGTCTGATTGAAGGTGAAAAGGTTCAGCAACTCTTTGATGACCCAAATCTGGGCGTTGTTGATGATAGCCAATCCGTTTGGGGCGCATACTTGCACGGCATTTTTGACAATGGCCCCTGGCGCCGAGCTTGGCTCAATCGCTTGCGGCAACAGCGTGGCTTAAAGGCGCTTCCTACTGGTGTACCCAACTATCGGGAACAGCGCGAACTCATGCTGAACGCCCTCGCAGATGCAGTTGAACCACATCTGAATCTCACAACGGTGCTACCCCAAGATCGCTAACAAGAACTGGCTAGTAAGGGTCACTTGCAGCCAAGTGAGGCAATGCCAATCCACCCACGCAGCGTGTAACGATGCTTGTGCTATAACGTGCTTGCAACGGAGAAACGTTTGCAACGGTAGTTCGATCGTGAGGTTCGCTCGTCTTGGCTTCAATTTTGAGCCCTAAACGCGAGCATCAACAAACCTGTCACCTACAGGTGGTTTTCTTTGCATTCGCCATATCCATACCCTATCCCCTACTTACTTACAGGGCCGTGGCTCACCCAATCGATCGCCGCTACAAATAAAATAAGCGCACCCTTATGCTGGCGCGCTTAGAATCCCTAACCCTTTCGGTGCAACGTACCCGTTTGTCCTTTGTTCAAAGGTTACAGGGAAGTCCCTGAAAAGCCTGAGACATTTAGATATTCTTTAGAATCTGGTAAAGAATCGCTACGCTAATAGAGCAATTCCAACTGACCACCGCCCAGGAGTTTTCACTAATGAATGTTCAGATTCATTTTTTGCCCAACAATGTAACCATTGACGCGCAGTCTGGCGAACCATTGCTGTGCGTTGCTGATCGTGCAGGGGTGTCAATTCCAACGGGCTGCTTGATGGGCTCCTGCCATGCCTGTGAAGTAGAGCTAGACGGCGAGGAGTCTGTTTGCAGTTGCATTAGCGCGGTGCCAGAAGGCCGATCGCGACTGACTGTAAACCTTTACGCTGATCCCACCTGGTAGAGGATCTGTGAAGGCAACAAGCATTGCTATGCCCGCCGCTCATCAGCACGCCTTGGGTGACCAGAGTCTTACGATCGCTAAATGCTACGATGCACTGACATTTTCTGGGGGGGCATCGCTCTCAGTCGCTTCAAATTTGTACCCAACACCTCGCACCGTGTGAATGAGCATCGGCTGACTCGTGTCCACTTCAATGTGGCTGCGAATTTGCCCAATGTGGACATCGACCACCCGTGGGTCACCCACAAACTCGTGACCCCAGACTTCACGGATTAGCTCAGTGCGAGTCCACACCCGTCCGGGATGGCTGGCAAGAAAATGCAGTAGATTAAATTCCAGCGCAGTAAGCCGGACAAATTCGCCGTTGAGCTTTACTTCTCGTCTGGGCGGATCAATCATCAGTCCACCAAAAAGCAGTGGTTTTTCCTGAAGCGAAGTGCGCTCTCGCATGCGTCGTAAGACCACTTCAACCCGTACTGCTAATTCTTCCAAATCAAACGGCTTCGTCATGTAGTCATCAGCACCCTCAGCGAGTACTTTCAGCTTGGCAGCCTGATCGGTTGAACTCGTTAGCATAAGGACGCAAACATTAGTAGCCGCTTGCATATCACGGCAAAGCTGGTAACCATTGGTGTCGGGCAGGTTGATGTCTAGAATCACCAGGTCAGGATCAAACTCCTTAAAGCTAGCGATCGCGCTCTTCCCATCACCAACTGACTTCACTTGATACGATTGTTTACTGCTAAGAAAGCGTTGAATTAAATTGCGGATGGCTGGATCGTCTTCGACCACCAAAATTTTTTTCGTGTCTACTGTCGCCACGTTCGTCATAGTCCCGTTACCTGGATTTTTTTACTACGCGCTTGCTTCTGGCTTGCCATTGCCAGGTGCCTCGAATTTGTAGCCGACACCCCGTACCGTTTGAATTAAAGCTGGCTGACTGGTATCAATCTCGATCTTTTTACGAATCTGACCAATATGGACATCAACGACCCGTTGATCGCCGACATACTCATAGTCCCAAACTTCTTGAATCAGCTCGGCTCGTCGCCACACCCGGCCAGGATGACTGGCTAGAAAATGCAGCAAGTCAAATTCCAGTGCCGTAAGCGGAATAATGTCATCGTTAAATTTCACTTCGCGCCGTACAGGGTCAATCATCAGTTGGTCAAAGATGAGGCACTGCTGCTCGGCTGACGTGACGGGGCGTTGACGCTTTAAGATAGCCCCTACTCGCACGCCCAACTCACCGAGGCTAAAGGGCTTGGTGATATAATCGTCGGCACCTTGCGAGAAGCCCTTAATTTTGTCTGCTTCGTCGGTACGGCTTGTCAGCATGAGAATAAAGACGTTTGTCCGGCTTTGCATCTCCTGGCAGAGGTTGTAGCCATTGGCATCTGGTAAATTCACATCCAGAATGACAAGGTCTGGGTTAAATAACTCAAACGTTGCCAATGCACTCTTGCCGTCCTCGGCTGACTCCATCTGATAATTTTGCTTGGTTAAAAAGCGATGAATGAGATTCCGGATTGCAGGATCATCATCAACTACGAGAATCTTGGCTGGAGCCATAGCCATAACCTTGCGTTTGGAGGAGGAATAGGAGTTGTAAAAGTAAAGTAGCCGTAGCTGTTTGAGAAAATGTAGCGACACAACCCTGACAAGCCATTATGCTAAGTCAAGTTGTGCATCCAACATTCTAGTCAATTGTCGATAAGCTGGTTAATGGTTAAGTCAGTATGCCCTTGACAGCAATATTTATGACAGCAACATTCTATTGTGTTCTACCTAATTTGCTAATACAGAGCATACATCCTCTTATCCGCACGCTTACCAGCAATAGTATGGCTCAGCTTTGTACGGAGTGTCTTGGGCAATCATAACGCTTGCCAGGACACAGGTAAAAGAGTGGACAATCGATGGCCGAGCCCCATGGCTGAAATTTTACGATCAATTCTAAAAATGCTTGTGAACAGGTATCAGACTGAGTTAGCTTGGGATAGAGGTGGAGAAGCAAACCATGAGTAGCCAAAGTCCATACGAACAGCTTGGGGTAACAGACGCTTCTAGCTTTGAGGAAATTCAAGATGCTCGTAATCGACTGTTTGCTCAACATCAGGGCGATCGCAAGCAGCTAGAAAGCATTGAAGCCGCTTATGACGCCGTACTGATGGATCGGCTGCGGCTGCGGCAAGAAGGCAAAATTAAAGTGCCCGATCGCATCCGGTTTCCCGAAAAAGTAGCACCACCACCTGCCAGCCCACCCCCTGTACCTTCAAATCAGGGTGCTGCCTGGTTACAGCGTCTAATCGATACGCCTAGCCGGACAGATATACTTCTACCGGCAGGTATTCTCACAGCGCTGAGTGCATTGGTGATCGCCTTTCCGACCGCTAATGTTGTGCAAATGGCACTGATTGCAGGTATGGGCACAAGCTTCTATTTTCTCTATCGAAAGGAACGTAAGCTTGGCAGAACTGTCCTGCTCGGTTTATTAGGATTGGTGATCGGCTTCTTGATTGGAGGGGTCGTTGGTACGGCCTTGCTGACCCAGATCTTGAGCGTTGGCTTGCACCCCAATGCTTTTGTCAGCGTTATCACCTTTTTCATTCTGTGGTTGGTCAGTAGCTTCCTGCGATGAGTATAGAAAAATGTTCTTGCAAGAACATTTTGTGATGTTTCATGGCAGTCGGACTTCACTCTAATGGGTTCAGCTCCTGTTCTACCCGCCACCTGAATGGGTCAGACCAGTGGGAAGTTGCAGACTGCCTCGCTTCATCTGTTCGTACTCAATCGCTTCAAAGAGAGCACGGAAATTGCCTTCCCCAAAGCCTTGAGCGCGTTCAGGACGATCGCTGTCTCTGGTGCCCTGCCGTTGAATGAGTTCAAAGAAAAAAGTTGGTTCGTCAAAAATGGGTTGGGTGAAGGTTTGGAGCAAGACTGCGTGTTGAGTATCTTGCTGCCAATCGGCCAAGATTTGCTGTTCCTCTAGCTGTTGAATCATCACGTCTGGTAAGGCCAGTCCTGTTCGTTGCCGCAATTGGGCATAGTAAGCTGTTGGAACGTGAATGAGCGATAGGTGTCGCTGCCGCAGTTGGGCGATCGCCTGTACCAAATCAGTTGTTTCAAGGGCAATATGCTGTATGCCTGGCCCACGATTGACCTCCAAAAACTCCTGGATCTGAGAGTTAGGCGAAGCTGGTTCGTTGATGGGCAATTGCATCCCACTGAATGGATGCCGCATGACTCGACTACAAAGGGCTGAATACGTGGTTTGTATGGCAAAACTCTGCTGCGGCTGAAACCCTAGCACCTGTTCATACCAGCTAACTGCTTGCTCCAGTTCACCTGCAGCCACATTTAGGACAACGTGATCAATCCGTGTGAAAAGACCAATATTGCTGGCTGCTTCTATTTCAGCAGGCATAGTAGGGGCTTGTTGAAAGTGAAAGGGTGAAACCAGTAGGTCTGATAAAGAATCTGGGGCTTGAGGAAGCAACGACGTGATGCCGTCCCGTTCCAGTAATGTATGTGTGAGATCTCCCCAAGCACTAAGGGTGGCCCATTTTAGGGTGCCTTGAGCTTGTACTTGGGTTTGCAGAGGGTGGAGTAGCGTGGCACCGTGCTGGACGGCATGGGCGATCCTAGCCTCAATATTCTCGACACATAACGCTAAATCAGCCACGCCGGGTGGATGGCGTTGTAAGAATGGAGTGACTGGGCTATCAGCACTAGCAGCAGCACAAAGGACAAAATAAATCGTTCCTGCGTTGACAACTTCGATCGCGCAATGACGAGTCACGCTGCTTCCCACTGAGCGAAACCCCAACGTTTGAACGAGCCAGTTGCGGGTTGCAATCGCGTCATTCACATAGAAACAGACGTGGTCAATGTTCATAAACCTTGAGCTCAAGAAAACAGTTTCGAGTGTTAATTCTCGCTGGTTAAGTCGCTATACAGGTCTTTCTTTGGGAATGAAATTTAGATCACAGCAAGACTCATGCTCTTACAGTGGTTTCATTGAAACTTGCTACACCCCTTACCCTACAGCCCATACCTCTATTCTTAGGGGGATGGCTCACCCCATCAATAATCGATAGAGGTCATGTCTCAAACGGAAATGACTTTTTGAAGTGCGACTGTGTTTCCTCCTCGACCGATTGCTTTTTCTTGCAATATTACTTTTTCTTGCGTCTAGTTTACATTTCTTTACGGCTTTCCCTATCATACCGACTGTGCAAGTATTTCTACCAAGGCTGCGACGTCGGCGGGTTTACGCAATGACATCGGGCTGCTTTACTAACATCAGAGCTAATACGAGTTTTAAGGACTGTAAGGGAGATCAATGAAGGAGCTTGATGCCACTCAGGTGGAGCAACTCAAAACGATCGGTGCATATCTCGGTCGAGAGCGCAAAGCAAGAGGCGTAACGTTAGAGGAAATCGCAGTCAAAACTTATATACCGCTCCGCCTCTTGCAAGCGTTAGAGGAGGGACGTGTGGAGCGGCTGCCCGAACCTGTGTTTGTACAAGGCTTCATACGCCGCTTTGCTGATACGATCGGGCTAGACGGTCTGGCGCTGGCAAAAACGTTTTCCCCAGAGCCCTCGTTTGGGGGTGAACGAGCGGCATCGGATGTTGAACATCCCCCTGTAGAAGGTCGCCCACTGCCGAATCAACCAATCACTGAGACTCCAAAGTCTAAGCCTGAAACGATCGTGAATTCGGTGGTAGAGCCAATCTCTATACCGTCGGAGTTCATTCAACGAGGCACGCCTCCCGCTAAACGATCGTTCTTGCCTTGGGTGGTGTTGGGGACAGCAGCCGTGCTTCTGCTAGGTGTGGGTGTTGTAAATGTACTTAATCGACCCAAACCCACGCTCAGAACACAAAATGCTGAAACATCTGTGACCGGCTCTAAACCAGTTTCACCAGCACCGCAGTCAACCGTTTCGCTGTCTCCCGCACCAGCTTCGCCGCCAGCTTCTAACAGTCCATCATCGAATGCATCGGCTCAACCTGACGCGCTGTCAACACCAAACCCGCCGATTCAGGTCGCTGTGAATTTAACGGATGAATCCTGGTTTCAGGTCACTGCTGATGGCAAGCCTGAATTTGAAGGCATCCTGAAGAAAGGCGAACAAAAAACGTGGACGGCTAAAAAAAAGCTAGTCCTCCAGGCGGGTAACGCCGGAGCCGTTTCGGTTTCTTACAACCAGGGTGAAGCAAAACGTCTGGGCGAGCTTGGTGAGGTGAAGGATGTGACGTTCTCTTCGAACGGCGAACCTAAAACGGACTCAAAAAACTGATAGGGGCTCGATCGCCCGCCAGTCTGTTGGCCAAATTTTGATGTCAGGCGGCCTTATAGCGTCATTTTGCCTACATTAAGAGAAACCGGGTTTCTAAACGTCTTTGGGAAACTTAATGCCGTTCAGACTGGAAAGAAACCCGGAGTGGCTGCTTCTGTGATTTCCTGATTACACCCGCTTGCTACAAATCACCATCACTGAGTGCGATCGAGCAGAGCGGTTATGCCTTTTCAAGAACTTTCTCTTTGAAGACCTTGCCTGCGCTAAAAGCAGGCACTCTGGTGGCAGGGATCTGAATCGGTTTGCCGGTAGAGGGGTTGCGTCCTTCTCGCGCTTGACGGTCGCGCGCTTCAAACGTTCCAAAACCGACTAACGTCACTTTTTCGCCTGCCGCTACTGTTTCAAGGATGACCTCCAAGGTTGCAGTCAGTACGGCATCAGCATCTTTTTTCGTTACATTTGCACTTGCCGCAATTTGATCAATGAGTTCACCTTTGTTCATGTCTTGAAATCCCTCAGAATGTTTGCTGCGATTATACTTGAGGGGTTTGAAAGTGCAAGAGTTTAATTACTTAGAGGCAACAAGCAGTGTTGGGGTGTCCGGTTAAAACAGAGCGTGGGCTGGGCGTTGCAGAGGTTTCGGCCTGCCGCCTGCTTTTCGGTCGGCAGTCGGTACAATAACCGAATCTCTAGGCCGATGTGGTCGAACCGAGATCCGTCAAATCTTAAAAGACTTCTAAAAAACTCAATCCATAGCGCATAAAACGTTTCTCCCACACCCTGTTAGCTTAAGGGATGGGAGAAGCGCTTTTTTTTGCCTTTTGGCGGTGAGGAGCCGAAACGATTACGAAACGGCTCGCTCTCGTTACTTGTTCTTTGGAGGCGCAACGGTTGCCTTGACCGCCACGTTTTTGACCCCTTTGATTTGCTTAGCTAATGGTTCGACTTTGGCCAGTTGTGCTTGTGTGGGCACGGTTCCAGAAACAGTCACATTAGCGTCTTTGGAGTCTACTGTGAGTTTGCCATCAGGGATATTCGCTTCTAATTTTGTGCGAACTTCGCTTTCCAAATCGCCATCAGCTCGCTTCATCTGGTCGCCACCAGTATCATTCCGCTGTTCGCGTGCCCGGATGTCAGATTCCATCTGCTTCTTGCGGACTTCGCTTGTGGCATCTTTCTGGGAATTCTGAGCATTTTCAGCTTTTGGCACCTGTCCATTCGTGTCGGTGGAGTTCGGTGCTTCTGACGTCGTTTTGGCGTTGTTACAGGCAGCAACACTCACCAAGACAACACTGCTCAACAGCAATGGCATAATCTTTTTCATCGTGATATCCTCGCTCAAATTTTTATGGGTGGAGTGGGGCGATCGGGGCACTGCAAAGAATCCTCGATCGCCCTGCAAAGATTGACAAAGTTCTAAATCAACGGAGTGTTACACCAACGGATCGCGGCGAGTTCCTGTGGTTTCACCGGGGTAAGGCGTTCCGGGTGGATAAAGCGTCCCAGCAGGGTATGTGGCACGATCGGCATTATCATGTCCCGCTGCATCGTAGATACCCCATTCCTGAATGCCACGATGGCTCAGAATGCCTTCGGCCCGGTGTACTTCTTCTTGAGAACCGTCCACAATGACCAGATAATCGCCTCTGGAAACACGATCGTTGTAGACTTTTGCCCGGTCTTCAGGAATACCTAAGCCCACCAGAGCACCCACTAGACCACCCGCAGCGGCTCCAATCGCGCCACCGGAGATAGTGGTGGCCAAAGCGGTTGCCAGAGCTCCACCCAGCATCACAGGACCAATCCCAGGGATTGCCAGCGCGCCTAAGCCTACCAGCAGACCCGTTAACCCACCAAGGGTGCCACCTGCAACAGCACCTTTCTTAGCGCCTTGGTCTGCCTGAGTATCGTGAGCAACCTGCTTGCCTTTATCACCCACGCTGCCACTTCCGCCGATGTCCGATAATTCGTTGGCGCGATCGGTATCACGTCCTACGACGGAAACACGATCCATGGGAAAGCCACTATCTCTTAATTCGCGTACAGCCACTTCTGCGTCCTGATAGCTAGAAAAGGTTCCTACAGCACGCTTTTGATGTCCTAAAGCCATGTTTCCTCCTTCTGCCCGGCATAGTCACATGCACAAGGTCAGAAATAATTTTGCTATTTACACGACTAATTCTCGTCTTTGGCTCCGGTGTTTTCCTCAGTCAGAAGAGATAACGTGTACTAAGCCTTTTGGCGAAGCCAGTACAGCCGTCATTTGGGGTAATAGAGTCGGATTAGCATTTGCGAATCCCCTGATTTGAAAAGGCTTTGGTTCTTCAAGCAGCCTGGGCTAGAGGGGACTCAATGGTTGTCTAGGTTTCCTGACGATCGATCCATTTCTGAAAGGTGACAGGCTGAAAAGAGGCAAACTTGTCCAGCAATTGATCGGGATCTTCAGCTTCTAGAACGAGCGATCGATGGGGAGGACGCACAAATTGTTCTGCGGTCGCGTGATCAAACATCGCGAGCAAGGCGTTGTAATAGCCTCCGATGTTGAGCAGGCCGCAGGGCTTTTGGTGGAAGCCAAGCTGCGCCCAGGTCAGTACCTCACAAAATTCTTCAAAGGTGCCAAAGCCACCTGGAAGCGCAATAAAACCATCTGAAAGGTCAGCCATCAGGGCTTTGCGCTCGTGCATAGACCCCACAATGTGAAGCTGGGTGAGTCCCTTGTGGGCCAGTTCCTTATCCACCAAGGCTTGAGGAATAACGCCGATCGCTTCACCACCTGCAGCCAGAACCGCATCCGCGATCGTGCCCATCAACCCGACATTACCGCCACCGTAGACCAGACCGAGTCCGCGTTTAACCATTGCCTGACCCATTGTCTGAGCCATCGTGGCATAAAGTGGCTGAGCACCGAAGTTTGACCCACAGAAAATGCAGAGATGCTTCATCATGAGAGGGAAAGCAGTGACAGGGGCTAAGGGATTGCCATGAAGCAGCTTGGTGTCGCGCTCCTTGTGATTTCGTGTCTAGTCTGGTTGGCGATCGTGGGCATACCGTTCCTACCGTTGACGCTGGCTCAAAAGGCAGCCATTGTGCCGGGGCTGCTCATTCTCGGCGAGCTATTTTTTTGGGTTGGTGCGCTGCTAGTAGGCAGGGAGGTTGCAGAGCGCTATCGGCACTGGCTTAACCCCCGCTTTTTAGGGCAACGGGTTAAGCGATTGTTTCGCCGATAAGGGGAGCAACTGGTTAGGAATCGGGTAGTTCGACGTTTGATAGTACTTGCAAGCGAATGGTGCGATCGCCACCGCCAGATAAGGACGTTTCAATGATGTCGCCAGAGAGAGGCGAAAGGCAACTAAGAAGCGTGCGTAGATGAGGTGTACTGGCACCACTATCTAAATAAAGACGCTCAGACAAGGCATTGAGCCGCTTCCAGGTGAGGTAAAGCTTCGTGACCGTTTGCTCAAGCTGCGCCGCATGGTTGACCAGATCCGCCGCAGAGCTTAGGCACCCCAGCCGCAGTGCCTCTTCTAAAGCCAGCTCTAAATTCAGCGATTCATTGTTCAACGCCTGCACATTCGCCGCAGCTTCCAGATAGCGCCACAGGTAGCGAGCTTCGGAAGTAGCTTGTTTCAGCGTATCCACGTCGGGTGCTTCGGCAACTGCCTCTCGAATGGATGTCTGATGGCTTTCGGGAAGCTTTTGCATTTCCTTCACCAGCGGAGCCAGATATTTTGCCGGAATGGTGTGGTCAGCCGCTTTTTGCTTGACTTCGGTGGGCAGCAGATCAGAGGTCATAGCTGTCCAGTCATCCGAAAGCTGGCGAACTTCTCGACGAGTAATACGATCGCCCCGATGTGCCGCATCGCTTACCATTTGCTGCACTTCAGGAGCCGAGTGCGCGGTTTCTACAAAGGCGCGTTTGCTAAACTGATTGACATCTTCGGGTTCGAGATAACCACCATCGAGCAACGTATCTGCGCTGTTGGCTAGCTCGATCATTGAGTACGCCTGACTTTTGCTGATTTCCCGATCCTTCAGCCAGTTGAGAAAGCCAGTGCCCCGTCCGTCGCCATGACGCTTTTCGCGATCGCGCACGGCCCGCAGAATCCGCCCGCGCCAGATGTCGGTTTGAAGGTCGAAGCGATCGCAGACTTGCCATGCCTGCTCTACCTGCTGCTGAAACTCCAGTTCGGGAATTTGCTCATCTTCTGGGTCAGGCAACCGAAAGTGAAGATCGACACTCGGTTCAAAAGCTCTTTCAACGCTATGGATAGCGTCTAAACGTGGGGGTGCTTGTACCATTAGCGTACTCAGGCAACAGTCGCATCATTATGGCACGCCTTGAGCGAGGCTGGGAAGAGGAGGAGGGATCTGTTTTTTCCATTTCTCTCACTGAGACGTGAAGACGCTCGATCAAGCGTCATTGGGGGTTTAGAAGTGTCCGATCGTTTCGACGGTCAACCAAGGCAACCAGGGAAGCAAGATAGCGTTCGGAGAGCGATCGCCTCTTAAGCACGCCTCACAAACCATTTCCTGGGTGGCTTCGGAATGACCAATGCCCTCTTCAATCACTGCCCTTACTGACTACCGACTGGGCGCTCTCACAGTCACAAATACCGTTCGATCGACTGACTCAACCAATCACTGGTTGAATGTTGCGACATTGTCGATCGGCTTAGAGACGAGAGCAAAGATGATAAGCGGGCTCATTAACGATAGGTTCAGCGGCAGAAGCTGAAGAATGAGCCATAGCAGCTTAGGGGCTGTCATCAATTACGGCTACACATTGCTTCCAGCAAGGGTTCCAGCGCCTAGCTTGGTGTGTTGGGGCGGGCGCGACACTGCTGATACCAAAGACTTTTGAGCTGAATTGATGACGCGCCCTAGCCCTGCCCGTTGAAACATTGTGTTACCCATTGAAACCTCGTTCAGCTAAACTTTGGCAAGAACATTCTTCTAGCCCAGTTCATTTTTGCTGCCTAACCTTTCTGACTCACGCTCTACTTTCAACGCCCAGTCTTGTATGCAGTCATCCTAGATCGGTGCAATGTTCAAAGATGTCCGTATGTCTTCTAAGGGTGTTTCCCATAATCTGTTCCATTGGATGCCAAATAACGGTTTTGCCCGTTTTCCCATTAGCCAGCCTTGCGTCAAACCATCCATTATTTGCTCACAGAGTTCGATCTCGTACATGGCAGTTTTAAGCAAATTCTTAGCAAGTAGAGCTAGAAACAAACGGTCTAAACCCAGTTGTGCGACATAAAAAGCTTGTAGTTGGACTTCGCCCGGTTTATCAGTATCACACCCTGTAACGATGTGCCAGATATCATGCGTTTCACTCAGGTGAGCAACCACAAACGGATCGTTTGGCATTTCGTTAGCAGGCATTGCCGTTAATCCATTTCGGATCATATGATCGGCGTACGTGTAGCCCAGCGTATGGTGCGGTAATTGATGCAGTTGCTGTAAATCGATTTTCCCCAGCAATGGACGGTCTGCAAAAGCCTGTTCGATTTGGGGGTTCAGGCTGAGAAATGCCACAATTTTTTGAAGTGTAGCCGAATCGTTTAGAGCATGGGAAAGCTTACCAATCGCTGCAAAATTTCCATAAGGAGATTTCACTAATTCTAGAAAGCTCTCCAGAATTGCCATTTCTTGAGATTGCTCAATGGTTTCTGTCATAGGTTTTTCATCATTCTTGGAAAGTCAGTAACAGTTAGATTTTGGCTACCGAAGCATCTTAAGATTTTTCGATAAGCAGATCCACTCACATCTAAATTTTTATCTCAAAGAACGTTAAATCCTATATAACAGCTAAGATCAGCGATCGCAATCAAATGCCTCGCCGATCGCCCCTCATCCGCAGCCCTGCCTGTTGCCGGAACACGTATCGATCGTCCACCAACAACACCTCACAAACCTCATCCTAATCGTCTTCGGAAGCATCGATCGCGTCTCAACGACTGCCCTCACTGATCACCAACTGGGTGCTTTCGGAAGTGCAAATTGCTTCCAAAAAACGAGAGCCAAGCTTGTGAGTGGAAGCAGTTAACAGTCTCATTAACCAACCGAAAGTAGGCTCTCGCACTTGATGAAGGAACTCTGTACGGTCGGTGGGCAATGGGATCGCTAGATTGTAGATTGGTCAAAAGGGTCTGTAGGCGTACCCTGATGAAATACCATTTGCCATCCTGATGAGTCAAGCCGCCAGATCGACGATCGATTCGTGTGACGGAATAGTTCTCCTAATGCGTTTACATGAGCATCTCGATAGGTAAGTAAGGCGATCGAGTCTGAGAGCTTATTCACAGCAAAGTCTTGAGCATGGATCTGCGGTGGTGCCGGATCAGTCGGTAATAACATCAGCGTGTCGCTACGCGTGTATGAAGCGCCCGATCGACCGAACTCCCTGAAGTCAGGAGCAAGCAACTGTGCCAAGCGCTCTGGATCTCTTCGGCACTTCGGTTGATGAAGTTCACACTCTAATTTGCGAAGCGTAGACAGCAATGATACGTCGTCCATCGGTTGCTCCATGACTTCGTGTGGAAAAAGATCTAACCACTAGTATCCCTGCATCCACTTCAACTATGGTTAACCCATTTCATTGGTGTTCCCCATATTCCATGCTTGAAAGAGCGATCTCCCTTGGCATCAACACTCATGGAGACTACGCCTGAACAACTACTTGTCCAAACCTAACTTACTGATCGATCGAAGTGCAAGAACCTGTTAACCCTTTGCCCTCAGTACCCAAAGCGCTTCTTTCCGCCACTTTTTTGAAAAGACAGCTAACGATTAAGCTCACCGGTCACAGACATTCTTTGCAACTCAACTGACCAGCTCTCAATGTTCTGGTGCAGCGGCTTGCTAGCTTACGACAGGTACTTAGGAGCAAAGTTTAAGGTAATGGAATTCCTGACATTTGAAGAGCAAGTTTTACAACGCCTTTTGCTGCTTCACTAACTGTCGTTTTGCCTGCTGTATCGGCTAGCGACTGTCCCCACTTCACTAACTTTCCCATAACAGTCGGATTTGCTTTTGCCTGTTCTGCTAAATCACTAGCAGCTTCTTTCTGAGCATCTTCTATTGAAACGCCTTTCCCTTGCAACTGCTGTAGTAACTCCTGGATTTTTTGCGCAGCATCAGTAAGATTATTAGCAGAGGACATGTCTACAAAACTTCCTCCAACTTGAAAGCCACCCTCCGCAGCAAAACCTCCCCCAAACTTTGCATTATTGAGATTGTAAGTCGCCTTGTTTTGTTCAGTCATCCTACTTATTTCTCCAAAAATGTAATTTCCACTCTGTAAACCTTTCTCTATAAGAGAGTGAAGCTTATCTACTTGAACTTCAAGTGTTTCAATTCTTTTCTGACTACTATGTGTTGTAATCTCCAAAAGTTGCCTTGTTTGTCTCAATTCTAAATCTGCTATTTCTAGCTTGTTTCTCAAAGCCATAGCTTCGAAAGGATCATCAAGAAAGCTTTCCGGCTCCATCTTACCTGTGACAACCATTCCATACTCATTTAGAGTTTTTTCAATTTCCTCCCTCTCACCAGTTGAAGTGTTTATAATCATGCGAAGCATTAAACCTTCCTGTTCGATTCTCACCTTAATCTTTTTGTTAGGATACTTAATACCTAAAACACGATTGAAGTAAGACAAGATTGACGTGCCTGCTTCCCAGTATTCAGGAGGAAATTCAATACTACGCTCAATTCTCAAAGTACTAGAATTGCTTTCACTACGATTGAAAATTTCTTCATCAATTAATGGCGCTTGAGCTGATCGGTCTACATTGAACAGCTGTATATCTCCTGTACGCAAAAAGTTAATATAACCCTGTACTCCATTAAATTTAGCTTGGATCTTCTTTAGATTAGCTACTCTTGACACATAACCAGGAGGTCTGTAATTTGCTTTATACCCTACAGCATCTTTAAAGCTAGTCCAATTTAGAGAGATGTTTTCAGTGTCAAAGAAAAAAATATATGGATAACCAAGGTCCCCCCACAAAACTTTGGATAGCTCTCGCATCTGTTTTTTAACAAAGACTTTTACTATCCCCAATGCTGGTATTTCACCATGTTCACCGCCAATTGTTTTTACAAATAGCATGGCATCACCAACATTTAAATTCTTCATAATACTCTCTGCTCCTGTTGGAACGCCCCAACAGTTAAAAGAGCCTAAAGGGAATCTACTTTGAAGTTGTTGTACAACTTCTTCTCTATACGGCGCATCTAATGGAATACTCTGTTCAGCCACGGTAATTGGAATACGATTGGACACTGTTTTAGGGAAATCTCTATTTGCTCCATTTAAGCCAACATTATGAAAGAATAGCTGCATATAGTGTTTTCCAGAATATTCAAATATCTAACTAGAATGCTTTCCACTCTACCATTTTGCTTGTAGATAGCAATTTTAACTCGCAATATTCAGTGAAAACACGGCGCTCTTAGACAGTAGCGTATGCCTTAAAGCCTGTTTTTATTTGGAACAAAGCCAGCTACTAAGGAATGCGAATTAAATAAGTTCGAAATCTGGTAGTCGAAGCCTTTGAGCTAAAGTCTGTCCAGTAGCCGTTCAGATGACTGCCAAAGTCTTCGCCCGTACAGAGGATTTGCGGTTTTATTAAATCCACAATCCTAAGTGTTTAAGTTCAACCAGGATTCAAACTACTGATTGCCCCCATTTGGCTGAAAATTACTTTTGTTACAAAGGTCTGTCAGCAACTGAATTACTGACTATAGTATTAAGTGTCAGATCTGCAAGATAACACCCTGGCTTTCCAGGATTATCTTTCAGATCTGCGAGATAATACCTCTTTCTTAAGCAATTAAATAGGAAATTTACAGCTTAAATCCAGAGATTTGGGTGTTATCTGTCATGTCTCGTGGTTAATCCTATAGATTAGGGTGTTACCCAGCAAAATGCTGCCTAACACCCCAAGTAACGGTATTATTCGAGCACTAATTCAAAGTTGTCTAGTTCATCGCACCAGTGGTTGCGCGGTTGAGATTGGGGCCAACAACGGCTTGTATCTTGCCGTAGCTGAAGCAAATTAGTAAGCAGCGGTCAGTCGTTGATGGATATGTTGGGGTGCTTCAACTTCGTTCATAAAGACGATCGCGAAATCCTCCGCTGAGATGCGGCTTTCACCGTTTTCGTTGGTCAACAAGCGGTCAGTCCCAACTTGAAACGTGTTCGTTCGCTCTCCTGGCGCAATTTCACCTGCTGGGCACACAAACGTCCAATCTAAATCAGACGCTTTGTAGAGGTTGTATGCGTCGCGATGAGCCAGGGCGAGGGATCGATAGGCTTCAAAAAAGTTGGGGCTGTCAACAAATTGAACGCCCGGTGCCACCTCAAGCACCCCTGCCCCACCAACCACCACCAAACGGCGGCTGTCAGCCCTGGATAATCCTTCAATCAACGATCGGGCTGCCTCTACAATGACATCAACAGACGAACCAGTCGTCCCGATCGCGCTAATAACGGCATCGTGACCTTTCGCTACCGCAGCCACACTAACAGGGTCGAGCGCATTACCTGCAACAACGGTCAGATTCTCATGGGAAACAGAAAAGCGGGATGGATCGCGGGTCACGGCAGTAACCGTATGTCCCCGTGACAAGGCTTCATTGAGAATTCGAGTGCCAATCATGCCCGTTGGGCCAAAAATCACCAATTTCATACTGGGTTCCTGTCCTAGCTCAGTAAAATCCTAAACAATTGAAAGCGATTGAATGCAACAGAAAAATGGTTAAGGTTGCTCATTTTCCCGACTGCGTGATGGCTTAATCGACCTCTTTTGGAGGTGTAATCGTAGCCCAACGTTCAGCGATTTTGCCATCAGCCAATCGCCACAATACAAACCCCTTGAATTCAATTTTCTTGCCTGTAGAAGCATCAGTTCCACGCCATACGTTTCGCACCATTACTTTGTCACCCTCAGCAATTGAGTCTTCTACCGTAACGTGCAAATCGGGATACTTGATATAAACCTGCTCCATCATCTGCTTCGCAGGTTCGGGGCCAACCGATTCTCCATAAGGTTCATCGTGATCCACAAAATCGGTAGCGAAATTCTGATCAGCCACAGCAGAATTTTGACGGTTTACAAACTCCTCAAAATGATTTCGGATGAATGCTTTATTCTGTGTCAATGTTTGCTCTGTAGACATTAAAGTGATTCCTTTTCTTGCATGCGTTGCCATGACAGCACGAATCAGAACACAAGCTATCGCCAGGCTTGTATTGCAGGGAATGAGCTATGCCGTTGTTTTGGACGACGGAGGTTTCGATCGCTTAAGACCGTATTACAGCCAGCCAGCTGAAAGTTTCTCCGCCCTTGTTGTCACCGATGCAGTTGACTATGCCGTCACAATAGCAAGCCTTCAACTAGTGAGCAAGCTAATTTTATAGATGTGTACTATTAATACAATCGATAGAGCAGAGCAATTCATCTCGCTGATGTTTGCGGCTGAACCTGCATAAAGAAGCATGGCCTTACCAATGCGTCTGCTTTGTAAGCAAGTACCAGTGAGCAAGGATAAACGCAATTATGTTTGTGAGACGCATCTACAAACCCGGCAAACCAAGCTGCTGGCTGAGTTCTTGCCGCAGACGATAGATGATGGTGTTGGGTTCTAACCCATTGATGATGTCTTGAATCACGGTATTTGGGCCTTGTGGTCCCCAGCTACAGCCTTGTTCCAGGTAGACCTGTACTGCGCGACCGACCGTGTAGGCTCCGTAGCCAGCAATGCCACCCTGAACGATCGCGGTGCCTGCATACGCCGAAAAGCTCGTTGAAGTTTCGAGCCCCGCTGCCGCTGCAGCCGCACTTTTGCCCATACCCAACAGGAGTCCGCTGCCTAACTCAGACACCAGGAGGCTACCAGAACTCAGCAGAATGGTTTGCCACAGTTTGCGGGCTTCGTGGCGGGTAACGGGCAACCCGTAGAGTTCAGACAGAGCGCGAATCATCGCCAGATCGGAGACAGCACCGCCAATGAGGTCGAGCACCGCGATCGGGTTGATGCCCACGGCGATCGCCTTGTAGCGGGCAAACTTCCAGATCAGAGCCTCCGCATCGGCATTACGGACATCCAGAATTTTGCTGGCAAGGGTTGCTTCTGCGTCCCTCGCCTGAAACAAGGCATTCAGAGCCAGCAGCGTCCGGCCTTCCTGGTGCAGAACAGCCAGAATCTTATGTTTCAGGCTGTCAATTTGAACCGTTGGCGTTTCCCATTCATAGGTCGTGCGACCATCGGGCAGTTCGACGCGCACCTGTACAGGCATGGGATCAGCCGCTACCAGCACAATCTCATTCACCGATAGCAAGCGTTGCAGTTGCAGCCCATCCACACTTTTAGCCGCAAGCTGCTGTAAGTTCTGATAAATTGCCTGCCGCGTCTGGTCGGGATAGAGATCAATCTTGTTAAACACCAGCAGCAAGGGTTTTTGCGCCTGTCGCAAGTCACAGAGCGCCTGATACTCAGTACGCGTGATGTCGCCTGCAACCACAAATAAGATCAGGTCTGCCTGACGGGCAATGTCTTGCGCCAACTGTGCCCGTGCTTGCCCGTCAATTTCATCTAACCCCGGTGTATCAATGAATTCCACAGTCAGTGGCTTAGTCGCAGCAACCGTTAGTGAGCTGTTTTCTGCTGCTTCCTGTGTTTCTGCGTTTCCTCCGGGCGACCAGTAGACCGATCGTGCAGCTTGAGTCACCCCATTTAACGGGCCCGTTGGCAGCAGCTTTTGCCCCAGCAGCGCATTTAACACGGCTGACTTACCGCGACTGACCAGACCAAACACAGCAATGCGAACCACCTGACTTTCCAGCTTATTGAGCGTGACAGTCAGTTGCTCAATATCACTCCGAAGGGTTTCGCGATCGGTGCCACTGGGCGGGCGAGTTTTTTCAGAGCGAAAGAAGGTGTTGTAACGGTTTAACGCTTGCCGGATGCTGCTCCGAGCGCGGTTGAGGTAGGTTTCCTGTGAGTCAACGACGGTCGATCGCGGCATGGAGTCCGATCGTGGTGGTGGGCTCGATGGCGAACCGGGCTTACTTTGAGGCGATAGAGGTTGAGTCAAGGCTGGCAACAGAAAGACGGACGCTAGCTTCATTTTCGTCTAAAAGCTTGACTTCTTGCCGCTCACTTGAAGCAGAAGTTGGTTTCAGCGGGATTCGCAGGGGTTCTACTACCAGAGGCGCTACGGAGACTGGCTCTGAGGGCGAAAACGTTTCCATAGAGGCAAAGAGTTCTGCTGGTAACGGTTCTAAGGTTGGCTCCGAAGGCTTTTGGGTGGATGTAAGAGAAATCACCCGTTCTGTTGCCTGCCAAACAAAATCTTGCAAAAAGGCAAGCTGGTGATTTTTTTGAAAGACGGACTGAACGATTTGGCTAAAGCGCTCGATCGCCAGCGGGCTCGCTTCTGTGAGCGTCAGGTTGGGCTCCTGTGCATCAAAATACTCGATCAAGCTTAAGCCCACAATGCGAGTTAAATAGGCAGCGCTTACCCCCTGAATGCATCCCCCTGCCACATAGGTCAGGGCATTGACTTTGAGCAGTCCGGCAACGGTCTGAGTCGATAATTCTACCAATCCCAGCTTGAGCATCAAGCTCCCCAGGGTGGTTGCCATTTTCTGCGCCTGCTGAAGCGAGAATTTTTGGCGATACAGCGTTCCTAAATCGAGAATCATTTGAGCGTTGATAGCGGCGGTTGCCAGCACATCTAACGTTGGGAGCGGGCTAGCAAAGGCAGTTCCGGCTGCAATCCACTGGAACTGTTCCACGACAGGCATGGCGCGAGTGCGACGGACATCATTCAGCACCGTTTTGGCCTGCGTTTTAAGGGCGATCGCGTGGTTCAGGGAACTGGCTAATACAAGCTGTTGCCGTTCTTGCGCCAAAATCTGCTCTAGCCGTTGGGTCAACTCGACCATTTGCGGCAGTTGGTCTTCCAGCCATTCGTTGATGGCTCCATCCGGTTGATGCTGCCGCACTTTAATTGGATTCGGTGCAGTGGCGATCGTTACGACATCCGCATTGGTCAATACCCCTCCAACCTGAAGCCGCAGTTGTTCCAGAACGGTTTGACGATCGCTCGGCAAAAACTGATCGACCTTGTTAAACACCAGCACTGTTCGTTTGTGGGTCGCAATTCGTTTGAGCGTTTGCAGTTCAGATTCAGTAATGTCGCCTGTCACGATAAACAACACCAGATCAGCCGCGATCGCTTGCTGGAGCGCCAAAAGATCTGCCGTTAAGCCACTGGTAGTCGTGGCTGTAAAGCTAGGCACTTCATTGAACTGCACTCGTGCTAGGGCACTATCGCCCAAAGCAGACTGCAAATACTGAATGAGAGCCGTTTTGCCACAGCCCTTTGCCCCCATCACGGCAAACCGCAAGTCACTGCGATCGAGATCCTGTGTAAGCTGCGTCACCTGTGATTGCAACCGTGAAACCCGCGGCACCGCTTCGATACAGGCAACCTTCTCAACAGGATTCTGCACCTCTGCTGCCAGGTGAGTAATCACTTGTTTGACTTCCGTCAACGTGCGTTGAACAGTCGCCGCATCAAAGACCAGAGGCTTCTGAGGCTTGAGTGTTCGATCACCATGCTTGTGTAACCAGTGCACGCCTGCCGCTCCCAGCAGCGCAAAGACCGCGTAAAGCCCCCACTCGCCAACAACATGATGCAGCAGTTCTAAACTCCCAACGCCGAGCGCCAAAAGACCACCACCAATCAAAAGGGGGCGTTGCAGGTTCACACTCATAGCCAATCAATCTACTAATAGTGAAGTATCTGGACAGCGACGCCTGGATTAAGACCTGAATCTAAAGACTGGTAAACGTTGGCGGGCAGCCACCCAGCGATCGTCCCCAGGCTGAAAAGCCTAAGTCAATTTCAAGCCGCGCCCTCTCATTCTATCGGGATGAAGGGAAGGTCTGGAGACAGGTAAATAAATATAAAGCTCTGCCAGATAGACTACTGACAGAGCTTTATAAAGTGCTTTTGATTTGGTGGCGGGGCATGGATTTGAACCATGGACCTTCGGGTTATGAGCCCGACGAGCTACCAGACTGCTCTACCCCGCGACGGCTCATTCAGTATAGCGACAAATTGCGCGATCGTGGTGATTTCTCGAAACTCTTTTATGGCAGAAAGCAGAGAACTCCAAAAATGAGGGCAAGAAGCGTTCTATGTGTGAGTCTGAGCAGCAGTCATACCGGCGTTTTCCAGCTTCACGATCGTCAACTGCAACCATTTACATCCGGCGCTGAAGCAATATCCAACATTAGAGAGACGGGCTTGCCAAAAGTGAATAGGTATAGTGACACGCAGGTAAAGGCTTCGTTGCGACACGATGCTTGAGAACCCTCTGATTTTCCTCTATGCATATTGCTTACATCGTTCTGGCTCATCAGTATCCTGACCAACTCGCCCGACTTATAAATAGACTCAATACCGAAACGGCGAGCTTTTTTATCCACCTCGATCGTAAGGCAGGACCAAGTCTCTATCACCGTGTTGTTAGAGAGTTCGGTCACTTGCCGAACGTTTATTTGCTCAGACGGCATCATTGCTACTGGGGAGAATGGGGTCATGTAAGCGCCACCATTGAGGGTATCAAAGCACTGGTGAGCAGCGGTATTCCCTTTGATTACGCCATTTTATTGACGGGGCAATGCTACCCGCTGAGAGCAAATCAGACGATTGAGCAGTTTCTCCAGGCTCACCAAGGCTACTCTTTCATGGAATACTTTTCTCTCCCTACTGCTTGGCTCCCACGAATTGAGAGGTGGTATCTCCGCTTTTTTTCTAAAAAAATCATTCTGCCCAATGCTCGCCTAAAATTTATGGCAAGGCGAAAAGTTCCTGATGGCTTTAAACCGTTTGGAGGTTCGTCGTACTGGTGCTTGTCGAGGGCATGTATCGAGTATCTCCACGATTTTGTGCCCCAGCACCGTCGCTTGCTAAACTTTTTTCGGTTTACGTGGGCTCCCGATGAAATGATTTTTCAAACGATTCTGCTCAATTCACCGTTGCGGCACACGATCGTGAATGATAGTTGCTGGTACATTAGCTGGTTGCCAGCGGCCGCCAGTCCACAGATCTTAAATAGCGCTGATTTTGCAGCCATGATGGACTCACCAAAACTCTTTGCCAGAAAATTTGATGCTACTCAGAACGCCGAGATCTTAGATAAGCTCGATCAAGCCGCACGATCGAACCTCTACCGCAAATAACTCAGTACAGACAAGTTGCCAACGCAGCACTCGAAATCAACGCCATACCGATGCTGAATGCGTGTTTTTAGCTTTTGGGATTAAAGGAACCAATCAACTCACTCCCATCGGCGTTGTAAACTTCCAGCGGTAAGGCAGCATTGTCAGCAACGGTTTGCAGGGCTGTTTGGAGGGTTTCGATATGGTTGATGACACCACCCAACGTGCCTCTGTCGCCTGATTGCCCAACGATATAAGCGGTGCGTAGCTTGCGTTCATAAGCAGCCGTAAATTGCACGCGAATGAGGTTGCTGGCGATCGAATAGCTACACATTCTGGGCGATCCGGCGCAAATGCGGTTCAGGTCATCGCGGGTTCGTTGCATAGCAGCCGCCACTTGAAGCTGTGATTCGGCTTGTTTGAGCGAGGTGCTGTAAGACGCAACCAGCGGTTGGGCAGGTTCTGTATATGCGGTATTACTGGGCACTTGCTTGATGTTAGTGAGTGCTTCCCGCCAGTTTGCCACCGCCTGTGACCATTGGTTTTGACGCTGAGCCGTTTCAGCCCGTTGAGCAAGGGCAAGGGCCTGATTGAACGATTTTTTAGCGATTTGTTCTTGAGTGGCACGATCGCGGGCAGCAGACAGCTTGGGTTGATAGTCCGACAGCAGTTTTTGCGCTTCGGTGTAGCTTGTGGTGGTGTTAGGAACCTGTTGCAACGTATTGATCACGACCTGCCAGGTTGTTTGAGCAAGCTGCCAGTTTTCGGGCGTTTGGGCGATTCCCTGTCGGGCTTCTGCAACCTTGACGGTTTCCTTAGCCGCTGCCAGCTTTTTCTGCGCCTGTTGTTCGGCTGTGATGAGGGTGCCGATCGCCTCCAAATTGGTGGCGTAGTTAGTTAAATGGGTTTGGGCAAAGGCAGAGAGAGAACTGCTTTGCGGGATCGTTTGCAACTGGGCGATCGCCTCTCGCCATAGCGACTGTGCCGACTGCAAGGCCGCGATTGGCTGTGGCAACGTCTGACTAGTTTGGGACGCTGTATTCGCTTTTGCCTCTGCCGCTAAAACCAGATCCAGCGTTTGTGCCTGCGATCGATAGGTTTGCTGTAAAGCCTCTGCTTCTCCATGATGGCTTGACCAGGCGGGAATGCTTTGCAGTAAGCGGGTTGCCTCGTTGAGCTGCTGCTGTACCTGCTGCAATTCCTGCCCCGTTTTTGCCGTTTGCATGGCTTGCGTGGACTGTTGGCTCAAGGCTTGTGCCCGTTGCAAGGGTTCACAGGCTCCCAAAACGCAGGGGCGTGACATAATCCACAAACCTGAAGCAAACCCAACCAGACTGACCCCAATACCGGCTAAAACCCACGGCAACATCGTCGGACGGTCAGCGCGTTCGAGTTTACCAGTAAGAGACGGCTCTGGAGTTAGATCGAGGGGCACAAGCTCCGACGGCTCAACATAGGCCGGATCGTAGATGGCGTCTGTGGTATCCAAATGATTTTGGCTGAACCCGCGATCGTCTCCGATGCCGTCTTGTCCGCCCTCGTCTCGATCACTCGATGGGTGCGGTTCCAACACTTCCGTGCGATCGTCAACAGCGCGATCGTCCGTCTCCTCAGCGGCAGGTGTTTCTAGCGCTTCAGTCACCGTTTCAGCAGCAGGCAGCGATGACTGAGTTGCGGGCATTAACTGCAAACTGTGAGAGGCGTAGGGTTGCCGTTGTCCCAAAACGCGCAGATAAAGCTTTGCCTGTGCAGCGTCTCCCAACCCTAACTCCGTACTTAAAGCAGGCAATAAGTCTCGAATGGCTTGCTCTAAGGTGTCAAAAACAGCTTTTGGGTTAGGGGTCTCGTCGGGTGGGTGTTGACCCAGCACCATCAAATTCCCTTGCTTGACCACACACTGTATCAGCATGGGGACAGCATGGGGGAACACTGGCAACACTGTCTGTAACTGCTGGGCCAAGCGATGTAGAGACTGCTGGTAGAGCGGATCTGCCACGGAGGACTGCAATGGATCGGTTCCTATCATCCTACCCTCCAGTGCTCATACAATCGTGACCGGGAATGCCTGCCGTCAACCAGGGTCTAATCTTGCTTACCACCGTCTCTCGTAACATATAGCCTGCTTCGCCTCACGGTAGTCCTGTTTTACCTCAAGATGCCCATTGCGCGATCGGCACTTTACATGTCTCTGTCATGACACAGTCAAATCGTTGTGATAGAAACACAGATGTTGTAAAGCATGATGGAGATAGTGGCGCTACCTCGCTTTGTCAGCGGTTCGCTGCTCCCTACTGGCCTACTGGCTGATCGTTCACCTTGAGGCAACGCAAATGGAAATTTTGATTGTGGAAGATGAAGCTGAGATCGCTCAACTCATCCAGCTTTACCTCGAAAAAGAAGGGTTTACCTGTCGTACCTGTCGGGATGGCATCAATGCGCTTCAAATCTTTCAGGAGCAGAAACCCGATTTGATCATTCTCGATTTGATGATTCCAGGTTTAGATGGCCTGGAAGTGTGTGCTCGCATTCGACAAAAACCGGGCGTTAAAGATCCCTACATTCTGATGTTGACTGCCAGAGGTGAAGAACTCGATCGCATTATCGGCTTGTCTACGGGGGCGGATGACTACATGGTGAAGCCCTTTAGCCCCAAAGAATTGGTGGCGCGAGTGCGTGCTCTACTGCGGCGAACGTTGCGGCAGGGCGGAGAAACCCAGGTTTACCGGACACAGCACTTTCTGGTGGATGTCGATCAGCGATCGGCACAGCGCTACATCAACGCTGACCAACTTGAACCCCTCGAACTCACCACTCTGGAATTTGACTTACTCTCTACGTTCATGAGCTACCCCGGACGCGTCTGGAACCGTACCCAGCTCATCGATAAGCTGTGGGGCAGCAATTTCTTTGGCGATGAGCGAGTCGTTGATACCCACATTGCCCGTCTCCGCAAGAAAATCGAACCCGATCCCACCAGTCCAACCTTTGTTAAAACCGTGATTGGCGTGGGCTATAAGTTTGAAGATCCAACCATGCCTTAGTTTGGTCAGCCTTTAGAAGCTGACTGGAGGGTAGAGATAGGCTTAAGAACCGAGCTTGAATGCGTCTACAAAAAGGCTGTAGATCACTCCAATTTTGATCGCATTGAGGCAATCCAACAGCAGCGATCGCGCCTTGTCGGGATTACGTCGATAGGCAACAGCACTAACAAGTTCGGTCAGGGCGACCAGAAAGGCAGCAATGACCACGTCCAATTGCCCTCGTTGTCCTGCGACAAGCGAGATGGCGGGTCCTAAATAATTGCCAAACAGCAAGCTGATAATGAGGACGGAGATGCGTCGCCACGGATTACGTAGCCAACCGCTCAGTCGATCGACCGTCACATCGACCAATCGATTTAGACGAGTATTTTGCATGGCTTTCTTATCCCTCGATCGCGTTCGCAACCAGCGCCCTGACCCGTTTAAGACAATACGCTAAACGGGTTAGAGGTTTCTGCTTAACTTTAGAATGTTTCCCTCCCCAACAGACTAAAAGACTGCTATCACTAGGATAGGGCTGTAGATGGTGAGCGAGGATGACGGGCAAACAAGTACGGCAGATTAAGTCACGATGGCAGTTTGCCCTGGGAGTAACCTTAGCAACATCAGTCTGTTTGCTCAGCGGATGGGTTGTGTTTCACCGCTTTATGAGCATAACCACGCCCTCGCCCAGTCTTGAGCCTCTAGCGCCTAATGGTAACTTGAACACAATGGAGCGTCCAAGGCCTGTGCCCAATGTGCAGCCTGTTCCGACATCAACGACGGCTCAGTCAGCCTCTGTGCCTGCTAAAGCACAAACCGTAGCTCAACCTGCGATCGAAAAAGCTTCAACCCGGCTTGGTGTCTTCAGAGTGAGTAACCCAACCAGCTATCCTGTACGGGTCGCGTTGTTGCCCAAGAAAGCGGCAGATGCAAAAACGGCCCAGACCAGCGAGCCAACCTATGAACCACCCGCTCATTGGGATTTCGCGCCTGAAGAAGGTGGTGCCCAAGGCTTACTGGTTTCGCTGCCCGATCGCACCCTTAAGCTGAAGAAAGGGGATGTGCTGGTTGCCTTTGCTCAAGACGGCTCTGGACGCTATTGGGGGCCTTACGTCGTCGATGAAACAGCCTTACCCGTGTGGAACGCTAAGGCTGTTGAGTGGCAGTTGATTCTACAGCCCTAAAGCCCTGCAAACCACTCATAGCCCTGGTCTTCCCAATAGCCTGTTTGTTGGGATAAGTCGCTCACCAGGGTAATCCCTGTCACCCATTTACTCTGCTTATAGCCCAGCTTGATCGGAGAGGCTAACCGCAGCGGCGCACCGTTTTTAGCCGGGAGGGGCGCACCATTCATCTGGTAAGCCAGCAATGTTTGAGGGTGCATTGCTGATGCGAGATCCCAGCTTTCGTAATAGCCATCTGCTGATTGGAAATAGACATAGCGCACATCACCTTTGGGCTGTGCCAATTGAATCAGGTCGCGCAGCCTGACCCCACCCCATTGCACGATCGCCGCCCAACCTTCCACACACACATGGCGAATCACCATCGAGGTCAGTGGCATCTGCTGGATAGCCATCAGGTCAAAGCTCAGCGGCCTCTGCACGGCTCCATCGATCGTCAAACGAAAGGCTGCCGGATCAATCCGGGGCACAAACCGAAAGGAATTTTCAATCAATGCGGCTGGATCGATCGCGCTGACGGGCAGTTCTGGCACCAACTTTTGTGGGTTTAACAGCAAAGCATCCAGACGATCGTTCACAGGCATAAACAGCTTACCCGCCACACTTTCTACCAGCGTGAGTCCGGCTGTACCAAAAATCCAGCCAGCGCCTGTCAGTCCGGCGATTCTAAGAAAACTGCGGCGAGGGAGACCATCGGGAGTGTCGTCTGTGAGGGACATGATTTAGAAGGGAGTGGGGAGTGGGGGAAGCAAGGGGAGCAAAGGGGGCGGAGGAAGCAAGGGAGCGGGGGAACGCGCAGAAGGGAAAGGGCTTCAGCAGAGGCAAATTATGGAGTTGAGCTTGATGGATTCGAGCTTTAGACTCTTCCTCTGCCTCCCCTGCCCCCTCTGCCTCTCCTGCCTCTCCCTTCATTCCTCCAAAAACATGGAATCAACCAATCGATCGCCACCCGCCTTGAAAGCCAGCCAGGAATGGACGATCGCAAACCCAAGGACGATCGGCACGATGAGAAAGTGAACGACTCTGAGCGCAAACCAATCGCCAAAGAAATCGACGATCCAATGAAACTGAGCGGGTTTGTACATTCCGATGCCGCTCAGCAATGCCAGCAGCAGGATGGGAATAATCGACGTATAGACAATACGGTGCCAGGCGTAAATACGTCGTTTGGGATTTTTGCTCTGCTGAAGCGCTTTGATATCGTTGCCGCCGACATAGCGATGTTTCCACCGTTGAGTAAAGAGAACGTACACGCCATACCAGAGTAAATTCAGCGAAAAAAACCACATGGCGGCAAAATGCCAGTGCCGTCCGCCTGCTAACCAACCGCCCAGCAAGCCAATAAACGGGAAATGAAACCCTTCTCGCCCACCAAAAACGGGGTTGGCGTTGTAAATTTGCAATCCGCTTGTCAGCATCAGGAACAGGCTGATGATGTTGATCCAGTGAAAAAGCTTGGCAGGAGGCGTTTGGAGCGATCGACGGTGCGGTTTGGCGACGGGCGATGAAGTCACTGTTTCGGTTTGTAACGACTACTCACCTTACTGTACCGCGTTGGTGCGAGCGTGTTTGACCGAAAACGCCGATAGCCGCCATGCTTTTGTTTGAGGATGACCTTTATCCAGGGTATCAAGGCAAATCAGTACGTGAGCAGTACTGCTTGCCTGCTGTATTGCATTGCCACCACCTCGCGCACCATAAAGTCAGCAACATCCATACGCGAGATGTTCCCGGCTTTCACACCTGTCAGGTCGGTCAGCACGCGATACGTTCCTGTGTGAGGTCCGTTCGTCAAGAGGCCAGGGCGAATAATCTCCCACTCCAGGTCGGATTGTTGGACGATCGCCTCCTGGCGATCCTTATCCTCGTAGATTCTCTTGAGCAACAGAGGATTAATGATCTTGTCGTACAGGAAGCCCCCGTGACCGCGACTATTGCCTGCGCCAATGCCCGTCACACACAGAAGCCGCCGACACGAGGACTGGTTCATCGCCTCAATGACCGTTTTTGTCCCTTCTGAATAGACAGATACGGGTTTGCGAGTGGGCTTGGTGCCAATGGTGATGCATACAGCCTCTTGTCCCTGTACCGCTTGCCCGATCGTCCCCTTATCGAGAATGCCCCCTTTAACAACCGTAAGGCGCTCATGCTGAATTTCCAGACGATCGGGATTGCGAGCAAGCAGCGTTACATCATGCCCTGCCTGAAGTGCCTGCTTTAACAGTTCCAGACCGATACCTTGAGTCGCGCCAATCAATAATAGTTTCATGAGCCAAGTCATTCCTTGCTACGTTTTTGTAGTTTATTTAGATGGACATAAACAGATCGATCGTTGGATTCAGCGCTGCTTCAGACATAGTGATCTCCTGAAAACTTCATTAGAACGCATTGGGACAGCACGATCGACCTGGAAAGAAGCCAAGCATCAGGTACTTACGGGGCATGCGCGTACATCCTTTAGGTTTCAGCTTCACTGTGCTGTTTCTCGTTCTGAGAAAACATAGCACTGCCCGCCCTTTCCAGGCTTGAACAAAACGGCTATAGATGCGATCGCCGCTTGTCTTTGTTGTGATGGCGATCGCCAAGTTGCTGAGGCACTAGGTCGCAAGCCGAGGAGGGTTTAACCCCTGCACCCCGTCCTAGCCCACGACAAAAACTAGCAAGACCCATTGATTGACGTGTTTTCATAACAGCTTGGTTCACTGCAACCCACCTCACAGCCGTGTGTTGCGCCATCAATGCTTGCGTCCCGATCGTCCCCATCAGCGCTTTACCCCACAAAAGGCAACCCAACCAGGATTGGTATTCCCTCTTTGGGCGGCATAGTAGACAGGGACGCTACGCACATGAAAGGCATCCGGCGCGAACCCCGCTTCTAAAGCGTAGGCCGGAAACGCATCAAACTTTGATGAGGCAAGATACGGTTCTGAATTTGCCCAGACCTCCGTATCTCGAAAATATCGCGCAACCAGAGTAGCAGGCTGAAGAAAGAGCTTGCTCTCCAAATGCACCATGATTCCTCCCGGTTTCAACAGGCGGTAGCTTTCAGCAAAGACTCGCTTTCGCGACACCGCAGGAATTTCGTGCAGCAGAATGTGACTCACCACTAAATCAAAAGACCGATCGGCAAATTCAGTAGCTTCCGCATTTTGCTGAGAGAAAAACACCGTCTGGTTCAAAACTCGCGCACGGGCGATCGCATACCTTAGCAGAGATGGACCGAGATCAATGCCCCACACGTCAGCTTGGGGATAAGCGGAGGCATAGGGCAAGGTACTGTGCCCTACCGAACATCCTAAATCCAGAATCTTCTCAGGTTGAAACTCTGGGTAGTGCTGACGCAGGACGTGATGAATCAGGGTTTGACCGAGCTCATCGTTGAGGGGACCAAACCATCCACGCCCGTAGAGAAAGACACCGTGGTCATACAAGGCCCCTGTCCCAAAACTATCCTCGTCCAGATCCTGAAGATAGCCACCTGGCATGCGATGAATGTTGGTCTGGCGTTGATGTGCGGGAATAGTCAGATCCGGATGCAGTTCTAGTGCGCCTTTGCCCTGCTGATGGCCCTGGTAGACCGCTTCGAGACGTTGACGATCGTCGTTGATCGCCGCAAGCACACTTGCCCACAACCGATCCTGAAAGACACCACGACGATGGTTCGTCTCTTTAACCTCAGAACACTCATCAAGGGCTTGGCGAACCTTTAGATAGAGCTTGTCCTGATCCTCTTCATCAGGGTAGGCACGCATGATTTCATCTGCCTTGCGCTGAAACAGTTGAAACATAAAGCTCCAAAAGTCTTTAATTTCACAGGCAAGCTTTAAGTCATCTTCAGGCGCATGAGCCTGAGGAATCAAGGCATGTTGCTGTTGAGGAAAGAGTAAAACCATCGCATTTATCTCCAGCCTTAGTTATTACCATAACCTGTGTATCCCAGCGATCGCGAAAGAGTACAAAGTCTTAACCGTCCCACCAGGTTTATAGACAACCCGCTACTAAACAACCCATATTCAAACAATGCTCTGTGACTCGATCCTTTGTAACTCTCCTTCCCAAAAAAAGGGCACCGAACCAAACGCTTGAAGTCCCCCTTTTTAGCTTGCGTCCCGAAGGGTAGGGGAATTGAGGGGGATCACAACATCAGTTTACAAACAGTTTCGAAACAGCAAGCGTTGTCATCCATTGCCTGCACTAAGTCTGAGGATAGAAAACCGATCGCCTTGATTCTCCCATACGAAAAAACGCAGCTTCTATACTGGAGAGAGTATCGGCTTTTGAGAGGCACCAGCATGGCTCCAGATCCCAGCATCATGCAAGCGGTTGAACGTCTCGACTACCGCGTCACGGTTGGTGATGTTGCCAGTCAGGCAGGGTTGAATGTCAATCTGGCGCAGCAGGGGCTGTTAGCGCTTGCCTCCGAGGCTGGAGGACATCTTCAGGTAGCCGAATCGGGCGAAGTCGTCTATCTATTTCCTCAAAATTTCCGCACGGTACTGCGTCAAAAATATTTGCGGTTGCAGCTTCAAGCCTGGTGGAACAAAGTCTGGAAAGTGCTGTTTTACCTGATTCGGATTTCTTTCGGCATTGTGCTGATGGTGTCCATCGCGCTGATCTTGCTGACGATCGTCTTCATCATGGCCGCCGCCAGTTCAAGTCGTGATAATGACGATCGACAGGGTTCTGGTGACATCTTTATGCCAACGGGATGGCTTGGGCCAGATTTCTTTTGGTTCTTCTCTCCCGGCTACTACGACCATCCGCGTCAGCGTCGTCGCCAGTTTTCACGCTATGACGACAAACCAAAGCTGAACTTTTTAGAGTCAATCTTTTCCTTTCTCTTTGGCGATGGCAACCCCAATGCTGACCTAGAGGAACGGCGCTGGCAGACGATCGGCACCGTCATTCGTAACGAGCGTGGAGCGGTTGTTGCAGAGCAGATTGCGCCCTACCTCGACAAGATTGGCGAAGGCTACAGCCGAGAGTACGAAGAATACATGCTACCTGTGCTAACGCAGTTTAACGGTCAACCCGAAGTAAGCCCTGAAGGAGGTATCGTTTATCGGTTCCCAGAGCTACAGGCAACGGCTGCTCAAACCCGTCCCAAGCCAGTTCCCGCTTATTTCCAAGAATTTCCCTGGCGGTTCAGTCAGGCTGGGTCTGGGCAGATCATCGCCGCGATCGGGTTGGGTGGTGTCAACCTCGTTGGTGCCTTAGCCTTGGGCAAATTGCTGGCAGATGGTACGGCAGCGGCTACGATCGGTGGCCTGGTCGCCTTTGTACAATCCATCTACTGGTTACTGCTGAGCTACGGCTCTGCGTTTTTAGCACTACCGCTGATCCGTTACTTTTGGATTCAATGGCGCAACCGCAAAATTGCTGCACGCAATGAAACCCGTCAGGAGTATGCTGTGCAGCTTAATCAGGCCGATACCAAGCTTCAAAGCAAAATCGCCTACGCGCAGCAGTTTGCCGCTGAAACGGTGATTGGCACTGATGATCTGGCCTACACCACTGAGCGAGACCTTTTAGAGCAGGATGTTGAGCAAGCAGATAAAATCGATGCTGAGTGGCAGCGTCGTCTGGATCAGAAGCGTCTGTAGCGGTGGCTGTGCAGTTCTGCGCTGCAAGGTTGAATAACAACTTGAACCGCATGAAAAGAATACAGTGCGTTTACAGACCGTGTTGAACTCTTCACAGAACCGACCGGGAAGCAAGCTGGTAGCAAGCAATACTGAAGGTATATATCCTCTTATAGTTATCCGTGTAACTCCATGAAGATTCAGCTTGGGGACATTTTGAGCGCTGAGAATGGTACGTTTTATCGAGTCGTTGAGTGCTATGAAGATATGATTTCGCTGAAACGACTGAACGGCTATACATCTTTTTCGTGTAATCTAGCGTTTGCTGAATCTCAATTTCAGTCAGTGCAGTCGTATGCATCAGCCTATGGCCGTCCAGCTTGTTCTTATGCCAATCAGCCCTGCTAGTTTTAGCACTTCAGATGGAAAGGGTATGGGGTGTAAAGTGTAAGGTGTGAGCCATGACTAGGTTCTGCGGGTTTCGTTGGAACCAATTCTACCGTCCGTTTTAGGCAGATTCACCCAGGCTTGTTCATAGAGAACGGAGTGAGCCACTTTACCCCTACATGTAGTGTCTTTCTACATTCTTTTGTAAAGAAAGTGGTAATTGCGGGGTAAACGTGCAAAATGTTAAGAGCCAACTTGGCAGTGCGTTTGTCTCTCTACTAGCATCGCCATCGCAGCAGCTAGAGTGATCGTGACTGACCTGGTTTGAACGCTCTATGGTTACCCGCAACGTGACGTTAACGCACTTACAGATATTGACAGCCTGTACGCTAGCGGCGATCGCTACTTGCGAAGGGGGGTATAACTCTAGCGCAACAGCCAGTACTCAACCGTTGTCGCCTAGCCGCAGTCAGCCAGCAGACAGCACCCTTGCTCAAGTCATAACGGCTGAGCCTGTAAAGGAGCAGACTGATGCCAAAGCGGTTGATGCTACCGCCACAACGGCAAGTACGCAATATTATCAAGACTATCAGCCGATCGCCCCAGCACCACCAACAGCGTCAGCCACGACCATCGCCTCACCCAATGCAGCTTCAGCAGTTGGGTCTGATCAACCCGCTCTACCTTTTGGTACTCCCCTAGCGCCTGCTACAACCCCTCCTCCAGATCCATCTCCTACCTCTATTAATACGCCTGTTTGGGTTGCTCCATCGCAACAAGCAACAACTCCCGAAAACACGCCTCTCCCTGCAACGACACCAGAGACGTTGCCAGACAAGGTAACGGTGCCACCGCTACCCAACGCAACGCCAGCAGTAACGCCCGCTCGACCCAATGCTACGCCAACGCCAACTCAGCGGAATGCACCAGGCGCGATCGCCTCGCCCGACTTAGTGGTGACGGCAACAGAGGTGCAGGTTGTAGGGGTTGACGCTGAGCTAGAGCAGGTTGTTCGCAACACCATCAAAACAAAACCGGGTGGTGGCACCAGCGGCAGCCAACTCAAGCAGGATGTGGCGGATCTGTTAGGGACTGGATTCTTTGCAAATGCCAGCGTGAGTAGCCGTACCAATCCGCAGGGGTTGAGTGTGGTGTTTCAGGTTGAGCCGATCGTGGTGCGATCGTTGCAGCTTTCGGGCGCGCAGGCATTGACGCTGGAGGTTGCCAATCAGTCCTTTAGCGCTCAACTGGGAGCCGCCATTAAGCCGTCTCTTTTGAATGACAGCGTTAAGCGCATCAACGAGTGGTATGCCCAAAACGGCTATACGTTGGCACGCGTACTGACGCTGCAACCCACCCGCGAAGGCATTGTCACCGTTGAAGTGGCAGAAGGCTATATCAGTGATGTGCGAGTGCGCTTTGTCAATAAGGATGGGAAGCCCGTTGATGATAAGGGTCAGCCGATTAGAGGACGCACACAGCCAGATTTCTTGCGCCGTCAGATTAAGCAGCAACCGGGGCAGGTATTCCGCGACGATGTCGCCCGTGCTGATTTACGCCGGTTAAGCGAGTTAGGCATTTTTGATGGTGCGTCGGTTTCGTTTGAAGGGGATGCACGCCGGGTTGCAGTCATTTATAACGTCGTAGAGGCATCTGCACGGCGGGTCAACTTCAGCGGTGGCTACAACGACGAGCAAGGGCTGTTTGCCTCAATCAACTTGCAGGACAATAATTTTGGGGGCTTGGGTCAACGGTTTAGCGCAACGGTACAACCGGGGACGATCGATACCCAGTTTGATGCTCGCTTTGATAGTCCTTACCGCGATACCGATCCAAATACACCGGGTTATGGTGCCTATCTTTCTCGACGGCAGGGGCTTTCTCAAGTTTTTGATGATGACATTAAACTTCCCAATGGCAGCCGTGTGCGAGAGCGACGGATTGGTGGCGGTATTAATGCCACAAAGCCACTGGGACCAACCTGGAAAGGAACGCTGGGGCTGAGTTATACCAACGTGAGTCTGCGCGATCGCAACGGCAACGTTTTCGCCAGAGATCGTAGAGGCAATCCTTTATCACTCAGCGGTACAGGCATTGATGACCTGACTACCCTCTCCTTCACAGCTATTCAAGATCTGCGTGACAACGTGGTTAACCCCAGCCGGGGTTCAGTCATCACCCTAAGTACTGAGCAGTCAATTCCGATCGGGCGGGGTGAAGTGTTGGGTAATCGCTTGCAGGCCAATTACGCGTCCTTTATCCCAACGAACCTAATTAAAGCGGGTGCAGATGCCCAACTGCCGCAAGTCTTTGCCTTTAATATTCAAGGTGGTACCACGATCGGCGACTTACCGCCCTACAATGCCTACGTGTTGGGAGGGCCAAACTCAGTCCGTGGGTATGGAGTCGGCGATGTAGCAACCAGCCGCAGCTATTTCCTTGTCTCAGCGGAATATCGCTTCCCCATCTACCGCTTTATTGGAGGCGTTGTCTTTACCGATTTTGCAACGGATCTGGGCACCAGCGATGAAGTCTTGGGCGAACCAGGAGTACAGCGCCGCAAGCCTGGAACGGGTGCTGGCTTTGGAGCAGGCTTGCGGGTCAACTCGCCCTTTGGCATCATTCGCGCTGATTTTGGTGTCAGCGATCAAGGCGATACACGTCTACAGTTTGGCTTTGGTCAGCGCTTTTAACCGACATTCCGCCCTTTGAAGTGTCCCATCGAGAATTTAGCCGCATAATTTTCTCAAAGGCTGGCAGCAAAGGGGGTGCAGTATTAACAACGAATTGATTGTGCAGAACCTGGATCATCTGGGTATCGTTGCCGGATTGGTAGACGAGTTAGAGATTGTGGAGCAGATCAACCAACACTTGGGCGAAGACCCACGCGAGCAAATTAGCCCAGGAGTGGCGGTAAAAGCCATGATTCTGAATGGGTTAGGGCTGGTATCTGCGCCGTTGTACCTGTTTGACCAATTCTTTGTGGGGAAAGCAACGGCACATTTGCTGGGGGCAGGCGTACTGGCGGAGCATCTCAATGACGACCGTTTAGGACGAGTGCTCGACGCGTTGTATTTAGGTGGGTTAAGCCAAATCTTTGTTGCCATTTGCCTGACGGCTGCCCGCAAATTTGGCGTCGAGTGCAAGAGCGCCCATTTCGACTCGACTTCATTCACGGTGGAGGGCGAGTATTTGCCGGAGGTCCAAGTGACTGAGGGCATTGCGCCAGTTCCTATTACCATCACCTATGGCTATTCGCGTGACCGTCGTCCTGACCTGAAGCAGTTTGTGATGAATTTGGTGTGTTGGGGCGATGGTGATATGCCCGCATTCATTGAGTTAGCCGATGGCAACCAGTCGGATAAAGCCCACTTTGCTGGGTTGATGCAAGCGTTTAAGGCGCAGTGGCACTTTGAGGGGTTGTATGTGGCCGACGCGGCACTTTACAGCGAGGAGAATCTGCAACAACTGTCAGGGTTACGGTGGCTGACGCGGGTGCCGTTAACGCTCAATACGGCCGCGGCGTTAGTCAACCAGGTCTCAGAGTCTGCGTTTGAGCGCACCGCACTAGAAGGCTATCGCATAGCGACGGTTTGCTGCGACTATGGCGGTGTCAGGCAACAATGGTTTGTGGTTGAAAGCCAAGAACGGAAAAAGTCTGACCTTAAGAAATTGGAGCAGACCCTGGTCAAAGCAAAAACCCAGTGGCAAGCGCAATTACGACAATTATGTGCACAAGAATTTGCTTGCGAAGCCGATGCTTTGGCCGCACTGAAAAAGTTTGAGCGGACTTTACCCTGGCATCAACTGGAAGCCACAGGGGTCAAGCTGAAATTGCACTATGAGAAACCTGGTAAGCCGAAACGGGAGACTCCGCCCAGTCGCATCACCTATCACCCACAAGCATCGTTAATACCCAATGCGAGCCTTATCACCAGCCACCAGCAACGAGCCGGACGGTTCATTCTGGCAACCAATGGGGTGGAAGACACTGAGCAATTAAGCCCACAGCAAGCGCTGGAAGAATACAAGGGGCAACAGGGTAACGAGCGAGGCTTTCGGTTTCTCAAAGACCCTTTGTTCTTTGCGTCCAGTGTCTTCCTCAAAGCCCCAGAACGGATTATGGCACTCGCAATGGTGATGGGGTTGTGTTTGTTGGTGTACAACCTAGGGCAACGTCAACTCCGCCAAGCGCTCCAGCAAGCAGACCAAACCCTGCCCAATCAGCTGCGCAAAGCCACGCAACGCCCGACCCTACGCTGGCTATTTCAATGTTTTATGGCGGTTCACTATGTGATGCTCAACGGCAGCGAGCAGATTGTCAATCTCACCGACGATCGCCGTCGGATTCTCCAGTTTTTGGGCTCCACCTGTCGACAGTACTACTTGCTGGGTTGAAGCCGACCGTTAATTTGGAGTGTGCCAGTGAAAAGGGCGGAATGTGGGTTTTAACGCTCATACCCCTTTGATGGGTGAATGCGCCAGAGGCAATTCCCCTGCCTTCATGTCATGGCTCCTACCCTACACCCTATCCCCCACACCCCATCCCCTTTTCATCTGTTGGGGTATTAACACTTAGCACGGACAATTGGTATCAGGATCAGGCTTCTGGCACCAAACTGGTTTCATCCATCACGGCATCGGTCAGGACAGCGTCTTGCAAGTTTGTACCAACCAGGGTTGCGCCACTTAAGTTGGCTTCAGTCAAATTGGTACCCCACACATTTGCGTCAGTAAGCTGCGCCTGGGTCAGATTCGCCTGCGTCAGATTCGCGCCCCAAAGGTCGGCTCCTTTAAGATTGGACTCAGTCAGGTCGGCTCCAGTCAGGTCAGCGCCTGAGAGGGATACGCCACGTAAATCGGCACCTCTCAGCGACGCATGGGGCGCAATCAGGTAAGCGCCCTGTTGAGCCAGATCGTAGTCTGCTGGGAATTGGGTGCGGCTGTCATAAACGGCTCCTTGCAGGTTGGCGTTATGCAGTGTGGCCGTGCGCAGGTCGGCACCAAACAAGTTGGCTTTCCACAGGTTGGCACCGGACAAGTCTGTTGCTGTTAGCGTAGTGCCGCTCAAATCTGCGTATTGCAAGGTTGCATCGGTGAGTTTGGCGTGGCTCAGATTGGCTCCGCTCAAATTCGCGTTTTGCAGGTCAGCTTCATGCAGGTTGGCGTGTTGCAATGAGGCGGCGCTGAGGTTGGCGTGCTGCAAGCTCACCCCAAAAAGCGTTGCCTGTTGCAAGTTGGCTTGCTTCAGGTCGGCATGGCTTAAATCAGCACCACTCAGGTCAGCCTGCGCAAGATCTGCTTTGGACAAGAGGCTGTGTGGCCCAATCAGGTAAGCGCTTGCGATCGTCAAATCAAAATCCGCCGGAAACCGAGTCAGTCGATCGTACAGTGCGCGTTGCAACGTAGCCTTTTGCAGAATTGCGTCGCTTAAATCGGCTGATCGCAAATCAACCGCTATTAAAATGGCCTCTTCGAGATTGGTTCTAGTCAAACGCGCTGCTTTGAACCGGGCACCCGTTAAATTTGCCTGACTCAAATCGGCATCGCTCAAATCAGCTTCCCAAAAATCGGCTTCTGATAAATCTACCCGACTGAGATCAGCAGTGCTCAGATCAGCAGTGCTAAAGTCTCGTTCACCGATCGCATATCGTTCTAATAGCGTTACAGCATCCATGAGGGGTTGGGATAGGGGATGGGGATGAAAGCAGAGGGTAAGGAGGCAGAAGGCAGAGGGCAGAAGGGTTTTTGGTTGTATAGCCCTTTGGGCATTCAAGAAAAGTTGTTAGAAGGAGAGAAAAGGCAGCGCTTGTTCCAGCTAAAAACTAAAAACCAACCACTAAAAACTAACTAAACTCAAAACTCAAAACTCAAAACTTACCCCCCTTGCTCCCTCTGCTCCCTCTGCTTCCCCACCGCTCTCTCAGCCAGGAAGCGCTCTTTTTTCTGACTCTAGCAAGGTTGGTTGTGCTTGCAGAAGTTGGTCAAGATTGAGCAGAAAGATGGGGGGTTGATCTGGCGCAGGGACAACCAGGCAGGTGACGCAGCGCACTTGTCCTCCAGTAAGGTACGTTTCGGAGAGTGGCACAAAGGCAGCTTCGTTCACACGACGCAGCATGGGCTGAGCATCAATGGGAAAGCCGATCGTGGCATTGGTGTCAGATTGGATGAGTAGGAGAAAGCGATCTGGCAATAATGGCGTGTTGCTGGTCTTTGGTACGGGTGATGATGGATTAGCAGAGCGCGATGGATGCTCAGATGCGGCCTGTCCGGGTAGCAATGGTGTTGGTTTCGTCCCAAAGATGCGCTGCTGAATGTCCACCACCGGAATTTCTCGATCTTGATAAAGGGTCAGACTGACATCCGATCCTGCCCCGCCGCCATACAGGTTGCCTAAGGGGATCACTTTTTGAGCCACCTGAATGGGCAGTGCAAACCACTCTTGCTGTACGCGAAACACGATGAGCTGATGCGTCACCTCAGCTTTGCGCGATCGCAGTCGTTGGGATTTGGGGGAAAGTTGGAGAGACATGAGGGAGGGGTTAGGGGTTGGGATGAGGAATGAGGGATGAGGGATGAGGGCTGAGGGATGAGGGATGAGGGATGAGGTTCGAGCTTTATGCTCCGAGGTGCATCGTCGAAGCTTTCGGGTTCATGCTTTGTGCTTCGGGACTCATCGCTGAAGCATTGGGATTCATCGCTGAAGCATTGGGGTTCGTCATCGATGTTCTAAGGTTTGTGATTGAAGCATTAAGATTCATCGCTGATACTCCAACATTCATCGTTAAACCATTGCCGTTTATGGCTGATACTCAGTCATTCAAAAAAGTTTCTTTAGCCTTTAGCCTTTAGCCTTTAGCCTTCATCCCCCATCCCCTATCCTCCATCCCCATCCTTTCTTCCCTACACCCTCACCCCTGCCTCAATCACACGCTCTAGTGACTGTAAAAGATCGTGTTCGTTATACGGTTTGGAGAAGTAAGCGGTTGCGCCCAAACTCATTGCCAGTTGGCGGTGCTTGTCACTGCTGCGGGAGGTCAGCATGGTGATGGGTAGATGGACGAGCGCGGGGTTTGATTTGACTTTGGTGAGGAAGCCGTAACCATCCAGACGAGGCATTTCAATGTCACAGATCACGGCCTGAACCGCTAGCCCTGCTTGCAGTTTTTCGAGCGCATCCTGACCATCTTTTGCCTGTTCAACCCGGTAGCCCGCTTTTTCTAGCGTTAAGGCCAGGAAGCGACGGACGTTGATGGAATCATCGATGATCAGAATCCTAGCAGCCGTCTTATAGGGCAGAGAAGCCGCAGGCATACGATCGGCGGGCAGCGCAGGCATTGCAGGCTGGGTCGGTGGAGTTGACAAACCAGAGCGTTCGCAGCTTGTGATCCAGTGCAGCAGTTCTGGGACATTGACGAGGGGTACCACGCGACCATCCCCCATGATGGTGCAGTTGGCGAAGCCAGAGGGCAGAGAAAGGGTTCCCTCGATGCGACGAATGGCCACTTCTTGCTCACCCCAGCAGCGATCGACCTGTAGCCCAAAGAGCTGTGAACCCTGATTGACCATCAAAACGGTCGCTTCGTTAATGCTGGGAGGTGTTTCCAGCGCATAGGGTTGACGGGGACAATTGAAGACGAGCCAGCGCGACAACCGAATCAGTTGGACCAGCGTACCGCCCCAGTTAAGGACTTCACTGCCTGCTGTGGTAATAATTTGTTCTGACTGGAGCAGAGTGAGTTCACCCACAGCATCAGCAGGTAACGCCAGCAGCATGCCGTTGCTTTCGACCAACAGAACCCGAACAACAGAGAGGGTGAAGGGGAGCGAGAGGGTAAACGTAGTGCCAACGCCCATCTGCGTATCAACGGCGATTTCGCCGCGCACTTGCTTCAGGTTATCGCGGACGACATCCATGCCAACCCCACGCCCAGAGAGGGCCGTGACGCGATCGCTGGTACTAAAACCGGGCTCAAAAATGAGAGACAACAGTTCTTGATCGCTGGCGGCTGCGAGTAAGGAAGGATCTAACCCCATTTGCTCTGCTCTAACGCGCACCTTATCGAGCGGAATGCCACCTCCATCGTCTCGAACGGTGATCAACGTGCGGTTGCCACGATGGGTTGCTTGAATTTCGATCGTGCCTTCCTCCGGCTTATTACAAGCGCGACGGGTTTCAGGATCTTCAATCCCATGATCGAAGGCGTTGCGGATCAGGTGCATCAACGGATCGTTCAGCGCTTCCAGAATGTTGCGATCGATGAGCGTGTTGCTGCCGATGAGCTTGAGCTTGACCTTCTTGCCATACTGCAATGACAGGTCACGGATAGCGCGAGGAAAGCGATCGACCACATCTGACAGCGGGCGCATTCGCACTTTTGTCAGACCAGATTGCAGTTGTTTGGATGTTTTATTGAGTTCACGCGTTGTTTGCTCGGTATCATCCAGGTTTAGCTCAATATCACTGGTCACTTCCTGAATCTGGACGATGGTTTCCATCATTTCCTGCGACAGCAGGTGATGTTTGCCGTAGCGATCCATTTCCAGGCTATCGAAGCGCGTATCGTCTGGTTGGTAAGGAGCCGTGGAGGGAAGAGGAAAGGTTGACTGGCTGTCAGGTTCCTTGGCTTCAGGGAGAGCAGGGCGGAGCGCGAGCAGCCTGAAGTCGCCTGTCGTGCGAGGCGTTGCCTGATCGTAGAACGATCGTAGGCGCGCATTGGATTGTTCCAACGTCCGAACGCGACGACTCAGAGTTTGGGTCAGTGTGCGGAGGCGATGAATGTACATATCCAGCCCATTCCGCTCGATCGCCAACTCGCCCAACAAATCATTCAGGTGGTTAAGCTGCTTGATCTGTACGCGCACAGTAGCTGTGGAGTCATTCTCTGCTGTGTTGGCATCAGCATGCGCCTCCAAGAGCCGGAAGTCAGTTGCCTGCGCTTCTTGCCTGGAGGGAGTTTGCCGTGCTAAGGGCTGAATCGGTTCGGGCGCAGCCTGCGTGTGGGACGGGAACATCGACTCCTGGGGCTGGTCTTCACTGGCCATCTGGTCTTCAGTGAACGTCTGGTCTTCACTGGCTATCTGATCTTCATTGGCCGTCTGGTCTTCACCCACTAATGCTTCAAGCGGCATGTCGGCCAGAGGCACATCAGTGAGGGGGGTATCGGTCAGAGGGATGTCAGTGATTGGTGCATCGGTGAATGCTGCATCAGTGAGCGCTGCATCGGTTGGGAAGAAGTCAAAGCCTTCTGCGTTCTCGTTCCAGGTGTCAAAGCTTTCAGTGGGTTGGTCGAGAGCGGCATCCGCATTCCAGGTGTCGAAGGTATCGGTAGGCAAAGCAAGATCGCCTGCGGCCGCTTCGTGCCAGGTGCCTGCGTCCGTCAAATTGGCCGCATCGTTGGGTGGAATGTTCAGCGCTTCGAGGTCGATCGTCGTGGGTAGGCGATCGCTTTCATCTGCCAGCACAAACGCCTGAGACTGCCGCCAGGATTGCAGGGTGGCACGGGCGATGGCCTCGGTGCGATCGGGTGCGGCTTCCACTGCATACGTCACTGATTGACACAGGCTAATCAACGCTTCCAGCTGAAGCATTTCGCCCAGTCCGCCCAGTTCTTGCGCCAGAATGGTCAGTTCTTCGCGCAGGCAGGGTTGATCGGGATTGGACAGAACCGCTTCCAGACGCTGAAGGCAGCCTTCAACCTCGGTTTCAAACAGCAGAGAAATGACCGCTTGCCCATCGCTTTCAGGCGAGAGAATCGAAGCAGCATCTTCTGCCTGCGGTTCACCCAACCGCTCTAGCAACTGATCAAAAATGGGGGTGGCGTGGGCGCTGATCCAGTTTTCTTCGACCGGAACGTGTTGCCGATCGCTGGTGACTAGATGACGCAAGCAGTCGATCGCCTCTAGCAGCAGTCGTTCTAGATCGAGATCAATCTCGATCGACTTCTGAATCTTCAGGACTTTGAATGAATCTTCCAGACGATGGGATAGGTCGCTCAACGCCGAGAAGCCCATCATGCCAGCACCACCCTTGATCGAGTGGGCTGCCCGCAAGGCCGCATTAATTTGCTGCGTATCAATGCGGCTGCTTGATATTCCCAGTACGGAGGACTCCAAAAGGTCTAGATATTCTTGTGCCTCGTCGAGGAACTGCCGCCGGATTTCAAGTTCTTTGTCCTGCATGAGAAGTGAGGAGTGAGGGGAAGGGGAAGGGGAAAGGGGGAAGGCGGGAGTTGGGAGTCGGGAGTCGGGAGTCGGGAGTTGAGAGGAAAGCGCGAACTTAACCCTCACTCCTCACTCCTCCCCCATCCTTCCTCATCCCACTTTGAACGTTCCGACGGATTCCTGTAGCTCTTGAGCCACTTCAACGGTTTGGCGCAGCGCATTGGAAACCTTCTGAGACGAGTCAAAGGTGCGTTCGGAAACCTTGACCACATCTCGCATGAGAGTCGCGATCGCCTCAGAGGTCTGTGTTTGAGAAACCGTCGCGTTGAAAATCGACTGCACCAAAGTATCGATTTGACGTGAGACTTCCAGCAGTTGGCTCAGGCTTTGCTTGGCATCGCCCACTAACCGTGTTCCTTCGACAACCTGCGTTGTGCCCAGCGACATCGCTTCCACCACTTCGCTGGTTTCACGCTGAATGGTGTCCACAATCTGTTCAATCTCTTGTGTTGCTACCGCCGATCGAGCCGCCAGTTCACCCACCTCTTCAGCGACCACCGCAAAGCCCTGGCCTTGCTCACCAGCGCGGGCGGCTTCAATCCCCGCATTGATTGCCAGCAGGTTGGTTTGGAGCGCGATCTGGTTAATGAGTGACACCACTTTAGAGATTTGCTGCGAAGATTCACCCAGTCGCTTCACCTTCTTTGCGGTTTCACCGATCGTGTCGCGGAGAGCCAGGATGTTTTGTACCGTCATATCCATCGCGTCTTCGCCAGCTTCAGCCGTCGTTGCCGCCGATCGAGTCACAGCCGCCGCCTGACGCGCACTGCTAGCCACCGTCTGGATAGAATTTGCCATCTGTTCGACGGAATCGAGCGTACGGGTGGTTTCTTCGGCTTGTTTAGAGGCTTCTTCCGCAAGCTGCTGAATGGCCTGTTCGTTTTGACCCAGCGAAACGTTCACTTCCAGGGCAGAGGTTTTCACCTGAGTCACAATCTGCCGCAAACTTTCGACGATCGAGTTAAAGAAGTCTGCGACGGTGCCAATTTCACCCACCGTGACCTCGGCTCGTACGGTCAAGTCGCCGCTCGCAGCCCCTTCAATGTCGCCCAGCAGTTGCAAGAGCTGCATCTGGAGCGCTTCGGTTTGCTGCCGTCGTTCCTCCGAAAGGGTTTCGGCATTAAGCTGGGCGCGTTCTTTCTCTTCAAACACTCTGGCTTGCTCAATGGCAAACCCAAGCTGCGTAGACGCTTGCTTAAAGAAGTTGGCTTCCATGTCTTTCCAGACGCGTGGTGCCCCGCATTGATGGACGCACAGTAGCCCAATCAAGCGTGTACCTTCCAGAATCGGTGCTGTAATGCTGGCTCGAATCTCAAAGTTCTCTAGAATCTCACGATGGCAGGCTGTTAAGCCTTCGGCATCCACATCATGCATCACCCGAACCCGTCCATCGCGGTATTGCTCAATGAGCCCCTCGCGGAAGGGATCGTTGACCAGTTCGCCCAGAATGGATTTGTAACCCCTTGCGACCGATTCAGCCCGCACAATGCCGGTATGGTCAGGATTAAATTCGTACACAACAACCCGATCGGCACGCAAGGCATTCCGCGCTTCATGGGCAGCAATTTGAAGAATTTCTTCGAGCTTGATGCTTTGCCGAATCTTCAGCGTAGAGTCGCTCAACAGGCGATCGAACTTGGCTTCTGCTTCACGTTGCTGGAGCAAGTTTGCCTGCTCTAACGCAAAGCCAAGCTGGATAGCCACTTGCTGGAAGAAGTTAATTTCACCTTTTTGCCAGGAACGGGGGGCAGAGCACTGATGACCAATCAACAGACCCAGTAACCGTTCTTCGACCAGAATGGGTGCGACCAGGTTTGCTTTGACCTGAAAGGGATTGAGTTGTTCGAGATGGCATTCGGTCAGCCCTGCCGTGTGGATATTGGCGGTTGCCTGAACGCGTCCTTTGCGGTACTTCTCAACGTAGTTTTTAGCGAAGCAGGGATCGGCAATCATGGCACCGAGCGCGACCGGGAACCCAGGTGCAACCGATTCTGCCACGATCGTACCCAGCCATTTCTGGTCAAACAGATAGACAATGGTGCGATCAACCCCGAGGGCATCACGAGTGCCTCTCAGTGCCGCCGCGTAAATTTGCTCCGTGTCGAGGGTCTCTCGCATCTGAGACGTAATTTCGGTAATCTGACGGGCTTGCTTGGCCGCAATTTCTTGCTGTCTCAGCAAATCTGCCTGATCCAGCGCATAACCAATCTGAGCCGCAAGTTGGCTAAAGAAGTCAATCTCCGATGGTTGCCAATCACGTGGAGCAGAGCACTGGTGAGCGCAGACTAGCCCCATCAGTTCACCGTTGACTTTGATGGGTGCCACCACATTTGCTTTCACCTGAAGACGCTCTAGAATTTCACAATGGCAGTGGCTCAGATTGCCCTGAGAAATGTCGTTGGTATGCCAGACTCGCCCATCCTTGTAGCGATCGATCGCGCCATCTACCAGCGGATCGTGGATGGTTTGTCCTAACGCGCGAACCCATCCTCTTCCCACCGATTCGGCCGTGATGATACCGCTCTTGTAGTCTTCGTTAAAGCGATAAATCAGGACGCGATCGGCTTTGAGAAACTCTCGAATTTCATCCACGCCTGTTTGCACAATGTCATCGAAGTTGAGTGTCTGGCGGATTTTAACCACCAAGCTGTTCAGTAGCTCAGACTGTTGTACTTGCAGGCTTCGTTGGCCGGCCTCATTGGCTAGCGCGGCTTCAGAATGCGTAATACTATCTGCCATTGCGTTAAAGGCAATAGCCAGTTGCCCCACTTCGTCCAGAGAGGACACCTGAGCGCGCTGAGTGCGATCGCCATCGGCAAACGCCTGAGTCGTTTGCTCTAGCTTTTCGAGTGGCCGTAGCACCAACCGCCGAAACGCCGCTGTCCACAGGGCAACGACAATCAGGGTCAGACTCAGCACCAAAATCTCTAGCCGCACGCTGTTGGCAATCAGGCCGTTAATGCCATCTTCTAGCGTGCCTCTTACCAAAATGGCGCTGGGCTTGTCGCTAAACGTGGGTGCTGCGCCATCTGCCGTTTCTACGGTTTGATCGGGCACCGCTTTTGCTGCAACCGTGTAGCTGTGGTCACCCATCTCTAGACGTTGCGTTACCGTACGTCCTTTGGCAGCAGCGGCTTGCTCAAGCAGATCTGAATTTGGCAGTGAAAGCTTGCCTTTGTCATTGCCTGCCGCGTCAGTGGAACCCTTGCTGAGTGCCGTCGTGATCGTAAACTTGCCATTCGATTGACGGGCATACACAGCGCTATAGCCGCTTCCAAGAGCATTGATCGTTTCTTCGACGATCGGCAGCTTGGCATTGACCACATCCCCAAAAATCAGCGCCCCCACGACATTGTTCGTGTCTGGATCTTTGACAGGCGTTACGACATAGCGCACGAGTGCATCTTGTTTATTCAGCCCATCAGGCAACGTCGGCGCTTCTTTCGCCAGTTCAGACCAGGGCACGATCGTGCTTGCTTGAATTTGAGTGGATGTTTTCAGAACTTTGCTGACCAGCCCATTGGGGTCAAACGTTTCGCCGTGACGATCGGCATTCGCACCCGCCACAATGCGCATATCTTTATCAACCAGCGTGGCGTACTCGATCTTGTGAGCTTTCACCTCGTTCCGCAAAATCTGTCGTACCTGTGCTGTGAGATCGGCATTCGGCTTGCTGCTCTGCGACTGTCCCCGTAACGCACTCAGCAATGCTGGATTTTCAGCCTGCCCACGAGAGCCGTAGCCCATCTGGTTGATCTTGCTGTTGTAGTTCGCTTCTGTGACAGAAACCTCTGACGTTGCTTGTTCCTGCAACTGCGTCCGCAGGCTGCTGGTTAACACGATGAAAGACCCAATGCCCAACCCTAGAATCGGCACCAGTTCACACACAAGGAGTGCCAGCGCTTGCTTCCGACCGATCGGCAAATTGCAGAACAACTGGATCAGGAACGGGCGGCGTTTGACAAAGGGTGGGGTTGACAGGAATTCAGCGTCCAAAGCGGCAGACTGATTCGATGAAGCCGACGATCGCGCCGCGCGATCGCCGTTTTGTTGATTCGTGCCAGGTTGAAGCGAGGTTAGATCCGTCGAACTTTCGGCTGCATCAATTCGATTAACCATAGGGCAGGCATCTCAGAGTAGTGGTGTGAGAAGGGTCGCAAAACGTTGAGCACAGCGTTTAAGCCAGGCTCACGGTAGATCAGACGCATTGTGGAAAACAGATGACTGAAGCAAGCTTGCTGCCTCAAGGACATACCAAAGCTCTTGCTCCTTCAATACGCACCCTCGCAGATAGGTGAGTAGGCTCGATGGCACATGGTTGGGTGGCGGCTGAATTTGATCTGGAGTCATCCACACCATGCCCTCGACCTGTTGCACGACAACGCCCAGCGAGATGTTGTCTGGGCGAATAATCACGAGGGAGTGCTGCTGCGTATTTAAATCTAGAGCAGGGGTGCCTAGCATCCGCGTTAAATCAACGACCCACAGAACCCGGCTCCGACGATTCATCAGCCCAATAATGCAAGCGGGCATATTTGGCATCGGCGTCAGACGATTTGCAGACAGCACCAAGACCTCTTGCACTTGCTTCATAGGCAGCACGATCGGGGTTTGGGGGTCGAGCAAAAACTTAAGATAGGCTTCTCCCACAGCGTGGGGTTGGCGATTGGTAGGCAAGGCCAGCGCTGATATCGTCATTGATTTAACCCACGATGGCTTTCACGGTACGAACCAGTTGCTCACACGTAAAGGGTTTAGTGATGTAAGCATCCGCTCCTTGCTTCATCCCCCACAGGCGATCGATTTCCTGATTCTTGGACGTGCAGATAATAATCGGAACTTTTTCAGTAGCTGGATGCTTTTTCAAGCTGCGGCACAGTTCAAAACCGCTCATTCCTGGCATCACAACGTCTGTAATAATGACATCTGGTTTTTGCTCAACTGCTTTGCTTAAAGCCTCTTGCGCACTTACAGCATTGATCACGGTATAACCACTTTCACGCAAGTAGTGGCTCATCAACTCTCGTTCGGACGGTGTATCTTCAACCACTAAAATCGTGACCATCAGCGTTAAACTCATACAGTTCCTCTTCGTAATCTGCGGACGAAATAGCGATTAGTTTTTAGTTGTTAGGTTTTAGAAAAGCGGCAGCCGGAATCTAAAGGCTAAAAAGCTGAACGCTATAGCTTGCTGCTCCAAAACGTCTGCTAATCGTGCAACAGAAGGCTAAGGCTAAAAGCAAAGCCAGGCCGTAGGACACTAAAGGCTAAAAGCAAGACCGGCGCCAGACGTTTTCTTGCTAGAAACTAACCACTAGCAACTAACAACTCAGATGCTTAAACACAATTTTGAGCAACTCTGATTGTGTAAATGGCTTGGTGAGATAGCCAGATGCACCAACAAGTTTTGCCTTCGCTCGATCGATGAAGCCAGTGTTGCCAGTGACCATAATAATTGGGGTATTTCTAAACGTCGGATGACGCCGTAGAAGTGAGCACAATTCATACCCATCCAGGTTTGGCATTTCTACATCCAATAACACTAAATCAGGCTTGCTACGCACGACCTGCATGAGTGCTCGGACGGGGTCATTCACCATCACGATGGAAAAACTTGTATCATCCAAAAAGCTATTAATAGCCTGCAATACGGTAGGACTGTCGTCGATACAAACGATCGTATATTGGGCTTTGAGCGATGCATTTTCAGAAGGTTTAGCTCGATTATTAGACGTTGCGGTTGTGGTAGAAGTAACCTGGCTCGTCAACATGCCAGATCCAGTTGGTGGTTGAAGCACCTTAGCTTGAGACGCCAGATCGGGTCGCTTGTTGGGAGTGGGAAGCGATGGTCTAGCTGCTCTCTGCTGCCGTAAACGTTCCTGACAAAATTCAACGAGTGGGCGCAAGTCAAGCCGATAGAAGATGGGAAACTCATCAAATTTCTCTTTCTCAATCAATTCATAGCTTCCCTCTTGCACTGAAAGAAAGGATTCAATGACTTCCTTTGCTAACTCTTCAATCAGATTTGCCACCAAGTCAGGAGTCAGGTGCTGCTGCTCGACCAACCAGCAAAGGGCACGGTAATCAGCGCAGATTCTTGATCGTATCTCTGGCGCACTTTCAAACAGGAGACGTACCTGTACCCGTACGGCGCTCACCAGGCTAGGTGCTTGCCGACTGATTTGGCGCAAGTGACGATCGAGGCGTTCGAAGCGATCGACAGAATAGGACGCATAAATTAGCTCACCTTGCTCGAGGTAAATCGACCAAAGTGCTGCATTACTAGAAACCTGTAAACAGCCACTAACCTGACGACTTTTTGCTTGCGCTAAAAGGCTTAGGGGATGCAATCGTTGGTAAGGCTTATGGTCGACCATAGACATGGTGTTCATGATTATCGGCTCTGATTCATTTGAGAGGGTCAGCGGAAGAATAGGGTTTTATCGTTGGAATGACACTCGATGACAAACTTTTTAAGCATTATTTTATTGATGGTCAGAACAGTAAGAAATGAATCAGTGAATTCATTTTTTGCCGCTTAGGATAGCCATAAGCTGCTTACTGGTTTCATTTTCATACAAGCTTTGAGATTTGCAGAAACCTTAGCTAAGCCCGCCTAAAGGAGTTCATTTGGTTAGCGTTTGCGCTGTAGCAACTGCTAGCATTCTTATTTTGGTTTGGTTAGTTGCGATTAAAAGAAATCCGCAAGTAAGCCAGGTCAAAGTAGAGCAAGCTGATCTGCCATAAATCTCGCACGCGCAAGAATATCTGTTAGGCCGGTTCAATTTGATCAAGCTGATTTCTATCGCTGCTCGATTGATTGATTCAATCGTGAGGTTAGAAACATGCTTTAAGGAGGGAAAAACTAGACTGACGAATATAGGGTTGAGAGGAACAGTTTGAGAGGTAAATGCGATTGAGTTTGCTGAAGGGTAGAAATGCAGCCTCTTAAAACTGGTGATGCCTAGATTGGATCAATCTTAAGATAGATATATCCTAGTTAACACTGAGCATATCTTAAAAAATAGAGAAACTTATAAAGAAACGATGAAGAAGTCCTTAAAAAGTCTTGAATTTCGTGAAGTGGGAATAAGTTGAAGTCAAAAAATAAACTTAAATTGATTCAATTTCAAAAGCGTTTCTGGTTGCTTAATATGATTTTCGAACAAGAAAAGTCTCCATCAACAATATTGATAATTTCCATCATTTTTGCTCTATTTTAGTTTGCACGGGACCCTTTCCATGGCTGGTGCCTACTCATCTAACGATCGCACTAACTGCTTAATTTTACCTTGCTGTTGACGATCCAGGGAAACCGGAAAGCTGAGCTCAATAATGACGCGATCGCGTGTTCTCACGGTATTTTCTGATAGATCGGATGGTTCGACCGCTGGCAAGAAGCCCTCAACCGTTTGCACTTCCGCAACCAGGCTTTGCACAAAGGGACTATCAGAATTGCGTGCAACAAGTAGACCCATTTGCGGTTTGCTGCGTTGCAGGAGCGCTAAGTTTGGTACATCATTTTCATGCAGCTCTAAACGAAGATCACGAATGCCAATTTCAGTGACGGTAGCTGTGTAAGATTTTCCTTCCCAACCGTCCCAGTATAACTGAGCGATTGCACGTACTTGCTTGCGAATTTTGACCCCTGTTTCCGGCTGAAATTCACGAAAAACACGACCAAAGCTACTAATAATAAAACGCAGCGAAGTCAGTGGATTATCAGCCGTAGCGCGCTTTTGGGAATACCACTCTTTAACATCCGAATAAATCACCACACTCAAATCATCTTGTTGCGTACGGCTTAGATTAATAAACTGCACCGAAAGCACGGTCTGGAGCTTGTCAGTCGCGATCGCCCGGATTACATGGGCATCCATCAGCACCCGTGCGCCATAGTCGCCGATCAGCTCAACCCGTACGATATCTGGGATATTGGGCCATACGTCTAGCAAAATCCGTGCGCCTGTTTCGCTGACATTGGTTGTGGTGCCTGTCCAGCTTTGGCGATCGCTGTGAATGACTACTGGAAGCTGGCGCGGCAGTCGGTGAGCCTGCCTCAATTGCGGCTGTTCAAAGGCAACCAAACAGGCAGCCAGCACCAGAATCAGGTCAAAAACACACCATAAAGCATTGATAATGACCGCCTGACCATCCTCCGGGCTCACCACAAACCAGAACGGCACGGCAATGAGGGATGCAGCCGTAATGGCTCCCAAAAATACCAGGTAGCGAACGCTATCCAAATCAAAGCTGCGCTTTGTCACGGTCAACCCCTTATCTGTGACGTTAAACGTCCCCAATTTAGGATTGACCAGCGCCAGCATGGTTACAATACCTGCCTGAAACGATAGGGCAAATTCGTAAATCTCATTCCAGAACGAAAACCGCACGTGTTTGTAAGGAATATGGTTGGTCTGCATCGACAGCAGAATATGCGGCAGCGCATAACACAGCGTCTCAAAGCCCAGCCCTTTCACTGAGTTAATCCCCAACAGCAGATATAACACTGGAGCAATCACATACATCAGCCGCGGAAAGCCAAAGAAAAAGTGCGACGTGGCGCTGAAATAACAGAGCCGCTGTGCCAGGCGTAGCTTTAGCTTGCGGTTGAAGAGCGGGTTTTCGAGCCGCAAGATCTGCGCCATACCGCGAGCCCAACGCACCTGTTGCCCCACATAGGCCGAAAACTTTTCGGGGGCCAGCCCTGCCACCATGATTTTGTCGTAGTAGACCGTTTCGTAGCCAAGGGAGTGGAGCCGCAGAGAGGTGTGGCAGTCTTCCGTCACGGTTTCCGTCGCAATGCCGCCAATTTCGAGAACGTAGTTTCGACGAATTACAGCAGCCGATCCACAGAAGAAGGCCGCATTCCAGAAGTCGTTCCCCTTCTGCAGCACTTTATAAAAGAGTTCATTGCCAACCGGCACCTGTCCCCCTGTAAGCAGGTTGCGCTCGAACGGATCGGGGTTATAGAACCAGTGGGGCGTCTGGACAAGCGCCACTTTGGGGTTTTGAAAAAAGCCGACCGTGTGTTGCAGAAAGTGACGCACTGGAATGTGGTCACAATCAAGGATCATGACCAGATCTCCCGTGGTTTTGGTCAGCGCTGTATTGATGTTGCCTGCTTTGGCATGGTCGTTGTTGTCTCGCGTCAGCATTGTGCAGCCAAGCTCGTCGCACATCTGGCGCAAAGCTTCTCGGCGGGCTTTATACTTTTCTGCCCGACCATCATCCAAAACGTAAACCCGTTTTTTGTCAGCCGGATAGTCGGTTGCCAGTGCGGCGAGGGTCGTTTTACGGACGATTTCTACATCTTCGTTGTAGGTGGGGATGTAGATATCGACACTCGGCCAGTCGTCTTGAGGAATCGTGGCAAGGTCAATGGGGGTTCGATCGCGCACCTTCAATGTTTGAAAGTAGGCCAGCATCAACGTGCCGATCGCATACAGTTCTGCCACATACAGCAACAGGCAGAAAAACCCATTGAGCCAGTTATCGAGGTTCATGGTGTAGGCCGTGCGGTAGTAAAGATACCGCAGGGTGGTGAGAACGCTCAGCGCAATCAGAAATAAGTGCAGTTTTTCGCTGCGCTGGGTCTCATTCTGCTGCTCTTCCATCCCAACAACGGTGTAGCCGATCGTCACCAAAATAAACCCCAAAATCGCCTGCTGCCACGTTGGTGGTCGCTCCGTGATCAACGGCACAAAGAGCCATAAAGCCGCACCCGCCAGCAGCAAAAGCTGATAGCGAGTTAACCATTGCAAGATATCTTCAGCCCAAGCAGGCAGGCGATCGACCAGCCAGGTTGCGAGCCACTGCTGCCACTGGGGTACTGAGTCAGTTTTCTGGCGATGAACCCGGAGAGGGAGTTTGAGCATGGGGAGGTGGGGACGGGGAGGGGATGAGGGATGGGGGACAGGGGATGGGGGATGGGGAAGCAGGGGAAGCGGAGGGGGCAGGGGAAGAAGGGGGGAAGTTTTGAGTTTTGAGTTCTGAGTTTTGAGTTTGAATGCGGCAGTCAGCGGTCAGCGTTTTAACCTTTGGGCTTTATCCTTCTGCCCTCTGCCCTCTGCCTTCTGCCCTCTGCCTTCTGCCCTCCTCACCGCTTCTTCCCCAAGCGCCCTAAGTACGACTGCGCGATCGCATAGAGCAACAGTGCTGCGACGATGAAGCCGGGGGCGAGGATGAACCAACTGATGCGAAGGGTCTGCAGGAAGCGATCGAGCAAGCTGGTGTCGCTTAACTGCTGTTTTTGCTTTGCCTGTTGCAAAAACTCAAGCGTGTAGGCGTTGGGGTTGTAGGGGTTGGGGTCGGGTTCGCCAGCGCCAATGAGCACCGTGTCTTCGCGCAATTGGAAGAAGAGAAAATCGCGATTGAGCAAATCACGTACCTGGTCTAACCCGGTGCGGGTCTGTCCGCTAAGCAGGAGCAGGACGCGATCGCGATTCCAGGGCGACACAATTTCTTTGACCATTCCTTCAACATCGGGGAGGGTCTGGATCTGGCTTTGTCCACGCTGACGATGAAACGCATCTTGAAGGGTGAAGCCTTCTGCCTGCATCGCATCGGGGAGGGGGAACTGCTCACGAGTGCCGATGGCAATGAGATGGCGATCGCTCCGTTCAGCCGTTGGTAGCTTTTGAGCACGGAACACATCTAGCTTGACGGTTTCTGCCTTGCTCAGCCGTCCCAACCGTGCGCTGATTTCCAGCAGCAGGGCCAGATCGGTTTTGGTGGGGGCTTCTGGTAGCACGATCGCGGTTTTGGACAAATCTTGAGGAGCCGCAAAGGGATAGCCAAATTGCAGCAGCTTGAGATCTGGCACCTGGGCAACGTTCGTCCGATTGAGTTCAAAGCTGGTGTTTGCGTGAACCGTACCCCAGAGCTGTTGATCCAGCGCTCGGTTGCAGGAGCGACGTTCGCGTGGGTCAAGCTGAAAGCGAATGCGGATTTTGGAGTTGGGCTTGATGCGGTCTTCGGGCAATGCCACTCGGAGCGTTTCGTGGGACCCGCCTGTGACCGAATCGAGTTTCTTCCCAACGAGCGCCAAGCCATCCAATTGCACTTCCACCAACGAGGTGAGCGGATTCACCTGAGGGCTGTAGCTGTAGTTGAGATTGATAAAATTTCCCGTTGTGAACTGATCGTCGGGCAGCGCGCGAAAATCAAATTCCATAACAGGCGCATCGGCACCCCGAACGGTCATATCTTCGTAGGGTTTGTTGTCAAAGGTGGTGAGGTCTTTGAGTTCAAAGCGGTTGCTGGTAGGAAGATATCCCGTCCATTCGCGCGGTGACGGTATGGGGACATCCGTGACCTGCCGCACGACGATCGCCTGACCCGTCCCGAGCTGACGATCGCGTGGCTGGATAAGAAATTGCACCGCTTTCGCGACCCCTTCGATGCTGTTACCTGTCACAACCAGAACGGGATGCAGCTTATCTGGCGTTGTCGTCAGCATCACAACGCCCGCATCGTTGGGCAATACCTTCTGCTTGTCGTCCCGCACCTGCCCCTCTTTGATGGACAACGGGAGGGTCAGTTGCGCCAAAGCAGGCTGTGTTTTTGGGGTGCCAATGATGACCAAGCGCTCATTCGGCTGCATCTGGTCGATCGCACTCAGCAGGCGGGTGTTCAACGGACGGTATTGGGCAAAGCGTCCGATATTTGCCTGAAACCGCGTGGTCGCCGTCAGCCAGGGTTCTTCAACGGTATTGGGCAGCAAATAGGCAAGCTGGTTTGGCTCCAGGCTGAGATCGTCAAAGATGGGATAGGGATAGCGGCTAAAGTTGAGCGCGATCGGCTGGGGCTGAAAGTCAAACACCAGCTTGGAATCGGGCAAAATCTCTGTCCACAGCGACGGGTCGAACGGATCTTGCGTGCAGGTGGGTGAGTTGTTTTGCAGTGCGGCCAGTACGACTTCGTTATAGTCCTGAATGATGTCGGGTGGAATGTCAAAAACGGCGCTACCAATTTCGCCCTGCTTTTTGTTTAGCGGTAAACTGCCCACGCTGGCACCGTTCACATAGGCTGTCAGGTTCGATCGCGTGGCGTAAAGCGCTGGCGAATGGCGAAAGCGAATCTGGAGCTTTGCAGCTTTTGGCTTCCAGGCACGAGGACGAGTAAACCGCAGTCTCGTTTCGTCATAGATACTCCGCAGCCGCAACCGATTGCCCACAACTGGACTCCGGTTAAACTCCAGCACGTATTGCCCTGGTGCCAGTGGTGAAACGATCGTGCCTTTCTTCGCCGCATCCGATACATCAGGATCTTTCGCAGCCGCTTCTCCTGACACTTGCGGAGGCGCTGGCACTTTATCAATGCCGGATGTCGCTGGAGCCTCAGCCGGAGGATTGGTCTGAGCAACGGTCACTGTTTTCCAACCCAGACTCAGGCTACAGATGAGCATCAAGAGGAACAGGGCGATCGGCAGGCAGAAGCGGCGAGATTGCCGTAGCAGGTGTGGTAGAGGAGGGGTAGGGCGCATGGGGAGAAGGCAGAGGGCAAGGGGGAGGGGAGGAAGGATGAGGGATGAAGGCTAAAGGCTAAAGGCTAAAAACTGATGACTGACTGCTGACTGCTGAATTCAAAACTCGAAACTCTCTAGCTTGTCGGCGCAAAGCGCTACTCAAAACTCAAAACTCAAAACTCAAAACTCGAACCAACAACTAACAACTGCCTTTAATACCGTTCCCATGAGGGTTGGAAGCCGCGTCGGCGTAGAAGATCGACCTGGATCTTTTCGATTTTGCGATCGGTCGCAGTGCCTGAAGAGGTTGCAGTGGGAGCCTCTCTGGCGCTTTGGGCTTGCCGCAGGTCTTTGAACTGCTGTAATGCCACACCGGGATGGTCTTGAGCAAGGCTAAGTTCGCCAAGAATGCGGCGGGTGTCGAGGTCGTCGGGGCGCAATGCCAGCACGCGGTCATACAGGGTTCTGGCTTCGACATAACGCTGTTGCTGAAACCGAACCCCTGCAAGGGCTGCGATCGCATCTACGTTATTGGGTTGCTGCTGCAAAATGGCGGTGTAAGCCTGACTGGCAAGTGATAAATCGCCCAGCGTTTGCGCCAGATCACCCTGCACAAAGTAGGCATTGATATCGCCCTGGTTGCGCGTAGCCAGTTGTTCAACCTGCGATCGTGCCCCAACCGGATCGCGGGCAGCCAGCACTTGTAGCACGCGGCGTTGAATGGCGAGGTTATCTGGTTGCACGGCTAGCAGCCTGTTGTAAAGCGCTTCTCGTTGCGGGTCAGCGGGCAAAACACCCACGAGGCTAAATAGTTCTGGTGGCGTTTCGTTGGCAGAAGGCGACTGGAGCCAGGCCGCCAGTACGCTTTCCGCTTCGGCTTGTGTGATGCGATCGGCGCGGTAGGCAACGCTCGCTCGACCAAGCTGGGTACGTAAAGACTGCGGTTGAGTCGCCAAAATCTGGTCATAGACGCGCAACGCTTCATCCGATCGCCCTTGTGCCTGTCGTACATCTGCCAGACCCAACAGCGCATCTGACAGGACGGGGGCAGGCGGATTGGTAGCAATGACAGCTTCATAGCGTTGGGCACTGGCATCGAGCTTGCCTTCACGCCGCTCAATTTCTGCTAGCAGCAGTTGCGGGGCGCGATCGCGTGCGCCGACCGGAGTTGCACTGTACGCTTGAAGGGATTGCCGCGCTTGTTCAAAGTTTCCTTGCTGTACCCAAATTTGTGCAACTCGGAAGTACAGGAAAGGGGCATCCACTCCGCTTTGCAAAAGCTCCTGATACTGAGGAAGCAGGGCTATGTCAGGGGGATCCAGCCGCACGAGGGCTAGTGCGATCGCCTGCCGCTCGATCGGACTACTGGGCAGGGGTTGGAGCACCGTCTGTAGCTGCTGGCGTTGTTCCGTAGCGGTAATTTTGCCAAGCTGGCGAGCGAGAATCAAGCGCTTGATGACTAAAGCTGGTTTGGGTTGCTGAGCCACCAACTGCTCGTACAGTGACAGCGCATCTTGCCGTGAGGATGGTAATTCGCTAAACACATCTGCCGCTTCTATCACCAACCCCAGTGAAGGCGTAGCCGTCTGACGCAGTACGGTGCGATATTGCTCCACAGCTTCTGCATAGAGTGCTGTGTTACCCGATTGACGCCCAATTTGGCTCAGTGCCCGTGCTAGAGGCAGGGTGGCGTCTGGTTGGTTGCGCAACGGTTGAAGAACCGCCAGCGCCTGCTCGGTCTGCTGGGTTGCCTGATAGGCGGTGGCAAGCGTCGATCGCACCTCAATCGTGCGTCGATCAGAAGACTTCAACTGCTTCAACTGCGCTTCCAGTAGAGGAATGGACTGCTCCGCCTTTCCGGTTTCTCGTAGTGCTGTGGCATAGGCAATCACGGCCTCGGTTGGCAGTGCCTTTCCAGTGGCGCGATAACGGTCAAACAGCGCGACGCCTTCTGCATAGTTGCCGCTGTACGTATATGCCTGAGCCGCACCTAGCAGAATGGCAGGCGTGGGCTTCTGAAGCAAAATTTGATAGTCTACCAGCGCGTCGGCAAACCGTCCTTGATAGCCATACAGCACCGCTCGCTGTGTTCGATCGCTCGTCCGATCAGGAGCCAGCGTCAGCAGGGTGGTCAGTGCCTCAATACCGCGCGCCTGCCATTCGGGTCGATAACCGCCCAGAAGTCCCACCGCAGAAAGGGCAGTCAGGTTTTTCGGGTCTTGCGCTAGCACCTGCTGATACGCCTGCCATGCCCTCGCGTCTTGCCCTGCCCGCTGGTAAGCGATCGCCAGTCCCAGCTTTGCCTCTAGAGACTGGGGATTTTGCTGCAACGCCTTTTGAAACGCCGCGATCGCATCATTCACATACCCTCGGTTCAGCAGCGTATAGCCTGCCCCTGCGGAAGCTGACTGTGCGTAAGTGACGGTTGCAGGCAGCACGACAAGTAAGCCGCTCGTTAAACCCAGTAACAGCAGACGTAGGGAGTAGGGAGTGGGGAGTGGGGAGTGGGGGGTAGGGGGTAGGGGATGGGGGATAGGGGACGAGGAGAAGACATGAATTAATGCTGACTCCTGGCTCCCGACTCCTGGCTCCTGCCTTCTGCCTTCTGCCCTCTGCCCTCTGCCCTCTGCCTTCTGCCTGCTGAGCGCTGACCACTGATTACGCCTCATCTCGACCTCCTGAATACTGACGAAAGATCAAAATCTGTGCGAACACGTACGCCTAAAACGGTGTCGGAGAAGCTATTGCGCTCCTGAATCATGACGGCTGCTCGTAGGTTAGGGGTGATCCGAAAGTCGTAAAACAGCTCCAGTACATCGGGGTTATTGTCTCCCCGATCGCGTCGCAGATCATCGTTTGACAACTGCCGCCCATAGCCAAGACCGAGGCGATCGCTTGGCAGAAAAACATCCAAAAAGTTCAGCCCTGCGCTGTAAGTCGTACCGCTGGCATCCAGTGCCAGATTGTTATAGCGGCCATACCGCCCAAAAAGCCCCAATTTCAGCTTGGGGATGTAAACCTCCCCGTTGATGCCATAGGCTTCTTCGCGATCGCCCGGTTGGGGTCCTAATCGACCGCGGCGGGGAATGTCAAAAATCTCTCGAAAGCCGCTTCGCTGCCCGGCATCGCGGGAGGAAACGTAGGTGCCACGAATGATGGCAGTGCCAAAGCGAACGCCAATTTCGCCTGCAAACGCATCCAGATGAAAGTCTCCCAGATCGCGCGTGGAAGAAAATGTGGTTGCCTTGAGGTCGATGTCGTCCGTCACACTCCAGTTCACCAACAAGCCAGGACGAGAGGCGATACCGGCGGCGGCTAACGCTGGGTTGGTTTGAAACACGGAGTTAAAGAAGTGCGTCGCTCCGTCTTTGGCAAAGCTGTTGCGATCGAAATAGGACGTGAGATCCATCAGCCCCACCACAAACCGCAGAGTCGGCAGGGACGGTAGCGAGCCAGCAAAATAGAGTTCGTTCAGGTTCAGCCCAGTTTCTTGCGAATCTGCGAACCCTCTACCTGTGGTTAAATCTACCTCTGCTCCAAAGCCTGCGTTGGGTGTCACTGGGTAAAAGGTTGTGACTCGCGCTCGTGCCGATGTATCGCTTCCTTCTTGCTTAAAGACGCCCTGCAACTGGATGGACGGTACGCCCAGCACGGAGCTTCCTTGTTTCAATACTCTGTCTGAAGGGGCTGGTACGCCCGAATCTGCCAGGAGTAGAGCCGATCGTCCAGCTAAGGATTCAAGCCCAGCTTGCGTTTGTGCCGTTAACCGTTGTGGCTGCTCCTGGTGGGACTCGTTTTTAACGTAAGCATTTTGAATAAGCAGGACTGGCGTGGGCGATCCAGATGCCTGAGTCGATCGTTGAGGCGTGTCTTTATAGAAGTTGAAATAGTCGTCAGCAAACCGCTTAAACGTGACTGCTGCTAAGTCTGAAGACGATGGCTCACGATGCAATGCCTTTATTAAGGAGGCATGGGTACTGTCAGTAGAAGTGGTACCGATCGCAAGGGCGGGCGTTGAGGATGAAGTCAGGGTTGAAGTAGCCAACGGTGCTGAGCGATCGACAGTTTCTGAACCATCCATTGTTTCTGGCGCTGGCTCTGCCAAGGCAGGTGCACTGTGGCTGAGCGTGGCGGCTGCGCCAATAGTCAACGTGATTGCACCTGTCAAGCCGAGGTGTAAGCACAAGCCAAGGTGAAAGAAGGGATGAAACTGGAGTCGTTTAAGTCGCGTTAGCCCTGGCGGATGCTGGGTTGGGTATGTCTTCAAAGTCATCATCTTGGGTAGGTGAGAGCCATCCCACACCGCTCCATGCTGTGACGCGCGATCGGACATCGCACAGATCACAAGCCTGGGGGCATGGGTTGTGTGCAGCAGGGGCTTAGCAGCAAGCGGGGGACAAGTGCTAGCAGACGAAGCTTGATTAAGGCGTCAGTGCCATCAACAGGGTGTTATCAGTCAGCGTTTTCCAAAGGGTTGCATTATTCTGCCTAGACGGTTTTTAAGCATCCCTTCAGTGCCAGAGGCGAGGGCATAATGTGGGGCGCAACCAATGTGCGCTCATACCAACCCTGCTCAATCACTGTCGGTTCTGACTCCTGTATTCCACTCCTTGCAAAGTAATCAGGGTGATTTCTATAAAGAGCGTGTGAGGCTTTACGCTTTTATGCTTATTTTTTCCGCCTTTTAACTGAACTTTTTTCTTCTGTTTCCGCCTTTTCCGCCTTTATGCTGAACTACTCCGCTTTTCTACTTAGGTAGGATTTGCGTTTGAGTAAAATCTGCGCTTGGGTAAGCGTTGGACACAGGGAGTTGCGCGATCGCCCAAATTAAAGAAAGCGATCGCGCCGTTTTCACTTGCATTCACCACACCCCGCACCCCACACCCTATACCCCAGACCCGTAACTAGTAACCGCTGTAAACACTTCTGCAAAACATTACCAGTCCTTGGCTTACTGGTTTGAATCACGTCTCAACGTGCGCAGCGGAAAAAGTCTGACGATTAAGGGGCAAGAAACGCTACAACAAGGAGGGAGGGCTGAAAAGATACCTCTCGTTTCATCATCTGTGGTTTCCTTTCTGGCTCATTCATGACTTCTCCTTTTGCGGTTGAACATCTACTTTTCACGCCAGCCACACCAACGGCTGATGCTGTGCCGACTATCTTTGCCTTTCCCAATGAGTACAGTGTGGGCATTACCAGTCTGGGCTATCAGGTGGTATGGGCAACGCTAGCGGCACGATCGGATGTGCAGGTAAGCCGCCTGTTTACCGATGCGCAAGAGCCACTGCCGTCTGAGCCAGAACTATTAGGTTTTTCCTTATCCTGGGAGTTGGACTACGTCAACGTTTTGAGTTTGATGGAAGCGTTGAACATTCCGATTCGGGCAGCCGCGCGATCGAATGAGCATCCCCTTGTGTTTGGCGGGGGGCCCGTACTCACAGCCAATCCCGAACCGTTTGCCGATTTCTTTGATGTGATTTTGCTCGGCGATGGAGAACTGCTGCTTGGCGCGTTTATCGAGGCGTATCGATCGATTCGTCACGCCGATCGGCTCACACAGCTAAGGCATTTGGCGCAAGTGCCAGGCATTTACGTGCCCAGTTTGTATACCGTGACGTACCACAGCCCTGATGGCGGGTTGAGTGCGATCGAGCCTGTCGATTCAGAAATTCCAGCGCGCATTGAGAAGCAAACCTATCGGGGCAATACCCTTTCGGCCTCCACCGTTGTCACAGAGAAAGCGGCCTGGGAAAACATCTACATGATCGAAGTGGTGCGGAGTTGCCCAGAGATGTGTCGCTTCTGCCTTGCCAGCTATCTCACACTACCCTTTCGGACAGCCAGTGTAGAAGAATCGCTGATTCCCGCGATCGCGCAGGGGCTTACCGTCACCGATCGCCTCGGCTTGCTGGGCGCGTCTGTAACCCAACATCCCGAATTTGAAGCGCTGCTAGATTACCTGAACCGTCCTGAGTACGACCATGTGCGGCTGAGTATTGCCTCAGTCCGGACGAATACGGTCACGCCCAAGCTGGCAGAAACGCTGACCAAACACGATACTCGCTCGATTACGATCGCGGTAGAAAGCGGGAGCGATCGCCTGCGTCAAATCATCAACAAAAAGCTCACCAACGACGAAATTATTCAGGCCGCCATGAATGCCAAAGCGGGGGGGCTGAGTAATCTCAAGCTTTATGGCATGGCTGGCGTGCCGGGTGAAGAACCAGAAGATCTGGATCAAACGGTGGCCATGCTCCGAGACATCAAAAAAACGGTGCCTGGATTGCGGCTCACCTTTGGTTGCAGCACCTTTGTCCCCAAAGCCCATACCCCCTTTCAATGGTTTGGCGTGAATCCTAAAGCCGAGAAGCGGTTGCAACACCTGCAAAAGCAACTGCGATCGCAAGGCATTGAGTTTCGACCAGAAAGCTATAACTGGTCAGTGATTCAGGCTTTGCTTTCCAGGGGCGATCGTCGCCTGTCTCATCTTCTCGAATTGACCCGTCACTATGGCGATTCATTGGGCAGTTATCGTCGCGCCTTCAAAGAACTGCGGGGCAAACTTCCTGCGCTAGATTTCTACGTTCATGCTCATTGGCAACACGAGCAAGTGCTTCCCTGGAGCCACTTGCAGGGACCATTGCCGCAAACAACGTTGCTTAAGCATTTGGCCAATGCAGAGGCATCGTTTAAACAACCCCAAGAAGTTCTGACCGTGTTGCCGTAGAGTGCGAGGGGTTAGGGTATAAGGGACAGGGTTGAGGGAACGCGATGCAGAATACAGCCGAATATTACTGTGCCTACTGTGGCGAGGAAAATACAACATTCATTGATATCAGCGGTGGTAGCCAGCAATCTTATGTGGAGGATTGTCAGGTTTGCTGCCGACCCAATATTCTCTATGTGCGCATTGATGAAGAAACGCTAGAGATTGAGATTGATAGTGAATACGAAGGCTAAGCCACAAAACTCGATCGGTTCAAAAGACGAAGTGCAGCAACGTACCCGGATTTGAAGCACAAGGTCATCCCTTGCTTTGATGTCGCTATTCAAATGGGTGCGATTAACTAAAAAAATACTGGGCTACAACCAAAGGCTGCAACCCAGTATGCAAAGGCATTCAATGAACTTAAGCGTTTCAGAAAGCCTTAAACGATTTCCTGCAATTCCCGCTCAAGCAAAGAAACCAGGGTTTGATCGCCACGCTCACGAGCCACTTGAAGGCGACGCTGCACGTTTGTGCGGAGATTACTGCGGTGAATCGTGGCAAACTCGGTGTTGCTAGCAGCTTTCTGTTGAAAGCGGGGCTGAGTGGAAACAGCACCTGCCTGACTTCTTACAGCAGCAGCGTCGCGTGCTCCACCATTGAGAGTGTAGGAAACACCCCGGTAGGTCAGCACTCCAGCCGGTTGAATGGATGGCAGAGAAGGTTCTGCATTCGGGTCAACCGTATAAACAGCGCCACGGTAATGTAAGTTATAGGAAGGGCGGATAGCGCGAAAAACGTTTGCTTCCCGAATCGCTTCAGTGTTGCGGGGATTGTATTCGTATTGAGCGCCACGGTAAGTAAGTTGCATGGTCTTCGCCTCTTGGTTAATGCGGTATGTGTTGGTTTGAGGCGCGTTCCTTCGGGACTTCTCCCTACTTCCGTCTGCCGAAGCGACTCCAAAGTAACTGTCGGCTAGATGAACGATTGATTTATATCTGTATTATAAGCTACCGAATTTAGCAAAAACGGCGATTTAGCGAAACTTTATACTGCTTTGCAAGAAATCTATCTGGCGACATACTGGCTAATAACCCCCTCGTCTTGGTCATTCCAGACGTGTCACGCTGATGGCAGAAGTCCTTTCGCCACTAGCCATTCCCGATTGAAGAGCTTGGATTGATAGCGACTACCACCGTCACACAAAATGGTGACGATCGTGTGTCCCGGTCCCATTCGCTTTGCCAGGGCGATCGCGGCACCCACGTTAATGCCCACAGAGCCACCCATAAACAAACCATCTTTTTCTAGGAGTTGGTAGAGGACCCGCACGGCTTCTGTGTCCTCAATTTGAATGGCATCATCTGCGGGTGCCCCTTCCATATTGGCGGTAACGCGGCTGTTGCCAATGCCCTCGGTGATGGAACTACCTTCCATCTTCGGCTCGCCTGTTTTGACGTAGCTATACAGTCCGCTTCCCATTGGATCGGCAAGAACGCATCGAATGCTGGGATTCTTCTCCTTGAGAAAAAGAGAGACGCCAGCATAGGTGCCACCTGTTCCTGTCGCTGTGACCCAGGCATCGATTTTGCCATCCGTTTGTGCCCAAATTTCAGGTCCCGTTGTGGCGTAGTGGGCGTGACGATTCGCCAGGTTATCAAACTGATTGGCCCAAATCGCGTTTTCCATCTCGGCGGCGATTCTGCCCGAAAGCTTGACGTAATTGTTGGGGTCTTTGTAAGGCACAGCGGGAACGGTACGCACTTCGGCTCCCAGCGTTCGCAGCAGATCAATTTTTTCTTGTGATTGCGTTTCAGGGATGACGATCAGGCATTTGTAACCTTTAGCATTGCAGATGTGTGCTAATCCAATGCCTGTATTGCCTGCGGTGCCTTCAACAACCGTGCCACCGGGTTTGAGTAGCCCTTTTGACTCAGCATCCTGAATGATGAATAGCGCCGCTCGATCTTTAACCGAGCCACCCGGATTGAGAAATTCTGCCTTGCCCAAAATTTCGCACCCTGTTTCATCGCTGAAGCTGTTCAGCCGAATCAACGGTGTGTTGCCGATCGCGTCGATGAAGCCGTGCTTGATATCCATGCTGCAAAACCTACTAGTTCCCTATAAAGATTTTGGCGTATAGCGACTAGATTGACGAGTTTTTGAAAGAAGGCAGAGGGCAGAAGGCAGAGGGCAGAAGGCAGGAGGGTTGTTGGTTGTTAGTTGTTGGTTGTTAGACGGAGAGAAAAGACAGCGCTTGTTCCAGCTAAAAACGAAAGACCAATTCCTGAAAACTGACTCAACTCAAAACTTTTAACTCAAAACTCAAAACTCTCTGCCTGCTCCCTCTGCTCCCTCTGCTTCCTCTGCTCCCTCTGCTTCCTCTGCTTCCTCTGCTCCTCAACACTCGCCGTTCCATCAAAAACGGGTGCCGCACAATCATTGCACAGTACCCATTCATTGTTTAGCGACGTGATTACGATTCAGTTTATGCGTAGTTGAAGTTGATGTAGAAGTACGCATTCGAGAGTGTGCCGCCTGCGCCTCCATCTGACACCGTAAACTGGAAGACTTCACCACTGCCGTTACCGAGGTAGTCGAAGCTGAGACTGCCTGAATCAATGTCGGCTTGAGTGAAGGTGCCTCCAGCGCTAATCTGGGTACCGTTGAGTCGTAAAATACCCACAGTCGGGTTAGGAACAGCGGTAAGCGTATAGGTCAGTTGAGCGGTTGTGTTGTCCACGTCCGTCACCTGAAGCAGATCGCTACCAATGACCGTTAGTGAAGGCGCATCACCCGCTAGCAACAACCCCGTATTGCTGACCAATACAGGTGCATCGTTGACAGGATTGACATTGATGTTGAAGACGCGGCTGTTCAGGGTCGTTGTGCCATCCGTCACCTGGAAGACAAAGATGTCGTTGCCGGTTGGCTCACTGCCGTTGTGGACGTAAGTCAACGCACCCTGATCAATTTGCTGCTGGGTCAAGGTAGCACCATTAGCTAGCGCCGTTCCATTGAGAAGGAGGGTGCCTGAAATGGGCACCGTTGAGATGGTGTAGAGCAGCTCAGATGTAAGGTTATCTGGGTCAGAGGTGCGCAGCAGTGTGTTGGTAACGTTGAGCGTTGCGCCTTCGTTCACGGTTGCGGGTCCAGCGGAAACGATCGTCGGTGCATCATTCACATTGGTAATGCCAATATTGAATGTCTTACTGCCTGTTGTGCCACCAGCACCATCGTTCACTGTAAAGATGAAGCTGTCGCTAGTGGTCTCACTGCCGTTATGGCGGTAGGAGATGCGGTTGCTGTTGATGTCATCCTGGGTAAAGGTCTGGTTGAGGGTGAGAGCCGCGCCATTTAAGCGTAAGCTGCCGTTATTGGGAGCGCTGCTCAGGGTGTACTTCAACTGCACTGTTGTGTTGTCGGCATCGCTCACACTCAGCAAGGCGTTGGAAATGGTGCTGGTTGCCCCTTCATTCAGATTCAGTCGGGCGTTATTGACGATCGTCGGCGCATCATTCACCGGGTTAATCACGATATTAAAGGTCGCGGTGCCGGTGCCAGGAATCGTGATACTACCGGGCGTATTGTCGAAGACCTTGAACGTAAAGCTATCGCTCGTCGTCTCACTGCCATTCTGGAGATAGGACAGGAAGCCGCTATTGATATCAGCCTGGGTAAAGGTACCGCCAGTCGCTAACGTTGCCGTAGTGCCGCCACCATTAGAAAGCCGCAAGCTGCCGCTGGTGAGTGGGTTAGGCGCGCTAAACAATGTGTAGACAATTTGCCCCGGTGGGTTGTCTACATCGGTGGTACGGAGTTGCGAGTTGGTGATCACGCTAGAGGTGCCTTCGCTCAGCGTCAAGGCGCGGTTTGACAGTAAAACGGGAGCGTCGTTGACTGAGTTAACGGTAATAGCAACCGCTCCAGTCGCAATGCCAGGTAAACCGGACCCTGTATTGCCCTGGTCGTTGACGGTGACGTTCAGCGTGTCAGGTCCGAAGTAGTCTTGCTTACCGCGATAGGTCAGCGTGCTAAGGACAGGGGACAGAGCAGCCAGAGTGCCGATGTAGGTGACAGCCGCCGTGCCATTGCCAGAGAGAGCACCACCGCTACCCACTGCACCAAGTGTTAAGGTGCCGTTGCTGACGGTAAAGTTTACCTGAATGGGATTGGGGCCAGAGTCTACATCGGTCAGAGTGAGCGCTTTACCAGCATTGAAGACCAGGTTGGTGTCTTCGTTGACCGTTTGGGCTCCAGGGACAGTGAGCACAGGCGCATCGTTGACAGCATTGACGTTAACGCTGATGGTCTTGGTGTCGGCTAAGGCACCACCAAAGCCGGTATTGCCTTGATCATTGGCGGTAATCGTAATGGTGTCGGCACCGTTGTAGTTAAGCTTGCCTCGGTAGGTGAGGTTGGCGATCGCCGTATTGATGTTATCGACCGTATCGGTGAGGGTCAGGGTGCTGTTACCTGTAAGCAGTGGGTCAAGCGTTAGCGTGCCATTTGCCGCTGAGAGCGTCACCGTAATAGGATTGCCATTCGCATCCACATCCACGAGGCTCACGCCCGACAGCGTTAAGTTGGTATCTTCATCGACGATCTGGCTACCGGGAACGGTGATGACAGGTGCATCGTTGACCGGTGTGACGGTGATGCCGAGTGTTCGGTTATCGGTTCCAATTGGCCCAGAACCCGTTGCGCCTTGATCACTCACGTTCAGCACCAGGGCATCAGCACCATTGAAGTTGAGATTACCGCGGTAGCTAAGCCCTGCCAGTGCGGCGTTGATGTCGCTGAGGTTCCCTCTAATGGCAACGCTACTGGTGTTATCAGCGCCAGCGGTGATGGTCAGTCCAGCCGTGTTGCCTAGCTTGAGCGTGCCGTTTGCCACAGAAAGCGTGACAACCAGTGGGCTGCTGCCAGCATCCACATCGGTGAGGCTAATGCCACCGATCGCCAGCGTTGTATCTTCGCCAACAGTTGGCGGATTCGGCAGGGTGAAAAGAGGCGCATCATTAACGGCTGTGACGTTGATGGTAAAGGTCTGGAGTGCGGAGCTGTCTACCCCTCCCAGATCGGTGCCACCATTGTCTTTAAGCTGTACGGTGACGATCGCGGTACCGTTGGCATTGGGCGCTGCGGTATAAGTCAACGTGCCGGTTGCCGGGTCGATCGTTGGTGCGGCTGAGAACAGCGCAGGATTATCGGTGTTGACCAGGAAGTTGAGTGTCTGAGCCGCTTCATCGGCTGGGCCTGCAGAAATGACCGTCGCCCAACCCGCTACCGTTTGTGGACCGGCATCCTCTGCAGTCGTTTGATTGGCACCCTTCGTAAAGGATGGCGCATCGTTAACGGGGTTCACCGTAATAGTAAAGATGCTGGCAGGTGAGGTATCGACACCACCATTCACTGTACCGCCGTTATCCTTCAGGCTGGTCGTTACCGTAGCCGTGCCATTTGCATTGGGTGCCAGCGTATAGGTGAGTTTGCCGGTGGCGTTGATCGTCGGTGCCACGGTAAACAAGCCAGGGTTACTGCTGGTGGTGATGAAGTTGAGGGTTTGGCTCGCTTCGTTAGCGGGACCTGCCGCAATGCCAGTGGCCCAATTCACAGTCTGTGGTGCGGCATCTTCATTCACTACAAGATTAGGACCAGCCGTAAAGAGTGGCACATCGTTCACAGGAACGACCGTTACCCCGATCGTTTTCTGGATGCTCAATGCGCTGGAGGCACCGACAAAGCCCTGATCATCCACCTTGATGGTAATCGTGTCGGCTCCAAAGTAGTCTGTACTGCCCTGGTAGCTGAGGGTCGCCAACGCTGCTCGCACGCTATCGATCGCGCCTGTAAAGCTGAGCGATCCATCGCCATTGTTTGTGTTATCGGCAAAGGTAAGTCCGCCAGTAGTTCCTAACGTCAGCTTGCCATTCAGCGTGCCCACGTTCACCTTCACAGGATTGGTACCCGAATCGACATCCGTGGTATCAATCAGGTTGGCAAGGGAGAGCGCCGTGTCCTCTAGAACGGTTTGTGCGCCTGGAACGGTCAGGGTTGGAGCATCATTTACGGGATTGACCAGCAGGTCGATCGTCCTCGTATCGGTCTTCGGCCCGCCTGCTCCTGTGCTGCCCTGGTCGGTCACGCCGATCGTAATGGTGTCAGGCCCGTTGAAATTCAAGAGACCTTTATAAACCAGGCTACTCAGCGCATTGTTGACGGCCGTTAGCTGTCCAGTCAGAGTAACCTGGTTGGTGCTGTTGTTGTTGACGGTTAAGCTACCTGGGTTGAGACTCAGCGTTCCACCCGACGCCGATAAAGTCACCACCACTGGATTACCCCCAATATCGGCATCACTGACGCTCACCAGCTTCGATCCTGTGAACGTAAGGGGGAGATCTTCATCAACTGCCTGGAAGCCCGGTACGGTTAGAACGGGAGCATCATTGACGGGCGTAACGTTGATGCTGAAAGTAGTGAGGGCGATCGTTCCCGTTGAACTATCAGACGCGGTAAAGCTGAAGCTATCAACCGTTGTTTCTGACCCATCGTGGGTATACGACAGACGGTTGCCATCAATATCGGCTTGCGTGAAGGTTTGGCCAACCGTTAGCGTGGCGGTACCGAGCTTCAGACTACCTTTTGTAGTGCCAGCGCCTAACGTGTAAGTGAGTGGCCCAGGCCCATCGTTATCGGTAATGGCCAAGAGCGTATTGGCGATCGTGCTCGTCGCGCCCTCTGCTAGTACCAGACCCACATTATTTGAAAGACCAGGTGCATCATTGACAGGCGTGACGGCAATATTGAAGACACTGGGGCCTACAGGCGTCGTGACCACACCATCCGTCACCGTAAAGGTAAAGCTATCAGACAGGGATTCGCTGCCGTTGTGTTGATAGACCAGTTGCCCGCTGTTCAAATTCGCCTGCGTAAAGCTGGTAACAGGATTGCCACTCAGCAGCAAGGTGCCGTTTCCAGGGGAACTGGTCACGTTGTAGACCAGGCTATTCGCGGGTGGGGCATCGCCATCGCTAACCTGTAGCAAGCTGCTGCTAATGGTGGTTAGCGCCCCTTCTGCCAGAGTGACGCCGCTGTTCGACACCAGTACAGGGACATCATTCACGGGCGTGACTGCGATGTTGAAAGTCGTCAGAGGCAGTGTACCGGTCGAGCCATCAGAAGCGGTGAAGGTGAAGCTATCTGCCAGCGTTTCGGACCCGTCGTGGGTGTAAGAGAGACGGTTCGCGGTAATATCAGCCTGCGTAAAGGTTTGTCCGGCTGTGAGCGTAGCAGTCCCCAGTTTCAGGGTGCCTCTGGTTGTGGCCGTGCCTAGCGTGTAGGTGAGTGGTCCAGGTCCATCGTTGTCGGTAATGGCTAGAACGGCATTGGCGATCGTGCTCGTGCCCCCTTCTGCCAGCGTCAGCCCTACATTGTTCGAAAGGCCAGGCGGATCGTTGACAGGCGTGACGGCAATATTGAAGATGCTGGGGCCTACAGGCGTCGTGACCACACCATCCGTCACCGTAAAGCTAATGGTGTCTGAGATTGATTCGCCACCATTGTGCTGATAGACCAGTTGCCCGCTATTAATATCTGCTTGCGTAAAGGTCGTGACGGCAGTACCGCTCAGGCGCAGCGTCCCGTTTGTCAGACCACCGACCACGCTGTAGACCAGGCTATTCGCGGGTGGGGCATCGCCATCGCTAACCTGGAGCAAGCTGTTGCTAATGGTGGTTGAGGCTCCTTCTGCCAGAGTGACGCCGCTGTTCGACACCAGTACAGGGACATCATTCACGGGCGTGACTGCGATGTTGAAAGTCGTCAGAGGCAGTGTACCGGTCGAGCCATCGGAAGCGGTGAAGGTGAAGCTATCTGCCAGCGTTTCGGACCCGTCGTGGGTGTAAGAGAGACGGTTGCCAATAATATCTGCCTGGGTGAAGGTTTGTCCGGCTGTGAGCGTAGCAGTCCCCAGTTTCAGGGTGCCTCTGGTTGTGGCCGTGCCTAGCGTGTAGGTGAGTGGTCCAGGTCCATCGTTGTCGGTAATGGCTAGAACGGTGTTGGCGATCGTGCTCGTGCCCCCTTCTGCCAGCGTCAGCCCTACATTGTTTGAAAGGCCAGGCGGATCGTTAACTGGAATCACGCCAATGTTGAACGTTCTTGCTGCGGTCGTCGCCGTACCATCACTCAGGGTGAAAGTAAAACTATCCGTAATCGCTTCACTACCGTCATGGACGTACTTGAGTTGACCGCCAGCCAGATCAGCCTGGGTAAAGCTCGTCACAGTCGTTGCACCGAGAACCAGGCTACCGTGGGCTGGCGTCGAGACGGTATAGGTAATCTGCGAGTCCAGATTATCCACATCGGTTGCGCTCAGTAGAGTGGTCGTAATGCTAGCAGCCGCACCTTCTGACAGCGTTAAAGCGACATTAGACACTAGTGTTGGGGCATCGTTGACCGGAGTCACCGCAATGCTAAAGGTGGTTGCGGGAATCGTTGCGCCAAACGGATCGGAGGCTGTAAAGCTAAAACTATCGCTGGTGGTTTCGCTCCCGTTATGCTGATAAGTCAGGCGGTTGAGCGTGTTGATATCCTGCTGCGTAAAGGTCTGACCCGTTGTTAAGGCAGTGCCATTCAGCTTCAAAGCTCCGTTCACTGGGGTCTGACCCAACGTGTATTTTACCTGAGGCGGTGGGTTGTCTGGGTCAGTGACTTGCAGCAATGTGCCGCTAATACTGGCTGTTGCACCTTCGCTAACGGCTAAGCCTGCATTTAAATTGAGGACAGGCGGCGAATTGATCGGCGAGACAATGATGTTGAAGGTCGAGTCCGTCGTGACCGTATTGCCATCAGAGACGTGGAAGACGAAGCTATCGCTATTGGTCTTACTGCCGTTGTGGTTGTAGAGGATACGATTATTGTTAATGTCTGCCTGGGTGAATGTCCCGTTAACAGCGAGTGCATTTGTGCCAACAAACAGCGTGCCGTTGATGGGTAGGGCACCTACCGTGTAAATGATCTGGTCGGGAAGCTGGGGTGTGATCGTCGGTCCTGTCAGCTCTGCATCACTTGTAAGCAGTAGCGCCGACGTGATGATAGGAGCCGTCCCCTCAGTGACCGTCAACCCTAGATTGGAAAGCAACACAGGAGCGTCGTTGACGGGTGTGACCGTAATACCAAAGGTTTGTGGCGATAGTGGCACCGTGCCGCCTGCGCCATCGGTTACTGTAAACGTGAAGCTATCATTGGTGGTTTCAGTTCCATTGTGGCTGTAACTGAGCTTTGTACCAGTACTAACATCCGCTTGCGTAAAGGTGCTACCTGCCGCGATCGCCGTGCCATTCAGTAAGAGACTGCCATTGGTGGGCACGCTGTTGAGGCTATAAATCAATTGCGCCGCCGTTTGTTCAACATCCGTGACCAGCAGATTGAGTGCAGAAAGGCTGCCAGCAGCCCCTTCACTCACCACGAGTGGTTGCTTTGTCGCTAAGACAGGCGGATCGTTGACAGGAATTGTATTAATCGTGAACGTGGTCGAGTCGATCGTGCCACCCACACCATCAGAGACACTAAAGACAAAGCTATCCGTGAGTGTCTCACCCCCATTCTGGCGATAGCTCAGTTTGCCAGCGTTAATATCAGCCTGCGTAAAAATGCTATTGGCCCCGATCGCGGCTCCATTCAGGCTCAAGCTGCCTTTAATAGGATCTGGAGGCGTGAGAAGCGTATAGGTGACTTGAGCGGCGGGATTATTCTCATCGGTTACTTGTAGCAACGTATTGCCGATGGTTAAGGCGGCACCTTCACTCACCGTCAAGGCGTTATTGCTAAGTAGCACTGGTAAGTTATTCGCGTTGATATCCAGTTCATACGCGCTGCTACCAGATGCAGCACCAACCTGGATGTAGTAAGTGCCTGCAATCAGGCCGTTGATGGTGAGCGACTCTACAGCATTACCACCATTCGTGGAACTGGCTACCACGGTGCCAAAGGCATCGTAAACGCGCAGATCCAGATCAGCATTTGGAGCACCACCGCCCAAGCCAGTTAAGGCCAGACTGAGTTGTGTCGCGCTACCCAGCGAAAACTGATAGTAGTCATTGGCATCACTACCACCCACCGTATCGATATAGACTCCGTTACCATTAATTGGCCCGATCGAGAAGGCAGATGTCGTAGTGTTACCCGCTGCATCGGCGCGAACCGCTGGTAACGTGCGTGTAAACGGCCCAATGGCTCGCCAGTTCGTATCTGTCCCAACGATTAGCGGCGTTGATGAAGCAAAGCTTGCCCCTTTGAAGAACCAAACGGCATTTTGTCCGTTTGCAAAGTTGCGCCAGAGAAGATCGGCATTACCGTCATTATTTAAATCAACAACGCCTTGCATCTTCCAGTTCAAATCTGCAACTGGCGGTATGTTGACTGAGCCAATTTTGGTTGTGCCATTCATCAACCAAATGAAGTTGTTCGTATTCGACGACGTATTATCGCGCCAGACCAGATCAGGACTCCCGTCGTTATTAAAGTCAGCGATCGCCTGAACGTTTGAGCTTGGACTGGTGAATGAATCGATGTAAGTCGCGGAGGCAAGGGTGAGCCCTTTAATAAACCAAACCGCGTTTTGGCCTGTGGTTGTGTTGCGCCAAAAGAGATCACTGATGCCATCGCCGTTGAAATCGCCTGCCCCTTGAATTTTCCAGTTCAAGTCTGCAACAGTGGCAACGGGTATACCTGACAGTAACGTGGTTCCATTCATGAGCCAGATGGCATCTTGCCCTGTAGCGTAGTTACGCCACACAATGTCAGTGTTGCCGTCGCTGTTAAAATCCCCGGTTCCCTGAATGGTCCAATTGGTGTCTCCAATCGGCTGGACGGTCACACCAGAAACACGGGTGGTACCATCCATGACCCAAACCGCATTCTCTCCAGTTTGGTAATTTCGCCAGAGTATGTCTGTCTTGGTGTTGCTATCAGCCGCAACATTGAGGTTGTAGTTGGTGCTCGGTGTCGTCGTTAATGGATTCAGCGGATCGGTCGCAGGCCCCGGAGTAACGCGAATGTAGTAGGTGCCTGGATTCAGAATGGTGTTGATCGACTCTGCCAGGGTCCCAGTGTTTGTAGAACTTAGCGTGGAGCCATCCGTACCGGTCGCGATCGCCCCACTACTGGTTAACACCTGGACATCAGCATTTGCACTTAATCCCGTTAGCGACAGCGTGAAGCTACTGGTACGAGAAAGTTTAAAGCTGTAGTAATCGTTAGCGTCAAGAGTACCCGCATCGACTCCGACAAATTCGGTCAATGTTTGCGTACTAATGATTGGGAAAATTTGCTTAGCGGTCGCTAAAGTATTACCGATAGAATCTGCGGGCATTGCTGTTTCCACCTACATGGCTCTGCTATAGTGCCCGCCCCTTCAGCATTCGATAACAAAGTCAATGTTTATTTTCGTATATCTTTACGAAGTTTCTATTGCTTTGGTTGGATACTCAAACGTTTCTACGTAGAAACACTAAGCCGCCGCATGATGTGAGCTCAGACATAGAAAATAGACAATCGTAGAAACACGATCGCTTCATCGATCGCTAACTTTAACCGTCCGGCGAACGTATCTAAATGATTCACTCACTGCATTTAAGCAGGTGAATTTGTAATAGTAGGCAGCATGATTGGTGAAGCCCATAGTAAGAAAAAAGGCAACAAAAAACAGGTGATAAAACGGCCGTACGATTAGATCGATGCCTGTTGTCGCTGATAGAGAGACCAATATAGTCCTTTACTGCGAAGTAAATCGTCGTGAGTGCCTTTTTCAACCAACACGCCTTTCTCCAGAACCACAATTAAATCGGCCCGTTTAAGCGGCGCAAAGCGATGAGCAATGAGAAAAACCGTGCGATTTTGAGACACTTTTTGAATGTTTTGGAGAACTTGCTGTTCGGTTTCTGCATCCAAGGCGCTGGTCGCTTCATCTAAGACTAGAAGCGGTGCTTTGGAAAGGAACAGTCGGGCGAGCGCAATGCGCTGACGTTGACCACCGGAGAGAGCCGTTCCTCGCTCACCCACGCTGGTTTCGTAGCCGTGCTGTAACTCACTAATGAAGTCATGGGCTACAGCCAGTCGGGCGGCTTCGACGACTTGTTCCGCCGTAATATCGGGGTTACCCAGACTGATGTTTTCTAAAATTGACCCATTGAAGAGAAAATCTTCCTGTAAGACAACAGCAACCTGTTGACGCAGGGACGCAAGATCGGCGCTCTTAATATCAAAGCCATCAATCAAAATGCGGCCAGATTCTACAGGGTACAAGCGCTGAATGAGTTTGGAGAGCGTACTTTTACCGGAGCCACTGCGCCCAACCACCCCAACCAGCATTCCCGGTTGCACATTGAATGAAATACCACGCAGAACAGGTTCCTGGGTCGGATGGTAGCGGAAAAAGACTTGATCAAAGCTAACTTGCCCTTGAAGCGGCGGCAGAACTAAGCCTGAACCGGCTTCAGCCTCAGGTGCAGTGTTGAGGATGTCACCGATCCGATCGACCGAGAGTAATACTTGCTGAAGGTTCTGCCAGAGTTGCACCAGGCGCAGCAGTGGTCCCGTCATTCTGCCAGACAGCATTTGGAAAGCGACCAGTTGACCGATCGTCAGCTTCTGCTCAATCACCAGCTTGGCACCCACCCACAAAATAATCAGGTAGGAAAAATTGGTGAGAAAGTCAGCAATGTTGTTGCTGATATTAGAAGTCGTCGAAGCCTTGAAGCCGGTTCGAATGAACCGGGCAAATAACCCTTCCCAGCGATCGCGCGCCACTCGTTCGGCTGTATGTGCTTTAACGGCCTGAATGCCCGTAATGGTTTCGACCAAAAACGATTGACTGTCAGCACTGCGGTTAAACGTCTCATTCAACCAACCGCGTAGGATGGGGGTTGCTGTCAGCGTCAGAATTGCGAACAGTGGTACGACTGCCAGCGATACCCAGGTCAGGGGAATGCTGTAAGCGAACATAATCACAAGATAGACAACCGCAAAAACCGCGTCCAGAATCACGGTTAGAGCTGTACCTGTTAGAAATTGGCGAATGTTCTCAAGTTCTTGTACCCGCGCAACGGTATCCCCAACCCGTCTGGCTTCAAAATACGAGAGCGGCAACCGCATCAAGTGCCGAAAAAGCTGTGCCGAAAGGCTCAGGTCAAGTCGCCGCGCCGTATGCGTAAAGATGAACAGGCGCAAAATGCCTAGCCCTGACTCAAAGAGCGCTACACCCAACAGTGCAAGTGCCATGACATCCAGAGTAGAAAGGCTGCCCTGCACCATCACGCGATCGATTACAACCTGCGTGATGACCGGTGTCGCCAATCCCAACAGTTGCAGCGTAAAGGATGCTAGCAGCACTTCACCCAGCAGTGTCCGGTAGTTCCAGATTGCTGGCAGAAACCAGGCCAGGCTGAATTTTTCCTGCTTCTGAATCTGCTCAATTTGCCAGAGTTGCCCATCCCAGACGCTCTCTACAAGAGCACGCGGCACGCTTTCGCACGTGCGGCTAGGATTGAGCGGATCTGCCACAACGAGCCGATCACCCCTAACGGCATAGGCAACGACCCAACGTGTTGTAGAAGCATTGGCTGCCTGAACAGAGGGTGGCAACACTAAGGCTGAGGTGTTTGCAGGAGTATTGCTGCTACTGTTTCGCCATTGCATCAAAGCTGGAAAGCTAAGCTGCCGCAAATTGCTCCAGGCGGTATCAATGTGTCGCAGATGTAACCCTAGCTTTTCGGCGGCCTCTACGACCTCTGCCGATCGCTGCCCCCGCAACTGTCGCTGCACCCACTCCAACTGGGCGGGAATTTGGAGGTGGCTGGCGGCCATCGTCAGGCAGGCTGCCGCTGTGTTAACGCTGGCAACAAAGGGAAACCCCACGATCGGTTGAGGCGTTTCGGCTGTTTTGGGGAGGTAGCGACTTCGTTGCAGCGCCCAGAAGCGTTCTAGCTCGGCTGAAAAGACCTGATCCCACAGTTCCACATTCCACTGGGCGATCACCACATCTTTATCAGCGGCTCTCGCTTTCCAAAAACCGGGAAGATCCAGGCGATCGCCCAACCAATCGCCAGCTTTTAGCATGATTGATGCCCCTTCTTCCGGCACCAGACGCACCTTACCACTAACTACCAGGATCTGGGTGCCAGGGCTATCGGTTGACCATAGCATGTCTCCCAAGCTAAACCGACGCACCGTCGCATTTTGCTTAAACTGTACTTGCTGATCTGGAGCAAGCAGTGAGAGCGGCGGTACATCCCACGGAAAATCAGTGGCTAGTTCGTTCGCAATCATTCGTTCACCTGTAGCTTAACGGTCATGGACTGAATTTTTTCTGCCAGCCAGCGCTCAAACAATTCGTTCTGCAATGCCTGTTGCAATTGCTTATCTTCTAAAGTGGCCGGTAAGAACTGCTCTACTCGAAAGATTGCCCAAAATTTTTCAAATTCAAGCGGTCCTACCATTTCCCCAGGGCTTGCTGAGTCGATCGCCGCTCTCAACGCATCGGGTAAGGTGCCTCGACTCACAGGCCCCATCATGCCGTTAGCAACTCGCTCATCTGCGGTTGAATACTCCCGCGCTAACTGCTCAAAATTTGCGCCTTCCGTAATCTGGCTATGGAGTTCTTCGGCCAATTCTTTGCTCGCAACTACAATGCGCGACAGCACAATGCGATCAAAAAATACCTTGCGCTCAATGAAGTACTCTTGGATGCGATCGTGCGTCACCTGAGCTTTCAGCTTTTCAAGTTTGAAGCTGCCGACAATTTGGCTGTGAAACTGTTCATAACTCAAACCATTGCGGTTAAGCCATTCCTGAAAGACCTTACTATCAGTAAGCTGCTGCTGTAACCGAAAATCAATGACGGCCTGCTCAACGACCGCAGGACTAATTTCGATATCCTGCCTGGTTTCGAGTGCTTGCTCCAGAACATACTGCCGCAGAATATCGCCAACAAAGGCTTGCAGTTTGCCCGCCGCTTGTAAATAGCGCAGGCATTGCCTTACGGAAAGAGGCGTTTCATCAACAACTAACAAGGCTTTTGAATCTGCTACTTTAGCTTCCATGAAGTAATGAGGTCTGTAAGATCTAGAGTCTGTTGTTATCTTGCCCGAATATACGGTGGCAATACCGAAAGTTAGAGTAAGTTTTTACGAGATTTCCGCAACATTACGATCGTCATCTCCGTAAATTCTCTAGGTTGGGGACGCCTTCTTCGTGCCGTTTGGCTTTCCAGACAAAGCGCGCCATCGGCTCTTACCCATGAGTAAGAAATGTGATGAAGACGCTAAGAATCGTAAAGGGGCATTTGTTAAGGCTTACCTACTTTTGATGGCTCCTGCCCAAACTGGCAGTTTTTCAGCAGAACGTCCCGCTTTACAGGTGATAAACGACGCGGAAGGATAGATACAAATCAATCTCACGATCGTGGTTGAAACTGCCCCAACTGCTGACGCTGCTGACGTAGAATGACATTCCGAAAGGCAGCGCGTACATCTCTGCCAGATGAGAAGAGGGGTGTACCGGATGCATTTGTCACCCACATAGTAGTATTTAAATTCCGCCCCTTCCTTTACGCGACCTTTAAATAGTTGGGCTAAGATCTTAAATAGATCTAAACTCCGACCGGATAACCGGGGTTTTGTGGCATGATAGTAAGCTGCCAAAACGTAGCTAACGTAACTTAAACAGGAAAGACGCTTATGACGCTTCAATTAGGCGATACCGCCCCAAACTTTACTCAAGACTCCAGCGAAGGGCCGATTGATTTTTATGCTTGGGCAGGGGATAGCTGGGTCGTTCTCTTCTCTCATCCCGCTGACTACACACCTGTTTGCACCACTGAGCTTGGTGAAGTGGCAAAACTCAAGCCTGAGTTCGACAAGCGCAATGTCAAAGTTCTAGCGCTGAGTGTTGATCCCAACGATTCCCACAAGGGGTGGATTGACGATATTAACGAAACGCAAAAAACGACCGTCAATTACCCCCTACTTGCAGATGCCGATCGCAAAGTGTCTGACTTGTACGGCATGGTTCACCCAAACGCAAACGCAAAGGTAACGGTTCGCACCGTGTTTGTGATTGATCCCCAGAAAAAGCTGCGCTTGACGCTGACCTATCCCCCCAGCACGGGACGCAACTTTGATGAGATCTTGCGGGTAATTGACTCTCTACAATTGACTGATAATTACGGCGTCGCAACGCCTGTCAACTGGAAGGATGGCGACGATGTGGTTGTTGTGCCTTCCATCTCCACTGAGGATGCGAAGAAGAAGTTTCCGAAGGGGCTGACCGAAGTGAAGCCTTACCTGCGCCTGACCCCACAGCCCGATAAGTAAATTAATCGGCAGTGTTGAATGACTAATGAAGGAGCGATCGTCCAGCGTTGGGCGATCGCTCTTTTTTGGGAAAATCGGTAGGTTGAGCACCATCACGCTACTGTCAATTTATACCGTTGCATCTGGATCAACACCCAGCGATCGCAACCGTTCTCTTAGAGCACCAACCTGCGCTTCAGCCTGTTCTGCCCGTTGGCGTTCTTGCTTTGCCCGTTCTTCTGCTTCCAGGCGAGATTGCACCTCTTCTCGGAGTGGCTGTGCTAATTCGCTAGAGGCTAACAGTTTTTCGCCCATGTCTTAACACCACAGCATCAATAATTGCATCGACATGGACAGAGGTTTCCGCCAACGCCTCACCATCGGAACTGGGATACACGATCGCAGATGCTTGTGGTAAAAGCGTCGTCATGATTGCCAAAGCCGGTACGCTACACCCTTATGGTACTGCTCAGCCAACCATACGCTACAACCCTATGGCATTAGGCTTTGTAGAAGCGAGGATTGGTTTTGAGTTCGTTGGGCTCAAACGCCTGCACCCACTCGATAAAAGCCGCATCGATCGCCGCATCGGGTTGCACCAGTAACGCAACGTAGGTTGCTTTTTGCTTGACAACTACCGCTGCATAATCAGTGCCCAGGATGGTGGCATGATGAAAACCTTCCACTTGCAGAGAGGACATCAGCAGCGATCTCAGCCCCAGCGCTTGAAAGATTGTTTGGACCCAACTCATGTTGTCACTTTCAGGAGTTGTAAAGTACTCCTTTGGCAATCCATTTAAATCAAAAACGGCTGCACCCGCAACATAGTCGGAATAGGACATGGGTAAGTGATTAGAAGCTATCGTATTTTGTAGCCGTGGCTCCGCAAAGCTGGGCATTATCATGGCTTTCACTATAAAGTGTTTTATCGCTGCAAACGATCACTGGTAGACAGGTCTCTGGCTGAAGGGCAGACGATTGGTTATGATCCCAGTCTAGAGAACCCAGGAAAGCGCTGCGACCGTAGAATCCTCATCTACTTTCTCGATTGCAGCACTATGAGCAACGGTTGTTGCGGCTCTTTTGCCTTGCTATCGCAACATCTGTACAACATCGGTATGAATTTCATTGAGAGTGAGTAGTACAGATTGCTAGCATGCCACTCGGTTCAATGAGTCAAATGCGGAACTCTTACATGTCTGGACGGTCTATCACCGTAATGGTTTTGATGTGAGATTGTCCCATGTTTTCTACTCCGTTCAGACTTAGTGTACTAAGTGCCGTCGCGATCGCAGGCGGTCTAGCCTTTTCTACTCTCAGAATGGATGCTTCCGTTGCATCAGCTCAGCCTGTTTCTGGCGCACGGTTTCGAACCGCGCAAGCGTCTTCCTCGCTGCCAACAATGGAGCAAGCTGTTTTAACTCAAATCAATCAATACCGAGCCAGCCGCAAATTGTCACCACTGACGTTAGATGCACGCATCAGTGAACAGGCACGGGCACACAGTCAGGCGATGGCAAGTGGGAAGACACCATTCAGTCATAACGGATTTCAACAGCGCGTTCAGACGATCGCCCGCGTGATTCCTTATAGCCGTGCTGCCGAAAACGTGGCCTACAATCAGGGCTATAGCGACCCAGTGCGTCAAGCTGTACAGGGTTGGTTGCAAAGCACAGGGCATCGCCAAAATATTGAAGGGTCCTTTGATCTTACGGGTATTGGGATTGCCCAAAATGCCAAGGGAGAGTACTACTTTACCCAGATCTTTATTCGTCGTCGCTGATAGAGTGGGGTGAATGCAAGCTTACCCAGGAAAGAGATAGGAGTTCACCTACGCTTCCGGGCATGAGGACAATGAAGCTGACGGTCTTGATTGCTTGTACCCTATTCTCTATACCTTATACGCTGATTCACGATGGCATTGGCAGATTTCCAGATTTGCGATCGCGACTTGTCTGAAGAACAACTAGCAGCATACGTACAAGCAGAGGCGATCGCGGTTGATACAGAAACAATGGGATTGCTGCCCCAGCGCGATCGCCTCTGTTTAGTGCAGCTTTGTGATCCAAATGACCACGTTTCTGTGGTACAGATTGCACGTGGACAAGCGGAGGCACCTAACCTCAAACGCTTATTAGAAGCCGAAAACAGTACCAAAGTTTTTCATTTTGCTCGCTTTGATGTGGCAACCTTACGCTACAACCTGGGCATCCATGTTGCGCCTCTTTTTTGCACCAAAGTTGCCAGTAAACTCGCCCGTACATATACTCCCAAGCATGGGCTGAAGGATTTGGTGCAAGAGCTTGAGCAGGTTGAACTGGATAAAAGCGCTCAAAGCTCAGACTGGGGCAATGCCGCCAATTTATCGCCAGAACAGCTTCGTTACGCAGCCAATGATGTCCGTTACCTACTCAGTGCTCGCCAAAAGCTGATCATGATGCTCAAGCGCGAAGAACGATGGGAACTCGCCCAGCAGTGTTTTCAGTGCATCCCCACGATCGCTCAGTTAGATCTACTACAATACCAGGGTTTGTTTGAGCATTAGTCAGATACCTGTGTCAGACCGTGTTGGTGAAGAAGAGCTGATTTCGGTTCTGCTTAGCTTCACCGCAATCAGCGCTAAGCCGTCGTTAGAATAGTTGTCATGAGCCAACAACGTATCGAACCACAACCTGGGCAGGAATCTGTTTGGGATTACCCGCGTCCGCCACGGTTAGAAGCAACCAGTAAGCACATCCAAATTGTTTTTAACGGTGTCACGATCGCGGATACCCGACGAGCAATGCGCGTCCTTGAAACAAGCCATCCGCCGGTCTACTACATTCCTCTTGAGGATATCCAGCAGGACTATTTGATCAAAAGTGCGCGATCGACCTTCTGCGAGTGGAAAGGTCATGGCTCTTATTACAGCCTTGCAGTCGGCGATAAACGAGTTGATGACGTTGCCTGGTACTACCCTGAACCAACCCCTGCATTTGCTGCGATCGCCAATCACGTAGCGTTTTACCCTGCACCAATGGATGGATGCTACGTGGATAGCGAAAAAGTAACGCCCCAACCCGGCAACTTTTATGGCGGTTGGATCACCAGCGATATTGTCGGACCTTTTAAGGGAGCGTTAGGCACTTGGGGGTGGTAGGACATGAGGACCATTAAAAGTCTCTACCGACCGTTACTCCTATCGCTCCCCAGAAGATGTCTAAAGCCGTTTTTCCAGGTATTGCCCAATCATCATCTGCTCTCCCGCACGAGAGATGATAGTCTGACGTGTACGATAGTTCCGCCCAATGAGTTTCAGCTCTTCCTCAAACACAGAACCTTTATATTCAGTGCGTAGGCAAAGGGTCGTGGGGTGAGAAAAATGGAATCCAGCGGAAATCGGCTTAGTCGTCGCAAAACCACGATCGCGGTACAGCGTTGCACCAGACGCGCCAAAGAGTGTAGAGCCTGCTGATTGGGGTTTTTCAGTCGCTGAATCATGGCTATCCCAGAGGACTTCGGCACCGCAACTCAGCAATGTCCCATCAATACCATGCAACTCTGCCAGGTGGAGCAACTCAGGACTGCTCTGCTCTAGAAAGCGAACTGTGATGATACTAACGACTTCCTTTGTCTCACCGTCTGGGAGTGTATAGTAGCGTCGTTCTGATTTCCAACGCCCTGCCGACTGCTGAAAGAAATCAGCGATCAGAGATGCTTCAGATGTGGGGGTCAAGTTCAGTAAAGAAGTCACTTCGTTCAGTCCTCATTCAAAGCAGAAACAACGGTTTGCGACGAGTTCATGCGGGCTATACTCCCAATAGCCATCTCTATTGTTTACGTTTCTTAATATATAGCATTGCAGCCAAAGGCATCGCTTTGCTATCTAAGGGGGATGTAAGCGACCGCTCTATCCTCTTGTAATCGAAAAGTCTAATCTGTCATTTAAAAGACACTTTTCTGAACAAGAGACTGAGCCAGTGTTCACAGCAGAGGCTGCTTCTGCATAAATATGTCCCCTTATTTAAGGTTGTAACAATTCGTTGAACAAAGCACTACTCCCCTAGGGGGTACTATCGTGCCAATTTCGGTGAGTTTTGCATGTGGCTGCTGCTTGACGAGTTTTGACGGACGTTTCCCGAAACGGTTTAACGTTGCCAACTAGCTTTCCCTTCAGGGTTCCTGATGCACCGCGCGATCGTCACTGGTTGGCAACACGGCCCTCGCGGTAATCATTCAAGTGACGTGGCTTGTGCGGTTCGCTGGCACGTGTTCCTTCCTCCAGCCGATATTGCAAATCACTACCTTCCACGACAACCTCGCCCAACACTGTTTTCACGTACAGCTTGCCATGACGAATCCGCAAAACCTGTCTTAACTCAGGGTGGGGAAGCGCGTCTAGGGCTGTGGGTTTGTTGAGAAAGTTCGCTGAAGTAGGAGCCTGCGGGCGCTCTGGATCAGTCTTAGAGGCGTATCCTATTTGATTGAACGGTTTGAGCGATCGCGCGAGTGTTGGAGCCGCTGCGGGTGGCGTTTTACGGATGGTCTGGGGCGGAGTTGATCGACGCAGCCAGGTAAGGGACTCATTGCCTGTGAACGTCACTTCGTTTACTAGGGTGGTAATAAAGAGAGTGCCCTGGCTGCAAACAATATTGCGAATGGGATACCAGGTATCGCGAACGAAAATTAAGAGATTCATGTGAATGCCTTGCATGCTGGTGTGACGGGCTGTTCTCCACCACTCCTTCCATAATTCCTTGGCGGTTGCATGGATTACTTCATAGCCTGCTGGGATGTCATCTGCCTGGTACTGTGCAAAGCCTGACTGACCATTTCCTCCCGGCGTTGGCATAAATTGGCAGGCAAGCAGAATTTGATGTATCAGTGCACTGTAGTCAGACTGTTGCCGTACCAAAATCGTTTGGCGGCTGCCCACACGCTTTAAGGAGGCAACCAGTCCACCTCGTTTTGCCAGCAATTGAACGCTATCAAAGGCCGGCTCGATCCGCAGATTTTGATTTGCTGCTAACGTTGCGCCACCGCTGATAAATTGTTGAATTAAGGTTGCGTCGTCAAGGGTAGGCATAGCTCAAAGAATCTGTAAGTGTTAGATGCGGTTGCGGTTGTTTCAGTGGTGGGACTTCCTGAACAAGCCGCCTTAAAGCAAAAAATGAGGTAAGAAGCAGGACATGAGCAGCGAAGCGGGAGCACAGTCTAAGAAGCGATGTAGAGAGGAAATCTAAATCAGAAATTTAGGATTATGTTTGATAGGGGTTTAGGGTGTTGTCTTGAGCCCTTCCCTCTATAACGACGTTTGCGCAAAGTAACGTCAGCGTCGCTCTGCATTCAGACGATGGCTCAGGCAGCAAACCTTAAAGCCGGAAGTTGTAGGGACAAAGCACACTGCAAGTCCGACAAACACAATTCAACACAGCACACAGGCCAGGCAGTGTTTTAAAGCTTTGGAGTCGTTTCCCTGCCTCCTGGTGATCCCTGTCCATCTCCTAAAAACGGGGCTTTGGACGGGATGCGTTTTGCGCACGGCTTCCTCCTCTCTCTAGCGTTAGCGGTGCGAAGCGCAAGGGTTGATGAGGATTGAAGGGTTTGAAGTATGCCCTGGTCAAGAACGGTTGAAGCGACGTTATTCGGCAAGAAAACAGGCAACAAACTCACGCCTTGGGGGCTTGTTTTCGCTGGATACCTTAATGAAAGAAGCGGCTCAAAGACGATCGACGGCTTGGGGGTCAGCCACCATCGTCATCACCGTTCACGTTGCTTAAAAACATTCAAACGTCTTCGTTGTTTGCCCAGTGAGGGCACCAGGCTCGTTACGTGTAAGTTACTAGGTTTGCAAAAAATTGCTCTATCGTAGATGCGACCTCACATCGAGTTGTGTTCACATATTATTTGTGTCCACAACTAAATCATAAGATTTGCTTGAAGGCACGATAGTGTCTTTACCGAGTCTTTGAAGAAAACGGTGGCTTTCTAAGCGCGGCATGAAGCTAATTGAAACGCACCCGTGTTTATCCCAGGTAAGCTTTCTTGACCTGCCCGTCGTTTAGTAGGTCGCTTGCAGTTCCTTGAAGGGTAATCCGTCCGGCTTCTAAGACATACCCGCGATCGGCATACTGCAGCGCCAGCGTGGCATTTTGCTCGACCAGTAAGATGGTCACGCCAGTCGTGTGGAGGTTTTGAATAATGTCGAAAAGCTCGCGCACGATCGCGGGTGCCAGTCCTAAACTGGGTTCGTCGAGCAGCAACAGCTTGGGGCGACTCATGAGGGCACGTGCGATCGCCAGCATTTGCTGTTCACCCCCGCTGAGAGTGCCTGCAAGCTGATGACGACGCTCTGCTAAACGGGGAAACGTGAGGAACTGCTGCTCGACATCCGCTTTAATACCGAGGCGATCGGAGCGGGTATACGCACCCAGCTGCAAATTATCGAGTACCGTTTGTCGCGCTAAAATCCTGCGGCCTTCAGGGCTGTGAGCGATGCCCAACTTGACAATCTTGTGGGCGGGCTGACGCGTAATGTTTTGTCCGTTATAGAGAATACAGCCATCCCGAATGTTGATAATGCGTGAAATGGCCTTAAGAGTCGTTGTTTTGCCTGCTCCGTTGGCTCCAATGAGTGTGACAACTTCGCCTTCGTTGATTTCAAGATCGATCGCTTGCAACGCCTGAATGCCACCATAATTGACGCTGAGCTTTTGGAGGGTAAGCAATGGAGAAGGCATGGAGAGGGAGGAAAGGGGAGTAGGGAGTGGGGAGTGGGGAGTCGGGAGTAGATTGGCTTATTCAGCGCCAAGGTAGGCTTCGATGACGGCGGGATCGTTCTTGACTACACCGGGTTCGCCCAGTGCAATGAGTTGACCAAAATCGAGGACGGCAATGCGATCGCATAAGCCCATGACAAGCGGTACATGATGCTCGATCAGCAACACGGTTAAGTTGAACTGGTCGCGAATCTGTCGAATGAAGTCGCTAAGCTGATGTTTCTCATTGGGATTCATGCCTGCGGCTGGTTCATCGAGGAGCAGCACTTGCGGTTTTAAAGCGAGGGCACGGGCAATTTCTAATCGCCGTTGATTGCCATACGCAAAATTTTGAGCGGATTCGTCAGCGCGATCGCTTAGCCCTACTAAATCTAAGAGTTCCATTGCGATATGTCGAACCTGTTTTTCTTCTTTAGGCGCGGGTGGCAACCCCAACACGCCTGTGAACACGCCGCTATGGTTGTGTATATGCTGAGCAATCATGACGTTTTCTAGCGCCGAAAGATTGCCAAACAGTCGGATATTCTGAAAGGTACGAGCAATGCCTTTGGCCGCGATTTGATGCGGGCGCAACCGAGCAATGTCTGCTCCTTGATAGAGCATTTGTCCGCTGGAGGGTGGAATCAACCCAGTCACGAGATTAAAGAGAGTTGTCTTACCGGCTCCGTTAGGGCCAATCAGCCCAAAAATTTCACCTTTTTTGACGGCAAAGGAGACATTGTTGACGGCGATGAGCCCACCAAAGCGGCGGGTCAGTCCTTTTGCCTCTAGCGTCGAGCCATGATCAGATTCTGGGCTAGCATAGGCAGGTTCCACTGGAGGCATGGAGTCGTTGGCAAGAAAGACGAGCAGTTAATGCTCCTATTGTCTCCGATCGTGCCCTAGTTTCGATGGCTAATTTCTAACCTTGAACTGAACGTTGCTTACGGCTCCTCGTTATGACAATTACCAGCATCTTCCCCACGATCGGTCTTGGCATCCTGCTCTTTTGGGGTGCAAACCTCATTGTCGATCGTTCCTCTTTTTATCAAACAGCGATTCAAGCGTCTGAAAAAGCTCGATTTAAAACGCTAGATGGTCTAAGAGGCTTTTTAGCACTGGGCGTGTTTTTTCATCATGCTGTGATCAATTACCAGTATTTTCAGATTGGCACCTGGCAAACAACGCCATCTCACGTTTATGCCTTTTGGGGACAGGGCGCAGTTGCCTTCTTTTTTATGATTACAGGGTTCTTGTTCTGGTCAAAAATGATTGCCAGACCCAGCTTTAATCTTAAGGATTTTTATGTCAAACGCGCGTTGAGAGTGCTGCCAGCGTATTGGTTTTCGCTGGTGCTGATCATTCTCATTGTTCTGGTCGTGTCTCAGTTTTCTCTTAAAGTGAGCTTGCCAAGATTTTTAATCCAAATCAGTAGCTGGGTGGTGTGTGGTATTTACGGCTTTTCTAATGTGAATAAGGATCTGTTTCCTGATCTTAATTACAGCTCAGTTGGTTTGATTAATGCCTCGGTGCAGTGGACATTGACTTATGAACTACAGTTCTACCTTGTGTTACCCTTGCTTGTCTGGTTTGTAAAGCCCTGGAGATTTTTGGGATTGTTTCTTGGGTTAATGACGTGCAGTTTGCTAATACTCTACGTGCCATTGCTTACAATCAGAGGCTTTTTGTTTGGTATGGCAGCCGCTTACTTAGTGAAACGGTTGGAGTCAAAAAAATGGCTTTCAAAGCACTGGGTTTCGCTAGGCATTCTTTTGCTGTTAGCAACTATTCCACTTTTAATTGCACCGCCCTACATTGAGAGTATGAAGGCAGTCGCACTTATTTTTTGTGCCTTCGTTTTGATTGCTAGTGGAAATGATCTCTTTGGGTTACTAACGGCTTCTGCATCGCGATATCTTGGCACAATTAGCTATAGCGTTTATCTGCTGCATGGCATTGTGCTTTTTTGTGTTTTGCGGCTGGTCAATCTGGTCTATCCCATTCAGGGTATGAACCCAATTTATTTCTGGCTGGTGGCAGGTCTTTGTGGGTTGCTTGTCATCGTTTTAGCAGGGGTAAGTTACCGCTATGTGGAGTATCCGTTTTTGCGGCTGAAGTCAGCAACTGGTGTTGTGGAGAAACCAGCGCTTGCCCAACCAAGCCCCATTCCAGTCAAAACGAAAGAGCGCTGACGATCGCTAGGGGTTGTCATCAATTACGACTACATGTTGTTTTCAGCAGGGGTTCTAGCCCCTGGCCTCGTGTGTTGAGACGGGCGCGACAATGCTGATACCAAAGGTTTTTGAGCTGAATTGATGACGCGCCCTAAAGTTTAAGCACAAAGTGATGGCTGGTAATTTCCATACGCTGACGGAAATAGAAGCGGTGGGCGGCGAAGCGCTGTACGCCCGAATCAAGGCTCAGTTGTTGACAATCGTGGGCTTTTGCATAATCCACGAGCCAACGAAAGAGTGCTTCGCCATAGCCGTGAGACCGATCGCTCGATCGCGTCACCAAATCATCGACATACAAAAACCTTCCAGACGCAAGACATTCTAACAGTCGGAACCCTGCCACTGCTTTGATGCTGCCCTCTACCTCCAAATAGGCAAGCTGATAGCCCTGCTCTTGCTGCCTCTGTACTTGCTGCACAAACGCTGAGTGCACCAGATGGGGGCGCAGTTCGAGCATGATGGGGAAGCAGCGATCGATGTCCCTGTCTGATCTAGCGAGAGCAATGTGATGCATCTATGCTTTCTGCCTGGGTTTACGCGGTTTGAACAGGTTGGGGGTTACCAGTCCTTGCGGAAAGAACACAGAGCCAATCACAATCAGTAAGCCAAAGAGAATCAGACGACCATCCCGGAGAAATTGCGCCAGCCACGAGGGAAGGCCGGGCGTATCGGCAGCAGCACGGAGAATTTCTGGTAACGCCGTAAAGAGCATGCCACCCAAGACCGGACCAACGACCGTTCGAGAACCGCCAATCAGCACAAAGGTGAGGTAGATAATACTGGCATCAAAGGTTCCTTGGCGTGCATTCCACGTGTTGAGGAAGTGAGCGCTGACCGCACCGACCACACCTGCCAGGATGGCTCCCAGTGCAAAGGCCAGCACCTTATAGTGGGTTGGATTAATGCCCATTGCATCGGCAGCAAGTTCATCTTCACGAATAGCGATGAAGGCACGACCAACGCGGATATTTTCGAGACGGTAGACAAACGCAATGCTGATAGCCAGTAGCGGTAGAACAATCCACAAGTAATCGATCGCCGCATGAAACGGCTGTGGAATGCCAAAGATGCCAACCGCACCGCCTGTAATCTCCAGATTGAGCGCAAGAATTCGAAGGATTTCGACAAAGGCAATTGTGGCGATCGCCAAATAGATACCCCGTAGCCGTAACGCCGGAATGCCAACCAAAATCCCCAGCAGGCCAGAAACAACCCCAGCAACTAACATTTCTAACAGCAGCAGTGGGATGGGAAAGTCTCCTTCTGGTTTGAAGACTTGCGTTGATAAAATGGCGGCGATGTAGCCCCCCAATGCATAGAAGCCAGGACTCGCGAGCGAGAGTTGTCCTGCCATCAGTGGGAGGTAAAGCGATAGCCCCAGCATAGCTCCCAAAAGCATGGAGACAATGAGGAAGCCATAGGTAGAGAGAAAATCAGACATGGGAGCCGTGTTGCATGGTTCGCTTTAGCGCTCAGGCTGCTTGCTCTGCGCTCAATACTGACGATCGCAAGGATACGATCGTCAGTATTCTACACTGCTCGCTGTAATCTCTCCGTTTAGTAAGTCGGTAGCTTAGAAGTAATGCCAGTGTTCGTGACTATGGAGAGATGGTGGTGAACGATCGTCTGCCCTCAAGCGCATGGAGAGAGAACTTGAGGGCGTAAAATCTACAAAGACCTAAGCAGCCCAGTAGTGTTTCTTAATCCAGTCCTGCATTTCGGATTCGGACTCTGTGATCAACTGCTCTCCTGTTTTCGGGTAGTAAACGCTCCAGTAGGTGTGCCCTTTACCGTCGGCAACTTGCGACACTTGAAGCTGATACAGGCTCGGTACTGTGTCCGCAAGATTATCCCACAAGCTCTGCAACCACGCTTTGACAGAGTTCGAAGAAGCACGCAGGACTGCTTTACGTTCGCCCATCAACTGCTCGTATTCACGCTCTAGTAGCGCCGTCAGTTGATCGTTGTGGCAGGCTCTGGCAACTTCTAGGCGATGGGTGAGCGAATCCACCATGCTGGATAGGTGCTTAAGTTTCAGGTTAGGGTCATTAATTAGCGTAGATGTAGTCATAGCGGCTCATTCATCGATATCACTGTTCCAGTCTATCTTGACCGCACAGTCTTCTAGTAATTACAGTAAATTTCGATACAAAATTAAATTGTTTTGCACATTAAATCCTTGCGCGTTCAATTTATCTCCCACGATAGAAAGGGGGAATGCTGGGTTTAAGGGTTGGCGGAGAGGATTAGGATGAACCGCAGAGACGCAGAGTTTTGATGAGTTGACGCGACGGGCGATCGGGTCTTGTATTGAGGTGCATCGTCATCTTGGTCCAGGGTTGTTGGAGTCTGCTTATGAGCATTGCCTCTGCCATGAACTATCGCTGGCTGGTCGGGAGTTTGAACGACAAAGACCGCTCCCCGTGATCTACAAGGGTGTCCAGTTAGATTGTGGGTATCGTCTGGATGTGGTGGTAGAGAACAGGCTGATTCTGGAGCTAAAAGCGGTTGAGGTACTTCTGCCAGTGCACACGACGCAACTGTTAACCTATCTCAAGCTCTCTCGCTTAACTGTGGGCTTGCTGGTTAACTTTAATGTCCCTGTCCTCAAGAGCGGTCTTAAGCGGATTGCCAACAACTTTCAAGAACCCTCCGCGTTCTCTGCGCCTCAGCGGTGAGCTAAAAACGCCGAGACGCTGAGAGGGGTTAGATGATGAAGCGGACAAATTTGTTTTTGCCGAGTTGCAATACTTTGCCGGCAAGATCATCGGGAGCATTGAAGACACGATCGACCGCTTCAACTTTCTCCCCATCGAGCCGCACCGCACCGCCCTGAATCTGTCGTCGTGCATCAGAACTGCTTTTGCATAACCCACTGGCACTGACCAGGAAAAAGAGCTTAGCGGGAAATTGCACAGCGCCTAGGGAAAACTCTGGCACCGTGTCTGCCTGGGTTGTATTGCCTTGCACAAGGGCGATCGCATCTTGCTGTGCTTGCTTGGCGGCGGCTTCACCGTGGTACTGGGCGACGATCGTCAACGCTAGCAGCTTTTGCGCCTCACGGGGATTCTCAGGGATCTGGTCGATCGGCAAATCGGTAAGCAACTCAAAATAGGACTTGAGCAGTGTATCCGGCGTTTTTTCGAGCTTGGAGTACATCGTGAGCGCATCTTCTGACAGCGCCACGTAATTCCCTAACGATTTTGACATCTTTTGAATGCCATCTGTACCCAACAAAATGGGGACGAGCAGCCCAAACTGGGGACGCAACCCAAAGTGCCGCTGCAAATCTCGACCGATCGCAATGTTGAACTTTTGATCCGTGCCACCAAGTTCCACATCGGCTTCGATTGCAACAGAGTCGTAGCCCTGCATGAGGGGATATAAGAATTCATGCAGATAGATCGGATTGCCCTTGTCGTAGCGATCGGCAAAGCCCTCTTTCGCTAACATTTGCCCAACGGTTGTGGTCGCCAGCAGTTGCAAAATCTTGCTGAGATCTAGACCAGACAGCCATTCTGAGTTGTAGCGAATTTCCAGACGTCCCGGTGTCTCGAAGTCTAGAATCGGGCGGACTTGATTCAGATACGTCTGGGCATTGGCGCGAACATCGTCTTCAGTTAACTGTCGACGCACTTCCGATTTACCTGTTGGGTCACCAATCCGAGCCGTAAAGTCGCCAATAATTAAGACAGCCGTATGCCCCTCATCTTGAAACGCTCGCAACTTCCGCATTGGAATGCTATGCCCCAAATGAATGTCCGTGCCAGTTGGGTCAATGCCGAGCTTGATGCGGAGAGGTCGATCGCTCTGCTTGAGCCGTTGCTCCAGGCTTTCATCACTGCTAGCAGACTCAACCTGATCGGGAAAAATTTCGCTGATGCCGCGCCGCAGCCAGGACAGATTAGACATTGTGATTCAAAACACGGAAAGGTGACAGGACAGAGCAGGGATGCTCCAAAGGCTTAGGGTGCTGTTAGTATGCTTACCGGATGAAGTTGCCAACAAGCTACAAGCTGCCTGCCATTAATTTAACGTGGTTTGTCATCCATCCCTTAGTTATGATGTTAACCTTGCTGCTAAAGCCGTGCGGATACCTCCGTTTTGGGCATGAATAGTATGATTGAGTACCTGTGTGCGATCGCCTGCTAACCGTCTTGATCGCTGAAGCCCCGCCCTGTTCAATCGTTGCAAGGACTTAAAGTCGTCGTGGCATCCAATACTCTTCAACAACGCAAACAACCTGGCACACCGGACACGATCTATCAGATCGTCAAAACCGTTGGGAAGGTGACAGGCGGTATGGTACTCGGCGTGACAATGCTGACCAGTTCTGTCGTCGCGGGTGGATTGGTTGGTCTTGCCATCAGCTTTCGTAACTTGCCAGATGTGCGGATTCTGCGCAGCTATGTGCCCAGTGAAACCACGCATATCTACGATGTAAAGGGAAAACTGCTGACCAGCATTCATGGTGAGGCAAACCGGGAAGTCGTACCGCTAGACAAGATTTCGCCCGATTTGAAACGCGCGGTGCTGGCGATCGAAGATAGCTACTTCTACTCCCATCATGGGGTGAATCCCGGTGCCGTCTTGCGTGCGTTCTTGGCGAACTGGACAACAGGATCCACGGTTGAAGGTGGCTCGACCTTGACGATGCAGTTGGTCAAAAATCTTTTTCTAACGCCCAAACGTGCGTTTAGCCGTAAAGTGGCAGAGTCAGTGCTGGCGCTGCGTCTGGAGCAAATCTTCTCCAAAAATCAGGTGCTTGAGATGTACCTGAATCAGGTCTATTGGGGACACAACACCTATGGCGCTGAAACGGCTGCTGAAAGCTATTTTGGTAAGTCTTCTGCAAATCTTACCCTGGCAGAGTCTGCCATGATGGCAGGGCTGATTCAGGCCCCCGAAAGCCTTAGCCCCTTTATTGATTACAAGGCGGCCAAGCAGCGACAGGGAACCGTGCTTCACCGCATGAGAGAGCTGAATTGGATTACCCCACAAGAAGAAGCCGCAGCCCGGAAACAAACGATCAAGCTGGGCAAAATCACCTCGTTTCAAGGCAGCACGATTCCGTACGTGACGGAAGCAGCAGTCCAGGAGTTGACAAAGCGCTTTGGCAAGGATGCCATCTTGAAGGGCGGCATGCGGGTACAAACAACCGTTGATACCAAGCTGCAACGCCTTGCCGAAGATGTGGTGAGACGAGGGCACGATAATCTTATTAATCAAGGCGTCTATGCCGATCAAATGGCCCTAGTAGCTGTTGATCCACGAACCCATTTTGTGAAGGCAATGGTCGGCGGGGTCGATTATCGCAAGAGCCAATACAACCGGGCTATGCAATCGTTGCGGCAACCCGGCTCAGCGTTCAAACCGTTTGTTTACTACACGGCGTTTGCCTCTGGCAAGTTCACACCAGACTCAACGATTTCGGATACGCCAGTGAGCTATCCCGATGGGTATGAATACTACTCCCCGCAAAACTACGATCATTCGTTCCGGGGCCCGATGCCCATTCGGACGGCTTTGGAGCAGTCGCGTAACGTGCCTGCCGTTCGCATTGGGCAGGAAGTGGGGCTCAATAAGGTGATTGATGTGGTACGAACGATCGGCATTCGCAGCCCGATCGAGCCTGTGGTTTCTCTGCCTTTAGGGTCTGTTGACCTGACTCCCCTAGAAATGGCTGGAGCGTATGCAACCTTTGCCAGTAATGGGTGGTATTCCGAAACAACCCTGATCGTGCAGGTGACTGACAGCACAGGCAACGTTTTGCTGGACAACACGCCGAAGCCACAACTGGTACTCGATCCGTGGGCAACCGCTTCTTTAACCGATGTGCTACAAGGCGTGATCAATCGGGGAACTGCGGTGGCCGCGAGGCTCGATCGTCCTGCCGCTGGTAAAACGGGCACCACATCATCTGAACGAGATATCTGGTTTGTGGGCTATGTGCCACAGCTTGCAACAGCCGTATGGGTTGGAAACGATGACTACCGTCCTTTAGGGCATGGGGCAACTGGCGGTGGCTACGTAGCTCCAATCTGGCGTGACTTTATGCAACAAGCTCTGCAAGGCGTGCCAGTAGAGAACTTTCGATCGCCCTCAGAATTTAGCCGACCCTAGAAAGCGATTGGTTATTAGTTTTTAGTTGTTAGACGATCCTTCTAACAACTAAAAACTAACAACCAACAACTGTTATACCGTTTTTTCCACTTCGGCTTTCATCCGCTCCAACGTGCGGTTCATTTGGTCAAACATCTGTTGCGGTGTCATGCCAAACTGACCCAACTGCGTGCGAAGTTGTTCTACAGTCATCTGAGCCATGAAGTCTTCAGACAGTTCAAAGCGCTTCATAAAGATGCGGTAGCGCTCCATGATGGTTTCCATCTGCTCAATGAACAGCTTTTTACCTTCACGATCGAACTTCCCGTAGTCTGCCCCAAGCACCATCAGCGATTGATAATCCTCAAAGAGCTGCTTGGCTTCTTGCTGGACAATTTCAGAATCAAAGAATCCCATCGGTTTAAATTTTCGCGATTGATCTGTGCCAGGGCGAGCAGTAGCCGCCTTGAATACCATTATCTTAATTCAATGACTCAATTCATTTAAGCCAGCGATCGGTAGGGGTTTCACTACCTTAAGCAGGAGGGCGATCGATCTTCAGGCTAAGCTATCCTTTTGTATACCGTAATGAGTCTTACTGGCATAGCTCACACAACTCGATAATTTTAGTCTGGAGCGTGATGAGGTCGTCGGCTCCTCGCTTCAGGCTGGCTTCCAGTTCTAGTAGCAACGGTAGCGTTTGTACTAAACGTTGGGATGACAGCGACTCGACCTCTTTTTGCAAAAAATAGAGGCGTTTAGGGTTTCGCAGTTCGGCAGCTTTGGCAATTTCTTGCTCGTTCCGCTCACCGGCTTCTCGCATCACTTTAATCCAAAGCCAGGTGCGGAACTGCGTCACCAGACTGCTGACAATCCGCAAGGCTGGCTCATTCTGGCGCAGTAAGTCCGCAATCAACTCCAGTGCCTCAGGTGTTTGTCCCTGCCGGATGGCCGTGGCTAACTGAATGGTGCTTTGGCTACTGGCTGTGACAAGTTTGGCGATCGCAACTTCATCTAATGGCTGGGTTGAATCGCCCACATACAGCCGTAGTTTTTCTAATTCGCTGTACAGTTGTCGCGTATCGTTACCCACCAGATCTGCTAACAGTTCCGTACCGTGAGGGGTAAGCTTGACTCCCACTGCTTGCGCAACCTGTTTTACCTGTTTCACCAGCAGATCGGTTTTCCAGGTTGGGATGAGCGGGAACTCTTGAATAGTGGCGTGCTTTTGCAGCAGTTTAGTTGATTTCAGACGGCTATCTGGTTTGTGGCTTGTGGTGAGCAGCAGGGTTGTCGTATCCGGCAGCGCTGGTAACGTCCGCTCTAGTTCTGCCAAAGTGGTTTCGGGGCAACGCTGGCAGAGGGTTGTTTCGGCTAGCCAAACAAAACGGTGAGCGGCACCGAAGGGGGGAGTCATCGCTTGATTTAGGCCTTGCATAATGGCATCGGGCTGCTCAACCGTGATTTTGTCGTAGTTAAAGCTGCTCCAGACAGGATCAAGCAATTGTCGATGCAGCGCTGTTGCTGCCTGCGTGATCGCAAAACTATCATCCCCCCAGTAGAGGTAAATTGGCATGTAGAATACCTCCTGTTCTCGCCCGTAATTGTATTGTCCTAGCAATCCTGCCCAATTGGATTTAGATTATGGTGGGGATCAAAATTTTAAACGGTTGGATGCCAGATCGCTGTTTGAGCCGCTCCCGTGCATAGAGAGATCGGGCAACCGCTTTCTGAAGCAGCCAGTCGTAGATATGATGAGTTAATCTTGCGAGGCGATCGACATTGGACGAGAACTACCAGACTTACCTGAACCGAGCGATGCGTCTAACCCTACCAGACACGTATCGCTCCCAGGTGCAGCATCTTCAGGAATCTCCCAAATTTCATCACGACCCGGTCGGTGGGCGGAAACCAGCGCCTTTTCCGGGCTATACGATCGTGACTCCCCCCGGTAGCGAGGACACCAAAAATGCGGCGCTGCATGAGAGCCTGGAGCAGTATCAGCAGCAGCTTTTGCATAAGCTGGGGAGTGACCTGTTTGTGCCCGTGCCACCCGATAGCTTTCACCTCACCGTGGCAGATTTAATCTGGGATAGTGCCTTTCGCGATGCTAGTCAGCAGAAACCTGGCTTTGAAGGGCAGTTGCAAAACCAGATCGCGGCAATCTTTCAACAATCTCATGCCATGACGGAAGGAAAACCCCTCCAGTTTCAGCCATTGGGGCTCATGGTGATGCCACGGGCGATCGCAATGTGTTTAGCACCAGCAGACGAGCATTCCTACGATCGCGCCCTGAAGTTCCGTCGCGCTATTTTCCAAAACTCCGATCTCATTGGGTTAGGCATCGAGCAGCAGTATTACTTCACACCCCACATTACGCTAGGTTATTTCGGCTCTATTCCGTCCTCTGAAGCATTGGCTAAGCTCGGCGACAGTTTTGTGCACCTCAACCAGCAATGGTTAGAACAGGAACCTCAAACGTTTTTGGTCGATCGCGCTGAGTTACGCAAGTTTGACGACATGACCCGCTATTACCGTGAATCAGACTGGGCAGTCTTTGAGTTTTAAGACCTTCGCCTTTTTGGATCGATCAAACTACAGTGGCCTTGTGCCGTGTCTCTCAAGTTTCAGGCGGCTAGCTGGTCGATCGAAAACTTATTTTTGAGTCGCCTGGAAAAACTGGGCACTTGAAAAATTTATCTGCGTCAGTACGACTAATACCGTTTCCTGCCGTACTATAAACGGCAACGGGATGGTCATCGTTAAGACCATCAATGCCGATTAACGGTTGATGCCACGCACAAATCGAACTACGGGTTTGCGCCTGTAGGGGACAAGGCGTACATCGGTGTTAGCGTTCCATCATTTCTCTAGATGGGCGGGCCAATCGATCGCGCTTGGGCTGCAACAGTCACGGAGGGGCGAAGCGATCGATAGCCTTCGGTCTTCTTGACTCCTCTCAAGCCATTAATTTGCTAAATCCTTGCCCTTCTTTTAAATCCTTGCCTATTGTTGGAACTTATCGCCCTTAAAATAATTCAAAGCTTATTGAAACCTCTAGTGTGCTAGTTTTCGCAGTGTCACACATAACTATGATGCAACGTTCTGTCAGCCTTTTGCGACCCTCTTTTAATGCTGCTACACAGATTTTTGTGGTTGGCGCTCTTGCTTCGATGGGTATAGTCGTTAGCTATGCTCCACTCCTGATCCAACGAACTCCTACAATGGGAGCGGCCTATGCTCAAGCGGGTTCTGCACCAGTGAGTCAATACGCTCGTGCGGCGTTTTACATTGAGCAGCAACGCCAGCAAGATTATGCTGAAGCCAAAAAAATCATGGGTGGTAACGTTCCAGAAGATGTTTGTCGCCAGCAAAACATTCCGTCGGCTGTCCACGATATCTGTGGTCGCTTTCTGAAGCGCTCTGCCGAGATTATTAAAGACAGTGGCTTAACGATCGGTCAATTCAACGAACTGACTCGTCGTAAAGAGGGTGATCCGGCCCTCCAGCAGCAGATTCAGAGCGAGCTACTGAAACTACAAAAGACGGCTCCTTAGGATAGCCAGCAAGACGGGCCTCGATCGCGCAGGAATTGCGACCCTAAAGCGATCGAAAAGTGCTGTTTGATACTCATTTCGTGTCCATGATTCTGTAAACCCTTATTGGGAGCGCATTCATGTACTGGTTTTTAGATCATGTTTGGCGATCGAATTGCGCTTAAAGCACGATCGGCCTCCAGATCTAAGTTCTAGGCTGTATGCCTCTGCTATGGCAACGACGCAATCAGTAGGAGGTTTAGATGAGTGGACTTGGTGGGTTAAATAAGTCACCGGATGGAGTAGTGCTTGGGCTGGTGCAATTGCAACTGCCCAACGTTGTGACCCCTGACGACTTGTCAGCCCAAACCCAGCGTATTGTGGACATGGTCGGGAAGGCACGCCGTAATATGTCCACGATGGATCTGGTGGTTTTCCCAGAATACGCCCTGCACGGTCTGTCGATGGATACCAATCCAGACATTATGTGCCGTCTGGATGGTCCTGAAGTGCAAGCTTTCAGCGCTGCCTGTAAAGAACATAAAATCTGGGGCTGTTTCTCTATCATGGAATACAACCCCCACGGCAACCCCTACAACAGCGGCATTATTCTCGACGACAAGGGCGAACTGAAGCTCTACTACCGCAAACTCCACCCCTGGGTGCCAGTAGAACCGTGGGAACCTGGAAACTTGGGGATTCCGGTCTGCGAAGGCCCCAACGGCAGCACTCTGGCACTCATCATCTGCCACGATGGGATGTTCCCCGAAATGGCGCGGGAATGTGCCTATAAAGGCGCTGACATCATGCTACGCACCGCAGGCTATACAGCACCCATTCGCCACTCCTGGCAGATTACCAACCAGGCAAACGCCTTCTGCAATCTGATCTACACTGCGTCGGTTTGCATGTGCGGCTCAGATGGCTCCTTCGACTCAATGGGCGAAGGCATGATCGTCAACTACGATGGCGTTCCGCTTGTCACTGGAAATGGTCGCCCAAATGAAATTATTACCGGAGAAGTGCGTCCCAAACTGCTGCAAGAAGCGCGTCGCCACTGGTCGGTAGAAAACAATATTTACCAGTTTGGGCATCGAGGGTATGTTGCCGTGAAGGGTGGTGCTCAGGATTGCCCCTATACCTACATGCAGGATCTGGTGAATCATGCCTACCGCTTGCCCTGGGAAGATGAGGTGGTGCATACAGATGGCACTTCCTGTGGCTTTCCTGCCCCCACACGATCGTACGAAGGCATTCCACTAAAAGATTCCGTCGTGAAGTAACATCTGCTTTTGATGATGTGATGCGGTCGATCGCAACGATTCCCCAATCGCGATCGACCGCTCACTTACAAGCAATCAACCAGTTCTATAGCGGTTTGCAGGTTCGTTAGAACCCACGGTTGCGATCAAACTCTGACAGGCAAGATTTTACCTTCTGCCTTCTGCCTTCTGCCCTCTGCCTTCTGCTATACGCGCACTTCCCAACCACCTTTGGAGATTCATCATGGGCTGCTATGTTAAATCTGAGCCGTACCCCTACCCATTCAATGGCGATTTACGTCCAGAGAATACGGTGTTTCTCATCATCGACATGCAAACCGATTTTTGCGGCATTGGTGGCTATGTCGATCAAATGGGCTACGACCTCTCGCTCACACGAGCCCCGATCGCACCCATCAAAGCGGTACTGGACGTCATGCGGGCAAAGGGCTTCCACGTCATGCACACCCGCGAAGGGCATCGTCCTGACCTAACGGATTTGCCAGAGAACAAGCAATGGCGATCGCGCCAGATTGGAGCCGGTATTGGCGATCCAGGACCGTGCGGCAAAGTGCTGGTACGCGGGGAAGCAGGCTGGGAAATCATTCCCGAACTCGCTCCCTTACCGGGCGAACCGATTATCGATAAACCCGGCAAAGGTTCCTTCTACGCCACTGATTTGGACCTGTTGCTGAAGCGTTTGGGTATTCAGAACATCCTGCTAGCAGGCATCACTACCGATGTGTGCGTTCACACCACCATGCGCGACGCCAACGATCGTGGCTACGAGTGCCTCCTTCTCTCTGATTGCACCGCTGCCACAGACTACAACAACCATTTAGCCGCTCTCCACATGGTCAAAATGCAAGGCGGCGTGTTTGGCGCAGTGGCAGATTCTAAAGCGCTTTTGGAGGCGATCCAATTGCTATGATGCGTTGACGGCTATAGTCTGTCCTTTCACTGCGGTCTTTAAAGCAGCTAAAACAGCGGGTAAAAGAGGCTTCAGATCAGCGAGACGGTTGGACGGTGCCTGCAAAACAATGATTGCAAGATCGAATTGCGACAAATTCTGCTGAGATGATAAGTTACGATCGACTGTGATGAAGACATCAAACGCTGCAGCGGCAAGAGCAAGAAGTTGACCGTTCTTGGTTCCTGCCCATCCCATCTGTGGCACGGTTTTTACCTCATGACCATCAAATTCTCTTGCAAGTTTGCGATCGATACACTCATCTAAAAGCAGCTTCATTCTATGCCACCATGCCAACAAGCTGCTTTTCAGCTTCTTCAAGCAAGGCGATAACCTGTTCTCTAGTGACACTGGGAAAGCCATCGAGGAAATCGTCGATCGATTCTCCCCCTTTGAGATAATCCAAAAGCGTCTGCACAGGAACTCTAGTACCCGTAAAAACTGGGGTGCCTCCCATAATGTCGGGGGATACGCTAATGACTGACTGACTCTTAACCATCAGTTGTTTCCAGAAAGCTTTGTCTTTGTAATTATATGAATTCCAGCAAAGCATTTGTTGAGGTTCACACTGTTTTACCCAGTCTACAATTCTGCGCAACAGTTAGTTTCACGCCGTTTCACCCAGCCTAGAGTTCTAACGACCCCGTTCACCCGCCATGAGAACTTCTCGAGTTCAACCAGAAAACCCTGTATGGTTGGTGTACAACGGGATTTTTAGATTTCAACATTTGTAGTTACTAACGAGGGCTGGGTAGTACTAATTAACCTTTCTGTTGCATATTGATCTCTCCAATGTTGACAGCATTTGAAAGCGCTAGAATCCACTCAATTGAAGAGATTAGATCTGCAAGAGGAATCGGAACTTGTTGCCCAAATCTACCTTCTTCAATATCTACCATTACTTCTTCTGTAGCGATATTGCCGGGATTAATGACAGTAACACCAATTTTATAAGTGCGCAAAGCTATACTTAATGCCTGTGCTGCGCCTCGCAACCCAAATTTTGATGCTGTATTAGCAACCTCGATTGACGCAGCGTTATCCAGACCAGATAACGCGCCAATAAATATGGCTCTTGGATTGTTCGACTTGACAAGATTTTTAGCCAGCTGTTTAGTGAGTTCGATAGGAGCAACTGTATTTACAGCAATCACATAGCGAGTTTCTTGATCAGAGCTTTTTAGAAAGCTGTATTGCTCTGTAAACGCCCCTTCCTCCCACACACCACCCATAAAAAGCAGTGCATCCAAGTGAGCTTCACCAATCGTATCGACAACTGATTTTATCCCTTCTTCTGTAGAAATGTCCGCTTGAATCCACTCTCCTGCACTTGGTTGACTTCTTGATACAGAGATGACAGTCTCACCTTTTTGAGAGAAATGCTGAGCAACAGCCGCCCCAATACCTCGACTAGCTCCTACAACAAGAATTTGCTTTTTCTCTAATTGCATTTTGATGTTGTGTGATGATGTCTTTTTGAAATCCAACTATGTATTGTGCCACTGTGAACCGTCCATGCGGACGAACATCCCGAATTCCGGAGTTATGCCGATCGCGCGCAAACAAGCTCTTCCGCATGACACTTTTATAGGGTGTCTTGGCTGGCTAACAACTGTTTAGAGTCGTATGTTCTTCAAGTTGCTGCGTGGATCAAAACTGCGAATGGAGCGAATTTTTTCGTAGTATTCGCGTTCGGTGGCGCTGATTTCTTTCGGCGTGGCAATGACCACCTTCACCATTTGATCGGTACGATCGCCCTTCGGATTGCGCCAACCTTTGCCCTTCAACCGTAGCGATTGCCCAGAGCGAATCCCTGCCGGAACATTTACTGTGACGCTGCCATCTGGCGTGGGCACTTCAATCTGAGCGCCCAACACAGCTTCGTCGGGTGCGATCGCCACTTCGCACACCAGATTATCGCCCTCAAACTGAAAGAACGGATGGGGTGATATATCTACCATGAGATATAAATCGCCGCGCTGTCCGGGAGTGTAAGAACTGCTGCGGCCTTTGCCCTTAATTCGAATGCGGCTGCCTGGTTTTGCACCTGGCGGAATCCGCACCTCAAACTCTTCGTTCCCTAACACCAAACGCTTCTGTGCCCCACGAAAGGCATCAGCAAGCGTCAATGTAATGCTCGCTTCCGCATCTAACCCCGTCCCACCTGCATCGTACCCAGAGAAATCTCCAAACCCTCCAGGAGCAGTTCTTGTACGGGTGCCTGTGCCAGAACGACCAAAGCCAGGGTCGCTACCCATGCGGCCCAGAAGCTCATTGATGAAGTCATCAAAGTTGCGGTACTGCCCAAATTCAAAGTTTTCAAAGTCTGGATTAGAGCCACGGGGCCGAGAACTAAAGGGAGATCCCCCTTGTCCTGCCTGCTTCCAATACTGACCAAACTGGTCGTACTTTTGCCGCTTCTCTGGGTCTGACAGAACCTCATACGCCTCACTGACTTCTTTAAAGCGGGCTTCAGCGGCTTTATCCCCAGGGTTCATGTCTGGATGATATTTGCGCGCGAGTTTGCGATAGGCTTTTTTCAGCTCATCGGCACTGACACTTTTATCCACTCCCAAGATGGCGTAATAATCTTTGAAGTCAGTTGCAGCCATTAATCCCTCTCCTCCGAGGATTCAGCTTATTTGTCTTAAAACGTTCCCGCATTGTCTTTGGGATACGACAGCTTGAGCGACATTCGTAGCAGAGGATGAATCCTCGGCGTTTCCTCTACTCTACACCCCGCACTTAAAGCAGGTTAGGCAAAGCATGTCTTACGGCGTTGTCGCCCTCTTCATGCTTAATCTATCAAAAATGCCGCTCACAGTGGGTTCGGCTCTTGCAAAGCCGAAAGGTGCAATTGCCGTACTTTGTGCTCCAACATCAGCCAATCTCAAGCAGTCGATCGCACCCGTCATCCAGAGCAGGTGGCGCACTAATCAGGCAACGCTGCATCCGAAAAATGACTGCCTCAGGTACCTGCCGCTCACGCTGACGATTCCGCTCCAAACAGATGGGTAAGGGTGTGTTTAACCACACGCTCATCACAGTGGTAAACCCGCAAGCACGAGCAATCGCAATCGCCCGACGACGATCGCGACGAACGACATTGGTGGCATCGTAGATCGCTTCCTGCACTTGTCCAGATGCAATCTGCTGCACAGTTTGCTGAAACTGCCTGTCAACTTCTTGCCACACCTTAAGCCAGTGCCCTTGAGTCGCTTCGTCCCCAAAAAGGTGCGATCGAATTGCATCTGTGGCAATCAACCGTCGTTGAGGGCAACGGCGTACCAGAGCGGCAGCAAACGACGATTTACCACTGCCAGGCAACCCAACTAGCAAAACGAGCCGCAGTGCCGTTGGTGCTACTAGTGGGCAGTGTAGGGACGCAGGAATGTAAACCAAGGGAACAAAGAAGTAAGCATGATCGATCACGCTTCACTCTAAACGCTTTTGCCCTGCATGCAGCAAGCGCCAACTCGTCTTACCTAAATCACCGTTCCATCTGGGATAACCGCGTTTTTCAGGACGACCACAATGCCGCTACGGATGTAAAAGCCTTGCTTCTCACGCTCCGCTTCTTCCACCCGATCTTTGTTGATGATTTGCACATTGCAGCCAATGCGTGCATTTTTATCGATAATGGCACGGCGAACGACGGTATCGGCTCCCACACCAAGCGGAATCTGAGTTGTCTGACAGTCAGACTGGCGCTCAGCGAACGGCTGGTAGTAATCAGCTCCCATAATTAAGGTGTCTTCGATCGTGCAGCCTGATTCAACCCGCGATCGTACGCCCAGCACTGAGTGAGTAATCGAGCAGTTCTTCAGAATGCAGCCTTCACTGATGATGGATTCCCGCACATTGCAATCGAGCAACTTACTGGGGGGCAAATAGCGCTGACGGGTGTAGATGGGTGCATCTTCGTCATAGAAGCTAAACGGCGGTCGCGGCTGTTGAGTTAACGCTAAATTGGCGTCATAAAAGGCTTCGATCGTCCCAATGTCTTCCCAATAGTCGTTAAACAGATACGCCTGGAGGTTGTAGTCCTTCGAAGACCCAGGAATAATCTCTTTGCCAAAATCCGTTTGGTCAGGAAAGTCCCGCAACAGCTTGACCAGTGCCTCACGCTTGAAGACATAAATCCCCATTGAGGCGATATAAGGATTCTTTTTCGCTTCCTCTGGGGTCAAGCCTAGAATCGTGGTATCCACTGCCATCGATGTCAGTGCATCGCCCTTTGGCTTCTCGCTGAAATCGACAATGCGTCCTGCCTGATCAATCTTCATCAAGCCAAAATCAGACGCGCGACGGTGATCCATCGGCACAACCGAAATCGTGACATCAGCTCCCGTTTCGCGATGACGACGGACGAAATCGCCGTAGTCCATCCGGTAAAGATGATCACCTGACAAGATTAAATACTCATCAGCGTTCCATTCTTGAAACAACCAAAGGTACTGTCGTACAGCGTCCGCCGTTCCCTGAAACCAGTTTGGGTTTTCAGGCGTTTGTTGGGCAGCCAGCACTTCAACAAAGCCTTCAGTAAATCCAGTCGTAAAATTGTAAGCGCGAGAAATATGGCGGTTCAGCGAAGCCGAATTGTACTGAGTCAGTACATAAATCTTAAAAATGTCTGAATTGATACAATTACTAACTGGAATATCGATAAGGCGATATTTTCCCGCGATCGGCACAGCAGGCTTAGCACGCAGCTTTGTCAGCGGATAAAGGCGAGTCCCAGCGCCGCCTCCCAAAATAATGGCTAAAACTTTTTTCACAATAAAACCTCTTAGCTCCCACTCTGCTCCCACGTCTAGTGTGAGCCTGTATGGTTAAGTTTGCAAGAGCTTAAAGAAAGAGCCTTGTAAAAGATGGGATCTACTGAAGGTAGGAGGGTTTGCTGCGATCGCAATCGTGTGTTGCAGCTTACATATTTGAATCAAAATGGTTAGTACATAGGAACCAAATTTTGAGCTTTCTAGCCGCATAGCCGTTTGTAACCGATTACCCAATCCCAGAGCCTCCTGCAAGCGTTCTACCGTGACCTGGATGTTCCACATGGCATAAATCAAAGAGGAACAGAAACTTGCAGACAAGGGCTATAGGCTAGGGATTGCGGCTTACATAAAGTCGCATGTGCCGCTCGTACGGGCGCTAGCGAAGCCATGCCAAGGCTTTAGCATTCGATCGTTAACTCTGATTGAGTAACAAAGCTGCCCATAGCTTGCTTTCCGTAGAGTATGCTTCGCCTCTATTCAAGCTCGACCTGATTGCATTCCCATTTCGAAGAGTTAAATCGCTGAACGCATTTGACTTGCTTCTTCAGTCGGTTCTATCGCAAGAGAGTTTATCTAAACCTGTGCGTAAGTCAGACTCCGAATGGGGAACACTGAGAAAAAGTTGGTAACATATCAAACCACTTTGGCTTAGATAACGTTAGCACTCTGAGGGATAGGCTCGTGCAGGCGACGAAACAGCAGCAAATCTTGGGTTACTTCATTGAGGAAGCGAAGGAGCACCTCGATACGATCGAGCAAGGCTTGTTAGATTTACAGGCCACGATGGCAGATACCGAACGACTGAATGAGATGTTTCGGGCGGCTCACTCAGTCAAGGGCGGAGCCGCAATGCTGGGCTTCAGCAGCATTCATAAGGTTGGGCATCATCTAGAAGATTGTTTTAAGCTGCTGACCGATCATCCCGTCAAGATTGATCAGCATCTAGAAAACTTGTTTTTGCAAGGGTTTGACCTGCTAAAAGAACTGGTTGAGGAACTGCAATCACCCTATGGGCTGCGAGAAGAAGATGCGGCTCAAGCAGTACAAGCAGCCGAGCCAACGTTTGTCGAACTTCAAAACTATCTCAACCGCTTACTGCAAGGCGAACGTGCTGAGAGCCAACCTGCAATTAACGTGGCCCAGCCACTTCCTGCGGCGAACCCAGAGTTGCCAAATCGGCTCAACGGTGCGCTCAAGATGATGCTCCAACTCTTCAAACAAGGAGACACACCTACCAACCGTCAGCAACTTGCAACTCTTTGCAGCCGGATGGTATCCCTGCACAATGCCCCAGAGTGGCGCACACTGTTACAAGCTGTACTAACAGCCATTGCCAACCCTCGCCATACCTATGCGGCTCTGGCCCCACTCATTATTAAGGAACTGAAGCTAGCAGGTGACTTGCTGATTGCTGGCCGAGGCAGTGAGATTGTTCCCAGTCAACAGCTTCGGCAGTTCATGCCTGCCACAAAGCCTGTTGCAGTACCTCAACCTGTTGCTGCACCTCAACCGATCGCACCTCCTCCTTCTCCAGAGGTAACGCACCATCCTGTAAGAGAAGCCGTTACACCGAAAGCAAATCAGATAATCATTCCTGCTGAACCAAGAGCCGCTGCACGAGCGCTGTTAGAAGCGTTCAACAAAGCCCAACTCATTGAGCTAGCTGAATTCCTGATGAAAGCGATTCAGTAAAAGCGGTCAGCAACCAGAACAGCAGGTAACAGTTTAACGCGCTCACTTACGATTGCCGTCATCGCATTCATCACCGTTGATAGCGTGTACGATCGTGTTTACAAAGCGTTAGTCTAGCTAATCAGTAACTATTCCAGACGCTGATCGCTAACCGCTGCCCGCTAAAAAAGCAGTCCTAACGCGACGACACCAGGGCGCAGCTTGTATTTAGTGTCGCCGCAGGAGGCACCAGCGCTACTACATGGGGCACAGGACGCGGCGTATATCCCACTAGTGAGGCTCCTTTGTAAGCAAGAGACGTGCTGGCTCCAGAGTCAAGCATTACGGCATCCCGGAAGCCTGCTTTTGCGAGTGCAGCACCTAAATCGACCGAGCCGATTGGTTCTGTAGATACTCCAATTTGGGGTTGTCCTGCCCGATTAATGCCCCAAAAGGCTCGATGACGTAATTCGTTCACACTGTAGAGGCGACCAAAGCGTTCAATGGGCTGGGGTTGCTCATTTTCTACTAGCCAGCCAGCGGCGACAAACGCATCCGTAACGTCGGGCATTTCTGCTTGAATACCCTCCAGCGTGTTGTGTTTGGTGTAGTCAAACGGCACGAACTTTACAGCATTAGGCCCAATAAGCACGAGCGGACGGTTGGCAAGGAAGGGAATTTCGCCTCGCTTGCCAGGAATAAACGTGCCTTCAGACTGACTCAAGACGGGACCTAACATATCGTTAGAGTCCAGAAACTCCAACGAGAAAAAGCCCCCATCGACCGCGGCGATCGCCTCAGTCCCCTCCAAAATCTTAGGCACCTGGTCACGGGTTTTAGCGTGAATGGTGATGGGTTTACCACCCGAAATGAAGATAAAGGGGGTACGGTCGATGGTCGTTTCCGTGCGGACGACCGGAGATGTGAAGTCAAACGCCTGCGTAAAGGATGGCAACTTAGGCCCCCCCCAGGCAATGTCGACCATCTCAGCCAAGCGAGATTGCCCAATACGCCCGATCGCAAATAAATTGTTTGATTGCCCTGCTAGTCGCTCATCGTTATCATCCATCGTGAGTGCAGCCGCATATCCTGCCTGCTTCACGGCCCCAACGGCTTGGGCGTCAAATTTTCCTTCAGGGTAGGTGAAGTAGCGCACGGGCACCCCTAGCTCGGCTTCCAAAATGCGCTTTGACTCCTGGGTCTCGACCTCAAGTTCCGCTTGGGTCAACCCTGTCATCACCTTATGGTTCACACTGTGGGACGAAATGGTAATTAACGGATCTTTTGCCATTTCCCGCAGTTGCTCCCAGGTCAGGCTTGATCGACCGATGTGTTTACCCACCTTCGCGGTGTAAATCGCGAAGAGAGCTGGATAGTTATATTTTTTCAGGAGGGGGTAGACGTAAGTGAAATGGCCGCTGTAGCCGTCATCAAACGTTAACAGAATTGGCTTTTCAGGTAGAGGAAGCCCCGTTCGCAAATGGGTTACCAACTGATCCATGCTGATGGGTGTCAAGCCCTTTTGCTTAATCAGTTGGAGGCGTTGCTCAAACTCCTCAGGGGTGACATCAAAAAAAACTTTTTTCTCTGGCAGAATGTCGTGGTACATGATCACGGGCACTCTGGCTAAGCGAGCACGCTGGTTGATTTCGGGAAATGGCGCTGCATTCAGATAAGCAAGCATCTGCGGTGCGAGGCTTTCGAGCAGGGTTCCCATGCCGATCGCTGGCTGCTCGATTAGCGTTGCCGTTTGGGTGACATTGCTCACCAACTGGGTTAAACCGCCTGCCGAGGCAGAACCCAATGGTTGACAACTATTGGGTGCATTGGGTGGCACCGGCTCAGACTGGGTCTCTGATGGCACCTCAGCGCCGTCACCATACGCCCACACGGGGGTAAATAACCCGGTGTAGAGCGGCAACAGTGCTGCCAGACTACTCATTGCAAGAGATTTGTAGCAAAGAGATTTGTAGCAAAGAGTTTTATAGCGAACATGACGTTGGGCGGTTTCCGCCGCTTTGACCAGAGCTCGCACCACCAATTTCTGCTTGTTTTGCACGACCCACCTAACACACGCTTTAAAACGAATGGACAGCCAGCAGCATTCTTCGTCGCAATTTGGTTCTTTAGACCTTTGTTCAGTGATTACCACCACACTGGCAGAAGTAACACTACGTTAACAAACCAAAATGCCCTTGCTAGATCTACCCTATTTCGGAGCGTTTGTCAGGTTTTTCCAGCATACTTCCTACAAACTGACTTTTTCTCTGGCACTTGAGCCTCATCACGTCAGGTAGTACAGCGATCCTGAGAAGCGAAGCCCAAAATAAAAGCCCCCCTTGCGGAAGGCTTGAGTTATGGTGATTTGACTCTAGGACATGACTATACTGGGCGATCGCGGGGTCTTAAAACTGTATAAACGATCGCTTGGTGGTGGCATTTTGGGCGTCAAGAAAGACTTTTGGGCTGAATTGTACGGCTTCTCTAACATTTGGGTGGTACAAAGATAGCCATCCTCGGAGACCAATCAGTCTTCATTTATAAAGATTTTCAACCAATCAATTGCCAGGAGTTAGATCCTTCTGGGGCAGGGAACATTAGATCAAGCAGCAATGACAGCTGAGCTTGAAGCGGCCTTCTTCTTTTGGGCGGTAGATTCAAGCTCTAAAAGATAGCAGCGTGGCTGATCGCGCCTGATGGTTCACATTTCTCTGCACTGTGTGCGCTCATTGTTGCTACTGCGATACCGTTAGTGGCTACAACCATTCGTAACCTTCCATACCTAAATTTGCTGACCCAACAGCCTGAGTTGCACTCATTCTCAAAGGTCGCTCTCTTCGCCGCTTGCGTGACTGATTCATCCCACTTAGATTTCGCCGAGACAAAGCTATGGTGATTGCAACGCCCCACGAAAACCCAATCAAAATGAGAAACCCAAAGAAACATAATCATTATGGGTTTCGAGATTTCTTTCAATTTGATCCAGACAAAGGCACGATCGTCGATTGGAACGGCAGCAGAAATGTGCTGACAACCGAAGATTTCATCATTGGTTTGGTTGAGGGGTTAGAAGAAGAAGTCGGAGACGCGTCAGCCGCCACGATGTATACGATCGGCTGCGAATGGGGGCAAAAAGATGCCTTCTTCTTTGAAAAGTGGTTTGAAAAAGAATTCGATCGCAATCTCCGCCAAACCAACTTACTGTTCCTCTTGGAAACCTGGTGGTGGCCCTTTACCTCCCAAGGATGGGGTCGCTGGGAAGTTGATATGGGCGATCGAAAGCAGGGATTCATGTTCATCAACGTCTTTGATTCTGCTGTGGCTCGTAGTTTGGGTGATGTCGGTAAACCGGTCTGCTTTTTGTATGCCGGGCTCTTTGCTGGTTTTTTCACGGAGATGGTCAAAAAGCAACTGAGCTGTATTGAAATTCAGTGCTACTCAATGGGTGAAACCTACTGCAAATTCCTCCTGGGTGGTCAAGACCGGATTGATGCGGCTTCCTTTTGGCTAAATGAGGGGGCGACCGCCAGAGATATCGAGAAGCGTTTACGCACAGGAGATCTACTGCAATGAGCGCCCTTACTCTTCCTCAAACGAATGGCTCTAAAGCGGCTCTTACTCCTGGGATATGGCAACGGGAGTCTGTGAAAACATTTTTTACAGGCGTTAATTGGGAAGATCATACGCCCGCCATTCAAGAGATTAAGCAGAGTCTTGCCGAAGGTAGCAATGAGCCTCTCAGTCTGAAAACGAGTGTCTGCCAATTCTTTGCCACGATCAATTGGGACGGGACTGCGATCGCCGCTCCTACTCCTATCCAAGCTGCGCCACCGCCACCCAGCAATGACCTGACGCTGGATGATTTTTCTGGACTTTTTTAGAACCGGACTTAGGACTGGTTCTGGTGATGATCTCGTAGATATGAGTGGTTATCAATTAGCGTCATCACTTAGAACGCTCCACTCCAACGGTTTCATGTAACCCACCCCTCTGTCCCTTATTCCCTACTCCCTCGATTCCTATGCACCCACAAATTGAGACGATTTTTGATGAAGCTGAGCACCGATATCTGAAAGCCGAAGAGTTAGGTGTCATTAACCAATATGTGAGTTCGCTTCCTGAGCGTTTAGAAACCTATCGAGCCTTGCGCGATCGGGAACTTGAAATCATGCAGCAAGTAGCCGATCAATTAGAAGCCGCGCTACCGCAGGAAAGCGTTGAGAATCTAGAGCGAAGCCTTAAAAATGCCCTGCTTCTCTTGCGATATTCAGCCATGGGCATGCTGCTAAATGACGAAGCCTTTGTGCAAGAACGCCTCGTCGATTGGTTGACAAAAACAATGAGTTTGCATGATACGCGAACAATCGACACCGCACTTTTTCGTCTGCTGAATCAGCGCCTGATGCAAGCATTCACGACTAAGCAGATTAATCTAATCGGACCCTATATTGCCAAAGTACAAACGGCAATTTTGCAAGCACCTACCCTTGCTAGCGTTGGTTCCTAGTAAAAGCCTTTGTTTCAACAGCTAGCTGTTAGAAGACAACATATTTTTTCATGGCTTGGTTTCATGCTCTTACCGAATTGATGCCAGCCTTTTCTCTCTAATCAATCCCTGGTATTGCTCTATGATTTCTGTTGCTGATCTGTTAACAAACAACCGCGTTCCAGGCAACTATTTTGCGATCGATGCCTATGTGAAAGGCGACCTGGAAATGGGCTTATTAGAGAATCGTCGCGGCGATCGCCTCCTAGCACTACCTCACACCTTAATTCAGGCAATCTATTCAGGCTTGCAAAAAGAAACGGGACAGGCATCACGGTTAGTGCTATTCAACTGTGGGCGTTGGTGGGGCAAAAATTTTTATACCCGCTTTCGTGAGGAACTATCTGATTATTACGGTACGGCGCTTGCTGATATGTCTATGCTGGATTTTCTGAACAATTTACAATCCTGCTGGGTTGCCTATGGCTGGGGCAAGATTGAGTTAGATCAGTCACATCAACAGCGAGGGTTTCTATTGATTAAGACGCAAGGTTCTCCCTTTGCTAGCCAGGCTCCTAAAATTGATGTGCCAGTTTGTTTCTTAGAAGCTGGTGTGCTCAGTGCCTTCTTTAGTCAACTTACAGGACGTGAATTACACTGCGTTCAAACAACTTGCGAGTCACTAGGCTCAGATTGTAATCGGTTTCTTTTAGGCTTAGTAAACCGTCTGCAACCTGCTGAAATTATGGTAGAGAATCATCTGGATCATGAAGCGATCGTGCAAAAGATCTGCGCTTAAGCAATGCCGTGCTTGACTGATTGAAATTGTCAGAGTAACTCAGCATTGCCACCTTAACCATGTCTAAGCAGAAAAGAGACTGCCTTTAAGGTTGTTTATTGCTTGAGATAATTCATTCCCTGGCTCATTGATCGGTCTTTATATGGTTGGACAGTAGCACGATTAAAAGCTGGTGATTAATCATTTCAAATCTCTCCATCTTATTAATGATTAGTCGTCAGTTTTATCCTGCAAGCATATCTTTTGAGAGCGTTTACTTACTGATCACACATCACTCACAACTAGTCACTTTTTTACAATGTGTCATATCTCCTCGTAAAAGAGCTCAAACGCTCTAAATATCGACTGTTGGGACTGATCGGTCAGGGACAATTTGGTCGTGTTTACTGCGCTAGCCATCGCAAAACTGGCCGACTAGTGGCGCTCAAAGAGCTTGATAAACAACGCTTCCCAACGCATAAGTTCTTGCGCGAACTGCGGTTTTTACTGAGTTTGCAACACGCCCATATTGTGACTTGTCATGCTCTGGAGCATACTCCGACTGGACGTTACCTCGTCATGGATTACTGCGAGGGGGGGACGCTGCGCAGCTTGATGGACGAAGACAAACGTCTGCATCCAGCCCAGTGTCTGAAGCTTGTCGTGGATGTACTTTTGGGATTAGACCATGCTAATAACCGTGGCATCGTCCATTGCGATATCAAACCTGAAAATATTCTGCTGATACTACAGTCGGATGGATGGACAGCTCGCGTCTCTGATTTCGGTATTGCCCGTTTGCATCAGGAGAGTACTGGTAACAACGCTAGCAATACAGGTTCGCCTGCTTACATGGCTCCAGAGCGATTTTATGGGCAGTATGCTGTCACTTCTGATCTGTATGCAGTCGGTATTTTGTTGTTTGAATTGCTAGCAGGCTATCGCCCCTTTTCCGGTACGCCTGTCGCTATGATGTCAGCGCACCTCAATAGCCCAGTCAAAATTCCTAATAGCATTCCGTTGGCGCTTCACCCTGTTATTTTGACAGCTTTGCAAAAACTGCCCGCGCGACGTTTTCAGTCGGCAGCACAAATGATTGAGGCTGTCAGGGCAGCGGCCACAGAGGCAACCCTTGAGTTCAAGCACGTGTGGGATGACACCCGGCTGCTACGCTCATCGATTACCCTACCCATCAAGCAGTGCCAATATGTTAAACAAGAAGCGTTGCAGGCTCATGTGCAGCAGATGGTGACAGCACTGACGGAAAGCTCTTCATGCCTGACCCCAAACGGGCTGACTCAGATCCCTCAAAATGGGTCAACTTCAGTATCAGCACCAGTGGCATCTGTATCAGTAGAGCGTGTTTATCAAGTTTGCGGTCGCTACATTAGTTGTCGGAGTTACTCAGAGGGTCTGCTAGCCGCTGGGATGTTCCCTTCAAAGGAGCAATCGATTGCTTCCTCGGTACGCTTACCCAAAGTGGTGAAAGAGCTACTGGTACGCCCACAAGGGTGCTTTGCTGTGACTCCGCGTTCTATCTATCGGCTTGCAACTGAGCTTTTTCTAGATCCGACACCACCTGTTCAGCCATTAACGCCTCACGATGGGGTTACTTTGCAACCAGCAGTGCCTGAGTTGATTGCTGAATTTAGTCGAGACTTTTTTGTCACGATCGAAGCAAAAGGTCGATGGATGGCGGTTGCTGTTCTGGAACCAGACAAAATTACTAGCACGTTGGGCTTCTGGAATTTGTCTCGTATGCAGTCGCTTAAACCGAGTAGCCGCAATGGAGGAGTCAAAACGTCTCGATCGACCGCTCAGTTGTTTCACTTGACGATGGTGGACTCACGGTATGTCGTTGCCTTCTCGCATCTGGTAGATAAAAATACAAATTCTCACATTACTGGAGTACAGCTGGAAATCTTCACTCGACGGGGCGATCGAGTGAGTGCATTTAGCTTGCCGGTGCCGTTACGACAGGTGCTCAGCAGTCCCTCTCCTTACCAGATGATTGCTTTGGAACCAGGGCATGAGCATTCGGTTTTGCTGATTGATCTCAAGCCGCTCAGGTTAGTACGGATTGGGGTAGATATTGTGCCAATCCTCATGGCTTCCTCTTCGTGGGGCTATGTCCTGATGGCAGCGGATGGGCAAATGCTTTTGTTAGATCGCTACGGGCTTGTGGCGGGACACTTGGCCGGACCTGCAAATCCTACGGCGATCGCGGTATTGGAGCCCTATGGGTTACTCATTGCGACCTGGAACGAGGGTCGGAGCGATCTCTACACAATCGATTTAAGGCTTGTTGATACTGGTATCGTGTTTTGAATCTGGCAAACGTGCGGGAAAGATCGGAGAGAGCAAAGAAAACGTTAGATAATAAGTGGGTGGCTATGTCTATTCTCTACATCACCGTATCTCTCTTAACTTATGGGTTTGGGCTGGTTAACGCCTAGTCACTTTATTGTGATGGGCTTACTATTGGGTTTTGCGATCGCGCACAGTGGTTTAGCAGCGCTGCGCCCCTGGGGTGAACAGAAAATTGGTCCCCGACTTTACAGGGTTGTGTTTGCACTCGTGAGCTTAAGTCTCGCAACGGTGCTAATTGTTTACTTCTTTAATCATCGCTACGATGGGCTTCAGCTTTGGCAGTTACAGGGCGTTCCAGGCATGCAGACCACTGTTTGGATTTTGTCTGCCATCTCATTTCTCTTCCTGTATCCAGCTACATTCAACTTGCTAGAAATTGCAGCGATTCAAAAGCCAGCCGTACATCTTTATGAGACTGGCATTATTCGTATTACACGGCATCCACAAATGGTGGGACAAATCATTTGGTGTTTTGCTCATACGCTATGGCTAGGAACGTCCTTTATGGTCGTAACCTCCCTTGGCTTAATTGCTCACCACTTGTTTGGGGTTTGGCATGGGGATCGGCGCTTACTTGCTCGTTACGGCGAGGCGTTTGAAGCGATCAAAGCACGGACCTCTGTCGTGCCATTTGCAGCCATCCTCCAGGGACGACAGTCTCTCAACGTTCAAGAATTTCTTCGTCCTGCTTACCTGGGTGTGATCGGTTTCGTTTTGCTTTTTTGGTGGGCACATCCTCTTTTGATCCGTGCAACAAGTGGCATTGACTGGTAGGATGATCCCAAGGCAAATATTAAGCATTTAATTAACAAGGAAATATAAACCTGCAATGGGCGAGCAAACCTTTGTAGAAGAAGTTTTGGAATCTCCTATCCCTGTTGTCGTTCATTTTGGTGCACCCTGGTGTGGTCCTTGCAAGATGATCGAGCCGCTTTTAACGCGTTTTCAGGCTGAATGGGGCAAACGGTTCAAGCTGTTTGGCATCAATGCTGACGAAAATATCAAGCTGTCAAGCCGCTACCGCATTACGACGTTACCGACGATCCTTCTGTTTGAGGAGGGTAAGGTTGTCCATCGGCTAGAGGGATTGCATCGTCGCGACGATCTTTGCACAGAGCTACAGAAGGTTTTAGCGATGCCACTGCAAACGAATGTACAGTCGGCGGTTCCTTTCGATCGCAGCTGATTGGCAAGCCTAGACTACAGTTGAACTCACACTTCAAAGGTGTCTTTGGAAGACCTCATCCTTTACATAAGAAATATTTTTGTTTGAGGCAACGTATCACGTACGAGTGTCCAATGAGGTATAAATGCTGCTGAAGCATGCTTGCTTCAGGTCAAGTTGGTCTGCAAGCGCGAAAGCCTCAGCTAAAGAAGGCATGGCGCAATATGCCATGCTGATCCCAAATTGATCCTAAAGTTTTGACGTTAGATTTAGAGCATCATGGCTCCAGGCATCGGCCGATAAAGTGGCAGAAATGCGCCTTCTAGCCACGCATTTAAATCTACAAGAAAGAATTTGAGGTCACGATTGAACAAAAGTTCTTTACAGCCGCTAGAAGGGTGAATACGTATACCGCGATCGTTCAAAGAGGGGCTCGATATAAAGGCTGTATGGATACCGTTTAGCTCTCTACAGCAGGTTTTTGGGAGGTATAGGCACGGCCCTGATTGCGCCTTTTAACAGATGAAGCTCGCGCTTTTTTTGGGAATGCTAAACCCCAGAAAGACTGGAATGTTGTGTTCGTCCCTGACAGTTTCCTGTTAAGCGTGTGTCACAATGTAGACGGTTTTCCCAACCACTAAAAGAAGAACATTAACCATAGGCATGAGCAATGGAAGCGATCTATCAGTATGCCTGGCTGATTCCAGTCCTGCCACTGGCTGGTGCGATGATTGTCGGCTCGGGGCTGATTTCCTTTAACAAGACGACGAATCAGTTACGTCAGGTCAATTCAATTTTTATTGTTTCGCTGATTGGAGCAGCATTGGTGCTGTCGTCAGCACTGCTTTGGAGTCAGTTTAATGGGCATGCTCCTTACACGCAGATGATTGAGTGGGCTTCAGCAGGCAACTTTCATCTCAGCATGGGCTATACGATCGACCACCTCACTGCGTTGATGTTGGTCATTGTGACGACTGTTGCCTTTCTCGTCATGATCTATACCGATGGATACATGGCGCATGATCCAAGCTATGTAAGGTTTTATGCTTACTTGAGTCTATTCAGCGCTTCAATGCTGGGTTTGGTCATAAGCCCCAATCTGGTTCAGGTTTACATTTTCTGGGAACTGGTGGGCATGTGTTCCTACCTGCTGATTGGCTTCTGGTTCGATCGGAAGGCCGCAGCAGATGCTTGCCAAAAGGCGTTTGTAACGAACCGCGTGGGCGACTTTGGCTTACTGTTGGGCATTTTGGGTCTTTACTGGTCAACGCGAAGCTTTGATTTTGAGACGATCGGCGACCGTCTACAAGATTTGGTACAAACCGGCGCACTGAGCGGTGGGCTTGCTGCTTTGTTCGCCATTCTGGTCTTTTTAGGACCGGTGGCAAAATCGGCTCAGTTCCCACTGCATGTGTGGCTACCCGACGCTATGGAAGGCCCAACCCCCATTTCAGCGCTCATCCACGCTGCAACGATGGTGGCGGCAGGCGTTTTTCTCATCGCTCGTATGTTTCCCGTGTTTGAAGGCATCCCGGTTGTGATGGATGTGATTGCCTACACGGGTGCTTTTACAGCGTTCCTGGGAGCAACGATCGCCATTACGCAAAACGACATTAAAAAGGGGCTTGCTTATTCCACGATGTCGCAGTTGGGTTACATGGTGATGGCAATGGGTGTTGGCTCTTACAGCGCTGGTATGTTCCACCTGATGACCCATGCTTACTTCAAGGCAATGCTCTTCCTGGGGTCAGGGTCAGTCATTCATGGTATGGAGCATGTGGTTGGACACAATCCGGCTTACGCGCAAGACATGCGCTTAATGGGCGGCTTGCGGAAATACATGCCCTACACGGGAATTACGTTCTTGATTGGGACGTTAGCGATTTCCGGTATTCCACCGTTTGCTGGTTTCTGGTCAAAGGATGAAATTTTAGGCAATGCCTTTACCGCAAATCCAGTGCTATGGGGCGTTGGCTACCTAACAGCAGGCATTACGGCGTTCTACATGTTCCGGATGTACCTCTCCACGTTTGAAGGCGGCTTCCGGGGCAATGATCCGGCTATGCGCCAGATCATCAAGGTTGAACAACTGCAATTGCAAGGAGCCTCGATCGGTCCGGGTGCCATGAATCCCCAGGAACTCACGCTTGAATCAAGCCACAGCAACGCTGATGAGGATCATGGTCACGATGAACACCACAGCGAATTTCCCCATGAGTCTCCCTTTACCATGACCTTACCGCTGCTTGTTCTAGCAGTGCCTTCCATCTTGATTGGTCTAGTAGGGACACCCTTTGCCAACTACTTTGAAGCGTTCATTCATCCTCCGGGTGAAGCGGTAGAGCTTGCAGCAGAAGGCAGCGAAAACCTGAGTGAGTTTTTCGTGATGGCAGGGAGCTCCGTTGGAATTTCACTCATCGGTATTTCTCTCGCCATTCTGATGTACGCGCAGAAGAAAATTGACCCAGCAGCGATCGCGGCAAAAATCCCAGCCCTGTACAAGCTGTCTAAGAACAAGTGGTACATCGACGATATCTACAATGATGTCTTTGTCGTGGGTAGCCGCCGCCTGGCAAGGCAAGTTCTGGAAGTGGATTCTAAAGTCGTAGATGGCGTTGTTAACCTTGCTGGTTTGGTGACGCTCTTTACAGGAGAAGTGCTGAAGTACTTTGAGAATGGACGTGCCCAGTTCTACGCTTTGATTGTCTTCGCCGCCGTATTGGGTCTGGTGATCTTCTCAGGTATTGCTTAAGACGATCTGGCATAGCTTAAGAATCTGGCATAGCTTAAGAAGTTGTTAGCTGTGAGTGGTTAGTCGTAAGAGACAGATACACTACTTGAGAAACTAATCACTTGCGGCTGATCGGCGCTTAGGCGGTTGGGCAACTGTCTGAGCTATAAGACGCAACGATCGAACTAACCGCTGGAGTAGCGCATCAGTATGCCTGGATGACCTGATGCTGATCTTGCTCAAGCGGCCAATCTGTTCTAACAGTTAACGATTAACCACTCACCCTGGTCACTGATGCTTACCGCTAATTTCCCCTGGCTAACAACTAGCATCCTGTTTCCGATCGCGGCCTCGCTGCTGATCCCGGTTCTTCCCGACAAGGATGGTAAAACGGTGCGCTGGTATGCCCTTGTGATTGGGCTAATCGACTTTGCACTTCTGGTTTACGCCTTTTACAGCCACTACGACTTTTCTAGCTCAAAGATGCAGCTCTTTGAGAGCTACACCTGGGTACCACAGCTAGACCTGAAATGGTCAGTCGGCGCTGATGGCCTCTCTATGCCGCTCATCCTTCTAACGGGCTTTATCACCACGTTGGCAGTTTTGGCTGCTTGGCCTGTCACCCTCAAGCCCCGTCTGTTTTATTTCTTGATGTTGACAATGTACGGCGGGCAGATTGCCGTCTTTGCCGTTCAAGACATGCTGCTGTTCTTCCTGTCGTGGGAATTGGAGCTAATTCCAATCTATTTGCTGCTTTCCATTTGGGGCGGTAAAAAGCGTCAGTACGCCGCCACAAAGTTCATTCTGTATACGGCTGGCGGCTCGCTGTTTATTCTCCTGTCGGGTCTGGCGATGGCCTTCTACGGAGATACGGTTACGTTTGACATGCAATCGCTGATGCAAAAAGACTTCCCGCTCAAGCTACAGCTTTGGCTGTATACGGGGTTTCTTATTGCTTACGCGGTGAAGTTGCCCATTATTCCGCTCCATACCTGGCTGCCCGATGCTCACGGTGAGGCGACGGCTCCCGTACACATGCTGCTGGCGGGTATCCTGCTTAAGATGGGTGGATATGCGCTCATTCGCATGAATGCAGAGATGTTGCCTGCTGCTCACGCGACTGTAGCACCTGCGCTCATTATTTTAGGCGTGGTCAACATCATCTACGCGGCGCTGACATCGTTTGCCCAGCGGAACTTGAAGCGGAAGATTGCGTATTCTTCGATCTCGCACATGGGCTTTGTGTTGATTGGTATCGCCTCGTTCACTGACCTAGGACTCAGTGGTGCCGTGCTGCAAATGGTATCCCACGGCTTAATTGGTGCTAGCTTATTCTTTCTGGTAGGATCAACCTACGATCGCACCCATACCCTGATGCTGGATGAAATGGGTGGCGTCGGTCAAAAGATGCCCAAGATTTTCTCGATGTTTACCGCTTGCTCGCTTGCCTCTCTCGCCCTGCCTGGTATGAGTGGCTTTGTTGCCGAACTGATGGTCTTTGTTGGGTTTGCTACTAGCGATGCCTATGCTCCACCGTTTAAGGTGCTTGTGGTCTTGCTAGCAGCGGTTGGGGTCATTCTTACCCCCATCTATCTGCTGTCGATGCTGCGTGAAATCTTTTACGGTCCCGAAAACAAGACCCTTACTTCCCATGAAGTGTTGGCAGATGCAGAGCCTCGCGAAGTCTTTATTATTGCTGCACTGTTAGTGCCCATCATTGGCATCGGGCTATATCCCAAATTGTTGACTCAGATCTACGACGCTAAGACGCAGCAGTTAACGACTCGACTCCGTGAGCAAGTGCCGTCTTTGGCGCAGAAGCCTCCAACGGAAACCGATGTCCTACAATCGCTTAATCCGAAACTGTTGAAGGCTCCTGCGATCGATTCTGTCTCTTAACAGTAAGAACGATCTTGTAGGTTAAAGTTGCATAAGCCTACCTCTCAATTTTCAAGATTAAAAAACTCTGGCGGTGATGCTAACAGATAGTACACGCCAGAGTTTTTTTAATAGGCGTTTAGAACACCTCATTCAAGAAACAAGAAATGAGTAATAGCCGCCAACATAATGCAAAAAGTGCGATTGCTCCTTGTTGAATATTGGGTTTTGCAGGATGCGATGATTTTGGAAGAGATCCCTTGGTGATGCTCAACGCAGCCTTGAGGTGGAACGATCGTACTCTTAAGTCACCTTTCGATCTGTTTTCTACACCCGATCAAGAATCAATGCAAACATCGTTAGACCTGTTTGCGTTTTTCCCTTCGTTATTTAATCTTTAACCCTTCTATAGCGTTCTTTAGTCCGCTGATATATACACCCTGCACTCTGTCTCAACACAGTATGACTGGTATGAAAAGCGGGGTTTGAGTTTTCAACTGAATACGAGAACCTATCAGGCCGTGGTGAGCGCTCACCACGGCCTGAACTATTAGTAGCATGTCTAAAAGCAGACCTCCTCTAGCTGGTGCCTTTCAAAAGAGGTGGCAGATTTTGAACTGCCGAATTGAATTTGCCAAGGTGGTTGTGCTTTCAGCTTGAGGTTGCCCTGGAGTTTTTCTGCATCACTAAGGTCTGAAACCGCCGACTGGCTATGGTCGCCCAAAAAATAAAATGGCTGATAGCCTCGCTTAAGCACAAAATTTCTGCTCCGCTTCCTATTGAATTTGTGAGATTCAATTTCAATGTGGGCACTTTGAGTTATATGGACACTTTGAATATAGATAAGTTCAATCACGCTGAGTTGAACTATGCAAAATGCATGAATTAACCGATGAAAGTGAACCTAGCTTTGAATTTGAAGCGTTTTGAAACTCAGCCGCAGCCCAATTGATAAAGTTGGCTAGTTATAACTACAGAGATTCAATTTTGAGAAAAGCAATGCACTAATCATTAATGAAATGAGTATTCATAAGCAAGACAATTCTCCTTCAGTTATGTCGCTTATATTTTTTACGCCAATCAACCTAGATTTAGTTTACCCATCTAATCAAATCTGAGAACAATCTCTGAGATGCCCACCCTGTAACCATTTTAGGCATTGTGTGAATTTCAATCTGTTGCTGCTGTCCCTCTCAATTGAATTTGCACGCTGAATTGTTGACTATTTCAAATCAGTATCAGGGCGCTTTCACACAATCAAAAAATCTGAATTATAGACATGACGCCAGATTGGTCTTGCCAAATCAGCTTTAAAGCAATCGCTAATAAGCAAACAATAAAAGATTTTGCCTGACTTGACTAGGAAATACTAAGCTCTATCACCTTGGAAAAATGACTATCATTAAATCTCTGCGACTATTGAGTGTGCTTGCCAACATTCCCCAGTTGAGGCCTCTGACCTTGAGTTTGGTCTCAGCAACCGTGTTAGGTAGTCAAGCAACCGCGATCGCTCAAAGTGCAGACTTTCTCAGTGCACAAGCTATCACTGCTACACCGCCACCACCCACGCGGCTAGAAGATATTACGCCTCCCAAACTGCCATCGGATGTCTCACCACCACCACCTGCCGACAGTGAACTGCTTCCCCTGCCCAAACTGCCAGAGCAGCCACTGTCAAAGCCGGAGGACAGCACAGAAACATTCCGGGTTGATCGCATTGAAGTCGTCGGCAGCACAGTCTTTAAGCCGGAACAATTCGGTAAAGTAACGGCTCCCTTTGTGGGACGAGAATTGACGTTTGCTGAATTATTGCAGGCTAGAGATGCCATTACTAAACTCTATGTAGATCATGGCTATGTCACCACGGGTGCCTTAATTGGACCCCAGAAGATCAAAGATGGTGTCGTTACTATCCAGGTGGTAGAAGGCTCGCTTCAAGAAATCAAGGTAACTGGCAACCGTCGCCTGCGGAGTGCTTATATTCGCGATCGCGTCCGCTTGGGTGCCGGAACCCCCTTGAATATGCCCCAGTTGCTGGAAAAGCTCCAACTTCTCCGCCTGGATCCGCATATTCAAAACCTGTCTGCCGAATTGCAAGCAGGGGTGGAACCAGGTAGCAATATCTTGCAGGTTGCGATCGAAGAGGCAAAGACGTTTTCAGCTGATGTATATCTGGACAACGGGCGATCGCCCAGTGTGGGCAGCTTTCGGCGCGGAGTGACATTGCGGGAAGCGAATCTGCTGGGTTTCGGCGACACGCTCTCCATCGGATACGCCAATACCACTGGCAGTAACACGGTTGATTTCAACTACACCCTACCGGTGAATGCTCGCAATGGGACGGTATCGTTTGGCTTCAGCCAGGGATGGAACCGGGTGATCGAAGAGCCGTTCAGTCTCCTTGATATCCAATCTACATCCCGGTCTTACGACCTCAGCTTTCGACAACCACTCCTGCAAACACCCACCCAGGAGTTTGCCGTAGGAGCGTCCTTTTCACGCCAGGAAAGTCAGACAGAATTAGGGCTTGATAACATTGGACCTTTCCCCCTTTCCCCTGGTGCTGATTCACAAGGTCGAACCAAAATTTCGGCGCTGAGCTTCTTTCAAGAATACACGCAGCGAAGTAATCGATCGGTACTGGCACTGCGATCGCAGTTTAGTTTGGGAGTGGACTGGTTCGGGGCAACGGTGAATGATAATGCGCCCGATAGCCGCTTTGCGACCTGGCGGGGACAGGCTCAATGGGTTCGGGTCGTGGCACCAGACACCCAATTTCTGGTTAGAGGCGACTTGCAACTGGCTACAGATTCCCTGGTGCCATTGGAGCAATTTGGTCTTGGTGGGCAGCTTAGCGTCCGGGGGTATCGCCAGGACGCGTTGCTGACAGACAACGGAGCCTTATTTTCAGCTGAATGCCGTATTCCCATCTTGCGGGCTCCCAAAATTGATGGCATCCTGCAACTCACGCCCTTTATTGATGTCGGCACAGGCTGGAATTACAATGGCAAGAACCCATCACCCAATACCCTTGTTGGTGTTGGTTTAGGGTTGCTGTGGAAACAGGGCGATCACCTTACCCTCCGTTTTGATTGGGGGTATCCTCTCACCTCGATTGAGGGTGACAAGCAATCGCTTCAGGAAAAAGGATTGTACTTCTCAGCCCGCTATTCCTTTTGATCAGGATGAATCCACAGATTGATCAGGATGAATCCACAGATTGATCAGGATGAATCCACAGAAGCACATGGAGGCCCTGGCCGGGTGCCATACACAACAGGCACCTTGGACTGCGTCACCCTTTTTTGTAATCTTTACGCCCTCATGAATGAATTAAAGCTTCAGCTTTTTAGCTTGAAACTTCAGCTTCTTAGCCTATTAGCATCAACTTCAACACCGATTTCCAAGCCATCTGCTTCCTCAATAGGATGACTGACTCGGCTAGATGGCCTAATTGTATTGGTTAGTGGGCGATCGCTGTAGATGAGGGAATGCTAGCAGTAGACCTGCAATCTGGAGTGTCATTAGCACGTAGTGACAATGCCTTCAAACTGCGGCTCAATTCGCTTTTTTAACTTAGGAATAAGAATTGAATAATGTCGGTGTTTCTTGTAAGGACGCACGGTCGTGTGCCCCGCCTGCAAACAGTTTGTCGATTTTATTTGATCCACGATCCTTAGACATTCACAGTCTAGTTGACTGACTCTCTCATAACGCAAAGGATGGCACTGATGAAGGTGGCTAACTATTGGCAGGTTTGCAGTACTTTACTAATTGCTTCTGCTGGGATAGTGCTTCCGAGTAGTGCTCAGGTCGTTCCCGATGGCACACTCAATACCATCGTCAATCAAGTTGGTAATAACTTTACGATCACCAATGGTACGACGCAAGGCTCTAACTTATTCCATAGCTTTAGCCAGTTCTCCGTTCCCACCAACGGATCTGCCTTCTTCAATAATGCCACTGGTATTCAAAATATCTTTGCGCGGGTTACCGGAGGCAATGGTTCCAATATTGATGGCTTAATTCGCGCCAATGGCAGCGCCAACTTATTTTTGCTCAACCCAGCAGGCATCTTGTTTGGACCCAATGCCAGCTTAAATCTTGGCGGTTCTTTCATTGCCAGTACTGCCAATAGTATTCAGTTTGCCGATGGTGTGAAGTTCAATGCCACCGATACCACCACGACGCCCTTGCTGACAATGAGCGTACCTGTTGGGTTGCAAATGGGTAACAATCCTGCACCGATCGCTGCCACGGGAACCGGCTATAGCATCACAGCAAGCAGTAGTCTTGCTCCTCTTACTCAAAATCCCAGTGCTTCACAACTGCGGGTACGGCCTGGAAAGACCCTGGCACTGGTAGGGGGCAACTTGAATCTCACCGGAGCAACCTTAAATGCGCCCCAGGGACGGGTTGAATTAGGCAGCTTAAGCGAAGCAGGTCTGGTCAGTTTAACCCCGATCGCTCAGGGCTACCAGTTAGGTTACGAGAATGGACAACGTTTTGGCGATATTCAACTCGCCCAGAAAGCATTGCTGACGATAGGGGCATTGCCCAGTGCTGGTGCCTTTAATGCGGGTTCAGTGCAATTGCAGGGACGGCACATTCAATTTAGCGATGGTTCGCTAGTCTTTTCCAAAAACCTTGGGAGTGTTGCTGGGGGTGAGATTTTCTTACAGGCTTCGGAAGGGATCGATATAACTGGCACTACAGCCGACGCCTCAGTTCGTAGTGGCATTCGCGCCGAAGCATTAAAGTCGGGAACTGGTTCAAATATCCGCATCAGTACGCCCCACTTAACTCTCTCCCAGGGCGCAGGAGTCAACAGCAACGCCTTTAGCTTTGCTGCCAGCGGCGACATTCAGATTGATGCAGGGTCAGTTGAGGTGTCTGGCTCCTCTTCCATCACTCCCACAGGTGTGACTTCCTTGACCACGAGTTCCCGAAGTACTAAACCTGCAGGCAATCTCTCCATTACGGGTAACAGCCTCTTGGTCTCTGGAGGAGCCGGAGTCTCTTCAGTGGCATTTGCTACTGGCTCCACAGGACGAGTCACCATTCGCAATACCAGCACTACGGTGACGGGAGACAGCATAGCCGGGCTGTATAGCAATATTAGTGCAACGACTTTTGGCACAGGCGATGCCCAAACCGTGACATTGAATACGGCTCGCTTGCATCTGCTGAATGGGGGAGTGGTTTCAACTACGTCATGGTTGATTGGACAAGCTGGAAATGTCAACGTCAACGTCACAGAATCGATTCTCATCAGCGGACGCAGTCGGCTCAATAACAGCAGTATTAACTCAGCCGTTACTCATCCAGAGCCATTGATCCAAAAGGCTTTTGGTCTGCCAAATGTTCTATCAGCAAATGCCGGAAATGTGAATGTAACCACCCCTAGCCTGACTCTGATCGATGGGGGCGCTGTGAGTGTTACCAATCAGGGCAGTGGTAATGGAGGCAATATTACTATCGCTACTGATATCTTTCGCTTAGATCGTCAAGGCAATATCCAGGCTCAAACTGCGTCTGGTCAGGGCGGCAACATTACAGTCGATGTGGGCAGTCTATTACTGCTCCGACACGGTAGCTTCATTAGCGCCACTGCAGGGGGAACAGGTAATGGCGGCAACATTACGATCAATTCACCCATCATTGCCGGGTTTGAAAATAGCGACATCATTGCCGATGCCGTGAAAGGTCGAGGTGGCAATATCAATATCACGACCCAAGGCATTATTGGACTCAAGTACCGCAATCAATTAACACCCGCAAGCGACATCACCGCCAGTTCCGAGTTTGGGGTCAGTGGTACCGTTCAGGTCAATACCATCGGTGTGGATCCCAATTCTGGCTTGGTCGCATTACCCACCAATGTAACGGACTCCTCACAGCAAATTGCCACGGGCTGTGCGGGGTCGCAGGGCAGCAGCTTTGTGGCAACGGGACGCGGTGGCGTGCCACAAAATCCTACTCAGCAGGTGCAGGACGATCGCACCTGGGATGATGTGCGTGATCTGTCTGCCTATCGCCAATCCGGTCAGCCTGTGACAGCCCAAGCACCTGCGAAGAAGAAGCCAGTTTTGCTGCAGGCGACCACCTGGCAACGTCATGCCGATGGTACCGCTGAGTTAGTGGCTAACCAGGCATCTGCGATACGGCCCACCGTTGCGACCTGCAGTGGAAACATCGCTGCCAGTGCGGCCCCAAATCACTAATCTGCGTTGTAGTCGGAGGTGTATTCAGCGATACAGCTTAACTTCAGCCGCTATTGAAGCCGTGAGAGAAAAGCAGGGAATGCTTTTCATAAGCCTGTCTGACAGCGTGTTTCAAAGGACAACGCTAGTACCTTCAGGTGACTTATCACCCAGAGGAAACATAGAATGAAGGCGGTTCACTATTGGCAGGTTTGTACTACTTTACTGATCGCTACGGCTGGCTTCACGCTCCCCACCAACGCGCAGGTGGTTCCCGATGGCACCCTGTCTACGACTGTTTACCAAAGTGGTAAAAACTTCACAGTGACCAATGGAACGGTTCAGGGCAATAACCTGTTTCATAGCTTTAGTCAGTTCTCCATTCCTACCGGAGGCTCTGCTTTCTTCAACAATGCCGCCACGATCCAGAACATTTTTGCACGAGTCACTGGTGGCAATGCATCCAATATTGATGGTTTAATTCGCGCCAACGGTACAGCCAACCTGTTTTTACTCAATCCCTCAGGCATTCTTTTTGGTCCCAATGCCAGTCTAAATCTTGGCGGTTCCTTTACAGCGACTACGGCCGCTAGCGTTAGTTTTGCGGACGGGGCAAAGTTTAGCACCACCGCTACTATCTCACCGCCGCTATTGACCATGAGTGTGCCGGTAGGCTTGCAACTGGGAGCCAATGCCGGATCGATCGCCGTCCAGGGAGCAGGGAATGCGGCCACATTCGATGCCTCAACAAAAGTTAGCTTAAAGCTCGCTACTCAAGGCTTACAGGTGAAAGCAGGCAAAACCCTGGCACTGGTGGGTGGCGATTTGGCGATAACGGGTGGGTTGCTTTCCGCACCCGGAGGACGTATTGAATTAGGCAGTGTCACGGGCGGTAGCATAGCACTTAATGCCAATTCCCAGGGTTTGACGCTGAGTTATCCGAATGCTTCTAGCTTTGGCAATATTCAGATGACCCAGCGAGCTTTAGTCTCGGTGCGTGGAACCAGTCCCGGTTCGATTCAGCTTCAGGGGAATCAGATCGGCATCCAGGGTGGTTCTCTGGTGCTGGTGCAAAATCAGGGTGCCCAGACCGCGGGCGATATCGTCGTCAATGCAGCAAAGTCCTTACAAATTACTGGGAAATCGCCCAATTTTCTAGCGTCTAGCGCATTAGTGAATGAAACGACGGCTTCCGGTGCGGCTGGAAAGATTCTAATTAACACCCCCAACTTGCTGATTGATAAAGGGGGCTTTGTACTCGATCGCACCTTTAGTGCTGCCCGTGGTGGCGACATTGGGATCAATACTACTGAGATGACGGTTAATGGGTTTACCGCTGGAGACTCTAATGCGTTTCGAGCCGTCAGTCAAATTCTGGCAAGTTCCCATGGCATGGGCAAGGGGGGAGATCTAGCGATTTCTACCCGCGATTTGGTCATTTCAGCAGGTGCCAATGTAGCCGCTAGACCGTATGGTTCGGGCACTGGTGGCAATGTTACTGTGAATGCAGATGCCATTCAAGTGTTGAATGCCGGAGCCCCAAAGGGCACTTATTTTAGTTTGCTATCGGCTGCTACCTTTGGGGTTGGGAATTCAGGCGATTTAACTGTGAATACGCGCACTCTGTCCGTGCAGGGGGGAGCAAGGGTGTCGGCCTCTAGCATTATTTTGGGGAATGCCGGGAATCTCCTCATTAATGCATCAGAATCAATTGAAGTGAACGGCGTCAAAGATGCCCAAAACCCTAGCTATATCGGCACGGCTGTTCGTCCTGCGGGGCTACCTTCCAAGGCTAGCGCAGGCAACACCACGCTAAATACTCCTATCCTTACCATTAACAATGGCGCATCGGTTTTCGTCGAAAATCGTGGCTTCGGTCAAGCCGGTACTTTAACGGTGAATGCCAACCTGTTGAAACTCGACAATGGGGCAAGCCTTTCAGCCTCCACTGTCGCTGGGGGAGGGGGAAATCTCAACTTGCAGTTACAAAATGGGTTGATTCTCCGACACGGTAGTTTTATTAGCGCTACTGCAGGGGGAACAGGCAATGGCGGCAACATTACCATTAGTTCACCCATCATTGCAGGGTTTGAAAATAGCGACATCATTGCCAATGCCTTTCAAGGTCGAGGTGGCAATATCAATATCACGACCCAAGGCATTATCGGACTCAAGTACCGCAATCAATTAACACCCGCAAGCGACATCACCGCCAGTTCCGAGTTTGGGGTCAGTGGTACCGTTCAGGTCAATACCATCGGTGTGGATCCCAATTCTGGCTTGGTCGCATTACCCACCAATGTAACGGACTCCTCACAGCAAATTGCCACGGGCTGTGCGGGGTCGCAGGGCAGCAGCTTTGTGGCAACGGGACGTGGTGGCGTGCCACAAAATCCTACTCAGCAGGTGCAGGACGATCGCACCTGGGATGATGTGCGTGATCTGTCTGCCTATCGCCAACCAGGCACGACTACTGCCCAAACACCCGTGCCGCGACCGGTTCTGCTGCAAGCCACCACCTGGCAGCGCCATCCCGATAACACCGTAGAGTTAATGACCAATCAGCCGTCGGCTGCTCTACCAAGCGTTGCTACCTGCAGCGGTGTTAGCGCGATCGCGGTTGAATCTACTGCACCGTTACAATCGCCCAACCATTAAACAACCTGTTAACCATCACTGAGTCACAATGATGAACCGCCTTAAACACTATCGTTATTGCTTGTATGCCAGCCTGGTGATGATAAGTTTGGGATTAGCCATTACCATCACACCAGCCAAAGCATCCCAACCAATCACCTCTAGCCCGAGTGCAATACCCTCACCCTCTCCGTCCACTAACTCCCTGGAAGTGGGACGTACCCTTTACCGCTCCGGTCGCTTTGAAGCGGCGGTAAAGTTCTGGCAAAACGCCGCTCAACAATATCAGCAACAGGGCGATCGTCTCAATCAAGCCCTGAGCTTGAGTTATCTCTCCCTCACCTATCAAGAACTCAACCAGTGGGACGCGGCTCAACAGTCAATCGAGCAAAGTTTGAGTCTGCTGCGAGATGCGAAACCATCCGCGGATGCCATTCTATGGGCGCAAGCATTGAATACCCAGGCCAGTTTGCAACTACACACCAGTAAAACGGAAGCAGCACTAGAAACCTGGCAACAAGCGCAAAAATTCTACGAAGAAGCAGGCGATACGCTAGGAAGTCTGGGGAGTCAGATCAACCAGGCACAGGCATTGCAAAGTTTAGGCTTCTACCGCCGTTCAAAACAGCAATTGGAAGCATTGACTCAAACGCTAACCGCAATGCCAGATTCTGAAATGAAAGTGAGTGGCCTGCGATCGCTGGCATTAGCCATCCAGATCGTTGGAGATCTCGGCAAGAGCCAGCAGCTATTAGAACAAAGTTTGGCGATCGCCAACAAACTTGAAGCCACAACACAACTCGGTTCCATTCTGTTGAATTTGGGAAAAATCTCGGCGGACTTAAATAACCCAAATGCTGCTTTTTATTACTTTAATCAGGTAGACCAATTGGCAGTCAATCCAGGTGACCAATTGCAAGCCCGTTTAGATCGGTTCAAACTTTTCCTGAATTACAATAAACTCGATCTGGCAGTTTCTGATGCACCCAAATTGCTGCAACAGCTTCGGGAACTACGCCCCAGTCGTACGTCTCTGTATGCCGCCATCAATTTTACGGCAGCGATCAACCGCATGGAAAAGCCTGCTCAAATCCTGCCGCTGAAGGATCTGACGCAGCTAATGACAGCAACGGTTCAAGGCGCACAACAGATTCAAGATGCACAGGCAGAGGCCTATGCCCTGTATCAGTGGGGGCAACTTTATCAGCGTACCGGGCAATGGACGGTGGCTAAAGAACTGACGCAGCAATCCTTGACGATCGCGCGTCAGCTACAGGCAGACGATATTATGGCCCAATCTGCCTGGCGCTTGGGGCAGGCTTATCGCCAAGAAGGAAAGCAGGCAGAGGCGATCGCGCTTTATACAGAAGCCATCAAAGCGTTGAAAGCCTTACGAACGGATTTAGCGGCCATCAATCCTGATGTCCAATTTTCGTTCCGTGGGGGTGTAGAACCTATCTACCGGGAATTGGTTGGGTTACTGCTGGATGGTCAACCGAGTCAGGTAGCTTTAGCCCAAGCCCGTGAGTTGATTGAGTCACTTCAGGTGGCAGAACTTGATAACTTCTTCCGGGAAGCCTGTATCGATAAAGCACGGCAGATCGATCAGGTAGACCCTACTGCAACCGTGATTTATCCGATTATCTTGCCCGATCGCCTGGCAGTAATCCTGTCTACTGCTGGACAACCTCTACGTTACTATGTCACCCATACATCGCAAGCAGACATTGAAAAAAACCTCAACAAACTGCTAGTTGGTCTTAACCCTGTCTCAAACCAAAAGGAACGCGATCAGGCATCCCAACAGGTTTACAACTGGCTAATTCGTCCAGCAGAGTCAGATCAGGCCTTCAAGCACACGAAAACATTAGTGTTTGTCTTAGATGGACGTCTGCGGAATATTCCTATGGCAGCCCTGTATGACGGTCAACGTTATTTAATTGAGAAGTATGCTGTGGCTCTTTCACCGGGACTGCAGCTGATGGCGGCTCAATCGTTTCAGCAACACCAGATCGAAGCGATCGTAGGTGGCATCAGCCAAGCTCGGGACGGCTTCAGTGCCTTGCCAGCCGTGGAGTCCGAAGTGCAGGAAATCTCAAAAACGGTATTGTCCTCAAAGCTCACCAACCAGGGATTTACCAGTACTGCGCTTGCTGATCGCGTCAAACATAGCGGTGCTAATGTTGTGCACCTGGCAACCCACGGGCAGTTTAGCTCTCGTCAGGAAGACACATTCCTGCTCACTTGGGACGGACGTGTCGGCGTCAAAGAATTTGCGGAACTCCTGAGAACCCGAGGAAACGCTTCGTCCAAGCCGATCGAATTACTCGTTCTTAGCGCCTGTGATACAGCCACAGGAGACGATCACGCAGTGCTCGGACTAGCTGGTCTAGCAGTCAAATCGGGTGCCCGTTCTACGATCGCCGCACTTTGGCCTGTAAAAGATAAAGCCGCCGCCATGCTCATGACCCGCTTTTATGACCAGTTGCAAAAACCGGGGAATACAAAAGCTGAAGCACTCCGGCAGGCACAGATCAATCTGATTCACCAAACGGATTTTCACGATCCTTTTTTCTGGTCTGCCTTTATTTTAGTTGGCAACTGGTTGTAACTCAGAAATAATACGGAGTGAGCCAAAGCAAAATCTACGTAAACACCCCATAGCATTACAATCAATCTTTTTCTATGGTGCAGGAGTGTTCTTTGAACGGCATAACAGGCAGTATCCTTCAGCCCTAACGAATATTCAATCAGGCGCTTTGATATAGCCCCTGATTGAGTGCTCCTTGCTCGGGACACGATCGAGACATACCCAATAATTCTTCGGTGCTTGTACGGTGAAAATAATCTGGATGAAGTTCAATTTATAGGGTCTCAGCACGAATGTACGTAGCATTTATCTCCTCTATATCTTACTTGCAAAACTGTTCGTAAAGCTGTAAAACGCCTGTATAGAAGGACATCTGCTTAAAGCGCAGGAAAGATAGGTAGTTTGGCTGAGCACTACTCTATGCTCGGAGGGCACGTTACATTTGGGACTCTGGATATAGCAAGTTTCACTGTAGTCCTTATGCAAAAGCTCCCATCCTCCTCAAAAAGGAGAATCTAAGATTCTTGCCTTATAAGGGGTCGAAGGGAAATTGAACGCTCAGACGAGCAGTGCGTAAGTTCTAGCTCATGACAATTGCAATCACCAGTCTTCCTACAAGTTCCATACGTCCGGTACAACATCATGAAAGGTCAACATCTAACGAGTGTGTTGAGCATTACTGCTCTCATCGTTGGCAGTGCATGTATCAGTGCCCATGCTGTTACATTTACCCCACCTGCCAGCGGTGGTGCTCCCAGTCAGGCCACGGGGGGAGCTTCTAGGGGTAACTTCTTTATGCCCTCTACAGGGAAAGGTGCGCCCAGTCAGGCCACGGGGGGGGCTTCCCGTGGACAACTGTTCACACCAACGGCTAGCAGTGGTGCACCCAGTCAGGCTACGGGGGGAGCTTCCCGTGGACAACTGTTTACACCAACGGCTAGCAGTGGTGCCCCCCAACAAGCGACAGGGGGAGCGTCTCGTGGACAACTGTTCACGCCAACGGCTAGCAGTGGTGCGCCCCAACAGGCAGCAGGAGGAGCATCTCGCGTCGGCACCTATTACCTGAACCCATCAATTGTGGGAGCAGAAGGTCCGGCAGCGTTGATTGCCCTCTTGCCCCAAAACTTCTATGGCACTACCGTGTCCGAGCACCCATCTTTTCTGGTGTATTTCCCTGCATCCAATGCAGAGGAAGCAGTCTTCAGCCTCAAAGATGAAGCTGGCAGTACGCAATATCAGATGACGGTTCCAGTTGCGGGGAAAGCAGGTGTCGTTGCGGTTACTCTACCTGCAAATGCACCCGCTTTAGAAGTTGGGAAGAACTACCATTGGTTCCTGGCACTCAGAGTCAATGGGGAACTGAGTCCTGCCACTCCTTACGTTGATGGTTGGGTACAGCGGGTTCAGCCCAATGCCGAACTGGCGACAGCCATGCAGCAGAAAGATGCTCTGAAGCGAGCAACGGCTCTGGGTAAGAATGGCGTATGGTACGACTGTGTCGCTACGCTGGCTTCCCTCCATTCCTCTCAACCCTCCAATGCCACGCTGACCCAACAATGGTCAGAGCTTCTTTCCTCTGTTGGATTGAAGGAAATCAAAACGGTGCCGGTACTGGCTTCTGCCAAATAAACCTACCCAGTAAACCCTAGCCAGATGTTGGCGGGGGATTCCCTGCCAACTCTGATCGAGTCCAATTAGCGTATGGCGCAATTATGTGGCGCAGATTCCAGCCCTTTATTCGACGCACTCGTAGCATTCTGATCATTACTCCCAGTGTGGCTCTGACTGTCATTGTTGGGCAATCGTTTGGGCTGTTCAATTTGCCCGAATGGAAAATTCGTGATGAATGGGCTCGTCTACGATCGCAAAATCTTGTTGCAGATGAAATTGTGATTGTAACGATTGATGAACAAGATATTCAATCGGTTGGTAAATGGCCCGTTCCAGATGGGGCACTCGCTCAATTGCTTGAAAAAATTCGAGCACAGCACCCCCGTAGCATTGGCTTAGACCTTTACCGAGATTTGCCAGAAGGAAGTGGATACGACAAACTCGTCAAGATTTTCCAGAGTACGCCTAACTTATTTGGGGTTGAAAAAATTACCGGAGAACGGGTTAAACCCGCCCCCGAGCTAAAGAAACGCGATCAGGTAGGGCTGGCAGATTTAGTGCTAGATGGCGATCGCCACGTGCGTCGAGCCTTGCTTACGGCTGAAGACGCCAAAGAACAAAACGTGATCAAAGCCGGCTTAGCAACGCGGGTGGCTCTACAGTATCTTGAAGCCGAGGGCATCAATTTAGAGAGTGTTAATTCCCAGAAGCAACAGTTTCGCTTAGGGAAGCAATTTTATGTTCCTCTCAGTAATCAAGAAGCTGGCTACGCTGAAGCAGAACTGGGGGGATACCAAATTTTGCTTGATTGGCATGGGTCAGAAACCACATTCCAAACTGTGTCGATGCGCGATGTCTTAGCGGGACGGATTCCGGCAGCCTTGATGCGTGATCGTATGGTGTTTATTGGGTCAACTGCTGCCAGCACCAATGATTTCTTTGGAACACCCTTCAGTGCTTCGTGGTTGTCTGCCCAAAAACCAACTCCTGGTGTGGTGATTCACGCGAATATTGCCCATCAAATAGTGCGAGGAGCAAAAACTGGACAAGCAACCTTACACGGCTTCTCTGGCATTTCCTTTGCACTCTGGATTCTAGCCTGGTCTGTTATTGGCTCTGCAGGGAGTTGGTGGCTAGCAAGTATGCGTTCTGGAAGATGGATTCCAGGCGGCAAAATTCTGTGGGTCAGTGTGCTCATCAATGGTGCATTGGTGGGAGGCTCCTACGCAATGTTTTTAGGCGGCATCCTGGTACCAATCAGTCCAGCTCTGGCAACGTTCATAAGTAGTGTGATTGCCACCACAAATGCTCATAAACAGCGAAAACTGGAAGAAACCAACCAACAACTTGAAATCGCCAACGTCCAACTTCTAGATTATTCCAAAACACTGGAACACAAAGTTGAAGAACGAACTCATGAACTTCTTGAGGCAAAGCAAGCTGCCGATGCCGCTAATCAGGCAAAGAGCGAGTTCCTCGCTAACATGAGTCACGAACTGCGCACACCGCTCAACGGTATTCTAGGATACGCCCAGGTTCTACAGCGATCGCCCACCTTAGCCCCTAAAGACCAGCAGAAAGTCAATATCATTGACCAATGTGGCACGCATCTCTTGACTCTGATCAATGACATTCTGGATCTGTCAAAAATTGAAGCGCGAAAATTAGAGTTGTTTGATGCCAGTGTTGATTTGCTGCCTTTTCTCCATAGTGTGACAGAGATTTGTCGCATTCGGGCAGACCAGAAAGGGATCGCATTCAACTTTGTTATGGGCGATCGCGTACCTATATCGATTCAGACCGATGAGAAGCGGTTACGGCAAGTTTTGATCAACTTGCTTGGCAACGCTATCAAATTTACAGATAACGGTAGTGTTAGTTTCAAAGTTGATGTGTTGGAGCAAATCAACTCACCAACAGAGAATCATGCCTTACTTCGCTTCCAGATTGAAGATACAGGTATTGGTATGTCCTCCGATCAGCTAGAGAAGATCTTTCTGCCGTTTGAACAAGCAGAAAAAATTGGAAAACGCCCGGATGGAACCGGACTGGGATTAACAATTAGTCAGCGAATTGTGGCTTTAATGGGCAGCCAAATTCAGGTGAGGAGCCATTTAGGAGAAGGAAGTACATTTTGGCTGGATCTAACCGTTCCGATCTCCCATGGATGGCAGGCAGGAAAGAGGCTACCCATCGAACGGAAGATTATTGGTATTCAGGGCAAAGTGCCGCAATTTTTGGTTGTAGACGACGATGACAACCATCGCTCGATACTAATTGATCTGCTTCGGCAAATTGGTTGCCAAATCCTGGAAGCCAGTGATGGTGCGCGGGGCTTACAGTTGGCAACGGAACATCATCCAGACATAGTCTTGCTTGATTTAGCCATGCCAAATATGGATGGCTTTGAGCTGATGATGAACTTGCAAGCAAATTCACAAACTCAAAGCATTCCAATCATTGTCTCCAGTGCCAGTGTCTTTGAAACTGATCGTAATCGCAGCTTGCAGTCGGGTGCACAGTTTTTCCTATCGAAACCCCTTCAGGTTGATGAATTATTTAGTAGTATTCACTCCCTTCTAAACGTAGATTGGGTTTATGAAGCGGAAAAAATAACCTTACAAAGGCAGTCCAACGCAGATGATTGGGTACTGCCTTCTCAGGAGATTTTGCAACAGCTTCACCATTTGGCAATGATGGGTGATGTTCTGGCGATCGAAAAAATTTTAGAAAACTTGGTAGAGCAAGACCCGGAGCTAACTCCCTTTGTGGCTAAATTGAGCAAACTCGCCGCAGACTTCCAAACCAAGCAAATCCGTCAATTGCTCACAGCCTTTGTCAAAGTGGAGTCCTAGCCATGATACCGAATTCTACCTCGACCCTAGTTCAAGCGTGTGATGAGGACGCGATCGCTGTGATCGATACGACTTGCTCTCAGCCTATCCATATTCTTTTGGTTGATGACAATCCCAACAATCTCAAGGTGCTATCAGAAGCAATTCAAGGCTATGGCTGGAAGGCACTCATGGCAAGTGACGGGGAGTCTGCGATTGAACAAGCAGAGTATGCCCATCCCGCTCTCATTTTGCTAGATGTGATGATGCCAGGTTTTGATGGGTTTGAAACCTGCCGCAGGCTGAAAAGCAAGCCTGTTACCCAAAATATACCTGTTATCTTCATGACTGCCCTGTCTGACGCAAAAGATAAGGTGAAAGGCTTAGAAATGGGTGCAGTGGATTACATTACTAAGCCCTTCCAGCAAGATGAAGTAGTGGCGCGGGTAAAGCTGCATCTCAAGCTTTCTCAACTAACGCATACTCTAGAGCAACAGGTGCAAGAACGTACGGCTAAATTGACCCAATCTTTGAACCAGTTACAACAGGCGCAACTGAAACTGATGCAGAGTGAAAAAATGTCTGCTCTGGGGCAACTGGTAGCGGGTGTTGCACACGAAATCAACAATCCGGTCAATTTCATTCACGGCAATTTAACTCACGCCAACGAATACATACAGGATTTACTCGATTTACTAGTGCTCTATCAAGCAGACTATCCTATACCCACGGCAGCAATTCAGTCAAAGGCTGCGGAGATCGACGTCGAGTTTCTAAACGAAGACTTACCCAAGCTGGTTTCTTCCATGCGCTTTGGTACAGAGCGGATTTGTGAGATCGTCAAAGCTCTCCGTATTTTTTCACGGCTAGATGAAGCAGAAGTTAAAGAAATTGAATTACACGAAGGCATTGACAGCACCCTCTTGATTCTCAACAGTCGTTTGAAAGCGTGTGCAGACCGTGTGGCAATTACGATCGTAAGAGATTATGGTATGTTGCCTAAAGTTGAATGTTCTGGTGGACCGTTAAATCAGGTATTTATGAACATTCTTAGCAACGCGATCGACGCCTTGGAAGAACGAAGGGAATATAGAATCAAGCAAACAAACGGGGAGATGGAAACGAACGAGACTACGTCACAGTCTGCTCCTGTTATTCAGATTTGTACGAAGGTCGCCGAACCTGGATGGGTCACCATTCAGATTGCTGATAATGGTAGTGGTATGCCTGAAGCTGTGCGGCAGCGTATTTTTGAGCCCTTTTTTACCACGAAGGCAGTGGGAAAGGGCACTGGTCTTGGAATGTCAATTAGCCATCAAATTGTGACGGAAAAACACAAGGGCTCACTGCAATGCTTTTCAATACCGGGAGAGGGCACTGAATTTGTCATCAAACTCCCTGTCCGACAGCGCTAGTAGACAGGGTTTGAGCAGCAGGCGTGCTGTTAGCAAATGTGCTACGGGGACTACAGGAAAAGTATGTTCTAGATTTTATGACTATCCCGATTAGACATCTTCTTACTGAGATACGTACAGAAGATGATTATGCGGGGCTTAAAGCCTTAGATTATGACGCGCGATTAGAAGGTTTGATTAGAAGGCTCACGATAACTACACAGCCTCGTGATTTCTATCAGATAACAATGACATTCGCAGCCCATCCACCTTTAGAACTCAGTTTTGGAGTAGGGTATAGTCATTGGCATCGACTTGAAGGCATTGAAGGCAGCAGAGGACGGGGAAGCAAGTGCAATAGCCGTTAGCGAACTAGTGCAGGCATTCGATATGGCATTGCCGTCTTTGTATGCAGCACCTCAATGTCTTGAGTGAGTGTGGCTTGTTTCATGCCAAAAACAGATCGTATCTGTACCTATCAGATGGTTCCCCACGATTTAGTCGCTGCTGAATACTGGATGGTGGAACAACTCACAGCAGTGATTTCTCTGGAGCCGCATGAATAGGGAACGAAGTACATTGCGATCGTCATTCATGGGAATTAAGAAGACTGCAAGAAACATCACCATTTCACGATGCCGTGTATTACCTTATAGCTACCGACAAGAGTTGACCATCCATAATCTTTTGCAATACGCAACAGTGTGTCATGGAAACCCAGATTTGGGAAAGGCGCGCTTTACGGCACGCTTCGATCACATTTTGGTGTGATCCCCTATAGCGGAAAATCCTGTAGTGACAATGAATTGCACCACGTTCGATCGCGCTTCACATCACTCAAATCAGCCTCGGTTAGACAGGCACCTGTAAGGATTGCCTCACTCAGGTTAGCTCCGCGTAAACTCGCCCCTGTGAAATCGGTATCGCTCAAATTGGCTCGGCTGAAGTCTACACCACGTAAATTCGTTTGGTGAGCTGTTGCGTTAGATAGGTTGACCCGACTGAGATTTGACCAGGAAAAATCTGCTCCTGACAGGGTGGCTTGGCTCAAAGCGGCTCCATAGAGGTAGGTACCAATAAACCGCGCATCGGTGAGCATTGCCGCCTGAAGGTTCGCCCGGTAAAACTTTGCCTGCCCGCATTCAGCGCGATCGAGATTGACACGGGTAAGCGTTGTTCTGCTGAGGTTAGCGGCAATCAGCATCGCTTCACTCAAGTTGGCACGGTTGAGATTTGCGGCATCCAGATCAGCCTCTCGCAGATTTGCTCCACGCACGTCCGTCGCACTCAAATCGGCATCACTCAAATCGGCACGCCGCAGCGAAGCAACTCTTAAATCAGCACCGATGAGTACCGCTTTACCCAGGATGGCCCCGTTGAGGTTGGCAGCACTGAGGATGGCATTGATGAACGTTGCATGTCTCAATTGTGTGCTAACAAGGCTGGCTCTCGACAGATTGGCATCGTTGAAGGTTGCGCCATCACAACAAGCACCATTCAAGTTGGTATTGTAAAGGGCTGCGCCCTTGAGGTTTGTGCCGCTTAAGTTAATGCCTTCTAGCTGCTTGCCGCTCAGCTTAGCATTGCTCAGATCAGGTAGTGTCTGGGGCGATCGCTGTCGCCACTCATTCCACTGGGCAACCCCGTGGTCTAGTTGTGCAAGATGCTCTGAATTTGCCATACTTGCGTCCTTTACATAATCAGATTCCTTGAAACGGGCTGGTCTACAGACAGGCTAGCTGAACAACAGGGTTCACAATCTCCTATTCTTTCTTCGCCGACACCCGCCCCCCGTAACCTTGTCCCGCCTTCATTCCATTCAATCTACTCTGAACGGCGATCGTCGGGATGGCTCCGTCCAGAGACATTTTCCATTGCTTCGACAACCGCTCCGGCTGCTGCGATAATGTCTCGCTCTTCACCACCCAGATACAGCCGTCCAAAGCTTCCCACGGCCGAAATTTGGAGGATGTTGATCATGGCAGCTTTTTCTGCTTCGTTGGCGGCCAGTGCTGCATAGGCAGCAGGCTCAACCTCCATTACGTAGAGCGTTTGTCCTGCCATAATCATCTGCCCGCGTCGGTTGCGGTTAATGAGCTGCGTATGGTGCGGGTCAATATTGCGAATAATTTGGCTGGAGAGGACGCGCGGCTTGAGGCAGTCTTGCCGCCGCACACCCAACGTATCCAAAATGGCTCTGCCTGCTGCCTGAATTTCACCTTGATTGCTGGAATGCACTTCTAGCAACCCATATAAACGCTCAACGACTAAAACCCCCGGACGCACAACGGCTGATTTGAGGGCAATATCTGTGATGCGATTGATTTCGATGCCTGGAGAAATTTCGATCCAGAGGGAGGCATCGCCTGGGAGTGGTAAGAACCCAATAGAAACGGTTCCCATGTAAGCCGCGTGTTGGGCTTGCAGGCGATCAATATATACGTAGCTGCGAAGGTCTATACCCAAGGTTTTAATGAAGGCTGAATGGCTAAGTTGGTGTCAACTGGTTGTGATCGCTCGCAATATAACGTTGGGTATCCCTTCGCTATTATTCCATCTTCTGGTGCCGTTCTGGTGGTGGATGTTATAACGAGAACCACGCGACCGCTTAGACCAGCCGGAGTTCTCACTTAATGCTGTTGTGGTGTCAGGCGATCGACAATGGCTGCCAACCGATTAATGGCCTCTGATTGGCTACGGTTGCTTGCCTCCATTGCTGAGGCGATGCGATCAATACTGTGGCGATGCTCTTCAGAGCTTTTTGCCAGTTGCCCGATACGTTCGCCCTGTTTGTCGATCGCCTCAAGCTGCTCCTGAGCTGTTTCTAATAGTTAAGTTGGGTCTACCTCACGTTGATAAAAGGAAAAAACTTCTTCGTGATGCATTTGAAGTATCCAGGTTTTATCCACATTTTCTATTAACAGATCATCAGCGCCGGGAAGCCATAATTCGTCATAGTTTAAGCGAAATTCTTGAAAGAGAATCTGAATTCCTTCCTTTGCTGAAACCCAATAAACGTTGACTATTTGGTTATGAGCTTCTAACGCTTCAAGGAAACTGATCACTTCAATCCGTTGAGCATTTGAAAAATCTTTTTCTAGCTTTGGATTTGTTTTTTTGACGAAAAGATAGATCAGTAGCTCATTAATACTGCTAATTACCTCATGCTTAATTAGCAACTTATGCTTACCTTCTAACTGTTTAATGCTGTCAAGCCTAAACTCAAGCATAGAACCCTTCACTGCCAAGCCAAAACTTTCCCTAAAGAGTGATCAGTAATCCCCACTTGCCTACAAATCATGGCAACGTTACGCAGATAAGTAGGTGTAACGGCTCAAGCTACGCTCGTAGTTTTGCAGCAGCAGTTGGGAGTCTTGCAGCGTGATGCGCTTTTCTCGCAGTGCCAGTTCAGTTTGCTGGCGGATGCTTTCGATCAGGTCTTCAGAGTCGTATTGAACATAGCCGAGGACTTCTGTCATTGTGTCGCCTTTAACAACGTGTTCAATCTCGTAACCTTTGGGCGTGAGGTGAATGTGTACGGCGTTGGTATCGCCAAACAGGTTGTGCAGGTTGCCCATGATCTCCTGGTAGGTGCCGACGAGAAACATGCCCAGGTAGTAGGGTTTGTGAGAGGGAGTGGGGAGTGGGGAGTGGGAAGTAGGGTCGGATGCTTTGCTACTCCCTGATGCAGATTCCCTACTCCCTTTTTCCGGTATCAATGGATGCAACTCCAACACAGGCTTGATATCTTTCAGGTCGATGAACTGGTCGATTTTGCCGTCGCTGTCGCAGGTGAGGTCAGCAAGGGTAGCGCGTTTAGTCGGTTCTTCATCCAAGCGATGGATGGGCATGATGGGGAAGAGCTGGTCGATCGCCCAGGTATCTGGTGCCGATTGAAAGACTGAAAGATTGATGTAGTAGATCGAGGCCATGATCTTTTCGAGATCTTCCAGGTCATCGGGGACGTACTCTTGCTGACGAGCGATCGCCAGGATCTTTTCGCAGCAGACCCAGTAGAGGCGTTCGGCTCGGGCGCGTTCGGGGAGGCTTACATAGCCAAAGTTAAACAGGCTGAGTGCTTCTTCTTTGAACTGAGTTGCGTCGTGGTATGCCTCTTGATAATTCTCGACGGTGATAGATTCGTAGGTTTCGTAGAGATTGCGGATGATCAGGTGTTCGGTTTCCTGTACGGGTTCAGGCACGCCAGAGGGGACTTCGCTGGTGCTGAGGACATCAAAAACAAGGACAGATTGATGCGACGTAATCGCCCGTCCACTCTCGCTTATCAACGTTGGTACGGGCAACTTGCGCTCGTCGCAGGCCTCTTTGATTTCAGCAATTACGTCGTTCGCGTAATTCTGCATGTTGTAGTTCTTGGAGGCGTAGAAGTTGGTTTTGGAGCCGTCGTAATCCACACCCAAGCCGCCGCCTACATCCAGGTATTTCATGTCTGCGCCCAGTTTCGCCAGTTCCACATAAATCTGACTGGCTTCCTGAATGGCCGTTTTAACCACTGCGATCGACGCGATTTGGGAACCAATGTGGTAATGCAGCAGTTGCAATGAGTCCAGCATGTTGGCCGCGCTGAGTTGCTCCACTGTGCTGAGAATTTCGGGCACGGTTAAGCCAAACTTGGCGCGATCGCCGGCTGAAGTCCCCCAATGCCCCATGCCTTTGCTGCTCAGCTTGGCGCGGACACCCAAAATGGGACGAATGCCCAGTTTGCGACCCGCTTCAATGACCAGCGGCACTTCTTCAATTTGCTCCAGTACAATGATGGGAATTTGCCCTAACTGTTGCGCCAGGATCGCCATTTCAACATATTCCCGGTCTTTGTAGCCGTTGCAGATGAGCAGGGCACCGGGAGTTTTCAGCGTTGCCAGAGCAATCATGAGTTCGGGCTTGGAGCCCGCCTCTAAGCCAAACTGGTGGGGCTTGCCAAAGCGAACGAGCGCTTCAACGAGATGCCGCTGCTGATTGCATTTGACGGGATAGACGCCCCGATATACACCAGGGTAATTGTAGCGGGCAATCGCCTTGGCAAACGCTGCATTCAACCGCTCAATGCGGTCTTCTAGAATGTCGGAGAACCGGATCAGCAGGGGCAGCCCCAAATTCCGTTGTTTCAGCGCATTGACGAGTTCAAAAAGGTCAAGGGAGCCGCCTCGATCGCCTTCAGGAGAAACGGTCACATGCCCAGCGGCGTTAATCGAAAAGTAGGGTTCGCCCCAGCCATTGATGCGGTAGAGTTCTTCACTTTTCTCAATCGACCACGTGGCGGCAGTGTCGTTTCCGTTGGTTCCAGCAGCACTGTTACTTGCCTGTATGGCAGCCTTGGCTGATGGGCGATCGCTGTCTTCGATTGCGCCCGTTTCTGAACTAGCCTTCGCCGCAGTTGACCGTGCCCCCATTGTTTCTTGCCCTCGCGATCGTTTCTGAAGTGCTAGTCTATCGCATCCCTTTCGCTGTTGTAGGTAAGGTAGGGCACCCAACGGCTATTCAGAATCGAGTTCTTCGGTTTTGGGCGTTGGAGCCTTTGAAGGCGTGAAAACAGGCTCGGGTGCTGGAGTTGGAGTAGGCGTTGGAGCGGGTGTTGAGGCGGGTGTTGGAGTGGGCGTTGAGGCAATGGATGCACGAGTGGGCAACGGTTCGGGTTTGTCTTCGATGCCAAGCTGGTTTTTCGCTGTGGCGATCGCGCTTGTAAGGGCAGACTTACTGGCTTCCAGGAGTCCTTGTCCGGCATCCTGAGCAACGCGATCGGTGCTTGGCTTTTCAAAATTGTTGATCCACTCGCGAGTACTCCAGCCTGTGCGGTAGCCTGTCCGCCAGATCCAGTCGCCAAAGACCAGGGTCAAACAGACGACCAACCAGAGCAGGTAACCTGTCTCTTTGAGGATGAGCCAGGTTGTGGAAACTGTCTTCGTGTAGGTTGCACCCGTAGTGGGGTCTTTGATAATGCCCCAAACTTTTGCTGCTTGCGATTGAACTTGGTTATTCATTTCATCCTCTCCTCATGCCCTGATTTAGTTATAAGCGTCAATGGTGCTTCTGTAAGCTCTGTTTCTAAAGATGTCCGTTACAGACCACGTTCGTTACAGACTATGTATACGTTGATCCGATCGAAACGCTAAGTTGTAGCGACTACACAGTACGATCGTCTTCACTAGAATATCTAAACTGGCTTAAAGATTCCCTGTCGTAAGCCAGATCTCTCACATCTCTAGAGATCCTCAATGCCTTCCCTTTTGGGTTGATACGGTTATGACGCTAGTTGTTGCAACACTTTACAAATTTGTCAGGTTGCCCGATGCGGCTGAAAAACAGTCGTCCTTGCTGGGAGCGTGTCAGTTGCACGACGTAAAGGGTACACTTTTGCTGGCAGAAGAAGGCATCAATGGCACGATCGCAGGAACCCGTGAGGCGATCGACGCTGTCCTATCGTTTCTACGTGCCGATCCCCGTCTCGCCGATCTAGAGCATAAGGAATCCTTCGCCGAGACGCAGCCGTTTGAACGCATGAAAGTGCGGCTGAAGTCGGAAATTGTGACGATCGGGGTACCTGAAGCCGATCCAAATACGCAAGTCGGCACTTACGTTGAGCCGCAAGACTGGAATGCGGTAATTACCGATCCCGACGTGACCGTGATTGATACCCGCAACGATTATGAAGTGAGCATCGGTAGTTTTCAGGGGGCAAAAAATCCCCAGACGCGATCGTTTCGTCAGTTTCCAGAGTACGTTCGCACCCATTTCGATCCGGCTCAGCACAAGAAAGTAGCGCTCTTCTGCACGGGCGGCATCCGCTGCGAAAAAGCGACTGCGTTCATGCTGGCGCAGGGCTTTGAGGAGGTCTATCACCTTAAAGGCGGCATTCTCAAGTACCTGGAACAAGTGCCTCCCGATGAGAGCCTCTGGCAAGGCGAATGCTTTGTCTTCGATCAGCGGATTGCGGTACAGCACGGTCTGGAAGCCGGAACTTACGACATGTGCCGCGCTTGTGGACATCCCATCTCTGATGAGGACAAGGCTTCTCCAGAGTATGAGGACGGGATTGCCTGCCCCTATTGTGTCGATCAACTCACAGAAGCCAAGCGCAACCGCCAAGAAGCACGGCGACGGCAAGCATCGTGTTAATCAACTGACTTCTCAGCCGTTTGCTTTAGACGCTCTAACCATGCTTGTAGAGAGGTATCCAGCGTTTTCTGCATCATGCCTTTCAGTAAGCCGACCAGCCAACCGTCAAAGGATTCTTCGGTTTTGACCAGGACACCGTCTGTCTGGGGTTCTAGTATCCAGACGTGGATGGCGCGTGTGCCAAGAGCTCTGCCTGTCCAGGTGAGGCGATGGTGTGGCTCCACGTCTTGCAGTGTGGATTGAATCGTGGTGCCACCCGATTTCCAGCGAAACGTCGAACCTGATTGCAGCAATCCTTCTAACTTGGACTCTGAAATGGTTGGGTACCAGGTAGACCAATGGTTGATATCTGTGAGCAGTTGCCACACTTTCTGACTCGACGCATGAATCAGCATTTCGTGGCGGGCGATCGCGGGTGCCGTTGTGTTGATTTCCATTCGGGTTCTCGATGACAGCAAGCTCATGCTACTGGTACTCCACAGTCTCTTGCATTGACGTGGGTTAAGCCAGTCCTCGCTGAGCTACTCTTCGTTTCAGACGGCTGAGTGATTCTGCTTCAATGCCCAGGTAGGAGGCAAGATAGTGTTGTGGAAGGCGCTGCAAAAGCGGTGCCTCTGTTTCCAACAACGCCAGATACCGTTGCTCTGGCGAATCGCGGTACAACGACAGCAGCCGATCGCGCAACCGAAACGCTAGATGCTCGACAATGAGCCGCAGTAAGCGTTGACCATCGGGCGCGGCTTCTAACGCTTGCATGACGTGTTGATTCACCAGCAGCACGTCAGATGCCTCGATCGCCTGACAGGAAAAGGACGCGGGTTGTTGTTGCCGAAAGCTCTGGTAGTCGCCAAAGACGTGATGTTCGGGATGAAAGAATAGCGTCAGTTCTTTGCCGTCTTTCAGAAAAAACATGCGTAAGCAGCCTGTCAGCGTGAGGCCGACAAACTCGCACCGATCGCCTTCTTGAAACAGAAACTCTCCCTTCCCCAGGTGTCTCGACCGTAACAGAGGCTCTACCAGACTCCAGTCAACGGCAAACTGGGGTGCAATTTGCTGAATAAAGAATGCCAGTGGTTTATACATAGGTCGCAATCTAAAACCCGTCTGTAGGGACGTTACATGTAACGTCCCTACAGACGCAACCAACATTTTGAACCAGATCGCCTAATGCTTGCGTGCCAGCGTTAACCCGTCCCCGATCGGCACCATGCTCAGGCTTACGCGCGAGTCCTGATGCAACTTCTGGTTAAAGGCGCGAATGCAGTTGGTGCTGTTGTCTTGCTCCTGGGGATCTGCTACTCGCCCGTACCAGAGAACGTTGTCGATCGCCACCAGTCCGCCTGATCGTACCAGTTGCAGCGATCGCTCGTAGTAGCCGTCGTAGTTGCTCTTATCGGCATCAATAAAGGCAAAGTCAAACGTGCCTGCCTGTCCGGCGGCTAGTAGTGCATCCAAGGTTTCCAGGGCAGGGGCAATGCGGAGATCAATTTTGTCTGACACTCCGGCTTGCTGCCAATAGCGACGGGCGATCGCCGTATACTCTTCGCTCACATCGCAGGCAATGACTTTGCCATCGGGTGGCAAGGCCAGCGCGACGACCAGTGAACTGTAGCCTGTAAAAACGCCCACTTCCAACGTTTTCTTTGCGCCCATCAACTGCACCAGCAGTGCCATGAACTGTCCTTGTTCTGGCGAAATCTGCATCCGGCTCATGGAGTGCTGAGCGGTTTCCTGCCGTAGCTGGGTGAGTACCTCTGGCTCTCGTAAGGAGACGGATTGAAAGTAGCTGTAGAGTCGATCGTCGAGATTGATTGATTGGTTGGACATGGGGATGGGAGGCGTGAGGTGCGGGGAAGTTTTGAGTTTTGAGTTTTGAGTTTTGAGTTTGGGCGGTCAGGCGTTGAACTCGGAGTATACAGGTTTGAGGTCGGAGCATCGAGTTGTGAGCTTGGAAGGTGAAGCTTAAAGGTCGGAACATTGGGCCTGGAACCCGGAGCGGCGAGCTTGACACTCGGAAGGTCGGGCTTGGAGGTCGAAAAGTGGAGCTTGGAACACGAAAGTTTGAGCTTGGAGCCTAGCAGAACAAGTTTCAGGCTAAAAAGCTCGCATTATGTCTCTGCCTTCTGCCTTCTGCCCTCTGCCCCCTCACTCCTCACCCCTTACCCTCTCCGCAATTCTCAACTTTGCCGATCGCGCCCTCACATTCTCCGTTACTTCATCATCCTGGGGCAAAAGCGGCTTTTTGGTCAGCACCCTCAGCAGTTCTGACTCGCGAAAGCGATGTTTCACAATACGGTCTTCGAGGCTGTGGAAGCTGATAATGGCAATTTTGCCGCCCGGTTTGAGCCAATGAGGAGCGCGATCAATGAAGGTTTCCAAGACGCTCAATTCCTGGTTAACAGCAATACGCAAGGCTTGAAAGACCCGCGTCGCCGGATGGATGCGCCCGTAGCGGTAGGCTTTGGGTACGGAGTAGGCGATCGCCTCTGCTAATTCTGTGGTGGTTTCAAACGGTCGCCGTTCCACAATTCTGTGGGCAATGCGCCGCGAAAGTCGTTCTTCGCCGTAGGTGTAAAAGATATCTGCTAGCTTTGCTTCTTCCCAGTGGTTAATGATGTCGGCAGCGGTGAGGTCTTGCTGTTGGTTCATCCGCATATCCAGTGGAGCGGTGTGGCGAAAACTAAAGCCGCGATCGGGGATATCAAACTGAGCAGAACTCACGCCCAAGTCGGCCAGGATGCCATCAAACTGCTGTTCTCCCGGCTGAAAGGCTGCAAAGTTCGTGTGTTGAAACTGCACGCGCCCGTTAAACTCGGACAGTTTTACCTGCGCGGCGGCAAGCGCTTGTTCATCCTGATCGATCGCTGTCACCTGCACATCCAGAGCAGCGGCTAAAATCAGCGCGCTATGTCCGCCACCCCCCACCGTGGCATCCAGGTAGTGTCCGCTCGATCGCACCGCCAACCCGTCTAGCACCTCACGACTCAAGACCGGAATATGCACAAAAGCCGTGTCAGGAAGCGAGTCGGGCAAATCGGACGCATCGTGAGATAAGTCTTGTACGGGTGACATGTAACAGCAGATGTGAAGAGCATTCGACCCTACTCTATCGTTTTCCTTTCAAAGCCTGATACTAATCTCCGTTGGCTCTGACACATTCTCCGGTCGAACAGTCCGTATAATCTAAAGGAGAACAGCGTATGTGAAGTTGCTGGTGATTAGTTTTTAGTTGTTAGAGTTCCTCTTCACTAAAAACTAAAAACTAAACGCTAAAAACTATTCCAAGGGAGATTGTCCAGCTATGACAATGATCGAGACGAAAACCGAGCCCATGGTGATCAACATGGGGCCTCACCATCCCTCGACTCACGGTTGCTTTCGTCTGGTTGTGACGCTGGATGGCGAGAATGTGATCGACTGTGAGCCTGTATTGGGCTACCTGCACCGAGGCATGGAGAAGATCGCCGAAAACCGCACAAATATCATGTACGTGCCCTACACAAGCCGTTGGGACTACTACGGTGGCATGTTCAACGAAGCAATCACCGTGAATGCAGTCGAAAAATTAGCAGGCGTCCCAGTCCCCAAGCGCGCTAGCTACATCCGCGTCATCATGCTGGAACTGGGGCGGTTGGTGAATCACCTGCTATGGCTTGGCCCTTTTGTGGCTGACTTGGGTGCCCAAACGCCGTTCTTTTACACCCTGCGCGATCGCGAGATGATTCTCGACCTGTACGAGGCAGCAACGGGTTATCGCATGGTTAACCACAACTATTTCCGCATTGGTGGCGTCGCGGCGGACGTTCCCTACGGCTGGATCGATAAGTGTTCCGACTTCTGCACCTATATGATGCCCGTTGTCGATGAGTACGAGCGGCTCATCACCAACAATCCTATTTTCCGTCGTCGGCTTGAAGGGGTTGGCGTCTTGACTCGTGAAGAAGCCATTAGCTGGGGTTGCTCTGGGCCGATGCTGCGTGCTTCTGGCGTTCAGTGGGATTTACGGAAAGTGGATCACTACGAATGCTATGACGACTTCGACTGGAAGGTTGCTTGGGCGACCGAAGGTGATTGTCTGGCGCGTTACGTCGTGCGGATGATCGAAATGCGCGAGTCGATCAAGATCATTCAGCAGGCGATCGCGGGCCTTCCCGGTGGCCCGTTTGAGAACCTGGAAGCCAAGCGCATGGAGGCAGGCCCCAAGTCAGAATGGAACGAGTTTGACTACCAGTACATTGGCAAAAAGATCGCGCCCACGTTCAAAATTCCGAAGGGTGAACATTACGTGCGTCTGGAAGCAGGTCGTGGCGAAATGGGCATCTTCATTGTTGGGAACGATAACGTATTCCCCTGGCGCTGGAAGATTCGTCCGGGTGACTTTAATAACCTCCAGGTTCTACCCAGCCTGGTGAGAGGTAACAAGGTCGCCGACATCTTCGCGATTCTAGGCAGCGTTGACGTGGTGATGGGATCGGTCGATCGCTAACCGTATCTCAGCCTGCCTACCGTTTCTATACTTGACATATCGCAAAAGCCAGGGTTCGCTCTGGCTTTTTTGGTGTTCCTGATTACAGATGAAATTTAACCTGAGTAGAGATGTAATCGACCGAAATCGGCACCACAATTCTGTCTAGAACTTGTTAGAACAGAAGTATCGATTACGGAATGTAAGCTATGAACTGGCAATCGCGCCTGGCCACGGTATTCACCCTTTCTCTAGGTGCCCTTGGGTTGGTGGGATCAGTGCAAGCGGTGATGTTATCGAATGGCACCACTCAATTTGTACAGCCACCTCGTCTTGAGGGTGTGACGGCCACTCAGAAAACCATTCGGTTTCCGGGTTCAACCTACTACTTCACGCTGAACTTACCAGAAACAGCCGGAGAGCCTCTGCAAAGGCTGGTGATTTCACCTGACAATTCAGCGGATCGCGTCGATTTTGACCTTAATCGAACAGAGGCATTTGAAGGAACTTTCGATCGAGAAGGCAATAAGCTGCCGTTACAAACGGTGACTCAAGGCCCGAAAACAAAGGCAATTACCATCATCTTTACTCCTGCAATCACGGCTGGAAAGAGGATTACCGTTGGGCTTTACGCCAACCATAATCCTGATGGTAGTGGCACCTATCTTTACGGTGTCACAGCGTTTCCACCAGGAGGGCAAGCATATGGTCAGTTTTTGGGCTATGGCCGCATTCAAATTTACGGTGACCAAACTTCATTTCTGCTTCGCCAGAACAGGTGAGGGTGTTGGGACTGTAAGGGCTAGGGTTGCATGAATTGATGGTTGTAACGCGTGAATATTGCTACCTGGTAGGTAAGGAAGAAGGGCAAGATGAACGTTGGCAGATGGAGCTTTAGTGTAGCGCTGGCGCTTTTGGCAGGCGTTTCGGGGATTGGCTCGGCGGCTCAGGCGGTGCAATTAGCGGATGGCAGAACGTATTTTGTGCAGCCACCCCGCTTTGAAGGGGCAACGGCGACCCAAAAGACTGCTTATTTTTGGGGCTCGACCTACTATTTCACGTTGACGGTGCCTGAGAATGCGGGTGAATCGTTGCAGAAGGTTATGATTGCGCCGGAAGAAGGACCCGATCGAGCGCGCTTTGATGTGAGCCAGACGGAAGCAACGGCAAAAACCCGGGATGGCGAAGCGAGAGTAAGCCTTCGAGAAGTAATTCAAGACCCAAAAACGCGAGCCATTATGGTGACTTTTGACCAACCTGTGCCGCCAGGAAGCGTTGTGAGAGTAGGTCTATATGCAACGCGCAATCCAGAAGTTGGCGGCGTTTATTTGTATGGCGTGACGGCGTATCCTACAGGGGATCAGCCCTATGGACAGTTTCTAGGGTATGGACGTATCCAGATCACTGATCCGAGTTTTTTCCGCGGGTTCTTTTAAGTGGCCTGCTGCGATGCACTCATCAATAACCTGCTGAACAACCGACCATAATTCAGGTGCCCCTGTTTGGATGGGAGCCATCCGCTGCAGCACTTTATCGCTGGTGACCTGGTGCAGTTTCCAGGTATGTCCACCTGTTTGCTGATTGTTCAGGATGGGTTGAAGGCGATCGAGCGCAGCCGCAAACTGAGCAGCAGGGGTTGCTTGCGCTTCAAACTCATCCCACAACGCCCGGAATTCTAACGCTTGATCGGCTGGTAACAGTCCAAACAGGCGATCGGCTGCCTGGGTTTCGCGATCGGCTTTGCTTTGATTCCCCTGCTCGTCATAGCAAAACGTATCACCGGCATCGATTTCTACCAGATCGTGCAGCAGTAGTAGCTTAATGACGTGTAGCACGTCGATCGGGACGGGTGAGTATTCAGCCAGGACGATCGCCATCAAAGCAATATGCCAGGAATGCTCGGCACTATTTTCACGGCGCGAACCGTTAGTCAGCAGGGTTTGCCGCAGCACTTGCTTGAGTTTGTCAATTTCAATCACAAACTGAATCTGCTGCGTGAGTCGAGCTGATAGCACAAAAATTTCCTCATATAGGGTCGTTGAAGAGCGATGTTCTCTAGGCTTTTTATCCTCTCAAGCTAAGCATTTAGCCTATCAAAAGCTTAAATTAAGGACGCTGTTTCGCTAAAGATCACGACTTAAATAACATCGACACATTGTTTGCCGGTAAGGGCGAACGATCGTTCGCCGCCTACGAGAAATACCGATGTGATTTAATTCTCGTTCCTGAGTTAGTGCAAACCCGTCTCTGTAGAATCAGCAGGAAATAGTAAAGACACAAGAAACGAATGCACAATAGGAAAGGAACTGCTGCACTCGTTGCTATCTTCTAGGAGGCTGACAAAGCTTACCACCTTCTCCAGCGTCATCGCGACTGTTTGCATCAAGCTCGTTCTTATGAAAAAGGGCTTTTGTGTTAGTCACAAGGTTCACCCTATTATCTTCAGTACTTCAGACTGACATCACCCCTTCACTCATCGTTAAAAAACGCTTACCCATTTCAGGCAGAAAAACTTTTTGTTAAAAATAGCCTTAATTTTTATTTCTTGGCTGCACAAGTTTGTCACAGCTCCAATTGAAAAAAACTCTCGACGAGGGGTTAACTTCTGGTTCAGCCTAAGCCTCTTCTTTGCGTTTTCTTACGCTGCTTTAGGGTTTGGGAAAGCCTTTAGGACAGCCTATGTCGTGCAAGATGATGCCAGGGAGTACGTCTTTTGGATGCAGCGCTTTGTCAATCCAGATTTATTTGCTCACGATCTAATTGCTGACTACTTTCAATCAATTACACCGATTGGCTACGCCTCAACCTATCGCATCGTAGCGAGCTTGGGCTTTCCCCCCCTCTACTTCAGCAAAATCTTACCAATCATCTTAGGTTTAATCATTACTGCCTATTGTTTTGGACTCTGTCTTCAGCTTTTCCCAGTGCCTGTCGCTGGCTTTTTCTCTACCTTGTTATTAAACCAAAGTCTCTGGTTCAAAGATGACTTAGTTTCTGCAACGCCAAGGGCTTTTATCTATCCGCTTTTTTTAGCATTTCTATACTATCTATTGCGACGATCGTGGGTTGCAGTTTGCCTGACAGTAGTGCTTCAAGGGTTGTTTTATCCACCGCTACTTTTTCTTTCAGTCAGCGTTCTTTGCCTCAGGCTTGTTCGGTGGCAACGCTGGTGGCCTCGCCTAACGCGAAAACGTGGTCTTTATGTACTGCTTGTTGTCGGTGTGGGCTTTCTGTCGGTATTGCCTTTTATCATGGCTTCCGCTGAGTTTGGTCCGGTAGTCACGGCAGTGGAAGCAAAAACGATGCCAGAATTTTGGCCTGGTGGTCGTCATCCGTTCTTTGACCCCAATGCCTGGAAGTTTTGGTTCATTGGTGAACATAGCGGCATCCTGCCGCCGCTACTGCCGCCGCTCATCTGGATCGGTTTGTTCTTGCCCTTTGTACAGGGTAATTTGGCTCGCTTTCCTCTCGCTTTTAAGCTTAGAGATAGCATCATCGTGCCCCAACTTTTAGCGGTTGCTCTAAGTCTATTTTTTGCAGCGCACGCCCTTTTGCTAAAGCTCTTTTTTCCGACTCGCTATACCGTTCATACGCTACGGATTGTAATGGCGCTAGCGGCAGGTATGACGATCGTCATCTTCCTTGATGCCATTCTCTCAATGTGTGTGTTTATGGCACAATCACATCAAGTAGGACGACTGCTTTGGATACTTAGCACCACGGTTGCTATTGGTATCGCACTCATACTCTACCCTCACATTTCGAAAGCGTTTCCAGCCACAAACTATCGTCTTTCTAATGAAAATTTGTTCTATGAATTTTTGCAGAAACAGCCTCAGGAAAGTTTGATTTCGACGCTTTCAGATGAAGCCAATAATATTCCGACCTTTGCTCAACGTCCCGTCTTAATTGGTAAGGAATATGCGCTGCCGTTTCATCTCGGTTACTATCAACAGATTCGTCAGCGAAGCAGTGAGTTAATTTACGCTCAGTACAGCCCAGACTTAACACCTTCGCAGCAACTGATTCAGAAATACGGAGTTGATTTCTGGTTGCTCGATCGCACGGCATTTACCGCCAATTATTTGGACAGTAAAAGCTGGCTACGAAGTTTCCAATCTGCCTTTCAAGAGAGCAACAGCAACCTCAAACAAGGCACTACACCCGCCTTAGAAACCGTATCGAAACGCTGTTCTGTCTTTGAGAGTGAAAGCCTGGTACTACTGGATGCACGCTGTATTCTTAAGATTAAACCGTAAGGAAGAGACCTTTAGATAAGATGCTCTACTAAACACAGCGTCATCGAGACTCATGTAAACAACCAACTGATACACGGAACTAAAACCTTGGTTCAAGATGCTCAGGTGAAATTTCATAAATTTCACCTTGAGAGTTGACTAAGAATTTCCTTTCGTCCGTTGTTATTCCCATGTAACCTTCATAACTGATATAGGCTTTTTCAATATCTATGGAATCATTATCAGACTTAAGAATTGCAGGCTCTATAAAAGTTAGAACCCTTGTGTTGTTCACGACACTAATATGGGTGGGAAGGGCACCATAGATCCGGTATAGTTTGTTATACTCATCCCAAATCGTAGTCGGATTAGTTGGAAAAGCAAATAGGATTTTTGTCTTAGCAAAATTCGTCACTCCCTTACTAGCTGCAAGTTTGTTTACATCGGTATATTTGTATTTGGGGAATTGTAAGAATAAAATTCTTACGGCTGTGCCAACCCCTAATAAAAGTGCTGATAAAATTAGAAGCTGTCTGAATAATATATTTAAGTAATTTCTCATGGCTAATTGCCTAAAAGCTTGAGCTGCACCATGTCAGTACAACTCAAACTAGGTTCCAATTTTTATTAAAGCAATGCTTATCCTTCTGGAATATCTTCACCGGGGTAGGGGGTAAGAATTTCGACGCCTGTATCAGTGACGGCGATCGTGTGTTCGCATTGGGCGGAGAGCTTGCGATCGCGAGTGACCGCTGTCCACTTGTCGGCAAGCACTTCTACTTCCCAGGTGCCTTCATTGATCATGGGTTCAATGGTGAAGACCATCCCCGGTCGCAGTTTTTTACCCGTACCCGCTTTGCCGTAGTGAGGAATTTGTGGTGCCGTGTGAAAAATGCGGCTAATGCCATGTCCCACAAAATCTTGTACGACTGAGAAGCCTTGCGCTTCGGCATATTCTTGAATCGCCGCGCCGATATCGCCGATTTTGGCACCGGGTTTGACGGCCTCAATGCCCCGACGACGGCATTCATCGGTGACTTCCACCAGTTTACGAGCGATCGGAGACGGTTCTCCAACAAAAAACATTTTGGAGGTATCCCCGTGGTAGCCATCCAAAATGACCGTGACATCAATGTTGATGATGTCGCCGTCTTTCAAAATTTGCTTCGCGTTGGGGATGCCGTGACAAACCACCTCATTAACACTGGTGCAGATGGATTTGGGAAATCCTTTGTAGCCCAGAGGGGCACTTTTAGCACCATGCGCTTGAGTCCAGCGTTCGGCTTCATCGTTGAGTGCGAGGGTACTCACACCGGGCTGCACCAGGGATGATAGGTGGTGCAGTAGCTCTGCGGCCAGGTGTCCCGCCTGACGCATTTTGTCGATTTCCCGGGGGGACAGGAGGGTAATAACTTCGCGTTCCATAGGCTTCTATTCTACTGACAAAGGGCTTGCAACGGGTGGAGTTCATCGGGAGTCAGATCACGCCATTGACCGGGAGCCAGTCCAGTGAGTTGGAGATGGCCGATCGCCACGCGTACCAGTCGCAACGTCGGGAAATTGACGGCAGCGGTCATACGGCGCACCTGACGATTACGCCCCTCGGTCAGCGTTAGTTCTAACCAGGCTGTTGGCACGGTTTTACGAAACCGAATGGGCGGGTCGCGGGGCGGCAAAGCAGGTTCTTCGGGTAAGAGCATAACGGTTGCTGGACGGGTTTTGGTGCCCTGAATCATCACGCCCTGCCGAAGCTGTTGAAGAGCCGCCTCATCCGGCACCCGCTCAACCTGCACCCAGTAGGTGCGCGGATGGTGAAACTTAGGATCGCTGAGACGATGTTGCAGCGATCCGTGATTGGTCAGGAGGAGCAAGCCTTCGCTATCGCGATCGAGCCGCCCAACGGGATAAACGCCTGCTACCGGAACATAGTCTTTGAGCGTTTGCCGCACGCCGTTTGTGCCGTCATCCGTAAATTGGGACAGCACATCATAGGGTTTATGAAACAGCAGATAGCGGTACACCTTAAAGGTTGTTAGTTCTTAGTTTTTAGTTTTTAGATGGACAGCGTTTTCTAGTCAAGTGGGGTGGTGAAACGACAGAAGGCAAAAGCAGAGAGAACACGGGCTTTCCTCCTGTCTTCTGCCTCAAACTTAAAGCCATGTACCGTGCTCAGGAACAGGAATCTAACATCAATATTTCTCATAGAAGCACACAGGTGTGCGCCCCTACTAACAACGAACAACCAACAACTAACCACAATTAGTTGACTCTAACGCGAAAACGCACCAGGCCAAAGTTACTTCCTGTGGTGTTGGGAATATCACCCAGGTCAAAGATCACGGTGCCATTTTGGTTATTGGCATCGGGGCATGTGTTTCCGGCTGGCAACGGTGCAAGGGGTGCAAACACTGTTCCGGCGGTATCGATCGCGCCATTGTTGCGTCGTATCTGAGTGGAGTTCGCAATGAGCGATGTGCCGAGGGGGATGGGGTCACACAGACTAACACCGATCGCTGTACCCGTACCATCTGATAGATAGTAAACCGTGTACTCCACATCGTCACCACTCTGGAGTTTGACCGTTGCCGGATCAAGATTGATTTGACCGATCGGTGCGCTTCCTGGCTGCAATTGAGTCAACCCAGGCGCATTGTCATCATCACCCGCACCATCAATAAAGGTGCTGAAGTTTACACCACCTAACGCTGAACCATTCCGCACAACGTTCGTAATGCGTTTAATCAAGCGGAATGAGCCAGTGCCGCCGCCACCGCCACCAGGTCTGAGTGTAACGGACGTTGGGGTGTTGTTGTTACCAGGATTGCCATCATTATCCGGGTCGGCATTTGCACCATCAGTAGATTGGTCACTGACGGGCGTCCCTAACTGATTGGTTGCGGTTCCAGTGGTGGTGTTATTGAAGGGGCCAAACCCGTTGGCACCCGTCCCAGGCGTAATATTGACGTTAAACGTCACGATCGCAGTCGCCCCAGCCACCAGCGTATCGGTTCCCTGTAGCAGGTTCTGATTGGTACGACCATTAAAGTTGGGGTTGACGGTTAGCGTTGCACTCTGGATATTGGTGACCGAATTCAGAGTCGCGGCGGCAAACGTCTGCGCCAAATTATCTGTCAATTGCAAGTTAAGCAGGTCAAGCTGTGGCGATAGACCCGCCTGACCAAAGTTCCGCACACGAATGGTGTAGGGAATCGTATAAGTGCCGTCTGGATTTTGGGTAGGCGCACCAGCTTGCTTTGCGACTCCTAACGGCGGCGTGTTCGGAACACACTGCCGAATGCTCAAAGCCGTGAAGCCAAAATCGTCCCCAAAGGTGGTGTTCGCTTCGTCCAAAATTTGGACAACGGCTGAGGTTTGAGCTGGGCCTGTGGTGAACGCAAACTGGGTTGGAATCCACGCCTGCCGCACGTTGGCAATGTTAGGGAAGCCTGGCACCGCAGAACCATCTCCGACACCTAGCGTGGTGGTGGGCTGAATAAAGGTGGTGCCAGTCGCATCTGTACTGACCTGTAGGCGGATTTGGGGTGGAAATCCGTTACTGCCTGGTGCACCTGTGTTCACCAACAGGTTGAAGAAGAGACCTTTAAAGTTATACGTCGTGTTGGGTAGGAGATTGCTCACCGTTTGCCGCCAAACGATCGGATTCGGAAAGGCAGATTGACCAGGTGCAGTCGCGCTTTGGTTTGGGTTTGAGTAAAGGTAGGTGTTAATCGGCGAATTACCCACATTTGCTTGAGCCGCTTCTGCTGCGGTCACCCCGCGACCATTCACAACAGCAGGCGTGGTGGGGTCAATGAGTGGACCATTCTGAATCGAAAGACCACCGACATCATCACTGGGATACACACGATCGCCACGGTAGGGCGTTGTACTGGTAAAGCTAGCCGGATTATTGGCCGGAATCGCACCGATAACACCTGGTGAGATGGTGAAGGTGCTGTTAGCCACGAGGTTCGTCGTGGGTGATTCTGTGGTACCCGCCGGGCAACCGTTTGGACCAAGCGATACCTGAGCCTGGACGGGCGACGATGGCAGCAACGTCTGAGAGCCGAGAAGCAGGCTCACAGAAGAGAGGGAAAGAAAGCGCTTTAGGGGACGGTTCATCAAGCCTCACACAAGGTCACGGGAAATAATTCAAGCGAGACTGGCACGATCGCCGGTTGGCTCATGGTTCGATCTGCAAATCTTGTTCCTGGATGATGACTTCAATGTCTCTGGCATCACGGTAAATGAACTCAGCACGTCGATCGCGGGCGTAGTCTAACCGCGTATTGCCACCCGCAATGGGCTGACGCTCACCCAGCGAGCGAATCGTCATTCGCTCTGGAGCAATTCCTTTTCGCAACAGGTAGTTCCGTGCGGCAAGCGCGCGTCGTCCGCCCAGCGCCAGGTTGTAAACATCACTGGCGCGGGGATCGGTGTGCCCTTCGATGGTTACCAGAATGTATGGATTCTCGACTAGAACCTGAGCGATACGATCGAGCACTTTAGCCGACGCGGGACTGATGAAGGATTTGTCGAGCGCAAAGTGAACGCTTCTGGGCACCGTCAGACGAACCACTTTGGGTGGCGGTTCGGGGGCTGGAGGCTCCTGGGCAACGGGAGTTGTGCACCGGGGCGGCGAGGTGAGTGGCTGCGCTGCCGGAAAGGTTGGAGTAGCCGCCGGATCGAGCGATCGCACAGTGGCCAGGCGGGCAGGCTCTGAGGTGCCATACCGTGGGTCAGTGGCGATCGCGCTAATTTGCTCGCCTGGCATGATGGCGATCGTCGCGCTAAAGTGGCCCTTCGCGTCGGTATCGGCGGTCGCGATTGGTTCACTTAAGGGACCGTAGCCATCGTCTTTCCCAGAGACTTGATAAAGCTCAATTTTAGAGCCAGGGTCTGCTGTCCCAAACACCTGCACCGATGGTTTTACCGAGCCCGTGTCTAGAATGAAAAACTCTTTGCTGGCGAACTGGGGAGCCTCGATCGCGGCGTTGCCGTTTTCCTGACGGCGGTTGGGCGTATCCCGTTGCGGGTTAATACCATCGCCTCGCTGATACTCATAAACGCCCGTGCCTTGAGGAATGACAGGGTCGGCATAGCCGTAGACACCCGTCCCTTGCTGAGTGACCAGATCAATACTCAGCCCTTCCAGATCAGAGAACCGATTCGTCTCAATCTGATTCTGACGGCTGGTAGGATAGGCGGCGACCACCACACCGGGGCCTGTTTGATAGCGAATTTGGTTACCCGTCACTTGATGGTTGCTCCCCATCAGGTAAACAGCGGCCCGCCGTAAGCGCCTACCGTTGAAGATAATCTGGTTATCTTTAATCGCCACAGCTCCATTGGGCTTAAACAGATACACACCGCTGCCATCGTTCGCACAGATGAGATTGCCCGTAATTTGGGATTGATTAACCGCACCTTCTAAGCGAATAGCATCTGGCATGCCTGCTACACCGTTGCCGGTAATCACGTTCTCGCTGACTTGCAGCTTTTCGGCATGCACTGAGGTAATAATGGCGCTACCGTCGTGATCGGCAATCCAGTTACGGCGAATGGTCGTGCCCGTGCCATCAAACACAGACACCCCAAAGGCCGAACGGGGAGTGGTTTGAGTAGCTCCTGATGCCTGCCCGCCCGGTGCGATCCCCAGCCAATTCTGCTCGATCACCACGTTTTGAACCGGGACGTCGTCTTTGTAATACGGCGCGAAGTTGGCGGGTGTGGGCTGCTTACTAATATCCGGTGGAGGCAACCGATGGGTAATGAAAATATCGGCAGGCGGCGTGCTGGCTGTCTCGCGATGGGTTGAGGTGAAGCCGTAAAGGCTCAGCCCTCGAATGGTAATACCATCGGCAGCAACGGTCAGCCCTCGAAAGACTTCTTTGCCTTCGGTGGGCGCGATCGCCACCACCGGCACCGGCATGGGCAGTTCATTAATGGCTGACTTTTCTGCCTGGTAGCCCGGTTGGGTCGTGCCGTCAACCACTAAACCGGGGCGTTGGAGTGCAGGCAGCACATCTGTCAGACGAATCGTGGTTTGCCCCTCTGGCAGCTTAAAGGCAATCTGAGAAGATGCGTCGCCTGTTAACGTTTGCACCTGGGCCTGTTCGGTTGGCGAGAGTTTATCTAGCGGCAGCGTGCCGTTGACGATCGCGATCGCCTCCCGTAAGGTCAAGCCTTCATCTGCCTGGATGCCATCCTGGTTACTCGTGACTGTCACCTTGACGGATGGTAGCGCTGGTGGCGTTTGAGCGAACACAGCACCCGTTGAAAGCGCAAGCAGAACTGTGGACAGTGTAATCATTTGCTCCCCGCACCCTATACCCAAAAACCGATATCGGCTTACTTGCTGTCGATTCATTTCCCTGCTCCTCCATCGGGCGCGGCGGCTGGAGCCACAGACGCGTCTGCTACAGGTTTAATGGCTGATTCCTGCTGCTGCGGTGGAGCAACGTTGCGTCTAAAGCCGAAGATGTCAGAGAGCTGATCCAGCTTCAGGCTCAAGCCAACGAAAAAGCCACCCCGATTGCGATCGCCAAAGTCTCGATCCTGGGCATCGCCAAAGCTATAACCGGCTGCCACTCGTAAGTTTGGCGTGACATAGTAGCCAATTTCAGCCACAAAGCCAACTTCCTGATAGCCGCTGTCGGGTTGCCCCAGCCAGCGTACTTCACCCGCAATATCCCAGCGATAGCCTAACCGATAGCTGGTACGTAACTGCGCCAGCGTAATCGAGTTGGTGCCCAGCAAATCTCTTGCCAGGTAGGATTTGGTGCTTCGCAGCGCAAACTTGCCGTAGAACTCCCAGCGATAATTTGGCGCGTAGATGGCTTCCAACGCAAACAGATTGACCGTAGACCCCGTGCCGCTACTGACCAGGAGCGTATCAGGCGTATAGGAGGGATTCTGGCGATATTCGTAACGAAAGAGGGCGTTGAACTTGTCACTGCTGGGATCGCGATAGGCGAGCCCCACTTTGAGGTTGATCGTGTCACCCAGGCCAGAACCCGTAAGCAACTGGTTCGCAAAGTTGCCCTGTTCGTACCGTGCTAAAGCCGTCAGGGCTGGCGATAGCTTGCCTGCTGCCCCGGCAGTGATGACCATGTTATCGCCCGCTTTGGAGGAGCGATATTCATAGCGTCCCGTTGCTTTGAAGTTGGGGTTGTCCAGGTACTCCAGCCCGACACTATAGCTGTCACCACTGGTAATGCCTAAAGACGCGGCGCTTTGACCGACGGCCACAGGCTGGGCAAACTGTTGTCCTGCCGTGGTGTAAGCGAAGATGTCGCCAAAGATGCGCTCGTAGCCGATCGTCGCTCGTAGCCCAGGGGCAATTTTGATCCGGTGATTCAGCCCGATCGCCCCTTGATTAGTCAACCCATTCGCACCTGTGAGGATGGAATACCGCCCTGTGAAGGACGTATTTTCGGTCAGACGTTGATCGACGATCGTGTCCAGGCTCGTGACGGAGTTGGTGCGGTAGACACTCGTTTCATCCCGGAACTGTTGCGCCAGGCGCAAGGTCACACCTTGCATGACTGCCCAGTCGAGCGCTACGGTTGTGCGATTGGGATACAGCGGATCGGGTGTTCCCACGTTGGTTTCGTTTTGGGCGCGGAACAGGAGTGTTTGCGTCAACGGTACATTCAACCGTGAAACAAACTGGCTGCTCCCCTGATCCAGCAAGCGTGGGTCGATCCGATCCTCGCGGGTGCGATTCACAAAGTCAAAGCCAACTTCCGCAATCCCCAGCTTTTGCAGCACGCCGAACCGAACGGTTGTCAAGCTGTTGTCTACTCGTGTCCCCGGTATAGGGTCTCGGTTCGGGTTAAACAGGTCGACTAGCCCCGTCGTTGCAACCGACGTGATGCCCGTAACGGCGCTGGCAATGCCAAAGTTAACTTCGCGATCGAACTGGAACAGCAACCGAGTGGACGGTGACACCTTCGCAGACAGTTCCGCTCCGTAGTTGGTTTGCCCCGGCGTAAAGCTAAACGTGGCATCGTTGGCGAAGTTTTCTTCAACCGATCGATAATAGGCCCGCGCTAGAATGCCAGCTGCCAGCTTGCCGTTAAGCTCGATTCGATACGCATTGCCCCGAATGGTGCCCCGGAAGATGGAATCGTTGGTTGACCGGGCATACTCCGCGATCAACTTGGCATCTTTGCCGAGCGGAATCAGCGAGTCTAAGCCAAACAGCGCAAACGTGCGATCGCCTTGGTTTTCGTTCAGGTAGCTGGCCGCGAACCAGCTTTCGGCTCCAGGAGTATGGGAAAAGTTGTACTGCGCCCGTCCTGCGTACAGACTGGTGTCTTTACCCGTTCCTTCGTACTGGTAGGTGACCACAATACGGCGGATCAACGTCCGCCCAAACAGGTCAAAGTCAGTCGTTTGTACCGGACGGCGGAACAGCAGTGACCCGCGATCGTAGTCCACTTCGTAGTCTTGCCCCTGGAAGAGTTGCTTCCGCTCGACCAGCGTGCCAGGGCGACCCAGTTCCTCCGTTTCCAGGAAGACCAGTTCGCTGCCAGACTTGACTAAGCGTCGCGAAAGAAAGTAGTAACCGCTGGTGCCGTTGGGGGTAAAGGCATCGCGCTGGAACCCTTCCAGATTGTTGGCGTAAAAACCCGTAATCTGAACATTGCCCAGATTGTAGTTGGCCTTAAAGCCGTGCAGTTGCCGATTGGTCGCCGTGTAGTACTGCGAGGCCGTCGCAAGCTCAGGCGTGCTGTAGTCGCCCCACATGGCGAAGTCCGATCCGGCTCCCGGCACCTTAGACGTGCGTTCTAGCTTTAAGTAGACACTGTCGATGGAGGGCGTGAGATAGTCGGTCGTCGAGCTATCACCGTAAACGGGATAGGTCTGATCGCATGACTGCGTATTCCGAAACAGATTGGTGGTGCCGTCACAGGTCTGGTTTAGGGGACGCTGACTGTTGAAGGCACCCGTGAAAAGCCATTCGCCAATCCGCCCAGAGGCAAACGCCGCTGCACCAAAGTCAAAGCGGGGCGACCCGTCATTGATGCGGTTGGGGTTGAGGAAATCGGTCAGGCTCCCGTAGTAGTCTGTACCGGGTGCGCCCAGGCGGAAGTTGATTGACCCCGACATAATGAAGGGGCGCAAATTGGTGATGAACTCAACCTGGGTGTAGGCTTCGAGTTCAGGAATTTGGGGGGAAAGACCCGCTAGCGGGGCAAGCGGCGCAGGACTGATGACTGGCTCAGACCGCGATCGACCATCGTTGGCTTTCTGAATCGGTGGCAGCGGACGGTTAGGGTTTGCGTCATCTGCCTGGACTGGCTTGGCCTCTCGCAAGTCAACGGCAGCACGGATGCGTACCTTTTGAGGTGCCAGGTTGGACTGAAGCTGCGCGGTAAACTTGCCCTCTCGTGCCAGCACTTGAAACCCTGGTCGCTCGGTGTCCTGGTCAACACCGACAAACTTACCGGCACTGGCAGTCAGCGTCACAATCACATCCTGCGGAATTACCTGACCCGCTTCATCGGTGATGCGCCCCTCGACCGTGACAGCCGATCGCCCATCAGCAGGTATACGCGGATCGCTGGCAGGCAAAAACTCCAGACGCGCCGCCAACTCTTTCACTGTAACGGTGACACTCACGGGTGTACCGCCCTCAGGCTGTACCGTCAGGGTGTTTTCGCCCTCTTGTAGCGGGATGTCGTACCACACCTGTGTCACCGCATTATCAGCCGTTGGCTGAGTCTGGGTTTGAATGGCGGCATCGATCGGCTTTTTGTTGACCGTGACCTGCACCTTCGTCCCAGGCGGATATTGCACAATCAGGCTGGTCGATCGTTCGCCTGTAGTCGATGCTTGAGGTGCCAGAATGCGCACAGCGGTGGCAACCGGAGCCGTTGCAGGAGCCGGAGGATCTGGCGCTTGGGCAAGCGTGTTAGTGTTGCGATCGTCTCGCTTTACTGGATAGCTCGCCTTTAGTGGTGACGCATTGGCAGCCTTCGGTGATTCGGCCGACAGTTCAGCTAGGGCAAGCACAGAGGCGCTCAGTCTGTCACGTTTGGCAAGCTCACCTTGAGCAAACTTACGATCGGCAAACTTAGGATTGGCAAACTCACGAGCATGAGTCGGCGCGATCGTGGCAAAGGCACCAAACAGTGAGGACAGCAACGCCAGACTCAGGGTTACATTTCGCATCCTACCGTCCCCCTTCCTTAAAGCTCGGTGTAACGGCAAAATTCATGCGCACAGTCGCCCCCGGAGCCAACCGCACCAGACGAGAAGGGCTGTTGGCTTCGATGCGATAGAGGTTAGGCGCAATCGTATAGCCGGGCAGACTGGTCAGATCCAGCGTGCCAGTCCGGGTGCCTGCAATAACGTAAGACAGTGAAAACAAGCCTGCAGCATCGGTTGTAATGCGGTTGCCGTCATCCATGAAAATGACCGCATTAGGAACTCCAGGCTCCCCAGGCTGCTGTTCGCCATCAAAGTTTTTATCAACAAAGACGCGCCCGATAATGGTGCCGCAATCCGCCAGGATGCCGGGGCGAATTTGTAGCCGATAGCTGGCAGTATTGCTCTGGATGGGAGTCGTGGCTGTTTGCCCTTGTGCCACTGCCAGGTTTCTACCCGTCCCTCGGATAGAGTCAGGCGTGAGCAGTGCAGCGTACACCAGCGATAGCGTTTGCTTCGGCGCAAGGCTGGGATAGATGAACGTGATTGTACGACCGCTGACCGTTGGAGCGGCGATCGCAACCGACGCCGAGTTCCCACCAGTGCCAATCGAGGCACGGGTCGAGTTCTTAACATACTGCAAGCCAAGCGGCAAGGTATCTGTAACCCGCAGTGGCGTAACGGTTGTCTCGCCAGTATTTCTAATTTGCAAACGGTAAACGACCGTATCACCTGGTTCCGCAGAAGCCCGATCAGCCGTTTTAACAATTTCTAAGCTTGATCGGCTTGCTGCCGCCGTAAAGGTCGTCGGATTAGAATTCGCAGCCCGATCAGGTCCGCCCGGCCTGTCTTTAAACCGCGCCGAAGCAGTATTCGTGACCACAACGTCATCAGCAACAACAGGCAAAGCCGAAGAGATTACCCCTCCGAGCAAAAACCAGGCTGCGAAGACGCGGAGATACCCCAGTCTTGGCAGTTTCTTCAAAAAACGCACTCCTCACGCTCATCCGACAATTCAGTTCAGTAATTACACAGAACTGAGAACATAAGCAAACCGTAGATGCGAACCACTGAATTAATCTACAGCAGGATGGCTTAACCGCGACAAAAAAGCTTGAAATCTCCTGCCAGTCTAACTTTTAGAAAGATCGAGACACACGAACCAAGACATGAGGAATCAAGCGTTGCCATTCCCCAAGCCAGTGATTTTACCGAACCCCGTTATAATTATCCAGAAAAACATAAATCCCGTAAAAAATTTGTAAATCTTTATATTGCTTCAAAAATATTTACAGTTCGCTGAAGGAGGCGCTCGTTTCTTCCCAAAGCGTCAACTAGCGACTAACGCAATCGTGGCAGTCCCCTCAAATAGTATTCAGCAGCCATCCATCAAGGCTTTACACGGATGTAATAGCTGCCTTTAAGCTTTGGCAAAACGTTTCGATCGCTTGCAAGCCTTGCGTGGGTGTCCCGTCCGCCAGTCGCTTCACAAACGCACTGCCCACGATCGCTGCGTCGGCACCCCATTCCATCACTTGACGGGCATGCTCCGGTTGTGAAATGCCAAACCCAACACCGATCGGTTTATCGGTGACGTTGCGTAACTCTAGCAGCAAATCTTTGACGCGTGCCTGCACCTGTGCCCTGACGCCTGTGACGCCCGTTGTGCTGACCAGATAAATAAACCCCTGCGATTGCTCTGCGATCGCCAAAATCCGCTCTTTAGGACTGGTAGGCGCAATGAGCAGCGTCACTTCAATGCCGTATTCCTTTGCGGGTTGGAGTAGCGTGGCGGCTTCTTCCAGCGGCAAATCGGGTACCACCAAGCCACGGACGCCAGCGGCCGCAATCTGCTGTAAATAGGTGTCAATGCCCCGGTTTAGGATGGGATTATAGTAGGTAAACAAAATAATAGGCGATCGCAGCGTCGGACTGACCGATCGCACCACCTCTAGCACCTGATCCAACCGGGTGCCCTGCTGCAAGGCTCGCGTTGCCGCTGCCTGAATCACAGGCCCATCCGCCAACGGATCGGAGTACGGCACGCCCAGTTCAATCAGATCAGCCCCACTGCGATCAAGCACCCGCAATGCTTCTGCTGTGGTCTCCAGATCTGGATCGCCCGCTGTAATAAATGGAATCAACGCACAGCGAGCATGGTCACGCAGAGTTTCAAAGCATTGCGAAATCGAAGTCATTGAAAGTTGTTGGTTGTTAGTTGTTGGTTGTTAGAAGAAGGCAGCAGGTAGAAAACCGCAGAGACACGGAGGCACAGAGTTTTAACTCGAAACTCTTTCCCCCATTCCCTACTCCCCACTCCCTACTCCCTTATTCTCCTTCTCCGCCTCAATCTCCGCTTGAAGCTTCGCCAGTTCTTCAGGAGTCAACTCTTCCAGGCGCTTTTGCAACACCGCTTCCTCATAGTCTTTGATTTGCTGGTTGTAGGTCATGGTTTGGGTTACTGCTCGTAGGGCATACGTTGCAATCCAACCCAGCAGACCACCCACCAGGGCTACCTGCGTCCAGATGCCTGCTGTTGTGCTGTCTAGGCCAGTGCTTTGTAGAAGTAGATAGGCAATGCCACCCGCCGCGAAAACTCCAAACCCAATTCCCAGGACATCAATCCGTCGCATTTAGAAGCCAAAGAAGAATAAAAGACATCGTAGCGATCGCTGCTTAGCTAGGCAATTTCACGACGTCTGGGGCGGAAATTGAGGAAGGGAGCGAGCAACAGCAGCCCTGGAAAAAACATGAAGACCAGGAAATACATAAACGCCCGTTCAAACGAACTTGCTACGTACCAGCGAGTATTCAAATAAAAATACAAACCAGCCGGAACAACTAACAAGAAGGCACCCGCCAAAACCAGGTATAGAAGCGCAACTGTGATATCCATAGAGAGAAATAGCAGGGGATTAAGCAGTTGCCAACATTCTACCGCTTGCCTGCCGCTAATGCTGTTTTCTGTTTGGGATTTTTGGAAGGCTTGTTTGCCTCAGTAGGATGTTTGCGGTTCTTTTTGCCTGGAGCAAAGTCAAAGCAGGATACACTCGCGGTATCTGGCAAGCTACGAGCGGTTGAAGCGGTTACGATGTCAAGCCCATACTCCTTTAGTACCTGGCTTATAGGGTCAGATTAATATGAACCAAATCACGTTGCTTCAAAACAGCTTTTGGGTGTTGGTCGCAGTGATGAGCGGAGTCAGAGCGATCGCGCAAGCTCCTGCGGTGCAAATATCCCAGTCATTACAGATTCCTGACAGCCTGCGGGTGCCGACTGATCAACAACTGCAAAGCCATCTCGTTGCTAAAGGTGATCAGATCTACCTCTGCCATGCAGTACCAGGCCCGACTGCGTTCAAGTGGCTGTTGAAGGCACCAGAAGCAACCTTGAGCAATGAGAGCCAAACTGTCGTCGGTAAACACTTTGCGGGACCCAGTTGGCAGATGAACGATCGCAGCACGCTGGTGGGCAAGCTTCAAGCCAAAGTTGATGCACCCCAAGCGGATGCCATTCCCTGGCTTTTACTCAAGGTCAAGTTTCATTACGTTGAGGGTGCCTTTAGTTCAGTTAATTGGATTCAACGCCTGCATACCGTTGGCGGCAAAGCGCCTACTGATGGATGCGATCGCGATCATCAAGATGCAGAAGTACGTGTGCCTTATACCGCCGATTACTACTTTTATGGCGATGCTCCAAAGCAATAGCGTGAAAGATGCCAGTTAAAGGGGTTGGAATGCCGTTGCTGAAGCATCTTGTCCGTATTCTTTGGGTGAGGCTCTCATAGAAAATCAAAAGGAAGTTGCACAAACGCCTCAATTGATGGTGGAATAAACAAATGGATATACGACTCCAGAAACGGGGGCATGGCGGAATGGTAGACGCAACGGACTTAGATAACTGAGCCTTGATGGAGAAATCGATCAAGTGACCGCTCTCAAACTCAGGGAAACCTAAAGCGGGAATGAAGGCTAAAGGCTGAAGGCTAAAGGATAAAAGCGAAGGTTTTGAGTTAATTCAGAACAGCGTTGCTTTCACACCCAACCCCCTAAACCCTAAACCCTTCCCGACACGGCAATCCTGAGCCAAGCCGAAAATGTAGTGTTGTGTGACAGATTTTAGGGTTTGAGTCATTGTTTCAACTCAAAACCCAAAACTCAAAACTCAAAACTTCTTTCGGAAGGTGCAGAGACTCGACGGGAGCTACCCTAACGTATAGTCGAGGGTAAAGGGAGAGTCCAATTCTCAAAACCAGCAGTAAACCCTGTTGGCAGCAGCGAAAGCTGTAAGAGGATGAAAATCCGTTGATCGCAAGATCGTGAGGGTTCAAGTCCCTCTGCCCCCATCTAGATCGAAACCGGGTTTCTCTAAGAAACCCGGTTTTTCGTTTTTACAGCAACCAGTAGACGGAAGGTTGACGAATGCCTCCCTCAATGCGCCACACCAATCGCCCTCCCCGCTGGCGTCAACTTCTCGGGCTAATGGGCGATCGCAATAATCGTAATGGGTGAGGGGATTAAATACTTCGGTGTTGCCAATAGCACAACTCAGGTGATTGGCAGCTTTTTGGGCTCGAATAGTGATACTTTCTTATTTTACTTTAGTGCCAACTTAATCCTTCAAGCGTCTACTGACAATCCACAAGTTGAGTCAGCCTCGGCCTTTCGTGGTATTTTCTTCGGGTTATTCAATAATAAAACCAGAAGCGTATTAGATTCATTTGAACCTCCGGCTGGCTAGATTCTCAAAGCAATTGTGACCCATTCCGTTTTGACGTCAACAAGAGTGTTCAAGCGACTTTGGCAAAAGACGCTGTTAGCTGATGGTACTTACACAGCCCGACTTGATGGTATCTATGCTCGCTCGCTTGATGTGGGCACTTCCCTTGGGGCTGTCATCAATTACGACTACGCCTTACTTCTAGCAAAGGTTTCAGCCCTAGCCTCATGTGTTGGAACGGGCGCAAAACTGCTGCTGACAAAGATTTCGGGGCTTAATTGATGACGCGCCCTAAGGTTGGAAGAGACAAAAATCAATGCCGTGCAAGTTGCTGGGGTACCGGAGCCGTCCGAAATTTTTGGTAGTTTTCTGACACTCGTACTGAGCTCTGGCTTCATGCTTCAACGATCGCGCCGGGTAAAAACAGCATTACCATCAACTAGGCAAGGCCAGTGAGCTAACGCTTATTTATCGTAACGCTTTCATTGGTAGCGCTTTGAGATGCTCTCTTGCACCATTAATCAAAATTAAGGGGGACTGCTGCATTCACCAATGACAATAACGCGCCTGTTTGCTCTTGGCCATTCGTTGCCAAATCACTATGGCAGAGGTAGACCCTCTCCTCGGTGCGACTGAGCAAATCAAGCAAAATCCGTCGCAAACGACGTTCATTCGCCTCCATCGTGTCAGCAGCCGTCCACGGTCGTCCTGACCAATTTTGTAGAAACAAGGGAGCTGCAAAGAGTGAATCGACTCCGCTGAGCCAACGGGGTGAACCGGCATCAAGCCAAAATTGCCAGCGATGGGCGCGGCGGCTGGAACGGTACTGAAACACATTTGCCAGCAAGATAGCATTACTGGCGGGGCCGATCGGGCGAACGGGAAACGGGTTTGCTGTAATCGTGCCGCTTTGCAAAAGCTGGATAAAGCGGTACACGGTCATGTAGGCAGGCGCATCAAAGCGTTGGCGATGCCGCAGCCTGCTATCAATCTCCCAGTAGTGTTGAGCTGCTTCGATGAGTTGACGTAACGCTGATACTTGCTCAAACGGTAGGGAACCACCCCCAAACAAGAAGTGCTGAATGGCACGATCAAGCAACGAGACCGCATTGGGGATCAGACGTTGTTCTAACTGTTGCTGCTGGGTTTCAATCCACTGCACGATCGCCTGATACGCCGTGCTTGCCTGATACCCTAACCGATCCCACCGGGGAAAGGTTGTGGCTGGCAGCAGTCGCGGACGATCGGGATGGGGGACGAAGCAATAGTCAGCCAGCAGACCCGCACGTACAGGATCGATCGAGAAGGATGAAGGATAAGGGCTAACGGATGAAAAGGTTTGTTGGATTGGCCCTGCCTCCTGCCCTCTGCCCTCTGCCTCCTGCCTTCTGCCTTCTGCCTCCTGACTTAAAACGACCAACATTTCGGCAATGGCATTGCGATCGACCAACCGCCCCAAGCCAGGATAAACCAGCGTGAGTAGGGTTAGTAGGGCACGAATCAGCGGTGAACTTGCCAGTGGACGTTGATCGTTAAGCGCTTCGACGGAAATTTGGTGAGGCGCAAGCATCTCGGTCAAACTGTAGCGGGCGATCGCGTCTACGCCAGGAGCGATCACAGCCAGATCACGAGGCTGAACTTGCTGGGTCTGCACAGCGTCAATGATGATTTCGGCAGTGCGACGCAGTAGTTGAGCGCGCGAGGTCGTCTGAATTACCTGAATGGTTTCGGGTAAGCTGGCAAAGAAAATTGGATCTGTGACCAGAGCAACGATCGACTCACCCAACTCGTTGCCCAGGCAAGGAACAGAACGCTCTGGCAATGTTTCGATACGGCAACGGTCTGCCAACCCTGCTAGATAGACAGGATCAGCACCCAAGCCAAGACGGACAGCACCATCCGGGTTGTAGGTAAAGATGCCTGTAGCACCCGCATCCAGCAACGCCTCGAAGAGCGTCCGGGCGATCGCCGGATACTCATCCACATCATCCGCCAGCAGCAGTTGATAGCGCTGTGCCAACTGCTGCTGGTAGGTGGGGTTAGGCAGTAAGTACTGCCGGTACATTCCTGCGATGATGCCGTAGGTTAACAGCCCTCGCTCCAGGCACCATTGCTGCCAGCGTTCCAGCAGTTCGCCAACCTCGGCATCGGGTAAGGGGAGCGCGTCTGTTTGCCCCTCAAGCCCCTGGTCTAAAATCGTTGGCACATCGGTGAGGGGAATCCCTGCCAGTGCCGCTAATTGGAGTAAATCCAGTAACCGTCGTACTAACCGCTCTTCGGTCACGGTTGCCTGCTGCCCGATCGCTCGATCAAGTGTCGATCGCCAGAGCTGGGTTGCCAACTCTTGCTCGTTTTCGGGTGCCAGCCGCACGGGAAACTGCGCTTTTAAGTCAAGCTGCTGAATGAGCAACGACCAGAACAGCATGACCTCTTCTTGAAAAAAGCCGAGTGGCGTTGTAGCGCGTAAGGAAACGCCGCTCTGAGTGTCAGCTGTCAGACGATCGAGCAGATCAATCCGGTTGTCCCCGATGGCGGCTAAAACGAGGACACCGGGTGCTAGACCACCAGCAGGTAGAGGCCGGACGATCGATGCGGACGCAGCCATAGCGCGCTTGCGATTCCCCAGCGGCAGTGCCGCTAGATCTCTATGAGCATCTTTAGTAGAATCGCCGAATCTTCCCATGCCAGATTCTACCCATCGACGAAATTGGCTCACTAGAAAAGCCGTCTTACCGCTGCGTACCGCGCCTATGACCCAAATTGGTTCACTACTCACTCCTGCTCTCAACTGATTTTGTTACTATTACTAAGCGCTCTTAACGTTCGCTCTCGTGCCGCGCGATCGAGCCTCGTCTTCCTCACTCCAGGCTACCAAATCGTGATCGCCTCCGCTTAAGACTCTGCACATTCTGCACCTATTTGTGTCATGCAAACAACATTCTGGACTCGTCTGAAGCAATCGCTCTTTTCGATGCGACGATGGTATGAGCAAACACCAGAGCGGGCACTCGATCAAGCCTATGCGGCTGTCTTGATGATTAAGTCGATCGAGGATGAGCATTTTGATGGCAAACCGATCGCAAATAATCCTGAAAAATACGGCGCAAACTCTAACGCAGTCTTCCAGGAAGAGCTGAGAAAGTGCCTCAAGATTGCGACCCTACGCTTATCAGAGTTCAAGGCGAGTCGGTTCATTTTTAATACGACAGATGGGTCGGGTGATGCGCTAAAGGGCGCAGCTTCCCTCGCTAACAAAGAGCGATCGGCCATTATTTTAGAAAAGCTTAAATTTATTGATGAAGTCCTCGAAAAGTACCAGCCACAACGTTCCGAATCGCTGTCGCTGATTCCCGTTGAGCAAAATGGCAGCCCTCAGCTATCAGAACGTGAGAAAGCTCAGTTGATGGTGCGTCCAAACGGGGATCTCAGCAATCAGCGGTTGAGTAATGGTCAAATGATCGGGCAACTCCAGCAGTCAGAGGGCACATTCGACGACGGTACTGGAATTTTTGATAAATCTGGCGTCTTGCCTCGGACGATTGCCAGCACGATTAACCGCATCAAGCGCGACTTAGACCCCAACTCTGAGCAGCAAGTCGTGCGGAGTTTTCGGAGTACCAAGGCAAAGACGCAAACAGCCATTCGTTTTTTGCTGATTCTGATTGCCGTGCCATTGCTGACAGAGCAGATTTCGAAGACGGTCATCGTTGGCCCGATCGTGGATGGGTTTCGCTCGCCCGTTACAGCCGAACCCTTTTTGAACTTTGAACTGCAAGAAGAGGCGCTACAAGAACTGCAAACCTTCAAAGAACGGCTTGAATTTGATTTCTTACTCGGTAGAGCTCCTAGCCTGACGGATGAAGGCGGTGGTGAGCGATCAGGCGGAGGTGAAGCGACGATCGGTGAGGGGCGATCAACGGGTGAGGCAAACAAGCCGTTGACCAAAGAGCAGCAAGAAACGTTAGTGGAAGAGAAGCTCAAAGAGAGAGCGGAAGAGATCAAATTGGAATACAGCCGTGCCAGTTCTGACGCGATCAAAAACGTCTTTGCAGATCTCTTTGCTCTAGCGGCCTTTGCTGTCGTGCTGCTAACTAATCGCCGTCAGGTTGCTGTTCTCAAGTCCTTTATTGATGACACCGTTTATGGCTTAAGCGATAGCGCAAAAGCGTTTGTCATTATTCTGTTTACGGATATGTTTGTGGGCTTCCACTCGCCTCACGGCTGGGAAGTGCTGCTGGAGGGCTTGTCTAAGCATTGGGGGCTGCCTCCCAACCACAGCTTTATTTTCCTCTTTATCGCGACGTTCCCGGTGATCCTGGATACCATCTTCAAGTACTGGATTTTCCGCTACCTCAACCGGATCTCGCCATCGGCTGTGGCAACTTACAAGAATATGAACGAATAAGGGGGGTGACGGCTCTGGGTGCAAGCTAGCGCTCTTCGGCATGATGTTCGGCAACCGTTCAAGGGAGTCAGGAGTCAGGAGGGGGCAGCAGATTGACACCAAGGTCTACTAGTGGGGGTTAGGCCTTTCCTGAAGGAATCACTTTTTCCAGTCAGTTGCTATCCTTTGCTTGGCCTTCCCATCTTCATACAAAGACGGCAAGGTGTCCGAGACAGTCACGATCGATCGGTGCCTTTATCTCCTCAGCTTAGCGTCTGGAAGGGCGTGGGCTCAGACCTCTCGCGGCTCGGAAACGGGAGGGGGACAGTCGTGCTATTGCAGCTCAAACGCCTTTCTGTCAAGGGTTTCAGGGATCGCTAGGCACACCTTGCTCTGAACTCATTGCAACCGATCGCAGGATTCCTGGCGATGAATTTTTCGTCAGGCACATCACCTTTTAGACCAAAATTAGGCGAACGAGAGGAGAAGCTCGTCGCGTTGCATCCGGTAATCTTGACTCAGTTTGTGCCCCGTATTTTGGCATGGTACCGAGCCAGTGAATCTTACACCGGGATAAGAGTAATACGAATGCGAAGAAATTGATAATAACTGAATGTTGATTTATTGCTCCATCTGCAAATAGCTGAACTATAATCACGGCACACATTTGAATCACCAATACTAAGGGCTCATGCCATGAACAAAAGTGAATTAGTGGACGCGATCGCCGCCAAAGCATCGATCACCAAGAAGGATGCAGATGCTGTACTGAGTGCAGCCGTAGACGCCATCATCGAAGCGGTCTCCTCTGGCGATAAAGTAACTCTGGTTGGCTTTGGTACGTTTGAAGCTCGTCAACGCCAAGAGCGTGAAGGGCGAAACCCCAGCACAGGCAAGCCGATCAAGATTCCGGCAACGACTGTACCCGCCTTCTCGGCTGGTAAATTGTTTAAGGAAAAAGTCGCCCCTGCGAAAGAGGAAAAAGAGGAAAAAGCAACCAAAGCAAAGTCAAAAGCGAAAAAGTAGCCCTAATTCGCTTGCCTGGTATGATGGCCTGCTCATTGATACCCCTTGCCAAAGGCATGGGGTTTTGTGCTCTACTAAACGGTTCTTGCTTGAACATTCAGCGCTCTTGGAGCGTTCCTGTACTTTAAGGCAGGGCAGATCTAGCGATCGCCAAAAGGTTGTCCGCAAAGCGAGCGTTATCTGCCCTTCTACGTTTTGATGCGTTCCCGCAAAACATCCGCTGACGGCATTAAGAACAATGCTTGTCAGCAAGGGTAGGTCTGTGATCAAACGACTTACATCACAGGCGTGCGTCTACTGCCGTGCGTCACGGTTCATTGCGAAGTTATAGACCGCAACCGCGATCGCAATCACCAGCAAAAGATGAATGAGGCTACCAGCAATATGAAGCGAAAAGCCCAGTAGCCAGAACACCACTAAAACAACCACAACGCCCCAGAGTAATCCAAACATAGCTATCACCGTGTAATCGATGATGGCATTGTAAAAATTGCACGGGTTTGCACGAAACACTCTAAAAGTAGAGATTAGCCATCAGTAACATGAAATCGTGTTAAGGCCCGGTGGGTACCCGCTGACAGGCGGAAACAAGGGATAGCAGTCCACACGGGAGGGAGCTGAGCGATCGTGTAGCTTTTGCTGATCCGCTTCGGACTCTTTCTGGCGCTGGTTCACCTGCCATAGCTCTTCCTCTATAACCTTCAGTCGCTGTTCTTGACTAACGCTGGTACTTGGAACGGAGCCCTGCACCGCTGGTACCACGTTACGCAGTTGACTGGCATTCGTTTGCAATTGCACCGCAAGAAGTAAAGGCAGCATGAGCGACATACCGCTTGAGTTTCATTAACCTTCGTTATCTAATTTAACTCCTGAGTCATAGATTTGCCTGGGGACTAAGGCACTCAGCAAGTAAACAACTTAAACTGAGAAGGATATGATTCCGAGGGCAAGCAACTTTATAACCGGTTGCATTTGTATGCGCCACATTTCGTACTTTTAGCCCATACCTGCCTTGACAAGGCTATGGCTCATCGGATTGAGAAGCCGTGTAAACAAATCAACCTGCAACCGAATCTATATCAAATGCTTGCAACCGGTTTGGTGAGATACATTCTTGTTTCAGAAGCTGACTCAACGTGAAAATTTTGCTAGTGGAGGATGACTCAGCCATTTGCCTCCTGATTGAGCAGTCACTGAGTGCTCATCATACGGTTGAGATTGCCAAAGAGGGACGATCGGCATTGGCATTAACTGAGCAATTTGAGTACGACCTCTTGTTGCTGGATATCGATCTTCCTGAAATTGATGGCATCAGCGTTTGCAAACAGCTTCGCACACGGGGTTGCCAGGTGCCAATTCTCCTGCTAACCGCCAAGGATCGGGTGAGCGATCGCGTCATGGGCTTGGATGCGGGGGCGGATGATTATATGGTCAAGCCCTTTCATCTACCAGAGCTTTTAGCGAGAATCCGAGCGCTACAACGACGGGGTAGAACCATAGCAGCGCCGGTTGTGACGTGGGAAAAGTTACAACTGAACGGCTTGACGCATGAAATTTGCTACGATGAGCAGCTCTTACATTTAACGCCCAAGGAGTACGGCATCCTGGAACTACTGCTGTTGCACCCTCAGCAGATTTTCCGCCGCTCTGCCATCATCGATCGGCTTTGGGAAATGGAAGAAACACCAACCGAAAGTGCGATCAGCAGCCATATCAAAGCCATTCGCCAGAAACTTAAGGCAGCAGGAGCGACGCACGACTTCATTGAGACCATTTATGGCTTTGGCTATCGGTTGCGATCGACGTCGCCGTCTCAACCAGACGCGATCAAGACTAAACCCTCCGCTTCCCCGTCCCAGTTGTCTCCAGAAACCCAAACAGGAAAGGCTTCTCAAGAAGCCGTCGATGCAGCCTTGATTGAGCTTTGGGAACGGTTTAAAGATTCGTTCAACGATCACCTGGACGTATTGGTCCAAACTGTTAGTGCCCTTAAGGCTGGTACACTGACAACGGACTTGCAGCAGAAAGCCAAACAGTCTGTACATAAGCTTGTGGGCTCGCTAGGCGTCTATGGTTTCTCGCAAGGATCGATACTGGCGAGACAAATTGAGGGTTTCCTACAACCGGGTCTTGTTTTAGACCGCAACGAGCTTCAGCAGTTGGCGCAGTGGGTCGCCTCCTTACAACAAGAAATTAGCCAACCGCCAAAACTCGCAACCACTGCCATCACACCACAGCCTCGCTTGCCAAGGGTACTGGTTGTCGATGGTGATTTGGCGTTAACCGAACGGTTGCGGGTAGAAGCCACGGCGCGATCGCTACAGCTGATAGTCGCTCCCAATACAGCCGCCGCCCATCCTATCGTTGCTCGCGAGCAACTGGATGTCATTTTGCTGGATTTGACCACCGTTGAGAGCCACAAGGAGGGTCTAATCTGGCTGGAAAGGTTGCAGCAGCAGTATGCTCAAATTCCAGTGGTGATCTTTGCAGGGCAAGATAGCTTGAGCGATCGCGTGGCAGCTGTTCGGTTAGGGGTGCGAGCTTTGCTTCAAAAGCCCATAGCAATGGAGCAAATTTTCCAAACGATCCAGACGTTATTGGATGCGCAGTCTTCATCAACGGGTAAGGTGATGGTAGTAGACGACGACCCCATCATTCTCCATCAAGTGTCCGTGGTGCTATCACCCTGGGGCTTGCAAGTGACCACATTACAAGAGCCGGAGCGCTTTTGGGACGTCTTGACGGGCACTGCGCCCGATCTGCTGCTTTTAGATATTGAAATGCCAGAGTTTAACGGCATTGAACTCTGCGAAGTGGTGCGCCATGATTCAAAATGGGGCAATCTGCCGATTCTGTTTCTCACCGCTCACCAGGAGGTAGACATGCTTGTGCAAGCCTTTGCCGCAGGAGGGGATGACTACATTCGCAAACCAATTTTGGAACCGGAGTTGTTAGCACGTGTGCTAAATCGTTTAGAGGGAAGGAAAGGATTGGGGTGTAGGGTGTAGGGGATGGGGTACCCTTCCTTTAGAGCCTCTCTATTGACGCGTTGGCAGAATATTAGTCTGAAGTAACCATATTGCCGGATAGCTGGGAATGAGCCATGAGTCAAAAAGCACGGATTATCCTCATTGTCGATGACTCCCCAGAAGACCGGGTACTTTATCAGCGCTATTTACAGCGTGATAGCAACTATGACTATACGTTTTTAGAAGCATCCTCAGGGCGACAAGGGCTAGAGCTATGGCAGCAGCAGCCCGTTGATGCCATCCTGCTGGATTATCGCCTGCCGGATTTAGACGGCTTAGCGTTTCTGGCTCAATTGCATTCTGTACCCCGCGCGCACTGTGTGCCAGTGATTGTGCTGACAGGGCAGGGAAGTGAGGCGATCGCGGTGCAGGCCATGAAAGCAGGCGCACAGGATTATTTAGTCAAAGGGGAGATTATCCCCGAAAAGTTGCATCTGGCAATGAATGCAGCTATAGAAACAGTACAGCTACAGACCCAAGTACAACAGCAACTTGAGCAACAGCGACTGATTATGGCGATGACCCAGCGCATTCGTCAGTCCCTTAATTTAGAGGACATTCTGCAAACCACGGTTGATGAGGTGCGGCAATTTCTCCAGGTCGATCGCGTGATTCTGTTCGAGTTCTCGCCTACCTGGGGCGGTGCCGTTACAGTAGAATCCGTGGCCGATCCAGCATTGGCAATTCTTCCTATTAGTATCTATGACCCTTGCATTGGTGAGACCTATGTCGAACCGTTTAAGCAAGGATTGGTGACGGCAAAAACCGATATCTACACGGCTGATATTAGCCCCTGTCATGTGGAATTTTTAGCGCAATTTCAGGTGAGGGCAAACCTGGTTGTGCCTATTCTCCAGAAGGATGAGTTGTGGGGCTTGCTAGTGGCCCACAACTGTAAGGCTCCACGCCCGTGGCAAGATTCAGAAATTTATTTACTACAGCAACTTGCGGCTCAAGTCAGTGTTGCTCTTCAGCAAGCAGCTTTGTTTCAACAGGTGCAAACTGAGTTGCTGGAACGCAGACAAGTGGAAGCCGCCCTCCGCCAATCGGAATACCGTTATCGATCGCTTTTTGAATCCATTGATGAAGGTTTTTGCGTCATCGAAATGGTGTTTGATGCCAACAATACGCCCTACGATTACCGCTTTTTGGAGGCGAATCCAGCCTTTGAGCAACAATCGGGATTGGAACAGGCAGTCGGTAAAACAGCGCGTCAATTAATGCCAGATCTCGAAGACCATTGGTTTGAGATCTTTGGAAGGGTTGCCCTCACGGGTGAACCAATTCGGTTTGAAAATGGCGCAGCACCTCTAAACCGTTGGTTTGATCTCTATGCCTTCCGCCTTGAGCACCCCTCTAGCTCAAAAGTAGGCATCGTTTTTAAGGACATCACTCAGCGCAAGCAGGCTGAACTTGCGTTGCAGTCGCTCAATGTTGAATTAGAGCAACGGGTAGCAGAGCGGACGGCAGAACTCACCGCGTTGAACGATCGCCTGCTCGTAGCATTTAAAGACCAGTCGCAAACGGAAGCGGCCCTACGCGAGAGCGAAGAACGTCGCCGTTTAGCCCTGGACATGACCCAAATCGGTGCCTGGGATTTTCATATTCCCACTGGCCAAGTAATCTGGGATGACACATCTTTTACGCTCCTAGGCCTTTCGCCGGGTGCAGTCGAAGCTAGTTACGACCTGTGGCGTACTCATGTGCATCCAGATGATGTGGTTTCGGTCGAGCAACAGTTTCAGCAGGCGATCGCAACACGGACTGAATTTTCCACAGAGTATCGGGTGATTCATGCTGATGGCTCTGTACATTGGCTCATGGTTCGGGCACGAGGAACCTATGACGAAGCGGGAGAACCACTGCGCGTGCTGGGCACCTGGTTAGAGATTAGCGATCGCAAGCAAGCCGAAGCCACGTTGCAGCAACAAACCCGGCAAGAGCAACTGCGCTGGCATGTGACTCAGGCGATTCGGCAATCCCTCGACTTGAACGCCATTCTTAGCACAGCCGTTGCAGAAGTCAGACAAACGTTGCAGGCCGATCGAGTCGCCGTGTATCGCTTTCAGCCTGATTGGAGTGGCGATTTCATTGTGGAGTCGGTCGGTGAGGGATGGATCAAACTGGTTAATCCTGATGTTCAAAAAGTTTGGGAAGATACCCATCTGCAAGACACTCAAGGCGGTCGTTTCCAACGGCACGAAACCTTTGTGATTTCAGATATCTATACGGCTGGGTTACACTCCTGCCATATCGATTTGCTGGAGCAGTTTCAGGCAAAAGCCTATGCGGTTGCGCCCATTTTCTCTGGCTCTACGCTGTGGGGCTTACTGGCTATTTACCAAAACGCCACCCCGCGTCAGTGGCAAGATTGGGAAATTGAACTATTGCAGCAAATTGCCAGCCAGCTTTCGATCGCCATTCAGCAATCGGAGCTTTACGGGCAGCTTCAGGTTGAGCTTAAGGATCGTCAGCAAGCAACCGCTGTCATTCGTGAAGCCGAACGACGCTGGCGATCGCTCTTAGATAACGTGCAGTTACTGGTTGTGGGGGTCGATCAGCGGGTAAAGATCAACTATGTTAATGCCTTTTTCTTGAATCTGACGGGCTACACAGAGGCAGAAGTCATAGGCAAATCCTGGTTTGAACAGTTCTTGCCACCGTCCATTCAGGCGACCATTCAAACGGTTTTCTCAGAAGTGTTAACCCAGGGCGCACATCCGTATTACCAGAATGTGATCTTGACCAAAGCGGGTGAAGAACGGTGTATTGCCTGGAACAATACGATGCTCCAAGATGCCAATGGCAATAGCACGGGCATCATTAGCATTGGCGAAGACATTACCGAGCGGCAGAGGGTTGAAAAGATGAAAAACGAGTTTATCTCGATCGTCAGCCATGAGCTACGAACGCCATTGACTTCCATTCGTGGGTCGTTGGGGTTATTAGCAACAGGCGTGATGGATGATGAACCCGATGCGATGAAGCACATGATTACGATCGCGGCCACCGATACCGAGCGATTAGTGCGGCTTGTAAACGATGTGCTCGATCTGGAAAAGCTAGAAAGCGGCAAAATCTCCTTTGTCCGCGAATGGTGCAATGCGGCTGACCTGATGCAGCGATCGATTGAGGTGATGCAAAGCAGCGCACAAGCTGCCAACGTGCAGCTTATAGTGCAACCTCTATCACTCCAAATCTGGGTTGACCCCGATCGCATCATTCAAACGTTTACAAACCTCCTCAGTAATGCAATCAAATTCTCTCCGCCCGGTAGTACCATTTGGCTCAAAGCCACTAGAGACGTTGGGGATGCGAGGAAAGCAAAAGACGCAGGAGACACCAAGGACGCAACGCAACGCTCCGAACGCTCTAACGTAGCGGCACAAAGCGCTCCTCAAACCTCAAACCCCTCTAACGTAGCGGCTCAAACCGTTCCCCTACACCCCACTCCCTACGTTCTTTTCAGTGTCACAGACCAGGGGCGTGGCATTCCTGCCGATAAGCTAGAAAGTATCTTCAATCGCTTTCAGCAGGTTGATGCCTCTGATTCTCGTGATCAGGGTGGCACCGGCTTGGGGTTAGCGATTTGTCAGTCGATTGTGCAGCAGCATGATGGTGACATCTGGGTTGAAAGCTGTTGGGGGCAAGGCAGTACCTTTTTCTTCAGCTTGCCATTGCAAAAGCGGTAAACCTCGTTTAAGCAGCCTTCAAGGCAATTTCTGAGCAAGGCCTTCCTTTCCCAAAGGGCCAGAGTTTGCGTCTTTAGGTAAGAGCGCCAAACTGCCAGAAAATAAATAAGAGTCCAGCAATTTATTTCCTAAAAATTTTCTAAGATCAGAATGAATAGTGGGATAGGGGCATGACAACGAGGCACGTCTTGATCGTGGATGACGAAGAACGGATCCGCGAAGTTGTACGGATGTGTCTGATGAAGCTAGCCAAGTGGGATGCGACAACGGCTGAATCAGGAGCAGAAGCCATTCAGATTGCGGTAACAGAGCAACCGGATGCTATTCTGCTGGATGTCTCAATGCCAGGAATGGACGGGATCGAAACGTTTCAGCAGTTGCAAACAAACCCGCAAACGCAAATGATTCCGGTCATTTTTCTGACGGCTAAAGTGCAACCTGCGGAACAGGCTGAGTACAGGCAACTCGGAGCCGCAGGGTTAATTGTCAAGCCCTTTGACCCCGTACAGATTGCCAGGGAAATTAGTCACTTGCTAGGGTGGCAGTAGTTCGGGCGGAGAACGTGGCAACCGGCGATGTCCTGCCGCTGTTTGAGGGCAAAGCTTACAAATAGCCACCATTGTTGTGTGATCTTCACAAAGCTTAGGCTTTTCTTTAGAATTCGAGCGTTTTCTCCAAACTTTCTCCATTTTTTATGCCTAACCTGAAGCCTTAGAACAGCAACCGCAGCAGATGGGCTAAGGCTCGCTGTTCTATGGAGTCATGCTCCGAAGGAAAAGACTGTGAAAGGGTAGGAGCGTGCGAAAGGCCAAGCATCTCACACGCTCATCTTACTTCTCCACTTTTTTCTCAGCAGGATTTCCAAATAGGGTTATAGCGTTTGAGCCACTTTGACCACGCTGGATCAGAAGTCAGGCAACTAGTTCCTACCCAGCGAAAGACTGGACGCTTCAAACGTCTCATTTAGAACAACCGCTTTAAACAACGAGGCAAAATGTTATCAACATTGATTAATCCAACGTTGGCAGGAGTCAACCAAACGATTGAGGATGTCTTGGATGAGTACCCTGTTCACCCATATCACTCAGCTTTTTCAATACCTGAATTGCGCCAAAAGCTCATTACCCATATTCTCAGTCAGCTTCCCCAGCACGAAGGGGCACAGGAAGCGTTTGAGGCGGCTCAAGCGCGTCACTATTCCCGTTTGCGGGCGCGGTTAAAGATGGAAATGCTCGTGCGGGGCAGCATTCTGCACATTCTGCGCGAAAACGCCGCCTGGCTCAGCCAACACCTGCCTGATTTTTAAGACCAATGCATTGTTTAAAGTTGGGGACTTTCAACAGACAAACGCAGGCAACGGAGAAACCATTCTCTGCCTTCAGCCGATTGGCACGCTTCGCCAAAGGCATCATTCGTGGTCGATCGGTGCCAGCGTCTTTAACCGAGAGCGACCTTACAGCGGTTACTGGTTAGGTAAGCCACAGTCCTGTGAATATGGGTGTGGGTGTATGTAGTGAATGCACGTGAAAGCGGCTGTAGGATTGAGGATTAGACAAAATCAGTGATTGGGCGGTGGGGCATGGCCTTTGGCACAGAAGTGCTGTCGTTGTGCCAAGGGGCTTCGCCCAAAGGTTGCGCCCTAACAAAGTGCGGGCTTATTTAATTTGCATTCCTTAATAATCGAACTTAACATTTTCTTTAGAATTCTGACGCTTTCTCCAAACTTTCTCCATGTTTTTTGCCTAATCTGAACCTGTAGCAAGTTTAGTTCCTTATTGCGATAGTCAAGTGAGCGAGAAATGCTCTGTTCTTACTGGGTCGGGAAAAGTGGCAAAGCGAGGGTGGTTGAAATGACCACGAAACGGATTTTAGTCGTGGATGACGAGGCTAGCATTCGCGAAGTTGTCACGCTTTGCCTGCGGCGATTGGGCGGTTGGGATGTGCTCACGGCGGCCTCAGGGCAGGAGGCGTTGCAGCAGGTGCAGGCTGAATTACCCGATGCGATCGTTCTGGACGTGATGATGCCAGAAATGGATGGGTTTACCTTTCTGAAATATCTTCGTGCTGATACTGCAGCACAAAACATTCCAGTTGTCCTGTTGACGGCCAATAGCTATCTCCCCGATCCTCAGCTTTTTCCTAAACTCGGCATTGTACTCACGATTCCGAAGCCATTTCAGCCGCTCGAACTTGTCCAGCAAATCGCTCAAGTGATGGATTGGTGAAGGCATGATCTGTTGTGGAAACAGTGCGATCGCCTTTGCAATCAAACTTAGCCAAACGGCTATCAATCTCCACACTTTCTCCACAATCTTCTTCTACGTTCATCTAAGAGCGATTGAAGCTTCATTTAAGTTCTTTTTGACTGACGCTTTTCCTTTGATTTTTTATAGGGTCTTGATGATGAACGCGTGTCCCTGTTGTTCTAACTTGATGCTCCGCCACGCCCGTCATCATGAGGTGTACTGGTTCTGCCGTAGCTGCTGGCAAGAGATGCCACTCATTGCTTCTAAGCCCAGTCTCAATTTGGTTTCATCCTCGTTAAACCGTCGGTTTGGGTCTGCGGCGATGACACGATCGCACGTCACAGCCTAGTTATGTCCGCTTGGTTGTTTTTCTCTTGCTTCGATCGCCTCCATTGCTGCTCTTAATAAAAGCTCAGAAACTATGAAGATCATCGATCAGTTTTATACCTGCAAAATGCCTGGCCCAGGATCTTGCACCTGGCAATTACACTGCCACCTCCGCATTTTTCGAGCGCGTACCAATGTTCACACCGTGATGATCGCTGATACGGGGTTTGAAATTGGTTGGTTCAACCCGGATGTTATTGAAAGATTAGTGAATCAAGTTGTACACGAGTTCGAACTCGACCCTGCTAAATTAGTCTGGCTTGAGTATTATCCTTCAAACGATCGTACTAGTACACCTGCCTATCGCACTAGTACACCTACATTTAGTCAGGTTGCCTTTGAGTGGCAAAACGGCAAAGCGACAAATCCCCAATGGCTTTCTATCGCCCCGGAAGTCGCTCAGGCGTTAATTAGTGAAGACTTAGTGTTGCTGACCGACAAGGCACTCAGAAGTGATTCAGCATTCTGGTCGCAATCACGGCGTATGACGAATTGAGGCGTCCTTACTTACAGCGCTGCTGCATGGGAGAATGATTTAACCTTGAGGGACGAACGTAAGCGCAAGGCTACACGTGTTCGTTCCAGCAATATCATTGTCGTTTCAGCATGGGACGCTGACCTGAAAAATGCAGGGCTTCAATGAGCGGAGTTTCATCAGGATGGAGCTAGAGCTGGGCAAACCTCTGTCGCGCAACAATGCTAGATGGCATAGAACGAACGCAAAGCTGCTCTTTAACGCGCGAGTATAGTGTTGATGTTGCCAAAAGCCAAACAGAATCTGTTAGAATGCTCATCTACTTAATTTGAAGCAAGTTAGGGGCTTAAGGCCAAACCCCTGAACTCACGGGCGATTAGCACAGTGGTAGCGCACTTCCTTCACACGGAAGGGGTCACTGGTTCGAATCCAGTATCGCCCATACTTTCCAACTCTTCTCTCCAATAAATTAGATGACGCTAATTCCTCTCAAGTTGTTTTTTATCAATCTTAGTGTTCAGATGCGCGGGAATCGTGATGATAAATTCTGTTCCTTTACCCAGAGATGAGTGGCATTCCAGCATCCCCTGATGTTTCTCGACAATGATTTGATGGCTAATAGACATTCCTAAACCTGTTCCCTGCCCAACAGCTTTAGTAGTAAAGAATGGCTCAAAGAGACGTTTTCTCACCTCCTCTGGCATCCCCATCCCACTGTCACTAATACGAATTGTAATCCAACCATCCTCTGAGGAGTGTGTATGAATCGTAATAGTTGCCGATAGATAATCAGCGATTTGAGATGCTAGGGTATCGTTTGATTGTTCTGTAGTCACTATTCGTTGGCTTCTAGCTTCTTCGATCGCATCGATGGCATTTGTCAAAACATTCATAAACACCTGATTAAGCTGTCCTGCGTAACATTCCACGCGAGGAAGCTGCCCATAATTTTTGACAACCACAATATCTGAATAATGCCCATTGGCTTTTAAGCGGCTTTGTAGAATTAGTAGCGTACTATCAATGCCTTGATGAATATCAACTGATTTAATTTCTGCCTCATCAAGCCGTGAGAAAATACGTAATGATTTAATAATGTCCCGAATTCGCTCTGCGCCGACCCTCATTGAAGCAACCGTTTTGGGTAAGTCTGAGACTATAAAGCCAAGATCAACTTGCTCTAAGATCGAGTTTATCGCAGGGGTTGGCTCAGGGTATTGCTGTTGATAGACTGCCAGTAATTGAAGCAATTGCTGGACATACTCTGTGGCGTAAATAAGATTGCCATAGATGAAGTTAACTGGATTATTGATTTCATGCGCTACACCCGCTACTAGTTGTCCTAAACTTGACATTTTCTCGCTTTGTACTAACTTTAGCTGTGCTTGCTGTAGTTTGATTAAAGTTTTTCCCAAATGGTGTGTCTGATTTTTGAATTGTTCTTCAGACTGTCTTAAAGCTGACTCTACTCGTTGCCGCTCTAGAATCTCATCCTGCAGTTTCTCCACAGTAATTCGTAACTCCTGGTTCGTTTGAGTCACTTGCTCTAAAGCTTCACTCACCTCCCACTGAGCTTTTTCGAGAATTCTGAGCATCTCATTAATATTCCGCGTCAGGTCTGATATCTCATCCTGACCTGATACAGATAACCGCAAAGATAAGTCGCGCTTTGTTTGGATCTGGCTGACACCTTGACTGAGATACGTTAAGCGGGCTAGAACGAAACGTTCAAGCAGAAGAACACTTACGCCACCAAATAAGAGGCCAAGCAAAATAATTGTAACCATAAGGTACTGTTGACTACGGTGCCCCTGTCGATAAATTTCTCTGGGAAGTTCAACCCGTAGAATTAATGCTGGCTGATTGTACACATCTGTAAGTAGTAGATAGCCAACAAGCGTGTCTTCGTTGATTGGAGAAACTAGAACAGGGTTTTGGATAGAAAGTTTTTGATGCGCTAATTGGTTCTCTCTAGATAGGTTTGGGGCGTTGAGCAGTTGAATATCAATTGTAAAACGAGTCAGTTTTTCTAAGTTATTACGAGTGTCCGTATTAATATGCCGACCAAAGATTAATACCCCTCGTGGCGGACCTTGTTTTGCAGAGGTCAAAATTGGTTGGGAAGTGATTAACATTGGGCCTTCTTTGAGCAAGAGAATACCAGTCAAAGGTCCTTTGGCTATGGGATAGTCTAAAAGCAATTTATTGCGCTTAAAGCTATCAGAAACTTCATTGGGTAAAGGCTTTACTTGCTTAGTATCGAGCTCAAAGCCTGTCCCATAGACAACTTGACCAGCAGTATTCATAAATAAGGCTAAGTTAACCTTTAAATTACTAAGCTGTTCCGCAATGAGATTGGATTTGATGTATGCCTCATTTTTGTCTTGAATGAACGTGTAGGTATCATCCCAGGCTGACCAATCGCTGTAGCGTGATGCAAAAGCTTCCTGATCCTTGGTGAGGACGTTTAACACACCTTGAAGTGATTGGCGTGCACTTTGCTCTTCTGCCGTCTTCAAGCTGCCAAGAAGAATTGTTGAAGAAGCAAAATAAACAACACTCGTTAGGCTTGTTAGAATCAAACAAAAGATGAGGATCGTTTTCTTTCGAAGGGTTAACCTTTTAAGAGAAAGTGCTTTAGTAAATTTCATTTCTCATATCTCGATTAAACATGGGCTGCAATCTTCAGTCCTCTACGACGTGCTATGAGAAATAGAAATGCTAAATAAGTGGCATTGCCATAATTAACATTCACCTAGCGAACACAGCAGATACTTCGGAATGCCCACGTTCGTTTACAAAAATATATATTTTCTTCTTTGTAGAGTACCCTAAATTCCCAAGTTCAATATTCCCTGTCGTTAGCCCAGATACTCAGCGAAGACACTCAACTTCACCAGTAATTTGGCGGACGGTTCAGTGCAGCCATTTTCTAGAAACGACTGGTTGTCAATCGAGATGCCGTCAGGTTAGTTCCACGAAATTTTAGGCGTCGTCGGGTTGTCGATCGATCGCTAGAGCCGTGGATGGAGATGCTCGCGCTAAGCTTATCAGCCAGCGTTCTCAACCGCTAGAGAGATGCCACCGCTTAGCGAAATTTTTAACCTATATGTGCTACGAGTGAAGCGGTTGCCGATCGGGTGGGGAGAATGAAAGATGAGTTGGCAAAGAGTTCTGCGATTAGTGTTATTGGCGAGTATTGCCACTGCGATCGCTTACAGCTATAGCGCTGTTATGCAAGCTCAAGTAACCAATCAAATTAGTAGTGGGATACCGCAAGCTCAGGTGATTGGCCAGCTTGAATCAGTGGCACAGTTTAACGGCCCCATGCTAACAGGGGTTACGGTCTCTCGTCGTGGCCGTATTTTTGTTAATTTCCCCAAATGGGGTGATCCGGTGCCATACACCGTTGCGGAAGTGAAAAACGGTCAGACCGTTGCCTTTCCAGATGCTGAATGGAATCGATCGGACGCTAAAGAACCAGCTAAAGCCTTAATCTCTGTACAAAGTGTAGTGGTTGATCCCAGCGATCGTCTCTGGATTTTGGATACTGGCAGCATTCAGTTTGGCCCCACTCAGTATGGTGGCCCCAAGTTAGTTGGTGTTGACCTTCAGCAAAACCGCGTCTTTAAAACAATTCTGTTTCCGCGTGATGTGGCTTTACCCACAAGCTACTTAAACGATGTTCGGTTTGATTTACGGCGTGGTAAAGCTGGTATGGCCTTCATCACCGATTCTTCTGACAAAGGCCCCAATGGCATTGTGGTCGTTGACTTGGCGACGGGCAAAAGCTGGCGACGGCTGAATAATCACCCGTCCACCAAAGCCGAGGCGAACTTTCTTCCCGTTGTAGAAGGACAACCTTTGCTAGAACGCCAACCAGGACAACCACCCAAACATCTCAAACTGGGTGCTGATGGCATTGCGATCAGCGCCGATGGCAAGCGGCTCTTCTACTGCGCCCTGGCAAGCCGGACTCTTTATAGCGTCAGTGTCGATGCTCTTGCGAATGAGCAACTGAGTGATGCTCAAGTAGCTGCAACCGTCACGAACCACGGTGATAAGGGTGGCGGCTCTGATGGTTTAGAAACAGATGCGCAAAACCGTCTTTACTTGAGCAACTACGAACAAAATGGCATCACACGCCGTTTGCCCAATGGCACCTATGAGCCGCTTGTTCACGATCCGCGTGTGCTTTGGCCCGATACCCTATCTGTTGCCGCTGATGGTTACTTATACTTCACAGCAAACCAGCTCCATCGCCAAGCCCGCTTTCGAAACGGCAAAGATTTACGCCAAAAGCCCTACAGCTTATTCCGAGTCAAAATTGACGCTCAACCGATCGCCCTGCAATAGCAATAACTGTCCCCTGTATCATCAGGAAACTATGACTGACACCACCATCACGAAAGTCGACGCGCAATTCTCGCCCAAGGGTGAGATGGGCCAAAAGTATCTGGCAACGGGCAAAAAGGTTTCGATGCGCCTCTGGGAAAACGAACAGCCTGGTGAAGCGAAGCCCCCAACCAGCCAAGCTTATGAAACAGTTGGCTATGTCATCGCAGGTCGAGCCGAACTTCACCTGGAAGGACAGATGGTTTTTTTAGAACCGGGGCATTCCTGGGTAATTCCAGAAGGGGCTTCTCACACCTATAAAATTCTGGAACCGTTTACAGCCGTCGAAGCAACCAGCCCCCCAGCATTGGCGCATGGGCGTGACGCATAGCAGCTGAGTTGGTACTGGGGTTAGGCACAATGATCAAACCCCAGCGACTGCTTTATCTAGTTGCATGTAATTTAAGCGACAGCGGCCTTCTCCCATTGGCCCACTGCCCCTGGTGTCTCAAAGCTATCAGGACGCGTTTGATACTCGCTCAGTAATTTCTTATCCAATTCATCCAGGTCAGGATCGCCATCGTCTTCAATTTCTTCCAACGTTTCATCAACCAGTTCACATTGCGCTTCCGCTTCTTCCAGAAGCGCTTGGAATTCTGGCTCTAAGAAAAATTCAAAGATCTGTAAGGCTTCGTACTTCGCTGTGATGCCCTGTAGTTCTTGTTTGAGAACCTGATTTTCCTGGTTGAGCTTTTCTGCAGCCGTCTGATAATTTTTTAGCAGCTTCAGGATTTGAGCGACCTTGCTTTTTAAGGTCATGTGGTCGACGTCAAGCTTCTGAAATTTGTCAGCTAGCTTTACAAAGGCACGGCAGATCTGAACATAGCGCTCGGTAGTCAGTTGAGTCATTGGTTTGTCTGTGCTCGCTTCTAAAGTAACAAATCGTCGAATCTCAAACTCCAGCAATAATTTAGAGAACTAGAGAAGCGTCAAAGTGTAGCCGCCAATACTTTACAACCCTTAAATACTGCTTCTTTAGAGGGATCACACAAAACTATGGGATCGCTGTACCTGTAATAGCTTTTGATTTGGAAAGACCGGAGCTACTGATAGTGACGATCGCACGCATTACAACGGCTAGCATCTGTCTGTGATAGTTTGCGACGGCGTGAAAGGCAATAGGAGTGGCTGATGGTATGACAGTTAGTTAGTCTTGCCGTTAAATGGGCACCCTAAAATCAGTCATAAAGCCTCAACTTGTAACACGTGGAGAACTCGATCACGCGATCGAGTTCTTTTTTAAAGGGTCGTCTCTCAATCCTGAAAGGACGTCATGCTGTTCAAGTTAGGGAATGGTAATCGTCCTACAGCACCAAAAGTAAACTTTGATTTCAACCCTTGAAATCACGTTTAGGGAAGAGTATTCTAATAATCAAGAAGCAATGAAGGAGAGCTTCTTAGGCAACAGAGTTCACAACAATTTAAGTGGTTCAGCCTACGTTAAACAGGAGGTCTTTATCGCTGTAACGTCTGAATCGGTTTCGTTGAAACGAGTAGCATTTAACCAGGTTGTTGATATCTCTTCATCTGCAATCTTGAGAGTAATGCAATAGATACCTAGAGACCCAACACGAATTAACGACGGTATCGAAGCAGCTCTGATCATGAGCGATACATTAGAGGAGATCCCTCACAGCAGCCGTTCTAGGTGCTGCATGTCAAGTCAATTTACGGCTTTTAATCCCTTGGTTAGAAGTTGAGATAGCCCCAAGCGTAACACAACAAATGCGCTTGGGGATGTCTGTTGTTTTGGGGTTGAATTCGATCAGTGCTCATGAAAAAGTGAATAATCTAATCACTTTAATCGAAAAGCTTTCTGGTTGGAACGATGCTAGGCGCGATCGTCAATATTGATCTAAAACGATACTTTCTTGTAGATACTGTTTAAAGAAATCTGAAACGGAATTGAGGCAAAATTCAACGTTGTCTCAATGTTTTCGTACTCAGCTAGCAGCCAAGTATTGTCAGTTGTTTTAGTGCAGTGCTCAACGTGAATTTTAGTTTGGTCAACTAAGAGATACTCACGAAAGCTGAACAGCGTTCTATAAAATTCAAATTTTCCCCCCCGGTCATAATTTTTGGTTGATTCCGACAGCACTTCGACGATCGCCACTGGATTTGTAACCGTATCTTTACGCCCTTCGACAAACGCTAATTCACTTGCAACCACCATGACATCTGGATACGTATAGAGATTTTTGCGAGGAATCCAGAGGCGCAAATCGCTGGCAAACACATCATAGGACTGATCTGCAAACGCTGAGTTTAGAGCGGAAACAAGATTAACGATGATTCGGTTATGGTCAGGTGTGCCGCCTGCCATTGGAAAAATTTGACCATTGTAATATTCGCTTCTGAACTCTGCGTGTTCTTCGAGTTTCAAATACGCTTCTGGTGAATAGTAGTTTGGGTCTTTTACTTGCATTTTGGTTTTGCAATGACTCGTAATCAGTGTAGCGTCTTAAGTCATTAGGTAAATGAAGCAAAAAAGAGCGATCGCCCATAAAAGCGATCGCCCCTTTTTATCAATGGTTGGGTTTGAACTGCCGCTATCCGACAACCCAAACCCAATACCCCTATTAGTAGTCGAAGTCGCCGCCCATGCCGCCACCGCCACCAGCGGGAGCTGCATCTTTGGGTTCAGGTTTGTCAACAACGATACATTCAGTGGTTAACACCATGCCTGCGATCGACGCTGCGTTTTGCAGTGCCGATCGGGTCACTTTAGCAGGGTCAACAATACCGGCTGCAAAGAGGTCAACGAACTCATTGGTGGCTGCGTTATAGCCAACGTTGAAGTCCTTCTCTTTCACGCGCTCAGCAATTACGGCACCATTCTGACCCGCGTTTTCAGCAATGCGCTTCAGAGGTGCTGCCAGTGCACGAGCCACGATCGAAGCACCGATCAACTCTTCACCCTTAAGGTTCTCGTTAGCCCAGGTTTCCAGTTCAGGCGACAGGTGTGCCAGAGTGGTACCACCACCGGGAACGATACCTTCTTCAACGGCTGCTTTGGTTGCGTTGATGGCATCTTCCAGACGCAGTTTGCGATCCTTCATTTCGGTTTCGGTCGCTGCACCAACTTTGATCACAGCAACACCACCAGCCAGTTTCGCAAGGCGCTCTTGCAGCTTCTCTTTGTCGTAAGAGGACTCAGTTTCCTCAATTTGACGACGGATCTGCTCCACGCGGGTCTTAACAGCCTTTTCGTTGCCTTCAGCAACCAGTGTGGTGGTGTCTTTGGTGAGGGTGATGCGGCGAGCCTTACCCAACGATTCAAGCTTGGTGGTGTCGAGCTTCAGACCAGCATCTTCAGTAATCAGCTGACCACCTGTGAGAATCGCGATGTCTTCCAGCATTGCCTTACGACGATCGCCAAACCCAGGAGCCTTCACAGCCGCAACATTCAGCACACCGCGCAGACGGTTGACCACCAGAGTAGCCAGCGCTTCTTTCTCGATGTCTTCAGCGATGATGACGAGAGGACGACCGGCACGAGCCACTTGCTCCAGAATCGGCACAAGGTCTTGTACCAACGTGATTTTCTTGTCGGTAATCAAGATGAAGGGCTCATCGAAAACCGCTTCCATGCGCTCGGTGTCGGTAGCGAAGTAAGGAGAGATATAACCTTTGTCGAAGCGCATCCCTTCGGTGACTTCCAGTTCGGTCGTCATGGACTTGCCTTCTTCAAGGGAAATGACACCCTCTTTGCCCACTTTGTCCATCGCATCAGCAATCATCTGACCGACTTCATCATCATTACCGGCCGAGATTGCGCCAACCTGTGCGATCGCCTTGGAATCTTCCACGGGACGAGCATGGGCCGCAATTTTATCTACCAAGAAGGTGGTCGCCTTATCGATACCACGCTTGAGCGAAATGGCATTTGCCCCTGCTGCTACGTTCCGCAAACCTTCTTTTACAATGGCGTGAGCCAGTACGGTCGCAGTGGTTGTACCATCACCAGCCGCATCGTTTGTTTTAGAAGCCGCTTGACGAATCAATGCGACACCTGTGTTCTCTACATGGTCTTCGAGTTCGATTTCTTTGGCGATCGTCACACCGTCGTTCACAATCTGAGGTGCGCCGAACTTCTTCTCCAGCACTACGTTCCGACCTTTGGGACCGAGAGTAACGGCCACTGCTTCAGCCAGAGTGTCCATGCCTTTTTCAAGAGCACGACGAGCATTTTCGTTGTAAATGATGCGCTTAGCCATAGTTTCCAGTAATTTAAGTTGAGTGATGAGCTTTGAGTTGAAATCGATTACCAGCGTTGACTCTCAAGCTTCGAGCCTTGGTTATCACGGTCATGAGATAACTCAAAACTCTCTAGCATAGCGGCGCAGAGCGCTACTTAAAACTCTTAACTCTTAAGAGACGATCGCCAAAATGTCTTTCTCGGACAGCAGAACATATTCTTCGGTGCCGAGCTTAATGTCGGTGCCTGCGTACTTGGAATAAAGCACCTTGTCGCCAACTTTCACTTCTGGCTCTTGGCGCGCACCGTCATCACTGCGCTTACCAGGGCCAACGGCAACAATTTCACCAATCTGAGGCTTTTCTTTTGCAGCATCAGGCAGAAGAATTCCGCCAGCGGTCTTCTCTTCAGAGGCGCTTACCTTCACAAAAACACGATCACTCAGCGGCTTTACAGTAGAGACGCTCAGGGTTACGGCTGCCATACAAAATTCTCCAAACTAGCAGGTTAAGCTGAACAACACAATTCAGGTGCATTAGCACTTAGGTCAGTTGCGTTAGCACTTAGGGAAGAGTTAGCACTCTCACCCCCTGAGTGCTAATCTACCGAAGGTTAGATACAATTGCAACTTTTTATTCTGTACGGGTTCCCGAACGATAGGGCTGTGTCGGCTACTGGAAACCCTCTCAAAGCAGTGAGAGCGGTCGCCCCGCTAGGACAACCGCTCTCATGACAACCGCTCTCACGGACATCGGTTTACCACACAAAAAATTAATCGTCCTTTTTACCCTTCTTCTTGCCTTTACCCTTGCTGTGATGATCCTTTTCGTCATCAGGGCTGGAAAATTGGGGTTCACTCAATCCGTTTAGAGTGGGCTGTATCGAGGGCGAGGGTGAACTCACCTGCGTTGGGATTGGCGTGGGGCTACTTACCGGTGTGGCGGGTGCCATAAACCGCTGCACAGCGATCGGAATCGCTGTCGTACCAACTAAGGACGCAGCGCCAATCACACCTTGAACGAGTGTAACTTTAAGTCCTTTCCTCGATGGCTCAGGGGACGGTCCAGGATTGGTCATGAGTAGCTAGGCATCACTTCAAATGTCTCCATCTAAGTGAGCAATGCGCTTTTGTGGCAACTGTAGCGCTGCTTTTTTATCAGAACTTTAAGGATAACGACCAGAAAATTGGCTAGAGACGCCAGACCACGGAGGCAGAGGTTCGTGCGGAGAAAGAGCTTGTTTTGTCTGGAGAAGGCCGGAAGTTACTACTTGCCTCCTTCTGGGCAAACTGAGCGGAACCTGTCAATCTGGCGAGATTCATCGGTTATTTTTATACAAATAAAAAATCGAGGTTTCCACATTGTTGTGTCATACAGTATCAGATGAGTTTTGCCATCACCGCACCGCACCGACTCTCATAGAGAGCAGTTTACAAACGCTGCATTTAGAAGCGACGCTGCAAGAACTACAGCGCTATAGCTTTCAAATTGAGTTGGATTGCTTAGGAAGCGAACTCGCTCAAATGTTCGAACAGTACCCACTACTGTCAGGAGCAGTTTTGGTTGAACAAGGCCAGTTTAAGGGGATGATTTCCCGTCAACGCCTATTGGAACATTTGATTCGTCCGCGTGGCATGGAGTTCTTTCTGAAGGAACCACTGCGAGTCCTGTACAGCTATGCTCGTAGCGATTTGTTGGTACTGACCGGCACAACTGCGATCGTGATTGCAGCACAGCAGGCATTACGCCGATCGCCCGAACTGCAAGGCGAACCGATCGTCGTGCAGACAGGCTCCCACACGTATCATTTACTGGATATTCACACGTTAAATATCGCTTATTGGCAAATTCGGGGTGTCGAAACGCAGGTGCGCTACGAACGGACTCAAGCTCAACTGATCCAGACCGATAAGATGGCGAGCTTGGGTCGATTAGTCGATGGTGTTGCCCACGAAATTCTCGATCCAGTTAGCTTCATTTGGGGCAATTTGAGCCACGTTTCAGCTTACAGCGCCAGCCTTTTGCAACTGTTATCTGCCTACGAAACGCACATGCAGTCGCTGCCTGAGGCTTTGTTCGTGCTGCGAGACGAATTAGAAATTGACTACATCCAGCAGGATCTTCCCCGCACGATCGAGAGTATTCGGACAGGTGCAGAACGCCTATCGAAGCTGGCAAGTAGCTTGCAGAACTTCTGCCACATTGATGAGGTGTACCCAAAACCGGCTGACTTGCATGAATTACTCGATGGCATTTTACTGTTGCTTAAAAGCCGTTTAACCAGTGAAATTCAGGTCATAAAACACTACGGAAATCTCCCACCCGTGCTGTGCTTTGCAGGCCAATTGCATCAGGTCTTTATGAATATTCTGACCCATGCCGTTGACGCCTTAATTGACCAAGCTGTGAGCCAGCAGCTAAGCCATAACTTCAAAGCAAACCAGCCACGCAATATGGCTCCATCCCTTGAAATTCAACCCACGATCGCCATTACCACTGAAATTCGTACGGTGCTTGCTGACGGGAAGACTACGCGGTGGGTGGCCATCTGTATTGCAGACAATGGCCCTGGCCTGTCACCAGAAGACCAGACGCGCATCTGGGAAACGTTCTCCGTGAAAAAGCGGGCAGAGAAAGAAACCAGTCTGGCAGTCAGTTATCAGATTATCACGGCAAAGCATGGCGGCAAGTTCGCAATGCGGTCGCAGGATGCAGCGCTTGAATCCTCTCCTCAGCAAGCTGCGGCAAAACCTGATTGCGGCTCATTAAGTGCGTTTACCTCGGCAAAGTTTGCGACCGGGACAGAATTTGAGTTGTTACTGCCTCTGGTCTAATTCACAAAAAGACAAAACGTAGCTTGAAATACTTTTTGTTTCCTTCATATCTGCGTTGGATTCCTAAGGAATAATACAGATAAATCCAAGCGCATTTAAGCGGAGACAATCCATGCAAGAGCTTCAAGGCACGGTGCCCGTATTGAAAACATCCCAGGAACTCGATCGCGCCGTGCGGCTGTATCAGGCAAGTGACCTGAAGGGCGCTGAACTGTTTCGTCAGTGGTTGGCTATTCGGAACGCTTCGTTAGAGCAATATGGTGCTGAACGAGCGGGCGATCGCGTCCCAGGAGACGATAGCTATTAGGCGATCAGGCATCAGACGTTCTTTACCTAAACGCTTCTAACGCCAGTGTCTTTTCAGGGGCTTGTACTGTCGTTGCTTTTCTCGTTACAGAGCGTATGCTTTGCGATCGTGTGGTTGCTCTTGCTCCCTAAACGGCCTGCCAGACACCTAAACTAAGAAAAGCTGTATCGTGCCCTGTAATCATGTTCCTCAAAGTCTACGGTATTCCCAATTGTGGCACTTGCAAAAAAGCTTTCGCCTGGTTGGAAAGCAATGGAATTCCCTACGAATTCCTGAATACGAAAGAGCACCCGCCTGCGCGATCGCTCATTCAAAGCTGGGTAGAAACCCTTGGTTCTAAACCCATGCGCAACACGTCCGGGCAGTCCTACCGCGCTCTGGGCAGCACAAAAGACAACTGGACAGATGCAGAGTGGATCGACGCCTTTGCCAATGATGCCATGTTGCTCAAACGCCCACTCTTCGTCAAAGACGGTACAGCAATTATGGTTGGCTTTAAGGATAAGCCCGAAGTCGTTCGTGAAAAATTAGGAGTATAGGGTTGTAGAGACGTTACATGTAACGTCTCTACAGAAAGAATTGCACCTTATTAAATCTGTGCTCCTTAGGGCGCGTCATCAATTAAGCCCCAAAACCTTTGTCATCAGCAGTTTCGCGCCCGTTCCAACACATGAAGCTAGGGGCTGAAACCCCTGCTAGAAGTAAGGGGTAATCGTAATTGATGACAGCCCCTAGTGCTTTAGCACCAGACGGTAGCGAGGTTTGCCATTACGGAGTTTTTCCATCGCCTCATTCACCTGCTCAAAGGGGAAGGTTTCGGTAATGGGTTCAACGTGGTGACGAGCAGCAAAGTCGAGCATTTTGGTGATGGTGACTGGGCTACCAGTAGGGCTACCGGAGATCGATTTTTGGCCGCCAATGAGCGGGAAAACGCCGATCGATAGCGGACTTGGGGTAACACCAACGAGATGCAGCCGACCTCTGGGACGGAGAGCAGCGATGTACATATTCCAATCCAGATCAGCGTTAATGGTGGAAATGATTAGATCGAAGGTGTTTTCTACAGACTTGAGGGCCTCTGGATCGCGAGTGTTGATAAAGTGGTTTGCTCCCAGTTGACGGGCTTCTGCCTCTTTGTCGGGACTGGTTGAGAAAGCCGTCACATCACACCCCCAGGCACGTAGAAAGCCCAGTGCCATGTGTCCCAAGCCACCAATCCCAATGACACCCACGTGAGCGGTTGGTTGAATGTCAAACTGCACGATCGGGTTAAAGACAGTCACGCCCCCACACAACAAGGGACCGATGACGGCTGGATTAACCTGCTCTGGGATCGGAAACACCCATTTGTGATGAGCACGCACTTTATCCGCGAAACCTCCAGGCCGTCCGACGATCGTTCCTTCTGCGGTCAGACAAAGGTTGTGATCGCCTGACATACACCACTCGCACTCGGTACAAGACCGGGAATACCAGCCTAAGCCAACTCGTTGACCGACTTTGAGGGTTGTGACAGCATCCCCGATCGCGCCGATCGTGCCAATGACTTCATGCCCAGGAACGAAAGGATACTGGGTGATCCCCCATTCGTTATTCAACATGCTCAAATCGCTATGGCAAATCCCACAGTATTCCACGTTAATTTCCACATCCTGAGCACCTAACGCACCCGGATCATACTCAAACGGTTTCAGTTCGCCACCTGGTTCGTGAGCCGCATACGCTTTGATCATGGTTTAGCCTCTAATCCGCCTGTGTTGTGAATAAAATTTGGCTCCGGCTATTGTACGGTGCTGCTTCAGGACTGCAAAGCACCAATAGGGTAGTTTTTGGTCAGAGGAATCTTTAGTTGCCTGCTTTCCGCGCAGAACTATAACCTTTGTCAGAGGAATCATCCAACGTTGATCGTTAGCCTTAATTCTGTGCTTGAAAACACCAAAGCTTAGAAACCGAAAGTGGCTTTAAGCGATGAACTTGGAACTGCAATCGCAGCAGTTTAAACGCTCAGATTGCTCAATCGATCGTCCATTTGTCTATAACCGAGCACTTCGCTTCGAGCAGGACATTGGCAGTAGTCAAAGCAACTTCAAAAAGCAGAAAACATTCAGAACGAATCAACGGAGAAACGCATGAAAAACTTATTTTCCAGAGCGATCAATGCTTTCAATTCTTTACTTAAGGGACTGCAAGCAAAGCAACTTTTTGCAGCCGCTTTAGTCGGTTTTATTTTGCTCACCAGTAACGTTGACATTGGCAAGAACGATCAAGCTCTGCCTCAGAATCTGCGCGAGCGCATCAACCAGAATGACGCCGATCGACCCAAAACAACCGGACAGTGGAACCGTGAATCTCGTGAGACAGAAGGCGATCTCGGTGAGCGCGTTCAGCGGATTGGCAAAGAATCAGCAGAAGCCTTCAAAGAATTTGGGTCTGGCTATGCTAAGGGCGCTGGCAAAACCGCTAATCAAGTTCGGGATGCTGCCGATCGTGCCGCTACAGACATCACTAACTAAGCTCTCAATCAGTAGCAAAGTCTAATCATTCCTACCGATGCCACACGAATAGGAAATTGGTATTAGCCCCCCGGCATCTTCAAGAAGCTGGGGGGCTTGCGTTTCGGTTTCTAATGTGTGAACTTAGTTCGCAACACCAAAGACACTGCCGATCGCCCGCATCATGTTTTGGGGCTGCATCGCATCGACAGCCGCTGTTGGCTCATAGCCGCAATGCACCATGCAATCGGCACACTGGGGATTGCCGCTAGAGTGCCCGTATTGGCTCCAATCAGTGTTGTCCAGAAGTTCCTGGAACGTCTCGTAATGCCCCTCATTGAGCAGGTAGCAAGGCTTCTGCCAACCCAAGACGCTGTAGCTTGGCATCCCCCAGGGTGTACATTCGTAGTCTTTAACGCCTGTGAGAAAGTCCAGAAACAGGGGATTGTGGTTGAAGTTCCAGTTCTTTTTACCTGCTTTGAAGGGAGCGAGAATTTCACGGAAAAGTGATTTCGTCTGTTCCCGCTTGAGGAAATGCTCCTGATCGGGCGCCCACTCATAGCTGTAACCAGGGGAAACCATCATGCCATCAGTGCCCAGCGTCTCGAGGAAATCGAAAAATTCCTGCATTTCCTTGGGATCAGTGCCATCAAAAATGGTGGTGTTGGTGGTGACCCGAAACCCTTTTGCCTTCGCTGCTTTAATCGCTTTAACGGCAACATCAAACACACCTTTGCGATCGACGCACTTGTCGTGGTGCTCACGCAAGCCATCCAAATGAACGCTGAATGTCAGGTAAGGGGAGGGGGTGAACTTATCCAGGCTCTTCTCCAGCAGAATGCCGTTGGTGCAGAGGTAGATAAACTTCTTACGCTCAACCAGACCCCGTACAATCTCAGCAATTTGAGGATGTAACAACGGTTCACCACCAGGGATGGCTACTACAGGCGCTCCGCACTCCTCAACAGCAGCAAAGCACTGCTCAGGCGTTAAATTTTGTCGCAAAATATCGGTAGGATGTTGAATTTTGCCACAACCAGGGCACGCTAGATTGCAGCGAAAAAGCGGTTCCAGCATGAGGGTCAGCGGGTATTTGGTACGCCCCTTAAGACGCTGGGAGACGATATATTTACCAACTTCGATCGCCTGCTGTAGAAGGATTGCCATACATTTTCACTCCTCGAAACGGGAACACGGATACAAGAAAGGATGAAGTATAAAATCTCAAGGCTAAATTTTTAGCCTTTATCCTTGAGCCTTTAGCCTTTCCTCACGTAACCATACTTCACAAACCACTCTATGCTATCGTGCAGCGCTGTGGAAATGGGTGTTTGCGGCAAACCAAGTTTGTTTACGGCTTTTGCTGCGTTGTAGTACATGGGTTGCTGTGCCATGCGAACGCCATCTAGCGGCACAGAGGGCGTTTTACCCAAGGGTGCGAGAATTTGCTCATCAATCCAGGCAACCGTGAGCGGAATCCAAGCGGGAATTGATCGCTGGGGTGCGGGTTGTCCCGTCAACTGAGCCAACTGGTCGAGCAGTTGCTTGAGGGTGAGATTCTGGTTGCCCAAAATATAGCGATCGCCCGTCTTCCCTTTCTGTAATGCCAGTAAATGACCCCACGCCACATCCTGCACATGGATGAAGTTCAAGCCTGTATCGACATAAGCAGGCATCTGGCGACGAAGAAAGCGCAGAATAATATCACCTGTTGGGGTGGGTTTGATATCCCAGGGGCCGATCGGGCTGCTGGGGTTCACAATCACGATGTCCTGACCTGCCTGCACCGCTTTGATTGCTTCCTGTTCGGCAAGATATTTGGATTTTTTGTAGTGCCCCACTAATTTTTCAACGGGACTTTGATGGGTTTCGTCTACGGGATTGCCATCACGACCAACCCCGATCGCCGCGACGGAACTGGTATACACCGTACGCTCCACACCTGCTTTCTGCGCGGCTGTCAGAATGTTGCGCGTGCCGATGACGTTATTTTGATAGAGGGCTTCGCGATCAGTTTGCCACAGTGAATAGTGCGCCGCCGCGTGAAAGAGAAACTGACACCCTCTGATGTGCTGCCACAAATTCGGATCATTCAGGTCACTTTTGACAATTTCGACATCCAGACCTTGTAGGTTGTCTAAGCGACTACCCGATCGTGCCAACGCCTTAACTGCATACCCTTCTTGCAGCAATAAGCGCACCAAATTCGCGCCAACAAAACCAGTTCCACCCGTAACAAATGCTTGCATTGAGTCTTTAGTATAGTTGTAGCGATCAACTCATTAAATAGACTGTCATTTAAGAGGCTTCCTGCTATCTTTTGCCTTTCAAATACTCTGCGATCGCCCCAGCGACATCATCTTCAGGCTGGTATACACGTGCATTTGGATTCTCACTATGGCGCTTGTCGAGGTAAATCTGGAGGGCTTCGTCATCATCCCGGTGCGCCAAAATATACGCTCGAAGTTCAAGCGTTGTCATCGTTGTAAAGTCAGGTTTTACACTCATACAAACCTCCATGTTCCATTGGGTTCAATCTCAAGATTGATGTCTTCTCTTGCTAAGAGAATCACATTTCCAGTGCGCTTATCCACAGTCACTAAATCAATAGAGCAATACTTGCTGTCAGATCGCAGCAAAGCTGAACGCATTTTAAGGCTTGCGCGGTTGTGGGCATGCTTTAAACCTAGCTCCTTTTCCCTGTGAGCTGAAGCTTCAGGTCGTCGAGGAGAGCGTAGACAACTGGCACCACGATCAGGCTCAGGAGCGTAGAGGTGACGAGCCCACCAATGATGGCGATCGCCATCGGTGCTCTGAGTTCGGCTCCGGCTCCCAGACCGAGGGCGATCGGCAGCATGCCCAGAATCGTTGCAGCGGTCGTCATCAGAATGGGACGCAGACGTACGGGAGCCGCTTTAAGAATGGCATCGTTACGAGGAACTCCACTGCGGCGAAGCTGATTGATATAGTCCACCAGCAGAATGGCGTTTTTGTTGACGAGTCCTAACAGGAACACAATGCCAATGATTGAAATCATGCCGAAGTCACTTCGGGTTAGCAGGGATGCCAGCAATGCGCCCACGATCGACAGCGGCAGCGAGAACGCAATCACCAGTGGATCGGTCCAGCTGCGGAACAGCAATAGCAGCACCACCAGGACGCAGACGACCGAAAGCGTGAGCGTGGTGCCAAAGCTGCCAAAAATTTCGCCCACTCTGGCCGAATCGCCGCCAAGATCCAGAGAGATGGAGGCTGGTTTGACTTCATTGGCGATCGCGACGACGCGATCGGTCGCCGCACCCAGCGCTAGATTCTGCTCCAAATTGGCGCTGACGTAAGCCACACGACGGGAATTCCAGCGATCGATTTCGACAATTTTGTCGTTGGTATTGGCATCACCCGTCGTACTCACATCACCAAAGCCGGGTAGCTTCTCAAGTCGCTGCTTAATAGTTTTTGCTGTTTGGCTTAGCACGAGTGGATCCTCGCCGATCAGCGCGACCTGTAATGGCTTCTCGCCGCCCGTATCAATAAACTGAATATCTTCAACGCTCGTTGTTACCCCTTTTAGCACGGGTAACTGTTGCCGAAACTGGTCTTGTAGCTCAGCCGTATGAACAGTGCGATCTTTGCGGAGCTTGACGTAGAGCGTGCCTTTGTTTGGCTGTTGTCGGGTACCCACCGTAGTAAAAACCGATTCCACCTGAGGCGACTTCAGCACAAACGCTTCGAGCTTTTTCGCCGTCTCGATCGATTCGGTCAGGGGGTTGATGGGAGGGGCTTGTTGTGCAGCGAGATCTGCCGGATTTACACCCGGCGGCAGCGTCGCTGGGGGAACGCCGGTCCCCTGAGCTTGTGCCGCCTGAGCCTGAGCCTGTGCCGCTTGAGCCATTGCCGCCTGCGGCAGAGGAGCGGTATAGGTAATATTAAATTCGCCCCGATCGAGCTTTGGAATGAACCCCTTCGGAATGATGGGGATAAGTGCCACACCCGCTGCAAAGCTGAGCAACGCGGCACCAATCACAATGCCACGATGGTTGAGTGACCACTGGAGTAAGCTCCAGTAGCGGTGAACAAATCCTGACCAGCCCTGCGTTGTGGGGTGCTGCTGCTGCCGCGGTCGCAGCCAGTAGACCGCCAGCAAAGGCGACAGCGTACGGGCAACCAGTAGCGAAATAATGACCGCCGCTGAAACGGTGATGCCAAACGGACGGAAAAACTGCCCAATTACCCCTTCCATCAGACCAACGGGCAAAAAGACTGCCGCGATCGTCAGCGTTGCTGCCGTCACCGTTAAGCCGATCTCATTTGTGGCGTTAATTGCGGCCTGCCGAGGCGAGGTGTTTTCTTCGTCTAGATGACGGGCAATGTTTTCGACATCGACGATCGCGTCATCCACAATAATCCCCACCACCAGTGCCAGTGCCAATAGCGTAATGGTTTCCAGGTTGAACCCAAAGCTTGCCATCACGATGAAGGTGCCCAACAGCGATGTAGGAATTGCCAGTGCCGAGATCAGCGTGGCTTTCCAGTTCCACAGGAAGGGGAAAATGACGATGACCGAAAGAGCAGTTGCTAACACCAGCGCATCAAGCGTTGAATCGGTCGCTTCACGGATATACTCAGCCTGGGTTTCGGCCAGATTGATCTGGGCACTCGGTAATTGCGATCGCAGCTTGTCAACAGCCTGATCAACGGCTTTCACCACTTCTAGAGTATTGGCATCGCTACGCTTGATGACCTCAAACGCCAGGGCATCTCGACCACTAAACCGCACTGCAGACGTGCCTGCCGCCAAGACCACCTGTTCAGCAGTTTTTGCCTTTGCTGGTGGTGTGTTAACCGTTGCCCCTCCCGGAGTGCCCAATAGATTGACCTTGAGTACGCCAGGCACCTGGGCGATCGTCGGCAAAATCCGCTCCTGGGTCAATGTCGTTAACTGGGCCAAAGACTGCTGCTTGCTCTCAACAACATAGCTGGCAACTGCAGACTCGTTCAAGTTAATCGGGGTGAGCTTATATGTCCCGTTGTTCGACAGTTTGAGCGGTTTAAGCGTCGCATCCACGCGCTTCACAGATTGGTCTAGATTGGAGCCTACTTCAAACGACAGACTAACGATCGCCCGTCCTGGATAGGTTGAAGAGTGGACAGCATTTAAGCCATCTTTTTCTAGTCCTTTCAGTGCCTGCTCTAGTGGTACCGTCAGTTTGGTTTCAGTTTCCTGGGCAGTTGCCAGATCCGCCGACGCATTCACCACCACAACCGGAAAGGTGATATCGGGGAATAAGGCGTACTTCAGCGAACTGAATGCCATCAGCCCCGCAATAGAAACGGCTAGCCAAAAGCCCAACGTCAGCCAGGGATACTCGATCGCTAGCTTAGAAATGTTAAAACGCTCTCGCAAAGACATCCCGGTAGTAGGCCCAACCCTTAGTTAACTATTAGTCATCCTATCCGTTTCATACTCTAAACGACTGCTCATGAGCGATCGTCTGAGCCACGATCGCGCAAGGTTTAATCGCCGAAACACATGATATAAATGCCTGATCTAGGTTCTAATGTCTCATTTAAGGCGCTGAGTGTCTACAAGCGATCAGGCTTGAGAGCCTTGCTTTTAACTGCTTCCTCTGGCTCTTGCAGCCATTCAGCCTAATTCAGTATGAGGTAAGGCACCTGGCTTAAGCCCCAGGCACTCGCGTAGAAGGCGATCGTGCGAGCGTTAAAAACCGCCCATCTAGCGTGGTGTAGCCTAGTTCAGCGACATAGTCCAGATTGCTAACGGGAATGGGCACAAGCTGATCGCGCTCCCATTCGTTGCACACAAACTGCTGAACATTGCAAGTAGAAGCGGTGTCTGTGCCCATCACGTCGTACACACGGAGCATTAATTGGTGCCCACCCTGGTGCTTCAGCGCATCTTTGTCCTCTTGCGTGACCGTCCAGTGAATATAAGCACTCTGGGCATTACGAGGCACCAGGAAAACCTGGCTTTGGCTCTTAGGCAGATTGTCGGATAGTTGGATGCCGTGTAACGGATTGTCAGTCGGGCGATTCGGCAATCCTTTGGTCGCATTGTTCGAGCGTAAGGACATTGGGGCAGCCCCAGAGCCACTGGCAAGCACGACGCTATCTGCTGGCAAGGTAGATTGACTGGTAGCCGTTTGACTCACCTCAGGGTTCAGCAATAAATGGCTACGATCGTCTGCCAGCATCGAATGCGTGAGCGCGTTAGTAGAAGACTCACCATCCTCGGTTGTAGAAGCCCCTTCACCTTCCACGACACCGCCTGTCACTGGAGCCCCGCCAATCGTCACAGTGTCATCCAAAAGCGTTGGTGATGGTTCATTGATGATCGAGACTGGAGTCGGTTGCTCGGTCTCCGTTACGTTCGTTGACTTTGGAGGATTGCAGGCAGGTACCCGTATAGGCTCCGAACGAGCAACCTGGAGCCAGCAACCATCCTCAGCTACATAGCCAAGTTCCGCCAGATAATCACGATCGTCCGTCCGAATGGGAAGATGGCGATCGCAGGCATCGGCCTCGCAGTCAAATTCTTGCAGACTGTTTGGCGGCTGTTGCTCAAGCGCCACTCCTGTCACATCGTAGAGGCGCAGCACCAGTTTTTGAGCCCCTCGCTGCTTTAGCACCTCTTTTGCATCATCAGGAATTTCCCAATAGGCGTAGGCGTCTGTGCAGTTGCGCGGCACTAGGATAATGCGACTCTGACCGACTGGTTGAGTTGTTTCTAGCAGTGGAGCAACGACTTCGGGAATCGGCACGATCAACTCTTCAAGCGCCACACCGGCATCGAGCGGCTCCGCGATCGACTCTTCTGGCTCATAAGGAGCCTCACGACCTCTTAGCCACCACCAGAACAGTCCTCCTAGCAGCGGCAGCGCCAACAGCCAAAGCCACCACGGTACTGAGTTGAGCGATAGTCCTGTGTCAGAAGGAGCCGGAGTCGCCGCCTGAGGTGCAGGCGTGACGCTAGGCGAGGGGGGAGGCAGAGAAACCGAAAGCTTAGGACTTGGAGACACAAGTTCAGGATTAGCCGTAATCACAGCACTTCCCTCTTTCCGCGCCGTTTCAATAGTTTGGCGACTGGCAGGGGCGGTTGCAAACCCTAAAAACGCCTGTGCCGATGGATTCGGTTGCGGTCCTTTATAAACGTAAATTAAGGGCTGGGAAAACGGGTATTTGGGATTGCTCGGCAGTGTTTTGTGCATCGTGAGCACCCGGACATCGCCCCGGCCAGCCAGTTGATCGGCGATCGCATAGCCAATGCCGTCTGTTCCCAACGCTTGTACAACCTGGCTCGTACTGTCTTGAGCAAGCTGCCTCGCCGTCTTTCCGGTGACAAACGGAGCTTGCTTAAAAACGGGGTAGTTGCGAAACGCCTGGCGGGTATCGCTATTATCGGGGCGATCGATAAACCGAATAGGCCCAGGCTCTCCACCCAATTGCGCCCAATCCTTAATTTCGCCACGGAAGATTTTTGCAAACTGCTCAAAGGTTAGATCGCCTTTAAATGGGTTTTGTGACCCAACAATAATCGCAATTTTGTGCCGCGAAACCGCTACGGGGACAAGGCCCTGTGCTTTTTCCTGTTCGGTGAGCGATCGTCCAATGGCTGCCAGATCGGCATTGCCGTCCAGCACGTCCTTGATCGCCGGACCCGTCCCTTGCGTATTGAGAACAACATCTGTTCCCACAAATTGCTGCTCAAACCGACGTTTCAGAACTTTGTTGATCGTCTCCATGCTGCTCGAACCACCAATGCGGATGGTCGTCCCCACAGGCACATTGGTTGGCAGCGGAAAGGCGCTAGCACCCAGCACCAGACTGGGATGAACCATCCAGGTTGCCAGCAGCGGTTGAGCTGTAGTCCCGCCGATCGTTGTTGCAAGCAGTACAGAGAGGGAAGCGATCGCAGTCGTTTGTTTACGCAACCGGGTCATATCAATAGCCCTGATATGTCAGTATTGATCTCGCATCTAGCATAACCACAGGTCAGACATAGCATAACCACAGGTCAGTGCCAATCCTACAGCGTTTTGGAAGCGTTTGATGCAGCAGCAGCGTTTTAGCGCATGTGCTCTGGTTGACGAGAAAATGCCTCAAAAACGGGTGGAATTCTACTTAAACCAAATCAAGAAGCCCTTTTTTCAGCCGTCTTTGCTTTCGCAACGCGTGACCGCTCACGTTCTGCCTCCAACCGTTCCTTTATCCATCAGTTCATCAGCCATCAGTTCAAATGTTGACTATTCAGCGATCGCGCCTTGTAACCACCCGTGATTGATTTCATTCTTGTCCCGCAAGGAGCGGAGTATCAGGCTGTTTGTCGAGGGTTAGGACGGGCAACCGCTCCATCCGTCATCCCGATTCCAGTGAGTCCAGTGCCGCTCAAGCGCTACCTCAAAACCTGGCAGCAATCTCAGTCGCTGACAGGAAAAAAGCTCTTAATTATGGGACTGTGTGGCGGGCTTGTACCGCACTACACGATCGGTGAGGGGGTACTGTATCGGGAATGCGTTAACCGCACAGAACCGAGTGCGTCCTTGCCCTGCGATACAACACTACTCGCATGGCTCCAGCAAACGTTATCAGAACAAACGGCTGTGGTGAGGGCTCTCACGAGCGATCGGCTTGTCTCGTCAGCCCAGGAAAAGCAGCAGCTTGCTCGGCAATATCGTGCTGAGGTTGTCGATATGGAAGGCTTTGCAGCGCTAGAAGCTCTAGGCCAAGCGGATGCAAGTATTGCGATGGTGCGAGTCGTTAGCGACGATGCAGAGTACGACTTACCTACGTTATCCAACGCGATCGACGCCGACGGCAACTTACGTTCATTGCCTCTGGCTTGGGGGATGATACGTCAGCCGATCGCCGCCATACGTCTCATTCGTGGCTCACTACGCGGCTTGAAAACACTGGAAGCGATCGCCAAACAGTTAGTCAACAAACGGTAGCAGAGGGTAGTCACACAGGCAAAATTACCTGATCAGATTCATCAAACGCCCAAAAAGGGTTCCAAGCGACCTCCCACAAATGCCCATCCGGATCAACAAAATAGCCGCTGTAGCCGCCCCAAAAAACATCTTGTGCTGGTTTAACAATCCGCTCACCGAGCTGTTCAACGAGTTGGAGCACTGCATCGACTTCTTCTTTACTTTTGGTGTTATACGCCAGGGTAATCCCTGAGAAGCCCGTTCCTGCCGGATCAACCGTCGCATCCTCAGCCAAACTTGTGCGTGCATAAAGCGATAGCACAACCCCACCAAGCTGAAAAAAGGCAACCTCATCCTGACTCGCACTTGAAGGCTTCCACCCCAAGCCATCGCGGTAAAACTGGAGCGATCGCGATAAATCCTGTACACCCAGCGTCACAAGGCTCAGTCTTTGCTGCATCTTTCCCCCAGGAAATTAATACGCTTGTATTATAATCTGTCCACAGTTTTAGCGGAAGCATCTTTGAGCCAAACGGCCATTTGTTCGACAGACCTTTTCATCCCCGGATGGCGATCGCGTGAGAAAGGGCGTAGGATAGACGCTAAACTTTGGACAGTCCTTATTTTTGTTTATTGGCTAGATAAATTGATGGGCCTTCCGGTGGGTCACCATCAAATCGCCAACCTCCGACATGAACACTGCGGCTAATATTCCTCTACTGATCGGGATCAACGTTGCGCTGATTGCCATCAATGCGTTCTTTGCGGCAGCAGAAATCGCGCTTGTCTCCGCCAGCGATGTCCGGCTGCAAATGCTGGTCGACCAGGGCGATCGACGTGCCCGTCTGGTACAGGCAACCACTGAAGACAGCACTCGCTTTCTGGCAACTATTCAGCTCGTCATTACCCTGACTGGCTTTTTGAATGGAGCCTTTGCGGCTGAGAACCTGGCAACCCCACTCGCCACGTTACTGAACCCGTTCATCAACCCTGAAATGGCAAGCAAAGTAGCGGTGGTCAGTGTCACCGTGATCATTGCCCTCATGAGCTTAATTTTTGGTGAACTCGTACCCAAGAAGCTCGCCATTCGCCATGCAGAAGCATTCGCCCTCTTTTGCATTCGCCCCCTGCGCTTGCTGCAAAAACTTACGGCACCAGCGGTCAAATTAGTCAGCGTCTCGACCAACCTGATCCTGGAACTCACAGGGAATCCTGAAACAGAGGAAGAAGAATCGGTCAGCACCGAAGAAATTAAGGCAATGGTGGATGCTGGGCTTGCCGGAGGCTCTGTTGGCGAGCAGGAGCGCCGCATTATTCGAGGTGCCGTTGAACTCAGTCATATTACGGCACGAGCCATTATGGTGCCCAGAGTGCAAATTCAATACCTCAAAAGTACAACCACCCTGGAAGAAGCCTGCCAGATTGTGTCTGAGAATGCCCACACTCGCTTACCTGTCTGCGAAGACGATCTAGATAATATTGTCGGCATCCTGCACGTCAAAGACCTCATCCGTCCCTTGCCAACGATGCTAGAGCAACCGCCCGGTATCCGCGAGCTTTTGCGCCCCGTACACTACATCCCTGAAACCAAATCAGCCACCGACTTGCTGGCAGAAATGAAGAAAAATCGCCTGCATCTGGTAGTGGTACGCGATGAATTTGGTGGCACCGCAGGATTGGTTACCCTCGAAGACGTCCTGGAAGAAATTGTCGGTGAAATCCGTGACGAGTATGATGCGGAAGAAGAACGGGAATTTCGCCAGATTAGTGCTCATGAAGGCATCTTTAAAATTCGTGCCAGTATTGCCACCGTCAACAATGAACTGGATGTGCAGCTACCCCGCGATGAAGCCGCAACCCTAGCAGGACTGTTTTTGGAAGAATTGCAGCGTCCCCCCGAAGCGGGCGATAACTTGCAAATTGATGACGTTCACCTAACGGTGCTTGAAGATGGTCAGCGGGTGCGCGTTATTCTGGTGCCCACGCCGGAACCGGAGGAGATTGATTAAGGAGAGGGGGTTGGGGGTTGGGCAGAGGGAGGTTGGGCAGAGGGGGATGGGGAAGCAGGGGGAGCAGGGGAGGGAAGAGGCGTATAGTGGAGCGTTGTAAGCGGTGGCAGGTTCGTTCGAGAAAAACAGCTTTGGGTGGCAGTTTCATTTGTTGCAACAACGTCTGAGTGAATGGCTGGAGCAGCTTTTTGCACCGATCGGTCGACGGGTATTGCCCCACTGGTCGTTGCCAGATTGGCTGCTGCGGCTGTTGTTTTGGATCATCCTGGGGAGTCTGATTAGCTGGGTGGTCTGGCAGCTTTATCAACTGGTGCGTCCCTATTTCGCTACCCTTGCGATCGCCCAAAAAGGACAAGCCAATCCCCAAGCGCAGGTCGAACGTCCTTTAACCGTAACCGCATGGCTTCAACGATCGCGCACTTTTGCTCAGCAAGGCGACTACCGTGAAGCCTGCCGCGCCCTTTACATGGCAGCCCTCCAGCGCTTAAACGACAAGGAACCGATCCCCTATGAGCCAAGCCGTACCGATGGTGAATATTTACGACTGGTAGAAACAATCCCTCGATCGGCCCCTTATCGAGTGCTGCTTCGCACCCACGAACAACTGTGTTTTAGCAATGCTGAGATTACCGCAGACGCCTTCGATCGCTGTCAACAGGCCTATCAAGACATTGAAGCAAGCGGTGGATCGTAGGGGTAAGATTATCATGCAAATAGAGACAGATCGGCTAATTCTTCGAGAATTTCAGCGAAAAGATCTCCAAGAACTTGCACCGATACTCGCAGATCCTAAAGTGATGAAATTCTCCCCAACCGGTGTTAGCTCCGTTGAGCAGGTGCGCGAAAGAATAGAGGGTTTTATCGCGTGCTACAACGAGTTTGGCTTTGGGAAATGGGCTGTTATTCTTAAACAAACCAACCAGTTATTGGGGTATTGCGGAATAGCAGTAGATCAGATCGATGGCAACGAAGAGAAAGAACTTGGCTATCGGCTCAATTCAAGATATTGGGGTCAGGGCTTGGCGACTGAAGCTTCATCAGCAGCGGTTAAGTATGGCTTTGAGCAGTTCAATCTTCCTTACATCCTCGGTCTCGTTGAGCGAGCAAATGTAGCTTCAGTTAGAGTGCTTGAAAAGATAGGTATGCAGCATCAAAGAACAACTGTATTTCATGAAATAGAAATGGAGCTGTATCGAATCGATGCCACTACGTAGAACTTAGCTAGAGCAGACGTTTGAGATTTTTTATAAAAATGGAGTGCAACTTCACGTTCCCATTGAGAGCGTAATGGTGAGTGTTTAGCTATTAGAAAAACGTTTGGAGCGTTAACACTCCCCTTTCCCTTACTCTCTACTGCTTCTCTGCCTTCCCCAGTGCCTCTTGCCCCTTCGCGCCTCCCGCTCATGTCCCTCTCCAAGCGACAAATCTGGATACTGACGATCGCCCTGGCTACGTTGGTGATCATTAGCCTCTTTGCGGCTCCCGGTGGCAAGCAATGGCAAAGCGGTTCGACCTACGGACGATCGCCGGATGGGTATGGAGCCTGGTATGCCTTTGTGGAAGCAAGAGGGGTGACGATCCATCGCTGGCAGAAGCCGTTGAAATCACTGTTTGAGCCAAACGCACCCCAAACACCCGCGATCGAAACTCTTAAACCAGATACAAGGCAACTGACTGCATCATCCAGCATTGCGGTCATGGCCTCTACTGCGGTCGCTGACTCTACTGCCACCGATCGCCCAACGACACCCATCACGTTATTGCAAATTAGCAACGGTACAACCCCTCTCGCGAGCGCCCCAATCGAGTGGCTGAAGGAAGGCAACGTTTTGATTTCGCTTGGCTATCGTGCGTTAAGCACCAGGGCTCCCTTTGACAGCACGATCGCCAGTCCTGCCGGGGCGGTTCGCATCCAAACAAGTCGCCGTCATCTGAATGGCACAGGCGACGATAAGGCAGACAAAACGGAGTCACTGTTGGCTGACGTGTTTGGTGCAGTGGTGTGGAAGCAGCAGGAAGGAAACGTCCGCCTGATCTATGCGTCCACCCCGCATCTAGCTGCTAATGCCTATCAGGACTCGTCAGGCAACTTTGAATTCTTAGCGAAACTGGTCACGGAACCAGGACTGCCCATCTGGGTAGACGAGTACTCGCACGGATACAAAGATGCGTCGGTACTCAAGCAGGAAGCTTCTGGGACTCTCATTGGCTATCTTGCAAAGACGCCACTGCTTCTGGCAGCAATCCAAACAGTTGTGCTTCTTCTGGTGTTAATCTGGGGGCAAAATCAGCGGTTTGGGCCTGCGATCGCTCTCCCCGTTCCAACGACTGATAACAGCGAAGCCTACATTCAAGCCCTGGCAGCTGTATTGCGTAAAGCTGAAAGCAACCAATTTGTGGTGAATACCATCTGCAAAGCAGAACAGCTTCATGTGCAAAAAGCCCTCGGTCTGGGTATAGACCCACTGCCACTGCCGACCCTGCTGGCTGCCTGGACACAACAAACCGGACAACCCATTACGATGCTCGAAACCGCACTGAATCCGCTCAAAAATCCACGCCGCGCCTCCGAGCCCGACCTGTTAAAGTGGCTGGATGCAATTCAAACCGTAAGACAGCAACTAGGGGGAATGACGTTTTGAGTTGAACCAGTTGTTAGTTGTTAATACCTGAGCTAGCCTTAGTTCCTTTTAAAGACTAAAAACCAAAAACTAAGAACTACCCCCCCTTGCCTTCATCCCTCATCCTTCATCCCTCATCCTTCGCCCCTCCTCCCTCCATGTCTGAACTCAACACCGCCTTCGATCGCCTTTCCCAAGCCCTGAGTCAAGTTGTTGTTGGGCAATCTAATCTGGTGCAGCAGTTCATGGTAGCGCTGTTAGCAGGAGGGCACGTCATTTTGGAGGGCGTACCAGGAACGGGTAAAACACTGCTGGTAAAAGTGTTAGCCCAATTGGTACAGGCAGATTTCCGTCGTATTCAGCTAACCCCTGATATTCTGCCCTCCGATATTCTGGGAACAAATATCTTCGACCTCAATACGCGAGGCTTTACGCTGAAGAAAGGCCCCATTTTTACTCAGGTGTTGCTGGCGGACGAGGTCAATCGCACCCCACCCAAAACGCAGGCAGCACTGCTGGAAGCGATGGAAGAACAACAGGTCACGCTGGATGGGCAAAGTTTAGCGCTGCCCGACTTGTTCTGGGTCATTGCCACACAAAATTCGCTGGAGTTTGAGGGCACCTACCCCCTGCCGGAAGCGCAACTCGATCGCTTCTTGTTCAAGCTCATCGTCACCTACCCCGACCCGAAAGCCGAGAAGCAAATGCTGCTCAATAGCCATAGAGGGCTACAAACCAAACGGCTCGATCTGGCAAAGCTGCAACCCTTACTATCGGTTGAACAAATTTTGGGCGCACGACGAGCGGTACAAGCCGTTACCGTTACCGATTCCTTAATTGAGTACCTGCTGACACTGGTGCAACGATCGCGTCAACATCCCGACTTAGCACTGGGTGCATCACCCCGATCGGCAGTAGCCTGGCTCCAGGCCAGTAAAGCAAACGCCTGGCTGAGCGGACGCGATTTCGTCACGCCAGATGATATCAAAGCGATCGCGCCTCCCACGTTACGTCATCGCTGCATCCTGCGTCCCGAAGCTCAGTTGGATGGACTTCAGGTTGATGCTGTGATTAGCACTCTTCTAAATCAGGTTCCAGTACCGCGTTAACCGCAGCACTTATGTTACCAAAGCTTCTGCCTAAGCATTCGTGGAAACTCGAATCGCAATCCAAAAAATTTAGGAATTAAGAATATATGAAAATCGAAGCAAATGACAAAGAAATTCAAGACATCTTCTCTTTAGGATACTTCAAAATACCAAGATTTCAGAGACCCTACTCTTGGACTGAGGAAGAGGTTAATGATTTTTGGAAGGACGTTTTAACTGAAGAACATGAACACTATTTTATTGGATCGATGGTTGTCTACCAAACAGAGAAACCATATTATGGAGTAGTTGATGGGCAGCAAAGATTAACAACCATTACGCTTATACTCGCTGCAATACGAAATGCTTTCCTCGATTATGGCGAAATAAATTTAGCCCGCGGAATTCACAACTATATTGAAAAAGCAAACATAGATAATGTAAACGAATTTATTTTGAATGCGGAAACTTCATTTCCGTACTTTCAAAATAATATCCAAAGCTTTCAAACTGAAACAATTGACTGCCTTGTGGGCAGCGAAGAATTAAATCTAAAGACTGCTTTTGAAGTAATCAATAAAAGCCTTTATTCTGTCGTCCCAAAAATTAGTGAGACTGGAGCTCAAGATATTCTGATGAACGAGCGGAAGTCTGAAGTTGTAGAAAGATTAAAGGAAATCAGAAATAAAATTCTATCACTAAAGCTTGTATTCATTCAATTAGACAACGAGGATGATGCCTACTTAATCTTTGAAACTCTAAATACTCGAGGTAGAGAGTTAACCACTTCCGATCTGGTGAAGAATCTTTTGTTGAAGAAGCTAAAGGCGATGAACGCATCTTTAGACCATTCCAAAATCATATGGAATAAGATTTTGGAGAGATTTGACAATTATGGTGCGGAAGGTATTATGGAATCTTTTCTTTATCATCATTGGCTTTCAAAGCATGGAGATACGACTCAGCAAAAGCTATTCGGTGAGGTCAAAAAGCATATTGATTCCACTAATAAAGCGCGTTCACTGCTATTCGAGCTTCAAGAGAACGCTGACTATTATGTATCTCTGGTGAGTCCGGATAACTATCCATGGAACAGAGAAGAGAGTGAGATAAAAGAGTGCTTGCAAGCACTACAGTTGTTCAACGTCAAGCAACAGACTCCAATGATTCTATCCCTCGTAAGAGCTTACAGAGAGAAAAAACTGTCGTTGAGGGCACTGCGCCAAATTTTATTGAAGATAGAATCTTTTCATTTCATATTCAATGCAATAACTTCTCAACGTTCATCGGGCTCTATTGCTTCCCTATATTCCAAACATGCCCAGGATCTATCTGAAACCGATAGTCCTGATAAGATTCAGTCAATTAATACTTCTTTGGCAAGAAAACTTAAATCTAAGCTGCCTGCTTTTGATGAATTTGAAGTAGGCTTCTCAAGTCTTACTTTTACTAAAAATAAAACTAGATACAAGAAAGTAATTCAATATATTTTGAGCCGTTTTATGGGCAAGAATATTAATGGTTTGCCCATTGATTACAACTACATTAGCATCGAGCACCTACTACCACAATCCAAGGGTAATGAAGATGTTGTGGGTAGTATAGGCAATTTAATACTGGTAGATAGAGAAACTAACAGTGTTGGTTTAAGAGATTTTGAATTTTCAGAGAAGATCTCAATATTAACAAGCAAGAATTACCCAATCGATCCTGCCTTGCTCAAAGTAAACCAATGGACTGAAGCAGAAATTAAAGAGCGCACCAAACACATGGCTTCAAAGGCGTATTATGAAGTTTGGAATATTGCATGATGCACATCAGTCAGAACTGGAAACCAGGGCGCTGGGTTGATAGCAGATGCCCGCTTGCTTAAACCGACGCAGGGCTTCACCCAGGCGATCGCAATCGGCAATGAGGCTAATCCGCACATAGCCCTCTCCACCCGCACCAAAGGCGTTTCCTGGCGTCACCACGACACCCGTTTCTTGCAGCACAGATAACGCAAAATCTGTCGAGCCTACACCCGGAGGGCAGGCAACCCAGAGATACATTGTGGCATTGGGTTTAGGCACTGTCCACCCCAATTCAGCTAACCCTTGAATCAAGAAATCACGGCGAGTGCGATAGCGTGCCTGCACTTCATGCAAGTAGACATCAGGAAGCTGCAATGCCGTTTCTGCCGCAGTTTGCAGGGCTGAAAAGATACCGTAGTCCAGGTTGGTTTTCAGCGTGCGTAAGCCCTGCACCACATGCCGATTGCCGACGACAAACCCCACTCGCCACCCTGCCATGTTGTAGGTTTTGGACAGAGTATGAAATTCTACGCCAATTTCCTTTGCACCAGGAATTTCGAGCAAACTGGTGGGCTGGTAGCCATCAAACGCAAGCTCAGCGTAGCAAAGGTCATGCACCAGCAAAATTTCGTAGTGGCGAGCGAAGGCGACGATTTCTTCAAAAAATTCGCGGGGAGCCGTTGCGGCTGTAGGGTTGCTGGGGTAATTGAAGTAGAGAATTTTGGCCTGTCGGGCGATCGCTTCAGGAATCGCTGACACATCAATGAGCCAACCATTTTCAGGCTTCAGGAGCAGGCTATGAATCGTTGCCCCCGCAATGAGCGGCCCTCGAAAGTGTGCAGGATAGGCAGGGCTGGGGACTAAAACCAGATCCCCCGGATTCACATAGGCGAGCGCCAGATGGGTTAAGCCTTCTTTTGACCCTAAGAGCGGCAGTGCCTCCCCTTCGGGATCGAGTTTGACATTGTAGCGACGGTAATACCAATCGGTAATCGTCCGTCGAAAGCTTGCGGTACCTTCAAAGGGCGGATACCCGTGGTTGGCCGGATTTTGCAACGCCACGATCGCCGCTTCTACAACTGGCTGAGGAGTGGGTCCATCAGGGTTGCCCATGCCTAGGTCAATCAGGTCTAGCCCCTGCTCGCGCGCACGCATTTTGAGTTCATCCAGACGCGCAAAAACGTAAGGCGGTAAGGAACCCAGGCGATCGGCGGGCTTAATCCAGTCTGGGTTCATGCCAGTACCTCATGATTAGGGGAGTCGGGAGTCGGGAGTGGTGAGTCGTCGGGAGTGGATACAGATTCCTGGCTCCCTTCAAAAGGATTCACTCCTGCTTCATTGGTTGGGTAGCCAATCACGTTAACGCCTGAGTCCTCCCGCCGTGTACTGACAGCAGCAGTGGTCGATACCATGGCCGCCATCAGTTGGGTTGGTTCAACCACAAAGGGAAGGCGGTGAATATCGGAGTGCTCACCACAGGCAACCGCCGCTGCTTGCTGTAAATCGGTGAGTGAGATAGCAGCTAACCCTAAGTCATCCAAACTTTTTGGCAACCCAATATCACCATAAAACTTCAGCAATTGCTGACGGGCCGTTGCCGCCAACTGGTTGCCCTGCACAATTTCTTCCAGGCGTAGCTGCACGAGAATGCCATACGCCACCTTTTCACCGTGTAGTGTGCCGTGGCTGGCAAGGAGATGCGTTAAACCATTGTGAACGGCGTGAGCAGCCACAGTACGGCATTGCGCGCCACCCAGCCCACCAATGACACCAGCCATCAGAACGGTCGCATCCACCACTTCTTGCCAGGCTTGTCCACCCGGCTCTTGAAGGGCGATCGCAGACGTTTGAAATAAAAGATCGCGCAACACTCGCGCTTGTTGCACGGCTGCAATGATCAGCGTTTGCTGCACATGCCCACTGCTCACAGACGCTTCATACCACTTGGCAATCGCATCACCAATGCCTGCTACTAGCGTTCGACGAGGAGCCGTTTGTACCACGTCATAATCTAGCACCAGCAAATCGGGACAGTGCGCTAGCGCCACATCATACTGAAAGGCTCCCTGCTCTGTGTACACGTTAGAGAGCGCCGTCCAGGCAGCGCAGGTTGCAGCAGACGTAGGTACGGTAACCACAGGCAACTGGTGCTGGTGTGCCACTAACTTGGCGGTATCCAGTGCTTTGCCACCACCAACGCCAATAACCACATCGGCTTTGTGCTGCTCAACGGCCTGATGCAGGGTCGCTAGCGTGTTTTCACTACAGTCAGCTCCATAGGACATCCAGGCGGGTTGCAGTCCTTCACGCTCCAGCACCGATTGGAGTTGGGGTTTCATTTCTGCCAGCGTCTGACGACCACCAATGACCAGTGGACGCTGCCCTAAGCGCGCGATCGCGCTTCCCACCTGAGTCAGTACCCCTCGACCACGCAAGACCTGTGCAGGAGCGATCGTAAGGGGTGGTTGAGAAAGGCTGACGATAGACATGGCGAACTCAAGTATGAACGCTAGAAAGACAAAAATTGAGGCGTTTTACCAGTGTAAAGCACCGTCATGTGGATATGTCGGTTCCCGTTCGCTTCAACTCAGGCTGACGGTTTTGGGGCTGACGGTTTTGGCAAACGCGCTAGTTGCTCGCGATCGATTTCGACGATCGCTGCTTGATCGGTAGGCGATGAGAGCGACGGCTTGATCTGCCCCACATAGATCGGTTCAGAGACACCGGGTCGGGGATGCAGCAGCGATCGCGCGCGAATCGTCATCGTGGCTTCGCCCTGAGATAAGCGTCCGCTTGAGTAAAGGTCGATCGCCGCCTGACGCAACGTGGCATCTAGCGCGGTCTCAGTGATGGTTGGCGGGACAACGATGACCACCTGTGAAGCACCCGAGTCAAAGACCCGTGTAAATTTCACAGCACCTGGGATTTGAGGACGGTCGTGCAACCCTAACCCCAGAGCGAATAAACCACCCGTTAGCACCCCCATGAAGCCCGTCACACCCACCAGTCGAAAGCGAGTACCCCACTTCAGCACCCAGCTTAAGACCATCAGCACGGCAAAAAAGAGGGTGAGATAACCCGACCAGAGGGCAAGCGTAACGAGTGGAAAACCAAACAACATGCGGTTCACAAAAAGAGGGGCAACAGACTTAAGCCTCGGATAGCCAGGCTCTAACTCGCTCTAAGCTTTGCCAACCTGGCTTACGGACAAAACCATCTTCAATATTTTGGGCAACTTCCTCACGCAGTTCTGGGACGGCCATGACGAGTTGCTGCACAATCTCGATATGTTGGCGCACGCCCTTCTTTGACGTTTCCAGCATCGACAGAACCAGGTTCACGCGTGCCTGCGGATCCTGCGGATTTAACTTCACCGCTTTTTGCGCCGCTTCATAGGCCTGGTTAGGCTTTTCCATGAGGAGATAAAGCCATGCCAAACACGTCCAGGCTGAACTGCTTTTACGGGAGCGATCGCACACCTCCTTGAAGAGTGGAATTAGCGTTTCAGGCGCTTCACCTGCCTTATAGCGCTCAATGCCTTCATCAAAGAGGGAGTCAACAGTTTGAGTCATAGGAGAGAAAGAGAACGAGGTAAAGCCTTCGGCATGGCTTCGCTAGGGATGTTAGCTGTTAGTAGTTGTGACTAAGAACGAACAATCGACCACTAACAGCTATCTTCACGCTGAAAACGACTTGCCGCAGCCGCAGGTTTGTTCAGCGTTGGGATTGGTGAATTGAAAGCCACCACCAATCAGAGCATCACTATAGTCCAATACCAGACCGTAGAGATAGAGGATGCTTTTGGGATCGCAGACAACTTTGAAGCCATCGTAGTCATACACTTCATCCGTTGGCTGAATATTGCCAGCATCTTCAAAGTTCATAGTGTAAGACATACCAGAGCAGCCACCACCCCGGACACCGACCCGCAGGCATAAATCCTGCCCTTGCTTCTCCCGAAGCAGTAGAACGTGCTTCAGAGCGGCATCTGTCATGAGAATGCCCTGCCGTTGCGATTGCGCTGTTTGCGTCATTGCTCGTAAAGCTCCTTGCCAGTAGTCCGTCCTATACGTCAGCCCCAAGCGGGCAGACCTATCTCTCCATACTATCAGGGATAAATCATACCTGGGTATCCACGTGAGAGGATAGTTAACGAGCAAGGTTTGTGAATTTCTTCTAACCTGAAGACGTCATGCGTTGCACCCGCTGTCGCTACCGGTCTCTTTTGCTTTACCCTCGTGACTAAAGCAGACGGGACAACGATCGGAGTTGGATTAGTGTTTAAGATGAATATTTGGTGATCCGCAATTGCGGTGCAACGATGCCACCCCCGATCGCTCTTTCTAGCATTTACTGCTACTGATTTTTATGACTGCGCTTAACCTCTCAACCCGTCGCCGCCTCAAGCTATTGCCCCAACTTGCCAGCGTTTGGGAAGGCGATCGCCGTCCGCTGGTATCTGGGATGCCTGCCACGGGCGACTGGACCGATCCAAGCAGCGATCCACAGCCAAATGGCGAGTGTATTTTGTGGGTTGATGGATCGCAAGGCATGGTGCGAGCAATGGATGTGGTCACGCCAGATACAGGCCCAGAAGCCGTCGTGCGAACCCTACTGCGGGCAATGGAGTATCCCCATAACCCCAACAGCCCTGCCCGTCCCCAAAAGATTGTGGTGAGCGATCGTGAATTGCTGTTCTATCTACGGGGTGTGCTGCAAGATCTGGATATTGTGCTGGATTACGTTCCTTCCCTGCCGCTGATTGATGAGATCTTCCGGGGCTTTCAGGATGCTGTCAGTAACCGTCCTCCCCAACTGCCGCCCCAGCATGCTGAGTCACTACCGCAGCGGGCGATCGACCTCTGGCACGATGCACCCTGGGATGTGCTTGCCGACCATCAAATTCTGGCGATCGAGATTAATCGCTGGGATCTAACCACGCTCTATGCCTCTGTGATGGGCATGCTTGGGATGGAATTTGGGGTGCTGTTCTATCGCTCACTCGATTCCCTCAAGCGCTTTCGGCAGCGAGTACTCACCAACGAATCGCTCGAAGCGATGGAAGAAGCATTCTTGGGGCAAGATTGCCTTTTTGTGACCTTCGAGAGTGAGCGCGACGACGAAGAGGGCATTGACCTGGCGACGTTGCCAATCGGCGCGATCGAACCCGTCTTTGGCAACCTGCATCCACTCGAAGGACTGCGATCGTTCTTATACGACGAAGAAGCTGCCGCCCTACTGGTGGCGTTAGAAGCCCTTCATCGGTTTCTCCGTCAACACCACGCTAAACTTGAGCAGCAGGCCTTTCCTGCTGTGAGCAGCCGCTATCGCATTCCCTTACCTGATGACGAAGCGGACAAACCAACCGCTATTTCCATCAAAGTGTCTACAATGCCTGAGCTTGCGGCTGAGCTCTCCGTTATGGCAGACGCTGAGGCGGAGGCTAGCACCGATACTCCCGTCGTACGAGACGATCTGGTACCAGCAAACTCATTCCTCAGCTTGGGGGTCGTGCCGTGGGACATGCTGGACGTTTTGCGATCGGGTGCCGCTGAACATTACCAATTGCAAGACGTCAAGGCAGCAGGAGACGGCTTCCCCGTTGTGATGATTCAAACCTCACGCCCCAAAGCTAAAACGCTAATCGAAGCCCTCAAAGCAGCAGGCGGACTGCAAGCCATTTGTTTCAATCCAGGGTCAGACCCGTTTGGGAGCGAACGCTATGATCTCGGCCTTTTTCAAACTGGCAATGGCGACCTGCATCTCTTTGGTGAGTTTGGCGATAGCGACCCTATCCACACCGCTGCGCGCAAAAAGTGGGATCAGCGCTGCAAGAAAACCAACGGCTGTTGCGGCTTGATCATTGCCAAAGGCTTAACGGGAGCGAGTCGAGGCAATCCTCAGTTTAAAGACATGGTGGCACTATTTGAAGCACGATCGCTAACCGCAAAAGACCTTGGATTGGGAACACTCCAGCTTCAGTTAGCCGCAGACTGGCTGTAAAGCTCGCTGGCAAAATCCCCCAGGGCATATCAGTCCCTTTTGAAAAATGCACCAAATTGCGATTGGCTTGAGCACGTGAAACCCAACAGAAGCTTGGTTCCGTTGGGTTTCGTGAGATTCAACCTACCGTTTTATGCAGATTTAGGTAGGAATTGTTTCAGAATTGGGCCATAGCAAAAGTCAGAGGCTAAAACCTGGCCTGTTAGAGCTTTGACCGCAACTACCCCCTAACGAACCTGCGTACTGGCTCGAAGGGCGATCGGTTGTAGCAACGAAGTGCTTCAAGTCGCGCTATTGCCCCACATTCACCAGGCGATTTTGAGCCCTCGTGCGCTCTTTTGTAATTTGTTTAATCAAGCCTGGTGGCAGTTGCTTCTGTTTCGTCAACGCTTTGTCAAAGTATGCCAGACTACCCCGGTTGTCGCCCTGACGAACGAGAATTTGGGCTTTTAGGTAAAGGACATCAGGGTTATTGGGAGTCACCTGAAGGGCATTGTCAACGGCTGCTAAAGCTTTCGCTGGTTGATTCAAATCTCGATAGCCCAATGCGATACCACGATAGGCCAGATAGCGGGGGCTCGCGTATTTATCCAGGCGACTAATCGCATCTGCCGGGCTAGCAAGCGGCAGGTTGAGCGATACAAACAGGTCAATGTATCCCCGCAGTAAGTTTAGCTCTGGATCACGTGCATCAACTTTTTCGGCATTATCCAGATACTTGAAGGCTTGCTGAATTTCGCCTAATGCTTGTGGTGTACCCTTTACCGTGCCATCTTTACTGAAAATATAAGCACTTTGCAAAAAGTGACCCACAGCCTGATAAAGGTTACCGCGCAGAGGATCTTTACCAACTAAAGCAGCCGCAACCTGGTTGGTCTGAGTCGCATCGGCTTGAAACTGCTCGAGTTGTGCGGCTTTCTTGCTGTCGTCCCGTTCACCCTGCCACTTGATGTAGGACAAAGACGCTCGCAGGGCGTAGGATAGTGGATCGGTTGGATCAGCCTGTTGAGCATACTTATCAGCCGCGAGGTAATCTCCTTGCTCAAACAGGCTTCTAAAGGCGGCTTCGGTGCGATCGCCAATAGGTCTAGCATTTGTCGCGCGAAACGGGTCTTTCGCCAAAGAGGGACTTGCCCACAGGCTCAGCGAGACGATCGCCGCACTGAGAAAGGGTAAGTGACGCTTGGAGGTGAGATGTGAACGAAGAGTCAACTGAGCAGGCATAACCTTCCTGTTAATCAAGTTCAAGAAAAAGAGGTTCCGAAAAAGAAATGTATTCAAGAGAGGAATATGCTTGAGAAATCTATCCCTTCAAGAAGACAATACTAACTTGGAACGAAGTTCGTTAGAGTGTTAGGGCAAACCCCGCCCTGAAGAAATGCTGGTAAGGCTTGTCGATACCATGCGTGGAAAGCCTTGTGATGCAGCAAGTAGAACGCTGGCGGGTAAACATTGTGACGCAGGTTCTGGGAGCAAGTTCCGGAGGTAAATACTCGTTACGATCTGATACACCTAATTGTTTTTTGACCACCCAAACGGAATGCTCCAACTCAGAAATCTGTCCTATCACCCACCAGCCAGCTACTCGCCGATCTTAAAGTCTGTCCATCTTCAGATTGAACCGCAGCAGTTAGGCTTAGTCATTGGGCCCAGTGGGTCAGGCAAAAGTACACTGCTAGAAATCCTGGCAGGACTGGCAGAAAAGACAGATGGCGGTATTTTTTGGCGCAACCAGGAACTCATTCCGCTTCAGCTACAGCAGCTCAGTGGCCTAGTGTTTCAGTTCCCCGAACGTCACTTTTGCGGCGGCAGCATTCTGGAAGAGCTACGTCTGGGACATCCAGAACTCACTAGCGATCGCATTGAGCAAGCGCTAACGGAAGTGGGACTGACGCATCTTTCCCTCCACACCTCACCAAACGCCCTTAGTGGTGGGCAACAGCGTCGTCTTGCCTTTGCGGTACAGTTGATTCGCCAGCCGCACCTGCTCCTGCTCGATGAACCCACTGCGGGTTTGGACTGGTCAATGCGGCAACAGTTGGTTGGGCTGCTGGCGAAGCTGAAAGCCCACTGGAGCTTGCTCGTCGTTTCCCATGATGCTGGAGAACTGGTCGATATTGCAGATCAATGTTGGACGCTAAGCCACGGTGAATTGACGGCTGTGCAGCCAGAGGAGCTAAAGCAACGTGCAAACCCGCAAGTAGCGATTTAAGGGAATGGGGAGTTGGGAGTTGGGAGTCGGGAGTGGGGGTATGGGAGAGTATGGGGAGCAGGGGGACGAGGGCAGGCTTATAGGTGAGTCGCGATCGCTTGAGTCGCAATTGCTTGAGTCGCGATCGCCCCTCCTGCTAATGATGGAAGAGCTGTGGCAGTCAACACTGCATTGGCAACCCAATGGACAACAACAAGCGCAGCTTCAACAGCTTTACGCTTTAACTCTGGCAGGCAATCGTCAGTTTAACCTCACACGCATTACCGAGCCAGAGGAGTTTTGGGAAAAACACCTGTGGGATTCGTTGCGAGGGGTACAGCGGTTTTTAGGGGGAGAAAGGCAGGAGGCAGAAGGCAGAAGGCAGGAGGCAGAAGTTGAGCTTCAAGATGAGCATGTTGTCGAACGGAGTCAAGACCCAGCACGCCCTCACCCTACCCTCCCCACGCTATCCCCTACCCCCACCCAAATCATCGATATCGGTACAGGCGCAGGCTTCCCTGGATTGCCTGTAGCGATTGCCCAACCAAACTGGACGGTCACGCTACTGGATGCTACCCGCAAAAAAATTACTTTTATCGATCAGGTCATTGCCCAGTTGGGGCTTGCAAATGCCAGGACGCTCGTTGATCGAGTCGAGCAGGTCGGGCGACAAAAACACCAGCGGGAAACCTATGATTTGGCGCTCATTCGAGCCGTAGCCGCAGCATCCGTGTGTGCCGAATACGCGCTGCCTTTGTTAAAGGTTGGCGGTGTAGCTGTGCTCTATCGGGGACAGTGGACAGACGCAGAAACGAGTGCGCTAGAAGCGGCTGTGGCAATTCTGGGTGGCAAAATTGAGAGCATTGAAGCCTTTACCACGCCACTCACTCAGGGCGATCGACACTGCATCTATCTGAAAAAGATTGCATCGACGCCAAATGAATTTCCACGTGCGATCGGCATTCCAGCACAGAAACCGCTTGGGGCATGAGTTACATATACCCGATCCCTCGCAACTCTCAGTGTCGTCCACTGGGACGACGAGAGATGGTCGATCGCGCGCCAGAAGGTTCACCATCGAGGTGTCGTGCAGTGCGAGGTCGAGGAGCAGTTTGGGCTGATCGGGAAGGGGCGCGATCGGGTCGTTTGCCGCGAGAGGCTTGTCCGCGTTGTCCGTTTTGGATGGGTTCTGGCTTGACGTGGGGGTTTGGCTCAAAGCCTGGCACAATCTCTCTCGGCAAAGGCTGCTTGATGAGCCGTTCGATGTCTGCCAGTAGTTTTAGTTCATCCACACAAACCAGCGAAACCGCCTCTCCAGCGGCTCCTGCACGTCCTGTACGGCCAATGCGATGGACGTAGTCTTCAGGGACGTTCGGTAGCTCAAAGTTGACGACGTGGGGCAGATCGCTGATGTCAATACCGCGTGCTGCGATATCGGTCGCGACTAACACTTGCAAGCTACCGTCCTTGAACTTAGCCAGCGCACGGGTTCGTGCTGCCTGACTTTTGTTGCCGTGTATCGCCAGCGAGGGGATGCGATCTTCGGTGAGTTGCTTCACCAGCCGATCGGCTCCATGCTTGGTACGAGTAAACACCAACACCTGAAACCAGTTGTGCTCCTGAATCAGGTGCGTCAGCAATTGACGTTTCTGGTCTCGATCGACGGGATACACTTTTTGCGCGACGGTATCGGCGGTGAGTTGACGGCGCTCTGCCTCAATAATGGTAGGGCGATCGAGCAGAGTAGACGCCAGTGCTCTAATCTCAGTGGAGAAGGTGGCGGAAAACAGCAGGTTTTGCCGCTTTTGTGGTAAGAGACTCAGAATACGGCGAATATCGCGGATAAAGCCCATATCTAGCATGCGATCGGCTTCATCTAAGACCAAAATTTCAACTCGTGATAAATCAACCGTCCCTTGCTGGACATGGTCTAACAGCCGTCCTGGGGTCGCTACCAGAATATCCACCCCCCCTTTTAAGCGCTGAATCTGCGGATGCATCCCCACGCCACCAAAGACGGTCATTGACGTTAGCCGCAGATGCTTGCCATACTCACGCACGCTTTCTTCTACCTGGGCGGCCAGTTCGCGAGTGGGAGCAAGAATGAGCGCTCTAATGGGCGATCGCTTGCGAGGCTGGCTAATCTTCTCTGGCAGGCGATTAGGCATAGGGCGGCGATCGACCGAACGATTGTCAGCAGGCGAAGTTATGGGGTTACCTTGCGCCAGTAAGTGCAGAATCGGCAGCGTAAAGCCAGCCGTTTTACCAGTACCTGTTTGAGCGCCCGCTAATAAGTCACCGCCCGACAGCACAGCCGGAATTGCCTGCAATTGAATGGGTGTGGGTTCGGTGTAACCACGTTCCGTAACGGCACGCACGATCGCATCGGAAAGACCGAGGTTTGAAAACGACATAAAGCTCCAGTAAGGACATCAGCCCCCGCCGCTAGCAGCGTCAGTCTTAGGCGGACAAGATCAATGTTGAAGGGCTAATGAGGCAAGGACGCTAGGACTGGAAGCGAATGCCACAGCTTTGCATTCTAACAGAGTGCCGCCATTTGTGTCGTTTGCGAAAAGCCAAACCCATGTCGTTTGCTCTCACTCAGCACAAAAGGCTTGGCGCTCAGTAGGGCGTAGTACCTTGATAACTCGTGCCATCTGGCATAATAGCCCAGTCTAAGCGGGCATTGGACAGGTTGGTGCCGCTTAGATCGGCATCCTTAAGATTGGCGTAGCGGAGATCAGCGCCACTCAAGTCCGCATTTTTCAAGTTTGCCTTGATGAGAATGGCACCGTACAGGCTGGCGTTCTGCATGTGAGCGTGTTCAAAGCTGGCATCTCGCAGGTTGGCATCTCGCAATTCAGCCTGCTTAAGCGTTGCATCTTTCAGATTGGCCTGCGAGAGGCTGATGTTGAGCAACTGAGCCTGGGTAAGGTCAGCGCCGGTCAAATTCGCCTTGCCCAGATCGGCCCCCTGCAAGTTGGCGGCTTTGAGACTGGCTGCGCTCAACTGAGCCTCTCGTAACGTAGCGTTAATGAGCTTTGTTTGACCTAAGTTCGATCGCACAAGCCTGGTCTGGCTGAAATTCGCTCGACTCAAATCCTTGCCGCTTAAATCGATGCCACTCAAATCGCAGCGAATGCAGGTTTTTGTTTGCAGAAGTCGGGCTGGGGTGTTTGTAAGTTTGTCAACACTTAGCTCAACGCTTGCGTTCGCTGGGCGATCGTTCGCACCAGGAGACGATTCAGGCACTTCTGCTGCCACAGGAGGTTGTAGCGCCTGTCTGAGTTTCACCGCACTAAAGAGACAGGTAACAAGTAAGGTCGCTGCGATCAAAAGGGTTCTCAGGTTCATGCGGTTCCGTTAAGGCATTGTAAAGGGAGACATCCGGGCAATCACGGCATGTCACTGATACTATTCGCCCCCAGCGTTACAAACCGGGAGCAGACGCTTAAAGTTTCGGTAAAACCACGGATAAACGACGGTTGAATCAGGAATGAGCAGGCTAAGAAGTGTATATGCCCACTCTTCTTTAGACGACAGACGGAATGGGTATCACAGGTTGCACTACCGCTCTCCAGCATTTGTAAGAAGCTTTTTGCCCATTGGAGCGGTGAAGATGAATAGTTCTGCGTTTGAAAAAGTTTTGTTGTGTGCCATCCTGACATCCTGCACGGTCTTTTCGGTCTTGATGGTGGCCTTTATTCCCCGCCGACCTCAGCCCATTACGATTGACCCACCCGATCGCCTTGAATCGACGGAGGATATCAACCATCGTGATTTAGTGATTCGGCATATCGGCATGTCGATTGTGGTCAGTGTTGGTGCTGGCATTACGACAGCAGAGCTCATTCGCAAGCGGGGGCAATGGAGGGAGACCGCCAAAGGAAAGCAAGTTTTTAGCGCACAGGCAATGTTACAAGCCGTTGCTCCCAACTTTGCGCCAGAGCTTGCGCTACCGGGTGATGGCTTTACAGCCTCGTTGCGTGACATCACGACAGACGACAGTGCACGCTTTGAACCACAGGCGTTTCACCAACAAACCGCTGGAGCCGTGACAGGCAAACCAGTGAGTGCGCTGGATCAGCCAGAGCTAGCACCGTTTCTCTTCCAGCCCACTGCTCCACTGCAAAGTGAAGATATTAACTGGTTCCTCCCCTTACAGTCAGACACGCCATCAGCAGAGCTAGCGCTAGATGCTCCCCTACAGGAGACCGACTGGCAGCCAACGTCACACCTGATCCTGGCCTCCCATGAGCAGTACCAAACCTGCCGCATCTCGCTGCCGGATGTCCCTGAGCGAGTACTGGCCATCTGTTTTGACGAACAGTACTACCGCTTCGTTAAGCTGGTAACGGAAGAAGAGCAGGCTCTCCATATGGCGACCAAACTTGATCAGCGGGGTGAAACGACGATCGTGACTCAGGTTGACGATCGTTATGCAGTTTGGGCCATGGATCCAGAAGCGTGCCCCGAAGCGATCGAGTTTCTCAGTGCAGTTGCCTGATTAGGAGGACTTGTCTCGCGCCTGTTTACCGTGAGGCAAATCGTTCTACTCTGTTACTCTGTATCAACCCCTTCAATCATTGAAGGGTTGCGATCGCGGCTCCATCCAGCAACACCGTATTGGTCAACAAATCTCGCACTGTTGCCGTGAGAACACGCCGCTCATTGACCTCAAACTGCACGGCAACCCGATCGACCCCCATCTGCCCTGGTGGGTCAAGCCGCGCCACACACACCTGCTCATGCTGGCGTTCTAACGAACGATAGGTTTCCCTCTGTCGCAAGGGTGTACTGGTCATGCGTCCCTGGGCATCATAGGTCATTTCCGATTGAGAAACCGTCGCGACTTCGCCAATATCAAGCCGAATTTCAGACTGACCTTCTGTGGCAGCCTGTAGGGTGAGCGGTTCCAATCGCCGACACGGATAGCGACTGCCCTGCTTAAAGAGAGGAAAGTAGGAATAGGTGCCTGCGTAAGGTTCCCACAGACGAATGGCATAAGTGTGGTGCAGATAATCCTCAAGCGTCACCAATTGGCTAATAGCAAGGGCTCCATGCGCGATCGCTTCAAAGGGTTTGTTGAGTCGCACCCGTTGTCGCCCGAAGTAAGACAGTACCAGCTGTTGTATCGCCGGAATCAGGCAACTGCCACCCACCAGCAAGACGTGCTCAATATCAGCTTTGCTGATGCCTTTGCCGATCGCAATTGTTAACACCTCATCCAACGCCTGCCGAACCTGTTCCAGCAGTTGGCGTGTTTCTAGAAGGGTCTCAAACCGCTCGCGATCGAGCGTCATCTCGTACGCCATAAAAGTCTCTTCATCCAGCCAGCTTTCCTTGGCTCCATCCGCATTGGAAAGCCGAATTTTGAGCCGTTCAGCCAGTGCTAACAAATTCTGCCAACCCACAGCACCGATCGCCTCCCGCGACGAGCCAATCTGGTGCAGGTAATCTTCCACAATCCAGAGGTCAATATCCTCACCACCCACATAGGCATCCGACTTTGCCAGCACTTCGGCTCGTTGTACAGAATCACCATCGGTGCTAGCATCTTGAGGCGCGAGGGTGGTTCGCACCAGACTCAGGTCAAGCGTACCGCCACCAAAATCAATGACCAGCACCAATGAGCCAGGACGCTGTACGGCATATCCCAGCGCTGCTGCTGTTGCTTCATCCACCAGTCGTGCCGCCGTTGCCCCCAACCGGGTTGCCAGTTCACGAAACCAGTCTAGATAACGTTCAAATGCGCCGATCGGCACAGTAAAGATCACCTGGGTCGGCTGAATTTGCTGCTGTTGGAGCTGCTGCCACAGCGCCTGCAAAAACTGTTCGGCGACCAACTCAGCGCTGTAGGTCTGCCCATCAAGCTGCCGTGGTGGTGGTTGAAAATCAGCTACCAGTTCCCGCTTGAATGCCTTGAAAAGCCGTTCGGGGTGCGCCAACCCCAAGCGCTGCGATCGCACCTGTTCACCCAACACAACCGTTTCTGCATCTTTCACATATACCAGCGTGGGCACCACCGGAATCTCCTGCACCTCCCCCGATCGCTTGGTGAGTTTAAACACCCGTGAAAGGCTGGGAAACCGCAATGTCCTTGGGGTTTGCGTATCTGGCTCCAGAAAGCTGACAACCGTATTGCTAGTGCCGAAGTCGATGGCGATCGCAGTCATGAAGAAGGGAGTAGGGAGTAGGGAGTGGGGTGTAGGGAGTAAGAGTCAGTAGAAGCGGGGGAAGCAGGGGAAGCGCTTTAAGACTCAAAACTCAAAACTTAAAACTCAAAACTTCATCCCTCACCCTTCACCCCTCCCGGCAGCGTTCGGCTCACTTTTGCGGGACTCAGGATGCGATCGCCCTGATGGTAGCCAATGAAGCGAATGTAGACAGGTTCGCCTTCCACAACATCATCGATGTCAGGTTGATGGAATTGGGCGTTAAAGGGGACTTGCTCCCAAGCAGTGCCGATCGAGTCAATTTGCCAGGTTTGCAGCAGGTTATCGAGTGGGGTAAAGAGTGCAATCAAATTGCTGGCAGGCAACTCTGGCTTGAGTTGAGCCATTTTGCAAGCGGTGGGATAGCTGGTGAGGAGGGGTTGCAGTTGGGCAAAGCTACTGTCTTGAAAGTCGGTATGGAGTTGCGCCTTTTGCTGGTGCAGTTCAGCTCGGAGCCGCTGGCATTGTTGTTGGAGGTCTGCGATCGTCTGTTCCGCTACAGACTGGTCGCGACTAGCAGGAGCAATCGCACCGACGTTTGATGGGGTTTTCGTTTGGGGACTGGTGCCAAGCAGGCTAAAGAGGAAGCAAACGCAGACAAACGTCAGCACGCAGCCAAACCAGAAAAGTTCGGGATCTTCAGCCATCGTCTTGACTCATGTACTCAGAACGTCACTCTTTCTGTTGTAGCAACTGGATCGCTTCCGCGGTCAGGTTCTCCTCGCTCTCACTGTATTCGGGCAGCAACGATCGTGACTCTATAGCACCAAGAGCTTGCTCGATCGCAGCAGTGGCTTCCGTACAACTGATGCCCGTAGCATTCAGCACCGTCTCAACCACTTTGCCATCTTTGCCGATGCGGTACTCAATTTTTTGATACTCAGCCATCATTCCGTCCTAATTGGTATGCAGAGAGTAAAGAAGCGACCCGGAAGCGCTGGCTCCCATACTTCGACCATTCTGAGCTAAGGCACAACAGAATGGCAACTATAGCAGCACGCAGATTAGTTAGGACACGTTGTTGCAGTCAAAGCCTTAATGGGCAGGATTTTACCTTCTGCCTTCTGCCTTCTGCCTCCTGCCTTTTGCTGTAGAACCGTTCGTGCCAGCAGTGCTTATTCGATTGCCCAAAGGAAAATCCCCCAAAGGGGTACCATCTGTTTCTGGTGAGGTCGCTTAGGCTGTCTTCGTGGTCAAGTTAAGACTTGTTTTTAGAGGCAGACATATGCAGCTACACGGATTTAGTGTTCGCAACGGAGACAACACCCCTCAAGGTGCTTTTGCCCCCACTGGTAAGTTTGGCAGAATGTTCCCGGAGCTTCCAGCCTTTGTGCCGTCGATCGACAGCCTGACAGCACTCGGCAATGCGATGACCGACGATAACAAAAAAGATCCGCTCGATCCGACCAGAGATGATCCCAATGGTGACAACCCCAATGTGCCCGCTGGGTTTACCTACCTGGGGCAGTTTGTGGATCATGACATCACCTTTGACCCCACCTCGCTGAAGGAAAAACGGGTTGATCCACAAGCGCTGGTTAACTTTAGAACACCTGCCCTGGATCTAGACAGCGTCTACGGTGCTGGCCCTGATGATCAGCCCTATCTCTTTCAGTTGGGCGACCAGGACAAGTTTCAGATCGGCGTTAACACCGAAAGCAGCGATGGGAAGGGACAAAAAATTGTCCTTAAAGACAACGACTATGATTTGCCCAGAGCGTTAAGCAGCATTGCGTTGCTGGGCGACCCTCGGAATGATGAAAACCTGATTGTGGCGCAGACCCATCTGGCGTTCCTCAAATTCCATAACAAAATTGTGGATGGTTTGAGAGATGGCACGATTCCCCGGCAGGCCGCGATCGGCAAAACCATCTTTGAAGAAGCAAGACAGTTGGTGGTTTGGCACTATCAGTGGATTGTGGTGTATGACTTCCTCGATCGCATCCTGGACTCCAACCAGGTGAACAAGGTGCTCAACGAAGGACGCTCCTTCTACAAATTCAATACCTTCCCGTTCATTCCAGTGGAGTTCTCGGTTGCTGCCTATCGTCTGGGTCACAGCATGATTCGCAGTACCTACGACTACAACCGCATCTTCACGTTCAAAGACCGCTCCGACGATACCCGCATTACCGAAGCAACGCTGCAATTGCTGTTCCTCTTTACAGCGAAATCGGGCGACAATAACATCACCTTTCCTGGCTTGGATGCGACAGTACCAAGCAACTGGATTATTGACTGGCGACGGTTCTTTGAAATTGATCCAGCGATGAAGGTAAACCACTCGCGCAAGCTCGATCCATTCCTGGTTGACCCACTCAAGAATTTGCCCAATGTTCCGGCACCCAGTTCGCTAGCCGTGCGTAACCTGCTTCGCGGTCGTAGTTTGGGGCTGCCTTCTGGTCAAAGTGTGGCTAAATTTATGAACCTCCAACCTTTGAGCGCAAGCGACATCGCATCCGGTTCTGATGGCGCAGTGGCGGCGCGTTTTGGCTTCGATAAGGAAACACCACTCTGGTATTACATCCTGAAGGAAGCTCAAGTGCAGCATCAAGGGTTGCGCCTGGGTGAAGTGGGTAGCCGCATCGTGGCGGAGGTGTTCCTGGGACTGTTTGAAGGGGACAGCAATTCGTTCCTGGTGCGTAATCGCCACTGGAAGCCAACGCTGCCTGCAAAGGTTCCCGGTACATTCACGATGGCCGACCTGATCACCTTTGTAGGCGACCTTAGCCCAGTGGATGGACTGGAAGGTTAAGTAGCACGATCGTCCTTATGATTGTGGCTGGCTACTGATTGCAAAACTGACGCACTTAGAGCTTGAATCTCATTTCCGGCCTTTTAACAGGGGAATTGAGTCTTCAAGCTTTAGGTGCATGACGATCGCACTGTCGCTTTTTGCTACAAATTTCCGAGACAGAGAAAAAGGTCTTGTACACTGCAAAAGGAGGGCTTTGACGGGCTGTCAAACTCGCTGAGGCCCATGACTGAAATGTACGAATAGCCCCATCACTGGCAGGAGTTTGGACCATGAAGCTGACGAGACGTGAGGCTATTAAGCTAGTTGGCAGCGGTGCTTTACTCTCTCCGTTTAGTTTTCCCCAGCCAGCGCAAGCCCTGTTTAGCCCTTCGGTGCCACGCTTCCAGGAGCCACTGAAACGGCCTCCCTTGCTGCTTCCCTCCAAAAGCAATACCACAGGCACGCGCCCGATCGACTACTACGAAATCACGATGCAGAAGGCAGAGGTGGAAATTCTGCCGGGGCTGAAAACCAAAATGTGGTGTTACGTGGGTAAGGGGCTGGCACCATCCGCTGTGGGGCCGATCATTCGGCAACGTGGTGGGGTAGAGCCAGAGGATGGCGGTCGCACCTCGGTCATTCGGTTCGCTAACAATTTAGGGACTGCGCCTGAGCAGGGCAAAGACGCCACGATCGCGACGTCGATTCATCTGCATGGTATGGCATCCCTGCCGCAGTACGACGGCTATGCCACCGATCTGATTCAACCTGGCTTCTTTAAGGATTACTTCTACCCAAACGATCGAGCAGCGACCCTCTGGTATCACGACCATGCGATTCACAAGACATCTCGCAATGTCTATATGGGCTTAGCCGGGATGTATGTGGTGGATGATGCCAAAGATCGAGCGCTCAATTTGCCCAAGGGTGACTACGACATTCCCTTAATCATCCAGGATAAAAAGTTTGATGCTGCCGGGCAGTTGGTGTTTGACGACCACGGTCAGCGCAGTGCGTTTGGCGATGTGGTGTTGGTCAATGGCACGCCCTTTCCGCGGCTAACCGTGGCACGGCGGAAATACCGCTTTCGGTTGCTGAATGCTTCACCATCCCGCGCCTATCAATTGGTCTTGAGCCAGTCAGAGAAGACGTTAACGGGTGGCGATGCGTTTTACGTCATCAGTACCGATGCCGGACTGTTGGAGAAGCCCGTCAAGATGACTGCGCCGTTTGATACACTCCTGCTCGGGGTTGGCGAACGGTATGGGCTGGTGATTGACTTTAAGGACTACCCGAAAGGCACCAAGCTTTACCTGCATAGCCCAGCTTTTAACAATAACGTCGATGTAACAAGCAATACGAGTGTGATCATGCGGTTTGACATTGAGGAGGATGCGACTGATGACAGCTCGTTGCCCGAGGTTTTGCGCCAACCTTTTGAGCGCTTAGTGGATCAAATTCAACCAGGGCAGGTCGTTCCTACCCGTACGTTTCGGTTTGAGCGCAATGGCAATCAATGGAAAATTAATAATAAAACCTGGGATGAAAAGCATGTGGAGGCGAACCCTCAACCCGGCACGCTCGAAATCTGGAATTTAGTCAACGCAGGTGCTGGCTGGTTACATCCAGTGCATATCCACTTCGTTGACTTACAGATTATCGATCGCAATGGTAGGCCACCCCGCCCCTATGAACGCGGTTGGAAGGATGTCTTTGCCCTCGACGATTTTGAAACCGTTCGTGTGATTGCTAAATTCAGCGCGCCTCTAGACCCCACACCTGGCAAGCGCCCGATTAAAGGGAAGTACATGATGCACTGCCATAATCTGGTGCATGAAGACCACGATATGATGACCCAGTTTGAGATTGGCTCTGGTGGCGACAGCCCACACTCCGCGCCAGCACTGCCCATCTCTGAGATGCAGCCGTTTTGATGGGAACGATGGAGCGATCGCACGATGGCAACGCAGGCCGATGGGGTTTTGTAAGCCACCCCTGACGGCCAGGCTCCTATGACTTTCCGGGTTTTTCGCCATAAATCCCACGATTCATTTCACGCATGGCGTTGATATCGTACGGGTCATAGGGAACAGAGGGATTTGCCTGGAGCGCTTGAGGCGTGGCTGATTCGCCCTGACGATCGAGGGAGGTAGCGTCAGGCGTATTTACTTGAGGCGTATTGGTCGGTTGCGAAGGGGGGGCTGTTTGGGCGCGGGGTTGTGTCGTCTCGATTGCTGGTGTCGCATTGTGATCGGGGGTATGTTCCGCAATGAGCATACGGCTGGATAGGGGGTGACTCCAGGCGACTCCTGTAGACAACAGCAGGGCAACGACACAGAGAAAAAGGATTTGCAAAATTCGGTTTAGCATAAGACTTCATGTAGCGCGTCTAGATAGTTCAATCATAAATCCGCTGACGATGACTCATGCTGTCTGTAGCAATCCTCAATTATTGGTGCATGCTCATGGGCAAGCGCGGATGGGTAAACGCCTTCTAACTGCAAGTATCGGTGCGCCCACTCTACGGTGGTTATGATTACGCGCTGAAGCGAGTCGAGCGATCGCTAAACTCAGTCGAGTTGTCTCTGAGATGAGTCGAGCTGTCTCTGAGACTAGACGAGCGATCGCTGAAGCGGGTCGAGCCAGTTCCAGGTTAGCTTGAGCAAGCGTTGAACTGGGTCGAGCCATAGTTGAGATGCATCCAGCTATGGCTGAGGTAAGTCGAGTGATGTGTTTACTCAGTTGGGCTATCTCTATGATCAGTTGAGCCATGTGTTTGCTCAGTCAGGCTATCTCTGAACTGAGTTGAGCATATTCCAAGCTGAGTTAGCCTACTGATGAACTAGCTTGAGCCGTGCTTGCTTCTGTTTTGGCGCGGCGGTTACCCATTGCTTTAAACCGTTCGCCCAGTTGGTCGGCAACGCTCTTGAGGCCAGGGGCATGTTTGGCGGCGGTTTTCACATAGTCATACACCAGCAGGCTGCTTGCCATCGATTCACTGCCGACGGCCATCAGCGTATCATCCACTTTTTCGGTGAGTTGCTCTAGCAGGTGCAGCACTTCTGTGAGGGCAACCATCAACTGATAATCGCGGTTGAATTCGGCAATGTTAAAACTGGCGGGTACGACTTCCGCATTGTTTTGGGTTACGTTCAAACTATTGCTGACGAAGGCTAAACTCTTGTCGCCCATCTTCACCCGTTTGCGGCGTTCGTCGGGGGTGAGGCTGACCAGGAAGGGCATGTTGGCATGGAGTGACGCGATCGCGGTTTTGATTTCCTGCAATTTCTCAGGTGAAAGCGTGGCACTAATGTTTTCGTAGGGCATGAAAAGGTCTCCAAAGAGTAAATGCTGTGAGATAGGTGGTGTTTGCGGTGGTCACCGCCCACTCAACCTGTGCCTTTAGAATTCCCGCTGACGGAGATTTAGAACAGGGCAGCAAAACCATGCGCTCTGAAAACGCCGAGGATCTGAAGTACCTCGTAGACCTAAAAAGCCTTTGGCAAGCCTGCCTGCTTCAAAACGGCATTTGCTGTGTGGCGAGATTTGATGAAACTATCTACAACAAAGCGGCGATCGACAAGGGGGCTATACCAGATTTCGTGATCTCCTTTCCCGTGCCGCTCAAAGGAACAACCTGCTTCTGCTAGAAGCTTCTTGAGTGCTGGAGTCAGTGATGCTGCCATTTAGGATGCTACCTGAATGAGTTCCTGCCGATGGCTAGTAAGTTGCACCGCGATCGCGCCTGCATAATCAGCAGAAATGATGTGATTAAGCACCAGCAGATCAGGGATGAGATCCCGCAGCTTTAGGCTCAGCGCCTCAATGGTATCGGCTTCAGTGGCTAACCCTGGCACATCGCCGCTCGTTGCCACCCACACTGATGCATCGTTGTCCCAGAAGGCATCAACCTGATAGACGATTGGTTCCATGTTTGCCTTCCTTGAGCGTTGGCGTTACCGTAATTGCAGATTAGCGCGGATTGGCTGCATCGCATTTGCACCATCAACCACTTCACCCCGTTGAGCCGCTTCCCAGCCAACCAATGCATCTTGCTGCAGGTCTTTCAGTCGCCCTTGATAAGGGTCTTCCTGTTGCTCAAGCAGTTGCACGCCTGCCAAAATAACGTCGATCGCAGTTTGATACTTGCCACTGTCGATTTGGCGCTGTACTAACTGCTCTAGTTCGGGTGACAGAGTGATTTGCATAAGGCACTCCAGACAATAGCGATGTACTTAATTGTAGACACTGGCTCGATCGAGAGGGAGCAGCGATCGCTGTTAGGGTGCCGGGGGAAGTTGAAGCTCAATCCCCAATTTGTGTCCTAGCTCTACGGCTTTATTTCCTACATCAATAGCTTTATCAGCATAATCAGTAGCACCTGAGATTTGCGCTGCAATGGTTGTGCCAACCGCCGCAAGAGCAAGCAGGCGTTTTTTTAAGCGTGGTAGGTTGCGCTGCTGCTCCGGTTTCTTGATTTGTTCTTCCACATCATCAATATCGATGATGATGTCTTCCTGAATCTCTGGCGGAAGTTGCGCGGCTGTTTGGCGCATAGCAGCAATGAGTTGCAGAAGCTCTGCTGTGCTGGCACCACTGGTTTGGCTGAAGTTAGAGGCTGTGACGTGAGCGCTATCTTTGGCTTCGTTAACAAAATTGCCAATGTTTGCGTTCTGGTTATTGTTTGTAATCTCAGTCATGGGTTTGTGATCTCCCTGTTGGTTATTGTTGTAGATGTTGATATTGAGGCGATCGCTCAAAGCGTTCTCCCCACTTTGGCGCTGTTCGTCTTTCTGTTGTCCTTCCTGAACAGCCATTTCAAAGTCCAGGACATCATCAATCAGCCTAGGAACATCGACCATTTCGTAGCTTTTCTGACATTGAATTTGTCTTCTGTCTTGCCAAAACTTTAACAGTGTTTCCAGTGGATAGGTATGAGGCTCCTGGATACCGTTGCAGGTGGTGCAGTTGCAGGGAACGAGCTTGTCGTATTGAAGTCTTTCGTATGAGTCGTGGATTTTGTTGAATTCGTGGTTGATGATAGAGAGCCAACCTTTTTTGTCGCTCCCGGAGACGCGGACGGTAATTTCGCCTTTGTGGTAGTACTCAATGACTTCGGCTCTGGCTCGTTTGTTACTTAACACGACACCCGTTTTCCACACTAGCGTTTGTTGCTCGATGGAGCGGTGCATCTCCACAATGAGGCGAGTCAGGATGCCTTTAGGCATAAAGTCGTACTTGTACCGCAGGATCAGATTATTTTCGGTGTGCCAATCGTATGAGGGTTGGTCAATGCTGAGTAACTGCGGTGAAATGTAGTGATTGGGCTGGTTGCGAATTTCGTAGCAGAGCTTGAAGCGCATCATGAGGTGCAACAGTTCGCCGCACATCTCGGCATACTCATCATCACTCCAGATCTCAGTCAGGTCGTTGCGGGTAAACCTACCGTAGTTGTCTTTAACCTTTTTGGTATCGAGCACTTTATAAACGGCAGTGGTGCCCCATTCAGGCTTCAGGATGATGGTTTTCTTGAGCAGGTCATCGTCCTGAAAGTGGAGGCAGACCCCTAAATCGTGCAGGTAGTGGCTGAGTTGCAGCATATTGGGTTTATCCGTAAACCCGTTTTGGCGACACAGCTCAAAGTATTTCTCGTCGGTGATGTAGTTGCAGTGCTGCGCGTAGTTTTCCAGCGCAGAGCGGACGCGCACCCAAATTTTCGGCAGGGGTGTACCGATGTGGGGCAACAGGGAGAGATACAACTGAATCGCGGCTTTGATGTCATCTAAGCCACGCCTGGTTTGCAGGTTGGTTGTCAGCGTTTCTTTTAGATTGGTAAATTCTCCCCGCAGTTGGCGCTCATTAATGGGGCACTGGCGGTCTTGCTTTTCGTTTTTGATGATGATGACAGGGCTGTTGTCGCTGAGTAGCTCCACGACATTGAGCCAGTAATAGAAATCGGTGTTTTCTTGCCGGATGTCGGCAACCAGGGCATAGAGGGAGCGCTTGGTAAGGAAAAATTGATGGGTGGCATGGTAAATCTCTTGACCACCAAAGTCCCAGATATTGACGCGAAACTCTTGCCCATTGGGAAGAGGGAATCCCCATCGAATCACCTCAATACCCTCAGTAGATTTTTCTTGGGAGTCAAGGTCATAGTCTTCATCTTCAAGTTTCTTTGCCAGAGAGGTTTTTCCGGCTCCGCCTTCGCCCACAATCAAGAGCTTCGCCTCATACAGAGGCTCGGTCTCAACCGGATCGTGCACCTGAAAGTAGAAATTAAGAATCGTCTTCAGATCGCCTGAACCTCCGTACGATTCCTTTGGTCCTAAAATTTCGGGAGGAATGGGAACCGGATTACCCCGCAAATCCAACTTTTTGAGCGATTCCATTTGCGCGATGGACTCAGGCAGCGTGCTCAACTCATTGAATCTGAGGTATAGGGATTGCAGGTTGGTCAGTTGCGCGAGGGACTCGGGCAGCATGCTCAGCCCATTGAAGCTGAGGTTAAGGAATTGCAGGTTGGTCAGTTGCGTGAGGGACTCGGGCAGCGTGCTCAGCCCATTGTTGCTGAGGTTGAGGGATTGCAGGTTGGTCAGTTGCGCGATGGACTCGGGCAGCGTGTTCAACTCATTGTTGCTGAGGTTGAGGGATTGCAGGTTGGTCAGTTGCGCGATGGACTCGGGCAGCGTGCTCAGCCCATTGAAGTTGAGGTCGAGGGATTGCAGGTTGGTCAGTTGCGTGAGGGACTCGGGCAGCGTGCTCAGCCTATTGCTGCTGAGGCTGAGGGATTGCAGGTTGGTCAGTTGCACGATTTCGGCTGGTAACTTGCTCAGCTGATTACCAAAAATGTAAAGACTCTTTAAGCAATTGAGTTGGCCAACTCCATGAGGCAAGCTCGTCAACTTATTGGAACCAAGAAATAACTCAGTTAGACGGCAAAGATTACCAATTTCTGATGTGAGGATTTGTAGTTCATTGTTGTGTAAGACCAGTTTCTTCAAATTAATTAATTTGCCAACTTCGGGGGAGATCTCAACTAGTGGGTCACTTGGCATGAGCATTGCCATTGGCAAAGGCTGGTTGGCAGGGCAAAACCAACTGGGTAAAAGCCCCCGACCCTCCTAAGCGATGTTGCTGCTGTCGTAATCTGGCTCGTTGCCGTCGCTCTGCTCGCTTACCACCCCACTGAAACGGTGTAGGCTGTTGGTTCCAAACCTTGGCAACCGTTTCTAAGCGGTGGATAATTTGCTGCGGTGTTTCAGGGTTTTGCCCATCCAACGCTCGTCTGATGAGAATTCGCTGCATCGACTCTGCCATGTTCAGCCAACTGCCCGAAAGCGGAGTGTACAAAGGCAGAATGCCTTGCTCACACAGCCAAATCATGAGCTCAGGGGTTTGATGTCCAGCTAAGTTGTCCCACACCAACAGCATTCGTAAAGGTGGCAATTGGGAAGGCAAAGTGAACTTCACATTTAACCCTTCCCGCCAATCAAGCCACATTTGTTGTGTTAGTTCGGGTGATAACGATGACGATGCTGGCGGTAATGTCTTGACAATCTCACTCAGTTCTTGTTTGAGCCAAGTATGTAAGACGATATTGGTTGTGCTTTCAACCCCTTTGACACGCACTTGCCCATCTTGGGGATGAAACAATGTCATCAGCTTCGCAGTCCCATTGCGGATATACTCGTGCGGTTGTTTTTGCGGATGTTCTTGTTCCTGCCAACTGGAAGCAGCATAGGGCACTGTTTGAAACGGGCCTGCTTCATCCTGGCACCACACCGCAATGCCCATTTCCTCTGCCGTGCGATACGCTCGTTCAATTAAGTTTTTTTTACTTCTGCATCCGGGTCTACCACAGTCACCACTCCACTTTTGCGACGACGCAGGGCACTCCCTGTTTTGCACCAACTCCGACTATTCTGCCAACTGTAACCGGCCTCATGCAGCACTTGCCCAATCGTGTAGGTACTTACCGTTGCAAATTCATCGCCACCGTTTGCTCTCAATCGTCGTTGCAACGTTACCAATGACCACTGCGACACTCCGTCGATTTCTAGTTCGGGCTGTTGTTGAGCCACCGCTAAAACCTGCTGTCGTTGTTGGGCGCTGTATTGGACTTTCGCCCCACCTCCATGCTTTGGGGTTAATGCTGCTAATCCCTCTCGGTTGAACCGTTCGACTAATTGGGCAACCGCATCCCCAGAACGCCTCCCACAAGCTTGGGCAGCAGTGGTATAGCTCAGTCCTTGGGCAACCGCTAGCAGGGCTTTGGCACGAGCCACACGAGTGGCAGATTCACTCGTTGCACGACCGATGCGTTCTAATTCCTGCTGTTCTTCATCGGTGAGTGCACGCAACGGGTCTTTCTGTCGGCGAGTCATCGCACTCTAGCATCGGGGACTTCTCTATCTTGCCAGACTCAGCAAATAATGGCGATGCTCATGCCAAGTGACCCACTAGTAGATTATTGCTAAGGTCTAGTTCAATCAAACTTGTTAGGTTTCCAATGTCCGCAATGAACTTAGTTAGTCTATTGCCATTTCCTGCGTCACCATTTCCTATTTTGAACACTTCCAACTTCCTTAAATCTCGAATTTCCGGTGGCAGTGTGCTCAGCTTATTGCCACTAATGTCAAGGGATTGCAGGTTCGTCAGGTGCGTGATCGACTCGGGCAGCGTGCTCAGCTCATTGTTGCTGAGGTCAAGGGATTGCAGGTTCGTCAGGTGCGTGATCGACTCGGGCAGCGTGCTCAGCCCATTGCCGCTGAGGTTGAGGGATTGCAGGTTCGTCAGGTGCGTGATCGACTCGGGCAGCGTGCTCAGCCCATTGTTGAAGAGGTTAAGGGATTGCAGGTTCGTCAGGTGCGTGATCGACTCGGGCAGCGTGCTCAGCCCATTGCCGCTGAGGTTGAGGGATTGCAGGTTCATCAGGTGCGTGATCGACTCGGGCAGCGTGCTCAGCCCATTGCCGCTGAGGTTGAGGGATTGCAGGTTCGTCAGGTGCGTGATCGACTCGGGCAGCGTGCTCAGCCCATTGTTGAAGAGGTTAAGGGATTGCAGGTTCGTCAGGTGCGTGATCGACTCGGGCAGCGTGCTCAGCCCATTGTTGAAGAGGTTGAGGGATTGCAGGTTCGTCAGGTGCGTGATCGACTCGGGCAGCGTGCTCAGCCCATTGCCGCTGAGGTTGAGGGATTGCAGGTTCGTCAGGTGCGTGATCGACTCGGGCAGCGTGCTCAGCCCATTGTTGCTGAGGTTGAGGGATTGCAGGTTCGTCAGGTGCCCAAGCAACTCTGGCAGTGTGCTCAGCTGATTGCAGCTGAGGTCAAGGGATTGCAGGTGGGTCAACTGCCCGATAACTGATGGCAGCGTGCCTAGCTGGTTGTCTTTCCACTCCTCTTCTTCCTCATCCCATTTGCCCAGGATAAGGGTTTTGAGCTGCGTCAGCCTGCCAATTTCGGGCGGCAGTTCTTCCAGGTCATTGCCCGCGAGGTCGAGGGTTTCCCACCCTTCCTGCTGGGCGCGATCGATCAGTTGCAGCAGTTCGTCGCGAGTCATGAATTTCAACAGACCCAAAGTGTATTGACCATTACTGTAACAACCGTAAGGGCGATCGCCCATCCTCATGCCCTGCTTCAGAGACAAATCTCGTATGAATCAGCGCATCCTCTAGCCGAGCAAGCCTACAACCAGGTTGAGCGATCGCTGAGATAGGACGAGCCAGTTCTGAGATGGGTTGAGTCGTTACATTATCTGAATGAGCTATCTCAAAGCTCAGTCGAGTGAGCAAAACGATAGCTCAAGTAGAGGTTGATCGAGGTCGAGTCATCTTTGCACTCGGTCGAGCAGTCTCCCAGATAGGTCAAGCTGTCTTTGCGCTCGGTCGAGCAGTCTTTGAGTTGGGTTGAGCTATTGCTGAAACGAGTCGAGCGATTGCTGAGACTAGACGAGCGATCTCTAAGCTGGCTCAAGCGATCGCACCAATAGGACGGCCTATGCGATCAACTCATCACGTGCGATCGACGTTCACAGCGTAGTGTGACGAGTCGATCGACGGGGTCAAAATGCTCAAGCCGTGGAAATGTTATCCTTTGCACAGCGTTCTCACCTGCACGTTGCACGGCAAAACTCATGGGTACTCCTCAGCAGATTTTGATTTTGTTTGCTCACCCAGCGCTGGAGCGATCGCGAGTGAATCGGCACTTGATTCAGGCGGTGCGCGAGTTGGAGGCCGTGACGGTGCATGACCTGTATGAGGCGTATCCCGACTTTCACATCAACGTGAGAGCCGAGCAAGACCTGCTGCTGGCACACGACATCATTGTGTTTCACCATCCGTTCTACTGGTATAGCAGTCCCGCCTTACTGAAAGAATGGCAGGATTTAGTGCTGGAGCATGGGTTTGCCTATGGGCAGGGTGGCACCGCGCTCAACGGCAAAAAATGTCTGACCGCCATTACCACGGGGGGCGACAAAGAAGCCTACTGCCAGCAGGGCTATAACCGTTTCACCATTCGAGAACTGCTCGTCCCTTTTGAGCAGACGGCGCGACTCTGCGGCATGGAATATTTGCCACCGTTTGTGGTGCAGGGAACCCATCAACTGCAAGAGCGCCATCAAATTGACAAACATGCGGATGATTACCGCGCCGTTATTACGGCACTGCGAGACGATAGGCTCGTCTGGGAAGAGGTACGGCAAGCAAAACACTTCAACTACAGTCTCGATCGCATCCTGCTTGCATCAGAGTCTCCCCAAGCAGAGGTGCCGCAACATGCATGACAACCTTTTGTTCCAGGCCTTTGTTTATTTAGTGGCAGCGGTAGCTTCCGTGCCGATCGCCAAGCGGTTGGGGCTTGGTTCGGTATTGGGCTACCTCATTGCCGGGGTGATCATTGGGCCGTTTGTCCTCAAGTTTGTGGGTGGTGGCGAAGGAAACGATGTGATGCACTTCGCCGAGTTTGGCGTGGTCATGATGCTGTTTCTCGTGGGGTTAGAACTGAAGCCCTCACTGCTCTGGCGGCTGCGCGTACCGATTCTCGGCCTGGGTGGCTTGCAGGTCTTGGTCACAGCGGTGGTGATTGCGGCGATCGGCACACTGCTTCGTCTTCCCTGGCAAACCGCGCTGGCAGTGGGGTTAATTCTCGCGCAGTCGTCCACGGCGATCGTGCTGCAAACCTTGAATGAGAAAGGATTGACGAAAACCGACGCTGGACAGTCGGCCTTCTCCGTGCTGCTGTTTCAGGATATTGCGGTCATTCCCATCCTGGCGTTTCTGCCGTTGCTGGCGCTGCCGATCGCGTCAGCCCTGTCCACCAATGGCGTGATCCTGGTGGCCGCCGAAACCGCAGAGCATGGGACGACCCTATCGCCCTGGCTGCAAGCGCTGATGGTCATCGGCACGGTGGGCGGCATCATTGTGGGTGGACGCTTTTTCACGCGCCCCATCTTTCGCTTCATTGCCACCACAGGCCAGCGGGAGATCTTTACGGCAACGGCGCTGCTCCTGGTCATTGGCATTGCGCTGGCGATGGAGCAGGTGGGGTTATCGCCTGCCCTCGGCACGTTTGTCGCAGGCGTGGTGCTGGCTGAGAATGAATACCGTCATGAGTTAGAAAGCGATATTGAACCTTTTAAGGGGCTGCTGCTGGGGCTATTTTTCATTTCGGTGGGAGCCAGTATCAACTTTAGTCTGCTGCTGGAGCAACCGCTGTTGATTTTGGGGTTGGTGCTGGCGCTGGCGCTCACGAAGTTTGCTGTGCTGGTGGGGCTAGGGCGCTTCTTTCGGATGGAACTGAGCCAGAGCTTGCTGTTTGGCTGTGCGCTAGCGCAGGGGGGTGAATTTTGCTTCGTCCTGCTGTCCTTTGCGATCCAAAACAAGGTACTTGCAGATGCGATCGCCAGTCCTCTGGTGGTGGTGGTCGCGTTATCGATGGCGCTGACCCCGTTGATCATGATCATCAACGATCGGCTGATCCAGCCGCGCTTCATTGCTGCTGAGGTCGAACGCGAAGCCGATGAAATTGACGATGGCGAAACGCCGGTGATCATTGCTGGCTTTGGGCGCTTTGGGCAGATTGTGGGTCGCCTGCTCATTGCCAATGGCTTTGAAGCCACCGTCCTCGATCACAGCCCGACCCAAATTGATCTGCTGCGGCGCTTCGGCTTCAAGGTGTTCTATGGTGATGCCTCCCGGCTGGATCTTCTCCATGCGGCAGGAGCAAAGTATGCCCGTCTGTTTGTGGTGGCTGTGGACGATCGCGATCGCGCGTTACAAATCACCGATCTGGTACGCAAGCATTTTCCCCACCTGCGCATCCTGGCACGGGCCATCGATCGCCGCCATGCCTATGAATTCATTCGGCGCGGGGTTGACGTGGTGCAGCGCGAAACGTTTGACTCGGCGCTGGAAACGGGAGAAAAAGCGCTCAAGCTGTTGGGTCTACGTGCGTATAGAGCCCATCGCGCGGCCCGTATCTTTAAGGAACATGATGAACAAGCCCTGTGGGAAGTTGCCATGATGGATGACGACACCGCACGGTTGGCACGAAACAAACAAATGAATCAAGATCTGGAACGAGTCCTGCAATCAGACGATCAGGACAGACCCCACCATATCGATCGTGCCTGGGATACGTCTGCGTTGAGAAAGGGAGAGTAGGAGGGGGATGAGGGATGGGGATGAAGGATGAAGGATGAAGGATGAGGGCTAAAAGCTGACTTCTGACTCCAGGCAAGGGATGAAGGATGAAGGATGAAAGCGTGAGTTAATTCTGGCTCCTGACTCCTTCTAACGTCCTTGCCTCTCGCTTCGCCTGTGGAGTCAACAACGTTACCTCCTCCCTTCTGCCTCCTGCCTTCTGCCTCCCTACTCCCCACTTCCCACTCCCTACTCCCCACTTCCCACTCCCTACTCCCCACTCCCCACTCCCTTTCCCCGCTCCCGCCCCAACAGCGCCACGCTTAAGGTGACGATCGCCACTCCTGTAATTTGCACGGCATTCAGCGTTTCTTGAATCGTGAGCCACGCTAGCACAACGGTCAGGGCAGGATTGCTGGCACCAATCATCGAAGCTGTTGTGGCACCAATCATCCGAATGCCCAGGTTGTTGAGCAAGTGCCCTGCAAAGGTGACGATCGCGGAAAACAGTCCCCCAATCCACAGGGACAACCAGGGTAAGGAGGTGCCTTGCTCATGCCAAAACAACAGGCTCACGCCCGACAACACCATTGCGGTCAAAAAACTGATCCAGGTAAAGGGCACGGGATGCAGGGTCTCAAAGCTCTTTTGGGCAACAACCGTGTAAAGAGCATAGGCAACGCCGGAGGCCACGCCCATAAAGATGCCAATGACGCTGGTATGGCTGATGGCGGGGCTGACGTGCGGCAAGGTCAAGGTACTACCGAGTAGCACAAGACCCATGACGCTCCAGCGAAACACAGTGGGACGATCGCCAAACAAGCGCCACGAAAAGAGCGCGGTGAAGACTGGATAGGAAAAGAACAGCGTAATGGCAATCCCCACAGGAATCAGCCCCATCGACACATAGAGCAGCGCCAGGTAGAGAAACATCAGCGTGCCACCCGCGATCGCCCGTTGTAAAAGGGGACGTTGCACCGGATCACGCAACTGTCCGATGTCTTTCCAGGTGGATGGATAGAGCCTGGAGGCGAGCACTCCCATGAGCGGCACCACCAGCACCATCCGCATAAACATTAGCAGAAACGAGTTGGGTAACGTCGGTGCGACAAACCCACCGGTATGAAACACCCCAAAAACCGTTTGCTCATTAAAGAGCGTTCTCACAATGACATTTTGAAAGCAGAAAAAGAAGGAAGCCAATAAAACCGTCAGAAAACCAATCACTGCGAACAATCATGAGGGACAGCCTGATCCTACTCAGTAAACCTGCTTAAGCGGCTGAGAGCATTCGACCAACGTCGAGTTGCCTATCGAGTAGGATGAAATAGCAGTAGCCCTCGGGAGGAAGCACTGTAGCGGTCAAAGCCCTGTGAGGCAGATTTTACCTTCTGCCTCCTGCCTTCTGCCCTCTGCCTTTTGCTATCCAAAAATATCGCCGTCCTGTTACCGATGCCTGTCTCTGATGCCGCCGTCTCATGGCAAATTTACCCCAGCGTGTCGTTGCCTGACTGGTTTGTGCAGGCAGTCAATCGGCATGCGCCCAATTTGCCAGGGCAATATGCCGCGCAACTGCTGTGGCAACGGGGTATTCATGATGTGGAAATGCTGGCAGGCTTTCTCGATGTAAATCAGTATCAGCCGACCAGTCCCTTTGCCTTTGGGCAGGAGATGCAGTGGGCGGTCGATCGCTTACAGCAGGCCTACATAAACCAGGAGACGATCGCCATTTGGGGAGACTTTGATGCCGATGGAGTGACCGCAACCGCTGTGCTGTGGGATGGGTTGGGGCAGTTCTTTACCCAGCAGCAAACCCTGTTTTACTACATCCCCAATCGCCTCACCGAATCGCACGGTCTCTCGCAACAAGGCATTGAGATTCTGCACGCCAAACACTGTCGTCTCATCATTACCTGCGACACGGGCAGCACGAATCTGGCAGAGATTGAGGTTGCCCGCAGCCTGGGGATGGATGTGATTGTCACCGATCACCACACGCTGCCCGCAGCCCGACCACCCGTTACAGCCATCATTAATCCCCGCTACTTGCCGATCGGCCATCCGTTGGCGACCTTATCGGGTGTCGCCGTTGCTTACAAGCTGGTGGAAGCGCTGTACGAGACCTTGCCGACCGTGCCCCAAAAGCCCCTGGAGCATTTGCTGGACTTGGTGGCGATCGGTCTCATTGCCGATCTCGTCGAACTCAAAGGCGACTGTCGCTATCTCGCTCAGCGCGGCATTGAACAACTACAAAAGCAGTCGGAGCCTCTCACAGCAACACGACCAGGGCTTTCCAAACTGCTGGCCTTGTGTAAACGCAGTGGCGATCGACCCACCGACATTTCCTTTGGTCTGGGGCCGCGCATCAATGCCGTCAGCCGTATTCAAGGAGATGCGCACTTCTGCGTTGAGCTGCTCACCAGCCAGGATGTCACGCTCTGCAACCATCTGGCAGAAGCAACGGAACTGGCAAACACCCGCCGTAAAGCGCTCCAAAAAGATGTCATGCAGCAAGTCAGAGCCCGACTGATGCATCTGGATCTCTCAACCACAAGCGTCATCGTGCTGGCGGACGAGCAATGGCAAGCCGGTGTTTTGGGGCTGGTTGCGGGTCAAATCGCGCAGGAGTATGGACGACCGACCATTTTGTTAAATACGGAGTTGGTGGGGAGTGGGGAGTGGGGAGTGGGGAGTGGGGAGTGGGGAGTGGGGAATCAGAAGCCAGGAGTCAGGAGTCAGAAGGTAACGTTGTTGACTCCACAGGTGAAGCGAGAGGCAAGGACGTTAGAAGGAGTCAGGAACCAGAATTAACTCACGCTTTTATCCTTCATCCTTCATCCTTCATCCTTCATCCCTCTCCCTCCCCTCTTGCCCGTGGTTCTGCCCGATCGGTCAACCACATTGATCTGTATCAACTGGTGAAAGACCAGGCGCATTTGCTGCATCGGTTTGGGGGGCATCCTTACGCCGCAGGGTTGAGTCTGCCTGTAGAAAATATTCCGCTGTTTACGGAGGCGTTGAATCAGCAAGCGCGACAGATGGCTGAGCTGAACCGTCCTGCAATACAGGCTGATTTAACGGTGACGGTTGCTGACCTGGGGAAAGACCTTTTTCAAACGTTGAAGCTGCTGGAGCCTTGTGGCATGGGCAACCCAACGCCTAAGCTCTTTCTGCAAAATTGCTGGTTTAGGAATGTCAGCAATCAGAATATCAAGGACTGGAAGGGGGGGAAGGTTCGCTACATCAAAACTGAATTTGAGCTTTGGGATGAGTCGGCACAGAAGGGGTTCCCTGGTTTGTGGTGGGAGCATTATCAGGATGACGTGCCAAAAGGTCGCTGCGACGCGATCGTTGAGCTTGATTTCAACACGTACAAAAAGCGCTACGAAGTCCGCCTGATCGCTGTTCGCCCGTGTGAAGCAACAGAAGCGACGGCTCGGCGTGTGGAGGGAGAGTGGATTTTTGACTGGCGAGGATTGAATAAGACAGAAATGGAGATAGGCGAACCGCCGAGACGCGGAGACGCGGAGGATGTGTCAGCCTCATACCTAACCCCCAACCCCCAACCCCCAACCCCCTCATCCTCCGCCAGTGTCCTACCAGTTGGGCTGATTTGCAGGTCTGGTTTCGTCGTGCTGTGCAGGAACAACGATCGCTGGCGATCGCTTACGCCGCCCCACCCCAGACAGCTCCACATGAGATCTGGCAAACATTGGTGGGAATTGCGAAATACCTGAGCCGCACGGGTCAAACGGCCACTTGTACCCAGTTATTAGAAAAGCTGGGCATTGGCGATCTTCCCTTGAAGCTGGGCATTCAAAGCCTGGAACACCTGGGCTTCAGGCTTCGCTATCTGGACAATGCCTTTCACATCACTTGGGAGGATCAACCCTCTCGTCTAGGGAGCGATACGACACTGGCAATGCTCGTCGAGTCATTTACGATCGCTGTCAAGGAAGAACAGTTCCGCCGCCAATACTTTTACCAGGTGCCCTTGGAAACCATTCAGGCGATCGCATCCAGTACTGCTCTCTAAAAAAGCACAACAGAAGCGAAACTTCGATGTCATTCATCCTGCTTTTTAGCAACGCTACTTTTGTTCATGCGACAATTCACACAGGTGAAGATCACACAGGTGAAGACATTCAGAATCGCTATGAACCCAGACTTTGAGATGCGCCGTCTTTTGGATGTGATGCCGGCCTCCGGTCGTATGGTAACGAAACTCGTCAGCAAGCCAGAGCAACGGCTCGTTATTGACAGCACGTTTCCGATGCCGTGGGTGCGCGATCGCCCCATTTGGATTAACTTTGACCTGTGGGATCGGCTCTCTCGTCCTCAGCGCGACTTGCTCATCCTCCGCACGGTAAGTTGGTTAACAGGCGTGAAGTGGTTCCGCCCCAGCCTCTATCAGGGAGTCGTGGCGGCAGGAATTGTCGGTGGGCTTGTAGAACTCGTGCAGGGCGATCCAGTGGGCATCATTGCTGCAGGCGGTTTGACAGCACTTGCAGGTACCCAAATCTGGCGAAGCAACCGCAGCACCCAAACCGAACTGGATGCGGATGAAGCCGCTCTGCGCGTCGCCCAACGTCGTGGCTATGAAGAAGGCGAGGCCGCTCGTCATCTCCTCTCAGCCATTGAAGCCGTTGCCGAAATCGAAGGTCGCCCGCTGAACTTTACCGAACTTCTGCGATCGCAAAACCTGCGCTCCCTTGCTGGACTTTCACCCGTCGGAGTGCCCGATCGCGTGCGGCAAAACTGAGAAAGGGTGCAGGGGAGGCAGAGGGGCAGGGAAAATTTTTAGTTGCTAGTTTTTGGTTGTTAGCAGTCAGCTTCAGATTGCACTCAAAACTCTCAACTCAAAACTCTCAACTCAAAACTCTAGCCTTCATCCTTTAGCCCTCACCCCTCTCCCTGGTGAATCGTCTTCACCCACTTCAAGCGCTTGGGGCGAATCGAGAGGCGTGCCGTGGTCATTGCAACGACTGGCAACCAGTGGAACATGTAGAGCGTGCCAAAAAGCGTGTGAACCAACAGTCTTAAAGACGAGCTTAACTGTTTACTCAATGCTCTGGGCTTCGACAGGCTGATCTCGTCGGATGCCAGTGGCGGCGGAGACAATCGGGTAGCCTGCGATCGGATCTGCCGTAGTCCTGCAACCGTACCAAAGACCGATAGCGCCAGCGTCAACGTTGTGAGCGGACTGACGAGCAAAGCACGACCCCGCAAGATAGACATCAGCAGGTCAGGCACGATCGCAGTGGGCAGCAAATACTGAATCACCCAGAACATGAGGAGGTCAATGGTTTTGCGGGTACCCATACGGTTGCGCAAAATCGGTTGCCAGTAGTCTAAATAGCGCTGATAACCGCCCTCAGCCCAGCGGCTGCGTTGGTGCCAAAGCGCGATCGCCCGTGTCACGCCCTCTTCTTCCACCGCGGGTACCGTCATGAAATCGACATCCCATTGATCGAGATGCAGCCGGAAGGTGAGATCCAGATCATCTGTAATCGTCGCTTCGTTCCAGCCACCGCACCGTTCTAGCGCCTCACGACGGACAAATTGACCATTACCGCGCAGTTCGCCTATACCGCCGATCGCAATCCGCTGCCGTTGATAGAAGGAGTCCAGCGCCATTTCGGCGACCTGTCCCCACGTCCAGCCATTCTCAGAACCGTTAGATACAGCTTTACGCACCTGCACAGCCCCTAGCCTCTCGCGTCTAAAGAGCGGCAAAACTCTCAGCAGCATATCCTGCGAGACTTGTGCGTCCGCGTCAAAGACGGCAATAATGTCTCCCTTAGTCAAGGGCAACACCTGATTGAGCGCACCCGATTTGCCGCCACTCGCATTGGCTGAACGATAAAAAACGTTCAGTTGTTCATACTGCTGCGCCAGTTGCTTCAGGAGCACCGGGGTTTTATCTGTGCTGTTGTCATCGATGACCCAAAGCTCGAAGCAATGAGCTGGATAGTCCAGCGCGCACAGTGTTTTGACCAACCGGGTAATTACCGCTTCTTCATTCTTGGCGGCAACCAGCAGCGAAACCATCGGAAACGAGTCATCGTCGGTTTCTGACAAGGTTGCAGGCAGCGGCAGCGGACGTGCCAGCAAAATCCTCACCGCCTGGATGCTCATCAAGGTGGTCAAGCCAATGACGACCCAGTAGCCCCAGGTGACAAGGTGTAGCGCGATCGTGCCGCTCCAGATAAAGACAAGCGCGACCGCAGCTCTCCGTCGTCGGTGGTCACCACGCTCAGGCTTGCTGGATGTGCTATCTGCTTCAGGAAGATCAGATCGATCAACTAGCAACGAGTTAAGCGGTTCAAGCTCGCTGTAGGAATCGTTTTCGGGCCAGGAACTCTCCGGCATAAGTTACTTGATTCAACCACCAATATTTGTCTATACCTTTGAAGAAACTCGGAATGAGATAACACCAGACCGTGCAGCCTTCACACACGGCTAGCTTACCTTGAGATTGCCGATAGTCTTCTACAACTTCGGATTGCTTGTACAGGTCGTAAAGCTTTCCGTTAATTGGCAACCCCGTTTGAGCAAAGTGATAGCAGGGTAATAGCAGTTCGTCGTGAGGCGAAATCGCAATCACGGCATCCACCGCTTTACAGCGTGGCTTGCTTGTATCATTCCCACCCGCTTCAATAAATGCCAGCGACGCTTTGTTATAGCCGACATTACTATACTGCTTGGCCGCAGATTCGATCGCAGTCACTAATTCAGGCGTGGGGTTCTTTTTAGAGTTGTAATTACTATGGGCTGTAAAGGCTGGATTGAGCCAAACTCTTGCATTCAACCGCTGTCCCAGTTCCGCCACTTCACCAATGCGCTGATAGTTTTGAGCTGTCACCGTATGGTTTAGCACTGGAAATTCGCCCAGCGAATGAGCAATTTCGACCGATTCCACCAGGGTGTCAAAAATTTTCACTCCTCTGGATTGATCGTGGGTTTCGGCATCCGCACCGTCCAGCGAAAAGTTCAGAAAGTCAACTAATCCCTGCATCTCTTTAGCCCGTTTGGGGTAAAGAATGGTGTTGGTCGTCATGCTTGTTACAAATCCCTGCCGCTTAGCTTCAGCAAAGATCTGCGCCACATCAGTCCGCAGGAGTGGTTCACCCCCTGTAAAGTCAACATACTTTACGTTGAGCCGCCTGAGGTCTGCCAAGTTTTGACGAATCGTGTCAAAGTCTGCTTCTTGTTTGGGTTCTAGCGCCCAAATATCGCAGAAATGACACCGAGCATTGCATCGGTAAGTCAGGTAGTAATTTGCAACCAGAGGTGCCATAAAATCTTTAACGTTTAGTCTCCGCTGAAATCACAATAAGTCGATCGGGTAAGGAAGACAAGCATTTCGCTTCAGCCTCTAACTATAGAGTAAATTGGAGCGCTGTGTTTGAGGGTCGCCCCTCAGCAGACAGCCGCACTGAAGCTAAAAGCCAGGACATCTGTATTTTCAGCGGTTTGACGAATGCAACATCTCATCAGCATGATGACATGCTTTCTCGTGGGTTACTGCTCAGTTTTTTGGGGCATACTAAACTATCGAAACGCTAGCAAGCATTAGACTAACGACTGCGTCTGGTGCATCGTCCTGCATCGTGTCCAGACCTTAACGTTATCAGACACGATCCTGCGGCGGCGGTTGCTCTAGTCCGTTTGGATTGTTGCAAGACGATCATCAATCGCGGTCGATGATTGAGTTAAAATCACTGGCAGTTCGGTCATTCCACGTTGCTCCATCTCGTTTGACGCCCACTCTGGCGAAGCGTTTGCCGAGCTGCTGAATGTACTATCAACGCCCTTCCAATTTGACAGCACTTTAGGAAGATTGAGCATGTCCATCGACAAACTTCAACCCGCCGCTAACCAGCATGTAGGTGTTTATGTGCCCTACTATCCACAGGCAGCCAAGCGATCGCACCTGCCCCTGGCAATTAGCCTTTACCAAAAAGGTTCCCTAGAAGGTCAGCGTAAGATTGAAGGTGGCGAAAGTATCCCCTTCATTGCCACGTGGAGTGTGTCAACTTTACCAGCTGACCTGACTCGCTGCCGCATTCAGTTTGATGGCAACGCCGAGCTAAGCTACGAGCTGATGATGGCGAACTTTGAGTTCATTGATTTTCTCATTGACGTCATCCTTAATTTCAAACGCGCTCACCTCGCAGACTTTTCGCAAGCGTTCTATCGCAAACTCATGCGGTATGACGAGTAGAGGGGAGGCTAGGGGAAGCAGAGGAAGCTAGGGAAGCAGGGGAAGCAATTCAAAACTTAAAACTCTTTCTCCGCTCCTCTATTTCCCTCTGCTATCTTATCTTCCTCCGCTCCTCCGCTTCCCCCGCTCCCTTTGCCCGTTTTTCTCATGGATATTCTTCAGATTCTCAAAGACGACTATCAGCGGTTTCCAGCTAACCAGACGTATAGCATCTACGCTAAGGATGTGTACTTTAAAGACCCGACCAGTGAGTTTCGGGGCGTCGATCGCTACAAAAAAACGATCGCCTTTATCAAAACCTGGTTTCGCCACTGTCGGATGGATCTGCATCGCATTGAGCAAACAGGTGACACCATTCGCACCGACTGGACCTTGAGTTGGAATACACCGCTACCGTGGCAGCCCCACATCACTATTCCCGGATGGAGCGAGCTTACACTGAATCCCGATGGTTTGATTGCTTCTCACGTTGACTACTGGCATTGTTCTCGCCTGGACGTTCTTAAGCAGCACTTTCTGCCTAAAAGTCGTTAGCAGAAAGTGCTTTCAGGTTCAGAGACAAGTAAGTGGTGGTTCTAGTTGGGAAAGAGTGAAGAATAATCGAGGCATCATTGAGAGGATGGAAGGATGAGCATTCTGCGCTCTCCCACCCTCTCGTCATTCTGCCCTTTCTAGCACCACCGAGTAAGTTTCGTGCTCGCGGCTTTGTATGGGGCAAGCAATCTGTTAGCGAAAGCCTTGAGCAGCGACAGGCTCTTTTGCAGGAGTCGCAAACAGCCATTCTTGCCTTAGCTTTTCGATCGCCACTTCCTTGTGTTTGGCTTCTACCTCAATCCAGGGCACATTACGGTAAGAGCTGGGCATCACTGTAATCACATCACTATGACGTGGATCGCGGAAGGAGCTACACCCATTCGAGATATGCACCAATTGCCAATCTGGCACAGACCAGGTTTCGCGTGCAGCGGTTAACATTGCAGCCACGCTGGGGTCTTCATACGTGTCTAGCTGTTCATGAATGACGTGGTGATGGGCATCAAAAACCAGGGGCACCTGGGCAGCTTGACAAAGCTCAAAGAGTTCGATCGCGCGGTAGGTATGTTCGTCATTTTCTAATGTGAGACGACAGCGCACATTGTCTGGCAAGTCTCGAATGACTTGTACGAGGCGTTGACCGCGATCGCCCTTTCCCCCATGAATATTCATCAGCGCCCAGGGAGATTGAGGCAGTCCTAGCAGGTCAAACAAACGAGCATGCGTTTTCAAAATCTTGATGCTGTTTGCAATGACATCCGCTCGATCAGAATTGAGCACTACAAACTGGTCGGGGTGTAGTACCAATCGGATGCCAAGCGTTGAGGCACGATCGCCAATTTGTCGTAACCCTTCAGCAAACTCCGTCAAAATCGCTTCGCCCATTGGATCATCCACAAAGGGAAACGTTGCCGAGTTAAGCCGGTAAAGCCGAATGTGGTGAGCGTGGCAAAAATCGACAGCAGCGCCCAACCGACGCAAATTTTCTCCGTAGAGAGTGCGTAAAGCCTGCTGCTGGGCTGCGGCTTCTAACTGCAACAACCGTTTGCGCGTGATGGTACGGTAGCGAACGGCATCAGAGGCTGTAATACAGACCAGTCCCAACTCAGGCACCGACCGCAATGCTTCACCTGCTTGAGGGACCATTGTTCTCTTCTAAAAACACTCTTGGTTTAAAGTAGTGGCTAGCAGCATCTCAAGCCTCTGCCTGAAGGGACGCTTTGGACACCAGCAAAAGGGAGCCGTCTACCGCAAGGCATACTTTAGAAACTGCTCTAACGCAGAAGATTCTTTTGATAGAAAAATCCAGGCAGATGCTCTCTTCCGCAGGTGCCAGAAGCATTCTAAAAAATGCTTTAGAGTAAAAGAATGTAAACAATTCTCAGTAAAGGTTCGATCGCCATGCGCGTAATTTTGATGACGGGCAAAGGAGGCGTAGGCAAAACCTCTGTTGCAGCGGCGACTGGACTGCGCTGTGCTGAACTAGGCTATCGTACGCTGGTTCTTAGCACCGACCCCGCTCATTCTCTGGCAGACAGTTTTGACTTGGAACTGGGACATGACCCCAAACTTGTGCGTCCGAACTTGTGGGGGGCTGAACTGGATGCCCTCAAAGAACTGGAAGGCAACTGGGGTGCCGTAAAGCGCTACATTACGCAAGTCCTGCAAGCGCGTGGCATGGAAGGCGTACAGGCCGAAGAACTGGCGATCCTTCCCGGCATGGATGAGATTTTCGGTCTGGTGCGGATGAAACGCCATTACGACGAAGGTGAATACGATGTGCTGATTATCGACTCTGCTCCCACAGGCACCGCGCTGCGGTTGTTGAGCCTGCCAGAAGTCGGCGGTTGGTACATGCGCAAGTTTTACAAACCGTTTCAGGGCATTTCTGTAGCGTTGCGTCCATTAGTGGAACCGCTGTTTCGACCGATCGCGGGTTTCTCTCTCCCCGACAAAGAGGTGATGGACGCACCCTACGAGTTTTATGAGCAAATTGAAGCGCTGGAAAAAGTGCTGACTGATGCCACCAAAACCTCGGTGCGACTGGTCATGAACCCCGAAAAAATGGTGATTAAAGAATCGCTCCGTGCCCATGCCTATCTCAGCCTCTACAACGTGGCAACGGATATGGTCGTAGCAAACCGCATTCTGCCCGATTCGGTATCCGACCCCTTCTTTCAGCGTTGGAAAGAACAGCAGCAGCAGTATCGTCAGGAAATCCACGAGAACTTCTCACCGCTACCCATCAAAGAAGTGCCGCTGTATTCGGAAGAAATGTGTGGTTTGGCAGCGCTCGATCGTCTGAAGGACACCCTCTACCCCAACAACGAAGACCCTGCGCAGGTCTACTATAAAGAAACGACGCTGCGAGTCGTGCAGGACAAACAGCAGTATAGCCTGGAAGTCTATCTACCTGGCATTGAAAAGCACCAGATCGAACTGAGCAAATCTGGCGATGAACTCAACATCCGCATTGGCAATCATCGTCGTAATCTGGTGCTGCCTCAGGCATTAGCTGCGCTGGAACCAGCCGGAGCCAAGATGGAAGACGACTATCTCAAAATTCGCTTTGCGGACGCAGCGAGGGTTTAAAGAGGCGGGTGCGATCGCGGTTTTACTTGAAGATAAAGGGCGATCGCCCCTCTTAGCCAAATGTTTACAAAGGTGAGATCATCCATACTTAATGTAAGCCCAAGTATGACCGTTAATTCTTGGTTAGAGATATGGCTCAAGCACCTGCTGTTTTTCGGGTTCAGTTCAATAGCTTACTTCGTAACTTCACAAGATTACGTGGTGATATTAATGCTTGGAATTTACTAATTGACAATTTACCTTCTGTTTCTTTTCATTCACCTCACTCTACTACCACTGTAGAAATTGACTGGAAGGACTCAAAGGAGTTTATAGTTGAGCGAAATTCTCAATACTTTGACTCAACTGAAATTAATACAAAGGAAAAGTACGATGGGATGATAGAGAAAATGAACGAATATATTCGCCGAAGTGAAGCTGGTCTTGTTAGGAAAGATCTTGAAATAGAATTATCAGTCTACAGTTCAGACGTCGATGAATTTAGAGATATGGGTTACGTCATCAACGTTTTATATCAAATCTTTTTAACAATGAATTTAGCAATCCCTGGTAGTTGTGATTTCTATTCGGTAGAAGTTCATTCAAATTCCTTGGAGGCAAGCAATTTCAGTAAAAAGAAAAGGCTTTGGCTCGCTGGAAGCACCTTCGAAGGTGCTATTGAATCTCAAAAAAGATTAGGATGGCAAATACTCCAAGACCTTCCAATTCTAAAAGTTTTGCAATGGATACAGCGAATTGGGGTGGCAGAATCTAATTTTGCACGTTCGACAACGGAACGGGCAATTTACGGTATGTTACATGTGTGCAATCAACCAGACTTGTCTCCGAGTGAAGTAGTTTGGTTAGCGCAGGCTTTGGAAGCCCTCTTCGATACACCTAAGGCTGGAATTTCAAAGATTTTACGTGACAGAATTTTTCTGGTATTAGGAGAGCCAACAGAGAATCTTAAAAAAATTAAGAAAGCGATAAATACTTTCTACGACTACAGATCAAGATATGTTCACGGTGAGATCGAAATTCCTAATCCTATGTCTATAAGGCTTTCGGATTCTTCGTTAGATAAATTTCAAGAAGAACTAATGGAGCATATTGATTTCGCTATGCTTCTTATTGTTTCAGCTCTTCAAAGACTGATTTTGCTCGATGGAAGTGCTTTTGAATTCTTAGAATCTGTGTCAATACAGTGAAAACTTGCTGCTTCATTACTAGGTAAAGTTAGAGTATGCTCCTATGTCGTACTCAATGATTGAGCTTGATGAGGTTGGCGATCTCTCCAACTGTAATTGGCGTTTCAAAGCAGCCGATCGCCACATGACTCCTTCTCGCCAACTCATTGCGATATAGTAATGGCGCTGTTTCAGAGTAGTTGAGGATCCCGTTGATCTTGCACCCATCCATTCCAAATGCTGATGCTGATCCGCACGATCGGCAAGGGTTTGCTCACTTCATGCTAAAGGAAATTTACGAGCAGCCAGAGGTGGTGCGTCAATGCTTGGCAGCGTATCTCAACCCGGATTGGAACGGCGATCCGGGTGCCGCACTGTCGTCTCGTCCCTTTAACGTTGCGTTACCAGATGAATTATGCGCTACCGTGACAGAGATTCAGATTGTGGCATGTGGCACCAGTCGTCATGCGGGTTTGGTGGCGCAGTACTGGCTAGAGCAGCTTGCGGGTATTCCCACCAGAGTGCGATCGGCATCCGAATTTGTTTCTGCTCCCTTCCCATTGGCTGCTAATACGTTGACGATCGCCGTGACTCAGTCGGGCGAAACGGCGGATACGTTAGCCGCAATCGCGGTAGCAAAAGACCGTCGATCGTCGTCGGAAGCCTCGTTGCAATCCTGGTTGTTTGGTATTACAAATCAGCCTGAAAGTTCGCTGGCAAACCTGGTTGATTTTACCTTTCCAACCCTTGCTGGCACTGAAGTTGGGGTTGCCGCAACGAAAACGTTTATGGGGCAACTGGTTGTGTTTTGCTGTTTGGCGTTGGCCTTTGCCGTGCGTCGTCGTGCACTCTCACCCCAACAGATAGCAACCACGATCGCCGCTTTACGATCGCTGCCTGACCAGATCGAAACGCTGCTTAAACAACAACACGAATCCATTCAAACTGTCGCCCAAACCTTTGCAGACGTAAAGAATTGCATCGTTTTAGGTCGCGGAATTAATCACGCGATCGCGCTGGAAGGTGCGCTCAAGCTTAAAGAAACAACCTACCTCCATGCCGAAGGTTATGCAGGCGGCGAATTTATGCACGGACCGATCGCCCTGTTGGAGGCAACCGTGCCTGTGATTGCGATCGCCCCCACTGGGAGCGTTTATACCTCAATGCTTGCCAACGCTCAGAAAGCGAAATCCAATGGAGCACCACTGATTGGTATTACAACTGCTGCCGAGCCATCCGATCGTGCAGTGTTTGACTATTCACTAATCATTCCCGCGATCGACGAACCGCTTTCCCCCTTTCTCACCGTGATTCCGCTGCAATTGCTGGCGTATACGATCGCCGTACAGCGTGGTCTGGATGTCGATCGTCCTAGAAATATCACGAAAACTCTGACTACTTGAGTGAGCGATCGCGTTCTCCAGACTGATGCCCACCTGCAAGAAATTTGTCACAATATGCAAAGCAAAAGCTATTTGAGTCAAGTAGCTAAAACAGGCTCAATGAGAGGAATAGGTGCTTGGATACCTTCATTAGTTTGCTGCTGGGTGTAAGTTTGAGTGCGGCCTGTGGCTTTAGAGTTTTTGTACCGCTGTTGGTTGTGAGTGTCGCTGCGATCGTTGGGCATTTAGACCTGCCTGCAAATGTGGCATGGCTTGGTACTGATCATGCGCTCATTGCGTTTGCGGTTGCCAGCAGTTTAGAGGTCGCAGGCTACTATATCCCCTGGTTTGATCACTTGCTTGATCTGGTGGCCACACCGTTAGCGATCGTGGCTGGTACAGTGGTGACGGCGGCTACCGCCCCAGACATGAGTCCGTTAGCACAATGGACGTTAGCCGCGATCGCGGGTGGTGGTGCGGCTGGACTGACAAAAGGTTTGCTTAATACGTTGCGTCTTGGCTCAACAGCAACATCAGGTGGTTTGACCAATCCCATTTTGTCTACAGTTGAACTGATCGCCTCATTGGGGTTGTCAGCATTGGCGATCGCGCTGCCTGCCGTCGCTGGCATTTTGGTTGTGGTCGTGTTGTCGTTTGCCGTTTACAAACTGTGGCGCTTCTTGTTTAGAGGGCAGTCTCAACCCAGTGCGATCGACGAAGCAACCCAGTGATTTTTCACCCATGCTTGGAGCATCAAAGTCTCTCATGGATGATTAATGGATGGCGATCGCGTCCAGCAAGACTCAGGGATTAACGGGGCAACAGCCGTTCCACAATCTGTGCCTGACGTTCTACCGTTGCAGCGAGTCGCAAGATATTTTCTGTTTGTCGGTCATTTGAGACGGCAAGGTGTGAAAGGCTTTCTGCCTGCTCTTTCGCCGCCTTTGCCTGCTCTTGAGCAAGCACTTTCAATTCCGAGAAATCCCCTTTGAGCTCCGAAAAACCCTCTTTGAGTTCTGAGAAACCCCCTTTGAGCTCTGAGAAGCCTTCTTTGAGCTCTGAGAAGCCTTCTTTGAGTTCTGAGAAACCCTCTTTGAGTTCTGAGAAGCCTGTTGTGACGACTTCAGTGAGACGACCAATCTGATCGGTCAGAAGGTCGAGCTTGTGATGTCCTTGCGATTGCGATTGCAAAAGGGCATCGAGCAATTGTTGCGTAGTAGGCTGCGGTTGATTGGTGGTCATTTAACAGGTGTCGATCGAAGCTGACAAGCGTGACTAGATTGTAGCTGTAAAGGACGAGAAGCTATGCAATCTCCCCTTCATCCCACCACAAAGCAGAAACAAGCTACATCCCTCATCCTTCATCCTTTAGCCTTCATACTTCATCCCTTATTCCTCTACCCAAACCGTCCTTCCACATAGTCTCGTGTGCGCGTTTCAGTCGGCTGCATAAAAATTTGAGAGGTCGGACCAAATTCCACCAGTTGACCAATCCGGCTTTCATCGGTGCTGAAGAACGCGGTGTAGTTAGACACACGGGACGCTTGCTGCATGTTATGGGTCACGATGACGATTGTCAGTTCTTGCCGTAGCGTGTGGATGAGTTCTTCAATCTTCATGGTGGCGATCGGGTCAAGGGCGGAGCAGGGTTCATCCATCAGCAGCACTTTGGGCTTGACGGCTAAGGCGCGAGCAATACACAACCGTTGTTGCTGCCCACCCGATAGCCCTAACGCAGACTTACCTAAGTTGTCTTTTACTTCATCCCACAGCGCGGCTCCACGCAACGCAGATTCCACAACTTCATCCAGGGAGCCACGGGGCGGACGACCAAAAACCCGTACCCCATAAGCAACGTTGTCGTAAATGCTCATCGGAAAGGGGTTTGGCTTTTGAAACACCATGCCAATTTTGCGTCGCAGGCGATTCAAATTAACCCGTGGACTGTAGATATTCTGACCAAAGAACTCGACGATTCCATCCACACGCACCTTTGTTTCAAGTTCGCTGATGCGGTTCAGCGCTTTGAGGAAGGTCGATTTACCACAGCCAGACGGGCCAATAATGGCAGTGACTTGCTCCTGATGAATATCCATCGAGATGCTTTCAACGGCTTTTTGACTGCCGTAGTAAAAGCTCAGGTTTTTCACGCTGAGAGCAGGACTAGCGGTTGCGATCGACGAAGCAGTGTCAACAGGGTGCATGAAGGAATTGTCCGTACTGGATGACATAGTTTAGCGGTTTGGCAGGCGTTTGCGGGTAAGCAGGCGGGAAAGAAGATTGGTCAACAGCACCATCCCAACTAAAATCACTGCGCCCGTCCACGCAAGCTGATTTTGTTGCACATAGGCGGAATTGTAGTAGTTGTAAATCATGACCGATAGGGATGGCGCAGGCTGGAGCAAGCCTTGTGGCCAACCTTGCGTAAAGAGCGCCGTGAAAATGAGGGGAGCCGTTTCACCCGCCGCACGGGCAATGGCTAGAAGAATTCCTGTGGTGATGCCGGGTAACGCGGTAACCAATACGGTGAGAGTTGTCTGAAAAGGGCTGGCTCCCAGTGCGGCAGAGGCAAGTCGTTGCTGCATTGGCACAAGCTTGAGCGCCTCTTCGGTAGTCAACACCACAATCGGCAACATGATGACGGCCAGCGCAAAACTCCCTGCCAGCGCCGAAAATTTGAAGTTCAGCACAATCACGGCGTAGGCAAACACGCCCACGACGATCGACGGCACGCCACTGAGAATAGTGGTTAAGAAACGTACTGCCTGCGCGATCGTCCGATCTTTCCCAAACTCGGATAGGTAAATTGCCGTTAGTACCCCGATGGGAATGCTGATGAGCGTAGCAATACTGACCATAATCACCGTGCCTTGGATTGCATTCGCAAACCCATTTGGCACCCCTTCCAGCCCGACAGGCGCAGGTAAGGAGGTTAGCACCTCCCACTTGAGATGGGGCAGTCCTTCCCACAGAATTTTGATGAGAATTGCCAACAGTGGCAACAGCGCGATCGCCGTGCCCAGAAAGGCGATCGCCGTTATCCCCACACTCAGTGCCTGACGACCGACGGGTAACGGCTTTGTTAGTTCGAGCGAATCATTTTCCATAACCCAACACCCGCACCATCAAATTTGCCCCAATATTAATTGCCAGTGTCAACGCAAACAAAATCAACGCCAGATACATGAGTGAGCCAATGTGCAATGGATCCAGCGCTTCGCCAAACTCATTTGCCAGCAGTGCCGGGATGGTGTAGCCCACATTAAACAGCGAAGGGCTGATCTGTGCCGAGTTACCAATCACCATTGTGACCGCCATCGTCTCACCTAACGCACGCCCCAACCCCAGCATTGCGGCTCCCAGGATTCCCGACACCGAAGCTGGCAGAATGACCCCAAAGATCGTCTCCCAGCGCGTGGCCCCCAGCGACATGGAGGCAGAGCGCAAATCGGAAGGCACTGCCAGCAAAACTTCACGACTAATGGCGGCGATCGTCGGCAGGATCATAATGGCTAGAATAACGCCAGCCGCAAAAATGCCAGAGCCAAAGGGTTGGGTGCTAAACAGGGGAATCTGCTTGAAGTGAGTGTAAAGCCAAAGCTGAAGCGGCTGCAAAGATGGCACCAGAAGGTAAATGCCCCAAAGACCAATGATGACGCTGGGAATGGCGGCAATGAGTTCCACCAGAAAGGCGATCGGCGATCGCACCCAGGGTGGCAAAAAATTCTCGCTGGTCACTAGCGCTACAGCCAGACCAATGGGCAAGGCCAGAACGAGGGCGATCGTGGACGTCACCACCGTGCCAAAAATGTAGGGAAGCGCCCCAAATTTTACATTCGCAATGTCCCATTCCTGGCTCGTTAAAAAGCCCAAGCCAAATTCCTTAATGGCTGGTTGTGCCTGCTTAAAGATGACCCATCCCATCCACAACAGCGTCAGAACAGTGAGTAATGCGAACCCACGGGTCAACCACATAAACCCCTGGCTTAGCCAGGAGTTCATCCCATCACTTGCCATAATGTCTTCGTTGCGATCAACAACCGTTGAACGACTGATGGAAAAGGCTGACGTAGGTTGAGGCGGTTCGGCTGAACTCATGAAGGGAGGGCGTTAAAGGTTGGAGGACAGGGGGGAGGGGACAAATTGTTGAGATTTCTGGATTCTGCTGGAAGCACGCGGCCACGCAAGGAACCGACAGAAAAGCAGGGATCTGAGGAGCATAACCTGAAAGCGTCCTCCAGATGAACTAGAGGACGCTTAAGCCTATGAATTGAGCGATCGCCCCTATGGCTTCACGCCAGAGTTTACGTCAGCAACAATGCGCTTCGCGTCTTTTGCAGGAATCCGCACGTAGTCAAGACTCGCATTGAGTTCTTGGCCATCGGTCAAGATCCAGTTCACAAACTTTTTGATGGCAGTCGCTTTTTCGGGAGCATCATACTGCTTGTAAACCATCAACCAGGTTAAACCAGCGATGGGGTAGCCATCTTCAGGATCGCCCACAAACACGCGATTGTTTTCAGGAATCACGACCGTAGAGAGCGCCTTATTGGTATCGCGAATGGAAGGGGGCAGGAACTGTCCCTTTTTGTTTTCGATCAGCGCCGTTTGCATTTTGTTTTGCTTGGCGTAAGCATACTCAACGTAGCCGATCGTGCCTTCAGCATTGCCAACTTCCTTGGCTACACCGGGGTTGCCTTTTCCTTTCAAGGGGCTGCCAGGCCACTTAGGCGCTGTACCCACACCCACTTCAGACTTAAAGCTAGAGCTAATCGCACTCAAGTGGTTGGTGAAGATGAACGATGTTCCGCTACCATCTGCGCGAACGACAGGTCTGATATCAGAATCAGGCAGCTTTGCACCGGGGTTGATCTTCGCGATCCGGGGATCGTTCCACTTCTTGATCTTGCCAGCAAAAATATCAGGCAGAACGTCGCGAGATAGCTTGAGGTTGGGCACAAAGGGCAGATTGTAAACAACGGCAACCGCACCACCAGCCGTTGGCACCAGGATGACTCCATTCTTAACTTTCGCCATATCTTCGTCGGTCATGGCTGCATCACTACCGCCAAAGTCCACCGTACCCGCAATCACCTGACGAATACCTGCACCACTACCGACTCCCTGGTAGCTCACGTCAATATCGGGATTAGCTTTCTTAAATTCAGCAATGTAACGCTCATACAGAGGAACCGGGAAGGTCGCTCCAGCACCTGTTAGAGGAACTGCCTGCGCGATCGCAGTCAACAGTGGCCCAAACGCGATCGCAGCGGTTACGGCTGAGGCAGTAACCGCGCGACGGAATGCAATTGCAGGAAATACCATTTTGCCTTGTCCTCACAAAGAGACTTAATTGTTAGATTTGGGTAACAAAGATAACCGTACAACCACAGCAGTTAAGTGAAAACCAAAGGAAATGTAACGGCAGGTTAAGGTTAATTAAACGTTGGTTTAAGACACGCTGTTTTGTGACTCTTTTATCTTTTTCGGCACTGTACTCACAGCCGTTCTCTAATGTGTGATATGAACATTTTTAGAGTTTGAGTATGCCGATCAAAAGGCTGAAATGATTTTCTGTAGTCTTTTTCTGACAAAGTGAGTGAGATTCAAGCGAAGAGGCATAAGCTTGCTTGGTTGCATTTCTGCCACAGTTTAAACGCACGATTGGGTCAAACAGTCTCCATCTGGTAGTCTGAATAATGTCACTACAAAGTCAGGACAACCTATTATATAAAGCGCAGAAATCATCGCATTAAAGCTTGTAAATTGTGCCTTTATCCACTTACTATTTATGTGGTTCGTGCCGAGTAAAGCCTTCTCGCTAATCGTCATGCTTCCTACCGCTGCTCTGCCACGTTTTTAGCTGCGGTTCTGGCCTTGAGTGTTGCCCATGCAATTGCGCTCTCAAGAGTTCTTGTTTAGTTTTCCGGTAATCACGGACTCTGCTTCGTCTTTATCTACCTGTTGCGTTTTACACGGCGTTCTTTGCTGCATTCACCTTTATGACCACTCTTTCACCTCTGAAGCAGTTGCCCGCGCCTGTACGATCGCTCGTTCGCCCCATGCTCATTGCGGCGATCGGCTTACACGCACTGCTGCTCTTTACCCCGATTCCTTCAGAGCAGAAACCCAAGAAGACAGACGATAAGGAAAATCCCGTCAAAATTACGCAGTTACCAACTGCTAAACCCGCAGCAAAGGCACGTCCCAAATTAGCTAAGCCAGCACTACCAAAGGTCGATCGCCCCAAGCCCACGATCGCGCCTCCAGTGCAGAAGGCTCCAGTAACCCCTCAACGCACAGCAAGCACAGCATCCAGCGATGCCAAGAACCCCTTTGCTGATTTTCCCCATTACCCAGGCGCAATCCCCTTCCAGAACCTCGAAAACTTGCGGGTCGCTAGCGGTGCGTTCCCAGTTTCAGTGGTCGCTCATTTTCGCAAGGCATTGCCTGCGCAGAAGTTCACGCTCAGCGACGAGCCTGAGCCAAACACCTTCAAGGTTTCCAAGGGGGGTGTTAGTTACTACCTGAGCGTTGTGGAAGATGGTTCACAAACGTTCTATTTACTGGGTCCTGATAAGCTCGACAAAGATAAACTGGCGAAAATCAAAAAAGGTGATGTTGTCGGTATTCCCAAGGAATTAGGCGACATTGCAAAAGAAATTGATGCAACGTACAGCACCTCGTCTGATAACTCTGCGACCTCTTTTGACCTTTCCGATCCCAGTGCCTTTCTTGAACCAGACAAAGACAATCCCTCAAACCAGGTCTATGTAAATGGGATCTTTGAAACACGGGTAGTTGAAGGCCAGCCGCCCGCACAGGTTTACCAATCTCTGCAATCAGTTTTGAAGAAATTTGAAAGCGCTACTGAAGCTGGCTCCTATGGCGGCGGTTCTCTTTACGAACTCAAGAAGGGCAAATTTACAGGTTACTTAAGCCTGGTGCCCGGTAAGGCAGGCGGAACAGTTGCCGTAGTGTGGACGAAAAAGCCTTAGAAGTCCAAGAAAAAAGTTACCACAGGGATGCCATTGTCCTGATATGCAGATTCTACTCACAAGAGTAAATTTGTCCGTAGCGATTTGGGGTTTCAAACATTTCGTTTAGCGTTATTCGATCGCCAGCGAAACACGATCGCCGCCAATGTCACGCAATGTTCCAAGCACTTGCACGACCTTCTCATAGGTCACTTGCTTATCAGCCTTGAGCACTACCGTACCTTTAGGATTTTTTTGCAGATACGTGACAATGAGTTGAGCCAGTTGGGTATCTGTAACTGGCGTATTATTCATCAAAGTCTGCCCCTGTCGATTCATGCCAATGATGATGGGATCAACAGGCTTTTCTTTGCTAACGCCTTTATCTGTGCTGGGTAAGGGCACATTGACCGCTTGAAAGTTCGTCAGCGTCATCGACACAATGATAAAGAATGTGAGTACCGTGAGGATCACATCCATCATGGGCACCAGATTCGGTTCTGGCATCTGGGAGCTGTGCTGCTGTGATTTGAATTTCATAGGATGTTCTCGCCAATCACGGATGTCCACTGGTTACAGGATCAGCCAGAGATGAGGCGCTGCGTCGATCGCCATTTAAATGTCCCGGTTCGTACCAGACATGGCGGTAGATCACTTCCAGCTCGCTGCCAACTTTAGAAAAATAGTCTGTCTGCTTCGACTGCAGTGTGACAAAGACACGAAAGGCTGCCAGGGCAATAATGGCTACGACCATACCTGTCGCGGTCACAATCAGTGCTTCACCGATCCCGGCAGCCGCTTTGGAAGTGTCTGCACCTGTACCGCCACCGCCAATGTTCAAATTGGTGAAGGTACTGATCAGGCCCGTCACCGTTCCTAGCAAGCCCAACAACGGTGCAAGCGCAACGACGGTTTCGAGCAGCTTATCGCCTTTTCGCATCAATACAAATTCTTGATCACCTGCGGCTTCCATCGCCAGACTAAACGTTTCGGGAGTTGGATGTCGTAATTTCAGGGGCGCTAACAAAAAGCGACCGATCGGCAAGTGTTGATTGCGTTCTGCAATGGTGCGTGCGTCGTCAAGGCTATAGCGAGCCGCATCTAAAATATCGTGGGCGATGCGATCTTCACCCCGCAAGAGTTGAAACCAGAACCAGGTACGTTCTAACGCACAAGAAACCGTCACTAAAGAAAGTCCAGCCATGGGAATCATGACCGGACCACCTTTGGACAGTAAATCAAATAAGGTTGACATCTTAAAGCTTTGGAAAGACCGTACTGCTGAGGCTCTGAAATTAGCGCTACTCCCCTGCTAGGATACCGGACTTACAGAGTCGATCCGGTTAACGTTCGGTAAACAAATACCTGTTTCCGGTATAAAAGAGCAACTTTTGTGCCCTCGCGTTAACACTCATTTGCTGTTGCCTTCACCACCCCTGCTCCTACGGTCGCTAAACGATCGCTTACCTCATGCGTCAGCCTTGTCAGCTACGGCTTTGCCTGAGCAATTTCCCCCGGTCTTGGCTGGGATAGGTCTTGAAAAATAATGCTATCAGCGACTTTCTCAGACGGCGGCTTATCTGCCACTTTGACCTGCGGTTCGTCTTCTTTACGACGCGCCATTGCCTGCTGTTGGTAGGTATCGAGTGCGCGGGCGATCGCGGTGAGCCGTCGATTCTGGTCATGGCTAATGCTGCCTTCTGTGTTGCCCAGGCCAGGCGCGGCCCAGCGATTGCGCTGAGGATCCCAGTAGGATTGGGTGCGTGCCCAAAGTACCGCATCGGAACCTGTGAGGCCGCGATCGTGGGCTTTCTTCAGCCATTCCACATAGCCTGGTGTTTCTAACGCCGCTAATGGGGATTGGTTGGCTAAATCGATCGCGTTGAGTTCTTCTTCCAGCGACAGGTTTAACCGATGTGCATCTGCTTTCTGACGAATCATATCTGCCTGCCGCTGCAAGCGCCGGAGCTGCTTTTCGTCAGCTTCTTCTGGTGATTTTGCGCCGTGCTGATAGGAAAAACTACCCAGATTCCACACCCCATTGCCGGGGTCAGAATGTCCGTAGTAGGCACGGGTTTTGTTGCCATCGGCAGTACGAGTGCCTTCTGCATGTCCCACTGTACGGGCAACGAGAGAGTTTGAACCACCCGCAAAGATATCGCCAGCTTGAGCAACGGTCGGTTCTGGTGCTTGAGCTTCCTGGCGAACTACAGGTTTGGGTGATGGCGAGTCAGCGATCGCATCAGAAGTTGGTGGCACAAAGCTGAGGGCCGGTGAGGCAGCAGTAGAGGCCGATGAGGGGGCGTCTACTGTTGGAGCCGAGTCAGAAGAAGATGCGCTCGTCGTAGCCGAAGGCGGATTGCTCGCAACATTGAAGTCAATGACGCCATCATCAGCCCATGCAACCTGATGAGCCATTGTAAGGAAGGCAAGCAAGCTGAGGATGAACAGGGAAGGAGATTTCATGGGGCTAAAGAGCGTAAGAACATGGTTAACGGAGCGTGGAATATAGTTGACCGCGGGGAAAGCAAGCGCTATTGCAAGCGAAAGCTACAGCTCCAGGGTGTTTCCACCTGAATGTGATGAAGCACGGTGTCTTTGGCTAGCGCGCGTTTGCTTAGTTTTGATCGCTCAGGTTTTCTTCAATGTGCGTTCCAAAATGGCTTTTGCGGGTTCCACGATCGCCCAGGTGCCATTTGGCTGTTTGCGCAACGTCGCGAACTGCAACAGGTTTCCACGACCGATCGCATCCCCCTGGTTGACCGTACCAGGGTGCATATCTTGCAACCCGCAGAGGCGAAACAAGTAGGCAGGCACATCCGGGCTAGAAAAAATAAGACAACGGTGTTGATCAATCTGAGTACGCCCGTCAAACGGGGCATAGACGTTATTACCTTCGAGAGAAATTGAGATGTCGCCTAAGCCACCGAGGATGCGACGATCGCCGAGTGTGTCTCCTGGTTGCAGTTCCCACGATTGGTAAAGCTTGATATTGAGCGTTGGGGTATCATCAGGCGCACGGTTACAGCCAACGGGCAGACCCAGCAAGACCATCGCGACGATCGCACCTTTGAGCAGCACCCCTCTAACCATTCCCCCTCGAAGCACAGCGTTAAGGCACATAGGCTAGTGGCGGAAGCTGAAGGTATAACCAACGTATTCGTCACCCTCATATAGGACAATCAGCCAGGTTTGGGTATCAAAGGCCAATGGGTAAGCTTCCCGTTTAGAGGAAACACCCGATCGCACATCGACCGGAGGCAACGTGCAATAAGGCTCCTTCATCACCTGGCGCACTTGCGTTTTGTTAGAACGTTCCGGCACGCTCAAGAAACGGGATAGCTGATCCCTCGACAAAATTGACTTCGACTGCACAACTTCCTGGCAGACCGCTTTTGCTGGAGCAGGGGCAGGCAACAAGCCGCGTGGGTCTGCTAACAAGCCAACGGCTGCTACGACAGATCCACCAGCCAGCATGTACTTCATACTATGGGTGCGAGATTTGCGACGATGCATCGTTTCAGTCCTCGAAGGTGACAAGTCGTTGATGTGAGTAGGTTCAGTGACGGGTTTAATCAGGTCAACATGACAAGCCAGTAAAGGATTTAAACCGTTTGCAACAAAGCACATGAAAAAACGGGTGCCGACGGCAACGCAATCGCATCGCTTGAAGGCTGCTACCGACTCAAAGGATTGCTGCAACAACGATCGCTCAAACAACCCTTGTACTAGAGACGGCCTTTCTACAACTGCAATGCCAACACCAAAAATAATAAAAGAAGATTTAGTACAAGAGTACTATAAGAGATTTTGACAAGGCTATCACCAGAACTTCATAAATTTCTAAACAATCGTACGAACTTCCCCTGGAAATACCTGGGGATTCTCATGGCGATCGCCTCTGTCGCTGTTTTTAGGTTTACGCGTGAGGGCGAACAGCCGTTCGTCCCTATGAGAAATACTGATGTTGTTCAGTTCTGGTTCCCAATCGTTTGATAGGTGGCAATGAACTGTTCTATAACGTTGTCCTTTAACCGGGTGTTTGGCTGAATCGGTGTAGCACGCTTACCGTCGTGATTGAAGACTGAAATTGGTAAAGACGGGTGCAAAGGGTGACGCTGTGTTGTGCCCAGCCAAGATACCCACTTGAAGTTTGGTCGGCAGCGTAAGCTTGAAGGATGGCAGCGACGTCCAGTGTTTTCCGTCGTAGCTCGCGGCTGCCGAGATTTGGTCATCCTGTCGCTCAAGTTTGAGAAAAACAGCCTGATCCGGAACAGTCAGTGGCATCTCGGTAAGATTTGCCCATTTGCCATTTTGCCGTTTCTCGAAGTTGACGTAGCTCAAATTGTTGCCCTGCGAGAACAATGCCGTTCGCTCTAATCGAACATAGTTGTTTTCATTTTGCCAAAGCAGAAGCCCTGCCCCATAGAACGGTAACCGGCTTGTAACTAAGCTCCTGGAGTTTTTAGGAAAGGCTCCTGATACCTTAACCTGCACCACGAAATTGCCTTTCACGACCTGTAAAACGCGGGGCGCATTGATTTGTCCACGTTCGATCGCCAGCGCGTGATCAGTCCCAGGAATTGCAATGGTAAGTTGCGTTTGCCGCACAATAAAGCGACAGTCGCCCATGGGATCAAGCACCTTTCCCCAACCTGGCAACGTCGGTTGAGCGACTTCCCGGCTAGTGGTTGGTGCAATGAGCAGCCAGCAGACAAAAAAGACAGACTGCATAGCGTGTCGAAAACCGAACATGAGGGGTTTCCTTAATCACTGTTGTCACGCTTTATGGTGAACAACTGTACATTTCAGAGCTGTTTGTCATCTGTACAGACTTGTTGTCGCATCGATTTTACTTGGCTGAAAGCCCTCTTAGAGATGCTTTCAGCCACTTTAAGGCTCATTTTTTGCTCTCGCCGTATTTTTATCGCTATTTGCCTTTTTCCTGGAAATGATGCAAAATTTTGTTCATCGATAAATGCCTATTCCCTGGCGCTTCAATAATCTTATCGGATCTTCTTATGAGTGAATCGGAGAGCTTGCCCTCAACACTTGAAAAGTCCTTACCAATTGCTGAACTTTACGATTTGGAGCAGTTTCAACCAGTTGCCAAAGAGCGCCTGATTCTTGAGGAACTTATCGAAGACGTTGAACAGAAGGCAAAAGTGCTGCTTCGGTACCATGCAGTTGTAGAAATATCTCAAGTCTCTGATGCTTTGAAGAAGGAAAAAGTCAAACTTTGGGCAGACAGACTGGAGGTTCACGAAAGAACAGTCATTCGTTTGTGTGAAAAAGTTGAGAAGGAGGGAATTGCTGCCTTAGCAAGGCTGACTCGTGCTGATGCAGGCATGACTAAAGGCTCAAAGCTATGGAGGGGGAAGAAAGTCGAAGAATGGGAAAAATTTATTAAAGATACCTACAAGGAAGGAAATAAGTACGGACGTTCTATGAGCCGGAACCAAGTTTTTGGTCAGCTTAAAGGGCACGCAACGCTAGAGTTAGGACTCAAAGAAGAGGCTGAGTACCCATCCCGTGGGTTTGTTTACAAAGTTCTAGAACCGTTGATTCAGTCGAAAAAGAAGAAACGGAACCCAGGACAAGGACCAGGAATCGTCATGAGGGTTTTAGATGCTCAAAAAAATGAAGAAGAAGTTATTGTTGAGCGAAGTAATCAGGTTTGGCAGATTGATCATACTCATTTAGACAATTTGCTGGGTAATGCAAGCGGAGAAACAGCAGGCACTATCTGGATTACTGCAATCCTTGATACCTACTCCAGTTGTGTCATGGGTTATCACCTCAGTTTTGTGAGTCCGGGCTCCCATGAAGTCGCTTTGGCACTCCGTCATGCAATTTTGCCAAAGCAGTATGGTCCTGAGTACGAGTGCAGAGAGAAATGGGAAACCTGTGGGCTACCGGAATATATTGTTACCGATAAAGCCAAAGAGTTTAGGTCTGCTCACTTGCGTCGAGTCGCAGTTGACTTGGATATTAAATTACGCCTTCGCTTGTACACAGAACAAGGTGCAGCAATAGAAAGGCTATTCTTGGGCACCAAAAATGAATTTTCCTCCAAAATATCCGGTTATAAAGGGGGAAGCTTGGAGGAACGCCCCGAAAATACTGAAAAGTATGTTTGCATCTGTTATGAAGATTACGATAGAAAGCTTGCTCGCCATATCGTCGACCACCGTAATACCCATCTCTATCCAAAGGTTAAAAATCAAACTTGTCAGCAACGTTGGTGGGCTGGTTTGGTTGGTGGAAAGCCAAGGATGCCCGCTAATGAACGCGACCTTGATGTTTGCTTAATGAAGGAGACAGAACGAAGCATTCAAAAGTATGGCTGTATAGAATTTGAATGCTTGATATATGGTGCTGGTTGGAGAAAAGATGATGCGGGGCTCTGGCGATACAACGAAGATGCAGATTTCTTAAAAGACCACGATGAGAAGGTTACTCTTAGATACAATCCAAGCAATATTGTCTATATTCTCGTCTACACAAAAGAGAAGCATAGTCAGCCGTCAAAGTATCTAGGCACGATCAGAGCTAAGCACTCTGAAGAAAGAGATTTATATCGTGATGAAGAGCGCTTGTCTCTCAAAGAATGGAAGGATCGCAAGGAAAAGCGCCGTAAGGAGGGAAAAGCAGTTGATCAGTCTTCTATCTATGCTGAGCAAAGAGATTTGACCCAATTCTCAAATGAGCAAGTTGCGGCCCATCGAAAACGTAAGCGAACAGCTAAAGAAGTTAAGGGTGATGAACAAGCTCGTATCACGCGCGGATCTCATCATTCTAATGTTGTAGAACTGCCTATTCCAAACGCTTCCCGAAAAAGTAAGGATCAATCTGAAACTGCTACAGATTCTGGCCCTACTGATACATCGGCTGCAGAGTCTATTAATGAAGGCTCTGAAATTCAAGTAAAACCTGCACTTTACGTTGTTTCTGACTGGAACGAATTTGTTGAGGATGGTTGGTGAATGTTATGAGTCAATCAAATCTGGCAGTTCAGCAACCTGAAGGGGAGCCTACTCCTTTACAAGCGCAACCGAGAGAAGTGGACAAGTCGTCCCCTGCCTCTGGTATCTCTGTACCAAAGCTAGGTAGGCAAAAGGAGCGATCGCCCGAATTACAAGCTGAAGTTGAACGGATTGGGCTGATTGAACCTTTTGTTGGTTTGCAGCGAGATGAGGATTTGTTCACCAATTTGAATCACTGGAGTGACCTTCATATTTGTGCGCGCATTATTACAATGGATCGTTTGGGCTTAGTTAAATCCCTAAAATTTTATACCCAAAGCCAGACTAAACGGCGCAGTGGTCTATTGGTAACTCCAGCACCAGTTGCATATGTTGAAATTGAACAAAACGGTAGTCCGACAAATTTGCTTCTCTCAATTCTAGAGTTTCTAGTTAACCCTATCGATTGTGGAAATCTGCGACAACTACGTAGTCGTACTTGGGGAACTCTCAAAGCCTACAAAGTCAAAATTCTGATTGTCAACAACGCAGATTTACTGTCCTATGCAGCTTTCAACGAGCTGATGCGCATTACCGAGAAACTTAAAATTTCAGTTGTTTTAGGAGGATCTCCATGTCTAAATGAGATTCTTGATCCCAAAGCGCTTAAGAAAGGAAAGTATATTAACATTCATAACACCTTCTTGAAGTGGCAGCCCTATAGCATCCTTAGCTACGACGATATAAAAACGGTTATTACTGAGTGGGAGAAGAGCTTAAACTGGCCTCAACCGCTGAATTTATGGACGAACACTGAGATCGTCAAGAAACTGGACACTACTTCTCAGGGACAACTTCGAGCGCTCTACGAAAATCTCCGAGAGATTGCTGTATGGAAACTGGACAATCCTAAAGCGCAAATCAATTCTAAAAATATTTCTAAGGCTTTAAGTAACGGTTATCACCCCATATCGAAGCTTCAAAATAGTACCGTCTCTTAAGCGGTATGACCATGGAAAGCGGCGAAGTATACCATTCCCCCTTGTACCTCCCGCCTTATGACGACGAAAGCATTAGTCACTATTTAGGTCGCTGGTTTCGCCAAGAGGTTGTTCAAACCGATGCCATCATTTTGGGCAAGAAGCTAAGGTTGGGCAAAATTTTGTGGAGATGGCAGAATTTTTACTTAAATCCAGAGCCGACACGCGAACAGATAGCAAAAATTGGCGGACTCATGGAGCTGGAAGTAGAGCGGCTACTTCTAATGTTCCCGCCTGAGAACGAGGTGAGTTCTCCTCGTCCTATTCGGTTATGTGCATTTTGCTATGTTGAAGCCCCTTACCATAAGCTTGAGTGGCAGTTCAGGTCAACAGCAGGATGCGAAAGACATCAGTGTCGGCTTCTATCAAAATGTCCTGCATGTGAGAAACCGTTTGCAATCCCTGCCCAATGGGAAAAAGGAAGCTGTCAAGGATGCGGAATGCTTTTTAAGTCAATGACAAAGCGCCAAAAGCCCTATTGAACCTCTGAGAGTTTTCACTGTTGAGTTTCGTCGCGTACGGATGGCAAGTTCTTTGCTTCCCACTCTTCAACCTTCTGAACAATCCACATGTGAAGCTGCCCAGAAATAGAGCGGTGTTCTTTCTGACACAGGTAGTCTAGCCTGTCCTTGAGGCTTTCTGGAATAAGAACAGTGACACGGACATTATCACTCATGGGTTAAAGCTCCAAACTTTTCCCATTCTGTACCCGTTAGTAGGTCAAAACCCGCACTACGATTAATTAGGTATGCGTAAGTATGACTAACACATACAATTTATGCTTCAATATGCGTTAGTCATACTTCTATGTAAGAGTTGTGCTAGAAGTATGAACATCCCTAATACATAACTTGCTCCCAAGCTAATTAAGAGGTAGGTCGATGCTACAGCCGCTGACCCAAGACCTTCGGTTTCCTTTTGCCGAGGGCCTCGTAGAGTCCTATGGACTTTATCTGGAACAACTCACAAAGGACGACAAGTACGGTCTTATCGGGATTCTTGCCTTTTGGCTACGCGAGGAAGCTGAGGCAGAGTACACCATGGGCGTTATGCATGTGACCGATGAAAACCTTAAGGCTTTGCTTTCAGAGTACTGCGTCAGTTCAGCGGTTGAGGTAATTCTGAAGAAGTACCTGTCCCAGATGAATGAACCAGCGATTCAGAGTCTAATTACTGCTTTAGTACGGCAATTACGAGAAGGTTATTACCGAAGAAGGGAGATTGATGAACTAGAAGATATAAGAATGGTTCCATACTGTGACTTTTCAGACGATTCTTCCTTTTCAGAGGAAGAGATGAGTTCGTTAGATTCTGAGAAAGATTGAGCGCTTGCAGGTGCTTAGACTAGAATTGCCCTAATGCGACTCAACCTCGAGTACGCAAGATTACTTCGTCAGGTTTTGTAGGCCATCCATCGATTGGTCTAATTAGCCTAAATGAAGCAAGAAGGAGAACAGCTTCATGAACTTCTTGAAGGTTGTAGGATTTCTTTGTGAGGAAAACAGCATAGTTCTGAAATTCTCTCAAGTCGAACCATATAATGCCTCTGACGGCACGAGAAGGTGCTACTTTAAGCCAGTACATTAAGAGATTCGCAAGGATGTTGAGGCGCTCTGTATCCATTTAGACATCCTTAAGCTCAACTTCAACGATCTGAGCATCTTGATGTTGTACTGGTTCAGCTTCCTGCATATTTTGCAGCTTCAGTTTTAATCGCAAAGTATCTACTCGCAAAGCCACGAGCTTTACTTTTGTTTGAGTTAGTCCTGATGCTTCAGACCGGATAGAGGGCTTAGGGCTGTTCACGGTTATTTCTCAGCAACTTGTTGGGTAGAGCTACATCAATAGTTTCGTGCTGAAGATATTGATAGGAAATACAGTTACGGTAAGCGGGCTAAAGGTTAATACATGGGTATGCAATCTATAAAGCTTGTTGCATCATCGTCTAAGCCTTGTGCGATCAGCATTTCAAGGATAGCCCAAGTTGGAAAATTAATCTCTTCGGCTCGTCGCTCAATAGACTCTCGAATCGTTTTGGGGAGAGCTTCTAAGAATGCTTGAGCAGCTTCAGGGTCTAGGTGAATGGGCTCTTCGCGATCAATATTGTTCTGCATATGGGTTTTGAAGTGTACTGGAGCTTCTACTCAAAACAACAGCGGCGCTACTGGATAAATGACTCGTCAACGTTGGTAAGTAAATGACGCAAAACTCTTAACCATTAACTTTCCTCCATTTAAACCCGCTTACTCTAACTAAACTTATAGTAGCTCTACTTATTAATTTCTATGTCTAAGGATTATCGGTAAATGTATTAGGCAGTCAGGGCTTAAACTCCAAATCGATGAAATATTAATCTTAATTTACGCTCTAATTGCCGTGAGTTATTGTATTTTATCAGCAAATACCAGTTATTTTTGGCTAATAGATTGATGTCAATTAGTTTAAATTCTGAATAAATTATTGCATTTATTAAAGTGTATGAAGTTAACGATTTTACAGAGTCTTTTTCTATTTTCATATCCCTAAGCCCAGTTTTGTCTCCTAGCATTTTAAACCACTTTGAAGTTCTATAAGTTTCAAGGCTGTTATAACAGTAATTGTGAAAATACGAAATTTTAACTTTAAAGTATTTTAGCTGACTGCTTAAAGACCAAAAAGGCTCTTTGTATACCAGATACACTTCAGATAGATACACATCATAATTGACAGCTGAAAAAGCTAAATCGAGTTTAATAGTAAATTCTATATCTTCACCTAAGTAGTAGGTTCCATCATCCTTTTCTATATCTACTTTCGCAAGTTGACCTTCAGCCTGATTGATATCTACAGTTAATTTCCCTTTTTTAAGTTTGTCGGCAATGCCAATCAAGGCGTTAGCAGCACCAACAACACCTGTAACTGCACTAATAAAAATTGCTGTTGTTTTTGCGGTTTCAAAATCAAAATTCATTTGTATTATCTCTTATTAGGTTAATAGCAATTTAACTAGCTCAGAGGTGAACAGCTTCGATAATCTCCCAATGTCTCAAGTCAGCATGTTTACTAACTAAAAGGACTCAGAAATTTGAGGCAAGCACAAATAACTTTTACTACTTTAAATTCCTAAGTTTTCCTAAAAATTTCAAATAATTGAATTTAGAGACTAAAGAAACTAGCAACAATCTCTATGTTTTCGCTGGGTAGAAAGTCGCTACTCACTTCGTTTGTTGACAAATAAAATCACTGTTCATTGAGCAACCTACAAAAGAATTTCGTTGATTTTACGTTTCCACTCATCTTCAAAAATTAGCTTGAATTCAATACGAGAGCCAAAGAATTCCTGCTTTAATTCTCTCCACTGCATTTTTTGACCAAGTTCATTGCAAATCTCAAAAATAGTTTGCTTATATTGAGTGTCTTCGTTCTTAAGATGCAACCCTTTGCTCTCAACTACAAACACTGTTGAACAGTCATCTGGCTTTTGCAAATTGACTTCTGGCACAATAAAGTCGGGATAAATTTTCCCTTTCTTCCAGCCTTGAACATAATAATCTTTTTTAGAAGCATTCCTATACCAGAAGAGTAGTTTTTCTTGTTCATCTAGGTAAATGGCAATCGCCTTCTCCATATCGTTAAATTCTTCCTCTGGCACGTAATCAAATAGACTGCGCTGAATCGGATCGTGGTTGTCTCTTGTTAGTTTAGGTGCATTCTTCCGGACACTGATACGAGTTGGAATATCCGGGCTTCTGTCGACCACTAAAAAAAAGCAAAGTTGCTGTGCTTCTAACAACTGTCGAAACACGCCTTCTGCTAAACGATCTCGCTCTTTACTCAACTCCTTGCGCAATTCCTCAACTATAAAGACCATGTTGGCTGCAATCATTTCCTTGTTATTGCAAGCCATATTAGATAGAGATGAGAAGACTTCTTCTGCAATTTGATAAGCAATCCAAGGATTAGGAACCACGTCCAAAATTTGGCGTGTAACGTAGACCAAATCGAGCTTTACACTTGCTTTTTGAATCCGACTCTCTTTCTTTTCGATCACTTCTTGCTCATACTGGCTCAGCCCAATAGCAGAGGTTTCATCCTTACTTTCTACTTTAGAGAGAGTCAACTTTTTAATCTCATCTAGATTAATGAGCCCCCAATTGATGCGGCTGAGAATATCCATTTCGTAGCTGAGCTCACGCCAACTTTGAGACTGCTGAATAACGAACCGGGGCAGATAAAGCTTGCCTTCAAATTTTTTAAATTGCTCTCGATAGCCAGATTCCACTTTGCTATCGTCAATTGAATCTTCAACTATACGTCCTTTAATATCCCCTAAACCCTCATTTTGCAGACCTTCTTTAATGCTTTTAATTAAATCTTTTGCATTTGGCCGAAAGCAAAATACGTAACATTCATCCAACGCTTGAACTTTGGTTTTTCGAGCATTGGGTTGTCGGAGAATACGTCCGATTAATTGTGTAATAGCAGTTTTTGAACTGGGATTGGTAAGTATCGTTAGCACATAGGCGAACGAACAGTCCCATCCCTCCTGTAAGGCTTGCTTCGTAATGATGTAGCAAATGGGGCATTCTTGCCTGAAGAGATCAATCCCTTCAATGTCATCAGTCTCGCTAGATTTGATGGCTATCGCATCAGGGCTAATGCTACAGTCATTGATCAAAAAAGACTTGGCATCTTCAGCGTGAATGTAGCGAATATCACCTCGTTGATCTTTGCCGGTCCGTTCAACCTGAATCAGGCAAATAGGGCGAATGTAGTGTCCAGTTCTGGCTTGATAGTCTTGCGCTTGTCTATGGATTTCGTCACGTCTAGCAACACTATCGCGTAAGCAATCCTTCCAGTCATAGCTAGCTTTATTGATGAGGTGAATGTCTAGCTTGATCATTTCCTCCCGGTTGAGTTCCTGCCCACCGATGCTGACTAAACTATTGCTGTTGGGGGGTGGCGTAGCCGATAGCTCAACCACGATGGACGGATTGAAATTGCAGATTGTATTTTGAGAGATTTTGCTACAAGCTTTGTGCCCCTCATCAAGCACGATGATTGGCTTAAGGATGCGGAGAGTATTGCCTAAAGAGGTTTTGATTTGCCCCCCAGAAAAGGACTTCTGGTCATCGAAGCAGTCTAGGTTAGGAAATTGTTCTAGCAGTTTTTGGTGATCGGGGAGGCGATCATCAGGTGGAAAGAAGGCCTCAAAGCCTTCAGAGTCCTGAAAAATTTTCAGGGTTTCCTTATTTTGTCGGCTGGCAGATGGCAACATTAGCAGTAAAACAACTAAACTTGCCTGCACATCATCAGGGGTGAAGCGTTCGGTTTTCTCCACAATTTTTGTGCGGCCACCGCTATTGAGATCTAACACTTGACGGTAGGGATGTTCGCGGATACGGAGGGCTTTCAGTGTTTGTCGATAAATCTGGTTGGTCGGCACAATCCACAACACTAGACCAGTCTGCCGCTTCAAGTAATGACTGTTAATTAGGCCGATCACATGGGTTGCCAAAAGAGTTTTGCCACCGCCAGTAGGAACCTTAATGCAGAAGTTTGGCAGTGGCTCACCTAAACCATTTTTCTTGCTAGCGTAGATAGCCCCTTGAAACGTTGTTTCTCCTTTTACTTTCTCCCAAGCTGCGCGCGTAAAATCACCTACCATATCTGCCATACTAGGATCAATGGCAAGGATTTTTTTGTGCTTAACTTGGAACTCAGCAAGACACTCAAGGTAGGCCTTTACTCCGTTAATACAATGTTTTTGGTATTCCTTGAGTTCCATAATTGTTTAAGGGTTTATCTCACTTGCTCATAGCTTGTGAATCTCCAGCTATTCCTTGAATTTATAAATCTCAAAGGGGAGCTGGCAATATTCAATATGATACTTTTCCAAAGTATCGCTATCAAGATATTTCATAGGAGAAAAGACTAGGCGTTTTTTACAATTTTGTTCTGGCAATCCTAGTTTTTCTGCTTTATCTAAATCAAGAGATGTCACTCGTAAATAATTCAAATCAGGCTGATAAAACAGATAAACTTCAAGGTCTTTGGTCTCACCAATGAAGTAGCGATTCAAATCAATTTTGGAGGAATCAAATTCATCACCTGTAGCAGTATAAAACACATACCGCGCTAAGTCTTCATAGCTAGGTAAATTGTCCCCTTCTAGAATTGCCTGCATCTCTACTGGATTGCCCAACTCAAAAAATGAAAAACTCTTATCAAATCCATTTCTTAAAGCTTCGTCTTTTGTGCTTGGGATGCCTCGAATCACCCTTCGTACTCGTTCCGCTGTAAGGGATTCAGCATATTCCTCCATCTCAACTAGGATGAACTGTCGATTGCCGTCATCTTCTTCGTTCAGTTCTAGAACTGCTTGGGCAGTCGTTCCAGTGCCAGCAAAAGAATCAAGCACAATGTCATTTGATTCTGTTGCAAGGCTGAGTATAACCTTGATTAATTCAACAGGCTTAGGCGAAGGAAAGTCTTTCTTTTCGCCGAATATTTGCATTAACTCTTTCGATGCGTTCTGGTTAAAACCGCCAATTTTATCCCACCAAGTATCAGGTAGTTTTCCCTTGAATTCACTTAAGAACTGCTTGTAGTAAGGAATTCCGTTTTTTGAAAAAGTAATACGATCATCTTTCAGCATCTCCTTATACCTTTTGGGACTAACGCTCCATGTCCTAGTAATTGCTCCTACTGGCGTTTCAATTGTGAAAGTCATTGAAGGACGTGCGCCTTGAAGAGTTCTTTCTAATTTTTGTGTTTTGTATGGTCCTCGTAAATCATCATCAGGATTTCTATACTCTGATTCATCAATAGTTTGAAGTTTATTAATTATGGTTTCTTTGCTGCGACCATAACATAGGATATGATCATGTGAAACTGCTATTCCCTTTCCCGATACTGCCTTTGAAACTGTTCTTCTCCAGACAATATTGGCAATAAAGTTGTCAGCAAAAATCTCATCCATTAGCATTTTGAGATGGTGAACTTCATTGTCATCTATTGAAATAAAGATAACCCCATCATCGGTCAGAAGCTCACGCAATAGTTTTAGACGAGGCAACATCATGCAAAGCCATTTATCGTGACGTGTTAAATCATCTTTGTCGACGACTTTTCCTAGCCAATCTTGCATCATTGGAGAGTTCACATTGTCATTGTAAACCCATCCTTCTTCACCAGTGTTATAGGGCGGATCGATGTAAATACATTTCACTTTGCCAGCATAGGTAGGCAATAGTGCTTTGAGAGCAAGCAGGTTGTCGCCGTGGATAATCAGGTTGTCGTGGAGGCTGATTTTACCCGTCAGACTAGCAGTAGGATTAGGCACCAAATGATGGTACTTGAGCGTGAGGTGGTGGTTTTGGACGTAGGATTTGCCTTTAAAGTGAATCGTTGCCATAGCACATAGAATATCCTTAAGTTTTTAGGCTGCAGGCAAAGCTCATACTTTAAATGGATTAAGTAGTATCCTTTCAGATTATCTCAAGGGAACGCTCTGATCTTATTTCTAGAGAGAGCCCTGCGAACCATTGTTGTAGACATTGTGTAAGCGCGGTCACGCCTATCGCTTCCTGAGCCCGCGACACCTCATTGTCCCACAGAGCTATAGACGTAGAACGTGTATAGCTAAGCTTTTGTAAGACTAGCTACCTACGATGCCGAAATGTAGCTCATTCTTGCCTCTTTCAGCAACCCCAACCAAGCACCTAGCTAAATCTAAGCAATCCTACAGGGCTTGTCGCCAAGATTCTAAGTTCCTTAGAATCTTTTGTCGTCGAATTTGAAGCTGTTTGATGCGCTGCTCATACTCAACTGCTTCGGTTTTGGCATTTTCCAGTCGATTTTTTAATTCTGCCAACTGCTCCTCAGCTTCCTCTAGCAATTGGCCATAAATTCCCCCAGGGCTTGCAGGTCTGGATGAATCTGGAGCTTGCCCAGCCCAATTTGGGTCACTAGCTCTGAGCGGCTGATTCCCAATTGTCTAGCCCAGTTGTCTAGCCCTGCAATAGCACTCTCCGTCAACGTCACGGTCACGTCTCGTTTAGGTTCTCCGTGCTCTTTCTTTCGGGTTTTTGGCATCTCTAATCCTTACGTAGTGGTATTCATAGGTTCTTATAAGAATCCATGATATTACATCCAAATTTACCCGTGTAAATTTTCAGATTTTGCGGTATATTACATGGGTAATAAATCCTTGCCTTTACCCATGGCTCTCATGCCAAGCACAAGCCACAGGCGATCAGTTACCTGACTAGTTGGAGCAATACCACAACGGTTGCAGACTCTCTGCAAAAGCTTTACACACCGGTCACCTCTAGTGAGTCTTTGAGTTGCTCAATTTCTGGAGATAAACGATGTCCACCGCTAAATCAGTTGCCCCTAGCAAAAAAACATCGGCACTGCTCCGCACCATCTGTTGCTGCCTTTATACCGATGAAGCAACCCGTATGTTTCTTTGGAAAGCTATGGTGCGATATACGTTGCTAGTCAATGAGCTGCTTGATCAGGTTAGTCTGTCTGCTGACTTCGAGCAGTGGCAGAACCAAGGGTTCACCTCTAAAAAGGCTGTGGCAGGCTTATGTAAACCTTTAAAGATAGACAAAAGGTTTGAAGGCTTACCTGGACGCTTTTATGCGTCAGCTGTCCTCATTGTCTATTACACCTATGAGTCCTGGTTTACTCTGCAAAAGAAACGCTCACAAAAACTCAGTGGGAAAAAGCAGTGGCTGAAGATGCTTGAGGATGACCTTGCATTAGCTGAAACCACTGACTTTGATTTGGAAGCAATTCAAGTTTGTGCGAGAGCTATCCTGTCGGAACTAGAGCAACGAGAGATAGGTCAAAGTGTACTTTTCGCAGAGCTCTTTAAGATGCATGAAAGAACGCACGAGCCTCTAAAAAGACGTGCAATCGTCCATTTACTACAAAATCAAGGCAAAGTTGGTACGGAAGAAGAGGATCCGGAGAAACTTGCATTTAGGTTAGCTAGAAAAGGTAAAGAAATTCAGCGGTTAGAGGACCAATTAAGAAGTCGGCAGCCAAAAGGTCGTGATCCAATAGGAGAAAAGTCTTTAGTAGCTTTAGAAGAAGCTATAGGCTTACCAAGCCCCCAGGATTCAAACTACTTTTTTAATCTATTTGTGCTCATTCTTACCGAGCGATTTCATCCAATACATTATGCACAGTTTGATCTTTACTTGCTCCAAACCATAGAGAGCGCAACAAGTTCGTTAGATGCCGAGTTTAAGGCATGGCAAGCTGGAATGACTGAGCGAATGATAAATCTTGCCAAAATACCAGACTCTTTGCCTTATCCAGTGCTTTTTGGAAGCGCGGGTGATTTGACCTGGTCTTTAGAATTAAGGGATTTTGATAAAGGACGATCCTCTAACGGTAATAATCGTCCGTCCAAGCGAAAAAGGAAAAAGCTGAAAACACGTTCGGAGCAGAGAATTTGTGTACATTTTAACGGTTTCAGTAAACGCATCTTTAAAGTGGGCTGTGATCGACGGCAGCTGCCGATTTTTCGCCAGTTTGCTACTGACCACCAAATTCTTAGCAGCCTAAAAGCTGAGGATAAGTATTCTGAGAGCCTACTTGCTCTACGCTCAGCCTGCTTATTCTGGGCAAAAGATGATCAAGAGCTTTATAAGAAGAAAAGACAGAAGCGTAGCAAGCAATCTTCAGCCATTGCAGTCAACCAATCCGATGAGCAAGCAGAGCAACTATCACTTCCTTGGGTAACCCATCGCCTATACCTGCACTGTTCCTTTGATCCCCGTCTACTTACTGCTGAGGGAACTGAGGAAGTTCGTTCGCAAAAGATTGGGAGAACTAGTGAATATTTGAGTAGAGTGAAAAAGGGAGAAGCAGAGGTTCTTCAGGAACTAGCAAGAGACGACCTAACTTCTCAAGAACGCGAACAATTAGAAAAGGATTTGAAAGCAAAACGTGAAGACGTTACTCGTAGACAAACCAGCTTAAACCGGCTTGAAAACAATTCTCCACCACCACGCCCATCCAAAGTCCCCTATGAGGGCGATCCTAATATTGTTTTGGGCGTGAGCTTCTGTCGTCAGAAAATAGTAGGAGTCGCAGTTGTGGATTTAAGAACGCAACAGATTCTTGAGTACTACACAGTCCGTGAACTTCTAAGGGATTCTGAAGTTCAGAAACCTAGGCGTAACCGTAGCATCCTCCAATTACAGCTAGAAAAATATCGGCTGGTGAATCGACTACGATGGCGACGGCAGAAGCGCCCAACGAAGCGGCAGATAGAGCAGAAAAAAGGAAAGTATACTATTAGCACCTCAGAATCCAACTTGGGGCAATATTTAGAGCGTTTAATTGCTGCAAGAGTTGTTGGCGTAGCCCTAAAGTGGCGGGCAAGCCATATCACCTTGCCTCAGCTTGAAAACATTCGAGAAACCATTGAGAGTGGTGTTCAGGTAAAGGCAGAATCATTGTTTCCTGGTGATCGTAAGCGGCAAAAAGCCTACGCAAAACAATTTCGTATCAGCTTTCACCGTTGGAGCTATAACCGACTGGCTGAATGTATTCGTAACCGTAGTCTTTCTGAAGGCATATCAGTTACCAGCAAACAACAGTCAGCTAGTGGCAACTTGGCAACTAAAGCATTCAGTCTTACTCTCACAATCTGCAATCCTGCATGATTCTGAACAAGACTTAACTATGTACCTTGACAACCAAATACTTAAAGTATGCGCGCACCACGGGGTGCAGGTAAGAGGTCAGTTTCATTGCTTTCCACCTCGGTAGCTAGCTACTTCCCTTGTGGCATGCCCACAAGATGGTGCAGACTCGCGCACTGCATCAGGAAGAAGTTTTTATTGTTTGAGTTCCGACTCTAATGATAAGGATACAGATATACATGTCATGGTGGCTACTAAAAGCTCCGAGCAAGGAGCCCCCCAATTATTTTGGCAAACCGAAGCAAGGGACAAATCTCTAGGAGGATTGCCAAAAAGTCCCAATTGATTCTCTAGTCCGTCCTTCACCAGTCGATTTCAATTAAATTAAATCTACTGGGAAAAAGGCGGCTGTATTGAATGGCTAATTTAGTTCAGACAATTTCAGCTTCAAAAGGCTCTCTAGAAAGGGATTTCGCATTTGGGAGTTGCATTAGCCCTCCCAAATGTAGGCGGGTTGAAAGCGGGACGCTTTCTCCGGTAACTTGTCTGAACAATCGCTTCTTTGGCCCTCCCGAGTGTGGACAGGCTAAAAGCCATCCAAATTTCGGCTTCCGGCTTGAACACAATTTGCTCTCACCATTCCTTGTGGAAATCACTCCGCACGGGGGTATGACTTAATCTGTCTTATCGGGGGTTGAAAGGCGCACTTCGTTCGGGATGAAGTGCATTCGAAGAATGGGCGCTTTCAGTGAAATCGGAGGCGCTAACCACCAGCTGGAAGTCACTATGCTAATTTTCTCCGGCAAGAGCTAGAGAAAACTGGATTTCCAAGGTCTAAAAAATCAGGTTTTTAGACGCAAGTCTAGAAGGCCCATAAAAAGGTTGTTTGCAAAACTCTCTGACAAGAGCCATGCAAAACTGACAGATAACTCTGGAATGTACAACAACTTTAATAATCGGGATGACTGGATTCGAACCAGCGGCCCCTTCGTCCCGAACGAAGTGCGCTACCAAGCTGCGCCACATCCCGAAAGTGTCTGTCAACCTTGCTAAACAGCGTGTGCCTTTAGCTTCTAGTCTAGGCTATCACACTCTGTTGAACGGACATAAAAGCGAACACGCGCAACCTATTTGATGCCGTTTGAGGCCACCGTAACGCTTTAATCCGCCGTAACTCGATAAGATGGCAACGTTTCGCAAATCTGGATGATAGTTTAAGGTTTACTTGCAGCAGTTGATAAGCTATCAAGAGCGATTCTGTCTTAAGGGGTTTCACCTACCCAACTGAGTTGCTTCGCTCCTACCCAACTAGTTTGCTTAGCAAAGTGTTTTCATGGCATTGAGCAAATTTTCGCGAAAACTGAATCGGAATCTGCACTATTTTCATAAACATTTGTAAACTTATAGCTAAACGGTTTTCAGTGCCCTGTGTTTTGAGGAGTCTCCATGAGACAACTGGTTGCGATCGAGCGTGTTTGTTTGACGGGTCATATTCTATCTTTGGTGTTCGGGTTAGCAGGACTGCTGCTGGTATTGCCCAATCCTGAATTTATTGCAACGTTACCGGCCTTTGGTCAAGCTCTGTTTGGATGGAGTATGGCTGGAGGTGGGGTAGTCTACATTCTTTTGGGGGCTTTAACAGTCGCCCTCTATGCCTACCGTCTGCTGGGTTTGCGAGCCTGGCTATCATTTATGCTGCCCGCGATCGGGCTATCTCTTAGTAGCGAACTGTTAGGAACCAGCACGGGTTTTCCTTTTGGGCATTACGGCTATCTCAATGGCTTAGGTTACAAAATTGCGGGCTTAGTGCCTTTTACAATCCCTCTTTCCTGGTTCTACGTAGGGCTATCAACCTATCTACTGGCATGGGCTGGTTTGCAAACCCTCGGGCTAAAGGGATGGCAACAAAAAGTTGGCGCGATCGCGGTCGGTTCCTTACTCCTGACGGCCTGGGACTTCGTGCTTGATCCGGCGATGAGCCAAACAGCCTACCCCTTCTGGGAATTCCGTGATCCCGGTCAGTTTTTTGGGATGCCTTATCGCAACCTCACCGGCTGGTTAGGGACTGGCGCTTTGTTTATGTCTGTTGCAACGCTTTTCTGGCGCAAGACGACGATCGCGCTTACCCGCTCTCAACTGACTGTGCCGCTGATTATTTACCTGGTGAACTTTGCGTTTGGAGCCATCATCACGGTGAACCAGCTGGATGCAAGGTTCTGGATTCCAACCGCGATCGGGGCGGCACTGGGCGTTTTACCGGCGATCGGGCTTTGGTGGTTAGCAGCCCCAGTCGTTGCTGTAGATGCGATCGCGCCAGACTCTCCACTTCAAGCTGAAAAAACGTCAGACAAAGCAAACCTGCCACAAGGCGACCTTCCCACTATGCCTGTGGCGGCGGTTTCCAAGTCATCTTCGTAATGAGGGACGCTTTGCTGCTGGGATTGCTACTGGCTCAGGTACCCGCCACAGCAATTTTGCTTTCCCGCCTGTTGCGGGGTCCGGTTCGCTATCCACCATTGCGACCCAAAGCTCCAACCCCAGACCAGTTGGGAACGGTCAGCATTGTTGTACCCACTCTCAATGAGGCCGAGCGTCTGACGCCATGCCTGACTGGGCTCAGCCGCCAAAGCTACGAAGTTCGCGAAATTTTAGTGGTAGACAGTCATTCCACTGACCGGACGCCGGAGCTAGTGAAGGCAGCCCAAGACGGTGATCCACGCTTTCGCCTGCTTCACGATGATCCACTCCCAAATGATTGGGTCGGTCGTCCGTGGGCGTTGCATCATGGTTTTTTGTCGAGTGCGGCTGCCAGCGATTGGGTGCTGGGGATTGATGCCGACACCCAACCCCAACCGGGATTAGTCGCCAGTCTGCTGGATACCGCACAACGGGAAGGCTACGATTTAATTTCGCTGGCACCACAGTTTCTGCTCAAGCATCCTGGTGAATTGCTATTGCACCCAGCGCTGTTGTTGACGCTGGTCTATCGCTTTGGGCCAGCAGGCGAAACGGGGAATCGGCCCGATCGTGTGATGGCAAACGGGCAATGCTTTTTCTGTCGGCGATCGCAACTCGCTCAGGTGGGAGGGTATACGGTTGCTCGTCGCTCCTTTTGCGATGATGTCACCCTTGCACGGGCGATCGCGGCGCAGGGCGCAAGGGTCGCCTTTTTAGATGGCGCAAACGTCTTGAAAGTGCGGATGTATGAGGGTGCCGCCGAGACCTGGCGTGAATGGGGACGCTCGCTCGACCTCAAAGATGCTGCCTCTCGTGGTCAGGTCTGGGGCGATTGGTTGCTGCTCCTCGCAGTACAGGGACTCCCCATTCCCGTAGTGTTACTGCTGCTACGCGATATTCTTGGCCCTCATTCTTCACCTGTGGTGATCACGGCATTCAGCCTTAATCTACTGCTTGTGTTGATTCGCCTCGGACTCACGTTTGCGATCGCGCCCTCCTGCGATCGATCTCAGGCCAAACCAGCATGGCTCTTTTGGCTCTCCCCTCTCGCCGACCCGATTGCCGTCCTGCGAATCTTCCTCTCTTCCATCCAAACACCGACGCAGTGGAGAGGGCGGAGCTATGGGGAAGGGGAGGGATGAGGGATGAGGGTTAGAGTTTTGAGTTAAGAGTTTTGAGTTAAGAGTTTCGAGTTTCAGCAGGCATCAGGGTAGGACCATGCCATCCGTACGAACATGCCATGCCTCAATGCTAGAAGCTGATCAACACCTTCTGCCCTCTGCCTTCTTCCTCTTCCCTATCCCCTATCCCCCTACCCCTACCCTCAGCCTCCTGACTCCGAAGCAAAATATTTCAGATTGTTGCAACCACACATACCCGCGCTGAATGTGTCTTCTGTTCGTAGTAAAGTTGAGTGCAATAAAGCTGTATGAGTTGAAGCTTAACAATAAGAGGGAAAAACACTCATGGTTCAGCGCGGTTCTAAGGTCAAAATTCTTCGTAAAGAGTCTTATTGGTTCCAGGATTATGGAACTGTTGCGTCGATCGATCAGAGCGGCATCAAGTACTCGGTGATTGTGCGATTCGATAAAGTCAACTACGCGGGTGTCAATACCAACAACTTTGCTGCAAGTGAAGTGGTTGAAGTGGCACCGCCTGCGAAGAAAGCAGGTGGCAAGGCAGCGTCTGGCGGTAAGCAGACACCGATTGAAGCTGGTATCCGTAAAACAGGCGGTGCTGCAGAAGTGGGTGGAGGCGCAACTCCTGCTCAGACAGCAGATGCTCCCGGCGGTAGCGGTGGCGTTGAAGGCGACGCTAACCAAGGAACTGAGGCCAGATAGTGTAAATTGCACTTCAGCCACAGGGTAATGGCGCTAAACTGGAATCCAATCTCTAGGGGTGACAGTGTTCCGTGCCTGAGTTGCCTGAAGTTGAAACCGTTCGGCGGGGTTTAAACGATTTAACCCTGCATCAAACAATTGAGGGTGGGGATGTGTTGCTTGATCGCACCATTGCCTACCCTTTTTCAGTGCCAGATTTTTTAGCTGCCTTAAAGGGAACCGCGATCGCCCAATGGCATCGACGCGGTAAGTATTTGCTGGCAGAGTTAATTAAGGCAGAAGGCAGAAGGCAGAGGGCACAGGGTAGAAACGCAAGTATTTCTGCACTATCCTCTCGCCCGATCGCCGCCTCTCCCTCAGGCACCTACTCCCCACTCCCCACTCCCCACTCCCCACTCCCATCGGCTTGGCTCGGTGTCCATCTCCGCATGACAGGGCAACTCTTGTGGGTTGATCAGTCAGAACCACTGGAGAAACACGCGAGAGTACGGCTATTTTTTGCAGAGGGTAAGGAATTACGCTTTGTCGATCAGCGGACGTTTGGGCAAATGTGGTGGGTGCCCCCGGAGAACGAGCCAGAGCAAATTATCACAGGATTGCAGCAGTTAGGCCCAGAGCCGTTTTCCGAAGCATTCTCGGTGGCCTATTTCACTCAACAGCTTCAACGTCGCCGTCCCATCAAGAATGCCTTGCTGGATCAGGCGATCGTGGCTGGCATTGGCAACATCTACGCCGACGAAGCACTCTTTCTAAGCGGCATTCATCCTCAAACGCTGTGTATCCACCTTGAGCAGTCTCAAATTGAGCGTCTGCGATCGAACATTATTCAAGTCCTTCAAGATAGCATCGAGGCGAAGGGAACCACGTTTCGGACGTTCCGCAGCGTCGCAGGAGTCAACGGTAACTACGGTGGCTCTGCCTGGGTTTATGGGCGCGATGGCGATCGCTGCCGTCATTGTGAAACCGCGATCGAGCGCCTTAGAATGGCAGGACGATCGGCGCATTTTTGCCCAACGTGCCAAACGCTAAAGGCTGAAGGCTAAAGGCTAAAGGCTGAAGGCTAAAGGATAAAGGCTGAAGGCTAAAGGATAAAGGCTAAGGGATAAAGGCTAAGGGATAAAGGCTAAAGGCTAAAGGCTAAAAGATTTGAGTCGAACTGACGACTGGTTAAGGACATTTGTCTCCTGAAAGCTGTACTGTTCTCAGAGGATCGGCTGGCTGCTAAGCTGACGGCTGAAAACTGACTGCTGATCGCTAAAGGATAAAAGATGAGGGGATTCATCATTGCCGGCATTGTTGTGAGTAGCAGTCTGTTTGCGATGCCAGCGTTCGCCCGTTCGGCAGAAGCCTATCGACAGCAGGGTCTAAGCTATCGAGAGCAGGAACGCTATCCGGAGGCGATCGCGGTGCTTAAGCAAGCAGTGGCACTGGAACCAACAAACCTTTCCGGGCGAGTGTTACTGGGGTGGACGCAGCATAAGGCAAAACAGGATGAAGCGGCTGCGGAGACTCTTTTTCAGGCGTTACAACTCAACCCCTTTGATGTGCCAACGCTGAATGCGCTAGGCATTGTTTATCTTGTAGAGGGACGGTTGACAGCAGCGATCGCCACTCATACTTGGGCAGCCATCCTCCAACCCAGTAACGAAATTCCGTCCTACAACCTCAGTCTGGCCTTTGAGCGCATCAGGCAATATAACCTGGCAATTGCCACTGCCAAAACTGCCGCCCGCTTGGAGCCAACCAATCCGCACCCGTTTGTGGCACTCGCGATCGCGCATTGGGGCAATCGTGAAAAAGCGTTGGCAGCGCAAGCCTACCGTCAAGCGCTGAGTGTCGATCCACGCTATAGCGATGCTGCTTTCCTAAACTATTTGGATGAAGCAGGTTTCAGTCAGGATCAAATTGGGCGATCGAAGCAGGTGCTCCAACGGTTGCGCTAGCCAAAGGACAAACAAAAAGCGCATTATGCATTCACACAATGCGCTATTCCTTTGAAGGCTCCGTAAGCTAGCTAATGTTCAAGCAAAATATTGCTTGGCAATAGATTCAAGTCAACTTGAGGCGTTCCGGTAAATGACGTAGGTGGTCTACGCGGTGGTGGTTGGCGAGGCGGATCGTAGGCTGGCAACATAGTTGCGGTTATAAGCAGTAAAGAGCCTAAGGTCTGTCCGTGCTTGACGAGGCGTGAGGCGTGAGGGTGTAAGCCCCCTTGCCCACTGGTTTTAACTAGTTGTGATAAAGTTCGGATTTTCATCGCTGTAAAGGTGACATACATGGGTCATTTTTGAGGCTTTGCTGATTCAGGACGAACAGGAAATGGATGAAACCATCCGGTCCCTTCACCCCTGCGTTTCAACGAAGCTTTATTTGGTAGATCACCCATTTTCAACGCCTGCATTTCCAAACAAAACTTGGAAAGTGCATCCCTGAACTTTTGCTCAAGGCTAGCTAAGAGGCACGTCCGTGACGATTTCAGGAATCCAGCTAAAACTTTTTTCAGGAGCGGCTTCTGGACGTGTCTTGGTAGATAACCCTCTGTGCACCGCGGAAGCCAGAGACGGCAGCCAAACCTTGAGACGACCCAGGAAACGAAGGAGTAGGTGAATGCCCCTATACTTAGAGCTTATGTCACTTTTTTGGGTAAAACCTTACATAAAAGTGCCAACTTTATGTCCGCGATCGTCCATCCATTCCTCTTGGTAATGGAGTATCCACCAACAAGCGGCCAACACCGCTACATTGCTTCCCATTTTGTTGCAAGCATCCCTCTACCCTTGCTTTCTACCTGATAGTGACAACCTGTCCCTTACCCAAGACAACAACGATCTGATGCGCCTAAGGCACGTGGCCTTGCGGCAACGGGAACCAAGCTTTTGTAAGAGGAACGGTCAGTTCACAGAGCGTTCCTTGAGGAGATATAGGTTCCCGTTTGAACGTACCGCCTAGTTTCGAGGCAAGCTTACGGGCATGCTTTGTCCCATCACCCACTGTAGAGGAATGTACGCCTGCACCATTATCTTGTATCCGTAAGGCATATGCCCGATCGTGGAGCGTCCCTGTGACATCTAGATGAGTCGCACCTTCAGCATGCTTGCCCACATTGCACAGCGCTTCCTCCAAAAAACGGCAGAGTTCCCGCTTGCGGTCGATCGTCAGAGGTCGTTTTTCCAGGGGTTCAAAATAGCAGGATGTTTTGAGGGTCGTAAACTGGGAAAAGTCTGATCGATCCAATGTATTGCTGTATACCTCATAGAACAATTCATGTAGGGGAAGTTTGAGATCGAGCTTGATTCCACTTCTGAGATATAAACTCTCCTCTTGTGTCAAAGCCTCTTGCTTGAGATGCTCCCCCACCCCCCGAATCTCCGCATTCAAATTTTCCAACGTTGAGAACAATTGGTCTGGTGGCAGGTTTTGATCACGCAGTTTCCTGAGAAGACTAGACAAGGTTTGCAATGGGCCATTGTGAAGCGTGTTGAAGGTTTGCTCGATCGTGCTTTGACGTTCATCCAAACGGGTTTTTAGAGCTTTCTCTTGCTCGTATACATACTCATAGACAGCAGGGAGAATTACACTCAAGTTCAGCACAATCAAGGCTGGAATTACTGGCACCCACAGCCCCTCAAGCAAGAGAAGACCGTAGCATAGACTCACAAGCAGAATGTTTGCCGCAACCAGTGCCAAAAGGATCGGTATCAAAGACCGGGTGCGCCGATCAAGGTAAACACCAATACAACCCCAGCCTAAAATCCAAAGGTACTCCCAATCATCTGTCCAGGTGTTTAAGAGCAGGCGTTGATCCAGCACAGCGCTGATGATTTGGCTAACAGCGTGCGCCTGAATGTCCAGCGAGTTTGCTGGGGCAATCGTGGCTGTTGGAATGATTGGTCGAATTTTAGGGTCGGTAATGCTAACGATAATGATGCGATCGCGCAGCCAGTTTGGGTTTACCTTACCCGCTTTAATGTCGCGCAGTGAAAGGATACGAAACGGTTGCTGGTTCACCCGAAAATTGAGCAACATTTGTGGGCTGCCTGTATCTTCTCCAGCGTAAGCGCCTGACGGTTTTAAGCGAGGCAGTTCTGTAGCGCCAAATCGCATGGCTTCTTGATCACGCAAGCCATTCTTAAGGGCCAGATTCTTATCATGGGAGACCAGATAGGTCTCGACCAGACGAATTGTCAATGAAAGCTGATACTTTTCAGGATGGATCGGATCGTATGTCCCAAGAATGGTACGTCTTACATGATTATCGCCATCAGGAATCAGGTCGATTAGACCAACCTGACTAGTGGCAACACCCAATGGCGGAGGAATTTGGTCAGAAGCAGATAATATTTTTTCCGCTGCAATCAGCTTTGGGGATTGCTTTAAAGCGGTAACCAGCTTCGTCTTGCCTGATCCCGCAATTTGATTCTGCAAAATATGTAACCCAATGACAGCCGGTCGATATGCCTGTAAGTTAGCCAGCAGGTCAATCAACGCTTGCTCCTGAATGGGATAACCCGTTTGCTGAAGGTCGCTTTCATCGATACCTACCAGCACGATGCGATCGTCAGGTGCTTCTGTTGGGCGGGCACGCAAGCAGGCATCCAGAGCTAACCACTCTAACCCTTGCAAAGAACCTGCCATTCGAGATGCCATGACCAACCCAATGACTACTACACCTGGCAGCGCCCACCGCCAGAGAGAAAGAGACTCTTTCAGGCTGCTCCACAAATTGCGTTGCACCGTCTGCTGCTCCGAATGTACTGTTAGTTGTCGGGTGTGGGTTGCTAGTTGATTGCTCTGGTGACGCTAACAAGGAAACACGATTCACTCGAAACCCTATCAATCAATCAAGCCTTCTTCGCGGGCGCGGATTTCGGTTTGAATGCGAATATTCTTACCGTCTTGCTTGTCTTCATCAGGGTAGACTTCCAGCACATCCTGGATCTTTGTCCAATAGTGACGCACTGTGCGTTCAGAGACTTGCATCCGTTTCGCGATCGCCCGATCTTGCAACCCTTCATGAAACGCCAGCTTCAACACCGTAATCCAGTCTGGTTTGACTTCCAGTGTACGTCCCCGACGGATATCTTTGGTGTGAGTGATGCCTTTCAACGCCCAGTCTACCCGCGTCAGCATCTCTTTGCTGGAAAGGCTTTTGTCTGCCACGGTAAACCCTGCTTTATGGCGATCGATCTCAGGACGAATGCGCACCAGCGCTCTCACATGGGTGCTTTGAACTGTCAAATTGAGGGTGGGATACTGCTGCATCAAGGTTTTAAGCAATTGCACGCCTGACTCCGCCTGAGCGTTATCACCATTCGTCTCAGGGAGGGAAAGATCCAGCACAACCAAATCAGGGGTATGGAGTTTGACCTGATTCAAGGCGCTAACGACCGTTTGGGCCGTCAAAATTTCTGCTTGGGGATATTGACGCTTGAGCAATTCGATCGTGCCACCCAGAACAATCTCATGATCGTCAACCACCAGGATACTGAGCTTTGTTGATTCTGAAGGAGTTTGGCTCATGGCCAGCGGCAGGAAACAGACAGAGCAGTTGCATAAATATACCTCCAACTTTGCCGAAAACTACAGGGAAAGGCAAGCGATCAACCTGAATCTGATTGCATAAAGCTGCAAAGGCGCTGGTCACTCTCGGAAAACAACTTGGCAGAGAGGGATAGTGCAATACCGTGAGTGTTTTCATACGATCTGGATTAATTCACTCGAACTTTACCTGAATCGGGAAAACAACGTACAACCGAAAAGATTTTTTAGTGATGTTCGAGGAAGATTAACGTTCCATCAGCAGCCAGCACAAGCATTTGCCCATTCTCTAGCCCCCGGAGAGCCATGCTGAATCAACTGAAACCAAACCAAAGCACATACGAGCAAACATTCCTCTTGAAAGGTGTTCTGGAAGGAATCACCGATGGCATCTTGATTCTTTCGGAGCAAGGGGAATGGATTTATCACAATTACTACGCCTATCGTATTTGCCAGGAACTTAGCCAGGGACAAACCGCTACCCACACCATTCCTGAGGCAATCTGGCAACCCTGCAAGGCCCTCATTGAAAGCCGCGAACTCTATACAGACCAGCCTGTTGTTATTGAGTCAGAAATCGTCCACAGCCGATCGAGCATCTACCGCATTCGCGTTAGGTGGTTGACCTTGGATGATCCACAACGGCCCTACCTGGCCGTACTGCTTGAAGATCGCTGGCAGTCATCTCGAAATCGAGCCTTGGCTGAAGCAATTTTGTACAACCTGTCTCCCCGTCAAACCGAAGTTTGGTTACTTCGCAGCGCTGGTTTTACGTATCAACAGATCGCGACCGAGCTTTACATCACGATCAACACTGTCAAACGCCACTTGAAAGATATCCGAGCGAAGCAAAGTCTGGCGATGGAGCTAGACGCCCGTGCTGAATGCTAACCCCTAACCGAACAGTCGCAATCAGCCATCTTAAGCCCCAGGAGAAATTACGATGATTGCATTCAATTCCATTCAGGCCTTTAGCGCATTTTTATTTGATGCACCAGTAGATAAGACAGCCAAGTCTTACACGTCCTACACGAAAGAGACTGATACCAGCTACCGGGGACGGGCAATCGTATCAGAAATCATTACACCCCGCAGCCGGGGAAGAGTCTACTTTCAGGGTTCCTGGTGGCTGGCGCAATGCGAGCAAGACATCACGCTAGCAGTAGATGAGGTTGTACAAGTCATTGGACGGCAAAATATCACCTTATTAGTCCGCCCGATGCGGTAATTAACCCTCTAAAGGAGCAATCATAGGCAACAAACAGACAGTGATCAATGTTCTTAGAACGTTGATCACTGTCTACTATCGAACACGAACGACAAACCACTGACTGCGATTTCCACACCTACTGCTCTTGCATCAACCGCAGATAGTTTTGTTGCAGCCGGATGTTGTCTTGCGCTAAGCGATCGCCAATCTCCTTCTCAGCGTCGCTAATTTGCTCCCAAAAAGCGGTCGATCGTCGCGCGGTCAGCAGTTCGTTCCAGAGGGCGTCAATCAGTTCTGCAGCGGCTGGGTTGGGTTCAAGCTCCTGCAACAGTTTGGTCATCGTCTGACGGGCTTCTGCTTGCTGCGTAGGGTTACGTGATAGAGCAAGGCATTCTTGCAGTTGAGCGATCTGGTTCTGGTTAAGGGAGTGGGTCATAATTGGAGACGTGCTGTTTGATTGCGAACTTTGCGTCACGCGCGTTGCATCACACAAGGGCGTTTACATTTCTTAACTGTAGCCTGTCATTAACGGTACAATCAGCCTCACACTGACACGTCTACATCTGGTTAGATTCTTTTTTCGATTCTTATTCTGTTCGATTCTCATTCTGTAAACTATGGCGAAGCAGCGAGTTCTTTCCGGCGTTCAACCAACGGGTAATCTTCACTTAGGCAATTATCTCGGTGCTATTCGCAATTGGGTTGAAGGACAGCATCAATACGACAACTTCTTCTGTGTCGTCGATCTACATGCCATTACGGTGCCCCACACGCCTGCCACGTTAGCGCAGGATACTTACACGATCGCGGCACTTTATCTCGCCTGTGGCATCGACTTGAACGACTCAACCATCTTCGTACAGTCTCACGTTTCGGCACACAGCGAACTTGCCTGGTTGCTCAACTGCATCACGCCGCTCAATTGGCTCACCGACATGATCCAATTTAAAGAGAAAGCGGTGAAGCAGGGTGAGAACGTGAGCGTTGGGCTGCTGGACTATCCCGTACTCATGGCTGCCGATATTTTGCTTTACGATGCCGACAAAGTGCCCGTCGGCGAAGACCAGAAGCAGCACCTGGAATTAACCCGCGACCTGGTCGATAGCTTCAACCACAAGTTTGCCAAGCCCAACCAGCCCGTCCTCAAAAAGCCTGATCCGCTGATTCGGGCAGAAGGCGCACGGGTGATGAGCCTGACGGATGGCACGAAGAAAATGTCTAAATCTGACCCCTCTGAGTTGAGCCGTATTAACCTGCTCGACCCACCGGATGTGATTCAAAACAAAATTAAACGCTGTAAGACTGACCCCATTCGTGGACTGGTGTTTGATGATCCAGATCGTCCCGAATGTAACAACCTGCTGACGCTGTACATGCTGCTCTCTGGTCAGACAAAGGAAGCTGTTGCAGCAGAATGTCAGGATATGGGCTGGGGGCAATTCAAACCACTGCTGGCAGAAACCACGATCGCTCACTTGAAACCGATTCAGGACAAGTACCAGGAGATCATGGCTGAACCAGGCTATCTGGATTCGGTGCTGCGCGATGGTGGAGAGAAAGCACGGGCGATCGCCAACGAAACTTTAAACCGAGCAAAGGTAGCATTAGGATACTCCTTACCGCTTTAGACCTTTGAAGACTGGACGGCTAAATACGTCTCTACGCCTCAGTGGTGCAAACGGTTACCCGTAGCTGGCTTTTGATGCAACCATAAAGAGACTCAGCGCCGTGGTCGGCTTTAAGATTCCGGCACAGTAAGCTGCTGCTGCTGTAAAGATATCGCCCTCTCTTAAGATCGAATTCATGCCTAGTTCGATCGCCCTATATGATGAAAAGACATGCTTTAAACCCGTTGTGATTTGCCTTAGGCGACGCTTACTGCCTCATGTCTTTATCCCCAAGTTTGTTTCAATCTGCTATTAGAGCAGGCGAGTTCCTTGTCACTGCTGAGGTCATGCCACCCAAAGGCGGAAACCCAACTCATATGCTTGAGATGGCGCGGTTGCTTAAGGGGCGAGTGCATAGCGTTAATATTACAGATGGCAGTCGAGCCGTGTTGAGGATGTCCTCTCTAGCGGCATCGGCAGTTTTGATGCGAGAAGGGATTGAGCCCATTTATCAAGTTGCCTGCCGCGATCGTAATGCCATTGGCTTGCAGGCAGATCTAATGGGTGCTCAAGCACTCGGTATTCGTAACGTGCTGGCGCTGACAGGTGACCCCATCAAAGCAGGCGATCATCCTGAAGCGCGAGGGGTGTTTGAACTAGAATCCGTTCGGTTGCTGCAACTCATCCATAAGCTCAACGCGGGGCTTGATTTGAACGACAAGCCGCTTACAGATGGCGCAACAGAACTCTTTGTGGGAGCGGCGATCGATCCGCAGTGCGGCAGTTGGTCTGGCTTACAGCGTCGGTTTGAGCGCAAGCTGGCAGCAGGAGCACAGTTTTTTCAAAGCCAGCTCATTTCAGACTTCGATCGCCTGGAAAAATTTATGACCCAACTGGCGACCGACTGCAAAAAGCCTGTTTTGGCGGGCATTTTCTTGCTGAAATCGGCCAAAAACGCGCAATTTATTAATCGTTGTGTGCCGGGTGTGCATATTCCCGACCACATCATCGATCGCTTGGCAGGCGCTACCGATCCGCTTCAGGAGGGGGTGGCGATCGCGGCAGAACAAGTCCAACAAGCGCGTCACTTGTGCCAGGGCGTGCATTTAATGGCCGTTAAACGGGAAGACTTGATTCCACAGATTCTAGACATGGCAGGCATCGCACCATTGAAGCAGTAGCGTGACCTTGCTTCTGGCTGTAGGGATTTCTGGCTGTAGAGACGTTACTTGTAACATCTCTACACGCCCGGTCTAGCGACCAAAAAACTGCCCTGCAATATTTAAAGCATCGCCTAAATCAACGTTGCCATCACGATTGCCATCCAAAAATGCATTAAGCACGGGGTTTCCGGCTTGAGGATTGTCAGTATGCGCGCCGCTTTGCAAGAAGTTCAGCGCCAGAGGTACCAGCGTTGGCAGGATTGATTGCACCGTTTGGGGATCTAACCCAGTCCGTTGAATTAAATCCTGCACAACTTGCTGCTGCATGGCTGGACCCAGCACTGCTTCTACCGCTTGCGGATTGGGACCCGTGCCGCTGTACTGGTTGACCGTTGCTTGCACCTGCTCTGATCCCGCTGCTGCTTGCTGCTGCTGAAGAGCCGATTGCACATAGCCACCCACCACAGAAATCAGCGTTTGGGTTGTTCCGGCATCAATGCCATGATTGCTGCTGAGTTGCTGGACAGTACTCAAGATTGCGCCAAACTGATCAGGGCTTGCTTGCTGACCAGGATTGCTAACCGCACTCAAGACGGCATCGAAAAGTCCCATAAGTTTCCTTTTTTCAACGTTTTTGATGACCATTTAACCTGCTAGAGCGTGAAGCCTAGCATCTGTGGCTACAGTAGCGTTCAGATGTAGCGATCGCGTTAGGCTTAACAATCTTTTCGGGCAGGCAGGTTCCCTCTCAAAAAAAATCAGGGCACTAGAATGAAAGGCAGGTGAACCATTAAAGTCTTCATGCCGCAGTCGCGCCTTCTCATTTTGATTGCTGGTCTGGCCCTGATTTTGGGGCTGATCATCTGGTTTATTGATTCTCTCACTCGGCTTTCGTGGCAGCTTTACGCCTACCCGCTGCTGTCTCAAGTGTTGCTGGCGCTGATCGTCGCACTGCTGGCAGTCCTGATTGCCGCCTTAGTCTATTACCTGTTTGTGCTGCCCCGCCTTCAAACGCGCCGGAAGCAGGCACGGCGGCAACCCCAGGTGCCAGCGGAAAAAACAGATGCGGCCGAAGAGACCTTAAGAGCTGTGCGACAACAGGTAAGCCAGATTCAAGATGAAGTGGCGCGGCAGGAGTTGTTGCTGCGATCGCGCGAGATTGAGCAAACCCTTGCGCGGGGCAACCTGCAAATTGTTGTGTTTGGCACTGGCTCGGCTGGTAAAACGTCGCTGGTGAATGCGTTGATTGGACGCATGGCTGGTCAGGTTGGAGCCACGATGGGGACGACTGAAGTTGGCGAAACCCACTCCCTAAAGCTGAAAGGCTTGAACCGTGAAATTATCATCATCGACACACCGGGCATTCTCGAAGCAGGCGTAGCAGGCACCGAACGGGAACAACTGGCCCGACAGCTAGCAACCGAAGCCGATCTCCTGCTGTTTGTGCTGGATAACGATCTGCGCCAGTCGGAGTATGACCCCTTGCAAACGCTGGCAGATATCGGCAAGCGATCGCTCATCATTCTCAACAAAGCTGATCTTTATCCAGACAGCGATCGAGACACTATTCTGGCAAGGTTGCGGGGGCGTTTACGGGGGTTGGTGGCCCCAGCCGATGTCATCGCAACGGCTGCCAATCCTGCTCTGATCGCTGTGGACGGTGAGACGATTCAGCCTGATCCAGATATCATGCCCCTCATTCGCCGCATGGTGGCTGTGCTGCGTGCTGAAGGCGAAGATCTCATCGCCGACAACATCTTGCTGCAATCCCAACGCCTTGGTGAGAAGGCCCGCTATCTCATTGATGCCCAACGCCGACGTCAGGCCGAAAAGATTGTCGATCGTGTCCAGTGGATTAGCGCCGGAGTAATTGCCGTTACGCCGTTACCAGTCGTAGACCTGCTGGCAACGGCAGCGATCAACGCTCAAATGGTGGTCGAAATTGGTCGCGTGTATGGCTGCGAGATCAATCTGGAACGGGGACGAGAACTGGCGCTGTCATTGGGCAAAACGCTGGCTAGTTTGGGCATTGTCAAAGGTGCGCTGACATTGGTAGCGACTGCTCTGGAATTTAGTCTGGGTGGGTTGATTGTGGGGCGTGCGATTCAAGGAGTCAGCGCAGCTTACCTGACTCGCATTGCCGGCAAAAGCTTTATCGAATACTTTCGCCATGATCAGGATTGGGGAGATGGCGGCATGACGGAAGTGGTGCAGCGACAGTTTCAGCTCAACCGCAAGGATGAGTTTGTCCGTGCTTTTGTGCAGGAAGCGATTACCCGTGTCGTGAAACCGCTCAACCTCGATCGCGAACCCATCCAAGACGATCAACCGCTTTTACCAGAAGTACAGCTACCGCTGAACATCAAAGCCGAAATCGATGCTGATCTGGATGACTGGCATCGATCGTAAAACCTGTTTAAGCCCAAGCAAGCAGCCCTGCTTCAACGTTGCATAGCAGTCAACAGGTTAGTTAGGACACGCCTTCACGGTCAAAGCGTTGATCGATGGGACTTTTCCTTCTGCCCTCTGCCCTCTGCCCTCTGCCTTCCTTTCTGCCCTCTGCCTCCTGCCTTTTGCTATATCGCTCTGGGCTAAAATGGGAAAGTTCTTGACCCACAGTAGCTATGCCCCGGCTTAATCCGTTTTCGCTTCAAATGGAAATCACCCGCATGTTTGAGCAGGGGCAGTCGTTTTTTGCCACCTTTAAGGTGCAGGACTGGTTGAAAGAGCACAATCAAGATCCCGCAGCCTTCGATATTGTGTTTCACCAGAAGCCAGCACCGCCTGGTTCGGGTCAAGTGATGACGGTGGAAATTGAACTACGACGCAAAGATGGTCAACCAGTTGATCCCTGGCTGCAAGAAGAGGCAAACCGCCACGCATAGAAAAAGGCAGAGGGCAGAGGGCAGAGGGCAGAGGGCAGAGGGCAGAGGGCAGAGGGCAGAGGGCAGAAGGTAAACTTTCGCTTGATTAGAGCTTTGACTGCAGCAGGGTGTCCGAACGACCCTCCGGACTGTTATAAGAAACAAAAACAGGGATACCCGCAATGGCTATCCCTGTTTTTGTTTAGCAATGGCTAGTTTCTATGCGCCGACGGCTTCTTTCGCAGCGTAGAGTACTTCAGCGGTGATCACTTCGATATTGCGATCGCGCGCAAACTTCTCGGTATTCCGCTTCACTTTACCGCGCACAAAACCAGGAATTTTGTTGAGTTCTGCCTGTCCATCCTTGCTCCAGGCCAGATCAGAATCAGCAGAAATTCCTTTGGTGATGCTTTCTTTGGTATCGTGACCGCCGAAGATTTCCAGCAGGTGGTCTTCCATGCCCAGCGTAAAGGAGTTGTAGATCAGGTCTACCAGTTGGTTGGTGCCTTCATAGCCGAGAAATGGCTTGTAGCCGATCGGGAAGTTCTGGACGTGAATGGGGGCTGAAATCACGCCACAGGGAATATCCAACCGCTTACCGACATGGCGTTCCATCTGGGTGCCGAAGATTGCAGAAGGCTCTACGCGCGCGATTGCGTCGCCCACCGCACCGTGATCATCTGTGATCAGCACCTCATCGCAGTATTCGCTGACCTGCTCGCGGAACCAGGCTTCGTCGTACTTACAGAAGGTGCCTGCCCAGACGACATGGATGCCCATTTCGCGAGACAGGATTTTGGTAATCGCGGCAGCGTGGGTGCTATCACCATAAACCACCGCTTTCTTGCCTGTAAGGTTCTGGCAGTCGATCGAGCGTGAGAACCAGGCGGCCTGCGAGACATGCAAGGTTTGCTCGTTAATGTAGTCTTCGTAATCCACATTGGCACCCTGAGCGTTCAGAATTGCCTGAATTTTGCGGATGCAACGTGCCGTTTCCACCACACCCATCGGCGTAATGTCGACAAACGGGGTGCCAAATTCTTTCTCCAGGTAGGCTGCCGACAGTGGCCCCAGTTCACGGTAAGGCACGAGGTTAAACCAGGCGCGAGACAGATTTTTGATGTTGTGAACGGAGGCACCTTCAGGAATGACTTCGTTGACTTCGATGCCCAGGTCTGCCATCAGGCGCTTTAACTCGGTGCAGTCGTGGTTGTTGTGGAAGCCGAGGGTGGAGATGCCAAAAATGTTGACACTGGGCTTCTCGGTTTTGTCAGTCGGCAGATCGCCTTTACGACGTGCTTTCTCAATGTAGAACTGCACGATTTGCTGCAAGGTACGATCGGCCGCCTGTAATTCATTCACGCGATAGTGGTTCACATCTGCCAGCAGCACGTCGCCTTTGGACTCGATCTGAGCGCGTTCCACAAAGTTTTGCAGGTCTTCTTGCAGAATGCTGGAGGTGCAAGTAGGTGTCAGCACAATCAGGTCAGGATGCTCTTCCGCATCTTTCCGAGTGATGTTGTCAACCACCTTCTCTTGCGAACCGCGCGCCAAAACGTTGCGATCGACGACGCTGGTCGTTACAGGAGTAAAATCCCGTTCCCGTTCCAGCATCGATCGCATGACGTTGAAATAATCATCGCCCAACGGCGCATGCATGATGGCGTGGACGTTCTTGAAGGAACTGGCGACGCGAAGAGTGCCAATGTGGGCGGGACCTGCATACATCCAGTAAGCCAATTTCATAGAGTGCCTCGTGTGGGGAGTGGGAGGAAAGGATGAAGTATGAAGGATAAAGTATAAAAACTTAGCCCTTAGCCTTCTGCTTCAGTGTCTCAGCGGTATCGCCTATCGATTTTCTCAGACATCTCGCGTTGTTGAGCGATCGCTATTCTGGCTTCGTAGTGAAACACAATAGGAACCAGAGCGCTCAAAGCACTGCCTCTGCTGGTATAGAGCCATTTCACAACGAATCAGACCACGCTAAACCTGCAACGATTCTTTATCCTTCGTGACGTTCCGCAAAGTCTACGAAAGCCAATAATATACGCATTCTGTGAGCGTGAAGTTTACACTTCAGGTAAAGCAATTTCGAAGCGCGTATTTTAGATTGAGTCTCACGGAATTGGAAATGTTTGTCCCTTTTTATAATTAGGACAGTACCAACCAGTACTGAAAGGAACAGGTTAAGGATGAACAATACTTATCGGAGATCCTTAGGCATAACCGTTAGCTTCGCTCTAGGTTTTAGCATCACCTATTTTGGAGCTTATCTTTGGCTAAGTCGATCGGGAATGAGGGAGTCCATACAATCTGGTGGTCAAATTTTCTGGACTTTTCAAGGGTGTCGAATGCGAGCGGATCAATACTCTCCTAAGAGCTCTACGTATGATCCAGAACTTGTCGATCGAGAGCTAAAGTACTTTACCCTCTTCTTCCCTTTGGTAAAGCTAGATCGGTTGTTATTTAGCAATTACCATATCTTAGATAACAACATTCCCAATATGGGTGGCTAAGCAATGGATCTCTGCTAGAAAAGTACTATGTTAATCTACTTAAAGAACTCCAAATCACTTAACTAAAGGCTGAACCTGGAACATTCATCGACTTGGGATTACTTGATTGGGATGAAGCACCGCAAGCTTAGTAAAATGAGCGATCGAGTACAAACTTTCGTCAATTGAACACTACAGTAGAATACTTGTATACCTTCGTTTAATTGGAAGGCAGCGTTTATGTATCAAGTCACCAGTGATTACGCCCAGAATAACTTTGACGAAATTCTCGATCGCGCTAGCCAAGATCCTGAAGGTGTAGCAATCATACAAGCAAACAAAAGCTTTGTACTAATCAGTCAAGAGGAACTAGAAGCCTTAATTGAGACGGTTGAATTGCTTAAAGATCCAACCTTGCTAGACGATATTCAACAGGCGCGGCAAGAATACAGTCGAGGTGAGGTTTTTACAGCCGACCAGGTATTCGGTTGAGCGCATGGAATTGTTTCAGGTGCTCTTCTCGAAGCAAGCTCAGAAAGATATTGCTCTACTAATGCCAAAGCAAAAAGAGAAGCTTCAGCAAGTGACACAGCAAATTCTAGCTGTGAATCCTTATGTTGGGAAAGTTCTGAAAGGAGAACTAAAAGGACTATATTCTTATCGGCTTAATCGAACAGATCGCATTGTCTATGAAATTCTGGAAGCTGATAAAGTGATTTTCGTTATTCGAGCAAGAACTCACTACGGTGATTAAACTGAAGAAAAAGGCAACGAGTATAACCTCCTTCTAAACGCATGAGTGCGATATCCACATCTCAACCAACTACAAATCGTCTTGCTCTGGGTACCTTGCGGAAGGTGCATCACGTTGCATTAAACGTCAAAGATATGCAGGCATCGCGCCAGTTTTACGGGTCGTTTTTGGGACTGCGGGAGTTGACGGGTGATGACGTACCCAGCACCCTCAAGGATCTGGTGGCAGAGGGCAAAGTTGCCAATTTTGTAACTCCAGATGGAACAGTGCTTGATCTATTTTGGGAACCAGATTTAGAGCCACCCCATGCCGATCCACAGCAGCAGTTTACGCGGGCGAATCATCTAGCGTTTGATGTTGCGCCTGAAGCCTTCGACCAAGTCGTCACTGTGCTGCAAAACAGCGGTGTGACGATCGATCACGGCCCTGTTACCCGACCCACCGGACGCGGTATTTACTTTTATGACCCCGATGGCTTTTTGCTGGAGATTCGCTGCGATCCTTGAGGTCGAATAACTCGATTCTCGCTGCTCAGGTGGAGCCAATGCGTGAACGCACAAACGCATCCAGGCGTTCCATGCCCTTCTTAATCGTGTCCATATCCGTCGCGTAAGACAGGCGAATATGATCATCGGCACCAAAGGCAATGCCAGGAATCAGGGCAACCTTCTGCTCATCCAACAGCGCATCGCAAAACTCCAATGAGGTCATGCCGGTCTTGGCAATGCTTGGCATCACGTAGAAGGCCCCATTTGGTTTGGCACAACTCAAGCCCGGAATCGCGTTGATGTAATCAAACATGGCTTGACGACGTTCTGCAAACGCTATTCGCATAGTTTCTACGCACGTTTGCGAGCCTTCCAACGCGGCGATCGCGCCCCACTGAGCAAACGTACATACGTTTGAGGTACTGTGCCCTTGAATTGACGTGGCCGCTCGAATGATCTCTACGGGACCTGCCAGAAAACCCACACGCCAACCTGTCATCGAATACGCCTTTGCAAAGCCACTGCTGACGATTGTTCGCTCATAAATTTCGGGGCTGAGCGCACCAATGCTGACGTGCTTTGCGTCGTCGTAGACCAGCTTTTCGTAAATTTCATCCGAAACGACGAGGATGTCATGCTCGACCACCACCTCAGCCAGCGCTGCCAGTTCCGCTGGTGTGTAGACCATCCCGGTCGGGTTAGAAGGTGAATTAAGAATGAACAGCCTGGTTTTAGGGGTAATGGCTTGTTGGAGTTGAGCAGGCGAGATTTTAAACTCGCTTTTCTCATCGGTGTGGACGATGACGGGTGTGCCACCAGCCAGCTTCACCATTTCTGGGTAGCTCACCCAGTAGGGGGCAGGAATAATGACCTCATCACCCACGTCAATCAAAGCCAGCATGAGATTGAACAAGGAGTGCTTGCCACCGTTCGTGACAATCACATTCTCCGCACCGTAGCAAAGCCCGTTGTCGGTTTGCAGCTTTTGAGCGATCGCAGCTCTTAACTTCGGCTCACCCGCCGCAGGGCCATAGCGAGTTTTGCCATCGTCTAGCGCTTGCTTTGCCGCTGCCACAATGTGGTCAGGGGTCGCAAAATCAGGTTCACCCGCGCTAAAGCTGCAAATGTCTACCCCGTCTGCCTTCAGCGCCTTCGCCTTTGCATCGACCGCTAAGGTGAGTGACGGAGTTACTTGCTCAACGCGCTTCGCCAGTTTCATGCTACTTTCAGAGCCTTTCTTGCCGTAAGTTTCTGCTGTGACTACGTTCAGAATACCCCAGTTACCTCAGACCGCGCATCGATTTTGCGGGTTTGTTAGCTAAAGACCATTAATTGAAAAGGCTCCCGCCAATAAGCAGGAGCCTTTTCAATTAGTTCACGGTTTTGTCAGCAAATACCCAACTCTTAGTCAAGGTTAGGCATCGACAACACGGGTTCAGTATCGCGATCGATCCCCTTCTCAAAGCCAGCCACTGCTGCACGCGCACGGCCTGCATGCCAGAGGTGGCCCACCAGGAAGAAGAAACCCATCACAAAGTGGAAACAAGCCAACCAGGAACGAGGCGACACGTAGTTGAAGGAGTTGATCTCCGTTGCTACACCACCCACAGAGTTCAAGGAACCCAGCGGAGCGTGTGTCATGTACTCAGCTGCGCGGCGTGCTTGCCAGGGTTGAATGTCGTACTTGATCTTGTTCAGATCAAGACCGTTAGGACCACGCAAAGGCTCCAACCAGGGGCCTTGGAAGTCCCAGAAGCGCATCGTCTCACCACCGAAAATGATTTCGCCAGTAGGAGAGCGCATCAGGTACTTACCTAAGCCGGTAGGACCTTGAGCAGAAGCCACGTTTGCACCCAAACGCTGGTCACGAATCAAGAAGGTCAGCGCTTGTGCTTGAGACGCTTCAGGACCCGTAGGACCATAGAATTCGCTGGGGTAAGCTGTGTTGTTAAACCAGACAAAGCAAGCGGCGATGAAGCCCATGAAGGACAACGCGCCAAGGCTGTAAGAAAGATAGGCTTCACCCGACCAGATCAAAGCGCGACGTGCCCAACCAAACGGCTTGGTTGCGATGTGCCAGATACCGCCTGCAATCAGGATGAGGCCCAACCAGATGTGACCACCGACAATATCTTCCAGGTTGTTGACGCTGACAATCCAGCCATCGCCACCAAAGGGAGACTTCACCAAATAGCCAAAGATGACCGCAGGGTTGAGCGTGGGGTTGGTTACAACACGCACGTCACCACCACCCGGTGCCCACGTATCATACAGACCGCCAAAGAACATTGCTTTGGCAACGAGCAGGAAAGCACCAAGGCCAAGCAAGATCAGGTGGAACCCGATGATGTTGGTCATCTTGTTCTTGTCTTTCCAGTCGTAGCCGAAGAAGGAAGAGTAATCTTCCAGTACTTCAGGGCCACGAACGGCGTGGTAAATACCACCAAAGCCAAGTACAGCCGATGAAATCAGGTGAAGGACACCAATGACGAAGTACGGGAAAATATCAACGACTTCACCACCAGGACCAACACCCCAACCCTGACTAGCCAGGTGAGGCAGCAGGATCAAACCCTGCTCATACATGGGTTTCTCAGGGATAAAGTGAGCGACCTCAAACAAGGTCATCGCACCCGCCCAGAAGACGATCAGTCCAGCGTGAGCGACATGAGCGCCCAGCAGCTTACCAGAGAGATTAATGAGGCGAGCATTACCTGACCACCAGGCAAATCCAGAAGATTCCTGGTCGCGGTTGCTGCCGGCGATGTTACTAGAGAGCGTTACCACGTGGGAGTACCTCTTCGGGGAAGCTAAAGTGTTCATGAGGTTGGTCTTGAGGTGCCATCCAAGCACGGATACCCTCGTTGAGCAGAATGTTCTTGGTGTAGAACGTCTCAAACTCAGGGTCTTCCGCTGCTCGCAGTTCCTGCGACACGAAGTCGTACGCCCGCAGGTTCAGCGCGAGGCCCACAATCCCAACCGATGCCATCCACAACCCAGTCACGGGCACAAACAGCATGAAAAAGTGCAACCAACGCTTGTTCGAGAACGCAATCCCAAAGATCTGCGACCAGAAGCGGTTCGCCGTCACCATCGAATAGGTTTCTTCGCTTTGCGTCGGGTTGAACGCACGGAAGGTGTTGGCATTCTCACCGTCTTCAAACAGGGTGTTTTCCACCGTCGCCCCGTGAATCGCACACAGGAGCGCGCCACCCAGAATGCCCGCCACACCCATCATGTGGAACGGGTTCAAGGTGAAGTTATGGAACCCTTGGATGAACAAGATGAAGCGGAAAATCGCCGCCACCCCAAAGCTGGGTGCGAAGAACCAACTCGACTGCCCCAGGGGGTACATCAAGAAGACGGACACAAACACCGCGATGGGACCGGTAAAGGCGATCGCGTTGTAAGGCCGAATGCCGACCAACCGCGCGATTTCAATTTGCCGCAGGCAGAAGCCAATCAAGGCAAACGCGCCGTGGAGGGCGACAAAGCTCCACAGGCCGCCGATTTGGAACCAGCGGGTCAGGTCGCCTTGCGCTTCGGGACCCCACAAGAACAAGAGCGAGTGTCCGAAGCTATCAGCGGGGGTGGAGACGGCAACGGTCAAGAAGTTGCAGCCTTCGAGGTAAGACGACGCCAGGCCGTGGGTGTACCACGACGTGACAAAGGTGGTGCCGGTGAGCCAGCCGCCCAACGCCATGTAAGCGCAGGGGAACAACAGCAGGCCCGACCACCCGATAAAGACGAAGCGATCACGCTTCAGCCAGTCGTCAAGAACGTCAAACGCTCCCCGACTCGCTGGCGCACGCCCGACAGCTATGGTCATAGAGTTAAATCCTCTGGCATTACTAAAATTGCAAGCTCCCTAGCCCGATCGGCATCGTTCTGGAGAGTGAATGGATTCATATGTCTATACATAATAGGAGAAATCAGAATTTTTACAAACCTACACGTATAGTCTCAGCAAGCTCAAATTTTACGCTCGATCGCTCAAACCACTTGACAATCGACCCTGTTATGCCGTTGTACTGACATGCGATTCTATCAAACCTGCCCATAATCGCCCCAATCAAGCCGATGTTGCTAAGTAATTATACGCATTCATGATTGAGAATAAGCGAATTGTCCCAAGAAATACGGACCAAGCCCAACAAACTGTAGTAATCCGACACAAGATTAAATAAAGATTAATAATGACCTCATTTCTCGCTTTCTTTTTGCTTCAAGCTTCTCAGTCTCTTAAAGCAGAGGCTGTAACCGACATCCGTTAAAATAAGAATCTGCTGAATCGCTATTGCTAAACAAGATTGCATAACCATGACTGCACAAACCACTGCTTCCGAAACGAGTGTTCTGCGTCAACGGGTAATCGGTTCTCGCCGATTCAGTAACTATTGGTGGGCGGTGATTGTTTCCACTGGGGCTCTGGGCTTCTTACTGGCTAGTATTTCAAGCTATCTCCACGTAAATCTGCTGCCATTCTCAGATCCCACTCAACTGGTTTTTATCCCGCAGGGAATTGCGATGGGCTTCTATGGGTTAGTGGGAGTTCTTTTTAGCCTGTATTTGTGGCTTACGATTCTCTGGGATGTGGGGGGTGGCTATAACGAATTTGACAAAACCAAAGGTCAGGCGACCATCTTTCGCTGGGGCTTTCCTGGCAAGAACCGTAAGATTGAGCTGATTTGCAAGCTGGATGATGTTCAAGCGGTCAAGGTGGACTTAAAGGAAGGGCTCAATCCGAAGCGCACCCTTTCCTTACGGGTTAAAGGAAAGCGGGACATACCGTTAACGCGTGTAGGGCAACCCCTCTCTCTGTCTCAACTGGAGAATGAAGGCGCAGAACTGGCTCGCTTTTTAACTGTGCCGTTGGAAGGGCTCTAGTAGACTACGGCGTGGGTTTATCAATTAGCAACCGATGAGAGAGTGAGCTGATGAGAGCCAAATCGCACCCTCTCACTCTCCCACCCTCAGTGGAAGGCTGGAAAGCTGATGCCCGTGCCTACTATTGTAGTGCTGCGCTTGAGCTGTTTTAGCCTCTGAGTAAAGGCTAAGTTCGCTTTCGTACCGTGCCATAATAGATCGCTCCGGTTCAGATGGTGAATTGATATGGTTAGGACTTTGCGACATTGGTTAGCACTGCTGGTCATGACGACCGCGATCGTATTGGGAGGATGTTTTCCCCAACCCGATGCGCAGTCATCTGCTGCCAGTCCCTCACCAACGCAAACAGCATCTTCCCCTGCTGTCCAGGCGAGCAGCCCACAGGCATCTGATATTCCTCGGTTGGAAGGCAAAGCAACCGTAGCGATCGTCGTGAAAGGTAATACGATTACCGCCGAATTAGATGGCACCAATGCGCCTGTCACCGCCGGAAATTTTGTGGATCTGGTGCAGCGTGGTGTTTACAATGGACTGGTGTTCCACCGAGTCGTCCGCGAACCGCAGCCATTTGTGGTGCAGGGCGGTGACCCCCAGAGCAAAAACCCAAATTTTCCGCCAGAGCAGTTAGGAACCGGTAGTTTTATCGATCCCACATCGGGGCAGCCACGCTACGTTCCGCTTGAAATTATGCCGGTAGGGGCGAAAAGTCCGGTTTATCATCAAACGCTTGATATGGCGGGCGTTTCAGCCAAACCAAAGCTAACTCACAAGCGGGGCGCACTGGCAATGGCGCGATCGCAACCGCCCGATTCAGCCTCGTCGCAGTTTTACATCACGCTCGCTGATGTGAACTTTCTGGATGGCAACTATGCGGTCTTCGGCTATGTCACCCAAGGCATGGAAACCGTGGACAAAATTCAACAGGGCGATCGCATTGAGTCGGCAAAAGTAGTGAAGGGGTTGGAGAATTTGAAAAAAGGCTAAAGGATGAAGGCTAAAGGCTAAAGTGCTTTAAACTGAGCCTTTTAGCTTTTAGCCTTGCAATTTCAGCCTTTCCACTTATGGATGTGGTTGTCACTGGCATTGGGCTAATTTCAGCGTTGGGTTCGCTAAATGAAACCTGGAAGCGCTTGCTAGCAGGCGAATCAGGCATTCATCACCAACAGCCATTTGCTAATTTAAATCCACGACCACTGGCGCTGATTGGTCATCAGCCTTCTACCTTAATTCCGTTAACGCAGCAAATCGTTGCGGCAGCTCTAGATGATGCTGGACTGGCACCACCATTATGGGATTGTGCTGTTGTTGTGGGATCTAGCCGGGGCAATCAGGCTCAATGGGAACGGTTAGCAAGTGCAAGGCTGCGTAGGCATATAACAGGATGGGAAAACAGTTCCCCTACTTCCCACTCCCCACTCCCCACTCCCGTCCCAAATTGGCTAGACACGCTGCCCCATGCTGCCGCGATCGCCACGGCTCGCTATATCCAAACAGAGGCCGCTGTGCAGGCACCGATGGCTGCTTGTGCGACTGGGTTATGGGCGATCGCGCAGGGCTTTGAGCTAGTGCGCACGGGGCAATATGAGCGCGTACTGGTGGGCGCGATTGAAACACCCATTACACCGCTAACGCTGATTGGTTTTGCTCAAATGGGCGCACTGGCAAAAACAGGAGCGTATCCCTTCGATCGTGACCGGGAGGGCTTGGTCTTAGCGGAAGGTGGTGCAGTCCTGGTGCTAGAAGCCTCTGATTTGGCAGCACGGCGGGGCGCGAAGGTCTATGGTCGTGTTCTGGGTGCGGGACTCACAGCGGATGCCCATCATGTCAGTGCACCAGCACCTGAGAGCCGAGCCGCGATCGCTGCCGTCAAACAGTGCTTACAGCGTTCGTGTCTGGATAGAACAGAGATTGACTACATTCACGCCCACGGGACAGCCACCACCCTGAACGATCGCAATGAAGCCCATCTCATTCACACGCTGTTTCCGCATGGAGTGCCCGTGAGTTCTACCAAAGGAGCAACGGGACATGCGATCGGCGCTTCGGGGGCGATCGGTGCAGCCTTTTGTCTGATGGCCTTAAAGCACCAATTACTGCCGCCCTGCGTTGGGCTCACCCAGCCAGAATTTGCGCTCAACTTCGTGACTCAGCCAATGCCCAGTACTGTAAAAACAGCGCTCTGCCTGAGTTTTGGCTTTGGCGGACAGAATGTAGCGATCGGATTTGGGACCTAGAAAGGCAGAAGGCAGAAGGCAGAGGGCAGAAGGCGCGAGTGGGGAACGGTTATAGAGGGGGAACGGCTATAGAGAAAGAGGGAACGCGATACACTCAAGCTATTGCCTATGAAGCTAGTTTGCTATGACGCTAACGGTCGAGATGCTCTCTCAGATGCCTGGAAACCCTCTGGAAGGGTTACGACGAGCGGATGCCCTCTGGCAATCGTTGAGAGAAGGGACACAGCCAGTACCAACCGTGGTGCAGGAAAGCCAGGACACGATCGCGGTTGAGTGGGATGTGGTCATTTGCGGTGGGACGCTGGGCATTTTGCTGGGGGCAGCTCTGGCACAACGAGGCTGGCGTGTCGCACTGCTAGAACGTGGACTGTTACGAGGGCGCGATCAGGAGTGGAATATTTCGCGCCAAGAGTTGCAGGTGTTCGTCGAACTGGCGTTGTTAACGGAAGCAGAGTTAGAGCAAGCGATCGCCACGACCTTTAATCCATCGCGAATTGCCTTTCGGGGCAGTCCACCGGTGCAGGTCAGGGATGTGTTGAATATTGGCGTTGACCCGGTCGCCTTGCTGGAAATGCTGAAACAGAAATTTCTGGCACACAGAGGACAGTTGTTTGAACAAACGCCCTTTGATAGCGCGATCGTTCATGCCAATGGCGTTACGGTCAACGCGGGAGAGCACACGTTTAAAGCGCGACTCGTGCTGGATGCGATGGGGCACTTTTCGCCGATCGTGCAGCAAGCGCGGCAGGGTAAAAAACCAGATGCCGTCTGCCTCGTCGTTGGCACCTGTGCGGCAGGCTTTCCCCCGAATCCTTCTGGCGATCTGATTGCAACGATTACACCCATCCAAAACCAGTGTCAGTATTTTTGGGAAGCCTTTCCGGCAAGAGATGGACGTACCACCTACCTGTTTACCTATCTGGACACGCACCCCGATCGCTCCAGTCTAGAAGCTCTATTTGACGATTACTTTCGCCTTCTGCCCGACTATCAGCAGGTTTCCTTAGAACAACTTCAGTTCAAACGAGCGCTGTTTGGCTTCTTCCCCTGCTATCGTCAAAGTCCCTTAAAGCCCAGATGGAATTACATTCTGCCGATCGGCGACAGCAGTGGCAGCCAGTCTCCCCTCAGCTTTGGCGGCTTCGGTGCCATGATCCGCCATTTACCACGACTCACCAGTGGCATCCATGCTGCTCTGGAAAGCGACACGTTAAAGCGGGGCGGCTTATCGCTGCTGCATCCCTACCAGCCAAATTTGGCGGTCACCTGGCTTTTTCAGCGATCGATGAGTGTCGGCATCCACCAGACGATCGACCCGAATCAAATCAATGAACTGCTGGCGATCGTGTTTCAGGCAATGGAAACGCTGGGTGATCCCGTGCTCAAGCCTTTTTTGCAGGATGTCGTGCAATTCTCTGCCCTCTTTCAAACGCTGGCACAAACAACGCTGACAGACCCCACGATCGCGCTCAAAATCATCCCGCAGGTAGGATTGCCAACCCTGGTTAACTGGCTCTTTCACTACACCAACCTTGCTGCATACGCCGCCCTTTATCCCCTCGCACGCTCCTTAGAACCCTGGTTTAAAACCCTTCCACCCATACCACGCTACTACTCCGATCGCTGGCGTGAAGCGCTAGAGTACGGTTCGGGAGGAGATTATAGAAAGGATGAGGGATGAGGGATGAATGATGAAAGAGTTTTGAGTTTTGAGTTTTGAGTTTTGAGTTGAGTCAGTTTTTAGTGGTCAGTTTTTAGTGTTTAGCTGGAACAAGCGCTGTCTTTTCTCTCCTTCTAACAACTTTTCTTGAATGCCCAAAGGGCTATACAACTAACAACCAAAAACCCTTCTGTCTTCTGCCCTCTGCCCCTTCATTTCCCATGTCCCTTCCTCTCGCACGACAGTTATTTCACCGTGAAGTCCAGCAAGCGGATGAGCAAATTGACCTGGAACGAGCCGCACTTTACCTGGCGCAAGAAGATTACCCAGCGCTGGATGTGGAGGAATACCTTAACGCGCTGGACACAATGGCCGCAGACGTGGAAGAGCGATCGCCCAATGAGCTTTATCCACTAAAAAAGATTCAGGCAATCAACCGCTATCTTTACGATGAATTGGGCTTTATCGGTAACACAGCCGATTACTACGATCCGCGCAATAGCTTTCTCAACGAGGTCATTGATCGCCGGACAGGCATTCCCATCACCCTATCACTGGTCTACCTGGCGATCGCGCGTCGGATTGGGCTACGACTGGTGGGCATCAATATGCCAGGGCACTTTCTCATCCGTCCAGTCATTGAGGATGCCGAAATTTGCGTTGATGCCTTCCACCAGGGAGAAATCCTTTTTCCACAGGATTGTGAAGAGCGACTGACTCAGATGTACGGTCGTCCGGTGACGCTGCAACCAGCGTTTCTGCAGCCTGTGACAAATCGCCAGTATCTGGCACGCATGCTGACCAATTTGAAAATGACTTACCTCGATCGAGGCAACTTTCAACACGCGCTGGCCGCGATCGATCGACTTTTGCTCCTGCTTCCTCAGGCATCAACAGAGTTGCGCGATCGAGGGCTCATCTACTACCGCCTCGATCGTCTCGCTGAAGCCCATCAAGATTTAACCGCTTACCTGATGCTTGAGCCAGCCGCCTCAGATGCTTCGAGTATTCAGAAACTCTTAAGAGCCCTTGAGGAAAGGACGACGTAAGCTTCTGACCTTTCCCCCTTCGTCACCGTCCCGAATTGGCTACGCTTCCACCCCGGCATTGCTGCGACCAGTTGGGTGCTCGTACCGCTTTGGCTTGCAATGTTTGTAGCCGACTGCGGTAAGAAACCAACTGCGAGCGGTAGCCCGCTTGGTTGGCAGGAGTAGCGGCGATCGCGGTGTTGACCAACTGAATGGCTTGCTGCCAATTTTGCGCACAGGTTGCTTGCTGTAAAGCCGCATCTAAAGGGCCTTGTCCTTGTTGCAGTTGGACAGGTGTGGTCTGACTGGCAGCGGGTGCAGCAGAACGAGTTGTCCCCGTGCCGGACGTAGACTGAGGCTGTATCGGGGTTACGCTACTGGCGGGTGCATTGGTTGGCGTTTGAGGCGTCGGCGCTACTGTCCCCGTTCCCTGAATAAACTGAGGTGGATAGAGGGTTGTATTCGGGCCAACTTGCGTTCCACTGACTCCAGAAGAGGGTTGGGTAAGTGGTGGTGCAACCTGCCTTACTCCGGTAGAGCGACCATTGATAAACGTTTGCTCTGCACCGGGTACTTTTGTGGAAGCAGGCAGGCTGGGGCCGAGCGATGCTCCCGTTCCAGTACTATCTGTGGTTCCTGTCGTCGAGGGTGAAAGCTGCGCTGGCTGACCATTGAGGGTGGCACCAGAGGTCTGCGAACCCACGCCTGGAGACTGCCCCCCTACCCCTGGGGTTTGTCCACCGACACCAGAAGACTGTCCACCCACCCCGGAAGATTGACCGCCCACGCCCGGAGACTGGCCACCCACGCCTGACGTTTGCGAAGTCACACCCGACGTTTGCGAAGTCACACCTGACGATTGACCACCCACACCTGGAGATTGACCACCCACACCTGGGGTTTGTCCACCCACACCTGGAGACTGGCCACCCACACCTGGAGACTGGCCACCGACACCCGGCGTTTGTATGTTGACACCCGGCGTTTGGATACCTACGCCTGGAGTCTGCAAGTTGGTACCCGGCGTTTGCAAATTGGCACCGGGGGTTTGGATGCCTACGCCTGGAGTCTGTAGGTTAGTACCTGGCGTTTGCAAAGTGCTACCAGGCGTTGCAGTGCTATACGACTGTCCTGCATTGACAGGCTGATCGCTTGTCGTGGCTTGCGCGATCGTGGTGGGGTTGGTGGTAATCTTTGTGGCTCGTTGCGTGACGCTGGCGATCGACTGGCTAAAGCCCGTTTCAGGCAGTACGAAGGGGGCGAATGCAACGGCTAATAAAGCTGTCAGGCGTAGGATGGACATCATTAACTCCTCTCGTCTGAGCGATGTACTAAAGTCATGGTACTAAAGTCTTAGTTAATCGCTTAGTTTAGGTAGCCTACATCAGAAAAGCCTCTACAAAAGGAATGAGCTTCGGTGGCACAAACAGCACGATCGACGCTGATTGCTCAGCATCCTCTAAACTAGACGCTCTAAACTAAACAAGGCAATCACCCAAGGGTTCCTGGTAAAACGAGAAATTTAGAGCTTTCAAGGCGATCGGGCCTTGTCAGTTCACCAGCCAGTCCCCTTTCCCCTTACTGTTAGTCTTTATAAACGCTGAGTGATACGTGCAATGAGTCGGATTAAAACCTGGAAACAAATCGGTCTTTTCTCGCTGCTGGGCTGCCTGCTCAGTTGGTTGGTCAGTTGCAGTACAGGTGCACCGACCGCTGGCAACAACGGGCAAACCGCATCGGGCAAGCAAGAAGTGGAATTCTGGACGATGCAGCTCCAGCCCGACTTTACCGACTATTTCAATAAGCTGATTGCTCAGTTTGAGCAGGAAAATCCCACCATGAAGATCCGGTGGGTTGATGTACCCTGGGCAGATATGCAGCGCAAAATTCTCACGGCTGTCTCGGCAAAAACCGCGCCAGATGTGGTGAATTTGAATCCTGATTTTGCCTCTCAATTGGCGCAGCGGAATGCCTGGATGCTTTTGGATGAGAAGGTTTCACCCACTGAACGACAACAGTATTTGCCTAACATTTGGAAAGCCAGCACACTAAACGAGAAAAGCTTTGGCATTCCCTGGTATCTCACAACGCGAGTAGCAATTTACAACACAGATTTGTTGAAACAAGCGGGCGTCAGTAAGCCACCTGCGACCTATGCCGAATTGGCCGCGATCGCCAAACAAATTAAAGATAAAACGGGCAAATATGCCTTTTTCACAACCTTTGTGCCCGAAGACTCAGGCGAAGTGCTGGAATCATTCGTGCAGATGGGTGTGGATCTGGTTGATGCTCAGGGCAAAGCCGCTTTTAACACGCCGAAAGGCAAAGCTGCCTTTCAATATTGGGTGGATCTATACAAAAATGGCTTGATGCCGAAGGAAGCACTCACCGAAGGTCATCGCCACGCGATCGACCTTTACCAGCAGGGGCAAACGGCCATCCTGGCATCGGGTGCGGAGTTTCTGAATACCATTGCGAAAAATGCACCGACGATCGCCAAAGTTTCGGCTTCGGCACCGCAACTGACGGGCGAGACGGGCAAGAAAAACGTTGCCGTTATGAATGTGGTGATTCCCAAAGATACGGATGTACCGGATGCGGCGCTGAAGTTTGCCCTCTTTGTCACCAATGATGCAAATCAGCTTTCCTTCGCTAAAGCGGCTAACGTGTTGCCATCCACCGTCAAAGCCTTGCAGGATAGCTACTTTCAGACTGCGCCTGCGGATGCTACGCCTGTTGATAAAGCCCGTATCATCAGCGCCAAACAGTTGAAGGATGCAGAAGTGCTGATTCCAGCCATGAAAGACGTCAAGCAACTGCAAAAAGTGATTTACGATAACCTGCAAGCCGCAATGCTGGGTCAAAAAACGGTGGATCAAGCGATCGCCGATGCGGCTGACCAGTGGAATCAACGCGCCTAGCGGTTAGGCAGTAAGCTTGAACGGGTGGGTTGCGAAGTCGGGGGATGGGGATTAGGAGTTAGGGATGAGGGGATGGGGGCTATCTAGCCGCTAAATTTGTGAAACTCTTTTATCCTAGAAACTGAAAAGGGATCTTTAAGCAACACGATGGCAAAGCACACTCAAGCACACATCACTCGTACGATCGAGGCCAGCAAACCAGACTTCTTCAAAACGCGCACGAAGGAGCAGATGCACTACTACATGGGTGCCAAGCTTATCGAAATTGGCGTTGAACCCAAGTCGGTGATCTACCGCTGGTCAATGGAACCGAAGGGAAGCAATGAAGTGTGGACGTACAGCGCTTATTGGGGCGACTCGAAAGATAAAATACTCCAGCAGGAAGGCGAGGGTTGAATAACGAGAGTTGCCAAGAAGCGTTACAGCAAATTTAGAAAATGGTCTAGACCTATATGTGCCTGTTTCAAGATGTGAGCCAATGTCGAGCGCTTGACTGGGCGATGAGCACTATCCAGTGATCTTGAGAACTTCACTGGATAGTGCTTTCTCCAGGCGAATGGGGCTGCCACGTTGACGAACAACTGCCCACCCGTCTCTTTTCAATGCAGCAATAATCTGTACATAGGAAAGGCTGGGAACCTTACTCACAAGACCAGTTCTCTGACAATGGTGCCATTTGTAGAAGGAATTTCATCTTCTAACGGTTCAAGATAGAGTTCGATCGCTTCCTGGATATTAGCCAGTGCATCATCGATATCTTCACCTTCACTAATGCAACCGGGTAGTGAGGGCACATGAACCGTGTAGCCGCCTTCGTCACTTGGCTCTAGGACAACTCTTAGCTTCATTTTTTGTAAAGCGTGATGGTAGCGTAATCAACCAAAATTGTAGCGAACCTTGACTGCTTGGGAGGACCTCTAAGGTTAAACGCACAGGAAGGCTCTACGCTCGCACCATACTCTACTGATGAGCCAGTTAGTCTCAAAAAATTGAGATTCTTCCTGATGGCATCGGCATTATTAGTAGAAAGGAGTGGTAGATGCACCCTGATCAATCCCTGGCTTCCCGTCAGGGATTTTTTTGTTTCTAGCCTTCAGAGCCAACGCAAAGACAATCAACAGCGCTAAATTTACATTATTCTTCCTGATGGCATCGGCATTATTAGTAGAAAGGAGTGGTAGATGCACCCTGATCAATCCCTGGCTTCCCGCTAGGGATTTTTTGTTTTTAAATCGTTAGTCGTAAGCTTGCAATCGATCGCGCTAGAAATGACAAGAATTTTCCTGATAGCATCGGCATTATCAGTAGAAAGGAGTGGTAGATGCACCCTGATCAAATCCCTGGCTTCCCGCTAGGGATTTTTTGTTTTTAACTGTCAGCAGTCGTTTGAGAATCGATCGCGCTAGAGATTGACGAGAATTTTCCTGATGGCATCGGCATTATCAGTAGAAAAGAGTGGTAGATGCACCCTGATCAATCCTTGACTTCCCGTCAGGGATTGCTTGTTTTAGCCACCATGCGTTAAGTTTCGCGCTCTAATGACTGAAACTCTAGAACCTTAGCGTATAAACTCGCAACTGACTCTTGAGCAAAAAGCTCGTCTTTGAGTTTCAAGTAATCCCCTCCACCAAGATTACAGGCTGCCCAAAAACGAGCCACTTTAGACGGTTCCATATGGGCTAAAAGCACTTGTAATCCTTCTTGCAAAACCTGCTGCTCACTCTTGACCTGGATCATCACTGTTTGTCTCCAACACAAAATCAATTGGATTAATCACTTTTAGCGTTAACGTTGAACACCGATTAATCAATCTCTTGTCGCAGGTAATAAAATAATCGCTGCCAACTGTCTCAGCACACGCAACATGCAACGCATCGATCGCCTTTAGTCCATTATGTTCCAATGCTTCGGCTCTCTGGCGAATGGCTTCGTCAACTTCTTGTCTTAATACTGCGAACTGAAGATACCGATTCATTGCTTCCTGCTTAATGGGGTATGGATTGCGGTTGTTTTCATACTCCAAAACGGAAGAACTCACCAATTCGACTACTTTTGCCTCAACCATCTGCAAGATCATGACAACAGCTTGCGATTCAAGAAAAATCTTAGGCTGCGTTTGATCATCAAACGGACGGTTATAAGCACTGGTATCTAAATAGATGCTTGCCACACGATCGCCATTAGCTTACTTAACGCAGATTACCAGAAGAAAAGAGTGATAGATGCCCCTGAGCAATCTCACGGTTTTCCAAGGATTTTCTATTTCTTTGATAATGCATAACGCGGTGGCTGCTAAAAATTTCAGTCATTTGCTAACTTTTTGAAGAGTTTCCCCTAAGATTTCAACAACGAATGGCACGCCGTTTTCAGAAGGTTGCCATCCTGCTTCAATTGCTTGACGTATCCATACAGAAACTTCCGATGGAGACACTGTTTGCCTTTGAAGGCTTCCCCAAAATCCTGGGTGTAGCTTATCGGTCAAAATAACTAAAGTATTGTGCGGTTGTTCGGCGTATCCACTGCAACGTGTAGGCGACCGCTCTCGTAGGCCCACTGACTGTAGGTTGCTTTCCTGCGAATTAACCAACGAAATGGTTCGCCATCAACGACGATTTTTCTCGTTCCAGTTTTGGGTAGCGCCATCATTCATCTCCTAGTTCAAGCAAGTACCCGATCGCCCATTGCGGCCAAAATACCCTTAAACAATTGCATCCCATCTGTGCCGCCCAACATAGGATCAGAAGCGCGTTCTGGGTGCGGCATCATGCCTAAGACATTGCCCTCGCGATTGCAGATGCCTGCAATGTTGTTCAGAGAACCATTGGGATTGCTAGATGGATCATCGCTGCCATCGGCTGTGGCATAGCGGAACACAATTTGACCATTAGCTTCCAGATCTGCCAGCGTGTCGGCGTCGGCGTAGTAATTCCCTTCACCATGCGCGATCGGCAGCGTAATAACGGTTCCCTTCTGATAGTGTTGCGTCCAGGGTAGATCGGTTCGTTCGACGCGAAGGGGCACACGATCGCAAATGAAGTGCAAATCACGATTGCGTACCAGTGCTCCTGGCAGCAAACCTGCTTCCGTCAACACTTGAAAGCCGTTGCAGATGCCCAGAACAAGCTTTCCCTGTTCTGCATGTTTAATGGTTGCCTGCATGGCTGGCGAGAAACGCGCGATCGCACCACAGCGCAGGTAATCGCCATAGCTAAAGCCACCGGGAACAATGATCACATCCAGGTCAGACACGTCGCTTTCTTCATGCCAGACCATGCGCGTGGGTTGCTGCAACAATGATTGCGTGACATACGCCACGTCGCGATCGCAATTGGAACCGGGAAAGACAATGACACCAAATCGAACAGGCTGAGGCACGAGCAGTTCATGAGTTAGGACAATCTTATGATAGGGCAGAAGGAGCAGGAGCAGAGCGGAAGGGGCAGGGGAGGCAGAGGGAGCAAGGGAAGCCATTTAAAGCTTTTTGAGGCAAAGATTCATCGACAACGTTGAGGCTTTTCTCCTGCGTGATTTTCACCCCTTTCGCCCTCTGTCCCTTAAATCGTTGGCACTTGTCCGTTCGGGCGCACGCCTTCATGCACGATCAGCCAATTACCGTCGGGGTCGTAGGCGTAGATTTCCCTACCGTGAGACGCGGTCATGATGTCTCCGGGGGGTGGACAGCCGAGTTGAGTAAGGTGGACGATCGCCGCTTCCAGGTTTTCGACTTCTAAGCACAGGCTCATACCCGTGGGGGAGTGGGGAGTGGGGAGTGGGGAGTGGGACGTGTCTTTAGGGTGAAAGATGCCGAGCGTTAAGTTGGGCAGATGAAATTCGGCGTAGATGTTGGGACGGAGAACAGCGGGTTGCAGGTTAAAAAGCTGGCTATAGAACTGTGCCAGGGCCGAAAAATGAGCCGTTGAAAGAGTCAGTAGAGCAGCGGTACAACGTAGTGACATCAGCAGATTTCGGTAGAATAAAAGAAGCGTTATTGCTCGATCGCAAAGGCAGGCTTTGATTATGGTAGACCCTCCTAAATGGACGCCAGAGGCAAAGGTGAAATTGCAACACATTCCCTTCTTCGTCCGTGCCCAGGCGCGCGATCGCATTGAGCAGCTTGCCAGAGCCGCTGAACTTGAGGTGATCACGGTTGAACTGGTGGAGCAGGCACGGTTGGAATTCGGACAGTAGAAAACGCATGCCCGAAGGTCCTGAAATCAAACAAGCAGCGGATGCGATTGCACGGGCGATCGTTCAGAAACCGCTGATTCACCTCGCTTTTGCCTTTGAGCGCTTACAGCCCTACGAAGAAATCCTCGTAAAGCACCAAATTTGGACTGTACAAGCCAGAGGAAAAGCACTGCTAATCCGCTTTCAAAATGAGCTTAATATCTACAGCCATAACCAGCTCTACGGCAAATGGTATGTCCAAAAAAACAATGCCTATCCTGTCACGAATCGTCAACTGCGCTTAGCCATTCACACGCCAAAGCACGCGGCTCTCCTGTACAGTGCATCGGAGATTGATGTCATCACCAATGCGCAAATTGCAACCCATCCGTTCCTGAGCCGTTTGGGTCCCGATGTGCTGGATGAGGCAACGACTGTAGAGCAGGTGCAGACGCGCTTTTTAGACAAACGCTTTTACCGTCGTGGGTTGATAAGTCTGCTGCTGGATCAGGGGTTCTTGTGCGGACTGGGCAACTATCTGCGCAGCGAGATTCTGTTTGTTGCCAGGGTGAATCCGGCGTTACGACCGATCGACTGTACCGCTGAACAAATTCTAGGTTTGGCAGAGGGGTCGATCGCGGTAAGTCGGCAGTCCTATCGCACCAAGGGCATCACGAATGACCTGGAGATTGTTGCCCAACTGAAGCAGCAGGGCTATTCGCGCCAGCAATACCGCTTCTATGTGTTCAACCGCGATGGCAAGCCTTGCTACATTTGCGGCACGACCATTGTGAAAACGATCGCGGGGGGACGTCGCCTGTACTACTGCCCCCATTGTCAGAAGGAGTAAGGGTCAGAAGGAGTAAGGGTCAGAAGGAGTAAGGGTCAGAAGGAGTAAGGGGCAAAAAGATTAAGGCGATCGAGACAAGTCAGCCGATCGTTACAACATAAATCGTCATAACCTCATTAGAGAATAAACAATGTGAGTGGAAGAAAATGAAGTGAAACGCGCCGCTTCCGAAACACATCGGTTATTCTGTGTGTCCTGAAGTATCGTCTCTCCTGGTACGACTATGACTGCCGCGACCCAACCACCTCGTTCCTATGATGTCATTTGCTTTGGGGATGAAGTCCCCGGAGTGCTGGCACTTGTTAGTGCGGCTAGAGAATACCGTCGCCGTACTAAAAAAGCACTGCGCACCTTGCTGATGTTTAAGGGCAATTCCCAGGAGGGGATTGGAGGGCATCTGGTGCGAGGAGGTCTAGCGTACCTCGATCGCTGTTGCTTACCCGCCGATATCCGCCAGTCTTACGGCCTGCCCACCTTCGGCGAACCTTCTGCCATCTATCAGGAATTTTTGCAGCGAGCAGGCGTTGCCCAAATTGCCCTTGATCCGCGCAAGGCGGATGCGGCTCTGCGCGCCATGTTGAGCGAGGTTGGGGCAGATATTATTAGCCGCGTACAGCTTCAGTCGGTAATGCGAGATGGGACAAAGCTAACAGGCATTCAGCTAACAACGGGTAGCGTTTTTATGGGCAGGCAGTTCATTGACGCCAGCGTTAATGCTGAACTGGCTCAAGTAGCAGGCGTGAAGAAGCTTCAGGGCTTTGGCACCTTTGGGCTACCGGATTCGGAGCTACCCGTCACGCTGGTGTTTGAAAGCCAGGGGTTGAGCATTCAACGGCTCAAAGAGATTGAGTTGAACTACCTCAAGCGTTTTACTAATCCCAACGATGCCGAAGCTCAACACTACATTGCGATCGCCGCTGGCTCTGATTCAGCGGTGATGGATCAGATTCGCAAAAGCTTTGTGGATGAAAAGGGCAATTTGCGCACGATGTATGTCGGGCAAGACCATATCGATGTGCGAAGCCGAGCGTTGTCGGTGACGTATCACGCCTTTCGGGGTAAGAAGATGTCGTTGGCAGAGAGCGGCGTGCTGCTTGATCAGGGAAATATCGCTGTTTTGGGGGGCGATCGACTTTCCTGGAATGCACTCATGTTTTATGTGACAGGGGCGCAAGCGGAAGCACTGGCACGGGGAGCCGCGAAGCCCACGCCTGCGATGCTGGATGAAATTGGCTTTGTAACTAAATGGCTAAAGAGTTTTGGAGCAACGGGTGTGAAGGCAGCATCAGAGCTGTACATCCGACATGCAGGTAATATTCAAGGTGCGGTGGAGCCTTTGAGCGGTGCTCAGATGCTAATGGGTGGCGTTTCGGAGGCAAATGCGATCGCGACGTTTGGCTATTACCTGGATGTGCGCGGTGGTATCACAGGGTTAGGTAAAAAGGCTGCGGAGAAGGGGATGAGCAGCATTTCTTTTCTCCATCCGCCGCTGTTTAATGTGGGCATTCGTCATGCGTTGATTCAGGCAGTGCCCAATCTGGCGGTGGTGAGTCCGGCTTCTGGGTTTGATGGCTATGCCTGTGCGGCGGGCAGAATTGTGGAGTTTAATACGGCGGTGGGCAATGGTGTGGGCATTGCGGCTGGGATTGCGCTAGCGAGCGATCGTCTGTTAGCATCGATCACGAATGCTGAGGTCAGGCAGACGCTAGCCGCAACTGGAAAGCTTCCTCGTATCTATGGGCAGAGTTATGCGGTGGAGGCAAGTCGTTTGCAGGATTTTGAGTCAATTATGATTGCATGATTTGATGGCGTGCAGTTGCAAAGTCTATCGTGTATTGAAATCTGGGCTTCGTTGCTAAATCTGTCCGGGGGACTTCCCCCCGGTTCCCCGCTATGTGGGGTCCTAACTCCCCCACGCCCCCCGAATAAGAGTCTGAAGGTGGGTAGCAGTAGTTGGTTGGAGAATTGGGTTAAAGCACAGGCTATATTGCCTTGCTTATAAGTCACCTTGAGTCTACTAACGTCAACCTTTAAGCAGGCGTAGGCCACTGAGGGTGACGAGAACGGTGGAGCCTTCGTGGCCGATGACGCCTAAGGGAAGGGTGATGTCGCCAGCGAAGTTGGCTACTAGCAAGAGAATGATGAAGCCGATCGCAAACACAATATTTTGCTTGACGACGCGCTGCGATCGCCGACTTAAAATGATGGCCTGTTCTAGTTTTTCCAGGCGATCGCTCATCAGCACGATGTCTGCGGTTTCGAGCGCTACATCACTGCCAGCGATGCCCATTGCTACACCAACGGATGCTTGAGCCAGGGCAGGTGCGTCGTTGATGCCATCGCCAACCATTGCGACGTGCTGGTACTGCTGCTGTAGGCGTTTGATGATGTGTAGCTTATCTTCGGGCAGGAGGTCGGCATAGACATGATCCAGTCCAATGGTTTTGGCGATGCTTTGGGCGGTGCGATCGTTGTCGCCTGTGAGCATAACCATTTGCTCGATGCCGAGTGTTCTTAGACGGGCGATCGTTTCAGCTACGTGGGGGCGCAGGCGATCGGCAATGGCAATGAATCCCATCACATCCGAACCTTGCGCGACCCAAACCACGGTTTTGCCCTCTTGCTCTAGCGCCTGCATGGCTTGGATGAGTGCATCTGGTATGGCAAGGGTGGACTGGATGGCAAAATTGCTGCTGCCAACCATGACGGTCTGTCCCCGATAGGTGCCCACAATGCCCTGACCTGGCTTCGCTTGCACGTCGATCGCGCCTGTTCCTGGTAATGCTTGTAAGGCAGCGGCTTGAACGATTGCGGATCCTAACGGATGCTCCGAAGCGGCTTCCAAGGCGGCTGCGACTTGCAAAACGTCTGCTTGGGTATACCCCTCAGCCGCAATCACTTTATAAACTTCTGGCTGACCGATGGTGAGGGTGCCCGTTTTGTCAAAGGCGATTGCTCGCACCCGACCGATCGTCTCTAACTGCGCGCCATTCTTGAACAAAATGCCCTGCTTTGCTCCGTTGGCAATGCCCGACAGCAGCGTTGGCATGGTTGCAGCCATCAACGCACAGGGAGAAGCCACGACTAGAAAAATCAGTGCGCGATAAATGGTCGTTTCCCAACTCCACTGCAAAAGAAAGGGCGGTAGCAGCGCTAAGAGCAGACCCAGCACCACAATCAACTTGGCGTAACCGCGTTCAAACCGCTCGATGAATTGCTGCGATGGGGGCGTTTCAGTCTGTGCCTGTTCGACGAGACGGATCACCCGTTGAATCAGGCTGCTTTCGGGCGGTTGATGCACGGTAAGCTGGAGGGCACCATTTCCATTCAACGTGCCTGCAAACACCACGTCTCCAGTCGTTTTTCTACAGGCATCGCTTCGCCAGTAATGGCTGCCTGGTTGAGGGTGCTGTAGCCTTCGTGAATCAAGCCATCCGTGGGGATGAGTTCTCCAGGTTTGACGAGGACACGATCGCCCACCTGCAACTCGCTCACGGGCAATAGCTGCTCCTGCCCATGACGCAGCACTCTGGCGGTATCCGCAGTCAAACTCATCAAGCCGCGAATACTCCGCTCTGTACGGCGCATTGCGTATCCTTCTAGCGCACCACTCACCGCAAAGATCAGAATCAGCGTTGCTCCATCCACAATGAAGAAGTACTCGCGCTGCCATAGCCCCAGGCCTGCCGCTCCCAGCGCTGCCACAATCATCAACAAATCCACATCCAGTTCCTTTTCCTGAAACAGGGTGGTCAGTCCTTCACGGGCACTCTCATAGCCACCAATGACGTAGGCAGCAGGCAATAGCAACAGCGCCAGTCCCACCCATCCCAAGTGCAGCGTAAGCCAGCCGAATAACAAGAGGATGCCGCACAGAACAGCCGCGACTACATCGGCATGGTCTTTGGTCAGTTGAGTGAGACGGGACGGATACAGCATGGCAATCAAACGGGAAGACCTCTACACGCTAAACGTTGACATTGGTGTTAATGTCAAGGAATTGGAAAGCGGGAGTGGGGAGTGGGGAGTGGGGAGTGGGGAGTGGGGGAAGAGTTTTGAGTTCTAAGTTTTGAGTTGAAGCTGACCGCTGACCGCTAATCGCTGACCGTTAATTGCTGAATACTGCTCGCTAAACGCCGAATCTCCATCATGCTTGAACAGTCATTAACAATTAAAGAACTAACAGATGCGGTTGGCGGTGGCATTTCGCCGCGTATGGTGCGGCACTATCACCAGTTGGGGTTGCTGCCGCAGCCGGCTCGATCGCGTGGCAACTACCGCCTCTATAGCCTGCGCGATGTGCAGCGACTCCAGCGCATTGTGGCGCTCAAGCAGCAGGGCTTCCAGCTTTCTCACATCCACAAGCTTCTGGATCATGAATCAGACTCCAATCATGCAGACACTCTGGTCGTGCAGTTTCAACAGCAGTATCGATCGGTGATTCAGCAAATTGCTCATTTGCGACAAACCGCATCAGCACTAGAAGGGTTGCTGGGCCGAGATGACGATTGCCAACTGGTGCAAGCAGAAGCGATCGCGCAACTCAAGCTGTTAGATGCAGAAACACAAACTCAGTTGGGTGGGCTAGAAAGACTTTGGAGCGGGTTAGATGCAGCCGTTCATCACCATCCTGAAGCCTTTCAAGAATCGTTGCAGCGTTTATTGCCCGACCTCTCCGATCGCTCTGAAATTGAAGTCGATCTCCTTTCAAACCTGGTGTTGGCCTGTGGTGATGTCAGCCTGATTCCCTTTGTGAGGGTCAGTAAGGGGGCGATCGCAGCCAGTCGTGACGCGCTCAAAGCAAGCTGCCCTGTAGTGACCGATGTACCATTGATCCACGCTGCCCTTGACCAAACTCGATTAGCTCATTTAGGCTGTGCCACCAAAGCAATCATCAATGATCGCCACATCACCAGCGCAGTAGAAGCCGAACAAGCATTCTGGCAGCATTCAGAGTGGAAAGAGCAGCTAAACGATTTGCCAGAGGGCTGCATCCTGGTCATTGGGTATGCTCCATCGGTACTGCTAGCGGTCTGTGACGCGATCGTGCACCATCACCTTCGTCCAGCCTTGATCATTGGGATGCCGATCGGCTTTAGTCACGCACCTGCCGCCAAACGGCAACTAATGCAGTCTGGCGTACCCTTTATCACCCTGGAAGGCACGATCGGAGGTGGCTTACTTGCAGCCGTTGCCTTGAACTCGCTTGCAGCCTCACTGATTGAAAAACCCAACTGCCACTGCTACCTCGGCAAAGCGTGAGAGAAGAGAATTCAGCAAGGCAGAAAGCAGAAGGCAGAAAGCAGAAAGCAGAAGGCAGAAAGCAGAAGGCAGAAGGCAGAAGGCAGAAGATCATCCCTCCTGTTAGCGGTTAGCGGTTAGCGGTTAGCCTTCATCCCTCATCCCCACCCCCTGCTTCCCCTGCTCTCCAACTTCCCCTGCTCTCCCCCGCTCTCCATCCCTCCACAAAAGATTCTCCAAATTTTCCGAAATCCCTCACTCCTGCGATGTATCTAGCTGTCGAGTCATTTTGCCTGAAGAATTTTCAGCCAGAAGGGTAGACATCGACATACTACACGTGTAGTATATACAAAGCGAGTTTTTATTAGAGCTATTCCATGATTTGCATACCTTTACCCACCTCATATAGCGCGCGGCAGCAGCGACCTCATTGCGAGTGGTCGTTGGCAGTAGTGCTGTTTGAGGTCAAAGGTGTGTCTACGCGCTTTAGAAGCAATCTGCTTCGAGGCAACCTGCTTCAGGGCAATCTGCTTCAAAAGGCCGCGCTTAGCACGGGAGTTTTTGTGACAGGCATGACCCTTGCAGGGCTACAAATTCTTGCAGAGCTACAAATTATTGATCGACCAACAGAAAGCGGGTGGTGCAGGCGTGGTTTTGCACCAGAATAAAGCACCAGTAAAGACTGAAGCTGTTAACCCCCGCTCCTGAACCTCAGAAGCGGGGGTTGTTTTTTAGGAGGCAAACAGGATGTTAAAGCTGACCTATATCGAGGACGGGTTACACCTGGAGCGCATGACGGCTCCCTTGGAAGTACTGATTGCACAGCGGGTGCTTCTGGCATTGCGTGCTGGACAGAAACTCTACGTTGAACCAAGTAGAGCTGCTTTTTTGCTCCCCGCAGATGCGTTTGGTTTAAGCCATTTGGAGCTGACGGTGAAGCGCGATCGCATTCAAAGCATCGCCGTGACCCCTGTTGACGAAACCTTTGTAGAAGTGAGCCTGCAAGGAAGCTGGTTGGCAGAAAGCATCGACGCACACGAAGGCATGTTTCTTACGGCTTTTTCCGATCGCGCTGAATTTTTTGTCTACAAGCTCTGGCAGCGTACTCAAGTGCATGTCTCGTCTCTGGCCGTTGGTGATGGACGCTAAGGCAAGGTGATCAGTCCGGCTACCTGGCTGATCACCTTGCCTTCTTTTGGTTTAAACAGTGCGCTACCACTCTCTTCACCACGACGAAAGTTACTTTACACCCCAAACCTCCTTTGGTGAGGCTTCTGAGCCTTGCCAACTCCCTAGATCTTTCTACGTCATTGCTATGCCAATCTGTTCTATGCCCGATCCCATCACCGATAACATAGAAGCCCTCGTGGAAGCCTTTGAGGACTGTACTCTACCCCGATCGCAATGGACGCATGCGGCCCATCTCACCGTTGCCTTGTGGTACTTAGTACACTACCCACCGTCAACCGCGATCGACCGGATGCGTGAAGGCATTCAGCGCTACAACGCCGCAATGAACATTCGGCAAACCCTCAACGGCGGTTATCACGAGACAATTACGCTGTTTTGGCTCTGGATTGGGCAGTGGTATCTCGCTGAGCGTCGGCTTTCGGGTTTAGCACCCGATGCACTCAAACCATTCCTTGAGTTATGCTGTGACCCCAAATTGCCCTTTCGCTACTACAGCCACGATCGCCTGATGTCCTGGGAGGCCCGCACAGCTTGGGTTGAACCGGATTTGCAGGCACTACCGTAACGGGAGCCAGGACACCGACGGGAGCAAAACCATCGATGCATGCACGTAACGTGTGACCATGAATCGCCTACGATGACGAATGTACTGAGAAGAATGACTCATCATGTGGCTTGTAACGGTTTATTGTTCTGCTGAAAGCTGGCGCAACGCGGCACAGGCATTTAATGCGATCGTCGGAAAATATGCCGTAAAACCGCTTTCAACCAAAAAAATGAAAGACGATGAGCGGCGGATTATGACCTTTGAGGTGGAAGATGTGGGCGATGCGGAAGCCTTTCAAGAAGAATGTATGACGCTAGACGGCTTTACCGCGCACTTTGAGTCTCTCTAAGCAAGGCTTGCCCGCACCAAGTTGACAGCGCCATCACGGCTGTTGCCTAATCAAAAGGCATGACCAGAGCAATCGCGCTGAGGCACCTTCAGTTGCAGACAAGTTCTCTATCTAATCACTTGAGCAGAAGGTAATAGAGGCAACCGCTGTCGTTGATTAACCCTGCCCGATCGCCTGCTAATTTACCCGTACCCATAAAGAGATCGACGCGCCCTGCCCCTTTAATCGCGCCTCCTGTATCTTGATCTAAGACATAGTGGTTAACTGGGCGCTTTGTGAGCTGACCCGTTGCATCGACCACAGGCAGTTGGGTCTGGATCAATGCCAGCGCACCGGGAGGAAATTGGGTTTTGTCTGTGGCGATCGATCGTTCTGCCGTGACGGGGACACCTAAACTTCCGATCGCAGAAGCACCACCCGTCTGCTTGAAGAAAACAAAGCGGTTGTTCCGGGGAAGGTAGAGGTCGCGATCGGCGGGATTGTCCTCAAGGTATTGAATCAGCAGCGGCAACGTCAGATCTTCGAGCTTAAATTTGCCAGCCTTAACGAGTTCTCGACCGACGCCTGTGTAGGGATAATCCGTGGTGCCAGCGTGACCAACCGTCATCACACTCCCATCGGTGAGTTGCAAGCGTGCAGAGCCCTGCACCTGAATGAGAAAGGCTTCCAACCGATCGCGCAGCCATACCAGTTCCAATCCCTTCAGCCAGTGGTTGTGAAACTGTAAGCCATCAGCTCCTTCTAGCTGAAGGCGGGTCGGATGGGGTTTAGACCACCGTGCCAGGTCAGGTGGCAACCGAAACAGCGGATAGCGAAAGTCTGCGGTAGGACGACGACTGGCGGTATAAACAGGTTCAAAATAGCCTGTGAAGTCAACGGTGCCCTGACCGTCTTTCCCGATCGCCTGATAAAACGCAAACTCTCGCTCGATCGCCGTCTGCAACGCGGTGGCAGATTTAACTGTAAGCAATAACTGGCGAAAGCGTTTGAGGCTACGAATCACCCGCTCCCGCGTGATGCCGGGAGTTGGAGATAACCGATAGGCTGCGATCGCCTGTCCGGTTTGCAGGTAGCGCAAGCTGTGGTCGATCGCAGTGAGCAGGGATTGGCGTTCGCGCAGCGTGCTGAGATCGCGCTCAGGCTGGGTGACTGCTGACTCAAGGAAAGGTGAGATCGGCTGTGGCAAGAGTGGCGTGGGCTTTGCAGAGGCAGGGAGCGACGGCTTCACGATGGGCGTGGGTGCGATCGGGCACTGCGATCGGACTGGCGTTATGGCCGCAGCCCAAAACGTACCCGCGCAGAAAAGACTGAGCCAGTGCCTAGTGGTCGTTCCCGACAGGTTCATCATGCCGACGGCTAAAACCGCTCTACGCTGGAGCTAAAGACGGGCTCAACGCGAATGCCTAAGACCCGTGAAGGGCGCAACACCATGTACTCGCCCTGGACATTTTTAATGGGGACTGTAATGAAGTCATTGGAGGCAGCCTTTGGCACCAACTCACTGCTATACCACTTCTGAAACTCTTGAATCGTGGCAAAGCGCACTTCTTCACGGTGTCCGCCATCAATCAAAATGTGCACCGCATATTCGGTTGGCGTGCGAGCATACTTACTGCGTCGTTGTTCGCCGGAAGCGGCGGGTGTTCCTGCGGCGACAGCATCGCCTGGTCGTGGTTGGTTAAAGTTGCTCGTCATAGATTCGTTCCCTTAATGGTGTGAGAACCTTCCCAATTATCGATGCAGTTGGGCTGAATACATTCACTTTGCCCAGAAATCGCGATCGGCTATCAGCCATGAGCGATGAACTGAAGTAAAGGAGACAACGTGGGTTGATTCTGCCTGCCGTATTATCGCTGACGACTTGCACTCAGAATAAATTAAATCGTTGCAGTTGAGTTTGTACCAGGGTCGGCAAGCTTTTGTGGAGTTGAGTTTTGTCTTTAAAAACAAGACGATTTTGGCTGGGGAGATCGAAGGGAAACTGTCCAGGCTGATCGGCACGCTCCATCTGGGTAAGGATAATCTGTTCGGCGCGCTTGCACTGCAAGGCATAGCCCACTTCGACACAGACTTTTGGGCTGGGGATCAGTTGAGGCGGGGTACTATCGATATGGGCGATCGAGGTGCCATCGGCAATAAACAGTAAGCTCTGGCGAATCGATCGCATCATCTGGCTGCTTAAGCGAGTGGGACCATCCGTCAGGCGATGGGATTCAACCAGCGTCAAGGGAAGGCGCGATCGTGTGTTTAATTTTTCGATGATGGCTTGCAACTCGTCGCGGAGCAGTTCACTGGACTCCGCATACTCTGTTTGATAGCAGAGAAAGATCGTGGGTTCCAAATGCGTCAGCGCGTCTTGCTTAGAAAAGTAGATTTCGTGGCTTTGTAAATCAATATTGGCGATCGCATAGCCACCACTGCCTTCGATATAAAACTCGACGGCTTCTCCTTCGAGGTAGCGTTGAAACCAAACGGCTTGCTTCACCTCTGCACTATCTTCCAAAAAATCTGCCCGGAGCCCCGATTTCAGCAAACTATTTTTGCTCAGGCGCAAATCATGAGGACGTTTCTCTAATTCTTTAATCGGCTCGTATTCCTGGAGATACCAGGCTTTAAGGGCAATAATAGCCATTCTGCGCTTTGCCTTGTGAGATTAACCAAAGGGGACACTAGGGGCTGTCATCAATTACAACTACGCCTTTCTTTTAGCAAGGGTTTCAGCCCCTAGCCTCATGTGTTGAAACGGGCGCGAAACTGCTGATACCAAAGGTTTCAGGGCTTAATTAATGACGCGCCCTAGAGCTTCTAAAGACTGAGTAGCCTTATCGACTTCGCCATATTGTATCCGGGACATCGTCTCCAGAGAGAAACAGTTTGCTGATGGCAGGGAACTTACGATCGCCTTTCGACGGTCAAATGAAGGACGGTTCACCCTTAACGGATGATTGGCGTTCAAGTTGACCCATTTCTAGCCAATTCGTTTTTCTCTAAATTAATACAATTGTACTATAAACGAAGCAATCAATCCAAAGGTAGACCTGCTTTCTATGAATTTTTGTTAAGCTTTCTGCCTAATTGGTCTGATTACTCGCTACTAGCTGCCTATACGGTGAGTCCACCCTGTGGCAGGAATGCATCCTCGACGCGAATGGAGCCTACTGTGATGAACGGAGTGATCGGTTGGTGCCGTGTGGCTCGTATGATTCCCCTGTCAATGGCGATCGCGATCGGCCTAGCGGCTTGTCAGGTGCCATCCGGTAAGCAAGAATCCTCGTCGCCATCCGATGCGGCCTCTGCGGCTCAACCCGTAAAGCTGGGAGATACCACAGGTGCGTTAAGCCACGAAGGGCAGCAGCGGACGTATCACCTCTACACGCCAAAATCCTACCGCGCTGATCGTCCTGTACCCCTGGTGCTGGCTTTTCATGGCTACGGATCGCAGGGTAAAGATCTGGCGAATGGGTCTGGTTTTAACGAAATCGCTGAGCAGAACGGCTTTATCGTGGTTTATCCAGACGGGATCGATCGTCGTTGGAATCCGCTGCACAAGTTCTTAACGGGTGTTGATGATGTTGGCTTTGTACCGGCGCTGATTGACCACATCAAACGAACACGGTCGATCGATGCCCGTAGAGTTTATGCGGTTGGGGTGTCCAATGGTGGCTTTCTCGTCCAGGGACTTGCCTGTGAACCCTCATCCCAAATTGCGGCTTTTGCAACCGTGGTGGCGACCCTTCCTAGCCAGCTACAAAACTCGTGTAAGCCTCCCACGCCTGTCCCAATGCTGATGATTAACGGAACGGACGATCGCAAAGTGCCTTGGCAGGGTGGCAATCTGGGGTACGGCTCTATTTTGTCGGTTCCTGGGACGATCGACTTTTGGCAGCGACATAATAACTGTGCCGCATCAGCGCAAGTGAAGCAGCTAACGGGCGATCGGGTCGAAATTGCCCGCTACCCAAACTGTAAGGGTGGTGCCGAAGTGGAGCTTGTGACGCTAAAAGGCGTTGGACACGTATGGCCTAGAGGCGGCTCTGGTACATCTTCGTTGATCAATGGCAGCAAAGAAATTTGGACGTTCTTTCAGCGTCACAGCTTACGGCAGAGCTGATGCTACTTCTCGTCGATTTTTTTCAATGCATCCGCTTTGTGAATGGCATCCTTACCACTCTTTTCACTTTCAACGCGGTATTCAGGCTGCTGTTTAGACGCTTCAAAATGATGATTCTTGAAGTCTGTTGGCTCGGTGATCACTTCTTTGATCACACCCCGCGATGTGCCCCCAGAAGATTCCCACTCAACCCGATCGCCTTTTTTAAATTGCTTTGACATAAGCGCTATCCTTTGAAGGAAAAGTTGGCAAGACCAGCATCTTTTGTGTTCAATTCGACAGGAAAAAACGAATTGCTTCACAAAATGATGTAGTTTTTATGCAGCCTTTCTCAGAAATCCGATTGACTGCCTTTTAGCTTTTTCGATGCTAAGAAGCTCATCCGGTAATTGCGTCTTTCAAATGGCAGAAACCACGGTAGCTGGAGAGGATAGCTTAAAGGTGGTGAAAGACAAAAGCGGTGAAAGAGGCGAAAGACGGCTACAAAAACGCCGATCGCGCTTGTTGCGTCTGCTTCAGCAAGTTTTCGAGCGCTTGCCAGTCAGATTGTTCAATGTGGGTGATCACCTGGTTGAGCGTATCACGGTAGGCATGGAGCGAATGGGTCAGAGCAGCCTGGTTATAGCGTGCCATCATGAGACCCAGTTCGGGGTTGCCGCCGCCTACGCGACTGGTATCCCGAAAGCCAGAACTGGCAAGAGCGTGTGCTAGATCGAGTACGACTGGGTCGGTTTCACCCATACAGGCCGCAATCAGGCTGGCGCTAGACATCACAGGTAAGTGCGAGATCCAGGCAACCGCTCGATCGTGATCCGCAGGAAGGCAGTGATAGATTCGGGTTTGCAGGGGACGTACCAATGCTTCGACAAGTTGTACAGCCTCCGTTGGCGTTGTTTCCGTTGGCGTGAGTACATAAGGCGCATTGACGAATAAATCAGGTAAGGCTGCCTCAATACCGCTCTCTGCGGTGCCTGCCATTGGATGCCCACCAACAAAGTTAGCCCAAAGGGGCGCGATCGTCTCCACCACCCACCCTTTTACCGAGCCCACATCCGTCAAGACGGTATCGGCTGTCAGGTACGGCACTAGCTCAACAACGGTTGCCTGCATGGCTGCCAGCGGTGTGCACAGAAAGACAACATCAACGGCTTGCATCAGGCTGAGGCTAAGGTTGGCATTATCCACTGCTCCCCGTTCGATCGCACGCTGGCACGTCTGAGCTTGACGGCTCACACCTAAAACTGTGTGACCGTGCGATCGCAGCGCCAGTCCGAGCGAACCGCCAATCAACCCCAGACCCACAATGCCAATTCTCATCTTGCAATTCCCTTGTCTTGAGCCTAGAGTTTACAGTGTCCTATCAGCGATCGTTAGCTACAGATCGCAAGGCTCGATCGCACGCTGTCAAGTCGTCTGTGTCTCTTGGTTGGTCGTGTACTTTTGTCAAAGCTTGCGTCCTAATCTTCTTGAGGGCTTGTGCCTAACGTGTTAAGAAGCCCAGTTCTCAGTAAAAAAGCAAGGCTGCAAAGCTCGTCCCACTACAAAAACTGAAGATCTTTGCGTCAATGTTCATCTCAATCATCGCAAAACGTCCAAGTCCAAATAATTTTCCTTTGGACAAGGCTGATTTAGGAGCCGATACGGGCACTCTAAAGCGGAATCATCCTTGCCAGTGCTTGATTGATTATTTTATCGCTACACTAAAAGACTTCCGGGATCGGGATGATGACTTTGCAGCAGCCTGAGATCGTTGTAAGGATAACGCTGAATGAGAGCTGAGGACGTTGTAAAACGATATGCCTTAGGTGAACGCACCTTTGCCAGCATCAATTTAAATGAAGCCAATTTAAGTGGAGCCGATCTGAGCCATGCTGATCTCAGTGGAGCCGACTTAAGCGTGGCGAATCTAAGCGGAGCTAACTTAAGTGAAACGAATCTGCATCGAGCGAAACTCAATGTGGCGAAGCTAAGTGGGGCCAACTTAACAAACGCAAACCTCAGTGAAGCCATTCTCAATGTTGCCAATCTCACGCTTGCCGATTTAACGCGCGCCGAATTGGGTCAGGCGTCTTTAGTCCGTGCAGAATTGTCCAGAGCTGATCTGAGTAGCGCCAATCTGAGCAATGCTAATTTGAGTGGGGCCGACCTCAAGGATGCTAAACTCCGCAATGCAAATCTCTCGAATGCCAACCTCAGCCGTGCTGACCTGAAATGGGCGGTGTTTACAGGGGCGAATTTAGCCGCAGCGAACCTTCATGGCAGCGATCTTAGCAGTGCCGATTGTAGTGGTGCCGACCTGAGCAGTACAGAATTGCGACAATCGAATCTTAGCCGTACCAACCTACGAGGCGTGAACCTGAGTGGGGCAAACTTGCGGTGGGCTGACTTAAGTGGTGCTGATCTCACAGGTGCCGACCTCAGCGCTGCCAAACTCAGCGGTGCCAACATGACAGGCGCTAATTTGAGTAATGCTAATCTCATTGGCACAACTTTGGTACATGTGGATTTGACACGCGCAAATTTGATTGGAGCTGATTGGATCGGTGCTGATCTAAGTGGGGCAACGTTAACGGGCGCGAAACTCTATGATGTACCGCGTTTTGGCATTAAAACAGATGGCATTATCTGTGATTGGGTTGATCTGAGCCCGATCGGCGATCAGAGTAAGGTCTACCGCTTCTCTAAGGATGAGACGGCGTTTTTTCACGCGGCACCACCCACTGTGCGTTTGATCATTGATGAAGTTTTGAACCAGGATGCTCATTACGCTCTGGCCGTAACCTATCGCCAGGTGGCGCAGCACTATCGCCTGACCATAAGCCCACCCAACATTCAGATCGGTCGTCGTCGCACCACACTCACCTTCGAACTGAGCCGCGATGAACAACTATTTTCCACGGCCTGTATTGCGCTCTTTCCGTTTCAAGATGCACTCGAGTTGACCCAGCGAACGATCGCCCTTGTGAAGTTGTTGCTGTCACCCGAAATGGAACATCGGCTTAGCGCAGCAGAATGGTTTCCACCACTGAAAACAGCGCTGTCCTTGACGATCGCGCAGGTAAATGAGTTCAAACTCTCAGAAACATCCTTGCAAACGCTCGCCAAAATCCCCTTTTTTCAAGCGCCCACCAAAACGGCTCTCATTAACTCCAGCAACCAAAGCTTGACGCTGTACAGCCATCCGCTATTCGGCAAGCGCATGATGGCAAATCTGGATCCAACTGTGTCACCGATCGTGCCCCAGCCCACAGCGACACACCTTCCCCCCTTGAGCGGTCTAGTTAACTTCATTCAGGGGTTTCATAGTGTAGGTTGAAGACGAGGAGGGGGACGGGGGATGAAGGATGAAGGCTAAGGGATGAAGGATAAAAGGCTAACCGTTGACTATTAACAACAAGAGGGATGAGGGATGAGGGATGAGAGATGAGAGATGAGGGATGAGGGATGAGGGATGAAGTTTTGAGTTTTGAGTTCTAAGTTTTGAATTGCTTCCCCTGCTCCCTCCGCTCCCCCTGCTCCCTCCGCCTCCTACCTCCTCACCGTGGCAAAACCGCCAGGGCGCATAAAAAGACTGCAAGCCATAGCAATATGCTCCACCGTGTGAGTTGAAGGGCACGATCGATCACATTGGCAGTAAGAGGCTGGATGGCATCGCCTAAAAATGGTTTAGGCTTGGCTACGCCTCGATACCAGTTGATACCACCCACTTGAACATCTAGCGCTGCGGCATAGGCGCATTCGCTCCAACCGGAGTTGGGGCTAGGGTCTTGGGGAGCATCGCGTTGGCAAAGTTGCCAGACGTGGAGGGGGCGGCGGGAGAGCAGGGCGATCGTCAGTACGGTCAAGCGACAGGGCACCCAGGTCAGGACATCCTCCGTTTTCGCGCTGAACCAACCTAAATCGGTATAAGGGGCTTCACGATAGCCCACTATTGAATCCAGCGTGCTGGCGGCTTTGTACGCGAGCGCCAATGGCACGCTGCCTACGCCGGGCAAAGCGGCTCCCAGCAGCGCATAGAACAAGGGTGCAAGTACACCATCGGTCGCATTTTCGGTCACGGTTTCAAACACGGCTCGTAAAATATCGGGTTCCGTTAAGCGATCGGTATCACGACCGACATATTGCCTTAAGCGCAAACGAGCGTCGTCTAACGCTCCTACCTTTAGGGGGTTCAGCACATCGACTGCGGCTTCTCGAAGGCTTCTAGCGGCAAAGCAGCTTGCCAGAAGGATGCTGGCTATCACCGTACCAAGCAGGGGATGTAGGTGATTGGCGATCGCCACCAGCAGCCATCCCACCAACCCACTGCCCACAATGACGCCACTACCCAAAAGCACTCCAGCCGCCCGGAGTGCCCGTGGTGCCTGTAAAAAACGAAAAGCCAATTGGGAAAGCGAGGCGATCATCCATCCCATTCCCTGAACGGGATGCCACCATCCTTTCGGGTCGCCCAGACAATAATCTAGTAAGATTGCCAGGATCAAAATACTCGCAGATGCGTAAAACGTGCTATAGGACACACGATCGTGACTCCTCTCATAACATGAGGATAATATTACAAACTATTACACAGCATCAGGGACAGGGAACGTGATGCCGCAAAATTAACTACGGAAGGGAACTGAGTCTAAAGTACCTGTGCCATCCAAGTTCTCAAACCGCTGAAGCTCTAGAGAGTTTAACCATTCTGAAGGCGGAGGCAGTTTATAGGCTGGACGGTATAGGTCAATATCGGTGCATTAGTGATGGTGCCCGATCATCCTTTAACACACGACCCGTAACATCATCGGTTACATTCTTCTGGAGGAATCCATCAATGAGTATTGTCACGAAATCGATCGTGAATGCAGATGCTGAAGCTCGCTACCTCGGCCCTGGCGAACTTGATCGCATCAAGAGCTTCGTCAGCACCGGCGAACGCAGACTGCGGATCGCTCAAACGTTGACCGAATCCCGCGAGCGCATCATCAAGCAAGCTGGTGATCAGCTATTCCAAAAGCGTCCCGACATTGTTTCCCCCGGTGGCAATGCATACGGCGAAGAAATGACCGCAACCTGCCTGCGTGACCTGGACTACTACCTGCGTCTCGTGACCTACGGCGTTGTTGCTGGTGATGTCACCCCGATCGAAGAAATCGGTATCGTCGGCGTTCGTGAGATGTACAACTCGCTGGGCACCCCCATCCCCGCTGTTGCTGAAGGCATCCGCGCGATGAAGAACGTGGCTGCTTCCCTGCTGTCTGCTGAAGACGCATCCGAAGCTAGCAGCTACTTCGACTACGTTATCGGTGCGATGCAGTAATTTCAGAGTTCCCGTAGACGGAAGGAAATGAACAAGGTTGTCATTTGCCTTTTGCCTGCAAACCTCTGCTGTTTCTGTTCGTTCAACTTCTCGTAAGATTACGTGATTTAAGGAATCTCAATCATGCAAGACGCTATTACCTCCGTCATTAACTCCTCGGACGTACAGGGCAAATACCTGGATACCGCTTCCCTCGAAAAGCTGAAGGCTTATTTCAGCACTGGTGAACTGCGCGTTCGTGCAGCTACCACCGTTAGCGCCAATGCTGCTGCGATCGTCAAAGAAGCTGTTGCTAAGTCCTTGCTGTACTCTGATATCACCCGTCCCGGTGGCAACATGTACACCACCCGTCGCTATGCTGCTTGCATCCGCGACCTCGACTACTACCTGCGCTATGCAACCTATGCCATGCTTGCTGGCGATCCTTCCATCCTGGATGAGCGCGTGCTGAACGGTTTGAAAGAAACCTATAACTCCTTGGGCGTTCCTGTTTCTGCAACCATTCAAGCTATCCAAGCAATCAAAGAAGTTGCGGCTGGTCTAGTCGGTTCTGACGCTGGTAAAGAACTCGGCGTTTACCTTGACTACATCTCCTCTGGCTTGAGCTAGTCTCTCCTGAGCGGCGGTCAGCAATTTGCTAATCGCTTTTTGCAAGGGCTGGAAGTCTGAAATGAGTGTTAGCGCGTCAAAGGCTCCTTCAAATAGCAGGCTTGCTTTAGCGGTCTAATATTGGTTTTTGACTTCCAGTCCTTCGCCTCTGTGCTGTCGCAGCGTCTTTTTTAAGAGCTTCTGCTTCAAAACGCACTGAATCAATCCAAATCATTCTCGATTTCTTCTTCACATCAAAAATTACTTAACCCCATCCCGGAGAGGTAACCCCTATGGCGCGTATGTTTAAGGTGACTGCCTGCGTTCCCAGCCAAACTCGTATTCGTACACAGCGGGAACTTCAGAACACCTATTTCACAAAGCTAGTTCCTTACGAGAACTGGTTCCGCGAGCAGCAGCGCATCATGAAGATGGGCGGCAAGATTGTTAAAGTTGAACTGGCAACTGGGAAGCCCGGAACAAATACAGGGCTTTTGTAAAGCTTTGAATCGTGTACGCTTGCATTGTAGTGGCTCCAACAACACGCCTCGCAGCCATCACGACACAATCGGCAAAATGACTACCTCACGGTTTACTATAGCCGTGAGGTAGTGGTTTATGAGTGCAATCGAAGAGGGTTACTCGCGATCTCTCCTTATCTTCAGGGCATCCTAGGCTTTTGTGATTACCCATGAAACCGTATGTCAGCCATCATTGATGAACTGCTAGTCAAAGCGATGATACTCACTTGCCACGATGGAGCGCTGGTTAAACGGCTAGTTTTAGCCTCCATTGCTAACAATCCCCATCAATCGGCACAGTGGCATGTTGAAAAGGTCATCCGTGATTTAGAGCGCGATCAAGCTTGACATTCCGATCAGGATGACATTCCCATCAGGAGAAGTCGCTTGTAAGCCTGATTGATTGCAGTATTGTTTGCCCTGCTTTGAGCTACTTGAGGCGATCGATTAAATGCTCACCCACCCGTAGCGCATTGGCAATGATGGTCAGTGCAGGGCTAACCCCAGCATTAGATGGAAAGAAGCTGCCATCGACGACATAGAGGTTATCCACCTCATGGGCACGGCAATAAAGATCCAGTACAGAAGTGGTGGGGTCGGTGCCAAAGCGACAGGTGCCGCACTGGTTTGCCACGACGGACAGGGGGGCTTCACCACTGGGATGTATCCCACTCCGTTGAAGGACGGTCTGCTTCACAGATTTTTCGATCGTCTTGAGCACCTCTGTCCAGCGATACACTAGGCGAGCATGGGTCTCTGTATTGTTAGCGGTGTAATCGACATAGAGCTTATCGCCATTCACACGGACGCGGTTATTGGGATCAGGCAGATCTTCGGTTTGCACCCACCAGCCGATCGATCGGGTCGCTAACTGTTGCAGTCCAAAGTTGGGCAGCACCTTTGCAAATACGGACAGAATAGGCGGCGATTCCGCAAAAATGACATCTTGCAGCAGTCCACCTGTGTTTTGAATGTGACCCATCGGGTAAGGAAACTCTTTTTCACCCCAATAGAAATCATTAACGCTGACGCTGCGCTGAAAGGTACCGGAGTTTGGGGCGCTCAACTGCACAACCGACGAGATCTGGTGCTTCATCAGGTTGCGCCCTACCAAATCGGAACGATTCGCAATGCCATTGGGATGGGCTTCGTTTGCCGATCGCAGCAGTAGTGCTGCCGAATTAATGGCACCGCAAGAGACGATAACCAGATCGCCCAAAAACAAATGGGGTCTACCGTTAATATCCGCCTGCACCGCTTTGACCACCTTGCCAGACTCATTGGTGTGCAGGTACATCGCCTTCGCGTTGGTTTTAAGCGTCACGTTGGGGAATTTGAGTGCTGGCGCAATGCCACTGACCTCGGCATCATTGGTCGGATCATCATCCTGTAGCGTCAGCCCAATGGGAAGGGCTGCGGGATGGAGCCCTTGCTGGGCGATCGCGTCTACAACCTCCTGAATCTGCGGTTCATGTGCCACAGCAGGATAGGGATAGTCAGCACTATGGGTTGGTTCAGTAGGATCTTCAGCCCCGTTGCCATGCACCTTATAAAGCTGCTCTGCTTCCGTGTAATACGGCTCAAAATCTTGATATTTCAGCCCCCACTCCGGCGACACGCCATCTTGATGCTCAACAGCTTCAAAATCACGTTCCCGCATTCTCAGCAATGAAGCACCGTAGATTTTGGTGTTACCGCCGATCGCGTAATTCGTCTGTGGCGAAAAGGGTTCACCCGCAATGTCGTACCACTGCTCAGGCGCGTGATAACGCTCTTTGCGAAACACATCCACACTGCTACGGTTCTGCTCCTCAAGCGGCATAAAGCCACCCCGCTCCAGAATGAGGATTTTCTTCCCCGTTGGTGCCAACTTGTAGGCTAGCGTGCCACCCCCTGCACCCGTACCAATGATGATGATGTCGTAATACTGATCGTCGATGATCATGGGTAGTCTCCGCAGGGATAAATAAGTATTGAGAGGCAGAAGGCAGGAGGCAGAGGGCAGAAGGAAAGAAAAGGGGCAGAAAGAGGAAAGAATTAGAAGTTCGTTGAGCAGATTTGGGCAGTATAAGTGAATTTAATAGCCCAGATCACAATCTCGTTAGTTATGAGTTATGGAGAACAATTCATATGGCAAAAGAGTGTTGATTTGTCGGTTAAATGTTACGAATTAACAAAGGATTTTCCACATTCAGAATTGTATGGGTTAACCAGCCAAATTAGACGCGCCTCTGTTTCTACAGCATCTAATATTGCTGAAGGCTACGGTAGAAAAACTAAATTGGAGTACGTCCAGTTTTTGCATATTGCTTTGGGATCTTTGCGAGAACTTGACACCCAGTTGATTATTGCCCAACGAGTCAAGCTAATCAATGAGCAAAGCTTTGTTTCCCTACTTAGAGAAGTCGAAGAAATGCAAAAGATTCTAGTGGCTACTATTAATAAACTCAAAACCTGATTTCTTTTACCTTCTGCCTCCTGCCCTCTGCCTTCTGCCTTATTTTCATTGCCAGAGATAGATCAAGCTGAACAAGATAATCCAGATGACATCAACAAAATGCCAAAACAAGGATGTTGCGGCAAAACCGTAGTGATTTTCTGATGTGGCGTGTTTGGGCGTAAACGATCGGATCAACACACCCAGTTGCAGCAGAATGCCAATAAGAACGTGCAAACCGTGAAAGCCTGTTAACAGGTAGAAGGTGCCCCCAAATAAGCCAGATGTAAGTCCAAACGAAAGGCTATTCCACTCGATCGCCTGACCCACTAAAAAGTAAGTCCCCATTGCAGCGGTTGCCAGGAGAAAGAGACGGAACACATTCAGCTTATTTCGCTCTAGCGCTAGCTCCCCAAAGTAAATGACAAAGCTACTAGAAACGAGAACCGCTGTATTAATCGCTGGGTTAAAAATTTCGAGTCCATTCACTCCCTGAGGGAGCCAATCTGCTGTTGTGAACTTCAGGGCAATGTAACCACCAAAAAAGCCCAGAAACACCATACTTTCGGAGAGCAAAAACACAATGAAACCGAACATGCGGTTATCAGCGTGGTCGCTTTTTGTATGGTCGTGTTCGGCAGTGGATTGTAGATGTTCAGGTGTGACTGAGGTGTCCATATGAGGGAGGGGAGAGGGGGCGGGGGCAGGGGGAGCGGAGGGGGCAGGGAACGCGGAGGGGTGAAGGATGAACGTTCTTAGAAGCTGACTCCTGACTTCTAACCACTAACAACTAACAACCAATAACTAACAACTTCTCCTTACTGCGTTGCTGCAACTTCTTCAGGCGATTCGGTTTCTGTCAGAGGTTCGTTTCTACCGTAGCCGTAGGGGCCGGAGACGACGATCGGGATTTCTTCAAAGTTCTCTTCGGGTGGCGGGGAGGGGATCATCCATTCCAGGCCGATCGCCCGCCAAGGGTTATCTGGGGCTTTCTTGCCTTGCACCCAGGAGCCGACGATGTTCAAAATAAACGGTAGCGTGGACATGCCCAGCAGAAACGCGCCCAGACTGGCAAGCACATTCCAAAAAGCGTACTGGTCATCGTAGGACGAGACACGACGCAGCATTCCCTGTAACCCTAAGGGGTGCATAGGCAGGAAGCAAAGGTTGGTGCCTATGAAGGCCAGCCAGAAGTGGAGTTTGCCCAGGCCTTCGTAATACATCCGCCCAGTCATTTTGGGAAACCAATGGTAGATGGCACCAAACATGCCCATCGCGATCGTGCCGTAGACGATGTAATGGAAATGCCCCACGACGAAGTAGGTGTTATTGACGTGAATGTCGATCGGCACTGAACCCAGCATCACGCCTGTAATGCCAGCAAACAGGAACATAACGACACCGCCCAACGCGAAAAGCATAGGGGTATCCAGTCGTAGTTTGCCGCGCCAGACGGTCGCTGTCCAGGCAAAGATTTTCACGCCTGTGGGCACGGCCACACACATCGTTGTGAACATGAAGATCATGCGCATCCAGCCAGGAGTGCCGCTGGCATACATATGATGCACCCAGACCAGAATGCTCAGTCCCGAAATGGCGATCGACGAAACGGCTACGACCTGATAGCCAAACAAGGGCTTGCGAGAATAGACAGGCAAAATTTCGGAGAAGACGCCAAAAATCGGCAGTGCCATCACGTAAACGGCAGGGTGAGAATAGAACCAGAAAAAGTGCTGGTATAAAATCGGATTGCCGCCTTCGGCACTAAAGAACGTCGTGCCCAATGTCAGGTCAAACAAGAGCATGACGGCTCCGGCGGTCAACACGGGTAGGCCAGCAAGTTGCAGCAACTGGGCACTTAGCACCGTCCATACAAAGACAGGCATGCGAAAGTAGGTCATACCGGGTGCCCGCATGCGCACGATCGTCGTCACAAAGTTAACCGCACCCATAATGGACGAAACCCCAGAGACAGCCACCGCCAGAATCCACAGAAACTGTCCATTAATCAAATCTCCACCCGGATTTTGAAGGCTCACGGGTGGATACGACCACCATCCCGCCTGAGCAGTGCCGTTCGGCAGCAAAAAGCTACTCAACAGCAAAATGCCAAACACAGGCACCATCCAAAACGCCACGGCATTTAAGGTGGGAAACGCCATATCGCGTGCGCCAATCATCAACGGCACCAGGTAGTTTGCTAGCCCTACCAGCGTCGGAAAGATCCACAGGAAGATCATGATCGAGCCGTGCATGGTGAAGATGCCGTTATAAAGGGCACGATCGACCACATCTGACTTGGGCGTAATCAGCTCAGCCCGAATGATCATGGCCAGCAGCCCGCCAATGAGGAAGAACACAAACGACGTAACGAGATACTGAATCCCAATGACTTTGTGGTCGCGGTTGAAGGAGAAATAACGCCGCCATTCAGGAGGTTTGCTTTGAGGTTCTGCCTCGCTGCCGTTGCCCAGGTTTTCGACTGAAATGTTGGTCATGCGGGAAAGTGGTTAGTGGGTAGGAGTCAGGAGCAGTTGTTGGTTGTTAGTTTTTAGTGGTTAGAGAGCAAGAGGCTATTGGAGGCAGGAGTTGGTTAGAGAAAGGTAGAAGAAGGCAGAAAACCGCAGAGCCGGAGAGGTACGGAGCTTTAACTCAAAACTCAAAACTCAAAACTCAAAACTTCTTTCCTATTCCCCACTCCCTTCCTCCATATCTTTCTCAATCCCTTTTTTATCCGGCACTTCTTGCTCAATGCCTTCTGGTGTGGGCTGATTGACCATCGGTGGTTTTGCAGGTGGAACGCTGGCCCAACCAACTTCGACAGGTTTGTTGGGTTCGCCACGATAGTATTCGGAATATGCCTGGTTAAAGGCGGGTATGGGTTTGCTTGCGGCGGCTTTTTTGAGCCAATTTTGATAGGTATTGGGAGCTTCGACGATCACATCGGCTTGCATCGCTGCAAAATAGGTGCCGCTGAACTGGGAATCTTCCAGTCGATATTTGCCTTCCAAAATGGGAGTGAATTCCAGGTCGATCGTGCGTTTGGGTAAAATATCTTGCTTCAAACGAAAGGCCGGGACGTAAAAACCGTGCAGTACGTCTTCAGAATAGAGGGCGAGACGAATGCGGCGATCGACCGGCACGTGCAGTTCTGTACTGGTGACATTTTGATTAGGGTAGTGAAATGTCCACGCCCACTGCTTTGCATTCACTTCAATTTCTTCGATCGGCTGTCCTTCTTCATCCAACGTTGCTGCGTAAGCGGGCTCCATACCCATGTGATGTAAATGCACCACATCCATCGGCCCACGAATATTCATCCGGTTGTACACGTTGAAGCTGGTGGTGACAATCCAGAACACCAGCAAGACGGGAATGACCGTCCACACAATCTCTAGCTTGACGTTGCCTTCGATCGGCGGCCCGTCGCTGATGTCAAAGCGGCTCACCTGACTGGTCAAAATCGCCAGCATCAAAACGCCAAAAACGCCAAGAAAGACGATCGTGCCTAAGACCACCAGAAAGCTGAACAAGTCGTCAATTAACTGCGATTCGGCAGTGGCTTGTGGCGGCAGCCAACCATAGGACTGTTGCCCCATCCATAAGCTGGTCAAAATCACAAACCCTGCATACGCCACCCAAGGCCAATAACGCAATAGTCTCATCGCAACATGCTCCTGTTGACCAAGTTTTGGTGTGACCAACGTTCAGTTTGGTCAAATTTCAGACAATTACTTCAGCACAACATTGGGGTCTTGACCCAAGCGCAACAGTTGATCAGCGGTATTGTGCACGCCAAACTCGCCGCCCAAATGTGCCCCCAAGGTACCCTGAACGAACATAATGCCCAGGATGAAAACGCCTGCCAGCACGTAGCTCCACTGCACCTGCCTGACGTTATCCTTCCGCCAGACAAAGCGCTGGAAGCCTCGCCAAACTGCCATCCCCACGATCAGCGCCAGCAGCAGTACGCCGCCAAGCCCATGCCAGAGCATCGTTTCCATCGCTCCTAAGCCCCAGGCGCTTTTCATATCAACGGCGGGTGTTGCCAGCATAATTTCATAAAACCCTGCCGCCACCGTAAAAAATGTGACAACGGCTGCCGCAACGACGTTATACCAGCCCACATCAAAGAAATTCGATCGCACAGCATCGATCGACAAAAACTTGAGAATCGACTTTTCTAGCGGAAACAGCACCCCCGCAATGTCAAACGCGATCGCGATGATAAATAAGCCCAGCGTAATGTGGACTAAATTCGGATGAATGGGAATGGTATACGGCAACCCATTGGCACCGAGTTGATCACCTACCTGTTGAACCAGTTCTGGATTCATCGCAGTGCTCCGTCTCTAATGGCTTCCACCACAGGTACACTGTGCAACCCATAAACCCAGACCAGTTTGTCGCCTAGATAGACTTGATAAAACACCAACGCACTCAATAGCACACCGACACCAATAAACGGCATCGGTAATTTTTGTGGATCGCGCGACCGAATAATGAACCGCCACGCCGTGATCGCGGCCAAAATCGCCGATAGAGACCAGCCCAGTAGCGTGTGAATATTAAGATCCGATCGTGCGGCTGCGTATGGTTCTGACAGACCCGCTTCAACCTGCCCAAACAAGACGGCAATAAAAATGGAAATCGTGGCGAAAAACAGATTCCACCAACCCACTTCAAACAAGCGCGTATTACGGGTGATTGCACCCAATACGTCACACAGGACGGCAAACAGCACCATCGCAATGACGAAATGAACCACGATCGGGTGAATCGTATCGGGATAGGGAAGATTGTGGTCGTTAAGGGGCGGAAGGTACTCAAACATGTGCTTCTCCTTGGCGATCGAGGGCAAAATCACCAACTTTGATGGTCACAATGCAGTCATTAAGCCAGCGTGTACAGAGTTTCTCATAAACGCCTCACGTCTCATAGATATGGTAAGCACAATCCACCGAATCAAGCAAAGAACAGAAAATTAAACAAGACAAGCCTCCCAACACATCAGCCAATAGGAAGCCGAAGACAGCCTTTACCGCAGCGATTGATTGAGGAAGTAAGCCAATAGCACTTTAAACACTGGTGTGGAGTGTGGGGTGTAGGCTGTTTGACTAACAAATCTTTCACCACTTGCCTGTCCCGCCCTGCACTCAAAGTGCGGGCTCATAGGATGAAGTCCTTTAAAAGGGACTGTTAGGGATTTTCAACCCGTTCAAACGGGTTTCCATACTGTTAGCCCGGATTTGAATCACGGGCGGGTAGACAACGAAGCAATAAACCTTTCAGGACTTTTGTCAGTTAATCAAGTGATGTAGGTAAAGGCAAAGGAAAACTGCTACGGAAACGTTCATCCCTCCTATTTAGCAGTCAGCCTTTTAGCCTTCATCCTTCATCCCTCATCCTTCATCCCCTGCTCCCTCTGCCTCCCCCTGCTCCCTCTGCCTCCCCCTGCTCGCTCTGCCTCCCCTGCTCCCCCCTCTCCCCTCCCCACCCAACGGCTAAGCCTTCGGGTGGATGGCTTGAGTGAGCAATGTCAATACATTAAAGACATAGGACTTACCTTAGAAGCAATAGCCGATGCTCTCTGACAAAGGAGCAAGGGTGATCAAGCTCTCAAATACTGCACGGGTAAGTTCTAAGCAATTAAAGTCAGCTTTTAGAAATGGTTATGGATGACTTCAAACTATCAATTGTGATGTTTTTGATTCAGAGCGGTTTCGTTTTGGGACAAGACTTCTCGATGGATGCCAATGGCGATTTGATCATTGGCAGTCCAGAGACCTTCTCTGCGCTCTCAGCCTTTATGGATTCGATCTCCTAACGTATAGCTTCAGAAGCAATTTTGTAAGAATGCAATCAGTTGAGACTGCAATCATTTGCGGCTCGATCGGTTGCGAACTGCTTGAAAGACGCTTGCTCTGACATTGAGGCGATCGCGATCGGCACCCAAATCAGCACCAGGCAATGCAGGAAGGTTTGGGTCGCTGGCGATTGAGCGGGCAGAATCATTAGCAATCAAGCGATCAAGCGTATTAAGCTGCTACCTAAGCAGTTTTCATGGTTTGATGCCAGTGTCGCTGTTGAAGCTGGTGCATATGCTCAAAAAGCTGCCAGCAGTATTGTTCAGGTAGGCCACACGTTACAGCGCCCCGCAGCACCACATTGAAATACCAATCATTGGGAGCGAGCTCTTCATCTAGCTTGTTTACCACCACGTAGGTTCGCACATCGGTGTAAAGCTGGTCGTTGCAGTGAACTTCAATGGTTTCACGACGGTAGCCGCCAGCAGGCACTTCTTCGCGCTCATCGAGACAATCGCTCAAGCGGCAGGGCAACGCATATAAAACGCCCTGAACAACCGCTGTCGGGTCGTTGACAATATCCAACACGCCACAGTTGCGACGGGCTGAGCGACGGTAAAATCCCAGCCTATAAGCCTTGAGTGTTGCTGGTCCAATCACAAAAGGGTGAGTGCTTTCACCAAGCGTACGTTTTAGGTCAACCGGGCACATGCAGGAACCGTAGGCAAAGTAGTAAAAAGCCGGCTCAGTCAACGACCCGCACTTTTGATGAGATGTCTTAAGTTGAATCTCCTGGTGCTGTTTCTTGCTGCTGTTGCTAGGATGTGCCATACGTGGGGGAAATGGAATGAAATACGTTCAAGCTCCTTCTGCGTTTAAACTAACGCATTCCGATACAAATACTGTAGATTTTGAGTGCAACTATTAGCGCGATGGTTAGCAAGCAACGGCAACTCAGGTAAAACGGCTTGCTTGAGAGTCTGTATCGGTTCGTCAGCTTGCCGTTAGTGTCAAAGTGTAATGCAAATTTCACCCGCATGTTTGTCAGCAGCAGTCGCTTTACTGACTCTTCAGGAATGAATGTAGCGAACAGGCGTCTTTTATCGAACGCTGAGGCCAGTTCTGCCCGCTTCGCGATCGCCCCCTGAGTAACGGCTTGTCTGCAGACGATGACAAAACGGTGAGGACAAAAGCCTTGTTAATGCGTCTTGTTAATGAGCTTTGGACTCCAGTCGATACAGATGTGCCTGTTTATCAGCGCGGTAAGTCCAGCGCCGATTGCCACTCGAAAACACAACCCGCCATCCTGAAACCAGCGCTTCTGTACACATTTCGTCTGCTTTTGCTAGCCCCAAACAACCATTAGGCCAGGTTTTAGCAGTTGCTTCGACGACTTTCAGCTTGGCAACCGGAATATTGGTTTGCTTACTTAAGTCCTGACGTAGCCGATTAATAACGGCTGGAGGCGCTTGAATGGTTGAAGATGCTGGGGTTCCTGCTAAGACGGTTTGATGGCTACTAAATGCTGTGACGGGTAGGCCATGAGCTAGAGCACTGGGTGTCCACAGGCTTCCTGCAATAACGACCAGACTCATCAACCCGATCGCCCAGCAGACCTGACAGAGCCACGGTTGCATCAGCGCAAGTGGTGATCGTGCAGACCATTGGAAACTTCGATATGTCATAAACGCACTGCGATTGAGTGTGCTGTACGGAGATTAAAAGGCTCCTCAACGGGGTTGCCCAACCAACGGTAGCTGTTGCCAAAATCTGTCGAAGCTTGGAGGATGAAGGACTCGCCATACAGCTAGCACGGCGATCGCCACCAGAAGCAGCGTCACCAGATTGTAAAAAATGTAGGCGGGGCGGATCATTCGTCGGCGGGTCAGGGGCTTTTGGGTCTGACTGCTGATGGTTGAGGTTGGTCGCACGGGAGGCGGGGGCGGGGGTACTTTACTCACAGTTGGTGTGACGGCTCCCACCATCAAGCGCATTGCGTGCAGTTGATTGGCAACAACAGGTGGTTTGCGGGCTGTGCGGCTCCATTGCACCAAAACAGTGAGCGGCATACCGCAGAGGTTAGGCGTACCCAGCATGCGCAGACGTTGAATCAAGCCTTGGTCATTGGCCGCTACAACCACTAAGGCTTCTGGACGATTACGCGCTAAGCCGTACGCTGCCTGAGCCGTAGCGAGTGAGAGCCTTGTTTTCTTGCTCAGCGTGTGCCCCTCAGTTGGCTTTAAGGCGGGGTGTTGCGCGATCGAGGTCGTTGCCTTCCATCCACTCTCAGAAAAGAAGCGAACAAACTCGCGGGCAGTACGTTCTTGCGCTGGTTCGATCGCGTGATTGCACAAGAGTTGAATCTCTTCCAGCACGGCTTTAGAGATAAAACATTCTCCAAGGCGTGAAAACTCCTGCCAATGCCTTACACCACTCGACATGAGCGCGCTAAGGTCAAGCAAAATCAGAAAGGGTGGTAAAGCAGCCATAGCGGCACCATAAGGGCTAAATCAGCATTGTAGTAAAAGTTCTTTGCAAGAGTCTTCACAAAGGACATCGCGTCAAAATGTAAAGCTGCGTAACGTTCGTTTCTGAAAGATTGAGAAATGATCTGAGCACCCCGCAGAAGCTTTACCGTATAGGTTTAATTGCGTCCTAGAGGTGGTTTATGAGCAACTTATCAAGATATCGTGTGGTATGCACCCTTTCCTTCGGTGATATTTATGGTCAAATTATTGTCTGGTTGATTGTAATCTTTCTTAGCCTCGCATCGGCTTTGGCATTGATGGGAGCCAGTAAGCCAATCTATGCTCTTTCAGTCGTTGGCTTAATTTTAGTACTAACTCTGCCATTCTTGCTGTTTGCTTTTGTCACAACGCTGCTCAACCACATTGAGATTACCGCCGCTGACTCAGCAACTAGCCGAAATGTAACACCCACCTCGACGAACGTTTCCACTCAGCGCCCAGCTCAGGCAGCGGGGTGAGAGGAGGAAGGGAGGAAGGCTAAAGGATGAAGGATGAGGGATGAAGGCTGAAAGTGTGCAGTAAATGGGCGACGAAATCGTTTGGTTTGTGATGCGCTTCTTGTCCATCAGTGCGTCGGTCCGCTTATTAGAGAGTTTTGAGTTCCCGTTTTTAGCTCTCTGCCTTTGAGCCTTGAGCTTTTAGCCTTAAGCCTTTCTTTTCTTAGCCTTTCTTTTCTAAAGAAGTTCCTTGTCTTTTGGCAGGGGGCTTTTTATTTTGGCAGGATAGATGGAGTTATTTGAATGGCGATCGGACAGCATGATTGAGCATGACGTAATCATTGTGGGTGGTGGACTGGCAGGATCACGGGCTGCCCTGGAAATTATTCGCACCGATCCAACCCTGAAGGTGGCAGTGGTTGCCAAGACCCACCCGATTCGATCGCACTCTGTTGCGGCTCAAGGCGGTATTGCCGCGTCTTTACGAAACGTGGACTCCGCCGACAGTTGGGAAGCGCATGCCTTTGATACGGTCAAAGGGGCTGATTACCTTGCCGATCAGGATGCGGTAGAGCTTCTTACCCGTGAAGCGCCTGATGTGGTTATCGATCTGGAGCACATGGGCGTGTTGTTTTCGCGCCTACCTGATGGACGCATCGCCCAGCGTGCCTTTGGAGGACATGCTCACAACCGGACTTGTTACGCTGCCGACAAAACGGGACACGCCATCTTGCATGAGCTAGTGTGCAACCTGTTGAGCCGTGGCGTCACCATTTATGACGAGTGGTATGTACTGCGCTTGATTTTGGAAGATGGGCAGGCCAAGGGTGTGGTGATGTACCGCATTGAGGATGGTCAGTTGGCGATCGTCCGTGCCAAGGCTGTCATGTTCGCGACTGGTGGCTATGGGCGCGTCTACAACACTACCTCCAACGACTACGCCTCAACAGGGGACGGGCTTTCCATGACGGCACTGGTGGGCTTGCCGTTAGAAGATATTGAGTTTGTGCAGTTTCACCCAACGGGTCTGTACCCAGTGGGGGTGTTGATTTCAGAAGCGGTACGAGGAGAAGGTGCCTACCTGATCAACAGCGATGGGCGGCGGTTTATGGAAGACTATGCGCCCAGCCGGATGGAACTGGCTCCGCGTGACATCACCTCCAGAGCGATCACCCGCGAAATTCGGGCGGGTCGGGGTGTCTTTCCCGATGGCAGAGCGGGCGGTCCCTGCGTGTATCTGGACTTGCGCCACATGGGTCGAGAAAAGATTATGAGCCGCGTCCCCTTCTGCTGGGAGGAAGCCCATCGTTTGGTCAATGTGGATGCGGTGACACAGCCCATGCCCGTGCGGCCAACGGTGCATTATTCTATGGGTGGCATTCCAGTGAATACAGACGGCCGAGTGCGACGCAGTGCGGATGAGCTGGTGGATGGCTTCTTTGCTGCAGGAGAAGCGGCGTGCGTGTCGGTGCATGGAGCTAATCGACTGGGTAGTAACTCGCTGTTGGAGTGTGTGGTGTATGGACGACGAACAGGGGCGGCGATCGCCCAGTACGTCCAAAACCACAAGCTTCCGGAGGTGGATGAAGCCCGCTACCTCAATGAGAGTCAGAATCAAATTCAAGCCTTGCTCGACCAGCCAGGACAGTATCGCCTGGCAGAAATTCGGCAGGCGTATCAGGACTGCATGACGGAACACTGCGGTGTTTTCCGTACGGAGGCAGTGATGCGCGAGGGGTTAACAAAGCTCAAGGAAATCCAGCAGCGCTACAGCCAGGTGCGTCTGGATGACAAGGGCAAACTGTGGAATACCGAAATTACCGAAGCGCTAGAACTCCGCAACCTGATGATTGTGGGCGAAATGATCCTCACCTCTGCGCTGAACCGCCAGGAAAGCCGTGGTTCTCATTCGCGCGAAGACTACCCCGATCGCGATGATGCCAATTTCCTCAAGCACACGCTGACCTATTACTCGCCTGCGGGCATCGACATTAGTTACAAGCCTGTCGTCATCACCATGTTTCAACCACAGGAGCGAAAATACTAGGGGCTGTCATCAATTACGGCTACACATTGTTTTCAGCAGGGGTTTCAGCCCCTAGCCTGATGTGTTAGGACGGGCGCGACACTGCTGATACCAAAGGTTTTTGAGCTGAATTGATGACGCGCCCTAGATTTAAGTGCCCAAATCTCTCTTAGGTCGAATGCCAAAGCTAATTCCCTAAACTTACGGTGAGAAGAAGGTTTAACCCCCCAACCTTCTCTTCGCGCTTCTAGATCAGTTTTCAACGGTGTTGTCAGCCCCCGCAGGGCGATCGGAAACGACGTCTTGCAAGCACTCGTAGACGAAAAATTGCTCTAAGTTAGCCCTCAGTCCGCGAAGGACTGCATGCTGTAGAACCACTTGTTGCTTAGAGACCTCATGACCTGGCTTTTGCGTTCTCAGTGGTTGAGATATGCCGTTAGCGTGCTGACTGCCTGCACGGTCTTTTTGTTGATCAAGCTCTTCGATATTTGGACGATCGCGGCTCCGGTAGCGCTCTTAGCGTGTGTGCTTGCCGTACTGATCAGTGCCTGGTACAACGGCGTTGGGGCTGGTCTTATAACGACCGGAACCTCCGCACTGTTTTACAGCTACTACCTTCTACAATCGGTGGAATCGTCTGTGAGTCGGGCAGACCATTCTGTCGCCTTGAGCTTGTTTAGCGCCAGCGGTATTTTGACCAGCCTGCTGTGCGGAAAGCTTCAGGATACCGCCCAATCCCTTGAAGGACGAGAACGAAGCGTACTCCAGCAGTCAGAGCTTTACCAACAGGCACAAGAATTTAACACCAGCTTGGAGTTAGAGGTGCAACGGCGTACGGCTCAATTACAGTTAGCATCCGATTTCGAAGCGGCTCTTAAACGAATTACAGATAAGGTACGCGACAGTCTGGATGAAGCCCAAATTTTGCACACGGCGGTGCAGGAGCTAGGGGCTGGCATGGGGGTCAATAGTTGTAATGCTGGGCTCTACGATTTGGATGCAGGCACCTCGACGATCGCCTATGAATACAACCCGTCGATCCTGTCCTTTCTAGGGCACGTGACTCAGATGTCAGAATGGCCAGAACTCTACGCACAGCTTTTAACGGGGCAGTATTGTCAGTTCTGCCCGCTGCATACAAGCCCCATGCGAGGACGAGTTGCCATTCTTGCGTGTCCCATTGAAGACCATCAGGAAGTGTTAGGTGACTTGTGGCTGATCACCGATCGCGACTATGGGTTCAAAGATTTGGATTTGCGGTTAGCCCAACAAGTAGCAACCCAGTGTGCGATCGCCGTACGGCAAGCCAGATTGTATCGCGCAGCCCAAACTCAGGTGGCAGAACTAGAAAAGCTCAACCAACTCAAAGACGACTTTCTCAGTACCGTTTCGCACGAACTGCGTACGCCCGTATCAAACATGAAAATGTCGATTCGCATGTTGGAACTGGCACTATCGCAGCATCGACCCGACGGACACATCGAACCAAAACCCGCTCAGTATTTGCAAATCTTACGCGATGAATGCGAACGCGAAATTAAGCTCATTAATGATTTGCTTGATCTCCAGCGCCTGGAAGCAGGCATGCTTGATGCCGAGTGTGAAATGCTTTGGCTGCAACACTGGCTACCGCCGCTCGTTGCCCGCTTTCAAGAACGTACGCAAAACCGCCAGCAAAGCTTGCAGGTAGCCCTCGCACCCGATTTGCCTGCCGTGTGGATTGATGCGGCGAGTTTAGAACGCATTCTCACGGAACTGTTGAATAACGCCTGTAAGTACACCCCCCCCGGTGAAACCATTACGGTGACTGGCACCGTAGCCTGTGGCAGGGTAGAATTGCAGGTCAAGAACACAGGCATTGAACTGACGCCCGACGAGTTGAACCATATTTTTGAAAAGTTTTACCGGGTTGTTTCTAACGATCGCTGGAAACAAGGCGGCACTGGGTTAGGGCTCACCCTTGTACAAAAGCTGGCGACCCAAATAGGCGCTGATCTTCACGTTCAAAGCGCTGCCAATCAAACGACTTTTACCCTCACCTTGCTGGATTCAGCCGTTGATGTCCAACGAGAATTGGTTGACCACCTGCACTAGCCGTGGACGAAGGCATGTTTGCTCAAAATTTAACCCGCTACCCATATCCGTCTGGACGACGGGTTGTGATGGGACTGCGCGGCGCGATCGCCACCAGTCAACCATTGGCAACGCTAGCAGGGATGGAAATGCTGTGGCAAGGCGGCAATGCCGTGGATGCTGCTCTGGCAACCGCGATCGCGCTCACGGTTGTTGAACCAACGTCCAATGGCATTGGTTCAGATGCCTTTGCTCTGGTTTGGGATGGCAAGTTACACGGGCTAAACGCTTCGGGTCACAGTCCGCAAGCACTAACCATTGAGCACTGTGCTGGCATGGAGCAGGTGCCTGATCAAGATTGGCTGAGCGTGACGGTGCCAGGAGCCGTTTCAGCGTGGCGATCGCTCTGGGAACGTTGGGGAAAACTTCCATTTGAACAGTTGTTTGTACCCGCCATTCGCTATGCCGAAGGGGGCTATCCCGTTTCCCCCGAAACCGCCCTCGCCTGGAAACAAGCCGAAAAGACCTATCTGCCGCTTCAGCGACCAGAGTTTCAGGCATTCAAACAAACCTTTTTCCCTGGCGATCGCGCACCAGTTGCTGGTGAAATCTGGCGTAGCCCAGCCCATGCCGAAACGCTACGAGCGATTGCCCAGAGTGGCGGCGACAGTTTCTACACCGGAGCACTGGCAGAAAAACTGGTGGCCTTTGCGGCCGCAACGGGCGGGCTGCTGACCCAAGCTGATTTGGCGACTCATCGGGCAGAGTGGGTAGAGCCGATCGCCACAACATACCGCGACACTACTGTTTGGGAAATCCCGCCGAATGGACAGGGCATTGCAGCACTGATAGCCCTAAATCTATTAGAGGGCTTTGACCTGAGCCGCTACTCCCGTGAGTCGCCAGAGGTCTATCACTGGCAGATCGAAGCCATGAAGCTGGCCTTTGCAGACGCGTATCGTTATGTGGCCGATGCCGATGCGATGACGTTGCAGCATCCAGCACTGCTGAGTAAGGACTATGCTTGCGATCGCCGTCAATTGCTTAGCCATACCGCTCTTCCGTTAGCAACCCCAGGCTTACCCAAAGGCGGCACCGTTTACCTGGCAGCAGCAGATGGTGATCTCATGGTGTCGTTTATCCAGTCCAACTACATGGGCTTTGGCAGCGGTATTCTCGTTCCAGGCACGGGCATTGCGCTGCATAATCGAGCTACCGGGTTCACGCTGGAGCCGGGACATCCCAACCAGCTTGCGCCTAATAAGCGACCCTTTCATACAATTATTCCTGGCTTTCTCACCCGCAACGGGCAACCCATCGGGCCGTTTGGTGTCATGGGTGGCTCCATGCAGCCGCAAGGCCATCTCCAGATGGTGGTGAATTTAGTGGATTACAGCATGAACCCGCAGGCTGCGCTAGATGCTCCTCGCTGGCGGTTTGTCCGCGATAATCAGGTCTTACTGGAAGCAACGGTTTCTCCCACGATCGCCGCCGCCCTCACCGATCGTGGTCATGCAATCCAACCCGGTAGTTTTTTCGGTCGTGGGCAGATGATCGCGCGATCGGACGGTGTTTTCATCGCTGCCTCTGAACCAAGAGCGGATGGGTTGGCGTTGGCGTGGTAAGTTCCTCCAGTTGGGTGAACCAGGCAGACGAGGTAGAAGCGCCTTTCACTGCTTATGATTCGCTTAGAAGAAATACTGCGATCGTTGCTAATGCAGGAGGGAGAGATGCTAGGTAAACTACTCCGAGCCGCTGCTATTACTGTTTTGCTGAGCCTTCTCATGCACGAAGGGGGCTTTATGGCGAACCAGGATCAACACTTTACCAGCAACAAACCCGTGCCTCAAGCGGCCTTACCCCTACAGAGGCGGTGAGTTAAAGCTTGTTGGGGCTTTGGGATGAGAGCGGAGGGAGCAGAAGGCAGAAGGCAGGAAGCAGAAGGCAGAAGGCAGAAGGCAGAAGGCAGGAGTTAAACTGATAGAGCCTTTTATGGTTGGATGAAGCAATGGCTTTGATTTTGCACATTACAACCCGATCGCACTGGCAGACAGCACAGCAGGAAGGCATCTATACGGCTGATTCTCTGGCGACGGAAGGATTTATCCACTGCTCCACGCCTGCTCAGGTGGTCAGTACCGCCAATGCCTTTTTTCGTGGGCAGACGGAACTTGTGTTGCTTTGCATCGAGAGCGATCGTGTCCAGTCAGAAATTCGCTACGAAGCCGTACATGGCGATCGGTTTCCTCATCTCTACGGTGCGCTCAATCTGGATGCGGTGACGCAGGCGATCAACTTTCAGCCGAATGCCGATGGCAACTTCACCTTACCGCTAGTGTTGCAAAGCGAAGAGGCTGTTTAAAAAGCGTCTGGCGATGAAAACCACGACTACAGAAACAAAGCCCGCCTGCGCGGACTAGCGAAACGCAAACGAAGAGAACGGCGAGTTGCCCGAACATGCCATCTTTGGCGTTGCTGGATTCAAGGGCTGATTTCGCCCCATAGCCTCCAAATTTGGGAACCGAACTATTAAAGTCTCCCAGTCTTGGGGGCTTAAAACCCTTTGGGCATCCAAGAAAAGGGGGCTAGCAGAATGACAACAACCCAACAATTCATACTCTCATTCAGCAACGCCCCCAAATTTATGCTTACAGTCAACACCGACATTACGGAAAAGAAGCACCCTGTTGCAAGAGGTTATCAGTGTCGCGCGACAAACCTTTCCTATGTCGATCGCCATTCAGCCACAGACGCCAGCCAGAAGACTCACTCAGGCGTGTCTACGCCGACCCCACTCACTTGCCCCAGGGAATCTGTGTAAAGGCGCATGATGCCATGCCTGCTGCTGGTGTGCTGACCCTCTCGGCCGCAAATTATGCAGTTGATGCGGCTTTCGCTCAGGCAAACCTCAACCCCCAAACTAAGAACTCTGTGGCCATCACCGTAGCCGATACAGGTGTTAGCATTTCTTCAACAGTGCGCGACCGCATCTTTGAACCGTTCTTTACCACTAAGGCGGTAGGACAAGGCATGTGTTTGGGGGGTTCTACCGTACTGGGACTTGTCAAGAATATGGGTGGCTTTTTGCAAGTCTTGAGTGAAGTGAGCAGCGGTAGCCAGCTTAAAGTGTACCTACCTGCAACCAGTGAAACCTCCGCTGAAACTCAGCAGCCATTGACGTTCCCTCAGGGCAACGAAGAGTTGATTTTGATTGTGGACGATGAGCGGAGCCGTGCAAGAAACCAATTGAGCACTGTTAGAGAGTCATCACTATAAGACCCTGGTTACAGCAGAGGGCCTTGAGGCGATCGAGCTTTACACTTCTGCCTCCTGCCAGCTTAAGCCTAAAGGGCATCGCCTGTGAGTCTCAATGGCTATACTCTTGCCCCCTTAGGAGTTACGAGCAGCGACTTTTGCTAACGTTACGGCTTGGGTCACAGCATCATTCAGGCTATCAATGAGCGAAACTTGAACAGCTTCTAACCGCGATCGTGCCAGTTCCCGATCGCGACCAACCAACCGCACCACCAATTGAGGGAACCGTGTGGCGTGAGCAATCAGGGCTTCAGGGCTAATCTCACTAATACTGCGTGGCTTGCGTACCCGATTGAGCAGATGTTTTGCGATTACAGCTGCAATGTCATCACACGGAATTAACCCACTGACAAGGTTAATCAGTAAGACTCGCACCTGCTTTGTTTGCGCCATCTGCTCTAAACCGCGCTCTAGATGATCACGTAAGCTGGTTGTCGTTGTATCCCACTGAGTTTCGCCTCCGATCGTGAGAAACGCGGCTGGCTTTCCTCCTGCCTGCGCGACGGCATCCATCGTTGCCATCGTCAGTCCAGCCCCGTTGCAGAGAATGCCAATTTGACCATCCGACTCCATCGTTACGGGCATTGCACTGAGCGATCCCGAAGGGGAATTAGGCTTGGAGATCAGCGCCGCCAAAGCAGGATGACGGGCCAAAGCATCATCATTGACCGTGATTTTGCCATCCAGCGCCATCACTTCGCCCGTTGCAGTGACACCCAACGGATTAATTTCCACCAGGTCTAAGTCATGCTGCACAAAAAGCCGATACATTTTCTCAAGCATGGCGCTGACCGATTCAATCAACGCACCCTGGAGCCCCATTTTGAGTGCCAGTCGTCGGGCATAAAACGGTGAAAATTCCTGATCAACGACGACATGCTGCATCCGTTCAAGTGCGGTCTGTACGTCAATACCGCCTTGCTGGGAGCCGAGTAGAACCGGACGACAAATCGATCGGTTGAGAACGACTGCCAGATAAAACTCCCGCTCAGCATCGTACTTTGCCTCTGCCAGCAAAACGGACGGATATTCACCCATAATCGGCAGATTAAAAATTGCTTGAGCGGCTGCCACCGCATCGATCGTATTTTCAACAAACCGTACACCGCCCACACGTCCACGGCCACCAATGTACACTTGCGACTTCAGCACCACAGGATAAGGGATCGTCAGCCCTTTGAGATCTTTGGGGCGATCGATGCGTTGAGACGGCAGCACCGGAATGCCCATGTCACGAAATAATTCTTTAGCTTGATATTCCAACAAATCCACTGTCCTGATCCCCTGCTTCCCGACGACTCCAAGCCAACCTTGTCCACAAAGCTGATCCTAAAGATAGCCTCTTCCCTGGGTTTCGCTCTACCGTGCTTCCGCGTGATTCAGCGCAGCCGATGATGCAAAGCCAGACGAGTGAAGCCTTTGAGCCTTTAGATCATCAACTCCAATGAAACGCACCCGTAGACAGGAACATCAGGGATTGAAGCCTAACACGTCCCCCTTCCGAAATAGGGTCGATCGTGCCGTTAGAAAGATGAGTTTTCTCGGCTCTAAATCTAGTGTGGAAGAACGAAATAAAAGAGGGCTGTGTAATGAATAAAGATTCTATGCCAAATGATAATAAAGCGGGCATTAATCAACCGATGACGCCTGAAGAAGTTGATCCAGCGCAGAAGCGGGAGCACAAAGAAGCTCTGGAACGCAACCCTAACCGTACGACCAATCCGGGCGATCGCATCGACGAATCCAAGACTCTGGAAGAGAAAGCCCAGCAGGTTGCAGTTGATGCGCCAGATATTACAGGTGATCACATTGTTGTGCCTACCTATTTTGTGGTGGATGAGCCCGACGGTAGCCAAAAGGCACTGCACCATGTGAAGGATGCAGAAGAGATTTCTGATGTCATTCGCGAAGCTGGTTACGGCGGCTAGGCATGGCATCGGTTGATTGTTGGTTTCTGTTGAAACGATGCTTAAGGAAACCAACTTCGATCGCCACTTAGACTCTCCGCCTAAGCTCTGAATTGATTAGACAATCCCACAACCGCTTGCCGTCTTAACCTTAAGTTTCAAAAAGGTTAAGGCGGCAAAGAGTTGTTCTTAGAGGTCATTGGTTACTTGCAGGTCATCAAATCAATCTCTTGCAAAGCTACCTGGATACAGATCGCCTCGGGGATTGTGTTTATCATGAGGACACTGAATACTGATCAGTAGACTGGCTCGCCACTTGCTCTTTTACCCATCAGGAAGAAAAGCTGTGGTTCTGGTAGCCATCAAACGGTATGAAATTTAAGCCGAATTATGCAAACGAGCCACGCACAGTCTGTAGTCAAGCCTTCTGACCCGATACCGACTCCCCTTTCCATGCAAGATGCTTGGTCTCGTACGGTTCGTCCTCTGGGCGCTTATGCGATTCAAGGGCTTGCCGTGTTGGACAACGATCTCGTTACCCTGGATTCGATACGGGGCTACTTGCTACGGGTTAACCCAGCCACAGATAACGCCACGATTATCAACTCTTGCCAGGTCGATGACTTTGTTGGTGCAACAGGTCTTGCTGTCTGGCAAACGAGTATTTGGTTTGCCCGCGAAGAAAATGTTTATGTTTGCAGTGTTGATGACCTCACACCTCAGCTTTTTGTCACCATGCCCTACGAGGTTGATGGGGTTGCTGTGTGGGAATCAACAGTTTACGTGTCGAGCCAAAAAGAAGGCTACATCTCGATCTTTGAGCGCCAGTCGCGACGGTTGATTACCCGTTTGCCACTACCAGGGGTGGGGATCGCCAATCTGGCTGTGCGTGGCGAAGAGCTTTGGGTGTGCGATCGCTTGGAGCAAACGGTTTACTGTCTCGATCGCGCAACAGGTGAGCAACAGTTTTGTGTCCTGACTCCGTTTGAATTTCCAACGGGTTTAGCGTTCTATCCTCATGCAGAGCAGGGGCGAGAGATCCTTTATGTTTCATATGCGGGTGAGGAACCCTACATTCGCGATAACCCAAACAACCTGGAAGAACCGCTAGAGCTTACGTTCCGCGATCGCACCTTTATCCATCCCCTCTATATTCAGCACAATCCGAAAGACCGTTATACGCTCTCAAATGGCTACCTGATCGAGATGTCGTACGCCGAGGAGCTACTGCCGCTTGAAGAGGTTGAGCTACAGAATCTTGAATGGCGTATAGCCTTGCCCACCGAAACCCACCGTCAAAAAATTCTGCGTGTGGAGCCGATCGGGCTTCCCTTTACTGAGGAAGTCTTGGATGGACAGCGGGTGGCGGTTTTCCACTTCAACACGCTCAAAGCACACGAACGGCAAATCTTTGGTTGGAAAGCCCTGCTGGAAGTGCGCGGCATTAAGTATGCCCTGACACCCGATGATGTCGACCAGCTACCCGCGATGCCCGCCGACTTCTATAGCCGCTATCTTGTGGATGACGACGAACTGGCGATGGATACGCCCGTCATTCAGCAAGCCGCCAAAGCCGCGATCGGCACCGAAACGAATTTGCTGCGAAAGATTCTGAAAATTCGCAACTATGTGTACGATCGCCTTTCCTATAGCCTGACGCCCCATATTGATACACCCGATGTTGTGTGGGAGCGGGGCGTTGGCTCCTGCGGTGAGTATGTTGGCGTCCTCTTAGCGCTGGCACGGTTAAATGGCATTGCCTGCCGCACTGTTGGTCGTTATAAGTGTCCTGCCAAAGCAGAACAGCATCACGTCCCACTAGAGCCAGACTACAACCACGTCTGGATTGAGTTTTACGTTCCCGGCTACGGATGGTTGCCGATGGAATCCAACCCTGACGATGTGGTTGAGCGCGGTCCCTATCCCACACGGTTCTTTATGGGCTTGCCCTGGTATCATGCCGAAATTGGTAAAGGCATCCCGTTTGAAACGATGAGCACCCAGAATGAAGGTGTAGACGTTTCGATTGGTGAATTAGCCATTAACCACGTCCGCTTTACGATCTTGGGCGAACTGCCACCCCCAATGGCGGCTTTGTAGAAGCGTTACCACATCTGCTCTTGAGCGGTCATTAGAGGATGAAGGGAAGCACTGAACCCCTTAATGCTCTAGTTTGGCTGAATTGGCGTGGAAGGCGAATGTTCTGTCAAGACGGCAGAAGCGCTATGGAAAACAGGATAAGAGCGGCGAAACACCCTGGACTTCGTGCAATGCTCCAGTCTGCGCTTTCTTACTCCTGAGCAAAATTGGCGAAAGGTAAACAGTTTAGGCGATCGCTGAACTGTCGCTTAAACACGTTTATGTGAGAGCAGCAATACCCGATAAATTGTAAAGCCCGTCATCAGTGTTAGTAGTAGCAAAGAAAACATCGTTACACCCAGAATGCTTTCTTTAATTTGCCCAGTCAGTAAAAGTGGGCGCTCAGCCAAACAGCCGATTTTCCTTGGCCATTTGTCAATGCTTCAATCGATCCTGACTTCAGAAGCATCCGTACAAAGGATGGTTAGAACGGCTCAGTATCCCTATAAATACTGAATTTCAGGTTAGAGAAAGCGCAGGCACCGTAATTACACAGACCGAATGATGTAGCGATAATGAACATCAGGTTTACGCTTGTCAAGACTCGATAAACCTAAGCTTATCTTGCTTGCTGACTTCCGTATAAATTCGGATAATTTGCTGAGAAAGCGATAGTTCAACTACCTAAACCTTTTAGTAAAATCTGAGCTTCAAGGTACTGAAACCGCTGAGGGTGACATCTCCTGAGTACTTATTTCCCTGCAGACTACAGGAGCTATCCATGCAACCGTCTCTCCGTAAAATTACCTCTGAAGCACCTGAAGGGTTTACTTTAATTGAATTGCTTGTCGTCATCGTCATCGTCGGCATCCTATCGGCGATCGCGCTTCCATCCTTTTTGAATCAGGCTAACAAAGCCAAGGAAACCGAGTCGAAGCAGTATATTGGGTCGCTGAATCGCGCACACCAAGCCTATTTCCTTGAGAAAAACACCTTTACAAGTGATTTTTCGCTTTTAGGTTTAGGGATTAAAACCCAAACAGCGAACTATACCTACGCGATCGATAACCCTACAAGCACGGCTGCGGTTAACGTTTCCTACCCGCAGAACACGCTTTCGCTGCGGGCGCACGTGGGAGGGGTTAGCGTTGGCAGCACCACTGGTGTAGCAGGCGGTGAGTTGACAACTCTGGCTGTTCTTTGCCAATCGCAAAAGCCACAAGCAGGTGATCCATCTGGCGTCACGTTTGTGGCCGAAGTTGGACCATCCTGCACGGGCTCGTTTGAGAATCTAGGCAATTGATTCGTATCTTCGCTTAAAGCAAGTCTTGGAGCTTAATCAGCGCATTATGTTTTGCTTCTATCTCTAGAAGCAGCAAACGTTGACGTTGATCGCAGAGAGTGACGCTAGACTGAAGAATCTGCACACTAGCGCAGATGAGCGGCGTAATCGTGTGGTGCGTCGCCTCCGTGTATTGTTGTCATTTTCTTGTAAACTCTAAAGCTTTTATGGGTGCATCGACCGCTCTTAGAAACTACATCAATGGCGCATGGATGGCGTCATCAGCTACGACCCATCTGGATGTTATAAATCCAGCCACTACGGAAACCCTGGCAACGGTGCCCCTGTCACCTGCGAGTGAGGTAGAGCAAGCCGTACAGGCGGCGGCCGCAGCGTTTATCACCTGGCGAAGGACACCCGCGACAGAGCGTATTCAATATCTCTTTAAGCTCAAGATGTTGTTGGAAGAGCATCTTGATACGTTGGCGCAGACTATCACGCAAGAATGTGGCAAAACGCTGGCTGAGTCGAAGGGTGAGTTGCGACGGGCGATCGAAAATGTTGAAGTTGCCTGTGGCATCCCAATCCTTATGCAGGGTTACAACTCTGAAGATATTGCGCGTGGCATCGACGAAAGTATGATTCGTCAACCCCTGGGTGTGACAGCCGTGATTGCGCCCTTCAACTTTCCGGGCATGATTCCCTTCTGGTTTATGCCCTACGCGATCGCCTGCGGGAATACTACGATTCTCAAACCATCAGAGCGAGTGCCGCTCACGATGCAAAAGGTAATGCATCTGCTGGAGCAAACGGGTCTGCCCAACGGTGTCGTCAACCTGGTCAATGGCGATAAAACAGTCGTAGACGCGATCCTCGACCATCCGCTGATTCGAGCGATCAGTTTTGTGGGCTCTACGCCGGTTGCTAAATATGTGTATAGTCGTGCTGCTGCAAACGGTAAGCGCGCCCAATGCCAGGGTGGGGCGAAAAATCCAGTTGTGATTTTACCCGATGCAGACATCCCCATGACGACTCGCATCATGGCAGACAGTGCGTTTGGGTGTGCAGGGCAACGCTGTTTAGCCGCTTCGATCGCCCTCACGATTGGAGACGCACGCCAACCCTTTACAGAAGCGATCGCGGACGTCGCTCGATCGCGTGTGGTGGGCTATGGCTTAGACGAAGGTGTCCAGATGGGGCCTGTCATCACGGCTCAGAGCCAAACCCGTATTGAAGGCTTGATTCAAAAAGGAATCGATGAAGGGGCAACAGTTGTCGTTGATGGTCGTCAGCCCAAAATTGATCGCTACGAGACGGGTTATTTTGTGCGTCCAACGATTTTGCAGAACGTTGATCCAGCAGGCGACATTGCCCGTACCGAAATCTTTGGCCCTGTCCTGAGTCTGATGCATTTGGAGACGCTGGATGAGGCGATCGCGCTGATCAATAGTGGGCAATACGGCAATATGGCATGCCTGTTTACAACGAACGGTGGAGCAGCGCGTAAGTTTCGCTACGAAGTAGATGCTGGCAATATCGGTATCAATATCGGTGTAGCGGCTCCGATGGCGTTTTTTCCGTTCAGTGGCTGGAAAGAGAGTTTCTTTGGCGATTTGCACGGGCAAGGCCATCAAGCTGTCGAATTTTTCACCCAAACGAAAGTGGTTGTGGAACGCTGGCAGGATTGGACACGACAGTTTTAGCGATCGCTCCACCCATCTCAAACGTGAGACAAACTTGTTGAGCGAAGCACACAGACGACGGAAAACGACACAGTAGAGGGAGCGATTGCTTTCCACTGTGTCGTTTCGGTTTAAACATCGAATCGCGTTAAGCGCTAGCGCTTATTTGAGAGATATCAAACGTTGCTTCACCGTGGGCGAGATTAGAACACGGTTGATCGCATGGACAACGCCGTTGGAGGCTTTGATATCGGGTTGAATCACCGTTGCATCGTTCACCACAACCTTACCTGCACTAACCTTTACAGCAAGACCGCCGCCTAAGGTTTTCACAAGCCCCGTCTTTAGATCACTCGAAGGCAGATCGCTGGGAACCACATGGTACGCCAGCACCTGTCTTAAAAGTGCCTTGTTTTCGGGTTTTAGCAGTTTTTCGAGCGTGCCTGCGGGAAGTGCAGCAAACGCTTCATCCGTGGGCGCAAAGACAGTGAAGTTCCCGTTGCTCTCTTGCAGAGTTTGCTCAAGTCCGGCTGCTTGCACAGCCTTAGCCAGAGTCTTAAAAGAACCTGCCTTTGCACCTTTCTGCAGCAATTCAGAGAGCGTCAGGCGGCTGGTCGATGTAGCAGGTGCTCCAGTGGCCGGGGTTTGGGCTGGCTCAGTGGATGGCGTTGTGCTAGTGGGTGCCTGAATCGTGCTGCCAGGTTGAACTTCAACAGGTGCTTGAGCAGGTGCTGATTGGATTTCACCGGATGGGGATGACCCGGAGTTGGGAGTCATTTGAGCGATCGCAGGTATGCTAACCACTCCTAACCCAGCAACACCGACCAGAAGAGAGAAGGTTTGGAGTAGGGTTGGGCGATAAATCTTTTGCATGTTTAGCATTCCTTGAAAGTGTGAATAAACATGAACAAGGTTTACTGTAGCGATGCTGACTCAAGAACCGCTCTACCATTTGATAGATCTGGCTCACATCATTGCTCTAGAGAAGCTTCCCTTGATGGATGTTTTCCCCCAATATGTTGCTCGTACCAATTCATCAACGGGGTTGAACTCACCCCATGTAGCACCACCGACAGCACCACCGTAACGAAGGTGATCCAGGCAATTAATTCGCCGGTTTGACCATTTAGCCCGTGCCCAAACGAGTAGGCCAAATAGTAAAGGGAGCCTACGCCGCGAATGCCAAACCACCCAAACAGCAAACGGGTTGCAGGATTGACACGCGTCCCGATCGTGCTGATCCAACTTCCCAATGGGCGCACCAGAAACAGGAGTAAGCCTGCAATCAGTAGCGCAGGTAAGGCAAAACGGATGATTGGTTCAACCCGCAGCAGCGACCCCAAAACAAGAATGGCACCGACTTCCGTGAGCTTTTCGAGACGTGAAATAAAGCGAAGTTGAGAGCTGGACTTATCTGGATTGGCAATGCGGCGCTGCATCACCACACCCGACACAAAGACTGCTGCGAAGCCATAGCCATGAACTAACTCCGTCAGTGAGTACGTCACCAAAACCGTGGCAAGCGCCACAAAGTCTTCGATCAAATCATCGACTGGCTTATACCGTTGCAGGCGACGATCGAGCCATTCAATACAGCGTGCAACGCCAATACCCATCACAATACCCGCCCCGATCGCCCAAATAACATCGACGGCGGCCCACTCAACAAACCAATCTTGCCAATTGTCATCGGCCAACCAGCGCAGCCCAAAATAGACAAAGGGAAAGGCCAATGCATCATTTAGGCCGCCTTCCGACGTTAAGCCAAAGCGCAATTCATCGCGATCACAGAGCCCCTCTAACTGCACTTCTGAAGCCAAGACTGGATCGGTTGGAGCCAGAATTGCACCCAGCAGGATGGCAGCCCCCCAGTTTAGCTGTAAGCACCAGTGAGCGATCGCAGCAACCGCAAAGATTGAAAGGGGCATCAGAAAGCCGATGAGGCGGATGGTTGAATTCCAAGCCCACGCTTTAAGGGGACGATTCATCTTCAGCCCGCAGCCAAAGAGTGAAATCAAGACGACGAATTCCGTCATGCGTTCTAAAAATTTTGCATCGGGACGGAGTTGAATTAAGTTGAAACCATAGGGGCTCAGCGTGATACCGACAATCAGGTAAATCAACGCATAGGAGATTGGCAAATGAGCAATCCATCCTGACCCCAACGTAATTAGCAGCAGCAGCAAGCCAATGACCAACAGGTCAAGAATGTAAATATCCACAAAAATTTTGCTAGGCGATCATCTCAACTCTAGAGATTTGACAAACAACCGTAATGCAACCTGTGGTGGATCTTATGGCTGGAGGGCGAGGTGAGTAGAAGAGTTTTGAGTTTTGAGTTAGAAGTTTTGAGTTAAACCTCTGCGCCTCCGCGTCTCTGCAGTTTCCTACCTTCTGCCTTCTGCCTCCTGCCTCCTGCCTCCTGCCTCCTCTCAAAGTTTCGACGCATACAAGGCTGCACCAATGAGCCCAACTTTAGGATTAAGGACGATGTGGACAGGTACAGTTTCTAACAGCGGCAACATCCGTCCCTTGTCGATGAGAGAGCTCAGGAAGCTGCTTTCTTGAATCAACGGCAGAATTTTGGGTGCAATGCCTCCCGCAATGTATAACCCGCCATAGGGGAGCAGTTTAAGCGCCAGATTTCCGGCTTCGGCACCATAGGCATCAACAAACATGTGCATGGTTTGCTCAGACAGCCGATCGCGTTTTTCTAGCGCAGCTTCTGAAATTGCGGCGGCTGGATCAACACTTTTCTCACGCCCAGTTTCACGTTCCCAGGTGCGCACGACTTGCTTGATATCAGGAGATTCTTCAGCGATTTGTCGATCGCGCAGAAACTGGTAAATCGCCACAATGCCCTGCCCCGAAACGACTCGCTCCGCTGAAATGCGCTGAATGTTGTGCTTATCGAGCAAGTAGCGTGACAGTTGGAATTCGATTTCGGTGCGTGGCGCAAAATCAGAATGTCCACCTTCTGTGGGATATACCTTGTGATCGCCACCCTGAGCAATGATAAAGCCTTGCCCCAAGCCTGTGCCCGCACCAATTACTGCAATCGGCGCATCGGTCTGGACCTTCCCGGCCTGTAGCGTCATTAGGTCGGTTGGCTTTAAGCCAAGTACGCCGTAGCCTACCGCTGCAAAATCGTTAATGAGGGATACGTGGGCAATCTCTAACTGCTGGCTCAAGCGGGTTGCGCTGAGTGACCAGGATAAGTTAGTCAGCTTTGACGTATTGTTGACGATCGGCCCCGCGATCGCAAAGCATGCCTTCTCTGGTGTAACTGCATGCCCCAATCCCTGCTCTGCCTCTGACAAAAACTGGCGTACCATCGGCACCAAGTCAACAAAATTGGCGCTCACATACCGATTTTCGTGCAGCGTCTTAAAGTTCGTCTCTGGGTTTGGTTTGTTTGTTTCAGCGTCTACCAAACGAAGCGCTGTTTTTGTGCCGCCAATATCGCCAGCCAGTAGTAACGTCATACCTTCCCTACTCCACGATCGAATCCAGCCTGGTTGCGTCCATTATTGCCGAATGCCCGTCTACCATTATTGAATGGTAGACAGCTCTTGCTGCGTTACCTTAAACACGATCACATCCTTCAAGGTGATCGAAGAAGCAATGAGCCAGTGCAGCCTCAACGATAATGCCAGGATGACTACTATATAAGCTTCATCCCAGCTTGTATCAACCTACCAAAGTTGGATCTCTCCCACTAACCCTACTCACCTTTGCTTGATGACAGTTGAGATGCATATGAGATTTCCCCTCCGCGCACAGTTAATGGCCAGCGAACGCTTGATAAGTGCTATGGTTAGCGCCGCGAGTGTTTTGCTAACGGTCAACCTATTGGTGCTGCCCGTTTGTGCCAGTGAGAACAGCGCCATGCCAACTAACTCCGGAGTCGCATCGCCAATCGAACCAAAGAGCGCAACAGAATGGCTCAAGCGAGGAGTTGAGCAAGCGAACGCAAATAATTTAGAGGGTGCGATCGCATCGTTTGATCGGGCGATCGCCCTTAAGCTTGATTATGCGACGGCCTACTATAACCGGGGCACTGCCTATGCCAGAATCGGCAATGCGCGAGCGGCTCTGGCCGACTACAGTCAGGTGATTTTGCTGAAACCCAACAACGCGGCGGCTCGCTACAGCCGGGGTTCACTCCGCGCTGCTCTAGGCAAGAAGGAAGAGGCGATCGCAGACTTTCAGCAAGCCGCCATGCTCTTTAAGCAACAGTTGAACCGTCCCTGGGAGCAAAAAGCCCTGGATAGTGTGAAGCAGCTTCAGCAACCCTGAAGAGTGGAGCAAAGTTCCCTTGATGGTTGGTGTGATGTTCTTCTATAGCTAGAGTCTTGTCTTTCTAGAGTTAGACGATGAAGCCCATGAGAATCGCCCTTCTAATAGAGATAATCGCCACCCTGGATTATCTACTGTGAGGGTGACTGAGGCGTTACTTGTCAGCGTGATCGTAGTTGGCGATCGCGTGACATAGCCGCGCTGTTGGAAAGAGAAGCATTCGAAGGAGCTTTAGCATGACTCAATCACTCAATCAAAAGAAGATCGCTATCCTGATAGCCGATGGATTCGAGCAAGTCGAAATGACCGAACCCAGAAAAGCGTTGGACGAAGCAGGCGCACAGACTTTTATCATTTCAACTAACGGAGATACCGTTCAAGGTTGGAACCACTTCGACAAGGGGGATACCTTCCCCGTAGACGTGCCAATCAATAGCGCTAATCCTGCTGAGTATGATGCTCTGCTGTTACCCGGTGGTGTTGCTAACCCCGACCAGCTTCGCGTAAACGAAAAGGCCGTTCAGTTTGTCCAGTCGTTCTTTGCGGCTGTTAAGCCCGTTGCCGCCATCTGTCACGCCCCCTGGACGCTCATTGAAGCAGGTGTTGTTAACGAGCGTGAACTCACATCCTGGCCGTCGCTGCAAACAGACCTCAAGAACGCGGGTGCCCATTGGGTTGATCAGGAGGTGGTGGTTGATCGCGGCTTGGTGACTAGCCGGAAGCCGCAGGATATCCCTGCATTTAATCGCGCGATCTTGGAAGCCTTTGCGGCCGATCGCCAGCAAGGACAACGGCTCTCATCTGTGCGTTAGCGACCATTTGCTTTTCTCATGCCACGAGTAGAGCTTGGAAGAGAACGGTCTAGGATAAAGGGTCTAGCATCTTCCCTACACCCCACACCCTACACCCTATACCCTTTATAACCAGGCATCGCCGTTAGGAAGAAACCGCATAATGCACCAGTTGAGCCAGCTTGCGGCGAAGCGTTTCCAGTCCCAATCGTTCGCTAGCGGAGATGAAGATCGCCTGGGGATATTCTTCTCGCGCCAGTTCCAGACGATCGCCATCTACCTGGTCAATTTTGTTAAATGCCAGTAAGGCTGGGCCTGGTGAAACGGGCATCTCTGAAAGGATCTTCATGACCGATCGAATCTGGCTTTGCCACGCAGGGTGAGATAGATCGACCACATGTAGTAGCGCTTCCGCTTCCGTCACCTCTTCCAGGGTGGCGCGAAAGGCATCCATCAGCGACGGTGGCAGATCGTGGATGAAGCCAACTGTATCGGTTAGAAGGAGGGCGATCGGTTCTTCGGTGATGGCATCGGGCACCACTAAGCGGCGCGTTGTAGGGTCTAGCGTGGCAAACAGTTGGTCTGCTGCATAGACCTCTGCATTCGTCAGCACATTCAGTAACGTAGACTTGCCTGCATTCGTGTACCCCACAACGGCTACCGAGGGCACCTCTTCATGCTGTCGTCGCTGTCGCATCCGGGCTCGGTGCGCCTGGAGTTGATTCACTTCCTGCTGCAAGCGCGTGATGCGCCGCTGAATGGCTCGTCGCTCTGTTTCCAGCTTTGTTTCCCCTGGCCCCCGCGTTCCAATACCACCCCCCAGTCGAGACATGGCCTGTCCGCGTCCTGCCAGTCGTGGCAGCATGTACTCTAGCTGGGCAAGCTCCACCTGAAGTTTCCCCGCTCCCGATTGCGCTCGCTGAGCAAAGATATCGAGAATGACTTCTGTGCGATCGACCACTCGAATGCCAATTAGTGTCTCCAAATTCCGCACCTGGGCTGGGGACAGATCGCGATCGAACACTACGAGATTTGCCCCTACCGACTGGGCCGCTAGCGCGATCTCCTGCACCTTGCCTTCACCAACCACCGTTTGATGATGGGGATGAGGGCGTTTTTGCTGCAGGGTTTGCAGCACTCTGCCACCCGCCGCTTCTACCAGTCGCTCTAGTTCCGTCAGTCCATCCTGAAAGCGCTGAGAGGCTCGATTATCTGTCATCAACCCCACCAGCAAGACCTGATCGTGATCGCGATCGACTTGCCGTGCCGTGTAGTCTCGCCGAAACTCTTCTTCGAGTCCTTCAACCAGATTGAGAAAATCTTGATTCGTCAGCACATCTAGACTGAGCGGCGGCGAAACTGTCCACGCCGTTTCAGGATGCGGCACCAGATGCGCTAGATAGGTTTCCTTCACGTACCCGGTTGCGCCACCCCCGCGACGTTCAAAGCCACCACCTGTCAACGTTAGCGTGACCAGAGCATCCAACCGCTGCATGGCCATTGCCGTTAAGGCAGAATCACTGGGCGGCTCAAACTTCAGTTGAGTCGAAAGACAGCGAATACCGCAGAGCCGCTCGGCACCGTAACGGGGCAGTTCTAGCGGTGGAATCTGAGTTTGGCGAGGCGTGCCCACCCCAACCCGGATGACTTGCCCGCGTCGATTAATGTACGCACATACAGGCTGATTCAGCTCAGTGCTGGCAGCCGCTAACCGCTGAGCAAATTCAGGGGTGGTGAGTCGATCGCCCGGTAGCCGCTGATGGTATAGCCGCTGCAACTGTTTGATCTGACTGGCTTTTAAGCCCTGGAGATTTCCGTAAACCGTTTCGATAGAGGCCACTAGCCAAATGCAACTGCACTTATTCTAGTGAATTGTGGTGGCGTAAGGACGCGATCGACCACGTCCCGACACCTGATGTAACGTTCCGACTGTTAAACCACAGCAGGAGCTTTACCTTTTCGTTTCTGGGTCGTGGTTTCAGGTGGGCTGGCTTCAGCAAGGGAGGCATTGTCCCCGTCGGCTTGCCCCTCTTCGTCATCCAGTCCCCGGACAATATCCAGATCAATATCCAGAACGGACATTTCCAGGCCAGCGCGGGGCTTATTGTCGCTGTTTGAAATGTAAGGTGCCGGTTCGACATTTCCGGTGCAGATGATCAACGAGCCTTTCTTGAGAAACGACAGTTTCCGCCACGCAGCAGAGCTTTCCCAGATGTTTAGCGAGACGGTAAACGATTCATCACGATTCCGCGCTTTGCGAACGTACAGCGTTGCCTTGGCAACCTTTGCCTTTTCGCCGTTACGAAGGTCGACCGTTTTGATCTCCGCATCGGCTGCTAAATTGCCGCTCACAATCCACTTGTTTAAGCCTACACTCGACATGTTTTTCTCCCGGCGATGCCATTTTTTACAGAATTCCCTGACCCATAAAAAATAGAACAGGGCAGAACAATGACACCCGGCAAAGTTTTGTTACCCCTAAAAAAGCGGTCTGCCATTCGTTTAACTTTAATGGCAGACCGTTGATGCAAACACATAAGAAATTGCTAGCAGACGTTTATGAACGCTGGTTACTGCTACACCATATGCTCCAGTTCTTTGCCGCGGGTTTCTTTAATCAACAGCAGCACAAAGAATAAAGAGATGGCCGCCGCGATCGTGTACAAACCGTACGCTACACCTAAACCGATATCTTTTAGGGGTGGGAATGTGGTGGAAACAACGAAGTTTGCAATCCATTGGGCAGCCGCAGCGACGGAGAGTGCTGCACCACGAATTCTGTTGTTGAACATTTCTCCCAACAGTACCCAGACGATTGGCCCCCAGGAGAAGCCAAAGCAGAAGACGTAGAAGTTGGCAGCGAAGAGGGCGATCGTGCCGGCCGACCCTTGCAAGGTTGGGTTGCCAGCCGCATCCAACGGAGCGTGACCAAAGATGACTGATAGCGTGCCTAAAGTGATGGTCATCCCAATCGACCCTAAGATGAGCAGTGGTTTGCGGCCAAACTTATCGATAAAGGCGATCGCAATCAGCGTCGTCACAATGTTAACCACACTGGTGATCACAGTAATGGAGAGCGAATCCTTCTCTGAGAAGCCCACTGCTCGCCACAAGACGCTGCTGTAATAGAAAATGACGTTAATTCCGACGAACTGCTGCAAGACCGATAATCCAATCCCAATCCAGACGATCGGTAGTAGTCCACCTCTAGTAAATAGGTCAGATAAACGAGGTTTGCGCTCCCGTAAGACCGTTTGCCGAATTTCCTGTACTTTTGCCTCAACGTCTCCCCCCACCAGACGCGACAAAATCGCGGCTGCTTCTTGATCACGTCCACGGGCGACCAGGTAGCGGGGAGACTCTGGAATCATCAATGCGCCAATGCCATAGATGATCGCAGGCGGCACTTCAGTCAAAAACATCCAGCGCCATGCCGGAATCCCAGCCCACAACGGCGCTTCAGCCGAACCTGCCTGTACCGCAAGGAAATAATCGCTCAACAGCGCCGCAAAAATCCCAATCACGATCGCCAGTTGTTGCAATGAACCCAAGCGACCGCGCAGGTGGGCTGGAGAGACTTCTGCAATGTAGGCGGGTGCAATAACGCTAGCTGCACCGATCGCGACTCCACCCAAAAAGCGCCAGAAGACAAAATCTGGAATGCCAAACGCAAAGGCAGAACCAATGCCACTTACAACAAAGAGAACAGCCGCCACCACCATGACCTTAATGCGGCCAAAGCGATCGGCCAGTTGACCAGCGAAAAAAGCCCCAACGGCTGAACCTAGCAATGCAGACGAGACTGCGAAACCAACGGCTACACTGCTCGCCTGAAAAGCTGAGCCCAACGCGGCCACAGCACCATTAATCACAGCCGTATCGTAACCGAACAAGAAGCCACCAATTGCTGCCACCAGCGCCAGCATCAAGGCATATGATGTACTGGCTTTATGGCTCACAGCATCATGTTGAGTTGTCATGACGTTATTCCCAAACCAAGCTTTATGAATGAATCGAATGAATCTGTTGCGCTGCTCTATTGCCTTACAAGATGCTCATGCTTGAGTGCCTTATAAGATGCTCATGCTTGAGAGCAATCAGACAGCAAGTTACAAATGCAGGTGAAGCACGCATGGAGCCTCTCATACGGACGATCGACTATCGTCCGCAGTGCCTCTACCGCTACAAGTTTCAACCTATGCAACGTGCTCATCAAGGGGGGCCTTCTAAGTGAGCCTTGCTGCCAGCTAAAGCCTGGGGTTAAACCAGAATTATGAGAGCACTACAAATTTAGTTTTCGACATACAAAGACTTTCGCGTTCAAGGTCTTGAAGGGCATCGACCGTTAGAGTTAGAACCGGCCAATTGTGAGAAATCGTAACCTTTCGAAACAAAAGTAAACGCGAGTGTTTGCCGTTGAACGAAGAGAAGAAATTGCTATTTGGATCGATGAAGCATTCCATCACGCTCTCTACCCTAAGCTGAAGAAGAGACAAACTCTGGAGTTGGGTGGATGCAGGAATACGATGTCGTAATCATTGGTGCTGGACATAACGGATTAGTATGTGCTGCCTATTTGCTGAAAGCGGGCTATCGCGTTTTACTGCTGGAGCAACGATCGGTACCCGGTGGCGCTGCAACCACGGAAGCCGTCATGCCAGATCTGCCCGACTTTAAATTCAACCTCTGCGCGATCGACCATGAGTTCATCCATCTTGGTCCTGTGGTGGAGGAGCTAGAACTGACAAAATATGGCCTGGAGTATCTCTTCTGTGATCCCGTTGTCTTTTGCCCCCATCCCGACGGCAAGTATTTTCTGGCGCATCAATCCATTGAAAAGACCTGTGCGGAAATTGCGCGCTACAGCGATCGGGATGCGCAAAAGTACGCTGAGTTCACCGCTTACTGGTCGCGGATTATCAGTGCTCTCGGTCCCATGTTTAATGCGCCACCCAAGTCGGTGATTGATATTGCAGGCAACTACGACGTCGCCAAGCTAAAAGATTTGCTTGCGGTGGCTGGCTCGACTACAAAAGCGCTCGACTTTCTGCGCACGATGCTGACGAGCGCCGAAGATTTGCTCAACGAGTGGTTTGATTCGGAGTTTGTCAAAGCGCCTCTGGCAAGACTCGCGGCTGAGCTAGGAGTACCACCGTCCCAAAAGAATTTGGCGATCGGGGCCATGATGATGGCAATGCGGCACCATCCCGGCATGGCACGTCCCAAAGGTGGCACAGGCGCGCTTGTGCAGGCATTAGTCAGGTTAGTGAAAGATCTGGGTGGCGAAATTTTGACCGAGCAGCGGGTTAAACAGATATTGATTGACGATGGTTGTGCGGTTGGGGTGCGGGTCGGTAACGGCACTGAGTATCGGGCTACAAAGGGCGTTATTTCTAACATTGATGCCCAACGCTTATTCTTGCACTGTATGGATAAAAGCGATGTGGATGCCGCTGATCCAAACCTGTGGGAGCGTTTGGAACGACGCATTGTCAATAATAATGAAACGATTCTCAAAATCGACCTGGCAATGGATGAGCCGCTGCGGTTTGAGCATCACAACCATCGCGATGAGTACTTGATTGGTTCAGTGCTGATTGCCGATTCTGTCCGGCACGTAGAAATTGCCCATACCGATCCGGCGATCGGTAACATTCCCGATGCCGATCCGTCTTTCTATCTAGTGCAGCCAACCATGCTAGACCCAACGATGGCTCCGCCCGGCAAGCACACCGTCTGGATTGAGTTTTTTGCGCCCTACAACATTGCTGGGTTGGAAGGGACGGGTCATAACGGCACAGGCTGGACGGATGAACTCAAAAATAAGGTGGCTGATCGCGTCATCGATAAACTGGCTGACTACGCGCCCAATGTGAAAACAGCCACGATCGGGCGTCGGGTGGAAAGCCCTGCGGAACTGGGCGAACGGCTGGGGACGCTCAAAGGCAACTATTACCACATTGATATGACGCTGGAGCAGATGGTCTTTTTACGTCCGCTACCGGAACTCGCAAACTACAAAACCCCGATCGACGGACTCTTTCTCACGGGTGCAGGCACCCATCCCGGTGGTTCCATTTCGGGTATGCCGGGACGCAACTGTGCGCGGGTTTTCTTGCACACGCAGCAGCCGATCGCCCAAACCTTCCGCGATGCGAGAGAATCGCTGAAAGCCACCATAGAATCTGTTTTTCGTTCTTCTTGAGACCACTCACTATACGGCTTAGAGATGTACGACTTAGAGACAGTCTCTTGTATCCAGGGGCGGGCATCCACTACTCATCGCTCCCATCAGGGATTGCAGCCAGAGCCAGCGTCCCCGACTGTCCTTCTCTAACAATGGATCGGGCACCGGAAACGATCGCTCCTCAAGCGGGATAAATAATCCAGTCCCAGAATGATAGGCAAAGATAGCGCCCATCTCGATGGCGTAAATCCAGGCATGCAGGTTAAGCGTCCCCCCATACATCTTCGAGCGGATAATGGGATACGTCTTCAAGTTCTCAATTTGCGTGAGAACATTTTGTTTGATCGCAATCTTGAGCAGTTCTTCTGACGTGTAGCCCTTGTCTTTGCAGTTATCGGCAAGCACGCGACGAGTTGCTTCAGCGTGATGTTTGAGCCAATCGTACACCAGCGGCATTTCCTCAGCGAGGCTACCCAATTGCAACAAGCCTTTCATCGCACCGCAATGGGAGTGGCCACACACAATGATGTCTTTGATGCCAAGGGCATGCACGGCATACTCGATCGCCGCACCTTCCGCATGATTGGCCGCTCCATATGTAGGGATAATATTGCCCACATTCCGGACGATAAAGAGGTCTCCAGGCTGAGCTTGCGTGATCAAGAACGGATCAATGCGTGAGTCAGAACAGGTAATAAACAAAACTTCTGGGGTCTGCCCGTGAGACAGTTGCTGAAAGAGTTCTTGATGGGTACTGAAATAGGTATTCTGGAACTCATTGAGCCCGTTGATAATTCCTGCCATCGACATGACGATCATCCTCTTTTTTTGGTTTCACTCTAGACACGAGTCACCCCACTAAACTGCCCACAGGCTAGAGCATAAAAGTAACGTTCACCTCCCTCTAGAGCCACTTTGCAGATCTTCACAACCTCGCTACGATCGCGATCGACTGCGAGTAAAGCAGCAGTATTGCTAAACAGACGTTTTATCCGTCCAATGGATGAGCAAGCTCTTTTTGCAGAGCAAGAGAACCGACGCAGAAAAGCGTCTCTAGCTCCCTTCTCAAGGGAACTTTAGAGACTTCCCTTTTGGCGGGCTAAGAAAAGATGACGCTAATGCCTGCATCACAACGAGATTTCAGCTTTAACCGTGTCAGTTCTAATGTTCTCATCAAGATAAATTCTGTGTGACAGTAAACAACGTTGATTGAAGGATAATGACCAAGCAAGTTTTGATCTTAGGTGGACAAGGACGGATCGGTCGCCAAGTGGCTGCTGACCTCGCTGCCCACACCGACGCCAAAATTACCATTACGGGTCGAAGCCAACATTTGAAAGAACTTCCCAACTTGGGCTCGCCGTTCGACTATTTAGAACTAGATTTAGACGAACGAGAGCGGCTCACAACAGCGATTCAAGCGTTGCGATCTAAGGATGGCAGTCATAATGTGGTGGTGCACTGTGCAGGCCCCTTTCATCATCGCGATGGCAGAGTGCTAGAAGCCTGTATTGCCGCCGGGGTTGATTATGTGGATGTCAGCGATCACCCATCCTACACGCGCACCGCGATTGCCTATCGTGAGGCAGCAGCAGCGGCAGGCATCACGGCGATCGTCAATACAGGCATCTTTCCTGGCATCTCCAACAGCATGGTGCGGCAGAGCATTGAGCAGCTTGATGCGGCGGATACGGTGCATCTTAGCTATGTGGTTGCGGGCTCTGGTGGTGCAGGCGTCACGGTCATGCGAACCACGTTCTTGGGCTTACAGCGTCCGTTTCAAGCATGGCTGAATGGGCATTGGCAAGCTGTGAAACCGTATAGCGATCGCGAAGTGGTAGACTTTCCCCCGCCCTATGGCCGCGTTGGGGTGTATTGGTTCGACGTACCCGAAGCCTTCACCATTCCTAGTGCCTTTCCCGTCAAAACGGTGATTACTAAATTTGGCACGGTGCCTGACTTCTACAACTTTCTCACCTGGAGCGTGGCTCGTTGGTGGCATCCCCGTCTACTCAAAACTCGCGCTGTGATCGAGTTTTTGTCCTATGTCAGCCACTTTATGACGGATGTGACCGATCGCTTTAGCGGCATTGGCGTTGCCATTCGAGTGGAAACGAGTGGTCAGAAGGATAACCAACCCGCTAAGAGCTACGCCACGCTGGTACACGACAATACCGCGATCGCGGCTGGCTATGGTACGGGCAGCGTTGTTCAACTGTTGTTGTCAGGCGAACTCAAAAAACCAGGCGTTTGGGCGATCGAAGATGCACTCCCAACGCCCTTATTCGAGCAAGCGATGGCGCACCGAAACGTTCATATTCAGCAGCATTGTGAGCAAGTTTAACGACGCTTTGAGTCGTTCTACAATCAAATTTGCAGCGCATGCAGTCAAACGGTCATCCTTTCCTTGCGCAGAGAATTACTCACAAAAGCGCTCTGGTCTGGAACTGTCGCGCTAGTCGTAAGTCTTTAAAGACAACCGAACAGCAGTGAGTTCGATCCCGGCAGGATAATGCATATGCCCAAACACTACTTGGCTTATCACGGTTTGCTTCTGGGTTTACTAGTTGGTTTACCCAACGACGCGATCGCTCAAACGACTAGACCACCCATCTCCCCCCAGAACGAAGCGTTAAAAGAGTGTCTAGAAGATCTGTTGTACGACCATAGCTTTGTACCGAAACAACGCACTGTCATCCCTGAATTTATCGCGGTTAAAGTTTGTCGGCAACAGCCCAGTAATCCGTCTGCAACGGCCTATCAGCTTCGGGATTGCATGGAAGACCTGATGTACGACTACACCTTCACACCCAAAAAACGCACAGAGGTGTCACGGGTGAGTGCCGCTGAAATCTGTGCTGGCGTAGAGTAGGGTGCTGCCTTTGCGACTAAACGCTGGAATCTCCTGGCATTGGATGGCAGAATGGACGGTACGAATTTGAGTAGAGATACCATGACGATCCTTCCCACGCTACACAGTGCTCTGGACAACGGACGCGCCCTTAAGATTATTAGCGGTCTGCACAATTTCGATGCCGATCGCGTAGCTGCAACAGTTAAGGCAGCCGATCGGGGTGGTGCAACCTTCGTGGATATTGCTGCTGATCCAGCCCTAGTGCGGTTAGCCAAACAACTGACCGCTTTGCCCGTTTGCGTCTCTGCCGTCGAGCCAGAGAAGTTTGTCATTGCCGTGGATGCCGGGGCTGACTTGATTGAAATCGGTAACTTCGACAGCTTCTATGCCCAGGGTCGTCGCTTTGAAGCGGATGAAGTGCTGGCGCTGACGCGTGAAACGCGCGAGTTGTTGCCCACCATTACCCTCTCCGTTACCGTGCCCCACATCCTGACCCTCGATCAACAGGTGCAACTGGCAGAAGCCCTCGTTAATGCTGGAGCAGACATCATTCAAACCGAAGGCGGCACCAGCAGCCAGCCTAGCCACGCTGGTACCCTGGGACTCATCGAAAAAGCCGCTCCTACCCTAGCGGCTGCCTACGAAATCTCCCGCGCAGTTAAGGTGCCCGTCCTATGTGCGTCTGGTCTGTCGAATGTGACCGCTCCGTTGGCAATCGCGGCTGGTGCATCTGGCATCGGTGTGGGTGCCGCCATCAACCAACTCAATAGCGAAATCGCCATGATCGCCGCTGTTCGTAGCCTGGTCGAAGCCTTGGCAACTGTCAGCCGTTCTAACGTTTACGCATAGGGCGATCAATTAATCGATATAGAACGTTTCTGTCTGTCACTCCAACTGAGTCTATGGACAGAAACGTTCAGCTTAGTAGTCGTTGAGTGTTTTCTATGACTGCAAAAAAGATTGAAAAGCTACTAAATCAGGCTTTGCTTCATGACGGCAAAATGGAGTACGCCCTGTATGAACACGAGCTTATAGAAGTTCTAGATGACTTGAAACTGTCGATGAAAAGAGATAAAGATGATTACATTTTTACTGTGACAGAAAATCGTGGACATGTAGCAATGCTGCTTATTGAAAAATCAGGAACTGTTTATATCAACGAGCAAGCTAGAGAGAGACTGAAAATCTTATGGCCTATCGCATACGAAAGCAATATGAAACAATTCATTCCAGATTTTGCTCAACAGCTTCACGAAGGTGAATTGCCAATCAATGGTGTAAAAGTCGCTAGACTTTAGAAGCAGCGCGATCGCAGCAGATGAATCTGGTATCGGCGTTAGTTTTGCCATGATTCAACTCAATGGTGAAATCGCCATGATCGCGGCTTGTAGTTGGGTAGAAGCATTGGTTAAAGTGAACCGAAAACCTCTCAAGTAAGCAATTGATATTCACAACTTTAAAGATTGCTGGTTCTGACGCATTGGATACGCTCTTTTCGCGTCGTGAGTTGTTTCCAAAAACAGGCGAATATCCTTTCCTCATCGGCGATGCGGAGGAGCTTCAACGCCTTGATGAAACGGCCGCCTTCAACGATCAGTCCACTGCTGAAACCATTCAGCGATCGCTGAAGGTCGATGTCGATCAGTGGCTTGCCCAACGTCGTGAAGAAGCCGCAGAATATGAATTCTCGGCCGAAGAAATGCTGGGTACCTGGCCGGGTGATGTACCTGAAAAGGGCTCAATATCGCTGCATCGAGACATCTTGACAGGCGACATTAAACCAGAGGTCTTCCTGGGTCTGGCAACCATCAAAGAGCCGTGGCAATTACCAGCAGTTCTAAAGTACGGAGCGTGGAACGCTTGCCCCGAAGCAGAAGTTCACTGTGCCTTTTTTCGCCGATGGCAAGCCCAGTTTGGAATACAGATTGTTGGGATGTCTGGTGACGTTGTGGAATGCGTCGTCGCGAACCCACCGCATGATCAGGCAACTGCCGTTGAACTGGCATGGGAACAGTACTTTTATTGTTCTGACATTGTTGAGCAAGGCTGCGAATCAATCGGCAATCTTGCAGGCACCTTGCTCAATTCGCCTTACTGGTACTTCTGGTGGGACTGAGAAATGGGCTAACCATCGAATGTGCCGCAATTATGCGACCAAGAATATTGTTTGATTTTATGAGGTCTGTCGTCGCCTTGCGAGTTCCCGACGATAGGTGAGGAGTGCTGCAAAATCCTCGATCGCTCCTGAAGCCAATAAGATAAGAAGCCCGACGAAAATGTACTTCATGTCCTCTGTCTTTGAAACCAAAGGAATCACCATTAAGCAGGCAAAGATCGTTTCAAAGAAGGCCATAGTGCCGTGATATTTAATCGATCGACTTAATCGCTTCTCGCTAAAGTCTGACACTACGCTATTTTCTGGCTTAATAAGTTTGAGATTTGCCCACACCGTTAAGAGGGAAGACAGCCCTTTCAAACACATCAAGAACAAAAATAAAATTTCCATGGTTTTAGACTAAGCTGCAAGACTTTAGGATCTCTTGAGACATTGATCAGGTTTGACCATGCGACTTTTGAGCTTTACCCAAGTTAACACAGCTCTGAATGAGCGCAATCATCGTGCTTGTAGGGTGTATTGCGGCAAAACAACTACACCCTTTTATCGGGCATTCTCCATTCACAGCTCTTCCTAAGAAGAACCCATGACCAAAGACTCAGCAACTCCTAGAGTTAGTTTGGCAAGGAAGTCTGTAGGGTATACCATGAGAGCCTATAAAGGTTGAGCTGCGATCGTTCACGGCGGCTTCTATCAGCACTGAAGGCATGGGTTCATGACAAAACGACGCGTCGGGCTATTGTTTGGGGGCTGCTCTGGAGAACATGAGGTTTCGATCGCCTCAGCACGCGCGATCGCGCAAGCATTCAGCACCCGCCCAAACGATACGACCTACACCCTCTTACCGTTTTATATCCAAAAGAATGGGCAGTGGTGTGACGGCGCGATCGCTCAGCAGGTTCTTACATCGGGTCAGCCAATCGTACTAGACACCCAGCCTGCAAACCCCTCCGTTCGCTGGCTCTTGCCTCCAACTGTTGCCGAGGTGGACGTTTGGTTTCCCATCTTGCATGGTCCGAACGGCGAAGATGGAACAGTACAAGGATTACTACAACTAATGCAGGTGCCTTTTGTCGGCTCTGGCATCCTGGGGTCGGCGATCGGTATGGATAAGCTCGCTATGAAAATGGTGTTTGCCCAAGCTGGCTTACCTCAAGTCAACTACAGAGCCGTCAGCCGCGCTCAGGTCCAGTCACCTTCTGGTATCGATCCTAAACTGTGTGACGAACTGGAAGCTGCACTCGCTTATCCCTGTTTTGTCAAGCCAGCTAACCTTGGCTCATCCGTTGGCATCTCGAAAGTGAGAACCCGTGTTCAGCTTGAAGCCGCTTTAGACAGCGCTGCCAGCTACGATCGCCGTCTCATTGTTGAAGCAGGTGTGGTTGCCCGGGAGGTAGAGTGTGCCGTGCTTGGTAACGATCAGCCCCAAGCTTCAATTATCGGCGAAATCACCTATCAAAGCGATTTCTACGACTACGAGACTAAATACACCGAAGGCAAAGCTGACTTAATCATTCCTGCTGACCTGCCAGCATCGATCGCAACACAAATACAGGCAATGGCAGTCCAGGCATTCAGCGCGATCGATGCCGCAGGGCTTGCACGGGTAGACTTCTTTTACGTCGAAGCAACCGGAGACGTCTTCATCAACGAAATCAACACCATGCCCGGGTTTACTGCTACCAGCATGTATCCCCAACTCTGGGCAGCCAGCGGCATTACCTTTCCAGTGTTGGTCGATCGCTTAGTACAGCTGGCCTTCGAGCGTTATGCGTAATCACCCACGCGGTTTGTGAAAACGCAGAACACTGGACGTCGCACATTCTTTAGTTTCGTCAACCACCACTCACGGGCGGAATGAGAACAACCTCATCGCCGTCGTGCATCACAGTATCCGGTGGAACAAACTGTAAGTTAAGCCCAAAGCGTGTCAGGTCACGCCACTGCGCTAACTGAGGATGCTCAGCAATGAGTTGATCGCGTACCGTTACCACCGTTGTGCCGCGATCAACTTCCATCTGCATTTCTGAAACACCGCAAGCCTCTTGATACGCAGCAAAGAGCTTGACTGTGATTTTGACACCAGGTAGAGACATAAAAATCAATAGACCTTTTGAGGTATCTTTCCATCAATTCCACAAGGCTTAGCTTCATTATGTAGCCCATAGGAAAATTAATAAACTTTTTGTAAAGAGAAGCACATGAGCTTGTCGCCACTACTGGCTATTCTATTACTGGAGTTCAAGGACATGAGCGCGTAGAGCAGTATATCGCTCATTACCTACAGCCTTTTAATTATTCTTAAGCGAAAAGTGAGATGGAGCTTAATATTGCTACGGCTCAAGTAATTTTTCTATGAAGCCGTTCAGTAATGGCAGTTTTGCCCAGTTCCCTCACTTTATATTAGACATGTCGCGAGACAACCCAAGGCATGTATCGCTCTTATAGCAGACCTTTTTATGAACAAAGCTGTCTTACGTTACTTACACTTGTTTTACGTTTAGTCAGTTTTTAAGCATGTTTTTGCTTTAAGAAGTTTGTGTCATTAAACATCAGCTTTTCTGTAAAGAGATTGATTGCTTTTGGTTCAGGAATTTAGCTAAACGCTTTGAAAGCCTGATTTCAAAAAGCTAGTAAGCAAGCTGACGGCTCCATCCACTAAATTCGACGAACATGACTGGAAATTCTTTAGGCTCTATTCTTCTGAAGAAGCGCATGATCAATCAGCGCCATCTTGATCAAGCTCTACAGAAGCAACGTCAGCAAGCTAGAACACACGGTTGGCAATTACTAGGAGAAATTCTTCTAGAGGATGGTGTCATTGACAAACGGACGCTAGATGATGCACTTGTGACACAAGCACGATTGAACGAAAGCCTTGGCCTAGAGGTTGATCTTGAACCCAGTCAGATTAACATCCTCAACGTTTCCATTGATAATCTATCAATGCAGGAATTGCTCGATCAGCTTCATAGTGGTGTTGTGTTAACCCCAAACGTTGATCACGTCATGAAGCTGCAAAAGGATCCAGATTTTCTTAGAGCCTATGCCCTTGCAGACTATAAAGTATGTGATAGCCAGGTGTTAATGTATGCATCCAAGCTTCTAGGCACGCCCTTTAAAGAAAAAGTTTCAGGCTCCGACCTCTTCCCAAGATTCTGTGACTTTCATAAGTACAACGATGATGTGAAGATCTTCTTGCTAGGCGGTGCTCAAGGCGTTGCCGAGCAGGCAAAGAACAAGATTAATGAACGCATCAATCGTGAAATTGTGATTGGGGCTCATTCACCCTCTTTTGGGTTTGAGAAGAACGAACAGGAATGTCTGGAAATCGTTGAGATGATTAATCAGTCCAAGGCTACTGTTCTGGCCGTTGGGGTTGGTGCACCAAAGCAAGAAAAGTGGATTTATAAGTACAGACACAAATTTCCTCACGTCAAGATTTTCATGGCCGTCGGAGCGACGATCGATTTTGAAGCGGGTGTTCTCAAGCGCGCACCCAAATGGATGAGCCGTTTAGGGATTGAGTGGTTATTCAGAATTTATTGCGACCCACAACGCCTCTGGAAGCGCTATCTTGTTGAGGATTTACCATTTTTCTGGTTACTGTTGCAGCAAAAGCTTGGCTTCTACACGCCACCTCGCCTGGAAATTGTTGATCGACTACATACGCCAGTCAACGTCAAAGTGACGATTAACCGCTTGTTGCGGAAACGAGTCACCACAAAAGCTTAGGGCGCGTCATCAATTAAGCTCCGAAAGCTTTGGTATCAGCAGTTTCGCGCCCGTTCCACCCATGAGGCTAGGTGCTGAAACCCTTGCTAGAAGCAAGGCGTAGTCGTAATTGATGACAGCCTCTAGTAAGAAGCAAGAGGCTTTGTGGCAAAAGCAAGAGCCTTTGCGGTAATGCGCCTTGATAGGGTTTGACTCACCCTAACCTCATTGATCTACCCTAACCTCATAGAGGTGATAGAATGACAGCCAAGCTAGGGGTGCCTGCGAATGCAGGCTGAGATAGACCCTTAGAACCTGAGACTGGGTAATACCAGCGGAGGGAAGCTGTTTATCTGAGGAATCGAATATGCGGACAGAATGGATCGCAAAGCGGCGTGGGCAAAACAACGTGTCCCAGATGCACTATGCGCGTCAAGGCTTGCTGACTGAAGAGATGCAGTATGTGGCACAACGGGAGAATTTACCAGCGGCACTGATTCGTGAAGAAGTGGCGCGGGGGCGTATGATTATCCCTGCAAATATTAACCATCCAAATTTGGAGCCAATGGCGATCGGCATCGCCTCTAAATGCAAAGTCAACGCGAACATTGGAGCATCACCTAACTCGTCTAACTTGCAAGAAGAGGTAGACAAACTGCTGTTAGCAGTCAAGTATGGCGCTGATACCGTGATGGATTTGTCGACTGGCGGCGGTGATCTCGATGAAATTCGTACGGCCATTATCAAGGCTTCACCCGTCCCGATCGGAACCGTGCCGATCTACCAGGCTTTGGAGAGCGTTCATGGCACGATCGAGAAACTAACCCCCGACGACTTCCTGCACATCATTGAAAAGCATGCCCAGCAGGGCGTGGACTACATGACTATTCATGCAGGGATCTTGATCGAACACTTACCCTTAGTGCGCGATCGAATCACGGGCATTGTTTCTCGCGGGGGGGGCATTATTGCTCGCTGGATGCTGCACCATCACAAGCAAAACCCTCTTTATACCCATTTTCAGGACATCATCGAAATCTTCAAGCGCTATGATGTCTCCTTTAGTCTGGGCGATTCATTGCGTCCTGGTTGTACCCATGATGCTTCAGATGCCGCACAGTTAGCAGAACTCAAAACCCTGGGGCAGCTTACCCGCAAAGCCTGGGAGCATGATGTTCAGGTGATGGTGGAAGGGCCAGGTCATGTGCCAATGGATCAAATTGAGTTCAATGTCCGGAAGCAGATGGAGGAATGTTCAGAAGCCCCCTTTTACGTTCTGGGGCCACTGGTAACCGATATTGCGCCAGGGTATGACCACATTACGTCGGCGATCGGTGCTGCAATGGCAGGTTGGTATGGTACAGCTATGCTGTGCTACGTCACGCCCAAAGAACACCTGGGTCTGCCGAATGCAGAAGATGTGCGCAACGGCTTGATCGCTTACAAGATTGCGGCTCATGCTGCGGATATTGCGCGTCATCGACCTGGGGCACGCGATCGAGATGACGAACTTTCCCAGGCCCGCTATAACTTTGACTGGAACCGTCAGTTTGAGCTTTCGCTTGATCCTGAACGTGCCAAAGAGTATCACGACGAGACTCTGCCAGCGGATATTTATAAGACGGCTGAGTTTTGTTCCATGTGTGGACCGAAGTTTTGCCCCATGCAGACTAAAGTCGATGCTGATGCGCTGACAGAACTAGAGAAGTTCCTGGCAAAAGAGTCTGTGGCTTCGGTGTAGCCCAAGAACGCATCTATCAAAAGCAAAAAGCAGGGGTTCATCCGTGAACTCCTGCTCCTGTTTTTTGAGCAAAGAATGAGGCGATTGCTGGGCGGGCTTGTTTGCCGACATTCCTAATCTGAAGAGACAGCATTGACATCAACCGTTGTAGCGTCTGATGTAAACTCTGGGCCTGCTGCACCCGTTGCTTGAGTGGGATCATTGCCTTTACGAGCTTTTAGCCGCTCCAGTGCCCAGGTGGAAAGTTCAGCAACGAGGAGAGTCGCAATGAGACCGTCGTCAATCCAGCCAACTACAGGAATAAAGTCTGGAGAAATATCAAAGGGGCTAAGTAGATACAGTAAAGAACCGCCAATAATCCACCAGCGATATTTAGGATTACGAATGACGGTACGATACCAACCTGTGATTGAGTCTTTCATGAATGTTCTCCTCTAATTACATTTAAATCTTGGCAGATTGCTGATAAGAGTTCCGGTGTGGATAACCTACCCGTTTTTAGGCGAGCATCAGTACGGTAAAGTGGAAACGTCAAACAGGCCATCTGAAATCTTTCTTTAGACGGTTGGTTAAACCTCATGATGTAGTCTTGAAGCGGGCCGTTTTTAGCAAATTTAGCAATCTTGCGATCGTCCCCTTTAAGCGAGGTCGTGCAAGAAAAACTGCAACATTTCGCATAGTTTTGACTGAAGTTTCGCCTGTCTGCTTGAATGAGGTTCTAAATCTCTAAAAAAGGGGTTCTGAATCTCTAAAATTGAGTAGCCTCAGATTGACAAGCACAGCAGACTGAAATCTGAGGCGGAAATGTAAGGAGGGTTAAACAGACTGTGAATGTTGCGGAAATTTTTCAAAAGGGCGGAGTCACCATTTTGCCTCTGCTGTTTCTCTCAATTCTGGCGCTCAGCGTCATTATTGAACGGATCTGGTTTTGGACTAATGTGTTGCTTAAAGAACGAGAAATTGTCAATCGGGTTCTAGATGCAGCCCGACGAGACTGGGCAACGGCAAAGGAAATTGCTCGGCAGGCCCACGAACAACCGATCGGACGGTTTCTTTACAGCCCCTTCCAACTGGAGAACGCGGATCCCGAAATGTTTCGCTTATCGCTAGAAGCGACAGCAGACGAAGAACTCGCATCTATGCGGCGAGGGGACAAAGTCCTGGAGGCAGTCATTGCACTCGCACCATTACTAGGACTGTTAGGTACGGTCATTGGCTTGATTATCTCGTTGAAATCGATTCGCATTGGCGATCTGGGTACGGCATCAACAGCAGGCGTGACAACAGGCATTGGTGAAGCCCTTATTAGCACTGCCAGCGGACTGGTGGTTGCCATTTTGAGTCTGGCGTTCTACCGCTTATTTCAAGCACTTCTGTTTAACCAGGTGAGGGTTTTCCGCAAAGCTGGAAACGATCTGGAACTACTGTATCGGCAGCACTGGTCACAAAAGATGGGCAAAGAGCCGTAAGGCGTCCTGTAACTGTCGATCGCGACACCTCGTATTTTTTGTTCTGACACGCTTTTGGACCATTGTCTAAGGATTGGTGTAATGAAAATTAACCTTGATATGCCGACCGAGGAAGTTCAGATTCAGATTATTCCACTGATTGATGTCATCTTCTGCATTCTGACGTTTTTTATCCTTGCGGCGCTCCAGTTGACTCGCCAGCAGGGCATTGAGATTGATCTACCAAAGGCAAGTACGGGCGCAACCCAGATGCGCCAAATGTTGGTGGTGACCGTGAGTGCAACGGGTCAGACTTTTGTCAATAAACAGTTTGTCGATCGCGCCCAGCTTTTTCAGCAACTCCAGGACTATCACCAAAAAAATCCCGATGGCTTATTGGTACTGAATGCGTCGCAGACCGCGTTTTATAACGACGTGATACAGATTTTAGATGTGATGCGACAGGTGGGTGGCGATCGCGTTGCGCTGGCGACCCAACCGGTTGAAACGAATCAAACACCTGGACTCGCGCCTAATCCAACGATCAGTCCCACCATTGTCCCGCCGACTGCTGATCCCTTTAACATTTTTGGGACTCCTAATCCTAACCAGTCCGCCAATCCAGGGGTGTTGCAAACCCCACCAGCCTCAGGCCAACCGTCTAGTGTCGCTCCGTTTGGCACACCCATCCCCAGAACCAGTCCTTAGTCGAGAACGAATTGTCGCCACGTCCTGGAGAAAAATACTTCATTTTGCAGTCTCTGGATTTAGATGAATTCTGACCGTGATCGAGTGGTCCCTCTCCGGATCTGTATCTTTGTGACGAACGCCAAATCCTACCCTTGGCATAAACGCTGAGGTAATGCCCTTAGTACCGTTAGTTATCGGCATGCTAACAAGTGTTGCCGCCAGACGAACTGAGAGGTAATGTGCAATGACTAACGATATTAGAAAAACCAACAATCCCGATGCGAACCCTGATCCAATCACAGGCGCACCAGGTGCTCACCCAGTTGGTACGGGGGTTGGTGCAGCCGGTGCTGGTGCGGCTGGTGCCGCTATTGGCGGTGCGGTTGGAGGCCCTGTTGGTGCAGTTGTTGGCGCGGTTGTGGGTGCAGTTAGTGGCGGCTTAGCGGGCAAAGGTGTTGCTGAGCGCGTCAATCCTACCGTTGAAGATGCCTACTGGCGTGAAAATTATGCATCGCGCCCTTACGTGGAGCCAGACTACGACTATACCGATTATGAACCCGCTTATCGGACTGGCTATGAAGGGTACTCATCTCATAACGAACAGGGATTAACCTATGACCAGGCAGAACCGACCCTTCGTCAGCATTATGAGACACAGCATGGTGGTGGCCGCTTAGCCTGGGAAAAAGCAAAACATGCCACTCGGGATGCTTGGGATCGCGTTGAAAGAGCGGTGCCAGGTGATGCCGATCATGATGGCAAATAGCAAACGGCTGTAGTATCCACTCCTTAAAGGAAGAAGACCAGATCTGTCAGATCTGGTCTTCTTTTTGTATGTCAATAGCTTTTTGCATAGCAAAGATTTTTTCGTGGCAACGGAATGAAGCACAGCAATTTGCACATGAGAACAATGCTTACAGAAATGCCTGATTCTAATCGCTTCAAATGACTGTCAACTGCATTTGGTCGTTCTTTCGTTGAGACTTGAAAGTTGTGGCCAATTCTGATGGTAAGACAAGTGTTTCAAAGCATGAATTGCGGATTTAAGCACCGGTAGAACCGGTTGGACACTTTGTAAACTGCCTATCAGTGCTATGAGAGTAAAAACCTCAGCCGTATTCTCAGTTAGCTAGACGACAGGCATATTTGAGGCCAAGTATTGATCGCGGTCACACTGAAACTGGGCGACTCAACTAACATTAAGGGCACCCAATTTAACAAAACTTCATAAATCCTTTATTCTGTTCTGTGTCGAGACAGTCCTCCTTTCGGGTCTGATGGAGAAGAAACAATGGCTATTTCTCAAGACAAGCGTCAAACTCGCAAGGGTTTCAACTGGAAAGCATACAGTCTCCGTAAAGCAACACTGGCTTTTTTAGGCACTGTTGCTTTGGCTACTGGGCCTAGCATTGCCTGGTTTAGCCACACGGGGAAGATGGCTCAGATATTTGCCCAATACGCTTGGCTGCAAGAATTTTTCCCTTCGTGGCTTGTTCAAGCAGTGGCAGATGGACATTATCTGCTGGCACCGACAGGCATCCTTTTGCTCGTTGTGTTGGTTGTGATGAAGCTATCACCAGAACCGCGCCGTTGGTCACGGACGATCGTCGTGGGTATTCTATTAACCCTAACTATTCGTTATCTGGCGTGGCGATCGTTCAGCACCTTAAACTTATCGACTCCACTGACTGGCTTTTTTAGCCTCGCGTTGCTGTTGACTGAAATATTGGTAATTAGCAATGCGGCCACGCGCCTTTTCTTGATGCTACGTGAACGCGATCGTCGTCACGAGGCCAACTGCTACGCGATCGCTGTAGAAAGAGGTACGTTTTTACCGTCGGTTGCCATTTTCATTCCAACCCATAGCGAACCTCCCTTTATTCTGCGCCGTACTATTATTGGCTGTCAGGCATTGGACTATGCTCATAAAACGGTCTATCTTCTGGATGATGGAAAACGACCGGACGTCAAAGCGCTAGCAGCAGAACTAGGCTGTCACTACATTGCCCGACCCGTTAATCAGCATGCCAAAGCGGGAAATTTGAACTATGCGATCGACCAAACCGACAGTGAGTTGATTGCTGTCTTTGATGCCGACTTCATCCCGACCCGCAACTTCCTCATCCGCACTGTGGGTTTCTTCCAGAACCAGAAGATTGGCATTGTGCAAACCCACCAATGTTTCTACAATCCCGATTCCTTTACTCAGAATTTGGGCTTGGAGCAAGAAATCCCGCACGAAAACGAAGTTTTTGGTCGCCACGATCAGCTCATTCGAGATGGTTCCAACAGTTCTCTCTGCTACGGAAGCTCTTTTGTGATGCGACGCCGTGCTTTACAAGACGTGGGTGGCTTTGTGACTCAGAGTGTCTCCGAAGACCTTTTTACAGGCATTCGGATTGCGGCAAAAGGCTATCAGGTTATTTATTTGGACGAGAATCTGAGTGCTGGCTTGGTTCCAGAAGCTATGCCCGCCCAAGTTACTCAGCGACAGCGTTGGACACGGGGAAGTTTGCAGGCATTTTTCTTGAAAGAAAACCCACTCTTTATCCCTGGACTTAGCTTGCGTCAGCGTATTGCTTATCTAGAGGGCATTTTTCAGTGGTTTAACAGTCCCGCTCGTGTGATCTTTCTGGTTCTGCCAATTGTTGTTAGCTTTCTGCAAATTGCACCAATTATCACCACCATTCGGGATTGGTCTTCTTTCTACCTGCCGCTTTACTTAATTCAGCTTGCAACCTTTTCCTGGCTAAACCATCGGGCAAATCCTGCCTTGATTGCCGATGTCTATGCCGTGATGAACTGTTTTCCTGTGTCGGCAACGGTTATACATACGTTGCTAAAACCGTTCTCTAAGGGGTTTCGGGTGACTCCAAAAGGCACAACTCAGGCAAAAGGTGTCTTCAACTGGAGGTTGGCCCTGCCGTTGATTGTCCTGCTTATGCTGACGATCTCCAGCTTGGCCTGGCAGTCCTATATGCTCGCCTTTCACATTGGCATCGCCACAAATGCACTCACGAGTGAATCTATTCGCTTGGGGTTAGTTTGGGGCGTATATAACGCGCTTGTTTTGGCAGTTGCCATTCTCACCTTTTTTGATATTCCCAGGTTGGAGCCCTATGCGTGGCTTGAGCAGCAACGGGTTGTTCAGTTAGAACGGTCAGAAGAGTATATTCAGGGCATCACCACTCGCATCTCTGAACTCGGTGCGGAAGTGACTCTTTTTTCGGAATCTGCTATTCGCGCTTTTCTGGGTTCCAATAAACCGACTTTTTTGACGATTCCTGCCGAAAACTTGCGGCTTCCAGCAACCGTTACTGAAACCCGGTTTAGCGCTAAAGCCTTGACTGTTAAACTTGCTTTCGAAGAGACAACGCCCAAACAACAGCGGCGCTTCATCGAATGGCTTTTCTGCCAACCGGGTCAATGGCAACCCAAAGCGGCACCAGGAGAATTGCGGATGGGATGGTTGTTGCTGCGTACAGTCTTATACCCACGTGCATTAATGTCTAAAGCCATGCCAACTGATAAAGTGGAAAGCCTAAAGTTGATGGAACAGCAAACTAACTTAGGGCTGGGTGGCGATCGCAATCTAACGGCAAAGCGTTAGTACAGCCAAGAGTTCCTAATCTTCAGTGATTGACTTACGGGCGCAAGACCTTGTGCCCCTTCAAACATCTGTACATTGAATTTAGGGCATTGGTATGACCAGCACAAAAGATCGGGAGAAGCTTCGTTATCGCTGCTGTTGTTCAAAATCTTGTTGAAGCGATAAGTGATGGTTGATCGGGGTGTTGATGTTCGAGCGAGCAGTTGCTAAGGCTAACGTGTAACGAATTTCACAACTGTATCCGTATTTTCGGCGGTTCCCTTTCAGATTTGAAGATCCTGATGATGCTCTTTCATAGATGAGAAAATGCTTGCGGATCAGTGATCCCGCTTATCCAGATTGAGACAATATGGCAGTAGAATAATTGCCGTTGTGTAAAATCAGGTCAAATCGAAAACTTCGTGCTACATCCCTTTATTGCTTTGAATGAGTCTGCTGAGCTAGACTCATCGCTTCCCATAAACGACCTGCCGTTTACCTTACAAGACCTGAAAGCAAGTATTCCGGCCCACTGTTTTGAGCCTACTGTTTGGAAGTCTCTCGCTTACTTCTTCCTCGATCTTGGATTAATCGCTGGACTGTATGCGATCGCCTACACCATCAATGCGTGGTGGTTTTTTCCAATTTTTTGGTTGGCTCAAGGCACTCTCTTTTGGGCGCTGTTTGTGGTGGGGCATGACTGTGGTCATGGCTCCTTTTCACGCCAAAAGTGGCTCAATAGCTTTATCGGACACCTGTGCCACATTCCAATTTTGGTGCCTTACCACGGTTGGCGTATTAGCCATCGAACGCATCACAGCAATACGGGCAACCTGGACACGGACGAAAGCTGGTATCCGGTGTCGCAAGCAAAATATGAACAGATGCCCTGGTATGAGAAGCTCTTTCGCTTTTACATCCCGTTGGTGGCGTATCCGGTGTATTTGTTCCGTCGCTCGTCCGATCGCAAAGGATCGCACTTTCACCCGGACAGCGCGCTTTTCCGCCCCTCTGAAAAGTGGGATGTGTTAACCAGTACCACCCTCTGGCTACTGATGGTTGGCTTCTTGGGTGGCCTTACCTATCTCTATGGTTGGCTGTTTTTGGTGCAGTATTATCTTGTGCCCTATCTTGTTTTTGTCGTCTGGCTTGATTTGGTGACGTTTTTGCACCACACAGAGCAGGAGATTCCCTGGTATCGCGGCAAGGATTGGTTCTTTTTGAAGGGTGCGCTTTCGACCATCGATCGCGACTACGGCTTCTTAAACCCTATCCACCACAATATTGGGACACATGTGGCGCACCACATTTTTCTCAACATGCCCCATTACCATCTCAAAACGGCAACGGAAGCGATCAGACCTGTGCTGGGAACCTACTACCGTGTGTCAGACGAGCCGATTTGGAAAAGTTTCGTGCGGTCTTACCAAGCATGTCGCTTTGTGCCAAACGCTGGGTCGCAGGTTTATTACCAGGCTGCTAAACGTCGATCGCACTAAGGCTGGGTAAGTGGATGCGCGATCGCGCTGTGCTACCTGAATAAGGCGCGATCGCGCATGCAAAACGAAGCTCTCATCTGAGCTAGACTTTCCACAGTACTAACAGTTCTGTGTAAGCAGGACTGCAAAATAGTCGAGATACGGTCTTACCTGGATGGAACGCTTCCCCGCTAGAATCCATGTTCTTTTTGCTAGCCACGCGCCTGTAGGCGTTGTGATCAGGCGTGGACCTTCTAAGCAGGTGTGTACCGTACTCTGGGACAGACGCAGCGATGTCTTTACGCTCGCTCAGTGGTTAAAAGGGCGGATCTACGAGCGTCGTAGCGACCTATCGCCCGATGGCAGGTACATGATCTACTTCGCCATGAATGGGCAGTGGAACTCTGAGACGAAAGGCTCCTGGACGGCTATTTCCCGCGCTCCGTGGCTGAAGGCAATCACCTTGTTAAGCAAGGGAGACTGCTGGAATGGTGGCGGCTTGTTTACCAGTAACCGCACCTACTGGCTAAACGACGGTTATGGGCACCATTTGATGCAAGAGTCTAGTGAGGTGAGTCAGGATACGACGTATCAGCCATCCGAATACTATGGCGGCGAATGTCGAGGGGTGTACTACCTCCGCTTGCAACGAGACGGATGGACTTATCTGGGTAGGCATAAGCTGGGCGCATGGAACGATTTAGATGTGTTCGAGAAACCGTTGAAAAAGGAATGGCGTTTACGGAAGCTTGCCCATGCGGAAATTGGAGCACCGCCCGGTAAAGGTTGCTATTGGGATGAACACGAGCTTGAGAATGAGACGACTGGAGTCACTCTGAAATATCCGCAGTGGGAATGGGCTGAGTGGGATCGAAACCGATTGGTTTGGTCAACCGACGGCTGTCTTTTTACCGGAGAGTTGGAGAAGCAAGACCTTAAAGAGGTGAGATTGCTTTATAACTTTAATGACTTACACTTTGAACCGCTTTGTGCACCATATTAGTCATCTGGTTTAACACCTTGCTGAAGCCAAATCTATGAGATCAGTGAGTTGTAACCGTTATCGACCTCCGGTTTGCTCCGTCGCCCTCCAAGAGGCGGCATAATTCAGATCGATCGCCATTCACACCAGGGGAGCCACGCGTGCAGATTACCAAGCGCAACGCTGAACTACGGGTAGATGACAGCCTGATGCGGCTCTATGTTGCCGCTCCTAAGCCAGTAGGCCGCTATCCGGGCATTGTGTTCTATAGCGATATCTATCAACTGGGTGGTGCGATTACACGACTGGCTGATCGCTTAGCAGGGTATGGATACGTGGTGGCGGCCCCCGAAATTTTTCATCGGCTGGAACCAGTAGGAACGGTGATTGAACCTGACGACATAGGTCGCATGCGAGGCAATGACGCGGCACGACGCACGGCGATCGCAGAGTATGATGCTGATGCGCGTGCGGTGATCGATTTTCTCAAGCAAGATGCAGTCGTTAACCCGAACCAGATCGGCACAATGGGGTTCTGCATTGGAGGACATCTTGCGTTTCGGGCTGCCTTTCAGCCAGAGGTCAAAGCAGCAGCTTGTTGCTATCCCACAGGCATTCACAACGGTAAGCTTGGCAAAGGCACAGCCGATACTCTGCAACGCATGGATGAAATCAGTGAAGCGGTACTGCTCATCTTTGGGACGCGTGATACCCACGTGCCAGAGGACGGGCGGCAGACGATCGCCGAGGCACTCAGTAAGGCAAACATCGCGCATACAACGCGACTATACGACGCCGAGCATACATTCATGCGCGACGATGGCTATCGCTACGACCCTGTAGCCGCCGATGCCGCATGGTCAGACGTGACGACGTTCTTTAAGCAAAACTTTGGCTAAGTCGTCCTTACTGAATCTTGGCTTCAAACGATCGACAAAAATCTTGCACACCCGTTTTCACCACAAAAATTGCGACGGGTGTAGCAAGTTTGAGTGGCAGCATGGTGTGTTCGGTTAGAGTGAGTAACAAATTACCCGTCAACCCGTCTTCCAGGCTCTCTTTAAGATCTGCGCGACAAAGGATATGCCGCCATTGTTTGGCGACCCCTTCAATCCAGCGGTCGTTTGTGTCAGGTTCTTGCCCCACCTGAATTGCCAGCGCGATCGACGCATCTTCTAAGTCACCTTCGCAGTCCTCAATCTCATTAAGGGCGACTAGCGCATCGGGGTAATCTGCCAAATCAACCCGGAATTGCTCAATTTCTTCGGGTGTTACAGTAATGCTCATACAACGGCAAGGTACAGAAGCCACGATCGTATCACTTCGTAGTCTTCTGAAGGGTGCCTTGCTGACGCTTACGCGATCGTTACAACAAGTTGCTACACAAGTCGCTATAGACCGACGAGTTCGCGTGATTCTAAACCAGTCAGCTTTTGAGCGATCGTCAACCGGGTTTCGAGCTTGGCCACGCTGAACTCATTGCGCAGATGCTCTAACCGCGCCAGGGCATTCGCCTTTTCGGTGGAAAGGCGGTTCAGCGCATCCAGGGCACGCTGGTATTCTTGATTCACCTGTAGCACTTCAAAGCGGCGAGCCTTCCGCTGATTGTCATTCTTAAGTCCAGTTTCAAAGGCAACCACCATTTCGGCATTGCCTTCCAAGCGAGCAAGGTGCTGACGGACTTCGCCAATTTGATATTCAAACTCATTTACAGCTTGTGCTGCTTGCGCGATCGCACTGGGATACTGGCTGAGACTTAGTTTCATAAAATAATCCTCAAAAGGTCATAAAGAGTAATTGGGTTTCACCATCGTGTTTTGTGTCATCAGTCTTGCTCATGCCATCACTCCCTTAAAGCTGCACATGCTGCCAGTAAGCTCGCTTGAAAGGTAAACTTTAGCGTCTCAAGCAACCAATTCTGCTCGTTGAGGCAGTTGGGTTTGGGGTCGCGAGGGCAAAGTTGGAGCCGTCTGTTTCATTGGTTCGGCTGCAACTTTTTCTAACACTTTGACTTCGATGTTGACAGCAATGAGATAAGAGCCGGGGTCTTCCCCTACTTCCTGGGCTATAAGGTCGGCTAAAGCAGGATGATCAGCCGTAATGGGGTCACGCAGCGTGCGACGATCCCAGTCGTATTTGGCGTCTGGATCTAGGTTGAGAATGTAGTGCTTAGTCATGGGGCGAGAACTTTTATAGTATATATGTACTATTTTAGTGGCTTTATCCCCAGGTTGCAACTGTCGTTCTAAGCCGCGATCGTCCCTTGCTTGCCCCTCGCTTGAGATGCCGTTTTGGCCTCGGATAGCAGCACTCGCTGTTCGCTCTGCCGCTCCCAGTACGCCAAGGTTCGCGCCAGGTCACTATGTCCCCGCAGTCGAATTTCGTAAGCTTGCGGCATGATGCGACTGCGACGGATTTGAAAACTGGCACCCATCCTGGCAAGCGTTTGGGCAAAGGTTTGTGCTTGTTTGAGTTGATCGAAGCCAAAGTAACAAAGGATCGGTGAAGCTGCTCGAAAGGGCGATCGCACAACCAGAACTCTGGACGCTAAATACTGCCCCACCCGACCCTGCTTTAACGAAAAAAAGCGACCAACTTGCATACGATCCTCCGGCTCTGTCTATCACGATCGTACTGAGAAAGCAGGGTCTTTTGGGAAGGTCATGATGGGGGAAACCCGCCTTTTACAACGCCTTCTGCTAGCTTGTTTAAGCGTCGTAGTACGGTTCTCCGCATCCTTGTTTCTTAACCACTTTTTGCCGTCAAACCGCTTCTTACACAAACAGGGCAAAAGCGATTAAATTCGCCTCTGCCCCGCTTTCAGGTTATTGCTTATGTATCGCCAAACGTTGCAGTGGCTTAACCCCGGATTACACTCCGCGCGACGAGGGCACCGACTGTTTCTAGCTTGAAGCCCCACCCTTTGGGCAAGTTGTCGTCACCGTCGTTTTGCCCCAGATCGACGTAGATGCGGGGTGGTACAAAGTACTCGCGATCGCCTGCACCGACGAGCATTTCATCGGCTTTCGCCATGATGCCGTCCACCATCGCATCAAACTCAGCAAACGAACTGTAAGACTTGTCAAGCTGTTCGCTGACCTGATCCACAAACTGGCTGACGCTGATCACTTTAGGATCGCTGGACGGTAAGCTATCCAACCCTAGCTGTTGAATGAGGGCAGGTTTCATAAACTTAAAGAGTCTTGCCTGTGCATCTACCAGTTTTGCATCGCCAAATTTTTCGCGGGGTAGCAGCGTGCGGAAGGCGCGACGAATCACCTGCGAAATCTTAAATGGCGGTAAGGGAAGACTGTTGGGCGCGATCGTCTGCCCATTTTGCGCCATCAGCACATCCAGAGGGGGTAGATCTTCCGGTACAGGTGGCATGGAGATGTTAAAGGCTTTGAATTCGGGATTCCCTGTCTTATCGCTCAGCAGGTTTCCCTGTTTGCTGTTTTGCAGGCTCTTGAGATTCATGACCTGCTTTGCTTTGAAACTGTCGCCATCTAACAGCGCCGTAATGGTTTTTAGGTTGAAGGGGTAGAGTGGCGTATTCAGGTTGATGAACATGAATTCGGCACAGTAGGTCTTGTTGGCCGGGTCGCTGAAGAAGGTTAGGGCGCGTGGATCACCGACACAAGCCAACAGACCATTTTTCAAAAATTCTTTGAGGGTTGTGCGATCGGAAACGCGTGTTGGATCGCCCCCGTTGTAGTCTTTGGGAAACTGTGCAAACGGATTGAGCAACGCCATCCAGTTGATGATGGAGTTCGTGTAGCCACGCGCCTGCGCAGGCGTGACAAACGCAGGGAAAACCAGCCGTTGCGCTACCGCAACATACCCATCCTTCCCGTACATGCCACGATGATAGTCATTGGGTTCGTTGAACGTGCCGAAGGAGTTGATGAGTTGTCCTGAGCCATCTAAGCGTTGCGCTGGCACAACCGCACCGGCATGGTGCCCTTCATTTTTAATAAATGCTTCTTGAAAGATTTCGGGGCTGAGCGGTTTACGGGTGTCGATCGGGGTGCCGTAGCGCTCTTTGTGCCACTGATACGTACAAATAAATAAACCGTCTCTGTCTAAAAACTTAGCAATATCGGCGTGACCAGAGACTGTATTGCCTGCTGGATCGGTGACACTGATAGCGTCGGTAATGCCGATGTATCCGGGAACGGTGATTGTTTCGACGTCAATGGTGGTGGTGTCGTCTAAAATAACTTGCTTGGTAAACAGACGCTTCATGTCTTCAACCGGCTGGCCTTTCCAGTCGCCTGTCAACGCATTGAAGCGGCTAAGGTCGATCGCGCTGGGTGCTCGGAGAGGGACACTGGAAGCCGTTGCTGCACTAGTCGATGGCGTCGAAGCACCAGCTCTGGGCTGAACTGGAGTGGGTGGCGTTTGAGCCGATGTAGTGGAAGGGGCAGCAGCGGGTGCGCTGGAAACGGTGGAAGACTGTGAAGGGGATGGCTTTTGATCTGAGGGCATAGGATCAACCTTGTGTTGTAGAGCATAGACTGCTGCAACGTAGGGATGGATCCTTCAGTCACACCAGTCTATTTTTTGATGGAAGTATTTCTATCAAAACTCTACAACAGGAATCACGCTATTCCGGTCATCGGACTCCGCCAAAGACTGCAAGTTCAAAAAACTTGAAGAAACAGTCTACCTGGCGGAACCCGATCGCCCGTAGCCATTCGCACTGAACCTCAACCGGGGCAAGGATATTCGCCTTTTTATCCTCTCGGTAAACAAACGTTTGCCCAATCTCCTCACGCGATCGGCGATCGCCCTGAGTTTGATGCCACTGATAAACAGCATCCACCAACGTGTCGTTAAACAGCGCCTCCACCCAGGGATCTGCTGAAGCGACATGTTCGAGATTGAGGAAACTACCGCCTGAGCACAAGTGGTCAAAGATCTCACGATACAGTGCCTGCTTGCGATCGTCCGGCAAATGGTGAATGCAGTAGCCGGAGAGGATAGCGTCAAAGGTGCCCTCTGTTTGCTTACCCAGGCGTGTCTGCCAGTCGGGCGTGTACAAGTCCGCTTGTATCAACGTGACTCGATCGCCAAACGGTTGCAATCGGTGCTTTGCCTGCTCCAGCATCGGTTCCGAAAAGTCGATCGCGGTGACGTGCGCGTCTGGATAATGGGAGAGAATGGCATGGGCGATCGCGCCATCCCCGCAACCCAAATCGGCAACCTGCTTGATGGGAATCTGCAACTCGTCAAGGACACGCAACGCAATGTTAATTTGCTCCGTTGCAAACGGAATGGCACCGCGTACACCCGTCAGGAAGCTCTCTGCAACGGTGCGGTTTTGCCAAATTTGATCGGTTCTCATGCTGAAACGTCCTGCAAGCTGCTGGTGCTGAGGGGCACCATGCCTCCTGTAGTCGTCAGCCCTAACAGCATCGGTTCATTGGGCTGAATAATTTTGCCAGTGAGCATGCAGCGTTCTTCCTGGCGGGCAGTGGCAGGTACCGTCACACGGATTTCGGGGAGAGCTTGCAGCGGATAGTCTCCCGATTTTTGCTGTACGTACTGCCAGAGAACGTCTCGGATGAGTGCCTGATACCCCTGGTTGCCGGAGAGTTCTTTGAGTTTTTCCTTTAACTCCCGCTCCAGGCGAATACTGGTGACTTCCATGTCAGTGGTGGCGGTGCGGGTAAGTGTATGCATTACGGTACTCCTTCAAAAGTGGACAGTTCGTAATACAAGTGTAGTATGTTGAGTCGGTTATGCAAGCGATCGTCCATACTACCCGCGCAATTTGTTCAGATCAGGGGGGTAGTTCTGCTCACGAAAATACCGTTCGCAGCTTTTTGAGCGCCTGTTCAATCTCTTCTAGCTCTTGTTGGGTGAGCTTATTAAAGCGCTCCTTCAGGTGTGCAATGTGCGCTGGAAAAACGTTCTCAAAGACGCGATCGCCTTCCGGAGTTAGCACAATCATGAAGCAGCGTCGGTTTTCGGGTGGGACTTCGCGCCGGACTAACCCTTTACGCTCTAAGCGATCGATAATGCCCGTCAGCGTTCCTTTGGTGACGAGTGTTTTTTCAGCTAGTTGCCCCATCGTCATACCCGTCGTATTGCCCAACGTACAAATGACATCAAACTGAGGTGCTGTTAAGTCCAGTTGGCGAATGTGCTCTTCATCGTAAGCACTAAACGCCTGAAACGTCCGGGCAAGTTCTCGCATGACTGGCAGAAAGCATTCTTGTGCAGCTTGTCGGGTTGCAGATTGTTGCGCTGCTGTGTCTGGAATGTCTGTCTGCGTCACTTGCCACCTCTAAAAATTGCTTGCCAATGAAGTTCATTAAACTGCATGCAGTTTGAATCCCTCTACCCATTTAATATAGCTTATAGACAGTACTAATGCAAACAAAAGAGCAAGGCTTCCTTGCGTGCATCGCTTCTAATTGCCTGTCTACCAAGGGCGGTCGCCGAAACTGGATAAAGTGGACTCTCCCAGCGAACTCATCGACTGTAAAGAGCCAAAAGCAAATTACCTGCAAGACCTCCAGATCACCACAGAATTCAACGATAAACACGGCTTGGAAATTTCATTGCAAAACCTTGCCCGCTTCTATCGGCAGACCCAGGATGAAGCATTTTTGGCTTCCGCCGCATCCCTTCTTGGCGCAACCCTTGAGGAATTGAAAGCAGCGATTCTCACGGATTGATGGATAGGGGGTGGGGGGTGGAGTGCCAAGCGGCACCAGATGAAGGGCGATCGTCTCTGCTGTGGCGCTGCAATTGAAGGGAGAGCGATCAGTCTGAGGAACGGACGAGTAGTGGAGTAGAGGGGCGATCGTACTGAGATTTGCTAAGATTAGCGCATCCAGTTTTCCACCCTGACAGCGTTACAGCAGCGTTTCTGGAGCTTCCTGCCATGACTCAAACTGCACCCATTGCCCCCAAGTTAATGACGATGGCGGAATATCTTGCCTATGACGATGGCACCGACACGCGCTATGAACTGGTGGATGGAGTATTAGTCGAGATGCCAACCGAATCTCCAGAAAACTGCAAGCTTGCCAAACTCTTGATGTTGGAATTGGCAAAACATATTGCGATCGTGCTGATCAACCTCAAAGATATGGAAATTGTGGTGAGTGGTAAACGAGCAAAGGTGCGCTTACCCGATCTCACCGTATTAAGTGAAGAAGGGTACGCAACCCTGTCAGGTCAACGCAGCAACACCATTACTCAGGAGATGCCACCCCCCATTCTTGTCGTTGAGGTGGTGTCGCCTGGTGCAGAAAATCGGGATAGAGACTACCGCTACAAACGCACGGAATATGCAGCGCGAGGGATTGCCGAATACTGGATCATCGACCCGGAGCGGCAGCAGGTGACGCTGTGCCTGTGGGTGAATGGGCAATACGAAGACACCGTTTATAGAGGCGACACGCCCCTTGCTTCAACAGTCATCCCCGGTTTTAGGCTGAGCGCTGCTCAAATACTGGCATTTGGACAAAATTAGGTACTCTTTTGAAAACAACTGTCATCTACGAACATCAGCACTCGTTGGTAGGAGACAGCAGGGAGGTTTCCAGCCCATTCCCGATCGCTCTCATCGCTTCTAGCAAGCTTTTGAGATGGGCGATCATGGTTCGGGGATTCAGCAACGTGACCTTTAGATAAATGCGATCGCCGATTTGCGTTTGAGCAATAATAGCCTGTCCTGTTTGTATCAATTTCAAACGAATGGCTTGATTAATTTGATTGGATAACGCCGCTGTTGTCTGCTTTGAGGGTTGGCTTTGAGGAACGTAGCGAAACACAACCGTGTTGATGGTTGGCATTGTAGCAAGCTCAAAGGCTGGGTCAACCTTCAATAGAACAGCCATTTCCCGCGCAGTGTCGATCGTCGTCTCAATCATGTCTGCAAAGGTTTGGCGACCGAGACACTGCATGGACATAAAAAGCTTGAGGGCATCAAATCGTCGAGTCGTTTGTACCGATTTCACCACCAAATCGAGGATACCAATGTCTTCATTGGTTTCGGGATTGAGATAAGCGGCATGTAATTTGAGCAAATCAAAGTGAGTCCGGTCTTTAAGCAGAAAGACACCACAGCTAATGGGTTGGTAAAACAGCTTGTGGAAGTCGATCGTCAGCGAATCCGCAGCCGCAATGCCCTCCAGTAAATGACGATAGACATCACTCATGATTAAAGCGCCGCCATACGCCGCATCCACATGCAACCACAGGTCATGGGCTTGAGCCAGGGACGCAATATCGGCTAGCGGATCAATACTGCCAAAGTCAGTCGTGCCAGCCGTTGCAACGATCGCGATCGGCAGCAATCCTTCCTGTCTCAGGGTGATGATCTGCTGCTCCAAATAGGATGGCGATAAGCGATAGTCGGCATCGGTTGGCACTGTCACAACCGCTTGATGTCCCAAACCTAACAGGGCAGCCGATTGCCGTACTGTGAAGTGAGCCACCTCAGAACACAGGATCCGAAACCGGGAAGCTTGAGGCGGCAGACCCTGCTCCTGAATCGACCACTGCAACTGCCGTTTGGCGTAGCGATCGCGAGCCAACAGCAAGCCCATAAAGTTTGATTGGGTGCCGCCACTGGTAAACACCCCGTCTGCTTGCTGGTCAAAACCACTGTCTGCTTGTTGGTTAAAACCAAACAGTTGACACAACCCCTCAATTACACGTTGCTCTAAAAACGTTGCCGCAGGACTCTGATCCCACGAATCCATGGACTGATTGGTGGCACTAATCAATAGTTCTGCTGCCAACGATGGCACCAGGGTTGGGCAGTGTAGATGGGCAATGCAGCTCGGATGGGACACATTGGCAGAATGCTGAATCACCATTTCTCCAACTTGCTGCAAGACGTCGGACAGGGGACTGCCGTTTTCGGGGCACAGGGTACCTTTGAATTCAGGCAACTTAAATTGCTGTGGCATCAAACCACTGTAGGCCTGCGTGGAGGATGCAAAGTGTTGAATCAGGATTTCGGTTGCGTCTGCGATCGCGGTCTTGTAGCTGCTAATGCCATCAGCAGACGGATTCAAAAAGAAGTGGTCAAAACGGTGATCTTCAAACGTCATAGTGAGGTAGTTATTAAGATTACGGCTACAAAAAGGGTCTTTGTAGAGAGCAAGGTGTTGCACCCCAACACAAACCGGAGAGTAAGAGTATTTTTGGTCTAGATCCAGGACTATGCCGAGGCTTTGACAGCGGCATGGAAAATTTCAGCAATACTGTCAATTTGTTCAGGGGTTACGATGAGAGGCGACAAAAAGCGAATGACGCTGCCGTAGCGCCCACCAACCTCCAAAATCAAGCCCCGCTCCAGACACGCTTGCTGAATCTGACGCGCCATCTGACCATCGCAAGGATGCACACCTCGACCGTTGCAGGGTTTATCTGGGTTCACAATTTCGATACCCAGCATGAGCCCACGTCCACGCACATCCCCCAGGCACGCATGGTCAGTTTGGATGGCTTGCAAATGCGACCGAAGGCGATCGCCCATTGCCGCTGCATGCCCTGATAAGTTTTGCTCACGAATGTATCGAATGGCTGCCAATCCGGTCGCCATTGCCAGTTGGTTGCCGCGAAACGTACCTGCGTGTGCGCCTGCCTGCCACATGTCCAGAGAATCGTGGTAAACAATGACCGACAATGGCAAACCACCCCCGATCGCCTTGGAAAGCAGCAAGATATCGGGCGTGATGCCACTATGCTCAAACGAAAAGAGCTTTCCCGTCCGACCCCATCCCGTTTGAATTTCATCAACGATCAACGGAATCATGCGCTCTTGAGTGATCCGTCTGATTTCCCTCGCCCACTCATCAGGTGCTGGAATGACGCCACCTTCTCCCTGGACTAGCTCCAGAATCATCCCTGCTGGCTTCAAAACGCCACTCTCCGGGTCAGTAAGCATCGATTCAATATAGTGGCTACTGACCCAACTCCCCTTCTCCCCACCTAACCCAAACGGGCAACGGTAGAGGTAGGGATAGGGTAAAAACTGAACCTCTGGCATGAGTGCAGCAACGTCTTGCTTGGGCGATAAATTACCCATCAGGCTTAGTGCGCCGTGGGTCATGCCGTGATAAGCGCCGTCAAACGATAGAATGGTGCGCCGACCTGTTGCAGTTTTCACCAGTTTGAGCGCGGCTTCTGTGGCATCAGAACCACTCGGTCCACAAAACTGAATTTTTGCGCGCCTGGCAAATTCTGGAGGGAGACATTGCCAGATCTCTTCAACAAATGCATCTTTGATGGGAGTGGTAATATCAAGCGTTTGCCACGGTAAATTGCTCGATAATGCTGCTTGCAGTGCCTCTAGCACGATTGGGTGATTGTGCCCCAATGCCATCGTGCCTGCTGCTGACAGACAGTCAAAATAGGTTTTTCCGTTCGTGTCAGTCAGATAAATGCCCCTGGCTTCTTTAAGTGCAAGTGGAATGCGTCTAGGGTAGCTGCGTGCATTCGATTCTCTTTCTTGCTGACGGTTCAGGTAATCAAGCGGCTCTTTCATTGCATTGAGATGGGTAAGGACGCTGGCTTAAATGAATGAGCAGATCCCCTCAATCTTTTTCCTTAAGCATTACCAGGCTTTCTTTGAGCGCTCAACGCTTTGGTTGAACGACTCACTTGAAGGGGTAGTGCTAAGGATGAATGACTGAAATTGAATCGTATGCACCCGCAGAACCAACTAAATCAGCGCACTAAAGGACGTAACAAGCGCTCGTTGGCTCCATCACAAAATGAACGCCCTTAAAGGGATTTAGAGTAAAGCGATCGTGTCTGTATTCAGTAAATTGCTCACCATCACAAAGAGATCCCAGCAAAGGGTTGACGACCCCAAACTCGGTTGAGCACAGCAGCAATCAGCCTAATCGTGTGATCAGGCAAGAGACTCTATTCTTTATTGATTGCAGACTCGTCTTTTCGGGTGATATAGAAACTCTGGCGATATAGAAACTCTGGTAACACGGAAGCCCAGCAAAATTGACTAATCAAAAACGTTCAATCGTTCAAATTCTTACCTGTAGTCGAGATGGAAAAACGTGTAGATGCCCGATCAGGAAGTTGTTCTAGCAGTTTCAACTGAAGGCGTTTAAATCCTCTTTTCACAAAATTACACGTTTTACAAGGTTTGACAACAGTGCTGAAGTTTGCCTAAGAAAGCTTTACAGTCTGGAATTGATTGATGGGTAAATCTTTTTAATCTAGCTATGTGGAAACCACCAGGGGCTGTCACCCATTAAGGTCTAACGCCGATCGACCGAAGGGGTTACAGCTCCTGGTTTGATTCATGAGGCGGCCTAGCTGGATTAGTGAGGCGGGCGCGATGATGCTTGTACCTCACGCCTTTAGTGAAGCATTGGTGAAGCGCCTTAGGAACCGAGTAAAAACTCGTTGATGGTGCTCCAGTCATTGCGCTGAGCCACTTTCTTTCGCATCGCGATCGTGTCAGCCAAATAGCTTGCGTCGCGTGCCACTCCTGAAAACCTGCCAGAACCCCAGGTATAAAGCCAGGGTAAGCCCAGAAAATAGAAGCCTGGAATGCCTGTTACACCGCGATCGTGGCCTGGATAACCTTTGCCGTCGAAAACCGGAATCTCAATCCAGCTAAAGTCTGAATGGTAGCCCGTAGACCATACAACAGCTTTAATGTTGGCCTGCTCAAAGTCGAGGGCCAACACAGTCTTTTTGGGTTCCCAGATGGGCTTATAAGGTGGTTCGATCGGAGCCTGAATGTTGTTTTTCTCGATGAAGGCATCAATACCTTTTTTAATGTTTTCGGCAACAGCATCGGCCTGGTCGAGATTTTGCTTGAGGTTGTTAGCAAATTCAAGTTTGCCGTTGCGAATGGTCTCCAACCTGCCATGTAGCTGCATCCCTTCGAGCGCAAATTGACGCAGATCAATTTCACGTCCACCCCCTCGCCCGGTGACGTAATGATTTGTGTTGGTGCGTGCTTTTTCTTTTTGAGGATGTTCATCGATCGAGAGGTCGTAATACCCCATTTGATCGAGCCACTCTACGACATCCTTACCCCGGTAGCGACGAGGCGATCGGGGCGCACTGCCCACACACAAATGCACTTGCTTACCCGCCAGGTGGAGATCCTCAGCGATTTGACAGCCAGATTGCCCCGTGCCAACGACCAACACCGCGCCATCAGGAAGCGATTGTGGATTACGGTATTCAGACGAATGCAATTGGACAATGTGGTCAGGGAGCCGCTCTGACAGGGTTGGCAGTTTAGGAATGTGATAGCCACCCACCGCAATCACCACCTGCTCAGCTGTATAGTTGCCGATCGTGGTCGCAACCTCAAACACGCTTTCCGCTTCGTTCTGTCGAATGTTGGACACCGCCACCCCCTCCTTGACGGGCGGATCAAACGATGCCGCATACGCCTCAATGTATTGCACAATTTCATCTCGCTGCATAAACCCATGCGGGTCATCACCAGGATAGTGAAACCCTGGAAGTTTACACTGCCAGTTGGGTGTCACCAGACAGAACGAATCCCATCGCTTGGCACGCCACGAGTAGCCGATCGTGTTTTTCTCGAAAACAATGTGGTCAATGCCTCGCTCTTTTAGGCAATAGCTCATCGATAGACCTGCTTGACCACCGCCGACAATCACGACAGGATAGTGCGTTTGCATTTGGGTTCTACTCGCTTTCTGGGTTCAGATTACTCGCCAGCGTACGAGCAGCCAGAGGCGGTGATTTGTATCTCTGAATACGGATGGTTTAAGTCTAGTCATCTAACGAGGGGAGACGATCGTCCTTATCGTAAACATCCCCCACTTCACCCGATTTCCCTATCGAAATCGACAGGTAGCGAGAGTTTTTATCAGGGGGATTCAGCATCAAGATCGAAGGTCATCAGCTTGAGATGATCGGGATTGGCGATAATTTCTTTGGCGAGTAAATATCCTGTGATCGTCCAGGTCTGGTATTTGCGGGATTCTTTCCCAATCAGACGTCCATCCGGGCCATCGTAGTATTCCGGCCACTGATCCTCTACCAGACGACGTTCGGCAACAGCGATCGCGTGGTGTGCCAGTTCCCCGCGATTCATTTTCTTTGCGGCGGCGGTTAGCATCCACAGCAACACCGGCCAGCTACCGCCGTTATGATACGACCAGGGGCGATTTTTCGGGTCAGCACCTGTCACAATGCGCCAATCATTATCTTCTAACGCGGGATAACACAGCTTCATCGGCATGTGGCTGATCAAGTCCTTCCAGCGCAGCTCAATCAGATTCAAGATTTTATGGGACTGCTGCTCTGTGGTGAGAGCGGCAATAATTGCCATCAGGTTGCCCAACGAAAAGAACCGACAATCTAATTGGGAAGGCCCCAAATTGCCTGCCAGATAGCCACCTGCTTCGGGTACCCATTTGGCTAACCGATAGAATGGAATGGAATCCGAGTAGATATTGAATTGGTTCAGGGCTTCTTCGCCGTACTCTTCGACCTGATAGCGGTAGATCACGTTTAAGCGTTCTGGGTCGAGCCAGTAATTCTCACGGAGTTGTTTGAGCAGAAGCGGTAGGCGATTATTCACCGTTTGAATCATCGTCTGGTTGGTAGCATTGGGCACCAGCAGTTCCAGGCTGGCTCGCAGTGCCGCATAGAAAAGCGATTGAATGTCGATCGGGTGTCCATATAACCCCATCCGGCGATCAATCATGCTGGCTCCATCCGGCACCAATACCATCGGAGACATATCAAACCGCGTTACCAGGCAGAGTTCAAGACTAACTCGAATGCCTTCCTGAAAATCGGCACGATGCGCCAGCTCAAAATCCTGCGTTGAAATCACATAAGCACGCAAGAGAATAATCCACCACAAACAGGCATCCGCAGGCGCGACCCGACCGATCGCGTGATTGCCAAAGTCGGCTTTGAGATACTCTTGCCCATTGAGAAGAGCAATCTTGAAGCTGGCAGGCATCAGGCCACGGCTAGGCTTAGAGCAGTCAAGCTGGCCGGTTTTGGGCTGGAGTTGGAGCGTTGCTTCCAAAAAATTACGAACGATGTCAGGCTTGCCTTTGATCAGAAACAGCAAACCTGACGAAATAAAATCGCGGATAAAGCACTGATCGTAATTTAATGAGGCAAGATCGGGGTCACTGGCAGCGATCGTACCCACTGGTTGACCTTGATAATAAATGACAGATTTTTCAAGGGCTGCCCACGCTTGTTCAACAATCGTCTGCTCGTTCAATCCCTGGTTCCTCTGATGAAGACTATGATCAATATAGATTGCATCCCTTTGCGATCGCTGCTAGGCATGTTGCAATCTCAGTTAAAAATGTGACAATCTGCTCGATTGTTCGACTGTTGCACTTAGAAAAGCTGCACATTAAAGGCGGGCATCATCCGTTGACACCTTCAATCACTGTGTAGCTATATATTGCGAGCTTTTTCCAGGAACTACCTTTATGAAACCGAATGCTTCTGTGCTGGCTATAGCAAGTGCCCTTTCGTTGGCAGCGCTTGCCGGACTGGCCGTTGCGTGTTCCCCATCATCCGTGACCGAGTCACCAGGAGCATCACCTAGTGCCGCACCGATCGCCGCACCTGCCAATCAACCCTCTTCCAGCCCTTCTCCCGCTGTTTCTCCCTCCATTCCAACCGCACAGAAGCAAACAACGGAGACCGCACCCACCACGACACCGGCTGCGAATCGAACTGTTGAGTCATGTGTGGTCAGAATGGCACTCGTGAATGATCCGAATCCACCGCTCAATGTGCGATCGGCTCCGACCACTGAGGGTGATAATGTCGTCGGTCAGTTGAAAAACAATACCCTTGTTACCGTTGCAGACGACCAAAACGGCTGGCTTCAGATTAAATCGCCACTCAAGGGCTGGATTTCTAAAGCGCAAACCACTCATAGCTGCAACGAAAAAGTAGAACGCCTCAGCCTGAATGCGGATGGAGCCACCATGTCGATCGCCGATCGCTTCGTCGGCCCAGGCAGCCATCGCTATGTTTTCCCCGCCAGCAAAGGGCAAACCTTGACCGTTACCCACGATCGAGGCCCTTTCCCGATGATCATTGCTCCTGATGGAACAGTTCTACTGGGGCATGAGAAAGACGATAAGCGAGACACTTGGAGCGGCACGGTTGAGCAAACAGGCGACTATACCCTTCAGCTAGAGTCAAACTTTAGGGGGTATCGGTATGGATTTTCGATGCAGGTGAAGTAGAGGTGGGGAGTAGGGAGTGGGGCGTCGGGGCAGAAGGCAGGGGGCAGAAGGCAGAAAGATCAGGGACATCAGGAGTCAGGAGTCAACTTTTTAGCCTTTAGCCTTAATCCTTTAGCCTTTCATCCTTCATCCCCCATCCCTCACCCCTGATACTGAATCCGATAAATCCGTCCATTCGCTTCTTCTGTCACCAGCAGGCTGCCATCGGGGAGGGTCAGTAAGCCGACAGGTCTGCCCCAGGTATCGGGACCGGATGGATTGACCAAAAAGCCTGTCAAAAAGTCTTCGTAGTAGCCTTGGGGGCGTCCATCAGCGGTAAATGGTACAAAGACAATCTTATAGCCAGTGCCTCGATCGCGATTCCACGACCCTCTAAAAGCCACGAAGGCACCATTGCGATATTTTGCTGGAAAGGTTTGCCCGGTGTAGAACTGCACGCCCAAAGCTGCCGAATGGGCTTGAAATAAGACATCTGGCGTACGTGTTTGCGTGGCTAGATCAGGCCGAACGCTACGCCCGTTTTGGACGTGGTTTGGATCGAGGCGATCGGGTGTGAGATAGGCATAAGGCCACCCATAAAACTGCCCTGCTTGAATCCGAGTGAAATAATCAGGGACTAAATCATCCCCCAGGCCATCGCGCTCGTTAACCGTGGTGTACAGTTCGCGGGTTGTGGGATGGAAGGCTAGCCCCACGGGGTTTCGCAGACCAAAGGCAAAGGTTTGGCGATCGGACCCATCCAGATTCATCACCTGTACAGAGGCACGGGGTAAGGGTTCTTCATCCGCGTTTGACTGAGAGCCGATCGAGACGTAGAGTTTGGTGCGATCGGGCGAGACAACCACATTCCTTGTCCAATGCTGGTTGTAACCACCCCCTGGCAAATCAGTAATCTTGGTGCCAGAACCCGTCAGTTGCTCCTGTCCTTTTTGATAGGGAAAGCGTAAAACAGCAGCGGTGTTGCCCAAGAAAAAGGCATCGTTGCTAAACGACATCCCAAACGGAATATCCAAGCCGTTTTGCGCATTCGCAAACGTTTTTTTAACCTCAGCAACGCCGTCTTGATCGGCATCCCGTAATAACTGAATACGGTTCTGACGAGTCTCGGTCACCAAAACATCGCCTGTTGGTGTTAGCGCTAGCCACCGGGGACGATCCAACCCTTCTGCAAAAACACTGACCACAAAGCCTTTGGGCACTTTCAGCATTGGCTCTGATGGAATTGGAATCACATTGGGCGATTTGGACGCACTACTACTCGCGTAAGGCTTCGGTAAGCTTGCAGGCGTAATTTTGATGGGTTGAGGAGAGAGAACCTGAGTTTGAACGAGGCGTGCAGGTGCTTGAGCCACCTTGGCAGCATCTAAAGCATTCGGTTGGGCTGGGCTAGCAGATGAAGCGGGTGCAGCCGTTGGAATCACGCTAGAGGTATCAGCCGTATGACAGGCAACCAGGAGAAGCCCCAGCAGCGCTAAAAGTGATGAACGGTACATGACAGGCTATGAGGCAACAACTGCTTCTCACGCTAGCGAATGTTGCTGACCATTGGCATAGTCCCAAGAGAGGATTCTTAACGCAGTTACGTTCTTGGTGAAGGCTCAAATTCTAAAGTACTGAGTGGAAAGCCCCGATGCATTCACCCATCGTCCGGGAAAGAGCAGTAAAGCTAAAGCCAGATTGGCAGTGATAAGCCGCTAGAGGACTGCTGAAAGCTCATTGACAACTTGCACCCGACCTTTTCGCAAAGCATGCAGAAGGCGATCGATGCAGTGAAGTTCTTCTTCAATCGTTGGCTCGTGCAGCAGTACTGCCAGAATACCGTAGCGATCGGCCAGGGTAATTTTGCCAGAGACACTCACTTGGGCAAATAGCTCAGAAATGGCACAAGGCAGGGGACTGATAGCAACCATGATGGCAATAGAACTCTATGCCCTTAGTATCGAGTCTTCTGCTCTAAGTTCCAGTGACAGAGCGACGTGTAACCTGTGATTTCTTCCGCGCCCCTTCGTGATCAACAAAGGGAGTCGTCGTGATTCGTGTCACAACCCATACCCTAAACCCCACACCCGTCTTTACAAGGCTGTGGCTGACCCAATCAGTTACTAGACCTGCTTAATCGCCTGAAGCCACTAGCGTTTTGCCTGTCTCGGCATCAAACACGAAGAGCTGTCTTAGATCCATTGTGAGCCACAGGCGATCGCCGACGCGAGGGCATTGCTCTGGGTGACACTGAAAGGCGATCGTGGGAGATTGAGGAGCTAGTGTCACAGGCAGTTTGGCTTGTACTAACACCTCTCGTCCTAACGGTTCAACCACGGTCACTTCGACCTGCAGATGGCCTGCTTCAGGGCTGATCTGGAGGTGTTCTGGACGAATGCCAAGGTCGTAGGACTGTCCCGCAAGCAACTGAAGGTTAGTGCGTAATCGCTCTGGGCACGGTAATGCCTGCCCATTGACCTGAAACGTGGTGCCATCGTAGGTCACTCGTAGGATGTTCATCGGTGGACTGCCCAAAAACGTGGCAATCGTCCGGTTAGCAGGTTTGCTGTAAACCGTTTGCGGATCGCCGATTTGCTGAATGCGTCCCTGGTTAAGTACAACAAGCTGATCGGCTAGGGTCATCGCTTCTACCTGATCATGCGTGACGTAAATAGTTGTAACGCCAACCTGCTGATGGAGACGCTTGAGTTCAGCGCGGGTTTCATCCCGTAGTTGGGCATCCAGGTTAGACAGCGGCTCATCCAGCAGAAAAACCTGAGGCTTACGGGCGATCGCGCGTCCCAATGCCACCCGTTGCTGTTGACCACCCGACAACTGTCCCGGTTTGCGATCAAGTAAATGATCGATCGCGAGCATTTTGGCGACTTCTGCGATTCGTGCTTGTCGTTGAGGCGCAGCAACCTGCCGCATCTGGAGTCCGAAAGCGAGATTTTCCGCTACGGTCATGTGGGGATAAAGCGCGTAGTTTTGAAACACCATTGCCACATCACGCTGGCGGGCTGGCATCTGATTGACACACCGATCGCCAATATACAACGCTCCAGAGGTTACCGCTTCTAACCCAGCGATCGTGCGGAGAATGGTCGATTTGCCGCAGCCAGAAGGGCCTACCAAGACCCAGAATTGACCATCAGGGACGGTAAAGGTGATATCGGTAATACCGGCTGGTGTTGCCTTCTGGCTACCAGCACTACCAAATTGACGGGTAATGGCTTGTAAACGAACGGTTGCCATCTTGTCGATTTTTTCCTGAAGCGGCTGTCTTGACTCGTTGTTCCCTTCAAACCTGAGGAGCCTTTTGTACGCTCTTGCCCGCTCACCAGGTTTCCCTTCAGGGCACTACCCAAAACTTTACCCGATCGCTCCCCTTTGCCTTTGCTACGCCTTTCGCGTCCACCCAATTCCCGTTTCGTTGTTGGTACTGAGGTTGGTCATGCTAATCTTTCACAGAATTGCTCAGTTCTAGTGCGGTCTCTCGTGTAAACTGACCGATGGAACCTGAGAACGCTTTCTCAAGTCACCCGATTACAAACCGTCGAAACAACGATTGTTGAGGCAAAACTTCATGGCCATTGTGGACTCTAAAGGGCGTTTGTTTGGCAAGGTAAGCATTCTGGATTTGGGCGCTGCCTTAGTCATCCTGCTAGTCATTGTTGGTGTTTTGTTACCCAGCATCACGGGCGCTCAGCTTAGTTCTAACGTTAAGCCCGTTGAGGTTGATGTGGTCATCAGAAGCGTTGGCTCCCAGGATCCCAAAACGCTGCTAAAAGAAGGCGGTAAAACCAGCCTAATTATTCGGAACCAGCCTTTTGGCGATATCACCATCAAGAGCGTCAAAGAATTGCCGCGTAATGTGGCTGTGCCCCAACCCAACGGTACGCTTAAAGCATTGCCCGACCCGCGACCCGAAGCAGCACTTACTAAGGATTTCCTTGTCACCGTTGCGGGCGATGCCACTATGACGAAAAACGGCCCCTTACTGGGCAATAACAAGATTAAAACGGGCACCAAAATTGAGCTAGAAGGCTTTACGTACGACTTTTCAGATCTGTATGTTATTGATGTGCGCGTGGGTGCATAGTGATTGCGGCAACTAGTGATTGCGGCAACTAGTGATTGCGGTAATTGATTGGGGTTGTGAAAGTTTCAGGAGCGGGTCTAGGGGGTCGGGTGAAGGGTTTCAAGGGGGATGTATAAGGTGCGAGTTAAGACGGCTGTGACCATTTCAGCGTGTCAAGCCAGCGTTTTAAGAAAACGGCGAATGAGGGCGATCGTCACAGCAGGTAGCTCCAACTGAGGCGTCAGCCCGACATCGTCTAACACCTGAAAGTCACGTACTGCTTGAGGATTGAGTTCTGCGAGTCGTTTGCCAATATCAGGGCCAGTGAACTGCGATCGCTTACCCCAAAGCATTGCCGTTGGCACCGTCAACTGCGGCATATAAAGCGCTAGATCAAAGGAGAGATCACCCCGCACAAACGAGAGGGCTGAATACTCCGCATTGGGCTGCTGAGCCGATTCCAGGTACGCCTCTACAATTTCAGGGAAGATTCGCTCAGGCTGAGCAAACTGGCGCTTTTCCAAAAAGTTGCGAATGCCCCAACTCACGGCAATGCCGGTGCTATAGAGAATGCGATCGAGGACAGGCGTGCTGACCAGTTGAGCAAAGAACGTGCGCGTATAGTCAGAACCAAAATCAGATAATCCTGCCGGAGTGGTCAGAATGAGGGATTGAAATAACTCTGGGCGCATAATCGCAGCACGGATGACGATCGCCGCCGTTAGTGATGATGCAACAACCGGCACCGCACCATCACAGGTTTTCTCTAAAAACTCAATGATGGTTGAGAGATAATCCTCTACCCGATAGCCTCGCTCTAGATGCGTCGATCGCCCCCAGCCAATGAGATCGGGTGCCAGAATGCGATACTCTGAAGCAAACGCAGGGTAGACTTTTGACCATTCGTAAGCCGAGGAGCCACCACCGAACCCGTGGAGAAAGACCAGTGTGGGGCGATCGCGATCGACAGAATCCCAAGGCGGCGCATCAGCCGTATAGTAAGCCATTGTGCCCAGGGTGGTGACAACGGAGTGTTGGCGAAAGCCAGGTGGGAGAAACATGAGCAACCTTGATGAAGATGGGGCTAATTTGAACTACGAAACGCTTGAATAGCGTATAGAAAGTGATGTTATCGGCGAACGATTACGGGTGTTCCAATCCTCGCCCAGTTGAATAACCAGCGAGCATGATTGACCGCAAGATTAATACAGCCGTGGCTGACGGGTGTCCCAAACCGACGGTGCCAGTAGGCTCCATGAATTGCATAGCTACCGCTGTAGTACATCGTATAAGGGACATCACTAACATCATAGCCAGCACCTTTCATGCGGGCATAGCGCTCCCGCGTCTGAATCGCAAATACTCCAGGCTGGGTTGGTGTTGCGGCTTTTCCCGTTGAGATCAAAATGGTATAGACGGGATTTCGACCTTCCCAGGCCGTCAGGCGTTGCCTGGATAGATTGATCTCAATCCAGCGTCGGCCAGCATGCTGCAATTGATGAACCGTCGCTGTGACCGTATCATTGCGTGCGATCAGCATCGGTGCTGCTTGAGCAAACGGGCCAATCTGCGTTTGTGCTGTTGCCTGGGTAGATTCCAGGCTTACGGCAAGCAATAGCATCGTTGCCCAAAAGGGTTTGAATGTTTGAAATTTGAATGTCTGAAATGGAGTCATCAAGGGGCACTCTCTTCACCATCGTTTTGCGACTTAAGCCGAGTCATTAGAGTATCGGCTCGTCGTGCAATCATGTCCCAATTTTCGGTGACGACTGCTTCCTTGGGAAATAAATTTCCTGAAAGCCCCACCGCGATAGCCCCAGCCGCCAGAAATGCCTGAGCATTTTCTACCGTTACGCCACCTGTAGGAATCAAGGGAATTTGCCCCAAAGGGCCTTGCAAGCTTTGGATGTAGGCCGCACCGCCCAGCGACTGCACCGGAAAAACTTTGACACTGCTTGCGCCAGCTTGCCATGCACTGACAATCTCTGTGGGTGAAAGTGCGCCAGGGATAATAGGCACTCCTTGTGACACAGCACTCTCAATCAAGTTTGGGGCAATGTGGGGCGTAAAGAGAAATTGGGCACCAGCCGCGATCGCCGCCTGAAGTTGGTCTTCATTCAGAATCGTTCCCGTTCCGATCGTGCAATCGGGCAGTTGCAGGCGTAGCTTGTGGATCAATTCCGACGCACGATCGCTATTCCAGGTGATTTCAATAAGCCGCATGCCTCCCGCTGCTGCCGCTTTTGCCATTTGGTAGCCAACTTCAAACTGCGGTGCGCGAATGACCGCGATCGCACGATATTGATGGAGGAGGGTGCGCCATTCTTGAGGAGTCATGAGTTTCACGCACACAATAGTTGGTTAAACCCTATATTCCTACGCTTGCATGTTTTGGTAGAAAGTAAGGGAGTAGCGTTAGTGGTTTCTAATGGACGAATGAAGCGTTTTACCATTTCACTAAACTGTGGCAACGCAGGCAAGCTTCGATTGTCAATCAGAGATCAGCGCATGAATGGATCGGTAGGGCGATTTTGTCATTGCTGTGAGTGATTAACCGTCGGGAAGCTGCTTGCAGTTGGTGCTGGTAAAAGCTCCGTTTTTCAATCAAAAGGCGTCTCATACACGCTAGAGGAGGGGTCGCGTTGTGAGCCAAAACTGACTAAACTAAAGCCAATCACCAACGGTCTCTTTGCTAAATGGGCAAAGAACTGGCTTGTCGCGCTCACCGATTGCCATTTGTTCACCCACTGTCATTGTGGCAAAGGCTCCATTTAGCCCAGAAAACTGCCAGGTGTCGCTCGGTTGTAGCGTGCTTATCGTCGTTGCTCAAGAGGTTAAGACTAGCCAATGAACTACGCCTTATTAGAACAATCATCTCAAGCAGTAGAAACCAATCATCACCAGGCGCGATCGCTGCTGACCAAGATGAAGGCGCTGCAAGAGCGATTGGACAATTTCACCGTTATAGACCGATATGGCTCCCCGGTGGGTGACCTGCGAAATGTGGTGCTGCACCAAGGGAAACTCGCACTAATGATCGTGCAGCCCGATGTCCACAAGCACTGGCGCTTTGTGGTGTTAAGTAGTCATTTGGTCGAGCGCATTAGTCTACGCGATCGCGTCATCTTTGTGCGCACAACCCAGGCAGACATGAGCTATTTGCCAGATCACCAGGTAATGCCTTCCTCGAGCAATTCTGGCTTGCAGGTCAAAGAGGTGTCGAGACTCAACGCGCCCGTTCGTCAATTACCCGCACGACTGCTGACCGATCGCGCCAATCGTTGGAACATTGCAGAAAGGCCAGGTTCAGGGGAGCAGACGAACCAACGCGAACCGAACCCCGTTGATGTCGAAACACGGTTACGGGAAGCCCCTGCCATGCCTAAAGGCCTTACCGCTGACGTTGGTATCTCTGCCTCCCAAGGGGGCAGGTTCTCAGTCTAACCGTGCCCATTCGCCGTTGCCGCCCGCAATCAGGGGCGATCGCGATTCGCAGCACTCATTTCCATTCAGCGCCAAACTCCAGGCAGGCATCGCGACTCTGGCCTCAGCACCTGCACAGGCAACGGTACACACTTCCTCTGCGCCAGCAAGTGTCAAAGGCCAGTTTACATCGCCCAAGCAAGCCAGTCAGTTTTTAGAGGCGATCGCTAAAACGCTCTCCCATCGGTGCAAAACGATTCGGCTTGAGGTTGAACTGGAAGATGCAACCATGCAGCCTGTTTGTCAGGAATGGCTCAATCAGTATCTAGGCCTGTCCAAAAATTAAGGTGGCTCTAGAAACCTAGAACCACCTAAACCCGTTAATTAAGCGTTGAAAACGTTTGGTGCTATGCGATCGACGCCATCTTCACATCGCTGGTTGCCAGCAGTTCTTGAAGTTCATCAGAATCCACCGTTTCTTTCTCAATCAGCATGGCAGCTAACTGATCCAGCACGTGACGGTTGCCTGTAAGCACCGCTTTCGCGCGTCGGTAGGCTTGCTCTACCAGATTGCGCACCTCGTCGTCGATCGCAGCTGCTGTCTCTTCGGAGAAATCACGCTCAGCAGCAATGTCACGACCCAGGAACATATTGCCCTGCTGACGACCCAGCGCTACGGGACCTAAGCGATCGCTCATACCAAATCGAGTGACCATTTGGCGGGCGACACGAGCCACCTGCTGAAGGTCATTGGATGCGCCTGTCGTGACTTCCTCTTCACCGAAGATGATTTCTTCAGCAATGCGACCACCCAGAGCAACGGCCATTTGGTTTTGCAGGTAAGACCGTGAGTATAACCCCGAATCCATCCGATCTTCGCTGGGAGTGAACCAGGTTAAACCGCCAGCACGCCCACGCGGAATGATGCTGATCTTCTGTACCGGATCGTAGTCAGGCATAAGCGCACCCACTAAAGCATGACCTGCTTCGTGGTAAGCAACTAGTTCCTTACGCTTTTCGCTCATGACCCGATCTTTCTTCTCTGGACCAGCCAAGACGCGATCGATCGCATCATTCACTTCATCCATCGAAATCTCGGTCAGGTTGCGACGCGCTGCCAGAATGGCGGCTTCGTTCAGCAGGTTAGACAAGTCAGCTCCCGTGAAGCCAGGAGTCCGACGCGCAATCTTCTCCAGATCCACATCCTTCGACAGCGTTTTGCCGCGAGCATGTACATTCAGGATTTCCAGACGACCAGCGTAGTCAGGACGATCGACCACCACTTGACGATCGAAACGACCAGGACGCAGAAGCGCCGCATCCAGAACGTCAGGACGGTTGGTTGCCGCGATGATGATGATACCTGTGTTACCCTCAAAGCCGTCCATTTCGGTCAGCAACTGGTTGAGCGTCTGCTCCCGCTCGTCGTTGCCACCACCTAGACCCGCACCACGCTGACGGCCAACGGCATCAATTTCATCAATAAAGACGATACAAGGCGCGTTCGATTTTGCTTGCTCAAACAGGTCACGCACACGCGATGCGCCCACCCCGACGAACATTTCTACAAACTCAGAACCGGAGATCGAGAAGAAGGGGACGCCCGCTTCACCAGCTACGGCACGAGCCAGCAGGGTTTTACCCGTTCCGGGAGGGCCAACCAGCAAGACGCCTTTGGGAATCTTGGCTCCGACGGCTGTAAAGCGATCGGCGTTTTTAAGAAAGTCCACCACTTCGCTCAGTTCCAGTTTCGCCTGGTCAATCCCTGCAACATCCGTAAACGTAACCTGGGTCTGGGGCTCCATTTGAACTCTGGCTTTTGATTTGCCAAAGTTCATAGCCTGACTGCCTGGACCGCTCTGCGCACGACGCAGCAAGAAAAACAAGCCAACTAATAGTAAGACTGGGAAGAACAGACTACTCAGTGCTTTCAGCCAGAACCCGTCGTCTGTTTGAGGTAAGACAGAGATATCAACTTTATTAGAGGTCAGAATGTTAATCAGTTCAGGATCGTTTGGCAAGTTCACCACAACGCGGTTGTTGCCATCCTGCACGACTGCAATGCTGCGATCCGCGCTGATCCGCACTTTCTCAATCTTGCCTTCCTGAACCTTCTCGATGAACTGGCTATAGCGCCAGGTCTCTCGGCTAGGGGGCTGCTTATCAAAAAACGCTGTTGCTAAAGAGACGACCACGATCGCCAGCAGCGTATATAGTCCAACATTTCTCCACCGCTTATTCACCGGGTTTTGTCCTCCTTTTATAGGGGTGCGGAGTTTTCCACTATTCTATCGATGTTAACTAATATTAACGTAATCTCAGGAATAGCGGATGCAAGTCAGGCAGACAGTTTAGTAGGTAACTTGTTTTAATCGTAGCCAAATTGGGATAGCTAGGAGCAATTGGTGTCGTTACCTTTCCTCATCCTAACGAATGACTCGACGTGGTGATGTGCTTGTTGCTGTAATGAACAGCTCAGCCGACCTGGCAATCGCTCGCTCACAGCATTGGTATCGTATGCCAATTGTGCAGGCTGAAAAGCTGAAGCAACAAGGCTACTGGTCTCCCCAGTGGTTGGCCTTCTACCAAACAAAAGTGTTTGGCGCGGAAGCTTACGCCATTCACTATTACGCCCAAGTTCAGCAAATCTGTGAAGTTTACCGCTGGGAACTTTTTCCTGACCAGCCCAGAGACGCTAAGAGTGAACAGCGCTACTGCAAGCTAGAACTGGCTCCGTTAAAAACGCTGCCGCAGCCGATCGTCAGCAAACGCCTGCGTCGGGTCGCCTTTATCGCCGCAACCTGGGACGCATTCAAAACGGCTAGAGCGATCGAAGACCTGTTGAAACACTAGGGGCTGTCATCAATTACAGCTAGACATTGCTTTCAGCAGGGGTTCCAGCCCCTAGCTGGTGTGTTGGGACGGGCGCGACACTGCTGATACCAAAGGTTTTTGAGCTGAATTGATGACGCGCCCTAAAGCGCATCACAACGAAAAGGGATGGGCGATCGCCCATCCCTTATAGAGACAAAATATGATGCGGAGACGAAAACTTGTGCGAAAACTAGAAGTTCATCTCGGCCGCCTGGACACGTTCGACTTGCTTCTTCTTCAGGACAAGTAGAATTTGAGACAACACCACGATGCCGAAAAAGGCAAGTAGTCCCTTAATGCGATCGGGATTCTGCAAGACAATTTCGGTGTCAGCCTGACCAAAGCCACCCACGTTGGGATTCACGGTCAGAGCATCTCCAGCTTTCACGGCCTGCCCTTCCGAAACAATCAAATCAGGGCCCGCTGGAATCGTATCCGTCACGGTCTTGCCGTCTGCCATTTGAATCGTGACCTCATAGCCACCGTCTTCTGGCTTTGTGACCTTCGTAATGGTGCCTGCTTCCGAAGCGTTGTAGACAGCGTTGTTGCTCTTCTCACCAGTGGGATAAATCTGTCCGCGACCGCGATTTCCGCCTACGTGAACCGCATACTTACCAAAGCGCAGTGATTTATCGGTTTTTGGATCAGGCGCAAGCACTGGGAACACAATTTCCTGGTACTGCTCACCCGGCAGGGGCCCAACGACCACAATGTTCTCTTTATCTTCGCTGTAAGGCTGGAAGTAAAGGTCTTGCACCTTCTCCTTCATTTCTTCGGGAATGCGATCTTCTGGAGCAATCTTGAAGCCTTTGGGTAGCATCAACACCGCGCCAACGTTGAGTGGCCCTTTGTCCCCGCCACCAACCACTTGCTGAACCTTGGTGTCGTAGGGAATTTTAACCACTGCCTCAAACACGGAGTCAGGCAGAACCGATTGAGGTACTTCGACTTCAGTGGGCTTTGCTGCCAGGTGACAGTTGGCACAAACAATCCGACCCGTTGCTTCGCGGGGATTTTCGTAAGCCTGCTGAGCAAAGATCGGGTAAGCGGCGGCAGCTTTAGGCAACGATAAGCTGCCGGTCAGGAAGACTGCGATCGCCAACAATGCCAGAGCCGTAGACCGACAAAGCCCAACGGTGGCTATTAATCTCTCTAAAGGAATTTTTTTCATCTGTAACGAACGTGTCATGAGCAAAGGACAATCAGCAAACAATCCACATATCTCAGCCCGCAAGCTCTAAAGCGCAAGACCTAAGCCCACCAGGGATCTTCTCCGGTACGGAAATCAGTCTCAGTCCAGGGAGTAAAGCTGACTTTGTTATCCACAACAGCTGCATGCGCTAACGCCAGAGACAAAGGCGCTGGACCCCGGATCACTTTACCGTTGCTGTCGTACTGAGAGCCGTGGCAAGGACACTTAAACTTGTTTTCAGCCGCATTCCAGGGCACCACACAGCCCAGATGGGTACAAACAGCATTAATCCCAAAGTCAGCCAGAGCTTTGTCTTCTTTAATCACGATGTAGGTAGGGTCGCCTTTCAGCCCTTGGGCCAAAACGTGATCACCAGCTGCATGGCTAGCGACAAAATCGCTTACTAAAATGTCATTGCCAAGTGCATCTTTAGCAACTGCCCCGCCGCCAGCTCCACCACTCGAAGGCGGGATGAAATACTTCACCACCGGATACAGTGCACCCAATGCTGTGCCTGTGACTGCACCAAACGTCAAAAGGTTCATGAATTGGCGACGCCCAAGATCGGGCACATCTGAAGATCCAGAAATTTGTGTCATGACTGCGTATAGTTCTGTTAAGGAAGGGATTGAACAAGGGTTTGGGCAATGCTCAATGCTTTAGGCGTCAAGCTGAATCTGCGCTCCATTGATTTCGGTCGTCTGCCCCTCTTGCAGACACGGCGCACCAAACGCTGCAATAATCGTCTCACAGAGCGGCTCGTCGCGTTTCTGAGGAAGTAAATAAGATTATTACATTTCTTGACGCTTGCATCATAGCTAAGTAGAGGGCTGTCAGTTTTATACAAAATGTTAACGATCGCAGGAGAGGCCGTTCTAACCCCTTGCTGCGTGTAGAGACTCCTGTGAATCTGAGAGCAGTTGTGGGAAAAGCAGCACTATGACCGGAAGTGACTTACGCCAACTTTTGCTGGACAAGTGGGGACGCTCCTACGACATCCAGCTACGGCGCACCCAAGGCAAAATCTTGTTTCTGGTCATGTGGAAGTACCTGGAGCAGGTATCCTTCCCGTTGAGCGAAGCAGAATATCTGGAGCATTTGAATGAGGTCGCAAACCATTTACAAGCTTGGGGCAGCGTTGAACAGGTCGCTCTATCCATTCAGCAGACCCGCGAACGCCCTCGTCTTGGTAAAGCCGTCAGTATTCCGCTTGAATTGGGCGAACGTGCATCTGAGTGGATGCTAGAAGATTTCTAGAGCGCTCAGGCGTGAGCGATCAGCAGTCATTCTTTGTGGACTGCTCGAAGTTGACTGCTCGAAGCTTCTTTTCCCCTAAGTCCAGGTATGAGAACTGAGGGGAGTCCTCTTTGGGAAAGGGTGGCGATGCAAAGCGTGAGGATGAGCATGCAAGATGACAGCCTTTTTGGCACGCTTCTACCTGCCTCATCACCGTTTCCTTCGGGGCAATGCCAACCGATTTCTTTGCAAATATTTTTGACAGTCGTAACTTCTCTTGATCGGATTCCACTTCAAAGCGATCGCGAGTTCTCTGAATTAGAAACCAAACTTGTAGCCTTAAGCACAGTTAACAATCTTTGGAATCTTGAGCAATTCTTAAATTTTCAGAAGAGATTGTAATTCTCGTTACTAATATTCTGCCATCGCTTTTTTCGTTAGAAGTATTAGCACATTCTTTAATAACGCGTAAACGCTTTGATCCCCAATTAGAACTTATGCAAAGCAATCGATCTCTAACTAGAGTTTGATTGCCAACCAGCATAAATACCGACATAATAGAACAACACGCTGAGAGACAATTGTTTATCTTTAAGTCTTGATTTAGTTGCTTTTGATACGCTTTGTTAACAATTTAGAACTGAAAAGGACGGCGATCGTCCGATAAATCCATGCTTCAAACTACGTTTAAGCCGACATTACTTAATATGCCAACAGTATTAGCAATTCATTGCCCTAATTGTGGTAGTCCTGCCGAACGCCACTATCTAACATCTGACCACCTGACCAGAACGCAATGCTCGGCCTGTGATTATCTTATGGTGATGTGTTCTCAAACAGGACGGGTGATTGAAGCCTACGCTCCTGGTGTATATGCTCGCCGCTGACGCAATTTAATCCTTGGCGGTCATTGTGAGGCGTTGAACTCAACTTGCTTTTAGGATTAAAGAGTCCTGTGCTGTTTGACTGACAGATCTTTTGGGTAGGTTGGGTTGAACAACGTGAAACCCAACACCATCAGCAGTTGCGTTGGGTTACGCTGATGCTAAACCAACCTACGCAAGAATCGGCATTTCAAGAGTTTTGCCAGTCAATCACAGTCCTGTATCTGTTTGAGGTTTCTCATTCAGTCACATGTGATGCTTGAAGCCCAGTTAGTTGAGTTCAGCTAGCGCTCTTGGTGGCAGAGGCGCGTAATTGCCCGCAGGCAGCATCGGCAGCAAGGCCACGGGATTGCCGGACACTCACCACAATATGTTTTGCTTTCAGCGCATTCACAAACGTTTGGATGCGTTGCGCGCTAGGTCTTTGGTAATCGACCTCAGAAATAGGATTATAGGGAATTAGGTTGACGTGGCTCTGAAAACCCCGTAAATGTTGGGCTAGCTCGATCGCGTGTTCGGGGCAATCGTTCAACCCTGCCAGCAAAATGTACTCAAACGTCACACGCCGACCTGTGATGCGTACATACTCGCGGCATTCATCTAGCAATGCTTCTAGCGGATAATGCTTGGCGCTGGGAATGAGTTTCTCCCGTAATGCTTGATTTGAGGCATGCAAGCTGACAGCAAGCGTTGCTCGAAGCTGACTGGCAGCCAGGTTACGAATACGACCAGGGATGCCTACCGTCGAAACGGTCATCGTGCGCTGCCCAATCCCTACATCTTGATTTAGACAGCGTAGTGCGGCCACCACATTCTCTGTGTTGAGCAGCGGTTCGCCCATGCCCATGAAGACTACATTGCTGACGCGCTGCTGAAAGTCTGCCTGCACGGTCAACACCTGATCCACAATCTCTGCGGTTGTCAGATTGCGCACAAACCCACCCTTGCCCGTCGCGCAAAAGTCACACGCCATTGGGCAACCGACCTGGGAAGAGACGCAGACTGTGAGGCGGGTGAGAGCGTTGTTGTTAGTTGTTAGTTGTTGGTTGTTAGTTTTTAGTAATGAGACTTCCGTATTCTCATATTCTTCTGACTCCTGACTCTCTTGGGCTGCCTCCTGATCCCAATTGAACGTCGGAATGCCAACCGTTTCGATAATTTGCCCGTCAGAAAGACGCAAGAGAAACTTAACGGTGCCATCGGGGGCCGCGGAGCGATGGTGGAGGGTCGATCGCCCAATGTCTACGCCTTCTAACTCAGCCCGCCATTCTTTAGAAAAGACAGAAATATCGGTGAGCGATCGTACGCCCTTTTGATACAACCACTCGTGCAGTTGCTTACCTCGATAGGGACGCTGCCCCTGCTGCTGTACCCAGTCAGTCAATTCAGCTAGGGATTTGCCCAGCAGTGTAGGGGATGGGTTGATTTTCGGATTTGGATGAATCAAGGAGGTCATGGGTTGCGATCGTGCTTCTTCTGTCAGTCTTCCTCAATCCGCTTACGAAAAGCTTCTTCTGCAAAGCGAATGTTTTCCTCAATCGGCTGACCATTCTCGTCAACCAACGGCGGCATCTTTATCCATTTCCCTTCTACGTCAGGATGATGAAAGAGTGCCCGAATGGCTTCCAGGTCATCTCGATGCTCCAGCACATAGGCTTTCAATTCAGAGCGACTCATTTCTGCATAATCTGAGTTCATAGAAAATCCCAAAGTCCATTTGGAGGTAAACTCACTTCGATGTCATCACCCGCAAGAATGTAAACATAGCCTGTGAGCGGATCAAACCGAAACAGGTGAATATCTTTATACCCATTAGAAAGCAGTTGACAGACCCGTAGGCAGGCGTGAGCTTGTTCGTTAGTCGGATAGATGGCTTGTTCCTCAATTCTGACACAGGATGAGGATACCCAGAGATGAAGCTACCATCGCCAATCGCCTACAACACAGCCGCTCGTAAGCGGGCGATCGGCAAGCAAGTCAGCTTGCGGGCACTCGGCACATAGGCTCGACGGCGAAACACATCGTAGTTATTCCGTTCGATCTCGTCCAGAATGCCGCTATAGAGCATGAGGGCTGCCCAAACTGGAAACCGCGCATCGCGGTTGAGCGATCGAATCCCGCGTTCAGCAGAAGCAAAAAACTTACGGGCACGCTGAATCTGGAACCGCATGAGTTCACGCCAGCGTTCGTCTACTACGCCATTAAACAAATCGTCTTCGGTATAGTTAAACAGCGCCAGTTCATCCAGTGGGAGGTAAATTCTGCCCCGACTGGCATCTTCGCCCACATCCCGCAAAATATTGGTCAGTTGGTTGGCAATTCCTAGCGCCACTGCTTCCTGAGTGGGATCATCACTCACGTTGCGGTAGAGATCCCAGGGAGCCGTGCGTGGAGTTGAATCGATGCCCATTACGGGAGTCGTCATCAAGCCGACGGTGCCTGCTACGCGATAGCAGTAAAGCTCTAACGCCTCAAACGTTTCGTAGCGCGATCGGTACAAGTCCATCCGCTGACCGGCGATCATGTCGCGAAACGGCTGAATGTCGATCTCTGGGAAGCGTTCCAGCGTGTCCACCAATGCCACATCAGGGTCTTCGATCGGCTGACCAGCAAACACTGATTCCAGTTGCTTCTCCCACTGGTCTAGCGTTTCGGGCGTGGTTAAGCTTGCGCGGGGACCATCAACCAACTCGTCGGTGCGACGACACCAGACATAGATTGCCCAGATTGCACGACGCTTTGCTTCTGGCATTAGCATCGTACCCAGGTAGAAGGTTTTGGAGTACTTTGCCGTAATTTGACGACAGAGTTCGTAGGCCTCATCCAGGGAAGCTAGAGTCCTCACACAAGAATAATCAGGCAATTTCAGCATTTCCTTGAGAACGCTTGGCGAACATAGCAGGTGAGCAGATTTAGGGTAGGCAGGGAGTCGATCGCAGTAAGGGAGCAACGCGCTATTGAGCACAATTGCAATGGCAAAGCCGATTTGCCCTTTGTCCCAGGTGTGCCAGCTAATGTTTCATCAAACTGGTAGTCCTAAGAAGAACCATCCGTTGAAAGTAAGAACATTATATAGACAGCGGACGCCTACACATTCGCTGTAGACAGCGAAGACTTAAATATTCGCCACTGACTGTGGCTGACTACTTGTGCTAACCAAGCCATAAGTTGAATGAGAAAGACCGTTCAACCATTGACTGTTCACAAGTGCCTGCGCTGTCAGCTTACCAGAAAGTACGGCTCCCTCCATACTGCCAAGATAGCGTTGCATCGTATAACTCCCTGAAAGGAAGAAATTTGGCACAGGCGTTACCTGATCAGGACGATAGGCTTGCCGTCCCGGAGTCGCGGTATAAACCGATCGCGGCGTCTTCACGACCTTGAATTTCCGCAGCTTGGCGGGATTTTCTGTCCCAAAGTGTTGCGGAAAGAGCCGTTCCAGATCTTTCATCGTCGCGGCAATGATTTCATCGTCTGACTTATCGATCCAATCTTTGGCAGGAGCAAGGACTAACTCCAACATCGAGCGATCGGGGTCAGCATATTCTTTGCAGGTCACGCTCATGTCGGCGTAGACGCTCAACAGATCTGAACGGGAGAACAGCAGTTGGTCGATATCCGTGAGTTTGCGATCGAACCAGAGATGCAGGTTAATGACAGGTACGCCTTCTAACCCATCCAGCTTTTGGAAGAACGGCATCGCTTTCCAGGCGGGTGGTGTTAACACCTTCATCACATCCACAGACATCGCAGAAACATAGGCATCGGCAGTGACCACTTCATCCGGAGCGCCATCCAACCCACGCATGAGGAAGCCGCGCACTGTGCCATCGTCATGAAGTTGAATTTCTTTGAGTGGCTTTTTCAAATGCACTTCGCCGCCGCCCGCGGTGATGTAATCCACGATCGGCTGACACAACCGCTCCGTTGGCGACCCATCCAGAAACGCAATTTTGGAACCGTAGCGTTCTTGCAAAAAGCGATTGAGTGCCGTGAGGAGAATCGTGGATGACACCTCATCGGGATTGATGAACGTCAGCGCTTTAGATGCCGCAATGAACACATCCGTACTCACTTTTTCATCGATGCCCTGCCGCCGGAGCCACTCATCCATCGAGTATTTGTCCATCTCCTCGACGTACTTCTGACCGCGCACGATCGCAGGTGTAAGACCAATGGCAAAACGAACCTTTTGCTCCCACGTCAGCATGTCGTTGTTGCGGAGAATTGACACAATGACGTTAAACGGCGCGGGGATATCGGGCACATCAAAGCGAGACAGCACGCCTGGTTTATCCGGCTGATTAAAAATGAGCGTATGCTGCTTCCACTGGAGTCGGTCTTCAATGCCGAGTTCTGCCATGAGTTGCAGCATGTTGGGATAAGCCCCAAAGAAGGCATGCAGCCCGGTTTCGTACCAGTCGCCGTCTTCATCCTTCCAGGCAGCGACCAGGCCACCCAAAACATCTCGACTTTCTAAAACAATGGGGGTATGTCCCGCATCGATCAGGTACTTGGCGCAGGAAAGCCCTGCCAGACCTGCTCCAGCGATCGCAACTCGCATGTGGCTTCTTTAATTTTCTTCAAGGTTGGATTGCTCTCATTATACGTTGCAATCCGTTACATTTCGCGCAGGGCTTGTTCCCCAAATTCTTTACTTCCAAAGAAAAAAAGCCCCAACGGCAAGCGCCGGGGCTATTATCAGGGTGCATCTACCACTCTATTGTTCCCAGTCTGCGGGGGAAATCCGGACAAATGTAAGGGACATTTGAGGGATGAAGGGTGAGGGATGAAAGAGTTTTGAGTTTTGAGTTTTGAGTTAGAAGAGCGTTCAGCGTTCAGCGTTCAGCCTTTTAGCCTTTAGTCTTTAGCCTACCCTTCGGCAAGCAAGCTACAGCCTTTAGCCTTTATCTTTCATCCTCCATCCCCCATCCCCCATCCCTTGCCTCCTGCCCTCTGCCTCCTGCCTCCTGCCTTCTGCCTTCTTCAATCAACTCCGTGTAAACCACAACTTTCATCGCGGTGCAAAAGGCGATAATGGAGCGGTTTAGGTTCACGATCGCAAATCATCCTTTTTATAGTTGCTTTTAGATAGACTGTGATTCCTGCACTTTTAGGTAGATAACAAAATACAAACGCCGATCGTGAGACCGTTCTCCATCCCTTATCCGTCCCAATTAAGTATGTCGATGCGAACCGAAACGCTACAGGATCGGCTGGATAGCTACTACGAGCAGATTAAAGCGATCATTTTGATTCGCCAAAATCCCATTACGGGTCTGTTGCCAGCGAGTACGGCTGTGAATGCTCACGGTGACTATACAGATGCATGGGTACGAGACAATGTGTACAGCATTCTCGCAGTGTGGGGGCTGGGGTTGGCGTATCGGCGGTTAGATGACGATCGGGGGCGCACCTTTGAGCTAGAACACAGCGTCATCAAGCTGATGCGTGGGTTGCTGTTTGCCATGATGCGGCAGGTGCAGAAGGTCGAAGCCTTCAAAGCAACGCAATCGCCACTGGATGCACTCCACGCAAAGTACGACACGCATACGGGCGGTACGGTGGTTGGGGATGACCAGTGGGGGCATTTGCAACTGGATGCCACGTCGATTTTTTTGCTGGCGCTGGCGCAGATGACGGCTTCGGGGTTGCACATCGTCTTCACGACGGATGAGGTGAACTTCATCCAGAATCTGGTCTACTACATTGGACGCGCCTATCGCACGCCAGACTACGGCATTTGGGAGCGGGGCAACAAGATTAACCACGGCAACCCAGAACTCAACGCCAGCTCTGTGGGTATGGCGAAAGCAGCGCTAGAGGCCATGAGTGGGCTAAACCTGTTTGGCGTACACGGGGGGCAAAATTCGGTTATTCACGTTTTGCCGGATGAAATTGCCCGATCGCGCATTACGCTCGAATCGATGCTGCCTAGAGAGTCCAGTTCCAAAGAGGTAGATGCGGCGTTGCTGAGCGTGATTGGCTTTCCAGCCTTTGCGGTAGATGATGGGAAACTGCGCGATCGCACCCGAAACGACATCATCACCAAACTTCAAGGCAAGTACGGCTGTAAGCGCTTTCTGCGCGACGGGCACCAGACCGTTTTGGAAGATACCAGCCGCCTGCACTACGAACCGTGGGAACTGAAGCAGTTCGAGCATATCGAGTGCGAATGGCCGTTGTTCTTCACCTATCTACTGCTGGATGCAGTGTTTCGGGGCGATCGTGATCAGATCCACGAGTACCAAAAACGACTGCAAGCGGTTCTCGTTGAGCGGGATGGCTTACACCTGTTGCCGGAGTTGTATTATGTTCCAGCAGACTGCATTGAGGCAGAGCAGGCAGCTCCCCAAAGCCAAAAGCGGTTGCCGAATGAAAACGTGCCGCTTGTATGGGCGCAAAGCCTCCATCTGCTGGGGCAACTCCTGAGTGAAAATCTGTTGGGCGTAGGGGATATTGACCCGTTGGGCCGTCATCTGCACGTACGACAGCAGCGCAAACCACAGGTGCAGGTTGCCCTACTGGCAGAAACTGAGGCGCTTCAGTCCCAGTTAGCGACCTATGGTATTGCCACTCAAACGCCCATCCAGGCAGAATCCTTCCAGGTGAGAGAAGCGCAAGAGCTAGCCACCGTGTATACCCAAATCGGACGAAACGATAAACTGGGTCTGAGTGGTCGTCCTGCCCGTCGACTGCGGAGCCTCACCACGTCGCGCATCTTTCAAATTCGGGGCGATCGCATCGTCTTTCTGCCCTCAATTTTGAACAAACAGCAGTTCTATCTTGCGCTTGACCCACACTTTCTGGTGACGCAGATTCGCACCGAACTAGCGCACATTCAACGCCATTGGAGCCAGCTTGGGCGGCCGACCATGACCCTGTTGCTGACCCAGGACATGCTAGACGCAGACGATCCTAACGCGCCGGATACGATGCCCTTGTTGACCTTGCTGCGGGAACTCCACGATGGCAACTGTAACGGCGTGCAGGTGAAGTTAGGACGCCTCAATCAGTTGATGCTGACAGCAACCGTCGAGCGCATCGACTTTCTGCATGACTTTGATTTCACCCAATCCCCTGTCCGTGAAGCACTGCCCGAAACCCAGTACCTCAGTTTTCATCCTGACAAACTGGTGCCACTCAGCATCACGCAAGAGTTTCGGTTAGAGTGCGAAACCAACACGGGGCTGTTGCTCGCTAGCCTGAAACAATCCGCCAACCTTTATGAACAGGTAGAGCTACTGAGTACGTTGGTGCGGCTCAAAGACCTCAACTTTGATACGGGGTTTGGCCAACCGGCAAAGACAGTCACGGTCGGCGATTTGCTGGATGAAATTTACGCTAAAGCTGGAACGCTGAAGCAATGGGCGATCGTGCGTCGTGCGGCTGGACTTCGTAACAAAGTGGATATGAGCCTGGCCGATGCGGTGACTGACATTTTGGTACGACAAAAGCAAATTTCTGTGGGTCGTGCTTACAGCGAAGCGTCACTCATCACCCGACCCGGTTCACCGATCGACGTGATGGAAAAAATTGCGGAATTTTGCCGAGAAGATATCCGCGATCGCATGTTAACCCAGGAAATCCTGATCTACCTCAGCCTGCTCATCAAAGCGGAACCATCCCTCTTCGACGGACTGCTGACGCTGCGAGTGGGCTACCTGATCCTGCTCATCACCAGCGAACTGGCATGGGAACTCAACGTTCCGCAGGATGAAGCCTACGAACGTCTGATGCAGTTAAGTCCCCACGAAATTCAAACCCGCCTTCATCACGTGCTGGAAGGTTATCAAGGGTTAGACAAAGCGCTGTTCCGGCAGGAGTCGCTGCCTGTCAAAGAACGACAGATGGATATTGAGTGGATTGTGCGATCGGAGCAGGAAGACGAGGACGCCCAACCGACCGTCGAAAATTGGTGGCGCAAACGTCAGTTAGACGGCTCTCTCAACCGTGTTCCCAAGCAGTTCTACCCCAACGTGTGGAATCTACTCAAGCATTGCAAAGGCCTGGTCATTGGTGACAAACTCGAACGCCGCAATCGCTTGGATAGTGACTTGCTGTTGGCTGAGATGACTCCCGGCGAAAAGAACTTTGCTCTGCAAGTGGAACATCTGCTGAACAAAATTCAGGCTCCCGAGTACCGTCAGGCCAACATCGAAGCGCTGATGGAACTGGCGGTGATCGCCGATCGCAACCCCAACCTGCTGATTGAAGATTACATCGTGCTGGATGTCCTAGTGGGTCATGCGGTTCGTTTAGCGTGGTTGGAGAAACATCCTGATCATTACAATGACTACGATGACCACAAAGCAGAAGCATGGCGATCGTTCTACGCCAGTTCTCCTTATGACTGTGCCAGCTATGTAGCAAAGGCTCTACGGTTCTTGACAGAACTGGCTGAAACGGCTGGAGTCAGTGTGGGCAGCAGGGATTAGAAAAGGCAGGGCAGACAACGTGCAAAGAGAACCTCCTGCCTCCTGCCTTCTGCCTCCTTCTGCTGACCTAGCTTGTTTGGAGCAATGGCAGGGAAATTGTAAAGCATGACCCTTGGTTTGGGGTGGATTCTAGCGTGACCGAACCACCATGTAGCTCCGCCAGTTTACGGGTAATCACAAGCCCCAGCCCACTTCCCTGGTGTTTGCGAGCAAGCGAACTGTCGATCTGAGAGAAGGGTGAGAAAAGCTTTTGTTGGTTGAGCGCATCAATGCCAATGCCCGTATCCCAGACTAGAAAACGGATCATTGCTGATGGATAAGTGGGCGTACGATCGCTGTTCTGCTCCGATGCGTCGGACGTGGGCGCTTCTGTTGGGGTATTGACGCACAAGGGCAGTGGCTCGCAATAGACCTTTAAGCCAACGGTGCCCTCTTGGGTGAATTTAACCGCATTGGCTAGAAGGTTCAGCAACATTTGCTTGAGCCGCCTGGGATCGGCCACAATCCAATCAATGCTCGGATCAAGATCTAACGCTAGTTTCAGTCCCTGGTTCAGCGCTCGCTCTTGAATTAAGCCCATGACTCCTTCGCAAATATCTGGCAAAAAAATTGCCTGGAGATCAAGCTCCAAGCGATCGGCTTCAAGGCGTGATAAATCCAGAATGTCATTGATGAGATCGAGCAAATGCTGCCCGCTGTCATGAATGCGCTCGATGTAATCTTGTTGCTTTGGGTTAAGTCCGCCAAAAAAACCTTGCAGAAGCACGTTAGAGAAGCCTAACACGGCCGTGAGTGGGGTCCGTAGCTCATGGCTGGTCGTCGCAATAAATTCTTGCTTGACGCGTGTCGCTTCGGTCAACTGTTGATTTTGGGTTTCTAGAAGCTGCCACTGCTGCTTGAGTTCAGTCACATCCCGGCTCACACCGATTACCCGCTGTACCTCTCCTGACGGCATTTTGATAGGAGTATAGGTCGTCTCAAAAATTTTGCTGCCTTGCGCTAGAGACAATTCATGATTTACAAAGACTTTTTCACCTGTATTAAAAGCACGCTGAATAAGTGAGTCAAGCACCTCAGCAGCGTCCCCAAAAAGCGCTTGATTGGTTTTACCAACGATCGTCGCTGGATCTAACTCCAGCATTGTGGTGCCCGCAGGATTCAGGGATAAACAGCGTAAATCAGAGTCGTATTCGACAAAGACATCGCTGGAGGTTTCCAAAAAGGAGCGAAAATAGTCAGCGCTGATGCGTAAATTGTGCTTTTGAGAGTTGAGAGTGGCCTGACGCAGGGCGATCGCGCACTGACTAGCCACTTGCTCAAGCAGCGTTACCTCCTCTGGCTCAAAAGTGCGGGACTGATGACAGCAGACCGTTAATAAACCCAGTAATCCCTGGTCATCCCGAATGGGACTGGATAACTTATTCGAGGCGAGTAGTGATATCGCTTTAGCGCCTAGTTGTACGGGCGATGTTTCTGTCTCAGGAGGGTGTAATAGGGCTTGAGCGGCAGTTCCATTGCACAGGCATGTTTGCGTTAATGCCTGGGAACAGTTCGTCAGCAAACTGTTTAGTGAGAAGGACTGCCCAATCAGGGAGGCTAAGGGTGTTGGGCTGTCTCGCACCCCCTCATAGTGAATGGTCAAATGGTCCGAGTCTGCATCCACCAAACTGGCAAAGCATCGATCGACGTTAAGGGTTTGTGTTAGTCCTTCGACGGCTGCTTGCAAGACTTGTTGAGCATCCAAATGCTGGCGCAGGGTCTCGGTCAAATGGTGCACAAGTTGTTCAAAGCGGAGCGCTTGGGTCAGCGATCGCGTGCGCTCACTCACTCGATCTTCTAATTCTTGGGCACGCTGCTGTAATGATTGCAGAAGTTGGGCTTGCTCGGCGGCAGTAGCGAGTTGAGTGGCAATGACTTTCAGGAGTCGCTGTTCATCATTCGTCCAGACACGAGGCGCATGGCAATGGACCGCCAACAAGCCCCAAAGCGATCGCTTTTGTGGCTCCAGCGTTGCATCCATACTGACGATCGCGGCTGCCATCATGCTGCGAATATGCAACTCTGCCAGCATCCTTTTGTGGCATGCTGCCAGGTCTTCATTAAGGACATCGGTCACGGCCCACAGCCGACCATTGCGGTAAGCGTCTAGGTAAGGCGGGGGAATGCAGTCAGATGAAAAAGTTTGTCCCTGCATTACAGGGTACGCATCGTCCACGGCTTCGACCAGACAAGTACCGCTCCCGTCGGCCAAGAGTTGATAGGCAACGACACGATCAACCGCCAGGAGTTGTCTCAAGCGCTCTGCCGTGGTTCGCATGACAGACTGAAGGTCAAACGTTGTTTGCAACTGCATGGAAAGATCTGCCAACAGTGCCTCACGCTTCTGGTGTTGCTGCACGTCCTGTTCCACACGATGGCGATCAGTCAGATCAGTCACAAAGCTCAAAATCATCTCGTCCTCGGTGGCGGGAGCTTCCAACAGGGAGAGCTTGACTTCGGCCCAAACAATGCCTCCGTTACACTGCTGGTAGCGCTTTTGAAGCACCTGCTCCCGCTGGCCACGGTCGAGCATTTGCCGAATTAACCTTGCTTCAACGGCAAAATCTTCAGGATGAGAAATGGCCCGATTATCAAGGCGGCGTAATTGCGCTTCGGTGTAGCCAATGAGTTTACAAAAGGCTGGATTGGCATAGGTAATACCGCTATCCAAACCAAGTTGGAGAATACCAATTGGCGCTGGGTGCAGCAGGGTTTTAGATGGAAATGTCTGATGTGGCACAGACGACATTAGGTGACGGAGCCATGAAGTTTGCAGACGATTGCGCAACGCTAAGCGTTATCGCAAAGCTGGTTGAAGTTCAAACAGAACCATCGCAATTTCACTCTCGTTAGTATGCCCCTAAGTACGATGGCTGCGTGTATCAGATGTAAAGTTTTATAGCCCGCGTCCGGACAAAATGCAGGAGATCGGAAACATCAAATACTCCAGAAAAAACAGCTTCCAAATGAACTGGTAGTAGCGACTGATCGATGCTTGAGTGGAAAGGTCAACTTGGGTACTGCGAAGCCATAGTAAGCCCAGGGCAATAAGATGGGTGACGATCAAAAACCAGGCATTTGTGCCCGGTAGTCCTAAAATTCCTGCGCCTACCATGCCAAGGTAACAGCTTGTAATAACCCACAAGGCCAGGTAAAACACGGTCTTTTGCCCTAACCGCAAGGTGAATGTCGTGATGTTGTACTGCCGATCGCCCTCCATGTCAGGAATATCTTTAAAGATGGCGATCGCAAACGTAAAGACCAGTACAAAGAGCGTCAGTGCCCAAACGGCGGGTGGAATCGCTAATTTGCCCTGAAAGTGGAGAAAAAGCCCCAGATTGACAATGACCCCTCGTACGGTGAAGATGCAAAGCGAAGCCCAGACGGGAAACCGCTTGAGTCTCAGCGGCGGGAGGGAATACGCCGTTCCAATGAGCAGGCTTACCCCCACAGTTGCCAGCAAAAAAGGTTCCTGTAGAAATGCCAGCAAGAGTGCGAGTGCGCCCGCGATCGCGACGATAACTGTGCCCTGGCGTGGCGAAAATTCTCCCGAGGCGAGCGGCAGATGGGGCTTGTTGATGCGATCGATTTCAATATCTTCAAGCTGGTTTAACCCAACGATGTAGACGTTCCCGCAGAGACAGGCAAGAAGCGGTGGGAGGATCACAGCGGGAGCCTGGGCGAGCGTCCATTGACCATTGTTTGCAGTGGCGATCAGATATAACCCCACTACACTCAGACTGGTGCCGATAATGGTGTGCGGACGAGCAAACTTCCAGAATGCATAGAGTCCCGGAGCGTAGCGTTGAACGATTCCCGCTTTCTGTGACTGAGGCGAGGAAAGAGGGGACTTTGAGACAATCCGACTCATGTGTACCTTTGAAATCAAGAGACTCTAAACTCTGGACTTTAGACGGTTCCCCACCTAAAGTCTAGTAGCCTGAGGTTGGCTGTACAGGTACCAAACGTCTAGCCCTATTGTTCTATCTCTGCTTTGCAGAAATTTAAATCACAATGTTTGACTCCAGCGATCGCCGAAGTTTGTAAGATAAGGCTGTAAACGTGGTGTTGGCTTACGCTCATAGCAACGCTGAGCCGTGAACGGCCTGGCAGCGGTACTGAGCCTTTTTGGTGACGAAAGCAAGCTCAATCAAAACAATTCCTGTGTTAAATAAATTTTTGCCGCCACCGATTTCTGATCAAACAATTCTTGATCCAACTGTAAAAGTAATCATTTTTGACTTTGACGGTACGATCGCTGACTCCTTTGACGCTGTTTTTAATATTAGCAACCGTCTGGCAGACGAGTTTGGTTATCCTCACACCTCGCTAGAAGATGTTCATGAACTGAAGAATTTAAGTTCCAGGGAGATTCTGCGGCGATCGAAAGTCCCCTTTTTCAAGTTACCTTTTTTGCTTCGGCGACTGCGCGTTGAGTTAAACCGTGAGATCGCTGGACTTCAACCGATTCCTGGCATTAAAGAAGCGCTGGTAACGCTCAAGCAGCAGGGACATTATCTCGGTATCGTCACGTCTAACTCCCGACAAAATGTCATGGCTTTTCTCAAAGCTCAAGCCATGGATGATTTATTTGATTTCGTTGATTCAGGCTTAACCCTCTTTGGCAAAGGCAGAATTATTCAACAGATTTTGCGACAGAATCGAATCGATCCAGCCACTGCAATTTACGTCGGCGACGAAACCAGAGATGTAGAAGCCGCTCGTAAAATTGGTATCAAAGTAATAGCTGTGTGTTGGGGCTTCAATTCCTGTGAAGTCTTGGCAGCGCAAAATCCAGACGCCCTGATCCTCCAACCTGCTGAGCTTGTAAATGCGACGATGCTCTAACTTTAGATTCTGCTTGCAGTTAACTAAAAGCGATTACTCTAACAGAGCAGCAAGGCAAGAACGGGTTTATCCCCAGCTTCAATCCGCCGCCAATTAACGAAAGCTGTATTCGCAATCAAATCCTCAGATTGCTTAGGACAGACTTCTTTAAACTTCTCTGACTCTGGTACTTCAAGGATGAGTATCCCTCCTTTCTCGACTGTAATTTGTGTCATGCCTAAGTCGGGATCATCAACATACGTCATGCAATCAATCCACGCATTTCCGTTTGCACCGTAATAGTCTGGAAAACCCAATGTTTCTTTGAAAACTTGATGAAAAGATTTCCAATCGCTGATTTTGTTTGTATCAATACGAACCAGTTTCATTTGAAAGCACCTCAATCAAGCTGAATTTAAGGCTTATTGCGGTGAATCAATTAATCCGATCGGCGGCGTGATTTCAATACGGCGGTTTTGTAGATCGACGATCGGCACGATCGCCTCGACAAAAGGAATCAGCACAGACTGTGGCTTCTTTGCATCTACCGCCACACGCTCTACTTCCAAAATGTCATTGCCTGCCTGGATGATGCTGCTCACGGTGCCAATGAGCTTTTGGGTTGCCTGATCGAAGACCTCTAAGCCAATCAAATCCAGCACATGAAACTCGCCCTCTTCCAGCAGTGGACGATCGCCTTCTTGCACACACAGCAAACAGTCTCGCAACGCTTCTGCCTGGGTGCGATCGGTCACGCTAGCAAACTGCACAACATATAGCCCTTTGCCATCCAGGTAGCGCCCACGTATTAGTTCGATGGGTTCAGGTGGGGTGGCAGGCGAGCGCACAAGCCAGCGGGTACCTGGGGTTAAAAAACGCTCTGGAAAGTCTGATTCTGGGTACACACGCACCTCACCTTTCATCCCTTGAGCCGCAACAATTTTGCCGATCGGCAGGAAGGAAGCGGGTAAGGAAGCCTGGTTTGAGGTCTGGAGCGTGGACTTTTTGTCGTCTGCTTTGCGCTTTTTAGCTTCTGCCTTTTTGCTGCGGGCTTTTGCCTTTTTGCGCAGGTCTCCGGTTCCTACAGGGCTGTTTTCCGGTAGCTCGGTATTCTCTGACGGACGATCGCTCACGTTGCCACCACTGCTTGTTTACCAACGGAAGACTGCTGATACACACGCTCCACAACGCTTGCCAATCGCTTCATTGCGGTTTCAAGTTCCTGATCGCTACCCGTGAGGCTAATGCGGAGGCACTGGCGAGTATGCTCCCACTCATCGCGCAAGCCAGGGAAAAACGAGCTACCGGGAACGGCAATCACGCCAACGTGCTTCAATTCCTGGTAGAACTCCCAATCGGTCATAGGCAAGTCTTTGAGCCACAGCCAGGTGAAAATGGCTCCTTCACCACGATGGAGAAACCAGGGAACATCTGGCATGGCCTGGTCAAGCGTGGTTTCAACAATGTGCACTTTGGCCTGGTAAAAGGGGCGAATGACGTTTGCAGCGATGTCTGCCAGTGCCCCGGAGCGAATGGCACGAGCGGCGATCGCTTGTCCATAGCGTGGTGAGTGGATGCACATGTTGGTTTGGAAGCACTCCAACACCTGGATCAACTGCTCATCGCCGATCGCGATGCCAATGCGTTCCCCTGGCAGTCCCGCTTTAGAGAGGCTCATGCAGTGCAGAATATTTTCACCAAAGAGCGGGGTCATTTCAGTGAAGTTGAGTGCTGGGAACGGCGGCGCATAGGCAGAGTCGATGAGGACAGGCACATTGTAAGGGGCTGCTAGTGCCGCAATTTTCTGTACTTCCTCATCCGTGAGCACGTTACCCGTTGGGTTGCAAGGGCGAGAGAACAGAACACAGCCTGTGTCTTCAGCAATTTCGAGCTGACTAAAATCGGGACGATATTTGAACCGATGGGCAGCCGCATCAATATCCAATGCGGGCTTGTAGGCGAACAGTGATTCTGGCGTCAGCGCGACGCCTCCATACCCTGTGTAATCAGGGCTGAGCGGCAGAACAATTTTTTTCAGCATGTGGTCAGCCGTATAGCCACCAAACGCGTTGGCCGCGTAAAAATAAAGACTCTGACTTCCGGGCGTAATCAGCACATTGCGTTCAGTCAAAGTCAGTCCGTAGCGCTGATTAAAATCATCGACCACTGCATCGATCAGCGGCTGATATCCCTGGCTGGCCCCATAGCGACAGACGACTTCGCCGTACTCTGCACTGGCTAATAAGTCAGCAGTACAGTCTCGCCAAAGTTGTTCCACTTCAGGCAAAATCAGCGGGTTGCCTGCGCTCAGATTGATAAATTCTTGCCCTGCGCCCGATCGCAGCGTTTCTACAATATCTTTCATGATCGCCCGCACTCCAGTCAGGCGAGACATATCGTTGCCAAGTTGCGTAAGGGCAGGCTTCATAAGCGGGTGTGATGTGCGTTACCAATGTCTCCCCATGCTACCCAATCGAGTGCCCTGTTACCAGCCTTGCAGGGATCTTCTGACGAACTGGGTGTAAGGGATGCGGTGATCATGAGCAGAGGCAGGCAGAACAATAACGCTCTATCAAGATGATGAGACGTGACGATCGCGAGAACTAACCCTCTGGAAGATGTATTGGTATACTCACACTTATATTCTTAGGTGTAGAATTTCCAAATTCGTACGGAGTGTAATTGATGAATATATTAATGGTTGCCGACGCTGCCAGCACGGGCATGCAGTTTCCAGTTTCTTTTACAGTTGTTTACGTGGTTGGGTTTATTGCAGCCGTCAGCATTGGTTCGATCGCCTGGTACAACTCTAAGCGTCCCCCCGGTTGGGAAGGCAAAGATCGTCCCGATGCTGTACCGGAAGTAAAGAAAGAAGAGACTCCTGGCTTGTAGTAAGGGGTTTATCGGTCAAAAAACAGGCTTTAGAGTTAGCCATTAGCGGTCAGCGGTCAGCTTGAAATGAACGCTAGCCGCTAATTGTCGTGGTAATCAATTATTGTGGTAGATTGTCGGACTGAGATCGCCGTACAGTATCCTCCATGAAGCGCTAAAGCTTACGGATTGAGCGTAGAAACCCAGCGTTGATAGACGTTGCGAATCGCTGTCAAGACTGGGCTTTTGCCCGGATCAGCCGCAACTTGCGCCGGGTCTAAGTGCTGTAGATCCGTGAGCAGTTTTGCCTCACTGCTATCGACAGAGCCGTCGCTGTAAATGAGTCCGCTAATCGCTTCAATAAGGTGCTGGCACGCTTCTGAGGTGGGATGATCGCCCAAGTATTCGTTTACCCAACCGTAGCATTCTGCCGGTTTTACAGGTCTGAATTCATAGAGCAATGGCTGAATTTCTGGCTCGTTTTGTAGACCTTTTTCTTTGACGATACGATGTAGATACTCGCGTTCCTCCGGTTGGATTTGCCCATCAATCCAGGCAACACCAATCAGAATTTTGAGCAAGGTTTTAGTTTTAGAGTCGGTTGTCATAAGTCGGTATAAAGGTAGATTTAGATCGGTATAGGTTTGGCATGAGAAGACTGTTTCCCTCCACCCTACACCCTATCCCCTACCCCGCTCTACCGCTCCTTAACGCTTCTTTAAGCGCACCATGAAGAACCCATCCATATTGTGCTGATGTGACCATACCTTGATCCACCCGTCTGGCGTAATAAAGGCAGCGGCGGGAGAAGCGGTGTCTGGTGGGTCGATAATCCACTCCGTATGATGCTCCAAAAACTTCTGCACGATCGCTTCGTTTTCCAGGGGATTTAACGTGCAGGTCGCATAGACCAGAATTCCAGATGGTTTCACCCACGAGGCTGCTGCCTCTAGTAATTCAGCTTGCAGTTGGGTGAGTTGTTGCACCGTTTCGGGCGTTTGCCGCCAGCGAGCATCGGCATGACGATTGAGGGTGCCTAACCCAGAGCAGGGTGCATCCACTAACACGCGATCGCACTGTCCAACAAACTGGGGCAGGTTGCGACTATCACCTTCACAAAGCTGAAGGGATCGCATGCCCAAGCGATCGGCATTTTGCTTGAGCTTTCTAAGACGAGAAGCCGCTCGATCGCACGCCCAAACAACGCCCTGGTCTTGCATCAACTCCGCCAGATGCATCGTTTTGCCACCCGGCGCGGCGCAGGCATCAACCACAACGTCTCCTGGTTGTGGATCGACCAAGTAGCCCACCAACTGAGCACTGCTGTCTTGCACAATCCACCAACCCTCGGCAAACCCAGGTAGCTGCTGCATCGCTCCAGAGGCAGTCGGCAACCGTAGCGCTTGAGGGAGGTGTGGTACCCGGCTGACGGCAATGCCTGCGGTTTGCATGGCGGCTTCAACCGTTTTCAAAGAGGCCCGCAGCGTGTTGACCCTGAGATCAATGTGAGGCGGTTGATTCATCCACTGGCACAGTTGCTCCGTTGCCTCAACGCCTAACTGCTCCAACCACACCTCGATGATCCAATTTGGGTAGCTATGCAAAACACCCAGGCGATCGATGGGTGAAGGATAAAGGCTCAAGTCTAAAGGATCAATCAGCCCTTGCTCTGCCTTTTGGAAAGGGGTGTCGGGTGTCGGGTGTCGGGTGTCGGGTGTCGGGTGTACCTCTTGCCTTCCGCCTTCTGCCTTCTGCCCTCTGCCCTCTGCCTTCTTTCCCTCTTCTCCCAAGCGAACATACTGCCGCAGGACACCGTTAACGAACCCGGTTAAGCCAGCAAAGCCGTTTTGTTTAGCCAGGTCAACGGTGGTATTCACAGCCGCAGAGGCAGGCACTTGATTGAGGTAGTGCAGTTGATACAAGCCCAAATGCAAAATGGAGCGCAGATCAGCCGGTTGTTGCTGTGCAGGCTTTTTCGCGAGTTGATCAATCAGGGCATCTAAGGTGCGCTGACGACGGATGCTGCCGTACACCAACTCGGTCAAGAAGCGACGATCGAGCAGGCTACTGAGTTTTGCCTGATGCAGAACTTTATCCAGAGCAACATCGGCGAAGGCTCCTCGCTGCACCGATCGCAGCACTAAAAAAGCCAACTGGCGGGGATTTTGAGTCACGAAAGATGCGGCAGAATACTTCTCTTAGCATAACAGGATGACTGATAGCACCGAGGGATGCCCTGCTCGCAGGTCGTCCAATCAGGTGACGGAAGGTCATCCAGTTGGATGAATTTGGTCAGTTTAAGGCGACTTTTTGCGTAAAGCGTTCAGCGCACGTCGAGGAATAAAAAGTAGCCTAATTTACCATTCCAACCTGTAAGGAGATTTGATATGTTGCACCATTTTTCCATCGCTGCTGAAAACCCTGTCCGTGTTGCTCAAGCTCTCGCAGATCTTCTCAATGGCGAATTTGCTCCCTTTCCACCTCATCCGGGCAGCTTTATGGCGCTCTCGTTGGACAACTACGGCACGATGATCGAGGTTTACCCTGCCGAAACAGAACTTATGCCAGGTTTTGGTGCTGAGCAAGTCACCTTTTCTAGCAATGCCTTTGCCTCACCGTTTAGTGCTACCCACGTAGCGATTTCCGTACCGCTCAGTCAAGAAGAAATCGAAGGCATTGCAGCCCGTGAAGGTTGGCGTGCCGTCCGCTGTAATCGTGATGGCTTTTTTGATGTCATTGAAGTTTGGGTCGAGAACAAACTGATGCTAGAGTTTCTGACTCCTGCAATGGCTGCAAAATATGTTGACTTTATGCAGCCCGAAAATCTAGCCAAATTCCTTGCACCGGCTGGTGATCCAGTTGCCGTTTGATCGTGTCGCAGAAGGTAAACGATCGCCTGCTTTCTGGAGCTTACAGCCGTTTTCATTTGCATTCACCACCCCCTATACCCTCCCTCCACCCCCTTATTGATCGGACTGTGGCTTGGTCAGGAGGCACTGATTGGTCGCTCGCTCCTACAGAAATTTGCCAATGGGCGTTGACGATCGCGCTTTGCTGCTTGGCAGGTTTGGGATAATCTCTAGTAGCGACTATCCCCACCTGACGTGCGATCGGTGCAACCCCATGCCACAGTTTGAGAACGACTCTGATTTTAAGAAGGTTGTCCTTCAGCACTTTGAGCAAGACGGCTGGAAGGCCACCGTTGCCCCCGCTGATGCGATCGGCTATGACATTGAGCTGACGCGAGATAGCGAGTGTGTTGCTGTGCAGGTGAAGCAGCAACGGGCAAAAGTCCATGCGGGGCAACTGGAAAAATTTATTGACTTTCTAGAGAGTCCAACCGGGGCTAAATTCACGCGAGGCTTTCTCATCTCGGCTTCGGGCTTTACGCCGTCAGTGTTTACCTACATGCGGGCGGAAGAGGTGGTTGATGTGGCACTTGGCAGCTTCAAAGGCACTGAACTGCTTTGGGAAGATGGGGATATTCCACCGCAGCCGCCCAAAGCACAAATCACCTACATTGGTGTCTTTACCTGCAAGGGTGGGGTCGGCAAAACGACGATCAGCGCCCATCTTGCCGGAGCCTTTGCGCTCAATGGGTACGATGTGGTGCTGATTGACCTCGATCGCCAGAGCAACTTGCGCAAGCTCCTTGGCGATGGCGTGTATATTCCGGGACGTAGAGGCGGCTTAGGTGCGACCATTACCGTCCTTAACCACACGGAATGGCGCGAGGAAGACTATCCCGAAACGCGAGTGGTGATCTGCGATTGCAGCCCAGAGTACGACGCTAACCCCGAAGCCTTTATTGAAAAATTTAGCTACTGCCTGATCCCAACCACGCTGAATCCCCTTGGCATCAACAAAAATGCCGATGTGATTCGTCGTACCTTTACGGCTATTCGGCGGATCAATACCAATGCTGAACTGTTTGTTATCGTCAATAACTACCACAGCGACGAAGCCAAACGAAATGAAGTCCTTAATCGCATCCTTAAAACCGAATTTGAAACCTTGATGGCAGATGATCCCAGGTGCCATTACATCGACCCTGAGACCGTTGCCATTCGGTTTAGCAAGCAGCTTTTGTATTGGGGCTACCATATCGTTGAAAACGACAAACCCCAGTTAGCCTTCCGAGAAATTGGTGGGCGATCGCTCCCCCGCACTGACTTTCTTAAGCTGCTCGATTACCTGGAAGACCACACCAATATCGAAGCGGCTAAAGCTCAGGAAGCAGAGACGCCTGCAAAGAAATAATTGTCAGCGAGAAGGCAGAGGGCAGAAGAAGGGAGTGGGGAATCGGGAGTAGGGAGTGGGGCTAAAAGCTGAGTGCTGTAGACGCTTCTGCGGCTTCCCGCAGGGTGTGCTGAGTGCTGAGTGCTCAAACAACTCGGAACTCGAAACTCAAAACCCTCAAATCGATCGCCAATAACTCAAACCTACTCAACAAGCGGTCGCTTGAAAATATACAGGTAGGTTAACGTGCGAATACGGCTGAACTCTCCTCCGTGCGCTTCGTCAATGGCATGTACAGCGACTAATTCCCAGCCGCGCTGCCCTAAAAAATTTAATCCTTCCGCAAGTTTGTATTCCTGCCCATTCAGCGTGAGAATCCGATAGCCACTGATACTAGACTTTCCGGCAACTTTGACCGAGGAGTATGCTTCAAGATACTGCCATTTCATTCGCTTCTTCTCTGCTCCATTCGCACTCCTCCTATCCCCCCTACCTGAATACTGTTTTAATCCTCTACGCCATAGCCATCCTCCTATGCCCCCATGCCTGAATACTGCTTCAAACCTCTACGCCATAGCCAACGGTAAATGGTGAAAAAGATTGCCGTCCAGCCCAGCATCACCAGCAACCCTTGACCGAGGTTGACAGGTAGACCGACTAAGAGACTTGCTGGAAAGTGGATGAGGTAGGGAAACGGTGTCCAAAGGACGATCGCTCGCATTTGCGGTGGATAAACCTCTAACGGAGCCACCATACCCGATAAAAAGAGATAAAACAAAAACCAGAATTGCTCTAGCGCACTTGCTCGCTCCGTCCAAAAGGCGAACATTGATAGTGTGTACTGCATCAAAAAACGCAGCGCAAAAGCACATACCGCTGTGAGCAAGAACAGCAGAAAGCCACCTAAACTGGGAAGCCAAAACGACTGCGGATACAGCCAGAAAAAGAGCGCAATCAACCCGAAGGCGAACGGCAACCGAGCAAACCGTTCTGCAAAGTGACTAAAAAAGTGATGCCAGACTGGATCAAGCGGTTGCAACAGGCGAAACGACAGCTTGCCTTCTACAATCTCGCGTTCAAATTCCCAAATGACCCAAACAACCGTGAACTGGCGTACGATGAATGCCGCCAAAAAATAACGGGCAAAATCAACAGGCGTTAAGCCAAAATTTCCCGTTTTTGCCGCCTGCATCCAGATACCCATCAGAATGATTGGCAGCGAACCTGACAGCACCCACAACAACAATTCAGCCCGATACTCCACCATGTAAGCGTAGTAAACCGAGGTCATTGTGCGGGCGATGTTAACGATGCGATTCATGGGCGTTGGGAATGGGGAATGGGAGGAAGTTTTGAGTTTTGAGTTTTGAGTTTTGAGTTTCAAGCGTTGAATCTGTATGGTCTTGTGGTTTCGCTTCCCCTGCCTCCTCTGCTGCCCCCTCTGCCTTCTGCCTCCTGCCTTCTGCCCTCTGCCTTCACGATGCCACTCCCGATCGCAACACTCGTCCAATCACTTCCTCGATCGGGGGGTCCGTAACGGACAAATCCACGACTTCTAGCTCTGATAAAAGTTTGGCAACAGTGCGAGTGAGGCGTTCTTGAGGTACTAAAAACTTGGCGATCGTGCTATCGACTGACTCCAAATCGCCATAAAGGGACAAATGTTCGATGGGATAGGGGTGTGCCAGTTCGATGCTCACTTCGCGACAGGGGGCAAAGCGATCGACCAAACCATCGAGGCTACCATCGTAAATCAACTGTCCCTGGTGGATGACAAGCACCCGCTGACAGAGGGCTGTAATGTCTGCCATGTAGTGGCTGGTCAGTAGTACCGTTGCCTGGTAGCGCTGGTTGTACTCGCGCAAAAACTCACGGACGCTGACCTGGGCATTAACATCCAGACCTAACGTTGGTTCGTCGAGAAACAAGACATGGGGCTGGTGGATCAGTGCCGCCAGCAGTTCGGCTTTCATCCGCTCACCGAGGGATAGCTTTCGCACCGCCTGATTGAGCTTTCCTTCCAGAGACAGCATTTCGGTGAGTTCGCCCACGCGCATTTTGAAGTCGCGATCGCTGATGCCATACACAGCAGCGTTGATGCGCAGTGAATCTAGCGCAGGCAAATCCCAAATCAACTGCTGTTTCTGACCCATGACCAGCGTAATTTTTTGCAGAAAAGTAAATTTGCGCTGAAACGGGACATGCCCTGCCACGTTGACCCGTCCCGAAGTTGGGTGAATGAGTCCGGTGAGCATCTTCAACGTGGTGGTTTTGCCTGCTCCATTAGCACCCAAAAAGCCCACCACTTCCCCTGGTTCGATCGCAAACGAAATTGTCTGCACTGCTTTGATCTGACGGTAGGTCCGCCGAAAAAAGTGCTGCACTGTCCCTTTTAGCCCTGGTTCTTTGACTGCAACGGGATACAGCTTGCTCAGGTCTTCTGCCAGAATTACAGGCATTTTTATACTCTTGCTACGAAATTGCCGTCGTTCAGCGTGTAGTCATGCAGGCGCAGATGGCTGTCACGCGATCGACACCCCTTCTTTATAGTCCTTACATGCAATTGCTTGCAGCCTCTTGCGGTTGAAATTGGCGATTGAATTGGCGGTTGAAATGAGCGGAGTTCAAACCATGTCTACCCCAGTCTCTACAACCATCGGTATGCGTCCTTATGCCGATGAAGCAGATTTGTCCGCGATCGTTGAGTTGCTCAATGTTTGCGAAACGGTTGATCAAGTTGGCAACAGCACCTCGGTTGACGAACTACGTCGAAACTTTGCCGATCCTGAATGGGATCTTGGTCGTGATCTTTGCCTATGGCAGGACGAAAGTGGTCGTTTGTTTGGTTTTGCGGCTATCTGGAAGCGAGTCGCTGACGATCACACGAGTGGGCACCTGTGGTTTAACGTGCATCCTGAAGTGCGAGAAACTGGGCTGGAAGACCAAATTCTTACCTGGGCTGAGCAACGGATGCGTGAAGTGAGCCGCGAACTTGGCGTTACCGTCCAACTGCGAGCCAATGCCCGTGCCAATCATGAGTATCGCGTTGCTCTTTTAGAACGGTATGGCTTTACCAGCGTGCGCACCTTCTACCGCATGACGCGATCGCTCTCAGAGTCGCTTGCAGAACCGTCTTTCCCCCAGGGTTTTACGCTAAGGCATGTAGAGGCCGAGCGAGATGCAGTTGTCTGGGTTGAGATGTTTAATGCGTCGTTCATCGACCACTGGGATCACCAGCCGATGACGATCGAGCGGTTTAAACGTTCTCGAACGAAAGCAGACTACAACCCTGAGTTTGACTTGATTGCTGTTGCTCCCAATGGCACCTTTGCGGCCTTTTGTCGCGCGGCGATCCATCCTGAGGACAATGCCCGTACAGGACGCAACGAAGGTTGGATCAATGTGTTGGGCACTCGACGTGGCTTTCGCAAACTAGGGTTGGGGCGTGCCATGCTGCTTTCAGGGTTGCAGGTGTTGAAAACCGCAAAAATGGAGTCGGCTCTTTTAGGTGTGGATGCCGAAAATCCATCCGGTGCTTTGCGGCTTTACGAATCAGTCGGCTTTACTCAACTCTTAGCGTCGATCGTCTATGGGAAAGAGGTGAGGGATGAGGGATAAGGGATGAGGGATGAAAGATGAGGGATGAAGGCTAAAGGCTAAAGGCTAAAAAGCTGATCGCTGGCTTCCCCATTCCCCACTCCCTACTCCCCACTCCCTGCCTTCTGCCTTCTGCCTTCTGCCTTCTGCCTTCTGCCTTCTGCCTTCTGCCTTCTGCCTTCTGCCTTCTCTAGCCTCCTCCAACAGTTGCTAAAACAGTAACCAAACATACGCTTTGACGATTCGGTGGCAGAGTGGAAACATCAAACCCTTTCACTTCATTGGTCTTTGTGAGGAGAACCTAGCGTGATGTATTCAACCCCTTCAACTGTCAAAGCTGCTTCCTGGAAGTACTTCAAAGCGATCGTCGTGAGTGCTGGACTGCTGAGTCTTGCGATTGCAAATCCTGTATTGGCACAAGAAAAATTGGCACAAGAAAAAATGCTGCGAACATTAACGGTCACTGGGCGCGGCACTGAAATGGTCGCGACGACGATCACTCAAGTGCGTTTGGGTGTAGAGGCACAAGGCAAAACGGCGAATGAGGTGCAGCAGGAAGTTGCACGTCGATCGAACGCTGTTGTGAACTTGCTCAAGTCGCGTCAGGTGGACAAACTCGAAACGACGGGCATTAACCTTAGCCCAACCTACCAGTACGACAACGGCAAGCAAACATTGACAGGCTACTCTGCCAGCAATATTGTGAGCTTCCGCATTGCCACCCCAAAGGCAGGAACGCTACTGGATGAAGCGGTAAAAGCAGGCGCATCTCGCATTGATGGCGTGAGCTTTATTGCTACAGATGAGGCGATCGCGGCCACTCAAAAAGCGGCGTTGCGTGAAGCCACTCAAGATGCCCAGGCACAAGCAGATGCGGTCTTTAGCGCGCTTAACTTGAGTAAAGGACAGATTGTCAGCATTCAAGTCAATGGTGCCTCTGCCCCTCCACCACGTCCGATCGAGGATGTTCAAATGCTGCGTGCGGCTGCCGCTCCTAAAGCTCCCAGTCCTGTTATCGGTGGTGAGCAAGAAGTACAGGCATCGGTAACACTACAAATCAGCTATTAGCCGAAGTTCTAAGTGATTAGTTTTGAGTTTTGAGTTCCATGAAGCATTCTGTTAACTCAAAACTCAAAACTCGCAACTCAGAACTCTTTAGAACTCGTCGTCATAACCGCCAGAACTCGCACCCGCCTCGTTATCGCGTTTTGACCCCAACAGGTCTAGCCGCTCCACGCGAATGACAGGTCGTGAGCGATCGTCGCCCGTGCTGCGGTCTTTCCAGGTATCAAACTTCAAGGAACCCGAAACGCCAATGAGACTGCCTTTGCGAACGTAGTTTGCAGCGACCTCAGCCGTTTTGCCCCAAAGCTCTAAATTAAACCAATCGGGTTGGTCGTTATTACGCGTCTTACGATTGACTGCAAGCGTCAGGCTGCATTTCACACTGCCGGACTCAAAATATTTGACATCTGGATCGCCACCAACACGCCCGACCAGGGTAACAGCGTTTAAACTCATAGCGCTTCTGTAAACCTTTTGTGTATTTTTCGTGTAGACAAAAATCGGGCCCGCTACCTCTATTCTAAGGTTGGAGCGTTGATTATTGCGTAGTACAAGCGTATTTTAACAGCCGACGATCGTGCTTGATGACGGTACTTCTGAAGGCGTTGCTCGCAGTCATACCGTACCAGATTCGTCAAAGTTTGGATGACCTAAATTCTGGCTAGTGGACATTGCTTTTGTCAGCTTTTGCCTTCGGCTAAGTACCGCTTCTCTGGTTGTTCAAAGCGAGTCTTCGCTTGAAAACCAGGTTTTCTGATTATCCTTTATTTAAGATATTAGGCTGGCTGGACGCAAAGCTAAAAACATAATAAGATCCAACCTTGATTGCATCTATAGTTGTATACGGCAGCATCAGTCATACGGACGTTATTTGAGAGGCATAGAGGCTAGTGGGACTTTTTAGTCGCTTTTCCCTTTCACGGGATATGGGCATTGATCTGGGGACAGCAAATACGTTGGTTTATGTGTCGGGCAAAGGCATTGTCCTGCAGGAACCATCAGTTGTTGCAATGGATCAGGATTCGAAACTGCCACTGGCAGTCGGTGAAGATGCCAAACGTATGCTTGGTCGAACTCCTGGTAACGTGATTGCACTACGCCCCCTTCGCGATGGTGTCATTGCTGATTTCGACACAGCTGAGCTGATGCTGAAGCACTTTATTACGCGGGTTCACGAAGGTAAAACTCTCGTATCGCCTCGAATCGTGATCGGGATCCCCAGTGGTGTGACGGGCGTTGAACGACGAGCCGTTATGGATGCTGCTTCTCAAGCGGGTGCCAGAGACGTTTATCTGATTGATGAGCCTGTAGCGGCTGCGATTGGTGCAGGGCTACCCGTGGCTGAACCAACGGGCAACATGATTATTGACATCGGCGGCGGTACGACTGAAGTGGCCGTCTTGAGCTTGCAAGGAACGGTGTTGAGTGAATCCGTTCGCGTGGCGGGTGATGAGTTGAGCGAAGCGATCGCGCAGTACATGAAGAAAGTGCACAACCTGGTGATCGGGGAACGCACCTCTGAAGAAATCAAAATTACGATCGGGTCTGCCTATCCGGTCGATGATGACACGACGATGGAAGTTCGAGGCTTACACTTGCTGTCTGGCCTACCACGTACAGTTGCAGTCAAAGCGCCTGAAATCCGTGAAAGCATGTCGGAACCGCTAGCTGTGATTGTGGATGCGGTGAAACGCACTCTAGAACGCACCCCACCAGAGTTGGCAGCAGATATTATCGATCGCGGTATCATGCTAGCAGGCGGCGGTGCGCTCCTAAAAGGAATCGATACGCTGATTAGCCATGAAACCGGGATTGTTGTTCACGTAGCGGCTGACCCATTAAGCTGTGTGGTTCTGGGTACAGGGCGTGTCCTTGAAAACTTCAAACAATTGGAGCGTGTTTTCAGTGGACGATCGCGCAACTTTTAAGCATTCTTTTCAGTCATTGGCTTAAGCTATTAAAGTTCGGACAAACTTTTTTCTGGCCATATTGTCAATTTTCCTGGATCGTCCGTGTTTCCTCTTTTGATTGCTGGATTCAGTTAACGCTCGCTTAACGCCTAAATTGCCTGCATGTATACCTTGCGCCGCTGGTGGGATCGGCACCGGCTTAGAATTATTTTAGCGAGCATGGCTGTTGGCTCTGCTTTGCTGATTCGGCAAACTCAAGCGACACCCCTGTTTGAGGTTTATCAATTACTCTCTCGAGCCTTTCAACCAAACGTAGCGAAGCAAACATTGCTTGAGAATGCTCAATTTCAAGAACTACAGCAACGACTCACTGAGCTTGAAAGTCAAAATCAGCGGCTGCGTGAGCTACTCGGCTATGTATCAGCAACCAAACAGCCTGGTATTACGGCACCTGTAGTGGGGCGTAGTGCTGACCATTGGTGGCAGCAACTCATTCTGGGTCGAGGGAGTAACGATCACATTCAGGTTGGCTATGTCGTGATGGCTCCTGGTGGCGTGGTGGGGCGTATCACGAGTGTGACTCCTAATACGAGCCGGGTTTTGCTGCTGAGCGATCCGTCTAGTCGTATTGGGGTGACGATTAGCCGTAGCCGCTTTATGGGCTATATGCGGGGGCAATCAACGAGCCGCGCTGTTATGGAGTTTTTTGACAAGGTGCCAGATGTGCGTCGGGGAGATGTGGTGTCTACTTCCACGCTAAGTCAACTCTTTCCCGCCGGTATGCCTGTGGGGAGGGTGGAATCGGTTAATCTCAACAAGAGTCCTGCACCTGAAGCCACGATCGACCTTTCGGCTCCCGTTAGTTTCTTAGAATGGGCTGTTGTCTATCCCCATAATCAGTCTGCTCAACCAGCAACAACAAACAAAAAGCCTGTTGAGACATCGGAGCCATGAAAAGTGAGTCGCTCGCCAGCAACTGGCAAGAAAATCCATTTCAACGGCTTTTAGTTAACTGTGGGGTGACAGTGGGTTCCTTGATCCTCTGTTTACTGATTTTGCCAACCCGGATGCCTGGTATGGAGCTAGCTGGCATTGGGCCAAATTGGTTATTGATCTGGGTTGTTGCCTGGAGCGTTAATCGCACCATGTTTCAGGGTGCGCTGGCTGGGTTCGTATTGGGACTCATTCAGGACGGTATGACGGCCCCTGCACCCACGCATATCTTCAGCCTTATGGTGGTCGGCATTCTCACCGCGCGCTTACGCAAAGGCCGCTATATTCAGGAAGATTTTATTTCGGTGGCGCTGATTGCGTTTGGTACGGCTGTGATTGCTGAAACCGTAATGGCTATCCAATATAGCTTTCAGGCCGATGGCTCTCTGGTAGAGATCTGGAAGTATCACCAGCTCATTGCGTTGAGTTCTGCTATTCTCAGCAGCCTGTGGGCTCCTGTTGTCTACTTTCCCCTAAACCGATGGTGGCAGTGGATTGATAGTTTGGAGCAGACGTAGGGTTTCAAGCACGTGACGCTGTTGCTGAAGGCTTTACTTAGACTCTATAAGCGCCAGTAAGCGTGAGAACCAGTACACAATTTCTGGATCGCAGTGGGTGGTCAGGCGGGCAATATCACTGGCAAGCTGATATACCGTTTCTGCTTGAGGATGATCACTCAATCCCGCGTGACGTAAAAGGGCCGTCTTTAAGTCACCTGGATAGGCGGGCAAACTGCGATCGTCTAAACGCTGAATCTGGCTGAGAATCGGTGCCCAATCAAGCGCGTGGGCGCTCGTACTGACATTCATATTAAACGCCTCTTAATCGGTTTATTAAAGAAGTCGGTTTGTAGCCACGAGCCTAAGCGCTGCGACCCCATTAAAGCAAACACTCTTTTTTGTTAAAACAATCAATTAAATTTATGGAATCATCTGGACTTTCCCCCTCCCAGGATGCGACTCACTCTCCTAACGTGCGTGCGTAAGGGCTCATGGGCAACCAGGCTTGCTTGCGGCACCTTAACTGTCTTAAAGCGTAAGCGGCCCTACCGGGCGCATTGAAAAGGGGAGATCTGGTAGGGCTGTTAGCTGTGGCGCAGTCCCATATCTAACCGACGCTCTACAGCACTCATGTACTCTGCGGCTGTTTCATCGGCACGCCCCATCGCACGAATACGACCGCGGTCAAGCCAAATGGCACGATCGCAGGAACGATGGATGTCTTCCATACTGTGCGAAACTAGCAGTACGGTGGCGTTACCATCCCATAGCTGCTCCATGCGCTGCTTACACTTTTGCTTAAAACTTTCGTCACCTACTGACAGCACTTCATCCAGAATCAAAATGTCAGGCTGTACGTCAGTTGCGATCGCAAACCCCAGACGAGCCGTCATCCCAGACGACAGTGCCTTTACGGGAGCCATCTCATAGTCTTCTAGCTCCGCAAACTCCAGAATATAAGGAGCTCTTGCCAGCATTTCATCCCGCCGAAAGCCTAGCAGGACCCCGTAAAGGACAATATTGGCCATCACGGTCATTTCGCTATCAAAGCCTGCGCCAAGCTCAATCAGCGGGGCAATTTGGCCTCTCACGCGTAAAGAACCACGGGTGGGCTGCAAAATACCTGAAATTAGCTTGAGCAAGGTTGATTTTCCAGAGCCGTTAGCGCCAATGATGCCAACTTTTTCGCCCGCTGCGATCGACAAATTAATACTGTCCAGTACCAATTTACGGGCAGGCTTCCGGTACTTGCCTTCTACAAACGACAGCAATGTTTTCTTTAGATCGTACGAAAACTCTTCCTGAGTTCGTCGTAAAAGGGATACTTGATCGAGGCGAATTACTTCCATCTAGAGTAAGTCCATAAACTGCGGTCGCCACCACCTGAAGCAACTCCAACCCAGTCCAAAAATCACCAGCCCACTTAGCAGTGCTTGCGCCAGCATAAGAGGTTCAGGTGGTTCGCCAGAAAGCACGATTTGACGAGTGCTTTCAATAATGGGAACAAGCGGATTCAGGTTTAAAAAAGGTCTGATTTGAGCAGGCACAATGGATGCAGGGTAGAACACGGGACTACTAACCCACAACACAAAAACGACCAACTCATAGAAATAGGGCAAATCTCGAAAGAACACGTATAAAGCGCTGACGAGAAACCCAACTCCTAAACAAACCAGTGTGAGAGCCAGCAGCGGAAGCGGAAAAATCAGCAGGTTAATCAAGCTGTTTTTGGCGATGGTTGCCACCAATTCTGCCAATGGCATTGGAACTGCTAGATTGGTCAAAACATGATGCCTGACATTGATTATTGTGACGATCGCCAGCAACGGCATGGGGCCGACGAGAAACTGAAAAACGTTTGCAGCATTCACCGACACTGGGAAAACGCTGACAGGCAGGCGAATTTTGTTCAGGAGGGGGCCATTGCCGACGACGCTTGTGAGAGCTTGTGACGTCGCCGCCGAAAAGAAATTGATAATCGTCAACCCCGTGAACGCAGACATGGCATAACGAAACAATGAACCACCATACTGCGCTGCAAAGACCCCACCAAAAATAGCAGTGTAAAGTAACGTCATGGTCAACGGGTTGAGCAGTGACCAGAAAACCCCCAAAAACGAACCGCGATATCGAGTATGCAGGTTGCGTTCCACCAAAACACGAAGCAACTCCCAATACCGCTGTGCCTCAGAGCGGGACAGGTTTTTCTGAATTGAGATTGCCATGTTTAGGTAAAACTGAACGGTGTTCTAATTGCTATTGCTGATCTAAGTTCTCTGGAATCGGTGCTAATGTCAACCTGCTTCTCTGGCGATTACAGCCAAATGCTGCTCAGTCCACTTCAGCGTACTAAAGAAGTAGACATGAGAGGTAAAACATTGAATAAGGCTGAAGTTGTTGCCTACTGTCAATTAGAGACGACGCGATCGTTCGCCTTGTTCCACCACTCCAAGCCTATCTCTTCTATCCTCATCACGAGGCTGGAGCATTGTAGCGAGGGAGTTCTGCACCAACCCTTTAGCAGCAAGGCTCTATGTCGAAGGCGTGCTTGATGCCTGCGCCCTGCTACTCTCTACCAGCGCCTGTTGCATTGCTACCTTCTGTTCTAAGTCATATCCCCAGCGCTCCAAAAAGGGTTGATAGCTGCCTGTACCCGTCTCAATGGCCTGGGCTAGTTGGTCAGCCTCCACCTGGACTTGCAACAGATCAAGACGCTGGATTAGCTGCAATACGCGCGATCGCACCCGGTCTGAACCGTTTGCCATTGTTTCATCCTGATTGCGACGGTGGGTGATAGCCATTGCTGTTGACATGGCCAAATTCTTGACCAGCAAGGGCGCGACGATCGTGGGGGCTGTTTGCAGCGCGGCCAGAATAGCGGGGTCTGGATGATCTGCCAGCGGGCGATCGTCACTCAAGTACGTCACAAAGAAGCCCCGCGCCCCGTTCTCACTTCCAACTAGCGCCTGTACAGTAGTCGTTAGAACTGCTGGCGGAACGGTGCCTTGCTCAAGCTTGTCTAAAAGCGCCTGAGACAGAGCAATGGCCTCTGTAAAACTCACCGCATCAGGAATGGCGAAACTAGAATCAACTGCCATCTTCTCAAATTCTGTCGATATGATGAACAAAGCGCTCAGTGGTTGGCCATCAGCAGTCAGCTTTTTGGCTAGAATTTCCCAATCTCATTTAATCTACAAGGCTCGATCGCTAGCGACGTTGATTTGTTCGCTAAACGCCTCTCCTGGCTGACCGCTGACCGCTACTCGCTGACCGCTTTTCCTAAGTATGGCAATAATCTCCTCTAAGAAACAGCCTTCAGAATCGGATGGGCACGATCAAAACGGTACCCTGCCGCTAGAGAAGGCGATCGCGCCTAAGCCCCCAAAGTCCGCCGCAGAAGATCTGTTGCAACCCGAAGCCGAACCGGAAGAACGCGGCAAGCAGGAAGAACGGTTACGGCCTCAACGACTGGCCGAATATGTTGGGCAAAAAGACCTGAAAGAAATTCTCGATATTGCGATCCGTGCCGCCAAAGCCCGCAGTGAAACCCTGGATCACCTCTTACTCTACGGGCCACCAGGGTTAGGCAAAACAACAATGTCGTTGATCCTCGCGACAGAAATGGGGGTTCAATGCAAAATCACCAGTGCGCCGGCCTTAGAGCGACCGAAAGATATTGTAGGTCTGCTCGTCAACCTTCAGCCTGGAGATGTTCTCTTCATCGATGAAATCCATCGTTTGAACAAAGTGAGTGAGGAGCTTCTCTATCCAGCAATGGAGGATTTTCGGGTTGATTTGACGATCGGCCAGGGCTCCAGTGCACGAACACGATCGCTCAAACTTCAGCCCTTTACGCTGGTAGGCGCTACCACTCGCGTTGGTGCCCTGACCTCTCCCCTGCGCGATCGCTTTGGGTTAATCCAACGCTTGCGCTTCTACGAAATCGACGAACTCACCCAAATCGTCCTGCGAACGGCAAAGCTACTTGCTACGACTGTTACATCCGACGGAGCAGCCGAAATTGCCCGACGTGCGCGGGGCACCCCTCGTGTCGCCAATCGCCTGCTTAAACGGGTGCGAGATTATGTGCAAGTCAAAGAAATGGGCACAATCGACCAGCCGATCGCGGCGGAAGCTTTAGAACGCTTCAACGTAGATCCCTGTGGCTTAGACTGGACTGATCGTCGGTTGCTCACGGTAATGATTGAGCAGTTTGGTGGCGGCCCCGTCGGGCTAGAAACGATGGCGGCCGTTACAGGTGAAGATGCGCAGACGATCGAAGAAGTCTATGAGCCATATCTGATGCAAATTGGCTACCTCAACCGTACGGCTCGCGGCCGTATTGCCACTCCTGCCGCCTGGACTCATCTGGGCTATCCTCCACCCCATACCCAGCTTTCTGTGCTTTAGTTTTCGAACAATGGGTTCATGAGACGAGACGTGTGTTCGTGAGACGAGACGTGTGGTTGTGAGATGAGAGTGTACATGTTGAAAAGGAAACGGTTGCTACAATGACCCACCGTTTAACCTCATCGCCTCGCCTGGGGATTCGGCTAAAAAGCATGATTAAGCACATGCTTCGCCTCGCCTCTACAGCGTTTTGGACGGTGCGGAATGAAGTGTTCGATCGCAGGGGTGTCGCTACTCACTACTACATCAAAGGCCACGGCATCGAAATTGGAGCCTTACATAACCCTTTGAACGTTTCGGGTAAAGCCACGGTTCGTTATGTCGATCGCATGACTGTTGCCGATCTCAAAGCCCACTATCCCGAACAGAAGGATCTACCGCTCGTCAAAGTTGATCTTGTGGATGATGGTGAAACATTGACCAACATTCCTTCAGCTTCGCAAGACTTTGTGATTGCCAACCACTTTTTAGAACACTGTCAGAACCCGATCAAAACCATCCACAGCATGTTGAGAGTGCTGAAGCCAGAGGGTATTCTTTACTTAGGCATCCCTGACAAACGCTACACCTTTGATGTTCATCGTCCCATCACAGACATTGATCATCTGTTGAGGGACTATCGTGAAGGAGCAGAGTGGTCGAGAAAGCAGCATTTTCTAGAATGGGCAAAATTTCCGACCTTGGGTTATACCAACGAACAGGATGGGCTAGACGATCCCAGAATTGAAGCTGAAGCAACCCGCTTCATGGAGCAAGACTACAGTATTCACTATCACGTCTGGACGCAGACCGAGATCTTGGAACTGCTGGTAACCTTGCAGAGAACCCTCCATTCCCCCTTTGACGTTGAACAGTTTCTTAAAAATAAGGATGAAATGGTTCTTGTACTGAGAAAACATGCTTAATTCGGTTTCCTCAGTTTCTGCCCGCTAACTCTGATTGTTTTCTGACTATCGCGCGGCTTCCGTTGCTGTTCATTGAGTGGCTTTTAATATGATTCGGTTTCTTCTCGCTCTCTTCAGTGTTTTGCTCTCTAGCCTCTTGATCGGATCGCCTGATCTGGCATTGGCTGCTGAGCAAGCAACCCCGGCTGCTGCTACCACACCCGCCGTCGCAGGAACCCCAGCAGCACCTAAACCAGAAGCGCCCCAACCAAAAGCGCCCCAATCAGAAGCCTCAACAACGGCTCAGCCAACAGCTCTGGATTTATATAAGCAGCTTGATACGATCGCCAACAAAGCATTCAAAGCAACGAACGAAGGCGATTTTCGCACGGCTGAAGAATACTGGACGCAAATTATTGAAAAGCTACCGCAAACGGCTGCTGCCTGGAGCAATCGCGGTAACGCCAAAGTCAGCCAGAACAAACTGCAAAGCGCGTTGGTAGACTATGCCAAGGCGATCGAACTGGCACCAGAAGCCCCAGACCCCTATCTCAACCGTGGGACTGCCCTTGAAGGGTTGGGTCGCTGGGAAGAGGCGATCGCCGACTATAACCATGTTTTAGAACTAGACCCTAAAGACCCTGCCGCCTTTAACAATCGTGGCAACGCAAAAGCTGGACTGGGGCAGTGGGAAGAAGCCGCCGCTGACTACAAAAAAGCAACAGAGCTTGTTGGCGATTATGCCTTTGCGAACGCTAACTATGCTCTTGCTCTGTACCAACTCGGTAAGCAAGACGAAGCCGTCCGTAAAATGCGAAATTTGGTACGCAAATATCCCCAATTTGCCGATATGCGTGCGGCCCTCACGGCGGCGCTTTGGGCACAAGGGAAACAGGGCGAAGCCGAGAGCCAGTGGGTCTCAGCCGTTGGCCTAGACTCGCGCTACAAAGATGTAAATTGGCTCAAAAACAACCGCCGCTGGCCGCCAGAAATGGTTGCAGCAATGGAAAAGTTCTTGAAGCTAAAAGCGTAGGGGATGGGGTAAAGCAGAGGGATGAGGGATGAGGGATGAAGGATGACCGCTAACAGGAGCCAACGGCTTAGCGGTGAGTTGTTAGCCTCCAGCGGTGCAGCCACGCCCATTGATTCACTGCTACTGGAGACTGTTTCAAAACGCTCAACTCAAAACTCTTAACTCAAAACTCCTAACTCTCTCCTCCTAACTCTCTCCTCCCACCACCAACTTCTCGATCGTCCCTACACTCAACTCCTGTACATTCCCTAACACGATCTGCGCGCCTGCTTGCTCTAGCGTTTTGGCATAAGCTTGGCGATGCTCTGAAGTCTCCAGGACGTGGGGCGGCAGAACACCAACAGCAACCCAACGACGATCGGGTTGCACCTGACGAGCATTGACGATCGTTCGCATATCGGCCACCGTATCACCCACATAGAGGACGGGAGCGGTATCGGCACCGTGTAGTAAGCCGATTGTTTGCAACAGCCCGGTTGGATCGGGTTTTCCCGGTGCATCTTCCATTGCGACTAGAACGGGCGATCGCAGTCCCAGTCGCTTTTCCAGAATGTAGCGAGCTGACCCGGTCGTTGCACCGCTGAAAAAGCCCCATTGGATACCTGCTTGCGTTAGTTGCTCTAAATAAGTCGATTGCAGTAGTAGGGGTTCCTGGCAGATGTAGCCTGTCCAGTTGGTTGGGTCTGTACCGCGATATCGAGACTGGAAGAAGGCAACGATTTCCTCATAATCGAGTGTGATGGTATTTTGAGCAGCGGCATTCTGCGATTCTCTTAGCCCCTCTGGGGCGGCTACGCCAACAGAGACGCTACGCAAACGTCCCTGGGTTTCAAAATAGCGGTAAACCAATTCCTGCGACGCTTCCCAATCGTTATTCCAGATGCCTTCTGCTTTGAGTGTGTCAATATCCCATTGAGAAGGACGATACGCTCCATCAGTGAAATGCTCTACGGTATCTGCCAACGCGCGGCGATACGACCCACCAACATCACGGATCACCCCATCAATGTCAAAAATGACGATCGCATTCATGCGTTCATTGACCTGTGAAATGCCCGATGGCTCTGCATTTACTGCCTTCATACTGCCCTGAAAAACCACTACACCCTCTAACCCTACACCCAAGCCTGACGACTGCTTCTCGCCGATCGGCCCTGTCCTCATGCTGGTACTTCCCCAAACAGTGCGATAGAATTGGAAATTGCAGAACAACATAACGCTGCAATCTAAGCAAACGGTTTGGGACACGATGGAGGTTGGGTTGTCGAAGTTTATTTTAAAGGTTCTTTGGCTAGATGAGAATGTAGCCCTGGCGGTTGATCAGGTTGTGGGGAAAGGTACGAGTCCTTTAACCTCCTATTTCTTTTGGCCCCGCAACGATGCGTGGGAGCAATTGAAAACCGAAATGGAAGCAAAGCACTGGATTTCTGAAATCGATCGCGTCGAGTTGCTCAATCAGGCAACAGAGGTGATCAATTACTGGCAAGAAGAAGGTAAGCGACGGCCAATGGCAGAGGCGCAGGCAAAGTTTCCAGAGGTAACGTTTACAGGTAGCGCCTAAACAGATGGCGCTTCTGGCCTTGAGGGCCTAGGAGCGTTCTAATGGCTACACATTCCGATGCTTAAATAAGCTCTTAGAGCTTGTTAAAAGACCGAACCGCCCTGACTTGTAGATGATAGAGTTAGGGCGTGTTTTGTATTGAAGCCTTTTGGGGCGAATGCGCACGTTTAGAGCGATTATTCATCAACTGGTAGCGCTAATCTGCGAAAAATTACGTACTGAAGCAAATAAATTTGAGACTTTAGTCATGATTTGCTACGGTTTATGAAAGTTAGTAACGCATTGTTTATATTTCTTTGCGGTCTACATTATTTTGGCGGCTTGATAATTTTGTTTAGGCAGGTAGCTTCATGACCATGACCATTACGCCCGACCAGGTAGAGCGGATTGTTTGGAACCAGCATCACGATCCGTTTGAAGTGCTAGGTCCTCATGCTATTGAGAAAGAGGGCCATCCAGCCTGGGTTGTGAGAGCTTATCAGCCAAATGCCGAGGCCGTTTGGCTTGTGCTTCCAGAGCAGCGGGCCGAGTATCCTATGCAAGCGACCCACCATCCCCATTTCTTTGAATGTACGCTTGATATTGCTGAACTTACCAATTACCAGTTTCGTCTGAAGGAAGGGGATCACGAGCGTTTTATCTATGACCCTTATGCCTTTCGATCGCCCTATCTAACCGATTTTGACGTTCATTTGTTCGCCGAAGGCAATCACCATCGTATCTACGAAAAGATGGGTGCCCACGTGACCGAAATGAACGGGATCAAAGGTGTCTACTTTGCGGTTTGGGCACCCAATGCGCGAAACGCGTCTGTCCTTGGTGACTTTAATCACTGGGATGGGCGCAAACATCAGATGCGTAAGATTGGCGATGGCATCTGGGATCTGTTTATTCCGGAACTGGGTGCGGGTACTCGCTACAAGTACGAAATCAAAAACCAGGACGGTCATATTTACGAGAAGTCTGATCCCTATGGGTTTCAGCAGGAACCGCGACCGAAAACGGCGTCGATCGTCACCGAATTGGATACCTACCACTGGAATGACCAGGAGTGGATGGAACGCCGCCGTAACAGCGAACCGCTCACCCAACCGATTTCTGTCTACGAATGTCACCTGGGATCATGGCTACATGCGGCTTCTAGTGAACCGGCTTTGCTACCCAATGGTGAGCCTGAACCCGTTGTTGTTGTTTCTGAACTCAAGCCTGGAGCAAGATTCCTGACCTACCGGGAACTCGCGGCTAAGCTGATTCCTTACGTCAAGGAGTTAGGCTTCACGCATGTCGAATTACTGCCGATTGCGGAACATCCCTTCGATGGCTCCTGGGGATATCAGGTGGTGGGGCATTACGCCTGCACCTCTCGCTTTGGCACGCCTCAAGACTTTATGTATTTTGTGGATCAGTGCCATGCCAACGGCATTGGTGTCATTGTCGATTGGGTTCCTGGTCATTTCCCTAAGGATGGTCATGGGCTAGCGTTCTTTGATGGCACTCATCTCTACGAACATGCTGATCCCCGCAAAGGTGAGCACAAAGAGTGGGGCACACTTGTCTTTAACTATGCCCGCAATGAGGTGCGCAACTATCTGGTTGCCAATGCCTTGTTTTGGTTTGACAAGTACCATATTGATGGCATTCGGGTCGATGCAGTAGCGTCGATGCTCTATCTCGATTACTGCCGCGAACCGGGTGAATGGGTCGCGAACCAGTATGGTGGGCGCGAGAATATCGAAGCGGCAGATTTTCTCCGTCAGATGAACCATGTCATCTTTAGCTACTTCCCAGGTATTCTGTCGATCGCAGAAGAATCAACCTCCTGGCCAATGGTGTCCTGGCCTACGTACATGGGTGGCTTGGGCTTCAACCTGAAATGGAATATGGGTTGGATGCATGACATGCTGGACTACTTCCACATGGACCCGTGGTTCCGCCAGTTTCACCAAAACAACGTGACCTTCAGCATGTGGTATAACCACAGCGAAAATTTCATGCTGGCGCTCTCCCACGATGAGATTGTGCATGGCAAGAGCAATATGCCAGGGAAGATGCCCGGCGATGAATGGCAGAAGTTTGCCAACTTGCGTTGCCTCTACTCCTTCATGTACACCCATCCAGGTAAAAAGACGCTCTTCATGAGCATGGAGTTTGGGCAGTGGAGCGAGTGGAATGTTTGGGGCGATTTGGAGTGGCACTTACTGCAATATGAACCACACCAAAAGCTGAAACAGTTTATGTCGGTCTTAAATCAGCTTTATCGCAACGAACCAGCGCTGTATGTCCAAGACTTTGGGCAAGATGGGTTTGAGTGGATTGACTGTAGCGATAATCGCCATAGCGTTGTTTCCTTCATCCGTAGAGCGAAGGACTCAGATGAGTTTGTCATTGTTGTTTGTAACTTCACCCCCCAACCGCACTCTCACTATCGGGTTGGCGTGCCAGAGATGGGGTTCTACACGGAGTTGCTGAACAGCGATTCGCGCGAGTATGGCGGCAGTAATATGGGCAATCTGGGTGGCAAGTGGACAGACGAGTGGGCCTATCACAATCAGCCTTACTCCATTGATTTGTGTCTGCCACCATTGGGCACGTTGATTTTGAAGATCGATCGTGTGAAAACCCAAAAAGCGCTGCAAGGCGTGAAGGATTAGTAGCAATACTTGCTATCTTGCATGGTTGAGTGCTCACTCCCGGTACGGATGGCTCCCAGTAGAGTTGACACAACAACGCAGCGTTTTGCCTTGCCGCCATTTCTGCTTGAAAGGGTGAGTCGTCCTAGCTGCCCGTTGACATGTCCTTCATGATCAAACTGTACCCTGCGAACGCCACCTGATTGCTGTAGCGTTGTTTCGGCATCCATCTGAATTGTGGCGTCGAGATTGCTCCATGCGGCAGCGATCGGGATGGTGTTAATTGGATGCACAGCCCACTGCACAATGCCGTTAGCATCTTGAAAACTGGCTTGCCAAACGATCCGGTTTTGTTTGGCACGACTTTGGGCATCGCGCATGGCCTGGTATACGCGCTCTTGCCCGGTATTAAGGCGTTGCGTTGTTAAAACGCCATTCCAGGCAAAAGCCGCTACAGCAAAGAGAGTGCTGATAATTAAGATGACCACAAGCTGTTCAAGGAGTGTAAAACCATTGGCCGATGACCGTGTTCCAGGTAACCAGCGATGTGCGATCGTCCGTTCTCTATCCTGCGGCTTCGTGCTGTAACGGTTAGCATGAGGATCTTTGGCTTGGTAACTCATAGCGATGGTGGAAGATGCAGGTTGATGAAAGTAGGCTTGTCGCTCAGCCTTACTTATTTAATTTTTCCCAAGGAATTTAGGATGGTAACGGGTTTGTGATGCCATTTGCCGGATCAGTGCTCCACGCCTATGTAGTCAGCTTGAATGTTCATTACGATTCCCGTCACGGTTCTAGAAAAGCTTGCATGATGAACCTGTGGAGTCGCTGACCAAAGGACTGCATATGCGTCAGCCCAAGTGGTTTGCCCTCAAGCCAAGCCCATTGGTAGAAAAACTATTGACTGTGGGTACGCGATCGATCAATCGCTTGCCTATAAAGCTGCTATCGCTCCAGCGTTGGTACTTCAGGCGATCGCCGTGGAGTCTGGTGTTGACGTTCGTGGTGTTGTGTCTGCTTGTGCGATCGCTACCCTACGCTGTGCCGATTCGCGCGGCTGCTTTGGCGCAAGACCAGCAGGCAATCACGTTTACCGATCGCAATGGGCTACCATTGGGAACCGTCCTCACTCGCGATCAAGACCATACGGTGAACGTGCCGCTTGCGCAGGTATCGTTGCCCTTTAAGCAGGCGATCGTCGCGGCAGAAGATGGACGGTTCTACCAGCATGGTGCGCTGGATGGACGGGCGATCGTCCGTGCCGTTTTGGAAGCGATGCAAGCTCGTCAGGTGGTTAGCGGTGCTTCGACGATCACCATGCAGCTTGCCCGTATGTTAGAGCCATCACCCCGCACGCTATCGGGAAAGGTCAAGGAGATCTGGACTTCCTGGCGGTTGGCGGCTGGTATGAGCAAAGACGACATCCTGCAAGCGTATGTGAATCGGCTCCCGATGGGTGGCAATGTCTATGGCATTGAAGCGGCTGCCCGTCTTTACTTCGGCATCCCGGCCAGTGATTTAAACGTGGCGCAAGCAAGTTTGCTGGCAGGGTTGCCCAACGATCCTAATCGTCTCAATCCCTACGATCGCTGGCAAGCCCTCAAAAAACGCCAAACCTACGTCCTGAACCGGATGGTGCAAGATCGTTATCTAAGCCGTGCGGACGCCGATCGTGCCTTTGAAGAAAAACTAGCTCTGCAACCCCGGCAGCAAGGCATTATTGCTGCACCCCACTTCTTGTTTTGGCTGGCTGAGCAGCGATCGACCCATCCCGCCGAGGTACGTACCACGCTCGATCGTCCCTTACAGCAATTTGTTGAAGCTCAAGTGCAGCAAGTCATTCAGACTCTGGAACCGCATAACGTACATCATGCCGCGGCACTGGTGCTCGATAACCACTCTGGCAATGTACTGGCATATGTCGGTTCGCCTAACTATTTTGCCGATGCCCAGGGGGGACGAAATGATGGCGTACAGGCTCTCCGCCAACCCGGTTCTACGCTGAAGCCTTTTCTGTACGAGTTGGCTCTAGAGCAACGAGTCATCCGACCAAATACAATTCTGGCTGACATCCCCACTCGTTATGCCATTCCCGGTGCCAAGCTCTATACTCCCTCAGACTACAGCGAAACCTTTCAGGGGCCTGTACGTGTGCGAGTGGCACTGGCAAATTCTCTCAACGTCCCAGCCGTGCGAGTGCTGGAGAAGGTGAGCGTCAGGGCGTTTCTCGATCGCCTCCACCAACTTGGCTTTACCCACCTGACCCAAACCCCTGATTACTATGGGCTAGGTCTCGCACTCGGTGGGGGCGAAGTAAGCCTATGGGAATTGGCGCGGGCGTATTTGGTCTTGGCGAATCGGGGAGAGGCGATCGGGGTGAGGGGAGAGGAGGCAGAAGGCAGGAGTCAGGCTTCCCAGAGCGTCAGTCGACGGGAGTCAGGAGGTAACGTTGTTGGCTCCACAAGCGAAGCAGGAGCTAATAACGTTAGAAGAAGTCAGAATGAATTCAATACTCAACACTCAAAGCCTTCCCCAGCTTCCTCTGCTCCCTTTGCTTCCTCTGCTCCCCCGCTCCCCCCTCCCCCTCCACCTGGGCTCTCATGACCGATATGCTCAGCGACTCCCATGCTCGTGCAAAAGCCTTTGGGGTCAATTCGCTGTTAAGTTTGCCGTTTCCTACAGCCGTCAAAACGGGTACCTCGTCGGACTTTCGGGATACCTGGACGGTTGGCTTTACGAGGGATTATACGGTTGCAGTGTGGGTTGGCAATTTTGATGGTGACCCGATGCGGCAGATTTCGGGAGTGACCGGTGCGGCTCCGTTGTGGAATCGGATCATGCTGCACTTGCACGAACCCCAGGAGCCAGACGCGTTTCCACCACCGCAGGGAATGATCAAGCGTCCCATCTGCGCATTGTCAGGTGCCCGTCCTACGCCTGCGTGTCCAGTAGTGGTGCAAGAGTATTTCGCTCCACAGGATTTGGGAGAGTACGATCGCCAGACTGATCCTTTCTACCAAACGGTGACGGACAGTAAGGGAAAGCAAACCTACCGCCTCAAACTGCCGTCCGAATACAACGAATGGTTGGCAATGCAGCCGTCTCTGCCCGTAGCCACCGACGGGTTAAGAATCCTCTCGCCCCGCAATGGCGATGTCTTTTTATTAGAAGCTGGAGCAGACTCTGCCCAAAAGCTTCAGTTTAAGCTGGCACGCCCATCGGCTCAGACCGCGGAATGGCGGCTGAATGGACAATTGCTGTCAACCCAAACAACCAACTCTGTCTTTTGGGTGCCGAAACCGGGAACCTGGGTGTTAGAGGTGAAAAGTGGTGACGAGAGCGATCGCGTCAGTTTTACCGTGCAGACGGCAGAAAGCAGAACCACACGTAAAGGCTTTTCGATCGCCCAGTAGTCAAGGGACGTTACATGCAACATCCCTACAGACGCAAACTGATTGCCTTTAGGCTGAGGTAATTAACTGTCGAATTTTTTCTGCGGTGGCGGGTGCTAGCAGTACGCCATTACGGTAATGCCCCGTTGCTAGTAGTACATTGCTATAGCCGGGGAGACGTTCCACGATCGGCGCAGGACGACCTTCAGGACGGGGACGCAAGCCTGACCAGGCACGCACGATCGTGGCCTCTGCAAGCTCGGGACAAAAGGCGATCGCCTGCTGCATCACGGTCTCCAAGGCATCGGCATCCGGTGGGGAAGGAGAGGACCCGATCAGAAACTCTACCGTTGCGCCTACCCAGTAGTCACCACCACCCAGGGGAACGATGTGGACATCTTCACCTGTGATGACGGGCTGTAACTGGGAACCTAGCGGCTCTGGTAAGCGCACATGAACGGCTTGCCCCAGCACTGGACGAAGATCAACGGGCTGTTGAAGCGATGCTGTGAGCGGTGTGGATCCTAAACCTGCGGCAATCACCAGCCAATCGATCGCCAGCGTGCCTCCTGTCGTTTGCACCTGCTGGCAAATCTGCAACGCAGACTCAGACAAGCGAACACACGGCTCCACTTCAACGACAGTCGTATCAAACTGGAACGTCACGCCTCTTTGACCCGCGGCTACCACCAATGCCTGAGTCAGTGCGGTCGGATCAACCTGTCGATCGTCCGGTGAGTAAACCGCTGCGGTGATCCGCTCTAAATTCAGTTGAGGATAGGTGGCTGCGAGTTGGGCGCGATCGAGTATCTCCAACCGCCGACCCTGCGATCGCCGAATCTCTACCAAATGTTGCCATCGTTCCAATGGCTCACCGTCAAAGCAAAGGCGCAAAATGCCTTGCTGGTTGAACAAGATGGGTTTCCTAGTGATAGCTTTTAGCTCTGGCACCCAGGCGTTGTAGCGATCGATTCCTGTAAATCGCATGCGTAAATTATTGCCCTTTGGCTTTGCACTAATGGCTCCCATCAGTACACCCAGCGCGGCTCCTGTAGCGGCTTGGGCTGGCTGGTAGCGATCGACCACCGTGATCTTGAGACGTTCAATCTGGCTTAGTTCATAGGCGATCGCTGCTCCAACCACGCCACAGCCGACGATGACAACGTTAACCATGCGCTATGGGAAGAAACACATTAAGGGAACAACGCATCAGCGATGACATTCTCAGTCCCGGTAATCTTGACGGTGTAACGACCTGCAAAAACCGTTAAAGCCTATTTGCTTGCGGCCAGTTCTTGCGTGACATCCGCTAACAACCCCTCGCAGGCATCAAACAGCAAATCGATGACTTGATTAAAGCCTTCAGTGCCACCGTAGTAGGGATCGGGCACTTCCCGCAGCGCGTGGCGAGTGCAGTAATCGCACATGAGATGCACTTTATGGCGATATTGACCGCTTGGGTCAAGGGTGCAGATGTCTGCAAAGTTCTCTCGATCCATTGCCAGAATGCGATCGAACGCTTCAAAATCGGCTTTCACAAACTGTCGCGCACAACCTTGCAGGACAATACCTTGCTGCTTAGCGGCGATCGCCATCCGTCGATCGGGCGGGCTGCCGATGTGATAGCTAGCCGTCCCTGCCGAATCACAAACGATGCGATCGCTCAGATGGGCTTGAGCAATCAGATGATTCATGATGTTCTCCGCTGAAGGAGAACGACAAATATTACCAAGACAAACAAACAGCAGCTTGTAGGGCATTGTCTGTGCCAGTGTTATGCACTTGATGGACGAGTTTAAGATTATTAAAACGCAGTACTGAGACGATCACTCATGCTCAGCCTAAAACCCAGCTTGAAGCACTGACATCGCCTCAGTCCACTCACGTCATTACTGTGTGGTAATGAATGACTACATGCCTGGTAGGTTCAGCCCACCCGTTAACTCTTCCATGCGTTCGCGCATGGTGGTAGTTGATTTGTTATAAGCATCCTTCATGGCAGCCGTCACCAAATCGGAAAGTACTTCTGCACCTTCACCGAGGGCATCAGACGAAATGGTAACGCTGAGGGGTTCCTGGTTGCCACTGAGCACAACCTTCACCAACCCACCACCGGATTCACCTTCAATTTCCATCTGTTCGAGTTCTTCTTGAAGCCGTCTAGCTCCCTCTTGAACCTGTTGAGCTTTCTTGAAGGCCTCTGTCAGCTCTTTCATTTTGCCGAGACCGAAGCCAAATCCCTGTCCTTGTGACATAACGTATAGCGGGTTGCGAATTGAATGTAAGCAGTCAGTGGTTCCATTATGGCATTGCACATCCAGGCAACATCATTTTTTGCAAAATCGCTGGGCTTTGCTTGGGTGGTGGGGAGTCAGGAGTGAAGGGAGCAGGGGAAGCGGAGGGATGAAGGCTAAAGGATGAGGGATGAAGGCTAAAGGATGAGGGATGAAGGCTAAAGGATGAAGGCTAAAGGCTAAAAAGCTGATCGCTGACTTCTCTATTCCCCACTCCCCACGCCCTACTCCCGGCCTTCTGCCTCCTGCCTTCTGCCAATTTGTAACGCTTCGTAGTCATTGCTACTTATTTAGTCGTAAAAGCTATCGATTTCTTAAGAGAAGCTCACCTGGAGGAACGGTTTTGCTAAAACTGTCTCACAATGATCGCTATCAGGCAGTCGTAATGGGTCACAGTTACAATGCCAACGAATCCTCTTTTCTATCCGCTTAGCGATTCAGCCTACACCTCAAATCTGCACGACCAGATTCAGATTGCGCTGGCGATCGCCGATCGTACCGTTTTGCAATCCCTGCTCGAAAATTGCATCCCCACACTCGCAAAAGGGCAGCATATTCATACAATTTCAACGCAGGTTGGTGTGCCGACGGATAATCAGCAAACGGCTGATGGTATTGTGCTCTTTGAATCCATGCGATGCAGACTGGTAGAGTCTGGAGAGCGAATCGGACTTTCAGTGTCAAATGACAGTCGCGCCTTGGATAGCCGAGAGTTGTCAAGGCTAACTCAGCATGAGTCCGACATGCAAACCCTCGGAAACAACTTATCACTGTCGCTAACAGTTTCGCTCCTGGCGGAATCGGGGTTTCGCCCAGAGCAAATTGATGAGATTTTACACTTACCGTGTAATGCCTGGCACAAGTCGTGGTGGTATGCGATCGACCCTAGCGGTGACTTCACGATGCCCTTTTTGCGGCAGATGCGTACGTTACGCTTTCCCGATGGGACCTTTACCCTTCAGTACAAAGACTTTTTTGAGCAAGATAACCCTAACTGCTTTATCAGCACGACACAAAGGGTATTGGTGTTGATCAAGCCCGATACGCAAAGCTTTGGGGAAACACTGCGGCAAATTAACTATCAGCGAGCAGCGCTGGGCATTCACCAGGCGATTTTAATTTGCAGCACCATTTCAGATTTAGAAGCGCAAGGCTTCATCAACCAGGGGATCAGCGTTTATCCGGCGGTTGAGTTACTTTTACCAACGCAATCAAGCTGCATTCACTGCGGGCGTAAGGAATGCCCGATGAATGGGATCGTAGAGTCTCCGGTCGCTCTATGCTATGGCTTTTTGCCTGAGAGTGAATTTGTTTAGTGAGCATCAACGAAGCGCGCTGCTCGATCGACGGCTTTGAGTCATCATCGGGGAAGATAAGTCGTTGCAGCTAATGCGATCGTTGGTTACAGCTAAAGTGCTAGCTAGCCCTTATTTTTCTTGTGACTTACCTGGCTCAATCAATGAATTAAGTCTCTCTTGAGCAGTTATTGTCCTGGGTTAAGTTCAAAGTATGGTTAGAGCGGTGCAATATCTTGAACAAGGAAGAAGCATGGAATTAGCGACAGACTTAAACAGCCAGGCGCTTAAAGTCGGTGTGCATGAAGCAGGTATCAATGGCAATCACTGGTACGCAGTCGGTTGGGCTGATCAACTCAAGGTTGGTGCAGTTATGGCTGTCACTATTTGGCATCAGTCGATCGCCATTTATCGAGATGTCGATGGAAACCTTCATGCGCTAGATGATGCTTGCCCTCACAAAGGCGTGGCGTTGCACAAAGGTAAGGTGCATGGGCATTTGCTTGCCTGTCGCTATCACGGTTGGGAATTTGATCGTGAGGGACACTGTGTCAACATTCCCTATCTACCGGAAGGCCAGAAGTTGCCCTGCGCTCAGGTACAGCCTTACCCGGTGCAAGAGAAATATAATCTCATCTGGATTTTTCCAGGCGATCGTGCTCTTGCTGAAACGAAAGCACTCCCAAGCATTCCTGAATTTGACGACCCTGACTGGTTGATGGTACCAAGTACGGCCCGCTTCCAGGCACACTACTCTTTTTGTAATGAAAATTCAGTGGATTTGTTTCATGGCTTTTTGCATGAACATCAGCAGGGCTGGTTTGACCCTGTGCTTAAGCGCCTGCAAGAAACGGACACGAGTGTTACAGCCGAGTTTCAGGTTTCTTACAAAGGGCGGTTAGCAAAATTTTTGGGCTTGAGTGAACACGCTAACCAAGTCATAACGCAACCAGTGTTAGTGGAGTATCAGTACCCCCACTTCTCCTGTAAGTTGCAAGCGATGTCCTCTAACTACATGATGCGCCTGCCCGTGAGTGCAACGGAAAGCCACTCTTTTGTCTTTTTCTTCTTTAAACTGCGCCTGCCCAAATGGGTACTGAAACCACTGGGGCCAGTGCTAAGAGTGTTGCTGCGGCGATTGCTGATTCTACAGTTTCTAGAACAGGATGTTGAGATGGTTGAAAGCGAACAGTTGAACTATCTCAAAGACCCTGAATGGCGCAGGGTGGAAATTAATCCAGCAGTGTTTGCCGTACAGCGACTGATCGTAGGCCAGTACAGGCAATTTATTGAGACACAAGCAAAGCTTTCGGGCTCAGTAATGCCTACTCATACAATGCAGAACTATTCTGTAAAAGGGCAAAGTTCTACGGTTAGGGGTGCCTCCTCTGATGCGGTGCGATCGTCATAACATTGCTTCTAGCTCCCCTTCAAACGGTGCTTTTTGTGTTAATCATCACATGCGCTTTAGCATTTGATTCCTTCTTCTGATTGAGAGCAGTTTCAGTTGTCGTCGCTACACTGAAACTGTTCTACCAATCATTTATTGCTTGATTATGGCGACACGAGATAACCAGGCTAATTTTTTCGTTCGGTATCTTTCCCTTGCGCCTGTTCTTGCGGTCGTTGCAACCTCCGTTGCAATTTCTACTTGGGCAGTCTTTAATTTCTTTTTCCCAGATTTGCTGTTTCATCCAATGCCATAGCCTCTAAAGCTTCCGGTGCATTAGATAGTCATGACTCTCTATAACGTTTAGACTTGGCAATCCTTGCTTCGATTTAGAAGTGAGTATTGTCAATTTTTTCTTTTAAGGCTTTTCTGTAAGCGAGTAATCGCGGTATTTAAGCTGTTGGATCTGTTCTGATCGACATTAGCCGCGCCATACTGTTGCGCGATCGTTTGCCTGTAAACGCTAAAAATTGTTAGCAAAACACGGCTCAAACCAATTAATTTGCTAGTCTGAATATGTTTTTAGCGTAAATAATTAAGCTGCAAATGCACGATCAGGCTATGGCTACTCCCGATCACTCCACACCTGATATCACTCAATTTGATATTAGTCTTATTGATGAGTCAGAGGCTGCTCCTAGAGTGCTTGGTTACTACATTAACAGTACTGCTGCGATCAATATTGAAGATAATCCAGTAGCAACCAATAATGCTTTGGTTATTGCCAGGATTAGAGCGATCGCTGATTTCTTAATTGCCAGTAGTGAGCCACAGGTTGTAATTTCAATTCATGGCTACGGTACGCAGCGGGCGGATGCGCAACGACGCTATCAAAAAATGCATAACCGTGCTAAGGCGATTTGCAAACCCCAAACGACTGTTTTTCTGGGCTATCTTTGGCCGTCTGAAAAGCCAACGGGAGATCCCTCGCTTGGCACATCCTTTCAAACAAAACTGTGGGATGCAATTAACGCCTTACCAATCTTGCTCAGTGGCATTATTAGCAGCAGCTTTGTGCTGAGTGTGATCGTTGCGACTTTACTGTTTACCACGAGTGGCTTAAATGCGCTGCTCACGCCAATCCTCATCCTCTTAGTTCTGAGTTTTACGATTGTCCTTACGCTCATATTATTGCGTCTCTCTGCCTACTTCCGTGATAACTATCGGGCAACAAATTATGGTGTTCTGGATCTTGTAGAACTGATTCGACAGCTTGACCAAGCGATCGCTGAAAAATTAGCGCTTAACGAGCCACTGAGCAAAGACCGAAGAATTAAGCTGTCGTTCATCGGTCACAGTATGGGTTGCTTTATCGTGACAAATACGATTCGCATTCTTTCTGATGTCTTTGATACAAGTTCGATCGCGCAAAACCCACCCAGCGATATTGGCCGTGTCTTTTCCTTGGGGCGATTAATCTTAGTTGCGCCTGATATTCCGGCTGAATCAATCATGCCAAGACGCGCTAACTTTTTGCGATCGTCCTTACGACGTTGTGAAGAAGCCTACGTTTTTAGTAATGAAGGTGATCTGGCTTTAAGACTTGCTTCAACAACAGCTAATTACTTTAGCTTCCCAGCCAGAAAACGTTCTAGTGGCTATCGGTTGGGTAACGTGACGGTCAAACATTTTCGCAACGAAGCTGACCATACCAATCGACCTTTAAGTGCTGATGCCTATGGGATCATTAATGTAAGAAACGAGCAAGTGGAACCACCGTTTCGATGGTTAGAGGTACGTGCGTCCGATCGAGAGCATCAAAGCCTTGAAGAACTGAGAGATGGTAAAGTGCAAACCGAAAAAATATCTGGTTTTCAAGGTGACGTGATTGCTGATGTCTTTACCTACTTTGATTGCACCGACTATATTGATTTTCAAGAAGATTTGAAGGCGTCAGAGGCAACAAATCAACCCCGTGGAGTGGTAAGTTTTGCGCTTAGAAAAGCAGCACTCAATCTGTGGGATTATGTTTCGTTGAACTTTTCATATTTTAAGCAGAGCCTTGGCTTTGGTGGTATCAACGTTCACGGCGGTTACTTCAGTGGGATCTGGAGCCAGCAAGTGATCTATGGACTTGCATTCCTGGGCTTTCAGCAATTTCTGCTGACACTTTCTCCACAATCAGAAACGCTTCCAGTTTCGCCTGATGTGTTAAAGCAACAGCTAAACGATCTATCAATCCAGTGTCAACAGAAAGGCATTCAAGTTATACTTTCGCCTTTGCGCTACGAGCAAGATATTTTAGGCAAGCCTTCATTGCCTACGCCAACCGAGCAACCACCTCTTTAAAGGAACTTAAGCGCTCTTGTCTCTAGTGATCAATCCGTGCGCTAAAACAGAAGTAGTTGGCAAACTCATCGATGAATTAGGGGAGAAAACCATCGTCTATGGAAGATTCAACCTACGCGATTTTTCTCGCTTTTGGTTTGCTTTGGGTTGTGATGGGTGGCGCTACTGTCGTTGCGATGATGAAAGCGGATGGCCAACCCATTCGTTTAGATAAATGGGGTTTAGTTGTGGTGGTGCCGATCGTCATTCCCCTCATCATCGCGTTTGCATTTGCGTTTTTTGCTCTCTATCGCTAGGGAGCCTTGGGAGCGATCGCTCGTCTCTCGCAGCGACCAGAAAGGTACAGCATGCTTATTGCCTAGACTCAAAGAATACTTAAAGGAATTAATTCAACAAACAGTGGATGGAGTTTTATATAAGTGTCAGATTACTATTGCACGATTTCAGTTGAGAAATCAGATGTTGAAGCAGTGAAATCGATTATAGAAAGGAAGATCGGCAAAGCCTCTTTTGATATTTGCATTGAAGTTGAAGACCGAAAAGAGATTTACTCTTACACATCAAACTTCATGAGAGAAAATAAATTACAAGAGGCTAATTCTATTCTTAGGGCGTTAGATCTCAGATATTTTACAGTTGATATTGATTTGTACTGTACTGAAGATAGTTTTGGGCTGAGATTTCTGGATATAGTAGCCGATGCTATCGGAGGTTTGATCTCAGAAGTTTTGGATACTCGAACGCTCGTAACTCTTGTCAATCAAGAGAGTCCGTTTTGTATCTTCAATTGCGGCAAGCGAGAGCAAGTTTTTACCGAACAAAATAAGCAATACTTTGATGGTAAATTCTGGTTGCCGTCAACCTTAAAGAGTGCTTAAGTCAGCTTCTCGTGAGATAGGTAAAGCCGTTCTGGTGTACCAGAAAACTAATAGCGTAACCCATGCTAAAAAAGGATTTGACTCGTTACGGCTGCGCCTAACACATCCTATGTTTAACTGAAAAGTGCTTTTCTAAAAAATAATTAAAACAGATATGCGAATTTTATTGATAACACCTATGCTTTATTTAATAGCTCCACTGATTGAGCACGATAAATTGATTCTCAGTGAGATAATCTGTAGCTTCCAAGTTTGCAATCGCTTTCACGATCGCTTAGTAGTTCATATTTTTAGAAGAATCGGCGGCTTGATAAATTGCCAAGATGCCAGGATGGAATGGGTTCATTTGATGTAGTTCTTGAAAATCGCCGCAATTTCGAGTCACCAATATACGTCTATCTTGCTTGGCATAATCCAACACAACCTGATCCGATCGATTCGGCAATCCAACGTCGTTAACTGTGAGTACGTCATGCCCCGCGGTCTTGAGAAGATTAACCAAATACTTTGCTTGAGAGTCTTCGTCAAGCAGCAGTCGTAGACTCAATCTTCACTCCTTTGGACTCTAGTCGATAGCGTTCTTCGCTAGCTTCTAGTCTCAATAGCTCCTGGTGCGTATTGCAGTAGCGAATCACTTCAGAAATAGCAGCTAGTGGCAAATCCCAATTTTCTGCCGCTTGTTCTGGTGTCATTTCATTAACAATCATGTCTTGCCAAACGTTGGAAGCAAGCAGCTTGCGACCTTTAACATAAAGCTGTTTCCGCCATACATGAGGACGCGGAACAAGGTATTTCCAATCTTCTACATCAGTCGTGCCTTGCAAAGAACGTACAATCGCACTTACTAGTTCAAGGCGCTCACTGACAGACAGTTTAAATGCTGCTTCTTTGATTTCTTGCAGAGACATACAAACTTACTTCCCTAATAGTTTCACCAGTCCAATACCGCCAAAATACAGTCCAATGACGGCTCCACCTAAAAGACTTTGGGTGAGGGGATCGGTGGAAGGTGTCAGAACGGCACCCAGGACAGCGGCTCCTAAGAGAACGTAGCGCCAGCCGGAAAGCATTTGCCGGGATGAAACGATGCCCAGCAGACCGAGAAGCATCTGGATGATGGGTATCTGGAACGCTAGTCCAGTGCTGAACATGAGCAGTAGGACAAACTCGAAATAGCGATCGATCGACCACAGTTGCTCCACCACATCTGCACCGTACGAGATGAAGAAGTTTAGAGCCGCAGGAATCAGCGCGATGTAGGCAAAAAATAAGCCGCCGACAAACAGAAAACTGGAGCCAAAGACGATCGGTGCCAGCAGTTTGCGTTCACGGCGAGTTAAGCCTGGCAGCACAAAGGCAATAATTTGATACAGAATGACCGGGCTTGCGAGCAAAATGCCACTGTAAGCGGCGACCTTCATCGAAACGAAGAAGTATTCTCCTGGCGCAAGCTGAAGAAACTTGACGGCACCTGCCGGTACTTCAAGCAGTTGTACAATCTGCTTTACGAAGAAGAAACAGCCCACGATGCTCACTGCTACAGCAATCAGCGCATAAAAGATCCGTTGCCGCAGTTCTTCCAAATGGTCAAACAAGGACATTTCCACATCGTCGAGCAAGTCTTCCTCTGCAACGACATCAGCCTCTGTAGCAGTGCTCAAATCACGAGCGTCCGCAGGGCTTGCATCAAGGGCGAAATCTGGCTGGGGTGCTGTCTCTAGTTCCGAAGGAGCCGTCATGGGTTCGCATCTGTCCGTAGGTCTGTTCACATTGTATCTGGGGAAGTGAGGGGAGAGGGCGTGAGGGGAAAGGAGTTTTGAGGTGAGAAGGCAGAAGGCAGGATGCAGAAGGCAGGAGGCAAAAGATAGGGAGTGGGGAGTAGGGAGTGGGGAGTAGAGAAGTCAGCGATCGGCTTCTTAGCCTTTGGCCTTCATCCTTCATCCCTCATCCTTCATCCTTCATCCCTCATCCCCTGCTTCCCCTACTTCCCTGCTTCCCCTGCTCCCTCCATCCAAATTGTCTCGATCGACAACAATGTGAGATTCTGAGATCAGATCTCAGTGAGACAACGGAGACTGAAGAACATGACATACGATCGCGGAACAGAAAATCGAAAGCGAACAGTCGTGATCACGGGCGCGTCGTCGGGAGTAGGGTTGTATGCTGCCAAAGCCCTTGCCGCACGCCCTGATTGGCATGTCGTGATGGCATGCCGTGATTTAGCAAAAGCAGAGCAGGTTGCCCAGCAGGTGGCAATGCCGAAAGACAGCTACTCAATCATGCACATTGATACCGCCTCGTTAGACAGTGTGCGGCAGTTTGTGAATCGCTTTAAAGAAACTGGACGATCGCTGGATGCCTTGGTTTGCAACGCGGCCATCTACATGCCGTTGATCAAGGAGCCGTTACGCAGTCCCGAAGGCTATGAGTTGACGATGGCAACCAATCACCTGGGGCATTTTCTCCTCTGCAATCTGCTGCTAGACGATCTCAAGCATGCGGCATCTGGCAATCCACGGCTCATCATCCTGGGTACAGTGACGCACAACCCAGATGAACTGGGCGGCAAAATTCCACCACGTCCAGATTTGGGCGATCTGAAAGGCTTTGCGGATGGCTTTAAAGCGCCAATCACGATGGCGGATGGTAAGAAATTTGAACCCGTCAAGGCGTACAAAGACAGCAAAGTTTGTAACGTGTTGACCATGCGCGAATTGCATCGGCGCTACCACGACGCAACAGGAATTACCTTTAGCTCCCTCTATCCCGGCTGCGTGGCAGATACACCGCTTTTCCGCAACCACTACCCGCTATTTCAGAAACTCTTCCCGTGGTTCCAGAAGAACGTTACGGGTGGCTATGTGTCTCAGGAGTTGGCGGGTGAACGGGTGGCGATGGTGGTTGCTGATCCTGAATACAGCCAGTCGGGAGCCTACTGGAGTTGGGGCAACCGTCAGAAAAAAGATGGCAAGTCCTTCGTCCAGAAGGTATCGCCTCAAGCACGGGATGATGAGAAAGCCGAGCGCCTATGGGACTTGAGCGCCAAACTGGTTGGATTAGCGTAAGCGCTAGTAGTTTGAGTGAGTGCAAACGCCAAATTGTCGAACTGGTGTGATGCGCGATCGCTCAATCTGTGCCGATCACGATGCGGTCAACAGGCGCGATCGGGCGTTGCTGTGAACGTTCCGCAGCTTGCTGTATGGGTGCCAACGCAGGCTGGATGGTGCGTAAGGCATACTCTGAATCTCTATCGCGTAGCCAAAAAGCAAACTTGTGTCCTATTCATCGGAAGCGTGCTGTAAGGAACGGTTGTACGAGCATCTCACTCAGATTGCGCGCGATCGCGACCCCTACTTAGCAACAGCGGGACACTTTTTTGTCCGTGAATATGTGCGGGCACAGTTGGCGCAGTGGGGCACCGTGGAAACCCATGCGTTTCAGCAGCAAGGCGTGGAGTTTCAGAATCTGATTTTGAATTTGCCGGGGCGATCGTCCAAACCACCGATTCTCATTGGCGCTCACTACGATACTGTGCCTGGTTCTCCCGGAGCTGATGACAATGCGACTGGAGTAGCGGTACTGCTTGAACTGGCGCGGTGCTTTGCGGCTGAACCTGCACGGTATCCCCTGCGCCTGGTGGCATTCGACTTAGAGGAGACCAGTTACGATCGCGCTGGCAGCACCCACTACGCCAACTTTTTGCAGCAAGAACCGCTACGGCTCATGCTGTCTCTCGAAATGCTGGGCTACTGCGATCAAACACCTGGGTCTCAACGCTATCCAGCCGGCTTGCAGTACTTTTATCCAGACAGGGGAAATTTCATTGCGCTGATCGGCAATCTAAAAACAATTCCTGATTTATTGCGGCTAAGCCATCATCTGCGATCGGGTGGTGCGCCTTGCGAATGGTTGCCTGCTGGCAAACGAGGACTCATCGTGCCAGACACGCGCCGGAGTGACCATGCCGTTTTTTGGGACAAGGGCTATCGGGCGCTGATGGTGACCGATACCTCTTTTCTGCGCAATCCTCACTATCACAAAAGCAGCGATCGGCTGGAAACGTTGGATCTCGATTTTCTCACCAGGGTTTGTCTCGGTTTGTCACGTGGTCTCTATCACCTGTAGCGATCTCGACTCACGCCTGAGGGCATAGCGAAGACTGCACAAATCCAATGCCCCATGATTCGGTACACTCAAGATCGCTGCAATCATGTGTGCCATGTCAGATTCTCAAACCGTTAGCGAGGCTGTCGCTAAGCTTTACGACACCTATCCCTTTCCACCAGAGCCGTTGCTCGATGAGCCGCCGCCTGGCTACAACTGGCGCTGGAACTGGCTGTCAGCCTACAGCTTTTGCACCGGACGAAAGCCAGAGAAAGATAATCCGCGTATTTTGGACGCAGGCTGTGGGACGGGTGTGGGTACCGAGTATCTGGTGCATTTGAATCCTCACGCGCAGATTACCGCGATCGACCTGAGCGCGGGAGCATTAGCGGTTGCAAAAGAGCGTTGCCAGCGGTCGGGGGCTGATCGCGTGGAATTTCATCACCTCAGCCTTTACGATGCCGATCAGCTTCCGGGTGAGTTTGACTTGATCAACTGTGTGGGCGTACTGCATCACCTGCCTGATCCGATACGAGGCATCCAGTCACTTGCCCTCAAACTGGCTCCAGGCGGCATCATGCATATTTTTGTCTATGCCGCGATGGGGCGATGGGAGATTCAGTTGATGCAGGAGGCGATCACGCTCCTTCAGGGTGATCAACGGGGCGACTATCGCGATGGTGTGAAGGTTGGTCGTCAGCTTTTTGCCGCTTTACCCGAAGACAATCGCCTTGTGCAGCGTGAGAAAGAACGCTGGTCGATGGAAAATCAGCGCGACGAAAATTTTGCTGATATGTATGTCCATCCGCAAGAGATTGACTATACGATCGACACCCTCTTTGCCCTGATTGAGGCGTCCGGACTGGAATTTTTGGGCTTCTCTAATCCACATCACTGGTCGTTAGAGTCCCTCTTGGGCAAGGAACCGGAACTGCTCAAACGAGCAGAAGGGTTGAGCGATCGCCAGCGCTATCGCCTCTTTGAAGTCCTTAACCCAAGCGCGGTGACCCACTACGAATTCTTTTTAGGTCGGCCACCCCTGGCCAGAGTCGATTGGTCAGATGATGAACGCCTGCTCAACGCGACTCCCGATCGCAACCCTTGTATGGACGGTTGGGAAAGTCGTTGTCTCTTTAACGCCGATTATCAAATTGTGAACTTAAGTGAAGAGGCGTTTGCCTTTCTTCAAGGTTGCGATGCCAATGCAACGCAAACACATGTTTTTCAGCGCCAAACAGTGAGCGCACTGTTAACAGAGACTAGGATGGATCTAACGCAAGTGAGGACGCTTTGGGAGCAGCGCTTAATTCTTTTAACCCCTGCTTAACAACCGATTCTTCATCCGGGCTTAAAGATTAGTCATTAAGTATTATTACTCCCCGCGTGATATGATGATCTCGGTCTTAGAGACGCAGTCAACTGCCTGAAACTCATCTGTTGCAGGGCTTCCTGGCGAAGCCTCACGATCGTTGAGTTCGAGACGTATCTGCGGCTGAGCGCTATAGATGATTCAGCTATAGCTAGTCCCGTTTTGGCTGAAACCAACTTTGGCTAAACCAATCAGTGAATCCATTACCTATGCAAACACCTGAGACGGTGACAGCACCACAGTCTAATGAGCCGACCACGGAGCCCAATGCTTCGATGCAGGAGTACTATCAGCTTCAAAAGGAGCTGCTGGTTACAACGTTAGTGCTGACAGGCCTCATTTTTATCACTGTGGCGTTTTTCTACCCCATCAACATTGCTCTGAATTATTTACTTGGAGCGTGCACAGGTGTGGTTTACTTGAAAGTGTTGGCTAGGAATGTTGAGCAACTCGGCACGAGCAAGAAGCAAGTCGGCAAGTCCCAACTAGCGATATTTATTGGGTTGATTATAGTAGCAACTCAGTGGAATCAGCTACAGGTACTGCCCATCTTTCTAGGTTTTCTTACCTACAAAGGGACACTCCTTGTTTATATGCTACGGATCTTGTTGTTGACAGACTCTCGTTAGTGGGTTTCACGGTCGATCGTCGGTCAATTCCAAACCTTTTCACCCTTACATTTATTTGGGAAAACCGCTCAAAGTCTAATGCTAAGTTTTCTCCCAACTCCTAACGTTTTTACGCTTGCCAGTCTTGAAGTGGGGCACCACCTTTACTGGCAGATTGGCAATCTCAAAATTCATGGACAGGTCTTTCTGGTTTCATGGATTGTGATTGGGATTTTGCTGCTTGCCTCGATCGCGGCAACGCGCAACATCCAGCGGGTTCCTCAAGGGATTCAAAACCTGATGGAATACGCTCTGGAGTTTGTGCGTGACCTGGCGAAAAGTCAGCTTGGCGAAAAAGAATATCGCCCCTGGGTGCCGTTTATTGGCACACTCTTTTTATTCATTTTTGTCTCCAATTGGTCCGGTGCGCTGGTGCCCTGGAAGCTGATCAAGCTACCAGAAGGTGAACTGGCGGCCCCAACGAATGACATTAATACCACTGTGGCATTGGCGTTGCTGGTTTCCCTGGCTTACTTCTACGCTGGCTTCAGCCGGAAGGGACTGGGCTACTTCGCCAAGTATGTGCAGCCAACACCCATTTTGCTGCCGATCGCGATTTTGGAAGACTTTACCAAACCGCTTTCGCTCAGCTTCCGTCTGTTTGGTAACATCCTGGCGGATGAATTGGTGGTCGCCGTACTCGTGCTGCTTGTGCCTTTGTTCGTGCCCCTACCCGTGATGCTATTGGGTCTCTTTACGAGTGCCATTCAGGCATTAGTGTTTGCGACCCTGGCTGGTGCTTACATTCATGAAGCACTAGAGGGGCATGGGGAAGAACATGAGGAACATGCGTAGCCTCAGTTGCTTTGAGCTTTTAGACTGATGATTTTTAGATTGAAGCGGGGTGCGGCATCGCTCCTGAGCGGCAATCTCAAATCAGCAAGCTAAAAATCCTAACCTGTTTGTTCAGTTCACAATTTAAGGAAAGAATCATGGATCCATTAGTTGCTTCTGCGTCTGTTCTAGCTGCTGCGTTGGCGATTGGTTTGGCGGCGATCGGCCCTGGTATCGGTCAGGGTAACGCGTCTGGCTCGGCAGTCGAAGGGATTGCGCGTCAACCCGAAGCAGAAGGCAAAATTCGCGGTACCCTCTTGCTGACCCTCGCGTTTATGGAATCCCTGACCATCTATGGTCTGGTGATTGCGCTGGTGCTTTTGTTTGCAAACCCCTTTGCGTAAACCCCCTTCGTTTGAGTGCTGAAGCTTGAGTGCTCAATGCCGTTTGACTCAATGCCGTTTGAAGCGACTGGTTAATTGGTAAAGAGATACGCAGTTGCATGCTGCCATCCTTTGTCAATTGCCAGTCTCGGTTACAGCATAATTTCCCCTCTAACCCCAAGACAATGTTTGACTTTGATGCCACTCTGCCGCTGATGGCAGTTCAGTTCCTTCTCCTCGTTGCGTTGCTCAACGTGGTTTTTTATAAGCCGTTGACCAAAGCGATTGAAGACCGCAGCGATTACATTCGCACGAATGAAACGGAAGCGCGTGAACGACTGGCGAAAGCTGAGCATTTAGCGACGCAGTACGAGCAAGAGTTGGCAGCGTCTCGCAAGCAATATCAGCAGACGATCGCCGCTGCCCAACAGGAGGCACAAACTCTCGCTGATCAGCAAATTGCCGCCGCTCAGCAAGAAGCACAGCAGCAGCGCGAGCAGGTACAGCGTGAGCTTGACCAGCAAAAGCAGGAGGCGATGCAGTCGTTGGAACAGCAAGTAGAATCGCTGAGCCATCAGATTTTAGACAAACTTTTAGTTCGTTCTTAGTTGCTGGTCGCTCGTTTTTAGCTCGGTTGATATGAAGCAACCGAAGTCTGAAGTTTGACGACTGGCAACCTCAACCGTTTTGGACGCAGCAATATGGAAATGCTCTTAACAATGGCGCTTGGTGCCAATGTCCTTGCCGCAGAAGCGGCGGAAGCAGCGGAAGCGGGTGGATTTGGCATTAATTTCGACATTCTCGAAACAAACCTGATCAATTTGTCGATCGTGATTGGGGTATTAATTTACTTTGGTCGCGGTTTCTTGGGCAAAACGCTAGGCGATCGCCGCGCTGCGATCGAAACTGCGATTAAAGATGCTGAGCAGCGTAAGAAACAGGCTGTCAGTGCTTTAGCAGAACAGCAACAAAAACTGGCACAGGCGAAGGGCGAAGCGGATAAGATCCGTGCCTCGGCTCAGCAAGCGGCCGATGCTGCCAAAGCTGAAATTGCAGCCAAAGCTCAACAGGATATTCAACGGATGCGTGAAGCTGCCAGTCAGGATCTCAATACTGAGCAGGCACGTGTGATTAATGAATTACGTCAGCGTGTTGCTGCGTTAGCCATCCAGCGCGTGGAGTCAGAATTGCCGTCCCGACTGAATGACTCGGTGCAGCAAGAGTTGATCGATCGCAGTATTGCCATGCTAGTAGGAGGCGACCAATGAGCGATAGCGTCATTACCAGTGAAATTTCTGCCCCCTATGCTCAGGCGTTGATGTCTTTGGCAAAGTCTGAGAATTTGAGCGATCGCTTTGGCGAGGATGCTGGCGCGATTCTCACCCTTCTAAAAGAATCCCCTGAACTCGATCAATTTTTAGCGAGCCCGATTATTGACCTAGATGCCAAGAAGGCTGTATTGCAGCAAGTTTTGGGCGATCAGGTGCATCCTTACGTACGCAATTTCTTATTGCTGATTGTGGATCACCGTCGGATTGCTTTCTTAGCTGGCATCCTGAAGCAGTATCAGGCATTGCTGAGAGAACTGAATCAGACCGCCTTGGCTGAAGTAATTTCGGCGATCGCGCTGAGTGAAGCACAGCAGCAAACCGTTCGTGAGCGAGTGATTGCTCTCACAGGCGCACGTCAGGTTGAGTTGGAAACGACCCTTGACCCCTCTCTAATTGGGGGTGTCATTATTAAAGTCGGTTCTCAAATCATTGATGCTAGCCTGCGAGGCCAACTACGACGGATCTCGCTGCGCTTGAGTAGTGCTGCCTGAAGACTCGCGTAGTCCTTATATAACCGCACGACTTCCTCCGCAAAGCTTAAACTCCCATTCACTCCCCTCCCTCATTCTTATAAAGAGCAATTCCCATGGTAAGTATCCGACCGGACGAAATTAGCAGCATTATCCGTCAGCAGATTGAGCAGTACGACCAAAAAGTCAACGTCTCCAACGTGGGCACCGTATTGCAGGTGGGTGATGGCATCGCCCGCATTTACGGGTTAGACAAAGCGATGGCAGGCGAACTCGTGGAGTTTGAAGATGGCTCCGTGGGGATGGCGCTGAACCTGGAAGAAGACAACGTTGGTGTGGTGCTGATGAGCGACGGTCGCACCATTCAAGAAGGTAGCTCGGTGACCTCTACAGGTAGGATTGCTGAAATCCCTGTCGGTGAAGCGTTGATTGGTCGCGTTGTGGATGCGCTGGCACGCCCCCTGGATGGTAAGGGCGACATTCAAACGACCGAAAAGCGCCTGATTGAATCTCCCGCCCCTGGCATTATTGAGCGGAAGTCCGTATATGAGCCGCTGCAAACCGGGATTACGGCGATCGACTCGATGATCCCCATTGGTCGCGGTCAACGCGAATTGATCATTGGTGACCGCCAGACCGGAAAAACCTCGGTGGCGATCGACACTATCCTGAACCAGAAAGGTGAGGACGTTATTTGCGTCTACGTAGCTGTGGGTCAGAAAGCATCCACCGTTGCTAACATCGTGAACGTTTTGCGCGAACGCGGCGCGCTTGAGTACACCATTGTGGTTGCTGCGAACGCCAACGACCCCGCAACGCTGCAATACTTCGCACCTTACACAGGAGCAACCCTGGCTGAGTACTTCATGTACAAAGGCAAGCACACCCTGGTGATCTACGATGATCTTTCTAAGCAGGCGCAGGCTTATCGTCAAATGTCTCTCCTGCTGCGTCGTCCGCCCGGTCGTGAAGCCTATCCTGGTGACGTATTCTACGCTCACTCTCGCTTGCTAGAGCGTGCCGCAAAGCTGAGCCCCGAATTGGGTGAAGGCAGTATGACGGCATTGCCCATCATCGAAACCCAGGCAGGTGACGTGTCTGCGTATATCCCAACCAACGTGATTTCGATTACGGATGGACAGATCTTCTTGTCGTCTGACTTGTTTAACTCCGGTCTGCGCCCAGCTGTGAACGCGGGTATCTCGGTATCGCGGGTGGGTTCAGCGGCACAAACCAAAGCCATGAAAAAAGTGGCCGGTAAGGTGAAGCTAGAGTTGGCTCAGTACGATGACCTGCAAGCGTTTGCTCAGTTTGCGTCTGACCTGGATAAAGCGACTCAGAACCAGTTGGCACGGGGTCAGCGTCTGCGCGAAATTCTGAAGCAGCCTCAATACTCGCCGTTATCGGTTGCCGAGCAAGTGGCTTCTATTTACGCTGGCATTAACGGTCACCTGGATGAAATTCCGGTTGATAAAGTGGTGTCCTTCTTGAAGGGTCTGCGTGAGTATTTGAAGAACAGCGTGCCGCAATATGGCGAAATTGTTCGCACTCAAAAGCAGCTGAATGAAGAGGCAGAAGGTCTTTTGAAGGGCGCGATCGCTGAGTACAAGAAGACTTTTGCAGCCGCTTAACCCAGTTAATTGCTTTGAGTGATGAGTTTTGAGTGATGAGTTTTGAGTTAATCGCGCTCACTTAACCTCCAAATTCATCACTCGGCTGGTGTTACTAACTTGAGTTTGTTCAGTCAAGTTACGACTCGGTGTTTTAACTTCACTCAAAACTCAAAACTCAAAACTCAAAACTTCCTACTGACATGGCTAACCTTAAAAGCATTCGCGATCGCATCAAGTCGGTCAAAAACACCAAAAAGATCACGGAGGCCATGCGCTTAGTGGCGGCGGCGAAAGTGCGTCGTGCTCAGGAGCAGGTCATTGCAACGCGTCCCTTTGCCGATCGCCTCGCGCAAGTGCTGTATGGGCTGCAAACCCGCTTGCGATTTGAGGAGGCGAACCTACCGTTGCTCAGTCGTCGTACGGTCAAGACGGTGGGGCTTCTAGTGATTACCGGCGATCGTGGGTTGTGCGGTGCGTACAATTCCAACGTGATTCGGCGGGCAGAGACTCGCGCCAAAGAGCTACAGGCTGAAGGCATCAACTATCGGTATGTGCTGGTTGGACGCAAAGCCACCCAATACTTCCAACGCCGTGAGCAACCGATCGACAAGACGTTTGTAAACCTTGAACAAATTCCAACCGCTTCCGAAGCGTCGGAAATTGCCGATCAGCTTTTGGCACTGTTCCTCTCTGAAACGGTGGATAAAGTTGAACTGGTCTATACCCGTTTTGTGTCGCTGATTAGCTCTCGTCCCGTCATTCAAACCCTGTTGCCGCTTGACCCTCAGGGACTTGAAGTGCCAGATGATGAAATTTTCCGCCTGACAACCCGTGGCGGTCAGTTTCAGGTAGAACGGGAGAAACTAGGGTCTGCTGCACCCCAGTCCTTTCCCCAGGACATGATTTTTGAGCAGGATCCGGTGCAAATTCTGGATGCGCTACTGCCGTTGTACTTGAACAACCAACTGCTGCGGGCTCTGCAAGAATCGGCTGCCAGCGAACTGGCTGCTCGGATGACCGCGATGAGCAACGCCAGCGATAACGCGAAGGATCTGATTAGTACGTTGACACGAGGCTATAACAAAGCTCGCCAGGCTGCGATTACGCAAGAAATCCTGGAAGTTGTGGGCGGTGCTGAAGCTCTGAACTAGGGCCAGAAACCGATTCAAACGGCAAAATTGAATGTGAAGTTTGGTTATTTCACCGCTTCCGTTCAATTTTGCTTTTTACATTTTAATTGCACTATTTAACTGCAATGGCTAAGACTTACACGGTTGAAATTCAGCATCAGGGCACCCTCCATACGCTTCAGGTGCCTGACGATCAGACGATTTTGGACGCCGCTCAAGCGTCTGGATTGGACCTGCCCAATTCTTGCAATGCGGGGATTTGTACAACCTGTGCGGCTCAGGTAATTGAGGGCACGGTTGATCAACCGGATGCAATGGGAGTTAGCCCGGAATTGAGAGAACAGGGCTATACCCTCCTCTGTGTGGCATACCCCCGCTCTGACTTAAAGATTGAAACTGAGAAGGAAGAGACGGTCTATCACCTTCAATTTGGGCAGTTTCAGCAAAAGAAATAAGCATCCGCAATGGTGACGCAGTTCATTACGCTGACGATCGAGCTACAGCGATCACCCGCCGACCTTCTACGAATGATCGAGGCTCAACTGCAAACCTACGGCGACCCTTTACGCTGGGCTGTAACGGACGTAGATCTCACAGCGCAAACAGCGATCGTGGAAGCGATCGTCACAAGAAAGAATGAAAGCTAAGGGCTAAAGGCTAAAATCTTCACCTCTCCGCCTTCTGCTGTCTGGCAGTCAGTAATCAGCGGTCAGCAGTCAGCTTTTTAGCCTACACTATTCCTTCGGCAGGCTTTGTCAATGGGAAGCAAGCTACATCCCTCATCCCTCACCTTTTAGCCTTTATCCTTCATAACTTTATCCTTCATCCCCCTTCCTATGACCCGCCCTTTCACCGTTGTTTTGATTATCCCAACAGGGATCGGGGCGGCGATCGGTGGCTATGCAGGCGATGCGTTACCTGTTGCGAGGGCGATCGCGCAGGTGGCTGACTGTCTGATTACCCACCCGAATGTGCTGAACGGAGCACAGCTTTATTGGCCTCTGCCAAACACGCTTTATGTAGAAGGCTATGGACTCGATCAGTTTGCCGCAGGGCATTGGGGTTTGCGTCCAGTGCATCAGAATCGGGTTGGGCTCATTCTGGATCAGGGCATTGAGCCAGATTTGCGGCTGCGTCATCTTCAAGCTGCCGATGCTGCAAGGGCAACGCTGGGATTGGATCTTACGGAGTACGTCGTTACTGATACACCGCTTGAGGTGAGCTTGCAGACGGCCTCCTCTGGCGCAACGTGGGGTACGATTCAAAATCCCGCAAGTCTGCTGCGTGCGGCTGAAACCTTGATCCAAAAAGCAGGTGCGACCGCGATCGCCATTGTTGCTCGTTTTCCCGATGATATGGAAAGTGAGGCGCTGCAACACTACCGCCACGGGCAAGGGGTAGACCCGATCGCGGGTGCGGAAGCCGTTATCAGTCATCTTGTGGTGCGAACGTTTCGGCTACCCTGTGCGCATGCCCCAGCTTTATTGCCGCTACCGCTTGATGCTCACGTGGCACCCCGATCAGCGGCAGAAGAATTGGGCTACACATTCTTACCCTGTGTGTTGGTGGGGTTAAGCCGCGCACCGCAGTTTATTGTGCGATCGCAGCCTGGGTTCACTCCACAACCAGGAGACCTATGGGCCGAGCAGGTGGATGCGGTTGTGGTGCCTGCTACAGCCTTTGGAGGAAGCGCTGTGATGAGCTTAAGCCAGCCGACAACGGGTTCCAAACCGTCTGCTCCTTGTATCATTGCGGTTCAGGCTAATCAGACGACCATGCACGTTCCACCACACGCTTTGGGCATCACTGCCACTGAGGTTAGCTCTTATCTAGAAGCTCTAGGTGTTCTGGTGGCTCAGAAAGCGGGAATTAATGCTGCTGCCCTCAAACCAGCTATGCGTTCACTTACCTGTTTAGAGGATGGTTAAACAGGTAACAATCAGCCCTTCTGCCCCAACCCCTTCTTCTAACGTCTGCAGAGAGAACGCAACGAGTAAGGATAGGGGCGGCTTTAAGTACTTTTACAACCGTTTTCCTTCACCCTGTAGCCCTGGCTTACCGAATCAATCCCTGCTGTAAGACATCCCTTTAGATCAGGAAACATTTTTAGCATAATGATGACAGGCTTTCTCAGCCCTCAATCAGAAGGCAGATGCGCCTTGAATTCAAGGCGTTAGATTAGTTACGATTCATTTCCTTGGTGTGGCACGTTCCCTTCGTTCCCACATAGTGAAACCGGACATTCGGGTTGTATGGCCCGATCGCCGTTCTATCGCCCTTTATAAACCCCCTTTTTTCAGTGCCAGAACAACTCCCCGAACAGCCAGAAGTTGAATCCCTTAGCCGCACTCAAGTGCTAATTGCTATGGGTGTTACAGCCGTTGTGCTGTTGCTGATTGCCAAACTATGGGTGCAGTTCGGTACGGTCATTCTGCTGCCCTTAAAATGGTCTCCGATCGCCATTTTGCAAGGGTTCGGGCTAGGTATTGTGATCACACTTGCAAGCGCTGTGGTGTATCGCGTTTGGGAGGCGTATCGACAAAGTGCGGATTACTACTTGGCGCTGGTACTCAAACCGTTGGTTCTGCCCGATCTGATTTGGCTTGGTCTTCTACCGGGCTTAAGCGAAGAGTTGCTGTTTCGTGGCGTGATGCTGCCTGCCTTTGGGTTGACGTTTGAAGGGGTCATGATCTCTAGCCTCTGCTTCGGCGTGATGCATTTGAGCAGTCCCCGGCAGTGGTCTTATGTAGTTTGGGCCGCAGCCATTGGAGTGCTGCTGGGGTATAGCGCCCTTATGACAGGCAATCTTCTGGTACCGATCGTTGGTCATATTGTGACGAATCTAATCTCCAGCACCATGTGGAAGTGGAGCGATCGCGAAAAGCCTGCTTAGCCGTGTGATTGGAGCTTCCGTACAGGTTACTGGGGCACCATAAGCCGTAGATTCTTTGAGCTGCGACATACGGATAATACGGAGAAGCCGAATAGCAAATTCACCTTACCACTGACCGTACTTTAGATGTGTTCTATCGAAAATTGATGTAACTTTTTTCGCACTTGTCAACCACCTTTGGTAGGCTTTATTGTGTCCAATATTACATATTTCCCTTCTGAGCTTTAGTATGCTTACGTTTTAATTTGTGTAATTGCGTGGTGTGAGGTTCCGATGTCTAGTTTTAACGATCGATGGAAGTCTTTGCTGCTTTCGCCTGCCAGCCTGTGGATGTCTTTATTCATCGCTGGTACAGCAACCGGGCTAATTGCTTCCGGTGCAAGAGCATCGCAAAGTACAATCAGCACTTTGCCAACCCTCGCTGAGACTGCCAGCCTTGCGTCGTCTCAAGCGTCTAAAGGAACCACTCCAGCAGCGGCTCCGTCCATTATGTCTTCTCAGTTGGTTGCAAGTGCAGTGACTGCGCCTGGGCCAAGCAACTCTATTGCTGCTGTCGCGGAGATTCAACCGTTCAATGCCGCAGATGCTCAAACAGAAGAGCCTGGTGGCCTTGATCAAGTCACATCGGTTTCGCAGTTGACAGATGTTAAGCCGACTGATTGGGCGTTTCAAGCACTCCAATCTCTGGTTGAACGGTACGGCTGTATTGTGGGCTACCCCGACAAGACCTATCGGGGCAACCGAGCGCTGACTCGCTATGAGTTCGCCGCTGGTTTAAATGCCTGCATGGATCGGATTAATGAACTCATTGCTGCGGGCACGGCTGATCTGGTGAAAAAGGAAGATCTGCTGGCTGTGCAAAAACTGCAAGAAGAATTTGCAGCCGAACTGGCAACCTTGCGTGGTCGAGTAGGCGCACTCGAAGCACGTACTGCCACCCTGGAGAAGCAGCAATTCTCGACCACCACCAAATTGAATGCTTTGGTCTGGTTTAACCTCTCAGCGGCTAATGCTAGCAGAGACGTTACGTTTGAAGGGCCTCCTGGTAGTGTTGCTGATGCCGCAAATGGACGCTTCTTTGCGACTCGTACAGGTGGACAACCGACCAGGCAAGTAACGGGCTCACCAGAGCCAACCTTCGGCTTCAATACCTGGTTAACGTTCAATACCTCGTTTACGGGCAAAGACAGCTTAGTTACCCAACTCGCGGCTGGTAACTCCGTTTCACCCGCTAACCAGTACGCTTCTGCTGGCTTCTTTAACGCGTACGGCGTACCTTTTACAGACCAAACTAGCGGAACGGTTAACGGTCGTTCTGATGTGGTCATTCATGACTTGTTCTATAGCTTCCCGGTGGGCAACTCAGTTAAAGTCACTGTTGGTCCTCGTGTGAACTGGTATCGTGCGTTTGACTTCAACCGCTTTACATTCTTCCTGACGGGTGCCAGCAGCTTTGACTCGATCGGTAGCACCCAGACCAACGCAATCGACCGTGGATCGGGCGCGATCGTCGAGTGGAACATCAACAAGCAATTCCGCTTAGCTGTTGCCTACTTGGGCGAAAATACGGAGTTTCTGCCAAGCCAGTTTGGGTTCAATACCTCCAGTAACCCGAACTTTGGGTTGTTCGGTGGCACCAATACCTCAACGGCTGAGTTGACGTTTTCCCCAAGCAGCACGCTCAACTTCCGCTTCCTCTATAACTACAGCCGTATTCAAGCGTATGGCGGCCAGGTGGGCGGCGCGATCGGTGAACCCATTCCTTACGGCTATCTGGATGCTGGTCCAGGCTTCTCGGAAGGCGGGATCGGTGGTGGCTTGAAGTATGCGTATGCCAACACGTTTACCTTCAACTTTGATTGGTTGATTACCCCTGGTTTTGGTATCTTTGGCCGCTATGGCTTTGGCAACACTAACCTAAAGCCGATCGACAAGGCTGTTGATGTCCAATCCTTCCAGGTTGGGGTTGGGTTCCCCGACTTGCTCAAAAAAGGTGCCCTGGGTGTTGTGACGTTCTTGATGCCAATGGATATTATTCGCGGCGATCGCTACTTTGCGGCAGGCGCGGGTGATGGGGGCACGATGTATGAGCTAGAAGCATCTTACTTCTACCCACTCAGCGACAACTTGGCCTTGGTACCTGCGTTCTACGCCATCTTCAACGCCAACAACTTTGACAGCAACCCCACGATTTTTGTGGGTAACTTGCGGGCACAGTTTAGCTTCTAGTCGTAAATAGTCAGTGGTTAGTTCTTTCCCGCTAACCACTGACTACGCAGGGCTACTCAAAGCGATCGGGCGAAAGTTGAGCAAGTAGTTCATCCTTTTGCCCGATTGCCCTTTGAGCAAAGCGTCTTGCCAGCGTGGGGACAATCGCCAACGGATTGCTGAAACCTGAGAACAGATGAATGCCTTCTGTGTTGGGAATTGCCCCGATGAGCGGTAGCCGATCGTGGCTAAAGGCAATCAAGCAATGGTGCCAGGTGCCAGGTAGATTGGCAAGAGCCGGCAAGGTCGTTGTCATGGCTGCCCGCATCGCTGCCTCACTGGCGGTTGCATCAACCAGTGCATTTGGATCAGTTAGCACTCGGCTCACCTGCCCAATTCTAAGCGTGCCGTTTAAAAGCTGGATAGCACCCGCATCGAGGATCGGTGGCATGGGCTCATTTCCAGGCTGATTCCACAAGTCATCGATGGCCGCGGTGGATGCTTCAGCTTCTAACTGAAAGCGCTTAGTGTTGGCAGGCATCACGAGCGTGCGGAGCGTTACGTCAACGGGTGGCGTTTCAATCAACTCCGCATGGGTAAAGTACAGTCGCACTGGGATTCCTGCTGCTCTCAGGAGCGATCGGCTCAAGGCACCGGCACAAACGGCAACATTGGCGCTGTGGTATGTCTGATGCGTGCCACTAACCCCGATGACGCGGCCACTACTGTCGTGTAGGAGTTCGTTCACCTGATCGATTTGCACGTGACCACCCAAACGGGTAAACGCCTGAGTATAGGCGGCGACCGTGGCAGTGGTTGAAATGTGACCGTGTTTCACGGTCAAGGCACCTGCAATCGTGTCTGGATTGAGCAACGGCTCTACTTCACACGCTTCGGTCACGTTTAGGAGTCGCGGTGGAATGGCGAAGTGGGCATAACTCTGGGCAATGGTCTCTGGATCTTCATCTGGAGCGATCGTCAGTACCAGATCAAGCTCACGAAATTCAGTGTCAGCGCCCAGTTCTTCAGACAACGTACGCTGCAAGTCAATGCCTTCTGCACAGAGTTGGCGAGTCAGCTCTGTGGTGCCAGACCAATACGCAATGCCGCCATAGCCAAAGCGGGTTGCCCCTTGTATGGCTTCATGTCTCTCCAGAAGCAAGACCGAAAGCCCTTGTTTGCTCAGTTCATAACCGAGTGCTGCTCCTGTAATGCCCGCACCGACCACAATCCAGTCGTAAGTTCGCATAGCCCAAAGTTCAATGTATTACGTGCAACAAACAGTGCTAATGGTGTGAAGGTTGCTCAAGTGCCTCGTATCCCGAACGCAAATGGTTTAAGCGATCGGCACACCTGGTCTCAGTCACCTTTACTGCTTTGATTGTAGAGTGACAACTTTTTTGTGAGTGTGTTGTGTGATCGTACAGGGCGAATGTTTTAGATGTTTTAGAGCATTTAGGTTTGTGGATTGAATAACCTGTAGATTTAGGATTCTGTAGGGACATGGCATGGCCCTACCAGGGAATGACTGAGGGGTAATGATTCAATCAATTGTCATGCTTTGAGCGATCGTACGCCCTGCCCTGTTGTTCAGTTTCCGTTTTCGCAATCGTTTAGAGGAGTTAACTGTGAGTATGAAGCGTCCCCTGTTTTTACAACGTCGTCAAGTTATTCGTGGCTTACTTGCCGCGGGTGCTTTTGGTGCAACCTCTCGCCTCTGGGTTGGCTGTACCCCTGCCCCCACCCCGGAAGCAAGTTCTGGAAGCCCTGCGGCCAGTACTTCTGCCAGTCCTGTTAAAGAAGTTGTGATGGGCTTTATCTATGTTGGCCCTAAAGATGACTACGGTTGGAATCAGGCCCACTTCGAAGGCAAAGAAGGGGTTGCAAAACTGCCTGGTGTTAAAACCGTTGAGCAGGCCAGCGTTCCCGAAACCAATGAAGTTCAGGAAGTCATGCTCAACATGATTAATCAGGACAAAGCAACGGTTCTTTTCCCCACATCCTTTGGCTATTACGACCCCCACATTTTAAAAGTGGCACCCAACAATTCTGGCGTGCAATTCTTTCATGCAGGTGGTCTTTACATTGAAGGCAAGCATCCCAAGAACGTGGGTAGCTATTTTGCCTACATTGACGAAGCGCAGTATGTTGCAGGCATCGTCGCTGCCCATATGGCAAAAAATGGCAAACTGGGCTTCATTGCGGCTAAACCGATTCCACAGGTTGTGCGAAACATCAACAGCTATACGCTGGGTGCACGCACGGTGAATCCCAAAATTACTACACAGGTTGTCTTTACCGGCGATTGGTCTTTACCTGTGAAAGAAGCAGAAGCTGCAAACAGCATGGCAGATCAGGGTGTTGAGGTGATTACCTGCCATGTGGATAGCCCGAAAGTGATTATGGAAACCGCTGAAAAACGGGGCATCTACTGCACGGGCTACCATACCAATCAATCCAAGCTTGCTCCTAAAGGCTATCTAACCGGAGCAGAGTGGGATTGGTCGAAGATCTATGGTGAATACGCTAAGTTGATTCAAGAAGGGAAGTCTGTCACCGATGGTGGCATTCCTCACCTCGTTCGGGGTGGCTACAAGGAAGGATACGTCAAAGTTTCGGATTATGGCCCTGCGGTGACGGATGCGGCTAAAAAAGATGCCGATGCTGCAAAGGCAAAACTGGCGACAGATTCCTTGATCATCTATAAGGGGCCGCTCAAAGACAATACGGGTAAGGTTGTCATTCCTGCTGGTAAAGAATTCAAGCAGAAAGACACCGAGCTAGAAAAGATGGATTGGTTGGTAGAAGGGGTAATTGGCAGCGTGAAAAGTTAACGGCTGGTGCAAATATAAGCTAAAGCCAGTGGAAACCATCCATTCTCCACTGGCTTTTTGTCCTTTAAACAATTAAATGTCTAGATTTAACCCTTTATTGTCCAAGACAGATTACTTGAAAATTTGTGACAGCAGCCCTTTCAGCCGTGACATTAATTCTTTGATGTTGGACAAATAACTCTTTAATAGACAAGAACCAAACAGATATGTGTTGCAAATCTAAGTACGGGACAAAAGTTGTAGGGACTGCAAAAAGTCGGGCTCATTAGACCCCGATGGATTGAGCACCAAATGGCGCAAATAATCGAACCCTAAACGAAACAGACTTTTAGCACGGCGACCGTGTTTTTTAATTTCAAGGGGTTGCCATTGATGCAACCATAACCCAGTTCGCATCGCCCAACATAAGGCTAAGGTCAACAAGGCGAACAACTTACTCAACCGCTCAGCATCAGTGAAGTGAGTCGATTCGAGGCAAAAGCCCCGAGTTTTGAAAATGCCAAACAAGGTTTCAATGCCCCAGCGCAAGGCGTAATCTTTGACCAAAGCTTGAGCCTTAACGGGCGCAATCACCACCAGTAAATCACCATCGTCCAAGCGCAGACCTTCAACCGCAACCAGGTAGCCCCAGACGCGGCAAGTGCCGGTGAGGCGTTGGGATTGACCCACTTGCAAATGGGCAAAAACGACCCGTGCCGCCAGCAGTTTGCCATCATGCTCAATCTGGTCACTGCTCCGAATCCGTAACCGAAAGGCGAGGGCGGGCTCGAGCAGGAGATAGCGTACCCAGGCTTGCCCAATGAACTCACGGTCGGCACACAAGTAGTTCACGACTGCCGTGGGGAACCGTTTATGAAAGGTCTCCATGAAGCGCATCCGTTCGTCACTATTGGAATTCCCTTTTTTGTCCAACAGCCACCACAGCACCGGGAAGGCCACCCCTTCATGGACAATACCTAAGGTCAGAATGTTGTACCAGTGAGCCCCAAATTTCCAGGTCGTGCGATCCAGGCTCAACACCCAGCCACTCGGAATGTGCATCCAACTCACCACCAGGGTAGCCAGTTGGGTGTAATCGAGGTCAAACTCTCGAAAGAATCGTTGCAACCGCTTGTAGTTGGATTGGGACAACGCCCTCCCCCCAAAGCCTAAACACAGGTCGCTCAAGTTCACGGTCTTGACTTTCAGCAGGGCTAATAAAAACAATGCCAGAAAGGAAATCCTGACTCCATGCCAGTTCAATTGCGCTTGGAGGACTCGCTTTAATTCGCTATATTGGCTCATAGGGTTTCTGATGAGTGTGGTAATTCTGATGAAACCCTACCCTGCTCATCTTTTCAAGCCTTTTGTCCCGTACTTAGGTTGCAAATATGCTACCTCAAGAACAAACGCAACTGATTGCGATCCTGCGATCGCGGGTTGACCTGACAGAGCGCGAAGCGATTCAAACCGTTTGTTTATTTCAAACTCATACTTTGAGCCGAGGTGAATTTTTTATTCGTGCCGGGGATGTTCCTCAAACAATAGGATTCGTAATCTCTGGCATTCTACGCTTATACTACGTAGATGCTGACGGCAATGAGTCTACGAAATCATTTTGTGCTGAAAATAGTTTTGTGGCAGCGTATAGTGCGTTGCTTCTAAAGCAACCTTCTCGCCTGTTCATTCAAGCGCTAGAAGATGCCAAATTATTGATCGCAAATTACTCAGCCTACCGTTCACTTTCAGAATCTCAGATGAGCTTGCAGCAGTTAAATTGCAAAATTGCTGAAGCTCTCTTTATTAAGAAGGAACGGCGAGAAAGCGCTTTGTTGTTAGACGATGCTAAAACTCGCTACCTTGATTTTTTAGAAGAATACCCTGGGTTAGAAGCGCGACTCAAACAACATCACATTGCCTCCTATCTCGGGATGTCTCCAGTCACCTTAAGCCGAATTCGTGCTCAACTGAAATTGCATTAACCTATGTTAATGCTTTGTCACAGGCGTTTGTCTACGGTGACTACAAACGTCATTGACTGGAAGAAGTTTGTGAAGACCACTCACCATACGGTTTTGATTACTGGCGGAACATCAGGCATCGGCTTGGCACTAGCGAGGCGCTTTCTGCGTGAAGGTAATGCTGTGATCGTCACAGGAAGTAATCCTCAAAAAGCGGAAGCTGTAAAGTACGAATTGCCAATGCTGACCGTTGGGCTTGCCGACATGCGCGATCGTCAAGCCCTTGAGACGTTAGTGTCTCATTATCCTGATATCAACATTCTGATTAACAATGCAGGCATCCAATACAACTATGAATTTGCTGATGCTGCAATCACACCCGCGCAAATCGCAACCGAACTCGATATCAACTTACTCAGCCCTTTGCATCTGACCAAACTTCTTTTGCCACGGCTTTTGAGCCATCCGACTGCTGCCATCATCAATGTTTCATCTGGATTGGGTATCGTGCCGAAACAAAGTGCTCCCGTCTATTGTGCCACTAAAGCCGCACTTCACAGTTTTACCAAAACGCTACGCTGGCAACTTGAAGGAACTTCTGTGCGAGTGTTTGAAATCATTCCGCCGATCGTAGACACTGCCATGACACAAGGACGTGGACGTGGCAAAATCAGCCCAGAGGCATTAGTCGAAGAATTCTGGCACGATTTTTGCCGTGATCGTTATGAAATGCGGATTGGCAAAACGAAATTGCTCTTTGTACTTCAACGTCTCATGCCATTCCTTGCCGAACGCATAATGCGTTCTGGACTTTGACTATCGATGATGACGAGAAATTATTTATAGATAAACGGCTCCAGGCACATTGTCTCAAACCTTTTGTACCTGTTTGCTGCCTTGTGCTTCGTCTTAGTCCCATCTATCGCCGCTAATTGTGAACGTTAGACTGCTTTGTTTGGCTGTGTTGATAGTATTCAAGCCTCTGTTAATAAAGTCTTGATATGTCGCTGCACAAGGTACTGTTGCTGTTCTGCATCAAACTGCTCAGGGTTAATCACAGCTCCAGTGCCAATGCCATCTACTAGGGCGATTAGCGCCTTGGCTTCCAGTGTTAAATCAAGATCATTGCGAATCAGCTTTGCTGCCTGCAAGTCAGCTAACTCTTGGCGGATAAGCTGCTGTAACAAGTCATAGCGTTTTCGATGCTCCTGAATCAGGTGTTCACGTCCGATCGCATAACCTAAAAATGCAACCCATACCTGCCAACCAGATAGGCTGTTGGCTTCAAGCGGTAGAGCAGAAAGAATCATCCGTTCTAGCCGATCAAGACCTTGCCGTCCTTGAGTACAGGCTTTCATGTCTTCTACAACTTTTTCAAACACTCGCTCCAAGGCAAAGAGTGTAAGCTCATCCTTATCGCGGAAGTAGTGAGTTACTACTCCGGTGGAGGAGCCAAGTTCTTGAGCGATCGCACGCATACTCGTGCGATCTAATCCTTCGCGAATAATGACCCGCCACACCGCTTCAGTAACCTCGATACGGCGATCGTCATAGCTCATAGCTCTCCAGGGCTTGCATTAGTTTAAAGCACTTTTGTTGACATTCTATCACAACAGTTGTTATATTTCGGTCATATGACAACTGTTGTTATGTGTCTCTCTAATTGATACTGCCGCTGCTGAGAGTTAGAGAAAATGGGTATGACACATTCAATCTGGTATGCCTGGGCGTTACTAGGACTGTCAGCTGCTGGCACCTGTGCCGGTAATCTTTTGCTCAAGCAGGCGAATCTTGCTGTATCTAATCCTGGAATCCTGGCGATCGCGACTTCTCCTTGGTTTCTTGGGGCGATCGCTTGTTATGTTTTCGATTTAGTGCTCTTTACTCAAGCGCTGCAACAGTTGCCTGTATCCTCGGCTGTTCCAGTCGTCTCGGGCATTCGGATTGGAGCAACTGCGATTTTGGCTTACGTCTTTTTGGGTGAGCATCTTACTGGCAATCAATTGCTCGCATCTGCTGTGATCACGGCTGGGATCGTCATAATGTCGCGCGCTTAATTAGGAGAAGCAAAGGATGCTAGAACTTTACTACGCTTCAGGTTCGCTCTGCTCGCAAAAAGTAAAGCTGGTGTTGGCAGAGAAAAGTCTTGATTGGAAAGGGCACTTACTAAACCTCTTGACCTTCGAGAACTTGAAACCCAGTTACATGGCGTTAAACTCAAAAGGTGTTGTGCCGACTCTAGTTCACGACGAGCAGGTGATCACAGATTCAAGCATAATTATTCGATATTTAGACGAAAAGTTTTCCTGTCCACTCTTGATTCCTGCTGCACCGAAGTCGCAAGAACTCATGGAGAAATGGGTTACTTTGCAAAATCAATTTCCAATGCGAGAGCTGATGTACGGCAATTATCAAGGATTGGAAGGATGGATCTTGCGGCGGTCAGTTCAAATCAAACAGAGATTGTTGCCTCAACTCATGCAGGCGCATCCTGAACTTTTACCACACTACGAAGCCAAGTTAAAGGACGTGAGGCAATGGAATTCTATCATTCAGGATCGGCAAGCGATCGCTAGCATCAACAGAAAAATTGAACCAATGCTAACTCAATTAGAAGCACAACTAGTCCAGACAGAATGGCTTTGTGGAACAACCTATTCTTTGGCAGATGTTGTGTGGACAGCAGTTCTCAATCGGTTAGAAGAATTGAAATTTGGCGATCGATGGGTAGACACTTACCCTGCTTTAGCCGCATATTTTCAACGTTTGAAAGCACGTCCGAATTTCAAAGCCGCAATTCAAAGCGACGAAATGCCTTTACCTATGCTTCTAGCAGGCTTGCGTAGAACATTTCTAGGTATCTAATTTGCCAGCAGTCCAACAATCGCGCGGCACTGAAACGTTGTGATGTAATCGTTAATTGTAAAGGTTACCTGCATCCGGTAACCGTAAACGTTAGACGGCTTACCGTAATGCATCCCTCCTGTTTTCGCCTCGCAAAGGAATCACGGTATCTTCTGCGATCGCATAGGCGATCGTCCCTTTTTTCAACGCCACGTCATAGCCTCCTGTAAAGGCACCAAAAGACGGTAGAACAAGCAAGTTTTGAGCCTTATCCCAATAGAAACACGGCAATCGTAGATGATCTAGCCTGGTTTTAATCCTTACGCACGGATGAATGTGACCACAAATGTTGAGCGTCTTAGGCTGGGGGCAGGGTTCATGGCTGAGTAGCAGACGATCGACCTGGAAGTCTGTGCAGCAATGGATTGAAAGCTCGCTCAATCGGTTGGCTAAGGTGCGATCGTGATTGCCAATGATGAGTTTCACGTCAATGGAAACGGCATCAAGAAACTGGATCCAACCGTCGATCACCGCTTGAGTTAAGGACACACGAGAATGAAATAAATCCCCTAGAACGATCAAGGTTTTGGGCTGCATTTTGAGGCACAACGCTTGCAGTCGATCGAGCGAATCTTGATTCACTTGATTGGAAATCGGAATCCCTGACGTTTGAAAGGTTTCAGATTTTCCTAAATGCACATCGGCAACGAGCAGGCTTTGCAGACTTTCAATAAAAATGGCTTTTTCGGGTAGTAGCTGAAGCTCGGTTCCCAAAAGTGAAAGGTGTGTCATTTCTTTTCCCATTGCTTCTTCAAGCGTTCAATGCGGTCTAACAACCCTTCATTCGATAGGCGGGAGCTAAGACGCTCAACCAATAGGGGAAAGGCAAAGGGAGATGGGCGTTTGGTTTCGCGCCAGACGATCGAGAGGTTACTCAGGCGATCGAGCGTTTTAGCCAATCGCTGGGCTTCTAGCTGCTGGCTTAAAACTTCCTGTTCTGCCTGTTTCAACAAGAGATTATCGGGCTCATATTTTGAAAAAACATCATACAGAAGCGAAGAACTTACCTGTAGCTGATTCGACGTTTTCTTGGCAGAAGGATAGCCTTGAAAAACCAGCCCTGCAACTTGAGCAATGCCCCGAAACTTACGGCTGGTCAACTCTGAAATGTTGATACTGGCTTTCAATTCGGCTTCTAGACCATCAGTATGAAAAAACTGTTCTGAAAACAAGTCCTTAAACGGATAATTCGCAGGCGCTAAAATCTCGAACCCATAATCGTTCACCGAAATGGTTAACGTTGTCTTTTGTTGATTCGCAAAACGGTAGCCCCACAGAAACCCTAGCCCCTCATGGACAAAGCGACCTTCAAACGGAAAGACATATAAATGTTGGCCTTCACGGGTTTTGCAGACTTCTATCAGCAACTCGCTGGGGCTTGGTAGGGAGGATACTCGCGCTTGCGCTGACAGAATGGGAGCAATGCAGGTCAGCTCGCGATTCAGTGGTTCCTGTTGTTTAACAACATTAATCTCGCTCCTTAAATGGGCGCTCAAGGAATCTGAAATGGTGAGATTGCCGCCTGTCCAGATTGGGGTCACGGTGGATGTTTTCTTGGTGCCTTTCACATAAACAGCCATATCTTTCATCATAAAAAATTCAAGCTGTTTGCCTGCAAAGAAAAAGACATCGCCTTTTTTGAGTTTAGATGCAAACCCTTCTTCCACCGTGCCAATGTCCTTCTGATTCATGTAGCGCACACGCACCGCTTGATTGGAGGTGATTGTGCCAATACTCATACGATGCATCCGGGCAATTTGAGGACTGGACACCACGTAGCGATCGCCCTCCAAAACCACTTTTTTGTAGTTGGGATAGGCACTTAAGCTTTTGCCACCTTGAATAATGAATTCGAGTATCCAGGTAAATTCTTCATCGGTTAAGTCAGCATAGGAAACCGTGGCTCTAACGGCATTCAGCGTCTCTGTCACAGTGAAACCATCACCGCAAGCCAGCGTGACTAAATGTTGAATTAGCACATCGTAGGGCTTGGGTTGCGATCGCCGTGCTTCAATATCGCCTGCTTGCAAGCCATTGCGAAAGGCAGAAATTTCGAGCAATTCTAGCGCATTCGTCGGCAGAAAGAGAATTTCGGAGGTGCCCTCTGGGATGTGTGCCGATCGTCCGGCGCGTTGCAACAGTCGAGCCAGATTTTTGGCGCTGCCAATTTGCACTACTTGTTCAACGGGTTGAAAATCCACACCCAAATCGAGTGAAGACGTACAGACTACCCATTTAATATCGCCCGTTTTCACGCCTGCCTCGATCGCTTCTCGCTCTGCAACGGAGATGGAACCGTGATGGAGCGCGATGCGATCGCCATCATCCGGCATAGCAAAGGTCAGCGCTTGATACCATCGTTCGGCTTGAGAGCGTGTGTTAGTGAAGATGAGTGTGGATGTATTAATGTCCAATGCTTCAACCAATTCTTCGTACATCCTCAAGCCCAGATGTCCCGCCCAGGGAAAGGTATCAACGGATGTGGGCAAGACACTTTTGATGATGGTTTGGCGATTCAGGTTTGATCTCACGATGATGGGTTGTTGGGTGCGACCGATCGCTACTTGCGCGGCTTCTTCCACATTGCCTAGGGTGGCCGAAATCGCCCAGGTTTGCAGGTTGGGCTGGAGCGATCGCAGATGGGACAGGCATAACTCCGTCTGTGTGCCACGTTTAGAGCTTAGCAATTCGTGCCATTCATCTAAAATCACTGCTTGCAAGAATTTGAACCGCGCGGCTGCATCTTTGTAGGACAACATTAACGCCAGCGATTCGGGTGTGGTGATGAGAATATCCGGCATATTTTTGAGCTGCCGAGTCTTTTTTGAACTACTGGTGTCTCCGGTGCGCGATTCCACCCGCAAATGCCAACCCATTTCCTCGATCGGTCGCCGGATAGCCTGCTCAATATCCCGCGAAAGCGCTCGTAGTGGCGTGATGTAAAGCAGTTGTAGTCCAATGCCGGGGGTTTCTAGCAAACGGGCGATCGGTCCCATCACTGCTGCATAGGTTTTACCAGACCCCGTTGGCACCTGAATCATGCCGCTTTGCCCTGCCAGATATGCCTGCCAAGCTTCCATCTGAAAAGCTAGGGGCTGCCATCCTTGCTTCTTAAACCAGGCGATGATGGGCTTTAGGCGGCGATCGACCACGTTGCCAGTTTCTACAGTCATTTCAGCAATGCTTCATACCTGTCGTGAGTACCAATCCAAATCCAGTAATAATCGTCGCCTGTCTTCAACGCTAAGGCTCGATAGCCACTAGTAACGCGCATAGACCAAAGGTTTTTGCCGACCTTTTTGAAATGGAGAGAGGGATCCAGTGAATTCTCTCGCCAGCGCTGATATGCCTTTTGCGCTTGCTGCTTGCCGGCGGTAGGTGCGGCAATATCTGCTTCTGCGTTAGCAATTAACCCTTGCAGCTTCCCCGATGCCAGGTCAGCTTCCATCTGCTGATCCCACATCTCATCCAAATAATTCTGAAGCCATGCTGCAAGTTGGCGAATGTCATTTTCTGGCAATTGCTTTATCGCCGCCTCGATTTCTAGTCGGTTAACCATAGCAACATTGGTGCTTCTAGCGTTTCTTGAATTGTATCGTTGCTTAACTAAGTAAAGCTCTGAAGCCTATCGTTGCTGAGCAGTCACGCTCACTAATAGGGTTAATACAAAGCCAAACAAATTTATTTTTGTGCCTCCAACAATGCAAAAGCTGCTTGAATGGTGTCGGCTTCTTTAACAGGTTTGTCTTTGCGCCAGCGAAGAATTCTGGGGAAGCGGACGGAGATGCCGGACTTATGACGCTTGGATTCAGCAATGCCTTCAAAGCCGATTTCAAAGACATAAATCGGTTCCACCGATCGCACGGGACCAAATTTTTCCACTGTATGACGACGAATCCATTTATCAAGCTCATCAATTTCTTTGTTGTCTAATCCAGAATAGGCTTTAGCAAACGGCGTTAATTCATCACCATTCCACAGCGCAAAGGTGTAATCCGTAAACAGGTTGGCGCGTTTACCAGTGCCAGCCTGAGCGTAGATCAGAACGGCATCTAAAGTCATCGGATCAAGTTTGTATTTCCACCAGTAGCCGCGTTTACGCCCGACTAAATAGGGACTATCGATCGCCTTGATCATCAATCCTTCTGCGCTATGTTCCCGTGCTTGATCGCGTAGTTGTTTCAACTCATCGAGCGACTGAAATGGCATGGCTTTAGAGAGACTTAACCATTTTGGATCAGCCGTTGCGAGTAACGTGGTTAAGCGTTGGCGACGATCGCGCAAGGGGTGCGATCGAATGTCCTGCCCGTTATCTTCCAGCAAATCGTAGGCGATGAAGTGAGCGGGATTTTCATCAATCACTTTTTGCGTCACGCGCTTCCGTCCGAGCCGTTTTTGTAAGTAGCTGAAGTTTTGGGGGCGATCGTCCTCCCAGCAGAGAATTTCACCATCCAGCACAACGCCCTCTGGCAACTGTTGAATAGGCGCGACAAACTCTGGAAACTGGTGCGTAATGAGATCTTCACCCCGCGACCAGATGGCAAATTGATCGGGACGATGGATGATTTGAGCGCGAATGCCATCCCATTTCCATTCCGCCTGACAATGGGATAACTCAGCCTCTTGCAGCCGCGCATCCTCAAAGGAAGACGCTAGGAAAAAAGGATATGGTCCCGTTAGAATCTGCTTGCCATCGGTTTCGCTTTCCTCTGTGATGAGTGCATCATAGAATTCCACAGTGGGTGAAAAATCGCCCATGAGTCGATGGGCTAACACAGCTTCAGAAAGATTGAATGCGGCGGCTAACGCTTTGATGACCAGCTTCTCTGAAACCCCCACTCGAAAGGCTCCCGTTAAAACTTTATTCAAGATAAACACTTCAAATTCAGTCAAGGACGACCACCAGGAAACAATTAAATCCCGCAGTGCCTCATCCGAATCTAGTGTCTTAACAGTGGGAATGATGGTTTCCATCCACATATATAGCGGAATGGGTGAAGCCGTCTGTGCCTCAAAAGGGGTGTCTCGAAGCAGGAGCGCGATCGCCTCTGCCGTATCGCCAACTTGCGCGTAGCAGTCTTCAAACAACCATTCGGGAATGTCAGAAATTTGCAGAAATACATCGCGCAATACCCTCGATGTGATGAGCCGTTTGCGCGTCTTACTTAGCAGAAGATACAGTGCCCAGACTGCATTAGCGGGTTCTTCATCCCGAAAATAGTGCTGCAATGCTTTGACTTTCTCATTGGTAGACGTGGTGGCATCCACCTGTTGAAAAAGTTGGGTGAACCGTTTCATTCAATATCCCCTTCACCCTCAAACAAGGTTTTTAAGGGCAGTGCATTGAGCGCATAGGTTTCACGGAGATAGCGGGATACCACCTCTGTTTGTCCATGCGTCACATAGATGGTTTTGGCTTGTGTTTGTTGCACGGTTTGCATCAACCCTTGCCAATCGGCGTGATCAGAAAGGACAAAGCCACGCTCGTAACCTCGACGGCGACGGGCACCCCGTACAGCCATCCAGCCAGACGCAAAGGCAGTTTGGGGATGGGAAAAGCGTTTCATCCAGGTCGATCGATGGGCAGACGGGGGAGCCAACACCAGATCACCCGCAAATTTATAGCTGCGGGGCATTTCAGAAACAGGAATGGTTTGCACCATTTCCACCCCCACTTGACGATAAATTTCGGTCAAAACATGCACTGCACCATGCACATACACAGGTTTATTGGTGAACTGGCGAAGCTCACCCAGCACCCGTTGCGCTTTCCCAAAGGCATAGCAAAACAGCAGGGAGGGACGCTCTGGATCGCTCTGCCACCACTGATAGATTTCACGACAGGTTTCGGCTCCCGTATCCCAACGGTAAATGGGCAAGCCGAAGGTCGCTTCTGTAATGAACGTGTTGCAAGGAACGACTTCAAAGGATTCGCAGGTTGGGTCGTAGCCGCGCTTGTAGTCACCCGAAACGACCCACACATCGTCACCACACTCAACGCGAATCTGCGCGGAACCAAGGACATGCCCGGCTGGATGAAACGAAACCCAGGTATTACCGAGTTTCAGCCGTTGACCGTATTCGACTCCTTGCAAATTGGTACGATCGCCCAATCGCTTCTGTAAAATGCCTTCAGAAATTTTGGTCGCCAAGTAATGCTGCGAACCAGAACGTGCGTGATCAGAATGGGCATGGGTGATCAGCGCACGATCGACGGGCTTCCAGGGATCAATAAAGAAATCCCCTTGTTCACAATACAGACCTTCAGGACGTACGGTAATGAGCGTCATACCCGTATTGTGTTGCAAAAAGCAGTTGAGAACAAGTCAACTATGGAGGGAGACCTCGATCGACAGTTTTCTTGAGCAGTCAGCGATCAGCCTGGGAGTTTTGAGTTTTGAGTTTTGAGTTTTGAATTGGAAGAGAGGAGTCAGCAGTCAGCCGTTAGCCGACCCTCCGGGAAGCAGGCTAAAGCCGTCAGCCGTCAGCTTTTATCCTTTATCTCCCATCCCTCATCCCTCATCCCTCGCTTCTGCCTTCTGCCCTCTGCCCTCTGCCTTCTGCCTATAACTCAATCAGGAAACGCCAGTCCAGTACGTGGATCGCGGATGTACAAGCCCAGCGTCAATGTTTCTAGAACGGTGTCCCAAACAGGGGTGAGGCGATCGGCCTGGTCTGCCCAATAATCGAAGGTAATAAGACAATGCACATTGGAACCCAGGCCAATACAAATGCGCGAAAAGGCTTCCCGGTTCTCTTCTGAATCTATAAATTTGATTTCGGCCCAGACAATGCGCGCGGTTTGCCGTTTCAGGGTAATGACATCGCTTTTTGCGATCGCATTTCGCTTGTCATCAGCCATGATCTTTTTCAAGGTTGCTTTGAGCGGAAATAAGTCCCAATCGCCGTCTGGCAGGTGACTAAAGGACACTTCCAGACGGCAATCATCGTTAGGTGGTTTGCGATCGGTAAACTTGAACGATTTCTCATCCGGTTCAAACACCCAATCGCCTGGTACATCAAAGCGCACGGCTCCCCGACCAGCCACGAACACTTTGTAACCAGGTTTGGCTTGCCAACGGTGATCGTCCTTCAGCTCAAGGGTTTGTTTAATCCACTCAGGCTTACCTTTCTTGTGCTTTGCCATAGTGCTGTTGAGCGATTGGGAGTAGCGCGCGATCGCCTCTAGTGTAGCGACGATTGTAAGCCAACAAGCATTGAGGCTGCCTGCGACTCAAACCGCATCCGGGTCTTCTCCCAGTTCCCGCAGTCGTGCAGCCAATCGTTCTGCCCGTTGGCGTTCTTGCTCTGCTTGCGCTTCTGCCTGTTGTCGAGCGGTGGTTTGTTGGGCGAGAGCCGCAGCTAATTCGTCAGGAATGAGCAACTTTTCGCCAGTGTCCAGTCGGTAAAACGCAATAAGCTTGCCATCGACTGCAAGGCGTAGCTGTAAGGGTTGACTTTGTGAGTCCGTAATCGGTTCGTAACTCTCTTCCCGCAGGCGATACCCCCGTAACTGTTCCGGTATCCATTCCCCTTTGGGGTCAAACTGCCAATACTCCTGCACCCCAAGCTGTTCGTACAAGGTTTTCTTAAAGCTTTCATCGTGTTGGCGTGTACCTTGAGAGGTCATCTCAAAAATGACCGCAGGCACCTGTCCTTCTTCCCAAATTTTGTAGCTATCGCGTCCACCCGGAGCCACATCAAAAATCACCATCACGTCGGGAGCCGTCCGCAAGCGCGGATAGCCCTGAGCGTAGTAGAGAAACTGATTGCCCAACACGGTTGCCTGTTGATCGCTCAAAAACTGACGCAACACTTCTAGAACGATCAACAGCGCGTAGAGGTGGTCATACGTTTCTGCCACAGGTTCACCATCGCCAGTGGGGTAGAAAGGTTCAGTAGGCTGAAGGTTTGGTAAGAGCGTCGTCATACTCTATCACCACACGGTATGCCGCTATTGTACCTGCCTGTCAGACTTGCTTAACAGGTGACTAAAGGGGACAAACTAGTGCCCTCCATCACAAATCCCAGCCTCACGCCGTATAGGTTCTACCGAGTCCGAGGGCGCCCAAGCCTTTGCGATAGGCGATCGAGGTTCGATCGGCTCCAATATGCGATTCGGTCGAAAGCTCCAGGGGCAAATCTTCGGGATACTGGGCTTCGACCACTTCCTTATCTTCCGCAAACACCTGATAGTTGAATTCATACACAGGTTCTAGCGGTGCGTCTTTGTCAAAGTTACGGCACAGAGGGACAAAGACCCGCGTTTTACGGGCTGACACTGGCGAAGCCGCATTGAGAATGCACAGACGCCCCTCGCCTGGGAAATGTACGGTAAGGCGGGCCGTAAAGGGAAAGAAGACCTCAAAGATGCGGAGCCACTGGAAATCAGGTGGAGCAAGATCCTGCATGGCTTTAGGGAAGTTGCTGACCGTGCTGAGATACTCGGCGCGAATCCCGTTGGGTGTTTTTTCGACGTCGTAACGTGGCACCACGGGGTTGTTGAGGTCGCCGAAGGTGTTGGTATGTACCCACGCGAAGTGCGCCACATCAAGGAAACCTTCCATTTGCCGACCCGCTGCCGCGTTGAGATCGACCGCATCGGGAAGAATTTGCTGATAGTCGGGATCATCCCATTCGTGTAGGTCAGGTAAAGGATACTCTTCGCCACCGCCCAGAGAGGTCCATACTAAGCCGTACGCCTCTTTTACGGGGTAGGTCTTGAGGCAAAGCTTGACGGGAATGCTGGCACCCGGATTGGCGGGCACTTCAACACAGCGTCCATCGGCTGAGTAATGAAAGCCGTGGTACTTGCAAACGAGCTGGTCGCCACTGACCCAGCCCATGCTGAGTGGAATGCCCCGATGCAGACAGATGTCATTGGCAACGGAGATACCTGCCGACGTGCGCCAGATGACCAGCCGTTGATCGAGTAGAGTTGCAGAGATGGGCTGCTCTTTCACATCGCGGCTGAAGGCGATCGGGTACCAAAAAGGCGCAAGTGCATCCCAATCCGATTCGGTAAAGGTGCAACCTCTGGGATAAACCGTTCGACGAGCTGTATTAACCATGTAAACCACGACTCCTTGCAGCGGCGTGTAGCAGACAACACGCTGGGGTATGCGGTATACATACTACCCACGACCATCGGTTGCGCTGCAGTCACGCTTGCTACTAAACCTCAGATTACATCACGTAACCACCCGCCTAGAGGTGCTGAACATCTCCTGATGAACGGGCAACATTAATTTAGGGTGTGGTTTGTGTAAAGCGGCGAGACAGGCCGTGAGGTTGATTCATGGAGAGGGCATGCTAGCAAAGTCCTTGAGACTGACGCCAATCAGGTGAGTGTATTATGGCCACGATCGCCGTCCCTAACCGTGTCCCCTTGGAAGACCTGACAGGACAAATCCTTGTATCCGGTAGAATTACGCCTTCCAACCGCTATCAATTGATGCTGACCCTGCTGGCTGATCGGGTGAGTGAGGAAGAACACATCATGATCGATCGCCTATTCTACGGAGTTCGCAAAGGGCTACTGCGGCTAGATTAGGGTTTTCTCAAGTGGGTTCGTCTGACAAAGGAACTATACGCCGATCCTAACAATCAACGTTAAGCGCGAGCGACACCATCTTGTCGGGCGGCTTGTTGTACCGCTGCCGAGACGGCGGTTGCTACACGTTCATCAAACACGGATGGAATAATGAACTCATGATTGAGGTCAGATGGTTTAACGAGCGAGGCGATCGCCTGTGCCGCTTCTAAATACATGCTGATCGTAAAGGTAGAAGCACGGCAATCTAAGGCACCACGGAAGACACCGGGAAAGGCCAGCACGTTGTTGATCTGGTTGGGATAGTCGCTGCGCCCAGTCGCCATAACAGCCACATCTTGAGTGACTAGCTCTGGCTGGATTTCGGGAATGGGGTTTGCCATTGCAAAGACGATCGGGTCTTTTGCCATCGATCGCACCATTTCAGGTGTGACAACTCCCGGAGCACTGACACCGAGGAAGACGTCGCTGTCTTTCATCGCGTCTGCCAGTTTGCCGCCTTTCTCAACGGCAAATTCGCGCTTTTGGTCATTGAGATCAGCGCGATCGAACGACAGGATGCCTTTAGAGTCGCACATGGCAATATGTTCTGCGCCTGCTTTGCGGAGTAAGCGAGCGATCGCCACGCCCGCTGCACCTGCCCCGTTAATGACAATGCGCACCTCTGCCATCGTCTTGTTAACGAGCTTCAGGGCGTTGATGAGTGCGGCTAACGTCACAATGGCAGTACCATGCTGGTCATCGTGGAAGACAGGAATGTTCAATTCCCGCTGCAAGCGAGCTTCAATTTCAAAGCAGCGCGGTGCGGCGATATCTTCCAGATTGATGCCACCGAAGACGGGCGCAATGTTCTTCACGGCTTCCACAATCGCATCGGTATCTTGCGTTGCGAGACAGATGGGGAAAGCATCTAAGCCACCAAACTCCTTAAACAGCATCGCTTTTCCTTCCATGACGGGCATCGCCGCTTCAGGCCCCAAATTGCCCAGTCCCAAGACCGCACTACCATCGGTGACGATCGCCACTGTATTTTGCTTGATGGTCAGGGTGTAAACCTTTTCGGGATCTTCTGCGATCGCGGTACAAATGCGCCCCACTCCCGGTGTGTATGCCATCGCCAGATCTGCCTGCCCCCGCAATGGAATGCGGCTTTCTACTGTGATTTTGCCGCCACGATGTAAATCAAAGGTGCGATCGTACACGTTCAGCACTTTGATATCAGGGAGTGCCTTTACGGCTTCCACGATCGTCTCAGCATGCTCTGTGCTGGCAGCATCGATGGTGATATCTCGCAACGACAACTGACGAGTCTGTTCAATCAAATCAATCTGGCCCATGTTGCCGCCTAAGCTAGAGACGGCTTTGGTTACCGATGCCAGCATGCCAGGGCGATTTGGCACCTGAAAGCGAATGGTAAGGCTAAAGCTGGAATTAGGAGTGAGGTTGGTCATGAGCGTTTGGCTTTACAACGGGTTGAGTTGAGTTGAATCAAGTATCTAGCCGACCCTTTGGGAAGCAAGCGATAGCGGTCAGCTTTTAGGGAACTGCTAAAAAGCACAGCTTGCTAAAGCGTCATTAGCTTAAAGGAATGTCTGACCCGCAATTGTACCAAGTCACACCAACTGGTTTGATGTAAACATTGTGAACCGTCCCGCTTAAGCGGAGAAATGTTGGACTTGAGGGGAAACATAAAGCATAGTCAGCCAGGAAAGAGTATCAAAAGTTTAGGTTGCCTTCGCTTTCTGCCCGCTGCCTTCTGCCCGCTGCCTCCTGCCTTCTGCCCGCTGCCTCCTGCCCTAACGTTTAGTTTGAAGGCTCAACTCAAGATTCTATGCCTAGCCTTTATGCCGAAATAGAAATCAATGCCTCCCGGCGTCGGGTTTGGCAAGTGCTGGTGCGTAAAGAGCAATGGTTGTACTGGAACACCTATCTCTATGACTGTAATGCTCAGCAGCGCTTTGAGCAGGGACAGGAGGTATCGCTTTCGCTAAGACGGACTCCTGGTGAGGAAGAAACCGCGTTTCAACCAATCATTTCCCTCGTGCAACCTGAGGTTTGCCTGAAGTGGGTGTCTTCTCTTCCTGGCTTTATGCATGAGTATGTGTTTCAGCTCCAAGCGATCGGGCGCGATCGCACCAAATACATTCAACAAGAAAATTTTTCTGGTCTACTCACACGCGTCGTTTTTCCGTTTATTCGTCAAGACGAGCTACAAGGAATCCGCCGCATGGCACGCGAACTAAAGCGTTATGCCGAAACACCTTCCAGCGCGGCATCGGATGCATTTAGGCAGCGATAGTATCAGTTTTGAGTAGCGCTTTGCGCCGACAAGCTAGAGAGTTTTGAGTTTAGTCAGTTTTTAGTGGTTGGTTTTTAGTTCTTAGCTGGAACAAGCGCTGCCTTTTTTCTCCTTCTAACAACTAACAACTAACAACCAAAACCCCTTCTGCCCTCTGCCTCCTGCCTCCTGCCTTCATTCCCTTCTGCCTTCATCGTGCGATCGCCGCTCGTATGCCCTGCACGATGTTGAGAAACGCTTCATCTCGATCGTCCCACTTCGTAACAGGTTTGGCGTTTTTGGGTAGCGCCTGTAGCTTGCCAAAGGGCGCACCTGTCCAGTCGCAAGGCTTGAGGATAATTGGCAGTACGCGGGCTTGACCCGCTGCATGACGCTGCATAGCCTGTGTTAGCTCGATGTCGTAGCAGTAGTCAGAGGCGAGAAAGTTGGCGCTCACCAGCAGCAAAATCAAGCTGGCCGTGTTGAGATGGGTGTCAATCTCGCCTGCCCAGTCGCTACCTGCTGTAATCTCGCGATCGTGCCACGCAGCAATGATCCCCTGCCGTTTCAACATACTGAGATGGATGGCTAGCTCATCGCGTAGCTCCTCATCCCGATGAGAGTAGGAGAAAAACACCTCGATCGGGGCTGCTGACGCTCGTGGTGACTGGCTAGGCATGGCGGCGCTTGTAGAGGCGGTTGTAGTGGACAACAAGGAGTCACTGCTTTCCGTTTGGCTTGAATTGACTCCCTGCGATGATGCACCCATCAGAAATGCCTGCGCTGTTTGAAGGGCGGCTGCAAGCTCTTCGTGATTTCTCGCTTTGACGGTAATTTTTCTGCCGTCGATTTCAAGCGTCAGTTCGATCGGGGCATTACCTACAACAGAATCTAATGCCCCTACGACCGCTGGGGCTTGCGCGGGTGCAACTTGTGCGGTGAGCAAGCCTGCTAGAAACGCGCCAAAGGCTTTGCTGCCTGTGGGCGGATGGGGATCGGGAACGCGATTGACCTGCTCTACTGCATCAAACTCCCGCAATTGCCGTAGTAGCGATTGGGTTTTAGCCTCCAGTTCTTCACTGTCTAGCTCTGGATCGATTAGGTTGAAGGTGAGACGTACTGTCAATGTTTGTTCCTACAAAGGGTCTGTGCCTACAAGAGGATCTTTGCCTACAAGGGGGCTGTTTTGAAAGCTGCTAGACGATCGACCTAAAGCATTTTTGCCCTGTAATACGTCGTTACAGCCGTTGTGCGGGGCGATGGCATCATTCTACAGCGAGAATTTTATCGTGGCAGGTTACCCTTAAGATGGAAAGGGAGGCGCTAGAACGCTCAACCGCTCTTAAATCAGCTTTACAAATCAGACACTGCGGAAACTTTAATCGTTTACCCCTTGGTGATGTCAGCAATTCGCCATACTCTTATTTCATAGACCTTTCAACGCTTTTGCCGCTTTTTTCTACGGGGTAATACTACAATATTTCTGTAAAAAAAGATTGCTGAGCGCTTCACAATTTGTTACAACGTAGTGAGACAACCTTCGGGACGAAAGATCGCATGATTGGTGGCTTCACTGCTCCCCCTACCGGCGCCGACTTTGGTGAGCGTATGCTCAACAAGGTTGTCAGCCAGTCCATTCGTCATCTGTTCTCTCAAAGTGAGTCAGTTGAGGTGGCAATTCGGTGCTCTCCTTCCAGCAAACTGCTGCAAGGCAGTATCGACAATTTCAAGATGAATGGCCGTCGCTTGGTTATTCGCAAAGATTTTTGGGTCGAAGAGATGTCGTTTGAGACTGATGCGGTTTCGATCGACTTTGGCTCTGTCCTAAGCGGTAAAGTCCGTTTGCGCCAACCAACTCAGGCGATCGCGCAGGTCACCCTGACTGAAGATGGCATCAATCAGGCGTTTATGGCCGAACTGGTCAAGAAACGCCTTGTGAATATCGATACCCCTGAACTCACCAATTTGTCAGGCGGTGAACCTGTTTCGTTTACAGATGTCAATCTGCAGCTATTGCCTGAAAACAAGATCAAGATCTTTGCCAAGACTGAACTCCCTAATGGCTCTGTGCCCATCAGCCTCATTGCCAATTTGGCGGTCGAGCGTCGTCGTCGCGTTTCATTTCAGAACCCACAGTTTAACGAAGACGTGGTGCCAGAAGACCTGAGAGGGATTTCGCGTGTGCTGACCATGGTGTTTGCTGAGATTCTTGACAACATGGTTGACCTTGATCGCTTTGATCTGGATGGCGTGACCATGCGGATAAACCGTCTAGAAACTCAAGGTAAGAAACTGATCTTTAGCGGCTATGCCCAGATTGAGCATTTCCCTGGCAACGGTTGATTTGATAGCAGGCGGCGGGCAGAAGCTAGGAATAGGAAGGCCTTAACGTGAGCGCTGCCCGTTTTCAAGCCGCAAAGTCACTCAGCAAAATTGCAGTGCGCTGAGCATTGTTGGCTGACTGAACGGCAACTGGCTGAAGCGGCTAAAGGCTCCTCAAGTCAAATTTGTCAGTAGGCAAACCTATCTAATAAGCAAACTCCGCGACCCAGGAAATGATGACTCCCAGAATGGAGCCAGCAATGACTTGGACAGGCGTGTGACCGAGCAGTTCCTTGAGGCGGTCTTCGTTAAACTGATGGTCTTCCTGAAAAAATTCGTCGATGATCTGGTTAAGAATACGCGCTTGTTTGCCAGCCGCCTGCCGTACTCCCGCCGCATCGTACATGACAATCACCGCAAAAATCACCGCGATCGCAAACTGTGTGCTTGCCCAACCAGAGGTTTGTCCAACTCCGGTAGCAAGAGCCGCAACGAGCGCGGAATGGGCACTGGGCATGCCGCCTGTTTCAACCAGCACGCGCAAATTAACTTTGTGATGCTTGCCAAACTCAATAATAAGCTTCATGGCTTGAGCAACCAGGCACGCGATAAGTGCGACCAGGAGTACCTGGTTGTGAATAATGTTGCCAAAGTCCTGCATGTGTTTTGCGGTGAGAGAGGATAAAGGATTAAGGGATGTAGCTCGCTTCCGCTCGGCGGTAGGGTAAAGGGTAAGGAAGCGAATTCCTCGTTTAGCCTTTCGCCTTTCAAACTAGTGAGTGCGGGCCGTAATAAAGTCAGCGATCGCAATTAGGGGTTTGGCACGATCGCCAAAGCCCACCAGTTCTGCTTTTGCCTTTTGCACCAGGGTATGTGCTTGCGTTTTGGACTCTTCTAGCCCCCAAATGCTGGGGTAGGTTGCTTTCTGCGCTCGTAAATCCTTCCCTGCCGTTTTACCCAGTTGCTCTTGGGTAGCGGTGATGTCTAAAATGTCGTCCACAATTTGAAAGGCAAGGCCAATGTGTTGAGCATACCGCGTGAGGCGCTGCAAATCAGCCTCTGAAACGCCTGCCAAGATGCTGCCTGACGTAACGGATGCTTCTAGCAAGGCTGCCGTTTTATGGTTGTGAATGAAGTTAAGCGTTTCCAGACAAATGTCTGCTTTACCTTCTGATTCAAGGTCAACAACCTGTCCACCGACTAAACCGGCTGCACCAACGGCTCGCCCTAAGATGGCAACAATCCGCAGGAGTCGATCGTGGGGGACATCTTTCGTTTCCATCGCGACATGCTCAAAGGCATAAGCCAACAAGCCATCACCCGCCAGGATGGCGATATCTTCACCGTAGACTTTGTGGTTGGTTAGCTTGCCACGCCGATAGTCGTCGTTGTCCATCGCGGGTAGATCGTCGTGGATCAAGGACATAGTGTGGATCATTTCCAGGGCACAAGCTGTTGGCATGGCCATCTCGATCGTGCCACCGATGAGTTCACAGGTAGCCAGACACAAAATGGGACGCAACCGTTTACCCCCTGCCAGCAGAGAGTAGCGCATCGCATCATAAATCTTCTCTGGATAAATGACTGGGAGCGAGCGATCGAGCGCCGCTTCTACAAGCGTTTGTCGTTCTTGCAGATAGGCTGCCAGATCAAAATGGAGTTCCTTCTGGGACATGTGCATTTTGTCTGATAAAACCATTTTGATACTTCCCTCCCCGTTCTCACTTCAGTTACACCACAATCACGTTGCCAATTGCCATCCCTCAATCATTCTTTATGCCTCGCGTCCTGACCCCTCAATCATTCTAAGGAGGTTTCTGCACTCATGAGTCATTGAGTTTTTGGACTTTCCAATGCATAACCTAAAGGTGAGGCTATAAAGGGCTAGTTTGAGATGAGTCTCCGCCTGCTTGGTGAGGACTTCAATACACGCTCCCAGGCCAATTTCTACCGTTGGGCGCAGCTCTGCACTGTATTTTGCAGTAGCATAGCGACCGTCATAGGACCGACTCCACCCGGTACAGGTGTCAGCAACTTCGCGATCGGCTGCACCGAAGCAAAATCAACATCCCCTACAAGCCGAGACTTACCACTGGCATCCGCAATGCGGTTCATGCCCACATCAACGACGATCGCCCCTGGTTTGACCATCTCAGCCGTGATGAGTTCTGGACGACCCACCGCTACTACGAGAATATCAGCAGTGCGTGCGATCGCGCCGAGATCGGGTGTGCGGGAATGGGCGACCGTGACAGTCGCGTCGGCTTCCAATAACATCAGCGCCTGAGGCTTGCCCACCAAAATGCTGCGGCCAATGACCACTGCGTGTTGCCCTTTGGGGGAAACGTCGTAGGCTTGTAGCAGCCGCATGACCCCCGCTGGTGTACAGCTTCGCAGCCCCGGCTCTCCGCGCACCAACCGCCCCAGGTTAACCGGATGCAGTCCGTCTGCGTCTTTGTCAGGATCGATTTGATTCAGGAGCGCGACGGCATCGAGATGATCTGGTAACGGGAGTTGAACGAGAATGCCGTCAACACGATCGTCCTTGTTGAGTGTATCGATCGTCTGCTCCAATTCAGCCTGGGTGGCGGTCGCTGGAAAATGCCGACCAAACGATACAATGCCCACATTGGCACAGGCTCGTTCTTTGTTGCGAACATAGGCTGCGCTGGCAGGATTGTCGCCTACCATAAGCACGGCCAATCCGGGAGCACGTCCTTTACGAGCTTGCAAGTCCTGCACTTGTTGGATTAACTCGGTTTGAATAGATTGGGCCAGAGCTTTGCCGTCAAGCAATTGAGCAGTAGAAGACATGGGTCAAAAACGAGGCAGCGATCGCTACCATACATGTGGTCAAACGCTACAGTCTGTGTTAACACAGCGTTAGGCTGTTTACCAGTTTCGCAGATCCAGTGTCCCTTTTCGTCATTTTCGAGGGGTTGAAGTGCGATGTGGGGTTTCAAGGTTCACATAAGAGCCCAAAAGCAGGGGATACTTGCCACCCTTCTTTTGGTGTGTCTCGCGGGCTGCACAGCGTTCAACGGCTCACAGGGTAGTAGTGGCATTCTGCCCGTTGGGCTCACTGTTGGCACCAGTACCATCGCAGCCATCAAACAACCATCTAATGTCAATGCGATCGTTCAAGTAAAAGGTCAAGTTGGCACACCCGTTCCACTTTTGGGTAAAACAGCGTATGAACTTCATGACGGCACAGGTAGCCTTTGGGTGATCGCCACCAATGCGATTCCCAATCCAGGGGATGAGGTGGTGCTGGAGGGGAAACTGCTTTATCAAACAATTGCCATCAACGGCAAAGAACAGGGATCGCTCTACCTTGAGCAGCAACGACAGCTTCAGCGGACGCCCGCACTCAAGAGCGATCGTGATGCGTCCAGGGCTGCAAGCTGAGCTTGCTAACGGCTTGATCAACTTTTGCAAACGCGTTAAATGGGAGGAATCGAGCACTTGGACATGAGTCAAGATCCCCGCCACAAGGTCGCGATCGCCATCCTGCATCAAAATGACACCTTTTTGCTTCAGCTTCGTGACGACATTCCTGGCATTCTCTACCCTGGACACTGGGCACTCTTTGGTGGGCATGTTGAGGCGGGTGAGCATCCTGATGCGGCTATCCAGCGAGAATTACTGGAAGAAATTGGCTACGCACCTGCTACCCTCATTCCGTTTGACCGCTATGAAGACACCCATGTTGTTCGCCATGTTTATCATGGGGAACTCGATGTTGGTCTCAGTCAGCTTGTCCTGCATGAAGGGTGGGATATGGCCCTGGCAACCGCCGATGAGATTGGACGGGGCGATCGCTATTCGCAGCAGGCTAACCAAATTCGTCCCCTGGGTAAACCCCACCAGCGCATTTTGCTAGACTTTATAGCGCATTATGCCGTTACGATAAAGCCTGCTCACTCAAAGGAGCTTTCTTAATGCTGCTTTACTGATAAAGTTGCTCAAGCTGGAAACGAGAAAGAACGGAACTTTTTTCAGAAACCGAGATTTAGCTGCTTGCAAAAATTTGTTCTTAGAAATTCATCGTGTTGGCTTGCCGCGGTTGCTCCCACATACCTGAATCAGGTCTACCTCGTTTGGGTGAGAACGACGATATATGATGACTGAAGTTTAGACAGTAAAGCGGTGTGTGCCCTGACAGATGGCAGAAAGGGACTTAATTTCGACTGGCAGCGTGTGAATCTGGGCACACTGGAAGCAGGGGATCATTTCTCTAAACATACTAAGTGGTAAGGTCCATACGTGCTGTCACCGTTCGTTCAACTGCGTCTGTTTTGCTTAATCGGACTTTGTAGGGATACTGCCAATCCACTAGCGCCCAGACTATTTTGATGACCAAACTTACGGAAAGGTTCGCTCTACGTGTGAAGCTCTTTGTGGGTATAGATTAATACCTGAAATGTTTCAGGTTTTTGTTCATCTTGCTAAATAGTCTACGATGCATACTCTCAGCAACGGAAATCCCAGTACCTTATTAAAGTGATGAACCTGACTCTTAAACTAGGCTGCTGAAACGCCAATGGACGCTTCGATTCTCTTAGTCGGAGGTGATGACTTTCTAGCAACACTTCTGGTTCGTATCCGTAACTTAGTGAGTTGCACGGTAGAAGTGGCAACGAATCCTAGTGAGGCAATGCCGCTAGTTCAGGCGCAGCAGCCCGATCTTGTGATCCTTCAGGGAAACCAACCAGGCAGTTTGGAGCTTTGCCGCCAAATTAAGGAGCAAACCCGGCTGGCCTGGATCTATTGTCTACTGCTAGATTATCCAACCCATCCGTTGGTCGAAGCTTGGCGCGATCGCTTTTGGGAGATGGACTGCCGCGCTGAGGCACTGGAAAACGGTGCCGATGCCTATTTGTGGTTTCCCAGACACGGCTCGAAAGGCGAAGCGCTTGACCAGGAGATAGTGATGCAGCAAGACCGTCTACTCAGTGCTCAGATTGTTTCTGGATTGCGCACGGTCAAAAACCACCGTGAACTGATGCGGACGAATGATATTTTGTCGGCGATCGCCCTATCCGATCCGCTGACTGAACTCAATAATCGGCGTGCGTTGGACTGGGAACTCCCTCGCCAAGTGCAGAATTCTCGCGCTCGCTCTGAGCAAATGAGCGTTCTGATGCTGGATGTAGACTATTTCAAAAATATTAACGATACGTACGGCCATCCCATTGGCGATCGCGCCTTGCAACTGATCTCTGGGCGGTTGCGTCATAACCTTCGCTTTCGCGATACGCTTTTTCGCTACGGCGGCGAAGAATTTGTCATTTTGTTGAGCAATACCGATGAGCAAGAGGCCTTACTGGTGGGTCGTCGCCTTTGTCGGTTGATTAGTGACCAGACGTTTGCGATCGACGAAACCCTCAATCTAGATATGACAATCAGTGCGGGAGCCGCTTCCCTGAAAGACAGTGACGATGCCAAAGGTGCGAGCCTGTTACAGCGTGCAGACCAAAATCTTTTGAAGGCAAAAGCGGCTGGACGTAACCGAGTGATTGGTGGGCTGAGTGAGGGGGGATAACCCGTTTTGCTAGACACCTTCTTTCACGGGGAAGCGATCAATCAGACGCACGGCCCGATTCGCATTCGTTTTTAGCTCCTCTGGGGCATGAGGCACATGGGGAATTTGTGACAGAAAATCCAGCGTACGACGGAGAATGCGAACGACATCCCCTTCATCAAGGCTGGTGTTCGCACAGAGTTCCGTCCATTCCACGCCGAGCGCCCATTGCTCAACCAATCCCACTAGCTCGTACTCTAGCCAAACCGGCAGCACGACTTGATACTTTCGCTGCAACTGGAATAGGCGGCGACGGATGCCACGCAACCCTCCCAGTGCTTCTTCTACTTCTCCAGAAAGGTCGTAGCGCGTCCAGCTATCGGGGCGTGACACTTCCGTAACCAGCGCCGCACAGGCGGTTGCCAGATGGTGCGGATCAAGCACATCAAGTTCTCCAGACATCAGTGCCAGCCCCAACCAAAGTTCATTATCACCCCGAATGGCTGCTGTTGCTTGTCCCAACGGTGTGGGTACTAAGCCGTCGAGACAGCCGAAATGTTGCAGAATCTCGATTAAGTCAAGAAACTCTCGCCAATGCTGTTGCGATTGTCGCTCAAGCTTTGCTCGTCGATCGGCCAGTTCGGTCTGTACGGCTGTAATGCGTTTCTGGCGCTTGAGAATGGTGGCGCGATTCCCCCAGCGGTTAACCGGGTGTGCTTCAAGCTGTTGCTGGACGCCTGCCATCCGCTGAAGCTGCTCGTACACTTCGGGTGCTTCGTCAATGGGCGAGGGCACTGAGGGAATTTGGCGGGCGATCGCAGCCGTCATCTCATTGCCTGATTTCATCTGCCCTGGTTTGAGGGGCATTTCGGGCGGTGGGGTTAGGTGATCTACCCCGCTTAACCGCGGAATTTCACCCCGCAGACCCACCACGTCTTTGACGGTAACCACGTACCAGCGGTTGTCTTGTCCAAGGCAAATCAGGTAAGGAAACTGCCCTGCCCCAGGAATTTTCATCACCAGAGCGGCGGGTAAGGGGTGCGCGACGGGTACATTGGCACCCTTAAGGCTGAGGACGGTGCCCGCGATCGCAAATGACAGCGCTACTGGCAGATCACTCGCCTGCATTTCTGCTGCCTGATCTTGCAGAATTTTTAGCAAGCGGCGTTCTTCCTTGAGCCGCTCTTGCAGTTTTTCATACTGTGCGAGCAGATCCCAATCCACCCCTTCCAGTTGCGCTCGCAGCTGAGCCAGTTCGGCTTCGAGATGGGCGATCGCCTCCTGTTGGGGACGCAGATATAGCGTGGAGAGATACTGTCCAAAGCTTCGTTCTACCAGTTCTTTCGCTTCTTCCAACGTGTGGGTTTGCAGCAAATTTAGCACCATGCCATAGCTAGGCGTAAACTGGCTCACGAGAGGGTCCGCTCCCACCGTGGTTAAATAGGCAGCCTCACGTGCGCCTTCAAAGGGGGTTTGAACCGTCACTACGTGCCCCTGACTATCCATCCCACGCCGCCCTGCTCGCCCTGCCATCTGCAAAAATTCAGAGGCATTCAACAGGCGATGGCCTAAATCAGTCCGCTTGGACAAGCTCGAAATGACCGTTGTACGAGCAGGCATGTTAATCCCCGCGGCCAGCGTTTCGGTGGCAAAGACAACCTTAATTAAGCCCTGTTGAAAGAGTTCTTCTACCAATCCTTTCCAGGCAGGTAAAATGCCCGCGTGGTGGGCGGCAATACCCTGATACAAAGGCTCAATCTGTCCTGCCCGTCCTGCTTCTGGATTTTGCGCCAAAAATTCATCCACCTGTTCACGGAGTTGAGCAGCTTCAGCTTCACTCACCATTGATAGCGGCGCATCGCTAACGGTTGCAACTGCCTGATCACAGCCTCGTCGACTGAAGATGAAGTAGATGGCAGGGAGCATATCCTTCTGCCGCAATTGGCTCAGCACAAAGGCTAGATTGGGGCTTTCCTGCCGTGGCCCACGTTTGTTGCCCCCAGGAGCACCTTTTGCGCCTTTCAGCTTGAGGCGAGGATTGATGCGCTTTTGGCTGTCGTCGAGTAAGGGAAAGAGCCCTTTGGGATTGCAGAAGTGAAACTCCAGAGGGACAGGACGAAAATCCGAATAAATGAGATCAGTGGGGCCGTGGACTTGATGAATCCAATCCGTAAGTTGGTCGCTGTTGGCAACGGTAGCAGAGAGCGCCACAAGCTGAATTTCGGTGGGGCAGTAGATGATCGACTCTTCCCAAACGGTGCCGCGCTGTCGATCGTTCATGTAGTGGCATTCATCCAGCACCACGGCTTCTACACCCGTGAGAGATGTGCCGACTTCACCGATCGGCGTACCGTAAAGCATGTTACGAAAGATTTCGGTCGTCATCACCAGAATGGGGGCATCCCGATTCACCGATACATCCCCCGTGAGTAATCCAACCTGATCGTGACCAAAAAGCTCTCGAAAGTCGCGCAATTTCTGGTTCGACAACGCTTTGAGGGGCGTGGTGTAAAAAACCCGCTTGCCGCGCTTCAGTGCCCGGTAAATGGCATACTCTCCAATGAGCGTTTTGCCCGATCCGGTAGGTGCGCAAACCACGACCGATCGACCCGCTTCCAACGCAGCGATTGCCTGCTGTTGAAAATCGTCTAGCTCAAAGGGAAAGAGAGTCTTCAGGTCTAGCCCTGATGCTAAAGGGGAAACAGTCACGCCCAAAAATCCTACCTGTAGTGGAGACTAAGCAATCGACTTGCGTAATGCATCAACACGATCGTTCCATTCATCATATAGCTTGATTTTAAACTGGCTCTCCCATAACCTCTTTGAATGCGATCTGAGAATGGTTATTTCAGGACTAATTGTTTACAGTCAGTAGATAACTTGATCAGAAAAGACGGCTGGATATAGACCGCAGGTTAAATGGTATCGGTCTAAAGCGAAGGGGATATTCGTCTAAAGCGAAACTCTTTAAAGCGTATAAATCAGCTCACTGTAAGCGTTTGAGAGGTAAAAGGTTGAAGTTTAAGGACCGAATGCGATAGTACGGTAAACATATCGTTAAACTCTCCAAAGGAAGGTGCCAAGAAGGCTTCAGTGGGCTATATTGGCAAAGGATGATTTATTTCGAATCAGTTGAAGATGCGTTGCTTCTGTCTCAGAGATAGCAGCTTAGATCAATTAGCATGGTTTAAGCTAGCTCCCTCACGTTGTGTTCTGCTCTTTCACAGCACCGCTGGCAACGATCACCCTCGTCCGTCAACTGCTAGACAAGTGGGTAAGCCTAATGTGAGTTGATACTTAAGCAAGGGCTCATATGCCCTTCAACTCAAGCGGAGGAACCAAATTATTGGGGCTAATCTCAGCAATCCTGAGAGAGACACCTTCCAGTCTTAGCCCGTCAGCTAACTCCGTCGGCAGTGGGAGGAGTTCCCAAAACCGATTGCTCGCAAAGCTTTGGTTATTGGAGTCTCCTGATAGGTACGTCCTGAGCGTTCAGCAACGGGTTCGTATCTGTTACCTGACCCACCTCTCGTACACCCTATTTTGAGAGGTTTAACCGTGAATATTTTATCAATGCTTGCACGTCTACAAGACGCGCTAGGTTGCGCTGATCTTGCTAAACAAATGGTGTTGGTGCCGACTAATGCAGCGGAGTCTGGCTCTACCAAACACATCAACTTGCTTGTGGGCTACAACGGCTCTCCTCGTAGCCAGACAGCCCTAGATTTAACCCTGTGGATTGCGCACCAAACACGGTTGGCAACGGGTAAGCAGGTGACGGTTCAAGTTGTGTATGTTTTGGATACAGCAGATGCTTGTCTCCCTGTACCATCCTTGCCGCTTCAGCGATCGACCCCGTGGGGCTATGACGCAAAGACGTTTGATCAGAGAGTGTCTCGTGGGCTAGGCGACCATGACTACCATCCTCTTGATGTGGGTCATCGCTCTAATAGCGCTGTTGCTGAACCACCGACCCGTTCAGCGGCTTGTCAACTTAGTCAGTTTGATCAGGCGGATTTAATTCTTTGGCAAGCGCGTCACTTGGCCGATGAATGGCGTGGTTCCCTCAAAACGCATCTCCGTTTTGGGCAGGTGGCAACCGAATTGCGACGGGTGGCACAAGCAGAATCAGCCGCGCTCTTGCTGTTAGGTTGCGATTCGGCAGCCCATCCCTTAGTGCAACAACTAGAGAGCTTTCCCTGCGCTGTCCTTGGCATTCCGCCTACAGCATCTAACAATTAGGGCCTGCGATCGCACTTGCAAAAGCTGCGATGAGAATTTTCTATGAAGCCCTTTTGGTCACCGGATAATTGATCGAAGAAAGGGTAATGGTGTGTGGCTGAGCTTTTCACACATGCACTGTTTCCCCTTCAAGGCACTACCGATAAACGTTGTAAATAGCTCCTAGAAGCAGTTTAAAGCATTGAATTTTTGTTGATGCTTTAAACTGCTTCTAGGATGTGCTTGAAGTTCATTTTTTCTCTGTCGAATTTGTTTTTAAGCATAGTCTCTTTCCTGAGCAAAAGCACATTGTGACCTGCTACTTTTACTGTGGTTACTGATTCTTGCAAATGCTAAGGTCTGAAGCATCATTCGAGCAGTTGAGAGGATGTTTCAATGGTAGATTGGGCACTAAACCTGCGTCGGCTGTTATTGCTTGTTGTTGGGTCTGATGGGATGGGTGCTGATCTGCTGTTGACGGTAAGTGTAGGGGTGATCGTCAGCTTGAGTGCGGTAACGTTGTGGTTGGTGTATCAGCTTCAGCAGCACAAGCAAGCAAGCAAGCAATTCCTCCAACACACTCAGGACGAACTCCAGCGTCAAAACGAAGATCTAGAGTTTCATGTGGAGCAACGCACTGCGGCACTACAGCGACTAACAGAACAGCAGCAGGCTCTGGCAGAAGTGATTGGTAAAATTCGTTCTCCGCTTGAGCTAGACGCTATTTTTAAGCTGGCAGCAACCGAGGTGCGTCAATTACTCAAGGCCGATCGCGTTGGCATCTTCCGGTTCTACCCCAACTCTAAGTTTGATGATGGTGAATTTGTTTCGGAGGCAGTCCTACCACCTTACATGTCGGTTCTTAAGCATCGTGTCCATGATCATTGCTTTGGCGAACGATACGCAATTCATTATCAGTATGGGCAAATTCAAGCGGTAGCAGATGTGCTCAACGCTGGCTTAGCCGATTGCCATGTGGCGGTTCTCACTCAATTTCAAATCAGGGCGAATCTGATTGTGCCGCTGCTGAGAGGTAAGGTGCTGTGGGGACTGTTGTGTATCCATCAATGTTCAGTCCCCCGTGAGTGGCAGACATCAGAAATAGAATTTGTCCACCAGATTGCGACTCAGCTTGATGTTGCCCTGTATCAGGCAGAATTGCTGCAACAAACCCAGGCGAAAACCCAGGAGCTTGAAGCAACGTTGCTGCAATTGCAAACGATGCAGCTTCAATTGGTGCAATCTGAAAAAATGTCGTCTTTAGGCCAACTTGTGGCGGGTGTTGCTCATGAAATCAACAACCCAGTCAATTTTATTTATGGCAATTTGGCTCACGTTGATCATTACACGCAAGACTTGCTTGACCTTTTGCAGCTTTACAAAGAGCTTTATGCGGTGCCACCCACAGACGTGCAAGCAAAGATTGATGGCATCGACCTGGACTTTATTTTGGCAGACCTACCCAAGCTACTGGCCTCGATGAAAGTAGGCACCGATCGCATCCGTGAAATTGTTTTGTCGCTCCGCAATTTTTCGCGGTTAGATCAGTTTGAAATGAAGTCGGTACAGTTGCATGAAGGCATTGACAGTACGCTGATGCTGTTGCAACATCGGTTGAAGCCAACGCCTCAGCAAGCGGGTATTCAAATAGTCAAGGAGTATGGTGAACTGCCTCTTGTAGAGTGTTCTGCGGGACAACTGAATCAGGTATTTATGAATCTTTTGTCGAATGCGATCGATGCGTTGCAGGAAATGCATCCGCAGGACAGAGCGCATGCAAAGCCCAATCAACTCGGTCTGATTACAATCCAAACGCTCATGCTGGATGCAAACCACGTTCAAATTGTGATCAAAGATAACGGCCCGGGGATGTCAGACGAAACTCAACGCAAATTGTTTGATCCGTTTTTTACAACAAAAGCGGTTGGCAAAGGGACGGGACTGGGGCTTTCCATCAGTTATCAAATTATTGAACGGCACGGTGGTACGCTGAGATGCGTCTCTGTACCCGATCAAGGCTCGGCTTTTTATATTGAAATTCCCATCAAACAAGCCGCAAAAGATACCAACGCGAACGTTCCGGCCTTGGCATTCGAGTAAGGCGATCGCGAGTACTCTTCAGCGTAGGTTCGGCTTGAGGGGGGCAGAAGGCAGAAGGTGGGAGTGGGGAGGCAGGATGGGTAGGTAGCTTTACGCTAAGGTCTGCTAGTCGCTTCAAGGGGGGACTAAAGCGTAAAATTAGCTTATAAAAAGCTTAAGCAAAGAAAAAGTGGTGTTAGGCATGAATGACTGGAAACGGATGCATGGTCAATCAATTGGCTTTGCCACAGCGATTCTACTTGCCCTGGGTACGATGTCTGGAGCGATCGCGCAACCATCAGGCAAACCCTTCTGGTTAGATCAGGCAAAACCGACGAACTGGAACAAACCTGGTGCTTCCCTACCTAAAGCGCCTTCATCCAATGCTGAGCTAGACAACTTTCAACAGTGCAAGACGACGGTACGACCCGCTACGGCTCCTGAAGATAAAGCCTTGAGCAGTGCAGGATGGAAACTTGTTGGACCTTATCAACGGTTTGGCAAGGTGTCGCTCGTCACGGGCTTTAGTGGTGTCGATGGCATGTGCCGTCCGATGGGCTATCAGGATTTTGTGTTTGTGAATGGAAAATTTGCCGGGACGCTCTCTCCACAACCAATGGACTCGCGAACCGATGGCGCATCTGGTCGCCTCTATTTGTTTAGCGAAACCGAGCTTTCGGCAGAATTTGCACGTTACAAAGAGGCGGATGCGCTCTGTTGCCCGTCTGCTGAAAGCAATGTGTCTTATCAAATTCGGCAGCAAAATGGACAGTCGATCGTTGCTCCGACTGACGTTTACACAAACCCTACAAGTCCCTGAAGGGGAAGGCAGAAGGCAGAGGGCAGGAGGCAGAAGTTTAAAGCCTTAGGAACGAGAATTTAATAGCATCGATATTTCTCGTAGGCGGCGAACGGCCGTTCGCCCCTACCTGCAAACCATTTGTCGATTTTATTTAATCCGTGATCCTTATTTGCTGAAGAGATTGCATCGCATGCGTTCTAGCCTATTCAGCATATTGGCATCTTGAGCTTCACTGAAACGGGGCGGCGATCGCTCAGAACGATCGTCGCCCGAGAAGCCGTTGGTGGCTCAATCCTTTAAATTTAGCGACTGCCTCGTCTGCGGAGTCGATCGATGGTGACGGCGACAATAATCACCAGCCCTTTCACCACAAGCTGCCAGAAGTAGGACATATTCAGCAGCGTCAACCCGTTGTTTAGCACGGCGATAATGAGCGCACCCAGTAAGGTGCCTGGCATGGTGCCGATACCGCCTGTGAAGCTGGTACCGCCTAAGATGACTGCGGCGATCGCGTCTAGTTCATAGCCATTGCCCAGCAAGCCAGTAGCACTGTAGAGGCGACTGGAACTCATGATGCCTGCCAGTCCTGCCAGTAAGCCGCTAACGCCATAAACAAATAGCAGCACTCGATTCACTTTAATGCCTGTGAGGCGTGCGGCGCGTTGATTCCCACCGACTGCGTAGATTTGCACGCCCAGTACGGTGCGTTTGAGGATAAACCAGCTAGCGCCGATCGCCAGCAGTGCAATGACCACTAACCAGGGCAACGGTCCCAGATAGTTATTACCAATCCAGGCAAAGCCGAGGTCGCGGTTGATGACCGTTGTGCCGTTTGCCACCAGATACGCCGCGCCGCGCCATGCAGTGAGTGCGCCCAACGTGACGATAAACGGTGGCAAATCGAGAAAGGCGATCAGCGCACCGTTGGCTAACCCCATCAGCAAGCCAGCAAGCAACGCTACAGGAATAGCGGCCCAGCTTAAAGCCGGTAAAAGGGAGACCAACACGGCGACCACAGCCGATACACCGAGAATGGAACCGACCGAAAGATCAATCCCACCCGTGAGAATGACAAACGTCATCCCGGTTGCCAGCACGATGTTAATGGAGGCCTGGCGTGCAATGTTGACGAGGTTGCCGGGGGTCAAAAAGCTGGGCGAAAGGAATGTAAACAGAATGCAAATGAGCAGCAAAATCGGCAGAATGCCCGCCACTTGTAGCCAGTTTTTGGTGCCGCCTCGCTGACGTACTTTAGGACGATCGCCTGTGTTTCGTTTTAGGGGAGTTAATTCAGTTTGACTCATGATGCAGTAACCTCCGATGCTCCTGTGGCGTAAGCCATAATGTTCTCCTGCGTGATTTCATTGCCTGTTGCGCCACCCAGTTCTCCAACCAGTTGCCCCTCGCGCATGACGAGGACACGATCGCTCATGCCCACAATTTCGGCCAGTTCGCTCGACACCATGAGAATAGCGACGCCTTTTGCCGAGAGGTCGCTGATGATGCGATAAATTTCACTTTTGGCACCGATATCTACACCGCGCGTCGGTTCATCGAGCAGCAGCACTCTAGGCTTAATGGCCAACCACCGTGCCAACAGCAGCTTTTGCTGGTTCCCACCCGATAGATCCATCGCGCGAATTTCTAAATTGGCCAGTCGGATGTTGAAATCGCGAACGGCATCGGAGGCAATTTTGCCGATCGTGCCAAAGTTGATGATGCCGATGCGGGCATCTTCTTTCAGTGAATTGAGGGCGATGTTTTTCCCCGAACTCATTTCCAGAAACAAGCCCTGATCTTTGCGGTCTTCGGGGACGTAGCCAATGCCAGCCGCGATCGCATCACCGGGAGACTGGATTTCTAGCTTTTTGCCATTTAAGTAGACTTCACCACTGGTTTTGGGGTCAGCGCCGAAAATCAATCGCGATAGCTCTGTGCGTCCTGCACCAACGAGGCCAGATAGCCCAACGATTTCGCCTGCGTGAAGTGTCAGACTGGTGGATTTCACTTTCCGCCCATCGCTGATGTCTCTCACTTCCAGCACGGCCTCACCGACGTTGGTTTGCCGCTTGTGTTCATAAAAATCACCCATCGATCGGCCTACCATCATCTGTACCAGACGCTCTGCCGAAATTTCATCCCGCGTCAGGCTGCCGATGTATTCGCCATCGCGCAGTACGCTAATGCGATCGGCCAGGGCATACACCTCTTCCATCCGGTGGCTGATGTAAATGATGGCAATGCCATCGCTCCGAAGTTTGCGGATGACCTCAAACAGGCGCTCCGTCTCACGATCGGACAACGCTGCTGTCGGTTCATCCATCACCAGAATGCGGCTTTTGTCTTTAAGCGCACGGGCAATTTCAAGCTGCTGCTGCTCGGCGATCGATAGATTTTGCACCACATCATTGGGGCCAAAATCTGCTCCTAGTATGGCTAACACCTCAGAGGCTTGACGTTCCATTTGCTCGCGATCGAGAAATTGCCCTCGTCGCAGTTCACTCCCCATGAAGATGTTTTCCGTCACGGTCAAATTAGGCGCAACGTTCAATTCTTGATAAATCAGCGTAATGCCTGCCCGTCTTGCTTTACCGGGATCTGCAATGTCCATCGGTTCGCCGTTAATGCGAATCTCACCTTCATCCGCAATGTAGGCACCCGCCAGAATTTTCATGAGCGTGCTTTTGCCAGCGCCATTCTCGCCCATGAGCGCATGGACTTCGCCGGGATAAATAGTGAGATTAACGTTTTGTAAGGCAGGCACGCTGCTAAAGCGTTTGGTAATACCCCGCATTTCTAAAACGGGTGTCGCGATCGGCGCATCAGGAACCGATGGTTGGGTATCAATCGTCATAAGCAACTCCCCTAAAAAAATTTTGTTTAAAAATTGAAGTCTTTAGATAGCTTGCATCCAGCCTTCATCCCTCATCCTTCATCCTTTAGCCTTTCCCCTCACTCCCCCGTCCAGCCTTTGTAGCTGCTGACGTTATCGCGAGTAATGAGCTTTACGGGAATCAAAATATTGGGGTCAGCGGGTCTTTTCCCATGCAAAATGTCGTTGCCAACCTGCACAGCTTTTTGCGTCATGCCCAGTGGGTCTTGGGCTGCCGTTGCAACAAAAAGGCTTTTAGGGTCTTCGATCGCCTGTTTTGCTTCGGGTGCCCCATCCACACTCACAATGAAAAACTCACTGCGTTTCGCCTGTTTCGCTGCCAACTCGGCACCAATGCCGCTAGGGTCATTGATTGAAAAGACGGCATCGATTTTGGGGAAGGAGGTGAGCAGATCGGTCATCACGCGCAGGCCGCCATCTCGACTGCCTTCTGCGTTTTGGTCTTTGGACAGCACTTTGATGCCGGGGTTTTTGGCAAAGACTTCTTCACAGCCTTTGACCCGATCGAGCACCGAATTAACAGGAGGACCGTTGACTATCACCACATTGCCCTTACCCTTGAGGCGATCCACAATGTACTGACAACTGAGTTGCCCTGCCTGCACATTGTTGGACGTAATCGTGGCATCCACACCCCCGTCTGCGCCCGTATCGACCGCAATGACAATGGCTCCTGCTTGCTTGGCTTTAGCAACCGCTGGCGCAATGCCTTTACTGTCTGCCGCGTTTAAAATGATGACGTTTGTGTTGGAAGCGACGAAGTTTTCAATCTGGTTGAACTGTTGGTTCAAGTCATAGCCGCTGGAGACGATCGTCGTTCTCACACTGTCACCACCAATCTTTTTGGCTTCGGCTTCGGCACCCCGTCCCATCAGTACAAAAAAGGGATTGCTGAGATCGCCAACAGTGACGGCGATCGACTTTAAATCACCACTCTGAACTGCTTTTTGAACGCCTTCATTGACTTGATTTCCTGCTGTACAAGCGACAAAAGCACTGCTAGCAACACCAACGAGGCCTGCCGCAAGACTGCCTCGACGAAGCGCTGTACGAACTGCTACTTTCACGTTCATCTTTACCTAATGCGTTAATAGAAATTCAATCAAATCAAGACCAATAGAGAAGCATAAAAGCAAGAAAATTTAGACAACAATGCTATCGCCAAGTGTTAAGGTGGCGACAAAATCATGATCTATAACGTCAACAGCCTTCTATTATTTTGGGCTCTGATAGAACACCGTTGGGACTGACGTGCTTGCCCCAAATCCCCTGGTAGCGAGAACTTTCAATCTGAGTTTCCTAAGATTGAGGGCAGAGGGCAAGAATCGCTGAATTGAGCAAGCCCTAACTGTTTCAAGCGGTTTATGCTTGCTTTAGCTTCAGCCGTAAGGCTTAATTCCAAACGAAGCAACAATTTTGCTTTCTTTAAAGCACCATGAGCTGGTGTATAAAGTGAATGGTATAAGCAGCCTTAGCAAACTAAACAGCTTTCATGAAATTTGCCGTTAAACGTGCAGCTTTTGCTTTTATTTCACGCTTCCAGATTTCTATCCTACCGTGATGATTTGCAAAATCAAATCCTTCTACATGCGTCTATGCCTAAAGATAGAGCCTTGATTCTTGTTCGCTAAAACCCTTTTTGGATGGTAATTTCAGCTTCTCTCCTAATATTAAAGCTGGCTTTAACTTAATAAAAAGTAACCCCAACCGACTCGTTGAAATCTAGTTGATACATTTATGAACCCAGCCCATATCATCGTTTTTGGCAGCATTAATATGGATTTAGTTGCCCGAACACCCACGCTTCCTGTTCCGGGTGAGACGCTACTTGGTTACAGTTTTGTCACGGTTCCCGGTGGCAAGGGGGCAAATCAAGCAGTCGCTACAGCGCGGTTAAATATTCCTACATTTATGGTGGGGCGTGTGGGGAATGATGGGTTTGGTCAGACATTACTGGCTAACCTCCAGTCGGCTGGCGTAGATACGTCTGATGTGCTGGTTGATGAGACGATCGCATCAGGGGTCGCGATGATTGCGGTGGATGATCGAAGTGAAAATCACATCATCGTCATTCCGGGCGCGAATGGACAGGTAGACGAGCGGGATGTCGATCGCCTCATCCATCACCTACCCGGAGCCGCTGCCCTCTTGCTGCAATTTGAAGTACCCTTACCGGCTGTCATTGCCGCTGCAAAAGCCGCTCAGCGAGTGGGAGTCCGCGTGATTTTAGACCCAGCCCCAGCGCGATCGGACATTCCTGCTGAGCTTTACGCTTGCGTCACCATCATCACGCCCAATGCGGTTGAAGCAACACACCTGGTTGGGTTTCCGGTGCATGACACAGCGACCGCTGCCCAGGCTGCAACGGTTCTACAGCAACGGGGTGTGGCGTTTGTGGTCATTAAACTGGGTGCAACCGGGGTTTTTTGTGCCACGCCAGACGAATCCTTTTTTGTGCCCGCTTTCGCAGTCAAAGCGGTGGATACGGTCGCGGCGGGTGATGCCTTTAATGGGGGGATGGCTGCCGCCTTGGACGAGGGCTTGCCCATCCGTCAGGCGATTACCTGGGGCGCAGCGACGGGAGCGCTTTCTGCAACAAAAGCAGGTGCCCAGTCATCCTTGCCTGATCGCCTCACAGTGGAAGCGTTTCTTCAACAGCACGATCGCTAGAAGCAGGTACCGATCAGTTTGCGATTGGCTCGATCTAACGTTACCCAGAAAAGGGTTATGCGATCGCAATTCAATTTGTGAACTGAGTCTTTGGAATGCGACTAATTTTTTTTTAGGACATCAAAAAGTAATGGGTTAGCAACTATTTTAAGCTACTAACCCATTACTCATTACTCACAATAAACGCAATTGTTTATGCAGGCATTAACACAGTGTCAATAATGTGAATAACGCCATTGTCAGCAGCAACATCAGGGGTTGAAACAGTGGAGTTATTGATTTTAACACCGTGGGACGCATCAATTTTCACGTCTGAACCTTCAACGGTAGTTGCCGACTTAAGCTTAACGACATCTGCCGCCATCACTTTACCTGAAACAACGTGATAGGTCAGAATTTTCTTCAGTTTAGGAAGATCCTTCAGTAAGCCATCGACCGTTCCAGCGGGAAGCTTAGCAAACGCTTCATCGGTTGGGGCAAAAACAGTGAAAGGGCCTTTTCCTTTCAGTGTTGTGATTAAATCAGCCGCTTTTAAAGCAGCAGCCAGCGTGGTGAAAGACCCAGCATTAACAGCAGTATCAACGATGTCAGCCATGTACTTCACCTAATTTGTGTGTCTATGAACAACTGTAAACTACTTTTCGATAAAGTGGTTGTCGCTGCTACAAATTCAGCCCGATTTGCTTTATTGAATTGGCTGGAAGTGCTTCTGCTTATTGGGGCTCAGGCAGAAAATGTTTTGTGCATTAAGAGGAGGTTAACCCTTAACTCTCTTTGTATCTAAGGTGTTTTATAGGCTTGAGCTTGAGATCATTCTGCGGCACGAAAGCTCTGCTTAAAGAAGTAACTTTAGATGGATTAAAAAGATGGTTTTAAAGAAGATTTCTGTGTTAGAGATCGGGTCTTTCGATGCTCACTCTAGATCCGTTAGACGTAAAGGGATGCTGGAGTTGGAAGCGCAGTGTCTATTCTGGGCTTTAGGAAGTAAACGCCATCCGTGATAGATACGGAATTACGCCACCCGTAGAGTGTTTCATCAGCAGGACGATCGTTGGAGCATGATGATGACTGGATTTCCTTTGACGCCATCTACTGAACGATGTGAGTAGATAAGCTCTTACCATTCGGTTCTAAGGTGTGTTGGGTAACGGGCAATAATCATTCTAGAAATTCTAAAACTCGCTGATTGAATCGTTGGGGATGCTCAATTGGACTCCAATGTCCACACGCTTCAATAATTTCTAGCTGCGCGTTTGGAATCATTCCAGCGGCATTCTGAGCATGTTTGACAGGAACCATTGGATCTTGTCTGCCCCAAATGATTAAGGTCGGAGCCGTAATGGTGGTTAGTCTCGCTACAATAGGCTGATAGAATTGTCCCCAGATGTTGAAGTTAGAACGACCTAAATTTAAGGTTGCCTCCGCAGCTCCAGGGAGCGTTGCCATTTGGTAGAACTCTTCAACCACTTCGTCCGTAATCAAGGTTGAGTCGTAAACGGCCTTTTTGCAAAACATGGCGATACCAGCTCGGCTGGGCGAACTAAAAAACTTTCCCAAACCAGGAAGGGTTGTCACTCGAAGCAGAAAATTGATCTCTTTCCCTAAACCCGCACTACCTACGAGAATGAGCCGATCAACTAACTGCGGCTCGTTTAAGGTCAACTCTAGCGCCACTCCACCACCCGCAGACGTCCCAAGCAGGTTGGCATGGGAAATGTCTAACACCTCCATGAAAGCTCGTGTGAATTGAGCCATATAGGCGAAGGTGTATTGAGCCGTCGGTTTGTCGGTTCGACCAGCGCCCACCATATCGAACGCATAAACGCGATGATGCTCGGCTAATGCCAAGATATTGTGCTTCCATAGCTCAATGTAGCCGCCACCGCCGTGAAGCAAGATAACCGTACTGCCTGAATCCCCAACCTGCCAGTAGCGGGTCTTTACAGAACCGACGTTGACATACCGATCGTGTAATTGCTCAGCTTGATTCATCTCAACATTCCCCAATGTGTGATGCTGGGCTTAATTTTGCGCCCTTACAGATTTTCTCAAGTTTACTTTCGCCTCAAACGCCAACAGACAACCTCTCAACCATGCTCTTACAGCCGTTTTCATTGCATTCACTACATCCAATACCCTACACCCCACGCATCTTGAACGAACTGTAGCTTACTCGATTGAGAACCACTGTCTGTCGCCATACCTCTGCTTGAAACAACGTGATCGGGCAGGGCAGGACTCACTGCCGCTTTAGCAGGGCTTCAAGTCGCGCCAGAAACCGCAGGATGCCGAACCGTTCTAAGTGTTATCGCTTGGCATAGGCCGTGAGAGAAACGCCTAGAACCACTAAGACGACTCCTGCAATGCGTTCTGGCGTTGCTGGAAATTTGGTTAAGCCGATCGCGCCGTAGTGATCCAAAAACAGAGCGGTAATCATCTGCCCTGCGATCGTCAGTGCCAGCGCCAGCGCCGCTCCAATCTTGGGCGTTGTAAAAATGGTTGCCCAGACATATAGCGTGCCCAAGCACCCACCAATCCACATCCACCACGACGTTTGAGACAGCGCCGCCACGGTTGGGAGCGGATACTGCGCCACGAAGCAAACGGTCAGCGAAGCCAGTGTGCCAACCAAATAAGAGATAAACGTTACCTGCATCGGCTCACCGACATAGCGCCTAAGTAAGGAGTTTAAAGCGACCTGAATCGGTAAAACGGCTCCACCCGCAAGGGCTGCCAGCAGAAAAACGGTGCGTCCATTCATCGGAAATCTCCAAAAGCATCAATTGATAGAGCTATGCGTACTTCAAAGGCATTAGTGGGGGAGCCAGACGTTAAAGTGATTGGCTCCATGAGCACAGGAGCACTCGATCGCTTTAGAAGGAGCTAGAACGGCTCGACTGACTTCTCATGGGCTGCTTAGCTCTTCGGCATAGCAAACCAGTCGTAAGCCTGCACTAATACAAGAAATACCGAACCATTTATCTTGATGTCAAGATACTTGATGTTGAGATATTAGCATTTATTTTGATGTCAAGATAGTCGAGTCGAAAATTTACCCACAAATGATGGAACCGCGTGTTGATCCAGTCGATATAATCCTGTCGCAATGGCAACGGGAGCGCCCTGATCTTGATGTCTCGCCGATGGGCGTAATTGGTCGCGTCACGCGAGTAGCCAAACATCTGGAACGGGGCATTCAGGAGACGTTCGCTGAATTTGGGCTAACGGTTGGAGAATTTGACGTTTTGGCTACGTTGCGGCGTGCGGGTCGTCCTTACAAGCTTTCGCCGACAGCCTTGTTTGGTGCGTTGATGGTTTCGTCTGGTACGATGACGCACCGTATCGATCAGCTAGAGCGGGCTGAGCTGGTGCGGCGAATTCCCGACCCGGACGATCGACGCGGTACGTTGATTACGCTCACTGACCAGGGTTTCACTTTAATTGAGCAGGCCGTTGAAGCCCATGTTGTAAACGAGCATCGTCTGCTTGAAGCCTTGCCCGCCTCAGAACGTGAAGTATTGGTCACGTTGCTCCGTAAGCTCTTGCTGTCCTTTGAGGGGTAGGATGCTTGCCTGCCGTTCAACGACACCTAAATCACCAGGCTAACTTGTGACCCCTGTTCCGTTTTTGTGACTTCAATCCGTGATTGAAACGCTTCTTTGAAATGGGGGACGTGAGTGACGGTGAGAATGCAAGCGAAGTCGGCGGCGATCGCGTTAATCGCAGCAATGAGGCGATCGCACCCTTCCGCATCCTGCGTGCCAAACCCCTCATCCACGATCAACATTTGTAGCGCGGTGCCCGATCGATGGGCCAACAAGCGCGCCAGTGCTAACCGAATGGCAAAATTGACTCGAAACGCTTCTCCACCCGAATAGGTTTCGTAAGGGCGCGTGCCGTGAGCGTCGGCAATGAGAATATCAAGCGTTTCAATGAGTTTTGAGGATTGTGATTCGTTGCGTGGTGCTTTGGTTGCAAGCTTTGCCTGACGGGCTTGCTCACGCCGATTAGAACGCTGAGTGACAAATTGAATATGAAGTTGATTGGCGCTGAGACGGCTGAGAATTTGGTTGGTTTCAGCTTCGAGTTGGGGTAATACATTTTCGATCATCAAAGCTTGAATGCCATTTTTGCCAAAAGCCTGCGCCAGTTCTTGATAGATGCGTTGCTGGTGACGAGCGGTTTGTAGATCAGCTTTGAGTTTTGAGTTTTGAGTTTTAAGTATTTCTAGCTGTTGCTGTTGCTGTTGCAAGCGACCGAGAGAGGCAAGGTGCTCATCGAGTTGCGATCGCCGCTGCTGCATGGACTGTTCTAACCGTTGAATCTGTGCATGGCACTCTGGTGTTTGCTCTAGCTGTTGTACCAGATGCTGTATCTGTGCTGCTGCGAGGCTGCGATCGTGCTGGCGATCGGTCAACGTCTGCGTGAGAGCCTGCACTCTCTGCTGGCTTTGTGGATGCTGTTGACGGGCGCGCGCTAATTCCTGATGCCGCAACTGCCACGTTTGCGCTTGCCGAAGTGCGTGACGAATGTTGTTGTGTTGTTCCAGATCGTAGCCAATGTCAGCGATGTGGCGCTCTAAAACAGCAAGTTGGGCCGCCGTTTCAGCCTTTAATTGGTCAAGACTGGCTTGCTGTGCGGTAAGCTGGGCTTCCAATTCGGGTCGTCGTTGGGCTAGTTGGGTCTGTCGTCGCTGTGCTTGTTTGACTTCGGCGTGACGAATTTCTGCCCACCGCCAACGATCGACTTCACCCCGTGCCAGCGCATGATTTTTTTCGTCATAGTTCAACTGGTTGAGGCTGCGATCAAGCAATTGCAATTCTTCTTGCAGGTCGCTGGCATAATTGCCAAGCTGTAGCGATCGTTCTAGCTCAGCCGCTTCGGTTATGACCTGTTGCAGCGTTGCTTGAATCGCGATCGTCATTTGAAGCTGTTCTTGCAATTGCCCCCGCTGTTCCAGCACGGCATGATAGGGCTTTAGTTCTTGCTCCAGGTCACGATATTCCTGGCGCAAAATTTGAATCTCGCGCTCCGAGGCTGATAGCTGCTCGCGGATGACCCAAATTTGTTCCGTGATGGCTTGTTGTTCAGCCTGTTGTTTTTCGAGTACCAGGTTCCAGTGCTGTTCGTCCAGGGGGCGATCGCACAAGGGACAGGGGGGTATGGGGTCGGGGTGTAGGGTGTGTGGGGTAGGGTGTGTGGGGTAGAATTCTGAGTTTTGAGTTCTAAGTTTTGAGTTCTGAGTTTAGTGTCTCCCTGTCCCTGTGTCTCCGTGTCTCCGTGTCTTCCCCTGCCGCCTTCTGCCTCCTGCCTCCTGCCTTCTGCCTCCTCTCCCCTCTCCTGCTTCAACAACTGCATTTTCTGTTCCAATTCTGCCAACTGTGTCTCACAGTGCCGTTGCTGTTCTTGAAGCTGTTCCATAAAGCTGCGGCGTTCTAAACCCCGCTCACGTACCCGTTCTTGATAGGTGCGTCTTGCTTCTAGAGCGGCGATGCGATCGCTCACATCTTGCACTGCTTGTTTTAATTGCGGTTGGCGTTGCTGCTGTGCTTGCAGTTGATGCGCCGAGGCATGGAATTCTTCTAGGCGAGCGGTGAGGCGGGTCTGCTCGCGATCGATCTGGCTTTGTAGCTGCTGGCGGCGCTGCAACAGGGGAGAAGCCTGCACTTGAAGCTGGTCGAGGTGGCTAAGGTGAGACCGTGCCTGTTGAAGTTGTTGGAGCGCTACGTTAATGTCCGCAGTCTTGCTAAGCGTTTGCTGTAACTCGGCTTCTTGTTGTATCAGTGCTTCGAGCTGTACCTGCAACTGTTGGCACTGGCGTTGTTGTACCGCTAGATGTTCATTTTGTTGCTGCTGATAGTGCTGTAGCTTTAGCTGGGCCGTCTGATGCGCCTTGAAGCGAGCCGCCAGCGCTTCTTCATGCACCTGTAAGGTTTGAAAGTGCTGATAGCCTGTCACGATCGCGGTTTCTTGTTGCAGCAGTGCCCCTAGTTCTTGTTGCTGTTGTTGGGCAGCGGTGAGTTCGTGCTGTAAGCGCTGACAGTCCTGTTCTTGGTGAAGCTGTTGTTGTTGCTGCCACGTTAACTGCTGCTGCCAGGTTTGACGCTGTTGCTGAATGGTTTGCAGCGTTTGAAGCTGTTCGCTGTCGGCACTTTGCTGTTGCTGCATCTCTGCCAAAACGCCTTCCAGCACAGATTGTTCCAGCACGATGCGATCGCGCTGTTGTAGCTGGTTCTGAATCGCTTCCAGGTTGCGTTCCAGTAGCTCAATTTGACCTTTAAACTGGCGCGACTGATCTTTTGCTTGCTCTGCCATGCGATCGTACTGGTCGAGCTTCAACAGATCTGCCAAAATCTGCTTCCGTTCTGTGGGCCGTTTCAGCATGAACTCATCTGCCCGACCCTGACGCAAATATGCTGAATTCACAAACGTCTCATAGTCGAGCTTCAGGTGTTCTAGAATCAGTTGCTGCGTAGCACGAACACCTTTGGCCGAGAGCGTGCGGAAGGTGAGGGTGGGGTATGGGGTGTGGGGTGTAGGGTGTGGGATGTGGGATGTAAGAACAGATTGAGTTGCTTCCCCTGCTTCCCCTGCTTCCCCTGCTTCCCCTGCCGCCTCTGCCGTCTGCCTTCTGCCGTCTGCCTCCTGCCTTCCACCGTCTGCCTTCTGCCCTGTCTTCGCTACCTGAAACTCTAGCGATGATGACTGTCCTCGGTAGCGACTGCGGATAATGCGGTAGGTCTGCTGATTGTTGCTAAAAATGAAATCCACATGAACTTCTTGAGCCCCAATGTGGATTACGTCATCTTCAGCAGCAGCGCGGCTTTGCCCCCATACGGCCCACGCGATCGCTTCCAGCAATGATGATTTACCGGCTCCGTTCGCGCCACAAATACAGGCGGTGTGCAAGCCTCGAAAATCCAGGGTTGCTTCGCGATAGCTCAGAAAATTTTTGAGAACCAGCTTCAGAGGAATCATGCTGTGCCAACGTTGCAGCGCTAGTTTCCAGCTTAGCAGTACGCTTGCACTTTAATACGCCTGAACTTAAGCACGTTTGTACTTTTTTCAATAGTTTTGTTGGCTGGGGAACGTTAACATCAGCATCCTTTAGCCTTGGGGTGGTTCGGTTCGGATAGCAATTTCCACCCTTAAACCATTCAGTAAGCGTGCGTCACCGTCAATATCTGGGAATTTTAAGTTCAATCTTGGCAGCAGACGCAAGAAAGGCTTTAATCAAGCAATTAGCCTTCAGCCAGAAAATTTAGAGTCGCTAATGTTGCTTCAGTTGTTAAATCAGGTCACGGCTAAAACCTTAAGAAAGCTCCCTCTCCGTACTATTTTAGTAGTACCTTTTGCGGTGCAAATTTTTGGCACTGTAGCACTGGTTGGCTATCTCTCATTCAAAAATGGACAGGCAGCCGTTACCGATTTAGCAAAAACGTTAGAGAGCGAGGTAGCTGTTCGAATACAGGCAAAACTGAGTGATTTCCTAGAATCCTCCTACGCTGTAAATACAATTAATGCAAAAGCAGTTCAGGCAGAATTATTGCAAGTTGATGAGCCGATCGTCTTGGGAAAACATTTTTGGGGCCAGCTTCAAGCTTATCCTTCAATTCGCTTTGCTTTTATGGGAAATCCGCAGGGAGGATACGTCGGTGCAACGCATGAAACTGATGGCACCTTTAGCATTGATCTAACCCCCAAATTTGTTAAAGGAAAGATTCATACCTATGCGACGGATCAGCGAGGTAATCTGCAAAAGCTGGTGCACGTGATTTCCAAGGACTATGATTCTCGATCACGCTCCTGGTATCAATCGGCGGTTAAAACCCGCCAATCGGGATGGAATCAAATTCTCCAGTCCTTCGATGATCCCTTTATGGGACTCATTGCCTATCAGCCTCTTTACGATCAGAAGCAACGTTTGCTGGGTGTGCTAGGAACGGAGCATGATCTTGCAGAAATCAGTGAATTTCTTAGCACGTTCAAAGTCGGTCATTCAAGACAAATTTTTATTGTTGAAAAGTCAGGATTACTGATTGCAAGTTCAACCACTGATCCGCTCTTTGTTAAATCTAAAAATAGTGAACTCTTCAAACGCCTTCAGGCAACAGAAAGTTCAAATACAATTATTCGATCAACGGCTTACTACTTAACGCAGCGCTTTGGTAGCTTTGCGAAGATTGAACAGTTGAAACAACTAAATTTTGAGCTAGATGGCAAGCAGCAATTACTTCAGGTTGTTCCTTTTCAGGATGTTCGGGGTTTAGATTGGTTCATCGTTATTGTTGTGCCTGAATCTGATTTTATGGCACAAATTGATGCCAACACCCGGATGACGATTTTGTTGTGTTTAGCAGCGTTGGGAGTATCGATCGCCCTTGGCACGTTGACTGCCCGTTGGGTTATCCGTCCAATTCTGCACCTTAATACAACGGCCAAAGCGATCGCAGCGGGAAACTGGCACCCTCTCCCTCTGTCTAAATGTGTCGGTGAACTTGGCGAACTTACCCACTCGTTTAACCAGATGGCGAACCAACTCCAAACGTCCTTTGCAGAAATGCAGCAGTTAAACCAGCAATTGGCTGAAAGCGAAAGCCGTCTGACGCAGTTTTTAGAGGCACTTCCAATCGGAGTTGCTGTTCATAATCCTGATGGCTCGGTCTTTTACTTTAATCAGATGGCTAAGTGCTTATTAGGTGTGGCGTCAATACCCAACCGCAGTATTGAGCAACAGTCTGCTGTTTATCAGCTTTATCGTGCTGGGACGGCTCAACTTTACCCCCTTGATGAGTTACCAGCTGTACGGGCTTTGCGAGGTGAAAATGTCATCACAGATGATCTTGAATTGCATCGAAATGGCGAAGTGCGTTTTACGGAAGTGCTGGCGACACCCATAAAGGATGGTTCTGGTAACGTGGTCTATGCGATCGTTGCCTTTCAAGATATTACTAAACGTAAGCAAGCTGAAGCAGCGTTGCGTGCCAGTGAAAGCCGTTTCCGCAGGCTGACTGAAAATGTTCCAGGTGTGATTTACCGCTACGTCTACTATGCCAATGGCTGTCGGGGGTTTACATACCTTAGCCCTCGGTTTCAAGAGCTGTATGAACTCGATCCAGCGCTCGTTTTGACAGACCCCAAGCACTTTTGGCACATGATTCCACAAGAGGACTTGACAGCCATGCGAGCATCCAGCGATCGTTGCTTTCAGGAACTTAAACCGTGGTCAATGGAGCATCGCGTTCTATTGCCGTCTGGGCGCTTAATCTGGGTACAAAACGTATCCTGCCCAGAACAGCAAGCCAATGGTGATGTGGTTTACGACGGGATTTCAATTGATGTCACTGACCGCAAACAAGCAGAGCTGCTGCTTTCTGACTACAACCGTTTGCTAGAACAACAGGTGCACACACGTACGCTAGCGCTGAAACAAGAAATCAGCGAGCGTCAAAAAGCTGAAGACGCGCTTAAACAGGCAAATTTAGAGTTAGAGCATCTTGCCACTCTAGATGGTCTTACCCAAATTGCCAATCGCCATCGCTTTGATGGGTATTTGGCTCAAGTATGGCAGTACGCGGTGCGAGAGCAAGAACCGTTATCGTTGATTTTCTGTGATGTTGATTTCTTCAAGCACTTCAACGATCGCTATGGGCATCAAGCTGGTGATGCCTGTTTGCGCCAAATTGCTCAGGTTATGAAGGATGCCATCAAGCGTCCGGCTGACCTGTTAGCACGGTATGGTGGCGAAGAGTTTGTTGTCGTACTGCCAAAGACCGATTCTGCGGGGGCTCACACTGTAGCAACAGCGATCCAGACAGCCGTTCGACGGCTCAAATTGCCCCATGCTGCTTCTGAAGTGAGTGCTTACATTACGATCAGTCTTGGTATTGCCACCACCATCCCTCAGGTCGATTCGTCGTCTGACGACTTGATTGCTGCTGCTGACACTGCTCTGTATCGCGCTAAAAAAGAGGGGCGCAATCGAACCGTAGTGTACAGGTTGTAAAACCGCTAGTCTGTCAGTATTCTTTTATGTTGTTTCATAAAACGTGAGTGCCGTATTGCTGTAAATTTTTTGGCGGCAGATCTTTAGCGTGGTGGGTGTGGTAAGGCTCAGGCGATCGGGGCTATGCTCCACCGCTAATTCCCCACCTGGTGCTAGTAGCTGAAGCTGCGCGATCGTCTCAAGCACTGGCTCATACAAAGCACTCTCATAAGGTGGATCAAAATAGATGCGATCGAACTGCTGCCCTTCCAGAGATTTAATTCGCTGTCGCACATCGCCTCGCAACACTTGAAATCTCTGGTTGTCTTTTGCTACCTGCTGCCAGTTTTGCCGAATGATGGCACAGGCACGAGTAGATTGTTCAATGCCAACCACAACACTTGCCCCTCGACAAAGCGCTTCGGCACCCATCGCCCCACTGCCTGCACACAAATCGAGCCAACGACAGTCTCCGATCGTCCCCTGCCAGATATTGAATAGGGCTGAACGCACGATCGCCAACGTGGGTCGCGTTGCTTGTCCGGGCAAGGTCTTCAGTTCTCGATTGCCGTAGATTCGTAAAGTCATTTTTAGCGATCGGCTTTTGAATTAATGTGGTAGGCCATCTGGGGCGCTACCTGGATTGTTAATAGGCCCTGAAACGTTTTGAGCCGCTTAGCACTTAAACAGTAGTCACAGAAATTTGAAGCCAACTTGACATGCAACAATTGTTGCCACTGGAGGGCTTCAGAAAAGAACCAAAGTCGAGCTAAGGCACGCATTCCTTCGTAGATGGGTTTAGTTTCGTACTTCTAACCATTTTGGCATTGCATCTGTAAGATGTTGTTGGTAACAACTGACACGCCAAACCTGTATTTACACGTAGGCAGCTAGTTCAATACTTGATTCAAGCTTTAAGAAGCTGCCTTTCTAGTAAACCTCCCATCAAGAAGAGCATGATACTACGCACTCATTTTGATCCATCAAGATAAAATTGTGGAAAGACAGGAAACAGCATCTTGTGACTTACTGAGGCGCAGCATTGCATCTAAAGCTGCTGGTAGATCAAAGTCCTACGCTCTTTGCCAACTAAAGATTTTGCCAATTAAAGAAACGTGTAGAGAGAGCAAGGCTCAGTGTGTATCTCATCTAAGTGAAAATCACGACGGTTACGAGATTAAGGCCTCTTTGCAATGGGGTTGGAGCGACGGGCTGCCATCACCGCTAACCAGGATTTTTGGCGTTGCTGAATAAAGGTATGAATTATGCCGGAACAGGAGCCTCCCAGAACTTGAGGTAGTGAAGTAGCAAACGAACTGAATGCTCCAGCCTTTCTACTGATTTTGAATAACACAATGTCTTGCGATGCAACCGGGCTAGATAATGTCTTAATCGAGTGTTTTCCCCCTCGACTCTAGTCATATAGGTTTTGCTGACAATGGTCTTCAGCTTGAGCAAACATCGGCTAGACTCAATTACCATCAGTGACATAAAAGTAACAGTTCCAAAGCATCACCAAGTGCCACAACGGTGTCAAGGTTTCGGCACTATGGCCTCCTATGACCCACCCTAAAATCCCCGGTTTGAAGTGGTCTACCGCTGTCCACAGCCAGATTTTGTTTTTTTGACCCGGCAAGCGTTTCTAATTCATCAAGTTCTCCAACTTCTGATACCACTGCTGGTGCATAGGCATCAGGCAGCAGTTTTCCGACTTGTTTGATCCAGTCGATGACAGTGGTGTGATGCACACCTTTGACTCGTTCGATCGCTCGAAAGCCTGAACCATTGACATGCATGCTCAAGCATTCGCGTTTGACTGCCTCAGAGTAGCCTTTGGGGGGCTCATAGCAATCAATAAACTGCCGCCGACAATCGACGCAAATGTGATTTTGTTTACCTTTTTTTGTCCCATTCTTACGGATATGAGAAGAGCCACATTCAGGGCATTGCGTAGCAACTTTCCTCAATTCATACCTCTATTATGCAACGCCGGATTTTTTGATGTATACCAATAAGCACAGCAATATTTTACCCGTGCCTTCTGAGCCTTTTCAGATTGCACGCCTGCCTCAACTTTTGCCTGGTGACACCAGTAAGCGTGCTAGTATCACTGCCCAAATTCGCTTTTCGTTGATTGTTCCTACCTATAACGAAGGTGGCAATATTGACAAAATTGTTCGTATTTTATGCCGACTGCTCGACCAGGCCGTGCCCAATAATTATGAACTCATTATTGTGGACGACAATAGCCCAGACCGTACCTGGGAACAAGCTCAGAATTTGACTGCTGATTATCCTCATTTACGCGTTATGCGTCGCGAACACGAACGGGGACTTGCTACAGCAGTCATTCGGGGATGGCAGGCTGCGAGGGGGGAAGTCTTAGGGGTTATTGATGGCGATTTGCAACACCCACCAGAAGTGTTGCTTCAGCTCCTTGACGCAATTGACTCAAGTGCCGATTTGGCGGTTGCTAGTCGGCACATAGAGGGCGGCGGCGTGAGCGACTGGAGTTTGACCCGACGGATATTATCGCGCGGCGCTCAGATGCTTGGGCTAGTGATTCTGCCGCGTGTTATTAGTCGAGTCTCAGACCCCATGAGCGGTTATTTTCTCGTTCGTCGCAGCGCGATTGCTGGGAAATGGTTGAGTCCAGTAGGTTACAAGATCTTAATTGAAGTCCTAGGGCGTGGTGATATCGAGCAGGTTGCTGAAGTCGGTTATGTTTTTCAGGAGCGGGAGGAAGGCGAGAGCAAGGTCACCTGGAAGCAATACACGGATTATTTGCACCACCTACTTCGGTTGCGCGTTGCCTCGGGACGCATTGGCCGCCTTCGCCAAAAGATTTCATTTCCTCTCGGTCGGTTTCTCCGGTTTGGGCTGGTTGGTTTGAGTGGACTTGTTGTGGATATGGGGATGCTCTATCTCCTCTATGACATTTTGGGTGTAGGTTTGACTCGTAGTGCCATCTTGGCCGCTGAACTTGCCATCATTAATAATTTCCTCTGGAACGATCGCTGGACATTTAAGGATGTAGCAGGCAAACAGCCAGGCTGGGGCAAAGGGCTGAAACGGCTAGCGAAGTTCAATATTGTTTGCCTAATGGGTTTGATTCTCAAAATTCTGCTGCTCAATGTTTTATTTAACGGGCTACATCTCAATGCTTACGTGGCAAACTTTTTAGCGATCGCGGTTGTAACTGGCTGGAATTTTTGGGTTAACCTCAAACTCAATTGGCGTGTCACTGAAACGAAGTAAGCAAGCATTAGGTTTTCGTCTGAACAAGATGCGATACGTGACTGGAAAGCCTGCTTTTACGACTTTGAAGTGCTTCATTTTCCCAAAAGCCTTTTATTGAGTTCCTCCCTTTGATTAAGAACTTCAGACGCTAGAACTCTCCGTGTTCTTGAATGTAACTTGCAACCTGTATGACCGAATTTACAGGTTCTATATAAGGGTTCGATTTAACCGCGTTCGCCGAATAAGCTTGTTGGCTGACAACGTAGAAATTGCTAAAACTCTTGTTCTCTAATGCTTAAGAGATCGCTGGAAAATCCCAGAATATTGTCCATTACTTAAGTTTTATAGCTCTTAGAGATTGCATTAAGCAATGATCCTAGAGCTCATCTTACGTAGCAATTGGAGAAATTAATAAAATAGCAATTTGTCTCAAAGTTTTGGTTGGATCTATAGCAATTTCAAACTGTCCACGCATTGTGAAGTAATTTTTGCTTTGGATACAGTTAATTGACTCGATCAAGTAGCTGAACTTAGTTGGGCTAAAGATATCTCGACTTTGATAGATCAGCGCAAAATCTCCTTGAGAATTAATTGAAACTACCAATTTATCTGCAAGAAATTAATAATAAAGATTAGTGGTGTAAAGGAAAAGCTGCCAACAATGAATAAAAGCAGACCTAGTCAAATTGGAGGGCATCAGAAGTGGAAGAAGGGAACAGAAAACAATTTTCTATAATCAAGCCAATACTATTAAAATGGCTTAAAATATTGGCAATCTTTTTATTGGCTATGGGTGTATTTCTTCGTTTTTCAAACCTTGATTTGCATCCATACTGGTACGACGAAACGTATACGTCTTTACAAATATCTGGCTATGGCGATACAGAAATTAGAGAGCAGGTTGACGGCAAAATTACAAGTGTAGAAGATTTACAGAAGTATCAGTATCCAAGTCAAGACAAAAGTACATTAGACACTGTTCGGTTGATCGCAGAGAAGGAACCTCAACTTACTCCGCTTTACTTCGTTTTAGTCCGTTTTTGGACTCAATTGTTTGGGCATTCTATAGCTGCTATTAGGAGCTTTTCTGCCGTTTGTGGAGTATTCTGTATCATGGCCGCTTACTGGCTATGTATCGAATTATTTGAATCTCGCACCGTTGCCTGGATAGCAATATCCATGATTGCTATATCCCCCTTTCATCTGCTTTATGCTCAAGAGGCACGTCCTTATGCTCTTTGGGCTTCTACAGTATTGCTTTCCCACATCGCTATGCTGCGTGCAATGCGTCTACAAACACCAGCGAGTTGGGTCCTTTATACATTGTCAGGGGTATTATCTCTTTACGCCTATCTGTTTTCCCTGTTAGTTTTGCTTGGACATGGATGTTACCTTTTAATAAAAGAGAAATTTCACATTACTAAAGCAGTAGTTAATTTTTCTCTTGCTTTTGGGATCTCAATAATCAGTTTTGTTCCTTGGCTTTTGATCTTTCTCCCTAATATTGGTAAAGCTAACTTGGGAAGCTCAGCAACAATACTGAGTGCGCCTTTCACATATCTGACTGCATGGGTTCGCACGCTTGGACTTTTGTTTGCTGACTTTAGTTTGGGAATGGGATCACCTAAGGCTTTTTTGGTTCCTTATTTGGGAATTTTATTCCTTGTAGCGGTTCTAGCAAGCTATGCTATTTACTCATTAATTCGTGCTAGTTCTAAAAAGAATTGGCTGTTTATAGTTACAGCTATTGCTGTCCCCTTAATGCCCTTAATGCTCAAAGATCTTATTTCGGGTGGGGGATCTTCTACAATTGGTCGTTATTTGATTCCCTCATTACTAGGGATTCAAATTGCGGTTGCACATCTATTTGCAAAGCAATTTGAATTATTACAGGTCTCGCCAACGCTTTGGAGAAAGTCTTACAAAGGTATATTCGCAGCGGTTCTGTTAGTGGGAAGCTTGTCTTGCCTAATGATGGTAAAGTCAGAGCTTTGGTGGAATAAAGCCGAAGCTAATTTAGATAGACAGTTAGCTGCTCAAATCATTAATAAAGCAGCAAAGCCCTTACTTGTTAGTGATGCCTACTTTGCTTTTGCGCTCTCTCTAAGCCATTCTTTAGACCCCAAAGCAAGATTTTTACTTTCTCCTGAAAATACTGCTCCGCAATTGCCAGATGACCTTGGCAAGGAGACATTCTTATATAGACCGTCTCAAAAGACACTGAGTGGCTTAAGGAAGCAATATACTCTCACGCCTATCAAGCTTCAAAACGTATATAATCCAGGCTCAGGGGCCGAACAAAAAGGTGAGACAGTTCGTCTATGGGAGGTTATTAAAAAGTGAAATAAGACTGTAGCTTTCCGGTTTATGCACTCTGATCAACTACCAATTACCTTAGGGGTTGTTTTAAAGGCCGTCTAGGTCGTAAAAAGACTCACACGATAGGCTGTTAGTAGTGAACTCCAGCATCGTGAGAGCGATGGTTAAATTCTACCCAAGCAACCTGACCCGCGCCCAATTTGACCTCATTCAACTACTGCTGCCCACTGCCAAACCCTTCGATCGTCCCCTGCCAGATATTGAATAGGGCTGAGCGTACGATCGCCAGCGTGGGTCGTGTTTTCTGCCCTGGCAAAGTTTTGAGCTGTCGATTACCGTAAATCCGTAAGCTCATTCTGGCTGATCAGATAAGTTTTTCTGCATTGCCTCGCCTATTTGCACAACGGTCATGTCTTGATGTTGCAGCAACGAGTCAGCGACATTCCTTTGATCAAAGTGGCTTCGATTTTGGCTGAGTTTATACTTGCCTTCTAGCCTGGTCACTTGCATTTCAAAGCCAACGATCGCATCCATCATGCCATTGCGATATCCCGCTGATAATGCGTCCCATTGCGTTTTGTAAGTAGGCTCGTAAAAAGAAACCATTGCATTGATCATCGCATCCATACTTTCTGGAGCTTCTGTAAGCGTGATGATTCGAGGCTTTCCATACGCGTGAACCGCAATGTAGTTCCATGTAGGTACATTCTCACGCTTTTCGTACAGTGACGGTGATATGTACGCATGTGGCCCGTTGAAAATTGCTAACGATTCAGCTTGGTCAAAGGCTTGCCACTGCAGATTTGCCTTGGCAAGGTGTCCTGTGAGTTTGACTACCCCATCATGGACTGTTGTTACCAAGGGCACGTGAGATGCCGTCGGCATGCTGTCTACAACAGTTACCAGGGTGGCAAAACTAAATGTCTGCATGAACTCAACGAGCTTTTCTAAATCATCTTCGCGAAAAGCTGGTGGAATATACATCAGCCGATCATGGATAAAGGACGACTATTCACCAACTGCACAAAATTTGCCAGGAGTTGTAGCCCTGCTGTAGACGATTTTTCAGGATGAAATTGGACGGCCATGAGATTGTCTTTGGCAATGGCCGCCGTTACCGTTTGGCTACCGTGGGTAATTGTTGCCGCACACACATTGGCATCAAGGGGATCGACATAATACGAATGCACAAAATATAACCACGGATCAGCAGGTAGCTGTTGCCAGAGGGGAGAATGCGGTTGCGTCAGTTCCAACTGATTCCATCCCATATGTGGAATGGTAATCCCCGGTTCGTGATGAAAGCGCTTCACGGTGCCTGCAACGACGCCCAAGCCAGGTTCCTTGCCTTCTTCGCTAGATTCAAACAGAATTTGCAAGCCTAAGCAAATGCCCAAAAATGGCTTACCGCTGACGATCGCTCGTTTAATGGGTGCTTCCAGATGGCGCGATCGCAAATGCTGCACAGCCGGATCAAAGGCTCCTACACCCGGTAGGACGATCGCATCTGCCTGTTCCAACTCAATGGGCGAATCGGTAATCTTGGGAACGGCACCTGCTTTCTCCAAGCCCTTACAGGCAGAGTGCAAATTGCCCATGTCGTAGTCCACCACGGCGATCGTTGGCATCTTTCGTACCTTTATGCGCGTTCACTCTTTAAAATTGTAGTCTGCAAGCAAGCATAGTCGTCTGCGAACACCATCGTCTACACGTTCGACAGAAAAGCACCTACGCTTGCAGCCATTTACAGCGAAAGATCATGCACATCTCAGCCCAAAAGCCATTGCTGTAGATTTTCACTCATGCCTTCTGCCCCTACTCCCCACTCCCTACTCCCCACGCCCTCTCCATGTTCAAAGTTGTCACTCCCAGATTCTCGCAGACCTTCGATCGCTGGACAGATGCTCTTAACGCAGCTAAGTCCCTGATTCCTGAATGCAAAAGCCTGACGGAAGACATCCGCATTTTTCTCTTTGACGATCTGGTGTGGGTCTACAGCCGGTTGCACAAATACCCGCAGTACATCGGCGCTGGGATGTACGATCGCCTTGCACGGCTCTTTCTACAGGAAGCAATGGAAGAAGAGTCGGACTAAAGGAGAGGAATGGGGGTGTGATGATGGGCATTGCTCCTTTCCCATGCTCTCGTCATCCTATCCTCTGGGAATTACCTGAAAGCCTTTATTTTTGTTATGTGCTGTAGGTTTTCGTGGCTAAAATGACGAATATCTCGGCACAATCCTAAAATCAGTCAATTCTCTCTATTAGCTTCAATGGAAGAACTCGAATTACTTCGTGCCCAAGTGAGTGCTTTAGAGCAACAGCAAGCTGAAGCATTCGCACAGATACAGGATTTAGAGAAAAAACTTGATACAGCAACTCGGATGAACGAAGGAGTTTGTTGGGAACTAGGCGGTTGTCGACCCGAGTTGAACGCAATCTTGGGGTGGTCAAAAATGCTTCGATTTAAGGACTTAGGGCAAAATACTATAGAGGACGGACTCAAAACCATTGAACTGAATGGGAAAACGCTGAATACGTTCCTTCAATCATTATGTGAATTAGGCATTCTAGTTTCGGGTAGAGTCAGATTGAATCTCGCTCCCATTTCCCTTGTTTCAATCATCGAAGCCGCAGTGACAGAAATTAATTCTGAATCCAAAAGACATAAGCCAGATGTGCGCCTTGAAGTGGTAAATGATTTATCTGTCAGTCACATTCTTGCTGATACCAGGTGGTTGCAGAAAGCTTTCTTCCAACTACTCATTACCTGCATGGATCTTTCCCAGAACACTTTAGAAAAATCAGTTAAAGTCTTCGTGGACAGCTTTAACTCAAATGCTAGAGTTCTTATCAAAGAGATACAAACCCCAAATTATTATGCACACGATCCAGAGGGTATATTTGCAGTATTCCCATACGCTAAAGAAGCTTTAAGTGGATCCGCTTGTTACATGCCACCCGGTGGAGAATTAGCAATAACAAGATTAATTGTTGAATTGCATGGAGGAAAAGTTTCTGCTGAAAGACAGCAAAGTGACGGACAAACAATCTTCACTATTCTTCTGCCTTTAGTAGGTTAGTTTAACCCTACCCCAATGGAAGGCGATGGCAAACAACACGATTCCAATTCTCATTCATCACCACAAGGCATCATTACTTGTGTCGCATTGCTCAAAACTTTCTTCCCCCACTTCCTATTGCCCACCAACGTGGCGACCACCAGTTCCATTTGCCTAAAAGGTTCATCGTTGCTGGTACGAGGATGGCTCGAATGAGTGTGACATCTAGCAAAACCGCGATCGCGCATCCCAACCCCAACGCTTTCACAAAAATAATGCGACTGAAAACAAACGCACTGGTGACAATAATCATGAGAAGCGCGGCACTGGTGATAATGCTGCCTGTGTTTTCCAAGCCGCTGATCACGCTGTCAGTATTGCTTTTGCCTTCATCGTAGGTTTCTTTAATGCGAGTAAGCATGAAAACTTCGTAGTCCATGCTCAACCCAAACAGCACGCAGAACAGCACGATCGGCAGCAGTAGGTCGATGTAGCCCACAGGCGTGAAATGGAGCCAATGTTGCAAATGACCGTCCTGAAAAATGAAGACAAGTGCCCCAAACGATGCGCCGATTGACAGCACATTCATGACGATCGCTTTGAGTGGCAGTACCACTGAATCCAGCAACAGATACAAAATGACAAAGGTGACTCCCATCATGATCCCCAGCACCACCGGAAACCGCTGATACATCGCCTGCATAGTGTCAAGCTCCCGCGCCGTTTGACCCGCTACCCACACTTGTAGCCCGTCTAGCTTCCAGGCTTGAATCTCTCTCACTAGCGCTTGCGTTGCATCACTGCTGCGATCGGTTCGACTGTTCACGACGATCAACGTCGATGTTCGACCCGTCACCCAGGTCTGCGCGCCTTTCAAGGGTGCTTCGTCTAATGGCAACGATCGCAAGCCGTTCACTGACGTCTGCATGGCAGTATCATTTGACTGGCTTTTGAACACAAAAAGAGAATCGCGATCGGGCGACTTAATTACCGTGGTTAGCTCTGAAGGGGATGCTTGGGATGATGCCTGATAAAGCTGCTGATAAGCGGTTAGGGGTAAAGCCGGATTGGGACTAAACAGGCTCGATACATGCTCTACTCGTGGATCGGCCTTAAGTCGCTTGACCGCGTCATACAGCGTGGCAATGTGGGGCGCTGAGAGAATCGTGTCTTTGGAGGATGGTGTGCGGACGAGTACCAGAATGGGGCTGCTTGCGCCCGCACCAAAAGCTTGTGTTAAAAGCTCTGTTCCTGTCCGTGCTGCCACCCCTTTGGGCAGAATGTCGGCTCCTGTGAGTTCAAAACGGGCTTGCAGAAACGGCGCACTCAGTCCACCGACAATCAGCAAAACAGCGATGCTGGCGGGTATACAGTACCGAATAACCTGACGCGCGATCGCTGCCCAACACCCTTGCCGATGCAGCGCAGCTTTGACCGCAAACGATCGCCGCTGCACACGCTGCCCAAGCAACCCCAAGAGAGCAGGCAGGAGCGTGAGAGCCGTTGCTACGGATAGCAAGACTACCAACGCCCCAGCCATACCAAGCGATTGCAGCAAGGTAATGGGAAACAGCAGTAGCCCCATCAAGCCAATGCACACCGTCAAGCCAGAGAAAAAAACCGCGCGTCCAGCCGTCTCAACCGTACGGGCGATCGCCGACTCCACGGTTCCTGTCCCAAGCTCTTCCCGAAACCGATTGACGATAAGCAAGGCATAGTCAATGCCCAACCCCAACCCCAACATACTGGCGAGGTTGAGCGCAAACACGGACACACCCAACCGCAACGCAATCAGGTACAGCAGGCCAAAGGTAACGGAGATGGCAACGACTGCCATCACGATCGGCAAAATCGCCGCGACGATCGAGCCGAAGACGATCAACAACGCCACTAATGTCAGCGGTAGCGCCAAAAACTCAATGCGACCGAGGTCTGTTTGGCTAATTTGCTGCACGTCACGGTTGACCACCGGGATACCTGTTAAATAGCTCTTCCACCCAGGTATGGGCTGTCTTGCAAGCAGTTGCTCAATGCGATCAATCACCGGCAAAATGTCGCTCACCTCCGTAACCGAAAGGTGAATCATGCTGTACTGCACCTGCCCATCGGCGCTGCGGTAAGCGGGCTGGTCTGTGGCACTCGTGACGGCACTAACGTTCGGTAATTGGCGGATTCGTTGAAGCTGCGCCTCAATTTGCGCTTGCTCTGATGGCAAAATTTTCGATGACGGATTCTGTTCTGCTGGTTGCTCTGGGAGGTGTTGAAAGACTAACGTTAGCCCATCAGTTGTCACATTGAAGTCTTTCTGTAAGCGTTGCTCTGCTTGATAGGCTCTTCCAGCTTCATATACAGCTCCCGTTTCGTGCAGCACCCCTTCTAGATATGGCGTTGCGGCAAGACTGAGCGCCATCAGAAGTGACCACACCACGATCGTCAGTCTGCGACAGCGATACACCCATTGCCCCAACATGTAGAAACTGGGTTGCTTGTGTCGAATTTTAAGGTACGCCTGCGCTGGTTCCATCAAGCTTAAAGAGGTTAATCAGCCGTTTGTTTGATCAGTAGCTCGCTTGATCAGCCGATCGACCACCCAGTGGACACCGGCTCAAACTGTCTGGTTTCAGATAATCTGTCCAGTGCTAGCAAGACTATCACTCACCACAATTGCTGGAGTGAGTCGAAGCTGAATCTTACCTGTGAGAACACGGCAACGGTCGTTAAGCATAAAGTTCCCTTGGGAACAACAAGGCTAACAGATTTGCTACGATCACAACGATAGCCAGCCACAACGACAGTTCTCTTTTCAGTCTCGATGATTGGTTTGCCGGATAGAACGCCTAAATGACTTAAGCTTAAGACGGCTAAACGCAGCGGCGTGTTTTAATCCTCTGAGCAACCTATACGATCGTGGAGGGGAATCCATACCAATCCCGGTCTACAATTTATGGCGCGACAATTTACAATTGTAAATATAGCTACGAGCGTGTAAAAGGATTCCTTAATCTTCCCAGCGGTTGATCCCTACAACTGCCTGGAGTTTAGCCCGCACTGGCTATGAAGACAACACCGATTCCCTCTATATACCGCTTACAGGTGGTCACCAACGGTTTGTCGCATTTAATCTAGAGAGCAACTATGAAAGACCTCACTCGTTATCGAAACATCGGCATCTTCGCACACGTGGATGCTGGTAAAACAACCACAACTGAACGAATCCTGAAGCTAACAGGAAAGATCCACAAAATTGGTGAGGTGCATGAAGGCGCGGCAACGACGGACTTCATGGAGCAGGAGCAAGAGCGTGGCATCACGATTCAGTCTGCTGCGACAAGCTGCTTCTGGAACGACCACCAACTGAACATCATCGATACGCCTGGACACGTTGACTTCACCATTGAGGTATACCGATCGCTCAAGGTACTCGATGGCGGGATCGGTGTCTTCTGCGGTTCTGGCGGCGTGGAACCCCAATCGGAAACCAACTGGCGCTACGCCAACGATTCTGGCGTTGCTCGTATCATCTACATCAACAAGCTCGATCGCACGGGTGCCGACTTCTTCCGCGTGGTTGCTCAAGTGGACAAGGTGCTGGGAGCCAAGCCCCTGGTGATGGTGCTGCCGATCGGAGTGGAAGAACAGTTTACGGGCGTGGTGGATCTGCTCACCCGCAAAGCCTGGATTTGGGATGATTCGGGCGATCCGATGAACTACAAGATTAAAGACATCCCGACTGACATGGTCGATCAGGTGGAGCTGTATCGTGAGCAGTTGATTGAACTGGCGATCGAGCAAGACGATGACGTCATGGAAAAATACCTGGAAGGGGAAGAGCCTGACATCGAGACGTTGAAGCGCTGTATCCGCAAGGGCACTCGCGATCTCGCCTTCTTCCCTACCTACTGCGGCTCGTCCTTCAAAAACAAGGGTGTGCAGCTTGTGCTGGATGCGGTGGTGGATTACCTGCCCAACCCCATGGAAGTGAAGCCCCAACCAGAAGTGGATTTAGAAGGCAATGAAACCGGCGAGTTTGCAGTCGTTGATCCGACGAAACCACTGCGGGCACTGGCGTTCAAAATTATGGACGATCGCTTCGGTGCGCTGACCTTCACCCGGTTGTACTCTGGTACGTTGTCGAAGGGCGACACCATTCTCAACACCTACACGGGTAAGACCGAGCGAGTAAGCCGTCTGGTGGAAATGCACGCCAACTCTCGCGAAGAAATCGACTCGGCTCAAGCGGGCGACATCATTGCGATCGTGGGGATGAAAAACGTCCAAACCGGACACACGCTTTGCGATCCCAAGCATCCCGCAACGCTGGAACCAATGGTCTTCCCAGAGCCTGTGATTTCGATCGCTGTTAAGCCGAAAGCGAAAGGCGGCGAAGAAAAAATGGTCGCAGCACTCACCAAAATGGTACAGGAAGACCCCTCCTTCCACATGGTCACTGATGAAGAGAGCGGTGAAACCATCTTAAAAGGGATGGGCGAACTGCACTTGGATATCAAAGTAGACATCCTCAAGCGTACGCATGGTGTTGAAGTTGAGGTTGGTAAACCCCAGGTTGCTTACCGCGAATCGATTACTAAGCGCCTTGAAGACGGCTATATCCACAAGAAGCAGTCGGGTGGTTCGGGTCAATACGCCAAGATTAACTACGTGATCGAGCCAGGCGAACCGGGCACTGGCTTCCAGTTTGAGTCAAAAGTTACAGGCGGCAGCGTGCCCAGAGAATACTGGCCTGCGGTCGAAAAAGGCTTTGCTAGCATGACCGATAAGGGCGTTCTGGCCGGGTTCCCTTGTCTGGACTTGAAATTCACGTTGTTGGAAGGTGGCTTCCACCCCGTTGACTCATCGGCAATGGCCTTTGAAATTGCGGCTAAAGCGGCCTATCGCCAGTCGATTCCGAAAGCAGCACCTCAATTGCTGGAGCCGATCATGAATGTCGATGTGTTCACACCCGACAACTACATGGGCGATGTCATTGGTGACCTCAACCGTCGTCGTGGCATGATGAAGTCTCAAGAAACCGGCCCCACTGGCGCTCGTATTAAAGCAGACGTGCCGTTGAGCGAAATGTTTGGCTACATCGGCGACTTGCGCACCATGACCTCTGGTCGTGGGCAGTTCTCAATGTCCTTCTCTCACTACGCCCCTTGCCCGAATAACATTGCGGAAGAGGTGATTAAGGAAGCCAAAGAACGTCAGGCGGCGGCGTCTTAGGGCTGATTCTGTTTGATACCGCTTTCTAGAGCGATGACCCTGACACTTCCTGATCGGCACGCGATCGGTCAGGAAGTGTATTTTTTTTTATAAAGGGGTTACGAATAGAGGAAATGACTTTCATGAGGTCTGCTCTAAACCCAATACCCTAGATGCTGCCGTCATAAGACCGCGTGCAGTCTGTTGTTACTATTTCTATGGCGTTAAACTCTTTGCCAGCAGAAGTCATTTTGAGCGACAGTCGATCGACTCTGGGGCACCTAAACCTGGACTGGAATCCTCAGCCTGGCGCTTGCCTGGAGGTCGATGGACAATCGTATCTTGTGCTTGAACGCAGGCATCGCTATCAGTTGCGATCGGGTCGCTACCAACTCTGCAAAATTGCACTCTACGTCCAAAAAAATGATGCGCCAGCAGAAAGTCGCTTACTAGATGGGCGCTGGATTATTGGCGATAGTACCTGTCTGTATAATGCCCAGTCTGAGTTGCTGCGATGCGCGGTAAATCCAAAGGGACCGTGTGAGCAGTGTCCGCATTACCAAGCGGAAAGGAGTGGGGAGAAGGGGATGAAGGATGAGGGATGAAGGATGAAGGCTAAAGGCTAAAATTTTTTGTGCCTCACGACTCTCTTCTCAAAATTCAAAACTCAAAATTCAAAATTCAAAACTCAGAACGCTCCTTCTCATTACTGGGCGATCGCGGTTAGCTCTAGTGTTTCTCCCGGAGCGGGAACACGTAGTTCGGTGGGCAAGCCGGAGGCCAGCAAGCGATCGCGAAATTCTTCGACGCTACCAACTGTCTGGATTAGCTTCGGTAAAATGCCTTCAGCCCGTATGTCTCCCATTGTGGTTGGCACAAAGATGCGAGGCTTCAGCGTTTCCACCAATTGCATGGCCTGGAGTGGTCCCATGATAACCTGTCCCAACAGGGGAATCACTTGCCCAATCACGGGTGCGATCGCCACATCAACACGACCAATCTGTTCTACAGAGGTTTTGATTGGGAACAGATGGGGCTCATAGTAAAGGGTTTCATCAGTGGTGCGATCGTGTAGCAGATAACCATTTTCGACCTGACCAGGCTGAATTTCGGCACCTGGAATCGCCGTGATTTTTAACGTATCGCCTAAGCCAAAAGCTTCTCCGTGGGCGATCGCGGTGACTTGCTGATAGCCAAGTTGCTGTACGACCTTCGCGGCTGTTGGAGAAGCAACGACAGGGATGCTGCGATCGAGCCGTTCTAAGGTGGGTTTGTGGCAGTGGTCATCAACCCCCTGCGAGAGCAAAATCAAATCAATGGGCGGCAGAGTTTCGGGTGTGTAAGCGATCGGCGTGTTGTGATACGCCGTGAATAACCAGGACTGACCATAAAATACCAACGGATCGACCAGCCAGGGGTCAACCAAAATCGTGGAGCCGCCCAGGTGAAAGAGCCAGCTATTCAGGTCAATCCGCGTCAATCTCATGGGTTGTAATATTTCTTAAGGAATCTAGTTTCTATCTTACAGGGGAAGGGGTTTATTAGGGGTTAGGGGATGGGGGATGGGGGAATGGGTGTAGGGTGTAGGTTTTTGAGTTGTTTCCTCAGCTTCCCTTGCTTCCTCTGCCTCCTCCGCTTCCCCTGCTCCTTCTGCCTCCTGAGAACTGGTTTAATGGACTTTACTAACTAATCAACACGGGACGATCGACCACATGAGCGGTTCCAACATTCCAGTTGCCATGACGATCGCGGGCTCTGATAGCGGTGGCGGGGCAGGCATTCAGGCTGATCTGCGGACGTTTGCGTTTCATCAGGTGCATGGAACGTGTGCGATTACCTGCATTACGGCGCAGAATACGTTGGGGGTCGATCGGGTTGATGCGTTACCGCCTGAGGCAGTGGTGGCTCAGATGGAGGCAGTGGTCAAGGACATCGGTGTGCAGGCTGTGAAAACGGGCATGCTGCTGAATCAAGACATTATTGCGGCAGTAGCGGCTCAGGTGGAAGCGCTAGGCCTGCAAACCCTGGTCGTCGATCCCGTGATGGTGTCTCGAACAGGCGCTCAGTTAATCGATGATGCAGCGATCGCGACGCTCAAATCAGCCTTGATCCCGCACGCTACGGTACTGACACCCAATCGCTATGAGGCACAGATCCTTGGCAATTTAGAGATTCAAACCCTCGACGCGATGCAAAGGGCAGCTCAAAAGATTTATCAACTGGGCGCAAAGGCTGTACTGGTTAAAGGTGGCGGGATGCAGGGCGAGTTGCGCGGGATTGATGTCTGGTTTGATGGAGAAAAACTTGAAATCCTGAAGACAACTGCGGTAGAAACTACGCATACCCATGGGACGGGCTGTACCTTATCAGCCGCGATCGCCGCTAATCTTGCGCTGGGTTATGATCCCCTAGCAGCCACACGTCGTGCTAAAGAGTATGTCACCGAAGCCCTGAATCACTCACTGGCGATCGGGCAGGGACAGGGACCAGTGGGACACTTCTTCCCTTTACTCATCACCAGCCCGTGGTCAGTAGCCACTGGCAACTAATCAACCAAAAACGAACAACCAACAACTACTCTTGCCAGGTTGATTGCCAATCAGGGCATTTGTCGCTTTCCCACCCGTAGGGATGCATGCCGCAGACCAGCATCACGCCACCGTAGGTTTGACCGTGGTAGTGACGGCAGCCCACACAAGCAGGGCGATCGTTCAAAAAGGGCTCAACGGTATGGATCATCGGCTGAGTCGTTTCTTCAACCGCAATTTCGATGCCCAGGTATGCCTCTAAGATGGGATCAATCAGTTCACCAAGCCGCTGTTCCAGTTCAACGGCAAAGACGGTTTGCATCTGCTCTGCAATCTCTTCTGACGCTTCGAAAAACGACTCAACCATTTCGCCAACGTCTTTAGCAATGTCCACAAAGAACTGCTCTACTTCGTCAGCCATGATCCCTAGTAGCTCGGAAAAATCCTTCGACCAGCTTTCCATAGGCTTTGAGTTGACCCTGCACTTAAAGGTTTTCAGGTCACAGACGCAGACTACAGGTGGAAGCCTGCTTGAAGGCAGCATCAAAACGCCGCAATCTCTGTGAGAATTGCCTCAGTATAGCTCACATCATTCGCAAGGGTTTTCGATCGCAACGGTTTGTCTTGCTACGGTTTGTCCCGCTTGAGGCGCTTCAGTTCTTCCTGCAAGTCCATGACCTGTTGCCGCATCTGATCAACATCGTTCGGTGCTTTTTGAACAGGCTCGTCGTCATCGGTAATGATTTCAATGCGACGTGGCTCGGTCGGTTGGGTTGAATGCGGAGACTGCACAGATGGTTGCTGCGCCTTGTTGACCATGTCATCGACAAAGCGACGAGCTTCTTCACTGGTCATCTCGCCTCGCTCAACCATCTCGTCGGCAAGCTGCTGTACCTGCGATCGCAGTTCGCCTAGCTTCTCTGTTGCCTTCTCGCCAGCATAGGATGCAACCCCAATGCCGAGGTAAACCGCTTTCTGCACTAAATCTCCCAAGCCCATAGCGCTACACGCTCCTGAATATCTCAACTTTGAATAGCGGGGAATCGCGAGCGATTACTGCCTCTCGTCCCAACGCTTCCAGCATAGGAACAAAGACAAGAGCGTGTCATCAATCTTGCAGGTGGAAAACCGTACACAAGAATAAAAAGGGTTCGTGAGCGAAACAATGAAGGGATGGCCGCTCAAACAAAAGCGACCCGGAGTTCACGCCTATCACAAGCATCCCGTATTGCTGCTACCTTCCGGTCCTGACAAGGTTGAGGCGTTGCGATCGCATGAGTCCGGATCACTTAACAGGATAGCACCATCTGGTGACAGTGGGTACAAGGTAGAGGGCAGGAGTCAGGAGGGAAGGAGGAGAGGGCAGAAGGCAGGAGGCAGGAGGCAGAAGCCAGGAGTCAGGAGGCAGAAGCCAGGAGTCAGGAGGCAGAAGCCAGGAGTCAGGAGTCAGGAGTCAACGTTTCTAGCGCCACAGGCGAAGCAGGCGGTAGACGCGTTGAAAGGAGTCAGAAGTAACCTAATTCATCCCTTATCCTTTAGCCTTCATCCCTCATCCCTCATCCTTTAGCCTTCATTCCTCACTCCACAACCACGCGCCACTCGTAGAGCTTGTAATGCACGCAGCCGTTTTCAACGAGGGGATCTTGTGCCACGATCGCTTTTGCTTCGTCCATTGAAGCCGCTTGAAATAAGAGCATACCGCCGCCGTAGCAGCTCCAATAGCCAGATTTTGCTTGATGTCCCTTGTCGATCAGCTTGCGGACAAAGGCTTTGTGAGCAGGCACGTATTGGTCAAAGACAGGTTTATCGACGATGCCTTCTTCAATTTTGACGAACCACGGCATGAAAGGTGTCCTTTGAATAGACGATGGGTTTGAACGAACAAGGATGTAATCCGACTGAAACGCCGGACGATAGACTGTGAATAGCCAATGGCTAGAAGGGTTTATTGGCTACAAGGTTTGGAGTCGATCGCATGTTCCTTCGTTCAGTGTCCAGGCAAAAAATACTCAAGCAAACAGTCGTAGGGTATACAGGGTAACCTTTTGAGTGCAACAACCGCTCGGTTTTTTATTGCTTTGTTACCGTCGCAGGCGATTCAGGACGAGGTGACTGCGATCAAGCAGGTGTTTGTCGATCGCTATAACAGTCGTGCGGCGCTCAGATCGCCCCCGCATATTACCTTACAACCGCCTTTTGAATGGAGCCTTGAGGCAATCGCGGGTCTCAGCGAAACGTTGCGCGAGTTTGCGGTACAGACGTTGCCAATACCCGTTGCACTGTCAGGCTTTGGAGCGTTTGCACCTCGCGTCATCTATATCCATGTCATCAAGTCAGCGCCCTTGTTGACGCTACAGACAGTGTTAGCAACTCACTTGGAAACGTCGCTGGGTATTGTCGATGCGGTTGGGAAAGCACGATCGTTCACGCCGCACATGACCGTTGGCTTTCGGGATTTGACGAAGGAAAATTTCAAGCTAGCCTGGGCAGAGTTTCAACATTGCCCGTTTGAGGTGGAATGGTTGGCAACGCATCTCACACTCTTGCAACACGATGGACACCGTTGGACTGTTCATACGGAGTTTCCCTTTGCCAGTTGTGAAACCGCAAGCCACAGTGACAAATAGGCCGATTCTCTTTCCCGACTCCCGACTCCCTATTCCCTATTCCCGACTCCCGACTCCCGACTCCCCACTCTGCAAATACCCCTCCAGCATCAAATCTGGACCAATCTGCTGCCACTGAATGCGCTCTAAGACAAAAGCCTCTGTCATCTCCGTTGTGCCCAGATCACCGACAGGCGAAGGTGCCGTGCTGCCACCGATGATTTTAGGTGCGATGAAGGCCAGCACTTTTTGGACTGCTCCATCGGCGATCGCCCTTGCAGCCAATGTCCCGCCACATTCCCACAACACGCTGAGGCAACCGCGATCGTACAGGTGCGACATGACAGCCGCAGGCGTTAACGGAGTGATATTGATGACCTCAACGTCTTGCTGTGTGAGCGCATTTTGCCGTTCAGAGGAAACATTGGTTTGAGTGAAGACGATCGTGGGGGCAACGTTTGTATCCCAAAGCTGAGCATCCGTGGGGAGATCAAGCGATCGGCTCATCACCACTCGTAGCGGGGTTGGGTCTTGGCGGCTTGTCAGTAAAGGATTGTCGTGCCGGACGGTGTTGCCGCCAACAATGATGGCATCGCAGGCGACTCGTAGTTTATGCACCTCGGCACGGGCAGCAGGACTCGTTACCCAGGCGCTGTGCCCAGTAGTGGTGGCAATCTTGCCATCGAGCGTCATGGCATATTTCAGAATGCCAAAGGGACGGTGATGCAGAATCCGGTGAATGAAGGCTTCGTTAAGGGTGCGACAGTCAGCTTCTTCAATCCCGACTGTGACCTCAATACCTGCTTCCCTCAAGCGTGCAATGCCCCCACCAGAGACTCTAGGGTCTGGATCGACCATACCTACGACGACACGTTTGATCCCTGCGGCCACGATCGCTTCCGAACAGGGGGGAGTCCTCCCATAGTGGTTGCAAGGTTCCAGGTTGACGTAAAGGGTGGCACCATGAGCACGATCGCCCGCCTGCCGCAGCGCAAACACTTCGGCATGGGGTTGCCCCGCAGCAGGATGAAAGCCTTCCCCGACGATCGCACCCTCTTGAACAATGACCGACCCCACAAGCGGGTTGGGTGCTGTGCGTCCCAGAGCCTGTCGCGCCAACGCCAGACAGCGCTGCATCAAGGATCGATCGCCCATGACTGGCTCATCAATCACTCCCAACTCCCAACTCCCAACTCCCCCCTATTCCTTTGCAAGGCTGGCTTTATACGCTGCCCAGCCGCCCAGATGCGAAATATCTTCCCAGCCGTATTTTTCGACCAGTTCACGAGGATACAGAATGGCCGTCAGCACCTCGCCATCTTCCAGCACCACATCGGCAGGATACATATCAGGTGGTTCAGTTGCCAGGAGGTGCTCATACTGGGCGATCGTCAGTTCATATACTTCACCGGGAATAGAAATCCCCCCCTCTGTCACCTCGTAAATTGCAGGATGCCAACCATTTGCCGCAGAGTGTAGGCGATACTGTGGGCGCGTTTTTGCTTCCCGGATAAAGGTTGCTGCTTGTAAGTTGCCGTGGTCAGGTTGTCCCCGCAGTGCAGAACCACAGATAAACACTCGCTTTACACCAGTTGCTTCGGTCATTTTGCCTCTCGATTCGTAACAATAGGGATTCTAATCTTTTGTACAGCCTGAACTACTGCGTTTTCTTTGATTGTTCTAAGTTTAGGGTTAGCACGTTCTTTGTTACAAGCCAGCGTTTTGTGACAAGCCAGTACATTGCAAATCACGATCGAGGGGATGTTTATGCCTGTTCTTTCTACACTCACAGTCAACGGCGATCGCCTCAACCGCTCGCTGTCTCAACTGGCTCAAATCGGTAAGCTGCCAGACGGGGGCGTGAGTCGCGTTGCCTTCACAACTGATGATTTACTCGCTCGCCAGCAGGTAAAAGGCTGGATGGCTGCTGCTGGCATGACCGTTCGCGTTGACGCAGCAGGCAATATTATTGGACGCTATGCTGGACGGTATGACCATGCGCCAGTTCTGGCCACAGGCTCCCATATCGATACAGTGCCCATTGCAGGGCGCTACGATGGCTGTCTGGGCGTGCTGGCAGGCATTGAGATGGTGCGTTCGCTTCACGAAGCAGATATTCGGCTTGACCACTCGATCGAGGTTATCGTCTTTACAGATGAAGAACGCTCGGTGCTGGGCTGCAAAGCGATGGCCGGTGAAGTGAAAGAAACCGCTGAGTATTACGCGCGTCTGGATGGTACACCGATTCAGACATGTCTGGAAAAAGTGGGTGGTGATTGGTCAAAAATTGCCACTGCAAAGCGCGATCGTTCCCAAATAGTGGCTTTTGTGGAACTCCATGTGGAGCAAGGTGGCGTGCTGGAACACCTCGGACTGCCGATCGGGGTTGTTGAAGGCATTGTGGGGCAGTATCGTTTTGCGGTGAACGTGATGGGACGCATGAACCACGCAGGCACCACGCCAATGCACATGCGAAAAGATGCTCTGGTAGCGGCTGCGCAAATGGTTCTGGCTGTAAACAGGATTGGGACAGAGATTCCGGGTGATCAAGTCGCCACTGTGGGCTATCTCAATGTGTCACCCAATGCTACGAATACGGTTCCCGGCAACGTCGATTTTCGGATTGATCTACGCGATCTATCACAGGAGCACCTGGAATTGCTAGTCAGCCGCATGAAAGATGAGTTCGCCGCGATCGCCACTGCCACCAATACCGAATTCACCCTCCGCGAAACCCTCCATATTCTGCCGACGCTCGCTGCACCCCACATCAAGGATGTGATCAAGCAAGTGTCTGAGCAACTGGATTTGCCCTACACCTATCTCCCCAGTCGTGCAGGACACGACGCCCAGGAGATTGGACGCTTCACCGATATGGGCATGATCTTTGTGCCGAGCCAGGGCGGGATTAGTCACTCGGTGGATGAATACACCGCTCCCGAACACTGCACTCAAGGCGCAAACGTTTTGCTACACACCTTCTTGCAGCTAGACAAGGTGTACGCGATCGAGACGGCGTCGGTTAACCATTAGGTTGAACCACAAAACAGTTGCAGAACCACCGCACTGATAGGCCAAGATAGCGACGATCGACTCTAACGGCGGAGTTGGTAACTGTTTGTTTGCTTGACGCTGAATTCAGTCATTAGCCCTCAGCTTTTAGCAATCAGATTGAAACAGCATTGAAACAGCATTGAAATATCGCGCCAACTGGAGTTGTATTGCAACTGGGCAGACTAAGATCACAGGCTCATTCACCACAGTCATAAACAAACTACTGTTGCGCTGTGAGTTCCTATGCCTTCTACCTTACTCTCTCCTGCTTGCCTTGCGTCTGCGCAACGTCAGGATGCAGCCGTTCTTGTTGACATTCATCACGCCGCTGTTCACCAGACGGCTGCTCAATTTTATGAACCAGCGATTCTTCACGATTGGTCACCAACCCCGACACCTACGCGCATAGAGCGCTTTGAATGTATGCTCAAGGCTTCTAGTGGTGTATGGTTGGTGGCTAAACAGGTAGACCAGATTGTAGGGTTTGGCGTGTTAGTACCAGCCGAGCGATTACTTCGGGGACTGTATGTCCATCCGACGGCTGGGCGACAGGGCGTAGGGTCTCAACTTTTGCGAGCACTCGAAGAGGTTGCAGTAAGACAGGGGGTGAGCCAGTTGCACGTACACGCTGCTCTCAATGCGATCGGCTTTTACCAGCAACGAGGCTATCAAGGGATCGCCACACGTCAACACTGCCTACCTTCAGGAAAGTTTATGTATTGCCTTGATATGTACAAGCCATTGGGGCAGGAGCGCGTTCGCGCGTTCCGTCAGCCCTGCCCTGTTGTCTCTCCTGTACCTTCCTGCTACAACTTCTCATGAATCTGCCGATACATGCGCACATTGTTAGCATCGAAAACTGATGTGTCACGTTGCAATCAAACAACCCCGTTGTATCGGAACGCTTCAATAGGGTTGGTGGTATTACAAAAGTGCGCTGCGTTCGGTGAAAACGACCGTTAACGACTGTAGAGTTGCGTGAGCGCGAGCAGTCGATCGCTCAACGCCTCCGTCAATTGTTCAGAACTGCGGTAACGCCAGCGCCAGTTGCCATCGTTGTGGCTGGGATCATTCATGCGCGCGGAACCATCTAAATCCAACAAATCCTGTAAGGGAATAATGGCTAGATCGGCAACGGAGGCTAAGGCGGTACGAATGAACAGCCAATTAATATCAGAGATGGCATCGGGTGAGGTGTAGCCAAAATATTTCGCCAGGAATTGTTTCTCGGTTTCACTGGCTTGTTGCCACCAGCCAATGACGGTGTCGTTGTCATGGGTGCCAGGATAAACCACGGTATTTCTCACATAGTTATGGGGCAAATAAGCGTTGTTTGGGTCATCCCCAAAGGCAAACATTAAGATTCTCATGCCGGGGAAGTCGAAGCGATCGCGCAAGGCTTCCACTTCAGGCGTAATGATGCCCAGATCTTCGGCCAGAATGGGCAGCCTTCCTAACGCGTTGCCCAGCGCTTCAAAAAATACGTCACCAGGCGCTTTGATCCATTCACCGTTAATAGCAGTCTCTTCACCCGCAGGCACCTGCCAATAGGCTTCAAAGCCACGGAAGTGGTCAACACGAACGATATCCACGTATTGCAAGGTCACCTGAAAACGCTTAATCCACCAGGCAAAATTTGTTTTTTGTGCCTGTTCCCAGTTGTAAACCGGGTTGCCCCAAAGCTGTCCGGTCGCGCTGAAATAATCGGGCGGCACGCCTGCAATAAACGCAGGTTCAAACGTATTTGGATCAAGTTTGAACAAATCTGGAGCAGCCCATACATCAGAGCTGTTATGGCAAACGTAAATAGAAATATCACCAATGATTTTGATGTTTTTACTGTTCGCATACTGGCGCAATGTTCGCCACTGCTCGAAAAAGATGAATTGCAAAAATTGCTGGAATTGAATGCGGTCTTTTAAGGCTTCTCTTTGCGTGTTGATAGCGTCCGGATCACGCCGGGCGATCGCAGGTTCCCATTGATGCCAACCTTTTCCCCCATTGGCTTCTAGCAACGCCATAAACAGCGTGAAGTCATCCAACCAGGAAGCTTGTTCCTGAAGAAATTGGTTGAATTGAGCGTGCTGTTCGGGCGCTTGTCCTTCAGACGATCGTGCCTTTTGAAACCGATCGTACGCCAGTTTCAGCAGGTGCATCTTGTGTGCAATCGCGCGATCGAAGTTGACCTGATCGGGATTATCGTCGGCGATCGGGGCTAGTTCATTAGCGTCCAGCAGCCCATCACTGACCAACTGTTCCAGGTCAATGAGCAGCGGATTGCCTGCAAAAGTGCTGAAATTCATGATGTAAGGCGAATGCTCGTAGCCCGTTGGCCCCAACGGCAAGACCTGCCATAGCGTTTGACCACTGTTCGCCAAAAAATCGACAAATTCATAGGCTGCTTTACCTAAATCGCCGATACCAAAGCGACCTGGTAGAGAGGTTGGGTGGAGCAAGACACCGCTGGCACGTTGAAAAGCCATAGTTTTTGGAAGAACGGGTTACAAACAAGCAAACAAGGCGCACCAACCAGACTAAACCTGAAGGGGATAACTTCGATTTCGCTAAAACCGAATCGCCATACTCAGTATGAAGGGACTTCGATTGAACACACCTACCGTAGGGCAGTTATTTTTAAGGGGGTGGCGATCGAAAGGCGTATCTTTTCTCTGTTGTGCGAAGAGAGGCTGTATCTAAAGCAGTCAACCGTTGGCTGACATTCAGCGCTGCAAGCGAAGCGCTAAACGTTGAAAGCCAGACGTTGCAGGCAAAAGGGTCGTTCCTACCTTTGCAAGATGACGAAAAGCCCTGTTTCAGTTAACGTGTTTGAGTCGTTTGCGTCAGTGGACAGTCTAATCTTGAAAAACGATCCTTTGTGGTTTAAGAATGCCATTATCTACGAAGTGCCTGTACGCGCCTTTGCGGACAGCAACGGCGATGGCATTGGCGACTTTCGAGGCTTAACCGAAAAGCTGGATTATTTACAAGATTTGGGCGTAACAGCCATCTGGTTATTGCCGTTTTTCCCGTCGCCTCTACGCGATGACGGGTATGACATTGCCGATTATGTGAACGTCAATCCCATTTACGGCACGCTGGACGACTTTAAAGAACTTCTACAAGCCGCACACCAACGGGGCATTCGCGTCATCATTGAGCTGATTGTAAACCACACGTCTGATCAGCATCCGTGGTTTCAGCGGGCACGCAAAGCGCCAAAAGATAGCTCAGAACGGGACTTTTACGTTTGGAGCGACACCCCAGAGAAATATCAGGAAGCGCGCATTATTTTTCAGGATTTTGAAACCTCAAACTGGTCGTGGGATCCTGTCGCCAAAGCCTACTACTGGCATCGCTTTTACTCCCATCAGCCCGATTTGAACTACGACAATCCTGCGGTACGTCAGGCGGTGTTTGACGTACTGGATTTTTGGTTGGCTATGGGGGTGGATGGGCTGCGGATGGATGCAGTGCCGTACCTGTATGAACGGGATGGCACGAATTGCGAGAATTTGCCCGAAACCCATGCGTTTTTGAAGCAACTGCGCAAGCATGTTGACGAAAAGTTTCCTAACCGGATGCTGCTGGCAGAGGCGAACCAGTGGCCTGAAGATGCTGCTGCCTACTACGGTGATGGCGATGAATGCCACATGAACTTTCACTTTCCGCTGATGCCACGCCTGTTTATGGCACTGCGGATGGAGGATAGCTTTCCCATTGCCGACATTTTGCAGCAAACGCCCGCCATTCCCGATAACTGCCAGTGGGGTTTGTTTTTGCGGAACCACGACGAACTGACGCTGGAAATGGTGACGGATGAAGACCGAGACTTTATGTATCGGGTCTATGCTCAAGATCCAGAGATGCGGGTGAATTTGGGCATTCGACGGCGGTTGGCTCCACTGCTAGGGAACGATCGTCGTCAAATTGAACTCCTCAACAGCCTCCTGCTCTCGCTGCCCGGAACGCCCGTACTCTACTACGGTGACGAAATTGGCATGGGTGACAATGTGTACGTGGGCGATCGCAATGGGGTGCGGACGCCGATGCAATGGAACTTTGACCGGAATGCTGGCTTCAGCTATGCCAGTCCCCAACGCCTGTACCTGCCGCTCATTGTGGAAGCAGAGTACCACTACGCTACGGTTAACGTCGAAGCACAGCGGGCAAACCCAAATTCCCTACTGAACGCGACAAAGCGGCTCATTGCTATGCGGAAGCGCTTTCAGGCATTGGGTAGCGGTGATTTTCAGATTTTGCATCCCGAAAATCGGAAAGTGCTTGCATTTACACGCACCTACGATGACGAGCAGATCCTGGTGGTGGCAAACCTTTCCCGCTTTGTGCAGACAGTAGAGCTAGATTTATCCTCCTTCAAGGGGCGGGCACCGATCGAGATTTTTGGACGCACCGAGTTTCCCGCGATCGACGATGCGCCGTACTTCCTCAGCCTGGGAGCCTATGCAGTCTACTGGTTCACGCTCAAACCACAGGTCATTTCCCTGCCCGCTTTGCCTCAGACAGAACGTCCTACCCTGGCCATGAGCGGCACATGGCAAACCGCGTTTGCGTCCTTGCAGTCTGCTCAAACGCGCAGCTTCACCGCTAGTCTGGAAACCTTGCTGCCAGAATATTTAGCTAACCGTCGGTGGTTTGGTGGCAGAACGCGTACCGTCCAGACAGCCCGCATTGATGACGCGATCGCCATTCCCTACAAGGACAGCCACGCCTACATGCTGGCACTGCACGTCGATTATATTCAGGGGAGTCCCCAAACCTACGTGCTGTTTCTGGCCTATGCCGAAGGGAACCAGGCACTCCAGTTGCTGACAGACACGCCTCAAGCGGTCGTTGCACGGCTGAACCCCCTTGATCGGGACGATGTGGCGGTATTGTTTGACGCGATCGTTGATCCAGCGTTTCTAAGCGCGTTACTGGATGGAATTGCCCAAAAGCAGCGATACAAAGACACGACCAGTCAACTGGTTGCCACTCCGACGCACCTATTTGCGTCGCTTAGAGGTGACACACCGTCCCTCACGCCAGCGCTCCTCAAGAGCATGCACAACAACACCTTGATTACCTATGCCGACACCAGCGAGGTCGTGTCGCAGAACCGTCTGATCCTGAAGCTCTTTCAAAAAGTAGAAGAAGGCATCCATCCCGATCTTGAAATGCGGCGCTTTTTGGATGACCATCAGCGCTTTCCCTTCATGCCCTCGATCGCAGGCACCCTGGAGTACCACTGTCCCAACACCGAACCGATTACGGTGGGCATTTTGCAGGAGTTTATCCCTGATACGCGCAGCGCCTGGGATTATACGCTTGATAATTTGCGCGACTACTTTGAACTCGTCGTGATGCATCAATCAGACATCACCGAAGTACCAATGCCGTCTAGCTCACTTCTAGAGAGCCTACAGCCAACCCTTGAGGGCGACACGGTCACGAGTGACGACTCCGCAGACGTCTTTTTTCCCTTCCCGTCGTGCCCGCCCAGCCTGGCATCGTCACAAATTCCGGCTTGTAAGGCCATCAACACCTATCTGGCAAATGTCCAGCTAATGGGGCAACGTACCGCTGAACTCCATCTTGCGTTAGCATCCGATCGAGAGAATCCTGCCTTTGCGCCAGAACCATTTACGACGCTTTACCAGCGATCGATTTACCAGTACAGCCGTAATCTGACCGGGCAGGTGCTGTTACTGCTCAAAAATCGACTCCATACCCTATCACCCAACACCCAACCGTTTGCCAAAGCGGTACTGAGCCAGCAGGACGACTGCTTGCAGCGGTTTCAATCCGTGCTGAACCACAAAATTACGGCACTACGAACCCGCTATCATGGCGATTACCATCTCGAACAGGTGCTGTTTACGGGCAAAGATTTTTTCATTATTGACTTTGAAGGTGATCCGGCCCGGAGCCTGAGCGAACGACGGATGAAGCGATCGCCCCTGCGCGATGTTGCTGGCATGATTCAATCGTTCTACTATGCTGCTAGCGTGGCGCTTGACCAGGAGATTGAAAGCGGTATGAGCCAGTCGGAACAGTTGCCGCAAATGCAGCAGTGGACAGACTTCTGGCAGCGCTGGGTTAGCATCGCCTTCATCAAGTCATATCTTGCCACCGCAAACCAGGGTAGCTTTCTGCCCAAAACAGAGCAAGAGTTGCAGGTACTGCTCGACTATTACTTTTTGGAACAGGCGGTTTACGATTTGGGGCGTGAGTTAGTCAACCAGTCAGCCCTAGTGAAGATCCCCCTGCAACGAATGCTTCAGCTTCTGGCGATCGTTTAGAGGTTGTGAAGAAAACATGGGCGGGTTGTCGCTGGCAGTTGTCAACGATTAATTTCTAGGAGCAAGCGAACCATTCGTTGGGTTTATTTGGGTTATAACCATGCCTCTGATGTAGCGGCTTGCTTGTAGCGATGCGTCGTCCTCTGAACAAGTTGCCTGTCAAATGAGCCAATATGCAGGTAATTTAGTGTAGGAGGGAATGACGCGATCGCTACTATTTGCCTGCTTACGCCTCCCTATTACCAAAGCCTCAACAATCGACTGCTTCAAGCCTTCGTCGAACTATTCACAATCCCATGCATCAAACCTCCGATCTTCATGTCGTTGAAACTCGTCCGCTGCTAAGTCCAGAGTTTGTCCACGGCGACTTGCCCATTACCGAAAAAGCGGCACTTCTAGTCACTGAAACGCGCGATCGCATCCGTAATATTTTGCGCAGTGAAGATCGACGCTTGCTGGTGATCGTCGGCCCATGCTCCATCCATGATGTGAATGCGGCTTACGAGTATGGTGAAAAGCTGGCAGCCCTGCGCACAGAATTGGCAGACGAGCTTGAAATTGTGATGCGGGTGTACTTTGAAAAACCGCGCACCACGATCGGCTGGAAAGGACTGATCAACGATCCCCACCTGGACGGCAGCTATGACATCAACACCGGGTTGCGACTGGCCCGTAAGCTGTTGCTCGATCTTGCCCATTTGGGACTTCCCGCCGCTACTGAGCTACTCGACCCCATCATTCCTCAATACATTGCGGATGTGATTTCGTGGACGGCGATCGGGGCACGCACGACCGAAAGCCAGACCCACCGTGAGATGGCATCCGGGCTTTCCATGCCCGTTGGGTTTAAGAACGGCACGGATGGCGGCTTCCGCATTGCGGTCAATGCCATGCTTGCCGCGAGTCAACCCCATCGCTTTTTGGGAATTAATTTTCACGGGTTAGCTAGCATCGTCACGACAACGGGCACGCCCGATACCCATCTAGTGCTGCGTGGCGGTAAGCATGGCCCAAATTACGACACTTTAAACGTCGAAAAAGCAGCGGCTGAACTCACTCAGAATGGCCTTAATCCTCGCGTCATGGTTGATTGCAGCCACGACAATGCCGCGAAGGACTACACCAATCAACCGATCGCCCTTCAAAACATTGCTGATCAGGTGGTAGCTGGCTCTCAACATCTTATGGGCGTCATGATCGAGAGCCATTTGAAAGCAGGCAACCAGAAGCTTCCTAAGGATTTAAGCCAACTGGTGTACGGTCAAAGCATTACCGATGCCTGCGTGGATTTCGAAACGACTCAAACCATGCTGCGATCGCTGGCAACCTGTCTGGTGAAAGCAAATCATCAGGAACAATATGCCGTTTCGGCTCACCACGCTGATTGACCCATTGCAATTACCAGAGTATCCGCTAACGATCAAGCTCACGGTGACGAGCTTTGCCTAGCAACAGTCGTCGCTCAGCACGGGCGATTGCCCAATAGGTATCATCGACTGCGCCTGGATCAACCGAAATGGACGTAATCCCCCATTGGACTAAGTCCTCAATCAGGTCAGAGTCATGCGAAGGTGCTTGCCCACAAATTGAGCAGGAAATGCCTGCCTGTTTAGCTTGTTGAATGAGTTGGGCGATCGCAGCCCTCACCGCTGGATGGCGGGCATCAAACGCTGATGCCATCGTGCCACTGTCGCGGTCTGCCCCCAGAAGCAACTGGGTGAGGTCATTCGTGCCGATCGCAATGCCCTGCACCCCTGCACGCACATAATCCGGCAGCAAGAACAAAACGGACGGCACCTCTGCCATAATCCACAGTTGGAATTGAGGCTTTTGGAGTAACCCTGCCGCTTGCACACGCTGACGGCAGAAAGAAAACTCCTCAACGGTACGCACAAAAGGTAAGAGCAGGTGAAGGTTCGGGTATTTCGCTTGCACCTGCGCCAGCGCTGCCAGTTCCAGATCAAACAGGGTTGAGTCGAGGCAATAGCTGAAAGTGCCATGTAGACCGAGCGTTGGGTTAACCTCTAGAGGAATGGTTTCACCACCCAGTAAACCTCTGGCTTCATGCGATCGCAAATCGAGCGAACGGTAAAACACCGGACGAGGCGATAAAGCCGCCGCAAACCGCGTCAAATAGTCAGCCAAACGCTCTACCAGTACCTCACTGCGTCCACGCTGCACCCACTGAAGGGGATGCTGTTGCTCCAGTGCCGAAAGTGCTAACAGTTCGCCTCGGAGGAGACCAATACCGTCGATCGGTAAGGCTGCAATAGTATCCAGATGGTCGGGCTGGCTGAGATTGACCATCAATCGCGTCCCTAACGGTGGGCGATCGAGGGCTGTCATCATCCCCTTCGATGGGGCAGACGGCACAACGGTCAACGGTTGCAGCATGTCTGACATTCGGTACACCCTGCCCTGATCGCCATCAATCAGAATGAGTTCACCGGGTTGAATGTGACGCGTGGCATCAGTCGCAGCAATCACGGCAGGAACACCCATCTCCCGCGCAATGATGGCGCTATGGGAGGTCATACTCCCCTGCTCTAAGACAATGCCAGCCGCTTGCTTGATCAAGTGCAGGTAGTGGGGCAATAGCATCTCACCGACCAAAATCGTTCCTGGTGGGATGGCAGTGATCGAGTCTTGTAGAGATAGGAGAATTGTCGCACGGGCAATCGATCGACCCTGTGCCGCTGCCAACCCACTCACCAGTAACGCCTGTGGCTCAAGGATCGCGCTTGGGTCTGCCTGACTCAGTGCAGCAAGAGAGGGCTCAGAATCTGGTGGCGATGCGGTAGGGGCTGAGCGATCGAGGGTAGCCAGCATCGAGATTGGAGATTCTCCCGCGTCGTGCAGCTTATGCGAGGGTACTTCGGTTGAAAGTGTAATGAGCTGAGTCAAACAAAGCTGTGGCGGTTCATCTTCTGCATAAAGCGTCCATTCTAGAGACGCTACATACCCCGTCTCTGTTGTCACTCGTTGAACAAGCTGCACCAGGGTATGGATTTGGGTGTCGTTCAGAGAAAAGAGCCGTGGCAGGCTGTCGTGCGGAAAATCGGTCTGCAGCAAAGGCCGCACCAACGCTGATGAAGGTAGTTGGGCAACCGGGGATGGGGACGATAGATTAACCGCCGCTGATACGGTGTGGTCTGGGGCAAATGTAATGAGCAGAGGACTTGAGGACACATCCGGCAAGGGGGACAAATCAGATGCATCAGGAAGCCTGGTAGCGTCAGGCTCGTGTTTCGCTGTTGGTTCTGCCGCTTGATACACGATCGCCCGGTTGCCCAACTGCCGCGAAGAAACAAGACCACTCGCTGCCTGAACCTGATACACATCTGGGATAACTTCGCCCCAGGCGATCGCCATCCCCAGACCAGGGGTAGCCTGAATTTGCACCATATCGCCGAGCTTCTGCACCGTTCCAGAGGCAATGGCGGGTCGCAGCGGTTGCACCAGCACAGCTAGTTTGACCTGCTGCAAATGAATGCCTAAACGCTGCCAGTAGAATAAACTTTTGGCTCGAAAAAGCTGTGCCCACAGACATTTCAACCCCTGAGCGACATCCGCAGCCGTAGCGTGGCAAAGCTGGATATCAAAGAGCGCCGAGCTTCTGCCGTGGGCGATCGCGCCCAGTTTCGCAGTATTATCAGCCGTTGTTTTAACAAACAGCGAAGGGCGTAACACCAGCACAGAAGCATTTAGCGGTTGGATTGAGTCGTTCAGTTCGGTTAGCCACGCGTCTGGAAAGGGCGGCTCTTCAATGGACTGACGTAGTTGCTGCGCAATCGCCTGTAACTGTCGTGGATTGCCAAGATCTAAGCGCAACGACGAGTGGGGTAGATCTGCAAAGAGTGGCTCTGACCAGTCGATCGATTCTAGAAACTGACTCAGCATGCCAGCAGACGCCACAAAGCCTGGCACAACGGGAAAATCCTTTTGCAGTAATTGCCCCAGGTAAAACGCTTTGTTGCCAACTACAACCCGATGGTGCTGTTGAATCTGATCGAGCCGGTAGAGATTAGCCACAGTCGCATCCCATTACATGAATCAGTGCAAATCAGAATCTGCACCGACATACGTCAATCTTAGAATTCTCTCTCCTAGAATTCTCACCTTTAGCATGACTTGTTTTTCAGCATAAATGCAGTTCTATGGCAGAAGTTGGGGGTTGGGGGTTGGGGGTTGGGGGTTGGGGTTAAATGAGAGTCTTTTTGCTTGAAGCTCCAGTATTCTCCTCGACGGCGAGATGTTCTCCGCTTGCGATCGGAATGGGTTTGTTTAAACGCAGTACGTTCTCGTTCAATAACGGACAACTTCTGTTCTGAGTCAGGATATTCCTATTTGAAGCGAGAGCACTCCGACTTTGAGTGAGACGATTCTTACCTGAAGCTGGAATATTCCTATCCAAAATCAGAACGTTCTTGTTTGAAACAGGAACACTGCTGTTTTGAGTTGGACGCTCTCTGTTTGAGATGAGGAAAACTTATCTCTAAGTAGGAACGTTCTCACTCAAAACAGGAATCGTCTCATCGAAAGTCGCAACGATCACATTTAAAATCAGAACACTGGGACTTCAGACCGAAATGCTCTAAGTTTTTCTTATAGATCTTTGCATTCAAGCTGGAACGTCTTCGTTTCAAATCAGAACGCTTGATGTCTCTGCTGAATGCTTGCTGTTTGCGATCGATCACTTCACCGTTGGACTTTGCTTGTGCCACTCAGTTGCTTGCTCGTAGGCGTAGGCAACCTGAAAGACCTGATCTTCGCGCAGAACGTTGCCGATAATTTGGAGACCGATCGGCAACCCCTGATCATCAAAGCCACAGGGAACGCTAATGCCGGGGAGTCCCGCCAGATTCACGGGAATCGTCATCAGGTCGATGAGGTACATGCTGAGGGGATCGGTCGTTTTGTCGCCTGCTTTGAAGGCGGTAGACGGTGCGGTGGGGCTGACTAAGACATCTACCTGTCCGAAGGCAGCTTCAAAGTCTTGCTTGATGAGCGTTCGCACTTTCTGCGCTTTGAGGTAGTACGCATCGTAGTAACCCGCCGAGAGCGCGTAGGTGCCAATCATGATGCGACGCTTGACTTCGGCACCAAAGCCTTCAGCACGGGTGCGGGTGTACATATCCATCAGGTTTTCGGCATCAGCAACGCGAGCGCCGTATTTCACCCCATCGTAACGGGCGAGGTTTGCCGAGGCTTCAGACGGCGCAATGATGTAGTAGGCGGCAATGCCATAGCGGAAACGGGGGCAGGAGATTTCCTGGATTTCGGCTCCCAGGCTTTTGAGTTGGTCGATCGCCGTTCTCACCGCTTTTTCCACGGCTGGATCAAGCCCTTCACCAAAGGTTTCTTTAATCACGCCCACCTTTTTGCCTTTAAGGTCGGGGGTCAGGTATTGGGTGTAATCGGGGATGTCTACCTTGAGACTGGTCGAGTCCTGCGCGTCATAACCTGCGATCGCCCCGAGCAGAATGGCTGCATCTTCGACCGATCGAGCAAAAGGGCCAATCTGATCTAACGAAGACGCAAACGCCACGAGGCCATAACGCGACACCAGACCATAGGTTGGCTTCATGCCCACAATGCCGCAGAAGGAGGCGGGCTGACGGATCGACCCACCCGTATCAGAACCTAGTGACACCGTGCATTCCCCTGCTGCCACTGCCGCCGCCGAGCCACCCGATGAGCCACCCGGTACGCGCGACGTGTCCCACGGGTTCGCCGTTAGCCCAAAGGCAGATGTTTCTGTCGAGCCGCCCATTGCAAATTCATCAAGATTGGTCTTGCCGACCATGACCGCTCCGGCATCCGCCAGCTTTTGTGTCACCGTCGATTCATAGGGCGGCACAAAATTCTCTAAAATGCGAGATGCACACGTGGTAGGAACGCCTTTGGTGCAGAGGTTATCTTTAATGCCGATCGGAATGCCTGCCAACAGCCCCACCGTTTCACCAGCGGCAATTTTGGCATCGACCTGACGCGCTTGCTCTAAGGCATGCTCCGTTGTGACCTGCAAAAAGCTATGCAGGGTTGGCTCCAATGCCTGAATCTGGTCGAGGGCTTGCTGCACAATTTCAACGGCTGATCGCTCTTTGCTCATAAGCTGCTGGTGCAATTCGCGAATGGAAGCCCTGCGAATGGATGCCATGCCTTAACCTCGTTCTGACTCTATGTGCAAACTACAGTATACGGTTCAGCGTAAACGCGATCGCGTGTTTAGCCGTCAGCGGTTAGCGGTCAGCCATCAGCCGTTAAAGCAAAGCGGCAGTAAAGCCTTAGAAAGAATCACCGCTTGCTTAGTACAGTGATCGAAATCGCTGAGAACTGAGAACTGATAGCTAATGGCTATTCAAAGGCAAGAAGGTAAAGCTCACCGATCGCGGTCTCCCTGAAATGTTAGAGTTGCCTGAGTCGTAATAAGCAATTTGCGGTTGAAGGGTATGGCGATGGTCTCAAAGCGAAATCTGTTTCCGATGCGCTGGTCTGCCTGGGTAGCAGGGCTTATGCTGATGTGTTTCGCCCTCTTCGGCTGCTCCACCCCCCTCAAAGCCGATACCCAAATTAGCCCCCAACTCAAAGAGCAAGTCTTACAGATCATTCGAGACAACCCAGAAGCCATTTTGGATTCGGTGCAGGCTTATCAGCGCAAGCAGCAAGCCGCCCAACAGCAAGAGCAGCAAGCCTTCTTAAAGCAGACAACAACCAATCCCAAAGCCGTCATTGGGTCGTCTCCAACGACAGGTGCTAAAGCCGGTAAAGTCCTGCTGATCGAGTTTTCTGACTTTCAGTGTCCCTACTGCAGCAAAGCCCACGCCATCCTCCAGCCATTCATGGCAAAGCATAGTGATGTTGTCACCCTTGTCTACAAGCACTTTCCCCTGACGAGCATTCATGCAGAAGCCATGCCCGCCGCGAAAGCAGCCTGGGCCGCAGGACAACAGAGTAAGTTTTGGGAGTATCACGATGCGCTCTTCACCCATCAGGATCAGCTTGGTGAGCCGTTCTATCAGGCTACAGCGAAGTCACTGAATCTGGATTTGAAGCGGTTCGATCGCGATCGTGCGAATGCGGAAGCGGCCATCCAGCAAGATATTGATCTGGGCAAAAAGTTAGGACTGACCGGCACACCCTTCTTTGTCATGAACGGCGAAACGTTAACAGGGCTAAGTTCGGTAGACGACCTGGAGCAAGCACTTGCAGAGGTGACTAAAGGGTGAAGGCAGAGGGTAGAAGGCTAAAGGCTGAAGGCTGAATTGACGTGTCAAAGAAGGACTCCTATTCGGCTAGCGGTTTCGATTGAGCACTCGCCGAATGTCGCTCTCAGGAGCTTGTCTCCTGATTGCTTACTCAACACTCTTCACTCAAACTTCCTCCGCTTCTGCATCGTTCAAACAGCAGTGAGTCATAATATTCACGAGCTTGAATCTTGCTACCCAACCAACCGCATTCATGAATTACTGTGTGTTCTCTAGGCTTCGTTTGACGTTGATTGTACCGTTAGTGCTGGTTGCAGTTAACTTGAATGCGTTGACGAGTAGAGCCCAAACCGTGATCTACAAGCCCATTCCCATTACGTCAGGCAAGTCGATTACCGATAAACTGACTGACAAAGATGTGCCAACCGGGCAGGGCGGGTTTGCGCGCGATTACGTGTTGCAGCTTAAAGAGGGAGACCAACTGTCGATCGACCTCACATCTGAAAATTTCGACACGATCGTGACCCTGTTGGGCAGCGATGGCTCCACCGTTGCCGAAAACGATGATGGCCCAGACGGGAGTACCAACTCGCTCCTCTTCACCCGCATTACAAAAACAGGTACCTACTTTATTCGCGTCCGCGCGTTTGGTGAGTTGGCAGGCGGCAACTTTAAGCTTAAGGTCACCCAACTAAAACCGCTCTAGCACAGCTTGCCTCACATGTGTAAGCTCCTGTGAGAGCAAGATCTACTGCACGCGATCGAGACTTGCTATAATCACCCCATATCTGGGGCTGTAGCTCAGCAGGATAGAGCGACCGCCTCCTAAGCGGTTTTCACCTCATTGAAAAGTCTTCTCCTACTGGGTAGCAGAACCCCAAGATACTAATTGATCGTCGCCTAATAGGCAAATGCCCCTTCTTGAACGGATGGGAGTTTGTTTTATCCACAGTTTTGTGGATACCCTCATAGATGGTACGCATACAAACAGTAGGGACTTCACTTTGTTAGAGAGTTACGTTCGTCGTTATGAAGACAGCGTCGGTTATCAAGCCTGAAGCTTTTCTAGTTTCCGGCTTCAAACAATAGGGCATTTAAGCGCTTGGCTTGATTACTCGTCAAATGGTTTTAGGTTCTTGACGAGCTAGCTGGCGGAGCCAACCTGGCGGGTTGTCGAGGAAGCGGAATTTCGTCACTTCCTCTGACATCGGAGGGATGTATTGAAGACCGCTGATTGTGTTGACCTTCCAAAAGTGAATATCAACTTGAATCACTGCCGCATCGACACGCTCTGCATAGAGCCATGATCGAATTCTTGTTAAATCGGCTTCCGTCATGGTGCTATGCCTGTGTACGGTTGAATGATTAATGAGTGTTCAAGCGCTGCTGAATGAAAGCATAGTGCAACTACTCCTCTTAGCTGCATAGCTGCACCTCAGATCAAAAATCTTACTTGCTGGTAAATCCAGCATATGCCAACTCCTGAGGCTGACTACTTACAAGATCGCCGCCCACTCTTCACGGCAACGAAAGCGCTCTTGACATAACACCTCTTGTTAACGGTACGGATCAAGACCATGCTGGCTCAGGAATTGCCATAAAAACCGATTCTCCGCCGCAAGGTTGTCATCCTGCGCGTAAGCTTCACCCAGTTCGTTCAAGCTCGACTCTAACGTTCTGATCTGGTCGAGCGATCGCGCTAACGCCATATCGTATTCAGCCTGACTGCGTTCGCGACCAAACGCTACATCGAAGCGCCGTTCTAACGATTCTGTCAAGAGCGCCCAACACAGATCGCCAGCTTCGCGGTTGCCCTGCATCGCCTGCGTGAGCCAATACGCCGAGACCACTTTGAGTGGTAACGCGTTGAATCGACCGCGACCACTAACGCGTGTTGCTTCCGGTTCAATCTCGACCGTGACGGGCGCGAATGTGCCGCCCATTCGGGTTTTGATCGCTGTTGATGTCAAAAACCGACGGGCGTGAGATTCGGGTTTTTTGATCACCTCCGCCGCCTGCGTCTGCGACATCGTGTAAGTTGTGTCCGGCAGCATGAAGCCGTCAACAGTTTTTAGCCCGATCGGAACTGTGCGGCGTTCCGCAATCATGATTTCCATTGCTTTGCTTCCTGGTGTTGGTTATGGCCGAACGTCGTAAGCGTCCGAACGATAAGGCAAAAATTGATCAGCTTGGCTCGGTCTCGTTTTCTGCTTCGGGTGCGGGTGCAGGTTTAGCAACCGATGCCGAAATGTCTGACGGAACCTCGGCTTCAACCCCTTCAGTAGCTAGAAAATCGGCTGTCAACTTATCAAGCTGCTCAACTTTAGCGGGATTCTCCAAACGCCAACGATCAGCGCTCTCCCTAATCCATCGCTCCAGTTGAGCAGTGTCGCTGCGATCCTCCAGTACCGCTATTCCCTTGAGGACGGCGAGAGCGTCGTAGGCAATTTTGTAGTTTTGTCGTTTAGCTGGCTTTTTCGCTCTTCCCACAGTTGCCACCGTCATGCTCAACTTTCCTTTATTGAACAATACAACCTCAATATAGCGTTATTTTTAGCAAATCGTACTTATTTGTACGTACGATTAGCTGATTGATCATCGCCTTATAATTAGCTATTATTATGTAATAATGTGGCATTTGTACATACGATATGCCATAATAAGAGTATCAAGACAAGAGAAAAGCGCCCCTCCGACCAAGAAGAAAGCGCCTTTCCGAATCCCCATTCAACAGGAGAATCCCATGCGTATTGTAATTCCTACCTCCATCTTCCCTCAAACGATTGTCACCGTCACGGACGCGGGCACTAACGACAAGATCGTGACGCTTGACCATCGCGGCTCTTACGAAACTGCCCCGTGGGTACGTGACCCCTTCGGCGACAACCTGGATATGCACGCCTGCTTCTACAATTTCTGCTCCTGGCTGCATTTCCGCTACGACTGCGCTCAGATCGTCTTCTTGTGGCGACGCGACGAAACTAAGGATTGCCTCGCTCCTGCTCCCTGGATCGCGAAGCTGATGCAACGCCTGAAAGCGCGTGAATCGCTCGTGACGCTCTGCGAGGAGTATGCGGTCTCGGTCGGGCAGATTTGCCACCTTTTGAACCTCTACGACGATGACTACCTCTGTGAAGACAGGATCGGCATCATTTTCGATCTGGAGGACGCGATGGAAACCCCTAACGAAAGTCCCTGGAAGGCACCGCTGCCAAGCACTTTATCTAGAGCCGAATTAGAGCTACGGGAAGGAATCGAAGTCGCTCGACTCTCTGAATTGCTGAACGCCGTCCCAGTCTTGGCTTAACCCCACGCTTAGGCCACTCCTGAATCGCCAGGAGTGGCTTTCTACCATTTAAGGAGCATCATCATGATTACCGCTACCGAATTACTGCAACGTTACCGTGATGGCGAACGAAACTTTGACGACGCTGACCTCCAGGGTGCCGATCTGAGCGGTGCCGACCTGAGTTGGATCAGCCTGTATGGTGCCGATCTGTCAGGTTGCAACTTGAGCCGTGCCAAACTCAGGAGCGCTTATCTCAGCAGTGCCAATCTGAAAGGTGCTGATTTGAGCTACGCGGATCTCAGCAGTGCTGACTTGTTTGATGCTGATCTGGAAGGGGCTAACCTGAAGGGTGCCGAAACCGCTCACGCATGGATCGATGACGAGTATTTACCGCATGAGTGCGAGTGTTGTGAAGATCGGGAGGTATTGATGGTGGTTTTGCGGATACTGCTTCTTTCATGGGGAAGGCTAGATCAATGCAATCTGGTTGCCCCATGCCTAGAAATCGAATCATTGCCATCTTGACCGTTGCCACTGGCGCTCTTTGTCTAGCTGTTGGTGCAAGCGCGAAAGAGCCGGACTACCCTTGCTACATAAGAACAGTCACGGGACAAACATTAAACCTGGGGTCGCTGTGTGGCGATAAAACAGCCCCAAATCCCGTAATCACGGCAAGTCAAAAGCCGCTCAGTCGCCAAAAACCAGTGATCGAGTTCGCGGCTTTTGGCGTTGATGCCGACGGGAAAGGCGTGTCCGGGACGATTTCAAACCTGTCAGACAAAGTGATCGTCATCGACGAGATCGCGGCGGTGAGTCGAGACGGCATCCCAGTTTCGATTGGGTTCGTTGATCAAGTGATTGAGGCTGGAGAAACGGTGGTCGTCAAGGGCGCTGTTTTGGTGGCAGCGGCAGACGTTCAAGGATCGTTCCGCGATGTGCGTTACTGGGTTGACAGTAAAGGAGTACACCACGCAAACGGCTTTACTGTTTGCGCTGCCGCTGCCTCCGTAGGCTGTAAGTCCCATTAAGACAGGATCGCCATGCACCTAATCCCTTAGTCCTGATCGTACAGGTTGCCAAATCTGACGCTTGCTCAAGTCTGCCCGCAGTGTTGAGGATTAATCCGACTCTCAAACCTTTCGTGATTAATAGCTACGTCCGTTGCCGTTGTTGTAGAAAGCGGCTCTTTGCTCCGCCGATAGAGCGGTACGCCAAATCGCTAAGGTGTCGAGATACCCGTTCAGGCGTTGGTTGCCGCTAAAGTTGACATCGTTGCCAATCACTAGAACATTGCTGCCCGCGTAAAGACCAGTACCAGGGAACGCACTGGATTGCGCCAAAGTACCGTTGACTTCCAGGTTCACGGTTTTGGCTTCAGCATCGAACCAACCAATGCAGCAGAGCCACGTGTTTGTTGGTGGGTCGGTCAAGCCTGCCAGCGTGATGCCCGCTCCGGTTTGATCGCCTACATAGAAAGTTAGACTGCCATTGAAGTAATTTAAGCCCCAATGCCGATTGAAGCTGGTGTCTGCTCGGTTGATAATGGCTGTTCCGCCGGACGAGGGGACCTGCCATGCTTGGACATTAACCCAGCAAGCAAAAGTAAAGCTTTGGCTAACAGTGAACGCTGTAGCTGCGTATAGCGCTGAGGATGTACTGATATTGAAGTAGTTGAACGATCGCCCATCCCAGCAGTGACCGGGCTTGCCGTTCACCACAATATTGCCTGATCCGCCAGCATTGTCTGTCGGCAGGTTATAGCCATTGGGCGAGCTGTCGTTATAATTCTCGAAGTCATACCAGGCGATCAATCCAGGTTTGAGGGTATCAGTTGCACTCTGTACCCCAAACCCTGCTGGTTTAATGAATCGCGGTAATGGCATCAGGTATTTCCTTTACTCCCCACTGCGCCTAGTTTAGCGTCGCGAGACCGCGAAAGGCTCCCGTGAAGCCTTATCGACACGACGCCCGCTAGACCTGCGCCCTAAACAGCGTCGGTAGCCAGGGCGATGTTAGACTTTAGAAAAGCCGACGCTGATGGTATTTCAGCAAGTTGGTCGCCGTGACGACTCAATACCGTCACAGGAGCGCTCAGGCGAACCAACCCGACAGACTCAAGCATTATGTCGATCGAATCAGAAGCAGCGAGCAAAGCAGTAAGGCGGGTTCGGCGCGCCAATCAAGCAACAGCAAGAGCCAACAGGGTTGCTTATATTGCAAACCGGGCACCCGGCACGACAAAAGGTCGAGCCACTAACGACTTTCTCGCGACCCAACCGGCAAACCGAGGCGGCTTGCCGCTATTTGGTCGCGGCAGTCGTGCCCCACGGGCAACGCGGCAATTAGCGTCAGCAACGAGAATACGTGCCTTGCAAGCGCGCCGCCGCAATCTTGCTAACCGTACACCAAGAGCGATCAACGGATTTAATGCGCCATCTCCAGGTATCACAGGAAGCCTGTTTGGTCGTGGCACGCGAAGTCGGTGACGAACCAACTAATCAACGTGCCTGTACGCCTCGCAAAATTCAGTTCTCGCTTCAATGTTTGCCTTCAAGGGTATGCAGTTTGTCGGCGTCCGGTTGGGGTTGCGGGTCGACACTACCGTCTTCTCTTTTTACCCGAAAAGGCATTCCCCGCCTTCTTCGCGAGTCCCAACAGCCCCGCGCCTGCTACTTCGCCCAACGCTTTGCCGACATAACCCATCGCGATCGTGTCCTGTACGGCACGCCTGCCCGCGACACCCGCGACATGCGCGACACGAGCAGCATTACGCCCCGCTGTCCCGGCGAGCGTTTTGTAGTCTTTGTGTTCAACCGCTTTCACGACTCTCGCGGCAGCACGTCCGGCTCGACCGCCCATCTCAACCATCTTGAGCTTGGAACTCTTGGCCGCGCCCGCCATCGGCAGCGACGGTTTTCGCAATGGCTTTGGGAGTGTCGTGACGGCTTGACTCGCTAGGGCCGCTCGACTTTTCGCACCCTTTCTGGCGGACGACAGCAGCGAAGCCTTTTCTGTTGGGTTACTGCCGGTGGCGCGACCGACAGCCTTCGCTGGTTTCGCAGCACCGTAAGCCCGACCACTACCCTTCTTTGTGCCGGACGAATCCGTCGTGAACGTGCCGTCGGCTGCGCGAGGATGTGCGGACTCGTTAAAACTTTTACCAGTCTTCTTTTTCGCCACGATGCGGTGCTTAGGTCATCTCTTCCGCGTGGCTTCGGGATCGTCCGACTGGCCGCTTTAGCAACCATCATTATGATAACTTGCAGCACTTCGCGAGAGATGCCGCACCTTGCAGAACGAATCCAGTGAAGCGCTCAAGACCCTGTAGCTCCCGCGAGGTTTAGTACCCGCTTGAGCGTGGTCAGTGTTTGCTGAGAGGCATCCTGTACGGCAACCCTGTCAGCATTTCCGGTGAAATAGTTATTGATAGTTGCGTTAGCAGGTTGACCGCCCCGCTTCTGGGCCTCGATACCATCACGAATCTGCGCTAGCAATTCAACCTGTTGCTTCGTGTCGATCGCGAGGTTGTTGGTGATTGAAGTGGCGGCATTTTGACTTAAGGGCGAAGGGGGTTGTATCGCCTGTCGCTCATTGCCGTTACGTGTCCCTGGCGAGTCAATTTGCGCGTTCCTCGCCTTGCCCTGCGCTTCAAACGACTGTTGACGTGCTGCCTGCCCTGAAGGGTCGAGCGTAGCTAAATCTCCGCGTGCTTCGTCCCGTTCGAGTGCTTGCTTATTCGCGAGAGTGCGGCGCTTACTCTCGGCTTGCGCTTCGTTTGAGGCGCGAACATCAGCCTGAAGTTTCTGTTCGTCCTGGATCAGCGCCTCTTTCTGCTTTGATGACTGTACCTTCTCGTTCGCTGAGTCAATTTGCGTCTGGGTCGCCTTCGGATCGGCTTTCAGTTTCGCCGCTTCCCCAACGGCATCAGCGGTCGCGATCTTAGCGTCGATGGCGGCAATCTTGAGTTTTAATTCCTCCTGTTTCTGTAACTCAACCGTCTTCTCGGCTTCAAGTGCAGCGGATTCACGTTCTAACTCCTGCTCTTTCTCCAGTGCCTCCAGCTTGGCTTTCGCTGCCTCAATCTGAAGCTGGCGTTGGCGCTCTTCAGCATCAAGGCGATCGAGGTCTTGCTTCGCCTGTTGAGCCTCTTCATCAGTCGTCGCGGTCAGAAACTTCAGTTCGGCATCACGTCGTTGCAGTTCTCGTTCGCGTCGAGTGTCTTGAACGCCAGCAAGTTTGATCGCTAACGCATACTCACCCTGTTGGTACTCATTGATCGACTTCAGGATCTCCGACTTGGCGGACAGGAGGCGCTGTTGCGTTTCAAGCGACTTGACATACAGCCCACCGAGATCGACTTGACGCTGCAACGGTAACTCCTGAGCGACCAGTAAATTCTTCTGCGCCTGTAGCTGGTCATCGATCGCACGTTTACGCTGCGCGATTTCTTCATTGATGAGGTCGATCGCGAGTTTCGTCGTTTTCTGTTTGGAGGCGCGAATCAGGCTTTCACGCTTCTCTTCGTCCACGGGGTTATTCGACTTCGGCAATGCTTCAAGCTGAGACTGCTTGACCCGTTCAGCACTCAACTCAGCCTGGATGTCGTCGAGTTTGCCCTTATTCTCGCGTTGGCGAATCTGTTCTCTGCTGACGGCACCCTTTTGGAACTGCTGGTCAAGTTGCAATTCGCGATCCAGGCGAGATTGCGCTACTTCATCTTCCGCACGTTTCGCTTGACGATCAATCACGGTGATGCGGGCGGCTTGAATCCGGCGCTGCCCCTCAATTTCTTCGGTCTCGCGCTTGGCTGAAAGCTCCTTCTGCTGATTCCCAAACTTCCGATCCGCTTCCAGTTGAGCGGCGTGTCCGGCATCGAGAATGCTCTGTTTCTTCGTGTTGGCCGCTTTCAGGTCTTGCTCTGCGGCCGTAATAGAATCTTTGTCACCACTCTGCTGTGCTTTTCCGAGGGCATCACGAGCCTCAAGGATCTGTTTATTAACGAGGTCGAGATTGTGCTGTGTCGATTTCTCGCGCAGTGCGTCTTCGGCTTCTTTCTCGGCTTTAAGATTCTCCAGTTCAAGGTCGAGCAACTCCTTCTTCTTGGCTGTGACGGCTTCTGCACCTTCAACCTCACCTAACCGACCCGACGCTACCGCCGCCTCGGTTTCGGCAAGATTCGCCTTCACATCTTCAGAGCGCCGTTCTAGCTCGACTTTTTCGGCATCGCTGATCGCCTTCTGTGCCTCTTGCGCGACTTTTGCGTCCTGACCCCGCAGATTAGCGATGTTGGTAAAAGTTTTGACAGCATCGTCGCGGCTGATTACGCCGAGTTCCAGGAGCCGCTTTGTTGACTCGATCGTGTCTTTGCTTGCCTCAATCAGCTTGACTTGATCCTTCGGGTTTTCTAGCTCCTTTTTCTTGGCGGCGATGCGGTCAAGCAATTGAAGCGTCTCGCTACCTTTATCTTCAACCGGAACATTCTCGGTCTTGATGGGAATCTGGTTGCCGAGCAACTCTTTGCGCTTCTCCAGCAACGCGATCTGCTGATCGAGCAACCCGTTCTGGTCGCCGAAGTCCTGCTTCTGTTTTTTGAGTCCCGCGATCTGGTCGTCGATGCCCTTCTGCTCCTGTTGCGCCAACTTGATGAGCCTGTCGCGCTGGAGCGTCTGGGTGGCCGTCAGAGTGCCGCGCTCTTTCTCGACCGAATTGAGCGCCTTCAGGGAGACTGCGGTTTTGAGAGAGCGATCAGCCAGGTCGTTAGTCGCGACCGAGGCGTTGTCGGCGGCTTCCGTGTAGTTCTGCAAGTCTTTGCTCGCCTTCGCGACCGACACGGCAGCGATCGCGCTACCGAGTGCGACGAACGGTAACGCGACCAACGCGGCGGCGGCAGCGAGAGGCGCGAGCGCGGCAGTAAAGGTGCCGACCGTTAAGGTTCCTGTCGCAGCGGCTCCCGCGACACCAGAAATAGCGGTGCCGACACCTGTAAGCGCGGCTCCTAGTGGCGCAAATGAGGCAATCCCCTTCAGCGCGTTGCCGAGTGTCAATACTTTAACGGCGGCACCGCCCACAGAGGTCGCGAAGGTGCCCGCCTGGAACGCGGCAAACGCCGCCTGAGCACCACCCGCCGCGATGATGGCGGCACGTACCTCGTAGAACGCGACCGCGAGCTTGCCGAGCGCTAACGCCGCGATACCGGTCTCGACGGAGATCTGCACGAACGTCTGACCGAACGGTGACGAAACAAAATCGGCGGCGAGCTTCGTGAGATTGCCGAGCGCTTCCAGTAGGGGAGCGAAGCCAGTCGCGAGCGCCTGCACGATCGCGAGGGTATCGGTCAACAGCCCACCGAACGTCTGGAGTGATGTCAGCAACACTTCTCCGACCGCCTGCGCGAAGGGTTGTAGTGCGGGCGCTAGCGTTTTCGCGATGCCCTCGATCTGCTGCCCGACTTGCGTAAAGAAGTCGGCGACGCCCTTCGTGAGTTGCTCCAAACCGTCGTAATTGTCTTTAAGCGTCTTGTAGACCTCGCGGATCACGGTCAACAAGCCATCGAGTAATGGCGCGCCCGCAAGCTGACTGAGAAGCTGCGCGATTTCCTCGATGTTGCTGGTGAGACCAGAGAAACCGTCGGCGGCTAACGACTGCGCCTTCCTGAGCGCCTCGGTCTTGTCCTGGATGAACTGGTAAAGCCTGCCCTCTGCCGCCTTCTGCTTGATGATCTCGTTGTTGATGCCGAGCGACTTGGCGAGTTGGTTGTAGACCGTGATCTCGCCGCGCGCGATGCCCTGAATCTCTTGCTCGCGCTGTTGCCCGGTCAAGCCCAACGTGGTCGATGCCGCCGTCAACGCGATCGTGGTCTTCTCGGCCTGTTGCAGGTTCAGCCCCAACGTGGCGGACTGCTGCGCGAGGGTCTGGAAACTCGACACCAACTCGGTCGAGGTGACGCCTGCCAACTCCAGAGCGTCACGCCGCAAGACGTTGAGTTGCTTCGTGACCTCCTCGGACTGCGCCTTGATCTTCGCGACCGGGTCGGTCACTTCGGTTGAGCCGATCTTGAGGGTTTGGCTCTGCGCCAGCGTCGCGGCGGTCGAGAGGATCTGCTGGCGCAGCTCGATGTTCTGCGCGATCAGCCCCTCGAACACGGGACGAAACGCCGCCTCCACGACATGCCCCGCTTCTGCCAACTCGTTGAACGCAAAGACGGTCTTGAGAACTTCGTTGTTGGTCGCGAGTCCTCTGATCCGTTCGAACGTCTGGACGATGGGATTCTCCTCGACGTTGAAGTCAGGGAACTTAATCCCGCCGACCAGTTTGGCTAGCTGCAACGCCTCCGCGTCGAGACTCTTGAAGGCTGCGGACGCGCCGCTCGCGTTGAAGGCGGCACCAATGGTCTGCTGGATCGCGGCTCCTGCTTGAACAACTTCTTGCTGGATACGTTGCAGCGTGGCGGCGACCTGGCTGGTGGCCGAAATGATGACGTTGACGTTGGGTTGATTTTGCTGAGCCACAGACGAAGTCGCTCGCGGAAGCGAATGAGGCGAATGCTTCCGCAAGGCTCTGGTCACGGGGACGCAGCGATACCTTTATTGTATTTGCAGTGGCTCGCGAACTGTCATGAAGTCCCCTCTACGATATCAAGCAAATGCCAGACTTTTTCTATCGTTAGCTCTTAAAGCTTAAGAATGATTGACGGGGGTAAGTGAAGTAATACACTAGGTACATCTTCCACTTGAACCTGGCACTTTAACGGGATATGGAGGTCTTCCATGACCCAAGCTCTCATCGAAATCCGCTTTACTGGAAACGACATCTCTCCGGGCTATATCCGCTCCAAGGAGATTGCCGAAATCATTGAAGCAGTCGAGGAAATGATTGCCTCTCAAGTTATTTCCGGCAACCCAGAGTTTAGAAGAGACGCTGTGGTTGTCGGATTATCCGAGATCAGAAATGAAAGTCTTGGGTTTCAATTTCTTCTCCCCAGCTTGGCTGAGCTAACTTTGCCAGCATTCTTAGAGATTACAGACTCGATTGCGACGGGGCGCTTTAACGCATTGTCTAAAGACACAATTAAACCACTTAAAAAGGTCTTTAGCTTTGCTCGCAGGCATGACTGCAACGCCGAAATTTACGAGAGAAACGGCGATCGTAAGCTCCTCGCCACAATTACCCCAGATACCGAGCTTCCTGAAGTAACGGCTATCTCTGGAGAAACGACACTCTACGGCGAGATCACCCGTGTCGGAGGTGCAGATGCTAGAAATCCTAAGATTCAATTTAAAGCTATTGACGGTGAACTGATTTACTGCAATACCACTAAGCATTTGGCTGAAATTGCGGGAGCAAAGCTCTATCAACAGGTGGGGCTAATTGGCACCGCCAAATGGAATGCGGAAACGTTTGAGGTGGAAGAATTCTTCGTCGCCGAGATTTCTGATTATGAGCACCCTTCTTCCTCGGCAGCGTTCAGAGTCTTATCAGAGCAATTCAGTTCAGCTTTTGACTCATTTCAGGACGTCAACCGCTTTGTGAAAGCAGTTCGTCGCGGGGATCAGAGAGAGTAAATGGCAATTGTCTGCTTCGATACTCACATTGTCATCTGGGGTATTAAAAAGGTTGCATCTCCTGGGCAGGAAAATATGCTGCTCAAAGCCGCCACCTTAATTGCGTCTTGCGACGAGAGCAAGCATCAGATAATCATTCCCTCTCTAGTTCTCGGAGAGTTGTTGATGGGATTGCCACCTGATGAGCACCCTGCATTTATATCTCTGATGAGCCAAAAGTTGCGGATCGTTCCCTTCGATGCCAAAACTGCCTCCCTCTTTGCCAAAATGTGGCGTAAGTGGTCGGAGGCGAAAATCTATCCCGACAGTCTCGATGGAAAACGCCCTTCCAGAGAAGAGATCAAAATTGACTACATGATTGCTGCCACTGCCAAGGCTAATAAAGCTGAATGTATCTACACTGAAGATCCAGGGTTAAAAAAATTTGCTGAAGAATACATCAGGGTTGAGAGCTTACCGCCTGTCGTTGTTCAATCAAGCTTGCTTGAGCCATAGCTTGCTTTGTTTGAGATTTTTTGCGATCAAATCGACGAGCAAGGGTAGATTAGTAAACTGTTTGCAGTAGCGCCAGCAACAATAGGAGCAAAATGTCGATCGGGGTTATGCAGTGCTCGCTTTTTCTAGGTTAGGCTAGCCTCAACCTGACACAACTGTTGATACGGCAAGGGGCAATTGCACTGTAAAGGTGAGGTACCCATCTGCACTCTCTACATGAATGCTTCCGCCCAATTGAGTTACCAGCTTTTTGACTAAAGCTAAGCCTAGCCCAGTTCCGCCATGCTTCCACCGATCGTTGCCAGCAATCCGGTAGAAGCGGTCAAAAAGACGAGCGAGTTCACCCTCAGCTAGTTCAACGCCTGAATTGCTAACGCTGATTTGGAGACCAAATTCTAAAGCACGGGCAGTAACTCTGATCGCCTCTCCAGCAGGAGTGTATTTACAGGCATTATGAAGTAACTCACTCAAAATTCTTTCTAGACAAGCAACATCAGTCTCTAAAGGCGGCAACTCTGGATCCAGATCGATTTGTAACTGCTGCCGCTGACTCCTCGCACGCTCAATAAAGGGTTTTGCTATACAAAGCAGCCAAACTTGGGGTTGGATGGTTGATAGTATTAACGGCTCAACGTCAGCATCCAGCCGCGCTAAATCCAACAGATTGTTGATCAAATTGACTTCGCGTTGGCACTCAGCCTGCAAGATCTGAAAATAGCGGTCGATTCGGTTTGATTCGGCATCGAGTACACCGGCTTGCCTCAAAATGATTTCTAACATCTCGGTTGCCATTTTGATGTTTGCCATCGGTGTCCGTAGCTCATGGGAAACGGTGCTGAGAAAATCGTCTTTGAGCTGGTGCAGCTTTTCTAAGGCGATGACTTGCGCTTGCGCTGTCTGGTAAAGCCGTGCCTGTCGGAGCGCGATCGCGCACTGGTTCGCAACCTGCTGCACTAACCGCACTTCGAGTTCATTGAACAGATGGTTTTCGCCGCATTTGAGTAACCAAAGATCACCCAGAATACCCTGGTCGTCGAACAGTGGACAAGCCAGGAGCGTCACATAGCCTTTAATGGGACGGATCGGGCTTTCAGCATTTTCACAAAATTGCAGGCATTGCCCCTGAAGCAGTTGAGCATGAATGCCATGAAAGGGACACTGCAACCGGACAACGAAGCCCTTCGCTGGCGGGATGGAGAGCGTAGTGTACTCGTAGCAAATGGTAGAAATGCCCTGGTCAAGATCGTACAGACCCGTATCACAACAATCGACCCCTAATCCCTGCCCAAGCTCCTGCACCACGGTTTGCAAAATTTGGCTCTCATCCAAGCTATCGCGCACTTTGTCTGTAACGCGTTTAAGCATGGTGTCAAACTCTAATGCCTGTCGCAGTTGGTGGGTTCGCTCCTGCACTTGAGCCTCTAAACCTGCCGCTACTTGCTGCCGTTGCTGTGCTGCAAGTTCAAGTTCATCAACTCTTTGGCGCAGAACCACCACTTCTGCGAGAAGCTGCTCTTTGCTTTTGTCTTGGTCATTCATCAGCCAGTTCCCTCTACTTGCTCTTGACCATGCTTTGTAGGGCACACGCAAGCAGTAGGTTATGACAACCTTTAGTGGGTATGCTGTTTGGAAAAACACAGACTTCCGTTTGCTGCTTTTCCAAAGCTACTGCGCTGCCCCAAACTTTGCCTTCACGCGCTTGATTGTGGCTTGATTGCGGTAAAAGGCTTTGCCGCTCGTGGGGGCTTCTTGGTTATCAAAGCAAACCCGAAACAAGCCGTTTTGGGTGGGGTTCTTTTCCTCCCGGTAGTACCGCTGCATCTTGAGCCACACAGCATAATCTTCATCTTGTTGATGGGCGTGCGGCTTGGGAGCGTCAGCCCATAGATCCTCGTTCACTGGCTCTACCGTGTTCGCGCCAGGCGCAATGGCGCGGCGATCAATAGGACGGGCATCAACAGTCCACATGTCAGCAGCATCGTGTTGATCGAACAGATCCTCAAACGACAGACTGGAGTGGAGCTTTCGTGGCACCGGATATTCTCGGCAGCACCACGCCACGATGTAGTTGATGGCGGCATCATCAATATAGAAACTTGTGAAGCGGACGGCAGATTCAACGTTGTCGCCAAGCTGGAAGTAACCATCGTGTGACTCGTCGAGCGATACCGCCATATCGGAATTCAACACGGCCCTGGAGGCTTCAACCGAAGCGCACAGATGCACGATCCTAGCCCGCAGGCATTCACGCACGGCAGGCGACAGGACGCGCTTGACGTATTGGCACGCGGGAAACAGGTGGATGCCGAGTTTTCTGAAGAGTTGACTCGTGTCAGTGAAGTAGTCGTCGAACTCCCCAACGGAACTGAAAGCACTGTGTACAAGCCGTACTTCGTCGATCAACACGGCGATATGTGGCATAGGGTGTGGCATCCGAGCATTGTAAGCTACGATGTCGCCCACACCGACGCGATTGAACTCCTGTTCGCGGCGCGCTGCTTCTACCTTCAAGTCCTGTAGCGCGGCATAAGCACGACGGGCATCCGACACGATGCCCCAGTCTTGTCCGTTCGTGCCGCGCCAAAGGTGCGGTAATCGCTCAAAGCCCAGGAAGCTGCCCTTCTGAACGCTGATCAGCAACAGATTAAGCCTGGTGGGCGGGTTCTCGGCAGCACCCGATAGTGCAAGCACCCGCAACGTACAGGACTTGCCGACACCTGATGTCGCGCTGATGAGTCCGTGTGGCGTTGTCGAGCGAGTCAGGTCAAGCTCCATGCGGTCATTACCAGAAAGATCGAGCCCGAACGATAGCTTGACGGAGCGAGCGTTGGGGTCGCCACCGAGTCGCACATAGTCGTCAATCCGGGGCGGCTCAGATTCACCTTTCAACACCTCAACCGCGACGAAGCCGGGTATCAAACGGATGACGGGGCGCTTCGCTAGGTTGTTGCGGACAATCAAGTTATCGATCTTGGTTTTGAACGTGTTCACATCCACTCCCTTGCCGGGACGAAACCGAAACTGCATGACGCGTGAATGATTGGAGCAGACTGGCGGTTCAACAAATTCGCATATTGCGCCCAATTCGCTAAACGTTGCCGCCATGCCGTAACCGATCCGATAGGGGTCGTGATCGCCATCCCTAATGTTTGTCGTGACGATGGGAGTGGCGTACAGGGCAGGAGACGATTGCGCGAGTCCTGATGGTTTAGGCTCCTGGCGGTAAGCTTCGACTTGAACGATCTGCTTGTAGTGCCTACTCGCCTCCTCGACTTCTTCCTTGCAGTATTGAAACTTACGCAGGAACGCATCGATCTGCCGCAAAAACTCTTGGTGAGAAAGGTTTGCCTGCTGTGTCATCAAGAGCTTATCGGTCAGCGCTTTGAGCCGCACGCACGCGATTTCCTCTGGCAGATAATGCCGCTCGCAGTAGATCGAAAACGCCTGGAACGCTTCGGGGCTGGAGTCTTTCTCCGTCGCCTGCATTGCCTGCATGAGGGTCGCCTGTCTCGACTGATCCACCATGAGGTAGTGTGATTGGCCCAGCGGCTTGTAAGTCAACTCGCCGCGATCGCTAGGGTGGTTTAGGGCTTGATACATTGTGTTTGCCGTTGATGCTTATCAATAATCTTTGTTGTCCGCTGGAGCGGTTGGTAGTTATTGCCCGAAGCGCCGGAACGTGCTTTAGCACTTTCGCCAGGACTCCCGCAGCCTCGAACGCTATCTTTTACTCAGTGTTTGCCGCACTTCAGAAAACACTTCTAAGTTGCAGGTAATACCCTACTTTGCTTCGAGGTACGGAGATAAAATCACTTCGCAGCACTTCCAAAATCGCTTCCAGGAAGTGGCTTTACTACTTCCAGAAGCACTTCCAAAGGCTGTAAGTGCCCCAGAAGTGGCACTATCGGCTCGATCAAGGGCAGGAAGCGGTGAAGTACTTCCTGGAAGTGAAATCATTGGTCGAGGTGTTACATTCGCTACTTGCATTAGTTTCGCCAAGTGATGGCGCAGCATCAGCGTAAACCAATCATGTTGCTGCTTGATGCGCCGCGACTAACGCGGGTCAGTTGTATCGGCTATCGACTGTCACTGAGGAGCAGATAGCCGATACCCAGTGTCGAGGGTTGATGGATGCACTAACGAAAGCAGGCTGGTCTTTTGTCACGTCGTTAACGTTTCAGTCTGAGTCATAGACTATTTAGAGTGGCAGCGAACGGTACAGGCTGGCGGGAAGTGGCAGGAAGTGGCAGCGAAGTGACGGGAAGTGACGGGAAGTGGCAGCGAACGGTACAGGCTGTCACGTAGTGGTAACTAGAGGCTGATCGGTTCCAAGCCCTCACCTGTAAACGACACAACCGAATCGCTCGGTTGAGCAGAGGGCGGCGGCGTGGTGGTTGAGGTGCCATACCATTGTCGTAAGTCAGGCAGGTAGCGGTTCAGGACAAACGCGAGCGCTTCGTTCGGTGATTCAATGCTCGTGATCAGCATTGCTTCCGCCAACAGTTGTTCAGTTTTGCCAGTGATGGAGATTCTCATGCTGTACCTCAAAGCGCCATGCCGTGTAACGTCATAAATTGCGTCAGGTCTGGTTGTCCCGCTACGGCAGGTACACGAAAGCGCTGCTTCGTTTGTTCTTCCAGTGGCTTGAGCAACGGTGCACTACCGCCACAAATCAGAACTTCCCCGATCGCGTTGGCAGCGAGTTTTGCGGCCCATCGCGTTTTGAGCTTTTGGCGCAGTTCTTGGATCACGGCAGCGGTTGCCTTCTGAAACTGTGGTTCAAAGTAAGTGCCCTCGCTTGGGTGGCCGTACCGATAATCGCCACGCTCGATCGCGTCCATAATGAGCGCGGGTTCGAGGCTGTGGCCGAGAGAGGGTAGTAGAGCCGTCGCAATCTTCTCAGCCAACCCGAACGTGCCGATCGCGATCACGTCTTCACCACGAAGCTGGGTACCGTCGGGTGCGAACAGGCTCGCGTTCGTTGTGCCACCGCCCATCGTGATGATGCCGTTCGTTAAACCGGGGTAGCGGAACATCCCTTTCGCGACGGCATAACGGTAGGCGGCGCGGGTCTCATCCCACGGTTCTACCGAGCGCACAGTCGCGATGCGGTCGCGTCCGTTGAGCTTGAAATCGTGCGTTCCCTCAAGGCGCTTAATCGACAGTAGATCGTCGCGGTTGCGAGCATCCGGGATAGCGTAGCGCATCTTCTCGATCAGTACAGACACTTCGCCAAGGTTGGGTTCGAGTGCAACTAGACCCAATAACCAGGCCCAATCAGTCTTTGATTCCGAGAAGACCGAGAACCCGCCCAATGCCTTGGCAAGTTCACCGATCGCGTAACGCCGTCCATCGACCTCAAGAATCAAGGTGCGGTCGCTAAAAGTCGCGTCCTCCCAGTCGTCCAGTTCTTTGATCACGGACGGAATGCAACGTGTGGTGCCGTTGGCATCGATCCACTTCAGGTAGCGGTTGCCCAAATCGGCGCAGGCAATGGCCCGATAGGTACTGTCGGCGCGGTTACGTCCGTTCATGGTGGCTGCTGTCATATACGTGCCTCCTGGCGGCAAAGATTGGTTAGACCTGGCAAGCTCTGGCTCATATGTGCCGACTTCTGCCAACTAAGGACATCCTAACAGATCTTATTAGGATTACAATGGATTAAATAGGATTTACTTGTTTATAGCTATTCCTAAAAAAACTTGTTAGGATTAGATAGAAGTCTCAATCTTTAGAGAGGAGCGTATGATGTTGGCAGGTATTCGCGATGAATTAATGGCTAAAGTTACGGTCACGGCTTTTGTTGACGAAGACATCAAGGAGGGCTTGAAAGCCCTGGCAGATGTTGAGCGACGCTCTCTGTCGCAGATGATTGCGTTGCTGATCGAGGATGCTGTCGAAAAGGCTCGGCAAGAAGGCAAGATTCCATCAGCGAAACAGGGTGACGGCAAGCGAGAGTCGCAGGCTACGGTCAACCCGACACCGTTAGAGAAGGGCGAGTCAGAGCCTACGTAAAGCAAGTCGGTCGGCGGCGGTCAGGCTTCCGGTCGAAGCGCAACGCTCTATCCGTCAGTACCAATACTTGATGGGTTGCGACGAAAACGTAATCTGGCGTAATATGTAAGTACAGGTTGTGAAACCTTTGCCCTCATGGGATGCCGGATTGGAAGAAGAGAAATTATCGCTGCAACGTTCTCTCTTTTGCGTCACTCTCGTGGGGAAGTCATGGAAAATAATGCTCTCAAGCCCTTCACGGCTAAGTTTTCAAGCCAAATTCTCGATCAGATCAAAAGCATTGCTCAACGCGAGCGACGGACTTCTGGTGCGGTGATTCGCAACTTAGTGTCGGACGCGCTCGTTCAATATGAAAAAACAGCCCCCTGAGCATCGCTAGTTTGCCGCTAGCTAGTTCAGAGGGCTGTCTTCTTTTGCCCAGTCAGACAAACGTCGAAGTTTCTCAGGCTCACTCGTTTGTTCCGACAGGTTAACCGCTCCTGCTGACGCTTCAGCGGTCTGTTTCCAATGTTACCAACGATCGCGGGAGACAAGTACCCGCCTGAACAAACAACTGGCGATGCAGCCAGTATCGACAAATTGCCCCTAGGGGAGCCGCCGGAAGAATCGTCGCTAGAAAATCCACCCAGAATGGATTCTCTGCACACAGACCTTCTAGACACGAACAGCGAGACAAACAATCTACTTGATTCTAGCATTGATGAGACGAATGAGTCTCAAGGTGAGACTCGACAAAAAGAATGCAAACGACCGCAGGAGCGCATTCTTCAGGAGTTTCGTCTGAGCGCCATCCCTGATCGCCTCACACTGTCCAACGTACGCTACATCGAGGGCGATGAAGCGGTTGAGATTCTGGCAGAATGGGCGATCGCTAAATGCCAGAACGTGACCAGCTACCCAACCGAGCCTGCTAAACGCATTCTGAAGCGTTACGATTTCGCCAGGGCTGGTGGTTGGGCGGCATGGGGTACGACGCTAAATGGGGAGCAGGGCATAGTGCCGATCGTTAAGCCCAGAGAACCGCGTTCAGACTTCCAGAAGATTGGCAAGACCATTAAATATGAAACACCCGCCCAAGCAGAAGCGCTGCCCATCTTGCCTTACGTCGATCCAGAAACAGCAGCATTGATTTATCAGCGTTACGGCATTGAGCCGATAGCAGGGGAAACGTTTTGGCAAGCAGTGAAACGCTGCAATCTACCGATCGCCATTTGCGAGGGGCTGAAGAAAGCACTCGCCTGTATTGCCCACGGTCTACCAGCAATCGCGGTTCGCGGGATAGCTCAATGGCACAAAAAAGGCAGCGACGAACTGCATGACGTAATTGCAACGTTTGCCACCTCCAAGCGTCCGATCGCTGTCATCTTTGACCAAGATGCGAAGGAACGTACTTGGCGTGATGTTCGCTTGCAACGTTCGAAACTGGCAGCAGCCTTAGAACTTCAGGGCAGTTTGCCTACCCTACCGCAATGGGACTTGGCACTGGGTAAGGGCATTGATGATTGCCTCTTGAGCCAGGGTGAGAATGCACAAGCGTGGTTTGACGCAGTGATTGCCCACGCACCCACGTTGAAAGCGATCAGGCGTGACGAGTGGCAACAGAGAGCTTTTGAAACGATCTCTCGATCAAGTCGTCTCAGTTACCCGGTCGAACGTGCGACAACAGGCGAATACCTGCCAGAACTGCCAGAATTGGAACCAGGAGCGATTCATGTTCTGAGTGCCAGCATGAACGCAGGCAAGACTACGCGAATCGGCAAGGACTGGGTGCAATGGGCGATCACCCAGGGTTGGAATGTCCTGGTGCTTGCACCACTCAACAGCTTAGGGCAGCAAACCGCGATGGACTTGGATTTGCCCCACATCCATTCGTATGGCAAGACACCCGATCAACAAGAAGCACTATTGTGTGATATTTCCTACCGTCACGGGGTTGTCATGTGCCCTGACAGCCTTCACAGGCTGCCTGATTGGTTTTTTGAACGTCCTCTGCTCCTGGTTCTGGATGAAGCCAATCAGGTGATCGAGCACATTGCAATCGGCAACACGCTCGGTAGTCGCTGGTCAGGCATTCTGGAGAAATTCACTGCTACCCTCCGACACGCGATCGCCACTGGCGCGATCGTGCTGGCAGAAGACGGGATTCCAGACCGAGCCGTTACCTTCGTTAAAACGCTTTCCGGTGGTGAGAGCGTGCGCGTGGTGACTCATCAGAAACACGGCATTCCCTGGGATTGCACTGTCTATCGAGGGCAAGCCAGTGGCTTCAGGGCGCGATTTTTACAGGTGCTAGAAGAAGATGGTTCCTTGCTGTTCGTTAGTAGTTCCCAGAAGGAAGGGAAGCGGATGGAGCGCGCGATTCGCGAAAGGTTTTCCGATCAAAAGGTCGCGCGAATTGACTCAGAAACTAACCAAAAAGGAGAGTTCACGGCTTTCTTTGAGTGTCCTGATACCTGGCTTGAGACGCATCAACCCGATGTCCTTATCCTGAGCCCTAGCGCAAAATCAGGTGTTTCGATTCAGGGCGGTGTGGAAGCTGAAAACGCATACTTTGCTGCGGTTTGGGGCTATTTCCCGACATTGACAACCGATACCCATATGCAGATGTTGGGCCGATTTCGTCCTAGCGTGCCGCGTGTAGTTTTCTGCCCTGACTTTGCGCTCAGTTCTGGAGACGAGTCGTTGCTCAATCCAAGAGCGATCAAACGGCGCTTGCAAAGTAACGCTAAAGCGATCGCGGGTGTCTACGGTTTGGATGATCTGCTGGAGGCTGCGGACGATCGCTCTGAGCTAATGGCAGCGATTGAGACAGCCGTCATGGACTATCTCGCTCAATCGCTGGCTGTAGCGGGTGCCCAAAAGTCGATCCTGCATCTGTCGGTAGTGGAGCGGTTGGAGAAGGCAGGGCACAGCGTGACGGTGGAGACAATGGAAAAGGATGCAGCGGCAGCGCAGCTTTGGAAAGAAATTCAGGAAGAACTTTGGCAGGAGGATGCAGCGGCGATCGCGGCCGCAGCGGTAGAGCCGGGTGAGCACACAACCACATGGGCTAGCACCGTTCTAGAGTCGAACGAGCGCAGCCTTGAGGATCGCCTCTTGGCGCGTAAGGTGCTGTGGCGTGAAGAGTTCCCTGGCGTCCTGTTTGACTGCCCAGAGGAATGCTATCGGGCACTCTGTGAAGACTATGGCGCGATGCGGCGCGGAGTGAGAGCGCAGGCAAAAGCCGAAAACCTCGAAGGCACGAAAGAAGCAGACAGAGCAGCAACGGAGGCAGTTCTGAACGGGAATGTGCGCGCGCTGCACAGGCTGCCAAAAAACTACGCTCAAGCCATGCTGAGAAGCAAAAGCGGGGTACTGGAATTGCTTAATGGCAACCCATACAGTAACGCCGATCCGAGGGCAATCGCTGTTAAAACGTTTGCCTTGCACTATGCCCGCGAGATCAGTTATTTCTTGCGCTTGACCATCAAAGCGGATCAAACACCTGTCGAGATCTGCCACAAGCTACTGGCGCAACTTGGGCTTGAGCGAGACAAGCCAGGGCGACCAGGCGCAATCGCAGCAGTGGGTAGACCAGGCAAGCGGGGTGAGCAGAAGGATCTCGTCTATGCCATCAATGTAGAGTTTGACCCGTTGCGGGTACGATTACTGGAAGCTGCACGGCGCAAGCTTTCTGAATCTGTATCATCAACTCGTATAGATCAGAATCTACCTTTACGAGTCGATGATACCGCCGCTTCCCTCCCCTTAACTGAAGGGATTGCTGGGGGGCAGCGAGTGCTGGAGGGCCGTAGCTTGGGCGATTTGGTGGAGAGTACAGACGGTGGTGAGTTTGCGAGAGTCGGAGCGGTAGCAGGATGGACGGACGGCATGACTCGGTATGCCTCTTCTATCGCACTGAGGGCGGCAGCGTGACCAGGCAACCGTCTCAAATGGAGCGTAGTGCCATGACCAAAGATCTTTCAACCGCAAGGGGGTAAACGCGATGGACGACAACGCATTGGCCGTCGAGAAACGCATCGAGATCAGCCAACAACGCCAAGCAGAACTTGACCAAGCAAGAGCGAATCTCCGCAGGCTCATGGCTTTATGCGATGCTCACATCCGAGCACTCGACGCGCTTGCGCCCAAACTAACGGCGAGCGCTTCAGCGGAGGATTACGCGGCAGCGCAAACCCGACTGAAGGAGCTTGACCTCGAAAGCCAACAGCGCGATGCCGAGAGGCAGCAGGCACGCGAGGAAGTCGATCGTCGATCTAAGGATTACGCTGCACTCATCGCCGAGTACAGTCAGGCTTCTGACAACGGCAGCATCGGACTCTGACGCGAAACGCTAACCCCCTGAAAGCGTTATCCTGTAGGGGAGGGGGGGTGTTGAAAGTACCCACAACCCACTATTTGAGCGCGCAATTCAGGACGGTACTGTATGGCGATTTCAGACGCAGAACGAGAGCGGCGACGCGAGCGGATTCAACAGACTAAACCCTGGCTCAAAAGCACAGGGGCGCGCACTGTCGAGGGGAAGCGCCGTACCCGCATGAACGCTTTCAAAACTGGTGTTCACTCACGCGACCCTAAACTTGCCGCACAAGCGCGCCGTGTGCGGCAAGCACTAGAAGAGGCAGAACAGCAGTCACAGGTTTTTCTCGCGCTGGCCCGCTCCGGGATCTTGACGGCCCGTGAGCCGGAACCAGAACCACACCCGCAACCAAGTCTCGCGGAAGCGCTACTGTTGTTGCGACGGTTGCCCCTCACGAGCGTAATGGAGGAATCTCATGGATAAACAGACAACGTCCGAACTACGGCAGATCGAAGCTCAACTGGAGCAGCATCGTGCAAGCTGGCTGAAGGGTGGGTTATCCTACCAAGCCTACGCCGCCAACTGTCAACCGCTAACGAGTCGGCAGATACAGCTTTGGCGACAGGAAGAGGCAATCGCGGCAGACGCTACTCCCTTGAGCGCACAGCAGACGTATGATCTGCTGCGCGATCAGCCCGACGCCTTTCTTGACTGGCAGCAGTCCGTCGCACGCGCGATCGAGTCCTAGCGTTGAGAGCCTAACGCGCTTAGTGGGAAATGGTGTATCTATCGATTCTGTCTAGCCGTTAATGCCATTTGCACTAAGACGATCGCGGCTACAACCACTACTACCCAAAGACCAGCTTCAGGGTGTCCCTCGCGGTAACCGTAGTCAGCGACTAAAAGCACAGTACCGAACAGTACCGAGCGACTTTGGACAGCTTGCTGCAACCTTAAGCAGTCCATCACGCTCAAGTTTTCAATGTCCAAAATACGACTTAAAAACTCTATTCTTACAGTCAGTACAAGCTTCAGCACATTTTGGCGTTTCGGGGCATTCAATTTCAGCTTTAGCCTTTGCTGAGAAAGTCATGTGGATCAGTATTTCTATCGGTCGCATCGCCGCTATCGCTTTGTCGCGGGGCATGGTATCAATAATGCCGTTAACCTCTTTCATTAGAGCGATCAATAAATGAGTTTTGAATTCTTTGGCAAAACAAAGAGCGATAATCATGCCGCTTAATTGTTCATCGCTCAAAGAATGCGCCAAATCATCAGGGTGTGCTTTCGCGTAAAGTCCGTAAGGCAATAGGTTGATGGGTTGCCGATCTCGTATGACAAATTCTTTGCGCATGGCAGCTTGCAACTCATCAAGGTTGTCGCTCATCATTGAAATTGTCATATTTCTTTGATCGCGGCTTAAGCTCTTGGCTAAAACTTCGATGTCCATAGATCAAGCCTTAGATTAGACCTCAGATTACATACAGTTTATGACTTTAGTCAATGTGGTTCCTTCGGGCATGAAGGAGGAATGAACTCGCCCTCCAGAACATTGAAGTTGTCTACCGCGCTGCGGCGATCACGAGCACAACGGTTCGATCGCGATCTAAACTGCGGGCATCTACCGCCTCTTTGTGCGCGATCGAGCAACCGCCAATCGCGAAGCCGTCCGGCGCAGTGTCGTGATCGCCCTGCCGAGTCAGGGAACACTGTAGCGCGAGGGTGCAGGCATCAATACCGGGATGCTGTTTTCTCAAGATCCACCAGCGCTTAGCCAATCACTGCATCCATGAGCCAACTAAACGCCCTAGAACTTGCTAGACATGGGAATCCACAGGCAATTGCAGCTTTAATGAATCGCGCTTTGCAACCGAAAGGCATTACTGCGAAGGCGAAACTGGCAGGAGAATGCTTGCAAGTACTACTGGAGTCTGAACAGGCGACTAACCAAAAAGACCTTGTTGCCTACATCTGTAAAGGCGTTAGAGGCTTGGATGTCAAAACGATCAGAACTGTTGCAGTTTACGGTCTAGTCAGAGGAGAGGCGATACCGATCTGGGCGGAAACAGTCAGTCTGGCTGAGGTGAATTTATTAGAACCAAGGGCTCAATCGACGGCAGAACAAAGCGTTCAAAGCGAGGTGGTGCATGAACCCGCTGAAGTTCAGACAGCAGCCGATCCAGAGCCATCACTTACAAGTTTCAGATTGTCTTCAGACAAAAAGGATAAAGGGTTGGTTGTCGCTCTGGGTGTAATAGCCACGACTCTGACTCTTTACGTGCTGCATTTATTCGCCAATCAGGGCAATCAAACTCCAGTGCAAAAACAGACGGCTCCAGCATCGATTCACGACTCGACACTAGATTCCAAGTGCTTATTCGTCAGTGAGCAGAATATCCAGGGCATGAGTGGGGATGAAATTGATCGCTACAAGCGACAACTGAAACAAGATTCAGGGAAGACCTGCGTTCTGTTTACAAAGTGACGCTAACACAATCCCTGGTTTCGCTGGATTTCGGCAGTCCTGTAACGGCTTCAGGTATGAGAGTGAACGGATTTAATCATGGTGACAAAACAGAAGGGGCGGATCAATCTGCCTATGCAATAGTGGATGAAGCGAACTTTTGATTGGCTGAACTGGTATCGTTGCTCTAGTAGCGATTACGAGTGTTATCCACAACACACGAAGCAACAGTTTATACCGTTATGGCACCAGTAATGGTTAGCCGTTTAGCTTCAGTGTGAACTTCTCCGAAATCCTCCTGTGTGTATCAATGAAGATTCAGTTAACCGTATTCTGAAGCCTGGTTTCTGCTCTACAGAAAGAGTATTTTTGCCTTATTGAACCTTGTCCACATCCGAACCCGTAGTTTGCACTAGGGGAAAAGCTCAAGTCCTTAAACTGAATGTGGTTTAAGAGTCAATTCGTGCCTCTACCTTCAGTTCTCAAAAAACAGAAGGAGATTTTCATGTTTAGTTCTAAACATCTAGCGTCCGTTGCTGTTGGTGCAATGGTTGCAGCGGTAACATTTGGCTCTCTTGCGCCTAAAGCCCAGGCGTTATCATTTGGTTTTCAGTTTGACAATACTCCTAATTCGACAGTTACGCCTCCCATTGCCGGAACCGGAACTTTCAACTTCGATGGAGACCCTGGCGATGGCACCTTTGCCCTCACATCACTCACGAACTACCAGTTCAATTTCAATTTTCTTAATGGCAGTGCGTTCAACACCGCCGATATTAAGACTCCTCTTGCTAACATACTGGTTAAAATCACTTCCTCTGGTGGACTTAGGAGCCTAAATTTCGGTGGTTCTACTGGAGGTCCCTTCCTTGGCTCGCTTGACTTCACTAATGCAAGTGGTGGTCTATCTTTTCAACCGAACTTTGGGTCGTTGTACTTCACCACTAGAGGTGGGGTTGGTACTTATAAAGCAACTGTAGCAACATCTAACCCTACCGCCGTCCCCACCCCCGCTCTACTCCCTGGCTTAATCGGACTAGGTGCTGCTGCACTCCGCAAGCGCAAAACTGAGAAGGTGAAGGTTGAGGCTAAAGTTTAACCGTTAGCCGTTGCCAGGGTTGGGCACACTAAACCAAGCCAGCATCAGCATATTTTTCTCATCATCTACTACTCGCCCGGATCGCTGGCTTCCGGGCTTTTTCGTATAGCATAAGCCCATGACGCGCAGACTCATCATTGTTTTAGTGATCGGTCAGGTTTGTCTTGATCTGGCAGCAGTGGTCAACTTTTGGGTGAACTCAGTTTGGCAAACAAAGGTTACTGATCTCCTGCTGTCGTCAGGTCTGATGTAATGGAAGACTTTACCCCTAACGACATCACGCTTGACTACGGCTACTACCAGAGACACTCTGAGGCATGGCAGTGAGTAGTACTGGCCGGGATGCTTGTCTTAGTGCAATGGGCGTTGATCAGCAAGCAGGATTGATCAAAACTCAGGTTGACTCACTTTTGAGGCAATGACACTCAAAGAAACGCGATGTTACTTCCGGCAAATCAGCGGGAACATTGAATTATCGTCTTTGAAGGGAAATGTATGCCTGATACTTATGCCGCTGAAGTGAGAGATGTTCAAGGCGATCCTAACGGGGTTTGGGACGATTTAAGTTGGTCAGATATGAGCAGTGAAGAACAAGCCATCTGGGGACAACTTGGTTGGGATGAATCAAATTGGGAAGGAGACACTGACCCACCAGACTCCTATGCAGACAATTGGGACGATTTGAGTAATCAGGAGCGTAAAATATTGCAACGCCTCGGTTATGACCAGGAATCCTGGGATGACGAGGATGGTGATGACGAGTAGATTGTCAATGTTCATCCATTTAATCTGCTTGGGCACACTAAGCTAGTCAATAACGACGTAGGTATGGTTTTTCTCAAAGCTAAACACATCGCCCGATCGCTGGCATCGGGCTTTTTTTATGCAAACCACCGCACCAAGCTCAAGCCTGATCGTCAGATGTCATGGTTCTAACGTCCGGTTATGGTGAAACGCCGCTGTCGCATTTGATGCTTGATAGCCCATTGGTATAAAAAGCGAAACAGGTGCTTCAGTATGCATGCGTCAGTAAGTGAAGAACAGATTTACTTTCTGTTGATCTATATTCTTGAGATGAAGCTACAGGCGCAAAGCTAAAGAAAAGTATTTTTGTGAGTAGTTTTTTAACTTTACGTATCTTGCCGCAACTTGATAGCGTCAAAATATACATAAGGTTAATTGCTTACTTAAAAAAATGAATGTTGTAACTGGTACACGCATTTGCGCCAAGTCCGGGGAGTGCTACAAGGTTTTAGGCATCGATCGCGGTATTATTTCGCTTACAAACGTCAAAAACGGCACCATTATTGCTTACAAGGAGGAAGACCTAGAGCTTTTCTTGCCTGTGTTCAGTAATGACGATCTGACTTGCTTGTTTTAGTCGGTCAAGGTGCTTGGTTATGCTCCATATCAACCAACCGTTAAAGCTGGTGTAGCTCTCTGTACTTAGCGATTAAAGCGTCGTAATCACCAACGATCATCTCAAGTTCAAGAGCAAGAGAAGCGTTCAGCGCCATTTCCTTTTCGTCGTAGTTCCCACGGCAGCTTAAGCCCTTACACTCTTCCAAAAGAGCATCAAGCTTTTGCCTGTACTTACTACTGCTGTCTTCAAGTGCCTGTAAAAAGTCGTTCATTTGGTTAAAGCGTCGATCTGGTCGATAAGTCACAGATCTACTTTAGTTTCTGGTATCAATCCGCACATCAGCCGATAGTTACTCACTTGGAAGCACCCTCTCAAGTGCCAATCGACTCAAATAGTGTTTTCTGATCGTCTCTGCTGAGTTGCCACACCAAGCACCGATCAAATCACTAGAATGTCCCTTCAGTGCTTGCAGCGTGATGAAAGTATCACGGCAATTGTAGGGCGTTGTACTCATACCGTTCTTGGACTCAAGCCCTAGACTTTTGGTAATCGTCTTCCAGGCACGTCCACAAAAATTGTTGTAGTTAATCGGCTTGCCTTTGGGACTAGGAAACACCAGAGCATCGGGTGATGTGTCGCACGATCGCGCTTTAAGTTCCTTCAAAAAAGCCTGAACAGCAGCATTACAAGGAAAGTTACGGGGCTTACCTGTTTTGGTTCGATCCCTTGTCAAGTGCCTGCCTGCACATTTGACGATCGCGGCTGTGAAACGGATTTTGGAGCAATCATCGCTAACATGCTTCCAACGCAGACCTACCGCTTCTGAAGGACGGCAACCAACATAAAACAGAAACCGCACAAAATTGGTGTAGTAGCTGTAGTTATGACCGTTAACAACCTGTGGCTGATGGTTCTCGAATGCTTCAATAATGCGATCGCGTTCAGCCTCAGTAAACGGGTTTGCCAGTTCCTCTATTTGATAGCGAGGTTTAGGCAGTTCTCGATACAGACCATCAAATAAGTTTGCTTCGACTAGCCCATGCTTCAGCCCCCATTTACAAGCTGCTGACAGGTGCATCAGTGCCCTTCGACACTGTTGTTCAGTCGTTACCCGTAATAGGTACGATCTCACCTCTAAAGGCTGGTCTAACAACTGTGGCGCATTCGCTAAAACTTTGGTGATGGGCGCAAAGGTATCTGCAATCGTTTTAGGGCTAAGGCTTGGTTTTTGGTACTCAACATACTTTACCCACAGGTCATACACGCCTACAGCCTTACCTTTAGTCTTAGGCTGAGTCTTCCTTTCCTGATACCTGACAAGGCTTGGATCGAACTGTCCTAGCAAAATGTCAGCCTCGATCAACTGCTTTTTAGCAGCGGCAATCCCTTGATTCATGGGCGAGTCGTCTAAACCCAGCGATAAGTATTTCTGCTGCCCCCCAAACAATTGACGGGGTAAGCGTAACCTCAAACGCCCCTTAACGCACTCTACGCCTACCTTTAACGCCATTTTGCAGCCTTCAGTGAGGCTACCCAGTTTTGACTATTTTCATAGTCAAAATCATAGTCAAAAGGCTTTTTCTTGAAGAAAGAGAAACAAAAACAGGTACCTACTTTATTCGCGTCCGCGCGTTTGGTGAGTTGGCAGGCGGCAACTTTAAGCTTAAGGTCACCCAACTAAAACCGCTCTAGCACAGCTTGCCTCACATGTGTAAGCTCCCGTGAGAGCAAGATCTACTGCACGCGATCGAGACTTGCTATAATCACCCCATAGTTGGGGCTGTAGCTCAGCAGGATAGAGCGACCGCCTCCTAAGCGGTAGGTCGAGGGTTCGAATCCCGCCAGTCCCGTAGCGTTGCAGGCGAATTTCAAGACATTTGACAGGATGTTGTCATCAAGTCGTGTGTCCTCAAAATTGTCGTCGAAGATGTAGCTCGATACATCTTCGACGACAATCTTGTTTCAGAATTACCCACCAACATAGCGTCAATCATGCGACCTGTGCCTGCTATTCCATAGCCTATGCAAGTCTCCACCCGGATTGAATTTAACACTGGTCTTGATTTTCTTACATGGTTGCTAGAGGCAACGGATAGTAGCGTTCAGCCTTTTGAACCAAATAATCTTTTTAGTGCAAGACAACCATTGCTTACACCTAAGCAGTGGTTGTCCTTTTTTCATCAAATCTGCCGAACACCTTGTGATGCTGAAGCTTTTTACCCCCCAGAACCTGGCAAAAAAGAATGGGAACAGTTATTAGCAGAGTACAGACCCATTGTGGTTGCTAGATATGCCCAGTTTCGAGCGTATACAGCACTAGAGGTTGATGGAAGATTTGGTAAGATTCAAACCCATGCTCATGCGTTTGAACCAACTAAAGTGTCACTAATCAGTCTCATTCACTGGCACAAACCAATCCATTATCTGTATGAAAAAACCTTGGTAGTGGGGGCTGACATAGCTGATCTGAATTTTGAGGCGATGGATGCATATGTTCAAACCCTCGCCAGTGACCCAAGCTTTAGAAAAGAGCATCATGGTCGGATTACTTGTGTGCGGACGAAACTGACGAATCTCGCGGTACTGAAACAAGCGCTTGAACAGCTTGGGTTCACTACCGTAGAGCATGGTGATGCCAGAGCCAATCAGGTTTCGATGCCGTGTGATTTGGTGGCAACGCTTCCTGGGGGCTATGACATCTGCTGGAAGAACATAGAGCAAGGGACGCTGGGTATGTATTGGGATGTTTTCGGCATCAATCAAACCCACGATGCTATGCAATTAGTTGATGCAATTAATCAGCAGTATCTGTTGCTTCAGCAGGCATAACGCAAAGGTAAGCACGCGCCAAACAATAATTTCTGCAGGGAGATTAAAAATGGATAAATACTTAAGCCCGGATGACCCGGTGCTAAAGATGCTTAAAGAATGCGCACTTGAATGGTATGAAAAAAATATGATAAACCGCAAGTAGCTAAACAGGAAGCTCCTCAGACTGAACCTGACCATTCGCTCAACAACCCGATCAACAAGGCGAACAAACGACGAACGCTTAAGTTCATTGTTACAGGTTGTCTAAAAGAAAAATTTCGCCAATAACTTATTGTGGTGTTTGTCCATTGCCGTAGCGATCGCGCAGGATGGCCCTTAGCTCAGCAATTTCTTGCGTATTGATTTCCTGCTGTCGGGCCGTCCGGTCTAACGTCTGGGCCGTCAACAGCAGGATTTCATGAATCTGAGCAATGGCTTGTTCTTGGCGTTGCTGTCGCTGCTCAAGCTGTGTCATGCGGTCAGTGTCAGAGGGTAGGTCACTCATGGCTGCGTCCTTTCAAGCGTCTCCACGCCAGTTTAACCGCAAAGACGGAAAGCATCCTGCAAGATGCTTACTGGAGCCTTTGACGTGGAAGCTCAACGGAGGGCTACCCAGGGCCATTTTTATTCGCTATGTTGGTGGGAAAATTGGAGAACACCTATGTACGCTGCTATCGCAGTAGCTGTGGTTCTGGCTTCTGTTCAGCCAGAGTCAGAACCATCTAAGACTCTTGCTGTGTCAGCATTACCCGCTGTCCGTGTTGAACTAACTAACCCAGAACCAGCTACCGAAAGCCCAACTCCGGAAACACCAACCCAACCAACTAATCCTAATCACAGAACAACCGTTGACTGTATACCTGGGTATGTCCCTTCCAGAATGTTAGAAAAGCAACCAAACGGTAAGTATGCCATTACTCCAGTGTGTGCCCGTTATCCAGGCGTGCAGTACCACAGGCCGTAGCTGTTCAAACGTGGTATCTCTGGACGGTAGCAAATGCGCTTGCTAGGTTGGTAGCACTGTTGTGTGAGTCATTGGTTCCCTACCTTGCACTGAGACAATGCCGCGTCCTCAAAGCAACTGCTACTTACAGATCTGGGACGATCGCGGCGATCGCACCGTCCAGTTGACAGAGGTTCGTTACTTGATTGGTGGGGCTGAAGGTTGCGACATCCGACTTTTCTCACCTACTGCACACGAGTGTAATGTGATTTTTGTGCGCATCGGCAACAGTTACCAGGTACATGACATCGACCTCAAAAGCAGCGTCGGCATCAAACCGCGAGAGTGTTACGCACTTCAGAACTACGATCGCATCTTTTTTGCTGCCGATGCCTATGCCGTCTACATGCGACGATCGGAGCAACCACCGGGTGGAGGTGTCCTTGCCCTACTACCAGGGCCACCGTCGTCTTTCCCGTCAGTCGAGGAAGATGAGCCTGTCTACAGGAAAATTCGAGCTTAAGGGATTTGGCTCTGCCCTTGGTCGAGCGAGGGCTTTTCAAGAAGGAAGACCGTCCATCGGGTGAATGTGGGGTTAAGGTGTCTCCTTTGCGAGATTGTTTTGTTGGTGAAAGTCCTCCCAGCATCGACCGCAAAGGACATCACTATATTTTCTCTCTGTGAAACTATAGGTCATGAAAAAGGCAACATCCTTTGTTTTGGCACTGGTATCTAGCAAAGGTTGACTTCCGCTATATTCAAACTCAAATTGGGTAGCAGCATCAAAATTGCTCGGTGGTTTCGGCTGTGTCAGAAAACGTGCCAGCTTTATCTGAAACGGAATGGGTCTTGGTAGCCACGCATCAACGGAATCAATAAATTGATTGATCAGTTTCTGCGAAAGCACAATGACTTGCAACCGAAGCAAGTCGTTCGCTTGTGTACCTAGAGCACTATCCACAAGTTCAAGTGATAAAGGCGTCGGTTGACTAAGCGGTATGCCTTCAGCAAGATCCCTTAGTTCAAAGGGAATATACTCGCAACGGTGAAAGAGGCTGGTTAACCAGTTAAACGCTTGAGGCTTTTGGTCTGCATCAAACTGTAGAGTCTCCACAAAAGCAATTGCGGCTTCTGGTGGTGAGGTTTCACCCGTTAACTGGCAGATTTCTTTCAGAAAAGGCAGATAGTACTGTTTGTGACTACAGATCGCCTCCAGCCAGCGCAATTTAACTTCATTGTCGTAGAGTGGTTCCGGTAGGATTTCAGTAAGCGTTGGCAGCACACGGTTGAACGGCAGCATGAACGGGTCGATTGTCGTGAAAGCGGCGTCTTGCTCTAACTCAGCTATTAAATTAGTTGCCTCTCTGGCTGGAGTGCCTCGCTTAAACTGTTGCCGCAACGCTGGAATTCTTGCAACCAGCTTGAAACTGAAGAAATCATGCTCTAAGTCCATGAAATTCAACGCCCAATCGATTTTAGCTTGGGCGCCAACAGAGGCAGGGTCAGCCTGCTGGAAGCGCCAGAAGAAAGCTTTGGCATGCTCTAAGCAGAAGGTGTCAATCCAATCGAGGAAAGGCTGGTGCAGCTTTGGCGATTTCAAGACAGCTTTAAGCTTGAACCGCCATTTTTCCGCTGAAGTCGTATCGATCTGAGCGAGGGCTGCGTCAAGCGCTGCCAAGTCGTCAATACCATCAAGCCTTAGAGAAATGCTTTGCGCTTTTGGAGCTCTGAGGTCAGACCAGTCTTCTTCGCCTGTCCGCATGAATTCTAAATGCGGTTGCAGCAGAGGGTCATGCTCGTCCAACTCATACGCACGTCTAAAATGCTCACGGGCCTTCTCCTTTTTACCTCGACCCATGTAGATGACAGCCAGCAAGGAATGGTAGCTTGCCTGGTCATCACGCAAGGCGATCGCGCTTTGTAGCAATTCCTGTGCTTCGCGCAATGTGCCATCGTATGCCAGCCGTAAAGCCTGTTTGTAGAGTTGGATGTCTTCGCTCATGCTTGTTAGTTTGGCATCTGGATAATGGGCAATTGGCACTATAGCAACTGACTGAAGCCATCATCTGGAAGAGCCTCTGCACTCACATTGGGTGTAAATGGATGCGGTTTATATGGAAGAGGGGTGGTTGGGAAGCCATCGTTAGGTGGCCTTTGTGCTTGCAGATGATAAATGGCTCTGACCTGTGGGCCAAAAACTATCTCATCACCATCAACCAAATCATGAGACTGAAGCCTGCGCCCATTAACCAACAACCCATTGGCACTAGCTTTACCTTTGAGATTGCCATCCACAATGCGGTAATAGATACTACCACTGTCGTCGATTAGCTGTACCAGCGTGGCATGTCGAGAAGAGACAAAGATTGATACCAATGAAATGTCACATTTAGGATTTCTGCCGATGGAGTAAACGGGGGAGTCAAGGACAAATTCGCGTCGTTCTTTATCGTCTTCGACCAGAAGCAAGTGTCGTTTCTGCATCGACATTTACTGGGAATGCGCCTCTGAAAAGATAACTTTTCGCCAATGAATTGTCTCTCCCACTTTCTGGTGATCACCCGTTTATCGCTCATTCCAAATTGAGACTTTTGAGACTTAAACTGATACTCGAAGCAGATGCTTAAACCGCTCCAGTGCGACGGCGTCAGCCCTCAACGACTGACTGTACCGCTTCCGCACCTGTGTGGCATGCCTGATCCTGTGCCCTTATTAACGTCTTCTCGTAGTGCAGCAGAGTTTGCATTAATTTTTCCTCAGCCGTTGCCAAACCGGCATCGCAGTAAGCTAAAGCTCGGTCAAAGGCTCCTGCCCGTCTCAGTAGGTCGCTTAAAAATAGCGCCTCGGCTCCTGGCGTTTGCGAAAGCTTTCCCCCTGCTGCGATCGCCTGTTCAAAGCGGTCTACGGCCTGAAGCCTGCAAGCTTGAGCAAGGTCTGTACACCCGTCATCGTCACTGATCCATGCCACATTGACGTATACCCATCCAGCATCAACGAACATCTCTGCCTGTTCGTACAACAGAGCAGCACAAAAAAAGTTCTGAATCAATTCAGAGTAAGCATCGTTGGTCAATTGAGTTTGGTACTCAGCACTCGCTAGTACCGCAGCAAGGTTGGGTAGCGATGCGCTCAAATCGTAAGCACAATAACCGCATCGAGCACAGCGGTAACAGGCCTCTGGGGTCGGATGCTCAGAGGGCCGTGTATCCAGGTCACTCCCACCAAAAACAGTATTGGGGTTGCTGTAACCCACTGTTAGGTGACTACAGTGAGCACACTGCATATCTCTTTTGAGCGTGAAGTTTGACATCGGTTTTCAATTCTACGATGGCACTTCTACCTTGACATAAGCACCCCATCCTTATTTATAGTCGAAGCAATACTGTTGAGGCCTCAAGCGATAGTTGTGCCAAATACTATCGGTTCTATGAATGCCTCGTATTAAGTGTTCGATTGAAGCACTAGACCGTTTTCTGATGGCAATCGCACTCTTTTATGCCGCAAACCAACTTATACGGCTTAGTGACCCGGCGTGCGTTTTGTCACCGTTACAGCAATGCCTGCTTGCGGGCGGAGGGTCATGGATGGCAACGGTAAAAGTGACTGATCAGGCAACAGCGTGAGTTGATACTTTTGGGCGATCGTTGCAAGTAACAAGACTGCTTCCATCAGGGCAAAGCTCTTGCCAATGCAAATACGTGGCCCATCGCCAAACGGCATATAGATGCCTTTAGGCAACTGTTTTTCCAGGTCGTGCTCCCAGCGTTCAGGCTGAAATTGGAGGGGTGCCGGAAAGTACCGTGGACTGCGATGCATCGCCCAGGGGCTGAAGATGAGAATGGTTCTGGCTGGAATGTGATACCCCGTCAATTCGTAGTCTTGAATGGGGGAACGTGCCAGCGAAAAGATGGGTGGATAAAGCCGCAAGGCTTCTTTGATAATTTGCTCGGTGTAGCGTAACTGAGGCAAATCTGCCAGCGTCGGAGCCCGATCGCCCAGCACTTTCTGTAATTCGCTGACCAACTGCCGTTCGACATGGGGGTGCTGCGCCAACAGCATCCAGATCCAGGACAAGGCGTTGGCTGTGGTTTCATGTCCTGCCAGAATTAATGTGGTCAGTTCATCACGCAACTGGCGATCGCTCATGCGGTTGCCGTCTTCATCTTGAGCCTGTAGCAAGAGAGATAGCAAATCACCTGGATCGTCTCCACTCTGCCGACGCTGCTGGATCAGTGCATAAATTGTCTGATCCATTGTTTGCAGTGCCTGTTTGTAGCGGCGATTGATGGGTGTTGGCAGTCGAGTGAGCGGTAGAAACGCTTGCTTACGACGACTGGAAAACCATTCCAGGGCAACCTCCAGAGTTTGGGCAATGGTCTGAGCCGCCACCCCAGTCATATCCACATTCAATAAGGTTTTGGTGACGATGTTTAGCGTCAACTGCATCATGTCCTGATGCACATCCCGAGCCTCGCCGTCTTGCCATGTCTGGAGCATGCGTTCAGCGTAGAGCACCATCGTCTTGCCATAGGCAGCAATCCGCTGTTGGTGAAAGACGGGTTGCATGAGCCGACGCTGCCGCGCCCAAAAGGCACCTTCGCTGGTAAGCAAGCCCTCACCAACCAGACTACGCACCGCTTGCCATGCGGGCGTCTTTTTTGTCAACAGTTCGGGTTGCTTCAGAACCTGCTCAATCTGCTCTGATCGAGTAAGCAAACAGGCAGGAGACAAAAGAAACCGTAGCGGCACAAATTCGCCATAGGCTTCTGCACAGTGAGACAAAAAGCCAAGCGGATCGCTGGCAAAGTCAAAGGTGTTGCCAAACAATAGCGATCCTTTGGGGCGAGGGAGTTGGTGTAGACCTTTGCTCATGACACTGTTTTATGAAGCTACTGCTAAGTTTGAGTGCCCCTTCTGAAACTATGCCACTATTTATTTACAAATTTTTCATGCTACTCACTGATTTTTTATAAAGCCATGATGAAAAAGATTGCTCAAACCGTTTTTGGTCAGCTTCAAACAGCCCTTGCAACGGCAACGTTGCCCCTTGCTCTGGTCACTCTCACGCCAGCAGTGGTGCATGCAGCACAGTTTTCTAACCTATACGTTTTTGGGGATAGTTTGTCTGATGTCGGACAATTCTCCGCCGTAACGGGCGGTTTAGTGCCTCCAGCGTCGTTGGGCTACTTTGACGGTCGGTTCTCCAATGGGCCGGTTTGGGTCGATTACCTGGCGACAGAGTTGGGTGTACCTTCTACAACCCAAACCAATTTTGCGATCGGGGGTGCTAGTACGGGTACACAAAACTCTTCTATTCCTGGCTTGCCTGGATTGCAGCAGGAAATTGCAGGCTTTACGCTGACAGTGCCCCAAGCTGATCCGGATGCGCTTTACGTGATTTGGGCAGGGGCAAATGATTATCTTGGGACGATCGGCCAAACGAATCCAACGATTCCAGTCAGCAACATTGACCAGGCGATCACGGCACTGGCTCAAGTCGGTGCGAAAGATATCCTCGTGGCCAACTTGCCCGATCTAGGCTTGGTGCCACTCGTGTCAGACCGAGGACCGATTGTGGCGAATGCTGCTTCTGCTCTGGCTCAGGCCCACGACACCCTGTTGGCACAATCCCTCGCGAGTTTGTCATCACAACTGTCACCACAAGGGGTAACGCTCATTCCTTTTGATGTCAACTCTGTGTTCAATGGCATTGCGGCCAATCCTGCCCAATATGGCATTACCAATGTGACCGATCCTTGTCTGGTCAATTCACCCCTTTTCTTTAGTTCCGGTGCAATCAGCGTTTGTTCCAACCCTGACGAATACTTGTTTTGGGATAGTTTGCACCCGTCAACAGCCGCGCACCAAATTGTTGCTGACGCGGCCTTTAAGACCATTAGTGGCAGTGTTGCTGGCGTACCGGAACCCCCCACGACCGCAGGGCTCGTAGTAGTGGGAGCGTTTTTTGCAGGCCTGACCGCTTTGAAACAGAAACGGAACCATGCACCCAGGTAACCTCCACCCTTTGAATACGGGTATAGGGTGTGGGGTATGTGCAAAGGAAAACGGCTGTAGATGGCATGATTTAGAAGTAAAGGCGTTGAGTGTTCTATCAAAGAACGGTTTAGCCTTAACATGAACTCCTGTTCCATTGGTCTGCCTACCCAATCAGGTAACAACGATGAGTCAAAGCACTGTCATTGAAACCACCGAGGAATTGCTGTTTTCAGAAAAAGAGCTTTTTCAATGGTCGAAGCAGTGGTATCCGATCGCTGTCGTCGAATTTCTCGATCCAACACGTCCCCACGGCATACAACTGCTTGGCAAAGACCTGACCCTTTGGCGCGATGGTACTGGCAAGTGGCGCTGCTTTGAAGATGCGTGCCCCCATCGCCTCGCACCGCTCTCTGAAGGACGCGTTGAAGCAGATGGGACTCTGCTTTGTGCTTATCATGCCTGGAGGTTTGATGGCTCTGGCACCTGTCAGCATATTCCCCAATCAAAAGATCCCCAGACTGATGCGAGAAATTGTGCCAATCCAAAAGCAAACGCAACTGCTTATCCAACGCAGGAATGCCAGGGGCTTTTGTGGGTTTGGGCAGAGGCAGGCGAACAAGCTCAGAAAGAAAGTCAATTGCGATCGCCCCGACTCATCCCTGAACTGGAACCAGGGGTTGCAAAGGTAGAGAAAAAATTTTGGAATATTCGTGATTTACCGTATAGCTGGGACTTCTTTATTGAGAACGTCTCCGATCCGGCTCATGTTCCGGTTTCCCATCATGGGCTAGTGGGAAATCGCTACCGGGATGCGCAGTACTACGATATGCCTCGCCTGCGTGACATCTCTACTCAAGAAGGCTTTGCTTTTGGTGTAACCACCACAGTACCGACGATCGAGCAAACGGCTCATGATTTTCAACCACCCTGTCTAATGAAAATCACCACCACCTTTAAGGATGGAGGGCAACTGCTACTCATTTTGTATGCCACACCGACAAAACCCGGTTGGTGTCGTCATATCGGGTGTCAAGTTCTCATTAAAAATGCGTTGGGGAAAGTACCAAGTGGCTTAGCCTTTTTCGCGTTACCAATGCCAACCTGGGCAGGACATATTCTAGCCTCGCTTTTTCTGCATCAAGATTTAGTGTTTCTCCATGCTCAAGAGCAAGCTTTTATGAGCCAGGGAGAGGGTAATTGGCTGGAGCACGTTTATACGCCAAACCCGCAAGACAAAATGGTCATTGCCTTCAGACAATGGCTTCAGAAGCGAGCAGGCGGAGCCATTCCCTATGCAGGCAAGTATCATCACGCAGCACCGCAACCGCTTAGTAGAACCCAATTATTCGACGTTTGGGACACGCACACATCCAAGTGCCTTTTGTGCCAAAACGCTCTAAAGAGAATTCGGAGACTTGAGGGTTTGGCGTATGCAGTGGCGATCGTCTGTTTCGGCGCTGGCGTGATGCTGGATGCGCGAGATATAGCACTCAACGCAACGCTGGCTTCAAGTACCGCAGCGTCGGCCTTCAGTCTGCCGCCTCTATCTGTCATCGGACTACTGTTGTTGGCGTGTTTTGGTGGAGCAACGGGTTATTTGTTGCGACGGTTTGGTCGTCTATTTTTTAGCTATGAATTCGACCATTCAAAGAATGATTGAAACTCAAACGCTGAGCCTGGTCTTGATGGATGAGTCTATGCTTTAGTGCTGCTGCGCCCAAGTCTCATTGGATGGTGCAATCGGAGCGTAAAAAACTGATGGAGCACAAAAAACGCGTGGCGTTGATCGGTGAAGGGGCAAGAACGTGTGCTTATTCGATCGCGGTGCTTTACCGACCTCTGTTGGGGTTAGAGCGACGGACGACCGCATCAACCGTTACAGCCAGTAAGAGCACTGCACCTTGAACGATCGCTTTGACACTCTGATCCTGGTTCAGTAGATCCAGCCCATTGTCCAGGCTACCGATAATCAATGCGCCTAAGACGACGGCCCACACTGAACCACGTCCTCCAAACAAACTAACTCCCCCAATCACGGCTGCCGCGATCGCGTTGAGCAGTAAGGTGGAGCTGATTTGGGTTGCCACGGCTGTACTGCGAGAGGTCAGCATAATGCCAGCCAACGCTGATAGCGTAGAAGCGATCGCAAAGACCGCCAGTTTCATACCAACGACATTAATCCCTGCGCGTCGTGCGGCTTCCGCATTACCACCCACCGCGTATAGATGGCGTCCAAAGGGTGTTTTTTTCAGCAGTAACCAGAACACCACAATGACCAGTAACGAGATCAACACCGACTGTGGGACACCCTGATACGACTGGAACAGAAACACCACTACCAGGGTAATCAGCAGCAAAAAGCCGACTTGAAAAGCCAGTCGAGAGAGGGGTTTCACGGGCAAGCCAACCTTTGATCGTCGCTGTTGCTCAAACCACAAGCCGAACCCATACAGCGCCACCAGTACCAGCGGAATCAACCATCCCCATGCTGGATCAAGATAGGTCGGAGCCAGAGAGCGAATGGTTGGATCGCGCACAACCAGCGTTGTTTGCCGTCCCAAAACGAGCAAGAGTAGCCCTGCATAGCCGATCGACCCAGCGAGCGTCACAATAAACGAGGGGACGCGCAGCACAGCAATGAAAAAGCCGTTCAGTAGGCCGATCGCCGTACCGACCAGTAACCCGGCTAGAATTGCCAGCCAGGGATTCCAATTTTGATACACCGAGAGCACAGCCATGATAGCGGCACAGGTTTGGGCAACGGCTGCCAAACTTAAGTCAATTTCGCCTAAGAGCAAAACCAGCACGGCGGCTGTACCCAGTAGACTGATGACCACAATCTGCTGCGTCAGGTTGGACAAGTTCCGAGCCTGGAAGAAGATACCGGAGGTCGTGATTTGAAAGTAGAGCGTGATCACAGCCAGCGTGAGCAGCACTGGAATAAACCCTAAATCACCCCGCATGAGCGACTGCACGCTAAATTTCTGGCGTGGCGTCGGAGTCTCTCCCACACCGCTCTTCACAGGCTGGTCGGCAAAGTCCTTTGGGTTCCCTTTCCCTGGTTGGGAGACACCGCGATTAGAATCACTCATGGCTCACTCTCTACTTTGGTCGTCGAAACATCCCCATCCCCAAACTCTGCTCCTGTAATGGCAGCCACAATCCGCTCAGGTGTCGTGTTTTTAATCTCGAAAGTGGCGGCTCGTTTCCCCAGACGCATGACAATGACGCGATCGGCCACTTCAAACACATCATGCAGGTTGTGAGAAATGACCACCACTGCAAGTCCCTGCTGTTTGAGCCGTTGAATGAGGTTGAGCACCTGACGCGTTTGAGCCACCCCTAACGCAGCGGTCGGCTCATCCAGTAGCACCACTTTTGGATTACGTAGAATCGTCTTTGCCACAGCAATGCATTGACGTTGTCCACCTGATAAGGTCGCGACGGGTGCCCGCATGGAGGGAATACGTACATCCAGCGTCTTCAATACCTCACTGGTACGCTGTTCCATCGCGGTTTCATCCAGTACCCGCAGCACACCAGGAATCAGGTCACGATAAGCTTCCCGGCCCAGCCAGAGGTTTGCTACCACATCCAGGTTGTCACAGAGGGCTAAATCCTGATAAACGGTTTCAATGCCCAGTCGGGTTGAGTCTTGCGGGCTGGCGATCGTCACAGGCTGACCATCAATCAAAATCTCGCCCTCATCAGGAATGTAAGCCCCCGACATGGTTTTAATCAGGGTGGATTTGCCTGCGCCATTGTCACCGACGAGACCCACCACTTCACCTGCGTAAGCCTCAAAATCAACATCTTGAAGCGCGCGAACACCGCCAAAGGACTTGTTGATGCCACGGAGTTGTAAGCGAGGCACCGCTCGACGATCGCCCCCTCCCTCCTCCGCCACCAAGACCGAACTATCTGTCATAACTGGCTTCCTTTTTTACTGTTGGCAAATCGCCTTACTGACAAACAGCCGCTTTTTGAGCAGCGCCCTGACAAATTTGATCTTTCTTGACAAAACCATCGGCCAGCACGGTCTGTTTGACATTGTTTTTATCAACCGCGATCGGGTTGAGCAGCACAGAGGCCACCTGCCCGCCGCCTTTAAGCTTGGTTTGCCCGTTAACCAGCGCGCCAGGTTCCGTGCCATTGCTCAGGGCAGCAACTAATTGAGCGGTTGCCTCCGCCTCTTTGGGAATGGGCTTGTAGACGGTCATGGTCTGGTCGCCCGACAAGATGTTCTGGATGCCAGTGGGAGTAGCATCTTGCCCGGTGACAGGCACTTTCCCATTCAGCTTTTGAGACCGCAAAGCCGCGATCGCCGCATTCGCCAGGGTGTCATTGGCGGCATACACCATTTGAATGTCATTACTTTGTTTGGTAAGGGCACCTTCCATCAAGTTTTGGGCTCTGGTGGGGTCCCAATTTGGCGTGTACTGGTCAAACACCAGATTGATTTTTTTCTGATCAATCAACGGTTGCAGCTTGTTTAAGGCACCTTGTCGAAACAACAGCGCATTGTTGTCGGTTTGAGCCCCCGCCAGCAAGACCAGATTTGCACCTTGTTTCAAACCATTAGCGCCCTTTTGAAACTGGTCTGCCAGGTACTGCCCCTGGAGCTCACCCACTTTCACGTTGTCAAACGACACGTAGTAGGACAAATCGGGATCCTGGATCAGGCGATCGTAGGAAATCACAGGCACCTGCGTAGTCTTCGCTTTCTGCACAATCACAGCTGCCTGCTCTGCATCTTGTGGATCAACGACCAGAATGCATGCACCTTTGGTTAAAACGGCTTCTGCCTGGTTCTGCTGCGTACTGGCGTTGTTGTTGGCATTCGCATACTGAATGGTGACACCTGGTACTGCTTTTTTAATTTCCTGTTCAAGCAGTGGGCGATCGTACGCTTCGTAACGGGCAGAGGAATCCGATTCGGGCAGCAACACCGCCACATTTTTGCAGCCCTTAGCGGCACTATAGGTCGTAGCAACCGTACTCGACGGACTGCTGGACGGATTACTGCCAGCTTGATTACCAGCGGGATTGTTGCTGCACGAGGCTAAAAATAACAAGCCTGCAATTGGCAAAGAGAACAATGATCTAAACGGCTTAAACATGTCAGTCAATCAATCAAAAGTTTTATGAAGAGTCAACAAAGCAACACTTTATTTCAAAGCAGCCAAATTTAAGGCGATCGTTCCAAATCAGTGCTGTTCAGATTACTGAAAAGAACGCTAAAACCTTACAAAGACAGGCGCTTTGTTCTAGTTTCTCATCATAAGAAAGGCTTGAAAGCCATCAAATAGAAGCGAACTCAGTGTCTTCTTTAAGAGCAATTTAGAAGGTCACGAACGCATCACTGCATTCGTAAAGCTTGACCGCTCTAATTAACTAAAAGCTTTCCATTTCACTGAAAGTCTACCGATCGCTCTTAGCTTTATTTAGTAATGAGATATATTTACGAGTCTGATACCAACCTATCTAATATAGATGGCTAAACCATCCCCCCAAAGACGGACTCAAAATGTAAAGAAATTTACATTCGGCTCGATTGATAAAACGTCTGGAACCTTGATGCTTGTACCATTTCGGTAACGCTGCTTCGGCATGTTTAAAAAGCAGCAGCGTAACTCAGTCAAACCAGACTAGCGTCAGATTCCACGTTGTTAAACCAACCGATCAAAATAGATTTGTCGGTCAGACAGGTTCCCATCAAGCGGCACCTTGCTAAGACTTGTTGCATTTTGATAGCAGTTGGCTCGACATAACATTGGCTAAGTTCGCGCAGTCAAATGCTTTTGTAGGGACAGCGTCAAACTCTCTCCCTGTCGATGTGCCTCCCACCGACCAGAATCCAGCGAGCCGAAGTCCCAGGTGCCTTGCATCGTGTTCCCCTCTTCGGAGACGGTGCCCTGGTAATGAACGGGCATCTGCTTTTGGAGGAGATAGCGCTTGGCAAATTGCACTTGCCGTCCGATGACGCTACCACTCAAACAGGCTTCACCCAGATAACTGTCATCGAGAGTGTTGCCTGTCAGAGTGTTGCCACCCTGCACCAAGGTGGCTTCAAAGCGGGTAGGTTTGCCCCGTTGCCAGTAAGTGCCCAGCCAAGTACCGCTCAGGTCTGTCATTGGTAAAAGAGTGTTGAGCCTGGCGAGAAGATACGGGCTCACGCTAAGCCTATAATGCCCCAAAGGATGCTCAATGCTGCCCCTACTAAATCAACCTGGCTCAGACCGTGTAGGCATCCATAGGCAGGCATGTGCAGACAAGGTTGCGATCGCCATACGCCTGGTCGATCCGTCCAACGGCTGCCCAGAACTTATTTTCCCGCGTCCAGAGTGTTGGATAGGCAGCTTGTTCGCGGGTATAGGGACGATCCCACTGGTCTACCATGAGTGCGGCAGCAGTATGAGGCGCATGCTTGAGGAGATTGTTTTGACGATCGACCTTGCCGTCTTCGATCACGCGGATCTCCTCGCGAATAGCAATCATGGCGTCACAGAAGCGATCGAGTTCTTGCTTCGATTCGCTTTCGGTGGGTTCTACCATGATGGTGCCCGCCACAGGCCACGATACGGTAGGCGGATGGAAGCCATAGTCAATCAGCCGTTTGGCAATATCATCCACTTCAATTTCAGCGGTCTTCTTGAACTGACGTAAGTCCAGAATGCATTCGTGGGCAACCAAACCATTTTTGCCTTTATAAAGTACGGAATAGTGCCCCTCTAGCCGTTGAGCAATATAGTTGGCGTTCAAAATGGCAACCTGCGTGGCTTTGGTCAACCCTTCGGCACCCATCAACGCAATGTAAACCCAGGAAATGGGGAGAATGCTGGGGCTACCCCAGGGAGCCGCTGACACAGCACCAATGCCTTGCTTCCCACCAACGGGAACGATCGGGTGTTTGGGCAAAAAGGGTACGAGATGGGCGGCAACCCCGATCGGTCCCATCCCGGGACCACCGCCACCATGGGGAATGCAGAAGGTTTTGTGCAGGTTCAAATGACACACATCGGCGCCAAAATCACCGGGACGGCATAACCCGACTTGTGCGTTCAAGTTGGCTCCATCCATGTAGACCTGTCCACCATTGGCGTGAATGGACTCACAGATAGCTTGAATGCTTTCTTCAAACACTCCGTGGGTGGAGGGATAAGTAACCATCAGCGCCGCGAGATTATCTCGATGCTGCTCTGCTTTTGCCTTCAGGTCTGCTACGTCGATATTACCATCGCGATCGCACGCTACAGCAACCACTTTCATTCCAGCCATCACGGCACTCGCGGGATTTGTGCCGTGGGCCGATTGAGGAATCAGGCAAATGTTGCGATGCCCTTCGCCCCGCTGTTCGTGATACTGCCGAATGACAAGCAGCCCGGTGTACTCGCCCTGAGAGCCTGCATTGGGTTGAAGCGAGATGCCCGCAAAGCCTGTGATTTCTGCCAACCAGTGTTCAAGCTGCTCAAAAAGGGTCTGGTAGCCGTGGGTTTGATCCAGCGGCGCAAAGGGATGAATCTGCCCAAACTCTGCCCAGGTGATCGGCAGCATCTCGGTTGTGCCGTTGAGTTTCATGGTGCAGGAGCCGAGGGGAATCATCGCGGTGGTTAGCGACAGGTCTTTAGACTCCAACCGATGCAGGTAGCGCAACAACTCTGTTTCAGAGTGATAGGTATTAAAGACGGGATGTGTCAGATACGGCGTGGAACGAAGGAGCGAGTCAGGAAGCAGGGAATGAGATGAAGCCGTGAGTAAATCTTCTGGGGTGAAGTGGGTCACTTCTGCACCTGCAAACACCTGGAAGAGGGCGAGCAGATCATCCGACGAAACGGTTTCATCGAGAGCGATCGTGAAGGTGTGAGCATCTAGTTGCCGCAGGTTGATCTGGTGAGAATGCGCCCGTCGTACAACTTCAGACGCTTTGCCGTCGGGAACGGTCACTCGTAAGGTATCGAAAAACGGTTCTGGGCTGGGCGCATACCCTAACCGTCGCAACCCTTCAGCCAGAATCACCGTCATGTGATGCACCCGATCGCCAATGCGCCGCAGACCTTCAGGCCCGTGATACACCGCATACATGCTGGCCACGATCGCCAGTAGCACCTGAGCCGTACAAATGTTGCTGGTAGCTTTGTCGCGCCGGATGTGCTGCTCGCGCGTTTGTAGTGCCAGACGTAAGGCAGGTTTACCATTCACGTCTTTGGAGACTCCCACCAGGCGACCGGGCAACTGGCGTTTGAAGGCATCTTTTGTGGCAAAGTAAGCCGCATGGGGGCCACCGTAGCCCAGGGGTACGCCAAAGCGTTGCGTATTGCCGATCGCAATATCCGCACCAAATTCTCCCGGTGGTACGAGCAGCGTCAGGCTCAGCAAATCGGCGGCAACGGTGACGAGAGCGCCAGCGGCATGGGCGCGATCGCAAAACTCTCGATAGTCGTAGATTGCTCCATCGGTGGCTGGATATTGCAGCAGCAACCCAAACACAGGCTGATCAAACTGAAAGGTACGATGATCGCTCACGATCACATCAATGCCCAGAGGTTTGGCTCGCGTTTGTACCACGGCGATCGTCTGAGGATGGCACGCGTCTGACACCCAAAAGGCATTTGCCTTTGTCTTGCTTACGCCGTGGCTCATGGCCATTGCTTCCGCGGCGGCAGTTGCTTCATCCAGCAGAGACGCATTCGCAATTTCCAGTCCCGTTAAATCAGTCACCATCGTCTGGAAGTTCAGCAGGGCCTCCAGTCGTCCCTGGGCAATTTCGGGCTGGTAAGGCGTGTATTGGGTATACCAACCAGGGTTTTCGAGAATGTTGCGCTGAATGACGGGCGGCGTGATGCAGTTGGCATAGCCCATCCCAATAAAGGAGCGGAAGACGTGGTTTTCCTGCGCCATCTCCTTCAGTTCTGCCAGCAGTTCGTACTCAGCTTTGCCAGATTCCAACCGCAATGGCTTCCGTAACCGAATGGCACGCGGGATGGCTGCATCCATCAAAGCTTCCAGGCTGTCAAAACCGATCGCGGCGAGCATCTGGTCAATGTCGCTGTCGCGCGGCCCAATGTGGCGATCGACAAACGCATCGGTATAGGCGAGAGGAGTGTGGGGTGTGGGGTGCAGGGTGTAGGGTGACGAGGCAGACACAGAGCCATTCGTCTGCTTGAACGCAGTGCCATTTGTCTCAGTGTTCTTACTCACGCTGGATTGGGAGGGTTCTAGCATAAACGGCTCTGGAATTAGGAGTTAGGAGAATAATAACAGTTGCCTATTTGGGTGTAAGGGTAGGAGTAGAGCCATCCAGCTCGCTCGTAACGAATGTTACCCATCCCTAACGGACTATCTTCATATTCTGCAACATCTCAACCGAATGTGCATTTGCGAACGTGCTCTTCCAGGTTTTCCTACCGAATATCCCCCACCTACTCGCCTTCTACCTGCTCACGGTATTCATCTGCTGAGAGGGCATCATCTAAATCACCAGGATCGTTTACTCTGACCTTGAGTAGCCACCCTTCGCCATAGGGATCTTCAGCTAACTGCTCTGGGGCGTCGATGAGGGGTGAGTTGACTTCGATGACAGTGCCTGTGACGGGGGAATTCAGGTCTTCGACGGCTTTGACCGATTCGACGGTGCCAAACTTTTCGCCTTTTTCAAGTGCATCACCCATTTCGGGCAGTTCTAAGAACACAATGTCGCCCAGTTGATCCACCGCAAAAGCGCTAATGCCGATCGTGGCAATTTCCCCATCTAGCCGAGCGTATTCGTGCGAATCCAGGTACTTTAAATCACCAGGATAATCAAAAGCCATGTTGTCTCCTCGAAACAATGTAGAAGTCAGCGCAGTCAGCTACTCACTATTAGCTACAGCGATCCTACTTGAATTATGCGGCGCGTTTCACACCGTGACCAACCATTCGTACAACACTGGCTGCTTTTCTCTGCGCCTCCGCGTCTCGGCGGTTCAAAGAAAACACTTGCATCCACGCTCAGCTTTCGCTAAGAGGCAACGTCGAAGCCTACCTTCTAATAAGCACGTCGATAAAACGGTTTTTTCACCACGGTTGCTGGATAACGCTTCCCGCGAATTTCGACATCCAGTACCTGACCCACTTTAGACAAAGAGGTGGGGACATAGGCAAGCGCGATCGCATCTCCCAGAGTCGGGGATTGAGTACCACTGGTCACCTCACCAACAGGCTGCCCCTCACAAAACACTTGGTAGCCATGACGAGCAATGTTGCGTCCCTGCATTTGCAGCCCCACAAGCCGTCGCTGTACGCCTGTTTGCTTTTGTTGCTCCAGCACCGATCGCCCGATAAAGTCGCCCTTGCTGTCTAAATGCACCAGCCAACCAAGTCCCGCTTCAAGGGGTGTGGTGGTATCGTCGATATCCTGCCCGTAGAGCGCCATTGCCGCTTCTAACCGTAACGTATCGCGGGCACCCAGACCACAGGGAGTGACGCCTGCATCGAGGAGCGATCGCCATAGCTCTACCCCGATCACGGGATCGACCATCACTTCAAAGCCATCCTCGCCCGTGTAGCCTGTACGCGCTAGAAAGCCTGGTTGACCCAGCACTGTTCCTTCTAAATGCCCAAAGGCTGGTACGGGGGTTAGATCCTCCTGCACAAACGGCTGTAAGCGCTTCACCGCTTCCGGTCCCTGCACAGCCAGCAAAATCTTGGTGGTAGAGAGATCCTGAAACGTGAACTGACTCTGATCAAGGTGCTCTAACATCCAGGTTTTGTCCTTGAGCGTTGTTCCAGCGTTGACGATCGCAAACCAGCGCTGTTGTCCCGCTTGATTCAATCCCTGGTAGTAAAAAATCAGGTCATCTACAATCCCGGCCTGGGGATTCAGCAGCACGGTGTATTGTGCCTGTCCAGGTTGTAAGCGACTCAGGTCAGATGGCACCAGGGTTTGCAGGTGCTCCACGAGTCGATCGCCCGTCAGCACAAATTTGCCCATGTGCGAGATATCAAACATCCCGGCAGTTGATCGCACAGCCTGATGTTCACGGATAATGCCGCTGTACTGCACAGGCATCTCCCAACCCGAAAAACCAGTCATCCGTGCTTTGAGGCTCATGCCCAGATCAAACAGCGGCGTCCGCGCTAGCGGTAGGGGTACGTCTGCTGACAACCTTTGATTGATGCTGTTAGGCTCCGTCACAATTTCTGCCTTCTTTTTGTGCCTTCTTTGCCGCGTAATCTTTCTCATCCTAAAGGAAATTTAGGCAGGAAATGGGGTCAAACGGGCGATCGTGTTTGCTTTTTCAAGCTGAGAAATCCAGCGAAAGCAGGAAGAGACGGGAATCCACCATTGGACTGAGGTGAAATTTCGTCGCAGAAACCACGATAAGCCTAGTCACCGTGGCAACCCATAAGCCCTCATCCCATATTTCTTTAAAGCAGTAGAAAGGAGAGTACTCTTGATTCAAGCACTTTGGTTTCTTGCAGACCTAGCCCCTGGTCAAACCCCCACAGAATTGTGGCATTGGCAAGGGACACCATTCATCATCGGTTGGTCGCTTCTGGTGTTGTTTATCGCTGGTCGCACCATCAAACTTCCTCACGTGGGTCCTGAAATGCCGCTTGGTCCACTGGGACCAATTTTTAACAAACCGAGCGTTGCGACCTTTATTGCTTCAGTGAGCTTCGGTCATATTCTAGGCGTACTCACCATCTTTGGCTTAGCTCCTTATTTGCAATAAGCCAGTCTCGCGAAATGACGATCGCCCCTTGCTTCGTTAAGGCATACAACGATGGGGCGATCGTTACCCCATCCTCCCTCACCCCAAAGCATTTCTTCCTGGTTCCCCTGCAAAACGACCGTCCTGTTCAAATTGCTCTAATCGAACCACGTCTGCCACTTAAAGATCGTGATGCAAAGATCGAATAGAAAACAGACCAGTCCAACGATAAGGACAAATCCACCCAACAGTTCACAAGCGGCTTTGTCCATAAACAGATAATTCACAGTAATGCCGCTTTCTAGACCCACGTCCACTTCCAATGGAAGCCTAGCTTTATTTTCTGAAGCCAGGTGTAGATAGTGCTTCACATGCGGCTGAAGTGATAGAGGCGGCAAATGAGCAATCGTAAAATTTTTGTCGTATCCACAAAAATACGCTGGATCTTTTGAAGACTCGGCAAGACTTTTCCATGACGTTAAGTCCTTACTTTCGGAAACAGCCCATTGGAGCTTAAGCCGTTTTAGTTCGTCACAACTGATCGAGAACGGTGGCGATCGCTTGAATATTAGTGCAACCTCGTAACCTATGCTCTCATTCAGGATGGGAAGAAAAGGTTCTGTGATCCGTTTACCTGGTTGAAGCATAACGGCCTTGTGCAGTGGAGCCATCTTACTGTCTGTATGCCACCAGAAAAGGGTTGCTAACCCTGCACCCAAAAAACAAAACACGCCTATCGCTCTCACCACAACTCTGTCTGAAACCATAGGTGTGTCTACTAAAGTTGAAGCAAACTGCCTGTTCCACAGTAGGACGCAACCTTAGTTGATGCCAACAGTTCCAGCCACCCTATCAAACTGCCTTTCTACTGCCACTTTGGATTGTTCGCACCGTGAAAGCTCTGAATGCGCTTAGTTCAGGCGGGAGGCTTCCAGGCTGGAACAGGAGCCGCCACAATCCCCTTCGACTCTAGAAACGCAGAAACCCTTAAAGCCAACGCCTCGTTATAGGGTGCGGCAATCACCTGAACGCCGATCGGCAATTTTCCAGGCTGCTGTACAGGCACCGCCACGATCGGCACACCAATAAATGAGAGGGGTTGCGTGTAGACGCCCAGATTAGGGCGTAGGGGAACTTCCTCGCCATCCAGCTTTAGCATCGTTTGGCCAATCAATGGCGCAGGACACGGCGTGGCGGGTGCAAGGATAATATCCACCTCCGTAAACAGCTCACGGACACGATCGCGATACCAGCTACGAAACCGTTGCGCTTGCAAATACCACGTAGCGGGAATCAGGGCACCGGCCAGAAAGCGATCGCGGGTAGCAGGGTCAAAATCTTGAGGACGGGTACGGAGGTCATCCAGATGCAAATTACTGCCTTCTGATCCAGTGATGATAAACGCAGCGGCACGGGCACGATGGGCTTCGGGAATAGTCACTCGCCGTGTGGCACCTAGAGCGGTGGCGATCGTATTTACGGCTGCTAAAACATCGGGTTCTGCGCCTTTTTCAAAGTAGCCATCAGCCACGGCAATGCGTAAGCCATCAATCCCTTTTGAGAGTTCGGGCAAGGTTGGCATCGGCGGTCGATCGGTGCAAACGGGGTCAGTCGCATCGGCTCCCTGTAAGAGATCAAAGGCAAGCGCCAGATCACGGGTCGATCGAGCAAAGGGACCCAAATGATCGAGGCTATGCACAAACGGGTAGGTTCGCGCGCGGGATAACCGCCCAAAGGTTGGCTTGAGCCCAAAAATACCGCAAAGGGAGGCCGGTACGCGGATAGAACCATTGGTATCAGACCCAAGACTAAGGGGCACCAATCCTGCCGCAACAGAGGCCACTGATCCGCCAGAAGAACCGCCCGTCATCCGTTGCAAATCGTGAGGGTTCCGAGTCGGCCCATAATGGCTGTTTTCGGTGACAAAGCCATAAGCGTACTCGTCCATATTCTGTGCACCGACCAAAATTGCACCGGCCTGTTTCAGGCGCGTTACCAGGGTGGCATCTTGAGTCGCAGGAGGACGTTCAGCATTGATTTTGGAACCAGCCAGGGTCGTCAAACCTGCCACATCAAACAAATCTTTGACTCCAAACGGCACCCCTGCAAGCGGCCCAGGATCTTTGCCAGCGGCGATCGTCCGATCAACGGCCTCTGCATCCTTGAGGGCTTGTTCAGCAATAACGCTGGTAAAGCAGTTCAACGTTGCATTGCCGTCAGCGATGCGCTCTAACGCTTCAGCGACCACCGATCGTGCCGAAATATCTTGACTGCGCACACGGTTGGCGATGCTGCTGGCATCTGGGTAATCCTGGTTCATGGGCTAAGGGGATGAATCAAGGTCTGGGGCAATAGCTAGTCAGAAACAACGACTAGGGTTCAAAAATGGGTGCAATTTCAATTTCGTCAGACAGTGGAAACTCGTTAACCAGTTGGGCAACGGCTGCAATACGGGCGAAATTGTCAACAACGCCCGATCGATGCTCTGGCTGTAGCGGCAAAGCAATCAAGGCTGCAAGCTGGTCTACCACAGGAGCGAAGTCAGGAGGCGTCTCGCTCATACGGCCTCCGTCGTCGTTGCTTGTTTTTGTCCTGATGGGTCGGCAATATACGCTCGCCAGCCACCCCAGGCCGTAATTTCTCGCTTCCCTTCACAGAGAATCGGTTCACCAATGACGCCCAGCACTTCTTCGCCATCGGCCAGGCGTACTTTGCCAATGCAAAGCCCAGGCGGTTCCAGCAACAGCAAAAATGCCATTTTACTAGCAGGCACAGCCCAAATTTCCACCGCGATCGAGGCTCCACCAGTGCTGACCCGCATCATTGCGGGGTGGCGATCGTTAATTGACCACAGACGATACGTTGGCTCTGTCACGGCCTCCCGTACAAAGGCTGCCTCCACCAACTCCATGTTGGCGTTCAATTCTAGCCCCCGCATCAGGGTGCCGTTTACTGCTAGATAAACTGTTGTTTTCATTCCAATCTGGGCTAAACGCACATCAGTTCGCAACCAATGTCACCCGATTGAACCACATTTGCTGTATCAATAACACCACCACGAGGAATTTGGACGCGATCGCGGGTCCGATCGCTAATCGCTTAACTCTTTACATGCTTAAGGTGATGAACCAGTGCCTCTAGTCCCAGACGATAACTGTCTGCTCCGAAGCCGCTAATCTGCCCGATCGCGACGGGTGCAATGTAGGAGTGGTGACGAAACGCTTCACGACGGTACAGGTTGCTGAGATGCACCTCAACGGTCGGAATGGCAACGGCAGCGATCGCATCCCGAATGGCGACACTGGTATGCGTATAAGCACCGGCGTTAATCAAAAGCCCCTGGTACTGGTTCATAGCACTATGAATCGCATCCACCAGCACGCCTTCGTGGTTGGACTGCATGCACGCGATCGTCACCTGAAGAGCCTCGGCTACCTGCTTCAGTTGATTGTCAATAACATCTAGCGTGACAGAACCATAAATACCCGGTTCTCGTTGACCCAACAGATTCAAATTTGGCCCGTGAAGCACCAGAATCTCAAACAACCGCTCCAAAGCCCCGCCTTTAAGAATACCTTGGTTAAAGAAAAATACTGCCTGCAATCGAAATCGCAGAATCGAAGGGTTTGAGAATAATTATGGAACACCTGGACATGAGCGCTCAACGCTTAGCACTCCAAGTGAAGCTGTAAAACTCTCAGCATCAGGCCGATTCAGGGTCTGGCTAGCGACGCTGAGGCTCTTTCACTGGAATCGGGATCAGCTCACCTTCTGGTTGACCTTCCGGCCCCAGAATGGCCTCAACCAGCTTACGCGCCCATTCCTTAACCTTCTCAAGCAGCTTTTCAAGGTAATCCATTGAACAGGTTGCTCCTTTTGCTATAGCTAGATCCGACTGTGTCTTGCTTCAGGGATCACAGAGTCGATCCAACCGGGTCACTTATCTAAAATTGTACCCAATTTATCAATTAGTTAACAGCCGGAAAAAGACTGTATAAATTTCGTAAATTTGGGCCACCTGATCTAAGTCTTCATCAAACGTTGCAAATAAGCAAGCGAATCTAATGTCTAGGACTGTTTTATTAAGGATTTATTAATTATTGCTCGACGTAAATGATCCAGCGCGGTTGCGGCACTGAGTCTACGGATCCAATCTCGTCCACGTAGCGGACCAAACTGGTGCTCGAAGCTCTGCACATCGTCCGGACCAGCCAGCCCAATATAGACAAGCCCAACAGGTTTGTCAGTCGTACCGCCATCCGGTCCAGCAATGCCCGTGATGCTAAGCCCCCAGGTGGTACCCAGACGTGATCGCACGCCGATCGCCATTTGCTTTGCCACAACATGACTCACCGCACCCTGCGTCTCCAGGTCTTGCGCATTGACATCCAGCAGGTTTACTTTGATTGCGTTGTCGTAGGAAATGATGCCACCCCAGAAATAGCTAGAGCTACCGGGAACCGCCGTAATCGTCTCGCCCAGTCCGCCCCCTGTGCACGATTCGGCAACCGCAAGCGTCGCCTGCTCTGCTTTAAGCAAAGCACCCACAACCGATGCGAGGGAATCACTATCTGCGCCGTAACAGTGGATGCCACCGATCTGGCGAAGCTGTTGCTCTACGGGTGTAATGAGTTGCTGAGCTTCAGCCTCGGAGTTAGCGCGGGCAGAAATCCGGAGCTTTACTTCACCATGATTGGCGTAGGGTGCAACGGTTGGGTTTTGCAGGTCGAAAAAGGTGTTGACCTTTTCTGCCAGAGCCGATTCGGAAATGCCCCAAAACTTTAGCGTTCGGCTGTGAATCGTCGTTAGCCCCCAGCCCTGGCTTTGCAGATAAGGGACGGCCACCTCGCGCCACATCCGCTGCATCTCTGCGGGAACGCCAGGAAACGTCAGAATCGTCAGTCCAGGACGCGGCTGCCAAATGATGCCAGGAGCACTGCCCGAATCGTTTGTAAGTACGGCTGCACCTTCAGGCAATAGGGCTTGTTTCCGATTGTTGGCTGTCATGGTGCGCCCGCGTTGGGCAAATTTGCGGGTAATGTCTTCCAGAATCTCAGCATGCTCCACCATGGGCACGCCGAAGCATGCAGCCAGGGTTTCGTGCGTCAGGTCATCGGGTGTTGGTCCCAGGCCACCTGTGAAAATGAGAAGTTGAGCACGATCGCTGGCAATCTTGACAACCCCTTGAATGCGTTCTGGATTATCTCCGACCACCGTCTGGTAATAGTGAGCCATGCCCAACTGCGCCAACTCTTTTGCTAAAAACTGAGCATTGCTGTTGAGAATGTCGCCCAGGAGAAGTTCGGTGCCAACGCAAATAATTTCAACGCTTTGAGTCATGAGGAATGATGGTGCTTACTTAAGCAGTCGCAGGGACGGGTGGATATTGCTGCAATACCTGCTTGAGATACTGCCCGGTGTAGGAACGAGTGTTTTCGGCAACCTCTTCGGGGGTGCCAACAGCAATGATTTCGCCACCCCGATCGCCGCCTTCAGGCCCCAGGTCAATCACCCAATCAGAGCAACGAATAACATCCAGATTGTGTTCAATGACCAGAACGGTATTTCCCTTATCGACCAGACGTTGCAACACATCCAACAATTTGTGGACATCATAAAAGGATAAGCCCGTTGTGGGTTCATCAATGAGATAAAGGGTTTTACCCGTCGCGCGCCGAGAAAGCTCCGTTGCCAGTTTGACCCGTTGCGCTTCACCTCCCGACAAGGTGGGTGCTGTTTGCCCCAATCGCACGTAACCAAGACCCACATCTACCAGCGTTTGTAGCTTTGCTGCCGCTTGAGGAATGTTTTTGCAGAACTCCAGCGCTTCATCAACGGTCATACCCAGCACATCGGCGATCGATTTGCCTTTGAACTTTACCTGAAGCGTCTCCCGGTTATAGCGAGCACCTTTGCACACTTCACACTGCACGTAGACATCGGGCAGAAAGTTCATTTCAATGACGTTAACCCCCTGACCACCACACGCCTCACACCGTCCTCCTTTGACGTTGAAGGAGAACTGACCCGGTTTGTAGCCTCTGGCTTTAGCCTCGATCGTTTCTGCAAAGACATCCCGAATGATGTCAAACGTGCCTGTGTAGGTTGCCGGATTAGAACGTGGAGTTCGACCGATCGGCGATTGGTCAATGACGATCGCTTTATCCAGCGCGCTTAAGCCAGCGATCGGCTCCATCTCCTTAGGTTGGGGTGTTTTGCTGCCAAAGTGATTTTGCAGAGATGGGTAAAGCAGTTCGTTGATCAACGTGGACTTGCCAGAGCCCGACACTCCAGTCACAGAGACCAGTTTGCCCAGAGGAATATCCACATCAATCTGCTTCAAGTTATTGCGATGAGCACTGCGGATTTTGAGCGCACGACCATTGCCCGATCGACGTTGAGCAGGCGTATTGATCACTTGCCGTCCCGATAAATACGCTCCTGTTAAAGAATCTGGAGCATCGAGCATCGCTTGCAGGCTGCCCTGAGACACAATGCGGCCACCATGCACCCCTGCACCGGGGCCAATATCCACGACGTAATCAGCGGCACGAATCGTTTCTTCATCGTGCTCAACCACAATTAAGGTATTGCCCAGATTGCGAAGCCGATGCAGCGTCTTGAGTAAGCGAGCGTTGTCGCGCTGGTGCAACCCAATACTGGGTTCGTCAAGCACATACAGAACACCCGTCAATCCAGAACCGATCTGCGTTGCCAGACGAATGCGTTGGGCTTCTCCACCCGATAGCGTCATCGCCGTTCGATTGAGGGTCAGGTAGTCTAACCCAACATCCAGCAGAAACTGTAAGCGAGCCTTAATCTCACGCAGCACAAGATCAGCAATCTGTGCCTGACGTGGACTTAACTCGATGCTGTTGACCTGATTGAGACAATCCCGAATGGAAACGCTCGTCAAATCAGCAATGCGGAATTGCCCTAACTTGACCGATAGCGCTTCTGGCTTCAACCGCTTACCGTTGCAGGCTTCGCAGGGTTGATCCACAAGATACTGCTCTAGCTTCTGCTTATAAACATCGGAATTGGCTTCCTGATATTGCTTCTCCAAAAGCGGCAGTGCGCCCTCATACCGTCGCTGATAGCCCTTGTTTTGGCGATAGCGCGAATCGGTTTCAATCCAGATCGCTTCTTTAGACCCATGCAGCAAGACGTGACGTTGCTCGTCCGTAAGCTGACTCCACTGAGTCTGGATATCAAACCCAAAGGCGGCGGCAACGCTACAGAGCAGCGACAAATAATAGGTGTTGTCTTTGTCAGACCAGGGAGCGATCGCTGCATAAACGGGTAGATCGGGATTCGGTACGACCAACTCCGCCGAGAACTTGCGATGACTCCCTAAGCCATGACAGGCAGGACAGGCCCCATAGGGCGAGTTGAAGGAGAACAACCGGGGCGACAGTTCTTCCATGACCGCACCGTGCTCAGGACAGGCGAAGTTTTCGGAAAAGACGAGGGGAGTAGGGGGTGGGGAGTGGGGAGTGGGGGAGTTGCCATAATCCCCCCCTTTTTCGGCAGCACGGAGAGCCTGCCCTGTAGGGAGTTCAACGACATTGCTGCCAGACTCCTGACCTTTGGCTCCTGAATCCTCTTGCAGAATGTCAATGATGGCAATGCCGCCCGAATGCTTCAGGCAGGTGCCTAAAGAATCCGTCAGACGCTCTTCAAGTCCTGCTTTTTTGATTAGACGATCGACCACAATTTCGATCGTGTGCGATTGGTTTTTGTCTAGCTCGATCGCATCGCTGAGTTCGCGCACCTCACCGTCAATACGAACCCGCACAAAACCGTCGGCAGCTAGACTGGATAGTTGCTTTTTGTGCGTCCCTTTCTTACCACGAACCACGGGCGCGAGGATCTGAAAGCGGGTGCGCTCAGGGAGTTCCATGACGCGATCAACCATCTGGTCGATCGACTGCGGTGAGATCGAGCGATCGCAGTGGGGACAGTGGGGAATACCTGCCCGTCCATACAATAACCGCAAGTAGTCATAAATTTCGGTGACCGTACCGACGGTTGAACGGGGATTATGAGATGTGGATTTTTGATCAATGGAGATGGCAGGACTTAAGCCCTCGATCGCATCCACATCTGGTTTATCAACCTGTCCTAGAAACTGACGGGCATAGGCGCTCAGCGATTCCACGTAGCGGCGCTGCCCTTCAGCGAAAATGGTATCAAACGCCAGGGAAGACTTGCCCGAACCAGAAACCCCTGTAAAGACAATCAGGCGATCGCGGGGTAGCTCTAGATCAATATCCTTGAGGTTGTGCTGACGTGCGCCTCGAATGCGAATCGTATTTTGGGCAATAGCATGACTGGCGGGATGATGGTCATGCGACTCAGCTACAGGCGGCTTGGAACCGTTAGCTTGCTTAGAACCTTTGGCTCGATCGGGCATAGGGACAGGAAAAAATAATCTTTCCTATTCTATCGTTCTACGCTCTGAGTCACCGAGCAAAGGAAAACCTCTACCGGATCAGCGCTATTTCGTTCGCTCTTGCCAACCGTGTTGCAGCGAGAAAGTGTACCCGTTGCCACGTTCGACACCACCCCAGTTGGATCGCCTGCGAGGGTGTTTGAGACGGATAGAGAATCGCGATCGCGCTAGAGACAGCCGTTTTGACATGATCAATCTCGACTGCACCTGTATTGGCTCTATCGTTCTGCCCGCCTTGCGCTCTATCGTTCTGCCCGCTTTGCGTAGAGTTGCACAATCCGACTCACGACTTCAGCAATCGTCAGATCATCCGTTTGAATTTCGATCGCATCCTCTGCCCGCCGTAAGGGTGCCAGGGTTCGCGTGCTGTCTTTGCAATCGCGATCGTAAATTGCCTGCTCTAACTCATCCAGGCTGATTTCACCCTTTCCCTGATTTTTTAGGTCTTGCTGCCGTCGCCGTGCGCGCTCGTGTACAGATGCCGTGAGGAAAAGTTTGAGTTCTGCGTCGGGGAAAACGTAGGTGCCAATGTCACGCCCATCAATGACAATGCCACCATCTTTACCGTAGCGTCGCTGCTGCTGCACTAACTCATGGCGAACGTTTGCCTGGGCCGCGATCGCCGACACTTTCGACGTAACCTCTAGACTCCGAATGGCCTGCGTCACATCCTGACCATTGATCGCGACGCTGACAGAAGACGGATGCCCACTGATGGCAATCTCGCACTGACTGACCAACTCCGCAATGCTCGGTTCGTCATGGATCGCGATGCCAGACTGCAACACAAGCCAGGTCACCGCCCGATACATGGCCCCTGTATCCAGGTAGAGCAAGTTAAGTACCTGCGCGACTTGACGGGAAACAGTCGATTTGCCAGCACCAGCAGGCCCATCGATCGCCACAATCGGCTTTCGCGCCGATAACACCAGATTGTCAATCAGGCGTGTTGATCCAAGACGAGCCGCGATCGCCAATAAGCCTGTTTCTTTCACCATGTCTAAAGGTTCCAACGTTGAAGGATGAACAAGTTCGATATATTCGGGAGCAATGGCAGGGACACGCTCCAGTTCTGTTTTAACCGTTTTTATTAGCACTTCACTAACGTGCTCGCCTGAGCGAAATATTTGCTCAGCCGCACGTAAGCCACGGTAAAGCGCCGTTGCCTGCTCCTTTTGGTCTGCGGTTAAATACTGATTGCGCGAGCTGAACGCGAGTCCAGTTGCCTCACGCACAGTGGGACAGGCAACGATAGTAACAGGCAAATTCAAGTCTGCAACCAGTCGTTGAAGAATCGCTAACTGCTGTGCATCTTTCTGACCAAAATAGGCACGATGTGGCTGCACAATATTAAACAATTTGCTTACGATCGTCGCCACGCCTTGAAAATGTCCGACGCGCGATCGACCACACAAAACAGAGGTCATTGCTTCCGGTGGGATGACTTGGGTCGGGGAGTAGGGAGTGGGGAGTGGGGAGTGGGGTGAAGAGTTTTGAGTTTTGAGTTTAGCAGGAGCCCCTGCTTCCTCTGCTCCCTTTGCCTTCTGCCCTCTGCCCTCTGCCTCCCTCTCCCCAACTCCCATCGCCTCTGCGCTTGGCGCAAAAATCACATCAACCCCAGCTTGCTCACACAATGCTTGATCTTGTTCTAGAGAGCGGGGGTACTGGTGAAAGTCTTCTGTTGGACCAAACTGAAGTGGATTTACAAAAATGCTGACGACCACCAGCTGATTTTCGCTGCGAGCTTTTTGAATCAGACTGAGATGCCCAATGTGGAGTGATCCCATTGTGGGTACTAGCCCGATCGAACCCGTTCCCACGGTAATGTCGGGGTCACCGGTCGCTGAGCAATCGAAAAGAGGTTGACCGGAGCGGTATCGATCAAGATAACAACGCAATCCGGCAACGGTTTTAAACAAACGCACCGTAGCCCCCACGCATGATGAATGGTCTTTTAAGGCAGCGCATGACACTAAAGGCCAATCGTTGCCTCACACCCTGAACCTGGATTTCCCTGTTAAGCCTACCAACAAGATTGCTACTGCTGCTACTTGAAATCGGTTGTCCGTCGCTGCTCATTCTAGCGAAGAGCGTTAGGATGTCGTCTGTAGGTCGTTCTCACACAGCTATGAACTTTTTCACCCAAGTGTTACATCTGGTTGGTTCGGGCGCTGCTGCCTTTGTCACGGCCCGGAATATGCGTGATCCCCTCACACGACCCAATACGCTGGCAAGCCTGCAACTGGCTGAATCTGGTTCAGTTCCGTTTTTAGAGGCCTTGCGCGATCGTGCCGCCGCAGAAGGAGATACCTGGCTAGCAGAACGGTTAGCTCGGCACGCTAACGATGAGCGTCGTCATGGACAAATTTTTGCTCAGGCACTGAAGCAGTTAAACAAACAGGTGATTGACTTTAAAACCGCTCCCAAGCCAGCTAACACCGACGAAAAGCCTGAAGAGCGCAAACGCAATCCCTTCTTTGCTGCTTACTTTGAGGGTTATACCCAGGCAGATTTGAAACCAGAGGCGATCGACTGGATTGCGTTTTTGGGAAGCACTTACATTCTAGAACTGGATGCCAGCAAAGACTTTGTGCGCATGGCTAATGTGTTGCCAGAAGATGAGACGATCAGCGCCAACCTCAAAAAAGGGATTCTCAGCGTTGCCAGCGACGAAACGGGGCATGCTGCCTACCTGCGCGAAGCGTTAGAGCGACGGTTAACTCACTCCGAAGTGGAGGCAGTAATTGACTCCTGGCGAACCCGTAAAGTAAACGCCATTCTTGCGATGGTGGGCAGTTTTATCCAAAAGAGTGGCCAATCGCCTTCTCTGGTTCGAGATGGCGTCCCCACTGAGTTGTCAGAAGCTCCGGTAGAACGAGAACTGGCAGGAAGTCGGCGGTAGGAGGCAGAGGGCAGAAGGCAGGAGGCAGAGGGCAGAGGGAGCAGGGGAAGCAGAGGGAGCAAGGGAAGCAGAGGCTCCTGCCAAACTCAAAACTCAAAACTCAAAACTCAAAACTCAAAACTCAAAACTCAAAACTCAAAACTCAAAACTCAAAACTCAAAACTCAAAACTCAAAACTCAAAACTCCCTACACCCTGTCCCCTCTCTCCTTGCCCCAACCCCTTTGCCTGTAAGCATTACGTTAGAATACCGAAGGTGATTCACGGACTCTGTTCATGCAAGCTCCTTCAATTTCGCGGCCAAAGCCTGGGCAATATTGGCAGTGGCAACAGCAGCCTATTTATTACGTCAAAGCTGGAAAACGTCAGGCGCAACGTTCCCCACTATTGCTTATTCACGGGTTTGGTGCCTCTACAGACCATTGGCGCAAGACGATCGCAGGGTTAAGCGAAGAGTTTGAAGTCTGGGCGATCGACCTGTTGGGCTTTGGGCGATCGGCAAAACCCGATCGAGCCTATAGCGGTGATTTATGGCGTGATCAGCTCCACGATTTTATTACGCAGGTCATTGGTCAGCCTGCTGTTCTAGTCGGTAATTCACTGGGAGGCTATGCGGCTCTCTGCGTTGCGGCTCAGCGACCCGAATCGGCAGCAGGGCTGGTTCTGATTAACAGCGCAGGCCCTTTTACTGACATTCAGGGCACTACCAAACCTGATCCGGTTCGTGAGGTGATGGGTAAAGTTGTACAAACCCTCTTTCGGCAGGAATGGGCAAGTTTTCTGCTCTTTCAATACGTGCGCCAAAAAGCGCTGATCCGCAAAACTCTGGAGAAAGTCTACTTAGACCAAACAGCTGTCACTGAACAGCTGGTAGACGAAATCTATCAGCCATCCTGTGACCCTGGTGCTCCCAAAGTCTTTGCGTCGGTTTTCAGCACGCCTCAGGGTGAAAAAGTTGATGTGCTGCTGGACCAACTTAACCGACCGCTACTGATGCTCTGGGGCGAAGCTGATCCCTGGATCAATGCTCGCGATCGGGGCGCAAAGTTTCGGCAGTACCATCCCAAGCTTACCGAGTATTACCTACAGGCAGGACACTGTCCCCATGACGAGGTGCCTGACCAGGTGAATGAGTTGCTGCGATCGTGGATGACAACAGAGTTACGGCCTAATTCTTGATCCCCGTTGTCGCAATGCCTTGAATAAACTGACGCTGCCCTAACAGAAAAAGCAGCACTACCGGGAGTGTTGCAATCACAACGGCTGCCATCAGCAAGGGCCAGTTGTTGGTAAATTGCTCCTGAAATTCTGCCAGGGCAAGCTGTACCGTTCGTAACCCTGGTCGTGTCGTAAATACTAACGGCTTAAACAGATCATTCCATTCACCGATAAAGGTAAACAGGAACAGCGTCACCAGGGCCGGACGTGCTAGCGGAAACATAATGCGCCAGAGAATTTGAACGCGCGTTGCACCATCGATCGCGGCGGCTTCCTCTAACTCCACTGGGATTGTTTGAAAATACTGCCGCATAAGAAAAATACCAAAACCGTTGGCGATCGTCGGCAGCACTAACGCTCCGTAGGTGTTAATTAAATGTCCCCACTTCAGCACTAGAAAAATGGGGATCACTAACATCTGAAACGGGATGACCAGCGTGGCTAGAAGGACTAACAAAAGCACCTGTCTACCGCGAAACTGTAGACGTGCCAGAGCATACCCCGCCAGCGTAGAGGTTACAAGCTGTCCTCCAGTCACCAGCAGTGCCACCAGGGTGGAGTTTGCGAATGCCAACAGAAAGTCTCCCTGAAGCCACGCTTGACGGTAATTCTGCCAGGACCAACCAGAACTCTGTCCTGTGGCCGTTGCGATCGGTGCCAACGATGTTACAGCAACAATGCCCAATGGCAAAAGCACCACGCCTGCACCCACAAGAAGCAAGGCAAGGCTGACGATCGCAGAAACAGTGGGTGAAACCACGGAGACGTTTTTGGGCGGTGAGTGCGTAATCAATTGAGGCATGTCAGACTTGTTCGAGGCCTGTGACTACGATAAAACGATCGCTGCGTAACGATCGCTGCGTTAGGACGTCTGCTCGCGCCAGCACGTCAGAAACCGATGCTGCTCTCAAAAGGCTGGTAGCAAGGATTTTACCGCAAGCTTCCCAGAAGCGGGAACTGAATCTTGGGTTAATTGGTCGATCCCCTCTAGGAAAGAGCTAAAGTGATATAGGCACGAATTTTACCTTTTCGTTGCATTGCATCAAATTTCTTACCCTAATCGTCCCAACGCCGAGCCAGTATCGGCAGCATTCTTGAGGAGACAATAGACCTATGCCGCAGCTTGAGGCTAGTGCAGCAATTGATTTTTACAGTGACGCCTACAAAGACGCTTACAGCCGTATTAATGCGATCGTGATTGAGGGGGAGCAGGAAGCGAATGACAACTACATTCGGCTCTCTGAATTACTCCCCGATCACAGCAATCAATTGCTGAGTCTGGCAAAAATGGAGCATCGCCACAAAAAGGGCTTTGAAGCTTGTGGACGCAATCTTAAAGTGACACCCGATTTAGAGTTTGCTCGCGAGTTCTTCTCCAAACTGCACGAAAACTTTCAAGTGGCTGCAGCTCAGAACAATATCGTGACCTGCTTATTGATTCAGGCGCTCATCATTGAATGCTTCGCGATCGCAGCTTACAACATCTACATCCCAGTTGCGGATGATTTTGCTCGTAAGATTACCGAAGGTGTCGTCAAAGACGAGTATAGCCATCTAAACTTTGGCGAAGAGTGGTTAAAAGCCAATTTTGACACTGCTAAGGCTGAGCTAGAAACCGCAAATCGTCAAAATTTGCCCCTTGTTTGGCAAATGCTGAACAAGGTAGAGCAAGATGCCCATGTGCTTGGCATGGAAAAAGAGTCACTTGTCGAAGATTTCATGATTCAGTACGGCGAAGCTTTAGAAAACATCGGCTTCACTACGCGTGAAATTATGCGCATGTCTGCGTTGGGTCTTTCTGCAGCATAATTGGGTTCTCTTTCCAACCCTTTTTCAGAACTCGCCTGATGTTGGCAAGCTCAAGCGAGGATGGCAGAAGTAAGTTGGCTTTACAAAGCTGCTAGCCTCAAAAAATGGTAGGAGTTGACGGCGATCGCTGCCAACTCTTATTGACGCAAGTAAGCGCTTCAGGTCGATTTCAACCAATAAGGCGTAAATTGGTATTTTTGGGCACTATCTCTCAAAGCTCTTTGAAGTTTGCTCATCAATAAACCCGCTTTTATCAAAATTCTCTACGTTTTGCAGAGTCGTTCATGTTTGGTTTAATTGGTCATCTCACGAGTTTAGAACACGCTCAATCAGTCGCTGAAGAACTAGGGTACCCTGAGTACGCTAATCAGGGACTCGACTTTTGGTGCAGTGCCCCCCCGCAAATTGTCGATACCATCAAGGTCACCAGTGTTACTGGTCAGACGATCGAAGGTCGATACGTCGAATCTTGCTTTCTTCCTGAGATGCTAGCGGCCCGTCGGATTAAAGCCGCAACGCGCAAGATCATCAACGCAATGGCGCATGCCCAGAAGCATGGCATTAATATCACGGCGCTTGGGGGGTTTTCTTCAATCATCTTCGAGAACTTTAACTTGCAGCAGATTCGGCAAGTCCGTAATGTCATGCTGGAATTTGAGCGCTTTACAACCGGCAATACCCATACCGCTTACATCATCTGTCGCCAGGTTGAGCAAGCGTCCCAAACATTAGGCATTAACCTTTCAACGGCTACCGTTGCTGTTTGTGGTGCCACAGGCGACATTGGTAGTGCTGTTTGTCGCTGGCTCAATGAGCGTACAGACGTAGCTGAACTCCTGTTGATTGCCCGCAACCAGGAGCGGCTACAGGCATTACAGGATGAGTTAGGGCGCGGTAAAATTCTTGATCTGCAAGAAGCCTTGCCGCAGGCGGACATTATTGTGTGGGTTGCCAGCATGCCGAAAGGCGTTGAAATTGATCCAGCCACGTTGAAGCAGCCTTGTTTGTTAATCGATGGGGGCTATCCCAAGAATTTGGCAACCAAAATGCAGCGATCGGGCGTTCACGTTTTGAATGGTGGCATTGTTGAGCATTCCCTCGATATTGACTGGCGCATTATGAAGATCGTCAATATGGACATTCCAGCCCGCCAGTTGTTTGCGTGCTTTGCAGAATCAATGCTACTCGAATTCGAAAAGTGGCACACAAACTTTTCTTGGGGCAGAAATCACATTACCGTCGAAAAAATGGAGCAGATTGGTGCCGTTTCTGTAAAGCACGGGTTTAGACCATTGCTTGTTTAGCCGAAACGGTCTAAGCGCCCACAATGGTTACCCAGGAAGACGGCTCAATCGCTTATGCAAGAGCAGCTTCCGTGGGTAGCCTAAAAACCAGCAAGGCCATAGGCTATCAGTTTGCTTTGTTTGATAGCCTGCCTTCGTATAAAGCTGTCTAGCCTGCTGGTTATCTTCTAGGACATGTAAGTAAAGATCTTGAAAACCCAGATCCAACGCGATCGTCTCACAAGCCGCCAAAAGCTTTTGAGCTACTCCTTGTCTGCGAGCATCTAATCGCACTGCCAGATTTGAAAGGTAGGGATAGGGTAAACTCCGCAACTGAAACGGAGTCGTTGACCGTAAGGACATTTCAACCGTCCCTGCCAGATTTGTCTGCCCTTCGGGCAATGCCATAACTGCCACGAGACACACATAGTCCGATGGTAACGACGATCGTAAGCGATATCGTAAGTCCTCATAAACCCCGATGCGAAGGATTGGAAGGAACCAGCGCATCACGCCAGTATGAGGGTAAAAGCTACCAGAAAGAATCTCAACAAGTTCCGCCAAATCATGCAGTTGCGCGGGGCGAACAGAGAGATGTAGCGAATTAAGAGACACTCCGTAAAATGCGACTGATGAAAGGTTAAGAACAAACGTAAGACAAAACAATGCAGGCAATGCTAGCAATTGTGTTCACCGCTGCAAACCACAAAAGTGTGCATTAAAGAACGATAAACCTTCCACAACCTTACGCTTTAGGGCTGTGGGAGGCTCATTTTATGTTCCACAGCGGAGACAACAGCTTTGTAATAAACAAACGTGTATACGCCTTAAACATCTCAAGCATTGCACCAGATGAATGGCTGCTAAAGAGGTAAAGCATCGTCCCAGTCTGAACTACTTGCCGATGCGAGGTGGTTCCCGAAAGGCAATGGCAAAAAAGAGTACGCCAATCGCCAAAGTCAGAATCAAAATGTAAGCAACGCTTTCCATAAGTACAATCTCTCAACCATTTGCTAAGGGCTATCGATCAAGGAAATAAAAGGGGGGCTACAACTGTTGCCAACTATCAGCCATGCTAACGTTCAGCAGATAAGTTGTACGCCCCCCAAAGAGTTAATGAAAACGCTAGACAGCTTCTTTACGACGAGTGGACTTATCACCCACTTTCTGGAAGAAGCCCCACTCCACTTGCTCTTCCGAAAGATCTGGGTCAACACCCGCGAATACATCCCGGAAGATGGTACGAGTACCATGCCAAATGTGTCCGAAGAAGAAGAGCAGTGCAAAAACTGCATGCCCAAAAGTGAACCACCCACGTGGGCTTGTGCGGAACACCCCATCAGAGTTTAGAGTCTCGCGATCGAAAGTGAACGGCTCGCCCAATTGGCTAGCACGCGCATAGCGCTTCACCGTCGCCGGATCTTTGAACGTCTGACCATTCAGCTCGCCACCGTAGAAGCTCACTGTAACGCCATTCTGCTCAAAACTATACTTCGATTCAGCCTTACGGAACGGAATATCCGCACGGACGATGCCATCTTTGTCGGTCAAGACTACAGGGAAGTTCTCAAAGAAGTTTGGTAAACGACGAACAGACAGTTCACGGCCTTCACTATCTTTGAACACAGGGTGCCCTAACCAACCTTGCGCGATACCATCACCTTTGTTCATCTGACCTGTCCGGAACAGACCACCCTTCGCAGGGCTGTTTCCAACATAGTCATAGAACGCCAGCTTCTCAGGAATCCCTGCATAGGCGTCTGAAAGACTTGCTCCACTAGCTACATTTGTCTGCACGCGACGCTCAATCTCTTGCTTGAAGAAGCCACTATCCCACTGATAGCGAGTTGGACCAAACAGTTCGATCGGTGTCGTCGCACTGCCAAACCACATAGTGCCAGCAACAACAAAGGCAGCAAAAAATACGGCTGCAATACTGCTTGACAAGACCGTCTCGATGTTGCCCATCCGCAACGCTTTATACAAGCGCTCTGGCGGACGAACACTGAGATGGAATAGACCCGCAATAATACCCACAATACCGGCCGCAATATGGTGCGCAACAACCCCACCTGGATTAAAGGGATTGAAACCAGCCGGTCCCCACTCAGGTGCCACAGGCTGAACGCTGCCAGTCAGACCATATGGGTCAGAAACCCACATACCAGGACCAAACAGACCAGTCAAATGGAAGGCACCAAAGCCAAAGCAAAGTAGACCAGATAAGAAGAGGTGGATGCCAAACATCTTTGGCAAATCCAACGCTGGCTCACCTGTTCGAGGATCTCTGAAAAGCTCTAGATCCCAGTAGACCCAGTGCCAGCAAGCAGCTAGAAACAAAAGTCCAGAAAGAATGATGTGGGCAGCTGCAACACCCTCAAATGACCAGAAGCCAGGATTGACACCAGTCTCACCAGTAACGCTCCAACCACTCCATGAACCAGTAACACCCAAACGCGCCATAAACGGCAACACAAACATCCCCTGCCGCCACATCGGATTTAGGACTGGATCGCTAGGGTCGAAGATTGCCAATTCGTAAAGCGCCATCGATCCCGCCCATCCTGCGACAAGCGCGGTATGCATCAAATGGGTTGCAATAAGCCGTCCGGGATCATTGATAAGGACAGTATGTACTCGATACCAGGGTAGTCCCATTGACTACGCTCCTCCTTGTGAATAGCTCTAGTTCAACGTATTCCTAAACATTTTATTAAAGCGCCGGACATTGGTAAATGTACCAGGTCTGAGGCTACTTCAACCTCGCACTCCTCAATCTGGTCTTTAGCTTGGTCTTCTAACAAAGCTGAATCGCAGTCTAATAGCCAGGTTTATGAAAATGAAAGCGTATAAAGAAGTGTAACCAGTGTCAGAACCGATTGCAAGCAAAAGAAGCTTTGGACAGAGTTTTGAGGAAATCCGACATATTCCTGTAAACTTATGTAACAGTAACGATCGTAAGGTTGCTTTAGAGAGGGTCAACTTTACGTAAAGTTACAGGCTGTTATCGAGCTTTCAGTTGGTTGCGTTGGCTTTTCTCAGGTAGCCAACCAAAGGTTGAGCGCAATTTAGAAGCTAACCTTTCTCCTGCTTGACTTCTCTGTAAGAGTAAGGATCAAATGGATGCAAACTAGTGCATCGCGATCGCAGAGCTTACCTGCTTTTTCTAGCCATCGCAATGTCACTCTCAACGGGAATCGTGGATGACTACTATTAAGTTTCTTAAAGAAGATCGAGAGATCGTTGTGGCGGATGGCGCGAATCTAAGGCTCAAAGCCATTGAAAACCGCATCGATATTTATACGCTAGTCGGGAAGATGACAAACTGCGGTGGCTATGGCCAATGCGGTACCTGTATCGTCGAAATCGTCGAAGGAATGGAAAACCTTTCCCCTTTGACTGAAACGGAGAAGAAAAAGCTGAAGAAAAAGCCCGACACTTACCGCCTTGCGTGTCAGACACTTGTACAAGGCCCCGTCACGGTTAAGACCAAGCCATCTAAATCATCTTCCTAGCTCATACCTTCCTAGCTCGATTGCTTACTAGCTCAGTTGGACTTGAGTAAGTCCCTGGCTCAATTGAATTGGAACAAGTAAGCTTTAGAGCAAGGAACTGAACCAGCAGGCGGTCATTCTGTGAAAGAGGCGTTCGTGAAAAGGCGGAGAGCTTACAAATCTTTACCCCTTAACGGGGGAACCCTCAGTGGTATTCTAAGATGTATCGATGCAGCACTAATTAATGGGCAATTTCTATGCAAGTCAACGATCTGGGGTTTATTGCAAGCATCCTTTTTGTCTTAGTTCCTTCTGTTTTCCTGCTTATCCTCTATATCCAGACGGCGAGCAGTAACGCGAACAAAGACTCCTGAAACTGTTTTTCTGTTTCTTTGACATTACTTAGGCGCTAAAGACATCTGCCTTTAGCGCTTTTTGCTATAAAAATTGAGTCTACCCGTTCATAGAAGCATCACAGGGGCAATCCGCCACGAGGTCATTGCCGGGAAACCAGGTTGAAACGTTTGAGCGAAGCGCGATCGCCCCAGGCTTTTCTTTCCGGAGAGTAACCCCACGAGAAGCTTCCAGTCTGGCATCAATCAATCTCTTCATTCGAAACCGTTGAATCCAGGCGACCAACAATCGATGCGACGTTACTATCCGAACTATCCGACAAATCTTGAAAGTTAGCCAGCAACGACCGTAGCTTCATACGATGAATATAAGGCCAGCCACCAGAAGCTTCGATGTCTTTTAGTAGGCTGTACAGCGCCTGACGACTATCAGGTAAGGAAGCCTGAAAGAGACTATCGCGAATTTCCTGATGCAACCCTTCGAGTGTTCTCAGCAGTAAAAGTAACGCTAGATTATCTTCCGCTCGGCTGTGAGCCAAGTTCCGAATGGCTTCACTAACAGCCTGTAGCTTCGATTCAAATTCAAGCTGTTCCGCACCAAGGCGATCGTGATTGCTCTTTAAGCTCATTCAATCGATACCCGTAAAGATCACTTAACCAACGTTTAACTCAGCACATTTGGCCCTGTCAGCAGACTGAACCATCCTGCAACATCATGCCCCTTCTAAGCCACACCTGCCAGGATCAACGCCAATTTTGTTAGGCAAGTCAAAGTAAAGGCTACATTGCCATGTAAAATGCAGGATGAAACCTTTGTTAAATCATTCCGGGGACATGAGAACTTAGTCAAGTGTAGGCATGGTTCAATCTGTCTCTTCGAGAATTGGGTCTTGTCTCAGAGGGGAAACTTGCTGAGGCTCGGTGGGGTTTGCTTATCCGTAGTCACTTATTATTCAAGCCATGCTCCTCCGATTCAATTCATGAAGACCATTGAAACCTGGCTCTGGATTGCACTGACAAAGAAATATTTACGTCGATATTATTGAGGTTTTCATGAGGTACCGCGCTCTAACCGTTGCACTCCTGGCACTTTGCTTCAGTCTACTAACTGTTTTTTCCACAAGCCCAGCCTTTGCAAAAGAAGGCTTGACCTACGACCAAATTCGAGGCACAGGACTAGCCAACAATTGCCCTCAATTGGAAGAAACGTCTCGTGGATCGATTCCGCTAGATAGCTCCAAGTCTTATTCTTTAACCTCCCTGTGCTTGCAGCCGACCAGTTTCTTGGTCAAAGAAGAGTCTGCAAACAAGCGGCAGAAGGCAGAGTTTGTTAATGCTAAGCTCATGACCCGCTACACCTCCTCAATCGAGTCAGTCGAGGGCAAACTGAACGTCAACCCTGACGGCAGCCTTACCTTTGTCGAGCAAGACGGTATTGATTTCCAACCAATCACCGTTCAGCTCCCTGGTGGTGAGCGTGTCCCATTCCTCTTTACAATCAAGAACTTAGTTGCGACAACTCAGCCTGGCTTAAACGGTGTTAGTACAGCAACTGATTTTGAAGGAACATACAAAGTTCCCTCCTACCGAACCTCAAACTTCCTTGATCCAAAAGGTCGTGGTTTGACGGCTGGTTACGATAATGCTGTTGCACTTCCGGCTCAAGCAGACGATGAAGAACTAGCAAAGGAAAACACAAAACGCTTTCAGCTTGATAAAGGCAAAATTTCATTGCAGGTTGCAAAAGTGGATAATGTGACGGGCGAAATCGCTGGTACCTTTGAAAGCGAGCAACCCTCTGAAACCGACATGGGGTCTAAGCAGGCAAGCGATGTTAAGATTCGTGGCATTTTCTACGCACGTATTGAACCAGCGGCGGCGTAAGTAGCTGCGATCGTATCGGCTGTACCTCTCTACGTAAAGGTGCTGAGCGCTTTCCGTCACCCTCATCAGGTTACTGATTCAACTTCTACGCTCGCGACTGTAAGTTCTGAAGAAGTATCAATGAGTATCTTCAGCCTTTCAGTCATTGCTTAAGAGAAACACAGATGCATTTCCAGTTCATCACTTAGCCACAGCACAAGCGCTATGCAACCGATTTGAAGGGGCTTTAAGCCCCTTTTTTCGTGTTTTAGTTACACGGCTCAAGGTTCTGCACGTGTTGCCGAAATCCTTTCTAAGGCCAGTAACGCTTCATTCCAACCCATCAAGTTTGTTTAGCGTCAATTCGCTCATGGCACTTGCTAGTAAGTCAATTAGGTTTATCAAAAATTAGTTTTTGCTCATTCGCATTTCCGTAGAATTAATGAGGTCCTTGGTACGTTTCTGAAGGAATTACCCCTTTGTCTAAAATTTATTCAGATAAAAATCGGTTTCAAATACTGGTAAAACCCGTCTCTAAAGCGAGTTGACCTTGTTTCTATATCCGTGGAAATGCCGTTGTTCTTAGGCTGCAGAAAAGAATAGGGTTAATTTGCAGCGGATAGGACACTACTACAAGCTTTTGGCTATATCAAAAGTAGCTTCATTTGACCCGGTGCTTTTAGTACTGTTTAATGATGTGTTTAATGGTTCCTAGCCGAGTTGTCAGTCGCTTACAACACTCTGTGTCCTCCAAAGTGCGTGTTTATGATTCAGTGTGCCCTCCTGAACATCAATTAAGCTGCGTTTGAATTGTCCTGATGTCACTTGCTCTACCGACTGAAATTCGTCATGCTTACGACAACCAACTGTGAATTGAAAAGCGAGAGTTTGCAACTTCTGCGAGCCTATCAGCAATCACCTTGTCTACAAATTCGTAATCAATTAGTTGAACTTAATTTTGGTTTAGTTAGAAAAGAAGCGCACCACTGGCTGCAGCAGTGTACTGAGTGCTACGAGGATTTACTTCAAGTTGGTTCCATTGGTTTAATTCGAGCGATCGAACGGTTCGATCTCTCCAAAGGGCATGCCTTCAGTTCCTTTGCCATTCCTTATATCCGTGGAGAAATCCAGCACTACCTACGGGATAAAAGCCCTTCTGTACGCATTCCTCGTCGCTGGCAAGCACTTGAGCGACAAGCTGCACTAGCTGTACGCGATTTGCAAGTCAAGCTTAAGCGCCAGCCCTTAGATTCAGAAATTGCGGCTGCGATCGACATTGATTTGGCTGAGTGGCAAGAAATCAAGCTGGCTTGCCGTAACCGTGCCATGCTTAGCTTGGATGCACCGATTCGCGAAGAAGAAGAAGGAGCTTCGTCGCTAGGGGATTTGGTGCCCGATACCCAATACCGGAGCTTCCAACTGGCTCAGGAAGATCAGCTTCGACTACAACAATCCTTAGTGCAGCTAGAGAACCGTACCCGCGAAATATTGGAGTTTGTCTTTCTCCATGACTTGACGCAAAAAGAGACGGCTGATCGTCTTGGCATCAGCGCTGTCACCGTGTCGCGTCGGGTCAAAAAAGGGTTAGAGTCGCTTCAAAAGTTGATGGTCGGGTCTGATGATTGAAATCCTGGCCTTTTGAACGAACCTACTTAAGCTAGAAACGGCGGTAGTCCTCCACAGAGGGTCACCGCCATTGTTTTAGGACGGTTTACATCATGTAGCGGAGAACGACCAAAACACCCTGTTATCAGGCTTGCGGCAGAGTGAACCAAAAGGTCGCGCCCTCTCCAGGTGCACTAATGGCTCCGATTTGCCCACCATGGGCTGTGATGATTTGACGACAAAGGTAGAGTCCCAGGCCGATGCCCGTGGAACGACGAGCACGGGGACCGCGAGCATACCGTTCAAACAGAGAATCGCACTCGTCAGGCGTCATGCCCACTCCGTTATCCTGAACATTACAACGAACCAGTTCATCTTCGACTGTGGCCTTTACAGTTAGATTTAATCCGGGTGGGTTATGTTTAAGGGCATTCGTGAGGAGGTTCTCAAAGACCCGCCGAATCAGAGCCGGATCAGCCATGACGAGTGGCAAGTCGGGAGAGATTTGATTTGTTAGGGTTGCCTGATTTTCTACCAATAGGGGGTCAAGATCGTCTGCTACGGTTTGCACAAGAGGGTGGAGCGGCAGCTTTTCGCAGTGTAAATTGATGCCCCACGTTTCACTGGAGTGAGCTTCTAACAGGGAATTGATCATTTTTAGCTGACGATCGCTGCTTTGTACCATCCGGTCTAAAACAGAGCGAGACATGATGATCGAGTCGCCCGCTTTGTTCTGCAAGTTTTTGAGCACCATCATTGTGCCCATGATGGGCGTGCGTAGATCATGAGACACTGCGTTCAGGAACTCGTCTTTTGTTTGGCTCAACTCCTGAAGCTCCTGCATGTTCTGTTGCAACTGAGCAGTGCGTTCCTGTACTTGTTGTTCCAGGTTAGCGGCCAACGTTTGCACTTGCTGATAGAGCTCTGCTTGTTGAATCGCGATCGCGACTTGCACGGCTAGCTGCTCTAGAAGCTGAATTTCAAAGGTTGTCCAATGGCGCGGTTGGTCACACTGGTTGGCAACCAGGACACCGAAAAAGTCGTCGCCAAGAATAATAGGGACGCCAATACTGGCTTTAATATGGCATTGCGTATAGTAGGCGGCTAGCAAGGGCGACAAGCGGGCAGTGGCCGTATCGTCAATTGCTTGTACCTGCCCTTGGGCAAAGAGCGCCCGGATTTCGCGTAAATAAAGATCATCGACAATCCAGGTGAGGATGGAACCCCATTCTGGGGCAGCAGATTCGGCAACGATTTTGCCTTGCCATGCTGCATCGATTTGCCCAATAAAAACGCGATCGACTTTCAAAAATTGCCTGACTTCGGCAACGGTGGTGGTGAGGATTTGATCAAGATTGAGCGATCGTCGGATGCGCAGGGCAATGAGTCCCAGGAGTCGATCGCGCTCAGCGCTTGCCTGTAACTGGGCGATCGCCCGTTTACGTTGTGTAATATTACGTACGATGGCCAGCACTTCATCTTTCCCGCTGATGACCAAGCGAGCTTCATAATCCCGTAGTTCGCCGTGGTTAAGCAGTTGATATTCAAAAATTTGGATCTCACCTGTTGCCAGGGTCCGCTCAACGTATGACATACGCTGTCGGGCTATTTCTGGCGGTAAGACCTCATAAACTGTTCTGCCAATCATGTTGCTTGGTGCGATGACAAAATCGCTCTCCTGATCTGCTTTGCAGTCTAAATAAACCCCATCACGGCGAATGCGAAACATCATGTCGGGAATCGCATTCAAAAACGCCAGATTTCGCCCTTCGCTGACCTGGAGCGCTTCTTCTGTACGTTTGCGATCAGTAATGTCGATGGTGACCGTCAGCAGGCAGGAAACTCCCTGTAAGCGAACGACCTCTGCGGACAGGAGGGCAACGCCGATTTCACCTGACTTGCGGCGAAACTTCATTTCCAGGTTGCGTACAGAGCCGGATTCCTGAAGGATTTGCAGCATCCTGGTTCGAGCAGCCAAATCGACCCAAACGTTTAAATCAGCAACCGTAAGGCCAATGACTTCTTCCTTTTGATAGCCTGTCACTTGCAAAAAGCTATCGTTAACATCGATCACACGTGCCAACGAGGCAGCATCTAACGTTGTGAGCGTCATTGCGGTTGGACTACACCGGAAAACGATAGAGAACTTCTCTTCTGACTCACGGAGAGCCTGCTCCGATCGCTTTCGTTCGGTAATGTCCAGAATATAGCCTTCGTAATGGGTCAGATGTCCTTGTTGGTCGTAGATCAGGCTACAAAAGTCGTACACCCAGCGCACATCTCCGTCTGCCCTCACGATGCGGTAATCTTGCTCAATCGCGGTTCGTTTTGCAGCACTGCTAGCTTCGACTTCTGCCGCCACTCTCGCAACATCATCGGGGTAAATGATATCGCCGTACAGGAGCCTGCCACTGAGAAAGTCTTCCGGCTCATAGCCATACTGAGCAATGTTGGCTGAGACATATTCCACTGGAAACCCAGTTTGGGCTAACCAGCGAAAGACGACAACAGAACCTTCGGCAAAGAGACGTCGTTCGCGTTCGCTGGCTTGTTCTGCCTGTTTGCGGGCTGTTACGTCTGTTACAACAGCAAGGGAGCGGATGATACATCCCTCCGCATCTCGCTCCGCGATTGCAGACAGCAAAACGTCCATAATCTCGCCATTCCGCTTCACGAACTGGTAAGGCACATCGGTACACGCGCCAATCTTGAAATATTCTGGCAGCACCACTGTTTCCGCATAGTGGCGGGAAGCCGGGGTCATTAACTCAACGGATTTACGGCCTAACACTTCGCTGCGGGTATAACCGAGGGAAGAAAGCCAGTGCTCACTGACGCTAATCAAACAGCCGTGTCGATCGATCGACTGGAGCATCGCAGGGGTGTTGTTATAGAGCGATCGATAGCGATATTCGCGTTCGCGCAACGCTTCTTCTGCACGTTTGCGATCGGTGATGTCGCGCTCAATCCCCAAGACTTCCGATTCGCCGCTCATCACGAGACGTACTTCGTAAGCGCGCGGTTCGGCATCTTCAGCTTCCCAAGCATTCGGAAGCTCATATTCCAGGGTCTGTAGTTCGCCCGTGTCGAGGGTACGGGCGATCGCATCCAAACAACGCTGAGCAAGGTCATCTGGTAAATACTCGCGCAAATTTGTACCAACGATCGTTTCACGGCTAAACCCATGCGCGGCATCTTCTGGCGTACCTTTAAAGTCCAGACTGTCGCCGTTCCGATTAACTAGAAACACGCGATCGGGCAGAGCTTGCAAAATCGCTTCGTACCAGATTTGACGGGTAGATGGTGCTGGCGTTGTTGGCAGTGGCAAGTATTTCGCCACAATGCCTTGAAGCTGCTCAAAAGCGGCGTCATCTCGACAGCATTCTCGCATTGCCTGTAAATCACACGTCTCAAGCATCATTACCAATTCCTGCAAGTAACGCCACCACTCGTTGCTTTTTGGTCCGTCTACCGCTGCTTCCCCTCATCTTCCTGTCAAAACTCGTGCGCGATCGTTTTTATAAGGAAGAATTTAAGCTACTTGCTGCTAAACACCCATACTCTAAACAGCGCTTGAGCTAGATGCGAGTTCACCTCGTTACGTCAACGCTAGAGAAAATAAGCGTGCGTTTAGTCCAGGAACAGGTATCATCACGGTCAACTTTATGTGTCAACTCCTTGCGTAATCCATTGTGCAACTAAGTGCATAGCCCGATCGTCTCCACTATTAGCAGGAGGAAAAAAGCAATTGCTTGTGCTAGGCGAAATCCCGCCTGTTTCGTCAAAAAGTTGGGTTTTTAGCTGAATTTCCCTTTTAGGAACCTTCAAGCTTTTTCATGGTCTGTAAATTTAATGAATCATCAATGTATCTTTGGAGAACTTTCCCATGTCTTATGCCAACGCGTGGAAATCTGGAACAGCCGTTTTGGTTGCTCTTGGTATGACAACGGGAACCGTTGCCCCCCTCATTCTGACGGTGCCTGCCTCTGCTCAAACCACGTTTCCCGATGTGCCCTCTAGCTACTGGGCAAGTGGTTTCGTTCAAGCGCTTGTCAGTCGGCAGATTATTGCTGGGTTTCCCGATGGTTCGTTTCGTCCCGAAGAACCTGTCACCCGTGCTCAATTTGCCGCTATTATTCGCAAGGCGTTTAACAAAACGCCCATTCGTAATCCTGTACAGTTCACAGATATTCCAGCCGGCTTTTGGGCTGCTGATGCCATTCAAGCTGCCTATACAACTGGTTTTCTGGCAGGTTACCCCGGCAACACCTTCCGACCCAGTGAGAATATTCCTCGCGCGCAGGTATTGGTATCGCTGGCGAACGGCTTAAACTACACGGTTAACGGTTCTGTCGATAGTGCTTTGGGTGTTTATAACGATGCGGCTAGCATTCCTGACTACGCTCGATCGAGCATAGCCGCCGCAACACAAAAACAGATTGTGGTGAACTACCCCGACGTTAAGACACTCAACCCCAACCAAACTGCAACGCGAGCCGAAGTAGCGGCGTTTGTGTATCAGGCACTCGTGAGCGCTGGCCAAGCTCCTGCGATTACCTCGCCGTACATCGTTGGCAGTACCCCCCAAGGTGTGCGTATTCCTGCTGGAACTGTGTTGCCTGTACGCTACGAAAGAGCAGACAAGATTTTGCTGGCGAAGAATGAGCCCAACCCTGTGTCTGTGACCCTTAAAGTGGCGCAAAATATTGTGGATGCTCAGGGCAATGTGTTGATTCCAGTCAATAGTGACGTGAACGGGCAATTGCAGGTGACCCAAGGCGGTGCTCAATTTGTTGCCAGTCAGATTGTGTTGCCAAATGGGACTCAGTTACCCGTTAGCGCCAATTCTGAACTCATTACTAAAACAGAAACGGTCTCTAAAGGGGCCAATGTGGGCAGAATCATCGCAGGTACGGTGGTCGGAGCAGGCGCAGCAGCGGGTATTGCTGGTGTGACAGGCGATCGTGTCATCAAAGCAGAGGAAGTGTTGCCTGGAGCCGCAGTTGGGGCACTTGCAGGTTTCTTCCTTGGCAAAGACAAAGTGGATTTGATTGCCATCAACCCCAACACTGACCTAAATCTGACACTCACTTCAGATCTGGTGATTCGCTAGGGCGCGTCATCAATTCAGCTCAAAAACCTTTGATATCAGCAGTGTCGCGCCCGTCCCAACACACCAGTCTAGGGGCTGAAACCCCTGCTGAAAGCAATGCGTAGCCGTAATTGATCGTTCTAAGCCAATCGATTAAAGATCTGATGCAACCGATTCTGGATAGGAAAGGGACCTAAAACGGAGAGCGTGCTCCAGCCTTAGAGACCTTAGTGAGGCATTTCTTCTCCAGAATTTGGTTGTTGGGCGATCATTAACCGTACAACAACGGTCGTGCCAGGGCCGTAGACCGCTACCGTCTCGGCTAATGGCGTTACATTGATTGGCTGTGCTGGGCTAAAGACCTCAATCTCGCCATGCATTTGTGTGACCAGTGCACGCGCGATCGACAGCCCTAAGCCGCTGCCCGGTATATCTGTCTGAGCCTGCACACCACGATAGCGGCGCTCGAAAAGGTGAAGCAGATCTTGAGGCGGGATGCCAGGACCCGTATCGGTGATGGCAATTTCTATCGTCTGTGCTTCATCTTGAGTTCGCGGATCTACAGCCGCCCCTAATCGTATTTGTATAAGCACAAGTCCGCCCGCTGGAGTGTACTTCAAGGCGTTATCGATTGTATTACTCAAAACTTCCCGTAGCCCCTGCATATTCACTTGCACAGGAGGCAAGCCTTCAGGAATCGCCGTCATTAGAGTGAGCGATCGCTCTTGGGCAATCGCGCGGGTTGAAGCCAGCAAGGGTTCCATTACCGTTGCTAGGTCGCATGGCTCTAGCGTCAAAGCTTTACCTGACAATAACCCTACAGCTGGCAGCAAAAGCGGTCTTTGTACAGCCAGGTGCTCTGGGTATTCATGATCGGTGGGCACGCTGGGTCGATCAACGATCGCGGGAGGCAAGGCCAGGGGTGCTTTCATGACATCTGTTTCAGCAACAGCCGCCTCCAACTGTTGAGCGAGGTCACGTAATCGGGCTGTTTCACGCACAAGACTGGAAGCAATCTCACGGTTTGCATCCTCTGGTTGTAACCGTTTAAGAATCAGTTTCCCAAACGTCTGAAGGGCTGTGAGTGAGTTGCGAAATTGATGAAGCAAGTTATCAAACAGATCGTGCTGTTGTTCTTGAACCTGCTGTTGCTGGTGATAGTCTTGCTTGAGCCACTGGTAGCGCTGGTCTAGCACACATGCCATAGCGAGCGTATCGGCGACCTGATGGATTTGAGTTTGCTCCCATTCAGTCCAGGGTCGATCGTTGCGTTCTGTCACAAGCAGCCCCAGCACCGCATCTTCATGCATAAGCGGTAATACAACCCGACGCTCAGCTACTAACGCCGCCCTCCCTGCCTTGCCTGGGTTCGAATGGGCAGCGCGATCCACATTTGCATCAGGATTACTTGACGTTGATTCAACCGTAGGCGTGGCTAAGCTCTGTGAGTCCGCTTCTGGAAGCTGTTTTGCTGACGACGGAGTAGAGGAGGCATCTGTTAGCAGTCGAGGCATTGTTTCAGGCATCGCGATCGCTGACATGAGTGATCGCGATGTGCCCCTGGCTTGCCAGTCTACTGCCGTTTCTGGATATGCCATCACGGGAATCAATTGGGTATCCGTACCTTCCGCCATTTCCTCGGTCAGGTACACAACACTCAATGAAGCGCCCAATGCCTGCGTCAAGAGGACAATCTGCGCCCGACACAAAGCAATAAATTCTGAACTCGTCAGCATTAACATGAAGCAGCGTTGAAGAGCAGCCTAGCAGCACTCTTTCCTGATTTGTTCTCAAGCATAGCTCGGTTAGCTACGCCTCACCCCTTCATCCATCGCGACTCGTAAAAATCAGCACTTCGACAGCCTATGAGCGAAGCTGATTTTGCTGAGATAGGCGCAAGCCTTAACGAAAGAGCGAGCAAACTATAGAGGCGATCGGGTACTCTGGTCGCATAGAGTCTTTTGGATAAGCCAAGTAATACATAAAAACGGGAAACAGACCTATTGTAGAGATTCACCTTATCAATCCGTCAGGTTTGTCCCATAAAAAGCCATCCTTTAATTTGTATCCAGGGGAAGATTTAATCTTTGTATCAATGGGTTAAAACAAGTTGAAATTTCAGTCCCGAATCGATATACTTGCGTCGTCTTTGTAACTATCACTACACTTGATCGACAACAAAGGGGGTAACGGGATTGGCAAGGAGACGTAAGCGGAAAAGCCGAAGACGGCAGGAAGGTCGGAGAATTTTGGAGAATGTTCCTCAATTCAGCATTGAATGCGGAGAGGATAAACCAGTAACAGCCGCCCGAAAATTCATTCACTCAGAAGGCATTGCACCGCCAGCTTTGTTACTGGTTAAGCGCAATGAGCATACCACGGATCGGTACTTCTGGGCTGAAAAAGGGCTGTTTGGAGCGCAATATGTTGAAGAAAACCATTTCCTGTTTCCCAGCCTAAGGCTGTCGGATGAAGATGCTGATGAACTTCCAGTAGTGGCTCAGAGTCGTTGAACACGTTAGTACCACGATCACCCTACGGATTAGGCGGGATTAAGGGTATGGTCACCTAAGTAAGGCGCTTGACCCTCTCCCTGTTTTATCCGAGTTGACCGTTACCGCAATCGTTCCAACGGGTGATAGCGGGTATATTGTTAAGTCTGCGATCGTTCAAGAGCTCGACCCCTGAAGCCTTAAATTCCCCCTCGTCAGAACGCATTCTGGCAGGGGGGAATTTTTAAAGATGATGCTCTTGGCGGTCGTATCAAGACGAAAAGATTGCAATCGCTCAACCCATTAGGCAAATGGCAGGTTTCTCTATAGAAACACCGCGTGCCAACTGCTTTTGGGGGCCGTGCTTAAAGGGGTTTCAAGGAAAGATTGCGCTGTAGCTCTGCCAGTTCGTCACGATGTGCCGTCACCACCACAACGCTTAAAGAACCAGTCTCTGAAGCGCTAGTTCCCTCAATTTGAAGCACAATTTTCTCAGGGCGTGCAGCCTTGCGCCAATAGAAAAGTCCCGCGATCGGTGACAGCAAGGTTAACCCCAGCCATGCTTTAGACCCATCAGGAAACACAATCGCCAGCATCAACGCCAGACAAAGCGTTCCGATCGCGGCCAGCAGAGTCAAGAAAAGAGCCATTAACGCACTTGGTTGAACAAACCCTTCAAAGGTCGCTTGAAGTTTTGCTGCATCTGCTGCTATGAGCCGGTAAGCCCGTTGGGTAAAGTAGGCTTGCAACTCATCTAGTAGTGAAACTTCTGACTGCTCTGAAGCTAACCGGACGACTTCAATACGGTCTTTAACTGAGGCTCGAATAAAGAACACCAAACCAACAGATAGCAGTACTGTTAAAACAAAGGTTGACGGCAAAACAGAAGTGCTCATGGTTGGGACTCTTACTGAAAGTAGGTTTTGACTAAAAGCGAAGGTTCTACCGTATAACAGCTCATTTACATTAGTTTAAGCCGTTTCAAAAACCCAGTTATAAAAACTTTCGCCCAAAAGAACCCAAGCGAAAGAGGGGAGTGCAAACTGCAGTTCCCCTCAAACCTGCTAACAAAAGCTTGATCAACAACGAAACGCTGAGGTGCCCAACATCGAGGTGCCCAAAGACATGTTAATCCACAACTGAAGCGCCCAATGCTCGATCGGACTGCTTGAAACAGCCACATATTTACAGCAGACTGAACTCTAATTGTGGCTTGGAGCTAACTCATTTGAGTGAGCCACAGTGCTGTGATTTCTGACATAGTCATACCATAAGCGAGTCAAGTCTTGTGCTTGCTGTACCATCTCCGAACGGATTTGATACATGCGGCGGGGACGACCTCTGCCTTCAACCTTTTTCCAGTAACCTTCAACAATCTGCTCGTCTTCCAGAAATTTTAGCGCGCTGTAAAGCACAGTATCAGAGAGTCGATAGGTTGGATAATCGTTCTCCAAAAGCTGAATCAACTCTGTACCGTAAGAATCACCGCGCGATAAAACAGCAAGAACGTAGCACACTGCCAACTCTTTGTTGAGGTAGAACGGTGGGGGCGCTTGGAAAAACTGATAAATATCGTCAAACTTCATCTTTCCCATCCAAACATTACGAGTTAGTTCACTTTGACTGCAAAGAGTTGCAGGATGAACAGAGGACTGTATAACTAGACTAACAATGAGACCCTAGAGGCAGACATCATCCAAAAGCATTATATTTGCCCTTAAAGTAAAAATCGATGCTGTTTGATGACGCATTCAGATAGCGATAACGAACCAACACGGAGTCGCTTCGTTGAACTCTAGCCTCACCGCTAGGAAGCGTGTACATCAGACTTCAAATCGAGAATCTCAACTTCAAGAGCGAGCTTTAAAGGCGTTTGCCTCACACGGTCTACGACCAACAGGTACCTAAGATCAAGCCCTATTCTACAGAGCAAGGGGGGTAATGGAACACACCGAGTAGTATGACCCATGTTCGGTTCAGCCGATTGAAAGCAGAAAACACAAACATAAAGGCCAAACTCCGTCGCCGATTGCAAGAACTGTGACTGTTATACACCCTGATCTTAGATCTTAATCGGAATATCGTCCGTTAAAAAAGTAATTAGTTTTGTTTTTTCAGGATACGGTAAAAAATACCGGGCTCGATTGGAGGGGTGACAGCTAACAAAGTGGCTAAGCTCAAGGGCAGATTTTGAATTAGACGTGGAAGCGGTTCCAAAACAAAAATTTTTTGACCGCAAGCATAGTGTGACTCCCTGCTCACCCACCGTTTCATCCTCCGGCGCGAAGTGTTTGGGCATAAGGGAGAGAGTTAGGGCAACAGTTGTCTCCCCTTTAACCGAATTTAGACAAACGACAACGCTTGTTAAACGGGTTTATTTTACTCACTTAACCAGTCCTGAGCGTAATGCAACCACGGCAGCTTGGACACGATCGTCCACAGCAAGCTTATTCATGATGCCACGTATGTGAGTTTTAACCGTATTCGGGCTGAGATACAGTGCAGCAGCAATTTCAGGGTTACTTTGACCTTCCACCATCAACTGCAACACCTCTTGCTCTCGATTGGATAATTGACCAATATTTCCGGTAGGGGCAGGGGGTTTGAGGTGCTCGACAACCCGACGAGCGATTTGAGGGTCTAGATAGGTTGCGCCTTCCTGAGCCGCCGCGATCGCCGCCAGCAGCCGTTCAACGTTCGTGCCTTTGATGCAATAGGCATCTGCACCACTAGACAACGCGGCAATGACTTCGGTCTCTGTGGTGTGTGAGGTTAGCATGACAACATGCACAGACGGCAGCGCGGCTTTAATCTGCTGGGTTGCGGCAATGCCATCAAGTCGTGGTAGGCCAATATCCATCACAATGACATCGGGCTTCAGTTTGAGGGCAGCTTCAACACCCAGATAGCCATCGCTCGCTTGCCCCACTACCGTTAATTGCGGGTAGTCTTCCAAGCATTGCTCTAGCCCTAGCTGCATCATCGGATCATCTTCGACGATCAGAATTCGTAACGGAGGAAGGTGAGAAACGGGGCTGGAGGGCAGAGTTTCGTCAGGCATAAAAACAACTCTAATGTGGGTGGAGATAGTCGCTTGCAGATCTTGCTAGATTATGAGCATAAATTAAATCTCTGCCAAGCACGTTGAAGACGGTGGGTAACGAGCATTTCAACCGCTGACCTGAATGCGTACCCCAAAAGGTTCCCCTCTATGGAACCAACCCTTGCTGAACCCCTTGGCATGCCTTTACTATTTGCATTTTAGGGTAGGGAAAAGCTCTCGTGCCATGTGATCATCCCAGTTAAGCGTTAAGGGTTTACGATCGACCTGAACCACAGTTGTTTGTATCGTGTGGCCTGATGCTACCCAGCCATGCGAGACTGGTAACACAATGCTTTCTAACCCAATGCTTTCAGGCATCTGCATATGTTCGGTAAGTCAAGCTCTACGCCACCAACGCTAAAGGAAATTGCGCAAACCTTTCGCATGACCGGATGGATTAGCCTTTGGATACAGCTAGTACTTACCGTCGTTTCAAGCATTATTCTGATTTTTGCAGGTGCGTTGAGCCGTTCGGGTGGCGCGAATCAGAATAGCCCAACAACGGGCATTGGCGTGTTGGTAACGATCTTTGGGATTGTTGTGCTGGTGTTTAACATGTACTGGGCGCTCTTCCGCTACATTCCGATCGGGCGCAAGCTAGACGGTGCGGCTGCTAACCGACCACGCAAATCAGACACTGTTCAAGTTTTACGGACTGGTTTGATTGCCAGCCTCATTGGCATTCTGCTCTCACTGTTGGGTGCGGAGGCGACCGTAGGCTTACTGGCAGCGAAAGCCTTTAATCAAGGGATTGGCGGCTTTGTAAACACCGATCCGTCGAAGTTCATTCAGCCCCTTGACATTTTGGTGGTTCAGGCAAGTGTTAACGTCATTCTGGCGCAGTTTTTTGGGATCGCAGCTTCACTCTGGTTGTTAAACCGCATGAGCAAGCAATAAAAGTGGGAGAGCGGAGGCAACGGCCTCACCCCTAGCGGTACTAGCCTTCAAGCCAGTCAAAGATTTGCTCAAGCTGCTCCAAAGAAACGAAGCCATACTGCCAGAGAATCATCGGCAGTGGTCCGGGGTCTTGCTCACTGTGACGGAGTGCCATCGCAATCGCCGTAGTGGAAAGCGCAAGTTCCTTCTGTAAAAAATTGATGAGCTGAAGATTGCTACGGTCGGATTGCACGGCTGGACTTTTCACCCCTGAATGTTGAGTCGATAGAGCAGATACCTAATAACGTTAGCAGCAAGACTGACATCTATAGTACAAGAGAACCATCTCAAAAAAGACAGTCGCTTCAAAAACACTACTGCGTGGCGCTATGCTACTGTTTGCGAACCGGAACAGCATCACCTGGGTGGGTCACCCAAGCGAGTGATCTTGTATGGTTGCACTCGTGATTGTACGTATTTGCCACTCACTTAAACCACAAACTTCAGCAAATGAACGGAGACTTTTGCGTACCAAAATGGTGTAAGCGACGATCGCCCATAGCTTTGGCGTCAAGGACAGCAAAATATAGTCCTTGGCGCTACCTGTAGAGTATTAATTGATTGTAAAGATTTATCGGTAACCGTAAACAATTTACAGGCCAGGTTGTTGCGGCAGAGCATTAAAGCCCTTTTCACTAAACCAAGACTAAACGCTGTGTAAGAATAACCCTCAAGCTGGATCGAAGCTTCGGCAATACTCAGTCAAAATGGCGTAAACACCGATCCTACGGATCGCGTTGACTTCTCTACAATGACGTTATTAACGTAAGCGAAATGCTATAGCGAGGGGACGATGCAGCCAACAAACCCCAATCAGTTTACAGAAAAAGCCTGGGAAGCAATCGCGCGCACGCAAGAAGTCGTGAAGCAATCTCAGCAACAACAGATTGAATCAGAGCATTTGATGAAAGCGTTGCTAGAGCAGGATGGACTCGCTAGCAGTATCTTCAACAAGCTAGGTGTGAATGTCAGGCAGGTGAGCGATCGCACCGATGACTTTATCCGCAAGCAGCCAAAGGTGTCAGGTAGTGGTACGTCGATTTACCTGGGACGCAGTCTGGATACCTTGCTCGATCGCGCCGACAATTACCGCAAGCAGCTCGGTGACGAGTATATTTCAGTCGAGCATCTCTTACTGGGTTATGCCAATGACGATCGCTTTGGTAAGGGGCTGTTCGCAGAACTTAAACTAGATGAAACCAGGCTGAGAAAAGCAATTGACCAGATTCGAGGAAGTCAAAAGGTGACAGACCAAAACCCGGAAGGCAAGTACGAGTCGTTAGAAAAGTATGGGCGTGATTTGACCCAGTTTGCGCGTGATGGCAAGCTCGACCCTGTGATTGGGCGGGATGACGAGATTCGTCGTACCATTCAAATTCTGTCGCGCCGTACCAAAAATAACCCTGTGCTGATCGGCGAACCGGGCGTGGGTAAAACGGCGATCGCCGAAGGCTTGGCTCAGCGGATTGTTAGTGGCGACGTGCCGCAATCCCTTCAGGAGCGCAAGCTGATTGCTCTGGATATGGGTGCACTGATTGCCGGGGCGAAGTATCGCGGTGAGTTTGAAGAGCGCCTGAAAGCTGTGCTCAAAGAAGTGACCGACTCCCGCGGACAAATTATTCTGTTTATTGACGAGATTCACACCGTCGTTGGTGCTGGTGCAACGCAAGGCGCAATGGATGCAGGTAATCTCCTCAAGCCCATGCTGGCACGAGGCGAGCTCCGTTGTATTGGTGCTACGACGCTTGACGAGTATCGCAAGTACATTGAAAAAGATGCCGCATTAGAACGGCGCTTCCAGCAGGTGTACGTCGATCAGCCCAGCGTGGAAGACACCATTTCCATTCTGCGTGGCTTGAAAGAACGGTATGAAGTCCACCACGGCGTCAAGATTTCTGATAGTGCTCTGGTGGCAGCGGCAACCCTTTCTACCCGCTATATCAGCGATCGCTTCTTACCCGACAAGGCGATCGATCTGGTGGATGAAGCTGCGGCCAAATTGAAGATGGAGATTACCTCCAAGCCCGAAGAACTGGATGAAGTCGATCGCAAAATTCTTCAGCTCGAAATGGAGAAGCTCTCTTTGCAGAAGGAAACCGACCCGGCCTCGCGCGATCGGTTCGATCGGCTAGAAAGAGAGTTGGCAGATCTGAAGGAAGAACAGCGCAACTTTAACGCCCAATGGCAGGCTGAGAAAGACCTCATTAACCAAATTCAGAAGATTAAAGAGGATATCGATCGCACCAACATTGAATTGCAGCAGGCCGAGCGGGAGTATGACCAGAACCGTGCTGCCCCACTGAAGTACGGCAAACTACCCGAACTACACACCAAGCTGCAAGCAGCCGAAGCCAGACTGGGCGAAACCCAAACCAGCGGCAAGTCGCTGCTACGCGAAGAAGTGACCGAGGCAGACATTGCTGAAATCATTTCCAAGTGGACGGGGATTCCCATCAGCAAGCTGGTGGAATCGGAGATGCAAAAGCTCTTGCACCTGGAAGACGAACTTCACAAGCGTGTTGTGGGTCAGAGAGAAGCCGTGACAGCCGTTGCCGATGCTATCCAGCGATCGCGTGCGGGCTTAGCCGATCCCAACCGTCCGACTGCCAGCTTCATCTTTTTGGGACCTACAGGTGTAGGTAAGACCGAGCTGGCAAAAGCCCTTGCCGCCTACCTGTTTGATACCGAAGAGGCGATGGTGCGCATTGATATGTCGGAGTACATGGAGAAGCATACCGTCTCGCGCTTAATTGGTGCGCCTCCGGGCTACGTTGGCTACGATGAAGGCGGACAGTTAACCGAAGCCATCCGTCGCCGTCCCTATGCCGTCATTCTGTTTGACGAAATCGAGAAGGCGCATCCCGATGTTTTTAATGTCATGCTCCAAATTTTGGATGATGGGCGCGTGACTGATGCTCAAGGTCATACGGTGGACTTTAAAAACTCCGTCATCATCATGACCAGCAACATCGGTTCGCAGTACATCCTGGATATTTCTGGGGATGATAATCGCTACGACGAGATGCGATCGCGCGTGATGGATGCCATGCGTACCAGCTTCCGACCCGAATTCCTCAACCGGATTGATGAGATCATCATCTTCCACGCGTTGCAGAAATCGGAGCTACGCCAGATTGTCAAACTCCAGACCTTGCGGTTAGGAGAGCGATTGGTCGATCGTAAGATGTCGCTTAAACTCTCTGACAGTGCGCTAGACTTCCTCGCCGAAGTTGGTTATGACCCTGTCTTTGGTGCCCGTCCGCTCAAGCGTGCCATCCAACGTGAACTCGAAACGCAAATTGCCAAAGCGATCCTGCGCGGCGAATTCACCAATGGCGACACCATCTTCGTGGATGTGGAGAATGAGCGATTGGCCTTCAAGCGCTTATCGCCAGAGGTGCTGACAACCTCATAGTTCTGTCAAATTGGGGACATGGGCAGGGTAGACAGTTCAACAGGTAACTCGACGATAAAGCACGTTTGTTTTTGCTCGCTAGTCACCTGAATGGAACCGCCCAAACGGTTGATTAATTTTTTCACAAGCGTTAGTCCCAAGCCCGTGCCCCCTTGCCGCCAAAGATCGGCACCTGGAATCCGATAGAACTGGTCAAAAATGCGAGTAAGTTCGGTCGCAGGGATCTCAACGCCTGAGTTGCTGACCTGCACTTGCATCATCTGGACAGTGCTTGACGGTACGCCTTCGAGAAACTGGATAGTCAGCTCGATGCGTTCATTACCGGGCGTGTACTTGAGAGCATTGTTCAATAACTCTGTCAGCACTCGGCCAAAGCTGGAGGCATGTGTGACGATCGGTGGCAGTTCAGGAGCAAGATTTATTTGTAGATCCTGCTGTTGAATGCGTGCGCGTTCTCGAAAGTCTTCTACCAGTTTGGGTAGCCAGCTTTGCAGATAGATGGTGGACAGGTCGATCGCATAGTCTTCAGCGTTAAGCCGTTGCAGATCCAATAAATCGTTCACCAGATGCAGTTGGCGGTTACACTGATCACTCAAAATATTGAGGTAACGAGCGGTAGGGTTGCCATCGTCATTGCTCACTGGTGTGATGTAACCCCGTTGGCCCAGGTTAATTTCCAACATCCGAATGGCCATTTTGATATTAGTCAGTGGGGTGCGGAGTTCGTGGGAAACCGTGTTCAGGAAGTCGTCTTTTAGTTGGTTGATTGCCTGTAGCTCTGCCATTTGCGCTTCTAGCTGAGTTGCTCGCGCGATCGCCAGGTTACGTTCTTCCGCCTGTCGCCGTTCAGTCATGTCGCGAAAGAGTAAGACGACTCCGGTAATGGTGCCTTCGGCATCGCAAAAGGGAGCCGCACTATTGGCAACAGGGATGGTTTGACCCGTTTTGGAACACAACAGCGTCTTGTCCGCAAGGTATTCAATGCGGCCTGTTTGCAAGACGGCATCGATCGGGCTGGGGAGGCCGCTCTGCAATTCTTCGTGGACAAGATGGAAAATATCGTTGATGTTTTGACCGATTGCCTCGTCTCGTTGCCAACCCGTCAATGCTTCAGCGATCACATTGATAAATCTAACGCGACCGTACACATCCACCACAAGGACACCATCGCCAATAGCGCGGAGGATGCTGAAGAGCCACTGTTCGCGACTTTCTATTTCCCGATCGAGTCGATGGCGCTGTAGGGCGGTTTCGATCACAACATAGAGCTCCCGTTCCTCGATCGGCTTGAGAACGTAGCCAAACGGGCCTGTTTCCTTGGCACGTTCCATCGTGCTGTGATCGGAATAGCCAGATGCATAAATCACTGGGATACGAAGGCGATCCCAGATCTGCTGCGCGGCCTGGATGCCATCCATTGCTCCTTGTAGGCGGATATCCATCAGCACAAGATCAGGATGAACGGTTGTTGCAAGCTGCACAGCGGTTTCACCGGAGCTAGCGACGGCTACCACGGAGTAACCCAGATTTTCTAAACAATCACTAATATCGGCAGCAATAATGCTTTCATCTTCAACAACCAGAATCTGAACCTTGGTGATTGGCATCTGAGCAATAGTTTTCATAGCTGTAGACTTATCAAGCCTGACTCCTAAAAATTAAACAGCGTGACTTAGCGTTACTTTAAATTCAGTGCCACGATCGCGATGAAGCTCGATCGTGCCCTCCAATTGATTGACTAAATCTTTGACTAACTTCAGCCCTAACGAATTGGCTTGAGCGAGTTCCAGATCGGCGGGCAGGCCAATGCCGTTATCACGCACGGTCAGCATAATGGTCTGCTGGCTCTCCCGCTGTAGATCGATCGTAATTTCGCCCGCTTGATCGGTAAACGCATATTTGAGTGCATTGGAAACCAATTCATTGATAATTAAGCCGCAGGGAATGGCCATATCAATGTCCAGCGATACATCCTCTACGTTCGTTTTCAGCGTAATCGTGTTGGCGTTGATGTTGTAGGAGCTAAATAGGCTGGCTGCCAAATTAGGAATATAGTGGCTCAAGTTAATATGGGCTAAATCTTCAGAGCGATAAAGTTTTTCGTGTACGAGCGCGATCGACTTAATGCGGTTTTGGCTCTCCAACAAAATAGCCGCTGCCTGTTTGTCTTTAATGCGTCGATATTGCAACCGGAGTAAGCTATAAACAATCTGCAGGTTGTTTTTCACCCGATGGTGAATTTCCTTCAGCAAGACAGTTTTCTCATGCAAAGACGCTTGCAACTGTGCCTGCGCTTGACGCAGTTCTTCAAACCGTTTGGCTGGCGTCACGTCAACAGCAACGCCCAGCGTTTGTTTGGGTGTGCCATCCGGGTCGCGAGCAAAAACCGTTTCCTGGCATTGAAAGTAACGCCATTCACCATCGCAATCCTTTAGCCGTCGTTCGACGTGTAAGATTTCGCCATCTTGCACAGCTTGCCAGAGTCCCACGCTCTCAGCCAGGGTTGCCCAGTCATCTGGATGCAGTATCTCGCGTGGAAAGGATGGCGCAAGGGGTTGGATTTCGCCATCGGCATAGCCAAGCTGCTGCGTGAGTTGATGATTGATGTAAATGTTACGTTGCTCCACCAGATCAAACACATAGATCGTGGCCGGACTGGTGTCCGCAATTTTTTGAGCAAACCGCTGGCTCTCCCGCAGGGCTGCTTTTGCCTCCTTAAATTTGGTTACATCATGCCCAACCGATTGAAACTCAAGGAATTGACCTTGTTCGTCAAACAACATGCGGTTGTTCCATTGCACCCAGCGAACAGCACCATTAACGATGACGCGATTTTCAATAACCACGAAGGGGTTGTCCCGGTTCATTGACTGCACCTGACGCTCGGTGTCTGCCTGATCTTCCTCAAACACCATCGGCTTGTAATGGCTGCCAATCATAGTTTCTCGCGGCACCCCAAAATAGCGACAATAGGCTTCATTCACAAAGGTTAGTGTGCCATCGGGCTGAAACCGTGTAATCAGTTCGGTTTGGTCTTCCACGATCCCTCGATAACGGGCTTCGCTCACCCGTAGAGCTGCTTCAATCTGCTTCCGCTCAACGATTTCCCGCTCCAATTCCCGGTTAGCCGCTTCTAACTGCTTAGGACTGGGCAGAGCCAGCACTTTTGGAATCAGCGGCATCAGTTCTAAGGCTGTAATGATCGAGATGGCAGCCGTCACGATTTTAACCGTGCCAGATATCCAATAGACGGGATACCAGAGCGTCAAAATTTCCAGGAGATGCGTTGTACCGCACGCGACGATAAACGCGCCAAACAGCAAAAAGATCCAGTCAAAGGGTAAATCGCGCCGTCTACGGACGAAGTAGAGCAGCGTGATGGGAATGGAGTAGTAGGCGATCGCAATCAAGGTATCCGCAAGAATGTGTAGCCCTACCAGTTCCGGCTGCCAAAGGTAGCAATGCCCGTGCGGGATAAACGATCCCGTGCTAAAGAAAGTCTGGATAGAATCCAACATGTATGAGCGCTCTTTAGGGGTGGTATGCGATCCCGTTCAAAGTTTTTCTTTCTTGACGTTAACAAGTATTAAGTCCGATAGTGTCCAAATCACGCATAGGAGCTGTAAAGTTTTCAGTCATTTAGCGCAAGACGAGCAAGGGGGTTGTATGACGCGTAAGACGAAACTTAGATCTCCAACTTCTTGAAGAAGTCAGAGATCTGATCGGCAGACAGTTTACAATTTTGGCGGATGGGCAGACATCACGCCGGTCGACAACCAAGGCAGTAAAGACGTTGGTGCAACAAGCAGAACTTCAGGAAACGTCATCTATGCAGCCAATCTGGCGGGTGATGAAGAGTTTGAGCGTTTATTTTTGGACAGCGCTGGGCGCATTGATCAGTTTGTTATTGCTGACAGTTGCCAGTGCGGTTACACCTCAACTCTTTCGTTGGGGCATTGATCAGGGCATTGCAAAGCAGAACTTACAGATTGTGCTGTATAGCGCTGGATGGTTGGTGGTTGCTGCGATCGCTCGTGGGCTCTTCAACTTTGGGCAAAGCTATTGGGCAGAAGCCGCCTCGCAAGGCGTTGCCTACGATCTGCGCAACAAGATTTTTAGCCAGATCCAGAACCTCAGCTTTAGCTATCACGACCAGTCGCAAACGTCCCAACTGCTGACCCGCGTCACCAGCGACATTGAGCAAATTCGCGCCTTTCTGAGTACCAGCTTAATGCAGGTGATCAACTCTGTCGTGACGCTGGTCGCGATCGCGGTCATCCTGCTGGTCATGAACTGGAAGCTAGCGCTGATCACACTGACCGTGGTGCCAATGGCTGGCTGGCTGCTGGCAAACTTTCTCACCCGCAACGGGTCGCTCTTTAAGCAAGTGCAGGAGCAGTTGGGCGACCTTAACGCCGTTCTGCAAGAAAATCTGCTGGGTATTCGCGTGGTGAAAGCCTTTGTACGGGAAGCAGCCGAAAACACCCGCTATACGGCGATGAATGATGCCCTGGTGCGGGGAAATATGAAGACCATTCGCGCCATTCGCAGTACCTTTCCGTTCATCTTTTTATTGAGCAATCTGGTGACGCTGGCGGTCTTTGGCTACGGCGGAGCAGAAGTGATTGGTGGACAGTTTTCGGTGGGCGAACTGGTGGCGTTCAATTCCTACCTGTTGCTGATTTTGCAGCCGATCTTGCTGATTGGCTTTGCTGCACCCGCGATCGCCCAGGCAGCCGCCTCTGCTGAGCGCGTCTATGAAGTGGTGGATGCTGAAGTTGAGATTCGCGATCGACCCGGTGCCGTACCCTTTGAAACCTGTGGCGGCAGAATTACGTTTGAGAATGTGTCTTTCCGCTACCCCGGTGCCACGACCGAAGCGTTAAAAGACGTTTCGTTTGAAACTCGGCCAAATGAACTCATTGCGGTGTTGGGCATGACGGCATCGGGTAAAAGCACGATTATGAACCTCATTCCCCGCTTTTACGATGCCACAGCGGGGGCGATTCGCATTGATGGACGGGATGTGCGCGATTTCACGTTAAAGAGTCTGCGATCGCGCATTGGCATCGTGTTTCAAGAAACCACTCTCTTCTCCGGCACGCTCCGGGAAAACATTGCCTACGCCAAGCCTGATGCTTCTATGGAGCAGATCATTGAAGTTGCCAAAGCCGCTCAAATGCACGACTTCATCATGGGGTTGCCCGATGGCTACGAGACGATCGTCGGTGAACGGGGTGTCGGCTTATCGGGTGGACAAAAACAACGATTGGCGATCGCCCGCACTCTCCTCACCAACTACAGCATCTTGATTCTGGACGACAGCACCTCGGCGGTCGATGCCCAAACGGCGGCTCAAATCCAGGCAGCGCTCGATGACTTGATGCGCCAGCGCACGTGCACCTCATTTGTAGTTGCTCAACGCATTAGCACGGTAAAAAACGCCGATCGGATTTTTCTCATGGATAAAGGTCGGCTAGTGGCACAGGGGACTCATCAGGAATTGATGGCAACCAGCCCTCTATATGGAGTCATTTTGGAATCGCAGGTGAAGCGAGCACCAGAAGCAGCACTTCTTGGTTAGTCGGTAAAGCCCACTCATGTTCGTTCTAAAGACGTCTGGTTCCTTTGGGGTAAGGGAACGCAGACTATTGAAATGCGATCGCGGCATCACCGTTCAGCCATCGATTTAGTCAAAAGCGGGTGGCAATTTGTGATTTCTAACGCCTGCCGCCTTTCCCCGACCATTTTTCGACGGTCTGTTCCCTCTTTGCGCCTATTTTTACCTGCAAACAGCATCGCTTCATCAAATCGTTAGACTAATTGAGTGCCCTGCTATTGCCTCAAATTTCTTGCCGCCATGCTCAACTTTGGTCAACTGATAACTGAGCGAGTCGATCCGATTCTCAATGAGTGGATCGCCGCAGTGCATCGCGATCGTCACTTGAAAAGTGATGACACCCTTTCGCCAACCGCTATCAGAGATCACTTACCCATGGTGTTGGCCGCGCTGGCAACAGTCCTGTCACGCAGTGAGGACGATAACCTTCAGTTGCTGGTGGATGCCAGCTTACAACACGGCGAACTGCGTGCACAGCAAGGGTTTGACCCAGTGGAGATTGCACGAGAATATCGCCTCCTGAGGCGGGCCGTCTTTGACACACTGGAAGCTGACTTAATCCATGAATCGCCGCTTGAAGTGTACCGCGCCTTTCGCTTGATCGACATGGTGATTGATGAAGCGATCGCCCAGTGCTTTAAGAGCTACGTCGGTGAACGGGTACGAGAGTTGGAAAAATTGCAGCAGCAGTTGGCGATGACAGGGCAAGAAATGGATCGCTTGGTGCGTGCTAATCAAGATGGCTTGTCGCTGCTGACCGATGAACTCAACGTGCGGCTCAATACGATCGTTGGCTTCTCGGAATTATTTTTGCGTCAGCAGCAACAAGACGCCGCAACTCCGCAAACGGCATCACCTCAAATCGACCACATTGAGCGTGTGCTGCGAAACGGGCGCTATCTTTTGCATCTCATTAACGATTTAAACGAGCTTTCGCGTTACGAAGCTGGAAAGCTCAAGCTGCATCTCATGAATACGGACGTTCGTGCGATCGTGCAGGAGATCGTCACGGTCATGACACCCACGATCGCCGCGAAAGGCTTGCAGGTCAGCGTCGATTGCACAACGGCTCCCAGTATTATTCTGACAGACCCTTTACGCCTGCATCAAATTATTACCAACCTGTTGCATAACGCCATCCGCTACACCAATGCTGGCTCCATTCAGCTACACGCTCAAGCCTTACCTGAAGAGCATTGGTCAATCACCGTTACCGATACAGGCATTGGTATTGCGCCAGAAGACCAGGCCCAGATTTTTGAGCCTCGATTTCAACTGGAAACCAGTGACCAAACCCGCGATTTCGACAATAAAGGGTTAGGCTTGGCGATCGCCTCGCGGCTCGTCAAATTACTCCAAGGCGAAATTAGCGTTACCTCTTCGGTCGGCGTGGGTTCTACATTTACCGTGACCTTTCCCATCACTGTTACCCTACCCACAACCCAGGAACCAGAGGGCACGATCGAGGAGTAAGCACACGGCGATCTTAAGATGTTGGTATGCTGAGATTTGCACCGCCTTTTGATCACTACCATGCCCGCACTTAGTACGCCTGCTCCTCCTCTTGCCTTTCCCCTTGCTGCGGTTGTGGGTCAGGAAGCCATCAAACTTGCCCTGCTTCTGGCAGCCGTCGATCCCGGTTTGGGTGGGGTCGTTATTGCAGGGCGACGGGGTACGGCCAAATCCGTGATGGCGAGGGCACTGCATGCGCTTTTACCGCCGATCGAAATCGTCGAAGGCTCCCTCAATAGCGATCCACTGCATCCTGAAGACTGGGACGACGAGACAGCAGAAAGGATAAAGGATAAAGGCTTAGGGCTAAATACAGATGATTCATCCTTTAGCCTTGAGACTTTAGCCTTTCCCACAACCATCATTCCCGCCCCTTTCGTTCAAATTCCCCTGGGCATTACGGAAGATCGCCTGTTGGGATCGGTGGATGTTAGCCAGTCGATCAAACGCGGTGAGACGGTGTTTCAACCAGGCTTGTTGGCAGAAGCCCATCGCGGTGTGCTGTACATTGATGAAATCAATCTGCTGGATGACCAGGCGGCGAACCTGTTGCTGTCGGTGCTGACGGATGGGCGCAACCAGATTGAGCGCGAAGGCATTAGTTTCCAGCATCCCTGCAAGCCGCTGCTGGTCGCTACGTATAATCCAGACGAAGGGGCTTTACGGGAGCACTTGTTGGACAGAATTGCGATCGCCCTTTCAGCGGATATGGTGCTGGGCTTAGACGATCGGGTGCTGGCTGTGGAGCAAGCCACCCGCTACGCCGACTCCCCGCAAGCTTTTCTCACCCAGTACACTGAAGACATTGATGCGCTTAAGACTCAAATTGTGTTAGCGCGAGAATGGCTCAAAGATGTTCAAATTACCTCCGAGCAGATCGGGTATCTGGTCAACGAAGCACTGCGAGGGGGTGTACAGGGGCATCGAGCCGAACTGTTTGCTGTGCGCGTTGCCAAGGCTCATGCCGCGCTGGATGGTCGTACCGATGTGACAGCAGAGGATTTGCGTCGCGCCGTTGAGTTAGTCATTGTGCCGCGATCGACCATTGTGCAAACCCCTCCCGAAGAAGCACCCCCACCGCCGCCGCCACCACCGCAAAGCCAGCAAGAGCCTGAAGACGAGAACGAACAGGAGCAAGACGAGCAGGACGAAGACGACAATCAAGAGGAGCAAGAACAAGAGCCTCCCGCCATTCCCGAAGAATTTATCTTCGATCCCGAAGGTGTGATCCTTGATCCATCCGTGCTTTACTTTGCCCAAATGGCCTCCCGTCAGGGTAAATCTGGGAGTCGCACGATTATTTTCTCGGACGATCGCGGTCGTTACGTGAAGCCCATGCTACCGAAGGGCAAGGCGCGCCGTATTGCAGTGGATGCGACCTTGAGGGCGGCAGCTCCTTATCAGAAAGGAAGGCGTGCAAGAAGAGAGGAGTCAGGAGTCAGGAGTCAGGAGTCAGCAGCTAGAACAAACGCGCCACTCCCCATTCCCCACTCCCCACTCCCCATTCCCCACTCCCCACTCCCCACTCCCCGCAAACGCGTCTTTGTCGAACAGGCCGACATTCGCGCCAAACGACTCGCACGCAAAGCCGGCGCTCTGGTGGTCTTTGTCGTGGATGCGTCTGGCTCGATGGCGTTGAACCGCATGCAGTCAGCAAAAGGAGCGGTATTACGGTTATTGACGGAGGCATACCAAAATCGGGATCAGGTAGCGCTCATTCCGTTTAGAGGCGAACAGGCAGAGATTTTGCTGCCGCCAACTCGATCGATTGAAGCAGCCAAACGACGGCTCGATCGCATGCCCTGTGGGGGCGGTTCTCCACTCGCGCATGGGCTCACTCAAGCAGTGCGCGTCGGCATGAACGCGAGGCAATCGGGTGATATTGGCCAGGTCGTGATTGTGGCCATTACCGATGGAAGAGGTAACATTCCGCTGTCGCGATCGCTCGGCGAAACCATCCCACCGGACGAAAAGCCTGATATTAAAGCCGAACTGCTTGACATTGCCACTAAGATTCGTGCCCTTAGCATCCAGCTACTGGTAATCGATACCGAAAACAAGTTCATCTCGACGGGCTTTGCAAAAGAGCTAGCACAGCAAGCAGGTGGCAAGTATTACCATCTGCCAAAAGCAAACGATCAGGCGATCGCAGCGATGGCACGAGGAGCCATGCGCGATATGGCTCGCCCTTGATGAGTTCCTTGCTCCAACTCCTCAACCCAGGGGCAGTCGCGTAATGCCTTGCAACTCCTCCGCAGGGGGCAGTTTTCCAGTGCGCAAAATTGTTACATTTCTGTTACATTGTTCGTGCGTGTTTCAGATCTGCCCTTTACACAGCACGTTTGAGCCGCTAAGGATACTGAGCGCGATCGCTTGGGTAACCACTGCGGTTTAACGCTGCTTTCGCATGTCTTTGATCCAGTTCATGACGCTTGAGTTATAGGGACTCCTCGCTTGCCACGAGCGACGAACTTGGGTATGTAAGCCCCGATGACTACTGTTGAGCCCTGTAACGACCACCGAGAAAACTGCCTTTATGTCTACCGCTTTGCCCATCTGCAATCCCGTCCTCGCTTCAACCACGAAACCGATTACAAAAGCCTCAATCAAAACCCAACCCGTCTTTCAGGGGCTTGCGATCGCGAGTTTGGTCATCTTGATCTGGGCAGGAAGCTTAACCGCATTGCTCAAAACCTCCCCGCATCAACTGCAACCCGTGTGGGTATTACTTGCCATCCTTTGGCAAATGTTCCTTTATACAGGCTTGTTTGTTACCGCTCACGATGCGATGCATGGGGTTGTCGCACCACAGCACCCCAAAACTAACCGCTTTGTTGGCTGGCTGGCCTTGACGCTCTATGGCCTCTTTTCGTACCGTCAGTTACTTGAGGCACACTGGCAGCACCACCATCACCCTGCGAGCCCTCTGGATCCGGACTATCACAACGGCAAGTTAAAAAACCCCGTTGCCTGGTATGTCAACTTCTTTCAGCGCTACTGGAGTTGGCGACGCTTACTGGCATTGATAGCCTCATTCCATGCCATGCATTTACTCTTGCATGTACCAGAAGCCAACTTACTGATGTTTTGGATTGTGCCGTCGTTGCTCAGTTCGGTGCAGCTTTTTTACTTTGGGACGTATCTGCCTCATCGTGAGCCCGTTGGCGGATACCAAAATGCTTTTCGTGCCCAGAGCGTTTACTGCCCATTGCCGCTGTCATTCTTAGCGTGCTACCACTTTGGCTATCATCACGAGCACCATGAATACCCACAGGTGCCCTGGTGGCAGTTGCCGTCGATCGCCAAACAGACGATCGCTCAGCAAACGATCGCCAAACGTTTAAACCTTACGTCTTCAATTGGTCTTGAGCGGTAACAGCAGCACTCTCTAGACTACAAACTCTAGACTACAAATCCTTATGGGTAAAAGCCTTTGCATTCGTACCAGCATAGGTTGCGACGACTTGCCCATCGCCAACCAGTTGGTATTTGTAGGTGACTAAACCTTCCAGACCAACAGGGCCGCGTGGTGGCATTTTTTGGGTACTGATCCCCACTTCGGCTCCAAACCCATAGCGGAAGCCGTCGGCAAAGCGTGTAGAACAGTTGTGAAAAACGCCTGCAGCATCGACCTGTGCCATAAAAGCTTCGGCAGTCGCGGTATTTTCCGTTGCGATCGCTTCCGTATGTCGGGAGCCATAGGTGTTGATGTGAGCGATTGCCTCGTCTACGTCATCCACAATTTTGATGGCTAGAATCAAGTCGCTGTATTCGGTTGACCAATCAGCTTCAGTGGCCGCTGCAATATTGAGAATCCCCCGGGTGCGCTCATCGCCTCGCAGTTCCACGTTACGCAGTTGAAGCGCGACAACCGCTTCGAGCAAGAATTCGGAGGCGATCGCTTGATGCACTAGCAGTGTTTCGATCGCGTTGCAGGCAGCAGGATACTGCGTTTTGGCATCAACCGCGATCACGACCGCTTTTTGGACATCCGCTGCCTTATCAATATATAGATGGCAGATCCCCTCCGCATGCCCCAACACTGGAATGCGCGTATTGTCCTGCACAAACCGCACAAAGGCGTTGGAACCTCTTGGAATAATGAGATCGACGTATTGGTCTAGCTTGAGCAACGCCAGAGTCTCTTCTCGTGTTGTGAGCAGTTGAACCACGGTGGGATCAACTTGCGTTTGGGTGAGCCCCCGATGAATCGCGGCGACTAAAGCCTCGCACGATCGCACCGCCTCTTGCCCCCCTTTGAGAATCACGCCATTGCCAGACTTAATCGCCAAACTTGTAATTTGCACCACCGCATCGGGACGCGCTTCAAAAATAACTCCTAGCACTCCCAATGGGCAGGTCTTCCGCGTCAAAACAAGCCCTTGATCGAGCTCTCGATGAAGCTGCACCGCACCCACCGGATCAGGCAGTGCTGCAACATCCCGGATGCCAGCGATCGCGCCTCGCAGCTTTGATTCATCCAGCTTTAACCGTGCGTATAGAGGAGCAGACAGTTTTGTCGCTTCAGCGGCCTGACAGTCCGCTTGATTGGCGGCAAGAATGTCCTCAATAGACGCTTCTAATGCCTGCGCAATGGCCTCCAACGCCTGATTTCTCATGATGGTCGGCAGTGTTGCCAAATGGCGAGCACTATCGCGCGTTTGCTGAGCGATCGCGGGAAGCGAAGCAGCCGCTTTGGTAGCAGAAGAAAGAGTCATGAACGAGCATCCGATAAATGACGGCTAGCAAGTGGATGAATGATCCTGAGTCCCCATTCCCTTAAACAAACCGATTAATCAAATTCTGGATTCCAAGCGTTAAATCCACTCAATTTTGAATTACAGCCGTTTTCCTTTGCATTCATCACGCCCCATACTCTATACCCGTGTTCACAAATACCCATGTCCACAAGGCTACGGCTTAACGATCAATCGCTGCCGTAAGTATTGGGGAAAAAGAATGCGGATGGCGAGACTCGAACTCGCAAGGACAATGCCACACGCACCTCAAGCGTGCGCGTATACCAATTCCGCCACATCCGCATAAGCTGGTTCTGAGAAACCAGGTTCTTTCGTTTGAACGATGCCCCTACCCTGAACAATCAGCATCATCGAAGCTACAAGCAACTCGATTATCTGGTTCAGATAGTGCAGCCCTGAGGTTTGGTCTGCTTTAAGACTTCACTAGCATAGCAAAAAGCGGTCAGAGGTTTGCGGTAGCAACGCGAAATTCGTTAAAAGAGTTGGGAACTAATCGATCGCGACTGCGCTCTATCGGAAAGTAGGTATCGAGATGCAAAAAAATAGATACTCTACAAAAGAGTATTCTGCCTTCTACGAGTCTGGAGTAGTTGCTGTGACGTTACGGAAAACGATCGCTCTGGGTACATTGGGGCTGAGTGTCAGCCTTGGCCTTGCTCTGCTTGGCTTTAGCAAAGGCGCAGTTACGGTTGCGCAATTAGCGCCAACCCCAGCACCAGCAGAAAGTCCGCTGAAGACAGATGGGCCTTCCGCATCCACTCCTGAACCAGTGGTTGCAGAAATGCTAAAACTGGCGGGCGTGAGTCGTGATGATACTGTGTACGACCTTGGCTCTAGCGATGGGCGGCTTGTCATTAGTGCCGTCAAAGATTACGGTGCCCGTCGAGGTATTGGGGTTGATACCAATGCCGGACTGACCCGTCTGAGTAACGAAAATGCTCAAAAAGCAGGGGTAAGCGATCGCGTCCAGTTTCTACAGCAAGACCTGGTTCAAACTGATTTAAGTGACGCAAGTGTCGTCATGCTCTCTTCACTGCCTGACATTAATCTGAAACTCCGATCCAAATTACTGAGCAGTTTGAAACCCGGCACGCGCATCGTTTCTTATTCCCTGACAATGGGCGACTGGAAACCAGATAAAACAGTTAGTGTGCCAGGCAGTGCAACGGCTTCAGCGCCACGGAACCTTTACTACTGGGTCGTGCCTTCAAACATTTCTGGCGATTGGAAGGGTCGGGTAGAATACGCACCTGGTCGGGGTCAGCCTTACACGCTGCGGTTCACCCAGCAGTATCAGCAAGTGAAGGGTGAGGCGATCGCGGATGGCAAGAAGTACACTATCCCCAACATTACGCTCATAGGCAATCGTCTGACCTTTAGCCGGAGCGAAACCATCCAGGGACAGCAAGGGGTCATTCAGTTTAATGGACGCATTGAAGGGGACACCCTGAAAGGCACGGCAGGGGTCAAATGGGGCATCTTAGCGAAAAATTTCCCGATCGTCGCCCAACGTGGTCAAACCCTCCAAGGCAGAGCAATGCCTTAGAATCGTAAATTAATCTGGAACCTTGCCTTTCTGCAGAGACGTTCCATGGAATGCCCCTACTCTTCTAATGGTGCATTCCCGGTGTCATTGTCGCCAGCCTCGATCGCGTTTAACTCGTGATTAAGCAACGTTGGCAGTAGTTCAGCTTTGGTTTCGCGCTTAAGCTGAGAAAAGATGCGATATTTGTCTGGATCAAAAATATTCGGTGCAAGCTGTGCTTCATCAACCTGCATTTTAATGAGATTGTATTGGACGTTTTCTGCGTGAATCGCGAAGGTGACGGTAAACACTTCTAAAAAATTGACGACCCAGGCGCACTCGTCTTCAGGGTAGTTCTGGTAATACTTAATGAGCTCGGCAATCCGCGCTTCGAGGTGCGTACGTGAATGCTTGCAAATCAGAATGATTTTAAGCAGGGCAACGACGAGCGTAATCGGATTACCCTGTGATAACAACAGGACAAAAAGTTGAGACGGCTCTGTTTGGTTTTCTGTCGTTAAATAATCAATAACCCGATTGCATGTCCGCAGCATCAGAGCACTGGTTAACACTTCATCACTATGGCTGTCATACAGAGTATCTAATTTCTCAGTGAGTTTTGAGCGTAAGGTTTCAACAAATTCCTGATTCTCAACCGAAAAAATTAAGTATTGCTGTAGGCTTTGTTTGAACTGTTTATAAGACAAGCTTTGCGTCTGGTTAACAAAAATATTCGCCAAATTTGCGTAACTAAAAGGCCCCTTTTTTGCCACGATCGCTTTGATCAAGCGCAGCACTTCCTCTCCCAAAGCCGTGGGGTTTTTGGGCACGCGCTTACTGGGAGCATTGCTCTGCGATCGCGCAATATACATTGCCAGATCAAACTTAAAGCGGTCCTTCAATTGCTTTGATAAGGCTCTTGCGGCTTCTCGTTGCTCGATCGGATTCTTTAAATCGATATATTGGGGCACTAGCAGGTAGGATGTATACCGCGAAACCCACGGACCGCGTTCTTTCTCTTCGTAACGGGATGCAAAAAGCTTGAGTTCTTCATAGTCACTGCTTCTAACAAAGCTATCAAGCCAGTGGCGCAGGCGCTTTAGGGTCGGCGATGCCGTATTTCGGTTAATCGACGGATCGGTAAAGACGATGATCAAATCTTGAATTGGCTTGTAATTACGAGTTGCATCCCAGTTGTTGACTAGGATGTAGCAACAGCGTTTGAGGGTATTTCTAAACTCTTCTTCGTTATTTGAAAAAACAATGTCATACACTGCCTGCATCGCATCAGCGCTGACCGAGTCAACGTGATAGATGAATAGGCGCTTGAACTCCAGTAAAACTTCTTCAGGAGGCCATTTTTTGACAATTTCCAGAAGAAAATTGTAGACCGTATCCTGAGCCTGCTGAATGTTTCGACTGAGCCTATTTAATCTAAGCGGTGTCTCATTTTGATGAGCATCGTCTAAAGCATCCCTGATCATCATAGGTATTCAGGATTAACCAATAGAGTCGATAACGGAAGAACGTGAAACTAGAGTATCAAGGCCACATTTTAGAATGATCTGAACGGAACGGGTTTCGCTTAATCTTGCATCTTCAATGTCTGTTGTGTCCTTGACGTCACCACCTTAAGCGTGATTTCAATGTCAACTTTTATGGTTCTAAATGCTGCCTTATATCTGTAAAACAGTGTTTTATGGAGAGCTTGTCTCAAACAATACACAAGGTAGGAGCAGCCGCACATCCAGCTTTGAAGAAAGAGTGACAGTGAACGTTGTCTACACTGCCAGATGCAAAAGTCCAAAGCAAAGAGCTAAGCGTCTCATGATAATGCGGTATTTGTCCACAGTACTGAGTGATGAGATGCGTCTTGCCTGTGTGATGATGGCTGAGTCGATCGCTGATCTAGGTCACATCTTCTCCCTTTGCATAAGCGTGTTGGCATTGGTGCTTATATCAGTTGCCTTAAACGGAACCATACTCAGCCGCGAAGTTGCGCTCAGTCTCAGGGCCTATAGCCTGGATAAAAGGGGCGAAAAAGCTTAGTACGCTTCAAGTGCTGAATTTGTAATTCCTTTTGTGCCATTATCTGCACAAAGACCTGCGATCGTCTCATCCGTTTGGGCGAGAAAGCAATTGGGCAAGAACAAGCGCTACACTACCTCCGTGCGACAAGGGTACAAACCTTCGATGTAACGTAGCAGAGCACCGGTTTCCTTAGAAATACAGATAATAGGCGGAATCTAAACTCAGATTATACTCAGTGACGGCGGCGAGAGCCAGAGATCCGCAAGATTGCCTGAACGACAGCCTTCTTATGCCGAATCTGATCAGCTGTTTGCTGCTTCGAAGGTTTGGACTCTGGTTTACCCAAGCATCCTTATGCCGTTTCGCGTCGCCACCGCGATCGCACCAGTCGAATTTCGTCATACCCATACATTTCACCCAAATACTCTCGAATGCTGCCCAGCGCATCAGGGCCAACGGTGTTAATGGCGTGCATGATTTTTTCCTGGCGATCAAGCGGCACCAAGTCATCCAAACCAATGGGATAGCCCAACTCCAGTAGCTCAGCTAGGTGGCTCATGATCGTGCCGAGACGAAAGTTACGGCGCTCGGCAATGTCGGCCGGTGCTAACCCTTCTTGATAGAGCGCCAGCGTTTGCAGTTGGGTTTCTGAGGCGCGGGTTGGTGGTGCGATCGGGGCTACTGGCTGAGGGATTGTGCCCGTCTCAGTTTGAAGCGGCAAACCTCGTTCGGCTCGAAACTCACGAATTTCTCGAATAAACGGTTCACTATACTGAGCTAGCTTGCGGCTACCAACACCCGAAATTTTGGCGAATTGAGCGAGGGTCTGCGGCTGAAGGTTCGCCATTGATCGCAGGCTGGAGTTAGGAAACACCACGTAGGGCGGCACTGATTGTTCATCGGCAAGACGCTTGCGGAGTTGTTGGAGGCGATCGTAGAGGGCTTCAACTTCAGCCGCATCCACATTCGTTGGAGTCGTCGCATCCTCTGCTTTGACCGGATCGATAGCCACCATGACACTGCGCTGCTTTTTCAGCACTTCCCAACTGAGAGCGTTAAGTTCCAGAACGGAATAGCCATCTGACGTTTCATCGACTAACCGTTGGTGAATGAGCGATCGGGCCAATAGTCGCCACTGTTCCGCACTCCGGTCTTTGCCGATGCCGTAGGTGGAAAGCTGATCGTGACCATTCTTGAGGACGCGATCGTTTTTGGAACCGCGCAGCACGTCGATCGTGTGGTTGATGCCAAACCGCTGTCCTTTCTGGGTAAACCGTGCCACACAGGAGAGAAACTTTTGGGCTTCTAGCGTCCAGTCGGCGATCGGCTTGGGGTGGCAGCAGTTGTCGCAGGTGCCGCAATTGCCCGGAAAGTCTTCGCCAAAGTAGCCAAGCTGAATGGTACGGCGGCATTCCGTCGCTTCGGCGTAGTTAATGACGCGGCGGAGCTGTTGGGTGGCAATGCGCTGTTCGTCTTCCAGAGGATCGCCTGTCTCCGGATCGACCTTTTGGGCAATCAGAAATTCAACCGTTTTGATATCGCCTGTCCCGTAGAACAACGTGCAGTGAGACGGTTCCCCATCGCGTCCGGCTCGACCCGATTCCTGATAGTAGCCTTCGATATTGCGGGGCAGGTCGTAGTGGATCACGAAGCGCACATCTGGCTTGTTGATACCCATGCCAAAGGCAACCGTCGCGACCATGACTCGCGCATCATCTCGAATAAACTTGTCTTGATTTTCTTTCCGCACCGCATCGCTCAAACCCGCATGGTAGGGCAGTGCTGAAATACCATCCTGCTGAAGCTTAGCCGTGATTTCATCCACTCGCTTACGGCTCAAGCAGTAGATAATGCCTGCGCCTTTGGTGCGCTCCACCTGCTGAAACAGATCGGTATAGGCTTGTCGTGAACTGCTTTTGGGACGCACCTCGTAATACAGATTGGGGCGGTTGAAGCTGGCGACGTGAATGTGCGGCTCGTTTAGCTCCAACTGACCGAGAATATCGTGGCGCACTCGTTCCGTTGCGGTAGCGGTCAAAGCCAGGATGGGAATCACCCGATCGTCGTTCTGATAGCGATGCCTGAGCCGACGTAACTGACGATATTCTGGGCGAAAATCATGACCCCATTCAGAAACGCAGTGCGCTTCGTCGATCGCAAACGCCGAAATGCCCACTCGCGCCTTGACCTGATCCAGAAAACCCAAAAACGATTCGCTGAGCAACCGCTCGGGAGCGACGTAAACTAGCTTGATTTTGCGATCGAGAATAGCCGCTTGACGATAGTTTGACTCAGTTAGACTGATGCTGCTGTTCAGCAACGTGGCGGGAATACCGTTATTCTGGAGCGCCTGCACCTGGTCTTGCATCAGCGCAATGAGGGGCGATACGACAATCATCACGCCTTCTTTCAGCAGCGCGGGTAGCTGGAAGCAGAGCGACTTCCCGCCGCCCGTGGGCATGATGACGAGCAAGTCGCGATCGTGCAGGGTGTGCTCAATAATCTGGCGCTGTCCCGGACGAAAGCTGTCGTAGCCGAAGTAATGCTTGAGCGCCTGTTCGAGTGAGGCAAATTGAGTCGTAGCGTAGGGGATGCTGGCTGTCATGAAGAGTTGCTGGATGCACTTGGAACCAGGGTGCCCACGCAGTTTAAACCACTAACCGGGGTTTTGTGGGCAAATAAGCCGTGATTTCTCAGTAAATGTGATTTCTCAGTAAAATCGGTTGTATGAAGTTTGAATGGGATCAGCAAAAGAATCAGACGAACATTGCAAAGCACGAACTGGATTTTGCAGATGCGTCCCAAATTTTTAGGCTACCACTTCGGATTGCTCTTGATGATCGTCAAGATTATGGAGAGGAGCGATGGATTGGACTTGGAATGCTTAATGGGCGTGTTGTGGTTGTAGTCTTCACTGAACCAGATAACGAAACAATCCGCATTCTTTCACTTCGCAAAGCTTTACCCTACGAGCGAAAACTTTATGAGCAATACCTCAAAGACGAACTGGGACAAGATTGACTCGATGACAGAAGACGAGATTGATACGTCTGATATTCCTCCCTTAACCGAAGACTTTGTTAGCAAATCGCGGTGGTGGAAACCAGTCGAGCCGTTGAACGTTCTTGTTCACATCGATCGCGACACGTTGAGTTGGTTTCAGGCTCAGGGTGACGACTATGAAACGAGAATGACCGCCGCATTGCGGCTTTATGCAGAGGCACACAAGCGATCGTAAAACGGTTATCCATTATCTTCGTATCCCTAAAGTGCTTTCCCTCTCACTCCCAATGCGATCTCCGTAATCGATCGCGCTCAGGTGTTTCTACTAATCAGTAGACCGATCAACGCAGTGTTACTTCCTGTGACACTCCGATGCTGTGCTGATGGTCAAAGGCTAGATTGGGGCATCTTTAGCAGGGTGTGCAATTCCTGAAACCCGCTTGCATTAGACGTATGCATCGTGGCGGGATTGATGATTGTAAACATACGAGGAAAGCAGAATGGCTGGGAAAAAGTTCATCATACCTGCATTGGCGATCGCAGCTGTAGCAGGGGGCGCAGTTGCCTACGTCCACTTCAACGGGGCTTCTGGCGATGAGTTAAGTCCGCAAGCGCTTGCCAAAGTGGTGCCAGATGACGCTTATATGACGGCTTTTATTTCAACAGAACCGCAAAACTGGGCAAAGCTGCAAAAATTTGGCACTCCCGAAGCACAACAGGTTGTGGGGAAAGGACTTGCAGACGCTCAACAAAAGCTTTTAACCGATAACAAAATTAACTACGATACCGACGTCAAACCCTGGGTGGGCAACGTCATGATTGCGCTGCTGCCTCCCGATGCGGCAAAACCTGCCAAAGAACCCAACGTTTTGATGGTCGTGAGCATTAAAGATAAGACCAAAGCGCTCAATTTCGCTCAGAAGCTACAGGGTGAGAGCAAAACGAAGGCGATCGAAAGTGACTATAAAGGCATCAAAATTACCGACTATCCGGGTGAAAAAAGCTCAAGTTACACGGCAGTCGTTAAAAATTATTTAGTGCTTGCCCCTGAGAAAAAAGCCGTTGAGCAGGCGATCGATACCGTCAAAGGTGAACCCTCTCTGGCATCCAAAGCAGACTTTAGCGCACTGTTGTCCAAGGGCGTTGACATGCCCAATATGATCGCCCGCATCTATGTACCCGACTATGCAGGTACCGTGCAACAACTCATGACGAGCAAGCCAGGTGCGTCTCCGTTGTCGGCTTCTAGCCTGGATCAACTGAAGAAAGTGAAGTCGATCGTGGCTGGCATTGGCATTGATGACGCTGGCGTGCGCATGAAGACGGTTGCCAACCTCGACCCACAGGCAAAAACGGTAGAGTATAAACCCGTTGCAGGATCGGTTGTCGCACAATTTCCCACAGAGACGTTTGCGATGCTGAATGGTGCAGGCATCAGCCGCTTTTGGGCCGATACCGTGGAGCAATCCAAGACAAATCCTCAGACGGCGCAAACGATCGCCCAGATGCGCCAGTCGGTGCAAGCGGCCAACCTGGATCTCGACAAAGATATCTTTGGCTGGATGGATGGCGACTTTTCGTTGAGTTTGATTGCCGCTAACGAGGGCATTTTGTCTCAGTTCGGCTTTGGTGGTGTGATGGTCTTTAACACCAGCGATCGTAAAACGGCGGAAGCCACGTTGAGCAAGATTGATGGCCTTGTGAAGGGCAATGGCTTCGTGCAGGTGGCCGATCGCGATGTGCAAGGGAAGAAAATCACCCAATGGCAAACCCCGCAGGGTGTGCTGGCTGGACACGGTTGGCTCGATCAGAATTCGGTGTTTGTGGCGATCGGCGAACCATTGGTTAACGTTATGGCCACCAAACCCGCGAAAGCATTGGATAGCAGCGATGCTTACAAAACTGTAATGGGTGGCTTACCCAAGCAAAACGTCGGTTCTTTCTACCTGGATATGGATCAAACCATGTCGTTGGTGAATCGCACGATGCTCGTGGCGCAAAAGAACGCTATCCCGTCCGAAACCGCTGCCGTGCTGAATTCAATTTGGGGTGTAGGCATGGCTTCGACTCAAGCTGACAAAACAATGGTTCAGCTTGAAATGTTGCTGGCGCTTAAACCTGCCAAATAAGGCAGAAGGCAGGAGGCAGAAGAGACGCTACCGTTATCATTGCGTTTGCTCACCGACTCTTGGCGATCATTACTTCTGCCCTGTGCCCTCTGCCTTTTCACAAAGCATCAGGTTTCCAGGTGTCTCTGGGCGATCGTTCGATACCCAGCCTTTGCGCGGTGCTTGAATGGCTACCCAATTGCGTTGGTCTGCCTGGATAATTGTGGCTGGAAAACTGTCGGGCTTGACCGTTGCTCCATTGCTAACCGCGCCAATAATTCTCGCCTTCAAACTTGGCTCGGCACGAATGCGGAGATCTTCTCCTGTAGGGACTCGGACTCGAAGGCAGGTGACGTTTTCCAGCTTTGTGCTGACGGCTGTATTGACGATCGTGGTGATCAATGCGCCACTCTTCCAGCAGCCAAACTCAACGTTGCCTGTGCCAATCTGGTCGATCGAGTTGCTGAGCCGAAACCAGTAGGGCGTTTCGTCCTTCGGCGTACCGAGCGCTTCAGAACACGCCTGCTCAAAATCTAAGAATCCACCCAATTCCATATTAGAAAACCCTCCACTAAAGCCTGCTGTGGGAATGTCAGCCTTGGGTCGCCACAAGCTCCAGCCCGGTTCCGGTTTTTGGTTCAACCCATTGGGATTTGGCTCGGCTGCCTGGATTGGTACTGTGAGAGAAAGGGCGATCGTGCTGAATAACAGCACTTGAAAACCACGTTGCATCAGTTGCTTTCCATTCCTTAGGTTTGATTGCGATCGTTCGGAGGGGTGCGATCGTTCAAATTCTAAGTGAAATACAGGTTTTGGTCTTTCTACTGTTAACGTTTGCGGTCAGCGCTGCCAAAAGTGTGAACTCAGCACTAACGGTTTCCTTCAGTCGGTTGCATCACAATGATTACTCGGCGATCGCCCAATTTTGATGTCACACCGCTTTACGTGCAACAAAGGCAACATGAGCTTGTGGTAACTTGTAATCCCCGTAACAACTCATGCTTGTAACAATAAAACCAACTTGTCTCAAGGTCTTAGTCATATCTGCAGCTTTATACAAGCGCAAATAATGTAACTCATCATCCCGCCGATAATGTTCTCCCACTTTGCGTAAAGTGACAATGCGACGACTTAAGACTAACTTCTCCCGATCCTCTTCCTTTTCAACAAGAACTATCCAATCTTTCCCCTCAGTAAAACTTTTAACCCTGCTGCCTTCTGTTACTTGATCCGGTTCTGCAATATCAAAAACGAAAACACCACCCGGAGCTAAGGCATTGTAAATACGCTCAAAAAGTTGCATGAGTCTTGGAGGATTGTTATCACGATCAAACAGATAATTGAGGCATTCACCAATGGAAATCACCGCGTTACAAGATGGTATATCACTCTTAAATAGTGACTCAACTCGAAACTCAGCACTTGGTACCCTGGTTCGAGCAATTGCAATCAGAGACTCAGAGATATCGACTCCCAAAATCTGATAATGTGCTTTCGAAAGTTCTAAGGCTGATAATCCACTTCCACAGCCCAGGTCTACTACCAAACCGTCTCGAATGTTGTTTTGAGCCAAAATTTCGAGTATGCCAGGAGCTGATTTGAGCGCATAATCGCTATGACCGACATCATGAATGTAGGCAAGGTCTTCCTTATACCACTCTTTCATTGCTTTGCTCCAGCAGATCATCAAAGCCAATCCAGTCTGTTTTTCCTTGAATGGTGTAATCTAGCCTGTTTCTAAGATGGTGATGTCTTTAGAAAGGGAGGACGATCGCGGAGAGACTGTTCGCTTTGACCACATTTCCTAAACGCAATCGACTCTAATATTGCAAACGAAAACATCTTTCTTAGCCAAAGCTTTCAACGATGTAGTAGGAATTACCAGAATAACTATCGACGAAGAGCAAGCTGCTGTCGTCGTTGCCTAGTTCTCGACTTCCAGCAATGCCGCGATTGAGGATGTGGATGAGTTGCTGAGACGTAAAGGATTCTAGCTCTACATAATTGCCTGCCTCTAACCACGCCAGTTCTGAGGCTGATAAGCTCGATCGCACTTCGGTTGGCATTTGCTTTGCAGCCTGAGCAACAGCCGTTGTATTTTGAATAAACATTGATTTGCTTGAAAAAATTTGGCGCGGTAATAAGCCTAGATCAAAGATTTCAATCGTGCTGTTTTGGAACCATGTGCTACTGGTGCGCAGTTGATGAATTAAGCTCAAACCTTGCGGTGTGCAGTCATGAAAGGCATAAACTTTCAAGTCTGGATTTCGGCGCAGCATCATCATCGTGGTGTCAAAAATGCTCTGAGGATAGCCAGTGATGCTCAGAATGGCGCAATTGTTTTCAAAGTGAAAATTGTTGGCAATCAGAAGTTGTGCAATTGTAGAGGTGTCACAAACGACCAGGCGATCGAAGCTATAAGCCGTCACGTCAGGATTAACTGTGGTTGGCGTTCGCTCTTCACGCGTTGGCGGTAGCATATTTTGTGCTGAGCCATTAATTTGCTGCCAGCGATCAAGCCAACCTTGAAATTCAGTCGCACTAACCATAAATTCTTGATGCTTTAAGGTTTTTCGGCGTTGCTGAAAGCCTATATAGATCGCGCCGATACCTAGAAGCACGCTGATGACAAAGAGAATAAAGGAATTACCGATAATGCCTGCAATAATACCTGCAATGAGAATGAATCCGCCGATAGCCTGAAGCGATTTAGCACTAACCTGGCGAACTCTAGGGGTAGATTGAGCAGAGTTACTCATCTGAAATAGCGTAAATTCTGTGATCACACTAATGGTGATCGCCGGTATAAACATGGCTAAAACACTATTTGTGCCACTGAAAAGAAACCCTCCAGCCGTAACCGTTGCAATCGTCGTGACGATGAGAAACAGAAAGAAGCATCCAAAGGTAGGCATTGATCCTTTATTTTTAAAGCGTTTATCCAGAAAATAAAGTAATTGCTTGGGTGTAAAAAAGAGCGTCTCGTTGGCAGAAAGATCTGCGATCGCTTTGGCAAACATTGGGTCTGTCACTTTCACTTTTCCCATTGCCGTCGGTTCAAACGCAAAGGGATGTTGACAGTTTTTACAGCGGCCTTGGTTGTCAGTACGATCCTTTAAAGTGTTATCAGTATTGCATTGAATACATTTCATAGTATCTCCGGTGAATGACGTTAAAATACTTGATTTTCCATCAGGATGCGATACGTTTCTCGCTGTCGGATGAGACGAGGTGTGCCGTTTTCGAGTAAGACTTCCGCAGGGCGAGGACGATGCAAAAAGTGAGAAGACATGGCGTAACCATAGGCTCCAACATCTAAAATGGCGAGAATGTCATTGTTCTTTAAAGCTGGCAACTGACAGTGTTTGCCAAGATAATCCCGCGAATACGTCGTGTTTCCACACACATCTGTGAGGTGTAAGTCGTTTGCGACTTCGCTAATTTCTGTCTTGTGCTCAGGTAAGGCGACGATTTCACGGTAGCCTCCATGAACAGACGGTACCGAAAGGTTGGCAACGGTGGTATCGACACCCACAAGCTGTTTATCGTGCTGCCACTTAGTTGAAACCACGCGCGTTAGCAAGGTGGCACAGCCAGCGATCGCGGCCCGTCCCGGTTCAATCATAAGTTGGATGGGACGCTGAAGTTGAGCCAGGCGATCGCTCAACACAGCCCCAAATTGATGCCAATCAAACGCCATGCCATTGTGGTGATAGGGATAGCCAAACCCGCCCCCAAAATCGAGGTAGGCCCAATCCGGTAAGTTGTTGGCAACAGCCAGCACCGTGTCGATCGCTTCTGTAAACGCCGCTGTCGCATTGGTGCCTGTACCGCGGTAGAAGTGCAGGCCACTAAGGCATAGTCCAGCTTGTTGAGCGATGCGAACGGCTGCCGAAAAGTCGTCTGGATGTACCCCAATGCGACTTTCACCTGTTAGCTCAGGGAGATTGAGGCGAAGACCGATACGGGGTACAGCGGTTGGAGTGTGGGACGTGGAGGCAGAAAGGTCTGCTTGGGCTTCTGTCACCGGTAATGATCGCCAGACTTCACAGCACAACTCTAACTGCGAAAGGCTATCAAGGTTCAAGGTTGTAACACCCCATTGGAAAAGCTGTTCCATTTCAGCACGGTTCAGGTTGCTGCCGCTGTAGATGATTTGTGTAGGGTGAAAGCCTGCATGGAGACCTAAATAAATATCGCCAGGGGTGTTGGCATGGAGTCCCCATCCGGCACTGCGGAAGAGTTGCAGGAGGGCAATGTTGCCATTCGTGACGCTGGCAAAGTGGAAGTGGGTGTGTGGATAGGCGATCGCCTCTGTAATGTGCTGGATCGTCTGACGCAGGCGATTGCCGTTGTAGACGTAGAGCGGTGAGCCGTAAGTGGTGAGCAGTTCTTCCGCAAGGGTAAACGATAAAGGATACGAGGTGTGACCTGTAGGGGGGGTGGCTACCATGGCGTTGTCTCCCGTTGCTGTTGTAGGTAAAAGCGTCCTAATCGGGAGGGCAGCCAAAAGGGATGATTGAGCGAGAATGCGGGTACTAGGCCGAGAGCCGTATGGTGCCATAGTTGCCACATCAGTAAGAGCCAAAGGCTTTCACCAATGCGACGCCCCTGTAGGGTGCCAAAGCCGCCAGTCGCAATCCGAGCCGCGATGTGTGGTTGCCAGATGCCTTGACAGGAAAGCGTTGCAGGATTTAACCATCTGCCCAGGTCATGCCACAGTTCATTAAAACACCAGGCGGTTAATGGCACACCCATGCCACGCTTCTGCCGCCAGACGATCGTGGCTGGTAGCCATGGCTCAACGGCACGTTTCAGAATATATTTCTCGCAAGCGGCCTGTAAATGTAAGGTTCCCGAAAGCTGAAACGACCATTGAGCCAGAGCGATATCGCAGAACGGCGATCGCACCTTCAACCCGTGAGCAAGCGCTAGATTAGTGGCGCGAGGATGGATATTTTGTGCGCCTTTTAGCATCAATGTGGCCCGCCGCAACCGATGCAGCAATGTGGTTGAAAAGTCGGGATTGAGCGCATACTCCAGCCAACTCTGGGGGGGTGTGGCGGCAAGTTGCGTGAAAATCTCTGGTTGAAACAAGTCTTGTTCATAGCCCCAGAGGCGATGAAAGGTCCGGAGATAGTGGCGATCGAAGGTCGTTTCTGTAGGATGGGTCGCTTGATACATGCCTGCTGCAATCAACGGTTTATTCGTCCAACCGGCAAACAGTTGATCACCGCCTTCCCCATTAAAGACGACCCGTACGTCCTGGCTGGCTGCCTGCATCAGGAGAAAGAGCGGGACGGTAACGCCATCGCCAAACGGCAGATCCAACGCCTGGGCGGTTGGGAGCAAGGCTTGACGCACCTGTCTGGGACTGGCATCAACTTTGATCAAAGGAATGTTGAGAAATTCAGCCACCTGTTCCGCATAGGAGAGTTCTGAAACGCTCTCTGCACCAAAATCCAACGTGTAAGCACGAACCTTTACGCCCGCTTCAACCAATAGCGCTGCGACGATCGACGAATCCAACCCGCCTGATAAGAGCACTCCCACAGGCTCATCACCCAAATCCGCGCTTTGGCACGCTACAGCATCCTTGAGCAACGATCGCAATTGCTCGACGGCGATCACTTCGTCCTGAATTTGGTCGGGTGCTTCTTGCCATTCAAACAAGCGCTTTACCGTGGGTGCTGATAGTGTCCTGGCGGCAGGATCGGCGATCCAGGTCTGCTCTGCTCCAGGGGCGATCGAGGCAATTTGAGCGATCGGTGTGAGGGGGATGGGCACATAAGAGAAGCAGCTATAGGCATACACGGCAGGGATGCTGACCTGAGGCACTTTGATGAGAGGCAGCAGCAGACTTAAGCGCGATGCAAACCAGACAATCTGCCCAATCTGCGTCCAATAGAGCGGTACGTGACCAAAAGGCTCGCGTCCCATAGAAAGACGATCCGGGTGTTGAGTAACCCAGGCAGCCGCAGATTCTGAAGGGCAAGGCAAGCCAGATGCAGTGAGAGCTACCAGCACCCTCGCGGGCAAGTGGTCACAGTCTGCCTGCGGTAAGCCCAAATAAGCGACGCCCCAAACGCATTCGGTGGTGCTTTCGACTAAACATGCTTTTCCTGGCGATCGACTGTAGCGACGGGCAGCTAACTCGCTACAGTGGCGCAAATTACAGTGGCGCAAACTATCCGTTAACCAGTTTTCCAGAGCGGCTTGATCACCATAGCCCCAGTAGCCCACAATCTGGTGGGGTTCAAGCACTTCCAACGGGAACAGTTGCCCCATAACGATTCAACGTCCCGCTACTGCACGTCAAAAGGAGTCTTGCTCAGTGGACGATCGTCCAGTACCAGTTGCACATGCCAGGTTCCCGTCGGTGCATTGGAAGTAACCGGAAGTTTGCAGTGGGTATTCCAGATTGGCGTATCAATTTGCCGTGTCTCATACCGATTTTGCTTCACGACCTGCCCATCAGGCGCAATCCAATCGCAGGTGAGAGAAAGCTTTTTGCCAACAGGTGCGTCCTTTAAGGTGACGTTGTAGAACAGCACAGGGTTCGTTTGACGCGAAAGTGACCCCTCACTGCAACTGTCTTGCGCCAGCGCCACACAACCCTTCTGCGCCGAAACGCGGCCTAACGCCTGCTGTTGCTGTTGCATGAAGAGCGCGACCCCGGCAACCACAATGATTAAACTGGCGATCGCGCCACCGATCATCCATCGTTGCCGACGCTGCTGTACCAGCAATGCATCCTTGCGTTGTAGCTGGATCATCGCCTCGTCAAGTAAATCGGGCGATAGGTTAAGTTCCCGCAGAATGTCTTGCACTTGTTCACGATCGAGTTCGTCCTGCTGCCGTTGCGAGAGCCGTTCTACTTCGCCAACGAGCTTTGTTAGCTGCTGCGGTGTCAATCGGTTTTCCATCGGTCTACCTCTGGTGGGTGAATGAGGGAGCAGTGTCAGCGTTGCCTGTGGAGCCTGCACAACGTTAATCATCCATCATGACGTTCCAGGAAGCACGCAGGTAAGAAGAAACTCCAGGCCAAAGCTTGCACGCTACTCTAGAAAAGCTCCAATCTGATTTTGAGTCAGTAAGCCACACGCTGTTAAATGGCTTTTGGACGTATTCTACCTGGCGTCACCATAAATTAGAAAAGCCCCAGAAGCAACAAAGGCTTTGAGGCTTGTGTTCGTGTAAAGAGCAAAAACGAACCAATGCTATGACGCGTGTGTAACAGCAGCGACAGGTTGACCTGTTACTTCAGTGACGATGCGACGGAAATCATCCCCTTCGATCGTTTCTTCTTCTAGCAGCAGATCCACTAGGCGATCGACCAGCACTCGGTTTTCACGAATGATCGTACGGGCTTCTTCGTAGCACTGAACCGCAATGGCTCTTACTTGCTGGTCGATCTGGGTGGAAACCTCTTCCGAGTATTCCGTACGGGGGGATAGGCCACGACCCAAGAACACCTCGCTGCCGGCACTCTCAAGGGCCACTAACCCTAATTCTGACATCCCGTAACGGGTCACCATTTCGCGTGCCAGGTCTGCAACCGCCTTGATATCACTGCTAGCGCCAGCCGTCACCTCAGCTTCCCCAAACACCTCGATTTCAGCCGCCCGTCCGCCTAACGCGATCGTGATGCGATCAGTTAACCAGGCGCGGGTATACAGGCCGCTGTCAATCATCTCTTCATTGAATGCCTGTTGGGCAAAGCCACCAATGCCACCCGATCGCGGAATAATCGTCACTTTATTTAGCGGATCAGAGTGCTTCAGCAGGGTCATCAGCAGGGCATGACCAATTTCGTGGTAAGCAATGAGCCGCTTTTTCTTGCTGTCCAGCAGCGGCGTCAGCGTGAGACCAATGGTGACGCGATCGATCGCATCATCAATTTCCAGCATCGTGACCGCATCCTTACGACGGCGTGCAGTTAGAATGGCCGCCTCATTGAGCAGGTTTGCCAGTTCTGCGCCCGAAAAACCGGGGGTACGACGGGCGATCGCTTCTAAGGAAATATCTGTATCCAGCTTTTTATTCCGGGCATGAACTTCTAAAATTCCCAACCGTCCTTTGTAGCTGGGCAAATCCACCATCACCTGGCGATCGAAGCGACCGGGACGCAGCAGAGCCGAATCCAACACATCGGGGCGGTTGGTCGCAGCGATGATGATAATCCCCGTATTGCCCTCAAAGCCATCCATCTCGGTGAGCAATTGGTTGAGGGTCTGTTCGCGTTCATCATTGCCGCCCCCAATCCCCGCACCCCGTTGCCGACCGACTGCGTCGATCTCGTCAATAAAGATGATGCACGGCGCGTTCTCTTTCGCTTTCTTGAACAAATCCCGCACGCGCGAAGCACCCACGCCCACAAACATCTCCACAAACTCGGAACCGGAGATGCTGAAGAAGGGCACACCCGCTTCACCAGCGATCGCTTTGGCTAACAGCGTTTTACCCGTACCGGGGGGTCCTATGAGCAGCACGCCCTTGGGAATGCGAGCACCAACCGCGGTAAAGCGCTCAGGCTTTTTGAGGAAGGTGACGACTTCTTGCAGTTCTTCCTTGGCTTCTTCGATGCCCGCGACATCATCAAACATGACGCCCGTCTTGGCTTCCATCTGAAAGCGGGCGCGTGACTTACCAAAGCTCATCGCTTGACCTGGGCCACCCGGCGCATTGCTGGAGCGGCGCAAGATCATGAGCAAGCCGCCAATCAGCAAAAAGAACAAGAGCAGGTTGGCCAGGATTCCCATCACGGCGCTGTTATCTTGCGTCGGCTGCACCGTAATATCAACTTTATTGGCTAAAGCCTTTTTCGTAATTTCGCCATAGTTCTCAAAGAGGGCTACTTCACGTGGCGGATCGCCTTTCTTCTGGTCTTCCAGGGTGACACGGGCAATACGCTGTGTCGGGTCAATCTCAATCCGATTGACTTTACCCGCGTCGATTTCTGTCAGTAAGGCACTGTAACTCAGAGGGTCACGAGCATTTTGGGCGCTGGCTGGAAGACTCAGCGTCAGCCCTTGCGCTACAACCCAAAACGCAGTAGCTACTCCCATTGCGGTTGAGCCTCGCCGGGGAAGCCGTTTTACCAGTGCATGTGTCCAGGAACCTTTCATACGTAGCGCCTTCTACCTGTTACCTTGCCAGTTGGTTATGCGAATCGCTTAACTGGTTTAACTTACTGATAAAGCGAATCATGCATTGGGTGCGCGATCGCTCCTATCACTGTAAACGCAGAATTTACGGAACTTTCTCCAAGTTTAGCTCACCCATTCCTATCCTGGCGAATGAAGTCATGACCGCGAAAACTCCAGTGGCCAAAAAGAAAAGCGTCAAGCTTGTAGTCTTTTCCAGGCAGAATAACCTGATCTGACTCAAACCCTTGCACGTTGACCATCCCAAAAGTACTTAATGTGGGTCAGGATGCGGTACCGCAACAGACAGCCGTGCTTCAATCCAAAGCCCTTCACCTAATCTGATTCTCCAAATTCTAGAATGGGGCTGACTTGCTCTAGGGTGGTGTAGTCTTCTAGCAGATTGGCGATCGCCAACTGGGCAACGCGACGACTGCGCCAATAGCGGCTGTGGTCAGCGAGTAATCCCAGCGCCATTGTGACATCGCCAATTTGCTTTTTTAAAAAGTTGCGATCGCCCAGATAGTGATCCTGAAAATATAACGTTGAGTCATCGAGTGCAAGACTGGCACGAATGGGATAGGCAAACACATCCGAGGCATGAATCACGTTGACCCAACGGAGTGGTTCAGCCGTATAGCGACTGGCAAACGCCTTGAGTCGATCGCCATTCAGGCGCAAAAACTGGCTAAAGATAAGAATGGGCGAGCCAAGCGTAGTAATGCTTCGCAGCTTAACCTTGCGTCCCTCACTAGGCCCACTCAACCCTTTAATGGCATGGCGGATATAAAAGGCTGGATCAGAGTCCTCAAAGCTTTCTGAAAAGAGAATATCCCACAAAATCACGCTGCCCAAGGAGTGCGACACAATATGCAGATCTTCTTCAAACGGGTTGTCGGTCAAGAAGCTAAGTAACTGCACCGCAATGAGCCGACGCACTTCGCGTCCTTGCTGCGTGTTTAGATAGCTAAAAATGTCGTTAAAGAAGCCTGTAATCAGTTGCTCTCGCCGTTGGCGATAGTGAAACACATCATCCAGATCAATTTGAGGATGATCCCACTTAAACGTTTCCAGATCTTGCTGAATCCAACCCCACAGTTGGTCAGTGCGACCCAACGCATCACCCCAGAAGCAGGAGTAAAACTCAGGCGTCGTTAACCCCCGATCGATGAACTCGCTAATGATGCGCGATCGCAAGGGGTCCGCGTACCCACTCTCTCTCACTGAGGCACCATGCATGAACCAAACTAACATTACGGTTGCTCCTCACCTTAACCTCAGCCGTATTTCTTATTTTGAAGCGCCATGCTGAGTAAGAATCGTGCGAATCTGGGTGGCCACGGCGGCTGTTTGTTCCACCATTGCCAGATGCCCGCAATCGGCAATTTCGACCACGTTATCTCCACAGGCCTTAAAGAGGGGATGAAAGCTCGCTAGATGGCGCACGTACTTTGGCTCCATGATTGGATCTTGTGCTCCAGCAATAAAGTACACAGGCTGCTTAAGCCGTGCAACCACCTGAGGCAAGCGATGGACTTCTGCTTCTGTGGTTGTGTCTAACAGCATTCCTAACGCGGCTTCAGGCGTGGCAGCAACAAAGTCCAGCAAACGTTGTCGTCCCCACTGACGCGCGATCGCTCGCTTCACACTGGCGCGTGTAAACGGCAAATCGAGCAAAGGAATGCGGCACAGCCAGCGAGGACGAAGCTTTACTAACTGCTGCCCTGCGCTTCGGAAGCGATCGAACTCTTTCTTTAAATAAATACCGCCGCCAGAATTCAGACAAATCACGCCTTTGACTTGCTGCGGCAGTTGGTCTGCTCCCCACAGCGCCACACTCCCCCCGATCGAATGCCCCACTAGCCAGGCATGCTCAATCTGCAAGTGCTTCAGCAAGAGCGCCAGGTCATTGGCGTAATCAAGCAAGCTATAACCAACAGGCGTAGTATCACAGGCTGGGCGGTATGGCTGAGAATCCCCAAACCCCCTCAAATCGTAAGATAAACACCGATAGTCGGGTGACAATTGCTCAACCAACGGGTGCCAGTAGTGACGACTGAGAAGCCAGCCGTGAATAAACACCAGAACAGCCTTTGAAGCAGTGGGGGCCGTCAACTCGTAAGCGTGCGGCACTCCCAGAATGTCGATCGTCTGCATGCCTCTATCGTACCCTGACATGGAAAGGCTAAGGGCTAAAGGCTAAAGGCTAAAAAATTTATCCTTCATCCTTCATCCCTTGCTAAAACCGCCGCCCCAGGAGCCGCTGCTTCATCCCCTCGGCAATTTTTTGCCCTAAATACTCTGGGATGAGGCTCTCATTCGGACCTAATAGATAGAGGATCAGGCGAGTACGGCCACGCCAAACCAGGAGGTTCGCATTTACAACGAGCAAATCTTCCTGCCAGATGGCATACATCACTTTGTAGAAAAGTCCAGGCTGGTTGTCTGCCTCAATCAGCAGCGCCGGCAGATGGAAGACGGGATCAACATAAAACTCTGTCTCCACTTGCTCCAACCCTGCATCAAGATTAAACTCTACCGCGAGCATTTCCTCGACTTCAAAGCGCCCCGCCAGTGCCTCCCGAATGGCACGACAAACGTTTTCAGCCGTTTTTTCGCTCAGCGCTTTTCCACTGCGAGAGACGATCAGCTTGATGAAGACGAGCATGGGTGGGTAGATCTGCCCATACAAGCTCAGGCTGTGAATGGTCAACCCATACGCCGCTAGCACACCAAAAATATCGCTCAGCAGAAACGATTGGTTACGGTACGCGAAGTGCAAAGCGCTCTTACTGCCTTCTGGCTTCAGTTCAATGACGGCCTGCTTTGTTTTGTAAAGATGATACGCCAGCCTCAAATTTTGCAGTTGAATCTCGCTGCTGACAAACTGCTCATAGAACTGAGGAAACGCTCGGTTGAAGCGCTTCAATAGTTCTAGCGTCGATGTCTTTAAGCCCAGCGCCATAATCGAAAAACTCGTTTTTTAGGTAAGACCATCTGTATCGTGAACCGATCGCCCAGCATTAAAGCTTTTACTTTAGGTTAATGATCGCCTCATTTCCAAGCTCTGCTGCCATTTTCTTAGAACAATGTTGATTGGTCGATGAATCTGGTCAGTTAAACCGCACGCAGAAAGGGCACAGAGCGTATACTATCTATTACCGAGATCTAACTACTACCTCAACCACGCTCGCATGGGTTTTTGGAAAAGCCTGTTTAGCAGTTCTGATGCCCCCTCCGCATCTCAGGCGATGCAAGTGGAGGACTATACCAGCAGGACTGCTGGCGATCACGCTCAAGCTCGCATTTTTTTCAGCACAGAGCGAGAAATCGATTTGTATGAGCTGGAAGAGCTGTGCGATGCGGTGGGCTGGTCTCGCCGCCCGCTGCGAAAAGTCAAAAAGGCAATTCAGCATAGTTTTTTAGTCGTTTCTATGTGGGAGCAACGAGGCTCTCATCGACGGTTGATTGGGTTTTCACGTGCCACGTCCGACCATGCCTTCAATGCGACAATCTGGGATGTGGTGGTGCATCCAGAATTTCAAAATAAAGGTCTGGGCAAAGCGCTTATGAAGCAGGTGATCAAGAAACTGCGAAGTGAAGATATTAGTAACATTACGCTTTTTGCTGACCCTCAAGTAGTGGATTTCTACCGAAATTTAGGCTTTATGTCTGATCCTGAGGGGATCAAAGGGATGTTTTGGTATCCTGATTAGCGATCGAGGATTTGAAGAGTGAACATCTGGCAAGCATCCGGCCCCGCCGCTTGAAGCGCTTTGCAACGAAACCTGCAAGGAATTGAGATCGGCCAAGCAGCAGGCAATATTGCTCCCTCGGGAGGCGGCTTGTGTTGATGCTTGGCGATAAACCTTAAAAGAAACCGCGAAGGATCCTGTTAGAAAGGCGCTTTTCTATTGGGTCGCAGAGCGCCGACGGTTGGCAAACAGGCACGATCGCTCGACTCTGGCTATCTACGGCTATCACAATCAAATTTTGCGATAGTGGCTTCAAACCAACTTTTAGAGGACACCTGTTCAGTCTAGGCTGACGGTGGTCCTTGCTACTGCTTTGCAATCCGACTGCAGGCTTACAGCCGTTTTCCTTTGCATTCACCACCACCCAACCCCTACACCCTGCCCTCGTATTCACAGGGCGGCGGCTTACCCAATCAGTAAGCGCTGTAAATCCTTCCATACGGTCCATCGCGTAGGGACGGCGGAGCTCAACAGTGATTAACCTGCCTGCACACAGGCCTTAAAGCCTTGAGCGAAGTCGAAGGGCCTCTGATCAATCATGTCCTCATCTACTGATATCGATCGCAGGCATACAGCGCCTCCTACTTTCCTGACTTTTACAAAAGAAAAGGGTCAGACCAAGTTGTCGTAACGAGACACTTGTGGAATACTAGATTCCTCTTGGTCATCCTGGAATAAAACCTGAAGGCTCTTAGGGAAACCCTTCACCCGTGTGGGTGGTTTTTCGAAAAGCTTTCCGAAATAGTTTAAATCCCAATGGATGATTACAACGTAACCTTCCTATCCCTGTTGAGCTCAGTAGACCCATGCAAAAACGCTTTTGGTACTTGCAGTGGGGGGCATCTATCTACCTGGTTCGCTCCTGCACGATCGCACACTTACCCTTTTTGAGAACGCCCGTGTTTGGCTCGCAAGACGAAGCGCTGGCTTATCGCGATTGGCTTTCTTCGTATGCTTTACCCTCCAGAAACATGAGGCCAAAATCTGACTGTTTGCATTGCTTTTAAAGGATGTCTCAGCAGTCAAAAAACAGCCCTCATCCGCCACTCCCTGCTCTTAACATGGGGCGAAGGGAATGCTCAGGGTGAGGGCTTTTCATCACCTCTAAAGGCATCCCCTGGTGACAAGCTGCTGACAATGCAGTGACATACGGCCTTCGAGCCAGTATGGGAACATATTGCGTTGAATCTTTTTAAGGAGTAACGCAAATGAATCAGCTAAGAGCCTTTGGTGCTGTTCTACCTTTGCTGTTGACTGTTGCCTTGCACGAACCGTCCTTTGCAAGTCAAATGTCGAGCACGACAAAAGCCACTACGAGCGGACAAAACACAATGGTGACAAGTACTCGCCTTCGAGGGCAAGTCATTTCGTTCACCAAAACAACGTTAACGCTGAAATTAGCCAACGGTAAGCAGAAAACCTTTCAAGTAACGCCTCGCCAAATGGGCCAGCTAAAGTTACGTAAAGGGCAGACTGTTGCAGTTGTAGCGAAGGGCAGTAAGGCCGAGGCTGTCTCAACACACTAGGTCTAGCTTTAGGGCTAAAGCCTGAAGGGGAGCTAGGCACAGACGATTGCAGAGTCGCTGGCCTCAAGGAGACATAGCCGTTAAGTAAAGCAGGACAACGTTCTATGTCTCCTTATCGGGCTGAAGGTAACTGTGCGATCGCGCTAACACATTCACGCAAGCAACCTGCCACATCAGAGTTTACTCTCCTGCTTCATTCGAGTTACTCTCTACATCATCTGCCGATGAAGTTGCGTCAGTGTCGTTGGATGATGGTCTTTCAGTCACGCTAGCGGTCGTCGTACTGGTCGTCGCTTGGGTCGCTTTCTCGCTAGCACGACATAATTTTTGTGTGAGATCAATGATTCTCCCGCTTACATTCTTCATGTAGCAAGGGTAATCAGGTTCTACAGGCAGACTAGCCGCACGGGAGGCTGCTAATAGGGATGCGAATAAGGAAAGCGTGATGAGACGCCTCAGGAGTTTCATTGCGTGTGTGTGAATTGATCATTGAGTGAATAAGGCATTGAAAAGAACTCGACCACAGGGATCGGGCAATGCATCGATAGTGAGCCTTTCAAGCACGGCTTAACGGTGCCCCCAACCAGAGCGTTTAGCAAGCGATCGCTCCGGGGATTGGGGATTCACCTTGAGTGGAAAGAAGGCCACTACACGGAATTAATACTGACCCTGCTGCCCTTGTGGCCCCTGCTCTCCCTGCGGCCGTTGCTGTCCTTGTTGGCCTTGCTGCCCTTTCTTTTGGGGCATACAGGTCATGAGGGCTTGGCGATCGTTCGCTGCTTGAACACAACTCTGCCGTTGCTGAAGTTCTGTAATGCGAGCGCTAAGGCGTTTGAGAATTTCAGCTTTGCGTGTTTGAAACTGAGCAGGATCGCCACCCTGTCTACCACTGGGTCTCTCCTGGTTCATCATCCCATCCCCGTTAGGGGCACCCGATCCCATTTCACTTAAAGCGATTCCAGGGACTGCTAAGAGCGCCACTACGGCTAAAAAAGCATACTTTTTCATTGAAGACTCCGATTCTTACTCGTGGATCAGTCGGTAAACTTTAGCTTGCCCAACCAAGCAGCAAGGCGCTCAAAGTCTACAAGATCCTGGTTTGAAGCCTACAACAGTCGTCATAGGGCTGAGTTCAAAGCCTGCAGATAGAAACACCAGAGCCGTCTTTGCCAAAATGACGAGAGTACCATCACTGTGAAACAGAGACAGTTGGCCTTACTTACTACGCTTGATTCTGGAAGAGACCACTGCGATCGCGCCAACCGCTGCAATTTTGGCTCCCTCAGACAGTAAATCTTTAGCTGTAGGCTTTAACTTTGGTTGCCCAATGATCATCTGAGCCACGAGTATACTTTCGATCAAAACCGTTACCTCCTGTAAATAGAAGGGTGACATTAGGCTATAACCTTGGAAACGTTACCGTATCCGTAATGAGACAGGTTATACTGATTAAGTTGCAAATAACGGGATGTAGCGCAGCTTGGTAGCGCGCCTGCTTTGGGAGCAGGATGCCGCAGGTTCGAATCCTGTCATCCCGATTGGTTTTGGGGATCAGGGTCATGAATCAGCCCTAAATCAGCCCTAAAACCAGTAAAAGAGAATATTTCACCCTAGCGGTGTCAACAACTCGCTAAGTATGTTTATCCATACGAGTTGATGACACGATCTTTGTGTGTCTGCCTATGTTGGCACTGTCTATACTTGAACTGTCTGTTGTAAAGAGAAGAGAGCAGTTGTTCAGCTAGCTTGTGGCAAAAGAATATTACGCCGCGATCTTGTTGTCCGTTGCCTAGTTCGATGAAGCTTCTAGGTACTCATTAACAAGCTGTCTGCTGACGTGAAGTGGATCGCTGAAACAACGATCGCACAACTCATAGGTGATACTCATTTGAGTTTTTTGTGAACCGACAAAGAGGGTCATCGGCAGAAAGCGCTAGAAAACGTCAAAAAATGTCAAAAAATGTCAAAAAAACCAACGTCGCACGATCTTCTTTTGCAGATAGCTAAACGTAAGCAGGCAGAAAACCAGGCTCAAAAGCAGCAGCAAGCACAGCAGCAAGTCAAACGCCAATTACAAGTGACGCTTGATGGCGAGTCTGTTGAGGCTAGTGAGTCAGCCCAGAACGATACCCGTTTGCGTACCAGTTTTTATTTCCAAGCTGCTGCTGCACTTAATGACCCCGGTGCGGCTCCAGACAACCTCATTGCCACGTTTCATGCCTTGCAGACAGGCGAAGGCTTTAGCCAAAAAGAGTTAGAGGCTCGGTTAGCAGTGCAAATCACGACGCTGGATTTTCTGTTTTACAACATGGCTACGGCGTCTCACAGTGCGCCAAATACGACTCTTCGATCGCGCCTGCTCGAATTAGCACTCCGCTGCCAGGAGCAATCCCGCCGCACAATCACGACGCTGGATAACATTCGCAATCCTAAGAAGCCGAGCCAGTTCATCAAAAACTACGTTGATAAGCAGGTCAACCAACTGAAAGTTGAGCAAGAGTCCCATGCAGCCACATCACTAGAGGCTTCACCCTATGCCCCGATGGACACCGGAAGCACGACAGCGACAGCGCGAGCTGATTCAGAACTGGCAACCGTGGCAGTCGTCAACGGGACCAATCACTGCTGATGGCAAGGCTACCAGTGCTCAGAATGCTCTTAAGACTGGGTGGTATGGTGCCGAAATGCGGCGGGCAAGAGCTTTCCTCACACGACTCGATCGGCGACGGCTTGAGTTGGTCGATCGCTATTTTGAAAATTTCTGAATTTTTTCAAGAGACTACTGCGCAAACGAACTATTCACATAAGGATGATTGAATCCGACTTTTCCGATGGGGTAGATAAAACTAAAGCTGAGTATCGGGATACATGCCCAGAAACTTTAATCAGGCAAGCTAAAAAAGCTTTTGCAGATTAGCAGTGCGCTACCGCAAGTGAGGTCTAGGGGCACTCACCTGCTTCTGCCATATCGAGCAAAATGCTAATCTGCTGTAACCCGGCATAATGCAGCACTGCATTCTCGTTATCAGTTGGCAAAGCCTTCTCGATGATCGTGACTAGCTCTGGGCGGCTTAACTTGACATTTACGCCCCGACAAACGCTTGACCCAATGCTCAGTAGCTTTTCTGAGTTGGTATCAGCTTGGGCTAACAAATATTTAGCAGCAGCAACATTCTCAACCCGTCTCGCCCGTTGTTTGTAGCTGGTGATAAAGGGTGATTCGGGCTCGGTAATGCTTTGAGTGTCTGTGGCAGCCGCGATCGGCACTGCTACCGCTTTGTACCTGCATAAGCTTGCGGTGAGGTCAACCACACGCCCATTGACTGTTCGCATATAGCAAGGGTAGTCAGGCTCTTTTGATCGTGCAGAAGCGTTCAGACAGGGCAAAATGGAGGCAGCAGAGAGGAGAAGGACGATCGCGCAATGAGAAGTCTTCATGCTGAGGGGCGTTAATGAAACCACTCAAAACATTTACTCGCGCTTCAAAGTAGAGCATGGAAGGCAGCGTAAAGTTTTGACCAATCACGATGAAGATTGGAAACCTCATAACCAGGCTCGCCGATTGGAAACCTCATGATAATGAGCAGCGATCGAAAACCTCATACACATTCAAGAAAGGACTTGGCTAGATGTTTACTTTCCCAGGTACGATGCTTGGATCAGGTACACCACCGGCAGGTGGTGGTGGCTATACGGCTGATGGTGTTTCATATAGCAACGTCAGGCTGTTGCTGCATAGCGAGGGCAGTAACGGTGGCTCGACATTCACCGATAACAGTAGTTATGTCCACAATATTGCCCCTGGCGGCACTCCAGTTACGAGCACTGCTCAATTCAAGTACGGCAGCAGCTCGATCGCGTTCAATGGTTCAACCGATTACTTAATCCTGCCTAACAGTGCTGCTCTTAGCCCTGGCAGCGGCAACTGGATCTATGAAGCGTGGATCTACATGACAGCAGCAGGTCGTTATAGCTGGCTCAACTTGCAACCAACTTCGCCCAGCTTCGGTAACTCAATCTTGCAACTGTATCTGGATTCAACTTACGGGTTTTATCTCGATGATTCCTATACGGGTGGTGCCAGCGGTACGGGTGGCTTCTCGTTGAACGAGTGGCACTACGTTTGCGTGAGCCGATCAGGTACATCAACGATGCAAGGTTGGATTGATGGCACTCGACGCTTAAACACTTCAACCGCTTCTAATTACGCCACAGTGCTTTCTCAGGCTCGTATTGGCGTTGATGCTTCAGGCTCAGCCTTCTTTCCTGGTTTTATGGACGAGATTCGACTAACCACAGGGCAGAGCAAAGACGGATCGGCTGTCCCGGATGCTGCGTTCCCCAACTCTTGATGTCAATGCCAGCTAAAAGATATGAAGATAACGAAATTAAGCAGTGAGACACAAGCAATTTTGAACAAGATGCGCGATCGGCGTAATCGCCTGGATGAGTTGAAACGTCAGCTCGCTGAAACTGACCCTGCCGATACCCAGCTTATTGCCAAAATTCATGCCGAAATGAAGCAAATACACCCTCGTGTTGAGTTTTAGAGAACATTTAAGTTTTGGAGATTTAAGCTTATGCCGATGCCGTTGTTTATCAAACCTGCTGGCTTTGGTGGGAGCGCAACTGACATCCTCAAAACCGGATTGCTTGCATGGTATGACTTCGAGAACTATAACGACAGTTCACCCAATGGCTACCACTTGCCTACAGACAATGCTGGCGGGTCAGGCAATATCGTAGAGAATGGCAAACCTGGTCACTGCTGGGATGGGCGATCATTTAACTACTTCAACATCAGCACTTCGTCAGCGTTATACACGGCTACAGCGTTCACTATTAGCCAAAGCTTTACTTTCGCTTGCTGGATTAATGTCCAAGCATGGCAGGTTCCCTCAGCGGGCGGAACAGCCATTATCAATCGCTCTAATACTAACTTTGGACGGCATTGTGGCTTAAATTACTACAATGGCAGCCTAGCTTTCTATGTGGGCGATCAAACCGGAGCGGGAGTCACACTGGCGGGTTTGACTGATCCACCCACCAACACATGGCTTTGCTGCATTGGCTGGTTCGATGCTGAAGCCAAAACCGTGAACCTGGAAGTCAACGGTACATTGGTGCAATCCAGTGCGTTCTCCGGTACTGGTTTGTACGCAGCCAGCAACGTTCTAGTGATTGGCAATGATGTCAACTTCAGCGACAACCAACGCCTGAACGGCTATCTTGACACCTTAGCAATCTGGACCCGGACGCTAAGCTCTACCGAAAGAGCAGCTTTCTACAACGGTGGTAATGGACGCAGCTATTGATGACAAAGGCTTAGAGTGGCGGGGCAACTTAAAGAAATGGCGTAGTGACTTCATTTAGAAGACAGCATTATGCTCTTCAAGTTACAACTAAGCCATGACTGAGCAACGTGCTGATTATCTAACCCGTTTCAAACCTTCAGGACCAGAGCCATTGGCTGAAAAGCCGATTCCGGTGTTTCTTCCAAAAGAGCTTTATGAATACGTTCGATCGCGACCGAACCAGGCAGAGTGGCTGAGAGCTGCAATCAAAGAAGCGGCTTTACGTGATACTGAGCACAACCTTTGAAGTGTTCAACAAGTTAATGTCATGCTCCTGTGAACTTACTGTTATCCCCCTCATAAATAGGGCACTTTAGAAAAGAAATTGCTCTTGCGATCACGCAAGAGTTAGCCACGTATTCTGAGTGGGGTCAGCGTTGATGGATTGGAGCAAAGTTTTAGCCAATATTCCTCCGCAGGCAACAGAAGCTGACGTGGGTAGTCACTTTGTCCCTTACTTGTTGGAAGCGCTGGGCTTTAGCGCAAATGAGCGCGTAGGTGAATTGGCGACTGGAGCAGGAAGCGACAGTGTTGATTTTGCTGCTCGCAAGAACACAGCTGATGACAACTTCAGCTTTACTAAAGCCGATCCTTTCTTAATGGTTGAAATTAAAGGGCGCTTTACAGGTGGAGGCAGCCCCATCAATCTAGCAGAGGGCTCTAGACAATACCTATCAACGAGAGCACAACTAAAACGGTATCTGCTCTCCCCCAAAGGCAAGACTGCCCACTGGGGTATTATTACTAACTCAACTCATATTCAGCTTTTTAGACATCACAACAAGGCTGTTGTGCCTGCAACGAAATGCATTGAAATTACTGGAGAGAATATTAAGTCTGTCGTTGATCAAATCAAGAAACTGATTGACAATCCTCCTCGCAGCCTCAGTGTTTGTGTCTACAACAACAAGGGTGGCGTAGGTAAAACGACGACGACTATCAACTTGGCATCGGCTTTAGCAGCTGAGAAGAAGAAAGTACTATTGGTTGACTTCGACTCCCAGCGTGATTTGACAACATCTTTAGGGCTACAGCCAAACAACATCAAGCTGTCTGAGTGCTTAAAAGACAGAGCTTTAGATATCCGCTCGACCATCGTGCCGTATAAAGTGACTCTAAGAGCTGGGAAGGTGTATCACATTTTTGATGTAATACCAGCAGATCTGGGTATGGAAGCGTTTACCCAAGATACCCAAGCCCGTGTACAGAAAGCGTCCGCTCGGCTCAGAGATTTGCTGCAACCGTTTAGCAACGAGTATGACTACATCTTTATTGACTGTCCGACACAATGGGTTTTTTTTAGTCAGAGTGGGGTTTATGCAGCTGATGCTGTACTGATTCCCACTCGCCATGATGATCTGTCATCGCTCCATAATGCTGCCAGAGTTGTGCAGGAGTTTGTGCCCAAGGTCAAAACGTTAAGGCAAGATGGTGGGCCGATCGCGCTTCCCATTTTCTTCAATGGCAGTCCTGCTGCTGGTCGCTCAATCGATATGGCACGCGAGGAGATTGAGCGAATTTTAAAGGCAAACCCAGCAGATGGGATTAATATGTTGCCGTATTTTTTTCCTAAGATCCGACCTGGCAACGTGGACAAAACCGTGTTCAACCTCCCAGACTATGCCGTTGTTTCCAGTTCTGCTTTTGCACGCGTACCTGCTGTGCTCAAAAACAAGAAAATTCACGCCTATTATCTTGAACTCGCCAGGGAGTATTTTCTAAATGAGTGATTTTGATAACGTCGGGCAACTCATGTGTCTGCCGATCGACAGCATTCTACCCACTGACGATTATGCAGCTCCCCCTGAGTACATTGTTGCTGCTGCTGCTGAGGCGCTCCTCAAAACTGGCGGGCATAACTGGATGCCGTTATTAGTGGAAGAGGTCGAAGATTATACGTACAGGGCAGTTACCAACCATTTTGTCTATGTCGTTGCGACTCAAGCAGGACTAGAGGAACTTTGGTGCCTTGTCATTAAGTCCAGCACGCCAGACATTGAACAGGCTCGCATTCTCGCTGGAGAAGTGACTCCCAAAGTGAATTTCACAACTGCTTCTAGAGAGACAATCAAGTCGGTTTTGAAGCATCTTGTTAATCAGCCTGGCAGTCCCTTGAAAACAGTCGATGCCACGATCGCTGCCAGTAAGATTGCGGCTGTGGATCGCAGTACCTGGCAAGACTTCACACCCATTACTAAGCTTGGGTGCGGTATCACGAAGGGCAAGAAGCTCGATGCTTTGAGCGCTGTCTTTTACTTGACTCCGCCGCCGCCACCGCCAGCACCACCGTCCGTCATCAGCATCAAGCAGGCATCGAAAGCCGAAATCTTTGAGCGCTTGAACTATCTAAACACCTATAAAATTGGGGGCTTTGACACGATCGACCCTGAAGCCGTCTCTGATCTGATTGCCAGTGCGAACAGGAGTAAGTGGAAGAGTTTGACCCCGCTCACAAAGCTGGACTGTGGCATTGATACCGCTAAAGTCAAAACTTTCAAGACCTTGTTTACTTTGTGAAGCACTGAGCAACTCAGAATCTCACGTCATGTCTATCAATTCTCCTTTAAGAAAACTCCACTCATTTTGATTTTATGAGTCAGATAAACGCTCTGGAACTTGCAAAGCAGGGTAACCCGCAAGCAATTGCTGCATTAATCAACAAGTCGCTTCAGCCAAAGGGAATGCAGGTCAAGACGACACGAGTAGGTGAACGGTTGCTTGTAGCAGTTGAGTTTGAAACACTAACCAACCGTTCAGCGCTGATTAACTTTCTTTGGACAGGAATCAGGGGGCTGAACATCCAAGGGGTTAACAAGCTAATCGTAGAAGGCAAGAAACAGGGTAATAGCGCTTTCGAGTGGCGTGAGGTCGTTGACTTAACCATAAGCGAGCCACCCAATTCAAGCCAAGCAATAGCTGCTAGTCCCAAGTCTATTCCTGAGATAACATCACTTCAGCCCATAAGTATCCGTACCAATTACATTCAGCGTTACTGGAACCGCAACATAGAACGATCTGTGTTAGTTGTGGGCACCTTCTTCATGACAAGCGCTCTTTGGTTCGGAGTAGGACTCTTCAAGGTCAAAGACAGTACAGTTTTGCCAGTCGCCCTTCCTGGTTTAGCCCCAGCATCCCACACAGTCACTGGTGACCTAACCATTGATCCAGCAGGTGGGTCCTTGGTCTCTGTATATAAACATCAAGGAGACTCTTGCCGAGGTAATGACAATGTAGAGTCTGGCGGGTTTGACGATTTGAATGCAGGCGCACAAATTACAGTGTTAGATAGTAGCGGAAAAATGATTGCGCTTGGTTCGTTGGGAGAAGGCAAAGTCGTTAAATCAGATCGAGATTCAAACCTGTGCGTGTTTCCTTTTGTCATTGATAAAGTGCCGGAGTCTGACTTTTACAGTGTTGAGCTAGGGCATCGAGGTAAGCTAACCTTCTCTGGCAAAGAGTTAGAAACGAAAGGATGGATGGTCCATTTCAGCCTGTCAGGTTAAATTCAGCGTCCCTGTGACTTTTTTATAAAAGGAATGAAGCGAAACCTTAAATTCTTCAATTCCCTGTCGAATTGGTGGGTTCACTTCATTTTGTCTCATTCGGTATCGCACTCAGATTTTCAGTTTCCTGGATATCACTGCGTTACCAGTAGCGTCAGCTTGTTCAACCGTTGCTCCAAGTCGTCCAGGCGTGATCGCACTGTAACCGCTTTCGATTTCTTTAGGTAGAGAGCGATCGCCTCTCTCACCACTTCACTGCTGCTCTGCCCGGTTGCCTCAGTGATGGCTATAATTTCCTCATGCCAAGCAGAGGGCACTCGACACCCGACCATCGGCTGCTGACTCATAAGAAAACCTGAATTGCTAACGGGCTAACAGCGCTAACGTAACTGGCACAATCGCTTTATTCAGCAACTGTCACATTTAAGGCGTTTAGTCCAATCGTAGTCCAAAGTTGAAAAGTTGGACTAACCTAAAAATCTAAAACATTTATTCAATAGCACTTTCAGTTAGTATTTAGTCCATTGGGTTCACTGCCTAAATGGCAGAAGTGCAAGACACTGAAAAAGTGAAACTAGCACTGCGTAAGACTTTCGGTAATTGTGCCAGTTTGCAGCTAGTCCAGAGTGGGAAGGGCGATCGCTCTGTTAACTCTGCTTATGAATGGGCACAATAAGCACGCCAGTTTCGTTACTGGCGTTTTTTCAAGGTGAATACTTGCCCGATCGCTGGTATCGGGCTTTCTCGTCTTTAGGCAAACTCCTAAGCAGAACTCAAGCCTACGACCGTCTGCCCTGGCAGAGTGATCGCTATCGTCCACCAGACTCCTATGAAAACAATTGGGATGAGTTGAGTAGTCAGGAGCATAAAATGGGGTTCTTTGCACGACCCCTCAAAAAGGTATAGTCCACATTGAGACGACTAAGTCTTAACGTAACTCTTAGCAAGTTGATTGCGGTTAGAAGCCCTTCTGTCGAGACTTCTGGCAATTTTCTGCCCCTCGCCTGTCTGCACGGTGCTCCCTGCGCAGTGCTCTTTGACCCAAGAACCCAAAAATGCTGCAGCGCCTCGGTTATGACCAAGAATCGTGGGATAACGAGGATGAGGACACGTAGGTTGGCAATGTTCACCGATTCAATCTGCTTGGGTACGCTAAGCTAGCCAGCAAAAATACAGTAAGTTCTTCATTACAAGCCCGATCGCTGGTGTCGGGCTTTCTCGTCTTTTAGCAAACCTTCACGATGCTTTTATGGCGCGGGGAAAGGTAGGTTTTCTGATTGAAAGAAGAGAAAAAATGTCTGATACCTTAAAAAGGTTTTCCAAGTAAAAGTTGCGGAGCGCTAAAATTCCTATCCTCGCTGCAAGCAGACGAGGCATTACGGAATTTTCCCTTCGGGACGCACTTCCGCCCACTACAAACGCTGCAAGCAGACGGGGAATTGGACCCGTAGAGATTAAAAAAATAAAGATGCAGAAGGTGCGATCCTAGTGCCGGATGAATCGTCAGACCAGGGCAAGGATCTGGCGTCGATGTTTTCCAGCTTGAGCAAATTGTCGAGGATCTGCGAGACCGTTTTCTACAGTTGCCTGCACGGTGACTGGAGGCATGTGATTGAAGAAAAGCGCTTGCTTTTTCGGGTGATTTGCCTTGGGCCCAAAATGCAGTTGCGGGTATTCACTGCCGAGCCGACGATCGCTGTCATGTTGAGTTTGAATGAGTACTATCTCCGTCTTAGACTGATGCACATTTCAAATGAGTTGTCCTTAGAAGTCAGCAAGTTTGAGGTGCGGGTGTGCAGCACCCTAGACGAGCTTGAGTCCGTGCCATGGAGCGAGTTTCTGGACTAAGGGCACGGATCAACGCCGATCGTATGGGTTTCGCCTTCTGGTATTGCGCCTGGGCACTCGTCGCGATCGCTCCGGTCATCCTTAGTCTTAGAACTCGACTCGGAAAACTCGGAATAGGGTTTGAGACTTTTCCACCAGACGGTGGAAAACCTAACTGAGCACGATCGCTTCAGTCATCCATAGTCTTGAAAGCTGACTCTAAAAACTCTGGATGCGTTTGCGTTTGCATGAAAAGCCCTGCCAGTGCGACAGGGTTAGCCCTGCTTATGAATGGACACCCCAACCCTGCCAGCTACAAGCACTAAAAGCCTCCCACGTTAACACGCAGGAGGAGCAACTAGACGTAAGGAGATTTAAGCTTCGACAGTTTCAGCTACCTGTTCTGATGCCTCTTTTCGCTTCTTTCGCAGCGCTGCAACTCCCATCCCTAGCAGACCAGGGAGAAGGGCAGGGTTAATTCATTGTATGAGTAGGAAAAGGGCATGAATATCATGTGCCACTCGACGCTGCGCTTTGGTTATCGACGCTTCACCCTGTAAGCGAAAGAGATTGACTACCCAAGTGCGAATCAGTCCCCAGTTTTCCAGTGCCTGAGCGAGCTTGAGTGGGCAGGCATCTTCAGCAAATTGTTGTGCTGTGGTCGCTAGGCTGTTGATGTAGTAACTCCAGTGGCTGTAGGGTTGCCCATCGCGAAGCCCTTGCCGCTGGTCCCGAGTGAGGATCGCGGTCACTCCAGTTAGCCTTGCTAATCAATCAGCGAACGGCCAATTAGAACGGCGTTTAGAGCGCTTGAGCGATCAGGTTTCACTTGAGATCACAGAACCCAAAACACCTACTTCCGCTACGGCATTGTTGGTGTTTGCATCGGCGGTCTACTATCCAATGACCGCTCAAGCACTTGCTGCACACCTTCCAAAAGCTCCTTTGTCGTAAAGGGTTTAGATAGTACGGTTGGGACATGAAGGTCTTCTAGTTCAGGGATTTGCGTCCTGGAAAGCAGGCCACTGAGCGCCAGCGTTTTGACCTGTGGGTTCATTCTCTGCAGGGTGCGAATCGTGGTCAGACCATCCATCAATGGCATCATCATATCCACCAAAACCAAGCGAATGGCATCTCGATGCTGGGCGTAGAGCGCGATCGCTTCAATCCCGTCGCTTGCCGTTAGCACTTTGTAGTGGTAGGCTTCCAGGGCCGCCTGGGTCGTTTGTCGAATCATCACTTCGTCGTCGACCACTAAGACTAGCTCGCCGTGCCCCCCAGGCAAAGCCGACGCCTGCGTTGACACGGCTTCTCGCGCCTGAATAGCGGGGAGATACACTTTGAATTGCGTGCCCCGACCGGGAGCACTGATTACATCGACAAAGCCGCCATGACTTTTGACAATGCTCAGCACGGTTGAAAGCCCTAGACCAGTGCCTTTGCCCAGTTCTTTGGTGGTAAAAAATGGTTCGAAGATACGGTTTAATGCTGCCGCTGGAATACCCGTGCCCGTATCGGCAACCGTAATTAGAATGTAGGTACCGACCCGTGCTTCAATGTGCATGCGGGCAAAGCTGTCGTCAATGATGAAATTGGTAGCGGTGATGCTCAGCGTGCCGCCAGTAGGCATTGCATCGCGGGCGTTGACACAAAGATTCATGAGCACTTGATGCAAATGCGTTGCATCACCCGAAACCAGCCAGAGATCAGGGGCCGCCTCGACGTTAAGCGCAATAGATTTGGGAAAGGTTTCCAGTGCGATGTGCTGAATTTCGGCAATGAGATGACGCGCTTGCAGTGCCGTACGTTTCCCTTCCACACCGCGGCTGAATGACAGTACTTGCTTGACCAGGGACGCGCCCCGTTTCGCGCTGAGTTCGATCGTCTTTAAAAAATGCTCCTTGCGCTCGTTGGTAAGGAGGTTTGGCATGAGCAACAATTGGGCCGAAGACAAAATGGGTGTCAGGATGTTGTTCAAGTCGTGAGCAATCCCACTGGCCAGGGTGCCGATACTCTCCATCCGCTGTGTGCGGAGGAACTGCGCTTCCAACTGCTTCTTCTCAGTGATGTCAGTATTGACCGTGAGAATGGCTTGCGGCTGTCCTGACTCGTCTCGCATGAGTGTCCAGCGACTGGCGACGGTCAACGGGCTCCCCGCTTGCGTGAATTGGGCGAGTTCACCCTGCCAGTCGCCATGTGCCACAGCAATTCTCAGCGCTTCATCGAGTTGCGCCAGGCTGTCTCGATTCAGCAACGCGACCACATTCTGCCCCAGTACATCGGCGGCTTGCCAGCCATACAGCCGCTCAGACCCTTTGTTCCAATACAGAATTCGGTGGTCGAGGCTGCGGACAAAAATGGCATCGGTGGCGACATCCAGCAACGCTGCCTGCTCCAGGATCTTCTGCGCTGCCTGCTTGTGCTCTGTGATGTCTTGGAAATAGACGGACAATCCTGCCTTGGCAGGATACGCGTGCACCGCAAACCAGAGATTGAGCGGCTGATAAAACGTTTCAAACTGAACACGGGTTTGGTCTAAGACAACCCGCTGCAATTCCTGGTAGAAGCTGTCTTTCACCGTTTCGGGAAACTCATCCCAAAAGCGTTTGCCGAGCAAGTCGCCTTTGGAGCGCTGGAGCAACAGTTCACCTTGATGATTCAGATACGTAAAGCGCCAGTCGTCATCGAGTGCAAAAAAGGCATCGGTAATGCTTTCGAGAATATTCGTGACCAACTCACTAGCGGTCTCGGCAGCTGTCCGTGCGAGTCGTTCTTGCTCTAACAGTTGATTCCGCTCAGCTTCCACCAGTTTACGAGCGGTAATATCCGTTTGAATCCCGACAAAGTAGAGCAGTTCCCCCTGCGGCGATCGCACCGGAGCCAGCTTTAACTCATTCCAAAACGGTGTGCCATCCTGACGGTAATTCAGCAACGTTGCTTGAATCTCACGTTGCTCATTGAGTGCTTGACGAATTTCGGCCACGACCGCCCGATCAGTGTTGTGACCCTGCAAAAAGCGGCAGTTTTGACCCACGATTTCCGCTTCGGTGTAGCCCGTGATGCGGGAAAACGCCGGGTTCGCGTAAATAATCGGGTTGTCCGGTCGGTTTGGATCGGTAATCACCACGCCGTCGGACACAGAGGCTATTGCCTGTGCCAATTTCAGGTTATCTTCCGCCACCCGTTCGAGCGCGGCTTCGGCTTGCTGATATTGGTGTGTGGTTTGAGCCAGACTGAATACATTGCGCCGGAGTTCGAGCTGACCCACCACCTGACGGCCCAGCGATCGCAACGCATCGATCTGCTCGGGAGTGAGTTGCTTGGGCACCGCGTCCAGCACACAGAGCGTGCCGATCGTATGCCCTTCTGGTGTTTTTAACGGTATGCCCGCGTAAAACCGCACGTAGGGATAGGCTGTAACCAGCGCATTCTGAGCCAGGATGGGATCGGCCAGCGTATCCGGCACGACAATGACATCCCCGTGCTCGACGCAAAGATACGACAGACCGACGTGGCGTGGCACTTCTGACAGCGCTAGTCCAACCTTGGCTTTAAACCACTGACGATGGTCATCGATGAGATTAACGATCGCGATCGACGTGCCACAAAGGTAAGCAGCGAGGCGGGCAATATCGTCGAAAGCCGTTTCCGGCTCAGTATCAAGAATCTGATATTGATGGAGAATGGCAAGCCGCTCCACCTCCTCTGCAGGCCGTAACACGCTCATTTTTAACCTAAAGATTGAAGTGCTGTATGTAAATGTTGCGCTTGAAAAAATGTTGTCCTTTAGAGCTGAAGTTCAGGTGAGGAAAGCTGACACTCCGGCAAGACAAAACCCGACCGATGCTCCCGCCGAGAGTGTTTTGTCATTTCAATTCACCGCTGAAGAATTGTTGATGAGCCAAATGACCGCTTCCTCTTACTCAATAATAGACAACCTTGCAGATGCTTGGAGAAGGTGACCAAAACCTACCTCCCTCTCACGATAGAGATGCTCTCAAGCTAGTGCTTTCTAAACAATAGAGCGACCGCTCTCAAAGACTATAATTTACGTTTCAAAGGTTAATACTAGTTCACACATCTGTAATAGTTTGATGGCAACGGCTCCTGCCGACCCATTCGGCGAGACGCAACTTGATCGCTACGCGCGCTCACATTTGCCGCCACTTCAACCGCTTGAATATTGCCTAAGTTGTCTTGCCACAGTGCTTTGAAGCCTGGGTAAGCAACCGTGCCCGCTTGCTGTACGTAACTGCTCCCGACTTTTGGCGGTGGATGCGAGACAGGGTAGGCATCGATCGTGCCGGTGAGCGTATTAATACCCGCTGCTGCCAGGATGTTGCTAATTGCTGTCGTGCGTGCGGTCGGCGTCCCAAGGATCACGCCTGATTTGTCGTTGTCTGGTTCGGCATAGTCCTTGAGAGCCAGCTTGCAACCTAACTGCAACGTAAGGTCGGGTGTATCGGGGTTGCTTGGTAACGGCTCTTTGACGATGTATAGCGTCCCCAGTGGGTGCGGTGTGTAAGTTACGCCATCAAAGGATAAAAGCACGTTGACAGTCTGCCCACGATGCCACCGTGCAGGGTTAAGCCGTGGATTCATTGACTCTGGCGCATAATCCCAATACGTCAGCAGCAGCGTGGCTGTCGTTTGTAGCAAACCACTGCGATCGCGCTTGGGTAAGCCCACGTCGAAACTTTTGAGCGTCTTGCTCCAGTCCTGGGCGTCAGCGCCAATTAAGATTTTGAGCCAGCAGGCTGAAGCGTTGACAGACATCCAAAGACAGGGAGAGTGCTGCCTTCAGAATTCCTATGATGGCGATCGCTTAAGCTTGGTATGTCTACGCACGTCTACCTCTGGTAGATATTGGCATAATGACTCAAAAACAAATTGCGATCGCGTCTGCCCTTGCCTTAATCGCTCTTCTGCTAGGCGTCCTAGCCTGGAAGACGACTCAAGCTGATGATGCAACAAAGGCATCACAGGAGACTAACAAGGGCTACGAGAAAGCAATGTGCAAGATTGACCCGAAGCAATGCCCAAAGTAATGTCGAATCAATTCGACAATTGTCAAATTGATTTGACGCCAATCTTACATAATTAGCCTTATGTAATCGGGTTTTGCGACATGAAAAAGCCCTGCCAGTGCGACAGGGCTAGTGGTTCTTTAGTTCTAGGCTTTAAGGTTGATCAGTCGTAGTGTGGGGGTGCTGGGTTTTCATCCAACTCTTTTAACAGAGCGCGTATCCGTTCCCCAGCTTCGCCAGTGAGTTCCGGTGCGATCTCTCTAACCGCTTGAGCGAGTTTTTCAAGCAACTGACTGCGGTTGTAGCGATCGCAAGCTTCAAGAATTATCTGAGCGCGAGTACGAACATCTGGTTCAGATTGCTTTTTTCTGGTCATTTCCCTCGCCTTCATTATTGAAATCCTGGAACAAGGCTGCAATCTCCCGACGCTGCAATCTTTTCGCCAACAGACCCTCTCGGATTGAAAAAGTCTTAAACAATTGAGGCTTGTGGTCATCGCCGGAATAATAAAGCTCAAACTTCTGAGGAAGCTGCTGTTCTTGGGCACGCTCGACTAAATCCCAGCGTCCATCATGCAGCGCGATCGCCTCTTCTTTGCTGCGACAGTAAAGCCTCACTTTGTCGTCGTCAATAGCTACGCCAATCTCCTCAAGAATCTGCTGGTGAGTTTCCAGCAGTGAATAAATGAAGCGATGGCGATCGTCCTTTGCGATGCGCTCTAATGCAATGTTATTAAAAACTTGATCGCCTATGTGAATCTCGACAAACTCAAGCCCTGTCTTGACGAGCCAATCGAGTCGATGTGAAAGCCGAGCAGCTTGTAAACTGTCTCCGCATCTGACGGTGATTCTAGTGTCAGACTGTTGCACTGAAAGCTTTTCAGTCTCTCCAGCAAGATTGAGCCATTCTAAAATGATGCGATCGTGCTCCGTTTGTACTGACTTTTGCTTTCGACCGGAAAAGCTTTGAAATGATTGCTGCACAGATCCATATCTTTTAGCGGCTGCGATCATCTCTTCCTTAACCACTGGTTTTTCATTGCCCAGCGTCCAAATTTGAAATGAGACTTGCGCTCGAGTCTTGATGTCCTGAATTGCTTGATATGCTTTCTCGGCATGATGAGCATATGGCAGCTTGCTGATAAAAATGACGTGCTGCGAATGAGCATCATCGCAGCCTGGTAAGACCCAATATTCAGGTTCTAGCCACTCTCCGGCTTCTCTAAACACAGCATCAATGAAGCGCCTTGTCTCCGTCCCTACACTTGAAAAATCCATCGCGTTGCTCCTAAAGATTGATTAGCTCATAGCCGAGTCACACAGGGGTTGTTAGTCAAAACTATGCTGCTGTCCCCAGAGCTCTTTACCGCCAGGTGTAACAATCTTGATTTCAGTAATGCCAAAGAGTGCGGCATTTTCACGAAGCAATTTTCTCAATCCCAGAACAAAGTTGTAAGCAAGGTCAGTGGAGCAAACAAAAAAGAGACAGTTGTCTCTTAAGTGAATAAAGTCACACAATCGCAACATCCCTCGGATTGATGGGTGTTGAGCAGCTAAAAACTTATTAACCACGGCTCGCTCAAAATCCATCGTGGTCAGCATGTTTGCTCCCAGTGTTCTGTGTGGCTGATCTAAGTAGGGTCTACCCTGCTGGATCAGCCGCTCTTTGTCTTCGTCCCGTACAGCGCCTTGTGTCCACAATTGAAAATAGACAGGGTAACAAAGCGGTAATTCAATCAATGCCTTACGTGCTCTGTCTGCGTAGTGGGCGTAAGGAGCCTTGCAAACAAAAGTGACAAGCGACTCCTGTTGTTCTGGGTGTGCATCGACCCAGTAGTAGTCCTCCAGGTAGTCTTTAGCAACGTTAAACACTGCATCAATAAAAGCTGCTGTTTCCGTTCCTAAACTCAAAGAATCCATCGTTTGATCCTCTAAATGCTATGTAGGGGGTTTAAGCCGAAACGACTCAACTCGGCAGAGTGCGGTCATCAACAGGGATAGACTCTTAGTTATTTCTGAATGCTCTTAACGGTCTTGATTTTGTTGAGTGCTTTGCTTTTCAGTCACACTCGCCCCGTCGCTCGCTGCTTTGCCCAAGTATTCTTTAAGCTTTTTGATCGTCGGATGGTCGCCCGAAATTTGATCGCTGGGAATCTCAGCAATTTCTTGAGCGATTTGAGCAAGCCAGAATTCGGCTGCGCGGTCTATCAGTTTTTGTGCTGTCGTTTTACTCATCTCTTTAATCCTCTAAAAGTGTTCGCGTACCAGTTGCCGAGTCACACAGGGAGAGGCGCGATCTCTAACCCTGTTCGCAAGCAGGGCAGTTTTCCGCCACATGGCGGAAAACCTCTATCAGAGCCTAGAACCGGGCTGCTCTGCCTGCGATCCGTCCTTGCAGGTAGGCTGGGTAATCAGCCAGTGAGCCGCGCATACCGCGACCGTTGAAAGCAGCGTCAAAACCTGCCTGGTAAAGCTGATCCTCGGTCATTGCAGCAGCGCGAACAGTTGCTAGGTTGAACGCTGGATCGTTGGAGCCGTAGAGGACGCGATCGTCTGTCGTCTTTGTCGTAAGCGTTGTTTGAGACATAATGAGATGTTCCAGTAATGGGACTTATTTGAGAGGCGCTGCTTACTTCTTGGTCGGAGGGGTAGCGCTTTCTCCTGGCATGTATCTAATATATCCCGGAATTCCGGGAATAATAAGAATCGGGTGATGAACGTTTTACCCTGTATTCCTGGAAGTATATAAACAAAGCTGATAAATATTTCCCAGAATACTGGCTTATAGTGAGGGTATTTATGAGGTCTACCATGCCTAAGAAGAAGGGCGATAAGGGTGGCAATCCCCAGCCAGTAAAGACACCAGAGTTTTTAGCTCAGCAGTTCAAGCCTAGTTTTGATGTGCAAGATGTGGAGCTAGCTAAATCTTCTTTGTGTGTGAAGTTGCCTGCTGAGTGGGATGCGATCGTGCGTCCAATGCCGTTTCGTTCGGAGTGGCTACGCAAGGCAATTAGGAACCAACTGAAAGCCGATGGTTATTTGGATGCCGATTAGAACCGTCAGCCTGCCGTTTTTCAATAGGATTTATTGCCAGGGCAAGCGAAAGCTTTGAGGCTTCTGTATTGCCACATCTATGGTCTGCACCTCAGGCTGCTGCGCTGGATTCAAAAGCTGATTGAGCGTTGCACTAAAGCCTGTTCCAACGCGTAGCGCTAATAAATCTTCTGTAGCCAGTTCGTCAATAGTTTGATATGTCAATTTATATTCAAGAATTGTGATCACGTCTTCAAGCCAACTATCGGGTAGCTGCCCTCTAAGTTCGCGGCGAATCTGGACGATTTTAGGATTAGGAGTCGAGAACATAATGTTAGAAGAAAAGTATCAAGTAAGTGGCAGGTAGAGTGTCGGGTAAGTGTCGGGTGTACTGTCAGGTAAGTGGCAGGTAGAGTGTCAGCCGACACCTGACAGTTGACGGGTAAGCCTCTCTGTCTATGTTTCAGACCATCGCACCCATTCAGCCTTAGAAGTGTCAGGTAAGAAGGTCTCAATTAGATTCATCTCGATTAATTCAATCAACAAATCTTGTACCTGCTCACCATTTAACGAGTAGGAACTACCCCAGTTTCGCTTGACATCTCTCACAGCTATCTGCTTTTTCTTGCGTAGATAAGCTGCTAAGTTTCTCAGGTTGCCATCGGGTAGAGAATCGATTCTGCTCGGTGCTGCTTTTGGCTCATCTTGTGGCGATTCTGCTTCCCAGCAATCTTTAAGCCACTTAGTAACCTGAGTTCGGAAGTCTGGTTGTGGTTGCTGTGTTGGTAGCGGTGCTTGTTGCTGTGTTGATTGTGGTTGAGTATAGGGCTGCTGTTGCGGCTGCTGATAGACGGTAAAGTCTGTGATTTTGCGATCGCACTTCGGCAGTTCAACAGGCAACCATTCACCATGACCAGGCAGCTTTAACTTGCCCTGACCGCTTGAAACTGGCTTCCGCGTTGTGGGGTGAATGGTGGGAATCAGTTCTAATTCCAGCAGCGCTGCATCACGTAACCGGGCAACGCCCTTGGCATCTCCCAGTGCTGACAAGGTGCGATCGTGAGCCACAAACAATGGCGGCATCAACACCTTGCGGCTGTCACTCATGGCTGACTTGAAGAAACGGCTGCCGATGTCACCGGGCAATCGATCCGCCCAGTTGGTCATCTCCTCACACACCACACTGATGATGCGCCCCTGCTGTCTCACACTCTGCTGCCAGTCTTCCTCACTCAGCCCTGACTTGTTGAACTCTTGGTAACGGCGCTCGATTTCATCCAGATACCAGGACAAGAACTCAGCGATCGCGCGGTAATCCATTCCGGCACCGATATGCCGAATGCCTTGCCATTCGTGATTGGCCGCATGAGGGTCTAGCACGACGACCTGATGCCCAGCACGGGCTTTTTGCATGACCAGGTAACGCGCTGTCCAACTCTTCCCAGCACCCATACCGCCAAATAAGAGCCCTGGATATTCCAGGAAGTTTTGCAGGTAAGCCGTCGGGTCGGACGTGGAATCCGACGTGGGAGTAACAGGCATGGCTGGTTGTCCAGGAGCAGCGGTTGATGCCTGTGGCTGCGGGGTAGCCTGCGGTTGTGGCGCTGACACTTCCTGATAGTCGGCATCTTGGACATCTGACAAATACGGTGCCATCTGGGGGTAAAGCCGTTCGGCAGCCTGTAACTGAGCCACCTGTTGATACCCTTCCAGTTCTGCTTGATGCGCGATCGCCTGCATTTGCCCTTGCTTCATTAGCATTTGGCGTTCCCATTGCTCGTATTGCCGTCGATAATCTTTGCGGGTCTGAGTGAGTAGCCAAGCGGAGATGCACAAACCAGAGCCAGCCAGACTCAGCGGAATCTTGCGATAGGCGGCTTGATAGGTCAGCTCAGTACCCAGAAAGCGGAACGTTTCTGGCTGATGCAGGTAGCCTGAAATGCTTAAGCCGGTCGCAGTCATGCCAGCAGCCAGCAGCCCTAGAATCTGCGGTAGATAGGGGTCTTTCACTTCAATACCTCCTTCACTTGCGTTTGGACTTGTTGATTGAGCTGCTGTGTGGTGTGGTTGAGTGCATCAAACCAACCTGAGAAGATGGCAACAATGAGCGCGATTGCAATTGCCAGTAACCTTGCGCTACGGGAAAGATAGGCAGGCAGCGCTAAGGAAAGAATGCAGGCGATCGCCCCAATCCAATAGAAGGGCAAGAGTGCGGGCATCCAGCGCACAACTAAAGTAACGGTCACGCCCAAGGCAAACAGCCCCGTAAAACGGCTAATCCCTTGCAGCGCGTAATCAATGCGATCGTCTTCCTGTGGCTCGTCTTCGGGCTCGTAGCCAGGCAACATCAGGGGTGATTGATAGCGGTCGAACATGATTGCTCCTCCTGGTTAAAAACAGATTCAGCAAAAAGCGGCTTGGGACGAAGCGAGACTTGATAGCTTTCTGGCTCGTCGCTGACTTCCTCGTCGTTGTAGTCAAGCGGCTTCAAGCCAGTTAACTCAAAATCGGCTCGCTTCAGTCCCAGGTTCTTGCACGCAGCCTCAAACAAAATGGCTGAAACTTCATCGGGCGAAAAATTGCAGTTCACAAACATGGGGTTCTAGCCTCCAAAGAACGCTCTAACGCCAGCCATGAAGCCTTTACCGGGCTTGCCTTTGGTGCCGTATTCAAGCAACTCTTTGCGCTGCTCTGCTTGCTTCCTGAGCACCTCTTGCACCTTCATCTGCTCTACAGCTCTGGGCACTTTCTCCCCGATCGCTTTCGCTTTGGTCTGATGCCTTAAGTGGATGAGTTTGATCGCGCTCTGGAAGTCCAGGCGGTTCAGGTCGTACTCACTGCGAAACTCAGCATTGAGCCGTTCCAGCCCGTGACCTGCTTTCTGATTCATCAATTGCAGATGCTTGTCATACCCTTTACTCAGTAGCCAAGCGTCTAAAACCGTCTTGTCGATTGATTTTGAGCCTTTAGCAACCTCGGCATAGACGCGCTGGCAGAACTGCTCGTACTCGACTTGACCTTCAATCAGGGTTTTAAAGTGCTTTTCCACGATCGGCAGAATTTTGACAAGGTTTTCCATCGCAATCGCTCGGTCTGCCAGTTGACCCAGCTCACGATCGCTCATCCCTGGTACGGCTGTCGGATCGATGCCGAAATAACGCACCGCACGATCGGCCAGCAGTCCAGCATGACCGGAGACGTGGGACTGAATCCCTTTCGGGTTGGTGGTTCCGTAGCCTTTAACTCTTGGTGCACTCATTAGTTGCATTCCTTGTTTTCAGAGGACCAGAACAGAAACGAACTGCGGTGGGTATCGCAGACAGGCGTAGACGGCACAATGACCACTCGTTGACCGTTGGCACCTGCCAGAAAGCCAATACCGTAACCGAGCAAAATCACACCCAGCAGAGCGGCAACGCCGATGAGCAGCGTTGCTAGCGGATCTCGATTGGTTGTCACTCGCTCAGTCATTACAGGCGTTTGCGGTTGAGCCAGAGCGGTTTCTAGTGGCGTAAAAGTGGTACTGCCATCGGCTTGCTTTTTGACCAGGTAGGGTACGCCTGACTGGTCAGCCCAGACAGCTAGCTTGTGTTCAGTGGCAAGCGGTAGTTGCTTAGATTCCATTGAGTGATCCTCCGATAAAGTTCTGAGCCACCCAGCCGTTAACACCCCGATACCGCACGGGTACCCACACCACGCCGTCTTGCTGCACGCGACGATCGGGGCGCAATTCAACTAGGTCGTCAAAAAACAATACGCCTTCAATGCGGCTGTAGAGACTGGGCGCGGTGCGAAGGTTTGCTGCCATGTTAAAAGCTTTGATTTTGGCAACTGGCAGAGTGGCAGAGTCGATCGGCTGCTGTGCAATCGGTGAAGGCTCAATGACCGGGAATTGCTGGGTTTCAGGCGTTGCAGAAGGCGTTGGAGTCGGCAACAGTGCGTCCAGGTTGGCAGCACTGGCGATCGGTGAAGGCGTAAGCGCTTGCGCCGGTTCAGGCGATCGCTGCTGCTGCGAAAAACCAAAGCCAAACATGAGTAACGGAATGGATAACAGTCCGATCGACAGTGGGACACCCCAGCTCATGCCGGGTTTTGGTTTCGGCGGTTGGACAGGATGAAGCTGGAAGTATTGACCGTCTAAAGGCGTTGGATCAGGCATGATGGGGTTATTCCTGTTTGTAGATGGACGGGAAGGCTAGAGGGCTGCTGACTTGATCGGACGCAGCCCTTTCGCGTGGTTAGATGTCAAAACCTTGCAAACGGCACCAGGCGATAATGTCGGTCTGGATGTTTTCAGGCATGCCGTTGCGGGTGAACTCGTTCAGCTGCTCAATGCTGTGCAAGTCTGCGTTACTGCTGATTCTCCACAGCGAATCCACGGCGAGGGCGTGCTTACCCTGTGCTGTAGCTTGGTTGAACCGCTGTACATGGTCTGTAATGTACGTTTCGTTGTAGTGGGACGTAATCATGGGATACTCCTAGTGCAGTTGGGAGAACAAAGCCAGCGTCAAGCTGTGGAAGGTTCAGCGCTGGCTTCTGCTTAGATTTGTGTAACGTTCAATAATTCAGTGGTGGGCTGCACGTCCTTGAAGCGCTCCTCGCCTGCTTCAGTCAGCAGTTGCAAGCCCATTTGGTAGCGACTGCGATCGTCAACGTGCTCTAGCGCTTGAATCTCACGCGTTAGGTCGATAAAGTTCACATCCAGGTAAACGCCAGGGATAGGCATCGCGCTATCGACGGCATACAGCCCCAGCATTGCCTTGGCAAAAGGTGGCAGGTGGGTCATCATAAGGGCTAACTCCTCTTTCAGAGATAAATGATCAGATTAGTAGGGAATATTAGGAGTGATGGATGGGAGTCAGTACCAGCGTCAACCCTTTGATTGGGGCGACGCTTGGCACTGGCTTGATGGACTTTTGAACATAAGCGATCGCTACACCGCCAACGACGACGATCGCCAGAACGCAAAGCAGGTAGGCTACCAACCAGATGGGGTGTAACTGCCTGCTCATTCTTGAGGCTTTCCCAGGCTTTGCAAGGTTGATAGAGACTGCTGTAAGCCTTGCGTTTCCTGGCTTTGCGCTGTGGCTAACATTTCCGTACGCTCCCGGTAGAGACGCGCCTCTAGCTTAAATTCAGTGGCTTTCTCCGCGATCGCATTCTTCGCTTGCTGAGTCTGCTGCAACTTCTGCTCGCGTACTCGGATGTCTCGCTGCATCTCTGCGGTAAGCACATCGGCAGTTTCAAGGAACTGGGCGGCGATCGCCAGCGGATCATCAAACGCTACGACTTCACTTTGTCGCAATGATTCCAGGCTATAGGTCTGTGGCATTGTTGGCTGCGACAGCACGATCTGATGGTTGCCAACTTCGACGGTGACGGTTTGCTGCTCTGCCGACGCTGGCTCTACGGGTGGTGTCTCAGCCACCACATCAAACTCGTGCAGCAGTCGATCGCAGGCTTCAGGCGATAGCCCATCGCTGGTGTCAATATTCAATTCTTGGGCGCGGCGATAAACGCTGGACTTGGGCAAGTCGTGATCTTTGCAAAACTTGGAGAGCGAAGTATTCATATTTCCTCAAATGCTTATGGGAACTGCTTTGGAACAGGTTGGAACGCTTTGGAACGGCTAGGAACACGATTCTTTCGTTTCACCAACCGTTCACTTAGTTTCTGTCGTGTTCCACTTCCTGATTACAGTGTTAACATAGCTATAACTGTATTGCAACTGTTGATTTACAATCTATAAGTGTCAATTTCAAACCTTTAACTTGTAGGAGATACCATGCAGGATGTAGCCAAGACAGCAGGAACCATGCCCCGTAAGATTCAGGTGACACTTCCCGACCGTATAGGTGATGACTTACAAAAATGGGCGGATTACGATGGAAGACCTCTTGCCAACCTCTGCAATTTTTTGCTAGAGAGAGCTGTGATTGAAGCGAAGGAGAAAGGGGCAGAGTGGGCAAAACAGCCTCCATCGAAGGAGAAGTGATTCACCATGACGCAGGTACTCTCAAAAGCCCCTGACCAGCGCATCATTCTGCAAGGAACTTGGGACAAATTTAAGCTCATTCAGCAAGCGTCAGAAGATTCGCCCGGTGTGCGGTTGGCTTATTACGAAGGGACGATCGAAATCCTCATGCCAGGTCTTGACCACGAGTTTTTCAAGTCAGTGATTGGGATGCTGCTGGAGGCGTTCTTTTTGGCGAAGAACATTGAGTTTGCGCCAACTGGCTCTGTTACTCAAGAGCGCGAGAATGTCGTCTCTGCCCAAGCCGATGAGTCGTACTGCATTGGACAGCCGAAAACACCACCAGACCTGTCGATCGAGGTCATCTTTAGCAGTGGCAGCACAGCTAAACTGCAAAGGTATCAGGCGTTAGGTGTGCCTGAGGTCTGGTTCTGGGAGGATGGGCTATTTAGCCTCTATAGGTTGCGGGCTGATGGCTATGAGCGCATCGATTGTAGTGAAATCCCTGAACTGGCTTCTCTCGATATGGCTCACCTTTCACGTTGCGTCTTGCTGGCTGAAACATCTAGGCTTGAGGCGGCTAAAGAGTTTCGCAAGGGTATTTAGGTGTGAGAATGCCTAAATTAATCGATGCTCGTCAATTTTGAGCGGGTTTAAGAGTTTCAGATATTAAGGCAGAGCGTTGCAAAGCAATTGAAATGGTTTTAGCGATGGCTAATACAGAAGACTCAAGTTTCAAACAGATGCTTCTAGCAATTCAGAAGCTCCCCACAACTCAGATTCAAAAAGACTGGAGCTTTCCTCAGAAGAAGCGTTGGGGAGAGCTTAATAATACTTGCGGATGGTGGGCAGCGAGGCTTGATTATTTGCAAGCAGTCCAAACAGGTTATTTAGTAAGTGGAGAAGGAGATCCCTGTAAAGACGAGATTTTGCACCCGGCTCTATCTATACACATCAAAGTTACTAGCGACTGGTACTTTTCAATTTTGCAGCTGTTGGTCTGCGACCCCACTCGCGAAATGAACGGATTTGTTTTTGCGCGAGAAACAGCGAGAAATCATGGGAGAGCCTTTCCGTTCACAAACCCCAGAGAGATGCTGGTGGAAATTATCGCAGACTCTGTAGAGTCCGAAGTTCAAGAGTTTCTTATTGGAACGACAGAGGATTCAAAGATGACCCTCGCAGAAATGCAAAGCGGATTAAGGTTTATTAGTAGCCTTTACAGAGATAGAGCCGATCCTGAGACGGTGAAAGCTTGGTTAGAACAATCCAAGAAAGAGGGAGGATGGTTGAGCTTTCTGATTGCTTCTCTATGGGAGCAGCGTTATAGAGCACCCATAAGACCTTACTGGAAATCGTTTTTGTGTGCACAAGCAGCTGTTTGTGCACATTACTGTAAATCAAAAAAAGACGAGGGATATAGACTAATTCTCCCCTTGTGGAGAGGCGGGCAGAGGTTTGATACAAAGAATCACAGCCCGCTACCATACCCAAAATGTTAAGAAGTGTTAACCGTCGCGACTTTTCCTATCTTTTTTCTGAATCGAGTATCAAAGAAGAATAACCGCGATCGCGCAGTGCTGAAGTGGCTATCTGATGTGTTCCCAAGTCCGACGCCTGGGCACATCAAAAGGCGACCGCTTCGGTTCCCAAGTTTCCGACGCCTGGACTGAGCGATCGCCTTCAGGCAACATTAGAACCCACCCAGGAAGTGGGTAGCTTTGCAATGGAAATGATAGCTGATAAGCCGCAGGGTGTAACAGCCCTCAGACCGCTCTCTCACTACCACTCTCGACTCCGAAGACAGGCTCAAGCCCTACTGCAACGACAGCAGACAGGCTCTTTTCTCAACAATCAGCAGAAACGATTGTTGCAGCGCTGGCAGCGAATGGAAGCCAAACGGCGTGCCGCCAAGCAAAACGCTCAGACTTCTCAGAATCGAAAGGAGGTAGCATGACACTCTATCTCCTGAAGATTAGTCAGTCTCATATTAGTCTAGTGAGTCTCATTCTGCAACTTCTTTCTTTAGCAGGAGGAATTGCAAAGTGAGTAATCCCATTGATTTTGAGCGTATTGAAGCCAGCTTTAAGACGATTTCCCAAGTGCCGCAAGCTTGGCAACGCCTGCTTTTACTCGATCAAAGTGCTGCCTATAACGGGTTTGTGAAAAGCTCTTACCGTAAAGCTTTCGAGCTTTGGAGACTTGAGCGATCAACGGTTGGTAAAGGGGGTGACGCATGATCGCCCAAACCATTACCATTCCGCAGCAGCAGACAATTCAGTTGCGCGATTACCAAATCGCCATGATTGCTGGGGTTTACGCCCTGATCCGCTCCAAATGCCTACGTGTCTTGATGATTGCCGTCATGGGTGCCGGGAAAACAGTCATCGCCGCCCAGATTATGCAGGATGCTATCAGCAAGGGTAGACGCTGCGTGTTTCTGGTCTCGCTCAATGTGCTGCTAGAGCAAACGGCTCGCACTCTACAATCCTTTGGCGTTCACTGCACCATCCTGCAAGGCGATCGCCCAGTGGACGAGGCGGCACCCGTTATCGTTGCCTCACTTCAGACCATCTCCAGCAGGCTGCGTCGTGGTCAAGACTTAGGCGCTCTGCTGGGCTGTATTGATGTGATTGTGGCGGATGAAGCGCATATCAGCGCCTTCCAATCAGCCTACGCCGCGATCGATAACTTCTTTCCCAATGCCATTAAAATCGGTCTAACGGCTACACCCTGGCGCTTAAGCTCTAAAGAATGTCTAGGGCAACGGTACGACAAAGCTGTTCTTGGACCACAGCCACCAGAGATCATTAAGCGTGGCGGCGCTGTCTCCTGTCGCGGCTTTCACCTAGCAGGTGCGATTGATCTAGAAACGCTTCGCGTTAGAGGTGGCACATTCGTTGATTCGGACATCGCCGAACAAGCCTGTAAAGCAGAAGCACTGGATCACGTTATTGACGAATGGTTGAGGCTTTGCCCGGATCGCCCAACGCTGATGGTAGGGGCAACCGTTGAGCAAGCGCGACGGCAATGCGATCGCTTCAATCAGCGCGGCATTGCGGCTGAAGTGATCGTCGGGTCAACGCCTGCCCATGAACGCGAGGCAATCATCGAGCGTGTTCGGCGGGGAATCACCAAAGTGATTTGCTCCGTCGGTTGCCTAACGGCTGGGTTTGATCTACCTGCAATCAGCGCGATTCTGTATGTTCGAGCCACCAAGTCACGGGCATTGTTTCAGCAGACAGCTGGACGTGGTAGCCGTCCTTATCCAGGTAAAACAGATTACTTCCTGCTCGATTTTGGCGGCAATTTGAAGCGGTTTGGCAACCCGATGGGGTTCCAGGATTACGACATCAGTCAGCCAGTTCAGGATGATGACGTACAGCCGCTTACCAAGACCTGTCCTGGTTGTCAGCTAGAAGTGACCGTCTTCGCCCAGATTTGCCCGCATTGTGGGCATGAGTTTACAGGTGATGCGCAACCAGATGAACCCCAGCAGGAAGCGCTAGTCCTAGCCCAACTGAACGAGTTTGCCGATACTCTGACACGGCAAAAAATCAAACTGTTGCGGCAATTGAAGCGTCAGGCTTACGAGTCCGATCGCTCACCTGACGAAGCGATCGCCCATTTTGTGAGTGAGTTTGGGCACAACCCACCAGGTGAGTGGATGCGTCATGCCTGCCTGACCCAACGCTATAGTCCTAGCCGTAAAGCAGCATTCGTTAACTACCTGTTTCGGCATTGCAATCAGGCAAGCAAATGGTCGCAGCAGTGGATTAGCTATCATTTGACGCTGGAACTGGGCGAAGTTGATCTTCAGATTACACCCTGGTATGAAACGCTGGGAGTCGATCGCAACGCCTCATGGGAGACGGTTAAAGCAGCATATATCGCCAAAGCTGAAGCGCTCGATCCTGATAAGGTTGCAGGGGTTGATTTAGAAGCCTTGCAGCAGCAGTTAAACCTTGCCCTATCAGATGCGCGGGAGGTGGTCAAATGAACACTTCCTCAATTCCACAAGGACTTAGCGGCTTTGAAGCTTTCAAAGCGCACATCAGCACCCTACAGCCCAAAGGGGAAGACGGCAACAGTGAGATCTGGCTGAAACAAGGTGATACCAGCGTTTTTGTTGGCAGCTTCAACAAGTCAGGTCGTTTCACAATCCGCGCAACGATCGGTCAAGGTAAGGATCGAAAACGTCTTAAGCCTGTCGGTACTGCTTGGAATCACCTTAACGAGCGGTGCCAAAATCAAGACGGGGGCGTGACCTATATCCCCACTCAACCGAACGGGTTTCCTTTAGCTGGATGTGTCACTGAAACCGATGATATTGGCATCGAAATGGATTCTCTAGCAATGGAGGATCAATGGGCAAAATACGAGCAGTTCAAGCAGATTGCTGGCTTAAACTACGCCACGCGCTTGACCAGCGGCGGTAAGTCTATTCATGCTCATCTCAAAGCGTTTCAGCATCTACCACTGGAGCAAGCGAACTACCTGAGACGACTGGCGATCGTCGCCTTCATGTCCGATCCAGTTACCGAGCGCTTGCACCAACCGATGCGGATTGCTGGGTTCCACCGTAAGGAGAAAGATGCAGAGCAACGGTTACTCAGCTACAGCCACGATCGTTACACCTACGAGGAACTCGTCGCAGGGTTTCGCCGCTGGTTTGCTTATCAAGGCTGGGCGTTTCCTGAAACCATCTCAGATATTTGGTGGAAAGAAGTTCTCTATCCAATCTTCCCGAACCACAAGGGGCATGGGGAAGCCGAGAAAGCAGCACTGGTGAAAGCTGCCCTAGAAGTTGGTCAAGCTGGCTATGAGGCAGCAAAAGCCCAAGTGGAAGCCGAACGGCAGCAACGACGCGAGCAACGCAACCAGCGCTTGCAGGCGGAAGGGCGATCAGAGGATACACAACTCAGCGATTTAGTAAGACAAACGTGCGATCGCTTGGGTAAAGACGCTTTCGAGCTATATAACCACAGCTGGCAGTTTGAACCCAGCGGCGAACACGCTAGAGGGCGTTGCTATTGGCATGATTCGACTTCTGGTAACTCTGCCTATATCAGTGGGAAGAAAGGCACATGGGGCTATGTTTGCCCTGCCTGCACGCACGAAAAGCGGATTGATGCCTTCACCTATTGGCGTTATGCCACCTATGGCAAAGGGGCACCTTTCCCACGCGGTAAAGAGTACGTCGAGCAAGCAAAAGCCTTTCTGTCGTTGCATGGCGTAGAGCCTCCAGTTTGGCAGCCACAGCCATCGAGACCATCGAACGTTGTCGAACTGCCGACGCAGCGTAGACAAAAGCCCGTTGCTGTCTATACGGCTGAGTTTGAGGGCGATCTAGAACTTCTAGAGTCTCTGGAAAGCGACGATCGCAAACAGGCACGGGAGGAAGCAGAACAACGACGACGCGATCGCTGGAGGGAAGAAACTGAACGCATCCAAGCTGAGTTAAACGGGTTAAGGATCGAGCCAACGATTCGGGAGTCTGGGCGCTACATACCCAAAGGGTTAATGCGCTTACCGGACAAACCAGGGATTATTCTGGTCGATGGAACAATGGGCGTTGGTAAAACAGCTACCGCTCTAAAAGACCTGGTAGGGCAGCACCGCAAACGCTATCCGCTGGGGTTAGAGTGGCTTTTTACTCCACGCAATTTACTCGGACTGCAATCAGGCAACACTTTAGGGCTTCCCCATCGATCGACGGTTGATTTTGCTAGAGACAAAGGGCGGCTTAGAGGTACTTCCTGTTTTGAATCGATCGGGCTCATCAGTCCAGAGAATTTACCCAATCATCCACCGTTGATTGTGGTTGACGAAGCAGGGCAAGCGTTTAAGCAAGTTACCTACGGCGATACCTGCAAGAACTACCATGCTTTCGTGATCGAACGAACCCGTCAGCTATTTCGGGAAGTCGCAAAGCGGGACGGCTGGATCGTTCTTTCCGAGGATGGTTTAACGAACCTGGAGCTTGACTTTGTTCGAGAGGCTTCTGGGCTAGAGGTGGTAGAACATTTAAAGTTCACCAGGCAAGTCACCAACCCGCGCAGCTACTATGTTTACGATTCCCCCTCAATTACAGGCGAAGAGATTTTAATCCGCCTAGATAAGGGTGAAAACCTAGTTGTCACTAGCGACTCTCAACGATGGCTCGCAAAAATTGAGCGCTGGCTGCAAGACCAGGGCATTGATTGCGTCTTCATCACCTCTGAAAACTCACAGGAGGACTGGGCGCACAAGTGCATCCAAAACCCGACCGAGTGGCTTTACGAACGTCGTCCCAGAGTGTTTGGCTATAGCCCAACGATGGGAAGTGGCGTCAGCATTGACGATGATGAGGGCTACTTCAGTGGGATGGCGTTCCACTTTACTCACTTGGAACCACGTGAAGCGAAGCAACTCTGTGATCGACTGCGTACTGACGTGCCTCGCTTTGGCTATATCTGCGAACGTGCTGCAACGGAGGATGATCTTTACAGCGGTTCTCGTCCAGACCTGATTCTGCGCGACTTGCGGCGTAACAAAAACGGCATCGCTAAGCTGATCGATTTTGCCAGTCATGCTGAGCGTCAGCAGGATGATGTTGATTTAGTTCAGGAATGGCAGCGGGTTGATGAGCAGTGGAACGACCACACCACAGATTTAGGTTTTTACCTACGGCATTACAGTCGTTACAAAGCACGGGAAGCCTACGGCAAAACTGCTTTACGTGACAACTTAATGACGATTTGGGAGAACCAGGGGCACGAAGTTACACAGCAGGTTCTGGGCAGAATCGATCACATTGCGGACGACTGGGAAGCAGTTCTAGAGCAAATCGACCGAGAAAAAGCGATCGAGTGGGCAGAAGCTGACACGTCCCATTTGACACCATCCTTAGCTCGTAGTGCCCTTAACGATCCAAGTTCAACAAGCGCGCAAAGGTTAGTCGCCAAGAAATGCCTGCTGGAAGACAAATTGCCTGGCGTACCGCTTAGCGATGTGGATTTTGCTCTCAAGGCAGTCATTGCCAAACGCGGGCGCTTTTTGAAGACGACAGAGATGCTTTGGCTGTCACAACATCCTGAAGCGGCTCAGCAGATCAACCGATGGGACTGGCTATATCAAGTCAGCACGGCTGCGAAGCGCCATCAGTTTGTTGTTGCGCATCGTTTATCAGTTGTTGCAGGTAAGGCGAAACTACTGCACGAATGCCCACTACAACCGTTTATCGATGGCAACGTGTTGGAGTGGGATAGTGCGACACCAGAAGCGATCGCGGTCCATGAGTGGGCATTACTCCGTGCACGCCAGTTTCGCCGCTTTTTGCGGCTCACCATCATGCCAAAGCATACCCCAACTCAAACCGTTAACAAGCTGCTTCGCAAGTTAGGCTACGAGGCTGATCAAGTCAGTCGTAAGGGTAAACGTAGCGATCGCGAGTGCCAGTACGCCATCACCAATCGAGAGGACATCGATCGCGAGACCATCCTTAAAGCCCTCACAGAAAGATTCTTGAGCAAGTGTGAGGAGAAACAGGAAACCCCACCCGGCAGCGTTGAAACCGCTGTTGATCGTGACAGTGGGCAGTCTGCCCCTTACGGAGAGAACACGCCTGCATCGCCTCCACCTTCCTGGTTTTCCAAAGACGAATTGGATAATATCCGGCAGATGTGGGATGCCGCTGATTGCGAGGAAGCACGATCGGCAATCAAGCAGATTATTCCTCTCAGAGCGCTTCAAGCTGCGATTCCAGAGTTAACAAGGGAGGCTTTGGCATCATGACCCAAGAAGCCGAAAAAATGCTTGCCCAAATGTTGCTCGAAATGGCCCAGCTTAAATCTGAGGTGCGACAGCTTCGCGACTATATCGCTGGCACTCCTGCCCATGTTGAAGGGTGGGCTGAGCCTAACGTCGCAGCAACAGCGCTTCAAAATGAAGGCGTGAAGAATCCGAAGCATCTCCAGAGATTGCGGCTTGATGGGGCATTCAGCGAGGCTAAGGGCGAAATTCGCAACGTCAGCAAGGGCGATCGCCCGACGTGGGAATATCACATTCCGAGTTGCAGAAAAGCCTTGCAGCGGCATTTTCGCAAGCTCCGAGCCGTAGGTTAACTTTCACCCAGAATCAGCGATCGATAGACCCGCTCATTTTGGGCATCGCTCAACCAGCGATGATAGACGCGAGTATGGGTAGTGACACTGTGCCCCATCATCGCAGCGGCAGTGCTCACAGGTAGCCCCTTCGCAACCGATGCCCGCACTGCCCAGGCGTGGCGCAAATCGTAGGGGACAAAGGGTAAGTTGTATCGCTCACTGCCAAACTGACGGCTCACCAACCCACCACGGCCTTTGATGCTTTTACTGCGCGTGTTGGGGCACTTCACCTCAATTAACTGCCACTGTTTAGCCCACTCTGGCAGGATGGCACGGGTGGTACGGCTCCCGGTTTTCGTGTCCTGATGCACCTTCAGTGTCAGCGGGTCTATAAATTCGCAGGCAAAGGCTTCGTGCGGTCTTAAGCCAAATGTTGCCAACATGCCATAAACCCACTGCCAGCTTTGATTCGGGATGCGATCGCGCCATTCAATGATCGCTTCATCCGTTGGAATATCACGCGGTTCTGGCTCATAAGCGCCACTGTAACTACTTAGATCCACCTGTAAACCTGCAAAGGCAGCGAACCGTTGCAACCGTTGACAGGTAAGCTCACGATTGCGACTATCCTGCTCTGTCGATAGGACGGCTGCCAGCAGCAATGCTTCACTGATAGGCTCGTTTACGGGAAGCTTGCGAAACGTTCCTGCCCACGTATTCCGCCAGGTAGCTTCTTGAATGCGGTGAGTGCGGCAATACTCATCCTTAAACTCATTCACCAACTGGGCGATAGGCTTCGCCAGTGGGTCATGCTGCGAGCCGATGTAAAGCTTCCAATCAAAAGACCCTTCGGCTAAGTTCTGAGCTAGCTTGTGCGCTTCCCGCTCGGCTCGCTTTAGCCCATCTTTGGTAGCAGACAGCAGCAAACTGATGTCGTACTGCTTGCGACCGAGTCCGTCTCCAGGTTTCTTGGGCAGAGTGGCACGTAGCGCCAAGTTTTTTCCTTTCAAACGTACCCGTACTGGGACATTCGCAGCTTTTAAGCGCTCGTTTACCCGCTCTATTTCATCCATGTTTCAGCCCTAAATCAGCCCTAAATTAGTGTCTGATTAGGGACGTTACAACACGTTTCAGGATGGTTAATTACCCTGCCAACAGTGCTGATAGCCCCTACTCTGCCTAGTCTAGCGCTGTTCTTGGTAATGCAGTACTACTGCTTTGGGAGCAGGATGCCGCAGGTTCGAATCCTGTCATCCCGATTGGTCTTAAGGTTTAGGGCTAGAGAAACCTTGCCACTGGAGGTAGAGCTTTACTTCTCAGAAAGAGATTCTTTATCAAGTTTGTGCATCTAATCGGGTTTGGTAAGTAGCCTGGTTCGTCTGTTCTGCTATGTGGAGTTAAGCGTAAAAGCTTGAGTCTCAGTAGTAGTTGCTTTGTGATGTGCTTTTTCTCACTCTGCATGGGTACTCTAAGCTCACCTTATGAAGAGTCTCTCATGCACATCAAACTCTACTGGAAACCCTGTCTCAGTCTGCTTACTATTCTTGCGCTTACCGCACTTCACACATCCGCACAGGCAGCTTGGACATTCAAAGTGACCAACAGCGGTAATTCTTCCATTGAACATGTTGAAGCTTCAGAAGATGGCACCACATGGGGTGAATTTACTGGCAGCGCGATCGCACCCGGTGAAACTGGGACGATGGAATGGGCACCCGCAACTGATGACTCAAATTGCGTCTGGCAGGTACGGGCTGTGTATGCCGATGGAGTGTCCGCTCCTGCATCCTTTGATTTTTGCAAAGAGCCTCATCTAGAGTTCTCGAACTAAAGAGTTCTTGAATTAAGTAGACAGTGTCACCTCACTTTACTCAGTAGTTGCCCCCTTAACTTTGGTTCAAGGGGCTTTTTGTATTAACGCGCTGCTTGAAGCTGCGGAAAAATAGAACTCTTTTAATCAAGGATCTTCCAGTGGCTAATCACATGAGCGCTGATAAAGGGGTTGGACATGACTGTGACAGACATAGCAAAAGCGCCCCATCACGGGGCGCTTCCAAACTCACTTGGAGCCAGTCAATTAACCGTTGATGCTGGGAGCGGAGAGAGCGACTGGAGCCGCTTCACCCGCTGCCAAGTCGAGGGGGAAGTTGTGCGCATTCCGCTCGTGCATCACTTCCATCCCCAGGTTCGCCCGGTTCAAGATGTCCGCCCAAGTACCCACCACACGACCCTGCGAGTCGATGATGCTCTGGTTAAAGTTGAACCCGTTCAGGTTGAACGCCATCGTGCTGATGCCCAACGCCGTGAACCAAATTCCAATCACTGGCCACGCACCCAAGAAGAAGTGCAAGCTGCGGGAGTTGTTGAACGACGCGTATTGGAAGATCAACCGACCGAAGTAGCCGTGTGCTGCGACGATGTTGTAGGTCTCTTCTTCTTGGCCAAACTTGTAACCCGCATTCGCTGACTCGTTCTCGCTGGTCTCACGCACCAACGAGGAGGTGACCAACGAACCGTGCATCGCACTGAACAAGCTGCCACCGAACACACCGGCCACACCCAACATGTGGAAGGGGTGCATCAGAATGTTGTGCTCGGCCTGAAACACGAACATGAAGTTGAACGTACCGGAGATACCCAAAGGCATGCCGTCAGAGAAGGAACCTTGACCAATCGGGTAGATCAAGAACACTGCCGTTGCTGCGGCTACAGGTGCACTGTAAGCGACGCAGATCCAGGGGCGCATGCCGAGGCGGTAGGACAGTTCCCACTCACGACCCATGTAAGCGAAGACGCCAATCAGGAAGTGGAACACCACTAACTGGTAAGGGCCACCGTTGTACAGCCACTCATCTAAGGAAGCGGCTTCCCAGATGGGGTAGAAGTGCAGACCAATCGCGTTGGACGAAGGGACAACCGCACCAGAGATGATGTTGTTGCCGTACATGAGGGAGCCAGCGACGGGCTCACGGATGCCATCGATGTCCACAGGAGGGGCAGCGATGAAGGCGATGATGAAGCAGATGGTCGCAGACAGCAGGGTGGGAACCATCAGGACGCCGAACCAGCCCACATATAGGCGGTTGTCGGTGCTGGTCACCCAGTTGCAGAACTGCTCCCACACGTTGACGCTCTCGCGTCTCTGTAAAGTGGTTGTCATGGTAAGAAAAGTGCGTTGTAAATGAACAGTGTGCCGAAGCACGGGAATAATATGTACTTACTGTAACCGAACTGTGAAGGAATGTAAAGCGAGTGGTGGGTAAGATGTTCAGTTAAGAGGAGAGCGATCATGACCGCGACAGGCCAGCACCTTTTGCTGCACTACTTTTTCTCAGCACGAATGAACCCACGCCCTTCCTGAATCACTGATGTGTCTTTTTTGTCCACGGCACTTTATATTAGGTTCGTGCTACAGGTAGAAATCTAAGCTGAGCGATTGTAAAAACCTTTAAATGGTACGATCGCACTACTGTATGCGTCTTGTTTACCAATGACATCTTGTACCGGTCATGATTCTCCCTAGAAAGAGATTTTGCGCTAACACTTTCCAGTGGCGATCGCGCCTTTCCTCCCTAAGTTACATCGCGTGAACGACTGGAAAAGCCACCTGAGTCTTTAGTCAACGAGTTTCAGCAGATTGCCCCGATACTGAAATTGGCAAACGGTATGCAAATTTGTTTGACCTGACTCAGCTAGAAGTACTGGCAGTTGCCTTACTGAACGTTTCTCCCCTGGCTGACTTGGAAGTCTGGTTAGAAAATCGCCTAGAGTAATCAGCTAACGTCACTCTCAAAGACCATCTGAGAGAGCAAAATAATCCCAACTTCCGTATCGGTGGGTATACCAATGCCCAGAAGCCGACCGTCTTCATGATGCACCCGCAGCGGTTGCTGAAGGGGTGGTACTGCATACATTTGCAGTTCTCCTGTATCGTCCCTCAGTTTTTCTGCGTCCTCTTCTTTCCACTGACCGTCTGCATCCGGTTGAATGGTAATGCGCTGCCCCTGGCACCAGCGACGAGCGATCGCCGCCGACAGGTCAATCCTACTCAGGTGAAGTAAGGCTCTCACTGGCTCAATGGGTTGGAAAAGCTTTTGTTCTTGCTGTGTTTCCAACGTTTCCAACGTTAGACTGTCTGTCAATTCAAAGCCGCTACTTGCTGTGCGTGTCAGAGTTGCCAACGTTCCCCCTGTTTTCAAGGCATTGCCCAGATCACGGGCGATCGACCGAATGTAGGTTCCGGGACCACACGCGATCGCCAGATCTAGTTCAGGAAAGTCCCCTGGCCGCCAGTCCAGTACCTCAAGGCTGAAGACGTGAACAGTACGAGGTTTTGCAACGATCACTTCGCCTGCCCGCGCCAGATCATACAGACGTTTTCCCTGTACCTGGATGGCACTATAGTTCGGTGGAATTTGCTGGATTGTGCCTTGAAAGTGCTTCAGAGCTTCTTTGACGCTTGCCAAATCAAGCCCCGTCACTGGATGAGCCATCAGCGTTTCACCATCCAAATCATCGGTGGTTGTGCTGATTCCTAACCGCACCGTGGCTCGATAGGCTTTATCCTGACGGAGAAATTGGAGCAGACGTGTCGCTTTGCCCAACGCGATCGGCAAAACCCCGATCGCGGACGGATCCAAGGTGCCTGCATGTCCCACTCGCTTCATCTGCAACAAGCGCCGCACCTTTGCAACGCAATCGTGAGACGTGAATCCGATCGGTTTACTGAGATTGAGAAATCCATCCATCCGATTTTAGATTTTATGATTAGTGGTCACTCTCATAGGCTAACAACTCAATGCAAAGAGCTCATTCCTTTGTAGCTGGGTCTATAGAATTGGCAGCGAGGGCTGGGTCGCGAGTGGTTGAAACATTGATGCATGAGCTTATGCAGGAGACTCCACGAAATATCAGGTGAAACCACCAAAGCGAGGAATGCTAAAGAAAGCATCTAAACTTCCTGGTCGAGTCAGCCTTGTTTAGGATGGGTTTTGGTTGAACCACTTTCAGCAAAGGTCAGTTTACGCAGTTCATAACATCCCGCTGATCCGAACCCCATCCTAGACGTGGGGTGATTGCAATGCAATCCAGATCCAACGTTTAGGAAATGCAGCCCCCAGCATGAATTCGCTTGGACAGAGTTAAAGACAGCCGGCCTTCGCTTCTACGGGGCTCATTTCAAACCTTAACTTGCGTTTTCCATCAAGCTTGAGCAGGGAAAACAAATAGACACGCTACTTCATTATTGTTTAACTTTTCCTTAAGACAAACCGGAGGTTTTTGCTTGCTTCGTTTAATGCTCCCACAATCAATGACATAGCTATTCCAGTGCATGGAGCATAACGGTTGATTCTCCTTCTGGAAGGCGACTGACTGGCTTTAACCTCCAGGTTTTGCCCAAAACCGTTCCCGTTTAAGCCAGCCAACTGTTGTTTAGTGTTTGCTGGCGAGGAATTTATGAACGAGAACGCACTGCCGGGATCCCGAAACGTGGCGATCGTGGGTCCCTATCTCAGCGGTAAAACGACCCTGTTAGAAAGCATTCTGTCGGTGACTAATGCCATTACACGTAAAGGGAACATCCAGGACAAAAATACCGTAGGGGATAGCAGCCCAGAAGCCCGCGATCGCCAAATGTCTGTAGAAATCAACGCCGCCAGTACCCAGTACGACGGCGTTCGTTTTACCTTTCTGGATTGCCCTGGGTCCATTGAATTTGCTCAAGAAACATGCCACGCACTGATTGGCGTTGATGCAGTGGTGGTGGTGTGTGAACCCGTTGCCGATCGCGTACTCATCCTGGCTCCCCTCTTCAAATTTCTGGACGATTGGCACATTCCCCATCTGGTGTTCATCAACAAAATGGATCGGGCCGACGTGGCGTTTACCGATGTCCTACAAGCGCTCAAAAAAGTCTCTAGTCGTCCCTTGGTGGCACACCAGTACCCGATCGGGCAGGGTGAAAAGCTGGTAGGATTCATCGACTTGGTGACCGAACAAGCCTATCACTACCATCCCGGTGCCCCGGCTGACCCCGTGCCATTACCAGCAACCCTACGTGAGCAAGAGCAAACTGCCCGTGCCGAAATGCTGGAAACCCTGGCCGAATTTGATGACCATCTGCTTGAAGAACTGCTGGAAGACATCGAACCACCCCAAGAAGAAATCCTTCAGGACTTGAAACTGGAACTGGGTGCCGATCAGATTGTGCCAGTGTTCATTGGCGTGACCGATCGTGATTTTGGGGTTCGTCCCTTGCTCCAAGCCTTACTACGCGAAGCACCTGATCCTGAAACGACCGCAGATCATCGGGGTATTTCTCTTCACACCACGGCTCCCCTCGCGCAGGTTCTGAAAACCTACTACACGCCTCAGGGCGGTAAGCTCTCTCTAGTGCGCGTTTGGCAAGGTACGTTAACAGATGGCATTGTGCTAAACGGCGTGCGGGTAGGTGGGATCTACCGACTCATGGGTAGCCAACAGCAGAACCTCACCGCAGCCGTTGCGGGAGAAATCGTGGCGTTGGGCCGCATGGATGGTATCAAAACAGGCGATACACTCACCACTGATCGAGCGCTCGTCAGCGAACTGCCCAAAGCCGAGCGGATTGCACCCGTGTTCGCTCTGGCGATCGCCGCCGAAAAGCGCAGTGATGAAGTGAAGCTGAGCAGTGCTCTCACCAAACTACTAGAGGAAGACCCCGCTCTCGCCTGGGAACAAAACGACTCCACCCACGAAATTATCCTTTGGGGACAGGGCGAAATTCATCTTCAGGTTGCCCTCGATCGCCTCAAGCGTAAATACAATCTGCCGATGCACACCCACCTTCCCCAGGTACCTTACAAGGAAACCATTCGCAAAACGACAAGCGTGCATGGGCGGTACAAACACCAAACAGGTGGACACGGGCAGTTTGGCGATGTTTATCTTGATATCCAGCCTCTACCGCGTGGGGAAGGCTTTAACTTTAACGAGAAAATTGTGGGCGGGGTTGTGCCACGTCAGTATATTCCTGCTGTTGAAACGGGTGTTCGTGAATGTCTGATTCATGGCCCGCTTGGTTTTCCGATCGTGGATGTGGCCGTTACACTAACCAGTGGCTCTTACCACTCGGTCGATAGTTCAGAGCAAGCCTTTAAGCAAGCCGCACGGGTGGCAATGCAAGAAGGAATGGTTAAATGTGAACCGACCCTACTGGAACCCATTCTGAACGTTGCAATTTCTGTCCCATCAGAATTTACGGCAAAAGTGTTACGGCTAGTCAGTGGACGACGTGGGCAAATTCTTGGTTACGATGCCAAAGCTGACTGGTACGGATGGGACCAAGTCGCTGCTCACATCCCACAGGCAGAAATGCATGACCTGATTGTGGAATTGCGATCGCTCACATTGGGTGTTGGGTTCTTCCACTGGCAGTATGACCACCTCCAGGAAGTACCTGAAAAGGTTGCCGAACGCGTTCGCACCAGTGCTAACAGTAACAATAAGTGATTGAGGTTAAGTAACGTTTAACGGAGCCTCGTTCAGCGCTTCTAACACAGTACTGAACAAGGCTCTGGTTTTCCTTGGCGTATGCAGCAAAACGACACAGGCGACAAGTTCCTCCAACCCATTGCTGAGCAAATCTTTCAGTTCCTAATGGTTCTAAATAAACGGATTTTTGCTTGCTATTGCACTGCTTAAGCGCCTGTATTCACCTTGCTGCTTGTTCCACACGATCGCTAAAAACGTTGATGAGTGACCACGTTTTGGCTTGTAAACCTGTAGAGGAATTTTGAGCGCAATCGATGCTCTTACACTACCCTTCATCATAGATTTCGCGCTGTCTTCTCAGTCTTTTAACAATTGTAGAGCGTAGAAACACCGAGCAATACAAGTATAGAAATTCTGCGTACCGATTGAGATCTCGTAAGATCCCTCAAGTCTCACCACTATTCAGACTTGTATCATGTGCTTATAGTGACTTGTTCCCCGTCAATAGTCTTTAATCTCACTTTGGCTGTGATGATCTTTTCAAAGACATTGAAAGCCTCTTCGAAGATGAATCGGCTCCCCACCATCTTAGTTCCCGGTTAATGTTGGTGACCACCTCTCCGCTTTAGTCTGCCAACCCGTCTAGCCGCATCAACGGTGAAAAGTAGCTCTGCGTCTAGCAGTTTTACCGCATCAAAGAGTGCAACCCTCAAGGCGTAAGACCTCCATCGTTCGTGGCGTGTACGGATGCATTCAAGGTGTCCCCACGATTGCTAATGGCTGTGCTTTGCACGGTTACCTCCAAGGCAGAGATACGTTTTCTGGATGAACAAATAACCCGATCTAAAAGATCGGGGACTTTTTGATGCCATGTAAGCTCATTCCTACAAACCATGCAGCCTGTACTCCCCACCGTCAGCTCGGTCATCCAATCTATGCAGGCGCTAGTGCCACCTGGAAGTCCGGCACCTCAAGACGCTCAAATATTGGTACAACTTCAGCAATTGACCCAGTCGCTTATTCAGGCTTACCAGGCAGCAGGACAACTGCAAGACGATCCCTTTCGGGAAGCTCGCACACGTCAATTGCATCTATATGAGGCTGACGTACGAAGCCAACTCGCGCATAAGGTTGTCTTAGTCACGGGTGGTGAAGGCTGTGTGGGAAGCCATCTCATTCAAAGACTGGTTGAACTAGGGGTTGATCGAATTATTTCGGTCGATCATGGCCGATGCTGTTCTCAACTCGTTCTGCAACCCATTGAAGGGCAACAGCCAGGAGTTCTTCTATATGCAGCTGATGTTCGAGATTATGAGGCCCAGCAACAGATTTTTGCCACTGAAAAACCAGATATTGTGTTTCATCTCGCGGCACAGCGCTTACCTGGCGTAGCAGAGAAACGCATTCATGAGACAATCACGACCAATGTCTTTGGAACTCAAAATATCATTCGGCTTTGCGAGGAGTATGGTGTTCAGCAGTGCGTGTTTTCCTCGACTGGAAAGGCGTCTCGCTACTACACCGCTGAAGTTTACGCTGCCACTAAGAAAGTTGCTGAATGGCTTCTGGCAGCAGCAGCGGAACGTGGACGTGTGCGCTACGGCATGGTGCGGTTCACGCACATGCTGGACAACAGTTCTATGTGCCAACAAATTGATCACAAAATCCAGCAGGAGCAACCCATTAACATTCATGCTCCAAATCGCTTCGTACTGGGTCAAAACGTTGGCGAAGCGGTTCATTTACTGTTGAATGCACTAGTCTACTCGGAGTTTGGTCATCTCAAATTTTTGTTGGTTCGCAACCTGGGATGGCCTGCAGAAAGCCTGGAAGTCGCTCTATACAAACTTCTAGAGTCTGGAAAGCAACTACCGATCTATTTTGAAGGGATACAACTTGGCTACGAAGAATGCTTCTTTCTGGGTCAGGTGAACTGGGAAAAGCAGACAGATATTAATACGTTAATTAATGTCCTTGAAACAGCCTACAACGCTCAAGTAAGCAGTTCTGGTGACATGATTGTGGCTGAGGTAACGCCGTTTTCGCGACACGTTCTCATGCAGCAGCTTACGATTCTTAAGACACTTTGCGATGATTCGAAGCTATTGGAACCAGAGCAAATGATGAAGTGGGGGCTTGCTAAACTGGTGCAAGAAGTTGCCAAATCTAGCTTTCTGGGAGCGTCCCCCCAAAGCAGTCTGCAAATTCTAAAGTGGGGCGTTTCCCCAAAACAGTTTCAACGAGGTGAGCTTGACTTAAGAGCACACCAAAATACTGTGGAACTGCTGGTACAAAGCTTACACGGCAGGCTAACTAAGGATTTGCTGCAGGCCAGTCAACTCTCGCTCCAGGAGTTTCAGGAGATACTATTAGTGCTGTCTACACTGCCTTCTGTGAGAGGCGAGGTTGCTTATTTTCAAGCCATCCTCAGTGGGATGGTGCCCACTAGCCTTCAAGCGGCGTAATAATTGGCAGTTGAGTTAACAGTTTGAAGGTGGTTGCCTAATTAGGCTACGAGGCTACTAAGGGAGAGAATGGCGAGACTTAAAGCTGTGGGTTGAAATCTCAACCTTAAGGTGTACTTCTTGTCCCGCTATCTCATTTGTTGGTTTAAGCGATGGACGAAAGACTGGTTGCTAACTCTATGTCTAACCTTTCACACAGATAACCTGCTTGAGCGTGGCGACAATCTCGACCAGATCTGACTGATTTGCCATGACCTGTGCGATCGGCTTGTAAGCACCTGGAATCTCATCAAGCATTCCAGTATCTTTACGGCATTCCACCCCATTTGTTTGTTGGATCAAATCATCCAAACTGAAGTGGAGCTTTGCCTTGTTGCGAGACATTAACCGTCCTGCGCCATGCGAGCAAGAGCAATAGCTGTGGGCATTGCCTTTGCCTTTTACAATAAACGACTGAGCACCCATGCTGCCAGGAATAATGCCGTAGTCAGTCTCGCGGGCACGTACTGCACCTTTGCGCGTCACATACACTTTCTCACCATAATGGGTTTCCTGTTCAGCATAGTTGTGATGACAGTTGACTTTCAGCAATGCTTTCATCGGTTTACCACCTGCTAAGCGCTGCTCAACGATCCGCTGGACTCGTGTCATCATCACGACTCGATTGTAAAGAGCGTAGCTCTGTGCCCATTGCAAATCGTGCCAGTAGGCAGCAAACTCCGGTGTATCTTGAACAAAATACGCCAAGTCAGGGTCGGGTAGTTTAGCTCCTACCAACTTTGCTAGTTCCTTCGCGGTTTCGATATGACGTTGCGCGAGCACATTACCAATGTGCCGTGAGCCAGAGTGCAACATTAACCAGACTTGCTCTTCGGTGTCGACGCAGATTTCAATAAAGTGATTGCCACCACCGAGTGAACCCATCTGCTTGGTTGCCTTGCCTTCCAACCCCTGCACTTTCGGATGTATATGCTTGAATTCCTGCCATCCTTGCCAGTTAGAGACTATCTTTTCAATCTCCTTGTTTTCATTGAAGCCTGTGGGAATTACCGCTTCGATATCCAACCGGATTTGCTTCAGCTTGCCGTCTAATTGAGTAGCCGTGTAAGGCGTTTTGATCGCGGCCATACCACAGCCGATGTCTACTCCAACTGCAGCGGGCACGATCGCGTCCTTAGTTGCCACAACGGAACCAACCAACGCTCCTTTACCTAAATGCACATCCGGCATCAGGGAGACGTGTTTAAACACAAAGGGTAGTGAGGCAACATTCCGTGCCATCTTTACTTCCTCGTGTGCCAGTGGGTGGCCTGCCCAGGAGAGTACGGGATTGCGAGCGTCTAATGGCAAAGTTTCGTAAGGCATAGTTTTGATCCTGATTCGCTTGTTCCTGCTTTCGCATTCTGGGTTTGGTAACAGGGTTAGTTGGTACTTCCCTAGCTAGAAAGACCACCGAAAGAGATATCGCTTCTTGAAGTCCGTCGAAGGCGATTGCCCTTGCCGTTGAACTGCACCAAATATCGGTGGTGAGGGGAGTGGCCTTCTGTGTTTCGAGGTTTACTCTCAGCGGTCAATGACGCAATATAAATGGGTGCTAAACACCCGACAAATACATTCCCTGATACCCCAATAGCACCCTGCTCCGACTAGAACATGTCGCAACGACGCAATGTAGCATCATCTGAGATGGCAATAAGTAAACAGAGCATAGAAAGCTGTAATGTTTGTATTACATAGTGCCTATGATATACTACAATTGTAGTATGTAGTTGTCTACTTCTTGTAAGGTTTGGAGACAATTGGTTTATAGATACCCATAATCAGGGTGTTGATTCGGAAATACATTGGAAATACATTAGGGTGAAGTCCCAAATAACGCTTGACTTGATAGGGTGCTTATGAAAAGCCTTACAAGTTAGGGATGTCAAGTCCTCGTTCAAGCAAGACTTTCACAAGTTACGGCTTGGTTAATGCGTGCAGATGGTATACAACCACTTGTTTGAGTGCAACAACTCTACGGGTGCAGCTAGGATTTGACCACTGTCGCTGCGATCGTCTAGCTGAGTATTGAGGTGATGGAGTATTGAGGCGATCGTCAAGCCGAGTCAACAGCATTTGAGAAGCGAGGTGAGTGGTCTTCGCTCTGCTGAAAGCTCATGCGTAGAAACGCTTACATTATCGTGATTACCGATCCAAAATCATGTCACCGTTTCCCCTTCCAAAACGTTAAGCGCACGACAGCTTCGGGTGATACGAACTGACCAAATGCCTTCCTCGCTGTCAATGCATTTGAAATGCAAAGATGGATGAAACGGATTCTCTGCCCAAAGTCGATAGGCTTTTCGTGCTGCCGCTCTGATTGGGTCACTCAACTGTCTATACTCAGCCCAAAATGACGGCAGCGTTGCAGATTTCACAGTTGTTCGTAATCCATTGGTGTTGACTGCCCCTCTGCAATTTCGCGCTTTGCTTGTTGGGCTGCAGCAGCCAGACTGTTACGAGTCCGTTTAAAGGAAGACTCCCACTGTGCGTCATCTTCCAAGTCGGCGATGAGTTCACGGATATGCTCTGCAACTTGCTCCTGCATAGCGTCGGGCAGGGATTCGAGCATGGTGACGATCGTGGTGATGGTAGCCGAAGACATATAGTATCCAGGACTGATGAAACAGCACTTTCACTCTTTAACCTAACACCCGTCAGGCTTAATAACTATGGTTTTGATAATGGTTGTAGCCAGGCAAAGACTTGATCAACGGTTAAAACGAGCGGTAAGTCTTGCAGGACAGGTAGACGATCGCCATTGCTCAACAGCATCAGGCGGCGATCGGGTAGCAGCACCATAATGACGCGCTCGGTTGAATCGATTAGCCATCCAAGCTGTGTTCCTTCCGCCAAGCAGGCTTGAATTTTGGCAATCAATTTTGTGGTGCTTTGCTCAGGAGACAGAATCTCAATCATCCACTCGGGTGCGCCTGAAATGGGACTATTTTCAGACGGAACGCGATTGCGATGAATCACGGTAATGGCAGGTACGACAGAGTTGTTGCTCAGTGTACAGCGCAGTTCTGGAAACGCTTCATAGGGTGAATCAGCCTGATCGATCGCAGCCGTCAGACGCTTCTGCAAAATGCTGTGGTGAGCGGTAGGCATCGGTTTTTGGCTAACGTTTCCCGCCACAAACTCCCAGGCTGGCGATTCTTCGATGTCAGGCAGCTTGAGAAAGTCTTGTAGTGTAAGTCGTTGCGTGGTGATAGTCATGTCTGTCAGCCGCTTACGCTGCTAGCGAGTTCATACCGGACGACTAGCCTCACTATAACAATGGACTGAGGGCTGGGTAGTTAACCGCAACGCTCAGTCCATTAGTGTGTAGAGACTATTGAAATCAGTGGCTTCAGTTAGCCAACCAGTTCCTTGACTTTGGCGATAATGCCGTCTGAGTCAATGCCCTGGTGGGGATACTGTTCCCACAGACCACCGGAGCCTTCTTTGTGGGTGCCGAGGTGAGCATACTTGGGAGTCAGGCCGCGCTCCAAAAGCCAGGTGCCAAAGCGGCTGCCTAGACCTGTTTTGCGGTTGAAGGCTTCGACGACGATGACAAAGGGGGTTGCACCGATTTTGGCGATCGTCGCTTCATCCACCACATTCAACGTCGGCTTGTTGATCAAACCAACGTCAATGCCTTCTTGCTTCAGGCGATGCACAGCATCCAGCGCACGATACAAACCATCACCAAAGCTGACGATGTAGCCGGCGGTGCCTTCGCGTACCACTTCATCTTTGCCGGGTACAAAGGTATAGCCTTCGCCGTACAGGTCTTTGCCACTGGCATCGAGAATGTTCGGCGTTTTGGAACGGGTGGAGAAGATGAAGCGCAGACCTGGGTCGTGGAAAACACCTTTGACAACCGCTTTCATTTGGCCTGCATCGGCAGGGAAGTAAAGGCGGGTTTCGTAGCCATCGTCCAGCCCGTTGTCGGCAAAGAAGTTGTTAATGCCGAAGTGGCAGGTGTTGTCTGCCATGTCGTCGATGCCGGAATGGGAGAAGTGACAAAGCAGGTTGGAGTAATTCAACCGCGCCATCGTGATTTCGGAGATGCACATTTCTAAGAAGGCGGCGAAGGTTGCGAAAATACCCTGTTTGCCTTTCTCCATGCCAAAGCCCGCTGCTGCCGAAATGTTACCCCGCTCCATAATGCCAGAGGGGATGAAGACTTCGGGATGAGCATCGTGGATTTTCTTCAAACCGCAGGAGCCTTCGAGGTCGCTGTCGATCACCAGCACTTTGGCTTTGCGATCGGCTTCGCTCATGCCATCCAATACCGCATTCACCGCATCGCCAAAGACGTTGCGGTTGGAGTCCCACTTGTCGCCTGCACCAATGAACTTGTAGGGATTTTTGGGCGTTTCGATCGCCTTCAAAAAGTCCACTGCTGCCGTTAAACCGCGTTTCTCCAGGTAGGCAATCGCCAGTTTTACCGAAATAACATCATGACCGTGAGTGGAACCTTCTAGGCCTTCGATGCCAACGGACATGGGGCGCTTGTTAACAACTGCGATCGGTCCTGGTGTCGCGATCGCTTCAATAATGCGAGCGTACAGATCATCCAGATCTTCGCCATTGCCTTCCAAGACCTTGAGGCCATGCCCTTCTAGTGTTTTGGCAACGCTGTAACCAGGGAGGTATTTGGAGGGATGCCCAGCGATCGTCACATCGTTGTCATCAATGATCAGCTTGACGTTGATGTGCTGAGCCACCGCTAACCGTGCCGCTTCCGCATCGTTCCCTTCTTGCTGAGACCCATCTGAACCAAGGCAGAAAACCGTTTTGCCAGGGTTTGCCAGCGCCACACCGTTAACATAAGGCCACATGTGACCGAGACGACCGGAGCTAAATTTCACACCCGGAGTGAGTCCGAGTTCTGGGTGTCCAGGCAAATGCGCGTGTGCTTCCCGGTAGCGAGTCAACTGTTCGGCAGGCAAGTCACCGTGAAGGGTTGCCATTAAATATTGGGTGGCGACGCGATGACCTGCCTCGTCGAAGAAGATGGGCACGAACTGATCGGGCGCGCTGCGGAAAAGAGCATCTAAAATCACGACTTCAGGCACGGTGTCATAAGGTCCGCCCGTGTGACCGCCGACCCCTCTTGCTGCACCCGTTGCAGTGAAAAAGATAATTGCGTCCCGGCAAAGCTGAATGTTGGCTTTGAGGGTTTCGCGCTGTTCGTCAGTCAGCGTTTTGTTGGCAGGGTCTAGCTTAAGCGGCTTGTAAGCGCCGAGGTCGATCGGAAAGCGAGTGGTCGTTGTCGTCATGGCTTAGATCCTGAATAGGGCAATGTGAGGCGATCGGATACGAAGGTCTAACACACAAAGGTTTAACACGCGAGTAACTGACAAAGAGCAAAGATTAGCGATACTTTCTGAATGCCAGCGTGACGTTATGTCCACCAAACCCAAAGGAGTTAGATAGGGCTACATCTACTATCTGCTCACGGCTGTGATTGGGCACGTAGTCTAGATCACAAGCAGGGTCAGGGTTGACGAGGTTAATCGTAGGGGGAACGCGATCGTTGGCTACGGCCATCACCGCTGCTACAGCCTCGATGCCACCAGAGCCGCCCAGCAGATGCCCCGTCATGGACTTCGTCGAGCTAACGGTAATGTTGTAGGCATGATCGCCCAACGCCTTTTTCATCGCTGCCGTCTCCGTTGAGTCATTTGCTGGCGTGCTGGTGCCGTGGGCATTGATATAGCTCACCTGTTCAGGCGTGAGGTTGGCATCTTTGAGCGCGAGCGAAATGGCTCTTGCAGCACCTTCACCACCGGGAACGGGAGAGGTAATGTGATACGCATCGCAGGTCGCGCCATAGCCCACAATCTCAGCGTAGATCCGTGCACCCCTAGCTAGAGCATGCTCCAGTTCTTCAAGAATCAAAATACCGCTACCTTCGCCCAACACAAAGCCATCCCGGTCTTGATCAAAGGGACGACTGGCGTGGGCAGGATCGTCGTTGCGGGTAGACATGGCTTTACAAGCCGCAAACCCAGCAACGGAGAGAGACGTAACAGCCGCTTCGGTGCCACCACAAATCATGGCCTGGGCATAGCCGTTTTGCACGAGTCGGAAGGCGTCGCCGATCGCGTTTGATCCCGCCGCACAGGCAGTTACAGAACAGGAATTCGGACCTTTTGCGCCCGTATGAATCGCAGTCAGCCCCGCTGCCATATTGGCAATCATCATGGGAATCATGAAAGGGCTACAGCGATCGGGACCTTTAGTCAGGTTGATTTCTTGCTGATCTTCCAGCACTTTCAACCCACCAATGCCCGTGCCAATGAGAACACCTACCTGCTCTGCATTCAGATCGTTGATGACAAATTTGGCATCGGCAAGCGCTTGCTTACTGGCAGAAACGCCAAACTGAGCGAACCGATCCATGCGCTTCGCTTCTTTCCGATCCATATAGACGTGCGGATCAAACCCTTTCACCTCGCCTGCTATCCGGCAGTCATGCCGAGAGGCATCAAACAGGGTAATGGGACCAATGCCATTGCGCCCACTCATTAACCCTTCCCAGTATTCGGGCAGGGTGTTTCCAATTGGGGTAATCGCGCCCAGTCCTGTGACGACAACGCGTTTACGATCGATACTTGTCATGGCTTCAACGTGAGGGGTCGATACCCAGAATGCAGAACACAGAAGAACACAAACACAGTGAGCAGGCTTAAGCTTCAGTGAACAGTCTTTAACCGTCAATAATCAGTGGTTCTTGGGAATCAATGATTACGAACAGAACGTTACTGTTCACTGTTTGCTGATCACTTGAACCTAAGCCGATGCCGCTACTTTATTGTTGATATAGTCTACGGCCGACTGCACAGTGGCAATTTCCTCTGCCGCTTCGTCGGGAATTTCGATGTCAAATTCTTCTTCAAGCGCCATCACTAGCTCAACGGTATCCAGAGAGTCGGCTCCTAAATCGTTCGCAAAGCTAGCTTGAGGCGTGACTTCACTCGTTTCAACACCCAACTGTTCAGCTACGATCTTCTGAACTTTGTCAAAAATTTCTGTCTCGGTCATAAACTTCCTCAATCAATGCAGCGGCGATGGTTATGCAGTAAAACCTGTTTGATGATTGGCTCATCGGCATTAGAGGCGTCTAAAACCTCACAATGCAGAAGTAGCTAATCACAAACATTCCCTGATCTTATCTGAAAGCGTGATCGTCCGAATCATTCGCAGACGCTTTCCTAAGTGAGCCAAACTCTAAGCATAGAAGATCAGGGGCAAAAACGAAACCAAGCAACGGCAAAAGTCCTTTCAAATGGCGATTTTGCTGCTTTGGTCGCAAGGTCGAAATTGGGGGTGCCGTTCCTGCCGAAAAAAGGCATGATTAAGGAGAAAGCCGCGTGAAAACTGGCAAACGGTGGTTAGGGAGCCAGGCAAGAGCCGCTCCGACTCCTTGAGCACCTGTCCTTTGTACTTCGTTAAATAATGTTAGAGTCTACTCTCAAATACGCCTACTTCCCAGGGTGTGTCGCTCAGGGAGCTTGTCGAGAATTGCACCAATCAACGCAAGCGCTGACTCAGGCACTCGGTATCGAGCTGATTGAGCTTAAGAAGGCATCCTGCTGCGGTTCGGGCACGTTCAAAGAAGATTCTCAGTTTTTAGAAGATACGGTCAATGCCCGCAATATTGCCCTGGCAGAATCGCTGAATCTGCCGCTGCTTACGCATTGCAGCACGTGTCAGGGCGTGATTGGGCATGTGGATGAGCGGCTCAAAGAAAGGCAGACAAGTGACCCTGCCTATGTTGATCGCATCAACGGTTTGCTCAAACACGAAGGCTGCTCGCCCTACAAAGGCAGTACGGATGTCAAACATTTGCTGTGGGCGATCGTCGGTGACTATGGGTTGGATGCCCTTGCTGCTAAAGTAACTCGCAAACTGTCAGGGCTGAAATGCGCTGCCTTCTACGGCTGCTACTTGCTGCGTGCTCAAGATCACTTGCCTTACGACGATCCCTACAATCCGCAGTCAATGGAGAATGTCTTTCGCGCGATCGGCGCTACCCCCGTCCTGTATCGCGGACGCACCCAATGCTGCGGCTGGCCCCTCTCCAGCTACGCCACCGATCAGTCCTTCAAGATGGCCGGGATGCACCTTCAGGATGCGATCGCGCAAGGAGCCGATTGCATGGTCACTCCCTGCCCCCTGTGCCACCTGAACCTGGACTCTCGCCAACCCGAAGTCGAGAACGTAATTGGGAAAAAGCTCGGTCTGCCCGTACTTCACTTGCCTCAGCTAATCGCGCTCGCGCTAGGCGTTGACCCAAAAGCGCTGGGACTCGATCGGCATATTGTCTCAACGCGATCGGTGTTGGAAAAGTTAGGCGTATAGACAGAGGAAGGCAGAGGGCAGAAGGCAGAAGGCAGAAGTGACCTAATTCTTTAGCCTTTAGCCTTCATCCTTTAGCCTTCATCCTTTAGCCTTCCCCACTCCCGACTCCCCACTCCCCACTCCCGACTCCCCACTCCCCACATCTAACGTGCCGCTTCCAAATGCTTTTGCCACGCCAACCGCGCTGCGCCGACCATACCAGCCTGATTGCCTAGCTCTGCCCGCAACAGTTGCAGTCCGGCTCGCGAACTGGGTAAGACTCGCTGTTCCAGTTCCGCCTGGATCGCTGGAAAGAAAAGATCGGCACTGGCGCAGACACCGCCACCGATGACGATCGCTTCTGGAGTCAGCACGTATACCAAACTTGCCAACCCTGCGCCTAAATCGCGCCCGTACTCCTGCCAGAATGCCAAGGCTTTGGCATCACCTGCGATCGCTAGCGCACTCAACTCATCAGGTTCCATCCCGGTTCGTCGTCGAATCGCTGGCACGGAGGCGTATTGCTCTAGCGACCCACGATTGCCACTGTTGCAGGGCGGTCCGTCTGGGTTCAGCGTAATCAAACCGAGTTCGCCTGCTGCGCCGTGATGCCCGGTAAACAACCTGCCATCCAGAATAATTGCGCCTCCAACCCCAGTCCCTAACGTCAGCAAAATCAGGTTGCGATACCAACGTCCTGCGCCCAGCCACGCTTCACCCAACCCCGCACAGTTAGCATCGTTAGCCAACACGGTAGGACGGTCAGTCTTGACTTCAAGCCACTCTGCCAGGGGGACATCGTGCCAGTCTGCCAGGTTAATTGCTACTCTTGCAATGCGTCCGGTGGCGTCGGCAGGCCCGGGGGTACCCACGCCGATCGCGATTGCCTGATGATCTGGATCAACCTGGGCGATCGCATCAAGCATTGCCACCAAAACCGCATCAGGGGTAGCAGGCTGAGGAGTCGGCACTGTTAGCGACTGTAAGCAGCGACCATCCTGGTTAAAGCGTCCTAATTTAATGGCGCTACCGCCCAGATCAATGCCTAAAACCTGTCCCAAAGTCTGAGTAGACGCGGTCGTTTCAGCAGCAACAGGTTCTCTATCCATACAGCAGTCCTAAGTTGTGAGCAGGAAATTAGGGTGTGGGGAGTCGAGGGTCGGGAGTGGGGAGTCAGCGCCGTACACGACCAAACGAAACAGGGTCGTTGTTATAGCTTGGTTGCGTCATTTAACGCTTGCTGGTAGAACGCTTCCAGTGCGGCAACACAGGTACGATCGTCATACAAATTGGCATAGCGATCGCGCATGGTTGCCCCTAGCTGCTGTCTCCAGGCGGGCTCTTGTCCTAAACGCGCGGCGATTTCAATATAAGCGGCTTCGGTTTGCGCGATCGTCTCCGTAACACCTAGTGCTTGAAGAATACCGTAGGAATGGCGACCTCGCATAAATTCGCCAGGACAGGTGACTACTGGCAGGTTGCACGCGATCGCCTCTAGCGTGGTGTGTCCACCTGACCAACCCAAACTGTCAAGGAAAACATCCGATCGCTGGTTCAAATCCCAGTAATCTGCCTGGTTTTGCGGCGGCAACAGAACGCAGTAATCCTCACTCTCTAACCCAAAGCTGGCAAAGGCTCGTTTCAGGCGTTGGTTGAACTGTTCCAACACGTAAGCACTGGATGGACGGGCAATAAAAACAAACTGCGCGTTGGGTACATGACGGGCGATCGCGGCAAAAAGATAGTCATGCTGTGGCAATAGCTTACACAATAACTGACACGCTAAATACACAACGGCATCCTCACGCAGCCCAAAAGCAGCGCGTGTTTTTGTTGGGGGTGGAATGAGGGGTTGCGCATAGGAAATTCCAATCTTTGGCAACCGAATGAGCGTTTCCGAGTAATGATCCTCCGCATTTTCTGGTTCCATTAACTCGCTGGATAAAAAATAGTCCACAGTGGGTAATCCAGACGTAACGGGATGTGCCCAGGTAGAACATTGAATCGGTGCCAATCGCAGTCCGGCTAGTTGCGTCATTAACCCCTGCATTCCCAGATCAAAAAAGACCAGGATGTGTAATTGGTTCTCAATAATCTGTTTGCAAATCGGTTCTAAGTCTTGAGGCATTTGATAGAAACGATCGCTATAAGCACGATACTCTTGAGTCAATTGATCGTAACAATCACGAACGTTGTAGGTGTATAGTTCAAACGCTTCTGAATCGTGGTGACGCAACCAGCCAATCATGAGCTTGCCAACAGTGTGCTCCCACAGACAACCAGAGACGTAACCAACCCGAATTTTTTCACCAGGGTTAAGTGGCTTTAGCGGTAGAGATTGGCTCCACTGAGGATAGTTCTCTGCCATGATTTGATGGGCAAACTCACCATATTGCTTTTGCAACTCGAGGTCGTTTTTCCCCTGGTAAGACAGCAAAAAATTGGTGCCTCGTCCAATGCCTTCTAACGCTGTTTGATAGTGTTCAAACGTTTCAAACGTGGTTTGTTTGACTAAGGCATCTAGCGCTTGTGCATAGCGCGATCGATAAGCTGAAATCTCCTCAGCCGTTTGATAAATCAAAGGTAACAAGCGCTGCTTTTCAAGCTTCAAGGCGATATTGTCAGGAAATAATTGCGTTGCGTCTGTTGCAATTTGTATGGCTTCTTCTAACTTGCCTGCATTTTGAAGCTCAGCAATGAGCGCTAAATAGAGAGCGAGTTCTTTTGGGTAATGAGTCAAGCCTTGATGGTAAGTCTCGATCGCCGCATCAAGCTGCTCTAGTTTTTTGTAACAGGTTGCCAGGGATTGATAGAAATTAACGTTTCCTACCTGCTTTTGGGCAACTTGCTGATAGTGTTCTAAGGCAGCTTCATACTTTTGCTGTTGATAGCAGCGATCGCCAAAGTAGAGCGCTGCTTGTGGCGGGTCTTGCCGTAGCTGTTGAGCAAAGGACAGGTTTTCTAGCAAGTCTGCATCATGAGGATTGAGTTGCAGGGCAGTTTGGTACGTTGCGATCGCCCCGTCTAAATCCTGCTGTGCAAGCAGTGAATTACCTAAATTAAGGTAGGTGCCAGCATGTTTGGGATGTAGGGCGATCGCTTGCCGATAGTACCGTTCTGCCTGCGGTGCGTCGCCATACGCGAGAATTAAATTTCCTAAATTGTTGTAGGCGTCAATGAAGGTAGCATCCAGTGCGATCGCTTGTTGATAGGCTTGAGCCGCCGCACCAATATCGCTCATTTTTTCGAGTACGATCCCCAGACTGTAGTGATAGGAGGCGATCGAAGGCTGAAGGGCGATTGCCTGAGACAATGCGCTCAAGGCCTCATCCTCACGTGCCATCAGAGCATACGTCACCCCTAACCCGTGCCAACTGTCGGGTTGCTGGGCATCCTGCTGCACAATGGCCTCAAAGGCTTGCGCTGCTTCTAAAAGTTGCCCTGCTTCCCGTAAGCGTAAGGCTTCTGCATAACGTCGTTTGATGCCATCATCGGTTTTTGGCGTTACATCTGCCTTCGCACCACCGGGCACTGCTTCTGATGGCACAGAAAGATGAGACATCACTTGAATAAAAGCAGGCTTGCTCGCTGCTTGCAGCGTTGACCAGTCGTAGTGGTGGGTTGCCTGCGCATCCCAGCTTAAAATCTGTAGCCCATTCCAGAAGGTGGGATGACCGTTACCAGGCGTAGGCAAATCTAACAGCAGGCTGCATTGAGGATGGGCTGCAATGAAGTCCCAATTGGCTTGCTGCACGGGATCCCAATTGCTGTCGTCAACAATGATGAGAGCACGATCGGCAAGGAAGGGTTTTGCCAGCAGTAAGCCCATCAGTTGCGATCGGTAGTCGTGGGCACCGTCATACAGGTAAACACCAATCCGCTCAACGGGGTTGAGCGATCGCAGATCGGCAAAGAACGCTTCAAAATCCTGATCACAGAAGAAAACTTGCTCTTCTAAACCAAACGTCGCTAAGTTTTGCATCAGTTTCGACTGATTTTCGTGAGCGACATCAAATTCCGAAAAATTGTCGATCGCGTAGGCCAGACAATCGGGGTGATTGAGTAAGGCTCCAGTCAAGGTAGACCCCTGGAAGCAGCCCACTTCACAATACACCTCACCGGGTTCCATACAAGCAACGGCAAAGTTCAACAGTTGCAGCACATTAGCGGTAGTCATCCCCTGGATGCGCTGCAAGATTGCTTGAAACTGGGGATCTTGTGGTTGCACTGCTTCATTGCCCCAGTGGTGGTAGAGCGTGGGCAACTGTTGTTTAAACCGTTGATAGTCCATTAGTCTGGCTTATTTTGACGTTGCTATTATGCCCACCTTATAAGGAGCAACACCAGAGAGAAAGGAGGACGATTGCTACCTGTAGCGTGATGAGAACGGTAGGCATGAAGGCCTCGATCGTCTGCAATAAAATTTTTACAGCTGCAGAAAATAAGGTTTCAACCCATAAGCCACTTTTTAAAAATTCATAGCTTTTGCTGTGGCTTTTGCTGCCATTTTTTGCTAGGGAAGGCGGTATAGTACCTATGTTAGCGAAAGGCCGTTTTAGCAGATGCTTGGTCTAACGTTATTGCTTTCCAGGAAGTCGAGGGCTATTCCATTGCTTCATCCTGAAACTCCATTAACCAATCCGCTCAACCTTGTTGTGCAACCGCATGACCTGAAAACAGCTCATGACCTTAGCTTAATTGGGTTTCAACCATTGCCGTTTGTGCCACAGCTTCTGTACCTGGCCACGACGCGCGATCAGCTTACAGAAACCTTCTTGTGGATGAGCCAGACGCTTTCAGAAGCGGGGCAGTTGTATTCGCGCTACTGCATGACGCGATCGGCTCTGGATTCTAAAGCACTATTGGTCGAGTTTTTAGATGCTCAGCCCCTCAATACCATTACAGAATCAGCCCGATATGCCTGGTTTCTACAAGTGCTGGCGCAACGCAGCCTCTTCTTCAAATATCAGCCCATTTTTAATTTGCAACAGGGGCACGTGATCGGGTATGAATGCCTGGCGAGGGCACGTTGTGTACAAGGGCGCTACTTTAGTGGACAACAGTTGATTGACGCGGCGTTGTCCTTAAACTTACTGCGAGAATTTGATGACACCGCACGTGGGGTTTGCATTGAGTCGATCGCGCAATTGGGGTCGAGCCGTGCAGCAACGATAGAACCACCGACGTTCTTTATCAACATTCTCCCCAATACTATCCTTCATGATCCCAGAGCTTTTGAGCAGAGCATACAGCAGGTCATTGAACTGGGCTTGCAACCACAGCAAATCGTTTTTGAGCTAACCGAAGTCGAAACCTTGATTCACAATCCGAACCTGTATGGTCTGATCACCCATCTACGCACGTGGGGCTTTCGGTTTGCGGTAGATGATTTGTGCAGTAATGTGACAGCTGACCACTACTTTATGGAATTTCAGCCAGATATTATTAAGCTCGATCGTCATTTAGTTTCCGGCTGCGGCCAGCAGACCTTGAAGCAGGTGTTGCTCAAAAGTTTGTTAGGTTCAGCCCATGAGTTAGACATTGAGGTGCTGGCAGAAGGGCTGGAAACATCTGAGGATATTGAGTTTTGTCGTACACTAGGCGTGGATTATGGACAAGGGTTTGGCTTAGCCCTCCCTGAGCGGGCGTTGCAAACGCAGCCGCTGAACCTGTTCAAGTTTGCCAAAGCCTCCTAATCCCATGCCTTACTCGATCGCACAGCTAAACCAGATGTCGCAGGATGAATTTGTCGCCGTTCTGGGTGCCATCTTTGAAGATACCCCGGCGATCGCCTCTAAAGCCTGGATGCAGAAACCTTTTGCAACCGTGGCAGACTTGCATCAGGCTATGGTGGCGATCGTCCAGCAAATGGCACCAGCAGAACAACTGGCCTTGATACGGGCACACCCCGATTTAGGCAGCAAGGCCAAAATGGCGGATGCCTCGGTGCAGGAGCAAGCAAGTGTAGGGCTCGATCGCCTGACGCCTGCTGAGTACGATCGCTTCCACACTGCAAACGAAGCGTACAAAGCAAAGTTTGGCTTTCCGTTTATCATTGCGGTCAAAAAACACACTAAAGCCAGCATTCTGGACGCCTTCGATCAGCGGTTGCATAACACACCTGAGGCTGAAGCAACCCAGGCCCTTACCGAAATTGCACAGATTGCTCAATTCCGTTTGGAAGCTCTCGTTGCACCTGGTTAAACCCAAAAACTGCAAACAAAAAAAGACCTGACAGCCCCCTGTCAGGTCTCAGATCTTTGTACCTGAAAGTACCTGATCTATGCTCTTAGAATACTGGCTAACAGCCTGTCAGTCCTTCGCCTGCGAGGGCGAACGTTTAAGGTGATTGAGCCGTCACCCAGTTGGATTATGGAAGAAGGGGATAGGAGATAGGGGACAGGGTATGGGTATGCACGGGGCTGGAGATCGCACGCACGATTGGCAACTAAATTCAATCAAATTCTGGTGCCCACAGTTCTGAAATCTGCACTTCCCAACCAGAAAGGAGATCGGGAACGGTCAGCGTATCGCCATCATGTAACGTGATGGGTTCCTGGAGCGATCGACGCACCTCAACCCACCGCTGCTCTGGGTTAATGAGAATGCCTACGCGGGTGCCCAGACTTAAGAACTCGTCAATCTTTTCCCTCAATTTTGCCAAACTGTCGGTTGGCGATTTCACTTCAACCATTAAATCAGGAGCCAGTTCAGCAAAGCTGCGAGGGCTTTTACGCAACCGTTCTGCCAGCACAAAGGAAACATCTGGCGCACGAGTGTCCGCATTTGGCAACGTAAAGCCAGCGCTTGAACCCGTCACACGTCCCAAACGGCGATCGTCCACCCAGTTAAACATCTTGGCCGCCATTCTGATCGCAACTTCATCGGATTCATATCCTGATGGACTCATCACAATAATTTTCCCATCCACCAGTTCTAGACGGTGGTCAGGGATTTGCTCCTGTAGTTTCTCCAGGTCTTTAACAGTGAGAGTCATCGTGCCTCCAGAGAGACTTGCGTTAATTCAATCTTGGCACAGTGAGGAGGCAGAAGGCAGAAGGCAGAGGGCAGGAGGCAGAGGGTAGGAGGCAGAAGGCAGAGGGCAAGAGATGAAAGGCTAAAGGCTAAAGGCTAAAAAGCTGCCTTCCAACTTCTAAACTCAAAACTCAAAACTCAAAACTTTGATCTTTTATCCCTCATCTTTATTCCTCTCCTCCCCTCAATCTTGCAAACGTGCGTACGGTGATGCGTTTTGGGGTGTCCGATCGCGGTAAACTCACTGCCAACCCATTTTAATGACGCTATGGCAGAACACTATCCACGCGATATGGTCGGCTACGGTCGCCATACTCCCGATCCCCAATGGCCCAATCAGGCACGGGTTGCGGTGCAGTTTGTGATCAATTACGAAGAAGGTGGCGAGACCTGCATTCTGCATGGGGATGATGCCTCAGAAACCTTTTTGTCTGAAATTGTGGGAGCTGTTCCGTTTCACGGCCTTCGTCACATGAACATGGAGTCGTGCTATGAGTACGGCAGCCGATCAGGTTTTTGGCGACTGCATCGCATGTTTACCGATCGCGGTATTCCTGTCACGGTCTATGGCGTGGCAATGGCGCTAGAACGGAATCCCGAAGCCGTAGCCGCCATGCTCGAAGCCGATTGGGAAATTGCCAGCCACGGGTACCGATGGATTGATTACAAATACTTTGGCGAAGCCGCAGAACGAGAGCATTTGCAAAAGGCGATCGCCATTCATACGCACGTCACAGGCAGTCGTCCCCTCGGTTGGTATACAGGCAGAACCAGCCCTCATACGCGCCGATTAGTCGTTGAAGAAGGCAACTTTCTTTACGATGCTGACAGCTATGGGGACGATTTACCCTATTGGGTTCACGACTACGGCAAGCCCCATCTCGTCATTCCCTACACGCTTGATAACAACGACATGCGCTTTGCGAGCATTCAGGGCTTCAACTCTGGCGATCAGTTTTTTGCGTACCTGCGCGACGCCTTTGATGTCCTGTATGCAGAAGGCGAAACTGCGCCGAAAATGATGAGCGTGGGTTTACATTGCCGACTGGTAGGCCGTCCTGGTCGTGCAGCCTCGCTAGCCAGATTTTTGGACTATGTGCAAACGCACGATCGCGTCTGGCTCTGCCGTCGGGTCGATATTGCTCATCATTGGCATGCACACCATCAGCCGTGAGGAAATTGCGTCGTTTCAAGAATTCTGGGCTTAGATAGTCTCAGCCCTATATTTCCAACAGATTCTATTGTGATGAAGCTTAAGTACGGTTCAGCCTTGATGACCGCCTTGGTGATCTCGTTGGCGACAATATTGCCAGCCTTTGCCGAAACAGGCACCATTCAGGGAAGCGGTCGTGTGAATATACGAGACACTCCTTCAACCAGTTCTAGTATTCGACACTACGGGTTGGGGGGCGATCGCGTCACGATTCTCAACCAGACCAATGCACCCGATGGCTACCGCTGGTACTTTGTTGAGTTTCCCAATTCTGGCGCACGCGGTTGGATTCGGGGCGACTTATTGCGTGTCGGTAGCACGGTTCCTGGCAATTCTACCCAACGCATCTCCTTTGCACCCGGAACATCCGCTGCAACAGTTGGCGGCAAGGTACAAGGCGCTCAGTACCGGGATTATTTGGTGAATGCAAGAGCGGGTCAAGGGCTCTACCTCAGTACTGTCGGCACTAGCTCCTTTTTACAGCTACAGGTGTTTGCGCCTAATGGCACCATCCTTTACACGGGTAGCCGTAACTGGTCGACTGCATTGCGCCAGAGTGGAGACTATCGGGTGCGCGCACGCATAGTGCCTGAGGAGCAGAAACCGGGTACAACAGCAGAATATAGCCTTACGATTAGCGTGCGCTAGAGGTAAAGAGCGCTATGGCTAAGCTTCTGGGCGATCGAGCGTTTTCCATCTTCACCAGTGGCATGCCATCACGATCGTGTCTTCATCCTTTAGCCTGCAACCATTGGGAGCAGCAGTGGCTAGTAAGCTGGCACTTAGTAGTAGGTAAACCAGATACTAGCCCCGCTGGTCAGCATTAATGGTTGTGGTGTGGCACCCACTTGGGCACGACCACGATTGGACGCATCATATCGTGGTCTTCGTGTTCGAGAATATGGCAGTGATACATGTATCGCCCTGGGTACGGCGCAAAGGTTAGCGTAATGCCGACCATTTGACCTGGGTCTACACGCACTGTGTCCTTGGGAGCGCCAATTATATTGGGATCAAGGCTAACAGGCGTTGTTGCTTCGATTTCCATCAGCCTGAATTCAACTGGGTCGAACGATGGACTGGTCGAATCATTCGGGTCGCGATGATTCCACAAATATTTGAAGCGTTGCGTCACCAAAAAGTCCACTAGATGAACGTGGATGGGATGGGAGTCGCCGCTCAAATTGACGATGTACCAGACTTCGGTCGCATCCACGTGGATAAACCAGTTCACCCGGTCATAGAATCTGGTTGCTGCCTTCCAGCATTGCTGCACCTGCATCTCCCCACTGGCAGGATGCGGAAACTTAAAGGTAACGATCTCGGCATCATCGGGAACAGGCCCATCACTAATGGGGACGAACTCCCAAAAGTCAAGCATCGTTGTCGCATCTGGATCCGTGGGATCTGGTGCAGGCTCTTCAACCAACGCCATGAACCGGATGGTGGTGTTAGTGTCTACAGGCGGTTGCGGACGTGCAGCCCGAAGCGGGTCAGCTGGAACGATCGCCAAGTCAACTTTAGGACGTGCCCCGATATCGAAGCGCATGACCTGCGGAAACAACCTCCGTCGATCGGCATTTTGAGGATCCACTGCTTCTGCCGTTACATGCGGATCGGCAATCAGGTTGAGTAGCTCTTGGGTAATGGCGTGCGCATCCGGTCGGGCAGTGTCATCGTTGCCAAAGGGGGCGTCTGCGGTGTTCCACAGGTAAACACTGCCTTCAACAGCAGAAAAGTCTAGAAGCAAGTCTGCACGTTCCGACGACATCAGGATCAACCCGGTCTCTGGCAAGGGCACTTTGTTTGGCAAAAGCCCCTGATCGCTGCCAATTTGCCAGATGCGAGCATTGAGATTATTGCCGTTTTCGTCCAGAAAAATCAGACGATAGGTGCGTGCATTCGAGCCATTCAACACCCGCAGACGGTATAGCGTTGCTTCGACCGCCACGCGCGGCCAAATTTTGCCATTCACCAGGGTATAGGGGCCAAAAAATTCTGCGGGGCCGACTCCACCATTGACCTCAACTTTGTGGAGCAGCGCACCCGTAAAGTTTCCATCGTTATCAACATCCAGGTTACGATCCTGAATGACCAAGGGCAGTTCGTAATCTCCTTGAGGCAGGTTGAGCGCTTCTTCCTCATCGTCCCGGATCAGCCAGACACCTGCTAGCCCTGCATAAACGTTGAGCCGGGTGACATGCATGGCATGGTCGTGATACCACAACATGGTCGATGCCTGATTATTGTGATACGTATAATGAGCCACCTCGCCTGCGAGAGCGGTATTGTCTGGCCAGCCATCGTAATCTGCCTGTGTCCGCCCTCCATGCAAGTGCGTGACCAGTCCTGCTTGAAGATTATGTGCTTGCTTGCGGACGGTATCTTGGTCTAAGGGAATAGCATCCCAACGTCCGGGCAAATTCTGTGGCACGGGGTTCAGTTCCGTGCTGTTCACCTTGATCACCTCATACGGCAAGGTCGTACCGGCAGGAATCTCGTTCTTCCAGGCAACTGTCACCGTATCGGCGCGTTTGACCTCAATGCTGGGACCCAAGAATGTCTCTCCAGTGCCAGATTGTATTGTTCGTCCTTTGGTGCATTGATAGCTCCAAACAGGCGTTGGCGCAGGAAGATCCGCATGGAGTTGTATGAACTTTCGCTGGGCCGTTATCTCTAGAAAACCAGCATCACGATCAGCGTCTACCGGACATACCGTTTCGGGAAGGGGCAGTTCATCTTGAAAAGGTTTGAGCTGTAGCATTGAATGTCTCTCAGTAGGATAAGTGGCAAACACTTATACAAGCAGCGACCTAACACTGAACCGCGTCTCGAAAAGAACCCCATTGAAGTTATGCTGAGCGATTCGATAAGCTCTTACTTCTTTAATTGAGGGAGATTATTCGTTTGCCACTATCATCTTGAAGATACTTGTCAAGCTACCGCAGTACCCCTGCGGGTACTCTTAAAGCAACGATAGAGATTCGTTGGGTGAGGGGGAGTGCGTGAGAGGGTAAGCATTTTCCGCCCATCCACCCTCTCACCTGTCTGGCCTTTAGGGCACTATCACTTTAAGCATCGGTTCCGGCTAGCACCATACCGGGCAAAAAGGTTGCCATGTATTTCTCAACCCCTTTCGGGTCGCTAAGCAACTGAGCCGAAACCTGTTGTGCCTGTTCTCCTGGGTAAACATCCTCTACATCCTCGCTTAGAGCCTTCAAGGCAGCCTTAGCAACTTCAGCCGGGGCCACTTTCGGATTCGGCCATTCCTTTGCCAAATCAGTGTCGATCGTGCCTGGCATCACAGCAATCACCAGCGTCTTTTGTGCCGCCAGTTCAGCACGGATGCCTTGAGTCATGGATATCGCGGCAGCTTTAGAAGCACTGTATGTCCCACTGAAGGGCAAATTCACCCGTCCTAACAGCGACAGGACGTTTACAATGGCTCCACCACCCTGTTGCTTCAAAATGGGCGCAAACGCACGGCACATAGATAGCATGCCAAAGTAATTTACTTCCATCTCTGAGCGGGCACCCTCCAGGTTAGTCGCCGCAATTAAACCCTGATTGAGAGACGTGCCGGCATTATTGATCAAGATGGTGACATCCTGACACTGTTCAGCCGCGGCTAAAACCGATTGAACGTTGGTCACATCCAGTTCAATGGGCACAATGCGAGCAGAGTCAAGCGCAACGAGGCTGCTTAATTTTTGAAGCTGACGAGCACAGACATAGATCTTCGCTGCCTGTAAATGCAGCAACTCCGACACAAATTGAGAGCCAAGACCACCGTTTGCACCTGTCACCAACGCAACTGAATTGCTAATTTGCATGGATATTCTCCCGAACGTTTGCTCCAATTGCACCACATACGATTCAATCGCATTACAAACTAAGGTGTTTATCGTTTACAGGCGTATGCAGCATGATTTTATGAACCAGATGCTCTACTTGCCACAGCCTTAGTAAGCACAAGCATCTTAAAACGGAAGGATAAAAGTTACCAAATGGATACTAAGGTTGAGAAGTACGCCTGTCCGGTCGAAGTGACGATCGCCACGATCGGCGGCAAATGGAAATGTCTCATTCTTTGGTGGCTTAGACGAGATGCCAGACGGTTTAGCGAGTTAAAGCTGCTGATTCCTCGCATCTCGCCAAAAGTACTGACCCATCAATTACGTGAATTAGAACAGGCTAATTTAGTTTGCCGAGAATCGTATCCTGAGACACCGCCACGGGTAGAATATGCACTCACTCCGCTTGGGCAAACATTTGTACCCATCACCGAGCTGATGTGTGAATGGGGCAGAAGCTATCAACCCGATTATCAATTCAACTACTGTCGCCTGGAAGGACTGCGGATTTTAGTCGCATCCCCTGATGCTGAATCACTTTGTAGCACGCTCACAACTCATCGGATGACGACGATCGCGGCAACGTCGGCTGAATTGCTGCTTACGTTATTTCATCAAGTCTCTTCGGATGCAGTGCTGGTCGATTTATCGCTTTTGAACGCCGCTACAGCCCGGTTACTCATGTCGCAGCAGAAACAAATTGAAGCCATTTCACATCAAGCTCCCGTGCTGATTGCCATGCTGCCCCAACATCGCCCCGAAGAACGGGGAAGGGCCATAAAAATGGGCTTTGCAACCCATGTGCCCACCCCGATCGATCGCATTGAAATGATATCAACCATCGCTAGTCTGGTTGGTCAAAGTACCCAAGAACGACCTCAATGAAAGGCCCAACAGGATACGAGAGGAAAGTTCACTGTAGGCTTTGCCTTCCCGAAGGTTAGTGGACTCAGAGCCAACCGCACGGTTTCAGTCCGTTTTAACGGACTTCGTTCCATTAGCCCGCAATTCATTGCAGGGCGGGCTGATGCGACTGGCGCAAGATCTAAGTTAGCCTTTCATCCTTCATCCTTCATCACTCATCCCTTCTCAGTCCCCCAAATAAATATTCAGTCCTCGTGCCGTCTTCACCAGGGTGCCTTCAGGGTTCACAGCGGCATAGTGCACAATCGCTTCGCGGATGGAAACACTCCTGACGTGTCGGTTTTGCCACGTGACAACGCGATCGTACTTTTCTTGAGCGATCAGATCGACAGCAGCCACACCGAACGTTGCACCAATGAGACGATCGAGCGGTGATGGCGTACCACCCCGCTGGATGTGCCCCAAAACAGTCACGCGTGTTTCGGCATCGATGCGGCTACAAATTTGCTTCGACAGATATTGACCAATCCCGCCTAACCGACACTGCTCCACATCAGAATCCAGCGTTACCGACTCACCCGCTTCCGTGCGAACGGCTTCTGCCACAATCACCAGACAGTAGTTTTTACCCGCTTCCTGTCGCTTTTTAATCGCCTGACAAATGCCATCAATGGTGTAGGGAATCTCTGGAATTAAGATGATATCGGCTCCGCCTGCAATGCCTGCACTGATGGCAATATGCCCGGCATCCCGTCCCATCACCTCTAGAATCATGACGCGACTGTGGCTGGCAGCGGTGAAATGGAGGCGATCGAGCGCTTCAGTTGCAATACTGACGGCGGTATCAAAGCCGATGGAAAGCTCGGTGACTCCCACATCATTGTCAATGGTTTTGGGAATGCCCACCAAATTCAGATTGCCTTGCTGCGCCAACCGTTGCAGAATCGCCAAACTGCCATCGCCACCAATGCCAATCAGGGCATCTAACCCCAGCAGATGATAGCCTTCGATGATTTCATCGGAGCGATCGCGCAGGCTCCCATCCGGCATGGGAAAGGCAAACGGGTTGCCCTTGTTTGTGGTGCCCAGCATGGTGCCGCCCGCCGTGAGAAACGGGTCTACTTTATCAGGGGTGAGACGGCTCGCCAGAGGTGGACGCACCATTAACCCCTGCGTTGCTTGACGAATGCCTAGCACTTCCCAACCGTAGGTATTGACCGCGTGATGCACGACGGCGCGAATGACAGCATTGAGACCAGCACAATCACCACCACTCGTTAAAATGCCAATTTTTTTTGGAGTTCCCATGTATTGTTTCGCCAGATTTAGAAGCAGTCTGAACCATGCGAAAAGCGTTCACAGCACATCGATTACAGAAAGACTACGCTGCTAAAAGCAGTTAGTAGACAGAACTAGCGAGGGGATGGAACGATCGCACATTAAAGATGCACACACGTTTACGGCTACTGGAGCGTCGGCATCAAGTCAGCCTGTTGGTTCACCGTAGAGTCATGCGCTCATGGTGCCAACCGCCTTTCAAGCAACGTCAATCTGCAAACGTTGAAGTGATCAAAGAAGTCGTCTTTGACTCTACCCCTTTGTGGGAACGAAAAAACTTAAGAAGGTTTAAGACCAATCTTCACTCAATAGTGCTTGGGCAATCTCAATTGCGCTCATATGTATCTCTTGTGCTCGACAACTGAAGATTACGCCAAAAAACTACACTCATTACATTTGCGACTTCAGAATGACGATCGCCCCTCACGCTGCTGCCAAAGGATATGTCCTGAAACGAACGATCGCACTTCACCAGCGGGAAGTTGCAACAACAGATGACCGCGATCGCTGATGCCGATCGCTTTACCGACAATGTGTTCACCATTCAAAACAACCGTAATGGTTTGATTCAGCAAGGCGTCTCGACTGCGGAGTGCGGGCAGCATAGCGTTGAGTCCGGGACTGACGCATGGATCATCTACTGTTGCCTGGAGTAAGCCTGCGGTTTGCAGCAAATAACGGCGTAAGCGCTCCAGCAGCAAAAGCGGATCGGGTATAGTTGGCGAGACTTCATGCAAGCTGATGGCTTGCCCGATCGTGCTCTCGTCCAACCCCGCTTGCTCAAAGTCCACCTGACGATTCAGCCCAACGCCGACCACAACACGGCTTCGATTGCCCTGGGCACTGGCTTCACACAAAATGCCTGCCAACTTTCGACCTTCTAACAGCACATCATTCGACCACTTCAGTTGCAATGCGTCCTGCAATGCTGGCAGCAAATCCTCAACGGCATAAATCACCGCCAATCCAGCACCCAGACTAACAACAGGTAACTGCGCGACGGGAATATTTTCTAACACAACGCTCGCTGTCAGCACACCTTCGGGTGAATGCCATGTGCGCCCATGCTGGCCCCGTCCAGCCGTTTGCTGCGGTGTAAAGACGACATCACCGTTGTGCAACTTAGCGAGATGCGCGATCGCCCAGGTATTGGTGCTGGTGCAGGTGTCTAGCCAGTGCAACCAAGCTGGCAGTGATGAGGGTGATACCTGCATATAAGACTCTAATCACACCAAATGCAGACGACGTTGCATTCGGTTACTGAACAACCAAGTATTGCCAAAATTTATGAGGTTAATTATTACATGAAAGACCCTGCTTTGTTACAACTGCCCACGTTCTTTTAGACAAAGCTCTCGTGCTCTAATTAATTCTTTGCTAATTCTATCAACGAAACCTTTTGGATCAAGCTGGCGGCGAATATAGACTTCGTTCCACACACAGATTGCTATCAAGATAGATACTACCACTACAGCTATGTTTGCAGGCAGTTTTAAGCTGGAATCAAACACAATATAAAAAGTAGTTGCAAAATTCATCGCGCGCGTTGCAACGACAAAGGCGTAGCTACCACTATCGCGCTGATTAAAGCGAATGTAGCGGCTCCACTGAGAGGAAAAGCCAATTTCTCCAATCTCCTCTTCGACCCATTTAAGGTAACTAAGAAACACATAGATTGCCCGATTGTGGACAGAGATGATCCTGATACCAGTGAAAACTATAAGTAATAGCACTATATAAATGCCAAAAATATCAGGATAGGCAATGTTTTTGCTAAACGCAATAATACCGCCGATAAGTGTTAGGACTGTGCCTAAGGCAGCAAGTCTCATACTTGCATAACTTATACGAATACTGCTAATTGCGCTAAAATCTTTAAGCAAAAAATCGCGTTTCTCTTCCGGTGTTGACATCCGCATTAAGACTTGTAAGTTTAAAGAGAACTACACTCGTTAGAATAGCCATTCCTGATACTCAATCAACTTTTTGAGGAAATGAGGAGAAATGCGTCTACACAGAGGATTTTTGCTAAAGTTTTAGAACGGCTCACATGCTTATAACGTTAGCTTGGGAGGCAGTAAATCCTTACACTTCAAAATGTCTAAAAACGCGAAGACGGCAGGAACTTGTAAAGCATCCGCGAGTACAGCAATCCCAATAATGCGATAGATCGGTACAGGCAAGCTGAAAATTTGCACGTCAGCAGGAATGGGCTCAGCCGCTAACCGAGGGAGGACTGCTGCTCCCAAACCACGAGCGACCATGCTGACGATCGTCGAATCAGTATTGACACGATAGGCAACATTTAGAGTGCAATTGAACTTAAGGCAATGGGCATAAAATTGCAGCATGGTGGGATCGGTTTCGGGGGGCATGATGATGGGATGATGCGCGAGTTCTTCCCACGTCAGACGCGCACCTTTTGACCTGAATGTAGATGGGAAGAGTGCTACAAATTCATCTTGAAGGAGTTCCCAAACCTCAAAATCTTCACTTGTTGGCAAATAGGTAAAGCCGATATCAGCCCGTCCTTCTCGCAGCGTTTGCTCGACTTCTGGCAAGTCTTCGTGATCGCTAAGGTGAACGGTAATATCGGGAAAGCGTTGTCGAAACTGAGCGATCGCCTCTGGCAAAATGTGGGTAGCGACGCTGCGAAAGGAGGCAATCCGTACCTGACCCCCCTGCAACCCTTTGGCTAGATTGGCTTCCTTCATCATGCCGTCTAACGATTGCATCATCTGGCGAGCATATGTCAAAACACGATCGCCAACGGGCGTTAAATAGGCTCCATGACGCCCCCGTGAGATCAGCACAACGCCCAACATCTCTTCCAAAGTGGCGATCGCATGGCTTACTGCTGACTGTGAAAGCCCCAACTGCAGTGCCGCTTCACCAAAGTTGCCTCGCTCGGCTACAGCAACGAGAGCCCGTAGTTGTGATAGCTTGATTTGACTTTGACGGTTTGTGTTCATGGTCTCGCCGTGCATAGGAAGGCAGAGGGCAGGAGGCAGGAGGTGAGGGATGGGGGATGAAGGATGAGGGATGAAGGCTAAAGGCTATAGCTTGCTTCTGCGGAGCAGTAGGCTAAAGGCTAAAACTCAAAACTTTCTAGCGTAGCGGCGCGAAGCGCTATTCAACACTCAAAACTCAACCCTCAAAACTCAACACTCAAAACTTCTCTCTTTCCATCGATTTTGTTCATAGACGTGATAAGAGCTGTCTTTTGATTTATGTAAAGTGAATTGACTAAAGTGAACACAGTTCGAGTTTGCTTTCTGTTATGTCTGTTACAAAATCTAGCCTGCTTCATACCAGAGGCATCTTGCTACTCGTCGCGACGACCCTTGTCTGGGGCACGACGTTTCCAGTTCTTAAAGAAGCAGTGGTCAGCATTTCACCAATGGTGCTGATTGCCATTCGTTTTCTGCTGGCAGCGCTCGTGTTTGCTCCCTGGCTTCGTCACATGAACGCCCGACTTTTGCGTGATGGGTTGCTCCTAGGCGTATTCTACCTAGCATCCTACATTACCCTGACCGTGGGCGTGGAAACGATCGCAGCGGGTCAAGCGGCCTTTGTGCTGAGCTTAAACGTCATTCTCGTGCCCCTGCTGGGGCTTTTTCTCGGTCGTCGGCTACCCATCATGGTGATTGTTGCTGCCGGACTGGCGATCACAGGCATTGGGATCATGTCCTGGGAGGGTTGTGGTTTGAGTATTGGCGACCTGTGGGTATTTGGGGGTGCCCTCAGTTATGCCGTCTACATTCTGCTGCTGGAGTCTGCGACAATCCGTCACCCGCCGATAGCGCTATCGGCGATTCAGTTAATTTTGGTGGCTGGAGTTAGTGTGATCTGGGCGGCCCCTGACATGGTGGCAGAATGGGACGCGATCGCCTCTCATGGGGGGCAACTCCTTTACCTGGGGCTTGTGGTGACTGCATTGACCACGATTACACAAGCTATTGCCCAGCGTTGGGTTTCAGCCCACGAAACGGCTCTAATCTACACCCTTGAGCCAGTGTTTGCAGCTATCTTTTCGTTCTGGTTGTTAGGCGAACACTTTGGCGGACGCGGCATCACGGGGGCCGGACTCATTTTAGCCGCTATGGCTCTCAGTCAGGGGCAAAGCACGATTGCTCAATGGTTCGGCAGGAAACGTCTTCCTGAACAGGCCGCGTCCTTGATAGCCACTGAATTTCCATCAACTGAGTTGTCGTTAACTGAATTGTCATCAACTGAGTTGTCATTAACCAAATTGTCATCGACGGAGGTATCAAGATGAAATTAGCATTACGTTGGTTCGGTCACCAGTCATGGGCTTTGTTCCCACAGCCAGACCTGTTCAATCAAAGCCAACGCCCATCGACTTCCTGGCTAGAACAAGCGGCACAATTCTTTGTACAGCGCCTGATGGCAGATGCAGAACCAAGGGTCTGGTATACCTGTGACAATGAGGGCCGTCTTTGGTGGCATGCGGATGATCCCGTCACTGGGCGATCGCTCCGCGATGCTTCTGAAGCCGAGATGCGTATCTGGATTGAACAACGTTACGTCTCTACTTCAGCAAGTTGAGCAGACTCGTTACGCAATTGGATTCACCCTAAACAATCTTGTTAGCCTAAACAATAAGTGTCTGCCATCGATTGGCGTTCTTAGAAACCTCTGAGAGCGCCAATCATTGCATTCAGGCTAGACTCCTTGCTCCTTCCACCTTTCCCCCACGTCTCCCCATGAACATCATCCAACGCCACGAATGGGTGCTAACGGCAGAAGAAGCAACCGCCATTCAGCAAGAACTCCGCAAAGACGTTGTGACGATCGATGACTTTGACACGATTCGCCGCGTAGCGGGAGTAGACGTGGGCTTTGAATCTGAAGGAACCATTACTCGTGCCGCGATCGCTGTCCTCAATCTCGACGACTTGCAACTCCAGGATCGCGCGATCGCCCGTCGCCCCACAACCTTTCCCTACATTCCCGGCTTCCTATCCTTTCGTGAAGTGCCTGCTGTTCTGGATGCGCTGGCAAAAGTCACGATCATCCCAGACATGCTGCTATGTGATGGTCAGGGCATTGCTCATCCGCGCCGTTTTGGGATTGCGTGTCATATCGGGCTTTTAGCCAATGTGCCAACGATCGGTGTGGGTAAATCCATCCTGGTGGGTAAGCATGCCGAACTGTCGGACGATCGCGGCAGTTGGCAGCCCCTCATCCACAAAGGCGAAACCATTGGTGCAGCCTTGCGAACCCGTCCCGGCACCAAACCCCTCTACATTTCACCGGGACATCGAGTAAGTTTAGAAACCGCGATCGCCTACGTCATGCGCTGCACCACGAAATATCGGCTTCCTGAAACGACTCGCCATGCTCACAAACTGGCATCGGGTCCGGCGATCGACCAACCCGTTCAACCCGATGAATCGCTGACGCAACAAATGTCTCTAGATTTTGATGTCTAAAGCTTGGGACGTTTGAGTTTAGAAGATTGAGCTGGCTTAAAAGCACTTCTCCATCCCTAACCCTCGTAAAGTATGAACTGTGGAATAGTCCAGGGTTACATATGCCTGAGTCAGCTCAACCAGACCTTGCTTTAAACAAGCAACCCCTTTCGGGGGGCGTGGGGGAGTTAGGACCCCACATAGCGGGGGACCGGGGGGAAGTCCCCCGGCAAGATACCGTAACGTAGCCAAGAATTGTATGAACAGCAGGATACAGGAAAGACGAAAAGAGCGTTGAACACCCGCCTGATGCACAAAAGGTTAATCGCTCAGTATCTAATTCTTAGAGGATAATAAACTCAAAAATTGCTGTGTATGGTCGCTTCTGGTTTCCCCGATATTCAAACCCATTGGGCGCGTCCCTTTATTGAGGCTTTGGCGCAACGCAACATCATGCGTGGCTTTGAGGATGGTTCCTTTCGCCCCGAACGCGCCATGACTCGCGCAGAGTTTGCCTCTGTGCTGCAAGCCGCGTTTAGCCCGGCTGCCACCCGCCCCTATGTGCCCTTTGTGGATGTGCCAACGACTCACTGGGCAGCAGGTGCCATTCGTCGATCGTACGAAGGGGGCTTTTTAACGGGCTATCCGGGACAGCAATTTCGTCCGAATGAGAACATTCCCAGAGTGCAGGCGTTAGCGTCGTTGGTGGGTGGTTTGGGCCTGGCATCCGAGGCTTCTGTGCCATTAGCAACGCTTTATCAGGACAACGCTCAAATTGCTGGTTGGGCGATCGACGCGATCGCCACTGCCACCGCAAACGAAATTGTGGTCAATTACCCTGATTTGCGCCGTCTGCGACCCACCCAACCCGCGACTCGCGCCGAAATTGCGGCTTTTGTCTATCAATGTCTGGTGGCTCTGGGGAAAGCACCTGCGATCGACTCCAGTGCGATCGTGCCGTGGGTGAAAACGGTTGCCGTCTCCCACACGCGAGAATTCCGCGCGACCTGGGTTGCCTGCGTCTGGAATGGCGATTTTCCCTCTAAAGCAGGGCTTTCCACCCAGCAGCAGCAGGCAGAACTGATTGCCATTTTGGATCGCATGCAGGCGTTGAACCTGAATGCGTTGATTTTGCAGGTGCGCCCCGAAGGGGATGCGCTCTACCGTTCATCGTTGGAACCCTGGAGTTCCTGGCTGACGGGCACTCAGGGTAAAGCCCCCGATCCCTTTTACGATCCATTAGAGTTTGCGATCGCCCAGGCTCATCAACGCAACATTGAAGTGCATGCCTGGTTCAATCCCTATCGTGCCCGTACGTCTGAACGCATCGTCAATGTCAGCCCTCACATGGCAGTGACCAATCCAGACGTGGTGTATCGCTGGGATAAGCAGCTTTGGATGGATCCTGGGGCAAAGGTCGTGCAAGACCGCACTGCGAATGTCATTCTCGATGTGGTGCGTCGATACGATGTGGATGGCATTCATCTGGATGATTATTTTTACCCGTATCCGATCGCTGGACAAACCTTTCCCGATGACAAAACCTACCAGACATACAAAGCGGGTGGTGGGGCGCTCTCCCTGGCAGACTGGCGACGAGACAACGTGAATCGCCTGATTCAACGCCTTTCTACGGGCATCCGTGCCGCTAAACCTCACGTCAAATTTGGCATCAGCCCGTTTGGCATTTATCGCCCCGGTCAGCCCGCGCAAATCCAGGGATTGGATGCCTACAACCAGCTTTACGCCGATTCCCTCAAATGGTTACAGGAAGGCTGGGTCGATTACCTGTCGCCTCAGCTTTACTGGCGGATTGATGCTCCCGCACAGAGCTACCCCGTTTTGCTGCGCTGGTGGACGGACAATAATCCCAAGCAGCGACACCTTTATCCTGGCAACAATTTGGGCGCATTAAGCGGCAACCAGTGGGATCTAGCCGAGATTCTGAACCAGATCGAGCTAACTCGGCAACTCACGCCCCAACTGGCACTGGGCAACGTGTTTTTTAGCGCGAAAGCACTGACAGCAAACCATCAAGGCATTGGCGATCGCTTCCGCACAGAAACCTACGCCAACCTTTCGCTACCTCCCTCCATGCCCTGGCTTAATGCGGCTCCACCTAACCTTCCCACAGGCGTTCAAAGTAGCAATGGTAAGCTCACCTGGAATGCGTCACCTCAAGACATTCGTGGCTGGACACTCTATCAACAGAATGGCAATACCTGGACACTCCGCCAGGTTCTCCCCGCTGCGACCACAACCGCAACTCTTCCATCAGGAGTGTATGCGCTGTGTGCCGTTGGGCGATCGGCTTTAGAAAGTAAAGGCGTTGTGGTGAAGGTGTGAGGAGAGCGATCACTCTGGAGGGAAAAAGCGTTACTGGGGATTTTCGATTTAATTGTCTAGAATCGACAGGTGATTCGAATCTGTTTAGATAAGTACTCCGGAAAAAGGTCAATCAACTCAAACTTTCAGTCTAAGTTGTTAATCCTTTCTTCATCCTATTGAAATTACTGCCAAAATGCCGTTAACACTTACGGACTCTTCTTTGAATTGGGCTTTGAAGCATGCTCTTACATCAGGCGATACTGATATATTTCCTGATATTTTTGAATTTCATGCAATTGAAGATAACTGGAATAAAATTAAAGCATCAATTCAAGAGGCTGACATATTAGCGTGGAAGGTAAGACCATTTAGGCGGCGTTTAGTTCCAAAGCACCGCTTCGGCTTCCGCATTTCTACACAACTTGATCCACTCGATTTCTTAGTATTTACAGCACTTATTAAGGAGATTGGTGAAAAACTGGAATCAGAAAGGATTTCAACAATTGAAAATATTGTTCATTCTTATAGGTTTTCCCCAAACAGTGATGGACGGATGTTCTCTGATCAGTATACATATCGAAGCTTTCAGAAGGCTTCACACGATGCATGTGAGAAGTATGACTCGTCCTATGTTGTGATTGCAGATATTGCAGACTTTTTCCCAAGGCTTTATACACATCGCATTGACAATGCTATGGACAGTGCTTTGGGTGTTGGTCATATGCATGCAAAGGCTTTGAAGAACTTAATTGCTCACTGGGCAGGTTCATACTCGTACGGGATACCTGTCGGTTCTGCGGCTTCGCGATTAATTGCTGAAGTAACTATTTCTGATATTGACCAGATCTTGCTTTCGGAAGATGCGAAATACGTTCGCTACTCAGACGACTTCAGAATTTTTTGTGACTCTGAGGCTGAAGCTTACAAATATCTTACGCTCATTGCACGTTCTTTACTCGATAACCATGGACTTACACTTCAGCAAAACAAGACAAAAATTGTTTCGGTAGATGTTTTCCGAAGAATTTATCTTAAAGAAAATGAGAAGCGAGAACTTGAAACTTTGTCTGAGCGCTTTTATGCTTTTATGATTTACTCGCTGAGATGGATATTGAGGACACTTACAAGGAAATTGATTATGATGCTCTATCGCCTGAATACCAGAAGGCAATCGACGAGTTAAACCTTGAAAATATACAGCGTTTTGCACGACGGTTTGGCACAATAGAGAGAGTCTTCCACTTGGATAGCTATGAAGCCCTACTCCCTCGACCTACGCGAAAAAATTATCAGTACCTATGAGACAGGCAATACTTCGATTCGGAAGGTAGCAGAGAGATTTCAGGTCAGCAAAAATACGGTTCAGTCGTTGCTCAAGCGCAAGCAAGCCACAGGAACACTGAAGCCTGCTCCAGCAACAGGCGGTAAGGCAAGCCAACTGGCAGGCTATGAACAGAACATCGCAGAGATGGTTGAGACACACCAGGACTATACATTGGCAGAGTATTGCGAGTATTGGCAAGACAAAACCGGGGTGAGTGTGAGTGAAAGTACGATGTGCCGATTCTTGCAAAAACAGCAGTTAACGGTTAAAAAAAACCTGTCGCAGTGCTCAAGCCGCAGCAGCGGATAAGCAAGCACAACGAGTTGCCTACTGGCGGACGATCAGTACGGTTCTGCCAGAAAATTTAGTCTTCCTGGACGAGATGGGAGTGCTGCAAGGGTTAAGCAGACCAGGGGAAGAAGTTGTAAGGGACAACGAGTGTATGACCTCAAACCCTTCTACCGCGGTCGCCGGATCACCGTCGTTGGGGCGATTAGTCAAACCGCCATCCTGGCGATGCAAACGTTGGGCAAATCGATGACAGGAGAAGACTTCAAACAGTTTGTGTCCGCACGTCTCGTCCCGAAGTTGTGGCCGGGGGCAGTGGTGGTGATGGATAACCTCAAAGCCCATAAAGTTGAAGGGATAGAGCAGATGATCGAAGCGGTCGGAGCCAGGGTTGTTTACTTATCGCCGTACTCACCTGAGTTCAACCCGATTGAACACCTGTGGTGGCAGTTGAAGTCGTTTATCCGGCGGTTTGTACCGAAGAGTGTAGAAACCATTACAAAGCTATTACAACTGGGCGTTAGCCTCTGTTCGAGTAGGGACTTGCGAAACTACTTTGCTCACTGCTGTTACTGTACCAATTAGTTATGCAACACGCTGTACTATACGAGCAGATTGAAGAAGAAGAACCAGATCTTTCCTTATTGAAGTTTTTGTTACGACGATTGGGGCAGCTTAGTGATACGGCTGTACTTGACTCCATCTTTGATAACTTCAGTAAATTTGTTCCAGTAATACGTGAAACCATTGAATACTTGCTCAGACTTGACACATTATCACCTGCAGATAAGTCTTTGCTTGGTAAAGATCTCATCCGCTTTTACAAGGATGAGACTTCAACTGCATCACATCTCGAATACTCCCGAATGTATTTATTGAGACCATTTGCATTAGATATAGAGTGGAATTCAAAAGACCAATATGTCAAGCTTTATAATGACGCGCTCGATGATGATTTCTCAAAGCGGGAAATTTTGTTGGCTATGGGGCGAAGCAAGAAAGATTTTTGGTTTCGCAGTCGAAAATTATCCCTTAACCAAATGACTCCATGGATTCGTCGTGCTTTTATTTATGCTGCTTCTTGTTTGCCCAGTGATGAATACAAGCACTGGATTCGTGGTGTCGATGGTAATTTAGACGATGTAGAACGTGCTGTAGCATCTTGGGCGAAGAAAAATCCAATCAATGATTACTTTTGAGTACAAGCGATCGCCGCTCTTAATTCAGTCAGGTGAAGCATCGCGAAATCTAATATCAGTTCTGAAGCGAGGCGATCGACTCACCATAATAACGTTACTGGATAGCTTCCAAATGCACTGTCCTTCGATAACACAGCCATGTTGTCCACGATGCTTTGAGCAACGATCAGTCGGTCAAATGGATCTTTGTGGTGGAATGGCATTTTTGCTAACTCATCTAGATGCTCTGCTCGAATTTCAAGCAGATTGATCGCATTACCGTAGACTTGTTGGGTCACCAGATCAGTGAATGACATCTGGAGCATCAGCTTACTCATGCTGACCTTGATTGACATCTCCCAAAGGCTGGCGACACTTAGAAAGCGCTGATTTTTTGCATCCTCAATCAAGCTTCTTGCTGTATTACTCAGATTAGAGCTACCCTCGATAAACCACAGAAACGTATGGGTATCGAGCAGAAGTTTCATGGAGCATAGTCCTCAAAAGCTTCTAAAGGCGCATCAAAGTCCTCAGATATGCTCACCAAGCCTTTTGCACTGCCAAACTTGGGGCGAGGCTTTGCAAGTGGAACAATTTGGAATGATGCACCATCGCTGCGGGTAATCACAACGTCCTCGCCGCTGGCTGCTGCTTCAACAAGATCCGCTAATTGAGTGGCAGCGTCCTTGAGATTAACCTGTTGCATCCGTTGCCTCCCAAAAGACTGTCAGGACGAGCAATCGTTCCTTTTATACTTTACTCTTCGTTGCCGATATTGCCAGGGTCGCAAATGCGGTTTTTCCTCCCTTGCCTCCAAATCTTATCTGGCGGCTGCGATGCGATTTTTTCTTCACGCTAAAATCAAGCAGTTAACTGGCTGCTTTTAACTAACGAGAAAAGGAGTGCTGGTTGTCATGACAATTCATCAGAACGGACTATTTGTTGAGCCTGGTCAGGGACGTTCTTACTACTTCGGTCAAGACCTCTATACCTTTAAGGCCATTGGTGAAGAGACGGGTGAAGCGTATGCACTCTTTGAGGTCATTGTGGCACCTCAAGGGGGTACACCTCCCCATCGGCATACACGCGAAAATGAATCATTCTACGTGCAAGAAGGAGAGATCGAGTTTCAGCTTGACGATCGTACCCTCGTTGCTAGCGCTGGCACGTTCCTGCATTCGCCCAAAGGTCAGCTTCACCGCTTTACCAATACGACTGCTACGCCCGCCAAAGTCATGATTTGGGTGACTCCTGCTGGCTTTGAGCATTTTATTGCTGACGTTGGCAAGGCTGTGAATGGTCAGATTACGCCCGGGGTTCCGTTGAGCCCTGAAGACTTGGACAAAATTCTAACCACCGCGCCTCAATACGGCATCGAGATTATTCCTCCACCGTCTGCATAATTTGTTAAAGATACTTTTGGAGCAGCAAATTCAGCTTCGCCTTTGTTGCGTCCGACACTTTATCCAACGGTGTGAGAATCGCGTACTTGAGTGCCGAATGGGCATCAGATGCCGGTGGATTCTCCGTGAGGCGACGGACGGTTTCTTGAATCACTTTTTGCGCGTTGACGGCATTGCGCTGAAGATTGGCAATGACCAGATCGACGGTGACGCTGTCATGATCGGGGTGCCAGCAGTCGTAGTCCGTCACTAGTGCTAACGTGGCGTAGGCAATCTCAGCTTCTCTCGCCAGTTTGGCTTCTGGCAGGTTGGTCATCCCGATGATGGTCGCACCCCAACTGCGATACAGGTTGGATTCGGCTTTAGTCGAAAAGGCAGGACCCTCCATACACACATACGTACCACCACGATGCAGTGTGACATCGGTAAGATTGAGGCTTTCAACGGCATCGGCTAAAACCCCTGCCAGATTGTGACAAACGGGATCACCAAAGGCAATATGGGCAACAATGCCATCGCCAAAGAAGGTGGAGATGCGATTTTTAGTGCGATCGATGAACTGATCCGGCACGACCATATCCAACGGCTTGGCTTCTTGCTTAAGCGACCCAACGGCGGAAGCAGAAATCAAATACTGTACGCCTAAGCTTTTCATCGCGTAGATATTGGCGCGAAACGGCAGTTCTGATGGCGTGAGATGGTGGTTTCTGCCATGCCGTGCCAAAAACGCTACCCGCGTACCGTCGATCGTCCCCAGAATGATGGCATCCGACGGTTTGCCAAAGGGCGTGTCGATCGTCACTTCTTCTACATCCTTTAGCGCCTCCATTTTGTAGAGTCCGCTGCCGCCAATAATGCCGATCGCTGCCTGAGACATAGTGGATTCCTTACGTTGGTCGTAGATATTCTACCTGTTGAAGGAAGGCAAAGACTGAAGTCTAAAGTATTAAGGATGAAGGATAAAGCGATCGCTCTTATCTTTCAACCCTTTTTAGCCTTTAGCCTTCATCATTCAGCCTTTTGAAACCACCCTTTGATATTGATCAGGCAATGATCTTGCTGCGAGAAGCCGTTCGTCCCTTCCCGAAAGCAGCGATGTTTGCGTTGGCAGAACTGGGCTACACGTCGCCATTTGAGCAACTCATTGCCTGCATCATCTCCATTCGTACGAGGGATGAAACGTCACTTCCAGTTGCGATCAAATTGTTCGATCGCGCCCGCACCCCGTCAGCAATGGTACGCCTCACCACAGATGAGATTGAAGACCTGATCCGCGACTCGACTTTTCACGAAACCAAGGCACCGCAGATTTGGGCGATCGCTCGCCAACTTGTGGACACCTATGGTGACGAGCTTCCCTGCGATTTTGATACGCTCGTCTCTTTCTCAGGTGTCGGCCCTAAATGTGCCAATCTCACGTTGGGCATTGCTTGCAAGCAGTCATCCATCAGCGTCGATATTCATGTGCATCGCGTCACGAACCGTTGGGGCTATGTGCAAACGCGCAACCCCGAAAAAACGTTGCCAGCGCTGGAAGCAAAGTTACCCCAGCGTTACTGGATTGAAATCAACGAACGACTGGTGCCGTTTGGCAAACACATTTGCACCGGCGATTTACCTCGTTGTTCAACCTGCCCACTGCTTGAGATGTGCCAGCAAGTGGGCGTACAAAATCATCGGTAAGGAGTGGGGAGTAGGGAGTGGGGAGTTCATTAGCTCGCGATTGCAGCTACCTTTGCACGCCCGTTCACATATCGCATAAAGCGTTGCTTTAACTGAGGATTGACGCAGGCGTAGTCGAAAAAATCAAACCCAAGCTGTCGCGCTTTGGCCAGAGTTTGCTCTGGAGTTAACCCTTCTTGAATGGCAAGGCTCAAAATGGCGATCGACGCTGATCGAAACCCAGCAGCGCAATGCACAATTGCAGGCTTAGGCATATGTTCCAACTGGTTCAAAATGGCGGTAATCAGGTTTTCGTCGATCGCCTCTAGCTTCAGCGGCATATGCACGTAATGCAGTCCCAGTGCTTCTACAAGCTGTTGTTCGTCTTTTTCAAAGCCCAGTTCATCTGGCGATCGTAAGTTCAAAACAGACTTAAACCCTTCTTGAATTGCTTGTTGAAGTTGGTCTGGTTGCACTTGCCCAGTCACAGTCAACTTCTCACTGACCCGTCGTACGTTCTTCACTGTCACTCCTTTGGACGTTCTGCCGACCCTGGCACGCGCAAATGCTTCGCCAAGAACTGCTGAGACTCGACGAATTGGCAACTTACTGCTGCCGAGAGTCCAGACCAGTCGTTGGGCGACATTGGCGGTTGAGGTTAGCCGTATTGATGTTTCAAAATAATATACGGTAAATCTATCGATAAATAGTAGATTAAGAATAAATTATACGGTTTCCCAGTTGATTAGGCGTAATTTATGTTTGGGTGCTTCCAATGGCTGTTTTTTTGAGACGCTCGCCTTTCTTAACATGGAGCATAGACATCGGTTTAAGCAGTACAGAAAGACTACAATCCAGAAAGGTGAACTGAACACAACTGCCGCAACGGTATGATGTCTGACTCTCAAAAGCTTCCTATTTTCAGCGCAAAACAAGAGCGGCAAAACGGCAGGCAGTATTACGTGAACGATCGTGGCGATCGCTTGCCCAGCGTCAGCACCATTCTCAATGCGACACGATCGCAGCAACAGCGGGATGCGCTTGCCCATTGGAAAGAACGAGTCGGTACTGAAGAAGCGGCTCGTATCACCAGTACAGCGAGTCGGCGCGGCACCGGGACGCACAAACAGGTGCAGCGGTATCTGCAAGGTGAGGTTGTATCTTGCCCCGATGGCATCAAACCCTATTGGGAGAGCATTAAGCCTGTAATTCTAGCGGTAGATGATGTGCGACTCGTCGAAGGCACTGTCTTTCATCACGAGCTTGGTTATGCCGGAAAAGTCGATTGTGTTGCCAGTTACGAGGGCATGGCGTGCTTGTGTGAATGGAAAACTGCCGATCGTCCCAAACATTCCTTAGACCGCTTGAACGATTACCCTTTGCAGGTCGTTGCCTATTGGGGAGCCGTGCAGCACACCTACCAGGATTATGATTTGGACTTGAATCATGCGCTGCTGGCGATCGCCATTCCCGATCTGCCCGCTGAAGTCTTCTGGTTTGACCTTGAGACCATCAGTCATTACTGGCAGCAATGGGAAGAACGCGTTGCAATTTTCTGGCGACGGCAGGGAGGAAGAGAGAAGTATGAAGGCTAAAAACTTATCCTTTATCCTTAAGCCTTTATTCTTTCCTTTATGTCTTCCTACAATGCAATCTACGCGATCGTGCAACAAATTCCCTACGGTCAGGTAGCAACTTACGGACAAGTGGCAGAGTTGGCAAACTTGCCGGGACGAGCACGCTTAGTCGGCTACGCACTGTTTCGTGTAGCACCAGAAATGGATCTCCCTTGGCATCGAGTGATTAACGCGAAGGGCGAGATCTCCGAATCGCCTGTGCGCTACGGCAGTGATCATTTACAGCGATCGCTCCTCGAAGCCGAAGGCATTCAGTTCGACGCTCAAGGACGCATCAACTTGCGTGCTTACCGTTGGCGAGCGGAAATTGATGCTGAGGGTGAGGAGCAGAGAGGCAGGGGAAGCAGGGGAAGCAAGGGCGAAAGGCAAAAAAACTGACGGCTGATGGTTGACCGTTAACTGCTGACTGCAACTGAACTCAAAACTCAAAACTCAAAACTCCCGCTTCCCAAACAACCCTTCCAAATACTCCGGCGTCAGGCTGTTGCTCCAACCCCACAAGCGCTGCAAGATAACGGTACAGGTATAAGCAAAGGTGGCACGGTTTGTCCATGTCCAGTCTTGCCAGTGGAGAACACCCGTCATACGGTGTAAAGTGCCGACGAGGCTACTGCGATCGCGGCTGTAGGTCGGTTGCTTCGTCGTTTTCAGTAACGTATGACCAAGCGTCAGCAGCGACGTTTCAGGATAGGCCCAAACACCAAAGCCCCAGAATTTGGTCATGTGGTTGATTTCATCCCGCACCAGTTCTTCCAGCACCGTGCGCAATGCTCCGGTTGTGTGTGCCATCAACCAGAGGTAGAGACAGGTGGCACCATATTCCGTGGCAACGCGATGCAGCCCGTGACGATAGAGAGCCATGTGAGGGTGATCAGACGGCTGGTAGAGTCTTGCTTCGTGAGGAGTCGGCGTTATTTTTTCACCGGTTAGTTGAGCATAGATTTTGAGCAGTGCTGGAGTATGTTGACGTTCTTCTTTTTCCCACAAGCCTGGCTCTAGCAGTGAACCGTCTGCCGCGATCGTGCCTCCGACAAAGCGTGCAAGCTGAGGATGCAGTGTTTCCAGATATTGCCGACTGGTTTGGGTATATTGCCGAATCGGAGCTTCGGTATCGATCGCTCCCACAAGGATCGACAGAAAAACATCGGGATCAATGCCCACAATTTGCTGACGCTCGATCGCGTGCCAATCGATGGGTTGCCAGGGACGTGTTTGGGGATTGGCAAATTGAACGGGCAGGTCTTGAAGGCGATCGTGAAGATGCTCGGTCGAAAGATATCGATCAATGAGTAACCGAAGTTGACGTTGCAGTTGAAAATAGTTTGGATGCGAACCGGACTGTTCTACAACGGTTGCGTATTCCTTAATTTGTGAGGCATTGGTCATATTTTTCTCACCTACGTCAAATGATGAATGTGGTTGGCAAGGAACTCCCTTTGGATGAACGACGTAGATGCAGCGTTTGATCTAAGATCAGCGTGATCTACCGAGATTCCGCAATGAAAGCTCTGGTTGTGCGTAGTTTATTGAGTTTGCTGGTGAGCGTCGCTACAACAACAGCCGTGAGTGCCCAAACAACTTCCGGCAGCGTTAGTCCCAGTAACAGCGGCAATTTGCTCAATTACCCATCCGGCACACGGATTTATCAAGGTGGCGCAATCGTCACCCCCACTGGAACGGTTGTTAATCCCAGCGTTACCGTCCCAGGAGCAAATGGCTCTAAAACGTACTATTACCCAGACGGCAGCCGCATCACCACAGGTAGCAACACAGTGAGCCCTTCCGGTTCGTTTCTCACTCCTAATAGTCCCAACGGTGGATTAACGAATCCGACGGTTAGACCTGTCCAACCACTCTCTCCTAATCGATCGAATCAACGCTGAAATTGCTTGCCCCCGCCATACCGCAGAAACGTAAATAGCACAGAAGAAACCTCTGCGCTCTCCGCGCCTCTGCGGTCAATCCTCAACGTCGTTATTCCCCACTCCCTACTCCCCAAACTTTACATCCGCTCCAACACAGAAATGCCGAGTAGCGAGAGTCCCAGCTTGAGCGATCTTGCTGTCAAATCAGCCAAAATCAGCCGAGAAGTTCGCAACGGTTCCTCAGCATCCAGAATGGGGCACTGCTCATAAAACCGATTGAACTTTTGGCTTAGCTCAAACAGGTACTGGCAGAGTCGATTGGGCAATAAATCCTGATCAATCTGTGCCAGGACTTCGTCTAATTGCAGAATGTGTTTTGCCAACGTTAGTTCGGATTCATCTTTCAACACAATGGCAGCATTAGCCCCCAACTGCTCAAAATCGATTTGACCTTTACGGCTGATACCCTGCACGCGCACATAGGCATACAGCATGTAAGGAGCCGTATTACCTTGCAGCGACAGCATTTTGTCGTAGTTGAAAATATAGTTACTGGTACGGTTCTGGCTTAAGTCAGCGTATTTAATCGCGCTGATGCCCGTAACTTGAGACGCATTGGCAATAAACTCGTCCGTCTCTTGCCGACCTTCTTCTTTCAGTCGCGCTTCAAGGTCGGCATGGGCATGGGCGATCGCTTCATCCAGCAAATCTTGGAGTCGGACTGCTTCACCCGATCGCGTCTTCAGCTTTTTGTTGTCTTCCCCTAGTACCAACCCAAACGGCGTGTGAATGAACTCCACCGCATCCGTAATCCAGCCTGCCCGTCGTCCGACCTGGAAAATTTGGGCAAAGTGATTGGTCTGCTCCATCCCGACTGGGTAGATCACCCGTTGTACTTTGTCCTCTTTCACGCGATAGCGAATAGCTGCCAAGTCTGTCGTCGCGTAGTTGTAGCCGCCATCAGACTTTTGCACAATCAACGGTAACGGCTTGCCTTCCTTATTCGTAAAGCCCTCCAAAAACACGCACTGTGCACCGCCGTCCTCTACTAATAGCCCCTTTGCCTTCAGATCTTCGACCACACTTTCAAGCAGTGGATTGTAGAATGACTCTCCCCGTTCAAGGACGTGTGCGATGCCCATCAGATCGTAGATAACTCGGTAAGAACGCCTGGATAATTCACACACAATTTCCCAGGCACGCAGTGTATCCGCATCGCCTGCCTGAAGCTGTACCACGGATAATCGCGCCGCCTCACGAAACGCTTCGTCGGCATCAAACCGCTGTTTTGCCTGCCGATAAAACGTGGACAGGTTGCCCAAGTCTAGAGATTCATTTGCCGTCAGTGCTTCTGGATAGGCTTCGCGCAGGTAAGCAATAAGCATGCCAAACGGAGTGCCCCAGTCGCCCACATGGCTGATACGTAGAACGTCATGACCCACAAATTCCAAAATGCGCGCGATGCAGTCCCCAATAATGGCAGACCGCAAGTGTCCCACGTGCATCTCTTTGGCAATGTTGGGGCTAGGATAATCCACAATTACGCGCTGGGGTTTGGCGATCGGTGCCACTCCCAAACGCGGATCAGACTGAATGGCTTTAATCTGCGCTTCCAGATAGCTTGTTTTCAACGTCAGGTTAATAAAGCCTGGGCCAGCAACCGTCGGTGTTTCGCACAGGTCAGCCACATCAAGCTGTTGCACGATCTGTTCTGCGATCGCACGGGGTGCCTTACCTAGTGGTTTCGCAAGCGATAGCGACACATTCGCCTGATAATCACCAAATTTGGGATTGCTAGCAGGCACAAGAATTGGATCAACTGATCCATAGTCAGCACCAAAGGCAGCAGTCAGCGCTTGCTCGAAGCGGCTTTTCAGTTGAGCGATCGTAAAATTCATAGCAAAGGCAACAGAGTCTAAGCACCAACGTAGCAATCTTTCCTCAGCGTACTCTGCTTGTACCCTCAATCGCAGCATCTAATCTCATTTTCCGCCAATAATTTGCCCGGTTCTCTTCATCGGAGAATGACTTGGATATCAGCCACCGCAATTACCGGTGCGTGGAAAGCGAAACCTTTATTGTTGTTTCGCAGGCAAACCAGGGAACTTTAAACGAGCGATCGCTGTTTACTAAGCTTGACCTGATATGAACGTATCAAGCACTTAAACGTTAAGCTCCCCACAACGATTAAAAGTCACTTCCTGATACTTTAGAGGAAGATGCACGCGAACCTGATCACGCTTTTCAACAGGGCAACCACACTGTACGAACCATTGCAAATGGGTTGCGTTGCTTCAACCCAGCCTTTAACCCACTGTAAGGGCTGTGTGTTCAATGCTTGCGAGCGGTCACTGTGACAACTAAATGAGTCTATCGAAGGTCTATCATCATGCCAAAAGTAATCATCAAAGCCGACACCTTTCTCAAAAAGCGAGTTTTGGGTGCAGCCGACTTAGCGGATGCTGAAAAGATTTTCGTCACAAAAGGCAGTGATTTTTTGGTGACTGAGGTAGCCCCCGATCGCAACCAACATGTTTTTCTCAAACCAGCCTCTCCGTTAACGGCTAAAGATAGTGCCACAAAACTACAGGCTGTCTACGCTTACGAACCGCACATTCAGATTGAAGGTGACGATGCTCCCAAACTCATCAAATTAAACGTTACCTATGCCAGCCAATTAGGGAATGAACAAATTGTGAGAGATGGGCAAATCTGGTATGACTGGCGGCAATGCAACACCACCAGCAACACGATGCTGGCAAACTATTTGCTTAAGGGTGAATTGACAAACAAAGCCAAAGACCAACGGCTTCCAGAGCCAGAATCCGTCTATATGCGAGTCGTAGCAAAGTATGGCGATACCACTGACCACGATGCTCAAACGAAAGCATTGAAAGAATTAGGGATCGAATCCTATTTCAGCTACACGCTTTCCGCAAAAGATGTTCTGCAATCTCTTAATGCAGGTATTCCCGTGATTGCTGGCTTTGCCTATAAGTATTCTGGACACATCTGCATTATCGTTGGGCACGATCCTGCTAATAAAGTCTGGCTCGTCCATGATCCCTACGGCACGCGCCACGGAGCCAGCGACAATTACGACATTGGTATTGGTGGCGCGTTTGATCCCTACAGCTACGACACCATGCAGCGTATCTTTTGGGATCAAGGCGGTGAAGCGGGATGGGGGAGAATTGTTACAAGCCTTAAAGGTAAACCGACAGGTCTACCAATGGGTTTGTAAGCTACAACTTAGACCGAATTTATTAGCCTCATGCTTAGATCTAACCACGTTGATCGCGTGATGGGTGCACTGCTCGAAATATAGTCCACCCCTGTTTCGGCAACCGATCGAAGCGTCTCTAACGTGATATTGCCAGACGCTTCAATTTTGATGCGATCGTTTTTTTGCCGAATCAAAGCGACCGCCTGTTTCATCATCTCTAGCGACATATTATCGAGCATGATGATATCTGCCCCATGTTGTAGCGCCTCATTGACCTGCTCTAAACTCTCCGTTTCTACTTCGATCGTAAGCGGGTACGGCATGGCGGGGCGAATCAGCGCGATCGCGGCTCCAATGCCTCCCGCCGCCGCAATGTGATTATCCTTAATCATCACGCCGTCATCCAAACCCATGCGGTGGTTTATCGCGCCTCCCACCTGAGTCGCATACTTCTCTAGCACGCGTAGCCCTGGAGTAGTCTTGCGCGTATCTACCAAACGTGTCGGTAAATCTGCTATTTGCTCAACATATTTTCGAGTAAAGGTGGCAATACCGCTCAAGCGCATTGCCAGGTTTAGAGCCACCCGCTCACCTGTAAGCAGTGCGTTTAGGGGGCCTGCAATGATGGCGATCAACTGTCCCTTTTGCACCGTTTCGCCCTCAGCCACCTTTGCATCAAAGTCAACCTGCTGATTCAAAAGCTTAAAGACTCTAGCCGCGATCGGCAGTCCTGCAATTACGCCCGGTTCTTTTGCAATCCACTCCGCTCTACCAGTTGGAGCCTGGTTGGGAAAAAGAGGATTGGTCGTGCGATCGCCTCGCCCAATATCTTCCATCAACCAACCTTCTAGCAGTTGATCCAACATTACAAAGGGTGGCAAAACACTTACAGAAGTTCCCACTGGTCAACCCCTAGCTTGTACAATGCTCAACTATTATCTCCTGACAAATGACCTGACCGCTTTATGACTAAAAGGACGTTGAGTCTACTCAGTGAGACGAGGCTGTCGCTAGGCATTTTTTCGTTTTTCAAAGGCTTAATGATTGAATTATTGCTCTTTGTAAGGATTGCTGTATCTCAGGACACTCTTCCTTTAGACTAATGTCCATTGTGAGCTTTAAGCGTCTTAGGTAAGCAAATGCCACATTTTTCTTGGCACGATTATTTAACACTTCTTTCATTCTTCGCGGCGATCGCTGGCATCGCACTTCTCTTCAGCGGTAGTTCAGACTACGAGAGCGACTGGGAGATTACCGATCGTGTGCTGATGTTGATGACGTTCACCTACTGGCTCGTTTACTGTGTTACCACTGGCTTGCAGCATTTGATTTTGCCTCAATGGGAAGTGCTGCTGTGGAGCGTAAAGCTAACGGGCATTCTTGCTTATTTATTGACGGCGGCCTGTGTTTTAAGTTTGCCGCTGCATCGGGTTTCAACCCGACAGTCGGAGTAGGGTAGCCCCATTTAAGTTTTCATGATTCTGAATGCAATCGTCCTCCGGAGCGATCGCTGCGTTTGTGTTTACCTGCGAACGAATGTTTGTAGAGAAAGCAAAAGCAAAACTCATCGAATTAGGATAGCTAAGCTGATTGACTGACAAAGCTTTTTTTTCGGTTAGATTTCACTCTGTTCAACCCAACCCTCGATCGGGTTTTGTTGGGTGACGTTTTTCTCGTCTGCTCGAAACGTCCTTAACTCAACCTTCTACCCTTTCCCCTCCTCTCCCCTTGCTCCCTCTGCTTCATCTGCTAACCCAACCTTGGCTTCAGTAAGGAGTAGGATTGATCAAGCTGTTGTAGCACGTCAGCAAACCGGAGCGGTGCTGCCCTAAGTGTGTTGAGAGAACGGTGAAGAGTAACTATCTTGTTTTGCATTTGTTCCATAATGGCGTGATCGAGAGAACCGATGAAAGCGATTAAAGTGATGGCAACGGTTGATCAGCAGGGACAGTTGGCGTTAGATACGCCGTTAATGGTTGACCAGAACAGCCGAGTTGAGGTGATTGTGTTGGTTCCTGATAGCGTCGAGCAGGATGAGGACGATGAACCGAAAGCGAAAATATTAGAGAGCTTACGTCAATCTTTGCAGGATGCCAAAGCTGGTAGAACTCGTCCTGTCTCAGAGTTGTGGAACAGCGTTGATGCCGAATGACCAACCAACTGTGCAGGTTCGTTTTACCGATGACTTTCTGCGGCAGGTTCGTGCTTTAGCTAAACGCTACCGTCAGATTCAAACCGATATTCAACCTGTGATTCAACAGCTTGAAACTGGAAATTTTCCTGGCGATCGCATACCTGGAACTGGATACACCGTATTCAAAGTTCGGATCAAAAACAGTGATATTCAGAAAGGCACAAGTGCAGGTTATCGACTGCTGTATCAGGTTGAATCACCATCCAATGTCTTGCTACTGCTGATTTACTCAAAATCTGACCAAGTGGATGTTGCAGCAGCAGAAATCAGAGCCGTCATTGCAGAATTCGATGGTGAAGACGGTACCCGCTCTTGACAACCTTCATCAGTTAATTTTCATTTCTTCCTTCCCCCGCATCTTCCCCCGCTCCCTCTGCCTCCCCTGCTTCTGACTCCTAAGCTCTGACTTCTGCTCCTCACTCCATCCCCAACTGCCGCTTCAGCGCCTCCGGCACATTCACCGCTGTCTCTAACCCTTGCACACCCTCCCAGTTCGTATCCTCATCCCAGAAAATATCTTGGAGGTCGGCACACCTTAAATCAGCCCCTCTAAGATTGGTGCTGGAGAGGTTAGCACTAGAGAGATTGGTGAGAAAACATTTGGCACTGGAAAGGTTAGCACGGAAGAGGTTGGCACGAGTTAGATCAGCGGTGCCAAGGTAGGCTTGGAAAAGGCTAGCCCCAGAGAGATTGGCGTTAGAGAGATTACTGGAGAGGTAGGTGTAGGAGAGATTGGCGTTGGAGAGATTGGCGTTGGAGAGATTGGCACTGGAAAGGTTGGCGAGGAAGAAATTAGCGCTGGAGAGGTCGGCACTGGAAAGGTTAGCACGGAAGAGGTTGGCACTGGAAAGAAACCAGCCAGTGGTGTCAGTAAAGGTTGCAAGCCCAAGGCAATCGCTGTAATGAATGACTTTCAATAATTGAAATGGGGAGCTTACTTTCCCGGAAACGTTTCCACTTGGATAAAAGACGATTTGATCCTTCAAGTCGTCTCGTTTCTGAGCATAACGATGTAATTCCAACAGCAGAATCATCACGTTGAGTCCAGTGTAAACATCGACTTGTCGCTGTCCTAGCGGTTTCTCTCGATTGGGCAGTTGCTCCTTTAGCATCCGCATCGTTTGCTGTGGTAACGTCGGCGGATCGGCATCAATAAATTCTCCATCGCACCAACGGAGATAGAAGTCTTCCAGTCGTTGAAACAGACGCACCGGATCAAATTCAGGGCTTTGGTCTAATAATGCCATCAGGTACTCAACAATCTCAGGGGTTAGTCCGCCGTACCCCAGAAGATCATAAATTTGTCCGTCCATTTTGTCGGTTGAAACCTGATCTTTCTCGCCTCGACGTTCCTGAATGCGGTTTGTCCAGTCGAGTATTGCTTCCTTGAGGCGTTCGGCGCAGAGAAATTCACCAAAGCTCTTGTGAGCAAATTCAACCGAACCGCTGTCCGCACGTCCAGGCTGGAGATAAAATGCGGCTAAGGCATTACGGAGCGGATCATCAGGATCACCTTCAAGGCGTTCTCGTGCGTTCTCAAGCAGTTCTTTTGCTTTTTCATCTCCTTTCAAACGGTTTTCAATCATTTTGATAGGAGCGTACTCGCCACCAGACTGCACAACACACAATCCGGCTTCTGCCAGAATGCGGCGTAGACTTTCCGGTTGGAATTCAGTGATTTTCTGATTTAGCCCGTCGGTGCGCTGAGTATTTAATACCCAATCCAGAGTGCGCTCATAAATGAGAACCTTTGCTTGGGCGCTACTGGCACCTTCAAACATCTCCAGCTTGAATTCACCATCGCGGTGCATGGCGGCAAGGAGGTAAAGCAGTAACGGTTCTCGCGCCAGTTCTCGTACGCGATCGGGTAAGCGTTCATCCTGCAAAATCGCCTTGAGATGCACTGGATCGGCGTTGATCAATTTGCCCCATTGGGTAAACCACTGTTCTTGCAGCGCGTCATCCATCGGTAAAATTTCGACGCGCTCCAGGTTAGCGGGCATGAGACGTTCGATGCTCTGGAGGGAGAGCGATCGCCCCGTAATCAGCACCCGATGTCCCTTCTCGGCGTTGTCCTTGCAGCTTTCCTGAAAGCGCCCCACCTGTTTGAGAAACTCTTCCAGCCCACCGCTGGTTCTGCCTTCCATCAGCAGTTCATCAAAGCCATCCAGCAGAAATAGAAGGCGAATGTTGCGATCAGTCAACCAGCCCGGATCATTACGGGCAAAGTCGCGATCGACGGCTTTTCGCAGGGTTTCCTCAAAGTCCTTTTCTAACGTGCGGATGTCGCGCAGGCGAATGAGAATGGGTGTCCAGCGGGGATGTTCGTGCTGCCGCACCCAGTCGGCAAACATGCGGCAAAACACGCTTTTCCCGCGTCCAGGGCCACCCTGAATGAACATGACGCGATCGCGCTTCTGGTCATCATTCAGCAAGTCCTTCGCCCACTGCTCTAGCTGAACGGGCTCTTTGTCCTTGTCCGCTTCCCCATTACGCTGAATGAACTGGGCCTTTAACGGCACGTAGATATCGCGGAAGGTGAAGTTCTCCGCAAAGACCTTTTCCAGCGGGCGCGTCTGAATTTGCTGCGTCAGATAATCATCGATGCTGAGATATTTTTCCAGCACCTCGCGCCCACCCAGGCGATACCACTCCACCAAGCGTTTAACCCCGTCGCCCACCTGAGCCAATGCAGGCGGCATATATTCATCGGTCTTACGCGCCACGCGATCGGTGAGCGTTTGGGCTTCCGCTGGTTCCAGTCCAGCTTGCTCCAATCGTGCTTTAAGAACCTCGTTAAACGCAGTCGCTAGCTTCGATTCGTGAAAGTAAAGGATGGCTTTGCGAGCATCCCGATCGTCGATTTCCAGGTCGCCTAACTTCCTGATTTGCAGGGCGATCGCTTCTGAGACAGGGACTTCACCCAGGCGAGTTAGGAGATCGGGCGTTCCCTTCAGGATGACCTGCAAACTTTCCAGGTAGGCGACCTGACTCACTAGGGCAACGCACTGCTCTAGGCTCGGCTCCTTGTGGGTAACGTCACACACCAGCTTCAGAATGGTGATGGCAAGGGGCGCAAAGGGAATGGTGTCTTTGACAATTTGCCCAAAGGGCGCGTTCAGCACATCCAGCAAGGAGGAAATCTGCCCGATGTAGGGCTTCAGGGTTTCGACTTTGGGCTGCTGCTCTTTGACCGTTTTTGCCAGGTCAAACACCGCTTTGGCGGCATCGGTTCCGGTTTTGGTCATCTCTCCAGCCTGTTTCCAGTTCAAGTCCTGAATGTCGGTGTTCAGAAACGTCCAGAGTTTGGTCAGCATGGCCTGTTTTCCTGCGATCGCTGCCTCGAACGTAGCTCAATTTTTTGGGTGTGCAAAGGGAATGGGGTGGATGCGGGTAATACTGGGAATCCGGTCATCGGGGGGCTGCCCCCCGAACCCCCCGAATTTGAGGGACGGCTGCGTCCCCCAAACCCCCTCCAGAAGGGTTTAACGCGGGGAGCTTCAAGAGCGCTTCGCATTGCACGATCGATCAGGTTTTTCGCAAGGCAAAAACTGGAACGGCGATCGCCCAGCTTGAATCCAGATCTGCGCTTCTTGTAATATTTGCATCGGTTTTGGTGCAGGAGGGAAATGGGCAATGGCAACACAACAGAAATCTAGACACGATCGCTTCCATTACTGGGCTCTCGGCACTCTGGCACTGTGCCTCACCAGCACACCTGGCAATGCGGCTCCGGCTCCTGGCAGCAACGGCTTTTTTCCAGATAACAGCGTCTTTGACTACCTCAACCAGAAATACACCCTGGAACTGGGTGATTCGAGAGGGGCTTGCGGTTATTTCATCGACCCAGATGATGTCTACCAGTACGGCAGCGATCGCATCCTCATGGTAAAAGTGTCACGGGGGGCGATCGGTACAGCATGCGGCGGGGTCTTACAGTTTCGTCTGTTGCAGGTCAACTGCCAGTCCAACACACTGCGTACCCTCGCTTTGCAAGGTGGTGGTATGGACGCTACCTGGCAAACCGATAATCTAGAGCTTTACCCAACGCAACCAGGAGTAGCGGCAGAAGGGTTTACCGCTCAAGTCGCTAAAAAAGTTTGCGCCCTGCCAGTGATCCAGGGCAAGCCCTCAAAACCATGAGCTTTGATTGCGGCACCGCTCATTCCTAACCAAATTTGCGACAATATGTAGACCTCATTTCCCTATACCCTACACCCCACACCCTAACCCCCTCTCCAATGGACATCCCCCGCCTCCACCCCGATACGATCGAGCAAGTCCGCCAGAGAGCAGACATTGTGGACGTGGTGTCTGAGCATGTGGTGCTACGAAAGCTGGGGAAAGACTTTACGGGATTGTGTCCCTTTCACGATGACAAGTCGCCTAGCTTTACGGTCAGTCCCAGCAAGCAGTTCTATTACTGCTTTAGCTGTGGTGCGGGAGGCAACGCGATCAAGTTCCTGATGGAGTTAGGGAAGCGATCGTTCAGCGAAGTGGTGCTGGATCTGGCAAAACGCTATCAGGTCTCGGTACAAACGCTGGAGCCAGCGCAGCGACAGGAACTCCAGCGACAGATTTCAGTACGAGAACAACTCCACGAAATTTTGGCGCTGACGGCACGCTTTTTTGAACATGCCCTCAACCAACCCCAGGGGAAAGCCGCCTTAGAGTACCTGACGACGCAACGAAAGTTGAGCGCAACGACGATTCAGCAGTTTCAATTGGGGTACGCGCCTGCCGGATGGGAAACGCTGTTTGGCTACCTGGTCGAGCAGAAGCACTATCCTGTGGAACTGGTGGAGCGAGCAGGGCTGATTGTGCCGCGCAAAGGGGCAACGGGTAGCTATTACGATCGATTTCGCGATCGCCTCATGATTCCAATTCACGATCTGCAAGGGCGAGTGGTCGGTTTCGGAGGACGATCGTTGGGGGATGAACAGCCCAAATACCTCAACTCACCAGAAACGGAACTCTTCGACAAAGGCAACATTCTGTTTGCGCTGGATAAAGCACGAGCTGCGATCGCGAAACAGGATCAAGCTGTCGTCGTAGAAGGTTATTTTGACGTGATTGCGCTCCACAGTGCAGGCATTACCAACGTAGTCGCATCAATGGGAACAGCGTTGAGTCTCGCTCAGGTGCGTCAACTGTTGCGCTATACCGAATCCAAGCGGATTGTCTTTAACTTTGATGCCGATCGTGCGGGCACTCAAGCAGCGGAACGGGCGATCGGCGAAGTGGCAGCACTGGCCTATCAGGGCGAAGTCCAACTTCGCATTCTTAACATTCCTACGGGCAAAGATCCCGACGAGTTTCTCCAATCCAATACGCCAGCCGACTACCAGCAGTTGTTGGATGAGTCGCCGCTCTGGCTCGATTGGCAGATTCAGCAAGCGATCGCTGGGCACGATCTCAACCAGGCTGACCAGTTTCAGCAAAGCGTGCAGGCGATCGTCAAACTGCTGGGCAACCTGCCCAACTCCATGCTGCGCACCCACTACATTCAGAAGTGTGCTGAGTTGTTGAGTCAGGGCAACAGTCGCTTGATGCGGCAACTCGAAGATAATCTGCGGCTTCAGGTGCGCGGCGAACGGTGGCATGGGCGATCGCAAAAGTGGCAAACCAGCAGTGAACGCGATTTGCTCGAAGAATCGGAAGGGCAACTGCTGCGCCTTTATCTACACAAACCGCTGCATCGGCAGGCGATCGTCGAAGCGTTGGAAGCTCGTGACCTGGAATTTAGCCTGTCCCACCACCGCTTTCTGTGGCGACAAATTTTGGCCCTCAAAGATGAAGGGTTTGATGTTCAAGCCAATCCGTCGCTCGATTTAATGACGCTGCTGCAAGACCGTTGCACCGACATCCCCAACGACATGCGCAAGATTTATGCCATGTTTCAACTCGACGAAACCGGGGACATTGATGTGCTGCGATCGGCACTCGTGATCCGTTCCGCTGTAGCGTCGATGGAAAAGGTCATGTGCGAAAAACGCCGTCGCCACTTCCTTTCGCTGTGGGAAAAAACCGACTGTGCTGCGACACCGGAACTAGGCCAGTTCTACTACAAAAAAATCTGTGCGGAAGAACAGCGGATACAGGAACTCGATCGTGAACGCCAAACGACCTTTGAAGATCTGGTACAAGCCCCTGTGCTTAGTTAAGGACGAGTTGCAAAATGAACTTGCAGGTTTAAACGAGCCTTGCAGCAGACAAACGTGCAGCGATTACTGGTCATTAACGGTACAGTTCCATTGCAGGCAATTTTGAACTCATCACGATCAATTTTTGTTCAAGCGCTACATATCATAATTGCGAGCTTGCTGCGATTACTCAACTATTTTGTAGAGACAACCGCAGCTTGCATATCAAGTGTCAAAGTTAGACAAGTAGCGACAGCTTCTTCTTCTCGAACTCTTCACGGGTAATGATTCCTGAATCTCTAGCATTCTCAAGTTGTCTAATCTTCCCTGCGAGTTCAGATTGCTTTTCGATCACTGATTTTTTACTTTCATACTCTTCCTGACTTAAGATTCCGGCAGCAAGAGCAGCGTTAAGTTTGGAAATTTGAGCGTCTAATTCTGAGTTAGATGACTCACGCATTAATTCAGCCTTTTTCATCTCAAACTCACCTTGGCTTAAAATTCCAGCATCAAGCAAGCTCTTGAGTTTCATGAGCTTCTCTTCCATGCCTGCATTTTGCTTAGAAGTACGCATTTGCCCTTCAATTTCTAACTTCTTTGCGTTGTATGCGATTTCATCAATGAATCCTTGGTCGTAAGCATCTCTGAGTTGTTTGAGCTTTTCTTCCAAACTACTTTGGGATTGTATAACAGCCAGCTCTTGAGCAGATTTAGGCTTTTCACCGAACATAACTTTCTGATCAATGAAACTCCACAAATCGCCTTCAATCTTCTTTGACCAACCTGCTGCAACGCCACTAATCAGTAAACTAGCACCGCCTGTTAAAACTGCTGCAACACCTCCAGCAGTCAAGTTTGATGCCCATTCTCCAGTGCTGAGATCTACTGAGAAATCATTTGGCTGTCCTTGAATTAGCACGTTAAATGCTCTAGATGCGCCTACGGCTTTGCGCCAAGCTTCAGTTTTTGCAGCTTGTAAGAGTCGAGTTCCGTCAGTCTTATTCGTCTGAGTCTGATAACCTTGTTCGCTAAACCAAGTCTCAACATCTTTCAACAAAACGTCTAGATCACGGTCTTTGTTGCTGTACGTTTTTTTCGCCATATCTCGCCTCTGCAAATACTTGAAGTGCAAGCAGAATTTGGGTCTGCTTCTGTTTAGCATTCCCCGCATCTAATATGCATCAACACAAAAAATACAGATCTCCATAGCTTACGCACAGCTTATTCGCCAATATTCCTTCTCATTCTAAAATTTGGTGTGCTTAGAGCTTTAGAAGGGATTAATGACGAAAGCACAGCATTTCTTAACGAGTCTTAAGTTTTGCAGTTCAGCGTTTTTCGCGTTTCGCGTCCTGTGACTGGATTTACACCTTTTGCCTGTTTACACAGTGCCATCTGAGCATCGAGGCGTACATCAACCCCTGTAAAATCGGCACCATCGACGATCGCGCCTCCAAATTTGGCGTTAAAGGCAAACGCGCCTTCCAGATTGGCATTTGTCAGGTTGGCATCTGTAAACCGTGCGGCATCGAGCGTGGCATTGTGTAGATCAGCCCCCTCAAAATTTGCGCCTTCCAGGTTGGCACCAAAAAAGCTCACGCCATGCAGGTCGCTGTGGCTAAAGTTACTGCCTCGGAGGTTGGCTTTGGTAAAACTGGAATCAGTCAAATCTTTGCTCGAAAAGTCAGCTCCGACCAAAAATTCGCGGTTGTAGTCATCGGCTAGAACAGGGAGGGGATTGACGAACCATAAGCTGAGCATCCAGGCAATTCCAACCAGAATGCGTGTGAGTACATGCTTACCTGGCCATTGCTGGCTTTGTATCACTGTCAAGAATGTCCCCAATTGGTGCGTTTGATGCTGACTGACTGCGTTACCGATGCGTCTGCTGCTCATTGTCGATGCTAATACCGAACCCTACACCGATCGCGTTGCTCTCTTCTGGAGTAACTTGGGCGCATAAAACTCGCTCAGTTCGTTAGACGAGTGACGACGATCGCTACAGTTCCGATCCTACCCGAATCCGTTACGCTTCTGGCTCGACAGCAGTAAACCGAAACAGTAAAAAGATTTGTAATGGCGCTTTTAAGCTTTAAGGTGTCAATGCTGAGAAGAGGTTAGCTCATCAACTCATGCCGCAAAAGCCTAAGTGCCCTCCTGAAGGTGGCATTCTGAAAGCATCCCACTCTAAAACCCTGACTCCTGGCACAACCGATGTTGGCGCTTTAGGAGAAGCACTGGTTGCTCAGTGGCTACGTGATCGCGGCTGGTTGGTTTTGCAACAGCGCTGGCATTGCCGCTGGGGCGAACTGGATCTCGTCGTTGGACAGCCCTCGCCGCAGCAACCAACACAGCCCTGCACACTAGCGTTTGTTGAAGTGAAAACGCGCAGTCGCGGGAACTGGGATTGTGATGGTGCGTTAGCCATCACCGCTCGCAAGCGATCGAAGCTCTGGAAAACGGCTCAACTCTTCTTGGCTACCCACCCTGAGTGGGCAGAGTTGCCGTGCCAGTTTGATGTGGCGCTCGTCTGCTGTAAACCGCTTACTCCAGGCAATGCATCGCCATCTCGACGTGACTTGATGCGACTTGACCCAACGCAGGCAACAGCAGAAATAGCGGATTACCAGTTAGTCTTGCAAGACTATATCCCTGCAGCCTTTACACTGGATTAATCGGCTGTTTCTAGGCCAGAGTTTCAGGGCAGTAGCCTAAGCCTTGCACAAACTGCTTGCGAAATTCTTCGATTTCCTCGCGATCGGGCGTCCCGTGCGACACGACCGCGACTTGATAGCGGTGCATCACATCAACGGGCGATTGCCCCGTCTCTAGTCCCCAAAGCGCCATCTGCACGCGAATACCCGGATCGCAAGGAATACCCAACTCGTTCATGAAGGCTCGCAGGTTTCCATGCTCGTAAGGGTCCAAACAACGGCTCATCTTGACTTTGATGATCCAACCGTCAATTTGGTGAATCACGGTCATGAAGCGCACTGGGAAACGATTGGAGTAGTGTAAATGCTCAACAACCCGTAAGGTAAGGGTTGCATTTGAAAGGTGATACAAGTAATCCATCACAGTTGTTTCCAGGCCAGTCAAACGCTTACATGATCTATAGTCCACTAAACGTATCAGTAAATACCAGGGGAAAAGCCCCCTAAGTGGAGAGGGGTTCCACCCAATTCGAGTAGAAGGGGACAAGGATAAGGGATGAAGGATGAGGGATGAAGGATAAGTTTATTCTGACGATCAACCTGGTACTTAGCCTGACGATTCCGCGTCCTGCTTTTGTCCTCCACTTTCTGCCTTTTAACCTTTACCAACAACTAATCACTAACAACGCCTCCCGCTATGCTTTCTGATCGCCTGCTTGCCTCTTACGACTACGTTTTGCCAGAGGCGCTGATTGCCCAAACGCCTTGTGTTCCCCGTGATAGTGCGCGGTTGCTAGTGGTTAAGGATCAGCTGCAGCATGGTCATGCGATCGTCCGCGCCTTGCCAGACCTATTGCGAGAAGGCGATCTGCTGGTGCTCAACAATACGCGCGTGATTCCTGCTCGTTTGTATGGCTATAAACCGGGCGGTACATCGGTAGAGGTGCTACTGCTAGAGCCACAGGCGGATACAGTTCATGCGGAAGGCACGACGAACTGCTGGTTGGCCCTGGTCAAACCTGGAAAGCGGCTAAAACCGGGTGCAAAGATTGTGTTTGGAGATGTGAAAGACTCGCAGGAACCGGAAGTCCTGAGTGCAACGGTGATGGCGATCGATGCGGCGACTGGCGGGCGCGTCTTGCGGTTCGATGTGCCTGCGGGAACCACGTTAGACGACTGGATCAACCAGTTGGGGCAGATGCCGTTGCCACCGTATATCACGCAATCCGAAGCGCATCCTGACCAGTATCAAACGGTGTATGCCGATCGCCCCGGTGCGGTGGCTGCTCCGACAGCAGGATTGCACTTTACGCCTGAGCTATTACAACGTCTGGAAGTAAACGGCATTGAGCAGGCGTTCGTGACTCTTCACGTTGGGGTTGGCACCTTTCGCCCTGTGGAGGCAGAGACGATTACGGATCACACCATGCACGCTGAATGGATTGAAGTGCCGCCCGAAACCGTCGCCAAAATTCAGCAAACCAAAGCCAACGGTGGACGGGTTATTGCCGTGGGCACAACAGTGGTGCGATCGCTCGAAACCGCTGCTCAAAGTGGCATCCTTCAACCCTTTTGCGGCAAGTCAGACCTGTTTATCTATCCGGGCTATCACTGGAACATTGTCGATGGCTTGATGACCAATTTTCATTTACCGAAGTCAAGCCTGATGATGCTGGTCAGCGCATTGATTGGGCGACAGCGGTTGTTGGATTTGTATGAAGTTGCGATCGCCGAAAAATACCGTTTCTACTCCTTCGGCGATGCGATGTTGATTTTGCCAGAAGCGAGGGTGGGGAGTGGGGAGTGGGGAGTAGGGAGTAGGGAGTAGGGAGAGTTTTGAGTTCAGAGTTTTGAGTTTTGAGTTCAGCAGTTAGCAGTCAGCCATCAGTTTTTAATCCTTCATCCTTCATCCCTCATCCTTCATCCCTCATCCCTCTGCCTTCCCTCACAACTCCTGGCACAACTCACGAAAGTGGTCGCCGCGTTGTTCAAAGTTTTGGTATTGATCGAAACTGGCGCAGGCAGGGGAGAGGAGTACCACAGGGGTCTGATACTGTTTGGCAAGTTCTGCCGATCGTGTGACGGCTCGTTCCATCGCCTCCACAATTTCAACATTGGTGTAGCCAACCTGCTGTAAGCGTTGAGCAAAGGCGGGGGCGGCGTTGCCAATGAGGAGAACAGCAGCGGCTTTGGCTTGGATGGCCGCAATCCAGGCAGCGTCATCCCCCTGTTTCGCTTCGCCGCCTGCAATGAGAATGGCAGGATGTTTAACGGCTGATAACCCAACTTCAGCGGCATCGTAATTGGTGGCTTTGCTGTCGTTGATGAAGTCGATGCCCTGCCAGGTGCGGATGTGTTCCAATCGGTGGGGCACGCCGGGGAAGGTAGCGATCGCGTGGGCGATCGCGTTTTTATCGATGCCTGCCAATTTTGCGGCGGTGACTGCCATCAAAAGGTTCTGTCGATTGTGTGCTCCTGGCATCCGCAGCAGGCTCACCGGCAAAATCAACTCAGTTGGCGTACGCACCCAGGCGTCCTCAATGTAAGCACTTTGGGGCGCATTACTGAGTAATTCAGCTTTGCTGTTAACGCTTGTCCAGCAAGCCGTTTCTCTCACAGGGTAAGCTACCTGTTGACCCAGGTTTCGCAAGAACGGGTCGTCGCCGTTAAAAACCTGGTGATGAGACTGGTTCAGTAAGTGGGCTTTGATCGCGCAATAGCGTTCTAGTGTTTTATGGCGGCTGAGGTGATCGGGGGTAAAGGTTGTCCAGACGCCAATAGCAGGTGCGATCGAGGGCGATGATTCAATCTGATAGCTGCTGAGTTCAGCGATCGCCCAATCTGGTTTGTTCCCTTCTAATGCGACTTCACAGGCAGCGTAGCCAATGTTGCCAAAGGCCGGTGCATGGAATCCCGCCGCTTGAAAAATGGCTGCAATGAGAGCAGTCGTAGTCGTTTTACCATTGGTGCCTGTGATGCCAACCCAAGGGCAGTTCTTCAGATGCAACCATGCGAGTTCAGCTTCGCCCATAGTTTCAATGCCTAACTCTCTGGCACGCACCAAACCTGGCAGATCCCACGGTACACCCGGGCTTACAACAATGCGTTGCACCGATTCTGCCAGTAAATGCTCAGCCCGTTGCAGGTCAAAGACATCCTTTAGATGGACGGGTATCTGATCGGCGGCAAGTTGCTCTTGCTGCTGCCGCAAGCTGTCAGAAAAACCCGTATCGCTAACGGTAACGTGCCATCCTTCGCGTTTGAGTAATCGAGCGGCCGCCATTCCCGATTTTCCAAGACCAATGACATATGCGTTGGGCATAGCAACGTCGAAGTTCCTCATTTTGCACTCCCCATGGTACCGCTTAATGGGGAGCCGTCCTACGGAATAAGTGCATCGCTCCCGTCCTAGCCAGTACTTTCAAATTGCAGCTTGGAGCGGTTGCAGCTTCAAACTTTAAGCGGATGCTCAACCTATGCCTGAAGGTTACTATCCATACGTTCTATTTTTTGCTGTACTCTTCGACCGACAGTTCTAAGCTCAAACGTACTGGTTATCCGTACAAAGATTTGCTTGAAGCGGCGATCGATTGACGACTAGGATAACTATTAAGCTGTGTAAATTTAGTTAAGTTTTCTCAGCAAAACAGTTCTGGATGACCGCCTCTAGCTCATCCGCTTACCAAACGACCAGTGAAAAATAGAATTTTGCTTCCATGTAACCGTGCTTCAAGCTCTAGGATGATTAATCGCTATGCCCATTAAAGAACAACCAAATTCTCCTCGTCCTCGCCTGATTAGTAATATTTTTTTGGCGCTCATTGGCTTATCTCTAATTGTCAATTTTGCCTTACCCCTTTTCCTCGGCCCCCAGATTCCTGGCGTGCCCTACAGCCTGTTCGTTCATCAGGTGCAGGAAGGCGAAGTTGAGCGGGCACAGGTGGGTCAAAATCAGATTCGCTTCCAATTAAAAACGACGGATGATAAACCGGGGCAGGTTTTCACCACAACGCCGATTTTTGATTTGGAGTTGCCGAAGCTGTTAGAAGCGAAGGGCGTTGAATTTGCGGCTGCTCCACCACCCAAGAACGGTTGGATTGGTAGTCTTCTCAGTTGGGTCATTCCACCGCTGATTTTTGTCGCTATCTGGCAGTTCTTTATTCGACGCGGTGGCGGTGCTGGTGGTCCTCAGGGCGTGCTTTCCATCGGCAAGAGTAAAGCCAAAGTGTATGTGGAAGGAGAGCCCGGAAAAGTCACCTTTGCTGATGTCGCTGGCGTGGAAGAAGCCAAGGCTGAATTGGTTGAGATTGTTGATTTTCTGAAGACTCCAGGTCGCTACACTCAGATTGGCGCGCGCATTCCAAAAGGGGTGCTGTTAGTTGGTCCTCCAGGAACCGGAAAAACGCTGCTAGCCAAGGCAGTTGCAGGGGAAGCAGGTGTCCCATTCTTCAGCATCTCTGGCTCCGAGTTTGTCGAGCTATTTGTTGGGGTTGGCTCTTCACGCGTTCGTGATCTGTTTGATCAGGCAAAGAAGCAGGCTCCCTGTATTGTGTTCATCGATGAGCTAGACGCGATCGGCAAATCGCGGAACAGCGGTGGCTTTTACGGTGGCAACGACGAGCGTGAGCAGACTCTAAACCAATTGCTCGCCGAAATGGATGGCTTTGCTGTGGGCGAAGCGACCGTGATTGTGTTAGCCGCGACCAACCGTCCTGAAGTGCTTGACCCTGCATTGCTGCGTCCCGGTCGGTTTGATCGTCAGGTGTTGGTCGATCGCCCCGATCTCGCTGGACGCGAACTCATTCTCAAAATCCATGCTCAGAAGGTAAAGCTGGGTGAGGATGTGAATTTGAAAGCGATCGCCACTCGCACACCTGGTTTTGCAGGCGCAGATCTGGCAAATTTGGTGAATGAAGCAGCCCTACTCGCCGCCCGCAACAAACGGGAGACCGTTGCGCAGGAGGACTTTGCGGAAGCGATCGAACGCGTGGTGGCTGGACTGGAGAAGAAAAGCCGAGTCCTCAACGACAAAGAGAAGAAGATTGTCGCCTATCACGAAGTGGGTCATGCGCTGGTCGGTGCTCTCACCACTGGCAACGGGAAGGTCGAGAAAATCTCGATCGTGCCGCGTGGGATGGCAGCACTGGGCTATACGTTACAACTCCCTACCGAAGATCGGTTTCTGATGGATGAGGCAGAACTTCGCGGACAAATTGCGACGCTGCTGGGTGGACGTTCTGCTGAAGAGGTCATCTTTGGCAGCATCACCACCGGAGCCTCAAACGATTTGCAGCGAGCCACTGATCTAGCAGAACGCATGGTGACGACCTACGGCATGAGCAAAGTTCTCGGTCCACTGGCGTATCAGCAAGGACAACAAGCGCAGTTCCTCGCCGATGGTGCGCCCAATCCTCGTCGTGTGATGAGTGAAGAAACGGCTCAGGCGATCGATCGCGAAGTGAAGGATATTGTGGAAACGGCGCATCAGCACGCGCTGCATATCATTCAGCTCAACAAGGACTTGTTGGAGAAGATTGCCACTCAACTGCTGGAAACCGAAGTGATTGAAGGTGAAAAACTGCACCACCTGCTTGATCAGGTTCAAGCCGCTGCTTAACGCGATCAACCGTTAGCCCTTAGCCGTCAGCCATCAGCTTGCTTTAAGTCTGGTGCTGGCGGCTAAACCGTGCTTTTAAGCTTTCTGGTCATTACACTATCCTGTGGGGATGACCGTTCATACATTTTATTGATGCTTCTCTTACTGGAAACGGCTTCTACCCCGATCGTCCCCCTCGATTTGTGGGCAAAAACGAGCGGCACCTGGATCAACGTCGCCACAATCTTGTTTGGTACGCTCTGCGGGGTGCTCCTGCGAAAAAGCTTGCCCTTAGGGATGCAACGGGTGATCACTCAGGGGGTTGGGCTGGTGACGCTCTTTCTAGGCGTCACAATGGCGAGTAGCTTGCTCAAAGCCCAGGCTGGACGAGTGGATGGCATTATCCTGGCGCTGCTGGCGATCGTGATTGGCGGGTTGCTGGGAGAGAGCCTGCAACTGGAAGAACGTCTCTACACGCTAGGCGAATGGCTCAAAGCACGCTTCAAAGGGGAAGGCAGCTTCACCGAAGGGTTTGTTGCCGCTAGCTTGCTGTTTTGCATTGGCCCGATGGCGATTATTGGCAGTCTCAATAATGGCATTGCTGGAGACAATACGGTTTTGAGCATTAAAGCGACGATGGATGGACTGGCCGCGATCGCCCTCACCAGCAGCTACGGCATCGGCGTTGGCTTCTCCAGCCTCATGATTCTGCTCTATCAGGGTGGACTCTCACTGCTAGCGGGGCTACTCCCTCAACTTCTAGCAAACCCCACCACCAATCCCCACGTCCTGATTACCTCCGGTGTGGGCGGTCTCATGATTTTAGGCATCGGCTTGAATTTACTCGACATCGCCAAAGTCAAAGTCGCGTCTTTCTTACCTGCCTTACTGATTGCGCCTTTACTCTACACTCTTGCAAAATGGGTTAGTTAGGGCTGCTTAATAAGTTATTAGCCTATCTCTGCAGAGACATTGCACTTTTATTCAAAGGAACAATTGACACCAAATCGTAGCCTTTCTCGCCACGCTCAAATTGATGTTTAATTTTGGAATAAGTTAATGAGTCGGCTTCAAAGATACTTCAACCTAATTGCTGACAAGATGGCCGTAGATGCTCAACTTGCTAGCACTAGTTATCATAGGCCAGACATTGGCTTCAATAGAGAAACGTTTTTAGAATTATTTCTACATAAGCATTTACCCAAAAGGCTCTCCGCTTACTTGGGAGGACAAATTATCGGTCTTGGAGACATAGAATCAGGGCAAATGGATATTATTGTATCAAACGATATATCAATAAGATTTGAAGAAAATGCACGGAATTTCATTACAGCAGAGAGCGTTGCGGCAGCAATCACCGTAAAAAGCTTTCTTGACAAAGCAAGTATTGTGGACTGTCTCAGCAACCTTGCCAGTATTCCGCAGTTTTCTCCTCAGGTATTAACCTTCAAAGCATTAAGACCCAATGCGTTTGATACATTCATATCTAAACATCCATCATTATTTATCTTTGCATATGATGGCGTGCAATATGAAACCTGCCTAAATCACATCGCTGACTTCTACAACAGTAATTCTAATATTCCGCTCAATCGCTATCCGCTAAATTTAATTGTCAACAAGAAGTACATGATTAAACTTATGCGGCAACCAGGCAAGACTATCAATGGAGACGATATTCCGGGTTCAACATTCTACCCTTCTATTCTTCAGGAAAGTACAGTAGGATGGCTATTTATTCATATGATTGACGACATAACCTCTTATGTAAGTTGGTTACCGTATATGAGTACAGAAATGCGTCACTATTTTAATTCAGGCTATCTTACAAGCAATGAGGCCATATGTGAGACAAGACAAGCTAACGATTCTGGTATGGCGGACTAACCGAAACCGCTTATGGTGTTACAGCCCAACCGCCATTGTGCCAAGTTGTTCACTTCAAATCTACAGAATTTCATCAATCAGTACTGTGCCGCCCTCACAGAAATCTACATTGAGATGATAGTCCGCGAGCAGTGCAGTTCCAATGAGTGGACGACGTCCCATTGCTAAAACTGCGATCTTACGCTCGACACCATTCCATACAACTGTTGCCAAGTAAACGCCGGTTTCGACATTAGCATCATTAGCAAGGTTAGCGTTGATATTAATGAGATATGGTAAGCCAAGATCAACAACAACTGAGGGAGGCAACGTTAAGAAGCCCTCAAACCCTGTATCAACCACACATTCAATTTCTATTCCTGAACGGTCTTGAGCAAGAAGCAACACACCTATTCGAGCCTGAAGCCCAACCACACTCCCATGTATCACTGCAAAGTCCTAGTCAGTGTGCCACCCACTGCATAAACAGCGTTAAAGCCTATTCTTTCTCCCCAAAGTGATGCGTCAGCTTGTTTAGCTTGTAATCGGAGGCTGGTTTCGACCAAATCATTACCAATTGCGTATTCGCCAGTTTCGATATTAATCGAGATAATTTTGCCGATATTTTCTACTGTTTCAACGTTGGCGCGGATGCCTTTCTCATAGAGGGCTTTGCCGCGCTGAGCAATTTCCTCTGCACTAAATTTGGGGGAGGGCATAAATCGTCTCCTAAGGCTAGGATCTGCTTGCTTTCATTGTAGACCAGGGACTGAAACTGCCTCTTCTACCTCCATATCCCACTCCTTATCTAGCCAGTTCAGCGGTGAGAAAATCAATAAATTGCCTCGCGCTACGGCCCGATCGCCCATTATGTCGCGTTGCCCATTGCAGTGCCTGATACTCCAGAGCCTCCGAATCAAGCTGAATTCCTGCTTGCTTGGCGAGGTGGTGAATGATTTGCAAATAGGTTTTTTGGTCAGCGGGTTCAAAGGTGAGGGTTAAGCCAAAGCGATCGCTAAACGAAAGCTTCTCCTGCACCGTATCCCAGGCGTGGACTTCATCGCCATCGCTGGGACGGGGACGATCGCCAAAAAATTCGCGGATCAGATGCCGTCGATTGGAGGTGGCATACACCACTACGTTTTGCGATCGTGCCGTTAGATTGCCCTCCAGCACAACCTTCAACGCTTTAAAGGCATCCTCATCTTCCTCAAACGACAGATCATCGACAAAAATAATGAACTTCTGCGGCAGATTCCGTAACCGTTCGACGATCGCAGGCAACTCTGTTAGTTCTGCTTTGGCGACCTCAATCAGGCGCAGACCATCCTCCCCATAGCGGTGCAGCAATCCCTTCACCAGCGACGATTTGCCCGAACCCCGACTGCCGTAGAGCAATACGTGCAGTGCCGGGTAGCCCTTGAGCAAAAACGTCGTATTCTTCAGCAGTGCTTCTTTTTGGGACTCATAGCCCACCAGATCGGTAACCTGCACGCGATCGGGATAGGCAATGCCCCGCAATTCACCTGCCTGCCAGCGAAACGCTTTGTATTGAGCGAATAGCCCCACACCCTGCTTGTGATAGTGGGCCGCTAACGGTTCCAATGCATCGCCCCAATTGGCTGTGGCTTGTACAGTCGATCGCAACCACTCCAAACTTGCGATTGGTTCGCACTGCCAGACAACGGGAGCAACTGCCAGATGTGCCGCCACCTTAATTGATCGGCTCAATTGCTCACTGCCATAGGCATACAATTGCTGCACCACTTGAAGATCATGGCGAGCCGCTTCCACCAATGCGGGAGGCAGTTCACTCAACGCTCTGTGCTGTGCCTGTTGGGTAAACGGATTGTCCGCATGCAACAGTTGGGTGAGTAGATGATCCTGCCAGCTTTGCTTCCCCTCAGCCAACGCGCTAAACCAATCACCATACGCCAGCAAACACTCGGTATTTTCGGCAGCCGTATTACGCTCAGCGTGACGAATCGCTTGCAGCAGTGCCAAAAACGCCTGTCCAATCGGATCGCTGAGCAATGACCGATAGACGAGGAGAGAAGCAGCTTGATGGAGAAGCGGTTGAACCGAAGCGATCGCGGGTGTAGTCATTAAAGGCGGTTTCCAAGCGAGTGAAAGATGGCAAAGCGGGAGGAAATTCAGGCGTTAGGAGTCAGAAGTCAGAATACAGGAGTCAGAAGGGGTGCGATCGACGAACTTCTGCTAAAGCCATTGCCGCCTGCTTCGCTTGGGTCGCCAATAACGCTACCGCCTGACTCCTGATTGCTCCCATTGAGGCTGTGTCACCGTTGAGTGAGAATTTCTATCTAGCCTGCTAATTGACAGACTCACTGGCGGCATTTGCCGTTTGACATTGGGTACAAAGCCCAAAGAATTCCAGCATGTGGTAATAGATCTTGAACTGATAGGACTGGTTTAACTGCTCTTCAAGCTCATGCACCGGACACGCATCGATCGGAATCGACCCGCCACACTGCAAGCACGTTAAATGATGCCGATCTTCCTGCACCAGGCTGTAAAGCGACTCACCGCTTGCCATCGTCCGCGCCTGCACGACTCCTTCTAACTTCAGCGCCTCCAACGCCCGATACACCGTCGCTAGACCCATCGCCTGATCACAGTTCCGCAACTCAACAAACAAATCTTGCGCTGAAATGGCACGATCGAGATGTTTGAGAAGGCTAATAATTCGTTCTTGACTACGAGTACGGCTAGCTTTCATGGAGGAGGTAGAGTGGGGGAGAGGAGAGGGCGGTGAAGGGAGCAGGGGGAGCGGGGAGGCAGGGGAAGCGGGGAGTTTTAAATTTAAGTAACGCCTTGCACTGACAAGCTAGTAGATTTTGAGTTCTTTCTACCTCTTACTCTCTGTTCCCTGACCCCTATCCCCTATCCCCTACCCCCCACAAAGCGGTAGCATCAGTAACGGTAAACGTACTCACAGGAAACAACGGTGACTCAGACGTATCACGCCCAAATCTATGTTACTTTGCGCCCGTCGGTTCTTGACCCAGCCGGAACAGCCGTACAGTCTGGGCTGAAACATATGGGCTACGAGAATGTGGCTCAGATCCGCATTGGTAAGTACGTTGAGTTGACGTTAGAGGCGGCTAGCGAAGGAGATGCCCGCGAGCAACTCGATCGCATGTGTGATCAGCTCCTGGCAAACCCGGTCATTGAGAATTATCGGTTCGATTTGCAGGAAATGTCTATGAGTGCGAGGGAGTAGGGTGTGGGGAGTAGGGGATGGGGGTTGGGGTAGAGGGAACGGGGGAAGACTCAGGCCCACGGGTTTGGCTCACCAGTGCTGGAAGGCTGGAGAGTGGCAGCATCGACGCTGAGGGTTTCGCCCATGGTGGAGACACGATCGCCCACGACAAGTTTGCGTCCCCGTCTCGTTTCTACGCTCCCGTTGACCTTCACCTCTCCTGACTGAATCAGCAGTTTTGCCTGTCCGCCAGTCGAGACAATGCCTGCCGCCTTCAAAAATTGATCCAGTTTAATTACATCTGTTGTTGTCATACTTAACTCTGCTCTAGACTCGGCGCGATTGTTCAACGCCTATTTACCATCTTTACACTCTATTAGGGTGCAGGAGTCAGCAGCCAGCCTTCATCCCTCATCTCTACCTCTGCCCCCTCTGCTACCCATGCCCCCTCTGCCCAATGTCCACTCAAGCCTCTCTACACCAGCTCTTGCGTCGAATCGATCAGCAAAACTACAAAGCGTACAAAGACTTAAGGGGAAGCTACGAGTTTGCGAACTTCACGCTGCTGCTCGATCGCATTCAAGGTGATCCATTTGCGGCACCCAGTCAGTGTCGAGTGAAGATACCGCAAGCGATCGCGGGCTTTCCCAAGGATCTATACCGCAATCCCAGTCGAGCCGTTGCGCTGCGAGATTATCTGACACGACAGTTCGATCGTGCGGCTCAATCGCTCCGACAACATCGAGGAAGCGGCAGCAGTGGGCTGATTGCAATTGCTCAGCCTAAGCAAACCGTTCTGGAGCGCACCGCAGCGTTCATTGATGACGAGTGGTTAGAGATTCGCTTTGTGGTGAGGTTGCCTGCCTTTGGGCGACGAGTAGCAGGACTGCAAGCAGCGGAATTACTGTGCGAGGATTTGCCTCAACTGGTCGATCGCCTCCCTTATCAGACTCTTGATGCGACGGTGGTGCAGCGTCATGTCGAAACGGCTGAGGATGCCGATTGGTTACGGCAGCAGTTGAGCGATCGGGATTTGGTTGCGTTTGTTGCCGATGGCGCTGTGTTGCCGCGTTGGAGTGGTGTGGACGATCGCCCGTTGCCAGAGGGCATTCCCTTTCAGTCACCTGACTCCCTACGAGTGGAGTTCACCTGCCCCAATCGGGGCATGATTACGGGCATGGGCATTCCAGCCGGCGTAACGTTGATTGTGGGAGGTGGGTATCACGGCAAATCGACGCTGCTACGGGCGCTTGAGTTGGGCGTTTACACTCACATTCCCGGCGACGGACGCGAGTTTGTTGTGACCCATGCTGCGGCGGTGAAAGTGCGGGCAGAAGATGGACGCAGTGTTGCGGGAGTGAATCTGTCGCCGTTTATCAATCATCTGCCAATGGGACGATCGACGACGCAGTTTTCCACCCAAAATGCGAGTGGCAGCACGTCTCAAGCCGCTAGCATTATTGAAGCGCTGGAAGCAGGAACGAAACTGCTGCTGATTGATGAAGACACGGCAGCGACCAATTTTATGATCCGCGATCGCCGGATGCAGGCATTGATTGCGAAAGACCGCGAACCCATCACGCCGTTGATCGACAAAGTGCGCCAACTGTACACCGATCACGGAGTCTCTACCATTCTGGTGATGGGCGGCAGCGGCGATTATTTTGATGTAGCAGATACCGTCATTGCCATGCAAGACTTTCAGCCGGAGGAAATGACGGCACAAGCACGGACGATCGCGCAGCAATACACAACAGATCGCACCCCTGAAGGCGGCACACGGTTTGGGACGCTGACCCCTCGCTTCCTGACCGTTCAGCCACACTCAGACAACGATCGCCCCCCCAAGCGCAAAGTCCGCGATCTGGATACGATCGTCCTGGGCCACGACGAAATTGATCTCTCAGCCGTCGAGCAAATCGCCGAAACGGGACAGCTACGTGCGATCGCCGCCATGTTACTCTATCTGCAACAGCACTACCTCGACGGTACCCACCCGCTCACTGAAGCCCTCGACTACGCAATGGCTGACCTCGCCGCAGGCGGCTTTGATCATCTCGTCGGGTTTCCACAAGGGGATCTTGCCAACTTTCGTCGCTTTGAGTTAGCCGCCGCTGTGAATCGGTGGCGATCGCTTAATATTAAAGCCATCTAAGTTGTGTCGGTGTCCGAACCAACCTACGTACTGCTATACCAGTCCTAAAGCATCTGTAGCGGGCAGTCTTTGGCTATCAATGCTTTTGTAAAAGCTGACGGCTCAGCCAAGGTTTCGCATTCTGAACCAGGGCTTACGATCGCTCAACATTGTCTGACCGTTGGGACCAGTAAGCGCGGTAAGCAACGACCATGGCACCTGTCGCCGTAGCGGCGAGAGCAGGCGCTACCAATGGCAACCAACCTTGTTGAAGAAAGACTCCAAAGCCGATGATTGCAAGGCTAAACAAGAGTAAGCTACCACTCAGCACCAGGACAAGCGGTTGTCGAATGTACCACGCGAGGATGCCGCCGAGCATAGCCCAGGTGGCAAGCCATAGTGCTTCGATCCATTCCGGCCACGTCCAAATTAGGGGTTGACCGTCTAATGCGGCACTCAAAAACTGGCTCACCATCTGCGCATGAATGAAGACACCTGCCATGCGAGGTGTATCTTCACTGGCAGAACTGTAGGGAGTCGAAAAAAAGTCTTTACCGCTGGGAGCGGTGGTGCCGATGAGGATGACTTTATCCTTCACCCACTCAGGTGGCACCTTCCCGTCCAAAACGTCGCTCAAGCTAACCTGCCGCGCGATCGTCCGGCCCCGATACTTCAGCAAAATTTGATACCCTCGTGCATCGATCGCCTGATAGCCGCCTGCATGCTTCTCTAACGGACTAAACTGTGTTTTACCAAGCTGAAAGATATCAGGATTGTCCGGCAGCGGTCGAGGAACAATCGCCTGCGGTGCGAGGTATGCCAACGCTAGGCGCAGGGAGAACGAATAGAACGTAAAAGGTGCTTTACTGTTTGCTGTAGTGCTGTCGGCAAAGAGTAAGTTGCGTCGTACGACATCACCGGGATCGAGTACCAAATCATTGAATCCAACACGGTTGAGCGGAACTTCTGACGGTGCTGGTGTTGTCGGCGGGTTGGCACTGCCTAGATTTGTAATGGCAATGAGATTGGGGGCCCTAAGTGCCGCTAAAAGCTCGGTTCGTCCGGGTGGTTGAGGCAAATTCCGTAAGAGATCGATCCCGATCGCGCGAGGATTATAACGTTGTAATGCCTGAATCGCTTGCGCCAGAGTGCGATCAGGGATCGGAAACTGCTTTTGTGTTGTAATATCGGCTTCTGTAATGCCCACGACCAGCAAGCGGGAATCGATGCCAGGATCTGGGCTCACCTGCACCAGGCGATCGTACGCCGCCAGTTCTAGCGGTTGTAACCAACCCAATTGACGGATGCCCAGCATGAGAGCCGTCATTGTAAGACTGGCGATGCCGACAGAAAGTGCTGCCAGTCTCATTCCTATGGGGGGACTACCGACGCCCAGCCCTTCTTTCCCTCCAATGCTTTGGGAGAATCGCTGCCACCGTGTCAACGATATTTGAGCCGTTTGAGGTTGGTTGAGGCGATTGGGATCCTGCCCGAGTGTTGCGGTCGGCGGATATTCTGGCAGCGTAAGGGGCAACTGCGTGTCATCGGCTACAACCTCCGCAGGGTGTTCCAGGGCATACAGCACTGCTTCTGCTGTTTGATAGCGTTGACTGAAGTGATAACGAGTCATTTTCGTTAAGATGCCAGCTAGATTGGCGCTGACTCGTGCTTGATCACGCCAGATGACTTCGCCTGTTTCAGGGTGGGTCGGTAGCTGAAAGGGCTGTAACCCAGTGAGGGCAGTGATTGCCGTCATACCCAGCGCATACACATCGCTGTTGTAGCGCGGTTTGCCCATCATCTGTTCGCTAGGACCATACCCTTGAGTCCCAATGCCAACGGTAAAGTTGCTGTGTCCTGGCTCCAGGCTAGTAAGCTGGGTTTGAATTTCTTTCACCGCGCCAAAATCAATCAGCACAAACTTACCATCTCGTTGCCGCCGAATGATATTTGCAGGCTTAATATCGCGATGGATCACATTGTTCTGATGCACAAAGGCCAGAATGGGCAACACATCTTGAAGCAGAGCCAGAATGGCTGATTCGTCAAGTCGTTGTGCTGTGGCAATTTCATCGCTCAGCGCCTGACCTTCAACGTATTCCTGGGCTAAATAGAATTCGTTGTTTTCTTCAAAAACAGCCAGGAGCGTGGGAATTTGGTCATGGCTCCCCAATTTTTGTAGTGTTTCGGCTTCGGTGGTAAACAGACGACGAGCGACCTTTAAGAAACTCTGTTCCTGATAGGCTGGACGGAACTGTTTGATCACACATTGAGGACGATCGGGCTGTGCAACATCTTCAGCAATATACGTTTGCCCAAACCCACCGCTACCTAAAGCCTGAATAATTTTAAAGCGTCCGTTGAGCAGGGTTCCCAGCATGTAGCCCAGCCTTGATTGAGTGCATTGATGCAGCGTGAGAGTGAAGGATTGGCGCTTTCAGCGCTGCTACCGATTGTGGCACACAAATTTAGGAGCCTAAATAGCGCAAGAGCGTTGCTAGTTGTTGGTTGTTGGTTTTCAGTTTTTAGCAAGACAACGTTAGCCACTGCTTGCTCTCCTATCGAGCGCTGAAAACAGACGGATGTTGATCACCTTTCTAACAACTAAAAACCAATCCCTTAAAACTGTTTTTCAGCTTCTCTGCACGGTCGCCAAGATTTCGTCCAAAATCTCCTGGGCACCCTGTTCACGCAAGCGTTGAGCAAGCTCGGCACCGATCGCGTCTGCTTCAGTCGCCAAACCACTCACGCTATCTTTCGCTACCTTTTGGCCATCAAGGCTAATCACAATGCCCGTAAGGGTGAGTCGATCGCCTTCTAGCAATGTATTCACACCGATCGGCACCTGGCAACCACCTTCCAGTTCGCGGAGGAACGATCGCTCGGCATAGCAGCGGTAAGCCGTTGGCTCATGCTCCAGAGCCTTCAGCAGCGTTAACACTTCGCTATCATCACCTCGGCATTCAATCCCCAATGCACCCTGACCAACCGCATGCAGCGATACGTCAGATGGAATCACTTGATGAATGCGATCAGCCATGTCTAACCGCTGCAAGCCTGCTGCCGCCAGAATCAGCGCATCATACTCACCCGCATCCAGCTTTGCCAAACGTGTGTTCAGATTGCCCCGCACATCCTTAAAGCTGAGGTGGGGATAGTGATGTCGCAGTTGCGCCAGACGACGAAGAGAGGAGGTACCAATAACCGCGCCTTCGGGCAACGTATCAAGCTGCTTGTCTTTGTGCTTCTCATGCACCACCAGCGCATCAGCCGGATTCTCGCGCTCCGTCACGCACCCCAAGACCAACCCTTCTGGTAGGCGCGTCGGCAAATCCTTGAGGGAATGCACAGCGAAGTCAATATCGCCGCTGATCATGCCAACTTCGAGTTCTTTGGTAAACAGCCCTTTGTCACCAATTTTCGCCAGCGCCACATCCAAAATCTTGTCGCCCTGAGTGCTCATGGTGTGCACTTCAAAGGTGCGATCGGGGAAGGCTTTTTGCAACTCTGCCTGTACCCAGTGAGTTTGTACCAGTGCAAGCTGGCTTTTGCGAGAACCAATCCGAATCGTGCGAGTAGCGGTAGGCGTTGCAGTAGGCGACATAATTCAGGGCGTGAAACGAGCTTCAAAAGTCACTCTCTCCACCTTACCGCAGTGTGTAACCCGTTTGGTGATAGTACAAGAAGCACTGATCATTACAGTTGTTTAAGCAGATTCCCTCGTGCCTGCAATCAACGTCATAGCTGTAGCGAATTGTCATGTGCTGAATTATCCTCTATGAGCACAGAATTTCGAGCTTGTCGATCTCAAGTGCTGACACTGGGGTTGAATAATATAGGCGCTGTCCGCACTGATGAGCGACTACAGATGATTGAATACCGTGAGAACGAAGACTTATCATTTGAAGAATATTATGACTTCTTGAGACGAAGTGATCTTGGGGGGCCGTATCCGAAAGAGCGCTTTGAGGAGAGAATAAAAACGCTTTTGGTGCGACGGTCAGTTGCCATCACAGCTAGAAACGATACAGGGAAATTGATTGGGATAGCTTTTGGTGTGACCGATTTTGCCTACTTCCTGTTTGTCACAGATCTCGGTGTTGATAGGGCTTATACGCACCAGGGGGTAGGAAGTGAATTATTGGTTCGCATCCGAGAAGCTGCTGGTGGAGCAGATGATATTACGGTCGTTACTGTTTCACACGCCACCGCAACAGGTTTCTACGCAAAATGCGGCTATGCACTTGGAACGCGTCTGTTTTGGAAGCCTTGCAAGCTCTGGAGCGAATTTAAAGTAACTTAGCTCAATAACGTAGTAAGAAATAGGGATGCACGCCAAACAGGCGAATCGTGAATCGTTAGAGCACTATTTGAAGCTTTGCTACCCCATTACGGTGTACCCAGAGCCAGAAGGCGGCTATGTAGCGGTGATCAAAGATTTGCCAGGATGCATCACGCAGGGCGAAACGCCAGATGAAATCATTGCAAACATTGAAGAAGCGCGGCAACTCTGGATTGAGACGGTTTACGAGCATGGCGATAATATCCCGCTACCGTCTGATGATTTCGCCTAACCGTTCTAAGTCAGTTGATTGCACGATCGCCTCCCGACTCGACATTGGTTGTTTTGAACCAGGCACATTGTCACTGGTATGACGGGGAAAGGCGTGCTTTGATTACGGTTACGCTGCGTCCAAGGAACAAAGCAGGCTTGAATCTCATCTCTTGAACGGTTGATCGCCGTCGCTTGAATGCTTAAGAACTCAGCAGGTTTTCTCGAAACCCCAATAAATAAGCGATGATAAGCGAGCTTGTTCGTGTCAATACTTTTTTGGTTTAGCGAACAATAATCGTAGCTGTAGGTTTGGATATTACATGCGCGTTTTACTCCTGTATCCTCTGTTTCCGAAGTCGTTCTGGTCGTTTGATAAAGCCCTTGAGTTGGTTGGACGCAAAGTCTCACTGCCGCCCTTGAGTTTGACGACTGTTGCCGCCCTCTTGCCTCAAACCTGGGAATTTCGTCTAGTCGATCGCAACGTGCGGTACGAGAGTGAAGCCGACTGGTACTGGGCCGATCTGGTGATCATCTCCGGCATGATTGTGCAGAAGCCTGACATGCTGTATCTCATCGAGTCAGCCAAGCGACGGAGAAAACCAGTAGCGGTCGGTGGGCCTTATGTTACCTCTGTCCCAGAAGCCGCTCAGGCAGCAGGAGCCGATTTTCTTGTCTTGGATGAGGGTGAAATTACCTTACCCATGCTGGTAGAAGCATTGGAGCGGGGTGAAACGTCTGGCGTGTTTCGTGCCAATGGTGAAAAGCCTGCTGTTACCGATACCCCGGTGCCCCGATTCGACCTACTGGAACTGGATGCCTACGGCGATATGTCGGTGCAGTTTTCGAGAGGCTGCCCATTCCAGTGCGAATTTTGCGACATCATTGTGCTGTACGGACGCAAACCCCGCACCAAAACACCCGCTCAACTGCTGGCAGAGCTACAGGCGTTGTATGACCTGGGCTGGCGGCGTACGATCTTTGTTGTGGATGACAACTTCATCGGCAACAAGCGCAACGTGAAGCTGATGCTGAAAGAACTGGCTCCCTGGATGAAGGAACACGGCTATCCCTTTAGCCTATCTACGGAAGCGTCGGTCGATCTGGCCCAAGACCAGGAATTGCTAGATCTCATGATTGCAGCGAACTTTACCGCTGTCTTTCTGGGTATTGAAACGCCCGATACCGATAGCTTGTCGCTGACGCAAAAGTTTCAGAATACTCGTAATTCGCTTGTCGATGCTGTGCAGACGATTAATCGCACCGGATTGCGGGTCATGGCTGGCTTCATCATTGGGTTTGACGGCGAGAAACCGGGTGCAGGCGATCGCATCATCGATTTTGTGGAAGCGACGGCCATTCCGCAAGCACTTTTCAGTATGTTGCAGGCCTTGCCCAACACAGCACTATGGCATCGGCTGGAAAAAGAAGGGCGGCTACGAGCCGATGATGGCGAAGCCAACATTCACCAGACCACGCTCACCAATTTTGTGCCCACGCGCCCACTGGAGGAAATTGCCCAGGAATATGTGCGTTGCTTCTGGGAACTGTATGAACCCGATCGCTACCTGGCGCGAGTCTACCGTCACTTCTTGAGCATGCAGCCCAGTCCCAACAAAAAGAAATTTAAGTTGCCAGGGCTGGTTGATCTACGCGCCATGCTCACAATCTGCTGGCGGCAGGGCATTCAGCGCAACACTCGCTGGCAGTTTTGGCAGCAGTTCTTTGCGATTCTTCAAAAAAATCCTGGTGTATTCAAGCACTACCTCACAAACTGTGCGCTGCTAGAACACTTTATCGATTACCGAGAAATCGTACGCGATGAAATTTACACCAAATTGGCTGATTATCGACCCGAAGAGTTAACCGAGAAAGTGGCGGTTACCGCCGGTAAGTAACCCCGCGAAAAAAGCCTGTCTACAGCAATCAGAAGCCAGTCAGACTCATTTCCGTTGGCTTCTGGTTTCTGTAGACAGTAGCTGCGCTCGATACACAGCAGGACATTGGGAAAGAGGTGAGATGCAGCCGCTAAAGTCGGTGAATGCTTAGGAGATTTCTGAGAAGGATATTACCCCTGTACGGATTTAGCACTCGGCAGATGATCTCTGAACCGATTGCAAAAGCTTTTGGCCGCATGCCCAACCCCTACATTTTTTGGGTATAAATTTTTCTGGAAATGGCCCTAAAGTTAGCCACCTGAGATTGCACTTTTGACCAATGTCGAGCGTCACAACGCTACTTCATTGCCGTGACGTACTGTGGTTCAAGCACTTTCGTGAGATCAGGTGCAGTTTGAATTTGGCCCTGATCTTTCAAAAAGGCTGCCAGTTTTGTCATTGGCTTCAATAGATATTGATCACTGTTGGGATCACCTAACATTGCCACGTTTGTAGCCTTATCGGGAATGCGAATGCCTTTAAGCTGCTGATCCAGTTCTTCAGGCTTAATTTTGAGTTTGGCAGCACCAATTTCCAGGCCTTCTTTACGGTTGGTCTTCAGAAACTCCACACCCTTGAGGTTGCCTTCGACAAACGCTGTAATGGCTTTAGGATTCGCTTGCACAAATTTTGTGTTGAAGATGTAAAGATCCGCGATCGCCGTCGGCATTTGCTTGGAGCTATAGATAACGCGTCCATCTTTTTGTGCCGCGATCGCCTGGTCGCTAAAGGGCGAATAAGAGTAGGCAATTTCGGCTTTGCCTGCCTGAAACGCCGCTGCTGCTGCATCGGGAGGCGTATTGACTAGCGTGACATCCTTCCCAGTCAACCCCGCTTCTGCCAAAATTTGCAGCACGAAGAAATGACCAATGCCACCCAGTTCGACCGCAATCTTTTTGCCTTTGAAGTCCTTAATGCTCTTAATATTGTTGCGCGCCAGGATGACATCTGCTCCAAGAGACGTGTCTTCCACTGTCACAATTTTGAAATCGACCCCTTTGGATGCCAGCGTGACCGCTTCAGATGTCACGGGTGCTAACCCATCAAGCTGCCCTGATGTAAAAGCAGGAAACGCCTGGGCAACCGTATCAAATACCTTAATCGATAACGTTAGCCCCAGGTCTTTAAAGAAACCCTTTTCCTGAGCGATGTATAGGGGCGTGTTGCCAATCCAGGTAGTGATGCCGATTGATGCGGTGCTTGCTCCAGACCCAGTCGAAGCTGCTGGAGACGAAGACGACTGCGCAGAAGGTGCTTCAGGCGGTTTTGCACACGCATGCACACTGGCACCGGCGATCGCGCCAGTCATCATCCATAACGCTTGCCGACGAGTCCAACGGGGTGACTTAGAGAAGTTCATCAGTCCTGCAGTCCTTATGAGCTAACGCCAAATTGTTACATTCAGCAATAGTTTAAGAATGTAACAACCAATACAGCATAAAGGAGAAAATATTCTACAGAAAGCAGTAAATAAAGAACACGAAGCGGGTCATGGGCAGCAAACACTTTGCACCAGTCCACTCACACCTTCTGCCCTTTGCCCTCTGCCCTCTGCCTTCTGCCTTCTGCCTTCTGCCCTCTACCCTCTGCCTTCTGCCTCTATCGCCCCGTTCCCGGCTGACTAAATTCATGCTGGATCGCCGCCGCAATGCTATTGGCGATCTGCTCTGCCATCAAGACACCCTTTGCAGCGCTGGCTCCTTTAGCGGACGAGAGGACGCCTGATGCGGGAACCCATTCAACGCGGGGCGGATACATGTCGTAGGGTGGAAAGCTGGCTGCTGTGTCGTTGGGTAGCTGATCAAGCGCCACTAGATCGGGGTAGAAGTGCAGCATGAGTGACGTTTCGATGACAGCCGCATGTTCCAGTGCAAACCCTGGAAAGCCATCAGGAAAGATATGGCTTAACGTATCTTCGGTGCAAAAGTCCCAATATTCCAAGCGCATAATTCGAAGTGGATTGTCAGTGCCCAACTCACGCAGAGCGAGATCGATGCCTTCGGTCAGGAACCACTGATTCTCGTAATGGCCATCGACAATGACCAGATTTTTGACCCCATGACGGGCAAACTCACGAATGACATCGCGGGTAATCTGGCTCAAGCTTTGCCCATCCAGGCTAGTTGTACCTGGAAAGTGCTGCCCACCACCTGACTTGGGTTGCGATTTATAGCCATAGCTAAGCGTGGGTGCCACCAACCCATTGACTTTTTCGGCAACCGCTTGGGCGATCGCCGCACTCAGCAAGGCATCCGTCCCCAATGGTAAATGCGGTCCATGCTGCTCTAACGCACCACAGGGCAGCAGCAGCACCAAGCCGTCTTCCCGCAAACGCTCCTGGTAAGCGACCCAACTCAACGAACTCATCAACACGGAATGTGTGCTCAACAGTTTCTCCTTTTCAACGATCGTGGCTCTTATGAATCTGTGGTGAATATGGGTGGGGAGTGAGGGGTGAGGGATCAGGGGTTAGGGGTTGGGGATTAGGATAGGGGACAGAAGTCAGGAGTCAGAAGTCAGGAGTTAAATTTAGCCTTTAGCCTTTAGCCTTTAGCCTTCATTCTTCATCCCCCATCCCCACCCCCCTACTACGCCTTCATCGCGTTAACAAACTGGGGATCCAGCATTGCTTTCAGGTCAGGAATTGTTTGAATCTGTCCCTGAGCTTTCAAGAAATCTGCTAACTTCGTCATTGACGGTAACAGGTATTCTTTACTGCTGGTATCGCCCAGCATTGCTTTGTTGATGGACAAGTCGGGTGTCCGAATCCCTTTGAGTTGCTGATCGAGTTCGGCTGGAGTAACTTTGAGTTGCTTTGCGCCAATTGCGACCCCTTCCTGGCGGTTGGTTTTGAGGAATTCAGCCCCCTTAAAGGTGCCCTCAACAAAAGCTGCGATCGCTTTGGGGTTTGATTGCACGAATTTTGTGCTGAAGAGATATACATCTACGATGGCGGTGGGCATTTGCTTGGAGCTATAGATTACCCGTCCATCGGTTTGAGCGGCGATTGCTTTTTCGCTAAAGGGTGAGTAGGAGTAGGCAATATCAATCTTGCCGGTTTGGTAGCCGATCGCAGCGGCATCGGGTGGCGTATTCACCAGTGTGACATCCTGTCCGGTTAACCCCGCTTCCGCTAAAATTTGCAGTACAAAGAAGTGTCCGATGCCGCCGATTTCGACCGCAATGCGCTTGCCTTTGAAGTCTTTAATGCTCTTAATGCTGTTGCGCGCCATCACCACATCTGCACCCAGTGAATTGTCTTCAACCATGACAATCTTGAGATCAACGCCCTTTGCTGCAAGCGTGATCGCTTCGGACGTCACTGGCGCAAAGCCATCCACCTGTCCGGCTGTGAAGGCTGGAAAGGTTTGTGCATTGGTGTCAAACACTTTTACCTTGAGATCAAGCCCCAACGCCTTGTAAAACCCTTTCTCGATCGCAATGTGGAGTGGGGTGAAGCCGATCCAGGGAGCAATGCCCAGATTGATCGACATGGCACTACCAGCAGCACTTGAAGACGAGCCAGCCGATGGTGTGGCAGCCGGTTTGGCGCAAGCGTGAAGTCCCGTTCCGGCGATCGCTCCTGTCATTAACCACAGGGCTTGGCGGCGCGTCCAATGGTGCGCTTTAGAAAAATGCATCAGTCTTGTCACCCCTCTGAACTTAATGAAAATGGCTGATCGTTGCAACAGTTAATTGTTGTAACAACTACGTAACTGATTTAGAGTACAACGCATAGCCCACTGCTGCTGAGAAGATTCTGTTCTCTGTGGGCTTTGGATTGGTCAATGTGAGGTGAATCCTGTAACGATCGCTCAGGCCCAGCGTAGGATGTTTGGCATTATCTCAAGAGGAAGAATCTGTGGTGGAGCGATCGATGGGGCGGTTGAGTGGCAAAGTGGCATTAATTACAGGCATCGCGTCTGGCCTTGGGCGAGCGGCAGCAGAGTTGTTCACCGCACAAGGCGCACACGTGTTTGGGGTCGATCGCAATGAGACAGCCGGGCACGCACTGGCAACAACTTTGCAAGCAAGCGGTCAGTTTCACTTTTTAGCTGCCGATCTGTCTACAGAAGTGGCTTGCATACAGGCTGTAGAAGCGTGCTGTGATACCTACGGGCGGATTGATATTCTGTACAACAATGCGGGGATTGCGATCGTCGAGCCGTTTGTCAGCACAGATGCAGACGTGCTGGAGCGCGTGATGGCAGTCAATTTCAAATCGGTGTTCTACCTCTGTCAGCAGGCAATCCCCAAAATGCAGCAACAGGGGGGCGGCGTTGTGATTAATACGGCATCAGAGTTGGCGATCGTGGCTCAACCGCTGTATACCGCCTACTGCGCCAGCAAAGGCGCTGTCTTGTCGTTCACTCGATCGCTGGCGCTGGAGTGTGCCAAAGACAATATTCGCATCAATGCGTTGTGTCCTGGCCCCATTGAAACGCCCATGCTACTGGGTGAATTTGATCAAGCGGCTGATCCCGCTCAGGCAAAAGTAGACGGGATTGCCACCATGCCGATCGGTCGTTTGGGGGCTCCGGCTGAAATTGCCCAAGTCGCGCTGTTTCTTGCCACTGATGCCCCTGCGCTGATGCACGGTGCGTCTGTAGTGGTAGATGGCGGCAAGACGATCATTTGATAGACTAACGGCACTGTCTAGTCCAACGCCACCGTGCGACGCCACATTCAACTAAGCGATCGTTCGACAGAATGAAGAAAGGCTTCTTGTCTAGCGTGATCAGTCGTTAGTGGTCAGCTAATCATTGAGAGCTAACCGCTAACGGCTGATGGCTAAAAGCTGAAAACCGAAGGGGAAAAACTCATGACCGAACCACGCACATTTCCAAATTGGGAACAGCTTTACCAGGAAAAGCCTGTAGAGACTATGCCCTGGTTCAACCCCGATTTAGACCCAGATTTGGAAGAAGGGTTGCTGAAACTGGATTTGCACACAGGTGCCGCTCTGGATTTGGGAACAGGTCCAGGTACGCAGGCGATCGCTCTGGCAGAACGGGGTTTTCAAGTTGTTGCCACCGATCTCTCAGCCACAGCGGTGACTCAAGCTGCCACTAGGGCAAAGGCTCAGGGATTAGAGATTTCCTTTCGCCAGGATGATATTCTCAACAGCCATCTCGATCGCTCGTTTGATTTCATTCTCGATCGCGGTTGCTTTCACGTCCTGCCGCCCGATCGTCGCCAGGAGTACGTCGAAACCGTGGCAAATCTGCTCAAACCAAAGCGCTACCTCTTCTTAAAATGCTTCAGCCGCCTGGAAACTCGTGAAGAAGGTCCCTATCGTTTTACAGCCGAAGAAATTCAAGACATTTTTGCTAGTCGCTTCGTTACTCGCTCTGTTGAAGAAAGCGTCTATCATGGCACCTTAGATCCATTACCCAAAGCGCTATTCTGCATTTTGGAAAAGCGTTGAAAGATGCGATCGCAATGAAAAAGATTATTCAAACCTATAAAGCAGGTAAGCAGTGGCATCGTAATCCACCAGGTTTAGGTGATTTCATTCGAGGCACCTGTCATTTGTTTGAGCGCTTAGAAGGAACTGGATGCGAACTCAGGGTTGACGTGAGCCAGACAGAGTTTTCTCATCTCATCGCGTTTGACCCATCGTTTTTTCATCTTGGTGAAGAGTCTAAAATTGCGGCTGCTCAGGAATTCTTTGAAGCGCATGAACATCCAGGGATGCATGCCCAAATTGATCAATTTTTAAACTCTCAAGAAGAGGAGCTTTACCTTTGCACTAATTTGGGCGATTGGAGCCGAACCTCCCTTCCCCACGCTACTCGTGCGTTTGTGCAAAAGCTGTACTGCTTTAACGAAACTGTTACACGATCGAGCGTTGAGCAACTCAAACAGCCTGATTATGAGGTGTTAAGTATTCGGGCGGGCGACAAATTTATTGGTAAAGAAGGTGCTTCGGTTGACACCACCTTGAAGCAGCGTATTTTTCGGTTAATCGAAAAAAAGATTCTTTCTGTATCGAAGTTCCCCATCGTGGTGATGAGTGACTCGTATGATTTGAAATGCGAATTAGCCGATCGCTATGGCTTCACGATGTTTCCTCATGTACCGCAACATGGCGCGTATGGGAATGCCCTGCCAGTGGCGATCGATATGAATCTTCTAAGGCATTCAAAATTCAATTACCACATCAATGCATGGCAAACGTGGTGGTCTGGGTTTTCACACTACACATCCTTAATTTTTCTGATACCAAGCGCTAATTTTAGAAGTCCGTCTTTTATCAAGGAAGAAATTACGCCTTCAGGAAATCTGCGAGTTTCGCTGGAGGATAAGCTTTTAGATAAATTGAAGCGCTTAAAAGATCGCTTCTAACCCCGCGAATTGCGACAGCCCAAACCAATGACTAGCTCAACGAACGGAGAGTGAGACGCGGTAACGGTTATAGAGAAGTTGCCCCAGCCAGTAAGCGACTGTGCCGCTTAGGAGCACAGGTGACAACCATTGGAGTCCATCCACATGCAACCCAAGGCGGGGCAGCAGTAGCAAGAGCGCATCATCTAAAAAGCTAAAGGCAAAGGGCAACACCTGCTTGAGGCAGAATTGGAGGGGGCTAACGAGGGAGGTTTCCATAATGGGTGATCGCTCAGTGAGACGATGGGTGCAAGATGCTTGATACTAGAGTGTGTTTCAGCGACCTGACTTACCTCTGAGTAATCTCTGAGATCCTGCTACTTCAGTAAGGTGACTATAGTGAATACACAGGCTGATGTATGCTTTCGGGCAAATGTCTAGCCATGCCTCTAAACTTTCCATGCTTCTCAAAATTTTCTGATTAAGAGCAATGCTGCACTTTATTTTGACCTGGCTGGCAACAGCCGTATCGCTGGTGATTACAGCCCACTTTGTACCGGGCTTTAAAATTGATACGTTTACGGCTGCACTCATTGGAGCGGTGGTTTTGGGTGTGGTGAATGCGATCGTGCGGCCCATCCTGACGATCCTCACGCTACCGTTAACAATTATTACGCTGGGGCTATTTTTGTTTGTGATTAATGCCTTTACGTTTTGGCTGGTCGCCGCGCTAACGCCAGGGTTTCACATTGCGGGCTTCCTGACAGCGCTGATTGGGGCAGTTGTTTTAACGATTGTTTCGACGATCGTTTCGTGGATCGTTAAAATTATTGACCCGATGGCATGAGGCAACAACTCGGTTTGTTTTTGGGGCGGCGGGTGTGGATGAGCCTGGCGCGATCGCTGAGTTTGGGACTGGTTTCCACCACGATCGCGGTTTTACCAGCAGCGGCGGCTGGCCGCATCACTACTTTCTTTGGACCGCTTCAGTTTTCGCTGTCAGTGGATTCGCTGGAGCTTTATGCCAAGCAGGGCAAAATTGACGACGAGTTGGCTTTTTACACCAAACGAGCGAACCCACAACAGGTTGCTCAACTGCGATCGCTGCTCCAGCAACGGATACCTGTCAGCCCTGTACTCCTCTCCCAGGTCACCTATACGTCGGTAGGGGAAGCACTCCTACAACAGGTCGGCACCATCGTGCAGACGGAGGCTGGACAGAATGGTTTTTACGCATTGCGGGCTGCCTTACTCTTAGCCGCTGCCGATCCTCAAGGCGTCACGGTGGTCAATGTGCTGCGGCATTATCCTTCGCCCAGTGTGCGGTTTGATCTGCAAGCTGGATTGGCGCTAACAAAAACATTCACGGCAGGGAGGTCGCAACAGCAGCAGGCGATCGCGGCAGTCCAGCAGATCGCACGCGCAGAGGCCGCTGCTCAACCCCCAATCGACTTTGCTGAGAAACCGAAACTGCAACAACCGGGCTCCTTCCGCTGGCAGCGACAGACCTTTCGCCTGACCGAGCAAGCCCGTACTGTTCCCGTCGATCTATACCTTCCAGAACGAAACGCTGACAACAAAGCATCGATTCCTCTAGTCGTCATCTTGCACGGTGCCGCCTCCGATCGCAGCACGTTTGCTTATCTGGCAACCCATCTGGCATCCTATGGCTTTGCAGTTGCTATCCCCGAAAGCCCTGGCAATAGCGCTCAGCGATATCGACAATTTCTGGCTGGACGGGCACTTGAGCCCGATGTGGCTGAGCTGATCAATCAACCGTTGGATGTGACGCGTTTGTTGGATGAGCTTGAGCGTCGATCGCGAACCGACACCAGTCTGCAAGCACTCAATCTTCAGCAAGTTGGCGTGATGGGGCACTCTCAGGGCGGCTACGCGGCATTGGCATTAGCAGGCGCACCACTCAACCTCGCGCAACTCCAACAGGATTGTCAGAGCGGACAAACGTTCAATATCACCCTGCTGGTGCAGTGTCAGGCTCTAACATTGCCACCCAGGGCGGAACGCTTGCAGGATAGCCGCATTAAGGCAGTGCTGGCGGTTAACCCTATTACCAGTAGCCTACTAGGGCGCAGTAGTTTGAGCCAGATTCAAGTGCCTGTCATGTTGATGGCGGGCAGCAATGATGCAGTAACGCCTGCGGTACCAGAGCAGATTCGTCCCTTTACCTGGCTGACAACGCCCGATCGTTACCTTGCGCTGATCACCCGTGGTACGCACTTTTCAATGCTGGGAGGTGCGCCAAACGATGCGGGTGTGCTGAACATTCCCCCCGGTTTGGCAGGACCGGATCCGGAGATCGCGCGTGGCTATTTAAATGCGCTCAGTCTAGCCTTCTTTGCCACTTACATTGCCCAACAGCCTACTTACCGCCTGTATCTCAGCGCTGCTTATGCCAACTATTTGAGCCAGGAGCCTTTGCCGCTGAGCCTACTACAGTCGGGGAAGGGGTTAGAGGCTCTCAGCGGTCAGCGGTCAGCAGTCAGCCGTTAGTGCTGTTTAGCCAGCGTTTAACAAACCGAACGGTTGTGGCTTAACCAATGGCTAGAAGCCCTCGATCGCCGTCCAATTGTGCCATGATGCCGACTGGTAAGGCCGCGTTGACGCCATCGTGACCAAAGGGCAAGTCTGATACGATCGGGATGTTTAATTTGCCCAGGCGATCGCGCAGTACCTCTTCTACCGTAAAGCTGGGAATGTGGGCAGGTGGATCGCACTGGCTGAACCGACCGATCGCAATGCCTTTCACCTGCTTAAACGCACCACTGAGTCGCCACTGGGTCAACATACGATCGATGCGATAGGGCGCTTCCCCGACATCTTCCAATGCCAGAATCGTGTCGGCAAAATCAGGCTGTACAGGCGTTCCCAGCAGATTTGTTGCTACTGTGAGGTTGATCGGGAGCAACAACCCAGACGTTTGCCCACCGCCCCAAGGTGTTCCTTGCAACGGTGCCAGCGATCGTCCTTCTACCCAATCAAACAGGCGTTGTACAGACCATTCCGGTTCTGCGGCCAGCGTGGTCAACAGTGGTCCATGCACACCGGAGATTCCCTCTAGACTGAGGCTCATCAGCAGACTCGTAATATCCGAAAACCCAATCAGCCATTTGGGCTCGTGCCCTGTCCACGACCAGTCTTCGAGCAGACGTGCACCACCGTAGCCACCGCGTGCGCAAAGAATACCACGACAGTCTGGATCGTCGAGTGCGGTAAGCAACTGCTGGCGTCGATCGCCATCCTTCCCTGCCAGATAGCCCCAGCGATCGTCATAACTGGGAGTGAGTTCAACCTGGTAGCCGCGCGATCGCCAGATCTCAACCCCACGCTGAAAGGATTCAAATTCTCGCAAGGTGCCGCTGGGGGCAATCACTCGCAGTAAATCACCTCTTTGTAGTGGTGGTGGTGGCAGGCAGGGTAACATGGCTTTGCGTCTGGTATACCGCCGAGACGCAGAGAACACAGAGCAAACCCTCTACGCTCTTTGCACCTGTGCGGTAAATTTTGTATTTTCTTTTTACTGATAACAATTGAGAACCGATCGCGCTACACCGTCACAACCGCATTCGTTTCTTGTTTTTGCGTATCCAACCGTTCCAAAATCTCCAACATTTCGCGTTCAAAGGCAACTTGAGCACGATTGGTGAGCCCGCCGATGTAGAGGTTGCCATCTTTTTGAAGTGCCCAGATTTGGGAATGAGAGACGTAGCTCATCATGACGCCCAACATGAGCAGCCCAAAGCCAGCGTAGACGATCGGGATGCTGGGGTCGGCTTTAATTTGCAATCCGGTGCTGCCAATGAGTTCTTTCACTGCCAGCGTGACGCCATTCACTGGGGTAGACATGCCAGCGCGAACGGTGGAAATCAGCTTGCCAGAGGTATCGTAGACCAGCAGCATGCCCTGTAAATCTTTGGCAATGAGAGACACGCCGGCACTTAAATCTGGCTTTGTGGGAATCCAGGTGCCCCAGATGCGTCCGCCTTTGCCGCCCGTATCTAGCTGTGCCATTGGGAGTTGAAAAATCGGGCTGTTGTTGATGCGAACCTGCACTGCCGAAATGCCCCAATCGGCTTGATAAAGCGTGACGCCACGGTACCGCAGCGGTTCATTTACATGAATGGTTTTGCGCTTGACTTCCTTGCCATCGCTGTCCAGCACCGACATATCTGAGTAAAACTGATCGATCGCGCCCTGGGGAGTGTAGTCAATCCAAAAGCGATTCACTTTTACCGACCAATCTTTGGGAATCTGTGACTCGGCAAAAGGTCCCGCATCCACAATGTTTTTAATTTGAAATGTCTGACCACTGGGCACCATTTCTTGCCCCACAAACCCCATCAGCGCCCCGACGATCGCGCCCAGCAAAATTAGCAGCATACTGGCATGAACGACGATTGGTCCGATGCGCCCCACAATGCCTTTACGCGCGTACACGGCATCATCTTGACGAAAGAGCTTGTATCGCTTTTGTTCCAGCAACGGCAACACATCATCCAGCGACGTTTGGTTAAATTCAGCGCTGAGGGCAAACTTTTGAAACTGTCGTGGCTGACTGTAGAACTTACGCGATGTGCGCGAAAACCAACGCAAGGCCGGAAGTTGTCGCGTGAAGGTGCAGGCTGTCAGACTCGACCCAAACAAAATCAGCAGTGACAGAAACCACCACGTCCGATAGACATGATCTAGCCCCGACGCCAGCAGCACCTTCCAGGTAAGGAAGCCAAACAGGGCGGGATGCTCTGGATAGTTGGCTTGATAAAAGGCGGCAGACTGCCCTTGCTCAACCACCGTCCCTGTGACGCTAAACAGCGCGATCGCCAGCAGCAGGACGATCGCCAAGCGTAAATCAGACAAGACAGGCAGGAGTTCACGCCGGAAAAAGCTTTGGAAAGCCGTTCCTAACCCAGATAGACGCGTGAAGAGGGAAGAATTTGCAGCCATTGGTTAGTTGTTCGTTTTTGGTTATATAGCCCTAAAGCTTTTCAGGCACACAAGAAAGGGCATTCAAGAAAAGTTGTTAGTTGTAGCGCTGTCTAAAAACCAACCACTAAAAACTAGCAACTCTCGAAAGTAGGGAGAAGACGCCAAAGCCTACGAGCAAAACGCCACTCGCTGGCGTAATCCAACCGGACCAGCGACGAAGCTCCAACAGTTTTTTGATTGAGGCTGTGAACGTTCCTGCCAACACCAGTGGTGCCGCGTAGCCAACGGTATAGGACAGCAACAGCACACTGCCCAAGACCGGATCTTTTGTTGCCGAAATCCAGGCCAGAATGCTAGCCAAGACAGGCGTGCTACAGGGGGACGCCACTAGGCCAAACGTTAGCCCAATCAGATAGGCACGCACACCAGACGGCAAATCCTTAGAAATCCATTCCAAACCACCGACGGAGGGGAGCCGCAAAGGTAACGCTTCCAGCAGGTTTAGCCCCATTAGAATCGCGATCGCGCTCACGACGATCGGTAGCCCTAACCCAATCTGACCATAAATCTTGCCGACTACTGCCGCCACAATGCCCAACCCAGCCAGCGTCGTCGCCAATCCCAATGCAAACCAGGTGGACTGTGCTGCTGCCTGTAGCCGTGTTTGAGTTTCGTAGCCGCCAATGTAGCCGATCGTAATGGGCAGCATGGACAGCATGCAGGGCGTGAGACTGGTCAGCAGTCCTGCCACAAAAATGATGCCGACACTGGCTGGCGTTAGATGAGCCAGTTGCGTTCCCACCAGCGTGGTTGCAAAGTGTTCTAACTCATAAAGCTGGGTTTGCAGCGTTTCAATCATGGTTGCTCTAACCGTCCTATCCAACGATGGCGCTGTGTCTATCTTACTGGAGATGGCGATTCGTCGGGGATGGAACAACGCTAGCAAGGAGGGGCATCATCCAGTTGCTCTGCGTCACTCACCGTTTGGCAAACCTCAGAGGGGTAAGGACTACAAACGCTGTAAGCCAGGAGCATTAGCAGGCGTTTGTACAGAAGGAAGGGGGCGCGGAGACAAGACTGCCGAAGGGACGGGACTGGGTTGGGGTGAAGGTTGAACGCTAGGGATAGTCGGGCTAGCCGTGGGCAAGGGACTGGCTTCGATCGTCGCGCTTGGTAGAGGTTCAGGCGTGACGGGTTGGGGTGATGGGCTGGGCGAGTATCTCACTTTGGGCAAGGGAGCAGGCGCAAAGCTGCGCATAGGCAAGGGGTCTACGGGCGGTGGTGGAGCGGTTGACAATTCCTCAGGAGCGGCTTGTAACGGCCAATTCTGCACGGGTGGAAAGTCTTGCCGGGTTTGAAAGAGCGTCGGACCAATGCCATGAGCCGCACTCAGGCGCAGTGCCAATCCCAAGCCAGCCCCCCCTGCGATCGCTACAGCACCGGTTAGCAGCAGTGCTTTAGGCAAGCGGCTTTTGGCAATCATCGGCGTGGGGAGAGATGGGCGATTGGATGCTGCGACCGTATGAGTGTTTGGGCTATAAGTTTCTGGAGCATGAGTGGGTGCAACGGGAGTGCTTGCCACTACGGGAATTAAAGGGGGTGCGGGAGGGGCAGTTGTGCGACTAGAGCCGTTGGATGCTACTGGATTGGGTAAGTCGATCGCACGCGGTTGTCCTGCGCCATGAACTCCTCCTGGCACCGTTGGTTGATGATTTGGCAGGAGCGAGAACCAGGCTGCAACGGTTTGTGGTCGCTCTGAGGGGTTAAGTGCCATACCGTTGAGGATGGCCTGTTCGATCGCGCTGCTTAACTGCGGTTGTAATTGACGCGGCGAACGTAAAGGCGTTTGTGTACGGCGCAAGGCTGCGATCGGTTCCTGCCCTGTGACTAAAAAGTACAGCGTTCCCGCAAGCGCATAGAGGTCAACCGCAGGGGTGAGATTGATCTGTCGCTGCTGTAGCTCAAGCGCGGCATAGGGAGATATCGTTTCTGCACTGTCTGGTACACCCAGCACCGCATAATGGGCAATGCCAAGACCGACTAGCACCACAAACGACGCTCCTTTGGGACGGATCAGGTGTTCTGGGTTAACCTCCCGATGAAGCAAGCCCTGGCGGTGCATGACACTGAGCGCCGAACCAGCCTGCCGAATATACTGTACGGCCTCCGCTTCTGGTAACGGTCCCCGCGATCGTACTCGTTCCGCCAACGTCTGCCCTGCCACATCATCCAGTACTGCAAACGGTAGCCCACCTTCCTCAAACACATCCAGCACGCGCACTAAACCGGGGTGCTGACATTGCGCCAAACGCTGTGCCTCCTCGATAAACCGACGCTTTAGATGGGCAATATCGGTTTGCGGCTGAACCCGTAGTGTTTGCAGCACAACTGGCTGTTGCGATCGCGCTTGAGTCGCTCTAAAGGTAAGCCCTAACGCACTTTGAGCCAAAGAGTTACCAAGGACATATTTGCCCTGTTGCAGCGCTGTGCCAGCCGTTAAGTTCATGGGCGATCGCTCCCAAAGGTCGTGACCATGCTAACGTCTCGCCGTCACCAAAGGCTAGATCGGGAGGGGAATGGGTGGAGGGATGGGGGATAGGGGATGGGGGATAGGGGATGGGGGATAGGGGATGGGGTGGTAGCTTTTAAGCGCTATTTGTCTCGTATAGGGAAGTTTTTTGCAACGTATTGTTCTGCTTCAGCACGGGTACAAATGACGCCGTCTGCGGTAGCGGCTAGGAGTGCATCCAGAATTGCCTTGAATTGTGGGCCGGGTTTGTAGCCCATTGTTTTGAGATCGTTCCCATCTAAGAGCGGCTTAAGGTTGCTCCAGCAGGTGAGATACTGCCAGATTTTGCGACGGGGTGATACATCGTTGGCGGCCTTCGACGTCGATCGTCCACTATGCACCGCAATCAACGCTAAAAGCAGTGGGTCATACGGCTTCAGCAGCTGAATTTGTTCGCTCGGACGCTGACAGGTTGGCAGGGCATTCATCAGGTTGGTTTGAGCCACTTCTAACTGCTGCAACCGTTCGATACTATCCAGTGGTAGCTGAAGCCTCTCTGCGACAAGACCGCGATACTCGGCGGCAAGATGAGCGAGCAGCACTTCCAGCAGCACTAACCATGAAGGGGGAAGGCTGAAGGATAAAGGATAAAGGATAAAAGCTGCCTTCTGCCCTCTGCCTTCTGCCCCCTCCGCTCCCCCTGCTTCCCCAACTCCTGCCTTCTGCCTTCTGCCTTCTGCCTCTTGCCCTCTGCCTCCTGCCTCCTGCCTCCTCAACCATCGATCAACCAACCGCAGTTGCCGCCACAAGTCCCTATCCATCGCCAAGGTTGGGTGAATGCATTGCAGCGCCCCTAGCTCAGCCAGATACTTCAGCGCAGGCTTCCAGTAAGGCGATTGCAGAATGTATTTGAGTTCCGCCTTGAGTCGAGTTTGCAGAGCCGGTGCGGTTATGGGTGACTTGTTGGGTGGTCGATCGTGGCTTTGATGTGCCTGAGCGTAAACGCCACTGGCGATCGCATAACGAATGTACCCTTCTGTTTGGCTGTCTAATTGGAAGCCCAGACGCACCGCAAAGCGCACGGCCCGGTAGATCCGCGTGGGATCTTCAATAAAACTGTTGGCATGGAGAACACGAATCTGCTTTGCTTGCAGGTCAAGTATTCCACCAAAAAAATCAAGCAGTTCGCCTGCATGGGGCTGGGTCAGGCGGATTGCCATCGCGTTAATGGTGAAATCGCGACGATACAGATCCTGCCGAATTGAACTGGCTTCTACTTCCGGGTTGGCGGCTGGGTAAGGATAAAACTCTGTGCGGGCCGTCGCAAAATCAACCCAGAGCGATTTGAGTATCGGATCGTTATGCCACAGCAACGCTGCCGTCTGAAATTTGCCGTGAACCTCCAGACGCGCTTCGGAATAAAGGGTTTGGAGTGATCGCGCCATTTCAACCCCTGCCCCCACATCCGCTGCCCGATGAAACCCATCTACCACTAGATCCACATCTTCCAGCAAAAGGTTGCCAGTTGTAGCGGTGCCAGCCGCGATCGCCAGCAAGAGGTCTCGCACGGCTCCCCCCACCAGATAAAGATGCCATCCTCGCTGTTCCGCTTCTGCCGCTGCTGCTGCTAAGACCTGCCAGAGTTCAGGGGTAAGACACTGACGCAGAGTTGTCAGGAGCAAGGAGTCAGAAGCTAAGAGTGTCGCGTGCTTCCCCCTTGCGGTGGAGTCAGAAGTAAAGGCACGTGTGTCCCTGCTCCCTGTCCCCTGCGCCCCGTCCACTGTCCCCTGCCTCTTGATTGCCTGATGCAAATGGCGCAATACGTCTGTACGAGACACAATCCCCACAAGCTGATCCTGATCCAGCACGGGTAAGCGACCGATGTCATAGGTCACCATCAGCGCTTCAATTTCAGGCAGAGAGGTGTCGGGCGTGATGGTTTTGAGGTTGGTGGCCATGTAGCCCTTAACAGGGGCATGGCTAAACCCATGATGGAGGGCAATATCCAGGTCACGGCGCGAAATCATACCGACGAGCTGCCCATTGGCTTCTACCACCGACAAGCCAGAGTGCCCGTAGCGTAGGAGCAATCGCTGTGCCTCTTCGATCGTAGTTTCGGGCCGAATGGTACGGACAGGTGAGGACATCAGGTCTCGCGCTGTTGGCGGCTGGGGAATTTGTGCTTTGAATTGAGCCACCAATTCGGCAAGGGTCTCCTGTGGGTCAACGGCACGAAGATTCACTGACGCAGCAAGGGGGTGTCCGCCGCCACCACTCGCGCTAAACAGGGCGTTCAAATCAGTGCCATCAATGCGCGATCGCCCAATGACAGTTAAGGCACGATCGTCGTTCTCCTCAGGGTTGGAACGGCAGGCAGCATTCTTGCAGTAGTTTGCCGCCAGCAGCAACGCATCACTATCTGTCAGGCTCATCAGGTGCGATGCCAAACTGGATAAAGCTGGGACAAAACTATCCAGCGTCAACATCACCCAACTGACTGTTCTACCGTGCACAGTTTCGGTTTGCATTGCCTTGAGGGCTGTCGTCAACAACGGCTGCAGCTCCGTTGGAAGACCTGGATCGGCATAATGAGCGATCGTTCTCAAATTGGCTCCTTGCTCCAGCAACCATGCCAAGGCTTTGGCATCCCGTGCCGTCGTCTGGTCAAAGGTTAGCGAACCCGTATCCACGTGAATGCCCAATGCCATGACGGTCGCTTCGGCGATCGTGAGCGTTACCTGTTGCGCCTGAAGGCTCTCTACAATCAGGGTTGTCGTTGCCCCAACAGCTTCAATCTGGCGTTTGGTTGCTTGAATGTCAGACTCCACACCGAGGTGATGGTCATAAACCGAAATTTCGACATCTGGTAAATCAAGCCATTCTGCAACCTTGCCTAGCCGATCGCGAAACTGCGTATCCACAACAGCGATCGCTTGAATTTGGGCTGCCTTCACCGATCGACGCTCGATCAAACCATACTCATCCCGATGCAGGGCTAAAAAATCGCCTACAGCAGCATGCGTCCCACCCGCCAGCACAATACGCGCACCCGCCTGTAAGCGCGTCAGCCCAACAGCCGCACCCAATGTGTCGAAATCAGCAGTCGTGTGGCAGAGGATGAGATGCATGGGAGGGAAGAGAGAGTTATGAGTTATGAGTTATGAGTTATGAGTTATGAGTTAACCATGCATGAGTCAGTAGTCCAGCCTTTTAGCCTTTAGCCCCCTGCTCCCCCTGCTCCCCCTGCTCCCCCTGCCTCCTGCCTCCTGCCCTCTGCCTTCTGCCCTCCGCCCTCTGCCTTCTCCTCCAATCCCAAATCCCTCCATAAGATAGGTACAGTTTTCTGATAGCTTACTTAAGTGGGGCTGTGTGCGATCGTCCGCATTGATGTCCTATGCCTAATCTATCGCTGTATTGGAGAAGCGGAAATTATGACCATCGTCTTCCAGATTTCCCTGGCGGCTCTAGTTATTTTGTCGTTTGTGATGGTTGTTGGTGCGCCAGTCGCTCTCGCAACCCCACAAAATTGGGATCAGTCCAAGCGTCTTATCTTTCTCGGTTCGATTGTGTGGACAGTGCTGGTTCTGCTGGTAGGAGGACTGAATTACCTGGTTGTTTAATCGTATCTGGTCTACAGATTACTCCGCGATAAGAACACTCGCTTAAGATCAACGTATGCCCCATCAGCAAGAGACGTCCATTCTATAAGTCCTGCGCTGGTGGGGAAGGTCTTTAAATTGAGAAGCACATGGCAGTTTTTGAAGGAACGTTCACTCAAACAGACCGCATGCGGTTTGCGATCGTGATTGGTCGGTTTAATGACCTGGTCACCACAAAGCTTTTAGAAGGCTGCCAGGATTGTCTTAAGCGGCACGGGGTTAATACCGATCCAAACGGGACACAGGTCGACTACGCCTGGGTGCCTGGTAGCTTTGAAGTGCCTTTAGTGGCCCGGCAGCTAGCGCTGACCAATCGTTACGACGCTATTATCTGTCTCGGTGCCATCATCAAAGGTCAAACACCCCATTTTGACTATGTGGCAGCAGAAGTCTCCAAGGGTATTGCAGCCGTCGGCTTCCAGACAGGAGTGCCCGTCATTTTTGGAGTGCTGACGACTGACACAATGCAGCAAGCCCTGGAGCGAGCAGGTATCAAGAGCAACCTGGGCTGGAACTACGCAATGAGTGCGTTAGAAATGGCAAGTCTGATGCAGCAGGTGAAGGGCATCAATGTGGAACCGCAAGGAAATCACTTGAATGCGGGGACGAACCCAACGCTTCCAGCTGCCTCGATGAAAAGTGCCGCCATTGATGAGCCGATCGGGCAAGAAAAATAGCGCGGTTGTGCTCAATCCGAACTTAATCGAGATCAATGCCCATCGCTTTTAAACGGGCTGCCAACCGTTCGGCACGCTGCTGAGCCTCAAGCCGTTGTAGCCGTTCCTGCTCAAGCTGTTGCTCAGTTTGTTCGAGCTGTTGCTCAGTTTGTTCGAGCTGTTGCTCAGTTTGTTCGAGCTGTTGTTCAGCTTGTTCGAGCTGTCCCTCCGCTTGTGCTAAAGTTTGGCGCTCACGTTCAAGTTGTTGTTGTGCCTGTAGTGCCTGGGCGATTGCCTGCTCTGTTTCTGCCCTTGCTTGCTCTGTCTCTGACTTTGATTGCGCGATCGCTTCCGCTAATGTTGGCACCTTCTCACCCTGAGCGCTGAAGTAGCGTAACTGATTCGCGTCTATACCCAGGTAAAGTTCAAGTTCTTCACTCCAGCGCCAGCCATGCTCGTTGGGAGCAATCGCTTCATATTCGTGCCCTATCAGTCGAAAGCCCTGGAATTCAAGCGTTTCTGGTGAAAACCAAAAGTACTCTGGTGTCCGAAAACGGTTTTGATACAGGTCTTTCTTCAGGGTGCGATCGACAGTGGCGGTTGATGTAGAGAGCAACTCAATGATCAAATCAGGATAGCGTCCATCTTCCTCCCACACCACCCAGGCATTGCGTGGTCGTGGCTCGGTATGTTTGACAAGGAAGAAGTCTGGCCCACGAAAATCTCGGTTGCGGAGTTGCTGGCGGCTGAAGTAGATGGTAAGGTTTGCACCAATAAAAAAGTCCGTTTGGTCACGCCATAGCCACTCCAGACAAGCAACCAGGAGCGCCAGTTGAGCATAGTGAAGGGAGCTTTCCATCTCTGGCTCGTCGCTCAAAAGCTGGGTAGCATCAGGCATCATGGCTTCTAGCTCTTGAGCGGTGAATACCATTGGTTTCGTCTCACAACGTTGATTCTGATGGGTTGTTTCCATTATGGCGGTGGAGTGCCCGAAAGTTTGCACGATCGCTATTTGCGCGATCGTACCCGACAAACCATTACCCTATTGCTTACGGAAGCGGGCGAGCGAATGCTTGCAACCGCAGCTTTCTTAAGGTGACGATGCAATGCAAGAACTAAAAGCCGATGTTTTGGTGGTGGGTGGCGGCACGGGGGGCACTGCCGCTGCCATTCAAGCAGCCCGACGGGGGGCAAAGACAATCCTCGTTAGCGAATTTAGCTGGTTGGGTGGCATGTTGACGAGTGCAGGCGTCTCTGCACCCGATGGCAATGAGTTACTTGCCTTTCAGACTGGTCTTTGGGGAGCGTTTCTGCGAGAACTCAGACAACGACAGCTAGAAGGATTGGATCACGGCTGGGTCAGCTTCTTCACCTACGATCCACGTGTTGGCGCGCAGATTTTTGCAGATTGGGTGGCCGCACTGCCAAATCTTCAGTGGATTGCTGGACAAACACCAGAAGAGGTTCTTTGGACTGGGGATCGTATTCGTGGTGTTCGCTTCCAAACGGTAACGATCAGCGCTCAAATAACAATCGATGGGACAGAACTGGGCGACCTATTAGCTCTTGGCGAAGTGCCACACCGTTGGGGTTGGGAGTTGCAGTCAGAGTTTAACGAACCCAGCGCGCCCGTTAGTGCCAACCAACTGACCCAGCAGTACCCAGTGCAAGCTCCAACATGGGTCGTTGTGATGCAGGACTACGGTGAAGGTGAAACAGCGCCTGAGATCCCCGCACCACCCAACGATGCGCCCGATCGCTTTCAAGGAGCCTGGGATCAGTACGGGGGCGATCGCTTTCTTAACTACGGACGCTTACCCGGCAACCGCTTCATGATCAACTGGCCGATCCACGGTAATGATTATGGCGAAGGGGTTGACCGTCTTCTCTCTAAGAAAAAACGGAGAGAATTTTTGCAAGAAGCGCGGTGGCATACACAAAGTTTTGCACGCCTGATTCAGCAGCAGCTTGGTCAGCGGTATGGGTTGGCAGAGGACGTGTTTCCTGAAGGGGATGGGGGACAGGGGACAGGGGCTAGGGAAAAGCTGGGGGTGGGGCGTATGCGCTGCACCCGTATTACCGGGAAAGTCGGCGGTTGCGTGGGCTAACGACTGTGCGCGAGCAAGACATTCTGCCAATTCACAATGGATGTGTTGCGTCGCTGCCGATCGTCATCTCGGGTCAGGGCTGCCTGCAAGCAGAAAATGTTTGTGACGCGATCGCGATCGGCAACTACGCTAATGACCATCACTACCCCAGTGGAGACATCACACTCAAGCCGAAGTCAATGCGCTGGGGTGGACGCTGGACAGGTACGCCGTTCACGATCCCCTATCGATCGCTCGTACCCGTTAAAACAGATGGACTTTTGGCGTGTGAAAAGAATATCTCTGTGTCCCACATGGCGAACGGTGCCACACGGTTACAGCCACTTGTTTTGGGAATCGGGCAGGCAGCGGGGATGGCAGCAGCACTTTGTATAGAACAAGGTTGCCAGCCACGGGAGCTAGACGTGCGATCGCTCCAGGAAGCACTCCTGAGCGATACGATCGCCCCTGCTGCGGTCATTCCCTTGCTGAATTCTCCCCTACATGACCCCGATTGGCTTTACTGGCAGCACTACTACCTTGATCATCCAGAAGCCTACCCAGTGGATGGCAATTGCCCCACGCGGCAACTTAAGCGCGATCGCTCCCAGAGTCCTTTGGTCTCTACAAAGGGCGATAGCACCCTTCAACCAGCCGTGACTGGGATCTTTCAGCGCTTAGACGAGCAAACATACACGATAGAAATCGTGGAACCGTTCACACTCAAAACGCTGATCGTTCATCTGGTCACTCTTGACTCAGCCATCAACGCCTATCTCGCGACAAAAGATTCTAATCAAACTCTGACTGTGTCAGGGCAGCTAAATAGTGCGGGAAATTGGTTTCTAGTTGAGACAATCGAAGATTAAGCAATGAGCCGTCAAAATCCGCGATCGTCCTCTACGAGCCAGACAAGAACGGCTAAAAGAGCACAAGCCAGAGAGGTTACTGAAACTGTCCACGCAGTGTGCGCGCAACTCCCTGGCTAGACTTCTCCCCCAGGTCATCACCAACCGTCAGCTTAGTGGGTTTAAACCGTTTTAACGTTACCTTAATCCCTTGGGCACCCTCTTGTTCTAAATCTTCCACATAGCCACTCCTAGAAGCAGAAGCGGCTTTTGCGCTTAGAAACGGGCCAAAGTAATAGGTACACGCAGGTGTTTCCGTAACAACTTCAACCCACCAAGCGAGCCCTAACAAATTGAATAGATTTGTCAAAAGGTCTTTCATTCAGGTCTCTGCTGATTTGACAGTGGTTTATCAAAAGAATGTCGCGGCATCAATCACTGTTGTCGCGACGTGTTCTTTACACTTTGTATACTACCTATAGCTTACTTTTTCAACCGCACGGCCTTCTCCACCTTATCCAGATGTAAGGTGTTCGACCACCGTTGACGGAAGATTTCATACAGCGCCATACCTGTTGCTACAGACGCATTTAAGCTGGGTGTATGCCCGGCCAAGGGTATGGAAACCAGGCTATCGCAAGCGCGTTGGGTCAGCATACTGAGCCCATCCCCTTCTGCTCCTACGACCAGTACGACAGGGCCCGAAAACTGGACGGTATGCAGTGCCTGACTGCCGTTGCTAGCGGTGCCGTAAATCCAAAAACCAGCGCTCTTAAGTTCTTCTAATGCACGGCCCAGGTTAACCACGCGCGCGACGGAGAAGGTCTCCAGTGCTCCGGCAGCAACTTTGACAACGGTAGAGGTAACCCCAACGGCTCTGCGTTGCGGGATCACCAAACCCTGTGCTCCAAGCGCTTCGGCACTACGGATGATGGCTCCCAAATTATGGGGATCAGTAATGCTGTCCGCCACGACTAACACCGGTTGATCAGAAGCCGCTTTGGCCTGCTCGATCAAATCTGCTAGCTCCATGTACTCATGCGGTGCGACTTGAGCCACCACACCCTGGTGATTCGCCCGAAAGGTCAATTGGTCGAGCCGCTGTGGCTCCACTTCATCAATGACGGTGCCATTGGCTTTTGCCTGACCCAGCAAATCGTGAAAGCGGTGATCGTAGCGGAGCTTGGCGGTAATCCAGATGCGGTTGAGCGATCGCTGACTCTCCAATGCTGCCAAAACAGGATGACGACCGTAGATTAAATCAGCTTCTTCAAAAGACGTGGGTACTGCATTCGCGGGATCAGACCCTGCATCAGCCGGTGGTCTTGATGCTACGGGTGGCAAGGAGCGCTGGCCGCGCGAATGAGATGAACCTTCGTGTCGGGAGGAGTGCCCTGAGCGCCGTCTTGGCTGCACCGAATCGCCATCGCGAGAGGGACGGGCGCGATCGGGTTTCCAATCGGTTCTTGGTTCACGGGAGGCATGCGGGGTGCCCATAGGCCGATCATCGGTGGGTTGATCGCCATTACTTCTTATAGGTCGATCGCGGTTAGGTCGATCGCTCGTACCTCTTCTGATCCGGGGTCTAGAGGTATCCCGGTCAGATTTAAATTCAGACGCTCTACCGTCAGCCTTTGCTCTACGGGCTGGGCGCGGTTTATCCACGTGAAAATCATCCGTACTTGCTTCGCGTGACAGCCTTGGCTTGCCAGCTTTTAACGGTTGGGATCGCCCTTTTGATGCGGCTGGTTTAATGCGGGCTTTAGCAGAGCGGCTCGGCAATGAGCGCTCCTGAGGATCATCGTGATATTTTTTGGCAGCCATGATGTTACGGAAGTAGGCGGATAAAAGTCCGAAATTTCTGAGTCTATAAACTCAGGAAGAACCGGTGGGGAACGCTATGTCGCTAGGTAGGCGAGTCGAGTTCTAGGTGTGCCAGCAATTGTGCCAACCGCTGAGGATTCGTAAGATAGAGATAGCCAATCAGCGTTTCCAGACTGGTTGCTTGCTGATAAATGCTGGGATCAATGCGTTTGGGGTGTCCAGTTGCCGCATTACGCCCCCGCTTGACAAGCTCCACCTCCGAAACCGTCAAAAATGGGATGAGCGATCGCAGATGCTCAGCCTGACGCTCTGCCCTTACTTGTGCCACAACCTGACCGTGGTAAGACTGAAGCCGTTTGGGAGGGAGCAGGTAAAAGCGACGCACATAGAGCTCGTAAACAGCGTCTCCCAAATACGCTAGAGCGGCAGGGGTGAGTTGCTGCATGTCTCCCTTTGGTAAGGGGACCGTGGGCAAAATTGTCTGAAGGTTTGGAAACGATGCTATGTCAGCGCTGGAATAAAAGCAGTCGCCATCGTTCTCTGTCTCCGTAAGCGCTACCTCATGTCTAATGTTTGTTTCATTCACCACCAAACCGCTCAGTTAAAGCAGGCATTAAATCCGGCACAGGCACAAGCTGGAGCATGCGCCAAGCGAATGCTTTGATTTGCATTTAGTCAGTCTACCTATCTTAACGGGATTTTTGATTGACCAACAGATGCTTATGGCGGAATTCAGCCCATTGACAGGGTCGTAAAGATCGGGAAATCTCTCTTAAGAAAGAAGCACAAGATAGTGGTGACGTATAAAATTGCACATTGAGACTGCGTCTGATCGTTTAATAAAACTTAATGGTGATCGCGATCGATCTCAGCTTTCTGGTGTCAAATTTTCAGCTAGAAATTTATTTGTTTTTGACCACAGTTTTGTATTGCACCAATGAGTCCGTCCCTTTCGCCCCAGCCAATTAATATGAGCCAGTCGCCCTTGACTCGACCTAATAGAGTCGATCGCATCCTGGTTGTGGACGATTTACCCGACAACTGCTTTTTAATTCAAACCCTATTGCAGCAGGAAGGATATCACATTGATATTGCTAATAGCGGCCGCGAAGCACTGAGCTACATTGAGGCCAATCCGCCTGATTTGCTGCTGCTAGATGTGATGATGCCCAACATGGATGGGTATGAAGTAACACGTCGCATTCGCCACAACAAAGGATTGCCGTTTCTACCAATCTTATTAATTACAGCCCACGATCAACCCAGTGTTGTGCGCGGGCTTGATATGGGGGCAGATGAATTTATTCGCAAGCCGATTGAATTTGATGAGTTAGTGGCACGGGTGCGATCGTTGCTGCGCCTGAAACACAGCGTTGATGAACGGGATCTGATTGCACGTCAGCGGGAAGATTTTGTCTCTCGTCTGACGCATGACTTACGCACGCCACTGGTTGCCGCAGACCGCATGTTGACGCTGTTTCAACAGGGCGCATTGGGTGAGCCGCCACCAGCAATGGGCGAAGCCATTAGCACAATGATTCGCAGCAACCAGAATTTGCTCACGATGGTTAATTTGCTGCTGGAGGTCTACCGCTACGAAGCCGGACGTAAAACGCTTAACTTTACGGCAGTCAACTTGCCGGAGCTTGTAGAAACGGTCATTGCTGAACTACAGTCGCTGGCGATCGAAAAGCACCTGACGCTAACGCTAGACCAGACAGCGCTTCAGGTGAATCAGTCGTCAGGGACTGTAACGGGCGATCGCATCGAGCTACGGCGTGTGATTACCAACCTGCTTGGCAACGCGCTCAAATTTACAGACAATGGTTCGATTACAGCGCGGCTGAGCGTTGACCAAACGAACCCAACGCGCGCGATGATGGTGCTAGAGATTGAAGATACGGGGCCTGGTATTCCGATCGCCGATCAGCCCAAACTTTTTGAAAGTTTTATCACAGGCAGTCATCGGCGCTCTGGCAGCGGTTTAGGTCTTCACCTTTCACGTCAAATTGTCGAAGCGCACCAGGGCCAGATTACCGTCAAGTCAGACGTTGGCAAAGGCAGCGTGTTTACCGTTTACTTGCCGCTACAAGCGTAAGTGCATAAAGTAGTTAAGGCTGACGCTTTTTTGCCTTAGCGTCAGCTGTAGCGTTCCTCTGCCCAGGGCTCGCCGCGGCGGTGGTAACCGTTTCGTTCCCAGAAGCCCAGCGCTTCGTGATCGAGAAACTCTAGGCCATTGAGCCACTTCGCGCTTTTCCAGGCATACAGATGGGGGACGACCAGTCTCAAAGGGCCGCCATGCTCAGCCGGGAGCGGCTCACCAAACAGCGTGTGAGCAAAAAAGTTTTCCTCGCGCAGAAAATCATCGATCGCAAGGTTCGTGGTGTAGCCACCGTAACAATGCTCCATCAAATGCACTGCTTTGGGATCAAGCTCCACATGACGCATGAAATCAGCCACTTTGACGCCTGTCCACTGCACATCCAATTTTGACCAGGTTGTAACGCAATGAAAATCGGCCGTAAAGTTGCTCTGCGGCATCGCCATGATGTCGCTCCAGCTAAAGGTGGCTTCCTTTGCCAACCCCCATACCCGAAGCTGCCAGCTTTCTACATTAACGATCGGGGTATCGCCATACGTCAAAACGGGAAAGCCTTTTGCTAGATGCTGCCCTGGTGGGACGCGATCTTGCAACTCCGGATCTGGTTTCTGAAAAAACTTTCCCAGCATGGTGTGTTGTTGGGTAGGGGTGGGTTACGACTCTTCGTCTTCTTCCGCATCAGCTTGCGGGTAAATAAAGCCCTCAGCGCGTCCAGTCAGGATCGATTTGCCGAGCGACAGTGCTCGTTGCGCTTGCAGATTTGCCTTCCGCTTCCAAGTTGCTTTGCGTTGATCGCGCTTGGAACTGGAAGTCTTCTTCTTTGGAACAGCCATGACGGTGGATGGTTATTTTGACAGCTTTTCTATTCTAGGGCATTCATTCTAGATAAACACGGTATCGGCTGCAATCGATCGCGAAATTTCGGTGGCTTGGTATGGTGGGGACGATGCCTGTAGCGATTTTTAGAAGAATTAACTTCTTGCAGGAGGAGTGAGGTGAAAGGGAAAGGAAGGTGGCAAATGAACGTGGCGGTAGCATGACCAAATTAGGGCACTTCTTGCAGGGCAGCCGTTCCTTGCGTTCAAGCCGATTGCGGGCTGTGACGATCGCCATCATCAGCGGTTTGCTCATGGGCTTGGCACCTGCTCCACTCAACCTGTTTCCGCTGGCCTGGGTAGCGTTAGTCCCGTTGTGGGTGCTGCTGTTTGAGTCCGGCGCTTTCAAAAATCATTCCCTCAAGCAAGAGCGTTCGCAAGCGTTGGGTAGCCGTTCACTGGTTGCCGTTGGTCTCAGCATTGCCTGGGGGATCGGCTATCACGGGTTAGCGCTTTCCTGGATTAGAGGCTTGCATCCTCTGACCTGGCTGGGCATTCCGTGGTTGGCGAGTGTGGCGATCGTGTTCTTTTGTTGGGGGTTTATCACCGCCTGGGGAGCGGCACTTGTTGCACTTTGGGCCTGGCTGATGCACAGCATTGAGCGCTTAAGCAATAGGACGCAACCCCAATCTCTCTGGTCTATAACCCGTCGAGTCTTATCAGGTGTTGCACTCTGGTGCAGTCTGGAATGGCTTTGGAGCTTAGGGCCGCTTGATTGGACAGTCCTGGCTTACACTCAAAGTCCAGGCAATTTAGCTGTACTTCACATTGGACAACTCTCCGGCACATCAGGTGTGACGGCGGCGATCGTCGCGGTTAATGGGCTACTGGCAGAAGCCTGGATGAGCTATCGTCAGTGGGTGCTCAGTCGATCGCACGGCGGCAGCGCACTACAATCATCAGCCGCTATACCGTTTAGACCTGCGGCTCTACTGGCTTTTGCGGCCGTTTTCTTCCTTGTAGTGCATGGGGTGGGATACGCCCTTTACGCCCAACCGCTAACCTCGAATAGTGGGGCGGCTCTCAAAGTTGGCATTGTGCAAGGGAATATTCCGACGCGCATCAAGTTAGGAAGCGAGGGTATTCAGAGAGCAACCGACGGCTATACCCAAGGCTATGAAGCTCTGGCGGATCAGGGTGTAGAAGCCGTGCTGACGCCAGAGGGAGCGCTACCCATCTTGTGGAATGAACCCACTAAGCTCCGCAGCCCTCTCTATCAAGCGGTACAGAAAAAAGGCATTGTGCTTTGGCTGGGAACGTTTACTTCACAGGAGGATGGCATCGCTCGCAGCTTGCTGACGATCGCGAGTGATGGTGCGACTGTCAGCCGGTACAACAAGATTAAGCTCGTGCCCTTAGGCGAATACATTCCCTTTCAAAGGGCTTTAGGCGGCATCATCAACATTCTCTCCCCAATTTCTGAAAACGGGTCGCCAGGAGGCTTGCATCAGGAGTTTGAAACACCGTTTGGACGAGCGATCGCCAGCATTTGCTACGATTCTGCGTTTCCTGAAGTGTTTCGGTCACAAGCTGCAGCAGGCGGGCAGTTTATTCTTACCGCATCGAATTTAGATCCGTACAGCGAAGTGCTGATGGCACAGCATCAGGCACAGGATATTATGCGAGCCATTGAAACCGATCGTTGGGCAGTGCGTGCAACCAATACAGGCTATTCCGGCATTGTGACTCCCCACGGCAACATCGAGTGGCGATCGCAACCAAACCAGTATCAAACTCATGTCGGCACCATTTTCCGTCGCCAAACTCAAACACTCTACGTGCGCTGGGGCGATTGGCTCATCCCCGTGCTGTTAGGAGTCGGAGTGCTTGCAGTTGTGTGCTCACTTCGATTGAGTTAAGTATCATCCAGCGATCGTACTCAGAGATATCAAAAGCTGAAATAGGTGCGTAGAACCCCTACAAACTGAGTATCATTCCGACTATCATTCTCAGGATTGAAGATGACCCAAAAACCAGGTGTGATACCGATGTTATCGGTAATTTGCCAGCGATAGAACGCTTCCACGTGAACTGGTGTGCTGCGATCGCTGCGAACACTGCCACTGGTCACTTTGGGTGGAATACCGACCAAAATTCCTGGTAGGTTGCCTGTTCCGCCTACATCTGGAAAGGTGAGGCCAAGCGCACCATAGAAAATATCGGCATTCGCATTGTCACTTACAAAAAACGTATTGGTGCCGCCGCGACCGTTGGAAACATTGCTAAAGGCAGAATTTTCAGCGGACGCCTTGATATAGCCACCCCATCCATGAATGTTGAAATGGCGCGCCGCTTTATAAAAACCTGACAGCCCAAACGAGTCGCCGCTGGTAGCAATGCCGTCACCAAAGGGTTGCTCGGCTAGAAAGCTACCGGCACCGCCGCTAAGACCAATCCTCCCTGCCCGATTGTAGAGGTGAGCATAGCTGACACCGATCCCCCCCCAATTGCCCGTGTAAGCAAGTTGCGCCATCGCGCTGTAGCCACCATTAAAAAGCCCGTTTTTACTGTTAGGGACATTGGCATCTATAGCCAGGTAGCCGACTGTCAGCACCAAATCGTTCGTAATATTCCAGTTAATGGCACCACCACCGCCACCTTGACGATAGAAGGGGCTATATTCCCCAAATACAGAAGGAATGCCCATACCGTCATCTGCGATCGAAGGGGGGGTGATGGTACTCGTAATATCCGTAAAGCCAACACCGGTTGGGCCTACCGTAATCGAAACACTGTCTCCCACGGGAAAGCGATAGAGCAAATGCGGGATCGCAAGTCGATTGCCTGTATCGGTATCAAAGTTCAACCGCGTATTGTTTGTGCCAGTAACGGATGCAATCGCGCTGGAGAAATCCGATCGCAAAAAGTTGCCAAACTCCAACCGCACACGCAGAAAATCTCTGCCTGTGAAGCTCCCTTCTAGATTCAGTCGGGCGCGATCAGCAAAATAGGTTTGCGATTGATCTGAGCGACCACCCACACGATTGCCAAAGGTATCACTCACGCTTGTAATCAGTTGGCCCACAAGCTTGATAGTGGTCGAGAACTGTTGCTTCTCCAATGTTGCCGATCGGGCCTCTAGTTCACCGACCCGTCCTCGCACCGTTGCCAACTCAGTCGCAAATTCTTCTTGCAATCGTTGTAATGTCAGCACGTCTTCTCGTTTGACGAGATCCGCCGTCCCCGCATTGATGAGTTCATTGACTCGATCCATACAGGCGCTTAACCCCGCTGCAAACTCATAGCGGCTCAGGGCGCGGTTACCGCGATAGGTACGATCGGGATAACCCACGAGGCAGCCATATCGTTCCACCATCGACTGTAGCGCCTGAAAAGCCCAATCTGTTGGTTTTACGTCCGTTAGTTGGGAGATGGATGTTACCTGATCCATGGGATCGCCATCCGCCAAGTCTGAAGTGGCTAGGCTTTTAGGTGCAGAAGTCTGGGCGAGGCGTTGCGGAGTGGTTGCTTGACTGAATGACGGAACGGCAGCTTGACTGGTTAAGGAGTTGAATTGACGCTGGGGCAAGGCATTTGACGGAGACTCTGTTGAACGAGATTCTGTCATCGCAGATGATGACGGAACCGCGATCGCCGGTAAGATGCCTATCAGCTCAATGGCTAACAGGACAGGACTTACGAAGATCAACGAACGCCCCATGTTTTTAACTAAGTATTTCACGTTAAAACCTCACACAAAATGTTAAATGCTCAAACAAAACATTGCTCAAGATTCACCAGAATGCTTATGCATCTGCAATGATTCTCAGCGTGATGCCTGCTGTAATTGGTGTAATGAATTCATGGCACCAAACTTACAAGCAATGAGCAGCGTATTGCTGTAATTCGCTACTCTAAAAAAGCCAACTCACTTGCAGCTTAAAAACGCAAAAGGACTGATATAAAGACAGCCTTCTTATTGCTATAGCGTTATCAATCGAGTTGAGCAGACAGGAATAAAGTTCAGATCGCTGACGATGATAAAGCCGTTTTGACCATCGGTCAGCATTAGAGTAGCCCTGCTACACTTTGCTTTTCAAGCACTGTCGTCTCAAACATGTTTAGTCAACCCAACTCTTACTGTCTCAGGATTGTGAGCGGTGCGACTATACCTCCGGTAGAGTCCTATCGAACCACCAAATCTTCCTAAAGTAAGATTTTATTGACTCTACAAGTGGTTTTGTCTAGTAATTTCGTCACGTATCGTCTCAAGGACGATACGTGACGTTAAAAGACCAGTTAAACCACTTTTAGTTAACCCATTTTTACATTGGTTCAGTGCAGAGTGAACAGCAAAGTAAAAGCTTATGACTCCATATCAATACACTACTTTGGTAGGTCAACTAAATATATTAAAACTTGTTTAGACGTATGCCGCCGTATCAATAGATAAAGAACCATTTTTTAGATTATGGACAGGCGTTCTATGCAAGAAGAAGCCTCGATCGAATGTTTCAGTTGCCTTAATAAAAAAGGAGACTAAGAAGGCTGTTCCCTTCTCGTCGGCTTTTTGCTTTTGATGGCTGCTTAATCTTCTACACTGCTGAAAGTGAGTGAGTTACGATAAGTGACTAACCAACGTCTATCGACTAGTGCTTTTTTGGTGAATTTCTATGACAACGACACTTCCGCTGGTTTCCTCTGCCTCAACTGCTGCACCAACGGTAGCTCCTTCGCGGTCTAGCCAAGTGACCCGCCAGCATTATCCCAACTTCAAGATCATTGTGCTTAACGATGATTTCAACACTTTTCAGCACGTTACAGAGAGCTTGCTAGAGCATATTCCAGGTATGACCCTCGATCGCGCCTCCGAACTCACCAACCAAATTCACTACGAGGGGCAGGCGATCGTCTGGGTGGGGCCTCAAGAACAAGCAGAGCTTTACCATATGCAGCTTGGCATGGAAGGCTTAACCATGGCCCCTTTAGAAGCTGCTTAGCCCTGACGATAGCAGCGCAATTTAGGCAGTGGATGCTGTTTAAGCACATGCCAACGCTACAGGCTACAATCCTTTCATCTCGCCTTTTTTGCGCATGAGTAACTCTCCCAGTGGCAGGCTTGTTCTTAACCATTCCACTCATCTTCCAGGTCTGATTCCACTACTAGAGCGCTTGACTCATCAAGTCGGCATTCAAACGATTACACCAGGTGTCATTGGCCCTGTTCGTTCCCATGCGCCTAAAATGGTGCTGAAAATTTCGGTTCCCATTCGAGGTGGGTTCAAAGTGATTGCTCGGCAAGGGAAAACGGTGCAGGAAGTGTTCATTTTGACGCTTCTATCGCAAGAACAGCTTGAAGTGGCCATTGAACAAGTGCTGAAACGACGATCGTAACTGTGATGCAAATTCGCCTTGCTACGCCTGCCGATGTGCCTGCTGTGCTGCCGATGGTCGCCAAGATCTGTGCTCTGCACGAGACCTGGGATGCTGCCAAGTATGGGTTTGTGCCCAATCCTGCCGAGCGGTATGAGCGTTGGCTTGTAGAGCGGGCAACGAGCGATGATAGCGTCTTTTTAGTGGCCGAACGCAAGCCGTCTACCAATCAGCAACCTGGAACGTTGGCTGCTTTTCTGGTGGGCACGATCGAAACGGAGATTCCCATCTATCGCCTGCAAGAATTTGGCTTCATTCATGACCTGTGGGTAGAACCAGGCGAGCGCAAGGCGGGCTTAGGGCGACAACTGACCGAGCGAGCACTGCAAATCTTCGCACAAAAAGGCGTTCAACAGGTTCGACTGGATACTGCTATGGCAAATGAAACGGCACGACAGCTATTCCAATCGTGTGGTTTTCGTCCCAGCACGATCGAACTGTTAGTAGAATTCGATCCCCCAACCCGCGATCAACTGTGACGACGTGGATTGGTAAAGCGAACCTCTCTTCCAAGTCTGGCAAATGCGATACAGTTCGTCTCCGGTTGCCATGTTTTGGCTGTTTAAAGCGATTAGCACCATGCACAATGAAGTGCCAAATCAGACCCCACCAAAGGCAACATGTCCCGAAGGCAACCAGGTTTTCTGTTTTACGGTGAGTTTTGGCATAGTCACTGGGCTTCATCGTTAAAGACATCCATACAACTTTGACAACACCCAAAAGAGTACAAAGCAAAAAAATGAAGACCGCGATCGCGGTCTTCAGGTAACTCATTGGTGGCAAAACTAGAAGTTGACAAAGCTAGAACGGCAACCTGGACTAACCCAACGGCTCACCCTGAATTCTCCGAGTGGCTTCTGGTTGAGGTGTTTCACTCGCACCATCGTGGGAAGAATCAGGTTCCGTATGGGTAGGGGTTCCACCAGAGGGTCGGTTAGGTCGCGCTTTGTCGAGGAATTGAGCTTCCAGGGTTTTGATCACGACATAGAGCACGGGCACAAACAAGAGGCTGAGAAACGTTGCTACCAGCAGTCCTCCAAAGACGGCTGTACCTAGCGAGTGTCGTGAGTTTGCCCCTGCGCCCGTTGCTACAACAAGCGGAAAGAATCCTACCAGTGCGGCAAAGGCCGTCATGAGAATGGGGCGCAACCGTTCTTCTGCCGCCGTTAGCGCTGCCTGAACGATCGACTTCCCCTGCTCACGCGCCTGATTGGCAAATTCTACAATCAGGATGGCGTTTTTACTGGCAAGACCAATCAGCATGACCAGCGCAATATTAGCGTAAACGTCATTTGCCAGGGTGGGATCAATCAACCGTCGCAGGGCGATCGCACTAAGGGCACCCAAAATCGCTAATGGCACCGTCAGCAAAATAATCATGGGGTCGATGTAGCTCTCATACTGAGCGGCTAATACCAGAAACACCATGATGATGCCAAACAGGAAGATTAACGGACCCAAACTTCCGGCGGCGACTTCCTGTCGGGTTAAATCTGCCCACTCAAACTTGATCCCCGGCAACGCAATCTTTTTGAATGCGTTGCTGATGACATCGATCGCTTCACCACTACTGTGCTCCGAGGTCTGAGTCCCTTGCAGCAAGATGGAACGATAACCATTGAAGTGCGAAATGACGGCGGGTCCTGTAAATGGCTTAATCGTCACTAACTGATCCAGCGACACCATATTACTGGTGCCATTGGTACTGCTCGATCGCACATAAATTTGCTTCAGATCCTCCGGTTTGCTGCGGTATTGCGCGTCTAACTGCACATACACCTGGTAAAAGCGCGGTCCCAACACAAACTGGTTCACGTAGGTTGAACCGATGCTGGTGCTCAGTGCCGTCAACGCATCATCGAAATTTACATTGAGGGCATTCAACTGATCACGGTTGATGTCAATCTCATACTGCGGCGTATTCGCTGTAAATTGGGTAAAAGCGCCTGGTGGCTGAAAGATGCCGCTTTGATTGGCTTCCTTCAAAATATCCTGAGCATTGCCAGCAAATTCTTGAAACGACAGGCGACCGTTTGTGGTGTCCTCCACCTGCATGTTAAAACCACCCAACGGGCTAAACCCAGGAATGGCAGGCGGACTGGAGCCAACCGCTGTTGCACCCGTAATTTTGCCAGCCAGTTCTCCATTCAACTTTTTCAGGATGGCTGCAACGGTTTGATTGGCTTTGGGGCGATCGCTCCAGGGCTTGAAGTGGGCAAAAAAGATCCCCTGATTGGCGGCATTACCGTTAAAGCCGGCACCGCTGATTTCTGCCGTAGATTCAATCTCTGGCACACTGACTACCGATTGATGCACCTGATCCAAAATGTTGCGGGTGTACTGCAGTGATGCAATGTTCGGACCCTGCACAAACCCCAGCACAGATCCCTGATCTTCGGCAGGGACAAACCCAGCAGGTACCACCTTGAACATAAAGACAGTGGCGACCAATCCCACCACAAAAATGCCAATCACCAGGTAGCGCAGTTTGATGAGAAACTCTGTCGCGCTGAGATAGCGATCGCGTGACCAGCTAAAGCCCCGGTTAAATTTGTCAAAAAACCAGCCTAACGGTCCGCTGGCCTCCTGGGGTGGACGCAGCAAAATGGCGGCAATACTGGGACTAAAGCTCAAGGCATTGAACGTGGAGACGGCGATCGAAAACGCAATAATTAGCGCAAACTGCCGATACAGTAAGCCTGTCGCACCAGGGAAAAATGCCACTGGCACAAACACCGCCATCAACACCAGTGAGGTCGAAAGAATGGCTCCTGTGAGTTCATTCATAGCCTCATAGCTGGCCTGTCGGGCCGTCATTCCCTCATTTTGAATTTTGGCTGCGATCGCCTCCACCACTAGAATGGCATCGTCCACCACCAGTCCCGTAGCCAGTACCAGTCCAAACATGGTCAAACTGTTGATGGAAAAGCCAAACAGCTTGGCAAAGATCATCGCCCCAATTAAGGAGACGGGAATGGCGATTGTTGGAATAATTGTCGCCCGCCAGTCTTGCAAGAAGACGAAAATCACCAGAATCACCAGCACGATCGCCTCTACCAGGGTGATGATGACTTCCTTGTTTGACTCTTCAATAAAGCTCACCGTGTCATAGACCAATTCGGTTTCAATACCCGGTGGAAAGCTTTGCTTCAGCTCTTCCATCTTCGTCGCAACTTGCTTTGCCACATCCAGCGCATTACTGCCTGGTAACTGGTAAACCCCTAATGCGACACCCGGTTTGCCGTTAATTTTGGCAGAACTACTGTAGGACTGTGCCCCCAATTCAACCCGTCCCACATCCTTGAGCTTGGTCTGGGTGCCATCACTTCCCACTTTGATGACAATATTTTCTGCATCCGCAACACTCTTAAATTGCCCTTGCAGCTTGAGTGGAATTTGGTATTGTTGCCCTTTGGGTGCGGGTTCGGAACCGATCGATCCACCTCCCACAACCACATTCTGGGCTTGGATAGCGCTGACGACATCATTCACCGCAATCTTGCGGCTAGCGAGGGCATTGGGGTCAAGCCAAAACCGCATAGCGTATTGCAACTGTCCAAACACGTTGGTTTGACCCACCCCTGGAATCCGTGCCACTTCATCCGTTACGTACAGGTCAACATAGTTACTGATGAAGGTAGCGTCGTACTCATCGTTCGGTGAAAAGAAGCCATAGACGACCAGAATACTGGGAGACGCCGTTTTCACCACAATGCCCTGCTGTTGCACCGATGAAGGCAGAAGCGGCGTGGCCTGTTGCAGGTTATTTTGAACGTTCACCTGGTCTTCATTCGGCTTTGTATTCACCCCAAAGAAGGCAGCAATATTGCTAGAGCCTGCCACACTGGTTGAGGTGAAATACTGCATATCACGGGTGCCGTTCAGCTTCCGCTCAATCGGCGTTGTAACGGTGGTTTCGATCGTTTCTGGATCGGCTCCTACATAGCTAGCCGTCACCTGAACCTGAATCGGTGCAATTTGAGGCACATATTCAATCGGCAAAAGCGGTAGACTCACGGCCCCCAGCAACAAAATCACGATCGTACAGACCGTTGTCAGTACCGGGCGCTTAATAAACGTATCCGCAATGGATAAAATCACGGCGGCAGCCTCTTAACAACTGAGATCAACGAACTCGGTTCAACTAACTAGCGGCATTCGCTGGCGATGCGCTGACATCAGCCGCCTCAGGTTTAACAGGCGCACCATCACGCAAGCGAGCCACTCCAGACACAATGACGCGATCGCCCGGTTTCAGACCTTTCAACACCTGATAAGATTGCCCTTGAATATTGCCCAACGTCACCGGCAATTGATGCGCTACGGTTTGGGTTTTGCCCTGGTCATCCGTTTTATCTTCAGCCACAAACACAAAGTTCTGTCCCCCGATCGGGGTAACAGCGGTCGTCGGCACCATGACGCCTGGCTTGGTTGACCAGATCACTCGCGCTCTTACGTACTGCGCATCCCGTAGCTTACTGCCTTCGTTGACAAACCGCGCCCGCGTCAAAATGGATTGATCCGTTGCGCTTGCCTGCGAGGAAACAAAATAGATTTTGCCAGTGCCGACCTGGTTTCCACTATTCGGGTCGAGCAGTTCCACCGTCAGCCCTGTTTTCACCAGTCCAGCCTTACTTAAGGGCACGGGAATTTGCAGATCAAAATAGTCATTCTGGTTGATCGTCGTCAGGGTTTGCCCCGCTGTCACGTAATCTCCTGGTTTGAGCGTGATATTACCAACCGAGCCTGAAATGGGTGCAACAACCCGTTTGTAGTTCAAGCTGACCTGTGCCGTATCCAAATCAGATTGCGATTTGCGCACAGTGGCGTCTGCCTGGTCAACCGCTGCCTGCTGAGCGCTAACCTCGTCTTGATTTTGTCTGACCGTTGCGAGAGCTGTTTTTTCAGCCGTGGCATATTGATCGGCAGTTGCTGCACCGACCGCGCCCTCTCGATAGAGCTGCTGATAGCGGAGGTTATTCACCCGTGCCAATTCATACTGTGCTTGCGCTGAGGCTAGGGCCGACTTTGATGCCTGGAGTTGCTTGGCTGCGGTATTACGAGCCGCAAGATTAACGCCGATCGTGGACTGGGCACTTCTAACCTGCGAAAGCGTATCGTCTGGATTGAGCAGAAAAATCGGATCACCCTTTTCGACTCGCGCCCCTGGCTGAACCAAAATTTCTCCAATGCGTCCCTGAATTTGGGGTACAAGCTGAACCGTTTTTTCTGCTTGCAACGTACCGACGTATTCAATGCTGTCTTGCAGAGTGCCATTCTGCAAAGTTTGCACCTTTACTTGAGAAGGGGGTGGCCCGCTGGCTTTAGCGGCACTGTCATTTTTACTACAAGCGCTAGCACCCAGAGATAACAGAAGTAACGCAATAAGGAACGAGTATCGTTGCACTCCAACCTCCGAATATGAGAAAGCTTGTCAGATGTTGATCGAAATCAATCACCACAGGGTTAGAAAGCGTAACCGTGGCGATCGCTCATTGACTGATATAAATCGATTTAAACCTGGCGCTATACCAGCAGGCTAACTTTCCTAATATGCTTAACTTGCTTAACTTCAATGTTGCCGAAGAACTTAAGGAAGTTTAGGTTGTGAACGCATTTAAATTAATTTTGAACGTACTTAAAGCTAGAGAAGCTATTTCTGCTGCCTAAACAGCAATACCAGATGTGGCGGGCAAGATGAACCAGTGAGAAAGAGACGACAGCATTGATTGTTGTACATGTATAAAAAAATCGCCTCATCCGATAGGGTAGCAATCTTGCTCACTATATTCCTTAGCAATAAACTTTTGCACTCTGTTCTTAGATAGATTTCAACAATTTTTTCTTCAGTACAATGGTGGTCTCAAGCAAACCTTAAGCTCAAAAGTGATTTCAACGTGGAAGAGGTTTAAATCTAATTGACTGACAAACGTCTTGAAAGGCTACTCGCTCCGTCGTTCACCGCTGGTGATTAAAATCCGGGCTCATGGTACGAAACCCGTTGAAACGCTCTTGCAGTTCTCTTGAGAGGATTTGGCACCCTTGCGATGACTAGAGTCCGTTTCAACGGACTTCCTGCTGTCAGCCTGCATTTCAGTGCAGGGCGGGTGAGTGCTATCAACGACTCCTTTTCAGACATTCTCTAAACTTTTAGACAGCCTTCAGAGGGTAGTCTTATTGAGGAACGACTAGAGATGAATAGTAGGCGGATGAGAACATGTGAGTAGGGGCTTTCGCACGCTCTCACCCTCTCACAATCCTTCCCTTTACGGCACGACCCTTCATGGGCTTGGGGATTGCTCTACTACCCTCTTTTCAATCGCGGCTACAAAGGCCACGATCGCGCCGTTAATGGCAGTAGAGAAGTCTGGATCAGCTACAATGCCTGCTGCATCGAGATTTCTACCCAGTAATGGGATATCGATCGATGCTTCAGCAACCAGGTGCCCCGACATCACCGTGACGACCTCTCTAAGGGTTGCTTGAGCATAGGTTGCTCGCGGTGATGCATTCAAGAGGGCAACGGGTTTACCTACAAACTCTTCTCCACTTACCAGCCAATCCAGTGCGTTTTTTAAGACACCAGGGATGCTATGGGCATACTCTGGGCTTGAAATGATTAACCCGTCACAGATATGCAGTTGCTGGCGTAAATCTGTGACAGCCGCCGGTTCGTACGGTTCAAGGTCAGGATTGAAGTGCGGTAAATCGCCCAGTCCCTTATAGAGCCGAATTTCTACATGCTTGGGTGCCAGTGCGATCGCCGCTTGCAAGAGGGCGGTATTCGACGATCGTTCCCGCAGGCTGCCTGAAATCGCCAGGAGTTGGATGGGTCGAGAAGGGTGTTTCATGCTGGCTGTGATTGCCGTTCGTGTTCTTCCCGACGATCGCGTTGGGAGGAGGTTCATTGAGACAAGCGCTTGACGCGTGCCTGCATGTTACAGGGAACAAGGCAGGCAAACTTCACCTTGTCGTACGATCTACCGCTCCAGACAAAGCCGTTTTCTGCCGCATTCAACCACCGTTCGGTTAGACGTCCTTCGGCTTGAACGCGCAGAACGAACGCGCCCTCCAAGGCATATAGCAAAAGCACAAACGCTCTAACAAAATTTGAGTAACAGATATTGATTTTTGTCATTCAATTCGTTAGGGTAATGTCATCACCAGCGTGGAGGACGCACAATGCTATTAAGCAAACTGGGTACGACTGAAGCAACCGTCTCAGCCATTGGGCTGGGCTGTATGGGCATGTCGGACGTTTATGGTCCTGCCGATCGAAGCGAAAGTATTGCGACGGTGCATGCAGCGCTTGATGCCGGTATTAACTTGCTTGATACGGGTGATTTCTATGGCATGGGGCACAACGAGTTGCTCTTGCACGAAGCGCTGGCAGGACGACGACGGGAAGATGTCTTCATTGCCGTCAAATTTGGAGCCTTGCGATCGCCGGAAGGTCATTTCATTGGCTTTGATGGTCGTCCAGCAGCCGTAAAGACCTTTCTCGCCTACACTCTTAAGCGCCTGGGCACCGACTATATCGACCTGTATCAACCAGCCCGCCTTGACCCTACTGTGCCAATCGAAGACACGATCGGGACGATCGGCGAAATGGTGCAGGCTGGGTACATCCGGCATATTGGGCTATCAGAAGTGGGAGTAGAGGTCATTCGACGGGCTCATGCCGTGCATCCCATTTCCTGGCTGCAAATTGAATATTCGCTGCTGAGTCGGGGCATTGAAGCTGAGATTCTGCCTGCTGTGCGTGAGCTAGGCATCGCAATCACTGCGTATGGCGTCCTATCACGAGGACTGTTGAGCGGCCACTGGTCAAAAGATCGGTCAACAACGACGCAGGATTTTCGCGGACACCTACCGCGTTTTGCGGGCGAGAATCTCGATCGCAACCTGTTACTGGTAGAAGCACTGCGCCAGATTGCTCAAGCAAAAGAGGCTACTGTCGCTCAGGTTGCGATCGCCTGGGTACTTGCACAAGGCACCGACATCATTCCACTCATCGGCTCACGGCGACGCGATCAGTTGCAGGAAGCGTTGGGCGCGTTGAATCTACAATTAAGTCAGGCCGACCTTGCCCAAATTGAAGCGGCGATTCCACCCGATGCCGTGGCAGGCGATCGCTACAATGCAGAGCAAATGGCCATGCTCAATAGCGAGCGTACGTCAGTATAAAAACCTGTCCCCTATCAGAACGTATCCCACCATTGAAGCGTATCCCAGAGGTAAACAGCCCCGTTGAGTGATTCAGCGTTGACACCAGAGCGGATTCTTGATGCCGCAGAAGAAGTTTTGCGACGGTATGGACCCGCAAAGACAACGGTTGTGGATGTGGCTCGCTTTCTAGAGGTGAGCCACGGCACGCTTTACCGACACTTTGCTAGTAAAGCAGCGTTGCGCGATGCCGTGGCAGAACGGTGGTTGCACCGAGTTGCCGCGCCGTTGGCTATTATTGCGGCCGATCAAGGTTCCGCTGTGGAGCGGTTACACCGTTGGTTGGAACACCTCATCAAACTCAAACGGCAAAAAGTACTGGATGATCCCGAATTGTTCGCGACCTATGCAGCGATCGTGGAAGAAGCGCGAGACGTCGTGCAAGCTCACATCGACGAACTGGTACAACAACTCACTCAAATCATTGCAAGCGGTATTGCCAGCCAGGAGTTTGCGGTTACAGATGCCCATACCGCAGCGAAGGCCGTTTTTTACGCCACAACTCGCTTCCATCATCCCGCTCATGCTAACGAATGGAGCAGTCCAACGATCGATGCTGACTTTGCCCAGGTTTGGCGTTTGTTACTGGCAGGTCTTGTCAACGGAGGAACAGAGCCCCCCTCTTGATACCTTTCTGCCTGCTTCAAATAGTGGCACGCTGCACCTGCCATCCCCCACCCCCTCCCCTTACTCCCATCTCCTATCCCCCATCCCCCTACTCCCAAAACTGCGGCTGACTCAACCGAGCGTCGCTGTAAGCCATGCTGAAAGCCCTCCTGCCATTGCCTGACGCAGAGATTATTTTTTATCCATCCTTTCTCGATCGTCAGGCCAGCGATCGCCTGCTCACCACCTTGACCCAAACGATCGATTGGCGGCAAGACTGGCTAACGATCTACGGGCGATCGCTCCCCCAACCTAGACTCACAGCCTGGGTGGGTGATCCTGGCAAAGCCTATACCTACTCTGGCATCACCATGCAGCCAACCCCCTGGACTCCTACCCTACTCGACCTCAAAGCGAAAGTGGACGCGGTTTCAGGCGTTGTGTTCAATAGCGTGTTGCTGAATCTCTATCGCGATGGCAATGACAGTATGGGATGGCACAGCGATGATGAACCCGAACTGGGACACAATCCCGTGATCGCCTCTCTCAGCCTGGGTGGAACGCGACGCTTTCTGCTTCGGCATCGCCTTAAAAAAGAATGGACGCATCAGTTGGAACTCATCACAGGCAGTTGCTTACTCATGAAGGGCACAACTCAGCATTACTGGCAACATCAAGTGCCCAAAACCAAACGGCCAGTGCTTCCACGCATCAACCTGACGTTTCGCGTCATTAGCTAAAGTCCTACCTGCTGCTCCTGCTTAAACCTTCTTCTTTTTAACGAAAATTCAGGTGCTCGGTTTAGGGCAACCAACGTTATGCGATCGATTTAAACTAGGAGTCAGCTCGTTAGACTAATTGAAAGCATGACGGCTATCGATCAATCGCTGAGTTAGGGGCGAAGCAATGCGTTGCCTCTACAGGATGGGTCGCCTTTTCAATCTTTCAAGTACCATTCAATACACATTAACCAGCTTTTTCTTCTACACGTTCAACGTTTACTTTAAAGAAAAAAATCATCTATCCACCTTGTACTATGAAAACGAAATCGTCTCGTGGCAACCATTCCACATCTGAAAACGGAGATATCGCCTTACCAGAAACAGACCTTAAGGAAAAAGCTAAAAAGAAAGATAAGAAGCTCAAACATAAGAAGAAGCACCACAAGAAAGAGCAGAAACAAGAACCACTATCGGAAACGCCAACAAAAGCCAAACTTCGGCTTCGAGAGCGGCGGATTTTTCATCACATCTCTGAATCAGAAGGTAGCTCTAAACTATCCAGCAAAGTGTATGAAAAAGAGCTTGCTAATCTCCAGGTGGAACTGGTGAAAATGCAGTACTGGGTCAAGCAAACGGGTACCCGCATTGTCATTTTGTTTGAAGGGCGAGATGCCGCAGGCAAGGGCGGTACCATCAAGCGCATTACAGAACCCCTCAATCCGCGTGGCTGTCGTGTGGTGGCCTTGGGAACACCCAGCGATCGCGAAAAGACTGAATGGTACTTTCAACGGTATATTGCTCATCTGCCCGCAGCGGGTGAAATCGTGTGCTTCGATCGCAGTTGGTACAACCGTGCAGGCGTAGAGCATGTCATGGGGTTTTGTACCGATGAGCAGTACCAGGAATTTATGCAAACCTGCCCGGAGTTTGAACGAATGCTCGTTCGCTCAGGCATCATCTTGTTGAAATATTGGTTTTCGGTGAGTGACGATGAGCAAGAGCGACGGTTTCAATCGCGCCTCACCGATCCAGCTCGTCGTTGGAAGCTCAGCCCCATGGATTTAGAATCGCGCGATCGCTGGGTGGAATATTCTCAAGCTAAAGACGCCATGTTTTCCCACACCAATATTCCCGAAGCACCCTGGTTTACAGTCGAAGCCGATGACAAAAAGCGTGCTCGCCTCAATTGCATCAGCCATATTTTGAGCAAAATTTCCTACGTTGATATGACCCCTGAACCGCTAGAACTAAAACCCCGTCGCAGCGCTCCCCTTGATTACGTGCGTCCACCGCTTAACGAGCAATTCTTTGTTCCTCAAGTGTATTGATTGTTGAACGCTATTGATTCCTGCCAATCACGCTCACGAAGGTTCAGGTTGCTCGGCTGGATGACATGACTTTCAAGATCGTTTCCACCAACTGTATGGGATCCATTGGCTTGGGCAGATGGGCTTGAAAACCTGCTTTCAATGCCTGCTGCTGGTCGGCCTCACCCACATAGGCCGTGAGCGCGATCGCAGGGATGTGGTTCGTTTGAGGGTTTTCCCGAAGGGATTGTATGAGCGTATAGCCGTCGATTTCAGCCATGCCAATGTCGCTAATAATCACATCCGGCTGGCATTGCGAAAGCTGCTTGATCGCGTCGGCGGCTGATGCAACGGCTGTAACAGTTGCGCCATACATTTTCAGCGTGAAGACAAGCAGTTCACGATTGTCTACTTCATCTTCAACCACTAACACCTGCAAAGCTTGGAGCCCTTCGCTGTGAGGAGACTCCTTTGCTTGTTCAATCGCTACTGCAGCGTGAGTCGGGAGAGGCAGCTTAACTGTAAACGTAGCGCCCGCTCCTTCACCAAGGCTTTCTGCCTGGATGCTGCCTTCATGCATGTCTGCGATCTGTTTCGCGATCGCCAACCCTAAGCCCAGCCCACCAAACACTCGCGTCGTTGTACTGTCTTCCTGCCGAAAATGATCAAAAACGTGCGGCAGAAAGTCAGCGGAAATGCCCTTACCTGTATCACTGACTTGCAGTAAAGCAGACGTATCCGTGTAGGTTAACCGAACGGTTACTTGCCCACCCGAAGGCGTAAACTTAACAGCGTTGGAGAGTAAATTCCAGATCAATTGCTTAAGACGATTGGCATCTCCCATCATTTGCAGTGGAGCACGATCGAACTGAGTGTGAATTGGAATGCCTTTGGACGTTGCCGTCGCCTGCACCGTTTCAATCGCATCTTCAATGATGGGAATAAGGTAGACAGGCGCGATCGTCAGGGCAAGCTTCTCTCGCAAGATACGCGAAACATCCAGCAAGTCATCAATCATTTGTGCTTGCAAACGAGCATTACGCTCGATCGCCTCTAGTCCACGCCGGGTTGTATCGGCATCAAGCTCACGGTTCAATAGCAACGAAGTCCAGCCTAAGATGGGATTTAAGGGCGATCGCAATTCGTGGGAAAGGACTGCGAGAAACTGATCCTTGAGATGGTTTGCTCTCTCGGCAGCTTCCATTGCGGCTTGGGTTTCCAGCCGTAATTCTCGTTCACGACGTGCACTCAAAATCTTCTGGGTCGTTTCATTGACGGCAATAAAAATGCCCCCAACTTTGCCAGATTTTTCCCAAATTGGGGTGTAGGAAAAGGTGAAATAACATTCCTCTGGAGAGCCATAGCGATTTAAAACCAGAAGTTGGTCTTCAGACCACGTTGCCGTCCCAGTCGTCATCACCTGATCAAGCAGTGGCCCAGCAAAGTCCCACACTTCTCGCCAACAGTCCTCGCCTCGCTGTCCCAGTGCGGTGGGGTGCTTATTACCTGCGATCGCAATATAAGCATCGTTATAAAACTGAACATACTCCTTACCCCACAAGATCTGCATGGGGAACTTGGAGAGCAGCAAAATCTGTAATGCGATTTGAAGGCTTTGAGACCAGGTTTCGGCTGGCCCGATTGCAGTGTCCGCCCAGTTGAATGCCTGTATGCGTCTGCCCATTTCTCCGCTACTGGCAAAGAGATCCTTTAAAACATCCTTTTCAACGCGATCAGTCTCAATCTGGTCAGCAGCACGTTCGTTCATTCGTTCACGATTAAAGATGGCAAAACGCATGATTTTGCCTAAGACATAATCTTCATTATAAGTTTTGTCGAAAGGGAATACAATTTGGCTGTCATCTACCCAAAGAAGTAGATTCAACGGGCGAAACCTGGCTATAGGCTAAATCCAGGGTTCATCATCGTCATCATCAGGCTGAACGGCTTTCGCCTCAGGCTTGGGGTGATGAATGGGGTCACGTTTGGGTAGTTCGCTTACCGCTGTCGGAGGGGCGATCGTCTCCTCTATCCAGGGCTCATCGTCAATCCAGGGTTCGTCGTCGGTTAAGTCTGTTTCGTCAAACTCTACGTCATCCATATAAGAGGCTTCAGCAGAAGAGGCTTCAGGACTTGTTGGTGGCTTGGCCGAATCTGAAGGATCTGTGGGTTGAAGGGGCGAAGCTGTAGGTGGCTGCACAGACGTTGATGTCGCAGAATGGTCAGTTATGGCAGGCTCAAGGATCTCTTTTGCCTGAACCGTTAATGTTTGGATACCGTCTTCAACCTGCTCACCCAGGCTGTAAATGCCATCTTCAAAGTGTTCGCCAAAGGTCTGGCTGCGTTCTTTCATCCGTTCGGCAATAACCTGGCTGCGTTCCTTCGCCTGTTCCGCGATCGTTTGGGCTTCTTCCTGAAGCTGCTCGTTGATGCTTTGAATGGTTTCCTGGGCTTGCTGAGAGAGCGATCGCGCACGTTCTTTTAGCTGACCCGTTAAGCTTTGAAAGCGGCCTTTTGCTTGCTCTGTAACGGTTTGGGCTTGTTTGGAGAGCGATCGCAGCTCTTCGGTTGCCTGACTATAATCTTCTTTGAGTACCGATGTTGCTTTCGTAAGAACCTGCTTGATGCCGCTTTGATACATTTCCAGGGCTTGACCGGCTGCCTCAGTCACAAGCACTCGCTTACGCCCAATGCTCAGAATCTGCGTCGGTGGTAGCTGGTAGAAATCGCCTGCAATACCTGCCCAACCGCTAGACGCCAGTAAATAGTGAGTTATCGCGCCCGTCTTGAGATTAAAGAGGTAATCCGTAATTTTGCCAATTTTGTTGCCCGTATCGCTCCACACTTCACACTGAAGCAATGTTTCCAATTGGCGTACTTTGGTTGCATCCGTCTCTTCAGGCTGGTTATGCGTCAAAATGCCGTTTGCGCCTAAGGTGCTGATTTGCGTCAGTTTGAACGCCGTTTTTTTCGCGCCAAACGCGCCTGCTTTGCAGACAAACCCCAATACTTTGTGAGCAGAAGGATACATCCACATCACTTCGACTCGCCCCAACTCTTCCATCGTGGTGCGATCGAGAACCAATTGGTTGAGCAAGTCGCTTTGTCGAATTACGTCTGGTACTGTTGTCATCGTGCCCTTCACACTCCTGGTCGCAAACCGTGTACATCCAGAATTTGGTGCCAGAATTTGGTGTATGTCTCTTGATTTTATGCCGCCTGAAGCGGAGTTGCTGACTGAACCTGCCTCGATCGCCGTTGCAAAGCTAGACGTGCAGCGATTTCCACGCCACTCGCGCAACAGGCCATCCAAACAGCGTATTGGTCTCAAGGCGATGGGCCGCCAATGCTACTGCTGCACGGCTTTGACAGTTCGCTGCTGGAGTTTCGTTCCTTCTTGCCGCTATTAGCAGGGCAGCATGAGGTATGGGCAGTCGATTGGCTAGGGTTTGGGTTCACAGAACGACCACCCAATGTGGCTGTGAACCCGATCACCATTCGACAGCATCTTTATGCAACCTGGCAGCAATTGATGCATCAGCCGATGATTCTCGTGGGTGCCTCTTTGGGAGGCGCGGTTGCGATCGACTTTGCGTTGGCTTACCCCCAGTGTGTTAGCAAACTGGTTTTGATTGACAGCGTTGGGTTCTCAGGTAGTTTTCCCATTGGACAATGGCTGTTCCCACCGATCGATTACGTTGCAGCACGGTGGTTGGCTGTGCGCAAGCAGGTGGCGTTACAGGTGTTAATGGCAAGTAAGAATCCCGACTTAAAGCTGATTGATACCGTGCGTTGTTCCCTACTGCACCAGACAATGCCGGGTTGGCACGAATCCATCATCAGCTTCACAAAATGCGGTGGTTACGCCAACTTGAACCAACGCATTGCCCAGCTTCACCCACCGACGTTGATCCTTTGGGGCGAACAGGATGATGTGCTGGGTCTTGAAGATGCCAGCAAGTTTCAGCAGGCGATCGCTCGTAGCCAACTGTTTTGGATCAAGCAAGCAGGGCATGTGCCGCACCTGGAGCAACCTCACGCAACGGCTGAAGCCCTTCTATCGTTTATTTCGTAAAGAGATATAACGAAAACGTTTAATCTACAGTTTATCTACCGGAGAATGAGAATATCTGCAATGCAACTGTACGCGCAACGCCGTGATCTGCCTGCTTTAGAGCATTAAAAAGAAATTGTCGTGCTGAGGGTGCGTGCTGTAGGCTACACGCGAATTTGGATCAGAGGTGTTAACAAGAGATGGGCTTGGAAGCAAGCTAGCTCTCATCAAACTAAAGCTTGATGGGCTAGAAACCGTATGCTTTTCAAGCCAACTACGGACACGCAAATGTTCCAAATTTGACCACGCTACTTTACATCGGTGGAAGGAGTTTTCCATGCTTGAGGCGATCGCGCGTATGCTCTTGGGTCAACTATTAGTTGCCTGGTTGTTGCTGGTGCTTGGCGATTTTTTATCGACTTTCTGCTATCACGTCCCAGAGCACGTTTTTGGTCGCCTTCATCTCAAAACCCACCATTCTGCTAAAAAAACGTTTCGTCACTACGCCATTTTGACGCTTAGCTGGCAGGTGCTACTGGACGGTCTTTTGGGAGCATTGCCGTATTTATTGGTTGCTGTAGCGTTGTGGTCTTGCTCACCGATCGGCGTCATTGGTGGCCTCCTGTTCGGGCAGTTTCATGTGTGGTGGCGACACGTTAGCGCCTTGGGCTGGCAAACACCCAGGCCGATCGTGTGGCTGTGTCAAATGCTCTTCATCACGACACCAGAGCAACACTGGCTACACCATCAAAAAACTAACCTGGGGTTTGGTGATATTTTTACCTTTTTTGACCAACCTGCAAGACTTTGGATGCGGTTGTTGCGCTGGCTGAGACTACACCGACGCTATTCACCCGTCTAACCGACATGGGATTTAGCGCTTTTTCGCTGGCGATACTACCTTGCCTCTTGCATAACCGCAAAAAGCCAGTCGCATAGGCGATCGAGGCTTGATTGAGTGCGGCTTTACACTTATACTCCACTATGTCGATGGATTTTTAGATCTTTTTAGCCATTAAGGCTTGATTTTCCTCCCACGGCATGACATTCTCTTATTTGACGCGAGTTAAATACGGTAATTCGATCAACTTACTGTATTTCAATCAAGTGAGAGCAAGGAGCTTTTTGATCCATGAGACAGCATTCGCCGAAAGCAAACGATACATTCGCACCAAGTACAGCCCCACGCCGTTTGAGCACCCTAGCACTGAGTCATTACCCCCTACAGCGAGGCTTAAGCAGCGCGACAGCAATGTTGCTAACGATCGGCATTGGTTTGAGTGCAACGATTCCTGCGTTTGCAGCAGGCAAAAACGTCGCTCCATTGACTGAGGCACGACCAAATACGCAACGACTGAGTCAAAATCCCAAGAAGGCTGAGCTGCTGCTCGTTTCTTACGCCGTCACGAAAGCAGCTTATGACAAGATTATTCCCCTGTTTGAAGCAGACTGGAAAAAGAAGACAGGGCAAGACGTGACAATCAACACGAGCTATGGTGGTTCTGGTAGCCAAACTCGCGCCATTTTGGATGGTTTAGAGGCCGATATCGCCACACTATCCCTGGCTTTAGACACCAAAAAGCTTGAAAAAGCGGGTTTAATTCAACCCGGGTGGGAAAAGGAACTGCCCAATGATGCGATCGTCACAAAATCAGTCGTTGCGCTTGTGACCCGCCAGGGAAATCCCAAACAAATTCGTACCTGGGCAGATCTGGTGAAGCCCGGAGTGACTGTGATTACGGCAAACCCGAAAACATCTGGTGGCGCTCGCTGGAACTTTTTAGGGCTGTGGGGTGCAATCACGCAAACAGGTGGAACCGAGGAACAAGCACGTGAATTTGTCACCAAGGTCTACAAAAATGCACCCGTATTGCCCAAAGATGCACGCGAATCAAGCGATGTCTTCTTTACGAAAGGCCAGGGTGATGTGCTGCTCAATTACGAAAATGAAGTGATTTTAGAAGGGCAGAAAGGCAACACAAATTCCTTCTACGTCGTGCCTCAAAGCAACGTCTCGATCGATAACCCCGTTGCAGTTGTTGATAAAAATGTGGACAAGCACGGCACTCGCAAAATTGCTGAAGCATTTGCTCAGTTTCTGTTCACTCCAGAAGCCCAGCGCGAATATGCCAAAGTTGGGTTTCGTCCCGTTACAAATACAGTCACCAAGGAAGTGGATAAAAAGTTTCCCAAAGTGAATAAGCTTTATACCGTGAAGGATTTTGGCGGTTGGGACACGATTCAGAAAAAGTTTTTTGATGACGGTGGTATCTTTGACCAAATTCAAAGTAGCCCTCGTTAATCACGCGTAATCTCTACCATTCTTCTATCTAAGAGCAGTGCAACTTAGGATCGTCAATTAAATCACCTGGATCGATTGGATTGAGCTTGGCGAAACCTTTAGCATAGCCATGCTGTAACTTACTTCTTGGAGAGTAGGCTATACACCCTGGAGATGTTAGGTTTCGTGCCTCAACTCAACCTGCAAAACCGATGTTATTTAATTCTCATTCTTTAAGGCCTGCAAGCAAATTACTGCACTGCTCTCTAGAGGATTAACCGCTTAATCCAAAAACCTTTCTGCTGTTTCTTTGCTAGTAATTAAGTTGTCCTTACCTGATTCTATATCTGACTCGGTAGCCTCTTGCGATCGTGATCGTCCATCAACACCAGACGAGAAAATAGTTTCGCTTGAAACTGTGCCTTATCCGGCTATGGCTGATGAATGTGAGCGATCCAGGCGGCGATCGAGTCGTTTTTTGAAATCGGCCTGGTTAGCAACAGTCGTATCGCTAGGACTGCATGGCTTTCTGCTGTTGCTGCCGATCGCCCCTGATCACAAAACACCGCCTGTTAAGCCAACAGAGAAAAGTGTCCGCATCACGCAACTGTCAAAATTGTCTAAGCCTGCTCCACGGCAACTGCCAAAAGTTCTGCGTCCTCAAAAGCCTAAGCTTGCTCGTCCGTCTCAAGCGAAGCCAGTGAGTCCACCAGCACCGCCATCAAAGCCATCCCAGGAATCAAAACCAGATTCAACGGCTAACCCGTGGCAAGACTTTCCCAAATATCCGGGAGGGGTGCCAGGTTGTTTTAACTTAACGGCCTGTGTGCAATCAAGCGATGATATCAAGCTTGTTTCTACGTTTTTTAACACCGAGCTGAAAGCGAAAAAGTACGAGGCTGCTTTAACAAAAGATGAACCCGATCGTAAGATTTATCAGGTTTCTAGAAATAATCTGACTCAATATCTCAATCTCTTTATTTTTAAGGGAACGACATTGTATGTGCTTTCCCCTAAAGAGTTAACGCTTGCAGAATTAACGAAAGCTAAGGCCGTACCACCCGAAATCGATGCAATTTTTGCGGGGGTTGATGCCCAAGAAGTCGCGGCGGATAGTTTTACTCAACCCGAATTGTTTTATACCGGGGGACAACTTCGTTCCGATATTATTGATGCGCGGTTTGTAAAAAATTTAGATGCATCCACAACCGCTGAAACGTTTTTTGATGCCTTTATCAAAGGCAACTTGCAAAGCAGCCAATTTGATGTTCCAGAAGAGAGCCAACCCTATGGGGGCGGAGCCGTTTATGTGGCAACGAAGGGCAATGCTTCGTTTTATATCAACGTTGTGCCAACCAAAGATAAAGAAGGAGGCATTATTGTGATCTGGCAAAAGCCACCCAAATAAGCTGCTTAAAGCCCTGATTGCAACGATCGCTCAACGCACAATCTGTTTTCAATGGGTTACGTTCTAGAGTCGATCGACAGCCTTCAACATCGTCTCAATACTGGCATTGTGATCGAGAAATGAAAAGAGGTGCTTGTAGCGCAATTGCCCGACCTTGTTCAGCACAAACTGAGCCGGAAGCGGTGCCCCAAGTGCTTGTCCCGTCTGATATGCCCGAAAGGTGGTGCAGCTTGGGTCACTTAAGAGCGGCATTTTTAAGCCAAGATCTTGAATCACCTTTTTGCTCTGCCGTGGATCAGTGCTGGTAATCATCAGGAGTTCCACGTCGCGATCGAGAAACTCTTCGTATTGCTCGTTCAGCGCTTTAATGTGCGGAAAGCAAAATGGACAGTACTGCTTTTCGGTAAAGATGCGCGTAAAGGCAAGCACTACAGGCCGGCGGCGACGAAAATCAGCCAGGTTTACTGTTCGCCCATTGGTGATGTCGGTCAACTCAAAATTGGGTGTGATCATCCCCTTCGCTAACGAGTTCGTCGCGGGAATGGGAAGGAAATTTTGCACAAATCGCTGATTGATCAGCCCGCTGAAATCTGTAGACGTAAGCATGGGACAGGCTTGGAGGATAATCGTGCTTTCAGCTTGATTTTAGATGAAAAGGCTGTAGCTGTGTGTTGCCCGTACACCAAGTGTAAATTTTTCACACCGCTTCTCGGAAACCCGCTAGCCCACTCTGGAGCTGTAATGAGGATAATTACAGCTTTGCTTGATCGCCCTTAACTCGATCGTGCTAAGAGCGCCCTCTCGCGTCTAGCGGCATCGGTCATGCTGGGGAGAGTGCGGCTGCGATCGGGGCTTATTGATGTTAGGGCACCGGTCAGCTATTGCGGAGGAACGTTAGTCGTTTCGGTTGCTTCCGACGATGGAGTTAAAATCCTTGTGCTTGAATTCGTGCGATCGAAAGATTCCCAATCAAATTTGAGCAAGGATAGTGGGCAAACTATCACATGCTTCCTCAGCTCGATGCATTCACTTGTCAGAAGGATAGATGATAATGTTTTCCAGGTTTCGACGACTCTTAAATCGCTTCTTTAGTAAATCGGGAACGATTAAGAATGAACCACTGAATAAAGTCAGTCTGATTGTTCTGATTCTGATTGATATTTTTATCCTGGTTAATGTTTTTATAGGGCTAGATGACATTGGTCAGTGGCATCTTGGTCCATCCCAGACGTACCCTTGTTATGCCGAATGGCAAAGCTATCGCACCCAGACAACGAATGCTAAAGACTACGAATCTGTTCGTATGGCTGTGTCGGGCGATCGTTTTACCGGATCTGGGTTTCGACAGTCTTATCAACGGGTTGAGCAAGGGCATCTGAGCAAGGTTTCTGAAGCGTGTTTAGCTTATGCCACGTCTAAAGATGCCTTGATCACTCCTGCTAATCAACAGCTTTTAACGACCATCAGGCAAAAAGAAACAAAGATTGATCAGCTTGAGCAATCCAATCAAACCATCCGCACTCAATACGACTCTACGCTGCTCGAAAAGATTGCGGGTCAGCCACGTGATCAATCCATCAATACGGTTGGGGCGGAGAAAGCAAAACAAACATTAGAACAAAACAAACGCCTGATTTCTACACTGGAAAGCGACGTTTCCACACTGAAAAAAGAGCTTTTTCCACGACCAGAAGTAGCCGCCTGGCTGGCGCTTCTGAACAATAATGATCAATTTAATACGGTTGAAAAAGGCTATCAACAAGCTTCTTTTTGGTATCCCAGCATTCAATTTGCGTTTCAAGCCCTTTTCCTCTTGCCACTCCTCTTCATCGCTTTTGTGGTGCACCAATTTGCTCAACGCAAGGGGTATGGACTTGTTGCGCTGATTAGCTGGCATTTACTGGTCATCTTTCTGATTCCGCTGGTCTTCAAGGTCTTTGAGTTTCTTCAGGTTGGCGTACTCTTTCGACTGCTTGTCGATGTCCTTACGGCTCTTTTTAGTGGTCTCCTGTTTCTGGTTAGCTATCTCTACATCTTGCTGATTCCCGTCATTGGGTTTGGCATGATTAAGTTCTTTCAGCGCTTTGTTTTTAACCCCAAGGGGCAAGCCTCTGTCCGAGTCCAGCGATCGCGCTGCCTTCGCTGTGCCAAAAGCATTCGACACCACGACCACTACTGCCCGCACTGTGGCTATGACCAGTATATGGAATGTCAGAACTGTCACGAACTGACGTACAAACATTTGCCCCACTGTAAGCAATGCGGGCAGCCGCAGGATCTCAGTCGTCTTTAGGGCGCGTCATCAATTAGCTCTGAAACCTTTGGTATCAGCAGTGTCGCGCCCGCTCCAACCCATCAGGCTAGAGGCTGGAACCCTTCCTGCAAGTACATGTAGCTTTAATTGATGACAGCCTCTAGCGACCGCTGACGACGATCGCACCAGCTTATTTGTTACGCTTTTGTAACAAGGCTGTTTTTGGGGTGGGTGATGTCTTTGCTTGAAGTCCGGCATTTGCATAAGTCCTACCGCGCTCAGGGAAAGACTACGCAGGCTGTGCAGGATGTATCGCTTCAAATTGATGCAAACCAGGTGCTTGCATTCCTGGGACCCAATGGGGCGGGTAAAACGACGACCATTAAAATGATTGCGGGCTTGGTGTTGCCCGATCGCGGGACTGTCAGCATTGCCGGACGCGACCCACACCGAGATGCCCAGGCTCTACGATCGGTCGGGGCTGTTTTAGAAGGGAGCCGTAATCTTTACTGGCGACTCACTCCAGCGGAAAATCTGGAGTACTTCGGCGTTCTGCGAGGTTTGTCGCAACGGGTCGCACGACAGCGATCGCGGGTTTTGCTCGATCGCTTTGAGCTAAGCCACAAAAGTACAACGAGAGTGCAAAAGCTGTCGCGAGGGATGCAGCAAAAAGTGGCGATCGCAGTGGCACTCATCCACGAACCACCACTGCTGCTCTTAGATGAGCCCACTCTGGGTTTAGATGTAGAAGCGACGCAAACCGTTAAACGCTTAGTCCGTGAGATCGCCAGCGAAGGACGAGCAATTCTCTTGACGACGCACCAGCTTGATATTGCGGAGGAACTATCGGATCGCGTTGCCATTATCAATCAGGGGAGCATTGTCACAGAGCAAGCGACCGAAGCATTGATTCAGCAGTTTTCTAGAGCGGTGTACCGGGTAGAACTGCCGGAGTTGCCAGACGATCGCCGCATGAAGTTGAGCAATCTCGGTGTGCTGGTTGAAGGTGCAACGATCCACATTTCCGATCCGACGTTGCTCTATCCGGCACTGGCGATTTTGGACCCTCTGCCGATCGCGCGGCTTGAAACGGAGCGAGCCACCCTAACGGACATTTTCTTGAAGTTGACCCAAACAACTGCTTCCCCAAACCAGGCGATCGGAGACCTCCATGCTTGAACTTTTTTTTGCAGAATTAACGCGAGCAAGCATTCAATTAAAGCGTTACCTCTTTGAGTCGATCGGCGGCATTGTCATTTCAACTTCAGTGTTTTACGGTCTCTTTCTTAGCGCCAACTATATTGCGGGGCCGGGGTTGCAATTTGGCAGTCGATTGGATGCCATCATCGTAGGTTACGTGCTTTGGACGCTGGTGCTGTTCATCATGGCGAACATTTCTGGCACGCTACAGCGCGAAGCTCAGACAGGGACACTAGAACAGCTCTTCATCTCGCCTTTCAGTGCCTCGCAGGTGTTTCTTTTGCGGGCAGTTGCTGATTTACTCTTGCAATCGGGGTTGATTGCCGCGATCGTCGTGATCATCATGGCGTTGACCGGCCGCTGGCTTGCCTTTCCCCTCAGCCTCTGGTTCCCGCTGCTGACAGTGCTGCTGGGCGCTTATGGGCTGTCGTTTGCGATCGGGTCTTTAGCACTCATCGTCAAGCGGATTCAACAGGTGCTGGGGATCTTTCAGTTTGCACTCCTGTTTCTGCTGAGTGTACCCACCGAAGAATGGACAGGCCGTATGCGCCTTTTAGGCAACCTTTTGCCGATGAGTCCCGGTGCAGGACTATTGCGAGATGTGATGGCGCGACAGCACCCGTTGGATCTCTCTCAGATGGGTGTGGCTGTGGTGAATGGAGGCGTGTATTTTGCGATCGGTCTACTGCTCTTCCGTTGGGCAGAACGCCAAACCAAACGCCACGGCAATCTCAGTGATTACTAACCAATCACTCCAACAGTACGCATAAGAAGCGCTAGCCTTTGATCAAGCAACGCTCTTCATTTAAACAAAGCTACGGAGCCGCTCTACTCAATGAACTTGCGAACAGTCGTAGCGACGAGATATGTAACCCCACTGCGTGAAGGTGGCTCCCTGCCTGCCATTATTGAAGCTGACGACGATGGGATGTATGTGCTGAAGTTTCGGGGCGCGGGACAGGGAGCCAAGGCACTGATTGCCGAACTGGTCGCCGGAGAAATTGCGCGTGCAGTCGGGTTGCCCGTTCCCGAAATTGTTTTTGTGCTGCTCGACCCTGACCTGGCTCGTACGGAACCAGACCCCGAAATTCAAGACCTGATCCGGGCCAGTGCGGGACTGAACCTTGCGTTGGATTACCTCCCTGGCTCAGTGACCTTTGACCCGATCGCAGGGCAGGCTGAAGCGCATCTTGCGTCTGCGATCGTCTGGTTTGATGCCTACGTCACCAACATCGATCGCACTCCCCGCAATGCCAATATGCTGGTCTGGCACCGAAACCTGTGGCTGATCGACCACGGAGCCGCGCTGTACTTCCATCACACCTGGCAAAACTACCGCGATCGTAGCCAGGTAGCTTTTGCGGCCATTAAAGATCACGTGTTGCTTCGCTTTGCAACTGAACTGCCAGCAGCCGATGAAACGCTCACCGCAAAACTGACGCCCACTCTCATCGACCAGATTGTGCAACTGATTCCTGATAGCTGGCTGCTAGACAGCACTCCCTTTGCTGACGCAAACCAATACCGGGACGCTTTCATTGAATATTTGGTGAGACGATTAGAAACACCCCACGCGTTTCTGGAGGAAGCCCTGCGTGCCCGATCACTTCACCTATGACTACGCCATCATTCGCGTCGTCCCCAAGGTTGAGCGTGAAGAGTTTATCAATGTGGGCGTGATTGTTTCCTGTGCCAGCAACCGCTTTCTTGAGGCTCGCATTGAGCTTGATGAGGCACGCTTGCTAGCACTCGACGCCACGCTGGATCTAGACCTCATTCGAGACTATCTGGCTGTGATTCCAGTGGTGTGTGCTGGTGGTAAAGCGGCTGGTGCGATCGGTCAGCTACCCATGCGAGAACGCTTCCATTGGCTGGTTGCACCCCGTAGCACCATCATTCAAACATCACGAGTGCATACAGGCTTGTGCAAGCATCTACCGGATGTCACCGAACATCTGCTTAACCTGATGGTGCGCTCCAATCGCGTTCGGTAAGAGTGTCAAGCCCGTAAAGCTCAAGGATTCGGATAACAATTTTAACTTGTCAGATATATTCTAAGTAAAGTAAATTGCTTAGGTAAGTTTGTGTGACAGTTAAAACCACGATCCCAACGTCGAACATTAGCACCGTCCCAAAACACTCTGTTAATTTCATTTGCATTCACCATACTTGATACTCGACACCCTTCCCTACAAGATCAGGGTGTACTCGACTAGAATCCGCTGAAATCACGTTTGTGCTGCTTGAGGGGTGACGCTATGACGGTTACAGATGGTTCCTCTGTGACTAACAACGATCGAGCTACAGCATCTGCCACTGGCGTAGACGATCAAAGAGTAGGCGAACAAGTCAATGAAATCTTTATCTCTTACTGTCGTAGAGACATAGACTTCGTGCGTATCCTGGATGCGACGTTTCGCAAACACAACCATGATCCGTGGATTGATTGGGACGATATTCAACCCACTGAGGATTGGTGGGAAGCCATTAAAGCAGGCATTGAAGCCGCCAGTACCTTTGTCTTTGTGATCAGTCCTGATTCGATCGCCTCGGAGGTGTGCCGTCAGGAGGTGGATTATGCTGTTGCCCACCAGAAGCGGTTGGTGCCGCTGGTCTGGCGAGAAGGGTTTAGTGCGGCAGATATCCATCCTGCGATTAGCCGTCATAACTGGCTGTTTTTTCGGGAGACGGACGATTTCAATCAAGCATTCCAAAAGCTGTTGAAGGCGATCGAAACCGACCTGGATCATGCCCGTAAGCATGCTCGATTACTGATGCGGGCGATCGAGTGGGAGAAGAAGCAGCGCAATGAGAGCTGTTTGCTGCAGGGTGACGACCTGGAGGAAGCCGCGCAATGGATGTTTCAACAGACGGCTAAACAACCGGAACCGACGAAACTGCATGGCGCTTACATCAGTGCCAGCCGTCAAGCTGAAACGGCACGGCAAAAAGCCAGAAATAGGCTACAGAGAACTGCACTGGTCTGTGTTTCGGCTGGCTTGCTAATGGCCATTGGCTCAACCATCATGGCGTTGCAACAACGACACGAAGCCATTGAAGCGAAGGCCATTGCCGAAAAACAGTCTGCCAATGAAACGATTACTGCCCAAAGCTTAATTGTGGAAAGCAACCTGAAGTCAGGGTTAGACATCGAAGCGCTGTTGGGTAGCATCCGCATGGGGCAACAGCTCAAACAATGGGAAGACAAGATCACCCCAGACACCCGCATGCGAGCCATTAGTGCCCTACAGCAGGTGGTGTATGGCGTACATCAACAGAACTCCTTCACAGGGCAAAACGCTCGTTTGTATAGCGTTAGCTTGAGCCCCGATGGGCAAACGCTGGCAGTAGCTGGCGATCAAACGATCGAACTATGGAACCGTAAGGGTCAAAAACTACGATCGCTACCAGGGCATCGCGATGAAATTCGCAGTGTGAGCTTCAGCCCCAACGGACAGATGCTGGCCTCGGGAAGCAAGGACAATACCATCAAACTCTGGAGGGCGGATGGCACCTTGCTGAAAACGCTGAAGGGGCATACCGATACAGTATATAGCGTGAGTTTTAGCCCCAACGGTAAAACCCTTGCATCGGCCAGTGCCGATCACACCATCCGTCTCTGGGCAGTCGAGCGTACGGGATCACCTCAGTCCTTTGGGCAGCCAATCCGCACTTTGAAAGGGCATCGTGATTTAGTTGAAAGTGTCAGCTTTAGCCCCAACGGGCAAACGCTAGTTTCTGGCAGTGATGACAGAACCATCCGTCTATGGCGGTTAAACGGAAAGGTCTTGAAAATAATCCCGGCTCACAGTGATGCTGTTTACACCGTCTGCTTTAGCCCCGATGGCAAATGGATTGCTTCTGGCAGCAAGGATAAAACCGTCAAGCTTTGGAGCGTAAATGGAGTCCCGTTGAGAACGCTGATAGGATTCATGGCTCCAATTGAGGGGGTGAATTTTAGTCCCGACAGCAAAGTGATTGCTGCCACAGGAGATGACGGCACCATTCGATTACAAGCGCTGGATGGAAAGATGCTGGGAACCTTTAGAGGTCATAGCAATGCGGCGAAGAGTGCCAGTTTTAGCCCCGATGGACGAACGTTGACATCGGTTGGCACCGATGGCAATGTGCAAGTTTGGAATTTGCATCAGCAAGCGCTCCAAATGCTTAAAGGGCATAGCGACGAAGTTCGCAGCGTCAGCTTTAGCCCTGATAGTAGGCTGATTGCTTCAGCCAGTAAGGATAAGACGCTTAAACTGTGGAACGCTCGCGGTCAAGCTCTGAAGACCCTGAAGGGGCACCAAGAACGGGTTGTCTCTGTGAGCTTTAGCCCAAATAGTCAAACGATGGCATCTGCCAGTGGCGATGGCACCATTAAACTTTGGAGTAGTGATGGCCAGGTATTAAAAACCTTGAAGGGGCACAAGGGAGGTGTTTGGAGCGTGAGCTTTAGTCCAGACGGAAAGAAGATCGCCTCCGGGGGGGAAGATAAAACGGTCAAACTTTGGAACTTAGAAGGACAGGTACTGAGCACCTTTAAAGGACACACTGCCCAGGTTGAGGGTGTTCGCTTTAGCCCCGATGGCACAATGTTGGCTTCAGCCAGCGATGACACCACAATCAAGCTGTGGCAGTTGAATGGACACGAGATTCGCACCTTTAAAGGGCACAGGGGTGAGATTTGGAACCTCAGTTTTAGCCCGGATGGTCAAACCCTTGCTTCTAGTAGTGAGGACAGCACAATCAAACTCTGGAAGGTCTCTGATGGGCGAGAGTTACAGATCTTGAGAGGACATTTCGGACAGGTGCTTGATGTCAGTTTTAGCCCCGATGGTCAAATCCTTGCCTCTGCAGGGGTAGACGGTACAGTACGCTTTTGGAGTCGCCAGAATGGACAACTCCTCAGCACATACAAAGGGCATCGCGACGTCGTGCAGAGTATCGGCTTTAGCCCCAATGGTGAAGCGATCGTCTCAGCTAGTAATGATAAAACCCTCATCCTATGGGAACTAGACCCTGATCTCTTGCTTGCGCGTAGCTGCCATTGGCTACAAGACTATTTCGTCGCCAACCCGCACTCAGCAGAGGGTAAGTTCTGCAATGACATCAAAACGATAGTCAACAAGAAATAACTAACAAGAAAATAGACTCTAAGCACGATTCACTTTTAGGTCGTAATGGCTCTTTAGACTGGCAATAAAATACGCTCGTGGAGACGATATGAATCCTTACAAACAGCTAGTTGGTGCTATGAATCGTCGCAAACATTTAGTTGCCACTTGGTTGCTTCCCCACAAACAAATGATTGGTGCTGTGTTGCTCAGTCTTTTGGTGTTTTTTAGTGTTTTATGGTGGCATCATCCGACATACAACATTGGTTTTGATCCTAACGTAAACGGCTTCAAGTTTCACAATGGCGATGTAGTGAAAGCGATTCAAAACGCAACGGAGCAAAATCAAAAAAAAGAGGTGCAACTAGAGTTCGAAGACGGTTCTCTGACAGCAGAGGATATGATTCAAATGTTTGGGCCCGACGCGGTTTGCTTTCCGGGAACCTTCATTGTGGATAATCCCCACACTTGTGTTCTAACCGCTAGCGCCCTCGCATGGCGAACAAAGCAGCTAAACAGTATTACCCAGGAGGGCGCATGCGAGGGGATGGCGATCGCCAGTTTACGCCTCTTCTTAGGGCAACCATTTAAGGGAAGATCGATTCCGGCAGCCTTTCAACCGGGAGCAACCAAGGCGGTTGAAATTGACAATAACCGTGCGATACAAAACTATATTGCCTACTACTCTGCGTTGCAAAGCCTGGATGAACTATCAGAGGAGGCAAAAGCCATCCGCAAGCAGTCGCCAGGTGAGATTTTGGGACTGCTCATTGAATCGATGCAAAAGCGCAAAGAGTACTACACGATGGGCGTTTATAAAGTTGATGACACAGGTCGCCTTACCGACGGACATACTCTCGTGCCAACAGCGATTAAGGGCCCAATGTGGTGGAATCGTTCATACCAGGTAGCTGTGTACGATAGCAATTCTCCTAAAACAGTAGGCTATGTGACGTTTACGCTTAAACAATCCCAACCTCCAGCAACACCTTCATCTTCTCCAACTGCAGCATCGCCAAAATCTTCTACGCCTAAACAGTCTCAACCTCTAGCAACACCCTCATCGTCTCCAACTGCCGCAACACCTTCATCTTCTCCAACTGCCGCAACACCTTCATCTTCTCCAACTTCAGAACCCAGCGACTATGAATGGACATACACACCTGGAGGTATTCCTGATTCCTCTATTACTTATAGTGGTATAAAGGGTGACAAAATTGATCTGCTTCCACTCTCTCTTCGTGACCTTCCTAAAGGGCAATACTTCAAATTCCCCTTGCGCCAAGACTCAGATACTGTTGAATTCAATATAACCGAAGGACAACTTCAAATTTCGTCAGAGCCACGTGAAAGTAACCTAGAGAAAGTCGATAGTGATAACTCAAGGATAGGGGGACTTTTTGATTCGTTAGTTCAGGCATTAGTCGATAGACAAAATAGCATAAAAGACCCTGAAACTAGCGTCCCTAAAACTGGAATCGATTTAAAAAAGCTCGGCGAGACTAACAAAGAGATTGCTGAAATAGTAATGAGAATTCCATCAAGACCAGGCATATCACAAGCTAGAGAAGATATAAAACAGGTTGAGGAGAATTATAAAAAACAAATTACAGATGCTTTAGATTTACAAAAAAAGACTCCGTCGATTCCACAACTAAAAGATAGTACCAAATATCACGACTCAAACGATCATATCCCCGACTTTGAAGAAATATCTGGTAAGATTGCGGAGATGATAGTAACTGCAAGAAATGACCTTAAGAAGACTTCTCTAGACGAATACCCAACTGTGCTGGAATATCAGACTGCGCTGGAAAAAGACGTAAAATTCAAAAAACTAGACCAAAAGACAGCTAATAAAGTTAAAAAAGCTTTTAGAGATAGGACTGAGGAACTGCGGGAGTATATAGAATCAAAAACGACTGCTTCTATCCCTCAAGATGATTTAGTTAAGGACTTTTCTCTTGATGAGATAGCTGGCAATAACGAGACCTCTAGCAATAAAGAGCAAACCACTTTGCATGAAAAGATTGTCATCAATGCTATCACTAGCAAATCTTCGAACCCTACAGAAAAAAATACTTCTACCTTCTTTTTGACTGGCTCAGGCTTTTTGTTAAGTGTAGAAGATATTCGACCAAAAGCAAGTGTAGAAGGTATTCAACCAAAGGATGGCAGTGTGCCATCTAAGGGGCTGAAGATTCATTTTGATAAAGATGAACAGATTGAGGTTGATCAAAATAAAGGTAATCAATCAGATCGAAGTCTGATTAAGTCTTTGGGTATCGACTTTGTGGCCAACCAAGATCAAACGTTCGAAAATATTCTACTGGCGATAGACGATACTAAGAATGATGACACTAAAAACACGAAAAGATCCGGCTACATCATTACCTTAAAAGATCTTCCAACTGGAGAAGACATTACAAATCTAACGCTTGACCTTAAGAAAAGACCAAAAGACGAGCAGTTTTTTACTCTATTTAATGGTTCAAAACACTATTATGATTTGAGCAAATTGATGATGATTAATCGAATCTATCAGAACGATATTTGCCGTGTTCCGATGCGTGATTCGTCTTCACCAAAAGATCAGTCTTCTTCGAAGCAACTAGCTCCAACCTCATCTTCTACCTTGAGGAAAGACGGGGAGAACAATGTGTCCTCCTCGCAACGGAGCTGGGTTCTCGGCAACCCTTTAAGCATGCTCCAAAAACTACGGCCCTCGAGCAGGTCCGGAAAACCACAGCCTCCGAGGAAATCGAACCAACCCTCTACGTTCTTAAAGCCACGGCACTTAGCTCCTGGGGGGACAATCAGTTTGAATTTTGGACTCAAAGGAAAGAACCCTAAGATTTACTTTAATAAGGTAACTAGTGGAACGAAACTGTACAACAACGTTCAATTGCCCCTAGAGTGTTCGACTCAATCGCAGGCTTCACGAGGCACTAATTACGATGGAGTAAAGAGATAATCAGCTCAAAGCTTGATCGATAGCAGCGCCCTGAATAGCGCGATCGCCCCCAACATGTGAAAGCTGCTTGAAAGCTTTCAAGAGATCTCCGAGAAAGATGTATCATTTGATACGGAACGGGTTTTGTCAGGATCTTTGCCGCTAGACGATTACCCTAAGGCGAACCCCAGTCCTCTATTCGCTAAGTTTAGGGATTGGCTGGAGCAGTAAGATGAGCGATCAGTCCAGCCGAGCTAGCTTTCAAACAGCGAAAGAGAACTGAACCCACCGAATATTCGAAAAAACTGGGGCGCTAGGATTCGAACCTAGGGATGGCGAGACCAAAACCCGCTGCCTTACCACTTGGCGACGCCCCAATGCGTTACCAGCGTTTATCATAACAGCTTAAGTGTGGAACGTGTCAAGCAGGATGGTTAAGTTTATCGGCGACTGCAGCCATTCCTAATGTTCAGCTTGTTCACCATCTCAGAACTGCTTTGAGGAATGGGTTAAGAACGGTTGACCGAGAGTAGCTGATGATTGAGAAAAACCATCAAGTCCTCGATCGTCCCATGCTGATAGGGATCAAAGTGCTCGCTTAGGTCAATGCCAAAACGTGCCAGAAAGTCCTCGCACAGGGAAAGATTCCAGTCGAACCAGCAGACGAGTGGCAAATACAGGTCTTCATTCAGGCGATCGTGGGGGCGTACCCTGGCAACATCCAGACCCGAATACTTTGGTAGGTAGGTGTACACAAAATCAGCGATCGGTTGGGCGATTCCCTGCGGCTGCCAAAAGGCTTGAAACCATTCCTCTGCGCTAAGGGCAGGACGATCGCGCAAGCACTGATTGACCCGTTGACGCGTGCGCAGATCAGGGCTGAGATCGGCGTAAGTCCTCAAACTATCAAAAATGTTCCTGAGCCTTCGCCACATGCGTCTAACATTGCCAAACTTTCCTTCAGTATTCCCACCCGCTTAGGGATCTCTCAAGTGAAAAAAACTCTTGTATGCACTTGCTGGTTGTAAATCAGGCAACAACTTCAAGTGCGGTTCAGACTCACAGGGCGGCTTTATAAGACCCATTTTTAGAATACAGTTTGCGATCGCCAAATGGGGAACCATGCCCGTAAAACTCAAAAATCTTGCCGAGCTGTATGGGAACAAATGAAGTCCTCAAAGGCGGCAAAGCTACGCACGTCTGACCATCAACCACCATACCGTTGGGTATACACATCAACAAACCAAAGCGTTGGTCGAGCCGCTCTCGCAGCTGGCAGAGGACACTGAGCGCCGTCTCAAAGGTTCTTCCCAACTCTATAGCCCTCTCTCTACTGTGACCCATAAGGGCTAGCCTGAATGATTTGGTGGGGTTGTACCGTTCGCAAGGACGCTACGCCAAAACAGAATCGTAGTAGGTGCGATCGCGCCAGATCTACGAGCAGCAGTTAGGGGCAGGCTATCCCGCTACCGCAAACAGCCCGTAGACTCTTGCGTTGTACTAGTTTCAAGAACGAAACCTTAGCCTTTTTAATCTTCAACGCGACCCTCAGCAGATACGCTCAACGGGTGTAAGGGGGGGCAGTCGATTCCCTTTCTCTCCTAGAGAATTGCCTTTTATGTAAAGTAGCAGGGGTAACTCAGGCGTAAAAAGTGTGTAGATTTACTGTCCGAGATAAGCTTCTAGAACCTGAGGGTTCGTTTGAATTTCGGTGGGGGTGCCAACGGCGAGGTTACGACCTTCTGCCAGCACCCAAACCCGATCGCACAGGGACATAATCACATCCATATTGTGTTCGATGATGAGAAAGGTAAGTCCTTCGCGGTTCCAGGTGAGGATGCGATCGCAAATCTGGTTGATTAATGTGGGATTCACGCCAGCAGCAGGTTCATCGAGCAGGATCAGCTTGGGTTGGCTCATGAGCGCTCGTCCCATTTCCAGTAGCTTCCGCTGACCGCCCGATAAGGCTCCTGCGTATTCGTGTGCCATGTGCGCTAGCCCGATCGACTCCAGAATGGTCATAGCGCGATCGCGCTGCTGGCGTTCTTCAGCCGCAATCTGCTTTTGCTTAAACCAAGTGAACCAAAAATTTTCGCCCGTCTGATGTTGGGTTGCCAGCAGCATGTTTTCCAGCACCGAGAGACGAGACAACACCCGTGCCACCTGAAACGTGCGAATCATGCCTTGTTGAGCGATCTGGTAGGACTGGAGTTGGTGAACCGGTTCGCCATCGAACAGCACACGCCCCTGGTCGGGATGGATAAAGTTGGAAAGCAGATTAAATAGCGTGGTTTTGCCCGCGCCGTTGGGGCCAATGAGTCCCGTGATGCTGCCTTTGGCGACTTCGATCGATACTTGATCGACCGCTATCAGCCCGCCAAAACTTTTGATCAGCCCACTTGCTGCCAGAAGGGGGAGTTGTAACTTAGCAGGACGATCAATCGGTTCCACGTCTGCCAAAATGTCTGCTAGATCCTCACTATCAGGATGGGTCACGTGTTCGAGCGGATCAACGTCATTGGGTGGTTCATCGACCAAGAGAGAGTTCCTCCTTCTTGCCTAAAATGCCTTGCGGTCGCGCCATCATCATCACAATCAACAGCAAGCCAATAATCATAATCCGAAAGGCTCCAGCTCTGCCTTCATCAAGCTGAGGCGGAATGGCAGGGACGATCGCGTGTAGCGCGGGGGCGATCGCAGGCAGCAGAAACCGCGTGACTGAGTTGTAGGCCCAAAAGATGGTGGCTCCCAGCAGCGTTCCCGCATTGTTGCCAGCCCCACCGAGAACCACGATCGTCCATGCCTGAAACGTAATCAGCGGAATAAAGCCATCCGGATTAATGAAGCTGAGCTGCCACGCATAAAAGGCTCCCGCAATGCCAGCGATCGCCCCGCCCAGCATGAGCGATTGCAGCTTGTACCAGAACACATTCTTGCCCAATGCTTTCGCGATTTCCTCATCTTCACGAATGGCTTTGAGCACCCGACCCCACGGCGATCGCACCAGTGCTTCTAAGCGCCAGTAGACTAACGCCAGCACGATGACCAGCACCAGCATGAGACCTGCTTTATAGGAATAGTTGTAGAGTGAAACTGCGCCAGCCCAGTACAGCAGCAGCCCCAAAAGAGCCGTTGCGATGCCCAGGGAGAGCTTACCGATTTGTCCTGGTTGCGTGCCCTCACGGGTATCTCTTTGCCCCAAGCGATCGAGCCGTTTCCACGTCCAGCGCCACAACTGCCAGCCAGCCAGTGCAAAAATGGCCGTCCAGATGCCAATCATCCCAATTTTGCTGATGAAGGTCGGTCTGGTGAGCGCTTCCAGGGGTAGGGGATAGCTGTAAACGCCGCGTGCGCCTTGTGTCAGCCATTCTTCGTTAAGGGCCACCAGGCGAATGACCTCTGATACACCAATGGTGACGATCGCCAAATAGTCTTCTCGCAACCGCAGCGTAGACAGCCCAATTAGCAAACCCAGCCCAGCCGCTAGTCCCGCTCCAATCAACACCGCCAGCACCAGCGGCACTCCCTTCATGCTTAATAGCACAGTGGCATAGGCCCCAACGGTCATAAAGGCGATATGCCCAAAGTTAATCAGTCCCGTAAAGCCCCACTGCAAATTCAACCCCAGGCTAAACAACGCAAAGGTCGCCGTGAAGATGATGAGCGAGACAAGATAACCGGGCGTAAAAAACAGCAGAATGCCGCTGAGATCGAGCATGAGCAATGGCAACTAGAGGCAATTGGACGTATCGTATCAGGCTATTTGCACCCGTAGCGATCGATCTTATACGAGCCATCACACTCAGACGGCTATCACACAGACTGCTGCTTCAAACCACGATCGTCACTTCGGATTGTCTGACCCACGCGATTTTAGCCAGCTTTCGGGGCATTTTAAGCCTATGCGATTGAGACCATACGATCGTGCTCTGGTTTCACATTCCTCTGTTGGAGCCGTCATGAGTCTTCTAAAAGAACGAATCCATCGCCTGGTTGAGCACCTGTCAGACGACGAATTGCAGGACATTTGGGCTGTGCTAGCTGAACTCTATTGCGACTGCTACGTGCTGAGAGCCACGCAAGCCTCTAAACAGACGTTGAGGCCAGGAGATACCTTAACCCGTGAAGAAGCCCTTCGTTTTCTATCGCTGTTATAGCGAGGCGCTGAAACACTTATGAACGCTAAGCCTTTCACAACCCGCAAGATACCCGGTCTTAAGGGACTAGAAGTTCGGTATGAGCGATCGTTTCTGCTGGATCTCAAGCATCTGGAACCCTCCGATCGTCAGCAGATTCAGCAATTTGTCTTTGAAGAGTTCACCAGCATTCATCAGCTCTACGCACTACCAGCCTTTCGTCCACTCGGCAACAGCGAGATTTTTTACCGCTTCACCCTCGATCGCTACTTCATCAGCCTCGAAATTACCGGACAGATTGTCAAATTTCTGCGGTTGTTGCCCAAACCGGAACTTTGAAATGAGGGAGTGGGGAGTAGGGCAGAAGGCAGGAGCCCGAAGGCAGGAACCCGAAGGCAGGAACCAGCGGTAAATTATGCTGATAGCTGGTGGTTAATAGCTGATAGCTAAAGGTCGTCACGACCGACAGAAAGCCCTTTCCCTTCATCGCTTCTCCCTTACCGCCCTCCTTACCACTCATCCCTCTCTTGCCACATTGTTCACGCCCCATCTGTATGGGGTACTTTACTTTAATAAAGCGTAAATAAAGCGTAAATAAAGCGTAGTGGTGGCTAGAGTTCAGCAGCAGGGCACTTTTGTGCCTAACATGGAGTATTGGCATGGCTCAGGGAATGGTTACAAAGCTCAAATTGATGGTTGTCGATGATGAACCTGACAACCTGGATTTGCTTTATCGGACGTTTCGCCGCAACTTTGAGGTGATCACGGCGGAAAGTGCGATCGACGCGCTACAAATCCTGGAACAGCAAGGAGAAATGGCGATCATTATTTCAGACCAGCGAATGCCTGAAATGCTGGGGACGGAATTTCTGAGCAAGACCGTCGATCGCTACCCTGACACGATTCGGATTGTGCTCACTGGCTACACGGACGTAGAAGATTTGGTCGAAGCCATTAACGCAGGTAAGGTGTTCAAATACATCACTAAGCCCTGGAATCCTGACCAACTGAGAAGTGTGGTAGAACAGGCGGCTGAGACGTATCAAGTTTTAAAGCAGCGCACAAACGAACTGCGGCGAGCACTGCGGCGCGAGTCGCTGTTCAACACGATGACAACAGCAATTCGTGAATCGCTGGACTACAGCAGCATGCTACAAACCATTGCCGAGACGTTAGGGCGAACGTTTGCGGCCAGTCGATGTGTTTTACGACCGATCCTTAATGATTGCCTGGAGCCAACGGCGTTGACCTACAGCAATCTATCCCAACAGCCACAACCTGATGGCATACAGCCGCTTGCAATGACGACTGATGAGGATGCTCTTCTTCAAACGGTTCTCCAGACCCGTCAGCTACAGGTCGCGCAAGGGGTGGCTGAAAAAGAGTTTCAGTTGGTTGTGCCCCTTCTTTATCAGCAAGAGTTTCTGGCGATCCTGTCGCTGTATCGCGAGCCGATCGACCCACCCTGGCTAGCAGAAGACATCGAATTGCTTCAAGGAGTGGCAGATCAAGCGGCCCTTGCGCTTTCGCAGGCAAAACTCTACCAGCGCACTCAGGAACAAGCAGAACAGATGCGGGCAGAACTCGCCGTCGCTCGCCAGATCCAAGGCAATTTGTTACGCCAAACTCTTCCTGACCTAGATGGGATGAAAGTCCAGGCGTGCTGCTTTCCCGCCCGCGAAGTTGGCGGCGACTTTTTTGAAGTTTATGCCCATCCTCAAGGCGACATTTGGTTAGCCGTGGGTGATGTGTCTGGTAAGGGCGTACCCGCAGCGCTGTTTATGGCAAGCGCTATTTCTGTACTTCGGCGGGAATTGTCTCAAGAATCACCGCCTGAACCGCATCTTGTGATGCAAAACCTAAACCGTAGCCTTTCCGAGGATCTGGTTAGTACTAACTGCTTCATCACGATGGTGCTGGCACGCTACAGCCCTTCCACTCGGCAACTGGTCTATGCAAATGCCGGACACATCTATCCGCTGGTGTGGTCTAGCCGTAAGGTTGCTGCCCAAGTCGCCGCGCAGGGAACAGCGGTGGTAGAACCCCAGTACCTGAAAGTACGGGGTGTGCCGCTGGGCATTCTACCGATCTGGAAGGCTGCTTCCGGTCGTGTGGAGCTTAACTCTGGTGAGGTGATGCTTCTAACCAGCGATGGCATTACGGAGGCGACAGTCGCGACGGCTGACAACGGGACAATGAAAACGCCGCAAACCGTAACGGCGATGCTGCAACAGGCTGGCTTGTGGCGAATGCTGATGCAAGAACATGCTCCCCTTGACCTCAGCCACTTGCTTTCACGGATTCGAGCACACAATACAATTCAAGAAGACGACCAGACTATACTCTCTCTGGAGGTTCTGTAGTTGATGAGAACTGAGCTACACGTACCCAGTGACCTAAAGTTTTTATCCATTGTCGAAAACTGGCTTCTGGGTAGCCTGGAGGTAGAACTGGGCAATCATGTCGATTGGACACGGCAGTCCAATCGCTTGCGGCTAGTCCTGGTTGAAGCCTATTCAAATGTTGTCCGCCATGCACACAAAGATCAGCCTGCGCTGCCAGTGTTAATTCGCCTGGAGCTGCACGATCGTGATATTGCGCTTGAAATCTGGGATCATGGCGTTGGCTACGATGTGACAGCCTACACGGAGCCCACTCCAGAGCTTCTGCAAGAAGGTGGTTATGGTTGGCTCATCCTCAATCGCCTGATGGATCGTGTTGAATATCAACTGCAAGTGGATGGTCTCAACTGCCTCAAAATGGAAGCCAGTCTGCCAGAACCAGCACAACCTGCGTGAGGAAGGCAGAAGGCAGAGGGCAGAAGGCAGAGGGCAGGAGGGTTTTTGGTTGTTAGTTGTTAGAAGGAGAGAAAAGGCAGCGCTTGTTCTAGCTAAAAACTAAAAACCAACTCCTCTAGCGAAGCCATGCCGAAGGCTTTAAAACTGACTAAGAGGCTGTTTGAAAAGGGGGAGGGGTGTGACAAATTACGCCAACCGTCGCACCATGAGTCGGATCATCGCGAGATAAATCATGGTTTCAGCGGTTTCTGGAAGTAGTTCATAATCACAATTGAGCCGCCGATACCATTGCCACCAGCCAAACGTCCGTTCGACAATCCAACGCTTTTTCAGGAGCACAAAGCCTTTAGTCTGTTCAGGGCGCAGCACGGGGTAAATGACCCAGCGGAAGCGATCCATCACCCATTGCACAAAGGGTTGACCACTATAGCCACCATCGACCCAGACGAGGTAGAGGCGACAGACTTTCGCACCCAGCTCAGACAGTCGTTGCAGCACCCGTTTGCCGCCCTCGCGTTCCGGTAGACTCGCTGCGGTCACCAATACAACCATCACTAAACCCAGTGTATCCACGACGGTATGCCGTTTACGCCCTTTGGTGGCTTTGAAGCAGTCAAACCCCACGGCCTGTTGCACCATCGCCACCGTGGGTACCGTTTGACTATCGAGAATCACCTCGGAAGGACTTTCGGGGCGTCCAGTCGCGACCCGTGTCCACGCTCGTAACCGCTCATGGAGCGCTTGCCAGGTGCCGTCCTTGCGCCAGTTGCGGAAGTAGGTGTACACCGTTTGCCACGCGGGAAAGTCGCCAGGAATGTCTCGCCATTTACAGCCCTGCGTGACCACGTAAAAAATGGCGTTCAGCACTGCCCACAGATTGGTACTGCGCGGGCGACCACCGGGTTTGGCAGGCGGCAGCAGCGGCTGGATTAAGTCAAATTGGGCGCGGGTCAGGTTGCTTGAGTAGAATTTAACCATCGCTCTCACGGGGCTGGACTTCACTACTGACAGCCTACCGTGTGAGCTTTTTTACGGTCTAGACGACTTTTCAAACAGCCTCTAAACCCAAAACTCAAAACTCCCTGCTGACCGCGCAATCAACTAAAACTCAAAACTCAAAACTCAAAACTCTCCTTCCTCCTGCCCTCTATCCTCACGAAATCTAAAGATGGTCTAAGTGCTGTCGCTTGCTGGTGAAAATCGGGTAGACTTCTCTTCTGCTAGTGAATGAGCAAGTCATTTTGCCATCGATCGCATTGTCCAAACTCATCACTCTGCCTGTACAGTCCTGGTTAAAACCTCAGGATGGCTGCACTTAGGAATGAACATCTCCAGCAAGATCTGATACGCTACTAGTAAACTACCTAAATAGATTAAACGCTATATGTAGAGCTATATCGCTTAATTTGGACGGCTAACCCATTGTAAATTTGCTCACCTTGGGCTTGCGATTAGATTGATTTCGGTGCATCTTTTGAGGGCAACGCAGTGCTTTTGGGGCGAGGTAGAGATTGCTTCCCGCAAGGGAGTCGGGATCTCTGGTTCACTCTGGTTCATGTCGCCATTCATTGGTAAGGGGTAAGGATTCGTGGTCGAAATTACGCTCGAAAATCTTTGGACACAAGTGCTGGAACGCTTGCAAGTACAGCTTAGTCGCCCGACCTTTGAAACCTGGATCAAAACTGCCGTGGCGGAGCAATTGGATGGCAATTGCCTGGTCATACGTACGCCCAATCCCTTTGCGCGCAATTGGCTGCAAAAGTACTACATCAAAACCATTGCTGAGGTTGTCCAAGAGGTGATGGGCCATTCGATCGACATCCATATCACGATCGCGCAGGGTGACGATGCGACAACCGACAATGCTGAAATGTTTTGGCCATTGCCATCCCACGAGACCCTTGCTGAGCCTCCGTCTTCTCCCCAGGCAGCGGCTCCTGCAACTGTCAACAGTGCGCGCAGTGAGTTAAATTCCAAATACGTGTTTTCGCGGCTGGTTGTGGGTTCCAATAACCGCATGGCCCATGCAGCCTCTCTCGCCGTCGCAGAATCGCCTGGACGGGAGTTTAACCCACTTTTTCTGTGCGGTGGGGTTGGGCTGGGCAAGACGCATTTGATGCAGGCGATCGGGCACTATCGGCTAGAAATCTGTTCGACCTCTCGCATTGTCTATGTGTCTACTGAACAGTTCACCAACGATCTCATTACGGCCATTCGCAAAGATAGTCGGCAGAGCTTTCAAGAGCGCTATCGGGCGGTGGATGTGCTGCTGGTGGACGATATTCAGTTCATTGAGGGCAAGGAGTATACCCAGGAAGAGTTTTTTCATACCTTCAACACCTTGCACGAGACAGGAAAGCAGGTGGTGCTGGCATCCGATCGCCCACCTAACCAGATTCCTCGCCTGCAAGAACGGCTCTGCTCGCGCTTTTCAATGGGCTTGATTGCTGACATTCAGCCGCCCGACTTGGAAACACGCATGGCAATTCTGCAAAAGAAGGCCGAATACGAAAATATGCGCCTGCCGCGCGAAGTGATTGAGTACATCGCCTCCAGCTACACCAACAACATTCGTGAACTGGAAGGAGCGCTGATTCGAGCCGTTGCCTACATTTCCATTTCGGGGTTGCCCATGACGGTCGAGAACATTTCACCCGTTCTCAATCCCCCTGTGGAGAAGGTGGAAGCCACCCCAGAAGTCGTGATCCTGGCGATCGCGGAAGCCTTTGATGTGTCGGTTGATGATCTGAAAGGGAGTTCTCGCCGACGCGAAATTAGCGTTGCCCGTCAGATTGGCATGTATCTCATGCGGCACCACACCGACTTGAGCTTGCCCAAAATTGGTGAAGAATTCGGCGGCAAAGACCATACCACCGTCATGTATAGCTGCGACAAGATTGCTCAGCTTAAGGAGAATGATCCCAGCATGGCGCAGACGTTGCGGCAATTGGGCGATCGCATTAACCTTGCCAGTCAGTCGCGGAAGTAAGTAGAGAGTGGGGAGTGGGGAATAGGGAGTGGGGAGTAGTCTCCACTCTCCAATCTTCAAAGCTAATTCATCCCTCAGCCTTCATCCCTCATCCCTTTGCCTCTTCTCAGTCTTGCTGATGAGAAAACTGACGCGCCCCGATCGCCGAGAGGACGATCGCCGCTAACAGCAGCACTGGAATGACGTACCAGGGAAACTGAGTTAGGGGCAGATACGCTGCTGCGCGTAGTCCCAGGCTGGTATAGGTCAATGGCAGTAGATAAACGATGACTTTCAGCGCGATCGGCAGCGTCACTGGGTCAAAGAAGGTCGCGCCCAGGAACGACATCGGCACAATCACAAAGTTGTTGTAGATACCGACGCTTTCTAACGATTTGACGTTGAGCCCGACAATTACGCCCAACGCTGAAAAAACGGCACAGTTGAGCAGCAGCACCAGCAAAAACAGCGGGTTTAGAAAGCTCCATACTTTGCCTGTGCAAACAATCGCAACCAGAATGACAGAACCAGCGGTGAGCATGCCTCGTACAATGCCTGCCATCATCTTGCCAATATGCAGCGCCAAGGGATGCACGGGCATCAACAGCATTTCTTCAAAGGTTTTGGTGAAGAGGCGATCGCCGCAAATCGAAAACGTTGTGCCGCCAAAGCTAATCACCATTGATGACAGCGCCACCATTCCCGGCAGAATGAACTGCAAGTAGTTGTCTCCCGCCGATGGCTTCACGGCCGAATCCAACGCGCTTCCCAACCCCAGACCAAAGCCGACAATGTAGATCAGCGGCGATACCAGACCAGAGGCAATGACCTGCACCAGCCGCACTCGCAGATCCAACCAGTCACCCCAAAAGACGGTAAGGCAATCACGCCACAAAGTCTGAAGGGTGGAGCGAGAAGCAGCTTTGTGTAGCGGTAACCGCACTTGAACACTCACAGATGAAGACTCACAGATAAAGTTAACGTTAAGTTGTCTTTACCTATTGTTACATCTCTCGTAAGGGCTGACGCAAAGATCCCAGACTCCTGCAAAGGGTTGGACAGCAATTTCAATGACCAAATCTAGTGGTGGATCAATGCCCCACTTTAAGCGGTCTTTGCCAATAGCAGCTTGCCAGCGATCGAGCCTCTCCTAACTTCCTGAGAGTGCTGAGTGTTGTCACGATTACCCAGGGCATTCATCCTTTGCGTGTCGGTGGGTAGACGTCCTGCCGTGCCTCCGGAGAGAGGAAGCATCAATACCAGACATTTATGCTGATCCATATTGATACGTTTGTTAGGAGATCACTATGGCTAAAAAACTGGAAGAGTTTCCTCAAGAGATTCAAGAAAATCTGGCTGACGGTGCTCAGCAGATCTTTGTGGCTGCCTACAATAGTGCTATCAGCGATGGCTTAAATGAAGAGGCAGCTACCAATGTTGCCTGGAATAGCCTCAAGCCGAACTACGAAAAAGGCTCTGATGGCAAATGGCACTTTAGACAAGCGTCCGATACCGGCATTCACAATAAACCGATTACAACGGGTGGTAATTAATCCCGCGCTATACATGTAAGCCCGTTAGAGTAAAGGAGCCTCCGCAAGTGCAGGCTCCTTCTTGCTGTTTGAGGTAAAAATACGCTAGGGTGACGCGGAGAGTATCTCTTTTGGTGACTCATATTCTCCATGTGCAGACCAATGCCCATTCGCGGCATACTGAAAGAAGGTCACTTTTAATGCGTCCAACCGGATCAGATGACTATGAAACGTAAACCCAGGAACTTAGGCTCTAGCTATGACCGTGACGTCGATCGCGACTACGATCGTGATTACGACGGCTACTCCGGTTCAGAATCCTCCAGGCAAAGCTCGCCCAAATCGTCTATTGCGGCTCTTTTTAACGCAACGGCTCTGGCTGTGCTGGCTGGTGTTTTCATTCTAGGCATTGGGATTGGTCTTGGCTTTAGCTCTGTTTCCAGTTCTGGTGCGGGCAAGATTGTCACCGATTTGGACTTGAGCCAGCGGGCACCCAACCCTGAACTCTGTGCCCAGTTTGGTTCGGCTGCAATTACGATGGATACTCGTGTTTTTGTGACGCTGAATCCACTAAACGTGTATGTCTCTCAGCCTAGTACGCAACCGGGATGCGTCCTTCGTACCAACAACTGGTCGATTTTGGAACAGAAAGGTCTGGTGAAGTCGGAGCAGGTGCGTGATTGTAAAAACCGCATGAATACCTTTGGCTTTACAGATGCGCTGGAGCGATCGCCCAAGATCGACTGTATCTATCAGAACGATGCCGCTAAAAACTTCTTCTTGAATCAACCCGGTACAGGCGGAGCGCCCAAGCCAGAGAACGAGAAATATTAAACGGCACGCGCTAATAGCGTTTACATAGAAGCAGCATCTTATTAAGAGAGCCATGACTGAAACGTTGTGGCTCTTTTTAGAATAGTCCTATTTAGGAAAGGATGAAAAGCAACCGAGGGATGATGGAAGCATGAACTTCTCGCCCTCCTGCCCTCTCACTATCCTGCTCTTTCTTAATGTCTCTGCTTTAATGGCGACTATGCAAACTGCCATCCGACGAATGGCAATCCAGTGAATGGCAGGTCAAACGTTACTCGACACTCCGAAGGTCTTGCGTTAAGCGAACCTGCACCACTTGACCGGGTTGAATGGCAGCAGGCTTGGGAGCTGTGATTAAGGTAGCAGCAGCACCAGCAGCAGCTCCGCCGAGCGCTCCAAGACCTGCCGAGCCACTGACAGCTCCCAGCACCCCTCCTGCCACTAGCCCAATGCCAGAATTGACTGCCAGGTTGTTGCCTTGCACTTTACGGCTACCGTCGAGCGTGTCCGATTGGGCGGTGAGGGGAATGGTGCGGCCATTCACGGCAATCGCCTGCGTCACAAACTGACTGCCACTGGTTGTTGTTTCAAACCGTCCCGTCACCGCGCTGCCAACGGGTGCCAAAAGGTTGCCAGCAGCATCGCGCAATTCTGTAAGCAGCACCAGGACTTCTTGCTGTGGGCGATCGGTGGACAAAAGCAGCGCCGAGTCGCCGGGGTAACGCAAGTTGAGCAGTGTACCAGCCGGTAACAAAACATTGGGTGCGGTTGGTTTGAATGCCTGCCGGACTCCTTGAGAAGCCGTGAGCCCATTAAACGGTTGGCTTGGTCTCTCCGTACTGGTTTTTGCTGGTAAGGGTTGACCAAATTCAACGATCGACGCTGGTGCTGACTTGGGTGGCGCTTGCCTGACCGTATCGGCATCGTACCCCGGCGTTACTACAGATGATGCCGATGGCTGTGAGGGTTGGGGTGGCAATGGCACGACATTCAGCGGTGGTGCAAGGTTCGCGCTAGACGTGGGTTGCCTGATGGTATTGGCGTCGTAGGTCGTCTGTGTTCCTGGTGTTGCTCCTGATTGAGGCGCGAGGGGCGGCACAGATGGCTGTACGGGTGCTTGCTGCAACGGCGGCACACTTACAGGAGGCTCGATCGACGCATTGGGAGCAAAGACCGAAACAGACGGTGCTGCAAGTGTCGATGCTCCAGTCGTGCCCAGGCTAGGCGACCCAACCTGAATTGGTGGAGGGACACTCACCGTTGGAGAAGCGCTGGCACCCGCAGGGAGTCCATCTGATGGTATTTCAAAAGCAACATCAGGCGGCCTGACTTGAGCAGATCCAGTTTGAGGTTCTGAGCGGTTGGATGGATTTGATGGAGCGGTAAGCGGCGGTACAGTGACGCTCGGCGAGAGCGCTGCTGTGTTGGCTACAAGGGTTGTTGGGATCTCCGCAGTAGTGAAGCCAGACGTGGTGGATGTAGTCGTCGGTGGGTAAGCCAGCGTTGGCTTGGGCGATCGAGTTGGGGAAGCAGTAGCTAGAGTGGTGGCTGGTTTTGCCGATGGTGGATTTGTTCGAGAGGGGTCAATGCGCGCAGTCGATAGCGGTGGCGGGCTGGCAGGTAACGGGACGGTTGCAGCAGCAAGTGTTTGCGGCGGTGCGCCCTGTTCTGAAGCGCTTGTCTTGGGCGTTGGGACTGCGATCGCCACTCCACCTTGAGTATCGACAGCCACGTTTGGGTCTACTGGACTGGTGGCCGTTGGTGGCAAAGGCTTTGCGGCCTGAGCTTCAGACGGTGGAGAAGGCAGGGCTGGAGCCAGGGCTGGAGCGGTGGTTGAAACAGCCGGAGCGGGTATGGGTACAGCAGTCGGTGGAGCGGGTGGAACCGTATCGATGTCAGGCACGGCAACGATCGAGTTTCCATTCGTTATGCTTGCGGCTGTTTGGCTGGTAGCCGTTTGGCTGGTGGAAGCAACTGGCGCGTTACTCCCTTTCGGCAAGGTAGACACCGGACTCCGATCATTGGTAGTCGGCGATTGAGTCGGTACACTTGGCGGTTTCGCACTGGCAGCAGTAGCGGCGGGTGGCACAACGGAACGTGCAGCCTGTGGCTTAACCGCACTTGTGCCTGAGGCAATCCTTGACGATCGCGCTTGAGACGGCACTGAAGGCTTTATAGTGACGGCATTTGCCGAGATTGATTTGGTAATAAGTGGTTGCAAGACCCATCGAGAGTTGCTTGCGGCTGTTTCGCTGCCCACCTTTTGTAACTTCACCTGCCCAGGCGCAAGCGAAACGCCAGGCGAAATTTCCATCACGATGCGCGTGAGACCTGGTTCAAATTGAGATACCCGAATCTGGCGTACAGCACCAGAGTAAGTTTGTTGAGCGCTGACCGCACCCAAAGCGGTATCGGGCAGATCAACCACGATGCGTGCCGGTTGAGCCATCAGAAAGTAGCGAGGAGTTGTACCGTCTTTGACCGTGATCTCCAATTGGTTTGCCGCTGGATCAAAACTCCATTGGGTCAGGGATGCTGCTTGTACCGCAAGAACGGTTGCTTCTCCGGCGATTGCACCGATCGCGGCGATCGTCGCTGTAAGCAATTGCCGGAGACGATACTGCTGTACGAAGGGCCGTTTCATGTCGGGATGAACCTTTGATTCCAATTTCTGGCTTTGCATCACTTTGCGCTGAATCTATCGGATAAATCTGGCATTCGATTGGCCTGACTATGCTGAATCTGGCTATAGGATAGTCGCAACCAGCGTATTTCGCCATCAGAGAACCTTTCAAAAAGCAAGCGATGACCAACAGCGCTCAAACTTTGCCAGCTTTTCTAAGGATCGTGGATTAAATAACACCGGAAACTCAAGCGCAAGTGTTTAGCATTCGGGCAACGATCTTTGCCGTAACCAAGGGCGCACCTGCCGAATGCTAAACCCCTACAGATTATCGGTTTTATTTAGTTCTCTCTCCTAAGACCACACGCAACGCTCCTGGCTGAGATGCACGAATCGCTTCAATACCAGAGCATGACTCCCCATACGGCACCCGAGGCGACTTCAACTGAAAATACACGACTGACCTTACCCTATTTGGGGGCAAGATTCCAATTCCACCTCATGATGCCACCAGATGTAGAGTTTGGATGGCGTCATTCACAAAATTTTATCCACAGCGATCGCTGGCATCAGTATGCGCTTACAAGTACTGACGTAAGATCGCTTGAATCGCGTCTTTCTGCTCGTCATAATCCGCATCGCTCAGCGCTGGCACACTATCAGCCCACGCCTGAGTGAAAGATACCTGTTGCACGATCGGCGTCAAGTCAAGCCACGATTTACAGCCCCCATAGGCTGTGTCATAGGGTAACATCTGCGGCAACGGCAGCCTATAAACCCGCAGGAGGAGAACGTCCAACGGCTGATTGGGTTTCCACTTCAACCGTTCTGCGACAAAGGCTTCATTCCAAAGATGAAAAGGAAGCAAGGCAGCTACTTTGGCCGCAGCGCCAATCTGAAAGCAGTCAGTGATAAGCGCCCATGAACCAAGGCGCACAGTCTTAGGGTACCAACCAGGCTCAACCGGAGTGATCGCATCCATATACGGGCGTTTGACCAGGTGCGATCGCTGGTGTTCGTAGGTGGGATAGAGCCAGGCCCGATCATGCGGGATCGTAAACCTCCCTCCCGCCTCGCGAATCCCTCCTTTCCGCAGCAGCATGATTGTTTCACCCTGCTCCAATGCATTAACAGCAACCTGCCATTCCTTTAATGCATGGGTGGGTAGCGTTAGCGAAGCCGCACTGACCATCGCCACTTTTTCCTTCTTTGCGTGTGTCTAAGGCCGCTCCACAGTGATACTGCTTCCAAGCATCCCTTTCAAAACAGCCTTCCTCAATGCTACCGCGCAAAAATTTTGGCAAGAAACTCACCCGCCGCCATCACAAAGGGGAAGAGAATGCCTGCAATGCCAATTGACCCAGCAAACTGCCCTAACAAACTGAGCAGTGTTTTGCTACCGCTCGCCGTCCGTTCGTTGGTAATGGCAACAAAGCGAGAGCTACCGCCCAAAAGCAGTGCCCCACCGATCCCCAAAGGAATGCTAAGACCAAACCAAACCTTCAGGCGATCGCCCGGTTGAATCGCTCCAATCCCTGGCAACACCAGAAAACTAACGATCTCAATGACAATCCATAGACCCAACCCTCTAAGAAAATCTCGTCGCAACAGGTCATCAAAAGAAAAATTGCTCATAGTTGACTCAAGGATGGACTCCAGCGTTGAAGCAGGAAGACGTTTCAAGCTTCAGCATCGTTCTCCGTTAACAAGCGTAAGGTCTTATGCAGGGGGCATTCAGTGCGGTCTCCCGTTTAAAAACGGCTCTTGCTGTACAGGGATGGCCCCTTACCCTGCTGCTCTCATTACCTTACGTCTAAACGTCGTTCTATGATCGACACAATCTTCAGCATTTCTCAATGCTTTTGAGGTAGGAGGGGGAGGATCGTTCACTAGGATGAAGACAGGTCACAATCGGTGTTGCTAATCGACACCGTGATCGTGGCCCCCAACCCAGCTCTCTGTCTATCGCTCAAGGTACTAAATGAACACACACGATCTTTTGATGCTAGCGCTGATGCTGTTTCCGGGCCTTCTCCTTTCGGTTGCCGTCATGGTGACCTTTGCTGCCGGAGGGTGAGAGTAGTTTTTAGTTGTTGGTTGTATAGCCCGTTGGGCATTCAAGAAAAGTTTTTAGTAAAGAGCCAACCTTGACGAGCTTGTAACTTTTAGCTCCCGCCTTGTAGCCTTCTCCTAAATTTTCCCATCACCCCTTCTAACAACTAGAAACTAACAACTAACAACTTCCTTTACCCTGCCAAGCCAATCTCCCGCAGGCGTTGTTGCAGGTATGCTCCAGCAGTGATATTGGGGAACGGTTTCTGTCCCGTTTTGGCGATGCAACTTGGGAGGGGTGTAAGGTCTACTTCGGGACGGGGATGGGCGAAAAACGGCATGGAAAAGCGGCGATCGCGTGCATTAACTGGATTGACTACGCGATGAGTGGTGCTTTTGAGCAGACCATTCGTGAGCTGTTGCAGCATATCGCCACTATCCACGATGATCTGTCCCGGTAACGCCCGGATCGATCGCCAGGTGCCATCTCGCTGCAAGAGTTCAAGCCCGTCGTCTGTGGCTTCGCATAAGAGCGTGATGAGGTTGATATCTTCATGAGCGGCAGCGCGCAGACTGGCAGGATGAACATCGGGGGCGATCGGCGGATAGTGAATTACGCGCAGAATGGTATCGCTATCGCGCATCATGTCGCTCAGCAAGGTTTCTGGCTCGCCTAGATATAGAGCACATGCTTTCAGCAGTTCCATCGCACATGCCTCTAACTGCGCGTAAAGCTGGTTCATGACGGTGGCAAACTGCGGCACTTCAATGGGTGATACGTTTGCTGGATATTTGGTTGCTAAGGGATGATCAGGTGGTAGGTCGCGCCCCACATGCCAGAATTCTTTGAGATCGGGCACAGGATGATCTTTGGCATGTTCGCGCCCAAAGCGGGTAAAGCCCCGTTGTCCGTGCAGAGCAGGGTCTTCATACCGCAGCTTCACCACTTCCGGCAGGGTGAAAAACGCTTCCGTTGCTGCGTAGGCCGCTTGAATGAGATCGGCATCAACGCCGTGGTGCGTCACCGCAAAAAAGCCGATGCCTTCCAGAGCTCTGCCTAACTCATGGATGAAGGCTTGACGCCGATCGACCGCATAAAAATCGCGCAAATCCAGAACGGGAATGGTCTGTGTAAGAAGCATTATGACGACGAGACGTGAACGGTCAGAATACGGTGTAGGGTGTGAAATGTTGGAAAAAAGGAGGCACACCTTTGGCAACGATTATCTGGCTCATTCTAGTCTACGCGCTGCTTGTGGCGATCGGTGGCATCATTGGCTACGTCAAAGCGAAGAGTAATCAATCGCTCATCTCAGGTCTGGGCAGCGGCATTGCATTGGCGATCGCCTGGTACGTCAGCTTGCAAAATCCTACGGTGGGACTGGCGATCGCCACCATCATTGCCTTAGCGTTGGTGATTGTCTTTGCCCTCCGCTTTCGCGCAACGAACAAATTTATGCCCGCAGGCTTGCTGGCAGGGCTGAGTTTGGTAGCAACGGGACTATTTGCGATCGCCCTTTTCTTGCCACAAGCTTGAAGAGTGATTGCGATTGCTTCAGAATGGTGCTCCATCGATCCGTTTGCCTAAAACGGGAAACACACGATCGCGCTACGAAATGAGCCTGTGTTCCGCTGTAGAACGGGTGGTATGAAGAAAAGGATTGCCTAAAACGCATTGTATGAAACAGTTCATTTCGCCGTATTGGAGAAGGCGGTGTCGAGTCATTCAGCGATCGACCACTGATCTTTGGGTCGGGCACGCAGCTAAATTTGTTGCGTTTCGCCCCATGACCGACGACGAAAAACAGCGCTTCACACCGCAGATTGCGATCGTTCAGCCGATCCCTGCCACAACCCTATCCGAAAACAAAAAGCACAATCTGGCATTAGCCATACAGCGCCTTCAAAACATCGCCATTTTGCCTGGAGCCATTTTTTCCTTCTGGCAGTTGGTGGGTGAGCCAAGTCAGGCGAAAGGTTATCTGGAAGGGCGCACCATTATTCAGAACCAACTCAAGGCAGACGTTGGGGGCGGGCTTTGCCAGCTTTCTGGCTTGCTGTATGTTTTGAGTCTCAAAGCCGGACTGAAGGTACTGGAGCGCCATCCCCATTCGCAAGACATTTATACGGATGAGACTCGCTTTGCACCACTGGGTTCTGATGCCACGGTAGTTTATGGTTACAAGGATTTCCGGTTTGAGCAGACGCTTGCTGTGCCCCTTTGCTTAAGATTTGAGATGCGGGATCAGGAAATCTGTGCCATGCTTTGCGCGCCTCAGCCCATTCCTGAGTATGCGATCGACTTTCAGCGCGAGAACGTTGAAAGTGGCATCAAGGTCAATACTTTGCGCTTGCTCGGCAACAGTACACAGCCAGAAGTATTGGGTTCCACCCTCTACAAAGCACGGCAGTCGATCGCCCTTTAATCCCCTTTGTAGGGAGGTTCCATAGAATGTCTCTACAAAAGGCAACCTTTTATAACGCTTCTGGGTTGATGCCCAATTCTTTCAGTTTGGCAGCTAGTTTGTACGATCGTTGCCGTTCTTGTTCTAATTGCTGTTGAGCTTGTTCGGTCTGTTCGATCAGTTCTAGATAGGTCGCAAACTTCTCCCCATCGGGGCGATAGATCTCTAGTTCGCCCTCCACTAGCTCAAAGCGGACGTTTAAACGGGGACTGATCCAGCCGATCGGGGTTTCAATGACCTCTAAAAAATCGCCTGAGCGAAGCCAGCCGCTAAAATCGCCTTTGTCGGGGTCATAAAGGTAATATTCTTCAACGCCGTAGCGCTCATAAAAGCGAAACTTTTTCGCCATCTCGACCAGCGTATTTCCAGGAGAAAGGATTTCAAACACCACTTGAGGCGTGATGTTGTCCTCTTTCCACTGCTGGTAGGAACCTCTATCGCCCTTGGGACGACCAAACACGACCATCGTATCGGGAGCCGCTTTGATCGTGTTGTCTCCTTCAACGGGATACCAGAGCAAATCACCCGCCACAAAGACGTTGGGATCATCCTTAAACAGCGCTTCACAGCCCAACTTGATATACACAATCCAGTTGAACTGTTTGGTATTGTCAGCCATTGGTTGCCCATCGCTGTCGGGATAATGGATCTCTTGATTCAGGGCAGGCGATCGCGTCATGTCAGCTTGTCCTCATTTTTCAGCCGTCGCAAACTGAAGCACCTGATTTAACTTACCACTGCGAAATCCTTCCAGGTCAAGGGTGACGTAGAGAAAACCGACAGACTGGAATTTTTCGACCAGTGTCGGCAAATCGGTGGTCAGCACAAATTCCTTCAGCTTTTCAGCAGGCAGTTCGATGCGGGCAGTATCACCCTCAGAACGGACTCGAAAGGTTCTGAGCCCCATCCGTCGCAATGTGGCTTCGGCTCGACCCACGCGCTGGAGTTTGGCGATCGTAATCTCCTCACCGTAGGGAAAGCGTGAACTGAGGCATGGCTGTGCGGGTTTATCCCAACATGCAAGCCCCAGATGCTTAGCGATTTCGCGCACTTCGACCTTACTGATACCAACCTCTGCAAGGGGCGATCGGGCACCGCGTTCCTTTGCCGCCTGAATGCCCGGTCGATAATCGGACAAATCATCGGCATTGACACCATCCACCACATAGGGATAGCCGCGCTCCAGTGCCAGTGGTTTCAGCGTGTCGTGCAGTTCGCTTTTGCAGAAATAGCAGCGATTTGCTGGGTTTGCCGTGTAGTTGGGGTTGTCCATTTCGTGGGTCTGTACCAACTCATGGGCAATGCCAATCTCAGCCGCTTGCACGCAAGCATCCTCCAAATCTTCGGGCAGAAGAGAGGGAGAAACAGCGGTAACGGCAAGGGCACGATCGCCCAGTACATCGTAGGCAACCTTCGCGACTAGCGTACTATCAATGCCGCCAGAATAGGCAATCAGCGCCCGCTCCATTCCAGCAAACAACGTGTTCAGGTTTTCAAGCTTATCCAGCAACATACTCCTTCTCTCGCTTTGATGAATTCCTTCAGGCTACAAATCGCCGTTTGTGCTGCAACGATAACCAGGCTCATGCCCACCGTTGCAGCACTCTAAACACTGACTAGCCCCTTTGCTTTAGCGTAGCGTGACGAGCCGTGTTTCCGCTTTTGAACCGCTTGAACGCAATGGAGTAAGTCGTGACAACCCAAATGAAGCTCAACCCAAATATTGCGGTTTTTTAGCGGTGCTATCAAATTGGCTGCTGGTTTTGAACTTCTCATACTCACCCGTAGCCGCCGCTTGAGCAGTCCGTTGCAGCAAGGCCGCCACTTGAGCTTGATCCATCGGCTGGAAGGTACGAGCAGCCTCAAACGCCTGATCCAAAATCGGCATGCTCTCAATGCCTGTAATGACGGTGGAAACAGGAAGGTTCATGGCGTAGTGGAGGCACTCGATCGGCTTCACCGTATTGCTCTTGAGAATGATCTGGTCGCCCATCGACTTCATCCCCAGCACGCCAATGCCGTCTTTAAGCAGCACAGGCAGCACTTGCTTTTCAAAGCTGCGGAAATGGGCATCCATCACGTTCAGCGGCATTTGTACCGTATCGAAGCGGAAGTTGTGTTTGGCTGCAATTTCCAGCATGCGGAGATGCACCATGGGGTCTTTATGCCCCGTAAACCCGATGTAGCGAATCTTGCCCGCCTGTTTCGCTTCTAAAAAGGCTTCCTGTGCCCCACCGGTCGCAAAGATGCGATCGGGGTCTTCTAGCCGAATGACTTCATGATGCTGCAATAGGTCAATGCGATCGGTTTGCAAGCGCTTCAAGGATTGATCAATTTGTCGTGCGGCTTCTTTCTTCGTGCGACCGTCAATTTTGGTCATCAGAAAAACCTTATCGCGATAGCCATTCTGGAGCGCTTTGCCCATGCGAATTTCGCTGCCACCATCGTGATAGTCCCAGCTATTGTCCATGAAGTTGATGCCCCGGTCGATCGCGGCATGAATGAGCCTGATACCATCCTGTTCATTCGGTGGTCTACCAATGTGATGGCCACCCAACCCAATCAGCGACACGCGCTCGTTTGTGCGCCCCAGGGTTCGGTACAGCATTTCGCCACGCTTCGTTGACTGAGGTGTTGGCGTGGTCTGAGCGGCTCCGTCCTGAGCCAGCAGTGGCTTCAACCATCCTTCTGTAGCAACCACTCCGGCAGCAACGATGCCAGAGGTAGACACCGCTTTTAATAAGTCACGTCTGTTAATTTCCAAAACTCTCTCCTGTTCCGAGGCTCAACCTTGCCTTTAAGGGTCACAAAGGATGAAGGCAGCAACATCTAACGATCGAGAGAGAACAGCCCATCTAGCGACAGATGTTGTTAGAAAAGCTACTCTCAACATCAGTGAATCTTTGTTTCGGGTCACATCCGTTGGAGCAGGCAGCAGGCGTTGAGTACACAGAATTCGTTGGTTAAAAATTAGATTCGGGTTACTTAGGCGATTCCTACGAACGAAGATACCCATTGGTAGAGGCAGGTTTAGCCAAAACTGAACGCTACAACGACAGGCTCTCTGCATAACCTGCCCGTACAGGTCATTTGTTTTCTAAAAATCTCCTTAAGAACCGCAATTGGTTTAGTACATTGGCTTAGGAAGGGAGAACGTGATGGCAACGTCTGAACATCAGCTCATATTGGTAACAGGTCCAGCACGATCGGGCAAAAGCGAATGGGCCGAAACTCTAGCCGATCGGTCTGGTAAGCCAGTTATTTACGTCGCAACGGCTCAAATTGACCCCACTGATCGCGAATGGCAAACGCGCATTGAGCAGCATCAGCAGCGCCGTCCCTCTACCTGGCAAACGCTGGCAGTGCCGATCGCTCTAGCTGAAACGATTCAAACCGCACCATCAAACAGTTGCCTTCTGGTCGATTCTCTGGGCACCTGGCTAGCAAACCTGTTGGATCAGGATCAGGAGACCTGGAACAAAACCCTGGCTGAACTCTTACACATCCTGCGCAACACCACGAGCGATATCATTTTGGTCGCTGAGGAAACCGGGTGGGGCGTCGTACCTGCATACCCCATAGGGCGGTTGTTTCGCGATCGCCTCGGCACACTCACTCGACGCATCGGCGCGATCGCTCACCCCGTCTATCTCGTCACTGGAGGCCACGTCCTCAATCTAAGCGCCTTGGGCACCCCACTAGAAAGAAATAGATGAAGTCAGCAGTCAGTGGTCAACCTGGGAGTTTTAAGTTTTGAGTTTTGAGTTTTGAGTTCTGAGTTAATTCTGGCTTCTGACTCCTGACTCTCAACTTCTAACTCCTGTCCCCCGTCTCTTATCTCCTGTCCTTTTCAGCCCTTGCTCCCCCTGCTTCCCCTGCCCTCTGCCTTCTGCCCCCTGCCTTCTGCCCTCTGCCCCCTGCCTTCTGCCCTCTGCCTTCTGCTTGTCTCGTAAGAATTTAAGCTTAGTTAAAGATTTAGCTTACCAATAGACCAACCTGCACGGACTAGCATAAATCTATCGGAAGACTTCCTTTTGAGTTCAACCTTTGGCTGGAAGCCTGTTAGTTGCAGAAGCGCCATAAGGAGAGTAGACACGTCACTCAACTATTGCAGAGCAGTTTTTAGCTCTTCGTTTCAACGCTATGGCATCTGAACAATACGTTAGACAGTACCTCGCCTACTGGTTTCAGTTGGGCAAACGACTTGCCATTCGAGGTGGGAAAGAGTTTTTGCAGCCTCGTCCGGTGATTCAAGGCGATCACTACAGCCAGGAATTCGAGTCCTGCTGGCAGCTAGTCCGTTCGGGTGACGCAGGCGATTGTTACTTAGAAGGAACGGATCAAACGATCGCGGAACTCCTTAGCCCAGCCTGGGAAGTGAATCCATGCAGTCGTTGTGAAATGCCGGTACCGATTAAAGTGCAAGGTGTTGCAACGTTGGAATGCCCCTGTATTGATCTACCAGGCTGGCCAAATATGGATCTGCCTCAGCCACGCGCGCCTATTAGTAGCCAGGCAGTCATTGGGCAAGTGCGCGATCGACTACGTCGAGCGAACGGCCATTGAGCGACGGTTTGGGTGGCGAATTAGTTTGAGTGATAAGTTAAAAAGTCACAGCTAACCCTGCTTACAGAGTCGGGCCTAATCGACTAATGGAGATTAAACAGCCGCCAATTCCGCTGATTGTCGGCGGGGAATTTCGTAGGTCCAAAAGTCAGAGGCCATCTCCGTTTCTGGGAAAATCGTACGGGCTTCTGCCAGCAAATCTTTGAGCTCAATCTCATTACCCGGTGCATAGCGTGGGCTAAAGTGCGTCATAATCAATCGCTTTGCCTGTGCTGCCAACGCAACCTGTGCCGCCATCGTGGAGGTGGAATGTAACCGCTGGTAGGCCATTTCTGCATCTTGATGGGCGAACGTCGCCTCGTGAATCAGCACGTCGGCATCCTGCGCCAGTTCGATGGATGTCTCACAAAAAACCGTATCGGTGCAATAGGCCAGCTTGCGCCCAATTTCTGTAGGACCGCACAGATCTGCTCCATGAATGCGCCGCCCATCGGGAAGTGTAATGACTTCGCCGCGCTTTAATTTGCCATAAAGGGGACCCGGCGGAATGCCTAATGCTGCGGCACGTTTGACATCGAAATGACCGGGGCGATCGTGCTCTGCAATACGATACCCATAGGCAGGCACCCGGTGTTTTAGCAAGTCGCAACTTACCGTAAACTCACTATCTTCGTAAATCACACCAGGACGTACCGTATGCACTTTCACCGGATACGAAAAATGGGTTTGCGAATAGCGCCGACAGGCTTTCAGGTACTCGTCCAAATCAGGAGGGCCGTAAATGTCAACGCGCTGTACATTTCCGGCCAGTCCACAGCTTGCAAGCAACCCCATCAACCCAAAAATATGATCACCGTGCATGTGGGTGATAAAGATGCGGGTTAACTGACTGCTCTTAATTTCGCTACGCAACAGCTGATGTTGAGTGCCTTCACCGCAATCAAAAAGCCAGAATTCGGCACGCTGAGGCAAGCGCAAAGCGACGCTAGAAACGTTGCGCGATCGCGTCGGTACGCCGGAACTGGTTCCAAGAAAGGTAATTTGCAAAACTGAGCGATCCGTACAAGTTTTTCCTGAACCTATACTGACACAGGCGAAGGAGATTAAGAGCTTGATCAAGGCAGTGAGGATCAAGACAGTAAGGCACAAATCTGATTTAATAATCGTTACAAATGATCAAAGCACCAGATACACGGGTTAAAGCCCTTGTTGCCTCACTCACCCTGATACATCTGGCGTCTGTAGGGAACATTTGCACCAGGAGTGCTGACTCTATCTAAAGCAAATTGACTTATATTAGGCCTCGTTGCTCTATTCAGCTTCTGCTCTATTCAGCTTCATTAATTCAATGAACTGCCATCGGGGTGCGATCGCTTTGTCACGCTACTACCTTTAAGTGCTTAAACCTGTGAGGAGACTTCTAAACATGTCATTGGAACGCTTCCCCCATTTGCTAGTTTCTCAACTGAAGCTAGTTTCTCAATCGAGAACACTGGCGCACAAAACAGGACGCATTTGGTGGTTCGGCATTCTAGTTTGTATGGCCGCGTTTTCAGCAATGGAAAGCGCTATGAGCCGCCCAGCAGAAGCCGCCTTAGAACTCCGAGTGGCGATCAAGGATGGTGTGAGCCAGGTCGCAGTTGGCAGTTCTACCAAAGCGATCGTGCGCGACAGCAGTGGTCGCCCTCTGGGTGAAATCGCACCGATGAATGCCTTTATCGCCCAGCCTAAGCAAGGCAACGTCAGCCTCGATCGCTGGCAGTCTGGGCTGATCTGGGTCGAGCCAACGGACGGTGGCTACGTTTACATTGGCGAAAATTGGTATCGCGGACGGACACTGGTTGCTCCCAGCAAAAGCGGCTTGACTGCCGTTAATTATGTCGACCTAGAGCAGTATCTTTACAGCGTGCTGGGCGGCGAAATGAATGGCAACTGGCCCCAGGAAGCACTTAAGGCACAGGCCGTTGCGGCTCGCTCCTATGCGCTCTATCACCGTCAACACGCCCGTAATGGACTTTACGATGTTGTCGATACAACGGCTTCCCAGGTATATAGAGGCATTAAGGATGAATCGGTCGGCACGCAGATGGCCGTGAACGCTACGGCTGAACAGGTATTAATCTCTGGTGGACAGATTGTTGAAGCAGTCTTCCACTCTTCGGCGGGTGGCTGCACCGAAAATTCCGAGAATGTTTGGTCTAAGCCAATGCCTTACTTGAAATCAGTTCGGGAAGGCTTTACTGAAGTTTCACCCGTTGCCCAATGGGAGATTGATGTTCCTCGGACTGAACTAAGCAAACGTATTGGTGGAGTGGGCAATATTGTATCCTTCCAACCCATATCAACCACGCCCTGCGGCCGGATTGTGTCGATGCAAGTAGTCGGCGATCGTGGTCGCAAAACCATCAGTGGTGAAGCCCTCCAAAGCGCGCTGAACCTTAAAAGTACGCTCTTTAACATCGTTGCTCAGCCTGTGCTGGAGGCCAGCAAAGATAAAGCACAGACCTCTCCTACCATGTTCCAGGTCATTGGGCGTGGGTTTGGGCATGGGTTGGGGCTAAGTCAATGGGGCGCTTACAACCTGGCGCAAGGAAATTACAACTATCAGCAAATTTTGTTGTATTACTACCAGAACACAAACCTGGCAAAGATTCAGGTCAAGTAGGGGGAGTGTTGGAGTCATCACTGAACTCGGATTTCAACCGCTTTAAGGCCAATTCTGATCGATCGCATGACTCGAATTCGGTGTCTCTAGGCTAAGTGCTGGTCTAGAATCAATAAACGCAGGTGTTGATGCAATGAGTCGTTGCGATATCAGCCTGGGCGATCGCTACCACTGAGCGTTCTGCCAGATATGGCTATTTGCCCCTGCCGTTTTCACCTATCGCGGTTTGCCCCTTATGATCTGGCCTTTTAAGCCTCCCTTTCAAAAACAAATTGCTCGCATTGAAATTAATGGCGCGATCGCCGGTGCTACCCGTAAACGAGTTCTGGAAGCACTTAAAACGGTAGAAGAACGACGCTTCCCAGCCCTTTTGCTGCGCATTGACAGCCCTGGGGGTACTGTAGGCGATTCGCAAGAAATTTATGAAGCGCTGAAGCGGCTGCACGGTAAGACCAAAATTGTTGCGAGCTTCGGCAATATTTCTGCTTCAGGTGGGGTTTACATTGGCATGGGTGCAGAACACATCGTGGCAAACCCCGGTACGATTACAGGCAGCATTGGCGTTATTCTGCGTGGCAATAACTTGGAGCGCTTGCTGGAGAAGGTTGGCGTTTCATTCAAAGTGGTGAAATCGGGGCCTTACAAAGATATTCTGGCGTTCGATCGCGAAATCACCGAGCCCGAAAAGACAATTCTGCAAGAGTTGATTGACGTTAGCTATCAGCAGTTTGTGCAGACGGTCGCTGATGGGCGCAAGCTAGCAGCCGAAACTGTACGGAGTTTTGCCGATGGTCGCGTCTTTACCGGACAGCAGGCGTTGGCATTGGGATTGGTCGATCGACTGGGTACAGAAGAAGATGCACGGCGCTGGGCCGCAGAACTGGCGGGGCTAGACCCTGAGAAAACCCGCACCTTCACCTTAGAAGAGCGCAAACCCTTTCTCAATCGGCTGCTGTCAAGAGATGAAAGCGCTTTTAGTCAGCTCACAGCGTTACCCGGATTGGCAACGGGGGCACAATGGCTAGAGTTTGAGCTTGCGACCAACGGCTTGCCGCTTTGGCTTTATCGTCCCTGACCCACCCAACTGAATCATCGCAAAGTCTTACTAAGGACCTGGCATTCTCGCTGCCATCCTGACAATTTGCAGCCATGATTAAGATCAGCCATGATGAAGTCAGGTTTGCTTACAACGAGTAAACCAACATTAGATTTCAATATCAGAGAAAATCGTTAGTAAGTGTGCGCGGAGGATTGAGCGTGGGTTGGAGAGTGCGGGCAGTGCGTGGGGCAACAACAGTCTCAGAAAATTCAATTGAAGCGATTCGGGAAGCCGTCCATGAATTATTGGATGAGTTGGAAGCTTACAATCAACTCGATCCAGATGAAATTGTGAGTGCGACCTTTTCTGCCACCCGTGATTTGGATGCAACCTTTCCAGCCTCGATCGCGCGGGAACGGCCTCACTGGTCAAATGTCCCGTTGCTGGATGTACAGCAAATGCATGTGGAAGGAAGTTTGGAGCGATGCATCCGCTTTCTCATCCACTTCAATACAGCCAATCCTGATATCGAGATTTATCACCCTTATCTGCGCCATGCCCAAAGTCTTCGCCCCGATTGGACCATGGCTCAAGCCGCGCTCATCGCAAAGTCTACGACCTAAACCGCTTTGCCTTAAAGAGCTTTAACGTGATGAGCGTTTTAGCGCTACTGGCATTGCAGCCCGCTTTGCAAGGACAGCCTCTACAAATAGACTCGTACAAACAGGCACAGACAAAGCGAGGCAGGAGTCACTTAAAGTGTTTCCTACCTCGCTTTTGCTATGAGGGGTAAGCCACGAACGCACCCCCCTTAATGAAATTTAAAGCGCTTAAACTTCAGGTCTGGCTTCGGGCAGTGTGCCAACGTTCCGCTCGGCAAAGTACTTATTCAGGAATGTGCTGACCAGCGACAGAATGACTGGACCTAAAAGGAAGGCCAACAACCCATCAACCCGGAAGCCCGGCACCAGGACGGATGCTAACCAAAAGCAAAAGCCATTCACCACTAGGGAAAACAGACCCAGCGTCAGAAAGTTGAGCGGTAAGGACAGAAGAGACAATACGGGTTTAACAAACGCGTTAACCAGCCCGATCGAAATGGCAGCGATGAGCGCGGCTGGGAATGTAGCGATATCAACTCCAGGCACTGCTAAATCAACGACCAGCAGACTAAGTGCCGTAGCGAGTAAGGTTAAAAGATTTCCAACCATAGTTTTTTCCTCAAATTTACCAAGAGCTAACGGTCTTGCTATGCATTCATTATTGAGGAAGCACCGAGTTGATGTATCTCTACCCAGATAGATATCTCGATCGGAACCTATCCGCCCACGGAAGCAAGTGGGTTATGGAGAACGCAATTCTGAAAACTACGTTCGAAAACCTACAAGGATGATGAGGTAGAACGGCTCACCAGCAATGGCTCTACAAGTTCGGCTAGTGGCTCCACAAGGTCAGCCTCTCCCGTCTCCTCCGATCGACCCACGGCCAGATCGTTCGCATTTTCCCAAGTCGGTTTAACGACTGGTTGCTGGGGCTTATGAAAGCGAATACCTAAGACCACATCGTAAAGGAAGCCCAACAAATCTTTTGGCGTTTGGAGAATACCAAGCGACTGGTGTGAGCCCTTCGCATCCAGTAGAGGCTTAGTCGCAAAATAAGCAGGCTGATAGTTATACCAGGGGATCGAAGGCCACAGATGATGCACCAGATGGTAGTTCTGCCCCATAATCAACAGATTGAGTATCTTACTGGGGTACACTCTGGCATTTTTCCAGCGGTTGCGTTCATCAAACGGGCGATGCGGCAAGTAATCAAAAAACAGCCCTAACGCCAGGCCAACAAACGCAAGCGGCACAAACCAGTAGTTAAAAACATAGTCTGTAAAGCCAAAGTGGAATGCAGAAAACACGATCGCCGCTAGCACAAGCCGAGCTGCGACCCATTCCCATAGTTCAAATTTGCGCCATAGCTTGCGCTTGAAAAAATAAACCTCGTGATACAGAAAGCGAGCATTGATAATCCATAACGGCCCCGCTGTCGACACCACATGGTCAGGATCGTTATGCGGATCATTGACATGGGCGTGATGCTGCATGTGTACCCGCGTAAAGACGGGAAACGAAAAGCACAGCATTAGGGCACTAGCATGCCCCAGAACTGCATTGAGAACCCGATTGCGATGCGCTACATTGTGGCAGGCATCATGAATCACCGTACCCACGATATGCAGCGCCACAAAGTTAAGCAAAAAGCTGCACCAGTGATGCCAATGCCAACAAAAGTAACCCAAAGTAGATACCGATGCCAGCACTACTGATCCTAGAAACATCAGTAGAGTTATGTTGAAACTACCAGGCGGACCCAGCAACTCCTTGGGCACCGTCAGGGGCTTTACTGCCTCCGACATTTACAGTTCTGCTCCTTCTAACCACCAACGCGTAGTATACGATACCTATCGTTTGGAAATAAAGTTTTGTGAAATGAGCTCCGCTAATCGGAATCTCGTCACGATCGTACTTGAGATTATGTCATTCCTGATCGAGCTGCTGTTACATTCCTGCGATCGGGGCTCACAGACAAGCAACGCTAGTGGCCAACAACGTGTAAAGAAGTATGGCTGAGGCTAAGAACCAGATGCATTGAGGGAACTTTGAGCCTTACAAAGGAGTCAGTATAAAGAAGGTTGGCATGGTTTTGCCTATCGCGTATCCGTTGGTAGCAGGCTTTGTTTTATAACAGGCTCTGTTTTGTAGCAAGCTCTGTCGTTGCATCCTTGGAACGATGCGTTGGGACAGAAGTTTTGCGATGCTGCCCAAAAGTCCCCTGGGATTCACCTTTTTCCGACACTGCTTCTTTCTCGACACTGCTAAGGGCAGACTTTACTAGAGAAGGATGCCTGGTTTTGATCACCGCTTCAGTTACCACCGTATTTTTGAGGTTTTTGCTATGTCGTTACCGAGGTTAAACACAGGGTTGGGGCATTCGGCTTCACGGTTTAGTGGCTTGGGCTTATCGCTAGGTGCTCTGTTAGTGCTGGGCAGTGGTAGTGCGATCGCGGCCCCGACGTTTGTACCAACGGCATCACCACTTCAGGTTGCTCAAAGCACGACGAATTCGGGCGATGTCATTGTCAATCCTGAGCCCCAACGATCAGGCTCAACCACCACCCCTTCCACAACTAATCCATCTGGTACCACGACAAGAACAGCGTCTGGTACTCGCTTTACCTGTGAGATGGTCAACGGCCAGTATACCGTCATGTACCATCCCGAAAGCCAACCATCCCAGTCTTACCCCTGGGCTGTTCCCAGCAACATGGGTGGTGGTTGGGATGCCACTCGTCGCTGTAACGAAATTAGCCGCCGTCTAGAGTCCTATCGACCGGATGGCTTACTGGAAATGAAAACAGGTATGGAGAATGGCTACAACACCGTTTGCGTCACAACAGAGCGGGTTTCAAACTGCCGGATTGTGTTAACGGTGCCGAATGGACAAGACCCCACGTCGACCCGCGATCGCGTCTTCCAAAATCTGACCGTTGCTGACAGTGGGCAGCAAACGCAAGGCGTCAACACTTATACGGGTGGCGGCGGTAATAGCATCGTGGATCAAATTGGACGGGCGATCGGTGGACTGTCTAATATTGGCGGATCGACGAGTGGGTCCGATGGCATTAACCTGCGTCCTTTCCTCGATCGTCGTGACGGCGGCACAGGTGAACAGTTAGGTCGTGCCTCAGTCATCCGATCGACCCCTAAGCGACTAAATCCTGGGAATTTCCGCTAGAGCTTCGGGCGCTAGACCGGCCATCGCAGCCCGGCTTATGGCTGATGCCGCTTGCCGACAGTGAATCGAGGTCAAGTCCTCAGCCCTTGCCCTGCCTTTGGCGGGGCTTTTTATTGAGCATTGAACCTGTTGGCTGTATCAAGCTCTACCGAACTGGTTGGGCAAATCCGTTAAGGTCACTGGAGGTTGCGGTTGTGACCGTGACTACATTTTCTCCTTTTTGCGTCCTCCTTCATGCGTTTAGAGCAGTTGCAAGCGTTTCTCGCGGTGGCAGAGACGGGTAGCTTTCAGCAAGCTGCTCAGCGCTGTGGTGTGACTCAATCGGCAATCAGTCGCCAAATTCAAAGCTTAGAAACGGCGTTGAAAATTCCCCTGTTTCACCGCACGACTCAGGCAAAACTGACGATCGCGGGCGATCGTTTTCTCCCTCGTGCCAAAAAGATTTGCCAGGAATGGCTCAACGCGATTCAGGATCTGGATGATTTATTGGCGGGTAAGCAGCCCGAACTGTGCGTTGCGGCGATTCATTCCATTTGTGCCTACCATTTGCCGCCCGTGTTGCAGCAGTTTTGCCGCGACTATCCTGATGTGCAACTGCGAGTGACGGCCTTGGGCAGCGATCGCTCCCTGAAAGTCCTGAAAGATGGGCTGGTCGATCTCGCGATCGTGATGCACAATCGATTTTTAATGACGAACCCAGAAATGGTGGTACAGGTACTGTACGATGAGCCCATTAAGGTCTTGTTGGCAGCAAACCATCCCCTGGCCGCTTATGAAATCGTACCCTGGGAGGCTTTGGTGACCTATCCTCAAGTGGTGTTTAAGGATGGGTATGGCATGCAGCGCTTGGTGCAAGAGCAGTTTGAACGGCGGGGCGCAACGTTACGAGCGGTGCTGGAGCTAAACACACCGGATGCTTTTCGAGGCGTGGTGCGGCAGGGTGAACTCATTGCACTGTTGCCCGAAACGGCGCTGGTTGAAGCATATGCTGACCCTACGTTAGCGGTGCGATCGCTGGCTCCTTGTTTCGAGGGCAAGCAGGGTGGGTTAACCGATTCCCTGGCCGATCCGCCGTTTACCCGACAGGTGGTGCTGGTAACAACTCGCGATCGCCTGCAAATTCCGCCGATTCAGCATTTTTTCAACCTTGTGGCCGCTTTGTTGCCACCCCAAATCAAACTACCACTGTCGGTCGCAGCCGCCGAATAAGGGCGTTTTTTGGTCGCTTCTGCTGCTATGGGTAAATACTATGAGTCATGCTTTTAGAGAACTACTTCGTAAAGTGGGTAGCGGCACGCACACCAGTGAATCTTTGACCCGTGAGGAAGCGGCAGCGGCAACGCGGATGATGTTGCTACAGGAGGCAACCCCGGCTCAAATTGGCGCGTTTATGATTGCCCATCGTATTCGGCGACCCACAGGCACCGAACTGGCAGGCATGCTGGATGCCTATGAAGAACTGGGTCCACGCCTGCAACCGATCGCCGCTGCCCATCCCGTGACGGTCATGGGGATACCGTACGATGGCCGATCGCGCACCGCTCCCTTGAGTCCATTGATTGCCTTAATTCTGGCAACGGCTCAGTGCCCGGTAATCATGCATGGCGGCGATCGTATGCCAACGAAAGAGGGTGAACCGCTTATTAATTATTGGCGAGAACTGGGTGTGGATTGGGGCAAACTCGCAGTTGCGCAAGTGCAGCACGTCTTAGAAGCGACGGGTCTGGGCTTTATTTATTTGCCGACCCACTTTCCCCTGGCGCAAGGCTTGGTGCCCTTCCGCGAGCAAATTGGTAAACGGCCACCATTCGCCACGATGGAACTAATCTGGTCGCCCTATGCCGGTGAGACGCATCTTGTTTCTGGCTTCGTGCATCCGCCAACTGAACTGATGTTTCAAGAGGCGATCGCGCTACGAGGTCTTTCTCAATTCACCAGCGTGAAAGGGTTGGAAGGGAGTAGCGATTTGCCCAGAGAACGAACAGCCATCATTGGCTTGGGCGCACCTGCGATCGGCTTTGAACGCCTACACCTGCATCCACGTGACTACGGCTTTGAAGGCAAAAACGTTCCCTTAGACGCAACCCCAACGCTCGTCGAAGCCATGTACACCGTTTTGAAAGGGCAGCCCTCCGAGTTGATGCAATCGACCCTCTGGAGCGGTGGTTTCTACCTGTGGCGCTGTGGTAGCTGTCGATCGCTCGAAGCAGGCATTCAAGAAGCTCAGCGCTTGCTGACCGAAGGGTTGGTACTACAAAAACTACGCGAACTCCAGCAGGTTGCCACACCCTTGCAACTAACGCATTAAGCATTAGACAGAAGACTGCATCCGTAAAAGCTTGTGTCGAATACCAGCGATCAGCCTGGGAGTTTTGAGTAGCACTAGCTCCGAAGGAGCCACTTCGTTAATGCGCCGACAAGCTAGAGAGTTTTAAGTTGAAAGAAAGCAGTCAACCATCAGCTTTTTAGCCTTTAGCCTTCATCCTTTAGCCTTTCTCCGTCCTCCCTTCCCAATTAACGCCGAATGTTGAATGACTGCAATCCCTCTGGCGGTTCGTAGGAGGCTTTGACTTGCTCCACGATCGCCTCTAACGGTCCCTCGTGACACCAGTGCAGCATGGATTCGATCGACGCTTCATCGCCTTCAAACACGGCCTCTACTCGTCCATCGGGCAAGTTTCGCACCCAGCCCTTTAAGCCCAGATGTGTGGCAATCTTCGCTGTAGTCATGCGGTAGGCAACGCCCTGAACCCGTCCCGAAATCCATACGTGTGCGCGAATTAGTTCCATAGTTTGGTGGCAAAGCTTTCATCATTAAACTCAGCTTAGCGGGGTGGAACCATCTCTCTGCAAGCGATTTTTCTCTGTACTCTAAATTTTCTCCACGCTCTGTTAGGAATGGCGATCGCTGGCTGTGTATTCATCAACGGTTTGATGCAGAGATGCGTTTTTTAAGCCCCCAACTACACGTCGTTTACCCTTCCTCACTCAACTATGGGCACTATCCAAATTATCCGTGACTTCCATTCTGATGCTGAGCAGATGACGCGCACCATTCGCATCTTTACGCCGGATGCGTATGCCCAGCAACCCAATCAATCGTTTCCCGTCTTGTACATGTTTGATGGGCAGAATGTGTTTTCCCATCCTGAATCCGCCATGTTCGATACCTGGTGCGCCAACACAACGATGGAAGCGCTGGTGAAAGAAGGGAGCGTGCGTCCCTGGATTATTGTGGCGATCGACAGTACGCGCGATCGCATGATTGAATACTCTCCCTGGATGGGTGGACGGGGCGACTTGTGCGCTCAGTTTTTGGTGAAGCAGCTTAAACCCTACGTCGATAAAACTTACCGCACGCTCCCACAGCCCCAGTGGACAGGCGTGATGGGTTCCAGTATGGGCGGGTTGATGTCCCTTTACATCGGCAAAAAGTACGCTCAGACGGTAGGTCGCATTGGTGGACTTTCGCCTGCATTAATGTGGGGTGGCGATCGGATGTTTAAGTTCTGGGATCGTCATGAAAATGTCTGGTCAAAAATCTATCTGTATGTGGGAAGCCAGGAGCAGTACTCGTTCTATGGCGTTTGGCTTGACTATGTTCCCATCACGCAAAATTTCTACAATCACCTCAAAGGGCTGGGCTACAAAGATCACGAAGTCCACTTTTTGCTCGGCAACGGCGAATCACACTACGAAACCTCCTGGCAACGACGACTCCCCGAAATCTGGCGCTGGTTGCTGGCTGAGTGATGCCGAACCCACAACCTTCAGCGGCGATCAGTCAGGTAAGCTACAGCCTCGTGAATCCGGTTAAAGGGTATAGGGTGTGGTGGATGCAAAGGAAGACAGCTATAAGATCCGCAGAGCTTCTTGGGATGGGAAGTATCTGCTCTGCGGACACCATTGCTGCAAACATCATTTAGGCTAAAGTTGAACGTTTCTAACATTTGCCGATGGGTATCGATATGACGTATCAGGCAATGCCTGAATGCCCATTGCTGGAACGATCGCGGCAAGAACCTGAATTTGGCAGTTTGCTGGAATTCTTCAGTTCGATCGCAAGAAACGGTGCAATAACTTCGGAACAACCGTGGCTTAGCTTTGCCGAAGCAGCGCAGCAAACCATACAGCAGTATCCGGGCTTGGACTCTCGCTACCTTGCGTGGGGTCGTTGCTGGGACACAATCCACTACTTGCTTTCTGAGCAACGACGGCAGGATTACTCTCACCCTGACCCAAGCCCTCATTTAAGCCCGCTTGAAAAAGCCATTTTTGGCAGCACAATTCTACATCCTCAGGTTAAGACCACCATTGGTTTTCGTATTAGCTACACATTGCCCGATGATGTGGTTGCGATCGCCGATTTCTTAGCTGGTATCACACCCGCATTGCTTCACCAACACTTTGATCCGGTAGTAATGCGTGAACATAGTGTCTATAAAATTCGTGGCGATGAGGATGAAAGCGAATTTACGTGGATACAAGAAGACTTCGAGAAATTAAGCACTTTCTATCAACACGTTGCGGCACACAATGAAGGGGTACTTGGGTGCCTTGGCTAGTGATATAAAGTCTTAGCCTTTCAATTTTTCGCGGGTATTTTGCCCATCGAAATAGTAAGTAGATTAAGGGCATGCTCTGCATAACGAAAGCTTTTTCAGATGGCTTTATTGGAGCATAATCCCACTCTAAAAGACGATTGGTTAACGTTGAATTCCTTTAAGAAACTCGCGTCTGGCTTCCAAGCGGGAAGGCATCAGCACACAGCACACCAGTAACGCAATATCTAAATCTGGCAAAAATTCGCTGCGAGAAATGGCTTCGTAGTCCTGTTCACGCCACCGATAAAGAGAGAGATTGTTGTCTTCCCAAAACCAGACTTCAGGAATTTGTAAACGACTATATTTCGCCAATTTTTTGATGTTGCCGCTGGTAATAATGACTTCAACCGCAAGATCAGGCTGCTCTTTACTCTCTTTCTCACCAATGTAATAGGATTCATCTGGCTCAAACGAAACGCTTTGCCCTTCTACTTCACGAGTGGCGCTTCCAACGGGCACAAATTCAATGCCCATCTCGAAGAAATACACTTCTAACAGAATTGAGATTGCTTTTTTGATCAATTCATGAGGTTCGCCGATCGTCATAAACTCAATAAACCCATCCAGGTACGTGAGCCGGATTCCTGGTACTTCTTCCATCAACGCTTGAATCGCTTTGAATGCCTGCCAGCTATGGCAACCTGGCAAGAGAAAGCGTTGCTCTTTGACGGACGTAGTTTTCTCTAAGATTTGTGGAGTCATAACAATTCAGACGGTTTAGATTAACTCAAACCAGACGTCAGCTGTTTTTTGGCCTCCTCAAGTGCTTCGGGTAGTTTGCTGGCATCGCGTCCGCCTGCTTGAGCGAGGTTAGGTCGTCCGCCACCACCACCGCCTGTGAGTTTGGCGATCACGCCTACCAGTTTCCCAGCCTGGAGTCCTTTCTGGATGACGGCAGGGCTGAAGGCAGCGACAAGGCTAACCTTATCGGCTTCGGGCACAGAGCCAAGGACAACCGCGCCATTGGTCAGCTTTTGCTGAAGTTGTTCCGCAGCGGTTTTAAGCGATTCGGGGTCAACACCATCGAGTTGCGCGATGAGGATGTGGAACTCACCGATCGCTTCAGCCTGGGACAGAAGACTATCCGCTTTGGCAAGGGCAAGCTGTCCTTTCGCGGTTTCGAGTTGCTTTTGGGTGGTTTTGAGTTCGGTTTGCAGTGCGGTAATGCGATCGCTAATTTCTTCGGGCTTCACCTTAAAGCGATCGCTCAGGTCACGCACAATTGCATCGCGCAGATTCAGGTATTCGAGCACTGCGGTACCTGCGATGGCTTCAATGCGCCGAATGCCAGCCGCAACGCCTGTTTCAGAAACGATTTTGAACAGACCGATTTCAGCCGTGTTACTCACATGAGTGCCGCCGCACAGTTCCATCGAGACACCTGCGACATCCAGCACGCGGACTTCGCTGCCGTATTTCTCACCAAACATCGCGATCGCACCTTTTGCTTTTGCTTCGGCGATCGGCATGATGGACGTATGAGCATGGTGCGCTTCGGCAATCCAGGTGTTGACCTGTTCTTCAACCTGCTGAAGTTCCTCTGGCGTCAGGGGGCGAGGGCAGTGGAAGTCAAAACGGAGGCGATCGAAGGAGACCAGCGAACCCGCTTGGGAAATGTTGTCATCCACCAGCTTTTTCAACGCTGATTGGAGGAGGTGCGTCGCTGTGTGGTGTGCCTGAACGCGACGACGACAGGCCAGGTCAATTTGAGCCGTAACCGTATCCCCTGTATGCAGCGTGCCTCGCTCGACGCGACCGTAATGGACGAAGAAAGCAGATTCTTTCTGCACATCTTCAATCCGTACTAAAACATCCTCGCCAGAGAGGTAGCCGCGATCGCCCACCTGTCCACCCGATTCGGCATAGAACGGCGTTTGATCCAGCACGATTTGGATATCCATGCCTGCTTCTACCGCTTGTTTGGGCTTGCCGTTTACCATCAAGACCTGCACAACGGCTTCGGTTGCAGCTTGGGTATAACCCAGAAATTCGGTTTGTTCGATATGCTCTGCCAGGTGATCCAGGGTGCCCTGAGCGGTGAGGTCGATCGTCTCATGCGCCATTTGAGAACGCCGACGTTGCCGTTCCATTTCGGTTTCAAACCCTTTGGCATCAACGGTCAGACCTTTTTCAGCCGCAATTTCTTCGGTCAATTCCAGCGGGAAACCGTAGGTGTCATAGAGCGTAAATGCGTCGGTGCCAGAAATTTGTCCGCCTGCGCCCATTTTTTCGGTGATTTCTGCCAGGAGCTTTTCACCCCGATCGAGCGTTTTTAAGAAGCTGATTTCCTCTCGTTGCAGCGCGACTTTGATCGTCCGCTCCATGACACGTACGTTGGGATAGGCGGACTCTGAAAGGGCGATCGCAGCTTCAGCTACTTTAGGCGTGAATTCGCTACTAATGCCAATCAGGCGACCATAGCGAATCACACGACGAATCAGCCGACGCAGCACGTAGCCCCGTCCTTCGTTGGAAGCCACAATGCCATCGGCAATCATGTGGACGACGGCGCGGACGTGATCGCCAATGACCTTCAGCGCGATTTTGGTGGTTTCGTCTGCAGTGGCATAGTCGATATTGGCGATCACGGCTGCCTTTTGAATAATCGGAAAAATCAAATCAGTCTCGTAGTTGTTGGGCACCTTCTGAAGGATTTGCGCCATCCGTTCCAGCCCCAAGCCCGTATCGATGTTCTTGTTTTGCAGCGGGGTCAGCGTGCCTGCCGCATCCCGGTTGTACTGCATGAACACCAGGTTGTAGAACTCGATAAACCGAGTGTCGTCTTCCAGGTCAATGTGGTCGTCGCCCTTTTCGGGATGGAAGTCGTAGTAGATTTCGGAGCAGGGACCGCACGGACCCGTCGGACCCGACACCCAGAAGTTATCCTTCTCGCCCATGCGCTGAATCCGATGTGCAGGAATGCCGATCTCATCCCGCCAGATCGCAAAGGCTTCGTCGTCTTCCTCAAACACGCTCACGACTAACCGTTCGGGCGGCAACCCAAAGACTTTCGTGGACAACTCCCACGCCCACGCGATCGCCTGCGACTTGAAGTAGTCGCCAAAGCTGAAGTTGCCCAGCATCTCAAAGAAGGTATGGTGCCGTGCCGTCCGTCCCACGTTCTCGATATCGTTGGTGCGAATACACTTCTGCGACGTGGTGGCACGCGGAACCTCCGCCGGACGCTGTCCCAAAAAGATGGGCTTAAACGGCAACATCCCGGCGATCGTCAGCAGCACCGTCGGATCTTCCGGCACCAGGGAGGCACTGGGCAAAATCTTGTGCCCTCTCGCTGCGTAGAAGTCCAAAAATGTTTGCCGAATTTGAGCGCCTTTAGTTTGATCGCCTTGGGGGGGGGTAGCCATGAAACGTGATGGGGGTCTGTAGGAAATTATTTGCTGATCTTAATGATGCCGCATGAACTAGCCAATCTCCCACCGCGATCGGGCTTAATTGTGCCAGTTTACGGAACCAGCGTCGATTTCTTGCTGTAGTGCTGCCACTGCGTCCAAAATCACAACAAAGCGTTGTCCAAACGTTGTGAGTTTGTATTCAACTCGTGGTGGAACTTCTGGGTAGGAATGCTTTTCTAAAATGCCAAAGCTAACCATCTTATTGAGACAGTCGTTTTGTACTTTTGTTGTCAGTCCATTAATAGAGCGTGTAATGGCTCCGGGACGATCGACTCCTTGACAAATCAAGGTCAGAATTTGAATTGACCACTTGCAACCAACAATGTATTCAACCATTGCTGCGGCTGAAGTTGTTTCACCTGCTTGCTTTTCGCTCATCGAACGCATCTTTTTTTCTATACGGTGCCTTAATTTCTACCCCAAAGTGCCTATCGCACTAAAAGGTGCCTACTTTCGCACTAACTATAAGTTGCTTACCATGCTTGCTGTAAACGCATTACCGCAAAGCCGCAGGAGAACACCATGTACCAGAATTTTCAACATCAGCAAGCATTGATTATTGGCGGTAGTAGCGGCATTGGGCAGGCAGTGGCAGAGCTTCTTTTGACGCATGACACAACTGTAACCATTGTCGGGCGTAACTTTGACAAACTTCAAAAAGCAGCGACTCATCTCAAGCAATTCGGCGGGGTGCAGATATGGCAGGCAGATATCAGCGATCGACACGAGACATCTCAACTGGTGAAGCGCATCGCGTCTGAGCTACCCAGTGTGCATTATCTGGTCAATGCTGCTGGTGTTTTTCTGCCACAAGCCTTTCTTGACCATACCGAGGCGGACTACGATCGCTACCTCAATCTCAATCATGGCACCTTCTTTGCGACTCAGCAGGTCGCTCGTAACATGGTTCAGCACGGGCAAGGCGGTGCGATTGTCAATATTGGTTCCATGTGGGCACATCAGGCGATTCTCGCTACGCCCTCCTCTGCTTACTCGATGGCGAAAGCTGGCTTGCACTCTCTCACGCAGCATTTAGCAATGGAACTGGCTCAATACCAGATTCGCGTCAATGCTGTCGCTCCCGCAGTGGTAGAAACGCCGATTTATGGAGCCTTTATCCAGCCAGAGGACATTCATACGACGCTACAGGGCTTGAACACCTTTCATCCTCTTGGACGGGTTGGGCAACCGCAGGATATTGCCGAGGCTGTAGTTTTCTTACTCTCTGATCGAGCTGCCTGGGTCACTGGTGCGACCTGGAACGTCGATGGTGGCGTCATGGCGGGACGTAACGCTTAAAAGCATGAGTGAAATTAACACCGACTCATCTGTGTCTCTCTATCAGGAGTGATCGCTTGAGCCGGTAGGTTGTGTCTAGAACCCCGGTTTTTTGCAAAGCGATCGTCCTTGTCAACTGCCATACTAAAGCTAGCGATAACGGTGAAGTAGTAACGGAAAGCGATGACTTCTACAAAGGTTCGCCTCTGGACGGTTGAAGAATACCACCGCATGATTGAAGCGGGCATTTTGACACCGAGCGATCGTGTGGAGCTTTTACAAGGACAGATTGTTAGGATGAGTCCTCAGTTACCGCCTCACGCCTCAACGACACAACGAACGGTTCGTTACCTGGATCGGCTTTTAGCTGAACGTGCTTATATACGGATGCAACTTCCGGTTACGCTGAAGCCTAACTCTGAGCCAGAACCCGACATTGCGATCGTTCGCTTTGATGCAAAGGAATACTCCGATCGCCATCCCACACCAAACGATGTTTTCTGGCTGATTGAGGTTGCCGATACGTCTCTGAAAGACGATCGCACGATCAAGGCACCCCTCTATGCCAAAGCGGGAGTTTTGGAGTACTGGATTTTGGATGTGAATACCCGACAGGTGTACGTGTTTCGTGATCCGCAGGATGATGGTTACGCGCAGGAGGTTGTTTTGAGTGAAGCGGATACCCTGAGTGCGAGCGTCTTTCCAGAGCTTGCGATCGCGCTAGATCAACTCTTTCCTTAAGCACCAGTCACAATAGATGTGCAATCTTGAGTGGCGATGGATGGATTAACTGCTGAAAACCAGTCTACACAACGCTTTTACAGCCGTTTTCATTTGCATTCACCACACCCTACACCCTATCCCCCACACCCTTATTGACAGGACTGTGGCTTACTCAATCAGTAACCGTTGTAAGTCCTCCATAGCTGGTACGCAGGTTAGTTAGGATACCCTGTCGCGATCAACGCTGTGATAAGCGAGGGTTTACCTTCTGCCTTCTGCCCTCTGCCTCTTGCCTTTTGCTTACTCATGCTGGCTCAATCCCTTGAAGGGATGCTCCACCTGAGAGCGGTCGTGCTTCAATGCTTAAATTCACATCTGCTGGGGTGAAGTACAGTTGTGCCGTCCCTGCGCTAAGAGCGGCGATCGCATCCTGTTTCCGCAGCAAATTAAACAAGAAAAGTTTGTCCTCAGACGACAACTGCTCACCCAGACCTTCAAGAAATGCCTTCACTCGAATGGCTTCCGCTGCACCTTGCGTCGTTGCCTCAGTTTTCGCATGTTCCTGCCGTAAGTCCAAAAGCTGTCCTTTCATTTGTTCTGCGGCAATGTCACCTTCGAGTTGTCTCAGTTGAACTTCATTACTGCTTTCTTGTTTTTGGAGTTGGTTGAGCCGATTTGTCGTCTCCTGAATAATTTCCATCAGAATCCGTTGCGTTTCTGGATCTTTACAAGCAATAGAGCGCACTTCTGTTGAGTGAATTTGCACCCCTCTATTTTGGTAAAAGCCATCACCAGGATTGAGCACGGCCTCTTGGACGAGATCGTTAAAGCTAGACAGAAAGCGCTCTAGTGTCGTTTGAGAAACCGCCTGAATAATACTGCTGCGGGCGTGTGCACACACATCTCCGGTGGCATCGTCTGTCGTACGGATCATGGCTTCAATCTGCATAATCTGCCAGAACAACGTAATCGCCAGCACAAGCTCGACATTATCTTGTGTACGCACCTCAAATTCATAGGACATGAACTTGGGACGAGAATCAATGTGGGTGAACGTTAGGTCACGCTTATCTTTATGCACACCTCTTGACCAGCAGAATTCGACAAGTTGAGCATACGGAGCCAGAAAGAAGGCACGCTCTGGATCGGTGCCACGACGGATCTGGTACTGTCCCAGTCGATCTTTAATCACTACGGCCTCATGGTCTTCCAGCAGAATGCGTTGCTGTAAGCGCACAACCTCCTGCGTCGGGCCTGGAATAAACACCTGGGGTGCTGTGACTAAATCAAGTTGCGCCGATTCTGTATCGCGGATCAGGACAGCGGTATGTTCATCTACGTTCACGCCATCCTGAATGCTGCCTAACAATTCTTCCGTTGGTTCTGGGTAAAAGCGGCATTCGCCTCGCACCACGCGAATGGCACCTGTACTTTTATCGATAACTTTGACGTACTGATTTTGCTTGAGCAAGACAGGCTTTCGCCGCGCCTCAATCGTCTGATTGGCGTCTGGAAAGAACACCTGAGGTTCTGTGATGAGCTGCAACTGACCCGTTTCGATCGTCCGCACCAAGACAGCCGTCTCATCGTCAATATTAATTCCCTCTTGTACGCCTCCCAGTAGTTCTTCACTTGGGTCGAGGTAGACAAGGGTTTCACCACGCACCATGCGAGTGACAGCCGTTTGCTGATTGATGATTTTTACATACTGGTTGCGCGATAAGGGTAGTGCTGTCAGCTTTTTGGCAACCTCCTCATTGGCATCCAAAAAGTGCAGTCCTGGCCCCCTTTGATTGCGAAGTTCACCCGTGAAGCGATTACGAATGCGAACATAGTCAGTGGGTCCCAGCGTTAAAGCTTTACGACGAGTGATTTTGAGGAGCGGTCTTGCTAAGAAGAAGGTAGGACCGTTAACAACAAACTGTTGCGTAAAGTCTTCGACCAGAAGCTGTTCATCGGCTTTTAGAAAATAGAATCTGGGTAAAAGCATAAGGATTTGTATAGTCCTATTTGAGCGACCTGGAAATCATTCAACGATGAACGAAAATTTTAGTAATGGAGTGAAGAGTGGTCACAGATGCCTGTGCTTTTTATCACAGAAGGTTCACCGGTTCGATCACATCGATCGCACGATTAAGCATCGACGCAAGGCTGAAGCTGGCACTGCTCATCTCTTCTTTCGTACGCTGACCAGAGTAGCGTGTCCTTCGGCTACGATCGGCAACATCCAGTACCAGGGAAACAGCAGCAATCGATCGTTTCATTTCTTACCAGTGACGATCGCACTGCTGAGAAAGGGGCACGTGCATTTATACGCAGGCAGAAAGCTCGATCGCCTAAATATGCTTTACGGTAACTTCACCGTTAGTCACCACAGCTTTACCATTAGTAACCACAGCTTCATCATTACTAACGATCGCTCTAGTGTAAGTAACGACAGCTTGAGCGTAAGTAACGATTACTTGTGCAGAAGTCACCACCGCTTGAGCGTTGGAACGATAACGTGAGCGTTGGTAACGATAACGTGAGTGTTAGTAACGACAGCTTGAACGGAAGCAGCGTTCGCTCGTGCCAAATCAACATCAGGAGAAGTGAGCTTAATAAATTACATTGGTATAAGATGTGTCTAAGAGGCTGTTTGAAAAGTCGTCTAGACCGTAAAAAAGCTCACACGGTAGGCTGTCAGTAGTGAAGTCCAGCCCCGTGAGAGCGATGGTTAAATTCTACTCAAGCAACCTGACCCGCGCCCAATTTGACTTAATCCAGCCGCTGCTGCCGCCTGCCAAACCCGGTGGTCGCCCGCGCAGTACCAATCTGTGGGCAGTGCTGAACGCCATTTTTTACGTGGTCACGCAGGGCTGTAAATGGCGAGACATTCCTGGCGACTTTCCCGCGTGGCAAACGGTGTACACCTACTTCCGCAACTGGCGCAAGGACGGCACCTGGCAAGCGCTCCATGAGCGGTTACGAGCGTGGACACGGGTCGCGACTGGACGCCCCGAAAGTCCTTCCGAGGTGATTCTCGATAGTCAAACGGTACCCACGGTGGCGATGGTGCAACAGGCCGTGGGGTTTGACTGCTTCAAAGCCACCAAAGGGCGTAAACGGCATACCGTCGTGGATACACTGGGTTTAGTGATGGTTGTATTGGTGACCGCAGCGAGTCTACCGGAACGCGAGGGCGGCAAACGGGTGCTGCAACGACTGTCTGAGCTGGGTGCGAAAGTCTGTCGCCTCTACCTCGTCTGGGTCGATGGTGGCTATAGTGGTCAACCCTTTGTGCAATGGGTGATGGATCGCTTCCGCTGGGTCATTTACCCCGTGCTGCGCCCTGAACAGACTAAAGGCTTTGTGCTCCTGAAAAAGCGTTGGATTGTCGAACGGACGTTTGGCTGGTGGCAATGGTATCGGCGGCTCAATTGTGATTATGAACTACTTCCAGAAACCGCTGAAACCATGATTTATCTCGCGATGATCCGACTCATGGTGCGACGGTTGGCGTAATTTGTCACACCCCTCCCCCTTTTCAAACAGCCTCTAAATCAACTTGTTCAATTCTGCAAAGATTTTAAGAACTTATGAATATTGATAATAGTAGTGATTTCAGACAAGTCCCTCGCCAAATTAGAGAAAGGGTGAAAAGATATGGCATTTGGGCTGGAATTTTACAAGCTTTGTTTATTGTGCTTGCCATAGCTTCAGTTGTTACTTCGCTAGTTGCAGCTACATTCACAGATGAGTTGAAAAACGGTGTTTGGCTGAAAGCTTTAACATTTACAGCTGCCTTACTTACAGCTTTACTAAATTCTTTCAATGTACAAGGTAAAGCAAGCGATGTTTGGAGAGCCTTCAGACATTTAGAGCAAGCAATTCTAGAGTATTCAGAAGGGAAAACGCCTGATATTGATAAACTGCTTTCTGCACATAAAGAAGCCGAAAATATGGTTGGTTTCGTTTCCTTTAAAGATAGTGGCAATAAGTAACGTAGGGTGTATGCTGTCCCGTCTCTGTTTGCGAGTGCCGACTACAATTGGCTATCCGTGGCTACGATCGCTCAAACCTTTGGCACTAAAAGCTTCGAATCTGCCCAAAGATCGAATAGTGTTGGCAAAACAACGATCGCGCTTTAGCAGATGCGGTTGAAGTGATAGGGTGCGATCGATGAGCGAGTGCGATCGCATTGATTCCTATATGCAATTAGGGCACTCGTCCAATAACATTAATGCGTTACGTGTCCCTCACTGCTTCTATTTGGTAGGCTGTGAAGATATTGATCGGGCTAAGTTGACCGATGACTATTGCAATCAACCAGCCAATACAACAGCAGCCACTTAGCTTTGACGAATTTCTCGCCTGTTATGGCAGCGACAACCGCTACGAATTGATCGATGGAGAGGTGTTCGACTTGGAACCAACAGGCTTGCATGAAGAGGTAGCAGCCTTCATTACTGCAAAGCTCTGCGTCCAAATCGACGGAACAGATTTACCTTGGTTCGTTCTCCAACGGGGACTCTTGCGCCCTTCTAACAGTGGCATGACCGCCTTTCGCCCTGATGTTCTAGTTGTCGATCGCGATGAACTAGCCAAAGAGCCGCTCTGGTCTGATCAGTCAATTCTCACGCTGGGCAGTTCGATTAAATTTGTAGCGGAAGTTGTGAGTAGCAACTGGCAAAATGATTATGCCCGTAAGGTTGAAGATTACGCAGTTTTAGGCATTCCCGAATATTGGATTGCAGACTATGCAGGCTTAGGCGGAACTCGACACATTGGGAAACCTAAACAACCTACCCTCTCTATCTGTACGTTAGTGAATGGGGAGTATGAGATTCAACAGCTTCGAGGTAATCAGCCGATCGTTTCACTCACCTTTCCAAGCTTAAAACTGACGGCTGAGCAAGTGTTAAGAGCGGTCAAATAAAATTGTTGATCGCCCAAATTGCTAGTGCTAGCTTTCAGAGTTGCCAAACAATCGAATGGTGCTGGCAAAACAACGATCACGCTTTAGCAGATGTGGCTTAAAGAACGGGGCGCGATCGACTAGTTCCGCTATTTGAATGAATAGATCAGTCATGTCAGAAATAGAAATGACTGGAAGTAAGCCGATCGACACTACGTGCAGGGTTGTCTAAGGTTTAACCTGCTCCTCACGATCCTGAGATTGCTTCACAAACGGGTTAGCGGCTGAAGTTAACGTATTCTACAGATTCTTCTGGATTGGTCTCGGAAACCGTCTGTAGTTGTTCTGAATGGTTAGTGGCAGCCTGTCCATTTTCCGCTGGCTTTACGGCAACGGGGGCAGGGGTCTGTGGTTTGTCTGGGCGACGTGCTTCGATCAAGCTAATGGCGCGAGTGACGCTTTCAGGCAAGATCACGACCAGACCGTTAAGCGAGGCTGCATCCAGAGCAGTCTGAATTGCCGTGGTCTCATCAAGGATCGTTTCGTACCGTGCGTCTGGTTTTACCTGAGCAATCCCCTCGCTAATTAAAGCGGCGGCGGCTCCGCGTGGTCTACCCCGTGTGTCGTCGTCTTCTTTGATGATGATACAATCGAACATCTGTGCCGAGAGTTTGCCCAGCGTGACGAAGTCTTCATCCCGACGATCACCAGGGCCACCCACTACACCAATCCGTTCACCGGGCCAGTTTTGCACAAAGCCAGCCAACGCTTCGTAACTGTGGGCATTGTGAGCATAATCGACCAGGGCATGATACCGACCAAGGTTGACCAGGTTCATCCGTCCAGGCGTTTGCTCGGTCGATGCCTGGAAGGTCATCAGTGCGTCGCGAATATCCTCAATGCGAACGCCCTGAGCAAAGGCCGCCAAACTTGCAGCCAGCGCGTTGGCAATCATAAAGGGTGCCCGTCCTGCCAACGTGAGGGGTACATTCACCGCCTGCTCAATCCGCAACGTCCAGTCGCCCTTAAGAATTGATAAATAACCGTTTTCGTAGACGGCAGCCAGTCCGCCTTGCTGTGTGTGCGATCGAATCAACGGGCTATCTGGCTTCATGGAGAAATAAGCCACTTGTCCCTTGACGCGATCGGCCATCGCTGCCACTAGAGGATCATCCGCGTTCAAGATGGCATAGCCACCGGGCATCACAGTTTCGGCCACGACCCCTTTTACTTGTGCCATTTGCTCGATCGTATTGATGTCGCCAAGGCCCAGATGGTCGGCGGCTACGTTCAGCACAACACCAATATCGCAGGCGTTAAACGCTAACCCAGAGCGAAGAATGCCACCTCTAGCGCTTTCTAACACCGCTACTTCAACAGTTGGATCTTGCAGGATGAGGCGAGCGCTCTGCGGCCCTGTATTGTCTCCCGGCTCGACCAGGTAATCACCGATGTACGTACCATCCGTTGTAGTGTAGCCAACGACTTGCCCCGTTTGCTTAAAGATGTGTGCCGTCAGACGGGTGGTTGTGGTTTTGCCGTTGGTGCCAGTCAGCGCAATGATGGGTATGCGGCTAGGGGCACCAGGCGGAAACAACATACTTAAGACAGGCTCCGCCACATTACGGGGAATGCCTTCACTAGGGCTAACATGCATCCGGAAGCCAGGAGCCGCATTGACTTCAACAATGACGCCATCGACTTCACTGAGCGGACGCGAAATATCAGCCGTTACTACGTCGATCCCGGCAATATCCAGGCCGATGATTTTGGCAACCCGTTGTGCCAGCCAAATATTTTCAGGATGAATATCGTCTGTGCGATCGACCGCAATGCCACCCGTACTCAAATTCGCGGTGGCGCGCAAGTAGAAGATCTCCCCCTCTGGCAGCACGGTATCGAGGGTATAGCCCTGTTTTTCCAATAGTTGCCAGGTCGTGCGATCGACTTCCAGCTTGGTCAGCACATTCTCGTGCCCTTCACCTCTCCGGGGATCGAGATTGGTTTGCTCGATGAGTTGGTCGATCGTCAGTTTGCCATCGCCCACGACATGAGCGGGGACGCGCTCAGCTACGGCTACAACCTTACCGTTAATAACCAGAACGCGATGATCCCGTCCCTGATAAAACCTCTCGACAATTACATCTCTGGAGACTTCTTTAGCGGCATCGTAAGCAGCTTCCGCCTGATCCCAATTTGTGATGTTGATCGTGATGCCTCGACCATGATTGCCATCCAGTGGCTTAATGACGATCGGATATCCACCCACGTCGGCGATCGCGCCTTCCAGATCGTCCAGGTAGCTAATCACCGTCCCACGAGGAACCGGAACGCCTGCTTCCCGTAGGATTTGCTTGGTGCCTTCTTTGTCGGACGCAAGCTCTACCGCCAGAATGCTGGTGCGATTGCTCAGCGTTGCCTGAATGCGCTTTTGATGCACGCCATACCCTAACTGAATCATGGCGCGGGCACTGAGTTGAAACCAGGGAATGCCGCGTGCTTCTGCCTCTTTTACCAGCGTTTCAGTACTGGGACCTAGCGAGGCATCAGCCCAGAGCGATCGCAAATCTTGCAGGTCTTGTTCCAGTTCTTCTTTGGGGTAATGTCCCGTTTCAACAATGCTCTGGCAAAGCCGCACGGCTGCTCTGGCAGCATAGCGTCCTGCCTGTTCGTCCTGGTACTCAAACACCACCTGATAGGTGCCCAGATTGGCGGTTTCACGGGTGCGGCCAAACCCAACGATCATGCCTGCCAATTCTTGAAGTTCCAGGGCAACGTGCTCAATGATATGCCCCATCATCGTGCCTTCCTTAACGCGACTAAGGAAACCACCCCGGCACCCGGGCGAACAAAAATGCTCAATCAGGCTGGGCAATGCTTCGGTCAGCCCTTCGTAGAAACCGGGAATCACATTTGAGGGCTTGTCTGCTAGATCCTCCAAATCCAGACGCATCACGATGAGCTTTTGGCGTCGAATGCTCCAATAGTTGGGACCACGTAATGTCTGTATTTTGAGTATTTTCATGACACTGAAGGTTTAGGAGGGACTCTGATTAGATGTGTCTGATTAGGTGTATCTAAAGCAAATGTGATGAGATACCCGATTCAAAGCTGGCTCACGGCGCACCAGGCGGTTGCATCAAATAGTTGTGTTTAAAACGATGTATAGGGAACCGATTAACCAGTTTCAAACCCTCAAAAGCTGACATACTGTTCATGGCGAACATTTTGGAGTTAAAATGTGGGGAACCCGACTTAAAGCATTCGGCAAAAACAGCAGGACCGGTCGTGTGGGATAGGGGAAAGGAAACTTTCATCCTCAAGATGTCATTGGAAGCGTTGCCTTGTAAAGGTAACGCCGCGCTTTGACAGAAACTGCCTACTGAGTTTAGTTCAGTGAGAATTTATGCTTCCGCTTGCTTGAAACCTTCAAGTGATGCCGCAGCCGGGAAAGATGGGCATGCGCTTGTGAAAATCGTAGCGATCGCTATGGCTCAAGATATGCAGCCGAAGGTTACCAATGCTGAGCGGGTCGGTTGCACCAACCTTGGGGTGATTGGTGTAACACAGTTCGCCTGGGTCTAAGATGGTCACGGTTCCTTTACCAATTACTTGCAGCGTACCATCCCCTTCAAACAGCGCACAGGTATCTTCATCAATGCCAATGCCCATTCGATCGGGGTAGGCCGCGATCGCGCTCATGAGCCGAGCCATCCGATTACGGTTGTGAAAATGTTGATCCACAATGACTTCAGGAATGATACCCAATCCTGTCGTCATATCAACCAACGCTCGGTTGGGTGACTCACCACTGCCTCCACCTGCAATCATATAATGACCCATGACCGCTGCGCCTGCACTCGTCCCTGCAAGCGTAATGTCACCTTTCTGTGCCCGTTCTCGTACTGTTTTCATGAGCGGTGTGTCAGCCAAAAGTCCACAAAGGCGCAGTTGGTCACCACCGGTCATAAAGACGCCTGTACAGTTTTCAACGTAACTTTGCATCAGGGGATCTTCGCACTGCTCGCGATCGCGGATGTCCAGAATTTCGATCCCTTTTGCGCCCATCTCGCCAAAGATTGTTAGATAGCGATCGCCAATAATGGCAGGTTCTCGGGAAGCAGAGGGAATAATGGCGATGCGAGCCTCGGTAGACCCTGAACGACCGAAAAAGTTGTACAGAATCTCCCGTCCGTGAACCTTATCTTCTGCTCCCCCAATGACCATAATGGCAGTCTTTGTAGATTGGGGCATGTTCTCTCCAAGGCACTGAAAGTCGATTTGCGACGCTGTAAGGTCGGGCGCAGTCGGGAAAAAGCGCTCCCATAGCTTTATGACTGAGGTATAGACGCTGCCTTTATCCATATTGCCGCGTGCCTCGCTCATTGTCCTCATCATAATGTTTGCTTGGCAAAACGATTGAAAGGACTGAGACTAAGACATTAAGCGCGATCGTTGCAGACCCAAACCGCACCTTAAAGCCTTTCGCTCTCTCAGGCTTCATCATGCCAGATCGTGGAAACGTAAGTTAACTGACCACAAGATTTTATTCAATTTTTTCATCTAACTGATAGGGTTGAAACGATGAACCTTAAACCAGGACGAGGTGGGCTTGCAAGTTGGTAACGCCTTCTAGTCTACCGTTCAACTACAATGCGCTTTGATCTTGTCACGCTCTTTCCCGATTTTTTTGCCTCACCCTTGAGTTCGGGCTTGCTGGGTAAAGCTTTGGCGAAGCAAATCGCCACAGTGCACTTTACCAATCCCCGCGATTTTACAACGGATAAGCATCATCGAGTAGACGATGAACCCTATGGCGGCGGGGTAGGCATGTTAATGAAACCCGAGCCAATTTTTGCGGCGGTTGAATCCTTACCTGCGTTGCCCCGGCGTGCGGTGCTATTGATGACCCCTCAGGGTGAGCCGATGCGGCAATCGATGTTTCAGCAGTTGGCGATCGACTGGGATCAACTCGTCATCATTTGCGGACATTATGAAGGGGTGGATGAGCGGGTGCTGCACCTGGTCACGCACGAAGTGTCGCTTGGCGATTTTGTGCTGACGTGCGGCGAAATTCCAGCACTGGCACTGCTCAATGGGGTGATCCGCTTATTACCAGGCACCGTTGGCAAAGCCGAATCCCTGAAAGCTGAGAGCTTTGAAGATGGCCTGCTCGATTTTCCGCAATACACTCGTCCGCCTGTTTTTCGGGAATGGAGCGTACCCGACGTGTTGCTATCGGGGAATCACCAGGCGATCGCGCAGTGGCGTAAGACCCAGCAACTTGAACGTACCCGCGATCGCCGCCCTGACCTCTACGCTCAATGGCTTGCAGAGCACCTCAGTCAAGAATCATAGCAAGACACGCTTGCCCAGAGTGGATTGCCTACAATGGGTGTAGGTCAGGCGTGACGGCTTGCGATCGGACAATCTATTCATAAATTCACCTCATGGGACATTCAAGCTTTCGGCGCTATAGTGCCCTCGCTGTAGGAGCACTACTAGCGAGCACGATCACCATTCACCCTGCTACAGATACAACCAGTTCACACCTGACCTTTGATGCCGCTGCTACCGCTCGTAGTAGTGGTGGACGCAGTGGAGGCGGTTCCTTTCGTTCGTCTCCGTCCCGATCGTCGGGTTCTAGTAGTTCTAAATCATCAGGCTCTAGTTCCCGCTCGTCTGGTTCTTCGAGCAGTTTCAGCAATAGCCCGTCTTACTCGCGCGATCGCTCCTATAACAGCGGCGGTGGTACGGTCATTGTGCCAGTGCCAGGTGGACCCACCATCTACAATGATCCCTACCGCAACAACGGGTACAGCAATGGCTCCAATAATGGCTCTAACAACAGCCAAGCCTCAACGACTGATGATTCTGCCCTTGGTTGGATCATCGTACTCTTTGTCCTTGGTATCTTTGCGATCGTCGGCATTGGGCTTGCTTTCCTTTTCTTTAAAGTCATGCGTAACCCAGACGGGGCAACAGGTAACGCCGAACTGGACAACAACACCGTCACCGTGAGCAAAATCCAGGTAGCGTTGTTGGCAGAAGCACGCGAGATCCAGTCAGAGTTGACCAATCTGAGCCTGGAGGTCGATACAGATACCTTAGAAGGGCTGCTACAACTTGTACAAGAAGCCGCTTTAGCATTGCTGCGCATGCCTGAAAACTGGTCACACGTCCTGGCAGACTCCAAAACAGTCAAAAGACGGGAAGATGCAGAAGCTCTCTTTAACAAGCTTTCGATTACTGAACGTAGCAAGTTTAGTGTCGAGACCTTGACCAATGTGGGCGGCAGGGTGAGCAAGAACGATCGGTTTAAGCCTGATCCTGAGGACGACCCCGCTTCCTATATCGTCGTGACGCTATTGGTTGGAACCGCACATGACAAGCCCCTTTTCGACAAGGTACGAACGCAAGAAGAGTTGACCCAGGTGTTAGAACAACTAGCCTCTCTTCCGTCTGACTACCTGATGACGTTTGAACTGCTCTGGAGCCCTCAGGATTCGTCCGATAGCCTGACCTATGACGAATTGCTAACCGAATACACAGACATGGTGCAAATTTAAGCAGGCACCGTGGCGGCATGCTTGATGGTGGTGGGGATAAATGGGTGAGGAATGCTGAAAAATTGGCTTCTAATTTGAGCGTCTCGCCCATGACATAGAGCGAAGGAACAGCCGTTGCCAATGCCCCAACTTGCCTTTGTCGCTTTATGGTTTTGTAGCGATAAAGCCATATGACCGTATACTCAAACCATCTCAATCAGCAAATGCTGCACAATAGGGTGTTATGGAACCATACTTACAAGAATCTTCAGAAAGCGAATCTTTAGACAGTCCCGAATTAACGAATGATATTGTGACGGTCAGCAGGCTACAGGTGGTGCTGCGATCGCGGGCTAAACGTCTCCAAACCCAATTCTCAGCGATCGCGCTACGGTCAAACACGGCCACGCCAGAGGGACTGTTTGAACTGTTGCAAGAGACAGCGAATGTGCTACTGGAGAACGAAGATTTCTGGACGCATGTTTTAGCAGGATCGCACACCGTTGATAGTCGGGAAGAAGCAGAAGCGCTCTTTAATAAGTTCTCTATGCAAGAACGCGCTAAATTCAGCGCTGAAACCTTAAGCAATGTCAATGGAGTGGTTAGCCAGCAACCCACGCCCCCCGCACCAACTGCTAGCGATAACCCTGCTTACATTGTGGTAACTTTGCTGTTAGGAACGGCTGATGATCAACCCCTCTTTAATGAGATTTATTCTGGCTCTCTGCTGCGTGATGTGTTGAAGGATATTTTGTTGGTAAGTTCGCGCTATTTGCTAGCGTTTGAACTTCTCTGGACACCTCAAGATCCGCTGGACAGCTTAACAGAAGCAGACTTGAAAGCGGATTACTCAGATTTGGTGCCGATTGCTTGATGTTTGGGGTTAGGGGTTGGGGGTTGGGAATGATCTGAATTTTGACGACTGAACTCAAAACTCTCTAGCGTAACTGCGCATAAAGCCTCCGGTATACAAGAAACACGGAGTGGCTCCTTTGGCGCTGGTGCTACTCAAAACTCTCTAGCTTGTCGGCGCATTAACGAAGTGGCTCCTTCGGAGCTAGTGCTACTCAAAACTCCTTTAGAAGGCTGACTACACGCATCAACTTATAATCGAAACGTTGAGTGCTGTGGGCTGATGACGAATATCCGGATTGGTAATGGGTACGATATACACCGATTGGTCAGCGATCGCCCGCTCATTCTGGGCGGGGTGAAAATTGAGCATGAATTGGGCTTGCTGGGGCACAGCGATGCCGATGTTCTCACCCATGCCATTATGGATGCGATGCTAGGTGCGCTTAGTCTGGGGGATATTGGGCATTACTTTCCGCCGACTGATCCCAAATGGAAAGGGGCAGACAGCATTGCCTTACTGATGCAGGTCGATCACCTGATCCAAGACAAGGGGTGGCAGATTGGCAATATTGACTCAGTGGTTGTAGCAGAGCGCCCAAAGCTTAAGCCCCATATTCAGGCAATGCGCGATCGGCTTTCTACGGCTCTTAAGCTGCAACCCGATCAAGTTGGTATTAAAGCAACGACGAACGAAAGGCTTGATGCGACCGGGCGCGAAGAAGGGATTTCAGCCTATGCTGTCGTGCTGTTAGTAGACAACGGAAGACTGTCGTCCTCATAACTCTTCAAGAGACGATTTGACCCAAGTCATCTAAAGTTGAGTCAAACCTTTTGTGCTCGTTAGCAAAACCTGGAGCATAATCATCCAATTCGTGCGTATCAATGCATCTATATGTCACCTTCTGATGCTTTGCAGAGTAATCTGTAGCCCTCAGATGGCTGTCGCAAGCATCTGCAGCAGATGCAAACCTCTCTGCCCCAAAGGGGTCGCGGCTCTTCATGGCTGAGACTGATCGCACAGCAAACTCAACTGTCGTGAACCGTGTAGAACCATTATGAGAAAAGATTTGAGACGAATTGAGTCAATGCTGGCTCAATTGGCAATTCAACAACAGCCAGAATCCGTCGAATCTAGCTCCACCGCTACCGTGCTCCCTCAAGCCATACAGTCCTTTCCCATCATCCGTGAACCTTCTATTGAGACCCACAGGCAGGCTGAGACGCCCTTCAATGATCATCAGTCAGTGCTGCCACCACTCATTGCCGCAGCGGTGGCAGCAACCTCACCGAGCATAGCGGCAACCGTGAACCCCCCTCGATCGCCCAGCGTAGGTACGGCAAAAGCACCCAGTTTGCCGGGGTTCATCGCTTCTACCGTAACGAGCGAACCACTGGTCTCAACTTCAGGCAGTGCTCTAGAACAACTGAAAGCGATCGAGCAAGTTGCAACTGGTTGGCAGGACGAGCTACAGCAGCTTTTACAGCAGATGGAAGCAATCTATACTGAAGGACCCATTGTGGCTGGCTGGTTAGAAGCCTACGATTCCCCCAAAGATGCCGCCCAAACAATTCAACCTGCCTCTAACCTCTCTCACCCAATGGTTGCGCCTGACTCAGCGGTCGGCAGTTTTCGGCTCTGTGGCGTGGGCGACGACGGGCAGCTCTGGTTTCGTCACTGTCCAGCAGAACAGGTTGCAGCGGTGAAGTTGGCGATCGATCGCCACGAACGTCTGAAGCATTTACTAGCCCGCAAGCAACAGTTGGATGCCCATCTTGGCAAGCTTGCCGAGGCGTTAGTCATCATCCATGAACATTTAGAAACGCCAAAGAAGTCCGGTCTTTTGCCGGATCGCAACGTAAAGTGATTGAGATAAGCAATTGTAATCGATGACACTTGATAAAGATTTCATCAAACTTCACTAAAGCTTATGTGATAGTGCTCTACCTGAGCAGGGTAGATTAGATTGCAGGAGCAGATCTCCTGGCTTGCAACTACTCGTTCCATAAGTCCCCATGTGTCTTCGGAAGACACACCTCTGCAAGATGATGTTCTTAGTTCATCGCCTTTTTCGGTTGCAGAAACGCTGATGAGTCGGTTAAATAGTTTTGTCCATGACTGCGTTTAAGTCGCTACGTGCGGTCATAAAGACGGGCACCCTGGCTTAGTCGTGGCCCAGCCCCCTTAGCATCGGCGACTCAATTTTGCTCAGCGCTGGCATTGTTGAGCAGCTTAACGGTACTGTTGTGCAGGGAAGTGCTAGCAAGCGCCTGCTAATAAGTGCCTACTAAGCAAAGGCCTGATTCAGCGTTTGCCTCTTCCACTGCTCAACTGTTCTCCTGATCGCACCATTCTGATACGCCCCGTCCCTGAAACTCACGCTCACTTTCTCCTCGCTTTGGAAGCCACTTGTTATGACTGCTACTAATGCTTCTACCGGATCAAAACCTGATGCCAGTACATCCATCCGGTTTGTCGTTCAAGACGCTTACGATCGTGGAGCAACAGCCTTATATCTTCAGCCAGGGCGTCCACCGTTTTATCGTATGAGTGGTAAGCTGCTGCCGCAGGATCATCTTGCGCCACTTACACCAGAGCAGTTTCGGCATTACCTTCAGGAAGTACTAACGCCTCAGCAACTTAAGTATTATCTGGAGACACGCAAACTGGACGTGGATGTGCGGATTCCCGGATTCATGCAGGGGCGCATCAACTGTGGACCAACAGCACAAGGAACGGAGGCAATGAGCCTCAACGCGATCGCGTTGGATGGACCCGGTCGCGATGTCCAGCGGCAAGGCACCGTACAGGTCATGGTTGAGGATGCATGCAAGCAACGTGCGTCTGATATCCATCTTCAGGTGGGTGAACCGGTGCGTTTTCGGATTCAAGGCAAGATGGTCAAGCAAGAGACCTACGGCAAAGTGACAGCGCGCCAGTTTGAAGAGTTTCTTCAAGAAGTACTATCACCAGCGCAACAAGAGCAGTTTCGGACGCGGCAAGAACTGGACACAGCTATTCTCTACGAAGGCATGGTGCGATGCCGGGTCAACTGTTCGCAGTCGATCATGGGTGGAGCCATGGTGCTGCGATTGATTTCGCTGGACGTGCCCACGCTGAAGAAATTAGGGCTACCAGATATTTTGGGTGTGCTGGCAGAGGAGCGGCAGGGGCTCATCCTGGTGACAGGCTCGGTCAACTCTGGGAAATCGACCTCGTTGGCTGCCATGCTGCGGCATGTGAATGAAAGCTTACCGCGCAAAATTGTCACGATTGAAGACCCCATTGAGTACGTGCACACCTCTAACCAATCGCTTGTGACTCAGCGAGAAGTGGGCCTTCACACGCAGGAATTTAAGGACGCTCTACGCGCTGCCCTCCGGCAAGACCCAGACATTATTTTAATTGGTGAAATGCGCGATCGGGAAACGGTTGATACTGCGATTCGCGCTTCCCTCACGGGGCACTTGGTTTTGGGCACCCTGCATACAAAAGGTGCGGTGAATGCCTTTAAGCGGCTGCTCAACTTCTACACGCCCGAAGAGCAAGAAACCGTGCGGATTCAAATTGTCGATGCCCTCCGGGCTGTGATTGCTCAGGCTCTAGTGCCAACCGTGCATGGCGGGCGTACGGCGGCGTTAGAAATCATGCTCAACACAGACACCATTCGAGATTATCTCCAAAAGGGCGCGATCGAAGAAATCTATCAACTCATGGAAGAAGGCAAAGACGGAAGCCAGACCCTTAACCAGGCGCTCTTTGACCTCTATGAGGGTGGTGTCATCACGCCTCACGATGCGCTCACGGCGTCTCTCTTACCAGATGACCTGAACTATATGCTGAAGAACTACACCCGCCGCTCCAGTCGATCGGGGCTAATGACATCTGAGTATTTTAATCATCAGATGACTTAGAGGTAGAGGGCAGGAGGCAGGAAAAGGCTAAAGGCTAAAAGGCTTTGAAATGAGGGAGTGGGGAGTCGGGAGTGGGGAGTGGGCAGGAGAAGGCTAAAGGCTAAAAGGCTGACTGCTGATCGCTGATTGCTCAACTCAAAACTCAAAACTTCCATCCCTTATCCCTTCCCTCACCTGCCAGTGGGCTAAGCGGTCGTGACGGGTTCTAACGGCGCGATCGTCTCTAGTTTGAGCTTGGAACGTTTCACGGGTTCAGGCACAGGTACGGGATATTTGCCTGTGAAGCAAGCAGAGCAAAAGTTGTTAGGATCGTGGCGCGTTTCTTCTAACATCCCTTCCCAGGTGAGGTAGCTGAGCGAATCGACGCCAATTTGCGCGGCAATTTCAGCGACAGATTTGGTTGCGGCTATGAGTTGATCCTGGCTGTCGGTATCGATGCCGTAGAAGCAGGGATGCGTAACGGGCGGTGAAGAGATGCGCATATGAACTTCAATGGCTCCAGCATCGCGTAGCGCTTTCACGATTTTGCGGCTGGTGGTGCCTCGAACGATCGAGTCATCGACCAGAATGACGCGCTTGCCAGCTAACACATCCTTGAGCGGATTGAGCTTCATTTTGATGCCCGATTCGCGCATGACCTGAGTTGGCTGGATGAAGGTACGACCGACATAGCGGTTTTTGATCAGCCCTTCAGCATAGGGAATGCCAGAGGACTGGGAGTAGCCGATCGCCGCCGGAATACCAGAATCGGGTACGGCAATGACAATATCGGCGTCTGTAGGAGACTCGATCGCCAAACGGCGGCCAATGCGCATGCGGTAACTGTAGAGGCTGTCTGTCTGCATGACGCTATCGGGACGGGCAAAGTAAATCATTTCGAAGATACAGAGTTTAGGTGCCGCCTCTTTTGTCCAATGAATGGATGTCAAGCCCTCTTCAGTAATCCAAACCAGTTCGCCAGGTTCCACATCGCGCACATAGTCCGCACCAATGATATCTAAGCCGCAAGTTTCAGACGCCAAAACGTAGCGGAGTGGCTCGTCCGGTGCTGTTGGGGGGAGGGTGCCAATAACGAGGGGACGAATGCCGTTAGAGTCACGAACACCCATCATGCCGGTTGGGGTGCCGATCGTGAGGCTAAATGCGCCCTGGCAACGGTGAAACGCACTGATAGCCCCTTCTATCCACCCTTTGCCTTTATTGACTTCCTCGGCGATCGCGAGGGCAATCATTTCCGAATCAGTGGTGGTGAGGAGGGTAAAGTTGCTTTGCAGGAGATCGTCGCGTAGATCAGGTGCATTGACGAGGTTGCCGTTATGCGCGAGTGCCAGAGACCCAAGCCGAGTGTTCACGACTGCGGGCTGAGCGTTCACGACGCGACTGGAGCCTGTCGTGGAGTAGCGGGTATGCCCAATCGCCATTGTTCCCGGCATTTTGCTTAAAATAGTCTCGTTGAAGACCTGGGATACCAACCCCATCTCTTTGTGTAGATGGATGTGATCGCCATCGAAAGTGGCAATCCCTGCCGACTCTTGACCACGATGCTGCAACGCAAAGAGCCCAAAGTAGGCGAGCTTTGCAACGTCCTGACCGGGCGCGTAAACACCAAAAACGCCACAGGCTTCTTCGGGCTTGTCGGCGGCGCATGGCTCCAGTTCAGGGAGCGTAGACTGAGCAAGAGACTGGTCAACAGGCGTGGATGAGGTTGGGGTCATGCTACAGTGCATCTCCTGGTTGTGGATAAAATTGGGACTAAGCGCGCATGCAATGGGTCTTGGGATGGGCGTCGGTGGGTGAGTTGTAAAGGACTGCACTTTGGTGTTGAGAGCGAGACCATCTAAAGCTCAAGGTCGACTTTGGGGATTAAGGCTAGCCGCGATCGCTTAATATTTCTTTAATCTTCTCATTAACTGACGATTACATCGTAACAACCCCAAAACTTGCTGTGTTTGCGTCCACCCGCTTGGGTAAACAGTTTTTCCTTTAGCTCTAATGATGTTTTCTAATGGGTTTGCCTGAACGACACGGTGTTAATGGCTTGCTACTGGGTGAGGAGGCGTTCAATGGCGTTGTGCCAGCGATCGCCCAATGTTGCCCAGTCGACGTTAATGACAGGTTGCCCCCCTGCAAGCGCGATCGACAGTGCCGTGTGTTTCTGCGTGACGATTCCAATGGCTTGCCAATTGTTAGCAAGGTGCTGTTGTAAGTAAGATTCCCAAATCGCTTGATTGGCTGCTGCGATCGAGACAATAATTCGTGCGCCACCTTCCGCAAACAAGAGATGATCCAGGCGTGTGGTTGAAGCGGGTAGGGCGATCGCTGCCCCATGTTGCCCGCTCAAGCACGATTCTGCTAACGCTACTGCTAAACCACCCTCTGCACAGTCGTGCGCCGACCGAAGCCACCCTCGCCGAATGCCCTCACGGCAGACAGACTGGACGCGTCGTTCCCGATCGAAATCGATAATGGGAGGGATACCGGCGATCGTGTTGTGGATGACTGCCAGGTATTCGGAGCCGCCGAGAGTGGGGAGTGGGGAGTGGGGAGTGGGGAGTGGGGAGGCACTGAGGTTAAGGCTTTCTACAGGCACTCCAAGCAGATAGATCAAATCACCTTCGGACTGCCAGCCTTGACCGGCGATTTTGGTCAGGTCGGGAATCAAGCCAACCATGCCGACGACAGGCGTGGGATAGATAGGTTGGGGTTTGCCATTCACATCCAGCGTTTCGTTATAGAGCGAGACGTTGCCACCTGTAACGGGCGTGTTGAATTCCTTACAGGCTTCGGCAATACCGCGACACGCTTCGGCAAGCTGCCAGTAGCCGATCGGCTTTTCGGGACTGCCAAAATTCAAATTATCCGTTACAGCCAGCGGTTCAGCCCCCACACAGCTTAAGTTACGCGCCGCCTCTGCCACCGCCGCCTTTGCCCCTTCATACGGATGTAGATAAACATAACGGGGATTGCAATCAACCGTAGCCGCGACCCCTGTTTGAAAAGATGAAGGCATCTCCGCGTCTCCGCGTCTCTGCGGTTCCCCTTGCACCCCTACAGGACGCACACGGACGATCGCAGCATCCGCGCCACCGGGCAGCATCACGGTATTGTTTTGTACCTGATGGTCGTATTGGCGATACACCCAGCGCTTAGAGGCGATCGTCGGGCTTGCTAATAGTTTCAGCAGGATATCATTCCAGGTGTGATGCGTCCCTTGAATCTCAATGCCTTCAACCGTGCAGGAAGGGAGGCGATCGGGAGTCCATGCCCAAGCTTCTCGCGCATAGGCAGGTGGTTCTGCTAAGAGCTCACGATGATAGATTGGCGTGTTGTCAGATAGGGCTGTTGCGGGCACTTCGGCGGCAATGTCGCCCTTAAAGAGAATGCGCACGATCGGCTCCTCAATGACGGTGCCTGCGACGACTGCATGCAATCCCCACCGCTCGAAGATGTCAATCAGTTCCTGTTCACGCCCCTTGTGTGCGACAAACAGCATCCGCTCTTGCGATTCTGAAAGCAGGTACTCATAAGGCACCATGCCTGTTTCGCGTACCGGAATCAAATCCAGATCAAATTCAATGCCCACACCACCCTTTGCAGCCATTTCGGAGGTGGAACAGGTAATGCCCGCCGCGCCCATATCTTGAGCCGCAACCACCGCTCCAGTTTTGAAGGCTTCCAGGCACGCTTCGATAAGGGATTTTTCGAGGAAGGGATCGCCAACCTGTACAGCGGGACGATCGTCCATCGATTCGTCGCTCAATTCGGCACTGGCAAAGCTGGCACCACCCATCCCATCGCGTCCCGTTGTAGAACCGACGTAAAGCACGGGATTCCCAATGCCTTTCGCACCCGATACGACGATTTCGGGCGTTTCCATCAAGCCCAATGCCATCACATTCACTAACGGATTGTCGGAGTAGGCGCGATCGAAGTAGATTTCGCCGCCAACAGTCGGAACGCCAACACAATTACCGTAGTGCGCAATCCCAGACACCACGCCATTGAAGAGGCGACGCGTACGGGCATCTTCTAGCGAACCGAAGCGGAGGGAGTTAAGCAGGGCGATCGGACGGGCTCCCATCGTAAAAATGTCGCGCAGAATGCCACCGACGCCCGTAGCCGCACCCTGGAAGGGTTCAACGGCTGAAGGATGGTTATGCGATTCGATTTTGAAGGCCAGATGGAGCCCATTGCCCAGATCCACAACCCCAGCATTCTCACCGGGGCCAACAAGAATACGATCGCCCTCGGTGGGAAACTGCTTGAGCAACGGACGCGAATTTTTGTAGCAGCAGTGCTCTGACCACATCACCCCAAACATGCCTAATTCAGCTTTGTTGGGATGGCGACCCAGACGACGCACGATTTCTTCGTATTCCTCTGGCTTAATGCCTTCCGAGGCAATTTCTTCTGGAGAGAATGGGGCAGCGATCGGAGCAGACATACAGCAATTAGCCGAGGGAACAGGGTTTATTGTATCGATTTTTGACGTTTTCTAAAGTTATTGTGGGTAGGATTAATCGGTTCGATCGCGCCGACCGCTGGTTGAAGGGGTTTCGGCAAAGGTCAAACAGTTTCCGTTGAGATCTAAGACGGCAAACTCACGCAAACCCCAGAGTTTCGTTGTCAGTGCGCCGTTGGGATGAATCACGTTCTGCGCCTGATATTCGCCGTAGAGAGCATCGATACCGCTAACGTTGACGCGACAGCTTGTGTTGTCTGCTAACTGGCGATCGCTTGTGAGCCAGAGATGAATCTGCACCCCCCCACGATACAACCCAGCGTAATCATCAGACTGAAACTCCGCATTGAAGCCGAGCTTCTGTTTGTAAAATTCTACGGTAGCGGCAATATCAGCGGCAGGCAGAACGGGGATTGCGCTTAAAAACTTGGTTGCCGAATTCATAGATTTACCTTACAGCAGTTTATTGATCGGGACGCTACAGCGTAATAAAAGCGGGTGTCGGAGATGGGGTATCGGATGTCGGGTGCACTGATAAAAGGGCTGTAGTTAAGCGATCGCTACTCTACAGTCAGTTTCCTTGGCACTTACCACACCCCACACCCTACACCCTATACCCATCTTGAAAATCTGCGGCTTACCCAATCAATAGCCGCTGTCATTGTGCCTGTCTTGCAACCACTCGCGCAGCGATCGCAGCGCTGACATTAACCCTAACGCATCGCTCTCGTCAATAAATTGTAGAATCCGCCCAGCGGGCAAAAAGGGAAAGGCAAACCCACTGGTAGAGTCAACGTAGCCAGTGCCGTCTAAGGTATAAAGCTGAAAATTTCCCTTCAAAAAATCGTCTCCCGGCTGACTGACATAGCGCCACACTTCGGGAACGCCTAACGCGGCGTAGAGCGCAAGCCGATCCAGGGTGCTTTTGTTTAAAGCAACATCCAGCACAATGTCTGGTGGAGGGTCGATTGCCAGGTCGATCGCCGCCTTGCCGCGCATGTCCCGCTCGTGCTGAAGGTAATAGCCTGTGTCGGGTTCTATGGCGATATTTAAATCAAATCGCTTTAAGGTCGGCGCTTTGTAGCCTTCTACGGGCAACTGCATGATATCAGCGAGGACGAGAATCAGCGACTCGATGAGCTTATGGCAGCGATCGTGCTCATCAAGCGGCGTCATCATTTCTAAGCGACCGCGATCGAAGGTAAAGCGCGTTGTGCGTTCTGCGCCCATTTCCGCCAGGATGGTTTCAAACTGCTCCCAGCTAATCTTCTCCAGCACAATGCGTTGTTCGCTGGGCTTTGGTGCTTTTGCCATGAATCGTCTTGATGCAGAAACCGAGTTTCTTCACCAGAATATGCTGCTTCCGCCTCCAAATGACTCTAGAAACCTGTTTTCTTTTAAGGCGCTCCCCTACCGTTGCCCCTGCAAGGCAGCCGTTTCACACAGCGGGCTATAGAAAAGTCGGATATTCTCCTCACCCAGACGGTAGGAGATATAGGACGTTGCTACGCCATCACCTAAACAAGCCTCGTACTCGATGAACCCCTCATGTCCACCGCCGCCATTGGGTAAGGGAAGGGGCTGCCAGCGGGGAGGTTGGTAGCCAAAAATGTAGGTAAAAAACTGGCTTGCCTCAGTGCGACCGTAGCTGAATGATTCATTTTCGCGGGCGTTCACATCCAGCCAGAGGCTCTGCACCCGTTGCTTAGCAAAGCCAATTTGAAAGGTTGCGCCTTTGGGTAACTTTGGTAGCACCCGTCTAAGACCGGCTGGATTGTAACGGTAGGTCATCTCCGACAGTCGAGTGGCCTCCCCTGGGACGGTTGCGATCGGGCGACCAAAATAGCGTTGTACCGTCTGGGGGCTTTGGTTCAGCACATAGCGACCTGCAAAGGCAGGCATGGGCAAAAGGGTGCTACTCAACAGAAGGCTCACCCCAACCGCCATCTGTCTTTTCATAAGCGTATCTGCCAGTAACGCGACTGCTTTGACTGCATCATTGTGCCCCAGCGGATAGCCGCGATCGTCGGCTTCCAGTGATGGCATCCTTTCCAGACAGCCGCCATCGACTCCTATGCCTGGTTCAACAGGCTTGAACACTCTAATTCCTTGCGTGACGTTTACTGGTGTGCAAAGGTTTCGAGCGTGCGGGTGAGCCAAGCAGCTAGATCTTCGATCGGCGTTGAATCAGACTCGACGGCAGACTCAACCTGCTTGACGACTTCGGGTGATAGTCCCAAAAGCTGCACCAGGCTTTGATAAGCAGCCGCTTCTTCAGCGTTGATGGTCGGTTCAGAGGGGGTGCGGGCACTACAGCGAATCACTTCATAGCCCAGCCGCAAGACGAGTATGCGCTCTTCATCGTTTTGGAGTCTTGACACCAACTCGCTGAGGGGAAGTCGCTGCATCAAATAATCGCGCAGTTCTTGCTGTAAGGCATGTTGCTGCTCGGTGTCGCTTGCAAAAACACGACTCAGGCGATCGAGCATCACATCCACTTCTTCAGCGGCGAGATGCCCATCAGCCCAAGCCATTGCTGCAACAATACGCAGCAGATTCATTTGACGCGGCGTAATAGACGGGGGTGGCGGGATACGAACCATAACAAGCTCCTGCTCAAGCATAGGTGTGCGGCAGATGGAGCTGGTAGAGACCGTGATTTTACAGCAGTTACTGGTTGGATAAACCACAGCCCTGCAAATACGGGGGTGGGGTGTAGGGTGTGGGGTGTAGTGAATGCAAATGAAAATGGCTGTAAAAAGCTACCGTGATCTCAAAAAGCAACGTTGCCATCGAAAAATCTACTAGCTCCACCCTAAGTTTAGGAGAAACACTAGAGGATGAACAAAACTGCATTACGTTGCAACATAAACGCACTATGCAAATGAAATATTGCGGTACACAGGCAATTTCAGCCTCTCGCGTGGGCGATCGCGCGGTGACACAAATATCCGAGGCTTTGCAGGTGATGCAGCCTCAATGTGACGCGATATAGACGCATTGTTAGACATCGCAATCGCATGGTGACCCATAACAATGGCAATGTGAGTCGATGCAGAAGGATTGTGCGTTAATACAAAAGGATTATGGACGATCGCAATGGCAATGTGAGGCGATGCAGAACGATTGTTGAGCGCGACAACACTTCAAGCGATTGCTGCAATCAGTCGTCCGGCAAATCTTCTGTGTATTGATTAATGGCTTCTACCATACTCTGCGAATATGGCTCCAGAATCGTAGCAGCAACATGCAGTTCAGCTAGCGCATCCGAGAAGGTTTCAGCAGTTGGATCAGCCGTTTGCAGAACGTGGAGTGCTGCGATCGCCCGTTCTAGCTGTGGTTGATAGTCCGCTAGATGCGCTTTGAGCAAAGCTAACGAGTTCGCGTAAGTTACTTCCATCCCTATTACCATCAATGATGACAGAATTTTTTGACAAAGCAATAATAGACGCAACGCTCGCCTAAATCTCTACCATGCCTCAACAGTCACGACTGGACTATAGCAACCGCGACCTGCGAAACCGATCGTTCAAGGACAAATATCTAACAGACGCAGACTTTACTAACTCTGACATCCGAGGCTGCAACTTTAGCAGTACCACGCTAATAGGCGCAAACTTCCAGAGAGTCAGAACTGGACAAAGCCATAAGCAATTCATTACTACACTTGCTGGCACTACTGCTGTTGCTATCATCACGGCTATTGTTCTTGCTTTCGTTATCGTTGGAGCTGGCGATTTCGTGATTGCTTTAGTTGTTATTATTACTTTCGTTATCGCTGTCGTTGCCGCTTACGCTTTCGCTGATACCAATATTGCTTACGCTGCTATTGTTGCTGTTGTCATCGCGGCTCTCACTGGTGATTTTGCTGTCGCTAGCACTATTGCCAGTGCCAGTCCTATTGTTGCTGCTGCTGCTGTTGCTATTGTTACCGCTGTTGGTGTCGTCGCCGCTAATGCTGCAATCGCTTCGTTTGGCAAAAGCTCGATTGTTGCAGGAATTGTTTTCAGTGGTTTTTCAGTTCTTCTCATTAGACCTACTATTTTTTCTCTCAAAGAACTAATCAAAGCCATTGATGGTGAACCCGGAAGCTTGTTTGAGGGGGCAAATTTGACCAATGCAAATTTTGCTCATGCCAATATTCAAAATGCTGACTTTTCAAATGCAACACTCAGCTTTGTCAACTGGACTGGCGCATCGTTTACTCGATGTAAATTTCCTAATGCCTTTGATCGCCGTCAAATTAGACAACTTTGCACTAGCCGTAATGGCTGTAATCAAAATTATCGCAATGCCAACCTGAAAAATCTCTATTTAGGCGGAGTGTTACTGTCTGGGGCCAATCTGGCTGAAGCAGATTTAAGTGGTTCTAAATTGAAATATGCCAATTTAGAACGAGCAAATTTACGCAGCATTCAAGCATCTGGCACCGATTTTTCCAACGCTGTGTTAACGGGAGCGTGCATTCAAAACTGGAGCATCAACGCCGCGACTCGTTTCGATGATGTTTGTTGTGACTACATTTATTTAGAGCCAGACAAGCAAGAACGCAGACCTGCCAGTGGTATTTTTGAACCAGGAGATTTTGCGAAGCTTGTGCATCAATTTACAGACACACTCGATTTTCTCTTTCGCAATGGTATTGAACCTCAGGCATTTGATGTGGCACTGCGAAACTTGTTAGCTGAATACAAGGATGCAGGTTTGTCGTTGCATTCAGTAGTGGATGTGGGAGATGGAGACCGATTGGTCAAACTAAATGTCGCCAATCCAACGGCTGACAAAAAGCCCATGCATGAGCAGTTTACCCAAGACTACGAAGCAACGCAGAAACAACTGAAGGCAGCACGAGAAGCGGAGCAAGCGGCGCAGAAAAAGTTAGCCTATGCTGAAGGTCAACTTACTGTTTTTCGAGAGCACTCGGTATTCTTGCAGAGTTTTGTCCATTATCAAACCGATCGCTTCAGTAGACCCTCGTTCAACGCTCCCAACGCAAATTTCACAGGTGATTTTATGGCAGACAATGACAAAAGTATCCAGTTTGGCAACGTTCAGGGTGATGTCAGCGGCATTGCAGGCGGCGACATTAGCGGCGTAGCAGGCAAAGACATTACAGGTGCAGCAGGCGGCGACATCAGCGGCACTCTCACCCTCACCCTCGATAAACTGGAGGCGACCAAAGATCCCGAAGCACTGAAGTTGGCAGATTTGCTGAAGCAATTGAAAAGCGCGATCGAAAAACCAGACTCCGGTTTAGATGCCAAAGACAAAGAGAAAGCGCTGAAGCATGTGGATGCGATCGCCAAGTTAGGCAATGACCCAAAAAACGCTGACCTTTTGGAGAAAGCAGGCGATGCGCTAGATGCCTTGCCCACCATTATCAAGCGGGGTAATGGACTGATGGAGTTTGCAGAAAAGTACTTGCCTACCATTACCGCAGGCATTAAGACCGTCTTAGCAGCGATCGGCGTTTCCTGGTAGCGATCGTCTTCTGTCAACTACTTCTAGCCGAACATAGATTAGCTTCTAGCCGAACATAGATTAGCTAGGACACACCGTCCCGATTAAAGCTCTGATTGATTGGGTTTTGCCTTCTGCCTTCTGCCCTCTGCCTCCTGCCTTTTGCGATATTGCTTAACGCAGCCTTTACCCAAGATCGGTACTGTAATTTGGGTATCTGTGAGGGCAGTGAGTCGTGAAACGTTGTGTGCTGCTGACCTTTGGCTTGTTTCTGCTGACAGCGTGTAGCAAAACGCTGGATGGCTATAGTGTGGCTCAATCGATTCAGCAAAGTGTCATTAAGCAGGGCGGTATTTCGTTAAAGACTGTGACCTGTCCTAGAAACATCAAGCCAGAAGCAGGGCAATCTTTTGAGTGCATTGGCGAGACAGATACAAGCTACACCTTCATCATTCCCGTCAAGCAACAGGACGATCAAGGCAACCTCGTGTGGGATGTGCCCAATGCAAAGGGGTTACTGAACGTGGCAAAGCTTGAAACGATCGTGCAGCAATCGGTAGAGAGTGAGATTGGTTCTCGTCCTCTGATTCACTGTGGTGGCACCTACAAAGCCGTTAGGCCGGGTGAGACCTTTGTATGTGCCGTTGAGGTTAAGCAGCCAGCACCAAAACCACCGCAAGCGATCGATCAAAAGAAAGCCGCACTGAAAACTGTGTCGGTGAAGCCCAGTAAGCCGGATGTCATTGTCGTTCGGATCGATCCAGAGAATAACATCAACTGGCAGCGCATCATTTCTGGAGCAGTGAATCCCACCATAGCGGCTCAAACAGACGAGCAAAAGAGCCCTGCCCTGCCCGCTAAAAGCAGTGCGGAAGATTTCCTCAATCAGCCAGGTGCTGCCGACGAGTTTTAGACACGACTCTTTTCTAGGCGTGGCTCCTGGCAGCATCGCTTTCGTGCCATGCCTGTAACGCCAGTTGATGCACCGATCGCCAGGGCAAATCATGCTCTCTGGCAATACGCGCACAGTCTTCATACTCAGGCTGCACATTTGTTGGCTGCGGTTGACTGTGATCGAGCCATGCCACCTTCACCTGCACCGTCCCATAAGGCGTCTGCACCGACTGCATTTCACGTTGCAAGATGCTGCGTTCCTGCATTGATCGCCGAATTCCCAGTGTGGTCGTCTCCCGAAACAACACCGCTTCGCAAGCAGACATATCCTTTGGGTGACACACCACCGACAGCAACATTCCCGGCCGTGATTTCTTCATCCCGATCGCCTGTGTAAACACATCCAACGCACCCACTGCAAAGAGCGCCTCATACACGTAGCCGATCGCCTGTGGGTTGAGGTCGTCGATTTGGGTTTCCAGTAGGGCGATCGGTTGGAGGGAGTGGGGAGTGGGGAGTGGGGAGTGGGGAGATGGGGTGTGGAGGATGGAGTTTGGGGGATGGGGGATGGGGGATGGGGGATGGGGGACAGTGGTTCTCTGCTCCCCTCGCTGCCCCTGCTCCCCCTGCAACTTCTGCCTCCTGCCTTCTGCCTCCTGCCCTCTGCCCATCTCCCCGACCCACAGCCGCAATATGTTTGGCAATGACAGATTCATTGACCCAGCCCCTAAGCCAACACGAAGCAAGGTCATGGGTGGTGGTGCGCTAAACTGAGTCGCTAACGTTGTAGCCAGTGCGGCTCCTGTTGGAGTAACCATTTCGCGATCGATGCCATTGCTGTAGATAGGTATCTGGCGTAGCTCAAACAGCTTCAGCACGGCTGGCGCAGGGACAGGCAGGCGTCCATGGGCCGCCCGCACGGTGCCACCGCCTACCGGTAAAGGCGAACAGTAGAGGCGATCGATGCCCAGCCAATCTAACCCCAGGCAGGTGCCTACGATGTCGACGATCGCATCGGTAGCCCCCACTTCATGAAAATGAACCTGTTCCGGCGGCACACCATGAATAGCACCTTCTGCCTCTGCCAGTTTGCGAAAGACGGCTAAACTCCAGGTTTCGGCTCGTGTCGGCAACTTGGCGTTAAAAATCAAGCGCTCTACTTCAGGAAGGTGACGCACCAATGCATGATGCGTATGGTGAGTAGGTGCGTCAGTGTGGCTATGGTCATGCGTGTGGCTATGGCTGTGACGATGGGTATGGCTAGATGAATCCGTCTGGGGTTTACCAGTTTCTGTCGTCACAACCGCTTCTGTAGCAGAATGGGAGGGGTGATGACTGACGTGATGCGCTGGTTTAGGATTGGCGATCGCGTCAGTTTCATTGCGTATCACGGCATCTGCTGCTGTATCTAAGAGTAAATCCACATGCACTTTTGTCGCTTGCTGACCATTACGAAGCACCCGCTCTGCCCATAGCTGGTACTCGTGATCAATGCCAAGCTGGCTAAGTTTGTCGATCAAATACTCCAGTGGGACGCCTGCATCCACCAGCGCCCCCAGGCACATATCGCCTGCAATACCCGTCGGACAGTCCAAATAGGCAATTTTAGTCATTGATTCAGAAGTCAGTGGTTAGTCATTCAGAAGTTAGCAGCCAGAAGTCAGAAGTCAGAAGCCAGAAGCCAGAAGCCAGAAGTCAGCCTTTATCCTTCAGCCTTTATCTTTTATCCCCCCTTCCCCATCCCTCATCCCCTCCATGTCTACCCTGTTTACACTGCATCCTGATAATCCACAAACGCGAAGTCTCGACCAAATTGTCGCGGCTCTGCGGGATGGAGCTGTCATGCTTTATCCAACCGATACGGTTTACGCGATCGGCTGTGATCTCAATTCTAAGAGCGCCATCCAACGGGTGCGGCAGATCAAGCAGCTTTCTAATGACAAGCCTCTGACCTTTCTTTGCCCATCGCTTTCTGACATTGCCCAGTATGCCGTCGTGAGTGATTCGGCCTATCGTATTATGCGACGGTTGATTCCAGGCCCCTATACATTTCTGTTACCAACAACCAAGCTGGTGCCTAAATTGGTCATGAATCCCAAACGTAAAGCAACAGGGATTCGAGTGCCTGACCATACGCTTTGCCTCGCGTTAACGAATGCCTTGGGTAATCCCATTATTTCGACCTCCGCTCACTTGCTGGACGATTTACCGAACGGTAATGCCAAAGCAGCCTCCGAGATCTCGCGCTTTGAACTGTTTGACAGTTTGGAGAAACTGGTTGATGTCATCATCGATAGCGACACTGAACCTGGCTATCAAGTGTCAACCATTTTGGATCTGACGACTGAGGAACCGATCATCGTTCGGCGTGGTCTAGGATGGGAAGCAGCAGCGGCATGGGCAGTGGAGTCAGTTTAAACCAATGGGTTGAACTGTCCACTGAGGGCACTGGGCGATGATGAGGTTTTTAAGTGGACGATCACAGCAGACTAACCAATACCCACCGTTGGGTGTAGGCTAAATCAGGAACGGTCAATGGCACGTTACTTGCAGGACAAGATCCACGCCTTTGGTTAACCACCTGAGAAAGTGACATATCCTAACCCGACCCGACCCGTAGCGGCTCATTTTCTATGTGTAGATGGAAGTGCTGAATGAGAAGGGATGAATTTTAAGGCTTGAGTATTGATCAACTCAAAACTCTCTAGCTTGTCGGCGCATTTACAAAGTGCCTCCTTCGGAGGCTAGCGCTGCTCAAAACTCAAAACTTTTCGTTCGTCTGATCTACCGTTCTCGCCCCTGTGCACTACCAGCGCCATGAACTTCGACTCAACTTCTCCCCGCCCCCCAGCGGCAGCCTCGGCAAACGTAGCCCCCACAGATGCCGTTGCTGCTACTACTGAGCAGCATTCTGACCTTCAGGATGGCCTCAATCATGACCCTATGCTGACCACTGCCAAGAACACAGCTGATTTTTTGGATATCTCAGCACTGACACAAATCCTGATACGAGAACTCCGTGCTGAAGTCAGTACACAAAGCGATAACATTGAGCGGCTTGCCAGTCGGATTGCCACTGAAGTTGATCGCATCTGTCACAAAAGCGGACGGATTCAAACGTCTGGACGAGTGCGATCGTGGCAACTCTCCCTTGCGCGTCATCGATTGCAAAAGTGCCTGAACTATTACCAGCTTGGCTCTCGCCGGGGACGAGTGGAACTGCACAGCACGCTAGGTTCCATGGTTTACCGTCACATCGCCCCTAGCCGTATGCAGCTCGGCTTTCAAGCGCGCTACAGCCTGGTCGAAGATTTTCTCCAGGGCTTCTATACCGAGTCGTTAAAGGCTTTTCGACGCGAAAACGAACAACCAGAAGATTATCAGCCTCGCACACGGTTAGAGCTAGCTGAATACATGGCGTTTACCGAACAGTACGCCAAGCGTCGCATTTCTTTGCCCAATGGACATAGCCAACAATTAGTTGTGCTGCGTGCCCAGCGGTTTGGGCAACGACAACCACTGGAAGTGGCGATCGACATTGAGCAGGCGTTAGAGTCACCAAAAGGCGAAGAAGCCGAGGCCAGCAATCGCTCTCCCCTAGCTCATCAGTTGCGCGAACGCATGGTAGCCGACGCGATCGATACACCTTCAGAAGCTGTGTTGCGCGATCGGGTCATTGCTGAACTCATTCAATATCTCGAAGCACAGGGTCAAACCGATTGCGTCAACTACCTGACCCTCAAGCTACAAGATCTGTCTGCACCTGAAATTGATGATGTGCTGGGGTTGTCGGCTCGCGAACGTGACTACCTGCAACAACGCTTTAAATACCACGTCGAGAAATTTACCTTATCCCAAAACTGGAAGCTCGTTCACCAGTGGCTAGGTGCCGATGTTGATCAAAACCTGGGGCTATCAACCCAACACTGGCAACGCTTTCTCAGCCAACTCTCTCCCGAACAGCAACAATTGCTCTCGCTAAAGCAGGCACAGACAACGGATCAAGACATTGTCCGGCAATTGAAGTGGACACCCAAACAACTGCAAAAACGCTGGGGGCAGCTATTAGAACTGGCAAGGCAGACACGGAATCAGAATTAGAGGGCAGAAACCAGACGTCGCTAGAACGTAGGAAGTCAGGCATCAGGCTTCAACGGGTGTAGGGTGTGGGGTGTGGGTTTAATGATTCCCTCTGCTCCCCCCACCTCCTCTGCTCCCCCCGCCTCCTCTGCTCCCCCCGCCTCCTCTGCCTCCCCTGCTCCCCCCGCCTCCTCTGCTCTCCCTGCCTCCCCTGCCTCCCCTGCCTCGCCTGCCTCCCTCCCATCAACGCAAAACTTTATTCTTCAAGCGGGCGAAAAGAGACAAGATCAGTAGTCTAATCCGCATAATACGGATATTGGCTCATGCATTTGGCACCGTTCCATGCACGATGAAAGCATTAAGTCTCTCCGTTACCGCTTGAAAGGACCACGAGGTCAACGCTCGCTTCGATGGCTACCGCTTACAACGGCTGGAGCCTACTTTTTGGTAGCCGTTCTATGGATTCTTTTGTCCGATCGTCTAATAGCTGCATTCATCAATGATCCAGTCGTCCTCACTCGACTGCAAAGCATTAAGGGCTTACTGTTTACCACGACCACGGCCTGCCTGCTCTACTGGGTTCTGTGGCGATCGCTCCGCACCATACAGCAAACCCAGACAAAGCTCGAACGCAGTGAAGACCGCTTGCAGCAGATTCTACAAAACATGCCTGTCATGCTGGGTGCCTTCGACGAGCAAAACAAAATGATTGTCTGGAACCATGAGTGCGAGAGGGTAACAGGCTTTAGCGCCGCAGAAATAATTGGGAATCCTCAAGCGATGACGTTGCTCTATCCCGATACGACATATCGTCAGCAGATGCTTGAGCAATGGGCCGATCGAGGCAATGACTATCGCGATTGGGAATGGGAGATAACGTGCCGTGATGGCAGCGTGAAAACCGTGGCGTGGTCAAATATTGCCGATCGCCTTCCAATTCCCGGTTGGCAGTCTTGGGGTATTGGGGTCGATGTGACCGATCGCAAACGCTCTGAAGCCGTGCTGCGCGTGCGTAACCGAGAATTGGCATTGCTCCATCAGCTTTCGGAAATCATTCTCAATCAGCAATCACTCAGCGTTGCTTTTCAAGTCATTGTGAAGGAAATTAGCGCAGCGACCGCTTTCCCAATTGTGGCGATTGAGCGTTACGATTCGGCTCGCCAGATGATGGTGTTTGAAGGCACCGAAGGCATTCCGTTGCCCTTAGATGGAAAGCCCATTGAAGTACCAGTCAGCCAAACATCTTCTGGCATGGTTGCTCAAACGGGGCAAATGCTGGTTAAAACCTACGATGCATCGGAACCGAAGAAATGCGACACCAATGAAGCGCTCAGCCAATTGGGGCTAAGAACCTTTGTTTGCATTCCCATGATCGTAAACGGCAGGACGATCGGCACCCTGAGTTTGGCGCATCCCGATGCCGTAGAAACAAAGCCAGAATTTTTGCAGTGGCTAACAAGTCTGGCAAACTACCTTGCATTGCTCACCGATCGCCAACAGACTGAAGTTGCCTTACGCGAAAATGAGGAGTTTTTTAAGCTAGCTCTGGACTTTACCCACATTGGTAGCTGGGATTGGCGTGTGCCGACAAATCAAGTGATCTGGAACGACAATCACGCTCGCCTGCTGGGATTTGTGCCGGGTGAAGTGCAAGCCAGCTATCAGGCATGGCGCGATCGCGTGCATCCTGACGATATCGACCGAGTAGAACAGGCCGTCAATCAAGCATTGGCAACCAGGACGAACTTTGAAGCCGAATACCGCGTTTTGCATCCCGACGGCAGCCTGCACTGGATCATTGGCAGAGGCAGGGGCATTTACAGCGAAGCGGGTCAGGTCACGCGGATGATTGGAGTTGTGCTTGATATTACCGATCGTAAGCAGGCAGAACAACAAATCCAAGCGCTCAATCAAACCTTAGAACAACAAAACCTTGAACTGGAAGCACTGGTCGAGCAGCGTACCGCTGAACTCATGACGTTTATTAATACGTTGCCCGACTACATTTTTGTCGTTGAGCGAGACACCATGCGGATGCCCTTTTGCAACGATTGGATTGCTGCCTTGGTTGGCAAGGACAGCCGTCACCAGGTAGCAGGTAAAACCATCTTTGAGTGCTACACCGCAGAACTGGCAGCCACATTTGCCGCCCAAAATCAGCAAGTTTTTGAAACGGGTGAGACCCTGCATTTTCAGGAAACCTACACAACGCCCTTAGGGACGATGAATTTTGATACGTACAAGATTCCGCTCAAAAAGCCGAATGGTGAAGTGTATGCCCTCATCGGCACGTCGCGCGATATCACAGAATTGGTCAAAGCACGACAAGCACTGGCCGATCGCACGGCACAGCTTGAAATTGCCAATCAGGAGCTAGAATCCTTTTCCTATTCCGTTTCCCACGACCTGCGTGCTCCACTACGGCATCTCACAGGCTTTGTAGCAGCCCTGACTGATCAACTCACTCGCAATGGGCAATTGACCGATCCAAAAGTTTCTCACTACCTCCAGATTCTCCAGAACAGTAGCCAGACGATGGGACAACTCATTGATGGGTTGCTCACCCTATCACGCGTTGGACGGCGACAGAAAGCATTTGTCCCTGTTAACCTGAACCATTTGGTGGCCACAGTTCTCGCTCAGCGATCAGAAACCCATGAAGCTGAACCAAGAGCGGGAGAAAGTAGCCAGCCACCGATCCAGTTTCAGGTGGGCGAGCTACCCACGGTTTTGGGTGATGCGACGTTACTTCAGCAAGTGTTTGCTAACTTGCTTGATAATGCAGTGAAGTTCAGTCGCGGCCATGAAACGTCTGCAAAGCAAAATTGCCAACCTGTAGAGATCGAAATTGGTTCTCTCTCTGACGGTACAATTTTTGTACGTGATCATGGGGTGGGCTTTAAGATGGAGTATGCCGATCAGCTCTTTGGAGCCTTTCAACGGCTTCATTCACGCTCAGAGTTTGAGGGACATGGTATTGGTCTGGCGATCGTCCAGCGGATTATCCATCGACATGGCGGCAAGATTTGGGCAGAAAGTCAACCCAACCAAGGAGCGACTTTCTACTTCAAGTTAAACGCCCCTTCCGCTAGCAGCAAGCAGTCCACCTACAATCTTGATCAGGAAATTAGGCCGCTCTAGAACATTTACCAACGGCAGAAGACTTATCAACAGCAAAAGACTTATCAACTATTTTGGCCGTGCTTTGCAGGAAAGGGCAGTGAGCAGGTAGAAGTGGACGAAAGCCCCGTTACCTCATACGCATCCTCACGCGTTAAATCTCCACTCGTTCCCTAATAAACCTTTTCTATCAGACTCCAGGATCTTCAACGCTACGGTCACGTTCAGATAGTAAGTTGCTTCAATCGCTCAAACGCATGATTCAATCAACTGATGGTATTGGTGAGATTGAGCCTACTCGCATCTTATTGGTCGAAGATGACCCTAATGATGTTGAACTGATTCAGCTTGCGTTTCGCAATCACAGACTGGTCAATCAAATTGATTGGGTAACCGATGGTGAACAGGCACTTCACTACTTATTGGGGCAAGAGGAAATAGCACCACGCCCGCTACCACGCTTTGTTTTGCTTGATTTAAAGCTGCCGAAAATTAATGGCATTCGTGTCCTACAAACCCTACGTAGTCATCCCCGTACAGAGCGGCTCATTGTGGTCGTTATGACATCATCTCAGGAAGACAGCGATCTAAATACTTGCTACGATCTGGGAGTGAATAGCTACGTAGTGAAGCCTCTAGACTTTCAGCAGTTTTTAGACGTTGCACGGGACGTAGGGCTTTATTGGATGCTACTAAATAAACCGCCTCTATTTCCTTCGTGAAGTTAGCGCTATGTCCGAGTACCAGCAGCCAACGCTTCAATCGGGGTTCACGCTACCCTCCAGCCTACGGGTACTAATCGTAGAGGATGAGCCAGCCGATGCTGAGTTGATTACTTTAGCGTTGGCAGAAGCACATATTGAAGTATGTTGTGAAGTCACTGATACTCTTGATGGTTGCCAGGCGTTATTGCAAGCCCAATCATGGGATGTCTTATTGTCAGACTATCGCTTGAAGGGGTTTACGGGGCATCAAGTCTTAAGTTTGCTTCAACAGTCAGGCCAGCAAATTCCCTTCATTCTCATTACTGGTAGCCTGGGCGAAGAAGCGGCAGTCGATTGTATCAAGGCAGGCATGACAGATTATGTGCTGAAAGATCGACTGTTTCGCTTGCCGACGGTGTTGAAGCGATCGCTCCACGAATTTGAGCTTGGTCGCCAACAGCAAGCCGCGATGCTGCGCATCCGCCAGCAAGCCCAGCGTGAAACGATTATTAACCGCATTGTACAGGCGATGCGCGAAACCCTGGTTTTAGATGAAGTGCTGCAAACAACCGTTGATATGGTGTATGCGGCACTCAACCCTACCTGCTGCCTCATGGTTTGCTCTGCTAAGAGTGGTGAACTGGTGGTGTCCAATCTTAGCGAGGCTCCCGAAAAATGGAAAGCGCTGCTGCATTGCCCTTGTAGCATGTTTCCCCACTATGAAAACTTGTTGAGCCAGGGTGGGACAGTGGTTGTAAATAGAGCCGATCAAGCTGATCAGGATGATGTGCGGGCACTGGCTGAGGAGTACCACATCCGTGCCTTTTTGACGATTCCCTTGCTGTATCAGCAGGTGTTTTTGGGCGGGCTATCGTTGTACCAGTGTGAACGCGATCGCACCTGGACAGCCGACGAAGTTTCGATGTTACAAGCGATCGCAGATCAGTGCGCGATCGCGATTCAGCAGACGCAACTGTTTAACAAAGTACAGCGGCAAGCGCAGCGAGAGCAGCTTCTCAACCAGATTGCCCGCATCATTAATTCAAGCCTCGATCCAAACTATATTTTGCAAGAAATCACTCGGCTAACAGGCACCAGCTTTACGGTCGATCGAGCCTTCATCTTTGAAATTCGGGATAGCCAGATTCACATCGTTGAAGAGTGGCAGGCAACCAATGCTCTACCCTCCCTGCTCAACAATACTTTTCCGCTAGCAGAATGGTCTGACCTACTTGACCCACAAGCTGACTTTTACACCAAACGGGTCTTTCATGCACCGGATTATGGGGCGCTCGCTCAAACCCCAACGAGACGGGTGCACCACCTCGACTATCAGGTCAAATCTGTCATCAGCGTGCCGATTTTTATTCGAGGGAAGCTCTTTGGGGGCATTTGTCTGAATGCCACAACGGCTCAGCGACGGTTTACTGATGGCGAAATTCACTTACTGCAACAAATTGGTGATCAGGCCGCGATCGCGCTTTACAACGCACAAAGCTATGAACGGTTAGAACAACTGGTGCAGGCTCGTACGCAAGAGCTGGAACGCGAAAAACGCCTTTCTGAAGCGGCAAACACCGCTAAGAGCGAATTTCTGACCAATATGAGTCACGAGCTGCGCACCCCACTGACAGGCATTCTGGGATTTTCTAGCCTCCTACTCAAGCAAATCTTTGGCCCCTTAAACGCAAAGCAGCAGCAGTATATTGAGAACATTGCCGATTGCGGCGAACATCTTTTATCGCTCATCAATGATCTGCTAGACCTATCAAAAATTGAAGCAGGGCGGGATGAGTTAATCGTAGAAACCGTTGATGTAAAAGACCTTTGTACGGCTTGTCTCGCCTTCATCCGCGAGCAGGCAAGCTTGAAGGGACTGCAAATAGTACTGTCGATCGCCCCCGATGCTACAACATGTACTGCCGATAGCCGTCGTCTGAAGCAAATCTTAGTTAACCTGCTCTCAAATGCCGTCAAGTTTACCGAACAAGGGACTGTAACATTACGGGTAGAGCGCCTGACCAAGGCATGCCACCCAAACGTTAAAACCAAACACTCTAGCCATCAGGTAGACGCTTGCATTCAGTTTCACGTGCAGGATACGGGCATCGGCATTGAGCAACAAGATCTTCCCCTGCTCTTTCAGCCCTTCCAACAGCTTGACACCGGATTGGATAAGAAATATCAGGGCACTGGGCTTGGTTTGGCACTTGCACGCAAGCTGGCTCAACTGCATCATGGCGACCTCACCGTAACCTCCGAGCCCGGTCGTGGCAGTTGCTTTAGCCTGAGTTTGCCCGTGGAAGCAAGCGTTCTAGTGAGGTAAAGGTAGAAGGCAGAGGGCAGAGGGTGGAAGGCAAAGGACGTGGGGGACAGATTTAAGATCTAAGCTGGTTTATGCTCTGTATGGGCTGAAGTCCTTCAACAGCTTTCCCCTAGCTGTCGCTTCTGACTCCTGACTCCTTTCAACGCTTCTGCCTCCTGCCTCTGTTTGATCGATAAATCTTTCACCACTGCCCCAACTCCTATCCCCTGCCTCCCACCCCCCTCAAAGCGTCTGTTCTTTCTTAGCCTGTCGCAACTGATTCACCACGACCTGTAGGCTCGATCGCAATGCGGCTGCCATGCGATAAGTGCGTGTTTGCGTTTGCTTTGCACTGTGGGCTGTATGCTCCCAGGGGAGTTGAAGGGGTTGCACGTGGAAGTGTAAGCGCGATCGCATTGCCCACACGCCCATTGAGGGAAAGAGCACAAACGCCAGCACCAACGGCGACAGTGGAAAGAGCGGCAGCCCCAACCGACGCGCCAGCCAGGGCAGATTCGCGGCCAGTGGATGTAAGTATTCGCTGCCAATACAAATGACTGGCAAAACGGGTACGCGATCGCGCAAACTCAGCCGCAAAAAGCTGGGATCAAAGGTTGCCAGTTGATAGCGCTGTTGCCAGCCTTTGCTTAAGCCCCGCCACCCCTCCGGCGCATAAAGCAAAATGCGCTTTTGCGGGTCTCCTGTATGCATCGCCGTTTCAAAGCTTTGCCGTTCTGCCCGCACCCCTCCTAGCATCTGCGCCCAACCGTTTGGCAACCACCATCGCAACCAGGGATGGTCAAAAAAGATGGAATGGGCCAACGGTTGTACAAACCAGTCACGCTGCTGGCTAAGCAACAGCCCCAAAGACACGAAGTCCCAGGGAAAGCACATCCCAGCATGATTCATCACAATCAGAAGTGGGCCGTTTGCCGGTAGGTGCTCTAGTTGATGCAGTTCCGCGCGAAAGTAATGATGAACGATCGGGGTGAGAATTTCCTGCTGAAACGCTTTCTGGTAATCAGGATCGGGATCGCTATTGGTGGGTAGCCTGGTCGATCGTCCTTGTAGGAGCGATCGCACATTGAACCGCACCCAGCGCAAGAGCAGCGCCAGATAAAATCCAAGGGGTAACAAAAACAGACCGTATTCCAGCCATGTCCAGCCGTCCTTATTAGGTTTGTAGTGTTGCCAGTGGCGGTTGAACAAAATGAGCCAACCGGGGGGATACCAGAGACAAAACCAATCAAACCAGCCAAAGCGATAGGGCTGAGTCAACACACTAACCCGCTAACGATTCGTCACTCTCCGAGTTTTTCCCAGACGCTGGCAGTTCTAAACAGTAACCAGCACCATACACCGTTTTAATATACCGGGGATGGCGGGGATCAGGTTCTAACTTTGTTCTAAGATGACGAACGTGTACCCGAATTGTTTCGATATCATCGTTTGGGTCATAGCCCCAGACTTCTTTGAGAATTTCGCTGGGTGAAACGGTCTGTCCGTGGCGTTGCAACAAGCAATGAAGTAGCTCAAACTCGAGGTGAGTTAGCTTAACGGTTTGATCAAACCAAATCGCTTCAAAGCGTTCTGGTACCAGGGTCAGAGGACCGTAATTTAGGATTTCGCTATGCTTAGCTGCTTGCGGAATACGATCGGTGCGACGCAGCAAAGCCCGTACTCGCGCCAACATTTCCTCAATCTCAAAAGGCTTCGTGAGGTAATCATCCGCACCCGCATTAAACCCTTCAACTTTGTTTTGGGTCTGGCTGAGAGCCGTTAGCATCAATACGGGAATATCCGACGTACGCTCGTCGCGGCGCAGACGTTGACAGACGGTAAAGCCGTCCACTTTGGGGAGCATTAAATCCAGCATGACAAGATCAGGCTGAAGCTGTAAGGCCATCGCTTGACCCTTCACGCCATCAGCAGCCTGACTAACGTCATAGCCAGCCATCTCAAGATTGACGGCAACGAGTTCTGAAATTGCAGGGTCATCGTCGATGACGAGTATCCGGGGCATCGCTCAAGGAAATAAAGGTGCTGATTGCTTATAAAAGTTAAAGCATTACGAAGATGTCTGTACAAATTATAAGCAGGGATCCTAAATCTTTTCTAAAGAAAGGAAATCTTCTTAAAAAGAAGAGTCTAGATAAAGTCCTTGCGTCAAGACCTGCGAGTCAAGCTAGACAAGCCTTGGAGGGCTGGAGACTCAGTGATGATGCACCATGCAGCAGCAAAAATACGTTTGCTCAGCCGTTACAGCGCAGTTGGCAACCTCTCTACATCCGTTTTTGGGCCAAGTGAGCACGCCTTCTCGCGATCGCCCTTTATACAGCCCTACAGAGGATAACGAACTATGTCGCTGCTGAAGGCAATCTCTTAGAATGCGGATGGCTGTTCACGCTGGATCAGTCGGGTCGCAAGGTCTGTTCACCTCTACTCGCCTCAAACAACATGCTGCCAAGCCTGCTCATTCTTCCTGTCTCCCTACTCTACGGTCGCTAAAACATTGATAGTACTTGTACTGGTGGTCATCGCCTTACTGGCGGCGATGGTTTATGCCGCTAAATTACGTCGCATTGCTGCAACGGCTCCCCAACTCGTTATCCCTGTGGACGACAGCGACAGCACCTTCTCACAGGACAGTCAGGATTGCAAGCTGATTGCGCCACGTGTTTCGGTGATCATTCCGGCCTACAACGAAGCAGACAATATTGAAGCTTGTATTCTCTCTGTCTTGCAGCAAACGCCCCAGTCAGTGGAGCCCTTGGAGGTTTGGGTGGTGGATGACCAGTCGAGCGATGCAACGCTGGCGATCGCCCAAACGCTGCAAGCAACACTCAATGATCCCCGTTTACACGTACGGGCAGGCAAGCCCAGACCCGATCAAGCGCTTTGGATGGGTAAAAACTGGGCGTGTACCCAGGCAGCAGAACAGGCAGCAGGCGAGTTTTTGCTGTTTCTGGATGCGGATCTCAGGTTAAACCCAGGGGCGATCGCGGCGGCGATCGAGACGGTAGAGTCACTTCAGATTGATCTGCTGACTCTATGTCCCAGGGTGGAGTGTGCTTGCCTCGCTGAGTGGCTGGTGCAACCGTGGATGATGAGCCTACTGATGGCTGGGTTTGACTTTAACGAAGTGAATGATCCCAACGCAGAAGCGGCCTTTGCGGCGGGCATGTTTATGTTTTTTCGTCGCACGGCGTATGAGCAGTTAGGGGGACACCGAGCCGTTGCCGATCAAACCGTTGAAGATGTCGAGTTAGCCCGGCGACTGAAACAGCAGGGGCTAAAGCTTTACTATGCGGTTGGGGCTCACCTGGCCTCAGTGCGAATGTATCGCTCTCTAGCCGCTGTTTGGGAGGGGTGGACTAAAAACTGGCATTTAGGGTCTCGTCGCAGCCTCTACATCAGTCTCCTTTCGGCCATGATTATGTTTTGGGTTTGTGTCTTGCCCTGGTTAAGCTTAGTCACCTTACTTTACAAAACGGCAACGGCTGGGCTACCCCCAATCGATGGGCTTGCGATCGCGCTTGCTCTGGGTGCAATCGGGCTTCAGTACAACCTTCGTTATTCGATTGAGCGCGTGGCAGCGATACCCACACGCTACTGGTGGCTATCCGGTGTGGGAGGTGCATTGGTAGCAGCGATCGTCATTGGCTCTATTATAAAAACGGAAACGGGTTGGGGGTGGACTTGGCGTGGGCGATCGTTACAACTGCCTGACGCAGGCGTGAGGAGCTAGAGCAGTCGTGGAAAGCCGGACTCAAAAAGTAGAGGGCAGGAGGCAGAGGGTAGTAAAAGGGGAAAGGTCGAAGCTGATGGCTAACCACTCAACCAACTAAACACGCAACGCGCTTTAGCGAAACCGCCCATCTCTTTAGCAACGTGCGATTCAGAATTTCTCTATACTCCCACCTACAACATCAATGAAACTCGAAATCGTTGTTCAGGTTCTCATCGAAATTGTCGTTGTCATCGGGCTTTCCCGGTTGGTTGGTTTGGGGTTCCGTCGAATTAAGCAACCCCTAGTCATTGGTGAAATTGTCGCCGGGGTGATGCTTGGCCCCTCTTTACTGGGCTTGCTTGCGCCAGTTGTAGCGACTGGCCTTTTTCCACCCGAAACAATTCCCTATCTGAATGTTCTTTCTCAGATAGGGCTGATCTTTTTCATGTTTTTGATCGGGCTTGAGCTGGACCCTAAATATCTGAAAAGTCAGCTTGACGTGGCTGTTTTAGTCTCGCATGTCAGCATTTTGGTGCCCTTTGCGCTGGGGACGGTGTTGTCTCTATTGCTCTATCCATTGGTGTCAAGCGGCAGCGTTTCGTTTACGGCCTTTGCGCTGTTTTTGGGGGCTGCAATGTCCATCACGGCGTTCCCCGTTTTAGCGCGCATTATTACAGAAAACAACCTTCAAAGCACACGGTTGGGGACGATGGCACTGACCTGCGCGGCCGTCGATGACGTGACAGCATGGTGTTTACTCGCGTTGGCGATCGCAGTGACCCGTACGAACAGCATGGCGGGTGCGATTCCAACTGTGCTGTTATCTATTCTCTACATCGCTTTTATGGTGACTGTAGGTCGCCGTTTTTTGAAGACGTTTGCTACGTATTACAATCGCAGCGGGCGTTTAAGTCAGTTTGTACTGGCTGTGATTTACATTGGGGTCGTCGTCTCAGCGCTGATTACTGAGTTAATTGGCATTCACCTGATTTTTGGTGCCTTTTTGATTGGTGCAGTGATGCCCAAGCATGCCGGGTTAACGCGAGAACTGGCGCAAAAAACAGAAGACTTTGTGCTGACTTTTTTACTGCCCATTTTCTTTGCCTATAGCGGCTTACGCACTCAAATCGGGTTGCTTAACAGTCCCTTTTTGTGGTTGCTGTGTGGCCTAGTGGTTGCTGTGGCGATCGTGGGCAAGTATTTTGGCACTTATTATGCCGCCAGGGTTTCTAAAATCGAGCCCCGAGAAGCCGCAGCCTTGGGTTGGCTGATGAATACCCGTGGCCTAACAGAACTGATTGTATTGAACATTGGGTTAAGCCTGCACGTAATCTCGCCGTTGCTCTTTACAATGCTGGTCATCATGGCGTTGGTGACGACCTTTATGACCTCGCCGCTGCTGGAATGGGTCTATCCCAAACGACTGATTCGCCAGGATGTGGTGGAGCCGATCGTCAACGAAACTGAACCGGACTACCGGATTCTGGTTCCCATCGCAAACCCTGCCAGCCAGAAGGGTCTCATTCAACTGGCGGTGGCGATCGCGCTGGGCAGCGACCTGGAATCTCCCATCATGACCTCTGCTGCCATTTACCCCCTCAGCCTGATCCAACTCGATGAGGACTATGCGTTTAGCAGTACCCCTGCCGAAGCAGAACGGCTCATTGCCGAGCGAACCCGTCGGATGACAGAACTCGTTGCCAGCCTGGAGCCCGCACAAGTTCGTTCAGTGGTGCGCCCCATTATTCGAGTTGCGACGGATGTGGCACAAGAGACCGTTCGGGTTGCCGAGGTCGATCGGGTTGATCTAGTCCTGTTGGGATGGCATCGCCCAGCTTTTAGTCGCAATCGCCTGGGCGGTCGCGTGGGGCAAATTCTCAGCACAGCACGTACAGATGTTGCAGTCTTTGTTGATCGTCAGCCAGGAAAGCTCCAAAATCTGCTAGTGCCCTATGTTGCCAACAGCCACAACGATCTTGGACTGGAAATTGCCCTTCGCATTTTGGTAAATTCCCCAGAGGCTACGCTGACCATTCTGAGCGTCACTCAAAATCAGCAAGTCAACGCTCACACATACGAATTTCGGACGCTGATGGAACAGTTACCTGCCTCAGTGCGCGATCGGATTCATACACCTCAAGTAGAGTCCAGTAACCCGCTTGAAGCCGTGGTCAAAGCGTCGGCGACCGTAGACCTGACGATCGCAGGAGCCAGTCGAGAATGGGGTTTAGAACGTCAAACCCTTGGGTTTTATGCCGATCAACTTGCGGTAGAGTGCCACTCTTCACTCTTGATTACCCGTCGCTACAGCCAGGTCACAGCACACTTAACGTCTGTTTTAGGCACAGCAGGAGACAGCACAGGGCGGGAAGCCGATCAGTCAGAGGCGATTACGTAGGGATGGGGGAGAAGGCAGAAAGCAGAAGGCAGAAAGCAGAAGGCAGAAAGCAGAAGGCAGAAGGCAGAAGGCAGAAGGCAGAAGGCAGAAGGCAGAAGGCAGAAGGGTTTTTGGTCGTTAGTGGTATAGCCCTAAAGCCTTTCAGGCATACAAGAGAGGGCATTCAAGAAAAGTGCTTAGAAGGAGAGAAAAGGTAGCGCTGGTTCCAGCTAAAAACGAAAACCAACCCCTCTAGCGAAGCCATGCCGAAGGCTTTAAAACTGACTAAACTCAAAACTCAAAACTCAAAACTATTTTTCATGGGCAATCACTTCAATCTCAAATCTCTCAGTTTCTACGGTGGCGCGATCGCCGTTGTTGTAGCTTTGTTTAGCGTTGTGACAGCCTACGGCGAAGCAAATCTGAAAGCGGCTCAAAAAATCGACGGTCGCTACCAAATTCCAGCCCAGGCTTTGCCAGGATGCTTGAAGTCTGAGCAGTTAATTCTACTGGTGCAGCAGTCTGGGATTTATTTAACCGGATCGCTGCTTGCGTCTGAGACTGCAGAAGCGCTGGAAAAACGGGCAACAGAACGTCCTTCGATGACGGGAAATTGGGAGAATCAACGGTTAACCTTACAGGGAGATGCCAGCTACCTACCTAAATGCCAGGGCGATGTCAAAATTCAGGGGACGATCGCGCAACAATCTCTCAACGGTACGCTCAGCTTAAGCTCCGCTCCTGGCGAAATCCCCTTTACAGGAACGTTAGAAGCACCCGCACCCAAACAATCTCCAGCCCACTAATCTTGCTTCAACGGACACACTGCGGTAATCACGGCGAAAGAAACATCCTGTACCTGCGAATGAATCCCATCAGTAAGAGTTTCATACTGTCAGTCTATCGCGCCAGGACAACTGCTTAAGTTCAGTATTCAGTGGGACAAAATTAAAGCTAAAGGGCACTAATTGGTCTGTTGGTCGTCTATCTGCCCTATTCTAGCCATCAGTCCTCAGTCTTTTGCTGCTCATGCGCGTACTCTGTCTTAGCAACGGTCATGGTGAAGATGCGATCGCCCTCCGCATCTTGCGTGAACTTCAGCAACAGCCCAATCCACCAGAACTTGCCGCTTTGCCGATCGTGGGTGAAGGTCATGCCTATATCGACAATGGCATTTCCCTCATTGGCTCCGTCAAGACCATGCCGTCTGGTGGTTTCATCTATCAGGATGGGCGGCAGCTTGCGCGCGACATTCGAGGTGGGTTACTTCAACTCACGCTGGCACAACTCCGCGCCATCAAAGCCTGGGCAAAGGAAACCGCCGCTCCCCACTCCCCATTCCCCACTCCCCACTCCCTCATCCTCGCGGTTGGCGATATCGTCCCCCTCCTCTTCGCCCGTCTCAGTGGGCTTCCCTACGCGTTTGTGGGTACGGCGAAGTCAGAATACTATCTGCGCGATGAGGGGGGCTGGTTGCCGCGTGACTCCTGGTGGGACGATCGCCTTGAGCGCTGGACGGGGTGTATTTACCTTCCGTGGGAGCGGTGGCTGATGAGCCATCTACACTGCAAAGCGGTGTTCCCTAGAGACACCATCACGGCAACGAGCCTTCGACGGCGAAACATTCCAGCGTTTGATTTGGGAAATCCAATGATGGATGGGCTGGAGTGGGAAGAGAAGGATAAAGGCTTAGGGATAAAGGATAAAAGTCAAGATTTAGCCTTCAGCCTTCAGCCTTTAGCCTTAACAATCGCTCTCATTCCCGGTTCCCGTCCACCGGAGGCTTACGCCAATTGGGAAACGATTTTGCAAGCGGTGAATGGGATGATTGCCCAGATGTCACGACCGCTCACGCTCTTAGCCGCGATCGCGCCCGGACTGGATGTAGACTTGCTGCACAAGGCATTGATGGCGTATCGCTGGCAGCAGTTGACGGAAGATTCCTACACGGTGGGCTTGGGCGATCGCAAATCGACGCTGGTGTTGGCGCAACGACGGTTTGCAGAGTGTTTGCATCGAGCCGATGTAGCGATCGCGATGGCAGGCACCGCAACGGAACAGTTTGTCGGCTTGGGTAAACCTGCGATCATCCTTCCAGGCAAAGGTCCGCAGTTTACGCCTCGTTTTGCTGAAGCACAAACTCGTTTATTAGGTGCCTCCGTTCTGTTGGTGAAGGAACCCGATCGTGTGGCGGCTGTGATCCAATCGCTGTTGCAAAATCCCGATGCGCTACAAACGATCGCCGAAAACGGTCATCGTCGCATGGGCACACCCGGAGCCGCCAAAAGGATTGCCGACTGCTTGATGGAGATTATGCACAGCTAAAAGCGTTGCTATGATGAGTTCCGGTATTCTGGAGAGTGATGCTCACAGGTTGATCACCATGAAGATTACTCGCTGCCTTCACGCTGCCCTGTTGGTTTCAGACCTGGAGCGATCGGAGCAGTTTTACGGCTCGGTGCTGGGGTTAGAGAAAGTCGATCGCGTGCTCCGTTTTCCTGGAGCCTGGTACGAAGTCGCTGGCTTTCAGATCCATTTGATTGTTGCCGATGCGTTCACCACTGAACTGGATAACCCTGAAAAATGGGGACGTAACCGCCACCTTGCCTTTTCTGTTGCCAGTTTAGACGCCGCCAAAGAGCGTCTTTTGGCTCACAATTGCCCGATTCAAACGAGTGCGTCTGGTCGTGCTGCACTTTTTACTCAGGACCCCGATGGCAATGTCATTGAGTTGGGCGAGGTTTAGCAGTTTTGGTTAGTGGAGTGTTAATCCAGCAGGACGATGTGGCTATTCGTCTCATGCAAGACGACATGCAGGATTATCAACGGATGGCAAACTGGCTCACTGATACAACAGTGCTGGAATTTTATGAAGGCAGAGATAATCCGTTTCCATTAGCAAGAATTTTAGAAGAGTATCGTCTCAACGTTTTAGCAGAGGAGAATGTCATTCCGTGTTTGATTCTGTACCAAACTGAGGCGATCGGCTATTTACAGTACTATCACCTTACAGAGGCTGATCAGCAAAGCTATGGTGGCTATGGTCGTGGCGAAGGTCTTCGGCTTTATGCCATTGACCTGTTTATTGGCGAGCCGCGTTGTTGGAATCAAGGCATTGGTACGAAAGCGCTGTCAGCCGCTTTGATCTACCTGTTTGAGCATCTGCAAGCTGATAAGGTATTGATAGACCCGCACGTTAGTAATACCCGTACTATCCGCTGTTACGAGAAATGTGGCTTTATCAAAGTCAAACAACTGCCTGAGCATGAACTGCATGAGGGCGTTTATCGGGATAGCTGGCTTATGGTGGCAGACCGACCACCTTCGGCACGATGAAAATTATTGCCTATCTCTACAGTGATCCGTTGTTAGAACCGACACCTGATCAGAGCCTGTGGGGTTGGGAGGTCGATCGCGTCTACCAGGATTTAGCCATCGCAACCGTGCCCAAGAGAGGTGCGATCGCTCGGCAGCAGTGGCAAGAGCTTCTCGAAGACTGTCAGGCAGAACCAGCGGATTATCTGCTCATTCGGCGCGTGGAAGAATTGGGCGATTCTGTTCAGGCAGTCGGCGATCGCCTGGCTGAACTGGAAACGCTGGGCGTCCGTCTCATTGTGACAGAGCAAGCAACTAGCCCAATACATCCAACTCTGGCCGAGCAGCCCCTTTTGAAAGGAGCCGACCTTCAAGCAGATTTGCTCAGGCTGTTGCAGCAAGTGCAGCGCGAACAACGCAGCCGCCGCATTCGTCAAGGGCACGCCCAGAATCGCGTCAATGCTTTACCGCCACCTGGGAAAGCGCCCTACGGCTATCGTCGCAGCAAAGCTCGTTATGTGGTCGATCGCAGCACGGCTCCCGTTGTCAAAGACTTTTTCGATCAATTTTTGCTCTACGGTTCCCTCCGTGAAGCGGTGCGTTACTTAGCCAAAAAGTACAGCAAAAAGATTGCCGTCTCTACGGGGCACCGGTGGCTAACGAACCCTGTCTATCGGGGCGATACAGCCTATCAAAACGGCGAACTGATCAGCGATACCCATACTCCCATCATCTCTCGCGAAGAAGCAGCGCAGGTCGATCGTCTGCTAAGACGCAACCGTCAGCTACCGCCTCGCACTGCCAGCGCACCGCGTTCTCTAGCAGGCTTAGTGGTGTGCAGTGAATGTCGATCGCCCATGACCGTGACGCGTGTTTCAGCCCCTCGCCGCGATCGCGAATACCTCTATCTGCGACCCACTCAATGTTCCCGAGCACCCAAATGCAAGGCGATCGAGTACGATGCCATTCTTCAGCAAACCATTGAGCGCATCTGCGAAGATTTACCACGTGCAGTCGCCGATGTTGCACTACCGGATGTGGGCACCATAAAGCAAGGCATCAACGGTGCGATCGCCGCGAAGCAAGCAATCTTGACCCAACTGCCTCCGTTGGTAACCAGTGGTGTGCTTGATCAAGAAACCGCCGACCTCCGCGCCTACAAACTCCGCACTGAAATAGCTGTGCTCCAAAGCAAACTGGCACAATTACCGCCCGTTAATTTGCAAGCGATCGCTCAAACTGTCTCTATTCCCCAGTTTTGGCTCGACCTTTCCGAACCTGAACGCCGCTTCTACTTTCGTGAATTTATCTGCCAAATCGAACTGATCCGCGAGGCGGAAACGTGGAAACTGAAGCTGATGTTTATCTTTTAGAGAGCGAAAGAGAGTTTTGAGTAGCACTTCGTGCCGCTTCGCTAGAGAGTTTTGAGCTTTGAGTGGTTGGTTTTGAGTTTTGAGCTAGAACAAGCGCTGCATTTTCTCTCCTTCTAACCACTAACCGCTAACAACCCAAAAACCTCCTGCCTTCTGCCCTCTGCCTTCTGCCTCCTGCCTTCTGCCTCCTGCCTTCCACCACCACCAAGGAGACTTCCCTTGCCTCGCCTCATTCGCCAAGTTCAACCACCGCTAGAATTCATTCCGCCTCAGCTCAGCATGACCGTTGTTCAAGTGTTGCAATGGCTGTTGCCGTTGATTATGCGATCGCGGACATCGATTCGGCGGGTTGAAGCCGAAAACGTTGAGGTGTTGGTCGATCTGTATCGTCAATTTCAGGCGGGTAACATTCGCTTTCTCATGGCGTTTCGGCATCCGAGTGCGACCGATCCCTTTGTGCTGGCTTATTTGCTGGCTCGCCTCGTGCCGAAGGTTGCGCGTCAGCAAAAGGTTGCGCTCAACCGTCCACTGCATGCCCATTTTATTTACGATCGCGGCATTCCACTCTGGGCGGGTTCGCTCATGGGTTGGCTCTATTCACGACTGGGCGGTACGCCAATTCATCGGGGCAAAGTCGATCGCGTTGGGTTACGTTCTGCCCGCGATCTATTTGCAAACGGTTCGCTGCCACTGGCTGCTGCTCCCGAAGGGGCGACCAACGGGCATACCGAAATTGTGAGCCCGCTAGAACCTGGGCTTAGCCAACTTGCCTTTTGGTGTGCCGAAGATCTGCACAAAGCCAATCGATCGGAAACAGTTCTCGTCGTGCCGATCGGGATTCAATATCACTACATTTCGCCACCCTGGAGCGCGATCGATCAGCTTTTAACTACTCTGGAACTCGATACAGGCTTAGCCAGTAGCCCGATCCGTCACGCAGATGCAACTGCAGAGCCACTTCTTTACAAACGGCTGTATCGTCTGGGTGAACACTTACTCTCGGTGATGGAGCAGTTCTATAGCCGTTTCTATCACCAGCCGCTAGCAACCGTAAAGGACGGCAGCACTGCACCACCAGCAGACCTTGACGCACCAATTTCTCACGAAGCGTTTGCCACTCGCCTCAACGCGCTGATGGATGCCGCATTAAAAGTCGCAGAGCAGTATTTCAACTTGCAGCCCAAAGGTAGCGTGATCGATCGCTGTCGGCGGTTGGAGCAAGCGGGTTGGGACTACATCTATCGAGAAGATCTGAAGCCGATTGAGGAGGTTTCACTGCTGGAACATGGACTTGCCGATCGACTGGCTGAAGAAGCCGATCTACGCCTCTGGCATATGCGCGTCGTTGAAAGTTTTGTTGCCGTTACAGGTAAGTACGTGCTCGAAAAGCCGACGGCTGAACGCTTTGCTGAAACAGCCCTGCTGATGTGGGATATGATTGCCCGCATTAAAGGCGGCACACCCCTCGATCGCCCGAAACTTGGCAAGCAAAAAGCCATTGTGACGATCGGGCAACCGCTTTCAGTGTCCGATCGCTGGCAAGATTACGAAGGCAACCGACGCAACGCCAAACAAGCCGTGACAACCCTAACGCAAGACCTGCAAACGGCATTAGAGAAAATGGCGGTGAGGGAGTAGGGGAGAGAAGGCAGAGGGCAGAGGGCAGGGAGTAGGGAGTAAGGAGTAGGGAGTAGAAAAGTCAGCGATCAGCTTTTTATCCTTCATCCTTTATCCTTTATCCCTCTCCCTACTTCGCCGTTTCCTTCGTTTCTGGCGATGGCGGCTTGCTGCCTGAGTTGCGTACATTCATAATCTTGCCTAGCAGATCAAACCAGAACGGTGCGCCCATCGAGATCGCCAGACCACTCACGATCCAACCAATCAGCAGCTTGAGGAGGTCGATCGGTTTCGATGCGATGAGTTGAACGATGGAACCCGCATTCATCGCTCCTGCTTGGTTAGAAAACACGTTACAGGAATCACCGCCAGATGGGGCAAAGGGGGGCGGTGGGCACTCAAATTGGTTGGAAAAGTTTTCTGGTTTCCAGCCGATCGGAAGCGAGAGATCGTTAAGTGCTATATCGGTCTGTTGCTTGAGATCCCTAAGCTCCTGATCGAGTGGTCTCACTTTGGCTGACGGATCTCTTTGAGGCAACTGCGCCGCCTGGTCGGTGATCACTTTGCGTAAGTTCTCATCGTTGGCTAAGCGATTAACAATGAAAAAGGCATCTGAGTTTGTAGCACTTGCTAGCGCTAAGCCAATTAAAAGCGCGACACCTTTTGCATTGCGCTTGTAAACACCAGAAGCTCGCTCCATTGAGCGATCGAACCATTCTCCTACTTCCACACGAAACTGGTTAATATCGCGGCTTGCTTGCTGTACTTTAGACTGCGCCCGTCGAGCAAGAATAGCAAAACTGTCTTTGACCGAGTTCGGCAGTTTTTCTAATGCTTGTCGAATCACCTTGTACGTTTGATAGTCATCATAAACGGAGCGATCGGCATTCGTGAGACCCAATTTAACGAAGACAATATTAATCACAGCATAACGCTGCTCATTGCTCAGTTGTTCTAGACTTCTACTAATAATAAGTGTCCGCTCATCCCCACTGAATTGATTCAATACGGCGCTTAAAACCTGCTGTCGTTGTTCCGTGCTCAGTTGACCTAAAGCGTTATGAATGGTTCGTTTCTGCTGCTTTAATAAATTAGCTTGAGGGTTTACTTTAGCGCGATAGATTTTGCGACGACGCTCAGTCAACTGCTGTTCAACGCTCTTAAAAACGTCTGGCGCGATCGCTACAAGTTGCTCTTCAACCGTTTCTGGATAGGCTTGCACAATCTCTTTTTCAATAGCTTCTGGATAGGCTTCCAATAGCTCTTGTTCAAGTTCAGGGTTCACTAATGCTTCTAAGGGTTGTGCTTTGGCAAGCATCGACTCATAGCCTTGCATCACCTCTTGATAGGTTGAACTGCTTTCATCCACCAACTGGGCAATTTCTGCAAGACTTGGACGCAAACCTCCAGACAGAATCGCCCTTTCGTTATTGTCACCAAACAGACTTTGCTTTAACGCTTGTAATCGCCTTGGGAAATAGTTGGGATCGTCACCGCTAACTGACACTTGACTCATAGGAGTTGGCTCACTAGCAGGCGCACTACCAGCAGAAACATTTTCAGCTTGGGGAGCTTCAGTGGCGACCCCATCACCTGCGCCTTCTTCAACCGGGGCTACTGATGGATTGGCATTCTGGGGTGCAGCAGATACATTTGCGGGCGTATTGGTTGTGGGCGTATTGGTAAGTGGATAGCTAGCAATGTACGCTTCAAGACTTTCCCCCATCCGTTCAACGCTTGTGTCTAACGTTATTTCCTCAGCCCTGAAATCATTGAGAATATCGTTATACTCGTCCACAAGCGCTGCAAAGTTGGCATCGCTGCTCAAATCCTTATTTGCTTTCTCAGCAATCACTCTGATTTTGCCCTTCTCCCAATCGCTGATCGAGGCGGCGTCGGCTTGCACTTTGAAGCTACCAACAATTCTGGCGGCAAACTTTTCTAACCTGACTTCGGTCAGCTTTTTGGCTAACGTTGCCATGCCCAAACGCTCTAGCAAGGAGGTTGAAAATGTTTCTGCAGCAATGTATGAAGGTCCACTTGATTGATTAAACCCAAAAGCGCCTTTACGATTACCTGGAATCAGCCAACGAGTAATTTCTCTGGCACCCCGTGTAATCAATCCTTTTGACTCTTGATTGACGTTTTTAAGCAGTGGATCGTCATAAAGTTTGCTCACTAAATCCCTGACTTTCTCTTCTTCTGGAGTGCCACTACCGCCTGCCAAAAAAACTTCGATCGCATCTCTTAGATGTTTTGCTCGCCATTGAAAAAGCGTCGTCAGCAACTCCTGTAATTCCGAAGCGAGAAGGCTCAGAATTAAATAGATGAAAACTAGACCGATCGCAACATCTAAAACAAACGGTATACCCATGAAGGCTGACCCCGATAGCTAGAGAACTCAAGCAACGCCCAAAATTGGCAAATGAGCAAGAGTACTATACATGGCTATTGAGGGGTTGTTTCTTTACTTAAACAAAACTTAGTTGTGCACCGTTGTCACCCAATCGCTTCAAACGCTTCCGCCGTCACAGGGGCAGCGTGCTTCATCGCATACGATCGCCCCTGCTACTCCTGCTGACATTGGCTAGGAGAGCAACAAAAAGCTACTCCTCTTTGCCGGTGCTCGACCACTATTCTTCTGGCATAGCAGTCGTTCTGCTTGCGCTGCCCTAACGTGCGGCGGCAGTTGGCATGCCCAGGATGTCTTCAATGCGGGGCATTTCATCGAGCGGAATCACGCGACCTTCGTCTTCAAAGTCGGGAATCTGGTCGAAGTTGAGGTAGCGGTAGAGGTCAGCCGCGAACGGATCGATCTTTTTGGTGACGATCGCCATGTACTCTTCCACGGTGGGAATTTTGCCCAGCAGCGCACAGACGGCAGCTAGCTCTGCTGAACCGAGATAGACCTGAGCGCCTTTGCCCATACGGTTATTGAAGTTCCGTGTGGAGGTTGAGAACACCGTGGTACCGTCTGCAACCCGTGCTTGATTGCCCATGCAGAGCGAGCATCCCGGCATTTCGGTTCTGGCTCCCGCAGCGGCGAAGATGCCGTACATCCCCTCTTCCCGCAGTTGCTTTTCATCCATGCGGGTAGGCGGGCAGATCCAGAGGCGTACTTTGACGGGACCTGCGCCCTCCAGAATTTTGGCAGCGGCACGGTAATGCCCAATGTTGGTCATGCAGGAGCCGATGAAGACCTCATGCACCGGATCGCCTGCACATTCAGACATCAGCTTGACGTTGTCAGGATCGTTGGGAGCCGCGACGATCGGTTCCTTAATCTGATCCAGATCCACTTCAATGATTTCGGCATACTCTGCATCAGCATCAGCGGCCATCAAGCTGGGATTTGCCAACCACTGCTCCATCTTGGCAACGCGGCGCAAAATCGTACGAGCATCGCCATAGCCCCGTGCCACCATGTTTTTCATCAGGGCAACGTTCGATCGCAGGTACTCTGCCACCGTATCTGTACTCAGCTTGATGGTAGAACCAGCGCAGGAGCGTTCTGCTGTGGCATCCGTCAGTTCAAAGGCTTGCTCCAGCTTCAAATCGGGCAATCCTTCCATTTCCATAATGCGACCGGAGAAGACGTTTTGCTTGTTCTCCTTGGAAACCGTCAGCAGTCCCCGTTGCATCGCGGCATAGGGAATGGCGTTCACAATATCGCGCAGGGTGACACCCGGTTGCAGCGTGCCTTTGAAGCGCACCAGCACCGATTCGGGCATATCCAGCGGCATCGCGCCGAGGGCCGCTGCAAAGGCCACCAGACCAGAACCCGCCGGGAAGGAAATGCCGAGTGGAAAACGGGTATGGGAATCGCCACCCGTACCAACGGTGTCAGGCAGCAGCATGCGGTTCAGCCAGGAGTGGATGATCCCATCGCCGGGACGCAACGCTACACCACCGCGCTCGTGCATGAAGTCGGGCAGTTCTTTGTGCGTTTTGATATCAACAGGTTTGGGATAAGCCGCCGTATGGCAGAAGCTCTGCATCACGAGATCGGCGCTGAAGCCCAGACAGGCAAGCTCTTTCAGCTCGTCGCGGGTCATGGGTCCCGTCGTATCTTGGGAACCCACAGTGGTCATGAGCGGTTCGCAGGAAGTACCGGGACGCACACCGGGAAGGCCACAGGCTTTGCCCACCATTTTTTGTGCCAGCGTGAAACCTTTGCCCGTATCGGCGGGTTGATGGGGACGGCGGAACAAGGGGCTGTGATCCAGACCCATATCGGCGCGGATTTTATCGGTCAGCGTGCGACCAATGAGGAGGGGAATGCGACCACCCGCCCGGACTTCATCCAGTATCGTGTCGGGTTTGAGGGTGAAGGTGGAAACGACTTCGCCTGCCTCATTCGTAATTTCACCTTTGTAGGGATGGATCGTAATCACATCCCCAGTTTCGAGTTTGGTGACATCGCACTCGATCGGCAGTGCTCCCGAATCTTCTGCCGTATTGAAAAAGATCGGCGCAATCTTGCCGCCCAGAATGTAGCCACCTGTGCGCTTGTTGGGCACGAAGGGAATGTCATCGCCGATATGCCACAAAACCGAGTTGATGGCAGATTTCCGAGAAGACCCTGTTCCCACAACATCGCCGACGTAAGCCACAGGATGTCCCTTTTGCTTAAGAGTAGCGATCGTCTCCAGGCTTCCAGGTTGCCGGGTTTCCAGCATGACCTGGGCGTGGAGGGGAATATCAGGGCGCGTGGTGGCGTGGGGTGCCGGTGAAAGATCGTCCGTGTTGGTTTCTCCCGGCACTTTGAAGACGGTGACCGTGATCGCTTCCGGCAGTTCGGGGCGGCTGGTGAACCAATCAGCGTTGGCCCAGGAGTCTAGGACTTGCTTGGCGTAGGGGTTGCCGTTCGTCGCCAGCTCCTCCACGTCATGGTAGGCATCGTAAACGAGGAGAATCTTGCTCAGCGCTTTGGTGGCAGTAGCGGCAATGTCGGCATCCGAAACTTGCAGCAGATCAATCAGCGAATGGACATTGTAGCCGCCCATCATGGTGCCTAACAGTTCGACGGCTTCTTTGGGTGAGACAAGGGGACTGGTGATTTCACCTTTGGCGATCGCCGTCAGAAAGCCTGCCTTCACGTACGCCGCCTGATCCACACCGGGCGGCACGCGATCGCGCAGCAGTGACAGCAAAAACGCTTCTTCGCCTGCGGGTGGCTGTTTGAGCAGTTCACCCAAAGCAGACATTTGTTCGGCGCTCAGCGGTAAGGGCGGTACACCTTGAGCCGCGCGATCGGCCACGTGTTGACGGTAGGATTCAAGCATAGTCAGAGTCTCTACAGAGCGATAAAGGATTAAGGGCGCAAAAATAGTTAAGAGTACAGTTCGTCGATCGCTAAGGTTACTCTCGCCATGCCACTTCTGCGGTGGGGATTGATACGTACTGCATCAAAAGTATGGCATCAACGAGTTTACAGGATGAACAAGGCTGCATGGTCAGGTAGGGGCTACAGACTTGGTGCGATCGTCTCTTTCTAGTATGTCTTGCGCCGATGAAGACGTGTGGGTAGCGCTTTCCCTGCACAAATCATTCAGCCAGGGGATCAATCAGCAATTACCCATTCACGGTTCCACCATTCACAGTTCCGAAACGAAGGCCCATCTCCTGCAACCATTTGCGGTAGAGGATGAGGGTGCGATCGCTATTGAGCAGCAAATCCGTTTGACCGTCAAGCGGCAGTAGGGCAGGACGTTGCGCCTGGATGATGGGAATGTCCTGGTTCAGAATTTTCTCCTGCCACGCGATCAGTTCGTCCGCAGGGGTTTCATAGTCATAGTTCATCGCCATCCACATCCAGAGCGTGCTGCTCAGCGGCGCATGGGGCGTGATGCAAAAGAAAATGGAGAAGCGGGTGCCCTCTGATTCTTTTGCCAGGTAGGCCGTGAAGGGTCGCAAAGCCCGGTAGGTGTAAGCCACCACGCCGCCTTGCCCAGTGCCGTAGGGATTCGGCTGGTAGACGCTCACTCCTTTAGAAAGCACACCGTCGGGCTCGATCGTGCTTCCATAATCTTCAATTTCGGGGTAGGCAACATCGCCCAAAATGCCCTCATGAATAAAAGGAAAGTGGGCCACATCGAGAAAGTTTTCGATCGCCCGCAGACCACACAGTTCAAACGCTCCATAAGGTCCGCATAGCAGTTTGCGATAGGTCGGATCATCCCATTCAGGAAAGGGTGGAATGTCGTGCGCGGGTTCACCAATCGCCACCCAAACCAGGTTGTAGCGTTCCTGTACGCGGTACGTCTTCACCTGAGCGCGTTTCGGAATCGTCTGCCCCGGATGGGCTGGAATGTGGACGCACTGGCCATCGCTATTGTAGACCCAGCCGTGGTAGGGGCAGACCAGCGTTTCCTCCTTCACATGACCACAGGAAAGGCGCGTTCCGCGATGGGCGCACACATCCTGGCAGGCATAGACTTGCTCGCCTGTGCGCCATAGCACCAACTCTTCTTCTAAAAGACAGACGGGTAAGACAGCACCTTCTGGTACAGCTTCCGATCGCGCCACAGGATGCCAGTCATTTAGAACCACCGGGTCATCAATCATGTTGTCTTTCTCTCCTAAGCGGCACCCACTTGCGCCTAACCCCGATTCTGATACGCTGCATTCTCATATGCAAGCTCGCCCATAACGTATGTAGCGTGAATGGCGCGATCGTCCCCCAAGATCATCATGGCAAACACTTGATCGGCGAGTGTTTCTAGTGAATCAGCCTTCGCGATTGGGTTTCGACGGGCCATGAGTGGCGTTGCTCTTGGATCCAGGACAACAAAATCGGCTTCTTTACCAGGGTTGAAGTTGCCTAACGTATCCTCCAGGCAAAGTGCCTTCGCACCACCCAGCGTCGCTAGAAAGATTGCCTGAAAAGATGAAAGTGCTTCATCCCGCAATTGAGTGACTTTGTACGCCTCACTGGTGGTTTGAAGCATCGAAAAGCTCGTACCACCGCCAACATCAGTGCCCAAGCCTACTTTAATGGGGTAGTCTGTAGACTTCGCTTTTTTTAGATTGAAAAGCCCGCTGCCAAGAAAAAGGTTGGACGTTGGGCAAAAAGAGATCGCCGATCGCGCCTTTGACAGGCGTTGAAATTCAGCTTCGGTCAACTGTACACCGTGGGCAAAGACAGATTTACTGCCAACCAGTCCAGCACGATCGTACACATCTAGATAGTTCTTGCTGTCCGGAAATAGTTCTGCTACCAGCGCCACCTCATCCACGTTCTCTGACAAATGCGTGTGTAAGTAGACATCTGGATACTCCGCCAGCAGCTTACCCGCTAGCCGCAGTTGCTCATCACTCGAGGTAACCGCAAAACGAGGTGTAATGGCATACAACAGGCGATCGTGTCCGTGCCATTTCTCAATGAGCTGTTTGCTCTCTTCATAAGCACTTTCTGGCGTATCCGTTAAAAAGTCTGGTGCATGGCGATCCATCAGCACCTTGCCCGCAATCATACGCAGATGGCGACGGCTCGCTTCTTCAAAAAACGCATCGACCGACTGGGGATAAACCGCTGCAAAAACTAAAGCCGTTGTGGTGCCGTGCTTCAGTAATTCATCCAAAAAGAAGGACGCAATTTCCAGGGCATACGCTTTATCTTTAAACTTTCCTTCCGTTGGAAAGGTGTATTTGCCCAACCATGTCAACAGTTGCTCTCCACACGCTGCAATCATCTCCGTTTGCGGAAAGTGAATGTGCGTATCGATAAACCCCGGCACAATCAACCGATCGGGGTAAGCCGTAATGGGGATATCTGCATAACTCGACTGGAGACTTTCGTAAGTCCCTAACGCTTTAACCTTGCCATCTTCTACAACCAGTAAACCGTCCGGCAGGTAACGAACGCTGTCCGCTTCTGAGACATAGAATGGATCATCAACAAAATCGAGAAACGCACCACGAAACGCTTTTAAAGACACGTTACTAGCTCAGGAGAATAAGAAAGGGATCAACTGCGATTTGTCTCATAAAATCATACCTTTCGAGCAACTGCGTATCTAAAGTGACAAAAGTAGCTGATACAGACAATTCAGCAGTCAGAGCTCAGTAACCGAACCCAACTCAAAACTAAGCCCCCCTCCCTCCTCTGCTCCCTCCGCTCCCTCTGCTCCCTCACCATCCCTACCCTCCATGTCTGGCAAACTCACAACACACGTTCTCGATACCGCTCAAGGTTGCCCAGCCGCTGGTTTAGCGATCGCACTCTGGTCGATCGCGCCCTCTGGTGAAAAAACACTCCTGAAAACGGTGACAACCAATGCCGATGGGCGCACAGACAGTCCGTTATTAGCGGATGGTGCGCTGCAAGCGGGCGTGTATGAACTGGTCTTCAGTGCTGGAGCCTACTTCGCCCAACACCTTTCGGGCTTGCCCAACCCGCCCTTTCTGAATGAAATTCCGATTAAATTTGGCATTGCTGATCCCAATGCTCACTATCATGTCCCGCTGCTGGCTTCACCCTGGTCATACAGTACCTATCGGGGAAGTTAGTGGTAGAAGTCAGTGGGAGCACAATTGATGAAAATTTATGCCATCGATCACGTTCAGCTTGCCATTCCTCCGCATAGCGAAGAGATCGCAAGGGTATTTTATGGCAAGATTCTTGGACTTCGTGAAACGCCAAAACCTGAGCATTTAGTCAGATCTGGAGGTGTCTGGTTCGAGCAGGATGATTTGAAGCTTCACCTGGGTGTTGACCACAGCTTTCGCCCCGCTCAAAAAGCCCATCCTGCCCTCTTGGTTGAAGATTTGGATGAGCTTGTCAGTCGATGTCAACGATCGGGGTATCGCGTTGTAGTGGGTGAAGGGGCTGCACGTTACCGTCAAGTATATGTGACCGATCCATTTGGCAATCGCCTTGAGTTGATGGAGTTGATCGGTGAGTAGGCACAACAAACTAGCTGGAGCGGGTTAGCAACGTTGGCTGATGCTATAGTCAGGTTACTCACAGCCCTCAGTGGGAACGTTAATATGACTTCCACGCTTGACCGCTCACCGACCATTTCGGCCCAGATTGGTGGTGTTGTTCACACGTATCAATGGCGTTATGAAGGGCAAGAATTTGCGATCGCGTACGAAACGCGAGGACAGGGACATCAAGTTTTGCTGCTGCCTGCCTTTAGCACCGTTTCTACTAGAGGCGAGATGAGTGGCTTAGCCGATCGCTTAGCATCTGAATTTCAAGTGATCGCGTTGGATTGGTTAGGCTTTGGCGATTCGGCACGTCCTGCGATCGCCTACCAGCCAGACGTTTACCACCAGCTTTTGCAGGCATTTGTCAGCGATGTATGCGATCGTCCCCTTGCAGTGATCGCGGCTGGGCACGCAGCTGGTTATGTTTTGCAAGCGGGGGCGATCGACACCCTCTGGTCGAAAATAGTGCTGGTTGCTCCGACCTGGCGCGGCCCATTGCCCACCATGATGGGTAAGCAGCAACCCTGGTTTGCCGCCATCAGGCAAACCGTTGGAACGCCGATTCTGGGTCAAACGCTTTACAAGCTCAATACGTTGCCGTCTTTCCTACGTTTTATGTACCGTCAGCACGTCTATACCAACCCAGACATGCTGACACCAGACTTTATTGATCAGAAATATCACATTACTCAGCAACCAGGTGCCAGGTTTGCGCCTGCTGCCTTTGTCACTGGTGCGTTAGACCCCGCTGCGACACGTGAAGATTTTCTTAAACCGCTGCAACGCTTAAACATGCCGATGATGGTTGTGATTGGCGATCGTTCACCGGCTGCCTCTAAAGCTGAGATGGACGCCCTGGCCGCACAGCCTAAACTGCAAAGTGAACGGCTTTCAGGGTCGCTAGGCTTACACGAAGAATACGCGACTGAAGTTGCAGAACTGGTTTTGCCGTTTCTGCGATAGACTACAAGGGCTGGCAAAACGGTTTTTTAGCCCTGTGCTATAGTTTGCCTACAGGATTATCTTCGGCTGTGTAATTCGTTTTTGTTCCGTGACAAGCGTCTCTCCGAATTTAACTCTCACACACTCTGAAATTTGGAGACACTCCATGTCAATTTACGTCGGTAACCTTTCGTACCAGGTTACTCAGGAAGATCTGAAGCAAGCTTTTGAGGAGTACGGTACTGTTAATCGAGTTCAACTACCCACCGATCGCGAAACTGGTCGCATGCGCGGGTTTGCCTTTGTAGAAATGGGCACCGAAGAAGAAGAAGCGGCTGCCATTGAAGCCCTTGACGGCGCTGAGTGGATGGGACGTGACTTAAAAGTGAACAAAGCAAAACCCCGTGAAGAACGCGGTTCTTCTGGCGGTTGGGGTGGAAACAACCGTGGCAGTGGTGGTGGCGGCGGTCGTCGCTACTAAGGCGTTATGCTTAAAGCTTAATTTTCAGAGTCTCTGGCAGATGAAAAGCAACTGCTCCACTCTGCCAGAGGCTTTTTGTTTACGCTTCAGCGTTGGACTTTAGACTCACGAATGTATGAGTATGGACTAAACGATAATCGCGCCACAGGTTAAAAGCACATGCCTGTTTAGCTTTTCCCTCCAGTCCGTGGTCTAACGTCCAGTAGCTTGTAGCGACCTGTTCCATTGGAGGATAAAGCATGACCCAGATAGTAGTTGGCGAGAACGAAGGCATTGAATCCGCTCTACGACGATTTAAACGCCAGGTTTCTAAGGCAGGAATCTTTCAAGATATGCGGAAAAAGCGGCACTTTGAAACGCCGCTGGAAAAGGAAAAGCGCAAGGCAATTGCTAAACACAAGCAACGTAGACAGCGCTCTCGTTACTAATCTCACTGTACTTATTTGTGTTAGAAACCTGCTCCAGTTTTCATGCTTGAAACGGAGCAGGCTACTATTTTTAACAAGTTTGATTGTATTGATTTAATCTTTCATGCAGTCAGCCTCAAGTGGGCTAAAGTTGTGTTGCTCAAAAGTTATGAATTTTGTATTTAAGCATCACGGCGGTTAACTCCTTAAGCGGCTATTTCTGGGAGCAATAGGATTTGTAAAGGGCATCTCGATCGCGTCTACCCCCAGCATGCAAAGTTCCCTAGTGAGCCAGGTCGATCGAACGTCAATTCGATCATCTTAATTTTTAAGCGGCGTAGGTAATGTATGACTCCTGAAGCAGTACAAATGGTTTCAAATTTGCGACGCGACTTTTATACGTTGTTCGCCACCGCAATGAATGTTCCTGTAAAAATTAGCGGTAGCTCATACAACAGAAGCTCCTCGATCGCGTCTTGGGTGGATGAGCAGGAGCACCTCAATTATGTCAGCATCTACGCGCACACGGCACCCGACAATCTATTAGCAGAGCGTCCTTTTATTCTCCGAGTTGCAATTAACAAAGGGGCTGGCGGCATCACCTTCTTTAAGCGTGATCAGCCGCATCAGGGCATGAATCAAGGCTGGCATTTTGAGTTGACTGTTTTACCCGAAGAACTGTTAGCCTTTTTGCCCTGGATTGTGAGTTTAGTCAAAGCAAAAACGAAAAAAAATGGTTCCTCGTTTTCGTTACAAGAACCGCCCTATCCAGTGCGATTGAACACATCTAGCGTTCTGCTTTCTACGGAAGCCTGGTCTCAAGAAGCCGAACGTATGTCAGAACTGCCTTGTCAAGTGCTGATGCTTTAAACTGTCCAAGACTGATTAACTGACAAAACTCATGAAACCCCTGTCCTGCCGTTGGTTGGGCTGAGCTGTACGTCGCTTGCTTCCCGCAGGGTAATGCAATAAAAGAGCCCCTGGTGTTGGGTTTTTGCTATCGCTATAACCTCAACCGACGCTAAATTTGCCAGTCAACAAATTTGTCAGTTAACTAGTAATGGCTTACTTCAGGTTCTTTTCTGAATTTGGTGATCTTACGGCAGGATCAAGGTGTACCTATTTCACGCTTAAGCAGTAGTGGATTTCCTGCACCATCTGTTGCCGAATCAGGCATTACTTCGACTCGAAAACTGGTCCTTCGCTACGAACGATAAACAACTAACTCTTACGGTTTCAAGCAGCCAATCTGCTGCCCACTGTCCGCTGTGCCAGTCAGCAACCCATCGCATTCACAGTCGCTATGAGCGAACCCTACAAGATCTGCCCTGTATCGATTACACCGTTACCCTGCGCCTGCAAGTGCGGAAGTTTTTCTGCCTCAAGGCTGGCTGCCAACGGCGCATCTTCACCGAGCGCTTACCCCAAGTCACCCTGCCGTGGGCAAGACGCACCTGCCGTTTGGCAGCCTGTTTGACCGCCATTGGACTCGCCTTAGGCGGCGCGGCCGGCACCCGCTTGAGCCGACGGTTGGGGCACAGGGTTAGCCTCAATCCGTTGTTGCAACTCGTGGCACGACAAACCTTACCCACAATGACGACCCCTAAAACTTTAGGCGTCGATGATTTCGCCTTTCGCAAGGGGCAACGCTACGGCACGATCCTGGTTGACCTCGATCAGCACCACCCGATCGCGTTGCTCAAAGATCGAGAAGCGAACACTTTAGCCGCCTGGCTCCAACAGCATCCTGGTGTGCAAGTGCTGTCGCGAGATCGCTCCAAGGCGTACAAGCAAGGCATGACGCAAGGCGCACCGGCAGCGATTCAGGTCGCTGACCGCTTCCATCTGCTGCAAAATCTGGCGGAAGTCCTAGAGCGTTTTCTAGCCACGCAAAGTGATGCGCTCAAAGTCGTAGACCTCGCTTATCATCGAGCCTTAGGCAAACCGCTGGTAGTTCCACCCAAACCGCCAACGGCGCAGCAACAACGAGCGCAGCAACGGCGGGCAAGACGATTGGCGAACTACGAGCAGGTGCACAAACTGCGCCAGCAGGGCTACCAGGTACTCGATATTGCACATCATTTAGGCATGGGTGAACGGACTGTTTTTACCTACTTGGCGGCTCCCAGTTTTCCCGAATGGCAGCCATCGCCACGGCGGCGTTCCCGTCCTAGCATCCTGACTCCCTACAAATCCTACTTATACGAGCAATGGCACACTGGGCAACGTCAGACGAAGCAATTGTTTGAGGACATTCAGCAGCAGGGCTATCAGGGGACCTATCAAACCGTTGCCAAATATACCCATCAACTGCGTCAAGCGCAACGGCAACAGTTAAGCACCTCAGAGGGGCGAGGACCAGCTCTTGCCGGCAGCGAAGCAAAGCAACCCCCTTTGAGTGCCCGTCGCGCTGCCTGGCTGGTACTCAAACCATCCCAGCAGCAAGCCATTGAGGATGAACCGTTGCTTATCGAGTTACAGCAGCATCCTGCGTTAGCAACAGCGATTACTCTCGCTCAGCAATTTGCGGCGTTGGTTCGACAACGGTCGCCCCAGCAGCTTGACCCCTGGCTGGAGCAAGCCAGTTGCAGCAAGATCAAACAGTTTCAAAACTTTGCCAAGAGTTTGCAGGAGGATTATGAGGCGGTCAAAGCAGGCGTGACGTTAGCAGTGAGCAATGGACAAGTGGAAGGGCAAATCAATCGGCTGAAGATGCTCAAGCGGCAAATGTACGGTCGGGCTGGTTTTGACCTTTTGCAAAAAAGGGTGCTTTTAGCCAGTTGAAACGGTTCCTGCCGAGCCAAATATCACTCCAAACCTTGATCACCAAATTCAGAAAAGAACCTTACTTCAGCAGTTGGTTCATCATCCGATTGGCTTGTGCTTCATAGCTGCCACCAAAAAGATTGAAGTGATTGAGAATGTGATAGAGGTTGTAGAGCGTTTTGCGCTGTTGATAGCCCTCCTCGATCGGTAAGACCTGGCTATATCCCTGATAGAAACTGGCTGGAAAACCACCAAAGAGTTCGGTCATCGCCAGATCAACTTCTCGATCGCCCACATACGTGGCTGGATCAAAAATAACCGGTTCACCTGCCTCTGTGACAGCCGCATTGCCTGACCACAAATCACCATGCACCAATGATGGTTGCGGTGTGTGTCCTACTAACAGGTGGGGCACTGCTTCTAGCAGTTGGTTTTGTAGGGGAAAGTGACCACCCCGACGCTCGGCAAGCTTGAGCTGGTAGCTGAGCCGATGCTCTACCCAAAAAGTGATCCAATCAGCCGTCCAGGTGTTGATTTGGGTAGTGGAGCCGATCGTATTGTTGCGCTCCCACCCAAATTTGTCGGCTACATTCGCCTGATGCAGGGCTGCAAGCTTTTGGCCCATAAGCTGCCACGATCGCTCATTACCTCGTCCCAAGGTCAGCCATTCCAGCACAATGTAAGCACTGCCGCCTTCAGCGCCGTAGCAGATAGGCGTTGGCACCCGAATGGTGCCGGTCTGTTGCATTTGCTGTAGCCCTACCGCTTCGGCCTCAAACATCCCAAGCTCTGACGCTTGATTAAGTTTGACAAAATAGGCGATGTTGTCATCAGCTAGCCGATAGCCTTGATTGATACAACCGCCCCCCACCGAGCGGCGATCGCTTCCTTGAAAGGGCGTTCCTGTGGCCTGACTAATGTGTGCAGCAATTTGGTTCCACATGGAAAGTCATTGGTTGTTGGGTTTTCGTTGTTAGATTGCTATCTTGATCTAACAACGAAAAACTAACCACTAAAAACTTCCTTCACGGCTTAATCGTAACCACCGCATAGGCTTCGGGTGAAAGATAGGTCTGCACGGCTGTCCTGACCGCTTCGGCATCCAGTGCCTGGATCAGCTTCGGATAGTCAAGCGCTGCTGAGACGTCACCCACCAGAGTTTGGTAGTAGCCGTAGAGACCCGCTCGATCGCTGGGCGTTTCGCTGCCAAAGACGAAATGGTTGGCCACACGAGTCCGAATGCGGGCGATTTCTGCGTCGCTAATCAACTCTGTTTGTAGTGTGCGAAGGTGCTGGACGATCGCCGCCTCTACTCGATCAAGATTTTCTACAGGCAACTGCGCTGAAATGTAAAAGGCACCCTGATGACGGTAGGTGATGTTACTGGCAGCAATGCTCGATACGAGTCCCCGTTGTTCTCGCAAATCTTGCACCAGACGAGTCGCGCGACCGTGACTTAATACAGAAGCCAGGACATCCAGGACATAAGTCTGCTGCAAATCATTCAACCCTGGCACGCGCCAGATCATCACCAGTCGTGCTTGCTGAAGGCTTGCATCAACCAATTCACGGCGCACAATGTGCTGAAAGGGGGACTCAGGGTGTGGGGTGTGGGGTGTAGGTGTGGGTTGTGGGTTGTGGGGTGCGGGCAATTGAGTGCCCCTTGGCCACTGACGGCTAACAGTTTGCTCAAACCCCTCTTCAACAATGCGGATCAATTCATCAACAGGTAAATTACCAACGGCAACGGCTGTCATCGCAGTTGGCTGATACCAATGCTGGTGAAAATCCCGCATTTGTTGAGCCGTGAGCTGCTCGATAACGTTGGTGGGACCTAACACCTGACGGCGATAGGGAAGTCGATCAAACGTTAACTCAGTGGCATGCTGAAAGGTGCGACGACGAGGGTTATCCTGCGATCGCCGAATTTCTTCTAAAACCACCTGACGTTCGCGTTCAAACCCATCATCAGGAATGCTCGCATTGAGCAAAACATCCAGTTGTAAGGGGGCTAGCGCTGCAAAATCCTTCGGTGCTGTCGTGATGTAGTAGTGAGTGTAATCCTGACTGGTGGCCGCGTTGGTTACCGCTCCTCGTTGCTCAATCCGGCGCTCAAATTCGCCGCTCTGGAGTTGCGCAGTGCCTTTGAAGATCATGTGCTCTAGGAAGTGCGCCATCCCGTTAATGTTGTCTGCTTCAACCGCAGAACCGACATTAAGCCAGATATCTAGATTGACTGCTTCGACGGGCATCTGCTCGGCGACGATCGTCAAGCCGTTAGGGAGCCGATGCAGTGTTGGCGCATTTAGTTTATGAGCCGTGGATTTGATGAGGGTTGAAGTCATGCAGTGCCCTTCGATGGGTAGCTTCACCTATCTTAATCTGAACCGGAGAGTTGCCGGGTAAGACTGTGGCGATTAACACCCTAAGTTTGCATGGTTTCACGAAGCGTTTTTCGCTCCAGCTTCCTGCCGCGATGGAGTTCTATGGGCTTGGTGACTGCTGTCCATTGTCTTCGCAGTAACAGAGCGTAAGGCTTTAAGATAGAAGTGTTAAGAACTGTAACGTGTCACTATGCCAGGTAAACAGGGCGATCGTGCTCATTCTCCCCGTGTGGTTGTGATTGGTGCAGGCATTGGCGGGCTGACCGCAGGCGCTTTGCTGGCCCATCGGGGCTACTCAGTGCTGATGCTGGATCAAGCGCTAGTGCCGGGTGGTTGTGCTTCGACCTTTAAACGGCAGGGGTTTACCTTTGATGTGGGTGCGACTCAGGTTGCAGGGTTAGAACCCGGCGGCATTCATCACCGCATTTTCTCGGAGCTAGAGATTGAACTGCCTGCTGCAACGCACTGCGACCCTGCTTGTGCCGTTTATTTGCCTGGAGAAACCACACCCATTAACGTGTGGCGCGACCCGCAGCGATGGCAGGCTGAGCGTCAACGGCAATTTCCAGGCAGCGAACCCTTCTGGCAACTGTTGTCCGATCTGTTTCGCCATAGCTGGGCGTTTCAGTCTCGTGATCCAGTCTTACCGCCACGCAACGGGTGGGATTTGTGGCAATTAACCAAGGCTGTCCGTCCCGATACGCTTTTGACGCTGCCGCATACGTTTTCGACAGTGGGAGATGCCCTTCGCGGCTACGGTTTGGCAGACAACCAACGGCTACGAACCTTCCTTGATCTGCAACTCAAGCTTTATTCTCAGGTCGACGCCGAAGAAACGGCGTTGCTCTACGCAGCCACAGCTTTAGGGGTTTCTCAGGAGCCACAGGGATTGTTTCACCTTCACGGGAGCATGCAGGCGTTGAGCGATCGCCTCGTTGCTGCCTTAGAACGAGATGGTGGCAAGCTCCTCATGCGCCACACGGTGAAAGCGATTCACACTGAGAAAGGGCGAACAACGGGAGTAACGATCCGCAACCAGAAAACAGGTGAAAGCTGGACGGAACCCGTTGACCACGTGGTGGCAAATGTAACGGTGCAGAATTTGATGCAACTGCTGGGCGACCAGGCTCCCAACGGCTACCAACGACGGGTGGAGAAACTGCCGCCGAGTTCTGGTGCGTTTGTGGTGTATCTGGGCGTAGATGAACGTGCGCTTCCTGAAGACTGTCCGCCTCATCTGCAATTTTTATACGACTACGAGGGCCCGATCGGCGAAAACAACTCGCTCTTCGTGTCGGTCAGTCGTCCGGGTGATGGTCGGGCACCGGAGGGGAAGGCGACGATTATTGCGTCGTCGTTTACGGATGTGGGGCTTTGGTGGGAAAAGGGGGAAGTAGAAGGCAGAAGGCAGAAGGCAGAAGGCAGAAGGCAAAAGATTAAACTTGAAACTCAAAACTCAAAACTCTTAACTCTTAACTCTTTTGCCTTGCTCAAACAGCGGTATACCGATGAAGCGATCGCCCGGTTATCTCAATTCTTCACCCTGAATGACGAGACGATTTTGTTGGTGGAAGCGGCGACTCCTCGCACGTTTGCACACTTTACGGGGCGTGATCGGGGCATCGTTGGTGGCATTGGTCAACGGGTACCTACGTTTGGTCCCTTTGGCTTTGCGAACCGGACACCCATTCGTAACCTTTGGCTGGTAGGAGACTCAACCCATCCCGGTGAGGGAACGGCAGGGGTAAGTTACTCAGCGCTAACGGCTGTGAGGCAGATTGAGGCTGGATGCTAAGGGCGATCGGATAAAAATGGCGATCGTAAAATCGACCAATGTGTTACGGCCTGCTCAATCAAGTTAAACAAAGAGCGAATTCGTTCAGGTCGTTGAAGCTTTTTTGGTGGTGGATTTTTTAGTCGTCGTTTTCTTCGCGGTGGTCTTTTTGGTGCCAGCCGTTGTTTTGGCGGCGGTCTTTTTGGCGGTGCCGCTGGCTTTGGTGGCTTTGGTGGTTTCAGTGGCGTCGGTGCTGGCTTTGCGCGATCGTCCTCCTTTCTTTGTGCCCGCCTTGGCGTTGAGGGCTTCCACTGCGGTAGTCATAGCGATCGCTTCCACGGTTTCGCCTTCGGGCAGCGAGGCATTCACCTTGCCGTGCTTGATGTAAGGACCGTAAGGCCCATCGTAAATATTGACAGGTTCGCCGTCTTCAGGATGGGCACCCAGTTCGCGGAGGGGTTTGGCGGCACCCCGTTTGCCGCGACTCGCTTTGGGTTCTGCCAGCATTTCGAGGGCGCGATCGAGGGTAATCGTCAACACATCATCGCCTGCTTTGATGGAGCGATATTCCTTCACGCCTTTGCCCTGATCCAACACGACGTAGGGACCAAAACGACCCAGGCTTGCCTGAATTTTGCCGCCTGACTCAGGATGCGTCCCTAGCAGCCGGGGTAACTTGAGTAAGCCAACCGCTTGTTCGAGCGTTAGCGTGTCAGGTGTGACGCCTTTGGGCAAAGAGGCACGTTTGGGCTTAGGGTTGGCTTCTGTCTCGTCGCCAAGCTGCACGTAGGGACCGTACGCACCGATTTTGAGATAAATCGGTTCGCCGGTTTCGGGGTGTAGACCGACCTTATCGGGACCTTCGGTTTTTTGGCGTAGCAGTACTTCCACCTGAGCGGGATCGAGATCCGCCGGGGTCAAATCTTTGGGAATGGAGGCTTTGACACTCCCATCGCCATTTTCAGCTTCGATGTAGGCTCCAAAGCGACCAATACGCACTTTCGCGGCCAAATTTTCTAAATCGACCGTCCGTGCCTCTGTCGGGTCGATTTCGCTCTCGCGGTCTTTCACCTGGGTTTCAAGTCCGGTTTCGCCCAGATAGAACTCTTTCAGGTAGGGGAGCCAATCAACCGCGCCCGTGGAGATCTCGTCTAGCGCATGTTCCATGCGGGCCGTAAATCCTGTATCGACCAGATCGGGGAAGTATTTTTCGAGTAAGGCGGTGACCGCAAAGGCGGTAAAGGTCGGTACCAGGGCATTGCCGACCATATTGGCGTAGCCCCGATCGATGATGGTGCCAATAATGCTGGCGTAGGTACTGGGGCGACCAATGCCTTCGCTTTCCAGCGTTTTAACTAGAGAAGCTTCGGTAAAACGGGCGGGTGGCTGGGTTTCGTGGCCGATAGCGTCCAGATCAGTGCAGGTAGGTGTAGTGCCGACTTGCAAGGGGGGAAGGATGATCTCCTGATCTTCGATCGCGGCATTCGGATCGTCCGACCCTTCGACATAGGCGCGGAAGAACCCTGGAAAGTCAATGCGCTTACCACTGGCACGAAACCCCGCATCCTCAACCTGGATTTGTACCGTCACGTGGGTTTGCCGAGCTTCAGCCATTTGGGTGGCGACTGTACGCTTCCAGATCAAGTCGTAAAGACGAAATTCTCGGTCTTTGAGCCCAGTTTGCTGTGGAGTACGGAAACTGCTGCCAGACGGACGAATGGCTTCGTGGGCCTCTTGCGCACCTTTACTTTTGGTGGAGTAGCGACGGGGCTCTGGGCTGAGGTACTCGGCACCGTACATGGATTGCACACAATCGCGAGCAGCGGTAATTGCCTGTTGCGAGAGGCTGACGGAGTCCGTTCGCATGTAGGTAATGTAACCCTGCTCGTAGAGGCTCTGGGCCGTCCGCATTGTGTCGCGGGCAGAAAGCCCTAGCTTACGGTTTGCCTCCTGTTGCAGGGTGGAGGTTGTAAACGGTGGCGAAGGTTTGCGAGTAACGGGACGCTCTTCCAGGTTGGTGACGGTCCAGGGGCGATCGCGAATCCGGTCCTGTAACGTCCGTGCTTCTGCCTCATTCAGCAGCATCACATTCCGTCCGGCAATCACCTGTCCCGTTGCTTCATCAAAGTCACTGCCGTTGGCAACCCGAACGCCTGCCAGCGTCACGAGTCGCGCTTCAAACGACTGCTTCTCCTGCTCTCCAGCTTCCAACGTTGCCTTCAAATCCCAATAGCTGCCCTGACGGAAGGCTCGTCTCTGGCGTTCCCGTCTAACCAGCAGGCGAACGGATACAGACTGCACCCGCCCAGCCGAAAGCCCAAACGCAATTTTTTTCCACAGCAGGGGCGAGAGGGTGTAGCCCACCAAGCGATCGAGAATCCGGCGGGTTTCCTGCGCGCGTACCAGCCGTTCATCGACATCGCGGCAGTTACGGATGGCTTCACGAATCGCATCTTCGGTAATTTCGTGGAAGACCATGCGCTTGATCGGCACATTGGGCTTGAGCAATTGCAGCAGGTGCCAGCTAATGCTTTCTCCTTCCCGGTCTTCGTCAGTCGCCAGAATGAGTTCGTCTGCTGCCTTTAGCGCTTCTTTCAGTTCTTTAACAATCTTTTTCTTGTCTTGCGGTACGACATACAGGGGCTCGAAGTTTGCCTCCACGTTAACGCCAAGCGGTGCCCACTTTTCTCCCTTCACGCCTGCCGGAATTTCACTGGCGGATTGGGGTAAATCACGTACATGACCCATTGACGCCTCTACCCGATACCCTTCAGGAAGGTAATTGCGAATGGTGCGCGCTTTGGTGGGTGACTCGACGATGACAAGCTTTGACATGGGATCGTTAACGTTGAAAAGGATATCGCGGCAATCGGATTCTCTAATCTCTCTTATAACCAATATTGCAGTGACTACCAGGGTTGAGTGAGAGATTCCTGAGATGTCATTCCTAGTGTGAAACCGGGAGATTGTCAACCAGTGATCGGCTGTATTCGCTGTCTGGAAGGACGTTTAAGGTATTTACCACCCAGAGAAAGCGTCTTGCATTGAGCGATCGCGATTACAACTGACTTTAAACCCAATGCTACGGAATACAGCGTTACAGTAAATTGCGATGTAGAATCCACTGTAGAGGATTTCTGACTCTCTCGCCTCCTGGTGATTAGAAGCACTGACGCCAGAAGGCCGATCGCGTCTTCCCTTGACGTACCCCTAACGTACCTTATTCATAGAGTTACACCTCATGGATTTCGCCACGCTTGCTGCTCAGCTTAACGCTGGGACGATTCTGCCAGAAGGCATTGTCATTACCACCCTCATGATCGTCATTGTGGGTGACTTGATTGTGGGACGAACTGCCTCCTCGCGCTGGACACCCTACGTCTCGATCGCAGGGCTACTGGCTGCTGTGGTTGCGCTGTATTACCAGTGGGATGTCTCAAACCCGATTTCCTTTTTGGGCAGCTTCAACGGCGATGCGCTGAGTGTTCTCCTGCGAGGGATCGTGGCGCTGTCAGCCGTGGTCACAATTCTGATGTCGATCAGCTACATCGATCGCTCAGGCACCTCTCTGGCAGAGTTTTTAGCGATTCTACTCACAGCTACGATCGGCGGGATGTTTCTCTCTGGCGCAGACGAACTGGTTATGATCTTCGTGTCGCTAGAGACGTTGAGTATCTCGTCATACTTGCTAACAGGCTATACAAAGCGTGATCCCCGCTCAAATGAAGCGTCGCTAAAGTATTTGCTGATTGGAGCATCCAGTTCTGCCATTTTTCTGTACGGGCTGTCACTCCTATACGGTTTGTCGGGTGGTGAAACAACGCTGAGCGCAATCGCTACGCAAATTGCGGCTACTGGCTCAACGCAGTCCTTGGGTTTGGTGATTGCACTGGTTTTTGCGATCGCGGGGATCGCCTTCAAGATTGCCGCAGTGCCCTTTCATCAATGGACTCCAGACGTCTACGAAGGTGCGCCGACCCCGGTGGTGGCATTCCTTTCAGTGGGCTCAAAAGCAGCAGGGTTCGCGCTGGCGATTCGGTTGTTAGTGACCGCCTTCCCCTTGCTCACCGAAGAGTGGCATCTGGTCATGACGGCCTTGGCAGTACTCAGCTTGGTGCTAGGAAATGTGGTGGCACTGGCTCAAACAAGCATGAAGCGTCTGCTGGCGTATTCTTCCATTGGGCAAGCGGGCTTCGTCATGATCGGTTTGGTCATCGACAGTGACGCGGGCTATGCCAGTCTGCTCTTCTATCTGATCTCCTACCTGTTCATGAACCTGGGGGCGTTTATCGGGGTCATTCTGTTCTCCCTACGGACGGGAACGGATCAAATTAGCGAATATGCTGGTCTATACCAGAAAGACCCGCTGTTAACCCTTTGCCTGAGCTTATGCTTGCTGTCGTTGGGCGGCATTCCACCACTGGTTGGCTTCTTCGGCAAAATCTACCTGTTTTGGGCCGGCTGGCAGGCGGGAGCCTATGGGTTGGTCTTGCTAGGCTTGGTGACTAGCGTCATCTCTATCTACTACTACATCCGTGTGGTCAAGATGATGGTGGTGAAAGAACCGCAGGAAATGTCTGATTCTGTGAAGAACTATCCTACGATTAGCTGGAGCCTGCCCGGTATGCGATCGCTCCAATTCGGGCTGGTGATGACCGCGATCGTCACGTCGTTGGCGGGCATTCTCTCAAATCCACTCTTTGCGCTGACGAACAGTGCGGTGGCTCAAACGCCCATCCTGCAACAGTTGTCCTTAACGGCAAGTCAGGATGCTGGTACGCCCAAAGCGGCTGCGTTAACCCCTGTGGTTGATGCTGATCGTAAAAGCTAGGGCGTGGTATCAAACTCTAGCGCTGAATGCGACAAGCAATTGCTCTCCAGGGTCTTTTGGGTTGGGCTTGGTTGTAAAAAGAATACGCCAAAAAGCTTGATCGAAGAAGCGATGCGGTCTGTATTTAGCGCTCACTTGCTACCCGAAAGCGCGATCGCTGGTATAGCAACGCTTGACATAAAAAGAAATGAGGCAGGTCTGATCGAATTTTGTGTCGATCACAGCCTGCCTCTCTTTTTTTATTCTGCCGAGGTGCTGCGATCAGTGGCGGTTCCCCATCCGTCTAGTACGATCGACCGCGCAGTTGGCACTCCCAGTGTGGCTGAGGCCGCAGCGCTTTTGGCCTGTTGGGAGGAAGTAGAAAGGAGAGCCGATCAGGCCAACGCAGAGACGCAGAGGCGCGGAGACAGCTTTCCAACAGACCTTTCCACCTCCTACGCTCGACACCCTACGCCCATCCTCCATATTCCCAAGTGTCACTACCGTATTGCAGAACAATCAGGTACCGTTACGATCGCGGTTGCACAAGTATGGCAAGCACTCTAGTGTGAAGTTAGCTTAAACAAGGCTGGCTCATACCCTAAAGCAATCGTTCATTACTCTTTTGGTAGTCAGGCACGACAACTCAACGCTATTCCAGCTCATTGTGCTCTTGGTAAACAGTTACTTAAGTGGCTTACTCAAGCTCTTTGAACCCGCCAATCGAAATGCTTGCTTTGCTTCAGTATCAAATGCCCAAGCACTCACTTTAATATCCCCTTCAGGTAGCTTGTTAACTGCCAAAGACTTACTCCAACGAACATTCTGATAAGCTTGATCTTTGAACACTCTGACAATATCCTTTGATTTTTCAATGACAGGAGCGATCGCAAACGCTTTCGGCGCGCTGTTTGGTGTTTCGTATGCCAAAATCACAGCATCGGCAGGCTTTTTCCGGTCGGGAAAGACTGCCCAACCGGAAAGCAAAAGTTCTGATTCACTGGTTTGAGTAATTGAGTCCAAAAAACCATAGGCTTCTGAAGGATACTGTTTTCTTTTGCCTTCAATGATAGAGAGATTAGGACTTTCGACCAACGCTGGCTTCAAAAAATGATTTTGGTTCAACTGAATGATTTTAGGTTTGCCAATTTCATAATAGGGATAAATGCGCGCTTCGAAAGTCGGCTTCTCATCAACAAAATTTATAAATAACAGGCAAGCTTTAGCATGAAGTCGATAACGATGGTCCAGTGCCATAGTTTTAGCGTGCGACAAGTAAGTAGAAGTATGAAGTACAATCAAAGAAGCTGTTAAAGAAACAAGAACGCCTCGAATGATACGTACTTTCTTGATTTCATGAAGGTAATAGTTCTGAATTATATTTTCAGCAACAATCGCTAAGAGATAAATCAAAGAAACAAGAAGATATAGTGAGAATGTTGGGTATCGTGAAGAGAGCGCTGCTTCTAAGCCCAACCCGAGCCTGCCTACCGTTGTAATTAGCCCACTTGCACAAGAGTAGCCTCCAATTACGACCCAGGGTGTTGAATAGTAAAGTAATGCTTTGTCCTTCCTATTCGACAGTAGGTAAAGTAAGACACAACTAAATAAGGTAAAGAGAACTAAGCCAACAGTCAGAGAAGTTCCTAGTTGTTGGGAAGCTTCTATTTGACCATTCTTTAAGGGGTTACCTAAGAAGATTAAGAAGAATTTTAAAGCCTCAAGCGGGTGAATTAAAGATTCTGAAAAGCTTGCAACTGGAGGCTGCTTGTAGTTGTGGAAGTAAACAACTACATTCGAAACGCAACCTATCACCCCTCCAAACATTAGCCATCGCTGATCTTTTAGATCTCGATTTTGGAAAAATCTAGAAGTGAAGATAGCACTTGGAAATAAAAGTAGCCAGGCAAGCATTCCATTAGCATAAGAATAAGTGCTAATGGTACACAAACCTAGCAAAATCAGTGTCTTTAGCTTGGTTCCCAAGTTAGAGTAAGAAACAAGCAGCCCTGCTGTAATACAGGTGATTGGCATAAAAGTAATGAGCTGAATTCCCCAAAGCCAGTTGTCAGATTGAACTGGGCTAAAAATAAGTAGATTAGCAAGCAGCATTAAAAAAAGCCGCTGGTACTCAGAACCTCGAATGGTAATTTGACTAAGACGATATATTTGATAACTGATCAAGCAGGCTACAAGAAAGATAACCAAAAATTCATATCTTGTATCCCAACCTGTCAAAAATGCCATCCCAAGAAATATTAAACGTGGAAATAGAGGTCGGCTTTCGTTAGCTTGAGCAATTAGGTCACCAAAAGAAAGAGTATTACTAGCAAACTTTAACAGTGCAATACCTGGAGTATCCCATTCATCCAAGTAAGGCATATTGATTGCATTCTTTACCAGTAAAGGTATAAGTAAAAATATGGGAATAGTGGCTATACAGATAGCAATAAGCTTATGAATGGAGGCAAATAATACCTCTTGACGGAATGAAAATTCTCTCAACTTCATGGGCTCTTTTTACCTTCAAAAGTGGGTTGGCTAAACTCCGTAGTTAATTTCAATCAAAACCAATCTTTTTTTCAACTGTATAAATAATAGGGGGTATATCTTAATTTTTTGTGAACATGACCAATGTACTTACTAAAATTTTTAAGCGGTTTAATTGATTTTTCTAATAAAATGTTGTTTTTAGACCAAAGGCCTAAGACAAAAAACATTCACAAATAAAATTCAAGTAGATACCAACTGAGCGTAGAGCAAAGGCTTGGATTTTATAATCACAGGCTGAGAAGATCTCTAAGGATAGCGATCTGGTTGAGATGGGAAAATACCACTAAGGTGAAGTTTTAAGATCATTTACTAACCTTTTTCTTTCCAACCAGTAAAACTGTTTTGCCAAGTTGGTATCCCAAAATCGCATCAGTTTTACTGGATACAGGTACCATTACTTTGTCCCATACCTTGATTTGCCGTAGAGTTGGTTGGCTTTGCCTAAGAAGTAACTTATTTGCCAAACTGGCTAGCAAGCCAACGCTATCTATATAAATGAGCCTTGTTACTTCAACACTGTCTGGTAAAACTGCCTCAAGTGTTAGTTTACTGTAACGACGGTAATGACCAATAGCCGAATCAAACGGTGTAAATAACCATTGATGCGCAGGAGCTAAAATAATTAAGTTCCCGTTGGCTTTAAGATGCTTAATCACCTTTGCAACTTCTTCTCTATCCTCATAAATATGTTCCAAAACATCCAGATATAGAATGGAATCAAATATCTGTTCGTTAGTTAATGTATCAATGGTTCCTTTTTGAGCGTAGCAGTTAACAATACTGCAAGAACTGATCTCTGTCTCCAAACTCTGGAAAAGGTTAGGATCTGGCTCTAAACACAACCATTTTCTGTAGGAACAGGAAGAAAGCGAACAAGTATTACTTCCTATCCCTGCTCCAACTTCTAAAACATCTCCTTTGATATAGTTCTTTAAGTGATTCCTGACATAGCTTTTCCAATTCTTTGCCTCAGCAAACAAATTCAATTCTTTTCCAGAGTATGTAAGCTCTTCCATGCAATCACCGTATAGAATCCATCAACGTAATATTTGTAGTCTCGAATTGGAAGGAAGTTAGAACTGTTACGGGCTGACAAGATAATCATACTGAAAACAGTTCCAATTAAGATCACTTGGAAAAGTGCTAGAATAAGTAAGCCTGAAACGTAAGTAGTCCACCCTGGAATTCCCCAATTTGTAAACAACTTAATGAGTAAAACAATAAGCAGTAGAAATAAAAGAAAGACTGATAGAAACGACGTACTCAGTAAGATTCTCGTACCAACAACATCCCCATATACCGCTATCGAACTCAAGCCATGGGTCACAAGGGATACCAAGCTCATTTTAGGTTGTCCAGCCAATCGCTTTGATCGAGGAACATTGACTTCAATATAAGGGATTTTAGAACGATAAATACTTGCGGAATAATGATTCCAAAGTTCTGAAATAACCACGATATTTCTTAACAAGGAACCCGGCAGTAAACTGAAATTGCCAACGCTGCTATCTCGCCCTGTAAGCAACCAATAAATTATTTTATACGCAAAATAAAATAATCTAAATGTACAGTTTTCAGACCGCTTACTCCGCTTTGCAAAAATAATGCTATCACCAACACTTCTGTTGAGGGCTTCCAGTAATCGCACTATTTCGAAGGGATTGTCTTCTCCATCACCATCCATCACGACAACTACACTACAACTTAAATTGTCGTGTATGTAACATAAACCAACTGCAATGGCTCTCTGGTGCCCAAGGTTTCGACGTAACCGAAGGATATTAACGGTTTGAAGTTGCCGATACTTTCGATAGGCTAGTGATTCAGGTAAAGGTTTCGTTGAGTAATCATCAACTATAAGAATCTCCAAATTATATTCTTGCGGAGTACCGATTTCGTCAATTAATAGCAACAGCTCCTCTAGTGCTTCCCAATCGTTAAATATAGGAATGAGAATCACTAGCTTTCTTTTTTTGTTTTGGCTGTCCTTTAATTTAGGCTCACCCTGAACTTTATTATCTAGCATTCTAGGACCCGACTTTTCTAATCATTACTTCACATAACTAGGGTAAGGCTTGAGTACGAACAATAGACCTCTTTAAAGATAAAAAGTGAGCAGTTGGAACTGCTAAAGCTCTGAATTCTAGTTATGTTGCATGCATAGCTAAATAACCCACAATTGTAGTCAATATGTTTACCACTATAATTAGTAACTGGTTGGTACTAAACAACTTGCAAAATAGAGTAAGCAAATCCCTTGCAGTAACTGCCCTAAGACAGCTATTTAGAACTTTTCTTTAAGCAGCTTATTTTTACAGAAATCTTAAATTAGAGGGTGGAACTCTCAAAATCTCATGAATCAGGTTTCTCATTTTGAAAGACACAAGCTTAGAAAAGTGTATAGCGTTTCCGGCTAGCGTGAGGTACACCCAGAGGCTCAAATCGCTGCCCTGCACCTCCCACCTCTATCTCATCCATCGGAGAAACGCTAATGAGTATACAGCTTTTATCAAATAGAACTAACGATTAAGAACCGAAGTATATCACGCGGTGTGCAACTAAATCTTCACAAGCAAAGTGAGCGTAAACTGCTGACCACATCGCCTATCAATAGCTCAACCGCTGTAGTAGTAATCCTTCGCAGTTTGAGGAACTAACTGTAACTGTTTAAGTCTAGAGCTGTTTAAGTCTAGCAAGCACATCGCGTTATTTTAGTGCTAGAAGAGGAAAAATGACGAGCCGTTGGGGGAATGGAAAGCGCACATCATCTTGTCGGTGCCTTGTTGATCCCCTTCAACACAACTATTTCTGTAAATCCAAGAAGTCAAAAGCGAGTTAAACTATGTTGGCTTCTTTGACAGAGTATCTTTACACAAGTTGAGAATTTGGGGAAAGCAGACGGAAAGACCAGATTTGTACCAATTGGGTTAGTCAATGTCTTCAAAGCCGACTTTAAAGGATGGGAATGGATTCTACCAATCGCAGAGAGCAAAGATTTCCCACTACACAATAATGAGCCGACAAACGGACTCATCAATTTCTTTGTTGTCTATGGCTTAAACCATCTCCTAAAAACCACTTTATCATCTTCTACTAAGCACTAAGCGAGGCTAACCTGACTCAAGGTAGGTGTATTCAGTGAGCCAGATTGTCATACGTTCTCAGGATCTTTTTCACCTGCTTGAGATGCTCACGGACGATCGTCGCTGAGCCTGCACCAGCGTTGGCATCAATCAGAAGGTCGCCGATCGTTTCCAGGGCATGTTCATTGATCGAGTCAATCAATAGCTCTGGCATGGTCAAATTATCTTCCGCAAGCTGTTTAAGTGCGGCAGCAGGGTTGTTCTGCTCGGCAATGACCTTCAGCGCTTGTAGCTCATATTCTGGCAATTGCATGATCAGGTCTGCCCATTCCTGAGGCAGGTCAGTTGCTGGGTCAGCAGTAACCGCCTTGGATGGAAGCGTGGCTGTTCCAGCCTGGGTCGATCGCGACAGTGAGGGCTCGTCTGTTGGCTTTGTGATGACAGCAGGCTTGCGGGATAATACAGGTTGCTTGGATGGAGGGGTTGGCTTTGAACGCTCAGTTTGAAGAGCGATCGCCATTGGATCGTTAGTCTTAGCGTTCTTGCCATTGCCGTTCGTGGCTGTGTTATCGCTTCGTTGCTGTCCGTTTAACTCAAGCTGTAAGGCTCCTTGCGCATCTAACGGAACAGCGGCAAGCATGGCTAACTGTTGTTCGAGCGCTTCTTTTTGGCTGCGACGATCGAGAATTTGAGCTTCCAAAACGCGCAGTTCTTCTTGTAAGGCAACAACCTGGGTTTGTAATTGCTTAAAGGCTTCTTGAAGGGGATTTGAACCTGTTTCTAGCTCTCGCTTCTTCGCCTCGGCATCAGTCAAAAACTGCTCTAGCTCAACCCGACAGGTTTCTAATTCCTCCACTTCGCCCTTCAGGGTTTTGGCGGTTGCTTCCAGTTGACGTTTTTCTTCCCTGATATTGGCAACATCCCGCGAGAGCTTTTCCCGCGTTTGGCGATGGTCGGTAATTTGCCCTTTGATCTGGCTCAGTTCAGCTTGAAGTGCCGCAAGACTGGCTTCAATTTTTTGCTTGGTTGCAGTTGCTTCAGAAAAGACTTGCTGCGGCGTTGCTCCCTCTGATGGCCCGCCTTCTGATTGATTCCAGGGCGATTGCCGTTCAGCAGGAATCTCTGTTGGCAGGTCATAAGGCTTCACGACGATCGAGGGCTCAACCTGAGCCGAAGCTGATAAATCCCAACTCAGCGCTTTACGTGCCGCAGGAAGCGCTCTGGGAAGCTGTACGCTGCCAAACTGGGGCTGAGGGGGAAATTGGGACTGATGGGGCTCAAACGCAAGGGTTTGGAAACTGGCTGCCAACTGTTCTCTCTCCGCTTCAAGCTGCATATACGCTTGATAGGCTTCGGCGCGCCGTTGCTGCAAAGCGTGAATATGGCTTTTAAGGTCGGCGATGCGTGTATGTGCCTGCTGGTAGTACTGTCGATCGACGACTGCCGCCGCCGCGACTGACACCACCGCTGTCGTTGCCCCTGACGCGATCGCCCGACCCAGATCACGACCTGTCAGGAAGCTAATGCCAAAGCTAAGACCAAAGGCAACCGATCCAAGAAAAAGCCGTTGTTTCACCATAGTCAGGCCACAAAAAATAACAGGCTAGAGAACACAGGCTATACAAACACCCTACTGGTCAGGCGTGCAATCATGCGATCGCGAATCAGCGTAGGATAGACGTTAATGGACTGCCTTACCCTTCTGAACGGGTTGCAAGCAAGCTGGCAAGAGCAGTCAGAAGATAGTGCCAATTAGATCATATTTCTGATGCAATACGCAGTCTAACGTCGCTTAATCATAAGCCTCGTTTGCTCAATGGTAGGTTAACTCAACACGTTTGGCGCAGTAATGAACGACAGGGGCGTTTGGAGGCGGGTTGGACAGGCAGGGTTATACGGATTTTGTGGCATTGCAGGAACGCTCGCCCTCTTTGCGATCGCCGCTCTCACTCCTCGACAGTGGCAGCTGTCGCCGCCCCCGGCAGACTGCAAATTTAGAATCTATGTATCGGGCGACATGATGCACACAAATCTTTTTGTGCCCGTCCGCAACGATGCCTTCGACTGGAACCAGCACCTCAACTTAGCCACGTTGGGTAAAAGCGCACCAGAAACATATCGGTATCTCCAGTTTGGCTGGGGCGATCGCATCTTTTACGTTGAAACACCATCCTGGGATAAGATCAGCATTTCTAGCGCACTGCGATCGCTTCTGCTGCAAAACGCCGCCGCTCTCTTCGTCAAAGGACACACCTCTGTTCCCCACTACCCCAACGAAACCCTTCGGTGCATCAGCCTGGATCAAGCTCATTACTTGAAGCTTATGCACTTTCTCGAAGCCTCCTTTCAGACTAACGGTCAGGAGCAAGAACGGATTAGCAGTGGACGTGATGGCGATAGTAGCTTCTACGCTGCCACCGGACACTACTCCATGTTCAAAACTTGCAACTCCTGGACGGCTGAAGGATTGCGATCGGCTGGCGTTAACACTCCTCTCTGGGGCGGACTTGCCCCTGCTGTGATGCACCAACTGAAGGATAGCTGTAAGTGCGGGGAGCAGTAGTAGTTGTTGGTTGTTGGTTGTTTGCGAAGGAAAGGCAAAGGGAAAAAGTAGGAAACAGAGTTAGGCAAACCTGCATGATCAATCGTCTCAAACTCAGAGGTCTTCTGACTCCGAACGCCCGAACTTCACAGCCTACTTACAATTCAAAACTCAAATTTCTTCCCTACTCCCTACTCCCTACTCCCCACTCTCCTCTTCCAGTGCCCCACAGAAGCGTCTATTCTACTCAATACAGAACCAAAGTTTATAGAGATGCAGTTTTCAAAAGTTTTGATTGCTAACCGTGGTGAAATTGCCCTTCGGATTCTTCGAACCTGTGAGGAGATGGGGATTGCGACAGTTGCGGTTCATTCGACGGTCGATCGCCATTCGCTCCATGTACAGCTTGCTGACGAAGCAGTTTGTATTGGGGAACCACCCAGCAGTAAGAGTTATCTAAACATTCCTAACATTATTGCGGCGGCACTGACTCGCAATGCAACCGCCATTCATCCTGGCTATGGCTTTCTGGCAGAAAACGCCCGCTTTGCCGAGATTTGTGCCGATCACCAGATCGCCTTTATTGGCCCCTCGCCTGACTCAATTCGAGCGATGGGCGATAAATCAACAGCCAAAAAGACGATGCAGCAAGTCGGTGTGCCAACGGTGCCTGGCAGTGCAGGCTTACTGACCGACGAAGCCGAAGCACGGGCGATCGCGCATAAAATTGGTTACCCAATCATCATCAAAGCAACCGCCGGTGGTGGTGGACGAGGTATGCGACTGGTTCGCGATGAGAGCGATTTAGCGAAGCTTTTTGCAGCAGCCCAGGGAGAAGCCGAAGCAGCGTTTGGCAACCCCGGTGTTTACCTTGAAAAGTTTGTGCAAAAGCCTCGCCACATCGAGTTTCAAATTCTTGCCGATATGCATGGCAACGTGATCCATCTGGGTGAGCGAGAATGTTCGATTCAGCGTCGCCACCAAAAATTGTTAGAAGAAGCACCCAGCCCAGCCTTAACACCCATCCTGCGCGAAAAAATGGGGACTGCCGCCGTCATGGCAGCGAAATCAATCAACTATGTCGGTGCCGGTACAGTTGAATTTTTGCTTGACCAGTCTGGCGAATTTTACTTCATGGAGATGAATACCCGAATTCAGGTAGAGCATCCCGTGACAGAAATGATCACAGGTCTAGATTTAATCGCAGAGCAAATTCGGATCGCGCAGGGTGAAGCGCTCAGCATCACGCAAGACGAGGTCGTATTGCGGGGACACGCGATCGAATGCCGCATCAATGCCGAAGACCCTGATCACAACTTCCGCCCCAACCCTGGACGCATCAGTGGCTACCTTCCGCCCAGTGGTCCTGGCGTACGCATGGACTCCCATGTTTATACCGATTACGAAATTCCGCCCTACTACGACTCGTTGATTGGCAAGCTAATTGTTTGGGGCAGTGATCGCCCAGCCGCCATCCGACGCATGCGCCGCGCGCTTCGTGAATGTGCTGTCACAGGCTTACCCACCACGATCGGTTTTCATCAACGCATTCTGGATACTCCAGAGTTCCAAAAAGGCGACATCTATACGAACTTCGTCGAACAAATGATGCAAAAAGAGCAGGACGCGAAAGGGTGAAGGGCGAGGGGAGAGGAGTTTTGAGTTTTGAGTTCTGAGTTCAGGAGCAGTCAGCGGTCAGCTTTTTAGCCTTTAGCCTTCATCCTTTAGCCTTCTTCTCTCATCCCTCACCCCTAAAACCCCTTCCCATCCATCATCATCATGGTCAAAAGCCCCTGCTGACCGAGAAGAATTTCGCGCAAGAAGCTCATGATGCCGACCCAAATAATTGGTGTAATGTCAACACCACCGATTGGCGACACGATTTTACGGGATGTCGCTAGAAACGGCTCAGTCGGCACCGCAATCACATTAAAGGGAAAGCGAGTGAGATCGACCTGTGGGTACCAGGTCAGCACAATGCGAAAGATAAAGAGAAACGTCATGATGCCCAGTACAAGACTCAGCGTCCAAGAGGCGATCGTCATCAAATCCATAGCTCAACCGATAAGTTTGAAGCGATGTAAACAGCTTTCTCATCAATTTTAGCGCCATTTCTGCCCCAACCCGACAATGAAACGGTGAGCCTCATCCAGAAACCTTTTGCCCAACCTGCTTCTCAAGTGCGTAACAGACCGCTAAGATTATGATGACGATCGCGTTATACAACGAGGAACATTAATCTATGACCCCTGCTTTAATGAACTTTTTCATCAGCCTGTTGGCAGGTGCCATTGTAGTCGGCGGCATCTTCGGTGGCCTCCTTTTCATTAGCCAAAAAGATCAGATTCAACGTTAGTTAAAAAGATTCATCGTTCCTAGATTCTGGTGCAATGAAGGTGCCTGCATTGGTACATGGAATGTCCTTCTGTATGGACAGCCTCAACGCACAGATAGCTTTAATAAGCAAGTTGAAAAGCCCTGGACCACTCTGAAATAGGCATTCTGCCTGCTTTTGAGATGTTTCCGGGGTTTTGACTTTAGGCGATTAGCGAATGCAGCCACACGAATAGGTCATTGATGGTGCCTGATGGTGCCGCGCTTCAAAGATGGTGCTGCGCTTCAAAAAGAATGTGAGCCTTTACTTAAGACAGAAAGGCACTATACCGATTAAGGTGCTCTAAGGGTATCCTGGATGGAGTTCTCTTTCTCAACCGAGGGGTTGGAGAATTTGGGCATCAGTCGTTAACATAGGATGTAACTAGGAGAGGGATGCGATGGTAAACGCCTCACTGAATTGGGCGAGTTTTGTAGGCATAGCGCTGGCAGCGTCAGGGGCTGGTCTATATGCGTTGCGATCGCTACGTCCTCGGCTTGCTCGCGACCACGATATCTTCTTTGCAGCCATTGCGCTTCTCTGCGGCGGCATCCTCTTTTTTCAGGGTTGGCGGCTTGACCCCATTTTGCAATTTAACCAGTTCTTGCTGGCAGGTACCGCAATCTTCTTCGCCTACGAAAGCATCCGTCTTCGTGGTGCAGCGACCGAGCAAGCAAAGCGCAATACACCGATCGTGGATGACGACCGTCCTGTGAGTCGGGTGTATCGAGCAGATTTGGAAGAGTTGAATCCCTACGAGGAACGTCCTGCTGCTCGTCGTATTCGTGGAACGCGTGATGTGCGCTCTGAGCGAGATGAGTACGATGAAGAGCCACGTCGCCGTCCCACTAGCCGTACGGGTGAAGCTCGCCTAGGCACAGGCACGAGCGATCGTCCTCGCAAGCGTCGTCCTCGTACATCGGATGATTCCATTGATTCGATCGGCGGTAGCCGCGAAGACTCTGACCTTTGGGATGATAAGCCCTCTCGTAGCCGTGGATCATCGCCCTCCCGCTCATCAGGCAATCAGTCGCCGTCCTCGCGCCCAAGACGCTCCCGCCCCTCCTCGGACGACAGTTTTTCTTCCCGCGATCGCCGCTCTGAATCTCGTAATGGTGCCCCGCCCTCTGAGTATGTGGATTATCGCCCAGTCGATACCGATGAAGAGGATAACTGGGGCAGCTATTAGAGGCTTCATAACGTTGTGAAGCAACTTTGTGTACGAGAGAACCAGCTAGTTCAAGAATGCTTTTGAACATGGCTGCGGTAGTGTTTCGCAGGTTTTTGGGGAGAGGCGAGTTTTTTAAAGGTAGTATTCGCCTCATTGTTGTTGTTTTGCTGCTGGTTGCTTGCGCGCAAGAGGAGCTACCACCAACGGTTTCTGCGGCATTCGACAGTCGTCATAATGATGAGCAACCCGCCCTTAGTGGAGACGGTCGTTTTTTGGCGCTTGTCTCCAACCGTGATGGCAATCGTGGTATTTTGCTTTACGATCGGACGCAACGGCAGATGGTGATGCTCCCTCGCCTTAACCGTCAGAACGCGATCGCAGAATCTCCCAGCCTTAGCTATACAGGGCGCTACATTGTTTATGTAACGAGCGACAGTGTGCGGCCTGAAATTGAACTCTACGATCGAGCGCTCCAGCAGCCGCAAGTACTCACCGCTAACTATCGCGGTTGGTTTCGCAATCCGAGCATTAGCCCTGACGGTCGCTACGTTGCTTTTGAGACGGCTGTGCGGGGGCAGTGGGATATTGAAGTGATGGATCGCGGTCCCAATGTAGAATCAGACTTGCCTGACAATATGCGATCGCGGCTTTCATCTGCACCTTAAAGGTGCTCAAGGTGGACGGTAGAAGGACGGAGAGAACTCCAAACTCCCTGATGTAGCGGCGTAATGCGCTTAAAATTCCTTCCTCCGCTCCCCTTGCTCCCTCCGCATCCCCTGCTTTACTTCCCTAGCCCCCACGTTTCTGTGAAGCTTCGCCTGCTCCTAATTCTGCTTCTAGCTAGTGTTTTGAGTGGCTGTGGCCCACAATTGGTCAATTTTCCCTTTGATCCAGGTGGTCGCAGTCTAAACAGTAATTTTTCTGACCTGAAACCTCGTATTTCGGGTCGCTATATCGTGTTTGTGTCTGATCGCAGCGGCAGTCAGAATCTTTATCTTTACGACATGGTGATTCACAACCTGGTGGATTTGCCAGGATTGAACGCGATCGACATGATTGTCTCCAGCCCTGGTATCTCAGAAAATGGTCGTTATATTGTGTTTACAGGTTCTCGCGAGGGGCGATCGGGTATTTACCTGTACAACCGTGACACGCAACAGCTTCGCAACCTCACCGAAAACGTGAGAGCAGAAGTGCGAAATCCTACCATCACGGCAGATGGTGACACAATTGCGTTTGAGTCCAGCGTTAATGGTCAGTGGGATGTGGTGCTGTACAACCGGGATGGACAGCCATTAGATGCTCTACCGGATTCGTCAATGAACCGTTAGCGACTCATAAGACACGCTACGGGATTAACCGCCAACAGGTTCACGCGTTTCAGCAAGGGTTTCAAGCTGCACTTGAGAGGCTTCTAAGGTTTGTACAGCGTCAATGAGCGATCGTACAGTAGCGGCACCCTCAGACGGCTCGAAACTGAGCGGAAATTTGCCCTTTGCGATCATGCGTAACCCCAGAGGACCCAAACTTGCGAGTCCCCTTAGATCGCGGAAGGAATTGCCGACCACTTTGAGGCCAAATAGGCGCTCATCAATCCAACCACCTTGCTTGACCAATTCAATAAGTGTTTTACGGTGACGAATCGAACGACTGGACTGGGCATCCTTGAAGTCTAGAATTTCGCCTTTAATTTTGCTGATTTGATCGAGAGGCGCAACTTCCATCGGGCAGACAGAATTGCAGTAGTAGCAGCGTGTGCAGCCCCAAACACCATCTGTGCCGTGGTCGTATTTTTCTAACCGTGCCTCTGTTTTTTCGTCACGTGAGTCAGCGACCATCCGATACGCTTTGGCAAGTGCATGCGGTCCCACAAAGTTGGGATTCACTTCGTAGGCGTTACATTCGGAATAGCAAGCACCACAAAGGATGCAATTGCCTGTCTGATTGAGTTTCGCTCGCTCCTCCGGGGTTTGCAAAAACTCACGTTCTGGAACCTGTCGGGCAGCGGTGCTGACGTAGGGATCGATCGCCTTGAGATTGTTCCAAAAGCTGTGCATGTCTACCACCAGATCCTTAATCACTGGCATGTTGCCCATGGGTGCCAGGGTGATGGTGGGTATGCTTTCAGCGTCAGGGGTTGGGGCATCTGCTAGTTTGGCAGGCATGGCTTGCTGCAAGCGGGCAAGTTCACTGCCGACATTTTCTTTACAGGCCAGAGCAGAGCGACCATTGATGCGAATTGAGCAGCTACCACAGATTGTGTTGCGGCAATTTTTGCGAAACGCCAGCGTGCCGTCCTGCTCCCATTTGATGCGATTTAAGCAGTCTAAGATAGTGCTGCCGGGATCAACATCGAGCTTAAAGGTTTCAACCTTCGGGGTCGAGGTCTTGTCTTGTCTGATGACGTTAAAAAGGACTTGCATGCTGGGATTTCTTCAATCGGGAGGGTGCTTGCGTTATTACCCCCAGTTTAAGCGCGATCGCTCCTACAGCGCCAATGCAATTGTTTCTATTCCACTTCAGGCATGACCCTACACCAGATCCCCATCCGAAGCCGCTCTACCGGAGCAACAATGTCTTTGGGAAGATCTGAATAGCGCTTCAATAAATCTCATAGCGAAACGCCGCTTTTTCTGCGACTAACGTCAAATGTTTTGAACTGGCGCGGGTTGGGGCGTAAATACCCTTTTCCCACTCGCTTACCGTTTGTTGCCGGACGCCTAATTCTTTCGCCATGCCTGCCTGGGTCAAGCCCATGTGCAACCGTAAAGCCCGAATCAACTCGCTGTTCCACTGCAGGGTGTCGTCAATGCACCGCACACGGTAAACCTCTGGCGGTTTTGTAAAGGTAACTTGCTCACCCTCCAGGTCGATCGTCTCCACCAGATAGCCTGCTGCCATCCAGGCCGTGGCTTGTAATGCGCCCTTGCTGCGATTGCTCCACCACCCACGCTTACTACGAGCAGAAGGAGGCAGGCTTTCACCCAGCAAGGCTTCGATGGTGCTAAAGGTGAGCGTGACCTTGAGTTGATCACTTCGACGTAAGGCATCTAACAAGGGCTGATATTTGCTTCCGCTCGGTTTCTTTTCACCTTGATTAGACATTTTACACGCCAGCGTGTTACCATTAAGAATTTGATTGAAACACGATCGCTCCATTATAGATGTCTTGCCAGTGGTCGATCGTGGGAAGAATGTGCCAGGATCAGGTGTTGCTTAAATCGGGTCTGTCATGCTGGTGCAAACGTCTGTTTCTTCACTACCGTTTTTAGGGCCGGATGTCGCGGCGGCCTATGACAAGGCTAACGTTGTGATCCTGCCGATCCCTTACGAAGCCACTACCACTTATCGACGTGGCTGTGAGCATGGCCCCGATGCCATTCTCGATGCGTCGCAGCAAGTCGAGTATTACGACGAGGAACTCGATCGCGAACTTTGGCCGGTGGGTATCTATACGCACGATGCGATCGCCGATACTCGTAACGGTCAGAAAGTTTCCTCTGAAGCAATGCTTCGCGCAACGCAGGAAACGGTGTTTAAGCTTGCCTCAGACGGCAAATTTGTTATCTCGCTGGGTGGTGAACACAGTATTACAACGGGCATTGTCGAGGCGTATCGGCAAGCGAATCCAGGGGAGTCCTTCACCGTTGTGCAGGTTGATGCTCATGGCGATTTGCGTCACGAATACGAAGGCTCAATTCACAACCACGCCTGTGTGATGCGACGGATCGTGGATATGGGGTTGCCCACGGTTCAGGTAGGCATTCGCAGCATTTGCAAAGAAGAAGCCGATTTGATTAAAGAGAAGCAACTCGCTGTCTTTCGAGCACGGGAAATTGTTATACAGCCTGACTGGATCGATCGTGCCGTTGCCAGTATCAAAACTGAGAAAGTCTTTATCACGATCGACCTCGACGGGATTGATCCTACCCTAATTCCTGGAGTTGGCACCCCTGAACCAGGTGGCCTGAACTGGTATAGCCTGCTTACCTTCATTCAACGTATCTTCGCGGCTCATCAGGTCATCGGGTGCGATGTGATGGAGTTGGCTCCCATTACCGATTCTGTGGTGTCAGAGTTTACGGCAGCGAAATTGGTCTATAAACTAATTGGATACCAGGCGATCGCACAAAACTGGATGTAGTTGTTCGTTTTGGGTTGCTAGTTGCTAGAAGAAGGCAGGAGGCAGAGGGCAGAAGGGTTTTTGGTTGTTAGTTGTTAGTTGTTAGAAGGAGAGAAAAGCAGCGCTTGTTCCAGTCCTAAAAACTAAAAACCAACCACTAAAAACTGCCTCAACTCAAAGCTCAAAACGTCCTCTCTCTGCTTCCCTTTCTCAACTAGCAACCAAAAACTTCCCTTGCCCCTTCCTCTCTGCTCTACCAGGATTCTGTTTCATGGAAAAAATGAGTACCGTGATTGGCAGTTACGCTCCCGACTTCGAAATTCCAGGGATTGACGGTTCTGTGCATCATCTGGCACGGTATTTGGAGCAATTTCGCGCGGTAGCGGTTGTGTTTATGTGCAATCACTGCCCCTACGTACATCGGCACCTCGATCGCCTCAAACAGATCCAGGCAGATTTCCAAGATCAGAGCGTAACGCTGATTGGGATTAACTCGAATGATGCCGATCGTTACCCAGATGACAGCTTTGAGAACATGAAGCGGTTTGCAACCGAGCATCAACTCAACTTTCCCTACTTGCGGGATGTGACGCAAGAAGTTGCCCAAAGCTTTGGCGCAGAGAAAACTCCGCACGTTTTTCTCCTAAATCAAGATGGCGTGCTGTGCTACAGCGGCTCGGTGGATGATAGCCCAAATGATCCCGATTCTGTGCGAGTGACGTATCTTCGAGACGCGATCGCCCAGATTTTGATCAATGCTCCCATTCGACCCACCTCTACGGAACCTGTCGGCTGCTCGGTCAAATGGCATCTTTAATCGTTCAAGCTTTAGCCACAAAGAATCCCGTTGAAGCAAGGGAACAGTACGCTGCCTTTGCCATAACAGCTACTTTTTGCCTCACTCGCAATCCGTCAAGCTACTTTTAGCGCACTTTCCTGATCTGTAATCAAGGTGGACGAATCTCTTCACTAAGGAGTATCTTTATGGTTGAAAGCAACCTGGAGTAAGAGAAATAGCACCACATGGGAGTCACTTACCAGCGAGTCGTGCTGAAATTAAGCGGTGAAGCCCTCATGGGTGAGCTTTCCTACGGAATTGATGCCAACATTGTGCAAGACATTGCTCAAGAAGTTGCCGACGTGATTGCAACCGGAGTACAGGTGGCGATCGTCGTCGGTGGCGGCAATATCTTCCGAGGAGTCAAAGGCGCTGCCGCAGGCATGGATCGCGCTACCGCCGACTATATTGGGATGATCGCAACCGTCATGAACGCCATGACCCTTCAAGATGCACTGGAGCAAATTGGTGTTCCTACGCGGGTTCAAACAGCTATTTCAATGCAAGAAGTCGCTGAACCGTATATCCGGCGACGCGCCATCCGCCATCTAGAAAAAGGACGGGTCGTCATTTTTGGCGCAGGCTCCGGCAATCCCTTTTTTACAACCGATACGACCGCAGCACTACGAGCCGCTGAAATTGGTGCTGATGTGTTGTTCAAAGCAACCAAAGTCGATGGTGTTTACGATTCTGACCCCCGCAAGAACCCTGAGGCGCGCCGCTACAAAACCCTTACCTATGGACATATTCTCACCCAGGATCTACGGGTGATGGACAGTACTGCGATATCCTTATGTAAGGACAACAATATCCCGATCATCGTGTTTGACCTTTCCGTGAAAGGAAATGTACGTCGAGCCGTTGCGGGCGAACAAATTGGAACGCTTGTCGGAGGTTCTTGTGAAGTTAGTTGACGTTGAAGAACACATGCGGAAGGCGATTGAAGCCACGCAGAGATCGTTTAATACCATTCGGACTGGCCGAGCGAATGCCTCGATTCTCGATCGGGTGCAGGTTGAGTATTACGGAGCACCCACACCACTCAAGTCGCTTGCAAACATCAATACGCCTGATGCCTCAACCATTACGGTGCAGCCTTTTGACCGCAGTAGCTTGAGCTTAATTGAGAAAGCGATCTCTCTATCGGATATTGGGTTAACCCCTAATAACGATGGCTCAACAATTCGTCTCAATATTCCACCTTTAACGAACGATCGGCGGAAAGAGCTGGTCAAAATGGCAGCAAAATATGCCGAAGAAGGTAAAGTATCGATCCGCAACATCCGCCGGGATGCGGTAGATAGTGTGCGAAAGCAAGAGAAAAATAGCGAACTGCCTGAAGATGAAGCTCGCGATTTGCAGGACAAAATTCAAAAACTGACTGATAAATACATCGCCAAAGTAGACGAAGTTTTGGCTGACAAAGAAAAAGACATTATGACGGTTTAGCCAGCTTTGCGCTTCAGCCGCCTTCAATGAATGTGTGCTTGCAACAGCCAATGATTTCATCTTCAATCGTTGCAAACTATAGAACGATCAGGAGGCAAGTAACGGGTAGAGATTGATTAGCGGTAATTTGCGTTCAAAGCGATATGAACGGCTAACGTCTCGCTCAACTTGCCTCTTTACGTAATACGTGCTTCTGCTAGATGCTGGCTACCGCCAATTGTCCGCCAAAGGCGATCTCTTGTGCGGGTCGTACAATGTACGCAACGTGCAGGGGATAACCTTCTGAATAAATAGCATCAATACGTTTGAGCGCTATTTCCCGGTCTTTGTAAGAGCGCAAGGCGCGTTCCTGACCGTTTGGATATCGAATACAAACTTCCCAAAGCATAAATGTAGCCTCACCAAATAGGTCGCAATGGACATGAGCAGTCGCCCACTCATCGTAAAGCTTAGTTTGAGCGCTTAACGTCCGCTTTTGCAGTTTTTCCGTCACTGGGGGGCAACAGCAGTGAGGAATTGCTGAATGATACTGAATTGAGGCGGCGCACTTCATGAAAGATTTATGCTTCTATCCTAAGATTCTTATTGGAACTTTGCACTCCGTATAACTGGTGAATCGCATAATTGAGGCGAGTACGTAGATAAGGTTTGTTGTCTCAGCTTTGAGCGTGTCTTTCTGAAGTTTTTAAGCAAGTCGTCATCCGTTTTACCCTGACTTTCGTCAATTGACTGGGGATTAACGCTTGTTATGACTGGAGAAGCGGGGCATCTCCAGTACAATTTCTGACGCGTCTTATGTTGACGTGAATCACGATCGAAGCGTTGCTTGCGTCTGGTGCCACACAAACCTCAATGCGGGTAAATATGCGGCACGATAAGCGAGAATGCTGAACTGAAATACTCCCTGTAGGGAAATTGTGTCTGATCAACATAATCATATCGCTGGCTTTTAAGGTCTTAGAGTTTGAAGGAGAGTAGGACTGATGTTTGATTGCATTGTTGTAGGAGCGGGTCCCGCTGGAGCGAGTGCGGCTTACCACCTGGCAAAACGGGGACGATCGGTGCTGCTACTTGAAAAGCAATCGTTGCCCCGTTACAAGCCATGCTGTGGTGGTGTCTCTCCGGCGATCGCGCAATGGTTTGACTTTGACTTTGCTCCTGCCATTGATCGCAAACTTGAAAACATTTGCTACACCTGGAAACTCGGTGATCCAGTCGATGCGAAATTGCAAACCTCTGAGCCGATGTGGATGGTACGTCGTGATGTATTTGATCACTTTCTTGTACAGCAAGCTCAGAAGCAGGGTACTGAATTAAGAGACAACACTGAGGCCACTGGGATTGAGTTCAAGACCGATCACTGGCAGGTAAACACATTGAATGGAGCCATTACTGGTCGTTACCTGATTGCGGCTGATGGTGCCAAAGGACCCACATCCAAATGGCTTGGCTTCAAAGAACCGAAGTGCCGTTCTGGGGCTGTGCTAGAAGTGCCAGCCGCTGATGTTGATGCCGAGAAAGCTTACTTTGAGTTTGGCATGGTTAAAAACGGCTATATTTGGCGGTTTCCTAAGGCTGATGGCTATTCGCTCGGCATTGCGACCTTCCGAGGGAATGATCCTACAGACTTGAACAAACTGCTGACCGATTACGCCCAAAAGTCTGGTCTGAATGTCAAAGCCGGTCAACTGACGGCTCACTCCCTTTGCCTATGGGATGGAAATCAAACACTGCATGCCCAAAATGCTTTGCTAGCTGGAGAAGCCGCTTCGGTAGTTGATCCGTTCACGGCTGAAGGCATTCGTCCTGCAATCTTTACAGGTGTTAAGGCTGCAGGGGCGATCGACGAAGCTCTGGCAGGCAACGTGAATGCGCTGCAAGCTTATACTGACTTGATCAACAACGAGTGGGGAGCCGATATGCTTTGGGCCCAGCGGCTTGCAGGGGTTTTCTACCGTGTTCCGAACATTGGCTACAAAGTAGGGATTAAGCGTCCCTCCGCGACTCAGCGCATCGGCCAGATTTTGTGTGGTGAATTACGCTATGCCGATGTGGCGAATCGGGCACTCAAACGCCTTAGCAGCAGCTTGATTCCTGGGATGGGTTAGCGACGAAGGACGGGCAGTGATCAGGAGTCAGGTTTTTAGCCTTCAGCCTTTAGCCTTCAGCCTTTCTTCTGCCTTCTCCCTCGCTATCAACGGTCAGCCTTTGGCCGTTTCTCATCCCTCATCCCTCTACCTCTCTCTACCAACTCCTCACACCTTTACAGGCACTTCGATTGGGATAGGCTGGGGCTCTGCTTGTAAGAGTGGTCCAGCCGGAAAAATGGTGCGTGATCGCTGGGTACCAATCAGCGAGACCTGCGTCGTGAGCAAAAAGCTGGTAAAGCTCGCAATCAAGATCACAGGCACCATTGCTGTATCGGACAACACGCTCAGAATCACCGTGCTGCTGATGGGTGTTTTGGTAATGGCGACATTCACGGCTGCCATCATGCACACCATGGCGATCGTCGGATGAAGATTGGGGACGCTGAGAGCGATCGCGTAGCCAAAGGTGGCACCCAGATAAAACAGGGGAAAGATGAAACCGCCCCGAAAGCCAGAATGCAATGTGAAGCCGATCGCCAGCATTTTGGTGAAACCAATGACGAGCAACATCGTTAACCCTAACGTGGCACCCGTTTCGACGATCGTCTGAATTTCTTTCTCGCCAAAAAACAGAGTTTGGGGCACTGCCAGCGCCAGCAGCCCAATGGTCAGACCACCGAGCGTTGCCAGCAAAATGGTGTGGTGCTCCAGCCGATGCAGCAGAGAGCCAATCAGCCGAAAGATCAACACAAACGTAACGGCTACACCCGCACCAGCTGCACCAAGTAACAAGCCTTGCAGCAGGCTCATCAGCGTCAGTTCTGGAATGGCCTCAAAATGGTACATGCCGCCGATCGTTAGCCCGGTATTAAACCGAAACACAAAGAAGCTGAGAATGGCGGATAGCACGGCGGGAATCAATGCTTCGTAATATTCCAACCCGCGTCGATGGGGGAGTTCCAGGGCAAACAAAGCACCACCCAACGGTGCGCCAAAAAAGGCACCCAGCGCTGCACTCATGCCGCAAAATGTCAGCACGCGAGTGTTTACTAACGTGAGCCGCAGTTTGCTGCTGAGCCAGCCCCCAAAGCTGCCCAGAATTTGCACCAGCGGTGCTTCGGGGCCAGCACTGCCCCCCGCCGTAATGGAAAACAGCGATGCCACAATCATGGCGGGTGTTTGCTTTACTTCAATGCGACCCGGATCATGCACTTTGTCCACCACCATGGCTACTTCACCGGGTAGCCCCATAAAGCGCAGCGTTAGACCGACACAAAAACCGCCGATCGTCGTCGCAATCCACACATAGTTCCATGCTGGAATGGCAGGAAAGAGTGGCAGCACAACGTCGGGCAGCGTATGCCAGGTGATATGAAGACAAGCTTCTAACACGTAATAGTAAGCGGTTGCCACCAGCCCACCGGCAATACCAATCAGCGCAGCACACAAAATCAACTGCTGATAACCCAACTCATTCGAACCGTAGCTAGACTGATTTTCCGCTGTCTCTGCGGTCACATCATTACTTGAAGGCGTGGATACCATAAAGCTCCTCAATGAATGGGGAAGGCATAACCGACCATTGGATGCAAAGAGCCGTTTGTCGAAAGAGAGTATTTTAGTTGCCAGTTTTTCGTTAATGGGATGCACGTAGAATGGCGCTGATTTAACTAGGGTGGGCATTGCCCACCCTATGAGTTAGCTACTTCGGTGTTTCAACAACAGCTATTCGCAGCGGAACCCGGTTTTTGAACCAACTCCGTCTAACAACTAGCCACTAACAACCAAAAACTTTGTTAATGACCTGCAAAGGCGGGATCTTCGACCAACTCTTCACTCTTCACAACGGCTGGCTCTTTCAGAATGAAGGCGCAGAGGAAGCAGACAATGAGTGCCGCTGAACCCAGGAATTGGAAAAACGTACGGTTCCCTTCTACGGTTTGGGGCAGCAAGCTATAGGTGGTGGCATAGATAACGGAGCCAACACTGCCATAAGCGCCGATGTTGCCCGCGATCTGTCCTGTGACTCGCCGTTTAATCAAGGGGGCAATGCCAAATGTGGCACCCGCACCGCCAAACACGAAGAAGGCACAGCCCATGGTCATGACGATCGCCAACGCCAACAGCCATCCGCCCGAAATGAGGCTCATCATCATGTAGCCCACACCCACACCGCCAATCATGGCTGTCAGCGTCCACTTACGGCTCCCAATCTTGTCTGAAATCAAGCCTCCGGCGGGGCGAGAGATCAGGTTCATTAAGGGATACGTTGCTGCGACGGGCCCTGCGACCTGATGGCTGAGGTTGAATGTGTGCTCAAAAAATTCAGGCAGCATGGAGACGACTGCTAATTCAGAGCCGAAACTCACGGCATAGGCCAGATTCAGCACCATGATTTGACTAATCTGGTAGCGATCGTCGGGTGGATAATGCTTCGTACCGTGAACGACTTCCCGATTGACGTTGTAAAGCTGGTAGGTTTGCACCAGAAATAACCCTGCCAGGAAGACCCAGATCCCATACATCGTCGTCGGGCTCAGGAACTTGATCAGCTGTAAACGCCAGGTAATCAGCCCCAGTGCTCCAAAGAGAGGAATGTTGGTGAGTACGAGTGCCCAAAAACTTTTGCGGCTGGTTACTTCCATGCCGCCATTGCGGGCAGGGCGCTGATATTCTTTCCCAGGGGGCGTGTTTTGCACATTGAGGTAAAAGATCACCCCATAAACGGCAGAAACCACACCACAAAGGGCGATCGCCAACCGCCAGTTTTCATGACCCGCATAGAGAAAGGCAGAACCGAAGGCAAGGATCGGCAAGACAGCTTCGGCAGCAAAGGAACCGAAATTGCCCCAACCACCATAAATGCCTTGAGCAAACCCAATTTGCTTGGGTTGAAACCATTCGCCCACTAAGCGAATGCCAACTACAAAGCCTGCGCCCACAATGCCCATGGCTAAGCGACTCAGCACTAACTGATTAAAGTTTTGAGCAGAGGCAAATGCAAAACATGGCAGCGCTGCGTAAATCAGCAGTGACGAAAACGTGATGCGCGGACCGAAACGATCCAGCACCATCCCAATAATAATTCGAGCTGGAATTGTGAGCGCCAGATTACACAAGCCAATGGTTCTGGCTTGCGCTACTGTGAGATGCAAATCTTCTCGAATAACGGTTGTAAACGGGGCATAGTTAAACCACAGTACGAACGTTAAGAAGAACGCAAACCAGGCGAAGTTCAAGATCCGATAGGGACCTCTAAAAGACAAAAGCCCTCGCAGCATAGCAAGATTCCTTTAGAAGAAAAGATGTGCATGAGTATCCGTAACCTGCCATTTTTTGCGTTGTGCTTTCTACAACGCTGTTGCTGTAGTCAACGCTCAAGTGAAGTAATTGAAAGAGTAAAAAGGGGGCTTCTTCTTCTACGGTTCTCTGACCAAACACGTTGTTGATTGTGCAAAATCCTACTCTTCAGCAAGACTCAAAAATGTTTGATTTGAGCAAAAAGCTCAAACGTGTTTGGTTTGATCAAAGGGCTCGCAAATCAGTTGTTTTGAGCCTTTAGAAAACTGAATTTTTACTCATGCGCTCACGTTAGATTTTGCACGCGATCGTAAATGTATTCCCTGTAACGATAAGCTGTAGAACTTGCCTAATTCGCATCAGTGAAATGTCGATCGTGCATTTGCATCAACTGACGCAAACCGACACAGACTGAAGAGTTTTCCATATAGAAAACCATCTGCCATCTGCTTTTTTAGAGGGTTTAGTGAATTTAAGGGACGAGCTTGATGCGGTAGTGTCAAAAAGGCATCATTCTCATGCGAAGAAAGCATTCCATTCAACGTAATTGTCAGGAAAGCAAGACATTTTTGTGCGCGTTTCTATCGTTGTCGATCGTTCAAAGCAGGCACAACGTTCACTAGAAAGGCGTTATGTAAAGTAACAGTCCTGTGAGACAGGTGCGACATCCTTTCAAGACTGAAGAAGTTCTTGAACTAGAAAGCCTTAAATAGTAATATTAGATACAGAAATTGTTTTAGAATCTGGTTCCAGAGATGGTTTTACATAATGTACGAAAGGGTGATGGGTTACCTTTACAGTCGCCAAGTCGCTGTTTGAGCGTTCAACCGACATCCACTCTCCATGGGCGCAGCGGCAAATATATCAACTTGGCAACGGTTGGGTTGGTTTTTGCAGGGGTACTCTCGATCACACCGTCTGCCTTGAGTCAAAGTGCTGTTTTGAGTCCAAGTGCTATACGATCCGGAGCTGATGCAACGGTACAACACCCAACCTGTGCGATCGACCCACAAGGGCTGATGTGTACGACGAGCAGCCATGAGCTTGAAGCGCTACCTGTGTCCTCTCAAGCGAGTGTGCAGACTGGAACAATGTTGCACCCCCTCACCAACGAGCAAATGGAACGTCTTTCGGACATTTTGCTGGGGATACTGTACTTTGTCTTGCCAGTTGGGTTTGGGTTAACGCTCTTTCTGCACGATCGCTATCAGTCCTACCGTACTGCTACGTTAGACGCCCAAATCAAGCTACTGGAGAAGCTCTGGGAGCAAAGTCCGCAGGCTTAAACAGACTTACCGTTGATGGATTGCCTAAACCGAAAGGGGTGGTGAAAGTGGACTCACGCTTTGGGCTGTAGGAACTGTTCCAGCACGGGTGTTTTCAGGTGCAATGGGGACGAGTTGAACAGCGCAGGCTTTTAGCTCTGGTTGCAGCGAATCCGGGCAGGCTTCTGGATGAGTCATGGCATTGGCTTCAGCATGGTCTGCCCAGAGCGCGCCCCAATGCATGGGCACGAACACTGTCTTAGGTGTAATCGCCGTCGTGACTTTCGCCGGAAAGCGGGCTGTCCCTCGTCGCGATCGCACCTCTAGCCAGTGGCCATCCTCTACGCCCAGCGACGCTGCATCGCGGGGATGAATTTCAATAAACGGACCATCGTACATCTGGCGAATTTTATCCACCCGTCCAGTGCGGGTCTGCGTATGCCAGTGCCCATAGAGTCTGCCGGTGGTCAAGACATAGGGATAGCGATCATCCGGTGGCTCTGCTAACCCCCGCGAATGATGAGCGGCAAAACGTGCGCGCCCATCCGGCGTGTGAAATTGGCGATCGGTATACAGACGCTTTGCCGCCAAACGTGAGGCTGACTGCTTTTGTGGATTGCGGATAAAGGAGGGAAAGCGAAATCTGCCCTTCTCGGTCTGAATGCTGTTGCCCTCATCTTCACCCTGAGTGCAGGGCCATTGCAGCGGCCCTTCATAGCGGAGGCGATCGTGGGTTATGCCCGTCATATCGCAGGGGCGGCCACGGGTAAGCTGCACAAATTCTGCATGGACATCTGCTGCTCCATTGAAGGTAAAGGGTTTGCCAAAGCCTAAGCGACGCGCCACCTCGGCAAAAATCACCCAATCCGCTCGCGCTTCACCGGGGGGCGTGCGGAACTGTGGGCAAAGCGTGACGCGCCGTTCGGAGTTGGTCATGGTTCCCGGTGCTTCACTCCATTGGGCAGCGGGGAGCAGTACGTGGGCATAGGCAGACGTTTCAGTGGGATAGTAGGCTTCCTGGTAAACGGTGAAGGGCGATCGTAGCAATGCCCGCTTCGTCCGCTCCAGATCAGGCATGCTCACGACTGGATTGGTGGCCGCAATCCAAAGAAAGCCGACGGCTCCTTCTTCTAACCCTGTGATCATGTCCCAGGCTGTGCGCCCTGGGTTCGGAGAAATTTGTCCGGGTTCTAGTCCCCAAAACTGTTCGACTTCGGCGCGATGTTGGGGATTCTTGACCGATCGATACCCTGGCAGCAGATGAGACAAGCCCCCGGCTTCGCGTCCACCCATCGCATTGGGTTGTCCAGTCAGTGAGAACGGTCCTGCGCCGGGTTTGCCGATTTGGCCTGTCATGAGGTGCAGGTTGATGATCGATCGTACCTTTGCTGTTCCTTCGCTGGACTGGTTTACCCCCATCGACCACATCGACAGCACCCGTTTCGATTCGCCCCAATATCGTGCAGCCGTTTCCAGATCTTCGACGGAAATGCCACACCGTTTGGCAACGATTTCTGGCTTATAGTCCTCGATGACTTCTGCAAACGCCGTGAAGTGGTTCGTGTGCTTGGCGACGAAGACAGAATCCAGGTAGCCGCGATACAGCAGTAAATAGGCGATTCCGTTCAGTAAATCAATATCGGTTCCGGGTTGGATTGCCAGATGCAAATCCGCCGCATCAGCCGTTTGGGTTTTGCGCGGATCGACCACAATCAGCTTGACGTGCTTATGCTGCTTGTGGTGCTTCCGCAGACGATTAAACACGATCGGATGGCATTCTGCCGTATTGGTGCCGATCAAAAAAGCGCAGTCCGTTAAATCCAAATCGTCATAGCAGCAGGGAGGACCGTCTGAACCGAGGCTCTGGATATAACCAGCGACAGCTGAAGACATGCACAGGCGTGAGTTTGCATCGAAGTTGTTGGTGCCGAGAAAGCCTTTCATCAGCTTCTGGGCGACGTAGTAATCTTCGGTGTTGAACTGCCCAGACCCGTACATACAAAGCCCATCGGCACCCTGAGTTGCCCGAACGGTTTGAATGCGATCGACCACACGCCCCAGCGCTTCATCCCAGGAAGCCCGACGAAACGGTTCATCCAGCGAGTCTCGCACCATTGGGTGCAGCAGCCGATCTTTGTGCAGCGACTCTGTAATGGTGGCACCTTTGACGCACACCATTCCCTGGCTAGACGGATGCGCTCGATCGCCCCGTGCTTGCCAGATAGGTGTTCCCTGCTTATCACGATTCACGGGCTTACCTGGCGTTGCTGGAGGCAAGACTTCGAGACCGCAACCCACGCCGCAGTAGGGACAAAGCGTTTTTATGGGGTTAGTCATAGGCACTATCCATGGTTGGCTCACCAAGATTCAGTCCATTACGAATCCCCTCTCTTACCTGCAAGCTCAAGCATGGAATCTGGTCTAGCAGGGATGGTCCCCCGGCAGAACTACGCACTTCAAGTAACGCCTCAGGAAGGGCTTCAAACAGCAACCGCTGGCGAGGGAAGATGACCCGCTCAAACAGCCAGTTAGGAACGTTGGCAATGCGCGCGATCTGAATCTGGCTTGTGGCGTTTTCGTAGTAGCAAAGAATGCGATTAGACCAGTCGCCAGGGAGTGAAGTGGAGGTTTGAACCATAATTGTTGGTGTTGTCGCTACAGGGGGCAAAAGAGCAAACCGAGAAACACGAACCCAACAGGCGAACACAGCGGACAAATTTCGCTTCAAGACGCTTACTCAACGTCATCATGAGCAAAGCGGTGATACAAGAAGTCCAGCGCATAATTGCGTAACTCGTAGTACGTCGGGTCTTCCATTACATGAGTTCGATCGCGCGGGCGGGGAAAGGGAATCGACAAAATTTCGCCCACTTTTGCTGCCGGACCGTTCGTCATCATCACCAGGCGATCGCCCAACAACAGTGCTTCATCAATGTCATGCGTAATCATCAGTACCGTTACGCGATGCTCTGTCCAAATTTTGAGCAGCTCTTCTTGGAGTTCTTCGCGCGTAATGGGATCGAGTGCGCCAAACGGTTCATCTAACACCAACACTTGCGGGCGTAAGGCTAAAGCACGGGCAATGCAAACCCGTTGTTTCATCCCGCCAGAAAGCTGTCCGGGCTTTTTATTCGCCGCTTCTGTGAGACCCACAAGCGCTAAGTGATCGTGGGCAATCTGCTCTTTTTCAGCCTTGGGCTTGTCGGGCCAAACCGAATGAATACCCAGGTAAACATTCTCAAAGGCTGTCATCCACGGCAGCAAGGAGTAGTTTTGGAACACCACCATGCGATCAGGGCCGGGTTTGGTAATCCGGTTGCCCTGTAGACGCACCTCACCGCTCGTCGGCTCTCGGAAGCCCGACACCATATCCAGCAGTGTCGATTTGCCGCAGCCCGAATGCCCAATCACGCAGACAAACTCGCCTTCCTGTACCGTCAGGTTAATGCCATCTAGAACGATATAATCGCCACCACCCGTTGTTGGATAAGCCTTTGTCAGGTTTTCGATCACCAGAAAGGGATCTGATGTTAACGGTAGCTTGGGTTCGAGCGTTGTGGTGTTGGCTGTTTGCATAAGGAGATGAGGGGAGAAGTTTTGAGTTTTGAGTAGCGCGTTGCGCCGACAAGCTAGAGAGTTTTGAATTCAGCCTTTAGCCTTTAGCCTTTAGCCTTACTTCTCATCAGACAGCTACTGGTTCAAGGGCATCGATCGCCACTTCTTCAATCCGAAGTTCGCGCTTGATTTCTAAGCTGTTGAGGTAGCCAATGGGGTCATCAGGATTGAAGATGCTGCCATCGGCGAAATGAATCGGGCCGCGATTTGGCTGCATATCTGGTAAGCCCAGGTCACGGGCAGCGGCTCCAAAGACATCAACGCGGCGAACGCGATCGAGCACTTCAATCCAGTTACGCGGGAAGGGAGTCAAGCCCCAGCGAGCAAACTGCGTCATAATCCACAGCCCTTCCGTCCGATAGGGGCAATTTGTTTGATCGACGTAGAACTGATTGAAGCGTAGGAGTTGTTCTGGTTCTGTATCAAGACTGCGTTGATAGGGATCCAGCAGACCAGGACGGAGATAGGCAGGATTGGCACCCACATATTCAGGTCGGCTCAGCAGTTCCACGAGTTCTTCGCGATTGCGGCGATCGTCACAGTATTCACAGGCTTCTAGCAGCGCTTTCACCAGTGCCAGATGTGTTTCGGGATATTGGTTTGCCCAGTCTTCGCGCACGCCCAGGACTTTCTCCAGATGCCCTGCCCAGATGTCAAAATCCGTTGCGATCACAAACCCTAACCCTTCCTGCACAGCATGGGAGTTCCACGGCTCACCAGCACAGTAGCCATCAATGCTGCCTGCCTTCAAAGTTGCCACCATTTGAGCAGGGGGAATCACGGTCACGTTGACATCGGCATCGGGATCAATGCCGCCTGATGCTAGCCAGTGACGCAGCATGAGGTTGTGCATGGAGGAGGGATGGACGACTGCCAGCGTGCGAACCTGATCAGGCGTTTGAGCGATCACGGTCTTAAAGTCTGCCAGCGTGCGGACTCCAGCATCGTAGAGTTGCTTGCTGAACGTAACCGCATTACCGTTGCGACTCAGCACTAAGCCTGTCACTGTTGGAACAGGCGTTTTACGACCCATGCCTAGCGTCATGGCGAGGGGCATTCCAGCCGTCATTTGTGCTGCATCCAGACGTTTAGATGCTACACCTTCCGAAATAGCCTTCCAACTGGGTTCCCGCGAAAGAGTGACCTCCTCCAAACCATATTTCTGGAAGAAGCCCTTTTCCTTCGCGATGACCAGCGGCGCACAGTCAGTCAGCGGCACAAAGCCAAGCTCCAGGTTGACTTTTTCTAAGCCATTGCGAGCGATCGCGGCTGTTTGCGTAACCTTCCGCTGCTTCGCCTTTTTCTGCTGGTTGAGAAAGTAAACAATCTCGGCGCGTAAGGCGTAGTAGTTGGGATGATTGACGACTTGCAGACGATCGCGTGGGCGGGTAAAGGGCACCTCTAAAATCTGCCCCACGTAGGATTCAGGACCATTGGTCAGCATTACAATTCGATCAGACAGCAGCAGCGCTTCATCCACATCGTGCGTCACCATCACGCAGGTCAACTGGTGCTCCTGGGCGATTTGCATCAACTGATCTTGCAAACTGCTGCGAGTCAGAGCATCCAGCGCACCAAAGGGCTCGTCCAGCAAAAGAAGCTTGGGACGAATGGAAAGGGCACGGGCGATCGCCACCCGTTGCTTCATGCCACCTGACAAGTGTCCTGGTTTTTTATTCGCAGCCGGACGTAATTTCACCAGATCGATGTGCTGTTCGATAATGTCATTGCGCTCGGCAGCAGGCAGGTCTTTCAGCACGCGATTGACCGCCAGGGCGATATTTTCTCGTACTGTCAGCCAGGGCAGCAGGGAGTAGTTTTGGAAGACCACCATGCGATCGGGTCCTGGCTTTGTGACCTGGCGACCTTCCAACACCACACCACCCTGCGTCGGATTGTTCAGGCCAGCAATGATGTTTAACAGCGTAGATTTCCCGCAGCCAGAGTGCCCCAGCAGCGTAATGAACTCTCCCTTGGTAATGTCCAGGGTGATGTTCTTCAGTGCAATGTACTTCAGCCCATTGGGCAGCGGGAAAACCTGATCGACGTGGTCAACTTCAACAAAGGAAGACATGGCAACTAGAAAAGGTGAAGGGGTACAAAACCAAGGCAGCAAACACGACAGAATCAGCAAAGCGGATCAGGGTGGTCACCATTCTTGACGATCGAACAGCCTATTTCTGCTCTCCAGAAACAACCAGAGAGGAAATGAACGTAATCAACTTATCCAGCAGCAGACCCACAATACCGACGTAGATGACGGCCAGAATCACTTCACTCAGGTTGCCGCTGTTGTAGGAATCCCAGATGAAAAAGCCAATACCAACGCCGCCTGTGAGCATTTCAGCCGCGACGATCGCCAACCAGGATAGACCCACCGCAATTTTTAACCCTGTGAAAATGTAGGGCACGGTTGCGGGGAACAAGATTTTGGTGAAGTATTCTACTTTCGAGAGCTGAAGCACTCTGGCGACGTTGGTGTAGTCCTGAGGAATTTGCTGAACGCCAACAGCCGTATTGATGATGATCGGCCAAATTGCCGTAATGAAAATGACGAAAATCGCCGATGGGTTTGCCTGCTGAAAGGCTGCCAGCGAAATCGGTAGCCACGCCAGTGGTGGGATCGTCCGCAATACTTGAAAGATGGGATCAACTGCACGAAATAGCAGTGCAATGGATCCGGTCAGAATGCCAACGCTAATGCCAACCACGGCTGCCAAGGTGTAGCCGATCGCCACCCGTTTCAAGCTGGCAAGTAACTGCCAGAACAGTCCGACATCCGTACCACCGCTATCAAAAAACGGATCGATAACTAACGGATCCCAGGTGTCTTCTAAGACTTTAAGTGGGCTGGGCAAACTGGCACCCTGATGGGCTGTTAGAAGTTGCCACACAGCCAGAAACAATGCCAGCGCGATCGCGGCTGGGACTAAAGTCTTTGCCTGCTTACCAACAAGCGTAATGATGCGTTGAGGATAACCAATGGTGGAATGACCAATGTTTAATCTTGTTACCATGTTCCGGGGTGACTCCAGGTGATGTGACAAGGTTTGCGATGGAAGAATCAGAATGAGCGGTACCATTGCCGTGAATCGCTTGAAAGCCGTTCCAGCTTTGCACTGTCCACGGCAACGGCTGACAATCCTCCCTCTATGCCTTTTTGATTTTGAGGCTCTTCAAGTACGCACTAGGGTTCTCTGGATCGAACTTGACGCCATCAAAGAAAGTTTCCACACCGCGTGATGTACTCTTGGGAATCATGGCTTCTTGCCCGATCGCCTTCGCCGCTTCTTTCCACAAATCTTCGCGGTTGACAGCATCGACTAGCTTTTTGGTGTCAGTATCCGCAGGCAAATAACCCCAGCGAATATCTTCAGTCAAGAACCAGAGATCGTGACTCTTGTAAGGGTAGGAGGCATTCTCAGCCCAGAACTTCATCAGGTGAGGGCTATTTTCAACGACCTTACCGTTGCCGTAGTCAAACTTCCCTTTTGCCCGCTCCACAATGTCTTTTTCGGGCACCTTAAACCACTCCCGCTTGGAGATGATTTTGCACATTTCCTCTTTGTTTTCCATCTTGTCGCACCACACCTGGGCTTCCTGTACTGCCATGAGGAGAGCTTTAGCCGCTTTGGGGTGCTTATCAACCCAATCGGCGCGCATACTAAAGGCTTTTTCGGGGTGATTGTTCCAAAGCTCTCCCGTTGTAAAGGCTGTGAAACCCAGGCCCTGGTTAACTAATTGAGCGTTCCAGGGTTCACCTACACAGAAGGCTTCCATATTGCCAACCTTCATATTGGCGACCATTTGAGGCGGAGGCACCGGAATGGTGGAAATATCTTTGTCTGGGTTGATGCCACCCGCTGCCAGCCAGTAACGCATCCACAAATCGTGAGTGCCACCAGGAAACGTAATTGCGGCTTTAATTTCTTTACCCGTAGACTTAGCTTTTGAGAAGGCGTCTTTGAGGGGAGCGCTGTCTAAGCCCAGCTTGATGTCTTTGTAGGTATTGGCAACAGAGATACACTGACCATCAACATTAAGGCGCGCCAGGATGTACATGGGTACTTTATTGCCCTTGGTGACGGTGCCTGCCGAGATCAGGTAGGGCATGGGAGACAAAATATGTGCACCATCAATCCCGCCGCCAGCAGAACCCAGCACTAAATTATCGCGAGTGACAGGCCAGGATGCTTGCTTAACGACCTCGACATCCTTCATGCCGTATTTTTCAAAATAGCCCTTTTCTTTGGCAATGATGAGTGGTGCAGAGTCAGTCAGCGCAATGAAGCCTAATTTTGCAGTGGTCACTTCAGGCGCATCGGCGGCGTTAACATTGACCGCTGGAACAGCACTGGGCGAACTTTCGCTTTTGGCTGATTTGGACGATTTGCAGCCATTCACAAAGAGGGCTGTTGCTGCTGTTGCGCTGGTGGTGAGAATGAACTTTCGTCTTGAGAACCGGGCCATCATCAATGCTCCTAAATGATCTGTTCGTAAATGAACTGTTGTAAATGAACTCAGGGTTGTCTCTAAATTCACATAGTGCTATCTGCATGCAGCCACGCTGCACTGATGCTGCCTTCACGACTGCTCGATCGGGAAACACGCAGAACCGAAAGCTTAGCTCCCAACAACCGCTTGCTGGCGTGGTTTGGCGTCAAAGTGCTGCACCAACAAATCCCGGAGTACGGGTTTGAGATCGCTACACGGGATACCTTTCGTGACACAGGTGCCAAGCACAGCATCTTTGCCGACTTTGCCACCCATGTAGATATCCACGCCTTCAACGGTTTTCCCATCCTTACGGACCTTTGTCCCCATCAAGCCAATGTCGGCAACCTGCGGCTGACCACAGGAGTTGGGGCAACCTGTCCAATGAATCCGAACCGCTTTTGGCGTCTCAAGTTCGGCTTCCAGTTCGCTAATTAACGCCAGCGCACGATTTTTGGTTTCAATCAGCGCGAAATTGCAAAACTGGCTACCTGTGCAGGAAACGAGCGATCGTAAGAGCGCTGCTGGCTTGATGGAGAATTTTGTAAGGAGCGGTTCTTCCAGAAGTGTCTCCAGACGAGAGTCAGGCACGTTTGGAAGAATCACGTTCTGCTCCACCGTGAGTCGAATTTCGCCACTGCCATACACTTCAGCCAACCGCGCCAGGTCAAACATATCGGCGGCAAAGAGGCGACCGATCGGCACATGGAGCCCGACATAGTTCAACCCTGGCTGCTTCTGGGCATACACACCGATGTGATCACGCTTTTCCCAAAGAATCTCATCTTTTTCGGCCTCGCTTTGCAACGTTTGCCCCATTTGGGTTTCGACAGCGGTACGCAGTTTTTCCACGCCCCACTCATCAATAAGCCACATGAGACGCGCTTTTTGGCGATTGGCTCGCAGACCGTGGTCACGGTAAACAAGCAGGATGGCTTGACAAAGGGCAACGACCTGATCAGGTGCAACCCAGACATTGAGGGGAATTGCGGCTTCACATCGTTTACCCGAAAAGAAACCGCCAACCAACACGTTGAAGCCTAGCTCGCCATCTTTGTAAGCAGGGACAAAGGCAATATCGTTAATTTCGGCGTGGACGGAGTTGTCGCGGCAGCCCGCGATCGCAATATTGAATTTACGCGGCAAGTTGGAAAAGGTTGGATTACCCTGTCCTTTGTTGGTAATCAGGTCTTGCACCTGACGAATTAAATCGCGGGTATCGATCAATTCATCGGCATCAATACCTGCTACAGGTGATCCCGTAATATTGCGCACGTTATCCATCCCAGACTGGATGCTGGTCAACCCTACTGATTCCAGTCGGCGAAAAATATTGGGCACATCTTCAATACGAATGCCCCGTAGCTGCAAGTTTTGACGTGTCGTAATATCGGCATTACCATCATCACCATAGCGCTGCACTACTTCTGCCAGCACGCGCATTTGAGCACTCGTGATGATGCCACAGGGCAACCGCAGTCGCATCATAAACTTGCCAGGAGTCACCGGACGAAAAAAGACACCCATCCATTTCAAGCGATGGTCGCGATCGGTCTCATCCATCGCTTCCCAACCAACTTGAGCAAAATGCTCTAGCTCCGCCTTGACGGCTAAACCATCTTTTTCAGCTTTCAGCTTTTCAAATTTATTCAGACTCGTTGCTGGCACTGTGCTGGTCATAGGACTTGCCCCTTGGGTCTGCACTTCAAGCTATGCTTGTGAATATGAAATCAGCTAGGGACGCGAAAGACTGTTCAGCGTCAACCAAATCTGTTCAACCTCAACGAATGCCGACCGCATTACGTTGTTGAAGTTAACGTAAGCTGGCTGTTCACAAAAATTCGTATCTTTGGTCACAAATTATTTCTACTTATGAATTTTCTGCATCGAATAGATGCGGTTTTAGCATTTCGGTAATTGAAGCGGTAGGAACATTCCATGAACCTCCCTACCGCAGATCGTGGCTTGAAGGGATTACATTGATACAACGGTGTCTCTTCACATAAGACTCATGGGATGTTAATGCTATGGCATTGAGCGATCGCCTCCACCAAATCCTTGCAGCATCCCCTGTTGGTACCGTACTGCCAGCAATGGCTCAGCTCAATCTCCCTGATTGGTGGTTGGCAGGTGGCGCTGTACGCAATACAGTTTGGCGAGCGCTCTTTAACGACTGTGCGTTGACGATCAACGATTTTGATCTGGCGTTTTTTGATGCAAGCGGTAATCGTGATCAAGAACTAAGCGCTAAAGCAACCCTCAACGCTCAATTTCCTGACTATGTGTTTGATGTCAAAAATCAAGCCAGCTTTGCCCAGTGGCGTTCCGGTCGCAGACCCTACAGCAGCGCTGAGGATGGCATTGCCGACTGGCTCCATACAGCCACGGCGGTTGGCGTATGCTGTGATGCGCAAGGAAAGTGGCGCTATTTCACACCGTACGGTCTGGAGGATCTCTTCAATGGCATCATTCGTCCCACTCCTGCTCATCTGCACAATCCTGATGCAGAGCGTAAAGCCACATCGTTTTTAGAAAAATGTACCTGTTTGCGGGTGAGCCAAAGCGGTGAGTGACGCTGCGTATCGTTTGAGCAATGAAGTTCAGCGTTTGGGGGGCGTGATCAACTTGCAGGGGCGTAAGTTTAATCACAGCTAACAATCCTGACTCATACTCATTCCCGTCTCATAACTCATTGGCTGGGATAACGACACAAACTGTGATGCGTACCAACCGCTTAACTGCTATCGCGTTTGTCAAATGTTGCTTACATAAATGTAACGATCGCTCCCATTGTTTACATTTCTTCGGATTTTGTTTTCGTCTGAAGAGAAGCTTTACTGGTGGGGCTTCTAAGGGTGTTTGCTGATTACCTTGTAAGTTAGGCTAATGACGGTCAAGAGGGATTTGTATCAACGGGAACTAAAAAAGGGCAGCCTGAAAAGAGCAAACGTGCCTCTCCCGTAATCAAGCGTTATGATAGTGGCTGAATTGATAAACGTTTGTAACAAATTATCAATGATTGTTTCCACAACTGGTTTGACCAGACTGAAAGCGTCGTTAATCGAAAAGATTTTTTTTGGTAACGAGCCCAGTGCCGAATTAATCGCCATCTTACTGGTGTATTTCGTGCAAGGCATTTTAGGTCTAGCGCGATTGGCGATCAGCTTCTTCCTGAAAGACGACCTGGGTCTGAGTCCGGCTGAAGTGTCGGCACTCGTTGGGGTAGCAGCACTGCCCTGGATGGTGAAGCCATTATTTGGCTTTATCTCAGATGGCTTACCGATTCTTGGCTATCGGCGACGACCCTACTTAATCCTGTCAGGCTTACTGGGAGTGATGTCCTGGTTAGCTTTAGCGACGATCGTGCACTCTGCATGGGCAGCAACGATGGCGATCGCGTTGGGTTCCCTTTCCGTCGCCTTTAGCGATGTGATTGTGGATTCGTTAGTCGTTGAACGGGCGCGGGGTGAGTCGCTAGGGAAGTCGGGCTCGCTGCAATCCCTTTGTTGGGGCGCATCAGCATTAGGAGGAATCCTGACGGCCTATTTCAGCGGCTCGCTGTTGCAACATTTCAGCACTCAGACGGTTTTCGCGATTACGGCGACTTTTCCTCTGATCGTTTCCCTCGTGGCATGGCTCATTACTGAAACGCGTGTGTCAGAGCGGATGAATTGGTCGCTGGTGTGTGAGCAATTTGGGCAACTCCGTCAGGCTGTGAGTCAGAAATCGATCTGGATGCCAACGGCGTTTCTCTTTCTCTGGCAAGCGATGCCAACGGCTGAATCTGCCTTCTTTTTCTTCACCACAAACGAATTAGGGTTTGAACCGGAGTTCTTAGGGCGAGTACGGTTGGTCACAAGCCTGGCATCGCTACTGGGAATCTGGTTTTTCCAGCGCTTTTTAAAGACCGTGCCGTTCCGCGTCATTTTTGGCTGGTCTACGGTGATTTCTACCGCTTTGGGGATGACAACTCTGTTGTTGGTAACCCATGCAAACCGGTCATTGGGAATTGACGATCGCTGGTTTAGCCTCGGTGACAACCTGATCTTGACCGTCATGGGTCAGATTGCCTACATGCCGATTCTGGTCTTGGCGGCGCGGCTCTGTCCACCTGGCGTTGAAGCGACCTTTTTTGCGCTGTTGATGTCTGTCGTCAACTTGGCTGGGCTACTGTCTTACGAATCGGGCGCGTTCTTAATGCATTGGTTGGGCATTACTGAGCATAACTTCAATAATTTAGCGCTCCTGGTGGTCATTACCAATCTTTCGACCCTTTTACCGCTGCCGTTTCTGGGTTGGCTCCCTCGTGCTGAACAAGTCTCTGATACGGCCTCTTCACCGTTGCATCCCGTCCCGGTCATTGAAGCTGATTCCTCTGCTTCTAGACATTTAGGCCAACCGTTTTTGCCTGATTTGATGACTGAATTTATCCCCAAACCACGACAAGTCGAACCTGTGGGGGAAGAGTAAGGGAAAGGGATGAGGGATAAGGGATGAAGGATAAAGGCTAAAAGCAAGGGACATGAACAAACGCTGAATTTTGGCTCCTGATTCCTTTTCAACCAAAAACTAACAACCAAAAACTTTTCTGGTTTCTATGCAAAGCTTCCAGCTAAACGAACGCGCCTCAACTGTACCGCCGACGCTTTCCTACGATCGCGAAGGCTGGCAGAAAGGCTATCACTCTCTCAAACAAGAATTTGACTACTGGATTGACGACATTGAGGGCACAATTCCTCCAGACCTGCACGGCACCTTATTCCGCAATGGCCCAGGGTTGTTGGATGTGAACGGGCAGAGAATTCATCATCCGTTTGACGGCGATGGCATGATTTGCGCGATCGCCTTTGACAACGGTCGTGCCCACTTTCGTAATCGGTTTGTGCGTACAGAGGGCTATCTTGCGGAACAAGCAGCAGGCCGCATCCTTTACCGTGGTGTGTTTGGCACCCAAAAACCGGGTGGCTGGTTGGCAAACGCCTTTGATTTTCGCCTCAAGAATATTGCCAATACTAATATTCTCTACTGGGGTGGAAAGCTGCTGGCTCTGTGGGAAGCGGCTGAACCTCATCGTCTTGATCCTGGGACTCTAGAAACCGTGGGATTGGAGCATTTTGAAGGCTTATTGCAGTCTGGGGAAGCGTTTGCAGCGCATCCGTGGATTGATCCGGCTTGCAATCAGGACAATGGCGCACCCTGTCTGGTCAATTTCTCGATCAAGCCAGGACTTTCTTCTACCATTACGCTGTTTGAGTTTGATCCCGCTGGCAAACTGTTGCGCAAACATGCCCATGCAACGCCTGGGTTTGCGTTTATTCATGACTTTGCCATTACGCCGAACTGCGCCATCTTTTTCCAAAATCCAGTGAGCTTCAATCCGCTGCCGTTTCTTGTGGGTAAGCGGGGGCCTGGTGAGTGCATCACCTTTAACCCCGACAAACCAACGCGGATTGTGGTCATTCCAAGAAAGGCTAAAGGCGGATCGGGAAAGGATGAAGGCTTAACGCTAAAGGATAAAAATCAGGACTCATCCTTTAGCCTTGATTCTTTAGCCTTTGAAACCCATGCTGGGTTTGTTTTTCACCATGCTAATGCCTTTGAGCAAGGTGATGAAATTGTGATCGATTCGGTCTGCTACGATGCGCTGCCAGCCGTGGAGGCAGACTCAGACTTCCGCCAGACGGATTTTGAAGCGCTGTCTCCAGGTCAACTGTGGCGCTTTCGGGTCAATCTCAAAACGCAAGCCGTTCAGCGAGAACTGCTAGAAAGCCGTTGCTGTGAGTTCCCCTACGTGCATCCGGCGAAAGCGGGTCGATCGCATCGCTACGTCTTCATGGGTGCGGCTCATGCACCGGAAGGAAACGCACCTCTGCAAGCGATCACCAAGATCGATGTTGAAACAGGCGAGCATCAACTCTGGAGTGCAGCACCCCACGGCTATGTCAGCGAACCAATCTTCGTACCGCGTGCGTCTGCGGCTTTCAAAGATGGGCTGCCATCGGTGGACATGGTCGGAGCTGAGGATGATGGCTGGCTGCTCACCCTGGTTTATGATTCTGCTCAAGAGCGATCGGATGTGGTGATTCTGGATGCGCGAGATTTGCACCGAGGCCCGGTTGCCCGTCTGCATCTGAAGCACCATGTGCCATATGGATTGCATGGGAGCTTTACACCGGAGGTTTTTTAGGAAGTAGGGAGTGGGGAGTAGGGAGTGGGGAGTAGGGCAAAGGCTCAAGGCTAAAAAGCTGGCTCCTGACTCCTGGTTCCTGAATTCTTAACTCAAAACTCTACTCTGCTGTCTTTCGCTGAGGCTCGCTAAGATAGAGTCACTTTACTTCTAAGCGTGTGAAAAAGCGGGTTACGCTCACCTTTCCGAAGCGATCGGTACAAATGCCAGTCACCTATCGATTGGCAAAAGATTTCAATGTGGCGGCAAATATCATTCGCGCTCAGGTTGCCCCAAATCAGGTGGGTAAGCTGGTTGTCGAGTTGTCTGGCGACATTGACGAACTGGATGCCGCGATCGACTGGATGCGATCGCAAGATATCGGTGTATCGCTTTCCAATCGTGAAATCATGATTGACGAAGACACTTGCGTACATTGTGGGCTTTGTACGGGTGTGTGTCCCACTGAAGCGCTGAAGCTTGATCCAGAATCGTTTAAACTCACCTTCACGCGATCGCGCTGTATCGTTTGCGAACAGTGTATTCCCACTTGTCCTGTACAAGCGATTTCAACAAATTTATGAGGATACGCCACAGATTCGTAGTGACGTTATATGTAACGTCTCTATAAGTCGGCTAAACGCCTTCAGAACCGCTACGGTTATCCCTGACAACAGGCTCAATCATCTTCTACAGCGGACGGGTTACGGGCTTGAACGATCGCCGCTTTGTCTACCATCGTCATCATGGCAGGCATATCGGGACCCGCACGATCGCTGATACCCATCTCTGCGACAATGCTTGGGAAGGTTTTGCCCTGAGTCATGCGAAACCCAATTTCCTCGACTTCTGCCCAAGTGAGGTCGCTTTCAACGTAAGCCTTCGCCATCAAATAGAGGAGTTCTGCCGACTGGTTGCCTTCTGCGACAGTCATCATCGTGTGAGGGACTTTGTAGGAGCGATCGAAGCAGTGATACCAACATTTCGGCTGGAACTGAAGTGCATCGGCAAAAAAGGCTTTGTGATCGTTGGTATCCACCGAATCGTCAATTTCGGTTGAGAAAAGGAACATAGGCGCGGCGGGTGTGGTTCGGGCTTGCTTCAGGAGTTGACCGCCCATATCCATAAACAGCCGTAATGCTGGCACCTGAAAGCTGGTGTAGCCGATCGCGCGATCTTCATCAGCGCCCCAGGAGTAGTAAGAATTGGACAGTTTGATAAATAATTTGTCAATAATGATGTCGCCGCTGAGGTAAGGCGCAAAGATCAGGGCGCGATCGATTAACTCACGATGATTAAGCGCGACCCATGCCGCCAACGTGCCGCCACCCGATAAGCCACCGATGACCACCTGCTGCCCAAAGGCCTTTGCTTGCTGAATCCATTGCAGCGCAAAATCTTGATACACCTTTGGATCGGTTGGCAACGGAGTTGGGTTATCGCGCGTCCATTTGCCCGCCTTGCCATGCCCTGGCATCAGCGGAATGAGCACATTGTATCCCTGCTGAAACAGCGCTTTGCCTAGCGGTAAAAACTGATCTGGATAAGCTGTGAACCCATGAAAAAAGAGGCAGACCTTTTGGGTTGGCGCGTCGTGAAAGAGAAACTTAGAGCGGCAGGACTCATTCCGAACGGGCAGTGCATCCTCGCGGGCTTTTGCTTGAGCCATGATCGCAGTTGTCAAATCGGCATAGTTGGGCATACGTAGGGATGGCAAAAGCTAAGGGCGAAAGGATAAATTCTGATTAAAAATAAACGTTGCTTTATCTTAAGCTACACGAAGCGCGTTTCAACCCACCTCAGTGAGTGATGTCTTTTGTAGTCACGGCGTTGTATCTCCGGTTCTTCTTTTTAGCTTTTAGCCTACCCTATGCCTTCGGCAGGCTTTGCCCACGGGAAGCAAGCTACAGCCCTTAGCTTTTCCTCACCTCACCCCATAAACTCTGATGCCACAATCATGGAGCCAATCCCGGCATCGGTAAAAATTTCGAGTAGCAGCGCGTGGGGAATGCGTCCATCAATAATGTGGGCAGCACGAACCCCTTGAGCGAGCGATCGTACACAGCACGTCACTTTCGGAATCATGCCGCCGGACACGATGCCATCATCAATGAGCTTTCGCGCTTCCTGAATATCCACTTTGGGAATGAGGGTAGACATATCTTTGTAATCGCGCAGAATGCCTGCTGTATCGGTCAACAGAATCATTTTCTCTGCACCTAACGCCGCCGCAATCTCCCCGGCTACCGTGTCCGCATTGATGTTGTAAGTCTGCCCCGTCTCATCGGCTGCCACACTCGAAACTACGGGGATATGCCCATCTTTGACCAGCGATTCGAGAATCCGGGTGTCAACGCTGGTAACTTCCCCCACAAAGCCAACATCCACCGCATCCACAGGACGGGCTTTGATCAAGTTGGCGTCCATACCGCACAGCCCAACCGCCGAACCGCCTGCCTGGTTAATAAGCGCCACCAGTTCTTTATTTACTCGACCCACCAGCACCATTTCCACAACGTCCATTGTGGCGGCGTCGGTGACTCGCAGCCCGTTTTTGAACTGGGGTTCAATCCCCAATTTGGTCAGCCAGGTGTTGATTTCAGGTCCACCGCCATGCACCACGATCGGGCGTAGCCCCACGCACGCCATGAAGACCACATCGCGAATTACTTTGTCCTTCAATCCGCTGTCTTTCATCGCGGCCCCACCATACTTGACGACCACCGTTCTACCAGCAAACTGCTGAATGTAGGGCAGCGCTTCGCTTAAGACGCGGACTCTGGTAGCTTCCGCTTTGCGGATGTATTCACTCTCATTAGTCATGGCAGCAGTGTCAAAACAAATCATATGCAGTGTAAAGGAGCTTAGCGCTTTCGGCTATGTCAATTGCAACAATCTGGAGAATCTAACAATCAAGCGGTTGTTTTGGGAGTTTTGAGTAGCGCGTTGCGCCGCTTCGCTAGAGAGTTTTGAGTTTCGAGTTTTGAGTTGATCAGTTTTTAGTGGTTGGTTTTTAGTTTTTAGCTCTGGAACAAGCGCTGCCTTTTCTCTCCTTCTAACAACTAACAACCAAAAACCAATGCCTCTTCTGCCTCCTGCCCTCTGCCTTCATCCCTCTGCCCCCTGCCCTCTAATCGCTCTCTTCAATGGCTCAAGTCAAAGCAGCGATCGCTACAATAGAGAGTGTTCTGCCCATTGCTGTAAACCCTTTAACTTATGACTGCTTCTCCAGACCCAACGAACTTGCCTTCGGATGATCAAGCAACGATGGGTAAACGAGTCCGAAATTTCATCATCGTGATGGTGGCGATCGTGCTTGCGGCTTCTGTGTTCCTGGGACTAAAGACTGAAACGGGGTCAGGGTTACTGTCGGCGATGGCAGAAGAGGCTGTGCCGCTGGAAGTTGCGTTGAGCAACGGCAAGCCTTCGCTGGTCGAGTTTTACGCAAATTGGTGTACGAGCTGTCAAACAATGGCACCGGATGTCGAGGCGCTTAAGCAGCAGTATGGCGATCGGGTGAACTTTGTCATGCTGAATGTGGACAACAGCAAGTGGTTGCCTGAAGTACTGTCGTATCGGGTAGATGGTATTCCCCATTTCGTGTTTCTGGGGCAAGATGGAGCGGCGATCGCTCAGGCAATTGGGGAGCAACCGCACTCAATTATGGAAGCAAACCTCGTAGCCCTTACGTCTGGCGAGCCGCTTCCTTACGCCCAAGCCAGTGGACAGACTTCTGCCTTTTCTGCACCGGTGTCAACCCCATCTGCTGCTAGTAGTGATCCTCGTAGTCATGGCAGTCAAGTTGTTGATTAGGGAGCATAGCAATCAACTCGATTGGTTCGAATTTCGATTGGTTCACATTTTGTCGGGACGTTACCTGTCTGTCCATACATTTACATCTACTATCACCCAACCCCCAACCCCTACCACCCAACCCCCATCCCCTTATCCACAGGTCTACGGCTTACTCACTCAATAGCGGCCTCAACACCTAGACCCATTGACGAACCAGTTTTGCCAACTGCTCAGCACTATGTGGCTCAGCCAAGCTAGCTGTCTGTTGCACCATTTGTTTTAGCTCGTCCGATGGTTGAAAATGTGCGTCTTTGCCTCCCAGCAGTTGTAAGACTTCAGCCTGCAAAATGGCTGGTGTAAGGTCAGCCTGCTGAAACAGTTTTGCGGCCCCTGCTTTAACAAACACTGATGCGTTGTACGTTTGATGGTCTTCAGCCGCGTAGGGGTAGGGAATGAGAATGGACGGGGTATGGGTGATGGCTAATTCTGTGAGCGTGCCAGCGCCCGATCGACTAATGGCTAGATCGGCTCGTTGCAACAAACCTGCCATGTGGTTGTAGAACGGCAAAACAATGTACTGAGGATGCTGTAGCGTTTTGGCATCAGGGTCATTTTCTCCCGTCAAATGCACAATCCAGATGCCAGCATCCAACCAGGCAGGCGCACACTGACGCACCAACTGATTAACCCCCACAGCACCCTGGCTACCACCGACGACGACAACTAAAGGTGCCTCTGCTGGAATGTCCAGGTCAGGTAAAGCGGAGGGCACGGTTGTTTGAAACTGCGATCGCACGGGCGTTCCGGTACACACCGTTTTAGTGCGAGGAAGGTACGCTGCTGCTACCTCGAAACCCAGGGCAACGACGCTACACCACGGACCCAAAAAGCGAGTCACTTTCCCTGGCAATGCATTGGATTCATGCAAAATTACGGGTAGACCGAGCGATCGTGCTGCTAGTACCGCTGGAGCCGCAATATAGCCTCCCGTAGTAAACACCCCCTGAAAGCGACCGGCTTGTAATAACCGTCGCGCCTGCCAAATCGAGGCGATGAGCTTGAAGGCAACACGCAGACTATCGAAACCTCGTTTCTGAAAGCCTTCAGCGGTAATGGTATGGAGAGGGTAGCGATCGGGCACTAACTGAGTTTCTAGCCGATCAGGGACCCCCAACCACTCAATCTGATAATCCGTCTGACCGTCTGAAAGTTGCTCAGCCACCGCGATCGCGGGAAAAACGTGCCCGCCTGTACCGCTTGCAGCAAGCAATAACCGCTTTGGAGAAGTTTTGGCTACTACAGCTTTGGCGTTTGCTGGCAGAGTAGAATCAGGAGAATCGTTCACAATTGTCTCGACCATACGGCACTCGTCATTCGCATCTCAATAGTGTCCCCCTCAATTCATCCTCTGACGGTTTACTTATAATCCGCCTGGGATATATCAGTTTGGGATGTTAAGTTTGGGATGCTAAGTTGCAGATTGTACTTCAAATTGCTGCTGTCCACTCATCCAATTGCTATTCCTATGCCTAAGCGCTTGTATTCTCTCTCCGCTCTGCCTCAACTCGCTTCACGTCACAACCAGGCAAAGCAGGGACGTTGGCAGACGTTTCTTATGGCGCTAGGTTTGGCGATCGCGGTGAGCAGCAGCCTGCATGCCAGTCGAGCGAGTGCAGAGCCACCCGAATCAGCGCCTGCTCCCCTTAAAGAGACTCTGGCTGCGATCGACAAGGCGGCCAGCAGTCATAATGTTCAGGCGGTAATGGCGTTCTACAGCACCAACTTCACGCACTCAGATGGCTTGACGCGCCAAACGCTGGAGCAAGCCCTGACCAAGCTCTGGCAGCGCTATCCCAATTTGACCTACCAAACGTCGCTCAAAAGTTGGAAGGCGGAAGGCAACGGCATCACAACCGAAACCGTTACCCACGTTACGGGTACCCAAAAGGTGGGCGATCGCGAACTCAAGATCGACTCCACCTTACAAGCACAGCAGCAGTTTGAGAATCAAAAAATTGTGCGTCAAAGTATTCTCGCCGAACGCAGCCAAATCACCTCTGGCACCAATCCCCCAAACGTGAAACTAACCCTGCCAGAACAGGTGACAGCCGGACAGGAATTTAGCTTTGATGCCGTTGTTCAGGAACCTTTAGGGAATGACCTGTTGCTGGGTACAGCGCTTGAAGAACCGGTTAAAGCAGACGGCTTCGTCACTCCTACGACCGTTGATCTGGAACTGCTGTCTGCTGGCGGCATCTTCAAAGTAGGTCGCGCGCCCCTAACAGCCGACAACCGCTGGATTTCAGCCGTTCTGGTTCGCCATGACGGCATGACGATGATTACGCAACGATTGCGGATCGTAAACCGCGCCAAGGCGTCTCAATAAAGGTCAGGTACAAAAAACCAGACATCAAAGAGATTTCTATCCTGAGAATGGAAATTAAATAAGTTTGAGCTTTGGTAGGGGCTGGAGGCTTGTAATAAATTTCTGCCAATAGCTTTCTGTCCTGAAGGGGTATTCCATGAATGATCCCTTCAGGATGCTGTCCCTACGTCTGAAATGTTTCGGGCTCTCCTAAACGCTGGTGTAAACCTTGGCGTAGTAAGACTGATACTCCTCAGAGAGTAGGGGTTGCCACCAATCGCGGTTGGATAGATACCACTCAACGGTTTGCCGCAAGCCGGTTTCGATCGTTTGCGCGGGTGTCCAGCCTAGTTCTGTTTTTAGCTTGGTCGCATTGATGGCATAGCGACGATCGTGACCTGCACGGTCTTTCACAAACGTAATGAGATTGCTGGACGGGCGCACGGGTAACTCAGGTGCAAGTTCATCCATGAGCGCACACAGCATGTGGACAAGATCAAGATTCTTGACTTCGTTGTTGCCGCCGATGTTATACGTTTCGCCCGGAGTGCCGCGATGAATGACCACATCTAATGCGCTGCAATGGTCCCCCACATATAACCAATCGCGAATGTTCTGCCCATCGCCGTATACAGGTAGTGGCTTACCCATCAAGATGTTGATGCACATCAATGGGATCAGCTTTTCGGGGAAGTGGTAGGGACCGTAGTTATTGGAGCAATTAGTAATGAGCGTTGGCAGACCGTAGGTATGGTAATAGGCACGCACTAAGTGATCACTGCCTGCCTTCGACGCTGAATAGGGACTGTTGGGTGCGTAGGGCGTTGTTTCAGAAAAGGCTGGATCGTCTGCGCCCAAGCTCCCGTACACTTCATCGGTTGAAACATGGTGAAAGCGGAAGTGGGTTGGCTGTTGCTGAGCGTTCCAATACTGCCGAAAGGCTTCAAGTAAGGTGAACGTGCCGTTAATGTTTGTCCGCACGAAGGCATCGGGGCCCAGAATGGAGCGATCGACGTGGGATTCGGCTGCAAAGTGCGCGATCGTATCAATGGACTCTTCCTGAAGCAATGTGTCTACCAGCGCTCGATCGCAAATATCGCCATGCACAAAGCGCAAATTCGCTTGTTCTTCCTGAGCCGCTAGCGTTTTGCGGTTACCTGCATAGGTGAGGGCATCCAGCACGACCACCCGATCGCCTGGATAGTTTGCACACCAGTGATGCACAAAATTAGCGCCGATGAAGCCTGCCCCTCCGGTAATTAAAATAGTGCGTGGGGTTCTGGATGAAGGTTGTTCTTGTTCTATACGTGTCATAAGTTTTAAGGATTCACATTAATTCAAGCTGGGATGTTTACAATCTAGAGCGGCCAAGCATCCCTAATAGACTGCTAGAGGCAATCTTAATAGCAGCTCAATGTAAGTAGGTTGTCTTTGCTTCTACACTTCACACCTTGCTAACAGCGCTATCCGGCATGATCAGCGGTCGTGAAGCCAAGGACGCATCTAGGACACGTCGATAAATTTCTAGAATGATGTCGGCTTTAACGTCCCAATCAAACTGACTCACTGCGCGGTAGTAGCCCATTCGACCCATCGCTTGACGCAGGGCTGGAGATGTTGCCATCCGAATCATGGCTAACGCGAGATCATCGACAAACAATTCCTGCGATCGTGGTTCAACTAAAATGCCGCAGGAATCGTTCAAATACTCTGAAGGCCCACCCCAATTCGTCGCAATGACTGGAACTCCCATCGCCATTGACTCTAAAACAACTGCGCCACCGCACTCGAGCATGCTTGGCAGTACCATGACATCCGACTGTTGCAAGCGCTGGGCGCACTCCGTTTGGGACAGCCACCCTAGAAAGGTCACTGAACTGCTGCTTTGCGCCTGTTTTGGGGTTACCTGATTACCCGCTTGGAAAGTATCTGAGTGCAATAAGCCCAAGGCGATTGCTTGCTCTCTTAAGCGAGCATATTCCGGCCCGTCGCCAATAATTTCTAGCTCCACAGGTAATGTTTGGGCAACGCGCTCAAACGCTTGTAGTAAAAGATTAACCGCTTTCCAGTGGACGAGCCGACCCACAAAAACAAACTTAGTGCGCTGAACCGTTATGTCTGAGCTCGATCCTGTAGAAGCAGCGTCGCGACGTTTAAGCTTCTGTTCCCACAGTGATAGGTCAATGCCATTCTCATACAGCTCAATCACACAGGCACAGGCTCCTTTGGGCAATGCCGCTCGAGTTCGTTCGTTCGCCACCAGCAAGGCTGCTGCTCGACGCTTGCCTGGCAGCAAATAATTCAAGCAGTTAGCCACCAAACGCCCAGCTTCAAGCGTTAGATGAACAAAGCGGCTTTGCATGTACTGAAAGGGGGTTGGATAGTCCATGCCGCCATTCATGGGACCAATAATAACAGGAGCACCGACGTCAAAAATGAGCGATGGCTCTTTAGGCGAAACAGGCGTTGGCTGGTGGACGACAGTAATCTGGTGGCGCTGCACTACTTTTTTTACAAGGGCGCGCTGTGCAACTTGCGTCATGAGCCGTGAAGCAAACCCAACGGTAACGTAGGCCAGCCGCAGAGGCATGAGACGACCGATTTTCCATAACAGCCAGTGCAGGAAAGTATCGGAGACGAAATAGATGCGATCGAAATCCTTTCCCAAATGCAGTTTCAGCTCGTCTCGCGTGCGCTCGTGCACCACTAACCAGACTTCAATTTGACGTTTACGCAGAACTCGAAAGTAGTGAAGCGGCAACGCGGCCTCACCACCAAATTTTGCCGAGGCATGTTCTGCCACAATCAGCACACGGGGTTTATCACTAGTCATAGCAAACTTTTTAATGCTGGTAATACACCCATTGGCTTAAGCAGATCTACAACATGTTGCTCGGACAAACGACTTCTACTTGTAAGTGCTTGAAACAGATGGTTTGAGCAATGGGGGTGAAGTAGAGTCGCGTTTATATCGATTGAGAAGCGTTTTACAGATTGCAAAGAGAGGGTGTCTGATGTGTTGCTATGCTAACTCAATCTGACAGTCATCACCGACCATAAAGCGCAGTGCTTTAGGGCGTTGCGGTGCTGTTTTGAGATGGGCGCGTTGCCCAATCACACTATCTACAATTCGCTGATGAATGCCTATAATGCGTGCACCTTGAAGAATCACACTGTGTTCTAGATCTGCGTCAATGAGCGTCACTTGATCTGCAATACTACTGTAAGGGCCGACGAAACAGTTTTCCAGGTGGCAATCTTTGCCAATTGTCACAGGGCCACGGATAGTACAGTTGATTAGTTTAGAACCTTTACCAATCTGTACCCTGCCAGAGATCTGGGTTTGAGCATCCAGTTCACCGCACAGGTCTGGTGTAAGGCATGTATCTAAGATAATCTGATTGGCTTCGAGCAAGTCATCCTTTTTCCCAGTATCAAGCCACCAGCCTTCGATCTGGCGCGCCTCCACATGCTTTTTCTGATCAATCAAATTCTGGATGGCATCGGTGATTTCGAGTTCACCTCTTGCAGAGGGCTTGATGCGATCGATCGACTCATGAATTGTATTGGCGAAAAAGTAGATACCAACCAGCGCTAAATTAGACGGTGGCACTTTGGGCTTTTCGACGAGATGGATGACTCGTCCTTGCTCATCAACTTGAGCCACCCCAAATGCCGTTGGGTTTGCAACAGGGCGCAGCATAATAAGCGCATCCATTTGCTGATCCTTGAAGTGATTCAAGAACCCACTCAACTCGTTTTGAATCAGGTTATCGCCCAGATACATGACAAACGGCGAGTCGCCCAGGAACGGACGAGCAATCTTGACTGCGTGGGCTAGTCCAGCAGGTTGCTCCTGCAAAATGTAGGTAATTCTGGCACCAAATTGTTCGCCATCACCTGTTTTTGCCTTTACCTCTTCGCCTGTCTCAGGGCTGATAATAATGCCAATGTCTGTAATGCCTGTTGCCACGATGGCTTCAATGCCGTACCAGAGAATCGGTTTGTTTGCTACAGGTACTAACTGTTTAGCGCCTGTGTAGGTCAACGGTCGTAGCCGAGTGCCTTTACCGCCGCTAAGAATAATTGCTTTCATAAAATGGGTCTCTTGGAAGTACGTTGGGGTTTAGGGATAGACTTCGGCCAGTTTAAGTGGCTTGCCAGCTTGATCCTTGGCTGACAGGATAGGTTCTGCTGTTAAAGACCAGTCGATCGCTAAATCAGGATCATTCCAAAGAACGCTGCGCTCATACTGGGGTGCATAGTAGTCTGTAGCCTTGTAGAGTACTTCGGCTACCTCTGAGAGCACGACAAAGCCATGAGCAAACCCGGCAGGAATCCAAAGCATGTGCTTGTTCTCGGCGGTCAGAAGGCGGCTCACCCACTGCCCAAAGGTTGGTGAGTGTTGGCGTAAATCAACAGCTACATCCAATATAGTGCCCACGACAGCTCGCACTAGTTTGCCTTGAGGCTGCTGAATCTGATAGTGCAACCCCCGCAAGACGTTTTGACACGAGCGTGAGTGGTTATCTTGTACAAATTGAACATGGGCACCCGTTTTTTCAGTAAAGACACGTTCATTAAAGCTTTCAAAAAAGAAGCCGCGATCGTCTTGAAAGATGCGCGGTTCAAAAACCATGACATCGGGTATTTCAGTAGGCAAAACGTTCATCAAAATTCCTCATAGCACGTCTCTCGCAGACAAGACTTAAGAATGCTTTACGAGAACCTTACTAGATCTTTACCAAATGCTGTGCTCTAACTCTAAGCGTTATAACGCGCCACTCGGTTAACACTCAATGCAAAGAAGGAATCTTCACCGAAAAATGAAGATTTTATTCAAAAAATATACGTGGTACGTAAATTTATGTTGATTAGAGTAAAGCCGTGCAAATGACGGGATGAGGTGCTACACCTGAGATGCGTCAAAGCTTGAGCCATGGAGACAAACCTGTTGACTCACCAATACTAAGGCATTTGGCTTTCCATCTTTTAAGCCTGCTTGCCGGAAGCAAGAACCCCTTAAGCAAAGGCGTAGCAAAAACAATCAGATACAGTAGCTCCAATTGCGCCTTTACTACGCCTGCTGTTTATTTAGAGTTGTTTAAAGAGTTGAAACTTAAACGCTGCAAACAGGCTTGTCATTCGCGTTGAGCTTGATCGTTCCTTCTGACCCACCAACCACGAAAGGCTCTTGAGCATCTCCAACTTTTCTCACGAAGATTGGCTTCTGAAGTGCGCAAGCTCTGATCTTCTCACCCCAAGCCGCATAGTTACTGGTCAAGCTGTCCGTAATCGGGGTGTTGGTGGTAATCGCAGGGTCTTTCACGATCGATAACTCGATGGGCAACGTGAAATAGATGGGCGTAGTGGGTGGGGTGGGCAAATCAACCGAGCGACCACCTACAATCGTTTCGCTGTCGGGGGAATTGGTAACTGCCAGAGGCGCTGCCGATGCAGCCGCTGCATAACCCATCGAAAGCGCAACCGTAGCGGCAATCGCGAATCGTTTCAACATAACAGGGGGTCTCCTCAATAAATTAGTGCTGATTAACTGTTTCTGAGCGATCGATAAAAGGGTAATGCCTCTGGAGGAATGCCCCCGATCATCGATAGCCCTATCCTTTATAGAGCTAACAGGGGTTAAAGATTAATCCCTCCAAAGGGATAAACCATTGTTCAATGGCTCATATCCAATGCAAACCCTATGAACATTACCATAGCTTAAGCGCTTGAATGACCAAAATGCTACGCAAGCGTACTTTATAGCGTGCGATCGCTAGATTTAAGGTAATATTCCCAAAAAAATCGACTGGGAAAGACATTATTTGGCACATGCCTGGGACACTGATGGCTTGCTGCCAGGTGTCCCTTAGGACTGCAAGTCAAATAACTTGAATGATTTCTCTGTTGCAGGGGCTTGGCATTGCCAGCCCCTAACCCCGAATAACCGCTTATTGAATCCTTGTTCCTTAACGGATCAACGCGGTCGCACGTTCTGCAAGGGTTGCTGCGGTAATACCGTTGACTGCCATCAATTCTCCAGCGCTGGCCGTTGTTTCACCTCGCTTCCAGGCAAAGGTGTCTCGTTTGGCAGTGCTGCGTAGCATGATTGGTTCCAGCATCCCACTTGCGCCACCTGTCACGCCAATCAGTGCATCGCCTCCAAAGAGTTGTTCAAACTCAGCGTCGCTTAGGAATGTGCCATCAGGTTCTGAGCAGATCTCCCAGGCAACATCTGAAGCACGGTACAAGCGACGGGGATTGATGACAGAAACAATGCGCACGCCAATGCCTTCTGCCGTTAAATGTTTTGCGGCTTCAAACACTGGCAGTAGGGTCATGTCACCAATCACCGCAAAGACGACGGTTTTGCTACCGCTCGCTTCGTGAAGGGTAATGGCTCCCTTGGCGATCGCTTGCTTTGTCTGCTCAAACGTCGTCCGAACGGGTAAGGGCGATTTGCTGGCGGTAATGACAACGCCCTTGTTTTTCTGCGTCAGTGCCCAGTCGTAGCACACCTGGATGCTGTTGGCATCGGGGGGAAACAGCGGAAAGACATTGCCGTTGCGCATCATAGCGGCAAAATAGGCTTCGATTTCAGGACGTTGGTGTGTCCAGCCATTGCGTCCCTGCTCTAGCGCACCTGCAGTAAAGAGGGTTACGGTGGCAGGAGCCGGGCGACGGAGTTCTGCCATGGCTTGTGTCACGGTTTGCCAAATCGGTAAGCCGTTAATGGCAAACGATTCGTAGGAACACCAGAGCGATCGCGACCCCATCAGCGCCAAACCAGCGGCTAGTCCGGCACAAGCGTCTTCGCTCAAGGGTTCGTAAACCTGACCGATCGGCTTCTGGAAGTACAGCGGATCTTCAGTCGGGTGAATAATTTTGAGTGCCTGGTTGATGTTGGCGATACCAGAGGCTTCATTACCGTCTGCGTTGGTCACGACGAAAGCAGAATCCGCTTGCCCCACAGCCGCAACCAGCTTACCCATAGCGGTTGTAGACACCTTCGGATCGCCTCCAACGGCGTATTCTTCTAATGGCAATTGGCCTAAATCAGGCAGGGGGAGAACAGACTCCGTGACTGCTATTTTACTGGCAGGGCCACCGCCTGCGCGTTCGCAGTTCGTTCGCACAAGCGACCAGGCTGCAGGCGTCAATGCACGGGCATGAAGGGCCGCAATAATATCAGGGTTCTCTAACGTGTGCTGGGCATAAAGGTTATGGGATTTTGACCCACGGGCATGAACGCCAGCCCCTTTAAGCTGCTTGATGATAAGGACAGTCAGCTTACCTCCGAGCGCCGATCGAGCCGCTTCGTCGGTTTTGGCCAGTACGGCTTGACCAAAGGCAAGACGCTGTTCAAAGGAGAAGGCGGTGCTATCGACGTAGGCTCCAGGCTGATTTTGATCATCAAAGTCTTTGGCATCAATCAGCACGACCTGTTCAAACCCGTTGCCGCGCCAGTAGGCCTCCATTTCTGCATTCGTTTTGAGCGACACCATGCTGTGGTGTTCCTGCGAGTAACCGTTCCAGACCAGCACAGGAAGGAAGTTGGTTGCATGGGGATAGGCCGTGTGGAAGTGGGCGATCGCGCTCACAATATAAGGCTCACCTAAGCCACCATCGCCAACCGTAAACGGAAAGAGTTTGTCACGGTGCAGAAGTGCGGCTGCCATGGCGAAGTGCTGCCCCTGACCTAGTGGCCCTGCTGGTGCAAGAATGCCGGGGATGAAGCCAGAAAGATGTCCCAGTAAGCCATGCTGTTCACGAAAGCGATCGCGCAACTGCTGCACTGTGGTAATGCCCATGTCTTCCAGCGATCGATCCAAAAACATGGCGCTGTAGAAACCGGGGGCGTGGTGCCCTACTTCTGTAATGATATTTTTGTAGCCCAGCATGACCAGAGCCGCATAGGCTTCTGCCTGACTCGCAAAGCCACCCGGATGTCCCGATGCTTTGCTCGCCGTGACTTGGAGAATCAGGTAGCGCAATGCGTCAGCATACAGAAGCGTTTGGTACGCAGCAGCGGGGTCAGCGAGATCCGCGATCGCGGTTTGTCCTTCTCCAATGACCGGAGCCTTGCCATAGACATCAAACCCTGAGACTGAATCACTGAAATACTGGATGCCTTCACAAAATGCTGGAGCGCTCACGGACTGGGGATTGGGAGTAACTGCGGTCATGCTTTACATACCTACTGCAACGAAAAGTCTGTCGGTGATCGTCTTCTCACCCGATCGCCTTTTAACAATAGTACACAGCCCGCTGCCCAAAAAGATGATGGGAGTTTTGATGAATGACTCAGGAAGTGATCGATACATCCATCTCGATGGCAACCTGTTAGACTCAATGCGATTAAACAGAGTGCTTTGCCTATGTCTCCTCCGCGATCGCTAACCTTTCCATCCGGTGATGAAAGGCTCAATGCTTACTATGCCTGTCCTGAAGGTTTGGGGCCATTTCCAGGTGTGGTGGTGATCCACGAAGTCTTTGGACTGACCGAGAATATTAAGGACATCACGCAACGCTTTGCGGATGCAGGCTATGCGGCCTTAGCAGTCGATTTGTTCACGGGACGGAATCGCGTGGTTTGCATGGTGCGCTTTCTGGTGGATATGTTTACTAATGCGTTTGATCACGGCGGCATTCATGACTTGAAAGCGGCGCTCACGTTTTTAGCTGAGCAACCGGAAGTCGATGCAGAAAAGCTGGGCGCGATCGGGTTTTGTCTCGGTGGTGGCTTTGCAGTTGCATGGGCCTGTACCGATGAACGCCTCAAGGTGATTGCGCCTTACTATGGTGCGAATCCACGACCATTGGAAGCCGTCGCCCGCTCTTGCCCCGTTGTCGGGTCTTATCCCAGTCGAGATTTCACGGCAAAATCGGGACGCAAGTTAGAAGCCGCTCTGACGCAGTACGACGTGGCTCACGATATCAAGATCTATGAGGGAGCCAAGCATTCCTTCTTCAACGATCGTAGTGGTGCCTACGATGCTGATGCGGCTACCGACTCCTGGCAACGAGTGCTAAATTTCTTTCAGACGCATATTAAACCAGCATCTACGCCTTAAGCACCGTGAAGGAACGTTGAAGTGTAGCGGGATCAATTCTCCCCGGCTTCAACAAATGCTTTTCACTAGTCCGCTGCCACACAGCAGTAAGCAATTGGTTGTAACTAAGCTATGCCGAATTAGAACCTTTTTTGGGCTAACTGCAAACTCAAGCTGTGAGCGGTAGAAACAAACATCAAACTCCATAAAGAAGTTGACCTGTCCCAAGAGAAGCGGCACGGTAGTAGCTTGTGTCCAGGCAAAGACCAGTTGCACAGGCTCGAATTGCCCAACGATCGCTTGAGCAAGCACAACGCGCGCCTCGTACTGAGCCAAGTTCCCTGTCAAAGTTAGTATCGTTGTTTGCTGCTCCCAGCTATACCCAAGCTCAACACCTGTCAAATAGGGCAGTACGTTTACAGTCGCGCCAGTATCCAACAGAGCGGATGTCGTGATAGAACGCTCTTGGTTAACCAGGGTAAGCGGCAGATACGGACGAAAACTGGCTTCACCTAATGCCGTATCACTAGAAATAAATGGGTAACGCTCGACGCTACGCATGGTCTTGAGCTTGAGCAGCTCGTAGCACGGTTAACATCGTCTCTGCTGCTTCGGTCGCATCATAGGGCGACCACACTGGGTAAGACTGACCAGGTTTAATGAGATCTGTTTCTTGTTGGGCTAGCTCTGAAATCAACATCTGCATGATGTAGAGCTTGTCTGAGCGGCTCAGTTCTCGCAATGTCGAGATTAATTCTGATGAAACCATCTAAAATGCTCCAGCAAGCCAGGTTTACACCTTGATTCTAATTGCCCCAGTTCACCCGTAAAAGCTAGATGTCAGAGTAATCCTCAGCACCCCTCAATCCGCTTAATCTCTTTAATGATGAAGGAGAATGCGGAGGAAGATAAAGACAAGCCAGAGGCCAAAGACCCCAAACCCAACAAAAGCTGTGACGGCGTTCTTTGCGTTGGTGGGTTGATTGAGCGACGAAACGTTGGTGGCTTCAGCTGTGTTGATGAAGGTATCTTGATCCCGAATGATGGCTTGTGGTGGTAGAGTTTCGGACTGGGTACCGATTCCGGGCATTTTTTTGACGGCGGTGCCGATCGCCATAAATTCAATAATGCCGCCGCCCAGGTTATAGACGTAGGTTTTGATGCCAACGACCTGATCGGCATTATAGCGACGGGCTTCTTCGGCAATGTGGGCAAGGGCTTCTTCACGCGCTTCGTAAATTAGCGTCGTGACTTCCTGAATCTCGCCGCGTACGAACGATTTGAAGAAGGAGGTAATGCCACCGACTAAGCCAAGGGAATAGACTGAAACGCCTAGAACCAGTTGGATTGGCATATAGCCCTGGTTGATCAGTCCCCACATTTCATCGTTGGTCAAATCGCTGGTGATGGGGTTTTGGTTGAAGCCGATCGGTAAGCCTGGATGTTTCGAGGCTGTGCCAATCATCACCATTTCTTGCATGCCTGCGAAGGGCAAAATCGAGGTTGTAATGCCGACTACTGCATTGGCTCCGGCCTCTCGTGCTTCGGTTTTGATACGTTTGAGCGCCAGATGTCGTGTTTCGTTGAAGATTTGTGAAAACTCTTTGATCTCACCGCGCTGAAGGCTTTTCAACACACCGATTAAGCCGCCGCCCAGACCGATCGAATAGGCAACGTTGCCAAACACAAAGCGTTTGGGTTCAAAGCCTGCATCCATTTGGCAGTAAAGCGCCTGCCCATCTGCTGCCGTAGAGAATTCAAGCTGTTCGGCTTTGGCTTCGGCGCGATGGAGACAAGAGCCGATCGCCAAAAATTCTACATTTGTACCGTGCAGCACCAGTTCATTAGAAACGCCTGTAATGCCCACGCCACCGTGTCGTTTTGCTTCGGCGACCATGCGCGCATAGGCTCGTTGCCGTCCTTCATGAATGATGCGTGTGATCTGATGGACTTCGCCCCCAAACAGGGTTTTGAGCCCTGAACTGATGCTGCCAATCAGTCCTAGCGAAATCACGCTATTGCCGATGACGAGATCACCCGGTGTGAGCCCTTGACGCTGGAGACAAAAGATCTCGTTGCCTGACAAGCCTGTGATAATTGCCATCCGTTGTATCCTCGCAAGGTTGGGGTGGGACGATCGCGCTCGTTTTAGAAAGACAAGTACGGAAACCTCTTACGTTGTATCCCTAATTTGGATGAAGAGAAAATCCAAGAAATACGGAATAATAGAAGCATTGAGAGAGGTTTATATGACAGTTTCTGCGTCTGCTTGTTCTGCCGTGGTGCTTAACCAGCAGCAGCAAACGATTCAGCACCACGAACACTGCGATCAGGCTAAGTGCGACAGCGTTGCCGACGCTAACGCCTCAAAGAGTCGAGGAACGATCGCGGGTGAACCCCCTGTACCGAAACAATGCACCGTTGTAGAGCATGGTCGGGTTGTGGTTAAAGACATTCTGCCGACAGGCGACGTAGACTCCACAGAGGACTGTCAGGCCGCAGATCATCAGTGAGTTAGGCATCTGGGTCAAGTGGTGAAACATCGTGAAAATAGTTGTAGTCGATATAGCGATTGCCATCGTTTGTGTGACGAATAATATCGACAAACTGGTTATTCCATAAAATGTCAGTAGCGGCGTAGGTGTGACGTGCGTGGACAACTTGGGACACCGTTTCGTCAATGCCACTGAGCGACACGACGATCGTCGCTTGTGTTTGCACCAGCGCTTCTGCTGTCATGCCGTAAAGCGGACTGGTTTCGTCAATGATATGGGTTGCCAGCCAGCTCAACATAAAACCCGGTGATTGGTCGCGTAGCAGGCGAAGGTCATGGATGCGACGAATGAACTGCCCATCCGTCCGAATCTCATCACGCATGAGGTAAACGCGCAACTGGGCCTCCAGTATCTGGTTACGGCGTTGATTTGCGGTGCGAAAAAAGAGTGCAGGCACGCCATCGTTGGGTGCAATGACTGCCACACGGCTAAACAGCACACGCGCCGTGGGCCGAGAGAAGCGGGCAAAGGCCAGCCCGGTCAGTACTGCAATGCCAACCAGACTGACCATTGCTTCGATCGTGGCGATCGAATTGGCATAATCATTTTTGGGGTACATGAACCCGTAGCCAATGGATGCGATCGTTTCCACACTGAAGAAAAAAGCATCCCAAAATGAGCCTGAACGGGCATTTGCAATGCAATCGCCACCTGCTAGATACAGCAGCGCAAAGAACGAATTGATGAGAAAATACGAAAGCACGATGAACGCTAGAAACCCGCTCCAGGGGAGCGTCAGCAGCAGATGATAGGGGTCACGCCAGTAGGAATACCAGGCACCCGCACCGTCTACCTGAAAGCGCCCATCCCGAACTTTGATGTGAACGTGTGGAATACGGCGTTCACGTTTCTTCGAAGGCAATTTTCTTAGAAGGCGTTTCATGATGAGCGATCGCAACAATGGGTCGATATCAAGCTGAAGTTCCTACGTTGTAACGTACACAGATGATGACTGTTGCTGGCCTGGCTCAATTCACCGTCGTTTGTGCAATCGCGCCTTTTTGGTCAATTTGGAGCCGATGCACCTGTACCGCAAAATTCTGCTGTGCCCAAGCTGTCGCGATCGCGTCTTTCACCGCTTCTGCTGTTTGGGGATCTGCCAGAGCCAGTAAGGTTGGCCCTGCACCACTAATGACCAGACCATAGGCACCTGCCTCAATTGCAGCCGCTTGCACCGTTTCATAGCCCGGAATTAGAGCCTGTCGATACGGTTGATGGATGCGATCATGCATTGCTGCTTTTAACCAGTCGCCATTTCCTGCTTCTAAACCACGAAGTAACAAGCCTAAATGCGCCACGTTGAAAATGGCATCGGCACGACTGTACGTCGTCGGTAGCACTTGTCGGGCAAGTTTTGTGGAAAGCTCGAAAGCAGGAATCGCCACGATCGGGATCACGTTGCTATGCCAGGGAATTTCGCAAAGCTCCCAATCACGATCGATCCCTGTAGCCGATAGACAGCATCCCCCCACCAGGGCTGGCACGACGTTATCCGGGTGTCCTTCAATCCCAATGGCCAGTTCCATCAAGGTCTCGACGGTGAGCGGTGATCCTGCCAGCGCATTCGCACCCACCAAACCACCGACGATCGCGGTTGCTGAACTGCCTAATCCACGCGATAGTGGTACACCTAGCTGGATTTCAATGCTGACAGGGGGCGGTACTTGCTCAAGCTGTTCATACACCTTGACGAAGGCTTGATAGACCAAGTTGCTGGCATCCGTTGAGACGTGCGCCGCTTCATCCCCGATCGCCGTAATCACGACTTTTTCTGACCCAGGAGGCAACAACGCAAAGCGAAACTGATTTGAGAGCGTTAGCGCTGCTCCCAAACAATCAAAACCCGGCCCCAAGTTAGCTGTGGTTGCTGGAACCGTAACACTAGCAGTAGAAATCACGAAGGCAAGTCACAATGCAGAACGGTTTCATTTTCCCACGATCGCACGGATGTTACAGGTAACGTCCCTACAGACGGTCGCCCACCACTCGAAAACCGATGTCATACAAATGGGTATCCGGGTTGAGCTTACTGCGAGAGGCCGAGCGACAGGTTTTGGGGCCACCGTTCCAGGAGCCGCCGCGCAAGACCCGTTGGTCGGTGCTGCTGTTCTCGACCCAGGCAGAGCCATCGTCTGGAGCACCGTTATAACTGTCGTGCCAGCGATCGACGCACCATTCACGTACCAGGCCGTGCATGTCATAGAGCCCAAAAGCGTTGGCGATCGCAAAGCTGCCGACGTCGGTGGTTTCGCGGCGATCGTTCCCGGTTGGCCCTTTGCCATAGGAGCCTTTGCTGCATACCCGGCCTTCGTACTCCCAATCGACGCCAGAATAGTTGGCTAGCTCTGTTGTAATCGTTTCGCCAAACCAAAAGGGCGTGGTCGTCATGGCTCGGCAGGCATATTCCCATTCTGCTTCACTCGGTAGACGGTAGGAGTGGCTTGTATGGGCAGAGAGCCGATCGCAAAACTCGATCGCGTCCTGCCAGGAAACTTGCTCCACCGGACGGTTTCCGCCGGAAAAGCAAGAGATTTTGGCTGATAGAGGATACCTCACTTTGGGGAGAGTTGCTACCGCACTCCATTGCGCCTGCGTGACCGGATACTTGCCCATCCAGAACGGCGCGATCGTCACCGCATGCTGGGGACTCTGGCTCGGATGCCAGCCTTCCTCAGAAGCTGGCGCTCCCATCATAAAGGTGCCACCAGGAATGGCAACCAACTCTAACGTCGTGTCATCGCTGAGTGCTTCTGTTCGGCAAGGAGCCGTTTGACGGCGTTTCTCGTAGATTTGCCCATACGGATCAACAGTCAGAGTGTCAAACTCAAAGACGGACGCATCAATCATAAAGAGCCACGATCGCAGGAATCAGCAAAGCCTCGGTAGACAGGTAATTGTGCCCAAAAGAACATTACCAGATACCGTGATGCATGAACCGCTCTCAGCAAGATTAGGCTCTTGAAACGATTGTCTGTGTGCCAGTCGGATATAGATTAGAGGCCGTTGCTTCTAGCGTTCGACCAAGCGTAGAGGATGCCCGTCCGGATCGCGGACTAAAATTCCCTCTTTGAAGCCAAACGCGGGTTCTGAAATTGTCACAACGCCAGGAGAGATGAAGATAGTGCGATCGCGTCGTAACCGTTCTGCAAGAGCAACAACATCTTTCACAACCAGCGTGGTTTGCCAGTGTAGTAGATCATTCGGTTTGGCATCCGCTGGGAGCGATCGACCGTCTTTGGGTTCTAGATACTCTAAGAATTCAATACCAGGGCCAGCGGGAGAACGTAAGCCACTAATGTGCAGCCGTGCGTCTTGTACGTTGTTGAGATGCGCCTGCTCAGTGCCACTATTCATACTCTCTCCGACTAACTTTAACCCCAGCGTATCGCGATAAAATTTGAGGCTGGTAGCGGTGTTTGAAACCACGATCGCGGTATGGTCAATGCCTAAAAAGGTCTGAGTCGTCGGTTTTTGCCACTTGGGATCGCCCTTCCCGGGCGGGAAGTAAATAATCTCTAAATTGTGTCCATCGGGATCTTTGAAATAGAAGGCACGAATGCCCGCCGCCGCTTTGTTGGAGTCAGGAATGCGTTGGGGTGCCGTAGATGCATATTGCACCTTGGCCTGTCGCAACTGCTGATAGGCTTTGTCCATATCGCTCACCGCGATCGCAATATGTTGAAACCAGCGATCGTTGCTGCGCGAATCGATGGGAATCGGCCGCCCTTTGGGAGTGAGATATTCAGTCAGTTCAATGAACTCGGTGCCAAGCTGCAATTTGACGACTCGCAACCGCACGCCAAACACCCCTTGTAACTGCTCATACTCCGTTCCCAACACTTCCACATCAGAGACTTTTTTGAAGGGGAGAACCGTTGTGTAAAACGCTAGCGATCGATCCATATCCGCAACGGTCATCCCAACTGAATCGATCGCGATGACGGAACTTTGAACGGGTTGCGTTTGAGCAATCTGAGTTGGGAAGCGGCCTTGCCGAGTTTGGGATGTTGCCTGAAGCGGAGGGGCAAGGGCGATCGTAGTCAAAACAAACGCAGAGAGGAGCGATCGTTTGAATGCTTTCATCAAGTGTGCAGGCATCATCAAACCTCAGCAGGGGAACTGACTTGAAGGAGCGCGATCGAGGCTCCCAAAGCCGAATTGAGAAAGGACTCAACCTGCTGCTGTTGGGCTTCAGCACTGATGCTCTCCGGTAATTGCGAAGCCGTTAAAACCGCACCAACCCAGTGTTGAGTATGCCAAAACCCATGCCCGTCCAGAGCCGGAAGTCTCTCTGTAGCCGGATAGGGATAGGGTGATACATACCAGTAAGGTTCGTCATAGCTGGCATCACCTGGGGAGAAGCCAACGCCGACAGTAAGCGGACTACCATCCTTAGTCCCTGGCAGCATAATGAGGGTTGCCATATCAAAGTGATGTGGCCAGATTCGAATTGCGGACGTGTCTTCGTGCTTTGAGATGATCGGTTCCAGCAACAAATGCGTGTTGGCATAGTAGGCAGTCAATTCATTCAGTACCAATGTCTGACTGCCATCAAAGTGCGCTCCCTGGGCAAGGGGATGCGCCGGAAAATCATCGGGTGGATAATCCAGAAACACGATTTTGCTGGCATTGGTACCCAACTTCGATACTTCTTGCTTGAGCCATTGCAACCCTTCTGCCATCGTCTTTCCGGTTAAGGGCAGGGAGGCGATCGACTCACTTTGTTGATTCAAAAGACTGAGCGTCAAGCGATCGGGATCAAGGGCAACTTGAAACGGATGTGTGGCTTGAATTGCCGTACCAACAAACGCTTTGAGTGTCGGATTCCACAACAGACTGGTATGGCTATAATCTGGTATTGACTCTGCCAAAGCTGCACCTGTCGCAGCAATAAATTGAATCCCGTAGTGCAATTGCAATCTGCTTTCAGTCAGTGCTTTGAATGGGATGTTGCCGATGGATTGCCACGTTATCGTCATCGTCATGACCTCGTATGAAAAGAGGGTGTGTAAAGCAACAAGTCGCTAGCTCAGTCGTTCAAGCAAATGATCACCCACCCGTAGCGCATTTGCAATGATGGTTAGCGTAGGATTGACCGCACCGCTAGAGCAAAAGAAACTGCCGTCTGTGATGTAGAGGTTATCAATATCATGGGTGCGGCAATTGAGATTGAGCACGGAGGTGGTTGGGTCTTCACCAAAGCGGCAGGTGCCAACCTGATGCCCCACCCCATCGATCGGCAAGCGACCTGTATAGGTTTGTCCTGCATCCACGAAGTAAGAACAGTTTGGCATGATGGCTTGACCGCATTCAATGGCTTTGAGTATTTCAATCCAGCGATGTTCCAGGCGATCGTAGGCTTCCGAATTATTTTCGGTGTAATCCAGAATGATCTTGTCGCCATTGATTCGAATGCGATTGTTTGGATCAGGCAAATCTTCCACAGTCAGCCACCAGTCAATCGAATGAGTGGCAACCGCTTCAGGAGTGAGGGGAGCATACGCCGCAGCATTGCCTTCCAGGGCTTCCTTGCTGACTTTTCCCAGGGTTTGAATTTGTCCCATGGGGTAGTCATAGCCCTCCTCACCCCAATAAAAATCATTAATCGATAATGTTTTTTGAAACTTCGTCGGGTTTGGCTTTTTACTCACACCGATGATGGAACCCAAAATATGTTTCATAAAATTGCGACCCACCAAATCAGAACGGTTGGCTAAGCCGTTAGGATGTTGGTCATTCGCAGATCTAAGCAACAGGACGGACGTATTGACGGCACCGCAGGCGATCGCCACCAGATCCCCAGAAAAGTGCTGCACATGAATTTGCCTCGATTCTGGGTCACGCACTTCTACCTCAACGCTGGAGATCTCGCGTCCCGAAGGACTGGTGTGCAATTTCAACACCTTTGCCTCGGTCAGTAACGTCACGTTATCCTTTCCCATTGCTGGGCGTACCGTACTCACTTCGGCATCCGATTTTGCATGGACGAGGCATGGAAACCCATCGCAGGTGTTGCATCGAATACACTCACTCAAATAACGCTGTGCCTCGTTTAAGCGAATGCCAACAGGGGTGTGGTAGGGATGAAGGCCGTTGGCTTGTAAAACTTCTGAAATCTCCTGAATGCGAGGCTCGTGACTGACGGCAGGGTAAGGAAAGGCTTCACTACGAAACGGCTCCGTTGGGTCTTCCCCGCCATTTCCGTGTACCTGGTAGAGCTTTTCTGCCTGCACATAGTAGGGTTCAAAGTCTTTGTATTTCAGAGGCCATGCGGGTGAAAGACCATCTCGATGTTGAAAGGCTTCAAAGTCCTTTTCCCGTAAACGAAACAGAGCGGCACCATAAACTTTTGTATTGCCACCAACGAAATAACTCATGCCAGGATGGAGTTCTTTGCCCTCTCGGTTGTACCAAACTTCGGGATTGTGGTAGCGATCGCTATTGAATACTGTTTTCACATCCCAATTCTCTTTCTCTCTGGGCAGAAAGGGACCTCGCTCCAGCACCAGAATTTTTTTTCCACTCTGGGCTAAGCGGTACGTCAAGGTGCCTCCTCCCGCTCCAGTGCCAATGATAATGATGTCGTAATGATTGTCTGCAAACATTTCCCTTGCTCCCTCTAGAGGAGAAATTTGACGTTAAAGAAACGCGTAGGCGAAATTGAAATTACAGAGTAGTATGTCGCATCTGTGGAAGCACAGACTGATAGCAGTCTGAGAGCCAGGTTCAAAATTCTGAGAGTTTAAACAGGAAACGCTGAGAACTCAGGTCTTAGTCGGCTATTAGTTTATAGATCAAGCACTAGCCTGGATGTTTTGGGTTTGGAGATGCAGATGAGAACGGAACCCTCGTCGATCGCCGCCGTGGGTGCTTCCAAATAATCCACTTCACCCTCTAAAACTTTGCATTGACAAGTGCCACAGATGCCCTGACGGCAACTGTAAGGCGGATTTAACTCATTCGCTTCGGCGAACTCTAATAAGCTGCCTGCCTCTACTTGCCAGAGCGCTGTCTTGTTTGATTGGGCAAACACAACGTCTGCCCCCTCAACGCCAGTGGTTTCGCTGGATGGAGGTTCAATCGTTGCTTTCGCTGCCTTAGTAAACATCTCAAAAAAGACCCGATTTTCAGGCACGCCTGCCGCCTTCAACCCCTCACGGATCGAGTCCATAAAGGGTGGAGAGCCACAGAGAAAGTAATCGGCATCCTGAATCATGAGGGACTGGATTAAGCCAACATCGACATAGCCAACGCTGTGATAATGACCCGCGTCTTCCTCTCTGGGTCGGCTATAGGCATAATGAACCTTTAAACCAGGATTTTTCTCTGCGATCGTGTTTACCTCATCTCGAAACGCATGGAATCGCCCATCGCGCGCTCCATGTAAAAACCAGATGGGACGTGTGGCATTTGCGTGAGTCAACGCTTTTGCCATACTAATCATGGGGGTAATGCCCACCCCATTGCTGATCAATACAACGGGCGACATCTGGTGAACATCCAGCACAAACTTGCCGCTGGGTGGCTTCGCGAGGATTACCGATCCTTCTTGAATTTGATTGTGCATGAAATTTGATGCAATTCCTGGCATCACATCCAAACCAGCGGGCATTGGCTCTCGCTTGATGGATAGACGATAGTAGGTATGCGGCTCAGCATAATCAGACAGTGAATAGGTGCGAATCACAGGTCTTGCCTGCCCCGGAATATCCAGTTTAATGGTGAGAAACTGACCAGGTTGAAAATTTGGAATGGCACCTTTATCTTCCGGCTCTAAGTAGAACGAGGTGATTTCCTCACTTTCTTTCACTTTCCGAACAACCACAAAATTGCGCCAGTCTGTCCAGGTATTCCACTCCATCGCTGCGATCGTTTGCTGATCGCGTGATGATTGAGCTGTGGTTTCTAAGCTTCTCTTGCCTGGCGAAACGAAGCCAAATAAGGCAGCGCATCCGGCACCGATGAAGGCTGCATAGAAGGCCGTTTTGTAGGCAGCATCATCTTTTGCTTTGGCCGTACCGATCGCGATCGAGGCCGCAAGGGTGACGGCTGAGAAAGTTGTGACGGCAGCAGTGACACTTCTCGCAAAAGGGTTTTTGATTCTTTGAAGGCTTTCAAACATTGGTAACCTCTTGCTTGATAGTAATACAACAGATTTTTGACGCAGGCGGAAAGGAATTGGTCAATATCACGACAAGATGGATATGAATCTGTGTGTCTGGAGGAGAGCCTTAGGGGGACGCATTGGGCGCTTTGCTACAAGCGATCAGCCATCAGCTATTGATTCACTAATTTGGCTGCACCAAACGTTGCATTGAATTTGCGACACCAGATAGCAGCAGACTTATAGTTTGCCACGTTGATATTAGAGGGGATGATATAACGTTGAGCACCATTAAACTTTTGTAACGGTGCCAAAATCACGTAATCACCTGCCTTTAAGGGATAAGCGGGCGGTTTAGTTGAACCAATGACATTACTGGAGCGATGTAGGATCACGACCAGATCTGGACCTTGACTGGATGTCTTAAAGCCCTGGTCTAGATCTAAAAAGTATTTGCCATTGATATTCACCACACGCGCCGAACCCTGAGTGGGCTGTTCTCCAGCCGTAAAACTACCAGAACTCACCACGATCGGCTTGGCTACCTGCATCATCTGTGCCATTAGCGTTGGCTGCGATCGCGGCGCAGTTGGCTTTGAGGAAGCAGAAACAGGGTTTTCAGCCGCCTGTATTTGGCTAATTTGACTGACATAACTAACCAGTACAAGCGAAGCCAGACTTAATAAAACCCAACGGTTTACTCTCATCATTTAAACGTCCTCATGGCAACATTTGTTAACAGCCACTCGGTTCATTGGCTGCACGTTGATTGTGACTGAACGTTGCGATCGTAAGATGATGAATGTCTAAGGCGTTTAGTCTAGAATACTGATATTTCAGTGAGAAAATGCTCAGATTATTCTCAGCGCTTTCTCATATTTACTTGTGTTGGCGACAGCCTCCCAGAGATTAAGTGCCGTTGCTGATCAATGTGCGCTAGTTAAGCATGCTAGATTCCTGATAGTTTTACGCATTGTGCAAGTGCAGTCTATGAGTTGTGAGGACGATGGGACACGGCAACTGCGTTCATGGCAACGAGAGCGGCAGGCGATGGCAATACTGTCTTCTCTCAACTACCGTACGGGCGAGTTGAGCGGTTATTTACAAAATATTGCCTGTGCTGTCAGTCAACTGGTTGACGTTGATTGGACGGTAGTGACAATCTGCCAGGAAGGGTTTGAAAATGTGCTGGCAAGTAGTTTAGATATGGGTGATGCACCGCGAACCTATGCTCTCCACGGGCGGTTGATTAACACGGTGATGCAAAATCGGGCGACGTTGGCCGTAAAAGATGCCATCGCACAGCCAGAGTATGGAAAGCCAGCACCGGGGTACCGAGCCTATTTAGGCATCCCGTTACGGACGGCTGAAAGTGAAATTATTGGGACGGTTTGTTCGTTTCACCGCGAACCACGAGAGTTTACACCCGACGAAATTCAAATTGTGGAACTGTTTGCAGAGCGGGCTGCTACTGCGATCGACCATTACCATCTCTATCAGCAGCAACGACAGTTTAACGAAGCGCTTGAAGCAGAAGTCCAGAAGCGAACTGAAGAACTGCACATTGCTCAGGCAAGACTGGTAGAAAAGGAACGCTTAGCGGCGATCGGGGAATTTGCGGCCATGATTGTGCATGAAATTCGCAACCCTTTCACGACGATCGTCATGGGGTTGAAATATTTTAAGAAAGCGGTGTTGACTGCTGCCGCTCAAGAACGTCTGGCACTTGCGCTTGAAGAAGCCAGTCGATTGGAACGTTTGCTCGGTGAGATCTTGCAATATGCAAAGCCTCAGATGTTGCAACGGGTTGAACTAGACGTGAACGAACTCTTGCTCAAACTCCTGGCGGTGATACAGGAAATGCCAGAAGCCCAAGAGCGTCGCATTGATTTCACACCCGCTCCATCGACCGTTAAGATTCTGGGAGACGAAGATAAGCTGAAGCAAGTCTTTATCAACCTCATTCGCAACGCCTGTGAGGGGATTGCACCTGGCGATGTGGTCACCTGGGACGTTAGTTGTCCAGACCCCGATCGAGTGTGTATTCGTGTGCAGAATGGTGGTGAGCCAATTCCAGCCGATGTACTGCCGAAGTTGACTCAGCCTTTCTGCTCTACAAAATCTGGTGGTACTGGTTTAGGGCTGGCAATCACAAAACGCATTGTGGATGCTCACGGTGGCTCATTGTCGATTCAATCGACGGTAGAAACTGGGACGATCGTCAGCGTCAATTTGCCGATTATGGCACCTGAGACATCGTCTTAACCCACCCTTGACCCGCATTAAATGTTGTTGTGCGCCAGTAAGCATGATTGCGCCCAGGTCTCACGTTTGCCCAGACCGATCGATAGCAAGACTTTGGGCAATCTCATCGATAATCTTTGGCAGTGTTTTCACATGAACATCCTTGTAGCGTCGGTTTTTGGGCATAACCACCAGGCTGGGTGCAGAAGAGCAGCACTTCAAGCATCCAGTGCGTTCAATGGTGATGTGCTGCTCTAGGCTGCGATCGCAAATTGCTTGCCCTAGTGCTTCATACAAACCTTTTCCACCCCGCTTTAAGCATCCCGACTTTTGGCACATCAGTATTTTGACTTTAGGCTGGCTTTTGAGATTGCTTTTGGTGGCAGGAGCCACCACAGGCAGTGGCTCAGCTGTTGCGGTTGGTGCAGCCATCGAGGGACGTTCTGTGAGCGGTATGATCTGAGTTGCTTTGAGTTTGATGGCATGGGCGTGGCGATCGAAGCTGCCAATACCCGTGACCCAAATGGGTTCTCCTGGTTGAAGAACGCTTCCAAACGCCAGCCTCATCGCTTGGGGAAGCTTGACATGCACTTCTTCTGATAGCACTTTTAACCGCATATATTTCAATACGCCATCATCACTCACAAAGCCGAGAAACTGACCTTCAAAGTTAAATTTCATGAGTGGGCTGGTAGCAGAAGAAACCATCATCTTGTTCTCCTAGTCAATGATTGGCTTGAGCAATGCGTCGGGCTTCTACAGTCTTTGGCAGTTTTAAGGGATCCTCTAAGCCTGCAATCGCTAGTTCCCAGCCGTTTGCCAGCGTGAAGATTTTTCCGCTCTCTGCCTCTACTTCTTTCACCACTTCTTCTTCCAAATCTTTCTTGGCCACATAGACAACAAGGTGTCCAGCAGGATTCCGGCGGAGCATTACTTTCATTTCCGTTCCTCAGCAAGTTCAAGTTCTTTTTTGCGACAGCCGACAATGTATCCTGTGGTCATGAAATGCACGGCGTAAATGTAGGAGCTTTGTAAGAAGGTGCCAATGCTGACGACATAGCCCACATCACCTTTCTTCGCAAGCGTTGCACCAATATCTTTGCCAGGGAAGGTGCCATCATTGCGAATGAGTTTGCGCGATCGTACCTTTTGTCCAATATCAAAGGTGGGTGGAGAATCGATTTCAATTTCATCTGTTTGCATGAGCGTATGACCTCGCTTGGGGAACTAAACTTAGAAGCTCTTCAACTGTGAGATTGCGCTTCACTTCTACTGCTTGATGCCGCACGGCTTCGAGCACCGATTGAATTTCTTCAGCATTAAGAAAAACTCCTTGCTGTTGCAGCACGCTTAGCACCAAATGCCGACCTGAATGCTTTCCTACTACAAAGCGACGCTCCCAGCCCACATCTTCGGGCGCAAAGGGCTCATAGGTGACTGGATTTTGTAAGATGCCATGTGCGTGTATACCCGATTCATGGGCAAAGGCGTTATCACCCACGATCGCTTTCCAGGGCGGTACGGGACAATTAGACGCTTTGGCAACCAGGCGAGAGAGTTCTAGTAGCCGTTTTGTATCAATCCCTGTTTGGGTGTCGTAAATGCGCTTCAACGCCATGACAACTTCTTCTAGCGCTGCGTTACCTGCCCGTTCACCTAAACCGTTGACCGTTGTATTGACTGATAAAGCTCCAGCTTGCAGCCCTGCCAGCGCATTCGCGGTTGCCAGTCCAAGGTCATTATGGGTGTGCATTTCGACTGGAATCGCAAGATTGAGAACCAGTTGACGCACTTTGTTGTAAGTCGTCAATGGATCAAGAATGCCAACGGTATCGCAGAAGCGAAATCGGAAAGCGCCCCACGACTGGGCAAAGGACGCCACATCCAGCAGAAAGGTGGCATCGGCTCTGGAGGAATCTTCACCACCAACCGATACAGCTAAACCCTGATCGTGGGCAAAGTTAATGACATCACGTAGGCGATCGAGCATGACGCGCCATTGGCCATGAAATTTCGCGGCAATTTGGATCTCTGAAACTGGAACTGAGATGTGTACCCGCTTGAGGCCACAGTCCACGGATGCTTGAATATCAGAGCGATTCGCTCGGCTCCAACCAAGTAATTTTGCGTTCAATCCTAGTTTTGTGATTGCCTGAATGGCTTCGGCTTCCTCTTGTCCCATGGCAGGAATACCGACTTCCAATTCCTGTACACCAATTGAATCAAGAAAGGTTGCGATCGTGATCTTTTCTTCGACATTAAAGGCGATACCCGCTGCCTGTTCACCGTCTCGCAAGGTGGTGTCGTTAATTTGAATCAGATGGTTTTTCATGATGTCATTGTGATGGCTATTCAGTACGCTTGCTACGTGCTTTCGGTTCGCTCAAAGCATCCTTATGGATTGCTTCTAGTAGCAAATTGTGGGTGCTTAGGACGACTGAGAATACGATCGAGATCGTGATCAAGGTTGCCAGCATCGCTCTCTCCCTGTCTTGTGGATTGTTTGTGGGATATACAGCGATCCTATCTAGATTGTGAAAAGGCTTTGCCGGAGAGAAACCCTTCACAACTCTCTTTTTCAAATGATTTAGGACTGCTAAAGATGGATGATGATCACATATTTAAAGTCGTGCTTCTAGCCAGTCAAAAATTTGTGCTAGTTGTTGCAGTGTAATCAGCCCATACTGCCAGAGCACCATTGGCAGTGGCGCATGAGCCTGTTCAGGATGGTGCAGCAACACGTCAATTTCAGCGGCTGAGATAGACAATTCCTGCTGTAGAAACTGAATCAATTGTGTGTTGCTGCTCATTGATGCCTCCCCTGTTAATACGTGTTGAGTTTTGAGTTTTGAGTTTTGAGTGAGAATTGATTCACAGGATTTACTTCTTTGTCCCAGAGCTAGAGATGGGTAGCTTTGTTAGGTTCAATCGCTCCCGGGCTTTGCGGTCAAGCATGACCTTTAGTAAGACCTGATTACTCAATTCAAAACTCTCTAGCTTGTCGGCGCAAAGCGCTACTCAAAACTATTCCACTATTTATGTCCGTTCATGAAAGCAAATGTCAGGCTATCTTCAGCAAGAAAATGAGCCAAATGGAACGCACGATCTTCAGTTTGCAAGAGAAATTGCTCATAAAGATACCGAGTGGCACGATCGCCAACGCTCTCTGCCTGTGCTGCTTGTCGTCGCAGTAAATCAATCAATGCCTGCTCTGCTTGCAAGTCGTTTTCTACCATCTTCCGGGCTGTGAAAATGCCATCGGGTTCTGGTGTAAAGCAACAGAGTTCTGCTAACTTGCTAAAGCTGGCCGCCGGGACACCGCCTAAACCATTCAAGCGTTCGCCCAGTTGGTGAATATAGGACTGAACTTGCCCGTAGCTTTCAGCAAAAAATGCATGTAACGAGTAAAACTCTGCCCCTTCTACGACAAAATGATGCTTCTGGTATTGCAAGTAGAGTGCCTGAAAGCTAGCAAACACGATATTGATGCCTTCACAGACTGGAACAGTCACGTCCTGCTCTAAGCCGATCGGGTTTGTTTGCACGTGCTCAAAGGTTTGTACGAGTACTTGTGTCATCTGGAGGTTTCCTTTGGTTTAGTAGAATTCAATTGAAAGAGAGAGTGTAGGAAGGTGGGAGGATGAATGACCCATCCGTTCTCTGTTTAACCCATCACTGCATTTCAGCATCCCAACAGCGTTCCAGCCAATTCACCATCTCCTGGCGTGAGGCCACGAATTGCTGAACCACACTTCGTAAAAGCAGTGCGCCCATGCCATTTTGTATTTCGACCCGTAGCGAGCCATCTTCCAGGCACCAGCAAGGAATCATGAGTTCTTGAAGCCGGTAGTAAATGCGCCAACGATCGATACGCGGGACAGAAACAACATGAGCGACAGAGATATTGAGCGCTTGCTCATTTATTTGGCTGGTGCCAGGGTTTGCAGGGGAAAGGGGTGACATGGGCGTTGCCTCGACAGGGTTAGGGAGTAGGATGTTGGGTTAATTGTTGAACTTGTTGTTCTAGCAATTCAATGCGATCGAGCAAAGTTTTGATGGCGATCGCTTCAGCATCAGGAACTTGCCCATGCTCAAGTGGACAGGTTGGCGTATTGGTGCGAGCAATATTACGACCAGGAACACCAACAGCGGTGCAATGGGATGGTACGGCTCGCAGTACGATCGATCCAGCACCAATACGGGCGTAATCGCCAATGTGAATGTTGCCTAGAATTTTGGCTCCAGCACCGACTACAACATGCTGACCCAGCGTCGGATGTCGTTTGCCGATTTCTTTGCCCGTACCACCCAGCGTCACGCCCTGGTAAATCAAACAGTAATCACCGACGATCGCGGTTTCTCCAATCACCACACCCATACCGTGGTCGATGAAGACTCCTTTCCCGATGGTTGCGCCTGGATGAATTTCAATGCCGGTCAGAAACCGAGTTAGATGGGAAAGAAATCGGGGAATGAATACAACGTGATGGCGGTAGAGCCAGTGAGCCAGACGATAGAGGGCGATCGCATGGAGGCCAGGATAGCAGCACATGACCTCTAACCAATGATGGGCAGCCGGGTCGCGATCAAAGATGATGCGAAAATCTTCTTTCAGCGTTTGCCATCCTGCCCTTAAAGCATTGGAGTTCTGACCTCGATCGTGCTGGCAGTCAGATCCTTTTGTTGAGAACGCCGCTTTCTGCGAAGGGTTTTTTGCAAAAGCCAGCGGCAGGGGAGATAAGAGAGCGGTAAGAGGGTGCTGCATCGCTTTTAGATGACCAACGGTGTTCTGTTCCCCTGCTTATATCAGGCGGGAGAAAGTGGAGCAGAACCAGCAGCCCAAATCAGAGTTATTGAATTAATTAGTGCTGTACTCAATCCTCAAACCCTTATCTGGGAGGACGTTTTATTTTTTTAAGGGGTGAGGAACGAGTATTTTTGCATCAGGGGACTGGTATTAATTGAAGCAGGCGCAAGTATTTGAGTACTCACCGTAAAACTCAATACTTCTGGGCTTTAGAGAAAACTATCAACTTAAATACGCTGCTCTGAATCCTGTACTCAAAATGGCGTTTCTGTATCAAAGCTATCTATTTATAATATAGTTATGTTCGCTCTGAACAAAGTTGAAGAAATGGTTACAGCCACGACGCTCATTTTGAGCAAAGTGCTAATTTAGATACAGAATTGAATTTTTCAGAAAAAGTGCTAATTTAGATACAGAATTGAATTTCGGATCTTGCTGGGAGCGATCCTATACCGTTTGCTCCCGGCTTTTTATCAAAAAGTCAATCGAAAACCGATTAAATGCTTCGTCTTCACTAGCTTTTGAACGCTTTTGAGTCGTGTTTGAGTACACGTCGCTCGACTTAAAAAACAACAAAAAAATAGCCCTAAACTCCGATTGGGTAAGCTTTTGAGCTGAGTACAAGAAATGCTACTTCCCTGCTCAAAAAATACTCACTCCTGCGTTAAAAAATACTCGCACCCCAACCCTTAAAAAAAAATGGAGTGCCGATTTGCTTTGGGTTTAGGTGTTTGAGTACGAACTAATAAATTCAATAACTCTTACCGAGGCTGGCAGCATTGGGTCACTTTTGAACGGTTGCTATAACTCTCACAACGCCAATCACTCAACTCTCCAAACCAGAAGCACAGGTTCTTCCAACCAAGCGCTCTTCCAATCAAGCGCAAATTCGGGTTTCACGGTTAGAGAGGCGATGAGAGGACGACGTAACTGCGCCACACTTTGTCTATAAATCGAGATGAAGCCGCTGTGCCACAGCATTAATCAGTCGCTCCCAGGTGGACGACACAGCACTTCTAGCCTGCATTGGTAGGTTGTCTGTAACCAGTGGCTTCAATCGTTTTTTAGAGGTATGGAGTAGTCGTCTTTCTCGGTGGCGCTGTCCACTTAGCCCTGCCGAAATTCAATGACACCACCACCAGCTTCAGGACTTCTGTCTCCTCCAGAAACGCAGCCTGCTACGGATATCGTGATCACTAAAAACACGGTGACGCAGAAAAAGAGTGACGATAGTTGTGGTTGTAGCAGCAATACCAGCGCTGCACCCAGCCTTGACCAAAAGATGCTCGATCGCATTTCTAAGCACCCCTGCTACAGCGAAGAAGCGCATCATCACTATGCCCGGATGCACGTTGCAGTTGCACCTGCCTGCAACATTCAATGCAACTACTGTAATCGGAAGTATGACTGTGCGAACGAAAGCCGCCCTGGTGTGGTGAGTGAGTTGTTAACCCCTGAAGAAGCTGCCCACAAGGCACTGGTGATTGCAGGCAAGATTCCCCAAATGACCGTGTTAGGGATTGCGGGTCCTGGTGATCCATTGGCGAACCCTGAAAAGACCTTCCGTACCTTTGAGTTAATTGCTGACAAGGCACCCGATATTAAATTGTGCCTCTCAACCAATGGTTTAATGCTGCCGGATCATGTGGATAAAATCAAAGCGCTCAATGTGGATCATGTCACCATCACGATTAATATGGTGGATCCCGAAATCGGCACCAAGATTTATCCCTGGGTACACTATCGCCGCAGACGCTACAAGGGCTTAGAAGCTGCTCGCATTCTTCATGAACGGCAGATGGAAGGCTTGCAAGCCCTGCGTGAAGCCGACATTCTATGCAAAGTGAATTCGGTGATGATTCCCGGCATTAACGACGAGCACCTGGCAGAAGTGGATCAGGTGATCCGCGAAAAAGGTGCCTTCTTGCACAACATCATGCCGCTGATTTCGGCTCCTGAACACGGCACCCACTTTGGTCTAACGGGACAACGGGGTCCCACACCCAAAGAATTGAAAAAGCTGCAAGACGAGTGCGCTGACAGCAACATGAAAATGATGCGCCACTGCCGTCAATGCCGTGCCGATGCAGTCGGCTTGCTGGGTGAAGACCGTAGCCAGGAATTCACCAAAGATAAGTTTATGGAAATGCCGGAACAGTACGACCTGGAACTGCGGCAAGAAGTCCAGGCAGGTATTGAACACTTCAAAGAAGAAATCAAGCTAGCCAAAGCTAGAGTCAAGCCCAGTGAGCGGATTAAGAACAGTCCCAAGATTCTGGTAGCGGTGGCAACCAAGGGTGGTGGCATTGTGAACCAGCACTTTGGCCATGCGAAAGAGTTCCAAATCTTTGAAGTGGATGCCAACGAAGCGAAGTTTGTGGGACACCGCAAGATTGACCAATACTGCCAGGGCGGTTATGGCGAAGACGCCACGCTGGAGCATGTGATCAAGGCGATCGCAGATTGCAAAGCCGTTCTCGTTTCCAAAGTGGGTGAATGCCCGAAAGCGGAACTACGAGAATCTGGTCTGCAAGTGGTAGAAGCCTACGACGTGATTGAAAAAGTGGCACGCGAGTTCTACGACCAGCACGTCACAGAGTTTTGAGTTAAAAGTTTTGAGTTTTGAGTTAAAGAATGGCATTCAAAACTCAAAACTCAAAACTCAAAATTCTCAACTTCTTCAGGAGGTTGTTATGGCCTACGTCATTACGAGTCAGTGCATTGAGTGTCATCGTTGTGAATCGCTTTGCCCGACTGGGGCAATCACCCGAAATGAACATCACTATCAAATCAATTCTGAACGCTGTAACGATTGTCTGGGCTATTACGCTGTACCTCAATGCTGGGCAGTCTGCCCCACGAATGGCGGATGTCTTCCAGACCTGGAAAACGTCTCTCGATCGCCCCAACCTTCCACCGACTACTGGGACACCTGGTTCCACACCTATCACCACCTGGTATCGCAATTAAGCGCTAAGCCACAGTCTGACTACTGGCAACGCTGGTTTGACACCTATTCCCAAGCTTTATCGAAACAACTACACCCCCCTACATCTGTGGGAGTCAACGCATGAACTCAGTCATTTATCTCGACAACAACGCTACGACGCAGGTTGATCCGGCAGTAGTGGAAGCAATTCTGCCCTACCTCACCCAGTTTTACGGCAATCCTTCCTCCATGCACAGCTTTGGTGGACAGGTCGGCAAAGCTCTCAAGCAAGCACGTGGTCAGGTTGCTTCCTTGTTGGGGGCTGAGGAGTCTGAAATCATCTTCACCAGTTGCGGCACTGAGGGCAACAACACCGCGATTCGTGCCGCGATCGCCGCTCAACCCGATCGCAAACATCTGATTACAACCCAGGTCGAACATGCCTGTGTCCTGAATCTCTTCAAACAGCTCGAAAAACAGGGCTACACCGTCACATACCTCTCGGTAGACCGTAAGGGTCAAATTGACCTGATGGAGCTAGAAGCGGCGATTACGGGCAATACAGCGCTGGTTTCCATGATGTATGCCAACAACGAGACGGGCACCGTGTTTCCAGTGGAGCAAGCAGGGGAGATCGCCAAAGAATACGGAGCGACCTTCCATGTGGATGCGGTACAGGTAGCTGGCAAGCTGCCCCTGAACATGAAAACCAGCACCATTGATCTCATGACCATTTCCGGTCACAAACTACACGCTCCCAAAGGGGTGGGTGCCCTGTTTGTCCGACGAGGCTTTCGCTTCCGCCCTTTGCTGATTGGTGGACACCAGGAACGAGGACGCAGAGCTGGAACAGAGAATGTGGCTGGCATTGTGGGTCTGGGTAAAGCCGCAGAGTTGGCGCAACTCCATTTAGCAGATGTGGCAACCGAGAAAAAGCTCCGTGACCGCTTAGAGAAAGGATTATTAGCGATTTCCGAGACCGAAATCAATGGCGATCGCAAAAACCGCCTTCCCAACACCACCAACATCGGCTTCAAATACATCGAAGGCGAAGCCATCCTCCTTTCTTTAGATCACTTCGGTATTTGTGCGTCCTCCGGTTCCGCCTGCACCTCTGGCTCTTTAGAACCATCCCATGTTCTACGAGCGATGGGTTTGCCTTACACCACGCTGCACGGCTCCATCCGGTTCAGCCTTTCCCGCTACACCACCGATGCGGATGTCGATCGCGTTCTAGAAGTTATGCCCGGTATTGTGGAACGCCTCCGCGCGATGTCGCCCTTTAACAACGACCAGGCTGAATGGCTGCAAGACCGTGAAGAAGCGTTGGTAGGAAAGTTTTGAGTTAAGAGTTTTGAGTTTTGAGTTTGGAAGTTTGCTCAACACTCAGTACTTGTATCTGTATTCGACACTCACAACTCAAAACTCATCATTCCTAACTCTTAACTCAAAACTCATCATTCCTAACTCATCACTCAGCCCTCCTAACTCATCACTCAAAACTCAAAACTCATAATTGGTAACTGCCATGTGGGACTACACCGATAAAGTACTGGATCTGTTCTATAACCCGAAGAATCAAGGCGCGATCGAAGACCCCAATGAAGCTGGAGTTGCCGTTGTGTATGGCGAAGTCGGCAGCATTGCGTGTGGTGATGCTTTGAGACTACACCTTAAGATTGAAGTCGAGGCTGACAAAATTCTGGATGCTCGCTTTCAAACCTTTGGTTGCACCAGCGCGATCGCCTCGTCGTCTGCACTGACCGAAATTATCAAAGGCATCACCTTAGATGCAGCCCTCAATATTAGCAATCGTGATATTGCAGAGTACTTAGGTGGTTTACCGGAAGAAAAAATGCACTGCTCTGTGATGGGACAGGAAGCATTGGAAGCAGCCATTTACAAATACCGTGGCATTGAAATTGAACATCACGAAGATGATGATGGCGCATTAGTTTGTAGCTGCTTTGGTGTCAGCGAAAACAGAATTCGCCGTGTGGTGATTGAAAACAATTTGACCACGGTAGAGCAAGTTACCAGTTATGTCAAAGCTGGTGGTGGCTGTAGTTCCTGTGGTGCTGCCATTGAAGATCTGATTGCGACAGTGCAGCAAGAAAAAGAAGCAACGGCTGCCAGAGTCGCAGCAGAAATTGCGACGGCTCAGTCCCAAAATCGTGCTCTCACAACGGTTCAAAAAATCAGCCTTATTCAAACCGTGTTGCAAGAGGTTCGCCCAGTCTTGCTAGCGGATGGTGGTGATGTTGAACTCTATGACCTGGATGGAGACACCGTCAAAGTTGTCTTGAAAGGTGCCTGTGGCTCCTGTGAAAGCAGTACCGCAACCCTCAAAAACGCGATCGAAGTTCGGTTACGAGAACGTGTTTTACCCAACCTGGTGGTTGAAGCAGTTGCATGAAGTTCCTTTTGTTAAGCCGTTTTCCGGTTGGGCGATCGCCCCCGACCGCGATTGATTCCAACGCTCCAACCCAGCCGTCTAACCCAGTCCGAATCACGTTTCAATGATGGCTGGCTTTTCACCGCTCACCCTTATCACTCACTCCAAAGGAGACAATTCCATGACTGACGAAAGCATTAGACAGATAGCCTTCTACGGCAAAGGTGGGATTGGTAAATCCACCACGTCCCAAAACACGATCGCGGGTATGGCTGAACTCGGTCAGCGCGTCATGATCGTGGGTTGCGACCCGAAGGCAGACTCCACTCGCTTGATGCTCCACAGCAAAGCGCAAACCACCATTCTTCACCTGGCTGCTGAGCGCGGCGCTGTAGAAGATTTGGAACTGGAAGAAGTGCTGTTGACGGGCTATCGCGATGTCCGTTGCGTTGAATCCGGTGGTCCTGAACCCGGTGTTGGTTGTGCTGGACGAGGCATCATCACAGCCATCAACTTTCTGGAAGAAAATGGTGCGTATGAAGATCTCGACTTCGTTTCTTACGACGTATTGGGCGACGTGGTTTGCGGTGGTTTTGCAATGCCCATCCGGGAAGGTAAAGCTCAGGAAATCTACATCGTGACCTCCGGTGAAATGATGGCAATGTATGCCGCTAACAACATTGCACGAGGCGTTCTTAAATACGCTCACTCCGGTGGTGTTCGTCTGGGTGGCTTGATCTGTAACTCCAGAAAGGTCGATCGTGAACTCGAACTGATTGAAACTCTGGCGAAGCGGCTCAATACTCAAATGATTCACTTCGTGCCTCGCGACAACATCGTTCAACACGCTGAACTGCGTCGTATGACGGTCATTGAGTACGCACCCGACAGTAAGCAAGCGGAAGAGTATCGCACACTCGCCAATAAGATCATCGACAACAAGAACCTCACCATCCCAACTCCAATCTCGATGGATGAACTCGAAGATCTGTTGGTCGAATTCGGCATCTTGGGCGGCGAAGAAGAGTACGAAAAGGCAATCCAACAAGGCACTAAAGCTCCTGCTGGCGTTGCCTAATTCTGAGGTGATGGGTGTAGGGGTTAGGGGTTAGGGGAGAAAGGGCTGTTCACTCCCTCATTTCCCCGCTCCCCTACTCCCCACTCCCCACTCCCTACTCCCCATTCCTCCACTCCCACTCCATCCTTTACTTAGTGAGGCAGAATATGACACCTCCCGAATCCGCTACTCTCGACACGATCGCCCCTCCAGAAGGGCTTACAGAAGAACTGACAACTGCTGATAAAAAAGCCCTGATTAAAGAAGTTCTGGAGGTTTACCCCGATAAAGCCAAGAAAAAACGGGAAAAGCATCTGAACGTCTTTGAAGAAGGCAAATCTGATTGTGGCGTTAAGTCCAACATCAAATCTGTTCCTGGTTCCATGACCACCCGAGGCTGTGCCTATGCCGGATCAAAAGGGGTGGTTTGGGGTCCCATCAAGGACATGATCCACATCAGCCATGGTCCTGTAGGCTGCGGCTACTACTCCTGGTCGGGTCGCCGCAACTATTACATCGGCACCACAGGCATTGATTCTTTCGGCACGATGCAGTTCACCTCTGACTTCCAGGAACGTGACATTGTGTTTGGCGGTGACAAAAAACTCGCCAAATTGATCACAGAATTAGAGGAACTTTTCCCCCTTAATCGCGGCGTTTCCATCCAATCAGAATGCCCCATCGGTTTGATTGGTGATGACATTGAAGCGGTTGCCAAAAAGTCTGCGAAAGAAATTGGCAAAACTGTGGTTCCCGTTCGTTGCGAAGGCTTCCGGGGTGTTTCCCAATCCCTCGGTCACCACATTGCAAACGATGCTGTTCGTGACTGGGTGCTCCCCCAATACGGCAAGGAGAAAAAAGCAGGCAATATTCCCGATGGCACTGAGTATGACGTTGCCATTATTGGTGACTACAACATTGGTGGAGATGCCTGGTCAAGCCGGATTTTGCTAGAAGAAATTGGCTTGCGCGTTGTCGCTCAATGGTCGGGTGATGGCACCCTGCACGAAATGATCAACACACCATCGGTGAAGTTGAACTTGGTGCACTGCTACCGATCGATGAACTACATTTCCCGCCACATGGAAGAAACCTACGGGATTCCCTGGTTGGAATACAATTTCTTCGGTCCCACACAGATTGCTGAGTCGCTAAGAACGATAGCAGCCAGATTCGATGAAACCATCCAGGCAAAAGCAGAAGAAGTGATTGCCAAGTATGAAGCTCAAACCGCAGCGGTGATTGCCAAGTACCGTCCTCGGTTAGAAGGCAAGACGGTTGCTCTCATGGTGGGTGGTTTGCGTCCTCGTCACGTGGTTCCCGCGTTCTATGACCTGGGTATGCGCCTCATCGGTACAGGCTATGAATTTGGTCACAACGACGACTACAAGCGCACCACGCACTATATCGAAGACGGCACGCTGATCTATGACGACGTTTCTGCCTTTGAGTTTGAGGAATTCATCAAAGAACTGAAGCCTGACCTGGTGGCTTCTGGCATCAAAGAGAAGTACGTCTTCCAAAAAATGGCGCTTCCCTTCCGTCAGATGCACTCCTGGGATTACTCCGGTCCATATCACGGTTACGACGGCTTTGCCATCTTCGCTCGTGACATGGATCTCGCACTCAATAGCCCCACCTGGAGCCTGATTGGTGCGCCGTGGAAAAAGGCTGAGGCTGTAACTGCATAGCGAGGTTTTGAGGAGATGAGGGGCTGAGGGAGAACAGGAAGAGGAGGGAGATGAGGAAGGAGGGAGCGATCAAGACCAATAGCTCCAGTACCTCTTATCTCTAGCCTCCCTAGCCTCCCTAGCTTCCCCAGCCTCCCTAGCCTCCCCATCGCCCCCATTACTCATAGGAGACACCCATCATGGCTCAGAACAACATCGATAACATTAAAGATCACGCTGAATTATTCCATCAGGACGAGTATCAGGAACTGTTTGCTGCCAAGAAACAATTTGAAGGCGGACATGACCCTGATTTAGTAGCTCAAACCGCTGAGTGGACGAAGACCTGGGAATACCGGGAAAAGAACTTTGCCCGTGAAGCACTGACCGTTAACCCTGCGAAAGCTTGCCAACCATTGGGCGCAATCTTAGCAGCGGTTGGTTTTGAAGGCACCTTACCCTTTGTTCATGGTTCTCAAGGGTGTGTGGCGTACTTCCGCTCTCACTTCACCCGCCACTTCAAGGAACCCTTCTCGGCAGTCTCCTCTTCCATGACTGAAGATGCGGCTGTGTTTGGTGGACAAAACAACTTGATTGATGGTTTAGCAAACAGCTATAACCTCTACAAACCCAAAATGATTGCCATCTGCACCACTTGCATGGCAGAAGTCATTGGGGATGACCTGCAAGCGTTCATCAACAACGCAAAAGCAGCCGGGTCAGTGCCTCAAGAGTTTCCAGTGCCCTACGCTCACACACCCAGCTTTGTCGGCTCCCACATCACGGGCTACGACAATATGATCAAGGGCATTCTGACAAACCTGACTAAAGATCAGAAAGCAGAAACCACCAACGGCAAGATCAACTTCATTCCGGGCTTTGAAACCTACATTGGCAACCTGCGGGAAATCAAGCGGATTGCGTCTCTGGTGGGTGTGGATTACACCTTGCTAGCTGATAACTCCGATTATTTGGATTCACCCAATGACGGGGAATACCACATGTATCAAGGTGGCACCACCCTGGAAGATGCAGCGGATTCCATCAACGCAGAAGCCACGATCGCCTTCCAGGCATACTCCACCACCAAAACTCGCGAATACATCGAGAAGGATTGGAAACAGCCCACCTCGGTAGTCCGCCCAGTCGGCATTCGCGGCACCGATGAGTTCCTCATCAAACTGTCTGCTCTGACGGGTAAGCCCATTCCTAAAGAACTGGAAGAAGAGCGGGGTCGTGCTGTTGATGCCCTGACCGATTCGCAGGCATGGCTGCACGGCAAGCGCGTTGCGCTGTATGGCGATCCTGACCTGGTGATTGGTCTGGTGCAATTCTTGCTAGAAATTGGTGCCGAACCCGTTCACATTGTTGTCACCAATAGCAACGAGGTGTTTGAAACAGAACTGCGAGCACTACTGGATTCCAGTCCCTTTGGTGCTGGTGCAACGATCTGGGGTGGCAAGGATCTCTGGCATCTACGATCGCTCCTCTTCACCGAGCCTGTGGATCTCTTGATTGGTAACTCCTATGGTAAGTACCTGTGGCGTGATACCCACACACCACTCGTGCGGATTGGCTATCCCATCTTCGATCGCCATCACCTGCACCGCTACAGCACCTACGGCTACCAGGGCACCATCAACCTGCTCAATTGGATCGTGAACACCCTACTGGATGAACTCGATCGCAACACCATCATCCCAGCGAAGACCGACATCTCCTATGACTTGATTCGCTAACCAACTCCCTCCTGTAGGGGCGGGTTGATGGATCTACATACTGACCGATCGCCAAACAAACCCGCCCTTCCCTCATCCCAAAACCTGCCATGGCTACTCTCACTCCCCCTAACCAGCCGACTTCAGCCCTCTCTCGCACGGATCTTCTCACTCCCATTCGTCGTTGGATCGATCACATTGATGTGCGATCGCCCCGCCTCGCTCACCTGATTTGCAAACTCATCCCCTGTACCTGCCCCTTCGAGCACAAGTTCACGCTCTTTGGCTACGGATTCCACACGCCCCCACTATGTGAACTCAACCCCTTCTACAACGAGTTTGTGTTTCTCCGATTTCGTGCCCTCAGCTATCTCTCTGATGTTTGCGGCGAAGACGTGGAAAAGTACATCTGTTGAAGAGTTTTAAGTTTTGAGTTTTGAGTTTTGAGTTAGGAACCCCCTACTCCCCACTCCCCACTCCCTACTCCCCACTCCCCATTTCCCATCCCCCATCCCCCATTTCCCACCCCCCTATGAAACTCACTCAAGGCAAAATCAACGAACTTCTGAGCGAGTCAGCTTGTGAACACAATCACAAGAAAGAAGGTAAAGGTAAAAACAAATCCTGTACGCAGGTTGCCCAACCGGGAGCCGCGCAGGGAGGCTGTGCTTTTGATGGCGCGATGATTGCCCTGGTGCCGATTACGGATGCGGCGCATCTAGTGCATGGACCGATCGCCTGTGCTGGAAATTCCTGGGGTAGCCGAGGCAGCTTGTCCTCTGGCCCCATGCTTTACAAAATGGGCTTCACCACTGACTTAAATGAAAATGATGTCATCTTTGGCGGTGAAAAAAAGCTCTACAAGGCAATTCTGGAAGTTAAAGAGCGCTACAATCCGGCAGCCGTCTTTGTCTATTCCACCTGTGTTACCGCACTCATTGGTGATGATCTGGATGCCATTTGCCAGAAAGCAGCAGAGAAAATCGGCACACCTGTGATTCCTGTCAATTCTCCCGGTTTTATCGGCAGCAAAAACCTGGGTAATCGAGTGGGTGGTGAAAGCTTGCTGGAGTATGTTGTAGGCAGTCGTGAACCAGAAATCACCACTCCTTACGACATCAATTTAATTGGCGAATACAACATTGCGGGAGAACTGTGGGGCGTCTTGCCGCTGTTCAAAAAGCTGGGCATTCGCGTCCTCGCACAAATCACAGGTGATGGACGTTACGACGATATTGCCTGCTCCCATCGTGCCAAGCTCAACGTGATGATTTGCTCCAAAGCGCTGATCAACATGGCACGCAAGATGGAGGAGCGCTACGGCATTCCCTATGTTGAAGAATCGTTCTACGGTGTCGCCGATATGAACCGCTGTCTGCGGAACATTGCTGCCAAAATCGGGGATGCGAATTTGCAAGAGCGGGTCGAGCAATTAATCGCCGAAGAAACCGTTCAGTTAGACACGGCGTTAGCTCCCTACCGAGCCAGATTGAAAGGCAAGCGAGTGGTGCTTTACACAGGTGGCGTGAAAAGCTGGTCAGTCATCTCTGCAGCAAAAGATTTGGGGATGGAAGTATGCGCCACCAGCACCAAAAAAAGCACCGAAGAAGACAAAGCCCGCATCAAAGAATTGCTGGGTCAAGACGGCATCATGATGGAAAAAGGCAATGCTCAGGAACTTCTACGAGTGATTGCTCAAACCAAAGCGGATATGTTGATTGCGGGTGGACGCAATCAGTACACTGCCCTCAAAGCCAAAATTCCCTTTCTCGATATTAACCAGGAACGCCATCATCCCTACGCAGGCTATGTCGGCATGGTGGAAATGGCGCGAGAACTGGAAGAAGCCCTCTACAGCCCCGTTTGGGCACAAGTTCGCAAACCTGCCCCTTGGGATACGGAGGTGATCTAATGGCAACCATTACAACGCCGAGAAAGTCTGTTGCGGTCAATCCACTCAAGCAAAGTCAACCTCTAGGTGCAGCCTTAGCCTTTCTGGGCTTAAAGGGCATGATGCCTCTGTTCCATGGGTCTCAAGGCTGTACGGCCTTTGCCAAGGTCATGCTGGTGCGCCACTTCCGGGAAGCGATTCCCCTTTCCACCACAGCCATGACCGAAGTGAGTACGGTTTTGGGTGGTGAAGAGAATGTGGAACAAGCCATTCTCACCCTGGTGGAAAAGTCGAAACCTTCTATCATCGGGCTTTGCACCACGGGCTTAACCGAGACTCGCGGCGACGATATGGCAGGCATTTTGCAAAATATTCGCAAACGTCATCCCGAACTCCACGACTTACCGATCGTGTTCGTTTCCACACCCGACTTTAAAGGGGCTTTGCAAGATGGATTCGCGGCAACGGTTGAAAGCATCGTCAAAGAGTTGCCTCGATCGGGTGAAACCCGTCCCAATCAAATTACGCTGCTGGTTAGTCCAGCATTCGCACCGGGGGATGTACAGGAAATTAAGGAGATTGTGGCTGCCTTTGGATTAACCGCGATCGCCGTTCCCGACCTTTCACTTTCAATGGATGGGCACCTGGACGATTCCTACAGCACCGTGACCAGTGGTGGCACCACTCTAGCCGAGCTACGCGAAATTGGCAGTTCTGTTTACACCCTGGCACTGGGTGAAAGTATGCGCAGTGCAGCGGTAGCGCTAGAATCTCAGTTTGGCATTCCCTACGAGGTGTTTCCTAGCCTGAGCAATCTGGATGCGATCGATGACTTTTTAGAAGGACTGGCAGACCTGAGTGGAACACCTGTCCCAGCTAAATACCGTCGCCAGAGGGCACAACTGCAAGATGCCATGTTGGATACACACTTTTTCTTTGGGCGCAAACAGGTATCTCTGGCGATGGAACCCGATTTGCTCTGGTCAACCGCTCACTTTTTGCAAAGCATGGGTGCTGAGCTTCAGGCAGCCGTCACCACCACAAAATCGCCCTTACTGGAAAAACTGCCTGTGGAAGCGGTGACGATCGGGGATTTAGAAGACTTTGAGCGACTGGCGGCTGGATCTGATCTATTGATTGGGAATTCCAACGTTGCCACGATCGCCCGTCGGCTCCATCTGCCGCTCTACCGGATGGGCTTTCCTGTCTTCGATCGACTGGGCAATGGTCAACGCTGCACCGTCGGCTATCGCGGCATGATGCAACTGTTGTTTGATCTGGGCAATTTGTTTTTGGAACAAGAAGAAGCACACGCGAAACATTAGAGAGATACCTGTAGGGGCGGGTTTGGTAGATACGTTATTTATTTTACGGCTAACACAACGCCAAAACCCGCCCCTACAAACAGACAACATGAGGAGGAATTCCAATGAAAATAGCCTTCACTACGAGCGACAACATTCACATCAATGCTCACTTTGGTTCTGCAAAGAAGATTGATGTCTACGACGTTGATCAAACCAGGTATGAATTTGTAGAAACCTTGCGGTTTGATGGAAACCTTAATGAGGATGGCAACGAAGATAAGCTACAACCCAAGATTGAAGCGCTGCACGATTGCACGATCGTCTACGTTTCAACGATTGGCGGTAGTGCAGCTGCCCGCTTGATTAAGCAAAAAATTACACCCATCAAAGCCCAGTCCGAAGATCAAGAAATTACCGATGTCTTGACCAAACTGGTGCAAACCTTGAACGGCAATCCTCCACCCTGGCTCAGGAAAGCCCTTCTCCAACGCAGTCCCGCTCTCGATGAACTTGATCAATTCGATGATATTAAGGAAGAAGTAACCGTATGACAACCACCAACGTACCCGCCGCAACGACAACGACAATCAGCCCCTTCTTGAAAGCAATCACGCAACAGATTCGTGCCAACGATCCCTACGGTACCTACCGCAACTGGTCAGATGAACTCCTGCTTAAACCCTATGTGGTTAGCAAAGCTCAGAAGCGCGAAATCTCTGTAGAAGGAGAGGTTGATCCCATTACCAAAGGGCGAATTCTGGCATTCTATCGAGCGATCGCTCACCTCATTGAAGAAGAAACCGGACTTCTCTGCCAGGTCGTGATTGATTTAAGCCATGAAGGCTTTGGCTGGGCACTCATCTTTTCCGGTCGCCTGCTGTTGGTCTCTAAAACGCTCCGTGATGCACAATGCTTTGGGTTTGATTCGCTCGAAAAGCTTGAAACAGAAGGCTCAAAAATTATCGAATCGGGCATTGGTTTAGCAAACCGCTTTCCCGAAGTCGGCAGACTCTAGTTATTACGATCAAGACCTCCGAATTCTCTAAGAATTCAGAGGTCTAAAGAGGAGGTTTCATGGTTCAAACAACCGACATTACAAGTATTGAGGAACTCAAAACTCAAATCAAGCGCCTCAATAGCAAAGCCGGACAAATGAAGATGGATCTTCATGATCTAGCAGAAGGACTACCGACTGATTATGAGCACTTGATTGCTGCTGCTACCGAGACGTACGAAATCTATCGACAGATTGATCAACTTAAACAACAGCTAAAGCAATTGGAGCAAAGCGCATGAGTGGAACCCTAGCTGAATTCAATCAACTGGTGAATGCAGAAGAATACTTTGAATTCTTCAAGCTTCCCTACGATCCACAGTTCGTTAATGTGAATCGGCTGCACATTCTACAAAAGTTCTCGTCCTTCATCAAAACCATTGATTTAGAAGCGCCAGACTTGAGTGAGCCGGAGAAGCTTGAACGCTACAAAACCGCTTTGCAGCAGGCATACGACACCTTCACCACGTCTTCGCCCTTAAACGAGAAGCTGTTCAAGGTGTTTAACGACAAACCAAAAGGTGTCGTTATGCTATCCGAAATTGGCTCTGACTAAGGAGATAACAACGTGCAAACGCTTACCCCGACTGAATTAGAGCGCTATCGCCGCCAGATCATGCTGCCCGGATTTGGTGAAGAATCACAGCAACGGTTAAAAGACTCAACGGTACTGGTGACTGGAGTAGGTGGACTGGGAGCAACGGCAGCGCTCTATCTGGCAGTGGCAGGGGTAGGGCAATTAATTCTCCTACGCGGTGGCGAATTGCGCCTGGATGACATGAATCGTCAAATTTTGATGACTCACGATTGGGTCGGCAAACCGCGTGTCTTTAAGGCAAAAGAGACGTTGGCGGCAATCAACCCGGATGTGCAAATTGATGCCATCTGTGAGTATGTCACGCCTGAGAATGTGGATGCGCTGGTGCAAGCAGCAGACGTTGTTTTAGACTGTGCACACAATTTCATTGAGCGGGATTTGCTGAATGCGGCGTGTGTCCGTTGGGGCAAGCCGATGGTAGAAGCGGCGATGAACGATATGGAAGCCTATCTGACCACGATCGTTCCAGGGTTAACGCCCTGTCTTGCCTGCATCTTCCCTGAAAAACCAGATTGGGATAAGCGCGGTTTTGGCGTGCTGGGTGCAGTGTCGGGCACATTAGCGTGTCTCACTGCTCTGGAAGCCATCAAACTCATCACAGGGCTGGGAACACCACTCTTATCCCAACTGCTGACGATGGATTTGAGCCACGCTGAGTTTGCCAAACGCCATCCGTATCATGATCCCAATTGCCCCGTGTGCGGTGAGAAAAGCCAGCGACTGGCGAGTGTTGTCAAGGAGGAAGTGCAATGTTGATTGCCTTTTTAGCCCTGATGCTTGCCTTGTTCACTCAATCGATCGGCCGTGCTCATACCAACGATCAAAAGCGCAATATCTTCACCTTTATCAGCCGCATTTTTCTAGCCATTAGCCTGGTGCTTGCACCCTGGAGTCTTAAATTTTTGATTGTAGCGGCTGTATTTTTCATTCCAAATTGCACGTGGACCAGTAGCAATGGAACCTTCCACTGCTCTCAGCAATGCATTGCGCGATCGACCTGCTCCCATCCACATCATTAGCTGCAATCGTTTCGTTTCACCCAACATTCCATCCACCCTTAGAACTCAATCAGGAGAAACCTCGTGACTGTTACCTTGACTGAAAAAGCAGAATTTCGCCTCCGTGCCTTCTTGCAAGGCAGTGCAAACCCTTCTCTCGAAAAAGGCATCCGAGTTGGCGTTAGTGATGGCGGCTGCAATGGCTATGAATACACCATTGATATTGCCAACGCTCCTCAACCAGACGACCTGATCGAGCAGCAAGGCAAAGTCCGCGTTTATATCGATCCCAAAAGTGCGCCGCTGCTGCAAGGTGTTGTGATTGATTTTCTTGAAGGCTTGATGGAAAGCGGCTTCAAGTTCAGCAACCCTAACGCAACCGATACCTGCGGCTGTGGTAAATCCTTCCAAGCGGGTGATTGCACCCCTGCAGCAACACCATGCAGTTAAAGAGTTTTGAGTAGCGCTTTGCGCCGACAAGCTAGAGAGTTTTGAGTTTTGAATTGAATCAAGCATTCATAACTGAAAACGCACCTTAATGTGAATTTCGAGGACATGATTATGGCAACCTATCAAGTACATCTCATCAATAAAAAGCGTTCGATCGACGTAACGTTTCCCGTCGAAGACTCGACCACCATTCTAGAAGCGGCTGAAGAACAGGGGTTAGAATTACCCTTCTCCTGCCAGTCTGGATCTTGTTCCAGTTGTGTGGGCAAAGTGGTTGAAGGCGACCTGGATCAATCAGAGCAAGTGTTTCTTGACGAAGAGCAAACCGCTAAAGGCTTTATTCTCCTTTGTGTTGCCTATCCCCGCTCTGATTGCACAATTCGCACCCATCAAGAAGCTTATTTAGTTTAGAGATTGAATGTTTGTCGGGACATTACATATAACGTCCCGACAAACAAAAACACCGTTCACACGTCCTAATCTTGGAGGAGACACCCAATGGTGACAGCAGAATTTAAAGCTCAGAGCACTGCTTCGGTGCTGACAACCGGATTTTCGGTTCAAGGCTCGTCCTTAAAGTTAATGCGATCGCACGAATGCGGTGTCATTACACGCATTAAGTCGTTGGGTGAAACGGCAACTCAACGGTTGAAAGCGGTGGGGATAACGCTTGGTCAATCGATCACCGTAGAACAACGATCGCCGCGTTTTATTGTTCGAGTGGGCAACGATTGTCACACTCTGGATGAAACAGTGGTTGGTGCAATCTATGTCCGCATTGTTGAGTGTTAATATCCTCATCCTTCATCAAAGAGCAGATGTCATGGCTGAACAACCCATTTCCAATGAGGTAGCATTACGGATTGCACTTGCCTCAAGGCTATTTCCAGAGCTTTCGATCGGTGACTTTATTGACGCGTTGCAGACTTATGTAGAGGATGCGTTGGACGAAGCCTCGTTGAGTAAAATCACTGTCACTAATCTGAAAACCGCTCTTGGACATACCTACGAGTTGGATGGAGAGGAGCATGGTGAAGATGCTGACGCCGCGGATATTGCCATCTTCAAGAAAGCCGTTCGCATTTTGTGGGGAGAACTGGATGAAATCGATCAGTTACCACCCCTTGAAGCTTACCAGGATGGAGATTTGCCCAATTCCATTCGAGTTGCGGTGGCCTCTAACAATCGAGAAATGCTGGACGGACATTTTGGCTCTTGCTTACGCTACCTGATCTATCAACTCTCCGTGGATGAGATCAGGCTGATTGATATTCGATCGGCGATCGAAGCTGATTTATCTGATGACAAAAATGCGTTTCGAGTCAGCTTAATTCGAGATTGTCCAGTGCTCTATATTGTGGCGATTGGCGGCCCCGCAGCAGGGAAAGTGGTGCAGGCTGGCATCTATCCCATCAAAAAAGAGGCAGGAGGTCCCGCTAGAGAGATTTTAAGCGAATTGCAACACGCGATCGCGACCTCTCCTCCCCCGTGGCTGGCGAAAATTTTGGGCGTTGCCGATGGCGATCGCGTCAAAAACTACAAAGCACTGGTATAAGAGGTTGTGCAGACATGATTAGAACAGTAGGCGTCAATCGATTCGATCAGTGTGTTCTTACCATTAGCTTGATCAATCTCTGTAATCAAACGAGCTACGTGGGGCAAGCAATTCATCGACTGCATCATCTTTCTAACGATGATATGCCTGACGATCCCTGGCGAACGCTGCACCAGCTGACGGTGTACATTCCTCATCCTGACCAGCAATATGATGGCATCACGCTACAAGCTGGGCTGACTAAGGGCTACAACATTGAGGTAAAAGCCGTTGCAGACCCCAGTCAGATTCCCTACAAGGTTCCTGAAGGTGGGCAGTTTGTGGTAGTGATGAAGCAAAAAGGGTTGGATGATGGGTTTGCGATCGCTGCCACTGGCTTTTTCATTCGCCCACTCGCTTTGCTTAGCCTGGATTTCATCGTAGATAGCACGACGCCAGAGTATCAATCTTCGGCGGTGAAACATCCTGTTATTCGTGACTATCCATCTCATTGGGAGGATACACTCAAGCAATTTCTCAACCAAACCATTCCCTATGAAGCTTTGCCTAACCTGGTGAGATATGTTGACCAGACCATGAACCCTGATTATCGTCCTCCCACCTGGGATGAAGTTCACCTTGCAGCCAAAGGGTTTGCTGGCGTTTGAAACGAGTTGCAGTCTGCGTAGGGGCGGCGCTGTCGCGGCTTAGAATGGAACTTTTATGAAGCCTGCCTCTACATCAAATGATGATTTAATCTTAGGAGAACACCGACCATGACGACATTTACTGGCTTGACCTTTGGTGGCAAAGTTTGGACGCCCAAATTTTTGCAAGCGATCGACATTGCGCGCTGTATTGGCTGCGGTCGCTGCTTGAAATCTTGTGGGCAGGGGGTAATGGCATTGCGCCCGCTGAATGAAGATGGCGAATTTGTTGATGGAGACGACGAAGATGAAGAATTTGAGCGTAAGGTCATGACGATCGCCAATGCGGATAATTGCATTGGTTGTGAAGCCTGTGCTAGAGTCTGTCCTAAGAATTGCCAGACTCACGCTACATTGGCGATTGCCTGAGTATGACTCCATCCACTCACTCGCACCTGTCTGGACAACATTGGGCGACGTACTACCAGGCAGTGGAAGGTCGCCCGCCCCGTGAAACACTGCTGAAGGCATTGGCAAATTTTGATGCAGAGCGATCGCCAGATTACCCTCGTCTGTCGGTTGATCTGGGATGTGGCGATGGGCGCGACACGATAGAACTGTTACGTCGAGGCTGGCGCGCTTTAGCCATTGATGGAGAAGAACAGGCGTTTGAACGGCTACTGGCTCGTCCGGAGCTTCACCATCCTGATTTTCAGCGAGAGCAATTGCAAACTCAATTGATGCGCTTTGAGGGCTTAACGTTGCCGCCTGCAGTTGATCTTGTTAATGCCAGCTTTTGCCTTCCCTTTTGCCCACCTGCAAGCTTTCCAGGCTTATGGCAAACCATTGTGGAATCGCTAACGACCGGTGGACGTTTCTGTGGGCAGTTGTTTGGCGATCGGGATTCCTGGGTTGTTTATCCCAATCGTTCCCATCACACCCGTCAACAGGTTGAAGCGCTTTTACATCCCTTTGACATTGAATGGCTAGAGGAAGAAGAACATCCCGGTGTCACTGCGATCGGGGAAGAAAAGCACTGGCATCTTTTCCATATTGTGGCTCGTAAAAAAGGTTGACGAGTAACCCTTCGATCGTTTGTATCAATCGAAGGGTTACGGCTGTCTTAGTCGATCGCGACCATGACATCACTGGCTTTAACAATTGCGTAGGCTTCTTTACCAACGCTCAACCCTAATTTTTCTGCCGAAGCTTTGGTAATAATGGCAGTAATTTCAACACCTGCTGCAACTTCCAACGTAACTTCCGTATTTACTGCCCCAATTTCAACCGCTTTGATGGTTCCTTTAAGGGCATTGCGTGCACTGATTTCCATATTTGGTTCCTTGGTTAATTCCTTGTTTGATTGAGAGAGAAAGTACCGATTGGCTTTCATTCTGCATCAATATATTATCAAGCTAAGTACAGGACAAAAGTTGTAGGGATTGCACAAAGTCGGACTTATTAGCCACTGATGGATTGAGCACTAAGTGGCGCAAAAAATCGAGGCCGAAGTGAAACAAACTTTTGGCACGACGACCATGTTTTTTAAGCGCAATGGGCTGCCATTGCTGCAACCATAAACCCGTTCGCATCGCCCAACACAGAGCTAAGGTCAACAAAGCGAACAACTTACTCAAGCGCTCAGTCTCGGTAAAGTGAGTGGATTCCAAGCAGAAGCCGCGCGTTTTGAAGAGGCCAAACAACGTTTCGATGCCCCAGCGCAAGGCATAATCTTTGACCAAAGCCTGCGCCCCGACGGGCGCAATCACCACCAGTAGCTCCCCATCCTCAAGGCGCAGCGCTTCGATTGCCACTGGGTAGCCCCAGACCCGGCAAGTGCCTGTGAGGTGCTGGGCTTGCCCCACTTGCAAATGCGCAAACACGACCCGTGCCGCCAGCACTTTGCCATCGTGCTCAATCTGGTCAGTGCCGCGAATCCGTAAGCGAAAGGCTAAGGCGGGTTCAAGCAGGAGATAGCGCACCCAGGCTTGCCCGATGAATTCTCGGTCAGCACACAAGTAGTTGATGACCGCCGTGGGGAACCGTTTGGCAAAGGTCTCCATGAACCGCATCCGCTCGTCACTATTGACATGCCCTTGCTTGTCCAGCAGCCACCACAGCACGGGGAAGGCAACCCCTTCATGCACAATCCCTAAGGTCAGAATGTTGTACCAGTGAGTGCCAAATTTCCAGGTCGTGCGATCCAGGCTCAAGACCCAGCCACTTGGAATTTGCATCCAACTCACCACGAGGTTAGCCAGTTGTGGGTAATCGAGGTCAAATGCTCGAAAAAACCGCTGCAACCGTTTGTAGCTTGATTCGGGCAACGCCTTTCCACCAAAACCTAAACACAGTTCGCTCAAGTTCACCGTTTTGACTTTCAGCAGCGCTAACAGGAACAACGCCAGAAAGGAAAGCCTCGCACCATGCCAATTTAATTGCGCTTGGAGGACTTGCTTTAATTCGCTATATTGACTCATAGGGTTTCTCAAGAGTGTGGTAATTCTGATGAAACCCTACCCTGCTCCTCTTTTCAAGCTTTTTGTCCTGTACTGAGATTATCAAGATAAACCCATCTCAACTGATATCAATATTACGTCTGTGAATTTCATTTCACATATTTGCGTTTAATTCACAGAAAATACCTGTCCCTCCCCCCTAAAATACCTGTCCCTCCCCCTGATATTGAACTTTAAACCATCGCTGCATCTAATGTTTGAGGGTTGAGTACATCCCTAATTAGGTTTAAGCAAAGCCGCTAAATTCTACTCAATTTAAAGTGATGTGGTACAAACAAAGTTGGTAGTACAGTCTTTGCTCAAGCGTGTGTATGAGTGTCTGGATTGCCATCACCCCACGATCGACCGCGAGATGCTTGCAGTGACTGGGTAACAACTGATGAGATGGTTTGATTCAAAGCGTTTTTGACAAACGACGTCTTTGGAAATGGGTGCAGCCTTTCATCTCGTTTGAACTGCGGAGAAGCTCGGTGCAGAGGTGATGAACGCTTTCTTCTGCCCGCTTCCCACCCTTCAAGCTTGCTGCCATCGCTCCAATGATCCCTTCAACGGCTCTCCCCCATCATGCTAACGGAATCCCATTTATTGCAAGAATTTACAACGCTGGTCGAGCGTACCTATCCTCAAGCGGGCGCTTTGTTGCATCAGTGTCACATCAAGCTGGTTACAGCCCATTGGGGACATCCACCTCGACGACTGGATTACATCGCTCTCTACTGCCCTGAGACCCTGTTTCAAGCCGTCTCTGACCAAAAGGATGCGTTCAGACATATCTCTCGTTATATGGGGCTGGCAGAACCTGTTTGCATTAATGTGGTGCGTCTGCTCCGTGATCCAAAGTCGAAATTGAAACAGGAAGCCCCCCGATTTTGGCTGGAACTTCATCGTCTCTTACCCACTTCAACGCCTGATTAGCGACCTTTCCCTGGATTGGCTCTAAGAACCAATCGGTAGGCATGCTCTTATTTCACAGGAAATCCTATGGCTACTGTTCTTTTTTATGAAAAGCCGGGCTGCATTAATAACACTAAGCAAAAAGCGGTGCTAAAGGCCGCAGGCCATGACGTGCAGGCACACAATTTACTGACTGAACCCTGGACAGCAGAAAGCCTCCGCCCCTTTTTTGGCTCGCTTCCCGTGGCAGACTGGTTCAATCGATCGGCACCTGCGATCAAAACAGGGGACATCATTCCTGAAGTCGTACAGGCAGAAACAGCTTTACGGTTGATGGTGCAAAACCCACTGCTCATTCGCCGTCCTCTCATGCAGGTTGGCGATCGACGATCGGTAGGCTTTGAGATGTTAGCGATTGATGCCTGGATTGGTCTTCAATCAATTGATACAGGGCAAGATTTACAGACGTGTCCGCGCAGTCAGGCCATTATCCTCTAATCCATGTTTTTAGAGGTAGGTTAGAGGATGCAAGCGCGATCGATCGCAGAGTAACGCACACAGAAAACTATTGCTGAACAGGCTCTTTCAATGGAAAGCGTTGTGCATTGCCTGGTGGCATAGTCAATTCATTTGTTTGATTCGCTTGGGATAAAGCTGATGACCGCACTAAAACCGTTCGCAGTCCAATTGCGACAGGAATGGTTCTCTCATCGAACGAATCACTACACCGGATCACGCTGTTTCTCAAATTTAATGCAAGTCCTGTAGAAGCACAGGATTACCATGCCCAGGCAAAAGTGTTTAAGGAGACATGGCAAACCATCAAAGAGCAGCCCTTGCCCTGGTACGTGCGGCTTAATTCGACGCGATTGCTCCTGATGGTGGACTAAATTGTGCGCTCAACCTCCGAACTTTTCAACCTTTTAGCGGTCTGATTGAAAGAACTGCGCTTCCATCTTCAATTTCTTTGTGGGTATTTAATAACATTTGCAATTTTTATCAATCTCCGATCATCTGAGCTTAACCCTGAAGCGAGATCGCAACGTTATCGATTAACTATGGCTAGAATCCCCGTCTCAAAGCAATTTTGAAAGTACAAAACATCTTTCAGCGGTCTCATAGCTTGAAGCAATATGACTCAAAGTGTGAAGAAGCATCAAAACAACGCTAACAAGGTTTTCATGGAGGAGCTTGCAATAGCATGGATAGTTATCCGTAAAATTCAAATGAAAGCAGTTTGCTTTTCACTTTTTTTGGAGAACTTAAACCAGGACGTGTCCTATGTCTATCAGTCAAATCATCTCTTTTGCCCAGAAGGCTAAAACAGACGCGGAATTACAAGACAAGCTAAAAGCCTGTGAACGGGCTAAAGAATTAGTGGCCTTGAGCAGTGCGTATGGGTTTGCCTTTGCTGAAGAAGAACTCTACCCGCCGAATGAACCGGCCTTTACCCCTGAGCAACTCCACCCTAAATTGGTGAAAGCGCTTTTAAGGTAGGTTTCTAGAAGTTTCCATTGAGTGAGGCGCATTTATTTTGTCACGCATCGAGAGTGAAAACGTTCAAACCTCCGGGGCATTCAAAACCTCGGAGGTTTTAGGGGCAATCCATCATGAAAAACCAGTAGCTCTCCGGGTTCAATCGCTGTCCAGACTTCATTATCTGTTAAGGGTGCAGTGGTAATGAGAGCGACGCGATCGCGCGGAGTCGTCAATTCCTGAAAATCTACCGTGAGATCCGCATCGATGAGGTGAGCCGCTGCAAAGGGAGCCTGGCGCACAATGTAGCAAAGCTTGGTAGAGCAGTGGGCAAAAAAATGCTCCCCATCCGATAATAAGTAATTGAAGCTGCCTTTGGCGGCAATGGTGCGTGTTACTGCTTGCAGCACCGGGTAAAGGTCTTGCAGCGGTGGTTTGCCATTAGGGAAGGTTTGCCGCAGGGTATTCAACAGTAAGCAAAACGCTCGCTCGCTATCGGTTTGACCTACAGGTGTATAAAAGCCAGCATTCTCTGGGTAGAAGTCCGGTAAATCGCCGTTGTGAGCAAAGATCCAGTAGCGGCCCCAAAGTTCTCGCTGAAAGGGATGGCAGTTTTCTAGCGCCACTGCACCGAAGGTCGCTTTACGGATATGCGCGATGACATGGGTTGATTTAATGGGATAACGCCGGACTAAATCCGCCACAGGGGAGGTGAACGACGATTTCTCATCGAGAAAAATACGGCACCCAACCCCTTCAAAAAACGCAATGCCCCACCCGTCCCGGTGTTCGTCTGTTTTTCCTCCTCGTGCTGAAAACCCCTCAAAGGAAAAACAGATGTCGGTTGGTGTATTGCAGTTCATTCCGAGCAGTTGGCACATGGAAGCAGAGTGTTTGAGGCATTAAGGAATGAGAAGTCAATAAGCTTTGGTAGGGGCGAAGCGTACCCTGCGGGAAGCAAGCTACGGGCAAAAACCTTGCAACTCAGGCGGCGTTAAGTGCCGAATGCTTCGCCCGTACAGCCAGAATATTCGATTTTATTTAATCTGTGATCCTAACCGCTTGCTCAATGATTGTAAGGCGATCGCGGCGATCAAAAAGAAACAACTTGCACCATTCTGAACCTGAAAGCCTACGGTTGTTCCACGAGATTTAAGGGGCAAACACACGGATCTTGCTCTAGCCACTGCGAACCGACTTCGTGCAGCGCCGCCATCACAGGCTTGATCTGACGACCCTTTGGCGTAAGGGCGTACTCCACGCGAGGCGGAATTTCTGCATAGATATGACGTTCAACCAGCCCTTGTGCCTCTAACGATCGAAGTCGCTGAGTCAACGTTTTGGTGCTAATGCCTGGTAGTGCGGTGAGCAGTTCATGCGTTCGTCGATCGCCCCCAAAAAGCTCCCGCAAAACGAGAATGGACCACTTGTTGCCCAGAACATCTAATACGAACTGGATCGGACATTGAGCCTCAATACACGGATTCGTTTCTAGCATCGGTCAGATCTTCTAGCAGGAGAAAGCGACTTGGAAAACTGCGCTGCTACCAGCATTCTAGGCGTTTTGCCTGCCCTTCTAGCCAGTGCTAACAAAAAATATTATTTCTTTAGAACTGCCTCAAAGCCAGACAGCGTACTAATGCTTTACTTGCGGTAACTATAGCGCAGCGATGGTAACTGTCTTGCGGAGGTTTGACGATTCGCGGAAAGATGTTGCTCAGTCACGATTAGAAGCATCAATCCTATGGTCAGTTCAACGCCCGCGACTGAGTCCGGGATGCGTCCAGGTATAAAATCACCCGTTCAAGAAACGCTCTTAACCCCTCGCTTTTACACCACTGATTTCGATGCCGTTGCTCAGATGGATTTATCGGGGCAAGCGGATGAAATAGAAGCCGTTTTAGCAGAATTGCGAGCTGACTATAACCGCCATCATTTTGTCCGTAATCAAGAGTTTGAGCAATGCTGGGAGCACATTGATGGGGAAACTCGGCGATCGTTCATTGACTTTCTAGAACGGTCTTGCACATCAGAATTTTCGGGGTTTCTGCTCTTCAAAGAACTCTCCCGCAAGCTCAAAGACCGCAATCCCGTGTTATCCGAAGCCTTTAGCTTGCTGGCGCGAGATGAAGCCCGTCATGCAGGCTTTTTGAATAAGGCGATGGCCGACTTTGGGTTATCCCTCGACCTGGGCTACTTAACCAAACATCGGACCTATACCTTTTTCCCGCCAGAATGGGTTATTTACACCGTTTACCTGTCTGAGAAGATTGGCTACTGGCGCTACATTCTCGTCTTCCGCCATCTTGAGCAGCATCCAGAAAACCGTTATTACCCACTGTTCCGCTATTTTGAGAACTGGTGTCAGGACGAAAATCGGCATGGCGATTTCTTCAAGGTGCTGCTGCGATCGCAACCCAAGCTGTGGAACACCTGGCAGTCGAGACTCTGGGCGCGTTTCTTTTTGCTCACGGTCTTTGCAACGCATACGCTGACCGTACTGGAACGCTCTACCTTCTACCAATCGTTGGGCATTGATCCACGCGCCTATAACGAAGAAGTCATTCGCCAGACCAATGCAACCTCTGTGCGAGCGTTCCCCAGCGTCATGGATACCGAGCATCCTGAATTTTTCTCGCGGTTAGAGCGCTGCGCGATCGCCAATCAAAAATTAGACGAAATTTCTCAGGCGAAGCGTCCCAAACCCATCCAATTTTTGCAAAAACTGCCCTGGCTCGCTGTGATCGGGTGGCAGTTGTTGCGCCTTTATTTCCTGCCCTCGATTAACGCCGAACAAGCTAGAACCGCCATAAAATAGGAAGATTGCCATGAGTACTTTAGCAACCCGCCTTCGTGAAGGCACCAAGCATTCCCATACCGCTGCTGAAAACACCGCTTTCATGAAATGTTTTCTCAAAGGCATTGTAGAACGGGAACCCTTCCGCAAACTGCTTGCAAATTTATACCTGGTCTACAGCGCGTTAGAAACAGAACTACAGCGGCACAGTGAGCATCCGGCCATTGCTCCCATTGTGTTTCCCGAAATTTACCGCGCTGCTAATCTCGAACGCGATCTGGCCTTCTATTATGGCGATCGCTGGCGGGAGGAAATTGTGGCTTTACCGGCAGGGCAGGTCTATGTCGATCGCATCCACACCGTTGCCAACACCGAACCCATCCTGTTGATTGCCCATGCCTACACCCGTTATATGGGCGATCTCTCGGGTGGGCAAGCATTAAAAAACATTATCCGGTCTGCTTTAAAGTTGCCGCCCGATCAAGGCACGGCACTGCACGAATTTGAGCAACTACCAACGGTGGAAGCTAAACGTGCCTTCAAGGAAAAATACCGGGATGCCTTGAACGCATTGCCCTTGAATGACCTAGACATTCAGCACATTGTGGATGAAGCAAACGATGCCTTCCGTCTCAACCGGGATGTGATGCATGATCTGGAACCAGACGTGAAAGCGCTTATTGGTGACCACGTGTTTGATCTACTCACCCGTCAGGAAATTCCTGGCGCGACTGAGCGTCCTCCGCACGGCGTTGCCAAAGCACCTGCCATTGAGTACAGCATTTAGAACAATGGGAGCGTGGACGCGCTCAGATCTGGCACCGTTCTGACCAGTAGCTCTTTACGCTACAGCGACGATCGCACGATGCCACTGGCCACAGTCTTTCCTCCAGAAACTCAAACCAAATGGCTTTCAGAAGGACAGTCCACTTCATTTGGCTGGAACACTCTTGCGTGACTCCTGCCCCCTAGGCTGTATTTTAAAACCCTTGATCCTCCCCAACCCTCCTTAAAAAGGAGGGAACTGAACCATTCAAAGTCCCCTTTTTTAAGGGGGATTTAGGGGGATCACCAAGAGTCAAGGCAACGACCCGAAGGTTTTAAAGCACGCCCTAGTGCGGTTCAACGGCTTCATGCGGTTAATCCCCAATGCCACTGCAGCGCGACTACCACCTCCCAGCTCATCCTCCTTGACTTCTCACGCTTCACTCCCACCCTTACCACCGAGAACACCATGCAACATCTGTTGCCCACTGTGCAGTTTGACGCTCAACTCCTGCAACAATACGACCAGCCCGTACCGCGCTACACCAGCTACCCCCCAGCGACCGAGTTAAAACCAGAGTTTGAAGACATTGATTTTAGAGCGGCGATCGCGGTCAGTAATTATAAAAAAACACCTCTGTCGCTCTACTGCCATATTCCGTTTTGTGACAGCGCCTGTTATTTCTGCGGTTGCAATACGGTCATTACGCAGCGTAAGGAACTGGCTGAGCATTACCTGAGTTATCTGATCAGGCATATTCAGCAGATGGCTCAATTAATTGATGGCGATCGCACCGTTCACCAACTGCACTGGGGCGGAGGCACGCCGAACTATCTTTCGCTGAAGCAGGTTGAAACGCTATGGACAGCGATTCACGAGCATTTTCGCTTTGATCCGAACGCTGAAATTTCGATTGAGGTCAATCCCAAAGCATTAGATCAACACTATCTTGCCTCGTTAAAGAATCTGGGCTTTAACCGGATTAGCTTTGGCATCCAGGACTTTAACTTGAAGGTGCAGGAAGCGGTCAATCGAGTACAGCCAGAATCCATGCTGTTTGATGTCATGCGGTGGAGCCGGGATGCAGGCTTTGAAAGCGTGAATGTGGATTTGATTTATGGACTTCCCTATCAAACGCTAGAAACGTTCCGAGACACCATTCGCAAAACGCTTCAACTCGATCCCGATCGCATTGCCGTCTTCAACTTTGCCTATGTGCCGTGGCTCAAACCAGTCCAAAAGCGAATTCCCCAGGAGGCCTTACCTTCAGCCGCTGAGAAACTCAAGATTCTGCAAATGGCGATCGATGAGTTAACCCAGCATGGCTATCAGTACATTGGCATGGATCACTTTGCCAAACCTGAGGATGAATTGTCGATTGCCCAGCGTGAAGGACTGCTACACCGGAACTTTCAGGGTTATACGACGAAACCAGAATCCGATTTGATCGGCTTTGGTGTGACCTCGATTAGCATGCTGAACGATGTTTATGTGCAAAATCATAAGCGCCTGAAAGATTTTTATCGAGCGATCGATGCCAATGAATTGCCGATCGAGCGAGGCGTTACCTTAAGCCAGGATGACATCATTCGACGCACGGTCATTATGGAATTGATGTGTCAATTTCAGCTTTCTCCTCAGGATGTGGAAGAAAAATACCACCTTGGCTTTGATCTGGATTTTGAAACGTATTTTGCCTCTGAAAAATTCCAACTGCGTCGCTTAGAAGTGGATGGGTTAATCAGGCATTCCCCGAATCACATTGAAGTGACGCCTGCCGGGCGGTTGCTGATTCGCAATATTGCTTCGGCGTTTGATGCTTACTTCAAGCAAAACACAACATCCAACTTCTCAAGAGCGGTATAAGCGTGGGTGGCAGGGTGGAAGGCTGGGTAAGTGGGTGAGGAAGCGTAAGAGCGTAGGAGATCCCGCTATCCCATCATCTCCCCCTCTCATCACCTCATCATTCCATCATCACCCCTTCCCATCATCCATCTCCAAATGAATATTCATTGGTTGAGAAAGGAAAGTAAGCCATGCGTATTTTAATGATTCAACCCAACTATCACTCCGGTGGTGCAGAAATCGCTGGTAACTGGCCGCCTAGTTGGGTGCCTTATGTAGGCGGTGCTTTAAAGACCGCAGGCTTCAATGACGTTCGGTTCATTGACGCGATGACTAACTATATTGCCGATGCTGCACTGGCAGACATGATTCGCGAGCATCAACCGGATGTTGTGTTGGCGACGGCAATTACGCCCATGATTTATCAGTCTCAGAAAACATTGAAGCTGGTCAAAGACGTTTGCCCAAACGCCAAAACCATCATGGGTGGTGTGCATCCCACTTATATGTATCGAGAGGTGTTAAGTGAAGCTCCCTGGGTGGATTACATCATTCGGGGTGAAGGTGAGGAGATCACGGTCAATTTGCTGCGGGCGATCGCAGCTGGCACCGACGCACGCGATCGTCGCCAAATCCTGGGATTGGCCTTCCTGGAAGATGGCAAAATCGTCGCGACTCCAGCCCACCCACCGATCAAAGATCTGAACACGCTCACTCCAGATTGGTCGCTGCTGGATTGGAACACCTACAAGTACACGCCCCTCAATACGAGGGTGGCTGTGCCCAATTACTCGCGTGGGTGTCCCTTCCGCTGCCGCTTTTGTTCGCAATGGAAGTTCTGGCGCAAATATCGCTCTCGATCGCCCCAAAACTTTGTGGATGAAATCGAGCAGTTGGTGAAGGAGCATAAGGTCGGCTTTTTCATCCTGGCCGATGAAGAACCCACGATCAACAAATCGCGCTTTGTGGCACTGTGCCATGAGCTTGTTGAGCGCAACCTGGGGGTACATTGGGGCATTAACACCCGCGTAACCGATATTTTGCGGGATGAAAAGGAGCTGCCTCTGTATCGCAAAGCGGGATTGGTGCATGTTTCTCTCGGCACAGAAGCGGCCGCGCAGTTAAATCTCAATCTGTTCCGCAAAGAAACGACGATCGCTGACAACAAGCGCGCTGTAGAGCTTCTGCGTGACAATGGCATCCTGGCAGAAGTCCAGTTCATTATGGGCTTACCCAGTGAAACGCCAGAAACCATCGAGGAAACCTACCGGATGGCGCGCGACTGGAAAGCGGACATGACCAACTGGAACATGTACACCCCCTGGCCGTTTTCAGAACTATTTCAGGATTTACAGGATAAAGTTGAAATCCGCGATTATTCCCATTACAACTTTGTGACGCCCATCATCAAACCCGACAATATGACGCGGGAGGGTGTACTTAAAGGCGTGTTGCGGAACTATGCTCGTTTCTATTCCTGGAAGTTTTTAGAATATTGGTTTGAGCCCGATCCGTTTAAGCGGCGTTACCTCCTGGGCTGCCTCTGGGCTTTTGTCAAAACGACACTCAACAAGCGCTTCTACAATTTGAGCCGCGTCAAACAGAAAGGGCTACATACCGAAATTGAGTTCGGCTTTGATGAATCCAGAATTCTGTCTGCCGAGCAAATGGCTCAACTGAAGCAGGTTTCAGCTGATGTTGATTCCCTTGGCACCATTTCAGCTTGCGGGGGGCCGAATGAACCATCAGAAGCCAGTGGCTACATCAAAGTACAGAAACCTCATGATGTGATTCAGGTTGCTCTCATTGAGGCTGATGAACAGACACGTATTAAGCTGCGGATAGATTTGCGCGCCCAAGATGGCATTGAAGTTGCCAGCGAAGCCACCAATGCTGAAACAGGGATTGTGCTGTTGGAATCCATTGATGTTGATGTTGCAGTGGTTGATGGGACTTTACCCGATATGGATCTGGCTAAGTTCATTCGGATGGCGCGTAAGGCTCAAGCAAATTCTTACGTCATCCCATCCAAAATTTTGGTGCTGGTTAGCCCTGGACAACTATCCATCGTCTCAGAGGCGATCGCGGCAGGAGCCGATGCCATCTACTTAAAAGGGGCACCGATTGAGCAATTGGCGAATGCCGTTAGAATCACGCATCGCAATGGGACGTACCAAGATCCTGCGATTGCCAACCTTCTAGAACCAGCAGTAACAGCCTGGTCGTGAGGTGTTGAGATAACGGGATGATGAGATGATGCGGTGATGGGGTGAGGGGATAACGAGGTGATGGAATGATGTGTGCTCTCACTCTCTCACCCACCCACTCTCTCACCCACCCGCTCTCTCACTCCTTCCCCCTTTCTATCTACTTACTGTGGTTGAGGATTTTTTTGATGACTGGTAATAACGTGTCAATAAACCCCAAGCATGAACCTGCTTTAGATTGGGTCGCTGTCATTTTCTTCGGCAGCGTTCACCTGCTGGCGCTGACAGCACCCTGGTTTTTCTCCTGGTCCGCGTTGGGGATGACCTTATTTCTACACTGGCTGTTTGGCAGCATTGGGATCTGTTTAGGCTATCACCGTCTCTTGAGCCATCGCAGCTTTCAGGTGCCCAAGTGGTTAGAGTATATTATTGCCCTGATCGGAGCCACAGCGTTACAGGGCGGCCCCATCTTCTGGGTTTCAGGGCATCGGTTGCACCATGCATACACCGAAGATGTGGATAAAGATCCCTACTCTGCCCGTCGTGGCTTTTGGTGGAGCCACATGCTGTGGATTTTTTATCCCCATTCAGAATTCTTTAACTATGAGGAGTACGAGCGGTTTGCCCCTGATCTGGCACGCGATCCCTTTTATCGTTGGTTGAATCGAAACTTTTTGCTGCTGCAAATCCCCCTGGGTCTATTGTTATATGTCCTCGGAGGCTGGAAATTTATCATCTGGGGTATGGTTGTTCGAGCTGTTTTGCTCTGGCATAGCACCTGGTTTATCAATTCCATTACTCATATGTGGGGCTATCGTACTTTTGAAACAGACGATAACTCGCGCAATCTCTGGTGGGCAGCGATCCTCACGTATGGGGAAGGCTGGCACAACAATCACCATGCCTACCCTAATGTTGCCAAAGCCGGATGGCGCTGGTGGGAATACGACCCGACCTGGTGGGCAATCTGGCTGTTAAAACGATTGGGGTTAGCTCGCAAAGTGGTGATGCCACCAATGCAGTAATGCTTCCCTTACAGCCACTTCCCTTTGCATTCGCCATACCCTACCCCTACACCCCACACCCGTATTTCCAGGGCAAGATGCGATTAGGTGTTTGTGCGTTCAGCGGCTAAGATCTTGGCGATCGGCTCTGGCAGATCTTCTAAGCCAGTATCTGCTTCTGACGCACTTACAGGAGAGCTAAAGGTATAGCTGGGGTCGCACTCCCCCGTGTCGTAAACTTGCAGCACCCATTTATCAGGGAGCCCTTCGACGCCAATCTCCACGACATCCCAGGTTTCTCCTACAGGCCGCACATTCAACACCGAAAACCATTCTTGATCATCGGTTGGAATCTCCAGATCCTCCATGAGAAAGGCGATCGCGAGTTGCCCAACGTCATCGGTCGATCGGTTAAGAGTGGTCATCATGACTCCTTCGCCGTTGGTTGAGCATATAGGTTTAGCTGGATGGCTAATTCACGGGCAACATGGAAGAGAAACTGGGCACCTTCTTGATTTTCTTGGTGAGCCATCATCGTGCCAACTTTGACCAGTGATTGCACCAACCCGGCATCAATTAGATCGGGTTGGGCATCGAGAATGACTGGTTCCTGTCCATTAGGGCAAGCGAACAACGCTTCAATCAATTTCAGATATTGCTCCTGTCGTTGTTCTGTGAGTTCTTGTCTCATTTGTTTGAGGGGATGATGTGTTCAAGGGAATGATGTGTCCAAGGAAATGATGTGTCCAAGGAAATGATGGATTGACGTATCAGCAAAGTTTAAACCTGAAGATGGAGAAAATAAGTCTCATGTCATACAAGGCAGAGGCGAAATTGGAAAGAAGAGATAATAAAGCGCTTTGATTTACTCGGTCAGGGAATACTGCGAAATCTGCTGTTTCTACACAGAAAGATTGTGTTGTACTGGAGATAGCAACACATTGCCCACAGTTCAGTATGGTTGAAACGTCGATCGCCGCTATTCCTCATTACCGCCAGCTTGCAGACACGATCGCTACGGCAGGGCAACCAACCGAGGCGCAGATTGCTGCCATCAAAGCCGCAGGTTATCGTGTTGTGGTCAATCTGGCGTTGCCGACTTCGGCAAATGCATTACCGAACGAGCAGGCACTGGTCGAAGCGCAGGGGATGACCTATATTTCTATTCCCGTGGTGTGGGAAGAGCCAACGCTGGCAGATGTGCAACAGTTTTTCAGCGTCATGCAAACGCACGCAGAACAGCCGATTTTTGTCCACTGTGCAAAAAACATGCGGGTTTCGGCGTTTCTGTATCTTTACCGTCGGTTGTGTCAAGGCATGGATGAGACGCTTGCTGCACAAGATCTGTACGCCATCTGGAAACCAAACGATCGCTGGCAGTCATTCATCGCGCAAATCGTACAGTACTATCAACAGCACTAGCGTTTGCCATTATTGGCTTCTTTTCATCTCATCACTCACACAGACTCATGGACAATTTCTTACCCATCGCCTACCTTCAAGACCAATTTCTACCGTTTACAGAGGCCAAAATTTCGATCGCGACCCATGCGTTGCACTATGGTACGGGTGCGATCGGGGGGTTACGAGGCATTCCCGATCCGCAGAATGCGAATCAAGTGCTGTTATTTCGGCTAGAGCGCCATTGTCATCGCTTGAGCCAAAGCGCTCGCTTTCTCCATTACGACTTGCCCAGCACTACCATCAAGCAAGTCATTGTCGAATTTATTCAAAAAAATCGCCCAACCGTTCCGTTTTACATTCGCCCTCTGGTTTACACGTCTGGGTTAGGCGTTGCACCTCGGCTTCACCAGGTAGAAAAGAGCTTCCTGGTCTACGGCTTGGCAATGGATGATTATTTGTCCCCCGCTGGGGTAAGCTGTCGCATTAGTTCGTGGCAGCGTCAGGCCGATAACAGCATGCCGCTGCGGGGCAAGATTACGGCCGCCTATATTGCCTCTGCCCTTGCTAAAACAGAAGCGGCCGAATCAGGGTTTGATGAAGCCATCATGCTCAATGCTCAGGGCAAAGTCAGTGAAGCGTCTGGGATGAATATTTTCATTGTTCGTAACGGGACGTTGATTACACCTGGGTTTGAGCAAGATATTTTGGAGGGCATTACGCGCGATAGCGTGCTGACGTTGGCAAAGGATTTGGGCATTCCCACGATCGAGCGTCCGGTGGATAAATCAGAGCTTTACATCGCTGATGAAGCATTTCTGACGGGGACAGCGGCGAAAGTGGCACCTATCAAACGGGTCGAAAACTACATGCTGCCTGTCGATCGTCCCATCACTGACCAGCTACGCGCCAAGCTGATTGCCATCACTGAAAAGCGCGATCCACAGTATCAGGACTGGGTGGATACGATCCCCTTTGACTAGGGCGCGGCATCAATTAAGCCCCGAAACCTTTGATATCAGCAGTTTCGCGCCCGTTTCAATACATGAGGATAGGGGCTAAAACCCTTGCTAAAAGAAAGGCGTAGTCGTAATTGATGACAGCCCCTAGCGGCACCGAAGCTTAATTTAGGTGATACATTGCTTTGAAGTAGGGCCTGCTGTGGAATAGAGCAGCACGCCCGATGATGCGATCGTCAACATAAAGGATACCAACATGAATCAATGGAACTGGGTGCGGAAGCATGCGCTGAAGGCCAGCGTTGCACTCATGACACTCATTTTTGCTGTTGCGATGTTTGGCTTGCACAGTGCGAGTAATGCCCAAACCGGCAACACGCAACTGTTATGGTACGGACACTCTGCATTTAAGCTCACCACACCTTCAGGTAAAGTGCTGCTGCTTGACCCCTGGCTCGAAAATCCGCTTAACCCCTCTGGTAAAGCCGACCTTGCGAACCTGAAGCAAGCCGATTTGATTCTCGTCACGCATGGACACTTTGACCATCTTGGCAATGCGGTGGAAATTGCTAAAAAGACGAAGGCAAAGCTGGTCAGTACGTTTGATTTGGGGCAGGCGATCGTTGCCTCCGCTGGCTATCCTAAAGATCTCGTCCCGTTTGAGACGCAAGGAAATTTTGGCGGCGAACTCAACCTGCTGAATGGTGAAGTCAAGGTTGCCTTCATTCCTGCCGTTCACAGTTCTTCGGTTGCCTCTGATGGCAGCCCTGCCGCCTTCGCAGGCAATCCAGGTGGGTTTCTCATCAGTGTCAAAAACGGTCCTGTGATCTACCACACTGGCGATACAGATCTGTTTTCGGATATGTCCCTCATTCCTCAATTCAGAAAGGTGACCTTAATGCTGGCTTGCATCGGCGACCAGTTCACCATGGGACCACAGCGAGCGGCTGAAGCGGTTAAGCTCGTCAACCCCAAAACTGTAGTCCCGATCCATTTTGGCGTTTTTAACTTGCCAGGAACGCCTCAGGCTTTTTCTCAGGCACTCCAGCAGCAAGGCGTTAAAAGTCAGCTCAAGCTGATGAAAGTCGGTGAAGTGATGAAGCTGTAGTGGCCTTGAACGTGAGGGATGAAGGATGAGGGATGAGGGATGAAGAATTTTGGGTTTTGCATAACTTTCTCCCCATTCCCCATTCCCTACTCCCCACCCCCCACTCCCTACGCCCCCATCCCCACCCCCCATCCCCGTCCACGCTAAAATGAATGTAAATTTGGAGGAACTCCAACGGTTTACACACGCCCCCTTGCCCGCTTAATTGAGCAACTGCAACACCTTCCTGGCGTTGGTCCTAAGACGGCGCAGCGATTGGCGCTTCATATCCTCAGGCGATCGGAGGATGAGGTCAAGGCGCTGGCAAATGCGCTGATGGAGGCCAAGCAACAGGTTGGCTATTGTTCAGTTTGCTTTCACCTTTCCGCAGAACCTGTCTGCGAAATTTGCCGTACGCCCAGCCGAGATAGTCAGACAATCTGTGTGGTTGCAGATTCCAGGGATGTGATTGCACTAGAAAAAACCCGTGAGTATCGGGGCAAATACCACGTGCTGGGCGGACTGATTTCGCCAATGGATGGCATCGGCCCAGAACAACTGCATATTCAACCGCTCATACGCCGCGTCAAGCAGCAGAATATTGCCGAGGTGATTATGGCCATTAGTCCCAGCGTTGAAGGCGAGACAACCACGCTGTACGTGGGCCATCTGCTGAAGCATTTTACAAAGGTGACGCGGATTGCGTTTGGGTTACCGATGGGTGGCGATCTGGAATATGCTGACGAGGTAACGCTGGCAAGGGCGTTAGAAGGTCGTCGGGAGTTGGATTAAAGCAAAAGGCAGAGGGCAGAAGGCAGAAGGCAGAGGGAGCAGGAGAGGCAGGGGAAGCCGTGCTTAAGGTTTAAACTACAGTCGTTTTCCTTGGCATTCACTACATTTTGTACCCCATACCCTACACCCCATCCCCCATCCCCCCTTTAGAGCCTGAAAAAAGCTTTATGATGTCCACTGACTGTATTCCGCCTGAACGCAATGAAGTCGATCGGACGCTTAAAGCCATTCTTACGCTGGATTGTTCTGGGTGGAACGCTGTTTTTTCTAGGCTCTGTTCTCAAGCAGCACTGGCAGAAGGTCGTGTCTATTCGTCTGGATAGTGCGGGCTGGGCGTGTTTGACGATCGCTCTAGGCATCACGCTTCTGGCTCACATTTGTGCGGGTGGGGTTTGGAGTTGGCTGTTGCAGGTTTTTCGTCAGCCAGTGAATAGGATCTGGCTGGTGCAGGCTTACTTACAAACGACGATCGCCAAATACCTTCCGGGGAATGTCTGGCACTACTACGGTCGCATCACGGCGGCTACCAGCGCAGGAGCAACGCTAGAAACGGCTACCGTCAGCGTGTTGTTAGAGCCTCTGTTAATGGCAGCGGCGGCGCTACTGGTAACATTGCTTTATAGTCAGCCGATCGTGGCACGCTACGGGCTCCCTGCTTTAGGGCTTCAGTGGGCAAGTTTGCTGGTTGTGTTGGCGTCTGTGCATCCGCGTGTCATTAATCCACTCGTGCGCTTGCTGAGAAAGCTTAAGCAAACGACAACTAAGACGGCCAGTGAAGCGCTTCCCTTTAAGCTGGAGCATTACCCACTGGTCCCGCTATTGGGCGAGGTTAGCTTCCTGCTTTTACGCAGTTTGGGCTTTGTCTTGACCTTTCTGGCGCTCAGTCCTATTCAGGTGAACCAACTACCGCTGCTGCTGAGTGCCTTTAGTTTGGCGTGGCTTTTGGGGTTAGTCGTGCCCGGTGCACCGGGTGGCCTTGGCGTCTTTGAAGCAACGGCGATCGCCCTTCTTGGTCAGACGTTCTCTCCCGGTTTGATTCTCAGCGTAGTAGCGCTCTATCGCCTCATTAGTGTTCTGGCAGAGGCAGTGGGTGCTGCACTGGCATGGCTCGATCAACGACGTCTTGCCTAACCTCGCTATCCCGCAGTGGTTCAGTACTCTGTACATCCCCAATATCGCCAATCAAGCCCGCCTAACGTTCTAGCTGAACGGCTGTAAATAACTTTTGTGGCACAACCAAGATCTCCCAACAGTCCAATCCAGCCGGGTTGTTAGCCTGTGCTGTTAGTGTCATTGGTCCCAGTGTTTATACAGGATTCCATAACCCACAAAATTCAACTAGAAATGTATAGCAGATTCTATAGTACTGTCAAAATTTTGCTTAGAATTTAGAGTGATTATAGTCACACGTGCATACATGATTTGATGCAGCAAGAAATTGATCAATACGAAAAGCTATTTCAAGTTTTAGATCGAGCAGTCATACTCAGTAAACAACAGCAGGAAAATGTTCGTAAATTTTTCAAGTACCAGGAGTTCCCAAAAGACCATTATCTCCTGAAGGAAGGTGAAATATCGAGCCAATTATATTTCCTGATTGAAGGGGTAGTTCGGCAATTCTACTATGTTGAAGACAAAGAAATTACATCAAGGTTTGCATTTGAAGATGATTTTATATGCTCACTTTATAGCTTTATTTCGAGAAAACCAAGCAAACAAAGTGTTGAATTAGTTTCAAACTGCAAGTTTTTTGTAACAAGTTATGATGGACTGCAATATCTGTATGAAAACGACCCTGACTGGAATAAGATTGGTCGATTATTGACTGAAAGTTATTATATTGAATTAGAAGAACGGGCTTTTTTAATGAAAACTCAAACCGCCTTTGAACGATATGAGAATCTCGTTCAGAGACACCCTGATATTCTCGATCGCGTTAAGCTAGGACATCTTGCCTCCTATTTGGGAATAACTCAAGAAACCCTCAGTCGCATCCGCGCTAGATATCGAAATCAGCAACGCCGCCGTCATCTAGCCCAGGAAATTTGATCAAGATCAAATTTGACCTATATCAAAAAAAGACCCTGTTGCTTACCTGTGGAGTCACCGTAGGATGCAGTTGTCGAAAACAAACAACGCACCGCGAGGTAACAATCATGGGATTCAAATATATCAACGAACTAGCAACCCCTGAAAATGTTGATAAACTGCTGTCTTTAGTTGACATGGTTGCTGGGGGGAGAGTTGACACGCAAAACATCTTCGATATTGAGGATGCTTTGACTGATAGTGGGCCAATGAAAAGGTGTTTGCAGATTGTCCGTCAAAATCCAGACTCAGCACAATTAGTTGATGAGCGTTATATGGGTCCAGAGTTTGATCTGGAAACCTTGCTGAAGCTGCCGGAAGGCTCATTGGGTTGGACTTACAGCGTTTTGCACGACGGTTTGGCACAATAGAGAGAGTCTTCCACTTGGATAGCTATGAAGCCCTACTCCCTCGACCTACGCGAAAAAATTATCAGTACCTATGAGACAGGCAATACTTCGATTCGGAAGGTAGCAGAGAGATTTCAGGTCAGCAAAAATACGGTTCAGTCGTTGCTCAAGCGCAAGCAAGCCACAGGAACACTGAAGCCTGCTCCAGCAACAGGCGGTAAGGCAAGCCAACTGGCAGGCTATGAACAGAACATCGCAGAGATGGTTGAGACACACCAGGACTATACATTGGCAGAGTATTGCGAGTATTGGCAAGACAAAACCGGGGTGAGTGTGAGTGAAAGTACGATGTGCCGATTCTTGCAAAAACAGCAGTTAACGGTTAAAAAAAACCTGTCGCAGTGCTCAAGCCGCAGCAGCGGATAAGCAAGCACAACGAGTTGCCTACTGGCGGACGATCAGTACGGTTCTGCCAGAAAATTTAGTCTTCCTGGACGAGATGGGAGTGCTGCAAGGGTTAAGCAGACCCGGGAAGAAGTTGTAAGGGACAACGAGTGTATGACCTCAAACCCTTCTACCGCGGTCGCCGGATCACCGTCGTTGGGGCGATTAGTCAAACCGCCATCCTGGCGATGCAAACGTTGGGCAAATCGATGACAGGAGAAGACTTCAAACAGTTTGTGTCCGCACGTCTCGTCCCGAAGTTGTGGCCGGGGGCAGTGGTGGTGATGGATAACCTCAAAGCCCATAAAGTTGAAGGGATAGAGCAGATGATCGAAGCGGTCGGAGCCAGGGTTGTTTACTTATCGCCGTACTCACCTGAGTTCAACCCGATTGAACACCTGTGGTGGCAGTTGAAGTCGTTTATCCGGCGGTTTGTACCGAAGAGTGTAGAAACCATTACAAAGCTATTACAACTGGGCGTTAGCCTCTGTTCGAGTAGGGACTTGCGAAACTACTTTGCTCACTGCTGTTACTGTACCAATTAGTTATGCAACACGCTGTATGCTCAGGTGCTCAGTGCCATGAACTATGATCCACGGTTCTATCGCCTCCGAAAAATTGAATCAGATGTCGATTACATTACCCATCGCGTTCGCAAAACTCATGATCTGCATCATATTTTGACGGGCTTTAGTTTTGACGACTACGGTGAACTGGGAGTGATTTCAGTGACGGTTGGGCAGATTGGCTATCCCGCATTCACGTTCATTGATTTGGTTGGTTCGTTGCTAGCGTTCATGGCTAATCAAGCACCGGAAGGCATCGATTCTCCTCTGGAATATAAGTTTGACCTGGTTTCTCAAGGCATCCGCATTGCACGGCAAGCGAAACCCTTGTTTCCGGCGAAGTTTGAAGAAGGACTGGAACGCCCTATCGACGAGTGGCGTGCCGAATTAAACATTGTGCCAGTGACCGAAGGACTCTGGAGTTGGTATAGCCGTCCTTATCTGCGGGATGCGATCGCCCTATCCTCACGGTGAACCGCCTACTAGTCAACTGTTGAGGACATCTTCTTCCCTTAATCAGACTAGAGAAGGGCATCTAAGCCTGTTAGATGCCCTTCAACTTTGACGCAATTCTAGTAAATCGATTGGAGACATAAATTGTATGATTGGCAATCAATTGGTGCGTTGCGCTGTACTATCACAAGATAAACTGGAGCGCACGATCGCAAGACTAAATCATTGGAAAATTGCAAACTCTACAGCCACTTTGAATTCACCTCATTTATCGCGGCATTTGGCTTGGCTAGCTAGAATCTTTCTGCATAATTCAGATTCAGCTTGGTCGCCCCCTTTCCAGTCATTGAATTGAGCCTTATCAAGCCTTTTGGTCTCATTCAGTACAGTTCATACTTCATCAATTGGCAGGGCAACGTGCCATTGTAGACCGCAAACCGTTGGGACGATTTCAGCCCGATCGACTGCGCGAGTTCCTTATTCCCACTCAGCACAAAGGCTGTCCAACCTTTAAAGCGTTGCTTCAGCACATCGCCCAGACGTTTGTAAAACACGCCTAAATCGCTATCTCGTCCTAGCCGTTCGCCATAGGGTGGATTGCAGAATAAAACGCCGCTGTCGGTGGGTGCAGCCACGTCTTCAAGGTCGATCGCCGTGAAATAAACGTGATTCGACACACCGCAGTTGGTTGCATTGGCGATCGCCTGCTCAATGACATTCTCATCGCGATCGCTGCCCCAAATCGGTGCCGGAAGACTTTCTCGCTGGCTGTCTTCTGCCGCTTGAATCAGCTTTTCTAGCAAAGGCAGATCGGCATCCAACCAGGTTTCAAAGCCAAAGCGATCGCGAAATAGACCGGGAGCAATATTAAGCGCTTTCAAACTCGCTTCTAAGGGCAACGTGCCAGAGCCACAGAGCGGATCGTAAAACATTTGCTCTGGCTGCCAACCTGATAGTTGGATGAGCGCTGCTGCCAGCGATTCCTTCAGTGGTGCAGCGCCAACCGCCGGACGGTAGCCTCGGCGGTGCAAACTTTGACCCGAACTATCCAGGCTGACGGTACACGTGTCGCGTTCGAGATGGACGCTGATTTGCACATCCGGTGATTGCAGTTCCACATTGGAGCGATCGCCCGTCTGTTCTTGCTGCTGCTCGACGATCGCCCGTTTAACTTGCAGCGCGGTGAAATGAGTATGGTTAAGCTGTTCGCTTTTGCCCGTTGCGTTAACGGCTAGCGTCAGGTCGGGGGTGAGATACTGCGACCACTCGATCGATTGAATCCCCTGATAGAGTTCCTCTGCATCCTTACAAGGAAACTCATGCAGCTTCATGAGGATACGGAATGGTAATCTAGCCCAGAGGTTAACGCGATACAGCAGCGTCCGATCGCCTGCAAACGCAACGCCACAAAATCCTGGCTCTACCGCACTGGCACCCAACTGCTCTAACTCCTGCGCTGCCAGCGTTTCTAGCCCCCGCGCCACTGTTGCAAAATACTGATTCATGCATGAGGCTCATAACTGTAAGGCACCGCAAAGCTACTGCCCTTCATAATTGTATCGACCGCAGGAAGATGTTTTGCTTTAACGTCGTACCAGACTGCTAGATTTCTATAGCCAGAATCGCTTCGATCGCGAGTTAGAGTCACCAATACCATTCGTAATGTGGCAGGCTTTTCTGACAAATTGGCACTATTTAACAAGGCTTTTCTCATGCCCGGATCGTTTTCGCCGTTTCTTATTACCTTTATCTGTCTGCGATTGGTCTTTTGGTTCGCAACCTTTCCCAATCCTGATGAGGCATATTACTGGCTATGGGGACAACATCCAGCACTTTCCTACTACGATCATCCACCGCTAGAAGCATGGGTGCAAGGATTTTTTACGGCGATTTTAGGGCGTTCTACATTTACATTGCGGTTGCCCAATGTATTGAGTAATGCGATCTTTTTTTACACCTATTATCGGCTGATTCGTTATTTGCATGGTGAGAGATTTCAACGTTTTTTCTGGTTGATTGTCTTACTAATACTGGCATCACCACTCTATTTTTTATTCTTAGCATTGGCATGGCATGACCATCTACTCATTACATTGACATTAGTTTCGGCCTATCAATTCATTCGCTTTCTCGATCGCTATATAGAGAATAGCAAGGGTGAAAGCTGGCGTTTGTATGGGGCAGCAGGAGCGATCTCGCTGGCGATATTATCCAAATACAATGCGGTTTTCGTCATCCTGGGTTTTGCAGCAACGTTGATAGCAGATAAGCGGTTACGTCCCTTATGGCGCGATCGACGACTTTATTTTGCAGTGGCGATCGCACTGACTGCCTTAATACCTATCGTGTTGTGGAATGTTTCTAATGATTTCCAGTCGTTTCGCTATTACGTCGATCGTAGCGTTGGCACAGAAGGATTTAGCCTCAAATTTTCGCCCTTCTTCAACTTTGTGCTGTTCTCGATTTTGCTCGTTTCGCCGATGCTTTGCTTTGGCTTTTTTAAAGGGTTGAAACGGGCTGAGCGATCGCTTGGCAACCGCACTGTTTATCCAGCCGTTGCGTTTTGGGTCTTTATCATCTCTAGCATTACGCTTACGGGAATTTCACTCCTCTCTGCGGCATTGTATTACTGGAATATCACAGCATATTTGTTACTGTTTCCGTTGCTGCCAGCAGTTTTTGAGAAGGAACCAGGAGACAACGTTTCTAGCGCCACAGGCGAAGCAGGCGACAGACGCGTCGGAAGGAGGCAGGAGTCAGAAGTTAAACCTCAGAACTCTCTTCACTTCTTGCCCCGCAAGCCTCTTTTCTTTGCCGCACAGTGCTATGGATTGTTGTTTGCAACGCTGTTAGTTGTGCATTACAGCATTTTTCCACTATCAGCCTTGTTCGACAAAGAAACTGACCCAGATTCGCGGATGTTGTTTGGGTGGAATCAGGTAGCAGCAGTCGTTAAAACGCAGGCAGAGGCAGTCAATGGCGAGCCATTTTTAGTGACAACAGATTACCGTTCTGCATCAGCTTTGGCCTATCAATTGAATGATAAAAACGTGATGGCAATTTCCGATCGCATTGACCAATTTGACTTTTGGTACACTAGCGATGCCGCTTTCAAAGGTCGTAATGCGCTGATTTTGTCGGATGACTGGCATCCGATTCAACCGAAATTGCTGGCCCAGTTCGATCGCACCTCAGAACGAACGACGATCGCGATCTCACGGTTCGGCATCTGGATTAAAAACTATTATCTTGTCAAAGGCTATGGATTTCGGGGCGGCAAGGTTTCTTGAGTTTTTTCCCAAACAAAACTCCCAGTGTCTTGCGATCTCAGAACGAGACAAGGCACTGGGAGTACACAAAATTAATGAGTAAGCCTTTTTGCAAAGCCCTATGCTTCAACTGCCACAGGTGCAGCGGCGGCTGTTTCCGCAACAGGATAAACGCTCACTTTCTTCTTGCTCTTGCCGTAACGCTCGAATGTCACGATGCCGTTGATCAAGGCAAACAGCGTGTCGTCACTACCGCGACCAACATTGTTGCCGGGGTGAATCTTAGTACCACGCTGACGGATCAAAATGTTGCCTGCTTTCACGGTCTGCCCGCCATAGCGCTTAACGCCCAGGCGCTGAGCATTTGAGTCGCGACCGTTACGTGTACTGCCTGTACCTTTTTTATGAGCCATAGTTCTCCCAGCCTTTCGTTTTTAACAGACGCTTCTAACAGAAGTCTAATTCACATCAGTCATCGATCGCCGAAGCCGTATTTAGCGTTGCAGCTAAAGGGGCGGCTCGATCGCAGTCTATCTACGCTTCGTCAGCCTCTGCTTCTGGCGCAGATTCTTCTGCTGGCGCGGCTTTCTTCGCTGCTTTGGAGCTAGAACCGCCCACGTTAATGCTATCAATCATCAACCGGGTAAGGTCTTGACGATGCCCTTGCTTTTTGCGGGTTTTCTTCTTGGGGCGCATCTTATAGACGATGATCTTGCGATCGCGCAGATGCTGCATCACGGTTGCTTCGACGGTAGCGCCCTCAACGAGAGGCTGCCCAACGCTGATGTTGCCGTCTTCTTGAACAAACAGCACTTTGTCGATCGTAATTTGAGTATCGGGTTCGGCCGGAAGGCGATTGATGTCGTAGAACCGACCGGGTTCTACCCGAATCTGTTTGCCGCCCGCTTCGATAATTGCGTAAGTAGTCATGAGATAGTCCTGAAAGTTGCCGTACAGGTAGCCTGGAGTAGTTTTAAGTTTTGAGTTAGGAGTTTTGAGTTAAACCAATGGTGGCTTATTCAACGCTCAAACCCTTCGACTCGTCACTTGTCCGTAGGCTTTTTGTGTGCCTGACCTGTTCCGAGCAGGAATAGACAGCCAGTTAATCAGTATCGCTATTACGGAAGGTTACTGTCAAGCTGTAAGCGAGAATTGTTTTGACGCAGGAGCGATCGACCCTTAACCATTTCCTCAAGAAAGCGTTGAGCGAAAGAACCCGTTTTCGGTACATATAGCTGTGAGCGGTCGATCCCACGGATCGTCTGGTAGTGCAGGCAGGTACGCCTGGTCGAAAACAATGCCGATCGTCGGTTTTGCTGCCCAGTCGGGTGAGGCTAACAGCCGATCGTAGAAGCCACCGCCATAGCCTAACCGATAGCCTCGTTGATCGCAGGCGATCGCGGGCACTAACAGCAAATCGACCTGTTCGGGAGTTAGCATTGGCGAGTCGGGATGGGGTTCTAGAATGCCGTAGGCTCCCGTCTGAAGCGGCAGAGAGGCTTGCGGACTCCACGTATGCCAGTGCAGTGTCTTGCCCACGCAACGCGGAAAGCCCCAAACTTTCTCCAGCGCAAACAGCGTACGCAGATCTGGTTCCTGCCGAATGCTAAAGTATGCCAGCACCGTCTGAGCCTGGGTAAACAGAGGAGATGATCGCAACTGATGGCAAAGCTGATCGCTCTTTGTTTGCCAAATCTCAGGCGCGATCGCTTGACGTTGAGCAAGCAACTCTTTCCGCAATGCCTGTTTATCCATCATTAGTCTCAGGAACGCTTTTTCGCCTGAATCACCTGAAGGCTACCGCCCGCATGCAGCGTTTGTTTCATAAGCTGAAAGTCAGTTGCTTCAAGCTGTGCCGCGAGATCTGAATTGATCAATGCCCATGCCGTCTCGGTTTCAAACAGCAATAAAAACAGCGTTAGTCCGGGTACAAAAAGAGGGTTGGTCGGTTTGTGAAAATCAACCAGCGCGAAATAACCACCGGGTCGCAGGACGCGCTGCACTTCCTTCAAAATTTGCTGGAGTTGCTGTGCTTCCATTTCGTGCAGCGCCACACTGGTATGCACCACATCAAAGTGGTTGTCGGGAAAAGGCATCGCTTCTGCGAAGGCTTCGATATAGGTTGCCTGCGGAACGTTTTTCTCAGCACGCTTGAGCGACAGCGGTGAAGCATCCAGTCCGGTCACGTGATGCGATCGCTCCACCAAAAATTGCGTTGTTTGCCCACTGCCACAGCACAAGTCAAGCACCGTGGTTTCGGGCGCGATCGGCACCCCTTCTAGCGCGAGTTGCCGAAACCGGCGCTCTCCACCCACACTCAACGCCGCCAACCGCGCAAAGCTGTCGTAGACCCACTGATATTGATAACTCCAGTCTCTGAGAATGGTTGCCATAGGAGGTGCGGGGTGAGGGGGCAAAGGCAGGGGAAGCGGAGGGAGCAGGGGAAGCAAGGGAGGCAAGGGGAGCAGGGGAGGCAAGGGGAGCCATGAGTTAGAAGTCAGGGGTCAGGAGCCAGAAGTTACCTTTAGCCTTTAGCCTTCCGCCCTCATCCCTCATCCCCCATCCCTCATCCCTCCCCCTCCCGGTGCAGCCAACTGACTCCGACTCAACGCGGTCTTCACTGCCTGCTGCTGGTCACGGTGAGTCAGCCATTGATGATACGTGCGATTGTGGACGGCAACGGAGTGGCCCATCATCCGGGCAGCCACCGTATCGGGTAAGCCAAAGTGGATGGTGCGGATAGCCCACGCATGACGCAAATTGTACGGTGAGAAGGGCAAGCCATAGCGGCGGAATTGGGAGGTGACGCGCTGACCAACTCGTTGCAGTGTGGTCTGACTGAGATCGGTTTGGATGGTGGGTAGCTGGAGCGATCGCAAATTAAACTGCTCTACCCATTCAGGATAGAACGGCCAGACATCATGCATACCCGTTTTTGTTGTGTTGAGAACGCGAATGGTTGCTTCAGGGTTGCCTTGCAGGAGTGCTGAGTAATCACAGAAGAAAACTTCATGATTTCTCAAGCCATAGGTTGCCATCACGGCATAAACAAACTGCCAGTGTGGATTGGGGATCGTCGCCCAGGTTGAAACGATTAACTCATCAGACGGTAGTTCGCGGGCTTGCGCCTGACTGACACCGTAGCGTCCCCAAAAGGTTTTGAGGTCGATCGGCAATTCTACCTTTAAGAAATCGGCAAACGCACCAAGCGTCGTACAGCAAAGCTGTCGGCTACGCGAATGGTCTTCTGTTGCTCGCACCGTGGCGTAAATGGCTTCGACAAAACTGAGTTGGGGGTTTGCTTGCGCGATCGCCTCCAGTTTCCGCAAATAGGGAGCATAGGCCCCGTCCCAGGTCGTTTTGGCAGAAGCAGGATGACTGACGCGGGTTGAATCGGCAAAAAACTGGTGCTTAAAGGCTTCCGCTTGTTGTGCCAACCCCATCTGGTCGAGTCGTCCCCAGCCAGCCCCATCAGCATAGTTACGCCAGTCAAAGGTGTTTTGAATTAGTTGGGCAGCGATGATTTTGATCGTTTGTTCTGCCTGCTTTAAGCCCGCAGGTGTGGCGGGTAAACCAAGGCTTAAACGCTGTTGAGTCGGTTTCAAGCGTAAACTGCCTGGACGCGGCGGCAACATTCCTCGTAGTCCCAGCTTTTGCCCTCGTCGCTCAATCTGAAAGCCCATCTGGGCTGCTTTCAACCGCTGATTGGTTTGGCTAATGCGAGCGTCGATCGCGGCGTTGGCATCCGTCATAACAAAGCAAACGTCAGTGAGATGTTAGAGTCCTTGCGATCAATTCTAGAAGGGCGATCGCCGCTTATAGTACATTTGTTGCCTCGATCGTCGCGACAAATTTAACGTTCTGTTACGAACTTTCAGGGAAAATCCGCGATCTGTGACTCTCTAGCCTACCTTGCTCCAGACATAAGGTTAAAATCAGTTACAAACCTGAGAGCAAGAAAAAGCTGTAGCCGTTATGGGTCGATTTGGGGTATTGCTGCTAAATCTGGGCGGACCAGACCATTTGGAGGATGTTCGTCCCTTTCTGTTCAACTTATTCTCCGATCCGGAGATTATTCGCCTGCCATTTCCCTGGCTGCAACGTCCACTTGCCTGGTTAATTTCAACCACACGGGCAAAAAAATCGCAGGAAAACTATCGGCAAATTGGTGGCGGTTCACCACTGCGACGCATCACAGAAGAACAGGCTCAAGCACTCCAGGCAGCACTACGGCAAAAAGGGCATGATGCAAGCGTTTATGTGGGTATGCGCTACTGGCACCCCTACACAGAAGAAGCGATCGCTCGTATCAAGCGGGATCAGGTTGACCAGCTGGTGATTTTGCCGCTCTATCCCCACTTTTCCATCAGTACCAGTGGCTCTAGCTTTCGTCTGTTAGAGCAAATTTGGCAAGAAGATCCCAGTCTGGCGAAGATTGACTACACGGCGATTCCCTCCTGGTACGATCGCCCCGGCTACCTTCGGGCGATGGCAGATTTAATTGCACATGAATTGGATCAGTTTCCCAATCCCGATCAGGTGCACGTCTTCTTCAGCGCGCATGGCGTGCCTGTAAGCTATGTCGAAGAGGCGGGCGATCCCTATCAGCGCGAAATTGAAGCTTGTGTAGCGCTCATCATGCGAACGCTGAATCGTCCTAACCCGCATGTGCTGGCGTATCAAAGTCGTGTCGGTCCTGTCGAGTGGCTCCAACCCTATACCGATGACGCACTTCAGGAACTGGCTGATCAAGGCGTAAAAGATTTGGCCGTTGTGCCAATTAGCTTTGTTTCAGAGCATATTGAAACGCTGCAAGAAATCGATATGGAGTATCGGGAACTGGCAGAGGAAGCTGGCATTGAAAACTTCCACCGCGTTCCGGCTCTCAATACCCATCCTGGCTTTATCGAGGATCTGGCAGATCTGGTTGTGGAAGCGATCGATGCTCCTCATCTGAAACTGGCTCAGGTCATGCATCCAGAGAAGCAGGTGAAAATGTATCCTCCCGAACGATGGGAATGGGGGATGACAATTTCAGCCGAAGTGTGGAATGGCCGGCTTGCGATGCTAGGCATTCTCGCTGTGCTGCTCGAAATCTTGATGGGACGCGGTCCGTTGCATGCGGTGGGCTTACTGTAAGCCGCAAAAGTGTCAGCCGCAAATGCATTGATAAGCTCAAGGAGTCAAGAATCAGGAGTTGATTGCAGACTCCTAGTTTGATCAGTACTTGAACCAATACCTATGTAGTTTCAGCTTCTATTGCCTTTAAGAGTCGCTGATACACCGCATGATAACGCTGCAGCCGCTCGACATCTTTCGGTGTAAGGGTGGTCATACGAGTGAGCGTCATATTGTCTTCGAGGTCATAGCGCTTCACTCGCGTTGCCAGGGAATTGGTCAGCACACGATCGATAAATTCGTCGTAGCTCTCGTTGTTTCGTCGCGTCAAGCAATCTAAAGCGGCAATCGCCTCCGGGGGAAAGCCTTCTGCGGCCAACCGCTCTAATGTCCAGTCAGAGTCTTCCACTACGTCATGCAGCACGGCCACAATTTGCTCTAAGGGTGTTTGCCCTCGCAGCATGAGTCTCAGTGGGTGCAGAATGTAGGGCGCGTTGGCTTTATCCACCTGGTTTTGATGGGCGGTTGCTGCGATCGCCACCGCACGTCCTAGCAATTGGGTTAGAGATTGCTTCATGCACCATTCTTCCCACAGCACTAAAGTTTTCGGAGGTCGCAGGCAGTCGACCGTTAAAACACCCTAGCTTGATTCTTGTCCAGAGAACGAAGGACGACTAAACGCTTTAGAAACGGTGTGTGTGACCGTATGTAGAATCGTTTTCAGGATGGAAGGTAGCGTCACAGCATTGTGACGGAGAAAGCCCTTTGCGGCTTTAGAAGTAGTGATGCGTTGCTGCTGACGCACCTGGGCGATTAGTACCGGCAAATCTTGTTGGACTTCAGCCCAGTAATGCTGGGGAAACCGGGTATAGTCAAAATTGCATTCGCGGAAGATGCGTTCAATGCGGTTGTAACGATGCACAGACCAATTGCGTAGGATTGTCCATGAGGGATGCAAATCCTCTGCCATGATTAGGGGTTGAACTTTTTGTCGCAATTCAGTCAGGTAGCTATCGAGCAAGAACTGCATCATTTTGGGGTAGCCTGGGTTTTGGCAGGCCGTCTGCTGAATGATTTCTTCGCGCGTTACCCCAAAGCGGATAAGAATATCGGTGGGTATGTAGCATATACCACGCTGGGCATCTTCTTGGATGTCACGCAAGTTGTTAAAAAACTGGTCTAACGCCCCTAAATAGCACGCACCCTGCCAGTATTCTTGCGCTAAAAATGGAAGTACCTGGAAGTAAGCCCCACCCAGGTCTTTCAGCATGGTTTCGTACTGCGCTAGCGTATCCACAATGAGATTATGGCCGTGATAACGCGAGATTGCCTTCATGTAACGATTCCAAGACCAGAGCGAGAGTCGATCGACGGGAGTGGAGGAGGCTCCAAACCAGCGGGCGCTAATCCGGGTTAAAACATCCTGGTAGGCGCATCCAGGCTTCACTTGTCCCCAAAGTAAGAGCCACTTCCAACCGGAGTAAAACTTGCGAAATTCAGCACTGCCAGAATCCACTAGCTCATTTTCAGCCAACCGATCAATCAGGCGAATCCAACCGATGCGCTCGATCCACTCGTCACGGACACAAGGTTCCAATTCCATTACCCACGCCGCATTATCTTCGTCTTTGAGCGAATCGTCTGCGATCGCATCGTATTCAGAGGAACCCACTAATCCTGAAATTCTGATGCTGTCCATGTCAATTACTAACCTTGGTCTCGCTTTAGAGTTCCCAGGTTTTGCGGAAATTAACGTCGTGCTATTGAATACACTAGGTATCCTTCATACTGGTATGGTACGTATTGTGTCATTGGCTACTCAATTGCTTGAGGAGTGGGGCTTTTTAGGGGCCAGAGGCGGTGCAGATCAAGGCAATACAGAGATTTGGATGACAGTCAGAACGACTCGCTTTCGATGGGAAGCAGAGCTCTTGCAGCAAGTTCTGATTGCGCACGGCATATCCGCTCGTATGATTGATCGAGGTATCGGTCCTTACATGGGGCAAGGTAGTTCTGCGGCGCTCCAGGTTCGTGTCGAAGATGAGCAGGCAGCCATCCTCTTACTCGAAGCTCTAGATGGGGAAATAGAAGGACTCAAGTAACCTGCTATGATCAGTCGGCAACTAAAAAATGCTGACCGCTGTCTGATATATTTAGAGTTCGCAAAATTTAGAGTTTGCAAGATTAGTAGATTTAGCAAAGTTAGGCTATCTGTTCGACTTCTGATCGCACGCTTAAAGTTCTGGCTGAGGGATGGACAGGTAGCAAGTTAGTAAGGAACTACCGCGCCCATGTCGTTATTTGATTGGTTTGCCAATCGGCAAAAAGCTGGTCCCATCAGCAAAGATCGGCAGGAACGGGAGATTGCGGACGGGCTTTGGGCAAAGTGTGAAGCCTGTGGCGTGCTCACCTACACGAAAGACCTGCGCACAAATCAGATGGTTTGCCTGGAGTGTAACCATCACATTCGGGTTTATAGCGACGAACGCATTCGCCAACTCATTGATTCCAACACCTGGATTGCACTGGATGAAGGGCTCTATGCGACTGACCCACTTAAGTTTCGTGATCGCAAACCCTACAGCGATCGATTGCGTGAAACTCAGGACAAGTTGAAACTTCTAGACGCTGTGCAAACTGGGTTGGGTCAGCTTGAGGAACTGCCTGTTGCACTGGGTGTGATGGACTTTCGCTTTATGGGCGGCAGTATGGGGTCAGTGGTGGGCGAGAAGTTGACCCGACTCATTGAGCGTGCCACTCGTGAACGGCTTCCTGTGATTATTATTTGTGCCTCTGGTGGCGCTCGTATGCAAGAAGGCATGCTGAGCCTGATGCAAATGGCAAAAATTTCGGGCGCGTTGGAGCGGCATCGAGCGGCTCGGCTACTGTACCTTCCGGTACTGACCCATCCCACCACCGGTGGCGTCACGGCTAGTTTTGCCATGTTGGGCGACATTATCCTGGCAGAACCGAAGGCCACGATCGGCTTTGCAGGACGGAGAGTCGTTGAGCAAACGCTACGCGAAAAGCTACCCGATGATTTTCAAACAGCAGAATATTTGTTGGAACACGGCTTTGTAGACGCGATCGTGCCCCGGACTCAGCTTAAGAAAACCCTGGCTCAACTGATCCGTCTCCATCAGCCCTCAGCAGCACCCACCCATTTACCTGTTCACTTGACAGGTGTTCGCCCACTTCAGGTCACAACGCCAGAAGTCTAAGACTAGCAGTTGCTAGTTGTGCGGTGGTCGTTACTTGACGTTCTTAGAGAACGGTATTAAGGGAACGGCCTCAATAGTGGTGTAGCCAATTTTGCTCACGCAACTCCGTGCCGTCACTTCCATACGTGTGAAGAACTTTGACCGTTCAATAGACGGTACGCTTCACCTGTACAATCTAAAAGGAATTCATTTTAAACTCCAGACTCGTCTAGCTTTGGCGGCTGTAAAGTCATCATTTCCATGCCCTGACGCTTGTGCGTTGAACACAACTGGACTTTACCGAGAATGCTGCGTTTAAGCATGCTCTCAGGCATCCCCAGGTGCAGTTGACTGAGTCCGGTGTCTTAATAAACCAAATACCTGAGCCACAGTAAGGAGAACCATGCTTAAAAGGTACATCTGGCTTGTTGTAGCCACTGTATTCTTCACTTTTCAGCTGTTTGTCAGCAGCGTTTCTGCGGCTGAGCTAGATGCTGCGACGCGCACGATTCCACTCGATGCTAAAGGTGGAACGCTTGAACTGAGCCTTAAGCAAGTCAAGGAAGGCAAACGGTTGTTTCAGTATGCGTGCGCCCAGTGCCACGCTGGCGGTGTTACAAAGACCGATCCAAACGTTGGACTTGATCCGGAGTCGTTGTCTTTGGCAACACCCCCTCGCAACAACGTCGATGCTTTGGTGGATTACATGAAAGACCCTACAACTTATGATGGGGCACAGTCCATTGCAGAAGTGCATCCTAGCCTGAAGAGTAAGGATAACTTCCCTGAAATGCGCAACTTGACGGAGGATGACCTGGTTGCGATCGCAGGGCACATTCTGCTCCAACCTAAAGTTGTTGGCGATAAGTGGGGCGGTGGCAAGATTTACTATTAAGCGCGGCTGTGCCTTCAACGCGATGGTGCAGATTACCCCTCTGCACCTTTCTTAAAAGACCTGTGACATCAGACGGTAAGCTTAACAAAAGTCTACAATCTGATCGCACAGGTCTTTTTTAAGTTTGAGGAAGCCATTACACATGCAGCACTGCGTTTTCTGGATTCGTGGGTTCTTCTTCGCGGTTTTGGTTTGTTTGCCGCTTGCGATTGCCACACCTGCGTTTGCGGCTGATGCATACGTGACACGCTACTTACGTGTTACTGATCCAGTCCCTTTAGTCGTGAATGAGCAGGGTGAGACCCGCCTGTTTGCGGCAGACGAATTGGCAGCGGGCAAACAGCTTTTTGAGCGTAACTGCCTTAATTGCCATGTTGGCGGGGCCACGTTGCCAGATCCAACCGTCTCGCTATCGTTGGCAGATCTGCAGAGCGCCGTGCCTCGGCGGGATACCGTCAGCAGCCTGGTAGCTTATCTTCGACAACCCATGACCCATGACGGTCAGGAAGACACCTTTTGGTGTCGTCAGGTGCCTGAAAGCTGGTTGTCGCAAGCCCAAGTTGAAAGTCTGGCTGGTTTTGTGTTGAGAGCAGCCCAGAAAGCACCCGGTTGGGGCGGCGCAGAGTTTCGAGAACAGTAGGTTTCGCGGCTTTGCCAACATTTTGTCGTTCGTACAGCATAACCATTTGGTTTCTTCGACGCGCTGTCGTAGATTTGGTTTAAGATCTATAAGGTGTTATGTGCGCTTTAAATCCCTAAGAGAGCTATGAAATCAATCAATTCTGTTACGAAAAGCCTCTGCCTCACATTGATGGCTGCTTTACTTGTTGTTGGTAGCTTCTTCGTGTCTGTCGCTCCAGCGGCAGCCGAAACCTACACGGTTAAAATGGGTGCTGACAATGGTCTTCTGGTTTTCCAACCCGCCAATGTGACGGTCAAGCCTGGTGATACTGTCAAGTGGGTGGTCAACAAAGTTCCTCCCCATAACGTGATTTTCGACGACAAAGCAATTCCTGGTAATGACAAAGCTCTGGCGAAATCCCTTTCTCACCCTCAGCTTGAAATGACTCCTGGCGCAGGCTACGAGTTGACAATTCCCAAAGATTTGGCTGCTGGTGAATACTCTTACTTCTGTGCACCTCACCGAGGTGCTGGTATGGTCGGCAAAATTACGGTTGCAGGCTAATTACGAGAGCGAAATGGAACTACAGGTAGACTGGTGACGGTAGTTCCATTTTCGTGTCTAAACGGATTGCCCGCATCGATTAAGGTTGCTTTGGCATCATTGCTGCAAAGCTAAGTACTTTGAAGCCCGATTGTAGACGCTTTTCTAAATGCGTTGTACCGCTACATTGCAACATAGCGCAACAACGTTAAAATATTTTTTGCGTGAGTTCTTTACAACCTTACATAACGTAGAGGAAACCTGTTTGAAGAGACTATCGCTCGCGCTGATCGCGATCGTACTCCTAATGAGTCTGGCAGGCTCTCCTGCTCAGGCGGCAAATGCTGCCAATGGTGCAAAGCTTTTTAATGCAACCTGTGCTGCTTGTCATACAGGCGGCAATAACGTAATTCTAGCTAAGAAGACTTTAAAGAAAGAAGCGTTGGAAAAATACGGTATGGCATCGCTTGATGCGATTAAAACGCAGGTGACGAACGGCAAAAACGCTATGCCCTCTTTTCGCGGACGGCTCAACGCCATGCAGATTGAAGATGTCGCAACCTACGTGTTGGAGCAAGCCGAGAAGGGTTGGTAAGTTGTTCGCATTGTTAGGAATCTACCGTTGGATCAGCAATGATTCAAGGTGAAGTGTAGTATCCTCGCTTCTAGCTAGCTACAAAGAAGGAAAAATCAGTGGTTCCTCTTCGTGATGATAATCCTACGCGCATAACTCCAATCGTTACTTATGCGTTAATCGCTGCGAATATTCTTGTGTTCTTCTATGAGCTGAGTCTGTCTCCCCCTCAGCTTGAGCAATTTTTTCGCATATGGGCTGTTGTGCCCAGAGAATTAACCGCCAGCTTTTCTGGTCAGCTTCCTGCCCAGGCATTGCCAGAGTGGATTACTCTTTTTACGTCTCAATTTCTGCACGGTGGCTTTTTGCACGTTGCTGGCAATATGCTGTTCCTTTGGATTTTTGGCAATAATGTCGAGGATCGTTTAGGTCATGTCCGTTATCTGATTTTTTACCTCGTCTGTGGCGCACTTGCAGCACTCACGCAATGGTTTTTCTCATCTGGGTCAGCCATTCCGTCTTTAGGAGCCAGTGGTGCGATCGCGGGAGTGATGGGAGCCTACATTTTGCGCTTTCCCAAAGCTCAAGTGTTGACGTTAATTCCGCTTGGGTTTTTCTTCTGGACATTCCGGGTACCCGCCTTTGCTTTTCTTGGCTTCTGGTTTTTACAGCAAGCACTCTATGGGTTGGCCAGTTTAGAGGCCCCTATGAACATTGGCATGGAAAGCGGCGGCGTTGCTTACTGGGCCCATGCAGGAGGCTTTGTCTTTGGCGCAATTTTAGGTCCTTTACTGGGCTTGTTTTCAGACGACTCAAAGCCGCAGACCTTTTGATGGTGTCGGTGGTGGTTAACGGTTCACACACTTGCAGCTTACTGCCGTAAGCGCAAAGCGCTTGCAGTTGGCCGGGCTTCCCCCAATTCCTTTGATAGGAGTGAGGGGCTTTTTAGTCGTCTCAATCCCTGAGATCGAAACCTTTCGACAGGAAGCTAGCCTTATGGATTTATGGCTGCGCTGCCGCCAAATTAACCCTGTTTTGAGGCCTCATGCCGAGAGAAAATTCACGAACGTTTTGATCTTGTGCAACTTTCATTGCGGCCTCTCAGTTAAGGACCTCCGCACGATCGACGTTGTAAGACGGCTATGAAGTAAGTTAAAGTCAACCAAGTCAGGCAATTGTACGATGTGATTGTCTCTCCTTAACTCAGGCAGACAGCGCAACAATTTCTGATAAAATCTTATAAAAAGTTAAGAATTAGCTGCGACTCCCTCATGAATTTATTAATTGTGGGTGCCACCGGCACTTTAGGAAGACAAGTAACCCGCCGAGCATTAGATGAGGGACACCAGGTTCGCTGTTTGGTTCGCAGCGTTAAAAAGGCAGGTTTCTTAAAAGAGTGGGGTGCAGAACTGGTACAGGGTGATTTGTGTGTGCCAGAAACTTTGCCACCCGCATTCAAGGATGTTGATGCTGTGATTGATGCCGCAACGACGCGGGCAACAGATTCGCTCAACGTCAAGCAGGTTGACTGGCAGGGGAATGTCAATCTCATTCAGGCGGCAAAAGCGGCAAACGTCAAACGCTTCATTTTCTTCTCGATTCTGGATGCCGAAAAATATCCCGATGTGCCGCTAATGGAAGTCAAGCGCTGCGCGGAGCTGTTTCTGGCTGAGTCGGGGCTGAATTACACTATTCTGCGCCTTTGCGGCTTTATGCAGGGACTGATTGGGCAATACGCCATTCCTGTTCTAGAAGGACAGTCCGTCTGGGTGATGGGTGATACGTCGCCAACCGCCTATATGGATACGCAGGATGTGGCTAAGTTTGCAGTACGGGCGCTAACGGTGGCAGAAACTGAGAACAAAACGTTTCCCGTTGTCGGGTCGCGCGCCTGGGGCGCTTACGAAATTATTCGCTTATGTGAGCGACTCTCTGGCCGTGAAGCGAAGACTACACGCATGCCGATCGGCCTGATGCGAACGGTGCGTCGTCTGACCCGGTTCTTTCAGTGGACGTGGAATATTTCTGATCGACTTGCGTTTGCCGAAGTAGTGTCTTCGGGTAAACCGTTGACTGCGCCTATGGAGGACGTCTATAAGGTCTTTGGGCTTGATCCGAATGAAACGACGACTCTGGAAGCCTATTTACAAGATTACTTCAGCCGCATTCTCAAAAAGCTGAAGGAGCTTGACTATGAAAAATCTAAAGGCAAAAAGAAAACGGATAAAAAGCGAGCCTACCCCAGATTTTAGAGTGTCCAGGTAGACCGCTCGAAATGGTATAGTCCCTAATACCCAAGCATTGCCCCTTCAGATGAGTCTACGCCGTGCCCAAAGCTGGCATTATTTACAATGACATCAAGCCTGTGGCTTGTCGGACTGCCGAAGAATTAAAAGGCAAACTCGTTGCGTATGGCTGGGAAGTGTTTCTAGCGACTGGCGCTGGCGGCATTCTTGGCTATTCCGATCCGCAAGGTCCGGTGTGTCACATGCCGATCGATTACCTGAACGCGCCTGGATTCGATCGAGACATGGCCTTTGCGATCGTCCTGGGTGGCGATGGCACTGTTCTGTCTGCATTTCGGCAGGTAGCGCCGTATGGTATTCCGTTACTAACCGTGAATACAGGGCATATGGGGTTTCTCACAGAAACCTATCTCAACAATTTGCCCGACGCATTGGACGGTATTCTCGCGGACGAGTACGAAATTGAAGAGCGCGCGATGCTTCGGGTGCAGGTGTACCGTGACGAGGCGATGTTGTGGGAAGCGCTTTGCCTCAACGAAATGGTGATTCACCGCGAGCCTTTGACCAGCATGTGTCACTTTGAGGTCAAAATTGGCAATCATGCTCCTGTTGATATTGCGGCTGATGGCTTAATTGTGTCAACGCCAACAGGTTCAACGGCCTATTCTCTTTCAGCGGGTGGCCCTGTGGTTACACCTGGCGTACCTGTCCTCCAACTCGTACCGATCTGTCCCCATTCGCTGGCATCACGTGCCCTGGTATTTGCCGATACAGAGCCAGTGACTATCTTTCCAGCAACGCCGAATCGGATGGTCATGGTGGTGGATGGCAATGGTGGTTGCTATGTTTTCCCAGAAGATCGGGTGCGAATTGAGCGATCGGCCTATCAGGCGCGCTTCATACGGCTGCGATCGCCAGAATTTTTTCACCTTCTGCGCGAAAAGCTGGGTTGGGGGCTGCCCCATGTCGCAAAACCGTCATCTGTTGAGCTACCCTAAGCCTCAATCTTTCGGCCTTTTCAATCACGGTAATAGGTTGGTTTACAAGACTTGAAGCTAATGCTGTCGCTTTTAGCGGCGGAACCTACGCTATCCAGTACGCGTTTGACGTGCTACAACAGTAAGGAAAGTGGCTGAGTATTCATTCCTAGTGACTCCTTCCATTGAGATAACGCAATTGATCCTGTCTTCTTACTGTGTATGAATAGCGTTCTGCCTGACTCAACCCCTTGCGTGCTGCTGGTTGAAACCGATGAAGCGCTGGCAAACCACGTCAGCCTTGACCTTAAAGAGTCTGGCTATGAGATTGTGATGGCACCCGATGCTATTGTTGGACTGCGTCAAGCCACAGAGTTACAGCCTTCACTGATTGTGGTCGATCGCATGTTGGTAGGCGAGTCAGGGCTATGGTTTTGCAACCGTTTGCGATCGCTTGGCAACCGCGTACCAGTGTTGCTCATGATGGCTCGGGATAGCGTGGATGATCGGGTTGCATGCCTGGAAGCTGGCGCAGATGATTACTTCCTGAAGCCCTACCGGACTGAAGAATTTCTCAAGTTGGTACGTCTTTACCTCCAGCCAGATAACCCCGCCAGTGAACGCTTACGCTTTGGCGACCTGATTTTAGATCTTTCAACTCGTCGTGCTTTACGAAACGGACGGGCGATCGATTTGACGATGAAAGAATTTGAACTACTCAAATACTTGATGGAGCATCCTCGCGAAGTCCTGACACGAGAACAAATCCTTGAGAACGTGTGGGGATATGACTTTGTTGGCGAATCGAATGTAATTGAAGTCTATATTCGCTACCTGCGGCTGAAAATTGAAGACGAAGGCGAAAAGCGTCTGATCCAAACGGTTCGTGGTGTTGGCTATGTCATGCGCGAAGCCTAAATTGGCAAATGAGCCGCTGATGTGAGGAACTCAGTTGCTGTGTTAGGAGACTAAAGAGAAGACGCAGGCGCGTTCGTTTGGGCAGTAGCGAGGCAGCACAGCACATTGAGTGCTTTAGTCCAGCTTTTGCTCTAACGTTTAGTTAACCCTATGGTAAGAGGAGTAGACCATTGAGTTGGATGATGAGACAAGGACGCGATCGCCGGGTAGCACCAGGTTGTTGGGCTGCATTAAAGCATGGCACCAGTATTATGCTTACCTGCCTTCTGCTGGGTTGTTCTTCCTCTGTACCTGCAGAAACGCCCAATGGTAGCGGTACTTCCAACGCTATGCCCTCTATAAATCAGTCAGCAACCACACAAACAGCCGCAAATTCTGGTCAAATGCTGCCACTCTCAGCCCGCTTTAGCGTTGCGGATCAGACAATTCAGCTTGAAGTTGCACAAACTGCGGAGCAACAAGAAATTGGGCTCATGTATCGCACAGAATTAGCCAACGATCGAGGCATGGCCTTTCCGTTTGATCCGCCGCGCCGAGTTGCCTTCTGGATGAAAAACACGCTCATTCCGCTGGACATGGTCTTTTTGCTTAAAGGTAAAGTGCAGGGAATAGCCAGCAATGTTCAACCGTGTAAAGCGGATCCTTGTCCCATTTATGGACCCAATGCTTTGGTGGATCAGGTGATTGAATTACGAGCTGGGCGAGCACAAGAACTTGGTTTGAAGCAGGGCGATCGCGTGTTGGTGCAAAAACAGTAACCACTCCTGCCGTGCCACAAAGCTTACCGGATTTCAGATTCTTTTTGGGACGTTGGTGCTACTGTAATCCTTCGCTGGGTAGAGTTTGCTAGCCCAAATAACCGCTAACCTGGGCATCTAATGTGAGGAGTTTCTGTTGCTCAAAGAAACGTCTGGGTCTTCCTGTAAACAAAGATAAACTGAACCCGCGTTTTGTTGGCACAGCAGAAAGGCAGTAAAAGTAGTTTCGACAGCCTTTTGAGCGATCACACACTGAGCGCTGATTCAGACTTTACGTAGAAAAGCTGAAGAAAAGCTAAAGTCACTGGCAAAATAGTGGCGCGGTTCTGTAGATCCGCAGATGCCTTTTAGTGACTGTGCTTGCTTAAGTAGGCATTAACGACCCTGAGAGACCAATACGCTCACAGATGTTGCTGATCGAATGAAGGGTGTCATTCGTCAGATAGAAACTACATAGTCCCACTAGAAATTGTGTAGACAGCTTAAAGACTGGCTGATAGCCTTCTCAGCCCTTGACTCCTTAACTCACAATAGTGTCCTAGTGTTCCGTCAGGAAAATTTTGACGGGTCGAAGACCCAGAAAATTTAACCCTAATCAACAACTCGGACTTTACCTACCCGTCAATTATTGATTGACTTACCACTAGTTCTGAGGCCAACCATGACGGCTCCGACAACCTACTCTCGATTGATTCGGTTCCTGCAGGAAGACCTGTCAATTTCGGCTGCCTCGCTGGCCATCGCACTGCGCCATCGGGAACATGATCCGGGGCCATTGCCAATGATTCTCTGGCAGTACGGGTTAGTGACCCTGGAGCAGTTGGAGCAAATTTATGATTGGCTCGAACAAGCCTGACGCCTCGATCGCCTCTTTAGACAATTGCTTCCTCCAATCAGAGAGCGGACTGACCACAGCCCGCTCTTTTTGCATTTAAGGTCTTGCTATAACTGATGATAGCTTCTTTGCATGTAAGTGCCGCTGATACACGCTAGCTAACCGTTTGGGAATGATGTAAGCTCCAGAAGATGAAGAATGTACTGTATTTGCGCCTATTGGGAATTGGGTTGCTGCTGGTTTGTCCATTTGCCATAGGGTGGTGGGCCATTGATATGTTGCGTTTTCAGCAACTTGCAGACTGTCAGGCAAATGCAGAAGCCGCAACAGCAACTGATGATTCCATCGCTGCTGGTTTTTACTGTGCTAAGGCAAGCGCAAGTCAGCAGACGATCGACAGCCTCTCAGAAGCAATCAGGCTGGCACGACTGGTACCTGCCGACCACCCACTCGCGGCTCAGAGCGAGCAACTGGTGGAACAGGCATCCCAAAAGCTGTTGGAGCTGGCTGAAAACTCGTTTCAGGATGGCAACCTTGAAGAGGCGATCAGCACAGCTCGTCGCATTCCTGTCACCGCAGGGGCATACAAAACTGCCGATGAACGCATCAAGTCCTGGCAATCTGCCTGGGATGATGCCCAAACGATCTACAGTGATGCGGAAGCTTCGGCAGAGCGAAATCAGTGGGAGCAAGCCTTTGAAAAGGCCAGAGAGTTGCGGCAGTTGACCAGTCGCTATTGGAGTAACGATCGCTACCAGGAATTGGTACAAAAAATACAGGAAGCGAAGGAAGGACAAGCAGCTCAGGCGAAAGTAGAGCGCGAGCGCCAGAAAGCCTCCGAGACAAAGTACACGGCTGAACCCGATCTGGTATCAAACTGGCAGAAAGACCAGGCGCGCGAAGCCACCGAAAACCTCGATCGTGCACGTAGATTGGCAAGCGCTGGCACAGGAGAAGGCTTGAGAGCAGCAATGGATGCGGCTGGATTGGTACTTTACGGCACTCCTCGCTATGAAGAGGCTCAGCGATCGATTGACCGTTGGAATCGTCAGTTGCAAGAGCTTGAAGACCGTCCTTATCTTGCCCGCGCCATACAATTGGCAAGCAAGGGTGATACGTCTTCGCTACAGGCGGCGATTGCAGAAGCAAGCAACGTCAGCTTTGGCAGCGCACTTTATCAAGAAGCGCAGGATAAGATTGGCCAGTGGACAGACGCAATTCAAAAACTGCATTCACAGGCGTATCCCGAACCCTCTGGTAGAAATCGCATTAGCCCTGCCGACTATGCCATTCCACCCGCTAAAGCAACGACTCCTTAGAGAGGCCCGGACATTAGAAAGTCCGCATGACAAGGGAGCGTGCTGCATACGTCAAAGTCAAGCACGCCGTGAGAGCAGGGTAAGCTGATTACGCTGAAGCAAAAACTTTGGCTGCCGCTGCTACACCACTTCCGGGGGTAAAGCTTTCGTAGCCAAGTTCTTGTAACGTTGCCTCTAAAGCACCGATCGCAGTCAAAATGTCGCGATCGCTGACAAAGCCTAGATGCCCAATGCGGAAAATCTTGCCTTTGAGGTGGTCCTGCCCGCCTGCAAGAATAATGTCGTACCGCTTTTTCATGACAGCGCGCACTTGCTCAGCATCAACGCGATCAGGGATCACAGACGTAATCGCCGGACTCGCTGACTGATCGGGAGCCAACAACGGTAATCCCAATGCTTTTACAGCGGCACGAGTGGCGTTTGTCAGGCGTTGGTGGCGGGCAAAAATGTTTTCTAGCCCTTCTGCCTGCATCATGCGTAGTGCAACCTGCAAAGCAAAAAACATATTGACCGGCGGCGTGAAGGGAGTGGTGTTTTTCGCCGCATCTTTACGATACTTGCCTAAATCCAGATAGTACCGGGGGAGCTTAGCCGTTTTGTACGCTTCCCATGCTCTTGCGTTAACCGCAACGAAGCCTAAGCCCGGAGGCACCATATAGCCCTTTTGAGAACCAGAAGCCACAACATCCAACCCCCAAGCATCGATCGGTAGATTGTAAGAACCGAGGCTGGTTACGGTATCAACGATGATGAGTGCTTCTCCGTGCGCTTTGACGTGACGGTTAATGGTTTCCAGATCATTCAACACCCCCGTTGACGTTTCGCTGTGAGTGATGATGACGGCTTTGATCGTCTTTTGCGTGTCAGCCTCTAAGGCCTCCCGAAACTTCTCTGGGTCAAGTGCCTGCCCCCACTCCGCCTTGATTGGCTCAACGTTCAAACCATAGGCTTGGGAAACTTCTACCCACCGCTCACCAAACTTGCCATTGCTGCCGACCAGGACACGATCGCCCGGACTCAAAAAGTTGATGATTGCTGCTTCAACTGCACCTGTACCGCTCACCGTTAAGCTCAGTACGTCATTTTGGGTTTGGTGCAGCCATTTCAATCCATCAGTAACTTCCGCCATGATTTTGGAAAAGTCGCCGCTACGATGCCCGATCGGGTGCTTCGCCATTGCGAGTAAAACCTGCTCTGGCACCGGAGTGGGGCCGGGAATCATCAGCATCAACTTGTCGTCCATGGGTCTGCCTTGGGAATTGAGAACATCACACACAATAGCGGCCTATCCCAGGATGACATAATTTCTAACCTTTAAACCATCCTGAGAGGGTCTTCTACAGGCGTGCCAACGTGGTGAGACACCCACTTGAAACCGCACTACCGCCCATAAAGTCCCAGGCGAAGCGAGAGGCCTCATACTCTCAGGTTGATTTTTACATTTGTTGATTTTTGTACTCTCTTAGGGATTTATGAGAGCAGAACGATCGCGCCGTCTAAATTACAGTCACGCTTACTGACGTTTGTCACAGCCAAGCTTCGTCACTCATGATTGGCAGTCATCAAGACTGTCGCTGCATCAATCATCTACTGCTTTAAGACAACACGCTTAAACCAACCGCTCATCCTTCAGTGTTCCATGCAAACTAATCCAAGCCTCAAGGTTGTTCAGGATCGCCGTGATTACAATGCCTGGGTTGCTACGGAGACGATTGAAGATTACGCCCTGCGCTTTGCACCTAAATCCTTCCGCACCTGGTCAGAGTTTCTGGTTGCCAACACTGCGATCGGGGGCATTTCGGCGGTTGCACTGGAAGCCATCGGCGCTTCGATCGCCATCAGCTATGGGTTCACAAACTCGCTATGGGGCATCCTGCTGGCATCGGGCATCATTTTTCTGACAGGATTGCCGATTACTTACTATGCGGCCAAGTTCAACATTGATATGGACTTGCTGACCCGTGGTGCAGGATTTGGGTACATTGGTTCGACGATTACGTCGCTTATCTACGCATCGTTTACCTTCATTTTCTTTGCGCTCGAAGCGGCCATTATGGCGCAAGCGTTGGAACTGTATTTTCATCTACCGCTAGCGATCGGCTATGTCGTTTGTTCCTTGCTTGTGATCCCGTTGGTGTTTTTTGGGATCACCCTGATTAACCAACTCCAGCTGTGGACCCAACCCCTCTGGCTTGTCTTGTTGCTGTTGCCCTTCGGCTGCATTCTGTATAAGGAACCGGAAGCGCTCTCTCATTGGATTCAATTTGCAGGTCGATCGCCAAGCGGTACTGCCTTTAGTCCGCTGCTCTTAGGTGCGGCCGCAACGGTATCCTTCTCGCTGATTGCTCAAATTGGTGAACAGGTAGACATTTTGCGGTTTCTGCCAAACCCAGAAGCGACCAATCGAGGCAAGTGGTGGTTTGCTGTAGTGTTTGCAGGCCCAGGCTGGATTTTGCTGGCAGCCTTGAAGCAGCTAGCAGGAGCTTTTTTGGCGTCACTGGCCGTAAGTCATGGGGTCAGCCTGTCGCGCGCTAATGAGCCGACGCAAATGTATTTGGTGGGGTTTGAGTACGTTTTCTCAAATCCAGACATTGCGCTAGCCGTCACGATTTTGTACGTGGTGCTGTCGCAAATCAAAATCAACGTTATGAATGCCTACGCAGGCTCATTGGCGTGGTCCAATTTTTTTTCGAGACTAACGCATAGCCATCCGGGGCGCGTTGTGTGGCTCGTTTTTAACGTCACGATCGCCCTTCTGTTAATGGAACTGGATGTGTTTTCAACCCTGGAAATAGTGTTGGGATTTTACTCGAATGTGGCGATCGCCTGGGTCGGCGCGATCGTGGCTGATTTGATCATTAATAAACCTTTAGGACTCAGCCCTTCATATATCGAGTTTAAGCGAGCACACCTCTACAACGTGAACCCGGTTGGGTTTGGGTCAATGGTGATTGGCTCACTGGTTTCCATCGTGGCGTTTACGGGAGCCTTGGGGTCGATCGCTCAGGCCTATGCTCCCTTAATTGCGTTGGGTTTAGCCTTTGTGTTGGCACCTGTGATCGCTGTCCTCACTAAAAGTAAATACTATATTGCTCGCTCAAACACTCATTATCAAAATCAAACAGCACTCTCCTTAAATGTGGTGCGCTGTCGCGTGTGTGATGGTGAGTACGAATCATACGATATTGCACATTGTCCGGTTTATGAAGGAGCTATCTGTTCCTTATGTTGTAGTCTGAATGCCCGCTGCCATGATGTGTGCAAAGAGCCCACCAAACAAAATTCTTACCCGCTTTTGAATCTTGCTCAAACCATTGCACAAACGGTTTTTCAAGATAAAATACCCTCTGATTTAGTGGGCAGAATGCTCAAGTACCTCACAATCTTTTTGAGCATTGCTGGCATTGTTGGCGTTATGTTTGGGTTCGCTTACTATCATCAAACTGAGACAGTGATGACTGCCCCCTTAGACGCCTCCAGAAGGGCTTTTATCACGCTGATTGAAGTTTATGCTGCCTTGTTAGTCTTAATTGGTATGGGCTCGTGGTGGTTGGTTCTGGCGCAGGAAAGTCGTGAGTTGGCACAAATAGAACTTGATAAACAAAACCTTCAGCTTCAGCAAGAAGTGAAGGAGCGCGAACAGGCAGAAGCGAAAGTGCAAGAAAAAGCAAAACAGCTTGAGCAAACGCTGCATAATTTGAAGCAGGCTGAAGAGCAACTCATTCAAACAGAGAAAATGGCGGCATTAGGTGGTTTAGTTGCAGGCATTGCTCACGAAATTAATACTCCGATCGGCATTGGTGTTACAGCCGCCTCTTTATTAGTAGAAAAAACAGAAGCATTTGCACAGAGCTTTAGTAATGGCTCCATGAAACGTTCTGATTTAGCAAAATTTCTAGAGTTGGCGACTCAGAGTAGCAAGATGACACTGGCAAATCTTAATCGCGCGGCTGAACTGATCCACAGCTTTAAACAGATTGCGGTTGATCAATCGAGTGAAACGAGACGTCGCTTTAACATTAAGACCTATTTGGAAGAGATTCTACTTCAGCTGAGCCCGAAGTTAAAGCCGCTTGGGCATACCATACACATTCACGGTGATCATGATTTGTGTTTGGATAATTATCCAGGTGTCTTTTCTCAAATCTTGACAAACCTGATTATGAATTCAGTGATTCATGCTTATAACGAGGGCGATCGAGGCATAATCACAATTGAATTCCAACAAGTAGATGAGCATCTTATCTTTGTCTATGGCGATAATGGCAAAGGAATTCTTCCTGATCATCTAAACAAAATTTTTGAGCCATTCTTTACCACAAAGCGAGGGCAAGGTGGTAGCGGATTAGGCCTACACATTGTTTACAACTTGGTGACACAAAAAATGGGTGGAACCATCCATTGTGAGAGCCAACCCGGTTTGAAAACACAATTCACGCTCAAAATTCCCATGTGTCTCGAAGCATTGACAGACAGCTAAACAAAAAATAGTTTGAACAAACGGTAGCGCTTAGACCTCAGAATAGCCCCTTTCAACGCATTGCCTGGATCTTGATTTCGCCTCCATTTGAGCCTCTCATCCACAAAAAAGACGAGCTTACAAATCATGCAAGAATTTGCTACGAACCAGAGTGATGAATTAGTGTTTGCGGATGAGCAAGAAGCAGTCCCTTTTGCTGAAGAAATAGAAAATTCACCTATAGCAAGCTGGAAAGTGCTGATTGCAGATGATGAAGTAGAAGTGCATCAAGTTACCGAATTGGCACTCAGTGACTTTACCCTGGAGGGTAAAACATTAAGCTTCTTGCATGCCTATTCGGGGCAGGAAGCCAGACAAATTATTCGGACTCATCCTGACATTGCGGTTGTTTTGCTAGACGTGGTCATGGAAGCTGAGGATGCAGGCTTGCAGGTCGTGAAATTTGTTCGTGAACAGTTAGGTAATCAACTTGTTCGCATCATTTTACGCACTGGACAACCGGGGCAAGCACCCGAAAACCTCGTTGTTGTAAACTACGGCATTGATGATTACAAAACGAAAACTGAGCTAACGTCACAACGACTGTTTATTGCTGTTGTAACCGCGTTGAGGGCGTTTTCTACCCTGATGAAAGCATTGGAAACTAGCCGTAATCTGGAATTGGAGATTCTACAGCGGAAAGAGACAGAAGCTGCACTACGGGTGAGTGAAGCGAGAGAACGTGAGAAGGCCGAGCAATTAGAGCGATCGCTCCATCAGCTTCAACATGCCCAGGTGCAGCTTGTTCAGAGCGAAAAGATGTCTACGCTGGGGCAGTTGGTGGCAGGTGTGGCGCATGAAATCAACAACCCCGTTAATTTCATCCACGGCAACCTGTCTCATGCGAATGAGTACATGGAAGATTTGCTTGAACTGCTGGCGCTCTATCAGACAGAGTACCCTGCACCGACGGCGGCAATTCAGCTAAAGTCAGCCGCGATCGAAGTTGATTTTTTGGCTGAAGATTTACCCAAATTACTTGCTTCTATGCGAGTTGGCACCGAGCGCATTCGGGAGATTGTTAAGTCTCTCCGCGTCTTCTCACGATTGGACGAATCTGAAACGAAAGCGATCGATATCCATGAAGGCATTGATAGCACTCTCCTGATTCTCGACAACCGTTTGAAGGCCTGCGCCGCTCGTCCAGCCATTGTAATCCTGAAGGATTATGGAGCGTTGCCTAAAGTGGAATGCTCTGGTGGGCAGTTGAATCAAGTGTTTATGAACATTCTTAGCAATGCGATTGATGCACTGGAAGAACGGATGGGGTACAAACAGCAGACCCAAGAAGCCAGCGAAACCGTTGAAGCAATGGCTTCGTTTTCACCCAAAATCCATCTTTCTACAGCCGTTACGGAACCTGGTTGGGTCACGATTCAAATTGCTGATAACGCTGGTGGTATGCCAGAACAGGTCAGACAGCGATTGTTTGAACCCTTCTTTACGACAAAGGAAATGGGGAAGGGAACGGGACTTGGGATGTCTATTAGCCATCAAATCGTGACGGAAAAGCATAAAGGTTCCCTGCAATGCTTCTCTACTCTTGGGCAGGGCACTAAATTTGTGATCAAACTCCCTATAGAGCAGCCAGAACCAACAGCTTGATAGGACGCCACCTCCAGATGGACGCATCCAGAACTACGATCGCCGCGTTTTGTGATTGCGACGTCGGATCAAGAAGTCTGGGAGATCGACTTTGGGTTCACGATTGAAGGGCGTTGGGGGTAGCAAACCAGGGCTACCAGGTTCAGTGGTTTCATTCGCAGCAGCCAGCAGCACCGCTAACACGTCTGATAGCTCAGCCGGAGGGTTTGGTAAAACGCTCTCTAGCAGGGCTTTCAGCTTGAGTACCCCGCTTTGGCTGCTAAAGCATCGATCTTTCCAGTGCTGGATGGCGGTTTCATACTCACTGGCTTGCTGGGCCTGCCGCAAAATCTGCTCTTGCATGTCATTCGTCTGCTGTTCCAGCTCTGTCAGCCGAACGTGCTGACGATCGCGCTCTTCTTCAAGTTCCTGGCAGGCATGCCTGAGCATGGCTTGAGCGGTTGTTTGTTTCGCTGCCTGGGCTTCGAGCGCCACAATTTTGGCGTGGGCAGTGGCTAAATCGGGGGTGATGGCTGGAGGGCGGCTCTCTGTCGTTGTGCTGGAAGACACGAGCACACCCGTCGAAGTTTGCTGCGGGTGGGCTTGTTGCAGCCGATCCAGCAATGCCTGTTGCTCCTGCAAGGTGACGTGTGCTTGCTGGATCTCTACCTCCAGTTGCCCAAGTGCGGCCTGGCGATCGCTCAGAATCTGTGAGAGTTCGCTGACCTGAGCGTGAGCTTGCTCTAAGCGTGCGGCTAAATGCTTCGCCAAAGCGCACGCATCGAGAGATTGGGCTTCTAGAGCCGTAGCGCGGGCTTGCTGGGTTTGCAAGTCTGTTTGCAGGTGCTCCAGCTGTTCTTCCAACTGGTGTTGATATGCTTGCACGTCGGCGCGATCGCAGGCAATCTGAGTCTGTAATTGGGTTAGCTCCTGCTGCTGTGCCTGGGTGAGCGCTTCCATCGTGTGCAAAAGCGTCTGCAGGGAGCGATCGCGCGTTTGCGTTTCAACCAGTTGAGCGTCTAACGCCTGCTGTTGCTGTGCCAACTGTAGCTTTAATCGTGCGATCGCCTGCTGCTGAATGTTAGAAATTTCTTCCGTTGAGGCAAGCTGTGCTTCTAGAAGCTGCTGATCGACGGCCTGGAGTCGCATTTCACGTAGCGAGGCAACCGATTGATCCAGTGCTTGCTCCAAATGACGGATGCGTTCAAGTTGCTCGTGAGAGTGTGATCGCGCCTGTCTTAGCTCAGTGCGCAAGAATTCCTGCTCCTGTTCCCACTGCCGTCGCTGAGACTCCAGTGCAATAGTGGCATGTTGGGTGAGGGCCGCAATAAACTCAGGATCAATCGCATTGGTCTCGTGATGAGTGGCGACCCAGGCGTCTAAATAGTTCTTTAGTGATTCTGTGCCTTGAGCGATCGCTGCTCCAGGGGACGGGCTGATGTTTCCTGCATCTAATGGCACAGTCTCCAGCAGGCTCCGATCGTCAGAGTGTCTACTCTCTGACATCAAGGCACTGTAGGCTAAATTCGGTTCAGACACGCAGGACCTCCCGAAAGCGATAAGCCAGCGCAGTTAGCGCTCTAAACAGACGTCAGGCTCAGAAGTTTCCGTCTAAAGCAGCTTCTTCCAGGGGCTTTTGCCTTCGCCACCTTAGAGCAAGCTCCAGCTCTAGTATTGACTGTCCATGATTCCAAGCCCTAACTCCGACCGCTAGATTGAATCTAAAGTAGTTGATCAAGTGCAGAATCGCCACCGTAAACGATACTGTTTGAAACAATTTTGTCGATTAAACGCTTATCCAAATCGCCTTGTCCAGTAAAGAGACTGAAAATACCACCTATTACTCTAAAAAGCACGATAGGCTACTCGTTTTGCAAACTCAGCACGGCATCTTTAAGCTCTTTCTCCGTAGTGAGATTGTTGAGCGACCAACGGTACTCGATCGGCAAGTGATGACGCTGACAGTCTTCCTCTAACTGCTTCTGTAAGGCGAGTGCTTTGCGCAACGTGATGATCAACTGGTGTACCTGTGCCTGGGATGGAACCTGCCGACCAACGGCAACCATTGTCTGCCGCTCCAAAAGCTGGAGGAGAAGCTCGTAATGAATATGGGAGGGGAGGGGAATGGGTTCCATGGGAACGTGCTACCTTTTAGCGTAAATCAATTGAACAAGGGTGGAGCAGCGTTCAGCGTGCATGAACGACAACGTGCCGATCGATAAACACGCAGAACAGATTCGGCTTAGCCAGCCTCTCCTGAGGGCGGGGCAGGTAACGGTGGATTTGATGCTGGGGAGTTTGCAGTAGCCCCAACGTCTGCACTACCCCCAATGAGGGTGCTTAGCGCAACGGCAGGATCAGGTTGCCGCATAAGTGCTTCGCCCACCAGTACTGCACTGGCACCTGCATTCATTACCAATTGCAAATCCTCAGTCGTATAAAGACCAGATTCACTGACAATCAGAATGTTTCGCGATCGCAGTTGCTCCTGGCGATCGTCCAGCAGGCGACAGGTGGTTTGTAAATCAACTGAAAAATCTTGTAGATTACGGTTGTTGATGCCAACTAGAGCAACGCCTTCTAGTGATAGTACGCGATCGAGCTCTGCTAAGGTATGCACCTCGACCAGCGCGGTTAAGCCCAGGGTGGCTGCAATTTTGAGAAAGTACTGAAGATCTTTGTCAGACAAAATGGCTGCAATCAAGAGTACGGCATCCGCACCGTTTACCCTTGCCAGGTACATCTGGTATGGGTAAATAATGAATTCCTTGCACAACAACGGCAGCTCGGTTACCCGACGAATGCTGGCAAGATACTCAAAACTGCCTTGAAAAAACGTTTGGTCGGTGAGTACTGAAAGGCAGGTTGCACCACCCTGCTCATAGGAGCGAGCGATCGCGACGGGGTCAAAATCTTCCCGAATCACCCCTTTACTAGGAGATGCCTTCTTGACTTCGGCAATGACGGCAGGACGAGACTTACCCTGGCGGAGAGCCTGCAAAAAATTTCGTGGTGCTGGTAGATCTTGCACCTGCTTTTGCAGCTCTAGCAACGGCACACGCTCGCGCCATTGAGCGACTTCAGCCTCTTTTTGCCAGACGATTTCCTCCAGAATATGGCGAGGGGCTGCATCCGGTACCTTTACCTGATAGCGCAATTCCTGTACAGAAACCGCAGGATTGGGTGGACGACGACGGATCTGCATCGATTAGGTCACTAGGCTTAAAGGGAACTAGGTTAGCGATCGGATCTGTCTTTTGACAGCGCTCTAAACAGCGCTTGATCGACGCTTTTGATAGCGTAACCTAAGTCTGGGCTGGTACGGGATAGAAGTGTATATTTGCAAACAAAAACTTCTCTCTTTTTGCATCAGAAATAATGTCTTTTTGAGAAAGGGCGCTCAACCAGCTATGGAGCCTGTTTTTTGCTCCGTTTCTAGGTCTTCTCTGCTTTTGTATCGTATTAGCCTGTTTAATGGCACCGACTCGCCCATAATCGTCACAACCTTTACTTGCAACAAGGTTATGCCCCAATTCCGCCCCCCTTTGTCAAACATTGCGGCGATCGCGATTGTTAGTGGTGCCTTACTGCTCGGTTCATCGATGTTGGTGAGTGCCTGCCCTTTTAGTGGTTTAGGCCGCTTTGACAGCCCAGAAAATCGCAATGATTCAGATAGGCTCAGTGGAGCAGATGATAGGAGTCGTTTGAGTGGGAACGGCGGCTCTGAATTTTCTTTGCGTCACTCTGATGAATTCAAGCATCGTTATGGTTTTGGTCTGATGGGTGATTCCAAGCGGCTTAATGTCACCGAAGCTGAAGTTGCAGGGCTTGGGGCCGTGATTGGGCTGTTTGTGCTCGCCATCCTCTATAGAGTACGACAGGCTTACAGGCTTGAGCCAACAGAGGTCGCTCTTTTGAGCAAGTATCCTTTCCTGGAACATCCGGAAATGATGCTAACGCTGGTTCCTCAGGAAGCACTATCATCTGCCTTTGAAATGGAGTCCACTACACCACGTTATTAGTCCAGGTGTGCTTAGCTGAAGTTGTTTTATTGTTTTCTCCTTGGTTGTGTGCGGAAATGACCCTCTGACAGTCTGTCAGGGGTCTTTTTGTTTTTGTGAGGAGTAAGGCTGGACGGAGGCGGTAAAGTGATGAATGTCTGCTTTGGGGATGAAACATGAACCAACGATTTGCGCGGAAGCAACTGACACGCCCACTGCTGTGCCTTATGGTGCTGCTGGTTAGTAGTCAGAGTGTAAGGGCAGTTCCGGAGCGGGTAGTGGTCGATCGTGCGATTTCGGATCGCACAGCGCTTGATCGCGCTTTTCCCTATCCCGATCGTGCAAAACGGGGCATGGTTGCCTCAGCCCATCCCTTAGCAAGTGAAGCAGGTCTATCGATGCTGAAACAGGGTGGCAACGCGATCGATGCAGCAGTAGCAACCACGCTCGCCATTTCGGTGGTAGAGCCCGCGTCAGCAGGTCTTGGCGGAGGCGGGTTCTTGCTGGTGCGGTTGGGCAAAACGGGTGAAGTCAAGGCACTCGATTTCCGTGAACGGGCACCGCTAGCCGCAACCCCAAAGATGTATCTGGATGCCCAGGGCAAAGTGCGCCCCAATGCCAGTACGGATGGCTATTTAGCGGTAGGCGTACCAGGAACGGTGGCAGGGCTTTATGAGGTACAGCATCGCTATGGCAAGCTGGCCTGGAAAGACGTGGTGGCTCCAGCAATCCAACTGGCGGCGAAAGGCTTTCCGGTAAGCTGGCGGTTGGCAGACGCGATCGCTCAACAAAAAACGCTTCAACAAAACCCGGCTGCCCGTAAAATCTTTACCCGCAATGGCACGCCTTTACAGCCAGGCGATCAGTTGGTGCAAACAGATTTGGCGAAGACTCTGACCACCATTGCCAACGAGCCTCAGAGCTTCTACACAGGCAAACTGGCAGAGACGATCGCTCAAGATATGTCTGCCAACAAAGGGTTAATTACGCTGGCAGATTTGAAACGCTATCATCCCATCTGGCGCGATCCGGTGTGCGGCAACTTTCGGGCAACGCGCATTTGTTCGATGCCGCCCCCATCATCCGGTGGCGTGCATCTGCTAGAAATCCTAAATATTCTGGGTGATACGGATCTCAAGGCGATGGGCTGGCATAGCCCGGACGCACTCCATCTGATAGTAGAAGCGATGCGGATTGCCTATGCCGATCGCGCCGTTTATTTAGGCGATCCCGATTTTGTGAAAGTGCCCGTTGCGGCGTTGATCAGCCCTGCCTATGCAAAGCAGCGCCGTCAGGAGATTGATCCACAGAAGGCACGATCGGCTAGCCAGGTACGAGCGGCTGATCCAGAAACGCTAAAGCGGTTCGGCAAAGAGTCTCACGATACCAGCCATCTCAGCGTGGTGGATAGTGCAGGCAATGCTGTGAGCCTTACGTTTACGGTCAATCTTGGCTTTGGCTCTGGCGTCGTGGTGCCGGCAACCGGGATTATTCTCAACAACGAAATGGACGACTTCGCGATCGCGCCTGGTGTGCCCAATGCCTTTGGACTGGTGGGTGGCGATGCAAATGCGATCGCGCCTGGTAAAACGCCGCTCTCCAGCATGACGCCGACGATCGTGACGGAAAAGGGACAATTGCGCCTCGTGGCAGGCTCTCCTGGCGGTAGCACCATCATTACAACCGTGCTGCAAGTCGTGTTGAATGTGCTGGTCTACGACATGAACGCGAGGCAAGCGGTCGTGGCTCCCCGACTGCATCAGCAGTGGCTTCCCGATAAGCTGATGGTAGAACGGCAGGGTTTCGATCGTCTCACACTGGATGATTTGCGTCGTCGCGGGAACCAGATTGAAGAGCGTAGTAGCTGGGGGAATGCGGATGCGATTACGCGATCGTCCGATGGCACGTTAGAAGGAGCGGCTGATCCGCGTGGAGAAGGAGCGGCGTATGGGTATTGAGCTTAATCAACCACTCGTAAAAGACCACGACGCAGGCGATCGAATACTTCATTGAGTAATGCCTGCTCGTCACGGCTTAAATTTGCTAGCGAGATTAGCAAGCGCTGATCGACACGAGTAATACGGCGAGAGGTCAGGATGCGGTCAACAACGTCTTGAAGCGAGGGGGGCAACATTTGGGCTTCCATGGACTTTTGGAGGAACTCGATACTGATTAGTATGCGGCTGCCTCCCAGTCTGCCTGGTGATTGAGTAGAGCGATGCAGTGTGACAATTTTGGTGATCACACGTGATCTTGGTCAATCAGAGCGATCGGCGATCGGCGTCAGCAGTAGCGGTCAGTACCGACTCCGCTGTTGATTGTGGAACGTATTGAACACAGGCTATCCCTCACATGGGTTCGCTGATGGCTGAAAGCTGGTGGATAATTGCTTAGTTACTCAATGCCTCTTGACTATCTAACAAGGTACTGATGGCATTTACGACTCGTTGAGTGGCTCCAGCAAGGAAGGCGCGATCGAGGGTTTCTGGCGTATCGCTTGGCTGATGATAGTGGGGGTTGCGGAAGTTGGCTGTGTCGCCCACCATCACGGCCCCAATGTTCTTTGCCCAAAACGGCGCATGGTCGCTCCTTAACACGTCTGGAGTCAGTAAACCTTTAAAGGGAATGGACACTGTGATGATGGCTGGCAGGTTCAAGGCGGATGGGGTCGATGCAGGCACCTGAAACGCATTCAGCAGCGGCAAGTGCTCCTGATCACCGATGACTCCTAGAAAATCGCCCCGATCACTCAGTGGTTTTACAGGCAAGCCTTCAGGGTATTTCTGACAGCCAGACGTGTAGCAGGCGTAGCCCATCATCTCCAAATTGACCACACCAGCAAGGTTCACCAAATTCTCTGGACGCGCTGTGAAATTGAGACTGCCGACTAAACCCGCCTCTTCCCGATCAAAAAACGCAATCCACAACGGGCGTTGCGTTGAACGAGAACCCAGTAAACGAGCAATTTCAAGCGTCGCCGCGATCGAGCTGCCATTGTCATCCGCACCGGGCGACCCTTTTACCGTGTCGTAGTGAGCATCGACCAAAATTGCTCCTGCACTGGCATTTGTACCGGAACGCTGAGCGAAGACATTCACGCCACCCTCAAACGCTCGTAGCTGCGGTTTCCAACCAAATTTAACGAGCGTTCTGACCAGATAACGACGGGCACGATCGCGATCGCTTGCCTGATACCGCTCAAAGTTTAATGCTTCAACATGTTGGAAAAGGCGATCCGGGTCTATTTGAGGGACTGGCTGTTTGGTGGGAATAGGTTGGGGAAGGGTTTGGAGTGTAGGGTTTGGGGTATAGGGGGAAGAGACAGGAGGTGGCTGAGAGGACGATAAATGACAGCTAGTTACGACGATTAGCACGATCGCCAAAAGCACGCGTAGAACCGATCGTCCCATCCCATTGCCCCTTTAGCCTTTAGCCTTCATCCTTTAGCCTTCCTATCCCCCTCCATGCTCTACAACGAAGACATTGGAGTACAGGGACGCTGTAATCTGCTGCCCTTGTTGGGTCACAGACAGGTAGCGTAGCGCATCTTGAATGTAGGGGTACACCCCTTTCCAGTAGAACTGCGAGTAGCTTTGGCGGAGATCTCCAGGCGTTTTGTAGCCAAGCGCTTTGTTCACTCCGGTTTCTTCAAATTCGTAAAAGAGTGCAGCAATTTTCTTCAGGTAGCGTGGATCGCTGAGTTGCCCGATGAGATCTGCCGCCCGCACCAGTCCTGGGTAGTGGCTTGTATCCTGATGGTCTTCGGCAGCAGGCACCGGAAAACGAGTGAGTTCAATATTGCGCTTGATAAGTTCGGTATCGAGTAAGCGGTGTCCACCAAAGCGTTCGTCAATGAACAGCTTGCCCCGATCGACATGGTACGGCGTGAGGCTGGCATCGGTGGCACCCGGCGGTAGCTCAATCATGGTGTCGGCAATTCCGGTGGCGCAGAGGTTAGCACGATCGTCCCGGCATACGCCCCGAACGTAGCCAATGTCATGACACACCAGCGAAATGACGCAATGCAGCCAGTCTTCGGGAGCGACACCCCCTTCACGAATATGCTTGCCACGCAAAATTTCTTGCCCAACTAGCGTAACCAGAATCGTGTGTTCAATGTCGTGGTAGAGCGCATCGCTGTTGGCGATATTTTCTAGCGCCATACCGCCAGCCCAGGCGATGATATCGGCATAGTCGGCTTTGAGGTTACCGTAGGTACGTCGGTAGCCTGCCTTAAGTTGCTGCACAAAGGCACCCGTCAGGATCTCGGTCGCGTTGAACATCGTTAAATCCTCCATCCTGCCCGCTTAACACGGACGTTGGATCAGCGTTTCATGTTTCTACTATGCCCCGATCGCCCATTTGATGAGGTGATAGTGAAATAGGACACGCGTGATCGTGCGGTAGAGAAGTAGTGATCGCGATCGTCCGTTGCCCTACTGGCTTCAATCAGCCGTTGCTTTGTCGATCTGTTCTACCTCTGCTTGTGAAAGATTGATCGATGCGGCTGTAACCGAATCTTCGATACTTTCTGGTTTGCTGGCTCCGGGAATCGGTATCACTTGGGCCGATTTTGCCCGCAGCCACGCCAGTACGATGGCATAAACTGAAACGCCCTTTGATCGAGCCAGTTGCCCGATCGCCTCGATCTCATTGATCTGGCTAAACCGCCGACTGCCACCTAAGGGACTCCACGGGAAGAACGTTAACCCTTCGCGATCGCAATATTCCAGTACTCCATCTGTTTCGGGACCACGGTGCCAGGGATTGTATTGGTTCTGCACAGACGCGATATCGACCACATCACGAGCACGCTTAATTTGCTCTACTGAAAAGTTAGAGACGCCCACAAAGCGAATTAGCCCATTGACAACGGCTTCTCTCGCTGGTTTGAGTGACGCTTCAATGGAGTAGTTGGGATCGGGGGCGTGATACTGCCAAAGCCCGATCGGTTGATCACCACCTAGAGCCTCAAAGCTGGTATGGATCGTTTCTCGCAGGTGCTCAGGATCACCGTTACGTGTCCATGAACCGTCAGGACGCATCAAGCCGCCCTTTGTGGCAATCATGACGTTAGTTGTGTCTTTGTCGTACTCCTGAAGTGCTTTGTGAATTAAGCGCTCATTATGGTGCTTGTCAGACTCATCTTTGCAGTAGGAGTCGGCAGTATCGATTAGCGTGACTCCTAAGTCCAAAGCACGGTGAATTGTAGCGATCGCCTGTGCCTCTGGCGGACGGCTGCTTAACGACATTGGCATACCACCCAAGCCGATCGCGCTCACTGTGATGCCTGTTTTACCTAGCTGTTTGGTTTCCATAAATGCCTTCTCTGAGTGAGCTACGGTTGAGAGAACACCCTACAAGCGCACTGCTGGAACGGCTAAAAGCATAACCGCAGAGGCGCAGAGACGCGGAGTTTACGCAGTGTTGCGGTTCTCTAACCGTAGATCACCTCAAACCTGAGCGATCGGCATCTATCTGAAGATGTGGGTTAGCAGCGCGGATGCATATGAACCCCTACATCCAATACCCTGAAACCCGTTTTCGTTTTAGGGGCAGGCTGAAACGGCCACTGTATAAGCGTTACCCGTTACCGGAATCCCGCCAACAACGACGTTGATCTGATACGGCTCTGCATTTAAGCGGGGTGAACCTGAGATATTGATTGCTTCATTATCTTTGAGCGAAACCTTTTTATCGAAAACCTTATCAGATGTTTTGTTGGCGTACTTCAGGTTCATCTGAATGTTGTAATTGCCCTTATTTTTAGCCCGGACGGTCGCGGCATAGTAACGATAGCGCTGTCCGCTCGGTACCACAAAATCTGTATTCCAGTTGCTTGGGCTGACGGGGGTGCTGGCAGCCGAAACTTTTTTCTGAACCGAGTAAGCACCGTTTCCTTCAACCACTCTCAACAGGCGACAGGACTGAGCGTTTGCTGATACCCCTAAGCACACCGCAGCGCCAACAACCATCGTTGTTCCTAGCCATTTCAACATAAAAACCTCTTTAAGTTGCTAATGTTGCCTCGGAAACCGAGGTTACTGACTGGAATACACTGGTATTTGCGCTTGTGCAACCACCCTTGGGACAGATCTGCTCCAGTTAGCTAAAGCGACCCGATCGTCCTATGGCACACGGGTTGTTTCAGCTTCTTGTAGTGACTGCCAACCCGCCTGCCAGAGCGATCGATCTTTCAGCAAGCGGGCATTAATCCAAAAGCGAACAGTTGGATCGCAGGCAGCGACCATTTCGGCAAAGACCCATTGCCCCTGATTTTTACGATTCGTGACTTGAAAATGCCGCCATCCGTCAATTTTTTGCTGAGCTGTCCATTTGGACTGCACGAGATGCGGGTATTTTTGTTTGCGTGGCATACTGCCATTATCAGCTACTTTGCCAGCGATTGGTTTGCGCTGTTGGCCAGGGCGCGTCCTCAACTTAGCTCCGAACCCTTTGGCAGCAGCAGTGTCGCGCCCGGCTCAATACACAAGGCTAGGGGACTGTAACCCTCGCTGCCAGTAGGTGTAGTCTTAATTGATGACAGCCCCTAGCGATCGGGCAAAGTCCTCTGGCGTTTCGTAAAGCTCAAACACTTTATTCATACCGCTATGTTCTAAAACCATAGAGGCTTGACCGTTCAGCCCACAGAGCGCCAAACGTCCGTTGGCCGCACGCACTTGCTTCAACGCCACAACCAAAGCTGACAAGCCCGTACTGTCCATAAACATGACCTGCTGAAAGTCAATCAAGATATTGATGGTGCCAGCCTCAAGGTTGCGAGCTATACCCTCTAGGAGATCGCCTGCCGTTGAGGCACTGAGAATCCTGGTGGGATAAAACGTTTGCATCGTTGCCATGGTTAACCCTCTACTGTCTCACTCTACTGTCTCAATAGTGTTAGGGTTCCCAGGTCAGGTCATGATGCATCTAACTTGTAACCTTAGAGTTAGTCCTCTGGCTTTTCATGCTCTACGACAAAGACATTGGAGTAGAGATTTGCCACAATTTGCTTGCCCTGTTGCGTGAGCGATAAATAGTAAAGCGCGTCTTTGATGTACGGGAAAACGCCATGCCAGTAGAACTTGGGGTAGTTTTTGCGGAGATCGCCTGGATGTCGGTAGCCAAGCGCTTTATTCACACCAGTTTCTTCAAATTCGTAGAACAGTGCGCCAATTTTTTTAAGGTAACGCGGATCGCTCAGTTGCCCAATGAGATCCGACGCACGAATCAAGCCAGGATAGTTAATAGTGTCTTGGTGATCTTCAGCCGCAGGGACGGGGAAGCGGGTAAGCTCGATGTTGCGTTTGACGATTTCGGCGTCAATGAGCTTATGCCCCCCGAAGCGTTCGTCAATGAATAATTTGGCGCGATCGACATGGTATGGCGTCAACCCTGCATCAGATGAGCCCGGTGGTAGGTTCACCATGCTGCCGTCTTTGCCCGTTGCGTACATACCGTCCCGATCTTGGCGGCAAACGCCTTTGACGTAGCCAATGTCATGGCAGACTAGCGAAATAATGAAGTGCAGCCAGTCTTCACAGGAAACGCCACCCATGCGAATATGCCGACCGCGCAAAATCTCCTGACCGACCAGCGTCACGAGAATCGAATGCTCAACGTTGTGGTAAAGCGCATCGCTGTTCGCAATATTCTCCATTGCCATAGAGCCAACCCAACCGATGATGTCCTCATAGTCAGACTTCCAGCCTCCATAGGTGCGACGGTAGCCTTCCTTGAGTTTGTTCACAAAGTCTTCAATAAGAAGTTCGGTAGCGTTGAACATGCTGGCGACTCGCTTGCGCTAAATAGCAATAGAGAAAAGGACTGTGGTAGAAGAGCCGAGATAACTATATGGAACTCTAGAAATCTTATACGGATTGGGTTGTAGAGGCTGAACTTCTAGTCAACTTTCTCAAGGTTTCTTTGAACGGACGAAAATATCGATGGTTGATCGAGTAGATGATCGCTCCTACCGTCTTACAAGCGGTTCAAGCAGCAACCTCCTCTTTTATGTATAACAACCTTCAGTTTGACCGCGATCGTCTCCAATAATCCAATCTTCAAGTACGGTGACTGCACCGCAGACGGCAACAAAAATTGACAGTTAGACAAGTGGCACTTCAGCAGCGGGCGATCAACCCTGTAACTTCTAACCTGAAAGTAATGCGCGCCCCGGAGCTTTAAACAATCTCTGGCGGCAAGCAGCAAGATGACAGAGTCTTTGGGTGAGGTTTGTTAATGGATTCATCTCTGCCTGTATCCTGGTCAACAGTTACGACAATGCTCACACAGGTGTCGGTGTCAGTAAAAGACCTACCAAACCTTGATCTTGTTCTGCGCTGTCAGGCAGGTCATCGTCCCGATAAAGCAGCGTTTGCTGAGTTGTTAAGACGGTATCAGCCGCATGTAGAAAAAGTTCTTTATCATCTCGCACCCGATTGGCAAGATCGGGCCGATTTGGTGCAGGAAGTCTGGATTCGGGTGTACCGCAATTTGAGAAGGCTCAATGAACCAGCAAAGTTCCAGGGTTGGTTGAGCCGCATTGCGACGAATCTGTTCTACGACGAACTGCGGAAACGTAAGCGTCATGCCTCGCCGTTGTCCCTGGATGCGCCTCTTACGTTCAGCGATGGTGAAATGGATTGGGAAATTGCCGCCGATACGCCTGAGCCCGCTGAAGCGTTGAGCCGCCAGGAGTTTTACGACCAGCTCAAAGTTGCGATCGCCGACTTACCTGAGGTCTTTCGCACGACGATCGTCCTTCGCGAAATCGAAGGCATGAGCTACGAAGAAATTGCCGAGTTGACGGGCGCTTCTCTAGGCACTGTGAAATCGCGCATTGCTCGTGCCCGTCAGCGTTTACAACTGCAACTACAGCCGTATTTGGATGAGTAAGGGGTGGGGGGAGAGTTAGGAGTTTTGAGTTAGGAGTTTTGAGTTAGGAGTTTTGAGTTAAGTCAGTTTTTAGGGGTTGGTTTTTAGTGTTTAGTGTTTAGCTGGGACAAGCACTGCCTTTGCGCTCCTTCTAACCACTTTTCTTGAATGCCCTTTCTTGTATGCCTGAAAGGCTTTAGGGCTATACAACTAACAACCAAAAAACCTTCTGCCCTCTGCCTCCTGCCTTCATCCTTCATCTAGCCTTCATCCCTCATCCTTTTTGTCTCGCTTCTGAGCCATTACTTTCGCAAATCAGAAATGACTCTTAAAAGTGCCTGATCGATCGCGTCATCGGACTGAAGCAGACTGTTGACGTTAGCTAAGTCAAGCCACTGCCAGGTGTCGTACTCGTCCGATCGCAAGTTCACGCGTTCTTTTTCTTGCGCCGTTAATTCAATCTGATACGTCACATTCAGGCTGTGGGAACCGTGATGTTTAGGGGCTTGGCGGCGAGTGGCAAAACAGGTGGAATAGACCCCAATACAGCGAAAGCGGTCAGTGTCTAGATTGGTCAACTGAGCTTCTTGGCGAGCTTTTCTAATCGCGGTGGTAGTTGGTGCTTCACCCGCTGCCATTCTGCCGCCTACAATCCACCAGGACGATCGCGGTTCGGTATTGCGCTTTGCCAGCAGAATTTGGTGTTGATGGGTGAATACGAGATCGACACAGGCAAAAACGAGGAAATCCAGCGCTGTACTGTAAACGGCTTCGGGCATGCGATCGTCAGAACTAACAGGATTGATGCGTCCTGCTTCCTGAAAGTGCGGCACATCTGGCATAGGGCTCGGATTGTAGTGGAACGCGTTTAATAGGGCATACCGATTGTTACAGCGAACGTTGCCACAGCGAACGATCGTTTCGTTACAGCGGACGATTGCCATTGGAACCATTGCCGCCTGCTGGACGCGGTTGAGCTTTGACGTTACTGAGTTGTTCTTCGGCGATCGCGTACCACACTTGTCCAAACGTGCGTGGATTGAGTGTTTTGCCCTTCTGGTCAGGAAAGAGTTGAAAGAACCGACCATCTGCCAGGGCATCTAAGCGAGGACTGCTTTTGGCACCTGTTTCGCCTAACGCCTTCAGCCATTCGTCGTAGTTGACGCGACGATAGCTGCCCATCTTGGCGCGTGTTTCGGGTTTGAGGGTTGCCAGTTTGTCCATCACGCTGCTGGCGATCGTGTTCCACTCTCCTTTGAGCTTGGCCTGCTCAGGATCTCCGAGTTTGCGCGAGCGCAGTTGCGGATATTTGGCGTAAAACACCTCGTCTACCAGGGCTGTGAAAAACTCAAAATTGATGTTGAGTTGACGACGGCGATCGCGCAGTACTTCATCTGTCACCGCTTCAACGTTGGGAGCTGCGCTTGGTGGACTGGCTGAAACGCTAGGCGAGGGCTTAGGCGAAGTGCGAACTGCCGTGACGGTTGGAGACGCATTCGGCTTTGCCTGGGGCTGTTTATGCGGTAGAAACTTCCATGCGACGGCTCCAATGAGCATCACTAACCCAACAACCAATGCAGCTGAGGCACGAGGATCACCATCAGCGCGACGGCGTTTTGGACGTAGCCGCTTTTTGCGTAGAGCCGTTGGTTGTGGAGGTGTATTGGCCAATTCCTCGACAACGGCATCGGTCGGTGTGTCAACAGAGGCATCATGCGGAGCTTCGACGGCGGGTATTGCTTCGACCGCAGCCGTTGCCAGCAACGGTTCTAAAACTTTTGACACCAGTGCGGCGTTTGCGGGTCGCTTTTTAGGTTGAGGTTGGAGCATCTGACGCAACAGGCGCGCGAGCGTTGGATGAACCGTTACAAGCGACTCCCAGTCAAGCTGCTGTGTCTGGCTGTTGTAGAGGGATTCTGGCCCTTTGCCCGTCAGCAGGACGATCGCGGTTACTGCCAGCGCATACAAATCACTGCTGGGTTCAGCTTTGCCATGAAATTGTTCGGGCGGTGCAAACCCCCATTGTCCCATTACCTCTCGCGGGTCGATCGGATGCAGTTGTAACTGTGCCACCAGTTCTTGCACTAACCCAAAGTTGATCAACATGGGCAAATGGTCTTGCTGTCGCAAGATCAGCGTGTCGAGTGACACGTTACGATGCACCATGCCGCGATTGTGAAGGAACGTTAGTACAGGCAGCACTTTAAGCAAAAGCTGAACCACTTCCGCTTCTGAAAACACCTGTCCCTGTGCTTTCCGCTCGTCTAGTAGAACGCCGTAACTTTTACCTTCCACATAGTCTCGCACCCAATACACACGTCCCTCCTGCGCAAACATCATCCGTAAACGCGGCAGTTGAGGATGCTGAAGCTCATACAGCCCCGCCACTCCCTGATGAAAGCGCAACAGTAGCGCTTCAATGGCGGACGCATCTGGCAAAACGGGCGTAAATTCTTTGACCACACAAAGTTCATTCAGCCGCTTTTGGTCACGGGCCAAATACGTTTGACCAAATCTGCTTTGCCCCGCTGCACCAATGAGACAGTAGCGGTTTTGGAGCAGTGTACCAGGAGGAATCGGAGGGTGCATGGCAGTGTCAGCGTAACGTGGGCGATCGACAAAAAGATAGCAGCAGGAAGATGCTACGGCAGGAAAATTTTAGACCGGCTGATGTAAAGATGATCACCCATCTCGTATCAGCGCCTATCGCTCAGCTTTCAAACCGTTGAATCATGCTGACATGAAGAACAATGGCTACAGATAAGCAATCTGCCTCTAGCTTTTTGCAAACCACAGGCTAAGGCCGATCGTGTTTAAACTATGCTCCTTTCAGCCAACGCTTACCGTTCGTATTTGAAGCTTGACAAAATTATAGAACGCTTGTACTAAAACGCACTACATTTTATGCAGAATTATTCTGTTAACCGCCGAAGTCGCTGCTTACAATCACGCTTTCTTAAAGCGGTAGGGTGAGCAAGAATTGCGTGCGATCGCGTTACCAGATCAAGCCAGACGCCAAAAGCAAGCTCAACGTTAAAGTCTAAAAAATGCTGGGTGCTAAATAATTACCTAAAACTTCTTGTCCCCAATGTACCAACCGTTCTGGCCCTTCAATCAGCAACAGGTAACGGCCCTGATTCAAATGATGCCGATAAACACCAGCCGTACTTCCTTCGCCTAAAATGCCAACCAACGCACCGATGAGCGCCGCACAAAGACCACTCAAAAGGCCCGTTGCTAGAACAATGAGGATAGTATTCCAACCTGGATTGACGACCAACGAAACAACGAGGCTTAAAGCAACGCCTGAGTACAGAGCAAACAAGCCAAAACGACGCGCTTTGCCGATCGCAATTTGTAGCGGTGACTTTAAGCCAACTCGATCGGGACTGCTGTAGCCCTCACCGACGATCGCCAAATGCTCTGGAGAAATGCCGTGATAATGAAGCAAGCGATATGCTTGAAAAGCAGACGCTTCATCGGGAAGAATTACGATCGCCAGGTGAGTCAAGCGGCGCTTGAGCGTCGAACCACGAAAAAAACGTGCGATAGTCACAAACGTAGTCCGGTGTGAGGTCAGCAGTCATATCTGATTGAATTCTAACCTTAGTCATCCCGTAGCTGTGCCTGGCTGACACCTCAATTTAAGCAATTCTTTAGACCATTAATGGTTGGGTAAAGACGTGATGTGGCGAAGTTCAGCGCGTCATCTGGCTAAATTTCTTGTTTAAAGCCCGAAAAACTTGATAATGCAGAGGGTTGCTTCGCTACCCTAGAGTTAGACCTTGTAACTTAACGATTACCCCTAGTACGTTTACGACTTATGCCTCCTCGTTGGCCCCGTCAACCCGATCGCAATGATCCCGCTTACCGAAAGCTCGACGATCGCATGAACTTTGCGACCCATGTAGCAATTTTTGCTGTGACCAATTCCAGCCTCTGGTTTTTCCGTATTTTGGGTGAAAAAACGTCGCCTCTGGGGACACCTGGCGGTTTGCCCTGGACTCCTTGGATCACCCTTGGCTGGGTATCGCTTCTGGTGATTCATGCTGTGTACATTTTTGCGATCGCCAATTACGATGAGCCGACTCCTACGACGCCCAATGCCGGTACGGGCTTTAAACCCAGCGTTCCAACCAAAACGTCTAAATCAGCGAAATAGCCGTATTGGTCGATCGTAACCTGGTTCCGTACCGTTCGATTTTCAGCTCTTTTTCAACTCGATTACGTTACCGCTGTGTGATAACCCTTGTTTAGCAACTGTGAGAACGACTGCAATGGCAAAAACTAGTTCTACCGAAACGATCGAGGCACTTGCTGCTGAGATTGGTGAAGCGATTTATATCGACGTGGCAAAGTGGCATCTTTACCTGTCTGATGCTCATCTCCATACTGTGCTTGCCGAGAAGCTTTATCCCATGCTTGGGTCTAAAAGCGTTGTAGAAGACGATGTGGTTCAGGTGCTGCAGCAGATTCCAGTCAAACTGGGTGGCGGAAAGCGAGAAGTGCCATTGGCAGATCTCCTTCCTATGCAGTGTCAGGTCAACTTGATCGATCTGCTAGAAGAGTTTCAACGAAAGCTTTAGGCGTTTTCGGTTCAATTTGACTGCAACCAACCCAAAGCTTGCTGATTGGCTGACCAAATTCCTGCAAACCTCATTCTTGTGTCGGTTGGTTAGCTACTTCGGCATACCAGAAAAGCATCAGCGAAACCCAACAGACCTCAAGCTAGTGTTGGGTTTCGTTCAACTCAATCAAACCTACGTAGAAAGAGTAACCAGTCAAATAACCAAAGCTTCGAACAACGCTTAAAACGTCTACCGTCTTAAAAACTTTTGCTTCAAGCGATCGACCACCTGATTGACCTCAGGAAGCTTAAGTTGAAGGGCGATTAGCGCAAAAAGAGCGATCCCAACGGCACCCGCAAAGCAAAGCTGCACGAGCAAGAGTAGTGATCCGTTCTGTCCCCAGAGGTATTTGGTTGCCTGTAAGGTGCCCCAGGCCGCTAAACCAGCAATGACGCTACCGATCGTCAAGCCTGCAACTGAGATCGACCACGATCGTATGGGCAAGCCGCTCAGGCGACGGTTTAAGATCCAGAGCATTGCTACCATCGAGACAGCATTGACGCTGACGGTTGCCATCACCAGACCCGGTGCCCCAAACGGTTTTACCAGGATAAAATCCAGTAGCGCATTCAGAAAGATATTGACAACGCTAATACGAAAGGGTGTGTCGCCATCTTCCAACGCATAAAACACTCGCACCAGGACATCGCGCGCTAGGTAGAAGAACATGCCTGACGCGTAGGCAACCAGTACGGAAGCTGTCAAGTATGAGTCTTCGACTTTAAAGGCGTAGCGCTCATAGACTACCCGTGAGAGGGGAAACGCTAGCGCTATCATCAACGCACTAACGGGGAGCATCGTCACCGCAGTGGTTAGCAATCCCTGGCGGATGCGTACCTTTAGTTCAGGCCAATGTTCGGGTGCCGCAAGCTTGGCGAATGCAGGCAGAAGGGGTACCAGAATCGCGTTAGAAAGAATGCCCAACGGCGTGAGTACGAGCAGCCCAGCATAGCCCATTGCCGAAACGGCCGCCGCCGCGTTAGGGATAAACGACGCAAAAAACAGATCCGTCCAAACGTTGATTTGCATCATGCCAGACGAAAAGGTGGCTGGCCCCATGATTTTGATTACTTCTTGCACTTCCGGTTCACGGAAGTTGAAGCGTAACCGAAAGCCTCCGAGCCCCGATTTCCATTGGGCTGGAAGTTGAACGAGCCATTGCAGCAATGCTCCTGCCAGTGTTGACCATGCCAAAACAGCGCCGCCAAGGGCTGCATATTGCGGTAACGCGACTTTGTCACCCAGATAAAGTGCCAGCCCCCCAAGCCCGATCAACATCGTCACGCTCGAAAACAACGGGCTGATCGATGGCAACCAATATTGATCCGCTGCGTTGAGTGCCCCAAACCCAATACCAATCAGTCCTGCCAGCACAGCCATCGGTGCCATAATGCGAAATTGCTGAATGGCAATATCTTTTGTCTGTTGCAGCACTTGAAACGTTGCTGCGTCGATGCCTTTCGCCGCTGCCTGAGCAGGCGTGATATATAACCCTGGTGCGACTAGATGCATAAGGGGATCGGCAAAGACCATGAGCCCGATCGTCACCAGCAGCAAAAGGCCAACCACCAGCGTTGTAATGCTCTCCATAATCGGAGCCACTTCATCTTGCTTGCGTTTGGCGAGTACGCTGACGATCGCGCTGTGAAAGGGGCCATTGATGCCGCCTAGCAGAATGAGCAAAAAACTTGGAATGACGTACGCAAAATTGTACGCACCGTAGGCGGGGCCAACCCCAAAGGCTGCTGCGATCGCCTGCTGTCGTACCAGGCCAAAAATTTTGCTGATAAGAGTGGCGACGGCCACAATTCCGGCAATGCCGGCCAGAGAACGAGTTGTCTTCGATTCAGTCACGCAGCCAGACACAGTGAAACGGCTTTATCTATTTAAGCTTGAATCGGGAACGTAAGGTTGCGCTGAGAAGCGGCGATGCCCCTGTTTAGCTGGTTGAAGCGGGTGGTTTACCGCTATTCCGTACATTGACAACCTTGTTGAGCAGATTGAACCAGAAGGGCGCGCCCATTGAAAGGGCGAGCGCACTCACCAGCCAACCCGATAGGATTTTAAGTCCCCCTAACAATGGGTTGGGCCATTGAACTTGCCACTGCTCTCGCCAGTTGAGGCCATTCCAACCGATCGGTAAAGCGGTTGTACGGTCAATAGCAACGCGTAAGGACGTAGCACCGCTGCTCAAACAATTGACTTGAGCGGTTGGGTCGGTTTGGGTCTGTAAGCAAGCGATCGCGTTGGGATTAGCACTGACAAAGTTACTAGCAGCCTGACTGTAAGCGGTACGAAGGGCGGAGTCTTGTGCGAGTCGATTAATGATGTGTAGCGTGTCAGTATTCGTGGTGACGGCAATGACCAGACCGATCAAGATGGCAACCCCTTTCGCATTGCGTTTGTAAACGCCAGCACTGCGATCCATCGATCGATCGAACCAAAGGGCAACCTCTTGCCCTAACTGGTTTATGGCTTGCTCAGGCGTGGTTGTTTCGGGTGTGTTTAGCTTTGCTTGCGCCTGTTTTGAAAGCAGTGCCAAACTGTCGCATAAATTGGGTGATAGTAGCGTTAGCGTAACCCGAAAACCATCTTCTTTCTGGGTAGAGTTTTTGACCATTTGCTGCAGCAAATCATAGGCAGTTTTAGAACGCTGCTGTTGCTCTAAATCAGGCAGTTGGCTCACAACCGCTTGAAAGTCACCCGCCGTTTTCTGAATTAACTGTGCTACCCGCGCCATGTTATTTAACTCGGCTATCACTTCAACAATAGTGGTCTTAGATCCCTCGCACAAACTGGGAATTTGTTGTTCGATCGCACCCAAATCAGTAATAAATCGTTGTCTTATACTTTCGTCTTGAGGCAACAGTACTTCTATGGCAGTAAAAAAGCGTTTTGTGCTATCAGCTATCTCCTTGGAAATAGTGGCAGGTATCGTCTGCTGGCTAGCAAAACTCTGAAGAATGCCATCAATTTCAGTTTGAAATTTTTGTAGCTCAGACTTTAAGAATAATTCTTGAGACTCATTGTGATTCAAGTCTGTGGTAAGCTCCAAGACTGATTTAATGAGTCTTTCGTCAACTGCTTGAGTTAATTTTTCTTTACTAAGCGTTTGCATCAACGCTTCTATTTTTAGTACTTCTAAGAGAGTGGCAGCAAACGTTTCCGAAGGTAAATAGGATGGGCCACTAGCTCTACCTGCAAAGGTTTTAGAAGCCCCTGTCCATTGGCTTATGCGCTCAGTGACACTGCCCAATAAGCCCTTTGATTCATGATCAAGAGATCGAATGAGGGGATGATCGTAAAGACGATTTGCCAGTGCTTTGGAACGATCGAGGCGATCTTGGATGACTAGAACGTCTCTAGATGGCTCACCCAATTCAGGCTTACTACTGCCTGCTAAAAGAGTCTCGATGGACTGCTTTAGATGTTGGGCTCGCCACTGAAGCAGCGTTGTCAATAGCTCTTGAAACTCAGATGCAAGCAGGCTCAGCGTTAAGTAAATAGAGAAGAGGCCGATGCCAATATCGAGAACAAACGGTAAGTTCATGGGTAAGCAGCGAATGACAACAAAGGCTGATGTAAGGAGGCATCCCTCAAAAAGTGCCACCAAATCTAGAGCAGAGCTTACTCATGATGCCCAAACAGCCCAATGACCTGACCGCTAGTGTGGCACGATCAGGTCATCAACTGTGTAACGTTATTGCTGCTATCTTCAGTCCCTAAAGGGGTTCTTCAAATTCCTGAAGTGAATTAAACCGAAGCTTCCATCCGCCTCTAAGCGCTGAGTCTTGGGCTGCGTACTAGCACCCCTGCTAAACTCAATGAACTAGAAAAATCGTAACGAATCTTAGAATCGTCTAACGCTAAAACGGGCATTTCCTGCCAGCAATGGGTACAAAACCAATAAATGCCAGTATGACGGGCATGACGCAGTAGCACTTCGCCGCAACAAGGACATGCACTCATATAACACCTCTAATTTAAACGGATAAAAAATTGAACAATGCTGAAAAAATTTGGTTCTAAACAGACAAAGAGCTGTTTAACAGGATAAAAGAAGGAAACAGCAGCGGCAATTTCTCAGCGGTTACAGTGTCCGTACCTTTTCTAGTGCTTATCTCGATTGCTGGTATCTTTCCTTACAAGGCTTAAGACTGCCCTTAGCGCTGCTTCCACAACACGGTAGCTTCGGCTGTAAAGATGTAGTAGGAAGAGCGTTCCTTTAAAGTTTTATTTTGCTTAATCTATCGTTGCGCAAGCTATTAATTATTTACAGTATGACTCATTTCTTTATGCAGTAGTTCTGCGATCGCGGTTGCCAAAAAGGCATACTGCTCCGGTTGATTGTAAAGTTGCGCCGAAACACGAACGAGTCTGCTGGAAGCGGTTGGGTACGGTACAATCGGCACCTCAATGCGGTAATGCTCTAACAGCGAATCTTGCAGCCATTGAGGATTACCATCTGGTAGGGGCACCACAGCCAATGACCCAAGCATGCTCTCAGGGCAGGGTGGTGCAATCTCAAGCGTTTCGCAGAGAAGCCGACGAGCTTCGATCGCCAGGGCATGATTTTTTGCCATGACGTCATCCCATCCTCCTGGCAGCAGCGACCCCATCACACGAATGGCAGCCGGAACGCTGAGGTAAGCGCTTGGATCATCGGTGCCTGTCCAATCAAATTCCAGCCGAAAGCGACTGCGATCGGTGCGTGGCGCATTGGCACCGTGGCTAATGGTCAGTGGACGGATCAGGGGTTGGCGATCGCGCTGGACATATAGAAAGGCGGCTCCTTTGGGTGCGCAGAGCCATTTGTGGCAGTTCCCGGTGTAATAGGTTGCCCCCAACGCTTGCAGATTCAATGGCACCATACCGGGCGCATGGGCACCATCCACTAATGTCTCAACGCCCTGTTGCGAGAGTGCCTGAACAAGCTCTGCAAGGGGAAACACCAGCCCCGTTTGACTCACCACATGGTCAATGAGGGCTAGCCGTGTGCGTGCTGAAACGCTGCCGACAAGCGCATCAGTCACCTGCTGCGGTGCTTGAATGGGAAACGGGATGTCTGCAACCACAATTTTCAGGCGATACCGCTCTGCCACGTAGTTCAGCGCATTTCGGCAGGCATTGTATTCCTGATTGGTGGTAAGCAACTCGTCACCCGGTGCAAAGACGAGCGATCGCAATACAGTGTTGATACCCGTTGTGGCATTGGGTACAAACGCGAGATCATCTGGATCAGCCCCTACAAAAGCAGCCAGATCAATACGAGCATCATCGAGCAAGGCTTCCAAATCGCGCCCAAAAAACTGGAGGGGTTGGTGCTCCATGCGTGCCCTAAACTGCTGCTGGATCTCCAGCACGGCTGAAGGGCATGCACCAAACGAACCATGATTTAAGAACGTAATAGCAGGGTTGAGAGACCAATTTGACGAAAATTGCGAGTTAGAAGAATGGCGGGCTTCAAGCACGGCGTTGCTCTTTTGTGGAGTGCGTGCACACCCCGTTGAGTGTAACTCAATCCTATCTTTCTTCAACCTGATAATCGCCCGACTTGCCGCCCGTTTTGCTCACTAAATGTATGTTTTCAATTTGCATGGATTTTTCCAAAGCTTTTGCCATGTCATAGAGTGTCAGTGCCGTGATTGAAACAGCCGTCAGCGCTTCCATTTCTACACCTGTTTCGGCCTTCGTTTTCACCAGTGCCTGGATGCGATATCCCGGTAAGTCTGAATCTGGCCGCAAACTCACTTCAACTTTATGCAGTGGCAGCGGGTGACAGAGCGGAATCAGTTGTGCCGTTTGCTTCGCTGCCATGATGCCTGCCAATCGAGCCGTTGCTAAAACATCCCCCTTAGGCGTATTGCCTGCCATGATCGCTGCCAGCGTTTCTGGTTGCATCCGCACTTGACCCACCGCGATCGCCTGCCGGACAGTCTGCTGTTTTGTTGAAACATCCACCATGTTCGCGTTCCCCTGTGCATCTAGATGAGTGAGAGGTTGGCTGGCTGATGGGGAAAGAGGATCAGAGGAATTTTGTGTCATTGTGAGCCAGTGTGATAGTATAGGATTCTTGCAAGGGCTTGTAGCTCAGTGGACTAGAGCACGTGGCTACGGACCACGGTGTCGGGGGTTCGAATCCCTCCTAGCCCGTTTTACGACGGATTGATAATCGTAAGTTTACGCTGTTAAGGTGCTTCCTTCCGCACTGACAGGTATCTTACGAGTTTCAGCTGCTTTGAGGCGTTAGCGCTCAGAGCATGTTTTTATGTTGGAACTCGTGTTCTTGCTTTACGGCAAAGAGGGCGATCGCAACGTGTACGCGATCGCCCTCTTTAACGAGATGGTTACAATCGTGGAACTTACAAAAGCGGTAAACCTGAAACAGCGCTATGATCCACGTTTTTGTCTATGGCACGCTTAAGCCTGGAGAAAAAAACTATCAGCTTTGTGCCAACTTTGTTGTAGCATCACAGCCCGCTCTCGCAAATGGTCGTCTCTATGCCTTACCGTTTGGTTTTCCAGCAATGACGCTTGAGGCTGGTACAGTACATGGCACTGTATTGTCATTTCCGGATGAGACTATTCTGGAAACACTGGATGCGTATGAGAAGCACGATCCAATTGAGTTTCGCTGCTACGCACCTGAGCAGTGCATGGAGCAAAACGAGTACGATCGCCAAGAAATCGCGGTATACGACCAGTCTAGACAATTGCTTGGGCATGCCTGGTCGTACTTAATGACGAAAGAGCAGGTTCAACGTCTGGCTGGTGTGTTCTTACCAGATGGTCTCTGGTCCTAAAATCAGGAAACGCATGCTCCTAATGTGCAGACGTTTTCACTGCCCCAGGAGCCGTCGCATCCTTAAAAGCTCCATTCGGTACCGCAACAGGTGCCTTGGGAATATCAACCAATGGCTTGTCTAACGCCACCAGCAGCACCTCATTTGTATTTGCTTGGGGAGTCTCGATCACAGGTTGCTGGGAGTTTTTAGCGATCTGAGGTGTTGGAGCCTGGGTGCCAGGTAAAAGGTTGCTAACAATGGCACCGACAAAGAGTGCCGCGATCGCCGCTCCGCCCCAGACAAGGGACAACTTTGGCTTCCGCTCTAACCGGGCAAAAACTTCATTAACCGTTTGTTCCGTTGACTGTGCAGTCGTTGGAACAGGCATCTGCTGAAGTCCATGACGCAGCTTGAGCAAGCGACTATGTAAGCGTTGGATGGATGGATCATTGACCAGCCATTCTTCAACCAACTTACGCTCGGCTGCGGTGACTTCACCATCCAGGTAGGCGCTCAGCAACTCAAAGCGATCGCGCTGCATCAAGTTGGACGAGCCTGAGGACGAATCGTGGTCATTCATGGGAGACGGTTGATGAGGGTCGTTTGGAGTGTTGAAATCAGAGGTCATTTCGGCACCACGTCGTATGTTGAAAAAGCGCACCAGTATCAAAAGAAAGCAAAATCGGAAGCAACCATGAATCAGAAGCAACCCAGCAGCTCAAGCCACTTAGCCTAATCATCAGTAAACCCTGAAAGCCCTAAATATGCGAGAGTCTTAAGAAAAAAATAGTCTTAATCAAGCGCTTGCTATTGCTAGCTTCCGTCAATCATTAATTGCCGTCCAGGTACTGTTGAAGCTGAGATTGTAAGCGTAATCGCGCCCTGGCAATCCTTGATTTCACCGTACCTAAAGAAACACCCGTCAGCTCGGCAATCTCTTCGTACGCCATACCCTGTATTTCACGAAGCACGATCGTGGTGCGAAAGACTTCAGGCAAATCGGCGATCGCGGCTTGAAGTTGGTCGTAAAACTCTCGTGTGGTTAAATCCTCTTCTGGTCCGGGTGTTTCCGAAGCGATTTCCCAGTCCATTTCACCATCCTCAACGGTCAGACGGGCATCGAGCGATAACGGGTAGTTGCTGCGCTTGCGTTTCCGCAGTTCGTCATAGAACAGATTGGTGGCAATTCGACTGAGCCAACCACGAAACTTCACCGGCTCCTGTAACCGTTTGATGTTCCGATACACCCGAATCCAAACTTCCTGCACTAAGTCGGAACGATCCTGCCAATCAGGAGCCAAATGATACAGCACTCGTTCAACATGAGACTGATACCGGCGAAGTAATTCTGCAAAAGCAGCTTTCGCTGGACGAGTCCCAGCTTGACATTGCAACACCAGATCAACATTAGAAAGTTTTTCGACTGGTACCGGAGCATCAATGGCTGTCATGGATGCCCAGGATGCAGAAACGAACTGATTCATGGATAGCGTCACTCTCAGACATTCCAGCTTTTAGGACGCTTTCGGTTGAGTAAAGTTCCCGCTCAAAGGTTGGCGATGTTGCGCAAAGAACGATACCTACTGAAACAAGCTCCGTAGAAAGGAGGGGTTTTGTAGCGCTTTCGCAAGATAGACAGGCTGCTGATTCGCTTGGGCCGTAGTTGATGGGGAAGCAACCGTAGGCTGCTGTGTAGACTGGACACTGATGCCAATAAACAGATTGAGCGAGAACGTGATTGTTGCGGCTAGTAGTAATTTCTCGAACATTGTCACTCCTCCTGTATCCAGACTAGGCGTGCGATTCCTGATAAAGGTAAGGATTAGTTACAGCGGACTCAATCAAGATTCCGCATCCTCCTACAGTCTTCAACGAAATCTTTGCCCATATTGTGCCCGTTCTTTCCCCAGAATCCATCCCTGAAAAATCAAGATAGTATAAAGTCTGTTGGCTTTATAAAGGGATTAAGGTGATCCCAGAGGGGGTGAAAGATGAAAGGGACGACTGCTGATTGATCCCCGCGCTATTGCACTCTTTATAATGTTCACCCTTTCCTCAAGCGGCCAATCAATAGACGATCGCCTGGCTCCTCGTAACGGCTCAGCCTTTGTCAAAAAATGCTAGATTTTGCTTTGAAGTTGCAATCATCAGAGCATATACTAGATGTTCTGGCTAAAACTTTTAGACGATTTTAGAGGAAGTTAGATGTCGCGATATCGAGGTCCGCGTTTGCGGATTGTGCGTCGGCTGGGAGATTTGCCTGGCCTGACCCGTAAAGCTGCCCGACGGGCATATCCACCGGGGCAGCATGGTCAAAACCGCAAAAAACGCTCTGAATATGCAGTTCGCTTAGAAGAGAAACAAAAGCTCCGGTTCAATTACGGTTTAACGGAGCGGCAGCTTTTGCGCTATGTGCGTAAGGCTCGACGCGCAGCAGGTTCTACTGGACAAACCCTGTTGCAGCTATTAGAGATGCGTTTGGATAACACAGTCTTTCGTTTGGGTATGGCTCCGACCATTCCTGGCGCACGTCAGCTGGTGAATCATGGACATGTGACGGTTAACGGTCGTGTGGTGGATATTCCCAGCTACCAGTGCCGTCCGGGTGAAGTGATCGGCGTGAAGGATCAAGAGCGCTCCCGCAAGATGGTTGAAACCAATTTGCAGTATCCAGGTTTAGCAAATTTGCCCAGCCACTTAGAGTTTGACAAAAACAAACTAACGGGTAAGGTCAACAGTGTGATCGATCGGGAGTGGGTAGCCCTCCAAATCAATGAACTGCTAGTGGTTGAGTACTATTCTCGCCAAGCTTAAAGTTTCTGCTTTTACGGCTTCAGTTTCGCGCGGCATTGAAACAGCTAAAAGAAAAGCAATCAAAGAGGCCTCTGAACCGTCAGTCAGAAGCCTCTTTTTTTTATTGTTCTCTTTCTTCTTGCACTAAAGATTAGCGATTAAGTTGGCTAGTCAAGGGATAAACAGCTTTCCTTAACCCCTGCATTAATAGACCACTCACTAGCCCCAAGAATCGAGATCAAGCGCCTGGGAACCGCCACGCTCAAGTTGAGCCAGAATTTTACCGAGCTGCGACCAGATAAGCCAACCGATAAGTATGGTGAGGGGGAGCGCGATCGCATAGGACAACTGGGTGGTGAAACCAAAAAATTCCATACCAGACGATAGAAACAGACAAATTCCGGCAGAAATTCCCAGGAAGGGAAGAAACAGCTGAATGCCCTGTAAGGTGGCCAGGGTGCGAGTCGATCGATTTTTCGACCAGTCCCGAACCGACTGTTTCAAGACAGCCTCAAACGCGACTCCAGAGGCAAGGCTGAACAATAGACCGACAATGAGCAGTACGTAGGGTGGTTCGGGAATGTAATAGGTCATGGATCAAGATCAGGAAATTTCTAGTGTATAAGTGTTTGTTTTGAGTCAAAAGTATCACTTAAAAACTCAAAGCATGCTGCCTATTTCTTTCTCTAACCCTACACCGTTTCGCACCTTAAATTTTGCGAATAGCGGTTAAAGCAGAGGGTAAAAGTGCAGCCGTACCAGCGGTTGAGAACTCGGTTAACGCTCCGATCGCTGCGCTAAACAAACGAGCTGGTTGAAGGTCGTCTTTGATCAGGTGCCAAAGGCGCTGCACTTCTTCGGTATGCAGGCGGTCGTCTTCAGTGAGGGCAATAATCAACTGTCGCCGGAGAAATTTACCCTCATCGGATAGCAAATATTGCAACCCTAGCTGGGCGGTTGGCAGGAGGTCAAAGGACTGATCACTACGGGCGATCGCAATTAAGTTTTCCAGCCGCTCCCATTGGAATTTACCATCCTTAAATAGCACCTCCAGCAAGCGGCGACGCAGAGCGGGTGACTCGCCTGTGAGAAGCCGTTGCGCCACATAAGGATACGCCACATCCACGATTTTGAAGTTTGGGTTGAGCGTTAACGCTAGCCCTTCTTGAGTTACCAATGAACGGATGATCAGGGCAAACTTGGCGGGCAGTCGGAATGGATACTCATACATCAACTCGGAGAAGCGATCGGTAATGGTTTTGAAGTTGAAATCTTTGACGCTTTCGCCCAAGACTTCGCCCAAGACTGCTTCTAAGGCAGGTACGATGGGTTGGATATCTGTTTCGGGCGTCAAAAAGCCCAGCTTCACAAAGTCTTTTGCCAGGTCGACATAATCTTTGTTGATCAGGTGTACAACAGCATCCACGATCGTCTCTTTGGCCGTTTCATCAAGCTGATCCATCATGCCGAAATCGATGTAAGCCATCTGCGCAATCGGTTCACCCGTCGACTGCCCCTCTTTAATGTCACAGTGAGGTGCCATGGCAAACAGGTTGCCAGGATGCGGATCGGCATGGAAAAAACCATACTCTAAAAGTTGCCGCAGCCCGGATGTAACGCCAATCTCAATGAGTGCGTCTGTTTCTAGACCTGCCTCACGCAGGCGCTCTGTATCGGTCAACTTAAAGCCGTGAATCCACTCCAGAACCAGCACATGCTGGCTACTGTAGCGCCAGTAAATAGCGGGAACTTTGACCGTTGGGTCGTTGCGGAAATTGGTCGCGAACTTTTCAGCATTACGACCTTCGTTGAGATAATCAATTTCTTCAAAAAGCTTGATGCCAAATTCGTCTACAACCAGCGTCAGGTCATGCCCCAAATTAAGCGGCAACCAGGGAGAGAGCCAACTGGCAGCCCACCGCATCAGGTACAGATCTAACGTCAATACAGGCAAAAGCCCAGGACGCTGCACTTTAACGGCCACTTCCTCGCCAGTATGAAGACGGGCATGATAAACCTGACCCAGGCTGGCAGCAGCGACAGGAACTGATGAGATTTGGCTAAAGATTTCATCTACCGAACGATCGAGTTCCGTTTCAATTAAGCTAAAGGCGATCAGCGTTGGAAAGGGCGGCAACTGATCTTGAAGCTTGATCAGTTCATCCAGGTAGTCTTTGCGAATTAAGTCTGGTCGAGTGGAGAGTGCCTGACCGACTTTAATAAAGGTGGGTCCAAGGCGAATGAGCGTTTTGCGTAGCTGCTCTGCCCGCTTCTGTTGAGCCGCAGCCTGATTGCCTTGCCATTCATCCCATTTCATTCCGATCAGGAAAGCCAGGAATGAGAAAATGATCTGCAACGACCGCCAAAACGCTTTCCAGGGACGATAGCGATAGTATTGAGCGATCGCGCCCGCGTCGTAATGCCGTAACCGACTAAGGGGATGCTGACCCACGCTTGCCTTTACCTCTCTAACGGTGCTTTCAGCCTACGAGGGCAGCGCCGCAATCCGCCAGCATCGCCCCCAATGGAACTCATGACGTGAAAAGTTCTACAGGTTATTTAAAGCTCAGTAGTAATCTTTTCACTAACTTAATCATAGTATACGAAACTACAAATACTCCGAGGTTCTGTTTACCTAACGTTAAAGTCTGTCTTTGAACGCGTGTGGCGTCCTGACCAAGGCGAGTCCCTTTGAATTGCAGTTTTATCGATCTGCCAAAGTAAAATGGCAGTCTGCTGCTGGTTCAGTCCGTTCTTTTTGAGTGCGCTGCCTAGCGTACCCGTTGAACTGGCCGATCGCTCAAGCGAGACAATCTTTCAAGCTATACGCAACTCGACCTTGTTCATCCGGCGTAAGTTCAGGAAACATGGGCAATGACAGTACTTCGTTTGCGGCTTGTTCAGCGATCGGGTACTCAATTTGCTGCTGCTCGTATTTGTAAATGGGTTGCAAATGCAGCGGCAATGGGTAATACACCATTGAGCTCACGCCTTCTGCCTGTAGGCTTTGACGCACCTGATCGCGGCGGCAAGGTTGTTGTGTCTCGCTGGACATTGTACTGAGAATACGGAGCGTGTACTGGTTCCAAACACCTTTGCCACCCGCTGGCTCTTGCGGTAAAACAATGCCTGGAACGTGCTGGAGTAGTTGACGATAATGGTCGGCGACTATGCGACGCTGGTTATTCCAGGTATCTAGATAGCGCAGTTTGATTTGCAATATGGCTGCTTGGATGGCATCCAGGCGCGAGTTGACGCCGATCGCCTCGTGGTAGTACCCACCTGCACGGCGACCATGGTCACGTAGCATCCGGATGTTGGCTGCGATCTCAGGATCATTCGTCGTGACGGCACCGCCATCACCACAGGCACCCAGATTCTTTGTGGGATAAAAGCTAAAACAGCCAATATGCCCGATGCTGCCTACTTTTTGCGTTGCCCATTCAGCGCCGACTGCCTGCGCGCAATCTTCAACGACGGCGAGATGGTGAGCCTGGGCGATCGTCATCAAGCGTGCCATGTTGACAGGCTGACCAAACAGATGCACTGGGAGAATGACCTTCGTGCGATCGGTAATGGCTGCTTCAACCTGGGCCAGATCGAGATTAAACGTATCGGCTTCGATATCGACAAAAACGGGCGTTGCCCCAACGGCGCTAATGACTTCTGCTGTAGCGATAAAGGTAAACGGTGTGGTAATGACTTCATCACCAGGCTGAATGTTTAACGCTCGCAAGGCCAGGAAGAGTGCGTCTGTGCCAGAGTTACAGGCTATACACTCGGCTGTACCGATATAGTTGGCAAACTGGTGTTCAAAGCTTTCGACGATCGAACCGCCGATATAACGACCAGAGGCCAGTACTGCTAAGACAGCCGCATTAACCTCATCACCAATGATTTTGTATTGCTCGGATAGATCAAACGGGGGAATTTTAGTCACTCACTTACACCACACATCACACTCTGTTAATGAAATCAAATTTTGCCCACAAATGGAATCAAGTTGCAGCACTTAGATTATTGGACTACCTCAGAGCGGTATTGTTTCAATTCAAGTGATGCCGTCTGCCGGTCTACGAACGTTTCCGATGGCGTGAAAACAAACCGACTTGGGGACCGTCTAAAAGTTTCCGCCTAACTCACATTCAAAAACTGCCGCAAGAGTACGGTGAGCGCTTCCTGCTTTTCCGGTTGATCGTGCCCTGGATATAATTTTAACGCCTGTCCCGATCGCAGTATTAAATGAATCTCCCTCCAATAGCTCGGTGGCGGATCCATTGCTTCCGTGCTGACGGCTAAAATATCAACCACGTCACTCAGGTCGAAGCGTTGCGTAAACTTACCGTGAGTGATCGTTATTTGTTTTGACGATTTGTCAAACACGTAGGTTGGAGGCTCTTCTCTCGTTATCAGCTCAAGAAGCAGTGGAGCCGCCAACAAAAAGAGCAGAAAGGCGGCGACTGGTTGAAATGATATGGGGATTTTGCCAACGAGCCATGTAACGCCCAGGCTGAGGCTGGCTACTGCCGAGAAGCCCTTGATGATTCTTTGCCATTTTTCACTAAACAGCATTAGTAAGTCATGTATGGGACCGCTGGTATGCCAACGGGAGCCATCTTTGATGACAAGATGCGTTTCGGTATGCTCAAGAATCTTCATAGGGGCAAGAAGTGAGTCTAGCTCAATCCATGAGCCTGTGATTTCTTCTATACTGCCCGCAGGAAGACTCAAAACGTCTCAGTAAAGACTTGCTAGCCTTTTATGGATTCGCCGTTACAAATTGTTTGGGCTTTGGGCATGATGGCGATCGCCATTGGGCTTTCGGCGTGGCAGCGTTTGGGGTTGGAGTGGAATTTAGCCCTAGCCACGGGGCGCACGGTGATGCAACTGCTGGTTGTGGGGTACGTGCTGGCGGCAGTTTTTGCAATCCGGAATCCCTGGGCTGTGTTGGTGGTGCTGGCTGTGATGCTGGCGATCGCGACGATCGTTGCTCGCAACCGTATTAGCCAAAAAGTACCGCACTTGCTGCCACTGGTGGGAGGGTCGATTCTAACGGGGACGGTTTTGACCTTGGCGTATACCAATCTGTTCGTGATTCGACCACAGGTTTGGTACGAGCCGCAGTATGTCATTCCGCTAGCAGGGATTGTGTTGGGCAATGCCATGAATGGCGCGGCGATTACAGGCGAACGGCTGGTTAGCACCCTTAACAATAGCCAGCTAGAGGTTGAAACGCACCTGAGCTTGGGCGCTACTCCACAACAGGCGATTGCTCAGTATCGCAAAGATGCTATCAAAGCGGGACTGATTCCCACCATTAACACCATGATGGTCGTGGGGCTTGTCACCTTACCTGGCATTATGACGGGACAACTGCTAGGTGGTGCTGACCCACTTGTCGCAGCTGGTTACCAGATGCTGATCATGTTTATGCTGGCCTTTGCCACGCTAGTGACAACGCTTTTAATTACCTGGGGCATCAGCCGCCAATTTTTTAACCAGGCAGCACAGTTAGTCCTTTGGTAAAGACAGTCAGTGATCGCCCTTCTCCATAACTTGCCAGATACGAATGGTTTTATCGCTGCTGCCACTCACAATGGTCTTGCCATCGGTACTGAGGGCGATCGCGTTCACCGAATCACTGTGTCCCGTGAGCACGATTGCGGAGTCTGATCGCTCATTGGTTAAGTCCCATAGCTTTAGCGTGCCGTCCCAACTGGCGCTGATGAGCGTCGAGCCGTCAGGGGTAAACTTGAGGGCGCTGACTGTCCATGAGTGTCCTTGTAGGGTTCGTAGCAAGCATCCAGTTTGGGTGCTCCAAAGTTTGATGGTGCGATCGTCCCCGCCTGTTGCCAGCAATTGACTATCTAAACTGAAGGCGACCGCTTGCACGGTACCCACGTGATCAGTGAAGGTGAAGCGCATTTGAATGTTCAGGTTTGCTTCAGTTGTCCAGAGGCAAACGGTGTGGTCAGCGCTGGCACTGGCAAGAAAGCGACCATCAGGGCTGAAGGCGATCGCGGTCACGTTCAGCCGATGTCCTTTCAATGTGCATACTTCTGTTCTTATAGCAGGATTCCAGAGCTTGATCGTTTTGTCGCGGCTGGCACTGGCAAGCAGTTGTCCACTGGGCGCAAAGGCGATCGACGTGACAGCTTGCGTGTGCTGACCCAAAAGCTCACTCCGACCTGCAACATCCAAATACCATTTGCGCGTCAACACCACAGCCCGGTCTTGCCCGCCAGAGGCGATCATTTCACCATCGGGGCTAAAGGCGATCGCGCGAACCGCCTGCACATGATCCAGTACAGCCGTTGTCACGCTACCCGTTTGCAAATCCCAGAAGCGAATCGTCTTGTCTTCACTGCTACTTGCCACGATCGCACGCGTAGGACTAAGCGCCACAGCATTAACGCAGGCAGTATGTCCGGTGAAGATGTTGGCACAGTGCCAGGGAACGATCGAAGGGGAGTGGGGAGTGGGGAGTGGGGAGTGGGGAGTGGGGAGTGTAAGCTGATCGCTGAAAGCCGATTGCTTAATCGCCGTCATCACGTCATCAGCCGATTGAAACCGCTTGCTCAACGCATTTTGGAGCAGTCGATCGAGAATCTTGACCAGCCGATCGCTCATGGGTTCTGCAAGAGATTGCTGCCAGGCCCAGCGATCGTTCATGGTGTCAAACAGGTCAAACGGTGAGAGATTTGTTAATAAGTGAAGGCACGTGACACCCAGGCTATAAAGGTCACTGGCAAAGACAGCCTTGCCTCGTGCCTGCTCTGGGGCAACGTATTCCGCGCTGCCAATACTGGTTCCTGTTTTGAGTCGATCGATCGGTTGCACCAATTTCGCCGCCCCAAAATCTACCAGTACAAGTCGAGAGTTTCCGTCGTACTGTTGCCAGATCAGGTTAGCAGGCTTAATGTCGCGATGAATGATGTGATGATCGTGAATAAATTTCAAAATCGGCAACACCTGTTTTAGCACGTGCCAGATAGCAGCTTCGGTAAAAGCACCTTGTTCTGCCAGGACTTGCTCCAGATTTTGCCCTTCGATAAACTCCTGCACCAGATAAAGCTGTCCGTCCTCAAAAGCGTCTAATAAAGCCGGAATCTGCGGATGATCGCCCAGTTCTTTGAGCCGTTGAGCTTCTTTATGAAAGAGCGCGATCGCCGCTTCCCGCTCTGTAAAAATGGACGGCCGTGGGAAAAACTGCTTGATCACACAAAGGGTTGGCTCAGAAGAAAGCGATTTCCGTTCTAAGGTTTGAGCGCTGAGTTGATCACCTTCCTGTTCCCCTGCTTCCCCTGCTTCCTCCGCTCCCCCTGCTTCGCTTTCTCCGCCTTCTGCCTTCTGCCCCCTGCCCTCTGTCTTCTCATCGATCGCCAAAAACGTCCGCCCAAACCCTCCCTGCCCAAGCAACGCGATCGCGCGGTAGCGACTTTTGAGCAGCAAAAAAGCACCACAGGCTTGACAGTAGGCTGCACTATTAAGATTCTGCGGTGCTTTACAACTTGGATTCAGGCAATAGCTCATAGAACGAGCGGTAAGTGGTCAGGCGTCAGACCAGGAGCCTTTAGCTCATTCTGACACCTGACTCAGGCTCTCTACCGCTTCTCAGCGTTGAAGATGGCTTCAATCTCGGCACCAAGCGCGGGATCGAAGGCTGGTACTGCCTGGGGGGAAGCGGTTCCATTCGTTGGGGTGCTTTCGGGCTGTTCCGCCTCCAAGGGTGCGACTGGCTTAACAGGGTTGGCTTTGCCATTGGTTTGCTGGTTCCACAGAATCATGGAGAGCAAGCCATCGACTAACCCATTGCCATTGCCATTTGCACCGACGAGAATATCGGGGATGAGACGAACGTGACGATCGCCAATAATCTGCATCAACTGCATGGCAGTGTAGCTTTGGGATCCCAGGGCTTCCACACCGGCACGGTAGGTTTCGGCACGAGCATTACCCGTCGCTCGGATCGCATCGGCATCACCCACAGCCCTTAGCTTGGTGGCTTCGGCTTCACCGTTGGCACGTTGAATATCCGCTCTGGCTTGCAGTTCGGCAATGTTCACGTTCTGTTCAGACTTAACCATCTCTTGCTGAATGTCTGCCAGGGCGGTTTCACGCACCAACTGCTGCCGTTGAGTTTGTGCCATCTGCTGCACTTCGTAGGTCTTGCGCTGCTCTTCAGCAATTTTGCGATCGGTCTGGGTTTGCATGAGTGTGGCAGGCGGCTGAATGTCGCCAATCAGCGTGTCGATCGCCTGTACGTCGTAGCTACGGAGTGCGACTTTGATGTATTCTGCCGCTTCGGACTGACGATCGCTCCGGGCGCTGAGGAAGTCCAGCACTGTGCATTCCTGGGCGGAGTTGCGGAAGTAGTTGCCGATCGTCGGCTCCAGCACGTGATCCACCAGATTTTGCATGGAACCGACGCGGGAGATGACTTTCGGCGCATCCAGCGCACCCACATGAATGATCTGGGCGATTTCCAAGTCAAACGCAAAGCCATCGCGCGATCGTACCGTTAGCGATGCCAGGTTGGAGTCGTAGTTGTGGCGCTCCGTTCGTCCTGACCAGTTCAGTACGATGTTGGTCGTCGGCACCAGTTCGACTTTCATGACGCGGGTGTTGAGTGGATGTTTACCGGGATAGAGAGGTTCTGTCCACACGCCCTTGTGTCCGGGCAGCACCAGATTACCGTGGGTAAAGGAGGCACCGCTGACGTCTTCGTGAGCTTTACCAACGTAAGCGATGACGACACCGACATAGCCGATCGGGATTTCGGTCATGGGCACCTGTTCCACCTGCACAAACCAGGGATTGAGGTTCCACGAACCAGACAGCAGAATTTGCTCCTGCAAACCGCGTCGTCCAGCCGCATGGATGAATTTCTCGCCGTTCTGGAAATTGTTGTGTCCGGGAACGGTCGATCCGGCCATTTCACCCGCGTTGATCGGCTGACCATCCAGCGTGGTGACAATGCCGACTTTATCGGACTGTACGGTATAGACCCGCAGTTTTTCAGCGGCCATGCCGTGTTGACTCGCGTTGGCAGACGTAATCACCTTAAATAAAGCGGTGTTGATGCGGTATGTCCCTGCCGTCAAGAAGCCCATTTGCCGACCTTTCTCGCCGCCATTGGTGAGGAACTTACGGGCATCTTGGTAGTTATCGCAGGGCACAACCTTGGCCAAAATGCGTTCTGCCGGAACGGGGGCACCATCATTCGCAACCAGTAGCGCGATTTCGCCCTGCGGCACCGCAATCATCGGTTGCTTCTGCACGTTGTACTGCCAGGGAAACAGACCCCAGTGCCAACCAGGAGCGAGGGTGTCTGCCTGATAACCCGCTTCACCGTTGAGCGCGATCAAGCGTCCCGCAGGTAGGCGACCGCCAAACTTTTTGACGACAACACCCACTTCCTGCTCACTAATGATGACTAACCCAGTAATGGATGAGAAGAAGATCAACCCGCCAACGACAACGATGCTGCCGATCATCAGCGGTCCAAACAGGTCAAGTACCCCCATTTGTTGTACAACAGGGAACGATTGTGCCGTTTGCAATTGACCCAGTGGTTGAATAGTCGGCTGATTGGATTGTGGCGTACCCTGTGTTGCTGTTTGCGGCGTTGAGGCTAGGAGCGTGGATGCAACCGCTGCTGGGGTCTGTCCCAGGTTTTCAGTTTTGGTGGCAATATCGGCACGGGCGGGCGAAAGCGTCGCGATCGAACCTGCCGTCAACAGCGAAACAGCTACTGATGAAACCAAACGAACCGCTTTGCGGGACTGACGTAGCGATTGCAGTCCAGAAAGCAAAGAGTGAGTGTTCATAGTGATAAGGCGTTGCCTTATATGTAGAGGTTAGTCCAACCTAGCATTCCCATCCGATCGCCCTCGAAAGATTTAACTTCGTCGTAATCTCTACAAGTTTGATGGCTGACATTGCTGAGTGAAGGATGCTACATAGATTCACCATGAGGGGAACGCATTACGGAAGAAAGTAATAGGAGGCAGAAGGCAGAAGGCAGGAGGCAGACGGCAGGAGGCAGAAGAAGGCAGAAGGCAGACAACGCGCTTCGTTTGCTCTCGTGTACTCCCCGACTCCCGACTCCCGACTCCCGACTCCCCACTCCCCATCTAAGGGCACTCGTCGCTTATACACTGGCGCTGACAAAGAAGTAAGCCAAACCATTGGTTTGGATCAGTCCAAACCTGTAGCGGTTGGAACGCAAAGGCTTCCAATGTTTCTACCAGCGTGGGCAGATGGAACTTGCGCGAAATTTCAGTGTGAATGCTTTCCCCAGCCTGTAATGTTGTGGCGAATGCGAGCGTTTTAAGCGCTACGGTTTGGGTTTCTAAACTGCGGAGATGCATCTCAATTTGGTGCTCTACCGGGTTGTAAAAGGCCCAGTGCTTGAATTGATCGAGGTTGAAATTGCTTTGAAACCGCCAGTTGAGATGGCTCAAGATATTGAGGTTAAATGCAGCCGTCACGCCTTGGGCGTCATTGTAAGCAGCTTCGAGAATGGCAGGATCTTTCTGTAAATCAACCCCCAGCAGAAAAAATTCTCCCGGCTTGAGTGCTTTTTGCACCCGTTCTAGAAAGCGATCGCACTCCTGTTTATTGAGGTTGCCGATCGTACTGCCCAGAAAGATCAGCATCCGGTTTTTCATTTCAGCCGGAGGCAGTTGATCGAGCGCCTGTTCGTAGGTGCCTGCCAGTCCACAGAGCTTGAGTTTGGGATATTGGCGCAACAGTTCTAAGGCGGTGGTTTTGAGGATACCGGCGCTGACATCGATCGGGCAGTATTGCAGTTGGTCATTTGCCTGGTTGTAGGCTTCAAGCAGCAAGCGGGTTTTGCGAGAACTGCCGCTGCCCAGTTCGACTAATTCACAAGAGCCTGTTAGTTGGGCAATTTCGGTGGCGTAGGTTTCGAGAATGGACTGCTCAGTGCGGGTAGGGTAGTACTCTGGCAAGTCACAAATCTGCTCAAACAACTGGGACCCACGATCGTCATAAAAATATTGACATGGCAGGGTCTTAGGCGTTTGCTGAAGTCCCTGGATAATAGCCGCCCCTTCATCGATCGTTGCTTCTGAGGCGTTTAGCGTAACCCAGCGGAGGCGAGCACTTTCTTGTACAACGTTCACTAAATTCGGTCTCCTTTCACGATATCTGCATTCGTTCAGTGGTAAAGTTCCTCACCTTAACCCGCGCTATGGCATGAACTTTGGAGCAGTCTGAAGGCAAAGTCTAGGCTATCAGGATTCGCTTCCCTAATGGTTAATTAGCCACTCCTAGAGATTAAACAGTGCTTGTAGTCGCTTAGACATCCACCTTTTAGTTGAAGGGGATGGGTCTTTTTGTCATACCGGATCAGCCATTTGTTGCCTTGGGATTGTCACCTTACCCCCAAGGCTGCACGACGAACATTGACTGCCATTTTCCGCTTATGACTCGATCGCCAGTTGAGACTGAGTTTAAAAAATGATGAGAACACATCGTATTGGCAGCGAATTGCTCTGCAAGTCATTTGGGTTGCTCATGATGACGCTACAGCGCGAACCTTGCAGCACATCGATATTGCTTGGGTACACCACAGCTCTGTAAATCGGCATAGGGTGTGGGCGTAGCGAATGCAAATGAAAACGGCTGTGAGCTTTAGCAAATCGGGTCTGAATGGCTCATTGCCATCGGGCTACGACGATATAGGGCGATAAAGCGCAATGCTTAGCATTAGTTTTATTGATAGAAATTCTCTTTACCGATAACATCGCCTGAACTTAAATAGAGGTACTCCTTTAAACGATGTCTGTATGCAATTGCCGTCTAAAGAATTACCGAAGCGCTGGTACGAACAATTAACCCGAAGCCATGTCGTTCGTGCACTTGAAATGGTTCAGGATTTGATTGTGGTTTCCCTCTGTATGGGGTTGTTTTGCGTCATGGTGATTCAACTTAGAGCCATGTTTATTTCACTGTTGCCGCCGCTCAATTTCCGGGCTGTTACAGCAGACATCTTGTTCTTACTGATTTTGGTTGAGTTGTTTCGGCTGCTGATTATTTACTTGCAGGAACAACGCGTGTCGATCGGCGTGGCGGTTGAAGTGGCGATCGTCTCGGTGTTGCGAGAGGTCATTGTCCGGGGCGTCCTTGAAGTTCACTGGAGCCAAATTTTAGCCGCGTGTGCCTTCTTAATCGTCATGGCACTGCTGTTAGTCGTTCGTGTCTGGTTACCTCCCACCTTTGCGGGCATCGACCCAGAACGTCGGATTGCTAAACGACAGCAGGAAGCTGAAGGATGAAGGCTAAAGGATGAGGGATGAAGGCTAAAAGCTACCTCCTGCCTTCTGCCCATTACCTCACGGTGCTTTAGAAGGCTCCACAGGGCATTGAACTTTGCCTTCAGGTGACTGAAAGACGAGTGGCGGCACTTTTGCGGCTTGTTGGGAGGTGCAAATGGTTGCGATCGCCTGATTCGTTGCTTTCGCGATCGACACAGCCGCTGTGTAGCTCTTTAGGCCATCCGCTTTAGGCACCGCAGACAGTTGCGATTGCGTGCGGCTGGGAACGGTCAATTTATAGGTGTAATCACTGCGAGAGGCGAATGGTACGACCGCAAAGCGCTCAAGCTCTTCTAGCGTGGAGGCAAAGCGACTGTTCTGGCGATAAAATTTCTGCTGCGCCTGATTCATGGTTTCCAGATATTTCCTGGCTGCTGCCTGTTGCTGCTCGCGATCGCGTTCGGCGGCAGATTTGATGCTCTGTTGGCTGTTAGCTGCGATCGAAGGTACCTTGCCATCGCCTTTGCGATCTTGATTACCAATAGTATTGGAGTGCGCAATCAGCGCGACAGCACCCCCGGTCAAAAAGGCCGCCAGGGTGACAAATGCCGACAGCTTGAGATAGCTGCCTGGATACTGGCCAATGCGGGCTATACGGTCAATAACAGGTCTTTCACTAAAAGCCGGTCTTTCACTAAAAGCTGGTCTTTCATGAGCGGTGTCAGGTGCGGCATGGGAAGCGCTTGGGCGATCGCGCCATTGCTCAACCCATTGTTTCGATGCGTTAACAGCCTGATGCCAGGATGCCTGTAGTTGCTGTGTTTGCGTTGCCCATTGCTGCTTCCACTCATCAAGAAAGGTTGGGGGATCCAGCGTAGGGACGGGCATTGTATCGGGGTAGCCAGCACTGGCACTGGGCGGGTGAGACAGTGCTTCCAATGCGTCGGCAATCGATGAGTAAGGAATGACAAAAGCCTCGACCCAATCGGGTTGCTCATTGCCCAACCGTTGCCCATAAACAAGAACTCGCTGAATAGACGCCACTTCTAACCGCAAAATGCCGCGCTGGATGAATGCCACAAGCGTTTTAGCGTTTAAGGGGCGAGCCGAGCTGAGAAACACATGCAGACAATGATCCTCAAGCACTGCTTTCGCAACCACGCCCTCAGGTTCAAGTGCCCGGTTCATGAGAGTCGCGATCGCTTGCGGGTCACCTTGCTTAGCAAGTTCGAGTTGGTCAGGTTTGAGAAGGTTCGGCTGAGTCATGGCAGAGCATCGATTCGGAGAAATTCACTCGACAAAGCATTTAGCATTCAGGATACTCGCAAATGAGCGATCGGGCGAAAAGTCCATGAAAGCGCTTAAGCTCAGTCGATACAGGGTCTTCAGAAGGTACACTGCTAGCACTCGTCAAGGCGTGTTTGACCACTGGCGCTAAATGCCCAACCTTAAAGTGGTTTGAGGGAGGTTGCATAAGATTAAAGAAGATAAAGAAGACCACAGAAGCACGCCATTAACCCACCTTTCGGCTGCCATTTCGCTTTACAATGCTTGGCAAGCCGATGCGCCGACCCAGCCCAACCCTTCTAAATCGAAGTCCCTATGAGTATTGGATACCTCGCTCTCGTTCTCCACGCCCACCTACCCTTCGTTCGTCATCCCGAAAGTGACTATGTGTTAGAGGAGGAGTGGCTCTACGAGGCAATTACAGAGACCTATATTCCCCTCCTGCAGGTCTTTGAGGGGCTAAAGCGAGACGGCGTTGACTTTAAGATTACGATGAGTATGACGCCGCCATTGGTGTCAATGTTGCGTGATCCACTGCTGCAAGAGCGCTATGACGAGCACCTCGCCCAGCTTGAAGAGTTGGCAGAGATGGAGGTTGAGCGCCATACGCAGAATGGACATCTCAAGTATTTGGCAGAGTACTACGCTAAGGAATTCAATCAGGTACGGCAGGTCTGGGAAAAGTACGATCGCAATCTCGTCAAAGCCTTCAACCAGTTTGCCGAATCCAATAATCTTGAAATCATTACGTGTGGCGCAACGCACGGCTACTTCCCGTTAATGAAAATGTACCCACAGGCGGTGTGGGCGCAAATCAAAGTTGCCTGTGAGCACTATGAAGAGACCTTCGGACGCGCCCCTAAAGGCATTTGGTTGCCTGAGTGTGCCTACTACGAAGGCGTTGAACGCATGTTGGCGGATGCTGGGCTACGCTACTTCCTCACCGATGGGCACGGCATTCTTTACGCTCGTCCGCGTCCTCGCTTTGGCACGTATGCGCCTATCTTTACCCCAACCGGCGTGGCAGCCTTTGGCCGTGATCACGAATCCTCACAGCAGGTCTGGTCATCAGAAGTGGGCTACCCTGGCGCTACCGAGTATCGGGAGTTTTATCGAGATTTGGGCTGGGATGCCGAATACGAGTACATTAAGCCTTATGTGATGCCGAACGGTCAGCGTAAGAATGTGGGCATCAAGTACCACAAAATTACAGGGAAAGGACTGGGGTTGGGTGACAAGCAGCTTTATGACCCCTACTGGGCACGCGAAAAAGCGGCAGAGCACGCTGGCAATTTTACCTATAACCGGGAACGCCAGGTTGAGCACCTGTACGGCATGATGCAGCGCAAGCCTATCATTGTGTCACCCTACGATGCAGAACTGTTTGGTCATTGGTGGTATGAAGGCCCCTGGTTTATCGATTACTTGTTCCGCAAAGCCTGGTTTGACCAGGGCACCTTTGAAATGACTCACCTGGCAGACTATTTGCGGGGTAATCAGACTCAACAGGTCTGTCATCCATCGCAGTCGAGCTGGGGATACAAAGGCTTCCACGAGTACTGGCTGAATGAGACGAACGCCTGGATCTACCCCCATCTGCACAAAGCAACTGAGCGGATGATTGAATTAGCAAAAAATGAGCCTGTAGACGAACTGATGTGGCGATCGCTCAACCAGGCAGCACGTGAGCTTCTGCTCGCGCAATCTTCCGATTGGGCATTCATTATGCGAACGGGAACGATGGTGCCCTATGCGGTACGGCGGACGCGATCGCACCTGATGCGCTTCCACAAGCTGTATGAAGAAATTAAGCAAGGCAAAATCGATTCGGGCTGGCTAGAAAAAGTCGAAGCGATCGACAACATCTTTCCCGACATCAATTACCGTGTGTATCGACCGCTATAGAGCCATTTTGACAAGCACTGGAGCTGCCTTGAGCAAGTTCAAGCGGCTCCTGAATGCTGAGCGGTACTCACACGATGATTGCTAACCCAGATCATCGCCAGTAAGACCTACTGCCAGCGTGTTCCTGAACCGCCTGTTTTCCCGGGGCCGCCGTTGTCAGGGGGTTGATAGTCATTCAAAGAAGTTCGACCAAGCGCTGCGGCTGGGGGGAATGAGTTTGCTGCAACGGCAGAGGCCATCCTCACGATCGAGCAGTTTGTACCGATGGCCAAACACAGCACTGCACTCGCTGCCCCAAGGGATGCGATCGACACGCTGATCCATGGCGTCATCCCTCTTGTGAAGCAAGACGCATTTCTAAACTCAAGTGGCTTACGAGGGCGATCCATGTTCTTTACTTGAACTTTAAACAGTTAAAAGTTTCGTGAGTTTTACGGAAGTGCTGCCTTGATAAGCAAGTAAGGTTGCACATAGGGGAAGAGCTTACTATACAAGATTTTACAGACGTTACCTCGATCGAGGTTCAGGTTAGGGGTCGCTGGTCTCAGTAGTGTAAGCAGATGTTTGTGTCCAACCCGCTTCCCCAATTGCCCGTGTTGTAAAATTACTTCGCTGGTTCTTGCACGAATTCCTGTAAAAACAGAGCTATTTCTAGTATTTCTAACAGCTAAAACCACTAATTTCACCAGAGACTTCAATAAATATTCATAATTATGTAGGCATGTATAAAAAGAGACACTCATTGTTAATATTGTCTGCCAGAGAATTTCCGAATTTTGTAAATGGTCATCCGGAGGGGTACTTGACGGGTATTAGAGCCTCTGCTAGCTTCGAATAAGCAATGGCTTTACTTTTCTGGTCTCGCAAATGTCACGCACCACTTTTTACTTTTATTTCTGGCGTTCGTCGGTTCACCTGGAGTGACTACCGTTCAAAATGAACGTGTCCAGGAGAACCGCAGAATCAACTCTGCGGTTTTTTTGTTTTTTAGTTATCGTTATCCGTTTTCAAAAAGAGCAATGGTTGCAGTCATGACCTGGTTTTACGGCTTTTACTTTTGGTTCGGTTTTTACTTCTGGTTCGGAACCTGTTCCGGGTAAAGTCTGTTGCGCCTTTGTTCGTACAGCCCGGAACCCAAAAGGTTTCGGGCTTTTTGTTTGTCCTCACATTACCCAAATTTAGGAGTACATCTCATGTTGGATGCCCGGTTAGTTATGAAGTCTCATCCCAGCCATCGCACCACTGTCCGGCTTTCTGAGCAGGTGACGATCGGCGGTAGCAATGTCATCGTCATCGGTGGCCCTTGCACGGTGGAGGGTGCGGATCAGATGGAACAGGTTGCCAGTCAGTTGTCTACTGCTCCCATTCATGCCCTGCGGGGAGGTGTGTATAAGCCACGCACTTCCCCGTACGCGTTTCAGGGGATGGGCGTTGATGGGCTTCGCATTCTGGCAGAGGCGCGATCGCGTTACGGGATGCCTGTCGTGACAGAGGTGATGTCGATCGCCCAGATTGAACCCGTTGCTGCCTATGCCGATATGCTGCAAATTGGTAGCCGCAACATGCAAAACTTCGAACTGCTCAAGGCGTTGGGGCAGGCAGGCAAACCCGTGTTGCTGAAGCGAGGACTCTCGGCCACGATCGAAGAATTCATCATGGCAGCGGAATACATCATGGCGCACGGCAATCCCAACGTGGTGTTGTGTGAACGTGGCATCCGCAGCTTCGACAGCTACACCCGCAATGTGCTGGATTTGGGTGCAGTAGTTGCCCTGCGGCAGTTGACCCATCTCCCCGTCATCGTAGACCCCAGCCATGCAACTGGTAAGCGGGAACTGATTGCTGATCTTGCAAGAGCCGCTGTTGCTTGTGGAGCCGATGGACTCATCATCGAATGCCACCCTGAGCCTGACCAGTCTGTATCGGACGCGCGTCAGGCTCTTTCATTAGAGGCAATGGTGGAGTTGGTGCATAGCCTGGAACCGATCGCGCAAGCCGTCGGACGTACCTTAAGCAAGGTCAACGCTGTTGAGCCCAAACAGTTGTTGGTCGTTTGACCTGAGGTTCTTTGACCTGAGATTCAACGTTGGTATAGCTAATGCGGCAGAATGCATACTGGACGGGGGCTAGTCTTGTTCTAAACGCAAACCTTCGTGCCATGAATGTAGATGCGGATAGAGCGATCGATAACGCTCCCAGGCATCGGTGAGCGCCGCATTGGGTGACTGCGGCATGACCAGAGGAGCGTGGTTCGCAAGCGGAAGAACGGCTTGTGGGTTGGCGTAAGCACCACTTCCCAGCCCCGCCAAAATTGCTGCGCCTCGTGCTGATGCTGCTGATACGGTTACGTGCCGCAGTGGCAGTTGCAAGACATCCGCCAGTAGCTGCCGCCAGACGGGTTCTAGTGTACCGCCGCCTGCCAGACGAAGTTCTGGAACGGTAACACCTGTGGCGACGATCGCCTCTAACCCTTGTTTGATGGCAAACGCAACGCCTTCCAGCGCTGCCCGCATAAGGTGCGATCGAGTGTGGTGCAGCCCCAATCCAACCCAGGCACCACGAGCATTGGGGTCAAGGTGAGGGGTTCGTTCACCTGTCAGGTAAGGCAAAAAAGTGAGTCCTTCACACCCTGGAACAATGGTGAAGGCTTCGGCATAGACTTGTTGCCAACTAAAGCCTAAGAGGTTGCGAACCCATTCCAGTGCCAGCCCAGCATTCTGGATGGCGGCGAGACTGTACCACTGGTTGGGAAGTGCTGCACAGTAAAGGTGAGTCCGGCTGTATGGATCCGCGATTGTCTGCGATCGTGGTGTAACAATTTGCGCTCCAGAGCCAACGGTAAGCTGCATCGTTCCTGTTGCCAGCAGACCACTCCCTAGCATGGCCGCCGCTGTATCAGCCGCACCTGCAATCACAGGCAAACCGGGAGGTAAGCCGAGAGTGGTTGCCGCTGTGGTTGTTAACGTGCCTGCAATGCTGGTGGAAGGCACTAGGTTTGGTAGCCAATCATGACGCAGATGGAGGGCATCGAGAACGTCGATCGCCCAGCTATCCGCGTTGAGATCGTACAGCAAGGTTCCCGAAGCGTCTGAAGGCTCGGCGGCAACGTCTCCGGTCAGGTAAAAGCGCAGCCAATCCTTGGGCTGAAGTGCCCAACGCGCATTGCGATAACTCTCTGGTTCATGCGTCTGTAACCAGAGTAGTGTTGCACCAGCCATACCCGTTGTAATGGGATTGGCAAGCTGTTTTTGCAAAAGCGGATTGAGCGCTCGGTAACGCTCTAGTTCGAGGCTGGATCGTGTGTCGGCCCAGAGAATTGCGGGACGCAGTGGCTCCCCATTCTCATCGGTTAGTACCACCCCATGCATTTGCCCTGAAAGCCCGATCGCCGTGACACGATCGTCCTGATTTTGCAGGACTGTTTTGACTGCGATCGCGACTGCCTTCCACCATTCGGCTGGATCAGTCTCCGCCCATCCTGGTGTTGGTGCTTGTACCCCATAAGGGCTAGAGGCTTCTGCTACGACCGTGCCATCGATCGCCAGCAGCAGCGCTTTCGCTGAACCTGTACCTAAATCAATCCCAAGTAACATAAGGTCGTCTTAAAACTTTTTATGAATAAGTAGATGGACGTGGTTAAACCGAACTTGCTGATAGCGGTCAGCAGTCAGCCATCCTGAATTTATTGATGCGGCTCTACTTGCATGCAGTCATTGAGCTATTGATTATCAGGCATCAGCGTTGCCATAAGGATAGTAGAGAAGGCTCGCTAGAGCGACATACGGGTGCGATTCGTCGCTTCGATCGAGTTGTGTTACTCGATGCAGAGGGTGCAAATGCTTCTGATCGTCGGTGGGTTGCGCGCCAGTATATGGGTAAGCAGGAAGGCACGATCGTCGATTGCCCGCCAGCAGTAGCCCTCTGCCTTACTTAAGGAAGAATTAAAGAGCATCCGTATGCATTCACAAGGCTGCAATGACTTCAGCAGTAACAAAAGATCTCAGTAGTAACAACTGAGGCAGAAGGTTCTTTGAATGCTTTCTAATATCGTTCTGATCAAGTATGCTGAGTCCCACGACTCGGTTCTGACGGAAAACAATCGTCGGAGGAAACAGGGAAAGTGTAGTGAAACTCTACCGCTGTCCCGCAACTGTGAGGAAAGTGATGAGATTTGAGTGATGAGGTTTGAGTTGAATTAACTGGGTCTATCCCACCGTTGCAAATCCAGTTTGCTGTAGTAAGAGCGGCTTGCTCATGGAAGAGGCTCCTATTACAAAGAATGTCACTGGAATTGATGCGATTAATTCACGCAAAACTTAACATTCATAACTCGCAACTCTCAAGCCAGAACGCCTGCCGAATCGCTCTACAAACCGTCTTATCTGCGAGGTACAGGATGAAGACACGTTATCGGAAATGGGCCAGCCTGGGATTAATGGCTGGCTTAAGTTGTTATTTGTTGCTTGGTTCCGCCAACCCTGCCTATGCAATGCACATTGCGGAAGGCTTCTTGCCCGTGCAGTGGGCAGCGTTTTGGTGGGTTGTGTCACTCCCATTTTTTCTGGTGGGGCTGCGATCGCTCACTCGCATCACGAAGCAAAACCCTGAACTCAAGCTTTTGTTAGCGTTAGCAGGCGCGTTTACCTTTGTTCTGTCGGCGTTAAAAATTCCTTCGGTTACGGGAAGCTGCTCTCACCCTACAGGGACTGGCTTGGGCACGATCCTCTTTGGGCCGCTGACGATGACAGTACTGGGTAGCCTGGTTTTACTGTTTCAGGCGGTTCTACTTGCTCATGGCGGGGTAACGACACTGGGCGCAAATGTGTTTTCGATGGCGATCGTGGGGCCACTCGTTGCCTATGTGGTTTACAAGACGGTGATGAAAACAGGCAAGCAAAAGCTCGCGGTCTTTTTGGCGGCTACTCTGGAAGACCTGCTGACATACATGACGACGGCTGTGCAGCTTGCACTTGCCTTTCCGGCTGTGCAGGGTGGTGTTATGGCATCGTTTATCAAATTTGCGGGCATCTTTGCTATCACTCAAGTCCCGTTAGCCATTAGTGAAGGACTGCTCACTGTGTTGGTTTGGGGTTGGTTGCAGCAGTATGGCAAACAGGAACTGCAAACGCTCAAGCTTTTAGAGCAGGAGTCTTAAATAATGAAGAAATTTTCAGGGAATTGGTTGTTAGTGATTGGGGTTTTAGTACTGGCTTTGGGGCCACTGTTAGTCCTTCAGGGTAAAAAATTTGGCGCAACGGATGGTAACTTCGTCGCGGCGATCGAGACCGATCATCCAAATTACAAGCCCTGGTTTGAACCCATCATTAAAGATTCGGGGCCAGAAGTGCAAACCTTCTTATTTGCTGCCCAGGCAGGCATTGGGGCAGGTGTAACGGGCTATATTTTGGGGTTATATAAGGGGCGATCGGAGCGCCGCAAAAAAGACGAGCAAGGCTGAGCGATGGAGCAACAGATTAAGTTCTTAGTTGTTAGCTGTTAGTTGTTAGATAACGGCCTGCTTGACTAATAGCCAACAACCAACAACTAACAACTGTATTAACGAATGACGCTACAAATTGATACACTCGCGTACACCAATCGGCTGCGACAGTTGCCTCCGGAGCATAAGCTGCTGTTTGCGATCGCCCTTCTTTTGATCACGTACTGTACCCGTGCGCCCATTCAGCTTGCGATCGCGGTTTGGCTGAGCATGTGGACAGTCATTTACGCCAAAACCCCGGCTGCCATTTACTTTCGCTTACTCTCCATTCCCACTGGTTTCTGGTTGACCAGTCTGCCTGCCTTTGTCATCAGCGGTGTGGGTGTGGAAAATCTCGCATCCGTTCAAGCAGACGCATGGCAGGGCTTTACCTGGGGGCATTACCACTTGTATTTGAGCTACCACGGCATTCAGCAAGCAGGAGAGTTAGCAGCACGGGCACTTGCCTCCACGACCTGCATCTACTTCATCATGCTCACAATACCGTTTACCGAACTGCTGGATATTCTGCGTCGCATGGGGTGTCCCACCTTACTTACCGAATTGCTGCTGCTGATGTACCGCTTTATTTTTGTTCTCCTACGAACCGCCAGCGAAATTTGGACGGCGCAGCAATCGCGCAGTGGTTATCGTACCTGGCGGCTGTGGATGAAAAGTTTGGGCTTACTCGTCGGGCAGTTGCTCCGACGCACGTTAGAAAACTATCGTCAGGTTTCTCAGTCCTTAGATGCTCGCGGCTTTACAGGGGATATTCGCGTTTGGCATTCTCGGCGCTATCGACCCTCCAAACGCTATAGCCTGGAAGCTCTCTTTGGTTGCACTGTTCTGGTTATGCTTACGGGTTGGCAGTATGTTGTTGGAGTTTGAGCAGATCGGCTACACCTATGCGGGAGGGTCTCAAGCAGCGCTAAACGGGTTAACACTCCGCATCCCCAAAGGCAAGCGCTGTGCCTTGATTGGGCAAAATGGGTGCGGTAAAACGACGCTGTTTCTGTTGGCAAATGGTCTTTATAGGCCGCAGCAAGGAATGGTGCGCTGGCAAGGAGAGCCGCTACAGTACGATCGCGCCTCGCTCATGGCTCTAAGGCAGAAGATAGGGTTGGTGTTTCAAGACCCGGAGCAGCAGCTAGTCGCATCAACAGTTGAAGAAGATATCTCCTACGGGCTGTGTAATTTGGGCTTGCCAGAATCGGAGATTGCCGAACGAGTTGGAGAGGCGATCGCGGCCTTTGGTCTAACGGAATTGGTGAATCGTCCGGTGCATCATCTCAGTCTGGGACAAAAGAAGCGTGTCTCGCTAGCCGATGTGATGGTGATGCAGCCAGAACTCCTATTACTGGATGAACCAACTGCCTACCTCGATCGTCGCCATACGCGTGATTTGATGGCAAAGCTCAAGCAAATCTGGGCAATGGGTACAACAATTCTCATGGCGACTCATGATTTAGACCTGGCGTATGGCTGGGCAGATTGGGTGTTTGTCCTCGATCAGGGACACCTGGTGCTGGAAGGTATTCCCCAAGACGTATTTGCGCATCGTGATTTGCTCGAAAAGCTGCATTTGGGTGTACCACAGGTGTTTGAAGTGCTCGATCGGGTAGAGACCGCCCTGTCTTTTCACTCACAGCCCTCTATCTGTACTCTAGAATCAATGCGCCAGAAGGTGCTTAGCGAGTTTCGGCAGGGGTAGAGTAGCCTTTCTGTACCTCTACAGGATTACGTTCATCTCAATCATTGAATTGAACCCACAGAACTTGATGACCTTGCCCCAACCATTGATGAGGGCAAATGTTTTTTAGTTTTGCCCTAACGAAACCTAGTTCGAGGCATCCCGCTAATACATTTCCAAACGATTGCCCTACAGATGAATGGCACTGATATAAGAAAAATTGCATTTACTGTTGAAGGATGACGCTCGATCGCCACTGCCACAACAAACCATCTTGGAGGCTTCAGTACCGCACCTGGCTTTGAAGGATAACGGGTGAGCTGAGCGGTGCGCGCGTCGGCGTTTGAGCTTGGCACTTTATCCCTCACACGTCCGCTCCAGCGAGGTGTTAGACGGCTCCGAATGAAACTGGGCACCGGCTCGCTCCGTCGCTTCTATTGCAGCTTGCAGCAACATCACGAGTTGCCTGGCTTGCGCTACCGATAGTTCAACCTCAACGTTGCCGGTTACCGCCTCATCAGGAACAGTCGAGAGTGAAGTGTAAGGATCAGACACATCAACTTCAGGCGTGACACTCCATGCCTCCAGGTTCACAAAGCCTGCGTGGATATTTGGGACGACTTCGACCCAGCCTTGCCGATAAGGCACCCCGCTGCCTGTGACGCGCTGCGATTCCATGTTGTCCTTTGTCCTTGCCAGTGACGCTACGATCTCAGAGCCGTCTAACTATGTATTAACCGTCAGATTTGACGGTTAAGTACCCTATTTCTCGAACTTATCCATCATATTTGCGGGATAACATCCCAAAGACCAGGACTTAAACAACATTTTTGCAGGTTAAGTCCTTACCCTCAGGGTGTTAGCCGTCACTTTTGATGGTTAATCCTCTCTACTAGGATCTTATCCATCAATTTTGCCGGATAACACCCTCCTACAGGATCTTATCCGGCATCTACCCATGCATCAGTAGCTTTAGTTGTAGCGATCGCCTTACCGCATTACCACATCAACTAATTCAACGTTTCCACCAACTCTTTGATTTTGGCAACTTGTCGATCGCGCAAGTTCTCTGGGAAGCTGACTTCGATCGCGAGTTTGCTGCCTGATGCATCGCTGAAATTGCTGACCGTTTGCACCTGCGCCAGCAGACGTTTCGGGATGGCTTCATCCACGGTTTGACTGATGAGTAACCCGACTAAAGCATTCGCGTGTTCCATCATGTCGAGGTTTGGTAGTACTACGTTGTCTAGCTCCAGTCGCAGGCTACGGACGCCAATTTCGGTCGCGATCGCAGGGTAAAACTGTCCATCCCAGTAGAGCTGTGCTGCTGCTCGGATGCGCTTACGGATGGGTGTATTGCTGGCAGCCGGTTTTGGCTCCCGGAACGATCGCGATAGGCTGGTTGCAATGAACTTGAACGATTCCATTGGGTCGTCCACAATGTCCCGTTGTTGGGAGTACCATTCTCTTACATCCGAGTAGATGACCAGGCTGAGGGCATCCAGTTGGGCGCGGCTGGGGTGAAGGAAATCGATCGCCATCTGCACCTGCGTTTCATTGACCAGCGTCACTCGGATAATGCGGGCATTTACAAACGCGCGCGTGCCATAGTCCCCAATGAGCTCCAATTCAATTTCATCCGGCAGGTTGAGCCAGCTATCCAACAGCAGTTGACAGCCCGTTTCACTCACGTTGATGGTTTGACCGCGCCATTCTTGACCTTGACTGTAGATGATGGCTCCTAGCTTGCGATCGAGCCGATGTGCCCGTCGCAGTTGGGGTTGCTCAAAGGCCACGAGCAGCGCTGAAAGCAGCAGTACCAGGTTGAAAAAGCACCAGAACATGTTGGTGATGGCAGCTTCTGCTACTTCGGGACGCAGGATGAGCCATAGCGGCACCACCAGCACAGCCAGCACGACCAAGGCTGTAACCACAACCAGCACCCGCGCCGACTCCCAGTCAAAGCTTCGCTTCGTGACCGAGGTACCCTTATCCGTCACGTTAAAGCTACCAAGCTTGGGATTAATGAGCGCTAGCAGGGTGACAATGCCCGCCTGAAAAGACATGGCAAACTCATAGATTTCATTCCAGAAGGAAAAACGCACCTTTTTGTAGGTGATGTGGTTCGCGTAGGTGGAGAGGAAGATATGGGGTAGGGCGTAGGCTAGCGTTTCCAGTCCCAAACCGCGAATAGGGTTGATGCCAAACAGGAGAAAGAGGGTGGGGGCGATCGCGTACATCAACCGGGGGAAGCCATAGAAGAAGTGTGATGTCGCGCTGAAGTAGCAGAGGCGTTGCGGAATGCTAAGCCGCAGGCGAGGGTTGAGCAACGGGTTTTCGAGCCGCAGAATTTGCGCCATGCCTCGTGCCCAGCGTACTTGCTGCCCCACGTAAGCAGAGAATTTCTCTGGAGCCAGTCCCGCCACCATGATTTTGTCGTAGTAGACCGACTCATAGCCGAGAGAGTGCAGGCGGAAGGAGGTATGACAGTCTTCCGTGACGGTTTCTGTTGCAATGCCGCCTACTTGCAGCACATAGTTTTTGCGGATGACAGCAGCCGAGCCGCAAAAGAACGCCGCATTCCAAAAGTCGTTTCCTTTTTGCAGCACCTTATAGAACAACTCGTTGCCCACCGGCACTTTGCCAGCCGTCAGCAAATTGCGTTCAAACGGGTCAGGATTGTAGAACCAGTGTGGAGTTTGTACCAGCGCCACTTTGGGATTGCGGAAAAAGCCGACCGTATTTTGCAGAAAGTCGCGCGTGGGGATGTGGTCACAGTCCAGAATCAGGATCAAATCGCCAAAGGTTTTCCGCATAGCGGTATTGATGTTGCCTGCTTTGGCGTGGTCGTTGTTATCGCGTGTCATCAGCGTACAGCCTAGCTCGGCACACATCTGGCGCAGGGCTTCCCGCCGGGCGCGGTACTTCTCGGCTCGACCATCATCCAGAATGTAGACGCGCTTTTTGTTAGCGGGATAGTCGATCGCCAGTGCCCCCAACGCCGTTTTGCGCACAATCTCCACATCTTCGTTGTAGGTTGGGATGTAGACATCGACCGTCGGCCACTGCTGCTCAGGAATCGCAGTCAGGTCTGGCGGCTGGCGATCTTTAAGCTTCAGCGTTTGAAAGAAGGCTAGCACCAGCGTCATGATGGCGTATAGCTCTGCCCCAAACAGCAAGAGGCTGAACGTACCGTTGAGCCAGCCATCCAGGTTGAGTGTGTAGATGCTGCGGTAATAGAGATAACGAAAGGTGGTGATCAGGCTGAGCCACACCATAAACAGGTGCAGGTATTCACTGGTGTGACGATCGCCGTAGCGCTGTTCAATGTGAATGATGACCCAACCGAGCAGAATGAGCAGCAAGGCCACGCTCGTTTGTTGCCAGGTCGTCAACGGAGTCGTGATCAGCGGAATCGACAGCAGCAAGAGCAGCCCAATCATGAAGAGTAACTGGGTGTTCGGCGCAAAGCGCAAGGTTCGATCGAACCCATTGGGTAGCGATTCGGTGAGCCAGAGGGTCAACCGTTCGGCTTTACCACGGCGGCGTGCAGGCTGCACTTCAGCGACTGGACTGGTCATTTCTTCTCTCCTTCAAGGCGCTTAATGTACAGTTGAGCGATGCCGTAAAGCAGCAAACAGACCAAGACCATGCCGGTTGGTAGCAGAAACCAGTTGTCTTGCAGGAAGCGAGAGACGGTCGCCAGGAGATTGGTTTTGGCGATGCGGCGTTGTGGTTCCTGCTGTAAAGACTCCAACTGATAGGCAGCCGGATCAAAGTCTGAGGTCGGTTGTGGGTTGGCGCTAATCAGCACCGTATCGCCCTTAACTTGAAAGAACCACGGATCTTTATTCAGAACGTCTTTTACGGTGCTTAAGCCGCTTGCCTGTTGACCGCTTAACGCGAGCAAGACACGGTTGCCGTTCCAGGGCGATATCACTTCTTTAATCACCCCACCTTTGTCTGGCACTGTTTGAATTTTTTGCTGGTTCCACAGGCGAGAAAAGGCACTGCCTAAGCTAAACCCTTGCTTGGTGTCAAACGCTTCGTTGAAGGGAAACTTATCGCGAGTCCCAACACCGACGAGGTGACGATCCTTGCGGACGTTGTCTGGCAGCGTGCCTGCGGTGTACACATCTAGCTTGACCGACCCAGCCTGACTCAGACGGCCCAGCCGTTCAGTAAAGGCCAACATCGTCAACAGCTCAGTTTCAGAGGGCGAGTCTGGCACCACGATCGCCGTATCAGACAAATCCTGCGGTGCCGCAAATGGGTAGCCGACTTGAAGTAGCGTGAGGTCAGGTAACTGGACTGCTTGATCCCGCTTGAGCTTGAAGCGAGTATCGTTGGCGTGGACGGTACCCCATAGCTGCTGATCCGTCACCACACCGCATTGACCCTGCTCGCGGGCGTTCAACCGAAAGGCGATCGCCAGCTTAGACGTGGGTTTAATGAGCGTTTCAGGCAGATTGACGTTCACAGACTCCCGCGTAGCACCTGTGTCTGAGGTTAAGCGTTTGCCACCGATGACCACACCATCGAGCAGTACTTCCACCGTTGAAGTACGAGGATTGACCTGAGGGCCATAGCTATACACCAACTCCATCGCACTGCCCCGCATGAAGTGATCATCGGGAAGGGCACGGAAATTCACCTCGATCGGTGGCGCAGATGAGCCTCGCACGGTTGTATCTTGAAGCGGTTCCTGATCCAGCCCTTTCAGGTCGCTCAGCTTAAATTCGTTTGCGTCTGGCAACGCCCGTTCCCACTGTCGGGCAGGGGGTGGGCACGTCATCTAGGTTGTCTACCAAAACGGCTTGCCCAGCGCTGATCCGGCGGTTTTGGGGCTGCACCAGATATTGCACTGCCTTTGTAAGGCCATCAGCCCCATTGCCTGTGATGACTAAAATTGGATTGCCACCTTTTGGTGTGGTTGCCAGCATCACGAGGCCAACATCACTGGGAAAGGGATTTTTTGCTCCATCAATAAGCTGATTCCCTGTGATCGTGAACGGCAGTTTGAGGTCTTTTAAGAGTGGCTGCTCGGCTGGCGTTCCCAGAATGATCAGGCGATCGTTCCACTCCAACCCATCAACGCCTTTGACAAACCGTGTCTGCAACGGACGAAAATCTGCCAGCCGTCCCATCGCGGCTTGGAAGCGTCCCGCTGACGTGAGCCAGGACTCACTCACCGTTGTTGGACGGACGTAAGCTAACCGGCTTGCATCCAGGCTGAGGCTGTCAAAGAAGGGATAGGGAAAGCGGCTCAGATCTAACGGGATGGGCTGAGGCTGATAGTCAAACAGCAGTTTGGAGTCTGGCAATACCTCTGTCCACAGCATCGGATCAGCAGGGTTGGAGCATTTAGAATCGGTGTTCTGCTGCGCCACGATCGCAATGTCGTTCGTATCCTGAATCAGATTAGCTGGAATATCCACCAGGAACTGCCCAATCTGAGACTGCTTGCGATTCAACGCCGTACTGCCAACACTGGTGCCATTGACCCGTACTGTCAGGTTCGATCGAGTCGCCAGCAGTGCAGGCGAGTGCTGAAAGCGAATCAATGCCTTTGCTGATTTCAGTGTCCAGTTACGGGGTCGGGTAAAGCCCAGTTGGGTTTCGGCATACACTCCTTGCAGCCGCAGACGATTGCCCACGATTGGGCTGCGGTTAAACTCCAGAACATACTGGCTAAGCGGTCCTTTACTGGCAGCTGCATCCGGTTTGGCAGCAGGCTTCGCGTCTGCTTTTGCTGGTGCTGGCGCGGTGGGAGCCGGATCTGGCGGAGCAGAGTCTGTTGGAGCAGGCGCAGGGTCTGCCGGGGGTGGCTCCGGACGATACACCGGGGCTTCTTTGGGCGCTTGAGGGAGCGTGAAGTCCCGAATGACCTTATCTTCTTGCTTTTGAACATTCGTAGACTGAGCCGCAACGGGTTCGCCCCATTGTCCATGTAGCACGGGCAAACCAAAACCAGTCATGAAAACGCTACCGCAGAGCAGCAGTAACCAACCCAGGGGCATGGGGTTTAGGGCATGACCAACCGATCGAGCTAGATGGCGAAGCCGATAGAAGAGGCGTTTCATGGATGGGTGGGGGTAACGTTGGCAGGGTGCAAAAGGGAGGCATCAATGGCAGTCGAGGCAATCAGCCCAAACCAAACTAAGTTTTGGGTGTAGTAAGCGGTGTTGTTATCCCAGATGCCATCGCGGTACTGGGGCATGATTTTTGTCTGGTAGATGGCTTCAGCGGTTGGCGGATCAACCAGGCGAAACGCGGCATACAGCCCACCATATTGGGCGGTGGAGTCATACGCGGCAGTTGGCTTGCCTTGCAGATCGATCTGGGCTGGAATTTTTTGCTGCGATCGCCATAGCTTCTGTAGGGGACTGAGATGTTGTTGCAAATAGCGCTTCGCTCTTGGTTCGCCGTACCAGTTGGCGTCCAGAGCCAATCGCCACCAGACGCGGTACGCATCAAACCCATAGCGACTGAACACAGGCTCTGCGCCTAAGAGCGATTGAAATTGCTTGGTTTCGGTATCAAGAGCCACCCAATCGCTGGGCAACTGAAGGGTCGAGAGCACCGCTGAATCGTCAAGCATCTGATAACTGCTGTTGACCAGACTTAACCAGTCGTGAGCCGGATCGACTTGTGCAAACAGGCGAAACGCCGCAGGCGAAAAATAGGATGGATTGAGTAGAAGCTTGTTGGGTGGTTGAAATGCCTCTCGCGGTCCCGGTAGAAGGTAGCGTTGCTCGCCGACAGGCACGATCGCCAATGCCCACAGATCCCGTAGCTTGGTCTGCGCCAACTGCAAATAATCGGGGCGCTGCCAGCGGCGACTTGCCAAAATCAGGGCGGTAATGGCATCCACATCCGCATCACTGGCAAAGTTGCGATCGATAAGACCCCATTGCTTTTGTCCAGATTGCCCCCACTTCCATGCCCAGAGGTGATCAGCAGACGGCTTATCTCGCCGCAGATTTTTTTCTGCCCACATCAGCGTGAGCTCGAACGTCTTCGGATCATCAATCAAAACCGATCGCAGCATCGCATAAGCCTGACCTTCGGACGTAGAGCGAGCGCTGGCTTCCCAATCAATCACGCGCCCATCTGCCTGGATAAAGCGTTGACGATACGCCTCCCAGCTTTGCTTGAGCAGCGATCGCTCAGTGGCCGTTAATGTTGGAGCTACCTGTGGCAGGCTGGGACTGGCGGCGATCGGTGTTTCTGTCTGGGTTGTCAGTGCGGGTGGCGTTTGTGCTGGCGATTGCGCATCACTCCGACACCCGCTGATTAGCCCCGATGAGAGTAGCAGTGCCATCATGACCCATGAGACAGCGGCTTTCGATCGCATGGTAAAGAGACCTTCAAACATCGCTAGTTGCACCGCAAAAATGGTTGTCTTCATGCCTGTCTTGTTGTCATCTGCCCCTGTCAATAGCGCTCCCAGGAAGGCTGAAAGCCCCGCCGCTGGAGAAAGTCTTCCTGTATTTGCTGCATGCGCCGCGACAGATTTGGGTCAGTGCTCCCATTTGCGCTCTGTTGCAGTTGCAGTTGCTCAAACTGGCGCATTGCCTCCAGCGCATTGCCCTGTGCCGCTGCGAGTTCTGCTAGAGATTTGCGGGCATCGAGATCATCCGGCCTAAAGGTCAACACCTGCCCATACAGGTTCGTGGCCGAATCAAAGCGCCGTTGCTGAAACCGGATGCCACCCAGCGCGGAGAGTGCATCGGCGTTATCCGGCTGCCGCGCCAGGATTGCCTGGTAAGCCGCATCCGCCTGATCCAACTTGCCCAACGCTTGCGCGAGCTGTCCCTGCAAGAAGTACAGCCCCACATTGGCGCGATCGCCGGATGCACTATTGCGAACACGAGCCAGGAGTCGATTCACCTGGGCTTCGGCTCGATAAGGGTCACGCTGGGCAAGGACTTGCACCAGCCGCACTTGCACCTGCACATTGCTTGGATCGGCTTCTACCAGACGGGTATACAGGGCTTCACGCTGCGGTGATGGCGGCAAGGCTCCCACCAGGCTATAGAGTTCGGGTGGGGAATCGCCAGGAGACCGTGCCTGCAACCAGGCATTTAGCACCGCTTCGGCTTCGGTTGCCGAAACTCGACCTGCCTGATACGCCACACTGGTACGTCCTAGCTGCACCAGCAAGTCCTGAGGATTTTTTGCCACAAGCTGGTCATAGAGAGCCAGCGCATCGCCAGGACGACCCTGTGCCAAGCGAATACCCGCTAACCCTCGCAGCGCGGCTGTCTGTACATCAAGATCGGCGTTGCTGTTACTGAGTAAGGCTTGATAGCGCTGGGCTGCGGCCTCTAAATTGCTCTGACGACGATCGATCTCTGCCAGCAGCAATTGGGGTGCCTGATCATTCGCGCCAACAGCCGTAGCCTGGTAAGCAGCCAGAGCCGTTTTTGCCCCAGCGAGATCATTCTGCTCAATGAGCAGTTGCGCCAGCCGAAAGTTGAGAAAGGGTTCGTTGACGCGGGCTTGCAGCAGGCTCTGGTAAACGGGCAGCAAGTCTGGGTCTGGGTCAATGCGTACGAGTGCCTGCGCGATCGCCTGCTGCTCGGCGCTATTGGTGGGTAACGGATCCAGGAGCGATCGCAGTTGTTGCCGTAGATCGGTTCTTGAAAGCTGACCGAGTTGATTTTCCAGCGTTAGTTTTTGCAGCGCCAGGACGCGATCGTTTGGCTGCTGTTGCAAAAGCTGCGTATAGAGCTGAAGCGCCGCCTGCCGTTGGGATGGGATACCGCCAAGGACATCGGCAACTTCACGCACAAACAGAGGGGATGGATTCGGCGTACTCATCAACGCCTGACGATACAGACCCGCCGCATCGTTGAGCAGAGCAGGCATGTTTTGCCGCCGCCCAATTTCGTTCAAGGCGCGTGCCAGAGCAAGTCGAGCACCCGATCGACCCCGTAAGGGATCAAGCACGGCCAGAGCTTCTGCTGGCTGCCGATTGTCCAGGTAAGCCTGTGAAAGTTCCGATCGAATTTGAATGGCCGTTGCGTTTAATTGTTGTGGCAACTGCGCCTGAAGGATCGCGATCGCTTGAGCGGCATTTCCCGTACCTCGAAGCGCACGCGCGTAAGCAATGACTGCTTTGCCTGAAACCCGTTTACCTGTCGCTTCATAGCGATTGAACAATGCCAGCCCTTGAGCATAGTTGCCGCTATAGGTGTAAACCTGAGCCGCACCCAGGAGAACCTCTGGCGTTGGGTTTTGCTGGAGCACCAGTGCGTAGTCTGTCAGCGCTGCCGCAAATTGCCCTTGATAGCCATAAAGTAAAGCGCGTTGAGCGCGGGCATCCAGATCATTCGGATTCAGGGTAATCAGAGCGGTGAGGGCTTCAATCCCTTTTTGCTGCCACTCTGGACGAAACCCACCGAGAATGCCGATCGTTCTCAGCGCCAGTTGGTTGTTTGGCTCCTGAAGCAGCACCTGCTGGTAGGTATCCCAGGCGTCGGCATCGCGTCCGGCTCGGCGATAGGCGATCGCCAGTCCCAGCTTTGCCTCAATCGAGCCAGGATATTGTCGTACAGCGCTGCGAAAGGTTGCGATCGCGTCATTTACCAAGCCCTGCCCCAGCAGCGTAAACCCCTGCCGTACAGCAGCAGGAATGGCCTCCTGAGCCTGCACGATCGGCATTCCTGCTGGTTGAATCAGGGAAATGCCCGTCAACAGTCCTGTTAAGCAAATAGCACGAATGAAATGTTGCGTCCGATTACCCTGAAACATTGGCGTCACACCACGATGAATACAACGATAAAAATTGGACTGGAAGCACCCTGAAGAGAGTTTTGAGTAGAGCGTTGCACCGCGTTGCTAGAGAGCTTTGAGTTTTGAGTTTTGAGTTGCTTCAGCCTTTAGCCTTTAGCCTTTAGCCTTCAGCCTCACTCCCCACTCCCTACTCCCTACTCCCTGCTCCCACCTACAACCCCTTCCCTCTAGGCGTCACATCAAATTCGGTCTTAACCCGTACGCCTGCAATAATTTCTGAAAACTCATTGCGTTCTTGAATTGAGAAGCCAAGTCTCAGGTTCGGCAAAAAGCGAAAATCGTAGAACAGTTCCAGCACATCGGGATTGCGATCGCCTACCTGTCGTCGGAGCGATTCGTTAGAAAGTCCACGACCATACGCCAGACCCAGGCGATCGTCTGGTGCAAAGACATCCAGAAAGTTGAAGCCTAAGCTGTAAGTCTCGGCACTGCGATTAATGGCATCGTTGTTGTAGCGTCCGTAGCGGGCGAAGAGACCCAGTTTCAGGTTTGGAATGAACAGTTCACCGTTCAAGCCATACGCCTCCTCACGATCGCCCTTCAAAAGCCCTGTTACGCCACCACCGCGAGCCACTTGAAAGATCTCCCGGAAGCCATCACGCGCTCCCGCGTCGCGATCGGTTGCGTACGTGCCTCGAATCACCGCATTGCCGTAGCGGATGCCCACTTCACCCGCAAAGCCATCCAGGCTGAAATCGCCCAAGTTCCGTGAGGACGAAAACACGGCAGCTTTTGCCTCAATGTTGTCGGTCAGCGTCCAATTAATAAGTGCCGCTGGGCGGGAAGCAATGCCTGTCGCACTGAGCGCTGGATTTGTTTGAAAGACGGTATTAAAGAAATGCGTCGCGCCATCTTTGGCAAAGCTATTGCGATCGAAATACGACGTTAAATCCAGTTGCCCAACGACTAAACGAAGATTGGGTAATTCGGGTAGCGATGCCGCGAAATAGAGCTCGTTGACGCTAAAGCCCTGCGTTTGAGAATCGGAAAACGCATTGCCATCGGTGAGATCAAACGTCGCACCAAACAGAAGATGAGGTGTGAGCGGGTAGGAAATGGATAAACGCGCCCGTGCCGAGGATTCATCTCCTTGATACAGGTAAACCCCTTGCAGTTTGATCGATGGATCGCTGAGTGCCGTTGTGCGAAGTAGCGTTTTTCGTGGGGTGGGTGCAGTCTCAGCCTGCGTTCTAAACGCGGGAGGCTGAATGCTGGCTGGGCTACTAGTAGTTGGCAACAGTAGTGGTTCGCTGGTTATTGACCCGGTTGGCTGTAAGCCTGGTGTCGAACCTGCAGGCATTAATCCCGATGGCATTGTCCCGGTTGGATTAAGGCCAGGTGGCATCGAGCCATTTAATAAAGTAGGGGTAGGCAGCGGTGCATAGGGTGGTGGTGGTGTTGACTGCGCCACTGTTTGCGACCCTAGACGAGGCAGCGATGGTACTAAAAGTACTGACTTGTCGCAGGCCGAACCACAGCCGCTTTCTGACGATGGCTCAAAAAGCCCCAAGCCCAGATCAGAGTTTGTTCCAGCCGTCACGAGAAACGGGGTTTTACGAGTAGCCTTTGCGGGTGCTGTCCGTTTCGGTACCGTTATCTGTGTGGAGGGTGGAGAGAAGGCTGGTGCTGTTGCTTGAGTCTGTTTGCTACGCCTTACCGCCTTGCCGCCCATCTGTCGAATGAGCTCATCCTCGTTGGTGTAGCCGGATTGGGACGATTCCACCGCAGAAAACGGCTGGGGAGGGGCGATCGTGGTGGTTGCGATCGCAGAAGGCGACACTCCATTCGATTGGCTTACCCGCAAATCTGCCAGCTTTGCTTGCTCGTCTGCCAGCATTTGCTGAGGCGATTGCGTTGGGTGAGTCGGTGCAGGCAGGGGTGCTGGGTTGGCGGGTGCCAGTCCTCCAGTAAGAAAGGCTGCAAGAGAGAGTGGCCCTGTTAATCTGGTTTTCCAGGGTAAAGAAGACGTGGAGACGCTGGATCGCGAAGGTTGGGGAGACATTCGATTCACACCACGGTTAGATAAATGCTTGATTCCATACCCTTTCCAGCGGGAAGTTATCCCGCTATGAGGAAGAGTGGTTCAAGTAAGGACATGCTCAAAAAACCGTCACTGATGGTTCAATCCATCCATCTGCTTGCACCCCGCAAAGCTTTAATACCGACGCCTTTCACTCCTTAAGGCAAATATGGATGTCGCTTAAATTAGCGTTTGAACTAGGAACACTTGCTATCAACCTCACCTTCATCCGCAATGACAGCCAGGTCTTTTTCTTAAACACATCCTGATTGATGATTTATCAACGTTGGATGAAGCAGCTGCTAAATGATCGTTTGGCTGTAAGCAAAATTCCTCCAATCTTTACGCGCTTTGCTAAATAAGCTCCGGAGAAATACTAAAAGAGTTGCTCTTTGTAGTGGGAACGGAGTTAAAGCGCTTCCCACGCCAATAAACCTTACAAAGCTGTGCTTATGTCTAGCGTTCCATTGCCCCGTCTACTGCATCCAAGTAGTTTGCTGCTGCACTGTACCAGAACGCTTTGCGCTTCTTTACTGCTGCTTACGATCAGCTGCACAAAGGAGCGATCGTCCCAAGTAGACCTAAGTCTGAGGGTTGAATCGTCCAACCGTCCAGGCGTTTTTACAGTTTCGGGCAGAACAAACTTCCCGGATCAGAGCCAAATTATTGTGCAAGGCATTCGCCCACTGACAGCGCCCGCTCAAGCAAGCGATACAGCCATTTCAGCCAACTATGCCATCCTTGATCGCCAGACAGCCGTTGTTTCTCAAGGGCAATGGCAGGCAACCCTCAAACTGTGGCACAGCACTCCTGATGGGCAGTATCAGGAAGTCTGGCAAGCGAGTCAAACGGCGATCAAACGGTTGCAGCCGAGTGCAGATGTGATCTTTGTTGCCGCGATCGATCCGGGCGACCAGGCTAGAGCACTCAAGCAACAGTTAGAACGCCAGGGCAAGACGCTGGAAGGGACAAAGGTTCGCTTTACCACTGATGAGCAATGGTATATCCAGGCGAAGCAGACCCTTGCGCTTACACCACCCGTTGGAAAGCAAATAGCGCCAGATTTGATGACCCCTGAATTGAATGCGAATGATTCATCGAAAGAGGCTAAAACGCGAACAGAAACAGGCGCTATTACAGCCAGCCTGACACCAAATAACCTGCCTACAATTAAGGAGAAACAAACAACTGCGCCCCTATCTTTTTCGCAACGTTTGCATTAAGCATCGGCGCTAACGTAACGCCTTCTACGTTTGATAAGGGTTGCCCACTGACAATTATTCCTTCATCCAACCGTAGGGCTGTAGCTCGAATTCTAATACTTTCTTGAAATCATGAACGATCGCCCGTAGCGCATCAAGATGCTCAACGGAATTGCCTTCCTTCCAATCGGCGCGATCAACGGTACCGATCACAAAATAGTCATTGCCAATCATGTCTGGTAGATGAGATTGGACGAACATGGCAGCTAGTAACGCATCAAGCTGGTCTTTATGGGCAATGAGCAGATCACAGGCAGGGCAATAGCGACAGGTTTTGTTCAGGGCGATCGGAATGGCTGGTGAAACAAAAATAAACAGGGGAAGCTTCCGCTGCTTTGTTTTGGCATCGCATTTAGGGCATTTCGTAAAGCGCGCATCGATGTAGGGATTTAGAAAAAAGTTGTGGCGAGGAGGCTGTTTACCAAAGCGCTCTTCTTTTTTGTTCTTAGCCATAGGCTTTTCTGTAAGCGTTTTAAAGAACAAAAGCGGTAGAGAAGCATACCCCTCTACCGCTTTTCAATTGTTAAGGATCGCTAGAGCTACTCAGCGGCTTGCGGAAGCAACTCCCGCTTTTCACCTTGAAGCACTTTCACCTGTCCATCACTGTCTACATCCACAACAGCGGTATCGCCATCCTTGATGCGGCTAGAGAGGATTTCCTCGGCTAGCGAATCTTCCAGCAAGCGCATAATGGCTCGGCGGAGTGGACGGGCACCATAGCTGGGGTTGTAACCTTCCTCAACCAGTCGATCTTTGAATCGCTCCGTCACTTCCAGGGTGATGCCCTGATCGCGTAAGCGGCCGAAGACCTCGTTGAGCATGATCACTGCAATCTCCTTCACCTCGTCCTTCGACAGTTGGCGGAAGACGATGATCTCATCCAAGCGGTTGAGGAATTCAGGGCGGAAGTATTGCTTCAGCTCTTCGTTCACCAGCGATCGGATGCGGTTGTACTGAGATTCAGCCACATCACCCGCCGCGGAGAACTCAAAGCCCAGACCGCCACCACCTTTCTCGATCACCTTAGAACCGATGTTGGAGGTCATAATCAGCAAGGTGTTCTTAAAGTCCACCGTGCGACCTTTGGCATCCGTCAGGCGACCATCTTCCAGGATTTGCAGCAGCATGTTGAAGACATCAGGGTGAGCCTTCTCAATTTCGTCAAACAGGACGACGGTATACGGACGACGACGGACGGCTTCCGTAAGCTGACCACCTTCGTTGTACCCGACGTAGCCTGGAGGCGAACCGATCAGCTTGGAGACAGTATGCCGCTCCATATACTCCGACATATCCAACCGAATCATGGCTTCTTCAGAGCCGAAGAAGTAGGTTGCCAGTGCCTTGGTTAACTCGGTCTTACCAACCCCGGTCGGTCCAGAGAAGATAAAGCTTGCGATCGGTCGGTTGGGATTCTTCAAGCCGACTCGCGCACGACGAATCGCACGAGAGACAGCTCGGACAGCTTCTTCCTGACCAATCAAGCGCTGGTGCAGGGTATCTTCCATGTGCAGCAGCTTCTCGGATTCGGATTCCGTCAGCTTGTTCACAGGAACGCCCGTCCAGGATGCCACGATTTGAGCGATATCCTCTTCATCCACAATGGGAGAAGCATCTTCACCCGTCGATTCGTTCTTTTTGGTCTGAGCGATTGCCCGGATTTCAGCTTTGATTTCCATTTCGCGATCGCGCAGTTCCCCAGCCCGGTCAAAGTTTTGGGAACGAACCGCATCATCTTTGTCCTTTAGGACTTGACGCAATTCTTTATCCAATTCCTTAGCGGCAGGCGGCAATTGAGAGTTGATGAGTCGCACACGGGAGCCCGCTTCATCAATCAAGTCAATCGCTTTGTCGGGCAAGAAACGGTCTGAAATGTAGCGGTCTGAAAGCTTGGCGGCCGCTTCCAGTGCCAGATCAGAAATTTTTAGCTTGTGGTGCTGTTCATAGCGTTCGCGGAGACCCCGAAGGATTTCGATGGTCTCATCAACGCTGGGTTCACCCACCATCACTGGCTGGAAGCGACGTTCAAGGGCAGCGTCGCGCTCAATGTGCTTACGGTACTCATCCAGTGTGGTGGCACCGATGCACTGAAGCTCACCCCGTGCCAGTGCTGGTTTGAGAATGTTGGCCGCGTCGATCGCGCCTTCTGCCGCGCCAGCCCCAATGAGGGTATGGACTTCGTCAATGACCAGGATGACGTTTCCGGCAGAGCGGATCTCATCCATGATTTTTTTCAGGCGTTCTTCAAACTCACCGCGATACTTGGTGCCTGCGACCAGGAGACCAATGTCTAGTGTGACGACGCGCTTATCTTCGAGAATATCTGGGATATCGTCGTTGGCGATGCGTTGAGCAAGACCTTCCGCGATCGCGGTCTTACCCACACCCGGTTCCCCAATCAACACCGGGTTGTTTTTCGTACGACGACCCAGGATTTGGATCACCCGTTCAATTTCCTTTTGACGACCCACAACAGGGTCTAACTTGCCTTCAGCGGCCATTTGGGTCAAGTTTGAACCGAATTCGTCCAGCGTTGGCGTTTTCGTGCGACCCTGACCACCGCCAGAGGTAACCTCTGCGGTTTCGCCAAGCATCCGAATCACCTGAGTGCGCACCTTGGAGAGGTCTACACCCAAGTTTTCCAGAACCCTGGCAGCAACGCCTTCGCCCTCGCGGATTAAGCCGAGAAGCAAATGTTCCGTTCCAATATAGTTATGACCGAGCTGACGGGCTTCTTCTAGAGAGAGCTCCAGAACCCGCTTTGCTCGTGGTGTAAATGGAATCTCAACGGCGACGAAGCCAGAGCCTCGACCGATGATTTTCTCCACTTCAATCCGAGCGTCTTTGAGGTTGACACCCATGGATTTCAGCACTTTGGCGGCGACGCCGGTCCCTTCTCCAATCAGACCCAAGAGGATCTGTTCAGTACCCACAAAGTTGTGTCCCAGGCGGCGTGCTTCCTCCTGGGCAAGCATGATCACCTTAATGGCTTTTTCTGTGAAGCGTTCAAACATGGCGTATTTCTGTCACCTGCTGCTTGCCGGTAGAGTTGATTCTATCATAGACGATTCTGCTGGGGGCTTGAAATACACTCCCAGTCGATCCGTGATCACCGTACCTGCAACAGTGACGTGCCGTGATGTAATGGACTGCCACGAGGGGTGATTGTCAGCGGAAAGCGGTTTGCAAGTCAAGCAGGATTTCTTAATCTCTTAAGCATTGATCCCTTAAGCTTTGTGATGAAAAAGCAACCGATCGTAACCATCATTTAGCTGCCAGCCTGCTGTATGTAGGCGATCGCCGATTTGCCGCTGCCAGTCTGCCAGGTTTTCAGAGAAATCAGGCTTCTGCAACCCTCCGTGCCAAAGTACCAGTGCATCCTCGCCGTTATCTGGGTAATAGCGTCGCCGCCGCCCTGCCTCACGAAAGCCAAATTTTTGATACAGGGAGATGGCTGCCTGGTTGGAAACCCTGACTTCTAGCGTCGCCCGTTCCAGACCACGTTCATGGGCAGACACCATTAAGGCAACCAGTAGCGCCTGCCCTAAGCCCTGACGTTGATAGGAAGGGTCGATCGCCAGCATCGTAATGTGGGCTTCTTCCAGAATGGCCCAATAGCAGCCGAGACCGATGAGGGGAGTGGGGAGTGGGGAGTGGGGAGTAGGGAGTGGGGGAGAAAGTTTTGAGTTTTGAGTAGCGCGTTGCGCCGCTTTGCTAGAGAGTTTTGAGTTTTGAGTAGCACTAGCTCCGAAGGAGCCACTTTGTGAACGTGCCGCTTCGCTAGAGAGTTTTGAGTTTCGAGTTGTCCGTGTTGAATCTAGATGTTCTTGCGCGCTTGCTCCCTCTGCTTCCTCTGCTTCCTCTGCTTCCTCTGCTTCCTCTGCTCCCTCTGCTCCCTCTGCTCCCTCTGCTCCCTCTGCTCCCTCTGCTTCCCCTCCTTCCCCTGCTTCCTCTGCTCCCCCTGCTCCCTCTGCCTCCTGCCCTCTGCCTTCTGCCTCCTGCCTTCTGCCCTCTGCCTTCTCCTCTGCCTTCTCCACTAACACCAGCAATTCACTATTTGGACTTTCAAGCTCTCGCCGATAGCTGTCTAGCGTCCACATACCACCAAAACAGCGGTGGTCGAGTGCTAAGGCGGCAAAAAGTAAATCCGCAGAGAGTGGCTGAAGTAAGAGAAAGGTCACAAAAGGTACGCTCTTGACTCAGGATCGATCAGGCTCGATTGTAAACTAGAGAGCATAATGCACGTATGCGATTTAACGAAGGCAAGGATGACGCAATGGGATCGACTCACGCTACAGCGGTTCAAACGACTGGTCGTCGCTATTTGAGCGATGCGAAAGAGACTCTAGCGGAGCGATCGCCCAACCAGCAATTGCTACCCCTAACCGCAACGGTGAACTCAAAAGAGCATCTTGAAATTGGCGGCTGCGACGTCGTTGATTTGGTGCAAAAGTTCGGTTCTCCTCTCTATATATTGGATGAAGCGACATTGCGATCGGCGTGCCGTCAATACCGGGATGCCTTTGCCCGCTATTACCCAGGTGAATCGCAGGTGCTGTATGCCTCTAAAGCCTGGAATAGCCTCGCCGTTTGCGCGATCGTCGCAAGTGAAGGGCTGGGCATTGACATCGTCTCCGGTGGCGAACTTTATACGGCGCTGCAAGCAGGAGTCAGCCCGACCAAACTTTATTTACACGGCAACAACAAGTCAAGGGAAGAACTTCAGTTGGCGGTTGAGAGTGGCTGCACGATCGTCGTGGATAACTGGCACGAGTTGAAGACGCTGGTGACGATCGCAGAAGAGTCAGGAGTCAGGAGTCAGGAGGTGGCTTCAACTCAAAACTCAAAGCTCCACCCACTCCCCACTCCCCACTCCCCACTCCCCATTCGCATCCTGCTTCGACTGACTCCCGGTATTGAATGCCATACCCACGACTACATCCGTACAGGTAGTATCGACAGCAAGTTTGGGTTTGGGCTTGATCAGTTGGATGAGGTGTTTCAATTCATTAGCCAGCAGCCGAGCCTGTCTTGCATCGGTCTACACGCACACATCGGCTCCCAAATTTTTGAATTAGAACCCCATCACGATTTGGGCGCTGTCATGGTGCAATGGCTCAGTAAAGCCGCTCAATATGGGTTGCCAATCCAAGAGTTGGATATTGGCGGTGGTCTGGGTATTTGCTATACCGAAGCCGATGATCCGCCAAGCATTGACGCATGGGTGAAGGTGGTAAGCGAGTCGATCGCCGCTGCGTGTCAATCCCAAAATCTTCCCCTGCCCAAACTTTTGAGTGAACCGGGACGATCGCTCATCGGCTCTGCCTGCGTGACAGCGTATACTGTGGGCGGGCAGAAAGTGATCCCTGGTGTTCGCACGTACGTTACCGTCGATGGCGGCATGTCCGATAATCCACGACCCATCACCTATCAATCGGTCTATCGAGCAGTGGTGGCAAGCCGGATGTCGGCCCCCCTAACCGAGACAGTGACGGTGGCTGGCAAACACTGTGAGTCCGGTGACATTGTGATTCAGGAAGCCTTACTGCCTGCGACTCAAGCAGGGGATTTACTCGTAGTAATGGCAACTGGCGCTTACAATTACAGCATGGCTTCCAACTATAATCGCATTTCTCGACCCGCTGCCGTTTTAGTGAATGATGGAGAAGCGAACATTATTTTACAGCGGGAAACCTATCAAGATTTGATTCGTCAAGATCGGTTGCCAGAACGGTTGCAAGCACCAAAGGTATAAAGGGCGATCGTGTTCGCCGCTTTCAGAGTTTAGAGACTAGGACGTGTAGAAGCGTAGGGTTAATCCAGATCAATGGGATATCTATGGAGGCAATGGCTGCTGACGACGACTCCTAGCTGGATGCAGTCCCTACCGCTTCTGATCATTCACAACCTGAGATTTTTTCTTGATGTTGGGCTTGTGCTCGCCCTCACCTACATGATGCTGGTCATCATCGGTGAACGGCGCACCCTTTGGATGGTGCGTGGCTTTATCGTGCTGATGCTGGCTGCTGCTCTCAGTCGACGGTTGGATTTAACCCTTTTGAGCTTTGTTCTGGGCAATCTGGTCATTGGCTCGGCTGTCGCAATGGCGTTTATTTTGCAGTCAGAGTTTCGCCGCTTTTTGGAGCAATTGGGGCGCGGTGAACTCCTGCAATTGTTCCAATCTTCACGAAGAACCACATTGAAATCTGGTAGTGTCACGGATGAAATCGTCGATGCAGTTAAAGAGCTATCCCAGAACCGGATTGGTGCCCTGCTGATTTTAGAAACGGGTAGCCCGATCGATGAGCGTGATTTTTCTGTACCGGGTGTCAGACTGAACGCTGAAGTCTCAAAGGAGCTGATCCAAACCATTTTTCAGACGACGACGTTGCTGCACGATGGCGCTGTGCTTATTCGCGATAATCGCCTGTTGGCAGCAGGGGTCATTTTGCCACTTTCAGAACGGACGGCCTCCCGCCAATTGGGAACCCGCCACCGTGCCGCCATGGGAATCACTGAGCGCGTTGAAAACTGTGTTTGTGTGGTGGTTTCTGAGGAGACCGGATCAATTTCGCTGGCAGAACGGGGAATTCTAAACCGTCCGCTCACCAGCAGTAAGCTCAAGGAGTTGCTGGAAGCGCGCTTTTCACAAACGGCTGATCGCGATACGGTTGCTCCCAATCTCCGGAGTTTGGCGCGTCAAATGGGTAGTCAAGGACTATCACTTGTTTCCCGGTTCCTGAATCGTCTTAAGGGTAAAAGTTAAGGGCAATCTACAAGCACACACGTCTTGCTCGTTCACGTTTACTGTATACATGCACTTGTCTGCTGCTGGGAGAGACCATGACCGTAAAACCAACTGTTTTGCAAGAGTTGCCTGCTGATCTGAAGGGCGATCGCCTACCGAGACATGTTGCTGTCATCATGGATGGCAACGGACGATGGGCAAAGCGACGCGGCATGCCAAGAATTATGGGACATCGCCGTGGGGTTGATGTGCTGAAGGATCTTCTCCGCTGCTGCCGCGATTGGGGCATTCAGGCACTCACAGCCTATGCGTTTTCTACCGAAAACTGGGGGCGGCCTTCAGAAGAAGTGGAATTTTTGATGACTCTGTTTGAGCGGGTGCTGCGGCAAGAGCTGCGGGAGATGGTGCAGGAAAATGTGCAGATCCGCTTTGTGGGGAATTTGCAAGCGCTGCCAGAATCACTTCAGGACGAAATCGCACGATCGGTCGAATTAACGCAGCACAACCAGAGCATCCGGTTTACGGTAGCCACAAACTACGGAGGACGGCAAGAAATTCTCCAAGCCTGCCGAACGATCGCCACTCAAGTGCAGCAAGGGCTTTTGCAGCCTGACCAGATTGATGAAGCGGTGTTTGAGCGCCATCTTTACACGTCAGGGATCTGTGATCCAGATTTGCTCATTCGGACGAGTGGTGAGATGCGGCTGAGTAATTTCTTGCTCTGGCAGATGGCTTACGCAGAACTGTATGTTACCGATACGCTGTGGCCTGACTTCGATCGCAGTGCTTTCCACCAGGCTTTGGTTGCCTATCAACAGCGCGATCGACGCTTTGGCAAGCTCTAGACTTGTTGGTTGAGATTACCCTGTGCTTTCCATTAGCCCTTGACCATTCCAGCCTCATTGAGCAAACTGGTTCAGCAGCCAAAATGCTCCCGTTTTGAGGATTTTTCCGTATGCTTCAGATTACTCAAGCCCCCCAAGGCCCAATATTGGTGCAACAGCGCTTTTCGATTTTAGGGGTTGCCTCACCGTCCTATGCCGGCAACAACCTGATGATGACGATCGATGGGCAATTTCGCGCGACTGGTCCAGTCGTTGATGTCGATGGCACCTGGAAAATCGATTTCTTGTTTCAACAAGCAGGCAATCGTCGCTTAAAGATTGAAGTAGGTACGGATAGTGCAGAAATCACCATTCCAGTGGCTACGAATGCTCCGGCGGCAAGACAACTTCAGTTTACGCAGGTGCCGACCCGTCTGCCCGTACTACAAGCTGCGACGATCGGCGGTACAGCAGTCAATTTTCCTGATGGTAATGCGCTCATTCTGCGAGCCGATCAGCAGTTTGATCTCGCCAAACCATTTGTAAAAGCTGGTAAATGGCAGACGACGATTGGATTTAACCAACCCGGTAAGCGAGTACTGGAAATTATTAGTTCTGATGGCCTTGTGCGGGACCAGGCGTCGATCGATGTGGTTGCCGCCCAACCACGCCCTCCGCGCGTCAGTTTTACCAATCCGCCCAAGCAGGTCAAGGTAGAGACGACGCTTACGCTCACAGGCGATGCAGCGAACTATAACAATGGCGACCAGCTCATCCTGCGAGCAGACCAAACGCTAGAACTGGCGCGACCAAGAGTGCAGGATGGCAAGTGGCAAGCGCAAACTGTGCTACGTCAAACCGGACAACGCCTCATTGAAATCATTGGCTCTGAGCAAGATAAAGCTCAAACGATCATCGAGGTCATTGCTGCTGACGCGGGTACATTTCAGGTGCAACCCCGTACGGTATGGACCAGCACTCCCACACCATCTGATCTGCCTGCGCTGCAACCGAAAGGCATCACGCTGCACCATACTTTTCTCAGTAATCCGCCCGCGACGAATGCCTCGATCGCAGATGAAGCTGCGCGCATGCGGGTAATCTATAACGGGCATGTTAATGGCAATGGTTGGGCTGATATTGGCTACCACTTCATCGTCATGCCCAGTGGCCGGGTTTACTCTGCACGAAACGAAACGAAGCGAGGAGCCCACGACGTTGTGAATGATGGTTTGGGCGTCGCATTTGATGGCGTTTATACCAGCGCTACGATCAACCAGGCAATGTATAACTCAGCAGTGGCGCTATGTACAACCCTTTGTAAGCGTTACGGCATTACCAACACGGTAACCCCTATCCCCACACCCACGGCTGATTTTGGCACCCGCAATTTACCTCGTATTATGGGACATCGCGATCGTGTAGCGACAGAATGCCCTGGTACAGAAGGTGGCAGAACGGTTCGGTTGCCAGATATTCGTCAGGCAGTGAACGGAAATTTGTAGCTCCTATTCCTCGCTGGGTGCATTGATGTTGCTATAAAGCTAGACAAATCACCGGCATGGCATTCCATCTGCACCTTGATTTGGGAAGTACTGGGGCGGTATTTGAACCCATAGTGGCAACCAGTATGACGCAAGTCTTGAGCAAACGCTGCTTGTTTGTTTGGTATCACCAACAGGTTCAATGACGCTATTTGTAAAACGAGATCAAATGCCTGATCATCAAACGCACTGGTATTACAGCTATTGGCGTTCAGGACGTTAAGTGATGGTTGCTTAAAGGGATTCGCTCACTTTATACCAGGACGGTTTAGAATTACCCAGATTAAGCAGTTGATGAATCAATTTCCAACATCAGATTGAGTAAAGACCCCAACTCTGAGGCTGGAGCTTTTCGATCAGAATGGAGCTAAATAACAGGTTAACTATTCCCTAATCATGAGTGATGTAATCACACCTGTAGCACGGTTGGAAGAATGTACCAAAAGGTAGAAGTCAAGATACGGTAGCTTCGCCATCATGAGTGTATTGAGAAGCTCATCATCATTCTGAGCAAGCAGTTTACCACCGGGTAGGTAGACTGCTTTTTTTTTGATAGGCACGCCTAGAGTTCCTTATACGATCGTTCCTGAAGCATTCCAGTGAAAGACATCGGGTGATGAAAGACAAAGATGCAGTTGAAAAGTTGTGAACCCACTCGCTCAGGTTGAACCCATTTGCCGACGGAAACGCATCGAAAGCCATTGATACAGTCCCCTTGTGACCTCACAAATAGTGCTCAAAAACGAAAAACAGAAGAGGGCAAGAGCTTTGTCCTTTTCTGTCTAAGTGCCTGATACCAATTCTAGGTAAACCTGCATGCAAGGGAGGTTGGACTGAGTCTAACGTTTTAGCATTCGTGTTGGTCATCATGATGCGAATCTCCGCTAAAGCTTTGATATTAAGGGTTTACATCGCTAACGTTGACCTATGCAAATGGCATCGTTCATCTACCTAGATCGGTAGGGCAATACAACGTCGGAAGGTACGGTCGATAACCAGTTGATATTGCATAAATTCTGTATCTTATTGCCAAGTGAAAATGGCCACACAACTGTCAATCGCTCATTAGGGACAAAAGATAGCAGTTTGAATTAGAACTTCCTGATGATTCAGTGATATGGCTGTAGAGCTATGGTGTGAAATGTCTTTTGCAAAACTAAAGCAGACATTAAGCTCATACGGCAAGCCGAAGTAAAAAACAAGCTTAAGTAACACGAAAGCTGAGTGCGATCGGAGCATACTAGTACGGTTGCCAACCAAAGGAGAAGTAGAATGGCACAAGCAAAATCAGGTGATACGGTTAAAGTTCACTACACCGGCAAACTCGACGATGGTACTGTGTTTGATTCCTCTGAGAATCGTGAACCTTTAGAGTTTACGCTCGGCTCAGGCAGCATTATTCCTGGTTTTGAACGAGCCGTTTTGGGCATGAATCCGGGTGAGTCGAAAACAGAGGTCATTCCTACCGATGATGCCTATGGTCCACATCTGGATGAAATGGTTGTTGTGGTCGATCGCCAGCAAATGCCCCCCGAAATTGAGCCTCAAGTGGGTCAACAGTTACAGCTACAGCAACAGGATGGTCAAATTTTGCCCGTCATCATTACGGATGTGTCTGATGGCTCTGTGACGCTGGATGCAAACCATCCTTTAGCGGGTGAAGCCCTTACGTTTGACATCCAGCTTGTTGAGATTGCTTAAGACGATTGCAAGCTCCTTTTTTTTCTGTAGGACGGTCAAGGAATCCTGTCCTACAGAAGCTTTGATTGAGAGTAAACACAGGATAGCGCATCAATTTAATGTGGGATTAGTAGAGTAGAGAGAAACTTCGACTGGAAGCAAAGCGATGGAATACCCTCTGTGCGGTCATAGTTCTGTGCGGTCATAGTAAAGCTCATAAACATGGCAAGAGGCCGAATGGTCATCAACGTTATCTCTGCCCTGCTTGACATTAAACTTTTTGTGAGTCGTTTGATAGTCTTTCTTATCGTCGCGATGTCAGTCCTGAGCAGATTTGCCAAGTGCTGCAAGCCCACAGTGAAGACAGTAGCTTACGAGGCATCAGTCGTACCAGTGGACTTGCCTACAACGCTGTACCAGTGGACTTGCCTATAACACGATCGTGGCATTGGCATGACATCGCCACTGATCCCACATTAGTTTAAGGCACGACCATCTCCTCCTGCTCATCGCTGCTACTGACGCAATACTCTAGGTAAAGTAAAGTCTTTGTAAAATCCCACAGGAAATGAACCTGTGGAACGTCAAGTATTTATAAGATATTCTTATAATCGGCCATTTAGCTGATCGGATTCAGATGTTTATATTAAGCACTACAGAAACCGCTATGACTACGACACGGCGATGAGGTTTAATTGCAAACGTAAAACGATAAGGGAATCCTGCGGATGTATCTACTCATAGCTGCTGCTGCCGCGCTTTTTTACACTGTCGGCGGCATTTTTATGAAGCTTTCAGCAGGCTTTTCTCAACTCATTCCGACTGGGATGGTTTATCTGCTTTTTATTGCAGGGGTCAGCTTGCAGATGTACATCACTCACAACGCGCATCTAGGCATTACATACATATTAGTACTGGGGTTGGAAGCTCTTTGTGCAGTGCTGTTTAGTTTATTGATTTTTAAGGAAAGCTATACACCCCTGACCCTCGTCGGTATTTTTCTAATTGTCGCTGGTACTGCATGTTTGCGGCTAAAAGCGGGTTAGCGGGATGTTGTTTTTTATTCAAGGATAGATGTAGTCAAAAGGGCCGTTTCTACCCGTAGTCGAAACTCGGTTGCTATTTCTTTTTGAAACTTCTTTTTGAAACCATCCTGTACCTTAGACAAAATTGGTGACGCTAACGGCTTCAAACTGCTGTTTTAAAGCACTAGAAGTTTTACATACTCTGTATCTCAGTACAGGACAAAAAGCTTGAAAAGAGGAGCAGGGTAGGGTTTCATCAGAATTACCACACTCTTGAGAAACCCTATGAGTCAATATAGCGAATTAAAGCAAGTCCTCCAAGCGCAATTAAATTGGCATGGTGCGAGGCTTTCCTTTCTGGCGTTGTTCCTGTTAGCGCTGCTGAAAGTCAAAACGGTGAACTTGAGCGAACTGTGTTTAGGTTTTGGTGGAAAGGCGTTGCCCGAATCAAGCTACAAACGGTTGCAGCGGTTTTTTCGAGCATTTGACCTCGATTACCCACAACTGGCTAACCTCGTGGTGAGTTGGATGCAAATTCCAAGTGGCTGGGTCTTGAGCCTGGATCGCACGACCTGGAAATTTGGCACTCACTGGTACAACATTCTGACCTTAGGGATTGTGCATGAAGGGGTTGCCTTCCCCGTGCTGTGGTGACTGCTGGACAAGCAAGGGCATGTCAATAGTGACGAGCGGATGCGGTTCATGGAGACCTTTGCCAAACGGTTCCCCACGGCGGTCATCAACTACTTGTGTGCTGACCGAGAATTCATCGGGCAAGCCTGGGTGCGCTATCTCCTGCTTGAACCCGCCTTAGCCTTTCGCTTACGGATTCGCGGCACTGACCAGATTGAGCACGATGGCAAAGTGCTGGCGGCACGGGTCGTGTTTGCGCATCTGCAAGTGGGGCAAGCCCAGCACCTCACAGGCACTTGCCGGGTCTGGGGCTACCCAGTGGCAATCGAAGCGCTGCGCCTTGAGGATGGGGAGCTACTGGTGGTGATTGCGCCCGTCGGGGCGCAGGCTTTGGTCAAAGATTATGCCTTGCGCTGGGGCATCGAAACGTTGTTTGGCCTCTTCAAAACGCGCGGCTTCTGCTTGGAATCCACTCACTTTACCGAGACTGAGCGCTTGAGTAAGTTGTTCGCTTTGTTGACCTTAGCTCTGTGTTGGGCGATGCGAACGGGTTTATGGTTGCAGCAATGGCAGCCCATTGCGCTTAAAAAACATGGTCGTCGTGCCAAAAGTTTGTTTCGCTTCGGCCTCGATTTTTTGCGCCACTTAGTGCTCAATCCATCAGTGGCCAATAAGTCCGACTTTGTGCAATCCCTACAACTTTTGTCCTGTACTTAGACTCTGTATTCACCGCGCGTCTAGTGTAGTGTAGAAAAGCTCCTCCACAGGAAGCAAGTATGCACTTTTTTGACAAGTTAGAAGCAGTCATTGCGCGGAACTCCAGCCTGCTTGTTGTGGGACTTGATCCCAATCCAGAACTCCTCCCTGCTCCCTTCCGCGATCGCGGATCAGGCGGCATTGACAGCTTACGAGACTGGCTAGAGTTTGTGATTGCAGAAACCGCAGCCTTTGTTTGCGCCTACAAGCCAACGCTAGGGTTTTATGTTGCTTTGGGTGCGCCAGGAATCACGCTGTTGCAACAGGTGATCGCGGCTATCCCGCCTCATATCCCGATTATTCTGGATGCCAAGCACAGCGATTTAAACACCAGCACGCTTCTAGCTCAGACTGCCTTTGAGCAATGGCAGGTGGATGCCATGACAATCAGTCCTTACAACGGACAGGACCAAGTCGCTCCCTTTCTGGTACATGGTGGTAAGGCGGTGTTCGTGCTGTGCGCTACAGCCAACCCAACAGCCGGTAATTTGCAGCTTTATCCTTCACTGGAGTTCCCGTTGTATTTGCAGGTTGTTAAAGAAGCTAAAACCTGGGGCACAGCCGAACAAGTGGGGCTAGAAGTCGGCACGACCAAACCTGAAGTTTTACAGAGCATCCGAGCGATCGCGCCTGAACGCCTCATGCTGCTCCGGAGTCTGTGGCAAGAAGGCGCTGACCTGACTCAGCTTGTGACGGCAGGACTGAATGCCAGTGGGGATGGACTCCTCATTCCCATTCCTCAAGATTGGTTGGGCCATGCCCAACCAGGCGAACGCATGCGATCGTTGCGTGAAGAGGTAAATCACATCAGAACGAAGGTGATGCGTGAGGGGGCTACCTGCGGTGTGTGGATGTCCAATGTTTGTACATTGGCACAGCATCCTCAACTTGACCTGATCTTGCAGCTTTTCGATGTTGGCTGCATTCTGTTTGGCGAATTTGTTCAGGCTTCCGGAGCCACGTTTCCTTACTACATTGACCTCCGTAAGATCATTTCTAACCCCCAACTCTTCCATCAAGTGCTTAACGCCTATGCAGAACTCCTCAAACCACTGACCTTTGATCGCATTGCGGGTATTCCGTACGGCTCTTTACCCACGGCTACAGGGCTGTCTCTGCGTCTGAACCATCCGATGATCTTCCCCCGTAAAGAAGTAAAAGCACATGGAACGCGACGTGCGATCGAAGGTCACTTTGTGCCAGGAGAAACCGTCGTGGTTGTAGACGATATCTTGATTAGTGGCAAAAGTGCGATGGAAGGAGCCGGGAAACTTCAAGCAGCAGGCTTAAAGGTCCATGACATTGTGGTGTTTCTTGATCATGAACAGGGCGTTAAAGAGCGACTGAGAGAAAATGGCTATCAGGCGCACTCCGTATTAACGCTTTCTGAGATCACCGAAACGCTGTATCAGACAGGCCGTATTACTGAAAAGCAGTACAAAGCCTTTGCAGAAACATCAGGAACGTAACGGCAATCCTAGACGGACTCACTTACAGCACAGCAATCGTTGCTTACACCAGGTAGAAGACGTACTATTCCACACGTCGATCAGGCTTCATCGATCGCAGAGTGTCCCAACACAGCAAAAATCTGGCGTTGCTCAAACAGTTCCACCAGATCGTGATTCAGCTTGAATTGGGCCGCTTCTTGCCGCAAGATTTTCAGCGCGGTAGGAACCGAAAGGCTGCGTTTATAGGGACGATCGCCTGCGGTAAGCGCATCGTAAATATCCGTGATCGCCATCATCTGCGATTGGATGGGAATATCCTGTTGCTTTAAGCCTAAGGGGTAGCCACTGCCATCCAGCTTTTCGTGATGACCATAGGCGATCGCGGGCACATTTTGAAGCTGCTTGGTCCACGGAATTTGCTTCAGAAACTCATAGGTATGGGTGACGTGAGATTGAATCGCATCTCGCTCCAGCAGTGTCAGCGTGCCGCGTGGCACCATCAGTTGCATCATTTCCTCCGGCGAGATCAATGGCTTGATCTGTCCATCAATATCGCGGTAGGTGTAGTGCGCTAACTCACGTAATTGCGCCAGTGGTTCTTCCGCCAGAATGCGCGGCTCATTCGTTTCGACCAGTAAGGTCCAATAGCGATCGAGTTGAGCGATCGCTTGCTCCAGCGTTTGATCCAACGCGCTGAGTTGCTGACAATGGGCACACGTTCCTTCGTCCTTTGTCGACGTTTGATGGCTGGGATGTGTGACTAAGTATTGGAATTTTGCTTGGGCACATTCCATTTCCAGCGTTCGCTGAGCCAATGCAAACCGATTGCGGATCACTTCAAGCTGCATTGGGAACAGCTTTTTCTGTTTGCCCAGAATTGCTTCTGGCACGCCAACCTTGCCAAAGTCATGGAGCAACGCGGCATAGCGAATTTCTTGAATCTGCCGTTCGCTGAAATGAATCGATCGAAGTGATCCACTTGTGACCGTATTGGCTTCCTGACTAAGCCGTACCGTCAGATCTGCCACTCGTTCTGAGTGCCCAGAAGTACATGGATCACGGGCTTCAATGATTTGCACAGACGCTTTGACAAACCCTTCAAAGAGGTGCTCAATGCTTTCTTGCAGTTGGTTACGCTCAATGCAAATAGCTGCTTGACTGGCAAGGGATTGCAGCACCTGCTTCTCCCAGTCCAAATAGGGCTGCGTCTCTTCCAGTGCATTCTCAGCTGTAATGACGGTTGCGGGGTTATGTTTCCGATTAATCAGTTGGAGTACGCCAATCATCTCGCGTTCCTGATTCTGCATCGGTAGCACCAGCACCGATCGCGTTCGGTAAGCGATGCTGCGATCGAAGCTGCGATCGAGCTGATAAGGCACCCCTTCTGGTAAATCGTACGCATCAGGAATGTTTAAACTTTTGCCCGTCAATGCAACATAACCAGCCAGACTCTTGGGAGTCATCGGCATGGCAAACTCTCGAAACGATGCAGTCGGTTGAGAAAAGTTTTGGGCAACTTTGAACCAGAGCCTTGGTTCATCACCTGAGCGATCAACTAGATACACACTCCCTGCGTCGCTACAGGTAATTTCACGGCTTTTCGTCAGAATCAGGGTTAAGAGTGCACCCAAGTCGTGGGTACTGGAAAGCGCCGTGCCGATCGCCAGAAGTTGTTCAATGATTCCAGTACATTCAGTCGGTTCCTGGGACGGATCCCGGCTATCGGTCATATCCAACCTCGAAGGGGGGAGCAGTAGTGATTCTCAGGGTTTACCGGGGGAGGCTATAAGCCGCTTCAAGCAAGCACTTTCAAGTAGACGAAGCCACGAAGTTACTTCAAGCAGCCTTGAGGCGATTCCCTTCCCCATAGTTAACAAACATTAATCCAACAAGCAATGTTGGCATCACTTAAAGACTGCTTGAAAGAAATTAGGCTGGCAGGAACGCGCTAATTAGCTCTAATCATTAGAATAGTCCGAGTCAAAATATTTGTAGAAGGTGATGGCAAGATTTAATCGAATCTCCATCGAATCTTCCGTTTCACCATCCTTTACTTGATGCTGAAGGGTTTGGCCGGGATCGATCGGAACTACTTTCTGATAAAACAGCCCTTTAAAAAACTATCCGCTCCTACCTGGTGTTCAAGTTAACAGAACAACCTGGTGGGAGCGGTGTAGCGGGTCTTCAAACTGAAACCAGACTGCCGGAAGGAACTCCGAGTCAGCCGTTAAATCCGTGTGTACTGAGTATCACTCGGACTGAAGGATGACTGTTAGAGAACAGCCCCGGCGCACAGCCGGCTAACTTCAGCTTGATGACCCAGGCATTTACTACTATCTGACATGGGCATCACCTCCTAAATCCTTAACGGTTTAATTTCAAAAGGTTGGAACCCTTAGGCTCCAAGTGGTCTACCACCTGTTCTTAAATTAACACACCTAAACCGAAATGGGGGAACACGCGACTGAGCCAAAAAGAGATTGTTCAAGGGAAATTGCTTGAGGGAAGAAGCCCCTGCGATCGCAAGGGCAGCATACCCGACTAAAACAGTTTGACGTCAGCACATCAAACGCTAACCCTTAGAGAGCGTTACCCCGTGGGAGTACCTCTTCGGGGAAGCTAAAGTGTTCATGAGGTTGGTCTTGAGGCGCCATCCAAGCACGGATACCCTCGTTGAGCAGAATGTTCTTGGTGTAGAACGTCTCAAACTCAGGGTCTTCCGCTGCTCGCAGTTCCTGCGACACGAAGTCGTACGCCCGCAGGTTCAGCGCGAGGCCCACAATCCCAACCGATGCCATCCACAACCCAGTCACGGGCACAAACAGCATGAAAAAGTGCAACCAACGCTTGTTCGAGAACGCAATCCCAAAGATCTGCGACCAGAAGCGGTTCGCCGTCACCATGGAATAGGTTTCTTCGCTTTGCGTCGGGTTAAACGCCCGGAAGGTGTTAGCATTCTCACCGTCTTCAAACAAGGTGTTCTCCACCGTCGCGCCGTGAATCGCACACAGGAGCGCCCCACCCAGAATACCGGCCACACCCATCATGTGGAACGGATTCAAGGTGAAGTTGTGGAACCCTTGGATGAACAAGATGAAGCGGAAAATCGCCGCCACCCCAAAGCTGGGTGCGAAGAACCAACTCGACTGCCCCAGGGGGTACATCAAGAAGACGGACACAAACACCGCGATGGGACCGGTAAAGGCGATCGCGTTGTAAGGCCGAATGCCGACCAACCGCGCGATTTCAATTTGCCGCAGGCAGAAGCCAATCAAGGCAAACGCGCCGTGGAGGGCGACAAAGCTCCACAGGCCGCCGATTTGGAACCAGCGGGTCAGGTCGCCTTGCGCTTCGGGACCCCACAAGAACAAGAGCGAGTGTCCGAAGCTATCGGCGGGGGTGGAGACGGCAACCGTCAAGAAGTTGCAGCCTTCGAGGTAAGACGACGCCAGGCCGTGGGTGTACCACGACGTGACAAAGGTGGTGCCGGTGAGCCAGCCGCCCAACGCCATGTAAGCGCAGGGGAACAACAGCAGGCCCGACCACCCGATAAAGACGAAGCGATCACGCTTCAGCCAGTCGTCAAGAACGTCAAACGCTCCCCGACTCGCTGGCGCACGCCCGACAGCTATGGTCATAGCGCAGAGCTCCAATTAAAGAATGAGGACTAAATGGTTTAAACCTTTGCTCACATCACAACCCCTCTATTTAAAAAATGAGAGAAGACGCTGGAATTGTGAATAAAGGTTTACGTTTCTTTACCATCCTTCGATTATACGGATAACCCCTTAAATTTGCCAGATGAATTGTTAACACAACTTAAAGTTATGGGAGATAGAGCCTCTCGTGAGAATCGGTATAATTTCACTATCGGTGGAAATCCCGTCTCATAGAACGTTCAACGCTGCTGAGTGATTGAGAACGCCTGTTTCGCTGAGAGAAAGTCCCTAGAGTTCAACCCTCTGCCATGAGCGCTAGCCTGAAGCGGCGAGCCGGGTGAATTAAAATCAATTTTTATGAAAAAGAACGAGAAGCGGACGCCTCCCATCCCTCAGCCTGATTCATCGCTCACGCTGGGTGAGTTTGCTTATGCTGTCATTTGTGAGCAGTATCGTGCGGTGGTCAAGCAGGAAAAAAGTGTCATTGCGGATAAGAACCCAAAGCATCTGCATCATATGCGGGTGGCTACCCGGCGGCTTCGCACGGCGCTTCAGGTGTTTGAGCGGGCGATCGCGCTACCCAAAGCGGCATCAGCAAAGCGAATCGGCTCGCTTGCCAGAATTTTAGGTCGATTGCGGGATTTAGATGTGCAGACGGCGGATCTTCAGGAACACTATCGCCCGGATCTGGATCAAGCAGAGCAGCGATCGCTCGATGATGTGCTTGAAGCGCTTCACAAAGAACGGCGCGGGGCGTTCGCTGCTGTAGAAGATGCGTTGACGCGATCGCGCTATCAACATTTAAAAGCTGACTACGAAGCCTGGATCGACCAACCGCGTTATACACCTTTGGCAGCCCAACCCCTACTGCCGCTGATTCCGGATTTGCTCAGTCCCTTGCTGGCAACCCTGCTGCTGCATTCCGGTTGGTTGGTGCCGTTGGATCACTTTGATGCCGATAGCGATCGACTGCATGACCTTCGCAAAGCGTGCAAGCATGTTCGCTATCAGGCAGAGTTTTTTGTGCCGTTTTACAGCGAAGCGTTTCAGGCATGGATTGAGGATATTCAAACCATTCAGGCTAAGCTGGGCACGCTTCACGATAGCCAGGTTTTGCAGGCGTTGCTGACGCAGCATTTACCGAAACACGCTAAGCTACCCACACTTCAAGCTGCCGTACAGGAAACCCAGGACACGGCGATGGCTGATTGGGAATCCGTCCGGCAACGTTATTTGGAACCAGCTTTTCGCATGCATTTGCATCGCATGCTACTGGAACCTCTTACAAACAGTCTGCCTGCTGATCAACAACGATCTGCTTAAGGTTACAGCGCTCAAGATTACAGGTTGGTCATGTACCTGCTTACATCAGGGTCGCCACATAATCACAATGCCGTGTCCTGACCCAATCCTGTAGGCTTGACCCCAGACACTTACATTAACCCTGCTGATTCATACAGGCGCTTCAGGATGGCAAGCAGTTTGTCTCCGTACTGAGGATCGGCGGCCCAGCGTCCACTGAGTTGCCCAACCAGTGGCGCCACCCCACGCGCGACGAAATTAAACCGTGGATCAACCACTGCCTGGGCTAGAGGCTCTGTATTGGCATACGCTTTTAGGTGCTGAATTTGGGCGCGGACTCCAATGCGGGCGCTGGGGAACGACGCTCCCTGGGAATCGCCTCCGGCAGAACCCAAGCCACCAAAATTATTCTGCTCTGGTCGAATGGCACCGCTAAAGCGCAGAAAGTCTGTTTCTAGACACATTTGGGAGAAGGCGATGTCGTAATCGATGCCCTCAATGCTGCCTTCTTCACGGTAGAGTTTGGCAATATCGGGATAACGGGTCAGTGCTGCTTCATTGTTTGCTTTAAGGAACATCAGCAGTTGGACTTCGGAGGTGTGCCCCTGCCCCGCAATTTTGTCGAACTGACCAGGGCAAATCTGTAAATTTGACTTGAGGGTCACAGTGCGAGTGGTAGCGTTCCAATCAATAGAAATATGCCGATCGCGCAAATCGACAGCCCTAACATACACGATGTTTCGGTAGGTGATGCGACGCACGTTGGGGTCGGTAGAGACGTCTACCCCTAAGCGATCGACCAGATCAATCGGAACATAGGCATTACCGCTGACAACGATGCCTTGCTCGGCATAGGTCTGACCGTTGATATTAATGTTGCAGGGAGGGTAACTACCCGGTGGTGGCGTGGGGGTTGGGGTCGGCGTTGGTGTGGGGATAGGGGGTGACACGCCCTGACTCCAGGAAGCCAGTCCATCCGCAATACCTAAAGCCACGCTCCGGCGCTGGTTCTGAATGATGAAGCGATCGTCGGGATTGGACAGTACCGCCACTTCCATAAGCAGTGCGGGAGCCACCAGCTGTCGGCAAAAGGCAAGACTGCCTAACCCTGTTGCCGTGTCGGGTCGAGTGCCGCGATTGGGTAACTGGGGGACGCGGCGCAGCAATGCCAGTAGAAGAGTTTCTGCTTGCGCCTGACGTTGGGCATTATTGGCAATGTAAAACACAGCCGCACCGCGCACGGATGGGTTAGAAAAGGCATCGGTATGGATTTCGAGTGCGATATCACCGCTCCGGGTGCGGGCATTGATCCAATCAAGGGTTTGTGTGGCGCTGAGGTCATCGGGAACGGAAAGGACTTCAAACCCCCGCGATCGCAGCTCCGTCACGACCAGATCCCGCGTTAAGATCATCTCCCTCGCTTCGGTGGTGCCACCCACAACGGCACCTGGATCGGTCACGCCATTTTCTTGACCACCATGCGCGGCTGAAATAAAGATTCGTCCCATCTGACCTGTCTTCCTTCGATCGAAACACGACGATGCTAACCCGTCTGATTGCACCAGCCTCTATCCTGCCCATGTTGTATACCAAGAAACGGCATTGGGCAAAAAAATATGGGGCAGCGGGGAAGGTCAGCGGTTTTGGAGAAGATGGGCGGTACCTGCCGTGGTGCAAATCTTAATTTTCAGGGCATCTGGTTAGCGCCACACCCTCATTGGAGACACACGTTTATTTAATTCATGCTCTTTAGCAGTGGAGGCATGGGCGCTTTATCAAAGCCAGAAAAGTTTGGTAGACAATTATTGACTCGGATTGAAGCGAAGAATGTTGCGGTCTCAAACAAAATGTTACAGGGTTTTTCATCTGCAGTAGCATTTCACAAAAGCTTGCCATAATCGAAGCAAAAGCCAGTCATAGCTAGAGCAGGAGCGTGCGCCCGACATCTTGGTAGAACGCCCCTCTGTCAGGGAAGACTTTCTTTGAGTGACACGTCGCTAGAACAATCTTGCTAGGAGAGCCCCAATGAACACGAGACGCATTGTTTTTTCGGGTGTTGTAACGTCAGTGGTTGGTGTTGGGTTAGGTTTGGTCACGCTGAGTTTGGCTCCCAGCCCTTACTCAAGCGACCTGTATCGCAACTTGAAGCAAGACTATTTAATGATTGGTGGTGTTATTGGGCTGCTGTTTGGAGCGGGACAAGAAACTGTGCGCCAACTCAAGCGGCAGTGTGATGAAGAAGATGCGATCGCCGATCGCCAAGTGAAAACGCTGAGACCGTTGACCTCCCTGGAATTGACTCGCCAGTTTAACAACGGGTCGCGTTACAAGCTCTAGCCAGTAGAGGCATATAGGGTTTAGGGTTTGGGGTTTAGGGATTGAGGCTTGCATGTGGAACACTTGAACTCAAACGCCTAAGCTTTGTGTAATCAGTTACAGGCAAGCCACCGCTCAAAGGCACATCATTCGCCAGCGGTAGCTTGCCTTGTCGTGCCTTTTGCGGCAACTCACTTAGCCCTTTAAGGGACGTAGGGTGTGGTTAAAGACGTAGTCGCCCACTTGTTTGCCCAGCACATCGCCCTGAGTATCGGCTGTGCGAGTGTGGACACCTCCCCAAATACGAGCTTCGCCTAGCTCTTTGGCAATCTGCGAAAAGCTGGTAAAGCTGCGCGTTACACCGACGTTGGCTGGAAAAATAATGCTGACATTGACCGCATCATTGCCAAAGAAATTTTGAAGGATGCGTTCTGCTGCACCAGCGGTGACGCAATGCCCAGAAATATAGTCCGGGTGGGCTGGTGTGACAATGAGTGGTTCCCAATTGGGGTCAGGGGTGATGTTTGGATTCCCGATCGCATCGGCATTGCGGATCGCGGTTACGGGACGCCAGAGCTTGTACTTGTACTTCACGTCGTAGCCTGCAATATAGGCATCAACCCCTGCAATATTGAGGAGTGCAAATAAACGCGCATTCTCAATCAGCGAGTTACCTTTGGCCGTTGCTGCTGCCCGTGCTGCCGCATTCCAAATCACCGCAGGGGGAGCTGGCGACCAGATGGCAGAAGCGGTTTGGTCAGGCGTGCGGGCCGTGCTATTGCGCCCACCGAGCCGTTTGACCTCATTCAATTCTTTGGCATAGGCATCACTGTTCAATGGTAAGGGAGCCGCAATTTTGAACTGGTCAGCCCGTTCGATCGCAAAAGGCTTCACCGTGCTCCAGTAGGGAAGCAAGGCAGGAGCAAAGGTCGGCAGTGTTGGTTGCCAAATACCGGGACGTGCTTCCGCCTTGTACTCTCCTTTCTGATCGGCACCATCCTGACTGCGGAGGGCAACCAATTGTTCGGCCACATCTTTACCGACCTTGATGCCATCCGCTTTTGCTTGACCCTCTGGAATCCTTGCCAGTGATGTTGTTAAAGCGGCATCAAACGTGGCTTGCTGCGATGGATAGAGGCGGACAAGGGTATCATGGCCTGCTGTTGCCGCTGCCGCCTCAGCAGACGCTCCCGCAGGCGCTTTAACCTCAACGGCATAGGTCGCGTAACGACGATCGATTGCATTTACCGCATCAAAAATAGCCGCATGCACAATTGCAAGACCACGATATTGCTGGGGCGCAGGAGGTGTGGGCAAGACACCTAACGCGATCGTATTCCACTCCAACACCGGATCTGTGGCTTTAGTAGAAGGCACTGTTTGCGCAGGAGCCACCTTTGCGGGCGTTCCTTGCGCCAAGACTTGCGGCGCTGTTTGGGCTTGAAGGGGTACCGCAAATTGCAGCACGCTTGTCACCGTTAAAACGATCGCCAAAGACGCTAAGGCAAGCAACCCAAACCGCTTGAACGAGAGCCGACCAGGCGCAATGACAGATCTCATCTGTATACTCCTAATACTCAATCGGAAAACCGTACTAATTATGGATGATGATATACCGTCAAGGCTGCTTAAGCAACTGCAATAGCGATAGTTTTTTGCTTAGAAGGCAGGAGGCAGAGGGCTGAAGGATGAAGGCAGGAGGCAGAAGGCAGAAGGCAGAAGGAAGAAGGCAGAAGGAAGGATGAAGGATGAAGGGGGAACTCAAAACTCAAAACTCTCTAGCGAAGCGGCACGAAGTGCTACTCAAAACTCAAAACTCCCAATCTGACCAATGAGAAAACTGCTGATGAGTGAGAGCTAGACCCATCAGCAGCGATCGCTTATTGAGGAGAACTTAGACGACGACTCAGGCTTGATGTTTGAGGAAGGCTTCAGGCGCGAGAAGGGATAGGTTCGATCGGTTGTCCGGTTGGTGCAGCACCCGTAATCTGCTTGAGAATCTGGTCTACCAGCGAGACGAATGCTAATTCTTGACGTTGGCGAGGACGGGGCAGGTTGATCGTCAGATCTAGGGCAACCAAGCCTTCATCTAGCATGATGACGCGATCGGCAAGCGCAACAGCTTCTTCAACATCGTGCGTCACTAACAGCGTGGTGAACTGTTGTTGCAACCAGAGCGTTTCAATCAGGTTTTGCATTTCAGTGCGTGTTAAGGCATCCAAAGCGCCCAACGGTTCATCCAGTAGCATCAATCGTGGTTTGCTGACCAATGCCCTTGCCAGCGCGACCCGTTGCCGTTGTCCACCCGATAGAGCCGCAACCCAATCGCGTGTACGGGCTGCTAAGCCAACCTGTTGCAGTGCCCAAAGCGCCTGTTCTCGCCAGTTGCCCTGTAACCCAAGCCCCACATTTTCCAATACCCGTCGCCAAGGTAGGAGCCGTGCATCCTGAAACATCATTCGCGCCGATCGATTGATCTGTCGCAGGGGATTGTCATCAATGAGAATGCCACCATTAGAGGGAGACTCCAGCCCTGCAACCAGACGCAGCAGGGTACTTTTACCACAACCACTTCGCCCGACAATCGCCACAAATTGACCCGGTGGAAGCTCTAAATCAATGCCTCGTAGTACTGGGTGATGCCCGAAGCGTTTTTCTAACTGTAAGAGCTTGAGATCCGCTCCTCGCGAGAGTGGTGTCATCAGGTGTTTCTCCTTGAAATAGATTGCGATAGAAGGCAGAGGGCAGAGGGCAGAGGGATGGGGGAGGAGGGATAAAAGCAAGAAAAGAAGAGGGATGAAGGATGAAGGCTAAAGGATGAAGGCTAAAAAGCTAGCTGCTGAACGCTGATAGCTAGACAAACGGTAAAGCCCTGGCTCTTAGGGATAGGCATTAGGCTTCGGCAGATTGGGTTTGATAGCTGGGATGCCATTGGAGTAAGCGTTCTTCTAGCAGCCGAGCCGCCACATCTGCCAGTTTTCCTAGCAGGGCGTAGAGCAAAATGCTGAACACAACCACATCGGTTTGCAGAAATTCCCGCGCATTCATGGCCATATAGCCGATGCCAGAGCTGGCCGCGATCGTCTCTGCCACAATCAACGTCAGCCACATGATCCCCAGGGAAAAGCGCACACCCACCAGAATGGAGGGCAGTGCACTTGGCAGAATAATTTGCCAGAACAGATCCAACGGCTTCAGCCCATAAACCTTACCCATCTCAATGAGCCCTTTATCCACCGTATGAACACCGTGATAGGTATTGAGATAGATGGGAAAGAGAACGCCGATCGCCACCAGAAAAATTTTCGCTTCCTCACCAATGCCAAACCAGAGAATGATCAGCGGAATCAGCGCCAGGTGGGGAATAGTCCGCAGCATTTGCATCGACGTATCCAGTAGCCGTTCTGCCACAGGAAACAACCCATTCAGCAAGCCCAACACAAAACCAAACGCACCACCAATGAGGAAGCCTGTTAACGCGCGAACCGCGCTGATATAAAGGTTTTGCCAAAGTTCACCCGTTGATGCCAGGTTCACCCCCGCCTGCACAACAGATGTCGGTGCGGGTAGAATCCGCGCAGGCAAAAGACCTGTCTGTGAGCATAGCTGCCAGACCAGGAGCAAGACGAGAGGAACACCCCAGGGGATGAGCTGCTTGATATGCCGATTGAGACGTTTGGTCATGGGAAAGGGGAGGAGAAGGGGCAGGGGAGGAAGAGGGGCAGGGGAGGAAGAGGGGCAGGGGAGGCGGGGGGAGGAATTATGAGTTTTTGAGTTATGAGTTTTGAGTTTAGAACTGACGTGTTAACCGAGGATTTGGAGACTTAAGCCGATCGATTGATTAGGATGTTTGGTTTTCAGTTCGAACCTCTCAAGTTTGCGTAAGTCCTGAAATTTGAGTTGCAATGAAGTGTTGTAAGTTTTGGGCTGATGTCTAAATGAGCGACCTGGTAAGAGTCTTCAGAACAGTGGAACTGCTTCTAAACACCGATCGATAGCGTTACTTTGTGCATTCAACGCCCACCGATCGCCCTTTGGAGGGGGGCTGGGGGAAGCTTCGGCCCCTAGATCGGGGGGCTTGGGGGGCATCCCCCCAAGGGTCGGAGCCAAAGACTTTATAAAGGGCTCAGGGAACCGGGTTTAGGAACCGGGTTTACGGAATCGAGTTTAGGGTGTCGTGACTGCAAGAAGAAAACAGCGACCGTTAATCCACCGTTGTTACCTGCGACTTATGACTGCCCAATTGACTCGCTGACTTCGGAAACGCATCATTCGCCACCACCTCACCAAATGGACTCAGCACATGTTGCTTTGCCTTAGCTGGTAAATTCTCCAGCGGTAACTTGGGAAACAGCAGTTCCGCCACATGGTAAGCCTCCTCCAGATGGGGATAGCCCGACAGAATAAACGTGTCGATCCCCAAGTCAGCATATTCCTGCATCCGAGCCGCCACCGTATCCGGATCGCCAACCAGAGCCGTGCCCGCTCCACCCCGCACCAACCCTACACCCGCCCACAAATTGGGGCTGATTTCCAACGCGTCGCGATTGCCGTTGTGTAACTGCGTCATGCGCTGCTGACCTTCTGAATCCATGCGGGCGTAGGCTTTTTGCGCCGTTGCGATCGCCGCCTCATCCACATATTGGATCAACCGATTCGCCGCCGCCCACGCCTCGCTGGCCGTTTCGCGCACAATCACATGCAGCCGAATGCCAAACCGCAACGTCCGCCCTTCCGCTTCCGCCAAACGACGCACCGAAGCAATTTTTTCGGCCACCTGTGCAGGCGGTTCGCCCCAAGTCAGGTACACATCCACGTGCTTTGCTGCAACCTGCTGCGCGATCGGCGAAGAGCCTCCAAACCATAGCGGTGGATAAGGCTGCTGCACAGGCGGAAACAGCAGTTTGCCACCCCGAATATCCAGAAAATCGCCCTTGACGTTGGCTTCTCCACCACTCGCGATCGCCCGCCACACCGCCAAAAACTCATCTGTCAATCGGTAACGATCGTCATGGCTCAAATGCAAGCCATCCCCCGCCAGTTCGACCGGGTCGCCCCCCGTCACTACATTGACCAGCAGACGCCCGTTAGACAGGCGATCGAACGTCGCCGCCATCCGCGCTGCCACCCCTGGAGAGACAATACCCGGACGAATCGCCACCAGAAACTTCATCCGTTGCGTATGCGTCACCAACGTTGAAGCGACAATCCAGGCATCTTCACACGATCGTCCCGTTGGCAGCAACGCCCCCGTAAAGCCGAGATGATCGACTGCCTGAGCAATCTGCCGCAGATAGTCATAATCCGTCGATCGCCCCCCGATCGCCGTCCCAAGGTAGCGCCCATCGCCATGCGTTGGAATAAACCAAAGTAATTGCATTGTCTGCATCCCCTTACGTCTTATTGTTTGGGCAACTGCGCCACTTCCTTCACCGCGATCGGCTTTGGCAGTAGCTTCAGCGACAGAAAGGCATCCGCAATCTTTTGCTGGTACTCCACCACATCGGGCTTAACAGGCTGAGTAATGCCATAAGAACGACCCTGCAAAATCTCAGTTAGGGTAGCCACATCAATGCCCACCTGGGGTGAGAGGATGGTAGCCGCTTCTTTCGCATTACCCTTTGCCCACTCATTCACCTTCTGCGTTTCTTCAATCACCGCCTGGACGCGATCGGGGTGCTGCTCAGCAAACGGCTTAGCCACGAGATAAAACTGGCGATTTGCCACCAGTCCCGTGCCATCTTTCAGCACACGTGCGCCCGTCGCCTTTTTCGCCACGGTTAAAAAGGGCTCCCAGATCACCCAGGCATCGACACTGCCCTTCTCAAAAGTTGCTCGTGCATCCGCAGGCGGCAGGTAAATTGCCTGAATGTCGCTGTACTTCAGCCCTGCCTCTTCTAAGGCACGTACCAGTAGATAATGGACGTTTGAGCCCTTGTTTAAAACGACTTTCTTCCCTTTCAAGTCAGCCACAGTTTTAATGGGTGAGTCTTTCGCCACCAGGATGGCCTCACCCGTCGGATCTGGCGGCTCATTTGCAGCGTAGATCAGTGGAGCACCCGCCGCCTGAGCAAATACGGGTGGAGTTTCACCCGTGGAACCATAATCCACACTGCCGGTATTCAACGCTTCTAGCAGTTGTGGTCCCGCTGGAAACTGAATCCACTGCACGCTTGCTCCCTGAGCTTTCAAACGCTCGTCCAGATTCCCTCTCGCCTTCAGCAAAAAGAGCGTGCCGTACTTTTGATAGCCAATACGCACCACATTGCTTTGGTCGCCGTTTTGGGTTGTGCTGCTGCTACTGACCGGGGATGAACTGGGCACAGTCGAAGAATTATTCGCGTTGTTAGTGCCAGGCGTGCAGGCCGATAGCGTACTGAGACCCACCGCGATCGCCACCGTAGCAGCAGCCTTCACCGTTTTTGAGCGCAACCACTGGCTCAAAGATAGCCGCTCGCAGGCTGAAATGCTGATTTGACGTGATGAACTACCCATCTAAATACTCCTGAAGTGAACGGTAAAAGAACGTCTCTGCACGCTGTTCCTGGCTGGTATCAACGCTGACGATGAGGAATGGTTGCGATGCTCTTGATGGCATCTGTCTCAATGGCACTTAAGCGCAGATCACAGCGAACGCCAAACGCCGCTTAGGTAATAACGGTATCTTGATCGGTATACCGTATATGACTGAATTAACTTTGAAGTATCCCACAGCTAGTAGGAGAAGGCAAGCCCCTGGAGCCGCAAACTACTTAATTTCGATTGAGTTTTAGTATATCTCTGTACAGCCTTGAGGGTGCTGAATACAAACCCAAAGAGACATCTTGCTTTTGGGCTTTACCTGTGCGAGTATAAACTTGCCTTAACCACGGTAATTTGATTGACTAACTGTAGTTTAAGGTGCTTTCACCAAAGCTTTGACTGCAAGCGACTGGTGATAAGCGTTCATGCCAATAGGTTTTCTAAAGTTTTTTGTTCCTACCGTGCAGAGATTTCTGCTTGTCTGCAAGGTGTTTCAAGCCTTGCAGTCGCTTTGGCACGCCGGTTGTTTTCCAGTCATCTGTTCTATTTGTTGTGTGAGGTTTTTGATTATGGTTGCCAAAACTGTGTTGAACGCGCTTGTCCTTGTTCCAGGGTTTGTGGGCGCGATTAGCTTAGCCGCTGTAGCAGGCATTCCTGGCGAACAGACAGCCAACGAGGCGGGCGCTGCAATGGACACTCCAACGGCTAAATTACTCAGTGACTATAGCGCCGAAAATTTTGGGACAAACACCGCTGCTCAAGTCACGTCGGTCTCCCAGCTTTCAGACGTAAAGCCGACAGATTGGGCGTTTCAGGCACTACAATCGCTCGTTGAACGCTACGGCTGTATTGTGGGCTACCCCGACAAAACCTATCGCGGTAATCGGGCACTGAGTCGCTACGAGTTTGCCGCTGGCTTGAATGCGTGCATGGATCGCATCAACGAACTCATCGCCGCTGGAACAGCCGATTTGGTGAAGAAAGAAGACCTGCTGGCCGTGCAAAAGCTACAGGAAGAGTTTGCGGCAGAACTGGCAACCTTACGAGGACGGGTGGATGCTTTGGAAGCTCGCACAGCAACGCTAGAAAAACAGCAGTTCTCAACCACCACAAAGCTTAGAGGTGAAGTTATCTTCAGCCTTTCGGATACGTTTGGTGATCGCGCGGTGCGATCGGGTAACGGGACTCGGCTCACCAATACGGACCGATCGCCCGTCACCCGAGATAACAAGACGAATCCCATCTTCGCCGATCGCGTTCGTTTGGCGTTGGATACCAGCTTCACGGGCAAGGACTTACTACGGACTCGCCTGCAGGCACGCAATATCACCCCTTACAGCGGCAACCTGACCGGAACCAACGAAACGCGTCTCGGGTTTGATGGCAACGAAAGCAACTCTGTTTTAATTGACAAAATCTTTTATCGCTTCCCCTTAGGCAATAATTTCCGGGTTCAGATTGATGCCGCCAACATAGAATTTTACGATTCGTTGCTGAGCACCCTCAGCCCCTTTGAAAGCAGTGGTGCAGGAGCAGTTTCTCGCTTTGGCCGCTTTAGTCCCATTTACAGGGTCAACAACCCACAGTTGAATGGAACGGGGTTGTCAGGAGCAGCAGGCATTACGGCAGCCTACAAGTTTAACGAGGCGTTGAGGTTAGAGGGAGGCTTCTCTGGCAGTAGCGCCAGCAATAATCCTGTGGATAGTGCGGGGCTGTTTAACGGCGATTATGCGGCGATCGGGCAGGTTGTCTTTACGCCCAATAAAGCCATCACGTTGGGGCTTACCTATGCTCACTCTTACTACGGCCCCGGTACGTTGATTGGTGACGCAGCCAACGGGAACCGAGCCAATTTGACTGCCAGCCTCGGTACAGCGTATGCCTCCAATCCATTTGGCAATAGCGCCACTAACCGCGTTGGGTTCACCGCTGATAGTGTGGGCGGTGCAGTGCAGTTGAGGCTCAGCCCGGCGCTTATTGTGGGTGGATGGGCCGGAGCCGCCTTTGCCCATCGCAATCGGAGTAATGATGATGCCACCATTCTCTATGCCGCAGCCTATTTGGGCTTTCCCGACCTGGGCAGCAAAGGTAGCCTAGGTGGGCTTTTGGTAGGCATTACGCCCCATGTGATTGATAACAACGGGATTACCGCAAACCGCCAGGATGGCGATACACCGTTTCATGTGGAAGCGTTTTACCGCTATCGTTTAACCGAAAACATTGCCATTACCCCAGGCTTATTTGTGCTGTTTAACCCAGAAGGAAATAGCACAAACGCCACTCAATACGTTGGTGTCATTCGCACGACGTTTACGTTTTAGGCGATCGGCCCTCAGACCTCGGAGTTTTCCAATCCCTCAGAGGTCTGAGTGGTGTCCTGGTGGGCGAGCAACTCTATCTGCGCGTAGAACTTGGTAGAGCCTGCGCCCTTTGCCCGATCAATAATGAGCCAATCCGCTGAGCCATCTGTTTCTGACTCCTACGGCTACGACGTGTTCATCTCCTACAGCACTCAGGATAAAGACTGTATGCGGGGAGACCCGCGGCGGCGCTTGGAATAAGCAGGGCTGAAATGCTGCATCGACTAACGGGATTTTCGACTGGGGGCACTTGCGACCAAGGAACGGACATGGGATGGGAGTAGCGGCCTTGATTGAGCAATTGAAAACGATTCCCGATTGGCGACGGGATCGCAAAGTGTAATACCCGCTTTGGCTGATGCTCTTGCTGAGTCTTCTCGGTGTGATGAACGGTTACGGCAGCCTGAGAGGGCTAGAAGACTTCATGCAAGAGCTTGGGTGGTGGAACGAACCCCAGGTTGGCTGATGGGCTGTTGGCACTTAGTCAGAGGGTATGGGTTGCTGCCGCAAACTGCCGAGACTTGTATCTACCTGGCGACGATCCGCATCATGGTAAGGCGCTTGGCATAATTCTTACCTCTCGAAACTTTTCAAACACCCTCTTAGTAAAGACCTGGCGAAGTTGTGGTCGTTTGGCGAGACTGTTCAAGAAACTAATTTAAAGTTGCGCCGTAAATTCCTGATTGCGATCGCTTTTTCTGTAGAAAGGAGAGGCAGCCAGAAGCAGGGATAGGACTAGCCCCTTGAACGCACCAGCGATGCCACACCTGTAGAGGCTGCACAGTTGGTTGCCTTCATGAGTGCAGAAATGATTTATAAAAAGAATTTTCTTCAGGGACGTGAGTTTGCACCACCGGGCTCTCTAATCAGGATTCTCCCTCCTACGTCCCTGCTAACGGTAGCGTTTGTTCTGTTAACAACCTACCTGGCAAGCGCGCAGGTGCCCACTTGCGTTGCACGCTATAGCCCAGGAACACAGCAGCAGCGCCTCCAGGCTGGGTTATTAGATGGTAGAGTCGGTCAAATTAAGGTTGTCAATAACACGGAAACGGCAGCTATTATTTCGCTGTACCATCCCGATGCGCCAAAGCAAGTCTTTAAATATTGGTACGCGGAACCTGGGCAGAGCTACTTACTAGGCATCGATAACTATAGTGGCGATTGGGGCATCCAGATCGATGAAGGCCCCATTTGTTTTGTGGGTCGGGTTGCCACCTGGGATGGTCGGATGTTTACAACCTTTCCCAGTCGCTTATTTATTGCAGATTCCTCTTCTCCCCCCAATGCGACGGTCAGTAGAGGACAGACTGGAGCCACATCATTACAACCCCAAGCCGCTCCTGCACCTGAAACCTATGAAGCGATCGCAACCAGGCAAATTAGCGTGGGAGAAGCCCGGAGCGGTCTAATTTCCTTACTGCGGGCGGCTGATCTGTACCGGGCAAGTGGGCGCTCAAAGGAAGAACAACGCGTGCGCGATCGCATTAACCAAATTCGTAGCACAGCTAAAGCAGCCGTTCCTGAACCGTCGTCTCCTAAAACGTCCAATCAGTAAAACATGAACGGGCAGGATGTTTTGAAAGCGCCTTTGACCTGAGAACCATAGACCTCGTTGAGAGCACGTCGATCGCCTCGCTTACGGCTAGTATTAAACTGATACCAAATTTAAATTGAAGCGACATCCTGTATGGGCAAGGCACTGTTCTGTCTTTACCTGTAGTCGTCATTTCATAAAGCGGTATGACAGGCATCCCGACCTTGTTCTTCTGCACACGCTCCATGTCCTCGAAATCCAAAAACACCCATACTCCGTCAGACCCTTCTCCTAAAGGGCGGGTTGTGTACTCCGAATTTGGCAACACCGACAACACGGAGGCACTCCAACGAGCGGTTCCAAATCTGCCTCCAAACCAGCAAAATTTGCGAGTCGAAACGTCTCGTGCTGGACGCAAGGGTAAAACAGTCACGATCGTGCGTGGTTTTCAGGCTGATACAGAAACACTGGCAGACCTGCTCAAAAAGCTTAAAGCCCATTGTGGCGCTGGGGGCACTCTCAAAGAAAGTGAGCTTGAGATCCAGGGCGATCACAAGCAAAAAGTCATTGAGTTTCTTATCAAGCTTGGTTATAAAGCAAAGGGTAGTGGGGGCTGATCGAGCAGGTTTTGCGGTTGGTGCTGTGGGATGGCAATTGCTTTGCCTACCGCCGTCTGGTGCCAAGAATGCCGCCCAGTAGACCCCGCACAATTCTCTTACTTTGGGAACCCCCTAGCGCCTGAGCGGCATCCCCAGCCATGTTGATGAGAAACTTTTCGCGTTCTCGCGCCAGACGAGCTTCTTCCTTCGCTTGCGCTGCTGCTGCTTTTTCGGCTTGCTTTTGTGCCTGGGTAGCTGCTTTTTCAGCTTGTTTACGCTCTTGCTCTGCGAGCTTTTCAGCTTCTGCTTGAGCAACGGCTTCTGCGATCGCCTGTGCAGCCGAGGCGGCTTTTTGCTTTAGTAACTCGTAGGCAGACTCCCGATCTTCCACTGTTTCGTAATGCCCATACAGCACTGAGTTCTGTATAACTTGGGCGCGCTGCTGAGGGTCGATCGCGCCAATCTGGCTTTGCGGTGGCAAGACCCAGGCACGCTCTACGATCGTCGGTATCCCTTGCGCGTCTAGAAAGGAAACCAGCGCTTCGCCGACACCCAACTCTGTCATTGCCTGCTCGGCATTCAGCGCCGGATTGGGGCGAAAGGTTGTCGCTGCGGCTTTAACAGCTTTCTGATCCAGGGGTGTAAAGGCCCGCAGCGCGTGCTGCACCCGGTGGCTCAGTTGCCCAAGCACGTTGAGCGGAATATCCATCGGATTTTGGGTGCAAAAATAAATCCCAACGCCCTTAGAGCGAATCAAGCGGACGACTTGTTCCAGCTTTTCCTGAAGGGCAGCAGGGGCACCTGTAAACAAAAGATGCGCCTCATCAAAAAAGAGCACAAGCTTCGGTTGATCCAGGTCGCCAACTTCTGGTAACTGCTCAAAAAGTTCAGACAACAACCACAACAGAAACGTGGCATAAAGCTTGGGGGACTGTATCAGCTTGTTTGCTGCAAGAATGTTGATGATGCCGTACCCCTCAGCATTTGTCTGAAGCAAAGTCGTTAAATCAAGCGCAGGTTCACCAAAAAATAGCTCTCCCCCTTGCTGCTCCAGGGTTAACAGTCCTCGCTGAATCGCTCCTACACTGGCAGGCGAGATGTTGCCGTACTCGGTTTTGAAGTCTTTGGCGTTATCACCCACGAATTGCATCAACGATCGCAGATCCTTGAGATCGAGCAACAGCAAGCCCTGGTCGTCAGCAATGGTGAACGCGATGTTGAGAACGCCTGTTTGCGTTTCGTTAAGATTGAGCAACCGTGCCAGCAATAGCGGTCCCATTTCTGAGATTGTGGTGCGTAGTGGATGCCCCTGCTCACCAAAGACATCCCAAAATTCCACTGGATAACGCGCAAACTGAACATCGGTTAACCCTAGCTGCTGCAGACGATCGCGTAGCTTTGGTGTCTCACTCCCTGGCTGGCTTAATCCCGACAAATCGCCCTTAATATCTGCTATGAAAACGGGTACTCCAATCTGGCTGAAGCGTTCAGCCATGACTTGCAGGGTTACCGTTTTACCCGTACCAGTCGCACCCGCAACCAGTCCATGACGGTTCGCCATAGCGGGCAAGAGGGTGCAAAGATGAGAACGATCGACTGAAATCGCCTTGGCAATGGACAGGGAGTCAGACATGACAAAGGTTGCTCACCGCAAAAACCTCCTGAAATTATACAGAGCGAACCTGCCACCGAGAGAAGGGATAGATTGCAATGTGCAACCATGCGGCTCCCGCACGGCACCTTTTAAAGGCAGGATACGTCAGCGGTTACAGCATCCGCAGATTCGAGCTGATTAGAGTGAGTCAACCGTTTTGCAAATCTGGTAGAGCTTATGCTGCAACTTGGGCGAGGGCTTCAGTGGCTCAACACATTGGTAAGACAGGTATCTCTGAAGGTTACGAGGGGGGCGTTATGGAGAGGGCGATCGTTGCAGGCACGCCTTATCCCTACTGCGGGACGATCACCACGACGGTATCCCCGCTGGCTCTATGGCACTCTTTTTCTGGCGACTTTACTCCTTAGCCTTTCACTCCATCACCCCACGCCTGTAGAGGCCGCCACTGTGCAACTTCCCCTCTCAACGAAAGGGGCTCAAATCATTGATGCCAGTGGTCAGGCCGTCCTGTTGCGCGGTGTGAACTGGTTTGGCATTGAAACCGAAACGCAAGTGCCACATGGGCTGTGGGCTCGCGACTACAAGGAAATGCTGACGCAGATCAAAGGCTTAGGGTACAACCTGATTCGCCTTCCTTACTCCGTTCAAAGCCTCCGTGCGACGACCATAAGCGGGGTTGACTTCACCATTGGCAGTAACCGCGATCTGCAAGGTAAAACGCCCCTGGAAGCGATGGATTTGATTATCCAAGAGGCACAACGACAGGGGCTGATGATCTTGCTTGATAGCCATCGTCTCAACAGTCAACAGATTCCTGAACTTTGGTACGGCGATGGCTTTACCGAAGCTGACTGGATTGATACCTGGAAACTGTTGGCAACCCGCTACCAAAAGCAGCCGAATGTGATTGGAGCGGACTTGAAAAACGAGCCTCATGGGCGTGCTAGCTGGGGCACGAATGATCGAGCGACGGATTGGCGGTTGGCGGCAGAACGAGCAGGAAATGCTATTTTAGCGATCGCGCCTCACTGGCTCATCGTGGTGGAAGGGGTGGAAAGAAACGTCCCTGGGCAACGGCTCTCTCGACACTGGCAGGGAGGCAATCTAGAAGGCGCAGGACGCTACCCCGTTCGCCTCAACAAGCCGCGCCAGTTAGTTTACTCTCCCCATGAGTATGGTCCCGGCGTTTACAACCAACCCTGGTTTTCCGAGGCGACCTTTCCTAAAAATCTACTGAACCGATGGGAGATTGGCTTCAATTACCTTGCTAAACGCAACATTGCGCCCATTCTCATTGGTGAATTCGGTGGACGATTGGTCGATACCACCTCTAAAGAAGGCATTTGGCAACGTCAGCTCGTCAACTTCATTCAGCAGCAACGGCTGAGCTTTAGCTACTGGAGCTGGAACCCTGATAGCAGCGATACAGGGGGGATTCTGCAAGCAGACTGGAAAACCGTGGATCAAGCCAAGCAGCAATTGCTAAACCAACTCTTGCCAGCACCAGGTTTAACCGCACGCATACTGTCGATCACGCCGTCCAAACAACCGTTGGTTTCGCCACTTGCCTTGCCGTCCCAAGCACCTTCAGCGATCGCGCCCTCAAGCTCAGATCACCAGCTCCAGGTGCAGTCAACCATTCAATCAGACTGGCAGACAGGCTTTTGTACCGCCATTCGCGTCACCAACAATGGCAGCAGGAGTAGCCAACACTGGCGATTGAAGTTTCAAATGAACCAGGCAACGATTCGCAATAGCTGGAACGGTACCTTTACTCAGCAAGGTTCACGCTACACCGTAGAACCACCTGAATGGGGGCGAGTGATTGAGCCGCATCAATCGGTTGATTTGGGCTTTTGCGCTGCAAAACGAGGAGCCGACTACCGCTTGAAGAAGCTAGCCATTTCTAACCCGTAGGGAGATGGGGGAGGCAGAGGGTAGGAGGCAGAAGGCAGAAGGCAGAAGGCAGAAGACATTGGGGTTTAGGTGTTGGAAAATGCTGAAGGCTGAGGGCTAAAGGATGAAGGCTATAGCTTGCTTCTGCGGAGCAGTAGGCTAAAGGCTGACTGCTTAAAACTCAAAACTCAAAACTCAAAACTTAAAACTCAAAACTCAAAACTCCCAGACTGATCGCTGATCGTTGAATCAACTCAAAACGCTCCCCTCACCCCCCTCTTCTATCCAACGATGCCGAGCGTGAAACATTCGGATAAGCTGTATACAGAGGAGCCGTTTTGGGAATTCTGCTTAAATAGGCTACAGTCTTGTCTAAAACCTCGATCGCTCTGACAGCAGTGAACTGATTTCAGCCCCGTGACGGGTTGGTTTATCTCTGCGGCTGATGACCCCACCCTGAGCCTCCCAACCGGGAATTAAGGAAGTCCCACTATGCTTGTCTGTCCTCAATGCCAGTTTGAAAATCCCAATACGAACAAGTTCTGTCAGGAGTGCGGTACCTCCTTGACTCAAAACACGTGCCCGGGATGCGGCAGCCTCGTACCTTTCGATGCTGTGCAATGTCAAGAATGTGGTGAGCTTGCTGGGATTATCTGGTGGGCCTTGATTGTTGGTGAATTGCGCCGAACCACTGACAACGCTCAAAGCAAAACCTTGTCGACGGTGGCTTCTACTGTGGATGTGGCTAACGACGCTGCAAGCGATGCTCAAGCCCCAATCTTTCTTGACCGCCGTCAACGCTATCGTTTAGTGGAGGAGTTGCCATCGCCGAATAGTGCTGGTCTTGAGACGCATGTGCGGGTTTTGGATTGTCAACCGTTTCAGATGTCGCTCTTAGAGGCGTTGGCAAAGCAAGGATCAGACTCTCTGGGAGGGCAGCCTCAGAGCGACAGCCAAGCTAGTGCAACTGTTGAGGGAGAGTCTACGGTACTTCCAGGCGATCGTGTGCCTTCGGTACAAGCAATGGCAGTCCCCACGCTTGCCCAGCCTTACCTAACGTTGGGCAGCAAATTTCATCAGGCTCTACCTGTAATTCATGATGCGTGGCAGCAAGACGGGCAGCAAATTATCCTGTTAGAAGATCGAGCGACCTTGCCACGACTGATCGATTTGTGGCTCGATGATGACCTTGCCTTACCCCCACTTCAGCTTTTGCACTGGCTCTATGAAATGGTTGAGTTGTGGAGCGCCCTAGAGCCGTGGCAAGCCTGCCGTAGCCTGTTAGAAATTGACAATCTGAGGGTAGACGAAGACCAAGCCATCTGCTTGCAACGTCTATATACTAATCAGCCTGAGGTGTCGCTTACCTTGCAAGATCTAGGGCAGTTATGGCAGACTTTGTTCGCTCAATCACAGCGAACTCAAATTGGTGCAATCTATGTACTGTTAGCCGATCTAGAAGCTGGCAAGCTAGAGACCGTAGCCGATTTGCGATCGCGCATTGAAGAAATTGCCCACGAACTCCAGGCGAACCAACCTGAAACTGAGATGATGTCCGATCTTGAGAGCTTTGAACCGACCGATGCATCTATTGCCGATCCAACGATCAACCCAGCACTAGACTCCACCCCAGATGCTGCTGAAACAGATCTTTCCACTGCCGCAACCCATTTAGAAGTGCCTGTACCAGAGCCAACACTACCACCTGAAGGCGAGAGTGACAGTGATAGCGATGATCTTCCTACGGTCGTTCTGCCAATGCAGTTGTTTAGCCTGGAAGATGCTGGACGGACGGACATTGGTCGGCAACGGGATCATAATGAAGATTACTTTGGTATTGAAACCCAGACCGCAAAGCTTGAAAGTCCATCAGGCAAGACAGTTCACGCCCGCAATCTTTACATCCTATGTGATGGGATGGGAGGGCACGCAGGCGGGGAAGTGGCCAGTGCTCTGGCAGTTGATACCTTACGCCGCTATTTCAAAGAGAAGTGGCAGAGTACGCCGTTTTCGAACGGTGCTGCCAATAAGCTACCAGGACCCGATGTTTTAATTGATGCGGTGCAGCTTGCCAACAAAGCTATTTACGATGTTAACCAGCAAAACGCCCGTTCGGGCAGTGGGCGCATGGGCACAACGCTGGTCGTGCTGTTGATTCAAGATACTGAGGCAGCCGTCGCTCATGTGGGTGACAGCCGCCTCTACCGCTATACCCGCAAGCGTGGTCTGGAGCAGATTACGATCGACCACGAAGTCGGTCAACGCGAAATTCAACGCGGGGTTGACCCTGACATTGCCTATGCCCGGCCCGATGCGTATCAACTGACCCAAGCACTTGGTCCCCGCGACGAGCATTTCATTAAGCCTGACATTCAGTACATTGAACTCAACGAAGACACCTTGCTCTTGCTGTGTTCCGATGGGCTGACTGATAACGATTTACTGGAAACGCACTGGCGCACGCATGTGGAGCCATTGCTTAGTTCTCAAGCCAATTTAGAGCAGGGGGTATCGCAACTGGTTGAGCTGGCAAACCAATTCAACGGGCATGACAACATCACAGCGATCGCCATTCGCGCTAAAGTACGCCCGAATCTGGATCACTTACGCTAGCACCGGGTACGGTTGGGATGATTGAGTTGATGATCATGACTCAAATGGGTTCGGTTGAGCGATCGTTATCTAAACAGTCGTGAACGTTGGGCAAACATCACTATTGAGCGATCAACTTGAGCACACCGAGGTTGGACAAGCAAACCCCTCAGCCACAGCACCTAGACACGCTACAACCGGATGTTTAACGTCTAGAGCGAGCGTCCAGCATGGTCATTCTGACCTTACTTCACCCCCAATACAGAACGCCGCTCAAGCAGTGGTGCTTTCAAAACGAGTCGTTGATTCGGATCGGTCGCGCACCGGGAAGTCATGTCATCCTTGATGATTTGCTGGTATCTCGACATCATCTGGACTTGCGGCAGGTTGATGTGTCTGCGACAGGTTCCACTGCTGTAGGCAAGACGTCCTGGCATCTCATCAATCACAGTTCTAATGGCACCTACGTGAATGGAGTCGCCATGTCGCAAGGGCTCATTGCCGAGACGGCTTTGCTTCAACTTGCGAAAGGAGGCCCGTTACTCAAACTACAAATATTGGCCGCAACGGGTTCAGCCAGCACTTCTCGCCCAAGCAGCGCCAGACCGCCTCAACTGCCAGCCATTTCTCACCTATCGCCAGTCGTCAGGCAACCGCAACAGTCATCCTGTACTCACAGCGGTAATCCTGTCGGCAACCTTTTTTGCATGCACTGTGGGCTGCCTGTACAAGTTGAAAAAACGATTCGTCAGTATCAGGTGTTGCGCGTCCTGGGTAAGGGCGGTATGGGTACCACTTACTTAGTGTGGTATCCACCAGCAATATCATCCTCCGGGCAACCGCAAAGTGCGCTGCGAGTGCTTAAGGAAATGAACGCCGACATGGCAAAAATTCCCAAAGCACAGGAGCTATTTGAGAGAGAAGCCAGTACGCTTAAGCAGCTTAATCATCCTGGTATTCCCAGGTTCTACGATTTTTTTATCGAAGCAGGCAAAAAATATTTGGTGATGGCGCTGCTGCATGGTCAAGATTTAGAAAAGCGGCTGCGTCAGTATGGCCCTGTCTCAGCCCCCCAGGCGATCGCCTGGATGATGCAAACCTGTGACGTGCTGGATTACCTTCACACGTACCAAACGCCAATCATTCACCGTGATATTAAACCCGGTAATTTGTTAGTACAGACGATCAGCAACCAGATTGCCGTGCTGGATTTTGGCGCAGTGAAAGCAGTCGGTGTCCCTTCTGGTACACGCATTGGAGCAGAAGGCTATGCCGCACCCGAACAAGCCCAGGGACGACCCGTAACCCAATCGGACCTGTACGCGATCGGCCCCAGCCTCATTCATTTAATCACCGGAGAAAACCCCAACCGCCTCTACAAAAAAGGAAGCCAGGGTTATCGCTTTATGCTGGATGATTATCCCGAAGTTACGCCCCCGTTGCGTCAGGTAATCGATCGCGTTACACAGCCTCGTGCCTGCGATCGCTACCAAACCGCTAAAGAACTCAGTCAGGCACTTGCAAACTGTCTTTAAGAAAGGCTAAAGGATAAATAATGAAGGATAAAAACCGTTAGCCTTTAGCCTTCATCTTTTAGCCTTCAGCCTTCAGCCTTCAGCCTTTCCTTACTCTTCCTCTTCCCAGCTTTCAACCGCAAGCAATTCGCTGACGGGATCTTGCATGGTGAATTCAAACGCTAATAGTTCCTGCTTCCAGTGAGACCAGTCGTCTCCATAAAGAAGCGCAATCTTCCAAATGCTGTCTGTTGGTTTTAGCAGCTTGCCGTCGACGAGCGATCGTACCTGACGCTGCAATTTAACCATTGGGTGGATAACCTGCTGGCTCATACCGATTTTGGTCATGTAATTGAATTTTGCAAAGACTCTGCTCGACGCTTCTCTATAAATGTCTTGGTAGCGTGTAGATAAATGCTAGGACGGAGAAGCAGTCGTTTCAGCCATTGATATTAGCATACTCCAAGGATCTGGCAAGCGATTCCTGAAAATGATGGATTCGATTGGGGAATTACCGAACCAAAACCGCCCAAACGCAAAGCTCTTAGCTATCTACTACATCAGGGGGATGAAAGCGGGGGTGGAGAAGCGGGGCAACAGGATGACCTTGCTTGAGGTGCTCTTCTACGATCACCTGTACATCCTGTGGTTTGACCCGACAGTACCAGGTGTCGTCAGGCAAAATGCGAACCGTTGCACCCATGTTGCATTGCCCCTGACAGCCACAGCCAATGACCATTGTGCCAGGAGTAGCCCATGACTGAAAGGCTGCCAGCACACCTGCTGACCCATTTCTTAGGCAGTTTGTGTACTGGCAAACAAGAACCTGACGACCAAAATCCATGCGTAACGCTAGCTATGAAAAGCTTTGAGTGCTCAATCGGGCTTAACTCAAAACTCAGAACTCAAAACTCAGAACTCAAAACTATTTGCCAAAGCCTTTACCACGACTGGCAGAGGCGATCGTGAGACAGTTTTCGATTTGCGATCGCAAGGCATCATGATCCAGGTTTTGACCAATCAACACTAGCTGGTTTTTGGGAGTGCCTTTCCAATCGTCATCGTCGAGTGAAAAGCGTTTGCCGCTGAGGTGAAAAATGTGCCGCTTTGGGCTTTCGCTAAACCAGAGAATCCCTTTAGCGCGGAACACATTGCTGGGTAGCTGGTTATCCAAAAAGAATTGGAACTTGCGGATGTCAAAGGGTTTATCGCTCGCGAAGGAAACCGATGTAAAGCCGTCGTTCTCTAAGTGATGCGAGTGATGGGCGTGGTCGTGATCATGGTCGTGCTCACAGTGCCCATGATCGTGATCGCAGGCAGCATGATCGTGGTGCTCATGATCGTGATGCTCATGTCCAGCGTGCTCGTGGTCGTGATGCTCATGGTCATGATGCTCATGGCCGTGCGCTTTCTCAGCCGGCTCAAAGTACTTATCCGATTCAAACAGTCCCACGCTCAGCAACATCGCCAACGGCACCTGCCCTTTGACCGTGCGAAGAATGCGCGCCCCTTCTTTGATGTCCCGGATTCTCACTTCGAGCGCATCTAGATTGGCTTCGTCTACCAGATCGGCTTTGTTCAGTAGAATGATGTCGCCGTAGCTAATCTGGCTGTAGGCTGCTTCGCTGTTAAACAGATCCAGGCTAAAGTTTTCGGCATCAACCAGGGTGATAATTGAGTCGAGGCGTGTTAAATCGCGCAGTTCGGTACCCAGGAAGGTCAACGCAACGGGCAGGGGATCAGCGAGTCCTGTTGTTTCAACAACAAGGTAGTCGATCGCGTCCTGCCGCTCCAACACTTTATAAACAGCTTCGACCAGATCATTGTTGATCGTGCAGCAGATACAGCCGTTGCTCAACTCCACCATGTCTTCGCCGGTGGTGATGATGAGTTCGTTATCGATCCCAATTTCGCCAAATTCGTTGACAAGAACGGCTGTTTTGACCCCTTGCTGGTTGGTCAAGATATGGTTGAGAAGGGTGGTTTTGCCGCTACCCAAAAAACCTGTAATGATCGTGACGGGTAAGCCATGCTTGGGAGCATCGATCGCAGAGGATGAGGCAGGAGTGACCGCTGATTGCATAGCGCAAATGTCCGAGACGTTAGAGAATGCAGAGTGTAGAGCTGGAATAAAGCTGCCGTTTCAACAGCCTGTCCCAATAAAGGCCAAAAGGCTCAGGGGCGTTTTGCTCACTTCCCTTATTATTACCGATCTGGGCTGGGTTGTTCGGTCACGGATGAACCGATCGCCACCCAACAAACCGCTTTTTCCCGTCCGTCCCTTTCTGTTCGCCCATTGCCATGCCACTAACGCTTTACAACACGCTCACCCGCCGCAAAGAACCGTTTGAACCGATCGAACCGGGCAAGGTGCGAATGTATGTCTGCGGCATTACGGCGTACAACTACTTCCACGTGGGCAACGCCAGAGCCTTTGTGATGTTTGATGTGGTGCGACGGTACTTGATGTGGCGTGGTTACACCGTGCGCTACGTGCAGAATTTCACGGACATTGATGACAAAATTTTGAAACGAGCGATGGCTGAAAACACGACGATGGACGCCATTGCTGAGAAATATATCGCGGCCTATTTTGAAGATGCCGATCGCCTGAATATTCTTCGCGCCGATGCCTATCCACGGGCGACGCATACGATCAATGGCATTCAGCGTCTGATCCAGGAGCTGGAAGAACGTCATTACGCCTACCCTGCGGATGGGGATGTGTATTATGCCGTGCGTCAGTTTTCAAAATACGGCAAGCTGTCGGGGCGCAAGCTGGAAGATATGCAAGCCGGAGCCAGCGGACGTGTCGATGTAGAAGATGATGCGGATAAGAAAAAAGATCCGGCTGATTTTGCGTTGTGGAAAGCGGCAAAACCGGGCGAACCGTCTTGGGAATCTCCCTGGGGTAAAGGCAGACCCGGCTGGCACATTGAATGCTCGGCAATGGTGCGCGATGAACTGGGCGAGTCGATCGACATTCACGCAGGCGGCATGGATCTAACCTTTCCCCATCACGAAAACGAAATTGCCCAAAGCGAAGCGGTTACAGGCAAGCCACTGGCGCGCTATTGGCTCCACAATGGCTTCATCAACATGGACGGCGAGAAAATGTCCAAATCATTGGGCAATTTCCGCCTCACGCGCGATTTGTTAACCAACTATGACCCAATGGCGTTTCGGCTGTTTGTACTACAGGCGCAGTACCGCAAGCCGATCGATTTCACCGCTGATGCCCTGGATGCGGCTGCAAACGGCTGGAAAACCCTCAAAGAAGCGCTTCAGTTTGGCTCCCAATTTGCTGCGTTGCCTGGTTGGTCAACCGATACCAATGCCTTGGATCAAGGAGCAGTCGATCGCTTCAACGAGGCAATGGATGATGACATCAATACCCCGATCTCCCTTTCAGTCGTTTTTGAAGTGGCAAAAATGCTCAGTCGGGAAGGCAATCAAATAGTACATCAGGGCAAACCGGATTTGCCTGTTGTTCAGCTCCAACGTCAATGGCAAACCTTTGTCAGCCTTTTAGACGTTTTAGGATTAGATGCTAAGGCTGTGAATCTGGCTGGCGCTGTTGATTCTCCCCAGAAATTAACTGGTGACTTAACTGTTGGCTTAAGCGATTCTGCGATCGAGGCACTGATTCAGCAGCGTAAGGACGCACGGCAGGCAAAGAATTGGGCAGAGAGCGATCGCATCCGCAATGAGCTTCAAGCGCAAGGCATTACGTTAATTGACCAGAAGGACGGTATTACCCGTTGGCACCGGAATTAGGGAGTCGGGAGTGGGGAGTGGGGAGTCGGGTAAGGACAAAGAGCTAACAACTAACAACCAACAACTAACAACTTTCCCCATGTCTGACCAGCGCATTACCATTTCGCTTTCTACCATCTTCAGTATCTTGCTGGTTGTGCTGCTGTTGGTGTTGCTGTGGCAGTTGCAGAGCTTGCTGATCGTGCTGATGATTTCAGTGGTGTTGGCGGCGACCCTTAGCCCGATCGTGGATTGGGCAGAAGGGCGTAGAGTCCCCCGTTGGTTAGCCGTCATTAGCGTGTACTTAATGCTGATTGGTGGCTTCGTCGGCGCAGGGGTGTTGATTGGGCCAACCGTGGTGGAACAAACCGATCGCCTGATTAACCAAATCCCAATGTATTCAGAAGCTCTGTTCAACTGGGTTCAGGGGCTTGCCTTACGGCTGAATACTTCCCAACCGGAACTTGTCCCCCAGTTAGTCAATCCTCAAGCGTTGACCAATTGGGTGATTCGTTCTAGCCAGCAAGTGCTGCTGCGATCGTTCGGCTTGACGAAAAATATTGTGGGTGCGCTCTTTAGCGTTGTTTTGGTCTTACTGATTTCGGGCTATATGGTGGCGGGCAGCAAAACGTTGATTCAAGGCGTTGTGCAACTGTTTCCGCATCCGTGGGATCGTCGTCTGGCTGCGCAAGTGAAGCCTGTAAGCCGACGGATGGGTGGGTTTATTCAAGGTCGTGTCGTTGTTTCTGCGATTTTAGGAGTTGTCACAACTGTTGGTTTAAACGTTTTGGGCTTGTCTGAAGTCTCCCTCGCACTGGGCGCGATCGCAGGTGTGACCAACCTGATTCCGTTTGTTGGTCCGTTCCTGGGTGCGATCCCGGCACTCATTGTGTCTCTCTCAATGGGTGGAGTCACCTGGCTTTGGGTCTTGCTGCTCTTTGCGATCGTCCAGAATTTGGAAAGCTACATTCTCGATCCCTTACTGGTCGGCTCCTCGGTCAATATTCACCCCCTGTATCAGCTTTTAGCGGTCTTTGGTGGCACGCAGGTGTTGGGCATTCTCGGTGCGATTATCGTGCCCCCCTGGGTTGCTGGAGCCGCTGTGTTGCTTGAGAATCTCTACATCCGACCGAAACGCATTGCTGAAGCCAGAGCTGAGCGATCGCGTAAGTCCGATCCGGACGATACCCAGAGTGCCCTTGTCGATAATGAAGCGGCGGTCACAAGTGAACTAATTCGCACCTAAAGGCAAGGAAAAGGCAGAGTTATTCATTCTGTCAAAGAACTGCAATTTCAGAGGAAAATGGATAGGGATGCTGTCTTTCTGGATTTCATGGCAATGATGACGATCGCCCTCAACGCAAGCTCGATCAACACGCTTGATCTATCGCCAGTTCAAACGGTCGTAGAGGGACTTCTTCAGGAGGGCACCATAGCAACATATGAACAACAGCTTCAGTTCCGAATTGAGTATCCTCAAACCCCGGACGATCCACGAGAACTACCAGAAATTCCTGAAGTGCGACTCTGGTTTATTCGGCTTGATGCCCTCTACCCCTGGTTCCCTTTCTTATTGGACTGGAAAGCAGGTGAATTAACACGCTATACAGCTATGCTTGTGCCACACCAATTCCACCCCAAAGATGGAATTCAATACAATCCAGAGGCATTGGAAATCTTCGTGATGCACAAACTATTCGTGCTGAGCGCCTGGATGCAGCAACAAGGCATCGATGGCAATGCACGACTCAAAGCGATGGGTCAAATGTTTGGCTACGAGATCGATAACGATTTTTTTGCACTGTTGACCTGACAATACTAGAGACGACCCTAGAAACTCTAAGCACTCTGTAGCGTGTGCATTAGAGGCAATGTCCGTCTAACTGCCTGTAGACAACGGGATCAAGCCAGTAGCGGTGATTGAACAGAGTCATGTAACAAAGACAGGAAGGTTTGCAACTAGGGTTCTGTTAAGAATTTTTTGAGGGATTGAAAGCTCTCAAAAAACACACTCTACAAATGCCCCAGCTTTGGTTTACCTGCCAGCTTTTAGTTGATGGATTACTAGCTACGATCGACTAGCTTCCAGTCAACTGCTTTCATTCGTTTTTTGCTGCCTACTGATAAACGCTATGGTTGGACGCTCAGCAGACTTTAAAAACAGACGATTTTTGGGGTTTGACGACTCTCTTGCTTGACGACTCTCTTTAAGTTTGACTACTCAATACGGTTAACAAACAGTGCACAAATCACAGCATAACCGGCGAAAAAAGCAAGCCCAACAACGAGTGGCATAGGATGATTCTCCTAACGATGCAAATGGGACTTTCAGACCATTCTTTGACTCTCACTTAAAGGGTCAAAAATGTTTCTTCCATTAGTATTCCCCTCCCAAGGAGTAGGCTCATACACTGCTGCAAAGCTAACCCTAGGGAATGTTCTAGAAGGATGTAGAACAAGCCTACTACCTTCTACTAGTGTAATACTACACCGCGATTTAACTGTCTTCCGGGCGGTTGAAATTATCTACGTCGAGATGCTTATTTGTTGCAAAATCCAATCTGCGGCTTGAGGCAGATCGGAAGCGATAAAGTCTGGTTGGGTTTGGTGTTGATATTCGCCGCTAAGAATACGCTCGCCAAACCCAGTTTGCACAAGAATGCCGATACAACCTGCGTTGTGTGCCATATCCACATCCGTTGCTTTATCACCCACCATAAAGCTTCGATCGATGTCTAAATCGTGATCCCAGGCTGCTGCAACGAGCATACCCGTATTGGGCTTTCGCCAGGTACTCCAACGAGTGTAGGTCGGCTCGGTACCGCCTTCAGGGGCGCTTAAATAAGGGCAGTAGTAAAGCGCATCCAAATGGGCGTCTGCTTCAGCCTTGAGTAACTGGCAGAGGCGATCGTGCAATGCCTCTACATGGCTTGCGGGATAGTACCCTCTGGCCGGACCCGATTGGTTGGAGACCAAGCAGCAGAATATCCCCGCCTGATTTAGGCGTTTGATCGCGTTTGCCACACCGGGGATCAGATGGAGGTCAGTGACCTGGCGAATGTAGCCAACTTCCTGGTTCAGGACGCCATCGCGATCGAGAAAAACAGCTCGTTTTGACACGCCTAACTGCTCCAAACTTTCTCCAGCACCGTTTGCGGCGAAATATCTGCCATTTTCCCAGTCAGCGATTTGATACCGATGAAGCGGTTGCTTTCAGGCAGTAGCTTTTTGGGATCGGTTGGGCCAAAGAGTGCCAGCGTATAAGTTTTAACGGCGACTGCCAGGTGCATTGGGGCGCTATCGGTGCATAGCATTAAGCTTGCTCCGGCGATCATCGCGGCCAGTTTGCCTATATCTTCAGGTGCCGTGACTTTAAGCTTGGGGCTTGCTTCCTGAAGTGCTACAACAAAGTCTGCGTCTTCGGGACCTTGAATGAGCACGATCGGGAGGTCGGGCTGTCGGCGCTCAAAGTCTTGAATGATGCCTTTCCAACTTGCAACGGGGTAGATCTTATCAATCCCCTTGGCCTTTGCTAACTGGCTAGAACCACCATGAATGAGCACATAACCGCTACTTTGAAGGCCCAAACGCTTCCGCTCGCCGTCTGCCCATTCAAGATCCTTTGCTGGGACATTCAATGCTAACTCAGGGCTAGGCGTGTTGATGTCTAGTCCCTGTAGCAGGTCGTGGTACATCCAGGCGGCATACTGGTTTTGCTTCAGTGGCACTGCCCGTGTCAAAAAAAACTCACCGGCACTCCCTGCATAGCCAATCCGGTTGGGAATTCCCGTTAACCACAGCAGCAAACCAACCGTCCAGCGCTGACCCAGTGAGAGCGCGACGTCATACTCCCGCTCACGAATGACTCCCAGTAAATTGCCTAGATCTGCCAGACTATTGCGTCCTTTGAAGTCAAACAGGATTGTGCTGTGTACGGCTTTGGAGACCCGATAAGCATCTTTTGCTCTGGGTTCAACCACTACGTCGATTTGAGCATTCGGGTAGGATCGCTTCAGGTCATCCAGGGTTGGGAAGAATAGAATTTGATCGCCAATTCCGCCAGGGACAAGGGCTACGATTCGCATAATAATTCTTTACGCTAATTCGCTCTTAATTTTAAGTGAAGATACCGGAAAGTTTTGCGTCTTGCACGTCACCATATGGTCATAATTTGAAACACCGTGCAGTGAAAAAACAGTGAAAAACGGCAAGCCTAACTTCAGCAATCGGAATGCAAAAGACTGGATCGAAAACCGCCTGATGCCTCCTGCTGTTCTTAGCCGATTCAAGCTGTGCCATGCGACGTGCAACTTGAACGCTAGCTCCAGATACCCCTGTAAGGTTACCATCGTTTACTCCTTTTCCTAAAAACCTGGGGTTCCTAAACGTTGCTGTTCCTGAAATGATGCTGAAGTCACTCCTGATGAACCACCAACACTAGAGGACTGCTGTGTATCTCTTGATTCCTGCCGCTGGATCGGGTCGCCGTATGGGTAGTAGCCGCAATAAATTACTGCTGCCCCTTTTAGACAAGCCGCTTTTAACGTGGACGCTCGCCGCGGTTAAAGCGTCTCGATCGATTCGCTGGGTCGGCATTATGGGGCAACCAGATGATTTTCCTGATTTTAAGGAAATTGTGCTGCAGCTTGGAATGACGAAGTGTGTTCATTTCATCCCCGGTGGCGCAACCCGTCAGGAGTCGGTTTATAAGGGGTTACAGGCGTTGCCAGCCGTTGCAGAACGCGTGCTGATCCACGATGGCGCGCGCTGTTTGGTTACACCGGAGTTGATCGATCGCTGTGCCGCCGAGATCCTTCGTTGCTCAGGCTTGATAGCAGCCCTTCCGGTTAAAGATACGATTAAGGTGGTAGACCCCACAACCGAACTGATTACCAGCACGCCCGATCGTCGTCAGCTATGGGCTGCTCAAACACCTCAGGGCTTTGCGGTCGAGCCCTTACTACGTTGCCACAACGAAGGGATCGCGAAGGGGTGGGAAGTGACGGACGATGCGGCGCTGTTTGAGCAATGCGGCTTTCCCGTCAAAATTGTCCAGGGTGAAGAGAGCAACTTAAAAGTCACTACACCGATGGATTTGACGATCGCAGCGTTTATTCTGCACCAGCGAGGCATTACCGTATGACCTGCTTGGCAGATCGATAGCTACCCACGCTACGATTTTCGTTTCAAGTCGTGTAAGAGCGTATTCAGTTCGTCGTTAGTTTTGCCCTGATCTTTATAGAGGCGTTGGGCTTGTTCTAACGTGGTGATCGCTTCGTCTTTGCGATCGCGGCCCTTAAGCGCCTTACCAAGCTTGAAGTAGACGTCGGGGTTCTGTGGAGAAGCAGACACCGCCTGACGATAGGCAACGACGGCTGATAGGTAGTCTTGCTTTTCCATGTACACATCCCCGATCGCGCTTTGCACCTCAGTGGCGTCTGCGTTTAAGAATGAGGCTCGCTGGTAGTACTTCAACGCGTTGCTGTACTGCCCCTTCGCAAAGAGAATTTTGCCAATTTGGAGCTGAACGGCTGCATTGCGAGGCTCAAACTGTCCTGCGCGCTGAAAGGCTGCTAACCCGCGCTCCAGATTTCCCTGGTCAAGCAGAGCCGTTCCCAAACTAACCTGGATACTGCCCTGCTTAGGAGCCAGTCGAGCGGCCTGAAGTAGGGGCTTGATCGCATCTTGGGGTCGCTCCTGCTGGAGAAACAAATTGCCCATTAGCTCATAAGGGCGGTAGTTTCGTGGCTCTAGCGCGATCGCTCGCTGGCAAACACGCAACGCCTCGGCATAATTTTTTTCGCGAGTCAGCACAACGCCTAAAGCAATTTGCGCATTCATATGGCGAGGATTGTAAAGCGTTGCTTGACGGTAGGCGTCGATCGCGGCGTCATTATTGCCCAAACTGGCTTCACTGAACCCCAAGGCGTAGTAAAAATCAGCATTTTTGGGATCCAGGGCAAGCGCTTGCTGATACGCTGCGATCGCTTCGCGAAACTTTCCTTGATTGGCTTGTAAGAACCCAATGCCGGAAAAGATACGAGGGTTTTGACTGTCCAGTTCCGCAGCTTGTTGATAAACGGTGATCGCATCTGGCAGCTTACCCGCATCTACCAACTTGCGTCCTTCTTGAAGCAACTCAGTTACTTTACTATCGTCTGCCTTATTGCGAGCCGGTTGTGCATAGGCTAACTGTGGCACCGTCAACCCTAGAAGCAGCAGGCTGATAACAAGAGAACCTTGAGACCGAGCGATCGCGTTTTGAAACATACCTTTCAACGATACTTCCGTTGCTTAAGTGACAGACAAATCAGATTACAGGAAAGCTTTCTCATTGGGAACCCCATCCCCAAAGTTTGTGGGTTACTAGCCGAACGACGCTTAAAGCGCAAACGGTTTAGCAAAACCAGTGATTGACGCTAGGTTGAAGCACCCGCTTGCAGTTCACTGAGCTTCGCCAGCACTTCGGTACTATGAATGGCCGGGTTGACTCCAGTAAAGGTTGCTCGTAGTGCGCCATCGGGGTCAATGATGTAGGTATGGCGTAGAGCAACCACACCCATCCACGAACCGTAGCGCTTGCTCACAGAGCCATCGGTATCGGCTAAGAGCGGAAACTTTAACCCTTCCGAGTCGCAAAACTCGGCATGAGACGCAACTGAGTCAACGCTAATCCCCAGAATTTGAGTGTTGCGATCGAGGTACTTTGGTAAGTCCTGCTGAAACCGTCGGGCTTCTAGCGTGCAGCCAGAGGTAAAGTCTTTGGGATAGAAATAGACAACGACCCACTTGCCCCGGTAATCCTCCAGCGACACCGTTCCATCGCCTGTGTTCGTTGGTAGCGTAAAAGTTGGTGCTGGTTGGTCGAGCAGTGGCTGCACGCCGCCCATGGCCCAAGCATCGATCGTGGGGCTAAGGGTCACAAATAGCGTTAGACATACGGTTACGACCAGCTTGAAGAGGCCTTTATCAACCAGAACATAACGGAACATAAAGATACGTGTGCATGGCTTAACATAACTTAGCATTGCCGATTGACCGCACTTGTGTCAAATCCCCTTGCGCTTGTGCCAAACCCCAACCATAGAAAAAACCATTCAGGGAATCCCCTAAATGGTTAAAATGTCCATCTAGTTGGAATGAAAAAGTACTGAATGATCAGACCCGAATCCAGGACTAATCAATATTGATCGTGTTTGGCGAGGCGCTCCTTGGTGCCCCAAGCAAGGGTTTGCGGTAGTCGGAGTAGAGACGATCGCGCCAGCTAAAGAACGGTTGGAAGGTTCCTATATCCGCAATGCCCGGTACCCCTTTGTCTTTCAACGCGGCTGGAATTTCGAGATAATTTCCACCAGGAAATTTCAAGTACATGCTCAGACCGGCCACCGCAAAATCAGCCAATGTTGGGTGATCCGTCACCAGGTAGGGTTGCTCGTCAAGGATGAAGCAAAGCGATGCTAGATCGCGCTTGATCGCGTCCGTCGCCGTTTTAATGGCATCTGTGCCAAGCCCCACGCCCTGCCCCAGCACGCTCAAGAACTCGTTGGGAACCGCTCCAATCAAATTTTTAACGACGTCAGGAACGGAACTTGGGAGAAAGGCGGTACGAAAGCTCTGGTTTTGGTTTAACGCACCAATGAGTGTTTTACGAGCGTTTAGCCCGATCGATTCATCAGCCCATTGCTCGATCAACAATGTCAAACCTCGAAGCTTCGGATCCGTCGGAATCAACGGACGCTCTGGGTATTGTCGTTCTAGATAATCGGCGATCGCGGTGGAGTCGGCAATAACCTCACTGCCGTCTTTCAGCACTGGCACCTGCCGTTGTCCAGACATACGGTACAAATCAATCTGACCAATACCAGGCGTTACCTCAAACTTGCGGTATGCCAACCCTTTGTAATCGAGAATAAACCGTACTTTCTCAGAGTAATGGGACAACTCAAACTGATACAGCTCTAACATTACGAATCTCCTGTGCGCGTTTGAGAAGTAGCACCTAACGGTTTCAGGTGTGACACAACTTTGTAAGAATAGCCCAATCCTCCCTCAAACCCAAGGGCAACGCAATCTGCTCAAAGGAGCATCTAGCCAAGCGATGCGCGTACATTCTGGTCAACGACGCCTACCACACCAAAATTACGAGCAGCAACAGAATTACAAACGGCAACAGAAGCAAGAGTGACTCACAATGCGACGTTAGGACGAGATCGTAGATCCCACTGAAGATGGAGATAATGTGACGCTCAGCTTTCTATGCTTCATCTGTATCACGTGCATCAGAAAAAAATTGCGTTTTAGGGGTCTGAGACCCCTGCTAGTCGTGAGCGCCCGACCGCGCAGCAGGAGCGGCGTTCACTGTCTATACCGATTTTTCAGGATTCACACGCAGTAACCAAGGAGATAGCGATGAACATGCAACCGCGCCATTTGGCCAGAAGAACGACAGCACTGCTAAGCACGATCGCCGCTAGTGGTCTCTTAGGCTTGCCCGCATTAGCAGGTGGGCTTCCTGTTGGTCCGACAAACACCAATAACAGCCAAGCCCAGGCACCCTCAAGCTCCGATCAGATGCAGTGTGTACCAGGCACACAAGCCAACGCGCCCTCGGCGACGGCAGCACCCGATGCTTCTGCTTCTTCGGCCGCTCAGTTACCCAACCAATCGGATCCAAGAGCAGGCCTCTCTCCTTCCAACCAAACGGTGGTGAGTAGTGCGAATAGCGATTCGACCAATAGCGCGTCGAATGTGCCAATGAGTGGTTCCTACACCAGTAGCGGTAACAACAACTCAAGTGACCAAAACCGATCCTACGGTAACGTACTGGCTCAAGGCGGCGCTACATCAGGTGGTTTTGCTAGCCAGCAAGTATGGGCCGCTAACAATCCTGACGCCTACAGAACTGTAAGCAGCCGGATCAGCTCAAACGAAGAGCGTCCTAACTTTATCGGGACAACTGCTGGAAGCATGGGGTCTGGCACAAGTGCATCTAGCTCGATGAGCTCTAGTGCTACCAGCCAACCTTACAGCCAGTCGTCTCAGTCGACAACCAGCACCACGATCGCCCAGTGCCCTAACGGGATGACACCGCAATCAACTACGCCCTCCATGCGTCAAGCGCCTGGGCAGGATGGTTCTAGCTCTCAGCCATCCATGCAGCAATCGTCGCCTCAACCCACAACTGGGAATCAAACGCCTCAGTCTCCAGCAGACGATAATAGCGGTCGGACGCGGTAATAGCTCGTCTCTAACTGGTGCGATCGCGGGATAACTAGCACTCTGACGCAGGGCTGTCAGTTAACCGAATGCCGTCTAGGGTTTACTCTAGGCGGCATATTCATGAGTAAAAACAAAATTTGTAAATAGAGATAAATAATTACCCATTGGGAAATGCTGAGTCGCCTATACTACATAGAAGAACTTCAGCACGGCGATAGCCGTCTGTCGTGCTGTCTGCTCATCCACATGGAGGAAGCCGTTCGCTAACTTGACGCGCGACGCTAGAAGTAGATGCAGTCGGGATGGGGTACGAGAGCCAATGAAACTCAATTGTTCAGTCGTTGTCTTGCGACAATCGCTCATGCACGTATGGAGCGTGGTTTAGTGCAACTGGGAGCATCTTTGCTCAAGCTCAGCGCTATTGCGCTAGCCTGCTTTCTTTCTGGTAGGCTAACGGTTCTTGTGACAAACTTGCACCTAGAAGCTTCACCCATCTGGTTTCCAGCAGGCATCGCTTTAGGCATACTGCTGCTAGGCGATTTGCGGGTGTGGATTGGCATCAGCTTAGGGATGTTTTTATTAGCTCTGTCGGTTGGTGCGCCCTGGCTCGTGGCTGTTGTGGCTGCCCTGGGAACGACGGCCAGCGCGATCGTGGGCAAGGTCTTACTGCAGCGGGTTGGCTGCTCCCCTAAGCTCAATAGCTTGCGAGACACACTTAGCTTTCTGGCTCTGGCTGTCATCGTCTCACCGATGTTGAATGCCACGATTAATACTCTGAATGGCTGTGCTGCTGGTCTTACGTCCTGGCAGGATTTTAGTCTCCATTGGTGGGCGATCGAACTAGGTGATGGCATTGGCGTTTTGGTTACGACACCACTTCTGTTGGTTTGGTTGAGTCAGCCCTTAGCCAATAACCGTCGACCGCTTTGGCACCACGCGATCGCAGTATGGAAACAACAGTGGCAGCGCAGCAAGACGGTTCGATGGCGTGCCTTTGAAGCGTTTGTCTGGTTAGTCTTGCTCATTGGATTGAGTTGGTTCGTTTTCTGTGCACCCATTCAATCAGGCGTTGCTCGTTATCCACTGGAATATCTACCTATTGCGTTGATGGTTTGGGCTGCGTTGCGGTTTGGGCAACGGGGAACTGTGCTCAGTGGCTTTATTGTCTCTTGTTTTGCCTTCTGGGGCTTAGCACAGCAGCGAGGGCCGCTTTTAATGGATGCCAATGGCGACCCAAAGCAGGCCGTCTTTCTACTCCAGGCGTTTGTGGGTGTCACGATGGGCATCGCGTTGATGCTGGCGGCAACTATCGCAGAACGGCAACAGGCAGAACTCCAGTTGCGGTTTGCCGCTGAACGCGAACGCTTACTGGCTGAGACCGCGCAACGAATTCGGCGATCGCTCGATTTAGAAGAGATTCTTAACACCACTGTGGCTGAAGTTCGAGACCTGCTTCACGCCGATCGGGTCTTCATCATGCGGTTAGATGCTTCAGACCATAGCCTGGCTGTAGCAGAATCCGTCGCTGGTAACTGGGCCTCTGTTCGAGGGTGGATCGCAGACCAGCGGGTCGCTCAAGAAATTGAGGCGCTTTTCCATCAAAAGTCTTTGGGGCACCCATGCAGCGTTAAACCCATTCGAGCCATCAACGATACAGCCAAGGCCGAAGTCCCTCCAATCCTGGCCGAATACCATCGATATTGTCAGGTGAAAGCGAGTATTGGCATTCCAATCATGGTATGCAGCAAAATGTTTGGCATTTTGCTTGTCAATCAGTGCTCTGAACCCCGTCAATGGCAGTCTTTGGAAATTAACCTGTTGGAACAGATTGCCACTCAGGTGGAAATTGCCATTCAGCAAGGGCAACTCTATCAACACCTTCAAACGCTAGCTGCAAGTCTAGAAGGTCAGGTGCAGGAGCGTACTGCCGAACTGCAACAGCGCATGCAGGAGTTGCAAAGTCTCAATCAGGTGAAGGATTTGCTGTTACATGCGGTTGCTCATGATTTACGCACGCCCGTTCAGGGGATGTTAATGGTACTAAAAAGCCTGAGAGGCAGAAGTAGTGACTGCGACGTGATGCCTGTGCCATGTGCCAAAGTCGATCGAATGATCCAAAGCTGCGATCATCAGCTTAATTTGCTTAATGCATTGTTAGAAGGGCATTCAGACGATAAACCACCTACATTACTGCAACGCCAATCCATCCAACTGCTTCAGGTCTTAGATAAGGCTTTGGTTAATCTTAAAGCGTTATTTGAAGAAAATCAGGTAACACTCAAGCAACAGCTAGCCGCAGATCTACCTCCGATCAACGTAGACCCTTACCAAATGCAACAGGTCTTTGAGCAGTTGCTGCTGAACGCCATCAAACATAATTCGCCTGGTCTAACGATCACGATTCATGCCACGATCGCCCCGTGTCCTATTTCTTCATCTCACATTATGCTTTGCAGCATCACTGATGACGGTCAGGGTATGAGCCAGGACAAATGCGATCGTCTTTTCAACCTTTATATTCGCGGGATCGATAATCAGCACTTGACTGGCATTGGTCTGGGTCTACATCGTTGCCGTCAAACCATTACAGCCCATGGTGGGCGGATTGGTGTCACCAGTCATCCTGGTAAGGGCGCGCAATTTTGGTTTACCTTGCCGCTGGCAGAACGCGCATTAGAGACTCATCACGCAAAAGCACTAGCCTCGCATGCGTCTAAGCAAGACGATGCCCACAGTGCGCGCAGAAGCGATCATCTGGTTTAATGGCTGTGCCGCATTGGCTACAGAAATTTCGCTGTCCTACCGCTGCCTCAGATGAGGCAGCCTCTTTCTGGGGTGGGTGGGCGATCGGATTCATTGACATCCGCATATTGCCCATCTGCATTGACATCCTCCCTTGATCCATCTGCATATTGCCCATTGTCATGGGTTGAGCAGGAGACATCGGTGGCATGGGCGTCATCGGTGGCATGGGCGTCATCGGCGGCAGAGAGGCCTCAGGCGTCTGCTCTACAGGGCAGACCTGTAGCGGTTGAGCCTCAGCCAGAGAAGGTGCATCGCGTAAGCTGCTTAAGCTGTTTCCTTGAAGGCGCAAAAACTGCTCACCCTGAACGGTGTGTAGTCGCAACACAACCCCGATCACCCCTCGTAAAATCTCCGGTGGTGCTGTCCACTCACCCGTCTGGAACCCGCTACTTGATTGCTGCTGTTGTCCTGGGCTACTGCTAACAATGGTGACGACCGTCTGGTTGTGCAAATTTTCAAGGTAGACGCGCTGTCCACCACCCAATTCACAAAAGTATCTCATCGCAACCACCCGCTAATTCTTTCCATTGTGCCTGCTTTACTAGCCTTCAAAAATGGCACCACGACGCTTTAAATCTGCCACTACGTCTCTGGTTAAACCCTGGTTGCCGCCTAATAAGGTCTGCTCAAACGTAGCACCTGCCAGATTAACATCGGTTAAATTTGCCCAACGCAAGTCGGCATTGCTCAAATTGGTTCCGTAAAGGTTAGCCCCTGTAAAATCAGCCTTGGTCAGGCTCGATCGACGGAGATCCACATGGTTTAGAGAGGCCAAATGCAGGCTAGCCGCATCTAGCTTGCACCCAATCAATACGGCACGACGCAAATCAGCGTGGTTTAAGTTGGCTTGCGTCATGTTGGCACCCGTAAGATTAGCACTCAATAGCTGCGCTCTTACCAGGTTTACCCCCATCATGTCAGCGCTTACCAGATTGGCACCGTTCAAGTTTGCGTTGACTAGCATGGCACTGACTAAGTTCGCATTGATTAGGCTGGCTTCTGTCAGGACTGAGTTGACTAAATTTGCTCGCGAAAGGTTAGTGGCAATGAAATTTGCTCCTGCCAGTTGGGCAGAGCGTAAATCAAGTCCACTAAGATTTGCGGTTGAAAAGTCTTTAGCAGGATTCAACCCCGCAATCTTGGCCAGTTCAAAGAAATCATCCGTCTCTGCCTCTACAATCCGCTGAATCAGTTCCCGAAGCCGCCTCAGAGATCTTTCGCTAACCATTTTGCAATCTGCCCAATAAATGCAGGGCGTTGATCAAGGAACACTTACGGCTAAAACTACAGTGAACTCTCAGCCCGTTTCGTAACGTCCTCAATACTGACCTCAGTGCTGGCTGCTCAGTCCTCAAAACAGCAAAGCTCCAAACCGAAACAAGAGTACTGGAAAAGTCCATACTCTATTGTAGATGAGGTCTACCGCAAATAAATTGTCGCAAAGCAAAAATCTGATATCACTCGCGGCTTAATATCCAATGAAGCGACGGAATGCCCACAGTAAACAGTTAAGTGCCGGAACACCTATAACAAAAAGCTGAATAAAGCTCCAAAAATTCTATGCCGTAAGCAAAAGCTTACTCAGAAAAAACATACAGCATTAGAGTGAGTCATCAGGCCACATCAAGCTCAGATTTGGCAACCCACATTTCAATCAGACGTTCAATAATCGCTTGCTTCGCAGGGCTAATTCCTTTGGGCATCAAGCTTTCCATGAGAGCTTCTGTGTCAGAGGCTTCAGCGACAAGACGGGACTGCCTGGCTGGTTGGATTGTCTCACGATCGGAGTGTACGGAAAGACGATCCAGGCTGTCAAATTGGCGATGTTCCGGTCTTAGCATGATGATAAGGGGGTTGCGTTTCAAGCGGAGAGTCACTCACTCTCACAGGACAGATGTTTCAGCGTTTGAAGCTAAGCCTGAAATATCGAGCGTCTACCAAAAGGAATAGAACCAAAGGTAATCCGCGAAAGATATCCCTAATGCATCTTAACGCTTCAACGTTGGTAGTCAAGCTCTGTGTCAGGAAAAGCGTATACCAATCCTGGCAACTAGAGTGACCCTTTATTCTTAGTGACCTTTACTCTTACTTAACTACTCTTCGCAGAGAAGCAAAGCAATCTCTACCAGAACTAATACCGATAGTATGCCCCGGATAGCGCAACGATAACATCACCCAACGAGTTAGAACCCTACAAAAGCAGAATCTTCATGCAGTCCTTACAGTCACTCAGTGAGCCTGTGCACATCGCTTTCGGATCGCTCACGATAAAACCCAAAACTCCCTACTCCCCACTCCCTACTCCCCACTCCCCACTCCCTACTCCCCATCCCCCATCCCCCATTCCCCACTCCCCCATTCTTTATTGCCCCATCGCTTTCTAAGCCCGATGTCTATAATGAAGCCATTGGGCTGGGCGCTCGTCTCCAGCACTCCCTGTGGATTAAGTGTATGGATGACTTACTGAAAGAATTTAGCGACCTGGTTGATCAGGGGGTCGATGGACTGCTCGATATCGTAAGAGTGATTGAAGGTAGAGCAGAGCCAGAGACCTTCTATGCCGATATAAAACGCGCTTCTCGAACGAATACGGCCGATCGCCCAGACGACATTTCTCAAGCAGATCATGCTCGCTCCGATCGCGCCACGGCTGCTACAGCGAGTGAGGTTGGCGATGAACGTCCTAATACACCAGTTTCACTCAAGGGCGTTGGCGGTTTGGCCGATGTGTTGAGAGAATTGCGGGAGTTGGTGGAGTTACCCCTCAAACGCCCAGATCTGCTGACGACACTGGGTCTAGAACCAACGTCAGGTGTGCTTTTGGTGGGGCCACCCGGTACAGGTAAAACCTTAACGGCGCGTGCGCTTGCCCAGGATCTAGGCGTTAACTACGTCGCGATCGTGGGTCCCGAAATTATGGGCAAATATTACGGTGAGGCCGAAGGACGCTTGCGAAGCCTCTTTCAGAAAGCGTCTCGTTCGGCACCCTGTATTGTTTTTGTTGATGAGATTGATAGTCTCGCGCCTGATCGTGCCCACGTCGAAGGTGAGGTGGAGAAGCGGGTTGTTGCTCAATTGCTGGGTTTGATGGATGGCTTTGCCCGAACGAAAGGTGTGATTGTGCTAGCCGCTACCAATCGTCCTGATCATCTCGATCCTGCCCTGCGCCGACCGGGACGGTTCGATCGTGAAATCCAGTTTCGGGTGCCGGATCGAGCCGGTCGGTTGGAAATTCTCAAGATTCTGACGAAAGCAATGCCTCTGAGTGGCGTGGATCTGGGCGAAATTGCCGATCGCTCGGTGGGCATGGTAGGTGCTGACCTTAAAGCGCTTTGTCAAAAAGCTGCATACACGGCACTTCGTCGGTTTGCGCCCTCCCTGAATGCGCCGATGCCAGCGGCAATGTCTGTCAGCCAAGCCGATTTCCTGTACGCCGTCAAACAGATCAGGCCTGCGGTGTTGCGCTCGGTTGAGATTGAAACGCCCAACGTTGTGTGGGACGCGATCGGCGGGTTAGATAGCCTCAAGCAAACCCTGCAGGAAGCTGTTGAGGGAGCCTTGCTGTACCCTGAGCTTTATCACCACACGAAAGCCAAAGCCCCGCGAGGCATTCTGCTGTGGGGGCCTCCGGGTACTGGTAAAACGTTACTGGCGAAGGCTGTTGCATCCCAAGCGCGCGCCAATTTTATTGCCGTTAACGGTCCTGAGCTGTTGAGCAAATGGGTGGGTGCTTCGGAGCAAGCCGTACGAGACTTGTTTACAAAAGCGCGACAGGCAGCTCCTTGCGTGGTTTTCATTGATGAACTGGATACGCTGGCCCCCGCACGTGGAGGACACAGCGATTCAGGGGTGAGCGATCGCGTGGTGGGTCAACTGCTCACAGAACTCGATGGGCTACATGAATGTCCTAACGTCCTCTTGGTAGGAGCAACCAACCGTCCGGAGGCTTTAGATCCCGCTCTTCTTCGTTCTGGACGACTCGATTTGCAGTTGAAGGTGGATCTGCCTGACGAAGCCAGCCGACTTGCCATTTTGCATGTGCATAACCACGATCGTCCCCTTGCTGAGGTTGATTTGGCCTATTGGGCAACTCAAACCAACGGCTGGAACGGTGCTGATCTAACCTTGTTAAGCAATCAAGCGGCTTTAGAAGCGATTCGTCGTTATCGTCGTCAGGAATTGAGCAATCCTCGTGATATTCGGATTAATGCGGATGACTTTACGGCTGCTTACCAACGGTTGTTGGAGCAACGTCAAGCCTGAGTTTGACAGCGCTTTGATGGCTGTACTGAAGCAGCTAAGTCGGTTAACCAAGGACGTTAAGAGACAGAACGCATGGCTGAACACTCATTCAATGACCAATTGAGCTTAGAAGAACAGGCTGAAAAATTTGGTAAACAAGCCGTAGAGCGTGGTTTAATCCCCAGTTTTGTTGTTCGATACTTTCCCGATACGTGGGTCTTTTATATTCCTAATGAGCGAGAATCGGAGCCGCTCACGCCTGAAGAGGCATACTTGCGCTTAAAGCATCTTGTGGAGCAATAGTGACGCCTGCTAGTCTGCTGTTCATCTGAATCATGTCGATCGCCAAACTCAGGGTAGAAAGGCTTGCTGAATGCAAGGTTCTTTGGTGATTTGGAAGAGGGCGTTGGATGTGGACAACGGTCATGTCAGGAGACTCCATGCTGTGTGTTGAAGATTTGATGAAACTGGCTCCCTTTCAGCAATTGCCCAAAGCACGGCTGGAATGGGTGTGCGATCGCGCTCCGGTAGTGACATTGCACGACGGGGATGTGTTGGTGCATGAAGGCGATCCACACAAGGGTCTGTTTCTTCTCATGGAAGGCCAAATGAGCATCACTCGTCGCAGTGATGGTATGGAGATCCCCATTGGGCAGCACAATGCACCCTCGTTTTTTGGTGAAATTCCGATCCTGACCGATGACCCTGCTCCGGTGACCATGCGGGCACTGGGAGACTGCCGACTCTACGAAATTGAGAGCGACGACTTCCGTAGCTTACTGCATGAGTGCCGTGACTTTGAGCGGATGATTTTTCGCACGATGCAACAGCGCACGCGAGGGTTAGAGTCTTTCATTCGAGGCCGTGAAAAAATGGCAGCACTGGGTACGCTGTCGGCGGGACTCGCGCATGAACTGAACAATCCAGCGGCAGCCCTTGTGCGATCGTTTCGCGAAATTCCAGCGGCTGTGGTTGAACTGCAACGGATGAGCCTGGTTTATGGGCAGCGTCAGGTTGAAGAAGCCCATACGCAGCAGTGGTTGCAGATGCGCGACCAGGGCTATGACACCATTCTCAACGATCGTCTTGATCCGGCGACTGTGAGCGATCGAGAAGAAACTTTGCTTGAATGGCTAGAAGACTACGGGGTTAAGCAGGCTTGGAAACTGTCAGAACCCCTAGCCGAAGGAGGGATTGAGGTAGAAGCTCTGGAGCAGATTACAGAGCGCTGGCGAGACGACCCAACCGAACTGCGAGAAATGGGCTTGCACTGGCTAGCGCTTTCGTTTGAAGTGATGTCTATGCTGAAGCACGGTTTGCGAGGAGCCGAGCGGATTGCTGATCTCGTAAAAGCCATGAAGTCTTACTCCTATCTTGATCAGGGCGTTCAGCAAGAAGTGAATCTGCATCAAGGGTTGGAAGATACTTTGCGGTTGTTTGCCCACAAGCTGAAGCACGGCGTTGAGGTGAAGCGCCATTACGACCAGCAAATTCCCCATGTGCTGGCTTATGGGAGCGAACTGAACCAGGTCTGGACAAATTTGATTGATAACGCGATCGATGCGATGGATGGCAAAGGGGTTCTAGAAATTATTACTCAGCAGCACGATCGTACGGCCACGATCCAAATTATCGATTCTGGTAGCGGGATTCCGCCTGAGATTCAAACCCGCATTTTTGAACCCTTCTATACCACCAAGCCCGTTGGCAAAGGGTCGGGGTTAGGACTGGAAACCGTACGCCGCATTGTCGAAAACCGTCATCACGGGACGCTAACCTTTGAGTCAAAACCTGGTAGAACGTGTTTCAAGGTTTGCTTGCCCTTGCAGTAAACGTAGCTCGATCGTTTGGATCAATACAGCTGGATAGGAAGGGGTTGGGGAAAAAGTTAAGAGTTTTGAGTTTTGAGTTTTGAGTTGAACCAGTTGTTAGTTGTTGGTTGTTAGTTGTTGGTGCCTGGACCATTCCTGACTCCTTCTAACAACTAAAACCCTTTCTGGTATGCTCAAAGGGCTTTACAACTCCCTTGCTTTCATCCCTCATCCCTCTCACTTCACCTGCGTTACACGCCAACTGAGCTTGAGGTTGATCCAGAAGTTCCATAGCGTTACCGCCACGATCGCTAAAAAGTTCGCCAGATAAGCGTTTAGATGCAAGCCGTTAAAGAGCAGATTTAGGATCAGAATTTTGAGGATGAGTCCCATCAAGCAAATCAGGTTGAATTTAACAAACCGTTTGATCACCTGATGGCGTTGTCGCTGCTGTTGTGACAGATCGCCAAAGGTCCAGCGATCGTTCCAGACGAAATTGTTGATGATCGCTAGCTCTGCTGCCACGATCGCGCTGCGCGTTAACCCAAAGCCCAGTCTGCCGTGCAGGAGGTAGAGCAAGCCCATATCCACGACCAGCCCACTTAAGCCCACAAACCCAAACCGCAAAAAGCGCCCCAGTGGAAAATTAAACTGCTGCTTAAACCGACCGAGTCGCCCTAACGAGACGCGTAAGCGCACGAGATGACGAATATAATCGCGGTACTGCTTCCAGGTCACTTTGCTTTCGCCTGCTTCGCGCTCCTGAAACACATAGCCGACTTCAGCGATTTGGCTAATTCTGCCCCGCCCCAGCACTTCGAGCAAAATTTTGTAGCCCAACGGATGCAGGGCTCGCTCTGCGATCGCGCTACGGCGAACCAAAAAGTACCCGCTCATGGGGTCAGTCACTCGGCTCACCACACCCGGCAGTAGAACTAAGCCCAACAGTTGGGCCCCTCGCGAGAGAAAGCGCCGCATGGCACTCCATGTGCTCACGCCCCCGCCATCGGCGTTACGACTGGCAACGGCTAAATCTGCACCTTGCTCGATCGCGCCTAATAGACGCTGCAAGACTTCAGGCGGATGCTGCAAATCACCGTCAATAACCCCAAGGATATCGCCCTGTGCCGCTTGCCAACCGCGAATGACTGCTGTTGAAAGCCCCCGCTCTGATTGGCGACGCATCACGCGCAAGTTGGGATAGCAGGCTGTTAACGTCTCTGCAATCTGCCAGGTTCCATCAGGGCTGTCGTCATCAACCACAATGATCTCGTAGCGATGGGGCAACACGGCATCTAATTGATCGCTCAACAGCGCCACAATCCGCTTAATATTGTGACTTTCGTTGTAGGTTGGCACCACTAACGAGAAACGCACCGGAGCGATCGCGCTTGAGATGGCTTCTGGTGGTTGGTTGCTTGGATATTGTGCGGGCGATCGTTCTGGCACCTGTAATGGCCCTGAAAGTTCAGGCAGGAGCTGGTTATAGCCAATTGTCACCATAGAATTTGCGGTTGATACGAAAGAGTAGTGTCAAACAACTCTGTTACACAGGACGGGATAAGGGCGCAACCCTAAAAGACAGCGCGAAACGTGGAGCGGTCACAGGTGACAGTTAGATGGCAATGGACGGTACCATGACGCAGAACGACCTTCAAGGAAAATGTGCTCCCTTTTGCCTCTCATAAGGTTGGCACAGAGCGACCATTGTGTAAATCTTCCATAAAGTTGACATTGTCTCTCACAGACGTAGAACGGTTAAGAATGTGCCCCTCAGAACGATCGCTCTAGCACCAGTGGCTGAAGCGTTTCCCCGTGAATCATCAAACCAGTCTTCGACTCATGCAAGGGATTTTTGCAAGGGCTTTGAGCGCTGAGGCATCTACTAAAAAGCATGGATGCATATGCTAGCGTTGACATACCAACCCGCTTCAACTTCAACGCTGTAGCAATGGATACTTCCGTAACTCCCGATGCAACCGTTATTTCTCTAAGCACTCGCATCGCGGCAATTACCGTTTATACCAATCAAGCATTGGTGATTCGGCGCGGTACGGTGACGTTGACTGGACAAGAGCATACGTTATTACTTGAGTCGCTGCCAATCACGCTACAACCTGAATCTGTGCGAGCCACCGGGCGGGGAACCGTTGCAGTCAAATTGTTAGGTCTGCAAACAGAGCGTGTGTTTGCGATAGAACCCGTGGTCGATCGTGTCGCTCAGCTTACGGCTCAAATTGATCAGCTACTGGATGAGCAGAAGGCAGCACAAGACAAGCTGGCTGCGGCTAACCTTCAACGCACGTTTATCCAAACCCTGAGTGAGAAAGCTGCCGATCGCTTTTCGCGTAGCCTCGCCCAACAGCAGGTCAGCCTTGCCGAAACACGCAACTTGCTGAACTTTCTGGGACAACGGTATGAGGATGCGTCAAACTCGATCGCGCAGCATGAGCGTGAATCCACTCAATTGCAGAAACAGATTCAAGCGTTGCGGCAGCAGATGCAACAGGTGCAAACACCGCGCCCTCAGGAAAGCTATCAATTAGCTGTGACTATTGCGCCTTCCGGTGCTGGAGAGTTTGAACTCGAAGTCTCTTACGTCTGCGATCGCGCCAGTTGGAACCCCCTTTACGATGTACGGGTCAATAGCGCAGAACGTCGTGTTCACCTGACCTATCTAGCAGAAGTCAAGCAAACTACTGGCGAAGATTGGAGCAATGTGGCCCTGACGCTTTCAACGGCGAAGCCCGGACTGGGTACCCTCCCTCCCAAACTAGCGCCCTGGTATCTGGATGTATTTCATCCTCTGCCACCCGCATCCGCACCCGTCATGGCACGCAGTCGTGTTGCTGCTATGGTTGCACCCGCCGCTGATGATGAATATGGTGGCTTGATGTCCGTTAGCGATGCCGCTGTACCACCGCCGCAGGCTATTGCCGCTGAAGTGCCCGCTGCGCAAATAATCAATGAAGGCGGTGTGGTTACGTTTGCGATCGACGGTAACAACAATATCCCTGGCGATGGCAGCTTCCATAAGATCACCATTTTCAACGACGATTACCCCTCCCAGTTGCAATATGTTGCCATACCCAAGCTTGTGAGCTTTGCCTACCTGCAAGCGGTTGTTACCAATCCATCTGACGGGGCAACGCTGCTACCAGGGCACGTCAATCTCTTTCGTGATAACTGTTTTGTGGGTACGACCGCACTAGAAAATATTGCGCCTGGACAGGAGTTCCGCTTGAATCTGGGCATTGATGAAGGGTTGAAAATTACACGCGATCTCATTGAGCGCAAAGTGGATAAGCAACTCATCGGGGGGCAGCGTCGAATTACTTACGCATACCGGCTAACCGTCCTTAACCTGCACGATCAAGAAGCGGTTCTGAACCTGACCGAACAGCTTCCAGTCAGTCGTAACGAGCAAATCAAAATTCGCCTAAACCGTACGAGTCCGCAAATCCAATTGGGCGAGATGGGTGTTTTAGAGTGGGTGCTTCATCTTGAACCGAAGGGTAAGCAGGAACTTTCCTATCAATTCACCGTCGAACATTCACCAGCACTGAAAGTGGCAGGCTTAGATATCTAGTTTCGCAAGCTTTCTACTCTTTGCGTTACGGCTTGATCCGCGTTACGGTTTGATGCGCAGTAGGGTTGGGTGATTGTTGCTTCCTCTAGACTGCTATTGATATTGAACAGCTACATCTAGTGGTGACTCTCAATTGTGATCGCACTCAAGCATTAAAGTTATCTGGCTTGGGGGGCGGTTTTACGCTCCTTCCTGTAAAATAGCGTCAACATTCGCCTACGCCACATTTGTTGTTGGTGTCGGCAGAGGCAAAAGACGACCCGTTGTGATCCGTCGCAAGCGGTCGCGAACCAAAGATAATAGGCAATGGATCTATGCAAACAAAGCGGCAGTGGCACATTGGTGGATTCTTAGGCTTGATCGTTTTCAGCAGTGCTGTGGCTTTACCGCCAATGCCAGGGATGACGCTGCCAGCAGATTCGGTCGCCCAGGTATCGCAAGCCGCAGAGGGCGCTGTTAATCAAGGTATTCAGTACATCCAGCAGGGAAAGCTGAATGAGGCGATCGCTGCCTTTCGTCGCGCGACCCAGCTTGATCCCCGCATGCCTGCGGCTCATTACAACCTGGGACTGGCTTTGCGTCAGCAGGGTCAACTTCAGCCCGCCGCAACTGCCTTTTATCAGGCAACACAAGCCGATCCCACCTTTGCCCTTGCCTATGCCAACCTGGGAGCCGCACTGCTAGAAGGCAATAACCTTCCTCAGGCAAAAGACTATTTACAACGCGCGGTTGAGCTTAACCCCAAACTGGGTCTGGCACATTACAATCTGGGGCTAGTCTTAGAGCGGCAGGGCAACTTTGATGCCGCAATCAATGCGTATCGGAAAGCCATCGAACTCAGCCCCACTGCTCCTGAACCGGCATATCACCTGGGTATGGTCTATACGCAGCAGCGCAAAACCAAAGAAGCCCGTGCCGCTTTTGAGCAAGCGATCAAAATCGATCCGAGTTACGCCGAGGCCCACTATAATCTTGGCTCACTGCTGTTTACTCAGGGTGATTTAGATGGGGCGCTCAACGCGTTTCGACGATCGGCGCAGGCCAACTCCAACTATGCCAACGCCTACTACGCTGCTGGGCTAGTGTTTATGCGCCAGAGCAAATTTAGTGATGCACAAAAAGTTTTGACTTACGCCAAAGATTTGTACGCCAAACAAGGGAATACCGCCTGGGCCAGCAAAGCAGAACAGCAGTTGCAGAAAGCAAAAACGGGACGATCGTAGAGGGGAGGAAAGAGTTTTGAGTTTTGCCCCTATGCTAGAGCGTTTTAAGTTAATCGAGCGGTCAGCGATCAGCTTTTTAGCCTTTAGCCTTCATCCCTCATCCCTCATCCCCTATTCTTTCCCTTCTGCCCTCTGCCTTCTGCCTACTCCCTCAATAATGCCGCACATGGGGACTGGGTTCTGGTGTTACAGCGAACGTCAGCACCGTCTCGTCGACGCCTTTGAGGCGTAAAGGACTAAATTTGGTAATTTCGTCTTGCTCCAGGTAGTCGGCAACGGCCGCAGACACCAGGATAGAGTCGGGTTCAGCCGCCGCCTGAATACGAGAGGCAATGTTGACGCTGGGACCGATCGCCGTGTAATCCGATCGCTCTGCTCCGCCAAACATCCCGACCACCGCCGTGCCTTGGTGAATGCCACAGCGGAACTGTACCTGGCTGATGCCTTGCTCTTGCCAGCGTTTATTCAACAAGTGGAGCGATCGTTGCATTTGCCGCGCCGCCGCGATTGCCCGACGTACCTGCTCGTTTGGTGACATTTCTTCGGGTGAGCCAAAGAGCGCCAAAATGGCATCACCCATAAATTTATCGACCGTCCCGCCATTATCAAAGACGGCGCGAGTCATTTCAGCCAGATATTCGTTCAAAAGTTCTGCCACTCGGCGCGATCGCAGCGTATTGGACAATTGCGTGAAACCGATGATGTCACTAAATAACACCGTCACCATGCGAGGCTCAGGACGCAGATCCAGCACCAGTTCGCCTCGTGCGGCGCGTTGTACCAGCGAGGGTGGCAAGAACCGTTTTAAGACCGATTCCGTCAAATAGGTGTTGAGTTCAGCAACCCGTTGCTCGTTTGCTTTGAGCGCCAGCAAGTTGCGGACTTCCGCCAGGAGTTCGCGATCGCTGAAGGGTTTGGACAGGTACGCATCAGCACCCCGCTCGACCCCTTCGATGCGGGTATCTTCGTCCGCTTTTGCCGTTAGGAGAATAATGGGAATACCCTTTAGCTCCTCCTCCTCTCGAATCATCCGAATCATGTCTAGCCCAGACACCATGGGCATCATCAGGTCGCTTACGATCAGTTGCGGGCGATGGGCTTGAGCGCTCTGAAACCCTTCGGAACCGTTGCGCGCTGTCCAAACTCGATATCCCTGCTCACGCAAGATCGTGGAGACGTAGGCACGCAAATCTGGGTTGTCGTCCACAATGAGAATACGGGAACCATCCACTTTAGGGTCTGCGGTGTCAAGCTGCTCTTCTTCGCCGCTGGGATGGTCATACTGCTCCATCTCTACGTCTGCTAATTCGACCGAGGCACGGTTGGGCTGTGATTCGGCCTGGACTTCAATCAGCTGTTGGGGCGGGAGGTGCGCCATCCCGGTTTGGAGCCAAATTGTAAAGGTCGTGCCTGAGCCGTAGGCCGACTCGACCGAAATTTGTCCACCGTGTAGATCAACTAACTCTTTGACAAGTGCCAGCCCTAAACCGCTGCCTTCATAGCTTCGGTTTGCTGATCCCTCTGCTTGCCGGAAGCGTTCAAACAAGTGGGGTATCTGGTCGGGACGGATGCCAATGCCGGTATCTGTGACTTTGAGCAAGCAATGATCCCCAGCAGGCTGAAGCGTCACAGTAATGGTGCCATCCTCTGGCGTAAATTTCATTGCGTTAGAGAGCAGGTTGTACAAGACCTTGTCAAACTTTTCGAGGTCTAAATATACCTGTGGGCACGACGCAAGCCGGGTCATGACCGCAATGCCTTTTTTCTCGCAGTAGGGGCGGAAAGAATCGACCGTCTGGCTGACAAAATCCACCAGATCGCAGGGGCGGAAGCTAGGTTGCATCCGTCCAGCATCTAACCGTTGGAGATCGAGCAGTTGGTTGACGAGCCGCAGTAAGCGACGAGAATTGCGTAGCGCCACAGCTGACTGCTCATACGACAAGCCTTGCTGCTGGGCGATCGCCGACTCCAACGGTCCAATCATCAGCGTGAGTGGCGTGCGAAACTCGTGCGAAATGTTTTGGAAGAACTCTGTTTTTTGCTGGTCGAGTTCTAACAACTGCTCTGCTTGCTGACGCGTCTTTTGATACAACCGCGATTGATGCACCGCGATCGCCGCTTGTACAGCCACCGCTTGCGCCAACTCAATTTCTGAAGGCAACCAGCGGCGAGGTTGGCGATTTTGTCGCAGTGAAATGCTGCCAATAATTTGGCCATCCAGAATCAACGGCACGACCAACAATGCCCTCGCTGGATTACGAAAGGGCTGTTCAGACACCGTCATCATCAGATCCTGTTCGAGATCGCTAATGACAACGGGTTGCTGCGTCAGCAAAAGTTGCTTCAGGACGGGATTACCCTCGATCGGCACCGTCGATTGGGGGAGTGGGCGCGGTGTGTCTACAGAAAGAGACGACAACTTTATGGGTGCGATCTCTTGCACTGACGCACTCGGCGCGGCATGACCATTGGTCACAGAAGTGGTTGACCAGCCGCTATGCGCTGCATCATGTAGCCCCACAAGCTGGACAAACTCATCTTCCTCAGTCCAGAGCGACAAGGCACAACCATCCGCATGGAGGGCTTGTCCAAGCTGCTGGGTAATGGCAGCAAAAATCTCTTGTGGGTCAAGGCTAGAGCGGATAGCGGTCGTAATGGTGTTGATTAGCGCCTCGCGTTTCGCGAGAGCCCGCACCTGCTCGTATGTCCGTGCCTGAAATAATGCCAGTGCTGCCTGATCAGCCACCAGACGGAGGAGATGGACTTCATCGTCTTGCCAGAGACGCGGCTCACCGCACTGGTGTAACGCCAGGACGGCCATTAATTCCTGCTGGCAGATCAACGGCACAAGCAGACTGGAGCGAATCTCTGCTTTGGCATAAGCTTGCCGTTGCTGCTGTCTTTCTGGGGTATCGCCTTGCAAGCGATCGTCCGTTTCGACATCCTGGATCACCTCAATGTCGTGGATCTCCCAAACCGTTTGCGCGAGCGTTGTTTTCAGTGCCGCTAGCTGGTGGGGAACTGCGGCTATGGCTTGTTCTGCCGCTGGCTCTAGATAGACAAACCAGTCATCATCGAACCGCCCATCCTGCCAGGGACGAACAACACAACGGCTAACTTCTAAAATGTGGCCGACCGTTTCTCCGATCGTATGCAAAATTTGGCGGTAGCTAAGATCACTCCGAATGGTGCTGGTCACTGCATTCAGCAGCGACTCCTGACGGAGCGATCGGCGTAGCTCTCGCGTCCGGGTTTTTAGCAGCATATGGGTATCTGCTGCCTGCCGCACCACGCCTTTGAGTTCTTCATCGTCCCATGGCTTGGTGACGTACTTAAACACCTTGCCAGAGTTAATGGCTTCCACGAGATCTTCGACATCAGTATAGCCGGTCAAAATGATCCGCATGATGTCGGGATACTGAGTTGCCGTCAGGCTCAAAAACTCTGTCCCGCTCATCAACGGCATCCGCTGGTCGGAAATAATGACGGCAATATCGCCCTCTTTTGCCAGCAAGTCCAGAGCAATTGGCCCATTCTCAGCCCTGAGAACCTTAAACTCACGGTGAAATGTTCGATATAGCAGATCTAAATTATCTGGTTCGTCATCGACAACCAGCAGTTTTGGCTTGTTGGGTGGAGAAGCTTTCATACACCACTCTCCCAAAGTGACGACAGTTGAACAACCCAAAGTTGACCGACACAGCGTTGTTTCAACGTTGGCGATGGGTAAATCTGATGAATGCGATTGTGCCGCTGTTTATTCGGTCGCCTCGTTGTTGCCTGCATGCGGTTACTACATTCAAACGGTCGTACGTAGCGGTGTCTACGCAAACCTTGGTTTCTTGGATTGAGATTGTGGGCACTCACCTTGCACAGTAAACATTTCAATGTCGTAAGGTACAGAGAAAATGGCACGGAATTTAAAGTGGAAAGCACCCAGCTTTAGTCTTTAAGAGCGCTAGCTGTAAGGCGGTAGACAAGGAGATGACGCAACTTGGACTCCAAGTCTAGCCCCAACCCTGACACCCCTCACTCAGGTTGCCCTTAGTTCCTCAGTCTCTAACGGACTTAATCGTTAACCTTCGCAAAATCACGCATGGGATAACCGCATGTAAAGCCGAAGACCAATTGATGGTCGGTTGCTATGATGCCTCCACCATCGATCGTCGATCGCTTGAGACGGCGACTCCATTTTGAGGATGATCCAGCCATCTGACACATGCTGCGACCGTTTCGCCAGGAGATTTGGTCTAACGCAGAACTGTCCAGAGCTTACCAACAGATGCCAACATTAGATGCACTACTACACATGCTAGTTTCTCTGGCAGATTTTTTGTGTGCCCTACAGCAATTTTCCGTTGAGTTAGGTCTGCCATTTTGGGTCTTCTGCTGAGCTTGATTTTGTATCAGCGCGGTTTCGCCCGCACAAAGAGCAAAACTTCGTTACATTCTTTACAAAATTTCGTTACCCTGCTGCATTGACGCCCCCTGAAGATGATGACCCGACTGAGATCGCTGCTCTGGCTGTCAAATGAATGACAATGAGTAACCTTCACGGCGTTCGGCGGCATCAGGACTGAAAAAGGAGCAGTCAAATCGGGCATAATGAGAGCAGCAAATGATGCCGAACGTGACTCAAATCGATCCTTAAGTTCATTTGCTACAGGCTGTGTTTGGAAGATTCGTTGACTAAATTTGTGTCATCTTGACGGTTGGCGTTTATAACGGTATCGCATTCGCTTTGCGGATGTTTGTTCTTTCCGCTTGGAGTCTTTCTTAGTCATGCGGTGTCCCTTCTGCCAATACACTGATAACCGTGTCCTTGAATCTCGCTCAGCGGAAGCGGGTCAAAGCGTGCGGCGGCGACGGGAATGTCTGCGCTGCGAGCGACGCTTTACAACGTATGAGCGGATTGAGTATGTGCCGATAACGGTCATCAAACGCGATGGCGATCGAGAGTCCTTCGATCGATTTAAGCTCCTGCGAGGAATTGTAAGGGCCTGTGAAAAAACAGGAATCTCCTCGGTGCAGCTTGAGAATTTAGTCGATGAAATCGAAGCAGAACTGCAGCAGCGGGCCATACGTGAGGTCAATAGCCAGGAAATTGGTGAATTGGTGCTGCAAAACCTCCGTCAGCTGAGCGAAGTGGCTTACATTCGATTTGCATCTGTTTACCGTAAGTTTCAAGGTATCCGCGATTTTGTCGATACGCTGAACCACCTCCGCAGTGAAACGAACCCAACCTTGACTGACTTGAATCAATTGGAAACGGATGATGCTTCGATGCTGGCGTCCTCGTAGTGACGGTGGGTTAAGTTAGTGATGGTAGGTTAAGCACCTGGCAAAACTTCATTACAAAGCGCGATCGGGCGAAGCATGAATGATTGTAAAGTCTTTACTGGCTCAGGCCTGTTGCTAGGGTGCAGCTCTCGTGACGATTCGCTATCCTGAACTAAAGCATAAAAAGCTTCCGGCTTTTCAGCCCTTTGCCTGCATCAAGAACAAAGGGGCGTTGAACAAAGGGGCATTGATCGATAAAGAGTATGCTGAGTAACTCAAGATAGGGTATCATGGTTCTTCTGAGCTACTAATTTGTCCAAATTTAGCTCTCCTGCCAATCGTTGGAGGGAGGCGTGGGTGTAGGCAGCACAATTTACTGTGCTTATACATCGACAGGAGGCAAAATTTTACGGAGATAACTACCAGGAAACGATTCGCATGGTCAATCAGGAAACGACAGAAATAGATGTTGGCTTTACCCACGAGGATTTCGCTGCCCTACTTGACAAGTACGACTATCACTTCAGCCCTGGTGATGTGGTCGCTGGAACGGTGTTTAGTCTTGAGCCAAGGGGCGCACTGATTGACATTGGCGCTAAAACGGCTGCTTATATTCCGATTCAGGAGATGTCAATCAATCGGATTGATGGACCCGAAGAGGTGTTGCAGTCGAACGAAACGCGTGAGTTCTTCATCCTTGCTGACGAAAACGAGGATGGCCAGCTAACCCTCTCCATTCGGCGCATTGAATACATGCGCGCGTGGGAACGAGTTCGTCAATTGCAAGCGGAAGATGCAACCGTGCGTTCGAGTGTTTTCGCGACGAACCGAGGTGGTGCTTTGGTCAGAATTGAGGGCTTGCGTGGGTTTATCCCCGGCTCTCACATTAGTACTCGCAAGCCCAAGGAAGATTTGGTTGGTGAAGAACTGCCACTCAAGTTTTTAGAAGTCGATGAAGAGCGCAATCGCCTCGTCTTGAGTCATCGTCGTGCGCTGGTTGAGCGTAAGATGAATCGCTTGGAAGTCGGTGAGGTTGTGATTGGGACCGTTCGCGGGATCAAGCCCTATGGTGCCTTTATTGATATTGGCGGTGTTAGCGGTCTGCTTCACATCTCTGAAATTTCTCATGATCACATTGATACCCCTCACAGCGTTTTTAACGTGAATGATGAGGTGAAGGTGATGATTATTGATCTGGACGCAGAGCGCGGTCGGATCTCGCTGTCTACCAAGCAACTGGAGCCTGAACCGGGTGACATGGTGAAGAATCCTCAGGTTGTGTATGACAAGGCTGAGGAAATGGCAGCTAAGTATCGCGAACAGGTGCTTGCTGCACAGCAGCAGCCTCAACAAGCGATCGCCGTGACGATTCCAGAAGCTGAGCTAGAGGAACTTCCCTCGGCAGTGGATTAGTCTGATTTTTAAGGCTGCATAGTTTAGGGGCGATCGAGCAATTGTTCGATCGCCCTGAATTAGGAGGGTAATACCCTCTTTTTTTGTGAGTAATGATTAGACGTGATGAGCTTCTGGAGCAAATTGATTGGCAACGATTCAAGTCGGCAGTGTTCAATTCCAAGCAATTGAGGCCGTCTTATTTGACAAAGACGGCACTTTAGCAGATTCCCATACTTTTTTGCGTAGTCTGGGCCAGAAGCGTGCGCGCCTGATTGATGCCCAAATTCCGGGCGTACAAGATCCGTTGCTGATGGCATTTGGGCTGGATGGGGAGCGGTTGAATCCAGCAGGACTGTTAGCGGTTGGCACTCGGTTAGAAAATGAAATTGCGGCGGCGGCGTATGTAGCGGAGACAGGGCGCGATTGGGTTGAATCGCTCGCGATCGTGCGATCGGCCTTTACGGAAGCAGACCGAGTTTTTCAACGTAAAGCAGACAATACGCCGCTCTTTGAGGGAGCATGGGGTGTGTTACAGGCGCTGTCGAGAGCAGGGATCAACGTGGGCATTGTGTCAGCGGATACGACCGTTAATGTGATTGATTTTGTGAACTGCTATGAGCTTGAAGCCTGGGTTCAAGTCGCGTTAGGGATCGATCACGGCCCCGGCAAACCTGACCCAACAATTTTTTATCAAGCATGTACGGCTTTGGGGACTGCACCTGAGCATGTACTGTCGATCGGAGATTCGGTGGCTGATATTGAAATGGCGCAAGCGGCGCAAGCGGCTGGTTGTATCGCCGTTGATTGGGGATGGACGCAGGCAACCTACCTCAAGCGAGCCGATGTAACAATCACCCGTTTCTCAGACATCCAAATTCTGGCGTAAGGGGAAACACATTCTGGTGTAAACGGAAGTCGTTGCCAGATCTCCCTTTATCGCTCGCCAAGACAGTCCCCATGCCGTTGCCTATCGGCCCTTTGGGACGACTTAGCAAAGTGCGGAATTCCTCTCTAGTTCAAGTGGTATAATCTGCTGAACCAACTGAAAAGTTCACAGAACTTGGCAAAACCTTCACACTCTGCCTGTTTTGAGTCGTCTTACGATTTGTTTTGTAATCTTTCGCCAGAGAGGATTGACGCTTGTCCCGCCGCTACCTTTTTACTTCTGAATCCGTTACTGAGGGTCATCCCGATAAAATCTGTGACCAGATCTCAGACACAATTTTAGATACCCTCCTGGCACAAGATCCTCAAAGCCGAGTCGCGGCTGAGGTTGTTGTCAATACGGGGCTCGTATTGATTACGGGCGAAATCACCTCTAAAGCCTCGGTGAATTATATTGACCTGGTTCGGCAAAAGATTGCTGAAATTGGTTATTCCGGTGCTGATAGCGGGTTCTCGGCCCATAGCTGTGCCGTACTAGTCGCTTTAGATGCTCAATCGCCCGATATTGCCCAAGGGGTTGATTCTGCTCACGAGACTCGCGAACAGTCGAGCGGTGAAGCACTTGACCTCATCGGTGCTGGTGACCAGGGGATCATGTTTGGGTTCGCCTGTAACGAAACCCCAGAGCTAATGCCGCTGCCCATTTCGTTAGCGCATCGGGTTTCGCGTCGGTTGGCGACTGTGCGCAAAACTGGACAGCTACCGTACCTGCGCCCAGATGGCAAAACTCAGGTAACGGTACTCTACGAGGACAATCGACCGATCGGCATTGACACGATTCTGGTTTCAACGCAACACACCGCGACGATCGGCGATATTACTGATGAGGCGGCGGTACAGGCGAAGATTAAGGAAGATTTGTGGACGTTGGTTGTGCTGCCCGTCTTCATGGACATCGACGTGAAGCCTGACCAAAATACTCGCTTTCTGGTCAACCCAACTGGCAAATTTGTGATTGGTGGCCCTCAGGGAGACTCAGGCTTAACCGGACGCAAGATCATTGTGGATACCTATGGTGGGTATTCACGGCATGGTGGCGGTGCTTTCTCGGGTAAAGATCCGACAAAAGTCGATCGCAGTGCGGCTTATGCTTGCCGCTATGTGGCAAAAAACATTGTGGCGGCTGGTCTGGCTGAGCGCTGCGAAGTTCAGCTTAGCTATGCAATTGGGGTGGCACGTCCCGTCAGCATTATGATCGACACCTTTGGCACCGGTAAGATCAGCGACGATCGTCTGTTGGAACTGGTCAAAGAGCATTTTGAACTGCGTCCTGCTGGCATTATTCAAACCTTCAACCTCTGCCATTTGCCTGGAGAACGCAACGGTCGTTTTTATCAGGATGTTGCCGCTTACGGACACATGGGACGTACCGATCTGGATCTGCCTTGGGAGCAACTTGACAAAGCACCGCTTCTGGAAGCTGCTTTAACGGAGTCGCTGTCGTTGAAGCACTAGAGAACGATTTCAACAGAATGATTGGTGACAAGTAGGATGATTTTTCGCGGCAAGTAAGACCCATGGTTTTGCTTGCCGCTTATTTTTCAATGGTATGTTTCTACCATCAGCTCGTTAAAATTACTGCCATAAGTCTGGTGAAACCTGATAGACCCAATTTCACGCCAAAATGAGCGTTCGGGCTTGCTTTTTTCGCAACCGTTGAGGGTGTGGTGCAGAATCTTCGTTAAGCTATGGGGCATTCAAAGGGCACAATGAGAGATGAAAAAGCTGGGCTACCTGCCAGGTTTCATCACTTCGCTCTATGCTTTAGCTTGATGCCTCCGTGTTGCTGCCAGCTATCACTTAACCGTCGCAACGCCATGCCGAGGGCGATACAGCTGCTAATTTTATGGATCTCTTCTGCACTCGTCCCGGTTGCTCACGACCAGTGAATGCTTTCGCCGACCTGGATCACCAGGCCACGCTTAAAACAGCGCCACAAAAGTACTGCACAACCTGTGGCATGGAGTTGATTTTGGTGGGGCGTTACCTGCCGCTCAAACTTCTAGGGCAGGGAGGTTTTGGTGCTGCCTTTTTGGCGCGCGATCGCTATACGCCTGCCATGCGCCTGTGTGTTGTCAAGCAGTTTCTACCGTCTGGCAATCTTAGCCCGGCCCAACTCAACATTGCGCAACAGCTCTTTGAGCGTGAAGCAGAAGTGTTAGAACAACTCGGCAATGCCCATCCATTGATTCCTGACCTCTTTGCCTTTTTTGAACTGACGATCGCCAGCACTCAACCCGGTAAGCAGGACAAGTTTTTTTACCTTGTTCAGGAGTATATCGACGGGCAAACGATGGAAGAATTGGCCATCGAGAAAGGCACGCTCACGTCAGATGACGTGTTGGCGATGCTGAAAGAAATTCTTGAGGTGCTTACCTTCGTTCACGAGAACGGCTCCATCCATCGCGATATTAAGCCGTCTAACATTATGCGTCACCGCAATGGGCATTTCTACCTGCTCGATTTTGGTGCCGTCAAACAAGCCACCAAAGGGACAGCAACAGGACGATCGACGGGTATTTACTCGCTGGGCTTTGCACCACCGGAGCAGATGTCGGGCGGTGAAGTGTATCCCTCTAGCGATCTCTATGCGCTGGCGGTAACTTGCCTGATGCTGCTAACGGGGAAGCAGCCAAATGAACTCTTTGATTCTTACAGCAACACCTGGAACTGGCGTAGTCATGCCTCTGGTGTGAATCGTACGCTGGCAGCAGCGCTCGATCGCATGCTGTTACCTACACCAAGCGCGCGGTTCCAAACGGCAGCACAAGTCCTGGCAGCCCTCAAGTCGTCTTCGAGTAGCCCTGCAGCGCGATCGCCGATTGCACCCAAACGATCGGTTTCGCCTGCGCCGTCTCCCCCGACTGCACCGCCACAGCCCGCATCGCCTCCCCCCACATCGCCTCACCCTTCACCATCTCAGCCTGCTGCGCCAATCGCTACCCCTGTGGCAGCATCGCCGTCCGCTAAACCTGCAAGACAGCGTAGCGCGATCGCGCCCTTCTCAACGCTGGAATTGCTTGGCGCGGCAGCGTTTACTGGCTTTGAAGGGGGGCTACTGGCGATCGCGCTTGTCAGTGCATTGGGCACGTCTCTGCTGAGCGGAGGCTTTTGGCTGGTGTTGTTGGTCGGGCTGATTGTTCTCCAGTCACGACGCATCATTGAACGCGTTGACTTACTGATTGCCGCCGGAATCACACTGGCGATTGTGCTGCTTGTACCGTCCCTGCATCATATTGCTGCGCTGTTGAGCGGAAACGTCCTGGTTTCAGTTGTAGTTATTGCTGGCTTCGCTGGCTTAGTGGCGATCGCAGCGACCTCTCTCTTTCGAATCATTTTTAACCTGCTGTCTACCTTTCTTTAAGCCACCTCAGCGTACGATCGGGTTAGAGCTAAGTTGCGTGGCCTTTAACCTGACGCGATTAGACGCAGATGGCTGGCTGGATGCACACCCTTTGGCATACAGGATCTTATGGCACAAAAGAACGATACAACAGCGTTGATTCTTGCGTTTCTAGTGACGGCGGGTCTTATTGGGGGCGGCTTTTGGTGGTTTACCCATCGATCGGGTAGCGACTTAAATCAACTTCTGCCAACCGGAACCAACCCGTCCTCTGACGGTACCAATAGTGGCAATCCATCAAACCCGACTGGTCAACCAACCGCTCAAGAAAAAGCATCGACGGCTGATAGCTTTGCCGCGGTGCAAAAAGTGCCATCAGGGTTGTTTAGCTATGGCGGTAGTACGACCTGGGCACCGATTCGGCTGACAGTTGATCCAGTGATTCAATCGACTCGACCAGAGTTTCGCTTGCGCTATGTTGATCCGATTGGTGGCGCGCCGGGGTCTGGAGCGGGGATCAGGATGTTGATACAGGATGAAATTGCATTTGCCCAGTCTTCACGCCCCATCTCTGACCAGGAAAATCAAACGGCCGCGCAAAGAGGCGTCAAGCTGAAACAAATCCCTGTTGCGATCGATGGGATTGCGATTGCGGTAAACCCCAATCTGAATCTTCCTGGGTTGACGATCGATCAAGTCAAAGACATTTATAGCGGTACGATCACTAACTGGAATCAGGTTGGCGGACCGGATCTGCCAATTCAACCATTTGAACGGCCACCAGGGGCAGGTGCCGGTACGATCGAAGTGCTTCTGGGCGATAGAAAACCCGGTGCCAATGTGCAGGATGTCCCCAACACAACAACGGGACTCAGAAGGCTGGCAAGCACTCCGGGAGGCGTCTACTTTTCTACAGCAACCGAACTGGTGCCCCAGTGTACGATTAAGCCCTTGCCCATTGGTCGGCAACCGGGGCAGTTTGTGCCGCCTTACCAGGAGCCATTGGTGCCACCCAGTAGCTGCCCTGCGCAGCGCAACCAGATCAATGCCAGTGCTTTGCAAAGTGGGCAGTACCCCCTAACGCGTAACCTTTTTGTCATTGTCAAAGAGAATGGTGGCGCTGAGCAGCGGGCAGGAGAAGCCTATGCAAGCTTTTTGCTGACTCCTCAGGGACAAAACCTCATCAAACAAGCTGGTTTTGTGAGCATTCGTTGATGGGGACTGTGCGCCGCGTCGATCGCTCGTTCACAGCGATCGAGTATGCAAAATAGCGGCGAACCCCTTGAAACAGATCCAAAGCGAGAAGGGGGACGTATTTCTTCCTAGAGTCGCTTGTCACAGGTTTTAGGTTCATTCCAGAGTTGATGGGCTATAGAGCCTGCTTTGGTCATGAACTTAACCGCATGGCACTCAACTCAACCCACTGCAATCGCTGCCTTTTAAGGAGCAGGATCGAGGCTTCATAGGGCTTACTCCCTACCTCCGTTCGTATCCCTCTGGTCGGTAAGACTCGTAGGAAAGGATGGTGAGAGGGTTGGAGAGCGTAAAATCATCTCACCCTCGCTTTTTTAAGCTCCACCCTTTTCTCCATCAGACTGCCCGTTCTGACGATCGCACTGGGTTGAGGACGATTGTGCTGACTTTTTTAGGGGTGCTTGCGGTCATTTGTAAGATGACCACTCTTTGTCATGCCTATTTAAGCGGCACAGAAACCAAGTCACAAATCCTTTAGGAGAAATACCGCAATGAATCACGAAGAAAGACTGCTACCTGAAGCCACCCCCCGTCGCAGCAAGCGTTGGTCACGTCGTGACATGCTGAAAACAGGTGCCGTTGTTGGTGCTGCTGGCGCACTTGGGCTACCGGCGATCGTCAAGCAAGCGGATGCCGCTTCTCCCACTGACACGATGCATGACGCAAAGGTTTTAAATGGCGCTCTATTCTATGAGCATCAGGCCATTTGGGCGTACGGGGTTGCTGCTGGTAAGCTGACCAATACGAGCGTTGGTAAAGCGGTTCTTGCGGTGGCACTGGCGAATCAGGCAGATCACAAAAAGCACCGTGATACTTTAATGGCAGTGGTTCAGCAGTTAGGGGAAATGCCCGTAGGAGCACAAAAGCAGTACGACCTTTCGCCTTACTTGAGTGCTGGTGAAGGCGCTCTTGACTCTGATGTGAATATCGCTAAACTGGCGCTGGCGTTAGAAACCGATGCCGCGATCGCCTACGGTCGTGAAATTGCCAAGCTCAAAACGCCTGCGTTGATTACAGCAGGTGCGAGCATTGGCGCAACGGAAGCGTCTCACGCCACGTTGATTCGCTCTGCGTTTAAGTCTTTAGGCGTTGATCTCGCAGTTATTCCGGCTTCGTTTGTAAGTGCGGATACGCGAAGTGCTTGGGTGCTGAAAGTCTAGTCATTAGGGTGCGTCATCAATTCAGCTCAAAAACCTTTGGTATCAGCAGTATCGTGCCCGTCCCTACACACCAGGCTAGGGGCTGGAATCCTTGCTGAAAGCAATGTGTAGCCGTAATTGATGACAGCCCCTAGTGCTTGCCATAACTCTTTAGCGGGTGATCGTGAGGAGCAAGAGGGCATAGCGCTCAGCAAGATGAACGGGTTTGAGTGAGCCTAATGGGTTCAAGCAAGCGTACCCTCTGCCCTCACGTCCTTTAAAGATTTGCTGAAACACCATTCAGCAGGTTCTCAGTTTGACCTGATACTCTACTAACATCCTTGAGCGTATCCAGCGCTTCAAGCTGTCATCCTGCTCATTCTGAGAGACGCGATATGGATCTAAATACGAAGGATATTATCTTGCTGCTGCATCCCATCATCGCAGTAGTCTTTGTTTTTCCCTTGATTGGGATGGTGATAAGAATGGCATGGCAGACCCGCCAACGCCGCCTGGAGGTTAAGGCCGCAAACAAGAGCAAGATTCCTCCTGTGGTTGGACAAGAACATGTTGAACTGGGTCGCTGGTTAACCGGAGCCGTAGTGGGTGTCTACTTTCTTGGTATTACCCGCTCAATTTTTGACAAGCTTGAAACCGATCAAGTGTTTGCCAAAAATCCGTTCCAGGGTATTTTTATCGTCTTGCTGTATGTAGCCACGATCGCGTCCCTCGTTCTGCTCTATCGTGCCCAGGAGAAGATCTGGAGAGGTGTGTTTGCTACTCTCACCGGGATTGGCATCGTTGTCCTTGGCTTTCAGGACGGAATTTTTCGTCGGGATGATGAGTGGTATATCTCCCATTTTTACTCCGGTCTGCTGGCCGCTCTGTTGATGGTCTTTTCGCTGGCGATCGTCCGCGATATCTATCAGGATCGGGCGAATCGCTGGCGCACAGTGCATGTAGTGCTAAATTGCGTGGCGTTGCTGCTCTTTGTTGGGCAGGGCATTACGGGCACGCGCGATTTGCTCGAAATCCCTTTGAGCTGGCAGGAAGACGTTGTTTACAAGTGTAACTTTGATAAAAAGTCGCCTGAGTTCAAAACTTGCCCTCCACTGGCAGAGCCTAAGTAAGCCCCACCTACAGTAAGCTTCAAACGATCGTCTTCACAGAGCCGACTGGCTGACGCACTTCCGTTGTAGGGGTAGCAGTCTTCGGCGTAGCAACCTGACTGCGCTTGAAGGTGGACTCGCAATGCTCAGCGCTCTCGCGCTTGTAAGTGTTTCTGGCAGATAACACGACAGGTGTCAGTGCAACGGCTAAAGCCAAAAGTGGCAGAGTAATGCTTAGCATTGTGCAACCTCATCAAAGGGGATACCTGTTAGAGTGTGAACCGCAACGAATGGTTCACGGACGATCGCTCAGTCACCCGTGCAACTCTGGCAGTGCCGTTTCTAAATGCGTCGGTTTTAGAAAGAGATGCGCGGAAAGATAATGATGCTGGGTCGGTTGTAGCGATCGCGATCGTAGTCGCGGCGATACCGATCATCCCGGCGATCTCGCCAGTAGCGTGCCCGTTCGGCTTCACGCCGTTCCCATTCACGTCGATCGCGGCGGTCAAAGTCGCGATTTCGGTTGTAGAAGTCGATCGTCCGTATGCGTTCTACATCACGACGGTTGTCATACGAGCGACCGTAGGACTTGCGGTCATTGTTAACGCGCTCGTAAACATCACGGTTGTAAGAACCTCGATCGTGCCAGTCACCCGCAAACGCTGCTGTTGGTGCTAGAACAGTGATCGCGCAGAGGACAGATACAGCAGTACGAAACATCTTTTGAGCCTCCGATTATCAGGTGAGAACTTATTGAGTGGCTTAAGTTTTAGTGGCTTAAGTAGAATGCTGTTTTGCGCTGGCATCAATAGTCACCCCTCTGCCATCACCCCTCTTCGGCCATCACTCCCCTATGGCCTCTCAAACAAGGCTTGCCTCTGATGCCTGAGACTCAGTAGCGGCCTGAAACTAAGAATCACGGATTAAATGAAATCAACCGATTGTTTATAGGGAGGAGATTACGGTTATGCGTCCCTACAAGAAATGTCGATGTGATTAAATTTTTGTTCCTAAGTAGCTACTGGTGCAGTAGATGTCTATTCTAACCCCCAGAAGTCGCTGTAAGCCTCTGCCCAAAGCCATAGCCAGAGGTTTTCCAGAGTGCTGACTCCGTTAAACCTTGAGTGCCAACTTCAGAGCCTTGATAGAGTATGACGACTGCCCTGGCTTGCGAATGGTAAAGATTTATAGTCAACACCGGGAATTGCCCTACCTGTGAGGGTAGGAATGGTGTGATAACAGCTTTGTCTGTTAATGGCGATCGGATAAACAGTGGGGAAAGTGGTGATGAGAAATGGCAGTGGCATTAAGCCGTGGTTTGTCTTACTGGCATTATGCGTTGCCCTCACGATCAAAGGCTGTAGCTTTGCGAACATTACGTCGACCGCAAACCCCCAACCATCTGTTGTCGCATTAGCAGCACCCAAGCTACCCGACTGGATCGAGCAAATCAGCCCCACTGGAGAAGCAGCCACGACGGCACAAATCCGGGTTCGTTTTAAGGAGCCTTTACTTCCAGTTGAAAACTTAGAACGTAAAGAACCTCAAGACCTACTGAAAAAGTTTGAGTTGGTTCCCCCATTGCCTGGTCAGTGGCGCTTTCTGACGCCACGCATGGTTGGTTTTCAAGGCGATCAAGCTATTCCCAAAGCCACCCGTGTGCAGGTCAGGCTCAAAGCGGGGTTGGCAGACCTCAAGCAACATCGTCTGGATCAAGATCTTGCCTGGACGTTCAATACGGAGCCGATCAAGCTCACCAATTTGCCTGGTACACCTGCTGCTGGTACGCCACAAGGTGAAGCGGTAGAGCCATTGGATCTAACGCCCGTCCTCAAATTTACATCGAATACAGAGCTTGATTTAGCCTCACTCAAAGACCATGTGAAGCTGACACCGGGCAATGACCAGAACGGGGTGGGACTGAACGTGGCGCTAGAAAAAAGCGAAGCACGATCGCGCGATCAGTACCCTGAAGACAAATCGCCTGCCGAACAATTTGATCCCTCGGCGCGGGACTGGATCTACACGATCGAACCCCAACAGGCACTTGCCAAAGCGACTCGCTACCGCTTGAAAATCACGCCGGGGTTGATGTCTGCTAAAGGCAATCTGGCTAGTGAAAGCGTTTTTGCCAGCCAGGTTGAAACTTACTCGCCGCTGGCCTTTCAAAAACTAGGCTATTATGGACAGCCCGATGCAGGCGGCACTCCGGGACGCTTTGTGAATGGCAGCGGGCAGCTAGAGTTCAACAACGAGGTGGATGCTGAATCTGCGATCGCCAACATTTCCATTGAGCCTGCCCCGAAAAAAGATGTGCCGTTGGTACGCGTTTACGAAGGCGATCGTCTGGTTGCGCTCAACCCCTGGGCGCTCGACCCTGCGACCAAGTACACGGTGAAGTTGGGGGCTGACCTTAAAGATAAATATGGACAAACGCTCGGCAAGCCGATGACGATCGACTACGCTACGGGTGACGTTGCGGCGGATCTGTGGGCACCGTCTGGGCTGAATATCTTCCCAACGGGCAAAAACCTCCAACTCAACCTTTCAACGGTTAACCTGCCTAGCTATAAAGCTGCCTTCAGCGTTGTGAAGCCGACCGATCTGGTCTATGCTGACTCTGCTTTCCCCAGCGAGAACGGTAAAGGATTGTTGCCCAGTCCCTCTAGCTGGAAGAGTACGCCCGTGAAGGGGCAAAAGAATCAAGCGATCGACATCCCCGTTCCGTTACAAAAACAATTAGGCGGCGCTACGGGCATGCTGGCGTATGGCGTGCAGGCACGTACCAATCAATACCAGGACGGCAACCAGCAGAAATGGCGTGAGCCGACCACCTACGGTCTGGTGCAATTGACCAATCTGGGCGTATTTGCCCAATGGTTCCCCGAATCTGGGATGGTGCGAGTCAGTCACCTATCGGATGGGGCAGCGGTTCCTAATGCCGCCGTGCAAATCTACCCATCGAAGCTGGAAGCAAAAGACCAGCCTACCCCTAGCGCCTGTGCCACGGGCAAAACCGACAAAACCGGAACGCTCTTGCTCGATAGCAAAGCCTTGCAGACCTGTATGGGAGGAGCAAGCCGCTTTGCCGATGCGCCGAAGCTGCTGATCGTGGCGCAGGAAGGGAAGGACTGGGCATTTACACGCACAACGGAGTACAGCGGAGCCTATGAATATGGCGTGGATGCAGGGTGGCAGAGCAGTAAGCCCGATTCGCGCGGCATTATCTTCTCCGATCGCCAGCTCTATCAACCGGGCGAAACCGCCTGGTTTACGGGCGCGGCCTACTACCTGCAAAACGGCGCGTTGAAACAAGACAAAAACGCCCGCTACACCCTCACTCTGCGCGACTCCAACGGTCAGGAAACCAGTCTGGGCACCGAGACCACCAACGAGTTCGGCACGTTTTCTAAAGAATGGGCGATCGGCAAGAACCAGCCCCTTGGCTACTACGCCATTCTCGCCAAAAACGCGAACGAGGTTGAAATCGCAGGCGAATTCCGCATTGCTGAATTTAAACCACCCAACTTCAAAGTCTCGCTGACTCTGGACGGTGGCAAACCCGCCGAGTCAAACGCCTCAACTCAAAACTCAGAACTCAACACTCAGAACTTTGACCGGATCGCCTCGATCGGTGACACCATCACCGCCAAAACTCAGAGCAACTATCTCTTTGGCTCCCCGGTAGAAGGGGGCAAAGTTGAATACTACGTCACGCGGAAACAAGCGGAATTTGCGCCCAAAGGGTGGGATGGCTTTGCGTTTGGGCAGCAGTGGTTCTGGCCCGAAGAAGCGCCCACCGTCACAACGGATGTGCTGCAAACCAATCAGGTGCTGAGCAAAACCGGGGATAGTAGCCAAACGGTGGCGATCGACAAAGATCTGCCCTACCCCATGACCTATCGTGTTGATGCCCAGGTCTCGGATGTGTCGAATCTCTCCGTTGCCGATTCCAAGACCTTTCTGGCGCTGCCCACTAATAAGCTCATCGGGTTGCAAAGCGACTTTGTGGCAACGGCAGGACAGGATTTCCCCGTCAAGGTCATCGTTACTGACCCTACAGGCACACCCGTTCTGAACCAGAAGGTGCATCTGGAACTCCAGCAGATGACCTACAGTCGCGTGTCCAAACTGGTGGAGGGCAGCCGCACCCAGCAAGATCAGGTGGAATACAAAACGATCGCTACAGCGGATGTACAGTCCGATGCCAGCCCTCAGAGCGTGAATTTGAAGCCGACCACCTCCGGGTCGTATCGCCTTCGAGCGACGTTTGGAGACAATCAGGCGGTGAGCGCGACGGATGTCCAGCTTTGGGCAACGGGCGATGCTGCTGCCAGTTGGGGAAGCCGTTACCGGAACAATCGTCTGGAAATCAAGCTCGACAAAAAGCACTATCAGGTGGGCGAAACGGCGACCGCGCTGATTCAATCGCCCTATCCCGAAGGCGAACTATACTTTGCAGTCGTGCGTCACAACACGATCTACAAAACCCTGACTAAAGTGCAGGGCAGTGCGCCCAGCGTGCAGTTCCAGGTGACGCCTGAGATGTTGCCTAATGCGGCTGTAGAAGCTGTGCTAGTGCGTCAGGGCAAACCGCTCGAGCAGGTAGAACCCGGCAGTTTGGATAAGCTCGTCCGCATTGGCTTTGCGCCTTTTGAAACTGACCTGGGTTCCCAGTACCTCAAGGTTGAAGCGATCGCCACCCCCAGCCTTCAACCCGGTGACGAACAAACCGTGCAGCTTCGAGTCACGAACCAGGGTCAACCCGCCAAGGGACAGGTGACGCTCATGGTCGTTAACGAAGCGGTGCTGCAACTCAGCGGCTACCGTCCGCCGGATCTGGTGAAGACGGTCTATGCCGAACAGCCCGTTTCCATTCGCCTAAGCGACAACCGACCCGACGTGGTGCTGCAACCGCAGGCATCCCCCCTGGAGAAAGGGTGGGGCTATGGGGGCGGTTCATCGTTGGGTGCAGGCAACACGCGCGTGCGGACTGACTTCAAAGCGCTGGCGTACTACAACGGTTCCGTCAAAACGGACGCGATCGGCAACGCCACGGTCAAATTCAAGCTGCCGGATGACCTCACCACCTGGCGCGTGATGGCTGTCGCGACTGATGAGAACCTGCATTTCGGCGGGAATAGTGACACCACCTTTGTCACGACGAAACCACTGATTGCGAACCCCCTGTTACCGCAGTTTGCGCGTCCGGGCGATCGCTTTCAGGCAGGCGTTTCAGTCACTAATACGGCTGGACAAACAGGCAATCTGGCGGTCAATGGTTCCGTTACCGATCCGCTGAAGCTGGACAACTCCTCTGGTCAGCAGCAGACGCAAGCCGCAACGGGCACCAGCGCTTATCGGTTCCCGGTCGTTGTGCAGTCTACAGGCGATGCAAAGGTGAAATTTACCACCCAGCTTGGGAACGCCACCGATGCCTTTGAAGTACCACTCGACATCAAACCACTCGATGTGACGGAACAGGTCGTCGAAGCGGGAACGACCACTGACCAGGCAACCATTCCGCTTAATGTCGATAAAAACGTGGCACCCGATGCAGGCGGATTGGACATTTCCCTCGCCAGCAGCCTGATGCCAACTCTCGCGGCTCCTGCCAAACAGGTGCTGGACGAAAAAGATCTCCCCTTCCTGGAACCCGCTGCCAGTCAATTGGCGATCGCCGCTAACCTCCAATCCCTTTCCCAAACCTACGGGCAAACTTTCGCCAGCTTTGATCCTGGGAAACAAGCAACCCAGGCACTCGATCGCCTGCAAGCCCTCCAAAAGCCGGATGGTGGTTTCGCTTCCTACCCCAGCCAGGAGACATCCGATCCCTTCGTCACGCCTTATGCTGCTCAAGCGATCGCCCTCGCCGATCGCGCCTTCCCCGACCTCAAAACTCCAACCTCAAAACTCCAAACTTCCCTCACCGCCTATCTCAAAAAACTTCTCGCCGACCCTGGACAGTACGACTACTGCAAAGAAGCGCTCTGCAAAAATCAGGTACGGCTGGAAACCTTAATTGCCCTGTCAGCGTTGGGCGATCGAAGCAACCAATTCCTTGCAGACCTCTACAGTCAGCGCAAACAGCTTGATCCGGTCAGCCAGATCAAACTCGCGCGGTACATGACTCAGTTCCCAGAGTGGCAGCAAGAAGCCAAAGCGATGGTGAGCCCGCTTCAGGAGACGATTTATCAGACGGGACGCAATGCTACTGTGAACCTGCCTCCCAACTGGCGCTGGCTGAATTCGCCGACGACTGCACAGGCTCAGGCGTTACGGCTCTTCATCGCCCAAAATGCCAAATCTGAAGATCTGGATCGACTGCTCAAGGGGCTGCTGGCGCAACGTCGTAATGGCACCTGGCAGGGCACTCACGACAATGCCGAAGCGTTAACCGCACTGGTCGAATACAGCAAGCTTCAGCCAACGCCGCCTAGCTTTGAAGCCACGGCAACTCTCGCAGGCAAAACGCTCAGTACGGCAAAGTTTGAAGGCTACAAAACGCCCAGCGCAGACGCATCGGTGAAGATGGCGGATCTCCCGCGCGATCGCAATGATTTAACCGTGAAGAAAACCGGACAGGGCATCTTGCACTATCTCGTTGCCTACCGCTATCGGCTTCAGGGCAACCAACCCGGTAGACTCAATGGCTTGCGCGTCACCCGCACGATTCGTCCCGCCAACGAAGACAAGGTGCTGTACAAAACCGGGCTTTATGCGCCCGATCTGCTCACTGTTCCCGTTGGACAGGTCTACGACATTGGTCTGGAAATCATTACCGATCATCCCGTTGATCACGTGGTTGTCACCGATCCCCTACCCGCAGGCTTTGAAGCTGTGGATAATAGCTTCCAGACGACCACGCCTTACTTCCAGGCGCAGGGCGATAGCTGGCAGTTGGGTTACCAGACCATCTATCACGATCGCGTCGTTGCCTTTGGCGACAAACTCGACCCTGGAGTGTATACCCTCCACTACCTCGTCCGCTCCGTCACTCCTGGAACCTTCCTCTATCCCGGTGCCGAAGCCCACCTGGAATACGCGCCTGAAGAGTTCGGGCGATCGGCATCTTCCAGCCTGGTGGTGTCAGAGAAGTAGAGAAGGTGTAACGAGAGTCTGAAAGCAGCCTGCTGAATTATCCTGATAAGGGCAACTTTTGAAAAATACTATAGATCTAGAAGACAAACGTAGAAATTATTGTTTCGGGAGTAAACCCAGGTTTTTGCCAATTAGTTTGTCTAACCAACGATCAGGTAAAGCCAGCGGCAAGATCCAGTTGGAAATTGGATTGGGAACGACTGCATAACGTGCTTTTGGATGCTGAAGCTCAAAGACCTTTCTAATAAATTGTCCAACTTTCTCTGGAGAGTACCCTGCTTTACCGATACTGATGAAACGCCGCTGAAAGGTTTGGATAGATTCTCCATACTCAGTTTCAGCGTATCGACTCATATCTTGAGCAGATTCTTTATCCCAAATTGGTGTATTAACAGCACCAGGTCCGATGATGATTACATCAATGCCATGAAGTTGCAGTTCGCGTCGTAGGCTATGAGATATCCCTTCAATTGCGTGTTTACTCCCTGCATAAGCACCAATAAAAGGGGCGGCAATCTTTCCTCCAACAGAGCTAATGTTGACAATTCTCCCAGGTTTTGATTTTAAGGGTTCACTAACTTTCAGTAAGGGCAAGAATGCTTGTGTCACGGCAATGGGAGCAATCACATTTACCTCAAATTGCTGACGAATCTCATCGATGGGTTGATAAATAAGTGGACCGCTTGTTGCAATTCCAGCATTGTTGACGATCCCAGCTAATCCCCTACCCTCAACTAGCGATGTGACCTGCTGAGCCGCATCTCTTAAGGCAATTGAATCGGTCACATCAAATTGTAGTGGAGTGAAATTAGCACCGATTTCAGCCTTAAGTCGCTTAGCATCTTCTTCCTTACGAACACTTCCAAATACTCGATAGCCGCAACTCGCAAATTCCCTTGCTGTGCCATATCCAATACCGGAGGAAACTCCAGTTACTAAAATTGCTTCCATCTTGCCGTCTGCCAACTTGTAAATCAGTTCTACCTCACTGTAAACTCTGGACTATACTCCAAGGTCAAGCGATAATCATGCTGATTAGTGAACTGGCAAAGAAATCCGGTCTGCCAATTGATACTATTCGCTTCTATGAGAAGAAGGGCTTGATTGATTCTGAGCTAATCCAACGAAGAAGCAACAACTATCGAGAGTATGCAGAGATTAGCCTGGAGCGGTTAGTGCTGATTCAGCAAGCCAAGCGTTTAGGATTTAAACTGATAGAAATTCAGGAATGGATTAAAGACTTTGAAAGTGACCAACTTACAGTTGACCAAAAACAGAGTATTCTGGGACGAAAGCTTGAACAAATTGAGGAACGGATTAACGAACTGAAGGAGATGAAGAGCTATCTTTCAGAAAAACTGGCTCGCTTAAATCGATAGAGTGCCGTTGTGCAGCGATCGTGGGCTAACACTGCGCTGTTGCGGACGGTACAAAGGTTATTGTGGAAGTTTGAGGCTATCTGCCGCCGCGCAACTTCACCGCTAGATCGCCCACCCAGATTTAGTCCGATCGCCTCTCGTTTTAGTCGAATCAACACATAGAAACCCAACGCTAAGTGATTGGGATGCGATCGCCCCTCAACGCTCAAATGGAACCATCCAGTCGTGACGAGGTCAGCTCTGTGACAGTTTGCTCTCACGGTTCGTGCCATTTTCAGCGTGGTAGTGGGAAGGTACAATCGAGTTCCATTAAATTTGTACTTGTTCGCATTTCACGAAATCAGTTAAGAGTGGATTGCATCTGAGCCTAAGCAGCCGTTGCGATAAACGAAAGAGAGAGCGCCGCAAATTGTCTCGTATCAACCCCCCGAAACCCGGTTACTGCCTGATCGATCGCACCTGATCGCTCACGTTGTATTTGATGTAAGTCATCAAAGAACGCTTCTACGGTAGCGATGGGATCACGGCCTAACCCTGACTCACCCCGCGATGCGATCGCCTGAAGTGCTTTGAGCGTTCCCTGAAGGGGTTGAGTACTGGCAATGACTAGAATCTCGACCGCACCCAAGGGGGGCTGTACCGTGAGCTTAAAGCGATCGCCGCGCGATGCGTCTGGGAGGCGTAATGTATCCCCTGCCTTAACAAGCCCTGTCGCGATCGCAGCCGTGTAGCGGTTGGGAAACAGCAAAACCATCTTTGCTTGAGCATCAATGGCCAAGACGCTGAGATAAAGGTCATTTGCATCCTGGTTCATCACCTGGATTTGGACAGCGGTTCCCAATGACAATGAAGTGCGCTCCATCGAAGGGGAAGCGGCAATAGAGGCACCCTGATTGCGCCCTACAGTGACGCGATCGAACGGTTCTTTACTGCCCGTTGTGGTGATCGCCGCCGCAAGCTTTAGACTCGACGACTGGGGATTGAGCATCAGCCGGAGTAACTGCACGGCCAGTAGAGACTTAAATTTGGGCTGTAACCGCGCGATCGCAGCCGTCACCGGTTCATCTGCTGCCGCGAACGAATCCACGATCCATTCCATCCACGTTGGTGAAAACAAACCAATGCTGCCAGCAGGGGGGACGCCCTCACGCCTCACATTTCTCTCTTCACGTTCTGTCGCTCGCCCCAAAAGATAATGCACCATCTTTCCAAACGGTTTTGTGATGGCGTCAACACGGTTAACCTGCTGCAAAGCGATGGCTGCGGCGGCAATGTCACCGAGAGAGGGGTCAAGCCCAATGCGGAGGCGTAGTTCGCCTGGATGGGGTATGCCCCGGACGAGTTCCTGGAGCAGACAGCCTGCCTTCGGTGTAACGGCTGAAGATGATAGGAGTTTGCCACTGGCGATCAGCCCACGGCGCGATTTGGGTTCTAGCTGCACCTGCCCTAGCGCCTGCCCAGAGGCATCGATCGCCGTGAGAATGGCACCCTGATCAAAAGCTGTCAGGGTCTCGGACGGTACACCACCCAGCCATAGATCAAGCTGACTGTGTGTTTTGAGTTGGGTAACCACCGCTTCTGCCGGGGGTGTGGGCTGGCTCAAAAAATAGATGGGCTGTTGATCGAACTCACGGTTTGCTTGAGCTTCAAACTCTGGCACCTGCTGCGTTCCAGAGACTTCGGTCGTGCTGCGGCCAATATTGACGATCGCACGCCCTAACCCTTCTCCAGCGGTTTGCTGCCAGAGATACTGCGTCATTGCGTAGGTAAAGGCTCCAGCGGCGAAGTCATCAAAAGCGCAATCAGCCGCGAGGCGATCGCGTCCAACGGAGGCAATGACGACCCCTTTCGCAACGCCCGCTCGCCGCTTTTGCACAAATTCGCTGGCTGTGAGATGGAGGCGATTTAGCCAGGTGCGGCGGTAATCTAATTCCGCAGTGCTAAGGGTGAGCTGCGGATTACCATCGAGCGATCGTACCCGTACAGTACCGCGCTTTCCCCCGCCTGCGTGGCAGCAGTCCAAAACCACGGTCACGTTTTCAGTTTGTAGCGCTGACATCAGGAGGAACAGGGTATGTCCGCCGATATCCTGCACGGTGCCACCGCTGCCTCGCTGCACTAGCGACAGCGGATTATCAACGGGTACAAAGCTGCTGTTGAGGCAGCGATCGCTCAATTTGAGAGCCTGTTCGTCACAGTCGGGGGTGTCGCTGACCCGTGACCCATGCCCCGAAAAGTGAAAGACGACCACATCGCCCGGTTTTGCCTGTTTAATCAAATGCTCCTCGAACGCGGTCAGAATGTTCTGGCGGGTCGCATAGGCATCGGTGACGGTGAGAATATCTTGAGGGGTGAACCCAAAGCGATGCATCAGCAATTGCCGCTGTAGTTCCACATCCATGACGGCTCCTGCCAGTTCGTCGTTATTGGGGTACTGGTTAATGCCGACCAACAATGCGAGCTTGCGTGGGGTTGGGTTTGCCAGCACACGGGCTAAGCGATCGCCTTGATCCATCACTTCCCACTGCCGCATTCCTATCGTTGTCAGCGCTGCTCCACTAATTTGGAGGAATTGACGACGTTTCAGCAAATCCATGCGATCGTATCCCAACGATAAGCTAAGCAGTGATGGTTTCTACTCTAACGAAAAACACTCTACATTCCACACTCCACCTTGTTTTCGGAAATTTGCCTGTAGCCGTTCATATTTCACCGGGGGGATTGAAACACCTGAACTGAAGTCGACGCTACGCTAGAAGGACTTGACGAGGGGCGATCGTGCTCAACAACAGAATGAATTGACACAACGGCAAGGACAAAAACAAGACTGGTGAGGAGGCGATTTAATGTCTTTGCTGATGCTTCAGAGGGCAAGGGAATGGCAATGGCTTTGACGTTCATGGCTTAACAAGATGGATCATTGTGGACGAATTGATGTATTTCTAGCGGCATGGCACGTATGCAGAGTTCATGCCATTGATGGTGCGATCGCTTTGGGTGAAACGAATTGACAGTGTTCTGCTCGCTGATCCCACACTGTGCGGATGAGTTTGGTGGAAACGCCCGCCATTTGCGCAACGAGCTCCAACGGAATTTTTTGTGCTTCTTCAACGCCAACCCATTCGCATAGTTGGGCCACAATGAGAGCGGCTCGACGCGATGCTTGATAGGTACTGGCAATTTCTGCTAACCGATCGCTATAGTGAATTCGCTTCTGGTAGGCTTGCTGACGTTCCCTGAGCGTTGTTGGGACACGAAAGTTGACGATGCCTAAGGGATGAATAGCGGTGCAGCTACTGTCGAAGCTAGCGCCGATCGCGGCACCAGGTCCCACAAAATCTGTGTAGAAGGGCTTTTGTAGAATGAGACCACCCTGATATTCGGGTGCTACAAATAAAAGTTGCCCTTGCTGGAGCATGGAAACGGGCAAAGGGCTGCGAGCAAAGCTTGTCTTACTTTTCAACACAGCGAGAGGAGCACAGGGGGCGGATGGCATGGCTAAACCTGCAGAAATATTGTCTGTCGACTTATATTTCTGGCGGTTGTGGACTTATGCAAGGATGGAAAGGCAAACCCTTTTACATTAGGCTATTGGGTATTTAGAAGGTTGGCGAATCCGAGCATTGGGGGGGTGCCCCCAAGCCCCCCAATTTGGTGTTTTTGCTTGTGAGAACACGAGACAAGCTTTGTCAGTTCTCACAAGCAAAACAGGCTGCGTCCCCTCTAGCTTGCTTCTGCGGAGCAGTAGACCCCTCCAGAAGGTGTTAACGCAGGGTAGGCGAAAAGCGCTTCGCATTGCACAGTTGGTTGGGGTCTTGGTTCAGAAGAGGCGGGGAATACGCTTCTCAGGTTTAATTAATACGGACGGCAAAGACGATCGCTTAGCCTCCGGAGGCTTTACACAGTTGCGACGGCAGCGTTTGAATGGCCTGCTTTAGCGATGTTGAGGGTGTTTTTACCGCGAAAACTGTTTGCAGTGCGTCTGCTGGAAGCTGGCGATCGACAAAGAACTTAGTGCGCTGTTGTGCAGTTATTTCAGCGGATGCGCTTTGTTTTTGCAGATTCGTTTCTAGCGTTTGTAATTGGGTAGTGATGGTCGATCGTATTGACGCATCCATTACATGAAAGGGGAGTATGAGCGTGGGTTCGGAGGATGGTCCTGCGAATTGGTCAAAGATAAGCCATTCGTAGGTTTGCCCTGGTTGTAAGGGTGATCCATCATAAGAAGCCTGACTATAGGGTTGAGTCGTATGGGTAGATGTGGGGGTATAACGCCAAAGTACCTCTGCTTTGCCGACTGGGCGCACCGCGATTTGACTCACTGCACCTTGCCAAACAAACAGAGGACGCAGGTTCCACAACTCTGTTTTTGTACCCAATCGGGCTGGCGTCAGGGCACAAAGACCACCCCGTGAACCTAAGGGTCGCTTTTTTCGTGCCAAAGGCTTGAGGATGTTATCCCAACCTGATTCTGATTCTGGTGATACGGGAATGGCTGCAGAGACTGCCAATGGTTTGAGCATGGTTGGCAGTATGGCAGCATTCATACCTGCTAGTACGACGGCTAATAGCCATCGGCTAGCAGCGGTATGCCTGAGTTGTTGCGCTCCCGCCCAGTTCCCTTTCGGCAAGCAGTTCTCTATGCTTCGGTTGCAATTATCCATGCGTCTTCTTTCTCACCCATGTCGGTAAAATGTAAACCCAGGCGGTGACAATAGGCAAGACCCAGGGCAGTAACACCGCCACCGAAAGATACATCTGTAAACTGATGAGCCCGTAGGCAAGGCTGACAGGAATCAGCCACCACAACGATCGCCGTTGTAGCTGGCGCTGTCGGCTGAGCGCAATCCCTTTACCCATCAGCACGACGATGCTGACTAACCACAAATCTGGAATGGGTATGACAAGCCGATGCGTGAGTAACTGGTTAACCATATAGGCGTGCGCTTCGGAGCCAGCGAACGGTTGCTGTGGATCAACGAGCGTTGGCGATCGCGATCGCCAGTAACGAATGGCAGGAGGCACCGGGAAATTATCTGGTTCTGAAGCCGTTACGCCTGCTTCTTCGTAGCCTCCCTGGCTGATGATCACGATCGTTTGCCGGAAATCTAAGGAAGCCGATTGGGCAGGCTCAAGCAACTGCCATGCCGCAATGGTGTTGTACACCTGCGTTGGTGGTACCGAGAAATCAATGATGGGCTGAAGCCAAAGCTGATCAAAGGGCTGCACCCAGGTCGTTAATGGCGAGAGATGGATGTGCTTGAGCGTGGTGAGGGTCGTGCGCTGGGGCGAGGGCGCGATCGGGTCGGCTTGCTGCAACGAGCGCAGTACTTGAGCCCGAAAATCTGTCTGGCTTTGAAGCTGTGGCTGTGGTCGCTCAGGGGCAGCCGTTTGCTGTAACGTTCGAGCCAGCGTGAGCAGGTAGGAAAAGGGACAGGTGGGTGAGCAGGCCATCGGAGCCGTTGGTAGCTCCATGTACCAGGGGTACGCCTCCAGAGACCCTTGCAAACTCCAGTTAAAGCTAGCAATGCCTGTTTCAGAACTTACCCCAATTTCCCCTTCCCCCGGACGTTGCTGTGACCCAAACACAAACCAAGTTGCGTTTTGCTGCACAGCGGTTTTCACGGACTTAGCCAGAAGGGGATCTTTGCCTGGTTGGGGACGATCGAGCACATAATCCAGCCCCACGACCGTTGCTTTTAAAATGGTCAGGCGATCGATGAGGCGGGAAAGATAGGCGCGATCAAGGGGATTCGGGGTACTGATGCCTGCGCGACGAATGGATTTTTCGTCAATGCGAACCAGCGTCACAGGTTGCGTGGCAACAGCAGGCACTTGTCGGGTGACATCGCGATAGGCTGCCTGTACCCAAAGGCGTTGTGCCAGCAAAAAATCTTGTGCGTCCGACCACAGGCTCAATGGCAGCAAGATGCCCAATGCGATCGCCTCAACTCTGGTCGGCAACCAGGGACGAAGGCGGTGTCGCCAGCCGATCGATTCAAGGCGGAAGCGTTCTGCATCGGGATGGCAGAACAAGGATGGGATGAGGTACGCCGATGGGTAGGTCAGGTGTCGTTCCAGTTGCAGCGATCGACAGGCGGCCAGCACTGAAGCGTGAAGATCCTGAAAGGTTGCCAGATGACGCAAAAACGCCAGCAAGAACTCCTGTGCTACTTGATTGTGAATGGGTTCGCGCATGATAACGACCTGGCTTAACCCCAGATCAATGAGCGATTCAGCAATGCTTAGACCGTTGCAAGAGTTGAAGATCGCGAATTTCAGCCCGTTCTCTTTCGCCACCGTCAAGGGCTGGGTCATTTCTCGAATCATCATCACGACACCGGGCGCGATCGCCAACTCGCCGCCAGTCATGGCCGTTTCATTGCTATGTCCAGCAAAAAACAGGCCATCCCAACCCTGCTCATCCGCGATCGCCTGACAAATTTGAGTTTTCAGATCACCGGGAGACTGCCCCGCCTGCCAGCCCATGAATTGCACTTCGGCAACAGCGGCCAGCGATCGTACGGCATCCCGTTCCGCCTGAAAGTTCAATCCTGTATCATCACCCAAAATCGCCAAAATTCTTGCACGACGTCGTTTTTGACGTGATCTGCTTTGGGCCTCTGCCCGAATATTGGCGGGCGTGCGGAAAATCCGAATCGGTGCCGTCGTGCCCAACTCAGCGCCGATTTCCCAGGCTTCCCAGGGCAAGCGTTCCAGGTCGATCGGATCACAGGTGAGCGCAAGATCGACATGCGCTTCGGGTGTGGTCAACGTTGCCGCACAGCGCACGATCTGCTGCCGAATTTCGTACAGTTCCGCACTCCGAAGCCACTGATGAAAGGCATACAGCAGACTGGCTTCTGCCTGCACCAGCTTTGCCTGCCAATTGGGCGGCGCAAAAATGTCGCCCGAAGCCCCTGCCCGTCCTCGCAGCGCGTCATTCTGATCTGGTAAGTCCATTGGCTTGATCGCCAGTGGCACCGTTTTGTAGAAGTTGAGGTAGGCGCGTTGCCAGTCCTGATAAAGACGCGTTAGTGCTTCTGGTTCGCTCACGGTCGCGACAAGCTGCTGTCCGCGGCCCCACCTCAATTCAAACAAGCAGATGTCGTTTAAACGCTGGACTTTGAGCCGAAACGTAGCAGTCATGGTGTTTGATCAGGCGCAAACGCGAAGGGTTGAAGGGTGAGGGCTTGCCCATTCATCAGATCGATCGTGGCTATAAACTGTTCATCCCAACTCCCAATCACGCTGGCATAGACGAAAGAGGTGGCAGGCTCTAGTATCCGTTCTACCAGAACCTGCGTTTGATCACTCACGCGCAACGACACGGGCTGAGTCAGGGTGGTATCAGGCTGCGCACCGAGAATCAGCACAAGCGTCCACTCCTGTTCCGTCGTCTCACCAGAAGACGGTGCGTCAAACAGTGACCACGCAACGGCGTACAGGCGGAGCGACAGATGATCGACAATGACGTCTCGATACGCGACCCGAGTCTGACGTGGTACGACAATATTGGCGCGAGACAGGGCCGCTGCGATCGCGTTCAGTTCTGCTGGCGTCGATCGCAGGGCGGATGCCGTTTCCAGTGGCGGTAAGAGAGACCAGGAAAGCTGTTGCGCCAGTTGATCCAGTTCATCCCGCAGCCAAAGCCCCGCATTCACCGCTGGCTGCGTCACTCGCTGAAGCAGGTCACCTGTCATCCCCTCCCAACTCCCGACTCCCAACTCCCGACTCCCGCTAACATCATTGGCTCCTGCTTCGCTTGTGGAGTCAACAAGATTACCTCCTGCCTCCTGCCTTCTGCCTTCTGCCTCCTGCCCCCCCACTGGTAACTGAATCGCGATCGGTTCCAGGCACCGCAAAAACAGCAGCAGTTGATCGGGCTCCTGGTCGAACCAGGCGAGCGGCAAGGCGTAGTTCTGCTCAGCGTCGGGCTGTTGTCGGTTGGCTTGCAGTTGGCTGGTTAGCTGGTCATAGCGAACAAACCCCAGCACCGTCACCTGCTCTTGCTCCTCAGCCACCTCCAGCAACACATAAAAGTGGGCTGCCAGGTCTGGTTGCTCGATCGCAGCACCTGGGACTGTAATCACCGCATCGATCGCGCTGCCGTTGGTAATCAGACACAGCTTGAACGCTCCGACACTCAGGTTAGAAACAACTGGCTGTGGCGAATCTGCTGGCTGAACGGCTGTGCAATCGTCAAGATTCACAGTCAGATTTGGCGCTCGTTCCTGTAACCATTGCTCCAGTCCAAAAACAGCTAGTGCGTTGAGGTAAGTCTGCCATTGCTGCGGTTCATTAACCCGACTGCTGAGGTCGATCGCGCGATCGACCTGTGCCGCCGTTAGAGAAACCGCCGCTATGGGCAGTGAAGCGTAATCAAGCAGTCCAGTTTGTGTTGGCATGGGATAGTCACTCATAGGTACGAATTTTGGGTGGGAGCAGGGGGAGCAGGGGGAGCAGGGGGAGCGGGGGAGCGGGGGAGAGAGTTTTGAGTTTTGAGTTTTGAGTAGCGCTTTGCGCCGGTACGCTAGAGAGTTTTGGGTTTTGTAAGAGCAATCAAGGGTTACTTTCGGTCGCTGACTTCTGACTCCTGGCTCCTGACTCCCTACTCCCCACCCCCTGCTGAATCAATTGGTCAACTTGTTGACAAAGGGTGCGTGAAAACAGACTTGTAGTAGAGCGGTGTTTGGCTGTGCTCGCTTCAGCTTCGGCTTCCTGAAAGACCACACCGACTTGTTCATCCAGGGCGGCATCAAATTGCTGATCAAGGTTTTTCAAGCGATCGGGACTGACATAACGCGTGGCTTGCTCCAGAATGCGATCGCGCAACAGAGTCAGTAACGTCTGACGAATATCAGCCCGAAACGGTTTGAGATTGAGCAGGCGGGTCACTTGATACTGTGCCTCCAGCCCCACGGCTTGTGCGATGTCGCCCATTGCTTTGCCCTGACAATGAAAGAGTTGGAGGGCGGTAATAAACTGCTGTGCTTTGGATGCCCCTTTGCGTTGGAGCAGTTGGATACGATCGCGCGTCACCTGCCCAGTGGCTTGATCTAAACAAGCGCGAAACTGTTGACGATAGGCGGTCAAAAACGCCGTGTGGTCATCCTCCGCCTCAGCAGACGCGTCTGGAGCAGGGATAGAGTCAATCAACGCCCGACTGTCTGGGTTCTCAGGGCTATCCAGCGATTCGGTTGATCGAAAGCCGCCTTTAACGTAGAGGCGATACTCTCGTACGCGATCGCCCAACGTTTGAAGTTGAGCCATCAGCGTTTCAGCCGCTAGTAGCCGACCGAGTTTGGGCTGTAATCCCTGAGCTATCTGCTGTAGCTGGCTGAGATTGGGTGGTAAGCAGGCTCCCTTGATGCCAGCTTGACGTTGCTTCAGGCGATCGCGGCGATAAACCGCATGGTAGACCTCCAGCAGCGCGTAAGCTTGCTCGACTTCAACCGTAGACAACTGATGGAACTCAATGAGAATTCGCTGTAGCTGCTTTGGCGTGGTGTCGTTGAGCAAAGCCCAAGTGCTAATCAGGTAAACCCCGCGCTCCAGCAAAAAGGCATTTAGCTCTGGATGGCACTTCACCAACCGCGTTGTCCAGGTTGACAGACTGCTACAGGATGGATCAAAGCTTTCCAGCACCTTCATCGCAAAGGATTGGTACGTCCCTTGCTTTGAGACGGGGACGCGATCGCCCACATCATCCAGTACAAGTGGCACCAGATCGTGGCGGGTAAAGCCATGACTGCTGCCAAACTGTGCCTCTAGCTTTAAGCAGACCTGTTGAATCTGATTGGAGATAAAACAGCGCAGACACAGCGCCGCAGTTTGAGCCTCAGCATCGCTGGCGATCGTCGATCGCTCACGCACCAGAGTCAATAAGTGCTGTTGCACATGAGAATCAACCACATCGGTATAGTCCAGCGTGGGAAATTGCTGCTTGAAGAAGGTTTCCGCCGACGCGATCGTCTCGGCTTTCCAGCTTCCAGCGCTATCAATTCTGACTAATCTCCAGTAGTGCGATGCCGTACCCATAACGTGTGCCTAACGATGCGTTGGTTGATTCTCCGTCGAGGCTCTGCAACTTGGTCAAGAACGCTCGCCCTTTCAATCTTGTCACTAAGGATCACAGATTAAATAGAACCAAAAAATTGCTTTCAGGTAGAGGTGAACAGATGTTCGTCCCTACTCATCAACAGGGTTGGCTAGAGATTAAGCGAGTGCATTGGTGAATGTAACGAACCCTGATGTACTGATCTATATCTGGGCACGTCACCCTTATGCATCTACGAGCGATCGAATTTCCCAAAGGCGGTACTACGTTTAAGGCTTGCCCAAAGAAACCGAGCTTCTAAGGAACGAGAATTTAATCACATCGGTATTCCTCGTAAGCGGCGAACGGTCGATCGCCCCTATCTGCAAACCATTTGTCGATTTATTGAATTCGTGATCCTAAGGAATGGGAATTAAATAAGTCCGAGCTTTGGTAGGGGCGAAGCCTTTGGGACAAAGTCTGTCCGTAGCCGCTCAAATGACTGCCAAAGGCTTCGCCCGTACAGTCAGAATATTCGGTTTTATTTAATTCGTGATCCTAAGCAGCAGCCAGGGCGCACCTATAGCGATCCTCTTTAAGTTGTGAGACGCCTATTGATGTCATTAGCTAGCAATCGGCTTCGGACTGCTGACGGCCGATCGCCGATCGCTGCAATTATGACGTGTTTCTCAGAACTGATTTGAGGCTGCTATGTGAGGGCAGGCAAAGACGATACAGAGAAAAACTTGGTTTCTGGAAAACTTTTACTGCAAAAACTGCATAAGTGGCAAACGGCTAGAAATACGTGGGTCTGTACAACATTGAACGTTACTTGAAGCGCATGACGATTAAACCAAACCTGCGTCAACAGCCTTCGCAACGTTCTCTACAATCACACTGAGAGTATTCCAATGATTCATCACATTTCCATCGCGGTTGAAAATCCCCTGCATGTTGCTCAAGTACTGGCAGAAATTTGGCAGGGCGACTATGCTCCATTCCCTGGTCATGAAGGCGGTTATATGGTTCTGGCCTTAGACGATCGCGGCACCATGATTGAGCTTTTGCCCGCAGGTACCGTCTTAGTGCCAGGTAATGAGGGCGAAGAACAGGCTGAATTTACACCGAGCGGCTTCAATCCTCCCTTTGTTGCGACCCACGCAGCCCTCTCTGTCCCCCTTCCCTACGAACAGATTGAGCGCATCGCTGCTCGTGAAGGTTGGAAGCTGCTGTACTGCAACCGCCAGGGTTTCTTCGACATCATTGAGCTGTGGGTCGAAAACCGCCTGCTGATCGAACTGCTGACGCCCCAAATTGCTCAACGCTACATTGCATTTATGCAGCCAGAAAACCTGAAGCAAATCCTGGCCTCTGCACCAAGCCCAACCGCTGAGTTGGTTAACGCTTAAGCCTTAGTCAAGTTATTCGAAGCCTCTGCAAACGGGGAAAGGGAAAAGGACGGTGATTCCAGCTATTTTCCCTTTCCTTTTCTTGTGTTTTACAGCAGTGCGCAGGTTCGTTAGGACACACTGCTGCGGTCAAAGCCTGATAGATGAGGTTTTACCTTCTGCCCTCTGCCTCTTGTGATGGCGCTGTGTTGCAAACTTTTTAAATCACAGATAGCTTATACCGCTCAAATGCTTAAAACTGGCACCATTAAAGCTTTGAACCTATGGCACCGCTAAATCTTGTAGGACTTGTTAAGTGGAGGGTCTGTCCTGTTTGCGGATGCTCAAAGCGAAGTTCGCGTGCATGAAGATGTAACCGATCGGCGTCTGCACGACATCCATAAAGACGATCGCCCAAAATCGGTACCCCAAGTCCCCTTGGATCGGCAGCATGCACTCTGATTTGATGAGTTCGCCCAGTTAATGGAAAGAATGCCACGCGGGTCAAGTTTTTCTCCTTTGCCATCACCTGAAAGCGGGTAATGCTGGGTTTTCCCCGCTGCCAATCAACGGTTTGATACGGGCGATCGCAAGGATCTCCCCACAGCGGCAAATCAATCACACCGTCTGTTTGTTCGATGGTTCCAGACAACACGGCTTCATAGACTTTATAAACCGTGTGTTGCTGAAACTGCTGGCTTAGGTGGCGATGAGTTTGTGTATCCTTTGCCAATAGGAGAATACCCGACGTTTCCTGATCCAGACGGTGTACTGTTAGCAGTGATAAGCCATCAGGTACGCCATACCGTAAGCGATTAAGCACACTATCCTGACGATCGTGGTAACGACCGGGCACAGAGAGCAGTCCTGCTGGTTTGTCTACTGCAATTAACCAGTCATCGGCGTAGAGAATGGCTAGTGAAAGATCTTGCTTTAACAATGGCGCTGTCAGCAGCGTATCCTGAACCACACCGCTACCGTTGCAACCAGATTCTGTCTCTTTGATTGCAGGCAAAGCGGCTGCCTTGGGCGGAGAAAACTCGGTTAGCCCTGACAATAGAAACCCCATCAACGGTTGACAACGCTCTGCACACGCTCCATAGAAAGTTCCCTGTACTTTGGTGCCATCGCTGGAAGAAGCCCCCCACCAAAACTCTGCCATGGCTAATGGTTTAAACCCCTGTGTGGCTGCAAAGTGTAGCAGTTTGGGCGCACAACAATCTCCCGTTCCCGTGGGCATGGCACCTTGAGGCATTAACGCCTGAAGGGGGAGTGATTGCCCTGCAAAGTTGGTCAGCCAGTAACTTGCATGCATCTGTGCTTGAAGCTGACGAGACCGTTCTTTGCGCTGTTGCTTTAAGGCGCGTATGCGATCGTTCATCTGATCAAGGCGTTGCTTGAGAGGTTGCAAGACGCTATCCCGTTGGCGCTTGAGGTGCCGTCGCTCGATGCCATCCCGCTGGCTCTGTTCGTTCAGTTGCTTCAGCGCTATTGCTAAAGCATCTCCCTCCAACGTTTCTAAAACTGTCTGACGCTGATGTTGCCGTTCCTGCTTGCGCTGCTGCTGATGCCATGCAAGTTGCTGTAAGCGTGTTTCAAACTCCTGTGTTAACAATTCATACTGTTTTCGGTCTGGATGTTGCTGCAAGATAAGCAACTCTTGCTTAATGGTTTCTAAACTCGCAAGCGTCTGAGCTTCCTCAAGGGCAACCTGCTCTCTTCCTGGAATCGGTGGCACCCATCCCTCCACCGCACTTTCACCATTGAGCAGCCCAGAAAATGCTTTCAATACTTGCTGCTCGCCTGAAGGTGTTTCAACCAATAAAACTCCATACATCTTGCCTTCCAGCGCATATCGGTCATTGCTGGCGAGGTGCTGCATTAAAGTATGGGCGATCGCTTCCACCACCGCCGTACGTGGCAACCGTAGCAGCCTGTTGCTCTGGGGACAACGACCTTCATACCAGTAAGTCGTAGACATCAATTATGTTGGCGTTTGAATTTGCAATGGGATCACAATAAACTACCCAAGAAACAGCTTATAGGCTGGATTCTGGCTTTCATCCCAGTAGCGATAGCCAAGCGTATCAAGAAAGGCCTGCCACTCTTCCATTTCGTGCGGTGGCACCTGCATGCCGACTACAATCCGCCCGTAGTCTGCTCCATTATTGCGGTAGTGAAAGAGGCTGATATTCCAATCGGGACTCATAGAACTGACAAATTTCATCAAGGCACCGGGACGCTCAGGAAACTCAAACCGATAGAGCAATTCATTGTGAGCCAGGGACGAACGTCCACCCACCATATGACGCAGATGCAGTTTCGTGAGCTCGTCGTCGGTTAAGTCCAGCGTTTTAAATCCACAGGCTTCAAACGCTTCAGCCATCTTTGCCGCATCAGCGCGGTTTTCAATTTGTACTCCCACAAAAATATGGGCTTCTTGCTCATCCGCAATGCGGTAGTTAAACTCCGTCAGATTGCGTCTGCCCATACATTCACAGAACTTGCGCAGTGTACCCCGTGCTTCAGGAATGGTGACAGCAAAAATGGCTTCGCGGCGTTCCCCCAGTTCTGCCCGTTCCGCCACAAACCGTAGACGATCGAAGTTCATGTTGGCACCACAGGCAACGGCGACCAGCGTTTCTCCCTGAATTTGCTCCCGTTCTACATAGGCTTTGGCAGCCGCGATCGCCAACGCTCCCGCAGGTTCCAGAATCGAACGGGTATCTTCAAACACATCCTTAATCGCTGCGCAGGTGGCATCTGTATCAACCAGCATGATCTCATCCACATACTGTTGACACAGGCGAAAGGTTTCTTCCCCCACTTCCCGCACAGCCACGCCATCCGCAAACAAACCGACTTGGGGCAACCGGATTCGTTTTCCCGCCTTTAAAGATTGAGACATTGCATCGGCGTCAACGGGCTCTACGCCAATAATTTTGATGTCGGGACGGATGCGCTTCACGTAAGCAGCAATGCCAGAGATCAGCCCACCACCGCCGATCGCCACAAAGATGGCATGAATGGGCTGCTGATACTGGCGCAAAATTTCCATGCCGATCGTTCCCTGCCCAGCAATTACTTCTGGATCATCAAAGGGATGAATAAACGTTAACCCTTTTTCTACCTCCAACTGGCGAGCGTAAGCGTAGGCATCGTCGTAGGTGTCACCATGTAAGACCACTTCCCCTCCCCGCGCTCTGACCGCATCCACCTTCACTTGCGGTGTGGTCATCGGCATCACGATAAACGCCCGACTACCCAACTGACGCGCCCCCAGAGCCACCCCCTGAGCATGGTTTCCCGCCGAGGCCGCAATGACTCCCTTCGCCAGTAGATGAGGTGGCAGATTCACCATTTTGTTGTACGCCCCCCGGAGCTTGAAGGAAAAGACAGACTGCATGTCTTCCCGCTTCAGCAGCACTGTATTCTGCAACCGTGCCGACAGGTTGGGAGCGACCTCTAACGGCGTTTCCTGTGCAACATCGTACACACGGGCGGTCAGAATTTGAACCAGGTAGTCGCAGTACATGAGGGGTAAGGTAGAAGTGCCGGGTGGAAGACAATTTTACGCTACTATACGGCACCCCCAAACGGGACATCCTGCTTCCTGATAACTTGCGGCGACGACTGGCTGGGTAGGCTATGGTTCTGGAAATTGGGAGTGGGGAGTAGGGAGTAGGGAGTGGGAAGTAGGGGATGGGGGATGAGGGATGAGTCGGTTGCACCTGCTGAAGACACAGGAATCGCCCATCATCAAGAAGACAATGGGCGATCGCTGAGTATAAAAGCATGGTTGCTAGACGCGATTGGCTTCGCAGCCTTACAGCGGCTATTGATTGTGTAAGCTACAGTCCTATAAATACGGGGATAGGGGATAGGGTATGGGGTGTAGTGAATGCGAATGAAAGCGTCTGTACCTACTGTAACGGCTTGATTTCCATCAAGCGTGCTGTTTGGGTTGTCATACCGTTTGCCCTGACAGTCTCATGTCTAAAAGGCACATGTCTAAAACGCATTCTTCATCGTTTCGCGTAGTTCCTTGACTTCAGCAGAGTCAGAACCCGTTACCATGATGACAACTTGCGTTTTTCCACCTGAATCAAAACACGTAATGGCAACAGCCGATTCGTCTGTGTGTCCATAAACATCACTGTTGCCGATTTCAATCCCTTGCAACCCTTCCTGCTTCATGGCTTTTTCGGCCTGGTTGAAGCAGCCACGAACACTATAACTAACTGGTTGTCGCCACCAATACAGAGCAGGATAGGCGGCTAATGCGGGAAGAGAGAAGAGGACGGAGCCAAGGCCCAACAATGCTACAGCGCCAATTTGAGTTGTTTTCATAGAACTGATGATTTGAAGAGAACGGTATTGATAGCAACAATGTGCCCTAAACAACACGTGAGATCGAAGAAACGCTGCACTTCTTAACCAGCACGTTAACCAGAATGGTTGAGTATGAGATTGGCGTAAAGTGCTTTGTTTAACACCCGTACATTAAAGTGGATGGGTATTGCAACGAAGAGACGCTGAATGCAGGCATCATGGAAGCGACTAACTTACAGCCCGTATTAGATTTTTTGGTTCAGCTTGAGGACAACAACGATCGCGGTTGGTTTGAGCAACATCGAGCAACCTATGAAAACGCAAGAGCGCAATTCGAGCAGCTTGTGGATCACGTGATTGCGAACCTCAGGGCAATTGAGGATTTGGGTCCTATCACCGCCAAAGATTGCGTTATGCGGATTTATCGCGATGTTCGCTTCTCTAAAGACAAATCGCCTTACCGAACACACTTTGCAGCCTCGATCGCAGCAGGTGGCAGAAAGTCGCCTCGCATGCCCTATTACCTACACCTCGCACCCCACAATCAATCCTTCCTGGCAGGCGGTTTATACATGCCAACCTCAGCCCAGTTAACCCGCTTCCGGGAAACCATTGATCACAATGCCAAACCCTTCAAAGCGATCTTGAATCACAAAACATTCAAACAGCTCTTTGGTGAACTCAGCGGCGAAAAGCTGAAAACGGCTCCGCAAGGATATACCCGCGATCACCCAGACATTGAGCTATTGCGATTCAAACAAGTGATTGCCACCCATCCCTTAACAGATGAAGCTGTCCTGGCGAACAATTTTCCCGATCGCATTATGGAAACGTTTACAGGATTGAAGCCTTTACTAGACTACCTGAACGATCATGTTGCTGTTGTGAGTGATTAAGTCTTAAAAGCCGAACGCTGTAAACCCACCGTCTACCGCAATACATTGCCCTGTGATGTAACTTGCGGCAGGCATACACAAAAACGCCGTGAGTCCAGCAATCTCGTCGGGTTGGCCAACACGTCCCATTGGGGTTCGTGCTTTCACGTCCTTCAATACATCAGGATTGTTTAGAAGTGATTCTGTGAGAGGCGTTTGAATGAACCAGGGTGCGATCGTATTGACGCGAATGCCATCGGTTGCCCACTCCACAGCCAAACCGCGCGTAAGCTGCACCAGAGCGGCTTTTGTCATACCATAGGGCGTCCCTGTCCGAATGGCCGTCAATCCAGCAACGGAACCAATATTCACAATACTGGCAGTCTCAACGTCTTTCAATAGTGGATAGGTGAGTTGGCAAAGCTCAAACATCGAAGTCAGATTTGTTTGAAAAATAGTGGCGTATTCCACGTCGGTGTACTCCACAGTTTTCTTACGGATGTTTGTGCCAACGTTGTTGACCAAGATATCGAGATGCCCAAACTGAGCGTGAACAAACTCCAAAAGCTGTTGCTGGCCTTCCCTCGTTGCCACATCCACAGCAATACCGTGGGCTTGCTGACCAGTTTGCCGCCATGCCTCTAGACGTTGTGATAAAACATCTTGGTTACGGGCAACAATGATAATTTCAGCACCCAGCGCAAGAAATTCCTGCGCGATCGCCAGCCCAATGCCCTTAGTGCCTCCTGTGATCAGCGCTTTCTTTCCGGTTAGTGTCCAGCGATCGAGCAAAGCCTTTGAGGACGAATGAGTCATACAGAAAGCCTCTTATTTAGAAAGAAAAGCACCCAAGCGATGCTTAAGCCGTTGCCACAATCCTTTCAATGTTAAAAGTTTTTAAGGTTGCCGTCGCGTTTACCGTCAGGAGCATATCAGCAAAGCCAGAGATCCTGTTTACTATGGATAGGCTTTCTGGCTGTACGGAGGGATATAATCATGACCCACTTTGGCATTCTCACACCTGGCGCAGCGACGGGACCTCTCAATACAATGCTTCCTCTGGGTCAGGAATTGCAACGGCGCGGTCATCGAGTGACATTGTTTGGGGTAGCCGACGCTCAATCGAAAGTGGAGGCGGCTGGGATTGAATTTATCCCCCTTGGCGAGACTGAGTATCCCGTTGGTTCAAGTGCCAACATCCTACAGCAGTTAGGAGAATTGAAGGGGTTGGCAGCCTTGCAGTACACCATTCAAGCGCTGAAACGACTGTGCGCTATTAATCTACAATATGCGCCCTCCGCAATGAGAGAGGCACAGGTGGAGGCTTTATTGGTCAATCAAGGAGTGGCTGAAGGCGGGTCGATCGCGGATGTTCTGGGCATCCCCTTTATCACGGTTGGCAGCGCTGTTGTGCTGAACCAGGATCCTATCATTCCACCTTTTTTTACATCCTGGCCCTACAGCACGAGCGTTTGGGCACGGCTTCGTAACCAATTTGGCTATTCCCTGTTAAATCTGGTCGCTTTACCCATGGGCAACCTCATCCATCAGTATCGCAAAGCCCAAGCCTTACCCCGTTACGCCAAACCCAATGATGCTTACTCCAAACTGGCTCAACTCAGCCAGGCACCCATTGAATTTGAGTTTCCTCGGCAAAACTTGCCCCCCTGGTTTCATTTCACAGGCACTTACCACACCCCGTCCAGTCGAGCAGCCGTTCCCTTTCCTTACGAGAAATTGACCGAGCAACCGCTGATTTATGCGTCTATGGGCACGTTACAAAATCGGATTGTAGAAGTGTTTCAAACGATCGCGACGGCCTGTGAAGGGTTGGATGCGCAATTAGTTATTTCCTTAGGAGGCTCAGCTCAACCAGAGGACTTGCCGAGACTGGCAGGAGATCCGATCGTCGTGTCCTATGCTCCCCAATTAGAGCTGTTAGCAAGAGCGACCTTAATGATTACCCACGCGGGCATGAATACAACGATGGAATGCGTCAAACATGGAGTGCCGATGGTCGCGATTCCTGTAGCCAACGATCAACCAGGGGTTGCGGCTCGCATTGCCTGGACAGGAGTGGGGGAAATGATTCCGTTAAAGCAGTTGAATGTGGACAAACTGCGGTCTGCGGTTCAACGAGTCCTGACCCAACCTTCCTATAAGGAAAACGCTCTCCGCTTACAGTCCGCGACGAATCGGGCAGGAGGCGTACAGCGAGCCGCAGACATTATTGAGCAGGCAATCACGACTGGAAAGCCTGTTTTAGCCTAAGCACACTCTAGCCTGAGCACACTTAAGTGTCGGGCGCTGCTGCTTTGGCCGCCTCAGCCGCAAACGCTTCCATCTGCTGATCCAGTTCCTCTGGTGTAACCAACGCTGATTCCAGTGCTAGATGCTCTAGTGCTGCAAGCCAACGCTGATAGTAATTCCAGCTTGGGTCATCTAACGCGTGTTCTGCTTCCCATGCTGCAATCGAGGCAATGAGCTGCTGCCGAAACTCCTCCCATTCGTAGTGCCCTTTTTTGGAAAGGGCGATCGCGATACCAAAGGCGCGGCTTTCCCAGGAATCGTCAAAGCGAATCTCTCCATTACAGCGTGGAGGAGAATCTTTTGCACCCAACATACTGGTAGTCGCAAAGTGCTCAAACTTCGTTTGCATAGTTCTTCTCTCTGTCAAACACGACGTCGTCAGGCAACCGTTACTTTGGCGACTCCCATCATGGCTTCTGGAGTTAATAACGAGGCCAGTTTGGCTTCGCTCATGCCTTCAGTGCCAGCGGGACGTTCGGGCAGTACCCACCAGCGAATCTGGGAACTGCTGTCCCAAACCTTAATTTCAACGGATGGATCGAGTGTCACCCCAAATTCCTTCAAAACGGCTCGTGGTTCGCGCACCACACGAGCGCGGAAGGTTGGATCCTTGAACCAGTAGGGGGGTAAGCCCAGCGTCGTCCAGGGATAGCAGGAGCAGAGGGTACACACAATCACGTTATGCACTTTGGGCGTGTTTTCCGCTACCTTCATGTGTTCCCCTTCGGCACCGGACATACCCGGTGGAAATTTCATTTCAGCGATCGCCGCATTGGCATCTTCCAATAAGCGCGCTTTGAAGGCTGGATCAGTCCAGGCACGCGCCACAATTTTGGCACCGTTAAAGGGCCCCATCTCCGTTTTGAAGTAGTCCAACACCTTATCAACCGTGTTGCCCGTAATCACGCCTTTCTTAATCAGCAAGGCTTCTAATGCACGGACGCGGGCGGCACTATAAATTTCGCGATCGGTGTCGTACTCAAAATAGTTGTAACTGCTCATCAGCATTCTCCTCACACAGCTTCAAGATAGGTTTCAAACAGGTCGTCGTAATACGTTGAATTGGGCTCCGACAGCGCCTCGCCCCAGAGGTCTTTGGGGCTAAAGGAGACGAGGTAAACGGGCATGGGCGTACCAATACCATCGGGACCTGTGGGGAAGAAGTAGGTGTAAGCGCCGGGGTAAACCGAATCAATGACGCCAATCTTGCCGCGCAAATGTCCGGGTAGACGGGTATGGGCAACGGGTGGAATGTCTTTGACTTTGACTTTCATCCCTGCTTTGAACTTGGGTTTGGCAGCGATGTCTCGCTTCGGTGAATCGCCTTCACGCAAGTAGCGGATCACCTGGTCGTCGATCGCGGGATTGCCACCTTTAGGTAAAGGCGCACTGTTCGTATTGCCACTTGCCAGATAGGCAGCCGTTTGAGCATCCAATTCTGCTTTGGTAATGTAGCCCTTTTCAATGAAAAAGCCAGAAATGCCGCCCAGCCACTTTTCGTAGTAGCGTAACCGAAAGTAGTCAAAGGGGTTCATCCCTTCTGCGCCTGTGCGCAGGTGTCCCCACGTCCAGAAATCTTTGAAGGCTGTGGGAACTTTTTTGATGGGATATTTCGGTAAGGTGTCTTCCAGATGGTTACTCAAACCCATCATGGCAACGTGGATGCCGAAAATCCGCTTTTCCCACTCTTCCACAAACACTCGTTTTTGAAAGACCACCGGGCCTAAACCCTCCAGCCCGCCGAGCCGATGTTGTAACTTCATGCACTCCTCCTCGTGATTCGATGAATAGTTAATGATGGATAGTTAATGGAAATGACGATCGCAATACTTACACGCGCCATTTAAACCAGACAGGTGCGGAACTCATCCCGCAGTGCCATTTCATTCAAGTCACGCCCAATGAACACCAATTCATTCCGGCGGTTTTCATCCGGTTTCCAGGGTTTGCCCGGTCTCCCATCGAGCGTCATGTGAACGCCCTGAAACACGAAGCGGCGATCCTCGTCATCCACATTCATGATCCCTTTCATGCGAAAGATATTGGCACCCTGAGCCTGCACCAGTTGATATAACCAGCGGTTCAACTTGTCGCTGCTCACCGTTCCCGGTTCGGTAATAGCAACCGAGAAGACAGACTCATCATGCTCATGCGCCGCTTCTTCCAGAAACTGAGGATCGATGCGCAATGCCTGCTTCAGGTCAAATGCTTTCACACCCAGCACCGCCTTCAGATCTACATCACAGTTTTGGGTGGTGTAGATTTTGGCGATCGCGTTCATGCCGCGTACCCGTTGTTCTAAGGTCTGAAGGATCTCAGGTGTCACCAGGTCACTTTTATTGAGCAAAATGACATCGGCAAAGGCAATCTGCTCCTGGACTTCGCTGCTGTCCCAGTGCTCCCAAACATGTTTGGCATCGACAACAGTGACGATCGCATCCAATGCCGTCTGCGTTTGCATCACCTCATCCATGAAAAACGACTGAATCACAGGTGCCGGATCAGCAAGCCCCGTCGTTTCAATCAACAAATGGTCAAACTGCTCACGCCGTTCCAGTAACTTGCCAATGAGCCGAATTAGATCACCCCTTACGGTGCAACAAATGCAGCCGTTATTCATTTCCACAATTTCTTCGTCTGCGCCCTCAACCAGTTGGTGATCAATCCCCACTTCACCAAACTCATTCACAATAACCGCAATTTTTTGCCCATGTTGTACGGTCAGAATGCGATTTAGCAGCGTAGTTTTGCCAGCTCCCAGATAGCCCGTCAAAACCGTTACTGGCATTTTATTTACAAGTGTCATTTCGTCTCCTTCGCCCTACGCGAAACACACCCGAAAACCAATCATGCGATTTAACGATGCGGCTGGATAGCCCGATCGAGTCGCAGAACGAGTCTGATCTGGCGTATCCGCCCAGGCTCCACCCCGGAGCGATCGCCAGTCAGCCTTGCCACCGTTCACCCAGGCAACACTGCGACTGGGCGCACCGTGATAACTGTCGTGCCAGGTGTCAGCACACCATTCCCACACGTTGCCATGCATCCCGCTTAGCCCAAAGGCATTGTGTGAGAAACTCTCCATCACAGTGGTGGATTGGCGGTACTCGCCCTCTGCTTCTGCCGCGTAGGTAAAGGCACTGCCATAATTGGCTAATTGACTGGTGATGGTTTCGCCAAAGTGGAACGGCGTTGTGGTTCCGGCACGGCAGGCATACTCCCATTCGGCTTCACTGGGCAGGCGATAGGCAGCGCCCGTATGTTGGGAAAGGCGATCGCAAAATTCCATAGCATCAAACCAGGAGACCGATTCCACCGGGAGGTAGTCGCCCTTGAAGTGAGATGGATTCGATCGCAATGAACGCTTCACCTGGGGTAACGCAGCCACCGTACGCCACTGCGCCTGCGTTATAGCTTGCTGACTCATAAAGAATGATGGAACAGCCACCCGATGCCGTGGACGTTCACTCTCAAGGCTGGAACGCTCAGTAGCAGGGGCACCCATCAAAAAGCGTCCGGTTGGAACCTCAACCATCTTGATTGCCGCATCCCCTTCTAGCGCTTCGGCAAAGAATTGAGCCTGATGGGATTGGTGCGCTACCGCCTGTCCCTCGCGATTTACCGTTAAAACGTCAAAGGCAAACGTTTGTAGATTCGATCGAGGGTTTGTAGTCCCCGCTGAATTAGGTAACAAGGCGGCTAAGGCTCGATTTCCCAACCCTGTTGCCAAACCAAAACCACCAAGACCAACATATTGAACAAATCGCCGTCGCCGCATAATGCACTCCTCTACCAAGGTGTTTTCCAGTGACTTTCACTGATCAGGTCTCAGCCATTACTCTACAAAGCTGCTAAAGATAAATTTGCTCTTGAGTAGCATTCAATGGGTGTAAGCATTGGTTGTAAAAGTTCATAAACACAAACGTTTTTCAATATTTTTCCAGGTGCGTTCTATTTCCACTAGCACTATCAGTAAGAAAAGCAAACAAATCAGCCTCCTAGATGAGCTGCTCTAGAGAATCAAAGAATGCTTAAAACAGCCTTCTCCTAGGAATTAAAACTCCTAGAAATAGAAGAAATTTAAAGGAAAACCTGTTCGATCACAAAACGAAATGAAGCAAAGACATTGCCAAGCTTCAGGCGCTTTGCCAAGGCTTGCAAGTGGCCAAAACCTTAGAGAATTGATCCTTTAAGCACGTTGTTAAAAATCACTGAAGCGCTATAGATTCTAGCTCTGCGTTCTTGTAAAAAGCTTTCGGTTACAGCAAGAGATGTAAATTAAATCCGATTTTTGCTTCGCACCTTTGCATTTACAAACTTTAATAAAGCTGAAAATTTAGAGATCAGTCGAGGATGGATCGTACACGGTTTAGTGAATCTATACCTGCACTACACTACACATGGCCTTCTAGTAATATTACTGAAGCAAAGATTACTATGAGAACATAATTCCAAATACATTCAAGAATGGTGCTTGACGCTACAAATTATCCTAATGTCATGAAATGTCATCACTTGCCAAAGCTCTGCTCAAAGTTGACACTAGGACGAATGGGTTGACGATCGCTCGTGACAACCCCATCGCTTCAAGCAACTATTGGAGAATGCAAGGCCGATCGCACAGACGTTGGAAGGCGATCGCGATAGTGGGGTAGGTCAAAATTGATCTCTGGCCCCTTGGGCACAATCCGAGTGGGATTGATCTCAGGCAAGCCAGCATAGTACAACCGCTTGACGTGTTCAGCACTACACATTTGCTTTACCCCTGGCTGTTGATACAGATCTCGGCAGTAGTTCCACAGATTGGGGTAGTCAACCAGTCGCTTGAGGTTGCATTTGAAAAGGCCGTGGTAGGCTAGATCAAACCGAAACAAGGTTGTAAACAGGCACCAGTCTGCCAGAGTGATGGCATCACCACAGAGGTATCGTTGCTGACTCAACACAGATTCCCAATGGTCAAGCGCCTGAAACAATTCAGTGACGGCAGTTTCATACGCAGCCTGTGTTTTAGCAAAGCCAGAGCGATAAACCCCGTTATTAATGGGTTGATAAATGGTATCCATCGTCTGTTCCATCTGCGATCGCAGCGCTTCCGGCGCAAAATCGAGTGATGGCTTTGTGGCAAATGCATTGAACTCATCATTAAACATGCGGATGATTTGCCGTGATTCATTATTGACGATCGTCTGCTTAGCCCGATCCCACAACACAGGCACGGTCACGCGGCCAGTGTAGGTTGAATTAGCTTTTACATAAATTTGCCACAAATAATCGGCCTGGTTCACGTCATCCCGGATGGTTCCCGGATAGTCAGAAAACGCCCAGCCCTGGTCACTAATCACCGGATCCACGATCGACAACCCTACAATGCCTTCCAATCCTTTCAGCTTCCACAGCAGCGCCGTGCGGTGTGCCCAGGGGCAACCCAGCGAAACGTAAAGATGATAGCGCCCAGGCTCTGCCTTGAAACCACTCGATCCATCTGCCGTAACTAGATTCCGAAACTGCGTCGGCATCCGCTGAAACTGTCCATTCGCATCGCGTTCTGTCCATTCAGTTGTCCAGGTGCCGTTAACTAATTGACCCAGTGCCATGAGGGGATTTCCTTGTGTGAAGTGGGGGATGGGATGGGTGATAGGGGATGGGGGATGAAAGCTAAGAAGTTTTGAGTTTTGAGTTTTGAGTTTTGAGTTTTGAGTTCTACCTTCTGCCCTCTGCCTCCTGCCCTCTGCCTTCTTCTCTATGCATTGCGCTTTGCAACCGCTTCCTCTGGCTGGAAGGCATACGCCGCCATGCTGAACACGCCGTAGGTATAACTGTGATGGAGGCGTATCCCTTTGGCGCACTCATCGGCGGCTCCCAGCGCTACAAAGAGTGGTAGTAGATGCTCGTCGGTTGGGTGGTTTTCTTTTGCGTAGGGAGCGAGTTGGCGGTAGTTGAGTAGCGAAGCCCGATCACCTTGAACGATCGTCATTTCCAGCCAATGGTCAAAATCACTGACCCAGGCGGGTGGTTTTCCATTCTCCCCAGCTCCAAAGGCGTACAGGTTATGGGTTGCGCCACCGCTTGCGAGTATCAGGACGCCTTCTTGCCGCAGCGGTGCCAGTGCTTCCCCAACGTGGAGATGATAGGCAGGATCGGCATCGTACTGAATCGACAGTTGGGTGATGGGAATGGTAGCCTCTGGATACATCAGCAAGAGTGGTGTCCAGGCACCATGATCAAGGCCGCGATCGGGATGGGTCGCTCCCTTGAGCCCCTTTCGCTGGAGCAGTTCCACCACTCGGTCTGCTAGCGCTGGTGCGCCGGGTGCAGGATAGGTTAACTGATAGAGTGCGGCGGGAAAGCCCGAAAAATCGTAGATGGTGCAAGGAGATGAGGCTCGACTGACGACGGGTGCAGGCGTGTTCCAATGAGCCGAAACGACTAGAATTGCCTTTGGCTTTGGGAACTTTTGCCCCACCTGTTGAAGAAAGGCATGGGCTGGCCCCTCTCGAAGGGGCAGGTCGGGCGCGCCGTGAGAAATAAAAAGGGTCGGGAAGGTATCCATAGAGCCGTTCAGTTTGCAGCAACTGCATGCTTTGCTTTAGTAAAGTTCTAGTTAGAACTATGCATTGAAATTATCACGCCTTTTGGGGCTCGTCAAGTCGATCGAAAACCCCTTTCGCACCTATTGGAAGGCTTGCCGGAGGCGATTCAACAACACTCTGAGTAACTCTAGCTCTGACGGTTCCAGTTTCTCAAAACGTGCCTTTAAATGGGCAATGTGCGCCGGAAACACTTGCTCAAACATCTGCTCCCCCACTGATGTCAGACGCACGACGACACTACGCCGATTATCGCCAGGGACTTCTCGCTCGACGAGCTGCTTGTGAATCAGGCGATCGATGACTCCCGTCAAAGTGCCTTTGGTAATCAGTGTTTTCTCGCCTAGCTCGCCCATGCTCATACCCGATGTATTGCCCAGCGTTGCAATGACATCAAACTGTGCGGGCGTTAAGCCAAGCTGGCGTAGATGGGTTTCGGAACAGGCGGAAAATACTTGGTAGGCTCGCGCTAACTCGCGCATAGTCGGTAAAAAAGGTTCTTTGGTGGCAGCAGTGGCAGGGTTAAGCATAATCAGAACTGTTCGTTTTAGGACTGATTATAGTTGAATCCTGTTAGGGAACACGACCGATGCCCCTCAAAATATGTTGCGTCACCTCCCCTCTAATTGTCGCAATAGCCGGGTGCCTGTGTCGTCAGTCACTTTGTAGGTGTATTCGCTCCGCGCTAGCGCCTGCTCTACCCAAAAGAGCATCCGCCCCTTGCCGCATATAGCTACTGCGCTCCGCAATCCCCTGTGCCTCCTCTGCCAACTGCAGCGCTTCGCCTGGTTGCCTCTGGTCTACCCGCAACCGCGCCAGATCCAGAAGAATATCGGCTTCAAACGCCACTAAATTGATTGCTCGGCAACGGGTTAGGGCTTTGCTCAGGTGACTGTCGCTCTGGTCAGGTTGCCGTTGAACCGGTGGCATTGCTTGAAACTGCTCGCCTCCGCTTGCGCTGCTTACGACCGTTGAGTTTGGGGCTTCGACGTGGAATCATAGTCCTTCAATTATTTCTGCCGATTTAACGATTGGAGGCAACCTCTTTGCCTGAGCGGGTCGTACCATCAGAGTCAGTATCTGGGGTATCTGCGATCGCGGGTTTGTAGGGACCCCGGTGGTAGCGGGCTTCTGCTGTTTTGATGACGATGTAGAGGATTGGGACCACAAAGAGGCTGAGAACCGTTGCCACACACATCCCACCCACGATCGCCGTTCCCAACGATTGACGGGCAGCCGCACCTGCACCACTGGCCACAAAGAGCGGAATGGCACCCACGATCGTGGCGATCGCCGTCATCAAAATAGGACGCAACCGTTCTTGCGCTGCCTCTAAAGCGGCTTTTGTAACACTCCACCCCTGCTCGTATAGCTGGTTCGCGAATTCCACGATCAGAATCCCGTTTTTACTGGCCATCCCAATAAGCATGACAAACCCGATCTGGGTATACACATCGTTCGCCGTACCCCGGAGCAGCAGTGCAATCAACGCGCCCAAAATCGCCAACGGCACCGTCAGCAGAATGATAAAGGGATCAACGTAACTCTCATACTGAGCAGCTAAGGTCAGGTAGACGAAGATAATCCCCAGCGCAAAGATGAAGATGGCACTGCCGCCTGCCTCAATTTCTTCCAGGGATAAGCTAGACCATTCGTAGCCAAAGCCTTTGGGTAATGTCTCTTTCGCAACGGCTTCCATGGCCTTGAGCGCCTGCCCTGAACTGACCCCTGGGGCCGCTGCGCCTGTAATTTCTACAGAGCGGAACAGATTGTAATGGGTGATGATGGAGGGGCCAATGGTTTGAGTCACCGTCACCAGGTTGCTAAGCGGAATCATCTTCCCGGTTTGCGATCGTACATAGAGTCGCTTAATGTCTTCCGGGTTTGAACGAAACTGCTTATCGGCCTGAACGTAGACCCGGTAAGTGCGTTCAAACTGGTTGAAGTCATTGACATAGGTGGAGCCCAGCGCGGTTTGCAGGGTGTTGAACACGTCCTGTAATCGCACCTGTAGCTGGTTGGCTCGCGTTCGATCGACTTCCACCGAAATTTGCGGTGTATTGGCGTTGAAGGTCGGGCGCAATCCCGTCAACTCAGGCTTACTGGGTGAGGGATAGGTCGCCGCCCGTCCCAGGAATTTATTGAGATTCTCTCCAATGACATCAAAGCCAAGGCCAGTCCGATCTTGGAGTTGAAAATCAAAGCCACCAAAGTTCCCCACACCCTGTAGGGCGGGTGGTGAGACGGGAATAACCGTTGCCTCCTTGATGCCCAACATGCGAGGAAACAACCCGGATGGACGCGGGAAAAAGCCGCCAATGATCGACTTTACGGACTGTTCAGCCTTTTTGCGTTCTCCCCAGGGTTTCAGGGTGGTAAAGATCAACCCGTTGTTGGGAGTGGCACCGCTAAAGCTAAAGCCACCAATGGCAAAAATGTTTTCAATCTCTGGCTGTTGTTTCAGAATTTCTTCTGCCTGCTCCAGCACGCCGCGAGTGTAGTTCAGCGAGACGCCTTCGGGTGCCTGAACGATCGTGATGAAATACCCCTGATCTTCTTCAGGCAGAAAGCCTCCGGGCACGATGGTGTAGACCCAGTACGTCAACCCTAATGCCGCGGCAAACAACCCCACTACAAGCCCTTTCCGCCGCGTCAGGCTGCCCAATGTATGGCCATAGTTCTGCCGCGTCTTATCAATCACTAAGTTAATGCGATTGAAAAACCAGTTGTTTGGCACCTGCCCTCGTCGCAGCAGTAGTGCTGATAGGGTAGGCGTAAGGGTAATGGCGTTAAACGTTGAAACGGCAATGGAGAAGGCGATCGTCAACGCAAACTGTTTATACAACTGTCCCGTTGTACCCGGAAAAAACGCCACGGGCACAAATACCGTAATCAGGACGATAGAGGTGGCAACGACCGCACCAATCAGGGCATTCATGGAGGCGATCGCCGCCTCCACGGGACGCATACCATCCTCTTGAATGCGTCGCGTAATATCTTCAACGACCACGATGGCATCATCAACCACCAACCCCGTTGCCAGCGTTAAGCCAAACAGGGTCAGGGTATTGATCGAAAAGCCCAACAGCTTGACGAAAATAAAGGTGCCCAACAACGCAACGGGAATCGCGATCGAGGCAATCAACGCCGATCGCCAGTTTTGCAAGAAGAGGAAGATGATCAGAACCACAAGGGCAATGGCCAGTGCCAGAGAGAAGATCACTTCCTCCGCACCCGCTTCAATAAAGGTGGTTGTGTCAAAGGCAACGGCATAGCGCATACCCGGTGGGAAGCTATCGGCCAACCGCTGCATTTCCTCTTTAACGGCATGGGCCGTATCCAACGCGTTACTGCCAAATTGCTGGGTAATGCCCAAACCAATCCCCTGATGGGTAATGTGGTCGCTGGGTGTAAAGCGCAAGAGCGATCCGTAGTTTTCTGCTCCCAATTCGGCACGGCCCACGTCTCGGAGTTTGACTAATGTGCCGCTTTCCGTTGTTTTAACAACCAGGTCGTTAAACTCATCCGCATTTTTAAGTCGTCCCTGCGCCGTGACGGCATATTGATACTGCTGTCCATCATCCACGGGCGGTTGCCCAATTTGCCCAGCACCCACCTGAAGGTTCTGCTGTTGAAGCGCTGTGATGACATCCTGAGGGGTTAGCCCACGGCTAGCGAGGCGTTCGGGGTCAACCCAAAGCCGCATGGCGTATTTCCGTTCGCCAAACGTCTGCACCCCACCAACCCCTTTAATTCGCTTCAGAGCATCCGCCACGTAAAGGTCGGCGTAGTTACTGAGGTAGGTGCTGTCGTAAACATCCTGACCCGTTTTTTCGTCCCGATCGGAATAGAGACCGATCGCCAACAAGAAATTGCTGTTTGCTTTGGTGACCTGTACGCCAGTCTGCGTGACGGGACCCGGTAAGCGCGATTGCACCGTAGACACCTTGTTCTGCACATCGACCGCAGCTAAATCTTGATTTCGCCCCAACTGAAAGGTCAGGTTGATCGTGCTGGAACCATCGTTCGCGCTGGTGGATTTGATGTAACGCAGATCGTTGATGCCGTTCAGCTCGCGCTCCAGAATATTCGTCACGGTCGATTCTACGGTTTCGGCACTAGCACCGATGTAGTTAGACGTGACGCTGACTTGAGGCGGTGCGATGTCTGGATACTGAGCGATCGGCAGTGTCGGAATACAGGCAATCCCTAACAGCGTGACCACGATCGAGCAAACCGTTGCAAAGATCGGGCGCTGAATAAAAAAGCTAGAAATGGAGAGAATCATAAAGCACAGGTGCTGTGAGAAGGCTGTCCGTTGTCAGTGATCACAAGGAAAGAACGTTAGATGATCGATCGAGCGCTCAATCAAGGTTGAACGATACTGCTTTACTTCGCCGGCGGCGCTGCTTCTTGAATCAGTAGACAGTTTTGCAAATTGAGAATATTGGAAACTGCAATACGATCGCCGCCGCTGAGTCCTTCTTGCACTTCCTGATCGTTACCCACAATTCTGCCCAGCTTGACGGCTTTTTGAGCTGCCACCATCTGATCAGGACTGACATCCTTAGGTGGTGGAGCGCCCTGGCCTGCCGCCGCCGCTTTACAGCCCGAATCTTTGAATGGTTTGGCGACAAACACAAAATCCTTGCCGCCCAAGCGTGAAATCGCTGTTGTGGGAACTAGCACACCCGGGCGAGTGGACCAGATAACTCGAACTCGCGCAAATTGTGCAGTGCGCAGCTTATTGCCTGGATTATCAAAAACCGCTTTTGCCTGCACCGATTGCGTATTTGCATCTACATCGGGAGCAATAAAGGAAAGTTTCCCGGTTTGAATGACTTTGCTTTGCTCATCCAATAGCTGGACGGGCAAGCCTAACCGGAGAGCACCTGCTCGCTCCAGTGGAATTTGCATTTGCACTTCCAACTGTTCGTTTTGGGTAATGCGCAGCATCTGGCTCGTATTGTCGACAAAATCGCCTACTTTAATCGGGATGTTGCCCACAACACCCGCAAACGGCGCTTTGATGGTGTAGTACTGAAGCTCAGCCTGCCCTTCGGAAACATTCGCCTGAGCCTGTTGCAGGGTACGCTGGTTTTTGGCAACGGTTGCCTGCGATCGCGTAATCGCTGACTGTTGCGCCTGGATGTCTGCTTCAGTCTGTCTAAGGTTTGCCCGCGCCGTTTGCAGCGCATTCAGTTTTTGGTCGAGGACTTGCTTACTCGTCGCGCCCTGGGCAAACAGATCCTGATACCGTTTGTATTCGCCCTCATTGAACTGAACATCAGACTGATTGGCGGTTCGTTTTGCTTGCAGCGATCGCAGAGTTTCTCTAGCGCTTGCCACATCCGATTGAGCGACCGAAATATCCGCTGCGGCAGATTCTACGGCAGCATCGCGGCTGGCAACCTGTGCTCGCTGCTGAGCCGCATCAATTTGAATAATGGGTGCCCCAGCTTCAACGCGATCGCCCGCCTTGACATAAATGGCTGAAACTTGCCCCGAAACCCGTGGTTGTAAGGTGACAGACTGCCGCGAATCCAGATTAGCCGCATAGTCTGAGCTGTCTGCGATCGTAGACACTTTGGGATTCGCCAGATCAACCTGCGTCAACTGCGGTTTCATCTGACTAAAGATGAGAATTGGCAGAATAATCCGATTGAAGACGATCCAACCGACGCCTCCTAATACTGCCAGGGCGATAAGAGCCGGTACAAGAAAGCGCCGTCGACCTTTACGGGGTGGTTGAGGACCATAATCGGAGTCCCCTGCCTGTATGGAATTGCTCCGCTCATGCAAAGGGGGAGTGTTGCGGTTCTTGCTTGTCCCTTCAAGGTTCATAGGGGTTCGTTGTGAGTAAACAGAGCTTGCAAAGTGTAATCACGGGTAGAGAGAGGCTGCTGAAAAACGTCAACCCCTAAAGAACAAACAGAAAAAAACTAGCGCATCAATACACCCAAGTGATGTCGTTGTTCTGGTGCTTGCACCGGATGATAAGGCTTCGCTAAAGATACCAGTCCGTTTAGCTAGACTACTTCAATCACCAACCCAACGCTTCACCTTATCAAATCGCCCGATCGGAGGATTTCAAATTCTTGGATTGGGAAAAAGTCCGTAAGGTAGATTGGTGCAATTGTATCAGTAGAGCGATGCTTGTTACAAATTGATTAGAAAAAACGCAAAAGCTGCCAAAGTTTGCATCATCCGTCCCAGGCTTGGATGAAGCGAACCGCCTGAAGCCCCGTCTATAGGTAGTTTAGGAGCAAAGCCGTCAGTTCTGTCTGTAGCAGACACGATGTTGTTTGGAGCTGGAACTGTTTAACGCAAAACTTCAGGAGCCGAAGGGTTCTCCTGTTGGCTCCTGAAGGCTAACGTTTCCGGGTCTGGTAATTCTGGCTTAGATGGTCTCTGATGGAACAGCAGCCGTGGGTTGAACCTGGGGTTGGAACTGGAAGACGGAATAAACAACATCCCGGCGAATTTCGGTCATCATTTCCAGGAAGATCTCGTACCCTTCGCTCTTATATTCAATCAACGGGTCTTTCTGACCATAGCCACGTAGCCCAACGGATTCGCGCAACGCATCCATCTGCTGCAAGTGCTCACGCCAGAGTGTATCAATGCGCTGGAGGATAAAGAAGCGTTCTGCCTGTCGCATCAAACCGGGTTGAATTTGATCAATTTGCGCTTCCTTCAAGTCATAGGCAATGCGAACTTGTTCATGCAAGAAGGTTTTGATTTCACCGATCGTCATGTCTTCAAGATGGTTTGGCTCTAGGTCAGACAGCAAGTAAACAAATTCCTGCACTTTACTGACCAGGCTCTTCAGATCCCATTCTTCGGGTGGCAGGTCAGGGTTTACCTTCGCATCCACAATGTCATCCATCGTGCGCTCGGCGTATTTGATAACCTGCTCTTTCAGGTCTTGCCCTTCCAGCACACGACGGCGCTCGGCGTAGATGGCACGACGCTGATTGTTCATCACTTCGTCGTATTCAAAGACCTGTTTACGAATGTCGTAGTAGTAGGTTTCTACCTTGCGCTGGGCACCTTCGAGCGATCGGGTGAGCATGCCCGACTCGATCGGCATGTCTTCCTCCACGCGAAACGCATTCATCAAGCCTGCCACGCGATCGCCGCCAAAAATCCGCAACAGGTTGTCTTGCAAGCTGAGGAAGAATTTGGTGGAACCGGGGTCACCCTGCCGTCCAGCACGACCGCGAAGTTGGTTGTCAATGCGACGCGATTCGTGACGTTCTGTACCAATGACATGCAGGCCACCCAGCTGAACCACCTCATCGTGTTCGCGGCTCGTAAATGACTCGTATTCTTTGCGAATGAGGTTGTAGACTTCGCGCAGCTTTTGGATCACTGGATCGTCCGTAGGCGCTTTTTCAGACGCGACAGCTACCCGATCTTCAGCCTCAAGTTCAGGCAGCGATCGTTCCCCATACTGCTGCACGGCAAAGTCAACAGCGGCTTTGAGCAGCTTCTCCGCTTCTTTAGACAGTGGGGTGGGATAAATCTGCGGGGAGGCTTTCCAACTCTTCACCTTTTTACCCGGCACAAAGCCCTGTCCGCCACCCCGACCACCTGCTAGTGCGGGAACGTCTGTCACGCCAAAGTTATCTTCATCTTCGGGTTGCACAATGCGGGGCATGAAGTATTCCCGCACCTTTAGACGTGCCATATAGTCAGCGTTTCCGCCGAGAATGATGTCTGTACCACGGCCTGCCATGTTGGTGGCGATCGTCACGGCTCCCTTACGCCCTGCCTGCGCAATGATTTCTGATTCTCGCTCCACGTTTTCTGGTTTGGCGTTCAACAAGTTCAATGGAATGTTGCGCTCAGACAGCAGACGTGCAAGAAGTTCCGATTTTTCAACACTGGTGGTACCCACGAGCACTGGACGACCCACTTCATGCATTTGGGCACATTCTTCGGCGATCGCGTTCCACTTCGCGTCTTCCGTCTTGTACACCACATCGGACAGGTCACGCCGACCCGTCGGACGGTTCGTGGGGACGGTTGCCACTTCCAGGTTGTAGATTTTGCCAAATTCAGCTTCTTCCGTTTTGGCGGTTCCCGTCATGCCTGCCAGTTTGGGATAAAGCAGGAAGAAGTTTTGGTAAGTGATGGTCGCTAAGGTTTGCGTTTCAGGCTGAATTTCAACCCGTTCTTTAGCCTCGATCGCCTGATGCAAGCCATCGCTCCAGCGACGACCGGGCATCACCCGGCCCGTGAACTCATCCACAATCACAATCTCGTCATTGCGTACGATGTAGTTCACATCATTAATAAACAGCTCTTTCGCTTTGATGGCGTTGAAAATAAAGTGCGCCCACGGGTCTTGTGGATCAAACAGATCCGTCACACCCAGCAACCGTTCTGCCTCAATAAACCCTTCATCCGCCAGAATTACGTTGCGCTGCTTTTCATCCACTTCGTAATGACCATTGGGGTCATCTTCGTCAGCCTTGCGGGTAAGAGCGGCAGCTACTTCGGCGGCACGCAGGTACTTCTCACTGGGACGATCGACCTGGCCTGAAATAATGAGCGGCGTCCGTGCTTCGTCAATCAGCACAGAATCTACTTCGTCGATGATGCAATAGTTAAAGGGACGCTGCACCACATCAACCATCGCGGTTGCCATATTGTCGCGCAGATAGTCAAACCCCAGTTCGCTGTTCGTGGCGTAGGTGATATCACATTCGTAGTTGCGTTTGCGATCGGTGGGGGTCATGCTTTGCTGAATCAGCCCGACACTTAAACCCAAAAAGCGGTGTACCTGCCCCATCCATTCAGCATCGCGTCGTGCCAGGTAATCGTTCACCGTAACGACGTGAACCCCTTTGCCTTCGATCGCATTCAGGTAGGCAGGCAACGTCGAAACCAGGGTTTTTCCTTCCCCCGTTTTCATCTCAGCCAGGTGGCCTTTGACGCGACCCGCCTCGTTATCGTGCAGAAGGATGCCTCCCAAAACCTGCACATCAAAGTGACGCATCCCCAATACACGCCGCGCCGCTTCTCGCACGACTGCAAACGCTTCAGGGAGGATATCGTCTAGCGTTTCACCCTTCTCAAGGCGCTGTCTGAACTCTACAGTTTTACCCCTTAGCTCGTGGTCAGAAAGGGGCTTCACCTCTTCTTCCAGTAGGGCAACCTCGGTCACTAAGGGTTGATATTTCTTGAGTTTGCGTGCATTTGGATCGCCCAGCAGAGTCTTAAACATGGCAGAAAATAACCGATTCCTAGGGTAAGAAAATTCTTGGTGTGCAAAAACCTGTACCGAAGATGCTAAAACGCTTCAGATGAACGTTCTGGTTGAAGCGCTGAAACATCCCTCTAAAGAAGGTGTGAAGGGGATGCCTTCATCCTATCACTGCAATTCGCTACGAGAAAAAAGGGGAAAGCGCAAAGGCAAAAGGCTGGAGAGTAAGCCACTTTAGCCTTCAGTTCTGGCTTTCACCCTTCTGATTTGAACTTCTTTACGGCGCGTTTTGCCATTCTGCTGTCAGGCTACGGAAGTCATATTTGCCAGCACCGGGATGGCATGAGATACAGCTACTTAAGCCAAGTCGCGTCGGCAGTTTTACCTTAGGGTGTAACGCCTTGAAGTAGCGCGATTGATAAATCCGGTAAGGAATGTCTTCTTCTGCCGCCTGGGGCCGAGAAAAGGTACGGAGATATTGCCAAACTACCTGAAGACTGGGTTCCACAAGCGGCTGAATCTGTGCGCCGTAGTGTTGAGAATCTTGAAGGAGCTGTCGCCAAGTCTCTGTCGGCATGACCTGGGGCGGAATACCCAGATGGCAACTGGCGCAGTTTTCTAGATAAAGCTCTTGGCCCAGTTTGAGTCCTTTTGGCACCACATCAACCGTACCAATAGTCGCTGGCTTCAGTGGACTGGAAGCGGGCTTCAGTGGACTGGAAGCGGGCTGCGGCTGCGCAACGGGTTCGATCGCACGTGGCTCTTTGGCATTTGCCAGACCCCAACCTAGGGAGAGACTCCACGTCAACAGCAGCAGCAGCAAGATGATAAGTGATCGCCCTCGCTTACGCAAATGCCACCGATCAATGAGCGATCGGTAGGGTAAGGAGCGAGACGTTAAGCGATCGAGATGGGTCATAAAGTAACGGAAACGTTTGAGTGACAAGCGCTCAGTTTAGAGGTGCTACATCCAACCACACATCAAAACACACAACTGACGGCTGGCAACTGCTGTCTGTATTCTAGCTGGCTGCGGTCAAGCTTTCATGATGAACACGTCGAAAAAAGTCTTAAAGAGGTTCCTTTTCGTTAGCCAATATAACGCTTTGTAACGTTAAATTAGGCTGAAGAGGCTTAATGTTGTTCTGTGTGGTGTTGGCATGGACTGTCGTCATATTCAGTTTTGTGATCAGAAGCGGGTTGACTTGCTTCAGCTTCAAGCACTGTTTCAGGTAGCTGCTTTTTGGGCGAAGGATCGTCGAGTTGAAGATCTGGCACTGGCGATCGCCAATAGTGATCCGGTCATTACCGCCTGGGATGACGATCTGATGATTGGCTTTGCGAGAGCGACCTCTGATGGGGTTTATCGCGCCACTATCTGGGATGTGGTGATTCATCCAGAATATCAAGGCTTAGGGTTAGGACGGCAACTGGTGCAAACCGTACTGAGTCATCCCAAAATGAACCGCGTGGAACGGATTTATTTGACGACGACGCATCAACAGTCGTTTTACGAACGCATTGGCTTTGAGCGCAATACCAGCACGACGATGGTTTTATGCAATCAGCCCATGGATACGCCCCGATCGCCCCGAGCCGTTAGCCATGCAGTGTCTTCCACAGCCACATAAGCAGCAAGGTTACAACAGTGCCAATTCCAATCAGGAGCAGCACAAGGGCAAGAATGATCAATACTACGAAGCCGCGATTGGCTGCTTGCTTTGGTGTGGGAGTGGCGATGTGGGCTTCTAACAGCGCCAGGTTGCGGCTGTTGGCCTTCCATGTGGCGTCAAAAATGTCACCCAGTACTGGAAGCGAACCACCAACGGAATCGAAAACCAGATTGGTGACCATCTGCACCAGCGTTTTCTTTGGCAAGCCAAACCGAGCAGCCTCGATCACGATGTAGACAGAAAGGACGGCGCCTAGAAAATCGCCTGCACCGGGGAAAAGTCCCAGAACGGGGTCAAGCCCAAGCCGAAAGCGCGTACCCGGAACGGGAATAGCGTTATCAAGTAAGTGGGTCACGGTGCGGATGCGTTTCAGTGCCGCAGGGCTGTGAGTGTGTTTGGGGGAGCTAAGTGGCATGGTTTCGTGTCAGAACTTCCCTCAGGATACCTGTCCTACACGACAGCGGTTGATGGGCTTGTAAAGTAGGGTAGCAAGAGCTTGCATTGTACGCTCCCTGTAGACTACCTCTGTGTGGCTTTCCCTGTATGACCTCTCCCGGAGGCTCCCAAGTATGACCCAGCACGTTGAGCCGATCGCCCCCAGCAGCATTGTGATTGAGTATGACCGGATTTCTGGTGATCAGGAGTCAGAGTTTAAGAAATGGCAGTCAGAAATCCGAGCGGGCGTGAGCCAGTTTGAAGGGTATGTACGGACGGATGTGTTTCCACCGATTCAAGGGGCACAAGCAAGATGGTACATCGTAGTGCATTTTGATAGCCCTGCAACCTTAAGCCAGTGGCTCGACTCAGACACCCGCCACGCCTTGATTAGTCGAGGAAAGCGTCGGTTTGGGTCGTATCGTTATCACGTTGGGCATGGCTTAACCGGGTTAGAGGCGTGGTTTTCTAAGCGGATCGAGGCGACTGGTAAGCGATCGAACCCACCGGCATGGAAACAGAATTTTGCGGTGCTCTTTGGGCTGTACCCAACGGTCATGATTGAAACGTTGCTCTTCTCCAAACTACGCTTGATGGAGTCCTGGGCGCTGCCGTATCAGATGTTTGTCAGCAATTTAGTGAGTTGCTCTTTGCTGACGTGGGCTGTGATGCCGTTTGTCACGTGGCTGCTCAACTTTTGGCTGAAACCGCAGCAAGCGCAACCAAAGCTAAACCTGATTGGTGCCTTACTGGTGTTTGTGGGTTACGGCCTAATGGTCGCTGTTTTTCGCTTTCTTGCTTAGAGGTTATTCGATCGTCAGGGCATTGAATAACCTTTCGGAAGGACGTTACCTATAACCTCCCTGCAGATTATAGATTAAGTAGCGCTCTTATCATTCAAGCTACTTTTTGCACCAAACTTTTTGCACCAAATTGGACGCGATCGCCAATGGATGTACAAGACGAATCAACGTCTGCCAGTCAACTACCCTGGCTGTCAGCGCTCCAACTCTCAAACCGTCAGGTCTGGTTGCTGGCGATCGGGCGAGTGCTGTGTCAAATTGGGTCGGGGCTGCTGAGTTTTTACATCCCGCTGATTTTTGTGAATCAAGTGGGGCTATCAGCGACAGCGGTGGGGTTCAGTACTGGGTTGGGGTCGCTTGCAGAAGTGGCGGGTCACTTTGTGGGAGGCGCGCTAGCCGATGCACCACGCTTTGGGCGCAAGCCGACGCTGATTGTGTCCATTGTGCTGGGCACGATCGTGTCGTTTCTGCTCTCCGCCACGGGTAGTTTACCGCTCCTGTTGTTTGCTTGCCTATTGCTGGGCTTTGGGGTGGGGATTTATTGGACAGCAGCAGACGCCGCCATGATGGATGTCACCGCACCAGACGAGCGATCGCAGGCGTTTGCGATCGCCACAATGGCAGACAATGTGGGAACGGGTATTGGCGTTCTGGGGGGTGGGTTACTGCTTCTACAGGTCGGTCGATCGCCGCAACTGGTTTTTGTGGGCTGTGGGCTGATTTTTCTGGTATTTCTGCTGGCTCAACTGGCTCTGCCCGAAACGCGGCAGGCGCATGAACAGTCTGAAAAAACGGCAATGCAAGGCGTGATGATAGCGCTTAAAGATCAAGCCCTGATCGTTTTGTTTCTCGCCAATGCCCTGCTCACAACCTACATTGCGCTCGTCAGCAGCACGATACCACTTTATTTCACAAACTTTATTCCCCTTGATCGCTCAGCAGGCACTTCTATAGACAGCATCGCCACGCTGTTTACCTGGTGCTACATCGGTGTGGGAACGGTGGTGCAGTTGCCGATCGCTCATCTTTTCAGTAGCTTTCAGCATGGGCGCGTCTTGATGCTGTCGATGGTGCTATGGGCAGTAGGGTTTTTGCTGCTGTGGACAACGGGAACTGTGACGACTAATCAACTTGGCTGGGGGATTGCCGCACTTTGCACCATGTCGATCGCTACTACTCTGCACAAACCTTTTGTTGCGGCGATCGTGTCTGAGTTGGCTCCGCCTTCATTGCGGGGTGCCTACGTGGGAGTCAATTCGCAAAGCTGGGCCGTTGGCTATTTTGTAGGTCCCGCTCTGGGCGGCTGGGCGATGGATCAGCCTCAAAGCGTTGCCGATAATGCCTGGTTAATTGCAGCGGCCAGTACACTGATCGGTCTGTTGATCCTTTTTGTGTTGGAGCGTGTTCGCTCTGAAACCAGCTTGAATCAAGTCACAAAGGCACCCGAAAGATCATGACCCTAGTCCATCAGGATCAACAGTTTTTTTAGCTGGTCGATGTGCTTGGTGGTGTAGGGGTCAGCATAATCGATCGTCCAGCAGCGCTCAAAATATTCCCGTCGCTGTTCGTGAAAGTGTTCCTGGGCCAAGGCATTGAGGAGCGATCGCCAAAGGTGGCTCAACAAAAGAGTGTTGGCAAGCGGATTGGCTCTCGGTTCAGCAGCAGAGTCAGGAATGAGTTCCAACGCTTTATAAGCTTGCCATTGCGTGTTCATATCATGCTCCTAAAAGAAAATACTCCTGTTTACGGTGTGGTTGATGTCAACGAAAGCCTTGAAATGCTTCATGGTGAGCCTTGTAGCTACCCTTTGCGCTAAGGTGTGTTGCATAGTGAGTTGAAGCAAAATTGCACTTGACTCACTATATTTAAGAACCAACAGCTTTAGATTAGGGCAACTCCAGCGCTTTTGCCTCGCCCGTCGGGTGGATTTTGTATCAAATAATTCAGATTTATTTGAGCCTTTGTGGTCTTAGCAACATTTCAAGGAAGTAAGGGGAGAAACGCGTGATGGATCGCCTGAAGGTTATCGTGATTGGAGCTGGGATGGGAGGCTTAACGACAGGCATTGCTTTGCAACAAGCAGGCTATACCGTTGAAATCTACGATCGCGTCAGTGAACTGCGGCCCGCAGGCGCAGCCATCTCACTCTGGTCGAATGGGGTGAAAGTGCTAAATCGCCTGGGGTTGGGAGACGAGATTGCCCGCATTGGCGGCATCATGGATCGCATGGCGTACTACAGTCACACAGGTGAAAAGTTTAACGACTTTAGTCTGTATCCCCTCATTGAGCGGGTGGGACAACGCCCCTACCCGGTAGCGCGTGCTTTGCTGCAACACATGCTGCTGCAAGCCTTTGGGCAAGAAAAGGTGCAGCTTGGCGCAAAGTGTGTGCGCGTTGAGCAAGATGATGACAGCGTGACAGCGTTCTTTGAGGATGGACGGACAGCGACGGGTGATGTGCTGGTTGCAGCGGATGGCACCCATTCCATCTTGCGCCCCTATGTGCTGGGGCATCCCCTCGATCGTCGCTATGTGGGCTACGTCAACTGGAACGGGTTGGTGCCTGCCAATGACGATCTGGCTCCCAAAACAAGCTGGGTGATCTACGTCGGTGAACACAAACGCGCCTCGCTGATGCCGATCGCCAACGATCAGTTCTACTTCTTCTTTGATGTGCCCATGCCCAAAGAGCAAGCTCAGGACGCAGGAGAGATTCGCGCCGACTTAGAACACTTCTTCTCAGGCTGGGCAACACCTGTACAAACGTTGATTCAGCGCTTGGAACCCGACAAAACCAATCGTGTGTTGATCCACGACATTGAACCCCTGCAAACCCTGGCAAGAGGACGAGTTGCCTTGCTAGGCGATTCTGGACACGGCACCGCACCCGATTTGGGACAGGGAGGCAGTCAGGCGATCGAAGCCGCGTATGTCCTTGCTAACTGTCTGACAACCACAAACATCAGCGTCGCCGATGCCCTCAAGCGCTATGAAGCCGAGCGCAAAGACCGCGTAGCCGACATCATTACCCGCGCCCGCAAACGCGCTGACATGATTCACGGCAAAGACCCCGAAAAGACCCAGAAGTGGTACGAGGAACTGAAATACGACGACGGCACCGAGACGATCGACGGCATTGCGAAGACGATTTTGGGCGGCCCGTTGCATTGAAAGCAAGTAATAAAGCGCAGACATACGAAGCTAGCTTTTACCTTTTTCTCTTCTCTTTTGCTGTTCCTTAAAGTGCTTCATGCGATGGTTTTGAATAATCTCGGTGATGCAAATCTTTTGCTGCTGATTGCTAAAAAATCACTATGCTGAAACCGCTTTGCCAACTCAGTTGGCTCTGCCTGTTTCCACTTCTAGTGTGAGCATAAAAAATAGTAATCATAGACAGAGTAGGCATAAAGCAATGGAACAAAAAGTAAATTGGCTGCTTGAACAAAAGATCTTTGATGCTGAAACACAGTTCTTAGAGGCAATACAGAAGCAAGGCTACGCTTATAAAGAAACAACATATCTTGCTTTTAGACGTGAAGAAGCAGACAAGTATTTTCCTGATCACGAATGCGTTTTATTTCGCGGAGCTCTCAGCTTAGGTCGGGATATTTTGAGGACATCCTGGGTGCCAGGTGCGTATATGGATGAAAAGAATCTTCGCTGCTCTACCTACTACACGTACTTTGGGTCATATTTGCTTAATAACAAGTATTTTATTCTTTCTTTGGGTGAATTAATTAGAAGGAAAGAAGAAATTCTAGAATACTTTAAGTCTAATGGCGAACTTTTTATACGACCTGACAGCAATATGAAATCATTTCGCGCTGGAGTATTCAATCTTGAAAGCTTGAATACTATTCAGGCTTTAAGCAGTGAGCTCAAGCGAGACGAAACAACTCTAGTGCTCGTTAGTGGTAAGCGATCGATCGCTAGAGAATGGCGATTCTTTGTCTACAAAAACGAGATTGTTACTGGCTCACTCTACTTGATAGGAGAGGAAAGAATTGATGAGAGAATTGCAGGAGGTTATTTGACGGACTACTTAAGTGGCGTGCTTAAACAAGTCAAGTGGTATCCTGAATTGCTTTATACAGTAGATATCTGTGAATCAGAAGGTGAGCTTTACGTACTGGAACTTGGTTCTTTTAGTTGCGCCGGAGAATATGGTTGCGACGTTAGTTTAATTGTTGAAGCTGGTGCAAAAGCAGCCTGGGAGGATTATCAAGCTGTAAATGGTTAATTATTCTGATCCGACACCCATACAGATGCTTCGGCATTTGCAGCGGGCGAACCAGATCGCGATCCGTGCTCGTGAGTTTGGACATCATCCGTTTGGGGCGCTTCTGGTGGCACCTGACCATGAAACGGTACTGCTAGAACAGGGCAATGTCGATACAGTCAATCATGCAGAAGCAGTCCTTATTCGCACGGCATGGCTCAACTTTTCGCCAGCGTATTTGTGGAACTGTACGCTTTACACCACGGCGGAACCCTGTGTCATGTGTGCAGGAACGCAGTACTGGGCAAACATTGGTCGCCTGGTGTACGGCATTGCTGAAACGCGCTTACTTGAATTGACGGGGAACGACGAGCAGAATCCGACCCTGAATCTGCCCTGCCGAGAGGTATTTGATCGTGGTCAGAAACCAATTAAGGTTTGGGGGCCGATTCCTGAGGTGGAGGAGGCGATCGTCGCTATTCATCGTGACTTCTGGAACGCGAGCCATACCTGAACTTGATCGAGGCGAAGGCTAGCGAAATCAGGTGAAAAAATGTTACGAAATGGCTCACTTCTTTTAAGAGAAATACCACGCAACCTGAACGTAAGCTCTAGCAGATCTGGCGACAAAAAGCGACTTCAGATTGTTTACTTTCTCAACATTATTGTCAGGATTGTCAAGAATTATCACGGACAGTCAAAGCATTGCGATCGTGGCTTTTCGTCGTCTTGATTCGGTCAAATACGATAAAATCGATATTCTTGACCCAGGCACGCCTGAGTGTGCGTTAAAGTGTGAGCCCCATGCGATTACGCACCCTTGTCCGTAGGTAGAGATCTGATCATTTCCTTAAGACCAGGGCGTTGAGCCCATTCTCGTTAGAAGATTTAACGATCATCAAGCTTATTCAATGTACCTGAGTATCAGAGATGGCGCGATTCATCTTGGTTGGGTTGAAAAGGTTTTAAAACGTTAGCCTGCAACCAAAGCTTGACCGACTGTTTGCTAACGTTCTACTTTAATGGCTGCTGCATAGGTAGTCTCTGGTTGTCTTTTGTCGGCATTTATTTCAGGCATCTCATTTATTTCAAGCATCTAGTCAAGTATCAAAATGAATCATCACACCATGCCATCACAACAAGGTTTGTACGATCCGCGCTATGAGCATGACGCGTGCGGTGTTGGGTTTATTGTCCAGATGAAAGGCGTACCGTCTCACGCGATCGTAGAGCATGGGTTGACGATTCTCTTAAACCTGGATCATCGGGGTGCAGTCGGTGCTGAAACCAATACAGGTGATGGCGCGGGCATTTTGCTACAGGTGCCGCACAAGTTTTTGGCAAAGGCGGCAGCGGCGGTCGGTATCACGCTTCCCGAAGCAGGACAGTACGGCGTGGGGATGATTTATTCGTCGCCCGATCGCGAGCAACGGGAGAAGGGACGCCAACTGTTTGCTCAAATTGTGGCGGAAGAAGGTCAGACAGTGCTGGGCTGGCGCGATGTGCCGACGGATGATTCGATGCTGGGCAACACGGCAAAAGCGAGTGAACCGTTTGTCGAGCAGGTGTTCATTCAGCGATCGCCCGATCTGGTTGACGATCTGGCGTTTGAGCGGAAGCTGTATGTGATTCGTAAGCGTGCTCACAAAGCGATTCGAGCCGCCTCCGTCGATCCCTACTGGTATCCGTCGAGCATTTCCAGCCGCACGATCGTCTATAAAGGCATGTTGATGCCTGTGCAGGTGGGACAGTTCTTTCTGGATTTAAATGATCCTGAGTTTGAAAGTGCGCTAGCGCTGGTGCATTCTCGCTTTAGCACCAATACATTCCCAAGCTGGGAGCGATCGCACCCCTATCGCTACATTGCCCACAATGGCGAAATCAACACCCTGCGCGGCAACATCAACTGGATGAACGCACGGCAATCGCTGTTTGAGTCGGAGCAGTTTGGCGACGACATCAAAAAGATCACCCCCATCATCAATATTGACGGCAGCGATTCGTTGATTTTTGACAACGCGTTGGAACTGCTGACGCTGGCGGGTCGATCGCTCCCCCATGCCGTGATGATGATGATCCCGGAACCGTGGACAGCACACGAGTCCATGAGCGATGAGAAGAAAGCCTTCTACGAATACCACTCTTGCCTGATGGAACCGTGGGATGGGCCAGCGTCGATCGCCTTCACCGATGGCACGATGATGGGTGCAGTACTCGATCGCAATGGTCTGCGTCCCTCGCGCTACTACGTCACCAAAGATGATCTGGTAATCATGGCGTCAGAAGCGGGTGTGCTGCCGATCGAGCCAGAGCGAGTCGCCTTGAAAGGTCGCCTGCAACCCGGACGAATGTTCTTGGTCGATATGAAAGAAGGGCGTATTGTCGCCGATGAGGAAATCAAGAGTCAGATTGCTGCGGAGCATCCCTACCGTGAGTGGCTGAATCAGCATCTCGTGGATCTGTCGCAATTGCAGGATGCACCCGTAGAGACATTGCAGGCAATGTCCCTCCCCGACATCACATCGGTGACCCAACAGCAAACTGCCTTTGGCTACACGTTTGAAGATCTCCGTTTGCTGCTCACCCCAATGGCGCGCGATGGTGTAGAAGCGATCGGCTCGATGGGTGCAGACACTCCACTCGCAGTCCTGTCCGATCGTCCCAAGCTGCTGTACGACTATTTCCAACAGTTGTTTGCTCAGGTGACGAACCCGCCAATCGACTCCATTCGCGAGGAGATCATTACGTCAGCGGAAACAACGATCGGCGCTGAACGCAATTTGCTCAAACCGGAGCCCGAAAGCTGCCATCTCATCAAGCTCAAAACGCCCATCCTTACGAATGCAGAACTGGCGAAGCTCAAAGCAGTGAATGAGGGCGACTTCAAATCCATTACCCTACCGATTTTGTTTAAGTCGCTGGATGGAGTAAAAGGGCTGGAGCAGGCGATCGAACACCTATGTGCTCAAGCAGATCAGGCGATCGAGAACGGAGTCAGCATTCTGATCTTGAGCGATCGAGGCATCAGTTCCGAACAAGCTCCTATTCCTGCCTTGCTCGCCGTCGCTGGGTTGCATCATCACCTCATCCGTCAAGGCACGCGTACGCGGGTTGGTCTGGTGCTGGAATCGGGCGAACCGCGCGAAGTGCATCATCATGCCGTGCTGATTGGCTACGGCTGCGGCGCGATCAATCCCTACCTGGCGTTTGAAACCATCAACGACATGATCCAGCAGGGTTTGCTGGTGGGTGTGGAGTACGCAACAGCGTGTAAGAACTACATCAAAGCTGCAACCAAGGGAGTTATCAAGATTGCCTCCAAGATTGGCATCTCGACGCTGCAAAGCTACCGGGGAGCACAGATTTTTGAGGCGATCGGGTTGAATGGCGCAGTCATCGATCGCTATTTTGCTGGCACCGCATCCCGCATTGAAGGGGTCGATCTGGATGTGATTGTCAAAGAAGGAATGCTGCGTCACAGCCATGCCTTTCCCGATCGCGAGGTCAACGGACATACCCTGGATGTGGGTGGCGACTACCAGTGGCGCAAAGATGGTGAAGCCCACCTCTTTAACCCTCAAACCATCCACTCGCTACAGCAAGCCGTCCGCACGGGCAGCTATGACATCTACAAAAAATACGCCGACCTCGTTAACGAGCAGAACCAGAAGCACTTCACTCTGCGCGGACTGCTGGAGTTCAAAGCGCGGGAATCGGTGCCTATTGAAGAGGTAGAACCGATCGAGTCCATCATGAAGCGCTTCAAAACGGGTGCCATGAGCTACGGCTCCATCTCCAAGGAAGCCCACGAAACGCTGGCGATCGCCATGAACCGCATTGGCGGCAAGTCGAACACCGGGGAAGGTGGCGAAGATCCCGATCGCTACACCTGGACGAATGAGCAGGGCGACTCGAAGAATAGCGCCATCAAACAGGTGGCGTCTGGTCGCTTTGGCGTGACCAGTCTGTATCTCTCCCAGGCGCGGGAAATTCAGATCAAGATGGCTCAGGGTGCGAAACCGGGTGAAGGCGGACAGCTTCCCGGCAAAAAGGTCTATCCCTGGATTGCAAAGGTGCGTCACTCTACTCCCGGTGTGGGACTGATTTCGCCCCCGCCTCACCACGACATCTATTCCATTGAAGACCTTGCCGAACTCATCCACGACCTGAAGAATGCCAATCGTGAAGCGCGGATCAGCGTCAAGCTGGTTTCGGAAGTCGGGGTGGGTACGATCGCGGCAGGCGTTGCCAAAGCCCATGCGGATGTGGTGCTGATCTCTGGCTATGACGGTGGCACGGGAGCCTCACCCCAAACCTCCATCAAACACGCCGGGTTGCCCTGGGAACTGGGATTAGCCGAAACGCATCAGACGTTGGTGCTGAACAACCTGCGATCGCGCATTGCCGTCGAAACCGATGGTCAGATGAAAACCGGACGCGATGTGGTCATTGCCGCACTGCTGGGTGCCGAAGAGTTTGGCTTTGCGACCGCACCGCTGATCACGCTGGGCTGCATTATGATGCGCGTCTGCCACCTGAACACCTGCCCCGCAGGCATTGCAACCCAAGATCCCCAGTTGCGCGAAAAGTTTGTAGGCGACCCCGAACACACCGTCAACTTCATGACGTTCATCGCGCAAGAAGTGCGGGAACTAATGGCGCAGCTTGGCTTCCGTACCCTGACGGAAATGGTGGGTCGCACCGATGTGTTGGAGTCACAGGCGGCGATCGAGCACTGGAAAGCAAAAGGCATTGACCTCTCCAAGATCCTTTACCAGCCCCAGGTCGGTGAGGATGTCGGGCTGTACTGCCAGATTCCCCAAGACCACGGGTTGGCAAAATCCCTCGACATGACGGTGCTGCTGGATCTGTGCAAGCCTGCCATTGAAAAGGGTGAATCGGTGAAAGCCACGTTACCCATCAAAAACGTCAACCGCGTGGTGGGAACTATTCTGGGCAACGAAATCACCAAACGTCACTGGGATGGACTCCCCGAAGACACGATTCAGCTCCACTTCCAGGGCAGCGCAGGGCAGAGCTTTGGCGCGTTTGTGCCCAAGGGCGTCACGCTGGAACTCGAAGGCGATGCCAACGACTACCTCGGCAAAGGACTCAGCGGCGGCAAGATCATCCTCTATCCCCCTGCGGCTTCTACGTTCGTCGCGGAAGAAAACATCATCGCCGGGAACGTTGCCCTCTACGGTGCCACCAGCGGCGAAGTCTATATTCGCGGCATGGTCGGTGAACGCTTCTGCGTCCGCAACTCTGGCGTGAATACCGTGGTGGAAGGCGTGGGCGATCACGGCTGCGAATACATGACGGGCGGCAAAGTTGTAGTGCTGGGTGCCACCGGACGTAACTTTGCAGCAGGCATGAGCGGTGGCGTGGCATACATTCTGGATGAAGCAGGCGATTTCGCAACTTGCTGCAACACCGCAATGGTGGGACTCGAAACCCTCGAAGACCCTGAAGAAATTGAGGAGCTTCGCCAGTTAATCCAACATCACGCCGACTACACCCAAAGCCAGAAAGCCGCAACGGTGCTCGCTAACTGGGATGCCATGCTACCCAAGTTCGTCAAGGTGATGCCCAGAGACTACAAACGCGTCCTGCAAGCCCTGAAGCAAGCCCTGGAAGATGGTCTGAGCGGCGACGATGCCCTCACTGCCGCCTTTGAAGCCAATGCCAAAGACGTTGCTCGCATTGGTGGTAGCTGATTTAACAGGTTAGAAAGAACGCATGAAGAAACTAGAAACAGTCAAAAACTTAGAAGAGTTAGGGCGCGTCCAACTCTCCAAAAGTTTCTTCATGCGTGAGTTTCTCTACTCTGAAATTTCTCAAATTGAGGGAATTCCGAATATCCCAGATGATCCAGACCTAGCGATCGCTGCGGGGAAAAAGCTTTGCGAAAATGTCCTTGAACCCATTCAAGATGCGCTAGGTCGAATCAGCGTTCGTTCTGCCTACCGTTCCTGCGAAGTAAATCAACGAGGAAATGAGAAAGGCTTTAACTGTGCGGAGAATGAGAAGAATTACGCCGGACACATCTGGGATCGAAGAGACGGTGAATATATGGGAGCAACAGCCTGTGTAATTGTGACTTCGTTTCTCCCTTACTACGATCGCACTAAAGATTGGACGACATTAGCCTGGTGGATTCACGACAATATCAAGGCTTATGCAAATATGACCTTCTTTCCCAAATATGCTGCTTTTAACATTACCTGGCATGAGAACTCAAACTATCCAAAGTACATTTATAGCTATGCAGAAAATTCTCACACAGGTAAAAACAGTGGCTATCTAACCAAGAAAGATATGGACAATTTCTCAGGCTCACACCAGCAGTTCTATCAAGAATTTATTCAACAACTACATATCTAAAGCAGAGCATAATGTATGAGCACTACAGCGATTGTCACGACAAAGCAATATATTGAGGAACGGGAAGGGGCTTATCGTATTCTTGGTAAGCGAGTTTCTCTCGATTCGATCGTCTACGCTTTTCTAGCTGGACAATCTCCTGAGAGCATTGCTCAATCATTTCCTGCACTGACATTAGAAGAGGTTTATGGTGTGATCGCCTTCTACCTTGCCAATCGTTCAACCATTGATGCGTATTTAGCCGAAGGAGAGCAGCTTTTTGAACAATTGCGGCAGCAAGCAAGAGAAAATAATTCATTACTTTATCAAAAGCTCTATAGCGCTTAGATTAGCAATCTATGAAAATTCGCTTTCAAGCTGACGCGGATCTGAATCAAGCGATCGTCACGGGAATTTTGAGGCTTGAGCCAACCATTGATTTTCAGACCTCAAATGTAGCAAGCTTATCTGGATTAAGTGATTTAGAGGTTTTAGCTTTGGCAGCGCAGGACGGTAAAATTCTTGTTTCTCATGATCAAAGAACAATGCCAAAGTATTTTGCAGAATTTGTGATAAGTCAAGCAAGTGGAGGGGTGATTATCGTGCTACAGAGCTTACCGATTAGCGAAGCAATCAACAATTTAATCAAAATATGGCGAACATCAGAAGCAGAGGATTGGATCAATCGAATTGCTTATTTACCTTTGTAATTCCAACATTGATTTAAAGAGGTTCGTAATAACCTTAACCTATCACCTCACCCTGCATTTGCGTTTAACAGCGCCGTAATCATGGCGATCATTGCGGGACTAAAGCTAGAGAGAACTACTACAGAAGCCGTCGCAATGATGATCGTGATTGATAGCCTTACCATGCCATCCGTACCCTTCCCATAGACATCAAATTTATAGTCGCTTTTCTCAATCGTGATTTTTTCAATCTTGTTATTAAGTTCCTCGAATTTCTGACCAAATTCTTCTCGTGTCTGACTCAAGTCCTCTCTCAACTGCACTAGACTGTCACGAAGATCATTATTATTTGGATTCTCTGGTATTTTCATTACATTCTTCTTTCGCTTCTAAAATTGTCTGCGCCGCCATATTAACCAAGCTTACCCTTCAAAACTGAGACACCACAATGGGAAAACCGACTGGCTTTATCGAATATCTGCGTGAGATTGCGGCGGAAACATCCCCCCTCGATCGCATCCACAACTGGGACGAATTTCATCTGCCCATGCCGGAGGAGAATCTCCGCACTCAGGGCGCACGGTGCATGGATTGCGGCACGCCGTTCTGCCACACTGGGACGATCATCAGCGGCATGGCCAGCGGTTGCCCCATCAACAACCTGATCCCCGAATGGAACGATCTGGTGTATCGCGGACTGTGGAAAGATGCCCTCGATCGCCTGCACAAAACCAACAACTTCCCCGAATTTACGGGTCGTGTGTGTCCCGCTCCCTGTGAAGGTTCCTGTGTGCTGGGTATCCACAACCCGCCTGTCACGATCAAGAACATTGAGTATTCGATCGCCGAAAAAGGTTGGCAAGAAGGCTGGATCACACCCAACCCACCTTCTACCCGCACAGGCAAAAAAGTAGCGGTTATCGGCTCCGGTCCCGCTGGCTTGGCGGCTGCCGCTCAACTCAATACCGCTGGGCATTGGGTGACGGTGTATGAACGCGCCGATCGTCCCGGTGGGCTGCTGATGTACGGCATTCCCAACATGAAGCTCGACAAGGAAGACGTGGTGATGCGTCGCCTCAACGTCCTCGAAGCAGAAGGGGTCACGTTCGTTTGCAAGACCGAAATTGGTAAAGACCTGCCTGTTGAAACGCTACTCAAAGAGTTCGACGCGATCGTCCTTTGTACTGGAGCGACCAAGCCGCGCGATTTGCCCATTGATGGTCGGGACTTGAAGGGCATCCATTTTGCGATGGACTTCCTCACTGCAAACACTAAAGCCGTGCTGGATGGTCAAGAAGGTGACCAGTTTATATCTGCTGCGGGTAAGGATGTGGTGATTATTGGCGGTGGCGACACCGGTACAGACTGCGTGGGCACATCCCTACGGCATAGCTGCAACAGCGTGACCCAACTGGAAATCATGCCTAAGCCGCCACTAACTCGTGCTGCCAACAATCCCTGGCCCGAATGGCCCAAGGTGTACAAGGTGGATTACGGGCAGGAAGAAGCCGCCGCCAAGTTTGGGGATGATCCTCGTGGCTATCTCACTACCGCGACGAAGTTTGAGGGCGATGAGAACGGTCATGTCAAAGCGATCCACACCGTTCAGGTGGAGTGGGCGAAAAACGAGAAGGGTCAGTTTATTCCTCAGCACGTTCCGGGCACCGAAAAAGTCATGCCTGCCCAACTGGTGCTACTGGCAATGGGCTTTCTGGGACCTGAACAACCCTTGCTGGATGCTCTCGGACTCGATCGCGATCCCCGCAGTAACGTCAAAGCCGATGAGCAAACCTACGCTACTAGTCTTCCCGGAGTCTTTGCCGCAGGAGACTGTCGCCGTGGACAAAGCCTCGTCGTTTGGGCACTGAACGAAGGACGAGGAGCCGCTCGTGAATGCGATCGCTACCTCATGAAGCACACCGATTTACCGTAAGAACCATCTGCAAGGGGTGATGCAATGCCCCTCCACAAAAACTGTTTACCGAAAGGAAGAACATATGGATACCGTTTCACCCCGTGTGGTTTATCACAATCTTCGTTTGCTGGAACACGTCAACGCAGCCACCAGCGCCGTGTATCGTGAACTGGCTCAAGATGTACTGGCAGACACCAGCATTGATCTCGTATGGCGGCAGGCGATCGCCAACCGACTCCATGAAGCCAATCATCGCCTCGAAACCCAAACAGTCGGCAAGGATGATAGCTATTGAACGGAGGACACCAACGACTGTTCTCAACCAATTTACTGACTGGCTAAAGCGCTTCTTGGGTTCGATGGGCATTATGGTCGTCGAGTGCCTGTGCAATGAACCACTCCAGTTTGGAAATAAACACAGGCTCAGCAAACTCACGCGCCCGCTCAATACACGCCTGAGAAGAAAAGCGTCGTCCCTCAAACTGCACGATCGCCTTAGATAGGCTTTCTACCGTAGGTTGAGGGAACAGCAGACCTGTGCGATCGTTCAAAATCACCTCACGAATGCCGCTGAGTGCTGAGGCGATCACAGGTACGCCATAGCCCATCGCTTCGACAGGAGCGAACCCAAAATCAGCATCCTGGCACGGGAAGATTAAAGCTTTTGCATGGGCATACAGATCAGCCATTGTGGCCTCTGGCATATCACCCAAAAAACGAATACTTGAACCAGCCAACTGTTGAAGCCGTTCACGATCGTCGCCACTGCCTACAATCCACAGAGGGCGATCGAGCTGTTGACAAGCTGCGATGGCTAAATCAACCTGCTGGTTCTGGGTCAATGGCCCAACGTACAGGTAATAATCCGTCCCCGCTTCACCGCTGCCCCGAATCTTAACGGGCGGTGGAATCACGGCTGTCGAGCGGCGGTAGCATTTGCGAATGCGTCGTGCGGCCATTTCAGACGTGGTGACAAAGCGATCGACCCGTTGTGCAGCATAAAAATCGTATTGCCGCAGGTGAGTCTCCGCCCAGCGCTGGTACCAGTGGCGATCGTGTGCCTTTTGTGAGACATCCCATAAATCGCGGGGTGGCGTATGACAATAGCTGATGTGCAGGGTTTCAGAACGAGTTAAGACTGCTTTGCTGAAATATTGTCCAGACGAAGACAGCACCAGATCATAGTGAGACAGATCCACCGCTTCCCAACAGTAGGGCAAGAGCGTTCTCCACGCCTGATAGTAACGTGCAATACCCGGTAGCTGCTGCGATGGAGCCGTGCGAATATCCCAACCGTCAAACAGAGAACATGATTCACCTAAGCGTTGACGGTCAACAAACGCCGTATAGACAGGGGCCTCGGGGTACATTTGATGCAGCACGCGCAAGACTCGCTCTGCCTCGCCATAGTCGCGAAGATAATCATGGACGAGGGCAACTTTCATGCAGAGAATCCTTTGCGATCGCAATCACCAACGAGCACAACCAAAGTATGGACAAATGTGGATTGCTTCTCACATCCTTCCATGCGATCGCTCACCCTTCTGGTAAAGGTCGCCCTTTGGGTTCTGGCAAAGCAGGACCTCGCTCGTACGGCATTGGAATATATTGCACGGAAGGTTTGCCACCCTGCGCCTGAGGAAACAAATCCATCAGGTTATAAATCGCCCTGGGAAGTCCTACAGTGATCGGCAACCCAAGCTCAGTCGCTTCTTCAACCGTGATCGGGTAATCGTGAGTCACGCGCCCGGTTGTGAGAGCTTCAATAATGGGTTCAACGCGCTCTGGAGCAATTTTGGGATAGGGAACCGTATCCTGTAACAGCGTTCTCACAAAGCGCTGCACCTGTTGAATCGCTTTGCCCGCCAGATCCGCCATAATCAGCGTTTGATCATCAATCTCACCGATCGGCTTTTGTTCCACAACCTTGAGAATACTGGCAGCCGCAAAATTGCCAAGCTGGGGATCAACGGGGCCTAAAACCGCATTGGCATCCATGACGATTTCATCTGCCGCTAAAGCAAGCATAGTGCCGCCGCTCATGGCGTAGTGGGGCACAAACACACTCACTTTGGCGGGATGACGAATCAGCGCTCGTGCAATCTGCTCAGTAGCCAACACCAAACCACCCGGCGTATGCAATATCAGGTCGATCGGCACATCGGGTGGTGTAAAGCGAATGGCCCGTAGTACCTGCTCAGAGTCCTCGATCGTGATGTAGCGCGAAATTGGTATCCCCAAGAGGCTAATCGATTCTTGGCGATGAATTAAGAGAATCGTGCGGCTGTTGCGTTGACGCTCAAAGTCTTTTATGGCCTGCACTCGTCGAAACTCAATTTGCCGCCGCTGCCAGAGGGGTTGTAGTGACGAGAAGACTATAAAGACCCAAAATAAGTCAAAAAAGTTGAAGTTCAAACCAGTAGCTCCCTGCACCTTAAGAAAGACCTAATTGCCTTCTATAATTTCGGCTCTGTTGGCTCCAAAAGCTTAACTAAAGCTAGCTCTGTAATGCCAACGAGGCGGAATCTTACCGCGCTTTTTTAACCGTAGCATCTCTCTAGAGGGGCAATTTTTGACCAAGTCAATCCAATACTAATGGTAGTAGGTTATACACATTCACAGCGTTACAGTTTGAATGAATCGTTTAGCTTTTGAGGAAACGCTATGAGTAATGCTAAAGAAACAGACCGTACTCCCCATCCAGCTAGTGATAGCTCCGATCGCGTCGAGTCAGATGTTTACGATAGAGGCATTGTACCTGCAGAAACAGCGGCTCGCAAAGAGCGTGAAGGTGCGAGCTATAAGACCCACCCCACAGAAAATGACTCTGACAGCGTGCAGACCGATGGCGGATATACGGTAGACAAGGAAGGTCTGCTGAATAACTATGCTGTTGAACCTGAAATGTATTACGAAACACCAGGCGACGCCCGCCAACCAGAAGATGAGTCACACATTAAAGAAGGTCAAGGTCCTGGCGTCGTGTAGTTGTCACTGAGTAGAAAGTTCACCAGGGCGACAACTATTGAAGTTGCTATCGCAAGCCTAAGTTCGTCATGATTTAGGCTTGCGACAGGCAATCTGTTTTAGTTTGTAGTTAACCAAATCGCAGGTGTTGCACTTACAGGTGAATGTAAGCAAGACCACTAGTAACGATCTAATAATCTCACTGTTAATTTAGACCTTCTATACGGTCGTTTAAGCCTTAAAAATAATCCTTAAAAAGAGACTCCATTTTGTAAGGTTGTGTACAACAAAATGACTGTCAAAGTTCGATCTTGTTACTCTTGTAGGGTTTAAATTTACGGCGATCGCCACACGCATTAAATGCTTGATGGATCTTGAAGCTCTCGTTCGACTGAAGCGGACGATTCGTGCGATCGGATTTGACGATGCACCCTTTGTGCGACGGGCTAGCGAGCCAGTAGCCGTAGCAGGTGTAGTCTGTGCAGGCACCCGTTTTGAAGGCATGGTGTGGACGCAGGTGCAGCCCGACGGGTGGGACGCCACCGACACGCTCAGCAAAACGCTCCTCTGCAGCAAGTTTCTGCCACAGGTGCATGTGGTTTTACTGGATGGTATTTCGTTGGCAGGGTTTAACGTGATTGATTTGCCGCTCCTCGCCAAGCAAATCGAGCGACCCTGTGTATCTGTCATGCGACGCCTGCCAAGAATGAGCGCGATCGAATATGCGATTCGTCGTCTCCCCGAACCAGAGCGTCGTCTGGAAATGTTGCAACGTGCAGGATCGATTCATGAGTACCCGCCATTCTACTTTCAAGTGTTTGGCGCTGCTCCAGTAATTACCGCTGCGGCGCTTCAGCAGTTGACCGATCGTGGACACGTTCCCGAAGCCCTGCGGTTGGCACACTTGATTACAGCAGCCGTTGTTAAAGGCGAGAGTGGACGACAGGCGTAAGGACAGGGTAAGAGAGTTTTGAGTTTTGAGTTTTGAGTTTTGAGTAGCGTCGACAAGCTAGAGAGTTTTGAGTTGTCAGTATTGAATCCAGATATTCTTGTTCTCCCGCCTCCTCTGCTTCCTACCTTCCCCCATCCAAAAACAAACTTGACGTTGACGTTAAAGTCGCGCTATAAGTAAAACGTGAACGACAGAATGCGGATTGGTGAATTTGCCGAACGAGCGGGGGTGACGCCTCGAACGGTTCGGTACTATGAGAGTTTAGGGCTGCTTGGTCCCAGTGAGCGAGCGGGCGCAGGCTTTCGTTACTACACGGATGTGGAACTAGGCATTCTGCAAAAAATCAATATCTACAAAGAGTTAGGGTTGAGTCTGGACGAAATTGCTGTCGTGCTGCCACTGTATTCTCAAGATCCAACCGGGGTACAGGGCAAGCGAAAGATTGTCGAAATTCTCAAAGCGCACCTTCAAGAAACCGACGAAAAAATCGAAGCGTTAAATCAGTTTCGATCGGAACTCAAAGCGAATATCGATCGCATCCAGAAATGGATCGATGAGCGCAGTGAGCTTTAAACATTGTTTGGGGCAGTAATTTTTTTGCTCTAAATCTAACGTTGACGTAAATGTTAATAAGGATAGGGAATGCAAATACTCCAACATGCAGACACTCGAAATTGTTATGGACAGGGTTGGGGCAAGCGGCACGAGAGGGCTAACGCAGCGGGTGCACCGGATATTGACAACCTGAAAAATCTTGCCTCCGATCGCTGCTTCACAAGCGAGCGTGTTTTTGACGATCTTGATGCCTGTACAGTATGGGCTTTGCGATCGCAGGAACTTGCAACGATCACTGTGCTCACGGTACTTGGCAACGCACAACCACAGCTTAAAGTTCAGATTCACTATGCGTTGAACGTGGGCTGTACTCGTACTCAGGTAGTGGCAGCCATTCTGAAAGCGGCTGTACAGGTCGGTTTTGCAGCTATTTCGCCTAGCACTACTACCGCAGAGGAAGTCTTCCAAGAGCGGGATGCGTGAGCCAATAAACTCAACCACGCTTAACCGTTGGTTGGAATGTTAAAGCGACAAAACATTTAGACAAGGAAACGTTGAACATGGCAAGTAAGTTAGCGGGGAAAGTGGCGATCGTCACTGGAGCCTCGTCAGGGATTGGAGAAGCAACGGCGATCGCGCTGGCAGCAGAAGGTGCAACGGTGGCGATCGCAGCTCGTCGGAGCGATCGTTTAAGCAAACTCGCCAAGCGCATTACTGAGAATGGCGGGCAGGTCTTGTCTATCACTGCTGATGTGTCTGATGAAAATCAGGTTGCTGTCATGGTGCAAAAGACGCAGGCGGAATTCGGTCGGGTCGATATTCTCATCAACAATGCGGGCGTGATGCTGTTGGGCATGATCGACGGTGCCAATACCGAAGACTGGCGACGGATGATCAACCTCAACGTGCTGGGGCTAATGTATGCCACGCACAAGGTTCTGCCGCTGATGAAAGCTCAAGGCGAGGGACATATTGTGAATATCTCATCGGTGGCAGGTCGCGTTGCCAATGCCGGGTCGGGTGTATACAACGCCTCTAAATGGGCAGTCGGTGCCTTCTCGGAAGCACTGCGAAAGGAAGTCTATCAAAATAACATCCGCGTCACGATTATCGAGCCGGGACTGGTGGCAACGGAACTGCCGCACCATGTCACCGATCCGAAGGCGAAGGAAACCGCTGCCGCGTTTTATGGATCTGTGAAGAACCTGGAAAGTGAAGACATTGCCGCGGCGATCGTCTATGCCGTGACCCAACCACCCCATGTCAACGTAAACGAAATTCTGATTCGTCCCACAGAGCAAGAGCGGTAAACCATCGTTCCAAATTTGTAGGGATGTTACATGTAACGTCCCAGAGGTCAGATGAACCCCAGATATTTTGACAATTGGTAGCCTAACCAGATGCCAATAATGCCGCCAATCACACCAAACAAGATTGAAGTTAGGGAGAGCAGGCTACCGCCCCACAACGCGGGAACGTAGCTTCCCATCGTCGAGCCCACAAACATGCCAATGCCAATGAGTAACTTGTTCACACGTAACGTTCCGCAAGCAATGCATTGAACCTTAGCAGAGATTGATGGCCGTCCAGTGTCAGAGGTGTTGCGAGAACGCTCCGAATGATTTCAATTAATCTGGTTCATTTCAATCCGTACAATCTTTCAATCCGTACAACCTTTCAATCCGTACAACCTTTCAATCCGCACAAACAGAACTAATCATCAGGAGACGCATTCATGCAAACGAGAAAATTAGGCAATCAAGGCTTGGTGGTCTCAGAACTCGGGCTTGGCTGTATGGGCATGTCGATGGCCTATGGTGCTGCCGATGAAACCGAAGCGATCGCCACGATTCACCGTGCTCTAGAGTTGGGCATCACCCTACTTGATACCGCCGATGTGTATGGTCCACACACAAACGAGGAGTTAATTGGTAAAACCATCAAAGATCGTCGCGATCAGGTGACACTGGCAACCAAGTTTGGCATTCAAGGGTTTGATGGCACGCAAATGCTCATCAATGGCAGCCCTGAATACGTTCAGCAATCCTGCGATGCATCCTTAAAGCGACTGGGCATTGACACGATCGATCTGTATTACCTGCATCGCGTTGACCCCAAAGTGCCGATCGAGGACACTGTGAGCGCAATGGCAGCACTCGTACAGCAAGGAAAAGTCCGCTACATTGGGCTTTCGGAAGCATCGGCCGCAACCATTCGACGCGCCCATGCTGTCCATCCCATCACCGCCTTACAAAGTGAATATTCGCTCTGGAGCCGCGATCCAGAAGACAAGGTTTTACCAACCGTGCGCGAGTTAGGGATCGGTTTTGTGCCTTATAGCCCGATGGGACGTGGATTCTTGTCTGGACAAATCACCAGTCCTGATGATTTTGCCGCCGATGATTTCCGTAGAATATTGCCGCAATTTCAAGGCGACAACTTCTACAAAAATCTGCAAGTGGTCGATCGTGTCAAAGCGATCGCGGCTGAAAAAGGCGCAACACCCGGACAACTCGCCCTTGCCTGGTTGCTGGCTCAGGGCGACGACGTTGTGCCCATTCCCGGCACCAAACGCCGCAAATATCTGGAGGAGAACGTAGGCGCAACAGCCATTCACCTGACACCAGAAGATCTACAGCGCATTGAAGACGTTGCTCCGAAAGGCTTTGTGTCAGGTAATCGCTACTCGGCAGCACTGATGAGCACGCTCGATCGTTGAACGCGTCTCCATTGAACGCAACAGTTTCAGACCTGTGATGTATACCAGGACGTTGGATGTGACGTCCCTACCAATTGATACTGAAAGGATTCAACACATGAAAACAAGAAAATTAGGCAATCAAGGCTTGGTAGTTTCAGAACTTGGACTCGGCTGCATGGGCATGTCTGAGTTCTACGCGGGGCGCGATGAGGAAGAGTCGATCGCCACACTTCATCGCGCTCTGGAACTTGGCGTCACCTTTCTCGATACCGCCGATATGTACGGTCCCTTTACCAACGAGAAATTAGTGGGTCAGGCCATTAAAGACCGTCGTGATCAGGTGATTCTGGCAACCAAGTTCGGCAATGTTCGTACCGAAGATGGTGGGTGGAAAGGCATCAACGGTCATCCTGATTACGTTCGTCAGGCGTGTGATGCCTCACTGAAACGGTTGGGCGTCGATGTCATCGATCTGTACTATCAGCATCGGGTGGATACCACCGTTCCCATTGAGGACACCGTAGGCGCAATGGCAGAACTCGTACAGCAGGGCAAAGTCCGCTATTTGGGTCTTTCGGAAGCGGCTCCAGCCACCATTCGGCGGGCACATGCGGTGCATCCCATTACGGCATTGCAAACCGAATACTCCCTCTGGAGTCGTGACCCCGAAGACGAAGTTTTGCCAACGATTCGGGAACTGGGCATTGGCTTTGTGCCCTATAGCCCCCTTGGTCGTGGCTTCTTGTCCGGTCAGTTCACCAAGCCCGAAGATTTGCCTGCTGATGATTATCGCCGCCAATCACCCCGCTTTCAGGGCGAAAACTTCTACAAAAACCTGGAGTTGGTGGAACAGGTGAAAGCGATCGCCGCGACCAAAGGCGCAACGCCCAGCCAACTCGCTCTCGCATGGCTTCTCGCTCAAGGCGACGACATTGTGCCGATTCCTGGGACGAAACGCCGCAAGTACCTGGAGGAAAACGTTGGCGCTACGGAGATTACGCTGACCGCCGATGAGCTAAAGCAGATTGAAGCCGTCGCACCAAAGGGCATCGCAGCAGGCGATCGCTATCATGCGCAAGGCATGACCACTGTACATCGGTAGAACGTTGTTGGTTGTTGGTTGTTAGAAGGGCGATCGTGCGTGTGGGTGCGATCGCCCTATGCAAATTCGTATTTCAAGCAGAATTAGCCTGTTAAACTGAGAGCAGTTCTCTTGCATAAGAAAGCGCTTGATTATGACTATTCGCGATGACTTGATGCGCGAGATTGAGCAAGCACCAGATGATGTGCTTCAAGCGCTGTTAACTCTCTTACGGTCGACTAGGACAAACCAATCTTCTCCATCGATGGTGCATCACTCATCTCAGACGGGTGATGCAGAATCACTAAAGCATTACCCGCTGCGGGGCTTGCCATTGGTGATTGCAGAAGATTTTGATGCTCCCATGACGGATTTGTGGGACGCATTAGAAACATGATTTTATTGGATACGCATATTTGGCTGTGGCTACTACATAACCCTAACCGTCTATCAGATGCAGCCAATCGATTCATAGAAGCGGAAGAACCACACAATGGCTTGCTGGCTTCAGCAATTTCAGTATGGGAAGTGGCAGTGAAGGTGAGTGTGGGAAAGTTAACCCTACCATTGCCGATCGGTGATTGGTATGAGCAGGCAAAAACGCACTCAGGCACAGTAATTGAGCCGCTAAATCCGCTGGATGCGATCGCCAGTACGCAACTACCAGGAGAGTTTCATAAAGATCCAGCCGATCGCATTTTGATTGCGATCGCGCAACGCTATAGCATTCCACTCGTAACCTGTGATGAAAAGATCTTGAGCTATCCCTACGTAGAAACGACGTGGTAGAAGAAGCGATCGTAAGCCAAGTTAACCGATGAGCGCCGTACATCGGTAAGGTGTTGATAGGCGATACCCGATTCTGGCAGGATAGCAATGATGAAGAGCGTTGTGGTTACGGGAGCATCGACAGGCATTGGTTGGGGCACGGTCAAAGTCCTCACGCAGAAGGAGTTTCATGTTTTCGGCAGTGTGCGGAAGAGCGAGGATGCCGATCGCCTCGTGAAGGAATTTGGTGAAGCTGTCACACCCCTTCAGTTTGATGTCACGGATGAAACGGCGATCGCTCATGCGGCGAAACAGGTGCGCGAAGCGTTGCACGGTGAAACCCTGTTCGGGTTGGTCAACAATGCGGGGATTGCCGTTGCTGGTCCCCTCATGCACTTACCGATCGACCAATACCGCTTTCAGATGGAAGTCAACCTCATCAGTCCGCTGATTGTGACGCAAGCCTTTCTACCGTTGCTGGGCACCGATCGTACCCTCAACGGTGCACCCGGGCGCATCATTAACATCAGCTCAGTGGGCGGCAAAATTGGTAGTCCGTTTTTGGGTGCCTATTCTGCCTCTAAACACGGGTTGGAAGGAATGTCTGAAAGCCTGCGACGGGAACTCATGCTCTACGGCATTGATGTCATCATTGTGGGACCGGGACCGATCGCCACCCCCATTTGGGATAAAGCCGCCGAACTTGACCTCTCCATCTACGAGCATACAGACTACGCAACAGCAACAAAAAAACTGGGCGATTACGCCATTAACCGAGGACGACAGGGCTACCCACCCGAACGAGTTGGCGAAGTCATCTGGAAAGCACTCACCGATGCCAAACCCCGCACACGCTACGCGATCGTTCCCAAACCGCTCACAAACTGGATCTTGCCAAGCCTGCTACCCAAACGATGGGTGGATAAGATTATTGCCGATCGCTTTGACCTCAAACGAAAATAGTTTGAATATAACAATAGGTGCAATGCAATTAGAGCGTCTTAAAGGAAACCTCAGATGGTACAAACTCCTGCTCAAACTCTGGCACTAGAGGAATTTTTGAAGCTACCGGAGATAGAACCCGCTAGCGAATACATTGATGGACGTGTGATTCAAAAACCAATGCCTCAAGGAGAACACAGCGCCATTCAGACAGAATTACCGCCTGCGATCAATTCAGTTGTAAAACCCAAACAGATTGCACGGGCTTTTACAGAACTGAGGTGTACATACCCTGCGGGAAGCCGCAGCAGCGTCTATGGTGGACGATCGATTGTGCCCGATATTTCTGTGTTTACCTGGAGTCGAATTCCTCGTAAGGAGAATGGTGGAGTAGCAAACGTTTTCTCCATTGCGCCAGACTGGACAATTGAAATTCTTTCGCCTGATCAAAGTCAAACTAAAGTCACAAAAAACATTTTGCACTGCTTGAAATATGGCACTCAAATGGGGTGGCTCATCGACCCAGAAGAGCAGTCTGTATTTGTCTATTTGCCAGATCAACCAACGGTATTTTATGACGAATCGACTGCACAATTGCCAGTGCCAGCATTTGCCAGCGATTTCAATCTCACCGTTGAGGGGTTGTTCCGCTGGCTATTGGAGTAGGCGAAAAATTCGCGATAAATTGGCTCAGAAAGATACCCAACGAAATGGTGCGTTTACTTTGCAGCAACAAACCCTACAAGTTTAGCGATCGCACTAGCTCTTAGAAGGTAATACCCAATGCACACCTATGCTACAGATGCTAAAGATAGAGAATCAATCCCACTATGGCTTGCTGCCCTAGCAGTTGCCGCTACTCTATTTCTGAACTATCTACTAAAGGCTTTGAACTTGCAAGTTCCTTGGTGGATTGATGCTCCCTCAGTGATGGGGTTTTATGGCTTGTTGTATAGCTTGTTTGACGATTTTTTGTGGCGACTACAATTCAAAACTATTCACTTATCAGAAATACCAAATATTCGAGGAACCTGGGTTGGCGTTGTGAAATCTTCCTATGGTGGAGGAACCGAAGTTCGTGGGGTAATCCTACATATACGACAAACTTGGTCTAAGCTAAGCGTGCAGATAGAGACTGAAACCTCCAGATCTTTCTCCACAATGGCTGCAGTCAACACTAGTAATTCGTCTGAGCCTGGACTGAAATATGAATACATTAATGAACCGGGTACTTTCAGTGTCCAGACGATGCAAACACATAGAGGTACAGCCAACTTGCGACTAACCACTGATGGAGCTACTCTCAAAGGCGAATACTACACAGGTAGAGGTCGCCAGAGCATGGGAGACATGTTGTTTCACAAAATTTCTACTCAGTTTCTTACTCGTGAGGCAGCCTTGAAGCAGACAAATTACTCTCCTTGAGCCTATATACAAACCCTAACTATGTACAATAGACGGTGTTGACCCCGGCAAAGGACGAAGAGGACCACCAATCCCAACTTTCCCATCTTCTATATGCATGAATAATCGAATGTCTCCATCTTGTGAGACAACGAAAACAACTGCGCCAGGAATTTTGCCACAGAATCTAGCAGCTGATCTATGACGTGTTCCAAATTTACCAATATCAAAAATTCCTTTCTGTTTGAAAGACATAAAATCTAAATCTAATTCAATGTATTCTTTGGGATCTTCTCTGACCAATACTTCTCCTTTAAACCCAAGCAACCGCAATCCTCGATCAAAAACAAGACAACCATCAGTTGTAGATAGCGTCGCCGCTGCTTTTGCACTATCAAATAAAGTTTGATATTTATCATGGATGCGCTTTGCCATGGATAGTCCTTGACTGACACCATTTTTGAACGCACTATCACAATTATCTTCTGGAATCTTTTTATCATTCAATGAATAATTCACCCTGCTAGGCTTCTTTTGCTGAATTGAAGCTTGATCGAGTGAAGAGATCTGTGCCCCCAAGTCTGGTTCTGTTGTCGTATGTTTTATCTGTAAAACTTTAGAATTTTCTACTGATAAGCAATTGTCTTCATTCAAGAGGTAGCCTGACGGTAAGATAATAAATTGTCCCCCATGCCTGAAATCCACCGCAAGACTGAGAACGTAGCTCCAAACACTGCCGATATAGCTAGAGATATTGGAAGACAGCTCTACTTGCCTCGAATTTCTTATGTCCTTCTCAATGTCTTTATAAAAAGAATCAATTATGGGGGTTACATATGGATCATAAATTCGTTCGATTTTGCCATGCCGAAGAGTCAGATTTTCGAGAATTGTTCTAGATGTATTGGAAAGAGAAACGTTTAATATTCCTGGCTCCTCAATGCTTATAATTAAGCCAGGATAAAGATACATGTTGATGTGACTAGCTGTAAGACTATTTTGACTGCTCAGGTTTTCTATCCTAATCACTCCATAAGCTTCAATATTTTCTTCTGATTCCTCTACGAATAAAGCATAAGGTCTTGAAAGCATACCAGAACTCATTCGATGCAATGTAGAAACATCAAGAGTGATGGTAGGATCAAAACGTATCAACCAGTCTGGTTCTCTTTTATCTGAGTCAATTGGTAAAAAGTAATCTGAAGGTATATATATTTGAAAGCGAGGATATCTAGCTTCTTCTTTTTGCAAGCTAACTTTGAACGCTAAGTCAATGAGGTTATTCAACCCTTTTTCTGAAAGCCTTAGAAAAGGTTTAATTGCATTAATCTTTTGAATAGCTATGGCAAACTCTTTAGAACCACAAGTTTGATTAGAACCAAACTCAGAAGCGATTTCAAATCTAACTTTTAACATTTCTCCTAGCAGTTGAAAGTTTTCGTCAAGCAAAATATCATACCTCTAGCTCGTCAATTTTTCTTGAATGCGAAAGGAAATTAATTCTAAGACATCTGTACTTTAGCAATTCTAACTAAAGATATTTGAAGTTGTGAGTTCAGATCGATCGCGCAAGCCTTCGGACAAGTATCCAGGCTCTTACAGTGGTTGCTTTATAATAGATACGAAGCCTTGAAGTTGCGAAACGGTTAATGAATACTACGGATCATTCCTCAAGTGATGATAGGCCGGCAGCAGACTTGGTTTCTGTAAGTGAGTTGCAGCAGCAACTTCATGACTTACTTAAACAGCTATCGCCAGAGCACTTACAGGTACTTGCTGATTTTGCCGCTTGTTTAGTGATCGCTGAAAACGAGGCTGCGACTCAAGAACTTTTGGCGATTCCTGGCTTATTGGAGCGAGTGAAGCAAAATCAAGTAACACCTAAAGCCCAATATTCCGACTGGAGAACGCTTCGCTTTTTCGACCTATGTGGATAACTGTTTCGCTTCTCGCAGAAATATGAGACTGCTGTATAGGTGAAACGCGGAATCCCAGTAGCTATCGGTTTGCCGTGAGAGATGAATGTGCGACTTGAGGCGGAGCAACGGTACGGTGAAATCGGCGGCGCTTTCGGCAAAAGGAGTGAATTGTGACCACGTTTCGGCGTGAGGCATCTGACGATCGAGCAGTGCCATCAACTGATTCCAGTTTGTACGAATGGTGTTGCGATCGTGTACGTCGATCGAAGCTTGATTTGCCACCACTACACCCTGATCAAATTGGTAACTACTATCATGAATGCGCAGAATAGAGCGTCGTTTCGGCAGATGCAGATCGCAAAAATGGGCGTAGTCCTGGGTTTCCTCTTTGCGCTCCAGTCGATTCCGGTAGCCCAAATCTAACACCCGCTCAAAAATAGGTAAGATGCCTTCCACGCGCTGCGTCACCTCAGACCAATCAAAACTCAGAAAGCCCGTTTGATCGTGCACATTTTGACAAACGATCGTTGCCTGTGGAGCGGCAGTTTGAAAGGAGTTGATGCGAAAGAGTTGAATTGCCTGAATTTCCGGTTGCGATGCCCAAACGTTTGGCACGCCTGCCTGCTGCAATTCCTGACTCAACACTTGCAATTCGCCTGCTAAACCCGCCCGGTACAACCGCCACCCCCGATTGGGAATCAGCATCCGTGTCGTATAGGCATCCAGTTTCATCGCTCGCGCAAAACTTTGGACAACAGTAGCACGATCGTCTCCTGTCACCGCTTCCAATGCCAAAAACCCGGGTGCATTGTTGTTCGGTTCTGCACTTGCCTGCGCGATCGCCCGTTGCCGCAGTTCTCGTTGCGTTGCCTCCACCCGTTGCATACTCTGACGTACTTGAGTCACCAGCTTTGGATTCGGCGTATTGCGCAGTAGTTGACGGTAGATATCTGTCGCGGCCTCCAGCTTGCCCGAAACCTCCTGCAACCGCCCTGCGTAAAACTGAGCCCAGGGATTCTGCGGCGACTGTGCTAACAGTTCGGATACCAGTTGAGCAGCCGATCGATAATCCTGACGGTCAAAAGCAGCAGCAATTTCATCGAGCATGGGAAGAGGAGGGGGAAAGTTAAGAGTTAAGAGTTTTGAGTTCTGAGTTGCTAGTTTAACGAGTTGTAAAGCCTTCGGCATGGCTGAGTGCCCGGCACTCGCTTTGCGAACGCTAGAGTTGTTGGTTGCAAAGCCCTAAAGCCTTGCGGCATATCAGAAAGGGTATACCAGAAAAGTTGTGGTGCCTAAGCTGTTCCTGGCTCCTTCTAAAAACTTTTCTTGAATGCCCAAAGGGCTATAAAACCAAAAACTAAAAACTAAAAACTTCCTTGCCTTCATCCCTCATCCCTCATCCCTCATCCTTTAGCCTTCCCTCTCCCACACAGCCGCCACCAATGATAGCGCCACCAATGGAGCCGTAACAGCCCGTAGAATGCGGGAGCCCAGGGAGACGGGTTGGTAGCCTGCGGTGATCGCACTCGCAATTTCGCTCTCAGTCCAGCCCCCTTCAGGACCGATCGCCAGGACTATTGAGGCTGCAGGTAACTCAGCTTGTTCAGGCAAACACTCAGCAGACTGAAGACATTCTAATAAATGGGGAGACGTTCCTCGTGCGACGCAAAGATACTTTTTAGCCATCGCTTCAGGCGGTTGGCAAACTTGCTGAATGTGCTCAGCAAAGGACGTTGGAACTGCAACACGAGGCACACACAGGCGTTCCGATTGTTCTGCCGCTTCGTTGGCGATGCGCTGCCAGCGTTCTAGCTTTTGCGAACTGGGATGCAGCAGTGTGCGATCGCTCAACACAGGCAGGATATGGTCAACGCCTAACTCAGTTGCCTGACGTACAACCTCATCAAACCCATTGCCTTTGGGTAAAGCGGCAACTAGCGTGATGCGAACAGGCAATTCGGTATGGCTGTCAATGGGCTCTAAGACGTCTGCCTGAGGTTCAAGTGCATCGATCGCGCGTAACGATGCCAACCAGGCGTGACCTTGACCATCCATGGCAATGAAGCGATCACCACTTCCCAAGCGCAGCACCCGCTGCAAATAGTGTTGCTGTGACGGAGCCAGATGAATCTGCCCCTGTTGGAGTTGTTCCGGTGTAATAACCAGGCGTTGTAGTTGCACTAATGATTTACAGGGCATTCATCAATACGTGTGACCATTCTCAGGCTAGCGAAGATTGAGACGAACAAACCGCCTCGCAGGCGAAGACCTAAAAGACTAGCTTACCTCTCTACACTGTGCCCAATCACTTTCTTACAGCCGTTTTCTTTTGCATTCACCACCCCCCATCCCCTATACCCTGTCTCAGGTTCACAGGCCTATGGCTCACCCAATCGATCGCTGCCGTAAGATGGGAGATTGATATTTCTCTAGTTGTTAGAAAATCAAAGCCATTCCGGGGTAGTATGCTCAAAAGCCTTTTCCTGAGTGTAAAGAAAGGCGTTTGGGTGCATTTAAAGCGACAGGAAGAGATACCGAATATGAGTGATTACACAATTTTCTTTCTGGAATGCTGATCCTTTGTGCTGTTGATGTCACTAACCCCCGCAGAGGCATTAAATCATGACAGACACTATTACACTGACTGGAATCATTCGGGACTTCTCACCCAAAGATCACCCAGATTTTGAAACGGATACATTCGACGAGCATAATGTCGAGCCAAACATTGTTGGGCCGATGCTTGGTCCTGACAATAAACCTATCTATGTCGGTGGTACGGGCCCCATCAAGTCAACCCACGGTAAGGCTGCGTTTGACAAGTGGTATGCCAACGACCATCCTGCTGATGCCCAAAAACTTTTTTCGATCACACTCACTAAAAGTAGCCCAGATTCTAAAGTTTTCACCTACGAAAATGGTGCATTCTTTCCGATCGATAATGAGCTACTGAAAAATGAAGGAAACTCCCACAACTATCATTTCACCTATGAATTGAGCACTCAGTTTACCTATTTAGGCAAAGAAGTTTTTACATTCACTGGTGATGATGACTTGTGGGTTTTTATTGATGGCAAACGGGTCATTGATTTAGGTGGCATTCATGTCGCACAGACAGGAACGGTGAACTTAGACGACCTGGGTTTCACTGCTGGCACCAACCACACTCTGCACTTATTCTTTGCTGAACGCCACACAGTAGAGTCTCATTTTCGTATTGAGACATCCATTCTGCTGACCCAACCTGTTGCAACCATCGTTGCTTCTGACCCTAACGCCAATGAACTGGGTCCAGACACAGGAGAATTTACGATCAGCCTGGACAAACCGGCTTTGACCAATTTGACGGTGAAGTATGACGTGGGTGGCACCGCAACAGAAGGAGCAGATTACCAGCCGATCGGCCGCAGTGTCGTCATTCCGCAAGGACAAACGATCGCCAAAATACTTGTTAAGCCGATCGCCGACCAGTTAGTAGAAGGTCCTGAAACAGTCATTGCAACGCTGGCTGGCAACACAGGTTATCAAGTCGGTACGCCCAGCAGCGCGATCGTCACGATTTTAGATAATCCTCCTCCCCCACCCTTTGCTGCGATCGTTGCTACCGATCCAAATGCGTCCGAAGTTGGGCTTGATCCCGGTCAATTTACAATCACGCTCAATAAGCCTGCCAATACAGACCTAACCATTGGTTATACGGTAGCGGGTACAGCAACAGAAGGCGCTGACTATCAGCCGATCGGTCGCAGTGTCTTCATTCCCAAAGGACAAGTTAGCGCCATCATTCCGGTTAGACCGATCGCCGATCAACTCGTCGAAGGGCCTGAGACCGTAATCGCAACCCTACAACCCGGTAGCGGCTATCAACTGAGCCCTACAATTACAGCAACCGTGACGATCGCGGACAACCCTCCAGTCATCGTTCCTATCGTGACGTTGATTGCCAGCGATAACACCGCAACCAAGCCACTACCCAACAAAGGTGTTTCCGACCCAGGCGAGTTTACGATTACGATGACGCCACCGGCCCCTACCACGATGACCGTAACCTTTAGCGTCAGTGGTACCGCGATCGAAGGCACGGATTGCCAGTCTATGCCGCGTAGTGCAACGTTCGCTGCTGGTCAGGCTCAAGCCAAAATTCCAGTGGTGCCAATGGCCATGACATCTCAGCGAGTTGGGGCTGGTGTAACCCATGTAACGGCCACACTGCAACCCAGCAGCGGTTGCCAGTTAGGAAACCCCATGATCGATACGGTAACGATTAACGTACCAGTACTAGATCCTGCGGACATGGGAGGCAGTGTAGGCTCGGGAGCCAGTAGACGCAGAGTCTAGTCCAATTGGATAATGTCCTCTCTGGTGTGCCTCACCAGCCTGCTTATGCCCGAAAAGCATGAGCCTTTTTGGAAGAGCATTCTCTTTAAGAAAGAAAAAGCGGGTGAGGCGCACACGATCGCTGGTGTCATTCCTGTTTCTCAGCAAGCAGTTTAGCGCTGTTCATTCACCTTTGAGGTGTTTAACGCATCCATTGAGCAGGTCTAAACATCCTTTCTAAAGCACGAATCTTAGAGGCTGTTTGAAAAGGGGGAGGGGTGTGACAAATTACGCCAACCGTCGCACCATGAGTCGGATCATCGCGAGATAAATCATGGTTTCAGCGGTTTCTGGAAGTAGTTCATAATCACAATTGAGCCGCCGATACCATTGCCACCAGCCAAACGTCCGTTCGACAATCCAACGCTTTTTCAGGAGCACAAAGCCTTTAGTCTGTTCAGGGCGCAGCACGGGGTAAATGACCCAGCGGAAGCGATCCATCACCCATTGCACAAAGGGTTGACCACTATAGCCACCATCGACCCAGACGAGGTAGAGGCGACAGACTTTCGCACCCAGCTCAGACAGTCGTTGCAGCACCCGTTTGCCGCCCTCGCGTTCCGGTAGACTCGCTGCGGTCACCAATACAACCATCACTAAACCCAGTGTATCCACGACGGTATGCCGTTTACGCCCTTTGGTGGCTTTGAAGCAGTCAAACCCCACGGCCTGTTGCACCATCGCCACCGTGGGTACCGTTTGACTATCGAGAATCACCTCGGAAGGACTTTCGGGGCGTCCAGTCGCGACCCGTGTCCACGCTCGTAACCGCTCATGGAGCGCTTGCCAGGTGCCGTCCTTGCGCCAGTTGCGGAAGTAGGTGTACACCGTTTGCCACGCGGGAAAGTCGCCAGGAATGTCTCGCCATTTACAGCCCTGCGTGACCACGTAAAAAATGGCGTTCAGCACTGCCCACAGATTGGTACTGCGCGGGCGACCACCGGGTTTGGCAGGCGGCAGCAGCGGCTGGATTAAGTCAAATTGGGCGCGGGTCAGGTTGCTTGAGTAGAATTTAACCATCGCTCTCACGGGGCTGGACTTCACTACTGACAGCCTACCGTGTGAGCTTTTTTACGGTCTAGACGACTTTTCAAACAGCCTCTTAAGCAAATTCTACAGAGCGATAGAAATTAGTCGGTTCTACGGTAATATGTGCGATAAAGATTTTCTTCAAGCACGATCTCCAGCCATAAGAGCAAGCTTTTCAGTTTAGCTTGCACGATACAAAGCGACAGCACTTATGGGCAGCCAAACAATACCATCCTGGCGTATTAAGGATTTTCTAATTTCTCTCACTCGCTATAGTAAAGGCATTAACCATGGCAGATACCATCACACTGAAAGGAATAATTCGAGATTTTGCGCCCCAAAAGGGTAAAGATGCATCTGTAGGACATCCAGATTTTGAAGTGGACTTGAGTCCTGCATACAACGTCAATCAATCTGAAAAGGGTATTGTTAAACCAACGCTTGATCCCACCACAAAGAAGCCTGTATACAACGAGGAGCATGATCAGCTTGAACTTGGCACAAAACGCTCAACGCATGGTAAGAGTGCTTTTGCAAAGTGGTTCGCAGATGATCACCCTGCCCAATATACCTGGAAAGATTTTCCCATCCAGCTAACTAAGATTCGCTCCAATCCCGACGTTTATAGCTATACGGATAAGGACTTCTTCCCGATCGACGGAAAGCTATTAGATGCACGACCAGGCACCAGTAAAGAAGTTTATAAAGATTCACAAGGCTTCCCACGTAACTTTCATTTTACCCTTGAGTTAAGTACTGAATTCACCTATCAAAAAGGTCAAGAATTTACGTTTAAGGGGGATGACGATGTATGGGTATTTATTGATGGCAAGTTAGTAATTGATTTGGGTGGTATTCATTTTGAACAGCAAGCGACGGTAAGGCTAGATGATTTAGGGCTCACCGTTGGTCAAAAATATCCCCTGCATTTATTCTACGCAGAACGTCACACTCAGGATTCTCATATTAGCTTTGAGACGTCGATCGTTCTGACTCAGCCTCCCACACCCACTCCTACCCCCACACCCACTCCTACCCCCACACCCACACCTACCCCTACGCCACCTCTAGCCCCACCCAGCCCTACACCTACGCCCACGCCTAGACCCACGCCCGCACCAACCACTCCCCCAGCCCCACCCACTCCGATTACCGTGACGCTCATTGCCAGTGACAATAAAGCCACTAAACCGTTACCAGGGAATAGTGTTTCTGACTCAGGCGAGTTCACAATTAGTCTCAGTCCGCCAGCGACCACTAGCTTAGAGGTGAGCTTTAGCGTCGGCGGTAGCGCTAAAGAAGGGTTCGACTCAAATAAGGCGGACTGCGAACCCATGCCTCGCATTGCTCGGTTTGCACCCGGTCAGTCTCAAGCAAAAATTTCGGTAATACCGAATCAATATAGTGGGATACGAAATCAGGAAACGACGGTGACAGCGACTCTACAACCGAGTCAGGGCTGTCAGATCGGATCACCCAGCACCGCCACTGTTACTATCAAAATCCCTGTGATTGGGTCTGCGATACAGGGTGGCGGAGTTCGCTAAGTAGAGGCTTGAAAGACCGTTTGAAGTTGTTCCTTCACCGTTGAGATGCTTTATTCATGAGCGATCGTATCTCCAGGTAATGGGTGATTGCAAAGCTCTCTACCCCTTGATAGGCTGCATTTAATTTAAGTGAGGAGAAAGAAATGACATTTACAACTGTAAGAAATTCATGGCTAGCAACTTCCGGCCTGTTGGGGCTGCTTGTCGCGACTGCTCAGGCTGGGACTGCCGCACCATCAACGAGCGCAAAAGACTTAAAACTGCCGACAAGCCAAAGTAAAGCACTCTTCGCAGTGGTAATCACAACGCCTCTGCACAATCAGCCAACTTTAAATTTCGATAGCCAACCGTGGTTAACTCCCATCAGTCATCTTGCCCTAACCCCAACGGTCAAAAATAAGCAGAGTGGCTATTCAGATCCAGGCAAGCCAACCGTAGAACCCAGTAAGCCCTATACAGAACCAAGCAAGCCAACCGTAGAACCCAGTAAGCCCTATGCAGAACCAGGGAAACCAGACGTAGAACCCGGTAAGCCAGAGGTAGAACAAAGCAGGCCCTATACAGAACCAGGCAAGCCAGACGTAGAACCAGAGAAACCCGTTGCGAAACCTGCAAAGCCTGTTGTGAAACCTGCGAAACCCCTACCCGAAAAGGATAGCCCCGAATACACAAGCCCGATGGGGCCAGTGACCTCAGTTTCACAGCTTTCGGATGTGAGACCGACCGACTGGGCATTCCAGGCACTGCAATCGCTGGTGGAGCGCTACGGCTGTATTGTAGGCTATCCCGATCGTACTTACCGGGGGTATCGTGCACTCTCCCGCTATGAATTTGCTGCCGGACTCAACGCCTGCATGGATCGGATTAATGAACTGATTACAGCTGGCACAGCTGACCTGGTTAAAAAAGAAGATTTGCTCGTCGTACAAAAGCTGCAAGAAGAATTTGCGGCTGAACTGGCGACGCTGCGTGGTCGCGTTGATGCGCTAGAGGCACGCACTGCGACGCTTGAAAAACAGCAGTTTTCGACGACCACCAAACTGGTTGGTGAAGCGATTTTCGCCATCAGTGACTTGTTTGGTAGTCAGGTTGACCGCCTGAACAATACCGTTTTTCAGGATCGAGTACGCATCGGACTGCAAACTAGTTTCACCGGCAGAGACGTGTTGAACACACGACTAGCAGCCGGGAACGTGAACCAGTTCAGCGTCATTGCCAACCCTTACTCTCCGTTTGTCCTCAACGGCAACGGTCGGCAACTCGGTACGGCTGAAGGCACGACCTCATTCAGCATTAACGGTCAGACGAACAATAGTATTGTCGTCGATCGCCTGGACTACACCTTCCCTTTAGGCAATCGGCTCAAACTCTACGTTGCGGCGGCGGGCGGTAAGAGCCAATACTACGTTGCCAGCACGGTTAACCCGTTCTTTGATGACTTTGATGGTGGTAATGGCTCGATCTCGGCCTTCAGCCAGGAAAGCCCCATTTATCGCATTGGTGGTGGTGCGGGAGCAGGCTTGAAACTGGCTCTGGATGACAAGCAGACCTTTACGATTTCTGCTGGTTATCTGGCCAGCAACGCCAACAATCCGAGCGGTAGCAATGGCTTGTTTAACGGTGATTTTGCAGCTCTTGGGCAACTCACCTTTTCACCCAGCGATCGCTTCCAGATTGGGTTGACCTACGTGCGCGGCTACCACACCAGCGGCAACTCCATCTTTAGCCTGGGGCTGGGCAACAATAATTTCTTCACAGGGACCTTGCCAGCGAACGCAATTCATACCGCCTTTGGGCAGGCAGCAAGCACAAACTCCTATGGCGCTGAAGCCTCGTTTAAGCTCAGCCCTAAAATCGCCATCAGCGGCTTTGGCGGCTATACAGACTTACAGCTTACGGGTGGTGGCAATGGTCAGATCTGGTATTACGGTTTAGGGCTAGCGTTTCCTGACCTGTTTAAGAAAGGGAACCTTGGTGGTATCTTCGTTGGTGTGGAACCCTACTTAGGCAGTGCCAATATCGTTGGGCTCAACCTGCGAGGGTTAGGACTGCAAAACGCAACTTCCTTACATGTAGAAGGGTTCTACAGATACCAGCTCACCGATAATATCTCGATCACTCCCGGTGTCATCTGGATTACAGCCCCCGACCAAAATAGCGGCAATAGCGACAATGTGCTGGTCACGTTGAGAACCACGTTTTCCTTCTAACCGATCGCTCACCCTGGTCGTCCAATCCAGGTAAAAGCGCTTAACACCTGATAGACAAGTGCACAGCAGCCTCCTTTCGTCTTATGAAGGGAGGCTTTTCTTTTCAGTGCCGCGACTTTCTCAAAGCATCGTGCCTGTATCGTTCCCCTCCAACACCGAAGCTCGAACGATCGCGACTGAATGGTCATCATCCAACGCTGAACCGCAATCCGGGTGGAGGGGCTTGCATCGTCCCTTTCTACCGTCTCCGAGCCTTGCTCACCATCTTGCGTGAAAGCCGTAGGCTCAGGTTTTCTTCCTCGGCCCACTCTTGTAAGAGGCGGTAGAACGTTTGGCGATCGTCCGTTTTTAGCACAGCCGTCTGGTCAGCGGTTTCGATCACATAGGGATAGCCGTTACCAATAATGATTTCGCCACGCACCCAGTCGAGAACCGTTTCTAGTAACCCTTCGTTATAGATCCAGGTAGGCAGTTCTAGCCTTACAGGGAAGCCATCGTGGGCTTTGAGATACGTGAAGGCAATGCGGCTAGGCATGGCTCCTGGGTAGGCCCTTAAAATCCCCGGTCGGCGGCAGCGGAAGAGAGGGGTGCGATCGCCCCATTGCATCTTTCGGACCAGAGACGCATCGTGAATGGCAGGGGCATCCGGCAACTCTGGCATCAACTGTTGCACCATCAGCGTTAAGTCACGGGCGTAGGATGTGTCGATGTAGGCAACCAACGGCACCCGGCACTTTTCACTGGCCTGGAGGAGGCGCACCACACAGTCGACATAGAACTGTTGCGTTTTTTCATCAAACGCTTCGGCAAACGTGACAACCAGCGACCCATCGAGAAAGGCAAGGCAGTTGTTACACCCAGCCCGATCTTCCATGTACTGCACCAGGCGGTCTGTTTCCATCTCAAAGCGACGCATATTGACCCGTCGATCGACCGGATCGCCGCTGGTATTCGCCTTGAGATCTGCCGGAGTCATAATCTCCAGATCAATATCTTTCTCGTAAGAGCCACCGGGTTGATGCAGGTTCTCAAACCAACCAATTTGCACCAACGCCACCGGAATCGAAAAATCTTTGCTGGGATAAATTTGGGAACCATCCACCGCAAACGTGGCGATGTCTGTCAGGCGATCGCGCACCCACGCGTGACTCTCTTCTCGGCTTGCCCATGTCAACGCTGACGGAATTAGCCAATTTGGATAATCACCCAACGGCTCCAGTGGTTCGGCACCGCGATCGTTGGCCGCAATTTCTGCCAATTGGGCCATCAATGCCGTCTCGCTGTCTTGAGATACGATCGCCAGTGCTCGGCGATATTTTTCAAGTGCTTGTATCGTTGTTTGGTCAAAGGTCGTAAAGTCATGCCGCTTCTCTCGAAGCTGACTAAGAATTTGAGAGGGTTTCAGAGTCATAAGCATCCACAAACCAGCCTTATTGCAGTACCCATTATGGCAGTACAAATGTTCCGCGTAGCTTTTATACCCTACACCCTACACCCCAAACCCTAAAACCTATTTTCGCCGCAGCCAAATTCCCCTTATGCCTGCCGCTTTTGCCGCTTGATAATCCTCCTCAAAGCTGTCGCCAATGTGCCATGCCATATCCGCTGGACAATGGTGCTTTTGGAGCGCGATCGCAAAAATTTTGGGGTCAGGTTTAGCCGCAGCGACCTCGGTAGAAATCGTAACGGACGCAAAGAACGGCTCTAGCGCAAGAGCCTTGAGAACAGAGTAGAGCCGCGAATCGAAGTTAGACAAAACGCCTAACGTAATGCCCATGTGCTGCCAGCGCTCTAAAGCGGGTATGACATCGGGATACAAAACCCAGGGCGCAGCAGTGGCGAAGTGGGCATAGAGCACCGCAAAAAACTCAGCAAAATCGGGAAAGCGGTGGAATGCCTCTGCTTGCTTAAAGGTGTTGGTGGCGATCGCCAACCACCAGGCGAACTCTTGTGCCTGAAGGTTTGTTCCGTCGATCGCGTTAAAGGCCGGGGCTCCAGCGGCTCGAAAACTATGCAAGAAGGCTCGATTTAACGCTGTTGCCGAAACCTCAACGCCAAATTGGCGCGCCACGTCAGCATAAACCTCGCCGACGCTGTCTTTGACACCAAACAGAGTGCCAACCGCATCCAAAAAAATAACTTGAGGCTGCTTTGTCACATCACTCACAACTTCAACTCAGGCTCATGCACAGACAACCTCAAGCCCTTAGAAGAAGCCAATGACTCCTCCTCAGCTAATCGCTGTATTATCCGGCATGACCACACCGCGTAGGTTAGCCCCAAGGAGATTGGCTTCAGTAAGGTTGGTTTCGGTCAGGTTTGTGCCGCGTAGATCAGCACCACTCAGCGTGGCACCATTGAGGATTGTACCCGTTAGCTTAGCCATTGAGAGGTTTGCTTCGTTGAGATTGCCCCCACTCAAATCCGCATCGCTTAAATCCGCGCCCCGTAAATCTGCACCGCGTAATTTAGCGTTCGTCAAATTCGTTCCTGTAAGGTTGGCACTGCTCAACTCCGCCTCACTCAAGATCGCATCTTGCAGGTTTGCCCCAGCCAAAATGGTCCAACTTAGATTGGCCCCACTTAAATTTGCTTCACGCAAATCACCGTTTAGAATCGCCTGACAAAGATACGCACCGCGCAAATTGGCGCTTCGTAAATCGATGCCAAGCATCTTTGCTGCACAAAGGTTCGCACCCCAGAGATGGGCACTGTTTAAATCGGCTCCGCTAAGATTGGCCGAGTTCAAATTTGCCTTATTCAAAATTGCCTGTACTAAACAGGCTTGTCGCAAATCTGCCCCTGTTAAGTTGGCTTCTGTCAAATTTGCACACTGCAAATCAGCACCACGCAAATCAACGCCCCAAAGATTTGCTTCTGTCAAATCAGCTTCAGCGAGTTTTACGCCATCCATACACGCTTCTCGCAGAACGATACCGCGCAAATTTGCCCCTCTCAAATCAGCATGCCGCAGATCAATCCCTCGCAGGCTAGCTTTACTGAGATTGACCCCCCATAGGCTGATTTGACTAAAGTCTCTTTCTCCCGCGGCATAACGCTTCAGGAGCTCACTCGCACGCATCTCATTGTCCTCGATACTCTGGTACTTGCCCCTGACCCCATGGAATCAATACCTGTGCCAATTCAAATTTGCCCAATTCTCACCTCATCCCATCACTGGGGCTAAGGCTCGTCTTCTGGCGATCGCCCCACTCGGTACGATCAGCCCAAGTAAACTTGTCACAGTACTGCTCAATCAGCTTTAAACTTGCAAACGCCTCCTTAAAGCAACCACGGAGCAGCAGTAGCAACGGTATGACCATCTACTGGCGCTGGGAAAAGATCAGCGATCGCGGTGCATAGGAAGCGCTTGTTCTCTCCAAGTCAGTATTCCCGAAGTCGAGCCTAACGGCTCAAATGTAGCTTCATTCTTGGCGTACTGGATTTGCTACGGCTCGATCGCCCCAATAGCATCACGCAAGGGCTGAGCAATCCAGTTCAACCCCACGCGTACTTGGTGCTCTAGCGTCGGCATGCGGTACAGGTAGGCCAAGCGTCGTGCCACATAAGCCAGTGGGCCATCCAGCTTGACCCCAAGCCCCGTCATCGTCGCATTATCAACGCCCAAGGCCATCATCTCGCCAAGATGCTGATAGCGGAACGGCAGAAGCGGTCGATCGGTGAGCGAAGCCCAAAGGTTCCAACCCACATATTCCGATTGCTGAAAAGCAGCCTGGGCGGTTGCAGGCACTTGCTGCCCATCGGCATCTTTACAGTCAACCAAATCACCCAACGAAAAGACCTCTGGATAATCAACCGCTTGTAGAGTTGGTGTAACCACAACCTGCCCACGCGCGTTCTTCTTAAGGGGCAGCGCGTTGATCACCTCAGACACACGAGTACCAGCCGTCCACAGCACCAGTTCCACTGGAATCGTATCCACATTACCTTTGTAGGTAAGCGCAATGGTATCAGCGGCAATGGATTCTACTCCGGTTTCCAGATCAATCCAGACGCCCCGTGCCTCTAGTGCTTTGGTAGCTGCCGCACGATTAAAATCAGGCGATGTTCTCAAGATTTGGTCTGCTTGCTCAATCAAGCGAATGCGGCCGCGTTGGCCCAGTCGATCGGCTAGTTTGCACGCCAACTCTACACCCGAATAACCAGCACCCACGATCGCGACCCGAATTTTGTCAGCATCCGACTCTTCTAAAATCCGCAACCGTTCTTCTAACCGATACGCATCTGCGATCGACCGAAAAGGAATTGCATGTTCTGCGGCTCCTGGCACCAAATCAAGCGGTGCTTCTCCCCCCAAACTCAGAACAAGCCGATCAAACGACAACAGCCCTCGATCCTGAAGTTGTATCTGCTTTGCCGCCAGATCGACATCGGTCATGGTGCCTTGATGAAAGCGCACACCTGTACCTGCCAATAATTCTTCAAAGGGCGGAGCAATCTCCCAGGTTTGCAGTTCACCCGTCATCAGTTCGTAAAGCAAGGGGGAGAAGAGGAAGCGATCGTGACGATCGATGAGAACAATTTCTGGCTTCTCCTGCTTTACCCAGGGCAACTGCCCCAAGCGTAGAGCCGTATAGAGACCACCAAAGCCTCCACCAAGAATACAAATTCGAGCCGGTTGTTGAGTCATGACGTCTGATGGCGCAGAGGTTGTGGTTGGCGTTGCCCTTTCAGGATAACAATTGCACTCTCTCAACGAACGTCTTGGGACAGAATTGTGAGAACGGACAATAAGCACGCCTCGGCTACCTACAAAGACAGGCGTTGCAGTATAACTTCACATCATCGTACCTGTCTTACAAGTAAGCGCTCACATCACACATTAACGTCTGGGCGCGAAAATATTAAAATCCGTTCGCAAACCCGTAAATTTACGTGGTAGTAGATGATTGTGAAGCCGACCCATCGCCTCAAGTAAAGAAGGACTTCAGTGGTTCAACGCTGGTGAGAAGACGCTGGCTTTGCGATTGTGGACATATTGGGCGTCTATCGTTTCTCTACCTTCTACCTATGCGTCAACTTATCATCGGGTTTTCATTGGTTGCTCTGATGTTATCGTTCGCTTGCCCGGCGAACGCAGACAGAGAAGGGGTTCCAGGTCGTCGAGTTGGTGGTGGCACCCGATGGACAGCACCGAAACTCAAACAACCGCCTACTATGCAAAATAAACTCAGCGCGATGGCCTTCGCTTCCAGATCTCGGTTGCCCCTCTCGTTGCGCCTAAAAACCCTTTACAGCTAAAACATGCGTTTGCGATGGCGCGATCGCACGGCTTTCAGTGTGCAAATACTAAACCGCCACACTGACAAGCATCGATCTAGACAAGCGTAGGTCTAGACAAGCATAGGTCTAGAAGGATTGATGTCCAGACTCCCTTCAGGCGTTGAATCGCCCTTGAGCAATTTTTAACTCTGCTCTGCTAGCCTCCATTAACCTTCGCGTTTTACCACGTCACCTGCGTCTCCAGTCGCTTCAACCGCTTAGCACTCATACCCGAAAGCTGTGCTAGGTCATCAAGGGACGTAAACGGGTGCTCTTGACGAGCAGCAATAATCTGCTTTGCTAGTTTGGTACTGATGCCCGGCACTGCGTCAAGTTCTGCTTGCGTTGCTGTATTCAGGTTTACCCGTTGGCTCGGCTGCGTTTTCGGTGCTTTGCTGTGGGTACGGGATGTGCTTCCTGATGACGCATGCGGTTTCTCATTCGCGTTGCTCTGGTCGCTGGTGGGGTTAGGCGAAGGTGCTACCGCGGATGCTTGAACCGATCGGCATTGCCGTTTCTGCGCATTTACTTTCTTTTGAAGGGCGGGCGGGATGCCTAAAATTGCATTGGTGTAGAGACGTTCAAATTCTCGCTGGTAGTGGGCAGCGACGATCGCACTGTGAACCACTAACACGGTTTCGTCGTTGCCTGTATTCGCAGCATCCGTCCAGTTATGAGAGCCTGTGATCACTGTATCGTGATCGACGATGCCAAATTTGTTGTGCAGCAAGTCTCCAGGTGGGAGACGCGGCACACCTACTGTCACGATCGGGTTCTGCCAGGGACGGTTTGCCGCTTCTTGCTTACAGTCTTCAGCAAGACTAATCCCCAGCATATCCAACGCTTCGCTATAGGGGCGATACGCAAACCCAGGCTCGATAAGTGTCCGCACTTCCACCCCTTTTTGGTGCACGGTATCCAGCAGGTTCACCAATTTCTGTTCGGAGAAGACAAACAGCGCCATATCCACGGATTGTTTTGCCTGACTCAGCGTTTTGCCAATCAAACCATTGCTGCTCTGTTCCCAGGGGATTGACGGTCGGGTTGGCGAGAATTGGACGGTAACGGTGCTTGAGCCGATCGCGATCTGCTGAGCGGGGTGAAATGGCTTTTTGACGCCAAACTTGCTGTCTAATTTGCCGCCCGGTCCATCGCCCCACATTGCGTTAAATTGTTGCGTAAACAGCGCAGCTAGTTCGGTGCTGGTGATTTTCAGCATGTTGTTGGCATTGCCCCGACTCGCAGGTGATTTGAAATCTCCATGCACATCGCTGGTGGTGAAGTTGGCTGAGGTGACGATCACGACTCGCCCATCGACAACCACAAATTTATCGTGCATGAGGGCACTGCCAGCCGAGCCGTCTGCTGTGTCATCAATGCGAGGAATTTTGGCGCGATCGAGCATTACCAACGCATCCCCTTGATTGATTTCGTCCTGGCTGATTTGACCATCGCCATTGCGATCAACCAGTTGGCGAAACTCTTCGTAGCGCCCGCGATCGCGCTCTGGTTGTTTGGCAATTTCTTCCGCTGTAAAGGTACTGAATGGACGGGAGTACGTGTTTTCTAAAATGACTCTTACTTTTACCCCTGCCGCTTGCCGGTCTGCCAGTGCTGCCGCAATTCTGGGTAGCCGTAGTTCTTGTACGGCAACATCAATGGTGGAGTGAGCAGCGGCGATTGTCTCTACAATGATCTGCTCTAAATCATCGCCATCACGCGTCTGCTTACGGTAGGGTTCGGTGTAACGGGAAGCAGGCTCGTGGTTGGTATAAACCTGAATTAAATCGTCTTGCGGCAGTGGAGCCGGGCGAAGTGCCTGAGAGTATCCACGTTGACAGGCCGTTAAGCCCCAAGCCAGTAGGATAGCTACAGAGGAGTGAAGACGAGAACGAGAAAACACCACGGTGAGACTCATAGAGAACGCAAGACAGCGAGATGGGGTAAAGAATTTGTTTCCATTAGACTGACTATTCTCTTAAAGAGGGGTCTCGAACCTCTTGCTCAAACCGTAAATTTGAACTATTTGTGGTTTTGCATCAGTCTTATGTGAGGATTGTCTGCTTACATAAGCATTTCCTGGCCTTAAATATCTCTGCATAAAGGGTTCCCCTTTTGTCATGTAAGTGGCACATTAAGTTAGCTTGAGAAACAAAAATCGCAGGGTAACGCTGCTGATGGCGCGAGGGCATGCATTGCTTATGCTGCGATCGTCTCGTTACTTGAACTCTGTAAACGGGATACTCAAACGATTACATACCGGAAGTAGACTTCAAGTTTCTAACTGAGGAGAGATTTGGATAAGGTCTGAATTCTACTAAGTTTGGCTTATTGCTACATTCGCCCCACCCCTCTAACCACCTATTTTTGCCGTATGCCATTAGGACGCTCGGAATTAATTAAGACTCTTGAAGCTGGCGCTTTTGCGCTTACGTTAATTTTGCTAGCACTGGCACAATCACCCGCGGCACCAAGTAATTGGAGCCTTTTGATTGACACGGTGTCGCTTTCTAGCAGCCGCTAACAAGGCGCTTACAGTGACAATTGACTGATGCGGGCGATCGGGCTTTTCGTTTCAATGCGCACTGCACAATTGCATCAAGGTTTTTTAGAGACGTGACCATCTGGTAGAATTGCTAAGGTTTATATAAGTTTGACCAATGGGATCGACGCAGGCACGGATTGCGATTGATGCAATGGGTGGCGATCACGCCCCCGCTGAAATTGTTGCTGGGGCACTTCGAGCACAGGAAGAATTGGGTGTTAAGGTGCTGCTAGTCGGCGACCCGGAAGAGGTGAATGCGGCTATTAAGCAGCACACCAATACGTCACCGCTTGAGGTTGTTCCGGCTGAGGGAACGATCGAGATGTGTGAAGAACCGCTGAGTGCCCTAAGACGCAAGCCCAAAGCCTCAATCAATGTGGCGATGGATTTAGTGAAGCGAAAGCAGGCGGATGCGGTAGTTTCAGCAGGGCACTCTGGGGCGGCAATGGCGGCGGCATTGTTGCGTCTGGGTCGTTTGCCGGGAATTGATCGCCCTGCGATCGGAGCTGTATTACCCACGATGATCGCTGGCAAGCCTGTCATCATCCTGGATGTCGGCGCGAATGTAGATTGCCGACCAAAGTATTTAGAACAGTTCGCCTTCATGGGCACTGTGTATTCACAATACGTCTTGGGCAATGCCACCCCTAAAGTTGGCTTGCTGAATATTGGTGAAGAACCCAGTAAAGGGAATGAGTTAGCACTCCGTACCCATCAACTGCTTCAAGACAACCCTCAAATTCCGTTTATTGGGAATGCTGAAGGGCGAGATGTTCTTTCGGGTCATTTTGACGTCATTGTATGCGACGGTTTTGTCGGCAACGTACTCCTTAAGTTTGCCGAAGCAGTGGGTGAGGTAGCGCTCCAAATCTTACGCGAAGAACTGCCTCAAGGCGTTCGCGGCAAGCTTGGTACCTCTATGCTGAAGCCAAACCTGAGACGGATTAAGCAACGGATGGATCACGCCGAGCACGGGGGTGGACTCCTGCTAGGCGTAGATGGTGTGTGTATTATCAGTCACGGTAGTTCTCAAGCGCCATCAATTTTTAACGCCGTGCGGCTTGCAAGAGAAGCGATCGATAACCGAGTCTTAGACCGCATTCAATCGCGCTATCAGGAAAACAACCAGACATCCGCGATCGGTGGTCAGCAAGATGGTTAGTCCCATAAGGGACTGATTGGTTGGCACACCGATTAATCTTGCAAGCGATGGATAACAATGAACGTAATGCAACCAGGTTTAGGCATTGCCCTTACAGGGAGCGGTTCGGCGGCTCCCTCAACAACCCTTGACAACGAGAAGCTCAGTCAGCTTGTTGAAACCTCTGATGAGTGGATTGCTTCTCGAACAGGCATCCGTCAACGCCGATTAGCAACGCCAGCAGAATCGTTGACAACGATCGCCACTCAAGCGGCGCAAGGTGCGATCGACATGGCTGGGCTATCGCCGCTGGATCTAGATCTCATCATTCTGGCAACGTCAACGGCTGATGATCTCTTTGGTAGCGCCAATCAAATTCAGCGCGAGTTAGGAGCCCAAAAAGCGGTTGCCTTCGACCTGACAGCCGCTTGCTCTGGCTTTGTGTTTGGGTTGGTCACCGCTGCCCAGTTTATCCGCACAGGGGTTTATCAAAACATTCTGCTGATTGGCGCAGACGTGCTATCGCGCTGGGTGGACTGGAGCGATCGACGAACGTGTATCTTATTTGGCGATGGAGCCGGAGCGGTTGTTCTACAAGCGAACGAACACGATCGACTGCTTGGCTTTGAACTTCGCAGCGATGGCACCCAGAATCAATGCTTAAACCTGTCTTATCAACCTCAACCTAAAGAACTGCTGGATGGCGTGACGATTGGGCAGGGAGGGTTCCATCCCATCACGATGAATGGTCAGGAAGTGTACCGCTTTGCCGTGCGTCGAGTACCCGAAGTTATTGAAAAGGCACTCTTTCGCGCTAACCTGAGCGCTGAAGACGTAGACTGGCTGCTGCTACACCAGGCAAATCAGCGGATTCTGGATGCAGTAGGCGTTCGTCTCGGCATTCCCCCTGAGAAGATCATCAGCAACCTCGCTAAGTATGGCAACACCTCTGCGGCTTCAATCCCTCTGGCACTGGATGAAGAAATCCGTCAAGGCACGATTAAAGCGGGAGACACGATCGTCACCTCTGGCTTTGGTGCTGGCCTTACCTGGGGCGCAGCCATCTTTCAATGGGGACGGTGAGAGAAGTTGTTAGTTTTTGGCTATTAGTTGTTAGACCATAAACAATTTCTGACTCAATTTGGCTGATCGCTCGCGCCGAAGCCTAGCTTCTGGTTCCTCTCTTCTCACTAACAACCAACAACTAGCAACCAACAACTGAAATGAAGACAGCATGGGTGTTTCCGGGACAAGGGTCACAGGCGATCGGGATGGGTACCGATCTATTTGATTTACCTGAAGCCCGCACTAAATTTGAGCAAGCAGAGCAAATTCTGGGCTGGTCAGTACCTGATATCTGCCAGCACCCTGAAGATAAAGTGTCGCGTACGCTTTACACGCAACCTTGCCTGTACGTTATCGAAAGCATTCTGGCAGATCTGGTGCGATCGCAGGGCCAACAGCCCGATTTTGTCGCCGGTCACAGCTTGGGAGAATACGTGGCGCTCTACGTGGCTGGCGTCTTCGATTTTGAGGCGGGACTGCGGTTAGTGAAGAAACGCGCAGAGCTGATGGATCAGGCATCGGATGGCATGATGGCAGCCTTGCTGGGCTTCAACCAGGAACAACTCGATGAACAGCTTCAGCAAACGCCTGATGTCGTGCTGGCAAACGACAACAACGCTGGACAAGTCGTGATTTCGGGTACGCCTGCTGCTGTGGAAGCCGTTTTAAGCCAGGTCAAAGCAAAACGGGCGCTGAAGCTTAACGTGAGCGGGGCGTTTCACTCACCCTTGATGGCACCCGCAGCGGCAGACTTTCAAACCACCCTGGCTGACGTTGCCTTCAATCCCGCCCAAATTCCAGTGCTGTCGAATGTGGATCCAACGCCAAGCACCGATGCAGACGTGCTCAAGTCTCGCTTGAGCCAGCAGATGATAGGTCAAGTGCGCTGGCGTGAAATTTCGTTGCGCTTACCTGAAGAGGATGTCAGTCGTGTCGTGGAGATTGGTCCTGGCAAGGTGCTCACAGGGGTTATCAAACGCACGTGCCCAAGCCTGGTGTTGGAGAACATCAGCAGTGTGGCAGAATTACCGCAGCCGTAAAAGTGGTTAGTTGCTGGTTGTTCGTTGTTAGTGAGAAGAGAAGAGTCACTCGCCCTTCATCCCTCCAAGTTCAGCATGACAAGCAAATTCTGAAGCGCTTGCTTTCGTTTTGTGCTTTGGTCAAAACGCTTTCTAGTTCCTCTAACTCGTAAAGTGCCCCCTGATCGTGCTCTGTATCCTCATCGAATTCCTGGTCGTTCCTAGAGAGTAAATCCCACTCAGGCAGAAGGGACTGTAAATGAGCAATCAATGCGCGTACTGTCTTCAACCCTTGCTCCGGCGAAGACCACTGAGGTTCGATCGACCACAATTCGTTCCCTTCGTAATACCAGATACCATCAATTAATTCTCCGACTCGTTCCCATTCTTCTAACGCTTCGTCATCAAAGAACGTCTCATCACGAGTACAGTTCAGAAAACTGCTAAATGGCTCAACTTCCAGTTGTTCAGCCATTTCATCAATCTCCTCTAAGATTATTGCCACCGATTTCCAATCTCCTGAACGGCGGATGAGAAAGTAATCTCTTTCATACCCTTCTAAAACGGGAAATAGCTGAACGCCCATAATCTGATACTGTTGCTTACAAATACTTCTAGAACAACACATTAAAGCTAATTAAAGCATTAGCAATTAATTACCCTTCGTTATGCCGAGAAGTCGTGAACCATTTGCTAGTCTGCTGCTCTACCACCTGTTTAAGTGGTCAGTGGTGAGTCCAGGGCTGCACCTTTATTTTCGGGGACGCATTTATGGCGCGGAGCAGGTGCCACGGGAAGGGCCACTGGTCGTCGTGAGCAATCATGCCAGCGATTTTGATCCACCGTTACTGTCTAGCTGTGTCGGTCGTCCAGTGGCCTATATGGCTAAAGAGGAACTGTTTGAGGTGCCTGTACTGAAGCAAGCGATCGCGCTCTACGGTGCCTATCCGGTCAAGCGGGGTTCGCCCGATCGTAGTGCCCTTCGTTCTGCAATGGAGTTTCTGGAACAAAACTGGGCGGCAGGTGTTTTTCTCACAGGCACCCGCACTCCTGACGGCAGAGTAACCGATCCAAAACTTGGTGCAGCATGGTTAGCCGCTAAAACACAGGCTCCGTTGCTGCCTGTAAGCTTGTGGGGCACTCACGAGATTTTCCGCAAAGGCTCTCCGGTACCTCGTGCTGTGCCGCTGACTATTCGGATCGGCAAGGTCATTGAGCCGCCAAAAGCGGGCGATCGCGGAACGTTGGAAGCCGTAACGCAGCAATGTGCGGATGCCATCAATGCCATGCATGATTTGGGACGTTAGGGAGTCAGTGGGCAGGGGGAAGAAGGGGTTAGGGGTTAGGGATTGGGGGCTGGGGATTGATGCAGGATTTAAGCCTGAAAGCTGATAGCTGAAGTCAGGAGTAAGCTCTACGCTGGTAGCTGAAGGCTGAAAGCTAAAAACCATTTACATAGCAAAAAGGATTGCTACATGAGCGATTTAAGAACAGAACTGACTGAAGCACTGGCCGAAGCAGAATGGGACTGGCTTGCCCCTCATGCCCGTCGGGATTCGCTCATTGTGGTGGAGTCGGGGCTGAATGTGGTGGATGTGGCTGTAGCGATCGCCAATGACGACACTGCGCGAGTCCAGCATTGGATCGAAGAGAACCTGATCCATAAACCTTCCTCGATCGAATTATCAGAGTGGAATCTGAACCAGGCCAAACGCTTTAATACGCTCATTGTTCAGCCGTATGTCCTTGTACAGGAGCCTTAGTGACCCATCTTGCCACTCAGATGGTTCTAAGCTAACGGTTGTAAGCTGCCCGTGTAGACAATCGATCGCTACAGACAGCTTTCATGAACGACACCCAAAAAACTGAAAAACAGAAGATGCTAGCTGGCGAACTTTACCTTGCCAGTGATGCCGAATTACAGGCGGAGAGCCAGCGGGCATTGCGCCTCTTGCGGCTCTACAATCAGACAACCGAAACAGAAGGGGAAAAACGGATCCAGACCCTACAAGCGCTCTTTGGTGCAGTGGGCGAGAAGCCGCAAATCGTGCCGCCCTTTCACTGTGACTATGGCAGCCACATCACAATCGGCGATCGCTTCTATATGAACTATGGTGGCGTCATCCTCGACTGCAACAAGGTACAGATTGGCAATGATGTCCTCTGCGCTCCCTATGTTCAAATCTACGCCGCCTATCATCCCACCGATCCCACCACGCGATTGACAGGGCGCGAACTCGCCGCACCGATTCGCATTGGCAACAATGTTTGGATTGGCGGAGGAGTCATTATTTGCCCCGGTGTGACGATCGGCGACAACACTACCATTGGTGCCGGCAGCGTCGTCACCAAAGATATTCCTGCAAACGTTGTGGCAGTCGGCAATCCCTGCCGTGTCCTTCGATCTGTGAATGAATAGCGGTCAGATGAATAGCGGTCAGATGAATAGCGGTCAGATGAATAGCGGTCAGCATATGTACTTCTGCCTCCTGCCTTCTGCCTCCTGCCTTCTTACGTGTCTATTCCTGACCCCTATCCCCCAATCCCTATCCCCCTATCCCTGCCTCCTGCCTTGCCTTTCGCCTTCTCAACGGCCATTTTGCTGCTGAATCGCGACCTTTACGATCGGCGCTAACTTTGCTCGCCAAAACCGATTGTCTGGAAAGGACTGCACTTTAAGCAAGACATCTTGCCATCGCTTCTGCGCGATCGCGGTTTGCATAGCGGCAAAGGTTGTTTCGGCTGTCTTCCAGTCCCGTTGCCATTGGTTAATCGCACCTTTGGCCGCCTGAGACGCCGCGCTACTGGCTGGGATCGTCTGTGCTAAGGTGACTGCAGCATTGAGGTCGCCAGCTTGATAGCGTTCAGTCGCTTCGGCTAGCAGACTCATGCCATTATCCTGGATGATAGGCGTGCTAGCATTTGCCTGTGCGCTTGCTGGAACACAGCTTGTCACCGTCAAATCTTGATAGACCCAGCCCTCAAGCGGTTGATTGATTCGTAGCCAGCCCTCGTTATGATCGACGACTGACAAGCGAGTACCATTGCGCACAGTGCCTACGACATTATCAGGTGCAACGACAGGACTAGAACGCACATTGAGCGGTGGTGATGGATCAGTGGCGATCGTGTTACAGACTGTATGGGGCGCTTTGGCTGCCCGTAAGGACTGCAAGCCATCAACCAGCGATGGCTTAAAATGCAGTGTGACTGCGCTGATCGCTACTGCCGTTGTAAAGATAGCTGCACCAAGACCGAAATTCAGGGTAGGTTTATGCGCTGTAGTCATTCTAGAGATTCGTCGTTGGTAGAGAGGCAACCGATCGAGAGCCGTTCAGGCGTGATTGTGCAGAATGTAATCCAGACTAACTGACCGTCCATCAAATTGCTTAGGTAGTTTTTCGCCTTTTTTAGCGATAAAACTTTATTATTGCTGGCTAAGATGCTCATCAAGCATGATTAAACCAATCGGGACAGTTTATCTCGTCGGGTCCGGTCCCGGTAATGCAGCGTATCTCACCATCCGCGCACAGCAACTGCTGACAGAAGCAGAGGTATTGGTCTATGACGCACTGGTAGACAGCGAACTCCTCCAACTTGTACCAGAAACTTGTTTACAGCTCAATGTAGGCAAACGCGGTGGCATGCCCAGTATGCCCCAGGCAGAAATTAATGCGCTGCTAGTTCAGCACTGTTTACAAGGGCAGCAGGTAGTCAGGCTTAAAAGCGGCGACCCGTTTATCTTTGGGCGCTGTCAGTCTGAAATCGAAGCCTTAACAGCCGCAAATTGTGCCTTTGAAGTTGTGCCTGGAATTTCTTCCGCATTGGCTGCCCCGTTATTGGCTGGTATTCCTCTGACCGATCCCGTTTTAAGCCGAAGCTTTGCAGTTCTTAGTAGCCATGATCCTGATGGGGTAAACTGGCAAACGTTGACGCACATGGACACCCTGGTCATTCTCATGGGTGGACAACATTTGCCAGAAATTTTGCGTCAGCTTCAAGCATACGGACGATCGCCTCAAACACCGATCGCCATTATTCGGTGGGCCAGTCGTCCTCAGCAGCAAATTTGGGAAGGTACCCTGTCTACAATTTTGCACGAAACTGCCACAGAAGCGCTCGCCCCTTGTGTGATGGTTATTGGCGAAGTTGTCAGGCTACGTTCCTATTTCCAACCCCGTTCCTCTTCTCTAGCGTCGATGCTTACAACCCCCGATCCAACTTCTGATACCACGCTCCCATTCACAGGCAAAACAATTCTCGTCACTCGATCGGCCAGTCAGTCCGGACAATTTACTGCCCGCCTGGAGCGCGATGGTGCTACTGTCATCGAAATGCCTGCTCTGGAAATCGTACCGCCCTCAAGTTGGCAACCGCTGGATGATGCCCTCACTCGCCTGGCGGATTTTGATTGGCTGTTGCTAACCTCCGCCAACAGCGTTGATTACTTTTTTGAGCGCTTGGCGACGCAGATTCGCGATCTGCGTACGTTGGCAACGATCAAGATCGCGGTTGTCGGCGATAAGACCGCACAGAAGCTGGAGCAACACGGCTTAAAACCTGATTTTGTGCCGCCAGAATTTGTAGCTGATTCGTTAGCGGCTCATTTTCCAGGTTCCTTGAAGGGAGCTTGCATTCTTTTTCCAAGGGTAGAAAGTGGTGGACGGGATGTGCTGGTCAAAGATTTTGTCAGTCGTGGGGCTGTCGTAACAGAAGTGCCTGCTTACCAATCGCTTTGCCCAGCCGAGATTGACCCAGCCGCTCTGGCAGCCCTACAGTCCCGCCGTGTGGATGTAATTACTTTTGCCAGCGCCAAAACTGTCAAACACTTTTGCCAACTTTTAGAACAGTCCCAACCGGATACTGCATGGCAGGCGTGGCTGGACGGGGTTTGCATCGCCTCGATCGGCCCACAGACGACAAAAGCGTGTACCAGTCTACTGGGCAGAGTTGATGCCGAAGCGCAGGAATACACCTTAGATGGCTTAGTGCAGGCGATCGCGCAATGGCTGTCAGCTAAGTCGTAACGAGCAGCTAAAAACGGGGAATGCCATTACACGGTCTCTTTCTTTCGAACTGTGTTTAGGTCGTGCATTAAACTAATGTGGGATCAGTGGCGATGTCATGCCAATGCCACGATCGTGTCGTTAATTTGGCTCTTGTGCCACAGTGGTTTTGAAGCGGCGATGCCGCCAAATCCAGTTGAAGTAACTTACAACTCCTCGCTTGTGCCTTGCTTCTGTTTTTTGCAACAAAGGACTATATCTCGTCGGCACGACTTCTTCGGTTGCGACCGATTGTACCGCCTGGTTATGCACCAGTTGTGCTGTTTGACTGGCAGAAGGCAAGTCCACTGGTGCGACTGATGCCTCGTAAGCTACTGTCTTCACTGTGGGCTTGCAGCACTTGGCGAACCTGCTCAGGACTGACATCGCGACGAGAACAAAGACTATCAAACGACTCACAAAAAGTTTGATGTCAAGCAGGGCAGAGATAACGTTGATGACCATTCGGCCTCTTGCCATGTTTATGAGCTTTACTATGACCGCACAGAGGGCATTCCATCGCTTTGCTTCCAGTCGAAGTTTCTACTCTACCAGCCCCACATTAAATTGATGCACTATCGCTTTTGGTAAAGAATTGATGATACGTCTGGGGGGAACAGCGTTAACTTTAGGTCAGGTCGTTGCGGATGCCGATCGCCCTCACTCATGTACTGAACCGTCTGGCATAATTGCTTCCCGAAGATCAGCATCCGTCAAGTTAGTTCCGGTTAAATCCGCATTTTTCAAATTTGCCTTACACAGAATGGCTCCTGCCAGATTGGCATAACTCAAGTCAGCGCCTCGCAAGCTGGCTGCGCTCAGATCAGTTGATCTCATTCCCTGTTGTAGGGTTCGATTTAAATGAGCACGGCAGAGCTTTGCACCATCCAGCGTTGCCTGGTGTAACAGCGCTCCACTCAAATTGGCATAGCACAGATCAGCATCACTCAAAATGGCATAGCTGAAGTCTGTCGTTTGTCTAGATGTGGGACGCAAATCTACTTCAAACAAATTAGCGCTGAACAATCTCGCATGCACTAAAGTTGCACCACCTAAAATAGCCTTACTCAAGTTTGATCGCGTTAGATTGGCATTACTCATTCTGGCTCCGCTCAAATCGGCCTCGCGGAGAACGGCTTCGGACAAATTTGCTTCACTCAAATCTGCTCCCCACAAAATGGCCTCGCTTAAGTCTGCCTTGCGAAAGCTACCTCGGCTGAAGTTTGTTTTGCCTAACCGGGCTTGCCGTAAGTCTGCCTGATTAAAGTTCACACCATGCAGATGTGCATTGTGCAGATCGGCCTCTCGCAGACTTACTGCCTCAAAACTTCGTTCTCCATCAGCATACCGACTCAAGATCGCTTCAATCGAAACCTTGACTGCCTTTGACTGTTGCCAGTAGAAAGAATGTGCTTGAAAAGAAGTTACTTTCGCCATTATTCTTTAGTATGAGTATTTTCTTCAGTCCCGTTATAGAGGAAAAATTTGAGGATCTTGTGAGGAAAGAGGCAGTAAGAACCATGAAACAGAGCAGTGTCTGCGAGGCGGTTATTTAACTCATCGATCAGTCAGTCATGCTCAAGTATCAGCACATGCTATTCTTGAGGCTAAATTATAGTGGCTCAATCAGTGTGGATAGTTGACATCTTGAGAGCAGACTGACAGGTTTACCCATACAGTAGTTAAGACTCTATCAGCTTGAACTCAGTGCATGAACGCTCTCGGTGAGACGAAATGGTGAGCTACGTTTATTGAGCGTTGCCATTAACCACGAGTCCAGTTTTTTCTTTATAAAACTCAATCCTCTTTGCGTGTGTTTATTCAACAATTAGCTCGATCGCTGCAGACTGCCAGGCAGTTTTTACCAAAGATTCGATGCCAGTCGTTATGGCAATCCAGGGTAAACGTTTTGTGGGTATTACTGATAGGAAGTCTGCTGCTGACAGGTGTATCCCTTCCCATCACCGCACAACCTACTCTACAGTTAGTCACCCCTCGTCAAGAAATTCGTGGCGTTTGGCTTACGAATGTCGATAGTGCCGTCTTGTTCAAGCCAACGGTGCTCAAAGAAGCCGTAGAGCAGCTTGCGAAATTACATTTCAACACGCTCTATCCTGCTGTTTGGAACTGGGGCTATACGACCTATCCCAGTAGCGTAGCCAAACAGGCGATCGGGGCAGCGGTTGACCCAAGACCGATCGGGCTAGAAGGTCGCGATGCGTTGGCAGAGCTTGTGCGGCAGGCCCATCAAAAGGGCATAGCTGTCCTTCCCTGGTTTGAGTTTGGCTTCATGGCTCCCGAAGATTCGGCGTTAGCAATTCGCCACCCCGATTGGTTGACCCAGCAGCAAGACGGTACGCAGGTCTGGCAAGAGGGCATCTACCCCCGCGTGTGGCTCAACCCATTCAAACCCGAAGTGCAGCAGTTCATTCAAGCGCTGGTTCTGGAACTGGTCAACCAGTACGACATCGATGGCATTCAGCTTGACGATCATTTTGGGTTGCCTTATCAGTTTGGCTACGACGCTTATACAGTGCAGCTTTACCGTAACGAACACCAGGGCAAAGCACCGCCAGCAAATCCCAAAGACCCAGAATGGGTGCGCTGGCGGGCAAACAAAATTACCAACTTCACAACGCAGCTTTTTCGGGCCATCAAAGCGCGAAAGAACAACGTTTTGCTAACCCTGTCGCCCAACAACTACGATTTTTCTTACAACAACTCCTTACAGGATTGGCGTACCTGGCGACAGCAGGGGCTAATTGAAGAGTTGGTGCTGCAAGTGTATAGCAACAGCCTGACAGCGTTTACGGCTCAACTCCAAACGCCAGAACTTCAAGCTGCTCGACAGCATATTCCTACAGGCATCGGGATTTTAACCGGGCTGAAAAAACTCCCTGTGCCCATGCAGCAGGTACGGACGCAAGTGCAAGCTGTGCGAAAGCAGGGCTTTGCTGGAGTTTCGTTCTTCTTTTATGAAACGCTATGGCATCTGGTGACGGAACCGGAGGCCGATCGCAAAGCAGCCTTTCAATCTCTCTTTCCCTTACCTGCTGGTCGTCCCAATATTATGGAAGGCTGGGTGCCACCCCGTTAAAATCTCTCCAGTGGTATACAAAGCGACGGTTCTGACGTGCGGAAATAAAGGTAGGGAGGCTTCGTTTACCAGAAGCGATCGTCAGCCATGAACCGAATTCGGGCCTTGAGTCCGCTGTTGCTCTTCGTGCCAGTTGCCTGTAGCCAACCGTCATCCAGTGAGGTTTTAACCCAGCACTTACAGACGGTAAACTCCTGGACAGCAACCGCGCGGATGGTGGCAGAATCATGGACTCAAGGGTCGGTGCCTCAACCTTATGCCAAGCAGACGTTAGAAAAAACGCAGCAGGAAATTGCTAAAGAAACGGAATCGCTCTTTAAAGAACAGCCACAAGCGCGATCGCAGCTAGCACCGTCACTGCAGCACCTGCAACAGACCATTCAACAACTGTCCACGGCCGTCGACCGGCGAGAAACAGCCGCGATCGCAACCCCTCTGAAGCAACTGATCGCCGAAGAACAACAGCTTCAGTCCCTGATCAACGCGCAGGGTAAAAAGCCATGAACAAGACATTAGAAATTGCGCTGGGGATTGCAACCAGCATTGGTGGTTTTCTGGATGTAGGCGCGATCGCAACGGCTGCTGAAGCGGGTTCAATCTTTGGCTTTGGCTTAGTCTGGGCTATCGTTTTGGGCACAATTTGCGTCATCTTCTTAGTCGAAATGTCGGGCCGTTTGGCCGCCGTGAGCAAACATACCCTCTCTGCTGCCGTACGCGAGCGGTTTGGCTTTAACTTCTACCTCTTGCCGTTGTTGGCTGAAGTCATCGTCGATTTTTTAGTCCTTGGTGCCGAAATTGGCGGTGTTTGTATTGCCCTCCAACTGGTAACTGGTATTAGCTTTCAATGGTGGGCTTTGCCCGTTGCTTTTGCGATCTGGCTCTTGCTGTGGAAGGGTAATTTCAGCGTGATTGAAAACGGGGTGTCCTTACTCGGCTTGGTGACGCTGGTGTTTGTGGTGGCAATGGTGGTGCTCAAAGCCCCGATCGCGCCAATTGCCGCTGGGCTGAAACCCACGCTACCTGCTCAGGATACGCCTCACTATCTCTTTATTGCCGTCAGCATTCTGGGTGCCATCATCAGTCCCTATCTGTTCTATTTCTACTCATCGGGTGCCGTCGAGGACAAGTGGGATGAAAGCTATTTGGGTGCTAACCGCATCATCGCCAGCGGGGGGATGGGCTTTGGCAGTATAGTTTCCCTGGGTGTGCTGATCGTCGCGGCACTGGTGCTCAATCCCAGAGGTATTCAAGTAGATAGCTATGAGCAGGCCGCGCTGATGCTGACACAACCCTTTGGTTATTGGGGCTTTATACTGTTTGCAGCATCGCTGGGCATTGCTTGCTTTGGTGCGGCGCTAGAAGTCACGCTCGACACGGCTTACATTGTCGCTCAGACCTTTGGGTGGAATTGGGGCGAGAACCTGCACCCCAAAGAAGCGGCACGTTTTAGTATGGTCTACACCATATTTGTGGCGCTTGCCTCGTTACTCATGGTGTTTGGCATCGACCCGTTACAGCTCACACTGTTTTCAATGGCATTAACAGCCGTGATTTTGCCGATCGTGATGGTGCCCTTTCTGGTTTTAATGAACGACGAAAGCTACGTCGGTCGCTATCGCAATGGTTGGATCAGCAACAGTGCGGTGATTCTCATCATCGGGCTGACGTTTGTCATGGCGATCGTGGCCATTCCGCTCGAAGTAATGGGAGGCTGAGATGGACGTCATTCGAGATGTCTTGGATAACCAACTGGTCGATCGCCATCAACGCAAGATGGGCAAAGTAGACGGCATTGTGATTGAACTGCGAGAGCATCAGCCCCCTCGGTTAGCCTACCTTGAAACCGGAGCCACGACCTTGGCGCGCCGCTTACATCCTCGCTTAGAACGCTGGGTTGCAGCATGGCAAAGCAAATGGGGTGCCAAGCGATCGGAACCGTTTCGCATTCCCTGGTCTAAAGTGCGCGACATTGGCATTGATGTTGAAGTGGATCTCGACGCAGAAGAAACCGCCGCTCTTGCCTACGAACAATGGTTACGGGAAACCGTGGTCAAGCATATTCCCGGAGGCAACTAATGGTTCCTGGAGGCAACTAATGGCAAACAATGAGCGACATTTGGAATTGCTCCTTGGTCGTTGTGTGTATGACACAGCAGACAACCGAGTGGGACGGATTGAAGAAATTCGTGCTGAGCAAGAGGGCAGCGATTGGGTGATTCAAGAATACCTGTTGGGTGCAACGGCAATTCTAGAGCGCCTCTCTGCCTGGTCTTTGGGCATTGGCATCTTGCGGTTGCTAGGCGCTCACAAACTTCAAGTTGGCTACCGGGTGCCCTGGGATAAGCTGGATTTATCAGACGTTCATCATCTACGCCTGAACTGCTCGATCGACGCGCTACAGCCATTGGAGCAGCCGTCAGAGCAAAGCCAGTCAGCAGACAACCAATCTGCCCAAGATACTGCCTCCTAGACTCAAGCACCAGATGCCCAAAGATCGCGCTCCTTCCAGGAGACGGCGATAGGCTTTTAGCGCAAAGTAGTACAAACGTTTTCTTTAGGCGTTACACTAGCCGTACCAGGACGTATACTAAAGCTGACTTTCTCTTATTTATGTTCTCTTTCTTATCAGCTTCAGCAGGAACCCTATCATGACAACCCCTAAGAACGGGAATCAAGCCGTTGAAGTTACAGCACCAACAAGCACCAGCGTTGCACCAGTCGATCGCGTCAACGAGCCCATTCAACCCCAGGCTAAGGCCGTTGAAGCCTTAGAGTCAAAGCTCACTCAAGAGCCAAAGCCCGCTCAAACAGCCGAGGAAGAGATCACACAAGCGATTCAAGTGCTGTCTGCTCTGGCAACCTTAAAGCTGAAAACGCAGGAATCCAAAGACCAATCGCTGGTCGTCCTGAGAAAAATTGAATCGTTGTTTAAGCTTGAAGAGCCGATCTCTCCTGAAGACCTTGAGGAACTCAAAACCGGGTTTAAGACCTTGAGCAAGTTTGCTTTAGCGGTCAATCAGTATTACGAGACGAAAACCAAAGCAGAAGACGCAAAGAAAGTGCTTGACCATATTTTGGGCAGCTTTAAGTCAGGTACAAAGTAGAGCGCTTGACGGTTCAGCAGCAGAGTCGACGAAGTGGTTTAAACCGTGTTTTTTCCATCGATTGAGTCGTTGATGTGTTAAAACCTGTCGGAGTGGTAGTGATGATTTGACTGTGAAACGATTGTTGTTTGATCGAAAGCGCTTTACTTTTAATAAACGATCGTTTCCTAAGCGTCTAAGCGCTCGGAGCAAACGTCTTTTTACAGCAAAACGGTTTCCATCGCGGCTCTGGGCGCGGCTGCTTCCATTGGCAAGCATCAGTTTTGTGCTGGGGTTTATCCTCTCAACAGTGCTGCTTGTATTGCAGTATGAGCGGCAGCGTGAGGCGATCACCGCCCATACGTCTACCGCCGAAGCGTCTTTGATTCAACCATCGCCTCAGACTTCATCGCAGCCGCAACCAATCCTTCTCCCCCCGCTAGAGAATGGCCGGCCTCAGCTTTACCCTCTTCCAGTCACCGATGAAGAATGGCAGTGTGAAGTTGTTGTCGTCGGGGGATCGCTTGGCGGGGTTGCGGCAGCGGCTCATGCTATGCAATCAGGAGCCATCACGTGTCTGATTGAACTCACTCCCTGGTTGGGAGGACAAATTAGTGCTCAAGGGGTGTCGGCGATCGATGAATCGCGCCTTATGTGGGACAGCGGCACATTCTCTCAAAGTTGGACAAAGTTTAAGACGATCATCGAACAGCAAACCGTCAAGCTACCGTCTTGGGTCCCACTGACAGTTGAGCCACGGGTAGAGAATCTCAATAGTTGCTGGGTGGGACGGCTTTGCTTTTCACCCCAAGCTGGGGCAACAGCGGCTCAGCAATTACTCAAAGCTTCTTCAACCAATGCTCCGGGCAGCAAATGGGGCACCAGCATTGCCTTTAAGGGGGCTGAATTTGATGCAACCGGCAAGTTGATCACAACCATTCATGCCGTGCGTCGAACCCCGATTCAAGCGAACTATGTACCCGAAGGTTGGTTTTCTAGAGAACTTGGGCGCTGGTACTCTTGGCAAGACGACGAGGTGTTTAGCAAACAGGCGCTACGCCTTCACCCATTCCCTGGCAAACAACTGCTGGTCATTGATGCAACCGATACTGGCGAGTTGGTCGGTTGGGCAGGCATTCCCCATCATCTTGGCACTGAGGCGAAAACAACGACCGGGGAACCCAATGCACCCATCAACGCCAACCCGGACTGCCTTCAAGCCTTTACTTACCCGTTCGTTCTAGCGCTACATAACGATCGGGGAGCGAGCTTGAAAGTATTAGCGGACTTAAAGCCTGATTACTCGCGGCAAGAACATCAGCGAGAATTTTCGCTCAAGCGCTATCCCATGTTTGAAGGAGCGCATAACTTTTTCAACTACCGTCGCATTGTCAGCATGACTCGCAATAATCCGTTCTATGACACCTCTTTGCTGGGGGATATGACGGTTGTGAACTGGAATCGCGGTAATGACTGGACGTGGATGAATCCGCCGCTTCTGCTGAATGAGCCCCAGATTGACGCGACAGGACAACGCCAAAACTGGAAAGGGGGACTGGCGACGATCGCGCTCAGAAGTGCTCAGGAACATGCGCTTCTCTTTGCGGAATGGCTGATGAAACATAAGTCAACATCTAAGTTTCCCCTCATGTTGATGACAGGCGCTCAATCCCCTTTGGGAACAACTTCCGGGTTAAGCATGGTGCCCTACATCCGCGAGGGACGCCGGATCGTTGGACGCAGTGCCTATGGGCAACGTGATTTTATGATCCGGGAACAGGATTTGCGCAAAGATCTCTCTGGTGGACGTGACTTCAACCGGACGGCGATCGCTGTGACTCATTACGCGATCGATCTCCACGGCTGTCGTTACCGTAACTGGCAAGCCTCAGACGAAGCAACCAGTGCCCCAGTGCGCGAGGCAAACGTTCGTCCGCTGCAGATCCCGCTAGAAAGCCTGATCCCCCAGGGTGTTGATAATCTTTTAATCGGTGGCAAAAGCTTAGCCGTGACGCACATTGCCGACGCTGTTACCCGTACCCACTACAGCGAGTGGAGCATTGGAGCCGCAGCCGGTGCCACTGCAGGTTGGCTGTCTACCCAGGCTCCACCCAATCTCTCGCCAGCCGCTATTCCCAAGCGCTTCATGCCTGAATTACAGCGGTATTTGACTGAGCAAGGGCTGCGCTGGTACTGGTAGTGGGGTTAGGGGTGGGGGTTGGGGTTGGGGAACAGCTAAAGGTCAACCCTACGCTTAAAATTTTGTTTGGTCGGCGGAAATGCCTTGACGCGACCAACCTTATGGGGGTCAACAACTTAAGGAGGTCAAAAAACGTCGAGCGATCGCGCCGCTTGTGCCAGCGCTGGCACGGCGTCAGCAGCCCAACGGCCTTCTCCCCGTCGTCCCGTTAGAACCATCAGTTGCAAGCTGTAGGCATGGGGATACCCCTCGACTTCTAACCAGAGGCGATCGCTTTCGGCTTCACACGCGATCCGCTCTTCATCCATCAGTTCGCCGCTGATTTGAACCATCGTTTCAACAAGCTGGTGCAACAAGCGACAGAAATCCTGTAGTTCTCCTTCCGTCAGCTCTAGTGCCCAATCATCGGTGCCAACCAGCCCTTTAAACACCTCAGCATCCGTATCCCAGCCAATGCGCCAGCCCAACCCGCTTTTAACCATTCGAGCCATGATCAGGGTTTGAGCAGCGATGCGCCTCCCCCACCAGAAGACGGGGCTGTTGACGATGGGACGGGTTTAAGAGACGGCTTGGGTGATGCTGCCGGAAACTCCTGGGATGTACTAGCCGCTTGAGGTGCAAAAGCATCCACCAAGGATTGGACCAACGCTTCTCGCTGCGATCGTGTCAGCCGATTAATCGCCGCCCGATCGCCCTCAGCCGGATTGGTCTTGAGCGTTGTGCGGCTAGGATAGCTCGTTTCATCAAACGCGCCATTAGCACCTAAGCCTAAATAGTCGGCAAGCGTTAGCTTCCAGTCAAAGCGGTAAAGGGGCGATCGACCCACAACATACAAGTGATAGCGAATGAAGCGACCAACCAGCGTATTGTCTGCTTCCACCTTGCCCGTTTCTTTGCTGACGTACTGATTCTCTTTCGGCAAATCGGGGACGCGTTCATAAACGGTTTGCCAGACGCCTTCAGGGCGCACACGCTGAGCTAAGGCTGGCGATCGCTCTAGCACAGACGGTAGAAAGATGGTTAGCACTGCCATCATCAGCATGACACTAACAAAAGAGCCCAATGTTGTGCCAAGACGCCGAAAAGCGGTTCGTTTTTTTGCCATTGCGCTCGTCCCGTTAATTGCCGCTAAAAAATTGCCACTGAAGCAATAAGACGCGATCAACAGCCAGCAGCCCTTATTTGATGGGCAGGTAGGCATAAGAAAGCAATGCCAACCGACTCAGTCACGCATTGCTTAGTTCAGTCACGCTAGTTCAGTCACGCATTGCTGTATGCCGATCGCGGATAGAAAGCCCCTAAAGCGGAGTCACTAACCCTTACTCGCCAATAATCTCAGGCTGGGTCAGTTCGTCCGACATCTCAATAATGGCGCGCATGACAGGCTTCATCATGGGGTCATCCACGCTATCAAAATCTTCAAACCGTCGGCGCTTGGCACGATTAGCAACCTGCACCGTGATCCGATAACGATTGGAAGCGGCTGAAATCAACTCGTCAGCTCGACGCATCAACTGAGAGCTATCGAACGCGGCACGCTTTTGCATGAAGTTACCTATCCAAAGAAGATGTCAGACTACAGTTTATCAAGAGTCAACGCGAGTTGGTACCGCTATGCGTTAACCCGTATCCTGATCATTGGTGAAGCAGTATAGGAAGGTTCATCCCATGACCGTGTTAGTGGTGGCAACAGGCAATCCAGGCAAGCTTAAAGAAATGCAGGCAGCTCTAGCCGGTCTAGAGTGGGAATTGACGCTCAAACCAGCGGAGTTGGACGTTGAAGAAACAGGCGCAACCTTTGCCGAAAACGCTTGCCTTAAAGCCTCAGAGATCGCCATAGCTACTGGGGAATGGGCGATCGCGGATGATTCGGGGCTAGAAGTCGAGGCCTTGGATGGTGCCCCAGGCGTTTACTCAGCGCGTTACGGCAAAACCGACGCCGACAGAATTGAACGCCTTTTGAATGAGTTAGGCAATGAACTGAATCGAGAAGCGCAATTTGTCTGTGTGATAGCGATCGCTCGACCTGATGGCACGATCGCGCTCCAGGCAGAGGGCATTTGTCCCGGTAGAATTCTTCACAGTCCACGGGGTGACGGTGGCTTTGGCTATGACCCTATCTTTTATGTGCCTGAACAACGGCTCACCTTTGCCGAAATGAGCAGCGAGCAAAAACGGCTGGTGAGCCACCGTGGGAAAGCATTCCAGGCTTTATTGCCCCAACTCAATGAACTTAAACGCTCATAAGGTCATTTAGAAGCCTGAATCAACCATAGCTAACCGGAGTAAGACCACACGTCAGAGGAATCCTGACGCTACAAAGTCTCCTGCCTTTTCAATTGCAACTTCTAGAGATTCTCCAGAGTTCTCCTGCCTTCTTGAGCCTCTTCCAGCCGTTTTCATTTGTATTCACCCCCCATCCCCTAAACCCCATCCCCCTTGCACAGGACTCCGGCTTACCTAACCAACCGCCGCTGTAAAACCACAGCAGCCATCTCACGGGAGAATTTAGCCTCTCGGTAATTGTCCGGAGGGTACGTCTTGCCTCAGTAGAAATCAGTAGGCGGTGATAACAACCGTTCTTCAGGCTCTACCGCATCCCTACCCTACAAAGGCGGTCTCAGCTTTACTCAAACTTTACAATTAGTTTGCTATGTAAAGTTCCCGAAAAGATTAAGTCAGTACATCAGCGGATGCGATCGCTCCCCATGAAGTAGGAACTATAGTTTGGCAATACGCTCTACGTATTTGTACCTGCTTCCAGACCCATACGTTGAAACAGTTATGCAATCCACATTCCCTACGGCAACGGTGAATCCCTTGCTGGTGGCACCTCAAACGCTTCAGGTACCCCACCGCTCAGCCAACTCAGTCTTCAAACGCTTGTTGGACATTGTCGGTAGCCTTGTTGGCTTAATCATCCTGGCGATTCTGTTTCTTCCTCTAGCGCTGGCCATCAAACTTGATAGCCCTGGGCCCATTTTTTACGCACAAGAGCGCTATGGCTTGCTAGGGCGGCCATTTCGCATCTACAAGTTTCGCTCGATGGTGCAGAATGCTGACGAGTTGAAAGCACAGGTCAAAAACGAAGCCAGCGGGCTTATTTTCAAAAATCAGGACGACCCTCGTGTGACTAGAATCGGACGCTTCTTGCGCCGGAGCAGCCTCGATGAGTTTCCTCAATTTTGGAATGTGCTAATTGGTGAGATGAGCCTCGTCGGGACACGCCCACCTACCGCTGATGAGGTTTCTCGCTACGATAGTCACCACTGGCAGCGTTTGAGCGTTAAGCCTGGAATGACTGGAGAGTGGCAGGTAAATGGCCGATCGACCGTCAAAGATTTTGAGGACATTGTAAAGCTGGATCTACGCTACCAGGATCAGTGGCACCCCTTTTACGATTTAGCTCTCATTGCTCGGACAATCTATGTCATCGTGGCTAAGGTTGGGGCTTTTTAAGGCTGCTATTAACTCAGGAAGCATACGTAGTGGAGGGCGCTTAATGCGCCCTTTTTTCATGAAGGGGTAATCGATCGATCGCCCCACAACACCTCATACCGTTATTTACCAAACATCTCTTTGGCAATGACGAGAAAGAGAAATCCAAACACAATAGAAGCAAGAATCACCGTCACGAATACAACCTCCTAGACATGCAACGAAGGGCACCTTTGCAGACATTTTTAAGGCAGCAAACCCCTCAGCCTATTGTGCAACGAGTCCCCCTCAATGAAGCAGTCACAATCATCTTTTTAACCACACAATAAAAGGGTTTGAACGCGATTGAATGCTGCACACTTTGGGGCGTCCACCACAGCATGTTTCTACCAATCGACAAGAACTGTCGACAAAACCAAACAAGGGCCTTGAACGGGGCACAGATCCCTAACAGGTGTACCTTGCCTCTGCTCTAAAGCAAACTGACTGCTTTGAACATGCTTCAGCTTCATCAGTAGTTCGCCCAATCGCACCGTTGAGCAGCTGCGAGGCTTTTATTCATCCGCTCCAAACAGAGTTGGGCTCCTGGCTGCTACTCTTGCACGGACTCCAAAAACTTTTCCATAAAAATATTGCACGGACTATCGTTGTACCTCTCAATCCGGTAGAAGCCAAGCCTTGTGTAAAGTTTGAGCGCTTGGGGTTGCCGCTCCTCATTTGCCAGGTCAAGCCTCACTTTTCGGTAACCCATCTGTCTTGCAAAATCGAAGAGCATGTGAGCCATTTTCCAACCCCAACCCTGGCCCCGATACTCTTTAAGAAACCACATCCGTTTAAGTTCGCAAATTTCGTCATCGAGTTTTCGGATTCCTCCTGTACCAACAACCTGCTCGTTGTCCACTAGTACCAAGAACATCCCCCCGTTTTCCCAGTAGTGCGATCGCACCTGCTCAATATCAGACATTGAGTCATAACGCTTCACATCTTCTTCAGTCAGAATATTTTGCCAAACCTCTAGACATACAGCCGTAACAACCTGCTTGGCTTGTTCAATCTGATGCTGTTGAATTGGTCGAATCTCAACCATTAGGATTGCTGTGAGTGTCAATACCTTACAGAATTCAACCTGGCAGTCGCTGTTTTTTGCCCACAGAAAGCTTTAACCCATCGCTCCACTCATAACGAGAAGCCGCCCAATCTTGTTTTAACGCACTCAGGCGAACATTTGTATTACCATTCTTGTATGATACGGATAGATCCTTCAAGAGCTATTCTGCAATTCGCCATTGAGACCAAAGCAAAGCTGTTAAAAGATTAACCCGCTTCCTTTCCATGATTTGTTGCCAATTCCCAATTTGGTTGCATCATGGTGTCTGTAAAAGATGGAATGGGCAGAAATCAAGATGCGATCGTGTCAGCACTGGTATTCAGCAGATTCAGTTGTCGTAAGCAGGTAGGAAACACTCAGTATGGTTTTACTGCTCACAGATGTTTTTCTGCTGCTCACCCAGGTCTTACTGTGGATTGTCGTTGGGCTAGTCACCTGGTTTGTCCTGCTTAAGGCATTGCCCAGAGCGTTTTTGGGTCTGTTAGTCCTGCTGCTGATTTTACTCATCCTGGCGGTGTCTTTTTTCAATGGGCCAACGGTTTTTGATGATTCCGACATCTTCAGGACGCTCTGGTACCTGATCTCTTTGCTATTTAGACCGCTCAGCCTGGGCATCATCTTGCTCTTGATTTTGCTGACTGGAACAAAAGTCAACAAGGTGGTTGGTAATATCATTCGCATCGGGCTGGTGCTGCTGCTGGCGTGTTGCATTCCGATCGTGTCCTATTTTCTGGCTCAAGAGCTGGAATGGGAAGGCATCAGAATGATTCAGCCTGCCACCGCGCAAACGACGGGCGATACCAGGGTCATTGTATTGCTGGGGCAAGGAACGACGCGCCCCTTTCTCGGCCCCAGAACAACCTGTCCACCGTTAAGACCCACTCAAATCGCCGCAACGACCAAACCCGCGACCCCGCGAGCGCCAGACAGTGAGGAACCCGTTACACCAGAAGCGTACCGGGTGCTGACACAAACACCCACCCAGCTTCCCATTCAATTAACGGAAAAAGCTGATCGCTTGTTTTACGCAGCGGAGCTTTATCGACAAAACCCCAACAGTCAGATTGTCATCAGCGCTCCCCGAAGGCTCGATCGTAAGCAGAAGGAGGGTGAGACGAAAGAACTCACATCTGAAGCAAAAGATATTCAAACCTTTCTCAATCAATCGCTGAATGTACCGTGTGAAGCTATGCGGTACGTGGACAACGATGGTGCGAGCGTTCGAAAGAGTGCTGAGAACGTCAAAAAGATTCTGGATGACAACAAAATTAACTACGGTAACCAATTAACTATTGTCAATACAGCCATGAGCACGGAGCGGACGTATCGTACGTTTCGAGAAGTCTTTGGCTTTTGCCCGATTGCACGCCCAACTGACTTCTACACCTTGCCGCGTCGCTCCAAGCTGGATAATTTAGCGCCAGAGCGTGACCTGGTCGAGCACAATCTTCAAGCGATCGACTTTTTACCCAGCATTGATGCGCTCTATTTGGGTTCTCAGGCAGTCGAAGAGTATGGCAGTTCGCTCTACTATTTTCTACGCGGCTGGATCAAATTCAGAGATCTCAGGGATTGTGGTAGCACAACGGTCATGGCTCCGGGCAGTAGCCAGTTTGCCTCTAGCAATCTCCCGCCTCGCGTGAAAAGCTAAGGATCACGGATTAAATAAAATCGACAAATGGTTTGCAGGTAGGGGCGAGCGGCCGTTCGCCGCCTACGAGAAATACCGATGTTATTAAATTCCCGTTCCTAAGGTAATCGTCAAAAAAGACTGTACACATTTAGGTCTCTTGCTATTGGCGCGAGCACGGTCTCACGTGGTAGCCGTGCCGCTACCTCCTGGAGCCGATCGCGTACAGAGAAGGCAGCTTTGCAAATGGACATCGGCAACGATTATTGCCTGATTCGTTTAGGATGAGAGAGTTTCCGCACTGATACATTACCAATGGCTCAATCTCGACTGCAAAAACTGGGGAGCTATCTTCGTCCCCACTGGAAAGCAGCAGTCTCAGGCATTTTGGCGCTCTTCGTTGTCAACTTTCTGGGGGTTCGCATTCCGCTACAAATTCGGGATGCGGTAGACAAGCTTCAGGTAACGTTCAGCTTCAGCCAGGTTTCCTACTACGTGGTGCTGATCTTAGCGATGGCATCCGTCATGTGGGTCGTACGGATGCTCTCACGTACGTTGCTGTTTGGAGTTGGTCGCCAGGTTGAGTTTGACCTGAAGCAAAAGTTATTTTCTCATCTGCTCACCTTAGAGCCGTCTTACTTTGCGGCCAACACGGTTGGGGATCTCATCAATCGCGCTACAAGCGATGTGGATAATATTCGCCGTTTGCTAGGGTTTGCAGTACTGAGCGTGGCAAATACGGTGTTTGCGTACAGCCTTACCTTACCCGCCATGCTGCGGATTAACGTCAAAGTAACGCTGCTCTCACTGTCGGTTTATCCCGTCATGCTGATTTTGGTGCAGTTGTTCAGCACACGGCTCCGGCAGCAGCAAATTACGGTTCAGGAGCAGCTTTCTGACCTGAGTGAGTTGATTCAAGAAGACATGAGCGGCATTGCGCTCGTGAAGATTTACGCCCAGGAAGAAAACGAGCGAGACGCCTTTCAACGACGCAATGAAGAGTTGCTCGAAGCAAATCTATCGCTGGCATTCACGCGAAGTACTCTGCTACCCCTACTCCCCGGGCTGGCAAGCGTAGGGCTACTGGTGGTACTGCGGTTTGGGGTGAGTGCTATTAATGAAGGGGCGATTACGGTCGGCGATTTTGTGGCGCTTTTGCTCTACGTGGGGCAACTGGCCTTTCCAGCGGCGTTGCTTGGGTTCACCATTACGGCGTATCAGCGCGGCGAGGTGAGTGTCGATCGCATCGAAGCGATCCTCAGCGTCCAACCAAAGATTCGCGATCTGCATAACGCGATCGCCCTCCCACGATCGGAGGTACAGGGGGAGTTAACCGCCCGAGCACTCACGTTTAACTTTCCAGGCACCAGTAAACCTGCCCTGGAAGGGGTAAGCTTTACCATCCAGCCGCAGGAGACGGTTGCGATCGTCGGGCCGATCGGCTCTGGTAAATCTACGCTGGCGAATGCGCTGCCCCGCTTGCTGGATATTGCGTCGGGGCAACTGTTTTTAGATGGACACGACATCACGCAAGTACGACTGGCTGATTTGCGTGGCGCGATCGCCTACGTCCCTCAAGACAGCTTTCTCTTCAGCACCACAATTAAGAACAATATTCGCTACGGTGATCCGGGTGCAGACGAAGACTTGGTGATTCAAGCCGCCAAACAGGCACAAATTCACAGCGAAATTCTCAACTTTCCCCACCAGTACGAGACGATCGTGGGCGAACGGGGGATCACCCTTTCCGGCGGGCAACGTCAACGGGCGGCTTTGGCACGGGCTTTGCTGGTCGATGCACCGATTCTAATTCTGGATGATGCGCTCTCTAGCGTGGACAACCAAACGGCCACTCAAATTTTGCGTAACCTGTCTGAAGGCACCAACCGCAAAACCGTTCTCTTCATCTCGCACCAACTGTCTGCGGCTGCTAGTGCCGATCGCCTCTTTGTGATGGATCAGGGCGCGATCGTTCAAGCTGGCACTCATGCAGAACTTTGTGGGCAGCCCGGACTGTATCAAACCTTGTGGAACCAGCAAAAGCTAGAGGAAGTCTTGCAATAAGAGTAGGGGTTGGCTTTAGAAAGCAGTTTGGGGTCAAATTCAACGCTTTTGCATCGAATGTTAACCCTTTTTTCCTCGACCATTTGTTTTGTTTTGCCAGATTGACGCGAGTTTCCGCTACGCGACGGGTAATCTAGGGTATCACCCCATTCTGGCGAAGCAAGTTAGTGAACGAACGCTTGCCTTCAACCAGAATCAGGAGATTGTGCCGTCTTAATGAAGGATGCGGCAAAGAAATTCACGGTTCTGGCACACATGGCCTGGAAAGTTCACGTTCAATGATGAGTTAACACATAGTCTGTCTCACAATCGCTTACCCAAAAGAACCAAGGCAGGGGTCACCATGATTCGCATTAAACGTTTACGCTACAGCACTATCCTTTCCCTGGTGTTGCTCATGCCGTCTGCCCTGTTAGTGGCGTTACCGGATGTCGCACAGGGGGCCACGCCTACGCCCACGATCGCGCCTTCGATGAAAATAAGCCTCAAATTTGCCGTGCCAAAACGGGGTGCACCGCGATCGACCGCAGGTGGAGCGAGTCGAGGTTCCTGCTTGCGGAGCAGCAATCAACCAACCCAAAAGCCGCTGACAGCCGTCGTGCCATCTACCCGTTTAGGGCTCACATTTGCCGAGCACCCCAGCGTTTTTGTCTACGTGCCGCAGTCCTCAGCTCAAACAGCAGGCTTTCTGCTGCTCAGTAACGATGATACTGAAGTCGTTTACGAAACCACGTTTGCGTTGCCATCCCAGGCGGGTATTGTCCGTTTTGACCTGCCAGACAATGCCCCACCTTTAGAAGTGGGTAAGCAGTATCATTGGTTTGTGACTACTCTCTGCGATGCGACCAGTGGTTTAAGCGGCAGCCCCACCGTCGAGGGATGGATTGAGCGATCGACCCCTGACGTGGCTCTCACCAAAGCCCTTCAAAAAACCTTACCTGGTAATCGACCAGCACTTTACGCTGATGCTGGCATCTGGCACGAAACCCTGACGACTCTAGCCGATCTCCAGCGTAAATATCCCAAAAACTCCAAGTTCCTCAACGACTGGCGCGAAGCACTGCAATCGGTTGGGCTAGTCAACGTAGCCTCAGAACCATTGATTGACTGTTGCAAGGTGAAACCGTAATGCGAACAAGCACGTTGTTTTGCAAGTTGAAGCATACTGGGTGCAGGTTTCTACGGTTGACTTCCATTGGTTGCAGGATAAATGCACAAAGGCTGTAGGGCTGCTGTATGTGGAAGGTATTGAAACATAAGCTCTGGCAGTGGCGTGGCGTCATCATTGCGGTGCCGAGCGTTACTGTGGTGGTGTTAGGCATTCGTGCGATTGGTCTACTGCAAGCCCTAGAGTTTCCCGTGCTGGATCAGTTTTTTCTGCTGCGTCCTCAAGAACCGATCGATACTCGCATTGTCATCGTTGAAATTAACGAGGCAGATGTTCAGAAGGTCGGGCACTGGTCGCTGACTGATGCAGAACTTGCAGGCTTATTAGATACCATTAAGCAACAGAAACCGGCTGCGATCGGGCTTGATTTATATCGTGATTTGCCCGTCGAGCCTGGCCGCCCAGCATTAACCAAACTGTTTGAAACAACGCCCAACCTCATTGGCGTGCAAAAAGTCGGTAGTAGCGACGATAGCTCTCCTGTCAAGCCACCCCCGATTCTCAAGCAGCACGATCAGGTGGGCGCGAACGATCTGGTGCTAGACGGCGATGGCAAAGTGCGCCGGGGACTGTTCTATCTCGAAGATCAAGCTGGTGAAACGGTCTTCAGCTTCAGCTTTAAACTTACAGAACTGTACCTGAAGACAAAAGGCATTGAACCAGAACTCACTGCCGATCAGTCGATGAAGCTTGGTTCGGCTGTCTTTCCGGCTTTTGATGCTAATGATGGCAGCTATGTGGGTGCCCAGGCAGAAGGCTATCAGGTCTTGCTAAATTATCGGGGCACGCGCGAGCGTTTCCAAACGGTTACCCTTACAGAGGTGCTAGAGAAGAAAATTGCTCCGGACTTGATGCGCGATCGCATTGTGCTCATCGGTGCCACCGCAGAAAGTCTCAAAGATTTATTCTACGTACCCTACAGCAGCAGTTTGGCCGGACCAACTCGTATGGCCGGTGTCACGATTCACGCTAACCTGATTAGCCAGATGCTCAGCGCTGCATTGGATGAACGGAAGCCTACCCTGAGAACCTGGAATGAACCTCTGGAAGGGCTATGGGTTCTTGCCTGGGCAATGGTGGGGGGCATTATGAGTTGGCGGCAACGCTACAGCGGCAAATCGGGGTTTCATCCCTGGCACACAGTCAATGTACTCCTGGCTGGGAGCTGTTTGATTGGAGGAAGTTATATCGCCTTTTTACAAGGCTGGTGGATTCCGGTTGTGCCGCCTCTGCTGACCTTAGTGGGTGCATCGGTCGTCATCACGGGCTATGTCGCGCGATCGGCTGCCGATATGCGTCGTACTTTTGGCCGCTACCTCACCGATGAAGTGGTTGCCAGCCTGCTTGAAACGCCGGGTGGCTTAACGCTGGGCGGCGAACGTCGCAAAGTCACAATCCTGATTTCTGATTTGCGTGGTTTCTCAGCTATTTCCGAGCGTTTACCCCCGGAACAGGTTGTCACCATCCTGAACTTGTATCTGGGTGCGATGTCTGATGCCATTACGCGCTACAACGGCACGATTAACGAGTTTATTGGCGATGGCATTTTTGTCATGTTTGGTGCGCCCATTTACCGAGAAGATGATTCTGAACGAGCGGTGGCGTGTGCGATCGCCATGCAGGCGGCAATGGCAGACGTCAATCGGCAAAATCAGCAGCTTGGGCTACCCGCGATCGAGATGGGCATTGGCATCAACACAGGCGAAGTGGTTGTCGGCAATATCGGCTCCCAACGCCGCGCCAAGTATACCGTCATTGGTAACCATGTCAATTTAGCTGCACGCATCGAATCTTACACTGTCGGCAGACAAATTCTGATTTCGGAAGACACCTACCGCGATGCAGGCGAGGACGTTGTGAAAGTCGATGGGCACATTCAGGTGGAGCCAAAAGGCATTAAAGAACCCATCACCCTCTACAATGTCAGCGGCATTAGCGGCAAACATAATCTTTACCTGCTTGAAGAAAAAGAGGACTTCGTCGCGCTCACGACAACCATCCCAGTCCGCTATACCGTTTTAGAAGGTAAACATGCGGTTGGCACAATGTTTGAAGGTTCGTTAGTCAGCCTGTCAGACAAAAGTGCGGAACTGCGATCGGATCACTTTCTCACGCCCCTCAGCAACCTCAAGCTCAATCTTCTCAACTCCAGTCAGGACACCGCTGAACTGGATGATCTCTATGCCAAAGTGCTAGACAAACCAGCTACTAACCCAGACTGCGTGCGGATTCGCTTTACCGGAATGCCTATCCGCTTTGCTGCCTTAGCACCCGAAGTGAGTGCCGCCCTCGATCGTCTACGGCGATCGACATAGCGTTTTTTAGGTGAGCGTGAATCATCTGATTGCGTAGAGATCAGCTTGCAAGCCAATCTCTACTTCTTCGTCTTATTCAATCGCATGCATCCAGGAAATAACCGCATTCTCGCAAGTAGGAAGGCTCAATTAAATACGAGATCGCGTAAGTTGGGTTGAGGCGCGAAACCCAACGCCTGAAAGGTTTCGCTATCGCTTTTCTGGTATTCCGGAACGGCTTTACCCATCCTACATTCACCTGGCCCAGCTACTTGCCCATTTAAGTTGAAAATGCGGCACATCCTGCAAAGGCAAGAAGGCCTTAACCCTGACCCAACAATTGCTGTAGCCGTCAGGCGTTAATTGGCTCTACGCCTGACGCCCTGACCTTTGCGAGAAGAATACAGCTTTAACCACAACGAATCGGTCAGGTTCGCTGCCACAAGCGTTAGACGTTGACTTTGGGCTTGCCTGCTGCAAGTGCATGCACATCGCTTGTCGTGAGAGGGTTACCACCCACACCCCACTCGCCGCTCTTCACCTCTTCAATCACGACCCATGTCACAGGACGCATGTTTTCGCCTTCGATCGACACCATCGTGTCGGTCAGCTTGCGGATCATCTCCTGCTTCTGCGCTGACGTGAAAACACCTTCAATCAGTTTTACATTCACTAGTGGCATCGCTTTTCTCCAATGTATTGGTTTAAGTTGTTGTGAAGGAACATACAAAGACGAACGTTCGTTCTTTTTCCTGTTTTGATTATTACGACCGTTCGTGCTATTGTCAAGCTATAAAGTTTTGTTGCAAGGTTTTATTGTCGGTTATGGACGTTTCGTCGTCATCAAAAACTAAGGCTGAAGACAGCCGATCCTCCACTTCAAAGGGGCAGGCCAGTCGTGACACCATTCTGCTGACTGCGGCAAAGCTGGCAACGATAAAAGGGTTGCATGGCTTGTCGATTGGAGATCTGGCTGCTGAAGTTGGGATGAGTAAGAGTGGCCTCTATGCCCACTTCAAGTCCAAAGAAGAACTGGAGCTGGCGACGATCGAAACAGCCGCTACGATTTTTGAAAGTGATGTGCTTCAGGCTGCGCTGAAGGCGCGTGCAGGCATCGATCGAATTAGAGCACTCGCTGATTCATTTCTTTCGCATCTCGAACGCAAGGTGTTTCCAGGCGGATGTTTTTTTGCCGCAGTCGTCGCAGAACTCGATACACGCCCTGGTCCCGCCCGCGATCGCGTGGCTGAGGTTTTGGACAACTGGTTGGCATTCTTGAAGCAGTGCCTTCTTGAGGCTCAGTCATTGGGAGAGATCGATCCCAAAGCGGATGTTGCTCAGGCGGTTTTTGAAATTGAGGCGATGCTTTTGGCCGCGAATTTCCTCTTTATTATGAGAAACGACCCCATTCATCTGACTCAAGCGCGTCTGGGAGTGGACAGTGTCGTAGCGCGACTTGCCATGAATGCAGAGTCGAAGGGTCCAGAGCCGAAGAGTGCAGAGTCAAAGAGGGGTTGAGAACCTTCCCTGTTAGAAGCTTTGATCGCCATACCAGATGGCTTCGATCGCGCTTGCAATTTCCATCTCCGCTTGCCCCTTTTCTAGCAACACGGTTACATGCCCCAGTTTGCGCCCCAAACGCGATTCTGTTTTGCCGTACCAATACAAATGAGCCTTGGGAATTGCAGCCAACTGTTGCCGCTTTTCCTGGTAATCGCTGTGAGAGTCCTCATAGCCCAACAGATTCACCATAACGGCTCCAGGAGCGTTCATCGCTGGGCTTCCTAATGGCAAACCGCAAACCGCACGGAGCTGCTGTTCAAACTGAGACGTTTCGCAGGCATCTAGTGTGAAGTGCCCGGAGTTGTGCGTGCGAGGCGCAATTTCGTTCACCAGCACCTTACCGTCCGCTGTGAGAAAGCACTCGATGCCAAAGACCCCAACGACTTGCAGGCTGTTGAGTAGGGTACGGGCGATCGTCTCCACCTCCGACGCGATCGCCGGACTCACGTCTGCGGGCGCAAACACCCGACGGCAAACCTGATTTTCCTGCTGTGTTTCCACAATTGGGTAAACAACCACTTCACCTGTAGAGGAACGAGCTGCGATCGCCGCCAGTTCCCGCTCAAACGGCACAAATTCCTCTAGCAGCAGTGCATAGTCCCTGAGTTGCTTTAGCGTACTGTCTAATGCCTGAGCATTTTTGACGATGAAGGTTCCCTGCCCGTCATAACCATGCCGTCGCGTTTTCAACACTACCGGAAACGAAAAGGAGGGATTGCTCCTGCCTCCTGATGCCTGACGCTGGGTGGCTTCTAAGGCCATAAATTGAGGCGTTGGTAGCCCTAAATCATCGAGATAACACCGCTGGTGATACTTATCCAGTAATGGTTTGAGCGTATCCAAACTGGGACGAAAGCAGATGCCCTGATTCGCTAACAGCGTCAGAGCGTCTAGATTGACAAACTCATTTTCAAAGGTGATGACATCGCACTGCGCTGCCAATTTTGCTGTTGCCACTGCGTCATCGATCGCCGCCAAAACCACATCTGCCGCAATACTCACCGCCGGATCATCACGAGACGGCGTTTGTACGATTAACTCGATGCCTAATTTCGCTACCGCACCTGCCATCAGCCAGGCAAGTTGCCCACCACCAATCACCCCTACACGTCTCATCACGCCTTATCACCTTCCCTACTCCCTACTCCCCATGCCCCCACCCTAGCGACACCCCAGCGACTCTCGCGTTTCCACACCCGTTTTGGGATTCACACCGCTAGCCAGGGCGCACAAGTCTCGAATTTGAACCCGATCTAAAATAGCATCACTAAAATCGGCCCCTGCAATGTTCACCTCGTCAAACACGGTTCGCAGCATCATCGTGTTGACTAAAACCGCATCGCTGAGGTCAACGCGAGAGAGTTTTACCTGGTCGAGCATCGCTTGAGTGAGGTCGGCACCATGCAGATTCGTTTCTGTCATTGTAGAAGCGCTAAACACAGCCCCTGCTAGATCCGCGTTGGCAAAATTGGTGCGGTTGAGGTTGGCATTAGAAAACTCTGCCACCCGTAGCGTCTGCCCCGAAAAATCTTTGCCTGCTAGTTCAGCGTTGCTGTAAGAGGGTGGTGGTGCGTACTGAGAAGAATATTTAGCCCCGATCGCGGCCTGTGAAGGCGCGGAGGGAACCCCAAAAAACACGAGCAATGCAAGCAACGTGGCGAAACAGCGAGCGAAGCGACGGTTCATCAGCATCCAGCAGGACATGAGACTACATGTTTCAGTGTAGTCAGAATTGTTCACTCTAGTTCAGATGTAAGAACACGTCCCCATCAAACCAGGCACCGATGGCTTCAGGCTAATCAATAACGCGTGAAAATCGATGGCAGCCAACAGGAAAAATGATTGTTAGCCAATCCCTTTCTGGCAGATTCCCTTGGCCTGTTCTCGTTGTACAGGATTTGCCGTCCGTTGCTTCTTAAGGGCAGGGCACCAGCGATCGATGGCTCCTTTGGCATCAGCATGAATGGGCTGTTCTGGCGGAATCAAACGTGCTGCCACGATCGCCGCATCAAAACGCCCCTGACGGCCTCGTTGCCGTGCAATCGACAGAATCTGGCGACTCCACAAAGCGATATCTTGCTTTGCCTGGGCATAATCTGGCTGTCCTGGTTGCACCTGCTTCGCTTCCCGAATTGCATCCGAATAGGGGGATGCCTGGTCACTGTTGAGCGCGATCAATGCCTTTGCCTTTGCCAGGTGCGATGAAGGCGATGATGCCGTCATTTTGGCAACACTGGCCGCTCCCTTTACTGAAGCAGGCTGCGCGGTCGCTGACTTGCCCGTAGAACCATGAAGCTGATTTGTACCAGATACGCCCAATTGAGTAGAGGCGATCGGCTGTAGCGATGGCATAACAGCAGGGGATACGGATGAGTTACCTGGGATTTCAGACTTTGTTCCGGGTTTTGTTGACAGTGACTGTTGTCCTGTAGCTGCCTGCCCTGAACCTGTTTGTCCTGAACCTGTTTGCCCCGTACTAGAGATGGCAGGATGCTGCGCTGTGGGATGCTTCGGCGTAAAGGAGTCGTGGTTTCGAAGCAGTACGCCCAAAATTAGCCCAACCACCGCAAGGCCGCCCCACCGCAGCACCGATCGCCAAAATAGGGTATCAGAAAGGTCGTTTACGTCTTCAGGAGAATCAGAATGTGGCTGCGTCACGGTGGCTACTCGATCGGAATGGGTTGCTTTATTCTCGTAATTTTGAGGGGGCATGTCGACAGAGGTGGAGAGGCCAGTACCATTTAGGGCTGTCGGGGGCTGCGTTGAACCATTGACAACTTGTGTTGCATTTGCCCCTCCATGAGAGGAGACGGCTTGAGGATTGGAGATTGAGCCTGAAGCCGTGGTCATCCCACCATTTCCATTGGTTTGGAAACGCGCATTGCTGCTGAGTGGCACTGTGGCAGTTGTGCCTACCTGCTGTGAACTATGACCATTAGTGTACCCATTCGCCAGATTTAGTCGCTCTATGCCACCAGTCGTTTGCATCGCCAGAAAAGCAGCACCATTGGCGATCGCAGTTTCTGCCGTCACAGTCCTCTCTTTTAGTGGCTGTGCTGCCGGAAAAGCAGTGGCTGGCAGGATGAGTTGCTGTTGCTTATCGGCTGGGCAAATGGTAACTGGCTGCTGAATCGGCCGCCAGTAGTGTTCACTCAGCTCAGGTAAATGGGCGCTCAACGCTTGATTAAGTGCGGCTACCGTAGTGCATTGGTGGCTTCGCAAGCAATCCAGCAAGGTTGCTGTAAAAAAACCATGTCCCAGAGCAGACGTTTCGCGCGAAAATTGCCCAGGTTGACAGGACAAAATGGTTGGAATACCCGTAATGTTTGCCAGATGTTCCGTATGGGTGCCAACCGTTTCGTAGGAAAAGCTGCTCTCATTGCGATTGATATCCAACAGCACCAGCACGTTTGCGGTAGAGACGCGCCTCAAGGTACGGAAGATCATTTCTAGCGGAATCGCTGTTGCCTGCACATCTGCTGGTGTACCTGCGATCGGCACCAGATAATCCTGCCCCTGCTGGCAGATGCCATAGCCACTAAAAAAGAACCACAGCACATCACCGGGTTGTACACACCGTTGCGTGATGAAGTCAAGCCAGTTCTGGATGTTTTCGCGATCGGGGTAGGTCGATCGATCCCACTGATTTGGTGAGGTCTCTGTCAGCAGTACGCACTGATCCAACGGCACACCAGCATCGTTGGCCAAAAACTGTTGGATCGCCTGAGCATCACGCTGGGCATAGCTCAACGGTTGAAAAAACTGATATTGGTTAATGCCGATGCTGATTGCCCACTGTCTCATATCAGATGCCCCAGATATCTATTGACATAGCATTCCCAGTCCCCTCTATCATGACACGATGGCTGTAGAAGGCAAAATGCTTTGGGCCAGAAATCATGAGCAAAAAAGCGTGAACAATATCATGTTTGCGGAAAAGCGTTTTTAAGTTTTCCCATCTGCTGATGAATGCCATTCAGCAATATCGCTACAGAATCATTGTGGCGGCCTGCCATATGGTATTAAAGGTTATTTGTTTGTTTCGCGATCGCTTTTTTGTGTTTCCGCCAGGCACCAATGCCTAACCCAATCAAGCCAGGTAACAAAGCAGGGGTTGGTATAGCTGCTGGTGCGTCCGCTTTAAAGTTTGGACCAAAGTAGCCTTTGTTCCCATCTGAACTTTGTGCAGCGGGAGTTTCAATGGGAAAGACAAGTGTGTCGCTGAATCGAAAAACAGATGACACAAACGTAATGTTTGGGTTTACTGAAAAGCCCGTTGGATTGAACGTGTAGTTTTCAGTTCCAGTTGTAGAGGCAATAAAGAATGTGCCTCCCGCTTGCAGTTGAGTTGATTGAACAGACGTGTAGCGGAAGAAACCGTCCAGTGCATCACCGGGTTTCACTGTGCCCTGGACTAATAAAGTACCTGTTTTGTCAAAAATTCCAATATCGTGGTTTTGAGTTAAATCGTTTTGGAAGTCATCGTAGAACCCCAACGAAGTAACGTTGATAGTTTTATTTGTGGTGAATTGAAAGCCAAGACTCCATTGCCCATTCGTAAAATTGGTTGTGGGTGCACTGAAATCAATGGCGGTAAAATTCGCTGCGATCGCGGGCTTTGTCTGTTCAAACGCGACGGTAAAACAAACGACGCCGATCGCAGCAAAAAAAGACCTTTGCAAAAAGATTTGAGACATGGAATTTGTTACTCCTAGTAGGGTCGTGAGGATGGCAGGAGTACCCCAAACATGAAACCTGGAGGCGCACCCACTCTTAATCGCTTTTCAACGCAAAAGTATGATTTTTTTACACATACTTAGGGGTATCAGCAGAACGAGTCGCGGGTGATGCCAAGAACCTGATTAAGGCTGAAGCTGTAGCAAAAGCACCTGTAGCGCATCCATATCAACTTCATACTTCTTCATCGCAGATTCATCCCGATCAGGAATCTAGCTCTGATTAATTCGGTGCAACCAGTGTTTCTACGTACCTTTACAGGAAAAACATACAAGTTTGTCTCTGGTGGCAAGATAGTGCCGTGAATGCCCTGAATGCCGTATAGCTAACTGTTGGACGCGAATCTACAAAAACACTGCACGCGAATCTATAAAACAGCACTAGTCGGTTGCATGTTGTGAATTCCTAAATAAGGACATCGAATTCTGCACGGGTGGGGCATAATGGCTCATCTGCTCTATGACTTTTGTGTGGCAGTCCGAAGCAACGTTGCTACAACTACACGCAATCGTGATGCCCTTGATGCCAAAGGCTCCAGCAGGGATTGCGTTGTCCTTGAGCAGTGGAATCTTTGGCAAGCAAGCAGGAGACACTATGCCAGCAACAAATAAATCGCAAGCTCTTTCCTCTCAACCAACCTTGCGTACAACCCGTCGCGATCGGCGTCAGCGATCGAGCCGATGGGCTAAATTGACCAGTCTTGCTGTGGGGTTAAGCATGACGGGCAGTTGGTTGGTGAGGGAAGTCATGGCACCTCCTGCCGTCCACGCTTATACCAGCACCGTAAATGTGACGATCGACGTGCAGCCCAGCGAAACCTACGATACATTGGTACGCCGAGCTGAAGCGATCGCCAGGGCAGCAACGCAACGGAGCTTCGATCGCGATATTTTGGTCACCGATGTTTCGATCGTCATCATTGCGCAGGGTTCCTCTGCCACCGTACCAGTGCTATCACTCACCACCACTCGCCCTCAATGGCGTAGTCAGCCTGATCCACGTCGCTGGGCCACTTATTACAGCACCTCTAAGGCGCTTTTGAGGCTGAACAATACACCAGCAACAGCAGCAGTGCAGCCAACGATCACAACAACGTCAACGTCTACACCACCTCGATCGACCCCTGCCAAGACGTCCCCAACGCGCAATTCTTCTACGAGTGCGCCAGCAACTGGAGGCAGCACCGGGACATCCCAGCCATCAACGACAAAAGCACCAGGTGTCATACCAAAGCGCATCCCAACACCAGGAGATATTGGGAAGTGAGGGATGAGGGATGAAGGCTAAAGGCTAAAGGATGAAAGCTGAAAGCTGACGACCAGAGGATGCTTTGCGTCCTCCGCTTCTCCTGCTTGCTGGCTCAAAACTTCAACTTTTTATCCTTTAGCCTTCATACTTTATACTTGCTCTTTGTTAAGCTCTGTTTCAACTTGGCGCGATCTCCTACTCCTCGGAGATGTCCGTCAAAAGTCCGTGATACCATGCATCCTGTAGCTTCTAACGATTTAGGAGAAAACCTTTGGCACTACGGGTTGCGGTTGTTGGTGGTGGACCAGCGGGTTCCTCTGCTGCAGAAGTTTTAGCAAAAGCGGGTATTGAAACCTATTTAATTGAGCGGAAGTTAGACAACGTGAAGCCATGTGGGGGCGCGATTCCCCTTTGCATGGTGAGCGAGTTTGACCTGCCGCCCGAAATTATCGATCGCCGCGTGCGCAAGATGAAAATGATCTCTCCTTCAAATGTGGAGGTCAACATTGGCGGCACGCTGAAGGACGATGAGTACATTGGTATGTGCCGTCGGGAAGTGCTGGATGGCTTTATGCGCGAACGTGCTGAAAAGCTGGGCACGAAGGTCATTAATGGCACGATGCACAAGCTGGAAATTCCCAGCAACGACAAAGATCCGTATACGTTGCATTACGCCGATCACTCGAATGGCAGTTTGGAAGGCACACCCAAGACCCTGCAAGTGGATCTGGTGATTGGTGCCGATGGTGCCAACTCGCGGGTGGCGAAAGCGATCGATGCAGGGGACTACAACTACGCGATCGCCTTTCAGGAGCGGATTCGGCTACCTGAAGACAAGATGGCCTACTACAACGAACTGGCAGAAATGTACGTTGGCGATGATGTGTCGCCCGACTTTTACGCCTGGGTGTTTCCTAAGTATGACCACGTTGCTGTCGGCACAGGCACGATGAAGCCCAACCAGGCAAAAATCAAGCAACTGCAAGCGGGTATTCGTGCTCGTGCAGCGGCAAGACTGCGCGGTGGCAAAATTATTCGCGTGGAAGCACACCCCATCCCTGAACATCCCAGACCGCGCCGTGTGGTGGGTCGGGTGGCGCTAGTGGGCGATGCGGCAGGCACCGTTACCAAATCGTCGGGTGAAGGTATTTACTTTGCGGCGAAGTCAGCGCGGATGTGTGCAGAAGCCATTGTTGAGTTTTCTCACAAGGGCGATCGCGTGCCCACCGAAGCGGATCTCAAGGTCTACATCAAGCGCTGGGACAAGCAGTATGGTCTGACCTACAAGGTGCTGGACATCCTGCAAACGGTCTTCTATCGCTCGGATGCGACTCGTGAGGCGTTTGTCGAAATGTGCTCTGACATTGATGTCCAGAAGCTCACCTTTGACAGCTATCTATATAAGACCGTTGTTCCGGCAAATCCACTCACCCAATTGAAGATTACCGCAAAGACGATCGGTAGCCTGATTCGCGGTAATGCGCTTGCACCCTAGAATCTCACCACTACTTTTATTGAACCAGCATTGGAGCGTGTCTCTGATGCTGGTTTTTTGTAGCGATCGTTTACTCAATCCATTGCCTCAAGCGATTGCAGCTAGGAAGTGGCAAAACCGTTTAGCGCACAGTTAGCAAGCAGGCACTCTGCTGCCAACGACTGAATTCTAGTTGCGTGTAGCTCAAACGTGTAGACGTTTCCTAACCCTATGGCGAAACGCACAGTGTCATCAACGCATGACGGCTCTTCTGTAAGCAGCGGGACGAACAGCTAAAATTTCGGCTGACATTTGCCTTTGTAACCACCGATGCTCATCTGAGCCTTCAGGCATAGACGCATCAATCGCTCTAGTACGCCTCATCAATTCAGCTCCGAAGCCTTTGGTCTCAACAGTGTCGCGTTCGTCCCAGCACATGAGGTTAGGGGCTGGAACCCTTGCTACAAGCAGTGAGTAGTCGTAATTGATGACAGCCCCTAGTAATCGCTCTAAAAATTTGTACTGCTTGTAGATAAGCCTGCTCGTGTAAGCCTCAGACAGCGAGAGTGATATCAGATCTAAGATGCATTCGATTGTGATCAAGCAAAGAGCCAAACAAACATCACAACTCGTACAGGTCAAACCGCTTTTTTAGTCGTCGTGCTGCCTGGTGTGCAATTTGAAAGCTTTGCTCTTGCCCATGGCCTCGTTACACGTTGGCTTGGAGCAACTCACATCTCCGATGAAGGCGTTGATTTGTCCACTTATGCATCAGTTGAACTTGCAACTCATCTTTTCACCCGCTTAGCGTGACCAATGAGGGCTATAACGTCTAGAAAAACCGTTCGCGCCTCCGTGGCGGTGTGTTACGTGTATAGTAAAGAAAAGACCGATCGGTCTTAAAGTAAGAGCATACGATGTCTAAAGCTGCAGAAACCAGAGCAAAGATTATTCAACAAGCGGCTGGTCTGTTTAATCAGCAAGGCTACGCTGGCGCATCGATGTCTGATATTATGCGCGTCACTGGGTTGCAAAAGGGAGGAATTTATAACCATTTCACCAGTAAAGAAGAACTGGCACTAGCAGCCTTTGACTTTGCCATTCAGTTAAGCAGCCAACAGTTTCTTAAAGCAGTGCGCAATAAGCACCATGCGATTGAGAAATTGCAGGCAATGCTTCAGGTCTATCGACAATTTGTTGATAATCCTCCGATTCCAGGTGGCTGCCCGTTACTGAATACAGCCGTAGAAAGTGATGACGCCCATCCAGCGTTGCGCGATCGTGCTCAGCAAGCAATGACTTTGTGGCAAAGGCTCATTATTCGCATTATTGACAAAGGCATTGCTAAAGGAGAAGTTCGTGCTACAGCTGAGTCAGAAATGGTTGCAACCATTCTGATCGCAACCGTTGAGGGAGCATTAATGATGAGCAAACTTTATGGCAATAATGTGCATTTAGAGCGATCGATTGAGTATTTGCATCACTATCTAGCCGAGGTGTTGAGCGTTTAGATTAATGCAACCCATCTTTTTTTGTGTTTAAAAAGACCGATCGGTCTTAATCATTCTTTAGGAGCAATGCTACCTGTGGTTGACTCATCATCTAGGCCGCTACTGATCGCGATCGAGATTCCCGTAAAGCCCTATGATATTGACTTTGCTGGTATTGTCAGCAATATTGTTTATCTCAGATGGCTAGAAGATTTGCGCGTCAAGCTATTAGAAGAACACTTCCCGACGCTTTACCAGCAAGAGCAAACAATTTTCCCCATTCTGTCTGAAACCCAAATTTCTTATAAACGACCCATTCGGCTGTTTGATCAGGTGACTGGGCAACTTTGGATGAGGCAGTTGACGCGCCTCAAGTGGACGGTGCAGGCAGAAATTTTGTGCAATGGTCAAGTCGCAACGGTTGCGACTCAAACGGGAGCCTTTGTCGATGGGAAACGGATTCGCCCTGTTCCGATTCCCAGCTTCATGTCTCAGAAGTTCTTTGGACACCCGCATGAATGAGATTTTCGATGAGATGTTCCGGGTCGTGGACTCAGAACTGGACAAATGGCATGTAACAGCTGCTTAGAAACTGCAGATACAGGAACAGGCTCATCAGTTAGTCAGTCTAAATTAATCAGGTTGACGATCGACTTGGGTATACTGAGAAATCCGAGCGTTCTATCCGCTTATGTCAACTTGTTTATCGCCAATTGCACCCCTATGACACGCCTCCGACTGAAGCCAGCAATTCCACGTCAAACCTACCGCAAAGCCTCACGACGGCTATTAAGCAAAGAGTTGGATTTGCTGCTGCTTACAGGTTGCTCTTGTCTGCTTACCTTACTGCATCACCCGATTAGTGAAGCGATTCAGGCACAGTCGCCCACTCGTAATGCCCCCATCGAAACGCAAACCCAGACAGGGCAAAGGGATGTCAAATTAGCGGGCCAGTTTTCTATCACCATGCCACCAGAGCGTAAGAAGTTGAAAGTAGTCAAGGATACCTGATCGACCTGATTGTTCGTTGTGGAGGGTTGACGATGCAGATGAGCCGTTCTAACCAGGAAAAATGGCTACTGATGTTGATTGTGCTCAACATTTTTGTGTCGTTGGGGCATTACGTCCACAACATCGTGTTTTTGCCGGAGTATCACGAACCTGGTTGGATTACTCCAGCACTCATTGACTCACTCTGGGTTGTGATGACTCCCCTTAGCGGCGTTGGCTATGTGCTATTTACCAAGCAACAGTTTTCGCTGGCGTTTGCGCTGCTTTATGGGTACTGCGGATTGAGCCTGTTCGTTTTGGGGCACTACTGCATTACACCGTTTTGGACACTCTCTCCAGTCATCCACGTGATCATTCTTTCTGAAGCGATCGCGGCTGCCATGCTCGCTGGATATACCCTGCGCCTCCAGTTCCTTTCCAAGGATCAGCCCGCAGCCTAATCGGTTGCCATACCAAAACGCCTGCGCCACACTTTTAACTCAACATTGGAGCTTTCTCACGCCTCACCTTTTCCCCGCTTGCCATGCGATTCACAGGGAGGCGCTGAAACGGAGCGATCGAGCCATCCAACTGCTTGCTGAAGCCTGGGTAAAGCCTCTTCTGGTTGGTCTTTGAGGAGAAAGACAATTGCAGCAGCAGCTTGTTCATTCGCGCGGGCTTTGCGGTTAGACTTGAGGCGATGCCAATCACGATCGGCGATCGCAAGCTTTTCAAGCAGTGCCTGGGCAAGTTCGGCAGCACTGTAGGCGCTCAAATGATTGCTGTGAACAGGTGCACCGTTTGATGCGGTGGGGGAAACAGAGATATCAGGCATAAGATTACGGTGATTGAGGGAATAATCGAGAGTATCTCTACTCTACTACTGCTGTTATGACGCCGTTGCCACCATCACCCAATTCTGCCTCTGATCAAGACCGCGATGGGTCGCTGACAGAAGCACATACGTTTGAGCAGGAACTCGCTGTTGTTGAGCGATCGCTCAACGACTTGAAGAGCCGTTACGCGCAGATACAGCAAGACGAACAAACTCAGGCACAACTTCAAGAGCGAAAGGAGCAACTCAAACGGAAGATGCAACGATCGTCCACCCCAGAACTCAAAGCCGAGCTAACTCGCCTTCAAACGCAGATAGACGAACTGGAAGTGAACCTGGAAAGCAAGCTCTTTTCTTGGGGAAGCCTGCGGGAACCCTTCTGGCAAATTATTCGCTTTGGCGGTTTGGGGATTGTGATTGGTTGGTCGATCGCCTTTGCTGTTTTGCAAAGCCCGTCCCCTGCACCTCAACCTACCCCCTCTACACCACAGTCCTCACCGCAATAGGCTGATTTGCGCTTTTCAACGCCTGACTTACGCATCAACGTTACTGTCTTACGCTACTAGAGGTTTGGCTCTGGCGGGAGTTAGGACTGTAGCCATCGTTGTAATCAGAAGAATAGTCGTAGTTAGGATAAACGTAGCGTGAACTGCTAGCACCGTACCCAGGCGCAGAGTAAATCGTAGTTGTCACTCCACCATGAACGGTCGTAACAACGGAACTGACCCCAGTGCTATAGGTTGATGGCTTCGATCGATAAACTGGTCTAGTGGGTGTAGACGTATTACTGGGGCGAGCTTTAACACCACACAGAGACTGAGTTAAGTTAAGGATTTGGCCTGAAGCGGTTTTCATATAGCATGGGTTTTCAGCGTCAACAGGCAGTGCTAAAACTGGAAAAGCTGCGACAAAGGCGGAAAAAAGTACAATGGGGACGATCGCCGATCGAAGGAAATACATATTTAAGCCATCAATTCATTCTTTTCGTCAAGAATAAACTGGCTCAAACCAAAGGCACGACCAAAACGTGGCCGCTTTACATAGATATTGCAAACCAAAGATTGGGATGAAGCATTGGTTGAGATGTTTGAACATTCCAAAACGTCTCAACCAATGCAAATAAAAGCAAAAAGGTTGAACCTACGATTGGCTCAACCTCATTTTGTATTCTTTGGCTATTGAAATTGTGTTAATGGAAGGCTAAGAAGCCATTGCAACTTCAACCATTTCTTGTAGTTCGCCTTTCTGGTAAAGCTCGATCAGAATATCGGAGCCGCCAACGAACTGACCATCAATGTAAACCTGAGGAATCGTGGGCCAGCTAGAGTATTCCTTGATACCCTGACGAATATCAGGATCGGCCAGGACATCAACTGTTTCAAAAGGCACGCCAAGGGTGTTGAGAATCTGCACCACATTGTTGGAGAAACCACATTGGGGCATGAGCTTATTGCCCTTCATGAAGACCATGATTTTGTTTTGCTTAATCAGCGTTTCGAGGCGCTCTTGGGTTTCAGGAGTCATAGGTTTAAGGGATGAGGTGTGGACAAAAGGACTGGATCAAGCTGAGCTACAGCACAATGAGTCGATCGAAGAGGCAATTCAAACAGCCTGGCTAACGACTGCCCAATCTTGAGGCGTGTATGTCTTAATTGCCATGGCATGAATTGCTCCGCTGAGCAAATGCTGCTGGACTGCCTTATTGACTAATTGATGCTGCTGTACCAGGCGTTTGCCATCAAACTGCGATGATATAACCGTGACCTCGTAGTGTTCACCATCATTGGTCAGCACTTGAACCTGAGCATCGGGCAGTTCTGCTTTAATCATGGCTTCAACCTGAGCGGGGCTAATCATTTGTGCTCCTTGATCACGGCTTAAATTCCTCACTCTAGTTTAACGTTCACTGTCAAGCTCCGTTTGATTGCTCTATCCAGTTTGCTTGCTGACAGGCGCAGTGTGGGTTGGCTGACAGGCGCGATCATGTCCATTGCCATTGCGAACTAACGATTCCGCAACATCTCTAACGGGGTGCAGCGCTTGGCTGGTCTGCACGAGGACGAGGATAGGGAGCATCCACAAAACCTAGCTCTAAGAGTTGCTGGTAAGCTTTCTGACCCAAGCTACGGGTAGGCTGTTGACTGCGGATAATTTGTACCAACAGGGGCACGGCAAGTTCTGGCTGATTTTGAGCGCGATGGACGAGTGCAAGCTGATAGGTTGCCTGGTCGCGCATTTCGGCAGATTCTAGTGCTTTACGCCGCTGTGTATCGGCGATGCGGTTGTCGATACCAGAGAAGCTGCCTGCGAGATCCTGATAAAAGTTAGACAGTTGGTTAAAAACCTGACGCGCTTCTTGAAGCTTCTTGATCGCCGTTGGGTAGTTCTGGGCTGACACCGCTTTATCGGCTTCATCCATAAGACGTTTGCCGCCCTGTTGGCTCAGAAGCCCTGCATCCTGGTCAGTAGGCTTGAGAACGCTTGGATCATTCGGGTCGATCGGTTGTGCCCGATTTGGGCTTGCTGGCAAGGTTTGAGCAAGACCCGTTACAGGCTTCAACAGCACAGAAGCTGCCAGGAGTGACAGGGAAACGATCCCTGCGGTGCGGAGGAGACGAAGAGTTCCAAAGGATTCCATGAGACAGCTCTAGCTTTAATTGCAGAAAACAGAAGAAACACAACTGTATCAAAACTGAGGGTATATTACCATTGCGGAGTGACTCTGCGCTTGAGTAGTGCTGGGCGATCGCTAAGGGCATTGACTTAAGCGGTCAGCCGTTAGTAATCAACGGTCAGAAAATGGTAGTTAAAGCTAACGTCAGAACGCGTCACTCAAATCTTCGTTGGTGTCAGGGGGTGAACCGATGCTCAAAACTCCCGACCCTCCTACCCCCCTTTTCTCAAATGAGGTGTTTTGATGACTGACCAAACGCCAGCAAATGCGGCACAATCGGGAACGCAGGGTGCCTCCATGCCTGAGGCAAGCATCAGTAAGGTGTTGCAGCGTGGTGGTGAAGAGCTCTTGCTTGAAAAGGTAGACGATCGCTTCACGGTCAACGCGACTGACAAGTCTGCGATCGCGAACCTGGTTGGTCCCCTGCCTGCAACCGTGAGTGAGGAACGCTCACCAGCCCAACTCACCGAAATTGTGGTCGATCCGACGCAGCGTGATGCCGTGATGCAGCAGATGCGGGATGCCAATGAGGTGAACTATGCCAGCCATGTGTATCAACTGAAGGATGATCCCAGTTCACGTGTTTACCTGACGGATCAAATTACGATTCAGTTTGCACCCTCGGTGACGGCTGAGACGATCGCACAAATGACGGCATCGATGGGGCTACAGCAAATCAAACCGATCGTAGGCGTACCCAATACGTTTGTGTTTGCAACAACGCCCAGCGCGCAGGAGAATCCGCTGAAAATTGCGAACCGCCTGATGCAGCGATCGGAAGTGCTAACAGCCGAACCCAACATCGTTGTGCGCACCCAGCCACACTATCGTCCCCGTGACCCGATCTATCCTAAACAGTGGCATCTAAACCACAACGGTGGGGCAAATCTGGCACCGAACTCGCACATTTCGGCTGAGCAAGCCTGGGATTTGACGCGAGGCATTCGCTCGGTGACGATCGCCATCATGGATGACTCCGTAGACCTGACCCATCCAGACTTTCAGGGCATTGGCAAAATCGTTGCGCCCCGTGACTTCAAAGAGAATGATTTCCTGCCCCTGCCGGGTGACCCAGACGATAATCATGGCACCTCCTGCGCAGGGGTCGCAACGGCTGAAGAAAACGGCGTTGGCGCGATCGGTGTTGCTCCTGGCTGTGCCCTCATGCCCATTCGCACAACGGGCTTTTTGGATGACCAGACGATCGAAGATTTGTTCAATTGGGCGGTGATGAAAGGCGCGTCTGTTATTTCCTGTAGTTGGGGACCGGCATCGGTGTACTTTCCCCTCTCACTCCGACAGCGTGCGGCCCTGACTCAGGCGGCCACAACCGGGCGCAATGGCAAAGGCTGCGTGATTGTGTTCGCGGCTGGAAACGCAAACCGCCCCACCAATGGCACGGTGAATGAAAGCGGCTGGCCTAACAATGCGCTGAGCGGTCCAACTTCCTGGTTAGGCGGCTTTACGGTGCATCCTGATGTCATTACGGTCGCGGCTTCGACGAGCCTCAATCGCAAAGCGGCTTACAGCAATTGGGGGGCAGAAATATCAGTCTGCGCCCCCAGTAATAACGCACCACCTGGCATTGGACTTCAGGATATGGGGTATGTTTTCACCCCACCTCAAGTGAATGGTGCGTTGCCGGGGTTGGGCATTGTAACGACCGATCGCGTCGGTGCAGCAGGCTACTCTCAAGATGACATTGCGGTTGATTTTGGTGGCACCTCCAGCGCGTGTCCATTGGTGGCAGGTGTGGCGGCACTGGTACTCTCGGCGAACCCTGATTTGACCGCATCCGAGGTCAAGCAGCTTCTCCAACAAACGGCAGACAAAATCGTCGATCCCAACCCTGATCCACAGTTTGGCTTTCGTAAGGGCACCTATGAGGCTGGTGGTCGCAGCGATTGGTTTGGCTATGGCAAGGTGAATGCCGCTAAAGCCGTGCAGGCAGCCGTTCAGCGACAGGCAATGACCGCGATCGCGCCCTCTCGCCAGATCCAGCAGCAAAGCACGACCAGCCTAGACATTCCCGACAATAATCCCCAAGGGGCAATCAGCACGATTCAAATTGCGGACGCTGGCACGGTGCGATCAATTCAGGTCAGTGTCGCGATCGACCACAGCTTTCTGGGTGATCTTCAAATCAGCTTAATCTCTCCGACTAACCAGACCGTTCTACTGCAAAGCCGTAATCTTGGCCGCAGCACGCGACTGCAAACCACTTACACCCTGCAAACTACCCCCTTACTCAGACGCTTTCTCAACCAACCAGCTCAGGGGAGTTGGAAACTACGTGTAGTGGATGCAGCCGAAGGCGATACAGGAACGCTGAAAAGTTGGTCTTTATCGCTGGGCGTTTGAGGGATTGGAAAAGGGCAGAGGGAGTGGAGGGACTGGGGAGGCTAAGGGAGAGAAGACGCCTTAATTATTTTTCTCGAAGCGCCTACTGATTGCTTCCCTGGCTTCCCCCGCTTCCCTGGCTTCCCCCGCCTCCCCTGCTGCTCACTCCACCAGATGATGATCCATCGCAAACCGTACAAGCTCAGCCCGATTGCTGGTGTCAGTTTTGCGGAGGAGGCTACTCACGTATTTTTCGACGGTGCGGGGGCTAAGGTGCAGATGTTCGCCAATTTGCACGTTTGAGTGTCCGTCTGACAGTACTTTGAGAACCTCACGTTCACGCTGGGTTAAGTTTAAGGCTGCAACGGCGATCGATAAGGCAGCGTTTTGTGTGGCCGTCTGTTTGTCCTCAGAAACGGCTTGGGATGATCGTGGCGCGTCTGAAGCATTAACCTCTGAAAAGCGACCGACTTCGCCTCTACCAAACCGCCACTCCAACTCGATCAATTGCAGTCGTTCCAGAAGATTTCGCACGACTGCGCCTAGCTCTTGCAGCTCAAAGGGCTTGGAGAGGTAGACATCGCAGCCAGTCTGGTAGCCTCGAATACGCTCCTGAGTGTCGTTACGGGCAGTCAAAAAGACTACAGGCAACAGGCGTGAGGTGGGACGCTGCCGAATACGGCTTACCAACTCGTAGCCATCCATCTGAGGCATGGTGATATCAGTGACAACTAAATGGGGCTGGTACTCGTCTACCAGCTTGAGCGCTTCTTGGCCGTTTTCAGCGGTGACAACCAGGTAGCCGATCGCTTCTAGATAGTCCCCGATTGACAACCGCGTTCCCAAGTCATCATCAGCAACAAGGATTGTGAGAGGCATACAGAAGCTGCTGCTAACGTTGTCTAAGCCTTGAAGTATGGCAATTAGTTAAAAAATTAAAAGTTGTGGGTCAAAGCTAAAATATAGCGGCTTTCAAGAATTCTGTGAATGAGTTTGAGCGATCGCCCCTGCTTAACCACCAGCCTGTTTTGATGGGCCTGTTTTGACGGGTAGAGGCGATCGCTCGATGATTGAGCGATGTCAATCAGTTTAGCCCAGCCTAGCCTTCAAGCTAGAGAGATCGCCTGGATTCCCTTCCAGTAGGACACCCCGATGATTTGCCGACAGATGCCGGACAATCTTGTAAATGGTTTCAGTTTGATCCGGTACACCCATAGTCGCAGCCAGCGCCGTGAGGGAAAGCGATGTCCCTTCCCGCTTCAACGCTTTAACAACTTTGGTTTGCAGATCTAAAATTGCGGCGGCGGCTTTTTTACCTGCTTCCACACCGGGCTGATGGTAAGCGTTGATATGCACCAGAAAACCATAGAAACCCACGGCCCGTTCGTATAGCGCGATCAAGGCTCCGATGAGCTTCGGCGTTACCTCAGGAATGGTGACGGTAATGGAGTCGCGTTGGTTTTCGTAAAGTGCCTGTCGTGTGCCCTGGAGTAACCCAGAAAGGTAGTCTCCACTTGTGACACCCGGTTCTACTTCAACGGACGGTTTATCCCGATCTTTCAGCACTTCGATAAAGGTCAGAAAGAAATTGGGTACACCTTCGCGCAACTGCTGCACATAGGCATGCTGGTCAGTTGAGCCTTTGTTGCCATAAACAGCGATGCCTTGATAGACCGTTTTGCCATCCAGGTCTTTTTCTTTACCCAATGACTCCATCACTAATTGTTGGAGATAACGACTAAAGAGCAGCAGGCTGTCTTTGTAAGGCAGCACAACCATATCTTTTTCGCCCTTACCGTTGCCTGCAAAATACCAGGACAGTGCCAGCAGTGCCGCCGGATTTGCCTTCAGTTGAGGCACGCGAGTCGCTGCATCCATTTCTTTGGCACCCGCCAGCATGCTGCGAATGTCAATACCTTGTAGTGCAGCGTCGAGAAGCCCTACAGCAGACAGTTCTGAGGTGCGCCCCCCCACCCAGTCAAACATCGGAAAGGTTGCCAACCAGCCTTCCGATCGCGCTAATTCGTCCATTTTGCTACCCGGCATGGTAATCGCAACGGCCTGACGCGCAAAATCTAAGCCCTTGTCGGCAAAGGCTTTCTTGGCTTCAATCATGCCGTTACGCGTTTCAGGAGTGCCTCCCGATTTGGTAATGACGACAACCAGGGTGCTGTTCAACCGATCGCCCAACTGCGCAAAAACTCGATCGAACCCATTGGGGTCCGTGTTGTCAAAAAAGTGAATTGCCATTGGTGGCGTATCAGGAGCAAGCGCAGCCGCAACAAACTCTGGTCCCAAAGCGGAACCGCCAATGCCGATCGACAGAATATCCGTAAATTTTGCTGCCTGAGGGGGGCGAATTTCACCCGCGTGTATTTTGTTGGCAAACGCATCGAGCTGATCCAGCGCCTCGCTGATTTCCTGCTTGAGTGCGGGCGTCGGAGCCAGGTCAGGGTCGCGCAGCCAGTAATGCCCAACCATACGATTTTCATCAGGGTTGGCGATCGCGCCACCTTCCAATGCCGCCATATCCTTGAAGGCTTGCGCAAACTTGGGCTGCATTGCCGCCACAAACGCATCGTCAAACCGCATCCGGCTGACATCCACATACAGTCCCAGGCCTTCATGGTAGTAAAGCCAATCTTGATAACGTTGCCAGAGTGCAGCAGCATCCATAGCAGGGTTCACGCCTCTTAACGTTCGTCACTGCTCAGTGTATCCGGGCATGTGACCAGTAGCGTTAGGCTTAGGAAAGAAATAACAAAGGGGAGGATGAGGAAGGATGAACAGAACTCAAACAATCGCCTGGAACTTGATTCCGTATCGTGCAAGGCTGTGTCTTGCAAGGGTGCTGTTTACCGCCAAAAACCATGAATTAGATAGTGCACTGGGTCGGTATCGATGTCTCTAAAGCCCAGCTCGATGGTCACATTCGACCAACAGCGGCAGCGTTTCAAGGCCCCAACACCGAAGACTCTAGTGCAACGCTTGCAGCCGCTACAACCTGTCTTAGCGGTGATGGAAGCCACTGGAGGACTAGAGACTTCTGCTGCAGCGACCTTTGGTGCGGCCCAAATTCCCGCAGACGTGCTCAATCCTCGTCAAGCGCGAGACTTTGCCAAAGCGACGGGGAAACTCGCCAAGACTGATGCCATTGATGCTCAGGTCCTAGCGCATTTTGCTGAGGCGGTCCAACCTGAAGTGCGTCCGATCGCGAATAAAGAATCGCAGCAATTAGCAGAATTAGTGACTCGCCGCCGCCAAACGGTTGAGATGCTCATACCAAATCCAAAAAAAGGGAGTGACAAATGAGAGACTGATGTCTAGCTTGTGGAGAGAAATAGCAATGGTCGGTATCATCCGCATCCAAATCTGAGAAACACTCACAGAACTGGAAGCATTGACTCAGCAGGAATCGCATCCGAACCGAAAAGAACGGTTGCAAGTGTTGTACTTGCTGAAGTTACCGGAGGCCATGAGTATTAGCGCGATTGCGAAAGTTATGGGGCGGCACCGGGGCAGTATGCAACGCTGGTTGAGTCAGTACTAGGAAACAGGCTTAAACGGACTGCTCGAAACGCACCCAAGCCCGTCGCACCGCTCAACTGAGACAGTGGCAAGAAACGTGGGCAACGCATGATCTGGGGTGGGCGGGCACAGGTGCGAGCAGCACTAGACCTCTTGCAAATTAGCTAACCACGTCGGCTTGGGTCCGTTCAAAGTTGTACAAGGCAGCAATCAAATTGCAACGCAAGCCAAAGCGTTTGCGACGGTTGCGATAGCGTTCTGAGAGAATACGAAAGACTTTCAAGCGACGGTTGACATGCTCAATGCCCACCCGTTCTTTCGCCAGTTGGCGATTGTAAGCTTTTTCTTCCGGTGCGAGTTGCCCGCCTCTGGGTTTCTTTTTGGGTAAACGACAGTGGACATGCAGTTTTTGCATGCCCTGATAGCCCTTGTCTTGCAAACTCTCGGTCAGGGGATGAAAGTGAATGCCAGAGGCTTTGAACAACTTGAAGTCATGCCGTCGCCCTTGGCCAAAGAAGGTACAGAGCACCTGCTGCGTTTGAGCATCAATCACCAACTGGCTCTTGATCGTGTGGCATTTCTGTTTGCCGGAATAGAACGCACGTTGGCGACGCTTGGGGCGCTCAATCGGGGTTTCGGTGACATCGACGATGACCACCGTTGGGGTGCCGAAGCCACGCACCAACTGCCGTTTCCCTGGTAGGCGAAACTGTCGTGATCGCAGGAGTGTCTCTTCGACCCAATGCACAATGCGACAGACGGTGGACTCGCTGATGCCCCAACGACTCCCGATGTGAAAGTAGGTGCGATATTCCCGCCAATATTCGAGCGCCACCAGCACCCGGTCTTCAAGGTTGAGTGTCGGTTTCTTTCCCGGTTTTGGGGTTGCTCTCCACTCTGGTTTCAGCACTCTGATCATGGTTTTGAACGTCTCACGTTGGATACCAAAGCGGCGCTTAAACTGTTCAGCAGGCAAGGTTTGAGCTATTGTGTAGTTCATCATCAGGACGACTTTTTCTGTATTGCAATGTCCTGATATTTCCTTATTTTTGAATCTCTTGGCAAACCAGATTCGACTTAATCTGCAAGAGGTCTACTGTATATGGCGACGTTAGCATCGACACGCTATAACCCCATCATCAAGACCTTCTATGAACGTCTCTCTACCAAGGGCAAGTTCAAGAAGGTGGCTTTAACCGCCTGCATGCATAAGTTGTTGATTATCCTGAATGTTATGGCGAAAACTGGAGTGCCTTGGCGGCCAGATGTGGCGGAAAAAGCTTGACTTTCAACACAATCGCTTCTGCCTCCTGACTTCTGCCGTTTTAGCCACCCTGCGCAATCCAGGTATCTGCCTGCGCTAATTGAGCTTGCCAGGTTGCGTAGCCGTTAGCATTAAGATGTAGCCCATCTGTCGTTAACTCAGGGCGCAGGTTACCGTCTTCGTCTGTGAATTGAGCGTAGAGATTGAGGAAAATGACGCCATCTTCCTGCGCGATCGCAGCAAGCCGTTGGTTAAGCCACCCAATGCGATTACCCGGAACCATTTCTGTGCGGGTCGGCAAAATGGATTGTAAAACGATGCGCGCACCAGGATGCGCCTGCTTTAAGCGACGCGCAATTTGGCGCAGATTCCACAAAATCTCGTTATCGGTTGCGCCTTGCTTGAGGTCGTTTACACCCGCCATGACATAAATCGCCTGCGGGCGAGCAACCGCAAAGGTCGGCAGTCGATGGAGGATGGCCTGGGTGGTTTCGCCAGAAATCGCTTGATTGAGCCAGAGCTGTCCCGTTGGTAGGCGATCACTTGGAAACCATAAGCTCAGTGAATCACCCACCATGACTGACAGGCGGCGGTTTCCTTGCCCTCTGGTCGCGGCTTTTGCCTCTAAAGCAAGCAACGTTCGCCACTGGGCAGCGGTTGGGCTGCTCGTTGCTCGCGACCAAATTTCATGGAAGCTGTCGATCGGCAACCGAGTGTAGAGTCTACCTGAGCGCAGAGCGGCAACACGCTGCCAGTAGAGTTGACTTCCAGAACGGGGTAAAACCAGCGTAGGTGGAGAAAACTCTGTAGCATCCTGCCCAACATCAGGGTATGCTCTGGGCTTTAGGATGGCTTTGTTTTGGGAAATATCACTGGTAGATTTTGCCTGACGGAAGCGTGGTGTTTTCCAATCAAAAGCTGTTAAGGAAGCGGCCGGCGGCTCGGGCTTTGTAGAAGGCAGTTGAGCCGAGCTTTTTGCCAAAACAGTCGCCAACAGGGAAAGATCGGTCATCTTGCTACAAGAAACTCATGCTTTCCTAGTCACAACTGCAACGCTAAATCAGGAAAGTTTTTAGCAAAAATTCACGTTCGTAGAGCAAAAAAATGCTCAGTGGCGTAATAGCCTTACCGATGTAGTTTCCTGGGACTGGGGCGATCGCAACCTCAAAAACCGCTCTTTGCTCGAACCACTCTCTTCAACTATCACGATTACAGTTGAAAGCCACAGAGGTAAAATGAGAGTCAGAAGTCCCCACTTGTACCATCTGAATCCAACCTTAGATACTGCTCTTCCCTGCCCCAAACCATTAAGGTTCAATAAAACAAGGTTCAATGGCATCTCATTTTGATACTGGAGCTAAGAATGACAATCAACTGTGCAGAAGCTTGTATTAATGGCTGCGTATTGGGTGACAAGTGTCCCAATCTGGAATACAAGGCCAAAGCCACTAAATTTATCAGTGAAACACCACTCGATCAAATGCTGGAAATGGCAGAAGAGGCGATTCGTAAAAAGCGAATGGAACCCCCTCAATGGGTCTTGCCTGAGGAATAAGTTATGCAACAATACCAACGCATGTCGGTTTCTCCCACATAGTTTTCTATGAAAAAGAAACAGTAACCATTCAGCACTCAATGCCTTAAAAGCATATTTTGAGTGCTCATTATCCGAAGTTCATCACAATCTACCCGAAAACGCTTAAAGCACGAATGAGTTTCCAAAAGAGATAGGCTCAGCAAGAGTCGATTAGTCCTCCTGCTGAGCCTACTTGTTTGTAGCTTCTTCTCTTTACAAATCAATTATGGTTCGGCTATGAAGCTTTAAAGACGGCTCGTATGCTCATGCTTATGCATTCACAGCCTCCATCAATTCCTTGGGTCTACAACCAGCCTTATTATACGGCGCGGCGGGTAAGCAGACCCCAAAGGAAGATTGCAACAATTGCACCTAAGACGGCTACAAAAACGCCAGGAATGCTCAAGCTTGTAGCAGCCAGTTGCAACGTACCAGTGTTCAATAAGCTAAACAAAGAGCCACCGACAAATGCACCGATGATGCCCAATATGATTGTGCCAAGAATGCCACCACCTTGAGGACCGGGATAGATTGCTTTCGCAATAGCACCGGCAATCAAACCTAATACAATCCAAGCAATGATGTTCATGGTTTCTTACTAAGCCTTTCTTGTTGACAAATCAACAATAACAAGCTGCCTTCAATTAACCAATCTGCCAAAGGATATAACTGTAGAGATCCCGAAGACATAGGCCAGACTTCGTGAAAACCTATCTATTCACAATAGTTTTAAGACTTTTAGTAATAACCATATTCGCAGCAGTAGGTTTGACAATAAGCCGTACTGAGCAGTTGGTTTTTAGGTGTAAATCACGCCTTTTTGGAAGTAGCACTTAACAACAGCGAATCATCATCGATCGGAAGCGTAAGCCACTTTCGCACACCACTATTTGCTTAGACTAATGATTTGCTTAGACTAATGATCGCGGGTAGCACCGGGCTCGATCGTTTCGCGAATACGGTAAATGGGCCGCCCCTGGGATTCATGATAAGTACGCATCAAAAGCTCAGCGAGTAACCCAACGCTAAACAGTTGCACGCCAGTCAGGACTAAAACCACCGCTAAAATCAGCAGTGGACGATTACCAATGTCAACGCCATAACCCAGTTTTAGGACGGTGAGGTATGCCCCGATTGCCGTGCCAAGCGCGATTGAACCGACGCCAAACAGACCAAACACATGCATCGGTTTCGTGAGAAACTTCCGCATAAACCAAACGGTCAGCAAGTCCATAATGACCCGAAAGGTTCGGTCTAAGCCATATTTGCTTTTACCAAATCGTCGTGCGTGATGGCGTACTGGAACTTCGGTAATTCTGGCTCCTTCAATAAAAGCAAGGGCAGGCAGAAACCGATGTAGTTCACCGTAGAGGTTCATGTCGGCAACCAGTTCCGCTCGGTAGGCTTTGAGCGAACATCCGTAATCATTGAGCTTTACACCTGTTACCCGACTAATCAGCCAGTTGGCAATTTTTGAGGGAAGTAGTCGGGTGAGTGCTGCATCCTGACGTTCTTTACGCCAACCACTCACAAGGTCGTAGCCTTCCTCTAACTTGTCAAGCAGCATTGGAATATCGGCTGGATCGTTTTGCAGGTCGCCATCCAGTGTCACGATGACCGATCCTCTCGCGTTGCTGAAGCCCGCTGCCATTGCTGCCGTTTGACCATAGTTACGCCGGAGAATAACCGCACGTAAGTCGTTTCTGTCCTGGGCCATTTGCCTGAGTAACCTGTCCGAACCATCGGTTGAGCCATCGTCGATACAAATAATTTCGTAGCGAAGGTGGTCTGCCTGCAGGCTGGCGGCGATCGCGGCTACCAGATGAGGCAAGCTATCGTACTCATTATGGATGGGCACAACGACCGAGACTTCGGGAACAAGAGCGGTGGGAACTCTTAACAAGCTGCCTTCAGGGGGCAATGAAGTACTCATGGTCAATACCGATAGCAATAGTTAAAGAGATCGATGAACGAATTACTAAGCGAAACACGATCGCGCTGAAAGCACTCTATCAAAGATTGGTCTGCCTGGTGTAATTAGAAGGCTGGTAGCAGGCAACGACACGTCCTGCACCCCGTAGTTGAGCAAAGTAGGTTTGGCTAATGCGATCGCCCGCCTCAGATAAGCGATCAATACCAATGCCGTTTCGTCCCTGATCTTTGCCCGAACTATGGATGTAGCAGCCGTCTCCTAGATACAACCCCACATGCGTTGCTTTAGCGGGCGGACCAAAAAAGACTAAATCGCCGGGCTGTAGTGCCGATGGTGAAATTGCCTGAGTAAAGCCCTCCTGCTGATACGCATCTCTAGGAAGCCAGATGCCCACCGAGGCAAACGCCGTCTGTACAAGACCAGAGCAGTCATAGTTCGGTCCCACGGTGCCACCCCAGAGGTATTGATTAGGCTGTGCCATCGCGGCGTTTGCAAAGTCGATCGCACCCTGCACCCGTGTTCTAATATCCGCTTCAGAAAGCGCAATCGCTTGATAGGGTGGGTCAGCAATGTCGAGCTGTTCAAGATCGGCGATCGCCAGCCAACCCGGATAATCGTCTTCACAGAGACAGACTTCGATCGCCTCTGGTGTTGTTCCCTGCTGCGCCTCGGACAGTGACACAACTCGTAAACAACGTCCTGCCGCTGCCTGCGTAACCAATTCTTCTAGCGCGGAAGACTTATAAAGGTTTAAGTTGCCTCGAAGTCGATATTGTGGGCGATCGGCATCAGGTAGCAATTGACGAGCCAGGAGTTGAGTCAGAGAAATCACTGGAAAGTTGTTGGTTGTTAGTTGTTAGTTGTTGGTACGAGGATGAAGGGGGAGCGTTTCGAGTTTTGCCTTCTGCCTTCCGCCTTCTGCCTTCTGCCTTCTACCTCAAATCTTTGCCCTGTTCACCATTTTCTCCGGATTCAGCAAGGCTGCTGGGAATAGAGGAGTGGTAGATGCACCCTGATATTGCCCCTGGCTTCTGGCTGGGGGCATTTACTTTTGGGGGCTATAGCTTTAGGGCTACAGCAAAACGGCTCGACAAAACTGCCTGCTTTTGGATGGAAGTGTGCTACATCGTCCAGAATACAAGAGTTGGGCAAGTTGCTGAGTTAGGTGAGTACTGAATTTCTCAATGGCGGTTGGACGTATCGGGAGCAGGTAGACCGATCGGCGCAGGGCATGACTGTGCTGGACTATTACACCCAGCGCTATCGTCATTCCAGTAGGGCTGAATGGCAACATCGGATTCAAGCAGGGCAGATATGGCTCGATGAGGCAGAAACAACAGCAGAGGCGCGTCTGTCAGCAGGTCAATGGTTAACCTATCAGCGTCCTCCCTGGCAAGAACCGGAAGTGCCGTTAGCATTCGACGTACTCTACGAAGATGCAGACCTGATGATTGTCGCCAAACCATCAGGGTTGCCCGTCCTCCCAGGAGGAGGCTTTTTAGAGCACACGCTACTCTGGCAATTGCAACAGCGCTATCCGCAGGAAACACCTATCCCAATTCATCGTTTGGGACGGGGCACATCGGGGCTGATGTTGCTGGCACGATCGCCCAACGCCCGTACTTACCTGAGCCAACAACTGCGCGATCGCCAGATGCAAAAAATCTACCGAACGCTGGCTCAGGGCACCTCCATGCCCGATCGCTTCACTGTTACAGAGCCGATCGGCAAGCAACCTCACCCCACGTTAGGGTATATCTATGCCGCCCATCCCCAGGGGGCCTTTGCCCAGAGCGATTGTCTTGTGCTCTGTCGTGACGCCGAAGCAGCCTTGCTCGAAGTCACCATTCTGACAGGCAGACCTCATCAAATCCGCATTCATCTCGCTGCTGCTGGTTATCCACTCGTTGGCGACCCCCTCTATACGATCGGCGGAATCCCCATCACGAATCATGCGGCTGACCTTGATCATGTGGCTGATCTTGATAAATTGCCTGTACCGGGCGATTGTGGCTATCACCTACACGCCTTGCAGTTGAGTTTTATTCACCCTAATGGACAACCGATGACCTTTATCTGTCCACCTCCGCCAAGCTTGACTGTATGGGAGCAAAAGGAGAACGCAACGGCATAGAGACAGCAGAAATGGCAAACCCTCTACCCTCCATCCCCCATCCCCCATCCCCTAATTCCTACCCTCTTTCTCCTGATTGTTGAGAAACGCTGACAGGTTGGAACAATAACTTCAGCATTTATGCAGAAAGACTGTGTCGATCGCAGGAATGTATTCAAGCCTGGAACCCAGTTCTATCAAGATTTTGTGAGAACTTTTCAATGAATCTCTCGATCGCGACACAAGCTGCAAAAATTCTGTAGCCTTAAGTATGAGCTAGTTCCGTGAAAATCGTTGTCGCTAGACGGTTGCATTGCTACGGTCAGATCTGCGGTCCAGCAAAATCCAGACCACAAACAATCACAAGTAATGCGTCCCAGATATATTCCTACCCAATATCTTTCTGTTCCATGTGCTGGCGAAGAAGTTGAGGAACTATGTGTCCTGCCCGAAATGTTCAAAGACCCTGTTGCTAAGTTTGCTACCGCTACGTTTGAACCTCACCTCGGTGATGGCTTACTGTCCTCAGGCTTATAACTCAAGAGCGATCGATCTGATATGCGTTTGAGGACTGCCCCAAGTTTTGCCATTACCAACTTTGTCCTGTTACCCGAAACCTGTGGATCGAATGACACTAGAAACTCTGGAACTGATTGAACTTGACGGTCGAAAGTTTGCCCCGGCTGACCAATTTCCTGTGACTGAATGGCCCTGTGTGCTGAGCGAACGCCCACACACTACCTTGACGCTCAAAGATGACGACTTATTCCTGCTAACCGACACGTTGGGCAATATTGGCGGCTGCATGGAGAATGATCGCAGCTCTAGCATGGGGTTGTTTTGCCGCGATACCCGCTTTTTGAGCCGTTTGGAACTACAGATTGATGGCCGATCGCCCATTCTTCTCAGCAGCACAGCCGATAAAGGCTTTTTTCTATCGGTTCTATGCACAAACCCTCAAATTGACGAGCATATCCGTGCTGAATCGATCGGCATTAAGCGCGAACTGGTTCTCAATGGCGGGTTGTTCGAGGAAATTGAGATTTCCAATTACACGACCAATACGGTCAGCTTTGAAATGAGTCTCAGCTTTGATGCTGATTTCAAGGATCTTTTTGACATTCGAGGCTATGCGCGCGAAACCCATGGAAAACGGCTATATCTCCTACCGTCTGAGTTAACGTCCGCCGAGCAAAACGAGACGTTTGCCATCGACGATGCCACAAAGCCAGTTGCAAAGTCTATGGAAATGACCCTTGCTTATAAAGGGCTGGACAATGCGCTGATGGAGTCACGCATTTACTTTGTCCACCAACAGCCTGATCTTCTTAAGGGCTTTACGGCTGTCTGGCAGTTGACGATCGGCTCCCACGAAACGCAGAAGATCGGTTACCGCCTGCAAATGTTCAATAACAGTCATCCCATTTCTGTTGTCAGCGCACCTGTAACACTCTCCCAGGCAAAAGCCGCTGAACTCATGGAGGAGCAAACCTGGCGACAACAGGTTACACGGATTCGCTCCGATAAAAATACGTTCAACCAGATCATCGAGCGGGCAGAGCAGGATATTTATTTGCTGCGGCAATCCTTTGGTAAGGGCAAAGCGCTGTCTGCTGGGGTGCCCTGGTTTTCGACCCTCTTTGGACGTGATTCCATCATTGCCTCGTCTCAAGTGTTGATGCTTGATCCGCAGATTGCGCGCGAAACTCTCACCATTCTGGCGCAGTACCAGGGTAAAAACGATGACGAGTGGCGCGACGAACAACCGGGCAAAATTCTGCACGAAATTCGCTTTGGCGAAATGGCACGTTGTCAGGAAATTCCCCACACGCCTTACTACGGCACCGTTGATGCGACACCACTCTGGATCATGCTGTATGCCGAGTATTTTGCATGGACGGCTGATCACGAAACTCTGGATGCGCTGTGGTCGAATGCGCTCGCAGCCATGGACTGGATCGATCGCAACTGCCGTGAAACAGGCTATCTGAGCTACCTTCGCACCTCCCGCCGGGGTCTGGCGAATCAGGGCTGGAAGGATTCTGGTGACTGCATCATCAACCGACGTGGACAACTGGCAGAAGGCGCGATCGCCCTTTGCGAAGTGCAGGCATACGTTTATGCCGCCAAAATTCGTCTGGCGCAAATTGCCCGTATGAAAAAGCGGATTGACCTTGCCGATCGTTGGGAAGACGAAGCCAGAGACCTCAAAGTTCGCTTCAATCGTGATTTTTGGATGGAAGACCAGGACTTCTGTGCGCTGGCCCTGGATGGCGACGGCAAGCCGGTTGATAGCATTACGTCCAATCCTGGGCACTGCCTCAACCTGGGCATCTTCACACCTGAAAAAGCCTATAGCGTTGCTGAACGGTTGCGAGCACCTGACATGTTCAATGGCTGGGGCATTCGCACACTCAGCAGTTTGTCGCCTGCCTACAACCCAATGGGCTATCACATTGGTTCTGTGTGGCCTCACGACAATGCGATGACCGCGATTGGATTGCGATCGCTGGGGCTGATCGATCAGGCACTCGAAGTGGCAAAAGGTATTTTAGATATGACTAAGCGCCAGCCGTATCAGCGTCCTCCTGAACTGTTTTGCGGTTACGAACGCACGGATGATAACGATCCGGTTCAATATCCCGTCGCTTGCTCACCGCAAGCCTGGGCAACGGGCAGTGTCTTCCAACTCCTGCAGATGATGGTTAACCTCGTGCCGGATGCGCCGGGCAACTACCTCCGCATTATCGACCCTGCCTTACCAGAATCCATCAATTACCTCTCTCTTCAGAACCTCCGCGTTGGCCCCACACTGCTGGATCTGGAGTTTGAGCGATCGGGTTCCAGTACGGCTTGCCGGGTCTCCAAAAAGCGCGGCAACCTGCGCGTTGTCATCGAAGCCTAATAGTCCATCAACGCTGTTTTGAAAGATTGTGGGGTGAGCACTGCCCACCCCACTTTCCGTAGGTATATGTGAATGTTGTCCCTCCTGCCTTCTGCCTCCTGCCTTCTGCCTCCGCCCCTTAATCCCTCGCAACATAAAAAACAATCTTCTTAATAAGAAAAGTACTAGACAGCCTGCGATTTTGATGGTACAAGTGTTCTAAATGCTATCGATCGCTGAGCGACTATTATGGAAACCCTTACTGAAGCCCAACAAGAACTCTACGACTGGCTAGTAAGCTACATTCGTGAGTATCAGCATTCGCCCTCAATTCGGCAGATGATGAAGGCAATGGGCTTGAAATCTCCGGCACCTGTCCAAAGTCGCCTGGAGCATCTGAAAACAAAGGGTTATATCGACTGGAATGAGGGCAAAGCTCGAACGATTCGACTGACTCAGGCATCCTCACCAGGAGTACCCATCCGAGGCGCGATCGCCGCTGGTGGCTTGGTTGAAACCTTTCAGGATACGGAAGTCGAGCATCTGGATTTCTCCAATCTACTGCTGAATCCCCGCTTTTTTGCGCTACGGGTTAGAGGACACAGCATGATCGATGCCCTCATCGACGATGGTGATGTGGTCATTTTGCAGCCCGTTGCTGATCCTAAAGCTTTGAAGAATGGCACGATCGTCGCCGCGAGAGTAGAAGGACAAACCACACTCAAGTACTTCCATCGCAAAGGTAGTAAGGTCGTTCTGCAACCAGGCAACCCTGATGCTGAAACCTATCCGCCCATTGAAGTCCCCGCACGCGAGATTGATGTACAGGGTAGTTTAGTGGGTGTTTGGCGTGAGCGGTTGTAAGCAGCGCTAAAAGCTAGCGAAGATAGATGGACTTGTGGCACCCAAAGGATGTGGCCCTCAAGAACGCAGGAAATTCTGCACGGCTATGGGATGATGGCTGAATGCTTGATGCATGACTCGGTTTAGTGAGTTGCCTAATCAGCCGTGAAACCTTCTCAATCGATTTTTCAGGTCTTTCAAAGTCGCAAGATGGCAGCCATTTTGCTGCTGGGGTTCGCCTCTGGGTTGCCGTTTGCGCTGACGGATGATGCTTTTCGCGCCTGGATGACTAAAACTGAACTCAACCTCAGCACGATCGGCTGGTTTAGCCTGGTGAGCCTGCCCTATTCGCTGAAGTTTATCTGGTCGCCGCTGCTCGATCGCTTTGTGCCCCCATTCCTGGGACGCAGGCGGGGTTGGATGCTGCTTGCGCAACTGGGGCTGGTCGCAGGCATTGTGGCGATCGCGCTGCAAATGGGCGTTATTGCAACGCTAGAGTCCCAACAGCGATCGTTTAATTTACAACTGCTGGCACTGACGGCGTTAGGGGTTGCGCTTCTGAGTGCGACACAGGATATTGCGATCGATGCCTATCGCGCTGATGTCGTTTCAGAGCGAGAAGTTGGGGCAGGCGCATCGATGACAATTCTGGGCTACCGGATTGCCCTACTGCTGACTGGCTGGCTGGCTTTCAACCTGGCTGATCGCATTACCTGGCCGTGGGTCTACGGTTTTATGGCGCTGCTGATGGGAGTGGGACTGCTCACCTCGCTTTGGGCACCGGAACCTGTTGAGCGCGATCGTCCGCCTGAGTCTTTGCGGCAAGCAGTGGTGTTGCCCTTTCTGGAGTTTTTTCGTCGCCTGGGCTGGCAGCAAGCGCTGTTTACGCTCATCTTCATCATTGTGTTTAAACTGGGCGATGCCATGGTCGCCAAAATGGCTGTACCGTTCCTTGGGGGAAAAGGGCTAGGCTTTTCTGATGCTGATATTGGCAACATCCGGCAGGGAATGGGGCTGATTGCCACGATTGTCGGCACCCTGGCAGGGGGAGCCGTGCTGAGTAAAATTGGCATCAATCGATCGCTCTGGATTTTTGGTGCCTTGCAAGCCATCAGCAATGTGGGTTACTACGTGCTAGCGATGGTTGGTAAAGACTACTCGACGATGGTTATAGCGATTAACGTCGAAAATTTTTGCGGAGGCTTAGGGACGGCTGGTTTTTTGGGCTTTCTGATGAGCCTTTGCAACCCCCGTTTTTCAGCCACGCAGTTCGCTCTCCTCTCCAGCCTGATGGCAGTCGGCAGAGATTTGATGGCCGGTCCCGCAAGTGGTGAGTTGGCGCAGCGACTCAAGCCATTTCTTCTAGCAAACCCGCCGTTGTTTGATCAGGTCTACCTGACAGGAGCCACGCAACAAGGCTGGGCGCTCTTCTTTTTAATCACCCTGGCAGCTTCCTTGCCGGGGTTGCTGCTGCTACCTTTTTTTGCTCCGTGGAACGGCAAACAACGATCAAAATTTGCCGATTCGCATGACGAGAATTAACGATGTCGCGTTACGATAATAATTAAGAACTTTACAAATCTTGAGTGAAGTCTCAGAAATTTCTACTTGAATTAAATACTATTCATACGGCTACTTCCATGGCGTTCTTCAGGCAGTACATTGCTCCCCTCTTTATCTTTCTCATCTTTTTTGTCGCGTTAGCCGCTGTTAGCGTTCGGATCTTTCTTCCTTCGGATATGGCTGCTCCTGCTCCAATGAGTATGGTCAGCCCACAGAAAGCTAATGTGCCTAATGCCGAGTCACTCGCTGGTCTGCCTCCAGCGCTGTCGGCTCTGGTCAAAGGTTTGCCTGACGACCCGGCCTTGCTACAGTTGCACTAGTCCCTGGGGCTACGGCAACTTAATGCATCAGGCTGCGATCGCCCAACTTTTGTGAAGTTAACGTTAACCATTGGATGAGTGTCTCTGTGTTGAGCCAAATGCCCATTGGTTACGATTTGCGCTTGGGTTCTGGGTTGGATCGCGCGCTGCTGATTAAGTTTATGCAGCGGACCTATCAAGAGATAGAAGAAGCGGATGGCTACACTCATCTAGCGCAAACCGTTGAGCAATACTTGTCCAAAGAGACACCGCTTTGGTGGGTGATTCCTACCGCTCAAAGTGGCGGAGAGGGTTCGCTGCCACTTCGTCGATCGCAGTCTCCCGTTGCCTGTCTCTGGTTAGGCAGCGCGATCGATCAACTTCATGGCGATCGACACGCTCATGTCTTTTTACTCTACGTACTGCCGGAACATCGACGGAAAGGCATTGGAACGGCACTGATGCTCCATGCGGAAGCTTGGGCAATTGCCAGAGGCGATCGTCAAATGGGACTTCAGGTCTTTCAAGCTAATCACGCAGCGCTTAACCTCTACAAGGGATTAGGCTTTCAAACGCAATCGCTCTGGATGGTGAAGCCGTTGGAAAGAAAGGGAGCGGGGAGGCGGGGGGAGCCGAGGGAGCAGGGGAGGCAGGGGGAGCGGGGGAAGCAGAGTAGAGCAAGAACTTCAATCCTTCTAGCCGCACCACTTCATTGCTCAAGATTCTTGCTAAAAGGCTGCAAGGCGCTCAGTTAATCCGAGGCTCATTCAGCTTGAGACTCAGCCAATCTGTGACTCGGCTAACCCTTCCAGTAGTGAAGCTTCGAGGGCGGCAGTGATGGCTTGAGCCAGTTGTTTCTCACTGCTCTGTGAAAAGTGGGAAGCATACAGTGACGGTCTAATCACAATTGTGATGTGCGATCGCCAGACGGGAGCAGGCTTATAGCGAATGGCAATGGGCACGATAGGGATTGCGGCTGACGCGGACGCTGCGGCTTGTGCTTGAAGAACCAGACGAGCCAGGCCAGGTTTGAGTGAGCGTAAAGGCTGATCGCGCACGATGCCGCCTTCAGGAAACAGCATCAGCTTTTTTTGGGCTTTTAACAGCTCGATCGCGTAGCGAAAGCTGGCGGGCTTGGGATGCTCCACATCTACAGGAAAGGCACCCAAACGCGGTAGGAACCAGCCCTGTAAGCCAGAAAACTGATTGGCATTGGTCATAAACCAGAGTGGTTCGACGCTAAGCACGGCCAGCACAAAAGGATCCCAACGGCTGTAATGCTTGGGTGCTAGCACTAACGGTCCCTGTGTTGGCAAATGCTGGCTGCCATGAATGACGATCGAGCTAAAAAAAAGACTCAGAAACAGCCGATGAACGGGCAACAACAGCCAATAAAGCCAGGGCACAACTGAAACTCGGTCAAGGGTGGCTAGTGTCGTTTGGTGAGTCACCTGTATCTCCTTCACCCGGTTGCTGTGCGCTGCTTCAGGGCTGATTCAATGTTCGCACGGTTAACACCTGCGGTGGAGTCGAATCGGGTGGATACAGAAAATCGAGTTGAACAAGACGATGATCACCCTTGGGCAAGGTCAAGGTCAGTAAGGGTGCGCCTTCTTGCCCGCGCTGCAAAATCAGATGAATGTAACGAGTCTGGGGCACGCCTTGATCGTCGGTATAGCGCAACCGTACAGGACCCCGAAAGAAAATTCGATCTTCGGGAGGAGTGAAAAACAGCAGCCCACCCTTTGCTTTATCTTGCTTTAAGGGAGCCTGGATCGACACCGTGACAGTTTGTCGTTGTCCAGTCGTGTTATGCAACGGCAGCGTCAAACTGTACTGAATGCCATAGTTCCCATGAGCCTGATAAGCCGTATCGGCGTAACGTGCCACCAAAGAAGCACTCTGAACTTGCCCTGTGCCAAAGGTTCCCTGGTAGACGGTGCTTAGCCCGTAGGAAAAGGCGCGTCCCCGTTTGGGAATGGTCAACGAATCACTCTTGGGGCTATCGGTCAAATTGGCTTTCCACTCTGATCCCACGGCTACCCCAGCTACTCGTCCATACACCACCCGTGCGTAATCTTTCAAGCGCTCGATCGGCGTGGGTGGAATGTCTCGTGGTCCTGCAAGTCCACCGTTCACCAGCAAGTTTTGCCATTCCTCCAGCGAGGGACTGCGCTCAGTTTTATCAGGATTGAGTGGTGCATACATCGCCATGCTGGCAATATAAACAGGTCCATCGCTCCGCAATCGCAAAAGAGTAGAGCGCCCATTTGAAGAAGGCGCAATATTGCCAACAGGGATGGGGAGGTTCATCAACATCCAGCTTTGGCGAGGCGGAATAACCATTACGGCAGGCCAATTTCCCTGTCGCCGCCCACGCAGTATATCGTTAACAATCCGGCTACCGGGGCCTGCGTACACTCTCCCCGTTGGGTCGTCCACGTATGAAGGTAAATCAACAAAGAGCGCGTCAGGACGCGTGAGATAGCTAGCACCTTGCAGAATGTCAATCGTGATGGGTTGATACGTGGGGTTGTAAACAAGCACGCCTTGAAAGAGTGTGCGCGTATCATTAGGTCCTCTTGTTCTTGCAATATGGTGGGAGAACAAGTCAAACCGACCCTGAAATGGAAAATTCAAATGAGCCGCTGGCACTGACTTTCCTTCCGGTGGAAAGGTTGACAGCAAAATACCTTCAGTCTGCACCAGTTCCGGACTGTTACTATTAAACACTGGTACGCTGTCAAGCTGTCCCGGCAAGGGCCGTAGCTCTTGAGGCTCAAAGATCTCTTGGCGCGGTAATAGCTCTTGAGGAGGCAGCCGATCCTCTTGCGGGGGGACGACTTCTTGCAATGGTGGGACTTTTGATGGCGCTGGAGTGGGAATAGAAGGGTTTGGGAGAGGAAGGGGAGCCGCGATTGTCTGCGCTAGGGTAAGGAACGATAACAAGGGAAACATCAGCAAACTCGAAGAATCCTACAGCAAAGGTATGAACTGGTGAGGGTGTACTTGCAACGTCTTAAGAAACCGGACTTAATTGCCCCCGACTGCTGAACGGAGGCCTCCGTTCTAAGAGCAGAGTGCGAAACTAGCGTTATAAGAACACGACACAATACGAGCCGAGAGACTTCCGGTAGAAAGATGACATGAGCAGGATGTGCGCTGTAATATCTAGTCTTTTACACCCATCAACCTCTACGAGGAACCAATAAGAGCAGGAGCAGTTGGCGCATGGACTAGCTTTAACAGCGTTACCGATGATTACACCAACTAGAGACTATCATCAGGAGCTTTAACAGTTTCTCGTTAAGCGTGAATCCTGACAAGTGAGCACCATTCCTGAACAGAATCAGTATCCTAGCCGATTAGACTTGGTAATCAGCATCATGGATTGACAAGTTTTACCCCCTTTTTATGAAGAGAATTTCATTTAACCCTGTTCTGATTTACAGATTTAGCATCATAGTGCTGACTTCAGTTGGTATGAATGGCTTGGCCTATGCGTATCATTCCCGCTTTGATGGAGCAATCGCACAAGCGGCTGACACGGACAACTACTGCGAAGGGCGATCGAGGGATAACTTGATCAACGGTAAGGGCGTTTGCACCTTCCCTAGCGGCAACCGCTATGAAGGCGAGCTGCGGGATAGTAAACGACAGGGGAAAGGCGTCTTTAGCTTTGCAAACGGCACTCGTTGCGAAGGGGAATTTAAGAACGAATTGCTGAACGGCAAAGGTGTCTGCACCTTTCCAAGCGGTAATCGCTATGAAGGTGACTTTCGCAATAGTCAGCGCGAAGGGAAGGGCACCTTTCGCTTTACCGATGGCACTCTCTGCGAAGGGGAATTTCGAAATAATTTACTTAATGGTGCTGGCGTTTGTACATTTCCCAATGGCAATCGCTTCGAAGGCCTGTTTCAAGATAGTCGCCGTCAGGGACGGGGCGTTTTTACGTTTGCTAATGGCGTTCGTTGTGAAGGAGACTTTCGGAATGAGGTGCTAAATGGCAATGGCACGTGCACCTTTCCGAGTGGCAATCGCTATGAAGGCGAGTTTCGAGATGGCAGACAAAACGGCAGAGGCACCTACATTTTTACTGATGGGACCCGCCTTGAAGGGGTGTGGAGAGATGGGCGCTACCTTGCTAATACCAAAACGGGTCGATTGTAAAACTCAAAGCACGGCTGCACGTTCTCCAAAGTTGCAGTTCAATCGTGAACCTTGAGTAGCCTAGTCGCTCCTTGCCATCATGCCAAAACCATGAATTGCTTTGACCCCCAACGTTTGCACACACTACCGCTTGGCTTAAGAATTTGTCCTGCCCACTCCCTCCCGTAAGCACTAGCTTGAAGTGACACAGTTCAGGCTAACTCAAACCACCTTGGTCAGATTAATGTCCAGGTTACTCTATGCCTGGTTTTCTTGACCTGTATGAACCTCTACTCTGCTTATCCTTCTTTCCATTCGTTGGGCACTAAAACTTAGCATGGACGATCGATCCCACAGTGTTGGCACGATCAAATCTTTCTTCTACTGTTACGCTCGGTCACTGCCCTTACCGTTTGACTAAGGATGTCGGCTACTCACTAATCACCTACAACTCCCGACCAGCAAGCTGTTTGCCCATCCGCAAATTTTTTTAGGTTCAATTGCTTGACACCTTGCCTTCGTTCCCGTTATATTGGCTAAGCGGTCGAGAGGAAGTGAAGCGCGAGCGACGCTCTTGAAGCCGCCCGAACCTAGAGAATTGAATAGTTTGGAAGCCAGAATAGCACTTAATTCTTGTGAAAGAAAGTGTTTCTTAGGGATTTATTCCTAAGGATGAGATAACGAAGGTAAGGGCATTAGCTTTGGCTAATGCAGTTGCTTGAAATTGAGCCTTAAGGCTCTTCTGTGAACAACATGGAGAGTTTGATCCTGGCTCAGGATGAACGCTGGCGGTCTGCTTAACACATGCAAGTCGAACGAAGTCTTCGGACTTAGTGGCGGACGGGTGAGTAACGCGTGAGAATCTGCCTTCAGGTTGGGGACAACAGTTGGAAACGACTGCTAATACCCAATGTGCCGAGAGGTGAAAGCTTTAGTGCCTGAAGATGAGCTCGCGTCTGATTAGCTAGTTGGTGGGGTAATGGCCTACCAAGGCGACGATCAGTAGCTGGTCTGAGAGGATGATCAGCCACACTGGGACTGAGACACGGCCCAGACTCCTACGGGAGGCAGCAGTGGGGAATTTTCCGCAATGGGCGCAAGCCTGACGGAGCAAGACCGCGTGAGGGAGGAAGGCTCTTGGGTTGTAAACCTCTTTTATCAGGGAAGAAGTTCTGACGGTACCTGATGAATCAGCATCGGCTAACTCCGTGCCAGCAGCCGCGGTAATACGGAGGATGCAAGCGTTATCCGGATTTATTGGGCGTAAAGCGTCCGCAGGTGGTTATTCAAGTCTGCTGTTAAAGCGCGAGGCTTAACTTCGTACAGGCAGTGGAAACTGAATGACTAGAGTATGGTAGGGGTAGCGGGAATTCCCAGTGTAGCGGTGAAATGCGTAGATATTGGGAAGAACACCAGCGGCGAAAGCGCGCTACTGGGCCATTACTGACACTCATGGACGAAAGCTAGGGGAGCGAAAGGGATTAGATACCCCTGTAGTCCTAGCTGTAAACGATGGGTACTAGGTGTTGACCGTATCGACCCGGTCAGTGCCGTAGCTAACGCGTTAAGTACCCCGCCTGGGGAGTATGCACGCAAGTGTGAAACTCAAAGGAATTGACGGGGGCCCGCACAAGCGGTGGAGTATGTGGTTTAATTCGATGCAACGCGAAGAACCTTACCAGGGCTTGACATGTCGCGAATCTCGGTGAAAGTCGAGAGTGCCTTCGGGAGCGCGAACACAGGTGGTGCATGGCTGTCGTCAGCTCGTGTCGTGAGATGTTGGGTTAAGTCCCGCAACGAGCGCAACCCTCGTTTTTAGTTGCCAGCATTTAGTTGGGCACTCTAGAGAGACTGCCGGTGACAAACCGGAGGAAGGTGGGGATGACGTCAAGTCAGCATGCCCCTTACGTCCTGGGCTACACACGTACTACAATGCTTCGGACAAAGGGTTGCGAGCTAGCGATAGCAAGCTAATCCCGTAAACCGAGGCTCAGTTCAGATTGCAGGCTGCAACTCGCCTGCATGAAGGAGGAATCGCTAGTAATCGCAGGTCAGCATACTGCGGTGAATACGTTCCCGGGCCTTGTACACACCGCCCGTCACACCATGGGAGTTGGCCACGCCCGAAGTCGTTACTCCAACCGCTTGCGGAGGAGGATGCCGAAGGCAGGGCTGATGACTGGGGTGAAGTCGTAACAAGGTAGCCGTACCGGAAGGTGTGGCTGGATCACCTCCTTTTAGGGAGACCTACCCGCATTGACGCTTGAACACATTTTGTCATTAGAGCCAATGTTGGTCATCCCAAGGTCGTGCAGGAATAAGTGTTGGCTTCCAAACTAGCTAGGTTTGGTTTATGGGC